>NZ_CP023268.1:0-4986519 GCF_002966855.1 Serratia sp. MYb239 | reverse complement strand
GGCGGACTCCACTCGAACAAGATCAATAATAAAGAAAAGAATCGGGCTACTTTTTTATAACTCATGGTTTTTGACACAGGCCCGGTATCGGCTGACCGCCTGGGGGCATGCGAACCGCCTTTCACGGTTTATCCCTTCCACATGACCGTCGCACCCGGAGGCTGCGCGGCGAATTTCAGGGTCGCCCGGCCACGATCCCGGCATGGGAGATCGCGATCGGAACAACGGATCATAGCGCAAATGGAGCCAGAGATCCTCCCCTTCCTCACAGATTAGATCCATTTTATCCACAGACCCCGGCGCGCGGCGATCTTTTCCACAAAATCCGGTCATTCACCGCATTATATTGTCTGTCAGGGTGCGTTTTTTACATCGGTAACAGGTTATACCCGGTTATCCACCTGCGGATCTTGCGCTTTATCACCGGGATCGCGCGCGGATCCTTGCGATTTAACCCTGAGTCCGTATAATCTTCGCCCTACGTGTGATGCCTGGTTCCTTCATGGTGCGTTATTCGCCAGACGGGATTCTGCGTTGACCACGGGCCAAGCCGGATTTTATGCCGTATTGGCAAGCAACCAGGTAGGCTAACGCAATGTGAATTGACTCAGGACTGTACAATTATTACAATCCCGCCTCTTTATGTATTGCGATTGAGGCGTCGGTCGTCTTCACGCCGAGTAGCCAAACGCGTTTACTGATCAGTAATCAATTTAAGTTTAGGTAGAAATCGCCATGAAACGCACTTTCCAACCGTCCGTATTGAAGCGCAACCGTAGCCACGGTTTCCGTGCTCGTATGGCCACTAAAAATGGTCGTCAAGTTCTGGCCCGCCGTCGTGCGAAAGGCCGTGCTCGTCTGTCTGTTTCTAAGTAATAAAAGCTAACCCTCTGAGTGGTTAAGCTCGCTTTTCCCAGGGAGTTACGTTTGTTAACTCCCACTCATTTCACTTTCGTCTTCCAGCAGCCACAACGGGCCGGCACGCCGCAAATCACCATTCTCGGCCGCCTGAACCAGCTGGGGCATCCCCGCATCGGTCTTACCGTCGCCAAAAAACACGTCAAACGCGCCCATGAACGTAACCGAATCAAACGCCTAACCCGCGAAAGCTTCCGTTTACGTCAGCATGAGCTGCCGCCGATGGATTTTGTCGTGGTGGCGAAAAAGGGGATAGCGGATCTGGATAACCGCGCGTTGACGGAAGCTTTGGAAAAATTATGGCGTCGCCACTGTCGCCAGGCTCCCGCATCCTGATCGGGCTGGTGCGAGGCTATCAGCTCGTCATCAGTCCGCTGCTTGGGCCTCGTTGTCGCTTCCAGCCGACATGTTCTCATTACGCAATTGAGGCATTAAGCAGGTTCGGCATGATAAAAGGCAGTTGGTTGACAGTGAAACGCGTATTAAAATGCCACCCTTTGAACCCAGGTGGCGATGATCCCGTGCCGCCGAAAACCGACGATAACAGAGAACACTAACGATGGATTCGCAACGCAATCTTCTTCTCATCGCTTTGCTGTTCGTGTCTTTCATGATCTGGCAGGCCTGGCAGACGGACCACGCTCCGCAACCAGCCGCGCAGACCACGACGCAGACCACGAATTCCGCAACCGGTGATGCCACAAGCTCAGGCGTACCCGCCAGCGGCCAAGGTAAACTGATTACCGTTAATACCGACGTGCTGTCGCTGACTATCAACACCCGCGGTGGCGATATCGAGCAGGCTAAACTGTTGGCTTACCCGGATACCCTGGGTTCATCGACTCCATTCCAGCTGCTGGAAACCACACCGTCATTTGTTTATCAGGCGCAAAGCGGCCTGACCGGCAAAAACGGCCCGGATAACCCGGCCAACGGCGAGCGTCCTCTGTATCAGAGCGCACAGGACAGCTATACCCTGGCCGACGGTCAGGACGAGCTGCGCATTCCGCTGACCTTTACCGGCAAAGACGGCGCCGTCTATACCAAGACCTTTGTCCTGAAGCGCAACCACTATGCGGTCGGCGTCGATTACAACATCGACAACAAAGGCTCAACCCCGCTGGAGCTGACCCTGTTCGGCCAGCTGAAGCAGACCACCGAACTGCCTAAGCACCGCGACACCGGCAGCAGCAACTTTGCGCTGCACACCTTCCGCGGCGCGGCGTACTCCACCAGCGACACCAAGTACGAAAAATACGCGTTTGATAAAGACGAGAATCTGAGCGTCTCCACGCAGGGCGGCTGGGTTGCCATGCTGCAGCAGTACTTCGCTACCGCCTGGGTGCCGGCTACGCAGGGTACCAACACCTTCTATACCGCCAAGCTGGGCAATGACCAGTCGGCCATCGGCTTCAAGTCTACGCCGGTAGTGGTGCAGGCCGGCGCACAACAGCAGCTGAACTCGACGCTGTGGGTTGGCCCGGAACTGCAGGACCAAATGGCTGAACTGGCGCCGCATCTCGACCTGACGGTGGATTACGGCTGGCTGTGGTTCATCTCCCAACCGCTGTTCAAGCTGCTGAAGTTCCTGCACAGCTTTATTGGCAACTGGGGCTTCTCGATCATCGTCATCACCTTTATCGTGCGCGGCATCATGTACCCGCTGACCAAAGCGCAGTACACCTCGATGGCGAAAATGCGCATGCTGCAGCCAAAACTGCAGGCGATGCGTGAACGTATCGGCGAAGACAAGCAGCGTATGAGTCAGGAAATGATGGCGCTGTACAAGGCGGAGAAAGTGAACCCGCTGGGCGGCTGCCTGCCTCTGCTGATTCAGATGCCAATCTTCCTGGCGTTGTACTACATGCTGATGGGCTCGGTAGAACTGCGTCACGCGCCGTTCGCGCTGTGGATCCATGACCTGTCGGCGCAGGACCCGTACTACATCCTGCCAATCCTGATGGGCGTGACGATGTTCTTCATCCAGAAGATGTCGCCGACCACCGTGACCGACCCGATGCAGCAGAAGATCATGACCTTCATGCCGGTGATCTTCACCGTGTTCTTCCTGTGGTTCCCGTCCGGTCTGGTGCTGTACTACATCGTCAGTAACCTGGTGACCATCATCCAGCAGCAGCTGATTTATCGCGGCCTGGAAAAACGCGGCCTGCACAGCCGCGACAAGAAAAAGACATAAGCGTATTGTAGGCGTTCGGTTGCCGAACGTTTGCAGTCATCCCAAAAGGCGGTCGCGAGACCGCCTTTTTGTATCTGATATGATGAACAACAGGTTTTTAGCAGCGCAGCTGCCCGTTGAAGGATAAAGGCTATGAATACCACCGATACCATCGTCGCCCAAGCCACCCCGCCGGGACGCGGCGGCGTCGGCATTCTGCGTATCTCCGGCCAGAAAGCTGCCGAGGTCGCCCAGACGCTGCTCGGCAAGCTGCCAAAGCCGCGTTACGCCGACTATCTGCCGTTCCGCGACGCCGACGGCGCTACCCTCGATCAGGGCATTGCGCTGTGGTTCCCGGGGCCGAATTCATTTACCGGCGAAGACGTGCTGGAGCTGCAGGGCCACGGCGGCCCGGTGATCCTTGATTTGCTGCTTAAGCGCGTGCTGGCGCTGCCCGGCGTGCGTATTGCGCAGCCCGGCGAATTCTCCGAGCGCGCCTTCCTGAACGATAAGCTCGATCTGGCGCAGGCGGAGGCGATTGCCGACCTGATCGACGCCAGCTCCGAGCAGGCGGCGCGCTCGGCGATGAACTCGCTGCAGGGTGCTTTTTCCAGCCGTATCCACCAGCTTGTGGAAGCACTTACTCACCTGCGAATCTATGTGGAGGCTGCGATCGACTTCCCGGATGAGGAAATCGACTTCCTTTCTGACGGCAAAATCGAAGCCCAGCTGAACGCGGTGATCGGCGACCTTGACGAAGTACGCGGCGAAGCGCGTCAGGGCAGCCTGCTGCGCGAGGGCATGAAGGTGGTGATCGCCGGCCGGCCAAACGCAGGAAAATCCAGCCTGCTCAATGCGTTAGCCGGTCGTGAAGCGGCCATCGTCACAGATATCGCCGGCACCACCCGCGACGTGCTGCGCGAACATATCCATATCGACGGCATGCCGCTGCACATCATCGACACCGCCGGCCTGCGTGAGGCCAGCGATGAGGTGGAACGTATCGGCATCGAACGCGCCTGGAGCGAGATTGAACAGGCGGATCGGGTGCTGTTTATGGTGGACGGCACCACCACCGGCGCCACCGAACCCGCCGAGATCTGGCCGGAATTTATGGCGCGCCTGCCCGGCAAACTGCCGATCACCGTGGTGCGCAACAAGGCAGACATCACCGGCGAATCGCAGGGCATAACGGAAGTGAATGGTCACTCACTTATTCGCCTGTCGGCGCGAACCGGCGACGGTATCGAGGTGCTGCGCGACCACCTGAAGCAGAGCATGGGCTTCACCAGCAATATGGAAGGCGGCTTCCTGGCCCGCCGCCGCCATCTGCAGGCGCTGGAACTGGCGGCGCAGCACCTGCTGCAGGGCAAGGAACAGTTAGTGAGCGCTTACGCGGGTGAGCTATTGGCGGAAGAACTGCGGCAGGCGCAGCTGGCGCTGAGCGAAATCACCGGCGAATTTACCTCCGACGACCTGCTGGGGCGCATCTTCTCCAGCTTCTGTATCGGGAAATAATCAGCGCGAGGCAAAAGCGCCGCGCCAACCAGCGGGAAACGGCAGTCATGAGTGATGCAAAAAACAGTTGGGTTACCGCCAGCGACGTTGCGCGCCTGGCGGGCGTTTCACGCTCCGCCGTTTCACGCACCTTCACCCCCGGCGCTTCCGTCTCTGAAAAAACGCGCCGGCGGGTAGAAGCGGCCGCCGCCGAGCTGGGTTATCAGGTCAATATCATCGCCCGTTCGATGATTACCGGCAGCAGTAACTTCATCGGCCTGGTCACCGCCGGCTTTGACAACCCTTTCCGCAGTAAACTGCTGGCGCCGCTGACGCACCACCTGACCTTACAGGGGTTTATGCCGCTGCTGATCAATGCCGATGACCCTCAGCAGCTGGAGCCGCAGCTGCGCGAGCTGTTAAGTTATCACGTCGCGGGCGTGATCCTGACCTCCGGCGCCCCGCCGCTGTCGCTGGCGGAAGCATACCTGGCGCGCAAAATCCCGGTGACGCTGATCAACCGCCAGGCGGAGCTGGACGGCGCCGATCAGGTATGCAGCGATAACAGCGACGGCGCGCAGCAGGCCGCGCAGCGCTTGATGCAGCATGGGGTAAAACATCCGGGGTTTATCGGCGAAGACGCCTCCTTCAGCAGCCATCAGCGGCAACAGGCGTTCACCCGCCGGCTCAGCGAGCAACAGTTGACGGTCACCAGCGCGATCTGCCCGCAAGGGGGTTACCAGGCCGGCTGGGAGGCGGCAGCCACGCTGTTGACGCAACGGCCGCAGCTCGACGCCCTGTTTTGCGCCACCGATATGCTGGCCATTGGCGCCATGGATTTTATACGCCGTCATCACCCCGCACGCACGCTGCCGATTATCGGTTTCGACGATATCCCACAGGCAGATTTTTCCGCCTATCAGCTGACCACCCTGCGTCAGGATACGGAAATGCTGGCGCGTACCGCAGTAGACCTGTTGGTCAGCCGCATCCGCCACTTCAATCAGCCGGCGGTGCGCAAAAGCGTCCCCGTCGAGCTTATCGTGCGAGGATCGGCATAAAACGAAAATTATGTTTTATGCGCGAACGATCACGGAATAAAATTTTCACTTTCGCCATTATCCTGTAGCAATCTCGTAACAACACCGTGTTATCATTTAAATTGCACACGTGTGCAAATGCAGCGGAGGGAAAATGGCATCAACATCTGAACAGGATATCGCAGCGCGCTACCGCTTTGCCTGCGACGTTGCGCAACAGGCCGGCAGGCTGGCGTACGATTTTTACCAGCGGCGCCAGCAGCTGGCCGTTGAGCACAAGGGCGGCGACCTGCAGGACGTGGTCAGCCAGGCCGATCGGGAAGTGGAAACGCTGACGCGTCGTCTGATCGCCCAGCGCTTTCCTCAGGACGATTTTCTCGGGGAAGAGAGCGGCGGCGGCCACGGCACCGCGCCCTACACCTGGGTGGTGGATCCGATCGACGGCACCGCCTGTTTTCTCAACGGATTACATACCTGGTGCGTCTCGATCGGCGTGATCTTCGACGGCGATCCGGTTATCGGCGTGGTTTACGATCCCAACCATCAGGAAATGTTCCACGCCCGGCGCGGCGGCGGCGCCTTTCTCAATCATGCGCCCATCAGCGTGCATCCGGGCCGTTCACTGCGCGATGGCGTGATGGGGGTCGGCACCTCGCACCGCGTGACGCCGGAAGAGTTTGTGCCGTTTGTCAGCCGCCTGTTGCACGCCGGCGGCATGTTTATCCGCAGCGGTTCCGGTGCGCTGATGACCGCTCAGGTCGCCGCCGGCCGCTTAATCGGCTATTACGAGCCACATATGAACGCCTGGGACAGCCTGCCCGGCATGCTGCTGGTGCAGGAAGCCGGCGGCGTCACCAATGATTTCCTGGCCGATCGGGGATTACAGAAAGGCAACGTGGCGTTAATGGCCAACGCGGAGATTTATTCCCAGCTGCGTGAATTAATTCAGCAACAGGTTAAATAACCGCTTGCTCGAAAAAATAAATGGAAAGGCAATTTATTCAGATTATGTGCCCTACAGATTAAAATAGTTAAGGACAAATTTCTCTGCCAACGGAATAACCGCAGAGCGCTTAATCGGCGTGTATTTTGCTAATCCGCCTTATGGAGTGAAATTATGTCTGGTATCTTCGCTTATTTTAAAGCGGCGCCGGCCACGCCTTCCCATGGCCCGCTGAATGAGAAAAAATTCCGCCTCCTGCGCGGCCGCACCTTTCTGGCGATGACGGCGGCTTACGTGATGTTTTACGTTTGCCGGCTGTCGTTCACCGTGGCGAAAAGCGCCCTGGTCGACATCGGCATCACCCCCGGCGAATTGGGTATGATCGGTTCCGCCCTGTTTTTCTGCTACGCCATCGGCAAGCTGGTGAACGGGTTCCTGGCCGACCATGCCAACGTCGTGCGTTTTATGAGCCTGGGGCTGCTGTTGAGCGCCGGGATGAACGTTATGATGGGCATGACCACCAACGCGCTGCTGCTGACGCTGTTTTGGGGCATCAACGGCTGGGCGCAGTCCATGGGCGTCGGCCCGTGCGCCGTATCGCTGGCGCGCTGGTACGGCAATAAAGAGCGCGGGACCTTCTACGCCATCTGGTCCACGGCGCACAATATTGGCGAAGCGGTGACCTATATGGCCATCGCCGCGGTGATCGCCGCCTTTGGCTGGCATTTTGGCTATTTCACCACGGCGATGCTCGGCGTCGTGGGCGTGGTGTTAATTTTACTGTTTATGTGCGACTCGCCACAAAGCGCCGGCTATCCGCCGATTGGCGTGATCCGCAACGAACCGGAAGCCCTGTCGGAAGATAAGGGAACGGTGCTGAAAAACCAGCTGTGGTCGCTGCGCAACCCGGCGCTGTGGACGCTGGCGCTGGCCTCGGCCTTTATGTATATCGACCGTTACGCGGTCAACTCCTGGGGCATTTTCTTTTTACAGCAGGCCAAGCACTACACCACGCTGGAAGCCTCCGGCATTATCGGCGTCAACGCCATTGCCGGCATCGCCGGCACCATTATCGCCGGTATCCTATCCGATCGTATCTTCCCGCGTAACCGCAGCATCATGGCGGGGGCAATCGGCCTGTTAAATACCGCCGGCTTCGCCTTGATGGTGTGGTTTCCGCGTAACGACTACACCGACGTGCTGTCGATGATTATCTTCGGCGCGACGATTGGCGCTCTGACCTGTTTTCTCGGCGGCTTAATCGCGGTGGATATCTCTTCGAAGAAAGCGGCCGGCGCCGCGCTCGGCACCATCGGTATTGCCAGCTATGCCGGCGCCGGACTGGGTGAATGTATTACCGGCGTGATTATCGATCGCACCTCGGTGATTGAAGCAGGTAAAACGCTGTATAAT
The DNA here is from genome assembly GCF_002966855.1 of Serratia sp. MYb239. Taxonomy (NCBI): domain Bacteria; kingdom Pseudomonadati; phylum Pseudomonadota; class Gammaproteobacteria; order Enterobacterales; family Yersiniaceae; genus Serratia; species Serratia sp. MYb239. Next base: position 4,978,532 of record NZ_CP023268.1, on the reverse strand, counting down.
TTTGACACCTTATCGCTGTTTTGGATCGGCGCCGGTTTATTTTCCGCTGCGCTGACATTTATTACCGCCGGCATTGTTGCTCACCGCCAGACAATACATCGGCAAACGCAAATATCCCGTTCATAAAATTAAATAAATAGATTAACCTTAATTAAAAATAGCGAGGAATAAGTCATGTTGCTTTCGCAAAAGGGATGGTCACGCCTGTTATTTGCCGTTGTGCTGGGCGCGGCCTCCTGCGCCAGTCAGGCGGAATCACACTATGTGCTGGAAAAAGTGGTGGAGGTCAGCCGTCATGGCGTCAGGCCGCCGACGCCCGGCAACCGGCAGGCGATGCAGGACGGTACCGATCGCGCCTGGCCGCAATGGACCACCCGCGACGGCGAGCTCACCGGCCACGGCTACGCGGCCGCCGTGCTGAAAGGGCGTTACGAGGCCGAATATTATCGGCGTCAAGGGCTGCTTGAGCGCGGCTGCCCGGCTCCCGGCGCGGTGTACGTCTGGGCCAGCCCGCTGCAACGTACCCGCGCCACCGCTCAGGCGCTGATGGATGGGGCATTTCCCGGCTGCGGCGTGGCGATCCATGCGGTCAGCGACAAGCAGGATCCGTTATTTCAGGCGGATAAAATGGGGCTGACGCCGCTGGACGCGGAAAAAGCCCGGGCGGCGATCCAGCAGGCGATGGGCGGCAGCCCGGAGCAGGCTCAGCAGCGCCTCAGCCGTGACATTGCTCGCCTGCAGGCCGCCGTCTGCCAGCCGAACAAGCCCTGCCCGGCCTTTGAGCAACCCTGGCGCATCGAACGCAAAGAGGACGGCCGCTTCAGCATCACCGGCCTTGGCACCCTGTCTAATATGGCGGAAAGCATTCGCCTGGCATACAGCGAGAACCTGCCCGCCGCGCAGGTGGCCTTCGGCCACGGCGGCAGCGCGTCGGCGATTGCGCCTCTGCTACCCTTGCTCACCGCCCGCTACGATTTTACCAATGACGTACCCTATATCGCCCGGCGCGGCGGTTCGGTATTGCTGAATCAAATAACGCAGGCTTTAGCCTCCGATCGTGCATCGGCTGATGCCCCGCCGCCGGCGCGCTGGCTGTTGTTCGTCGCGCATGACACCAATATCGCCTATCTGCGCACCCTGCTGGGCTTCAGCTGGCAGCAGGATCGGTACCCGCGCGGAAATATTCCGCCGGCCGGCAGTCTGGTGTTTGAGCGCTGGCGCGATAAACAGAGCGGTCAACGCTTTCTGCGCACCTACTTTCAGGCACAGTCGCTCGATCAAATTCGTCGTCTGACGCCGCTGGACGCCCGGACCCCGCCGTTAAAAACCGACCTCAGCCGCCCTGGCTGCCGGCCGTCACCGGTTGGCGTACTGTGCCCCTGGTCTGCATCGTTACACCAACTGCGCGCGGCAATTGACCCGACGGCATTACCGGCGGTGCATTACACGCCGTAATGGCCCGGCGACGTGGCGCACCATGATGCGCCACGTCTTATCGGCCACATCACACAGAAGAAAGACGATGACCAACGCGGTCGCGCGCGAACCGCCGCTGAAGCGGCTGCCATGCTGGCAGTTTGTCCCGCAGTTCGGGCTGGAAAAAAGCGGTGAAATTGCCGCGCAATCGCAGGTAAAGTCCCTACGTTTCATCAAGTTGACCAGCTTAAACAATTATCACAAAAATAGCAGACTGAAAGAAAAAACAGGACGAAGCAAGCAAAAACACACATTCCCCTCACCATTTTTTCTTGTTTTACCGCAAGAAAAGCGTAGATACGACAAAATCTCACTGTTAACCCTCGGTTATTTGCCATACTATTTAACGGTTGTTCTAAGCTGAATCTGTTCATTAGTCAGGGAGGTATCATCATGTCAGACCAAGCATTAAAGATCGTGACCCTACTAGGCAGCCTGCGTAAAGGCTCTTACAACGCCATCGTAGCCAATACGCTGCCCAAACTGGCGCCGCCAGGCATGGTTATCGAAGCCTTACCCTCCATTCGCGATATCCCGCTTTATGACGCCGACCTGCAGCAGGAAGAAGGATTTCCCGCCACGGTTGAAACCATTGCCGAGAAAATTCGCCAGGCCGACGGCGTCATTATCGTTACGCCGGAATATAACTACTCTGTACCCGGCGGCCTGAAAAACGCCATTGACTGGATTTCACGCCTGCCGAACCAGCCGCTGGCCGGTAAACCCTTGGCGATCCAAACCAGTTCCATGGGGCCGATCGGCGGTGCGCGTTGTCAGTATCACCTGCGGCAGATCATGGTGTTCCTGGATGCGATGGTGATGAACCGGCCCGAATTTATGGGCGGCGTGATTCAAAATAAAGTGGATGAGCAGGCGGGAGAGCTGACCGATCAGGCTACGCTGGATTTTCTGCGCAGCCAGTTAGCCGCATTCCGCGATTATATCGCCCAGTTGCGATAAGGCTTCCTTTTTGGCGTCTTCAAAAACAAAGCACAGAAGACGCCAATAATGGAATGGATATGCCAAAATATTTTTACCTATCAATAATATAATCATGTATTTTTTAATTTTAGCCTTATTAACGGCTTTTAACACCAGTCCTGTCAACGCCACAGAAATGCATTACCCTGCGGGAGAAGAACCGGTTGAACTCCCGACAGACAGCCCGCTGCATAACAAACTGCCCCGTTCGGCACACAGTAAAGAAGATCAGAAAACAGAGGCAATGTCGCTCTACCTGACGCTGATGCGTGAAGATGAACACAGCATCTGGGCGCCTTATCAGCTTGCCGTCTCTTCTGCCGAAAAAGGGCAAACTGAACTGGCGGAACGCTATCTGCAGCTCAGCGCCAAACGCGGCCTGTGGTATTACTACAACTTGCTGGAAGAGGATGCCTTTAACGCCATTCAGCACGGCAAAACCTACCAGTCCATCCTGGCGCAAACCAAAGCCCGCTATCAGCAGCGTGCGCAGCGGCATGAAGGCAAAGCCAGCTATACGCTGCCGCAGGGCGAACCGCCGGCCGGCGGCTGGCCAACGGTGGTGTTCCTGCACGCCTACGGCAAACAGGCCAACATCAGCGCCGAGGAGAAGCTGATGTTCGGCGCCATGGGAGTTGCCTATATCGAGCTGAATGGCACGCAGATGCTGTCGGAAAACAGCTTCCGCTGGTCAAACTACAGCGATGAAAGCACCCACAATATGGTGCAGCGCACCCTGCACGACTTGACGCCGCAGCTCGGGCTGAACCCTCAGGCGGTTTATCTTTTTGGCCGTGGTCAGGGCGCTCTGCACGCCGCCAATCTGCTGGCGAAATATCCTCAGTGTTACTCAGGCGGCCTGCTGGTGGCGCCGGTGGGGGCAATCAAACCGGCAACTCAGAGCCTGGCCGGCAATAAGCGCATCGTCATTGCTTACTACAACCGACAAAAATTTAGTACCCAAGCAATAGCATTAGATTTTTCCGAACTTTTCGGCGCAAAAAATCAGGTGCAGGTACTGCACTTTGAACAGCCGGAAAGCGCTAAACAGAGCTGGCTCGCCCGCTTTGCACAACCGCTGGAGTGGATGCTCGGCAAGACGCCAAGCGCTGAATAGCAAGAGTAATCCGACGGGCCAGCGGCGCCTGGCCCGTCGGATTAACGATCAATGACCGTCAACAAAGACGATTTTCAGGATAAACAGCAGCGCCACCACCAGCACGCAAGGGCTGATTTCACGCCAGCGCCCAGTGCCCAGCTTCATCACGCAGTAAGCAATAAAGCCCAGTGCGATGCCTTCGGTGATCGAGAAGCTAAACGGCATCATCACCGCCGTCACAAAGGCCGGCACCGCTTCGGTCAGATCGCTCCAGGTAACGCGTGCCAGGCTTGAGGTCATCAGCACCCCAACGTAAATCAGCGCGCCCGCCGCCGCATACGACGGCACCATCCCCGCCAGCGGCGACAGGAAAATCACCAGCAGGAACAAAATGCCGGTCACCACCGCGGTCAAACCGGTGCGGCCGCCGACGGAAACGCCGGAGCTGCTTTCAATATAGGCGGTCACGGACGACGTACCGACAAAGGAGCCGGCTACCGAACTGATGCTGTCAACGTACAGCGCCTGCTTCATCCGCGGGAACTTGCCTTTTTCATCGGCCAGGCCGGCTTTGTCGGTCACACCGATCAGGGTGCCGGAGGAGTCGAACAGGTTAACCAGCATAAAGGAGAAGATCACCCCGGCCAGGCCGATATTCAGCGCGCCGGCCAGATCGACCTGGCCAACGACGGAAGTGACGCTCGGCGGCATAGAGAACACGCCGCCGTACTGCACATCCCCCAGCGCCCAGCCTATCAGGGTGGTGACGACAATCGACACCAGCACCGCCGCATGGATATTGCGCGAAGCCAGAATGGCGATAATAAAGAAGCCCAGCGCCCCCAACAGCACGCTGTGGGAAGTCAGGTTGCCGACGGTAACCAGCGTATCGGCATTGCCCACCACGATGCCGGCGTTTTTCAGCCCCATCATGGCGATAAACAGGCCGATGCCGCTGGTAATGCCGACGCGCAGGCTCAACGGAATATTGCCGATCATCCAATAGCGAATACGGAAAATGGTCAGCAGCAGCAGGCCGACCGCGCCCCAGAAGATGGCGCCCATGCCCACCTGCCATGAGATGCCCATCGCGCCGACCACCACAAAGGCGAAGAAAGCGTTCAGTCCCATCGCCGGCGCCAGCGCCACCGGCAGGTTGGCAAGCAGGCCCATCAAAATGCTGCCGAACGCGGCGATCAGGCAGGTGGTGACAAATACCGCCTGCGTATCCATCCCTGCCGCGCCCAATATCTGCGGGTTAACGAACACGATATACACCATGGTCAAGAACGTGGTGAAGCCGGCAATCGTTTCCGTACGCACCGTGGTGTCATGTTGCCTGAGCTTAAACACGCGCCCAAGCAAGCCTTGTTCAGCAACAAGGCCGGTTACTGGTTTGGTCATTATCAAGAATTCCGAAGAAGGGAACAGAACGGTCTGCGGGCTATCCTATAACAAAAATTCGGCAATTTGACGTCGTTCGGCGGTTTTTTTCCGTCCTCAGCGCGCAGAGAATCGCTAATCCGTTGATTTATTCGCCGATAGCGTACCGCTTCGGTTAAAGTGGCAGCATTGCTTCCCGATAAGGATATAACAACGATGACCCAGATTGACTGCATCCTATTTGACTGTGACGGTACGCTGGTGGACAGCGAAGTGCTGTGCAGCATGGCCTATGTGCATATGTTCGCCCAGCACGGCATCACGCTGTCCCTGGAAGAGGTATTCAAGAAATACAAAGGCATCAAGCTGTATGAGATTATCGATCGGGTGAATGCCGAGCATGGCGTCACGCTGGCCAGGGACGTGCTGGAACCGCTGTTCCGTCAGGAAGTGGCGCGGCTGTTCGACAGCGAGCTGCAGGAAATTGCTGGCGCGCGCGAACTGCTGGCGCAGATCACCGTTCCGGTCTGCACCGTCTCCAACGGGCCGGTCAGCAAGATGCAGCACTCGCTTGGCCTGACCGGCATGCTAGGCTATTTTGATGACCGATTGTACAGCGGCTACGATCTGCAACGCTGGAAGCCGGACCCGGCGGTGATCTACCACGCGGCGCAGCAGATGAACGTGCCGCTGGAACGCTGCATCATGGTGGATGATTCCCCGGCGGGTGCGCAGGCGGGCATCGCCGCCGGCATTCCGGTCTTTTACTTCTGCGCCGATCCGCATAATCCGCCGATCGATCACCCGCTGGTGACTACGTTCGATGCGCTGACGCAACTGCCGGCGCTGTGGAAACAGCGCGGCTGGCAGCTGACCCGCTAGCCGGCTGCGACGGCCGGCTTACGCCGCCAATGCCAGAAGCGCCGCGGCGCTTTGCTTTGCGGGCTGAAGCGCTTACCCAGCGCGTTGGCCAGCAGATCGAGCGCCAGGCACAGCACAAAGTAAACCAGCGCCACAAACAGAAAGATCTCCATCGGGTAAACCATGCTGCGATTATTCACCTGGGTTGCCAGAAACGTCAGCTCGCCCACGCCAACGATATAAGCCAGCGAGGTATCTTTAATCAGCGCGATCCACTGGTTGATAAACGACGGCGTCATCATGCGCAGCGCCTGCGGCAGGACGATCAGCCGCAGCGTTTGCCAGCGCGTCAGGCCCAGCGACAGCCCCGCCTGCCACTGGCCGGGCGCAATTGCCAGGATCCCGGCTTTTACCGCATGCGCCAGATAGGCGCCCGCAATCAGCGCCAGCGCGCATACCACGGTGGTGATTGCCGGGATCTCGACGCCGAACACCATGGGCAGCAGGAAGTAGGCCCAGAAGATCAGCATAATCACCGGAATCGCGCGGAAGAACCCCAGCACGGCGGCCAGCAATCCGGCGGCGACGCCGCGCGACATCGCCAGCAGGGTTCCCAGAACGATGCCGATCAACGCCGAAGCGACGCCGGCCATCAGGCTGAGCGCCAGCGTCAGGGCCGCGCCGCCCAGTTCGCCATCCGGCCAGGCTCCCCATAACAGGTAGCCCAGATTGTCGTGAATAACGCGAAAATCCATCTTAATGCCCCCTCTGCAGCCGTCGCTGCTGGCGCCACAGCCCCCAGCCCTCCAGCAGCGCAATAACGGCAATATACAGCAGCGTCGCCACGCCAAACGCCTGGAAGGTACGCAGCGTTTCGGTCTCCACCTGACGTGAGGTATAGGACAGCTCGGCAACGCCAATCGCCATCGTCAGCGAGGAGTTCTTGATAAGATTCATATACTGGCCCAGCAGAGGAGGCAACGCGATATTCAGCGCCTGCGGCAGCACCACATAGCGCATCGCCTGCCAGCGGCCCAACCCCAGCGCGCTGGCCGCCTGCTTCTGTCCCGCGGCGACGCCGCGAATGCCGGCGCGGATCTCTTCGGCAATAAACGCACCGGAATAGAGCGTCAGGCCGACAAAACCGGCGAGGAATTCAAAAGAGGGCCACGTCAGCCAGCCGAGCTGATGCGGCATATTCAGCCACTGCATGGCATTGGCGGGCAGAAGCTGCCCGGCGGCGAAGTACCAGAAAAACAGCTGCACCAGCAGCGGCGTATTACGAAACAGTGAACAGTACCCCGTGACCAACCAGCGTAACGGCGCCAGCCCGCTGTCGCGCAGGGCCGCCAGCACAAACCCCAACAGCGTCGCCGCCGTTCCGGCGCAGGCAGACAGCCACAGCGTCAGCAAAAAACCCTGCCACAGCCAGTGTAAATACTGCGGCGCCAGCAGCCAGTCCTCGATGGGTGGCAAATTCATGGTTATCCTCTGGGCTGAGTATGCGCCAAAGGCGCGGCATGCCGCACCTTTGACAGAAACAACGGATGCGCCGTACGTCAGGCTTTAGGCTGCCGATCCAGCGGCGCAATTTTAAACTCGCCGCGCGGCTGGGCCGATTTGCTGTCCGGGCCGAACCAGCGGTTATAAATTTTCACCGCTTCGCCGTCCTGCTCCAGCTTGATCAAGGTGTCATTGATGGTCGTCGTCAGGCGCGTTTCCCCTTTGGGAATGCCGATCCCCTGATACTCTTTGGTGATGCTGAACGGTGAAATTTCAAAGTCGGCCTTTTGCGCCGGCGTCAGGTTGCCGAGCAGCCCCACCAGCTTGGCGTCATCCTGGGTGATCGCCTGTACATTGCCATTGCGCAGAGCAACAAAGGCCAGCGGCGTATCGTCGTAAGAGATCACCTTCGCCGTCGGATAGCGCTCGCGCAGCGTGATCTCCTGCACCGTGCCTTTATCGGCGCCGATACGCAGCGTTTTAATGTCATCCGGCGTTTTCAGTACGCCTTTGCGGGCGATAAACTTCTGCCCGGTGGCGAAATAGGGCACGCTGAAATTCACCGCTTTCGCGCGCTCATCGGTAATGGTGAAGTTAGCGGCGATCAAATCCACCTTTTTCGATGCCAGCAGCGGAATACGGTTAGCCGGGTTGGTGGCGCGCAGTTCAACCTTCACGCCCAGCGCCTTGCCGATAGCCTCGGCAACGTCCACGTCATAGCCCACCAGTTTTTTGCTCTGCGGGTCGATATAGCCGAACGGCGGGTTACTGTCGAACACGGCAACGCGCACCACGCCGGCCTGTTTAATATCATCCAGCTTATCCGCCTGGGCGGTCCCGACGGCCAGGCCGCTCAGGCTGGCGAGCAGAGTGAATGCTAAAACGCGCGGTTTCATAAAGGCTCCTAAGTGGTTGATGTCCTGTTGTCAGCTAAGCTAGCAGCCGCCATTTAGGGCTGGAAATAATATAAATCGCTATATTTATAACCATTTTATCTTTATGGCCATTGAGTCTATAAACGGGCATGGCGCCTTTGATGCCACGCCCGCACGCCGGATTATGGCGTTATACCAGCACGATCTGGTTGTTGCTGAGATAATCCAGAGAAACGCCCACCAGCGTGACCTGATTATCGCCGAAGTTAAACACCACATCGTCGTTTTGCTGCGTCGCATACTGACGGAAATCACCGCCCTTATCCTGCGGCGTAAAGAACACCAGCCTGTCGCTCTGACCAAAATCAATCACCTGATCCTGACCAAACTCGCCTTCAAACAGGAAGGTATTGTTCTGGCCGGCGCTGTGCATCACATCATTGCCTCTGCCGCCGACGAACGTCAGGTTACCACTGCTGCTGCCCAGCAGGGTGTCATCACCGTCAAGCCCGAACAGCCAGCGCTGGTTGCCGGCCGCCTGCAGAACATCGTCCGCTTCGCTGCCGATGCCGTGCCGGGTGTAATCAACATGGACATTGCCCACCATCAGCCCGTCATCTTTTACCAGATAATCAACATGCTTCTTGCTGCCGAATACGCCGCTGCTCTGACTGCGCAACGTCTCTACGCTGTTGGCGATGGTAATGGCGCCGGTGCTGTCGCGCAGATAGAGGTTTTCCCCGTCATAAGCCACCTGCGTCTTGGCGATCCCCTGTTGCAGAATCAGGGTGTCATGCCCTTCACCACCGGAGATATAGTTAAACCCGCCGCCGTCGCGGAAGGTATCATTGCCGCCCCCACCTTCCAGGTAATCATTTCCCTTGCCGCCGCCGATCATATCGTTCTTATCCGTCCCGATAATAAAGGTCGTGCCGGTATGTTTTTGCGCCGCAAGATTCAGATCTTCCACCCAGGTTTTACCGCGCATCACATCGGACAGCGTAGAAACAACCACCGTGGAATCCCGATCCATAAACGAATAAAACTCAGAATTAACGATACGCGACAGTCCGTCACCGTAGGCGAACGGCATATGCGAGATCCAGCTGGGCAGATTTAATATTGATGACGGCAGCATCCCCCAGAATTTCGACGCGTAATAATCGTTAAAATTAACAATATTATTGGTCGCTGATTCATGCGGTTTATCATGAACCCCCAGCGTCGACCAATTAAAACTCGTGCCGTCGAGCACGCGAAATACCGGGTCGTTTTCATAGCCAATATTCAGCACCTTACCATCGCCCTCATGCTGAGTCGGCGAAGCAAAAGCCAGATATTTTGAGTTTGAATAAAAGCCGCCCCAATAGTCTTCACTTAAAAAGGCCAGACTATTGGTCGCCAGACCGCCAAGGCTATGGCCGGTGATCGTCACATCCTCGCCGCTCAGGCCGTTTGCCGCGGCAAACTTGGCCACGTCGGCCAGTAAACGACCGAAGGCGTTCAACGCGAAATTGTTCGAGAACGAGGCCGGCCCCAGGCCGGCAACCAGATCGTGGATCGCATCGCCAATGGTGTCGGTAATCAGCGTTTCACGCGGGCCGCTGGTGCCGCGAAACGCGACGCCCAGGCCGATTAATTTCCCCTCGCTGTCGTATTTGCCCAGCACTTCCGCCTGAGAGGTTTTGTACTTCCAGGATTCGCCATAATACGTGCCCAGCTTATCGGTTTTACCCTGATACCCCAGCTGTTCTGCGCTAATCACCTGCCAGCCGGCGGCATTGATCTTATCCAGCGCCTGCTGTTCGGAATTGGGGTTCCACGGCAACCCCGGCACAATGCCCTGCGACTGGGAATTGCCGACCAGCGCGGTGAGCAGCGTGAGCGGCAACCCCAGGTTAAAACCATAATGTTGATAACCGTAGGCTAAGCCATCATCCAGATTATGGTAGCTATACATAGTCATGGCTAATGCATCGGAGAATAATTCCTGCGATTCAGCATCGCTCAAGCCTTTATAATTAAAAATACCCATACAAATTCCTTTTTTATTTGTATTTTATATTTCCAATGAAGATAAGATAGCGTCAGTCAATTAACACCACCGTAGTGTTCATGGCGATATTAATCGACACCATTCCATGGTGTCGATTATTTTGTTCTTACGAAATCAGAAACCAAGAAATATATAAAATAAATATTATTTATTTGGCGGAGTTATTTTTTATCTGGCTCGGCAGGTATAAAAAAAGGCGCACAGTGTGCGCCTTTTAAACGTTCAGAAAGTTATTCGCTTTCGTCATCTTCCTCGGGCTTTTTGCCGTCCGCCAGTAGCTCATCCAGCGCATCCCCGCCCAGATGGCGGAAATCCTGCCCCTTGACGAAGTAGAAGATAAATTCGCAGATATTCTGACAGCGGTCGCCGATGCGCTCAATCGAACGGGCGCAGAACAGCGCGGTCAGCACGCTGGGAATGGTGCGCGAATCTTCCATCATATAGGTCATCAGCTGGCGGACGATGCCTTCATACTCCTGATCGACCTTTTTATCTTCGCGGTAGATGCGTATCGCCTCGTCCAGATCCATACGTGCAAAGGCATCCAGCACGTCGTGCAGCATCTGTACGGTATGGCGTCCCAGCGACTCCAGGCTCACCAGCAGCGGCTGATGCTGCTGCGAAAACTTCTCCAGCGCGGTGCGGCAGATTTTATCCGCCACGTCGCCAATGCGCTCCAGCTCGGAAATGGTCTTGATGATCGCCATCACCAGGCGCAGATCGCTGGCGGTCGGCTGGCGCTTGGCGATGATGCGCACGCAGGCCTCATCAATCGCCACCTCCATCATATTGACCTTTTTATCGCCGTCGATCACCCGCTTGGCCAGCTCGCCGTCCTGGTTATGCATCGCGGTAATGGCGTCGGTCAGCTGCTGTTCCACCAGCCCGCCCATCGTCAGCACCTGAGTGCGGATGTGCTCAAGCTCGGCGTTGAACTGTCCAGAAATGTGCTTGTTTAAATTCAGGTTATCCATGATGCATCCTAATCAACCATAACGACCAGTGATGTAATCTTCGGTCTGTTTCTTCTGCGGCGCAGTAAACAGGGTGTCAGTATCGCTAAACTCCACCAGCTCGCCCAGATACATAAACGCCGTTGAGTCGGAACAGCGCGCCGCCTGCTGCATATTGTGCGTTACGATCACCACGGTGTAATCCGACTTCAGCTCGCTGATCAGCTCTTCAATCTTACCGGTGGAGATCGGATCCAGCGCCGAGCACGGCTCATCCAGCAGCAGCACGTCCGGGCGAATGGCGATGCCGCGCGCAATGCACAGACGCTGCTGTTGACCGCCGGACAGACTGTAACCGCTCTGGTGCAGCTTGTCTTTGGTTTCATTCCACAGCGCCGCCTTGCTCAGCGCCCACTGTACGCGCTCGTCCATATCCGCGCGCGACAGTTTTTCAAACAGGCGTACGCCGAAGGCGATGTTGTCGTAAATCGACATCGGGAACGGCGTCGGCTTCTGGAACACCATGCCGACCTTGGCGCGCAACAGCGCGATATCCTGGTTATCGGTCAAAATATTCTGACCATCCAGCAGGATGCCGCCTTCGGCACGCTGCTCCGGATACAGCTGGTACATCTTGTTGAAGGTACGCAGCAGGGTGGATTTACCGCAGCCGGACGGGCCGATAAACGCGGTCACTTTATTTTTGGCAATATCCAGCGTGATGTTTTTCAGCGCGTGGAATTTGCCGTAGTAAAAGTTCAGATCGCGGACCTGAATTTTGCTGCTGGAAGCGAGTTCACTTGTACTCATCAAGACTTCTCTCTTGTTACCGCGCCGCCACAGCGACGCGTAAAATTTTTATGCATGCTTTTTCTTGGCGAAAACCACACGCGCCAGAATATTCAGTAGCAGTACGCACAGCGTGATTAACAGCACCCCGGCCCAGGCCAGCTGCTGCCATTCGGCAAACGGGCTCATGGCGAACTTGAAGATGGTGACCGGCAGGTTGGCGATCGGCTGCATCAGATCGGTATTCCAGAACTGGTTCGACAGCGACGTAAACAGCAGCGGCGCGGTTTCGCCGGCGATACGCGCGATGGCCAGCAGCACGCCGGTGATAATGCCGGAGACCGACGCCTTCAGCGTGATGGCGGAAATCATGCGCCACTTCGGCGTGCCGAGCGCATAGGCCGCCTCGCGCAGCGTATCCGGCACCAGCTTGAGCATGTTCTCCGTGGTGCGGATAACGATCGGCACCTGCAGCAGCGCCAGCGCAACAATGCCCGCCCAGCCGGAGAAGTGCTCCATCTTCGCCACCACGATGGTGTAGACGAACAGGCCAACCACAATCGACGGCGCAGACAGCAGGATGTCGTTAATAAAGCGAATCACTTCCGCCAGCCAGGATTTACGCCCGTATTCCGCCAGATAAATACCGGCCAGAATGCCGAGCGGTGTGCCGAAGATGGTCGCCCACAGGATCAGCAGGCCGCTGCCGGCAATGGCGTTGGCCAGCCCGCCGCCGGCGGTATTCGGCGGCGGCGTCATTTCGGTAAACAGCGCCAGCGACATGCCGTCCACGCCTTTGGTGACGGTCGAGAACAGGATCCAAATCAGCCAGAACAGGCCGAACGCCATGGTCGCCATTGATAAAAACAGCGCGATGCGGTTCTTCTGCCGGCGCCAGGCCTGCATTTTGCGGCGGGTTTCCGCCACCGCTTCAGGGTTTTGCATATCCATCGTCGCCATGTTAACGCCCCTCATTCTTGGCCAGACGCATGATCATCAGTTTCGACAGCGCCAGCACGATAAAGGTGATAACAAACAGAATCAGCCCCAGCTCCATCAGCGCCGCGGTGTGCAGCCCGGATTCCGCCTCGGCGAACTCGTTAGCCAGCGCCGAGGTGATGCTGTTGCCCGGCATGTACAGCGATGCGCTGTCGAGCTGGTAGGTGTTGCCGATAATAAAGGTCACCGCCATGGTTTCCCCCAGCGCGCGCCCCAGTCCCAGCATCACGCCGCCGATCACGCCGTTTTTGGTGAACGGCAGCACGATGCGCCAGATCACTTCCCAGGTGGTGCAGCCGATGCCGTAGGCCGACTCTTTCATCATCACCGGCGTCTGTTCGAACACGTCGCGCATTACCGCAGCGATATACGGAATAATCATAATCGCCAGAATCACCCCGGCGGCCAGAATGCCGATGCCGAAGGCCGGGCCGGCAAACAGTTCGCCGACGATCGGGATACCGGACAGCACGTTGCCCACCGGCGTCTGGAAGTATTCGGCAAACAGCGGGGCGAAGACGAACAGCCCCCACATGCCGTAGACGATGCTCGGGATCGCCGCCAGCAGCTCAATGGCGACGCCCAGCGGGCGCTTCAGCCAGTTCGGCGCCAGCTCGGTCAGGAACAGCGCAATGCCGAAGCTGACCGGCACGGCGATAATCAGCGCAATCAGCGAGGTAACAATGGTGCCGTAAATCGGCACCAGCGCACCAAACTGCTCCGCCGGCGCATCCCAGTCTTTGGTCCACAAGAAGGCGAAGCCGAATTTCTGGATGCTTGGCCAGGAGGCAAAAATCAGCGAAACGATAATGCCGCCCAGCAACAATAGGGTAATCAGCGCAGCCAGCTTAACCAGCGCACTGAAGATGACGTCGCCGTTTTTGCTCGGCGCTTTGATGGTCGGCTTGTACTCAGCCATAAATTACTCTTCTGTTTAAAGCTTGGAGGGCCCGGCGAACCGGGCCCCTACAGAAACGGCGCGTGCTGCTTCGGCCGTTTAGTACAGAGCCTTACCGGCGCTGTCTTTCACGTTGGTTTTCCATGCGGCGCGCACCTGCTCGATCACTTCATCAGGCAGTACCGCGTAATCCAGCGCTTTGGCCTGCTCAGCGCCTGACTTGTACGCCCAGTCAAAGAACTTCAGCACTTCGGTGCCCTGCTCAGGCTTCTTCTGCGCCTTGTGCACCAGGATGAAGGTGGTGGAGGTAATCGGCCAGGCGTTATCACCTTTCTGGTTGGTCAGATCCTGCGCGAAGGTTTTGCTCCAGTCCGCGCCTTTGGCGGCGGCGCTGAAGGCATCTTCGGTCGGGCTGACCGGCTTGCCGTCGGCGGAGACCAGCTTGGTGTACGCCAGGTTATTCTGTTTGGCGTAGGCATACTCAACGTAGCCGATAGAACCCGGCAGGCGCTGAACAAAGGCGGCGATGCCGTCGTTGCCTTTACCACCCAGACCGGTCGGCCAGTTTACCGTCGAGCCGGCACCCACTTTCTCTTTCCACTTCGCGTTCACTTTCGCCAGGTAGCTGGTGAAGACGAAGGAAGTGCCGGAACCATCAGCGCGGCGCACCACGGCGATATTCTGATCCGGCAGTTTCACGCCCGGGTTGAGTTTGGCGATTGCCGGGTCGTTCCATTTTTTGATGTTACCCAGGTAGATATCACCCAGCGTCTGGCCGTCCAGCGTCAGGTCGCCGGATTTGATACCGGGAATATTCACCGCCAGCACCACGCCGCCAATCACGGTCGGGAACTGGAACAGGCCGTCAGCCGCCAGCTTTTCGTCGGACAGCGGTGCGTCGGAGGCGCCAAAGTCAACGGTATTGGCAACGATCTGCTTCACGCCGCCGGAGGAACCGATCCCCTGATAGTTAACTTTGTTGCCGGTTTCTTTTTGATAGGAATCTGCCCACTTGGCATACACCGGCGCGGGGAATGTCGCACCTGCACCGGTCAGGCTGGCGGCAGCGAACGCGGACACAGAGGCCATGGAGAAAGTCGCTGCTACAATACTGGCGACGGTGGTACGCATCAGTTTCATAATCCCTCCTAAGGGGCATCAAAAATCGATTTCAAATCGTTTTCATCAGAGTAAGTATTGCTGCAGGAGGGAAAATAGGACAGTTTGGTGACAGTAAAATGTATGAAATATGACAGTTATATGACAACCAGCAATAAAACAATATAACTCATTGATTATACTACCTTCCGAATATGACTCCGATTACGTAGTACGAAAACGAAAGGATCTCAAATGAAAAAAGTATTTATCTTATCGGCGCTTGGCCTGTCTCTGCTGGCTTCTGCCAACGTTATGGCGGCAAATAATTTTCCACGCGATTCTAGGTTCTCAGGCACCACAGGCGGCGAAAAAATTCTGTTTGAAGGCGATGACGGTTACCGAACATCCAACTATACGCAGCGGGATCTCGATGAACTTATCAATCAACAGAAAAATCATGAAAGGGAGCTAAAACAGCTGCAGGATGAAAACAGGAATAAAGATCGTCAGATCGATGAGCTAAAACGTTCGTTGCAGGAACTGAGCAATAAGGTGAAAGGCTAGCGAATAAACAAGCCGGCGCTGAGGCCGGCTTGTTATTACGCGGTGTTCACTTTTCCACGCGCAAGACTGCGAAACCGTCCCAGCCTTTCTCGCCCACCGTCTGAAATACGGTGCCGCTTAATGCCGGCATATTTTGCACCGCCTCCAGCGCCTGGCGGATGCCTTCGGCATGAACATCGCGCTGGGCCGCGACGATAGCTCCTCCTCGCACCACATTATCCATGATAATTACGCTGCCCGTGCGGCTCAGCTTGATCGCCCACTGCAGGTACAGCAGGCTATTTTGTTTATCGGCGTCGATAAACGTCAGATCGAACGGCAGCTGAGACTGTAGCGTTGGCAGCGTCTGCGCTGCGGCACCCACCACAATCGACACCCGCTCCAGCAAGCCGGCGCGTTGAAGATTCTCCCGAGCCACCGCCGCGTTGGCCGGCTCTTTTTCCAGCGTCACCACATGGCCGTCCTCCGGCAACCCGCGGGCAAGATATTGGGTGCTGTACCCACCCAGCGTACCAATCTCCAATACCCGACGCGCCCCGCTGATTTGCACCATCAGCGTCAGGAACTGCCCCTGCAGCGGCGACACATCAAACGCCGGTAAACCACGCTCGGCGTTCAGCGCCAAAGTTTGCGCCAAATTATCATCCTGATGTGCTAAACAACGCTCCAGATAAGTATCCACGTCCTGCCACGACTGCTGCATACCTGACTCCTCATCGTTGAACCGCATTCAGTATAGTTCAGCCGTTCTTCCGCCATAAAAAATCCGGCGCGCCGTTTACACAGCACGCCGGATTAATCAGCAAAAAAGCAGCGGTTTTACTCGACGGTTACCGACTTCGCCAGGTTACGCGGCTGATCGACGTCGGTGCCTTTAATCAGCGCCACGTGATAAGACAGCAGCTGCAGCGGCACGGTGTAGAATATTGGCGCAACGATCTCTTCCACGTGCGGCAGCGGGATAATGGTCATCCCTTCGCTGCTGACGAAACCGGCGTCCTGATCTGCGAACACGTACAGCTGGCCGCCGCGCGCGCGCACCTCTTCAATGTTGGATTTCAGTTTTTCCAGCAGCTCGTTGTTCGGCGCCACCACGATCACCGGCATATCGGCGTCAATCAGCGCCAGCGGGCCGTGCTTCAGCTCACCGGCCGCATAGGCCTCGGCGTGAATATAGGAGATCTCCTTCAGCTTCAGCGCCCCTTCCATGGCGATCGGGTACTGATCGCCGCGGCCGAGGAACAGCGCATGATGCTTATCGGAGAAGCCTTCCGCCAGCGCCTCGATGTTTTTATCCAGCGACAGCATCTGTTCAATGCGCGCAGGCAGCGCCTGCAGGCCGTGCACGATATCGTGCTCGACGCTTTCCGCCATGCCTTTCAGGCGGCCCAGACGCGCCACCAGCATCAGCAGCACGGTTAACTGAGTGGTAAAGGCCTTGGTGGACGCCACGCCGATTTCGGTGCCGGCCTTGGTCATCAGCGCCATATCGGATTCACGCACCAGCGACGAGCCGGCCACGTTGCACACCGCCAGCGACGCCAGGTAGCCCAGCTGTTTGGACAGGCGCAGCGCCGCCAGGGTATCTGCGGTTTCGCCGGACTGCGACAGGGTGATAATCAGGCTGCCCGGGCGCACCGCCGATTTGCGGTAACGGAATTCGGACGCGATCTCTACGTCGCACGGCACGCCGGCCAGCGCTTCAAACCAGTAACGCGCCACCATCCCGGAGTGATAGGAGGTGCCGCAGGCGATGATCTGCACGTGCTGCACCTGCGCCAGCAGCGCTTCGCTCTGCGGGCCCAGTTCGCTCAGGTTGATCTGGCCATTGCTGAAGCGCCCCTCCAGGGTGTTTTTCAGCGCCAACGGCTGTTCGAAGATCTCTTTTTGCATGTAGTGGCGGTAAGCGCCCTTGTCACCGGCGTCGTACTGCACCTGCGACTCGATTTCCTCGCGCTCGACCGGGTTGCCCTGCTGGTCAAAAATCGCCACGGTGCGACGGGTAACTTCCACCACGTCACCCTCTTCCAGGAAGATGAAGCGACGGGTCACCGGCAGCAGCGCCAGCTGATCGGAGGCGATAAAGTTCTCGCCGACGCCGCGGCCAATCACCAGCGGGCTGCCGGAACGGGCGGCCACCAGCACGCTTGGGTCGCGGCTGTCCATCACCACGGTACCGTAAGCGCCGCGCAGCTGAGGGATCACACGCTTGACCACTTCCAGCAGCGTGCCGCCCTGCAGCTGCTCCCAGTGCACCAGATGCGCGATCACCTCGGTATCGGTTTCAGACGCAAAGCGGTAGCCGCGCTCAATCAACAGCTCGCGCAGCGGCTCGTGATTTTCAATGATGCCGTTATGCACCACGGAAATGTAATCAGAAACGTGCGGGTGAGCATTAGCTTCGGTCGGTTCGCCGTGGGTCGCCCAACGGGTGTGCGCGATGCCGGTGCCGCCGTGCAAAGGTTGCTGCTCTACCGCTTCCGCCAGCGCGTTGACTTTACCTACGCGACGCACGCGGTTAAGGTGGCCCTCGGCGTCGACGACCGCCAGCCCGGCCGAGTCATAACCACGGTATTCAAGACGGCGTAAGCCTTCCAACAGGATCTCTGCAATATCACGTTGCGCTACTGCGCCTACAATTCCACACATGGATTCTATTCCTAATTAAGCGTCTTTTCGGACGCTTCGATGCCTGACCTGATTTTTTGCCGGTTATTACCGTGCGCCCCGAGCCTTGTAGAGAATGGGGATGATCCTCTGAAGAGGACTTATATGTTTTGCGCTGCCTTCTGCCGCGAAAAGGCAGTGCAAAACACAGGATGGCCGCATAACGGCCATCCTTATTTTTACTTTTTCGCTTTGGTCGGACGCTGCCAGCCCTGGATGTGCACCTGCTTCACCCGGCTCAGCACCAGCTCATCTTCCGCGATGTTGCGCGTGACCGTGGTGCCGGCGGCAATCGTCGCCCCTTTGGCCACCGTGACCGGCGCCACCAGCTGCGTATCGGAACCGACAAACACCCCGTCGCCGATAATGGTTTGATGCTTGTTGGCGCCGTCGTAGTTGCAGGTAATGGTGCCGGCGCCGATATTCACGTCGTCGCCAATCACCGCATCGCCCAGATAGCTGAGGTGTCCCGCCTTGGAGCCCACGCCCAGGCGCGCCTTTTTCATCTCGACAAAGTTGCCAACGTGCGCGCCTTGCGCCAGCTCCGCGCCGGGACGCAGTCGGGCAAACGGACCGACGGTGCAATCAGCCGCCAATACCGCGTCTTCGACCACGCTGTAAGGGCTTATTTCGCAGTCATCGCCGATCACGCAGTTTTTCAGCACGCAGCCGGCGCCGATTTTCACCCGGTTGCCCAGCTGTACCTGCCCTTCAACGATGACATTGGCGTCAATCAGCACGTCGCGCCCGTGCGTCAGCTCGCCGCGCAGGTCGAAACGCGCCGGGTCCAGCAGCATCACGCCGGCCAGCAGCAGTTTTTCCGCCTGTTCGGCCTGGTAGATGCGCTCAAGCGTCGCCAGCTGCAGGCGGTTGTTCACGCCCTCAACTTCGCTCAGGCGATCAGGATGCACCGCTTCGATTTTCTTACCGTCGGCATGAGCCAGCGCGATGATATCCGTGATGTAATATTCACCCTGCGCGTTATCGTTGCTCAGCATGCCTAACCAGCGTTTCAGATCGCCGCCGTTGGCCACCAGAATACCGGTATTGATCTCGTTAATCTGACGCTGCTGTTCGCTGGCGTCCTTATGTTCAACAATGCCGACCACGTCGTCCTGTTCACGCACGATGCGGCCATAGCCGGTCGGGTCGTTCAGCTTGACGGTCAGCAGGCCAATGCCGCCCTGCGGCTTGGCCGCCAGCAGACGCGTCAGCGTCTCGACGGAGATCAGCGGTACGTCGCCGTACAGCATCAGCACGTCTTCATCATCGGCAAAGTGCGGCGCCGCCTGCTGCATCGCATGGCCGGTGCCCAGTTGCTCAGCCTGCAGCACCCAGTTCAGCTCTGCGTTATTCAGCGTGCTTTGCAGCAGTTCACCGCCATGACCATAAACCAGGTGGACATTCTTCGCCCCCAGCTTCATCGCGGCATCAATAACGTGCTGCACCATCGGTTTACCCGCCAGCGGATGCAAAACCTTGGGCAGGTCGGAATACATACGCGTTCCCTTGCCCGCGGCGAGGATCACTACACTCATTGCGCTGTTCGACATAAGCAACCTGATAACTCCAATTTTAATAGACGAAAGTAAAACCGTTTAGCATCGAAATTACTACATATTTCTCTGCACGAAGCCGAGCTAAGCCGCGTGGCTCTAGGCGCGCCGTCATTCGGCGCAATCCGATTCCACAGCTGGCAAACTGTCGGCGTTCGGAGACACAATACCGCCGCCGCCTGCTCGAATACGCCGCAACGATAAGCAGGGTCAAACGCTTATTTTAATGCAAAAAAAAAGCGACCGCATTGGGTCGCTTTCTTATTTCGGTATTGCTTACATCGCTTTTCTGGTGAGTTCGATAACGCGCAGTTTCGCGATCGCCTTCGCCAGCTCAGCGGATGCCTGAGCATAGTCGACATCACCATGAGAGCTACGGATATGCTCTTCAGCTTTGCGCTTGGCTTCCAGCGCTCTGGCTTCATCGAGGTCCGTTCCACGGATGGCAGTGTCCGCCAGCACGGTCACCACGCTTGGCTGTACCTCAAGGATACCGCCAGACAGGTAGATGAACTCTTCTTCACCGTGCTGTTTAACAATACGCACCATGCCAGGCTTGATGGCAGTCAGCAGCGGCGCATGCCCCGGGAAAATACCCAGTTCGCCTTCGCTGCCTGTCACCTGGATCTTCTGCACCAGGCCGGAAAACATCTGTTTTTCCGCGCTGACAACATCCAGATGGTAAGTCATAGCCATATCACCCTCCTCTCAAGGCGTTACAGTTTCTTGGCTTTTTCCACTGCTTCTTCAATGGTGCCAACCATGTAGAACGCCTGCTCCGGCAGGTGGTCGTAGTCGCCGTCCATAATGCCTTTGAAACCACGGATGGTATCTTTCAGCGATACGAACTTGCCCGGCGCGCCGGTGAAGACTTCTGCCACGAAGAACGGCTGAGACAGGAAGCGCTGGATTTTACGCGCGCGGGATACGACCAGTTTGTCTTCTTCAGACAGTTCGTCCATACCCAGAATCGCGATGATGTCCTTCAGTTCCTGGTAGCGCTGCAGGATAGACTGCACGCCACGCGCAACGTCATAGTGTTCCTGACCCACAACCAGCGGGTCCAGCTGACGGCTGGTGGAATCCAGCGGGTCAACGGCCGGGTAGATACCCAGGGAAGCGATGTTACGGCTCAGTACCACGGTTGCGTCCAAGTGCGCAAAGGTGGTGGCTGGAGACGGGTCAGTCAAGTCATCCGCAGGGACGTAAACGGCCTGTACGGAGGTGATAGAACCGGTCTTGGTCGAGGTGATACGTTCCTGCAGAACGCCCATCTCTTCCGCCAGCGTTGGCTGATAACCTACCGCGGATGGCATACGGCCGAGCAGTGCGGACACTTCGGTACCCGCCAGGGTGTAACGGTAGATGTTATCCACGAACAGCAGAACGTCACGGCCTTCATCACGGAATTTTTCCGCCATGGTCAGGCCGGTCAGTGCAACGCGCAGACGGTTACCCGGCGGCTCGTTCATCTGGCCGTAAACCAGGGAAACTTTGTCCAGTACGTTGGAGTCGGTCATTTCGTGGTAGAAGTCGTTACCCTCACGAGTACGCTCACCCACGCCCGCAAACACAGAGTAACCGGAGTGCTCGATCGCGATGTTACGGATCAGCTCCATCATGTTTACGGTTTTACCTACGCCCGCACCACCGAACAGACCAACTTTACCACCCTTGGCGAACGGGCAGATCAGGTCCATTACCTTGATACCGGTTTCCAGCAGATCCTGAGAGCTGGACAGTTCTTCGTAGCTTGGCGCCGCGCGGTGAATCGCCCAACGCTCTTCTTCGCCGATGTCGCCTTTCATGTCGATTGGCTGACCCAATACGTTCATGATACGACCCAGCGTTGCTTTACCTACTGGTACTTCGATCGGGTGCTGCAGGTCGTTAACTTTCAGACCGCGACGCAGACCGTCGGAAGTACCCATGGCGATACAGCGTACAACGCCGCCGCCCAGCTGCTGCTGAACTTCCAGCACCAGTTTTTCGTTACCGTTTTCTACCTCAAGGGCATCGTACACTTTTGGTACGGCATCCTGAGGGAACTCGACGTCCACCACGGCGCCGATTACCTGGATAATCTTTCCAGTAGCCATCTTGAATCCTCTACGTAATTCGTTTACCCGTCGTATTTCAAACTGCAGATGCGTTGACGGCTTTCTTTCCTCCCAGTTGCTTACTCAAGTAAGCGCCTGGGGACTCGCTCAGTTGCCGCCTTCCTGCAATCTGAACTACTTAGGGTAATAACCTGGTTAAACCGCGGAGGCTCCCGAAACGATTTCGGTGAGTTCCTGAGTGATGCTGGCCTGACGTGCCTTGTTGTATACCAACTGCAGCTCTTTGATCAGGCTACCGCCGTTATCGGTCGCGGCTTTCATCGCTACCATTCGCGCGGCCTGCTCACTGGCCAGGTTTTCCACGACGCCCTGATAAACTTGCGATTCCACATAGCGGCGCAGCAAGGTATCAAGCAGCACTTTTGGATCGGGTTCATACAGGTAATCCCAGGCTGTCTTCTTCAGCTCGCCGTCATCGGCAGGCGGCAGCGGCAGCAACTGAAGAACCTGCGGCTCCTGGGACATCGTATTAACAAATTTGTTGCTGACAATGTACAGCTTGTCCAAACGACCTTCGTCGTAGGCCTGCAGCATCACTTTCACCGGCCCGATCAGATCCGACAGGGAAGGTTTATCCCCCATGCCGGTCACCTGGGCAACCACGTTGCCGCCCACGGAACCAAAGAAAGAAACGGCTTTAGAGCCAATCAGCGCCAAATCAGTTTCAACGCCTTTTTCGGACCAGCCTTTCATCTCCGCCAGCAGCTTTTTGAACAGGTTGATGTTCAAGCCGCCGCAGAGACCACGGTCAGTCGACACCACCAGATACCCGACGCGCTTAACATCACGCTCTTCCAGGTACGGGTGTTTATATTCCAGATTCCCCAACGCAAGGTGACCAATCACTTTGCGCATGGTCTCTGCATAAGGACGGCTGGCCGCCATGCGATCCTGCGATTTACGCATTTTGGAGGCGGCGACCATCTCCATCGCTTTAGTGATCTTCTGCGTGTTTTGCACGCTGCCGATCTTACTACGTATCTCTTTTGCGCCGGCCATCTCTGCTTCTCCTCATTGCCAGCGGCCTGCTGTCTTTCAACTGCAGGCCGCTGCGCGTTACCAGGACTGGGTTTTCTTGAAGGTTTCGAGGACGTTTTTCAGTTTGCCCTCGATCTCATCGTTGAAATTACCAGTTTGGTTGATGTGGTTCAGCAGCTCGGCGTGTTCGCGATCCGCGTAAGCAACCAGTGCAGCTTCGAAGCTCACTACCTTGGCGACTTCAACGTCTTCCAGGTAGCCGCGTTCTGCAGCGTACAGCACCAGAGACTGTTGTGCGACGGACATTGGCGCGTACTGTTTCTGCTTCAGCAGTTCAGTCACTTTCTGGCCGTGGTTCAGCTGCTTGCGGGTTGCATCATCCAGATCGGAAGCGAACTGAGAGAATGCCGCCAGTTCACGATACTGCGCCAGCGCGGTACGGATGCCGCCGGACAGTTTCTTCATGATCTTGGTCTGCGCTGCACCACCAACACGGGATACGGAGATACCCGGGTTAACTGCCGGACGAATACCGGAGTTGAACAGGTTGGATTCCAGGAAGATCTGACCATCGGTAATCGAGATTACGTTGGTCGGAACGAACGCGGAAACGTCACCCGCCTGAGTTTCGATGATCGGCAGCGCGGTCAGAGAACCGGTCTGGCCTTTCACTTCACCCTTGGTGAAAGCTTCAACATAGTCGGCGCTAACGCGCGCTGCACGCTCCAGCAAACGGGAGTGCAGGTAGAATACGTCACCTGGGTATGCTTCACGACCTGGCGGACGACGCAGCAGCAGGGAGATCTGACGGTAGGCAACGGCCTGTTTGGACAGGTCATCGTATACGATCAGCGCATCTTCACCGCGGTCACGGAAGTATTCGCCCATTGCGCAACCGGCATATGGCGCCAGGTATTGCAGTGCAGCGGATTCAGAAGCGGTAGCCACCACAACGATGGTGTTTGCCAGCGCGCCGTGTTCTTCCAGTTTACGCACCACGTTAGAAATGGTGGACGCTTTCTGGCCGATAGCCACGTAGACGCACTTAATGCCGGAATCGCGTTGGTTGGTGATCGCATCGATCGCCAGCGCGGTTTTACCGGTCTGACGGTCACCGATCACCAGCTCACGCTGACCACGGCCGATTGGAATCATGGCATCAACGGATTTATAACCGGTCTGTACCGGCTGGTCGACCGACTGACGGTCGATAACGCCCGGTGCAATGGTCTCAACCGGGGAGAAACCGTCGTGCTCAACCGGGCCCTTGCCGTCGATAGGCGCGCCCAGGGTGTTAACCACGCGGCCCAGCAGGCCGCGGCCGACTGGAACTTCCAGGATACGGCCGGTGCATTTTACCTTCATGCCTTCAGCCAGGTCCGCATACGGACCCATGACGACGGCACCTACGGAGTCGCGCTCCAGGTTCAATGCGATTGCGTAACGGTTGCCTGGCAGTGCGATCATCTCGCCCTGCATAACATCGGCCAGGCCGTGTACGCGGATGATTCCGTCGCTGACGGAAACGATAGTACCTTCATTGTGAGCTTCGCTCACTACATTGAACTGAGCAATGCGCTGCTTGATCAGTTCGCTGATTTCGGTGGAATTCAGTTGCATGCTCCAGTCCCCTTAAGACTGCAAGACGTCTGCCAGGCGTTCAAGACGGCCGCGTACGCTGCCATCGATCACCATGTCGCCTGCGCGGATAACCACGCCGGCCAGTACAGACTTGTCAATTTTGCAATTCAGCTTAACTTTGCGTGACAGACGTTTTTCCATCGCAGCGGCAATCTTGGCCTGCTGTTCGTCATTCAGTGCGCTTGAAGAGAGCACCTCGACTTCGACGGTGGATTCCAGCGCGGCGCGCAGTTCAACGAACTGCTGCACTACGTCAGGAAGCGCCAGTAAACGCCCATTTTCGGCCATAACGCGAATAAGGTTTTGGCCATTTTCGTCGAGTTGATCGCCACAAACCGCGGTGAACGTATTCGACAGCGTTTCCGGTGCAACAGCGCCGGACAGCAGTTCGGAAATCTGTTCGTTGCGAGTGACTTCAGCAGCAAACGCCAGCATCTGCTGCCAGCGTTCTACGCTTTGGTGCTCAACGGCAAAGTCAAAAGCTGCTTTGGCGTAGGGGCGAGCTACAGTAACAAATTCAGACATCAGCCCCTCCCTCCTTACAGTTCAGCGACCAGTTTATCAACGATGTCGCTGTTAGCAGCTTCATCCACGGAACGTTCGATGATCTTCTCGGCGCCGGCGATAGCCAGCATCGCGACTTGCTTACGCAACTCTTCACGAGCGCGCTTACGTTCAGCTTCGATCTCAGCCTGAGCCTGCGCCACGATTTTGTTACGTTCCTGCTCGGCTTCGGCTTTCGCTTCATCCATGATCTGAGCTTTGCGCTTGTTCGCTTGCTCAATGATCACCTGAGCTTCTGCTTTAGCAGTTTTCAGCTGGTCGCTCGCATTGGCTTGCGCCAAGTCCAAATCTTTTTTGGCACGCTCTGCAGAAGCGAGACCGTCAGCAATTTCTTTCTGACGCTTCTCGATGGCAGCCATAATTGGCGGCCATACATACTTCATGCAGAACCAGACAAACAGGACGAACGCGATGGCCTGGCCGAGGATTGTTGCGTTAAGATTCACAGCACAATGCCTCTTTTAAAGTTAATGAGTGTGGGTAAGTCGGCAGAGCGTTTCTCTGCTTACGCGACGGCGAACATCACGTACAGACCCAGACCAACAGCGATCATCGGGATGGCGTCAACCAGACCCATAACGATAAAGAACTGTGTACGCAGCAGAGGAATCAGGTCAGGCTGACGCGCTGCACCTTCCAAGAATTTACCACCCAGGATGCCGATACCGATCGCAGCACCGATTGCCGCTAAGCCCATCATCACAGCGGCAGCCATGTACAGCAGATCCATACTCAGGTTTTCCATGACAGTCTCCAGTTTGTTTCAGTTTATAAATGCAAGTGTTTTAGGAAAAATCAGTGCTCTTCAGACGCCATCGACAGATAGACGATCGTCAGAACCATGAAAATAAAGGCTTGAAGCGTAATAATCAGGATGTGGAAGATAGCCCAAGGCAAGCTCAGGACCCACTGTGACCACCACGGCAACAGGCCGGCAATCAGGATGAAGATCAACTCACCCGCATACATGTTGCCAAACAGTCGCAGGCCCAGTGAAACAGGCTTGGACAGCAGGCTGACACCTTCAAGAATCAGGTTAATCGGAATGAATACAGGGTGGTTGAACGGCTGCATGGTCAACTCTTTAACGAACCCACCAACGCCTTTCATTTTGATGCTGTAGAACAGAATCAGGATAAACACGCCCAGCGCCATAGACAGCGTCACGTTGACATCGGCGGTAGGCACTACG
The DNA here is from genome assembly GCF_002966855.1 of Serratia sp. MYb239. NCBI lineage: Bacteria > Pseudomonadati > Pseudomonadota > Gammaproteobacteria > Enterobacterales > Yersiniaceae > Serratia > Serratia sp. MYb239. Next base: position 4,952,276 of record NZ_CP023268.1, on the reverse strand, counting down.
CGCAGCGCAGGCAGGCCGAGAACGTGTTCGCCGATATACGGCAGGAAATCGATAGGCAGCAAATCCATCAGGTTCATCAGGAAGACCCAGACGAACACGGTCAACGCCAGCGGAGCAATAACCTTGCTCTTGCCGTGATACATGTCGCGCACGCTGCTGTCGACGAACCCAACCACCAGTTCCACTGCGGTTTGCAGTTTACCCGGCACACCGCTGGTGGCGTTTTTGGCCACTTTACGGAAGATCACCAGGAAGAGCGCCCCGAGGACGACGGAGAAAAACATCGAGTCGATGTTAATCGACCAGAACCCCGTCCCGACCTGAAGCTGCGTCAGGTGGTGACCGATATACTCCTGTGGAGTCAAGACTTCTCCTGCAGACATGATGCCTCTTACCCTTTTAGTTAAGTTCGGTAACTGTTAATCACGGCTGGTGCCACTATCTGCACCACTAACACCGCTAAATAGGTCAGGCCAAGCGGCATAAATTCCGCTTTGAACACCCCAAGCGCCACGATCAGCAAAAAGATGGTGATCACGACCTTTAGCCCCTCGCCAATGGCGAACGACCAGGCAACCCGACCGGGCGCCGGCGTCTGCGCCTGGTGGCGCAAGGCAAACAGCATAAACATGACGCTTGGCAGCCAGGCGGCAAGTCCGCCTGCCAACGCCGAAACGCCCCACGCCAGCCCCTTGAAACCGAAGGCGGCGCTGATCAGAACAAAAGTCATAAACTGCAAAAACAGCAGTTTGCGTGCGACTTTCCCGCTGTAAAGGGACACAGACATGACGTTTGTTCTCTCCGTACCCCTAAGGGGGTATGCTGAGTGACGTATGACACTGTCTTTGCTGCATAGAGTCAAGCAGCAAAAAACGAGCAAATTATACGGGTCACTTCAACGAATTCAATCGATAAGTAGCGAAAAGGTGAACAATTATTTAAATTCACCAAATTCAGACTATTTTCGCAAGAAAATAGGCGGAATAATACCTCGATTTTATTGTCCGATTATTCCTCTGTTGCACACTAAAACGTGCAATTGATCACAACAATAGGGCTAACGTTCGATTTATAACCCATGTGCGCATAAAACGTCTTTAGCGATTAGGGCGATAAAAATGTTTTATAAATCAAAATGGTATAATTTAACCGTTCAAAAACAATCTTTATACCCGCTAAAAACCTTTCGTTGACATCCACAGAAAGAATATTGTTATTACGCGTTAACAACAGCAGCAAAAGGCGATCTTATTCACATAATTGCTAACGTGACAATTACTACACGTAATTAGGGTATTTTCGCTAATTAACTGCTGCCTTTGTGTTAAAAAAAAGTAAATTAACTAAAAAAAGCGGCCAGTTAATTAGTCTGCTTATTTTTACATATGTAGCAAGGTTCAATCTGCCGTCTGTTTGATCAAAAACAAACTCAGTTTGCCTTAAGCACCACCAGATGACGTTCACCGTCCAATTCCGGCACCTGCAAACGTACCACCTCTTCAAGCGTAATGCCTTCGGGCAACGTGGCCAGCTCTTCGTCAGGACGGACGCCCTTCAGTGCATAAAAGCGCCCCTGCCCTTGCGCCGGCAGATGGCGGCACCAGGTCAGCATATCCTGCAGTGAGGCGAATGCGCGACTGATTACGCCGTCAAACGGCGGCTCGGCCGGGAATTCTTCCACCCGGCTCTGTACCGGCTCGATATTGGTCAGCCCCAGCTCGTGCTGTACCTGCCGCAGAAAACGCACCCGCTTACCCAGGCTGTCGAGCAGCGTAAAATGCGCATCCGGACGCACAATGGCCAGCGGAATGCCGGGCAGACCTGGTCCGGTGCCGACATCAATAAAGCGTGAGCCTTCAAGGTGCGGGTTAACCACGATGCTGTCGAGAATATGGCGGACCAGCATTTGCTGCGGATCGCGCACAGAGGTCAGATTGTACGCCTTGTTCCACTTATCCAGCATGCCGACATAGCCCAGCAACTGCTGTTTTTGACGATCGGGAAGCGAAATACCGGCTGCAGCCAGCAGCGAGTCTAACTTTTTGTCCACAATGGAGTCCTCTGACCAACGCGAAATCCGCCGAAGATGGCGAAGGGCTATGATAATTCAGGCTGAAAATGATGTCAGCGGCCGATTGCCTATCCATTGGGCAATCGACCGCCGAAAATGCAGATTTATGCGCTGCGGCGCAGCAGGCCTTGCTTCTTCAACCACACCAGCAGAATAGAGATCGCCGCAGGAGTAATCCCCGAGATGCGCGATGCCTGTCCGATGGAGGTAGGTTTGTGATCGTTGAGCTTGGCGATGACTTCGTTCGACAGCCCGGAAACCTGATGGTAGTCCAGGTCAAGCGGCAGCAAGGTGTTCTCGTTGCGCTGCTGGCGCTCGATCTCTTCCTGCTGACGGGCGATATAGCCTTCGTATTTCACCTGAATTTCCACCTGCTCGGCGGCCTGAATATCGGCCAACGGCGGCTGGAAAGCGTCGATCGAGGTCAGCAGTGCGTAATCCATTTCCGGACGGCGCAGCAGTTCTTCACCATTAGCTTCGCGCGACAGCGGCGTTTTCAGCAGTTTGTTGACTTGCTCAACATTTTCCGAATGCGGGTGCAGCCAAACGTCGCGCAGACGCTGACGTTCGCGCTCGATCTGTTCGAGTTTGTCGTTATAGCGCGCCCAGCGGACATCATCCACCAGGCCCAGCTCGCGGCCTTTTTCCGTCAGACGCAGATCGGCGTTGTCTTCACGCAGCATCAGACGATATTCCGCCCGTGAGGTGAACATACGGTACGGCTCTTTGGTGCCCAGCGTGCACAGATCGTCCACCAGCACGCCAAGGTAGGCCTGATCGCGACGCGGCGCCCAGCCTTCGTCTTCGTTGGCGTAACGTCCGGCATTCAAACCGGCCAGCAGCCCCTGCGCACCGGCTTCTTCATAACCGGTGGTGCCGTTAATCTGACCGGCAAAGAACAGGCCCTGAATAAATTTGCTTTCCAGCGTTGGTTTCAAATCGCGCGGATCGAAGAAATCATACTCAATAGCGTAACCCGGACGAATAATGCGGGCATTTTGCATCCCTTCCATCGAGCGGACGATCTGCATCTGTACGTCGAACGGCAGACTGGTGGAAATACCGTTCGGGTAGATTTCGTTGCTGGTCAGCCCTTCCGGCTCGAGGAAGATCTGGTGTGCGTTGCGATCGGCAAAGCGCATCACTTTATCTTCGATCGACGGACAGTAACGTGGGCCGATCCCTTCGATGATCCCGGCGTACATCGGGCTGCGATCGAGGTTGCTGCGGATCACGTCATGGGTTTTTTCATTGGTATGGGTGATATAGCACGGCACCTGACGCGGATGCTGGTCGGCATTTCCCATAAACGAAAATACCGGCGTCGGCGTGTCGCCGTGCTGTTCGGCCAGCACGCTGAAATCAATGGTGCGGGCGTCAATGCGCGGCGGAGTGCCGGTTTTCAGACGGTCAACCCGCAGCGGCAGTTCTCGCAGACGCTGCGACAGTGAAATGGCAGGCGGATCGCCGGCACGGCCGCCGCTGTAGTTTTCCAGGCCGATATGAATTTTGCCGTCGAGGAATGTCCCCACGGTGAGCACCACTGCTTTAGCGCGGAACTTCAGCCCCATTTGCGTAACGGCGCCGACAACGCGATCGTTCTCAACGATAAGATCTTCTACCGGCTGCTGGAAGATCATCAGGTTGGGCTGGCTCTCCAAGGCAGTGCGTACGGCCTGGCGATAGAGCACGCGGTCGGCCTGGGCGCGGGTAGCGCGTACCGCAGGGCCTTTGCTGGCGTTTAGTATCCTAAACTGAATGCCGGCATGGTCGATCGCCGTAGCCATCAGGCCGCCCAGTGCATCAATTTCCTTAACCAGATGCCCTTTACCAATACCGCCGATCGCCGGGTTGCAAGACATTTGCCCCAGCGTATCAATATTGTGCGTCAGTAATAAGGTTTGACGCCCCATTCTTGCCGCGGCCATTGCCGCTTCGGTGCCGGCATGGCCGCCGCCGATGATAATGACGTCAAACTGCTCTGGATAAAACATGGAACTGCACCTCGCCGTATTGCGAACGATCGTTGTTTGCCCTGGGGTGGGGGATTCTACTCAAGTTTAGACGATCGACCAAGCGGTACGGATCGTCAGGTAATTAAAAGAAGATCTTTTTATTTAAAGATCTCTTTATTAGATCTCTTATTAGGATCGCGATCCTCTGTGGATAACCGCGTATTCACGATAGAGATCATGAAATTAGGAAGGATCGTTTACTGTGAATGATCGGTGATCCTGACGCTGATAAGCTGGGATCTAAATGGCTAGTTATGCACAGGACAAAAAGCATACGGCAGTTGTTATTTGGATAACTACCGCTTTTACCCTGCTTTTAAGCTTAGTTATACACAATCGTTCGCACGATCTTTGAACGAATCAGAGTAAATTAACCCAACTTTTCAGCCATTCTTCCGCCGGATCTTCCGGAATGTCGTGCTGCGTCACGTCGATCTCCAGGCGATCGCCGATCCTTTTTGCGCCACGAGCCTGTAACAGATCGTCGATCTGTTTGATCGCGCCGCAGAAGGTATCGTATTCCGAACTGCCTAGACCGACTGCGCCGAACTGCACCTCGGTTAAATCAGGCTGGCGTTCGGAGATCTCATCCCACAGCGGTTGCAGATTATCCGGCAGTTCGCCGGCGCCGTGGGTGGAGGTGACCACCAGCCAGCGTCCGGACTGCGTCAGTTCATCCAGTTCAGGCCCGTGCAGCATCTCGGTGGAAAAACCGGCGTCTTCCAGTTTTTCGGCCAGATGTTCCGCCACATATTCAGCACTGCCAAGCGTACTGCCGCTGATCAGAGTAATGTCTGCCATGAATGAATGATCTCAACCTGCTGCAAAGAGGCTGCATTGTACGCTGTGAATCGCCAGGGATCTACCTGTGGATAATATGGGTATAGTAAAAATCCGTCACGGGACGATGGTGCGCATAATGGGGTTCTGCAGCGAGATCAGCGTTTCCGTCGACTGAATTTCGTCAATCGTTTGGATCTTGTTGATAAGTACCTGTTGCAGCGCATCGATCGAGCGGCACATCACCTTGATAAACACGCTGTAATGGCCGGTGGTGTAGTAGGCCTCGACCACTTCTTCCAGGCTTTCCAGTTTGCTCAGGGCGGAAGGGTAGTCTTTGGCGCTCTTTAATATGATGCCGATAAAGCAGCAGACGTCGTAGCCCAGCTGTTTGGGGTTCACATCGACCCGGGCGCCGGTAATGATGCCGGCCTGCTTCATCTTCTCGACGCGTACGTGAATGGTCCCCGGGCTGACGGCAAAGGTTTTTGCCAGTTCGGCATAAGGCGTACGCGCGTTAGCCATCAGCGCGTTGAGAATGCCGCGATCGAGATTATCGATCTGATAAATTTCCGCCATTTTATCCCCCATAAATTATGATTTATTGAATTATCACCGCTTAAAAATGAACGATTAAAAGTCAAAGCGCAATATTGTTTGATGGATATTGAATTGAGGCGCTGTTGTGTTGCTTAATCATCAGCAACAGAGACAGGATTTAAGAGATACGGCAATGAAAAAACAGTTTATCCAAAAACAACAACAAATCAGCTTCGTAAAATCGTTCTTCTCCCGCCAGCTGGAGCAGCGGCTGGGTCTGATTGAGGTTCAGGCGCCTATTCTCAGCCGCCTGGGCGACGGTACGCAGGATAACCTGTCCGGCAGCGAAAAAGCGGTGCAGGTCAAGGTGAAAACCCTGCCGGACGCGACGTTTGAAGTGGTGCATTCCCTGGCTAAATGGAAACGGAAAACTCTGGGCGCCCATGATTTCAGCGCCGGTGAGGGCCTGTATACCCATATGAAGGCACTGCGCCCGGATGAAGATCGCCTGAGCGCCATCCACTCGGTGTATGTCGACCAGTGGGACTGGGAGCGGGTGATGGGGGATGGCGAACGCAACCTGGATCACCTGAAAAGCACCGTACGCAGCCTCTATAGCGCTATCAAGGAAACGGAAGCGGCGGTCAGTCGCGAATATGGGCTGGCGCCGTTCCTGCCGGAACAGATTCACTTCGTGCACAGCGAAGCGTTGCTGCAGCGTTTCCCCGAACTGGACGCTAAAGGGCGTGAGCGGGCGATTGCCAAAGAGCTGGGCGCGGTATTCCTGATCGGCATCGGCGGCAAGCTGTCGCATGGCCGCTCTCACGACGTGCGTGCGCCGGATTATGATGACTGGAGCACCACCAGCTTTGAAGGACTGTCCGGCCTCAACGGCGATATTCTGGTGTGGAACCCGGTGCTGGAAGACGCGTTCGAGCTATCTTCAATGGGGATCCGCGTTGACGCCGCCGCATTGCAGCGCCAGCTGGCCCTGACGGAAGATGAAGATCGCCTGCAGCTGGAGTGGCATCAGTCGCTGCTGAAAGGTGAAATGCCGCAGACCATCGGCGGTGGTATTGGTCAGTCGCGCCTGGTGATGCTGCTGCTGCAACTGTCGCATATCGGCCAGGTGCAGTGCGGCGTATGGTCGCCGGAAGTGCGTGAAAGCGTGGAAGGCCTGCTGTAACGCCGGGTTAGCGCCGCCAGCGGCGCATTAAGCGGCTTTTTAGCCCGGTATCAAAGCGCCAGATATGGTCGAAGATGCGCATGATGCCGGGTTTGCCGTAGGCGGACATTGCCACCGCATGAAAACGCTGCTGATGGCTCTGCTGCTGCTGTTTCACCTTTTTAATCACCTCGTCCGGCAGCCGCTGGGCAATAAAGTCGGAAATAATCACCGCGTCGGCGTCGAACCAGCCGCTCTCCGCCATTTTCCCCACCGTTGCGCTCAGGCAGGCCGCCAGATCGGTGCCGCCGCGGAAATGCTGGGCGAGAAAGCGCACCGCCTGTTCAATACCGCTGGCGGCGGTCAGTTCATAATGGACGATCTGGTTGGCAAACAGCATGATGTAGCAGCGGCGGTTATCCGCCAGCGCAATGCGCAGCAGCGCCAGACAAAACGCCTTGGCGCACTGTTCGTTGAAGCCGCCCATTGAGCCGGAGGTATCAACACAGACAATAAACGGCCCGCGCGGCTGTTGATCCTGCTGCTGATAAGTGACCTGGCGGATCATCAGCTTCTCCTGCCAGGCATCCCCCTGCAAACGGTAGCTCAGTAGCTGTTTTTCCAGCAGGCGGCGGTAAAACTCAAACTCCAGTTCCTCAATGCCGAGCGTCGCCAGCTCCGGCGGCAGCAGGCGTAAAATATCATCGCTTTGATGCACGCCGTTCACCTCTTCCGGCAGTGTGGCGGGCACCCGCACCATGACGTGGTACGGCTCCGGCTGCGCATCCTGCTGCTGAATGGCTTTTGCCTCGTAGCTGCGTCCCAACTGCTGGGCCAGTTTCTTCAATTCGGGCTGGGTTTGCAGAAAGTTGCCGTATTCCACCAGCCGCTGATAGTCGCCGCGCTGCAACTGCCCTTTGCTCATATCCCACAGCCGGCCGGCGGCGGTATCGTTCTCCGCCAGCACCGGCTCCAGCGCGCCGCTCAGCGCCAGGCGCTCCTGCAGTTCCGCCATCAGCTGTTCGCGCTCCTGTTCCAGCAGTTGGTGGTGCAGCATGGTGGCCTGCAGCGTCAGGCTGATGCGCCAACGCTGCAAAAATAGGGTCTGGAAGCTGTCATCCAGCGGATGATTGGGCAGATCGGCGGCGTCCACCAGCTTGCGCGCCTGTTCATAGAAGGGGGAAACCAACTGGCGCAGCAGTTCCAGGGTATCGTTGAGGTTTTGATAAAACTGCGCGTTGCTTTCCAATTGGCACTGTTGGTAACGATAGAATTCCTGCGCCAGCGCCGGCGGGACCATTGCCTCATGGATCCGCTGCTTTAGTTGCAGCTTCCAGCGCGGCAGATCGCGATCCAGTGCGCGGCGCAGCGCCGGGAATTTCCTGAAGAACGCGGACAGATGCGGCGCAGCCAGCATGGCGACGATCATATCTTCGATCAGCTCGCCTTCAGTAATGGCCAGCAGCAGGTTGAGCGTCTCCAGGTTCAGCACGGTTACTGGCCCTGCATTTGCTGTTGCTGCTGTTTAATTTGCTCCGCTACCTGCAGCAGGCTGGCTTCTATCTTGGCCAGGCCGGCGGCCGGGGTGAACAGGCAGGGCTGATGCTGGCTGAATAACCGCCGCTGTTCCGCCAGCCGCTGCATCAGCGTATCCAGTTCCTCCAGCAGTTCCGGCGGCGTGGCGCTGGTCTGTTTGCCCGGCAGCGCCAGCAGCGATGGCTGGCGGCTGACGTCCAGCACGGTCAGGTGCTGCTGCTCATCCACCTCTAAATCAATCTGCTGCGCGAAACCAATGCCGTTGAGCTTGGCGCGCACCTCGCCGCCTTTTTGCAGCCAGCTTTCCAGCGTGCTGCTGTCGATACTCAAATGGTTAACCTGAATATCATGCAGCTGCAGCGGCTTTTGCAGCAACAGCGTCAGCGTGCCGCTGCCGAGTGATTCACCCAGCGCGTATTGCGGTTTACGGCTGAACATGCCGCCTTTTTTCACCAGGCTGATGGCCCGGCGATCGCTTTGCTGTTGTTGGTGCTGCATCCAGCGGGTATGCAACTGCTGCAGCTGGAGCAGCAACGTCTGTTGCTGATAGGCCTGCTCGCTCAGCAGTTGGTCAATTTGTTGCTGCATCAGCTTCATGGAGGCCAGATCGTGCCACAGGCAGTCTTTCAGCAGCATCAGATCGATCGGGGCAATGGCTTCGCGGCCGCTGAAGAAGGCGCAGGCCTGCAGTAAGCGCAGCGCTTTTTTCCAGCGTCGGTCGGAAACATAGGGCGCCTGTTCAAGCGCATCCAGCCGCTGGCGCAGCAGGAATATCAGTTCAAAGCAGTTCTCCGGCAGCTGAATTTTATCGATCTGCGCCTGCCATTGCCGGAACTCCTCATCGCTGACGCTCAGTGCTTCCGGCACCGGGTTTTGGTTTTCACTTTGCCGGTTGGTCAGCAGCGAGCGGAAGTTCTGCTTATCCTGCACCTTGTCCAGCCACAGACGGATCAGCATGCGGTCATACAGCGCCTCCAGGCTATTGTCGGCCTCCGGCAGTTCATTCGAGGCGGCGACCAGCAGGCGCAGCGGTATCGGCTCTTCGCTGTTGCCGTTGCGGAAGCGGCGTTCGTTAATCGCGGTCAGCAAGGTATTGAGAATGGCGGGGCCAGCCTTCCAGATTTCATCGAGGAACACGATTTCCGCTTCCGGCAGGTAGCCGTCGGTCAGGCGCTGGTAGCGCCCTTCGTCTTTGAGCGCCTGAATGGAGAGCGGGCCGAATACTTCCTCCGGCGTGGAGAAGCGGGTCATCAGGTATTCAAAGGAGCGGGCATGGCGGAAGGCGAATTTGAGGCGGCGGGCGATCAGACTTTTTGCAATACCCGGCGGCCCGAGCAGAAATACGCTTTCGCCGCTTAACGCCGCCAGCAGGCAGAGCCGGATGGCTTCCTGACGTTCATAAAGGCCGCTCTCAAGCGCGCTGCTGAGCCGGGAAATTCGTTCTGCCAGTAGTGATGAAGACGCCATAAGATTTTTCGCGTTGTCCGAGATAAATTAGCCAATCTTGTCCGAATGGGCGATGATAAACCACCATCATTTTTAATGGTATAGCTGGTTGATTAGCCAAAACTTTCTATTATCAAATGTATTGTTTGCTCACACTTTGTCGTTTTTCTGAGACATTTTATAGAGTAGGCAACCTAAGGAATTCGTGCATACTGTGCGGTTTTTAGTGGACGTAATGGATCTTGGAGCCCGTCTTGGCGGATGCAGCGCTAACGGTTGTTCTAATCAAGAAAACGAATTATGAGCACAGAACGTAAGCAGTCCCTGGCGGCGGTAACCTTGGCGGCTATCGGCGTGGTGTATGGCGATATTGGCACCAGCCCGCTTTATACCCTGAGAGAGTGTTTTTCAGGTCATTATGGTTTTGATGTCCGGCCCGATGTGGTGTTTGGCTTCCTGTCGCTGATTTTCTGGATGCTGGTCATTATTGTCTCGCTGAAATACCTCACCTACGTAATGCGGGCGGACAACGCCGGTGAAGGCGGTATCTTGACGCTGATGTCGCTGGCCGGGCGCAATACCTCGGCGCGCGCCACGGCGGTGCTGGTGATACTCGGCCTGATTGGCGGCAGCTTCTTTTACGGCGAGGTGGTGATCACCCCGGCGATCTCGGTGATGTCAGCGATCGAAGGTCTGGAAATCGCCGCGCCGGCGCTGGATCCCTATATTGTTCCGCTGGCGATTCTGGTGCTGACGCTGCTGTTTATTATTCAAAAGCACGGTACCGGCAGCGTGGGCAAACTGTTTGCTCCGGTAATGCTGATCTGGTTCCTGACCCTGGCGCTGCTCGGCGTGCGCAGCATCATCGATAACCCGGAGGTGCTGCAGGCGCTGAACCCGAAATGGGCGCTGAACTTCTTCTTCGAATATAAGAAAGTGTCGTTCTTTGCCCTGGGGGCGGTGGTGCTGTCGATTACCGGCGTTGAGGCGCTGTACGCCGATATGGGCCACTTCGGTAAATTCCCTATTCGTCTGGCCTGGTTCACCGTGGTGTTGCCGTCGCTGGTGCTGAACTATTTTGGCCAGGGCGCGCTGCTGTTAAAGAACCCGGAAGCGATCAAAAACCCGTTCTTTCTGCTGGCGCCGGACTGGGCGCTGATTCCTCTGCTGATTTTGGCCACGCTGGCGACGGTGATCGCCTCGCAGGCGGTGATCTCCGGCGTCTTCTCCTTAACCCGTCAGGCGGTGCGTCTGGGCTATCTGCCGCCGATGCGCATTATCCATACTTCGGAAATGGAGTCCGGCCAAATCTATATCCCGGTGATTAACTGGCTGCTGTATATCTCGGTGGTGCTGGTGATCGTCAGCTTTGAACATTCGAGCAATCTGGCTGCGGCCTACGGCATTGCGGTAACCGGCACCATGGTGCTGACCAGCATTCTGGTGACCTCGGTGGCGATTAAAAACTGGCACCTGAATCGCTTCCTGGCGGTGGGCATATTGATAGCTCTGTTGCTGATTGATGTGCCGATGTTCTCTGCCAACGCGCTGAAGCTGTTCTCCGGCGGCTGGTTGCCGCTGACCATCGGCCTGATGATGTTTATCGTCATGACCACCTGGAAGAGCGAACGTTTTCGCCTGCTGCGCCGTATGCATGAGCACGGCAACTCCCTGGAGGCGCTGATAGCCTCGCTGGAGAAATCGCCGCCGGTGCGGGTGCCGGGCACCGCGGTGTTTATGTCGCGCGCCACCAACGTGATCCCGTTTGCGCTGCTGCACAACCTCAAACATAACAAGGTGCTGCATGAGCGTGTGGTGCTGCTGACGCTGCGTACCGAAGATGCGCCGTACGTCCATAATGTCCGGCGGGTCACCATTGAGCAGCTGTCGCCGACCTTCTGGCGCGTGGTCGCCAGCTACGGCTGGCGAGAAACGCCGAACGTCGAGGAGGTGTTCCACCGCTGCGGCCTGGAGGGTTTACCGTGCCGTATGATGGAAACCTCATTCTTTATGTCGCATGAATCGCTGCTGTTGAGCAAACGGCCGTGGTATCTGTTCTTGCGCGGTAAGCTGTTTATTGCGCTCAGCCGTAATGCGCTGCGGGCGCCGGATCAGTTTGAAATTCCGCCGAACCGGGTTATCGAGCTGGGAACGCAGGTCGAAATATAAGGTTCCGTTATCTCTTCTCTCGGGGGCGTCGCATGCGGCGCCCCTTCTTTTTTACCTGCGTTGCCGCGCTGATATCGAAACGTTTCGATAGCGATCACATTTCCACGCTATGTCGGTTGCCTTCCTTTGTTGTTTTTTTACACTCCACGACAAGCGAAACGTTTCGCTGGTAAAGAATAAGTGGAGCGAAAGAAATGAAAAAAGGCGTGCTGCTTAATGCCGACATCTCCGCGGCGGTTTCCCGTCTCGGCCATACCGACCAGCTCACCCTGTGTGACGCCGGTTTGCCGATCCCGGCCGGCGTTGAGCGTATCGATGTGGCGCTGATGGCCGGCGTGCCGACTTTTTTACAGCTGTTTACTGCGGTCACGCAGGAAATGCAGGTGGAAAGTGCCATGTTGGCCGAAGAGCTCGTCACGCAAAACCCCTCGCTCCATAGCGCTCTGTTGGCGCAACTGACGCAGTTGGGGCAGCAGCAGGGAAATACCATCAGCGTGCGCTATATCAGCCACGGCGATTTCAAAGCGCAAACCGGGCACAGCCGGGCGGTGATTCGCAGCGGGGAATGTTCGCCCTATGCGAACATTATCCTGTGCGCCGGCGTAACTTTCTGAGGTATTTATGCAACCTTTATTGCAACTGACCGGGATAGATAAGGCGTTTCCCGGCGTGAAGGCGCTGTCCGGGGCGGCGCTCAGCGTGTACCCCGGCAGGGTGATGGCGCTGGTGGGCGAAAACGGCGCCGGCAAATCCACCATGATGAAAGTGTTGACCGGCATCTACAGCAAAGATGCCGGCAGCGTGCGTTTCCTCGGTAAAGAGGTGGCGTTTCACGGGCCGAAAGCGTCACAGGATGCGGGCATCGGCATTATTCATCAGGAGCTGAACCTGATCCCGCAGTTGACCATTGCGGAGAACATCTTTCTCGGCCGCGAATTCGTTAACCGCTTTGGCCGTATCGACTGGAAACGCATGTACGCCGAGGCTGACAAGTTGCTTCAGCGTCTTAATCTGCGTTACAGCAGCCACCGTCTGGTGGGGGAACTGTCGATTGGCGATCAGCAGATGGTGGAAATCGCCAAGGTGCTGAGCTTTGAGTCGCAGGTGATCATTATGGATGAGCCTACCGACGCGCTGACCGATACCGAGACCGCCTCCTTATTTAAGGTGATCAATGAACTGAAAGCGGCAGGCTGCGGCATTGTGTATATCTCGCACCGGATGAAAGAGATTTTCGAGGTCTGTGATGACGTTACCATCTTCCGCGACGGCCAGTTTATCGCCGAGCGGCCGGTGAATGAGCTGCAGGAAGAGCGGCTGATTGAAATGATGGTTGGCCGTAAACTGGAAGACCAATACCCGAGGCTGAACCTGCCGCGCGGCAACAAACGGCTGGAAGTCAGCCAGTTGTCTGGCCCCGGCGTGCATGATGTCAGTTTCACCCTGTATCGCGGCGAAATTCTTGGCGTTGCCGGGCTGATGGGCGCCGGCCGTACCGAATTAATGAAAATCCTCTACGGCGCGGCGACGCGCAAGAGCGGCAGCGTGCGGCTGGACGGCCGCGAAGTGTTGTGCCGTTCGCCGCAGGACGGGCTGGCAAACGGCATCGTTTATATTTCCGAAGACCGCAAGCGCGACGGCCTGGTGCTCGGCATGTCGGTCAAAGAAAACATGTCATTGACCGCGCTGCGCTATTTCAGCCGCACCGGTGGCAGCCTGAAACAGGCTGAGGAACGGCAGGCGGTAGGGGATTTTATTCGCCTGTTTAACATCAAAACCCCGTCAATGGAGCAGCCGATTGGCCTGCTTTCCGGCGGCAATCAGCAGAAGGTGGCGATTGCCCGCGGGCTGATGACGCGGCCTAAGGTACTGATCCTTGATGAACCGACGCGCGGCGTCGACGTCGGGGCGAAAAAAGAGATTTACCAGCTTATCAACCAGTTCAAGCAAGAAGGGCTCAGCATCATTCTGGTGTCTTCGGAGATGCCGGAAGTGTTAGGGATGAGCGATCGCGTACTGGTGATGCATGAAGGCCACATCAGCGGTGAGTTCCCGATTGAGCAGGCCACTCAGGAAGCGTTGATGGCCGCGGCCGTCGGCAAGCAATACGGCGCAAAGCAGGAGTAATTAACTATGAGTTCTCAGACTATCGCAACCAAGCGCTGGTTCAGTAAAGAATGGCTGTTGGAACAGAAGTCGCTGATTGCGCTGCTGGTGCTGATCGCCGTGGTGTCGTCCATGAGCCCGAACTTTTTCACGCTCAATAACCTGTTTAACATTCTGCAGCAGACCTCGGTCAACGCCATCATGGCGGTAGGGATGACGCTGGTGATCCTGACCTCCGGCATCGATCTGTCGGTGGGATCGCTGCTGGCGCTAACCGGCGCGGTGGCGGCCTCGATCGTCGGCCTGGAAGTCAACGCGCTGGTGGCGGTTGCTGCGGCGCTGGCGCTGGGGGCCGCGGTCGGCGCCTGTACCGGCGTTATCGTCGCCAAAGGTAAGGTGCAGGCGTTTATCGCCACTTTGGTGATGATGCTGCTGCTGCGCGGCGTCACCATGGTTTACACCAACGGCAGCCCGGTGAATACCGGCTTTACCGATGTGGCCGACGCGTTTGGCTGGTTCGGCATCGGCCGTCCGCTGGGCGTGCCTACGCCGATCTGGATTATGGCGATGGTGTTTATTGCCGTCTGGTACATACTGCAACATACCCGTCTGGGCCGCTACATCTACGCGCTGGGAGGCAATGAAGCGGCGACGCGCCTGTCCGGTATCAGCGTAGATCGGGTCAAAATCATCGTGTATTCACTGTGTGGCCTGCTGGCGGCGCTGGCCGGGGTGATTGAAGTTGCACGCCTGTCTTCGGCGCAGCCTACCGCCGGCACCGGTTATGAACTGGACGCCATCGCCGCCGTAGTACTGGGCGGCACCAGCCTGGCCGGCGGCAAGGGGCGTATCGTCGGCACCCTGATCGGCGCGCTGATCCTCGGCTTCCTGAATAACGGACTGAATCTGCTGGGTGTTTCTTCCTACTACCAAATGATCGTCAAGGCGGTGGTGATACTGCTGGCGGTACTGGTAGACAATAAAAGCAACAAGTAACCTCCCCTACAGGAATAATGACCATGAAAATGAAAAAAGTAACGATGCTGGTTTCCGCGGTGGCGCTCAGCGCTACCCTGAGCGCCAATGCGTTGGCGAAAGACACCATCGCGCTGGTGGTCTCCACGCTGAATAACCCGTTCTTCGTGTCGATGAAGGATGGCGCGCAGCAGGAAGCCAACAAGCTGGGTTATAAGCTGGTGGTGCTGGATTCGCAGAATAACCCGGCGAAAGAGTTGGCCAATGTGCAGGATCTGATGGTGCAGAATCCAAAAATGCTGTTGATCAACCCGACGGATTCCGATGCGGTCGGTAATGCGATTAAAATGGCCAACCAGGCGAAAATTCCGGTCATTACGCTGGATCGCGTGGCGTCCAAAGGCGAGGTGGTCAGCCATATCGCGTCCGATAACCGCGTCGGCGGTAAAATGGCCGGCGACTTTATTGCCGACAAAGTCGGTGCGGACGCCAAAGTGATCCAGTTGGAGGGCATTGCCGGCACTTCTGCCGCCCGTGAGCGTGGTGAAGGCTTCAAACAGTCGCAGGCGCAGCACAAGTTTAAGCTGCTGGGCAGCCAACCAGCGGATTTCGACCGCACCAAGGGGCTGAACGTGATGCAGAACTTGCTGACGGCGCACCCGGACGTGCAGGCGGTGTTCGCTCAGAACGATGAAATGGCGCTGGGCGCACTGCGCGCGCTGCAAACCGCCGGGAAAAGCGACGTAATCGTCGTCGGCTTTGACGGCACCGCCGACGGCGTTAAAGCAGTTGAGAGCGGTAAGCTGGCGGCAACGGTGGCGCAGCGTCCCGATCAAATCGGCGTTATCGGCGTAGAAACCGCGGATAAAGTGCTGAAAGGCGAAAAAGTGGCGGCAACCATTCCGGTTGATTTGAAACTGGTCACCCAATAAGAGTCATACCCGCGCCATCGGAACAGACGTGCCGATGGCGTGCAGTTAAAGGAATCCATGCGATGGAAACAGGAAAACTGGTGGTGCTGGGCAGCATCAATGCCGACCATATCCTTAATATTGAGCAATTTCCCCGCCCGGGCGAAACGGTGATCGGGAAACAGTATAAGGTGGCGTTCGGCGGCAAAGGGGCTAACCAGGCGGTGGCCGCTGGCCGCAGCGGCGCCGATATTGCCTTTATTGCCTGCGTGGGCGCCGACGACGTTGGCGAACGGGTTCGCCGGCAACTGGCGACCGATCGCGTTGATACGCAATCCATCGAAGCCGTTGAAAACTGCACCACCGGCGTGGCGCTTATCTTCGTCAATGGCGAAGGTGAAAACGTGATCGGCATTGATGCCGGAGCCAATGCGGCATTGACGCCGGACTATCTGGCGAGCTATCAGCAGCGGGTGATCGATGCCGATGCCGTGCTGATGCAGCTTGAATCACCGCTCGATACGGTGATCGCCGCTGCGCGCCTGGCCAAACAGCATCAGACGCGGGTGATCCTCAATCCGGCGCCGGCGCGTGAACTGCCGGACGAGCTGCTGGCGATGCTGGATATGATCACGCCCAATGAAACCGAAGCCGAGCGTCTGACCGGTATTGCGGTGGGCAATGAACAGGATGCCGCGCGTGCGGCACAGGCGCTGCATCAAAAAGGCATTGATACGGTGCTGATTACACTCGGCAGCCGCGGCGTGTGGTTGAGCGAACGCGGTGAGGGCAAATTGGTACCGGCCTTTAAGGTTGAGGCGGTTGACACCATCGCCGCCGGCGATACCTTTAACGGCGCGCTGCTGACGGCGCTGCTGGAAGGTAAAACGATGCTGGAGGCCGTACGTTTCAGCCATGCCGCCGCGGCGATCGCCGTCACGCGTCCGGGTGCGCAGCCTTCCGTGCCCTGGCGTGAAGAGATAGACGCCTTTTTGCAACGGCAGGAGTAAGTTTTTGGCCACCATGAAAGATGTCGCCCGTTTGGCGGGCGTATCAACCTCTACCGTGTCGCACGTCATTAATAACAACCGTTTTGTCAGCGATGCGGTGCGAGACAAAGTGATGGCGGCGGTTGAGCAGCTGAACTATGCGCCTTCGGCGCTGGCGCGCAGCCTGAAGCTCAAACAGACGCATACCATCGGTATGCTGGTGACCGCCAGCAATAACCCGTTTTACGCCGAAGTGGTGCGCGGCGTGGAACGCAGCTGTTACGAACGTGGCTATAGCCTGATTCTGTGTAACACCGAGGAAGATGCGGCGCGGATGAACCGCAGCATGGAAACGCTGTTGCAAAAACGCGTCGACGGCCTGCTGGTCATGTGCACCGAAAACCATCGGCCGTCGCCGGCGAACCTGAGCCGTTATCCGTCACTGCCCATTGTGATGATGGACTGGGCGCCTTTTGAAGGGGCTAATGACATTATTCAGGACAACTCGCTGCTCGGTGGTGAAATGGCTACGCAACATCTGATCGCCCGTGGCTACCGGCAGATTGCCTGCATTGCCGGGCCGCAGGATAAAACCACCGCGCGCAACCGTCTGGAAGGTTACCGCCGCGCGATGCGGCAGGCGGGGTTGCCGATCCCAGCGGGCTATGAAGTGCATTGTGACTTTGAGTTTGAAGGTGGCGTTCGCGCCATGCAGCAACTGCTTGCCTTGCCGGCACCGCCGCATGCGGTGTTTGCCGGTAATGACGCGGTGGCGGTCGGCGTGTATCAGGCGCTGTTCCAGGCCGGGCTGCGCGTGCCGCAGGATATGGCGGTGATGGGGTATGACGATATAGAACTGGCGAAATATCTGGCGCCGCCGTTAAGCACCATTCATCAGCCGAAAGACTCTCTGGGAGAGCTGGCGATCGATGCGTTGATCAATCGCCTGCAGAACCCACAGCGTGCGGCACAGGTGATGGTGTTGACCCCGGAGCTGGTGGAGCGCGCCTCGGTCGGCCAACTCAACTGACTTTGGTGCGTTTCTCCTTGCCGGTGATCAAATTGCGACCGTCTTTTTTGCGCAGCAGCATAAAGACCAGCGCGGAGACGGCGCTGACGATACCCATGGTAATAAAGGTATAGTGGAAGTGGTCGATAATGGTGCCCAGCGACAGTGAATCATAAAAGCGCAACACCGCCGCGCTGACTGCCACGCCGAAACTGATGGAAAGCTGCTGGGTTACCGCCAGCACGCTGTTGCCTGAGCTGGCGTTGGCGTCGCTAAGATCGCCCAGGCTGATGGTATTCATCGCCGTAAACTGGGTCGACATCGCCATCCCCAGTAAAAATAGCGGAATAATCAGCAGCCACAGCGGCATCCCCGGACTTTGCAGCGCAAACTGCGCAATCAACACGCCGATAATCACCGTAACGCCAACCAGCGTACTGCGGTAACCGAACCAGCGCAGCACCTGAGACACGGTCGATTTAGCCAGCAGCGAGCCGATGGCGGTCGGCGCCATCATACAGCCGGCAATAATCGCCGAGTAACCGAAGCCAACCTGCAGCATCAGCGGCATCAAAAAGGGAATACAGCCGGTGCCAAGGCGTGAGGCTACGTTGCCGGCAATGCCGACAGAGAATGTGCGTGTCTTGAATAAGTCCAGGCCAATCAACGGCTGCGTACGACGACGGGCATGGGCGATATAGCCTGCCAGCATCACAAACCCGCCTAAAAATACGCCCAGCGAGATATAACTGGCCAGCACGCGTTCGCCGAACAGCTCCAGGCCGGTGGATATCATCACCAGACTTAAACCGAACAGCATAAAGCCGAGGAAATCAAACGGCCGTTTTGGCGTGGTGAAATCCGGCATATATTTGCGCGCATAAAAAATGCCGAGCAGGCCGATAGGGATATTAATCAGGAAAATCCAGTGCCAGGTGGCGTAGGTCACCAGCCAGCCGCCGAGCATCGGGCCGAGGATCGGCCCCACCAGACCGGGCATGGTGACAAAATTGAGTACCGGCAATAGTTGGCTGCGCGGATAGGCGCGCAGTAGCGCCAACCGCGCCACCGGCATCATCATCGCTCCGCCGACGCCCTGAATAACGCGGGACATGACCAGGAAACTAAGGCTGGGAGAGAGCGCACACAATAATGATCCCAGCGTAAACAGCGAAACGGCGAAGATAAACACCCGCCGCGTGCCGAAGCGGTCGGCCAGCCAGCCGCTCACCGGAATAAGCATGGCGACGGTCAGGGTATAGCTGATGACCGCCGACTGCATGGCCAGCGGCGAACGTTCCAGACTATGGGCGATCGCCGGTAAGGCTGTGTTGAGAATGGTGGCGTCCAGCGCCTGCATAAAGAACGCCATAGCGGCGATCCAAGGCAACCCTGCCATACTGCGTGCGTTTTTCGTCATTATTTTCCTGCTTAATCCTGGGTAAATCCCTTCTTCTATATAGAAGAAGGATTTTTTTCGCCTAACAGAGTCTGGCATGCCTTAAAGGCGGCCTGGGCGTCTTTGGCCAGGATGGCGTCGACAATATCCTGGTGCTGCTGCAGCTTGATCACCTCATTATTGGTTATTGCCCTAAAATAGCTCTGGTATACGGAACTGAACAGATTCGAGAACGAGATCAGGAAAGGGTTGCCGCTGGAAGCATAAATCAGCTGGTGGTATTGCGTGTCCACCTGTATCCAGCGTTCGCGGTCAAAATCATCGTGCAGGGCGCGCATTTCCGCCATCAGCGCCGTCAACTGCGCTCTTTGTTCACCGTCAGCCTGTATGGCGGCCAGTGAACAGGCCTGCGGCTCCAGCGACGTACGCAGAATAAGGAAGTGCTGCATGACCTGATCGAAGTTTTCCCGCGTCATCCACCAGGTCAGCAGCTCCTGGTCGAGGAAGTTCCAATGATTTTGCGGCATCACCCGCGTCCCGATACGCGGTCGCGGCAGCAGCATGCCTTTGGCCGCCAATATTTTTACCGCTTCCCGTACGGCGGTGCGGCTGACGCCAAATGTTTCTCCCAGTTCCATTTCACCGGGCAGAATGCTGCCCGCTTTAAATTCGCCGGCCAGAATCTGTTGGCCGAGTTTTTCTGCCAGTAAATAAGAAAGATTGCGTTGTGCGGCCTGTTGTTGAGCATTTAATTGCATGGCTGCGGGTCCTTGGCTTACGTCGTTACTCTTATTTTACTCTACTGAGCGCGGGGTTTTATGGCTGTTTGTCGGAAAAAGTGATGTAAAAATGCGCTTTTTAGCCCCTTTTGCTGAAAAATAACGCAGTTGAAAAGTTTTTTGAAATTAGGGGTTGCGGCGTTCTGAGAACTCCCTATAATGCGCCTCCACTGACCGGGAACAACGACTGACAAGCCGCCGGGTCAGCGAGAAGAAAGCGAAATAAATGCTTGACTCTCCGGGCGAAAGGCGTAGTATACGCAGCCCGCGCCGATGAGAATTATCTCCGGCGATGCTCTTTAACAATTTATCAGACAATCTGTGTGGGCACTCACAAGGCGATATCCAGCATCTTCGGATGCAAAAAATATCAAGTCTTGAAGAGTGACTAACTGAAGTAAAATTCATGCAGTAAATCTTTGAGCAACAGCTATTAACTTAGCGAATCAAGCTTTTAATTGAAGAGTTTGATCATGGCTCAGATTGAACGCTGGCGGCAGGCCTAACACATGCAAGTCGAGCGGCAGCGGAAAGTAGCTTGCTACTTTGCCGGCGAGCGGCGGACGGGTGAGTAATGTCTGGGAAACTGCCCGATGGAGGGGGATAACCACTGGAAACGGTGGCTAATACCGCATAACGTCTTCGGACCAAAGTGGGGGACCTTCGGGCCTCACACCATCGGATGTGCCCAGATGGGATTAGCTAGTAGGTGGGGTAATGGCTCACCTAGGCGACGATCCCTAGCTGGTCTGAGAGGATGACCAGCCACACTGGAACTGAGACACGGTCCAGACTCCTACGGGAGGCAGCAGTGGGGAATATTGCACAATGGGCGCAAGCCTGATGCAGCCATGCCGCGTGTGTGAAGAAGGCCTTCGGGTTGTAAAGCACTTTCAGCGAGGAGGAAGGGTAGTGTCTTAATACGGCATTACATTGACGTTACTCGCAGAAGAAGCACCGGCTAACTCCGTGCCAGCAGCCGCGGTAATACGGAGGGTGCAAGCGTTAATCGGAATTACTGGGCGTAAAGCGCACGCAGGCGGTTTGTTAAGTCAGATGTGAAATCCCCGAGCTTAACTTGGGAACTGCATTTGAAACTGGCAGACTAGAGTCTCGTAGAGGGGGGTAGAATTCCAGGTGTAGCGGTGAAATGCGTAGAGATCTGGAGGAATACCGGTGGCGAAGGCGGCCCCCTGGACGAAGACTGACGCTCAGGTGCGAAAGCGTGGGGAGCAAACAGGATTAGATACCCTGGTAGTCCACGCCGTAAACGATGTCGATTTGGAGGTTGTGCCCTTGAGGCGTGGCTTCCGGAGCTAACGCGTTAAATCGACCGCCTGGGGAGTACGGCCGCAAGGTTAAAACTCAAATGAATTGACGGGGGCCCGCACAAGCGGTGGAGCATGTGGTTTAATTCGATGCAACGCGAAGAACCTTACCTACTCTTGACATCCAGAGAACTTTCCAGAGATGGATTGGTGCCTTCGGGAACTCTGAGACAGGTGCTGCATGGCTGTCGTCAGCTCGTGTTGTGAAATGTTGGGTTAAGTCCCGCAACGAGCGCAACCCTTATCCTTTGTTGCCAGCGGTTCGGCCGGGAACTCAAAGGAGACTGCCAGTGATAAACTGGAGGAAGGTGGGGATGACGTCAAGTCATCATGGCCCTTACGAGTAGGGCTACACACGTGCTACAATGGCGTATACAAAGAGAAGCGAACCTGCGAAGGCAAGCGGACCTCATAAAGTACGTCGTAGTCCGGATTGGAGTCTGCAACTCGACTCCATGAAGTCGGAATCGCTAGTAATCGTAGATCAGAATGCTACGGTGAATACGTTCCCGGGCCTTGTACACACCGCCCGTCACACCATGGGAGTGGGTTGCAAAAGAAGTAGGTAGCTTAACCTTCGGGAGGGCGCTTACCACTTTGTGATTCATGACTGGGGTGAAGTCGTAACAAGGTAACCGTAGGGGAACCTGCGGTTGGATCACCTCCTTACCTAAAGATATCCTGACTGTGCAGTGTCCACACAGATTGTCTGATGAAAAGAACGAGCAAAGCGTCGATGCGTTGGGGGTACGGTGACAAATAACACTGTCGCTCGATTTTCCTGGGAAAATCTCGCCCTTACACGAAATTAGCGAATCAGTGATTCGCTAAGCAAATTTCGTGTCCCCTTCGTCTAGAGGCCTAGGACACCGCCCTTTCACGGCGGTAACAGGGGTTCGAATCCCCTAGGGGACGCCACTTGCTGATATCGGGTGAAAGACGGTATCAAACGATATCTCAAAACTGGCTTGCGAGTCATGTTTGAGATATTTGCTCTTTAACAATCTGGAACAAGCTGAAAATTGAAACATGGCAGCTGAAACTTGTCCCCCGTAGACGTTCGGGATGAGGAGTAACCTGTCATAGAGTCTCTCAAATGTAGCAACACGATGATGTCGGAAGACACCTTCGGGTTGTGAGGTTAAGTGACTAAGCGTACACGGTGGATGCCTAGGCAGTCAGAGGCGATGAAGGGCGTGCTAATCTGCGAAAAGCGTCGGTAAGGTGATATGAACCGTTATAACCGACGATACCCGAATGGGGAAACCCAGTGTGTTTCGACACACTATCATGTCATGAATACATAGTGGCATGAGGCGAACCGGGGGAACTGAAACATCTAAGTACCCCGAGGAAAAGAAATCAACCGAGATTCCCCCAGTAGCGGCGAGCGAACGGGGAAGAGCCCAGAACCTGAATCGGCTTGTGTGTCAGTGGAAGCGTCTGGAAAGTCGCACAGTAAAGGGTGATAGTCCCGTACACGAAGATGCACAGGTCGTGAGTTCGATGAGTAGGGCGGGGCACGTGTTATCCTGTCTGAATATGGGGGGACCATCCTCCAAGGCTAAATACTCCTGACTGACCGATAGTGAACCAGTACCGTGAGGGAAAGGCGAAAAGAACCCCGGCGAGGGGAGTGAAATAGAACCTGAAACCGTGTACGTACAAGCAGTGGGAGCACCTTCGTGGTGTGACTGCGTACCTTTTGTATAATGGGTCAGCGACTTATATTTTGTAGCAAGGTTAACCGAATAGGGGAGCCGTAGGGAAACCGAGTCTTAACTGGGCGTCTAGTTGCAAGGTATAGACCCGAAACCCGGTGATCTAGCCATGGGCAGGTTGAAGGTTGGGTAACACTAACTGGAGGACCGAACCGACTAATGTTGAAAAATTAGCGGATGACTTGTGGCTGGGGGTGAAAGGCCAATCAAACCGGGAGATAGCTGGTTCTCCCCGAAAGCTATTTAGGTAGCGCCTCGTGAACTCATCTTCGGGGGTAGAGCACTGTTTCGGCTAGGGGGCCATCCCGGCTTACCAAACCGATGCAAACTCCGAATACCGAAGAATGTTATCACGGGAGACACACGGCGGGTGCTAACGTCCGTCGTGAAGAGGGAAACAACCCAGACCGCCAGCTAAGGTCCCAAAGTCATGGTTAAGTGGGAAACGATGTGGGAAGGCACAGACAGCCAGGATGTTGGCTTAGAAGCAGCCATCATTTAAAGAAAGCGTAATAGCTCACTGGTCGAGTCGGCCTGCGCGGAAGATGTAACGGGGCTAAACCATGCACCGAAGCTGCGGCAGCGACGCTTATGCGTTGTTGGGTAGGGGAGCGTTCTGTAAGCCGTTGAAGGTGTGCTGCGAGGCATGCTGGAGGTATCAGAAGTGCGAATGCTGACATAAGTAACGATAATGCGGGTGAAAAACCCGCACGCCGGAAGACCAAGGGTTCCTGTCCAACGTTAATCGGGGCAGGGTGAGTCGACCCCTAAGGCGAGGCTGAAAAGCGTAGTCGATGGGAAACAGGTTAATATTCCTGTACTTGGTGTTACTGCGAAGGGGGGACGGAGAAGGCTAGGCTAGCCGAGCGACGGTTGTCTCGGTTTAAGCGTGTAGGGGGAGTGACCTGGTAAATCCGGTTGCTTGTTAACCCTGAGGCGTGATGACGATGCACTACGGTGCAGAAGTAGTTGATGCCAAGCTTCCAGGAAAAGCCTCTAAGCTCCAGGTAACACGAAATCGTACCCCAAACCGACACAGGTGGTCAGGTAGAGAATACCCAGGCGCTTGAGAGAACTCGGGTGAAGGAACTAGGCAAAATGGTGCCGTAACTTCGGGAGAAGGCACGCTGGCGCGTAGGTGAAGTCCCTTGCGGATGGAGCTGAAGCCAGTCGCAGATACCAGCTGGCTGCAACTGTTTAATAAAAACACAGCACTGTGCAAACACGAAAGTGGACGTATACGGTGTGACGCCTGCCCGGTGCCGGAAGGTTAATTGATGGGGTTATGGGTAACCAGAAGCTCTTGATCGAAGCCCCGGTAAACGGCGGCCGTAACTATAACGGTCCTAAGGTAGCGAAATTCCTTGTCGGGTAAGTTCCGACCTGCACGAATGGCGTAATGATGGCCAGGCTGTCTCCACCCGAGACTCAGTGAAATTGAACTCGCTGTGAAGATGCAGTGTACCCGCGGCAAGACGGAAAGACCCCGTGAACCTTTACTATAGCTTGACACTGAACATTGAGCCTTGATGTGTAGGATAGGTGGGAGGCTTTGAAGTGTGGACGCCAGTCTGCATGGAGCCAACCTTGAAATACCACCCTTTAATGTTTGATGTTCTAACTCGGCCCCCTAATCGGGGGTGAGGACAGTGTCTGGTGGGTAGTTTGACTGGGGCGGTCTCCTCCCAAAGAGTAACGGAGGAGCACGAAGGTTAGCTAATCACGGTCGGACATCGTGAGGTTAGTGCAAAGGCATAAGCTAGCTTGACTGCGAGAGTGACGGCTCGAGCAGGTGCGAAAGCAGGTCTTAGTGATCCGGTGGTTCTGAATGGAAGGGCCATCGCTCAACGGATAAAAGGTACTCCGGGGATAACAGGCTGATACCGCCCAAGAGTTCATATCGACGGCGGTGTTTGGCACCTCGATGTCGGCTCATCACATCCTGGGGCTGAAGTAGGTCCCAAGGGTATGGCTGTTCGCCATTTAAAGTGGTACGCGAGCTGGGTTTAGAACGTCGTGAGACAGTTCGGTCCCTATCTGCCGTGGGCGTTGGAAGATTGAGAGGGGTTGCTCCTAGTACGAGAGGACCGGAGTGAACGCACCACTGGTGTTCGGGTTGTCATGCCAATGGCATTGCCCGGTAGCTAAGTGCGGAAAAGATAAGCGCTGAAAGCATCTAAGCGCGAAACTTGCCTCAAGATGAGTCTTCCCTGGGCCTTTAAGGCCCCTGAAGGAACGTTTAAGACTAAGACGTTGATAGGCTGGGTGTGTAAGTGCAGCGATGCATTGAGCTAACCAGTACTAATGAACCGTGAGGCTTAACCTTACAACACCGAAGGTGTTTTAGAGACGCGATTTGATTTTCAGTGAAGTTCCGAGATTGGATTGACTGGCGGCGTGGAAACGTTGCGGGTTGATTAAAACAGAATTTGCCTGGCGGCAATAGCGCGGTGGTCCCACCTGACCCCATGCCGAACTCAGAAGTGAAACGCCGTAGCGCCGATGGTAGTGTGGGGTCTCCCCATGCGAGAGTAGGACACTGCCAGGCATCAAACAAAGTAAGAAGCCTCATGCGAAAGCATGAGGCTTTTTGCGTTTGGTCAGAAAAAATAAAAAAGCAGGCAATCATTGCCTGCGGGTTTATTTATTCAGCCAGCTAACAATAAAATCGGCAATTCTCGCCGGATCGTTGATATCAAGTTGGGCGCCGGCAAAATCCAACGTACGATCGCCGGCCACTGCAATCACATAGTTATCCAGCATATCTTCGAGCGGTCGGCCTATTTCGGCGCGGTAGAGGATGATTTTACTTATTGGCTCATGTTTAAAGCCTTCAACCAAAATGAGATCGACATTATTGTGATCGAAGCGGCTTGCCAGATAGTGAAGGTCGAGTGGTTGCTGTTCCGGCGTTTCCGTCATCAGCGCCCAGCGGCGATCGCTGGCAACCAGGGTTTGATCGGCCCCCGCCTTACGGAGTTCATAACTGTCCTTTCCTGGCGTATCGATATCCATATCATGATGGGTATGCTTTATCAGCCCGACCCTGATGCGTTTTTCTCGCAGCAGCGGGATTAGCTGCTTGAGTAGCGTGGTCTTGCCGGTGCCGCTATAAGCGGCAATCGCCAGCAGCGGCGTGGTGAACTTAGTCATTGCTGAGCCCCTTCTCCTGCTGCCAGCGCCGGCAGTCATCGGGAGTATTCAGGTTCTGAAAGGCATGAGATCGATCGTTGAATACCACCTGCTTGGCGGCAACCTCTTTAAGGAACAGCATCAGCTTACGTTCTCCCCGCGCTAAATACTCGGCCAAATGCGGCGCCAGGCTTGCATGCAGCAACGCCAGCGTTGGGTGCGCGCGCTCACCGTCGCTGGCATAGGCCGCTAATGACTGTTGCTTGCCTTGCCATAACGTCTCAACCAGCGTGAACGGTAAATCGGGCACGTCGCAGGGGACAAAGGCCACCCAGTCGGTTTTTGCCGACCGTAAGCCGGCCAGAATGCCAGCCAGCGGCCCGGCGAAATCTGTCGTCAGATCGCCGACCACCGGCAAACCGCTCTGTTGGTAAACTGCCTGATTACGATTAGCGCTGATGATAACGGCACCAACCTGTGGCGCCAGACGTGCGAGCGCATAGCGATAAAGCGGGAGTCCGCCAAGCGAGATTAATCCCTTATCTTCCCCTCCCATACGTGTGGCTCTGCCGCCTGCCAGGATTACTCCGGTTATATCTGTGTGCATAACACCATTCCTTCTTGAAGCCTGCGCCCTGATTGTAGCGCTAAAGCCACCCGGACATCAGGATTTACCTTTATTGACAAGCTGTTCCTTTCCCTGTGCTGACAAGCCTGCTACTTTGTGGGTTTATTAACTTCATTGGACGAATGAGTATGAAAACGCATCGCGTGGATGAATTGATTGAGCTATTGCATCCGGCCTGGCAGGAACAGCCCGACCTCAATCTGATGCAGTTTCTGCAAAAGCTGGCGCAGGAAGCGGGTTTCCAGGGCAATTTGGCCGAGTTAAGCGATGATATTTTAATTTATCATCTGAAAATGCGCGGCAGCGCCGCGACGGAACAGATCCCCGGCCTGAAAAAAGACTACGAAGAAGATTTCAAAACGGCATTATTGCGCGCTCGCGGCGTGATTAAGGACTAGCTTTGCTGCGGTGCAGGGGCATCTGATGCTACTATTTTTCATTCCCGGCCCCCGTGCTGTCATCAGGCTAAAATGAATGTTGTTATGAACGATTCTGCGTTTAATTTTGATACCCTTTCTCCCGATCTGATTCTGGCCGCATTAGAAGGGGTTGGTCTGCGCGTTGATTCCGGGCTGACGGCGCTCAACAGTTATGAAAACCGCGTTTATCAGTTTACCGATGAAGAACGTCGTCGCTATGTGGTGAAGTTTTATCGTCCCGAGCGCTGGAACGCCGCGCAGATAGAGGAAGAGCATCAGTTCTCGCTCGACCTGGCCAATGCCGAAGTGCCTGCGGTTGCACCGTTACGGCTGCAGGGGAAAACGTTACAGAGCTTCGGTGGCTTCTATTTTACCGTTTTCCCCAGCGTCGGCGGACGGCAGTATGAGATAGATAATCTCGATCAGCTGGAATGGGTAGGCCGCTTTTTGGGGCGCATCCACCAAACCGGTCGAGAAAAGCTGTTTGCCGAGCGTCCGACTATCGGTATTGAGGAGTACCTCACCGCCCCCAGAGAGATTCTGGCGAGCTGTGATTTGGTGCCGGCGGCACAGCGAGAGGCCTTCCTTGGCGCGACGGATACGTTGATTCAGGCTATTAAGCAGAGTTGGCACCTGGACTGGCAACCGCTGCGTTTGCACGGTGATTGCCATCCGGGCAATATCCTGTGGCGCGATGGCCCGCTGTTCGTCGATCTTGACGATGCGCGCAATGGTCCTGCGGTGCAGGATCTTTGGATGCTGCTGCACGGTGAGCGTAGCGAGCAGCTGTTGCAGTTGGATATATTGTTAGAAGCCTATGGCGAGTTTGCCGAGTTCGATCGACGTGAACTGGCGCTGATTGAGCCGCTACGTGCGATGCGCATGGTGTATTACCTGGCATGGGTGGCGCGTCGCTGGCAGGATCCTGCATTCCCAAGAAGTTTTCCGTGGATGGCGGAGTCTGATTTCTGGTTGTCTCAGACCGCGACATTTACTGAACAGGCTAAGCTGCTACAGGAACCTCCTCTGCAGTTGATGCCGATGTATTGAAGATTTAACACAATGGAGAGTTTAGTCTTATGAAAAAGATTTGGTTGGCGCTCGTTGGTATGGTTATGGCGTTTAGCGCCTCCGCCGCGCAGTTTAGCGATGGTACCCAGTATGTGACCCTGGATAAGCCGGTAACCGGCGAGCCGCAGGTGCTGGAGTTCTTCTCGTTCTACTGCC
Organism: Serratia sp. MYb239; assembly: GCF_002966855.1. NCBI lineage: Bacteria > Pseudomonadati > Pseudomonadota > Gammaproteobacteria > Enterobacterales > Yersiniaceae > Serratia > Serratia sp. MYb239. Next base: position 4,923,931 of record NZ_CP023268.1, on the reverse strand, counting down.
CGCACTGCTACCAGTTTGAAGAGGTTTACCATGTTTCAGACGCGGTGAAAAAAGCGCTGCCGGCGGGCACCAAAATGACCAAGTACCACGTTGAGTTCCTGGGCCCGCTGGGCAAACAGCTGACTCAGGCATGGGCCGTGGCGATGGCGCTGGGCGTGGAAGACAAGATCACCCAGCCAATGTTTGAAGCGGTACAGAAAACTCAAACCGTGCAGACGCCGGACGATATTCGCAACGTGTTTGTGAAGGCGGGCGTGAAGGCAGAGGACTATGACGCGGCGCTGAACAGCTTTGTGGTGAAGTCTTTGGTCGTTCAGCAGGAAAAAGCTGCGGAAGATCTGCAGCTGCGCGGTGTGCCAGCGGTATTTGTTAACGGTAAATACATGGTTAAGAACGACGGTCTGGATACCAGCTCAATGGATGCATACGTGAAGCAGTTTGCTGACGTGGTTAAATTCCTGAGCGAAAAGAAATAACCTTTCCTTAATCCGAACGTTGCAACGCCGGTCATTGACCGGCGTTTTTCGTTTGGCGTTTTAGCTTATCCAATAAGCGGTCTTTTTCCTGCCAGAGCGTATTTAGCCAGAGCTGGAATTGCCGTTTATATTGTTTATCGTTGAAGTAATCGCCATGCAGGCTTTCATCGATAGGCAAGGTTTCAATGCGCACCACGATCCGCTTCAGACGTCCGCAGAGCATGTCCAGAAACGGGCGTTCGCTGTTATCCGGATAGTGCAGCGTAACGTTGAGTACTTTGTCGAACTGGCTGCCCAGCGCGCTGAGGGTAAAGGCGATGCCGGCGGCCTTTGGCGCCAGTAAATTGCGATAGGGCGAATTGGTTTTAATTTTTTTCGCTTCGGTAAAGCGGGATCCTTCCACGAAATTGACGATGGTAGTCGGCCGCAGGCGAAACTTTTCGCAAGAGCGGCGGGTGGTTTCGATATCCTGGCCGCGTTTTTCCGGGTGCTTAAGTAAGTAAGCGCGTGAATAGCGTTTCATAAATGGCATATCCAGCGCCCAGCAGGCCAGGCCGACAAAAGGCACCCAGGCGAGCTGCTGCTTAAGAAAGTATTTATTCATCGGGGCATGATTGCGAAATAGCACGCACAGCACGACGATATCTGACCAGCTTTCATGGTTGCTGATCAGCAGATACCAGTTCTTGCGGCTTAATCCTTCTAACCCTTCAATATCCCAGCTAAGCTGCGGGTTGATGCGTAGCAGCAGAGCCAGCCCCTGGCACCAACACCACATCATAAAATCTGCAAAGGCGGAAATGCCCCGCCAGATCGCCGGTACGGGAACCAATAGTTTTACAATACCGGCCAGCGTGATGGGAATGGAACACAATACCGTCAACAGGATGGTCAATAAGGTAGAAATAATAAAAATAACAGGGGCTAACAATCTTGGCATGGTTATCGGTTGACGGTTGGTTGGAGACAGCGTTGCAGGCATACCATACGCTTCCGCGCGTGAAGGGCGCATTTTAGCAGAAACAGGAGGAGGAAAGCGCCCACAAAGCGTAACTGTTTTCTTTGGCGCCATGCGGGGTTCGCCTTCGCTGCGTTTTTTATGGTCACAATTTGCTGAATTTTCGTGCAACCTTTCCAGATTGTGCTAGGGTAATTGAGGCGCCGAATTTGATTAACGGCGTGCGAAACTACACGTGTAACTTATATCCACAAATCTCAAAAAATGAAAATTATGGCGGCTAAGCGATGCTTACCATAAAACGCCATGATTTTATTGACTTTTTTATTTGTTATTATAACAACTAACCCATTGTTATAATTCATTCTCTTTTCTATGCACAAAGTTATCCACAGGAAAGATCCTGCGGATCGCTTTGCAAAAGGCGATCATTTTTCATCGTAATGCGCGCTAAGGATCGTCTCCGACGGCTAGCTATGGCATCCTTACCGTAAGTCCATCATCAAAAAGAAACGCTATGGCCCAGATTGCTGAAAACCCTTTGATCCTGGTAGATGGTTCCTCTTACCTCTATCGTGCCTATCATGCCTTCCCGCCGCTGACTAACTCTGCCGGTGAACCGACCGGCGCCATGTACGGCGTGCTGAATATGTTGCGTAGCCTGCTGCAGCAGTACGCGCCAACCCATGTGGCGGTAGTGTTCGATGCCAAAGGCAAAACTTTCCGCGATGAATTGTTCGCGGAGTACAAGTCCCACCGTCCGCCAATGCCTGACGATCTGCGTGCGCAGATCGAACCTTTACACCGTATGGTCAAGGCGATGGGGCTGCCGCTGCTGGTGACGCCGGGCGTTGAGGCTGATGATGTCATAGGCACGCTGGCGCTGCAGGCGGAAAAAGCCGGCCATGCCGTTTTGATCAGCACCGGCGATAAAGATATGGCGCAGCTGGTGACGCCAAACGTTACGCTGATCAACACCATGAACAACACCATTCTGGGGCCGCAGGAAGTGTGTGATAAATACGGCATTCCGCCGGAATTGATCATTGATTTCCTGGCGCTGATGGGCGATTCCTCCGATAACATCCCCGGCGTACCGGGCGTGGGTGAGAAAACAGCACAGGCGCTGCTGCAAGGGCTGGGCGGGCTGGATACGCTGTATGCCAATCTGGACAGCATTGCGACCCTGAGTTTCCGCGGCGCCAAAACCATGGCCGCCAAGCTGGAACAGAACAAAGAGGTGGCCTACCTCTCCTATCAGCTGGCGACCATCAAAACCGATGTTGAGCTGGAGGTGGGCTGCAGCGAACTGAACGTCTTGCCGCCGGATGTCGATCAGCTGCATCAGCTGTTCAAACAGTATGAGTTTAAGCGTTGGCTGGCGGACGTTGAGTCCGGCACCTGGCTGCAGGGTAAAAAAGGCGGCGCCAAGGCAGCCAGCGCGGCAAAATCATCCGGCGCAGCGGCGGAGACGCCAAAAGCCGCGGTGGAAGCCAAACTGTCACAGGATGGCTATGTCACCATCCTGGATGAAAAAACGTTTGCCGAATGGCTGGAACGGCTGAAAAAAGCCGAGCTGTTCGCCTTCGATACCGAAACCGATGGCCTGGATACGCAGAGTGCGAACCTGATTGGCCTGTCGTTCGCGATTGAGCCCGGCATTGCCGCTTATCTGCCGGTGGCACATGACTATCTGGATGCGCCGGAGCAGCTGGATCGCGACGATGTGCTGGAAACGCTAAAGCCGCTGCTGGAAGATGAGAAAGCGCTGAAAGTCGGTCAGAACCTGAAGTTCGACAAGAGCCTGCTGGCGCGGTATGACATCAATCTGCGCGGTATCGCTTATGACACCATGCTGGAATCCTACGTACTGGACAGCGTCGGCGGCCGTCATGATATGGACAGCCTGGCCGATCGCTATCTCGGCCATAAAACCGTCACCTTTGAAGAGATTGCCGGCAAAGGCAAGAATCAGCTGACATTCAATCAGATTGCATTGGAGCAGGCGGCACCGTACGCGGCAGAAGATGCGGATGTCACCCTGCAGCTGCATTTGGCCATGTGGCCGAAGCTGAAAGAGAGTGACGGCCAGCGCAAAGTGTTCAGCGAGATTGAGATGCCGCTACTGCCGGTGCTTTCCCGTATCGAGCGTACCGGCGTGCTGATCGATCAGCATATTCTGGCGACCCATTCACAGGAACTGACCAAGCGGCTGGCCGAGCTGGAAACGCAGGCGCACGAGCTGGCGGAAGAGCCGTTTAACCTGGCATCGACCAAGCAGCTGCAGGCGATTTTGTATGAGAAGCAAAAGCTGCCGGTGTTGAAAAAGACGCCGGGAGGCGCGCCGTCGACCAATGAGGAAGTGCTGGCCGAGCTGGCGCTGGACTACCCGCTGCCAAAAGTGATTCTGGAATATCGCGGACTGGCGAAGCTGAAGTCCACCTATACCGACAAGCTGCCGCAGATGATCAATCCGGTCAGCGGCCGGGTGCATACGTCATATCATCAGGCGGTGACCGCTACCGGCCGGCTGTCATCAAGCGATCCGAACCTGCAGAACATCCCGGTGCGTAATGAGGAAGGGCGGCGTATTCGCCAGGCGTTTATCGCGCCGAAGGGATACCGCATTCTGGCTGCCGACTACTCACAAATTGAGCTGCGCATTATGGCGCATCTGTCGCAGGATGAGGGGCTGCTGAAAGCCTTTGCCGCCGGTGAGGACATTCACCGGGCTACGGCTGCCGAAGTCTTTGGCGTGCCGTTGGATAAGGTCACCGGTGAACAGCGCCGCAGCGCCAAGGCGATCAACTTCGGCCTGATCTACGGCATGAGCGCCTTTGGTCTGGCGCGCCAACTGGGGATTCCGCGTAATGAAGCGCAGCGCTATATGGATCTCTATTTTGAGCGCTATCCTGGCGTGCTGGATTATATGGAGCGTACGCGTCAGCAGGCTTCCGAGCAGGGGTTCGTCAGCACGCTGGATGGCCGCCGGCTCTATCTGCCGGATGTGCGTTCCAGCAACGGTATGCGCCGTAAGGCAGCGGAGCGTGCGGCGATCAATGCGCCGATGCAGGGCACTGCGGCCGATATCATCAAACGCGCGATGATTGCCGTGGATAGCTGGCTGCTGGAACAGAAGGAACCGCTGGTGCGCATGATTATGCAGGTGCACGATGAACTGGTGTTTGAAGTACACGAGTCGGTGCTGGAAGAAGCCAGCCAGCGCATTCGCGACCTGATGGAAAGTAGCATGACGCTGGCGGTGCCGCTAAAAGTGGACGTAGGCACCGGGAATAACTGGGAAGAAGCGCATTAATTACGCAACTGTCCGAACGTTACGCTAAACGGCGAAAAACCCAGCTATTTTCGTAATTTAGCTACATTATACGGCGATTGTTTCCGCAACATCGCCGTTATTCCCCCATTCTTGCTGTAACTAAACTACAGAAAATTCTTTTTCCTCGTGAAAAAATGATGTAAAGTTACAGGCGTAGGGTACAGAGGTAAGATGTTCTATCTTTCAGACCTTTTACTTCACGTAATCGGATTTGGCTGAATATTAGCCGCCCCAGTCAGTATTGACTGGGGCGTTTTTTATTGTAAAAACAGAATATTAACCGATTTATGGTGTTGCCTCTCCGCGGAGTTCCCCGGCTATTGCCTCTCACTGGCCGCCATGTTTCTGCCATATCGTCATAACTTTTTCTGATGATTTTTGGTCAGATCTGTAATTAGATAACAAAACCTTCTGACGCGATCAAAAAAGGGCCCGCTGACGGACCCTTGTTATCATGTGGCCTGCGGTGTTACTCGCCGCCGATATCGTCTTCTTCCGGCAGAACTTCCGGCGGGATTTCGTTGAACCAGGTGTTCAGTTTCTGGCTCAGCTTATCGACGCCCAGTTTTTTCAGTGAAGAGAACGGCTCGACCTGAACATCGCCCATAAATGCCAGTACTGCCTCACGCACCATGTTGACCTGTGCTTTGCGCGCGCCGGAAGCCAGCTTGTCGGCTTTGGTCAGCAGCACCAGAACCGGTGTACCGACATCCACCGCCCACTGAATCATTTGCTGGTCGAGATCTTTGAGTGGATGGCGGATATCCATCAGCACGACCAGCCCTTTCAGGCTATTGCGCATTTGCAGGTATTCACCCAGCGCACGCTGCCATTTGCGCTTCATCTCTTCCGGCACCTCGGCGTAACCATAACCCGGCAGATCGACCAGACGGATACCGTCTTCTACTTCAAACAGGTTGATAAGCTGGGTGCGTCCCGGGGTTTTACTGGTGCGCGCCAGGCCCTTCTGGTTAGTCAGCGTATTCAGCGCGCTGGACTTGCCGGCGTTAGAGCGGCCGGCGAATGCCACTTCGATCCCTGCATCCGGCGGCAGATGACGGATGTCGGGCGCACTGGTGACGAAATGGGTCATGTGGTAGTTGTAATTTTTGCTGGTCAAAATGTTTCGTCTCCAAGTGAAGAAGGGCTTTCTGGTGGGCGATTATAACTGCATCAGCGTGAAAAAGGGGCGCTTTCTCCGATTTTCAGCCCCAGAGCGATAATTTTCCGTTGGGAAAACCGCATCGGCGTGTAAGACATTTGCCATTCCAATAGGGGGATATGTCGCTTTATTTATCGGCTATAAACTTATATTTTCTTAAAAAACAAACAATTGTTTTTTGCTGGGTGTAAATAGTCCGCCTAATGCGCGGTGAGTACCTTGAGCGCGGGCGTAATCCGCGTAAAGTAGCGCCCAACGCAGGATGTGAAGGAATCGGGAACGTTCAGGATGAGCGAAAAACCTCAGGGAGCGCACAGGAAGTGCGATGAGTGACAGGATGACTTCAAACGGCGTTGGCTTGTTCGCTTAGGATTAGTGAACGACACAAGGATGGTGAAGTATTAGCAGTCGGATGCTCGCGGGACGCGCGCTCAGGATGAGCGGATACGAAAGGATTGCGTACAGGGATGATTTTTCTTTCCAGGATGAAAGGCTAAATTGCAGGGAATGCGCTGATAGCAGAAGGAAAAACCGGGATGTTGAGTGTGCGCATGGAGTGCGTAGCAGGAATATCCTTCGTATGAAGGTATGAAATAGGCGACAGGTTTAACCTGTCGCCTTTTTTATTTGTCTGCTTTCTGCTAGATTCCGCCGCAATTCTATACTGAATCTACATACACCTAAGAGCATATGCTATGAACCAGTCATCAAAAGCGCCCCGCGGCAAAGCGGCGACGTCAAAAGCGAAAAAGAAAAGTCGTGTTGAGCTTGATATGGAAGCTCGCGAGCGTAAGCGCCTGAAAAAGCGCCGTGGCCATGCTTCCGGTTCACGCACCCAGGTTGAAAATGCCAAGCAAAAGAAATCAGGAGCCGGGGATGTGAAAGATCCGCGCATCGGCAGCAAAACGCCGGTGCCGTTGCTGGTGGAAGCGCAAGCCAACGTCAAACCGCAGACTAAGCCCAAGGCCGAAGTGAAGCCGCGTCTGTCGCCGGAAGAAGAGCTGGCGAAGCTGGAAAATGATGAGCGTCTGGATGCGCTGTTGGATCGCATCGACGATGGCGACAAGCTGACCGGCGAAGAGCAGGCTTATGTCGATCAAACGCTGGACCGCATCGATGCGCTGATGGCGCAGCTGGGCATCGAGCTGGGCGACGATGACGATGACATCGATGAAGAAGAGGAAAAGCAGGAAGATATCCTGAAACTGCTGAAAAGCGGCGGTCCGAAAAACGCGCGCTAACCGGTTATGTGGCCAATTCTGCTAATAGCCCTACTGTTAACATGTTATCTGCTGTGGTTATTCGGTAAACTATGGCGGCTGTCGAGGCGCAAAGCGCGCCTTCGCAGCGCTTCCGTGGCCAGACAGCAACGACAATTGCCCATTTCCCGGCCCGGCAGAAAACGTAAACCCAAGGGGTTCTGAGCCGTGGCGTCCGTCGCCTGCTACACCTTGGGGCGATCGGAAGGAGTGAGCAATGTCAGAACAGGCTATCGTCTGGGATTTGGCCCTGATCCAAAAATATAACTATTCAGGCCCGCGTTATACCTCATACCCAACCGCTTTGGAGTTCAACCAAAGCTACGATGAGGCAGCATTCCAACGTGCCGCCGGGCGCTATCCCGAGCGGCCGCTGTCGTTATATGTCCATATCCCGTTTTGCCACAAGCTGTGCTACTTCTGCGGCTGCAACAAGCAGGTGACGCGTCAGACGCATAAGGCGGATGACTATCTGGCGGTGTTGGCGCAGGAAATCGCCGCCCGGGCGCCGCTGTTTGCCGGGCGTCAGGTCAGCCAGATGCATTGGGGCGGCGGTACGCCGACCTACCTGAGTAAAACGCAGATTAGTCGGCTGGTGGCTATGCTGCGCCAGCATTTTGATTTCCTGCCGCAGGCTGAAATGTCGATCGAAGTCGATCCGCGTGAAATCGAGCTGGACGTGCTCGATCACCTGCGCGCTGAAGGTTTTAACCGCCTGAGCATGGGGGTGCAGGACTTCAACAAAGAAGTGCAGCGGCTGGTCAACCGTGAACAGGATGAGGCGTTCATTTTTGCGTTGATTGAGCGCGCCAAAGCGTTGGGCTTTCACTCCACCAATATCGACCTGATTTACGGCCTGCCGAAGCAGACGCCGGAGAGCTTTGCCTTCACCCTTGAGCGGGTTGCCGAACTGAACCCGGACCGGCTCAGCGTGTTTAACTACGCCCATTTGCCGAGCCTGTTTGCCGCCCAGCGCAAGATCAAAGAGGCCGATCTGCCCAGCGCGCAGCAAAAGCTGGATATCCTGCAGCAGACCATCGCCTCGCTGACCGACGCCGGCTATCAGTTTATCGGCATGGATCATTTCGCCCGTCCGGACGATGAGCTGGCGGTGGCGCAGCGCGAAGGGAAGCTGCACCGTAATTTTCAGGGCTACACCACCCAGGGCGACAGCGACCTGCTGGGGCTGGGCGTGTCGGCCATCAGCATGCTTGGGGACAGCTACGCGCAGAACCAGAAGGCGCTGAAAGCGTACTATCACAGCGTCGAACAGCAGGGAAATGCGCTGTGGCGCGGGCTGACGATGAGCGAAGACGACTGCCTGCGTCGCGAGGTGATCAAAACGCTGATCTGCAACTTCCAGCTGAACTACCGGCCGGTTGAGCAGCAGTACGGTATTAACTTCGTTGATTATTTTGCTGAGGATCTGCAGCTGCTGGCGCCATTCGAACACGACGGGCTGGTGGAGCGGGATGAGCAGGGTATACGCGTGACGCCGCAGGGACGCTTGCTGATACGCAATATCTGCATGTGTTTTGATATCTATTTGCGCAAACAGGCGCGCGCGCAGCAGTTCTCCCGGGTGATCTGACGGCGTTGCCCGCCACGACCGCATTGTTTGCGGCCGTGGCCTTAACTGAAGAAGTTAATCAGGGCGGCGCACAGCACGGCGGCAACGGCGGCCTGCGGCGTATGGCCCGCAGCGGCGCTGACGTCCGCACCTTGTGAAATAAAAGCGATAAGAGAATCCAGCATGGCGACCTCCGGTTTTTTCGCCCCGATCATACTGTGAGTGCGTTGACTGTAAAGTCTAAAATTGCTGTTTTTTTGTGCGCCCAACGATGTTTTCAACATTGGGCGCGGCGTTTATTCCATCCCCAGTTCTTTCAGCTTGCGCGTCAGGGTATTCCTGCCCCAGCCCAGCAGGCGCGCGGCCTCCTGTTTATGGCCCTGCGTGTGGCGCAGCGCCGTGGTCAGCAGCGTGCGTTCCATTTCCGGCTGCGCTTCCGAGAGCAGGTTTTGATGACCGGAGCGCAGCGCGCTTTCGGCCCACTGCGCCAGCAACGACGCCCAGTTGCCGGCGCCTGCCGGTGCGCCGCTCTCCGGCGGCGAGGCTTCAAACAGCTCGGCAGGCAGATCCTGAATCAGTACTTCCTGACCGGCGGCCATCACCGTCAGCCAGCGGCAGGTATTTTCCAGCTGGCGGACGTTGCCGGGCCACGGCAGGCGCGTCAGCGCGGTTTCGGTTTCCGGGTGCAGGTTTTTCGCCTCAACCCCCAGTTCCTTGGCGGCCACCTGCAGGAAATAGCGCGCCAGCCGCGGGATGTCTTCACGACGCTCACGCAGCGGCGGCAGGTGAACGCGAATCACGTTCAGGCGGTGGAACAAATCCTCGCGGAATTTGCCTTCCTGTACCCGCTGTTCCAGGTTTTGGTGCGTGGCGGCAATAATGCGCACGTCCACTTTCACCGGCGCATAGCCGCCGACCCGATAGAATTGGCCATCCGCCAACACGCGCAGTAAACGGGTTTGCACGTCCAGAGGCATATCGCCAATTTCATCCAGGAACAGCGTGCCGCCGTCGGCCTGTTCAAAACGCCCCTGACGGATTTGATTGGCGCCGGTAAACGCGCCTTTTTCATGGCCGAACAGTTCGGATTCGATCAGGTCTTTGGGGATCGCCGCCATATTCAGGGCGATGAACGGCGATTTGGCGCGCGGGCTGTGGCGATGCAGCGCATGCGCCACCAGCTCTTTACCGGTGCCGGATTCGCCGTTGATCAACACGCTGATGGATGAACGCGACAGGCGGCCGATAATGCGGAATACGTCCTGCATCGCCGGTGCCTCGCCGATAATATCGGCGGTCGGGCTGCTGGCGGGCTGGCTGCGCGCCGGCTGCTGCTGCTCCTGATAGTGGCTGATGGCGCGCTCCACCAGCGCGACGGCCTCATCAATGTCGAACGGCTTCGGCAGATAGTCGAACGCCCCTTGCTGATAGGCGCTGACCGCAGCGTCCAAATCTGAGTGGGCGGTCATAATGATCACCGGCAGCATCGGGTGACGCTGTTTGATCTGTTTGAGCAGCGCTAATCCGTCCATGCCCGGCATGCGGATATCGGACAGTAAAACGTCGGGAGTTTGTGTGGCCAACGCTTCCAGTACGGCGTTACCGCTGTCGAACGTTGCGCAACGCATGCCGACGCCGGTTAAGGCGCGCTCAAGCACCCAGCGGATGGAGCTGTCATCATCGACGATCCAGACAATCCCTCGTTGCATAGCAAACCTCACTGACGAATAGGCAGGTAAACCGAAAATTCGGTATGTCCAGGCCAACTGTTAAATTCAATTTTGCCGCAATGCTGATCGATCAGACTGCGGGCGATGGATAATCCCAGGCCGGTGCCGCCTTCGCGGCCGCTGACCATCGGGTAGAACAGCGTATCCTGCAGCTGCGCCGGCACGCCGGGGCCGTCGTCTTCAATATCAATGCGCGCCGCCAGCCGGTAGCGCGTGCCGTGCAGGGTGATTTGAAACGCGGTGCGGGTGCGCAGGCGGATGGTGCCGCCGGTCTCCCCCAGCGCCTGCAGCGCGTTGCGGGTAATATTCAGCAGCACCTGTTCAATTTGTTCCGGGTCGTGCGCCAGTTCAGGCAGGCTGGGGTCGTAATCGCGCACCAGCGTGACGTTTTCCGGTTTTTCCAGCGATACCAGCTGGCATACCCGCTCCGCTACCTGGTGGATGCTTTGCGTGATGTGCTGACCGGGCCGCTGCGGCCCCAGCAGGCGATCGACCAGATTGCGCAGGCGGTCGGCTTGCTCAATGATCACTTTGGTATATTCGGTCAGGGCCGGGTCGGGCAGCGCTTTGGCCAGCAGCTGCGCCGCGCCGCGCAGTCCGCCGAGCGGGTTTTTAATCTCGTGCGCCAGCCCGCGCACCAGATCGCGTGCGGCGACCTGTTGGGCATGCTGCAGCTGTTCCTGGCTCAGACGGCGCTGATTGTCCATCGGCGCCAGCTCCAGCAGGATATAGCCTTCCGGCAGCGCCTGAGCGGTCAGCGACAGAATATGCGCGCGGCCGTCGACCACCAGCGTCACTTCGTTATCGGTAAACCCCTGGCCGGTATTCAGGCTTTCGCGCATCAGATCGACGTTCAGCGAAAAATAGCCGAGTAAATCGGGCAGCGGCGTGCCGAACAGTTTACGGGAACTTTGCGCCAACAGCTGTTGCGCAGCAGGGTTGGCGTAATGCACCGCCAGCCGATCGTCCAGCAGCAGTACGCTGTTGATCAGAGAATTGAGGATCTGCCCCGCATCGGGCAGTGGTTCAGTTGTCATATATGCCCTTCATCTTCCAGGGTGCGGCGCACGGGCTGAGCTTGCTTACCCGGTCAGCCGGCAGACTAAGCGCAGACGCTTTGCACTGTTTTGGTGCATCCATCCTACTCCATCTGTGATGATTGCTAAATGGCGTGGATTTGCAGAAAAAGAGTGTGGAGAAAAAAACCCATCCGAAGATGGGCTGAAAGTTTCCACGGCAACAAAAAAACGACAACTAAAATAGGTGGCGCCGCACGCGGCGGCGCAGGTCAAACTTAAACGCTGTAGTACAGTTCGAATTCAACCGGGTGCGGCGTCATGCGCACGCGGTCCAGCTCTTCTTTGCGCAGCGCGATGTAGGCGTCGATCGCGTCGTCGGTGAAGACGCCGCCGCGGGTCAGGAACTCGCGGTCTTCATCCAGCGCGGCCAGCGCTTCGTCCAGAGAACCGGCCACTTTTGGAATCTCGGCTTCTTCTTCCGGCGGCAGGTCGTACAGGTTTTTATCCATGGCGTCGCCCGGGTGGATCTTGTTGATGATGCCGTCCAGGCCGGCCATCAGCAGTGCAGCGAAGCACAGGTACGGGTTGGCCGCCGGATCCGGGAAGCGGGCTTCAATACGGCGCGCTTTCGGGCTGGAAACCACAGGAATACGGATGGAGGCGGAGCGGTTACGCGCAGAGTAAGCCAGCATCACCGGCGCTTCGTAACCCGGAACCAGACGCTTGTAAGAGTTGGTGGTCGGGTTGGCCAGGGCGTTGATGGCTTTAGCGTGCTTGATGACGCCGCCGATGTAGAACAGTGCGGTTTCAGACAGGCCGCCGTATTTGTCGCCGGCGAACAGGTTGGTGCCGTTCTTGGACAGTGACATGTGGCAGTGCATGCCGGAACCGTTATCGCCGAACATCGGTTTTGGCATAAAGGTCGCGGTTTTGCCAAATGCGTGCGCTACGTTGTGAACCACGTATTTGTAGATCTGGATTTCATCGGCTTTCTTGGTCATGGTGTTGAAGCGGGTTGCCACTTCGTTCTGACCGGCGGTTGCTACTTCGTGGTGGTGAGCTTCAACCACCAGGCCCATTTCTTCCATGGTCAGACACATGGTTGAACGCAGGTCCTGGGAAGAGTCGACCGGCGGCACCGGGAAATAACCCCCTTTGACCGCTGGACGGTGACCCTTGTTGCCGCCTTCGTATTTGGTGCCGGAGTTCCAGGCGGCTTCGATATCGTCGATAGCCACGTGGGAGCCGCTGATGCTGCTGCCGAAGCGGATGTCGTCGAACAGGAAGAATTCAGGTTCCGGCCCGAACAGCACGGTGTCGGCAATGCCGGAAGAGCGCAGGAAGTCTTCCGCACGTTTGGAGATGGAGCGCGGGTCGCGGTCGTAGCCTTGCATGGTGCCCGGCTCGAGAATGTCGCAGCGAATGATCAGCGTGGGTTCTTCGTAGAACGGATCCAGTACCGCGCTGCTGGCATCCGGCATCAGCACCATGTCAGATTCGTTAATGCCTTTCCAACCGCCGATCGACGAACCGTCAAACATTTTGCCTTCTTCGAAGAAATCAGCGTTTACCTGGTGTGCAGGAATGGTGACGTGTTGTTCTTTACCCTTGGTGTCAGTGAAACGCAGGTCTACGAATTTCACTTCATGCTCATTCAGCATCGTCAAAACGTGTTCAGCGGACATACTTAACTCTCCCGGATTTATCGTTGTCGTCGTCGTGGAACGAATCTTTACTACTGGCTTTTTTTCACCTTGTGTAGACTAAAGCGAAAAGCGTGCCAAGTTTAAAAATGGCAACCTTGCGCCATTCTGGGCGGCTTTTACCCATTCCGAGTATGCACCAATAGGAATGCATTGCACCATAAGTGTGCAAACAACCCCACGCAGGGCACTATAATGGTGCAAAATGCGTCCAAAGATGACGCGTTGCACCGTGAAAGGGATCACAAACTAACCTGATTAGCATTGTTTATCAGAGATGGCTGTGATCTTGTTTAGTCCCTCGCTTAATACGTGTACAATAGCGCGCTATTTCTAATGCCTGAGGCAAAGCTGTGATCGAAAATTTGCGTAATATCGCCATTATTGCCCACGTTGACCATGGTAAAACCACCCTGGTCGACAAGCTGCTGCAACAATCCGGTACTTTCGGAGAGCGTGCGGAAGCCGCCGAGCGCGTAATGGACTCCAACGATTTGGAGAAAGAGCGTGGGATTACCATCCTCGCAAAAAACACCGCCATTAATTGGAATGACTACCGCATCAACATCGTGGATACCCCGGGACACGCCGACTTCGGCGGCGAGGTAGAGCGTGTAATGTCAATGGTCGACTCGGTGCTGCTGGTTGTGGATGCAATGGATGGCCCGATGCCGCAAACCCGTTTCGTGACCAAGAAAGCGTTTGCAAATGGTCTGAAGCCGATCGTGGTCATTAACAAGGTTGACCGTCCGGGCGCGCGTCCTGACTGGGTTGTCGATCAGGTGTTCGACCTGTTCGTAAACCTGGATGCCACCGATGAGCAACTGGATTTCCCAATCATCTATGCATCTGCGCTGAACGGCATCGCCGGCACCGATCATACCGATATGGCTGACGACATGACGCCGCTGTATCAGGCGATCGTCGACCACGTGTCTGCGCCGGCAGTTGATCTGGATGGCCCGCTGCAGATGCAGATCTCCCAGCTGGACTACAACAACTACCTGGGCGTTATCGGCATCGGCCGCATCAAGCGCGGTAAAGTGAAGCCGAACCAGCAGGTCACTGTTATCGACAGCGAAGGCAAGACGCGCAACGGTAAAGTGGGCAAAGTGCTGGGCCACCTGGGTCTGGAGCGTATCGACAGCGACCTGGCGGAAGCGGGCGACATCATCGCCATCACCGGTCTGGGCGAGCTGAACATCTCCGACACCATCTGCGATCCGGCCAACGTGGAAGCGCTGCCTGCGCTGTCCGTTGATGAGCCGACCGTCAGCATGTTCTTCAACGTCAACACCTCGCCATTCTGCGGTAAAGAAGGCAAGTTCGTGACGTCTCGCCAGATCCTTGAGCGTCTGAACAAGGAATTGGTGCACAACGTGGCGCTGCGCGTAGAAGAAACCGACGATGCCGACGCGTTCCGCGTGTCCGGCCGTGGCGAACTGCACCTGTCGGTGCTGATCGAAAACATGCGTCGTGAAGGCTTCGAGCTGGCCGTTTCCCGTCCGAAAGTTATCTTCCGTGAAATCGATGGCCGTAAACAAGAGCCGTTCGAGAACGTCACGCTGGATATCGAAGAGCAGCATCAGGGTTCCGTGATGCAGGCGATGGGTGAGCGTAAGGGCGACATGAAAAACATGGATCCGGATGGTAAAGGCCGTGTGCGTCTTGACTATGTGATCCCGAGCCGCGGCCTGATCGGCTTCCGTAACGAGTTCATGACCATGACCTCCGGTACCGGCCTGCTGTACTCCACCTTCAGCCACTACGACGATCTGCGTCCGGGCGAAGTCGGCCAGCGTCAGAACGGCGTGCTGATCTCCAACGGCCAGGGTAAAGCGGTAGCGTTCGCCCTGTATGGTCTGCAAGATCGCGGCAAGCTGTTCCTGGGCCACGGTGCGGAAGTGTATGAAGGCCAGATCATCGGTATTCACTCACGTTCCAACGACCTGACCGTGAACTGCCTGACCGGTAAGAAACTGACCAACATGCGTGCTTCCGGTACTGACGAAGCGACCACGCTGGTTCCGGCTATCAAGATGACTCTGGAGCAGGCTCTGGAATTTATCGATGATGACGAACTGGTTGAAGTCACGCCGACGTCTGTGCGTATTCGTAAACGTCACCTGACGGAAAACGATCGCAAACGTGCAAGCCGCGGTCCTAAAGAAGCGTAATTGCTGATTTAGAACGCACTGCTTGGGGCGCCTGCCGGGCGCCCTGAGTTTTTTCTTCTGCTTTCCCCCCTTTCTGCGGCGCGCTATGCGCTTTTCTCCGCCTTATCTGTTCAGTCTCTGCTTTTCCCGCTACAGTGAAACCTCACCGGTCGTCAGGAGAGGACTATGCTGTATATCTTTGATTTAGGTAACGTGATCGTCGATATCGATTTCAAACGTGTGCTGGGCGTATGGAGCAATCTGAGCGGCACGCCTCTGGCGGCGCTGGCGGAACGTTTTAGCATGGGCGAGGTGTTTCAGCGCCACGAGCGGGGGGAAGTGACCGATGAAGAGTTTGCCGCCCGCCTGTGCGACGAAATGGGCATCGCGCTGAGCTTTGAGCAGTTCGCCGCCGGCTGGCAGGCGGTATTTGTCGCGCTGCGCCCGGAGGTGATCGCCATCATGCAGCGCCTGCGCAATGAGGGCCACCGGGTGGTGGTGCTGTCGAACACCAACCGCCTGCACTGTAATTACTGGCCGCAGCATTACCCGGAAGTGGCGGCGGCGGCGGACCATCTCTACCTGTCGCAGGATCTCGGCCTGCGTAAACCGGAGCCGGCCATTTATCAGCGGGTGCTGGATGAGGAAAACACGCCGGCGGAACAGGCGGTATTCTTTGACGATCATCCCGACAACATAGCGGCTGCGCGGGCCATGGGCATTACGGCGGTATGGGTGACCGATCGCGATACGGTGCCGGCCTATTTTGCCGGTTAAGCCAGGCGGGTTAAGCTTAAGACATACGAACTGACAAGGAGTGAGTATGTCGTTTTTCCGTAGCAAGAAGCTGCCGTCATCCGTAAAACCGGGCGTCACCTACGGCCGGCTGCTGCTCAAGCGCATCGACAGCGATGGCCTGACCATGTTGGCGGGCCATCTGGCGTATGTATCTCTGTTGTCGCTGGTGCCGCTGATCACCGTGGTGTTCGCGCTGTTTGCCGCCTTCCCGATGTTTTCTGATATCAGCGAGCAGCTGAAGAGCTTTATTTTTTCCAATTTTGTGCCGGCGGCCGGCAATGTTATCCAGCGCTACCTTGAGCAGTTCGTCGCCAATTCCAACAAAATGACCGCCGTCGGCACCTGCGGCCTGATCGTTACCGCGCTGCTGCTGATCTCCTCCGTCGACAGCGTGCTCAACACCATCTGGCGCAGTAAAAACAAGCGGCCGATCGTCTACTCGTTTGCAGTGTACTGGATGGTGCTGACGCTGGGGCCGCTGCTGGTCGGGGCCAGTATGGCGATCAGCTCCTACCTGCTGTCGCTGAACTGGCTGGCGCAAACCGGCGTGAACAGCCTGGTGGATCAGCTGCTGCGTATTTTCCCGCTGCTGCTGTCGTGGGTCTCTTTCTGGCTGCTGTACAGCGTGGTGCCGACGGTCCGGGTACCGCCGAAGGATGCGCTGGTCGGCGCGTTGGTCGCCGGGCTGCTGTTCGAACTGGGTAAGAAGGGCTTTGCGCTGTACGTCACCATGTTTCCTTCTTATCAGCTGATATATGGCGTGCTGGCGGTGATCCCGATTTTATTTCTGTGGGTCTACTGGAGCTGGTGTATCGTATTGCTCGGCGCGGAGATCGCCGCCACGTTCGCGGAGTACCGCGCGTACAAACAGCAAAAAATTGAGCAGCAACAGCAGGATAAACCGTCATGATTGCATTGATTCAGCGAGTATTAAACGCCAGCGTCACGGTAAACGGCGAGACGGTAGGCAAAATTGGCCCAGGTTTGTTAGTGTTATTGGGTGTAGAGCAAGATGATAACGAACAGAAAGCCGAGCGTTTGTGTGAACGCGTACTGGGCTACCGCATTTTTGGTGATGATAACGGCAAGATGAACCTTAACGTTCAACAGGCCGGCGGCAGCGTGCTGGTGGTTTCCCAGTTTACGCTGGCCGCGGACACGCAAAAGGGCATGCGGCCCGGTTTCTCGCGCGGCGCAGAGCCTGCGCAGGCCGATCGGCTATATCAGTATTTTGTTGGCCAATGCCGCGAACGCGGCGTGGAAACACAGACCGGCGAGTTCGCGGCGGATATGCAGGTCGCGCTGGTGAACGACGGTCCGGTGACGTTCTGGCTACAGGTTTAAAAATTTGGAGAGAAGGCGTCTATGTATCACCTACGAGTACCCGTTACAGAACAAGAACTGAAGGATTATTACCAGTTTCGCTGGGAAATGCTGCGCAAGCCATTGCACCAGCCGGTGGGTTCGGAAAAGGATGCCTATGACGCCATGGCGCACCACCAAATGGTGGTGGATGAGAATGGCAAAATCGTCGCCGTTGGCCGGCTGTATATCAATGCGGATAACGAAGCGGCGATTCGTTTTTTAGCGGTCGATCCCGGCGTGCAGGACAAAGGGCTGGGTACGCTGGTGGCGATGACGCTGGAGTCGGTGGCGCGTCAGGAAGGCGTGAAGCGCGTGGTGTGCAGCGCGCGTGAGGACGCGGTGGCGTTCTTCGCCAAACTGGGGTTTGAAAGCCAGGGGGAGATCAGCGCGCCGCAAACCTCGCCGATCCGCCACTTCCTGATGATTAAGCCGGTGGCGACGCTGGACGATATTCTGCACCGTCCCGACTGGTGCGGGCAGCTGCAGCAGGCCTGGTACGATCATATTCCGCTCAGTGAAAAGATGGGGGTGCGCATCAGCCAGTATACCGGCCAGCGTTTTGTCACCACCATGCCGGAGGTCGGCAATCAGAATCCGCACCACACGCTGTTTGCCGGCAGCCTGTTCTCGCTGGCGACGCTGACCGCCTGGGGGCTGATCTGGCTGCTGCTGCGCGAGCGCCATCTGGGCGGCACCATCATTCTGGCGGATGCGCATATCCGTTACAGTAAACCTATCACCGGTCGCCCGCGCGCGGTGGCCGATCTCAGCTCGCTGAGCGGCGACCTTGACCGACTGGCGCGCGGCCGCCGTGCCCGCGTGCAGGCGGAAGTGGTGCTGTTTGGCGATGATGATAAAGGGGCGGTATTTGAGGGCATCTACATGGTGCTGCCGGCCGAGCCGGAAGTCCCGCTGGATCAGGGCGGCTGCGAGGCCATTCCCGAATAAGCAATAAGGGCGCTATGCGCCCTTATTGCTTTACGGCTGTTGCTGATTGACCGTTTGCCCGTCCTTCGCCGTGGCCTGCAGATTACCCCGTACGGAATCCCGGAACGGCCCGTCGCTGTTTAACAGCCCCTGAACCTGCAGCTGCAGGTTGCCGTCGCCCTCCAGCGGCACCGGCTGCCAGCCCCATTGCTGCAGGGTATTGAGCGGCACCGAACGACCGGATAAAGACAGCGAAAACGGCTTGCCCGGCAGTTGCGTGACGGTTGCCTTGGCATCCAGCAGGCCATTAGGCATAAAGGCGCTCAGCTCGGTAACGGCGATTTGCCGCTGGTCCGCCGTCAGCGCCAGCGAAGGCCGGCGGACGTCGATTTTATTGAACGTTGCTTCGCTGGCGCTCAGGTTTAGCGAACCGGACCAGATTCCCCACTGACCATCGTGCGCCAGCAGCAGATTGCTGCCGTAACCGTTCAGCGATGTCAGCTGGAACGGGAACGCCGGATTGATATCGATAATCAGGTTACGGTTGGTGGTCAGCTTATTGACGTATACCTGCGACAGCCATGCCGGCAGCGGTTTGAGCCACAGCTCACGCCAGTTTTGCGGCAGCGTATACTCCAACGCCGCGACGGTGACGTCGTCCAGCTGCAAACGTTTGGTGGCGCGCAGCCAACTGCCGTTGGCGCGCAGCAAACCGCCTTCCCAGCGCGAGGTGAATTGCTCAATGGCGATACCGGCCGGCGACAGCCGCGTACTGATAATCGGATCCACCAGATGGAAGCGGCCATTGATAATATCGCTGGCGTTGGCATGCAATGCGCCGTTCTCGCTGCGCCAGTCTCCCTGCTGAAGCGTGACGTCTTGCAGGGACAGGTCAAGATCGTTAAACGCCCACCCCTTGCCCTCCAGCCGTGCATCGATCAGGTCAAAGCGTTGCAGTGTGATCGGCGGCAGAGTGGTAAAGCGCTGCCAGAATTGTTCCAGCGACAGCGGCGTTTGCAGCCGTACCTTGTTCAGGCGCAGACGGTCTACCAGCCAGCTGCCGTCGGCGGCACGCGTCGCTTTACCGGTCAGGTCGCCCTGGGCCAGATCGGCGCCGAAATCCTCCAGCAGCAGCTGATGATCTTTTATTTGCCCTTGCACCAGCGCCTGAGAGGCGGGGATGCCGTTCAGGGTCAGCGAGCCGGCGCTGAACTGGAAGCGGTTGTTGTCGCCCAGCAGGTGCCCGGACTGAGGCCGCCATGGCGTAATCCCGGCGTTAACCCGCTGCGCATTAAGCTGCCAGTCGGCGTCGCCGGCGTGCAATGCCATATTGCTCAGCTGCAGCACGTCGGCCTGGATCGGTAACGCCGCTGAGCCAGGTTGCACATTGAGCGTACCGTCGTGCAGCGTCACGCTGTGGAAGTAACGCGGGTTGGTGAGCTGACGCAGGCTGAGGCCCAGAACGACGCGCTTGGCCGTTAACGCCCGCGGCTGGTTGGTGCGCGTCAGCGCGACGTCTTCCAGGCCGATCTGCGCCGGTTCATCCCAGGAGTGGCTGATTTTACCGAGAGAGAGGCGGTAGTCGCTGTGCCCACTCACCCAGTTGCCGATCTGACCGGCGGCCCAGCGGGTCTGCCCGACCAGATACAGTAATACGATGACGATTGCCGCTGCCACCAGCAGCCATAGCAACAGTTTCCCGATAAATTTCATCGCCTGCACACCCTAGCGGTCAAAAAAGATACCCCGTTTATGCCGCAATTGGCCGGCTATCTCAAGGGTAATGGTCTGACTGACAATAAAAAAACGGCCGCAGGCGGCCGTTTTCAACGATAAAGCCGGGTCACACGCCCCCGCAGTGGAATTATTCCTTCTCCTGCGGAAACACCAGATTCAGTACGATGGCGGTAATCCCGCCGGCGGCGATACCGGAGGAGAGCAGGGTTTTCAGCCAGTCCGGCGCGAACTGCAGAATCAGCGGCTGCTGAGAAACGCCCATACCGACCGCCAGCGACAGCGCCATAATCATGATGGCGCGGCGATTAAGCTTCTCGCGTGAAACGATACGTACGCCGGACGCGGCGATGGTGCCGAACATCACAATGGTGGCGCCGCCCAGTACCGGCTCAGGAATATGCTGCACAAAGCCGGCGACCGCCGGGAACAGACCCAGCGCGATCAGCATCAGCGCCACCACAAAGCCGACGTAGCGGCTGGCGACGCCGGTCAGTTGGATCACCCCGTTGTTCTGGCCGAAGCAGGAGTTCGGGAAGGTATTGAAGACCGCCGACAGCATGGAGTTCAAACCGTTGGCCAGCACGCCGCCCTTCAGGCGTTTCATATACAGCGGGCCGCGCACCGGCTGTTCGGATACGTCAGAGGTGGCAGTGATATCGCCGATGGTTTCCAGCGAGGTGACCATAAAGATCAGCATCAGCGGCAGCAGCAGGTTCCAGTCAAAGCCCAGCCCGTAATACAGCGGGGTAGGGATGGTGATCGACGCGCTGTTGCTGACGGGCTGGCTGGCGGGCAGCATATCGAGCGCCCAGGCCAGCAGATAGCCGACCGCCATGGCGATTACCAGCGAGGCAACGCGCAGATAGGGATTACGCTGACGGTTGAGCAAAATAATCACCGCCAGCACCGCGCCGGCCAGCAGCAGGTTTTTTGGCGCGCCGAAGGTGTGGTCGTTCATTGCCGCGTAGCCACCGCCGATGGAGGTCAGGCCGACCTGAATCAGCGACAGGCCGATAATCATCACCACAATGCCTGATACCAGCGGCGTAATAATGCGGCGTGCCAGGTGCAGGACGCGCGACAGCAGAATCTCGGTGCAGGAGGCGACCATCAGGGTGCCGAACAGAGCCGCCATCATGGTCGGCACGTCTGCGCCGCCGTTTTTCAGCGCCATGCCGCCCATAATCAGCGGTGATACGAAGTTAAAGCTGGTGCCCTGAATCGACAGCAGGCCGGAGCCGACCGGACCCCAGGTTTTGATTTGTAAAATAGAGGCCAGACCGGAGGCGAACAGCGACATGCTGATAATGTGCTGAGTATCCTGCGCCGGCAGCCCCAGCGCCTGGCAAATCAGCAGCGCCGGCGTAATCACGGCCACGAACATCGCCAGCAGATGCTGGCCGGCGGCAAACAGCGTTTGCGGCAGCGGCGGGCGGTCTTCCAGGCGGTAGATCAGTTCGCTTTTGGGCGGGGAGGCGGAGGCGTTTTGCGCGGATTCAAGCTCGGCGGATTGCATGGTCATGGTGTGGCACTTTTCCGAAACGGCAAAGCAGGCATTTTAATCGTCTGGACACTAAAAGCAAACGGTTGCGCCTAACTTTTCTTCCCCGCTTATTTTTATTTATGTCGCATTTTCATGCATTTTTTCTTGTCTTCTTAGCACTTTTTCCTTCTAATCCAGCATTCATCGAGTTTAAAAAACTAAGTGGTTTTATATAACTTATTAATATAATTGGATTTATCCCCTCACATGGAGTACCTGGATGTTTCATCTTGATACTTATGGCACTTTGGTTGCCGCAACTCTGGTTTTGCTCCTTGGGGGCAAGTGCGTTAGAAGCATTCCTCTGCTGAAAAAATACACCATTCCTGCCCCCGTCGCCGGTGGTTTGCTGGTTGCGCTGTTATTGTTGATTTTAAAAAAGACCGTTAACTGGGAAATCAGCTTCGACATGTCGCTGAAAGATCCGCTGATGCTGGCCTTCTTTGCCACCATCGGCCTTAATGCCAACCTGGCGCGGTTGCGCGCCGGTGGTAAGGCACTGGTTATCTTCCTGTTTGTGGTGCTGGGACTGTTGGTGGTGCAGAACGCCATCGGCATCGGTATGGCGAAGATGCTGGGGATGGACCCGCTGATGGGCCTGATCGCCGGTTCTATCACCCTGTCGGGCGGCCACGGCACCGGCGCCGCCTGGAGTAAGCTGTTTATTGAGCGTTACGGCTTTGAAAACGCCACCGAAGTGGCGATGGCCTGCGCCACCTTCGGCCTGGTGCTGGGCGGCCTGATTGGCGGCCCGGTGGCGCGCTATCTGGTGAAGCACTCTTCCTCGCCGGAAGGTTCGCCGGATGACAGCGTCCAGCCGAGCGGCTTTGAAAAACCGGAGAGCGGTCGTCTGATTACCTCGCTGGTGATGATTGAAACCATTGCGATGATCGCCATCTGCCTCAGCCTGGGCCAGCTTATCGCCGGCCTGCTGAGCGGCACGGTATTTGAACTGCCGAACTTCGTCTGCGTGCTGTTTGTCGGGGTGATCCTCAGCAATACGCTGGCATTCACCGGCTTTTATACCGTGTTTGAGCGTGCGGTATCGGTGCTGGGTAACGTCAGTCTGTCGCTGTTCTTGGCGATGGCGCTGATGAGCCTGCGCCTGTGGGAGCTGGCGTCACTGGCGCTGCCGATGCTGGCGATCCTGGCGGTGCAGACGCTGGTGATGGCGCTGTACGCGATTTTTGTCACCTACCGGGTGATGGGCAAAAACTATGATGCGGCAGTGCTGGCTGCCGGGCACTGCGGCTTCGGGATGGGCGCTACGCCGACCGCGATTGCCAATATGCAGGCGATTACCGATCGTTTCGGCCCATCGCACCTGGCGTTCCTGGTAGTGCCGATGGTGGGGGCGTTCTTTATCGATATCGCCAACGCCATCATTATCAAGCTGTACCTGCTGCTGCCGGTCTTCCCGGCGGTTGGCTGAGTAACCACTGGACAGCAAAAGGGCGCCTTCTCGGCGCCCTTTTTTATGCGTTGGAATAGCGTGCCTTTTCCGGCAGCCAGCGCTCAATCAGCGCCTGAGCGTGTTCGGGGTATTGCTGGTGGATATGGCGCGCGACCCGCTGTACTTCCGGGATCATCGACTGGTCGCGCAGCAGATCGGCGACTTTGAATTCGGCATTGCCGGTCTGCCGGGTGCCGAGTAGCTCGCCGGGGCCGCGAATTTCCAGATCGCGCTGGGCGATCACGAAGCCATCGTTGCTGTCGCGCAGCACCTGCAGGCGCTTCTGCGCGGTTTTACTCAGCGGGGTTTTGTACAGCAGTACACAGTGTGAGGCGACCGCGCCGCGGCCTACGCGGCCACGCAGCTGGTGCAGCTGCGCCAGGCCCAGCCGCTCCGGGTTTTCGATAATCATCAGGCTGGCGTTCGGCACATCGACGCCGACTTCGATCACCGTGGTGGCAACCAGCAGCTGCAGCTCCCCCTGCTTGAAGGCCTGCATCACCGCCTGTTTTTCCTGCGCCTTCATCCGGCCGTGCACCAGCGCCACCTTCAGCTCCGGCAGCGCCGTTTTCAGCTCTTCCCAGGTGGCTTCCGCCGCCTGCGCTTCCAGCAGTTCGGACTCTTCAATCAGCGTGCAGACCCAGTAAGCCTGACGGCCTTCCTGCTGGCAGGCGTTTCTGACGCGTTCAATAATATCCGCCCGGCGGGTATCCGGGATCGCCACCGTGGTGACCGGCGTGCGGCCCGGCGGCAGTTCGTCGATGACCGAGGTGTCCAGATCGGCATAGGCGGTCATCGCCAGCGTGCGTGGGATTGGCGTGGCGGTCATGATCAACTGGTGGGCATGGAAACCCTGCTCTTCACCTTTTTCCCACAGCGCCAGACGCTGGTGGACGCCAAAGCGGTGCTGTTCATCAATGATAACCAGCGCCAGCCCGTTGAACTGAACCTGCTCCTGAAAAATGGCATGGGTGCCGACCACCATCGAAACCTGACCGCTGGCGATCGCTTCCTGCTGCGCGATGCGCGCTTTGCCTTTCTGCTTCCCGGCCAGCCAGCCGACTTCAATGCCCAACGGCGCAAACCATTGGCGGAAGTTATTGGCATGCTGTTCCGCCAGCAGCTCGGTCGGCGCCATCAGCGCCACCTGCTTACCGTGGGCAATGGCGCGCAGCGCGGCCAGCGCCGCCACCAGCGTTTTCCCGGAGCCGACGTCGCCCTGAACCAGACGCATCATCGGGAAATCTTTTTGCATATCCGCTTCGATATCCGCCACCACGCGCTGTTGCGCACCGGTCGGGGCAAACGGCAGCTGGGCCAGAAACGCTTTTTTCAATCTGTCGTCCGGCAGAAGCGGCTGGGCGTGATAACTCTGCGCGCCGGCGCGTACCGCCAGCATGCTGAGGTTGTGTGCCAGCAGCTCTTCCATAATCAGCCGTTTCTGCGCCGGATGTTTGCCCAATTCCAGATCGGCCAGCTGGATATCCGGCGGCGGACGATGCAGCGTATGCAGCGCCTGCGGCAGGCTCATCAGGCCGCCGCTCAGTTCCGGCGGCAGCAGTTCGGTAATGGCGCAGGTATCCAGCAGCTCCAGCGCCTGATCGGTCAGCTTACGCAGCGTAGCCTGACGGACGCCTTCGGTAGTGGGGTAGACCGGCGTCAGCGAGGCCTGCAGCTCGACGTCGTCATGTTCGCCCTGCAGGCGGTATTCCGGATGAATGATTTCCGCACCGTGGTTGCCGCGCTTGATTTCCCCGTAGGCGGTAACGCGGCGCCCGGTCGCCAGGCTGTTTTTCATCGCCGCGTTGAAATTGAAAAAGCGCATGGTGAGGATGCCGGTGCCGTCGCTGATTTGGCAGGTGAGCATACGGCGGCGGCCAAAACTGATATCGCTGCGCAGGACTTCGCCTTCTACCGTGGCGAAAATGCCCGGCAGCAGGTCATTGATGGGGTACAGGCGGGTGCGGTCTTCGTAACGCAGCGGCAGGTGCAGCAGCAGATCCTGAATGGTTTCCAACCCGATTTTAGCAAGCTTGGCTGCCTGGCTGGCGCCAACGCCGGTCAACGTGGTGAGCGGAACCGCATCCAGCAGGCGGCCTTTCATCTGCGCACCGTTGCTTGCATGGCGGCCCACCATTCGGCCTCGGCGATCACTGCGCCGTTTTCATCGATATGCGGGCGCGGCAGGCCTTTACGCTTGGCGACGTTGGCCAGTACCGGGTAGCCACCCTCAAACAGCAGGCGCTGTTGCTCTTCAGCATCCAGCATGCTGCGATCGCGGCGGTACATGCCGGCATTTTGGCGCTGTCGCTGCGCTTCGTACAGGATCAGGGCGGAAGCCACGGAGACGTTGAGCGATTGCACCATGCCGATCATCGGAATGATGATGTCCTGGTCGGCAAGCTGCAGCGCTTCTTCGGTGATGCCGGTTTTTTCCTGCCCGAGCAGAATACAGGTTGGGCGGGTGTAGTCGATATCACGAAAATCCACTGCACGGTCAGACAGGTGCGTCGCCAGAATTTGCATGCCCTGGCCCTTCATATGGCCGACCGCATCGCCGATGGTAGGGTGCGTTTTTACGTTGACCCAGCTGTTGCTGCCGGCGGCGGAAGAAACCAGCGTCCGCATGCGGGTCGTTGGCCAAACGGCATGAACCTGATGCACGCCGACGGCGTCGGCGGTGCGGATAATTGCGGAGACGTTATGCGGTTTGTGAACCTGTTCCAGACAAACCGTCAGATCCGGTTGACGGGTGGCGAGCATTTCACAAATCCGCGCATAGCGTTCGGGGCTCATAGGCGCTAGTTTCGGTTACGGTTAACTTTGATTACATCCGGCATGATACGGATTTTACGCATGATATTTGCCAGATGGATGCGATCGCGAGTGGTCAGGCGGATAAAGGCGCTGTAGACCCGGCCGTCTTTCTCTTCGGTATTCAGGCTTTGAATATTGGACTCAGCTGCATTGATCGCCGCCGTCAGGTTGGCCAACGCCCCCTGGTGGTTAAACATATCCACTTTGATTTCGGCGATGAATTCCTGCTCGGTTTCCTTATCCCACTCGACCGCCATGAATTTTTCCGGTTCTTTCTGGTAACCGCGGATGTTGCGGCAGGATTCATGGTGGATCACCAGCCCTTTGCCCGGACTGACGTGGGCGATAATCGGGTCTCCCGGAATCGGCCGGCAGCACTTGGCAAAGGTGATCAATACGCCGTCGGCGCCTTTGATGGCCAGGTTGCGCACGCCGGAAGAGGCGCCGAGGCTGGATTGGTCGCCCTGCAGGTTTTTCGCCACCACCACGCTCATGGCGTTGCCGAGGCCGATTTCCGCTAGCAGATCGTCCAGCGTCGCCAGCTTCATGCGCTCCAGCTCGTGCTGAATATTTTCCTGCGGGATTTCGGCCAGCTTGCGGCTGCCGCCCAGCGCATGGTTCAGCAGACGACGGCCGAGGTTGACAGAGTCGTCGCGCTTAAGGTTCTTCAGCATCTGGCGGATTTTGGCGCGCGCTTTTGAGCTGACGACAAAGTTCAGCCAGGCGGCATTCGGCCGTGCGCCCGGCGCGGTGATGATTTCCACCGTCTGGCCGCTGGTGAGCGCCTGCGACAGCGGGTAAGGCTGGCGGTCGACGCGGGCGCCGACGCAGGCATGGCCGATATCGGTATGCACGGCGTAAGCGAAGTCGACCGGCGTGGCGCCGGCCGGCAGTTCGACGATGCGGCCTTCCGGGGTGAAAACGTAAATCTCATCCGGGAACAGATCGGATTTGACGCTTTCAATAAATTCGAAGGAGCTGCCGGCGCTTTGCTGCAGCTCCAGCAGGCTTTGCATCCAGCGCTGGGCGCGGATTTGCGCGGTAGTGCCGCTCTCGCCCTGTTCTTTGTATGCCCAGTGCGCCGCCACCCCCATTTCCGCCATCTGATCCATATCTTCGGTACGGATCTGCACTTCGACCGGCACGCCGTGCGGCCCGATCAGCGAAGTATGCAACGACTGGTAGCCGTTGGCCTTGGGAATGGCGATATAGTCTTTAACCCGCCCCGGGCGCGGTTTGTACAGGCTATGCACCTGGCCCAGCACGCGGTAGCAGGTATCCACTTCTTTGACGATCACCCGGAACGCATAGATATCCATAATCGAATGGAAGCGCTGTTCTTTCAGGTGCATCTTGCAGTAAATGGAGTAGAGGTGTTTTTCCCGTCCGCTGACGCGGCAGGCGATGCCGGCTTCGGTTAACCGTCCTTCGATCTCGGAAAGAATCTTTTGGATCATTTCCTTACGGTTGCCGCGCGCGGCCTTGACCACTTCCTTGATGACGCGGTAGCGGTTAGGGTAAAGCGCCTCAAAACCCAGCTCTTCCAGCTCGGTTTTCAGGTGATGGATGCCCAGGCGGTGCGCCAGCGGGCTGTAGATTTCCAGGGTTTCACGCGCGATGCGCCGGCGTTTGTCCGGGCGCAGCGAACCGAGGGTGCGCATATTGTGCGTACGGTCGGCCAGCTTGATCAGCACGACGCGGATATCCTGCACCATCGCCATGATCATCTTGCGGAAGTTTTCCGCCTGCGCTTCTTTTTTATCCTGGAATTTGAGCTTGTCGAGCTTGGATACGCCTTCAACCAGTTCGGCGACGCTTTTGCCGAACAGCTGTTCCATATCCTGATAGGTTGCCGGGGTGTCTTCAATGACATCATGCAGCAGGGCGGCCATCAGCGTCTCGTAATCGAGACGCATCTCCGCCAGGATGCAGGCCACGGCGACCGGGTGAGTAATATAAGGCTCACCGCTGGAGCGTGTCTGACCCTCGTGAGCATCACGCGCGACGAGGTATGCCTGTTTGAGGCGCTTAATTTGCTCCTCAGGCAGGTAACGTTGAATCAGCTGGTTAAGGCTTTCAAACAGGTACAAGGCAGACTCGCTATTTAATTAACGACGGCCTTCAGCAATCGCGGTAACCGCCTGAATTTCTGCGGCTTCCTGCTCTTGCTGCTCCTGGCGCTCACGCACATCGAGGATCTGGCTGTTGATCAGGCCTTCTTCGATTTCGCGCAGAGCGATAACGGTGTACTTATCGTTCTCTTCAGGAACCAGCGCGTCTTTGCCGCCGACCTGGATTTGACGTGCCCGACGAGCAGCGACCAACACCAGGTCAAAACGGTTACCAATTTTCTCTACAGCGTCTTGAACAGTTACGCGTGCCATATTTGTGCTACTCCACAGGTGACGAAAAGACTGGGCATAATACTGAAACTGTCTTCAGTCTGCCAATAGTTTGCTGATTAAAGCGTCATGTCGCAGCATTTGCCGACCTAAACGCAAGCGCTCGGCGCGAATAATGGTTTTCAGATCGGACAGCGCCAGATCGAAATCATCGTTCACGATTAAATAATCATACTCCGCATAGTGCGTCATTTCCGCTACCGCCTGCGCCATGCGCTTGGCGATCACCTCATCGGAGTCCTGCCCGCGACCGCGCAGGCGGCGGCCCAGCTCTTCCTTCGACGGCGGCAGGATAAAGATGCTGCGCGCCTGCGGCATCTTGGCGCGAATTTGCTGCGCGCCCTGCCAGTCGATATCCAGGAAAACATCCACGCCGGTCGCCAGCACCTGCTCGATAGCCGCGCGCGAGGTACCGTAGTAGTTGCCGAACACTTCGGCGTGCTCAAGGAAGGCATCCTGCGCAATCATGCGGCGGAATTCGTCGTGCGACACAAAGAAATAGTGTTCGCCATGATTTTCACCCGGGCGACTGTCGCGCGTGGTGTGTGAAACCGAAACCTGCGTGTCGTACAGCGGTTGGGTCTTTAACAAAGCCTGAATCAGACTTGATTTACCTGCGCCGCTGGGTGCAGAGACAATATAAAGCGTGCCTTGAGCCATGATGATGTTCGTTGATAGCGGTTGATGTGCCAATTACAGCAGATGTGTATTTTCTCCGCACAGTATACACGGCTAACGCCGCTGATGCAGCGTTTGCGCGCATTTTGCCCGCGGCTTTGGCGGAAAAACACGGCGAAAATTACAAAGTGCCTTGCGTATCGCGTTATTTCGATGGTTTTTCGCAAACGAAAATTTATTTTGCGATGCGTTTTGCGCCCGATGATTTTATGCGTCGCCGCCGCGCTGAAAAGCAGATTTACTGCATGGCACCAGGGAGGAGGAATGAAAGGACACCTTTTTTACGGCGCCGTGTTTTTTATTCTCGCGATGGTCATCTCCGTCGGGGTACAGGCAGAAACCTGCCCGCACTGGCCGGCGGAGCGCCTGCGCAATGAACTGAATGCTTTGGAAGAGCAGCTGGCGCGCTGGGACGCGGCCTATTATCAACGCGGGAAAAGTTTGATTAGCGACGAACTTTACGACAGCCTGCGGCAAAAACAGCGCTTTTGGCGAGTTTGCGCCGGCCGGACGGGGGAAATTCCTCTGCCTCAGTTACCGGCGGGAAAGGTGCCTCATCCGGTCGCCCATACCGGGCTGCGTAAGCTGGCCGATCGCCGGGCGGTTGCCCAATGGCTGGCGGAGCGCCGCGACGTGTGGCTGCAGCCCAAGGTTGACGGCGTCGCCGTGACGCTGGTGTACCGGCACGGTAAACTGGCGCAGGCGATCAGCCGTGGCAACGGCAGGCTGGGCGAAGACTGGCTGGAAAAGGTCAGGGCAATCCCCGGCGTGCCGTTAACGTTGGCGAACGCGCCGGACCTTCTGGTGCTGCAGGGAGAGCTGTTTTTGCTGATGACCGGTCATCGTCAGCAGCTGCATGGCGGCGTCAACGCACGCGCCAGCGTTGCCGGTACATTGATGCGTAATCAGCCCTCTGAGCGGCTTACGCAGCTGGGCATTTTCATCTGGGCCTGGCCCGACGGCCCGCCCGCGATGTCGCAGCGGCTGGCGCAGCTGGCGGCGTGGGGGTTTACGCTGGCGCGCGACTATACGCAGCCGGTGAACTCGGTTGAAGACGTTATCCGTTGGCGTGACGCCTGGTTTGCCAGCCCCTTGCCCTTTGTGACCGATGGCGTGGTGCTGCATCAGGCAAGTTCGCCGTCCGGGCGCTACTGGCGTAATAAGCCGGCGTTGTGGGCGGTAGCGTGGAAATATCCGCCGGCAGAGCAGGTGACGCGCGTGGAGCAGGTGATGTTCCGCATCGGGCGTACCGGTAAAATTACGGTGGTGCTGGCGCTGGACCCTCTGCGGCTGGATGACAAGTGGATACGGCGCGTCAATATCGGTTCGCTTGCCCGCTGGCGGTATTGGGACATCGTGCCTGGCGATCAGGTTGCCGTCAGCCTGAAGGGGCAAGGAATTCCTCTGGTTACCCGAGTGGCATGGCGCAGCGTGGAACGGCCGGTGCTGACGGCGCCGGATGCCGCGCGCTACCACGCGTTCAGTTGCTTTACCCTGCAGGAAGGCTGTCGGCAACAGTTTATCGCGCGGCTGGTGTGGCTGAGCGGCCCGCAGGGGCTGATGATGAACGGCGTCAGTGAGGCCAGTTGGCGGATGTTGGTCGACCATGGGCAGGTAAAAGAGCTGGCGGACTGGCTGATGCTGACGCCGGAGAGTTTGCGGACGCTGCCGGGGATGGGGGATAAGCAGGCACGGCGTCTCTATCAGCAATTTATGCTGGCGCGGCGGCAGCCTTTCAGCCGCTGGCTGCTGGCGCTGGGGGCGCCGCTGTCGTCCGATCAACTTGCCGATGTGACGGGGTGGCAACAGGCCAAAAGGCTGCCGCCGCACATATGGCAGCGGCAGGCCGGCATCGGGGACAAACGGGCGGCGCAGCTGGTTGAATTCTTCCGACAGCCGGCGCTACTGCGCGTGACAAATATCCTGCGGCAGCAGTATATCGCCGGGTTTGCCGGCGATGCGGTTAGTGATCCGGGTGCTGATAATTGAAAACGGGCAGCCCAAGCCGGAAGCGC
Source organism: Serratia sp. MYb239 (assembly GCF_002966855.1). Taxonomy (NCBI): domain Bacteria; kingdom Pseudomonadati; phylum Pseudomonadota; class Gammaproteobacteria; order Enterobacterales; family Yersiniaceae; genus Serratia; species Serratia sp. MYb239. The sequence goes on along the minus strand of NZ_CP023268.1, from coordinate 4,892,826 downwards.
AGGGCAAGCAGGCGCGCACTCAGGCCGGCAAACAGCGTAATCAGCACCACGACGTTATGCGGCAGGTCGAGGTACTGCAGGCCGATATAGAGCCAGGCCGCAGCGAAAGCGATACCGCCGTAAATCTCTTTTTGGAAGACCAGCGGGATGCGGTTGCAGAACATATCGCGCAATACTCCGCCGAACACGCCGGTGATCACCGCGGCAATGGCGGCGATGATCGGGCTGTGGCCCATATCCAGCGCCACCTGTGCGCCGATAATGGAGAACACGATCAGGCCGACGGCATCCAGCACCAGAAACAGCCGGCGCAGATGGCGCATCAGCGGGGCGAGCCAGGTGGTGACGATGGCGGCAATGGCGACAATCACGATGTACTCGGGGTGTTTAACCCAGCCAAGAGGGTAATGGCCAAGCAGAACATCGCGCACCGAGCCGCCGCCGATCGCCGTGGCGGAGGCGATGATCAGCACGCCGAACATATCCATCTGACGGCGGCCGGCAGCCAGCGCGCCGGTCATGGCTTCTGCGGTGATGCCAATGATATAAAGGATACTCAGTAACATGGGGGAATCCGCTGTGCGGCTAGAACGGAACTTTTAACTGAAGGGTAATGATCAACCTATTATGCCGCCACTGAGTTTTTCTCACCGATATCAATTCGGATTACTATAACTAATGTCAAAGTGTGGTTTCTTCTCTGCTTACAGCATTGTTGCCGTTTTTTATTAAAACTCAGGCATAAATTATTTCGTGCTGATTTCTTGGTGAAACTATTTGTGCACTAGCCCGCGCCGTGTGGCGCGGGCCTGGCGTTACTTCGCCTGCGCCAGAATATTGCCCTCCCATCCTTGCTGCGCACACTCAGAGTATCTCGTTTACCGACGCATTTTCAGGCGCAGCAATAGCCGGCGGTAAGCCGGCTTGACACCGAGCTGGGCCAGAGCTGCCTGACGCACCCGATGGTTGCGCTCTGGAAGCCGGGCGCCGATGATGAGTTGCTGCGGTTGATTGAGAAGATGCAGCGGATATACCGCGAGGAGTCTTAGGCGGTTCCGGTGGAGAATATTGCAGAGGCTGTGGCTGATTTTTCCTTAATGCTTAATATGCTATAGAAAATTATTCAACTAAGACCAGGGAGTCGCCTCGTCGTGGTTGGATCATTGTGACGTCAAATTCAGACTTTTCTGTAATAGGGTGTATTACTTTTATTTTTAAGGTTAAAAGGTTAGTGGTCCATGTCTATTATTTGAAACAGTTTTGCTCTAATGTGGGGCTGTGGCATGATGAAAATAAATACTATAGAGTGTTGATGTTCTGGAGGGAGAGTGAGAGTTGTCTCTGATTTAATATTTGTTACTGTTATTAGCATTGTTTTATATGCATTTATTTCTATTGCCTTAAAAGATTGGAAGAATAAAAAAGAAAAGAGAGAGATTGAGAGGGATGGAGTTGAAGTGTTAGGCAAAATAACACGTTCATATACTCGTTCAGGTGGAACATCTGGTGTTATTAACGTAATTATTGATTTTTCTTACTCAGCGGAGAATGGTCAGGTATTTAAAGGTAAAAAAGAAATAGCTATAAAAGATATTTGCATTGATAAGTATCGGGTTGGGGAAAAACTCGCATTACGTTATGCTAGGAATGACCCTTCAAAGGTTACCCATATCACGGATAACCCTTTCTGTTAGTCCTGATGGTTAATTTATTGTAATCCTCGCAACTAGAATGTATCGGTAAAGCCATGGCTGTGATTTGTTCTATATATTTAAATGTGCACGGAGAATAAACTTGAGTATATTATATTTTATTCAGCAATATCCCATGTCAATATTGCATATATCTATAGTTTCTCTAATTATATTTTTTATTGTATTGTTTTTAGTTAAAGGTATTTTGAGTGAAAGAGGAAAGGGAAATGTCCGAAGAAATGGAGTGAGTGTTATAGGTGATATTAAAAAGTATTATGAAAGCCCTGGGAGTAGCATAGATCTTATTAATATTACCTTGGAGTTTGAGTTTCAAACAGAAGAAGGAATCTGTAAAATAGGAAGAGTTAATATGGTTATTAGAAAGAGTGATGTAAGCGATTATCAAGCTGGAAAAAAGATACCGTTGCGTTATTCTAAAAACGATGTTAATACTGTTGTAGTTGACGCTCCCCAGCCGTTTCTTGCTCGATAATGGCATCAGGGAATAGGATTCTTGGTGTTTATTAAGAAACTGGTTGGAACTCTCAATTAGAATGGATTGTTATCTGTTAGTTTTCTTAGGTGTAAATATAAAACACCTATAACCAATATATTTAACGAAGTAATATAAGATGTTTATTAATGACCCATTTTTTGTATTCGGTATATTGACAACCATAATTTCTTTTATTTTGGTAGTGATGATGACCAGGACAAGAAAATCACAATTGGTTGCAATGAGATGTTGGATTTCGCGCGAACAATGGACTGGGAATTTGATTACTGTTCCACTGGAATCATGGAGGCGTACAGGCACCAAGTGCGGTGATGGTTTCATCTATGATCTCTATTTTTATTTGGATGTTAATAATTCGAAAAAGAAATGCTTTGCAAAAGGTATTGTAAACCCAAGCGATATTCATAAATTGAAGAAAGGCTTAGGGTTAATTATTAAGTATAGTGATAACACTCCATCAAATATAGCAGTTATGCATATTGATTTTTAAATTTTCAAGAAATAATAATTTATCGCGTTAGTATGCTATATTTATTGGATCCTAAGTTGAATTACACTCATAAATAAGATTGATATTGTTTTAGATGTCGATATTTATTTTTATATTCTGTAGAGGCAAGTGGTGGACTATTATGATTATATTTCTTTGTCTATGTTTGTTATTGTTTTACTATATGTATACTTCTCTTTTAAAGGAATAAAGATCAATAAAAAAGAAAGTAGTGAAATAAAGGACTGGAGCAGTAGAGATTTATGGAAAGGTAGTGTCACCACTGCCAGACTCATCTCATGGAAACAGCTGCAGGCGACACACAATATTGATTACTTCTACTCGTTTACTGTTGAAAGCGAGTTGGACGGTAGCTTAAAGCAGTACAGCGCTGCAGGAGTGGTTAAAGCCTCAGAGGCTGGAAAGTTGCGGAAAGGGCTAGTCGTGACGATAAAGCATCAAGGGGTTCCGCCTAAGAAAATGGCCGTTATTGGTATAGACTTTGACTGAGCAATAACGTGTTAATACCGGATGTAATTTATTTTAGTAAGTTGAGTCGCCGTATCGCACGCTGTTTGCCAAGTGCTAAAATAGCGTGAGGATAAAGAACGTAGCGCATTGCACCTCTCTTGCATTACAGGGAAGCGGTGTGCAGGACTCTGTTATTGGCTTATGATATGGATAGCTACGCGGAGCAAAACACCCGATCTTTATAATGTTATAAATAAACGTGATGATATTCATCATATTCTTATTCTATATTTCACTATCGTGGCCTATCCTGATATAAAGACGATTCTTCACTATCGCATTAACGTTGTCAGGCAAAGGACTTCCGTCATGTTAGATCGTATTACCGTCCAGCTACCCGTTCCCGGGCTGCTTTTCTGGAAACTCTCCGGGCGCGAGGCGTTATCGGAGCCGTTCGAACTGAACGTAACGCTGCTGGGCACGGATGCGCGCATCGATCGCAGCAGCCTGCTGGGGCAGCCGATTACGGTGACCATCCCGACGCGTTCCCTGATGGGCAAACGCTACCTGAACGGCAAAGTAACCCGAGTGGCGGTAAGTGCGGTGGAGCTGTCCGGTACCCGCTACGCGGAGTATCGCCTGACCATGGAACCGGATCTGTGGCCGATGAAGCGTGACCGTAACCTGCGTATCTTCCAGGGTCAGACGGTGCCGCAGATAGTGAAGAGCTTGCTGGGCGAAAGCCAGGTGAATGTTGAAGATCGGCTGACGGGTAGCTATCGCCCTTGGGAATACTGCGTGCAGTACCAGGAGAGCAGCCTGGCGTTTATCAGCCGTTTGATGGAGCTGGAGGGCATTACCTATCACTTCAGCCATGAGGCGGACAAACACACCCTGGTGCTGACGGATGCGCCGCAGCAGCAACAGCCGTTCAGCGGTTACGAGAGTATTCCCTACCATGTTACGCCTTCCGGCGGCAGTACCGACGAAGAGGGCATCAGCCAGTGGGCGCTGGAAGACAGCGTTACACCGGGCATCTACAGCCTGGACGACTACGATTTCCGCAAACCCAACGCCTGGCTGTTCCAGGCGCGTCAGAATCCGGCCTCGCCGTCACCGGGCAGCATCGACGTTTACGACTGGCCGGGGCGCTACGTGGAACATGGCCACGGCGAGTTCTATGCCCGCATCCGTCAGGAGCGCTGGCAGGTGGATCACCAGCAGATACAGGGAACAGGCACCGCCGTTGGGCTGGCGCCGGGATATACTTTTGCACTGCTGAACGCGCCGTTTTTCAGCGATAACGGCGAGTATCTGACCACGGCGGTGCACTACCAGTTTGAAGAGAACCGCTACGCCAGCGGCAGCGACGGGGGAAGCGTTCACCGGCTGGACTTTTCGGTGATCCCATCCTCCGTCGTATTCCGCCCGGAGCAGGCGACGCCTTGGCCGCGTACCTACGGTCCGCAGACCGCGAAGGTGGTAGGGCCGCAGGGCGAATCCATCTGGACCGATAAATACGGCCGGGTGAAGGTGAAGTTCCACTGGGACCGTCTGGCGAATGGCGATGACACCAGTTCGGGCTGGGTGCGTGTTTCCAGCGCCTGGGCTGGTCAGGGGTTTGGCGGCGTGCAGATCCCGCGCGTTGGCGACGAAGTGGTGATCGATTTTATCAACGGCGATCCGGACCGCCCCATCGTGACGGGCAGGGTATATAACGAAGCCAGCATGCCGCCGTGGGCGCTGCCGGCAGCGGCCACCCAGATGGGCTTTATGACCCGCAGTAAAGACGGGCATCTTGATAATTCCAGCCATCTCTATTTCGAAGACAAACCCGGTGCCGAAATGCTGTCGATGCATGCGGAAAAAGATATGCGGGTTTCGGTAGAGAATAATAAAGATGTGACGATCGATGGTACTCGCACCACCACCATTCTTAAAGAGCAGAAGGATGACGTAACGGGGGATGCGGTCTTTAATTATCACGCTACCCGCACCACGACGGTGGATAAAAAGGAAACGAAAACCTTTAAAGACGGTGAAAAAACGACGATCACCAATGGCCGCGATCTCGAAATCACCAGTGGCGGTGATTTGGTCAAGGTTAAAGATAAGCGTGATACCACCATTACTGGCGATGAAACACATCACGTGACCGGTAAGATCACGCAGGATTTTGATAGTGGACAGGTCACCAATATAAAAGCTGGTGGCAAGACGGAAACTATTACTGATGGTGGTAAGACGGAAACCATTATAGCGGGTGGACTAACAGTTAATGTAAATGATGGAAACTGGACACAGACAGTAACAGGTGGAAAGATTGATATCTCTAGTCCCAACTCTATACATATCAAAAGTGACTCAGAGGTAACTATAGATGCACCGACACAACTTGCTACAGCAAAAGGTTATAGTATTACCTTTACGGGAGTATCATTTGGTTCTACAGGGGTTAATGTTTCCATGAATGGGTTAAGTAACTCTATTAATGGGGCTAGTATCAGTTGGACTCCTTTTAGTATGTCTACATCATTAACAAATGTTGTCCATGCACCGATGAATTATCAGAGATCACTGTCTAAAATTGAAAATTCCATACAGAATTTGGCTATTGGTGCAATACATATTTTTATTTGATTTTTCCTTGGGGGTAAGATGAATTTTGTAAGTCAACACTCGTTCTTGATAATATTGGCAGCTCTTGCATTGACATTTTTTATGATTTTTGGATCACTAAGAGGGCTGAAAGGGCAAGGGGGGGATTTTACCGAGATAAAAAACTGGCTAAGTAGGGATAGATGGAAAGGGGATATTAAAGATGCATCTCTAGTAAGTTGGCGACAAACAAATGCAACCAATAATTTTGATTATTATTTCATCTTTACCTTTGATGCAAATCTTGATGGTGAGGATAAGCAATATAGTGCAGCTGCTGTTGTAAGGGCTTCAGAGATACCTAAGTTGAAGAAAGGGCTTCCTATCATTATTAAGTATGATGGAAATCCACCTAAAAAAATCGCGGTTATGTCTGTAGATTATGAGTGACTATTCATTAAAAAATATCAATCCTCTATGATTTTAACGAATTGAGGTTTTTATCGATATCAAGAAACCACTACTCATTTTTTCGGTAGTGGTGTTGGTTAATATATTGGATGTAAGTATCGAGTGTTTTTTTAGAGTGAACTATATTTTTAGTAATGTGAAAGTTATTTTTTAATTTTATAAAACTTTTTTATATGCTTTATTTGATTGATAGAGAATCTATCATGGTTATTTTTAAAGTGGCTTCTATTAATGGTTGAAAATGAATCTTTCTTATTTTACAACTTACCCTTTATTGGCCATATCTTTCATCGCCATGGTTTTTTTGTATATGCACTAATTCGTGGAGGGAGTGGGGTTAAAATTAGTCCACAAGATGCCGTTGATACACAAGGAGAGATTGTTTCGATAAGAAGTTCAAGTGGCGAAAACTCTGCGTTTGTTAACGTTCTGATTACAGTTAGGTTTAATACTTTTGATAAAAAAATCATTACAAGTGAAGGCAGGGCAGTTATTGATGTAACGAAACTAACAGAATATAAAAAAGGTGATTCAATACCATTGACATATTCAAGGATTGATCCTAAAAAATCAAGATAAAAATAAAATCCCCATTGGATAAATAGTGTCTTTGTATGAAAAAGAATTGGAAATATAATTGCGGAAAGTAAAATGAGCAATGCATTTATTATAACAATGGTAATAATCGCGCTGGTGTTCGGCGTTTTCCCCATGGCACGCTTCCTCTATACGAATTTTATCCCATATTTAAAGGATAGTTTTTCTCAGGATGCAGTTTTAAAAAATGGTATGGTTACGGATGCGGAAATTGTTAATACAGTTCAAACAAGTAGTTGGGATGGTAATAAACCTGTTTATAAACTTACGTTCCGGTTTAAAACAAAAGAAGATGACCTTGTTGAATCAACAATAATGAAGCCTTTAACTTTCAAAGAGATTGAAACCCTTAAAGAAGGCTATATAACTACAATAAAGTACGATCCTGAAAATCCGAACAAAATAGCCTTGATTGATAAGCCATTGATTCTTGGAGATTAAATGATTCGTGGTATAGATAATAGATGTTTGAAATAAAAACCAGTACTACTGGCAGGTTGGATATGTATGGTTACTATTCCACCTAAAGGAAATATTGCCGATAAGGATAAATGATGGCTATCCTGGAAGCCGCCAATATTATATTAACGTTTACCATTATCTTGGTATGTTATTATTTTGCCAACAGAGTTATCAAGGGTTCCCGTCGGCGTGAACAGGGGATTATTGAACAGGGCGCAGATGTGTACGTTACTATCCTGTCGCTAAAGCAAAGCGGCCTGTTTATTAACAATAACCCTGTTCTTGAGATGGACTTGCGGCTAGAGGATCCTGAAAGCCAAGCCGTCTGGATGTTGGAAAAACACCGGGAAACCGTGTTGCTGATTGCGCTTTCGGCTTATCAACTTGGATTGGTATATCAGGCCAAGGCTAATGGTAAAAATGATTTTGTTTTTATTAAAGATAACGCTGGAAAACCCGTTATTGTTAGCCATTGATGTTATTTATCAATGGTTTTACTCTGATTTTTTAGAAAGGGTAATGAGATATTGGTCGTTCGCGTTAATGGATAATCCAAGTTTAATATGACGGTAACTTTATTTTTATATAGTGGAATGTCGCGCATGGTTTTTCTGTTAACTTATCACCTTGAGAATGATATTCTCCATGCAAACGATTAGCGGATGATTATTTTGGCCATGGTGAACTCCTCCTATGAAAATTATCAAACCCCTGCGCCTTAGCGTATTAAATCGCCCTTATCGCTGGCAGGGCCATAACCACCTTGGCGTTTCGGTGATGGCGCTGGCGGATATGGGGGAGGCGCCGCAGCTGCGGCCGGAAGTGGAGCTGTGGCAGCTGGCGGCCAGCGAGCTGCAGACCAGCGGCGGGGTGATTGATATGGCGATCCCCAAAGCCCGGGCGGAGTTTCTGGCCACGGGTTATGCCTACAGCCATCACCAGTCGGATAAAACCGCCGTTGCGGCGCGTATCGAGATCGAAGGTCTGAGCAAAACCCTGGCGGTATATGGCGATCGCTACTGGGCCGGGGATCGGCCAACGCCGCCGCAGCCCTTTGAACAGATGCGGCTGGACTGGAGCCGCGCCTGGGGCGGTGAAGGCCATGATGAAAACCCTCACGGCGTTGGTCTGCATCCGGTGGCAGTCGGTGGCTATCAGCTGCGTCCGTTGCCCAATATCGAATCAATGCAAGAGCGCATCACCGCCGCCGGTCAGCAGCCGGAACCGGCGGGTTTTGGCGCGCTGGATTTACTGTGGCCGCGACGCTTTAAGCGCATGGGTAAAAAATATGATGCCCGCTGGCTGCAGCAGGACTTCCCCGGCTTTGCCCGGGATATCGACTGGCGGGTGTTTAACGCCGCCTCGCCCGATCAGTGGTGGCAGGAGCGTGATGCGCTTCCTCCTCAGGCGCGCTGGCGCATCTGGAATATGCATCCGGAACAGCCGCTGCAGGAGGGCACGCTGCCGCCGTGGCAGGCCCGCTGCTTTATCAACCGCCAGCGCGGCGATGAGACGTTATTCGAAGAAATCGCGCTGCGCGCCACCACCGTCTGGTTCTTCCCGCATCTGCAGCAGATGATCCTTATTTGGCAGGGCAATACCCGCATTAACGAAGATGACGCCGCCGATGTGCTGCAGCTGATGCCCGCTCTGGAGAATGTTGGCGCTGCCCGTTCGGCCAGCCACTATCGCAAGGTGCTGAGCCAGCGAATGGATAAAGAGCGCGGCGCGCTGTTTGCCTTCCGGGAAAAGGACCTGGTGCCGGAAGCCGCCATAGGCCCCTGGATCGACAGTGAAGTGGAGCAGAGCCCCAGCCCGATGCGCGACAATATGAAGAATCGCGCCAACCTGTTACGTGAACAGCATCGGGCACGGCTGGAGGCTCAGGGCGACAGCGTAGATGACCTGCTGCCAGAGTTCGAAGAGCCGGAGATCCCGCCGCTGGACGAACTGCCGGAGTTTATCGACAAGCTGGAACAGCAGGCGGAAGCGCAGCGTCTCGAAGCCGAAGAGCGCAAGCGCGAGATGGAGGCCCGCTTCCCCGAGGCTGCAGAGGATGAAAACGGCCCCCGGGGGCCGGAATCGATGCAGCGTATGCAGGATATGCTGCACCAGAATAAGGATGCCATCAGCGAGAAGAAGCTGGCGCAGAGTCAGGCGGCGTTGCACCAGATGTACCTGATGTCGGTACAGAGCCAGCCGCCGGCCCGGCGTCTGAAGGGCGACCTGGCGCAGATCATTCGCGACCGCGTACAGCGCACCCTGGCACAGGGGGGCGATTTCAGCGGTATGGATCTGACCGGCGCGGACCTTTCCGGTATGGATTTGCGCGGCGCCAACTTCAGCAGGGCGTTGCTGGAGTGTGCCGACCTCAGCCACAGCCGGCTGGATGGTGCCTGCTTGCGCGAGGCGATGCTGGCGCGCTGCGAACTGCATCACAGCTCACTGCGGGAATGCGATCTGGAGAGTGCCAGCCTGGCGTTGGCCCAGTGTTGTCACAGCGATTTCAGTGGCGCGCGTTTTAAAGAAACCCAGCTGCAGCAGACGCTGTTCGACGACTGTATTTTTGACGATGCCGTTCTGGATGGCCTGTTGCTGCGTGAAACCTGGCTGACCCGCTGCCGTTTCCGACGGGCGCGGCTGGAGGGCTGCGTCTTTATGGAGCTGACGCTGCCGGCGCCCGATTTCAGTTCGGCCCGGCTGCATAAAACCACCTTTATGAAAACCACGCTGGAGGCGGCCTGTTTCAGCGGCGCCAGCCTTGAAAGCTGTTCCTGGGTGGAGAGCCACGCCGAGCAGGCGCGGTTTGATGGCGCGACGCTGGTGACCTGTGCGGCGGCATCGGAAAGCGTGCTGAGCGGCGCAGACTTTAGCAATGCCACCCTGAAGCAGTGCAACCTGCGCCAGACGGCGCTGCGCGGCGCTCGTTTCACGCTGGCGAAGCTGGAAAACAGCGATCTCAGCGAAGCCTGCTGCCAGGGCGCAGACTTTACCCGGGCTAATTTAGTGGGTAGTTTGTTTGTGCGCAGCGATTTCCGCCAGGCCGACTTCAGCGACGCCAACCTGATGGGGGCGATTTTGCAAAAAAGCCTGCTGGGCGGTACCCGCTTTAACGGCGCCAATCTGTTCCGGGCCGATCTCTCGCAGGCCATTACTGACAGTGAAACCAGCCTGAACGGCGCCTGGACCAAACGGGTTAAAACGTTGCCGGGCCGTGACGGGGAGACAGTATGAGCCATCTTAGCGCAACAGATTTACAGCAGCGGGTGAAAGGCGGCGAAGCAATTAGCGAGCTGGTGCTGGATGGGCTCGATCTGCGCAACTGCGACCTGTCTGGTGGTATCTTTCAGGAAGTCTCGCTAAACGGTGCCGATCTGCGCGGCGCCAACCTGCATGAGGCGGTGTTTACCGAGTGCGAGCTGAACGATGTTCAGGCCGACGGGGCGCAGCTGGCGCAGACGGTGTTTAACCAGTGCGGCATGGCAAACCTCCGGGCTGCCAGTACGGCGCTGCGCGAGTGCGTCTTTAACGAATGTGTGCTGACGGCCAGCGACTTTTCTGACGGCCAGTTTGATACCACCCAGTTTATGCGCTGCGAGTTGCAGCAAAGCCGTTTTAGCCGCAGCGCGCTGGATCGCAGCACCTTCTTTGAAACGCCGCTGGATAAGGCGCAGTTTTCCCAGTGTCGGCTGCTGATGACCACCTTTTACGGTATCGATTTGCGCGGCGTCGATTTCGGCGGCGCCAGCTTCGAGCGGGTGGTGTTCTTTGAATGCGACCAGCGGAATAAAAGCTATGCCCGCCAGCAGTTTACCGGCTGCCAGTTTACCGATAACCGCCTTGACGAGGCGGATTTCAGCGGCGCGCAGCTGACCCAGTGCAATTTTAAAGGCGCTTCGCTGCAGCGGGCGAACCTGCGACAGGTCGACGCCCGTCAGGCGCTGTTTATGGAGGCCGACCTGAGCGGCGCTCAGTGTCAGGGCAGCCAGTTCGATCAGGCGATTATGGTCAATGCGCTGCTGAGCGGCGCCGATTTCAGTCAGAGCCGGCTGTTTCAGAGCATTTTGCAGCAGGCGATTGCCGTGGGGACCCGTTTCCGCTTCTGCGATCTGACCTATAGCGACTTTTCCGGCGCCGATCTGCGTCAGGCGGATTTTACCGACGTCCGTTTTTCCCGAACCCGCTTTCACCGTGCCCGTCAGGACGGCGCGCACATCCCAAATCGCAGAGGGATGCTGGAATACGATGAAGAATTACTGGCCGCCGAAGCCTGGAGCGCCCAGCGCCACAGCCGAGGTTGAGGTTAAGGAGAGGTGATGAACAATATCAATCATAAACTGGCTCAGGCGGCGCTGCCGCCGCTGCAGGCCGCTGGCCGGGTAACCCACTGTTTTGCCGACGGCAGCCTGATGGTGGAGTGCGAAGGCCGCGGCTGGCACTGCCGCCGGGCGGCAAGCTGTCTGATTGCCCCGGCGGTCGGCGACAGCGTGCTGATCGCCGGCGCGGCGGACAAGGCGTGGCTGCTGGCGGTGCTGGAGCGGGCCGATGAAGGCAGCGCCGAGCTGTCGCTGCCGGGGGATCTGCATATCCGCAGCGCCGGAGAGTTAAGCCTGAGCGGCGCCACCCTGAAGGTGGAGGCGCAGCAAGGGGACTGCCATATCGGCGAGATGAACTACAGCGGCGATAAGCTTTCCGCCTGGGTCAGCCTGACCCGTATGGTCGGCAAGCGCGCCGAATCGGTATGGCAGACGGTGACCCAGGTCAGTCAGAACCTGTTCCGTCATACCCGCAATACCGAGCAGGTGCGGGCCGGGCAGGTGGATATCCGGGCCGATGATTACGCGCGTCTGCACGCGCACAACACGGTGATTACCTCCAAGGCGATCACCAAAGTCGATTCTGAACAGATCCATATGGGCTAAGGAGCCGCGATGTTTGCCAACTGTCAAATGATGGGCGTCGATCTGGCCTTCCCGGACGTGTGCCTGACGCCGATGCCTGCACCGACGCCGGTGCCTTACCCGGATATCGCGCTGGGGCCGACGGCGATCCCCAACGCGCTGAATATTCTGTTTATGGGCATGCCGGCCCACAATATGGCGACGGTGACGCCGCTGACCAATGGCGATAATGCGGGCGTCGCCACCGGCGTGGCGTCCGGCACGGTGATGGGGCCGTCGCGCCACCTGACCGGCTCGTTTACCGTCCTGCTTAAGGGCACGCCGGCCACCCGGCTGACCAGCGTATCCTTGCAGAACTCCACCAATACGGTGGGGATGCGTATTGTTCCCAGCCAGTTTAAGGTCTTGATGCTGGCGCCGTAAGCGCCGTGAAAATCATGGCCGATCGTCGCGTAGCGACATAAAAAAAACGGCTTCCGCCAGCGGAAGCCGTTTTCGTGTTAATCATACGTATGGAACGAAAGCGGATCTATTTATAAGCACCCTGCGTGTGCGACAGCAGATTGGTAGGTATCGGTAGTTGTTGACTGGCCGGTGACGATCTGATTGGAAGCGGCTTCTTTGATGCTGTTTTCCCGCGAGGCATCCAATCCTAATTGGATTCGACTTTTATAATGTCACTATTTTGGCCCAAGCGATAATTATCACCATCGTAAACCGTGAAAGTCACACCAAAATTCCTGCTTTTATCTATGGAAAAAACAGCATCTTTTTCGATACAGTTTACTTTTGTTTTCATATCATCAAAACAAAGTCGGTCATATTTTCCTTCCTCTTTATAACCGTCACCAAAGTCCCAAAAAATAATAGTGAAATAACCAGAGGATGATGGTTTAGGGATATCATATTTTGCTTTCAGCATATCTTTATTTTTTAACCACCAGTTTATTTTTCCCTTATCTGTCAGCGGGAAACTCCTGACTAAAACATAACTATGATTACCATTGTCATGAACTGCAACAACCTCTACCGGACGCAGTGATAACCAAAGCCAGTAGCCAAGCAATACCGAGACAGCTAAGGTGAGAAAGGCAATAGTTTTCTTATTTTTTACTCTCATTTGCGGTCTCCAGAAATTTCTATGGTGGTTTCCATGTTGGTCATAAAGGGCTTAAAACCAAACTGACGGTACCGCTGTAGCACAAACCAGATACGAAAGAAGCGAAACTGATTGAACTTGAATTTTGAAATGTCGTCAACATCAAGGCCAAAGTGATCTTGGACTTTGTAATGAATCACCGCCTGGTAACGGCCATTATCAACCTGTAGCGATTTTATAGTGATGTGTGTTGCCCAGGTGTCGTGGACAGTTATACCCATGCCGTTAAAATTATCCTGGAAGCGGTAAAATTTTGGGAGTTTCCCTTCGAGAATAGCTTTTTGCAATTCATCTTTATCTTTTTACGGGTAATGTTTATTTTCCCAGTCAATATATTTTTCGATAGCCCCACCTAACCGTAAACGAGTACTGTTTGGTGTGTTATCCGACAAAATATGATCCTTCAGCGCCCTGTCTAGGTACATACTACGAAAGGGTGAACCATTGCCATTTTGCATATGAGTAATCATCTGTTCGATCAGATGTCGATACGGACTGTAGATGGCGTAGGGTTTTGACAGGTGGCGGAACTCATCAAACAGCATGGCAGTACATTGCTGACGGGTAATTTTCTCACCTTCTCCACGAGAGCCGTAAAACATAGACCGTGGCTGATTAAACGGAGTGATTTTCGTCAGGGTATATGGATTGGCTCTGGTAGAAACATCCACCAGCCCGTAAAGAGTTTTCAGTTGTGCTTCTGTCAGGTCGCCATAGCGCATATCACTGGCGCTGTAGTCGTCCATCCGCTTTTGAGTTTTGAATATGATGCAGGGAAACTGTAGTGCGGCCATTGTGATACATTCCTTGTATTATAGTCCGTTGAGGTAATCAGCGTGTAAACGTTGTACAGCCCCTGATCGTAATTTTCTGCAGGGGCATAGTGGGTGCTTTATGCGCTCAGTCCATCCTCAAAATGCCACGTAGTATCTTTCAGATTGCCAGGGGATCTCCTGTGCAATGCCTTTCGCATCGGTGGCCTGTGTATGCGATAGCATGCAAAATCACTCGATATTCTGAATCTGCTCGCGCATTTGCTCGATCAGCACCTTCAGCTCAATCGCGGAGGTGGTGACGTCGGCATTGATGGATTTGGAGGCCAGCGTGTTCGATTCGCGGTTGAACTCCTGCATCATAAAGTCGAGGCGACGACCCACGGCCTCTTTTTTCTTCAGGATGTTGCGCGTCTCTTTAACGTGCGCCTCCAGGCGGTCCAGCTCTTCGGCCACGTCGATACGCTGCGCCATCAGCACCAGTTCCTGCTCAAGACGGGTATTTTCCAGCTGCACCTGCGCTTCTTCCAGCTTGCTGACCAGGCGCTCCCGCTGCCATTGCAGAATATTCGGCATCTGCGCGCGCACCTTGACCACTTCTTCGCCGACGGCGTCCAGGCGCTGTTCGATCAGCGCTTTCAGTGCGGTGCCTTCGCTCTCCCGCGCGGCGATAAAGTCATCCAGCGCGCCGTCCAGCGCCTGCAGCAGCTGTGCGCTGATGGCGTCCAGATCCTGCTCCTGTGCGGACATCACGCCCGGCCAGCGCAGCACGTCGATCGGGTTGATTTCCCCTTCGTCGCTTTGCATTTTCACCCAGTTGGCGGCTTCCACCAGCTGTTTGGCCAGCTTTTCGTTCAGAATCAGCGAGCTTTGCGCGCTGGGATCCAGCTCAAAGCGCAGGTTGCACTCCACTTTACCGCGTGTCAGGCGGCCGCGGATGCGTTCACGAACCACCGGCTCCAGGCTGCGGAACTGCTCCGGCAGGCGGATATAGGTTTCCAGGTAACGTTGGTTAACGGAACGCAGCTCCCAAGCTGCGCTGCCCCATTCACCCTTGATTTCACGCCGGGCGTAGGCGGTCATGCTGCGGATCATTGTGCGTACCCGAATTAAGAAATGATGGTTCGATTATAGCGTTGCCGCCGCGGGCAAGATAGGCATAACGTCACGATGCGGCAAGATCGCCGCGCAGCGGGCACTTTGGGCGGTTATCTCGTCACGTTGCTGCAACTGGCGATATTTTGGGTATAATGCGCAGCCAATGATGATTTAACGTCGGAGAAAGCCCCATGCGTCCAGCTGGCAGAGCACCACAACAAGTTCGCCCCCTGACACTCACCCGTCACTACACGAAACACGCTGAAGGTTCAGTGCTGGTTGAGTTTGGCGATACCAAAGTTCTGTGCACCGCCACGGTTGAAGATGGCGTACCGCGCTTTCTGAAAGGCCAGGGGCAAGGCTGGATCACTGCAGAATACGGCATGCTGCCGCGTTCGACCCACAGCCGCAACGCCCGTGAAGCGGCGAAAGGCAAGCAGGGCGGACGCACGCTGGAGATTCAGCGGTTGATCGCCCGTTCGCTGCGTGCGGCGGTCGATCTGAAAAAACTGGGCGAGTTCACCATTACGCTCGACTGCGACGTGCTGCAGGCGGATGGCGGCACCCGCACCGCCTCGATTACCGGCGCCTGCGTGGCGCTGGCCGACGCGCTCAATGCGCTGGTTGCCGCCGGCAAGCTGAAGGCTAACCCGATGAAAGGCATGGTGGCCGCCGTTTCTGTCGGCATCGTGGGCGGCGAGCCGGTCTGCGATCTGGAATATGTGGAAGATTCCGCAGCGGAAACCGATATGAACGTGGTGATGATGGAAGATGGCCGCATGATCGAGGTGCAGGGCACCGCAGAAGGTGAGCCGTTCAGCCATGATGAGCTGCTGGCGTTGCTGGCGTTGGCCCGAGGGGGCATCGACACTATTTTCCAGGCGCAGAAAGCGGCGCTGGCAGAATAATTTTTAAGGCGACTGAGAAGTCGCCTTTTTTACGCCCGGCGATCGGGCGCAGTATGAATCAGTATCAAGACGAGGAGAAGCAGTCATGAAAGCCTATCAGCGCCGGTTTATCGAGTTTGCGCTTAACAAGCAGGTATTGAAGTTCGGCGAGTTCACCCTGAAATCCGGCCGCACCAGCCCGTATTTCTTCAACGCCGGCCTGTTCAATACCGGGCGCGACCTTGCGCTGTTAGGGCGTTTTTATGCTGAGGCGCTGGTGGATGCCGGCATTGATTTCGATTTGCTGTTTGGCCCGGCGTATAAAGGCATTCCGATTGCTACCACCACCGCCGTCGCGCTGGCCGAACATCACGATCGCGACGTGCCTTACTGCTTCAACCGTAAAGAGGCGAAAACCCACGGCGAAGGCGGCTCGTTGGTCGGCAGCCCGTTGCAGGGGCGCGTGATGCTGGTGGATGATGTGATCACCGCCGGTACTGCTATCCGTGAGTCTATGGAGATTATCAACGCCAGCGGCGCCAGCCTGGCCGGCGTGCTGATTTCCCTCGACCGCCAGGAGCGCGGCCGTGGCGAAGTGTCAGCGATTCAGGAAGTGGAGCGCGATTATCACTGCAAGGTCATCTCTATCGTCACGTTGCAGGATCTGATCGCCTATTTGGCAGAAAAGCCGGAAATGGCGGAGCATCTGGCGGCGGTGCGCGCTTACCGCGAACAGTACGGCATTTAATCGCGCGGCTGACGATATAATAACGCCGGGCATGCCCGGCGTTATCTTACTGTAACTGCGCCGCCAGCAGCGGCCAGCGTCCTTCAAACTCTTCCGTTGGGCGGTAGCGGAATTCGGAACGCACATAGCGTGACAGCATGCCTTCGCAGAATGCCAGCAGCTGGCTGGCCAGCATGGTTTCATCCACGATAAAACCTTTCCCTTCCCGCAGCTTGCGCTCTTTCAACACCTGGCGCAGTTGCGCTTCTATGCGTTCAAACAGCTGGTTAATCCGGCCCTGCAGGCGATCCTGTTCAAACATCAGCGCATGGCCGGTCATAATCCGCGTTAACCCCGGGTTGCGCTCGGCAAAGCTGAGGACGAGCAGCAGAATCAGCCGCAGGCGGCTGAAGGTCTCTTTTTCATCCTGCAGGATCAGGTTGATACGCGTGATCAGGCTGTCTTCGATAAACTCGATCAGGCTGTCGAACATCCGCGTCTTGCTGGGAAAATGCCGGTACAGCGCGGCTTCAGAGACACCGACATTCGCAGCCAGTTTTGCCGTGGTGATGCGCTGGCTGCCGTCGCTGGATTCCAGCATCTGGGCTAACGCCTGCAGTATCTCCTCGCGCCGATTCCTTTTGGTATTTTCTTTTTCTGCCATGTCTGATTAGACCCTTGCTAAAACGGCTTGGACTTTTGGAAACCCGGCACCGGCCGCGCCAGAAGCTATTCTGTGCGGCTTATGTGATAGCTTTTTTACGGTGTGGGGTCAGCGGTCTTTACGACCGGTTTTCTTCGCATTGCCTGGCCTGCGGCGGTTATGCGCCTCATGGTATGACGCGCAGAGCCTTGTCGGCAGCCGGGAAACCCGTTGCTGAGGTCTCCATGCCTCCGGAATACGGTGTTTCAGGCGGCTTCCCTGCCGGCCATCCTAATGCGGTATTGCTTATTGGCGACCCGAGTGGCCGAAGCCGCCCTCGCCGCGTTCGCTGCTGTCGAATTCTTCGACCAGGTTGAATTCCGCCTGCACCACCGGTACGAAGACCATCTGCGCGATGCGTTCGCCCGGCTCGATGGTGAACGTCTTTTGCCCGCGGTTCCATACGGAAACCATCAGTTGCCCCTGATAGTCGGAGTCGATCAGGCCGACCAGATTGCCCAGCACGACGCCGTGCTTATGGCCCAGGCCGGAGCGCGGCAGGATCACCGCCGCCAGGTTGGCGTCAGCGATGTGAATGGCCAGACCGGTCGGCAGCAGGGTGGTTTCCCCCGGCGCCAGCTCGACCGCAGCGTCCAGGCAGGCGCGCAGATCGAGGCCCGCAGAACCCGGCGTGGCGTAGGTCGGTAATGGAAAATCTTGACCGATACGCGGGTCGAGAATCTTAACGTCGATTTTTTTCATCATAACGGCTGACTATCTCGTCTATTAAACGTTGGCCAAGGAGAGCTTTATCGCTAAGCGCCAGGCGCTTTTCCCCATCCTGCCAAAAAAGGTGTAAGGCATTGGTGTCACTGTTGAAACCCTGCCCTGCAAGCGATACATCGTTGGCGCAGATTACATCCAGTTTCTTACGCGCCAGTTTTTGTCGCGCGTATTCTTCCACATTCTGGGTTTCGGCAGCAAACCCAACGACAAACGGTCGGTTTTTGTTCATGGCGGCAACGCCGGCGACAATGTCGGGGTTTTTTACCATCTTGATGGTGATGTCATCACCCTGTTTTTTTATTTTTTCATCGGCCACCTGTGCCGGGCGGTAATCCGCCACCGCGGCGCAGGAGACGAAAATATCCTGCTGAGCCGCCCGCTGCTGCACGGCCTGCTCCATCTCCAGCGCGCTGGTGACGTCAATACGCGTTACCGACGGCGGGGTCGGCTGATCCACCGGCCCGGCGATCAGCGTCACCTGCGCGCCGCGCGCTGCGGCTGCGGCGGCAATGGCAAAGCCCATTTTGCCCGAGCTGTGGTTGCTGATAAAGCGTACCGGATCCAGCGCCTCGCGCGTCGGGCCGGCGGTGACCATCAGCTTAAGGTGCGTGAGGTCCTGCGGCGTTGAGAAGTGGCGGTTCGCCAGGTCGACCAGCTCCAGCGGGTCGAGCATGCGTCCCGGACCGACGTCGCCGCAGGCCTGGCTGCCGCTGTCCGGCCCCCACATCAGCATGCCGCGCGCCTGCAGGGTGCGCAGGTTAGCCTGCGTCGCCGTGGCACGGTACATCTGTTGGTTCATCGCCGGTGCGGCTGCGATGGGGGCGGCGGTTGCCAGGCACAGGGTGGTGAGCAGGTCGTTGGCCATGCCGGCGGCGACGCGCGCCAGCAAATCCGCCGTTGCCGGCGCCAGAATCACCAGATCGGCCCACTTGCCCAGCTCGATATGGCCCATGGCGGCCTCTGCGGCGGGATCCAGCAGATCGTCCGACACCGGATAGCCGGAAACCGCCTGCAGCGTCAGCGGGGTAATGAACGACTGCGCAGCCTGGGTCATCACTACGCGTACTTCGGCGCCCCTGTCGCGCAGGCGGCGCACCAGCTCCGGGCATTTATACGCGGCGATGCCGCCGCTGATGCCCAGTACGATATGTTTGCCGGAAAGTCCCGTCATCGTCATTGTCCGATTGAAAACCGAAAGATGCGCCATTTTAGCATACTCGCCGCGTGGATGAGCGTTTCTGCATAACCTGGTGGTCGTTACATTGAGCTTTGCGCGGTGCATCGCAAGCTTATCCGGCAGCCGTCGTTAACCCCGGCATCGCATGGCATGATAGCCAGCTCAGGGAGGACGAATCATGAATAATCACGGTCTGGCGCCGTGGCCGGGTGAGCTGGCGCCAAGGGAAAAATTGCTGCGCGACGGCGCGGCGGCACTTTCGGATGTTGAACTGCTGGCGATTTTTTTGCGTACCGGTTTTCCCGGCGTACACGTTATGTCGCGTGCGGAACAGCTGCTGCGGCAGTTTGGCTCGCTGCATCGGCTGGTGTCGGCGGATTATGCCCAGCTGTGCGCTCAGAAGGGCGTGGGGGACGCCACATACAGCCAGCTGAGCGCTACGTCGGAACTGGCGTTTCGCTGCTTTTCCAGCCGGTTGACGCAGGAGGACGCGCTGCTGAACCCGCAGGTCACCCGCAATTACCTGCAAAGTCTGCTGACGCATCGCGAACGAGAGGTTTTTTTAGTGTTGTTGCTGGATAACCAGCACCGGGTGCTCCGCCATCAGGAAATGTTTGCGGGCAGCATCAGCAGCGTGGTGGTTCACCCGCGGGAAATCGTGCGCGAAGCCTTAAAAGCGAATGCTGCCGCCATTATTTTGGCGCATAATCACCCCTCGGGGCGGGCTGAACCCAGCCTGGCCGACCGCCAAATCACCGAACAAATCGTCAATGCCTGCCAATTATTGGAGATCCGGGTGCTCGATCATCTGGTTATCGGCCGGGGCGAATGCGTCTCTTTTGCCGAGCGCGGCTGGCTTTAGGAAAAAATTTCGCGATCCTTGAGGGATCTTTAGCTGTTCGGGACTTGAGCACTTACGCTTCAGAGCGTATACTACGCCACCTTTGAGAATCTTGGGTTTGGCGTTAAGAGCCTATCTCAGCAGGTTTCTGACCTGATGTGTGGTTTCTGACCTGATGACGAGAGTCTCCTCAGTATGAAGTTTGCTGAGATGGGCTCTAAAGCCTGACGAGGCGGCCATACCCTATACGAAGCTCGAGCTGATTTGATTTTTGGAGAATAGACATGTCCCGAGTCTGCCAAGTTACTGGCAAGCGCCCGGTGAGCGGTAACAACCGTTCCCACGCAATGAACGCGACCAAACGCCGTTTTCTGCCAAACCTGCACTCACACCGTTTTTGGGTTGAGGCTGAGAAGCGCTTTGTAACTCTGCGTGTATCTGCTAAAGGTATGCGTATTATTGATAAGAAGGGTATTGAGACGGTTCTGGCCGATCTGCGTGCCCGTGGTGAGAAGTATTAAGGAAAGGAACTGAATCATGGCTAAAGGTGTTCGCGAGAAGATCAAGCTGGTTTCTTCTGCTGGTACTGGTCACTTCTATACCACCACGAAGAACAAGCGTACTAAGCCGGAAAAACTGGAACTGAAGAAATTCGATCCAGTTGTCCGTCAGCACGTAGTCTACAAAGAAGCTAAAATTAAGTAATTCTTAGTTTAGTGGATTAAGTAAAACCCGGCTTCGGCCGGGTTTTTTGCTTTTTGCCCTCCGTATTTGGCCGTGCGTCAGCCGCTGTTCTGCTGCGGGGATTCACAGAGCCGCCGCCAGGCAGTAATCTGGACGTCGTAGGGCAACCGAATGCGAGAGGAGCGCGCCGTGCCAGAATTACCAGAAGTTGAAACCAGTCGCCGCGGTATTGAACCGTATCTTGTCGGGCACAGCATCCAGTATGCGGTGGTGCGCAATGCGCGTTTACGCTGGCCGGTCTCTGAGCAGATCCTGGCGTTAAGCGATCGGCCGGTGCGCAGCGTCCAGCGTCGCGCCAAATACCTGCTGATTGAACTGGATGCCGGCTGGATTATTGTGCACCTCGGCATGTCGGGCAGCCTGCGTGTGCTGGCGGAAGAGGTCGAAGCCGGCAAGCATGACCACGTCGATCTGGTGATGAGCAACGGTATGATTCTGCGCTATACCGACCCGCGTCGCTTTGGCGCCTGGCTGTGGTGTGAAGACCTGGCAACCAGTAACGTGTTGGCTCACCTGGGGCCGGAACCGCTTGGCGATGCCTTTGACGGCCAATACCTGTTTGATAAGTCACGCAATAAGCGCACGCTGATTAAACCCTGGCTGATGGACAACAAGCTGGTGGTAGGCGTTGGAAATATCTATGCCAGCGAGTCGCTGTTTACCGCCGGGATCCTTCCTGACCGTCCCGCAGGATCTTTGAGTTTGCCAGAGGCCGAACTGCTGGCGAAAACAATCAAGGCCGTGTTGCAGCGCTCGATTGAACAGGGCGGAACCACGCTGCGTGATTTTCTGCAATCGGACGGGAAACCGGGATATTTTGCACAGGAATTACAGGTTTACGGACGCACCGGCGAGCCTTGCCGCGTGTGCGGTACGCCGATTGAGAGCGCGAAGCACGGGCAGCGCAGCACCTTCTTTTGCCGCGGCTGCCAGCATTAAGGATTAGTTGGACGCCAGCTTTTCCAGCAGCGCCTTGGTGACGACATCCGGCAGGAATGGAGAGATGTCGCCGCCGTGGCGCGCCACCTCTTTGACCAGCGAAGAGGAGATAAACGACCACTCTTCTGACGGCATCAGGAAGACGCTTTCCAACTGGGGCATCAGGTGGCGGTTCATATTGGCCAGCTGTAATTCATATTCGAAATCCGATACCGCCCGCAGCCCGCGCACCAGAATATTGGCGTTTTGATGTTCGGCAAAATGCGCCATCAGCTCGCTGAAGCCCAAGACTTCCACGTTATCCAGATGCGCGGTTACCTGCGTCGCCAGTTCGACGCGCTCATCCAGCGTAAACAACGGTTTTTTGCTCGGACTGGCGGCAATGGCCAGAATCACGCGATCGAACATCATTGACGCCCGGGTCACCAGATCCAGGTGGCCGTTGGTCATGGGATCGAAAGTTCCGGGGTAGATGGCTTTACGGGTCATGATTTACTTCTCTGAGTAGTTGCGGCCCAACGCCCACAGTGCGGCGTACTTGTTGAAGGTATATTGCGCGTTAACCACGGCTAACAGCAACCCCTGTTTACCGTCAAGAAAGCCGGCGCGCAGCAGCCAGGTCTTGCAGAAGGCGCCAAGCGTATGGGTGAGTATGGAGAGGTAACCACAGCGTTTGCCGGCGGCGTGGCGCTGGTTGGCCCACTCCTGTGCGTAGTGCAGTTGTTTGCGCTGGAAGGTGAAGAAATCACGGCAGGTCAGGTGCAATAAATCGCCCTGTAACGGGACGATGCGCGCGCCGTGCGTATTGAGTGACTCGTGCACCAGGTCGTCGTTATAGCGGTAGCGTTCACGCGCATACAGACGATTGACGCGGTCTGGATACCAGCCGCTATGGCGCATGAAACGGCCAAGAAACAGATTACGCCGTCCCAGGCTGTAAATCTGGTCGTCATCCGCGGCGTTCAGCACCTGTTCGATGGCGCGGCGCAATTCTGGCGTAACACGTTCGTCGGCATCGATCATCAACACGTAATCGCAGCTGGCGTAGCTTTGCGCGAGCTGGCGCTGTTTGCCGAAGCCTTGCCAGTTACGGTTGATGAAGACTTTGGCGCCAAGGCTTTCGGCAATGGCCGCCGTATCATCCTGGCTGCCGGAGTCCAGTACGATGACCTCATCCGCCCAGTTGACCGACTGCAGACAATCCGGCAGCAGCGCGGCTTCATTTTTGGCGATCATCACGACCGACAGGCTTTTGCGGTTTTCCATCAGTGGCTCCGGGGCGGCAGATAAGGCTCCAGCAGATGCAGCAGGCGTTGCAGCGCGCCTTGGTTCTGATACAGCACTTCAACGGCGTGACGGCCGTAGTAGCGGCGATAATCCTCGTCGGTCAGCAGCGTATCCACTTCTTTAACCAGAGAATCGGTATCGGTGACGGTAATCAACCCTTCAGACTGGGAGAGCTTGCCGCAAATATCCTTAAAGTTAAAGGTATGCGGGCCCATCAGCACCGGAATGGCATGCGCTGCGGCTTCCAGCGGGTTATGTCCGCCACGCTCCACCAGGCTGCCGCCGACGAAGGCCAGATCGGCAATGCCGTACAGCAGCATCAGTTCGCCCATGGTATCGCCGATCACCACCTGGGTGCTGCTGGAGGGAATTTCGCCGCTGCTGCGGGTGGTGTAGCTGAAGCCGGCCTTTTGCGTTAAATCTTTGGCGGTCTGGAAGCGTTCCGGGTGGCGCGGCACCAGAATCAGCAGCAGGTCGGGATGTTTTTCCAGCAGCTTACGGTGCGCCGCCAGCAAGATGGTCTCTTCCCCTTCATGCGTGCTGGTGGCTATCCATACCGGACGCCGCGGCGCCCATTGGCGGCGCAGCGTAACGGCCCGGGCAGCCAGCTCCGGGGTAACGGAAATATCAAACTTCAGGCTGCCGGTGACGGTTAATTGAGAGCGCTTCAGCCCTAGCTCGATAAAGCGGTCGCCGTCTTCCTGATTCTGTGCGGCGATAAGCGTAATGCGGCGCAGCATATCGCGCATAAAACCGCCGATCTTTTTATAGCCGGCGGCGGAACGGGCAGAAAGGCGTGCATTGGCGATCACCAGCGGGATCTGGCGCTGATGCAGCGCGTTGATCATGTTTGGCCACAGTTCGGTTTCCATGATGATGACCAGCTTCGGGTTAACCTGGTCGAGGAAACGGTGCATGGAACCGGGCAGATCGTAGGGGAGGTAGACGTGATGTACATCTTTGCCGAAGGCGGACTGGACACGCTCTGAACCTGTTGGGGTCATTGTGGTCACAGTAATCGGTAAAGAGGGGTAGCGGTGGCGCAGGGCGCGCACCAAAGGAATGGCGGCGAGCGTTTCGCCGACGGAAACGGAATGCAGCATGATGCCGTCGGGAACCACTTTCCCGGCGCAGAAACCATAGCGTTCGGCCCAGCGCTTGCGGTAGGCCGGCGCTTTGCGGCTGCGCAGCAATAAGCGAAGCCAGATCAGGGGCTGAATGAGGTAGAGGAGTACCTGATATAAACGCAGCAACATTCTATCAATTTCATTTTTATGGGTTATTCGGAATAGTACCATAATCGGCAGGGAAAGGCGCTAATTTGGTGGCTTCGGGCACCAGTTTCAGACAACAGACGGGTGGTTTCGTCGATAGGGTTGATATGAAAAATATTTTAATTATTCGCCGCGATAACATTGGCGATCTTGTTTGCACCCTCCCTTTGATTGAAGGCGTAAAAATTGCGTATCCAGATGCAAAGCTCTATTTGCTAATTAACAAAATCAGCCAGGACGTTGTAAAAAATAACCCGCATATTGAGAAGGTTTTTGTCTATAAAAAGGCAAAGCACAAAGCGAAGAATGAAACGACGCTGGGGGTGTATTTCGAGCGCCTGCTGATATTCCTGAAATTGCGGAAGATAAAATTCGATGCGGTGATTCTGGCGAATCCCGTCCCCTGCAAGTACAGCCTGCGACTGGCGAAAATGGCGGGCGGCAAACATATTATCGGCGCCGATCTCGGTACGCCGGAAATAACCCGGCCGTTCAAACCGGCGGATTTCCACGGTAAACACCAGGTGGAACATACCTTTAGCTATTTGTCGGCGATCGCTGAACGGCAAATAGCCATTCCACCCGTGCGGGCTTATTTAAGCGCCCAAGAGCAGCAGCAGGCGCAGCAGCGTATACAGGCGCTATTACCGCAAGCGGAACATATTTATGCGGTGCATATCAGCAGCCGGATGGCCAACCGGCGCTGGCCGCTGGAGCGCTATGCCGAGATTATTCGCCGCTTGACCGATGACCCGCGTAATTCGGTGCTGATATTCTGGTCGCCACAGGGTACGCTGGCGCCGGATGATATCGGCGACCAGCAGCGCGCTCAGCAACTGCTGGCGCAGTGCGACAGTCAGCGCGTTGCGCTGTACCCGACGGCGTCGGTACGTGAGCTGCTGGCCGCGTTTGAGCGCTGTGACCTGGTGTTGTGCAGCGACGGCGGGCAGATGCATCTGGCGGCGGCGGTAAACAGCACGCAGGTGGTATTCTTCGGCGATACCGACAAGGATTCCTGGCACCCGTGGTCGGGTAAATACGCTATTTTGCAAACGGAATCGGGTGAGTGCGCCGACGTGACGGTCGATGAGGTGTGGCAGCAGATTCGGGCGCTGCAGTAGTTGAGAAGGGAGGTGCGGGTCCCTCCCTTTAATTTACTGCGCCAAAGCCAGATACTGTGCGCAAATGGGGTGCAGGCCGTAACGTAATAACTGCTGGTGATCGATCTCCGGCGGTTGGCGATAGGTCTGCACCATTTTTTCAGCCAGAGATTGCTCATTTAAATCTGCCAGCGCCTGGGGCATTCCAGCGTTTTCCAAGATTTCCGTTGGGCCGCCAGGGCATCGGGTACTGACGACCGGGGTACCGCATAGCAGCGCTTCTACCAGCACATTACCAAACCCTTCGCTGTCTGAACTGAGTACTAACTGTGCCGCGTGTTTGATAAACGGGTAGGGGTTCTCCTGAAATCCCAAGAACAGAACGCGTTGCTCGATGCCTAACTCAATCGCCAGCCGTTTGATTTTTTCCACTTCATTTTCATTACCGGTGCCGATTAACGCCAATGGTGCTTCGATACCTGAAAGCGCATAGGCTTTCAGCAGCCGGTCGTGGCGTTTGTGCGGATGAATGCGTCCGACGTGCACCAAATACTGCTGGCCAGCCAGCTCACACGGCTGTGACGCCAGCGATTCTATGGCGGCGATATCAAATGGATTGTTGATGACGGCCAGGCGTTGCGGATGAACCGGCAGATTGTTTTGGAGATCGTCGCCGACCGCGCGTGAAACGGCGACGATATTGCGCTGCTGGTAGACGTTGGCGATCTTACGCTGCTTGAGCCAGCGGTCCAGCCCGGTACGGTGGCCGAGGTATGAGGTGGAGAGTATGCCGTGAATACAAAACCATAACCGTTCGTTGTTAAGTCTCTTGCTACGGCTGACGATACGATCCGTTTTATGCAGGTTGGAGAAAATCAGGTCATAGACGCCATGCTGCTGCTCGTTAGCGATAACGGCGCGATCCAGCTGTGCGGCACGGCGGGATAGTTCCGTCAGCTTGCGCCAGGGTTTACGGCAGTTGTCCGGCACGACTTGATAGTCGATGCCGGAAGGAATGGGATAGTTACAGACGTCCCGCAGTGAAATCAGGCTGACGCTATGACCAAGTTGCTGCATGCCCTGGCACAGCGTTAACACGACTTTTTCTGCACCGCCGCCGGGCAAGCCATCGATAATCATCAGAATACGCATAATCAATCCAGAATTTGGTTATACAGCGAAATCAGCTGCTCGGACAGGCTCGCCGGCGTTGCCGGCATAATGCGCTGTCGGGCTGCTTCACCCATGGATGACCCCAGTGCCTGCCGCGGTAAATCGCGTACTGCGGCGGTTAACGCCGCGACATCCAGCGCATCACACACAAAACCATTTTGTCCGGCGGTGATAAACTCCGCTCCACCGCATGTGGTGCTGGTGATCACCGGCAGGCCGCATGACATAGCTTCCAGAATAACGTTGGGGAATGGGTCATACAGCGTGGGCAGCAGCAGGCCATCGGCGGCCTGATAGAAAGGCAGCGTCTGTTTCTGCACGCCCATAAAGCGGATGCGATCGCTGCAGCCTAGCGATTGAGCCAGCGCGCGGTAGCGCTTTTCCGCCTTGTCTTTGCCCACAACCAACAGATAACTGTCGGTAGCCGCCACGGCGCGGATCGCCGCCGCCAGGCCTTTGCGTTCGAAACCGGAGCCGACGAAGATCAGGCAGTGCGCCTGCTGCGGAATCTGGTATTGCTGGCGCAGCAGCAGCCGCTGTGCGTCGTCGGCGGGCAGGAACTTCTGGTTATCGATAGCATTGTAAATCACTTTGATCTTATCGGCGGGAACGCCAAAATCGTCGATGATTTCCTGTTTAATCATTTCTGCGTTGCAGATCACTGCCTTCAGTTCGGGCGCGGCGTACATCGCCCGTTCGGCGCACATCACGTAGCGGTGGTAACGGTTGGAGAACAGCCATTTACGGCGCCACTCCGGCAGCAGGCGCGCACGCTGCAGCAGCCAGCGGCGGTGCACGCCGTCGCCGGCCCGGTAAATATCGCAGCCGGCGATGCGCTCATGACTTTGCACCAGATCGAACCGTTCTTTTTGCCACAGCGCGCGCGCCGCTTCGGCAAAGCCGCGCTCCCGGCTGATGCGCCCGAGTTTGAACGGGTCACACAGGTGAATATGCCAGTTTGGGTTGGCGTCGCCCTGCCATTCGCGGGTGATGACGTTGAGTTCGAGGTCCTGCTGTTCCAACGCCTCTAAAGCACGGGAGACAAAACGCTCAGCCCCGCCGTCCGGGCGGTATTTTTGACGAACAATCGCCAAACGCAATGCGGTCATGAAAGCTGGCTCCGCGCGGCAGTAATCACCGCGTCTGTAGGAATAAGGTTAAGGTAACGCTCATCGGTACCGGTGTTAACCGCGTCCGGATCGGGCAATGGCCCGTAGTCGCCGGCCCAGATAACCTGGCCGATAACCTGCCATGGGCGCCAGAACGTCAGCTTGGACGGGCCAAACAGCGCGATGCAGGGCGTTTTCAGCGCGGCGGCCATATGCATGGGCACGGAGTCTACGCCAATAAACAGCTTGGCGTGATCGATGATTGCCGCCAGTTGCCGCAGGGTGAGCTGTCCTGCCAGCGACACAACGCCCTGTTTGGGGCAGTGCGCCAGAATGTTGTTCACCATTTTACGCTCTTTCTCATCGGGGCCGGAGGTAATGACCACCGTGTGGCCATCGGCCTGCAGGGCCGTGATGACCGCCGCCATTTTCTCTTCGCTCCAGCATTTAAAGAACCAACGCGAGGTGGGCTGCACGACGATATAGTCATGCGGTACATCGTGCTGCCGCAGCAGCGTTTCGCTGCTCTGCCAATCCTGCTCGGCATAGCTCATGGTGACCTGCGTATCGCTGAGTGGCAGACCAAGCGGCTGCAGCAAAGAAAGGTTCTGCTCCACCGTATGCAAGGTGCCATGGGTTTCGACGGAGACGAGTTGCGTATGGCAATGCTGCCAGAGAAAACCACGGCGTTTGGGGAAAGCAAAGCCCAAACGGATGCGTGCGCCCGTCAGGCGCGTAATCAGCGCGCTGCGCCATTGGTCGGCCAGGTTCACCACCAGATCGTAACGTTGCGCCTGCAACTGGCGGATCAGGCGCCATTCATGGCCCATATGAGCCTTGGCGCCCTGTTTTTTCCACTGGCGGTCAATGGCGAATATCCGTGATATTGCCGGGTTGCTGGCTAACATATCCTGCGTTTCCTGGTACAGCAGCACGTCTATCTGCGCCTGCGGGTAGTTAGCTTTTAGCGTATTGATGACCGGCGTGGTCAGCAGCATATCGCCGTGGTGGCGCAGCTTAATAACTAAAATACGCTGTATCGATGTTGCTGGGATCGGTGCTGACGCGTCGTTCATCGTGATTCGCTATATGGGAAACCAGCGAATGATTCTAAATGACCCTCTCGCATGTGGCTACTGTTGCGGATTTTTCTTGCGAATCGTGGAAAAATAGCACGATAAACGAGACAAATCCGTTGCGCCGTTGTCCAAACCTGACGGCGAAGTCGTTTGCTCACGGCAGGCTGGCTGCGTAACATGTTTGTATATTATTGATATCAGGCGCGATATTTATGACTAAACCGGCATTTCTCATCACGATAGATACTGAAGGCGACAACCTGTGGCAGAACCACGATCGTATTACGACTGACAATACCCGCTTTTTACCTCGCTTTCAGGCGCTGTGTGAGAAATATGCGTTTAAACCGGTTTATCTCACCAATTATGAAATGGCGGTCGACCCGCAATACGTCGAATTTGCCCGTGATGTGATTGCGCGCGGCACCGGCGAAGTGGGTATGCATCTGCACGCCTGGAACAGCCCGCCGCTGACGCCGCTGACCGATGATGACTGGCGGCATAAGCCTTATCTGATTGAGTATCCGGCTGACCAAATCCGCGCCAAGGTCGACCATATGACCAAGCTGCTGGAAGATGCCTTCCAGACTAAAATGCTGAGCCACCGCGCCGGGCGCTGGGCTTTCAACGAGTATTACGCCGAGCTGCTGCTGGAATTTGGCTATCAGGTCGACTGTTCGGTCACGCCACGGGTCAACTGGCAGTATTCGCCGGGCAACCCGCAGGGCAACGGCGGCACTGATTACCGCGCGTTTCCGTCACACGCCTACTTTATCGATCCGCAAAATATTGCGCGGCCGGGCCAGTCCGGCCTGCTGGAAGTGCCGATGAGCATTCAATACAAACATTCTGGCGCGATGAACGCGATTAAGCAGGGTTACGATCGCCTGCGCGGCAAGCGGCGCTCACCGTCGGTGCACTGGCTGCGTCCGAGCGGCAATAATCTGGCGCAGATGAAGCGGGTTGCTGAACTCTCTTTGGCGGAAGGTAATGATTACATTGAGTTTATGCTGCACTCCTCGGAGTTTATGCCCGGCGGCAGCCCGACGTTCAAAAATGAGCAGGATATTGAGGCGCTGTATCGTGATTTGGAACAGCTTTTTGCCTGGTTGCAGCAACATACGGTCGGTATGACGTTGGCTGAGTATTATCAACTGAAAGTGAATTGAAATGTCTAAGAAATGGAAAATAAAGGCTGCTAACTGGTTTTTACGAAAATACGTCGCAAAGCGCGGCCGTTTTCAAGATAAAGCCACTTTTGATCCCGACATGCAGTTTGCCCAGATCGTGATTTACTCTACCACTGCGCTCGGCGATTTCATGTTTAATACGCCGGCAATTCGCGCCGTACGAGAGCGGTATCCTGAAGCCCATATTACGCTGGTGGTGCATAAAAAGAACCAGGAGCTGGTGGAGAACGGCCGCTATATTGACCGCGTGGTATATTGGGACAGCAAATTTAAAAGCATGGGGCCGCTGTTAACGTCTCTGCGTGAATATCCGCCTGACCTGGCGTTAATACTGCATTCCCACCAACCTTATGATGTTATCAGTGCGGTGCTGGCCGGCGCCAAGTACATTATCCGCGATAATTACCGCAATGGTATTTGTGGTCTGGAAGAGTGGCTGACTAACTATGTTTTCGACTATTACGGCCACTTTATCCGGCGCAAGCTGGAGTTGATTTCGGTATTGGGCTGCCGCTCTGATGATCCGACGATGGAAGTTTTGGCGCCGTTTCCCGCAGAGGAAAAGAGCGCGGAATACTGCACTATCGGTTTTCAACTTGGCGCCTCAACAGAATCACGCTGTTGGCCGGTTTCTCATTTTGTAAAGCTGGCGGATGAGCTGGTCGCTCGGCATGATAACGTGCGGATTGTGCTGATTGGCGCACCTTTTGACGATGGAAAAGCACAGCAGTTTTTGCAGCAGGTTCAGGATAAAACGCGTACGCACGTGGATAACCGCATTGGGAAAACCGGGCTGCGGCAGTTGCTGACGTTGCTGAGCGGTTTCCATCTGCTGGTTACCGGGGATACCGGGCCGCTGCACTTAGCTATTGCTCTGAAGGTGAGAACCATCAGCCTGTTTGTTACCGCCGATCCGCGCACGACCGGCCCGATTCAGGATCTTGAATTGCACCGTATCGTGCATGCGTCACGAACCGGTTATACCCTGCCTTTGGAGGCTGAAAGCCCGATGGGGGTGATTCAGCCGTCGCGCGTCTACCAAGAAGTGGTGGAACATTTGTCCCTTGGCTGATAAAGCCCGATCTTAGTGTTTCTTGAGCCCAATGCGCACCTTTGACAATAGCTCGTCGATGTATGGGTAGCGCATTTGGCAGACTTTTTTACTGGGGACCTTCGTACCCTGGCACACTTTAGCCGCACGCTGGAGGGCATTTCGCAGTTCCGGGCTGTAACGATAACAACCGTGGATTTTTTTGGTGATATTTTTTATTTCACAGAAACAGTTAGCGATCATCAAAGCCGCGAGCGGTCGTATTTGCGAGTTGTGTTGATGCTGTAGAGCGTAGTCCGTCATTTTACTCATAGCGAACTGCAAATCTGCAATATCTTTTTCGCTATGGTTACGGGTAATCCCTAAATTGTTGTCACGATAGAAATAAAGCACCTGCTCAATATGCGCTATCTTGCGGGTCTTGAAGTATAAAAAAGGAGTGAAGATAACGTCTTCATAGCGTCGCCCGGTCGCAAATGACTCTCCTTCCAGCAGAGTATGGCGGTAGACTCTGCTCCACAGGTGCCACATTGAACGGGTAAACAACGGCATAAGGCATGCTAGCCCTTGATTTTTAAAATCATAACCATAAATTTCAGTCTTTTTCCCCTGCGGGTGGGTGGGGACGGTCTCTGAAAATTTCTGATAATTAAAATCAATAATATCGTACTGGTCAGCCAGCAGTAGCGGCCGCAATATCTGCCAGTAGTCGCTGCTGAGTAAATCATCGCCGTCAAGGAACGTCACATAGCGGCCACGGACGTTAGCCAGCCCAACATTTCTCGCATGGGCTATCCCGCCGTTTGGTTGACAAATCAGCGTTGCATGGTGGGCTGTTTGCCCCTCAAGGAGCTGTGTGACGCGCTGAACGGAATCATCTGTCGAACCATCATCAATAATTACGATTTCTACGTCATCAGTCACTTGGTTCAACAGAGAACGTAGGCTGTCGACGATAAAATCAGCGTTATTATAAAAGGGAACAATTACGCTGAGTAAGTATGGATAAGCGCTCATGGTTTAACCTTTATAGCGGCCTTTTTCTTCCCTGACAATACACTGGCAATGATCGCCAAACAAAATATAACGGTGCATTCGGTACTGAAGAAAATCACATCACTCAATCCGTACACAAACAGGCTGGCCGTGACTCCCAGCAACAGCGCATTTCTGTGGGGTCTGAAGGCGGAGATAAATAGACTGATATAGAGTGACAGCAACAACAAGACGCCCCACACGCCTTTGATTGAATAGGTTTCCAGTAGTTCATTATGCATATGGACGTTGATATAAGGCGTGACGCCGTATAATTGCGGTTCGTGAGCGATGATATTGCGGATAGCATCCCCACGTTTTTCTGCCGACTCACCCAGTGGCGCTGCGGTCCCTGCTTTCAGGCTCACAATTTGCATGGAAATGCGCGAAATGATCGAGTTATCTATCTGCGGCTGATCGATTAACTGCAAGTTGGTTTTAAAATCAGCAATACGTTGTTCTATCTGGGGTTTAAACACCAATCCGCTAACGATAAGCAATATCGGCACGGCGGTGACAAGGGCAAGTTTGTTCCGACGGGAGAGCAGGTCCTTGGTTGCCAGAATGGAAATGCCGACCACCACAGGATAAACCAACATGGCTGCACGAGTTCCCGTTAATATCACGGTAGAATAGGTCAACATAAACGCCAGGATATATAACCAGAGACGATAGCGGCATTTCAGCATCAGGATCGCCTGCAGCATGACCAGATTTATAGCAGTGATCAGGTAGGCGACAACTGTGGCCCGGTCAAAGTTGAGCTCTACGCGCGATATATCCAGAAACAGTCCCTGGTATAGTGAGTAAATATTGACCGCGATCCCGGTTATCAACGCGACGGCAATAAACGCGCGTTGCATGCATAGCGGTTCGTTCAAGGCGTATAGCAGGATAAACGCCGTTGCGATCTGCAGCTTGCCGGTTGACGTATAAGAACGATAAAGATCAATAAATTCACCAGGCTGTTTAAAGGCTGCCACCCAGAGCACGCTGGCTAAACCTACGCCTAAAAACAGGCCGGGCAGCACCAGATTCTTTTTGTTGCTGGTGAGGTAACGGAAGTTTAAGCAGAAGGCAATAAATGCTATGTAGCTGGAAATATAGAAAATATTTCGCCCAGTTGTTGAACCAAAAGGTATGGTACAAAAAGCGATAGCGCATCCTAAATAGATAAGATAACTAAAAGCAGGGTGCGGTATTTTTTCTTTTGACATTATTTTGAGGTTCCTACTCGGGTATTACATAACAAATGACTGCAAGGTGCTGTCAAAATCTGATTTGAACATGGCATAGTTAAAATGCTCAGCCGGATAACGTTTTGAATTTTTGCTTAGCTGTTCGTAATGAGATTGAACCAACATTTTTTCCACAGCATCGGCGCAGTCAATATGTGACAGCAGCTTGGGCGTTACTAGCCGGTCAGTGAGCGGGTCGTAAACATCGTGAGGGAAATCGACCTCGATGCCCGTCAGTTTTCGGTGCTCTTCTATGGTGACGGAAGGCGTTAAGCCAATGCCGCAATAACCGTCTTTTACCGCCTCGGGCTGACCGTCCACCATCGGGAATATTACCGGTACGCCAAAATAAAGCGATTCCATGCAGGACAGCCCGAAAGGTTCGGTGATCGGTGTGCTCATATAGATATGGGTGCGGTTGAAGAAATCGGCCACATTGTGCTGAAAACCGCTGAATGTGACGCGATCGCCTAACTGCAGGCGCTGCGCCAGCGCTTCAAAGGCTGGCCTGTCAGGACCTTTTCCGGCTATCTCCAGCGTGACATTATGGCCGCGGCGCAGCAGTTCCTGCAGCATGAGCAGCGAGACGCTGATGCCTTTTAATGTCACCAGACGTGAAGCCGTGCCGATCCTGACCGGTTGACTCAGCGTTTTCGGTTCGTTACTGATGCCTGCCGGCGTTTTGATGCGGTTGATCACCACCGGGTTGGGGCAGGGGAGGTTAAAACGCAGTTCCATGACGCGCTTTGAAGCCTGAGACGCGGAAATGACGCCATCCAGCATGGAGAAAAAGCGCAGGGTTTTGTTGTTCTTTGCATAACGCCAGGAGCAGCCGTGATCGTAATACACCAGTTTGCCACGCTTGGGCTTTGCCGCCAATCCAGGGATTAAATCCCAGACGATGATCACATCGGCGTCAGCCCGTTCAACTTTCCACTTCAACAAATATTTGCGCAGAAATTGCGGGCAGCGGAAGGATAAGGCGTTGATCAGGCGATTGGCAAAAGTTACTTTTTGCTGCGGCATTTTTTGGCGTATTTCCGTGCCGATTTCATTGCTGATGCAGATAACCGCATTGCTGCCGTCGGTTGTATCGTTGATGTACTGTAAAAACAGGCGTTCGACACCACCCATTTTTTCCAGATTAATAATGTGCAGCTTCTTCATCAAAGAGCCTTTTGCAATGTTGCCCAAACCAGATCGGCATTGATGGTGGACATTTTCTTTTCCGGGGAAATCAGCGACTGCTGATTTTGCCCATAACCGCCGATCAATCCCGGATCTGTCGGGCCGAACAGCGTAATGTTCGGCCGATCGAGCGCGGCGGCCAGATGGCTGAGGCCGGTATCCACCGACACCACGCCTTTAGCGCCGGCCAGCACCTGCGCAACCTGCTCCAGGCTGAGTTTCGGCAGCACCTCGACATGCGGGAAGCCTTCCGCCAGGCGCAGCGCGCGCTGGTGTTCGTGTTCGGCGCCCCATGGCAGCTTGATGCGCAGCCCGGTTGGCGCAACCAGCGAGATCAGCTCGCGCCAGTTTTCTTCTGGCCAGTGCTTCTCATCGCGGGTGGTGGCATGCAGAAACACCAGGTATTGCCCGGCATCCGCCGGCGGCTGGCTGAGAAAACGGGCGGCGATGGCATAGTCGCCATAGGTTTCGGGCCTGGCGTAGCCGAGGCTTTTGGCGAACAGCTCGCGGGTACGCTCTACCGCGTGCTGCTGTTTATCAATGTAATGACGATGGTTGTAAAACCAGCTGGCAAACGGTTCGCGCGCGCTTTTACAGTCTTGACCGTGCTTGCTGCCTTTGGCGACGCGGGTCACCAGCGCGGCGCTTTTGATCAGACCCTGCGCATCGATCACCACATCATAATCGCGTTCTTGCAGCTGACGTTTAAAGTCGCAGCGCTGTTGACGGGTTTCACTGCCGAACCAGTTTTTGCGCCAGCGGCGAATGGCGACCGGAATCACCCGATCCACCGCCGGATGCCAGGTGGGGATCTGGCGGAAACCTTCTTCTACCACCCAGTCGAAACGAATGCCGGGGATGGCGTTCATCGCATCCGTCAGCGCCGGCAGCGTATGCAGTACATCCCCCATGGACGAGGTCTTGACGATCAACACCTGCATGGTTATTCCTCGCTGTCGGCCAGTAGCGGCATTAACGCGTCTAACACCTGTTGCGGCTGAATATCGATCAGGCTCTGATGATAGCCTTGGTCGGCATCGCCTTTGCGCACCTTGTGATAGCCGCTAATCAGGCGGATCACCTTGGCCTTGTCCGACAGCGGCGGAGTGAAGTCCGGGCTGCTCGGCCCGTATAAGGCTATCAACGGTTTGTTCAACGCCGCTGCAACGTGCATTAAACCGGAGTCATTGCTGACCACCGCCTGACAGGAGGCCAGCAGGATAACCGCCTGTTCCAGCTGGGTTTCGCCGGCCAGGTTGATACAGTGGCCGCGCGACGCGTCCGCCAGGGCCGTGCGGATCTGCTCGCCGGCCTCGTGGTCTTTGGCTGAGCCGAACAGGGCGATCTGATAGCCCTGGTCGATCAGCATCTGCGCCAGCCGGGCGTAATGATAATGCGGCCAGCGCTTGGCCGGGCCGAATTCCGCGCCGGGGCAGAAACCAATCAACGGACGGGCGTCGGTCAGATTAAAGGAGGCGGTAGTCTCGGCTATCTCTTCATCGCTGACCTGCAGCTGCGGCCATAACAGCGGCTGCGGCAGATCTGTGGCGCTGTGAATACGCTGTTTATCATAGGCCAGCGCCACATAGCGTTGGACCATTAACGGGAAAGCGGCTTTATCCAATACGCGGATATCGTTCAGCAGGCCGTAGCGCATCTCGCCGCGCCAGCCGCAACGTAGCGGCACCTGGGCGAAGAACGGCACCAGGGCGGATTTAAACGAATTCGGCAGTACATAGGCGCGATCGTAACGATTGGCGCGCAGCGTGTGGCCAAGGCGGCGACGCTCGCCGATCGCCAGCGCGCCATGCCCGAGGGGCATCGCCAGCGCCTGATTGACTTCCGGCATCCGCGCCAGCAGCGGGCGACACCAGGCCGGAGCCATGACGTCGATCTCTGCTGACGGGTACTCGGCCTTCAGGGTGCGGTAAAGACTTTGCGACATCATCATATCGCCAACCCAGGAAGGGCCGATAACCAGTATTTTCATACCGTGCAGATTCCCTTCAGCTTAAGCGGTGCGGTTGAGCCAGGCCATGTACTCTTTGACGCCTTCGGCCACGGTTTTAAACGAGGCGTTATAACCCGCAGCACGCAGATTGGTCAGATCGGCCTGGGTATAAGCCTGATAGCGGCCTTTCAGCTTTTCCGGGAACTCAATGTATTCCACCGCGCCTTTCTGGTGGAAGTCCACCACCGCGTCGGCCACCGCCTGGAAGGTTTCCGCCCGGCCGGTGCCGCAGTTGAAGATGCCAGAGACGCCGTTCTGCCAGAACCACAGGTTGACCGCTGCCACGTCGCCGACGTAGATGAAGTCGCGCTTGAAGTTTTCACTGCCGGCGAACAGTTTCGGGTTCTCGCCGCGGCCGATCTGGCCGTTGAGGTGGAAGGCCACGCTCGCCATGCTGCCTTTGTGGCCTTCACGCGGGCCGTAAACGTTGAAATAGCGGAAGCCGCAGATTTGAGAGTCGGCCTCCGGCAGAATTTCACGCACGTACTGGTCGAACAGGAATTTGGAGTAGCCGTAAACGTTCAGCGGCTGCTCGTACTGACGCTCTTCGATAAAGTTTTCACTGCGGCCGCCGTAGGTGGCGGCGGAAGAGGCGTACAGGAAAGGAATCTGGCGATCCAGGCAATAGTGCAGCAGATCTTTGGAGTACTGATAGTTGTTATCCATCATGTACTTGCCGTCCCACTCGGTGGTGGCGGAGCAGGCGCCCTCGTGGAACACCGCCTCAACATCGCCGAAGTCGTCGCCGGCGACGATGCTGGCGATAAAATCTTCTTTATCCATATAGTCGGCAATATCAAGATCGACCAGATTGACGAATTTGGTGCCGTCTTTCAGGTTATCGATAACCAGAATGTCACGATACCCTTTGTCATTCAGTGCCTTAACGATGTTGCTGCCGATCATGCCGGCGCCGCCAGTGACGATAATCATTGGGCTTACCCCTGTTTATTCTGCCTAGTGGGGCACAATACCCCACGCTATATGACGCCTATAATAGCATTTCATATCGTTGCAAACATCGGATGGGCTCCGATAATCCTTAGAAGGAACCACGGTGGCGGTTGCCCGGGCGCTGCCGTGATATCTGCTGCATTTTTCATATTCTCTCCGGCGTATTATCGTCAGTCCGGTTACAAATCAGTAAAATATGTTGAAAATGAGCCAATCCTGGAGATAACAGAATGTCTGCGTCGTTTTATCAGCAGTTGGAACAACAACTTGCCGCCACCCGTGCCGAAGGTTTGTTTAAGCAGGAACGTATTATCACCTCCGCGCAACAGGCCGATATCGCCGTGGCGGACGGCAGCCACGTTATCAATTTCTGCGCCAACAACTACCTTGGTTTGGCGAACCATCCTGCGTTGATCGAGGCCGCGAAAGCCGGCATGGACAGCCACGGCTTCGGTATGGCGTCGGTGCGCTTTATCTGCGGCACGCAAGACAGCCATAAACAGCTGGAACAGAAGCTGGCTGACTTCCTCGGTATGGAAGATGCCATTCTTTACTCTTCCTGCTTTGACGCCAACGGCGGCCTGTTTGAAACCCTGCTGGGGCCGGAAGACGCCATTATTTCCGATGCCTTGAACCACGCTTCTATCATCGACGGCGTGCGCCTGTGTAAAGCCAAACGCTACCGCTATGCCAACAACGATATGAGCGAACTGGAAGCGCAGCTGAAGCAGGCGAAGGCCGACGGCGCGCGTCATATCCTGATCGCCACCGACGGCGTGTTCTCGATGGACGGCGTGATTGCCAACCTGAAAGGCGTGTGCGACCTGGCGGATGAATATCAGGCGCTGGTAATGGTGGACGACTCTCACGCGGTAGGCTTTGTCGGTGCCAATGGCCGCGGCACGCACGAGTATTGCGAGGTGATGGGGCGCGTCGACATTATCACCGGCACCCTGGGTAAAGCGCTGGGCGGCGCTTCCGGCGGCTACACCGCGGGGAAAAAAGAGCTGGTGGAGTGGCTGCGTCAGCGCTCGCGCCCGTACCTGTTCTCCAACTCGCTGGCGCCGGCGATCGTTTCCGCGTCGATTAAAGTGCTGGAACTGCTGGAAGAGGGCGATGCGCTGCGCGACCGCCTGTGGAGCAACGCCCGTCTGTTCCGCGAAAAAATGACCGCAGCCGGTTTTACCCTGGCCGGCGCCGATCACGCCATCATCCCGGTAATGCTGGGAGATGCGAAACTGGCGCAGGATTTCGCCAATGCGCTGCTCAAGGAAGGCATTTACGTAACAGGTTTCTTCTATCCGGTGGTGCCGAAAAATCAGGCGCGCATCCGTACCCAAATGTCCGCCGACCATTCACCGGAGCAAATTGAACGCGCCGTTGAGGCATTTACGCGTATCGGCAAAGATCTTGGCGTTATTGCATAAGGTAAAACCATGAAAGCACTGTCTAAACTGAAAGCGGAAGAAGGGATTTGGATGACCGATGTGCCACAGCCGGAGCTGGGGCATAACGACGTCATGATCAAAATTCGCAAAACCGCGATCTGCGGCACCGATGTGCATATCTATAACTGGGATGAGTGGTCACAGAACACCATTCCGGTACCGATGGTGGTTGGCCACGAATACGTGGGCGAAGTGGTGGCGATTGGCCAGGAAGTAAAAGGCTTTAATATCGGCGATCGCGTATCCGGCGAAGGACACATCACCTGCGGCCACTGCCGCAACTGCCGCGGCGGCCGTACGCACCTGTGCCGCAACACCGTGGGCGTGGGCGTCAACCGCCCCGGCTCGTTTGCCGAATATCTGGTGATCCCGGCGTTTAACGCCTTCAAGATCCCGGACAATATCTCCGATGAGCTGGCGTCAATTTTCGACCCGTTCGGCAATGCCGTGCATACCGCGCTCTCGTTCGATCTGGTGGGCGAGGACGTGCTGGTGTCCGGCGCCGGGCCGATCGGCATTATGGCGGCGGCAGTATGTAAGCACGTAGGCGCCCGCAACGTGGTGATTACCGATGTGAATGAGTATCGCCTGGAGCTGGCGCGCAAGATGGGCGTTACCCGCGCGGTGAACGTCAGTCAGGAAAACCTGAGCGACGTGATGAACGAGCTGGGTATGACCGAAGGGTTTGACGTCGGCCTGGAGATGTCCGGCGCGCCGCCGGCCTTCCGTACGCTGCTGAACGCCATGAATCACGGCGGTCGCATCGCCATGCTGGGGATTCCGCCTTCCGATATGTCGATCGATTGGAATCAGGTGATTTTCAAGGGGCTGTTTATTAAAGGTATTTATGGCCGTGAAATGTTTGAAACCTGGTATAAGATGGCCGCGCTGATCCAGTCCGGGCTGGATTTGACGCCGATCATTACCCACCGTTTCTCGATTGACGAATTCCAGCAGGGCTTCGACGCCATGCGTTCCGGGCAATCCGGGAAAGTGGTGCTGAGCTGGGATTGATGTGCTGACGACAGGGCGGAGCACGCTCCGCCCTGGATTATGACTGCTTCTCTGACGCGCGCGGCCAGCTTGGCCAGTGCTGTTTGATAAAGGTCACCACCGGCGACTGGGCGATGCTTTCGCCAATCACGGCCAGCGCCGTGCCGGCATGTACTTTTTCCTGCTCCTTCGGCGCTTTCACCTTGCACTGCTTGATACCGTTGTTGAACGGGTTTTTCGGCTGCGTCGGACGCGGCGGTTTGCTCGGCGGCATAGCGCTGCCGCCCTGCGGTGCGTTCAGCAGTGAACTCGGCCTGACCAGCACGATATCGGCGGGCAGCGTCGCCAGCATTTGTTTGAGCACTTTTACCGTGGCCGGTCGAGGGTGGCCGATGGCGATGGTGGAGCCGTTACGGCGCGCCAGCGCAATGGCGCGGTTGAACTGGTGGCGGATATCGCTTTCGCTGGCGGTGTCGTCGAGGAATACCCGCCGCTTGATCACCTTGACCCCGGTACCCGCTGCGGCGCGGGTGGCCTGGCTGTTGCCGATGGTCATGCTGTCGAGGAAGTACAGGTTATAGCTTTCCAGCGCCTGCATCACCTTCTGCATGGCCGGCAGGCTGGAGGTCATGGCGCTGCCCATATGGTTGTTCATCCCTACCGCATACGGCACGTTGTTCACCGCATTGCGGATGATGCGCTGCACCTCGTCGTTGCTCATGGACGGCCGCAGGGTATCGCGCTCCAGCGGCTGTTTGCTGAGCGGCTCCATCGGCATATGGATCAGCACCTCGCGGCCCTGCGCATGGGCGCGGGTCGCCATCAGATGGGCATGGGGGGCATTGGGCAGTACCGCCACCGAGATTGGCAGCGGCATTTGCAACACGGCGTTTTCTTCATGAGGCCGGTAGCCGACGTCATCGATCACAATCGCCAGTTTGCCAGCCTGAGCGGCCGCGGCCAGCAACAGGGAACCAATCAGTACGGCGCTTCGTGTTTTGAGGTAGCGCAAATCTATCTTCCCAACCACGGCAGTGGGTTAACGGCCTGACCCTGGCGACGAATTTCGAAATAGAGCGACGGCGTTCCCTGACCCCCGCTGGTACCCACCAAGGCGATAGGCTGGCCGGCGCGCACCTGCGCACCCACGTTCACCAACGCGCTCTGGTTATAGCCGTACAGGCTCATATCACCCTTACCGTGCTCGACCACGACTACCAAGCCATAGCCTTGCAGCCAGTCGGCCATCAGTACGCGACCGTCGGCGATCGCCTTGACTTCACTGCCTTCCGGCGCGGCGATGACTACCCCTTTCCAGCGTAACTCGCCCTGCAGCTGTTCGCCGAAGCGATGCAGGGTGCTGCCGCGCACCGGCCAGTAGGCCTGCCCGTTCGGACGTCCCAGGCCGCCGGTACGCGCCATCAGGGAGCGTTCGCTTTCGCTAGGTTTATAGCGGGTGCCGGTTTTCTTCGCCTGCTGCTCTTTCTTGCGCACTTTCTCGCGTACGCGGGCGGCCTCACGCGCTTCACGCTCGGCGCGGGCGCGGGCTTCGCGTTCGGCGCGGGCAATCTTGTCACGCAGGCGGCTTTCGTTCTGACGCAGTTCGCTCAGGCGCTGCTGATCTTTTTCCAGCGAGCTTTCCAGTGCGCTCAGGGTTTTCTTACGCGCGCTGCGCGCCTGCTCCAGCTTCTGCTGTTGGGCCTGCTGTTCGCTCAGCAGGGACTTTTGCTGCTTTTGCTTGGCGACCAGCGTGGTTTTTTGCTGCGCCAGCTCCGCGCGGGTTTGCTTCAGCTCTTCGATATTTTCCTGACGCGCATCGTTCAGATAGCCGAAGTAAGCCAAGATGCGCTCGCTGCGCTGGCTCTCTTCACCGCTCAGGATCAGCTGTACGGCGCTGTGCTGCCCTTGACGGAATGCGGCGTCCAGCTGTTTGGACAGGATATTTTGCTGTTGGGTCTGCTGCTTTTGCA
Organism: Serratia sp. MYb239; assembly: GCF_002966855.1. Taxonomy (NCBI): domain Bacteria; kingdom Pseudomonadati; phylum Pseudomonadota; class Gammaproteobacteria; order Enterobacterales; family Yersiniaceae; genus Serratia; species Serratia sp. MYb239. Next base: position 4,850,751 of record NZ_CP023268.1, on the reverse strand, counting down.
GCTTGGCGATAGAGGCGTTAAGACCGGAGATGTCTTTGCCCAGAGAATTTAGCGTACTTTGGGTGCTACGTAGGGAACGGCTGGCCTGCGCAATGGTTTTTTCCTGCTGCTTGAGTTTGTCCTGCAGGCTGCTGCGCTGTTGTTGCTGTTGTTTAACCGCTTTTTCTTTCTCAGCGATGCTTTGCTGGATGTCTTTAAGCTGGCTTTTGTTGTCGTCGGCGGCATGGCCGGATAACGGCAACAGCAAGACGCCAGCGTACAACACGCTGGCGCACAGTGTGGTCAACTTCCGTGGTGCAACGCGTTGCGGCAGCAGCTGGCTGCCGGCTTTTGCGCCTCGGGTTACCCTTGATAGTGCAAAATACGCCTTCTCCCTCATGGAGTAGGATTATTCCACGATGAACAGCGGCTTACCAGTCATCTCTTGCGGGATTTTCATTCCCATCAGCGCCAACATGGTTGGCGCAATGTCGGAAAGCTTGCCGCCGTTGACCGCGTGCGCCGGTTTGCCGACGTAAATTAATGGCACCGGCAGGCTGGTATGCGCGGTGTGCGCCTGGCCGGTCTGCGGGTCGCGCATCTGTTCGGCGTTGCCGTGGTCGGCGGTGATCAGCAGCTGTCCGTCGACGCTTTCCACCGCTTTGACAATTTGTGCGATGCAGTTGTCCAGGGTTTCCACCGCCTTGACCGCGGCGTCATAGTCGCCGGTGTGGCCGACCATATCGCCGTTGGGGTAGTTGCAGATGATGGCGTCATATTTCCCGCTGTGAATGGCGCCCAGCAGTTTCTCGGTCAGCTCCGCCGAGCTCATTTCCGGCTGCAGGTCATAGGTCGCTACCTGCGGCGAGTTAATCAGAATGCGATCTTCACCGGCGAACGGTTGTTCCACGCCGCCGTTATAGAAGAAGGTGACGTGGGCGTATTTTTCGGTTTCGGAGATGCGCAGCTGGGTTTTGTCGTGCTTCATCAGCCATTCGCCAAAGGTGTTGGTCAGCGCTGTCGGCGGATAGGCGCAGGCGGTGTCGATATCGGCGGCGTATTCGGTCAGCATCACGAAATCGGCGAACTGCACCACTCTGGCGCGTGGGAAACCGTTAAAATCGGCGTCGACAAAGGCGCGGGCGATCTGGCGCGCGCGGTCGGCGCGGAAGTTCATGAAAATCAGCGCATCGCCGTCCTGCATGGCGGCGCTGGCTTCGCCGGCGGCCTGAATGACCGTGGGTTTGACGAACTCGTCGTTTTCATCGCGGGCGTAGGCGGCCTGCAGCGCGGCGCCGGCGCTGTCGGCGTTAAACTCGCTTTTGGCGTCGGTCAGCAGGTCGTAGGCCAGCTGCACGCGGTCCCAGCGGTTGTCGCGGTCCATGGCGAAATAGCGACCGATGACGGAGGCGATACGGCCGACGCCCAACTGCTCGAACGCCGCGCTAAAACGCTGCAGGGAGGCATCGGCGCTGCGCGGCGGCGTGTCGCGGCCGTCCAGGAATGCGTGCAGGTACACGGCGCTGGCGCCGCGTTGTGCGGCCAGCTTCACCATCGCCAGAATATGCTCTTCATGGCTGTGGACGCCGCCCGGCGACAGCAATCCCATAATATGCACCGCTTTGCCGGCCTGCGCAGCTTTATCCACCGCCGCGGTCAGCACCGGGTTGGCGTAGAACTCGCCGTCGGCGATCGCTTTGTCCAGCCGGGTCAGATCCTGGTAGACGATGCGGCCGGCGCCAAGGTTGACGTGGCCCACTTCCGAATTGCCCATCTGGCCGTCAGGCAGGCCGACGTCCAGCCCGGAGGCGGCGATCAGCGTATGCGGCCGCTGTTGCCACAGCTGGTCCATCACCGGCGTGCGGGCGTTGAGAATGGCGTTGTCCTGCTGCTCTTCACGATGGCCGTAACCATCCAGAATCACCAGCACCATGGGCTTTTTGTTGCTCGACATTGTATTAACCTCGTTGCTGTAAATATGTCAGCCTGAAAAGGGGGTGATAGTAGCGGATGGCTGCGCGTAAAGAGCCCAAAGAGATCAAACTTACGGCGAACAACCGGCCACTTTTTGTCGTGAGGGAGATAATTTCCCGGCGGCGTCCGCAGTTTCTGCAATCGCGTATGCTAATTGGCTGTAATTGACGCATTCGGCAGGTATACTCTGGAGCCTTGACTTATTTTTCCCTTAACTAACGAGAGTTGTTACGCCTCATGCTGCAAGAAATTATGCCATTCGTTAGCAAGCATCCCATACTGAGCCTGGCTTGGATCGCCCTGCTGGTTGCGGTGATTGTGATGACCTTCAAAAGCCGTTTCTCCAAGGTTAAAGATATCACTCGTGGCGAAGCTACCCGTCTGATTAACAAAGAAAATGCCGTGGTGGTCGACACCCGCAGCCGTGAAGATTTCCGCAAGGGGCACATTGCCAATGCCATCAACCTGACGGCGAGCGAAATCAAAAGCGGCAGCCTGGGCGAGCTGGAAAAACACAAATCCCAGCCTATTATCGTAACCTGCGCCAACGGCACCACGTCGCGCGCGCCGGCGGAAAGCCTGAGCGCCGCCGGTTTCGCCAACGTCAGCACGCTAAAAGACGGCGTTGCCGGCTGGAGCGGCGATAACCTGCCGCTGGTGCGCGGTAAATAATCACGTTTTAACGTCGTAGAGGTGGCTTCCATGGCTAATATCGACATCTACACCAAGGCGACCTGCCCGTTCTGCCATCGCGCCAAGGCGCTGCTGAACAGCAAAGGCGCCGCGTTCAACGAGATCGCCATCGACGGCGATAACGTAAAACGTGAAGAGATGATTGCGCGCAGTGGGCGAACCACCGTGCCGCAAATTTTCATCGACGGCCAGCATATCGGCGGCTGCGATGATTTATATGCACTTGATGCGCAAGGTGGTCTGGATCCGCTGCTTTAAGCGACCGGCCATAGTTCACATCAATATTGCTGAGTATCAATAAGGACGTTTAACCAAGGGTATTATCGACATGTCAGAACAAAACAGCACCGAGATGGCTTTCCAGATCCAACGTATCTACACCAAAGACATCTCTTTTGAAGCACCGAATGCACCGCAGGTTTTCCAGCAGGAATGGCAGCCGGAAGTTAAACTTGATCTTGATACCGCATCCAGCCAACTGGCGGACGACGTGTATGAAGTCGTGCTGCGTGTTACCGTGACGGCATCTCTGGGTGAAGAAACCGCATTCCTGTGTGAAGTTCAGCAGGCGGGCATTTTCTCCGTTGCCGGCATTGACGGCACTCAGCTGGCGCACTGCCTGGGCGCGTACTGCCCGAACATTCTGTTCCCGTATGCGCGCGAGTGCATCACCAGCCTGGTATCCCGCGGTACTTTCCCGCAGCTGAACCTGGCACCGGTCAACTTCGATGCGCTGTTCATGAACTATCTGCAGCAGCAGGCAGAGGGCGAAGGTGCCGAACCACATCAGGATGCCTGATGAAAACAGTCAATGCTTCAATGACCGTTATCGGTGCCGGCTCGTACGGCACCGCATTAGCCATTACGCTGGCGCGTAACGGCCACCCCGTCGTGCTGTGGGGGCATAACCCCGACACCATCGCCAAAATGCAGCGCGAGCGTTGCAATCAGGCGTTTCTCCCTGATGTGCCTTTCCCTGATAATCTGCTGCTCGAGGCCGATCTGGCGCGCGCGCTGGCGGCCAGCCGCGATGTGCTGGTGGTGGTGCCGAGCCACGTCTTCGGCGACGTACTGCGCCAGCTGAAACCGCTGTTGCGGGTGGACGCACGTATTGTGTGGGCCACCAAGGGGCTGGAGGCGGAAACCGGACGCTTGCTGCAGGACGTAGCGCGTGATGCGCTGGGCGATGCGGTGCCTTTGGCGGTGGTTTCCGGACCGACATTCGCCAAAGAGCTGGCGGCGGGGCTGCCGACGGCCATTGCCCTGGCGGCGACCGACGAACAGTTTGCCGATGATTTGCAGCAGCTACTGCACTGCGGCAAAAGCTTCCGTGTTTACAGCAACCCGGACTTTATCGGCGTGCAGCTGGGCGGAGCGGTAAAAAACGTGATAGCCATCGGCGCCGGCATGTCCGACGGCATCGGCTTTGGCGCCAATGCGCGCACCGCGCTGATTACCCGCGGCCTGGCGGAGATGAGCCGTCTGGGTGCGGCGCTGGGCGCCGATCCGGCCACCTTTATGGGCATGGCGGGGCTGGGCGATCTGGTGTTAACCTGCACGGATAATCAATCGCGCAATCGCCGCTTCGGTATTATGCTGGGGCAGGGCATGAACGTGAAAGCCGCGCAGGACAGTATTGGTCAGGTGGTCGAAGGCTACCGCAATACCAAAGAGGTGCTGGCGCTGGCACAGCGTCACGGCGTGGAAATGCCGATTACCGAACAGATTTACCAGGTGCTGTATTGCGATAAAAATGCCCGCGAAGCGGCGGTAAGCCTGCTGGGGCGTACGCGCAAGGACGAAAAGCACAGCGCCTGATGTTAACGGCTCATGGCGTTGGGCCAGAGGACGCGCCCTGAAAGGGGCGTCTGTATTATCACGTATTACCTTGCCGCATGCGGCGAGGCGGTTTGTTTTGCAAGTCAGAGCCAGAGAGGAAAACAATGTCGTCAGATGAGTTAGAGCAGGTTTGGAGCAACATTAAAGCGGAAGCGCGAGCGCTGGCTGATTGTGAACCGATGCTGGCTAGCTTTTTCCATGCGACGTTGCTGAAACATGAAAATCTGGGCAGCGCGCTCAGCTATATTCTGGCGAATAAACTGGCGAATCCGATCATGCCGGCGATTGCCGTGCGGGAAGTGGTGGAAGACGCCTACCGTTCCGACGCGCAGATGATCGCCTCGGCGGCGAGTGATATTCTGGCGGTGCGGCTGCGCGATGCGGCGGTGGACAAATATTCTACGCCGCTGCTGTATCTCAAAGGCTTCCATGCGCTGCAGTCTTACCGTATCGGCCACTGGCTGTGGAACGAAGGGCGTCAGGCGCTGGCGGTGTATCTGCAAAACCAGATCTCCGTCGCGTTCGGCGTTGATATTCACCCGGCGGCGAAAATTGGCTGCGGCATCATGCTCGACCATGCCACCGGCATCGTGATCGGTGAAACGGCGGTGGTGGAAAACGACGTCTCCATCCTGCAGTCGGTCACGCTGGGCGGTACCGGCAAAACCAGCGGCGATCGCCACCCGAAAATCCGTGAAGGGGTGATGATTGGCGCCGGCGCGAAAATCCTTGGCAACATCGAAGTGGGCAAAGGTGCGAAAATCGGCGCCGGCTCCGTCGTGCTGCGCCCGGTGCCGCCGCACACGACCGCTGCCGGCGTGCCGGCCCGTATCGTGGGGCGCCCGGAAAGCGACAAGCCGTCAATGGATATGGATCAGTACTTCAACGGTACGAATCACGGCTTTGAATACGGCGACGGCATCTGATCGCTGCCGTACCCATTCCCGCCAGAGGCCGCCGACAGTGCGGCCTTTTTATTGCCCGCCGCGTTACTGCTTGAGCAGTGCACCGGCGTAATCCAGCTGTCGCCAGGCTTCATACACCACCACCGCCACCGCATTGGATAAATTCATGCTGCGGCTTTGCGCCTGCATGGGAATGCGGATTTTTTGCCCGGCGGGCAGGGCATCCAGAATATCGGCCGGCAGGCCGCGGGTTTCCGGGCCGAACAGCAGATAGTCGCCCGGCTGATAGCTGACCGAGCTGTGCGCCGGCGTGCCTTTGGTGGTCAACGCAAACAGCCTTTGAGGATTTTCGCTGGCGACGAATGCCGCGTAGTCGGCATGGCGCTTAATGTTGGTGAATTCATGGTAATCCAGCCCGGCGCGGCGCAGGCGTTTGTCGTCCCACGGGAAGCCCAGAGGTTCAATCAGGTGCAGCTGAAAGCCGGTGTTGGCGCACAGGCGAATGATATTGCCGGTATTGGGCGGAATTTCGGGTTCGAATAAGACAATGTTCAACATGTAAAAAGCCCCTCATGACGAGGGGCGCAGAATAGCAAACATTGCGGGGTACTGTCGCTAGCGGGTGCGCTGTGGTTAATGATCGCGCGCAGGTTTACGCTGGTGCAGCGGCAGCCACAGGATCAGGCGCAGACCGCCGAGCGGGCTGTCTTCCGCCTTGACCCAGCCGCGGTGCTGGGCGATGGCCGCCTCGACGATCGCCAGCCCCAGGCCGGTACCGCCGGATTCGCGGTCGCGCGCTTCATCCGTGCGATAGAACGGACGGAAGATTTGCTCACGGTCTTCCGCGCTGACGCCGGGGCCGTCATCGTCAACCACAATGGTGATGCCCTGATTATCGACGCTGAACGCCACCTCAATGCGCGTATGCGAATAGCGCAGGGCGTTACGTACGATGTTCTCCAGCGCGCTGTCCAGGGCGCCGGCGTTGCCGAATAGCGTCCAGGGGCCAGGCGGCGAGGTGACCGTCAGCTGCTTGCCCATCTGTTCCGCTTCAAAGCCGGCATTGTCCAGCGCATCGGCCCACAGTTCGTTGGCCTTCAGCAACTCGTGCGCCAGCTCGGTTTTCTGTTGGCCGCGTGACAGCGCCAGCAGATCGTTGATCATCGAATCCAGCCGCTGCGCTTCGGTCTCAATGCGCGCCAGCTCGTGCCCCTCGCCGTGGCGGCGGCGCATCAGCGCGGTCGCCAGCTGCAGACGGGTCAGCGGCGTGCGCAGCTCGTGAGAGATATCGGAAATCAGGCGCTGCTGCGCGGTCATCATACGTTCTAGCGCGCTGACCATCTGGTTAAAGCTGGCGCCGGTCGCCAGAAACTCCTGCGGGCCTGATTCCAGCTCCGGGTGCTGTTTCAGATTGCCGCGCGCCACGTCATCGGCGGCATTTTTCAGCTTGCGCGCCGGCTTCGCCAGGCTCCAGGCCAGCCACAGCAGCAGCGGGGCGCTGATCAGCATGGTGACGATCAGCAGCAGCAGCGGGCGGTCAAACATCAGGTTGATAAAGTCGGACTGCGGGCTGTTGGCCGGGCGGATCAGATAAAGCTGGTAGTTGTCTTCGCCATCGCGCACCGAGAAGGGGCCGACCAGCTCGACGCGACCATATTTTTTCTTCTTGGGGTGATCGGCATTGTCAGACTGGCCGATAAAGTTACGCACGATTTGCATGTCGTTACGCTGCGCGCCAATCACCCGACCCTCGCTGGTCACCAGAATCAGACGCTGGCCCGGCGGCGCCCATTTGTCGATGGCGCGGAACAGGCGGCGCCACCACATCAGGTCGTTGGCCGGGTCCTGCTGCAGCTCGGCCTCGACGTGTTGCTCCAGCATCAACCCCTGCCGCTGCTCGCTGTCCAGCAGCGAGGTCATTTGGCGGGAGTCGAGCTTGGGCACCATCAGCACCAACATCAGCACCAGCGCCAATGTGAACCAGAAAATGGCGAAGATGCGTGCCGTCAAACTGTTGATCATGTTGCAGATACCATTAAATAGCCCCGGCCGCGCAGGGTTTTGAACCATGGATGGCCGTCTTTACGGTCCGGCAGCTTGCGCCGCAGGTTGGAGATATGCATATCGATAGCGCGGTCGAACGGCGTCAGACGTTTGCCCAACACTTCCTGGCTCAGCAGTTCGCGCGAGACCACCTGGCCGAGATGCTGCGCCAGCAGGTACAGCAGGGTAAATTCGGTGCCGGTCAGCTCCAGCACCTGGCCGTCGAAACTGGCCTCCTGACGGCCCGGATTCAGCTGCAGGCCATCGACGTCCAGCGTCGGCGCGCCGCTGTCGACGCTTTGCTGCTGCTCGCTCCAGTTAGAGCGGCGTAAAATGGCACGGATGCGCGCAACCAGTTCGCGATCGTTGAACGGTTTCGGCAGGTAGTCGTCGGCGCCGAGCTCCAGGCCCAGCACCCGATCCAGCTCGCTGCCGCGGGCGGTCAGCATAATTACCGGGGTCTGATGGTGCTGGCGCAGCTCTTTCAGCGTATCGATGCCGTTTTTCTTCGGCATCATGATGTCCAGCAGTAAGAGATCGATGGAGCCGTCCAGCAGCGACAACGCCTGTTCGCCGTCATGGGCCACGACGATGTTAAAGCCTTCCATCTCAAGCAGTTCTTTCAGCAGCGAGGTCAGCTCGCGGTCGTCGTCAACTAACAGAATCTTGTTCATTATGATTTACCTCCTGACGCAAAATACGTCATCAACTGTTGGCATTCCATGACTTTACGTAGTTTTACATGCCCTGACGGATGTTTGCAGCTGCAGCGATACACTGCTCCTCGTTGACTCGCAAAGCGGAATGAACGAGGAGTGAAAATGCGTAAGGTGACCGCATTAGTCATGGCATCCATGTTGGCATCAGGTTCCGCCATCGCCGCTGACGCCATATCGCCTTCCACGCATGATGCAGCAACCAGCAACCCCGGCCAGCATCATATGTTTGATGGCGTCAGGTTGACTGAAAAGCAACGTCAGCAAATGCGCGATTTAATGCGCCAGGCCCGTCACGACCTGCCTGGTGTCAATGTAGCTGAAATGGAAGCAATGCATAAGCTGGTGACGGCAAACAAATTTGATGAAGCCGCCGTGTATGCACAGGCGGAGAAGGTGGCTCAGGAACAAGTGAAGCGCCAGGTCGAAATGGCCCGGGTGCGCAACCAAATGTATAACTTACTGACGCCACAGCAAAAAAGTGTTTTAGACCAGAAGCATCAGCAGCGTATGCAGCAGATGGAGCAACAACTTTCTGGTTTGCAGCAAGCTTCTGCCCAGAAGTGAGTGCGACTGAGTAGTACCCTGTTTTTCCTTGCCATAGACACCATCCCTGTCTTCCCCCCTCATGATGAGGGGGTTTTTTTTGCCCAGAATTCACGAGGCGTTATATCAGGAACATTTTCGTTGTCCGGCAAGGTTCACCACCCTGACGGCGGGGATTTTTTACCCGACATTCCGTTATACTCACCCCACTGGATAGTGAATCGGGATAGGTTATGGAACAGCAATATGCGCGCCTGGTGAAGTCTGCTGCCGTGGCCGCGACCGTGATGGCATCAACCCTGTTGCTGATAAAGATCGTCGCTTGGTACATCACCGGGTCGGTGAGCCTGTTGGCGGCGCTGGTGGATTCCCTGGTCGATATTGCTGCTTCGCTGACCAACCTGCTGGTGGTGCGCTATGCGCTGCAGCCGGCGGATGAGGAACATACCTTTGGTCACGGCAAGGCCGAATCGCTGGCGGCGCTGGCGCAGAGCATGTTCGTTTCCGGTTCCGCGCTGTTTTTGTTCCTGACCGGCTTCCAGCATCTTTATGCGCCTGAAACGTTGCGCGCGCCTGCCGTCGGCATTGTAGTGACGATCATCGCCTTGCTGAGCACTTTGCTGCTGGTTACCTACCAGCGCTGGGTAGTGCGCAAAACCCGCAGTCAGGCGGTGCGTGCAGATATGCTGCATTATCAGTCAGATGTCATGATGAATGGTGCTATTCTTATAGCGCTTGGGCTAAGCTGGTACGGTTTTCAGCGGGCGGATGCATTATTCGCGCTGGGTATCGGTGTTTACATTCTTTATAGCGCGTTGCGGATGGGCTACGAAGCGGTGCAGTCGCTGCTGGATCGCGCATTGCCGGATGATGAGCGGCGCGCCATTATCGAGGTGGTTTCCGCATGGCCGGGTATTAAAGGGGCGCATGACTTGCGTACCCGTCAGTCTGGGCCTACCCGGTTTATTCAGCTGCATCTGGAAATGGAAGATAATTTGCCGCTGATGCAGGCGCATATTTTGGCTGAACAAGTGGAAAAGGCGTTATTGCACCGTTTTCCCGGCGCGGATGTCATCATCCACCAGGATCCGTGTTCCGTGGTGCCTGCGGGGCGGCAGGGGCGTTGGGAGCTATAATTAACGTATCGCAATCGTGCCGGCTCTCATGAGGAAAATGTAAAATTAGCTCAGTGTGCGTTGTTAATTTTTTACCTGAATTTAGCGTGACCTGAATCAATTCAGCTTGGTGATTTTGTTATAATATTCGGCAATAAAATTCGTAGGCGGGGTTGCTGCAACCGGAAACGCGAAAGGCCAATCGGCAAAGACGACAAAGTTCTTAAGAAATTGCATCTACAAGTTCAGAGGTAGTCATGATCAAGAAAATCGGTGTACTGACGAGTGGCGGTGATGCGCCGGGTATGAACGCGGCGATCCGTGGCGTTGTACGCGCCGCGCTTACGGAAGGTCTGGAAGTTTTTGGTATTTACGACGGCTACCTTGGCTTGTACGAAGATCGCATGGAGCAGTTGGACCGTTACAGCGTGTCCGACATGATCAACCGTGGCGGCACCTTCCTTGGGTCGGCCCGCTTTCCGGAATTCAGAGATGAAAACGTACGCGCCAAGGCGATTGAAAACCTTAAGAAACACGGCATTGATGCGCTGGTGGTGATCGGCGGCGACGGCTCCTATATGGGGGCGAAGCGCCTGACGGAAGAAGGTTTTCCATGCATCGGCCTGCCGGGCACCATCGATAACGACGTGGCCGGCACCGACTACACCATCGGTTATTTCACCGCGCTGGAAACCGTGGTGGAAGCGATTGACCGCCTGCGCGATACCTCAACCTCACATCAGCGTATTTCAATCGTGGAAGTGATGGGGCGCTATTGCGGCGACCTGACGCTGGCGGCGGCAATTGCCGGCGGCTGTGAGTTTATTGTCCTGCCGGAGATCGAATTTAACCGTGACGATCTGGTGTGTGAAATCAAGGCCGGTATCACCAAAGGCAAAAAGCACGCGATCGTGGCGATTACCGAGCACATCTGCGACATTGACGAACTGGCGGCCTACATTGAGCAGGAAACCAAGCGTGAAACCCGCGCTACCGTGCTGGGCCATATTCAGCGCGGCGGCTCGCCGGTGGCCTATGACCGTATTCTGGCTTCGCGCATGGGGGCTTACTCCATCGAACTGCTGCTGAAAGGGTACGGCGGCCGCTGCGTCGGTATCCAGAATGAGAAGATGGTGCACCATGACATCATCGACGCCATTGAGAACATGAAGCGTCCATTCAAGCGTGACTGGCTGGAAACGGCGAAAAAGCTGTACTGATCCTGCCCGGCAGCGCCGACAGACAAGCCTCCGTACGCGGGGGCTTTTTTTTGCGCTGTCGTTGCCATATTCCAGAATCGTCTAGGCCCAAATTTTTTATTCTTTAATTGCCGGCTCAGTTTCTGGCAGGCTTTGACGCTAAATCAGCCGTTTTGAGCTGGCGATTATTTACCTTGGGAGAGCGTGCGATGCGTAAATGGGGTGTAGGCCTGACATTAATGTTGCTGACAGCCGGAGCGTTGGCAAAAGATATTCAATTGCTGAACGTTTCGTACGACCCGACGCGCGAGTTCTACCAGGAATACAATGCCGCCTTCAGCCAGCACTGGCAGCAACAGCATGGTGATAAAGTGACCGTGCGTCAGTCCCATGGCGGCTCCGGCAAGCAGGCCACGTCGGTGATCAACGGCATCGAGGCGGATGTGGTGACGCTGGCGCTGGCTTACGATGTGGATGCGATCGCCGCGCGCGGACGGATTGATAAGAACTGGATCAAGCGCCTGCCGGACAACTCGGCACCTTATGCTTCCACCATTGTGTTCCTGGTGCGTAAAGGGAACCCAAAACAGATCCACGACTGGCCGGATCTGATTAAACCGGGCGTTTCCGTGATCACGCCTAACCCGAAAACCTCCGGCGGCGCACGGTGGAACTATCTGGCGGCCTGGGGTTATGCGCTGCATCATAATAATAACGATCAGGCCAAGGCGCAGACGTTTGTGAAGAGCCTCTACAAGAACGTGGAGGTGCTGGATTCCGGTGCACGCGGAGCGACCAACACCTTCGTGGAGCGTGGTATTGGCGACGTGCTGATCGCCTGGGAAAATGAAGCCTTACTGGCGAAAAAGGAGCTGGGTAAGGACAATTTTGAAATCGTTACTCCGAGCGAGTCGATCCTGGCGGAGCCGACCGTCTCCGTGGTGGATCGCGTGGTCGACAAGCGCGGCACCCGGGACGTGGCGAACGCTTACCTGAAGTATCTCTACTCCCCGGTAGGGCAGACGATTGCGGCGAAGAACTACTATCGTCCGCGTGATGCCGCCGTCGAGGCCAAATTTGCCGAGCAGTTCCCGAAACTGAAGCTGTTTACCGTTGATGATACCTTCGGCGGCTGGAGCAAGGCGCAGAAAGAACATTTCGCCAGCGGCGGCAAGTTTGACGAGATCAGCAGACGCTGAGGCGTAAAAAATAAAAAACCCCGGCATGCCGGGGTTTTTTTATGCTGAGCCGTACGCTATCAGGCTTTTTTCGCTGCGGCTGCGGCTTTCACAATCACGGCGAAGGCGTCGGCCTTCAGCGATGCGCCGCCTACCAGCGCGCCATCGATGTCCGGCTGAGCGAACAGTTCAGCGGCGTTTTTATCATTCACGGAACCGCCGTACTGAATGATGATACCGGCAGCAACGTCGGCGTCGTGCTTGGCGATATGATCGCGGATAAATTTGTGTACCGCCTGAGCCTGTGCAGGAGTAGCGGACTTGCCGGTGCCGATGGCCCAAACTGGCTCATAAGCAATTACGGTGTCTTTCATTGCCGGCGCGCCCAGGGTTTTCAGTACGGCGTCAATCTGACGTGCGCAAACTTCCTCGGTCTGACCCGCTTCGTTTTCCGCTTCGGTTTCACCGATGCACAGAACCGGGGTCAGGCCGGCTTCTTTCAGTACCGCGAATTTCTCGGCGATGACTTCGTCGCTCTCTTTGTGATAGGTGCGACGCTCAGAGTGGCCGATGATGATGTACTGTGCGCCGACGTCTTTCAGCATGTTGGCGGAAACTTCACCGGTAAAGGCGCCGGCCAGGTTCACGTCTACGTTCTGGGCGCCCAGTGCGATGCGGCTGCCGGCCAGCTGGTGCTTGGCCTGGTCCAGGTACATCACCGGCGGCGCGATGGCTACGCCGCAGCCTTCTACGCTGCTCAGTTCGTTGCGCAGGCCGGCGATCAGCTCGTTAACCATGTGCGTGCTGCCGTTCAGCTTCCAGTTACCCATCACTAATGGATGACGCATAATTTTTCCTCCAACAAGGGAACGTGAGAATCGATGCCCGACATCAGCGAAGCGGCAGCCTACAGCGCTGCAGCCTCAGGCAGGAAGGGCATAAATAACTACTGCCGGACCGGCAGTCAACCTGCCCAACAGTATAGAGATGAATGGATCGGATGGCTTTGCTTTTCGTCATTTAATCACCGTGTGTTTCACGGTTCCGCCAGCGTCAGTTTCACCGGCTCGACGGCGAATGTCAGGCCCTGTTCGCCGTTATCGGCGACCACATAGCGAATGGCGCCGACCTGCTGGGTGTAAAAACGCGAGCCTTTGCCTTTTTCCAATAATGCGCTCACCTTGATGATGCTCTGCTCCACCGTCAACGCCGGTTCGAACTGGCGCATCAACGCTGCCATATAGTTGACGGTGACGGCGCGTGCGCTCTTTTCTTCATTGCCCTGCAGCGGCAGGTGGGTGATTTGCAGCGTTTTGATTTTACCGGTGCCTTTCTCCAGCGCGGTGGAGGCATACAGGTTTTCATTGAGTTTACTGGCGGCGCGGGTCAGCAACGGCGTGTCGTCGGCGCTGCTGTCAATGGCGCGGAACTCGCCAATCGGCAGCTTGGGGTTGTCGCGATTGTACTTGGCGCGAAATTTTGCCACGGTCAGATCGAACGTCGGCGCCCCGGCCAGCAGGTACGGCGCGGTGGGAGGCGCATCGTTGGCGGCCGGCGCTTGCTCAGCCCAGGCATGGCCCATGGCGGAGAGCAGACAGGCGACGAGAGGAAGTTTTCTCAGCATAGCTCGCGATGTTGATAGCAAATCGGACTCCGATTAAAGCGGTAATCGGGGGAGGTTGTCAAAGATCCGCCCGGATTATCTGTTTGCTGCCCCAAATGGCGTGTGGCACGGCGGCACAAACGCCGTCTCTGCCGCCTCTATGTTACACTGCCGCACAGCATATGGGCAGATTAACAACGCAGGATTCCATGACAATACAGCAGTGGTGTTTTTCGTTTAAAGGGCGCATTACGCGGCGTGATTTCTGGCTCTGGATGGGCATCTGGCTGGTGCTGATGGCCGTGGCGTTTACGCTGGCCAACTATCAGTGGGTCGCTATCCAGAGCATTGCGTTTTTTATTGTGGCGCTGCTGTGGCCGACGGCGGCGGTGCTGGTCAAGCGGCTGCACGATCGTAATAAGTCCGGCTGGTGGGCGCTGCTGTTGATTTTGGCGTGGATGCTGGCGGCGGGGAACTGGCAGATGCTGGCGCCGATCTGGCAGTGGGGCGTCGGGCGTTTTATCCCGACGCTGATTATCGTCATGATGACCATCGATCTGGGCGCTTTTGTCGGTACGCCCGGCGACAACCGTTTCGGGCCTGAAGCCGAACCGGTCAAATTCCGCGGTTAATCACCAGTAATGTTCGCTGGTGATATGACCCGGCTTGCGGCGCAGGTGTTTGCGCATGCCGTGCAGTTCCTTCAGCGTTTGCTGGGTGTCGCGCACCATCTGCGGGTTGCCGCACAGCATCACATGGCTGGTTTCTGCATCCAGCGGCAGGCCAATGGCGGCCTCCAGCCGTCCGTCTTCAATCAGCGCCGGCACCCGGCCGGTCAGCGAGCCGGCGACGTCCTCGCGGCTGACCACCGTCTGAATGCGCAGTTTGCCGTTGTAGCGCTGCTGAAGCTGCTGCATCAGCGGCAGGTAGCTCAGGTCGCGGGCGAAGCGGGCGGCGTGCACCAGCACCAGGTTTTTGAAGCGCTCGAGGCCTTTGCCTTCTTGCAGAATCGACAGGTAAGGGCCAATGGCGGTGCCGGTCGCCAGCATCCACAGGGTTTCGCACTCCGGCACTTCATCCAGCACGAAGAATCCGGCGGCCTCTTTGGTCACCATCACTTCCGCACCCGGCTGCAGCTGGTTCAGGCGCGGGCTGAGTTTGCCCTCCGGCACCGTAACCAGATAAAACTCCAGGTTGGGGTCGCAGGGCGCGTTGACGTAAGAGTAGGCGCGCTGCACGCGCTCGCCGTCAATCTCTAACGCCAGTTTGGCGAACTGGCCGGCGGTAAATGGGTCGATGGCGGCATCGACGGTGAGACTGAACAGCCCATCGGTCCACTGTTCCAGATGAGTAACCTTGCCTTTTACCCATTCAGCCATACTTCATGCTCCCATCATCAAATCAAATAAAATTAGCACTCTGCGCGGTCGGCGTCGTTATTGCTGTCTGATATTTATCTTATGGCAAGTTGATGCAAACAATTATCGATTAAATGCTAAAGCCTTGCCTGCCCGTGTTGCTCGCGGCCGCGTCATGCGCGACGTACCGTTTAATTTACGAGAATGGATGACTTTGCTGCCAGTGTGATCGGGATCAATATTTGGCGGGGACTCGCTAAAAAAAATAGATTTGTTAGTTTATGCGCCAACAAGAGGATGTCTGCGCAACGCTGGCCAAAATTGCCGCCATGCGCAGGGTTTTGGCGAGTTAAGACGTTAACAAAGAGAATGAGAAAACTAGAGAATTTTCACCTGTTGGTGATGTTGATCCTGCTGGTTGCCGTCGGTCAGATGGCGCAAACCATTTATGTCCCGACGATTGCAGATATTGCCCACGACTTGTCGGTGCGCACCGGCGCCGTACAGCAGGTGATGGCGGCTTATCTGTTGACCTACGGATTTTCACAGCTGATCTACGGCCCGCTGTCGGATCGCGTTGGCCGCCGTCCGGTGATTCTGGCCGGGATGGCGATTTTTATGGTTGGCGCTGCCGGCGCGCTGCTGGCCGACAGCCTGACCATGCTGGTGGCCGCCAGCGCCATTCAGGGCATGGGCACCGGAGTGGCCGGCGTGATGGCGCGCACCATGCCGCGCGACCTGTATGCCGGCACCGCGCTGCGCTATGCCAACAGCCTGCTGAATATGGGTATTCTGGTCAGCCCGCTGCTGGCGCCGGTGATCGGCGGTGCGCTGGCGATGGTCTTCGGCTGGCGCGCCAGCTATGCGTTTCTGCTGGCGCTGTGCGTGGGCGTTGCTTTCGCCATGTTTCGCTGGCTGCCGGAAACCCGTCCAGAGCAAACTGAAAAACGGCGCATGCTGGCCAGCTTCCGTCAGCTGCTGGCGGACGGGTCGTTCAGCCGCTATCTGGTGATGCTGATCGGCGGTCTGGCGGGGATTGCGGTGTTTGAGGCCAGCTGCGGCGTACTGATGGGCGGCGTGCTGGGACTGAATGGACTGACCGTCAGCATCCTGTTTATTCTGCCGATCCCGGCGGCCTTTTTCGGCGCGTGGTATGCCGGCCGCGACGGCAAAAGCTTCCATCAGCTGATGTGGCATTCGGTGCTGAGCTGCCTGCTGGCGGGCCTGATGATGTGGATCCCCGGCTGGTTCGGCGTGATGAATATCTGGACGCTGATTGTTCCCGCTGCGCTGTTTTTCTTTGGCGCCGGGATGTTGTTCCCGCTGGCGACCACCGGGGCGATGGAGCCGTTCCCTTATCTGGCCGGCGCCGCTGGCGCGCTGGTGGGGGGGATGCAGAATATGGGCTCCGGCCTCGCCACCTGGTTATCGTCCATGCTGCCGCAAACCGGGCAGTTCAGCCTGGGTCTGCTGATGTTCGCCATGGCGCTGCTGATTCTGCTGTGCTGGTGGCCGCTGTCCAACCGTATGCAGCAGGCGGGGCATACGGCTTAACGTGAGCGGCCAGAGGACTCTGGCCGCATAACGGATTACAGCAGGAACGGGTGCAGCGCCGGGTCCTTACGATCCAGATAGTGGGTTGAGCGGATGCGGCGGATGGTGCGTGATTTACCGCGGATCAGCAGCGTTTCCGTGGTCGCCATATTGCCCTTGCGGCTGATGCCTTCCAGCAGGTCGCCTTTGGTGATGCCGGTGGCGGCGAAGATGACGTTGTCGTTGCGCGCCATATCGCCCAGCAGCAGCACCTTGCCCGCCTCTATGCCCATCTCTTTACAGCGCGCCAGTTCCTGTTCGCCGAGGCGGCGGTTGGCGTCGCTGTCTTCCTTCACCTGATGGCGCGGCAACAGACGCGCCTGCATATCGCCGTCCAGTGCGCGAATCACCGCGGCTGAAATCACCCCTTCCGGCGCACCGCCGATGCCGTACATCACATCCACTTCGCTCTCCGGCATACAGGTCAGGATGGAGGCGGCGACGTCACCGTCAGGAATGGCGAAGACTTTGACCCCCATCTGCTGCATTTGCGCGATAACGGCGTCGTGACGCGGTTTGGCCAGCGTAATCACCGTCAGCTGCGACAGCGGCTTGTTCAGCCGTGCCGCGACGTTTTGCAGGTTGTCGGCAAGCGGCAGGTTAAGGTCAATCGCGCCGCGCGCTTCCGGGCCTACCACCAGTTTTTCCATATACATATCCGGCGCGTGCAGGAAGGTGCCGCGATCGCCGACGGCCAGCACCGCCAGCGCGTTGGACTGCCCCATGGCGGTCATGCGTGTGCCTTCAATCGGATCGACGGCGATGTCTACCGCATCGCCCTGACCGGTGCCGACCTGCTCGCCGATATACAGCATCGGCGCTTCATCGATCTCGCCTTCGCCAATCACGATGCGGCCATCGATCGCCACCTTGTTGAGCATAATCCGCATTGCGTGCACGGCGGCGCCGTCGGCGGCATTCTTGTCGCCGCGCCCCAGCCATTGGTAGCCGGCTAACGCCGCAGCTTCGGTGACGCGGGAAAATTCGATGGCTAATTCACGTTTCATGGCAAAACCTGTCAGTGCGTAGAGGGGAAGAGCGGATAAGTTTACCACAGCGGCAGGGGCGCGCGGCGGAGCAAAAAAAAGCGCTGCCTTGCGGCAGCGCATTGATAACGTGACTCCGGCGCGGAATTATTCGTGATCTTCCCACGCCTGCGCGCGGGCGACCGCTTTTTTCCAGCCGCTGTAACGGTAGTTACGTTCGGTGGTTTCGATGCTCGGGCGGAATTCCCGCTCGATGACCGCCTTGCTCTTCACCTCATCCAGATCGTTCCAGTAGCCGATAGCCAGACCGGCGAGGAACGCCGCGCCCAGCGCGGTGGATTCGCGCACTTCAGGACGCTCTACGCGCGTGCCCAGAATGTCGGACTGGAACTGCATCAGGAAGTTGTTGGCGACGGCGCCGCCGTCAACGCGCAGCGACTGCAGACGGGTATTGGAATCGGCCTGCATGGCGTCCAGTACGTCGCGGGTTTGGTAGGCGATGGATTCCAGCGTCGCACGGATGATGTGGTTGCTGTTCGCGCCGCGGGTCAGGCCGAAGATGGCGCCGCGTGCATACGGATCCCAGTATGGCGCACCCAGGCCGGTAAAGGCCGGCACCACGTAGACGCCGTTGCTGTCTTTCACCTTGCTGGCGAAGTATTCGGAGTCGGCCGCATCGCTGATCAGCTTCAGTTCGTCGCGCAGCCACTGGATGGACGCGCCGCCGATAAATACCGCGCCTTCCAGCGCGTAGTTCACTTCGCCGCGCGGGCCGCAGGCGATGGTGGTCAACAGGCCGTGGCTGGAGCTGACCGCTTCTTCGCCGGTATTCATCAGCAGGAAACAGCCGGTGCCGTAGGTGTTTTTCGCCATTCCCGGCTGAACGCACAGTTGGCCGAACAGCGCCGCCTGCTGGTCACCGGCGATGCCGGCGATAGGGATACGCGTGCCGCCTTTGCCGCCGATGTTGGTCTGGCCGTAAATTTCGGAAGATGGGCGCACCTTCGGCAGCATGGCGCGTGGGATATCCAGCGCCTGCAGCATACGCTCATCCCAGTCGAGCTGGTGGATGTTGAACATCATGGTGCGCGAGGCGTTGGTGTAATCGGTAACGTGAACCCGCCCTTGCGTCATTTTCCACACCAGCCAGGTGTCTACGGTGCCGAACAGCAGTTCGCCGCGCTTGGCGCGTTCACGGGCGCCCTCGACGTGATCCAGGATCCATTTCACCTTGGTGCCGGAGAAATACGGATCGACCACCAGGCCGGTATTCTGGCGGATGTACTCTTCCATACCGTCGCGCTTGAGCTGCTCGCAAATATCCGCGGTGCGGCGGCACTGCCAGACGATGGCGTTGTAGATAGGCTTACCGGTCTCTTTTTCCCACACGATGGTGGTTTCACGCTGGTTGGTGATGCCAATCCCGGCGATTTGATCGGAGTTGATGTCGGCTTTCGCCAGCACTTCGACCAGCGTGGAGCTTTGGGAAGCCCAAATCTCCATCGGGTCATGCTCTACCCAGCCGGCCTTTGGATAAATTTGTTCAAATTCGCGCTGCGATACCGCAACGATATTGGCATCGTGATCCATGACGACGGCGCGTGAGCTGGTGGTTCCCTGGTCGAGAGCGACAATAAATTTTTTTTCTGTGGTCATGGTTGAGTCCTGCTGTTGTTAACCATTTTAAACTGCGCCAATTACGCTTTACGCTGCGGCGTTTTGGCGGCTGGCTGCCCTTGCTCTTCTTCGACGCAGTCGTCGCAAGGCAAGTGACGGCCAATCAAGGTACGGTAGCCGAATGCGCCCAGGATGGCCCCGAGAATCGGCCCGAAGATCGGTACCAGGAAGTACGGGATTTCACGTGCGCCGGTAAAGGCGACATTACCCCAGCCGGCGATGTAGGCGAACATTTTCGGCCCGAAATCACGCGCCGGGTTCAGGGCGAAGCCGGTCAAGGGTCCCATGGAGGCGCCGATAACGGCAATCAGAATACCGATCAATAGCGGCGCCAACGGGCCGCGCGGTACGCCGTTGCCATCGTCGGTCAGCGCCAGGATCAGGCACATCAGAATGGCGGTGATCACGGTTTCCACCAGGAACGCCTGCGCAACGGAAATATGCGGGTTTGGATAGGTGGAGAAAATCCCGGCCAGATCCAGACTCTCTGTGCTGCCGCGGACCATGTTGTGGGCGGTTTCGTAATCAAAGAACAGATTATAGTACAGGCCGTAGACCAGCGCGGCGGCGCAGAAGGCGCCGGCGACCTGGGCAATGATAAAGGGAACCACGCGGCGGCCGTTGAAGTTGGCGAACAGCCATAGCGCGAGGGTTACGGCCGGGTTGAGGTGGGCGCCGGAGATGCCGGCGGTCAGATAGATCGCCATGGCGACCCCGAAGCCCCAAATAACGCTGATTTCCCATTGGCCGAAGCTGGCGCCGGCCAGTTTTAGTGCGGCAACGCAACCTGCGCCAAAGAAGATCAGTAGGCCGGTGCCGAGAAATTCTGCGATACATTGGCCTTTTAATGTCGGACTGGTGTTTTGGCTCATAATGTTGTTGTCCTGCAGGGTTATAGGTTTTAGGCTCGGCGGATAGCCTGCCGGCCTTAAGGTACAGGTTTTTTTAATCTCATCCTCTTTTAAATTGAGGACGTGATGTAAATTTATCGTTAACGAACATAAACGAGAAATAGCGAAATCAAAATGTGTGTGCTTCGTCATAAAATTGAGCGAATTCGCGTTGTCAGGTGTTCTTTCTGAGCCATCTCGCGACGGATTTGGCCGGGTTTTTGTCTGACAATTGTTAACGCGCGTTTATTGTTATACGCGCATTTTCAGTTTTGGCTGATGGCGGGGGCAGGAAAATTGCAACAGACTGCGCGTTGAGCCGGTATGTTGCTAGACAGTAAGAGGCGGGCTACTTACAATCGTTTTTATCGAAAGAGCGTTTTATCGAGACAGGCGCGTTTTTAACCAAAGCGCGTGTCACTTGGCGCGATGCATATTCGCAGCGGCTGCAGCCTGTGTTGCGGCCGCTGTTTAATAGATGTACGCCTTGCTATCATGAGGGGACTGAAGAATGTCATTTGAAGTATTTGAAAAACTGGAAGCAAAAGTTCAGCAGGCGATTGATACCATCACTCTGTTGCAGATGGAAATTGAAGAGCTGAAAGAGAAGAACAACACGCTGTCTCAGGAAGTGCAGAATGCTGCCGGCAACCATGAATCACTGGTGCGTGAGAATCAGCAACTGAAAGAAGAACAGCACGTATGGCAAGATCGCCTGCGCGCGCTGCTGGGCAAAATGGAAGAGGTCTGATTCCGTTTGCCGCAGTAACGAAAAGGGCGCCGACGGCGCCCTTTTTCATGGTAACGGCTTATTCAATATCGAGCGGGTCTTCCGCGAGAATGATGCCGGTATTATCGGCATACAGATGATCGCCGGAGAAGAAGGTGACGCCGCCGAAGTTGACGCGGATATCGCTTTCGCCCACGCCTTCGCTGTTGGCGCCGACCGGGATGGCCGCCATGGCCTGAATGCCGATATCCAGCTCTTCCAGATCGTCCACCTGACGCACCGCGCCGTAAACCACAATGCCTTCCCACTCGTTCTGGGTCGCCAGACGCGCCAGTTCTGCGTTGATCAGCGCCCGGCGTACCGAACCGCCGCCGTCGACCAGCAGTACACGGCCGCGGCCGTTTTCTTCAAGCAGGTCAAAAAGCAGGCCATTATCCTCGAAACACTTCACCGTGGTGATCTGTCCGCCAAATGAAGTACGCCCGCCAAAATTAGAGAACAGAGGCTCAACCACGTTGACCTCTTCATGATAGATATCGCAAAGTTCGGAAGTATCGTATTTCATAGGATTTTATGTCTGTTTGCCGCTGGAATAACCAGTATATCCCTTTCTGAGCCCTGTTGGCAAAATCATCAGTTTTTATCTAACTGAGCGCTACGCCGGCGGCAAACAAAATGTTCGCCAGCAGGGCGGCCTTGACCATGTGCTCCAACATCGGTCGCATGCCGGCCGGTGAAGGATCGCGCAGTACGCGCAGCGCATGGCGCCACAGCAGCGGCACCGCCAGCACAAACAACCAGCCCCACGGACCGCTCAGATTGAACAGGGTGAACAGAGCAAAGCACAGCACCGCGCCAATCAGCAGCAAGGCATGGTAGCGCCGGGCGTTCTTCGGCCCCAGCCGTACCGCCAGGGTATTTTTGCCGTTGTCGCGGTCGCTTTCGATATCCCGCAGGTTATTGATGTTCAGCACCGCCGCCGCCAGCAGGCCGCAGGCGGTGGCCGGCAGCATGACGATGCTGTCGAAATGCAGCGTCTGCAGGTAATAGGTGCCGGCCACGCTCAGCCAGCCGAAGAACGCCAGCACCGAGATATCCCCCAGCCCCAGATAGCCGTAAGGCTTATTGCCGACGGTGTAGGTGATGGCAGCGACGATAGCCAGCGCGCCGAGCGCCAGGAAGCCGGCTACGTCACTCGGCGTTTTGCAGGCCAGCGCGATCAGTGAACAGCCGGCGATGGCGATCAGCACCACGGTAACGATCAGCGCGCGTTTCATCTGCGCCTGGGTAATCAGGCCTTTTTGCATACCGCGCAGCGGCCCGATGCGGTCTTCTTTATCGCTGCCTTTGACGGCATCGCCGTAATCGTTGGCCAGATTAGAGAGAATTTGCAGCAGCCCGGCGGTTAACAGCGCCAACAGCGCGACGCCGGGTTTCAGGCTGCCTTGCCAGGCGGCAATGGCGGAGCCGACAACGATGGAGGCGAAAGCCAGCGGCAGGGTGCGTGGTCGTAAACTTTCCAGCCAGGCTCTGGCTGGGGTCGTGGAGGTAGATGAGCTCATTTTTCGCTTCAGCAAGTCAAGTGGCTGTGTCTGCAGATAAAAAAATGGGGGGCAACGCCCCCCATTTTAATGACTGACAGGACAATGATAGAGCGATTATAGGATAAAACGGCTCAAATCTTCATCCGCAACCAGCTCATCCAGGTGATTGCGCACGTATTCCGCATCAATTGTAATGGATTGACCATTAATCTCGCTCGCGTCGTAGGAAATTTCTTCCATCAGACGCTCCAGCACGGTGTGCAGACGACGCGCGCCGATGTTCTCGGTGCTTTCGTTAACCTGCCATGCGGCTTCGGCAATACGGCTGATGCCGTCGGCGGTGAAGTCGATGGTCACGCCTTCGGTAGCCATCAGCGCCTTGTACTGCTCGGTCAGCGACGCGTTCGGTTCGGTCAGAATGCGCTCGAAGTCTTCGGTTGTCAGCGCCTGCAGTTCAACGCGGATCGGCAGACGGCCCTGCAGTTCCGGGATCAGATCGGACGGGCTGGCAACCTGGAAAGCGCCGGAGGCGATAAACAGGATGTGGTCGGTTTTCACCATGCCGTGTTTGGTCGAGATGGTGCTGCCTTCCACCAGCGGCAGCAGGTCACGCTGCACGCCTTCGCGGGAGACATCCGGGCCGGAGGAGTCGCCGCGCTTACAGATTTTGTCGATCTCATCGATAAACACGATACCGTGCTGTTCAACGGCTTCAATCGCCTGCTCTTTCAGCTCTTCCGGGTTAACCAGCTTGGCTGCTTCTTCTTCCACCAGCAGTTTGAAGGCCTCTTTGATCTTCAGCTTGCGTGGTTTCTGCTTCTGGCCGCCGAGGTTCTGGAACATCGACTGCAGCTGGTTGGTCATCTCTTCCATACCCGGAGGCGCCATAATTTCGACGCCCATCGGCGCGGCGGCCAGGTCGATTTCAATCTCTTTGTCGTCCAACTGGCCTTCGCGCAGTTTTTTACGGAACGACTGGCGTGCGGCGGACGGCTCCTGCTGCTCTTCAGCCTGGCCCCAGTTGTTCTTGGCCGGCGGGATCAGCACGTCAAGGATGCGCTCTTCCGCCATCTCTTCGGCGCGGGTGCGGTTTTTCTCGATTGACTGCAGACGCACCATTTTCACTGCGGCGTCGGTCAGGTCGCGGATAATGGAATCCACTTCTTTACCGACGTAGCCCACTTCGGTGAATTTGGTGGCTTCGACTTTGATAAACGGCGCGTTGGCCAGTTTTGCCAGACGACGGGCGATTTCGGTTTTACCGACGCCGGTCGGGCCGATCATCAGAATATTTTTCGGGGTCACTTCGTGACGCAGCATCTCGTTGAGCTGCATACGGCGCCAGCGGTTACGCAAGGCGATGGCAACGGCGCGTTTGGCTTTGCTTTGGCCGATGATATAACCGTCCAGTTCGCTGACGATCTCGCGCGGAGTCATTTCAGACATAGTATTCGATCCTTACGCTTTGGAAGGCAGTTCTTCAATAGTGAGATTGTGGTTGGTGTAAATACAGATGTCGCCGGCGATGCCGAGAGATTTCTCGACGATTTCACGGGCGCCCAATTCGGTATTTTCCAACAATGCGCGCGCGGCTGACTGGGCGTACGGGCCGCCGGAGCCGATCGCGATCAAATCATTTTCAGGCTGAACCACGTCACCATTCCCGGTGATGATCAGCGAGGCGTTTTCATCGGCCACGGCCAGCAACGCTTCCAGCTTGCGCAGCATGCGGTCGGTACGCCAGTCTTTCGCCAGTTCGACGGCGGCTTTCACCAGATGACCCTGGTGCATCTCCAGTTTACGTTCGAAAAGCTCAAACAGCGTGAAGGCGTCAGCGGTGCCCCCGGCGAAACCGGCGATCACTTTATCGTTGTACAGGCGACGCACTTTTTTGACGTTGCCTTTCATCACCGTATTTCCCAATGTTGCCTGGCCATCGCCACCGATGACGACTTGGCCGTTGCGGCGTACGCTTACAATTGTTGTCACGAGCAGACCCTCGTTGCAGACTGAAAGAAGTCCCCGCAGCGCCTGCTTGCGCAGGTGCTACGGGGCATATTGAGAGTATAGATGGGGGAGGATTACGGCTTTTCAACCCCTGACGGAGAGGGGAATGCATCCTGACATGCCGATGCCCTTCAGACGGGAAAGGGTTTTGTCGGCGCCGGCGCGGCTGCTGAACGGCCCAAGCACCACGCGGTTCCAGCCGCCGCCGTTGGTGATGCGGCTTTCAATCCCTTCAAACGCCAGGCGCGCGCGGACAGACTCGGCCTGATCGGCGGCGCGGAACGAGCCGCACTGCACCATCCAGCGCTGTTTCTGCTCCGGCTTGCTTTCCGTCTTCGCTGCCGGCGGCGTCGCCGGTTTAGGCTGCTGCGCCGGCTGGCTGGCGCCGTTGCTGAACGGGTTGCGCGGCTGGCTTGCCGGCTGTTGTTGTTGCGCCTGCTGTTGCTGTTGCTGTTGTTGCTGCTGTTGTTGACGCTGCTGCTGCATTTGCTGCTGCGCGTTGTTACGCGCCGCCTGGGCTGCATCGTTATACGGCACTTCATTGAGCTGGGTCGGGCGCTGCTGCATATCGGCCTGCATTTGCTCCAGCAGCTGGCGCTGTTCCTGCGTCAACTGGGTTTTGGACTTCACCTCGCCGCCGGCCGTCGGTTCGGTCGGGGTTTGTACGCCGGTCTGGCGGTTTTCCAACTCTTTAATATAGCGCCAGCGCTCTTCCGGCTTCGGCGGCAGGCCGTTGCCAGGACGGCTGCTGTGGGCCGGCGACAGCGGTTCGTCGTCCGGTTTGTTATGGGTAATAAAGTAGAGACCGCCGGCAAAGATCACCAACAAGGCGACCGCAAGCGCTACCACGGTTTTGGACACCTTCGGAGAACTGCTTTTTTTACGGCTGGGGGTTTTGCGCCGCGCTCCAGAGCGCCCGCGGCTTACATAGTCTTTCTGTGCCACTATTCTTCCGCTGTATCTTTATAAGAAATTAAGTTCATCATGTTACTGAACACTAAAATATTTGACTAGCGTTTAGGGGCGGCGGTGCTGCCTCTGACGATCAGTTCGCTGTCCAATAAACGGGAGCCGCTGGCGACATTTTGCCCGTGCAGCTGCTCCAGTAACAGTAACATGGCTTGTTGACCAATCTGAAAGCGCGGTTGCGCCACCGTGGTTAACGGCGGATCGCAATACTGCGTCATTTTCAGATCGTCAAAACCGACGATCGATAGATCGCCCGGGACGCTCAGGCCCATTTTACGCGCCTGCGACAATACGCCGATCGCCATGATATCGCTGTGGCAGAAGACCGCCGTCGGCGGTTTCGGCAGCGTCATCAGGGTTTTCAGCGCGGCTGCGCCCGCTTCATAAGTGAAATCACCCCGGGTAATATAGCCGCTTTCGACGGTAATGCCATTACGGCGTAGTGCCTGAATGTAACCCTGCAGGCGATATTCGCTGAGCGGCATCTGCTGCGGCCCGGCGACACAGGCGATTCGCGTATGTCCGAGCTGATGCAAATAATGTACGGCCTCGAAGGCGGCGGTCAGGTTGTCGATGTGCACCGTGGGCAGTTCCAGTTCCGGCGCAAACTCATTGGCCATCACCATCGGCGGCAGGTTGCGCTGCTCTTCCTTGCTGGCGTCAAAAGGCAGATTGGAGCCGAGCAGCAGCATGCCGTCGATCTGTTTGGTGATAATCAGATTAACGAAGGTGCGCTCCTGCTGATTTTGCTGCGCGCAGTCGCCGATCAGCACCAGGTAGCCTTGCTGCGCGGCAGTCTGCTCGATCCCTTGAATAATATCGGCGAAGAAGGGATCGCAGATATCCGGGACGATCACCAGGATGGTGCGGGATTCATTGCGTTTAACGTTGCGCGACAGCGCATGCGGAGAGTAACCCACGGCCAGTACGGCCTGTTCCACTTTCTGACGCGTTGGCGCTGAGACTTTCTCCGGATTCATCAGCGCACGTGATACGGTTGCCGTTGAAACGCCCGCCATTTCCGCAACGTCTTTCATGGTTGCCATGGATAACTCTTTCTTGTGTTCCAACGCCTTTCTCCTTGCGTCAGCCCAATGCCAACGCGATTACTGCCATACCCCAGGCAACGACGCCGTATCAGGGCGCATTTCCGCGTTGACGCCAGGTCCTGCGGATGTGCAGCCCGCCAGCGGAAATCTTCACGATATTCTAAACAGATTACGTACCGCTTTTGTTACCTAATTTGCATAAAAAATGTGATGAAGCGGGAGTTTTTCGCGTTCGCTCGCAAATTCAAGGGTAAACGTTTGCTTAACGCCAAAGAAATCAGACTTTTCCGTGTTCAGCCGTCGATAGGATCGACGTCCAGCGTCCATTTGACTTTACGGGCCTGCGGCAGGGTACCGATCAGCGGCAGCGTGTTCTTCATGATCGCCTGCAGGACGCGGCGTGACGGGTGTTGCAGCAGCAGTTGCCAGCGAAAACGTCCCCCGCGTTTGGACTGCAGCGCCGGCACCGGCCCCATCACCCACAGGGAATCGTCTTTCAGCGGGCTGGCTTCCAGCAGGTTGCGCAGCTGCTGCAGGAACATCGGCGCCTGCTGATTATCGTGATCGTCGGCGCGCAGCATGATATGGCTGGTGTAGGGGGGCAGAAAGACGCTGTTGCGCTCGCTCAACGCCTGTTTGGCGAAGGCGTCGTAACCCTGCTGTAGCAGCGTTTGCAGCAGCGGGTGTTCCGGGTGGTGGGTCTGCAGCAGCACCTCCCCCTGTTTGCCGGCGCGGCCGGCGCGGCCGGACACCTGGGTATACAGCTGGGCGAAGCGCTCGGCGGAGCGGAAGTCGGCGGAAAACAGCGCGCCGTCAACGTCCAGCAGCGCCACCAGCGTCACGTCCGGGAAGTGGTGGCCTTTGGCCAGCATTTGCGTGCCGATCAGGATACGTGCGCCGCCACGGTGGATCTCGTTCAGGTGCTGCTCCAGCGATCCTTTACGGCTGGTGGTGTCGCGATCGATGCGGGTAATCGGCGTGTCCGGGAACAGCGGCGCCAGCTCGTTTTCCAGCTGTTCGGTACCGACGCCGACCGATACCAGATGCGTGGAGCCGCATTGCGGGCACTGGTGCGGCACCGGCCGTTGGCTGTCGCAGTGGTGGCAGCGCAGCTGGCGGTAATTCTGGTGCAGGGTGTAGTAGCGATCGCAACGCTGACATTCGGCAATCCAGCCGCATTCGTGACAGAGCAGCGCCGGCGCATAGCCGCGGCGGTTGAGGAACAGCATCACCTGATTATCGTTTTTCAGGTGGTGGCGCATGCTGTTTAGCAGCGGCTGCGACAGGCCGACCTTCAGCGGCAGGCCTTTCAGATCAATCAGGTGCTGGGCGGCCGGTTTGGCGTTGCCGGCGCGCAGCGTCAGTTTTAACTGCCGGTATTTGCCCAGCTGTACGTTATGCAGCGTCTCCAGAGCCGGCGTGGCCGAGCCCATCACCATCGGAATATTTTCCGCATGGGCGCGGAACACCGCCAGATCGCGCGCGTGGTAGCGCCAGCCTTCCTGCTGCTTATACGAGCTGTCGTGTTCTTCATCGATAATGATGACGCCCAGGCGGGCGAACGGGGTAAACAGCGCCGAGCGGGTACCGATGACAATCGCCGCTTCGCCGCTGCGGGCGCGTAGCCAGACGGCCAGACGCTCGCTGTCGTTCAGGCCGGAGTGCAGGACATCCACCGGTGCGTTGAAACGCTCGCGAAAGCGGGCGATGGTCTGCGGCGTCAGGCCGATTTCCGGCACCAGCACCAGCGCCTGTTTGCCTTTCGCCAAAATATTTTCCAGCACGCTGAGGTAGACCTCGGTCTTGCCGGAGCCGGTGATCCCGGCCAGCAGCCAGGCGGCGAACTGTTCATCCTCACTGCGGATGGCGCCGACGGCGGTGGCCTGTTCGGTATTGAGCCGCAGCCGTTCGCCCTGCACGCTGAAGCCGGGCCGCCAGTCCTGCAGCGCTGCAGTCTGCGCGCGCAGGTCGGCCAGGCCTTTGGCTCGCAGCGCCTGCAGCGCATTGTCGGTCAGATCGAGTTCACTGACCTGGTGACGATACACCGGGCGCTGCAGCAGGGCGGCGAGCGCCTGCTGCTGTTTGGGCGCACGTTTCAGGTTTTCCGGCGGCGTGACACGGCCCGTTTCGGTCGCGAACCACTGCCACAGCGGCGTGGTTTCCGCCGGTTTACCTTGGCGCAGCAGGGTCGGCAGCGCATGAAACAGCACTTCGCCGAGCGGATAGTGATAATAGTCGCTGGCCCAGCGCAGGATGCGCCACATGCCGGCGGGAAACAGCGAATCACCGTCGATAATGCTGTCTATCGGTTTGAGTTTTTCCAGCGGCAGTTCGCTGCTTTCGCTACATCCAGTGACGATGCCGATGGCGCGCTGCTTTCCCCAGGGTACGCAAACGCGCGCGCCAACCACCGGCTGCAGCCCCTGGGGCAGCAGGTAATCGAAAGTGCGGGTCAGCGGAACCGGTAGAGCAACGTGAACAACGGGCATAGGGTCCATCCAAATGAGAAAGAGGGGGCTAGTTTACACGGCAGGCGGCCAAATGTACGGATCCGATTGCGTGGTGTATTTTATTCTGTATAATTTGCCGCCTTTGGTATAATTCGATACCAATAAATTATCATCAACCACGTGTGGTGTCTGGCGAAACAGGGCTGGATAGCGACACGGCCTTAACTGAGGTTTCCCCATGAAAGAAGGTATCCACCCTAAATACGATTTCGTTACTGCAAGCTGCTCTTGCGGTAATGTCATGAAGATCCGCTCCACCGTGGGCCACGATCTGAACCTGGACGTTTGTGGCGCATGCCACCCGTTCTACACTGGCAAGCAGCGTGACGTTGCTACCGGTGGCCGCGTTGACCGCTTCAACAAGCGCTTCAGCGTACCAGGCGTTAAGAAATAAGATTTCTTATCGACCGATAAAAAAGGCGCCTTCGGCGCCTTTTTTGTTTCTGTCACCGGCGTCCGCCGATGGCATCAATATTCCCAGGTATCGGGATCGACGCCCAGCTCACGCATCAACACCTTCGCGGCTTCCGGGATTTCATCGCTGCGCTCTTTGCGCAGGTCTTCATCATTCGGCAGCGGCTGGCCGGTAAAAGCGTGCAGGAACGCTTCACACAGTAATTCACTGTTGGTGGCGTGACGCAGGTTATTGACCTGGCGACGGGTGCGTTCATCGGTGAGGATTTTCAGGACCTTCAACGGAATCGACACCGTGATTTTTTTTACTTGTTCGCTTTTTTTACCGTGTTCAGCGTAAGGGCTGACATACTCGCCGTTCCACTCAGCCATGGGACACCTTAAAATTGTCAGAAAGATTACAATATTCTAAAAACCGGCCAATTATGCCCGATCTTCACTGTTCTCACTAAATAAATGTCAATATTACGCGACCGGAGTCACTGATGGATGCGGCGTGAGCGTGATGGGCTATGCTTATCGCGCCAGCCTCTTACCCGACCAAACTGACATAATGTTAGCGGGTATTATGCCTTTGCTTAATCTATACGCGAAGAAGTTTAGATGTCCAGATGTATTGACGTCTATTCGTCATGCGATTAATCTTTATGCCTCATTCATCCGCCTTTGAGAGCCGAGCGACTCCTATGACGCGTAAACCAGCCACGATTGCCGTGCGTAGCGGCCTGAACGATGACGAGCAGTACGGCTGCGTCGTCCCGCCCATTCATCTTTCCAGCACCTATAACTTCACCGACTTCAACCAGCCGCGTGCGCATGACTATTCCCGCCGCGGCAACCCGACGCGTGATGTGGTACAGCGCGCGCTGGCTGAACTGGAAGGTGGCGCCGGTGCGGTGATGACCGGCAGTGGTATGTCGGCGATCCATCTGGTGACCACCGTGTTGCTGCAGCCCGGCGACCTGCTGGTGGCGCCGCATGACTGCTACGGCGGCAGCTACCGGTTGTTCGACAGCCTGAGCAAGCGCGGCGCCTACCGGGTGCTGTTTGTCGATCAGGGCGATGAAGCGGCGCTGCAGCAGGCGCTGGCGCAGAAGCCGAAGCTGGTGCTGATCGAAACGCCGAGCAACCCGTTGCTGCGCGTGGTGGATATTGCCGCCATCTGCGACGCGGCGCATGCGGCCGGCGCGCTGACGGTGGTGGACAACACCTTCCTGAGCCCGGCATTGCAGCAGCCTATCGCCTTGGGGGCGGATCTGGTGGTGCACTCCTGCACCAAATACCTCAACGGCCACTCGGACGTCGTTGCCGGTGCGGTGATCGCCAAAGACGCCGACCTGGCGGTGGAGCTGGCATGGTGGGCGAACAATATCGGCGTCACCGGCGGCGCATTCGACAGCTACCTGCTGCTGCGCGGCATGCGCACGCTGGCGCCGCGTATCAGGGCGGCGCAGGAGAATGCCACCGCCATAATTCGTTATTTACAGCAGCAACCCTTGGTGAAAAAGCTGTATCATCCTTCCCTGCCGGAAAACCCGGGTCATGATATTGCGCGCCGGCAGCAACGCGGCTTTGGCGCGATGCTCAGTTTTGAGCTGGATGGCGATGAGGCGGCGCTGCGTCGTTTCCTGTCGGCGCTGCGTTTATTTACGCTGGCGGAATCGCTGGGCGGGGTGGAGAGCCTGATCTCGCATACGGCGACCATGACCCACGCCGGCATGGCGGCGGAGGCGCGGGCGGCTGCGGGGATTTCCGACAGTCTGCTGCGTATTTCCGTGGGTATTGAAGACAGTGACGATTTGATTGCCGATCTGGAACACGCCTTCCAGGCGGCGGCAACGAGGTAAGCATGAATGCAATTGCGGTAGCAGGACCGGTCAGCGGACGTCAACTGCACAAATTCGGCGGCAGCAGCCTGGCCGATGTGAAATGTTATTTGCGGGTGGCCGGGATTATGGCGGAGTACAGTCAGCCGGGCGATCTGATGGTGGTTTCTGCGGCGGGCAGTACCACCAACCAACTGATTAGCTGGCTGAAGCTCAGCCAGAGCGATCGACTTTCTGCACATCAGGTACAGCAAACGCTGCGCCGTTATCACAGCGAGCTGATCGGCGGTTTGCTGCCGCCTACGGCTGCTGACCCGTTGATTGCCGAGTTTACGCGCGATCTGGAGCGGCTGGCGGTATTGCTGGACGGTCAGGTTGATGACGTTACCTATGCCGAAGTGGTCGGCCACGGCGAGGTGTGGTCGGCGCGTCTGATGGCTGCAGTGCTTAATCAGCAGGATATTCAGGCGGCCTGGCTGGACGCGCGCGATTTCCTGCGCGCCGAGCGCGCCGCGCAGCCGCAGGTGGATGAAGGCCGCTCTTATCCGCTGTTGCAGCAGCTGATGGCGCAGCATCCCGGCAAACGGCTGGTAGTGACCGGCTTTATTTCGCGCAACGACGCGGGTGAAACCGTGCTGCTTGGGCGTAACGGCAGTGACTATTCGGCCACGCAGATCGGCGCTTTGGCCGGCGCGGAGCGCGTAACCATCTGGAGCGACGTCGCCGGGGTGTACAGCGCCGATCCGCGCAAGGTGAAAGACGCCTGCCTGCTGCCGCTGCTGCGGCTGGACGAAGCCAGCGAGCTGGCGCGCCTGGCGGCGCCGGTGCTGCATACCCGCACCTTGCAGCCGGTTTCCGGCAGTGATATCGACCTGCAACTGCGCTGCAGCTATCAGCCGGAGCAGGGGTCGACCCGGATTGAGCGGGTGCTGGCTTCCGGCACCGGTGCGAAGATTGTCACCAGCCATGATGACGTCTGTCTGGTTGAGCTGACGGTAGCACCGCAGCATGATTTCAAGCTGGCGCAAAAAGAACTGGAATTGGTGCTGAAGCGCGCGCAGGTCAAGCCGCTGTCTACCGGCCTGCACCCGGATCGCAACCTGATTCAGCTGTGTTACACCTCGGAGGTGGCCGACAGCGCGCTGCGCATGCTGCAGGACGCCGGTCTGCCGGGCGATGTACAGTTGCGACAGGGGCTGGCGCTGGTGGCGCTGGTCGGCGCCGGCGTGTGCAAGAATCCGTTGCACAGCCACCGTTTCTACCAGCAGCTGAAGGACCAGCCGGTCGAGTTTATCTGGCAGGCGGAAGACGGCATCAGCCTGGTGGCGGTACTGCGTCAGGGGCCGACCGCGTCGCTGATCCAGGGGCTGCACCAAAGTCTGTTCCGGGCGGAAAAGCGCATTGGCCTGGTGCTGTTCGGCAAAGGCAATATCGGCTCCCGCTGGCTGGAGCTGTTCGCCCGCGAGCAGAAGAACCTGTCCGCCCGTAGCGGTTTCGAGTTCACGTTGGCCGGAGTGGTGGACAGCCGCCGCAGCCTGCTGAATTACGACGGCCTCGATGCCAGCCGGGCGCTGGCCTTCTTTGAAGAAGAGGCGCAGGAGCTGGATGAAGAATCGCTGTTCCTGTGGATGCGCGCGCATCCGTTCGACGATCTGGTGGTGCTGGACGTGACCGCCAGCGAAGATCTGGCGCAGCAGTATCTGGATTTCGCCAGCTACGGTTTCCACGTGATCAGCGCCAATAAACTGGCGGGCGCCTCCTGCGGCAGTAATTACCGCCAGATTCGCGACGCCTTCGCCAAAACCGGCCGTCACTGGTTGTACAACGCCACCGTCGGCGCCGGCCTGCCGGTCAACCATGCGGTGCGCGATCTGCGTGACAGCGGCGACGGTATTCTGGCGATCAGCGGTATCTTCTCCGGCACGTTGTCGTGGCTGTTCCTGCAGTTTGACGGCACCGTTCCTTTCACCGAGCTGGTGGATCAGGCGTGGCAGCAGGGGCTGACCGAACCGGACCCGCGCGTTGATCTGTCCGGGCAGGACGTGATGCGCAAGCTGGTGATTCTGGCGCGTGAAGCCGGCTACGATCTCGAGCCGAATCAGGTGCGGGTGGAGTCGCTGGTGCCGAGCGGCACTGAGCAAGACTCGGTCGATCAGTTCTTCGAGAACGGCGAGGCGCTGAATCAGCAGATGCTGCAGCGCTTTGAGGCCGCCAGCGAGATGGGCCTGGTGCTGCGTCACGTGGCGCGTTTCGATGCCAACGGTAAGGCGCGCGTCGGCGTGGAGGCCGTGCGTCCGGAGCATCCGCTGGCCGCGCTGCTGCCGTGCGATAACGTCTTTGCGATTGAAAGCCGCTGGTACCGCGATAATCCGCTGGTGATTCGCGGGCCGGGCGCAGGGCGCGATGTGACCGCCGGTGCGATCCAGTCCGATCTCAACCGGCTGGCGCAGCTGCTGTAATTTTTTCAGGTTACTGAATGCCGACGGGGCGCTGCTTGCAGCGCCCCGTTTGTTTTTTTAGCCGCGGCTAACATGAAATTCTCGCCGGTGGCGATGAGGATTAATCATCGTATTACCCTCACTTTTCTGTTGACTCTTTCACCAACATCCGGCATTTTCAATCTAGACGTCTAAACGTATAGACGCTTATTAAGATAACACCGCGATCGACAAGAGGCAGACAGGTATGAGTTTTTTTCACGCAAACCAGCGGGAAGCGCTGAACCAGAGCCTGGCCGAATTAAACGGTCAGATTAACGTATCGTTTGAGTTCTTTCCGCCGCGCACCAGCGAAATGGAAGAGACTCTGTGGCAGTCGATCGATCGTCTGAGCAGCCTGAAACCTAAATTCGTCTCGGTCACCTACGGCGCCAATTCTGGCGAACGCGATCGCACCCACGGCATCATCAAGGGGATTAAGGACCGCACCGGCCTCGATGCCGCACCACACCTGACCTGTATTGACGCCTCACGTGAACAGCTGAGCGCGATCGCCAGCGATTACTGGAACAACGGTATCCGTCATATCGTGGCGCTGCGCGGCGATCTGCCGCCGGGCAGCGGCAAGCCGGAGATGTACGCAACCGATCTGGTGGCGCTGCTGAAGGATGTCGGCGATTTCGATATTTCGGTGGCGGCTTATCCGGAAGTGCACCCGGAGGCGAAAAGCGCACAGGCCGACCTGATCAACCTGAAGCGTAAGATTGACGCCGGCGCCAACCGTGCGATTACCCAATTCTTCTTTGACGTGGAAAGTTACCTGCGTTTTCGCGACCGCTGCGTCGCCACCGGCATTGACGTTGAAATCGTGCCGGGCATCCTGCCGGTGTCCAACTTCAAGCAGCTGCAGCGCTTCGCCACCATGACCAACGTGCGGGTGCCGAGCTGGATGACCAGCATGTTCGCCGGGTTGGATGACGATCCGGAAACGCGCAAGATGGTGGGGGCCAATATTGCGATGGATATGGTGAAAATCCTCAGCCGCGAAGGAGTAAAAGATTTCCACTTCTATACCCTGAACCGCGCCGAGATGAGCTATGCGATTTGCCATACGCTGGGCGTGCGGCCAATAGCGGCGGCCTGATAGATAGATGAACGATGCAAAAAAGCGCTGTATAAACAGCGCTTTTTTATCTCGGTAGGAAAGACGAGGAAAGGAGGTGCCATCGCACCTCCTGCTTGCCAACTTAGCCGGTATTTTGGTGTAGAAAATTCCGCCAGATCCCTCCAGGCGGTGTGGTAACGGGGAGGGTAAATTGAGAATTATTTATTTAATATGAAATTCAAAAATATATATTTTATTATTGCCATAAAATAAGAAAGTAAAATAAAGGAAAAAGCTAATGCAGTGATTCTGTAATAAGTGTCTATCCATGCTGATATTTTAGGGTTTATTTCTTCAAGGAAGCTATAGATAGCGTCGTTTTCGTCGTGCATAAATAGTGGTTTTCTTTTGTGTTTTAAACAATGAAAGTAGTACGACATCCCAAACGAACCAAAGAACCCCATCAGCGAGTGGAAATGGTACGCAGCACCAAATGAAAAATTTTTGGATAGATATTCATTGATAATTGTATAGCAATTGCCTTTTATTTACAAAAATAAAAGAATAAATACACCATGGAGATGATAGATATCCATGCTGAGCCGATTCCAAGATAAGAAATTACAGTTATCATTTTAGTCTTTAAGGAGGTAATCAATAAACGCTTCGCCGGACTGGCTACCGAGATATCCGCCTGCCAGCGAGCCTACAGCAGCACACGCGAACCCCCCAGCTCCGGCGGCAGGTGCAGTTACTATTCCTAAACCGATGCGAATGGCCCCTTCTGCGGTTGCCATCATTGCCTTTCCTCCAAGTCCACCTGCAGTACTGAATCCAAATTTAGAATATTCTTTAAAGGCCGATTTCCCGTATTCAATAACCGGGGGCAATGTTACGTGGCATATTATCCCTCTTATAGTTCCAACCCATTGTTCCAGCAATAGTAACCTAATGCCCCGTGGTGGGTACACCAGAAAATGTTTTTTACATGGTTTCCCTTTAACCCTCACTGATTAGATAAACTATGCCTCCAGATAGTGGTTTGATAGGGAAGGCATTTAATCGCCCTTTTTTACTAAACTGAATAAGGAAGAAAGCAGGCCGTTAGATGTCTTAATAAATTAAACAGGTTTTTTATCACGGGTTTATCGCTGCAGTCTTTACGGCATCCTCTGCCTGGCTGAATAACTACAGACAAAAAATGCCCGCTATATCAATAGCGGGCATTGGTCAGAGACGTGGCAGGCCTATGACTTAGCCGGTATTGCGCATCCCGGCGGCGACGCCGGCGATGGTGACCATTAATGCCTGCTCGACGCGTGCGTCTTGCTGGCCGTTTTCTTCTTGCTGACGTGAGCGGTGCAGCAGCTCCGCCTGCAGAACGTTCAGCGGATCGGTATAGACGTTGCGCAGTGCGATGGATTCGGCGATCCACGGCAGGTCTTCCATCAGGTTGTCATCGTTGGCGATGGCCAATACCACTTTGATGTCGCTTTCCAACTGCTCGCGCAGCTGTTTGCCCAGCGGCCACAGTGACTCATCCACCAGGCGCTGATCGTAGTATTCCGCCAGCCACAGGTCGGCCTTGGCGAACACCATTTCCAGCATGGCGATGCGGGTGGAGAAGAACGGCCAGTCGCGGCACATCGTTGCCAACTGCTCCTGCTTGCCGGCCTTCACTGCTTCCTGCAGACCGGCGCCGGCGCCCAGCCAGGCT
The DNA here is from genome assembly GCF_002966855.1 of Serratia sp. MYb239. Taxonomy (NCBI): domain Bacteria; kingdom Pseudomonadati; phylum Pseudomonadota; class Gammaproteobacteria; order Enterobacterales; family Yersiniaceae; genus Serratia; species Serratia sp. MYb239. Next base: position 4,814,148 of record NZ_CP023268.1, on the reverse strand, counting down.
GGCAGCATCAGGCGGTTCTGCGTCCAGGCGAAGATCCACGGAATGGCGCGCAGGCTTTCCACGCCGCCGTTCGGCCGGCGTTTGGCCGGGCGCGAGCCCAGCGGCAGTTTACCCAGCTCCAGTTCCGGCGTGGCAGCGCGGAAGTAGGGCACAAACTCCGGGTTTTCGCGCACGTAGCCGCGATACATCTGGCATGAAGTGTCGGATAGCTCGTCCATCAGGGTGCGCCACTCTTTCTTCGGTTCCGGCGGCGGCAGCAGGTTGGCTTCCAGAATGGCGCCGGTATACAACGCCAGGCTGCTGATGGTGACTTCCGGCAGGCCGAACTTGAAGCGGATCATCTCCCCCTGTTCGGTGACGCGCAGCCCGCCTTTCAGGCTGCCGGGCGGCTGTGACAGCAGTGCCGCATGGGCCGGCGCGCCACCGCGGCCGATTGAGCCGCCGCGGCCGTGGAACAGCGTCAGCGCGACGCCGGCTTTTTCGCAGGTTTTGATCAGCGCGTCCTGCGCACGGTACTGCGCCCAGGAGGCGGCCATCACGCCGGCGTCTTTCGCCGAATCGGAATAGCCAATCATCACCATCTGCTTGCCCTGGATAAAGCCGCGGTACCAGTCGATATTCAGCAACTGGGTCATCACGTCGTCGGCGTTGTTCAGATCGTCCAGGGTTTCGAACAGTGGCGCCACCGGCAGAGCGAACGGGCAGCCGGCCTCTTTGAGCAGCAGGTGCACCGCCAGCACGTCAGACGGCGTACGCGCCATGGAGATCACATAGGCGGCGATGGATCCCTGCGGCGCTTCGGCGATCACCCGGCAGGTTTCCAGCACTTCCTGCGTATCTTCACTCGGTTGCCACTGCAGCGGCACCAGCGGACGCTTGGAGTTCAGCTCGCGGATCAGGAACGCCTGTTTATCCGCTTCTGACCAGCTCTCATAATCGCCCAGGCCCAGATAGCGCGTCAGTTCGGCGATGGCTTCGGTGTGGCGGGTGCTCTCCTGACGTACGTCGATGCGCACCAGCGGCACGCCGAAGCAGCGCACGCGGCGCAGGGTATCGAGCAGCTGGCCGTTGGCGATGATGCCCATGCCGCAGGCGACCAGCGACTGATAGCAGGCGAACAGCGGTTCCCACAGCTGCTCGTTACTTACCAGCAGGTCGTGTGGCTTCAGCATACGTTCGCCTTTCAGGCGGCCTTCCAGATAGGTCTGCGAACCGATCAACTGGCTGCGCAGGCGCTTCATGATCTCACGGTATGGCTCCTGCACCGACTCGCCGCCGGCCAGCTCGCGCAGTTCCGGCGTACATTCGGTCATCGACAGTTCCGAGACCAGCACCTGAATATCGCGGGTGAACAGGTCGCAGGCTTTCCAGCGGCTCAACAGCAGCACGTGGCGGGTGATTTCTGCGGTGACGTTCGGGTTGCCGTCACGGTCGCCGCCCATCCAGGAGGTAAAGCGTACCGGTACGGCCTCCACCGGCAGACGGTAGTCGATGGCGTTTTCCAGCTGTTCGTTAAATTCGCGCAGGAAGGCCGGAACGCCTTCCCACAGGCTGTTTTCCACCACCGCAAAACCCCACTTGGCTTCATCGATCGGCGAAGGGCGGTTTTTACGGATTTCATCGGTGTGCCACGACTGCGCCACCAGCTGACGCAGACGGCGCATGATTTTGTTGCGCTCGTAGTCGGCCAGATCGTTGTGGTCCAGCTGGCTGAGGCAGGTATTCACCTCCACCAGTTTGTGGATCAGGGTGCGGCGGGTGATTTCCGTCGGGTGGGCGGTGAGCACCAGCTCGATGGAGAGTTGATCCACGGCATCGCACAGCTCTTTGTTACTGAGTTTTTTGCCTTTCAGGCGGCTGAACAGCTGCGCCATCGCTTCCGGATTGCTGGCGGCCTCGCCGTGCGGCGAAATGCTGTGATACTGCTCGGCCACGTTGGTTAAATTGAGGAATTGGCTGAAAGCGCGCGCTACGGGCAGCAGCTCATCGTTGGACAGGTTTTGCAGCGTAGTGAGCAGTTCCTGACGATGCGCCTCATTGCCTGCGCGTGAAGATTTGGAAAGTTTACGGATGGTTTCAACACGATCGAGAATATGCTCGCCCAGCGCTTCTTTAATGGTTTCGCCGAGCAATTTGCCGAGCATACTGACATTACTTCGCATTGCCGAATATTGTTCGTTCATATAACCCCTGACCCAATCTGTACGTATTTGCATACCTTTCATGTGCGGGATGTATCTGTTTTGGCTGTTGTCCCTGATGCCTGGATACCACCCCGGATGCATTTAGGTATCTGTTGTAAGTAAATTTCACGTGTCAGGCAAAGGAAGCCTGTTTTATCGCACCACGTGTCTGTCCAATGGTTAATTGACACTATTTTCAGCAAAAAAACATCAAAATCATCGTTTTTTCTGAAATTTAATTACAGCCTGCGGCTTATCAGTCTGGCTAATTACGCACAGGCTTACGCCTTTCAGCAAGGGGCATGATAGGTCATTGCCCCTATGATTTCGTTGGTTTATTGATGGCAGAAGTGATCGACCAGCTGGCCGATCAGCGTGCGGGTTGGTTCAATAAAGGCGGTATCAATGTATTCATCCGGCTGGTGCGCCTGGTTGATGGAGCCGGGGCCCAGCACCAGCGTCGGGCACACTTCCTGGACGAACGGCGCTTCGGTGCAGTAGTTAACCACCTCAGTGCGTGAGCCCAGCAGCTGCTCGATCACTGCCACCAGATGGTGATCGGTCGGGCACTCGTAGCCGGGGATCGGCGGATGCAGTTCATCAATGCTCAGCCGGCCCGGCCAGCGTTCGCTGACCGGCGCCAGTGCGCTGTGCATCAGCTCATTAATATTCTCCAGCGTCATGCCCGGCAGCGGACGGATATCCAGATGCAGTTCACAACAGGCGCAAATACGGTTTGCCGCATCGCCGCCATGAATATGCCCGAAGTTCATCGTCGGATACGGCACGGCAAACGCCGGATTGTTATAGCGTTCCTGCAGGGTGTTACGCAGTTCCATCAGATGGCCGATCGATTCATGCATCAGATCGATGGCGTTAACACCGCGCGCCGGATCGCTTGAGTGGCCGGACTGGCCGGTGATGCGGATGGCGTTGGAGAGGTGGCCTTTATGCGCGCGCACCGGGCGTAACGACGTCGGTTCGCCGATGATGGCGAAATCCGGGCGGATGGCGGTTGAGGCGGCAAAATAGCGTGCGCCGGCCATCGTCGTTTCTTCATCCGCCGTGGCCAGGATATACAGCGGCTTGGTCAGTTTGCTGGCGTCGATATCGCGCACCGCATCCAGAATAAAAGCAAAGAAACCTTTCATATCCGCCGTGCCGAGACCGTACAGCTTATTGTCATGTTCGGTCAGAGTGAACGGATCGCGCGTCCAGCGTCCTTCATCATAAGGTACGGTGTCGGTGTGGCCGGCAAGCAGCAGGCCGCCGCTGCCTTCACCGATGCTGGCCAGCAGGTTGAATTTGTTGCGGGTGTCCGGCACCGGTTGTACGTCGACGCGGAAGCCTAAATCGCTAAACCAGCCGGCCAGCAAATTGATTAACGCTTCATTACTCTGATCGAGAGCGCCATCGGTGGCGCTGATCGACGGGGTGGCGATCAGCGCCCGGTACAGCTCAATAAATGGAGGTAATTTCATCTTCACTGTTGACAGCCTTTGGTTAGGGTAGTATCAATATTCATGCATTTATTTTGAATAAAAATACAGTAAACTAAAGCGTAACGGAACCCGAGGACCGGATGTTTATAAAAACATCAACGCTCAATCACGTGGGTGAACGACGCAACAACGCGGTCGAGCCCTGTTACCGGGGTCGCAAGCGACCACTTGGCAAGTTTAGAAGGTGAAAGGCCACATGTTGAACACGCTGATCGTTGGTGCCAGCGGCTATGCCGGAGCGGAGCTCACGGCGTACCTGAATCGCCACCCACATATGAACATAACCGCTTTAGCGGTTTCAGCGCAAAGTGCAGATGCAGGAAAATTGCTTTCCGACCTGCATCCTCAGTTGAAAGGCATCGTTGATTTACCGCTGCAGCCGCTGACGGACGTGGCGCAAGCGGCGCAGGGCATTGATGTGGTGTTCCTCGCCACCGCCCATGAAGTCAGCCATGACATTGCGCCGGCGTTTCTGGCTGCCGGCTGTGTGGTGTTTGATCTATCCGGCGCCTTCCGGGTGCAGGATGCGGCGTTTTATCAGCAATATTACGGGTTTGAGCATCAGCATGCCGGCTGGCTGGAACAGGCGGTGTACGGGCTGGCCGAGTGGCAGAGCGAAAAAATCAAAACGGCGCAGCTGATTGCGGTGCCGGGCTGCTACCCGACCGCCGCTCAGCTGGCGCTAAAACCGCTGATCGACGGCCAGTTGCTGAACCTGACGCAGTGGCCGGTGATTAACGCCACCAGCGGCGTCAGCGGCGCCGGACGCAAGGCCAGCGTCACCACCAGCTTTTGCGAAGTGAGCCTGCAGCCGTATGGAATTTTCACCCACCGGCATCAGCCGGAAATCGCCGCACATCTCGGCGCACCGGTGATCTTCACCCCGCATTTGGGCAACTTCCCGCGCGGCATTCTGGAAACCATTACCTGCCGGCTGCAGCCCGGCGTGAGCGCTGCGGATATCGCCGCCGCCTATCATGCCGCCTATGACGACAAGCCGCTGGTGCGGCTGTACGAACAGGGCGTGCCGGCGCTGAAGGCGGTGGTGGGGCTGCCATTCTGCGATATCGGCTTTGCCGTGCAGGGCGAGCACCTGATCGTCGTAGCGGTGGAAGATAACCTGTTAAAAGGCGCGGCCGCTCAGGCGGTGCAGTGCCTGAATATTCGCTTTGGGTTCCCTGAAACCCAATCATTACTTTAAGTCCGCGTGAGTAAATAACGATGAATCCGTTAATTATCAAGTTAGGTGGCGTGTTATTAGACAGTGAAGAAGCGCTGGAGCGTCTGTTTACCGCGCTGGACAGCTATCGCGCCCAGTATCAGCGTCCGCTGGTGATCGTGCACGGCGGCGGCTGCGTGGTGGATGAGCTGATGAAGCAGCTGTCTTTGCCGGTGGTGAAGAAAAACGGCCTGCGGGTCACACCCGCTGAACAGATCGACATTATTACCGGCGCGCTGGCGGGCACGGCCAATAAAACCCTGCTGGCCTGGGCGGTTAAGCACCAAATCAACGCGGTCGGCCTGAGCCTGGCGGACGGCAACAGCGTTGCGGTTACGCAGCTCGATCCGGAGCTGGGCCACGTGGGCAACGCGCAGCCGGGGTCGCCGGCACTGCTGCAAACCCTGCTGGGCGCGGGTTATCTGCCGGTTGTCAGCTCCATCGGCATTACCGCCGGCGGCGAGCTGATGAATGTCAATGCCGACCAGGCCGCGACGGCGCTGGCCGCCACGCTGGGCGCCGACCTGATCCTGCTGTCGGACGTCAGCGGCATTCTGGACGGCAAGGGCCAGCGCATTGCCGAAATGACGGCGCAAAAAGCGGAGCAGCTTATCGAACAGGGCATCATTACCGATGGTATGGTGGTGAAGGTTAACGCGGCGTTGGACGCTGCCCGCACCCTTGGCCGCCCGGTCGATATCGCCAGCTGGCGCAATGCGGAAAAATTACCGGCGCTGTTCAACGGTGAATCAATCGGCACCCGGATTCTTGCTTAACTTCAGATTTGAAATAGGAATAAGACAATGCAAAACCAAAATATCAAAAAAATCGTGCTGGCTTACTCCGGCGGCCTGGATACTTCTGCCATCATTCCGTGGCTGAAAGAGAACTACGGCGGCTGTGAAGTGGTGGCGTTTGTGGCGGATATCGGCCAGGATCGCAGCGATCTGGAAGGGGTGGAGAAAAAGGCGCTGCAGTCCGGCGCCTCCGAGTGTCACGTGGTCGACCTGCGTGAAGAGTTCATCCGTGATTATGTCTATCCGGTGCTGCAGACCGGCGCATTGTATGAAGGCACCTACCTGCTCGGCACCTCCATGGCGCGTCCGATTATCGCCAAGGCGCAGGTTGAGCTGGCGCTGAAGGTTGGCGCCGACGCGCTGTGCCACGGCGCAACCGGTAAAGGTAACGATCAGGTGCGTTTCGAAACCACTTACACGGCGCTGGCGCCGCAGCTGAAAGTGGTGGCGCCTTGGCGTGAGTGGAACCTGCGTTCCCGTGAAGCGCTGTTGGACTACCTGAAAGAGCGTAATATTCCGACTACCGCGTCGCTGGAAAAAATCTACAGCCGTGATGAAAACGCCTGGCATATTTCCACCGAAGGCGGCGTGCTGGAAAGCCCGTGGAATGCGCCGAACAAAGATTGCTGGGTATGGACCGTCGATCCGCTGGAAGCGCCGGATCGGCCGGAGCAGGTCACCATCCGCGTAGAAAAAGGCCGGGTGGTGGCGGTGAACGGTGAAACACTGACGCCGTACCAGTGCCTGGAAAAACTGAACGAACTGGGCGCCAAGCACGGCGTGGGGCGGATCGATATCGTCGAGAACCGTTTGGTCGGCATCAAATCCCGCGGCTGCTATGAAACCCCGGGAGGCACCATCATGGTTGCGGCGCTGCGCGGCGTCGAGCAGCTGGTGCTGGATCGCGACAGCTTCAAATGGCGCGAGCAGTTAGGGCTGGAAATGTCCTACGTGGTTTATGACGGCCGCTGGTTCGCGCCGTTGCGTCGTTCGATCCAGGCTTCTGCCGAAGCGCTGGCGGAAGAGGTGAACGGTGAAGTGGTGCTGCAGCTGTATAAAGGCCAGGTGACGGCGGTTCAGAAAAAATCGGCCAACAGCCTGTATTCAGAAGAGTTCGCCACCTTTGGCGAAGACGAAGTTTATGACCACAGCCATGCCGGCGGCTTTATCCGCCTGTTCTCTCTGTCTTCACGTATCCGTGCGTTGAACGAACAGAAGTAAGGTCAGCGGTTGTGAGTTTGTCGGGGCGCAGCATGCTGCGCCCCTGATGTTCTGAGCGAATGCATAAAAAATTCAGGAGCAGATTATGGCACTTTGGGGCGGGCGGTTCAGTCAGGCGGCGGATCAGCGGTTCAAACACTTAAACGACTCACTGCGTTTCGATTACCGTCTGGCGGAGCAGGATATTGTCGGCTCCGTCGCCTGGTCGAAAGCGCTGGCGACCGTCAACGTACTGACGGCGCAGGAGCAGCAGCAGCTGGAACAGGCGTTGAACGCCTTGTTGACGGAAGTGCAGGCCGATCCGCTGGCGATCGTGCAGAGCGATGCGGAAGATATCCACAGTTGGGTGGAGCAGAAGCTGATTGAGAAAGTCGGCGATCTGGGTAAAAAGCTGCACACCGGGCGGAGCCGTAACGATCAGGTGGCGACCGATCTGAAACTATGGTGCAAACAGCAGGTCGGCGATCTGCTGACGGCGATCGTCCAGCTGCAGCAGGCGCTGGTGGAAACTGCCGAAGCCAATCAGGATGCGGTGATGCCGGGGTATACCCACCTGCAGCGCGCACAGCCGGTGACATTCGCTCACTGGTGCCTGGCGTATGTAGAAATGCTGGCCCGTGACGAAAGCCGCCTGCAGGATACGCTGAAACGGCTGGATGTCAGCCCGCTTGGCTGCGGCGCACTGGCGGGGACCGCTTATCCTATTGACCGCGAACAGCTGGCCGGCTGGCTGGGTTTTGCTTCCGCCACCCGCAACAGTCTGGACAGCGTTTCCGACCGTGACCACGTGCTGGAACTGCTGTCCAACGCTTCAATCAGCATGGTGCACCTGTCGCGCTTTGCCGAAGACCTGATCTTCTTTAACAGCGGCGAAGCGGACTTTATTGAGCTTTCCGACCGTGTGACGTCCGGCTCGTCGCTGATGCCGCAGAAGAAAAACCCGGACGCGCTGGAGCTGATCCGCGGTAAATGCGGCCGCGTGCAGGGCGCATTGACCGGCATGATGATGACGTTAAAAGGCCTGCCGTTGGCGTATAACAAAGACATGCAGGAAGACAAAGAAGGGCTGTTCGACGCGCTCGACACCTGGATGGACTGCCTGCAGATGGCGGCGCTGGTGCTGGACGGTATTCAGGTGAAACGTCCGCGCTGTCAGGAAGCGGCGGAGCAGGGCTATGCCAATGCCACCGAACTGGCGGATTACCTGGTTGCCAAAGGCGTGCCTTTCCGTGAGGCGCACCATATCGTCGGTGAGGCGGTGGTCGAGGCCATTCGTCAGGGCAAGGCGCTGGAAGCGTTGCCGCTGGCCGATTTGCAGCAGTTCAGCAGCGTGATCGGCGATGACGTCTATCCGGTGCTGTCGCTGCAGTCCTGCCTTGATAAACGCGCGGCGAAAGGCGGCGTATCGCCGCAGCAGGTCGCCAGCGCCATTGCCGCCGCCAAGCAGCGGCTGGCATAACGCTCAGGGCTAGTGAACAACGTAAAGGCGCGGCATGATGCTGCGCCTTTTGCGTTTTTCAGCCGGCGAGCCGGGCGCACAGGTAGCGATTCAGGCTGACGCAAATGCGTCCAGGCCCCGCAGAATAAAAAAGGCGGGCCACTTTACCGGCCCGCCCAATGTTTACCTGGGTTTGTTATTAATCGTTAATCAGACTGACAGGAATTTTTCCAGATCGTCGCTGCCGCCGATATGACGGCCGCCGATAAATACCTGCGGCACGGTGGCGCGGCCGCTGACGGCGCGCAGGCTGACGGTGGTCGCGTCCTGGCCCAGAACGATCTCTTCATACTGCATGCCGCGCTCTTGCAGCATCTGTTTGGCTTTGGCGCAGAACGGACAGCCCGGCTTGGTGAACACGGTGATGGACTCCTGCACTTTGAACTCCGGTGCCAGGTATTTCAGCATGGTGTCGGCGTCAGACACTTCAAACGGGTCGCCCGGTTTGTTGGGTTCCACGAACATTTTTTCGACCACGCCGTTGCGCACCAGCATGGAGTAGCGCCATGAACGCGGGCCGAAGCCGAGCTCGGCTTTCTCAACCAGCATATTCATGCCTTTGGTGAATTCGCCGTTGCCGTCCGGCACGAAGGTAATATTTTCGGCGTGCTGGTCCGCCTTCCAGGCGTTCATCACGAAGGTGTCGTTGACGGAAACGCACAGGATGCTGTCGACGCCGTGCTGCTTAAACACGCTGAACAGCTCGTTATAGCGTGGCAGATGGCTGGAAGAGCAGGTCGGGGTAAAGGCGCCCGGCAGGGAAAACACGACCACGGTCTTGTCTTTAAACAGATCGCTGGTGGTGACGTCGACCCATTGGTCGCCTTGGCGGGTGTGGAACGTAACCTGAGGGACTTTTTTGCCTTCTTGGCTGGTAAACATAGAGTAACCCCTTCATAAGATAAAATAATTTTTCTTTGCTGACGCAATGCCGCTTCGTTGATGAACATTATTCACGCCGGGACTTGATAGTTCTAATCACTCATTGCTATCTTATCTATCGCCACGGGCTATCGTGGCGTGGAGGGAAACAATGAATATTCGTGATTTAGAGTACCTGGTCGCCTTGGCCGAGCACCGCCACTTCCGGCGCGCTGCCGATTCATGCCATGTCAGCCAGCCCACGCTGAGCGGCCAGATCCGCAAACTGGAAGATGAACTGGGCGTGATGCTGCTGGAACGCACCAGCCGTAAAGTGCTGTTTACTCAGGCAGGTCTGCTGCTGGTGGAACAGGCGCGAACCGTACTGCGTGAAGTCAAGGTGTTAAAGGAGATGGCCAGCCAGCAGGGGGAAACCATGTCCGGGCCGCTGCATATCGGTCTGATCCCGACGGTGGGGCCTTACCTGCTGCCGCAGATTATCCCGACGCTGCATAAGTCCTTCCCGAAGCTGGAAATGTATCTGCACGAAGCACAAACCCAGCAGCTGTTGGCCCAGCTCGACAGCGGCAAGCTGGATTGCGCGATTCTGGCGTTGGTCAAAGAGACCGAAGCCTTTATTGAAGTGCCGCTGTTTGACGAACCGATGAAGCTGGCGGTCTATTCCGATCATCCGTGGGCGCAGCGTGAGCGCGTCGCGATGCCGGATCTGTCAGGGGAAAAACTGCTGATGCTGGAAGACGGCCACTGCCTGCGCGATCAGGCGATGGGCTTTTGTTTCCAGGCCGGTGCGGATGAGGACACCCATTTCCGCGCTACCAGTCTGGAGACGCTGCGCAATATGGTGGCCGCTGGCAGCGGGATTACGCTGCTGCCTTCACTGGCGGTGCCGTCGGAACGCGAGCGTGACGGCGTGTGCTATCTGGATTGCTATAAACCGGAGCCGAAACGCACCATTGCGCTGGTATATCGCCCCGGCTCCCCGCTGCGCAGTCGTTATGAGCAGCTGGCCGAGGCGATTCGCGAGCATATGCAAAGTTACATCGGCTCGACGTTAAAACAAGCGGTTTAAGCCGTTGAGTGCCGCCACCCGGTAGGCTTCGGCCATGGTTGGATAGTTGAAGGTAGTATTAACGAAATACTCGATAGTATTACCTCCATTCTTCTGTTCCATGATCGCCTGACCGATGTGAATGATCTCGGCGGCACGCTCGCCAAAGCAGTGGATCCCCAGGATCTCCAGCGTATCGCGGTGGAACAGGATCTTCAGGCTGCCGACGTTCATGCCGGCAATCTGCGCCCGCGCCAGGTGTTTGAACTGGGCGCGGCCCACTTCATACGGCACTTTCATCGCCGTCAGTTCCTGCTCGGTTTTACCGACGGAGCTGATTTCCGGAATGGTGTAAATCCCGGTCGGGATATCGTCGATCAGGTGCCCGCCCACTTCACCGCTGGAGATCGCCTGCGCGGCGATGCGCCCTTGATCGTAAGCGGCAGAAGCCAGGCTCGGGTAGCCGATGACGTCGCCCACGGCATAGATATGCGGCACCGCGGTTTGGTACATGCTGTTGACTTTCAGCAGCCCGCGGCTGTCTGAATCCAGGCCGACATTCTCCAGCCCCAGCGAGTCGGTGTTACCGGTACGGCCGTTGGCGTACAGCAGGCAGTCCGCTTTCACTTTCTTGCCGGACTTCAGGTGTACGATAACCCCGTCATCCACCCCTTCGATTTTCTCGTACTCTTCGTTATGGCGGATCACTACGCCGTTGTTCCAGAAGTGGTAGGAGAGTGAATCCGACATTTCCTGATCGAGGAACGCCAGCAGACGATCGCGGGTGTTGATCAGATCGACCTTGACGTTCAGGCCGCGGAAGATCGAGGCGTATTCGCAGCCAATCACCCCGGCGCCATAAATAATGACGTGGCGCGGTTCGTGGTTCAGCTCAAGGATGGAATCGCTGTCGTAAATACGCGAGTGGTTAAAGTCGACGCCGGCCGGATGATAAGGGCGCGAGCCGCAGGCGATGACGATATGCGTCGCGCTGACCGTGTCCTGCGTGCCGTCCGGGTAAGTGACGCTGACGGTATTGGCGTCGATAAAGTGGGCGTCGCCGGCAAACAGTTTGCACTGGTTGCGCTCATAGAACCCCTGGCGCATACGCGTTTGCTGATTGATAACGTTGTCGGCGTGGCGGAGGATGTCAGGGAAAGTGGCGCTGAGCGTACGGGAATTATTGTAGAGCGGGTTTTGGTTGAATTCGATAATACGGCTGACGGCGTGGCGGAGGGCTTTTGAGGGGATGGTGCCCCAGTGGGTACAACCACCGCCGACGTTATTGAACCGCTCAATCACGGCCACACGGGCGCCTTGTTTCACCAACCCCATAGCGGCACCTTCGCCGCCAGGGCCCGAGCCAATAATTATGGCGTCAAATTGATAGTGCTGTTGCATGTAGGAGGGACCTATTCTTATACAAAATTACAACGGTATCTTAACATCATAGCGCTGCACACCCAATCACCATTAGGCTTTTTGAGGCAAAGTGCGACAGAGAGCGACTATCATCGCCGCTGGGCGCGTTTGTATAAATGCTGTTGCAATAAAATTTGCTATATTGCCACCCTTACGGCGTTAGACTGAGAGAATGGAAGTTATCTGGATATGCATATGGGCGTCAGAGCACAACAGAAAGAACGGACGCGTCGTTCCCTGATTGAGGCGGCTTTTAGCCAACTCAGCGCCGAACGCAGTTTCGCCAGCCTGAGCCTGCGGGAAGTTTCCCGCGAGGCAGGGATTGCGCCGACCTCGTTTTATCGTCATTTCCGCGATGTGGATGAGCTGGGGCTGACGATGGTCGATGAAAGCGGCCTGATGCTGCGCCAGCTGATGCGGCAGGCGCGTCAGCGCATCGCCAAGGGCGGCAGCGTGATCCGCACGTCGGTGTCCACCTTTATGGAATTTATCGGCAATAACCCTAATGCGTTTCGCCTGTTGCTGCGTGAACGTTCCGGCACCTCTGCGGCATTTCGCGCCGCGGTGGCGCGTGAAATCCAGCATTTTATTGCCGAACTGGCGGATTACCTCGAACTGGAAAACCATATGCCGCGCAGCTTTACCGAAGCGCAGGCCGAGGCAATGGTGACCATCGTGTTCAGCGCCGGCGCCGAAGCGCTGGATATTGATATTGAGCAGCGCTGCCAGCTGGAAGAGCGGCTGGTGCTGCAACTACGCATGATCTCTAAAGGCGCTTACTACTGGTATCGCCGCGAGCAAGAAAAAACGTCTGTGTCCCACGTATAAAAAAGAAGGTGAAAAGTAATGGAAAAACCAGGCCGTGAGAATGGCACCTTACTGCTGGCATTGGTTGCCGGCCTTTCTGTTAATGGTTCTTTTGCCGCACTGTTTAGTTCGGTCGTGCCGTTTTCGGTCTTCCCGCTGATTGCTTTGGTGCTGGCGGTGTACTGCCTGCATCAGCGTTATCTTAACCATGCGATGCCGGACGGTATGCCAAAGCTGGCGGCGGGCTGCTTTTTACTGGGGCTGCTGCTGTATAGCGCCATTGTGCGCGCGGAATATCCGCAGATCGGCTCCAACTTCCTGCCGTCGATTCTGTGCGTAGCGCTGGTGTTGTGGCTGGGCGTGAAGTTGAAGGCGCGCAAAGCGCTTAACGTTGAGAACGGCCCGCAGTCATAAGCGTGGCTGATGTCGGGCGCCGCTGAGCGCCCGACAATATAACGATCAGGCGCGTTTTTCCAACAGTACGCCGCACTCCATATGGTGGGTATACGGGAACTGATCGAACAGCGCCAGACGTGTAACCTGATGCGTTTCCTGTAGGGTCGCCAGATTGGCGCACAGCGTTTCCGGATTGCAGGAAATATACAGAATGCGCGGGTAGGCCTGCACCATCTTCACCGTCTCGTCATCCAGCCCGCTGCGCGGCGGATCGACAAAAATCGTCTCGCAGTTATAGTCACTTAATTCAATGCCCTGCAGACGGTTGAAGCTGCGCACGCCGTTCATTGCCTGAGTAAACTCTTCCGCCGACATCCGAATGATCTGCACGTTATCGATCTGATTGGCGGCGATATTGTATTGCGCCGCCGCAACCGAAGGCTTGGCGATCTCGGTGGCCAGTACGCGCTCGAAGTTGCGCGCCAGCGCCAGCGAGAAATTGCCGTTCCCGCAGTACAGCTCCAGCAGATCGCCTTTGGCGCCGGCGGTCACGTCCAGCGCCCACTCCAGCATTTGCACATTCATCGCCGCGTTGGGCTGGGTAAAGCTGTTTTCCACCTGGCGGTAGATCATGTCGCGGCCGGCGACCGGCAGCACTTCATCGACATAATCCTGATCCAGCATCATCTTCATTTTTGACGCACGGCCGATCAGGTGCAGGTCGAAGCCTTGCGCGCGCAGCGCGTCACGCAGTTGCTCCGCATGCTGCCGCCACTCTTCGTCCAGTTTGCGGTGATACAGCAGTGAGGCGATGATTTTGCCGCTTTGGGTGGAGAGATAATCAATCTGGAACAGCTTACGCCGCAGGATGGGTTCCGGTTTGATGGCGGCGATCAGCGCCTGCATCAGGCGGTTAATCAGCTCGCTGGCGGCCGGGAAACGATCGATGCGGATGCGCTGCTTGGTCTGCTGATCGAACATGATGTGGTACATCTCGTCTTCATCATGCCAGATGCGAAACTCGGCGCGCATGCGGTAGTGCTGGACTGGCGAGCGGTACACTTCCGGCTCGGGCGCCCCGAACGGCGACATCATGGTTTTCAGGCGGCTGGTTTTTTCCGCCAGCTGCTCGTCGTAGCGTTCAATCGGCAAATTCTCGGGGGTCATGGTCTTCTCGTCAGTCAAATTGGATCAGCGGGGATTGTAGGGAATTGGGCTGTGAAGTCCAGTTTTGTCCGCTGTCATGTTGTTGCCCAGATTGGCAGTCTAGACATCCATTTACATTGATCGTAGCATTGCCGTCCGGCCTCAAGCAGCGAGTTAAAAGGGAATCCGGTGAGAATCCGGAGCTGGCGCGCAGCGGTATGGGGAAGTCACGGCGATAGCGTATTCACGCAGACACTGTCCATCTGCAGGACGGGAAGTCATCGCCCGGTGTCGGCGGTTTTCTGCCACCGGCAAATCCCAAGCCCGAAGACCTGCCGGTATTACGTCGCAACTACCCTGAACGGCGCGAATCTCGGCCAGGGATCTGCGGCATCCGCCAATTAAGTTTGGATGCTTTTCTCATGATAACGATAAAAAATACGCTGCTGGCGGTGGCTTCCTCCGTCACGGCTTTTTCCGTCTGGGCGCAAGACAACGCAGCAATCAATAACAACGGCGAGAATCTGGTGGTGTCGGCCAACCGCTTCCCGCAACCTGTTTCTTCCGTATTGGCGCCGACCTCGGTGGTCACCCGCAATGATATCGATCGCTGGCAGGCCAAAAGCCTGACCGACGTGATGCGTCGTCTGCCGGGGGTAGATATCGCGCAGAACGGCGGTATGGGGCAGAACAGTTCACTGTTTATCCGCGGCACCAACTCCAGCCATGTACTGCTGCTGATCGACGGTATTCGCCTGAATCAGGCCGGCGTCAGCGGTTCTTCCGATCTGAGCCAAATTCCTCTCTCGCTGGTGCAGAAGGTGGAATATATTCGTGGCCCGCGTTCGGCGGTGTACGGTTCCGACGCTATCGGCGGCGTGGTCAACATTATCACCACCCGTGAAAAGAACGGCACCACGCTGTCTGCCGGCGTTGGCAGCAACGGCTATCAGGCCTATGACGCTGCGACTCAGCAGCCACTGGGGGAGAATACCGTCGCCACCCTGGCCGGCAACTATACCTATACCAAAGGGTATGACGTTGTCGCCTACGGCAGTACCGGGCTGCAAAGCCAACAGGACCGCGATGGCTTTATGAGCAAGTCGCTGTATGGCTCGGTTCAGCACCAGTTTAATGAACGGCTCAGCGGCTTCTTCCGTGGCTATGGTTATGACAACCGCACGGCGTATGACGGCTATTATTCACCCGGCGCGGCGCTGGTGGACACGCGTAAATTGTACAGCCAGACCTGGGACAGCGGTGTGCGCTATCAGCAGGGTATTTACGCCACCCAACTGGTAGGTAGTTACAGCCACAGCAAAGATTACAACTACGATCCGCGCCTTGGGCAATATGCAAGTTCAGCGCGGCTGGATGATGTTGAGCAATACAATCTGCAGTGGGGAAATACATGGCGGCTAGGGCAGGGGACGCTGAGCGCCGGCGCTGACTGGCAGAATCAAAAAATCAAACCGAACACCGCCTCGGTGACGGAAGAAAAAAGCCAGCGCAATACCGGACTGTACCTGACCGGCCAGCAGCTGCTTGGCCCGGTAACGCTGGAAGCGGCGGTACGCGGCGACGACAACAGCGAGTTTGGCTGGCATGGTACCTGGCAGACCAGTGCCGCGTGGGAATTTGTGGAAGGCTACCGGTTTATCGCCTCTTACGGCACCGCATTTAAAGCGCCGAATATGGGGCAGCTGTACAGCGACTTTTATGGCAACGGCTCCCTGAAGCCGGAAGAGAGTAAACAGTGGGAAGGCGGCTTTGAAGGGGTGAGCGGGCCGGTGAGCTGGCATGTATCTGCTTACCGTAATGACGTTGATAACCTGATTGACAGCGATCCGGTGACTTACCGTTATTACAACATCGGCAAGGCGAGAATTAAGGGCGTTGAGGCTACCGCATCGTTTGATACCGGTCCGTTAACCCATCAGTTGGGTTACGACTATGTGGATGCGCGCAATGCCAAAACCAATGAGTTGCTGCCGCGTCGCGCCAAACAGCAGGTAAAGTATGAGCTGGACTGGCAGATATACGATTTGGACTGGGCGGTGACCTATCATTACCTGGGACAACGTTACGATAAAGACTACAGCGGTTACCCGGCGCGCAGCGTGAAGCTCGGCGGCGTCAGCCTGTGGGATCTCGCGGTGTCGTATCCGGTCACATCACATCTGACAGTTCGTGGTAGAATTGCCAACCTGTTTGATAAAGATTATGAGACGGCATATGGCTACGCTACTCCAGGGAGAGAGTACTACCTCACCGGAAGCTATACCTTCTAATTCCATCGCTGCGCCGCGCCCGACGGTGCTGGTATTTGATTCCGGCGTCGGCGGGTTGTCGGTGTATCAGGAGGTTCGGCAGCTGTTGCCGGATCTCCACTATATATACGCTTTCGATAATGTGGCCTTTCCTTATGGTGAGAAGTCCGAGGAATTTATCGTTGAACGCGTGCTGGAGATTGTCGGCGCAGTACAGCAGCGACACCCTCTGGCGATTGTGATTATTGCCTGTAACACCGCCAGTACCGTTTCCTTACCCGCTTTACGTGAACGCTTCGAGTTTCCGGTGGTGGGCGTTGTTCCCGCTATCAAGCCCGCCGCCCGTTTGACGGTTAATGGCAGCGTCGGGCTGCTGGCAACGCGCGGCACCGTGCAGCGCGCCTATACCCGTGAATTGATCGCCCGCTTTGCCACCGACTGCCAAATTGAGTTGCTGGGCTCATCCGAGCTGGTAGAGCTGGCGGAGGCGAAACTGCATGGCGAAGAGGTGCCGCTGCCGGTGCTGAAGAAAATTCTGCAGCCTTGGCTGAGCATGCGCGAACCGCCGGACACGGTCGTGTTGGGCTGCACCCACTTCCCGCTATTAGCGGATGAGTTGATGCAGGTGCTGCCGGAAGGGACGCGGCTGGTGGATTCCGGTGCGGCGATTGCCCGTCGTACCGCCTGGTTGATCTCAACGCAGGAAAATTTGGTATCGACGCAGGATGACAATCTTGCCTACTGTCTGGCGTTAAATGAAGATACTGATGCTTTATTGCCCGTTTTACAGGGTTACGGCCTCAAATCGCTGAAAAAACTGCCGCTTTAACGCCATTTTGATTAAATGTTCAACGGTTGAAAAGTTTTTTGAAATTAGGGGTTGCGGCGTTCTGAGAACTCCCTATAATGCGCCTCCACTGACCGGGAACAACGACTGACAAGCCGCCGGGTCAGCGAGAAGAAAGCGAAATAAACGCTTGACTCTCCGGGCGAAAAGCGTAGTATACGCAGCCCGCGCCAATGAGAATTATCTCCGGCGATGCTCTTTAACAATTTATCAGACAATCTGTGTGGGCACTCACAAGACGATATCCAGCATCCTCGGATGCAAAAAAATATCAAGTCTTGAAGAGTGACTAACTGAAGTAAAATTCATGCAGTAAATCTTTGAGCAACAGCTATTAACTTAGCGAATCAAGCTTTTAATTGAAGAGTTTGATCATGGCTCAGATTGAACGCTGGCGGCAGGCCTAACACATGCAAGTCGAGCGGCAGCGGAAAGTAGCTTGCTACTTTGCCGGCGAGCGGCGGACGGGTGAGTAATGTCTGGGAAACTGCCCGATGGAGGGGGATAACCACTGGAAACGGTGGCTAATACCGCATAATGTCTTCGGACCAAAGTGGGGGACCTTCGGGCCTCACACCATCGGATGTGCCCAGATGGGATTAGCTAGTAGGTGGGGTAATGGCTCACCTAGGCGACGATCCCTAGCTGGTCTGAGAGGATGACCAGCCACACTGGAACTGAGACACGGTCCAGACTCCTACGGGAGGCAGCAGTGGGGAATATTGCACAATGGGCGCAAGCCTGATGCAGCCATGCCGCGTGTGTGAAGAAGGCCTTCGGGTTGTAAAGCACTTTCAGCGAGGAGGAAGGGTAGTGTCTTAATACGGCATTACATTGACGTTACTCGCAGAAGAAGCACCGGCTAACTCCGTGCCAGCAGCCGCGGTAATACGGAGGGTGCAAGCGTTAATCGGAATTACTGGGCGTAAAGCGCACGCAGGCGGTTTGTTAAGTCAGATGTGAAATCCCCGAGCTTAACTTGGGAACTGCATTTGAAACTGGCAGACTAGAGTCTCGTAGAGGGGGGTAGAATTCCAGGTGTAGCGGTGAAATGCGTAGAGATCTGGAGGAATACCGGTGGCGAAGGCG
The DNA here is from genome assembly GCF_002966855.1 of Serratia sp. MYb239. Classification (NCBI taxonomy): domain Bacteria; kingdom Pseudomonadati; phylum Pseudomonadota; class Gammaproteobacteria; order Enterobacterales; family Yersiniaceae; genus Serratia; species Serratia sp. MYb239. The sequence goes on along the minus strand of NZ_CP023268.1, from coordinate 4,795,821 downwards.
GCCCCCTGGACGAAGACTGACGCTCAGGTGCGAAAGCGTGGGGAGCAAACAGGATTAGATACCCTGGTAGTCCACGCCGTAAACGATGTCGATTTGGAGGTTGTGCCCTTGAGGCGTGGCTTCCGGAGCTAACGCGTTAAATCGACCGCCTGGGGAGTACGGCCGCAAGGTTAAAACTCAAATGAATTGACGGGGGCCCGCACAAGCGGTGGAGCATGTGGTTTAATTCGATGCAACGCGAAGAACCTTACCTACTCTTGACATCCAGAGAACTTAGCAGAGATGCTTTGGTGCCTTCGGGAACTCTGAGACAGGTGCTGCATGGCTGTCGTCAGCTCGTGTTGTGAAATGTTGGGTTAAGTCCCGCAACGAGCGCAACCCTTATCCTTTGTTGCCAGCGGTTCGGCCGGGAACTCAAAGGAGACTGCCAGTGATAAACTGGAGGAAGGTGGGGATGACGTCAAGTCATCATGGCCCTTACGAGTAGGGCTACACACGTGCTACAATGGCGTATACAAAGAGAAGCGAACCTGCGAAGGCAAGCGGACCTCATAAAGTACGTCGTAGTCCGGATTGGAGTCTGCAACTCGACTCCATGAAGTCGGAATCGCTAGTAATCGTAGATCAGAATGCTACGGTGAATACGTTCCCGGGCCTTGTACACACCGCCCGTCACACCATGGGAGTGGGTTGCAAAAGAAGTAGGTAGCTTAACCTTCGGGAGGGCGCTTACCACTTTGTGATTCATGACTGGGGTGAAGTCGTAACAAGGTAACCGTAGGGGAACCTGCGGTTGGATCACCTCCTTACCTAAAGATATCCTGACTGTGCAGTGTCCACACAGATTGTCTGATGAAAAAGTAACGAGCAGAAATACCTTTATAGGCTTGTAGCTCAGGTGGTTAGAGCGCACCCCTGATAAGGGTGAGGTCGGTGGTTCAAGTCCACTCAGGCCTACCAAATTCTTCCTTATGCTGCGTTATGCTCTCGGTCGTTTACCAAAGTAAACTTCCCGGTCGCATGCCTTGCCTAAGAAAGAATTAACTCTTTACGAGTTGGTAATAACAAAGGTATTGCACGCGATTATATGGGGCTATAGCTCAGCTGGGAGAGCGCCTGCCTTGCACGCAGGAGGTCAGCGGTTCGATCCCGCTTAGCTCCACCATATAAGTCCGAAAATCAATACTTCAGAGTATATTGGCAACAGTATGCTGCGAAGTATTTTGCTCTTTAACAATCTGGAACAAGCTGAAAATTGAAACATGGCAGCTGAAACTTGTCCCCCGTAGAAGTTTGGGATGAGGAGTAACCTGTCATAGAGTCTCTCAAATGTAGCAACGCGACGATGTCGAAAGACACCTTCGGGTTGTGAGGTTAAGTGACTAAGCGTACACGGTGGATGCCTAGGCAGTCAGAGGCGATGAAGGGCGTGCTAATCTGCGAAAAGCGTCGGTAAGGTGATATGAACCGTTATAACCGACGATACCCGAATGGGGAAACCCAGTGTGTTTCGACACACTATCATGTCATGAATACATAGTGGCATGAGGCGAACCGGGGGAACTGAAACATCTAAGTACCCCGAGGAAAAGAAATCAACCGAGATTCCCCCAGTAGCGGCGAGCGAACGGGGAAGAGCCCAGAACCTGAATCGGCTTGTGTGTCAGTGGAAGCGTCTGGAAAGTCGCACAGTAAAGGGTGATAGTCCCGTACACGAAGATGCACAGGTCGTGAGTTCGATGAGTAGGGCGGGACACGTGTTATCCTGTCTGAATATGGGGGGACCATCCTCCAAGGCTAAATACTCCTGACTGACCGATAGTGAACCAGTACCGTGAGGGAAAGGCGAAAAGAACCCCGGCGAGGGGAGTGAAATAGAACCTGAAACCGTGTACGTACAAGCAGTGGGAGCACCTTCGTGGTGTGACTGCGTACCTTTTGTATAATGGGTCAGCGACTTATATTTTGTAGCAAGGTTAACCGAATAGGGGAGCCGTAGGGAAACCGAGTCTTAACTGGGCGTCTAGTTGCAAGGTATAGACCCGAAACCCGGTGATCTAGCCATGGGCAGGTTGAAGGTTGGGTAACACTAACTGGAGGACCGAACCGACTAATGTTGAAAAATTAGCGGATGACTTGTGGCTGGGGGTGAAAGGCCAATCAAACCGGGAGATAGCTGGTTCTCCCCGAAAGCTATTTAGGTAGCGCCTCGTGAACTCATCTTCGGGGGTAGAGCACTGTTTCGGCTAGGGGGCCATCCCGGCTTACCAAACCGATGCAAACTCCGAATACCGAAGAATGTTATCACGGGAGACACACGGCGGGTGCTAACGTCCGTCGTGAAGAGGGAAACAACCCAGACCGCCAGCTAAGGTCCCAAAGTCATGGTTAAGTGGGAAACGATGTGGGAAGGCACAGACAGCCAGGATGTTGGCTTAGAAGCAGCCATCATTTAAAGAAAGCGTAATAGCTCACTGGTCGAGTCGGCCTGCGCGGAAGATGTAACGGGGCTAAACCATGCACCGAAGCTGCGGCAGCGACGCTTATGCGTTGTTGGGTAGGGGAGCGTTCTGTAAGCCGTTGAAGGTGTGCTGCGAGGCATGCTGGAGGTATCAGAAGTGCGAATGCTGACATAAGTAACGATAATGCGGGTGAAAAACCCGCACGCCGGAAGACCAAGGGTTCCTGTCCAACGTTAATCGGGGCAGGGTGAGTCGACCCCTAAGGCGAGGCTGAAAAGCGTAGTCGATGGGAAACAGGTTAATATTCCTGTACTTGGTGTTACTGCGAAGGGGGGACGGAGAAGGCTAGGCTAGCCGAGCGACGGTTGTCTCGGTTTAAGCGTGTAGGGGGAGTGACCTGGTAAATCCGGTTGCTTATTAACCCTGAGGCGTGATGACGATGCACTACGGTGCAGAAGTAGTTGATGCCAAGCTTCCAGGAAAAGCCTCTAAGCTCCAGGTAACACGAAATCGTACCCCAAACCGACACAGGTGGTCAGGTAGAGAATACCCAGGCGCTTGAGAGAACTCGGGTGAAGGAACTAGGCAAAATGGTGCCGTAACTTCGGGAGAAGGCACGCTGGCGCGTAGGTGAAGTCCCTTGCGGATGGAGCTGAAGCCAGTCGCAGATACCAGCTGGCTGCAACTGTTTAATAAAAACACAGCACTGTGCAAACACGAAAGTGGACGTATACGGTGTGACGCCTGCCCGGTGCCGGAAGGTTAATTGATGGGGTTATGGGTAACCAGAAGCTCTTGATCGAAGCCCCGGTAAACGGCGGCCGTAACTATAACGGTCCTAAGGTAGCGAAATTCCTTGTCGGGTAAGTTCCGACCTGCACGAATGGCGTAATGATGGCCAGGCTGTCTCCACCCGAGACTCAGTGAAATTGAACTCGCTGTGAAGATGCAGTGTACCCGCGGCAAGACGGAAAGACCCCGTGAACCTTTACTATAGCTTGACACTGAACATTGAGCCTTGATGTGTAGGATAGGTGGGAGGCTTTGAAGTGTGGACGCCAGTCTGCATGGAGCCAACCTTGAAATACCACCCTTTAATGTTTGATGTTCTAACTCGGCCCCCTAATCGGGGGTGAGGACAGTGTCTGGTGGGTAGTTTGACTGGGGCGGTCTCCTCCCAAAGAGTAACGGAGGAGCACGAAGGTTAGCTAATCACGGTCGGACATCGTGAGGTTAGTGCAAAGGCATAAGCTAGCTTGACTGCGAGAGTGACGGCTCGAGCAGGTGCGAAAGCAGGTCTTAGTGATCCGGTGGTTCTGAATGGAAGGGCCATCGCTCAACGGATAAAAGGTACTCCGGGGATAACAGGCTGATACCGCCCAAGAGTTCATATCGACGGCGGTGTTTGGCACCTCGATGTCGGCTCATCACATCCTGGGGCTGAAGTAGGTCCCAAGGGTATGGCTGTTCGCCATTTAAAGTGGTACGCGAGCTGGGTTTAGAACGTCGTGAGACAGTTCGGTCCCTATCTGCCGTGGGCGTTGGAAGATTGAGAGGGGTTGCTCCTAGTACGAGAGGACCGGAGTGAACGCACCACTGGTGTTCGGGTTGTCATGCCAATGGCATTGCCCGGTAGCTAAGTGCGGAAAAGATAAGCGCTGAAAGCATCTAAGCGCGAAACTTGCCTCAAGATGAGTCTTCCCTGGGCCTTTAAGGCCCCTGAAGGAACGTTTAAGACTAAGACGTTGATAGGCTGGGTGTGTAAGTGCAGCGATGCATTGAGCTAACCAGTACTAATGAACCGTGAGGCTTAACCTTACAACACCGAAGGTGTTTTAGAGACGCGATTTGATTTTCAGTGAAGTTCCGAGATTGGATTGACTGGCGGCGTGGAAACGTTGCGGGTTGATTGAAACAGAATTTGCCTGGCGGCAATAGCGCGGTGGTCCCACCTGACCCCATGCCGAACTCAGAAGTGAAACGCCGTAGCGCCGATGGTAGTGTGGGGTCTCCCCATGCGAGAGTAGGACACTGCCAGGCATCAAATAAACGTTATCAGAGTGACGCCTGATAATTGCAAGGCTCAGAAGAAGCCTTGCTGCTTTGAAAAAAGCAACGTAACAGAATCGGTGGAGCGGTAGTTCAGTTGGTTAGAATACCTGCCTGTCACGCAGGGGGTCGCGGGTTCGAGCCCCGTCCGTTCCGCCACTTATTTAGATTATGCCTGCTGACAAGCGGGCATAATGGTAAGCACGATTTAGGGGCGTAGCTCAGTTGGTAGAGCACCGGTCTCCAAAACCGGGTGTCGCGAGTTCGAGTCTCTCCGCCCCTGCCATATTAAAAACCCTTTGCGCAAGCGAAGGGTTTTTTGCTTTTTACTCCCGCCATTTTTCCTTCACGTTAACTCTTTTTGCGATGATGATGCGCCTATAAATTGGCGAGTGGCTTTATTGCCGCTTAAAAGGCCATAGAGGCCTTTTTGATTGATGCAGACTTACCCCTACCATTGAAAAATTAAAACGGCTGTGGCGCCTCATGCTGCGGTATTTAAAGGTATTTTTAGCAGTTGACGGATAAGCGGCTGTTGATCGCTGTTTTGCAGCCAAACAGCATATAGCGGGCGCGTAATACTTGGCGCTTCTGCGTTGGCGATCAAGTTCGGATACTCCTTTTCCCATTGGCTTGGCAAAAAGGCGCAGCCGCCGGTGGTTTCCAGCAGCTGGCGCGTCAGATGCGCAGATGTGGTAGTCAGAACCGGTACGGTCTCCGCGTCCAACATTCGGCTTTCCTGCTGATGGAAATCCGCACCCCATTCCAGTTTGATATAGGGCATTGGCGCCTGTCGATCGCGTAGCGATGAGGAAAAGAGTCGTAACGAAAAGTTGCCCAGTAGCTGGCTGGTTAATTCATCCATTTTGGGCGGCTCGGTGGTAATCAGTAAATCGAGCTGTCTTTCGTGCAGCTGTTTTACCAACGAATGCCGTAATGCGATGCGTGCTTCCAGCTGTAATGTCTCACGCTGTTGGTAAAGCGACTGCAGCCACGGAGTCAGATAGGCTTCCCATAATGATGCGCTAGCGCCGATCGACAGTTCGCTATGCTGAGGCGACCGTACAACTTCTTTTTTGGCCAGCTGCCAGGTGTTCATCAGGCTTTCTGCGTAGGGCAGCAGACGTTCTCCGGCCGGCGTCAGACGAATATTATTGCGGTGGCGGGTGAATAAATTCGCACCTAATTGATTTTCCAACTGACGAATACGAAAGCTGACTGCCGACTGCGTTAAATACAGAGATTCTGCGGCTCGGCCAAAGTGACGCGTTCTACTGACCTCCAAAAAGGTTTTCAGTAATTCGGTATCCACGCCTTTCTCCAAAATTTTTTTGTCGTTAAGATTTAAATGTTTTGTTTTACACGCTGTCAAGCCTATCTAATACTCCGCGCCATAAACAGCACGGCCATAAGAGAATTAGGAGCGTGTCAGATGGCGGATAGTTTCACCACGACTAATCGTTTTTTTGATAATAAACACTACCCTCGCGGGTTCTCCCGTCACGGCGATTTCACCATTAAAGAAGCGCAATTGCTAGAGCGTTTCGGCTATGCGTTCAATGAGTTGGATGCAGGGAAACGCCAGCCAGCCACTGAAGAAGAACAGCTGTTCGTCGCAGTGTGCCGCGGTGAACGCGAGCCGGTTACCGAGCAGGAAAAAGTATGGACCAAGTATCTGGCACGCACGCGTCGCCCGAAAAAATTCCATACTCTGTCCGGCGGTAAGCCACAGGCTGATGCGGTGGAAGATTACACCGACAGCGATGATTAAAAAGAATGGGGCTTCGGCCCCATTTTTTTATTCCAGGCTGCGATGTAGCTGGATCAGCAGACGCTCCATCCTCCGGTAGCCTAACGCTTCGCTGAGATGGTGACGGGCGATATGTTTTTCTCCCGCTAAATCGGCCAGCGTGCGTGCGACCTTCAGAATGCGGTGCCAGGCACGCACGGATAGCCCCAGCTTAAGCAGCGTCGTTTCCAGGTAGTGCGCGTCTGCATCACTCAGTGAGCAATCGCGATCCACCTCGGGCTTATCGAGAATGGCGTTAATCTTGCCGGCACGCTGTAATTGCCGCTCCCGCGCCGCCATGACCCGCTGGCGCACCTGCTGGCTGCTTTCCCCTATCTGTTGTTGTTTACTCAGCGTGCCGGGTGGCAGTAAGGGGACTTCGATCGATAAGTCGAACCGGTCGAGGAACGGCCCGGAAAGTCGCCCCAGGTAGCGCAGTATCTGCTGCGGCGGGGTACGGTTATGCATGCCCTGATAGTGGCCTGTCGGGCTGGGATTCATGGCGGCTATCAGCTGAATTCGCGCCGGAAAGCAGACTTTGGCGCTGGCGCGCGAGATGACAATTTCTCCCGACTCCAAAGGTTCGCGCAGGGCGTCCAGCGTGCGCCGTTCAAACTCTGGCAGCTCGTCAAGGAACAGCACGCCGTTGTGCGCCATGGATATTTCCCCTGGGCGCGGCAGAGAACCGCCGCCGACCAGCGCAGCCATGGATGCGCTGTGATGCGGTGCCCTGAATGGCCGCTGGCGCCACGGCAGCTTGCCGGCAGACTGATGCTGCAGACTGGCCACCGCAACGCTCTCCAGCGCTTCCTGGTCGGTTAACGGCGGTAATAACCCCGGCAGGCGGCTTGCCAGCATGGTTTTGCCGGTGCCTGGCGGGCCGAGCAGCAGCAGGTTATGCCCGCCGGCGGCGGCGATCTCCAGCGCCCGCTTGGCCTGTTCCTGGCCAATAATATCCTGCAGGTCGCCCTGGCAGGCGTTGAACAGAGCGGCAGGTGGCTCGGCAAGCGCCAGCTCGCCTTGGCCCTGCAGAAAGGCGCAGACGGCTAGCAGGTGTGCCGCAACGCGTGTTCCCTCATCCGGTAGCAGGCCAACTTCGCCCTCGTTTTCCTCGGGCAATATAAGCCCTCTGCCGTCTTGCTGCGCAGCAATCGCCGCAGGAATGGCGCCGCTGACGGCGCGCAGTGCGCCAGACAGCGCCAACTCGCCGAGAAATTCGTGTTTTGCCAACCGATCGGTTGGGATCTGTTCTGAAGCGGCAAGGATCGCCAGGGCGATTGGCAGATCGTAGCGCCCGCCTTCCTTGGGCAAGTCCGCCGGCGCCAGATTGACGGTAATGCGTTTTGCAGGAAAGGTAAAACCGTTGTTGAGCAACGCGCTGCGTACCCGATCTCTTGCTTCCTTGACCGTGGTTTCCGGCAGGCCGACCAACGTTAATCCGGGCAATCCGTTGCTGATATGAACTTCAACCGTCACCGACGGTGCCTGAACGCCCAGCGTAGCCCGAGTAAAAATAACCGCCAATGACATAGAGCCTCCTTACTCAGGCTGGCAGCATGCGCTTCCCTGGCCGCGAATGCAGGGCATGATTGGTGAAATTGCGTCGTTAATTCAGATTAATGTTAATTATTTCATTGAGATACATGGTTTTTGCGAGTTGTGTGGCAATACTGGTTAACAATTCCATGAATGATGCAACAAATTAGCAGGCTAACCAAGTTGCAACCAGAGAGTTAATGGGTGTATTTAACAATTGATTAAAATAAAAAACACTTAATCAACACAATCCCCGACCGTCACCCGCTCCGCGGCGACTGCCGTTGAATCCCATTCACTTTGTACTCTATGGTAGGAATAACGTTATGTTTGGTTGGACGTCGTTGCAACGCAATGCAGCCATCGCCAGCTTTGCCAGCTGGACGCTAGATGCTTTTGATTTCTTTGTTCTGGTTTTTCTGCTCAGCGATATTGCCGAGGCTTTCCACGTCGGTATGGAAGAGGTCACGCTGGCGATTCTGCTGACGCTGGCCGTACGGCCGATCGGTGCGCTGCTGTTTGGCCGAGCGGCGGAAAAATATGGGCGCAAGCCAATCCTGATGCTGAACATTGTGTTCTTCTCCGTGTTTGAGCTGCTGTCTGCCGCCGCGCCTTCGCTGACCATCTTCCTGCTGCTGCGCGTGCTGTACGGCGTTGCCATGGGCGGCATCTGGGGCGTTGCCTCCTCGCTGGCGATGGAAAGCATTCCTGACCGTTCACGCGGCCTGATGTCCGGTATTTTTCAGGCGGGTTACCCGTTCGGTTATTTGCTGGCGGCGGTGGTGTACGGCACGTTGTTCGAGCTGCTGGGCTGGCGCGGTATGTTTGTGATCGGCGCGGCGCCGATCTTGCTGCTGCCGTTTATTTACTATTGCGTGCAGGAGTCGCCGGTGTGGCTGGCAGCGCGTCAGCGCAAAGAAAGCACCGCGCTGCTGCCGGTGCTGAAGCAGCATTGGAAACTGTGTATTTATCTGGTCGCGCTGATGGCGGCGTTTAATTTCTTCTCTCACGGCACGCAGGATATGTACCCGGCGTTCTTGAAAGTTCAGCACGGTTTCGATCCAAAAACCGTCAGTATCATCGCGATTAGCTACAATATCGCCTCAATTATCGGCGGCGTATTTTTTGGCGTGCTGTCGGAAAAGATCGGCCGTAAAAAAGCCATTGTCATCGCTGCATTGCTGGCATTGCCGGTGATCCCGCTGTGGGCGTTTGCCAGTGGTTCGCTGATGTTAGGCATCGGCGCGTTTCTGATGCAGTTTATGGTGCAGGGTGCCTGGGGCGTGGTGCCGACTTACCTGAATGAGCTGGTGCCTGCCAACACGCGTGCGGTACTGCCGGGGTTTGTTTATCAACTGGGTAATTTGATTGCCTCGGTGAATGCGACGCTGCAGGCGAGCATCGCGGAAAGCCATGGCCATAACTACGGTTTAGCGATGGCGATCATCGCCGGTACGGTGGCCATCGTGATTACTCTGCTGGTGATGTTTGGTAAAGACACGCGCGGCAAGGCGTTGTCCGGCGCGGCCGAATCGCCGCCTGTACATGTTAACGTTTGAAAATACAGCACTTTGTTCGAGGTATGACCAGATTGCGTAGAATAATAACGCAAAAAAAGTATTGTCATATCGAGTATGACTATGGTAACTCTGTAGACATTAGTTCGAAACGAGCACAGTGAACATACCTATTATGAAAGCGTTTGCCCAAGTGATTAGCCTAGTCGTGATTAGCGTGGTGGTGATTATTATCCCACCGTGCGGGGCTGCACTTGGACGAAGAATGGCTTAAAAAACAAGCCGGAATCGCAAGAGAACCCCCGCACCGTCAGGTCCGGGGGTTTTTTATTGGCAAGAGAAAAGTGAAGTGAGGGGCAGAGAGTGAACAACAGAACAAAATCCTGCAATTCTCGAAGTAAGGCGGGGAAATAACTATGAATGGTGCTCAGTGGGTGGTTCAAGCGTTGCGTGCACAGGGGGTTGATACTGTATTCGGCTATCCGGGCGGCGCAATCATGCCGGTGTACGATGCGTTGTATGACGGCGGGGTGGAGCACCTGCTGTGCCGTCATGAACAAGGGGCGGCGATGGCGGCGATCGGCTATGCGCGCGCCACCGGTAAAACCGGCGTCTGCATAGCCACCTCCGGCCCCGGCGCCACCAACCTGATCACCGGCCTGGCGGATGCTTTGCTGGATTCCGTGCCCGTGGTGGCCATCACCGGGCAGGTCGGTTCTGCGTTGATCGGTACCGATGCCTTTCAGGAGATCGATGTTCTGGGCCTGTCGCTGGCCTGCACCAAGCACAGCTTCCTGGTGGAATCGCTGGACGCGCTGCCGGGCATCATGGCCGAGGCGTTTGCCATCGCCGCCAGCGGCCGGCCCGGCCCGGTGCTGATTGATATCCCGAAAGACATCCAACTGGCGCAGGCGGATTTACCGCCGCACCTGATGCCGGTTAACGACGAATTCGACCAGCCGATGGATGGCATCGAACAGGCCAGCGCCCTGTTGGCGCAGGCGCAAAAGCCGGTGCTGTACGTCGGCGGCGGCGTCGGTATGGCGCAGGCGGTGCCGGCGCTGCGCGCATTTATCGCCGCCACCCAGATGCCGACGGTCGCCACCCTGAAAGGGCTGGGCGCGCCGGACGCCGCACACCCGTATTATCTCGGCATGCTGGGCATGCACGGCACCAAGGCGGCGAACCTGGCGGTGCAGGAGTGTGATTTGCTGATTGCGGTCGGGGCACGTTTTGACGATCGCGTGACCGGCAAGCTGAACGCCTTTGCGCCGCACGCCAAAGTTATCCATATGGATATCGACCCCGTTGAGCTGAACAAACTGCGTCAGGCGCACGTTGCGCTGCAGGGCGATCTGAAGGCGTTGCTGCCGGCGCTGCAGCAACCGCTGACGATCGGCGAGTGGCAGCAGCGCGTCGGCGAACTGAAAGCGATGCACGCCTGGCGCTACGATCACCCGGGCCAGCCGATTTACGCGCCGTTATTGCTGAAACAGCTGTCGGAGCGCATGCCGGCCGATGCGGTGGTGACCACCGATGTCGGGCAGCACCAGATGTGGAGCGCCCAGCACATGACATTCAACCGGCCGGAAAACTTCATCACCTCCAGCGGGCTGGGCACCATGGGCTTTGGCGTGCCTGCCGCGGTCGGCGCACAGATCGCCCGGCCGGAAGATACGGTGATCTGCGTGTCTGGCGACGGCTCTTTCATGATGAACGTCCAGGAGCTGGGCACCATTAAGCGTAAGCAACTGCCGGTGAAGATCGTTTTGCTGGATAACCAGCGTCTGGGCATGGTGCGCCAGTGGCAGCAGCTGTTTTTTGACGGCCGTTACAGTGAGACCAACCTGTCCGATAACCCCGACTTCCTGACGCTGGCCAGCGCGTTCGGTATCCCCGGCCAGCGCATTACCCGTAAAGACCAGGTGGCGGAGGCACTCGACGCGCTGTTAAACAGCGACGGGCCGTATCTGCTGCAGGTGGCGATTGATGAACTCGAAAACGTCTGGCCGCTGGTGCCGCCGGGCGCCGGCAACGAAACCATGTTGGAGAAAGTATCATGATGCAGCATCAACTCTCGATCCAGGCCCGTTTTCGCCCTGAAATGTTAGAACGCGTATTGCGTGTCGTGCGTCATCGCGGCTTCCAGGTTTGTGCTATGAATATGGCGTCGGGCCTGAACAGCGACCGGGTCAATATCGAATTGACCGTTGCCAGCCAGCGCTCGGTAGATTTACTGTCATCCCAGTTAAATAAATTGATGGATGTCTCCTGCGTAGAAATCCAGCAACACAACAACACATCACAACAAATACGCGCCTAAGACGCGAGAAGGAAAGAGCAATGACGAAGAAAGCCGATTATATCTGGTTCAATGGTGAGATGGTTCCTTGGGCCGAGGCTAAAGTACACGTGATGTCACACGCTTTGCATTACGGCACGTCGGTGTTTGAAGGGGTACGTTGCTATGACTCCCACAAAGGCCCGGTGGTGTTCCGCCACCGCGAGCATATGCAGCGCCTGCATGACTCGGCAAAAATCTACCGCATGCCGGTTTCCCAGAGCGTGGATGAGCTGATGGAAGCCTGCCGCGCCACGCTGCGTAAAAATAATCTGGTCAGCGCCTATATCCGTCCGCTGGTCTTCGTCGGTGATGTCGGGATGGGCGTTAACCCACCGGACGGCTACAAGACAGACGTGATTATCGCGGCGTTTCCTTGGGGCGCGTATCTGGGTGAAGAGGCGCTGGACCAAGGTATCGATGCGATGGTTTCTTCCTGGCAGCGCGTGGCGCCAAATACTATCCCGACTGCGGCCAAAGCGGGCGGCAACTACCTCTCTTCCCTGCTGGTGGGCAGCGAAGCGCGCCGTCACGGTTATCAGGAAGGCATCGCGCTGGATGTGCATGGCTACATCTCGGAAGGCGCCGGTGAAAACCTGTTTGAAGTAAAAGACGGTGTGCTGTTCACGCCGCCGTTCACCTCCTCGGCGCTGCCGGGCATTACCCGCGACGCCATTATCAAACTGGCGAAAGATCTGGGTATTGAGGTGCGTGAGCAGGTGCTGTCGCGTGAATCGCTGTACCTGGCCGACGAAGTGTTTATGTCCGGCACCGCGGCGGAAATTACGCCGGTGCGCAGCGTTGACGGCATTCAGGTCGGCATCGGCAAGTGTGGCCCGGTCACCAAGCAGATTCAGCAGGCGTTCTTTGGCCTGTTTACCGGCGCCACCGAAGACAAATACGGCTGGCTGGATCCGATCAACCCATAACAAACCACGCCAGACAGACAACACCACAGCCCCGCGCTTTGCTGTATCCGGGGAATAAACGGGCGGTTCGTTCGCCGCCCGTATAAAAACAGTATTTATTGGAGTGAAAAGAGCATGCCTAAGTTACGTTCCGCCACCACCACCCACGGCCGCAATATGGCCGGCGCCCGCGCACTGTGGCGCGCAACCGGGATGACCGAGGCCGATTTCGGCAAGCCGATTATCGCGGTGGTCAACTCCTTTACCCAGTTTGTGCCGGGCCACGTGCATCTGCGCGACCTGGGTAAACTGGTTGCCGAACAGATCGAAGCCTCCGGCGGCGTGGCGAAAGAGTTCAATACCATTGCGGTGGACGACGGCATCGCCATGGGGCACGGCGGCATGCTTTACTCTCTGCCTTCGCGCGAGCTGATCGCCGACTCGGTGGAGTATATGGTCAATGCTCACTGCGCCGACGCCATGGTGTGCATCTCCAACTGCGACAAAATCACGCCGGGCATGATGATGGCGGCGTTGCGCCTCAATATTCCGGTGATCTTCGTCTCCGGCGGGCCGATGGAGGCCGGTAAAACCAAGCTGTCCGACCAGATCATCAAACTGGATCTGGTGGACGCGATGATTCAGGGCGCGAACCCCAACGTCAGCGACGCCGAGAGCGAGCAGATTGAACGCTCCGCCTGCCCGACCTGCGGCTCCTGCTCCGGTATGTTCACCGCCAACTCGATGAACTGTCTGACCGAAGCGCTGGGGCTGTCGCAGCCGGGCAACGGCTCACTGCTGGCGACGCACGCCGATCGCAAGCAGCTGTTCCTCAATGCGGGCAAACGCATCGTCGAGCTGACCAAGCGTTACTATCAGCAGGATGACGAAAGCGCGCTGCCGCGCAATATCGCCAATAAGGCGGCGTTTGAGAACGCCATGACGCTGGATATCGCCATGGGCGGCTCGACCAATACCGTCCTGCACCTGCTGGCGGCGGCGCAGGAAGGTGAGGTGGACTTCACCATGGAGGACATCGATCGCCTGTCGCGCAAGGTGCCGCACCTGTGCAAGGTGGCGCCGAGCACGCAGAAATACCATATGGAAGACGTACACCGTGCCGGCGGGGTGATCGGCATCCTCGGCGAGCTGGATCGCGCCGGTTTGCTGAACCGCGACGTCAGCAACGTCCTGGGGCTGACGCTGCCGCAAACGCTGGAAGCCTATGATGTGATGCTGACCCAGGATGAGGACGTGAAGAACATGTACGCCGCCGGGCCGGCGGGGATTCGCACCACGCAGGCATTCTCGCAGGATTGCCGTTGGGACTCGCTGGACACCGATCGCCAGGAGGGCTGTATCCGCACCCGTGAGCATGCCTACAGTCAGGACGGCGGGCTGGCGGTGCTGTACGGCAACCTGGCGGAAGACGGCTGTATCGTTAAAACCGCCGGCGTCGACAAGGAAATTCTGGTATTCAGCGGCCCGGCCAAAGTGTATGAGAGCCAGGAGGACGCGGTGGAGGCAATCCTCGGCGGCAAAGTCGAGGCCGGCGACGTGGTGGTCATCCGCTACGAAGGGCCGAAAGGCGGGCCGGGCATGCAGGAAATGCTCTATCCGACCACCTATCTGAAGTCTATGGGGCTGGGCAAGGCCTGCGCGCTGATTACCGACGGGCGCTTCTCCGGCGGCACCTCCGGTTTGTCCATCGGTCACGCCTCGCCGGAGGCGGCCAACGGCGGCCTGATCGCGCTGGTGCAGGACGGCGATACGATCGCCATTGATATCCCGAACCGCGGCATCAAACTGGACGTGGCGGACAGCGAACTGGCGGCGCGGCGCGAAGCCGAACTGGCGCGCGGCGATGCGGCCTGGACGCCGAAGTCCCGTGAACGTCAGGTGTCTTATGCGCTGCGTGCCTACGCAACGCTGGCCACCAGCGCCGACAAAGGCGCAGTACGCGATAAGAGCAAGCTGGGAGGCTAAGCGGCATGGCGGTATCACAACCCCTATCAGAGGCCCCCTGCGGGGCGGAATATTTGCGGGCGGTGCTTCGCTCGCCGGTTTACGAGGTGGCGCAGGTCACCCCGTTGCAAACCATGGAGAAACTCTCCTCGCGACTGGGCAACGTAGTGCTGGTCAAGCGTGAGGATCGCCAGCCGGTGCACAGCTTCAAGCTGCGCGGTGCTTACGCGATGATTGCCGGCCTGAACGAAGAGCAGAAGGCGCGTGGCGTGATCACCGCCTCTGCTGGCAACCACGCACAGGGCGTGGCGCTGTCCGGCAGCCGTCTGGGGATTAAAACCCTGATCGTGATGCCGGTCGCCACCGCAGATATCAAGGTGGATGCGGTGCGCGGCTTCGGCGGCGAGGTGTTGCTGCACGGCGCTAATTTTGACGAAGCGAAGGCGAAAGCGGTGGAGTTGTCCCGCCAGCAGGGCATGACCTTTGTGCCGCCGTTCGACCATCCGGCGGTGATCGCCGGTCAGGGCACGCTGGCGATGGAACTGTTGCAGCAGGATGCGCATCTGGACCGGGTGTTTGTCCCGGTCGGCGGCGGCGGCCTGGCAGCCGGCGTGGCGGTGCTGATCAAACAGCTGATGCCGCAAATCAAGGTGATCGGCGTGGAAGCGGAAGATTCGGCCTGCCTGCGGGCGGCGCTGGATGCCGGTCAGCCGGTGGATTTGACCCGCGTCGGGCTGTTTGCCGAAGGCGTGGCGGTCAAACGCATCGGCGATGAAACCTTCCGCCTGTGCCGTGAATACCTGGACGACGTGATCACCGTCGACAGCGACGCCATCTGCGCCGCGGTAAAAGACCTGTTTGAGGACGTGCGTGCGATTGCCGAACCGTCGGGCGCGCTGGCGCTGGCGGGGCTGAAAAAATACGTGCAGCAGCACGATATTCAGGGCGAACGGCTGGCGCACGTGCTGTCCGGCGCCAACCTGAATTTCCACGGTCTGCGCTACGTGTCTGAGCGCTGTGAGCTGGGCGAACAGCGCGAAGCCTTACTGGCGGTGACGATCCCCGAACAGCAGGGCAGCTTCCTCAAGTTCTGCCAGCTGCTGGGCGGCCGCTCGGTCACCGAGTTCAACTATCGCTATGCCGATGCCGACAACGCCTGCATCTTCGTCGGCGTGCGCTTAACGCGCGGCCATGCGGAACGGCGGGAAATCACCAGCGAACTGACGGCCGGCGGCTATCAGGTGGTGGATCTGTCCGACGATGAAATGGCCAAGCTGCACGTGCGCTATATGGTGGGCGGCCGCCCTTCCAAGCCGCTGCGCGAACGACTGTACAGCTTTGAGTTCCCGGAATCTCCCGGCGCGTTGCTGAAGTTCCTGAATACGCTCGGCACCCACTGGAATATTTCCCTGTTCCATTACCGCAGCCACGGCACCGACTTCGGCCGCGTGTTGGCGGCCTTCGAGCTGGCGCAAAGCGAGCCGGAGTTTGAACAGCATCTGACGGCGCTGGGCTACGACTGCCATGATGAAACGGATAACCCGGCGTTTCGTTTCTTCCTACAGGGCTAGGGCGATCGTTACCCGTCTGATTGCTCAGGGACGCGAGATGGAGCGGCAGATCGCAGCGCGCGATCCTGCCGTGTTTGCCGACATTGAACCTGAACTGGAGCAGCTTTTTCTGACGCCTGGCCAACGGCTAGCCCCGCCGGGCATTGGTAATACCATGGGGCTGATGATGGCTCTGGCATCGGGCGTAGCGGGCGTAATGGGCCTGATGGCGGATATGGCGTTTGCCCTCACGGACGTGTCGCCGGCGGCGGCGCTGTTGGGCAGCGGGGCCATATTGGCGGTGTGGATGACGTTAATCCTGCTGCAGCTGACGCAGGGTAAAAACAGCGGCGTGCTATTGCTGAAATATTATCTGCTGCTACTGCCGGTTGCGCTGCTGGCCGCGTTGTTTGCCTGGGGAATGGGTGTATCTGGTTTCTTCAGCGTGGTGTTGCTATTGGCGGGCACCGCAGGCGGTTTTATTTTCAGCCATCGAACGATTTTTTATCTGTATGTGGCTTACTTTCGCAGTCGGCGCCGGGTGTTTGTCAAACGGCGTTGGCAGATGGCGGAGATTCGTCGCGGCAGATAGTGCAAACAACAGGAGAAACCATGACGCAGTCGTTTGCCGGATTTAGTCAGCAGGGATTGGACTTTCTGCAGCAGGTGCGGATTGAAAACGACAAAGCGTGGTTTGAGGCGCACCGTGCGCTGTACGAACAAACGCTGTTAACGCCGTTCCGCCGGCTGGTGGAGCAGCTGGCGCCGGCGATGCTGGCGATCGACCCGCAGTTTGAGACCCGGCCGGCGATCGGCAAAACGCTGTCGCGCATTCACCGCGATACGCGTTTTTCCCACGATAAATCCCGTTATCGCAGCCGCATGTGGCTGACCTTCAAACGGCCGAGCAAAGACTGGAAAGACGCGCCGGTATATTTCTTTGAGCTGGGGCCGGACATGCTGCGCTACGGGTTGGGTTACTACAGCGCCAACAAGCCGACGATGGATCTGTTCCGCCATACGCTGCAGCGGCAGCCGCAGCAGTTTCTGGCGGCGGCTGCCTGCTGCCGGCCGCCGTTCGAGCTGGTGGGGGAGAGTTACAAGCGTCCGTTGGTCAAAGGCCAGGCGGCGGAGATTGCCCACTGGTATCAGCGCAAATCCTTCGCGGTGATGGCCTCGGACCATCAGGTGGAAAAGCTGTTCAGCGCCGATTTGGCGCCGATGCTGACGCAGGCTTTTCAGCAGCTGGAGCCGCTTTACCACTGGCTGATGAAAGTCGAGGCGATGAAGCAGATCGACCCGGCCGATTTATAAACGTCGCGTGGCGCTACAGCAGGCGCCAGAACGCTTCGATCAGCGGATCGCCAAGGCGTTTGCGCTGTACGCAGACCCCCAGTTCAAACGGCTCCACCATCGAGACATTGTCCAACTGCGAGATACGGTTGCGCACCGGCTCCGGGCTGTTGTCCACCACCACGCTGGGGATCAGCGCGATGCCGCAGCCGAGCGCCACCATCGAGACGATGGCCTCGTGGCCGCCGACGGTGGCGTAAATCAGCGGGTTGCTGATGCGCTGCCGACGGAACCACAGTTCGATGCGTTTCCGCGACGGGCCGTGTTCCGGCAGGATAAAGGGAATATTGGCCCAGTCGGGCTGCTCGGCAAAGGCCTGAGTGCGCACCGCGCACGGCAGCGCCGGCGCGATCAGCACCAGCGGAATTTCGCCGATCTTGGTGAAATCGACGCTGCCCGGCAGGCTTTCCGGCCGACCGGCAATGCCGAGGTCTGCCTCATTGGACTGGATTTTATCCACCGCGTCGGCGGCATCGCCGGTAGTGAGTTTGATTTCAACCAGCGGATGCTGGGCGCGAAAGCGGTCAAGGATCGGCGGCAAATGGCTGTAGGCGGCGGTCACCGAGCAAAACAGGCGCAGCTCGCCGCTGAGCGACGGACCGTGCTGGCCGAGCGCGTGCTTAAGCTGCTGGTACTGCAGCAGCGTCTGCTGGGCGAATACCTTCAGCAATTCGCCGGCGTCGGTCAGCTGTACGGTGCGGTTGTCGCGCAGAAACAGCGGTTTGCCGATGCCCTCTTCCAGCCGCTGTATCTGGCGGGAAAGGGTAGAGGGGCTGACGTGCATCGCCTTGGCGGTGCGGCCGAAATGGCGGCTCTCCGCCAGATGCAAAAACAGCTTTAAATCGCGTAAGTCCATATCAGTATGCTCGCAGCGCTGGCGTTGCAGAAACTGCAACGTGATGTTCTTAATATATCAATTTAAGCAACGCAAATCCTGTTATACATTGAGTTTAACGAATCTCCGCACAGACAGGGCGGGGAATGAAAATAACATGTAATACACAACATCTAACTGGAGTAGCACCATGGCTAACTATTTCAACACATTGAACCTGCGTCAGCAGCTGGCGCAATTGGGTAAGTGTCGTTTTATGGCGCGCGACGAATTTGCCGATGAGGCGGGCTACCTGAAAGGGAAAAAAGTGGTGATTGTCGGCTGTGGCGCTCAGGGCCTGAATCAGGGTCTGAACATGCGTGACTCCGGCCTGGACGTGGCATATGCGCTGCGTCAGGAAGCGATCGACGAAAAGCGCGCGTCATGGCGTAAAGCGACCGAGAACGGTTTTAAAGTGGGTACTTATGAAGAACTGATCCCGCAGGCCGATCTGGTGGTTAACCTGACGCCGGACAAACAGCACTCAGCCGTAGTGCGCGCGGTGCAGCCGCTGATGAAAGACGGCGCGGCGCTGGGCTACTCGCACGGTTTCAACATCGTTGAAGTAGGTGAGCAGGTGCGTAAAGACATCACCGTCGTGATGGTGGCGCCGAAGTGCCCGGGCACCGAAGTGCGTGAAGAGTACAAACGCGGTTTCGGCGTGCCGACGCTGATCGCCGTACACCCGGAAAACGATCCGAAAGGTGAAGGCATGGCGATCGCCAAGGCATGGGCGGCGGCGACCGGTGGCCACCGTGCCGGCGTGTTGGAGTCTTCCTTCGTGGCCGAAGTAAAATCCGACCTGATGGGCGAACAGACCATTCTGTGCGGTATGCTGCAGGCGGGCTCGCTGCTGTGCTTCGATAAGCTGGTGGCGGAAGGCAGCGACCCGGCTTACGCCGAGAAACTGATTCAGTACGGCTGGGAAACCATCACCGAAGCCCTGAAGCAGGGCGGCATCACTCTGATGATGGATCGCCTGTCCAACCCGGCCAAGCTGCGTGCCTATGCGCTGTCTGAGCAGCTGAAAACCATCATGGCGCCGCTGTTCCAGAAGCACATGGACGACATCATCTCCGGCGCGTTCTCCAGCGGCATGATGGCCGACTGGGCGGAAGACGACGTGAAGCTGCTGACCTGGCGTGAAGAGACCGGTAAAACCGCGTTTGAAAACGCGCCGCAGTTTGAAGGCAAAATCAGCGAGCAGGAGTACTTCGATAACGGCGTGCTGATGGTGGCGATGGTGAAAGCGGGCGTTGAGCTGGCGTTTGAAACCATGGTGGATTCCGGCATCATCGAAGAGTCGGCGTACTATGAGTCGCTGCACGAACTGCCGCTGATCGCCAATACCATTGCCCGTAAGCGTCTGTATGAAATGAACGTGGTTATCTCCGACACCGCAGAGTACGGCAACTACCTGTTCGCCAACGCCGCCGTGCCGTTGCTGAAAGAGTTTATGACCACGCTGCAGGCGGGCGATCTGGGCAAATCTGTGGCGGGAACCGCGGTTGACAACGCGCAGCTGCGCGACGTGAACGAAGCGGTGCGTAACCACCCGATCGAAGCGGTGGGTCGCAAACTGCGCGGTTATATGACCGATATGAAGCGCATTGCCGTCGCAGGCTAAGCGTCGCAGCACACATACCAGGCCGGCAGAGATTGCCGGCTTTTTTATGGGCTGACGCTTTGCGGCGGCGTAATTAAGCGCCGCTCAGTCCCCAGCCGTATTGCATGTTTGGCATTCAGTACGCCGAACTTTCTCACGGCATTGCCGACATGAAATTTCACCGTGCCGGTTTTAATTCCCAGTATCTGGCCAATTTCCTGATAGGTTTTCCCCATGCTGGCCCAGTATAGGATTTCATTCTCGCGCGGCGACAACATGACTGAGGGCGCCGGCGGCGGGGCAGCCGCCGCGTTGAGAGCTGCGCTGTGGGTATCGACCAGCAGCATCTGCAGACGCTGCCGGTGATGGCGCAGCAGTTGCTGTACGCCGTGACGGTTATCCGTCGGCGTACTGAGCGACAGCAGCGTGAGGTGATCGGTGTGATCGTGCAGGACAAAGGTACAGCCGCTGATGATGTCGTAGCGCCGCGACTGGCTGAAAATATGCTCGTAATGCGGGGCTTGTGTGGTGACGCAGGTTTCCTGCCAGGAAAAAGGCGCGACCTGATGCCGGCTCGCCTGCACGACGGGATCGCATGCCGGGTAATGATGTTTCTGGTAGAAATCGAGCCAGGGTTCCGGGTAGTCAGAGGTCAGAAACCACTGCCCGGCGCGCAGCTTATCAAGCTGCAGGTAGGCGTATTTTACGCCATGAAAATGGCGCAGCTCACGTTTCAGCCTGTCTCTTATTTTCCCTTCAGCGGCGGCAGCACCGGCTAATATTCCTGACATGACGCACCTCAATACGGCGTTGGCAATCGCGCCCGCGTAAGTAAAGACCCATAACCTGTACTTTAGTCTAGCTAGGATCGCGGTCAGGAAAATATTTATACTCTGGCGCTATAGCACAATAAAAATAGTCACGTATGCTGGAAATGAGCGCCATTAGCATCAGGGAAATTTACCTGCGGGCACGCGGATGCCCGCTTTATCGGCCGGTCAGACCGGCATCGCCGCCCGTGGAATAATCGCGCCGCGGTGTTGAATCACCGTGCTGGCGGTCAGGTGGCCGCGTTCCGCCGCCTGCTGCGGCGCACCGCCGCTCAGCCGTACGGCGAGATAGCCGGCGCTGAATGAATCGCCGGCGGCGGTGGTATCAATCACCTGCTCCTGCGCCAGCTTCACCGCCGCAACCTCCAGCGGCGCCTCATCGTTCAGATAGACCAGACAGGCCTCGGCGCCGCGTTTGATCACGATCTCCTGCACGCCGAAATTGCGGGTGCGTTTGACCACCTGCTCCACCGGCATTTGCCCCCATAACGCATCCTCATCGTCCAGCGTCAGGAACGCCGTATCGGTGCAGGACAGCATCTCGCGATAGGCCTGCTGCGCCTCTTCTCTGTTTTGCCACAGCCGTGGGCGGTAGTTATTGTCGAAAATGACCTGGCCGCCGTTGGCGCGGCATTGATGCAGCAGCGCCATCAGTTTGCGGCGTGCCTCAGAGGAGAGGATCGCCAGGCTGATGCCACTGAGGTACAGATAATCAAACTGCGCCAGCCGACGGCAAATGGCGTCGGCCTGCGGGCCGTCGAGCCAATAACGCGCGGCGGCGTCGTTGCGCCAGTAGTAGAAGGTACGCTCGCCGGTTTCATCGGTTTCTATCACGTACAGCCCCGGCAGTTTATTCTCCAGCTGCTGTACCAGCGTGGTGTCGATCTCTTCCTGCCGCCAGGCGCGCAGCATTTCCTGACTAAAACTGTCGTTGCCGAGTGCGGTGACATAGTGGACGTTAAGCGCCTGCCGTTCTGTCTGACGGGCGATATAGACGGCGGTATTGAGCGTATCGCCGCCAAAACCACGGCTGAGTCCGGTGCCGTTTTGCGATAGCTCAATCATGCATTCGCCGATAACGGCAATATTTTTGCAAGTCATGATAATCCCTGAATAAAGGTGTGCGGGTTTATGTCAGTCTTACGGCTGCGGGGTGCGGAGTCAATAGAAATGAAATGGTGTTTTAATTTGTTTTTTACGCCGTTCGCCAAACGATCGGTTATTGCTGCTTAATGTGCGCCATGGACGGCGCAGGCCGAAAGGGTGAACTCTGCCGCATCCTTAACTAGGCTTAGGGAGAACGGCCGTCAATCAATCTCCGCCAAACCGGCCGTACGCAACGGATATTAGGGAACTGACAATGAGCAAAACGGGAAAAGTAATCAGCGGGATCGGCGGCGTTGTGCTGCTGGTGATTGTGGCGCTGGTGGTCTTTATCACCACCTTCGACTGGAACCGTCTTAAGCCGACGATTAATGACAAAGTCTCTGCCGAGCTGCAGCGGCCCTTTGCCATCCGCGGCGATCTTGGCGTGGATTGGCAGCGCAAAAAGGAAGAGGGCGGCTGGCGCGCCTGGGTGCCGTGGCCGTACATTCATGCGCAAGATATTGTACTGGGCAATCCGGAAAATATTCCCGGCGATCGTATGGTCAGCCTGCAACGTGTCGAACTCAGCATCGCTCCCCTGGCGCTGTTACATAAAGAGGTGCTGATCCCGCGCATCTGGCTGCAGCGGCCCGACGCACGGTTACAGCGTCTGGCCAACGGCGAGAATAACTGGACATTCAACCTTGCCGACGGTGGGCAGGATGACCAGAACGCGGCGTCAGACTGGTCGGTGAATATTCACGATATCGTGTTCGATCGCGGCCAGATAGCGTTTAAGGACGCTACGCTGAAGGCGGATTTCCAGGCGACGATCGACCCGCTGGGCAAGCCGCTGCCATTTAGCCAGGTCACCGGCAAGAAGGAGGAGGGCCAGGTCATTACGCCGGACTATGTATTCGGCTGGCAGGTAAAAGGCAAATACAACGGCGAACCGCTGAGCGGCAGCGGTAAGATCGGCGGCATGCTGTCGTTACAGAATGCCGGCCTGCCGTTCCCGCTGCAGGCTGATATACGCTCCGGCGCGACCCGCGTGGCGGTAGCGGGCACCTTGACCGACCCGTTAAATCTCGGCGGGCTGGATCTACAGCTGAAGTTTTCCGGCGACAGTCTGGGCAATCTGTATGGCCTGACCGGCGTGCTGTTGCCCAATACGCCGCCGTATGCCACCGACGGACATCTGACGGCCCGTTTGCATGAAAAGGGCGGCGCGGTTTATCGCTATCAAAATTTCAGCGGCAAGATTGGCGACAGCGATATCCACGGCGATCTGCGCTATGTCGCCAGCCGGCCACGGCCGAGCCTGAGCGGTAATGTGCTCTCTAAACAGCTGCGCTTCGCCGATCTGGCGCCGCTGATCGGCGCTGACAGCAATGCAGCCAAGGCCGGCCGCGGCGAGAAAATGCGGCAGCCGGCGGATAAGGCGCTGCCGGTCGCAACGTTTGCCACCCAAAGCTGGGGCGTGATGAACGCCGACGTCAAATTTACCGCCAAACGTATTGAGCATGGCGATGCCTTGCCGTTAAGCGATCTGTACACCCATCTGCGGCTGGAGAACGGCGTGATTCTGCTGGACCCGCTGCGCTTTGGTGTGGCGGGCGGCAACCTGAATTCAACCGTGCGGCTGGACGGCAGCAAGCAGCCGATGCGTGGGCGGATGGATATGCACGCCCGCAATTTCCAGTTGAAGAAACTGCTGCCGAATGTGGAATCGATGAAGCGCAGCCTGGGAGAACTGAACGGCGATGCGAAGTTAACCGGCAGCGGCAACTCGGTGGCGGCGCTGTTGGGCAGCAGCAGCGGCGATCTGCGTCTGCTGGTTAACGACGGTATGATCAGTCGCAGCCTGATGGAGATTCTGGGCCTCAACGTTGGTAATTATCTGGTGGCGCAGATCTTCGGCGATGACGAAGTGGGTATCAACTGCGCGGCGGCGGACGTCGGTATACGTAGCGGCGTGGCTGCGCCGCGGCTGTTTGTGTTCGATACCGAGAACGCCATCATCAATATTACCGGCAACGCCAACTTCGCCAGCGAACGGCTGGATCTGTCCATCGATCCGGAGAGTAAGGGCATGCGCGTGCTGACGCTGCGCTCGCCGCTGTATGTGAAAGGCACCTTTAAGCATCCGGACGCCGGCGTGAAAGCCGGGCCGCTGATTGCGCGCGGAGCGGCGGCCGTGGCGCTGGGCGTGGTGGTGACGCCGGCTGCCGCCCTGTTGGCGCTGGTGTCGCCCAGCGACGGCGCCGATGCCAATCAGTGCGGGCAGGTGCTCAAGCAGATGAAGAAGAAAAAGTAACTGCGCCTCAGGGACGCGGCTGCAGCAGCGTACAGTCGTGGTCCTGAAGCTCCTCCGCCGAGGCCAGGTTGAGGCTCAGCAGATTGCGCTCGGTGGCCAGCAGCAGAAAATCACCGTTTGGCAAGGCGGTCATCGCCAGGCCGTAGCGCCCCATCTGTTGGCTGGCTCCGGCGACGCCGCTCGCCAGCAGGCGAAACGCCCCCTGCTGTGCCAGCTCGCCTGGCGTCACCCGCCGTACCCGATAGTCGTGTTGCAACAACCCGCCGGGCAGCGGCTGCCAGCGTGGGGTGAAGGTTTGTTCTGCCTGCGCCAGACGTTTTTTCACCGTCGGCGCCAGGCAGGAGATATGGATATGCAGCTGGTTTTGCGTGCGGCCATATTCGGAATTGATGGCCAGCGAAATGGCCGCATCGTCGATAGGTTTACCGTATTTTTCCGCCATAAAGCGGCGTGCCTGCCAGGCCAGCAGAAAGAAGTTGGGCGCCGTCGGTGTCAGCAGCTCCGGGCTCTCAATGCCGGTGATTTTTGCCGTCGGCATCAGCAGGTACTGCAACGGGCCATTACGATCTTTAAACACCACGGCGCCGTGCTGCGGGTCGACCTGCGCGCAGGGCGCCGGGTTGTTGTGCTGCTGCTGATTCGGCAGACATTGTTGGCTGACGATGCGCCACAGTGCGTCGGGATGCGCGGGCTTCAGCCAGAGATAGAGCGCAAGAATGACCAGCGCCAATAGGATGAACAGCAGTAATAGCCGGCGGCGCAGTGTCATCATCGGTATCCGAATTGGGAATAAAGAAGGCAGGATAAACGCTTTTGATGACAGAAAACAGCGGCCCGCAGGAGGCGGGCCACTGAGGTGGTTACAGCGACTGGTGGCGGGTTTCTTTCATCAAAAGCAGGGCAAGCAGCGTCAGCGTCGCCATTGCCGCCAGATACATCCCGACGTAGAACAGGCCATAGTTGGCGTTCAGCCAGGTGGCGATATAGGGCGCGACCGACGCGCCAAGAATTGAGGCGACGTTGTAGGAGAAAGAAGCCCCGGTATAGCGCACTTCGGTCGGGAACAGCTCCGGCAGCAGCGCGCCCATCGGGCCGAAGGTCAGCCCCATAATGCTCAGACCACACAGCAGGAAAGCCATCACCAGCGCCTGATTGCCAGAGCCGAGCATGGTCGGGAACAGGAAGGCGAAGCCGATCATCAGCAGCGTAATCACCACCATGGTTTTACGACGGCCGTAGGCGTCCGCCAGCAGGCCGGCGATAGGCACCATCACGCCAAAACCGATCACCGCCAGCATCAGCATCCACAGGAAACTTTCCCGTGAGTAGCCGAGGCCCAGCGGCTGTGCGGCGGTGCCGTAGGTCATGGAGTAGACGGTCATCAGATAGAACAGCGTATAGGTCGCCAGCATAATGAAGGTGCCCAGAATGGTGACCTTCAGATGTTTGCTGAGCAGGGTGCCGAGCGGGATCTTCACCTGCTTGCCGGCCTTCACCGCTTTGGCGAACACCGGCGTTTCATGCAGGGATACGCGCACGTACAGGCCGATCAACACCAGCACCGCGGAAAGGATAAACGGCAGGCGCCAGCCCCACTCCATAAACTGTTGGTCGGTCAACAGCCAGGAGAGCAGCAGGAAGGTGCCGTTGGCGAAGAAAAAGCCGATCGGCGCGCCCAGCTGCGGGAAGGAGCCGTACAGCGCGCGTTTGCGCGGCGGGGCGTTTTCGGTCGCCAGCAGCGCCGCGCCGCCCCATTCACCGCCGAGCCCCAGACCTTGGCCAAAACGCGCCAGCGCCAGCAGCAGCGGGGCGAAGATGCCGATGGTTTCATAGCTCGGCAGCAGCCCGATCAACACGGTGGAAATGCCCATGGTCAGCAGCGAGGCGACCAACGTAGCCTTGCGCCCGACGCGATCGCCAAAGTGGCCGAAGAGCGCTGAGCCGATCGGACGGGCGACGAAGGCGACGGCAAAAGTCGCCAGCGACTGCAGGGTGGCGGTGGTCGGGTCGCCCTGCGGGAAGAAGATATGCGGGAACACCAATACCGCGGCGGTGGCGTAGATGTAGAAGTCGAAGAATTCGATAGCGGTGCCGATCAGCGAAGCGACCAGCACTTTTCCCCGGGAATTGATTGGTGCGGACGCGTCGTTGGCGTCGGCGGATGTTGTGATGGTGGCTTGCATAGTTATTTCTTATGTTTTCATTATGTAAAAGGCCATCTTATGCCACAGCAAAACCCCTTTTCAATGGCGTAACTTTGTACAATGCGGGAAATAAACGCTTAATAAGATTAAAGTTTTACCTTTGTGTTTATCTGTGGAGTTTAACGTCACAAAAATAAGGCAAAGCAGTGGGAATGGCTGGAAAAGGCGGAAAGAAAAGTAGATGGGTAGTGTGTTGTGCTGCTTTTGGCTGAAACGTCAGCCGTTAGTTAGATTTATATTCTGATATCTGCGCGCTTATTTGGCATAAAAAACCGGTCATAGGCTGATGACCGGTATATTCATGCGATTGGCCGGCTGCCGTTATGGCTTGGCCGATGGTGATTTATCGTCCTTATACTGCGCGGTGGCGATCCAGGCGGCGCAAAACAGCGTCAGGCGGGCAAAAAAGTAGAAGAAGGCCATCAGGCCGATCACCGATCCAAATGCCGCGCCGGACGGAGATTTTGCCACCTGCGGCAGCGTCATGGTCATCACGAACTTGATCACTTCAAAGCCGATGGCGGCCATCAGCGTGCCGCGGAACAGCGCTTTCTTATTAGGTTTGTGGCGCGGCAGCATCCAGAAAATCCACAGGAACAGCAGATAGTTGGCGAAGATGGAGATGGACAGCGCAATCAGCGTCATCGCCGGGCGCAGCCAGTCGATGCCGTCCAGCCCCAGCGCGCGCACGATGGCCGCCTGCGCCGAACCGGCGATTGAGGTCAGCGACAGCGTGACGATCAGCGCCACCACCAGACCGGTCAGCGAGATAAAGTCGCGGGTGTATTTAAAGTAGATTTTTTCCTGATCCTGCGGATTACGCTCCCAGACGTCGCGCGACTGGGCGCGAATCGCTTCGCGCAGGTTGCCCATCCAGCTGATACCGGAGTAGAGCGCCAGCGCCAGACCGGTCAGGCCAACGGTGGTGCGCTGCTGGATGGCGGTATTGACGGTGTTTTTCAGCGTATTGGCCAGCGTCGGGTCGCTGATGCTGCCGACGATTTTGTCGATAAGTTCGGTCAGCAGGTCCTGATTGGAGGCCAGCACAAAACCTACCGCGGCGAACGACACCATCAGAATGGGGATCAGCGACAGGAAAGAGAAGTAGGTAATGGCGGCGCCGAACTGGCTGCCCAGCCGGTCATTAAAGCGCTCGGCCGCGCGCAGCAGGTGGGCAATGCCCGGTCTGGCCTTGATATGTTCAACCAGACGGGAAAAACCGGAGATGCCCTTGTCAATTTTGTGGTTCCCGGTCTTGATGTCGATCAGCGGCTTGGCTGATTCTTCCGTTTGGCGCGGTTGGGAAGTGTTCTCGGATCCTGTAGGCATTACGTCACGCTTTCCTTATATAAAAACCTATAACCTTCACCATTATAGCCAAACCGGCCATGGATTTGACCCCGACGAAGGGAATTGGCGTTTTTGCGGGCTTCATGTGCGGTAGCGCACATTAAAAGTGATAAAAACCAGACGCTGAGGTAAATTAGACTGCGCAATTAATCAGCGCGTGTTACCTTATTTATCCCGCTTTTTTTCGTTATGGGATACATCTTGTCAAAGGGCAGACGCTATCTCCATAATTTGCTCATAATTGATGAATAAACCCTTTTTTGGTTTTAAAAAGTTTACACTCCTTCGCATTAATCTATATTCTTGAGCCTATTATTATCTCCGACGACACGATGAGCCTGTTAAGTACAGCGCTCCTGATAAAGAATATTTTAAGGAAATAATTATGCGTAAACTGACTGCTTTATTTGTTGCCTCTACCCTGGCGCTGGGTTCTGCTTCTATGGCTTTTGCGGCCGATACCGCCACCACCGCGGCAGCAGATAGCGCGCCGATGAAAATGATGCACCACAAGGGGAAAGGCGGCCCGTTCGCGGGGCTGAACCTGACCGAGCAGCAGCGCCAGCAAATGCGCGACATCATGAAAGAAGCGCACCAGAATCGCGGTCATGGCATGAAAGAGCAGCGTCAGGCGCTGCATACGTTAGTGGCTTCCGACAGCTTTGATGAAGCCAAAGCCAAAGCGCAAATTGACACTATCAGCAAAGCGCAGTCCGAACGCATGCTGGCGCGCGCCAAGGCCGAAAATAAAATGTATAACCTGTTAACGCCAGAGCAGAAAAAACAATACAATGAGAATTATCAGAAACACGAAAAGAAAATGATGGAGCACATGAATAAAATGAAAGCGCAGCACGAGGCTGCCGAGTAATTAATAGTGTGATGTGCAAAATAACAAGGCCAGATTATTCTGGCCTTTTTTTATATTTTTTTGCCATGCGCCATCCTGGCGAGAACAATGGCCTTAGTGATTTTTTTTCACCGTGGTGATGTCATGAAACTGCGCCACCACGATGTCGGCAAACCGTGCGTCGTTGATGTGATAGGGCGTTTTAATCAGCCGGCGTCGCGTGGTCTGCACCAGAGTTTGTTCCAGCGCGTCGGTAAAGGCGCGCAGCGCCAGCGGATCCCAAAAAGGTTGGCCGGGCGCATCCAGCGACGAGAGCCCGCCTTCCGGTACCACAAAACGGATTTCCCCCGGGCAGGCGTTCAGCTTTTCGCCAATCCAACGCCCGATATGGGCATTTTCCTCAGCGGTGGTGCGCATCAGCGTCACCTGGGTGTTGTGGTTATAAAAATGTCGGTCGGCATAGCGTGCCGGAATGGTTTTGGGATGGCCGAAATTAATCATATCCATGGCACCGCAGGACAGCACGCAGGGAATACCGGTGCGGGCAATAGCGCCAAAACGGTCTTCGTTACAGGCCAGCACGCCGTCGAACAGATAATCGCTCACCTCGGTGGTGGTCAGATCCAGCACCGCATTCAATAGCTGGCTGTCGATCAGCTTTTCCATGGCCTGTCCACCGCTGCCGGTGGCGTGAAACACCAGGCAGTCCCATTGCGCCTCAATGGCGCGGGTCACGGCCTGGATGCACGGCGTTGTCACGCCAAACATGGTCAAACCGGTGGCGGGTTTGCTGAGCACGTCTTCATCGGTATGGAAACGCACCGCGCCGGCGATCTGGTGGGCGGCGTTGCCCAGCACCTTGCGTGAAATACGGTTCAGGCCGGCAATGTCGGTCACGGAATACAGCATGGCGATATCGCTGGCGCCGACGTAGCCGGAAACGTCCCCGGCAGCCATACTGGAGACCATCAGCTTGGGCAGGCCGATAGGCAGCTGCTGCATTGCCGGCGTGATCATGGCTGTGCCACCGGAGCCGCCCATGCCCAACAGAGCGGCGACGTCGTTGCGCGACAGCATAAAGCGTTCGAAAGCAATGGCCATGGCGGCGATCGCCTGACCACGATTATGACAAAAGACGGCGGTTGCGCCTTCCGGATGAAAAGCGGCTACGTCGGCCGCCGAAATGTCGGCCGGGTAGCGTGCGGGCATGTTGTGAGTGGAAAGATCGACGGTGATGGTGGGTAAACCGAGGCTGTCAATCAAACCACGCACATACGCCAACTCTTGTCCTTTGGTATCTGCTGTGGTAGCAATATAGACAAAGGTTGGGGTATTTCTCATCGTCTGTTCCTGAAAAAAGGTCGGCTATGAGGGCCGAACTGGTTGTTTCTAATGATAACTTATAATATTAATTTGGAACCCTGATGTTGATACAATAAGATACAGCCGATGAATTTATATACATAATGAGACGGCAGTATCATTAATGCAAGCCTTTTTTGACGATAAATGAGACGAGGGTCTCATTTTTTGTATTTATAGTTCGCTTTTGCGACGCTGGAAGGGCCAGGATCCTGCCAGTCAGGTTTTTCATTATGCCGCCTGTGAGCCGGCATGATTTGTGTGAGGTCGATGTGTCGCTATCCGCTTTTCCCGCACCGCGGGATGAACCCCTAACCCATACGCGCGCCAGAACGCGCAAATTGCTGCTTGCCAGCGCGATGGAGCTGTACGATGACGGCGCGTTCCCGTCGATTACCGAACTGGCGGCTCATGCGCAGGTATCCCGCGCTACCGCTTATCGCTATTTCCCGACGCAAAGCGCCCTGATTACCGCCGTGGTGGCTGAAAGTCTGGGGCCGATTTTGCAGTGGGAGCCAAATGATGACGATGCGCTGCTGCGCATTCAGCAGTTGCTGGCGTTTGCTTACCCGCAAATGGAGCAGCACGAAGGCGCGCTGCGTGCGGCGTTGCAACTTTCCCTGCAACAGTGGGCCAATGCCACGCCGGGGGAGAAATTCGTGCGTGGTAACCGTAAACGCCTGCTGAAATTGGCGGTAGAGCCGTTGCAGGATAAATTGCCTCCGGAGGCGCTGCAGCGCGTGATCCACGCTTTTTCACTGATTTACGGTTCAGAAGTTTTTCTGGTATTGAAAGATATTTGGGGACTGGAGCTGAGCGGTATTCAGGACGTGACTCAGTGGATGGCGAAGGCGATTATTCGTCAGGCCGAAGAAGATGTGCGCAACAGCAAAAAATAACCAGCAGGATAATCCATTTTTAGCGTGATGCCGGCGTTGAATGTAGAATTATTCACTAAATGAATAGGCTATGTAGTTATAATTTTTACTGATAATAACTAACGCCATATTCTGTTTATATCTTATTTTAGGCAAATAGTTTGTACACAAATCATTTGATAACTCACTAATAATCATGCGATTATATTTATAGCCGCTCCCCGCCAAATAAGATTAATGCCATGCGATAATTAGTACCCCTCACTTTTCCACCTCCCTTTTCTTTCCCCGGCCAGCGGAATGTTTTGTCGCAATGGCGTTTACCGTCGTTTTTGCCTGCCGGGCGAAATGGCCATTGTTGTGCTTTATTTATTTGGTGTTACAGAAACGTAACACATAAAACCAATAAAACATTTGCAAACAACAATGGACGGTATCTGGGATGGACAGTAAACGTAAAGAGAATAAACCGGTGCGGGCGCCGACGGCGTATACCGCACCGGTGAAGCAGCGTATGCAATTAAGCGCCATCGCCTGTTTTTTAGCGGTGATTGGCAGCGGGGCGCAGGCCGCCTCCTATGTGGAAAATGGTCGGCCAGGCGATGCGGCCAGCTGGCGTAGTAATGAATTTACTGCCGAATGGGGGCTGGGGGCGATTCATGCCGACCAGGCTTACGCCGCCGGTTACACCGGTAAAGGCGTCAAGCTGGGAATATTCGATCAGCCGGTTTATGCCCAGCACCCGGAGTTTGCCAGCCAGGACAAAGTGATCAACCTGGTGACCCAAGGGGTGCGCGAATATACCGACCCTTATATTCCGGTCAAGAAAGGGGACGACTTCCGCTATGACGGGACGCCGAGCGTAGGGTCGGACGGCGAGTTAGGTTCACACGGTACGCACGTCGGCGGTATTGCCGCCGGTAACCGTGACGGCGGAGAAATGCACGGCGTGGCCTTCAATGCGCAAATCATCAGCGCGGAGAACGGCGACCCTGGCCCGGAAGACGGCATTATTCTCGGCAATGACGGGGCGGTATACAAGGCCGGCTGGGATGCGTTGATCGCCAGCGGCGCAAGGATTATCAATAACAGCTGGGGGATCGGCATCACCGATAAGTTTGCCGAGGGCGGATCCGATCCGGCCTATCCCCACTTTACCGTCGACGATGCGCGTAAACAGTTCGAGCAGATCAAACAGATTCTGGGCACCAAACCGGGCGGCGCCTATCAGGGGGCGATTGACGCGGCGCGCAGCGGTATCGTCACCATCTTTGCCGCCGGCAATGACGATAACCTGAATAACCCCGATGCCATGGCCGGACTGGCCTATTTTGTGCCGGATATCGCGCCTAACTGGCTGTCGGTCGCCAGCCTGCAGGATCCTGACGGCACGGGCGATTATGCTATCAGCACCTTCTCTTCCCGTTGCGGTTACACCGCCAGTTTCTGCGTTTCGGCACCAGGGACGAAGGTATACAGTTCGGTCATTGAGGGTACGACCCCGGACAATCTGACCACCGGTTACGCCAAGTACAGCGGCACCTCAATGGCCGCGCCGCACGTTGCCGGCAGCATCGCGGTGCTGATGGAGCGCTTCCCGTATATGACCGGCGCGCAGGTGGCATCGGTGCTGAAAACCACCGCCACCGATATGGGCGATCCCGGTATTGATGCGCTGTACGGCTGGGGGATGATTAACCTCGGCAAGGCGATTAACGGGCCGGGGATGTTCTACACCGAGCAGGATATTCCGGAAGCATTTCGCGTGCCGGATGAAAAAGGCGTGGCCTATGGTTCAGGTCAGTTCGTCGTCGACCTGCCCGGCGTCGGCGCGGTGCTCGATCGGGGCAAACCGACTGAACGGGTGTGTGATGACGTCCATTGCGGCCTGGATATCTGGAGCAATGATATCTCTGGCCACGGCGGCCTGACCAAGCAGGGCATCGGCACGCTGGTGCTGACCGGCGACAACAGCTACAGCGGACCGACGCTGGTCAATCAGGGGCTGCTGGCGGTGAACGGCACGCTGGTGTCGGACGTGACGGTAGGGAACGGCGGGGCGCTCGGCGGCTCGGGCCGTATCGGTTCACTCACCGCCAACGCCGGCGCCACCGTGGCGCCGGGCAACTCGATCGGCACGCTGAACGTCACCAACGACGTGACCTTTGCCGCCGGCTCGCGCTACGCGGTGGAAGCAGCGGCGGACGGCAGCAGCGATCGGATCGTCAGCGGCGGATCGGCGCAGATCGACGGCGGCGAAGTGGCGATGCTGCTGGATCAGCAGAACGTACTGAACGGCGACGCCGGCGGCAGCGCCATCGGCCAGTATGACATTTTACAGGCGCAGCAGGGGATCAGCGGCCAGTTTGACGGCGCGACAACCACTTCGCCGTTCCTGGCGGCCACGCTGTCCACGCAGGGCAACCGGCTGACGGCGGACGTGGCGCGTAACGACACCGCGTTCGCCAGCGTGGCGGCCACGCAGAACGAGCGAGCGGTGGCGACGGCGGCGGATGCGCTGGCGGCGGGCAACCCGGTGTATGAAAGCATTCTGGCCTCCGGCAGCGCCGGGCAGGCGCGGCAGGCGTTCCGCCAGCTGTCGGGGCAGATCCACGCGGATATCGCCTCGGCGCAGGTGAACGACAGCCGTTACCTGCGCGATGCGCTGAACAGCCGCCTGCGTCAGGCGGAAGGGCTGGCGACGTCGCAGGACATCAAGGCGGATGACGGCGGTGCGTGGGCGCAGTTTGTCGGGGCATGGGACCATGCGTCGGGCGACGTGAACGCCACCGGCTATCAGGCCTCGACCTACGGGGTGCTGCTGGGTCTGGATTCGGCCTACGACGACTGGCGTCTGGGGGTGGCGACCGGCTATACCCGCACCTCGCTGGACGGCGGCTACGGCTCGAATGCGGACAGCGACAACTACCACCTGGCGGTATACGGCAGCAAACAGTACGGCGATTTGGCGCTGCGTGCCGGTGGGTCTTACACCTGGCACCGGTTTGATACGGCGCGCTCGGTGAACTACGGGCTGCAGTCGGACCGCGCGACGGCGAAATACAGCGCGCGCACCGAGCAGGTGTTCGCGGAAGCGGGCTACAGCGTGCAGGGCGAGTGGGTGAATCTGGAGCCGTTCGCCAATCTGGCGTACATCAACTTCCAGAACAACGGCATCAGCGAAGACGGCGGCGCAGCGGCGCTGCACGGCGACAAGCAGCACACGGACGCCACGGTGTCGACGCTGGGCCTGCGTGCGGACCATCAGTGGCAGTTGAGCCGTGAAACGGCGGTGACGCTGCGCGGCGAGGCGGGCTGGCAGCATCAGTACGGCGAGCTGGAGCGCGGCACCGGGCTGAAGTTCCGCGGCGGTGATGCGGCGTTCGTCAGCAACAGCGTGCCGGTATCGCGCGACGGCCTGCTGCTGAAGGCCAGCGCCGACGTGGCGGTGAGCCAGAACGCGTCGCTGTCGCTGGGCTACGGCGGGTTGCTGTCGGACCGTCATCAGGACAACAGCGTCAACGCCGGCTTCACCTGGCGTTTCTGATCTCATGCCTATCCATCCTTAAACTCAGGGCCGCCCGTTCGGGCGGCCCGATTTCCCATGTGACGTGCAGAACAAATATCAAAGGTAACGGGAATGAAAGCATTTACAGGAAAGAAAAAGCCGACATGGAAACTGAATGCCTTACTGTGTTCACTGTTAGCTGCAGGCAGCGTACAGGCAAACGAGGGGAAAGTCGGAGACCCGGCCAGCTGGCGCAGCGACGAGTTTAACGCCGACTGGGGGCTGGGGGCGATTCATGCCGACCAGGCCTACGCTGCCGGCTACACCGGCAAAGGACAAAAAGTGGGAATTCTGGATACGCCAGTGTATAACCAGCATCCCGAGTTTGCCGGCGACGGCAAGTTGATCAATGTGGTAACGCAGGGCATTCGCGCCTATACCGATCCCCACCGGCCGGGCATTAACGCCGGCGATCCGTTCTATTTCGACGGCAGTTTCCATTTCTACAACGGCGAGACGCTGAGCAATCACGGTGTGCATGTGGCGGGGATCGCTGCCGCCAACCGCGACGGTGCGGGGATGCACGGCGTGGCGTTTGATTCGCAGATTATCAGCGTGGACAACGACAATGACGGTCCGGCCTACGGCGAGTTTCTGGGGCTGGACGGCGCGGTAACCAACGCCGGCTGGCAGGCGATGATCGAAAGCGGTGTACGGGTGATTAATAACAGCTGGGGCGTTAGCATTCCGGATTTCTTGTCCGACGGCGGTAAGGATCCGGATGCGCTGCATTTTGAATTCCATGATGCGCAAGAGCAGTTCAATCAGGTGAAGCCGCTGCTGGGCAGCCTGGCCGGCGCGGGCTATCAGGGGGCGATCGATGCCGCACGCCACAATATTCTGGTGCTGTTTGCCGCGGGCAACGACGGTAACTACAACCAGCCGGACGTCATCAGCGGGTTGGGCTATTTTGTGCCGGATATTGCGCCGAACTGGCTGACTGTCGCCAGCGTGGCGCAGGATGATGCCTCGGCCAATAGCGTGCCTTACACCCTCAGTTCCTTCTCATCCCGCTGTGGTTACACCGCCAGCTTCTGCGTTGCGTCTCCGGGCAGCAAAATTTACAGCGCGGTGGCCAACGGTTCCGATCCACAGCAGCTGACGTCGGACTACGGCAATAAAAACGGTACCTCGATGGCGACGCCGCACGTGACCGGCGCGGTTGCCGTATTGCTGCAGCGTTTCCCTTACCTGTCGACGGCGCAAATTGCCGATGTGTTGAAAACCACCGCCACCGATATGGGAGCACCCGGTATTGACGCGCTGTACGGCTGGGGGATGATTAACCTCGGCAAGGCGATTAACGGGCCGGGGATGTTCTACACCGAGCAGGATATCCCGGAAGCGTTCCGCATTCCCGATGCCGATGGCGTGGCCTATGGCCCGACGCAGTTTGTCGCCAACATTCCGGGCGTGGGGGCGGAAGTGGATAGCGGCACGCGCTATCAGCGTATCTGCGACGATGTACATTGTGGTCTGGAAGTCTATTCGAACGATATTTCCGGCCATGGCGGCCTGACCAAAGAGGGCGCCGGTTCGTTATACCTGACCGGTAATAACAGCTACAGCGGGCCGACGCTGGTCAATCAGGGGCTGCTGGCGGTGAACGGCACGCTGGTGTCGGACGTGACGGTAGGGAACGGCGGGGCGCTCGGCGGCTCGGGCCGTATCGGTTCACTCACCGCCAACGCCGGTGCCGTCGTGGCGCCGGGCAACTCGATCGGCACGCTGAACGTCACCAACGACGTGACCTTTGCCGCCGGCTCGCGCTACGCGGTGGAAGCAGCGGCGGACGGCAGCAGCGATCGGATCGTCAGCGGCGGATCGGCGCAGATCGACGGCGGCGAAGTGGCGATGCTGCTGGATCAGCAGAACGTACTGAACGGCGACGCCGGCGGCAGCGCCATCGGCCAGTATGACATTTTACAGGCGCAGCAGGGGATCAGCGGCCAGTTTGACGGCGCGACAACCACTTCGCCGTTCCTGGCGGCCACGCTGTCCACGCAGGGCAACCGGCTGACGGCGGATGTGGCGCGTAATGACACCGCGTTCGCCAGCGTGGCGGCCACGCAGAACGAGCGAGCGGTGGCGGCGGCGGCGGATGCGCTGACGGTGGGCAACCCGGTGTATGAAAGCATTCTGGCCTCCGGCAGCGCCGGGCAGGCGCGGCAGGCGTTCCGCCAGCTGTCGGGGCAGATCCACGCGGATATCGCCTCGGCGCAGGTGAACGACAGCCGTTACCTGCGCGATGCGCTGAACAGCCGCCTGCGTCAGGCGGAAGGGCTGGCGACGTCGCAGGACATCAAGGCGGATGACGGCGGTGCGTGGGCGCAGTTTGTCGGGGCATGGGACCATGCGTCGGGCGACGTGAACGCCACCGGCTATCAGGCCTCGACCTACGGGGTGCTGCTGGGTCTGGATTCGGCCTACGACGACTGGCGTCTGGGTGTGGCGACCGGCTATACCCGCACCTCGCTGGACGGCGGCTACGGCTCGAATGCGGACAGCGACAACTACCACCTGGCGGTATACGGCAGCAAACAGTACGGCGATTTGGCGCTGCGTGCCGGTGGGTCTTACACCTGGCACCGGTTTGATACGGCGCGCTCGGTGAACTACGGGCTGCAGTCGGACCGCGCGACGGCGAAATACAGCGCGCGCACCGAGCAGCTGTTCGCGGAAGCGGGCTATAGCGTGCAGGGCGAATGGGTGAACCTGGAGCCGTTCGCCAATCTGGCGTACATCAACTTCCAGAACAACGGCATCAGCGAAGACGGCGGCGCAGCGGCGCTGCACGGCGACAAGCAGCACACGGACGCCACGGTGTCGACGCTGGGCCTGCGTGCGGACCATCAGTGGCAGTTGAGCCGTGAAACGGCGGTGACGCTGCGCGGCGAGGCGGGCTGGCAGCATCAGTACGGCGAGCTGGAGCGCGGCACCGGGCTGAAGTTCCGCGGCGGTGATGCGGCGTTCGTCAGCAACAGCGTGCCGGTATCGCGCGACGGCCTGCTGCTGAAGGCCAGCGCGGACGTGGCGGTGAGCCAGAATGCGTCGCTGTCGCTGGGCTACGGCGGGTTGCTGTCGGACCGTCATCAGGACAACAGCGTCAACGCCGGTTTCACCTGGCGCTTCTGATCCCAGGCATATCCATCCTTAAAAACAGGGTCGCCAACGGCGATCCTGTTTTTTTCCGCAGAAAAGTTGCCCTAATCTCCTCTCCTACCGGTAAAATCCCATAAAAAAACGGCCCCCTGATGGGAGCCGGTTCAATGGGGGGTACATCTTTATTATTAGCGATAAAGGCTTTTACTCTGAACGGTGTGCCGTTGTCCTAATGCATACTGTATTTTAGAACCGGCAACCTGAACGAGTTTCCCTGGTGTCGTTATGGTTATAAGTACTGGTGTTTTATTTTTATAGTGTGTTGCTGTGTGTAGCTTTTGATACCATGTTTGACTATAAAACATGGTGTGTCAAGCAATGTTTGAGATTAATCTTGCATATGATGCTAATATTGAATGATGTTCGAACACGATAACATGTCAAAGCGACTGAAAAATTAGAAAAAATCGAAGGAAAAAATGGATAACAATCATCAAAAATTCGATTCGCAGTCGATTGCAAACCGGGTCAGAGAACTCTTTCTTCATCACGGGATCGGTAAACGTCAGCAAGCAAAGGAGCTTAGCCGTATTCTGGCGCTAAGTTTTTCCCATGCCCACCGCAAGCTGAAAGGGCAGAGCCCCTGGACGCTGGAACAGATCAACAGCGTCGCGGCGGCGCTGGACGAAACGCCGGCGGCCATTGTGGATATCAACGTGGAGAATGAGCCTCCTGCGCAAACTATTGCACGAGATGCCATCTTTTCGCCGGCCGGGATGACGATTCCTTGCGTGGCATACATCGGCAGCGAAGTCAGCGGCGGGCGTTTTTCTGAATATGTCGCGCAGCAGGAAGACGAAAAGTGGGTGATTTACCGGGCCGATGAGGCGCCGGCCGGCAGCCGCTATTGCGTGGAGCTGATCGAGATTCGTCCGACGAATGTCGACGATGAGCGGTTAAGCATCGCGGTGCTGGATGATTCGCATCAGGCGGCGGATGAACTGGCCAAATACCTGAACAGCCGCGGTTTTAACACCGTTGCTTTTTACGATGTTCAGACGTTCAAACAGGCGCTGAGCCGCAGCCTGTTCGACGGTTACGTGGTTGACTGGCTGATCGGGCAGGAAACCTCCGAGCAATGCATCGAAGCGATTCGCGCCTCTGATAACCCGGATGCGCCGGTATTGGTATTGACCGGCCAACTGGGCACCGGGCTGCGCGAGTCAGAAATCGCCAAGGCGATGCGCGATTATGACGTGCTTGGCCCGTATGAAAAACCGGTGCGGCTGCATGTGATTGAAGCCGCGCTGCAGCGCTGTTTTAACCTTTAAGGAACAGGGCGGACAGTGCGGTGGACAGCGCTTCCAGCCGCACGGGTTTTATCAGGTAATCATCAAACAGCGCGCGTTGCTCCAGCGTCAGCAGCTCCGGCGTCTGGGCGCTGATGCCGATAATCGGAATATGGCGGTTGGGGCCGCGTTGGCCGCGCAGCTTTTTCGCCAGCGCCGCGCCGTCGATACCCGGCATTTGTAAATCCAGCAACAGCACATCGTAAGGCCGGCGCAGCAGCTTTTGCAGCGCGCGCTCTGATGAATCGCACAGCTCGTGCTGATAGCCCAGTTTATCCAGCAGGGCGGCGAAGGCTTCTCCCACCGATCTGTTGTCGTCCACTACCAGCACCTGCTGTTCTTTCATCGCCATATCGGACAGCGCCTGCGGCTGCGCCTCTTCTTCCGTCTGATCTTCGCTGACTTCCACCGGAATGCTGACGATAAAGGTGCTGCCTTTTCCCTGTTCGCTGTAAACGGTAACGGTGCCCTGCAGCAGCGCGACCAGGCCGCGTACGATCGCCAGCCCCATGCCGACGCCGCCGTACTGTTTGGTATTCGACTGATCCAACTGGGTAAACGGCTGGAATATCTGCCCCAGCTTTTCCTCTTCCATCCCGATACCGGTATCGGTCACTTCCAACATCAGCGCATTGCCGCCGGTTTGGCGACGTAGGCAGCCGTGCACGGTGATGGTGCCGCTTTCGGTGTATTTGAAGGCGTTGGTCAGCAGATTGACCAGAATCTGGCGGATGCGCAGCGGATCGGAATACATTTGCGCGTGGCTGAAGTCGACCTCGCACAACAATGTGATCTGCTCTTTGCTCATCAGCATGCCGACTTCATCGGTGGTTTGCTGAATCAGTTGCTCAGCATTGAACGGCATAATGCGCAGTTCCATCATACCGCTGTCCAGATGCGCGTAGTCGGTCAAATCCTTCATCTGGGTTTCAATCTGCTGTGCGGCGGTTTCCAGCCGCTGGAAGGTATCAACGTGCTCGGTGGACACATTGGTATTCATCAATACGTCAATGGCGGACATAATGCTCTGCAGCGAGGTACGCAGTTCATGGCCGATAGCGCCGAGGAAGGCGTTTTTCGAGTGCGTGGCTTTTTCCGCCTCGATGGCCTTGGCCTGCTGCTGAATGGTAATGCGCTGCTGGCGCAGGACTATCAGCGTAATGGCGACCAGCGCAATCACCGAGAACATGATGATCACCAGGCCGTAGAAAATAATATGGCGCTTCTCAATATAGTCGTTGTAGGCGACGGTGCGCTGCTTCACTTCCGCATGGTCGGCCAGGTTGGCCATCTCGACCGCAAACGGCTTCATTTGCTGCATGGACTGGGTAATTTCCTGCAGGTTCGGCGGAGAGGCGCTGATCAGATGGTCGAGCTGATTCATTTGCGCCACCATCTGCTTAATCACCTCGGGATAGCCGGCTTCGCGGTACAGCGGCTGGGTGGATTCCGATACGGTCTCCAGCACGTAAAAGCGCGAATAGAGAATTTCGAACCTGAGCCTTAACGCGTCGATATCCACCTTGGGCGCATTCTTCAGCTGTTCCACATAGGTTTCGAACTCCGCCAGCTTGATGGAGAACTTCGCGATCGACCACGAGTAGTTTTCCTGCGTACCGGCGATGGCGTACAACCCCTTTTTCGACAGCGTGGCGCTGTAGTAATACAGGGTGATGGTGGAAGCCACAATGAACAGGGCGGCGAAAATGGCCGGAATCGCCAGCCGGCTGCCGTTCTTGAACTGGGTCAGCTTCATTTAATCACGATCCTGTTGACCTGCCAGATAAAGCGCGAGTTATACAGCGGCGAATTTAACTCCGGGCCGCTTTCATCGCGTGGATAAACCAGAAACAGCGGGCCGAAGTTGCGGATCTTCAACATTTCCCCGTCCATTTTATAGGCCAGGATAATGTTGTATTTCTCCACGTCGGACAGCGGAATATCGATGTAATAGTCGTTCAGCGCATGCATCGACAGCGTCTGCCCCTTGGCGCCCACTTTTTTCAGGATGTCCGCAACCGCTACGCCGTCGAATTTACGCCGCGGCGTCCACGAGGTGGAGGTGGAAATCGAGTTGACCGGCATGGCGAACAGATCCTGGTCGCTAAACACATAGCGTTTGTTGGCCGTATCGGTGAAATGGCTGATATTGCCAGAAACTTCCAGAGTAAAACTTAACGCGGAGGTTTGGGTGGCGATCAGGGCGAAGAGCGCCAGGGTAAGGGTTCTGATCAGGGTCGACAGCATCGGGAATTTCTCCGCAATGAAAGGCAAGGGGCCAAGAGATAAATTTAGCAGGCTAAACAGTGACAGAAAACCGCGAATTATTCAGGCGGCTGATGCAGAGGCAGCCCGGGCCGGCAAATCTTCCCGTTAACCGGGAATAGCACGTGGCGATTGAGACAAGAATATCACATGTTCCCGGCATTTCGATGCGTAGTCGTGGTGTTTAGCGCGGATTACGCCGCAGAACGTCTGGCAGGCCAGCGGTACGACGGGCGGCTGTAATGACGGCAGCGCTGGCGGAATCGCTGTGCTACCGCCGGTTTGCGCGGTATGAAAACTTTACGCATTGGAAAGTATCGCACGCGGGCGGGCAGGCGGCCGGGACAAAAAAAGCCGGTTGCGATGGGCAACCGGCCTTGATGCAGGGCTAAACCGCAGGGGCTTAGCGCATGGTGACGAACTCTTCCGCCGCCGTTGGGTGGATGGCCACCGTATTGTCGAAGTCCTGCTTGGTGGCGCCCATCTTCACGGCGACCGCAAAGCCCTGCAGGATCTCGTCCATACCGAAGCCGATGCCGTGCACGCCGACGATTTTCTCATTCTCGCCCACGCAGACCAGCTTCATACGGCAAGGCTGGCGGTGCTGGGTCACGGCGCTGTACATGGCGGTAAAGGAGGATTTGTACACCTTCACGCTGTCTTCGCCATATTTTTCCTTCGCTTCCGGCTCGCTCAGGCCGATGGTGCCGATCGGCGGGTGGCTGAACACCACGGTCGGGATATTGCTGTAGTCCAGGTGCTCGTTCGGCTTGTTGTTGAACAGGCGCTCGGACAGGCGGCGGCCGGCGGCCACGGCGACCGGCGTCAGTTCAACCGCGCCGGTGTTGTCGCCGACGGCGTAGATGCCCGGTACGTTGGTGTTCTGGAACTGGTCGACGTTGATGTAGCCCCGGTCATTGGTCTGCACGCCGGTCACTGCCAGGTTCAGGTTATCGGTCGCCGGTTCGCGGCCGATCGCCCAGACCAGGCTGTCGACGGTAAATTCGCTGCCGTTTTCCAGCTGCAGGGTCAGGCTGCCGTCGGCATTTTTCACTACCGCTTTTGGCACCGATTCGGTGTGCAGGCTTGGCCCTTCGGTGTTCATCACTTCCACCAGCGTCTCGACGATCAGCGGATCGAAGCTGCGCAGCGGCGCGTGCTTACGCACGAACAGGTGAGTTTCCGCGCCCAGCGCGTTCATCACGCCGGCGATCTCAACGGCGATATAGCCGGCACCCACCACGGCAACGCGTTTTGGCATCTCGTCGAGTTCGAAGAAGCCGTCGGAGTCGATACCGTATTCCGCGCCCGGAATGTCAGGGTGGCTCGGGCGGCCGCCGGTAGCGATCAGAATATGGTCGGCGGTGATTTGCTCGCCGTTGACTTCCACGGTATGCGCGTCGATAAAGCGGGCGAAGCCCTTGATCACGTCAACCTTGTTTTTGCCCAGCACGTTGTCGTACGAGTTGTGGATGCGGTCGATATAGGCGGTACGGTTGGCGACCAGCTTTTTCCAGTCAAACGCGTTGACCGTGGTGTCAAAGCCGTAGTCCGGGCCGTACTGGTGAATCGCCTCGGCGATCTGCGCCGCATGCCACATCACTTTTTTCGGTACACAACCCACGTTGACGCAGGTGCCGCCAAGTTCTTTGGCCTCAATCAGCGCACATTTCTGGCCATACATGGCTGCCCGGTTGATCGATGCGATACCGCCGCTGCCGCCGCCAATTGCTAGATAATCGTAATGTTTCGTCATCTGGGTTTTCCATGAGTTGTGTAAATTGAAGAGGATAGAGTTTAACGCCTGAGGTGGGTTTGTCGCAAAGATTGCGTCGATGGCTGTGATAGGCGTGGACGCAGGCGCGGCGTGCGCGCCTGCGGCGACCGGTTACTCCGGCACCACCCAGTTGACCAGATGGTGGCCGATGCCGGACGGCACCAGCGTTTTGTGCAGCCACGGCAGTACGTTCTGCATCTGCTGCTCCAGCTTCCACGGCGGGTTGATCACAATCATGCCGGAGGCGGTCATGCCGCGCTGATCGCTGTCCGGTTTCACCGCCAGCTCGATTTGCAGAATGCGGCGGATGCCGGTGGCCTCCAACTCTTTCAGCAGGCGTTTGATCTGCTGGCGCAGCACCACCGGATACCACAGCGCATAGGTGCCGGTAGCGAAGCGTTTATAGCCTTCCTGGATGCCTTTCACCACGTCCTGATAGTCGGTTTTCATTTCATACGGTGGGTCCATCAGGATCAGACCACGGCGCGACGGCGGCGGCAGCTGCGATTTCAGCTGCTGATAGCCGTCTGCGCGCTGCACCTTGGCGCGTTCGTCTTTCTGGAATTCGCCGCGCAGCAGCGGGAAATCGCTCGGGTGCAGCTCGGTCAGGTGGATCTTGTCCTGCGGACGCAGCAGCTGACGGGCGATCAGCGGCGATCCCGGATAATAACGCAGCGATCCGCTGCGGTTCAGGTGCTGCACCACGCCCATATAGGCCTCCAGCTCTGCCGGCAGGTCGTCGCGTTGCCACAGCAGGCCGATGCCTTCCAGATATTCACCGGTGCGTTCGGCGTGTTCGCCGCTCAGCTGATAGCGCCCCGCGCCGGAGTGGGTATCCAGATACAGGAACGGTTTCTCTTTTTCTTTCAGCGACTCAATGATCAGGCTCTGAACGGTGTGCTTCAGCACGTCGGCGTGGTTGCCGGCGTGAAAACTGTGGCGGTAACTTAGCATGGCGTTTGGTAATTCCTTGTGCTCCGTCTGCGGAGCGTGCTCGATAAGGCAGTCATCTGCAAACAGTATAAACTGTTCGTAGGGGAAAAAGTGAAATGCATTGTCAGCCAATGAGGGAAGCCAGGAATGACGAGTAAACAGAACATATTGTTGGAGCAATATCCCGACGCACTGCGCTGGGCGTTCGGCGACAGCCCGCAGCTGGCGGATGAACTACTGCAGCTGGTAATCGCGGGAGAGAAAACGGCAGCCTGCAGCTCTTACGTTGCCTACCGG
This sequence comes from Serratia sp. MYb239, assembly GCF_002966855.1. Classification (NCBI taxonomy): domain Bacteria; kingdom Pseudomonadati; phylum Pseudomonadota; class Gammaproteobacteria; order Enterobacterales; family Yersiniaceae; genus Serratia; species Serratia sp. MYb239. The sequence continues at coordinate 4,751,703 of NZ_CP023268.1, read as the reverse complement.
CAGGAGAAAGCGCCGCTGGTCGGCGACTACAGCGTGATTCTGGACGGCAGGGGCGAGGCGCGCTGCGTGATCCGCACGCGTGCACTGCTGCTTATCCGCTTCTGCGACGTCAGCGCCGAGCTGGCGGCGAAAGAGGGAGAGGGCGATAAAAGCCTGGCTTTTTGGCGCGAGGGTCATCAGGCGTTTTTCACCCGCGAGGGCACCTTTGCGCCGGATATGTGGCTGGTGTTTGAGGAGTTTGATCGGGTGGCGGTTCTTGAGGGGGAATGAACAAGGCTGTACTCGGGCGGCGTGTGCATCGCGAGGCTGACATGTGTCGCCAGCCTTATCGACGGCAAATGTATTAGCGTTTTTTCGCTTTAAACTCAAACGTGGCGATGATATGTATGATCGCAAATGCTAATGCGGAGTAGCGCAGAAGCCAGTTATCACTGATCCATTGAGTTGAATCTGTAATAAATAAAGCTCTGCCATTGGCAAATATTATGAATTGCCAGGTGGCCAATACCCAGCCCACTATCATGAGTATTGTCGCGGGTAATTTGTTGTCCGTGGGCCTGTATTTCAGCTTTATGCTAAGAAAAAACAAGGCGACTAATGCTGAAAGAATGTAGTAAAACCACATTAATGACCCCCTGAGCCTTTATGATAAATTGTTTCTATTGTGGCGCCATCAGCTGCGATTTCTAAACCCATGGCACCTTTTCCCATGTTTCGCCATGCTCTAACATAATCTGTATTTATATAGTTAAATAAACGCCAAGCTTCCGGCTTCAGAGACATTCTCAATGCTCCATACCCAGAAAGGAGCAAATCTACTCCACCATATACAATATCTGCTTTATCCTCATCATACCCAAAGAAAGATGCGGAAGCCCGGTAAGCTATTCGGGCAGGACCTATGACATTTTTTCAATATGTGAGCATTTTCATAAACATTGTTGATACCATTGACCATCAATAATGTGCCAGGAACAACGGCGACGCCGGTCCAATCTAGTCCTATTCCTAGAATTATCTGCCCTATACCTGATAGAAGACCAATCCCTGCTAAGACATATTTTGATGAATTGCCATCAAATTTCTTTTTCATCACAGCGTAGGGCGTAACTTTATTAGCCCTAAGCATGTTTTCCTGTTGTTGTAACGCGTGATACTCTTGCTTCAACTCTTGTATGGCAAGAGTTGAAGCTTTACCTGATTCTTGACACTTTTCAATTTTATTATTCACAAAGCATAATATTTCGTGTCTGAATTTATTTGCTAACGTATTATCTTTTATGAAGTCACGACTCACCCTATTAGATAATTCGAGTAATGAACGGCCGTGTTGGCGTGCCATTACTTGTGAATAACTATTGAGCCTTTGATTAAAACCTAGTGGATTATCCATAATTTTCCCTAAGTGGTCCTCTATAACATTGTGAGCAACATAACTAATCATAACATGGTGAGCAATGTATAAAATACCTGATGAAGTCTCGGTTAGGGGGAAACCAAGCTGTGGCAGAGGATATTGGCATATGAAAGTTAAAAAATGGGTGAATAAATCGTCTCACTATTGGCCCTGCCATTGATTTTCCTGCCGTCTGGCACCATGTTAATCCTTACACACGCATTTTCAGGCCGGCCAGGCGTGGCCGGCCCCAACGATAATCAGGACTGCCCTATGACAAATCCGTTGCTGACACCGTTTTCCCTGCCGCCGTTCTCCGCTATCCGTCCGGAAGATATTGTGCCGGCGGTGCAATCCGCACTGGCCGATTGCCGCGCTGAAGTTGAGCGGGTGGTGGCGCAGCCGGGGCCGTTCACCTGGGACAACCTGGTGCAACCGCTGGCGGAAGTGGACGATCGCCTGTCGCGCATCTGGTCGCCGATCGGCCATCTGAACTCGGTGAAAAACAGTCCGGAGCTGCGTGAAGCTTACGAACAGGCGCTGCCGCTGCTGTCTGAGTACGGCACCTGGGTTGGCCAGCACGAAGGGCTGTATCAGGCCTATCGCAACCTGAAAGAGGGCGACGGCTTTGCGCAGCTGAGCGTACCGCAGCGTAAAGCGGTGGAAAACGCGCTGCGCGACTTTGAGCTGTCAGGCATCGGCCTGCCGGCGGAAAAACAGCAGCGCTACGGTGAAATCGTCGCGCGCCTGTCCGAGCTGGGCTCGACCTACAGCAACAACGTGCTCGACGCCACCATGGGCTGGAGCAAGCTGATTACCGATGAAACCGAATTAAGCGGCCTGCCGGAAAGCGCGCTGGCGCAGGCGCAGGCGATGGCGCAGGCCAAAGAGCAGCAGGGCTGGCTGCTGACGCTGGACATGCCGAGCTACCTGCCGGTAATGACCTATGCCGACAGCCAGGCGCTGCGTGAAGAGATGTACCGCGCCTTTACCACCCGCGCCTCCGATCAGGGGCCGAACGCCGGTAAATGGGACAACAGCGCGGTGATGGCGGAAACGCTGGCGCTGCGCCATGAGCTGGCGCAGCTGCTGGGCTTTGACACCTACGCCGATAAATCGCTGGCGACCAAAATGGCGGAAAACCCGCAGCAGGTGATCGACTTCCTGAGCGATCTTGCCAAGCGCGCCCGCCCGCAGGCGGAGCAGGAGCTGGCGCAGCTGCGCGCCTTCGCCAAGCAGCACTATGGCGTCGATGAACTGCAGGCCTGGGACATCACCTACTACGGCGAAAAACAGAAACAACACCTGTTCTCCATCAGTGATGAGCAGCTGCGTCCTTACTTCCCGGAGCAACGCGTGGTGGACGGGCTGTTCGAGGTGGTGAAGCGTATCTACGGCATCACCGCCAAAGAGCGTCAGGGCGTTGATACCTGGCATCCGGAAGTGCGTTTCTTTGACCTGTTTGACGCCGCCGGCTCGCTGCGCGGCAGCTTCTATCTGGATCTGTATGCGCGCGAGCACAAGCGCGGCGGCGCCTGGATGGATGACTGCGTCGGCAAACTGCGTAAGGCGGACGGCGAGCTGCAAAAGCCGGTCGCCTACCTGACCTGTAACTTCAACCGTCCGCTGGGCGACAAGCCGGCGCTGTTTACCCATAACGAAGTGACCACGCTGTTCCATGAGTTCGGCCACGGCCTGCACCATATGCTGACGGAGATCGACACCGCCGGCGTCGCCGGCATCAACGGGGTGCCGTGGGATGCGGTCGAGCTGCCGAGCCAGTTTATGGAAAACTGGTGCTGGGAGCCGGAAGCGCTGGCGTTTATCTCCGGCCACTATGAAACCGGCGAGCCGCTGCCGAAAGCGCTGCTCGACAAGCTGCTGGAAGCCAAAAACTACCAGGCGGCGCTGTTTATCCTGCGCCAGCTGGAGTTCGGCCTGTTCGACTTCCGTATGCACTACGAATATGACCCGGCAACCGGCGCGCAGATCCTGCCGCTGCTGGCCGAAGTGAAGAAAATGGTCGCCGTGGTGCCGTCGCCGAGCTGGGGCCGCTTCCCACATGCCTTCAGCCATATCTTTGCCGGCGGCTATGCGGCGGGCTACTACAGCTATCTGTGGGCGGAAGTGCTGTCGGCGGATGCCTATTCGCGCTTCGAGGAAGAGGGGATCTTCAACGCCGAAACCGGCAGCGCCTTCCTGGATAACATCCTGTCGCGCGGCGGTTCGGAAGAGCCGATGGAACTGTTCAAACGCTTCCGTGGCCGCGAGCCGCAGCTGGATGCTATGCTGCGCCATTACGGCATTAAAGGATAACCAGACACGTGAGCGTGTGTTTATTGTGTGAAGCAGGCGCCGATCCCGGCGCCTTGTCTGTTTTGGCCGAGCGTTGGCAGCTGACCTCGGACGACGAGGCGCAGATGGCGCTGGTGCTGACTCCGGAACGGCTGGAGTTGCGCAAGCGCGACGAGCCGAAACTGGGGGCGATCTACGTGGACTTTGTCTCCGGCCCGATGGCGCACCGTCGCCGCTTCGGCGGCGGGCGCGGCGAGGCGGTGGCCAAGGCGGTCGGCATCAAGGGCAGCTACCTGCCGAGCGTGGTGGACGCCACCGCCGGGCTGGGGCGCGACGCCTTTGTACTGGCGGCGCTCGGCTGCCGGGTGCGGATGCTGGAGCGCAATCCGGTGGTGGCGGCACTGCTGGATGACGGCCTGCAGCGCGGCTATCAGGATGCGGAAATCGGCCCGTGGCTGCGGGAGCGGCTGACGCTGCTGCATGCCTCCAGCCTGACGGCGTTGTCCGATCTCAGCCCGCGGCCGGAAGTGGTGTATCTCGATCCGATGTACCCGCACAAGCAGAAGAGCGCGTTGGTGAAAAAAGAGATGCGGGTGTTTCAGTCGCTGGTGGGCAGCGATGATGACGCTGACGGCCTGCTGGAGCCGGCGCGGCGTCTGGCGACCAAACGCATTGTGGTGAAACGCCCCGACTACGCGCCGCCGCTGGCGGCGGTGCCGGCGCATGCTGCGACGGTAACTAAAAACCACCGTTTCGATATCTATATGCCGCTGTAGCGGTTTTTGCCGTCAGTAAACGGCCCGGTGAACCGGGCCTTTCCTACTCGATCTACCTCTCATTTCTTTGCATCAATCTGAAAACCTGCTGGAAAAAGCACAAACCCGATCGCATGCTGCCAGCTAATGTCATCCCACTTGCAGTAAATGGAATTATGAAAAAGACGCTCCTTTCCCTGTTGCTTTGCCTGGGCAGCACCGCGATGGCCGCCGAGCCGGTCAATATCACCATTCTGGGCACCTCCGATCTGCACGGCACCTTTGTGCCCTGGGACTACGCCACCGACAGCGAAAACCTGGCCGGCAGCCTGAGCCAAATCGCCACCCAGGTGCGCAACGTGCGTGCGCAGCAGCCGAACGTGATTCTGGTGGATGCAGGCGACACCATTCAGGGCAATTTTGTCGAAACGTTTAAGAACGACAAAACCAGCCCGATGATCCTGGGTTTTAACGCTCTGGACTATGACGTCTGGGTAATGGGCAACCATGAATTTGATTTCGGCCTGCAGCCGCTGTCCACCTCGCTTAACCAGTTCAAAGGCACGGCGCTGGCGGGCAATATCCTGTGGGACAGCGGCAAGCCCTATTTACCGGCCTACAAGATCGTTGAGCGGCAGGGGGTGAAGATCGGCATTATCGGCATGGATACGCCGATGACCGCCGAGTTTGCTAAGGGTACCGATCGCCTTAAGGGGGTGAATTTTACCGATCCGGTACAGGCGGTAAAACAGGTGATCCAACAGATCCAGGGTGAGGTTGACGCCATGGTGTTGGTGGCGCACATGGGCATCGATAATGAAAACCAGCGGCCGGGCACCGGCGTGGGTGATATTGCGCGCGCCAATCCGGAACTGGCGGCGATCGTCGCCGGGCATATGCATGTGAAGGTCGATAAGGCGGTGATCAACGGCGTGATCGTGACCGAACCGGATAAATATGGCCGCGCGCTGTCGCGGATCGATCTGCAGTTTGAACGGCATAACGGCAAGTTTGTGCTGATCAATAAAGACAGCTACACCTATCCTATTCAGGGCACGGCGTCAGACGAACAGCTGGAAGATATCTATCAGCCGTACCACAAGATCCTGCGCGCCAACGCCAACCGGCCGATAGCTCAGCTGACGGGGCAGGATCTGGTGCCGCCGGACGCGGTCAAGGGCATTCCGCAGGTGCACGTGCAGGATACCGGCATCAGCAAGCTGTATCAGGAGGCCAGCCGTTACTATGCGCCGCAGGCTGAGGTGATTGCGCTGCAGATTGATAACGACCGGCCGAAACTGAACGTCGGCACCATCGCCGCCAAAGATATCGCCTTCAACTATCAATATGCCGGCGGTGAAATCACCGTCTACCAGATGACCGGCAAAGAGCTGAAGAAATATATGGAATGGTCCGCCGGCTATTTCAACCAGCTGCACGACGGCGATGTCACCTACAGCTTTAACCCGCAGCGCCGGGCGTCCAAGTATTCCACCAATGATTTCTTTGACGGCGTGACCTACAAGATAGATCTGCGTCAGCCGGCGGGGCAGCGCATTGTCGACCTGAAAATGGCCGACGGCACGCCGGTGACCGACAGTACGCCGATTCGTCTGGGGATGAACAGCTACCGCATGGGGCACCTGACGCAGCAGGGCGGTGCGCTGGAGGGTATGCGCTTCCCGGTGCTGTCGGACAGCAAGCAGGAGTACGGCGAGGAGGCGGGGACGATCCGTAATCTCACCATCCGCTATCTGACCGAAGTGAAAAAAGGGCGGTATCAGGGGCAAGCGGTGCAACGCTGGCAGCTTCTTGGGCTGAATGGCTACGAAAAGCAGCGTAAAATCGTCGAAAAATTGCTGAATGACGGCAGGATCAGCGTGCCGACCACGGCGGACGGGCGTTACAGCAATGTGGCGTCGATTAACGTGAAAGGGCTGACGTTCAGCGACCCGCAGGCGCGTTTACGCAAAGAGGCCGAGCTGAAAGTGCAACTGAAGACGGCCGGCGATCCGGCGCTGCAAAAACAGCTGCAGGACCAGCTGGTGATTATTGCCGCGCTGAATCAGGCCTGACGCGGGGTAAAAAAATGCCGGCGGTAGCGCCGGCATCAATGAGCGGGATGTTACGTTACAGCACCCCTTGCGCCAGCATCGCCTCCGCCACTTTGACAAAGCCGGCGATATTCGCGCCGCGCACGTAATGGGTCTGTTTGCCTTCGCCACCATACTCCACGCAGGCGTGATGAATATCCGCCATGATGTGCTGCAGGCGTATGTCGACTTTTTCCGCCCGCCAGCCGAGGCGTGCGGCGTTTTGCGCCATCTCCAGCCCGGAGGTGGCGACGCCGCCGGCATTGGCCGCCTTGCCCGGCGCGAACAGCACGCCGGCGTCCAGGAAGGCGTCGGTGGCCTGAATGGTGGTCGGCATATTGGCGCCCTCGGCGACCGCTTTCACACCGTTATGGATCAGCATCTTGGCGGCGCTCAGGTCCAGTTCGTTCTGGGTGGCGCACGGCAGCGCGATATCTACCGGGACGCTCCACGGCTGCTCGCCGGGCAGATAGGTCAGGCCGCGTTCGCGGGCGTAGTCCTCCACCCGGCCGTAACGCTGGTTCTTGATTTCCGCCAGAAGCGCCAGCTTCTCGGTGGTAAAGCCGGCGTCGTCCACCACGGTGCCGCCGGAGTCGGAGGCGGTGACTACACGGGCGCCGAAGGCCAGCGCCTTCTCGATGGTGTACTGCGCCACGTTGCCGGAGCCGGATACCGCAACGCGCATCCCCTCAAAGCTCAGCCCGTGGCGTTTCAGCATTGCATCGGTGAAGTACACCAGACCGTAACCGGTGGCCTCCGGCCGGATCAGGCTGCCGCCGAAGGAAAGCCCCTTGCCGGTAAACACGCAGGCGGTGTTGTTGGACAGCTTTTTCATCATGCCGGTCATAAAGCCGACTTCGCGTCCGCCAACGCCAATGTCACCAGCCGGTACGTCGGTATCCGGCCCCAGATGACGGTATAGCTCGCTCATCAGCGCCTGGCAGAAACGCATGATCTCGCCCTGACTTTTGCCTTTGGGGTCGAAGTCCGATCCCCCTTTGCCGCCGCCCATCGGCAGCGTGGTCAGTGCGTTCTTGAAGGTCTGTTCAAAGCCGAGGAACTTCAGAATCGACAGGTTCACCGACGGATGAAAACGCATGCCGCCCTTGTACGGCCCGATGGCCGAGTTGAACTGCACGCGCCAGGCGCGGTTGACCTGCACGCGGCCGGCGTCGTCCATCCAGCTGACGCGGAACTGAATCACGCGTTCCGGTTCGACCAGGCGTTCCAGCAGTGCATATTCCCGATAACGCGGGTTGCGTTCGATAAACGGCCACAGCGAAGTAAACACTTCGCGTACCGCCTGCAGATATTCGTCCTGATAAGGGTTTTGCTGCTGTAATGCGGCAAGAAAGGATTCGAGCGATGCGCCCTGTTCCATAGATAGCTCCTTCTAAATTAATGCCCCCGGTTATTGCTATTGATTTAACGTCATGGGGGAAGATGTTGTGTCTGACTTGACTATATCACCGGGTGGCGCTTGTTTATCAAGCGATTAATTCCTGCAGAAACGAAAAAGCCCACAATATGTGGGCTTTTTGACCGGTGTGAGGCGTTGAGCTTAGGCGTCTTCATCCTCTTCATCGCGCAACGGCACAATCAGCATATCGATATGTACGGTATTGATCAGCTGGCGGGCGGAAGACATCAGCTTGCTCCAGAAGTCCTGATGGTGGCCGCACAGCACCAGATCCATATCGTATTTCTTGATGGCGTCCACCAGCACCTGCGCCAGATCGCCGCTGCCGCTCAGGGTTTCGGTGATGGGGTAGCCGGCGTTTTGTGACAGCTCGGTCAGCGCATTGTGGGTTTCTTCGGAGATGCGCTTTTGCATATCGCCCAGATTAACGTCGATCAGGCCGGTATACAGATCGGAATAGTTAACATCGACGTGGATCAAGGAGACTTTGGCATTGTACGGCCGCGCCATGGAAACTGCTTTTTCGACCAGAATTTTACTTTCCGGGGAGAGGTCTACCGCGATAAGAATGTGTTTGTAAGCCATGAGAATACTCCTTCCATATAATGCCGATTAAAGGGTAGCAGGCATTCCGCGCGCCAGCCTGGCGCCGTTGTTTTCTCCGCCATGGTTTGGCGTCTGCCTGCATCATATCATTACGCTAACGCAATGATATGTCGGGCCGATCACAGCGCAATGCTTCACTCAGTCTTGCTATTTTCACCCTGTTAGTTTTACACCTATCGGGCTAAAAATCCTATTTATTCAGGGGGTATTTCGCCCTTGAGCGTTTGAATTATAAGCGTTCTTAGAGCAAGTATAGTCCCGAATGGCGTTTTGAGCGTCGGCGAGCATGGCCGGCGGTGGCGGGTAACGCGCCGGCCGCGCTAAATTTTCCCTGTCTGTCCGGCTACGTTTACGTTTCGTTATCCTACAATAATGTTATAGGCCTCACCCTTCCTCTGTGCGCCGTACCTTGTCTCAATATGCGTTTGCGTATCGATGGGGCGTCGCCGATGGAGGGCGATGCCTGAGCGGTATCACTATCGGTCATCAGTCGTATTGGATATGAAGTAGGGTCGTTGGCTCCGGCGGGTTGCCGTGGATCGCAACGCCTTGAGGGGGAATCATGATCAGTACCGTCGCGCTGTTCTGGGCTTTGTGTGTGGTATGTGTGGTAAACATGGTGCGCTATTACTCTTCCCTGCGCGCGCTGCTGGTGGTGCTGCGCGGTTGCGACCCCTTGTTGTACCAGTATGTTGACGGCGGCGGTTTCTTTACCGCCCATGGCCAGCCGAGCAAGCAGCTGCGCCTGGTGCGCTATATCTATGCGCAGCGCTATAGCGATCATCACGACCCGGAGTTTATCCGCCGCTGCGAGCGGGTGCGCCGGCAGTTTATGCTGACCTCCGCCCTGTGCGGGCTGGTGGTGATCAGCCTGATCGCCATGGCTATCTGGTACTGATGCCAATAAAAAAGGCGGCCCTGAGGCCGCCTTGTATTCTGGGTTCGCTGACTCAGATCAGCTTCAGCGCCAGCCAGTACAGAGAACCGGACAGCAGAATCGAAATCGGCAGGGTTAACACCCAGGCCAGAGCGATGCTCTTCACGGTTTTGCTCTGCACGCCGCCGCCATCCACGATCATGGTCCCGGCTACCGCCGAGGAGAGCACGTGGGTGGTGGAAACCGGCATGCCGGTGTAGCTGGCGACGCCGATCGACAGCGCGGCGGTCATCTGAGCCGATACGCCTTGCGCGTAGGTCATGCCCTTCTTACCGATTTTCTCGCCGATGGTGGTCGCGACGCGTTTCCAGCCCACCATGGTGCCGAGAGACAGCGCCAGCGCAACGGCGACAATGATCCACAGCGGCGCATATTCCACGGTCTGCAGCAGATCCTGACGCAGGTTGTTCAGGAAGCGTTTGTCTTCCGCTGAGGTTTCCGGCAGCTTGGCGACCTTATCTGCGGTATCCGTCACGCACATCAGCAGGCGACGCAGCTGGCTGCGTTGCTCCACGTTCAGCTGGTCATAACTTTGCAGGTCTTTCAGCAGGCCGGACGCATGGTTGATGGCCGGCATGGCGCGTGACGTGTCGCAGTGGAACTCTTGCGGCGCGTTGCTGGCCGGCGTTTCTTCCGGCGTCGGCACCAGCGGCGTGATGGCGACGACATGCGCCAGCGACGCCTGATGCTGCTGGTAATACTGCTGCAGATGGCTGACGGCATCACGGGTACGGGTGATGTCATAGCCGGTTGCATTCATATTGAGCACAAAGCCGGCCGGCGCTACGCCGATCAGCACCAGCATGATCAAACCGATGCCTTTCTGACCGTCATTGGCGCCGTGTGAGAAGCTTACGCCGACGGCGGACAGAATCAGCGCGATACGCGTCCAGAACGGCGGCTTGCGCTTACCGTCAACTTTTTCGCGTTCGGCCGGCGTCATATGAATACGCTTGCGTTTTTTGGTTCCGCTCCAGTAACGGCGCAGCATAAACACCATCAGCCCGGCGACCATCATCCCCACCAGCGGGGAGAAGATCAATGACAGGAAAATACTGATCATTTTCGGGACGTTAAGCGCATCCACCATGGAGGTGTTGGTAACCAGAGCGTTGGTCAGGCCGACACCGATAATGGCGCCAATCAACGTATGGGAGCTGGAGGCCGGCAGACCGAAATACCAGGTGCCGAGGTTCCAGACGATTGCCGCCAATAGCATGGAGAACACCATGGCTAATCCGTGCGCGGAACTGACGTTCAGCAACAGATCGGTTGGCAGCAGGTGGACAATGGCGTAGGCAACACTCAAACCGCCGAGTATTACGCCAAGGAAGTTAAACACGCCCGCCATTACGACCGCAAGTTGCGAGCGCATAGCACGGGTATAGATCACGGTAGCAACCGCATTGGCCGTATCATGAAAGCCGTTGATGGCTTCGTACATCAATACGAACAGCAGTGCGAGTATTAACATCAGGCCGGTATGGAAATCCAGGCCAGCGAACAAATGCAACATAAGCGTTACGCCAGGTTTGTGGACATGAACGCCGCGCATTATCCGTGACAACAGGGGGCGGGGAAAAGAAAAATATGACGTTTTTTTGATTTCATTGTGCCCGAACAGGCACTATCTCTGTGCAAATCAAATAAATATCATGATGTTACATGGATTTACCGATTATAACATTTCCTTACGACGGCGCTGTCGCAGGTCGTAATTTACACATAACTGCGATGAATTTAGCGGTGAGTGGCGGCGAAATAGCGTAAAATGGCGCGCTTTTGTCGTGATTGTGGTTTAACTCAGAGAGGCTCAGGTGGAACAGTTTGATGTAGTCGTTATCGGCGCGGGCGCGGCGGGAATGTTTTGTGCGGCGCAGGCAGGGCAGCAGGGTTGCCGGGTGCTGCTGCTCGACAACGGCAAAAAGCCAGGGCGTAAAATTCTGATGTCGGGCGGCGGACGCTGTAACTTCACCAATATGTACGCCGAACCGGCGGCCTACCTGTCCAATAATCCCCATTTCTGCAAATCCGCGCTGGCGCGCTACACCCAGTGGGACTTTATCGACCTGATTAACCGCTACGGTGTGGCTTACCATGAGAAAACTCTGGGTCAGCTGTTTTGCGACGACTCGGCGCAGCAGCTGGTCGATCTGCTGGTGAAAGAGTGTGAGCTGGGCCAGGTCACGCTACGCCTGCGCAGTGAAGTGCTGCAGGTGGAAAAACACGACGACGGCTTTGAACTGACGCTGAATGGCGAGAAAGTAAGCGCACGCTCACTTGTGGTGGCCAGCGGCGGACTTTCCATGCCGGGGCTGGGCGCGTCACCGTTCGGCTATAAGCTGGCTGAACAGTTTGGTCTTAATGTGTTGCCTACCCGCGCCGGGCTGGTGCCTTTTACCCTGCATAAACCGCTGCTGGAGCAATCACAAACGTTGTCCGGCGTCTCGGTGCCGGCCAGCGTAACGGCGGCAGACGGTACGCTGTTCCGGGAAGCCATCCTGTTTACCCATCGCGGCCTGTCCGGCCCGGCGGTGCTGCAGATTTCCAGCTATTGGCAGCCTGGTGAGTATGTGAGTGTTAACTTACTTCCTGACCTCGATCTGGCGGGCTTCCTGGATCAGCAGCGCCAGGCTCACCCTAACCAGAGCCTGAAAAATACGCTGGCGCTGCAGCTGCCGAAACGTCTGGTTGAGTTTTTGCAAACGCTGGGACAGTTGCCGGAAGCGACCCTGAAGCAACTGACCCCGGCTCAGCAGGCCGAGCTGGTGGATAGCCTGCAGCAATGGCGGGTGCAACCCAATGGCACGGAAGGTTACCGCACGGCAGAAGTGACGCTGGGCGGTGTCGATACCCGCGAGCTGTCGTCCAAGACCATGGAGGCGCGTAAGGTGCCAGGGCTGTACTTTATCGGCGAAGTGGTGGACGTGACCGGGTGGCTGGGCGGTTACAATTTCCAGTGGGCATGGAGCTCCGCCTGGGCCTGTGCGCAAGCGCTGGCACGGGATAAATGACTGGTATGAGGACTAACCTGTGATAAACGGTGAAAAATTGCCTTATATGCTCTTTTTCACCTTTTTTATCATTGTGTTGTATTTTCTTCTCGGCGTGCTTTCCTCGCCGATCGCCCGGCCGCCTTTAGGAAGGGAGCGTACGTTTTATCGCCGGGTGGCGAGCATTGACACGGGCCGTTGCACCGCTTATTAAGGTGCCATATTAAGTCGGAGTAACCCGCCTGTGATGCGGTCTAATCTTATTCAGTAAACCATTCGCCTGCGAAATATTTAAATTTTATCAAAAAGTTAATATTCTTGCCGCTTTGGCATCCTCGCAGAGTGCTGCGATGACCACTCTCCTGCCGGTGTTGTTTCAGCATGGGTGCTCTTCCTATCCAAACCTCCGTTCTGTGGAAAAAAGTCAGCTAACAATAGAAATTTTAATTTATTAGATCTGGCACACATTAGTATTTTTTCTATTTGTAATTTTTTATTTCCCCACAGAGCATGAATAAAATTCATGAAAAACAATATAATAACAACTAAGTTTCATAAAAATGCAACAATAAACTACACAAATAAACATTTGTTTACATTTGCTGCGCCATGACTTGATTGAATTATCTCCGGTCGAAAACTAGAAGTATTAGCTGGTCTAATTAATGACCCCGGTTAACGGAGTGTTCATGAATTTCAATTTCTCGAATGCCCAGGAACGGCGGTATGAGTCAGCCTATCGCTTTGCACTGGACGTATTGGATCAGGATGCGCAGGCGCGTATCACGCAACGGGGGCTAAACCTCGAGCTATGGCGGCAAGCCGCCGCCCATGGTTTTACACTGGGCCCGCTGTCAGACCAGTTTGGCGGTGAGGAGATGGGGGCGTTGGATACGGCGCTGATGATTGAGGCCCTAGGAAAAGGCAGCCGCGATCTGGGCCTGTCGTTTTCACTCTGTGCACATCTTTGCGCCTGTGTGATCCCGCTGTCCCGTTTTGGTTCCGATACGCTGAAAGCGCAATATCTGGAACCGCTGGTTACGGGCAAACTGATCGCAGCCAATGCAGCCACCGAACCTGAGGCCGGTTCGGATATATACGCTATGCGCTCAACGGCGCAGCCCTGCGACGGCGGCTATCGTCTCAATGGCAAAAAGGTGTTTATCACCAATGCGCCAATCGCCGATCTGTTTGTCGTCTACGCCAAAACCAATCCCGACCATGGCTTTATGGGGGTTTCAGCCTTTCTGATCGAGAAAGGCGCGCCAGGGCTGAGCGTCAGTGAGACCATCCCGAAGGACTGTCTGTCCAACTGCCCTTGGGGCGAATTGACGTTTCACGATCTCTTCGTGCCGGAAACGCAGCGCATCGGCATGCCCGGCGCCGGCGGGGCGATTTTTCACGATTCGATGATTTGGGAAAAAGGCTGCCTGTCGGCGCTGTTCATCGGCGTGATGGAAAGGCTGCTGGACACCTCCCTGACCTATGCGAAACAGCGCCAGCAGTTCGGCAAACCGATCGGCCAGTTCCAGTCCGTTTCCAACCGCATTATTGAGATGAAGCTGCGGCTGGAGCAGTGCCGGCTGATGCTCTATCGGGGCTGCTGGCGTCACGACCAGGGACAGGATGCGGAGCTGGATATCGCCATGAGCAAACTGCTGATTTCCGAATATGCCGTGCAGTCGGCGCTGGACGCCATTCAAACTTTCGGCGGCGCGGCGATGGATCAAGAGCTCGGGCTGGTGCGCGAGCTGCTGAACGTTATCCCCAGCCGGATTTTTTCCGGTACCAACGATATCCAAAAAGAAATCATGGCCCGCAAGCTGGGGTTACGAGGAGGAAGAGGGTGATTATTCAACGACTCTTTGGCCTGCTGTATATGCTTGCCGGCCTGGCCAAGGCTTTTCCCGCACTAGAGAATGTTCCTGCTATCTTGCATCAGGCGGCGATCGCCAACCAGGGCGCCTGGTATGCCGGCGCGACGCAGTGGCTGGCGGATCATGGCGCAGCGGTCAATCTGTTGGTCGGCGTCTTGTTGTTCGGCTCTGGTTTGGTGCTGGTGCTTAACCCGCGCTGGACGGTGCGGGTGATTTACGGTCAGCTGTTGATGATGGCGGTCTTTGTCACCCTGCTGCACCGTGCACAGCCGCAGGTGATCTATCTGGACGCGCTGTTCGCGCTGGCTGCGCTGTATATGCTGCGCGTACAGCACCGGCGCAAGCCTCAGACACGCACGTTCCCTACCCGTTCATTCTCATCGCCCGCCGCCACGGTTCCCCAGACAACGTCGCCGCTGGAGGATGACTACGACGTGGTGATTATCGGCGGCGGCGTGTCCGGCCTGACAGCCGCCAGTGAACTGAGCGGCCGCCGGGTTTTGGTGCTGGAAAAAAGTGCCACCTTTGGCGGTAATGCCCGTTTCAATACCTTGGATACGCTGAAATTTCCTATCGCCGGCGTCTGTTTTCAGCAGCCGCAGCCGAACTCGACCATGATGCGCGTGTTGGAAAAAATCGGGCTGGAGGACGCCTACCGCTCTAATGAGCACGACACTCTGGTGTTTTTTGACACTTTTCTATTGCTCAGATGTCTGGGGGAAGTCACCGTCGGCTTCCTCAAATATCCGTCCTACCTGCTCAAGCCTGCGGTTTGGGGATTGACCGGTCAGCTCTTCCTGCATGCGTTGATAGGCAAGCCTTATGTCATCGCCGCCAAACAGTTGGGCGATCCGATTTTCGCCGAGCTGTACACCTTTCTTGACCGCTTTTCTCCGGACGGCGATCGCTATCCTTATGTTCCCTGGTCGCCGGAGAGCGGCTGGAGCCGGGAGGAGATGACGCAGCTCGATACGATGTCGCTGCATGACTATCTGTTCTCTCCGGGCGCTGCGGACGCGTTGCCGGCGCATCTGCAGCCGCCGAAGAAGCTCGGCAAATTGGTGGAAAATGCGGTCAGCACCACGTTGCGGGTTGAATGTTTGGACGTGCGTGAGGTTTCCGCCTACGTCGGGCTGCATTTTCTGGTGGGTTACCTGCGCGGCACGCTGGTGACGTTACCGGGCGGCAACGGCAGTATCGGCGCCGGGCTGTGCGATTACCTCAGCAGACAAAGCGGCATGCGGCTGCAAAACTGCGCCCGCGTTGAGGCTGTCACGCCGCAGGGCGAGACAACGCGGCTTCAGGTGAATATCAACGGTGAGATCCGCCAGGTGAATGCGCGCCAGGTGATCTGGGCGGCGCCCAAAACGCATCTGACGCAGTTTTTACCGAACCTGCCGGCTGCGCAGCGTAGCGCGCTGGACGCCATCCGCCACGAAGATTATTACCTGGCGAATGTGCAACTGGCCGCGCCGATTCTCAGCCATTCGTTCGGCGGCTATCTGATCGAGCCGGATAACCCGCGCGCCCCCTACGCCTGGTGTAAGGCCGGCACGTGCCTGGTCGCTAACTGGATGGACAGCGAGAGCGGCGCGGAAAAGGGCGTACTGACCCTGCTGAAGCCGACCACCCGGCGGGAGCGGCAAGGGCGCAGCGCGCAACATGACTTTCTGGGGCTGCAGCAGCAAACCTATATCGAAATTGCCGGTGTGCTGCGCAATATGGGGATTGAGGCCGACGTGATTGAAGACATCAAAATCTGGTACTGGCCGGCAGGTTTGGTGACCTCCGTGATTGGGCAACAGGCGCAGGGCGTGTTCAGCGACGCCAGCCAGCCGGTTGAAAATATTCATTTCGCCAATCAGGACAGCATCGGCATCGGCAATATCGAGAGCGCGGTGCAGGCCGGCGTACTGGCGGCCGGAGCGGCGAAAGCGCGTTTGGGCGCCGCTCAGCGGCTGACGGATGTTGTAATGGAGGTGGCGCGATGAGCAACGCGTTAGTGGTTGAACTGTCTGGCGATCAGGCGCTGGAACAGCATCGCCTAGGTGGTAAGGCCTACTCGTTAAATCATCTGATTCAGGCCGGTCTGCCGGTACCGCCCGCCTTCTGCGTCACCGCGCAGGCTTACCGGCAATTTATCGACGATGCGGTGCCCGCAACGCTGCTGAACGCCGGTGAATCAGGCAACGTGCGCGATATGATTTTAAACGCCAGCATGTCTGAACCACTCAGCCAGGCGATCCGGGATGCCTGCCGGCGGCTCGGCGGCGATGTGTCACTCGCGGTCCGTTCCTCGGCGCTGGAAGAAGACGGCCTGAGCCAATCCTTCGCCGGCCAATATGATACCTATCTGCACGTTAACGGCGCCGACGAGGTATTGCGCAAAGTGCGTTCCTGCTGGGCGTCGCTGTGGGCTGAGAGGGCGGCGCAATACAGCCGGGTGCACGCCGCGCAAAGCGACATCGCCGTTGTATTACAGGTGATGGTCGACGCCGACGCGGCTGGCGTGATGTTTACCCAGGACCCGTTAACCGGCGACACGGATTGCGTGGTGATCGACAGCTGTTGGGGTCTGGGCGAAGGCGTAGTGTCCGGTCAGGTCACCACCGACAGCTTTATTCTGGATAAGGCGAGCGGCGCGCTCCGTGAACAGCAGGTCCGTCATAAATCCCATTATTGTCAGCGTAACGAGCAGGGGCAGATTGTGCTGCTGCATACCCCGGAAGCGCAACGCGACGCGCCCAGCCTGAACGCGGAGCAACTGCAGCGTTTGGTCACCCTCGGCAGACAGGCACGGCTGATTTACGGCACCGAGCTGGATATTGAGTGGGCGGTTAAAGACGGCCAGGTATGGTTGCTGCAGGCGCGCCCGGTCACGGTGCTGGCCAAACCGGCACAGGGCGTCTACGCCAATCCTTGGGAAGACAGTCAGGCGGTCAGGGATCGTGCCTTTTTCTCACGGATGGATACCGGCGAAATTGTGACCGGACTGATGACGCCGCTGGGGCTGTCGTTTTGTCAGTTCTACCAAAAGCACATTCACGGCCCGGCGATCAAGACTATGGGGCTGGCCGATATCAGCGACTGGCAAATCTATATGGGGTATATCCAGGGTTACGTTTACCTGAATATTTCCGGTTCGGCTTATATGCTTCGGCAGTGTCCGCCGACCCGGGATGAAATGAAGTTCACCACCCGCTACGCCACCGATGATATCGACTTTAGCCAGTACCGTAACCCTTATGGTACCGGCGTTCAGGGCTGGGGATATATCAAGAGCAGCTGGTACTGGCTGAAGCAGCAGGTGCATAACTTGCGTAACGCCGCCAGCATTGTCGAACAGATGATCGCGCTGCGTCAGCGCGAAACCCGGCGCTTTCTGAATCTTGATTTAGCGGCAATGTCGCTGCAGGAGCTGAACGACGAACTACAGCGCATCGACGGGTATTTCCTGGAAAGTTGCGCGGCCTATATGCCCTTCTTTCTACAGTCATTCGCCCTCTACGATGCGCTGGCGCTGACCTGCGAGCGCTATCTCAAAGGCGAAGGACAGGGACTGCAGAACCGCATCAAGGCCTCAATGAATAATCTGCGCACCATTGAGGTCACGCTGGGCATTATCAGGCTGGTGGACAAGATTGAGCGTCAGCCAGCGCTGAAAACGTTATTCGAACGTCACAGCGCCGCTGAACTGGTGACGCTTCTGCCGGAACATACGCTGGCACGCGATTTTTGGCAGCAGGATTTTAGCGCCTTCCTGCTGGAGTTCGGCGCCCGCGGCCGCCAGGAGTTTGAACTCAGCATTCCGCGCTGGCGAGACGATCCCAGTTACCTGCTGCAGGTGATAAAAATGTACCTCCAGCATCCGGTCGATCTGCAGAAGAAGCTGCGGGAAACGGAGCAGCTCCGCCAACAGGACAGTGAAAAACTGTTGCGGGGTATGCCTTGGGCGGGGCGGCTTAAACTGAAAACCCTGACCAAACTGTACGGCGTGATGGCAGAACGACGTGAGGCCACCAGGCCGACCTTTATTACGGAAACCTGGTTCTACCGCTGCATCATCGTGGAGGTTCTGCGGCGTCTTGAGGGGCAGGGACTGGCCAGCGCTGCCGATTTGCCTTACCTGGATTTTGAGCGTTTTCGCGCCTTTATGGCGGGGGAAATGTCTGCGCAAGAGGCGTTTTCGCCGTCGTTGATCGACAGTAATCGTCACCAACATCTGCTGAACCTGCACGCGGAAGAGCCGCCGATGGCGATCATCGGCGCCTACACGCCGAAAATGAAGGCGCATGCGTCGGGTGATGCAGCGACCGACGTCCTGAGCGGGCTGGCGGCCAGCCCGGGAAAAGTGGTGGCCAAAGCGCGGGTGATCACCGATTTGCAGGCCCAGGTGGCAGAGGTGCAACCCAATGAGATCCTGGTGGCGCGCTTTACCGATGCCAGCTGGACGCCGTTGTTCGCTCAGGCGGCCGGGATTGTCACCGATATCGGCTCAACCCTGTCTCACAGCTGTATTGTCGCCCGCGAGTTTGGCATTCCCGCCGTCGTCAATCTGAAGGTTGCGACTCAGGTGATCAACAGCGGTGACACTCTGATCCTCGACGGTGACAGCGGGACGGTCATCATTCAGCCCGGGGAGCCTCCCGATGCTGCTGCGTAAGACGCTCTGGGCCGGATCCGGCTGACGTAGTAGAGCGGCAACCAAAAACTGACTTAACGATGGTGATGCACACGGCCAAGGCCGCAGGTAAACCGTTGCGGGTTCTCTCGCGCCGCGTTTGGCCTACGGCTCGTCGCCGCAACTCCCTTTTGTCGCATTAAGGAATTCGAGCATGACACTCATGACAGGACAAGCAAGACCCGCCAGCTGTGCTTCCTATGAACAGGTGTGGCAGGCAGAACAGCACGCTGACGCGTCAAAGGCACCGGACACCATCACGGTCGGCGTGGTGGTGGTGACGCGCAACCCGACGTTTTTCCAGACCGGACTCAGCGTGCTGAATGATATTCGCGATTATGTGTTCAACCGCGTCCATATCCAGTCGGAATTACCGCTGCAGTTGCTTGGGTTGGCGAATGCGCCGCTTTATCAGGAAGCGCGTGAAAAAGCCCTGCATTTTCTGAAGCGTCAGAATAAAACCATCAATGTCCGCATTATCCAGTGCGCCAGCCTCGCCGAGGCGACAGGCAAAATTATCTATACCCATGCGTTGGAGCAGTGGCCCGAGTTTCATCTGGGGATGCTGTTTTACGATCAGAGCTCGCCGGCCGGCACCGACGACAGTATTGAACAGATCGACCGCGATCTGGACGCCTTTTACAGCGCGTTGCAGCGCAGCGGGATCCCGGCGTTTTACACTACGTTTTCTACCGTTGCCTTTATCCGCGAACTGCGTTCGCCGATCCGCTATCTCCCCCAGCAATACCGGGAGATCGTCCGCAGCGACGATCCCGCCATCTTCCAAACCGAACTGCTGTGTTTGTGGATGGACTTCTTTGAGATGAACTACACCAACCGCCGGGTTAAACCCATTGGGGCACAGGCGCTGCATAATACGCTGGGCGAACAGCTGATCCGGTTTTTCGAACGCACCACCGCGAGCCGCTGGCTGGTGTCTTACTATACCGGCTCCATCATTTCCAACCTGGTCGGCTATCTGGATCGGCATGCGGAAGCGCGCGGCGCGCTGATTCTGCGCGGTCCCAATGAGCATGCCATCGCCTGCGGCGCCATGGCGAACTGGCAGCTGTACCGTATGCCGTTTTTAGGGGTAGTGACGTCCGGCATGATGGACGAATTCAAAGGCACGCTGGCTAACCTGAAGGAAACGGCGGCCCAGGGAATCATCATCGCCGCAGAGAACCGCAACGCACAGTGGTACAGCTTCCAGGGCACGCAAACGCCGACGGAGGATATGCGTGAAGTGCTGGCCGCCCGCCGTATCCCCTATGTCTATATTGATGAGGTCGAGGGCATTGCCGACGGTCTGGCGGAAGCGTTCCGCTATTATCATCAGGAACAGGGGCCGGTGGTCATTCTGGCGACGCAAAACGTGCTGGAGTCGACTTTGGCGCTGGAGCATGAGATTGATGATCCAGCGCCGATGCCGGCGCTGGATGCGGACGATCTGCCGCCGATGAGCGACAGCCTGACGCAGGCGCTGGCGTTGATTAACCACGGCCCGGAAAAGCTGGTGTGGCAGCTTGGCCCGGTCAGCGACGACGAATACGCCCTGATCCATGAAATCGCCGATGCTGCCGGCATTGCGCTGGTGGACTCGTTGGCGCATCCCGGTTCGGCGCCGAAATATTATCAGGGCCGGCGCAACCCCCACTATTTAGGCACGTTGGCGATTTACGGCTACAGCCCACGGGTCTACAACTTCTTGCATACCAACGACAAGCTGAACCCGATGAGTGAACAGAGCCTGTTCATGATTAAGAGTCGGGTTGCCCAGATTACAACGCCGTTCTCCGATGGACGGCTGGAGCGTAAGGTGCATTTGGTGCAGCTCACGCACGATGAGCGTCATCTCTCACCTTATGCCGATCTCCACCTGCATATGGACTGCCTGGCCTTTTTACGCGCCGTTAAAGCCAACCTTAATGTCGACCCGGCGCTGCGGGACAAACGTAAGGCGCTGATCGCCGCCTATCTGGACTCGCCGTCTGATGTGGTCAGCCAATTGCCCAGTTTGCCGATGTCGGCCAACTACTTCTTTTGTCAGTTGAACCGGGTGATTGAACAGCTGATAGAAACGGAAAATTTCGATTTTACCGGCATTTACGATGTGGGGCGCTGCGGTATTTCCGCCGCGCGCAATGTCGCGAAAACGCGGCGGGGATTTTCCGGCTGGTACGGCCGCGCGTTGATGGGCGATGCGCTGCTGGCCACCGGCTATCTGGCGTATACCAGCCCGGGGCACGTGGTGGCGTTTATCGGCGACGGCGCCAGAGGGATCGTGCCGGATATTTTGCCCGCCTTTATCGACAACATCCTTACGCATCCGCAGTTACTCGATAAAAGCATCTCGGTCTTCTATTTCTGCAATGGCGGCCTGTCCGTCATCAATACCTATCAGGAACGCATTCTCTTTAACCGCACCTCGCGGCAGATGCGGCTGGTGAATGTGGATCAGCCCGAATTTACGCAAACGGTCAATAACTTCCAGATCCAGAGTAAGACGCTGACGCACTTTGACGAAGAGGCGATCCGCCAGGCGCTTACGGCGCGGCGGCGGCTCAATCTGTTTTCCGTGGTGCTGGGACACAACAACGAAGGCGATGGCATCTCATTAGCCACCGCCAAGGGATGGCAGCGCGATCCCTGCGACTGGGAAGAACTGCAAGAGCGTAAAGCCTGGGCGGCGTTGCAGCCTGAATCAACCAGCACTGCTTTTGACCAAGATCAGACACAGGAAACCACATCATGAAGTTCGGATTCATCGCACATCCCACCTCGGTAGGGCTGAAACGCTACGTTAAAATGCTAGACCTGCTGCAGCGCAACTCGACCGAGCTGCACAGCGGCTACACACGCGAGCTGTGGCAGCGGGAGAACCTGGTGCCGTTTATGAACTTCGCCAAAATTACCTCGGCTACCGGCGCCACCTGCGAAGGGGTGATTAAATACATGCCGTTGGTGGCGGACGAAATGCTGGCCGATGCCCGCACGATCGCCGGGCGGGTGCTGCAGGGCATTGACGAATTGGTGGCCGATGGCGCCGAACTGGTGGGCCTGGGCGGCTTTACTTCTATCGTCGGCCGCCGCGGCGAAGCCACCGCCGAAAAATCGCCGGTTCCCGTCACCTCCGGTAACTCGCTGACCACCTATGCCGGCTATAAAGCGGTGCTGCAGATCCAGTCTTGGCTGGATATTCAGGCCGATAGGGAGCCTGTCGCTATCGTCGGCTATCCGGGCTCGATCTGCCTGGCGCTCAGCCGCCTTCTGCTGGCCCAGGGGTTTTCACTCCACCTGTTACACCGGCCCGGGCATGAGCGCGACGAGCTGCTCAGCCATCTACCGGAGCAGTATCACTCGCAGGTGACGCTGACCGGCGACGCCAGCGAACTCTATGCACGCTGCAAACTGTTTATTGCCGCCACATCGGCCGGGGGCGTGATCGACCCCGCCAGACTGCAGGCCGGCTCTATTTTTATTGATGTCGCGCTGCCCAGAGATATTCAGGCGGATACCCGTCCCGAGCGGGACGATATTCTGATTATCGATGGCGGCTGCGTCACGGCGAGCGATGCGGTCAAACTGGGCGGAGAGTCGCTGAACGTCACCATCAAACAGCAAATGAACGGCTGCATGGCGGAAACCATCGTGCTGGCGTTGGAAAACCGCCGGGAGAATTTCTCGCTCGGGCGCTATCTGGCGCCGGAAAAAGTGTTGGAAATCGGCGAGATTGCCGAGCGGCATGGCTTCTTTGCCTATCCGCTGGCCTCGTATGGCGAGCGTATCGACCGGCAGAGCGTCAGCCACCTTAAACGCTACTATCACCATGAGATTTATGCCGGCGAACGCGGCGAAATGTCCCAGACTTCATCCCGACTGGCGTTTGTCGACGCCATTATCGCCCAGGAGCCGGCGCGGGAAGATACGCTCGACCGTTACCACCAGTTCGTCAACCCGATGATGGTGGACTTTTTAAAACTGCAGCATTGCGACAACGTGTTTCGTCATGCGGCGGGCACTCAACTATTCACTGGCGAAGGGGAAGCCTTCCTGGATATGGTGGCCGGCTACGGCTGCCTCAACCTTGGCCACAATCCGCAGCCGGTCGTCGACGCGCTGAAAAATTACCTCGATACCCAGGGCCCCAACTTTATCCAATATATTTCGGTGCCCGAACAGACCGCTAAACTGGCCGAGGTGCTCTGCCGTCTGGCGCCCGGCAAGATGGGCAGGGTGTTCTTCAGCAACTCGGGGACTGAAGCGGTCGAAGCCGCGATGAAGATCGCCAAGGCGGCGACTGGAAAACCGGGCATCGTCTATCTGCAAAACAGTTACCACGGCAAAACGCTGGGTGCGTTGTCGATTACCGGACGCGACAAGCACCGCCGTTATTTCAAACCCCTGTTGGAATCCATGGTTGAAGCGCCGTTCGGCGATCTGGATGCGCTGCGGCAGGCGCTGACGCGCGATGATATCGGGGCGGTCATGATCGAACCGATTCAAGGGGAAGGCGGGGTGCATATTCCTCCTGAAGGTTATCTGCAGGCGGTGCAGCAACTCTGCCGGCAGCATGACGTGCTGCTGATGGTTGACGAGGTGCAGACCGGTCTCGGACGTACCGGCAAACTGTTCGCCTGCGAATGGGAAGGGATCGAGCCGGATGTACTGATGCTGTCGAAATCGCTGTCCGGCGGTCTGATCCCGATCGGCGCCACGCTGTGCCGTGCCGATATCTGGCAGCAGGCCTACGGCACCGCGGATCGTTTCCTGGTGCACAGCTCCACCTATGGCGGCGGCAATGTGGCGTCGGTCGTGGCGCTCAGCGCGTTACGCGAGATCCTGGCTCAGGATCTCGCGGGGCACGCCGAGAGGATGGGGGCCTATTTCAAACAGGCGCTGAGCGAGATCGCCGCCCGCTATCCCTTTGTGGCGGAGATCCGCGGTTGCGGCCTGATGCTGGGGATCCAGTTCGATCAAACTTTTGCCGGCGCCGTCAGCGCGTCCGCCCGTGAGTTCGCCACCCGTTTGCCCGGCGACTGGCACACGACCTGGAAGTTCCTGCCCGATCCGGTGCAGGCCCACCTGCGCGCCGCCATGGATCGCATGGAGCAGTCGCTCGGCGAAATGTTCTGCATGAAATTCGTCACCAAACTGTGCCAGGACCACAAAATCCTGACCTTTATTACCGCCAACAGCTCGACGGTAATTCGTATTCAGCCGCCGCTCATCATCAGCAAAGCGGAGATCGATCGCTTCGTCACCGCCTTCGCCGCGGTTTGCGATGAATTATCCACCTTTTTGAAATAGGAACCTGTGCGATGTCTTTAACCAAGCAAGACGCAGTCAATCAGATGATGGGTTTTTTTCAGGCCAAGGCGCTGACCGCCGCGCTGGCGCTGAATCTGTTTGATTACCTGCGTGATGAAGATCTTGACGCGGCGCAGCTGGCGGAGCGGCTTGAATGCCCCAGCCGCTCGACCGAACAGCTGCTGATTGCGCTGCAGGCGATGGGTTACCTCGAAAAGCGGGGCGGCCGCTATCACTTACCCCCTGAGCACCGTGAATTTCTGGTGAGCGATGAGCCGCAGTGGCTGGGCTGGCTGGGGCGCCATATCGATACCTTCCTGTATCCGCTGTGGGGCGATTTGAAACACGCGGTGCAAACCGATACCCATCAGCGTCGCGCCGTGTTCGGCGACGATCGCAGCTGGTTCGACATTTTGTACCAGAACCCGAACGACGTGGCTGATTTTCAGGAATTTTTGGGCAAATTCGCCATGCCCTTTATCGAAGGCTTTGTCCGCGACTATGACTTTGCACAGCATCGCGCCTTTCTCGATATCGGCAGCGGGATCGGCAGTTTGCCGATGGCCGTCGCTGACGCGTATCCGCAGGTTCGGCTGGCGATCTGCGAACTGCCGCAGGCGTCGGCATTTTTGCGCGATCGTCTGGCGCTGCAAGGCTACGGCGAAAGGATCGACGTGGTGGAGGGCGATGTGATCGCCGGCGATCTGCCGCTTGAGGATTACGATCTGATCCATCTGGGATGGATGCTGCACGATTATGCGCCGGAAACCCAACTGGCCATTTTGCGCCATATCTATCAGGCGATGCCGGTCGGCGGCCGCTTTATCGCTTCTGAAACGCCGTTGAATGCGGACAAGTCAGGGCCGGAGTTTACCGCCTTGCTGTCGCTGAACATGTTGGTTTCCACCGACGGCGGTATTGAAAGCAGCCCGCAAGAGTATCTGGAAAGATTTCACCGCGCCGGATTCAGCAATGCCCGCATTGTGACGATATCCGGTCCTCGCACACTGATCGTCGGCGAAAAACGTGCTGGCGAGTAACGGGAGCTCATCATGCTAGAAAGCAAACTGATAAATCATATTGCCGATCAATTCCTGGATGGCGAACGGGATGGTCTGAACGCGCAAACGCCGTTGTTTGAGCTAAACGTCGTCGACTCAGCCGCGATTTTCGACCTGGTGGATTTTTTACGCCAGGAGTCTGATGTGACGATCGGCATGCAAGAGATCCATCCGGTTAATTTTGCCTCCGTACAGGCGATGGTGGCATTGGTGCAGCGGCTGCAGACGCCGTCGACATTGGGAGGTGAAGCATGAGCATGCAAGGTGTTGAGACCGCCGCTGAACGGCAGGCGTTTATCCGCCAGTCCGTCGTACAGACTTTTGCCCGGCTGACCGAGTATGAACCCGCGGCGCTGGCGATGAACAGCCATCTGGAGCATGACTTGGGCGTTGATTCCATTGCGCTGGCGGAGATTGCCGCGACGCTGAATCGCCAGTTTCAGCTGAACACCCCGCTGCAGGTGCAGGAAATCAAAACCATTCAGGACGCGCTGGACGGTATTTTACAGCGCGAGCCTACGCTGCCCGAAGCGCAGAAGGCAGCGCCAGATGCAGCGACGCCGCAGCAGTGGCTGGGCGCTTTATTGCGCCGCGTATTTGCCGCCCATAGCGGCTATGACGCCGAAGCGCTGACGCCGGACGCCGCCATTGAAGGCGATCTGGGCATCGATTCGGTCGCGGTGGTGACCGCGCAAAGCGAGATCTTAAAGGCGCTGCGCCTCAGCGATGACGTCGCCCTGCAACGTTGCGCGACGCTGGCGGAGCTGCAGGCATGCCTGACAGCGCGCCTGACGCAGGAAAAAGGCGAGGACTGGTTCCGTCAGCTGGCGACGAAGGAGGCCGGCGCGTCGTCTGATGAGATGTCTGATGATGCGGAGACGCTGACCACCGCAGCGGCAGCCGGTGCAGAATCCCGGCTTGCGGAGATTGGCGATGCGCGCACCATGCGCGACTTTGTCGGCATTGAGCACCCGGATTTGTTCCACAAGGCGCGTGAGTTCAGAGATTTTTATCGCGACAAAAAAGACCGCCAGCTTTATTGGTACGGTATGCCTCTGGAAACTCCGTGTAAAAACCGGGCGGTTATGTTTGACGATATCACCGGTAAAAGCCGCGAATTCCTGATGTTTGGCTCCAACAGCTATCTGGGACTGTCGAATCATCCGGAAGTGATCCAGGCCATTCAGGATGCGGCGGGGTTATACGGCGCGACCAATACCGGCTGCCGCATCATCGCCGGCAGCAACGTGCTCCACCTGGAGTTGGAGCGTAAGCTGGCCAAACTTAAAGGGCGCGAGGACTGCATCGTGTATCCTTCCGGCTATTCGGCCAACCTGGGCTGTATCTCCGCCCTGACCAGCCGCCATGACCTGGTATTCACCGACGCCATCAACCATATGAGTATCCAGGATGGCTGTAAGCTGGCGGGCGCGCAGCGCAAAATTTACGACCATTCGCTGACCAGCCTGGAAAAGTCGCTGGCCAAATACGCTGACCATCCCGGCGGTAAACTGATTGTGACCGACGGCGTCTTTAGCATGCACGGTGACATCGTCGACCTGCCACGCCTGATGAATCTGGCGGAGCGTTATGGCGCACGGGTGCTGGTGGATGATGCGCACTCGACCGGCGTATTGGGCAAGACCGGTTCGGGGACGGCGGAGCACTTTAATATGAAGGGCCGGGTGGATCTGGAGCTGGGCACCATGAGCAAAGCCCTGTCAGGGCTGGGCGGCTTTGTCTGCGCCGACGGGGAAGTGGTTGAGTTTCTTCGTTTTTATTCCAACTCCTATGTATTCGCCGCCACGATCCCCGCGCCGGTCGCCGCCGGCGTGATTGCCTCCATCGACGTCATGCTGCGGGAACCGGAGCGCCTGACGATGCTCTGGGACAATATCTATTACTTCCGAACGCTGTTGCTGAACGCCGGTTTTGACCTTGAGCATTCGGCATCGGCCATCGTGCCGATCGTGGTGGGGGATGACGCGAAAACGCTGCTTTTCGGGCGTGCGGTGCGTGCGCGCGGCCTGTTTTGCCAGACTGTGGTGTTCCCCGGCGTCAGCGTGGGGGATGCGCGCCTGCGGATCAGCATCACCAGCGAACATACCCGGGAAGATTTGGACGAGGCCTACGCCATTCTGGTGGCGGCGGCTCAGGAGGTCGGCGTTCCCGTCAACGCCTCGTCTGTTCGGGATGCGCGCCCGCACGTCGCGGAGGCCTAGCGTATGGCGATCTTATCTTCGTTTATTCTGGACGGCCTGTTCAGGCATGCGCGCCAGACGCCGGACAAAACGGCGCTGCTGTGCGGCGAACGGCGGTGGAGCTTCCGCCAGCTGGCTGAACATGCCGGCGCGATGGCCGCCGCGTTGCGGCAGGCCGGCGTTGCCGATCAGTCGGTACTAATCAATTTGCCGAAAAGCCCGGAGGCGGTGGCCGCCATCTATGCCACCTGGCTGAGCGGCAATCATTATATCCCTATCGATTACAGCCAGCCGGCCGCGCGGCTGGAACGTATTATCGCTGCGGCCGAGCCGGCGCTGATTATTGATGAGGATTGGCTGCACAGTTTCGCCGAACGTGCGGACGGCGTCCCGGAATGGCCGGCGGAGCCGGTCATTCTCACCGATCCTATCGCTGCAATTCTCTATACCTCCGGCTCGACGGGCACCCCGAAAGGGGTGCAAATCAGCCACGGCATGCTGGCCTTTTTTATTCGCTGGGCGATAGGCGACACGCAGCTGACGGCGCAGGATACCCTGGCGAACCACGCAAGTTTTGCGTTCGATCTGAGCACGTTCGATCTGTTTGCCGGCGTCAGCGTTGGCGCCGTGATATGGATTATCCGTGAAGACGAGCAGAAGGACTGCCGCGCTATTGCGCAGGGGCTGCAAACCCACGGCGTCAGCGTGTGGTACAGCGTGCCCTCCATCCTGGCGATGCTGGAAAAAAGCGGGCAGTTAACCGCTCCCGGCTGTGCAGCGTTGCGCCAGGTCATTTTCGCCGGCGAACCGTACCCCGTTGCCGCGTTGCGGCGCCTGTTGCCGCATCTGCCCGCGCAGTGCCGCATCAGCAACTGGTATGGCCCGACGGAAACCAACGTGTGCACTGCTTATCCGGTAGCGCGGGCAAGCCTGGAGCGACTGGAGCACGTGCCGATCGGCTATCCGCTGACGGGCGTGGATGCGCAACTGATTGATGAGCAGGGCCGACGCCACCCGCTGGAGCAGGCGTTGGGAGTACGCGGCGAATTGCTGATCGGCGGGCCATGCGTTACGCCCGGCTATAGCAACGTGGCGGTTTCCCGACAGAGCGAATGGCATCCCCGACAATTCCATGCAACGGGCGACTGGGTGGAAATGACGGCGGACGGTCTGGTTTTCCGCGGCCGTCTCGATGATATGGTCAAGATTAATGGCTACCGGGTTGAGCTGGGGGAAATTGAATCGGCGATCCATCACCATCCGGCGGTGAATCAGGCTGCGCTGTACGCTGAATTGGGCGATCTCAAACAGAAGCTGGTGGCGGTCATCAGCCTCCGCTCTGGTGTGACGCCGCCGACCTTGCTGGAACTCAAACAGTTTTTACAGTCCAGGCTCCCTGCCTACATGATCCCTAACCGGTTGATTATCGCCGACACCCTGCCGGTGAATGCCAATGGCAAGGTGGATCGGCAGCGACTGGCCGAGGTAAATGTTTAATGAGTCAGGAACAAGAGACACAGTCGCTGGCGGTGGTCGGCATTGGTTGCGTGCTGCCCGGTATTGAACGTTTCAGCCGGCTGAACAGCCCGGCGGACTGGCAGGCGTTGCTTGATGCGCCGCCGGTGCTGATGACGCATGATGAGGAGGCGGTGGCGATTCGTGGCCGGCGGGTGGACGATGCGGAGTTTGATTTCAAGAAGTTTTCTATTCCGCCGTTGTTCAAAACGGCGGTCAGCCGGGAAACCCGTCTGGCGCTGTTGGCGGCCGAAGATGCCATGCGCGATTTGGCGCTGCCTGCGGCGCTGCGCGATCGCTGCGATCAATTCTGTGCCACGCACTTGGGCAGCGATGCGGCCTATCGCAATGCGACCAAAGTGAGCGCGCTGCGGGCGCTGGCCGAGCGGCTCAGTGAGCAGGGATACGCGCCAGCGGAGGTACAGAGGCGGATTGATGAATATAAACAGCCGCTGGCTCAGGCGTTAGGGAGCACCTCACACGACCGGGTGGGGGAAATGGCGTCGAGCATTCCGGCGCGCATCGCGCATTTTGCACAAACGCGCGGCAAGTGCCAGACCCTTGACGGCGCCGATTTGGGCGGTTTTCGTTTACTGCAATTGGCTCAGGACTGCTTCCGCCATCAGGACAGCCAGCTGGCGGTGCTGACCAGCGTGCAGTGTTTTCACCATTGGCCGCAGGCGGCCATGCTGCTGGCGCAGAGCGTCTGCGCAACGCATTGCTGGCTGGAGGGAGCGATCAGTCTGGTGGTGTGTCCGCCGTCGCTAGCCCGGCAGCATGGTTGGCCGATCCTGGCCCGGCTTGGCGCATTGACCAGTGACAAACTCGAACGTCAGCAGCAGGCCACCGGTCGGCGTCCGGCTTATTTTTCCGGTGCCAATCAGGTTTTTTGTCAACTCCTCGAGATGCTGCTGCACCAGCGCCGGGAGTGCGGCGGCGACTCTTTTACCGGCCGTCGTTGGAACATTGACACTGCGCCGACGCGGTGTGATCAGCCGACGGCGCAGCGCATCGCGATTGTTGACTATCAGCCGGTTACCGCCCAGGGAGGCGACAAAGCGCGCTTTTGGCAGACGCTGTCTCAGGGAGACGATGCATTACGCGATCACGGCGTGGATCAGCTGCATCCGGGGGCGTTTGTCCGGCCAGCCCCGCAGAAGCTCAGCGCATACACCCGTCGGGCGATGGGGTTTCCTACGCACGATTCCGCACAGATCCCCCTGAATAAAGCGATGATGCCGGCCAAAAAGAAGCGGCTGGATGTGACGCAGCTTTATGCGCTTAATGCTTGCGGTGAATGGGCTGAAAAGCTGCGTCCGTTTAAACGGGTGGCGATCGTCGTCGCCAGTAACCTGTCCCTGAGCGCTGACCGGTTGCAGGCGATGACGGCGCTGTGGTCTGCCTTGCCTCAGACGGCAGGGCCGGTTCCGCAGCCGCCTCAGCCAGAGATCAACCGTTGGAGCTGGTACGGCGCCAGCGGCATTGGCACCGCGCAACTGCTGGCCGAGCATCTTGGTATCGATGCGGACTGCTATGCGGTGGAGGCCGCCTGCGCCAGCTCGCTCGCCGCGCTGCATAACGCGGTCAGGGCCTTGCAGGCGGGGCGTTATGATGCGGCGATCGTCGGCGGTATCGAGACGGCGACGCTGGAGCGCGATATTGTGCTATGCAGCGCGCAGATGATGCTTTCCGCCACGCGTATTCGCCCCTTTGCCGAGAATGCGGACGGCTTCACACCAGGCGACGGCGGCGGATTTTTTATGCTGAGTCGTCATCCGAGCGAACAGGCGCTGGCCTCCATTGAGGCAATTTCCGGCTCTTGCGATAGCTATTCCATGACCGCACCGGATCCTGCGGGACAGGCGTTGGCGATTGAAAAAACGCTGGGCCTGCAGGCGATCGACCCGCGGCGCGTGCAGTATATCGAAGCGCACGGTACGGGGACGGTGCTTGGCGATCGGGCCGAGGTGTCATCGCTGCAGCACAGCTATGCCCGGGCAGGGCACACTCCGCTGTATCTCGGCTCGGTGAAATATAACTTCGGCCACTGTTTCGCCGGGGCGGCCGCGCTTAGCCTGTGCAAAGTGTTAAGCGCCTTCGAGCAGGGGAAAATTCCGCCCACGCCGGTGTCTGCGTTAAATCTTGAGCTGCCGCTGGCAACCATTCCCGCAGAAATTCCCCAATGCACGCTCCCTTGGCCACTGCCGGAGGAAGGAGGACGCAGGGCGGCGATCAATGCCTTCGGCACCGGCGGTATTAACTACCATTTGCTGCTCAATCAATCGGTGTAAGAGGATTTCATGCATACCATCATCCATAAAATTCGTTTGAAAGATATTGCCCATCGCGCCGCATTTCGCGAGTGGGTGGAAACCGTCGACTATCCGGCCTGCAGCCGTCTGGATGCGGTACGCGCCTTTGAAGTGGTTGAGGTCAGCCAGGAGGCGGATGCGCCGTTTCACTTTATTGAAATTATTCATTTAAGCGCGATGGATGCCTTTGAGCGTGAGATGCAGACTCCGCTGTTTCAGAGCCTGGTCGCTCGCTTCGATCAAATGGCGGAAGTGGTGGCAGAGATTGCAGGAGAACGGATTGCCGATGGCTACCAGCAATAATCACCGTGCGCAAACGCGGATTGTCGTAACGGTTGGCAACGCCGGGCGCCGCGCCGCCGAGTCGGCACTGCAGCACCGGCAGCGGGTGAGGAACCGCGCGCGTGAACAGGCCGTGGCTTTACTGAACCGGGTGTGGTGCGGCGATAAGACGTCGGTTTATGCCGGTGGTTTCACGCTGCGTTCGCGACCCGGCGGTCAGCCGGTGGGCGAGCATCCGCAGCAGGGACAGCGGGCCGTATCGCTCAGCCATTCGCAGTCGTGGTATGCCGGCACCACCGGCGACGGCGCTATCGGCATCGACCTGCAGCACTACCGTTCCTTTGGTGCCTCTGCGCGTCGTCAGGCTTTTACTGCCGGCGAACGCCGGTTGGGGCTGGTTCAGTCCTGCGCCGCCTGGGCGATTCGCGAGGCTTTTTTAAAAAGCCACGGCCGCGGTTTACCCCATCGGCTGAACGACATTCGTATCGACTGGCGCAATCAGCGGGTGTTGAGCGTCGACGGTGGCCTGGCGCGCCGACATTTTTGGCTGTGGTACAGCCTAGAGTGGGTCTGTGCGCTGTGCTACTCAGGAATGCCGGCTTTGACGCCGTGGGTAGAGGTGGAGGTGCGTGATGATGCATGAATCGTTTGTTCTGGCGCTGCAGCACGCGCTGGATATTGCGCGCCTGGCGCCGTCGTCACATAACTGCCAGCCCTGGTCGGTTCATTACGATGTTGTAACGCGCTGCGGAACGCTGGCAATTGACCGGCGGCGTGCGTTGTGCGGGCTGCCGTCGCTGGAACGTGAAATGCTGATGAGCTGCGGGATTTTCTTTGAATACCTCAGTGCGTTGCTGGGCTATGCCGGTCGGCCGATCGAGTGGCGCTGGGTCGGGGATGGGCACGGCACCGCCTCGGACGTGTTGATCGCTTTTTCCCCTGCGGCGGAACGGAGGGCGGACGCGGATGCGCATCGCCTGCTGACGCAGGCGATAGCGCAGCGGCATACGGCCCGTTCGTGCTATCAGCCAACGCGCATCAACGATGAACAGTACATACGGTTGAAGGA
Source organism: Serratia sp. MYb239 (assembly GCF_002966855.1). Taxonomy (NCBI): domain Bacteria; kingdom Pseudomonadati; phylum Pseudomonadota; class Gammaproteobacteria; order Enterobacterales; family Yersiniaceae; genus Serratia; species Serratia sp. MYb239. Next base: position 4,718,900 of record NZ_CP023268.1, on the reverse strand, counting down.
GCTATTTGCCGGTACGGCGGCCACCCTCAGCATTGAGCAAGACGCGTCGCTGCGTGCTGATATCGCCCAGTTGATCGCCCGTCATGCCGCTCTCGACTTTGCCGACCGGCGCGCCTGGCAAGAAACTTACCAGTTTATTCGGTTTGATGAGCGGCGTCCTGCCGACGACGGTTTCTGTCTGCATCATCTGTTCGGGCCGGTGTCCGGCTCGTTCAAATACGCCTTTCGGCTGGCGTTTCATCCGCGCCTGCATCGCTTCACCACCGGTTTGCGTCTGCCCGAGCGGATGGCGAAGGGGCTGGCCGATCTCGTGGCGCAGGGACCGCAATATCTGGCGATCGGTCTGAAAGAGGAATGCAACGAAGCGCTGTTTATGACCGGGATGCGCCTCGGCCGGCTGTGGCTGGTGCTGCAAGACTGGGGATGGGGACTGCACCCGCTCAGTGTCCTGGTGCAGCATGCTGCACCGCGCCGTGAGCTGGCCGCCGCATTGGCGCTTGACGAACAGCCGGTCTTTTTTGCGCGTTTCGGCCATCTGCAGCAGCCGGGCAGCGCGACGCCAAGACGCAGTTGGCAAAACATTTTAACCGCGTCACGTTCGGCACCGCCGACAGGGATCGACACTTTATAACTTATCTCAGAAAGGAGTACGCAATGAACGTTTGGATTGCATTGGCGATTGTATTACTGATTCTCTCCGTACTGGCTTTTGTCTCCAGCCGCAACGCTCAGGACACCCGGCCGATGTTTTTATGGGGATTCAATGCCATGGGACCGGTTGCTTTGGTGTATTGCTATTTCGGCGCGGGCGATGTGTCCCACAAGGCATTGATTCTGATCCTGGTTGGTTTGTATCTGCTGCGCATGAACATTGTGCTGACGCGTTGGTACGGCAATACCGCCGCGTCCAAACTCAAAGAGGTGATGCCAACGCAGCAGCTGCCCTGGCTGGCGGTGATGATGGTTAATATTTTCGGCTGGTTGTATTGCCTGCCCTTTTACTGGGGCAGCCAGTTGCAGGGGCCTTGGGGGCTGCAGCAGTGGCTGGTCATTGGTTTTTATCTGGTCGGCACCTGTTTTCACTTTGGCAGCGACTACCAAAAACGGCGCTTCAAACAGGATCCCAAGAACAAAGGGCGTATTCTCGACGTCGGCTTCTGGTCGATAGCGCGCCATCCCAATTATTTTGGTGACTTTTTAATTTTCGTCAGTTTTGGGCTGCTGGCTGGCAACTGGTTTGGCATCATCGCGCCGCTGACTAACCTGGTGCAATACTTTGCCGATGCAATTCCCAAGAGCGAGAAAATGGCTGAGAAACGCTATGGAGAAGCCTGGCTGGACTATAAGCGTAAAGTGAAGTGCTTTATTCCATTTATTTTTTAGCCGCGCTCTGCAGGTCAGAACACGCTTTACGATGGAGCCACCAGGCTCCATTTTTGATTGGCGTTCAGCACGGTGCGGCCAAAGCGCGTCCCGGCGACGCCTGTTGAGCCATCAGCGCCACTACCCAATCAATAAATACGCGCAGTTTGGCGCTGACGTGCCGGTTGGGGCGAAAGGCGATATAGAGCGGCATCGGTTCAAACCGCCAGTCGGTAAACAGCGGGGTCAGTTCGCCACGGGCCAGCGAGGGGGCGGCCATATAATCGGGCAGCCACAGGATGCCCAGCCCCGCCAGGCCGGCGGTCAGATAGGCATTGCCGTCATCAACGGCGAGGATATAGCGCCCGTGAACCTTCACCTGTTCCTCACCGCGGCGCATGGCGTAGGGCAGCGGCTTGCCGCTGCGCGCCCAGAGAAACCCCACGATGCGGTGATGGCTATCTTCCAGTTCGCGCGGATGCGCGGGCACGCCGGCCTGCGCCAGATAGGATGGTGTGGCATAGGCGCCAAGCTGCAGATCCGCCACGTGACGGGCCACCATGGACTGGTCGCTGATTTCTCCGCCGCGCACTACGCAGTCTACCTGTTCGCCAATTAAATCCACGATGCGATCGCTGACGCCCATATCAATCTGAATATCCGGGTATTGCGCGTGAAAGTCGGGAAGCGCCGGCACCAAAATCATCCGCGCCAGCGGGCTGGGCACATCGATCCGCAGCCGTCCGCGCGGCGCGGCGGCTGCGCCGGACAGGCTGGTTTCTGCATCATCCAGGTCGGCCAGCAGCCGTACCGCACGTTCATAATAGGCGGCGCCGTCGGCGGTGAGATGCACCCGACGGGTGGTGCGGTTGAGCAATTTGACGCGCAGCCGCGCTTCCAGTTGCTGAACCAGCTGGGTCACCGTTGTTCTGCTGATATGGAGGGTTTCAGCGGCTTTGGTAAAGCTGCCGCTGTCCACCACGCGGACAAAGGCCTGCATTGCATCGAATCGATCCATATTGCCTGAGGACCTCCGGATTGTTTGCGCTTTGCAAACAGTGATGGCGGATTTTGCCAGTTTATTCGCCGGGCGGCGGACTTTAAAGTTTTTGTTCACTCAACTTTTGGTGAATAAACCCGCACAGGAGATCGATCATGGCGAAGCGAGATGTGGTATTCCCCGCAGGGCGTCAGGCACTGTATGAACGTAACCATTATTCCCCGGCGATTCGCGCCAATGGCCTGCTGTTTGTATCAGGCCAGGTTGGCAGCCGCGAGGACGGCTCACCGGAACCTGACCTGACGGCGCAGGTGCATCGTGCTTTCGGCAATCTGAATGCGGTGCTGCAGGCCGCCGGTTGCTCTTTTGATGATGTTATCGACGTCACCGTCTTTATGGTGGATCCGGAATCCACCTTTCGCACCGTGTGGGACGTGGTGCCGCAGTATTGGGGCAGCGCGCCGCACCCGACCCTGACCGCCGTCGGCGTTACCTGGCTTTATGGTTTCCAGTTTGAAATCAAGGTGATTGCCAAACTGCCGTAGAACGGGGGAGGCTGACGGGGCGAGCCGTTACTGCGCCTGCGCCGGAGGAAGCATCGGCTGGTGCAGGTTATCGTTCGGCGCAAACTCTCATTGTGTTTGTTGATCGCGATTTGCCTGGCGGATTTCCGGCACCCTATACTGACCATTCATCGTGCGCAATGAATGGAGTCATAATGAAGGAAGGTAATAACGTACTGATATTGGATGATATCTATTATCAAATAGATGACTCGGTCATTCTGGATTCGGTCTCTTTGACGCTCAAATCCGGTGAGTTCAAGCTGATCACCGGCCCCTCCGGCTGCGGGAAAAGTACGCTGTTGAAAATAGTTTCTTCACTGATTAGCCCAACCCGCGGCGCTATTATCTTTGACGGCAAGAATATTAACGAACTGTCGCCCGAACATTATCGTCAGCAGGTTTCCTACTGCTTCCAAACGCCGGCGCTGTTTGGCAGCTCGGTGTTTGACAACCTGGCACTGCCTTACCAGATTCGCCGCGTCAAACCGGATGAGGAAAAAATGAAGCAGGATCTGCGGCGCTTTATGCTGCCGGAGAGCCTGCTGCAAAAGAGCATTAACGAACTGTCCGGCGGTGAGAAACAGCGGATTTCGCTGATCCGCAACCTGCAGTTTGTGCCTAAAGTCCTGCTGTTGGATGAAATCACCAGCGCGCTGGATGAAGAAAATAAGCATAACGTTAACGAAATAATCCGCCAGCTGGTCGAGCAGCAGGATATGGCCGTGCTGTGGGTAACACACGACCGGGATGAAATTGCGCATGCCGACGATATTATCGAGCTACAGGCGCATCGGGCACGGGAGACGGCCAATGAACCAGCATAACATCACGAATGAATCACTGGGGTTGTCGATGATTCTGGTGCTGGTGGCGATTTTAATCAGCCATAAAGAAAAGCTGGCGTTGGAAAAGGATATTATCTGGAGCATCTGCCGGGCGGTGGTGCAGCTGATTATTGTCGGCTACGTGCTGAAGTATATTTTCGCCTTGAATAACGAAGCACTGACGGTGCTGATGGTGCTGTTTATCTGCTTCAATGCGGCTTACAACGCCAAAAAACGCAGCAAGTATATTGAGCATGCTTTTGTCACTTCGTTTATCGCCATAACCACCGGCGCGGCGCTGACGCTGATCGTGCTGGTGTTGACCGGCTCGATAGAATTTACGCCGATGCAGGTGATTCCGATTTCCGGCATGATCGCCGGCAATGCCATGGTGGCTGTCGGGCTGTGTTACAACAATCTGGGGCAGCGTTTCAAAAGCGAGCAGCAGAAGATCCAGGAAATGCTCAGCCTGGGCGCCTCGCCGAAGTTTGCGTCCGCTGCGCTGATTCGCGACAGCATTCGCGCATCGCTGATCCCGACCATTGATTCGGCAAAAACGGTGGGGCTGGTCAGCCTGCCGGGCATGATGTCCGGTTTGATCTTTGCCGGTATCGATCCGGTGAAGGCGATCAAATACCAGATTATGGTGACGTTTATGCTGCTGTCTACCGCCAGTCTGTCGACCATTATCGCCTGCTATCTGGCATATCGTAAGTTTTATAACCAGCGCCACCAGCTGGTGGTGACCACGCTGAAGTAAAACCGCGTACGGCCTCTGGCAAGAGGCCGTTATTTTATCGGCTACGGCGCCTGCAGCAGCGCGATGCTTTGGCGAATTTCCCGTTCGATATCCGCTTCCGTCCAGCCGTTCAGCTGCGAAGAGAATGGCTCGAAGGCGTAAATGCCCCGGTAGCCCAGGCGCTCCAGATTCTGCACCTGTTTTTTACTCTCCAGACGATCCCGTTCGCTCAGCATAATGCGCTCCTCATCGCCCAGCGTCTCTTTGGCGCGAGGATCCTCGACGCCGGAAAGGTGCACCAGACCGATCCGATCGATTTGGATCTGCGCATCGAATTCTTGCTGAGCAGGCGCGCTCAGGTAATGGTGGAAAGTGTCCAGTACGATCTTATAGGGTGCGCCGGCATCGCGGATAATCGCCTGGCTCAGCAGGGACGAACGCAGGGAACTGATGCCGAAGCCGAGCGGCTCCACATAGCCCTCAACGCCGTAGCGCTGGAACAGCGGCGCCAGTAGTTGCAGCGCAGCCAGCGTATCCTGCTGCTTTTGCTCATCGCTGCGGCGATCGTCTTTGCTGCAGTGCGGACAAAGTACCAGCGCCTTGCTGTGAATGGCCTGCGCCTGCGCCAGCAGCGCTTGCGCATTGCCAAGCAGCATCTCTTGGTCATCCAGCAGGTTAAACATGCCGAGCGCATTGATGGTGATAATTTCAATGCCGTATTTCGCCGCCAGCGCATTGAGCTGCTCATTGCTTAAATCATCGGTCACTTTGCCGCTGGGCATATCGTTGCGCAACTCAACCTTGTTAAGGCCGCATTTTTTTACCAGTTGGAAAAAACGCTCCAGATCGAGATTCGGGGCTATTTTTCGATTGATACAGAAGCGATCCAGCGCAATGGCCATGGTGTCTGACTCCCAAAAGTGAAGGTTAGGGTTTTTCATTGGGTAACGATAAGGATTCGGCCGTGGCTACAGGCTGGCGGTAGCGTTTGGCCATCACCACCTGCTCCATTTTTTCCAGCGATACGCCTTTGGTTTCCGGTACGAAACGGCAGATAAACCAGTAGCTGAACATACAGCAGGCGGCGAATACCCACATCGGGAAGGCGCCGTGGAAGGTGGAGAACAGGTAAGGGTTGTCGTTGATCATCGGGAAGGTTTGCGAGACGGCGAAGTTGGCGACCCACATACAGCCGACGGCGATGCTCATGCCCTCTGAACGCATCCGGTTCGGGAATATTTCGGAGATCAGCACCCAACAGCCGACACCCCAGGAGAGCGCGTAGAACAGCATAAAGAACAGCATGCCGAACAGGGCGAAGTAACCGGTGGTTTCACTATAGAGTGCGTAGGAGGTGATCAACAGACCAATAATGGCGCCCAGAGTGCCGAAGCGCATCAGCGGCAGGCGGCCGATGCGGTCCATCAGCAGCGCGCCGATCGCCGAGCCGACCAGTTGCAGCACGCCGATCCAGATGGTCTGGAACAGGGCTTCCTGCGCGTTGCTGGTGACGGTTTTCAGCACTACGGGGGCGTAGTACATCATTACGTTGACGCCGGTGACCTGCTGCAGCATGGCGACCATGCAGCCGACGAACAGGATGAAACGCACGCGTTTGTCCCGGTAACTCAGCTTTTGCTTGGCCTGTTGCAGGTCTTGCCGCAGGGATTCCTTGATTTCTTTCAGCACGTTGCGCGCGTGGGCTTCATTGGAGACGAGAGTCAGCGTCGCCAGTGCCTTGTCTTCCTGGCCTGCCATCACGTTCCAGCGCGGTGATTCAGGGATGATAAACACCAGAATGCAGAACAGGATGCAGGGCACCACTTCCGAACCAATCATCCAACGCCAGCCCATATCGATCAGCCAGGCTTCCGAGGCATAACTGGCGATTTTAAAGTTGACGTAAAAGATCAGGATCTGGCCAAACACGATGGCAAACTGCTGCATGCTCAGCGCCCGCCCGCGCATGTCTTTTGGGGAGACCTCCGACATATACATTGGGGAGACGGTGGCGGCGATGCCTACCGCCAGACCGCCGATCATGCGGTAGATGACAAACCAGGTGAAAGTCTCGGCCAGCGCGGCGCCGATGGCGGAAATAGTGAACAACAGCGCCGCCAGCACCAGCGCTTTCTTGCGTCCGTAGCGGCCGGCCAGCGGACCGGCGCCGAATGCGCCCAGCACGCAGCCGAGTACCACGTTGGACACCGCCCAGCCGGTTTCTGCCGGGGTGAGGTGGAAATAGGCTTTCAGCGCCTCGATGGCGCCGGAGATCACGGCGGTGTCATAGCCGAACAAAATACCGCCGAGCGCCGCAATGCCGCATATACGCAGTACGTACCCTGTATTATGTTTTCGCTGATGTGACATATGTTGCTCCGATTTTTATCCATATTTCCGCTCGCAATGCGTGTTGTAGGGGGAAGGCGGGCGGAAGGTGTGAACCGTGCCTGTCATCAAGGCGTGTTTATTCGGGTAATTCAGGTCTGAGAAGAACATTTATTTCATATTTGTGGAATAATGAAATATTGATTTTTAGACGCAGTTCAAAAAAATCGTTAGAAAAGAAAAATCGCATACCCATTTATTGCGAAGCGAAAGGCAAGAAAACCGACTGCTCCAGCGGGCATTAGCGGGTGATGTTAAGGGTTTTCATGCCGTCTGGCGGGACAGGGCGCTTTCCCATCGGTTGCACATCGCGGCGTAGCGTTACCTGAAAAATTGCGATCGGCCACGCTAAAAATAAAATTTCCAAAACGTTTTATTTGAAACTTTTTTTTCAATGGAATAAGGTTTACTTCATTCGACCAGGGCTTAGCCTGTCTGCGGGTGCCGTAAGACATCGCGCTATCTGGAGGCTCTCCTGGTCATCGCGGCATGTTGAAAAGAGGGTGGAACATGAAAATCGTGGGTAACTTTATCGACGGGCAGGTTTGTCCGAGCAGCAGCAATCAAAGCGTGGACGTGCATAACCCGGCGACCGGGCAGGTTGAGTGTCAGGTAACGCAAAGCACCGCCGCCGAGGTTAAACAGGCGATCGATGTCGCGCACCGGGCGTTTGCCGGCTGGTCGCGAACCACCCCGCTGCGCCGCGCACGCATCATGTTCAATTTCAAAGCGCTGTTGGAACAGCATCGGGAAGAGCTGGCGCAGCTGATCGTCAGCGAGCACGGCAAAGTATATTCGGACGCGCTGGGCGAACTGACGCGCGGCATGGAAGTCGTGGAGTTCGCCTGCGGCATTCCGCACCTGATGAAAGGGGAATATTCCGCCGACGTTGGCACCGGCGTCGACAGTTTTTCCCTGATGCAGCCGCTGGGCGTGGTGGCCGGCATTACCCCGTTCAACTTCCCGGCGATGGTGCCGATGTGGATGTTCCCGATTGCGCTGGCCTGCGGCAACACCTTCGTGCTAAAGCCGCCGGCGTTGGCGCCGTCGGCATCGGTGCGTATGGCGGAGCTACTGAAAGAGGCCGGCCTGCCGGACGGCGTCTTTAACGTGGTGCACTGCGGCAATGAAAATGCCGCGCAGCTGTGCACAGATCCGCAGATCCAGGCAGTAAGCTTTGTTGGCTCTTCCACCGTCGCCGAGCATATCTACACCACCGCCAGCGCCCACGGCAAGCGCGTGCAGGCCTTCGGCGCCGCGAAAAATCAGGCGATTATCATGCCGGATGCCGATCTGGACGCCACGGTGAATGCCCTGATGGGCGGGGCATTTGGTTCCGCCGGCGAACGCTGTATGGCGCTGCCGATTGCGGTGGTGGTCGGTGACGACACTGCGGATAAGCTGATTGCCAAATTGAAACCGCTGATCGCTCAGCTGCGCGTCGGGCCTGGCCTGCAGCAGGGCGGCGAAGAAAACGAAATGGGGCCGTTGGTCTCTTCTGCGCACCAGCAGAAAGTTCTGGGCTATATTGATGTGGGCGTCGAGGAAGGCGCGACGCTGGTGGCGGACGGCCGCAACTACAGCGTGCCGGGGCATCCGGACGGTTATTACGTGGGAGGCACGTTGTTTGATCACGTTACGCCGCAGATGCGCATCTACCGTGAAGAGATCTTCGGGCCGGTGCTGGGGATTGTGCGCGTCGCCAGCTATCAGGAAGCGATCGACACGGTGAACGGCCATGAGTTCGGCAACGGCAGCGCCATCTTTACCAGCAACGGCCACTATGCGCGCCAGTTCGTGCATGAGGTGCAGGCCGGTATGGTCGGGGTCAACGTACCGGTGCCGGTGCCGATGGCATTCCATAGCTTTGGCGGCTGGAAGCGTTCGGTGTTCGGCGCGCTCAACGTACACGGTGCCGACGGCGTGCGTTTCTATACGCGTATGAAGACGGCGACGGCGCGCTGGCCTTCCGGCCAGCAGACGGTGTCTGAATACAGTATGCCGACCTTAGGCTGATCAACCATATGCAGGCGCGGCTCAAGCAGAGTAAAGCCGCGCCTGTTGCGATAAGCAACGGACATACGCGCCGACGGTATTGCACCTGGCGGGTTGTCTTGACGGTAACAGGAGGGTTTCATGTCTTCATTGCTTGCGAAATGCCAGCCGCCCGATAGCCAGGGGCGTATTCAGCATGTTACGCCGGAAAACGCCGACTGGCGTTTTGTCGGTTTTGACGTCTATCGCCTTGAGGCGGGGAAAACGCTGACGCTGAGCAGCGACGATAAAGAGCTGTGCCTGGTATTGGTGGCCGGCATTGCCTCCGTTGCGACGCAGCATGCCGAATATCCCCATATCGGCAAACGTATGAGTCCGTTTGAGCGGACGCCGCCCTATGCGGTTTATGTGCCGCATCACGACCAGGTTATCGTGCGGGCCGAAAGCGAGCTGGAACTGGCAGTATGCAGCGCGCCGGGAAGCGGGCATTTGCCTTCGCGCCTGATTACGCCGGCGGACGTGGGTGTTGAACGGCGTGGCAAAGGGCGCAACCAGCGGCTGGTGCACAATATCTTGCCGGACGATAAGCCGGCGGACAGCCTGCTGGTGGTGGAGGTATACACCGACGAGGGCAATACCAGCTCCTACCCCAGCCATAAGCACGATCAGGAAGACTCTGCGGATGAAACCTATCTGGAAGAGACTTATTACCACCGCATTGAGCCGGAACAGGGGTTCTGCATGCAGCGCGTGTACACGGACGACCGCTCACTGGACGAGTGTATGCCGGTGTATAACCGCGATGTGGTGAAGGTGCCGCGTGGTTATCATCCGGTGGCGACCCTGGCCGGTTACGATAACTACTACCTTAACGTGATGGCCGGTCCAAAGCGCCTGTGGAAATTTACCTGGGAAAAAGATCACGCCTGGATTAACGGTGATGACTACCCGCAGAAATAGCCGCATCGCCACAAAGGTGACGACGATGGCAAAAGGGGGCGAACCAGGTGTTCGCCCTTTACGCATTTATGCGTCTTTAGCGTTATTCAGCGCCAGCGAAACGGCCAGCGTCTGCGCCAGACACATTGACGCGACCTGCGAACGGAAACCATCCACCTGCGCTTCCCGGACCACAAAACACACGTCGCTAAAGGCCGCCAGCGGGCTTACCTGGCTGTCGGTAATGGCGATTTGCTGCGCGCCCTGTTTGGCGCCCAGCTCCACCAATTCCAGCGCTTCTCTGGCGTAGGGCGAATAGCTGATGGCGATCACCACGTCTTTTGGCTTCACCATGCCGAGCTGCTCGGTAAACATGCCGCCCAGGCCGTCAATCAGGAAGGCGCGGCGCTCCAGGTGGCGCAGGGCATAGGTCAGGTAGGAGGCGACGCTGAACGAGCGGCGCAGGCCAATCACGTAAATATTCTCTGCATTTTTCAGCAGTTCTACCGCCTTCTCCAGCTGCGCGCCGTCGATTTGCGCCGGCAGTTGCTGCAACGCCTGCGCATTCACCATGGTGAACACGTTGAGAATTTCAGCCGGGTTTTCCGGCGCGGCGTTGTCGTCTGTAGAGGTCTGGCGGAACAGGCGGGCGCGCTCGGTATAGTTAACCGTCTCTTCCATCAGGTGCTGACGAAAAACCTGTTTCATTTCATTGAAGCCGCTGAAGCCAAAGGCGTTGGCAAAGCGGATCAGGGTTGACGGCGGAACGCTGGCCTGTGCGGCGATGGAGGCCACGGTGTCGAACGCAATGCTGTTGCTGTTATCCAGAATATAACGCGCGACCTGTTTCAGACGTTTGCTGAGCGTTTCGTAACGGTGGCGGATTTCGTCTTGTAATAGCGAAAGTTGAGTTGGGTTATTCATCCATTCGGCTCACAATATTGGCTAAAGCGCTAAGAGGCCTGCGCCTGGAGTATTTATTCGTCATTCTAACAGACGGAGCGGAAGTTTCATTTCATCAAAAAGCGATTTATTTCAACGCAGGTTGCGTTAGTTCACAGAAAATGGGCAAAAAAAGCCCCCTAAAGTCGTAAACATGCTTTAAGGGGCCGGAGGATATCGTTTTAAGGGTGGTGGGTTACACCATCGCGTTGTGGACGATATAACCGCCAGAAACCGATCAGCGTAAGATATTTCTGTTTAACCTGCGCAATTAAAGAAGAATCATCTAGCTCACCCTGCAGCCAGAGGCGTGACGGCTGGCCGAAAATGGTACGGCCTACCGCAAACCCTTTCACCCAGCGCTCATCGGCGGCGGCGGCAAAGCCGGCCTTCAGCGCGTCTTCCGGCGCGTCCAGGCCCAGAATGACCACGCCGCGGCAGTCGGGATCGGCGGCTTCGATCAGCTCGCCGACCTGGCGCCAGCTTGCTGCGCTCAGCGGCGGCAGTTTCCACCAGTCGGGTTTTATCCCTAACTGATAGAAGTGCGCCATGATTTCCAGGTAGTAACTTTCATCTTTATCGCTGCTGTCCTCGGGTAAAATCACTTCAAGCAGCAGTTCATGGCCGGTTTTGCAACATCCCTGATAGACGTCATTAATCAGCGCATCCTGCTCGTTGCGCAGTTCGACGGGATCGTGGGGATGATAAAACACCAGGCATTTCACCACGTGTTCCAGCGGCCAGTCGACCAGCTGAGAGCCGATGTTGCCATGTTCCAGACGCAGCGGACGTGAGCTGGGCTGCTCGATCGGACGGCCAATCCACCATCCCTCACCGGTGATTTCATTCAGCGCGGCCTGGCCGTAAGTGGTGTCGGCCAGAATACCGCTGTTGCCCTGCAGGCCCGCCTCGTCTGCCGCCTCTTTGGCGGCGGTCAGCAGCAGGGATTTCAACTGTGGAATGCGTTCTTCACCTACGCCGGCTTCGCGCGCCATATCTGCCAGCTGTTTGCGGTGGTCAAAGGCGAAGACGCACAGTTCCGGCCACTGTTGCTTGCGCGTGGTGACGCGGTGCAGGTGGTTCAGGCGCGCATCGCGATCTGGGCGCGGCACCTGCTGCTCGCGTGCCAGGTAATCGTCCAGTTCGCGCCTGGTCGGCATCGCCGGGGCGCAGCCATGGCGCGATACCACCAGCGCACCGCAGGCGTTGGCGTAGCGGCACGCCTGATCCCAGCCCTCGTCATTCAAATAGCCGCGCAGCAGGCCGGACATAAAGGCGTCGCCGGCGCCGAGCACGTTAAGCACTTCAACCCGCACGCCGCAGTGCAGTTTTACCGCCTGCCAATCGCTCGGGATAGCCCCTTCAAATACCGAGCACCCTTGTGCGCCGCGTTTACATACCAGCGTCGCCTGGCTGACTTTGCGTACGTTGGCCAGCGCGGTCAGCGTATCGGTGCTGCCGCCGGCAATATGAAATTCCTCTTCCGTGCCGACGATCAGGTCAAAGTGGTGCAATACCTCCTGCAGTTCGCGCGTGACCTTGTCCGATTCGACAAAGCGCGTTTCGCCGTCGCCCAGCGACGTCAGGCCCCACAGCACCGGACGGTAGTCAATGTCCAGCGCCTTGCGCAGCCCGTGGCGATGCGCGTACTCCAGCGCCTGCAGCACGGCGGCGCGCGTGTTGGGGTGGGACAGATGGGTGCCGGTAATTGCCAGCGCACGTGACGAGGCGATGTAGGACTCATCAATGTCGTCAGGCGTTAACGCCATATCGGCGCAGTTATCACGGTAGAAAATCAGCGGGAAGGTTTCCTGATCCTTGATGCCGAGGATCACCAGCCCGGTCAGCCGCTGCTTGTCGGTGATCAGGCAGCGGGTGTCCGCCCCCACACGCTGAAGCTCTTCACGTAGGAAACGCCCCATATGTTCATCGCCGACGCGGGCCAGCATGCCGGACTTCAGCCCCTGAATCGCCGTGCCGTAGGCAACGTTGCCGGAAGATCCGCCGAGGTATTTGGCAAACGTGCTGGCGTCTTCCAGGCGTGCGCCGATTTGCTGCGCGTAGAAATCGACGGCGATGCGGCCGAGACAGATGACATCAAGCTGTTTTTGTTGTGAAACCATAGCCCTTTCCTTCTGTATTAAGCAAAAGCCGACTGCGACCCGATAAGCGGAGGTTAGCAGGAATCATTGCGTTGAGTATGAGGAATAAAAATTCCAATTTCAATATTAAATGAAATTTACCACCCAAGTCGCAACACGCTGTGACGTCGAGGCGCGCGTCTGCCGCTATCAGGCGGCGGCATTGCGGGCTTGCGCGTAGGTTTTGCCGTATTAATGTTGGCTTTTCATCGCCGTGGGCTGCGCTTGGTGAAGGCGGCGACAGGTTGCGCTAATCAGTCTGAAAGCGTTGACGGCATGGGGAAGATGCGCTTTGAGCCGGCGTTGAAATAAGGTTTTCATTAGAATGCGATCTTTATCGCAAAATGAAATGTTTTTTCTGATGCGTGATTTTATGAAAAATATATTTGTTTATAATCGCTGCATGTTTCAGGTTGCTGAAGGTGTGCGCAATCTGTCTGAACCCGGCCCAAGATATCAGCGAATTCAGGGCAGGAAAACCGTTCCGTAATCTCAGCGGTGATGCCGACCAGGGCTAAGTCGGGCATCAGGCCATCATTAGGGGGAGAGAATGAGTAAGATCAGATTGACCATGGCGCAGGCGCTCGTCAAGTTCCTCGATAACCAGTATCTGCTGGTGGATGGCGTCGAAATCAAATTTGTGAAGGGCATATTTGCGATTTTCGGCCATGGCAATGTGCTGGGCCTTGGGCAGGCGCTGGAGCAGGATCGCGGGCAGTTAACCGTGCTTCAGGGGCGCAATGAGCAGGGGATGGCCCATGCAGCGACCGGCTTTGCCAAGCAGAAACTGCGCCAGCAGATTTACGCCTGCACCTCTTCCGTCGGCCCCGGCGCGGCCAACATGGTGACCGCCGCCGCTACGGCGAGCGCCAACCGCATTCCTTTATTGTTGCTGCCCGGCGACGTCTTCGCCTCGCGCCAGCCGGACCCGGTGCTGCAGCAGATCGAACAATCCTATGACCTGAGCATCAGCACCAATGACGCGTTTCGCGCAGTCAGCAAATACTGGGATCGCATCACGCGTCCGGAGCAGCTGATGAGCGCCTGCATCAACGCCATGCGCGTACTGACCGATCCGGCGGAAACCGGTGCGGTAACGCTGTGCCTGCCGCAGGATGTGCAGGGCGAAGCTTACGACTATCCAGAGTACTTCTTTCAGAAACGGCTGCATCGGCTGGAACGTCGGCCGGCGACGGCCGGAGCGCTCGGCGATGCGCTGGCGCTGCTGGCCGGCAAGAAAAAGCCGTTGCTGGTATGCGGCGGCGGGGTGAAGTATTCCCAGGCGGGCAAGGCGCTGCAGCAGTTTGCCGAGCGTTTTCGCATTCCCTTTGCGGAAACTCAGGCCGGTAAAGGGGCGGTCGTTTCCGACCATCCTTATAACGTCGGCGGTATCGGCGAGACCGGCTGCCTGGCCGCCAATACGCTGGCGAAGCAGGCCGATCTGGTGATTGGCGTTGGCACCCGTTATACCGATTTCACCACCTCCTCCAAATGGCTGTTCCAAAACCCGGACGTCGAATTCCTGAACATTAACGTCAGCGCGTTTGATGCCGGCAAACTGGACGGCGTGCAACTGCTGGCCGACGCGCGTGAAGCTTTGCAGGCGTTAGGCGAACTGGCAACGCAGCAGGATTATCGCGCCGATTGGGGCGATGCCGTTGAACAGGCCAAGGCGGCGCAGCAGAAAGAAACCGAGCGGGTTTACTCCGTTGCTTATACCGGCGCCGATTTCGTGCCGGAAATCGACGATCATCTCAACCGTGAGCAGGTCTTTGCCGAGTTTATTGCCCAGACGGGCTCCTCGCTGACTCAAAGCCGCGTGCTGGGGGTGCTGAATCAGCAGTTGCCGCAGGACAGCGTGATTGTGGCGGCGGCCGGCAGCCTGCCGGGGGATTTGCAGCGGGTGTGGCGCAATCGCGGTGAGCATGGCTACCACGTGGAGTATGGCTACTCCTGCATGGGGTATGAAGTGAACGCCGCGCTGGGCGTCAAACTGGCCGAGCCGCAGCGGGAAGTGTACGTCATGGTGGGCGACGGCGCATTTATGATGCTGCATTCCGAACTGGTCACCTCCATTCAGGAAGGGTGCAAAATCAACGTGGTGCTGTTCGACAACATGACCAATGGCTGCATCAACAACCTGCAGATGGAGCACGGCATGGACAGCTACACCACGGAGTTCCGTTTCCGTCAGGACGGGGAACTTAACGGCGGGCTGGTGCCGGTGAATTTCGCCATGCTGGCGGCGGCTTACGGCTGCAAGACCTACAGCATTACCACCGAACAGCAACTGATTGAAGCGCTGGCCGATGCGCGCCAGCAGACGGTTTCCACGCTGCTGGATATCAAGGTGCTGCCGAAAACCATGGTGCATAAGTATCTCAGCTGGTGGCGCGTGGGCGGAGCCCAGGTGGCGGACAGCGACAAGATCGTTGCGGTGGCCCGTCAGCTGCAGGAAAACATCGACAAGGCCCGTGATTACTGATGATTACGGCTTTTATCCAGTTTTAAATCCAGAGGATAGCGAAAATGACATTAAACATTGGGGTTATCGGTGCCGGTGCGATTGGTCGCGATCATATTCGTCGTTGCAGCCAGGTGTTGCAGGGGGCCAGGGTGGTTGCCGTCAACGATATCAACCGCGATAACGCGACAGGCATAGTGGAGCAGCTGCGTCTGGATGCACGCGTTTATGACGATGGGCACGAGCTGATTAAGGCGTCGGACGTGCAGGCGGTGCTGGTGACCTCCTGGGGGCCAAGCCACGAGGAATTTGTGCTGGCTGCGGTTGCCGCCGGCAAGCCGGTATTTTGTGAAAAGCCGCTGGCGGTGACCGCGCAGGGCTGTAAAAACATCGTCGAGGCGGAGGCGAAACACGGCAAACGCCTGGTGCAGGTTGGCTTTATGCGTCCGTACGACCAGGGCTACCGCGCGCTGAAACAGGTGCTGACCAGCGGCCAGATCGGCGAGCCGCTGATGCTGCACTGCGCGCACCGTAACCCGACGGTGGGCGAGGCCTACACCACGGATATGGCGATTACCGACACCCTGATTCATGAAATCGACGTGCTGCGCTGGCTGCTGGATGACGATTATGTGTCGGTGCAGGTGGTGTTCCCGCGCAAGAGCAGCAAGGCGCTTTCTCACCTGCGCGATCCGCAAATCGTGCTGTTTGAAACGGCGAAGGGCACGCGCATTGACGTGGAGATCTTCGTTAACTGTCAGTACGGCTATGACATTCAGTGCGAAGTCGTCGGGGAAACCGGCATCGCCAAGCTGCCGGAGCCGTCGTCTGTGCAGATGCGCAGCAACGCCAAGCTGTCCAACGAGATCCTGATGGATTGGAAAGAACGTTTCATTGACGCTTATGATGTTGAACTGCAAGGATTTATCAATGACGTGCAGGCCGGGCAGCTGCAAGGGCCGTCGGCCTGGGATGGTTATGCCGCTGCGGTTACGGCTGATGCCTGTGTCGCCGCGCAGCTGAGCGGTGAAGTCGTGCCGGTATCACTGCCGCCGCGTCCTTCTTTCTACGGCAAATGATCGCCTGATTCACTTTTTATATATCCGGGGCCGTCGGCGTCTGCTCAACGCGTGAAAAAGGACGGTTAACATGTCGGCAAGGAGGCCGTGGGTCTGGCGGCCCGGGTATAGCTGCTTAACGGGGAACAACGATGAAGATCGCGTTTGATGTGGATGTCATTAAAGATTTAGGCGTCACCCAGATGGTGCAGCAGGTGGCCGACTGGGGATATAAATATATCGAACAGTCGCCGCATCCGCAGATTAACCCATTCTATAAACATCCGAAGGCCGGCCGTGAAATCATGGCGGAATACAAAAATGCGCTGAAGGCCACCGGGGTGGAGATCTCCTCGTTTATCGTGGTTTATCGCTGGTCCGGCCCGGGTGAGGATCGTCGTCAGGCGGCGGTGAAAAATTGGCGCCGGATGATCGAGATTGCGGTGGAGATGGGCGTGCAGGTGATCAATACCGAGCTGGCGGGCGATCCCAATGAACCGGAGATCTGTGAAGAGCTGTGGTACAAATCCATGGAAGAACTGCTGCCTATCATTGAGCGTGAAGGCATACGCATGGAAATTCAGTCCCACCCTTGGGACTTCTGCGAGCTGAATAATGAAACCGTCGATATGGTGAAGTCGCTGCGCAGCGATCATGTGAAGTATCTGTACAGCGTGCCGCACTCGTTCTACTACGACAAAGGCAAGGGCGACGTGGCGAATATGCTGAAATATGCCGGGGATGACCTTTCCCACGTGCTGATCGCCGATACCATGAATCATACCCGCCACTGTCGTTATATCGTCAACCCGCCCGGCGTTGACGCCGCGGTGCATCAGCACGTCGGCATCGGCGAAGGAGAGATCGACTTCGATGCGCTGTTCCAGGCCCTGCGCGATATGGAATTCGCCAACCGCAACTTTAAGGTTGGCGGTGAATCGATTATTTGCACCTCCCTGTTCGGTTATCCGGAAAAGATGAAGACCCAGGCGGTTGAAACCCGGGAACGCATCGAAAGAGAACTGTTAGGTAAATAACGCCGCCGGCGATGCCCCTGACATGGCTTGTCGCGTTTCTGCGCGGGTTGCGTGATGCGGGATGGGAACAGGGTGAAGCGCCGATCTAATGACTGAGGCCCAAAAAATGAATAAAGACTATGTGAAGCTGGCGATCGCCCCGATTGGCTGGACCAATGACGACATGCCGGAACTTGGCAAAGAGAACACCTTCCAACAGTGCGTCAGCGAAATGGCGCTGGCGGGATTCAGCGGCAGCGAAGTGGGCAGTAAGTACCCGCGCGATCCGCAGGTTTTAAAGCCCATGCTGGATATTCGCGGCATTCAGATCTGCAACGCCTGGTTCAGCACCTTTTTTGCCGACGGGCAGAAAGAAAAAACCATCGATGAGTTCGTTAACCATATGAACTTTCTGCATGATATGGGCGCCAAGGTGATTGGCTGCTCAGAGCAGAGCAAAAGCATTCAGGGTACCGACAAGGCGGTATTGGAAGAAAAACCCTACTTTACCGATGAAGAGTGGCAGCGCGTCGCCGACGGCTATAACGAACTGGCGAAAATCGCCGCTGGCAAAGGCATGCAGGTTTGCCTCCATCACCATATGGGGACGGGGATTCAAACCACGGCGGAGATCGACCGCTATATGAGCATGGTAAACGATGATGTATACCTGCTGTTTGATACCGGCCATGCCTACTACTCTGAAGGCAGCCAACAGGCGATGCTGGCTATTTTGGAAAAATATTTGCCGCGCATTAATCATGTCCATCTGAAAGACGTGCGCGATGACGTGGTCGCCGAGGTGCGGGCTAACCGCTTAAGCTTCCTGGATGGGGTGAAAAAGGGGACGTTTACCGTGCCGGGAGATGGCGTCATTGATTTTCGTCCGGTCTTCAAACTGCTGGACGAGCATGGCTACAAAGGATGGATGGTGGTAGAGGCTGAGCAGGATCCGGCCATTGCCAACCCCTTCGAATACGCGGTTAAGGCGCGCCGCTATATCAAAGAGACGGCCGGTATTTAATGGCTATCACTTCCCGTGGCTGTGCCGCGGGAAGTGTTAATTTTTTTCGTCAGCGCTTTCAGACGCCATGAAATCGCGCCATATGATAGGCATCGACCAGCTTACCGTCGCGCATGGCAAAGTGTTGGCTGGTGCCTTCTATCTCGAAACCAAACTTCTTGTATAACGCAATGGCGCCCTGATTGTCGGTGAACACCGTCAATTCAATACGCTGAATTGCCGCCCAGTTATCGCAAAGTTCCATCATGGCGCTCATCAGCGCTCCGCCGATGCCTTTTCCCTGTTGTGCAGGATCGACGCCGATACCAAAGGTAGCGACGTGACGCCGACGTAACGACTGATTAAGTTTGATCACAATCTGACCAACAACTTGTTCGTCTATGCAGGCGACCAGATTGTGCAACCCTGGCTTGGCATCAGCCAGGCGCTGTTGCCAGTGCGTGAGTGAGGGCAGCGGAAGTTGCAGCGTATCGCGGTAGACTTCTGGGTGGGCATACAGCCGTTGCAGCGCTGGTGCATCGGAGGTTTCAACGTGGCGGACGATGATTTCACCCATTCTCTTATCCCTATGATTATTAGCAATATTACTCTGTAAGTTATCGGGTCTGCTTCTTTAGTCAACAATATTTAAGATTGGTCAAAAAAACGCTTTACAGATGCGAATGATAATGATTATTATTGCCATGCGTTCTCGGCAGACGGTGGCCTCACCGCTCTGACTTGAAGGCACGACATTGCTCACATTGCTTCCAGTGTTTATTTAGCCAGCTCGGGTGCTGGCTTTTTTTTTGCCCTCAATCATCTACCTTTGCGCTCAACAAATCTTCTGCGGCTCCTCTGTTTATTTCATCGAAATTTTTGAACAGAGGGGTGAGTTTTTTACGCTTTCTTATTCTGCTGTCAGGTCTAGACTGTAAAAAACATTGAGGAGAGTTGAACATGATTTATTTACGTAAAGCGAAAGACCGCGGCCACGCTAACCATGGCTGGCTGGACAGCTGGCATACCTTCTCCTTTGCCAATTATTACGATCCGAACTTTATGGGGTTCTCCGCGCTGCGGGTCATCAATGAAGACCGGATTGACGGCGGGCAAGGGTTCGGTACCCATCCGCATAAAGATATGGAAATTCTGACCTACGTGCTGGACGGTACCGTAGAGCATCAGGACAGCATGGGTAATAAAGAGCAGATCCAGGCTGGGGAATTTCAGATTATGAGCGCCGGCACCGGGGTACGCCACTCCGAGTACAATGCTAACAGCGACAAGCTGCTGCATCTGTACCAGATCTGGATTATTCCGGATACCAACGGCCTGCCGCCGCGTTATGAGCAGCGTATGTTTGATGCACCGCAGGGGCGTCAGCTGGTGTTGTCGCCGGATGCCCGCGAAGGTTCGCTGAAGGTATTCCAGGATATGACGCTGTCGCGCTGGGCGCTGAATAAAGGCGAACAGGCGGAGTATACGGTCGAAGCCGGTCGTCGCGTCTGGGTACAGGTGGTGCGCGGTTCCATTACCATTAATGACAACCGGGCAGGCGCCAGCGATGCGCTCGCTATCTGGGATGAAACGGCGCTGTCACTCCACGCCGATGAAGACAGTGAAATTCTGCTGTTTGATTTGCCACCGGTTTAATTTGCTTAGCGTTATCGGGCTCAATCTGACGATTGGGCCCTTTTTACGCCCGTTTGATATCAGCCTGCCGTTTTTTTTGCTAAAATAACCGCCCATTCACGGTTTGTCAGCTCATTGATAATGAAGAAAAAGCGGCCGGTACTTCAAGATGTTGCAGATAGGGTTGGCGTCACCAAGATGACGGTGAGCCGCTATTTGCGCAATCCTGATCAGGTTTCCGCCGCCCTGCGGCAGAAAATCGCGGTCGCGCTGGATGAACTGGGCTACATTCCTAACCGCGCGCCGGATATCCTTTCCAACTCTACCAGCCGCGCTATCGGCGTACTGTTGCCATCGCTGACCAACCAGGTGTTTGCCGAAGTGTTGCGCGGTATTGAAAGCGTGACCGACGCGCACAATTATCAAACCATGCTGGCGCACTATGGTTATCTGCCGGAACGTGAAGAAGAGCGCCTGACCTCGTTGCTCTCGTACAATATTGACGGCCTGATCCTGTCCGAACGCACCCACACCGCCCGTACCCGTAAAATGATTGAGGTTGCCGGCATTCCGGTGGTGGAACTGATGGACTGCGTATCGCCCTGTATTGATATGGCAGTAGGGTTTGATAACCATCAGGCTGCCCGCCAGATGACGCAGCGGATTATCGCCCAGGGTTATCGTCATGTGGTGTACCTTGGTGCGCGTCTTGATGAGCGTACGCTGATTAAGCAGCAAGGCTATGAGCAGGCGATGCGCGAGGCCGGGTTACAGCCATGCAGCATTATGACCAACCGTGCGTCGTCTTACTCCGGCGGTGGTGAAATGCTGCGCCAGGCGCAGCGTGACTACCCGCAAATCGACAGCGTATTTTGCACCAACGATGACCTGGCGATCGGCGCTGCCTTTGAGTGCCAGCGTCAGGGGCTATCCATTCCGCAAGATATGGCAATTGCCGGTTTCCACGGCCATGATATTGGCCAGGTGATGATGCCAAAACTGGCCAGCGTGCTGACGCCGCGTGAAACCATGGGGCAGATCGGCGCGGAGCGGTTACTGGCGCGCCTGCGTGGCGAAACCGTCAGCCCGTCGATGGTTGACGTTGGTTTCACTATTATTCCTGGCGGTAGTATTTAAGCGGTATTGCGTCGTGCCGTTTTTTGATGCCGTACCGATCCTCTCCTTTTTCCTCCTTTGGGTTCAAACGCTGACTATAATTGCTTGCTGGTTGAGATTTGACCGCAGTTAGTTTGACCGCCTTCACAGTTACGGGATGTCATTTCGCCGGTTTGTTGCTTAATTCCAGCGCGACAAAGACAATGTTACCGATAACCTGTTACCAGTAACATTTGGCACCTGGGACCCTTGAGAGCACAAAAATTATGAATAATTCACAACACCACGTTTTCATCCTGATGGGCGTCTCCGGCAGCGGGAAATCTGCCGTAGCAAGCGCCGTAGCGCATGAACTCAATGCCGCCATGCTGGATGGCGATTATCTGCACCCCCGCAGCAACATCAATAAAATGGCCGGCGGTGATGCGCTGAACGATGACGATCGGGCGCCGTGGCTGGCGGCACTGAACGACGCGATTTTTGCCATGCAGCGTACCAATGACGTTGCGCTGCTGGTGTGTTCCGCGCTGAAAAAGCGCTATCGCGATCGCCTGCGCGCAGGCAACAACAACCTGCACTTTATCTATCTGGAAGGTGAAAAAGACGTGATTGAAGCGCGTCTGAAGCAGCGTAAAGGGCATTTCTTCAAGCCTCAGATGCTGGTTTCCCAATTTGAAGCGTTGGAAGTGCCGCAGGCGGATGAGTCCGACGTGCAGGCGATTGACATCGACCAGCCGCTGGATAACGTGGTGGCCGACGTCGTCTCCTATATTCAATCCGTAACGAACCAAGGGTAAAACGATAATGGATACATTAACGCTGGTATTGACCGCCGTAGGTTCGGTACTGCTGCTGTTGTTCCTGGTGATGAAAGCGCGGATGCACGCGTTTATCGCCCTGATGCTGGTGTCGATGGGCGCCGGCCTGTTCTCCGGTATGTCGCTGGAGAAGATCACCGATACCATGCAAAAAGGCATGGGCGGCACGCTGGGCTTCCTGGCGATCGTGGTGGCGCTGGGCGCGATGTTCGGCAAAATTCTGCATGAAACGGGCGCGCTGGATCAGATCGCCGTCAAAATGTTGAAAGGCTTTGGCGAAAAGCGCGCGCACTACGCGCTGGGGATTGCCGGCCTGGTTTGCGCCTTGCCGCTGTTCTTCGATGTGGCGATCGTGCTGCTGATTGGCGTGGCCTTCGCCGTGGCGCGTCGCACCGGCGGTAATCTGGTGAAGCAGGTGATCCCGCTGTTTGCCGGCGTAGCCGCGGCGGCGGCCTTCCTGCTGCCGGGGCCGACCCCGATGCTGCTGGCGTCGCAGATGAATGCAGATTTTGGCTGGATGATCCTGATCGGCCTGGCGGCGGCGATTCCGGGCATGCTGCTGGCCGGCCCGCTGTTCGGTTCGTTTATCAGCAAGCACGTCACGCTGGAACTGCCGAAAGATATCGAAGAGCCAAGCATCGATAAGAGCAAGCTGCCTTCGTTCGGCTTTAGCCTGGCGCTGGTGCTGTTCCCGTTAGTGCTGGTGGGGCTGAAAACCATCGGCGCGCGCTTTACCGAGGAAGGCAGCTCGCTGTATCAGTGGCTGCAGTTTATCGGCCATCCGTTCACCGCGATTCTGATTGCCTGCCTGGTGGCGATTTATGGTCTGGCTATCCGCCGTGGGATGAGTAAAGACAAGGTGATGGAAGTCTGTTCGGCGGCGATCCAGCCGGCGGGGATTATCTTGCTGGTAACCGGCGCAGGCGGCGTCTTCAAGCAGGTGCTGGTCGATTCCGGCGTTGGCCCGGCGTTGGGTAACGCGCTGATCGGCGCCGGCCTGCCGATTGCTGTCGCCTGTTTTGTGCTGTCGGCGGCGGTGCGGGTGATTCAGGGTTCGGCGACCGTGGCCTGTCTGACCGCTGTCGGCCTGGTGATGCCGGTGATTGGCGAGCTGGGCTACTCCGGCGCGCAGATGGCGGCGCTGTCGGTATGTATTGCCGGCGGTTCCATCGTACTGAGCCACGTCAACGACTCCGGCTTCTGGCTGTTCGGTAAATTTACCGGCGCCACCGAAGCGCAGACGCTGAAAACCTGGTCGATAATGGAAACCATCCTCGGCACCACCGGTGCGGTGGTGGGGATGATCGCCTTTACGCTGCTGTAATCATTCTGAGCTTATTAAGGCGCCTACGGGCGCCTTTTTTTATCGCGTCCGGCAGCAGCAAGCGCCGCGTGATCCGCCTTTATAAGCAGGATTGCTAACAATTGCGCTGGCATCGAATAAATTCACTTTTCGCCCGCGCTGACATTTTGTAAGGTGTGAGGATAATTGCTCATCAATGACTCAATAAGTCGTATCCTCCAAGGCAGGACAGTTTTATGAAAAACGTTGGTTTAGTCGGTTGGCGCGGTATGGTCGGCTCGGTGCTCATGCAACGCATGACGGAAGAGCGCGATTTCGACGCCATTCGTCCGGTATTCTTCTCCACCTCACAGCACGGTGCGCCTGCGCCGGCTATCGGCGGTCAGCAGCAGGGGACGCTGCAGGACGCCTACGATATTGACGCGCTGAGCGCGCTGGATATCATTATCACCTGTCAGGGCGGCGATTATACCAATGAGGTTTACCCGAAGCTGCGTGCCAGCGGCTGGCAGGGCTACTGGATTGATGCCGCGTCCTCCCTGCGGATGGACGATGAGGCGATCATCATTCTGGATCCGGTTAACCGCGCGGTCATTCAGCAGGGTCTGGATAAAGGCATCAAAACCTTTGTCGGCGGTAACTGCACCGTCAGCCTGATGCTGATGTCGCTGGGCGGCCTGTTCGCCAACGATCTGGTGGAGTGGGCGTCTGTGGCTACCTATCAGGCTGCTTCCGGTGGCGGCGCGCGGCATATGCGCGAACTGCTGACGCAGATGGGCATGCTGCACGCCGATGTGGCGAAAGAGCTGCAGGACCCGGCGTCCGCCATTCTGGATATTGAACGCAAGGTGACCGAGGCGACCCGCTCCGGCAAACTGCCGACCGATAACTTTGGCGTACCGCTGGCCGGCAGCCTGATTCCGTGGATTGACAAGCAGCTTGATAACGGCCAGAGCCGTGAAGAGTGGAAAGGCCAGGCGGAAACCAACAAGATTCTGGCCAGCTCCAGCCTGATTCCGGTCGACGGCCTGTGCGTGCGCGTTGGCGCGCTGCGTTGCCACAGCCAGGCGTTTACCCTGAAGCTGAAAAAAGACGTGTCGCTGCCGGAGATCGAACAGATGCTGGCGACGCACAACGACTGGGTGCGGGTGATCCCGAACGACCGCGAGCTGACCATGCGCGAGCTGACGCCGGCGGCGGTGACCGGCACGCTGAATACGCCGGTCGGGCGTTTGCGCAAGCTGAACATGGGGCCGGAATACCTGTCCGCGTTTACCGTCGGCGATCAGCTGCTGTGGGGCGCCGCAGAGCCGCTGCGCCGTATGCTGCGGATTCTGCTGTAATACGTTAGCGCCCTATTTCATGGCGTAATTATTTAAGCCCGCTAATTAGCGGGCTTTTTTATTTTAGCTGTTTATATTAATCACTCATGTTATTCAAATAAATAAGTCGTTATTTTTTATAGGAAATAATACTACGCCAGTGTTTACATTTTATTCGCTACGGGATTATTATGCCGGCGGAAAGATCATAATGGACGATCGCACAAGGAATGTATCACTATGTCGGCATTACAATTCCCCTGCACTATATTTAAAACCAAAAATATAATGGATGATTATGGTGCATATGATATGCGCTGCGGAGATTTATCCGCAGCGCAATTAAAAACACACTTTCATTTAGGCGATGTCTCCACGCGGGTTAATCCCTATACCCTGACGCAGCTCACGCCGTTTAACCAGCCGCATTCGCGCTTTTATGGCATACGCGGGCAGGGGACTACGCTCACCCGGCAGGAGTGCGCCAGAATTCTCTTTGATGAATTCCGCCAGTTATCCCGCCTCTTTGCGCTTTATGGCCCCTATAAACACCTGATTGAACAGATGATCAGCCATATGCAGTACGGCAACGGCACGCCGTTTAGCAGCCCACATCTGAATGCCGCGTTAAAGGAGCAGATTTTGGGGGATAAAGATGAGAAAAATAGTACGCGTTTACTATTAGAGCTGTTTTTTAATAAAAACATAGATTGGGTGAATAAATATTATCCGGAAAAACTTAAAGATGAGCTTAGGGAAGTCATCATGCTTGGAAAACTGCCTAAGTTTGACCGGTTTCAGGATAATTTTAACGGTATGGGGATTACCGTACATGATACCTGGGCTACGCATATCACGGTAAAATCACTGCAGGTTGATAACGCAAGCTATCGTGCGTTGGTGCACTATCGGGTGCAGGACCACTTTGGATTGGATGATGACGATATCAGAAAGGTTAGGTTTAACCAGTTTCGTTTCTTCCGTATCTGGTTTGTACTTCAGCGCTACAATCAGCTTGGTTTTAAGCCGTTTATGACTAATATGGAAGCTACAGTAGAGATATCCGGGAGACATAATGAGAAAAAGTAAAAAGATCATATGTATTTTGGCATTAGCAGGCTTAGTACTACTAGGCTATTTTTTCTGGCGTTCTCTACAACCGGTGGAGATCGTTGCCGTTCATCAAAGGAACAACTTCAGCGATGTGCTGGTGAATAATTTCCCCTTTACGGATAAAGGAAAGGTTAATTGGTGGTTGGATAATAAAGACAAATTAAAAGAAAAATATGATATCCCTAAACCTGCTTCCTATGGACTTTTTACTATTGTTATCTGGAAATTTGGCGAGGGCTATAAATATGCGGGGAAGTATGACCGGATGTGTTTTGAAGATATGAAAGAAAAGAGAAATTGTATTGATAAAAATGTGTTGTTCATCATTTCTAATGACAAAGATGATGATATGTTCTTTGTTGGAGATAATGGAACCTACCGTATGGGAAAAGATGGTGAAATCGTTAAGATTAGGCGTGAATGAAAATTAATGAACGGCTCATCTGAGAAGAGATAGGGAAATAATTATGAGGGTGAATAGATTATCTCTACCACTGATGTTATTGATTGCTTTACTGTCAATGTTAGCTTTTTGGTGGAGCCTACGTTCGGTAGAAATTATTGCTGTTCATCATAAAAATGAGTTTAGTGCTGTTCTGGTTAACCATTTCCCCATTACGGATAAAGGTAAAATAGACTGGTGGATAAAAAATAAAGATAGATTAAAGAATGAGTATAAGATACCTAACCCTGCATCAGATGGTTTCTTTTCTATTACCTTTTGGGATTTTGGTGATGGCTATGAAGAAGCTGGAAAGTATGATCGGCGTTGCTTTGATGATATGCCAACCAAGAAAAAATGTATAGAAAAAACAAGGGATTTATTGTGTCAAATGAAAGAAATGGTGATATATCATTTATAACTAATGGTGATGAGTATCACATGAAGAGTAATGGTGACATTATAAAAATCGGAATTGATTGATAAAGTAATGAAAAATATTTTTATTGATTGGCTTTATATTCGCGATAAGGTTTATTGCGGGCGGGGTAGTCATTTTATACGCGTTATGATATATGCCGCCATGGCACTTTTTGGCTTTTTCCTTTGGTGCTCGCTGCAACCGGTAGAGATTATTGCTATTCACCAGAGGGAGAACTATAGCGATGTGTTGGTGAAAAACTTTCCTTTTACAGATAAAGGGAAAATAAAGTGGTGGTTAGATAATAAAAATAACCTAAAAGAAAAATATGGCATCCCTAAACCAGATTCAGATGGATTCTTTACTGTTATATTCTGGGATTTTGGTGATGGTTATAAAGAGGCGGGGAAGTATGACCGAATGTGTTTTGATGATATGAAAGAGAAAGAAAACTGTATTGAGAAGAATGTTTTTTTCATTGCTGAAAACGATAGGGATAAGGATATGTTATTTGTCGCAGATGGTGGAAGGTACCTTATGAAAAAAAATGGTGAACTCATTAAGCTTAGGCGAGATTGAAAATTAATGAAAGGGTGTTAGAGGAATGATAAGAGAGTAATTATGCCGGTGAGTCGATTGATTCTACTAATGATGTTACTGTTCGTGGTGCTGCCAATATTCGCTTTTGGGTGGTGTCTGCGTCCGGTAGAAATTGTTGCCGTTCATCAGAGAGGTAATTACAGTGATGTTTTAGTGAATAATTTTCCTTTTACAGATAAAGGAAAAATAAATTGGTGGCTGAAAAACAAAGAAAAAATTAAAAAGAATTATGATATTCCACAACCTGCATCCTATGGTTTTTTTACGATTATCTTTTGGGACTTTGGTAGTGGTTATAAAGAATCTGATAAATATGACAGAATGTGCTTTGACGACGTCAGAGAGAAAGAAAAATGTATAGATAAAAACAAATTATTCACAGTAAGAAATGATAGGAATGGCGATATTATGTTTGCCTTTAGCGATGCCCGCTATCGCCTAAACAAAAACGGTGAAATAACCAAACTCAAACGCGAGTCGGATTAATTCACCGTTGATATCAGCGAGACGGCTATTGGCCGCGTATCACAGCCAATCTTGCCCCCGGCCTTTACCGGCTTAGGAAGCCAGCGACAGCGCTTTGGCTTTTGCGCGTTCCGCCAGCCACTCGCTGACGCGCGCCTGTTGCGCTTCGTCCAGCCACATGCCGAGTTTGGTGCGGCGCCAGATGGCGTCTTTCAGCTCCACCACCCACTCTTTCTCCACCAGGTAGCGCAGCTCCGCTTCGTACAGGCCGTGGCCGAAGTCTTCGCCCAGATCCGCCAGGCTGTTGGCGCCGGACAGAATCAGTTCGCTGTGGCTGCCGTAGGTACGGGCATAGCGGCGCGCCAGCGCTTCCGGCAACCAGCCGTGTTCACGGCGCAGTTTGGCTGCGTAGCTGTCGCGGTCGCCGCCGATGTCGCCACCCGGCAGGGTGCCGTTCTTGGTCCAGGCCGGGCCGGCTTCCGGATAATAGTGCGCCAGTTTTTCCATCGCGTGTTCTGCCAGCTTGCGATAGGTGGTCAGCTTACCGCCGAAGACCGACAGCAGCGGCGCCTGGCCGTTATCGTCATGCACGTCCAACGTGTAATCACGGGTGATGGCCTGCGGTGAATCGGACTCATCGTCGCACAGCGGACGTACGCCGGAGTAGGTCCAGACGATATCGTCACGGCCGTACTGTTTCTTAAAGTGGTCGTTATACACTTTCAGCAGGTAGTTGATTTCGTTATCGTCAATCTTCACGTCTTTCGGATCGCCGTGATATTCCACATCGGTGGTGCCGATAATCGAGAACTCATCCATCCACGGGATCACAAAGACGATACGGTTGTCTTCGTTCTGCAGAATGTAGGACTGCGGCTGGTTATGCGCCTTCGGCACCACGATATGGCTGCCTTTGATCAGGCGGATGCCATAGGGTGATTTCAGCTTGAGGCCGTCATCGAAGAAGTTTTTCACCCACGGGCCGGTAGCGTTAACCAGGCCTTTGGCGCGCCAGGTGAAGGTTTTACCGCTGTCGATATCGGTCGCTTCCACCATCCACATGCCGTTCTCACGCCATGCGCGGGTCACTTTGGTGCGGGTGCGCACTTCGCCGCCGCGTTCCACCACTTCCTGCGCGTTCAATACCACCAGACGCGCATCGTCGACCCAGCAGTCGGAATATTCGAAACCGCGCTTCAGTTCCGGCTTCAGTACGGATTCTGGGCCAAAACGCAAACTCTTGCTGCCCGGCAGGCTGGTGCGTTTACCCAGGTGATCGTACAGGAACAGGCCGGTACGGATCATCCAGGCCGGACGCAGGTGTGGCTGGTGCGGCAGGCGGAAGCGCATTGGGAAGGCGATATGCGGCGCCAGTTTCAGCAGCACCTCACGTTCAGCCAGCGCTTCGCTCACCAGACGGAATTCATAGTGTTCCAGGTAGCGCAGGCCGCCGTGGATCAGTTTGGAACTGGCGGAAGACGTAGCACAGGCCAAGTCTTGCGCTTCCAGTAGCAGTACGGACAGGCCGCGCCCGGCAGCATCCGCCGCGATGCCGGCACCGTTGATGCCGCCACCGATAACGATCAAGTCTTTGGTTTCCACGTCATCTTCCTCCAGATGTTCGAAATAGCTCTTTTATGTTCGTTTTCGCTCATCATTGTAATCAAAAACCAACAAACAAGCCAAGAGTTAACCAAACAAAAACATTCACGCGTGATAAAGATAACAGTTTAGCGACTATAGACACACAAAGTGAGTGGCTTTTCCCACAGAATAAGGCGCCGGCAAACGGGCGACGGGAGGATAACGGGAGGGCGTTGTTCAGCCCCCTTCCGGGCGGAAGGGGGAATCAGAGCTGAGTGAGGAGACTCAGCACAGTTCCAGCTGTACGTCGTACTGCTCGATGATTTTCATGACGCCGGGCGGCGGCAGCTGGTCGGTAAACAGATAGTCGATCAGATTCATATTGCCCAGGTTGACCATCGCGTTGCGGCCGAACTTGGAGTGGTCGGTAACCAGCATGACGCAGCGCGAGTTTTCAATAATGGCGCGCTTGGTGCGCACTTCATGGTAGTCGAATTCGAGCAGTGAGCCGTCCATATCAATGCCGCTGATGCCGAGGATGCCGTAATCGAGGCGGAACTGTGAGATAAAGTCCAGCGTCGCTTCACCCATAATGCCGCCGTCGCGGGTACGCACTTCGCCGCCGGCCAGGATCAGGCGAAAATCCTCTTTGGCGGTGAGCAGGGTGGCGACGTTCAGGTTGTTGGTGACGACGCGCAGGTTCTTATGGTTCATCAGCGCGTGCGCCACGGCTTCCGGCGTGGTGCCGATATCGATAAACAGAGTGGCGCCGTCCGGGATCTGGCTGGCGACGCGCTGGGCGATGCGGTCTTTTTCCTCTGACCACATCACCTTACGGTCATGGTAGGCGGTGTTCACGGAGCTGGACGGCAGTGCGGCGCCGCCGTGGTGGCGCTGAATTTTATTTTGATCGGCCAGGTCGTTCAGATCGCGGCGAATCGTCTGCGGACTGACGTCAAAATGCTCCACCAGTTCTTCAGTGCTGACGTAACCTTGCAGACGGACCAGCTCGATAATTGCGTCGTGACGCTGTGTTTGTTTCACGGTAATCCCCTAATACGCCGATATACCCGTCGGGTGAAGTTTGCCGAATTTTTTACCCGTAATCTTTTGATAGGTAAAGGTATAGTGTTATTGAGCGTTATTGTTCGTTGTGCGCGCGATGACGCGTGTCCCAAAATGCCATCAGCAACCCTAACACTAAACCGGCCACGTGTGCCGCGTTGGCGATCGACATTCCTAAAATATCGAAGTAGCCGGCGACCAGCCACAGTACGGAAAATATCATCAGGCCGCGCGGCAGCATCAGCCCGCGCTCCGGCGCCCGTTCGCCGCTGAGCCAGCTGTAGCCCATCAGCGCATAGACTACGCCGGACAGGCCGCCAAACAGCGCCCCGCTGAACAGCGATTGCGCCCAGCCGCTGAAGAAGGCCGACACCACGGCCAGCACAAACAGTTTACCGGCGCCGAGGCGTTTTTCCATCGGCCCGCCGAGGTACCACCACCAGAGCAGGTTAAAGGCGATGTGCAGCAGTGAGAAGTGAAGAAACGCATGGCTGATCCAGCGCCACAGCTGCGTATATTGCTCGCTGTTCTGCGGCCAGGAGAGCCAGTACATCACGCTGTCGTCGCCCACTACCTGCATCAGCACATACACCAGAATACACAGCGCCATCACGCTTAGGGTCAGCGGGCCGGCCTTGCTGCGGATAATCTGCAGGTAGGAGTCGTGCGGATAGTGCAGCTCGGCGGCGGTGCCGCCGGTTTGCCAGCTGGCGGCCTGATAGCGGCGGTTGAGCGGGTCGCGCATAAACTGCTGCAGTTCGTGTTGTACCTGTTCCAGCCGCGGTTCATCCGCCAGCCAGATCTCTGCGCTGTCCTGGCCGTGGCGCAGTTCCAGCGTAATGCCCTGCGTCGCCATATAGTCGACAAACGCCAGTGCCAGGCGGGGATTGGATACGGCGATCACTCTAATCATAAGTAGGGAGTTTCCGTCTTGCGTCGATGCGTTGTGGCCGTTGCAGATACCGGCGATGGCTGATTATAACGTTGAAACCCGATGTCGCAGCACCGACCTGTGGAAAATCGTGCAGGCAGGGGGAAGAACAGGGCGCTGGCGCGCCCTGATGATTATTCGGCGGAGGTTTCCACATCCTGCGGGTATTGACGCAGCCAGGCCTCAAAGCCGCCGTCGATGCTGTACACCGCATCAAAACCCTGATTCAGCAGATACTGCGCAGCGCCGCGGCTGCTGTTGCCGTGGTAGCACATCACCATCACCGGACGATCGAAATCGTTTTGCTGCATAAAGGTTTGCAGCGTGGCGTTGGTGAGATGAAATGCGCCCGGCGTATGCCCGGTGGCGAAACTCTGCGGATCGCGGATATCGACCAACGCCGCGCTGCCGTCTTGCCAGCGGCCGTGCGCCTGCTCAACATTGATCGCTTCAAACTGTTCCATGACTTCCAATTGCCTCGTAATTAGGGGACGCCGGCATTGTAACCAATTCCGCGCGCATAAAGACCAGACTAACACTGCGCCTTTATGCGCCGTATCCCATCATCTGCAGCAGCCGCTGCGCCTGCTGCACCGCTTCCTGCCGGTGGGCGACCCCCAGTTTCTGATACAGATTGCGGATATGCGTTTTGATGGTGGTGGCCGCCACCGCCAGCTCGCCGGCGATTTGGTCGTTGCTGTAACCGGAATAAATCAGCCCGAGCACCTGCCATTCGCGCTGGGTGAGCGGGCTGGTGCGGATAAGCTCAGGCACCTGTGGGTGCGTCAGCAGCTTATCGACGAAATTCTCGTCAAAATGCGCGAATTTATGCCGGTGATGCTGGTTGATATCGCGCAGAATGCGCTGGGCGCGGTGCTGTTCCAGCTCCGGCAGCGTATTGAGCTGGATCAGCTGGCGCAGCTGCTGCGCCATGGCTTCGCCCTCAATCACAAAGTGGCTGATAAAGCCGGTGCGGTTGGCCAGCGTCAGCGCTTCGATCAGGGCGCGCTGGGCGTCGCTTTTACGCTCGGTCTGCCAGTAAAGCTGGTTGCTCAGCAGCAGGTTACGGTTGAGATCGCTGATCAGCCGCAGCCGACGGGCGTTATCGTTCAGCTCGTCCAGCACCACTTCGGCCTCCTGATAGCGGCCAAGCAGAATCTGCACCCGGGCGATATTGCGCCACTGTCCCTGGGTGAAATGGTTGTCCGCCATGGCGGGCTTTTCGCACTGGCTCAGCCAGCGCGCGGCGGCGGCGGTGTCGCCGGTCATCTGCCAGTGGATGATGCGCGGTTTATCGGCATTGGTCAGCCAGTCGCGGTGATACTGCGCACCGTGCTGCAGGGTTTCGCAGCGCTGCAGATAGGCATGGGCGTTATCCAGATCGCCGCGCGCCAGCGAGCATTTCGCCAGCATGGCAAGGCACTGCAGCTGTTGCTGGGGCTGGTAGTTGGCCAGCACCGTCAGGCCCAGCCGGGCGGTGTCCTCCGCCTCATCCAGCCGCGACCATGACCACAGGATCTGCGCGCGGATGCGCAGCAGAAATTCATGCATCGGCAGTTGTTCCAGATGCTGCTCGCGGATCAGTTCGAACGCTTTATCCTGAGTTTCGTATGCCGCCTGCAGGAACCCCTGGGCGATAAGAATTTCGCTCTGCTGCAGCAGCGCCCACAGCGCGTAGTGATAGGTCTGATGGCGGCGGGCCATCTGCTCGGTCTGCTGCATCATCGGCAGGGCGCGCGTCAGCTCGCCTTTGCAGTGGTGAATCTCGCCGGTGACCGAAGTGGCGACGATGCGGCTGTAGTAACTGGATAGCGGCAGGTGCTTCAGCGCCTGCGTCGCTAACCGTTCCGCTTCTTCCGGCTTGCCGGCGTTGATCGCCACCTGCGCCCGCAGCGCGTCGAATTCGGCACGCAGCGTCGCGTCGACGGCGATCTGCTGCTCGCGCATTGCCTGCTCGGCCCGCTCCAACTGGGTGTTGACCTCAATATAGCGGTGCTGGCTCTGCGCCAGCCAGGCCTGCAGCAGCGCCAGTTTGGGGTTCTGGATCAGGCGCTCGTAAGGCAGGGCGTTCAGGCACTCCTCCAGCAGCGCCAGTTCGCTGTGGTGGAACAGCGACCAGGCGTGCTGCAGCAGAATATCGCGCAGCATGCTGATGTCGTTGGCCGCCAGCGCATGGTGAATGGCTTCGGCCGGGTAGCCGAGCGCCAGCCAGCCTTCGGCGGCGGCGCGGTGCAGCCCCGGCAGCTCCAGTGCCAGCTCCCACTGGCAGCGTTGGCGCAGGAAGGAGGCAAACAGCGGGTGGAAGTTAAACCATTCGCCGGTATCGTCCATGCGGTGGATAAACATGCCCTGCCGCTCCAGCTCCTCCAGCCGCTGCTGACCGTTGTCCTCGCCGGTCAGGCGCACAATCAGCGCGTCGTTCATCGAACGCAGCACCGAGCAGCGCAGCAGGAAGGCGCGCGCGCTGGCGTCGACGTGATCCAGCACCTCATCCACCAGATAATCGGCCAGATGGCTGGCGTTCAGCCCGGCCAGTCGTTTCGCCGACTGCTGCGCCGAGGCGCTGGACTGCCGGGCCGACAGGGCAATCAGCTGCAGCGCGGTGGCCCAGCCGGCGACCTCATCGCACAGGCGGCTGCTGTCCTGCTGCGCCAGCGGCGCGGGCAGCCGGCAGTCGAAAAACTGTTTGGCTTCCAGATGGTTAAACGCCAGTTGCTGACAGCCCAGCTCCAGCAGCTGATCGCGCACCCGCAGGTTGGCGATCCCCAGCGGCGGCAGCGTGCGGGACAGCAGAATCAGGGTCAGATTTTCAGGCTGATGGCGCAGGAAAAAGCGCATGGCTTCATGAATGACGTCGTTGGTGATCAGGTGGTAATCATCAATCACCAGATACAGCGGCTGATGCCAGTCCGCCAGTTCGATAAACAGCTGGCCAAACAGCGCGGACAGGCTGGCGTACTGATGCTTTTGGCTGAGGGCCTCACTTTTGACGCATTGCCCGCCGGTCGCCTGCTGCAGCGCGGCGATCAGGTAGCTGGCGAAGCGCTCCGGCTGGTTATCGCTCTCATCCAGCGAATACCAGCCCAGCTCGCCCTTGGCCGCCGCCCACTGGGCGATCAGGGTGGTTTTCCCGTAGCCGGCCGGGCTGTTGACCAGCGTCAGGCGATAGTTGGCCGCGCCGGCCAGTTTCGCCAGCAGGCGATCGCGTACCACGGTATTTTGCAGCCGTACCGGGCGGCTCAGTTTTGATGGGATCAGCATAGTCGTCCAGATATAAAGCGCGGTTCCTGCCGCCGAAATCTGCCCGCAGGGGTCGTTGAAACGCGTTTTTGCCCGCCGGGATTGGAGAGACGATTAATTATTTTATAGCGCGTAATTAATCACCTTGTTTAACTTCTGCCAACGTTAAGCGTAATGCAACAAGCTTCCGTTTTGGCTTGGCGGGAAGTTGCAGTTGATCACACTTTTTTACATCTCGGCGTCAGCGTTTTTCATCGCGCCCGGTGGCTGGCACAGTGCCGCAGATCACACTTTCAGCTACGCCCCAATCCTCCTCCCCAGCTAATCCCCGGGCGGGAGGATGTTCCGTTTTTCTCCGCCCGGCAGGATAGCCGACATTGACTTACTTATCGGATAGAGAGCCTCCTATGTCACAGCCTACGCTTAAAAAGGACGTTTTTCTGGCGGCACTGACCCGCCAGTGGCAGCACCTCGGACTGCGTTCCGCCCAGCAGATGACGCCGCACCAGTGGTGGCAGGCGGTCAGCGGCGCGCTGGCCGAACAGCTGGCGGCGCAGCCTGCCCCCGTGCGGCAGGACAGCGCGCAGCGCCATGTGAACTATATTTCGATGGAATTTCTGATTGGCCGCCTGACGGCCAATAACCTGATCAATCTGGGCTGGTATGACACGGTGGCGGCGGCGCTGGAGGAGCAGGGGATTCAACTGGCGGACGTGCTGGAGCAGGAAACCGATCCGGCGCTGGGCAACGGCGGGCTGGGGCGGCTGGCCGCCTGTTTCCTCGATTCGATGGCGACGGTAGGGCAGCCGGCGACCGGCTACGGGCTGAACTACCAGTACGGGCTGTTCCGCCAGTCGTTCAGCGGCGGGCAACAGCAGGAAGCGCCGGACGACTGGCAGCGCGAGAGTTACCCGTGGTTCCGTCACAATGCCGCGCTGGCGGTGGATGTCGGCATCGGCGGTGAGCTGGAAACCCTGGCGGACGGCCGCGAACTGTGGCGGCCGGCGCAGGTGCTGCGCGGCGAAGCCTGGGATCTGCCGGTGGTGGGCTACCGCAACGGCGTCAGCCAGCCGCTGCGCCTGTGGCAGGCCACGCATGCGCAGCCGTTTGATCTGGGCGCGTTTAACGACGGTGACTTCCTGCTGGCGGAGCAACAGGGCGTTGACGCCGCCAGCCTGACCAAGGTGCTGTACCCGAATGATAACCATCAGGCGGGCAAACGCCTGCGCCTGATGCAGCAGTACTTCCAGTGCGCCTGCTCGGTGGCGGATATTCTGCGTAAACACCATCAGGCCGGGCGACGCATTGAAGAGCTGGCGGACTATGAAGTGATTCAGCTCAATGACACCCACCCGACCATCGCCATCCCGGAAATGCTGCGCATTCTGCTGGATGAACACCAGCTGGCCTGGGATGACGCCTGGCGCATCACCAGCCGCACTTTCGCCTATACCAACCATACGCTGATGCCGGAGGCGCTGGAGTGCTGGGATGAAGAGCTGGTGCGCAGCCTGCTGCCGCGCCACTTCTCGATAATCAAACAGATTAACGCCAACTTCCGCCAACGGGTGGAGCAGCAGTGGCCGCAGAACGAGGCGGTATGGGCCAAACTGGCGGTGCACTATGACAAGCAGGTGCGCATGGCCAACCTGTGCGTGGTCAGCGGCTTTGCGGTCAACGGCGTGGCGCAGCTGCATTCGGATCTGGTAGTCAAGGATCTGTTCCCGGAGTATCACCAGCTGTGGCCGCAGAAATTCCATAACGTCACCAACGGCATTACGCCGCGCCGCTGGCTGAAGCAGTGTAATCCGGCGCTGTCGGCGCTGATCGACAGCCGGCTGCAGAAAGAGTGGGCGAGCGATCTCGACGCGCTGCAGGGGCTGGAGCAGTACGCCGACGATGCCTCCTTCCGCCAGCAGTACCGGCAGATAAAGCGCGACAACAAGGTGGCGCTGGCCAACTATGTGCACGGCGTGATGGGGCTGAAACTGGATCCGGACGCGATTTTCGACGTACAGATCAAGCGCCTGCATGAATATAAGCGCCAGCATCTGAACCTGCTGCATATTCTGTCGCTGTATCGCCAGCTGCGCGATAACCCGAACCTGGAAATGGCGCCGCGGGTGTTCCTGTTCGGCGCCAAGGCCGCGCCGGGCTACTAC
Organism: Serratia sp. MYb239; assembly: GCF_002966855.1. Classification (NCBI taxonomy): domain Bacteria; kingdom Pseudomonadati; phylum Pseudomonadota; class Gammaproteobacteria; order Enterobacterales; family Yersiniaceae; genus Serratia; species Serratia sp. MYb239. The sequence continues at coordinate 4,682,246 of NZ_CP023268.1, read as the reverse complement.
CTGGCGAAGAACATCATCTATGCGATCAATCAGGCGGCGGAGAAGATCAATAACGATCCGCAGGTGAAGGATCGTTTGAAAGTGGCGTTTATCCCGGACTATCGCGTCTCCGTGGCGGAGCTGATGATCCCGGCGGCGGATCTGTCCGAACAGATCTCCACCGCGGGCAAAGAGGCCTCCGGCACCGGCAATATGAAGCTGGCGCTGAATGGCGCGCTGACCATCGGCACGCTGGACGGCGCCAACGTGGAGATTGCCGAGCAGGTTGGCGCGGACAATATCTTTATCTTCGGTAACACCGTGGAACAGGTGAAGGCGTTGCAGGCCGGCGGTTACGATCCGCTGCGTTACCGGCAGCAAGATGCGCAGCTGGATGCGATTCTCACCGAGCTGGAAAGCGGCGCATTGAGTCACGGTGATAAGCAGGCGTTTGAAATGATGCTGCACAGCCTGCAGGCCGGCGGCGATCCTTATCTGGTGCTGGCGGACTTTGCCGACTATTGCCAGGCGCAGCAGCGGGCCGACCGGCTGTATCGCGATACGCAGGCGTGGACGCGCAGCGCCATTCTCAATACGGCGCGCGTCGGTATGTTCAGTTCGGATCGGTCGATTCGCGATTATCAGCAGCGCATCTGGCAAACCCGGCGTTAAGGAGAGTGAATGGATCGTAACAGCATCGACCGGGCGGCGGCGCAGGCGGGCATTATGGCCGACTATGTCAATGCCCACGGCCAGCAGCAGGCCATCACGCCGGAAAGCAAGCGCGCTTTGCTGGCGGCGATGAACAGCAAGGCGGCGTCGGCCGGCGAAGCGCCGCTGCCGCCGGTAAAAGTGTTTTTCCAGCGTCAGCCGATCGTGCTGCCGCTGGCGGGCAGCGGCGAATATGGCTGGGAGCTGATCCGCGAAGACGGCGTCCGGCTGCAGGGGCGCGCCGGCGCTGGCAAGACGTTTACCCTGCCTGCCGGGGAACTGCCGCTCGGCTATCATCAGCTGCGTTTAACGCAGCAACAGCAGAGCTGGCAGTGCCGGTTGATTATCGCCCCCAGACGCTGTTATGAACCGGACGCGCTGCTGACCGGTAAAAAACTGTGGGGCGCCTGTGTGCAGCTGTATACGCTGCGTTCCGACAGCAACTGGGGTATCGGCGATTTCGGCGATCTGCGGCGGATGGTGACGGAGGTGGGCGAGCGCGGCGGCGCGTTCGTCGGGCTGAACCCGATTCATGCCCTCTATCCGGCAGATCCAAACAGCGCCAGCCCGTACAGTCCGTCATCGCGGCGTTGGCTGAACGTGGTGTATATCGACGTCAACGCGGTGGAGGACTTCCAGCTCAGCGCTGCGGCGCAACGCTGGTGGCGTCAGGCGGCGACTCGTAAACAGCTGGCGGCGGCGCGTGACAGCGAATGGGTCGACTATGCGGCGGTGACCACTCTGAAGCTGACGGCGCTGCGGCTGGCCTTCAGCCAGTTCCAGACGCGGGCGGCCGATGACCCACAGCGCCAGGCGCTGCGTCTGTTTGTCGCCGAGGGCGGCGACAGCCTTTATCAGCAGGCGGTGTTCGATGCCCTGCATGCCCACCTGTGCGCACAGGATCCGACGCTGTGGGGCTGGCCGGTGTGGCCGTCGGCGTACCGTCAGAGCAACGGCGAGGCGACGGCGGCGTTTTGCCGCGACAATCAGGAGGAGGTGGCGTTCTACCTGTGGCTGCAGTGGCTGGCCGCGGCGCAGTTTGCCGACTGTTTCGCCTGCTGCCGGCAGCAGCAGATGCCGATCGGCCTGTATCGCGACCTGGCGGTCGGCGTGGCGCAGGGCGGAGCGGAAACCTGGTGCGACCGCGAGCTGTATTGCCTGCAGGCGTCGGTGGGGGCGCCGCCGGATATTCTCGGCCCGCTGGGGCAAAACTGGGGTCTGCCGCCGATGGATCCGCACGTGATGGCGGCGCGCGGCTATCAGCCGTTTATCGACCTGCTGCGCGCCAACATGGCCGACTGCGGCGCGTTGCGCATCGACCACGTCATGACGCTGCTGCGCCTGTGGTGGATACCCGCTGGCGCCACCGCCGACCAGGGCGCCTATGTCAAATATCCGCTGGACGATTTACTGGCGGTGTTGGCGTTGGAGAGCCAGCGTCAGCGCTGTATGGTGATCGGTGAAGATTTGGGGACGGTGCCGGTGGAAATTGTCAGCAAGCTGCGCGACAGCGGCGTCTATTCCTACAAGGTGCTGTATTTCGAGCGGGACGACGAAAACCGCTTCCGCGCGCCGCAGGCCTATCCGGTGCAGGCGATGGCGACTGTCACCACCCATGATTTACCGACGCTGCGCGGCTACTGGCAGGGCGATGACCTGCGGCTGGGCGCTTCGCTCGGCCTGTACCCGGACGCTGGGGTGCTGGCGGGGCTGTACGCCGACCGCGAACGGGCCAAACAAGGATTGCTGGACGGCTTGCACCACTATGGCTGCGTGCCGCAGAAGGTGGGCGGCAAGGCGACGCGGCTGGCGATGAGCCCGTTGCTGAACCGGGGGCTGCAGCGCTATGTGGCGGACAGCGCCAGCGCGTTGCTCGGGCTGCAGCCGGAAGACTGGCTGGATATGGCGGCGCCGGTGAATGTGCCGGGCACCAGTACGGAGTATCCTAACTGGCGGCGTAAGCTGTCGCAGACGCTGGAAACGATGTTTGCCGATCGGCGGATTGCGTTGCTGCTGAAAGATGTAGACCGCCGGCGGCGCAACGGTTCGGTGGGGTAGGCAGTCGGCACCATGCCGCCGTGACGGCATGGTGTCCGTGGCGGCACGCTTAGTAGTAAGAGTGCTCGCCGCGCTGGTGTTCGGTCAGATCGCGCACGCCCTTCAGTTCCGGGAACTTCTGCAGCAGCTCTTTTTCGATCCCTTCTTTCAGCGTAACGTCGACCATGGAGCAACCGTTGCAGCCGCCGCCGAACTGCAGAATGGCGAAGCCTTCATCGGTGATCTCCATCAGCGTCACGCGGCCGCCGTGGCCGGCCAGCTGCGGGTTGATTTGCGATTGCAGGACGTACTCGACGCGCTCCAGCAGCGGCGCATCGTCGTCTACTTTACGCATTTTGGCGTTCGGCGCCTTCAGCGTTAACTGCGAGCCCAACTGGTCAGTAACGAAGTCGATTTCGGCGTCTTCCAGAAACGGCGCGCTGATCTCATCAACGTAGGCCGACAGTTTGTCGAACTTCAGTTCGGTGTCCGTCGCTTCTACCGCGTCAGGCGGGCAATAAGACACGCCGCACTCGGCCGTCGGCGTACCCGGATTGATCACGAACACGCGGATCTGGGTGCCTTCCTCTTGATTTGCCAGCAGTTTGGTAAAATGTTCCTGTGCAGCATCTGTTATACGAATCATAGCATTAGCTCAATAGTTGACTTCTATAGTAGGTTATAATACGCCCATTATTCCGGCACTACAATGTGCGGCAAATACACCATATCTGTAATGAGGCGACGCCCTGCGCCTGCAGCAGCGCGGCGATTTCCGCCGCCGTACTGCCGGTGGTTACCACATCATCCAGCAGGACGACGTGCCGCCCGGCCAGATTATCCTCACAGCGAAAGGCGCCGCGCAGATTGCGTTTGCGCTGTCGTGCCGTCAGGCGCTGCTGTGCGGCGGTGGCGCGTATGCGCCGCAGCGCCTGCGGGCGATATTCACAGCCCAGCCAGCGGGCCAGCGGCGCCGCCAACAGTTCGCTCTGATTATAGCCGCGTCGCCAGCGGCGCATTTTCTGTAAGGGTACCGTTAAAATCATCTCGGGTCTGTTCAGATATTGCTCTCGGCGCAGGTGCAGCCAGCGCAGTAGCAACAGCCTGGCCAGCAGCGGCGCCAGCTCCGGACGGCGTTGAAACTTGAGCTGCTTAATCAGTCGGCTCAGCGGGCTGACATAGTCGGCGACGAACACCAGCCGCTGCCAGGGCGGCGTTTTTTGCAGGCAGCGGCCGCAGGGGTAACGGGTGTCGCCGGCAGGCAGGCCACAGCACGGACAGCAGGGCGGCGGTATGGGCAGCTGGCGCAGGCAGTAGCTGCAGATACCGTGTTGCGCCAGGCGCAAAGGCTGCCGGCATAGCCAACAGCGGCTGCGGATTGTTAGCATAGCGTCCTCCGTGACGAGTCAAACAAGGACAATAACTGATGACAGCGCTGTACTGGCAAACAATGGGTGAAGGCGATCGCGATCTTGTGCTGTTGCACGGCTGGGGGCTGAACGCCGAGGTCTGGGGTTGCGCGCTGACGCGACTGGCGCCGCATTTCCGGCTGCACCTGGTGGATCTGCCCGGCTATGGGCGCAGTCAGGGCTTTGGGGCGTTGACGCTGGCGCAGATGGCGGACGTTGTGCTGGCGCAGGCGCCGCAGCAGGCCTGGTGGCTGGGCTGGTCGCTCGGCGGGCTGGTTGCCAGCCAGGTCGCCCTGACGCAGCCGCAGCGGGTCAACGGTCTGATTACCGTGGCGTCGTCGCCGTGTTTCTCCGCCCGCGACGACTGGCCGGGGATTCGTCCCGAAATATTAAGTGGTTTCCAGCATCAGCTGAGCGAGGATTTTCAGCGCACGGTGGAGCGCTTCCTGGCGCTGCAGACGCTGGGTACCGAGAGCGCCCGCCAGGACGCCCGTACGCTGAAATCGGTGGTGCTGAATCAGCCGATGCCGAGCGTGGAGGTATTGAACGGCGGGCTGGATATTCTGCGCACCGCTGATTTGCGCCGTCAGTTGGCCGATGTGCGCTGCCCGCTGCTGCGTATTTACGGCTATCTGGACGGTTTGGTGCCGCGCAAAGTGGCGGCGCTGGTGGATGAACTGGCACCGGACTCCCGCTCGGTGGTGGTCGCCAAGGCGGCGCATGCGCCGTTTATCTCGCATCCCGATGAGTTTGCCGACCTGATCCTGCGCTTTGTCGGCGACGGCGCACTTTGATCCAGCGCAACGCCCGACTAAAAATATCGGCGATAACTGGCTAAAAAACCAAGCTGTCCGATACTGAATAAGTCAATGTGTTGGCTGCAAATGAAAGCGCTCTGTAGCCGCTCTTTTATATCGGCGCTCAGTCTCTGGGTGAGGGGGAACGTCAGGGAAATGGCGAACCTCCGGGCGTCGCGGCAGCCTGTTGTCACAAGGTGTTTATTTTTGACGACCTGAATAACGTATAAATTATCCATTGAGAGGTAGAGTTATGAAATCATTGAAGATGATCGTTGCTGCTCTGGTTGTGGGTTCCGTGTCTTTCAGCACCATGGCGGCCACGCTGCTGACGCAAGAAGATCTGGATAAGAATCCGGGAAAATACGAGAAGATCGGTACGGTGAGCACCACGGCGGAAACCACTTCGCCGATGGACGCGAAAGAGAAGCTGTCCAAACTGGCCGATGAGAAGGGCGGGCAGTATTACGTGGTGATCGCGGGCCGCGAGCACGGCAAATTCAGCGCCATCGCCGATGTGTATAAAGACAAACAGTAATTGCTGATTAACCGGGGGCGCATGGCCGCGCCCCTGGCTCACGCCTTCAGCCGATAGACCCGCGTCGTACAGGCTTTCCCTTCCGGACAATGTTTGCAGGCGCCGCTCAGACAGCCGCCGTCATCCATAACGCGGCATTCTGCTTTACCCAACGCAATTAAGCGATCGAGCATGGCCTGCACCAGCGGCAACGGCGCGTTCAACTGCCGGCTGAGCTGCTGTGCCTGAGCGCTGCCGCAGATCGCCAGCGCATCGCGCACCTGCAGCAGGCTGGCCATCAGTGACACGCCTTCTGTGAGGATTGGCAGCAGTCGCCGCCCGTTGTGGCGACGCTGCGCAGCCTGACGGTGACGCGGCTGCGGGCTTTACGCAGGCCGAACAGCACCAGCAGGTTGACCACCACCACCGCAGCCAGACAGAGCAGGCTGTACTGAGGATGCTGGCTGAAGGTGGCAATCTGGTAAAACAGCGTCGCCAGCGAATAGGCGATGTTCAGCCCCCACAGAATGGAGAAGGTCATCCAGCCGCGGCTGGATTCGCGGGCGATGGCCCCCATAACCGAGACGCACGGCACGTACAGCAGCACGAAGATCAGGTAGCTGTAGGCGGAAACCGGCGTGCCGAATTTGCTGCTCATGGTGCCCATCGAACTGACGCCCATTTCGCCGTCGCCTTTACTGGCTTCGATCGGGTTGGACAGGACGCTGAGGCTGAAAGTGTCTTTCAGCCCCTGCCAGGTTTCCTGCAGCGCCGCGTGCAGCTCATCCAGCAGGTTGAAGTTTTCGGCATCAAACGCTTCGTGAGTGATGTGTTCAGCGGTGTACAGCGTGTTCAGCGTGCCCACCACCACTTCTTTCGCCATCGCGCCGGTCACCAACCCGACGGTAGCCTGCCAGTTATCGCCGTGCACGCCCATTGGCTGCAGCAGCGGTGTCAGCACTTTGGAGACCGAGGCCAGCGCGGAATCATTGATGCTGTCCACCGGCTTGCCGCTGAAGGAGAAGCTGTTCAGGCCGCCGATAAAAATGCTGGCGATGACGATCACCTTGCCGGCGCGCAGCACGAAGCCTTTCAGCCGTTGCCAGGTTTGCAGCAGCAGGCTTTTCAGGTGCGGCACGTGATACACCGGCAGTTCCATCACAAACGGCGAGGCTTCGCCGCGCATAATGGTGTATTTCAGCACCAGACCGGTCAGGATCGCCACCAGAATGCCCAGCAGATACAGCGAGAACACCACGCCGGCGCCGTGCTGGCCGAAAAAGGCTGCGGCGAACACGGCGAAAATCGCCAGTCGGGCGCCGCAGGACATAAACGGCGCCATCATGATGGTGATCAGCCGTTCGCGCTGCGCATCCAACGTGCGGGTGCCCATAATTGACGGCACGTTGCAGCCAAAGCCGACAATCAGCGGCACAAAGGATTTGCCCGGCAGGCCCAGCGCCTGCATCAGCCGGTCCATCACGAACGCGGCGCGCGCCATGTAGCCTGAATCCTCAAGGAATGACAGGAATAGGTACATCATGCCGATTTGCGGCACCAGCGGCAGCACGGTGTTGATGCCGCCGCCGACGCCCTGCGCCAGGAAGATCGTCAGCCATTCCGGGGCATGCAGGGTATAACCGAGCCATTGAATCCCCTGAATAAACAGGGCGGCCGAGCCAAGATCGAAAATCGGCTGCAACGCGCCGCCGATATTGATGGCCAGCAGGAACATCAGGTACATCACCAGTAGGAAGATCGGTACGCCCAGCCAGCGGTTGAGGATCACGCTATCCAGCATGTCGGTCAGCCGGTTCGGCCGCGCCTGCTGTGCATCGCTGACGCTGTCGCAGATGGCGGCGATGGACTGGTAGCGCGCATCGGCAATCACCAGCGCCGGATCCTCCTGTTGCTGTTGCTCCAGCGACTGTCGGGCCGCCGGCAGCAGCGCGGCGGCGTCGCCCGCCAACTGGTGACTGTAAATATCGCCTTCGAGCATCTGCAATGCCAGCCAGCGGCGCTGCCCGTTCGGCAGCGTCTCGGGCATGGCGGCGCTGAGGGCGTCGACTTCCTGCAACAGCAGCGGCGGGTAGCTGACCAGCGCGGTGAGCTGGTTGAACTGGTGGTTATCGATGATCTGTTTGAGCACGCCGATGCCGTCGGCCTTGGTGGAAATCATCGGCACCACCGGGCAGCCGAGCCGTGCCGACAGGGCGGCGACATCAATATGGATATGCTGGCTGCGGGCGATATCCAGCATGTTCAGCGCCAGAATGCAGGGGATACCCAGCTCCAGCAGCTGCAGCGTCAGATAAAGATTGCGTTCAAGGTTGGAGGCGTCGACCACGTTGATCAGTAAGTCGGCGTCGCCGCTGAGGATGTAATGGCAGGCAATTTGCTCATCCAGCGAGGTTTGTTCGGAGATGGTGGTCAGTGAATAGGTGCCGGGCAGATCAACCAGCGTGACCCGCGATTGTGGCGTAGTGAACTGACCCTCTTTGCGTTCTACCGTCACCCCTGCCCAGTTGCCGACCCGTTGACGGGCGCCGGTGAGCTGGTTGAACAGCGTGGTTTTCCCTGAATTCGGATTGCCGATTAAACCAATGGTGAGTGTTTTCATCATTATTTTTCATGCCGCATGAGAGTGTCGACGACGGCCCGGCGTTACGGTTGCGCTTCAAGCGCCAGCAGGGCGAGATCTTTTTTACGTAATACCAGGCTGACGCGTCGGGTTTTTATTTCTATCGGGTCACCGAGCGGGGCAACGCGAATCACGTCGAATAATGAACCGGGCAACATGCCGAGCGATAAAAGTTTTTGTCGATAGGCCGGGCTGATTTCAGGCGAAAAACCGGCGATCTTATAAGAGCGTTTGGGCTGTAGATGCATATGACCTGCTTGATTTTTCTGGGCGCGCTGAGCGTTTACGCCAACGCGTCGGGCATTGAATACGGCGGCCGCCGACACCGCTTCAGGTCGCTGCCGATAAGAGATAAACACGTACAAGAATAATAGTGAGAACGATTATCCAATTCAATACGGATAGTGTGGCTATTGGTAACGATTCGTTATCGACTGCATGCGGTATGCCGTTACTTGTATCACCTGGCTGACGGCGCGGCAAATGAGGTAAATGCGTTAAATTTATTAAAAATTCACATCCACTTTTTCTTATTTGAGCGTGGTGTGAACTTGGCGTGAGGATATGATGCTGCCTTGCTACATCGGTGAAATTATCATTAACAGGGCCTGGTGCTGCCAATGGCGTTAACGCATTGTGTTATGGCAGAAATAAGCGCCATGAAAGCGGAATGTTAATGAAAATGTGAATGAGAACGTGTTTGACCGTGCGCATAGGGTGAAGAGAGAGACCGGTAACGGGCGGTGAAAAAATAGCGCCGGAGTTGCGGCAGGTCAAAAAAATGCGGGTTTTATCTAAAACAGGCGGAGCCGGACGGCCCCGCCTGAGACGCTGCGGCGGTTAACGCTTTTTGCCGAACGCAGCCGCCAGCGCATCGCCCATGGCGCTGTTGCCGGCCGGGGCGTTGTTGCGCGCTTTTGGCCGCTGGGCCTGCTGGCGCGATGCGCTATCGCGATCGCGCGCCGGCGCGGAACCGCCGCGTCGCGGCGAACCTTCGCCCGGCTGCTCGTCCAGGCGCATGCTCAGCGCGATGCGCTTACGCTGCAGATCCACTTCCATCACCTTCACCTTGACGATGTCGCCGGCTTTCACCACGGTGTGCGGATCTTCGACGAACTTGTCGGCCAGTGAAGAGATGTGCACCAAACCATCCTGATGGACGCCGATATCGACGAAAGCGCCGAAGTTGGTCACGTTGGTCACCGACCCTTCCAGGATCATGCCCGGCTGCAGGTCGTTCAGCGTTTCCACACCGTCGGCAAAGGTAGCGGTTTTGAACTCAGGGCGCGGGTCGCGGCCCGGTTTTTCCAGCTCCTTCAGGATATCGGTCACGGTCGGCACGCCGAACTGCTCGTCGGTGAAGTCGCTGGCCTTCAGGCCGCGCACCGTGCTCGGGTTGCCCATCAGATCCTGCAGCGCCTGCTGGGTGGCGGCCAGAATACGCTCCACCACCGGGTAGGTTTCCGGGTGCACGGTCGAGGCGTCCAGCGGGTTGTCGCCGTGGTTAATACGCAGGAAGCCGGCGCACTGTTCAAAGGCCTTCGGCCCCAGGCGGCTGACTTTCAGCAACTGTGCGCGGTTGTTGAAGCGGCCGTTCTCGTCGCGCCAGCTGACGATGTTCTGCGCCATGATGCGCGTCAGACCGGCAACGCGGGTCAGCAGCGGCACCGACGCGGTGTTCAGGTCGACGCCGACGGCGTTTACGCAGTCCTCAACGACGGAGTCCAGCTTTTTCGCCAGCTGGCTTTGGCTGACGTCGTGCTGATATTGACCGACGCCGATGGATTTCGGCTCGATTTTCACCAGCTCCGCCAGCGGATCCTGCAGACGGCGGGCGATGGACACCGCGCCGCGCAGCGACACATCGAGGTTCGGGAATTCCAGCGCCGCCAGCTCCGAGGCGGAGTAGACCGAAGCGCCGGCTTCGCTGACGATCACTTTCTGCGCCTTGACCGCCGGGAACTGCTTTTGCAGCTCGGCAAAGAAGCGCTCGGTTTCACGAGAGGCGGTGCCGTTGCCGATTGCCACCAGTTCGACGTTATGTTTGGTGCACAGCGCGGCGACCGCGGCAGCGGCTTTGGCGGCCTGGCCGGTGTGTGGATAAACGGTATCGGTCGCCACCAGTTTGCCGGTGGCGTCGACCACCGCCACTTTGACCCCGGTGCGCAGGCCCGGATCGAGACCCATGGTGGCGCGCATGCCGGCCGGCGCCGCCATCAGCAGGTCATGCAGGTTGCGGGCAAAGACGTTGATGGCTTCATCTTCGGCGCGCTCGCGCACCGTGCCCATCAGTTCGGTTTCCAGGTGCAGCAGCACCTTGATGCGCCAGGTCCAGTTGATTACCGCCTTGCGCCAGGCGTCCGCCGGCGCGTTGTTCAGCCGCAGATCCAGATGGCTGATGATGATCTGCTCCGCCTGGCTTTCACGCGGCGCTTCGTCGAACTGCGGGTCGGCATTCAGCGACAGCTGCAGAATGCCTTCGTTGCGGCCGCGGAACATTGCCAGCGCGCGGTGCGAAGGCACCTGGGCGATTGGTTCGTGATGGTCGAAGTAGTCGCGGAATTTCGCGCCTTCCTCTTCTTTACCTTCCACTACCTTGGCGACCAGATGGGCGTTCTTCCACAGGTAGTTACGCACTTTGGCCAGCAGCGCGGCGTCTTCAGCGAAGCGTTCCATCAGGATATAGCGTGCGCCGTCCAGCGCCGCTTTCACATCCGCCACGCCTTTGTCGGCGTCGACAAACCGTTCCGCCAACTGTTCCGGCTGCTGTTGCGGATCCTGCCACAGCGTATCGGCCAGCGGCTCCAGACCGGCCTCAATGGCGATCTGGCCGCGGGTGCGGCGTTTCGGTTTGTAGGGCAGGTACAGGTCTTCGAGTTCGGTTTTGCTCAGCGTGGCGTTAATCGCGCCCGCCAGTTCGTCGCTCAGCTTGCCCTGATCGTCAATGGATTTGAGGATGGTCTGGCGGCGATCTTCCAGTTCACGCAGATAACCCAGGCGGGTTTCCAGCTGGCGCAGTTGGGTGTCGTCCAGGCCCCCGGTGACTTCCTTACGATAGCGTGCGATAAACGGCACGGTATTACCTTCATCCAGCAGGCGGATTGCGGAGTCGACTTGCTCCGGACGCGCCTGCAGCTCTGTTGCAATAATGCGGCTCAGTGGCTCATTCATAAGTCTGGTATCTGTTAAGAACGGTGAATAAACAGGGGACAGTTATACGTACTGCCGGTGAAAAATGCCAGCGTGCCTGGCCGGCGCCGCACGGCCGCTGCGCCGGCAGCGCAGGGCGGTGCTGGCGTGAGGCAAGGTTCGGAATAGGCTGAAATTTATTTAACGTATTCAATCTGATTGACGTACCACAGCGCTTCGCCGAGCGGCGTGTTGACGGTAACGGCGTCGCCGACCTCTTTTTTCAGCAGGGCACGCGCCATCGGCGCGTCGATGGAGATGTAATCTTTGCGGCCGAAAATCTCGTCGTAGCCGACGATGCGAAAGCGTTTTAGGTCGCCGTCGTCGTTTTCCACCTCAACCCAGGCGCCGAAGAAGACTTTGCCTTCCTGCTGCGGCGAGTAGTCGACGATTTTCAGCTGTTCCAGGCATTTGGTCAGATAGCGCACCCGGCGGTCGATCTCCCGCAGGCGCTTTTTGTTGTACTGGTAGTCGGCGTTTTCGCTGCGATCGCCGAGGCTGGCCGCCCAGGTGACCTTTTTCGTCACCTCCGGCCGTTCTTCGCGCCACAGGTAATCCAGCTCTTGTTTAAGTTTGTTATAACCTTCGCGGGTTATTAATTGAGTTCTCATCGTTACCCACCTTAATGGAACGGCCATGGGATTTTATCACGCAGATTTTCGCATAACCTGGTGTATGACGGGCATTTTATCGCAATGTGATATGCTGCGCAGCAGCGTGAATAATGACGGGGAACCCTCCGTCCGGGTGACGAAAACAGTTGATAAATAAGCTTTGTAACAATTTCGGCTAGAATATATACCATTAATCGCTGTCCGATATGACAGGGTTTTTTAACAATATTCGCATCAGGCAATACAGCCTTTGGGAGTAATACAATGCAAGAGAATCATAAGATTCTGGTCGTTGATGACGACATGCGTCTGCGTGCGCTATTGGAACGCTATTTAACCGAGCAGGGTTTTCAGGTGCGCAGCGTGGCGAACGCCGAACAAATGGACCGCCTGCTGACGCGGGAATCGTTCCACCTGATGGTGCTGGACCTGATGCTGCCGGGGGAAGACGGTTTGTCTATCTGCCGCCGCCTGCGTAGTCAGAGCAACCCGATGCCGATCATCATGGTCACCGCCAAGGGTGAAGAAGTGGATCGTATCGTCGGGCTGGAAATCGGCGCCGATGATTACATTCCGAAACCGTTCAACCCGCGCGAACTGCTGGCGCGTATCCGCGCGGTACTGCGCCGCCAGGCCAATGAGCTGCCGGGCGCACCATCGCAGGAAGAGGCGGTGATCGCCTTCGGCAAATTCAAGCTGAACCTCGGCACCCGTGAAATGTTCCGCGAAGACGAGCCGATGCCGCTGACCAGCGGCGAGTTTGCGGTGCTGAAAGCGCTGGTGAGCCACCCGCGCGAGCCGCTGTCGCGCGATAAGCTGATGAACCTGGCGCGCGGCCGCGAATACAGCGCCATGGAGCGCTCGATCGACGTGCAGATCTCTCGCCTGCGCCGTATGGTGGAGGAAGATCCCGCCCATCCTCGCTATATTCAGACCGTTTGGGGCCTGGGCTATGTCTTTGTACCGGACGGCAGTAAGGCATGAGGCGATTGCGCTTTTCACCGCGTAGCTCGTTTGCCCGAACCCTGTTGTTGATCGTCACTTTGCTGTTCGTCAGCCTGGTGACGACCTATCTGGTGGTGCTGAACTTCGCCATCCTTCCCAGCCTGCAGCAGTTTAATAAGGTCCTGGCGTACGAAGTGCGTATGCTGATGACCGATCGGCTGCAGCTGGAAGACGGCACGTTGCTGGAGGTGCCGCCGGCGTTCCGTCGGGAAATCTATCGTGAGCTGGGGATCTCGCTGTATACCAATGCCGCTGCAGAAGAGAGCGGTCTGCGTTGGGCGCAGCACTATGAGTTCCTCAGCCAGCAGATGGCGCGCCAGCTTGGCGGCCCGACCGATGTGCGCGTCGAGGTCAACAAAAATACGCCGGTGGTCTGGCTGAAAACCTGGCTGTCGCCGGATATCTGGGTGCGCGTGCCGCTGACCGAGATTCATCAGGGCGACTTCTCACCGCTGTTCCGCTATACGCTGGCGATTATGCTGCTGGCGATCGGCGGCGCCTGGCTGTTTATCCGTATTCAGAACCGACCGCTGGTGGAGTTGGAACACGCGGCGCTGCAGGTCGGCAAAGGCAATATTCCGCCGCCGCTGCGTGAATATGGCGCGTCGGAAGTGCGTTCGGTAACGCGCGCGTTTAACCAGATGACCTCCGGCGTGAAGCAACTGTCGGACGACCGCACCCTGCTGATGGCCGGCGTCAGCCACGATCTGCGCACCCCGCTGACGCGTATCCGCCTGGCGACGGAAATGATGGGCGCCGAGGACGGTTATCTGGCGGAGTCGATCAATAAAGATATCGAAGAATGTAACGACATTATCGAACAGTTTATCGACTACCTGCGCACCGGTCAGGAGATGCAGACGGAGCTGTGCGATCTCAACGCTATTTTGGGTGAGGTGATCGCGGCGGAAAGCGGCTACGAGCGGGAAATTGACGCCAGCCTGGCGCCAGGCGAGCTGATGATGAATGTGCATCCGCTGTCGATCAAGCGAGCGGTGGTCAACATGGTGGTCAACGCGGCGCGTTACGGCAACGGTTGGATCAAGGTCAGCAGCGGCAGCGAGCTGCAGCGCGGCTGGTTCCAGGTGGAAGATGACGGCCCGGGCATCAAACCGGAAGAGCTGAAGCACCTGCTGCAGCCGTTTGTACGCGGCGACAGCGCGCGCAGCACCAGCGGCACCGGTCTGGGCCTGGCGATTGTGCAGCGTATTATCGATGGCCACGCCGGCGCGCTGGAGTTTGGCGTCAGCGAACGCGGCGGTTTGCGGATGCGCGCCTATATTCCGTTACCGATGGCTACCCGCGATGCGCTCAACGGTAATAACGGCCAGCCGAAAGAGAAGGCCTGACCCTCCTGCTGAAGGGCGCCGCCAGGCGCCCTTCAGGATTTACGGCTCATCACATAGTATTCGGCGGCGTCTTCATGCAGGCGCTGCCCCGCCGGCACCTGCCAGGGGTCGATCAGCTCGATGCCGCAGTGGAGAAAACTTTTGCTGTTGCGCGTGGCAAGCGTAGCGCCATGCTGCAGGCAGGTGGCGGCGATCTGCGCATCGGGCATGCTCATCGGCGTGCCCTGCCTTTGGTTACTGTCCATCAGCTCCGCATACTGCATGGCGCATAGGGCATCAAACGGCAAAATCTGCTCATCAAATTTAATCTGAATCGCCTCCGCCAGCCGGAGCCTGAGCGCCCGTTGGCGTTTGCCGTCCGGCATGCCGGTCACGCTGCTGAATAGCTCGGCGACAACGATGGCGCTTAAATACAGCTCACTATTATCTTTTTCGTTCAGCCAGCTGATCACGTTGTAATGCGGATTGGGGCGCAGCGTTTCTGCGATCACGCTGGTGTCGAGAATAATCATGCTTGCTCATCATCATCGAAGGTTGCGCGGCGCGGCGGCACGGCATCGCGCGGCGGGATCGCCAGCTCTACGCCGCCGAATTCGGCAAAATGCTGATGCATCCAGGTACCCAGCCCGTAACGCGCCGGCTTTTTCGTCAGCGCCTGTTTTAAAATCATACGCGCTTCTTCCTCCATGGAGTGACCATTTTTGGCGGCTGAAATGCGCAGCAGCTCTTTGATCTCATCATCGAGATTTCTGACGGTTATGGTAGCCATTGAACCCTCCATTGATGTCAATGATTGCAATGCCGTCATTATCTCACCCGGTTGTTTATTAAACAATGCGGGGGCGTAAAAAAGGCGCGGAAGCCGCGCCTTGAGTGAAGAGCTGAGAGAGGGTTACAACTTTGGACCGGCGCTGACCAGGGCTGCCCCGGCCGGCGTATCGGTGTATTTATCGAAGTTGGTGATAAAGCGTTGTGCCAGATCCTGCGCTTTCTCTTCCCACTGCGCTTCGCTCTGGTAGGTGGCGCGCGGGTCAAGGATCGCGGGGTCGACGCCAGGCAGCGCCGTCGGCACCGCCAGATCGAAGATCGGCAGGGTGATGGTTTCCGCCTGGTCGATTTCGCCGCTGAGAATGGCGTCGATAATTCCGCGCGTATCTTTGATTGAGATACGTTTGCCGGTACCGTTCCAGCCGGTGTTCACCAGGTAGGCTTGCGCACCGGCGGCCTGCATGCGTTTAACCAGCACTTCAGCGTATTGCGTCGGGTGCAGCGACAGGAAGGCGGCGCCGAAGCAGGAAGAGAAGGTCGGCGTTGGTTCGGTAATACCGCGCTCGGTGCCTGCCAGTTTGGCGGTAAAGCCGGACAGGAAGTGGTACTGAGTCTGGTCAGCGGTCAGGCGCGAAACCGGCGGCAGCACGCCAAAAGCGTCAGCGGTCAGGAAGATCACCTTGGTGGCGTGGCCGGCCTTGGAAACCGGTTTGACGATGTTCTGGATATGGTAAATCGGGTAGGAAACGCGGGTGTTCTCGGTTTTCGAACCGTCATTGAAATCGATGCTGCCGTCGGCCAGTACGGTGACGTTTTCCAGCAGCGCATCGCGCTTGATGGCGTGGTAAATATCCGGTTCGGCTTCTTCGGAGAGCTTGATGGTTTTGGCGTAGCAGCCGCCTTCGAAGTTGAACACGCCGTCGTCGTCCCAGCCGTGCTCATCGTCGCCGATCAGTTGGCGCTTCGGATCGGTGGACAGCGTGGTCTTACCGGTGCCGGACAGGCCGAAGAACACCGCCACGTCACCCTGTTCGCCGACGTTGGCCGAGCAGTGCATGGAAGCGATGCCCTTCAGCGGCAGCAGGTAGTTCATCATGGAGAACATACCCTTTTTCATTTCGCCGCCGTACCAGGTACCGCCGATCAGCTGCATGCGCTCCGTCAGGTTGAAGGCGACGAAGTTTTCCGAGTTCAGCCCCTGCTGCTGCCAGTTTGGATTGGTGCATTTGGCGCCGTTCATCACCACGAAGTCCGGCTCAAAGTCTGCCAGCTCTTCGTCGCTCGGGCGGATGAACATGTTTTTCACGAAGTGCGCCTGCCAGGCGACCTCGGTGATAAAGCGTACTTTCAGGCGGGAGTCGGCATTGGCGCCGCAAAAGGTATCAACCACGAACAGGCGTTTACCGGAGAGTTGCTGAGTCACCAGCTGCTTCAGCTCGCCCCAGACTTCCGGGCTGAGCGGTTTGTTGTCATTTTTGCCTTTCCCCTGATCGGCCCACCACACGGTATCGCGGGTCACGTCATCGCGGACAATGTATTTGTCCTTCGGGGAACGGCCGGTAAAGATCCCGGTATCGACGGCTACCGCACCCAGGTTGGTCACCACGCCGCGCTCGTAGCCCGTTAAGGAAGGGTCGGTTTCTTCTTTAAACAGGAGGTCATAGCTTGGGTTGTAGACGATCTCGCCGGCGTTGTGGATCCCGTAGGCGGCAAGATCCTGGGGGGTTATACCTTTAGCACACATGTCACTACTCCTTGGTCACAGAATTTCTGCGGCCAATTGTAGGTATTTAATAGTGCGTAACCGCGATAGGTATCAAATATTTAACGTTTTAAACTAAATTTAGTTACGAAGTGAGAGATAGCACACGGAAAAAAGCAAACGTGCAAACGGAAAGGGCTGACGGGGCGCGCTTCGGCCCCGTCAGTATGGGGTGCAACTTAGTGTAACTGGTCGCTTTCGCCGGTGTTACCTGCGTATAGCGCGGCGACGTCCATCGCATCAAACACGTAATGGTTGCCGCAATAGTCGCAGTGCATATCGATGTTGCCGTCCTGCTCCAGCATATCGGCCACCTCATCGGTGGGCAGCGTCAGCAGCGCGTCGGCGCAGCGCTGGCGCGAGCAGGTGCAGCGGAATATGACCGGCTGCGGTTCATACAGCGTCACCTCTTCCTGGTGGTACAGGCGGTACAGCACCTCATTGGCCGGCAGAGTGAACAGCTCTTCGTTCTTGATGGTGGCGGTCAGCTGCACCAGGTGATCGAAGTCGTCAGCGTTTTGTTCGTCCTGCGCCGGCAGAACCTGCAGCAGCATGCCGCCGGCGGCCGGCTGGCCGTCAGCCTCGCCGGTGCGAATAAACAGACGGGTCGGCAGCTGTTCCGACTGGCGGAAATAGTTCTCCAGGCACTCGGCCAGGGTTTCGCCTTCCAGCGCCACTACGCCCTGATAGCGCTCGCCCTCGGCCGGGGTAATGGTAATGACCATCACGCCGTTGCCGATCATCTGCTGCAGCGTGCTGCCGTCGGCGATATCGCCCTGCAGGCGCGCCACACCGCGCATTTCCTGCTGGTTGTTGCCATTGATCACCGCCAGCTTCAGCGGGCCGTCGCCCTGCAGCTGTACGGTAATATCGCCGTCGAATTTCAGGGTTGCCGTCAGCAGGCTGGTTGCCACCAGCATTTCACCCAGCAGCGCCTGCACCGGGGCAGGGTAGTCGTGGTTTTCCAGAATGTGCCGATAGGTGTCGCTGAGGGTAACCAGCTCACCGCGCACCGCGTAGTTCTCGAACAGGTAACGGTGTAATTGGTCATGATTAGACATAGTTTTCTCTCTGTGAGGCGAGGGATTATTCCGACTCGCCAAATTTAAATTTAATCAGGGTGCGCCGTTCCTTCTTGTCCGGACGGCGGTCCGGATGCGGCATGCTCAGGGCGTTCAGCTTGCGTGCCTGCGCCATCTTTTCCCGGTTGGCGATGCTGGCTGCGGTTTCCTCATACATCAGCTGCGCTTCGCCGGCGCCGCGCCGCTGGCCGTTGAGCGCCAGCACGATTACCGTGCGTTCCTCATTTCCCTGACGCAGCTTGATCTCCGCGTTCAGCTCGACGTTCTTGCTGGGCTTGCTGCGCTGGCCGTTATAGTGCACTTTGCCGCCGTCGATCATCTCGCGCGCCAGCGAACGGGTTTTATAAAACCGTGCGGCCCACAGCCACTTGTCTAAACGGACGGCGTCATCGCTCGTCGTTTTTGCTTTCATTTTGGCTCCCGTGCCAGCGCCGGTATCAACTGACGGTAATCGCGCATGGACGGATGACGCTGGAAAGTTTTTTCCGCCATGCTGGAATCCGGATTTTGTACGCCGAGACAATAGCGAATGCCAAACCGGTGCGCGGCGTCCAGAATCGGTTCGCCGTCATCCACGAACAGCGTGCGCTGCGGGTCGAAGCCGATGCGTTGCTGCACCGCCTGCCACAGGCGCTGATCTTCCTTCGGATATCCAAATGTGTGGGTGGAAAGTAATAAATCAAGGTGCCGATCGAGGCCGGTATGCGCAATTTTTACCGCCAGACTGTGCGGGTGCGCATTGGTCAGCAAAATGGCCTGGCGGCCGGAGTCGCGCAGCGCCTGCAGAAACGGCGCGGTATCATCGCGCAGGCGGGCGCGGGAGCCGGCTTCGCTGGTCATGGCGTAAATATCCAGATCCAGTCGCGAGCTCCAGTAATCAAAGCAGTACCAGTTCATGGTGTGCTGTACTGCGGCATACTCGGCGTCAATCATTTGACGGGCCTGCTCAAACGAGATGTCGCGCTGGGCGCTCAGCGCCTGCGGCACCCGCTGCAGCCAAAAGTGGCTGTCGAACTCCAGATCGAGCAGGGTGCCGTCCATGTCCAGCAAAACGGTATCTATATTGCGCCAATCAAATTCAGGAACCATGAATACTCCAGCGGCAGGCCTGGTCGCCCATTGTGAAAACGGTGTTTCCGCCCGTCGTCGTACCGGCGGGAAGGGCGGAGAATATAGGGTTAGGGTAGCATAAGCAGATGACAATACGTGAGAACGGGCCGGCGCCGCCGGCCCGTCAGGACTTAGTCCCTGGAATGCAGTGAGACAGGCGTCAGCTGCGGGTTAAAGCAGCTTTCATAATAGCTCTGAATGTCAGCCAGCCGGCGGCGGTTCATCCGCTGACGCTGGATCAAGCGGAACGTATTGTAACCGAGGCCGAACGTCACTCCGATCAGCAACAGGCTGGTGCCGAGGTAGCGCCACAGCGTGATGATATCCGGCTCGCTGTGCAGCGCGATATGGCGGGTTCCGTTGGCGTCGGTGCTGAGGCTGGTGATAACGCCCTGCGCTTCAAACGGCGTATGCAGCAGAACGCTGGTCATTCGCTTCAGCGCATTCCACTGCTCCAGCGCATTGTCTTCATTCGGTGATGCGGCCGGCTGCAGCGTATGGTTCACCAGCTGTTTGCCTTCATCGCTGGAGATCAGGAAACCGCCCGGCGGCGGGCTGTTCAGCGCCGCTGCCGCCTGACGGGTTTCCTGATACACGAAGGAGGAGGTGGCCGATTTGGTCAGCCGCTCCAGAGATTCGGCACTGACCGGCCGCAGCAGGACGTTGACGCCGTCCAGCGAGCCGGAACGTGCGCGTTTTACCAGGCTGTTCCAGTCTTTGGCGTTGCCAAGGTTCACCAGAGCGTTTTTCAGCCGCACGCAGTCGTTGCTTTCCCCGCACAGGTCACGGGTCTTCAGCACAATATCAGAAAAATCATCCAGCAGAATCATGCCGGATTTTTCGATGGCGCTGGCCAGCTGCGGGTTGATTTTCTGGTCGCTGCCGCTGGGATGCAGCTGGCTGTTGACCGTGGTGAGCAGCGCCGAGGCCTTATCGATAATGTCCGACTCCGGCTGTGGCAGCGGCGCGGCGGTGTTCCAGTAAATGCCCGAGCAGTCGAACGGCATAAAGCCGGCCGCCGAGGCATTGACCGGCGTCGACGGTACATAGCACATGCCGCTGCCCTGAATTTTCAGGCTGTCGCCGACGTGCAGAGGGATGGTTTCCAGCGCCTGTACGCTGCTGACTTCGGTGCGCTGTGCACCCTGCAGCCAGGCGACGCTCAGTTTCAGCGGCAGGCCCAGCGGGATGTAACTCAGCAGTAAAATCAGCACCAGCAGCGAGCTGGCGATCAGCGCGGCGTTCTTCCCCCAGTGCTGCAGCGGGAAGTGCTTCATTTCATCATGCAGCGACAGGTAACGCCCCTGGCGCACCACCTGGCGGTTGAGATAGATATCGACGTCGGTAGGCTTGCCCAGATCTGCGCTGACGAACGACTGCCAGTGCGTGGGATACGCCAGGTCGACGGTGCCGAGCGAGATGTTGCTGATCTGCCCCTGACCGGACTCGCCGAACAGCCCCCAGCGCTTCGGCGTGCCACGCAGGCAATGAATCTCTTTCAGTTCATGATCGGCCGGGCGGCGGAACAGGTTCCAGCACCCCCAGGCGATCATCAGCACCGCGACGAAAATCATCCACGGCACCACCAGAACGGGGCTGATCAGGCTGAAGAACAGCAGCAGCAGGGCGGCGGAAATAATGCCGGCTTCCTTCAGGCCGCTGGGCCTGCTGAGCATATGTTCTTCCGGCGTTTCCTTACGGATATTCAGCAGCTCGACATGTTCGCTTTCTTCCTTGCGGATGGAAGCGTTGCGCGCCGGTTCGGCGCTGACGACCGGCGGCAGCGGGCGATCGTTGATATGGTCGGTGAGCGAGTGGCCGTTGAGGGAGATCACCAGCGGCAGCGTTTGCGTTTTGATGATTTCCACGTGGTTGTCGGCGCTGATGTACTGTTCCCAGAACGGCGGCAGATGCACCTCTTCGGAGTCCAGATAGTAGCGCCATTTGTTCGGCTCATCGCTGGCGAGGCCGTAACGGGTAATCGCGTGGGTAACCGGGTAGACGTTGTCGCTTTGCGGGGTCAGCGCCAGCTTACTGGCGGACAGGGGCGAGCTGCTGGGCAGCAGTTTATTGCCCAGCCGGTTTTGCTGACCGAGGTAGTGCTCGACTGCCGCTCGCTCTTCCGACGTCAGCTTGCGGTGCGTCGGCTTGAGAAAGGGCAATGAACGGGCCAATACCGGCCGGTTGCGAGCTTTAAACCAAAAATACAGGCCAGCAATTATCAGACAGGCAAGCACTAAGGCTAATATCAACACTATTGTGCTCATGCTATCCCCATATTACGCCATGACTCCCGTCAACCTGATGATAAAGTTGCCTATTATATGCAGTAAATCAGAATGAGGCAGCTGCGGCGCCGGTAAAAATGAAAAAACGCACGGTTAAACAAACCCCAATCCTGCACGATGATAACAAGCGGCGACCACTGCTAATATCGGCATTGTCCTATTTTAACACGATTTATTTGCTGAATTAGCGGAGAAAAAAGGCATCTGCTGGCCGGAGTTGTTAAAAAAAAGTAAATTAGAGGCTGTATGCGTTGCGACCAAGGTTCCCATTAACGCACAATGTGATCAAGATCGACAATGGTCAGCGTCTCATCATGCCGTTAACGGCATGCTGCGCCAATCATTATTCCGGTTACCCTATCCTCGGCACCATACTTGGGAGGCGCAGGGCGGTAACGCATTTTGAGGCAATCATGGATAAACACCTGCAAAAACCTAAAATCCTGAAGGTAGAAACCATCGCACGTTCGCGCTTGTTTAACGTTGAATCTGTCGATCTGGAGTTCAGCAACGGTGTGCGGCGAGTATACGAACGTATGCGGCCTTCCGACCGTGAAGCGGTGATGATTGTGCCGGTAATTGGCGACGACCTGCTGTTGATTCGCGAGTATGCGGTCGGCACGGAATCCTATGAGCTGGGGTTCCCGAAGGGGCTGATCGACCCGGGTGAAGAGGTGCTGGAAGCCGCCAACCGCGAATTGATGGAAGAGGTGGGTTTCGGAGCGGAGCGCTTTGATTTCCTCAGCAAGTTAACCATGGCACCGTCCTATTTCTCCAGCAAGATGAATATCGTGCTGGCACACGATCTGTACCCGCAAAAGCTGGAAGGGGACGAGCCGGAGCCGCTGCCGCAGGTGCGCTGGCCCATTGCCAATATGATGGCGCTGTTGGCGGAACCGGATTTTCGCGAAGCGCGTAACGTCAGCGCGTTGTTCCTGGCCGAGGCCTTCCTGCGCGGCGGCCGTTAAACGGCCGCACGCGATGTTTATCGCCTGACACAGCGCAAATAAAAAGGGCCAGATTTCTCTGGCCCTTGTTTATGGTTAGAACAGTTCGTGGCTTTCGCCGCCGGAATCCATCAGGGTGGTGCCAGCATCATAGGTCGGGTACTCCGTTGGCTGAGTGCCTTCGATAAAGTACTCGGAACGGCTGCCGGCGCCGCCTTTCGACAGCTTGCCGGTGCTCTTGTCGATAATAACGCTGATAATGCCCTGCGGCGGCGTGGCTTTCTGCTCCGGAATGCCTTCCAGCGCAATCTTCATAAACTCATCCCACGCCGGCTGCGCGCTCTTCGCACCGCCTTCGCCGCCGGAAATCTGGTCCGGAATGGCGCCGGAGGCCGTTGAGCGACCCAGGGTGCGGCGGTGGTCATCAAAGCCGATCCAGACGGTGGTGACCGTATCCGGGCCATAGCCGGAGAACCAGGCGTCTTTCGAGCTGTTGGTGGTGCCGGTTTTGCCGCCGATATCACGACGTTTCAGATCGCGGCCGGCGCGCCAGCCGGTACCCATCCAGCCCGGCTCGCCGTAGATGTTGCTGTTCAGCGCATCGTGGATCAGGAATGACAGCGGCGTGTTGATCACGTGCGGCGCATACTGCTGATCGCCGTCCTGCAGCACCTGGGCCGGGGTAACCTGCTCCAGCTTTGGCATTGGCACGCCGGCGTTGTTGTTGTCTTCCTGTGAGACCGCCACGTTTTCCACGTTATCGTCCGACAGCACCGCCGAACGGTGGGTGTCGCCGTAAATCACCGGCAGGTTACAGCTGTTGCAGACCACTTTCGGCTTGGCTTCAAAAATGGTGTTGCCGGTTTCATCTTCGATATGTGTGATGAAGTACGGATCCACCAGATAACCGCCGTTCGCCAGCACGGCGTAGCCGCGCACCAGCTGCATCGGGGTGAAGGAGGCGGAACCCAGCGCCAGCGACTCTGAATGCACGATGTTTTGCGCCGGGAAGCCGAAACGCTGCAGGTATTCAGCCGCGTAGTCGACGCCCATCGCACGCATGGCGCGCACCATCACCACGTTCTTCGACTGCCCCAGACCCTGACGCAGACGGATTGGACCGACGTAGGTAGGCGGCGAGTTCTTCGGACGCCATTCGGTGCCGGAGCCGGCATCCCAGCGGGTGACCGGCAGGTCGTTCAGGATCGTGGCCAGCGTTAAGCCTTTATCCATCGCTGCGGTATACAGGAACGGCTTGATATTGGAGCCGACCTGACGCAGCGCCTGGGTGACGCGGTTGAACTTGCTCTGGTTGAAGTCGAAACCGCCGACCAGCGCTTTCACGGCGCCGTCATGCGGATTCAGCGATATCAGCGCGGAGTTGACGTCCGGCACCTGCGACAGCCACCAGGCATCGTTAACCTTACGCACCCAGACCTGCTGGCCAACCTGCACCACATCGGTCACGCGCTTCGGCGTCGGGCCTTGCAGCGTGTCGGATTTGTAAGGGCGCGCCCAGCGCATGCCCGCCATCGGCAGAGCGATGCTGCTGCCGTCCGCCAGCATGGCGGTTGCCTGCTCGGCATTGGCGGCGGTGATCACCGCCGGCGCCAGCGGGCCGTAGTTTGGCAGGCCTTTGAGCGAGGTGGTGATTTGCTTCTGATCCCAGGCAGCTTCGCCGACTTTCCACAGCACATTGGACGGGCCGCGGTAGCCGTGGCGCATATCGTACGCCAGCACGTTGTCGCGTACCGACTGCTGTGCCGCCAGCTGCAGCTTCTTGGTGACGGTGGTATAGACCTTGTAGCCGTCGGTGTAGGCGTTTTCACCGTAACGCTTGATCATTTCCTGGCGCACCATCTCGGCGAGATAGGGGGCGGAGAAGCTGATCTGCGGCGCGTGGTAGTTGGCTACCAGCGGCTCGTTACGCGCTTCGTCGTATTGTGCCTGGTTGATGTAGTGTTCACCCAGCATACGGGCCAGCACCACGTTACGGCGCGCCACGGCGCGATCGTGCGAATAGAGCGGGTTAAAGGTGGACGGCGCCTTCGGCAGGCCGGCGATGGTGGCGATTTCGCTCAGGGTCAGCTGACTGACGTCTTTGCCGAAATAGACCTGCGCCGCGGCGCCGACGCCGTAGGAGCGGTAACCCAGATAAATTTTGTTCAGATACAGCTCAAGAATTTCATCTTTCGTCAGCATCTGCTCAATACGCACCGCCAAAAACGCTTCCTTAATCTTACGCATCAGCGTGCGTTCCGGACTCAGGAAGAAGTTTCTGGCGAGCTGTTGGGTGATGGTACTTGCCCCCTGGGACGCGTGGCCGGAGACCATCGCCACCGACGCGGCGCGGAAGATACCGATCGGGTCAACGCCGTGGTGCTCATAGAACCGGCTGTCCTCGGTGGCGATAAAGGCGCGCACCATCACCGGCGGAATTTGATCCAGTTTGAGCGGAATACGGCGTTTTTCGCCGTATTGGGCGATCAGTTCGCCATCGGCACTGTAAACCTGCATCGGGATTTGCAGTCGGACATCTTTCAGCGTTGCGACGTCGGGCAGCTGTGGCTCGACATATTTGTACAAGCCAAAAACCGAGGCTGCTCCCAGCACGATGCAACATACTGCAAGGATTAGAAAATACTTTACGAACTTCACCTGAGATTTCCCATTTTCATGTCATTTGGGCAGTTTATAAACAACCGCGCGGTAGTATAAAGGTAAGGCTTCGCCATGGATATGTTCTTTTATCATCTCATCTTAAGGAGGCGGGTCAAAATATGTTCCCGAACACATGGAATGTGGGGCTCGACATACAGAGCAACAGCCTGCGTGCAATCGCGGCACAACAGCGTCGCGGCGGTTGGCAGCTGCGGCACTGGTGGCAACAAAACTTGCCGTATGCCGTATTGCGCGACGGTTATCTGGATCAATCCGAAAGTTTAATTCCGCTGTTGCGGCAATGGCGAATCCGCTTGCCGAGACATATTTCCTTACGCATTGCCTTACCTGTGCAACGGGTTTTACAACATGTCATACCGGCGCCGGATGCTCGGCTGCAGGAGCCGGCGCGCGATCGCTATATCACCGCGCAGGGGGCGAAGCAGTTCCCGCTCGACAGCCAGACGCTGGCGCTGGACTACCGTCCGCCGCAGGAACGGGCGGCGCAACTGTTGCTCACCGCCGCCCGCCAGCAGGAACTGCAGATGTGGCTGCGCTGCCTGCAGCAGGCCGATCTCTCACCGCAGGTGGTGGATATCACGCCCTGCGCGTTGTTGGCCATGGGGGAGGCGGCCGGGCTGCCGGCCGATGCCGTTTTGCTGCATCGGCTGGACGATCACTGGCTGTGGGCGGCGCCGCGCAGTGCTGCTTTTGCCTGCGGCGTGCTGCGCGAGTCGGAGACGGACGGTGCCGATCGGGCGTTAGCGGCGGTGTTGGCCGCCAACGCCGGAGCGGAGACGCTGTATTACAGCAGCGTACTGGACGAACCCGCACCGGAGGGGGCACGGCTATGGTCGCCGCTTGACGCTTTCCCTTACCGGCAGGCGCCGCTGCCGGCAAAGCCGGGGGCCTTTGTGCTGGCCGGCGGGTTGGCGCTGCGTCAGGAGGACTGCTGATGTATCAGGTGAATTTATTGCCCTGGCGCCAGCGGGCGCAGCGTCGACGCGCACACTTCTGGCTACGTTTGCTGACGCTGCAGCTGGCATTGGCGCTGACGATCGCCGCCGTGATGTTGGCAGGCGTGCGCCATCGGCAGCAGCAACAGCGCAGCCTGCTGCAGCAATACACGCAGCAGAACGAGGCGTTGCAGCAGCAGTATCGGCTGATTCAAGCGGCGACGGGGGAACTAACGCGGCTGAGTGAACGCCAGGCGCAGCATCGCCGCAATCAGGCCCATAATCTGCAGTATGCGCGGTTTTTGCCGCAGTTGGCGGCGGCGCTGCCGGCCAGCGTATGGCTGCTCTCGCTGGATACACAGGCGCATACCCTGCGGGTGCGTGGGCTGAGTCAGGGGTATCCGGCATTGGCCCGGCTGACGCACCGTTTGACGACGCAGGCGTTGTTGCCCGGTCATCGGTTGACGGACGTCGCGCAACGTTCGGACGGCCTGTTCTCTTTTACCCTGACGGCGCCCTGGAGGCATGATGAGTAGGCCGTTGCCTGATGGGCTTATCCTTTGGCTGCAACGACCAGGGTGGCAAGTGTTGGCCTGGCAGTGGCTGCTGCTTGGCGTCTTGCTGGCGCTACCCGGCATGTTGCTGATCCGTGGCGAGTGGCGGCAGTCGGCTCGCTTAAGTGATGACGTCCGACAGCAGGCGCAACGCGTGGAGCAGTTGCAGCTGCAGTTGGCATCGCTGCCGTCGCTGGCGACGTTGGAGCAACAGATAGCGCAGCAGCGGGAACGGCGGCCGGCCGAACCGGAACTGGCGGAGGTGCTGCAGCGGACCGGCGTCAGGCTGTTGCGTTGGCAGCGGCAGGAACAGCCGGCGCAGCAACGGCTGCGGTTACGCAGCGACTACTTCTCTTTGCTGCAGCTGCTGGAAAGTTTGCCGGGCACGGTGCGCATCAGTCAGTTATCCCTGGAGATGCAGCCGGAAGGATTGAGTGCGGAATGGCTGTTGCAATAAGGCATTGCGGCTGGTTGGCGCTGGCGTTGGTGCCTGCGCTGTGGGCGGCGCAGCCGCGCGATCCTTTCCAACCGCCTGCCGTATCCTGTCCCGGC
The DNA here is from genome assembly GCF_002966855.1 of Serratia sp. MYb239. Lineage (NCBI taxonomy): Bacteria > Pseudomonadati > Pseudomonadota > Gammaproteobacteria > Enterobacterales > Yersiniaceae > Serratia > Serratia sp. MYb239. The sequence continues at coordinate 4,655,318 of NZ_CP023268.1, read as the reverse complement.
ACCGGCGTGTCGCCCGAACGATGGCGGCTGACGGGCATCATCGGGCAGGCGGATCGCCGTATGGGCTGGGTCATCACGCCGGAAAAGCGCTGGTTGCGGCTGCAGCTCCGGCAAGAGGTGCTGAACGGGCGCTGGCAGGTGACGCATATTGGCGTACAGACGCTGAGGCTGCAGGCCGTGGTGACCGATGCGCTCTGTCCGCCGACAGCCGGCGATGTCACGCTGGTTTTGGGGAGTAATAAGGAAGCAATATGAAAGGATGCAAAAGTTTGGCGGGGCTGCTGTGCGCGTTATCGTTCGCCGTTATGGCGGCACAACAGGATGATGCGCCGGTTTCTCTGACGTTTCATGATGCGCCGATCGTTCTGGTGCTGCAGGCGCTGGCAGATTATCAGCAGCTGAATCTGGTGACGGCGGAGACGGTGAGCGGCACCCTGACGCTGCGGCTGGAAGAGGTGCCGTGGCGGCAGGCGCTGGCGGTGATTTTGCGGATGGGGAAGCTGAACATGACGCTCGACGGCAAGGTGATGACGGTCTTTCCGGCCGAGAAGATGCCGCCGCCGCTGCAGACGCTGACGCAGCGGCTGCATCACGCAGAGGCGGCGGCGATCTCGCAGAGCTTACAGGCGCAGCGCGGCGCGCTGTTGAGCGAGCGCGGCAGTGTCGTGGTGGATCAGCGTACCAACACCCTGATGATTCGCGACGAGGCACCGGCGCTGAAGGTGCTGGCAGACTGGCTGCAGCAGATGGATCGGCCACTGGAGCAGGTGCAGCTGGCGGCGCATATCGTTACTATCGGCAGTGAGGATTTACGCGAGCTGGGCGTCAGTTGGGGGCTGGCGGACGAAGAACTGCTGGCGAAAGCGCTGCGGCTCGACAACTTTAGCGTTGGTTTGCCCCTGGAGCGCAGTGCGATAAGCGCGGGGTTTCACTTGGCGCGCATCAGCGGACGCATCCTGGATCTGGAACTGACGGCGCTGGAACAGGAAAATGCGCTGGAGATTATCGCCAGCCCGCGTCTGGTCACCGCTAACCAGCAGACCGCCAGTATCAAGCAAGGGACGGAAATTCCGTATGAAGTGTCCAGCGGCGCCAGCGGTGCGACGTCGGTTGAATTTAAAGAGGCGGTGCTGGGGATGGAGGTCACGCCGAAGATTTTACCTAACGGTCGTATTGCGTTGCAGTTGCAGATCAGCCAAAACATGCCCGGCCGCGCGATCAAGCAGGGGGAGGGCGAAGCCCTGGCGATCGACAAGCAGGAGATAAAAACGCAGGTCACGGTAAAAAACGGCGAAACCATCGTTTTGGGCGGCATATTCCAGCGGCAAAGCAGCCGCAGCGCCGATAAGGTGCCGGGATTGGGCGATGTACCGCTGCTGGGTTCGCTGTTTAAACGCAGCGGCACACAGTATAAAAAGCGGGAACTGGTGATTTTCATCACGCCAACCCTGGTCAAAGGTTGAGCACTCAGCGGCCTCGCCGACGAAAATCTGCAGAAGTTGATGTGCAGATGCACTTTTTTCTCGCCACAGAGACATCTGAGTTTGACGCTGCGGCCGATTTAGCTTACAAGGGTTACCGAATTGAGCTCCGAGGTTTTTTTGTTAACGCTCAGACGCCGTTAAAAACATATGGTTTCCCTCCCGCGGCGTGGATAGCGATTTATTCGGTTGCCAAACTACCAAGAGTGTTGAGATAATTTTTCGTCTGATCTCGCACTATCGCTCATGAGGTTTCAGTTTAGGTCCCGCCGCTGATTTGATTGGCGGGGCGGGTTATCATTAACGAATTGTCTTAGTAATACCGAAAAACATGGCAGAGAAACGCAATATCTTTCTGGTTGGGCCTATGGGTGCCGGCAAAAGCACTATTGGCCGTCAGTTAGCTCAGCAACTCAATATGGAGTTCTTCGACTCCGATCAAGAAATTGAGCGACGTACCGGAGCTGACGTGGGCTGGGTATTCGACGTGGAAGGCGAAGAAGGTTTCCGCGATCGTGAAGAAAAAGTCATTAATGAACTGACGGAAAAGCAAGGGATTGTGCTGGCGACCGGCGGTGGTTCGGTGAAATCGCGTGAGACGCGTAACCGTCTGTCGGCGCGAGGTGTCGTTGTTTATTTAGAAACCACCATCGAAAAACAGTTGGCTCGTACCCAGCGTGATAAAAAGCGTCCGCTGCTGCAGGTTGATGAGCCGCCGCGTGAGGTGTTGGAGGCGCTGGCAAAGGAACGCAATCCGTTGTACGAAGAAATCGCCGATGTCACTATCCGTACCGACGATCAAAGCGCTAAGGTAGTTGCCAACCAGATTATCAATATGCTGGAAAACAACTGATTGCGTTCCCCGCGCCGCGATGCGGGGAGTAACCACATTGGGGAACTGGGCGCGATATGGAAAGAGTTACCGTAACGCTTGGGGAGCGTAGCTACCCGATTACCATTGCTGCCGGATTGTTTAACGATCCGGCTTCTTTTATGCCGCTGCAGGCGGGCGATCAGGTGATGCTGGTCACTAACCAGACGCTGGCGCCGCTGTATCTGGAACAGGTGCGTAAGGTGCTTGAACAGAGCGGCGTGGTGGTTGATCAGGTGATTCTGCCGGATGGCGAACAGTATAAATCCCTTGCGGTGCTGGAACAGGTGTTCTCGGCGTTGCTGGCCAAGCCCCATGGCCGCGACACCACCCTGGTCGCCCTTGGCGGCGGCGTTATCGGCGACCTGACCGGGTTTGCCGCGGCGTGCTACCAGCGCGGCGTCCGTTTTATTCAGGTGCCGACCACACTGCTGTCGCAGGTGGACTCCTCCGTTGGCGGGAAAACCGCCGTCAATCATCCGCTCGGTAAAAACATGATCGGCGCGTTCTATCAGCCGGCTTCGGTCGTGGTTGATCTGGACTGCCTGAAGACGTTACCGGCGCGCGAGCTTTCATCCGGTCTGGCGGAAGTGATCAAGTATGGGATTATTCTTGATGCCGATTTCTTCCGTTGGCTGGAAAATAATATCGATGCGTTGGTCGCGCTGGATATGCAGGCGCTGGCATACTGCATTCGTCGCTGCTGCGAACTGAAAGCGCAGGTGGTTGCCGCCGATGAGCGTGAAAGCGGCCTGCGCGCCCTGCTGAATCTGGGCCATACCTACGGCCACGCGATTGAGGCGGAGCTGGGTTACGGCGTCTGGCTGCACGGCGAAGCCGTGGCGGCCGGCATGATGATGGCGGCGCACACTGCACGTCGGCTGGGACAGTTTTCCGAGCAGGATATTGCGCGCGTCAGCAACTTGCTGCAGCGTGCGGGCCTGCCGGTGACCGGGCCGCAGGAAATGGCGCCGGCGGCGTACCTGCCGCATATGATGCGCGACAAGAAGGTGCTGGCCGGTGAACTGCGCCTGGTGCTGCCGACGGCGATCGGCGCAGCGGAGGTTCGCAGCGGCGTAGCGCATGATACGGTATTGGCGTCGATTGAAGATTGCCTGCCGCAGTAAATGACTTGCGCGCTCTCTGATAAATCGTCGTGTTTTGGCGGTGTTGTCAAAAGAAGAGGGCAATAACAGTGGCTTAGCCGCGGTTTGCATCTATATTATTAATCATGCGAATGGGTTTTGCCCGATTATCATGATTTGGGTTAATCGGCTGTATCGCCGTCGCTTTACCGTGATACGCCCCAGGTGGCTGGTGCTACGCAAGGCGGCCAGCCTGCGGGGTAACAGCCTTTACCTCTCAGTTGGAGGGTTTTAGATGGATGAATTTAAACCGGAAGACGATCTCCGACCCGATAGCAGCGATCGTCCTTCCTCACGGTCGCGTAAAGCGGCCCCCGGCCCGCGTTTAGCCGTTTCACGTCAGCATCTGATGATCGGCATCGGCATCCTGGTGCTGTTGCTGCTGATTATCGGGATCGGCTCTGCGCTGAAAGCGCCGACCAAACACGAATCCGCGCAGCAGCAGGGCAATCAGTCCGGTTCGGCGCGCGACATCAATCTGTCCGGCTCCTCATCGTTGACCACGACGAATAATGGCGTTCCGGGCGGCACCACCGATGCCAATGACGCCAACGGCGTGAATACGACCCAGCCGCAGCAGCCGCAAGAGATCAGCGTACCGCCGATTTCCGGCACGCCGACCGAGGCGCAGCCACAGCCGCAACAGGGCGGCGCGCAGCAACGCGTGGATCTGCCGGGCAATATGAACGATGCACTCTCTGCGCAGCAAGGGCAGGTCGATGCCGCTACGCAAGGCATGACGGGCGGCAATTCAACGCTGCCGACGGCGCCGGCGACGGTGATGGGCGGTTCGAATACGCCGCGTGAAACCACGCGCCCGGTGCAGAGCCATACCGCGCAGCCGCATAAAACGCCGGCGAAGAGCGCCAGCAAACCGACCGCCTCGACGCATAAATCAAGCAGCAGCAAAGCCTCAGCCTCCTCCGGGAAATCCGCTGCGGTCAGCGGCAGCGGCGGCGCTATCCAGTCTGCCCCGGCCAGCCGCTTCACGCTGCAGCTGAGCAGCGCGTCCCGCTCCGATACCTTGAACGCTTTTGCCAAACAGCAGAAGCTGCCGAACTATTCCGTGTATCAAACCACGCGCAACGGCAAACCGTGGTTCGTACTGGTGAGCGGCGTTTACGCCTCTTCCGGTGAAGCGAAGCGCGCCATTGCGTCGTTGCCGGCGGATGTGCAGGCGAAAAAACCGTGGGTTCGTTCTGTACGTCAGGTACAGCAGGACCAGAAAAAGTAATCTGACAGCTTTCAGGCCGCCCTCCTGCGCCATGCGACGACCTCAGGTCCGAGCCATGGCCAGGCGGCGGCCTGCAGGATGAAGGGTATCAATCATTTTAATTTGTGCGCTGATGTGCTGTCTGAAACAGAGTACAATCCGCCGCTCTGAATTGTATAAGTAGCTAACTGACGGCATGAAGAAAAACCGCGCTTTTTTAAAATGGGCTGGTGGAAAATACCCGCTGGTAGATGAGATTCGTCGTCATCTGCCGGAAGGGGACTGCTTAATCGAGCCCTTCGTAGGTGCGGGGTCGGTGTTCTTGAATACCGATTACGATGCCTATATTCTCGCCGATATCAACAGCGATCTTATCAACCTGTATAACATTGTGAAGCTGCGTACGGATGATTTCGTGCGCGATGCCCGCATTCTGTTCGCCGATGAATTCAATAACTCGGATCAGTTTTACCTGCTGCGCGAAGAGTTTAATACTAGTCAGGACGCGTACCGCCGGGCGTTATTGTTCCTGTATCTGAACCGCCATTGTTACAACGGCCTGTGCCGTTATAACCTGCGCGGCGAATTCAACGTGCCGTTTGGCCGTTACAAAAAGCCTTACTTCCCTGAGGAAGAGCTGTACTGGTTTGCGGAAAAATCGCGCAATGCCACCTTTGTCTGTGAGCATTACCGCGATACCATGCTGAAGGCGACCGCCGGTGCGGTGGTGTATTGCGATCCGCCGTATGCGCCGCTGTCGGCGACGGCGAATTTTACCGCCTATCACACCAACAGCTTCAGCCTGGACGATCAACAGGGGCTGGCGCAGATTGCGCATCAGCTGTCGGTTGAGCATCAGGTGCCGGTATTGATCTCTAACCACGATACCGAACTGACGCGCGACTGGTACCAGCATGCTGCGCTGTATGTGGTGAAAGCCCGCCGCACCATCAGCCGTAATATTCTGGGCCGCAGCAAGGTGAACGAGCTTTTGGCGCTGTATCGCTAAGCCGGAAAGATGCAGGCGCCCGGCGTATCATAACTACCCCTACGTTTGGAGAAGCGGATGAAAAAGAGTTTGATTGCCCCGTCCATTCTGTCGGCAGATTTTGCCCGCCTAGGCGAGGACACGGCGAATGTCTTGGCCGCCGGTGCCGATGTGGTGCATTTTGACGTGATGGATAACCATTACGTACCGAACCTGACCATCGGCCCGATGGTGTGCCAGGCGCTGCGCAACTACGGTATCACCGCGCCGATTGACGTTCATCTGATGGTGAAGCCGGTCGATCGTCTTATTCCGGACTTCGCCAAGGCCGGCGCCAGCTATATCTCTTTCCATCCTGAAGCTTCCGAGCATGTCGATCGCACCATCCAACTGATCAAAGAGCACGGCTGTAAGGCCGGGCTGGTGTTCAACCCGGCTACGCCGCTGAGCTATCTCGACTACGTGATGGATAAGCTTGACGTGATTTTGCTGATGTCGGTCAACCCGGGCTTTGGCGGCCAGTCATTTATCCACGGTACGCTGGATAAGCTGCGTCAGGTGCGCAAGCTGATCGATGACAGCGGCTACGATATCCGTCTGGAAGTGGACGGCGGGGTGAAGGTCGATAATATTGCCGAAATCGCCGCTGCGGGTGCCGATATGTTCGTCGCCGGTTCCGCCATCTTCGGCCAGCCGGACTATCGCACGGTGATCGACGCCATGCGTAGCGAACTGGCGAAAGTCACCCATGGCTGATTTCAACGCCATCCGCGCTCTGGCATTTGACCTGGACGGCACGCTGGTTGACAGTGCGCCGGGCCTGGCCGCGGCGATGGACCAGGCGCTGGCGGAGATGAACCTGCCGCAGCCGGGTATTGAACGGGTCAGCACCTGGATCGGCAACGGCGCCGACGTGCTGGTGCAGCGGGCGCTGCGCTGGGCCGAGGTCGAAGAGACGCCGGAACAGTGCCGACAACTGCGTGAACGTTTCGACCGCTGCTATGCCGACACGGTTGCCGACGGCAGCCGCCTGTTCCCGCAGGTGCGGCAGACGCTGGCGCAGCTGGCGGAGTACGGCATGCCGATGGCGCTGGTGACCAACAAGCCGACGCCGTTTGTCGCGCCGCTGCTGCGTTCGCTGGGGATTGCCGACTACTTTTCGCTGATTATCGGCGGCGATGACGTGATTGAGAAAAAGCCGCATCCGGCGCCGCTGTACCTGGTGCTCGGCAAGCTGGGGCTGCGGGCCGGCGAGCTGTTGTTCGTCGGCGACTCGCGCAATGATATTCAGGCGGCGCAGGCGGCGGGGTGCCTGAGCGTCGGTCTGACGTATGGTTATAACTACGGTGAAGCGATAGCCCTGAGCCATCCCGACCGCGTGTTGGAACGCTTCGCCGATCTGTTGCCCGTTCTTGGGCGGTCATCTTTAGAGAATCAGGAAATTTAAACATGAGTAAGCCCATCGTATTTAGCGGCGCGCAGCCGTCCGGCGAATTGACCATTGGCAACTACATGGGTGCGCTGCGTCAGTGGGTTCATATGCAGGATGATTACGACTGCATCTACTGCATCGTCGATCTGCATGCGATTACCGTACGTCAGGACGCGGCAAAGCTGCGTGAAGCGACGCTGAATACGCTGGCGCTGTATCTGGCCTGCGGCATCGATCCGAACAAAAGCACCATCTTTGTTCAGTCGCACGTACCGGAGCATACGCAGCTGAGCTGGGCGCTGAACTGCTACACCTATTTCGGCGAACTGAGCCGCATGACCCAGTTCAAGGATAAATCCAGCCGCTATGCGGAAAACATCAACGCCGGCCTGTTCGACTATCCGGTGCTGATGGCGGCAGACATTCTGCTGTATCAGACCAACCAGGTGCCGGTAGGCGAAGACCAGAAACAGCACCTGGAGCTGAGCCGCGATGTAGCTTCGCGCTTTAACGCGCTGTACGGCGATATCTTCAAGGTGCCGGAGCCGTTTATTCCAAAATCCGGCGCGCGCGTGATGTCGCTGCAGGAGCCGACCAAGAAGATGTCCAAGTCGGACGATAACCGCAACAACGTTATCGGTCTGCTGGAAGATCCGAAAGCGGTCACCAAAAAAATCAAACGGGCGATGACCGACTCCGATGAGCCGCCGGTCATTCGTTACGACGTGGCCAATAAGGCAGGGGTCTCCAATCTGTTGGATATCCTGTCCGGCGTGACCGGCAAGTCAATTGCCGAGCTGGAAGCCGAGTTCGAAGGCCAGATGTACGGCCACCTGAAAGGCGCGGTTGCCGAGGCGGTGTCCGGCATGTTGGGCGAGCTGCAGGAGCGTTACCACCGTTTCCGCAACGATGAGGCCTATCTGCAGCAGGTGATGCGTGACGGCGCAGCCAAAGCGCGCGCACGTGCACAGGAAACGCTGAATAAAGTCTATGAAGCGATCGGCTTTGTGGCGCACCCGTAAACTCAGGGCGTCAGACAGCAAAAAGGCCGGGCATTTGCCCGGCCTTTGTCATTTTTAACCCGTTGTCAGGCCATTTTCGCCAGCTCCGGCGCGGCTTCGCGGCTGGCGAACCAGTTCAGTTGACTGCGCAGGCTGACGACGCTGCCGACAATAATCAGGCTCGGGCTGGCCGCCTGCTGCGCCAGCGCCGGCAACTGCCGCAGTTCGCCTTCAAGCACTCGCTGACGACGGCTGGTGCCGTTCTCCACCAGTGCTACCGGCGTATCGGCGGCCATACCGTGCGCGATCAGCTGCCTCTGAATCTCTCCCGCCTGCGACAGACCCATATAGAACACCAGCGTCTGCTGGCCGGCGGCCAGCGTGGCCCAGTCGAGATCGCCGTCGCTTTTGGCATGGCCGGTGACCAGACGGATGCTTTGCGCATGGTCGCGGTGGGTCAGGGGAATACCGCTGTAAGCTGAGCAGCCGGAGGCGGCGGTGATGCCCGGCACCACGGAAAACGGAATGCCGCCCGCCGCCAGCGTCTCCAGCTCTTCGCCGCCGCGGCCGAAGATAAACGGGTCGCCGCCTTTCAGACGCACCACGCGTTTACCGCTTTGCGCCTGCTCCAGCAGAATCTGGTTAATCTGCGCCTGCGGCACGCAGTGATCGCCGGCGCGTTTGCCGACAAAAATGCGTTCGGCGTCGCGGCGCACCAGCGCCATCACGTCATCAGAAACCAGACGGTCGTAAACCACCACATCGGCTTGCTGTATCTGCTGCAGGCCTTTCAGCGTCAGCAGACCGGCATCGCCCGGCCCGGCGCCCACCAGCACCACTTCACCGCCGGCGTGAGTCTGGCTGGCGAACAGCGCTTCGGTCTGGCTGGCGAACAGCGCTTCGGTCTGGCTGGTGATCATGGCGTCATCGTTATTGGCCAGCGACTGCGCCAGCCGGTCGTGGGCAAACAGCCGCTCCCAGAAACGACGGCGGTCTTCAGGCCGTGCAAAGCGCTGTTTTACGCGCTGGCGCAGCGTACCGCCCCACTGCGCCAGACGGCCGAGGTGCTGCGGCAGCGTGGCCTCCAGTTTTTCACGCAGCAGACGCGCCAGCACCGGCGCTTTCCCGCCGGACGAAACGGCGACCATGATTGGCGAGCGGTCGATAATCGACGGCATGATAAAGCTGGCGCGTTTAGGATCGTCCACCACGTTGCAAAACACCCGTTGCTGATTGGCGCACTGATACACCAGCGCGTTGACCTCCATCCGGTCGGTGGCGGCAATCACCAGCCACTGTTCCGCCAGCAGTTCGGCACGGAAGTCGCCGCCGATCAGCGTGACCTGTCCCTGTTCGGCCCAGCGCTGAAACTGTTCGTTGAACGTCGGTGCGTTGACCGTCAGCTGTGCGCCGGCATCCAGCAGCAACCGCGCCTTGCGCTCGGCGACGTCACCGCCGCCGACCAGCAGGCAGGCTTTATGTTGCAGTTGGCAGAAAATGGGTAGGTAATCCATCAGCAATTCCTCTGGGCGGGGCCAGGGGCGCCGCGTACGGCGCCCGGGATAAGTCGGTAATTATGCGGTCTGACGTGCGCGCTTGCTATCCCCCTGCGGGCGCTGCGCGCGTGGGGTGGCGTACCAGTAGCCAAGCCCCATCAGAATCATGCCGGAAACCATATTGCCCAGCGTGACCCACAGCAGGTTATGGCCGATGCCGCCGAGCGTATAGGCTTCGCCGTGCTGGCCGAACCAGGAGAGCGCGAACAGCGTCATATTGGCGACCGAGTGTTCGTAGCCGGAAGCGATAAACGCCAGCAGACACCACCAGATGGCGATAAATTTCGCCGCGCCCTCAACGCGCAGCGCCATCCAGATCGCCAGGCAGACCAGCCAGTTGCACAGGATACCCTTGAAGAACAGCACGTCCGCCGGCGCGGTGGTTTTCGCCAGCGCCACGCTGTGCACCAGACTGGTGTCTACCGGCAGCAGGCTGCCGCCGCCATAATAGTACATCAAGGCGACCAGCACCGACCCCAGCAGGTTACCGAGCCAGGTCTGCGGCAGCACCGTCCACATCTGCCCCTGTGAGATGGCGCCGGCTTTGACGCCGAGCGTCAGGAACATGGTGTGGCCGGTAAACAGTTCGGAACCGGCGATAATCACCAGCGTCAGCGCGATGCCGAAGGTGGCGCCCATCACCAGCGGGCGCACGGACGGATCCACCAGATTGCCGAGGGTGAAAATCAGGATGATGCCAAGGCCCACATAGGCGCCGGCCATGGCGGAGGCGATCCAAAAGCCGAGCGGGCTCTCCTTCGCCAGTTTGACGATGCGCGCCGCGTTGGCGGCGCATTTGTTGATGGTGTCGGTAAACATAGGCTGTTCCCAGAAGGTTAGAATATTGTTATGCCGCCGCCACCTGCACCACGCCGTCGACCACCCGGCTGGCGAAGTGCGCCACTGAATGTGCCTCATCCTCCATACAGCGGCCGTCGTGCAGGCGGAAACGCTGTTTTTTCAGCGGACTGGCGACCCACAGCTCGCCCTGATGTTCGGCGATCAGGCCGCGCGACAGCACGCTGGCCTGGGCGAAGGGGTCGATATTGCTGATGGCGAACACCTGTTCATCGGCGTAGGGGCGGAAGACCGCCACCTGCTGTTCGCCAATCAGGGCGCAGACGCCGGTGCCGGGCAGGATATCGGCGACGGGACAGACGGTGATCCACGGGCTCATGCGTTGTTCTCCTCGGTTTCCAGTACGGTGACGGGGATGCGCTCGTCCGGACGGGCCGGGCGGTGCTGGTCACGTTCGGCGACCATCTGAACGTTCGGGTCGCGCAGGCTGCTGTTGATAAAGTGGGCGAAGCGCACCTGCAGCTCCGGATGCGCAACGGTTTCGCTCCATTCGCAGATCACCGCGTCGCGCAGGCGCAGAATTTCCGCTTCCAGCTGCGCGTTGATGCCCAGTTTGTCGTCGATAATCACCTGGCGCAGGTAGTCGATGCCGCCTTCCAGGCTTTCCAGCCACAGCGAGGTACGCTGCAGTTTGTCGGCGGTGCGGATGTAGAACATCATAAAGCGGTCCAGATAGCGCACCAGCGTATCGCGGTCGAGGTCGGCCGCCAGCAGGTCGGCGTGGCGCGGCTTCATGCCGCCGTTGCCGCAGACATACAGGTTCCAGCCGTTTTCGGTGGCGATAATGCCGACGTCCTTACCCTGCGCTTCGGCGCATTCGCGGGTACAGCCGGAGACGCCGAACTTCATTTTGTGCGGCGTGCGGATGCCTTTGTAGCGGTTTTCCAGCTCGACGCCGAAGCCGACGCTGTCGCCGACGCCGTAGCGGCACCAGGTGCTGCCGACGCAGGTTTTCGCCATGCGCAGCGCCTTGGCGTAGGCGTGACCGGTTTCGAAGCCGGCGGCGATCAGTTTCTCCCAGATGGCCGGCAGATCGTTTTTCTGCGCGCCGAACATGCCGATACGCTGCGAACCGGTGATCTTGGTGTAGAGGTTGTACTCGCCGGCGATCTCACCGATGGCCCGCAGGCCTTCCGGCGTAATCTCGCCACCGGCGGAGCGCGGGATCACCGAGTAGGTGCCGTCTTTCTGGATGTTGCCGAGGAAGTTGTCGTTGGTATCCTGCAGCGGGGTGTGTTGCGGTTTGAGGACGTACTCATTCCAGCAGGAGGCCAGCAGCGAACCGACGGTCGGCTTGCACACTTCGCAGCCGTAGCCTTTGCCGTATTTCGCCAGCAGCTCATCAAAGGATTTGATGCCTTCAACGCGGATCAGGTGGTACAGCTCCTGGCGCGAGTAGGCGAAGTGTTCGCACAGGTGGTGGTTAACCTCGATGCCCTGTTTGCTGAGCTCGGCGTTCAGCACCTGGGTAATCAGCGGAATACAGCCGCCGCAGCCGGTGCCGGCCTTGGTTTCCGCCTTGATGGCGGCGACGGTATGGCATCCCATGCTTACTGCTTTGATGATATCGCCTTTGCTGACGTCAAAGCAGGAGCAGATTTGTGCGCTTTCCGGCAGGGCGTCCACGCCGATGGCCGGTTTGCTGCCGGCGTGCGCCGGCAGGATCAGGCTGTCCGGGTTCTCCGGCAGTTCGATGCCGTTCAGCGCCAGCTGCAGCAGATTGCCGTAATCGCTGGTGTCGCCGACCAGTACTGCGCCCAGCAGGGTTTTATTATCGGCGCTGACCACCAGGCGTTTATACACCTCTTTGCTTTCGTCCAGATATACGTAGCTGCGGGCGCCTTCTGTGCGGGCGTGTGCATCGCCGATGCCGCCCACGTCCACCCCCAGCAGTTTCAGCTTGGCGCTCATATCCGCGCCGAGGAAGGTGTTGTCGCGCCCCAGCAGATGGTCGGCGGTTACCTGTGCCATTTTGTAGCCCGGCGCCACCAGGCCAAAGGTGCGCTCCTGCCAGGAGGCGCATTCGCCGATGGCGTAGACATCCGGGTCGGACGTCTGGCATTGATCGTTGATCACGATGCCGCCGCGGCGCGCGGTAGCCAGCCCGCACTGGTGCGCCAGCTTGTCCTGTGCGCGGATGCCGGTGGAGAAGACGATAAAGTCGACTTCCAGCTCGCTGCCGTCGGCAAACTGCATGGTTTTACGCGCCTGCTGACCGCCGTTGACGATCTCGCGGGTGTTTTTGCCGGTGTGCACCTGTACACCCATGCGTTCGATCTTGCGGCGCAGTTGATCGCCGCCCATCGGATCGAGCTGTTCGGCCATCAGCACCGGCGCGAATTCGATCACATGGGTTTCGATGCCCAGGCTTTTCAGCGCGCCGGCGGCTTCCAGCCCCAGCAGACCGCCGCCGACTACCGCGCCGCGCTTGCTGCGGCGGGCGCAGGCTTCAATCGCGTTGAGGTCTTCGATGGTGCGGTAAACGAAGCAATCCTGGCTTTCCGCGCCCTTGATGGGGGGGATCCACGGGTAGGAGCCGGTGGCCATGATCAGTTTGTCGTAAAACACCGTGCGGCCGGTGTTGGAGTGAATCACCTTCTCGCTGCGGTTGATGGTAATGGCGCGTTCGCCGACCAGCACCTTGACGCCGGATTTCTCGTAAAAACCTTCGCGTACCAGCGACAGCTCTTCGGCGGTATGGTGGGAAAAGTAGGAAGAAAGGTGTACGCGGTCGTAAGCGATACGCGGTTCTTCGCAAAAAACGGTGATGTCGAACTGGTCGGGGTCTGCCTTTTCCAGCAGATCTTCGATAAAGCGGTGGCCGACCATGCCGTTACCGATGACAGCGAGTTTGACTCTGCTCATGATTGCCTCAAAAATTCTGGTTTCCTGCGCTTACCTTATTCCTCCCGCCGTACGGCTTATTGATGTAAATCAAGTCTACTCCCATATACCTCTAAGGTGTTATATTCCTGATTTTTATCGTTATTTGATAAGTTGCGGTTTTCATTCAACTTTAGCTGAATCGAGCCAGTTTGATGGTTGTCGCACTATTTTTCGCCATTTACGCCATTTTGGCTGATGACTGTTTTTGTCAGCCTGCGCGCGTGCCAGTATGATGAAAAAATCAGCCGGTCAACGGGAGGGGAAGTGTGGCAAAGCAAAGGTTGAAGTTTATCGACAATCTGCGTCTCAGCGGGCATGAAGGACTGTGGCAGTTGAGCATCGAACAGGGGCGTATAGCCCATCTGATCCCGCAGCCGGCCGGCCAGGCGTGGCGTAGCGACGCGCTGGATGCCGAGGGCGGCCTGGCGCTGCCGGCGTTTGTCGAGCCGCATATTCATCTGGATACCACCCAGACCGCCGGTCAGCCGGCCTGGAACCAGTCGGGCACGCTGTTTGAGGGGATTGAACGCTGGGCGGAGCGTAAGGCGCTGCTGAGCCACGAGGATGTGAAGCAGCGCGCCTGGCAAACGCTGAAGTGGCAGATCGCCAATGGCATTCAGTACGTGCGTACCCATGTGGACGTGTCGGATCCGTCGCTGACCGCGCTGCGCGCCATGCTGGAGGTGAAGCAGGAGGCGGCGCCCTGGGTGACGCTGCAGATCGTTGCATTTCCGCAGGAGGGCATCCTCTCTTATCCCAATGGTGAAGCCCTGCTGGAGGAGGCGCTGCGCCTGGGGGCCGATGTGGTGGGTGCAATTCCGCACTTTGAATTTACCCGCGAGTACGGCGTAGAGTCGCTGCACAAGGCTTTCGCGCTGGCGCAAAAATATGACCGGCTGGTGGATGTGCACTGCGATGAGATTGATGACGAGCAGTCGCGCTTTGTCGAAACCGTCGCAGCGCTGGCGCTCAAGCTGGAGATGGGCGCGCGGGTGACCGCCAGCCATACTACGGCGATGCATTCCTACAACGGCGCTTATACCTCGCGGCTGTTCCGCCTGTTGAAACTGTCCGGCATCAACTTTGTCGCCAACCCGCTGGTGAATATTCATCTGCAAGGGCGCTTTGACGACTATCCGAAGCGGCGCGGCATCACGCGGGTGAAAGAGATGCTGGCGGCGGATCTCAACGTCTGTTTCGGCCACGACGACGTCTTCGACCCGTGGTATCCGCTCGGCACCGCCAATATGCTGCAGGTATTGCATATGGGTCTGCACGTCTGTCAGCTGATGGGCTACGGCCAGATTAACGACGGCCTGGAACTGATCACCACGCGCAGCGCCCGCACGCTGCAGCTGCAGGATTACGGGCTGGCGGCAGGCAACAGCGCCAACCTGGTGATTCTGCCGGCGGAAAGCGGCTTTGACGCGGTGCGGCGCCAGACGCCGGTGCGCTACTCCATTCGTCAGGGAGACGTGATCGCCGCCACCCGGCCGGCGGAAACGACGATTTACCTGGATGATGAGGAGCTGGTCGATTTTCGCCGCTAGGATGCAGGGATAAAAAAAGCACCGTCGCCGGTGGCGAACGGTGCTTTTTTTATGGGAGGCAGCGACGGTTAGTGGGTCACGTGGCCGTGGCTGCGGTGCTTGGTGACAAAGCCCAGCAGCAGACACATCACGAATACCGCCAGGTACAGGCCGTTGGCGGTGGTCAGCGCCGCGTGCGCGCCGCCTTTGGCGACAATCGGGCCGGTGACTACGAAGGTCAGCATGGTGCCGATGGTGCCGCAGGTCAGGATGAAGTTCACCAGCTTCGGCGAAGAGACCTTGGTCTGCAGCGAACCGAGGGTAATCAGCGTGGTGTAGATGGCGCTGGAAACAAAGCCCAGGGCCATAATGTAGTAGCCCAGCAGCTGCGGCTCGTCGCTGCTGACGAACATATACATCGCGCCGGTCGCCAGCGCCGCCAGCACGGTGACGATGCGCTGCAGGTCGAAGAAGCGCAGCACAAAGCTGAATACCCACATCCCCACCATGTAGGAGGTCCAGAAATCGCTGACCAGTTTACCGGCCTGGCTAATGTTCATCCCCAGAGATTTGGTGGCATACTCCGGCACCCACTGGATGAAGCCCAACTGGCCGAGGATGTAGCACAGCGCGGCGATCGACAGGAACAGCACGCCGATACCCCATTTTTCTTTGGCGACCGCTTCGCCGTCGGCATTGCCTTTATTGCCCAGTACCGGGAACTCGGAACACAGGGCCAGCACGAAAATCGCCAGATACAGTACGCCGATGCAGGCGTAAACCCAGTACCAACCGATATGGCGCGCCAGCAGCGTGGCGGCGACGATCGGGAAGATCATCCCGGCCATGCTGAAGAACGAATCGGTAAACAGCAGGCGTGAACCGCGCTGGCGACCGGAATACATATGGGTGATCAGGAAAGTGCCGATCGACATGGTAATGCCGCTTACTATCCCGAGGATAAACATGCAGATGGAGAACAGCGTCAGGGTTTTGCCGACCATCAGGCCAACCACCGCCAGCACCATCAGCAGAAAACCGAACACCAGTTGGCGTTTCAGCGGGATAATTTCCATCAGCCAGGCATTGAGGAAGATCGAAATCAGAATGCCGGCGTTCAGGAAGGTAAAGGTGTTGCTCATGCTGGAAACCGGCAGATTAAAGTACTCTGCAATGTTTCCCATCACCATCCCTGTGACGATCACTAAGGCACCGGTCAGCGCATAGGAAAAGAAGCTGATCCATGTAAGCCGGATGCGGTTGTTGTTATTCATTGAATAAGCCCGATTGGTCTGTTGGATTTGAGATGCCGGTGGCGGGATCTGACGTCGCTTGCCAAAAAAGAAAACGGTCCGCTGACCACCTGGGGGCGGATCCTAGCATAGCTATCGGGATATTTTATGATTGCTGACTAATTTTTGATGCAATCAATGAAAACTAATTAATCAATTAGTGATCCGTGTCTAGTTTGGCGATCGAATCGCGCCTGATGATCTGCGGCGCGAAGGTCACGGGCGGCGTTGCAGGATCGATCAGCAGGCGTGCGGCCTGCTGGGCCATCTCCACGATCGGGAAGTGCACGCTGGTCAGCGCCGGACGGACAAACGGCGCGCGTTCGCCGCTGTCGTAACAGACCAGCGAAATATCCTGCGGGACGCGCAGGCGGCGTTCGTTGATCGCCAGCAGAGCGCCGATCGCCATCTCTTCGTTACAACAATAGATGGCGCTGGGCAGCATAGGGCGCTGCAGCAGGCGTTCGGCACACTGATAGCCGCTTTCCAGGTCGTAAGCCCCTTCCAGGCAGCCCAACGGTTCCAGACGCGCTGCACGCATGGCGTCCTCAAAGCCCCGGATGCGCAGCCGGCTGGAGGCGCGCTGGCGCGGCCCGCTGATGCAGGCGATGCGGCGGTGGCCGGCGTCGATCAACTGTTGGGTTGCCAGGCGGCTGGCCTGCGGATGATCGAAGGTGACACAGCGATCCTCCAGCCCCGGCACCAGACGATCGAGCAGCACAAAGCGGCGCTGTTCCGCCGCCAGTTGACGCAGCCGATCGTCGCTCAAGTAGCGGACGTGCAGGATCACCCCGTCGCAGCGCAGGTTGAACAGCCGCTGGATCGCCGCCAGTTCATTGTCGGCGCTGTTACGCCCCTGGGTGACCAGCAGCTGTTTGCCGTGCGACTCCGCCTCGGTCTGCACAAAATCCATCAACGCGCCGAAAAAACCGCCGCGGTATGAGGTGGTCACCAGGCCCAGCGTGTTGCTTTGGCTGGAGGCCAGCGCGCGCGCCGCCGGATTGGGGGTATAGCCCAGCAGGGCGATGGCCCGCTCCACTTTCTCGCGGGTGGGCGCTTTGACATTGCTGTCGCCGTTCACCACGCGCGACACCGTGGCGCGCGATACGCCCGCTTCAGCGGCTACATCTTCCAGTGTCACCATCATGTCCTTCGACCTGCCTCATTGCCGTTTCGTGATTATCAGAGCGTAAACTGCGGTAAGTATGCGCTATTGGCCTGCAGTACGTCTTCCAGCAGCGGCCCGGCAATTTTCGCGCTGGCGACCAGCGGGTTGGTAACCAGCGCCAGCAGCGCGCTGCGGCGATCGCCGTGTACGGCGGCCTCGATGGTCAGGCGCTCATAGGCCTTCACCTGCTGGGTCAGCGCATGCATGGATTCCGGCAACCGGCCGAAAGCCAGCGGATGGGCGCCCTGCGCATCGACGATACAGTTGGTTTCTATCACAGCATCGTCGGCGAGGCCATGAATAGCGCCGCGGTTTGCGGTGTTTACCACTAATTGCGTGCCGAGATCGTTGTGAATTGCCCGGATCAGCTCCAGCGCCACCTGCGAATAGAACGAGCCGCCGCGGAAGCTGAGCTGCTGCGGTTTGCTGTCCAGATGCGGGTCGGCATACAGCTCGAACAGCTCTTTTTCCACCTGCATCACCTGTTCGGCGCGGGTGCCGCGTTCGGCGGCGGCGGCCATCTCTTCCGCCAGCATCTCCTGCGTCTGGTAGAAGTAACGGTGATAAGGGCAGGGGATGGCGCCGACGGCGCGCAGGAACGCCGGCGGCCACGGCTCTTCCTTGATATTGTTCATGGTCAGCATCGCGCCGTCGCACAGCCTGTCGATCACCTCGGCGGTGACGTCCCGGCCGCTGTGCAGCACCTGGTGCACCCAGACCATATGGTTGAGCCCGGCGAAGCGCAGCCGGACAGCGTCAAACGGCGCTTCCAGCATGTTGGCGATCATATGGTGCATGCTGATCGGCACATTGCACAGGCCGATAATTTTCGCCTTGGTGTAGCGGGAGATCGCTTCGGTCACGATGCCGGCCGGGTTGGTGAAGTTGATGATCCAGGCGTCCGGCGCCAGCCGTTCGACCTTGCGCGCGATATCCAGCATCACCGGAATGGTGCGCAGCGCCTTGGCAAAACCGCCGACGCCGGTGGTCTCCTGGCCAATCAGGCGATACTTCAGCCCCAGACGTTCGTCGGCGGCGCGGGCCGGCAGTTGCCCGACCCGCAGCTGCGTCAGGACAAACTGTGCGCCGCGGATGGCGTCGTCCAGTGCAAAATGCACGCTGACCGTGACCCGTTCCAGCCCGTGTCGCGCCAACATACGTTGGGTCAGCGCGGCGATAATCTCGACTTTCTCGCGGCCGGCCTCGACGTCGACCAATGCCAGTTCGCTGACCGGCAGCTCCTCAATGCGTTCAATCAGGCCTTCGACCAGTTCCGGCGTATAGCTGCTGCCGCCGCCGATAATGGCGATTTTCAGGGTATTCATCCGCGCGCCTCCGTTTGTGCTTGCCGGCGATAAAGTTCAATCATGTCGTCTGCCAGATCCTGAATCACCATCGCGTTCATCAGGTGGTCCTGGGCGTGGACAGTGATCAGGTTGATGGCCAGCTTGCCGCAGCCTTCGTCCAGGCCGATCAGCCGGGTTTGAATCTGGTGCGCCTGCGTCACGGCCTGCTTTGATTCGGCCATATGGGTGGCGGAGGCATCAAAGTCGCCCGCCCGCGCCTGCTGCAACGCCATCAGCGCGCTGCTGCGGGCGCTGCCGGCGAACACCAGCAGTTCCATAATGGTGCTTTCGAAATCCTGACTGACGTCAGTGGCTAATTCACTCACGGTTACGCTCCTGTCGCCGCAGATGCAGCGCGTTCGGCGTCGGCCTGCTGCATTTCCTGCGTGATTAATTGTTTTTCATACACTTTGAAGAACGGCAGCCAGATGGCGAAATCAAGCGCCATCAGCAGCAAGACCAGTACCGCGGCGCGAATATCCCAGGAAGCGGAGATCAGCGCGCCGAGCGGGGCCGGTGCGGTCCAGGGCGCCATGGCGACCATCTTTTCCACAAAATCCCAGTGCAGGGCGAAATAGGCCAGTACGGCATTGACCATCGGCACCAGCAGCAGCGGGATAAACAGCGTTGGGTTCATCACTACAGGCGAGCCGAACAACAGTGGTTCGTTGATGTTGAACACCGAGGGCACCACGCTCAGCCTGCCGATGGTGCGCAGATGGACCGAGCGGCTGCGCAGGTATAACAGCGCCAGCACCAGCGTGGAGCCGGAGCCGCCGATGCAGACATAGAACGACCAGAACGGCGCGGTCAGCGTCTGGGTCGTGGCCGCGCCCTGCGCCACCAGCGCGGCGTTGGCCGCCAGATTGGTCATAAAAATCGGGTTGAGCAGGCCGGTAACGATATTGTCGCCGTGAATACCGGCAAACCACAGCAGGTTGGCGATCAGCACCATCAGCAGAATGGCGGGCAGGGTATCGCCGACGCCGATCAGCGGCTGGAACAGGTGCATAATGGCGGCCGGCAGCAGCAGGTGAAACTCGCTCTGCAGCAGAATGCTGAGCGGATAGACCGTCAGTAAAATGCCGATGACCGGATACAGCAGCTCAAATGAGCGGGCGATAGCGGGCGGCACCTGCTCGGGCAGACGCAGCGTGATGTTGTACTTTTTCAGCAGGCGGATCAGCTCCACCGACCAGATGGCGCAGATCAGCGCGGTGAACACCCCCTGACCCCCGAGAAAATCGAGCGACATTTTGTTATCGGCCTGCGGCGCGGCCGCCAGCAGAAATGCCATCAGCGACAGCAGTCCGGCGGTCAGCGCGTCCAGACCATAGTGCTTGGCCAGGCTGTAGGCGGTGCCGATAGCCACGAACACGCTCATCAGCCCCATGGTCATAAAGAACGGCATGGTGATGGTGTTCCAGTGCGTTTTGGCGAAGCTCAGCCAGGCGCGGCCAAAGCCGGAGGTGGTGTCGGCATCGAACGGCGGATTGGCGACGATCAGCATGATACTGCCGACGATTAAAAACGGCATGGCGCAGATAAAGCCGTCGCGGATGGCAATAATGTGGCGTTGGCTGCCGATACGACCGGCCAGCGGCGCGATGTGGTTTTCCACGACGCGCATCAGAGAAGCGTACAGGCTCATGGGCATCTCCGCCGGTTCAGGCCATCAGGGCGAGGGCGTGATCCAGCACCTTATCGCCGCGCAGCGTGCCGTAATCCATCATGTCGATGACCGCGACGGGCTTGCCGAGCGGCGCGGCGATGCGGCTAAAGCGCGCCAGTTCATATTTCACCTGCGGCCCCAGCAGCACGACGTCGGCATCGGCCAGCGCGCTTTCAAATTCAGCGGCGGGTACGGCGACAATCTCCAGCGTCAGCGCCCGTTTTTCCGTTTCAGCCTGCATCCGTTTGACCAGCATGCTGGTGGACATGCCGGCGGCGCAGCACAGTACGATCTTTTTCATCATTGCTCTCCTGTGGTTTCCCGTATCTGGCGCGCCGCGTCGCTGCCGGCCGGTGGTTTTCCGGGGTGCAGCGTGGGATTGCCGTCGGTTTTTTTTTTTAACGCTCAAATGAGAGCGCTCTCATTTGCTAGCCTAACGGGAGCACAGAAACAAAACGGGAGGCAGGTCGCAAAAAATGCCAAATGGCCGATTGGTACAAATAATGCGTGATCGGCTTTGCAAAAATCTGCATGGCGATCATACTCTTGTCAGGAAAATTCGGGAGTTCGTCTGCAAAAAACGGGGGTTGCCCGGATGAGGCGGCGTTGTTTTGAGAACTTTCCCGCAATAGCGTAAATATAAGTAAATGGCTGGCGCTCACCAGAATGGCTCTTTAGAATCAAGGCGCTTTCCGTTGTTTGTCTCCCAGAGAAAGGACCCGCTCATGTTCAAACGTACCTTAACCACCCTTGTCGCCCTGTGTTCCCTGACGGCAATGGCGCCGGCCGCACTGGCCGCAGGCGAAACCCACGTCATGCTGACCACCTCCGCCGGGAATATCGAGCTGGCGCTGGATGGTCAAAAAGCGCCGGTATCAACGAAAAACTTTGTTGACTACGTGAACAGCGGTTTCTATGACAACACCGTGTTCCACCGCGTGATCCCCGGTTTTATGGTTCAGGGCGGCGGCTTCACGGCGGATATGCAGCAAAAGAGCACCAAAGCGCCGATCAAGAATGAGGCGGATAACGGCCTGCGCAACCTGCGGGGCACCATTTCCATGGCGCGTACTGCCGATAAGGACAGCGCCACCAGCCAGTTCTTCCTGAACGTAGCGGACAACGCCTTCCTGGACCACGGCCAGCGCGACTTTGGCTATGCGGTGTTCGGTAAAGTGGTGAAGGGCATGGAAGTGGTCGACAAGATTTCTCAGGTACCGACCGGCAACGTCGGTCCTTATCAAAATGTACCAAGCAAGCCGATTGTGATTCTGTCGGCGAAGGTGATGCCTTAATCGCCCCGGCCGGCCCCGCACGGGGCCAGTTTCTGTTTGTCGCCCTCTGAAGCCTCGCCTGCATCACTGTTTTCCTGCCCTGCTCATGGTGTAATCAACGCAGATAATCAGACCGGATAGCCGGCGTTTTGATGTTCCTCTCGTTCAGGGTGCGTTGTTGTGATGTACGAATTTGATCAGGTGCTGTTGCTGTTGCAGCAGATGTGCGTCTATCTGGTGATCGCCTATCTGTTGAGTAAAACCCCGCTGTTTATTCCGCTGATGCAGGTCACCATCCGCTTGCCGCACAAGCTACTGTGTTACGTGATTTTTTCGGTATTCTGCATTATGGGCACCTATTTCGGCCTGCATATTCAGGACTCGATCGCCAACACGCGCGCTATCGGCGCGGTGCTGGGCGGCCTGCTGGGCGGGCCATCGGTCGGGTTTCTGGTCGGGCTGACCGGGGGGATGCATCGCTATACCCTCGGCGGCATGACCGACGTGGCCTGCGCGGTGTCCACCGTGGCAGAAGGCCTGGTCGGCGGGCTGGTGCACAGCCTGGCGCTGCGGCGCGGCCGTCTCGACCTGCTGTTTAATCCGCTGTTTGTCGCCGGCGTCACTCTGGTTGCCGAAATCCTGCAGATGGGCATTATTCTCGCCATCGCCCGTCCGTTTGACGAGGCGCTGCGTCTGGTGGGCTATATCGTGTTGCCGATGCTGGTTGCCAACACCGTGGGCGCGGCGATGTTTATGCAGATCCTGCGCGACCGGCGGGCGATGTTTGAAAAGTACACCAGCGCGTTTTCCTCCAAAGCCCTGAAGCTGGCCGAGCGCACCGAAGGCATTTTGCGTCAGGGGTTCGACCGGGAAAACAGCATGAAGGCGGCGCGGGTGATTTATCAGGAGCTGGGTATCGGCGCGGTGGCGATCACCGATCGCGACAAACTGCTGGCGTTTATCGGCATCGGCGACGATCATCATCTGCCGGGCACGCCGATCTCGTCGGCCCATACCCGCTGCGCCATCGATAATAACGAAGTGGTGTATGCCGACGGCAATGAACTCTCCTACAGCTGTTCGATCAGCGGCAACTGCAAGCTGGGGTCGACGCTGGTCATTCCGCTGCGTGGCGAAAATCAGCGGGTGATCGGCACCATCAAGCTGTATGAGCCGAAAAGCAAGCTGTTCAGCACCATCAACCGCACCCTGGGCGAAGGCATCGCCAGCCTGCTGTCGGCGCAGATTATGGCCGGCCAGTATGAACGGCACAAACAACTGCTGGCACAGTCGGAAATCAAGCTGCTGCATGCGCAGGTAAACCCGCATTTCCTGTTTAACGCGCTAAATACGCTGGTGGCGGTGATTCGCCGCGACGGTGAGCGCGCCTGCGAACTGGTGCAGTATCTGTCGACCTTCTTCCGTAAGAATCTCAAGCGTTCGGATGACGAAGTCAGCCTGGCGGACGAGATCGAACACGTTAACGCCTATCTGCAAATTGAACAGGCGCGCTTTGCCGATCGGCTGGAGATCGTGGTGTCGTTGCCGGACAGCCTGCTGGCGGTGCGTCTGCCGGCGTTTTCCCTGCAGCCGATTGTGGAAAACGCCATCAAGCACGGCACCTCGCAGCTGCTGGGTACCGGGCGCATCACCATTGACGCCCGTAGCGAGGGCGGGCGCCTGTTGCTGCAGGTCACGGACAATGCCGGCCTGTATCAGGAAAAAACGCCGGGCGACGGGCTGGGCATGAGCCTGGTGGACCGGCGTATCCGCGTGCGCTACGGCGAAGAGTATGGCGTGCGGGTCAGCTGTGAACCGGAGGCGTTCACCCGCATTACACTGCATGTTCCACTGGAGGGCGCCGCCTGATGCTGAATATATTAATTGTTGATGATGAGCCGTCGGCACGCGACAACCTGCGTCATCTGCTGGCCGCCGAGCCGGAGGTGTGCATTATCGGCGAATGTGCAAATGCGATTGAGGCCATCAGCCAGATCCATCGGCTGCAGCCGGACGTGGTGTTTTTGGATATCCAGATGCCGCGCATCAGCGGCCTGGAGATGGTCGGCATGCTCGATCCCAACCGGATGCCGCATATTGTATTCCTCACCGCGTACGATGAGTATGCGCTGCAGGCGTTTGAGGAGCACGCCTTTGACTACCTGCTGAAGCCAGCGGAGCCGCAGCGGCTGCAGAAGACCCTGCAGCGTCTGCAGCAGCGTCATACGGCGCAGGATGTTGCCGCGCTGCCGGAAAGCGCCGGCTATTTGAAATATATCCCCTGCGCCGGCCACAGCCGGATTTATCTGCTGCGTTTTGACGAGGTGATCGCCATCCGCTCGCGCGCCAGCGGCGTGTATGTGGTGCGTAACGACGGCATGGAGTGCTTTACCGAACTGACGCTGCGTACGCTGGAGAGCCGCACGCCGCTGGTGCGCTGCCACCGCCAGTATCTGGTGAATCTGGAGCAGGTGCGGGAAATTCGTTTTGAAGAAGGCGGTGCTGCGGAGATGATTATGCCGGTCGGCGATGCGGTGCCGGTCAGCCGCCGCTACCTGAAATCGCTGAAAGAACAGCTGGGGCTGCGCGGCTAAGCGCTTGACGGGCTTCCGTCGCGCTTATAGCTTTATGGCATCACAGGCGCATCTGCGCCGCGTTAGCGTCATCAAAGGAACAGCAAATGAGTGAAGCACGGATTATCGCCAAGGCGATGAAAGACGGTAAACCCGTTCAGGATCTGGCGATTCTGCCCGCCCTGGCCAACCGCCACGGCCTGATTACCGGTGCGACCGGTACCGGTAAGACCGTGACGTTGCAAAAAATGGCCGAACAGTTCTCACGCATCGGCGTGCCGGTGTTTTTATCGGACGTGAAGGGCGACCTGTCGGGGATTGGCACCGAGGCGGTGCCGAATGAAAAACTGCAGGCACGGCTGACGGCGATTGGCGTGACCGACTGGCAGCCGCAGGCCAGCACCATTATCCCGTGGGATATTTACGGCGAGAAGGGGCATCCGATCCGCGCCACGGTGTCCGATCTCGGCCCGCTGCTGCTGGCGCGCCTGCTGGATCTGAACGAGGTGCAAAGCGGCGTGCTGCAGCTGGTGTTTAAAATTGCTGACGACAATGCGCTGCTGCTGCTGGATATGAAAGATCTGCGCGCGATGGTGCAGTACGTCGGCGACAACGCCAAACAGTTCAAAACCCAGTACGGCAATATCTCCAGTGCGTCGGTCGGCGCCATCCAGCGCGGCCTGCTGACGCTGGAGGAGCAGGGCGCCAACCTGTTTTTCGGCGAGCCGATGCTCGACATCAACGATCTGATGAAGACCGATGCCAACGGCCATGGCATGATCAATCTGCTGGCGGCCGATAAGCTGATTAACCAGCCGAAACTCTATTCGGTATTTCTGCTGTGGCTGCTGGCGGAGCTGTTTGAGCAACTGCCGGAAGTAGGCGACCCGGAACAGCCGAAACTGGTGTTCTTCTTTGACGAGGCGCACCTGTTGTTCAACGATGCGCCGCCGGCGCTGCTGACCAAAATTGAGCAGGTGGTGCGCCTGATCCGTTCCAAAGGCGTCGGCGTCTATTTTGTGACGCAAAACCCGCTGGATATTCCGGACAGCGTGCTTGGCCAGCTGGGCAACCGCGTTCAGCATGCGCTGCGCGCCTTTACGCCGCGCGACCAGAAGGCGGTGAAGGCCGCGGCGCAGACCATGCGCGCCAACCCGGATTTTGATGCGGAAACGGTGATTGGCGAGCTGGGCGTCGGGGAGGCGCTGGTGTCGTTCCTCGATGAGAAAGGACGGCCCAACGTGGTGGAGCGCGCGATGGTGATCGCGCCGGAGTCCAAAATGGGCATGCTGGGGGCGGAAGGGCTGAACAGCGCCATCAACAAATCGCCGCTGTACGGCCGCTATGAAGAGATGGTGGACCGCGAATCGGCCTATGAGAAGCTGTCGTCCGAAGGCTTCGCCACCGTGGGCGAGGATGCGCAAGCGGTGGATAAAGCCACGCCGCAGGCCGGCCAGCAACAAAGCGGCGGCGGCCTGATGGGCAGCCTGAATGAGCTGCTGTTCGGTTCCACCGGCCCGCGCGGCGGCAAGCGCGACGGCATTGTACAAACCGCCGCCAAGAGCATGGCACGTGATTTGAGCAAGCAGATCCTGCGCGGCGTGCTGGGTTCGATTATGGGCGGCCGTAAAAAGTAATCTTTTCTTCGCGTAATGCATCGGCAACCGCCTTCACCCCGGCGGCTTACTGCGGTAAGCTCCCGGGCTGAGGCGGTTGCCGTCTTGTTGTACCAGGAAATTACTCCCCAAATCATAGGCCGTTGAACCGCCATGCTGCTGCTGATCGATAACTACGACTCTTTTACCTACAACCTTTATCAATACTTTTGCGAGCTTGGCGCCGAGGTGCTGGTAAAGCGCAATGATGAACTGCAACTGGCCGATATTGACAGGCTGGCGCCGCAGCATCTGGTGATCTCCCCCGGCCCCTGCACGCCGAACGAGGCCGGTATTTCGCTGGCGGCCATTACGCATTTTGCCGGTAAGCTGCCGATTCTCGGCGTCTGTCTGGGGCATCAGGCATTGGGGCAGGCATTCGGCGCCGATGTGGTGCGCGCGCGCGAAGTGATGCACGGCAAAACCTCGGCAATTCGCCATACGGACCGCGGCGTTTTTCGCGGGCTGAATAATCCGCTGACGGTAACGCGCTACCATTCGCTGGTGCTGGACGCAGCAACGCTGCCGGACTGTTTTGAGGTTACCGCCTGGAGCGAGCGTGACGGCGTACGCGATGAGATTATGGGGATTCGCCACCGCACGCTGGCGCTGGAAGGGGTGCAGTTCCATCCGGAGAGCATCCTTAGCGAACAGGGGCACGTGCTGCTGAGTAATTTCCTTAAAAGTTAATCGGTTATAAATTTTTCGTCATGATTGGCGATTTTGGTTTGCCCCCAATTGGTTTTTTATGCATATTTTGTGATTATATTGTCACTTTGCTGGCGCTATTAAAAAACCAATCTCTTGAGGTGGAACCCAATAATGACGGAAAAATACGCGGTGAACCGCAGCACGTTCGATAAGGTGATTTTGCCGGTTTATGCACCGGCGCAGTTTGTACCGGTCAAAGGATTGGGTAGCCGTGTGTGGGACAGCGAAGGGAAGGAGTATATCGACTTCTCCGGCGGCATCGCCGTGACCGCGTTGGGCCACTGCCACCCGGTGTTGGTGGCGGCGCTGCAGCAGCAGAGTGAAACCCTGTGGCATACCAGCAATGTGTTCGCCAATGAGCCGGCGCTGCGTCTGGCCAGCAAACTGATTGACGCCACCTTTGCCGATCGGGTCTTTTTCGCCAACTCCGGCGCGGAGGCCAACGAAGCGGCCTTCAAACTGGCACGCCACTATGCCATTACCCGTCACAGCCCGTACAAAACCAAAATTATCGCCTTCTATAACGCCTTCCACGGGCGGACGCTGTTTACCGTCTCGGTCGGCGGGCAGGCAAAGTATTCTGACGGCTTCGGGCCAAAACCGGCCGATATCGTGCATGTGCCGTACAACGATCTGGCGGCGGTCAAGGCGGTGATGGATGACAGCACTTGCGCGGTAGTGATGGAGCCGATTCAGGGCGAAGGCGGCATTACGCCGGTGGACGCCGAGTTCCTACAGGGCGTGCGCGCGCTGTGCGATAAGCACCAGGCGCTGCTGGTGTTTGATGAGGTGCAGAGCGGCATGGGGCGTACCGGCAAGCTGTTCGCCTATATGCATTACGGCGTGACGCCGGATATTCTGACCACCGCTAAAGCGCTGGGCGGCGGCTTCCCGGTCAGCGCGATGCTGACCAGCGAGGAGATTGCCTCTGCCATGCAGGTCGGCACGCACGGCACCACCTACGGCGGCAACCCGCTGGCCTGCGCGGTGGCCGAGGCGGCGCTGGACGTGATCAACACGCCGCAGGTACTGGACGGTATCGCGCAGCGTCATGCGCTCTACGTGGCGAAATTGCAGCAACTGGCCGACAAGTACGGTATTTTCAGCGATATTCGCGGTATGGGGCTGTTGATCGGCGCTGAGCTGAGTGCGGCTTACCAGAATAAGGCGCGGGATTTCCTGGCCGCCGCCGCCGCGCATGGCGTGATGATTCTGAACGCCGGGCCTAACGTTATCCGCTTTGCGCCGTCATTGGTGGTAGAGCTGCAGGATATTGAAGAGGGGATGGCGCGTTTTGAACGTGCGGTGCAGGATGTGGTGAATGCGGTATAAGCGGGCTATTGCTCAGTAGGCGTTGTATTACCTGTTGTGGGAACTACGTATGGCCCCGGTCGATGACCGGGGCTGATAACCGGAAGGGGATATGCGTGAAGTTGCCCATCATTCGGTTGATGTTATGACTTGCAGCTTGCTGTTTTTATCTTGCCCGAGACGGAAAGATGCTCTGATTATGCGCGCATCGACGACTTTTCCCTGAGCATTCCGCCGCTCTGTGTTCACGAAGACGCCATAATTGTGCCCGGCCTGAAAGCGATATCCAAACAGGGGGGTACATGCGGTTGATGAGAGGAATATCGGGGGCGTGAAGTGTTTGCGCAGGTTTTTTTCGGGCTCCACGGTGCGAATTTCTAACGCTGACATGGATTCGCCATCTGCCACCGGAGCGAGTAAACAAATGTTGTTATTCACAACCTTTATTTCCGCCATCGGTGAAATTTTAGGCCCCGGATCGCCGAGCGTACATCCCGTCAGCAGCATGGCTGGAGCGAGCAAAAATCGATATTTCATATTATCCCCTTCCGGCAAGCGCACGAGAAACCATCTTTTGATATACAAGGAAAATATTTCTGCTGTTGTCCTTACCACGATAGTTCACGATACGGCCCGGTACAGCCTGACGCTGGTATAGCCTTACGCCAAAGCCAATAGTCCGCAATGATGCAGGCCTGTTGTTCCATTGCATAATCTTTGAGTTTCTTATTGGCGTGCAGAGTGTATGTGTAGTCGCTGGCCCAGCTAAATAACCCTCTTGTTCTGACCCACATCCCCCGTTGATGCTGCCAGACATGAACCATTTCATGGATATAGAGATGTTTTGATTCTGTTGGCACGGCGATTTCTGAGAAGTCTTCTTCATAAAGATTTTTTCTAAAATACAGTTCACCGTTAGGGGCCATACCGTAATTTTGCGCCTGTAAACCGAAGGGGAGGTAGCTATCGCAATGAACCCATACCCTGTTATAAGCGATAGCTCCGCCGAACATTTCATGAGCGAGGGTAATCTCCCCTTGGGTCAGCAGACGGAGCGTACCTTCTCGTTTCTCTCTGACTTCCTGAAGTCCTTTCATAGGATGCGTCCTTTTTATCCAACCAAGGGATAAATAAGCACTTTTTTTCTTTGCGGTCAATTATTGTTCGACCGAGGGGGCGGTAACGGGAAGCTGGGATGGTTATTGGAGTGATAAGAACGGTGGCATGTAGGGAATAGGGCATAGAAAACGGCGCGAATGCGCCGTTTTCTGGTTAATTAACGCGTGCCATAAACAACAATGGTTTTGCCGTGCGCGGAGATCAGGTTTTGATCTTCCAGCATTTTCAGGATACGGCCGACCGTTTCGCGTGAACAACCGACGATTTGACCAATTTCCTGACGCGTGATTTTAATTTGCATACCGTCAGGGTGGGTCATGGCGTCCGGCTGTTTCGCCAGGTTCAGCAGGGTTTGCGCAATGCGGCCGGTAACGTCAAGGAAGGCGAGGTTCCCCACTTTCTCTGAGGTGACCTGCAGGCGGCTGGCCATTTGCGCGGAAAGGCGCATCAGAATATCCGGGTTGACCTGGATCAGCTGACGGAATTTCTTATAGGAAATTTCAGCTACTTCACAGGCGGTTTTCGCTCTCACCCAGGCGCTGCGCTCCTGGCCTTCTTCAAATAATCCAAGCTCGCCGATGAAATCCCCCTGGTTGAGATAGGACAGGATCATCTCTTTGCCTTCTTCATCTTTAATCAGCACCGCAACGGAGCCTTTCACGATGTAGTAGAGCGTTTCAGCCTTTTCACCTTGGTGAATCAGCGTACTTTTGGATGGATATTTGTGGATATGGCAATGAGACAGGAACCATTCGAGAGTCGGGTCTGTTTGCGGTTTGCCGAGAACCATTCGCTATTATCCTCTGTTGTAATCGCTGCCTTTGTAACATAGGGATCGGAGCTCCCTGTTAAACGCGTTGATAACCGGTAATGCATGCGGGCTATAAACAGGTTTTGAGGCGTGCCGTAAAATACGCTATTGCCCTAGCATATTAACTTGCCGTCAGTGCTGCAAGCTACATTCTGTTAACATCTCATTTAAGATGCTTTCCTTGGGCAGATCCCTGAAAGTCGGTGTCCAAAAAGAATTATTGCGGTTTGTTTGTAGCATAGAGTGAGGCGAGTGTCTTCTGTTGTCTCGCTTCAGCATGACCGGCATCAGGTTCCGTTGCCAGTTTCAGCGCGAAAGCGTAGTCTGATTTTAAGAAATTAACCGGAGTGAGCAGTATGCAGGCAAGAGTGAAATGGGTGGAAGGATTGACCTTCCTCGGTGAGTCCGCGTCAGGCCATCAGGTGTTAATGGACGGTAGCGCCGGAGAAAAGGCGCCGAGTCCGATGGAGATGGTGCTGATGTCGGTGGGCGGTTGCAGCGCGATCGATGTGGTGTCGATTCTGCAAAAGGGCCGCAATGACGTGCGCGACTGTGAGGTGAAACTCAGCTCGCAGCGGCGGGATGAGCCGCCGCGCACTTTTACCGCGATCAATCTGCACTTTATCGTCAGCGGTAAAGGGTTGAGTGACAAGGTGGTGGAGCGTGCGGTCAACCTGTCCGCTGAAAAGTACTGCTCGGTATCGCTGATGTTGAGCCAGGCGGCAACGGTGACCCACAGTTTCGAAATCCGCGCGGTGGAATAAGTTTACCAGGCGTAGCGCTGACACTGGCCGTGCAGCAAATCCAGCAAACGCCGCGCCGTTACGGTTAGCGGCGATCTCTGCGAATAGAGCACCTGCGGCAGGGTATCAATCGGCTGCCTGACCCGCTGTTCCTGCACGGGCTGTTTTCTGTTTATCGGCAGCGGCAACGACAAGATCGGCGCGACCTATGGGGTGCATAACCCGCGCTTTAAACTGGATGAGGAAGTATTGCAGATCGGTGTGAAGCTGCATGTCGGCTTTATCCGGCGCTTGCTGATGGCATAGGCGCCGTTATTCGATCTTTTTCCCTTCCAGCAGGCGCTGCACCAGCGGCGCCATAATCAGCTCCATCGCCAGCCCCATTTTGCCGCCTGGTACCACCAACGTATTGATATGCGAGATAAATGAACCCTGCAGCATCGCCAGCAGATAAGGGAAGTCGATCTGATCCAACCCACGGAAATGAATGACTACAAAACTTTCATCCAGCGAAGGAATAGCTTTGGCGGCGAACGGGTTGGAGGTGTCGACCGTCGGTACCCGTTGGAAGTTGATATGGGTGCGGGAAAACTGCGGCGTGATGTAGTTGATATAGTCTTCCATCGAGCGCACCACCGAATCCATCACCGCTTCGCGCGAATGGCCGCGCTCGCCGGTATCGCGGATTAATTTTTGGATCCACTCCAGGTTAACGATGGGCACCACCCCGACCAGCAGATCGACATGACGCGCCACGTCATGCTGATCGGTCACTACGCCGCCGTGCAGGCCTTCATAGAACAGCACGTCGGTCGGCGACGGCAGCGGTTCCCACGGGGTGAAGGTGCCGGGCACCTGATTGTAGGGCACCGCTTCGTCATAGGTATGCAGGTATTTGCGCGAGCGGCCGCTGCCGTTTTTACCGTATTCGGTAAAGCTTTGTTCCAACAGGCCGAAGTCGTTGGCCTCCGGACCGAAGTAGCTGATATGGCGGCCGAGATCGCGCGCTTTGCGGATAGCGGCGTCCATTTCCGGCCGGGTGTAGCGGTGGAAGCTGTCGCCTTCCAGCTGCGCGGCGCGGATATCCAACTGCTGGAATATTTTGCGGAACGCCACGCTGGTGGTGGTGGTGCCGGCGCCGCTGGAGCCGGTCACCGCGATAACGGGATGTTTGGCGGACATACTTGGGTTACTCCGTAGTAAAAAGCGCGCGTATCAGAGAATAATTTTTAGTGTGGTTGATACGTTTTTGCCAGCGGCAAGCTGCGCGAGTTGGTTTGCAAGATGTCCATTGTTACCTGATTTTTGCCGTCAGTCATAGGGCGCAGACGCGATTACCTCTCCTGATAACCGGCACGCAGCTGCCCGCGCGGCATGATATTGACGGTCTCGTGCAGCTCAGACCACACCAGCACCACCTCGCCGCTTTGCAGCTGGCGGCGCACGTCGGCCACTTTCTGCTCCAGCGAACGTTCATGTTCGCCGTAGTCGGTGCCTTCGCGCAGTACGAAGGCTTCAATCAGGTTATTCAGCGTGTCGCCATCCAGTTCTTTCCAGGGAATAATCACGTTATTTATCCAGATAAGGGGTAAGCCAGGCGGGAATCCGCTGTTCCAGCCACATTTGCGGTTTGTGCAGCGTGCCGCCGACAAAGCCGACGTGGCCGCCGCGCTCGGTCAGTTGATACTCGATGTTGGGCGGCAGAGCGCTCAGATCGGGGATCACCGCGTCGGTCATAAACGGATCGTCTTTGGCGTGGATGATCAGCAGCGGCGTTTGAATCTCGGGCAGCAGCGGCAGCGCGCTGCAGCGCCGATAGTAGTCGGTGGCGTCGCGGAAGCCGTGAATGCGTGCGGTAATGGCGTCGTCAAAGTCGCGCATGCGGCGCAGCCCTTTGAGCTGCGGCAGCTTCAGCGGCAGTGACGCCGGGTCGCGCAGCAGCTTGCGGGTGGCGTTCTGCTTGAGCTGGCCGAGCAGGTAATGCTGATAAACGCGCGAGAACCCCTGTTCCATGCGTAACGAGCAAGGCTCCAGCATCAGCGGCGCGCTGACCACCACGGCGGCGTCCAGCAGGCTCTCCCGCCGCTGCTGCGCCAGATAGCAGGCCAGCATATTGCCGCCGAGGGAAATGCCGACCGCAGCGGTAGGCGCTGCGCCATGGGTATCCCGCAGCCAGCGCAGGAAAAAGCGCGCGTCTTCCGTTTCGCCGGAGTGATAAATGCGCTGTTTGCGGTTGGGCACGCCGCTGCAGCCGCGAAAGTGCATCACCACGCCCAGCCAGCCTTTTTCCCGCCAGGCGTGCAGCAGGCCGTGGGCGTAGGGGCTGTAGAAGCTGCCTTCCAGGCCGTGGAACAGCACCACCCGGGGCTTATCGCCTGCGCTAGCGGGGTCTTCGCTCCAGGCCAGATCGACGAAATCGCCGTCGGGCAATTCCAGCCGCTGCCAGTGCGGCTGCAGCAGTACGCGGCGGCGCACCAGCCGCGGCAATAAGGTTTGCAGATGCGGGTTGCCGGCACCGCTCAGGGGACGAAAGGTTTCATGCATAAGGTGAATAAAAATCTTGTTGGCGACTATTGTGTGATCAATAGCGCACTGTTAGCTTCAATGTCATCTGTTAACCATCATACTGCAAAAATCGCGCATGGGTGAGGAGCGCCCGTTTCATGGAATTAAGTTTGTTTCTTTCGCTGCTGGGTTTCCTGTGGGTGGCCGCGATCACCCCTGGCCCGAATAACATGCTGCTCACCACCTCCGGCGCCAATTTTGGCTTTATGCGCTCGCTGTGGCTGATGATTGGCATCATGCTCGGCATGCAGAGCATTTTGCTGCTGGTGGCGTTCGGCGTCGGCAGCCTGATCCTGGTCTACCCTTCATTACACCTTATCCTGAAAATACTCGGCACCGTCTACCTGCTGTGGCTGGCGTGGAAAGTGGCGACCGCCGCTTATGAAAAGCTGGAGACCGATATCGCGCCGCCCAAGCCGGTGCGGCTGTACCAGGGCTGGCTGCTGCAGTTTCTCAACCCTAAAGCCTGGCTGATGGCGCTGGGCGCGGTGGCCAGCTTCAGCCTGGAAGGAGAGCGCTATAACGCGTCGATTCTGGCCATTGCGGTGGGTATTTTTGTGGTGAATATCATTGCCGGCGTCATCTGGCTCGGATTCGGCACCGTTATCGGTCGCCTGCTGCGCAGTAAGAAAGCCTGGGTGATCTTCAACGTTTCCATGGG
The DNA here is from genome assembly GCF_002966855.1 of Serratia sp. MYb239. NCBI lineage: Bacteria > Pseudomonadati > Pseudomonadota > Gammaproteobacteria > Enterobacterales > Yersiniaceae > Serratia > Serratia sp. MYb239. Next base: position 4,621,457 of record NZ_CP023268.1, on the reverse strand, counting down.
GTTACTGACGGCGGCCTGTGCGCTGCTGATCTGGCATTAAGGAATAAGCGATGAGCGAAAACTATTTTCACGTTGACGCCTTTACCGGCGCCGGGCTGCGCGGTAACCCGGCGGGGGTGTATCTGTTGAAACAGCCATTGGAGACGGCGCAGCTGCAGGCGATCGCCAATGAGCTGAATCTGCCGGAGACCAGCTTTGTCTGGGACGACGGCGATGTGCTGAGCATCCGCTGGTTTACGCCGCAGCGCGAGGTGGACTTGTGCGGTCACGGCACGTTGGCGGCGGCGCACGTGATGTTTAACGTGGTGAATCCGGGGCTGAACGATGTGCGTTTCCGCTCCGCCAGCGGTGAACTGTACGTCAGACGCGACAGTGAAGACGGCGAACGACTGATTCTGGATTTTCCCAGCCGGGCGCCGCAGCGCATTGCGCCGGTGGAAGCGGTGGCGCAGTTGCTGGGCGTTACGCCACAGGAGAGCTGGCAGGCTACGGCGCTGCTGATGGTGCTGGAGAATGAGGCGCAGGTGAGGGCGTTGCAGCCGGATATCCCGGCGCTGATTGCCGCCGCCGGCCGGGCGGTGATCGTCACCGCGCCGGGTGAGGAGGTGGATTTTGTTTCCCGTTACTTCACGCTGGATGGCGGAGAAGACCCGGTGACCGGCTCCGCCCACTGTACGCTGATGCCGTATTGGGTCGCGCGTCTGGGCCGTCATACGCTGCAGGCCCGGCAGATTTCCGCCCGCGGCGGTGAGCTGTTTTGCCGGCAGCAGGGTGAACGCACCCTGCTCGGCGGCTACGCCCGGATTTTTTTACGCGGGGAAATTACCGGTTGATTATGCACCTTATATCGCCATAAGTAATAAAGAAGTTTTTTTTATTCTTTCATTGCTCGCCAGTGCTCGGATAAAACTGTTGGTAACTGAACAGATGGTTATCAACGGAGCAGATCATGGCGGGCAAACTCTTTTCTCTACGCGGCGCGGCGTTGCTGGCGTTGTCGCTGACGGCGGCCAGCGCACAGGCGGTCGACGTGACCGTCGCCTACCAAACCTCAGCGGAGCCCGCCAAAATAGCGCAGGCGGAAAACAGTTTTGCCAAACAGTCCGGCGCCAAGGTCGACTGGCGTAAGTTTGACAGCGGTTCCGGCGTGCTGCGCGCGCTGGCCTCCGGCGATGTGCAAATCGGTAATATCGGCTCCAGCCCGCTGGCGGTGGCCGCCAGCCAAAAACTGCCGATTGAGGTGTTTCTGATCGCCTCGCAGCTGGGCAGCTCGGAAGCGCTGGTGGTGAAGAACACCATCACGTCGCCTAAAGATCTGATCGGCAAACGCATTGCGGTGCCGTTTATCTCAACCACCCATTACAGCCTGCTGGCCTCGCTGAAGCACTGGGGCATCAAGCCCGAACAGGTAAAAATCCTCAATCTGCAGCCGCCGGCCATTGCCGCCGCCTGGCAGCGCGGTGATATCGACGGCGCATACGTCTGGGCGCCGGTGGTGAACGAGCTGGCGAAAGAAGGCAAGGTGCTGGCCGATTCGGCGCAGGTGGGCGAGTGGGGCGCGCCGACGCTGGACGTCTGGGTGGTGCGTAAGGATTTCGCCCAGCAGCATCCGGAGGTGGTGACCGCGTTTGCCGCCAGTTCGCTGGCGGCGCAAAAGGCCTACCTGAACGATCCTGCCGCCTGGCTGGGAGATAACAATCACCTCGCTACGCTGGCGCGGCTGAGCGGGGTGCCGGAAGCGCAGGTGCCGGCATTGGTGCAGGGCAACCGCTATCTGCCGGCGGCGGAGCAGGTGAGCCAACTGGGCCAGCCGGTCAGCAAGGCGATTCACGATACCGCGGAGTTCCTGAAACAGCAGGGCAAAATTCCGCAGGTTGATGCGGATTACAGCGCCTATGTCACCGACCGTTTCGTCAAGCAGCTGCAGGCTGCGCCACAGCCGTAAGGGGGAGACATGTTAAACGTCAGCCATTTGTCGGCGGAGTATCAGGGGCGCCCGGCGCTGCGCGATGTGTCGTTCCAGATCGACAGCGGCGAGCTGGTGGTGGTGCTGGGCCCGTCGGGCTGCGGCAAAACGACCTTACTGAATCTGATTGCCGGCTTTATGACGCCGGCGGCGGGCAGCATTACGCTGGACGGGCAGCCGGTCCGCGGCCCCGGCGCCGAGCGCGGCGTGGTGTTCCAGCATGAGGGCCTGCTGCCGTGGCGCAACGTGGCGGATAACGTCGAGTTTGGTCTGCAACTGGCGGGCGTCGGCAAGGCGCAGCGCCGGGCGGTGGCGCAAGATATGCTGCGGCGTGTCGGTCTGGCCGGCTATGAGCAACATTTTATCTGGCAGTTGTCCGGCGGGATGCGTCAGCGTGTAGGCATCGCCCGCGCCCTGGCGGCGGACCCGCGCCTGCTGCTGCTGGATGAGCCGTTCGGCGCGCTGGATGCCTTTACCCGCGAACAGATGCAGGAACTGCTGCTGACCATCTGGCGCGATACCGGCAAACAGGTGTTGCTGATTACGCACGATATTGAAGAAGCGGTTTTTTTAGCCAGCGAGCTGTTGCTGCTGTCGCCGGGGCCGGGACAGGTGGTTGAACGCCTGTCGCTGGATTTCGGCCGCCGCTATGCCGCCGGCGAGGCGTGCCGTTCGATCAAATCGGACCCGGCGTTTATCGCCCGGCGCGAATATGTGCTCGGCAAGGTCTTCCAACAGCGCGAGGCATTGCTATGAGCCTGCACTCCACCTTAAAAGCCACCGCGACGTCGGCATCGCCGCGCCGTTTTACACTGCCGCGCCGCGTCTGGCTCAGCGCTTCAACGCTGCTGGCACTACTGGCGCTGTGGTGGGCGGTGACGGCGCTGGGGCTTATCAGCCCGCTGTTTCTGCCGGTGCCGCAGCAGGTGCTGCGCCAGTTGATCACCATCGCCAGCCCGCAAGGGTTTATGGACGCCACGCTGTGGCAGCATCTGGCCGCCAGTCTGGGGCGCATTCTGCTGGCGCTGTTGGCGGCGGTGCTGATCGGTGTTCCGGTCGGTATTGCGATGGGGCTGAACGATACGGTGCGCGGTATTCTCGACCCGTTGATTGAAATCTACCGTCCGGTGCCGCCGCTGGCCTATTTGCCGCTGATGGTGATTTGGTTCGGCATTGGCGAAACGTCGAAAATCCTGCTGATTTACCTGGCGATTTTCGCCCCGGTCGCGCTATCGACCGTGGCCGGCGTGCGCAGCGTGGCGCAGGTGCGGGTGCGGGCGGCTCGCGCACTGGGCGCCAACCGTTGGCAGGTGCTGCGTTTTGTGGTGCTGCCGAGCGCGTTGCCGGAAATTCTGACCGGCATCCGCATCGGGCTGGGCGTAGGCTGGTCGACGCTGGTGGCGGCGGAGCTGATCGCCGCAACGCGCGGTTTAGGTTTTATGGTGCAATCCGCCGGTGAATTTCTGGCGACCGATGTGGTGCTGGCCGGCATCGGCGTGATTGCGATAATTGCATTCGGCTTAGAGCTGGGACTGCGTGCCCTGCAGCGCCGTCTGACCCCGTGGCATGGAGTACAACAATGAACGAACGTCTGGTGATTACCCCGTTAGGGCCGTATATCGGCGCGCTGGTGGAAAATGTGCAGCTGGCGCGGCCGCTGGGTGACGGACAGTTTGAGCAGCTGTATCACGCGCTGCTGAAACATCAGGTGCTGTTTTTCCGCAATCAGCCGATTACGCCGCTGCAGCAGCGCGATCTGGCGGGACGCTTCGGCGACCTGCATATTCACCCGGTGTATCCGCACGCCAGCGACGTGGAGGAAATTATCGTGCTGGATACCCACGATAATAATCCGCCGGACAACGATAACTGGCACACCGATGTCACCTTTATCGAAAATCCGCCGCTGGGAGCGATCCTGGCGGCGAAAACGCTGCCGGCCACCGGCGGCGATACCCTGTGGGCCAGCGGCATTGCCGCCTATGAGGCGCTGTCGGCACCGTTCAAGCAACTGCTGAGCGGTCTGCAGGCGGAGCACGACTTCACCAAGTCATTCCCGGAATATAAACATCGCGGCAGCGAGGAGGAACACCAGCGCTGGCGACAGGCGGTGCAGAAAAATCCGCCGCTGCTGCATCCGGTGATCCGTACCCACCCGGTAAGCGGCCGGCAGGCGCTGTTCGTCAATGAAGGCTTTACCACGCGGATTGTCGATGTGTCGCCGAAAGAGAGCGAGGCGCTGCTGGGCTTCCTGTTTGCTCATATCACCAAACCGGAGTTCCAGGTGCGCTGGCGCTGGCAGGAAAATGATATTGCCATCTGGGACAACCGCGTGACGCAGCATTACGCCAACGCGGATTATTTGCCGCAGCGCCGTATTATGCACCGGGCGACGATGTTGGGTGATAAGCCGTTTTACCGCGCCTGACGGTTAATCCACCATCAGATTGCGGGAAAAATTGTGCATATCGACCCCCGCCTTTTTACGATACAGGCGCGCCTTGCGCGCGCCTGTCGCCATCATCTTGCCGGTATCCTCAAACATCTCCGCGGCGTCAAAGCGCCGCATCAGGCTCTTGCGCTGTACCGGCTGCGCCAAAATGATTTCCATCACTTCCTGTAATTGCGACAGCGTAAACTCCGCCGGCAGGCAGTAGACCGGCAGCATGGAGTAGGCGGTTTTCTGGCGCAGGCGCTGCAGCGCCGCATCGATAATCGCCAGATGGTCGAACGCCAGCGTCTGTTTACGCAGCGTTGTCAGCGGCAGCCAGGCGGCGTCATCCACGTCGGCAATATGGGCCTGGCAGTCGGCGTGGGCGATCAGGGCAAAATAGACCGTGGTCAGGCTCCAGCCGCGCGGGTCGCGCCCAGGGCCGGAAAAGCTCTCCAACTGCGCCAGATACGGCGGGGCGACGCCGGTTTTCTCCATCAGTTTGCGCTGGGCGGTGGCGCCGGTGGAAGCATCGCGCTGCAGATCGATAAAACCGCCCGGCAATCCCCATAATCCCTGATACGGGTGGTTGGCGCGTTTGACCATCAGGACGCACAGCTCTCCCTGATGAACGGTAAACAGCACGCTGTCCACTGTAACAATCGGGGAGGGGAAACGGCTGGCGTCGTAGTGTTGCAGATAGTCGGTTTCCGTGGACATTGCGCGGGGTCTCGCTGAAAGGGTCTTTGGGACACTATAGCGAGCGCGCCGGTGTTCAGCAAGCGGGGTTGTTTCATTTCTTTTTATTATCAGTTGGTTATATTTTTATCTCTGCGTAGGCGGATTTTTTACTTGCCAATTAGTGTCCCTTAGACAATTATATAAATGTCTTACAGACACTAATTATTGAATCACGGGAGGCGGGCATGCATACAACACTGCAGTTATTTCTGGATGGAGAGGAAGTTCAGGTCATCAGCGGTCAGTTTCCTGATGGCGCCGTGTATGCCCGCTTCGCTGTGCCGGCGGCGGCGGGCGTCGCGCAAATGCGTATCCGGGCCGCCGCGATGCGCAGCATGGATGATTTTATGGCGCTGGCGCAGTTGGTGGATGCGGTGCGTCACCACTACCCCATCCGCGAGAGCCTGCTTGAGCTGCCTTATCTGCCGTTCGCCCGTCAGGATCGCCATATGGGCGCCGGCGACAGCTTTGCGCTGAAGGTGTTCGGCCAACTGCTGAATACGCTGAAGTTTGATCGGGTGACGGTGCTGGACCCGCACAGCGACGTGGCGGCGGCGGCGATTGACCGTTTCCACGCGGTTGCTCAGCAGCACTGTATGCAGCACAGCGCCAGGCTGACGCAGCTGCTGTCGCAGCAGGCTTTACTGCCTATCGCGCCGGACGCCGGGGCGCTGAAAAAAATCCACGCCGTTGCAGAACATTTTGCGCTTAACGAGTACGGCATCATGACCAAACACCGTGACGTGCAGAGCGGCCAACTGACCGGGTTTGCGCTGCTGGCCGGTGACGTGCGCGGCAGAGACGTGCTGATCGTGGACGATTTGTGCGATGCCGGCGGCACCTTCATCGGCGCGGCGCAGGTGCTGCGCCAGCACGGCGCGCGCAGCGTCAGCCTGTACGTCACGCACGGCATCTTTTCCAAAGGCGTTGAGCATCTGCTGGCTCAGGGCATCAACAACATTTATACCACCACCTCATATGCGCCGGCGGATATCGCCGGAGCCCGCGTTGAACTGATTGATATTGCGCGTATCTACGCCCATTAAGGAGAGCATCATGCTGACTAACCCTATTCTGGCGATTGACGGGTATAAAGTCTCCCACCGTGAGCAGTACCCGCAGGGGACGACGCGGGTCTATTCCAACTTTACGCCGCGCAGCGATCGCTTCTTCAGTTCGCCGCTGCCTGACGGGCAACTGGTATTCTTTGGCCTGCAGGGATTCCTGCAGTGGTTTATGGTGGATTTGTTCAACCAGCAGTTTTTCGCCCAGCCGGAAGAGCAGGTGATCGGGGAATATAAAGCGCTGATGGACAGTTACATCGGCCAGGATCGGGTGTCCGTCGAGCATATCCGTGCGCTGCATCGGTTGGGCTATCTGCCGCTGCATATCAAAGGGCTGGATGAAGGCAGCAAGGTCAATATGAAGGTGCCGGTGCTGACCATCACCAACACGCGGGATGAGTTCTTCTGGCTGGTGAACTACCTGGAGACGGTCATTTCCGCAGAGCTGTGGAAGTCCTCCACCAACGCCACCATCGCCCATCACTACCGCAAAATTTGCCAGATGTGGGCGGCGCGCACCTGTGACGATACGGCGCACCTGGATTTCCAGTGCCACGACTTCTCATTCCGCGGTATGTCGGGCATGCATGATGTGGCGCAGGCCGGCGCCGGCCATCTGCTCAGTTTTAAAGGCACCGATAATATCCCGTCCATTCTGTACGCGCAGCGCTACTATCCGACCGCTGCCGACTACTTTGTGGCCGGTAGCATCCCGGCGACCGAGCACAGCGTGATGTGCATGGGGGAGCAGGATGCGGAAATTGAAACCTTCCGCCGCCTGATTGAGGATCTGTATCCGCAGGGGCTGGTGTCCATCGTGTCGGATACCTGGGATTACTGGCGGGTGCTGACCGAATTCACCCGCGAGCTGAAAGCAAAAATCATGGCGCGCGACGGCCGGGTGGTGTTTCGTCCGGACAGCGGCGACCCGGTCGCCATCCTGTGCGGCAGCGGTGCGGATGACGATCGCCGCCCGACGCGCAGCGCGGAAGAAAAAGGCTCGGTGGAAGTGCTGTGGGAGATTTTTGGCGGTACGGTAAACAGTAAGGGTTACAAGGTGCTGGATCCTCACGTCGGGCTGATTTACGGCGACTCCATTACGCTGGATCGCGCGCAAGAAATTCTGCGTCGTCTGGAGGCGAAAGGGTTCGCCAGTTCCAACGTGGTGTTTGGCGTGGGTTCTTTTACCTATCAATACCATACCCGCGACACCTTCGGCTTTGCGATGAAGGCGACCTATGGCGAGGTGCAGGGCGTCGGTCGGCCGATTTTCAAGCAGCCGAAAACCGACGGCGGTTTGAAGCAGTCGGCGCGCGGCCTGCTGCGGGTGATCAGGGATGAGCATGGCGACTACCAACTGCGGGATAACCAAAGCTGGCAGCAGGAGCAGCAGGGGGAACTGAAAACCCGTTTCCTGGACGGTAAGCTGTTCCACCAGGAGTCGTTGGAGCAGATCCGCCAGCGGCTGAGTGCGACGCTGGCGGAGTGATATCACGGCGCTCCCCGCCCGGGCGGGGCAGCGCTTAACTTTCGGTGTCGAACGCCTGGGTCAGCTGCTCCAGCTGTTCCTGCGCCTCCAGCCAGGTCATCTCCGTCTCTTCCAACGCGGATTTGGCCTGGCTTTGCCGTTGCAGGCAGTCGGTCAGTTCGGCCTTGCGGCTGATGTCATACAGCGCGGAATCCGCCAGTTGTTCTTCCACCTGCGCCAGCTCGGCGCCCAGCGTTTCCATCAGCTGTTCCAGTTTGGCGATCTGCTTGCGCAGCGGCTGGGTTTGCGTGCGGAATTCGGCGGCGCGGCGTTTCTGATCCTTACGCGCCTGCGCGCTGTTGCCGCTGTCCTGCTTCGGTGCGGCGTCCTGCTGCGCCTGCTGTTTTTGCAGGTCGCTGAGCCACTGCTGGTAATCCTCCAGATCGCCGGCGAACGGTTCAACCTGGCCGTCGTGCACCAGATACAGATCGTCGGTGGTTGAGCGCAGCAGGTGACGGTCGTGCGATACCACCACCAATGCGCCTTCGAAGTCGATCAGCGCTTCGGTCAGCGCCTGGCGCATATCCAGATCCAGGTGGTTGGTCGGTTCATCGAGCAGCAGCAGGTTAGGGCGCTGCCAGACAATCAGCGCCAGTACCAGGCGGGCTTTCTCCCCGCCGGAGAAGCGGCCGGTTGCCTCGCTCACCTTGTCGCCCTGGAAGCCGAAGCCGCCGAGGTAGTCGCGCAGCTGCTGTTCCAGTACGCGTGGCGCAATGCGGCTCAGGTGCTGCAGCGGCGATTCGTCGGCACGCAGGAATTCCAGCTGATGCTGGGCGAAGTAGCCCAGCTTGATGCCTTTCGCCAGGCCGATTTCGCCGCTGAGCGGTGCCAGTTCGTCGGCCAGCAGTTTAATCAGGGTGGATTTCCCGGCGCCGTTGCGCCCCAGCAGGCCGATGCGCGAACCGGGCACCAGATTGAGTTTGATCGACTGCAGGATCACCTTATCGCCATAGCCGGCGCTGACTTTTTCCATCCGCAGCAGCGGGTTGGGCAGGCTTTCCGGCTGGCGGAAGCTGAAGCTGAACGGGTTGTCGACGTGCGCCGGCGCGATCAGCTCCATGCGTTCGAGCATCTTGATACGGCTCTGCGCCTGCTTGGCTTTGGTGGCCTTGGCGCGGAACCGTTCGATATAGCTCTGCAGATGCGCCACCTTTTCCTGCTGCGTCTGGTACAGCGACTGCTGCTGCGCCAGCTTGGTGGCGCGCTGACGTTCGAACGAGGAGTAGTTGCCGGTGTATTCGTTGATGGTCTGCTGTTCGATGTGCAGGATTTTATCGACGATCGGATCGAGGAAGTCGCGGTCGTGAGAAATCAGCACCAGCGTGCCGGGGTAGCTTTTCAGCCAGCGCTCCAGCCAGATGACCGCGTCCAGATCCAGGTGGTTGGTTGGTTCATCGAGCAGCAGCAGGTCGGAACGGCACAGCAGCGCCTGCGCCAGGTTGAGGCGCATGCGCCAGCCGCCGGAGAAAGCGCGCACCGGGCTTTGCAGTTGCTCGTTGGAAAAGCCGAGGCCGTGCAGCAGGCTGGCGGCGCGGGCGCGGATGGTCCAGGCGTCGATGGCGTCCAGCTTGCCGTGCAGCGTGGCGATGGCGTTGCCGTCGTTACGCTCGTTGGCCAGCTGCAAGTCTGCTTCCAACTGGCGGAATTCGCGGTCGCCGTCGATCACATACTCCAGCGCCGGCGTATCCAGCGCCGGCGTTTCCTGGTTCACCCAGGCCAGCGCCCAACTGCCGGGGAAAGTGTAGCTGCCGCCGTCGGCGGAGAGTTCGCCCTTCAGCAGCGACAACAGGGTGGACTTGCCGCAGCCGTTTTTGCCCACCAGGCCCACTTTCTGCCCGGGGTTAACCGTTGCCGTCGCGTTGTCCAGCAAGACGCGGGTGCCGCGTCGGATTTGTAACGATGAGAATACAATCATAAAGCGCCGTTCTCTGTGTAGTCCCTTTACTTCGAATGATTGCCGCGTCGATGCGACTCGAATAATGTAGGAGATATGTTAAATTATCATCAGGGTAACAGACCGCAGCGAGCGTGCTGTTTTAAACTATGCGCAGCATGGTAACGGAAAACCGTTGCTCTGACGACGCTATTGGAGGGGAACGATGTTGCAGCCGGCCAAGGTTTTGCTGCTGTATGCCCATCCGGAATCTCATGACTCGGTGGCTAACCGGGTTTTGCTCAGGCCGGCGCAGCAGATGGATAACGTCACCGTACATGATTTGTACGCGCACTACCCCGACTTCTTTATTGATATTCATCATGAGCAGCAACTGCTGCGTGAACACCAGATCATTGTTTTCCAACACCCTTTATACACCTACAGTTGCCCGGCGTTGCTGAAGGAGTGGCTGGATCGGGTGCTGTCTCGCGGCTTCGCCAGCGGCGTGGGAGGCAACGCGCTGGCGGGTAAGTACTGGCGCTCGGTGATCACCACCGGTGAACCGGAAGGGGCGTATCGTCTGGGCGGCTACAACCGTTACCCGATCGAAGATATTTTACGTCCCTTCGAGCTGACCGCTGCGATGTGTCATATGCACTGGCTGACGCCGATCGTCGTTTACTGGGCGCGCCGGCAAAAGCCGGAGGTGCTGGCCAGCCATGCTGCCGCCTACGGTGAGTGGCTGCGTAACCCTTTGCCGCAACGGAGGCCCTGATCATGGAAGGTTCCGCATTACTGACTGCCGGGCTGCTGTTTCTGTTCGCCGCGGTGGTAACGGTGCCGATCGCCCGCCGTCTGGGGATTGGCGCGGTGCTGGGCTATCTGATTGCCGGTATCGCCATCGGCCCCTGGGGGCTGGGCTTTATCCGCGACGTCGACGAGATTCTGCACTTCTCTGAGCTGGGCGTGGTATTCCTGATGTTTATCATCGGTCTGGAACTGAACCCGTCCAAACTGTGGGCGCTGCGGCGCTCGATTTTCGGCGTGGGCGCCGGCCAGGTGGCGATCAGCGCCGCCATTTTGGGAGCGCTGCTGTACTTCAGCCACTTCGCCTGGCAGGCGGCGGTGATCGGCGGCATCGGCCTGGCGATGTCTTCAACGGCGATGGCGCTGCAGCTGATGCGTGAAAAGGGCATGAATCGCCATGAAGGCGGCCAGCTGGGGTTTTCGGTGCTGCTGTTCCAGGATATGGCGGTGATCCCGGCGCTGGCGCTGATCCCTATTCTGGCAGGCGGCAGCGGCAGCGACGACTGGGCCAGAATCGCTATCAAGGTGGCGGCGTTCGGCGGGATGCTGCTGGGCGGTCGTTACCTGCTGCGGCCGCTGTTCCGCTATATTGCGGCCTCCGGCGTGCGGGAAATATTTACCGCCGCCGCCCTGCTGGTGGTGTTGGGGGCGGCGCTGTTCATGGATGCGCTGGGGCTGTCGATGGCGCTCGGCACCTTTATCGCCGGCGTGCTGCTGGCGGAAAGTGAATATCGCCATGAGCTGGAGATCGCCATCGAGCCGTTTAAAGGGCTGCTGCTGGGGCTGTTCTTTATTTCCGTCGGCATGGCGTTGAATATCGGCGTACTCTATACCCATCTGGTTGAGGTGATTGTCGGCGTGCTGCTGCTGGTGGCGGTGAAATACGGCGTGCTGTACGCGCTGGCGCGCATCTTTGGCCTGCGCCGTTCGGTGCGGCTGCAATTTTCCGGCGTGCTGAGCCAGGGCGGCGAATTTGCGTTCGTGCTGTTTTCGGCGGCGGCGACGCAAAAGGTGCTGCAGAGCGACCAGCTGGCGCTGCTGCTGGTGATCGTCACGCTGTCGATGATGACTACGCCGCTGCTGATGCAGGCTATCGACCGCATTTTGGCCCGCCGCTATAACGCCCGTGACGACGTTGAGGAGACGCCGTACGTCGAAGATGATGAACCGCAGGTGATTATCGCCGGATTCGGACGCTTTGGGCAGGTAATCGGCCGCTTGCTGATGGCCAATAAAATGCGGATTACCGTGCTGGAGCGTGATGTCAGCGCCGTTAGCATGCTGCGCCGCTATGGCTACAAAGTGTATTTCGGTGACGCCACCGAGCTGGAGCTGCTGCGCGCCGCCGGCGCGGAGAAGGCGAAATCGATCGTCATCGCCTGCAGCGATCCGGAAGATACCTTGGCGATTGTGCACCTTTGCCAGCAGCACTTTCCTAACCTGTCGATACTGGCACGCGCCCGTGGCCGCGTGGAGGCGCATGAGCTGCTGCAGGCCGGCGTGCAGTATTTCAGCCGCGAGACCTTCTCCAGCGCCCTGGAACTGGGGCGAAAAACGCTGATGACGCTGGGGATGCACCCGCATCAGGCGTTTCGCGCCCAGCAGCACTTCCGCCGGCTGGATATGCGTATGCTGCGCGAATTGATGCCGCCGCATCAGGGGGATGTGACGCAGATTTCCCGCATGAAAGAGGCGCGGCGCGAGCTGGAAGAGCTGTTCCACCGCGAGATGCAAAAAGAGAGCCGCCAGTTTGACGGCTGGGATGAATATGAATAAGTGGGAGCAATAAGCATGTCTGTAACACGTAAGCGTTTTATCGCCGGTGCGGTTTGCCCGAGCTGTAATGCGATGGATACGCTGGCCGTCTGGCGCGAAGATCAGGTTGAGGTGGTGGAGTGCGTGAAGTGCGGCCATCATCAGCGTCAGACGGAACAACAGGTGGAAAAACACGTGCGTCCCCAGGAGCAGGTGATCGGTATTTTCCATCCGGAATAGCGTTGTTTGCCGCGATTTTTTATGCTGGAGGGTACAGCGGAGTAGATTTCCGTTACAATCTACCCGTTAGAGTTGCTGTCGGCCCAGGCTGGCGCAGCTGAAAGTATCCAACGGTAGGAGATATCATGAAAGTAGCAAAAGACTCGGTAGTCAGCCTGGCTTACCAAGTACGTACAGAAGACGGTGTTTTGGTTGATGAGTCTCCGGTGAGTGCACCGCTGGACTATCTGCACGGGCATGGTTCTCTGATTGCAGGTCTGGAAAAAGCGCTCGAAGGCCATGCGGTGGGCGATCGTTTCGACGTTCACGTTGGCGCTAACGAAGCCTACGGCAACTATGATGAAAACCTGGTGCAGCGCGTACCAAAAGACGTTTTCATGGGCGTTGACGAACTGCAGGTTGGCATGCGTTTCCTGGCTGATACCGATCAGGGCCCGGTTCCGGTTGAAATTACCGAAGTGGACGGCGACCACGTGGTGGTTGACGGCAACCACATGCTGGCGGGCCAGAACCTGAACTTCAACGTTGAAGTGGTGGCTATCCGTGAAGCAACGCCGGAAGAACTGGCTCACGGCCACGTTCACGGTGAGCACGATCATCACCACGAGCACGGCGACGGCTGCTGCGGCGGTCACGACCATGGTCACGATCACGCTGAAGAGAAAAAAGGCGGCTGTGGCAACGGCGGTTGCGGCTGCCACTAAGCGCAGCACGCTGCAGGAAAAGGTCGCTTCGGCGGCCTTTTTTTATGCTCCTGCGGCGCAGCGGTTAATAGTGGGGAGGCGGCGTTTCTTCCGATTGCGAGGCGATCATGGAAGGCTGCGCGGCGCGCAGTTTATCGGTGAGCAGATGCAGGTGCTCACGCATTTTCAGCAGCTCCAACTGCTGTTGAACAACCGTCTGGTTCAATTCTTCGATGGTGACTTCCTGAAAAGCCTGACGGCTTTCCAACTCTTCCAGCCGTTGTAACAGGCTTTCATTGCCGGCGTTGTGCATGGCGTGACCTCTGACACTGTTAAATCTTGATTGCTGGCGTTATGGTAACAGCTGCAGCGCGTTTTGCGCTGTGCTATTTACCTGAGGCGGGGGGTAAAAGCGTACATGGCGGGGCGGCTTTATGCCATGGCGCCGCAGCGGGTCAAGAAAAGTCTGATTTATCATGCGGGTAAAAATGAGAGGAAACTTCTCTTTGAATACGAAGTCACACTTTGACTCGATTGGTTACCTGTGCGACTGTCTTGTTTTCTTGCAGCCCGCTATAGTAGCCCGGTTATCTTACTTAATGATTGTTTGGGGCACCGCTTCAGACACTGGAGAAATGGATGAAATCTTTGTTTAAAGTCACGCTTCTGGCAACCACCATGGCTTTTGCTTTGAATGCGACTCAGGCTATGGCCGCCGATGCGGCAAAACCTGCTGATGCCGCCGCGGCGCCAAGCACCGGCAAATTCAAGAACGATGACGAACAAGCGGCTTACGCGCTGGGCGCGTCCCTGGGCCGTTACATGGACAACTCTCTCAAAGAGCAAGAGAAACTGGGTATCAAACTGGATAAAGACCAGCTGATCGCCGGCGTTCAGGACGCTTTCGCCAACAAGAGCAAGCTGAATGACGCGGATATTGAGAAAACCCTGCAGGGCTTTGAAGCGCGCGTGAAGTCTTCCGCTCAGGCGAAGATGGAGCAGGACGCGAAAGAAAACGAAGAGAAAGGCGCGAAATACCGTGACACCTTCGCCAAAGAAAAAGGCGTGAAGAAAACGGAATCCGGCCTGCTGTATCAGGTAGAGAAACCAGGTACCGGCAATGCGCCAAAAGACAGCGACACCGTGGTGGTGAACTACAAGGGCACCCTGATCGACGGTAAAGAGTTTGATAACTCTTACACCCGCGGCGAGCCGCTGTCGTTCCGTCTGGACGGCGTTATCCCTGGCTGGACCGAAGGTCTGAAGCACATCAAGAAGGGCGGTAAAATCAAGCTGGTTATCCCACCGGCGCTGGCTTACGGTAAAACCGGCGTTCCTGGCATCCCGGCTAACTCCACCCTGGTGTTCGACGTTGAGCTGCTGGACGTGAAAGCCACGCCGAAAGCTGACGCCAAAGCAGAAAAACCTGCCGCTGCGGACGCTAAAGCGAAAGCTAAATAAGCGAATCCTGTGCGCCACCGCCGCGATGATGTCGCGGCGGTTTTCGTTTACTTCCCCGCCATCCTTGCCAATCTTGCCACAACTTTATCTTCCTCCTCGGCCTGATCACTTGACGCCTGCCGGGCATGAGCTTAACGTCAATACCACGCGAAAATGAAAGGGTTTGGTTTCGGTCGTGCCGACCGGGATCGGATTCAGACAATTATGTCATGCGTCTGCCCCTTAGGGCGTGTATCTAAAACTGTTTTCGATCAATACGAGCTGTTTTAGCTGCGCCCCCTGGCACAGACGATTTATGAGGGTGGTATCTTCGATGTCTAATTCGCTTTTATCCAGCGAAGCCGGCGAGCTTGATTTGCTCAATGAGCGTCCGTTTAACCAGACGGATTATGAAATCCTGAAATCTTATGAGGCGGTGGTCGATGGTCTGGCGATGCTGATCGGCTCGCACTGCGAGATCGTGCTGCACTCGCTGGAAGATTTGAAATGCTCTGCGGTGCGTATCGCCAACGGTGAGCATACCGGCCGGCAGATTGGTTCGCCGATTACTGATTTGGCGCTGCGTATGCTGCACGATATGGCCGGCGACGACAGCAGCGTGTCCAAGGCCTATTTCACCCGCGCCAAAAGCGGCGTGCTGATGAAATCCGTCACCATCGCCATTCGCAATCGCGAGCAGCGCGTGATCGGCCTGCTGTGCATCAATATGAACCTTGACGTGCCGTTCTCTCAGGTGATGCAAAGCTTTATGCCGCCGGAAACCCAGGAAATCGCCTCGTCGGTGAACTTCGCCTCGTCGGTGGACGATCTGGTGGCGCAGACGCTGGAGTTCACCATTGAAGAGGTGAACGCCGACCGCAACGTGTCAAACAACGTCAAAAACCGGCAGGTGGTATTGAACCTGTACGAGAAGGGGATTTTTGATATCAAGGACGCCATCAACCAGGTGGCTGACCGGCTGAATATCTCCAAACACACCGTGTATTTGTATATCCGCCAGTTTAAAAGCGGCGACCTGCTGGGTAATGAACGGTGATGCTGAATTACTGCCTGTTAGTCACCGGGCCGGCCTACGGTACGCAGCAGGCCAGCAGCGCCTATCAGTTCGCGCTGGCGCTGATTGAGGCCGGACACCGGCTGAACAGCGTGTTTTTCTACCGCGAAGGGGTGCTGAATGCCAACCGGCTGACGTCGCCGGCCAGTGATGAGTTCGATCTGGTGCGCGCCTGGGCCGAGCTGGCGCAGCAGCATAACGTCGTGCTGAACGTCTGCGTTGCGGCGGCGTTGCGCCGTGGCGTTACCGACGAACATGAGGCGCGTGAGCAGGGACTGGCGGCGGCGAATCTGCAGCCTGGCTTTACGCTCAGCGGGCTGGGCGCGCTGGCGGAAGCCGCGCTTGGCTGCGACCGCATGGTACAGTTTTAAGAGATGACGATGAAACGAGTGGCCTTTGTTTTTACCCAGGCCCCGCACGGTAGCGCCTCCGGGCGGGAAGGGCTTGATGCCTTGCTCGCCACGTCGGCGCTGAGCGAAGATCTGGGCGTGTTTTTTATCGGCGACGGCGTGCTGCAGCTGCTGCCGGGCCAGCAGCCGGAAACGGTGCTGGGGCGCAACTACATCGCAACGTTCGGCGTTTTGCCGTTGTATGACGTTGAGCAATGTTATCTGTGTGAGGCGTCGCTGCAGGCGCGCGGTCTGGCACAGGTGGAAAATTGGGTGCTGGAGGCCGAAGTGCTGGCGCCTGAAGCCCTGCGACAAAAACTGGCCGCCTTCGACGTGGTGATGACTTTTTAGGAATGTCCCGATGCTGTTTACCCTGAGCCGTTCCCCTGCGCAGTGCGATCTGCCGACGCTGCTGCGTCAGGCGTCGCCCGGCGATGCGCTGCTGCTGCTGCAGGACGGCGTGCTGGCCGCGCTGGCCGGCGCTCACCTTGATTTACTGCTTGCCGCCCCCATCTCTCTTTATGCGCTGCGCAATGATCTGGAGGCGCGGGGGCTGGGTGGTCATATTTCACACAAAGTCACCGTCATTGACTATAATCACTTCGTTGAATTAACCACAATGCATCGCAGCCAAATGGCGTGGTAATGACGACGATGCTGTATATTTCTTGACACCTCTTCGGGTCGGCAATAAAATTCTGCGTCCTCGTACTTTGCCAATAGTGCATACGAGGGGATTTATCACATGTTTACGAAGCTAGTACGAAGCAAAAACCAGGAGCTTTTTTAATGGCAACAATTAACCAGCTGGTTCGCAAACCACGCTCTGTGAAGGCTGCTAAAAGCAACGTTCCAGCGCTGGAAGCCTGCCCGCAAAAACGTGGCGTATGTACCCGCGTATATACCACCACACCTAAAAAACCAAACTCCGCACTGCGTAAAGTATGCCGTGTGCGTTTGACCAACGGTTTCGAAGTGACTTCCTACATCGGTGGTGAAGGTCACAACCTGCAGGAGCACTCCGTGATCCTGATCCGCGGCGGTCGTGTTAAAGACTTGCCAGGTGTGCGTTACCACACCGTTCGCGGCGCACTTGACTGCTCCGGTGTTAAAGACCGTAAGCAAGCTCGTTCCAAGTACGGCGTGAAGAAGCCAAAGGCTTAATGGTTCTCCGTTAAGTAAGGCCAAACGTTTTAACTTTAATGTCAAAATAAACTCGTAGAGTTTTGGACAATCCTGAATTAACAACGGAGTATTTCCATGCCACGTCGTCGCGTAATCGGCCAACGTAAAATTCTGCCAGATCCTAAGTTCGGATCTGAGCTGCTGGCCAAATTTGTAAATATCCTGATGGTAGACGGTAAAAAATCTACCGCAGAAGCAATCGTCTATACCGCGCTGGAGACCCTGGCTCAGCGTTCTGGTAAAGATCACCTGGAAGCTTTTGAAGTAGCTCTGGACAACGTTCGCCCGACTGTCGAAGTTAAGTCGCGCCGCGTTGGTGGTTCTACTTACCAAGTACCAGTTGAAGTTCGTCCGGTTCGTCGCAATGCTCTGGCAATGCGCTGGATCGTTGATGCTGCTCGTAAACGCGGTGATAAATCCATGGCTCTGCGCCTGGCGAATGAACTGTCTGACGCAGCAGAGAACAAAGGTTCTGCTGTTAAGAAGCGTGAAGACGTTCACCGCATGGCCGAAGCCAACAAGGCGTTCGCGCACTACCGCTGGTAATCACCACGCTGTAGTTATGCTAACCAAGCGGGCGCTTCAAGAGGCTCACCCGCTTGGGTTAACTGAACTTGAACGCCTAAGGCAATAGAGGAATCAAATGGCTCGTACAACACCTATTGCACGCTACCGCAACATCGGTATCAGTGCACACATCGACGCCGGTAAAACCACCACTACCGAACGTATCCTGTTCTACACCGGTGTAAACCATAAACTCGGTGAAGTTCATGACGGCGCTGCCACCATGGACTGGATGGAACAGGAGCAGGAGCGTGGTATTACCATCACTTCTGCAGCGACCACTGCTTTCTGGTCTGGTATGGCCAAGCAGTACGAACCGCACCGCGTAAACATCATCGATACCCCAGGGCACGTTGACTTCACCATCGAAGTAGAACGTTCCATGCGTGTGTTGGATGGCGCAGTGATGGTTTACTGTGCTGTTGGTGGTGTTCAGCCACAGTCTGAAACCGTATGGCGTCAGGCTAACAAATATAAAGTTCCACGTATCGCGTTCGTTAACAAAATGGACCGTATGGGTGCGAACTTCCTGAAAGTTGTTGACCAGATCAAAACTCGTCTGGGCGCAACTCCAGTTCCACTGCAGCTGGCTATCGGTGCTGAAGAAGCATTCACCGGCGTTGTTGACCTGGTGAAAATGAAAGCCATCAACTGGAGCGACGCTGACGCGGGCGTAACCTTCGAATACGAAGATATCCCTGCCGATATGGTCGAACTGGCTAACGAATGGCACCAGAACCTGATCGAATCCGCAGCTGAAGCATCTGAAGAGCTGATGGAAAAATACCTGGGCGGCGACGAGCTGACCGAGGAAGAGATCAAGTCTGCACTGCGTCAGCGCGTGCTGAACAACGAAATCATCCTGGTAACCTGTGGTTCTGCATTTAAGAACAAAGGTGTTCAGGCGATGCTGGATGCGGTGGTCGATTACCTGCCGTCTCCAATCGATGTTCCTGCGATCAACGGTATGCTGGACGACGGTAAAGATACCCCGGCTGAGCGTCACGCTGATGACAACGAGCCGTTTGCTGCTCTGGCGTTCAAAATCGCTACCGACCCGTTCGTGGGTAACCTGACATTCTTCCGCGTTTACTCCGGTGTGGTTAACTCCGGCGATACCGTGCTGAACTCCGTGAAAGCTGCACGTGAGCGTTTCGGCCGTATCGTACAGATGCACTCCAACAAACGTGAAGAGATCAAAGAAGTTCGCGCGGGCGACATCGCCGCGGCTATCGGTCTGAAAGACGTAACTACTGGTGATACCCTGTGTGATCCAGATGCGCCGATCATTCTGGAGCGTATGGAATTCCCTGAGCCGGTAATCTCCATCGCCGTTGAACCGAAAACCAAGTCTGACCAGGAAAAAATGGGTCTGGCTCTGGGCCGTCTGGCTAAAGAAGACCCGTCATTCCGCGTATGGACTGATGAAGAATCTAACCAGACCATCATCGCTGGTATGGGCGAGCTGCACCTCGACATCATCGTTGACCGTATGAAGCGTGAGTTCAACGTTGAAGCGAACGTCGGTAAACCACAGGTTGCTTATCGTGAAGCGATTCGCGCCAAAGTTACCGATATCGAAGGTAAGCACGCCAAGCAGTCTGGTGGTCGTGGTCAGTACGGTCACGTTGTGTTCGACATGTACCCGCTGGAGCCGGGCTCTAACCCGAAAGGTTACGAGTTCATCAACGACATCAAAGGTGGTGTAATTCCGACCGAATACATCCCTGCCGTTGATAAAGGCATCCAGGAGCAGCTGAAAGCTGGTCCGCTGGCTGGTTACCCAGTAGTAGATCTCGGCGTGCGTCTGCACTTCGGTTCTTACCACGACGTTGACTCCTCTGAACTGGCGTTTAAACTGGCCGCTTCCATTGCCTTTAAAGATGGCTTTAAGAAAGCAAGCCCAGTTCTGCTTGAGCCTATCATGAAGGTTGAAGTGGAAACGCCTGAAGAGAACACTGGTGACGTCATCGGTGACCTGAGCCGTCGTCGTGGTATGCTGCGCGGTCAGGAATCTGAAGCAACTGGCGTTAAGATCCACGCTGAAGTACCGCTGTCCGAAATGTTCGGATATGCAACTCAGCTGCGTTCTCTGACCAAAGGTCGTGCATCATACAGCATGGAATTCCTGAAGTATGATGATGCGCCGAACAACGTTGCTCAGGCCGTTATTGAAGCCCGTGGTAAATAAGCCTTAGGGTTAAAACCAAAGTCCCGTGCTCTCTCCTGATGGGGGAGAGCGCTATAGTAAGGAATATAGCCGTGTCTAAAGAAAAATTTGAACGTACAAAACCGCACGTTAACGTTGGTACTATCGGCCACGTTGACCACGGTAAAACTACCCTGACTGCTGCAATCACTACCGTACTGTCTAAAACCTACGGCGGTGCTGCTCGCGCTTTCGACCAGATCGATAACGCGCCAGAAGAAAAAGCTCGTGGTATCACCATCAACACTTCTCACGTTGAGTATGACACCCCGACTCGTCACTACGCGCACGTTGACTGCCCAGGGCACGCCGACTACGTGAAAAACATGATCACCGGTGCAGCGCAGATGGACGGCGCAATCCTGGTAGTAGCAGCGACTGACGGCCCAATGCCTCAGACCCGTGAGCACATCCTGCTGGGCCGCCAGGTAGGCGTACCTTACATCATCGTATTCATGAACAAATGCGACATGGTAGATGATGAAGAGCTGCTGGAACTGGTAGAGATGGAAGTTCGCGAACTGCTGTCTGCTTACGATTTCCCTGGCGACGACCTGCCGGTAATCCGTGGTTCCGCGCTGAAAGCGCTGGAAGGCGAAGCCGAGTGGGAAGCGAAGATTGTTGAGCTGGCAGAAGCGCTGGACAGCTACATCCCAGAGCCAGAGCGTGCTGTAGACAAGCCGTTCCTGCTGCCAATCGAAGACGTCTTCTCCATCTCAGGTCGTGGTACCGTTGTTACCGGTCGTGTAGAGCGCGGTATCATCAAAGTCGGTGAAGAAGTTGAAATCGTTGGTATCAAAGACACCGTTAAGTCTACCTGTACTGGCGTAGAAATGTTCCGCAAACTGCTGGACGAAGGCCGTGCTGGTGAGAACGTAGGTGTTCTGCTGCGTGGTATCAAGCGTGAAGAAATCGAACGTGGTCAGGTACTGGCGAAGCCAGGTTCAATCAAGCCGCACACCCAGTTCGAATCTGAAGTGTACATTCTGTCCAAAGACGAAGGCGGCCGTCATACTCCGTTCTTCAAAGGCTACCGTCCACAGTTCTACTTCCGTACAACTGACGTGACCGGTACCATCGAACTGCCAGAAGGCGTAGAGATGGTAATGCCAGGCGACAACGTGAACATGGTAGTAACCCTGATTCACCCAATCGCGATGGACGACGGTCTGCGTTTCGCAATCCGTGAAGGCGGCCGTACCGTAGGCGCGGGTGTTGTTGCTAAAGTTATCGCTTAATCGCTGATAATTTATCAACACAATAAAGAGGGCACTTCGGTGCCCTTTTTTTATACAATTTGTGCAAATCTTAATTGAAATAAAAAGCATTCTTATTTAGACTTACTCAAAGGTTAAGAAGTGAGTCTCCTATGTACGTATGTCTGTGTAATGCCGTGACTGACAAAGCGATTCGTAAAGCGGTACGTCAGCACAACCCCCATACCATGAAGCAGCTGCGAGACCTTGTGCCGATTGGTAGTGATTGCGGGAAATGCATTCGTCAGGCACGCCAGATTATGGTGGAGGAACGCGCAGCCATTATTCATATGCATGAAGTTGCCTAACAGAAGGTAAGGTCATTTTTTGACTCTTGACGCACAGGTTCTACACTTTTAGAACTGGTCAGGAGGAATACCTTATGAAAGGCGATAAAAAGATCATTGCGCATCTCAATAAACTGCTCGGCAACGAGTTGGTTGCCATCAATCAATACTTCCTACACGCCCGCATGTTCAAGAATTGGGGTTTAATGCGCCTCAATGACAAGGAATATCACGAGTCCATCGATGAAATGAAGCACGCCGATCGCTATATCGAGCGTATTCTGTTTCTGGAAGGCATCCCGAATTTACAAGATCTCGGCAAGCTCAATATCGGCGAAGATATTGAGGAGATGCTGCGATCGGACTTGGCCTTGGAACTGGATGGCGCCAAGAATTTGCGTGAGGGTATCGCTTACGCCGACTCCATCCATGACTACGTCAGTCGCGATCTGATGATCGAGATTTTGGCGGATGAAGAAGAACATATCGACTGGCTGGAAACCGAGCTGGACCTTATCCAGCGTCTGGGCATTCAGAATTACGCGCAGGCTCAGGTGCTGGAGCGTAAAGACTGACGTGATTCACCGCTTCTTACTGAACCGCCGGCAGCCTGGTTGCCGGCAGGGCAGGGGAGTCCTCGCCACGTTGTTTCCGCTTATATCAATCCCTGCCTCATGATATGAAAGCGCCGATATTCTGCGCATATTTTCATCTGCATCTTGCTTTAGCGCCCATTTTGCGTATAATGCGCGGGCTTACCTAATCTTGGTAGCCTGATTTTAGCGAATCAGTCGATCGGCAGCCTTTTGTGCCTTTCGAACAATACTCCCGATATGGGAGTTATATGTTGACGATTACACTCCCCCATCAATCGAAATGGGTGTGAGGAGTAATTATTTACGTTTATAAAATAATTGGAGCTCTGGTCTCATGCAGAACCAAAGAATCCGTATCCGCCTGAAAGCGTTTGATCATCGTCTGATCGATCAATCAACCGCGGAAATCGTCGAGACTGCTAAGCGCACTGGTGCGCAAGTCCGTGGTCCGATCCCGCTGCCGACCCGCAAAGAGCGTTTTACCGTTCTGATCTCTCCGCACGTCAACAAAGATGCGCGCGATCAGTACGAAATCCGTACTCACAAGCGTCTGGTTGACATCGTTGAGCCAACCGAGAAAACCGTTGATGCTCTGATGCGTCTGGATCTGGCTGCCGGTGTAGACGTGCAGATCAGCCTGGGTTAATCAGGTCATTGAGCGATTGAGAGGTTGAAACAATGATTGGTTTAGTCGGTAAAAAAGTGGGCATGACTCGCATCTTCACTGAAGAAGGCGTTTCCATCCCAGTAACCGTAATCGAAATTGAAGCGAACCGCGTAACTCAGGTTAAGAGCCTGGATAACGACGGATACAGTGCCATTCAGGTCACCACCGGTAGCAAAAAAGCGAACCGTGTGACCAAGCCTGAAGCTGGCCATTTCGCTAAAGCTGGCGTTGAAGCTGGCCGTGGTCTGTGGGAATTCCGCCTGGAAGAAGGTCAGGAATACACTGCAGGTCAGGAAATTAGCGTAGAAATCTTCGCTGATGTTAAAAAAGTTGACGTAACCGGTACTTCTAAAGGTAAAGGTTTTGCTGGCACTGTTAAGCGCTGGAACTTCCGTACCCAAGACGCTACCCACGGCAACTCCTTGTCTCACCGCGTTCCGGGTTCTATCGGTCAGAACCAGACTCCGGGCAAAGTGTTCAAAGGCAAGAAAATGGCAGGCCACCTGGGTGACGAACGCGTAACCGTTCAGAGCCTGGACGTAGTACGTGTTGACGCTGAGCGCAACCTGCTGCTGGTAAAAGGTGCTGTTCCGGGTGCAACCGGTGGCAACCTGATCGTTAAACCAGCTGTGAAGGCGTAAGGGGATAGCAATGGAATTAGTATTGAAAGACGCGCAAAGCGCGCTGACTGTTTCCGAAACTACCTTCGGTCGTGATTTCAACGAAGCGCTGGTACACCAGGTTGTTGTTGCTTATGCAGCAGGTGCCCGTCAAGGTACCCGTGCTCAGAAGACCCGTGCTGAAGTGACCGGTTCCGGTAAGAAACCGTGGCGCCAGAAAGGTACTGGCCGTGCGCGTTCAGGTTCTGTTAAGAGCCCGATCTGGCGTTCCGGTGGTGTGACCTTCGCTGCGAAGCCACAAGACCACAGTCAGAAAGTTAACAAAAAGATGTACCGCGGCGCGCTGAAAAGCATCCTGTCCGAACTGGTACGTCAAGATCGTCTGATCGTTGTCGAAAAGTTCTCTGTTGAAGCGCCTAAAACTAAGCTGCTGGCACAGAAACTGAAAGATATGGCCCTGGAAGACGTGCTGATTGTAACCGGCGAAGTCGATGAGAATCTGTTCCTGGCTGCTCGTAACCTGTACAAGGTTGACGTGCGCGATGTAGCAGGTATCGATCCAGTTAGCCTGATCGCCTTCGACAAAGTGGTTATGACTGCTGATGCTGTGAAGCAAGTTGAGGAGATGCTGGCATGATCCGTGAAGAACGTTTGCTGAAAGTGCTGCGTGCACCGCACGTATCTGAGAAAGCATCTGCAGCGATGGAAAAATCAAACACCATCGTACTCAAAGTTGCCAAAGACGCGACCAAAGCAGAAATCAAAGCTGCAGTGCAGAAACTGTTTGAAGTCGAAGTCAAAGACGTGAGCACCCTGGTAGTTAAAGGGAAAGTGAAGCGTCACGGTCAGCGTATCGGTCGTCGTAGCGACTGGAAAAAAGCTTACGTCACCCTGAAAGAAGGCCAGAATCTGGACTTCATCAGCGGCGCAGAGTAAGTCGGAGGAGTAAGAACAATGGCAATTGTTAAATGTAAACCTACATCTCCGGGTCGTCGCCACGTTGTTAAAGTGGTTAACCCTGAGCTGCACAAGGGTAAACCTTATGCCCCGCTGCTGGAAAAACTGAGCAAAAGCGGTGGTCGTAACAACAATGGCCGTATCACCACCCGTCATATCGGTGGTGGCCACAAGCAACACTATCGTCTGGTTGACTTCAAACGCAACAAAGACGGCGTGTCTGCAGTGGTTGAGCGTCTGGAGTACGATCCGAACCGTTCCGCGAACATCGCGCTGGTTCTGTACAAAGACGGCGAACGCCGTTACATCCTGGCGCCGAAAGGCCTGAAAGCTGGTGACCAGATCCAATCTGGTGTTGATGCTGCGATCAAAGTGGGCAACGCCCTGCCAATGCGCAACATCCCAGTTGGTTCAACGGTTCACAACGTAGAAATGAAACCAGGTAAAGGCGGCCAGATGGCGCGTTCTGCCGGTGCCTACGTTCAGATCGTTGCTCGTGATGGTTCCTACGTAACTCTGCGTCTGCGCTCTGGCGAAATGCGTAAAGTTCCTGCAGATTGCCGCGCCACCCTGGGTGAAGTCGGTAACTCAGAACACATGCTGCGCGTCCTGGGTAAAGCAGGTGCTGCACGTTGGCGTGGTGTTCGTCCTACCGTTCGCGGTACGGCGATGAACCCGGTAGATCACCCGCACGGTGGTGGTGAAGGTCGTAACTTTGGTAAGCACCCGGTTTCCCCGTGGGGCGTTCAGACCAAAGGTAAGAAGACCCGTAGCAACAAGCGTACTGATAAGTTCATCGTACGTCGCCGTAGCAAAAAATAATTAGAGGATAAGCCATGCCACGTTCTCTCAAGAAAGGTCCTTTTATTGACCTGCACTTGCTGAAGAAGGTAGAGAAAGCGGTGGAAAGCGGTGACAAGAAGCCTTTGCGCACTTGGTCCCGTCGTTCAACGATCTTTCCTAACATGATCGGTTTGACCATCGCTGTCCATAATGGTCGTCAGCACGTACCAGTATTCGTTTCCGATGAAATGGTCGGTCACAAACTGGGTGAATTCGCGCCGACTCGTACTTATCGCGGCCATGCGGCTGATAAAAAAGCTAAAAAGCGCTAAGGTAGGAGGAAGAGATGGAAACTATCGCTAAACATCGCCACGCTCGTTCTTCTGCTCAGAAGGTTCGCCTTGTTGCTGACCTGATCCGCGGTAAGAAAGTGTCGCAAGCTCTGGAAACTTTGACCTACACCAACAAGAAAGCTGCTGGTCTGGTTAAAAAAGTACTGGAGTCTGCCATTGCTAACGCAGAACACAACGATGGCGCTGACATCGATGATCTGAAAGTTACGAAAATCTTCGTAGATGAAGGCCCAAGCATGAAGCGCATTATGCCGCGTGCGAAAGGTCGTGCAGATCGCATCCTGAAGCGCACCAGCCACATTACTGTGGTTGTGTCCGATCGCTGAGACTCTGGAGACTAGCAATGGGTCAGAAAGTACATCCTAATGGTATTCGCCTGGGTATTGTCAAACCTTGGAACTCTACCTGGTATGCGAATACCAAAGAATTCGCTGACAACCTGGACAGCGACTTTAAAGTTCGCCAATTCCTGACTAAGGAACTGGCTAAAGCGTCCGTATCTCGTATCGTTATCGAGCGTCCGGCTAAAAGCATTCGTGTAACCATTCACACTGCTCGCCCGGGTATCGTTATCGGTAAGAAAGGTGAAGACGTAGAAAAACTGCGCAAGGTCGTAGCGGACATCGCTGGCGTTCCTGCACAGATCAACATCGCCGAAGTCCGTAAACCGGAACTGGACGCTAAATTGGTTGCTGACAGCATCACTTCTCAGCTGGAACGTCGCGTGATGTTCCGTCGTGCTATGAAGCGTGCTGTACAGAACGCAATGCGTCTGGGCGCTAAAGGCATCAAAGTTGAAGTAAGCGGCCGTCTTGGCGGTGCTGAAATCGCACGTACCGAATGGTACCGCGAAGGTCGTGTTCCATTGCACACTCTGCGTGCGGACATCGACTACAACACGTCCGAAGCGCACACCACTTACGGTGTAATTGGCGTTAAGGTATGGATCTTCAAAGGTGAGATCCTGGGTGGTATGGCTGCAGTTGAACAACCGGAACCGGCTGCTCAACCTAAAAAGCAGCAGCGTAAAGGCCGCAAGTAAGGAGAGTCGCTGATGTTACAACCAAAGCGTACAAAATTCCGTAAGGTGCACAAGGGCCGCAACCGTGGTCTGGCGCAAGGTACGGATGTTAGCTTCGGCACTTTCGGTCTGAAAGCTGTTGGCCGTGGCCGTCTGACTGCTCGTCAAATCGAAGCAGCACGTCGTGCAATGACTCGTGCAGTTAAGCGTCAAGGTAAAATCTGGATCCGTGTATTCCCGGACAAACCAATTACCGAGAAGCCGCTGGAAGTCCGTATGGGTAAAGGTAAGGGTAACGTAGAGTACTGGGTTGCTCTGATCCAACCTGGTAAAGTCCTGTACGAAATGGACGGTGTGCCTGAAGAGCTGGCCCGTGAGGCATTCAAGCTGGCAGCAGCGAAACTGCCGATCAAAACCACCTTTGTAACCAAGACGGTGATGTAATGAAAGCACAAGAGCTGCGTGAAAAAAGCGTTGAAGAGCTGAACACTGAGCTGCTCAACCTGCTGCGTGAGCAATTCAACTTGCGCATGCAAGCGGCGAGTGGCCAGCTGCAACAAACTCACCTGTTGAAACAAGTGCGTCGTGATGTCGCACGCGTTAAGACTTTACTGACTGAGAAGGCGGGTGCGTAATGACCGATAAAATCCGTACTCTGCAGGGTCGTGTTGTTAGCGATAAAATGGAGAAATCCATCGTTGTTGCTATCGAACGTTTCGTGAAGCACCCAATCTACGGGAAATTCATCAAGCGTACGACTAAATTGCACGTACATGACGAGAACAACGAATGTGGCGCCGGCGACGTGGTAGAAATCCGCGAATGCCGCC
This sequence comes from Serratia sp. MYb239, assembly GCF_002966855.1. Classification (NCBI taxonomy): domain Bacteria; kingdom Pseudomonadati; phylum Pseudomonadota; class Gammaproteobacteria; order Enterobacterales; family Yersiniaceae; genus Serratia; species Serratia sp. MYb239. The sequence goes on along the minus strand of NZ_CP023268.1, from coordinate 4,594,131 downwards.
CACTGTCTAAGACTAAGTCCTGGACGTTGGTTCGCGTTGTAGAGAAAGCGATTCTGTAATAGAGTAGCTGGCTCTCACTTGATAAACGGCTCAGAAAATGAGCCGTTTATTTTTTCTACCCATCCTAAGGAAGCGGTGTTATAATGCTGCGCCCTCAGTTATGGGGCTTTTCAACGACCTAAATTTCTTAGGTCTTTAAAGTAGTAGTTGACATTAGCGGAGCACTAAAATGATCCAAGAACAGACTATGCTGAACGTCGCCGATAACTCCGGTGCTCGTCGCGTAATGTGTATCAAGGTTCTAGGTGGCTCGCACCGTCGCTACGCAGGCGTCGGCGATATCATCAAGATTACCATCAAGGAAGCAATTCCACGTGGTAAGGTGAAGAAAGGCGATGTGCTGAAGGCGGTAGTGGTGCGCACCAAGAAGGGTGTACGTCGCCCGGACGGTTCTGTCATTCGCTTCGATGGAAATGCATGCGTTATTTTGAACAATAACAGCGAGCAACCTATCGGTACGCGTATTTTTGGGCCGGTAACTCGTGAACTGCGTAATGAGAAGTTCATGAAAATTATCTCTCTGGCACCAGAAGTACTCTAAGGAGCGAACCATGGCAGCGAAAATCCGTCGTGATGACGAAGTTATCGTGCTTACCGGGAAAGACAAAGGTAAACGCGGTAAAGTAAAAAATGTCCTGTCTGCTGGTAAGGTCATTGTTGAAGGTATCAACCTGGTTAAGAAACACCAGAAGCCGGTTCCGGCTCTGAACCAACCAGGCGGCATCGTTGAAAAAGAAGCTGCAATTCAGGTTTCTAACGTTGCTATCTTCAACGCGGCAACCGGTAAGGCTGACCGTGTAGGCTTTAGATTCGAAGACGGCAAAAAAGTCCGTTTCTTCAAGTCTAACAGCGAAACTATCAAGTAATTTGGAGTAATACGATGGCGAAACTGCATGATTACTACAAAGACGAGGTAGTTAAACAACTGATGTCTCAGTTTAACTACAATTCTGTCATGCAAGTCCCTCGGGTCGAGAAGATCACCCTGAACATGGGTGTTGGTGAAGCGATCGCTGACAAGAAACTGCTGGACAACGCAGCAGCTGACCTGACAGCAATCTCCGGCCAAAAGCCGTTGATCACCAAAGCTCGCAAATCTGTTGCAGGCTTCAAAATCCGTCAGGGCTATCCAATCGGCTGCAAAGTAACTCTGCGTGGCGAACGCATGTGGGAGTTCTTTGAGCGTCTGATTTCCATTGCTGTTCCACGTATCCGTGACTTCCGTGGCCTGTCCGCCAAGTCATTCGATGGCCGTGGCAACTACAGCATGGGTGTGCGTGAGCAAATCATCTTCCCAGAGATCGACTACGATAAAGTCGATCGCGTACGTGGTCTGGATATTACCATCACCACGACTGCGAACTCTGATGATGAAGGCCGCGCACTGTTGGCTGCTTTTAACTTCCCGTTCCGCAAGTAAGGCAGGGTTGACTTATGGCTAAGCAATCAATGAAAGCACGCGAAGTAAAGCGCGTGAAATTAGCTGACAAGTTCTTTGCTAAACGCGCTGAACTGAAAGCTATCATCTCTGATGTGAACGCGTCCGATGAAGATCGTTGGAACGCTGTTCTCAAGCTGCAAACTCTGCCGCGTGATTCCAGCCCGTCTCGTCAGCGTAACCGCTGCCGCCAAACTGGCCGTCCACATGGTTATGTGGGCAAATTCGGGTTGAGCCGTATTAAGCTGCGTGAAGCCGCCATGCGCGGTGAAGTACCAGGCTTGAAAAAGGCTAGCTGGTAATTGTCACCAATTGAATCACGGGAGTAAAGACAGATGAGCATGCAAGATCCGATCGCGGATATGCTGACCCGTATCCGTAACGGTCAAGCCGCGAACAAAGTTGCGGTCACCATGCCTTCCTCCAAGCTGAAAGTGGCAATTGCCAACGTGCTGAAGGAAGAAGGTTTTATTGAAGATTTCAAAATCGAAGGCGACGCCAAGCCTGTTCTGGAACTGGTACTGAAGTACTTCCAGGGCAAAGCTGTGGTAGAAAGCATTCAGCGTATCAGCCGTCCAGGTCTGCGCATCTATAAGAAAAAAGATGAGCTGCCAAAAGTTATGGCCGGTTTGGGTATCGCTGTCGTTTCTACCTCTAAAGGTGTTATGACCGATCGTGCAGCTCGCCAGGCTGGTCTGGGTGGCGAGATTATCTGCTACGTAGCTTAATTCGGGAGGAAAGAATGTCTCGTGTTGCAAAAGCACCCGTCGTCATTCCTGCCGGCGTAGAGGTAAAACTCAACGGTCAGGTTATTTCGATTAAGGGTAAAAACGGCGAGCTGACTCGTACAGTCCACGATGCCGTTATCGTTAAGCAAGAAGAAAACGCACTGACTTTCGCTCCGCGCGAAGGTTTTGCGAACGCTTGGGCCCAGGCGGGCACCACGCGCGCTCTGCTGAACGCAATGGTTATCGGTGTTACCGAAGGCTTCACCAAGAAGCTTCAACTGGTAGGTGTTGGTTATCGCGCAGCGGTTAAAGGCAATGTTATTAACCTGTCATTAGGTTTCTCACATCCGGTTGACCATCAGCTGCCAGCAGGTATTACTGCTGAATGCCCAAGCCAAACTGAAATCGTGCTGAAAGGCGCTGATAAGCAGGTAATTGGCCAGGTTGCTGCAGAGCTGCGTGCCTACCGTCGTCCTGAGCCTTACAAAGGCAAGGGTGTCCGTTACGCCGACGAAGTCGTGCGTACCAAAGAGGCTAAGAAGAAGTAAGGTAACACTATGGATAAGAAATCTGCTCGTATCCGTCGTGCGACCCGCGCACGCCGCAAGCTCAAAGAACTGGGTGCAACTCGCCTGGTGGTACATCGTACCCCGCGTCACATTTACGCACAGGTCATTGCATCAAACGGTTCTGAAGTTCTGGTAGCCGCTTCTACTGTAGAAAAAGCTATCACTGAGCAACTGAAGTATTCCGGTAACAAAGACGCAGCAGCAGCAGTAGGTAAAGCTATCGCTGAGCGCGCGTTGGAAAAAGGCATCAAAGATGTTTCCTTTGACCGTTCCGGTTTCCAATATCATGGTCGAGTCCAGGCACTGGCAGATGCTGCCCGTGAAGCTGGCCTTCAGTTCTAAGGAAGAGGTTTAAGATGGCTCACATCGAAAAACAAGCTGGCGAACTGCAGGAAAAGCTGATCGCGGTAAACCGCGTATCTAAAACCGTAAAAGGTGGCCGTATTTTCAGCTTTACCGCACTGACTGTCGTTGGTGATGGTAACGGTCGCGTTGGTTTTGGCTACGGCAAAGCACGCGAAGTTCCGGCAGCGATCCAGAAAGCGATGGAAAAAGCCCGTCGCAACATGATGAATGTCGCGCTGAACAGCGGCACCCTGCAGCACCCTGTTAAAGGTGTTCACACGGGTTCTCGTGTGTTCATGCAGCCGGCTTCAGAAGGTACCGGTATCATCGCCGGTGGTGCAATGCGCGCCGTTCTGGAAGTCGCAGGGGTACACAACGTATTGGCTAAAGCTTATGGTTCCACCAACCCGATCAACGTGGTTCGTGCAACTATTGATGCTCTGGCAAATATGAAGTCTCCTGAAATGGTCGCTGCCAAGCGTGGTAAATCCGTTGCAGACATTCTGGGGTAATTGACCATGGCTAAGACTATTAAAGTTACACAAATTCGCAGCGCCATTGGCCGTCTGCCGAAGCATAAAGCTACTCTGCTGGGCTTGGGTCTGCGTCGTATTGGTCACACCGTAGAGCGCGAGGATACTCCTGCTGTACGCGGTATGATCAACCTGGTTTCCTACATGGTTAAAGTTGAGGAGTAACAGATGCGTTTAAATACTCTGTCTCCGGCTGAAGGTGCCAAGCATGCGCCGAAGCGTGTAGGTCGTGGTATTGGTTCTGGCCTGGGTAAAACCGGCGGCCGTGGTCACAAAGGTCAGAAGTCTCGTTCTGGCGGTGGCGTACGTCGTGGTTTCGAAGGTGGTCAGATGCCTCTGTACCGTCGTTTGCCGAAATTCGGCTTCACTTCACGCAAAGCGATGATCACGGCAGAAGTACGTCTGTCTGAACTGGCTCTGATTGAAGGCGATGTCATCGACCTGAACACGCTGAAAGCCGCTAACGTTGTTGGTACCCAGATCGAATTCGTGAAAGTTATGCTTTCTGGCGAAATCGCTCGTCCGGTTACCCTGCGTGGTCTGCGTGTCACCAAAGGCGCTCGTGCTGCTATCGAGGCTGCTGGCGGTAAAATTGAGGAATAAGTGAGCTGATGGCTAAGCAACCAGGATTAGATTTTCAAAGTGCTAAAGGTGGGCTCGGCGAGCTGAAGCGCAGACTTTTGTTTGTTATCGGCGCGCTGATTGTCTTCCGTATCGGCTCTTTCATTCCGATTCCTGGTATCGATGCCACTGTGCTTGCCAAATTGCTCGAACAGCAGAGAGGCACTATCATTGAAATGTTTAACATGTTCTCTGGTGGTGCCCTCAGCCGTGCTTCTATCTTTGCGCTGGGGATCATGCCGTATATTTCGGCGTCGATCATTATCCAGCTGTTGACGGTGGTTCATCCGGCGTTGGCAGAAATAAAGAAAGAAGGGGAGGCTGGCCGTCGCAAGATTAGCCAGTATACCCGCTACGGCACGCTGGTATTGGCCATATTCCAGTCGATCGGTATTGCTACCGGTCTACCGAATATGCCTGGTATGCAAGGCCTGGTGATTAATCCAGGCTTTGCGTTCTACTTTACTGCGGTTGTGAGCCTGGTGACCGGGACGATGTTCCTGATGTGGCTGGGTGAGCAGATTACTGAACGCGGTATCGGCAACGGTATCTCGATCATTATCTTCGCGGGTATTGTAGCGGGCTTACCGCCGGCAATTGGTCATACTATCGAGCAAGCCCGGCAAGGCGACCTGCACTTCCTCCTGTTGCTGCTGGTTGCAGTATTGGTGTTTGCAGTGACCTTCTTTGTCGTCTTCATGGAGCGTGGTCAACGTCGTATCGTCGTTAACTATGCGAAGCGTCAACAGGGTCGTCGCGTTTATGCAGCACAGAGTACACACTTACCGTTGAAAGTGAACATGGCGGGTGTTATCCCGGCGATCTTCGCTTCCAGCATTATCCTGTTCCCGGCCACGATTGCATCCTGGTTCGGGGGTGGTACCGGTTGGAACTGGCTGACAACAATTTCGATGTATTTGCAGCCTGGACAGCCGCTTTATGTGTTACTCTATGCGTCTGCAATCATCTTCTTCTGTTTCTTCTACACGGCGTTGGTTTTCAACCCGCGTGAAACAGCAGATAACCTGAAGAAGTCCGGTGCCTTCGTACCAGGAATTCGTCCGGGAGAGCAAACGGCGAAGTACATCGATAAAGTAATGACGCGTTTAACCCTGGTGGGCGCGATGTACATTACTTTCATCTGCCTGATCCCGGAGTTCATGCGTGATGCAATGAAAGTACCATTCTACTTTGGTGGTACCTCGCTACTGATCGTGGTTGTCGTCATCATGGACTTTATGGCTCAAGTGCAAACTCTGATGATGTCAAGTCAGTACGAGTCTGCATTGAAGAAAGCAAACCTGAAAGGCTATAACCGCTAGTCGGGTTTTGTTTGAGAAGTTACGGAGAGTAAAAATGAAAGTTCGTGCTTCCGTCAAGAAATTATGTCGTAACTGCAAAATCGTTAAGCGTAACGGTGTCGTTCGTGTGATTTGCAGCGCCGAGCCGAAGCATAAACAGCGTCAAGGCTGATTATCTCGCATATTTTTCTTGCAAAGTTGGGTTGAGCTGGCTAGATTAGCCAGCCAATCTTTTGTATGTAACTGCAACATTATTTGAGTATCCTGAAAACGGGCTTTTCAGAATGGTGTTGCCGTAAAAATAAGTAGGAGTGCATAGTGGCCCGTATAGCAGGCATTAACATTCCTGATCATAAACATACCGTAATCGCCTTAACGTCGATCTTCGGTATCGGCAAAACCCGCTCACAGGCTATCTGTGCTGCGACTGGTATTGCTGAAAATGTTAAGATCAGTGAGCTGTCTGAAGAGCAGATTGAACAGCTGCGTGAAGCTGTCGCCAAATACACTGTTGAAGGTGATCTGCGCCGTGAAGTTACCCTGAGCATCAAGCGTCTGATGGATCTTGGTACATATCGTGGTTTGCGCCATCGTCGTGGTCTGCCAGTTCGCGGTCAGCGTACTAAGACCAACGCACGTACCCGTAAGGGTCCGCGTAAACCGATCAAGAAATAATCGGGGTGATTGAATAATGGCAAAGGCACCTGTTCGTACACGTAAGCGTGTAAGAAAACAAGTCTCTGACGGCGTGGCTCATATCCATGCTTCTTTCAACAACACCATCGTTACCATTACTGATCGTCAGGGTAATGCTTTGGGTTGGGCAACTGCCGGTGGTTCCGGTTTCCGTGGTTCTCGTAAGTCCACTCCGTTCGCAGCACAGGTTGCCGCTGAACGTTGTGCAGACGCAGTAAAAGAATACGGTATCAAGAACCTGGAAGTTATGGTTAAAGGACCTGGTCCTGGTCGTGAGTCTACTATCCGCGCTCTGAACGCGGCTGGTTTCCGCATCACTAACATTACTGATGTGACTCCGATCCCTCATAACGGTTGTCGTCCGCCGAAAAAGCGCCGCGTATAACGCAGCTTTTAGGTTTGTTGGAGAAAGAAAATGGCAAGATATTTGGGTCCTAAGCTCAAGCTGAGCCGTCGTGAGGGCACAGACCTGTTCCTTAAGTCTGGCGTTCGCGCGATCGATTCAAAATGCAAAATTGAACAACCGCCTGGTCAGCACGGTGCGCGTAAACCGCGTCTGTCTGATTACGGTGTGCAGTTGCGTGAGAAGCAGAAAGTTCGCCGTATCTACGGTGTTCTGGAGCGTCAATTCCGCAACTATTACAAAGAAGCAGCACGTCTGAAAGGCAACACCGGTGAAAACCTGTTGCAACTGCTGGAAGGTCGTCTGGACAACGTCGTTTACCGCATGGGCTTCGGCGCCACGCGTGCAGAAGCACGTCAGCTGGTTAGCCACAAAGCTATCATGGTAAATGGTCGCGTTGTTAACATCGCTTCTTATCAGGTATCTCCGAATGACGTAGTCAGCATCCGCGAGAAAGCGAAAAAGCAGTCTCGTGTTAAGGCCGCTTTGGAGCTGGCTGAGCAGCGTGAAAAGCCGACTTGGCTGGAAGTTGATGCTGCCAAGATGGAAGGCGTGTTCAAGCGTATGCCTGAACGTACCGATCTGTCTGCGGACATTAACGAACACCTGATCGTCGAGCTTTACTCCAAGTAAAGCTTAGTACCAAAGAGAGGACACAATGCAGGGTTCTGTGACAGAGTTTCTAAAACCGCGCCTGGTAGATATCGAGCAAGTCAGTTCGACGCACGCCAAGGTGACCCTTGAGCCTTTAGAGCGTGGCTTTGGCCATACTCTTGGCAACGCACTGCGCCGTATTCTGCTTTCATCTATGCCGGGTTGCGCGGTGACCGAGGTTGAGATTGATGGTGTACTGCATGAGTACAGCACCAAAGAAGGCGTACAGGAAGACATCCTGGAGATCCTGCTCAACCTGAAAGGGCTGGCGGTGAGAGTTCAAGGCAAAGATGAAGTTATTCTTACCCTGAATAAATCTGGCATTGGCCCTGTGACCGCTGCCGACATTACCCATGATGGTGATGTCGAAATCGTCAAGCCGCAGCACGTTATCTGCCACCTGACCGATGAGAACGCGGCTATCAGCATGCGTATCAAAGTTCAGCGCGGTCGTGGTTATGTGCCGGCTTCTGCCCGAATTCATTCGGAAGAAGATGAGCGCCCAATCGGTCGTCTGTTGGTCGACGCCTGCTACAGCCCTGTAGAGCGTATTGCCTACAATGTTGAAGCTGCGCGTGTAGAACAGCGTACTGACTTGGATAAGCTGGTCATCGAAATGGAAACCAATGGCACGATCGATCCTGAAGAGGCGATCCGCCGTGCGGCAACCATTCTGGCTGAACAACTGGAAGCTTTCGTTGACTTACGTGATGTACGTCAGCCGGAAGTGAAAGAAGAGAAACCAGAATTCGATCCGATCTTGCTGCGCCCTGTTGACGATCTGGAATTGACTGTCCGCTCTGCTAACTGCCTCAAGGCAGAAGCTATCCACTACATCGGTGATCTGGTACAGCGTACCGAGGTTGAGTTGCTGAAAACGCCGAACCTGGGTAAAAAATCTCTTACTGAGATTAAAGACGTGCTGGCCTCACGTGGTCTGTCTCTGGGCATGCGCCTGGAAAACTGGCCGCCGGCAAGCATTGCTGACGAGTAACCGGATCACAGGTTAAGGTTTTACTGAGAAGGATAAGGTCATGCGCCATCGTAAGAGTGGTCGTCAACTGAACCGTAACAGCAGCCACCGCCAGGCTATGTTCCGTAACATGGCCGGCTCTTTGGTTCGTCATGAGATCATCAAGACGACCCTGCCAAAAGCGAAAGAGCTGCGTCGCGTTGTTGAGCCGCTGATTACTCTTGCCAAGACCGACAGCGTAGCTAATCGTCGTCTGGCATTCGCCCGTACTCGTGATAACGAGATCGTGGCAAAACTGTTTAACGAGCTGGGCCCGCGTTTCGCGAGCCGTGCCGGTGGTTACACTCGCATTCTGAAGTGTGGCTTCCGCGCAGGCGACAACGCGCCGATGGCATACATCGAGCTGGTTGATCGTGCTGAGTCTCAAGCAGAAGCAGCAACTGCAGAGTAATCTGTAGAAGCGTAAAAAAACCGGGCTTGCCCGGTTTTTTTACGTCTATCTGCAGCCAATTGTGCTTTCCCCTGTCATATGCCTTAAGATCCCCCGCCCTATCCGCTATGCTAGCGACAGAGATTGCATGCTGAGGAATCATACAATGTGGTTACTCGATGAATGGGCCGAACGCCATATTCGTAACGCACAGGATAGTGGTGAGTTTGAGAACTTGCCGGGCCAAGGTAAGCCGCTGGAGCTCGATGACGACAGTGCGGTGCCGGCCGAATTGCGCTCAGGCTTCCGTCTGTTAAAAAATGCCGGCTATCTGCCACCGGAATTGGAGGTGCGTAAAGAAGCGTTGACCATAGCCGCCTTGCTACAGGAAATTAACAGTGAGCACCCTGACTATATCGCTTTGAATAAACGCATGGCGCTGCTGGAATACCGTCTGCAGCAAGCTGGAATGAGTACCGATTTCCTGCACGGTGAATATCATCAGGTGATTAATGGCAAATTAGGGCCGGAGGAGCGCTAATGTTTAAAATTGGTCAGCTTGCCAAGCTTGCAGGAGTAACGCCGGATACCGTGCGTTATTATGAAAAGCAGGGCATGATGGAGCACAATGTGCGGACCGAAGGGGGTTACCGCCTGTATAGCGAGCAGGATTTACAGCGGCTGCGCTTTATTCGCTATGCCAAGCAACTGGGTTTTACCCTGGAAACCATTGCCGAGCTGTTGTCGATCCGCGTCGATCCAGAACATCACACCTGCCAGGAGTCAAAATCCATTGTTGATGCGCGTTTGCAGGAAGTGGAACAAAAACTGCTGGAGCTGACGCGTATGCGCGAATCCTTACGGCGTTTGAGCGATGCCTGCTGCGGCAGTGCGCATACCAGCACCTACTGTTCGATTCTTGAGGCATTAGAACAGGGGGCCAACGACGGCAGAGATAAAAAAACAGATCATCACTGCTGAGCATCTGTTATTTTTCCCGATTCGGCGCTATTATCTGCCCGATTTATATCCATAGTAATATCAGGAGAAATACCATGACGAAGTACCGTCACACGAAAGGTAAGATACAAGACAACGCTATTGAAGCGTTATTGCACGATCCTTTATTCCGTCAGCGGGTGGAGAAGAACAGCAAAGGGAAAGGCAGCTATCGGCGTAAAGAAAAACATGGCAAAGGGACAAACTGGGAGGCCAGTGGTAAGCAATCAAACGATTATTTACCACTGGCCTTCTGGTTTTAAGACGTAAAAAAGCCCTCATCAGCGAGGGCTTTTTGATCTATAACAGACGTGAGCTTAGGCTTTTGGCTGATCTTTAGCTAACAGATCGCGAATTTCCGTCAACAGTTTCTCTTCTGCGCTTGGCGCCGGCGGAGCCGCTGGTTTTTCTTCTTGTTTACGGCGCGCTTTGTTCATCAGCTTAATTGCCAGGAAAATAGCGAATGCCACAATCACAAAGTCAAAGACCGTTTGAATAAAGTTACCGTAGTTCATGATGACCGCCGGGATTTCACCCTGCGCTTCACGTAATACCAAGTGGAACTGTTTGAAATCGACACCGCCGATCAGTAAACCCAGCGGTGGCATGATGATATCGGCAACGAATGACGATACGATCTTACCGAACGCCGCACCAATAATGACACCAACAGCCAAGTCAACAACATTGCCACGCATGGCAAACTCGCGGAACTCTTTCAACATACTCATAGAACACCCCTCGCAAAATTAATAACTCAAGTTTAACAAAGCAACTTCCCTTTGCCACAAATCGCAGAGAAAAGTTTGTATCTTGTCTCTTACGTTTCTTAAACGGCTTAAAAAAGCCTACAGGAAGAATGGACTTGGCTGGAATAAACGCTCGACGTCCGGTACAAATTTCTTATCGGTGATAAACATAATGACGTGGTCACCCTGTTCAATTTTACTATTACCGCTGGCGATAATGACATCGTCACCACGCACGATGGCGCCAATGGTGGTTCCCGGCGGCAATTTAATCTCTTCTACGCTGCGACCGACCACCTTGGAGGTGCTTTCATCTCCGTGTGCAATGGCTTCAATAGCCTCCGCAACGCCGCGGCGCAGCGAGGAAACGCTGACGATATCCGCTTTACGCACGTGGCCCAGCAAGGCGGAAATGGTGGCCTGCTGCGGTGAAATGGCAATATCGATCACGCTGCCTTGTACCAGGTCGACATAGGCGCGACGCTGTATCAGCACCATGACCTTTTTGGCCCCCAGACGCTTGGCCAACATAGCGGACATAATATTCGCTTCGTCGTCGTTGGTAATGGCGATAAATACGTCGACCTGATCGACATGCTCTTCTGCCAGCAGTTCTTGGTCCGATGCGTCGCCATAAAAGACGATGGTATCGTGCAGTTGCTCTGCCAATTCCGCCGCCCGCTGTTGGTTACGTTCGATCAGCTTGACGTTGTAATCCTTTTCCAACTTGGCTGCCAGGCCCGCGCCGACGTTGCCGCCGCCGACGATCATAATACGCTTGTAAGGTTTCTCCAGCCGCTGTAGCTCACTCATTACCGCACGAATATGCTGCGATGCTGCGACGAAGAACACCTCGTCACCGGCTTCGATAATTGTCGAGCCTTGCGGACGGATAGGGCGGTCCTGACGAAAAATAGCGGCGACGCGTGTATCGATATGCGGCATATGCTCGCGCATGGAGGACAGCGCATTGCCCACCAACGGGCCACCGTAATAGGCTTTTACCGCAGCAATGCTGACCTTGCCCTCGGCAAAATTGACCACCTGCAGCGCGCCGGGGTACTCAATCAGCTTGTAGATATAATCGATAACCAGCTGTTCCGGCGAGATCAAATGATCGATCGGTACCGCTTCCGGCAGGAAGAGCTTCTCCGACTCACGGATATATTCCGAAGCGCGGATACGGGCGATGCGGTTCGGCGTATTAAACAGCGAATAGGCGATCTGGCAGGCCACCATATTGGTTTCATCCGAATTGGTGACGGCAACCAGCATGTCGGCGTCTTCCGCGCCGGCTTCACGTAGCACGCGCGGGTAGGAACCGTGTCCCTGCACGACGCGCAGATCGAATTTGTCCTGCAGCTGGCGCAGGCGGTTCGTATCGGTATCCACCACGGTGATATCGTTATTTTCACCGACCAGGTTTTCCGCCAGTGTCCCGCCAACCTGGCCTGCGCCAAGAATAATTATTTTCATCGTGTTCTCTGCTTCACACAGCAAGGCTGAGGGCGTAATGCTACGCCCGGAGAGTTACATTTTAATCAGCTTAGCGTAAAAGAAGCCATCGCCATCTTCAGGGTGAGGAAGGTTTTGCCGTTCGGTGCCGGCCAGCCGGGCGTCGCTATGGCGCTGCAGGAAGGCCTGCAACTGTTGGCTATTCTCTTGTGGTAAAATCGAACAGGTTGCATAAACCATTACGCCGCCTGCTTTAAGGTGTGGCCAGATGGCATCGAGAATTTCCGCCTGCAGGCCGGCCAGTTCGGCAATGTCGCTATCGCGGCGCAGCCATTTGATATCCGGATGACGACGAATCACGCCGGTGGCGGAACAAGGCGCGTCCAGCAGAATGCGGTCAAACTGTTTGTCGCCGCACCACTGTTGTGGCGTGCGGCCATCGCCCTGTTTCACCTCGGCGTGGCAATGTAAACGTTGCAGGTTTTCTTTTACCCGGCTCAGACGTTGCTCATCAATATCCACGGCCATAACATGAGCCTGTGGGGCCGCTTCAAGGATATGGGTGGTTTTGCCGCCGGGAGCGGCGCACAGATCGAGGATCTGCTCGCCGTCTTGCGGATCCAGCAGATCGACGCAGCCTTGTGCGGATGCATCCTGCACCGTGGCCCAGCCGTCGGCGAATCCCGGTAAGTTGTTTACCGCGCACGGCGTGAGTAAGCGCACTGCGTCGGGGTATTCTTCGTGCGCGACGGCATCAATGCCGGCCTGCGTGAGCAGGTGCAGATAGTCATCACGGCTGTGATGGCGGCGGTTAACCCGCAGCCACATGGGTGGCTTTTGATTATTGGCGTCGACGATCTGCTGCCACTGTTCAGGATAAGCCTGTTGGATACGCTTCAGCAGCCAGCTTGGGTGCAGGTAGCGGCTGTCATGATTCGCCGCGCGTTGCATCAACGCTTCCTGTTGGCGCTGGAACTGACGCAGTACGCCATTGACCAATCCTTTAAGCTGCGGGCGCTTTAGCGCGACTGCGCCATTAACCGTTTCCGCCAGGGCGGCATGGGCCGGGATGCGGGTATACAGCAATTGGTACATGCCGACCATCAGCAGATAGTGCAACGTACGCTGCTTGCCCACCATCGGTTTTGCCATCAGTTGTTGGATACACCATTCAAGCTGCGGCAGCACGCGCAGCGTGCCGAAGCACAGTTCCTGCAGCAGGGCGCGGTCCTTATCGGAAATTTTGTTATTCAGTGCCGGCAGTAGGGTGCTGAGCGATTGCCCCTGATCCAACACCTGGCCGATGGTTTGAGCAGCGATGCTGCGGAGGTTGTAGTTATTTTTCATAGGCTAAAGCTGGATGACATCGGCTTGAGGAAAATAAACGGCCCGGCGCTGTCTGCCGGGCTGTGAAGGTGGTTACAGACGGTTACCTGGCGCAAACCATTCGCGGCGTGAATTTAACAAATCTTGAGCCGACATCGGTTTCTTGCCCGCAGGCTGCAGCTGCGTCAGGCATAAAATACCTTCGGCGGTGGCGACCTGGATACCGTGCTTGTCCGCCTGCAGGATAGTACCGGGTTCCGCATCGCTGTTACCAGCCAGCGCCTGGGCTTGCCATACTTTCACCGGCTGTTCATCAACGGTGAAATAGCTGATCGGCCACGGGTTGAAGGCGCGTACGCAGCGCTCCAGCTGCACGGCGGAAAGGCGCCAGTCCAAACGTGCTTCTTCCTTGCTCAGTTTCTCGGCATAGGTCACCAGTGCTTCGTCCTGAACTTCGCATTGCGCCGTACCGTCCGCCAGCTGCTGCAGCGTGGTCAGCAGCCCTTGCGGGCCAAGCTCGGCCAATTTGTCATACAGGCTGGCGCTGGTATCTGTTGCTTCTATCGGACAGGCAATTTTGTGCATCATATCACCGGTATCCAGACCGACATCCATCTGCATGATGGTCACGCCGGTTTCCCGATCGCCCGCCCACAGCGCACGTTGAATTGGAGCGGCGCCACGCCAGCGCGGCAGCAGTGAGCCATGTACGTTGATACAGCCAAGGCGCGGCATATCCAGCACCGCCTTTGGCAGGATCAGGCCATAAGCCACCACGACCATCACGTCTGCATTAAGATCGGCGACCAGATGCTGGTTCTCTTCCGGACGCAGTGATTTGGGCTGAAACACGGGCAGCTGATGCTGCTGCGCCAGCACTTTCACCGGGCTTGGCGTCAGCTTGTTGCCACGGCCAGCCGGTCGATCGGGTTGGGTGAAGACGCCGACGACCTGATGCCCAGAAGACAACAGCGCGTCGAGGTGACGCGCTGCGAAGTCTGGTGTGCCGGCAAAGATAATCCGTAAAGAATCAGACACGATGTTTCCCTGCTTGGTTAGGCGCGCGCTTGCTGTTTGGCCAGCTTATCCAGTTTTTCCACTTTCTGACGGATACGCTGACGCTTCAGCGGCGACAGATAATCGACAAACAGTTTGCCGATCAGGTGGTCCATCTCGTGCTGAATGCAGATGGCCAGCAGATCGTCGGCTTCCAATTCGAATGCTTTGCCGTTGTAATCCAACGCGCGGATTTTCACCTTCTCGGCACGCGGCACCAGAGCGCGTTGCTCAGGGATGGACAGACAACCTTCTTCGATACCGGTTTCACCGCTCTTTTCCAACAGCTCCGGGTTGATCAGCACCAGGCGCTGATCGCGGGTTTCGGAAACGTCAATGACGATAATACGTTGATGGATGTCCACCTGAGTCGCAGCCAGACCAATGCCTTCCTCTGCGTACATGGTTTCAAACATATCATCCACGATGCGCTGGATATCTGCATTGACTTCTTTTACCGGGGCCGCAACTTTGCGCAGCCGCTCGTCTGGGAAATGTAATACCTGCAAGACTGACATATATCTTTAGATCTGTATCCGAGTAATAAAGGGGGTATAGCTTCTATTCTAGACATTTCCAGCTCCGATTGACAGCATCCTCTACCAATTGCACGGATTGGCGATACCGCCAGGAACAGCGAGGGAATGCGCGATGACGCCTGAAGAAATAGGGTTGAGATTATCTTGGGTGAGTGGGCTGGGCGCATCGCTGGCCAGCGAACTGCAGCAGCAGTTGATTGACGCCGGCGGTGAGCCGTCTCACCATTTACGCTCCTTGGGGCTGAACGCCAGGCAATGTCGGCAGTTCAATCAGGCCGATCCGGCGGCGCTGGCTGCGACCTTGGCCTGGCTGGAGGCGCCGGGCCGCCATATGCTGACCTACGGTTCACCGCATTATCCCCCGCATTTACATGCATTAGTCGATGCGCCATTCCTGCTGCTGGTTGAAGGCTGTCTTGAGGCGCTACAACAGCCACAGATCGCCATGGTCGGCAGCCGGAACGCCAGCCATTACGGCGCTCGTTGGGGGCATGAATTCGCCGTGGGCTTGGCTCAGCAGGGCTATGCCGTGATCAGCGGACTGGCCCTGGGTGTGGATGGTATTTGCCATCGCGGCGCGTTGGCCGCGCAGGGTACAACGCTGGCGGTGCTGGGCAGCGGGTTGGCGAACATCTACCCGAGCCGCCACCGTAAGTTGGCTGCGCAGATCGTGGCGCAGGGCGGGGCGCTGATCTCCGAATACCTGGTGACGGCAGTACCGTTGCCGGCGCATTTCCCTCGCCGGAACCGTATCATCAGCGGCCTGAGCCTGGGGGTGTTGGTGGTAGAAGCGGCGGTACGCAGCGGTTCGTTGATTACCGCACGCCTGGCGTTGGATCAAGGGCGTGACGTTTTTGCCTTGCCCGGCGCATTAGGCAACCCGATGAGCGCTGGCCCACACTGGCTGATCCAGCAAGGTGCCCACTTGGTGACACAGCCGCAGGAGATTGCACAATTGTTGGGAAGCGGGCTGAACTGGCTGCCCATGGATGAAAAAACAACTATTTCTTCATCAGACGTCGAAGTTGAATTGCCATTTGCTGATGTGTTGGCTAACGTAGGAGATGAGGTGACACCTGTTGACGTCGTCGCTGAACGTGCCGGCCAACCTGTGCCAGAGGTGGTAATGCAATTACTCGAACTGGAGTTAGCAGGATGGATCGCAGCTGTACCCGGCGGCTATGTCCGAATAAGGAGGGCAAGCCATGTTCGACGTACTCATGTACTTATTTGAAACTTATATCCACAATGAACCAGAGATGCGCGTCGATCAGGATAAACTGACGAACGATCTCGCTGAGGCGGGATTTCATCGTGAGGATATCTACAACGCTTTGAATTGGCTTGAAAAACTTGCAGATCTGCAAGAAGGTGAAAATGCGCCGTACTTTATGAGTGCCGATCCGCTCGCCATGCGGTTCTACACGGAAGAAGAAAGTATGCGTCTTGACGCCGGTTGCCGTGGTTTTCTCCTTTTCCTTGAACAGATTCAGGTATTGAACCTCGAAACCCGAGAAATGGTTATCGACCGTGTTATGGCTTTGGATAATACGGAATTCGATCTCGAAGATCTGAAATGGGTCGTGCTGATGGTGCTGTTTAATATCCCCGGATATGAAAGCGCCTACCAGCAGATGGAAGAACTGCTGTTTGAAGTCAACGAAGGTTATCTGCACTGAGCCGATGCCACGCGTATGCCCGTTATACTTCAAGCTGCAGGCTTATCGGCTTTCCTTGGTCATATACGCTCCGTATGTGGCCTGGGATTCGCTTGTGGCCGTCTTCCTGCAACGTGAATTATTTAGGGCATAAAAGAAGTTATGACAAAAGCAGCGATTTTTGCCGCCAGGCAAAATGAACCCTGTCCGGAATGCGGGGCTGAACTGGTGATCCGCAGCGGTCGCCACGGTCCTTTCCTTGGCTGTTCCCAATATCCAGACTGCCAGTATATTCGTCCGCTGAAGGCGCAGGCTGATGGACATATCGTGAAGGTACTAGAGGGGCAAGAGTGCCCGAAGTGCCAGGCGACCCTGGTATTACGACAGGGGCGCTACGGCATGTTTATTGGCTGTAGCCACTATCCTGAATGCGATCACACCGAGGTGATCGATAAACCGGACGAAACCTCTATTACCTGTCCACAATGCGGGCAGGGCAAATTGCTGCAGCGTAAATCACGCTATGGCAAAGTTTTTCACTCTTGCGATCGCTATCCAGAATGCCAGTTTGCTCTTAACAACAAGCCTGTCGCCGGGGAATGCGCCTACTGTCATTACCCGCTACTGATGGAAAAACGTACTGCAAAAGGCCCGCTCCTTTGCTGTGCCAGCAAACTGTGTGGGAAGCCCGTCGCAATCACAGAATAACAACACTATGAGCTCAGAATTCACCGCCATTATTAATGCACTGAACAATCAACAGGTCATCGCCTATCCGACCGAGGCCGTGTTTGGCTTAGGTTGCGATCCCGATAGCGAACAGGCGCTGCATAAGCTGTTGGACTTAAAACAGCGCCCGTGGGAAAAGGGACTGATCCTGATTGCCGCCGATTACCAGCAGCTGTTGCCTTATATCGACGACAGTCGGCTTACGCCATCGCAACGCGAAACGATGTTTGCCAGTTGGCCAGGCCCGGTAACGTGGGTTATCCCGGCCAAACCGACTACGCCGCGTCTGCTTACCGGGCGTTTCGACTCACTGGCGGTGCGCGTCAGCGACCATCCGCTGGTGCAGCAGCTATGCCGCGAGTTTGGTAAACCGCTGGTATCAACCAGCGCCAATCTCAGTGGTCAGCCGCCGTGCCGTCAGGCTGCAGAGGTTCTGCAGCAGTTTGGCGAAGGTTTCCCGGTGCTGCCGGGTAACGTGGGGGGACGTCAGAACCCGTCGGAAATCAGAGATGCGTTGACCGGTGAACAGATCCGGCAGGGCTAAGGGGAAGCAATGGAGCCGTTTGCGGTTTTTGGTAATCCCATCGCGCACAGCAAGTCACCACGCATTCATGCCCTGTTTGCGGAACAAACCGGCATAGAGCATCCCTACGGTACCGTTTTAGCGCCGTTGGATGGTTTTGCGGATAGTCTGCAGACATTTATCGATGCAGGCGGCAGAGGTGCGAACGTTACAGTTCCTTTTAAAGAGCAGGCTTACCGGCTGGCTAATGAGTTGACGGAACGCGCGCAGATGGCCGGGGCGGTTAATACGCTTAAGATTCAGTCAGGTGGTCAGCTGCTGGGCGACAATACCGATGGTATCGGCCTGCTGAGCGATCTGGAGCGCCAGCGCTTGATCAAACCCGGCGATCGTATTTTGCTGGTGGGCGCCGGCGGCGCTGCGCGCGGGGCGATTCTGCCACTCCTGTCTTTTGGCTGCTCGGTGGTGATTACCAACCGTACGTTCAGCCGGGCACAAGAACTGGCACAGGCGTTCCGGCATTTGGGCGAGATCGCGGCGTTGTCGTTGGATCAATGCGATCGGGCCGAGTATGAGCTGGTGATCAATGCAACGGCTTCCGGCCTGGGTGGTGAAGTGCCGGCTCTGCCGGTGAAGGTGCTTGGAGCGCAAACCCGTTGCTATGACATGTTTTATCAACGCGGTCTGACGCCTTTCCTCGACTGGACGAGCCAACAAGGCGTCACGCGATATGCCGATGGTTTAGGCATGCTGGTGGGTCAGGCGGCCCATGCGTTTTTGCTATGGCATGGTGTGATGCCGGAGATTGAGCCGGTGCTGCAGCAGCTTCGCCAGGAAGCTGCCCTGTAATCCAGCCCCCGTTCCCGTTAGAGAGCGGGGGTTATTTCAAATATCTTCCGACAGATAGTCGTTTTTCCAGTCAACGTAGTTATTTGACGAGTAACGCAACCCTTCTAATTCAGCGGGCGTCAATGGGCGTACCTGGCGAGCCGGGCTGCCCATATATAAGTAGCCGCTGGCTAAACGCTTGCCAGGTGCCACCAAACTGCCGGCACCGATCATCACGTCATCTTCTATAATGGCGCCATCCAGCAGGATCGAACCCATCCCGACTAATACGCGGTTGCCGATGGCACAGCCATGCAACATCGCCTTATGTCCGACGGTAACGTCTTCGCCGATCAGCAGCGGGTAGCCTTCGGGGTTATGAGCGGATTTATGGGTGACGTGCAGCACACTGCCATCCTGTATATTGCTGCGGGCGCCAATCTTCACCGCATTCACATCACCGCGAATGGCGACCAGCGGCCAGATACTGACATCATCGGCCAGTTCAACATTGCCGATCACCACGCTGGAAGGATCGATCATCACGCGTTGACCGATTTGCGGAGTGTAATGAAGATAAGAACGAACTGCTTCAGACATGGTAAAGCCTCACGCCGGGATCATATTTACCGGCAATACTAGACGCTGGCGATGGAATTACAACCAATCCCACGCGGCGATCCTGCTAAAAACGGCCCCGATCGCATAAGATCCACACGAAAGGGCGGAAAAGTGCGCAAACGATAAGAAAAGATCAAAAAAGGGGTTGTGCAAAAAACTCGGATCCCTATAATGCGCCTCCATCGACACGGCGCAAGTGATTCACTTCACACAGCGACCGAGACGAAAGAGAAAAAATCCTGAAAAAACGGGTTGACTCTGAAAGAGGAAAGCGTAATATACGCCACCTCGAGTTAGCAAGCGAAAGCGCGTAACTCACTGCTCTTTAACAATTTATCAGACAATCTGTGTGGGCACTCACAAGACGATATCCAGCATCCTCGGATGCAAAAAAATATCAAGTCTTGAAGAGTGACTAACTGAAGTAAAATTCATGCAGTAAATCTTTGAGCAACAGCTATTAACTTAGCGAATCAAGCTTTTAATTGAAGAGTTTGATCATGGCTCAGATTGAACGCTGGCGGCAGGCCTAACACATGCAAGTCGAGCGGCAGCGGAAAGTAGCTTGCTACTTTGCCGGCGAGCGGCGGACGGGTGAGTAATGTCTGGGAAACTGCCCGATGGAGGGGGATAACCACTGGAAACGGTGGCTAATACCGCATAATGTCTTCGGACCAAAGTGGGGGACCTTCGGGCCTCACACCATCGGATGTGCCCAGATGGGATTAGCTAGTAGGTGGGGTAATGGCTCACCTAGGCGACGATCCCTAGCTGGTCTGAGAGGATGACCAGCCACACTGGAACTGAGACACGGTCCAGACTCCTACGGGAGGCAGCAGTGGGGAATATTGCACAATGGGCGCAAGCCTGATGCAGCCATGCCGCGTGTGTGAAGAAGGCCTTCGGGTTGTAAAGCACTTTCAGCGAGGAGGAAGGGTAGTGTCTTAATACGGCATTACATTGACGTTACTCGCAGAAGAAGCACCGGCTAACTCCGTGCCAGCAGCCGCGGTAATACGGAGGGTGCAAGCGTTAATCGGAATTACTGGGCGTAAAGCGCACGCAGGCGGTTTGTTAAGTCAGATGTGAAATCCCCGAGCTTAACTTGGGAACTGCATTTGAAACTGGCAGACTAGAGTCTCGTAGAGGGGGGTAGAATTCCAGGTGTAGCGGTGAAATGCGTAGAGATCTGGAGGAATACCGGTGGCGAAGGCGGCCCCCTGGACGAAGACTGACGCTCAGGTGCGAAAGCGTGGGGAGCAAACAGGATTAGATACCCTGGTAGTCCACGCCGTAAACGATGTCGATTTGGAGGCTGTGCCCTTGAGGCGTGGCTTCCGGAGCTAACGCGTTAAATCGACCGCCTGGGGAGTACGGCCGCAAGGTTAAAACTCAAATGAATTGACGGGGGCCCGCACAAGCGGTGGAGCATGTGGTTTAATTCGATGCAACGCGAAGAACCTTACCTACTCTTGACATCCAGAGAACTTTCCAGAGATGGATTGGTGCCTTCGGGAACTCTGAGACAGGTGCTGCATGGCTGTCGTCAGCTCGTGTTGTGAAATGTTGGGTTAAGTCCCGCAACGAGCGCAACCCTTATCCTTTGTTGCCAGCGGTTCGGCCGGGAACTCAAAGGAGACTGCCAGTGATAAACTGGAGGAAGGTGGGGATGACGTCAAGTCATCATGGCCCTTACGAGTAGGGCTACACACGTGCTACAATGGCGTATACAAAGAGAAGCGAACCTGCGAAGGCAAGCGGACCTCATAAAGTACGTCGTAGTCCGGATTGGAGTCTGCAACTCGACTCCATGAAGTCGGAATCGCTAGTAATCGTAGATCAGAATGCTACGGTGAATACGTTCCCGGGCCTTGTACACACCGCCCGTCACACCATGGGAGTGGGTTGCAAAAGAAGTAGGTAGCTTAACCTTCGGGAGGGCGCTTACCACTTTGTGATTCATGACTGGGGTGAAGTCGTAACAAGGTAACCGTAGGGGAACCTGCGGTTGGATCACCTCCTTACCTAAAGATATCCTGACTGTGCAGTGTCCACACAGATTGTCTGATGAAAAGAACGAGCAAAGCGTCGATGCGTTGGGGGTACGGTGACAAATAACACTGTCGCTCGATTTTCCTGGGAAAATCTCGCCCTTACACGAAATTAGCGAATCAGTGATTCGCTAAGCAAATTTCGTGTCCCCTTCGTCTAGAGGCCTAGGACACCGCCCTTTCACGGCGGTAACAGGGGTTCGAATCCCCTAGGGGACGCCACTTGCTGATATCGGGTGAAAGACGGTATCAAACGATATCTCAAAACTGGCTTGCGAGTCATGTTTGAGATATTTGCTCTTTAACAATCTGGAACAAGCTGAAAATTGAAACATGGCAGCTGAAACTTGTCCCCCGTAGACGTTCGGGATGAGGAGTAACCTGTCATAGAGTCTCTCAAATGTAGCAACACGATGATGTCGGAAGACACCTTCGGGTTGTGAGGTTAAGTGACTAAGCGTACACGGTGGATGCCTAGGCAGTCAGAGGCGATGAAGGGCGTGCTAATCTGCGAAAAGCGTCGGTAAGGTGATATGAACCGTTATAACCGACGATACCCGAATGGGGAAACCCAGTGTGTTTCGACACACTATCATGTCATGAATACATAGTGGCATGAGGCGAACCGGGGGAACTGAAACATCTAAGTACCCCGAGGAAAAGAAATCAACCGAGATTCCCCCAGTAGCGGCGAGCGAACGGGGAAGAGCCCAGAACCTGAATCGGCTTGTGTGTCAGTGGAAGCGTCTGGAAAGTCGCACAGTAAAGGGTGATAGTCCCGTACACGAAGATGCACAGGTCGTGAGTTCGATGAGTAGGGCGGGGCACGTGTTATCCTGTCTGAATATGGGGGGACCATCCTCCAAGGCTAAATACTCCTGACTGACCGATAGTGAACCAGTACCGTGAGGGAAAGGCGAAAAGAACCCCGGCGAGGGGAGTGAAATAGAACCTGAAACCGTGTACGTACAAGCAGTGGGAGCACCTTCGTGGTGTGACTGCGTACCTTTTGTATAATGGGTCAGCGACTTATATTTTGTAGCAAGGTTAACCGAATAGGGGAGCCGTAGGGAAACCGAGTCTTAACTGGGCGTCTAGTTGCAAGGTATAGACCCGAAACCCGGTGATCTAGCCATGGGCAGGTTGAAGGTTGGGTAACACTAACTGGAGGACCGAACCGACTAATGTTGAAAAATTAGCGGATGACTTGTGGCTGGGGGTGAAAGGCCAATCAAACCGGGAGATAGCTGGTTCTCCCCGAAAGCTATTTAGGTAGCGCCTCGTGAACTCATCTTCGGGGGTAGAGCACTGTTTCGGCTAGGGGGCCATCCCGGCTTACCAAACCGATGCAAACTCCGAATACCGAAGAATGTTATCACGGGAGACACACGGCGGGTGCTAACGTCCGTCGTGAAGAGGGAAACAACCCAGACCGCCAGCTAAGGTCCCAAAGTCATGGTTAAGTGGGAAACGATGTGGGAAGGCACAGACAGCCAGGATGTTGGCTTAGAAGCAGCCATCATTTAAAGAAAGCGTAATAGCTCACTGGTCGAGTCGGCCTGCGCGGAAGATGTAACGGGGCTAAACCATGCACCGAAGCTGCGGCAGCGACGCTTATGCGTTGTTGGGTAGGGGAGCGTTCTGTAAGCCGTTGAAGGTGTGCTGCGAGGCATGCTGGAGGTATCAGAAGTGCGAATGCTGACATAAGTAACGATAATGCGGGTGAAAAACCCGCACGCCGGAAGACCAAGGGTTCCTGTCCAACGTTAATCGGGGCAGGGTGAGTCGACCCCTAAGGCGAGGCTGAAAAGCGTAGTCGATGGGAAACAGGTTAATATTCCTGTACTTGGTGTTACTGCGAAGGGGGGACGGAGAAGGCTAGGCTAGCCGAGCGACGGTTGTCTCGGTTTAAGCGTGTAGGGGGAGTGACCTGGTAAATCCGGTTGCTTGTTAACCCTGAGGCGTGATGACGATGCACTACGGTGCAGAAGTAGTTGATGCCAAGCTTCCAGGAAAAGCCTCTAAGCTCCAGGTAACACGAAATCGTACCCCAAACCGACACAGGTGGTCAGGTAGAGAATACCCAGGCGCTTGAGAGAACTCGGGTGAAGGAACTAGGCAAAATGGTGCCGTAACTTCGGGAGAAGGCACGCTGGCGCGTAGGTGAAGTCCCTTGCGGATGGAGCTGAAGCCAGTCGCAGATACCAGCTGGCTGCAACTGTTTAATAAAAACACAGCACTGTGCAAACACGAAAGTGGACGTATACGGTGTGACGCCTGCCCGGTGCCGGAAGGTTAATTGATGGGGTTATGGGTAACCAGAAGCTCTTGATCGAAGCCCCGGTAAACGGCGGCCGTAACTATAACGGTCCTAAGGTAGCGAAATTCCTTGTCGGGTAAGTTCCGACCTGCACGAATGGCGTAATGATGGCCAGGCTGTCTCCACCCGAGACTCAGTGAAATTGAACTCGCTGTGAAGATGCAGTGTACCCGCGGCAAGACGGAAAGACCCCGTGAACCTTTACTATAGCTTGACACTGAACATTGAGCCTTGATGTGTAGGATAGGTGGGAGGCTTTGAAGTGTGGACGCCAGTCTGCATGGAGCCAACCTTGAAATACCACCCTTTAATGTTTGATGTTCTAACTCGGCCCCCTAATCGGGGGTGAGGACAGTGTCTGGTGGGTAGTTTGACTGGGGCGGTCTCCTCCCAAAGAGTAACGGAGGAGCACGAAGGTTAGCTAATCACGGTCGGACATCGTGAGGTTAGTGCAAAGGCATAAGCTAGCTTGACTGCGAGAGTGACGGCTCGAGCAGGTGCGAAAGCAGGTCTTAGTGATCCGGTGGTTCTGAATGGAAGGGCCATCGCTCAACGGATAAAAGGTACTCCGGGGATAACAGGCTGATACCGCCCAAGAGTTCATATCGACGGCGGTGTTTGGCACCTCGATGTCGGCTCATCACATCCTGGGGCTGAAGTAGGTCCCAAGGGTATGGCTGTTCGCCATTTAAAGTGGTACGCGAGCTGGGTTTAGAACGTCGTGAGACAGTTCGGTCCCTATCTGCCGTGGGCGTTGGAAGATTGAGAGGGGTTGCTCCTAGTACGAGAGGACCGGAGTGAACGCACCACTGGTGTTCGGGTTGTCATGCCAATGGCATTGCCCGGTAGCTAAGTGCGGAAAAGATAAGCGCTGAAAGCATCTAAGCGCGAAGCTTGCCTCAAGATGAGTCTTCCCTGGGCCTTTAAGGCCCCTGAAGGAACGTTTAAGACTAAGACGTTGATAGGCTGGGTGTGTAAGTGCAGCGATGCATTGAGCTAACCAGTACTAATGAACCGTGAGGCTTAACCTTACAACACCGAAGGTGTTTTAGAGACGCGATTTGATTTTCAGTGAAGTTCCGAGATTGGATTGACTGGCGGCGTGGAAACGTTGCGGGTTGATTAAAACAGAATTTGCCTGGCGGCAATAGCGCGGTGGTCCCACCTGACCCCATGCCGAACTCAGAAGTGAAACGCCGTAGCGCCGATGGTAGTGTGGGGTCTCCCCATGCGAGAGTAGGACACTGCCAGGCATCAAATTTGTGTGCTGATATGGCTCAGTTGGTAGAGCGCACCCTTGGTAAGGGTGAGGTCCCCAGTTCGACTCTGGGTATCAGCACCACTTTATTCAAAGTGGGTTGAGAAGTTCGGCAGAAAAAGAATTTGCTTGGCGGCAATAGCGCGGTGGTCCCACCTGACCCCATGCCGAACTCAGAAGTGAAACGCCGTAGCGCCGATGGTAGTGTGGGGTCTCCCCATGCGAGAGTAGGACACTGCCAAGCATCAAATAAAACAAAAAGCCCTGTGCATCAGCACAGGGCTTTTTGTTTTGCCCATTATTCAAAGTACGTTTCCTGTCAAATCTACCTCTTTGCGTTCCTAAAAGGATGATGGTTAATTAAAATTAGCCAATCTGCCTATGTTCACAGGAGTGAACCCATGAAAATACGTCCTCTCTTCACTATCTGCATGCTTCTCTCTGCCACGATTTACGTGCCGTCCGCTGCCGCTGAGTCCGGGCTGTTTTGCCACGGCATGCAAGATGAGCAGCCGCAAGATCGTGCGCAACTGGCTGAAATTACTGCCAAGAGTTATTTCTTCGACTACCGCTATCCGGATGACTGGAACGAGAATCCAAAACTGGAAAACGGCCATCTGCAGCAAGGGCGTAGCTATCTGATTGCCGGCGATCGCCTGGTGGTTGGGCCGGAACAGAGAGGTTACCGTTGCGGTTATTACATTAATGGCAAAGGTACCCAAACAGCTAACTGGTTAAAAGCGGATACGCTGCGGGTACTGCCCGATGTCACCCCGGCCGATTGGCGCGGCGTCTGGGTGAGCAGTGACAGCCACCGCCAACTGAAGATAACAAGTCGGCAGGCGGTGTATCAGTTTATTGGAGGCGGCAGCGATCCTGGCCGTATCAGCACGGTGTTCCCGTTTACCATGCCGGTGAATCAACAAGATGCGCAGTTGATTGCGCCGCAGCCGACAGATGCGCCCTGTGAACTGAAGCTGCATCGTTTAGGAGAATACTTAATCATCACTAACGGCGAGAGCTGCGGTCTGATGAACGCCAACCCGGATGGCGTACTGCGTAAACGCTGATTGTTACCGCAGGAACGCGGCCAGAAATGAAACATTTTCACCTTCCGGCTGAATGCTCGACATTGGATTTAAAAAACGCTATCGTCGGGCATCTAGAAGTCTAAACGTATAAACGGATGTGTGAGGATTAAGTAATGCCGATTCGTGTTCCTGATGAGTTACCTGCGGTCTGTTTCTTGCGTAATGAGAATGTCTTCGTGATGACATCCTCACGGGCAAAAACGCAGGAAATCAGGCCGTTAAAGGTGCTGATCCTTAACCTGATGCCAAAAAAAATAGAGACGGAAAATCAGTTCCTGCGTTTACTGTCCAACTCACCGCTGCAGATTGATATTCAACTGCTGCGTATCGACAGCCGTGAATCTAAGAACACGCCGGCCGAACACCTGAATAACTTCTACTGTAACTTTGAAGATATTCAGCATGACAATTACGATGGTCTGATCGTCACCGGTGCCCCGCTGGGATTAGTCGACTTTTGTGATGTTGCCTATTGGCCGCAGATCGAACGCGTTATCGATTGGGCTAAGGAGCACGTAACCTCCACGCTATTTGTCTGCTGGGCGGTGCAGGCGGCGTTGAATATCCTGTATGGCATCCCGAAGATGACGCTTGAAGAGAAGCTGTCAGGGGTTTATCAACACCAGACGCTGCAGCAGCATGCGTTGCTGACCCGCGGCTTTGATGAAACCTTTCTGGCACCGCATTCACGCTATGCGGATTTCCCGACGGAGATAATCCGTCGGTATACTGACCTTGATATCCTGGCTGAATCTGAGCAGGCAGGCGCCTACCTGTTTGCCAGCAAGGACAAGCGTTTGGCCTTTGTTACGGGCCACCCGGAGTACGATGCGCTGACGTTAGCGGGAGAGTATTGTCGTGATTACGATGCCGGCCTCAACCCCACCGTACCGCTCAATTACTTCCCCGATGACAACCCAGATTTACCCCCTAAAGCCTCCTGGCGCAGTCATGGACACCTGCTGTTCTCCAATTGGCTGAACTATTACGTCTACCAGATCACACCGTTTGATCTGCGCCACATGAATCCTACTCTCGAATAGTCATTTTCATTTTTTCCTGGCGGCTGAATCGAGGCCGCCGTCATCCCCTCTCTCTTTTTATTTCTCCTTTCTTTCTATGCAACGCCCTGTAACTCCTTTATTTACAGTCAGTTATCCTTCCGTTTTTTAATTATTGGAATTACTTTCCTGTAGCTATTATTTGTTAAATTTCCGTAATTAACTGATAACAAAAGATTAAAATATAAATTAAATTAAAAATGGAAATGGTTTTTGATTTTTATTATTTGTTGGTTATTCTTAAAGCATGCAGGGTGAGATCTGACCAGTTTACGGTCGTTTTATCCCTCCTGAACCCGCGCAATATTTGATGAGCAGAGCGCCCCGGCTAGCGGCCATGGGCGGGCAAGATGGGAAGGAGCATGACAATGACGCAACAGACAGTAGGGACGGAGTTAACGTTTACTCAGGGATTGAGTGCGGCAGACCGACTGATACTGACCGATGGTGCGGTCGAGTTTCTGGCCGAACTGGTCAGCAAGTTCACACCGCAGCGTAATGAATTGCTGGCTGCGCGCGTTGACGTACAGGCAGCGATCGATCGCGGTGGGCTGCCTGGTTTTATTTCGGAAACGGCTTCCATTCGTGAAAGTGACTGGAAAATACGCGGTATCCCTGAGGACCTGCGCGATCGCCGCGTGGAGATCACCGGGCCGGTTGAACGCAAGATGGTGATCAATGCGCTGAACGCCAATGTGAAAGTATTTATGGCGGACTTTGAAGACTCGCTGGCGCCCAGCTGGGACAAGGTGATCGACGGCCAAATCAACCTGCGCGATGCGGTGAACGGCACCATCTCCCATACCAACGAAGCCGGTAAAATTTACCAGTTGAAGCCGGATCCGGCGGTATTGATTGCCCGCGTGCGTGGCCTGCACCTGCCGGAAAAACATGTGCAGTGGCGGGGCGAAGCTATTCCGGGCGGCCTGTTCGATTTTGCGTTGTATTTTTTCCATAACTACCGCCAACTGCTGGAAAATGGCAGCGGCCCCTATTTCTATCTGCCGAAAACTCAGTCGTGGCAGGAGGCGGCCTGGTGGGGCGAGGTGTTCAGCTTTACCGAAGATCGTTTCGACCTGCCGCGGGGCACCATCAAAGCGACCCTGCTGATTGAAACGTTGCCGGCGGTGTTCCAGATGGATGAGATCCTGTATCACCTGCGCGACCATATCGTCGGCCTGAACTGCGGCCGCTGGGATTATATTTTCAGCTATATCAAAACGCTGAAGAATCACGCCGATCGCGTATTGCCGGATCGCCAGTCGGTCACCATGGATAAACCCTTCCTGAGCGCCTACTCCCGCCTGCTGATTAAAACCTGTCACCGGCGCGGTGCCTTTGCCATGGGCGGCATGGCGGCGTTTATACCGAGTAAAGATGCGGAAAAAAATGCCTGGGTGCTGGACAAGGTGCGGGCAGACAAACAGTTGGAGGCGGACAACGGCCATGATGGCACCTGGGTGGCGCATCCGGGGCTGGCCGATACCGTGATGGCGGTGTTTGACCAAGTGCTGGGCGAGCGTCGTAACCAGTTGGAGGTGATGCGGGAACAGGATGCGCCGATTACTGCCGAGCAACTGCTGGAGCCATGCGAGGGCGAACGTACCGAAGCCGGTATGCGCGCCAACATCCGGGTGGCGGTGCAGTACATCGAAGCGTGGATTTCGGGCAACGGCTGCGTACCGATCTACGGACTGATGGAAGATGCCGCCACGGCGGAAATCTCACGTACTTCCATCTGGCAGTGGATCCATCATGAAAAATCTCTCAGCGACGGACAACTGGTCACCAAGGCGCTGTTTCGTCAAATGCTGAACGAAGAGATGTTGGTCATTCGTCAGGAAGTGGGAGAAGCGCGCTTTAACGCCGGCCGGTTCGACGAGGCGGCGCGCCTGATGGAACGCATCACCACGCAAGATGAACTGATCGATTTTCTGACCCTGCCGGGTTATGAGCTCTTGGCCTGAACCATTCCTCACCCTACAACGCAAGGATAACAATTATGACGACTTCTCGTAGCCAACAGATCCAACAGCTGGAACAGGAATGGAAATCCGCACGTTGGGAAGGCATCACCCGCCCGTACAGCGCGGAAGATGTGATCAACCTGCGCGGTTCGGTTAACCCGGTCTGCACGCTGGCGCAAAACGGCGCCGCCAAACTGTGGGAGCTGCTGCACGGCGGCGCGCGTAAAGGCTATGTCAACTGTCTGGGGGCGCTGACCGGCGGGCAGGCGCTGCAGCAGGCCAAAGCCGGCGTGGAAGCCGTATATCTGTCGGGCTGGCAGGTGGCGGCGGATGCCAACACCGCCTCCGCCATGTATCCGGACCAGTCGCTGTACCCGGTTGATTCCGTGCCGGCGGTAGTGGAACGGATTAACAATACGTTCCGACGCGCCGATCAGATCCAGTGGGCGAATAACATTGAGCCGGGCAGCCAGGGCTATGTCGATTACTTCCTGCCGATCGTCGCCGATGCGGAAGCGGGCTTTGGCGGGGTGCTGAACGCCTTTGAGCTGATGAAGGCGATGATAGAGGCCGGCGCCGCCGGCGTGCACTTTGAAGACCAGCTGGCGGCGGTGAAGAAGTGCGGTCATATGGGGGGGAAAGTGCTGGTGCCGACGCAGGAAGCGATTCAGAAGCTGGTAGCGGCGCGGTTGGCGGCTGACGTGCTGGGCGTGCCGACGCTGCTGATTGCCCGCACCGATGCCGATGCGGCCGACCTGCTGACTTCAGACTGTGACCCTTACGACCGCGAGTTCGTGACCGGCGATCGCACCGTGGAAGGTTTCTTCCGCACTCAGGCTGGGATTGAACAGGCGATCAGCCGCGGGCTGGCCTATGCGCCTTATGCCGACCTGGTGTGGTGTGAAACCTCTACGCCGGATCTGGCGGCCGCCAGACGCTTTGCCGAAGCGATCCACGCTAAGTTCCCCGGCAAGCTGCTGGCCTATAACTGCTCGCCGTCGTTCAACTGGAAAAAGAACCTCGACGACCAGACCATTGCCCGCTTCCAGGAGGAACTGTCGGCGATGGGCTACAAATACCAGTTTATTACCCTGGCCGGCATCCACAGCATGTGGTTCAACATGTTCGACCTGGCCCATGCGTACGCGCAGGGCGAGGGCATGAAACACTACGTGGAGAAAGTGCAGCAGCCGGAGTTTGACGCCAGCAGCCGCGGCTATACCTTCGCGTCGCACCAGCAGGAGGTGGGAACCGGCTATTTCGATCGGGTAACCACGGTGATTCAGGGCGGTGCCTCCTCGGTAACCGCGCTGACCGGCTCCACCGAAGAGCAGCAGTTCTAGCCGTTTCGACGTTGGCTTGCGCAGGGCCGGGCGTCAGCCCGGCCCGACAGGCATGGTGGGAGGATCTCGATGGCAGCAAAAATGGAGTTGTTGATCGCGCAGACTATCCTGCAGGGCTTTGATGCGCAGTACGGGCGCTTTCTGGAGGTCACCGCCGGGGCGCAGCAGCGTTTTGAACGTGCGGACTGGCCTGCGGTGCAGCAGGCGATGAAAAAGCGTATCCACCTGTATGATCACCACGTTGGTCTGGTGGTGGAACAGCTGAAATGTATTACCGGCAAGCAAGATTTTGATGCGGATTTTCCCTGTCGGGTCAAAGCGGTATACACCGAACTGCTACCGGAGTATCCGCGCTTTGAGATCGCCGAGAGTTTTTTTAACTCGGTCTACTGCCGGCTGTTTAAGCATCGTGATTTAACGCCGGAAAAGCTGTTTGTCTTCAGCTCGCAGCCGGAACGGCGCTTTCGCGACATTCCCCGTCCGCTGGCGCGCGACGTGGTGCCAAACGGCGATCTGTCCGCCATGCTGCACACCCTGCTGACCGATTTGCCGCTGCGCCTGCCCTGGGAGGATCTGGCGCGTGATATCCGCTATGTCACGGCGGCGCTGCGGCAGGCATTTGCACCGGCGCAGCTGGCCGACGGCACCTTTCAAATCGCCAACGAACTGTTTTATCGCAATAAGGCCGCCTGGCTGGTAGGCAAGCTGCGCACCACGGGTGGCGTATTCCCTTTTCTGTTGCCGATTCACCACAGCGAATCCGGCGCGCTGTTTATCGATACCTGCCTGACCAGCAAAGAGGAGGCCAGCATCGTCTTTGGCTTCGCCCGCTCTTATTTTATGGTGTATGCACCGCTGCCGGCGGCGATGGTCGAATGGCTGCGGGAAATCTTACCGGGTAAAACCACCGCCGAATTGTATATGGCGATTGGCTGCCAGAAGCACGGTAAAACCGAATGCTATCGCGAATACCTGACGTTTATGGCCCGCTCGCAGGAGCAATTTATTATTGCGCCGGGGGTGAAGGGCATGGTGATGCTGGTGTTTACCCTGCCGTCGTTCGATCGGGTCTTCAAAGTGATTAAGGACCGTTTTGCGCCGCAGAAAGAGGTGACGCCGGCGCAGGTGATGGCCTGCTACCAACTGGTAAAGGAGCATGACCGGGTCGGGCGGATGGCCGATACTCAGGAGTATGAGAACTTTGTCATCGACAAGGCGCGCATCAGCCCGGAACTGCTGGCGGAATTGCAGCGTGAGGTGCCGGAAAAGCTGGAGGATCTGGGCGACCGCATCATTATCCGCCACCTGTATATGGAGCGTCGCATGACGCCACTGAATCTGTACCTGGAGCAGGCCGACGAGCAGCAGACGCATGACGCGATTGAAGAGTACGGCAACGCCATCAAACAGCTGGCGGCGGCGAATATTTTCCCGGGGGATATGCTGTTTAAAAACTTTGGCGTGACGCGCCACGGGCGGGTGGTGTTCTACGATTACGATGAAATCTGCTATATGACCGAGGTGAACTTCCGCGATATTCCGCCGCCGCGCTATCCGGAAGACGAATTGGCCAGCGAGCCGTGGTACAGCATCGCGCCCAACGACGTGTTCCCCGAGGAGTTTCGCCATTTTCTGTGCAGCGATCCGCGTATCCGCCAGGTTTTCGAGGCGTTGCACGGCGATCTGTTTGAGGCGGAGTATTGGCGGGGCCTGCAGCAGCGTATCCGCCAGGGGCATGTAGAAGACGTCTTCGCCTACCGCAAAAGGCGGCGCTTTAGCCAGCGCGGCGCAGCGCCGCTGTCGGCCACGGCGTAGGGCGCAGCCTGGCTGCGCCCGCTACGATTATGCGTTGGCGCCGGCCACGGCCGCACGCGCCAGCTCGGTAATGCGCCCGTAGTCGCCGCTTTCCAGCGCGTCCGCTGGCACCAGCCAGGAGCCGCCAATGCACAGCACGCTTTTCAGCGCCAGATAGTCGCGATAGTTGTTCGGCGAAATGCCGCCGGTCGGGCAGAAACGCACCTGCGGGAACGGGCCGCCGATCGCCTGCAGGGCCTTCACGCCGCCGTTGGCTTCGGCCGGGAAGAATTTAAACTCGCGCAGGCCGTAATCCATACCCAGCATCAGTTCTGAGACGCTGCTGATGCCCGGAATCAGCGGAATGCTGCCGGCGGTAGCGGCCTGCAGCAGGGAGTCGGTCAGGCCGGGGCTGATGGCGAACTGCGCGCCGGCGTCGGTGACTGCCTGCAACTGCTGGGCGTTAATCACGGTGCCCGCGCCGATAATGGCTTCAGGCACCTCATTGGCGATGGCGCGGATGGCGTCCAGCGCGCAGTCGGTGCGCAGCGTCACTTCCAGCACGCGCACGCCGCCGGCAACCAATGCTTTTGCCAGCGGCACCGCATGCTCCAGTTTATTGATGACGATGACCGGGACGACCGGGCCGGACGTCAGGATCTGCTCAGCGCTTGTTTTCCAGTTATTCATAGACGGTTCCTCTCCAGAATAGACCTCAGGCGGCAGGCGGCTGATGGTTGACGCCCCCAGCCGCACGCCGCTTGCGGTTAAAATGTAATGCAGCAGGCGCCCTGTTCGGCACCGGACAGCTGGCTGCGTAATGCGCCGAACAGCTCGCGGCCGCAGCCGACGTGTTCTGCGCTCAGATCGGGTTGATAAGCCTCGCGCGCCGCCAGTTCGGCCTCATCGACCAGCAGCGTCAGCTCGCCGCTGCGGCCGTTAACGCGGATCATATCGCCGTTGCGCACTTTCGCCAGCGCGCCGCCGGCGTAGGCTTCCGGCGTCACGTGGATGGCGGAAGGCACCTTGCCGGAGGCGCCGGACAGGCGGCCGTCGGTAACCAGCGCTACCTTGAAGCCGCGGTCCATCAGCACGCCCAGCGGCGGCATCAGTTTGTGCAGTTCCGGCATGCCGTTGGCCTGTGGTCCCTGGAAGCGCACCACGACCACGCAATCTTTGTCCAGCTGGCCGGCTTCAAACGCCGGTACGATATCGTGCTGGCTTTCAAACACCACCGCCGGCGCCTCGATAATCTGGTTGTCCGCCGGTACGGCGGAGGTTTTCATCACCGCACGGCCAAGGTTGCCGGACATCACCTTGGTACCGCCGTGGTGTTCAAACGGCTGGGCGATGCTGGCAATCACGCCGGCGTCGAGCGAGCTGTCTGCGCCGTCGCGCCAGGCCAACTGGCCGTTGTCCAGCCACGGCTCTTGGGTATAGCGCTCCAGGCCGAAGCCGGCGACGGTATGCACATCCTGATGCAGCAGGCCATGCTGCAGCAGTTCCCGTACCACCAGCTGTACGCCGCCGGCGGCCTGGAACTGGTTGATGTCCGCCGGGCCGTTCGGGTAAATCCGGCACAGCAGCGGCACCGCTTCCGACAGTTCGGAGAAGTCATCCCAGTTGATGATAATGCCTGCCGCACGGGCCATTGCCACCATATGCATGGTCAGGTTGGTGGAGCCGCCGGTCGCCAGCAGCGAGACGATGCCGTTAACCACCACCTTCTCATCCACCAGGCGCCCGATGGGCAGATAGTTGCCGGCGGTTTCGGTCAGACGCGTCACCTGACGCGCCGCCGCATCGTTCAGCGCGTCGCGCAGCGGGGTGTTCGGATGCACGAAAGAGGCGCCCGGCAGGTGCAGGCCCATCACTTCCATGATCATCTGGTTGGTGTTGGCGGTGCCGTAAAAGGTGCAGGTGCCGATGCTGTGATAAGAGGCCGCTTCGGCTTCCAGCAGCGCCTGACGATCGGCCTTGCCTTCGGCATACAGCTGGCGCACGCGCACTTTTTCTTTATTCGGCAGTCCGCTGGTCATCGGCCCGGCGGGGACGAACAGCGCCGGCAGATGGCCGAAAGAGAGGGCCGACATCACCAGCCCCGGCACGATCTTGTCGCAGATGCCGAGGAACAGCGCGCCGTCGAACATGTTATGCGACAGGCCGACCGCTGCGGACATGGCAATCACATCGCGGCTCATCAGCGACAGCTCCATACCGTCCTGGCCCTGGGTAACGCCGTCGCACATTGCGGGTACGCCGCCGGCCACCTGGCCGACCGCGCCCACGGCGTTCAGTGCCTGCTTCAGCCGCTGCGGGTAGTCTTCATAGGGCTGGTGGGCGGACAGCATATCGTTGTAGGCGGTGATAATGGCGATATCGCTGCGCACCATATTCTTCAGCGCGGTTTTATCATCCGGCTGGCAGGCGGCGAAGCCGTGCGCCAGGTTGCCGCAGGCCAGTTGGGAGCGGTGCACAGTTTTACAGCGGGCTGCCTCAATGCGCGCCAGATAGGCGGTGCGGGTCGGTTTGGAGCGTTCAATAATGCGTTGCGTTACACGGGATAGGGTTGAGTTAATCATACCTTCCTCACATTTTTTCGTTATAGGCCCGCCGGATGGCGGGGCCCTCGGATGCGGCTGGTGTCCCAGAGGGGGCGGCATGCCGAGGGCCGTTACTGGTGTTGTTATCGGTGTGTCAAATCAGAACAGGGTGAAGGCGATCATGCCGACCACCCCGCCGGTGGTGCCGAGGATGGTTTCCATTACCGTCCAGGTTTTCAGCGTTTGCATCTCGTTGGCGCCGGTAAACTTGCCGAACAGCCAGAAACCGGCGTCATTAACGTGGCTCAACACGATAGAGCCGCCGGCGATACAGATGGCCAGTGCCGCCAGCTGGCCGCCGCCGAGTCCCAACTGGCTGGTGATTGGCAGCACCAGGCCGACGGTGGTCAGACAGGCGACCGTTGCCGAACCCTGCAGCACGCGCACCAGCGCGGAAAGGGCGAAGCAGGCGACGGCAATGGGCAGGCCCGCGCCGATCATGGCGTCGCCCAGCGCCGGGCCTACGCCGGAATCCACCAGAATCTGCTTGAAGACGCCGCCGGCGCCGGTCATCAGCAAAATAATCCCGGCCGGCTGTACCGCGGCGGAGCAGATGGCCAGCGTCTGTTCATTGGTCATGCCGCGCGGTTTCGCCAGGCCGTAAATCACGATCAGGCAGGCGATCAGGATGGCGGTGAACGGGTGGCCGATAAACTCCAGCCAGTCGTGCAGCGGCGTGCCCGGCGTCACCAGACGGGCGCCGATGGTTTTCATCCCGACCAGCACCAGCGGGCACAGCACCAGCGCCAGGCTGAAGCCGAAGGAGGGCATGGTGCCCTTCAGTTTGACCGGTTCGGCTTCGTCAGCCGGCATCTGCCAGTTCACAAAGCGGCTGATAAAGCTGCCGTACAGCGGCCCGGCGATCAGCATACCGAGCACCGCCGCCACCAGACCGATGGCGATCATCCAGCCGAAGTCGGCTTTCATCTGGGCGGCCAGCAGCATCGGCACCGGCCCTGGCAGCAGGAAGGATGCGGCGGCGGCCACGCCGGCAAACAGCGGGATAGCCAGTTTGACGATATTGCCGTCGGTGCGGCGCGCCACGGCGAACACAATGCCGATCAGCAGCACGATGGCGACGTCGAAGAACAGCGGCAACGCACACACCAGACCGGCGATGCCCAGCGCATAATGCGCCTTGTTTTCACCAAAGCGTTTCAGCAGGTAGGAGGCAATCTGATCCAGCGCCCCGACCTCATGCAGGATTTTGCCGAACATCGCCCCCAGCGCCACAACGATCGCCAGAAAGCCCAGCGTATCGCCCATGCCTTTTTGCATGGTATCGGCGATGGTGGTCAGCGGCATGCCGGAGAAAATACCGGCGGCAATGGAAACCAACATCAGGGCGACGAAGGCGTGCATGCGCGCCTTCATCACCAGAAACAGCAGCAACAGAACCGAGCCGACGGCGGTACCCACTAATGTCAGGGTACTCACGCGCACGCCTCCTGCGGCATAAAGCTGCGGATATGCTGCAGCGTATCGGCGATCACCGCCTCAAGCGGCTGGTTGATGTCCACGGCCATCACGTCGCTTTCGTCGGCGCCGGGTTGCTCCAGCGCGTCAAACTGTGAGACCAGCATCTGCGGCTTGAAGAAGTGGCCTTTACGCGCGGCCATGCGCGCTTCGATCACCGGGAAATCGCCATGCAGATAGATAAACGACAGGTTGGCGTTGCCGGCGCGCAGGCGGTCACGATAATGCTTTTTCAGCGCCGAACAGACGATGATGGAGACGTTGTTGGTGCGCTGCATGGCGAAGGCGGCGTCGTTGAGCGCGGCCAGCCAGGGGGCGCGGTCGTCATCATTCAGCGCAACGCCTTCGGCCATTTTCGTAATGTTGCTGCGGGGATGCAGGAAATCCCCGTCGAGGAAACCGGCAGACAATTGGCGGGCTGCCGCGGCGGCAACGGCGGATTTCCCGCTGCCGGAAACGCCCATGATGACGTAAATACGGTTTTGATTATTGGTCATGGTGTAGCTCCCAAACCTGAAATTGGCGTTACCGCCTTCTGTTACCGGTAACATGTTATCGGTAACATTTTCGAGGCAAGCTGTATAGGAGGCAAACGGCTTTACCTTTGACGATCGTTAACTGTGATCGGCTTCAAGCTTTTACTTAGCAGGGAAACAATTTGGCAGCTTAATTTTACACATGGTTAACATGTGTACGCCCAGACGGGGAATCAGCAGAAAAGCGCGGAAACCCTCTCCCGGCAGAGAGGGTTGGGGGAATCAGCGGACGCCGCCGTAAGCCAGGCTGATCTCTTTGGCGGCATGGATCACCAGCGCGCCCAGTTCGATCACCCGGTCGTCGGTAATGCGCGACACCGGGCCGGAAATGGAGATGGCGGCAAAGGCTTCGCGGTGCTCGTCGAAAATACAGGCCGCAACGCAGCGCAGCCCCAGCGCGTGCTCTTCATCATCA
This sequence comes from Serratia sp. MYb239, assembly GCF_002966855.1. NCBI lineage: Bacteria > Pseudomonadati > Pseudomonadota > Gammaproteobacteria > Enterobacterales > Yersiniaceae > Serratia > Serratia sp. MYb239. The sequence goes on along the minus strand of NZ_CP023268.1, from coordinate 4,556,982 downwards.
AAAGAAAAGCCCTGTTTGCGGATCTGCGCCAGCCCTTCCTTCAGGTTATGCGGCGTCAGGGTGCGCGGCGTGTAAGTATGCATACCCTTCTGATGCAGCAATTTGGTGACCTGCTCATCGGCCAGCGCGGCCAGAAATGCTTTGCCGGCGCCGGATGCGTGCATCGGCAGCTTGCCGCCGATTGGCGCCGACATGCGCATCAGCGCGTTGCACTGCACCTGATCGATAATAATCGCCTGATATTCGGCCTTGTCCATCACCGCCAGATTGACGGTTTCGCCGGACTCTTCCATCAGCCGGCGCAGTGTCGGATGCACCATGGCCAGCAGGTTGCGGCTCTGCAGAAAACTGCTGCCGACCACAAAGGCGTGGGAACCGATGGTCCACAGGCCGAGATCGCCGACCTGACGGACAAAGCCCTGCTGCTGCATGGTGGTCAGTAAACGGTGAGTGGTGGAATTGGGCAGGCCGGCCTGCTGCGCCAGATCGGTCAGCGCTACATTGCCTTGTGCTTCGGCAATATATTCCAGCAGTTTCAGGCCGCGGGTCAGCGACTGCACCTGGCCGGTGGTGCTGCCGGTGGCGGGTGCGGCGCTGCGGGGCTTCTTGCCGCGTTTGGCGGGAACGGGTGTCGCCATGGTTACGCTTCCTTTTTCCGTATCATGGAATTTATTTTCGTTTTTTAAGTATGGATTGCAAGCGGCGTTTGCGCTCATCGGATGTGTTAGCGCGCAACCTGAAAAACTCTCAACCAGCGCCCGGCGCTCTGCGGTGGTTTACTGTGCTAGGATGAATCGATTTTCGAGCGATTGGGTGATGGCAATATCTGCCCGACACCTGCTGGCAGGCTGCTGTTTGTCGCCGGAGAAGGTCGGGGAATTAAGGGGTTACAGTGACGAATCGAGTGGAACAACTGCGCCGGCAGCTTGAACAGCGTATTTTGGTGTTGGACGGCGGTATGGGCACCATGATCCAGAGCTATAAGCTGGAAGAACAGGATTACCGCGGCGCGCGCTTTGCCGACTGGCAGAGCGATCTGAAAGGCAATAACGATCTGCTGGTGCTGACCCAGCCGGAAATTATCAGCGCGATCCACCACGGCTACCTGGAAGCGGGCGCGGATATCCTCGAAACCAACACCTTTAACGCCACCCCCATCGCGATGGCCGACTACCATATGGAATCGCTGTCGGCCGAGATCAACCGTGAGGCCGCCCGTCTGGCGCGCCGCTGCGCCGATGAATGGACGGCGCGCACGCCGGACAAGCCGCGCTACGTGGCCGGCGTACTCGGCCCGACCAACCGCACCGCCTCGATTTCGCCGGATGTTAACGACCCGGCGTTCCGCAATATCTCCTTCAACCAGCTGGTGGAAGCGTACCGCGAATCGACCCGCGCGCTGGTGGAGGGAGGCGTCGATCTGATTATGATCGAAACTATCTTCGATACGCTGAACGCCAAAGCCGCCGCGTTTGCGGTGGAAAGCGAGTTTGAGGCGCTGGGCGTCACGCTGCCGATCATGATCTCCGGCACCATTACCGATGCCTCTGGCCGCACCCTGTCCGGGCAGACCACCGAAGCGTTTTACAACTCGCTGCGCCACGTCAGGCCGCTGACCTTCGGCCTTAACTGCGCGCTGGGGCCGGATGAGCTGCGCCAGTATGTGGCGGAGCTGTCGCGCATCTGTGAAGGCTACGTCACCGCACACCCGAACGCCGGCCTGCCCAACGCCTTCGGCGAATACGATCTCGATGCGCAAGAGATGGCGAGCCAGGTGGGCGAGTGGGCGCAGTCTGGTTTTCTGAACATTATCGGCGGCTGCTGCGGCACCACGCCGGAACATATTGCCGCGATGGCCAAAGCGGTTGAGGGCGTGCCGCCGCGTCAGCTGCCGCAGCTGCCGGTGGCCTGCCGCCTGTCTGGTCTGGAGCCGCTGAATATCGACGCCGACACGCTGTTCGTCAACGTGGGCGAGCGCACCAACGTCACCGGTTCGGCCCGTTTCAAGCGGCTGATCAAAGAGGATAAATACGCCGAGGCGCTGGAGGTGGCGCTGCAGCAGGTGGAAAGCGGCGCGCAGATTATCGATATCAATATGGATGAGGGGATGCTCGACGCGGAAGCGGCGATGGTGCGCTTCCTTAACCTGATCGCCGGCGAACCGGATATCGCCCGCGTGCCGATCATGATCGACTCCTCGAAATGGGAGGTGATCGAGAAAGGGCTGCAGTGTATCCAGGGCAAGGGCATCGTTAACTCAATCTCGATGAAAGAAGGGGAAGAGGCCTTTATTCACCACGCCAAACTGGTGCGCCGTTACGGCGCGGCGGTGGTGGTGATGGCATTCGACGAAGTCGGCCAGGCGGACACCCGCGAGCGCAAATTTGACATCTGCCGCCGTGCCTACCAGATCCTGACCGAAAAGGTCGGTTTCCCGCCGGAAGACATCATTTTCGACCCGAATATCTTCGCTGTGGCGACCGGCATCGACGAGCATAACAACTATGCCGTCGACTTTATCGAAGCCTGCGGCGACATCAAAACCCATCTGCCGCACGCGATGATCTCCGGTGGCGTTTCCAACGTTTCATTCTCCTTCCGCGGCAACGATCCGGTGCGCGAAGCGATCCACGCGGTGTTTCTCTACCATGCGATCCGCAACGGCATGGATATGGGCATCGTCAACGCCGGACAGCTGGCGATTTATGACGATCTCTCCGACGAACTGCGCGAGGCGGTTGAGGATGTGATCCTCAACCGGCGCGACGACGGCACCGAGCGGCTGCTGGCGCTGGCGGAAAAATACCGCGGCAGCAAAGATAAAGAGGCCGATATTCAGCAGGCGGAGTGGCGCGGTTGGCCGGTGGTGAAGCGGCTGGAATATGCGCTGGTGAAGGGCATTACCGAATTTATCGAGCAGGATACCGAAGAGGCGCGCCAACAGGCGGAGCGGCCAATCGAAGTGATTGAAGGGCCGCTGATGGCCGGTATGAACGTGGTGGGCGATCTGTTTGGCGAGGGCAAAATGTTCCTGCCGCAGGTGGTGAAGTCGGCGCGCGTGATGAAACAGGCGGTCGCCTATCTTGAACCTTATATTCAGGCCAGCAAGCAGCAGGGCACCACTGCGGGCAAAGTGCTGCTGGCGACGGTGAAGGGCGATGTGCATGACATCGGCAAAAATATCGTCGGCGTGGTGCTGCAGTGCAACAACTACGAGATTATCGACCTCGGCGTGATGGTGCCGACCGACAAGATCCTGAAAACCGCGCGCGAAGAGAACGTCGATATTATTGGTCTCTCCGGCCTGATCACCCCGTCGCTGGATGAGATGGTCAACGTGGCTAAAGAGATGGAGCGCCAGGGCTTTACCCTGCCGCTGCTGATCGGCGGCGCCACCACCTCCAAAGCGCATACCGCGGTGAAGATTGAGCAGAACTACAGCGGGCCGACCACCTATGTGCAGAACGCCTCGCGTACCGTCGGGGTGGTGGCGGCGCTGCTGTCGGCGACGCAGCGCGACGAATTCGTCGCCCGCACGCGCAAAGAGTATGAAACCGTGCGTATTCAGCACGCGCGTAAAAAACCGCGCACGCCGCCGGTCAGCCTGCAGCAGGCACGCGACAACGCTACCCGGCTGGAGTGGGAAAGCTACACGCCGCCGGTGCCGCAGCAACTGGGCGTTTTCCCGGTGCAGGCGGATATCGCCACCCTACGCCCTTATATCGACTGGACGCCGTTCTTTATGACCTGGTCGCTGGCGGGCAAATACCCGCGCATTCTGCAAGATGAGGTGGTGGGGGACGAGGCCAAACGACTGTTCCATGACGCCAACCAGATGCTCGACGTGCTGGCGGCTTCCGGCAGTCTCAATCCGCGCGGTGTGTACGGCCTGTTCCCGGCCAACCGCGTCGGTGACGACATCGAAATCTACCGCGACGAGCAGCGTGATACGCTGCTGGCGGTCAGCCGTCATCTGCGTCAGCAGACCGAGAAAAGCGACTTTGCCAACTATTGCCTGGCGGACTTTATCGCGCCGAAAAGCAGCGGCAAGGCGGACTACTTCGGCGCGTTTGCCGTCACCGGCGGGCTGGAGGAGGACGCGCTGGCGGCGGCCTACGACGCACAGCACGATGATTACAATAAAATCATGGTGAAGGCGCTGTCGGACCGCCTGGCGGAGGCGTTCGCCGAATACCTGCACGAACAGGTGCGCAAGCTGCACTGGGGCTACGCTGCGGATGAAAGCCTGAGCAACGAAGAGCTGATTCGCGAGAACTATCAGGGGATTCGCCCGGCGCCGGGCTACCCGGCCTGCCCGGAACATACCGAGAAAGCGCAGATCTGGCAGTTGCTGGACGTGGAGCGCCATACCGGCATGCAACTGACCGAATCGTTCGCCATGTGGCCGGGGGCATCGGTCTCCGGCTGGTACTTCAGCCATCCGCAGAGCAAGTATTTCGCGGTGGCGCAAATCCAGCGCGATCAGGTGGAAGACTACGCGGCGCGTAAAGGCATGAGCATCAGCGAGGTAGAGCGCTGGCTGGCGCCGAACCTGGGGTACGACGCTGACTAAGCGTGCCGGGCTATTGCGCGGTGTAGCCGCCGTCAATCACCAGTTCTGTGCCGGTGGCGAATGCCGATTCGTCGCTGGCCAGAAACAACGCCGCGTTGGCGATATCCCGCGCCTCGCCCAGATGGCCGATCGGGTGCAGCGCCGTTAACTGCCGCAGCATTTCCGGGTCATTGCCAATCATCGGCGTATGAATATAACCGGGGTGAATGCTGTTAATGCGGATGCCGTAGCGGCTGCGGGCGGCATGCAGCGCAGCGGACTTGGTCAGCAGGCGCACGCCGCCTTTGGCGGCGTTGTAGGCCGGCAGGTTCGGGTCGCCCACCAGTCCCTCAATCGAGCTGATATTGATAATGCTGCCGCCGTGCACCTTCATCGCCATAATGCCCTGTCGGGTGCCGAGGAACACGCCGTCCAGATTGACCGCCAGCATCTTTTTCCACTCCCGGTAGGAGGTCTGCTCGATATTTTTGTACAGGCTGATGCCGGCGTTATTGACCAGAATATCCAGGCGCGGCGCCCAGTGGCGCAGCTGTTCGAATACCGTCTGCCACTCCTTCTCGCTGGTGACGTCGTGGGGCAGATAGCGGATTTTCCCGCCGTAGGCGGCAAGCTGCGTCAGCGCCTGCTGCCCGCGACGCGGGGCGATATCGGTGATGATCACCTGCGCCTGCTCTTCCAGAAAGCGTTGGGCGATAGCCAGGCCGATGCCCGATGCGCCGCCGGTGATCAGCGCGGTTTTATTCTCCAGTCTGCTCATCTTTCATCCTTGTTTTTCGTAGCCGTTGCTCTTCATGAGCGCGTCTTTATCCTGCCCGATAGTAAGGGCTTGCCGCCGGCTGCGCCAGCGCAATCGTGCCGCCTGCCGTTGAAGGGCGGTTAATTGATCTGCACGTCGAATCTGTTACATTACGGTAAGTTGCAGCATTTTTTCCGGGCCAGGGAAGCCGGCGCTGAGCGCCTGGCGGATGTGGCCCGTCGCCGTTTTGCTGTCCTGCCTTTTTCACGCCCGGCAGGCAGGATGGCCCAGCTTGCCGGACGTTAAGGGAGCGTTCCTTCCGTGTTGACCCTTCTTCACCTGCTTTCCGCCGTGGCGCTGCTGGTGTGGGGCACCCACATCGTGCGCACCGGAATTATGCGGGTTTACGGCGCCAATCTGCGCCGCATCTTGAGCGACAGCGTGGAGAAAAAACCGCTGGCGTTCGCTTCCGGCATCGGCGTCACCGCGCTGGTGCAGAGCAGCAACGCCACCGCGCTGCTGGTCACTTCCTTTGTCGCCCAGGGGCTGGTGGGGCTGGCGCCTGCGCTGGTGATCATGCTGGGCGCCGACGTCGGCACCGCACTGATGGCGCGGGTGCTGACCTTCGATCTCTCCTGGCTGTCGCCGCTGCTGATTTTCGTCGGCGTCATTTTATTCCTCAGCCGCAAACAGACGCGCGTGGGGCAGGTGGGGCGGGTATTTATCGGCCTTGGCCTGATCGTGCTGGCGCTGGAGCTGATTGTGGCGGCGGCGACGCCGATCACCCAGGCGGCCGGCGTCAAAGTGCTGTTTTCCTCCCTGACCGGCGATGTGATGCTGGACGCGCTGACCGGCGCGCTGTTTGCCATCATCAGCTATTCGAGCCTGGCGGCGGTGCTGCTGACCGCGACGCTGACCGCCTCCGGCGTGATTTCGCTGAAGGTGGCGCTGTGTCTGGTGATCGGCGCCAACCTCGGCAGCGGCCTGCTGGCGAGCATCAACAGCAGCGGGCAGAACGCGGCCGGACGGCGCGTGGCGCTGGGCAGTCTGCTGTTCAAGCTGCTGGGCAGCGCGCTGTTGCTGCCGTTTGTCTCCTATCTCGCGGACTGGATGGCCAGGCTGCCGGTGCAGGGCGAAGAGCTGGTGATCTATTTCCACGTGTTCTACAACCTGATCCGCTGCCTGCTGTTTATTCCGCTGGCCGACCCGATGGCGCGACTGTGCCGCATGTTGATCGCCGATGCGCCGGAAGAAGACCCGCGCCTGCGTCCGCGCCACCTCGACAGCAGCGCGCTGGATACGCCGTCGCTGGCGCTGGCCAATGCGGCGCGCGAAACGCTGCGCATGGGCGACGTGGTGGAGCATATGCTGATCCTGCAGCACGAAGTGCTGCATGGCAAACTGGGGCAGGACAAAGAGGTGCGCCGGCTGGATGACGATGTCGACGTGCTGTACACCGCGATAAAACTCTACCTGGCGCAAATTCAGAAAGAGGATCTGGGCGAGGAAGACTCGCGCCGCTGGGCGGAGATTATCGAGATGGCGCTGAACCTGGAGCAGGCCGGGGACATCATCGAACGGATGACGGGCGATGTCGCGGCCAAGTCCCACGCGGCGCGGCGTGGGTTCTCGCCGGAGGGGCTGGCGGAGCTGGACGCGCTGCATGAGCGGCTGGTGGCCAACCTGCGCCTGAGCCTGTCGGTGTTCCTGTCGGCGGATCTCACCAGCGCCAAACGCCTGCGCCGTTCCAAACACCGCTTCCGCATTCTGGACCGGCGTTATGCTCACGCGCACGTTGATCGTCTGCACCAGCAGAACGTGCAGAGTATCGAGACCAGTTCGCTGCATCTGGGGTTGCTGGGGGATATGAAGCGTCTGAACTCGCTGTTCTGCGCGGTGGCGTACAACGTGCTGGATCAGGATGAGCGTGATGATGAGCGCGACTGGGAAGATACGCCGAGAACGCTGTAGCGGCAAAAAAACGGGGCGCACTGGCGCCCCTGCTTGTTATCAACGTGATGCCGGCGTTTGCGCCGGCATTATTTTTTCGCCGGCTTAATCGGCCGCCCGGACCAATAACCCGCCAGCAGCGAGCCGGAGAGGTTGTGCCATACCGAGAACAGCGCGCCCGGCAGGGCGGCCAGCGGCGTAAAGTAGATTTTGCCCAGCGTCGCCGCCAGCCCTGAGTTCTGCATGCCGACCTCAATCGCCAGCGTGCGGCAGGTGGACTCGTCAAAGCCGAACAGCTTGCCGCCCCAGTAGCCGCTTAGCAGGCCGATGGCGTTATGCAGAATCACCGCGATAATCACCACCAGACCGACGGAGGCGATATGGCTTTGGCTGCCGGCCACCACGGCGCTGATGATCGCCAGAATACACACCATCGACAGCGGCGGCAGCAGCGGCTCAAGCCGTTTGACCGCTTTGCCGAACAGATGATGGACAATCAGGCCGAGGCCGATCGGGATCACCACGATCTGCAGAATGCTCAGCAGCATGCCGACGATATCGACGCTGATGTCGGCGTCGACGTACAGGCGCGTCAGCAGCGGCGTGGCGAACACGCCAACCAGGGTGGAAACGGCGGAGATGGTTACCGACAGCGCCACGTCCCCCTTGGCCAGATAGATCATCACGTTGGAGGCGGTGCCGCTGGCGACGCTGCCGACCAGCACCATCCCGGCGGACAGGTCCGGCGGCATATGAAACAGCATCGCCAACAGCCAGGCCGCCAGCGGCATAATCAGATAGTGCAGAAAGATGCCGGCCGCCACCGGGCCGGGGCGCGCCAGCACGCGTTTAAAATCGTCCAGCCGCAGCGTGACGCCCATGGCGAACATAATCAGCATCAGCAGCGGGCTGACGTAAGGACTGATGCCGGTAAAGGTGGCGGGCGTGTAGTAGGCGGCGACGGAGAGCAGCACCGCCCACAGCGGGAATAATCGGGTGAAGGTTGCCAACATGATTCGGGTTTTCCTTGGGCCAAATAACGCGGATGGTTGTTGTGTTGTGTTGTGTTGTGTTGTGTTGTGTTGTGTTGTGTTGTGTTGTGTTGTGTTTTTTTTAGTCAGAATGCGGCAGGCAGGGTTATCAGGCGGTGGGCGCAGCCTGCCGTGCCCACCGCCTGTCAGTATGGCTTATTCGAACAGATTATGGTGCAGGGTGCGTACCACCTGCTCGGCATCGCTGCCCGGCACCAGGAAGCACAGGTTGTAGTTGCTGGCGCCGTAGCAAATCATGCGGATATTGAACGGATCCATCACGCCGAACACCTCTTTGCCGACGCCGCAGGCGCGCGACAGCTTATTGCCGATCAGCGCGATCAGCGCCAGGTCTTCTTCCACTTCCACCCGGCACAGCGAGGAGAGTTCGGTCAGCAGCGCGGTGGTCAGCAGGCTGCTGCCGCTGGAGGTGGAGCCGGTGGTGTCCATGGTCAGCGCGATGCTGACTTCAGAGGTGGTGATCAGATCCACCGAGATATTGTGGCGTGCCAGAATGCTGAACACTTCCGCCAGGAAGCCGCGGGCGTGCAGCATATTCAGGCTGTGCAGCGTCAGCAGCGTTTGTTTGCGGCGCAGCGCCAGCGCGCGGAACAGCGGCGGGTTTTCGGTGGTGTTGCACACCAGCGTGCCGCCGGCGGCCGGATCCTTGCTGGAGCCGACAAATACCGGAATATCGCTGCGCACCGCCGGCAGCAGGGTGGCCGGATGCAGCACTTTGGCGCCGAAGGTGGCCATCTCCGCCGCCTCTTCAAAGGCGATTTTATCGATACGTTTGGCGGCCGGCACCACGCGTGGGTCGGTGGTGTAAATGCCGGGTACGTCGGTCCAGATATCCACCCGGCTGAGGTTCAGCGCTTCGCCCAGCAGCGCGGCGGTATAGTCGCTGCCGCCACGGCCCAGCGTGGTGGTGCGGCCTTTCGCTTCGCTGCCGATAAAGCCCTGGGTGACCACCAGCGACGTTTGCAGGCGCGGCTGCAGCAGCGTCTGCGCCAGCTCTTTCAGCACCGCGCCGTCCGGCGTCGCCCGGCCGAAGTGGTCATCGGTATGCATCACCTTGCGCACGTCGAACCATTCGGCCTGCGCCTGGCGCTGGCGCAGAATCTCTACAAACAGCAGGGTGGACATCAGCTCGCCGTGGCTGACCAGCTCATCGGTCAGTGCGCTGGAGGTGGCCAGCGCGGCCGCGTCCGACAGCATGGCGATATTTTCCAGCATGCGGTCGATCTCCTCGCGGACGACGGCGGGGTTGTCCAGGCGATCGAGAATGGCGTATTGGATACGGCGGATTTCGTCGAGCTGATAGCTGCGCTGCTCGCTTTCGCTGCCGGCGGCCAGCGCCACCAGCAGATTGGTGACGCCCGCGGAGGCGGAAAGCACCACCAGTCGTACGTCAGGATTACCCAGAACCACGTCGGCGCTGCGGTTCATGGCCTCAAAATCGGCGACGCTGGTGCCGCCGAACTTGGCCACCACGGGGGAAGATTGGGGTGCTGCTTGATTCATGTAAAAAAACCTCGTGTCAGGGATATCGTATCTGACGACTCTATCGCTAATAAGCCTTGGCACGGGGGAGAGCGGTAAACAGGGAGCAGACGTAGGGGTTGCTACGATACACCCAGAAGCGCCCCACCTTGCCGACCGTCCGCCATGGACAGTCCTGGTGACAACCCAGGGGATTCAGCCCCTGTAGCCGACACGCCGCTTAGCCGAATGGGCGGCGTACCTCGGCGTCGCTCCCCCTCCAGTGCCGTCATGGGATAACGGCTCCTCCGACACTGTACCTGGGCGACGCGCCTCTTCTGGCTTGCGCACGGGTGCGCAAGTAGGCTGATAGGAATAGCCGGTTTAACCGCTGCTGTCAACGGCCGGGCGTTGAGGGTTTTTCATCTTGCACCAGCGCAATCAGCGTGCAGGGCATAGTTGGCGTTGAACCCGCGCCGATCGGTTGCAAACTGCCGTCTTCTCGCTGATAAAAAAGCGGGATGACGCCGCGGTTTTTCTCCAGATATTCCGGCCAGCCAAAGTTGTCGTTGAGGCGGGTCACCTTGATGACGGCGCCTTTGGCGATCAGGCTGCTCAGGCGGGCGTAGGTCGCCTCGTGATTGAACAGGATCTCATGGCGGCGGAAGCGGGAACTTTCCGTGCTGTTGGCGCGTCCCTTCAGCGGCGCGCCGGAGCGGATGGCGAACACGTGATCGTCGCCGAAAATATGGCCGAAGTGGTACACCGCCAGCGCGTTTTGGTGGCGGTTGGGCGACAACGCCAGCACCTGGGCGGTGTCGCTCAGATCGAGGGTGTTGTCGGCGTGTTCCGAGTAGGCATGGCCGTAATAGGCGGGAATGCCCTCCATCCGCGCCTGGCGGTAATACTCCCAGCTACTGTCGGTGACCATCACCGGCACGTTCATTTTCATCAGCGCCTGCGCCAGCGTGCGCGCCACGCCGTTGGCGCCGACGATCAGCACGCCGCGCGGTTTCTGCTGCTGTACCCGTAGCCAGCGGGCGATAATGCCGCTGGTCAGGCTTTGCAGCACCACGGTGCCGATAATAATGGCGAACACCACCGTCACCAGCCGGTCTGCGCCTGCATAACCGTTGCGCTGCAGGGTCAGGGCAAACAGCGAACTGACCGCCGCCGCCACGATGCCGCGCGGCGCGATCCAGCACAGCAGCAGGCGGTCGCGCCAGTGCAGGCTGGAGCGCCAGGTTGACAGCGCAATGCACAGCGGGCGGGCGATAAACTGCACCACCAGCAGCAAAACCAACAGCGGCCAGCCCATCTGCCACAGCGCGTTGATATCCAGCCGGGCGGCCAGAATAATAAACAGCGCCGAAATCAGAATCGCCGACAGCTCTTCCTTAAAGGCCAGAATATCGCTGGTGTCCACGTCGCGCATATTGGCCAGCCAAATGCCCATCACCGTCACGGTCAGCAGGCCGGATTCGTCAGCCAGCGCGTTGGACAGGCCAAAGGCGGTGAGCATAATCGCCAGCACCGCCAGGTTCTGCAGATAGCGCGGCAGCCAGACGCGGCGCAGCGCAATGCCCAGCAGGTAGCCGAACAGCGCGCCGGCAATCAGCCCGACGGCGGCGGTGACGCCGAGCGTCCAGAACAGATGGGTATAGGATTCGGCGTTCTGCTGCAGCACGATAAATTCAAACACCAGCAGGGTGAAGATGGCGCCGACCGGATCGATCACAATCCCTTCCCAGCGCAGCACCTGGTTAATCCTGGCGTTCGGCCGCACCACGCGCATCAGCGGGGCGATCACCGTCGGGCCGGTAACCACCGTCACCGCGCCGATCAGCGCTGCCAGTTCCGGCGGAAAGTCCAGCAGCCACCAGCAGGCGACGCCGATGGTCATAAAGGTCGCCAGCATGCCGACGGTGACCAGATTGCGCACCACGCCGCCCAGCCCGCGGATCTCCTCCACCCGCAGCGTCAGCGCGCCTTCAAACAGGATGATCGCCACCGACAGCGACACCAGCGGAAACAGCAGATCGCCGAATAGCCCGTCCGGCTGCACCAGATGCACCACCGGGCCTAAAATAATGCCGAACAGCAACAGCGGCAGTATTGCCGGCAGGCGTAATAACCAGGCGAGCCACTGCGCCAGCAGCGAGCTTAAGCCGATAACCACCAACATCAACGGGGCGGAGAGTTCCATGAGAGCGATCCCTTTCAACAACGATATGGTCAACAATGACACAATTTGATGACAACCAGATCGGCCTGATAACAGGCCGTTAGCTCAATTATAGGGAAAAAGCTGAAACGATGCGGCTACGCATTGACAGTTAGCGCCTATCGCAAGAAAAGAGATCATAATCACGCTCTAACAGGCTACAATCGGACAATCACGTCATATTCATTCTCAAGCATAAGAGCGTTGCTATGAAAAATATCAATCCTAGTCAAACCGCTGCTTGGCAAGCCCTGCAGCAACATTTTGAACAAATGAAAGACGTACAGATCGGCGATCTGTTTGCCCAGGATAGCGAGCGTTTCTCCAAGTTCTCCGCCACCTTCGACGACCAGATGCTGGTGGATTACTCCAAAAACCGCATTACCGCGGAGACGCTGACCAAGCTGCAGGCGCTGGCGCAAGAGACGGATTTGCAGGGCGCGATCAAAGCCATGTTCTCCGGCGAAAAAATCAACCGCACCGAAGACCGCGCGGTGCTGCACGTGGCGCTGCGCAACCGCAGCAACACGCCGATTATCGTTGACGGCAAAGACGTGATGCCGGAAGTGAACGCGGTGCTGGCGAAGATGAAGCAGTTCTGCGAACGGGTGATCGGCGGCGCGTGGACCGGCTATACCGGTAAAGCGATCACCGACGTGGTCAACATCGGTATCGGCGGCTCCGACCTGGGCCCTTACATGGTGACCGAGGCGCTGCGCCCGTATAAAAACCACCTGAACATGCACTTTGTCTCCAACGTTGACGGCACCCATATCGCCGAAACGCTGAAGCCGCTGAACCCGGAAACGACCCTGTTCCTGGTGGCCTCCAAAACCTTCACCACTCAGGAAACCATGACCAACGCCCACAGCGCGCGCGATTGGTTCCTGCAGACGGCGGGCGATCGGCAGCACGTGGCCAAACACTTCGCCGCGCTGTCGACCAACGCCAAAGCGGTCGGCGAGTTCGGCATCGATACCGACAACATGTTCGAATTCTGGGACTGGGTCGGCGGCCGTTATTCCCTGTGGTCCGCCATCGGCCTGTCGATTGCGCTGTCCATCGGCTTTGACAACTTCGAACAGCTGCTGAGCGGCGCGCATGCGATGGATAAACACTTCGCGCAGACGCCGGCGGAGCAGAACCTGCCGGTACTGCTGGCGCTGATCGGCATCTGGTACAACAACTTCTTCGGCGCTGAAACCGAAGCCATTCTGCCGTATGACCAGTATATGCACCGTTTTGCCGCGTACTTCCAGCAGGGCAATATGGAATCCAACGGCAAGTATGTCGATCGCAACGGCAACCCGGTGGACTACCAGACCGGCCCAATCATCTGGGGCGAGCCGGGCACCAACGGTCAGCATGCGTTCTACCAGCTGATTCACCAGGGCACCAAACTGGTTCCTTGCGACTTTATCGCGCCGGCGGTCAGCCATAACCCGCTGAGCGACCATCACGCCAAGCTGCTGTCCAACTTCTTCGCCCAGACCGAAGCGCTGGCGTTCGGCAAATCGCTGGAGACCGTTGAGGCGGAATTTGCCGCGCAGGGCAAAAAGCCGGAAGAGGTGCAGCATGTGGCGCCGTTCAAAGTGTTCGAGGGCAACCGTCCGACCAACTCCATCCTGCTGCGTGAGATCACGCCGTTCAGCCTGGGCAGCCTGATTGCGCTGTATGAGCACAAGATCTTCACCCAGGGCGCGATCCTGAATATCTTCACCTTCGACCAGTGGGGCGTGGAGCTGGGCAAACAGCTGGCTAACCGCATCCTGCCGGAACTGGCGGGCGGTGAGCAGATCGGCAGCCACGACAGCTCCACCAACGGCCTGATCAACCGCTTTAAAGCGTGGCGCTAAGGCTTGAACCGCGTCCGTGAATAACAAAAAACCCGCCGCGGCGGGTTTTTTATTGCCGGTTGGCTGCCGGAATTCAGCGGGACAGGAAGTCAATCACCATGCGGCCTTTGATCTTGCCCTGTTCCATTTCCTGGAAAATGGCGTTGATATCCTCCACCGGACGTTTGGTAACGGTGGGCACCACCTTGCCTTCGGCGGCGAACTGAAACGCCTCTTTTAAATCTTCACGGGTGCCGACCAGCGAACCGACCACCTGAATGCCGTCCAGCACCAGCCGCGGGATATTCAGGCTCATCGACTCCGGCGGCAGGCCGACGGCAACGATGCGGCCGCCGGCACGCATGGCGTCCACCGCCGAGTTGAATGCCGCCTTGGCTACCGCAGTCACTACCGCGGCGTGCGCGCCCTGGACTTTATCCTGGATGATCTGTGCCGCGTCTTCCGTACGGGAGTTAATCACCAAATCGGCGCCCATTTCGCTGGCGAATTTCAGCTGTGCGTCATTGACGTCGATGGCGATCACCTTGGCGTTAAAGACGTTTTTCGCATACTGCAGCGCCAGGTTGCCGAGGCCGCCCAGGCCGTAAATGGCAATCCACTGGCCGGGGGCAATGCCCGATATTTTCACCGCCTTGTAGGTGGTGACGCCGGCGCAGGTGATGCTGCTGGCGGCCGCCGAATCCAGCCCGTCCGGCACTTTTACCGCGTAGTCGGCCACCACGATGCACTCTTCCGCCATCCCGCCGTCCACGCTGTAGCCAGCGTTCTTCACCTCGCGGCACAGGGTTTCGTTGCCGCTGTTACAGTATTCGCAGTGTCCGCAGCCCTGGTAGAACCAAGCGACGCTGGCGCGGTCGCCAACTTTCAGCGAGCTGACGCCGGGGCCGATCGCCTTCACCACGCCGATGCCTTCATGGCCGAGGATGACGCCTGTCTTATCACCGAAATCACCGTTTTTGACGTGCAGATCGGTATGGCAGACGCCGCAGCACTCCATACTGAGCAGCGCTTCGCCGTGTTCCAGCGGGCGCAGCTGTTTATCCACGATGCCGACCGAGTGATCCTGATTAACAACTGCAGCTTTCATTATGAGTCTCCTGAACGATCGCAAACTTAAAAGATAGCGCAGAATCGGCGTGGCGATGGGGGGCTGGGCAAAAGAAAGCGGGGCAAAGAAAAATGCCGGTCGGTGAGGCACCGGCCGGCATGGTAACGAGGATAGGATCCGCGATTACAGATTGATTGGCACTTCCAGGCTGATGCCGGCGCCAACGTCGTCTGCGGTGCTGTTGTTGTTATCGGTGTACCACAGGCTGGTATCGAATTTCACCTGCGAATCGAAGTCGTAGCCCCAACCCAACTGAATGCCTTTCAGCGTATCCGAGCGCGGGAAGGCCTGGTTAATTGACTGATTCTGCGGGTTAACTTTGGCATATACCACGCGGGTGCTCCAACGCTGACCGTCGTCCAGCACCAGTTCAACCCGACCGGACAGCATCTGGCCGTCGCCGCCCATCGCGTGGCCCAGCGGGTAACCTTGCTGGTAATAGCCGCCACGGTAAGTATAGTGGCTATACACATAGCTTTTACGTTTCATGTTGGCACGTGTATCGGCGCCTTCGATATACCAGTTGATGGTGTTCGGACCCCATTCCGGGTGGCCTTCCAGACCCAGCAGGTAGGTATTCTGCGATGGCAGCAGGCCGGCTTCATCCTCACCGATCAACTGACCGTACAGGCTGACCGGCAAGCCGATTAGCGGCTGCATCTTCAGTTTGAAGTCAAAGCCAGCCAGCTGGTTGCCCGGATCGTTGCCGCTGGCGGAATCATCATTATCTTTGCCGGTAAAGCCGTCCCAGAACGAGCTCCAGGATTCCGGACGACCTTGCCCGCCCCATTGCATGATGCGGGATGCGCCCAGTTCGACAAAGTCGGTCGGCATCATGGTGAAACGGCCGCCAATCAGCTTGGTGTGCGGTATGGAGGTATATTGGGAGAGCTGGCCGGCGGTAATCTGGTACTGCCAGCGGCCGATCCAGGAGAGCCATGGGGTTTCAAACGGCGACTGGTCGGCGCGCTGCATCATAAAGCCGGTAACCGGACGCGCGGCGTCAGAGCGGATCAGGCTGCCATCATAGCCCGGGCCCCACCACTGAGAGACTTCACCGAAGGAGATCCACTGGTTCCAGACTTTTAGCGCGCCGTAGGAACCTTGCATATTAAACTTGGAACCGTCGCTGACGCGCTGGTCGCCTTCCACTGAACCTTGCAGGCGCACATCCCAGTATTCGCCGCTGCCGCCGACGCCGACGGTCAGACGATCGTCAGCATACTCATTTTGGCCGAAGCCTTGCGGGGTGCCGGGTTTATCGGTGGAGGCATAGCCGCTGATGCGGATATTGGATTTCAGTTCGCCAACGCGGCGCTGAACGCGGTCAATCACGTTCTTTTCGGTATTGGTGACCGGTTTGGCCTGCGACAGTACGGAGTTAATCTCTTCCTGGCTGAGCGGCCAGGTGGACAGACTGACGTTGATCACGCCGCGATCGGACAGCCAGGCCAGATCGTTGCGCAGATCGTTATCAGGAGTGACCAGACCGCTGGCGTGGCTGGTCAAGGCACAGGTAAACAAGCCTGCGGCGACCAGTCCATTGAGTTTAGCGCGCATAAAAATTTCCTTTCCTGAGTCAGGGAATTGTAGATTTTATGTAAAGTTCTGTGCCCCATAATAGATGACATTTCAATTTGCTACAAATATATCCAATGATGAATGCTTTCTATAAGTTATTGTTATTATGGTGATTATATTGTGTGGTAGCGTTGACGTAATTTTTAAGATAATACCTATAGTTAGATGCGGTTCATTCTTTTGAGGTTCGGATTGGAGAGAAATATGGCAAAGACGTCGCGGTCGATAGCAATTGCTAAAGGCTTACAGCGGGTACTGAACGTCGGGCTGCTGCTGCTGGCGGCGATCCTGGTGGTATTCCTGGTGAAGGAAACCATCCATCTGGCGAAGGTGTTATTTATCAATAACGAGGAGTCTTCATCGTATCTGCTGATTGAAGGCATCGTGATCTACTTCCTGTACTTTGAGTTTATTGCTTTGATTGTTAAGTACTTTGAGTCGGGTTACCACTTTCCGCTGCGCTACTTTATCTATATCGGCATTACCGCGATTATCCGGCTGATCATCGTCGATCATAAGAATCCCTTTGATACGCTGATTTACGCCGGGGCGATCATGCTGCTGGTGGCGACGCTGTATCTGGCCAATACCGATCGGCTCAAGCGCGAATAGCGGCCTAAAAAAGGCGTCCCGCCCGGGACGCCAAAGACACAGGCACAGTGTGAAACCCCTCGTGATTTTCTTACATTACCCTTTAACCCCGCCGGCGGTCAGGCCGCCCACCAGCCAGCGCTGCGCCAGCAGGAAGACGGCGGTGATCGGAATGGCCGACAGCACCGCTGCGGCGGCGAAGTCTCCCCACAGATAGTTCTGCGGATTCAGGTATTGCTGCATCCCCACCGCCAGCGTGTAACTGTTCACGTCGCGTAACAACAGTGAGGCGACCGGCACCTCGGTGATGGCGGCGATAAACGACAGAATAAACACCACCGCCAGGATCGGCACCGACAGCGGCAGCAGCACCAGGCGGAAGGCCTGCCACGGCGTGGCGCCGTCCAGCGCCGCCGCTTCCTCCAGCGAATTGTCGATGGTTTCGAAGTAGCCCTTGATGGTCCAGACGTGCAGGGCAATGCCGCCCATATAGGCGAAAATCACCCCGCCGTGGGTATTGAGGCCGATAAACGGCAGGTATTGGCCCAGACGATCAAACAGCGCGTACAGGGCGACCAGTGACAGCACCGCCGGGAACATCTGAAAAATCAGCATGCTTTTCAGCAGGGTGCTTTTACCGCGAAAGCGCAGGCGCGCAAAGGCATAGGCGCAGGTGGTCGACAGCGTGACGATGCCGATGGCGGTGATCGCCGCTACTTTCACCGAATTCCACAGCCACAGCAGCACCGGGAAGGGCGGCGGCGTTACGCTGCCGTCGGCGTGGGTAACGCTCAGGCCCAGCGCCAGCCGCCAGTGGTCGAAGGAGACCTGATCCGGGATCAGACTGCCGGTGGCGAAGTTGCCGGCGCGCAGCGAAATCGCCACCACCATCAGCAGCGGAAACATGATCAGGGCGATAAAGCTCAGCATTGCCAGATGGGTCAGCCACAGACGCAGGCGCTGGGATTTTGGTTGGACCATAGCCATGGGTGTTCTCCCTAATCAAAGTTCATTTTGCTGGCTTTCAGATTCAGAATCGCCAGCGCGCCGACCAGCAGGAAAATCAGCGTGGCGATGGCGGCCGCCAGCCCGAAGTCCTGTCCGCCGCCGCCCTCAAAGGCGATGCGGTAGGTGTAGCTGACCAGCAGATCGGTATAGCCGGCCGGCGTGGTGGTGCCGATCATGTCCGGACCGCCGTTGGTCAGCAGTTGGATCAGCACGAAGTTATTAAAGTTAAAGGCAAAACTGGCGATCATCAGCGGCGTCAGCGGCTTGATCAGCAGCGGGAAAGTGATGCGGAAGAAGTTCTGCAGGGGCCCGGCGCCGTCGAGGGCCGAGGCTTCATACAGATCCTCCGGGATCGCTTTGAGCAGGCCCATGCACAGGATCATCATGTAGGGGTAGCCCAGCCAGGTATTGACGATCAGGATCATGCTCTTGGCGGTCAGCGGCTCGCTGAACCATGCCGGCTTAATGCCGAACAGCGCGCTGAGCATCATATTGATTTCGCCGAAGCTTTGGTTGAACAGCCCTTTGAAGATCAGGATGGAAATAAACGACGGCACGGCGTAGGGCAGGATCAGCAGCACGCGGTAGGCGGCTTTGCCCTTCAGCGCTTCCCACTGCACCACGCAGGCCAGCACCATGCCTACCGCGACGGTCAGCACCACCGACAGCAGTGAAAACACCAGCGTCCAGATAAAGATCGAAATAAACGGCTGCTTGATGCCCTCATCCTGCGCCACCCGCAGGAAGTTCTTCCAGCCGCTGACGACGGTATAGCCAGGGCTGAGGGTTTCCTGTCCCCACTGCCCGTCGGCATTCACCGCCTGGTAGAAGCCGGTGTCGTCGTTTGGCCGGTACTGCACCTGAGTCTGGTTATTGGTCAGCGTTTTGCCGTCGTCGGCCAGCGTGTACAGCGGGCCGGTGCCGGAGAACTGGCGCAGCGAGCTCATCCGCAGCACGCCGCCGTCCGGCAGTTGGGCAGACAGCTGACCCAACGCCTGACGGTGCTGGGTAATCACGCGCAAGGTGGCGCGTTCGCCGGCGGGCGCGGCGTCGGAGACGGTCAGCGTCACCTGCTGCGGCGCATTGGCGTTATTCAGGCTGAACGGTGTGGAAAGCAGCGATTCACCGCTGTCGGGGTGCGTCAGCAGCAGCTGCCACTGCCGATCGGCCGTCGGGTAGAGGCCGAAGGTAAAGGTCTTGCCGGTTTGCAACTGACGCTGCATCAGCACCGACTGCGCACGCTCGAAGGTGAGCTGGTTGCTGCTGCTGTAGTTGGTAAAGGCGATGGCGATGGTGCAAATCAGCGGGAACAGGACGAACAGCCCCATGCCGGCCACGCCGGGGTAGACGTAGCGCCAGGCATAAGCGCGGCGGTTGGCGAAAATATACAGGCCGGCGCTGACCAGGATCAGCGTCATGATGGCGAAAAGATATTCCCCCCGTGCATACATCAACACAATCAGATAACAGGTAACCAGACTGAACAGGCCAATCGTCAGCCATTTCAGTCCGTCATGCTGCCACCACTTCGATTTTTGGCGCGTCGGCAAGCCGGCGTGGGCGAATTGCATAGGGTGTTCCCTCTGTCTACGTAACCCGCTCCCCCCTCCCGTGCGGGAAGGGGGAGGGCCGGGCTTATTTATTGATGCGGGTCTGGGCGTCTTTCAGCGCGGCGTCCACCGTCTGGCGGCCGCTGATGGTGTTGAGTACGGCGCTGCGCATCGCATACCAGAACGCGCTCATCTGCGGAATATTCGGCATGATTTCGCCGTGTTGCGAGTTCTGCATAGTGGCAGCGATCTTTTCATCCTGCGCCAGCTGCTGCTGGAAGGACTTCAGCGCTACCGCGCCCAGCGGCTTGTCTTTGTTGACATCCGCCAGCCCTTGGTCGGTCAGCAGGTAGTTTTCCAGGAACTCGGTCGCCAGTTCTTTATTCGGGCTGGCGGCGTTAATACCGGCGGTCAGTACGCCGACGAACGCTTTCGACGGCTTGCCTTTGAAGGTTGGCAGCACTGCGACGCCGTAGTTGATTTTGCTCTGGTCGATATTGCCCCAGGCCCATGGCCCGTTGATGGTCATCGCGGTCTGCCCTTTGTTAAAGGCGGCTTCGGCGATCGAATAATCGGTGTCGGCGTTGATATGCTTATTTTTCACCAGATCGACGATAAACTGCAGGCCGGCGCGTGAACCGGCGTTATCGACGCCGACGTCTTTCACGTCGTAGCTGCCGTTGGCCTGCTTAAAGGCGTAGCCGCCGTCGGCGGCGATGATTGGCCAGGTGAAGTAGGGCTCCTGCAGGTTCCACATGATGGCGCTTTTGCCTTTGGCGCGCAGCTGCTTATCCAGCGCCGGGATCTCTTCCCAGGTTTTCGGCGGCTGTTTGATCAGATCCTTGTTATAAATCAGCGACAGCGCCTCTACGGCAATCGGGTAGCCGATCAGTTTGCCGTCGTAGCGCACCGCATCCCAGGTGAACGGGAAAATCTTGTCCTGCAGCGCTTTGGACGGGTGGATCTCCGCCAGCAGGCCGGACTGCGCGTAGCCGCCGAAGCGGTCGTGCGCCCAGAAGATAATGTCCGGGCCGTCGCCGGTTGCGGCTACCTGCGGATATTTCTCTTCCAGTTTATCGGGGTGCTCGACGGTCACCTTGATGCCGGTGTCCTGCTCAAATTTTTTGCCGACCTCGGCCAGGCCGTTATAGCCTTTATCGCCGTTGATCCAGATGACCAGCTTGCCTTCTTCGATTTTGGCAAAGGCCGAGGATGAAAGCGCCAACGTCGTCAGCGCCGACAGCACCAGCGTGCGGGCGGCGGTAGTCATAGTACGAGTCATAGTCCAATCCTTCTGTGGGCACTGCGGTAAGTTGGCAAATAGTGGGCCACAACCGGCGTGCCGCTCATCCTCCTGTGCTCTACGCCCCATCGCTGAGTTATGTGATCCAGTTAACACTCCGTTCCATTCTGTGGCCTTCGGCACAAAAAATGCCGGCCATTTTTGCCAAACGGATCACAGATTTGTCTGACGTGCGTCGCCGCTCCTCCCCGCGCTGCTTTCCTCATCCTCCCGTCTCCTCCCCCATGAAAAATCCGGCTGCGGATGATTACCCGCGGCGGCGATTCGCCCACCATCGGCCCATGACTTTGATTACCCGGGAGCATCCCGCAGAGCGCGGGGTTGGACGGAGCGCGCTTCGTCCCTTTCACCCGGCACTGTAACTGCGAAAGCAGGGGAGTTACGCATGGCTAGCGTCACACTGCGCAGCGTTTATAAGGCCTTTGGCGAGGCCGTGATTTCCAGGGACGTCAACCTGACCATCGACGACGGCGAATTTGTGGTGTTTGTCGGGCCGTCGGGCTGCGGCAAATCGACGCTGCTGCGCATGATTGCCGGGCTGGAGGACATTACCTCCGGCGATCTGCTGATCGGCGAGCGGCTGATGAACGAGGTGCCGCCGTCGGAGCGCGGCATCGGCATGGTGTTTCAGTCTTACGCGCTGTATCCGCACCTGTCGGTGGCCGACAACATGTCGTTCGGCCTGAAGCTGGCCGGCGCCAGCAAAGCGCAGATTGGCCAGCGAGTAAACCAGGTATCAGAAGTGCTGCAGCTGGCGCATCTGCTGGACCGGCGGCCGAAGGCGCTGTCCGGGGGGCAGCGTCAGCGGGTGGCGATTGGCCGCACGCTGGTGGCGGAGCCGGAGGTATTCCTGCTTGATGAGCCGCTGTCCAACCTCGACGCCGCGCTGCGGGTGCAGATGCGCATTGAGATCTCCCGTCTGCACAAGCGCCTGCGGCGCACCATGATTTACGTCACCCACGATCAGGTCGAGGCGATGACGCTGGCGGACAAAATCGTGGTGCTGGATGCCGGGCGCGTGGCGCAGGTCGGCAGGCCGCTGGAGCTATATCACTACCCGGCCAACCGCTTCGTCGCCGGTTTTATCGGTTCGCCGAAGATGAATTTTCTGCCGGTGAAGGTAACGGCGGTAGAGCCGCAGCAGGTGCAGGTTGAACTGCCCAACCGGCAGTGGGTCTGGCTGCCGGTGGACGGCGAGCGGGTGGAGGCCGGCGCCAATATGTCGCTCGGCATTCGCCCGGAACACCTGCTGCCGAGCGGCGAGAGCGATGTGCAGCTCAGCGGCGAGGTACAGGTGGTGGAGCAGCTTGGCCACGAAACGCAGATTCATATCCAAATCCCGGCAATTCGTCAGAACCTGGTTTACCGCCAGAACGACGTGGTGCTGGTAGAAGAAGGCGCCACATTCGCCATCGGCTTGCCGTTACAGCGCTGCCACCTGTTCCGTGAAGACGGAACCGCCTGCCAGCGCCACTATCGCGAGCCGGGCGTTTAAAGCGCCACGCACCCCGGCCTGTCCCGCGCGTGGTCGCTGCGGGCGCGCCGTGGGGAACGGTCTGTATAACAGGAGAATAATGATGACAACTCTGCGCAAACTTCCTCTGGCGTTGGCAGTCGCCGCCGGCGTGCTGACCACGCAGGCAATGGCGGTCGATTTTAAAGGCTATGCCCGTTCCGGCATCGGCTGGAGCGGCAGCGGCGGGGAGCAGCAATGCTTCCAGGCCACCGGCGCCGGCAGTAAATACCGTCTCGGCAACGAGTGTGAAACCTACGCCGAGCTGAAGCTGGGCCAGGAAGTGTGGAAAGACGGTGATAAAAGCTTCTACTTCGACACCAATCTGGCCTACTCGGTATCGCAGCGCAGCGACTGGGAAGACACCACGCCGGGCTTTCGTGAAGTGAACGTGCAGGGTAAAAACCTGATCGAATGGCTGCCTGGCTCCACCCTGTGGGCCGGTAAGCGTTTCTATCAGCGTCACGATGTTCATATGATCGACTTCTACTACTGGGATATCTCCGGCCCGGGCGCCGGTCTGGAAAATGTCGATCTGGGCTTTGGCAAACTGTCGATGGCGGTGACCCGCAACGGCGAATCTGGCGGCTCTTACGGCTATCTGTACAACGAGTGGGACGAGCGTCCGACGGTCAACGATGTGTTTGACGTGCGGCTGGCCGGGCTGGAAACCAACCCCGGCGGTACGCTGGAGTTAGGGGTGGACTACGGCCGCGCCAACGTGCAGGACGGTTACCACCTGGCGGACGGCGCGTCGAAGGACGGCTGGATGTTTACCGCCGAGCATACCCAGAGCATCCTGAACGGCTACAACAAGTTCGTCATGCAGTACGCGTCGGACGCCATGAGCTCGCAGAACAACGGCCGCAACGAAGGCTCCTCGGTCAACAATAACGGCAATATGTTCCGCGTGCTGGATCACGGCGCCATCGACTTTAATGACAAGTGGGCACTGATGTATGTGGCGATGTATCAGGATGTCGACCGCGATAATGACAACGGCAGCACCTGGTACACCGTGGGTGTACGCCCGATGTACAAATGGACGCCGATTATGAGCACCCTGCTGGAAGCGGGCTACGACAACGTGAAATCCCAGCGCACCGGTGACCGCAACAGCCAGTACAAAATCACCCTGGCGCAGCAGTGGCAGGCAGGCGACAGCATCTGGTCGCGTCCGGCGATCCGTCTGTTCGCCACCTACGCCAAGTGGGATGAAAAATGGGGCTACGCCACCGACGATTCCGGCTCGGCCTACGCTTCCGGTACTGCCTATCGCGACAGCAGCGCGCACACCTTCAGCCGTGGCGACGATGATGAAGTCACCTTCGGCGCGCAGATGGAAATCTGGTGGTAACGACCGCACGCAGGGAAGGGGCCGGTGCCTCTTCCCCTCTCTGATTACCGGCGGCGCGGCGCTTGCCTGCCGACCGCCGGAAGGTATGGGGATATAACAATGAACAAAACTCTGTTGTCGTTTTATCTGTCCGCAGCGCTGGCCGTCAGTCTGTCGCCGGCCGCCAATGCCGCGACGCCAGCCGATGTCGCCGTTGCGCCGGCCATCAGCGCCGCCGCGCTGCAAAACCTGCCCTGGCAGCCGCTGGTGCCGCCGGTGAAACAGGACGTGACGCTGAACGACGCCAGCCCGCAGATCCGTCAGGGCGATATTCAGGGCGCGGTAGCGGCGTATACGCTGCCGGCCGACCGTGGCTCACTGGAGATCACCCTGAGCAGCATCGCCAGGGATAATGCGCTGTATGCGCCGAGCGTACTGGTGCTGGATGAGCAGCGGCGCCCGGCGGCCTACTATCCCAGCAGCTATTTTCCGTACCAGCCGCCGGGCGTGATGTCGGCAGACCGGCTGGAGGGCACCATGAAGCTGACGCCGGCGCTGGGGCAAAAGCAGATTTACCTGCTGGTGTACACCACGCGGCAGGATCTGGCTAAAACCACACGGCTGACCAATCCGGCGAAAGCCTATGCGCGCGGCGTCGGCAACGCGGTGCCGGATATTCCCGATCCCATTGCCCGCCACGCCGGCGGCGGTCTGCTGAAGCTGAAGGTCAGCGCCGAGCAGGGCAGCGGCAATATCATGATCGGCATGCTGCCTGCGGCGTCGAGCACGCCGCCGGTCACGGTCGGTGCCACGGCGCAGCCGGCCAGGGCAACGGCGTCCGCACCGGCGGAACCGATGCTGAATGACACCGAAAGTTACTTCAATAACGGCATCAGACAGGCGGTGAAGGCGGGAGATATCGACAAAGCGCTGAAGCTGATGAATGAAGCGGAAAAATTGGGTTCCACCACTGCGCGTAACACCTTTATCAGCAGTGTGAAAGGCAAGGGGTAATCCCCACGCTGCCGATGCTGGCTCGATGATTGGTGCGCTATGGCGCACCTTTTTTCGTTTGGCGGCCGTGCTTTTTCCTGCCGGCGGGATACCACGAATCATTCTGCCGCTTTTAATTTTCTGCGTTACAATGGCCGCCTGTTAACCGTTTGTAGTGTCGATGATGTACGTTGTTGACGTATGTTGCCGACCGTTGGAGTAGAACAATGCCAGGCAATAGCGAATCCATTTTGCCCCCGCTGGAATGGCTCACCGAGCAGCATTCTCCCGTGCCCGCCGCGATCAATGACTGGCTGATGGAGCTGGGATCGATGACGCAGCGCTTCGAGAAACACTGTCGCTGCGTGCGGGTTGAGCCGCAGCGCGAGGGCTTTGTCAGCCGCGAGGAGCTGGGAGAAGAGGCGGAACATCTGCCGGACAGCCCGCGTTACTGGCTGCGCGAAATCGTCCTGCTGGGTGACGACCGGCCCTGGCTGCTTGGCAGAACGGTGATCCCGCTGGAAACGCTGACCGGCCCCGATCAGGCGCTGGTTGATTTGGGCACCGTGCCGCTGGGGCGTTACCTGTTCAGCAGCGATGCGCTGACCCGCGACTATATTTTGGTCGGCAGGCAGGATCGGTTGTGGGCGCGGCGTTCCCGCCTGCGACTGGCGGGCAAACCGCTGTTGCTGACCGAACTGTTTTTACCTGACGCACCGCTGTATGAAGCGGACGGCAGCGAACTGGCCTAAGGGGGAACGAGATCTTGGAAGGAAGCATTAGCCAAAGTAAATGGCGGGCCTATTGCCACCTGATGCGCATTGATAAACCGATCGGCACGCTGCTGCTGCTTTGGCCGACGCTGTGGGCGCTGTGGCTGGCGGGCGAGGGTGTACCGTCGTTCCCCATTTTGCTGGTATTTGTACTGGGCGTATTTTTAATGCGCGCGGCGGGCTGCGTGGTAAATGATTTTGCCGATCGCGCCTTTGACGGACACGTGAAACGCACTGCCAACCGTCCGCTGCCCAGCGGCCGGGTTACGGAGAAAGAAGCGAAAATTTTGTTTGTGGTGCTGGTGCTGATCTCCTTCGCGCTGGTGCTGACGCTCAATACCATGACTATCGCCCTGTCGCTGGCCGGGTTGGCGCTGGCGTGGATCTATCCGTTTATGAAGCGGGTGACCAATCTGCCGCAGCTGGTGCTGGGCGCAGCCTTCGGCTGGGGCATCCCGATGGCCTATGCTGCGGTGAGCGAATCGCTGCCGCTGAGCTGCTGGCTGTTGCTGCTGGCGAATATCTGCTGGACGGTGGCTTACGATACGCTGTACGCGATGGTGGACCGCGACGACGATCTGAAGATCGGCGTGAAATCCACCGCGGTGCTGTTCGGCCGTTTCGACAAACTGATTGTCGGCCTGCTGCAGTTCGCTACGCTGCTGCTGCTGTTGTGGATTGGTTACCTGTCGCAGCTGGGCGGAGCGTTTTACTGGTCGCTGCTGCTGGCGGGCGCGCTGTTTATTCATCAGCAACAGCAGATCGCCGGCCGCGACCGCGACGCCTGTTTCCGCGCTTTCCTGCACAACAACTACGTCGGGCTGGTGGTGTTTATCGGCGTGGTGCTGAGCTTTATCTGACGATACTGACGCCATGCGCTGATAAAAAAAGGCACCCGATTGATGGGTGCCTTTTTCGTTATGGCCGCGTCGGTTTATTCGGCGCTTTTGGCGTCCGTTTCGGCCGGCAGCGTTTCAGGTTCCGGTGGCGTGCTGACGCTTTCAATCGTCAGTTTGATCTCCGGGGTGATCAGGTCGCTCAGCATGGTGTAAACCTCCATGGTGTGCTCACGGATCGCATCGCCGATATCGTTGATGTAGCCTTCTTCGCGCAGCGTCGCCACCAGGGTGGAGAACACCGCCTTATCGAAGAACTCCGGCGCGTTGATGCCGTGCAGCACCGACAGACGCTGAGCCATAATGCGGCTCTCTTTTTCCAGCGCGCCGCGGTTGATGCTCGGGTTGGCGCTGAGGATCGACATGGTGATGGCGTAGCGCTGCAGCGTTTCACGCACGCCGGCCGCCAGCAGCTGCAGTGGACGGATGCGCGCGGCGTTGAGCGACAGCTCGTCGCCGTTGACGCAAATCAGCGACTGACGCGCCATTTCGTCGGTCAGCGTTTGCAGCACTTCCGGCAGTTGTTCCTTATCGTAATGCAGGAACAGTTCGGCCTTCAGCATCGGATAAATCAGGCTGATCTGGCGCAGCAGTTCGGCGCGCGAGACGTGGCGGTGATGCATCACAATGCTGGCGATCAGCGACGGCAGCACCAGCAGGTGGTGAATATTATTACGGTAATAGGTCATCAACACCGCCTGCTCACGCGGCAGGATGATGATATCGCCGATATTGTCCTGCTCCACCTCGAACTTGTTCATGTTGAGCGCGTGGTCCAGCAGCTCGGCCGGCGAATGGTCCGGCACCGTCACGTCGTCGGCGTACGGCGCATTGCGCATCAGCTGCAGATAGCAGTCCAACTGCTCGATCAGCTGTTCACGGGTCAGTGAACGCTGGCGCGAGGCCAGCAGCGCGGTCGAACACAGGTTCATGGCGTTGGCGGCGGCGGCGTTGTTGATACGCACCATGATTTTCGCCGCCAGATCGTTCACCGTCGGCGTCAGCCAGCTCGGGCGCTGCGCTTCGATCGGGTCGATGGAGTCGCGCCACTGCGGCACGTTCTGGTTCAGGTAGGGGGTCAGCGGCAGCGGTTCGCCGAAGTTGACGTAGCCCTGGCCCAGATTGCGCAGTTTACGCAGGCCGCGCAGCATCTGCAGCAGGCTCTCTTTCTCTTTGGTTGCGCCGCGCAGCTCCTTGGCGTAGGTGCCCACTTCCATCACGTGCTCGTAGCCGATGTAGATCGGCACCAGGGTGATCGGCCGGGTGCCGCCGCGCAGCATCGCCTGAATGGTCATCGACAGGGTGCCGGTCTTCGGCTCCAGCAGACGGCCGGTGCGGGAACGGCCGCCTTCGACGAAGTATTCCACCGAGTAGCCGCGGGTAAACAGCTCGCCGAGGTATTCGCGGAACACCGTCGAATAGAGCTTGTTGCCTTTGAAGGTGCGGCGGATAAAGAACGCCCCCAGCCGGCGGAAAATCGGCCCGGCCGGCCAGAAGTTCAGGTTGATGCCGGCGGCGATATGCGGCGGCACCAGCCCCTGGTGATACAGCACGTAGGACAGCAGCAGATAGTCCATATGGCTGCGGTGGCAGGGCACGTAGACGATTTCGTGGCCGTCCTGCGCCAGCTGACGCACGCGCTCGGCGTTGGTGACGTTGATGCCCTGATACAGCCGGTTCCAGGTCCAGCTCAGCACGCGGTCCGACAGACGTACGGTTTCATAGGAGAAGTCGGCGGCGATCTCCTCCATCAGCGCGATGGCGTTTTGCTGCGCCTTCTCATGGGAGATCTTTTTGCTGCGCGCTTCGTCTTCCACCGCTTTTTCAATCGCCTTGGAGGCCAGCAGCTTGTTGAACAGATCCTGCCGCGCCGGCAGGCTCGGCCCTACCGCCGCCAGACGCTGACGTGAGAAGTGCATACGCGCGACGCGCGCCAGCTTCTGCGCGATAATTTTATCGGTGCCGTGTTCGGTCGCCATCTTGCGCAGTGACACGGTATTGGAGAAGCGCACGAAGCTGTCGCGGCCCAGCCATAAAATGGCGAAGAATTTCTGCACGCCGTTCAGCAGGCGCAGATGCGGGGTGCCCTGGCCTTCGCGCCCCGGAGAGCGGCCGAACATCACCGATG
Source organism: Serratia sp. MYb239 (assembly GCF_002966855.1). Lineage (NCBI taxonomy): Bacteria > Pseudomonadati > Pseudomonadota > Gammaproteobacteria > Enterobacterales > Yersiniaceae > Serratia > Serratia sp. MYb239. The sequence goes on along the minus strand of NZ_CP023268.1, from coordinate 4,528,350 downwards.
CCGGCAGCATCTGAATATCCAGCCCCGGGTTGTTGCGGTGCAGGTCCAGATAGTCGTGGAACAGTTTTACCGACTCTTCCTTCGGCGTGTAGTAGCGGAAGACGCGCGGGCCGTCGTGGATAAACACGTAGCTGGGCAGCACCGCGCCGTCGATCTCCAGCGGTTCGAGCGGATCGGGCAGATCCTGCGCCAGGCACTGGGCGCGCAGCGTCAGCAGATCAGCCTTGGAGTGGTAAGGTAAAACGTACAGAATCGGTCGTGAGGGATCGAGCCCCAGCTCCGTGACCGGATCCGCAGGGATAACTTTGCTTCTTACCAGCAGTTTGAGTGGTAGATTCAATAATTTATAATAAATTTTACGCCAACCTGACATAACTATGTGAAGCCTCTTGTTAGCAATGCGCCGCAAGCATACCAGAAAGCGGGTAACAGATCTGTGGTGTTAAAGAACCCCGAACCGTTAAAATTATGACTGACCTCTTGTAAAAGGCACACAGCAAAATGGCAAATCAAACAACCGGCTTGACCCGTATCATTAAAGCAGCGGGTTACTCGTATCAAGGATTAACGGCGGCCTGGCGCAATGAGGCGGCGTTTCGCCAGGAGGCGGTGGCGGTGGTTATCGCCGTGATTGTGGCGCTGTGGCTGGATATCGACGCCGTGGCGCGTATTCTGCTGATCGGCTCGGTGCTGCTGGTGCTGATCGTAGAGGTGCTCAACAGCGCTATTGAGGCGATCGTCGACCGCGTCGGCACCGACTACCATGAGCTGTCCGGCCGCGCCAAGGATATGGGATCGGCGGCGGTGTCGCTGAGTATTATCCTGGCGCTGTTCGTCTGGGTAACGCTGCTGTGGCGGCATTTCGCCTGATTTGCGAAGCGGTGCGCTAATCCCTGATTTTTATTCATTCTCCGGTTCCCAATCCGCGTTCACCTGTATATACTCACAGCAAGACTGTATAAACAAACAGGGGGCGGAATGAAAGCACTAACTACCAGGCAGCAAGAGGTCTACGATCTGATTCGCGAGCATATCTCGCAAACCGGCATGCCGCCAACGCGTGCCGAGATCGCGCTGCGTCTGGGGTTCCGCTCGCCTAATGCCGCCGAAGAGCACCTGAAGGCGCTGGCCCGCAAGGGCGTGATCGAGATCGTTTCCGGTGCCTCGCGCGGCATCCGCCTGCTGATGGAAGATGAAGACGGCCTGCCGCTGATCGGCCGTGTCGCCGCCGGCGAACCTCTGCTGGCGCAACAGCATATCGAAGGGCACTACAAGGTGGATCCGTCGCTGTTCAAGCCGAACGCGGATTTCCTGCTGCGGGTTAACGGCATGTCGATGCGTGATATCGGCATTCTGGACGGCGACCTGCTGGCGGTGCATAAAACGCAGGACGTACGCAACGGCCAGGTGGTGGTGGCGCGCATCGAAGACGAAGTGACGGTGAAGCGCTTAAAACGCAGCGGCAATCTGGTCGAGCTGCTGCCGGAAAACAGCGAATTCACGCCGATCAAGGTTGACCTGCGCGAACAGAATTTCACCATCGAAGGTCTGGCCGTCGGCGTCATCCGCAACGGTGACTGGATCTAAAGCGCATCCCCCCGCGTTTAATCGCCCCGGCCACGTCCGGGGCGATGTTATTTCTTATCTGACCCATCCTTTCTGCTACGGGAACATGTGACTATGCGCCTGCTTGCCTCCTTGACCAGCGACACGGACAAAGCCCTGTGGCGTTTGGCGCTGCCGATGATCTTCTCCAACATTACCGTGCCGCTGCTGGGGCTGGTGGATACCGCGGTGATCGGCCACCTCGACAGCCCGGTCTATCTGGGCGGCGTGGCGGTGGGGGCGATGGTCACCAGCTTCCTGTTTATGCTGCTGCTGTTTTTGCGCATGAGCACCACTGGACTGACGGCGCAGGCGCTGGGGGCGCAAAACCCGCAGGCGCTGGCGCGCGCTTTTATGCAGCCGCTGCTGCTGGCGCTGCTGGCCGGGCTGGCGATTGTGCTGCTGCGCCACCCGCTGATCGATCTCGCACTGCAGATCGTCGGCGGTGACGGCGAGGTGCTGACGCAGGCGCGCGCGTTCCTGGAGATCCGCTGGCTCAGTGCGCCGGCGGCGCTGGCGAACATGGTGCTGCTGGGCTGGCTGCTGGGCGTCCAGTACGTGCGCGCGCCGGTGATCCTGCTGATTGTCGGCAACCTGCTGAATATCGTGCTGGACCTGTGGCTGGTGATGGGGCTGGGCTGGAACGTGCAGGGTGCGGCCACGGCCACCGCGGTATCTGAATACGCCACCCTGCTGCTCGGGCTGTGGCTCAGCTGGCGCGTGATGCGCATGCGCGGCATTTCGCCGTCGATGCTGCGGCACGCCTGGCGCGGCAACGTGCGCCGTTTGCTGGCGCTCAACCGCGATATCATGCTGCGTTCCCTGCTGCTGCAGCTGTGCTTCGCTTCGCTGACCATTTTTGCCGCCCGCCTGGGCAGCGAGGTGGTGGCGGTCAACGCGGTGCTGATGAACCTGCTGACCTTTACCGCCTACGCGCTGGACGGCTTCGCCTATGCGGTTGAGGCGCACTCCGGGCACGCCTACGGCGCGCGTGACGACAGCCAGCTGCGTCTGGTCTGGTGCGCCGCCTGTCGTCAGTCCTGCCTGGTGGCGCTGGGCTTTGCGCTGGTGTACGCCTGCGCGGGGCAGCAGATCGTCAATATGCTGACGTCGCTGCCGGAGCTGCGCGCACTGGCGGCCCACTATCTGCCGTGGCAGATGGTGCTGCCGCTGATTGGGGTATGGTGTTATCTGTTGGACGGCATGTTTATCGGCGCGACGCGCGGCGCAGAGATGCGCAACAGCATGGCGGTGGCGGCGGCGGGCTATGGCCTGACGCTGCTGAGTTTGCCGCTGTTGGGCAACCACGGGCTGTGGCTGGCACTGTGCGTCTTTCTGGGGCTGCGCGGCGCGGCGCTCGGTTGGATTTGGCACCGGCACCGCGTCAACGGCACCTGGTTTGCGCAGGGGAAGGCGGCTTAGCGTTACGCGCAGTAAGCCGCTTGGCGGGTTACTTCTTCTTCACCACGATGCTGTGGTCGTGATCGCAGTCATGCTGGCTGTCGCAGGCTTCCACCTCAACGCAGCCGGCGCACAGGCCGTGAGCTTCCACCACGCTGTGACGCAGCACAAAGCCGGATTCCTGCGCCAGCTTTTGCAGCGTCTCTTCCACGCCCTCCGTCGGGCGCTCGGTGACCTGGCCGCAGCGGTCGCAGATAAACAGCGCCGAGGTATGCATCGGTTCTTCGAAGTGGTGGCACAGCACGTAGCTGTTGGCCGACTCGACGCGGTGGATAAATCCCTGTTCCAGCAGAAAATCCAGCGCGCGGTATACCGTCGGCGGCTTGGCCTGCGGTTCCACGACGCGCAGCAGGTCGAGCAGATCGTAGGCGCTGATCGCACCGGGCTGCTGCGCCATCAGGCGTAACACTTCCAGCCGTTGTGGCGTCAGGCGCACATTGCGTTGCTGGCAGAGTCGTTCTGCCTGCGCGAGCAGCTTTTCCTGGTTGGTTGGGGTCATGGCGAATATCCCGGTACGTTAAAAATGCGATTTTACCATGCCTGCGGCAAATCACCGATAGCCGGTGGTTTTTCTTGTCGCTTCGACCACAAAAATAACCAATTTTCAGCAGGATAATGCCGCGCGCCGCGCCGGTTTCGCCTCGGCGGCGGTTTACGTTATAATCAGCGATTACTTTTTTGTCCGCCTGATGCTGAATAGATACCGTAATGACCGATTCGTTAACACCAGAACACTCTCCGCTTGCCGACTCAAACGGCACTGAACGGCCGTTTAGCGCGAGCCGCTTTTCCATCGCGCCTATGCTCGATTGGACCGACCGTCATTGCCGTTATTTCCACCGCCTGCTGAGCAAAGAGACGCTGTTGTATACCGAAATGGTGACCACCGGCGCGATCATTCACGGCAAAGGGGATTATCTGGCGTACAGCGACGAGGAACACCCGCTGGCGCTGCAATTGGGCGGCAGCGATCCGGCGGCGCTGGCGCACTGCGCCAGACTGGCGGAACAGCGCGGCTATGATGAGATCAACCTGAACGTCGGCTGCCCGTCCGACCGGGTGCAGAACGGTATGTTCGGCGCCTGCCTGATGGGGCAGGCCGCGCTGGTGGCGGACTGCGTTAAAGCGATGCGCGACGTGGTGTCGATTCCGGTAACGGTGAAAACCCGTATCGGCATTGACGATCAGGATAGCTACGCCTTCCTGTGCGATTTTATCGACACCGTCTCCGGCCGCGGCGAGTGCGAGACGTTTATCATCCATGCGCGTAAAGCCTGGTTGTCGGGCCTGAGCCCGAAAGAGAACCGCGAAGTGCCGCCGCTGGACTATCCGCGCGTTTATCAGCTCAAGCGCGACTTCCCGGCGCTGACCATCGCCATTAACGGCGGCGTCAAGTCGCTGGCCGAGGCGCAGCAGCACCTGCAGCACGTCGATGGCGTGATGATGGGGCGCGAAGCCTACCAGAACCCGGGCATTCTGGCGCAGGTGGATCGCGAACTGTTTGGCTCGCAGGCGGCGGTGCGCGACAGCGTAGAGGTGGTGGAGGCGCTGTATCCGTACATCGAGCGCGAACTGGCGAACGGCACCTATCTGGGCCATATCACCCGCCATATTCTGGGCCTGTTCCAAGGGATTCCGGGGGCGCGCCAGTGGCGGCGCCACCTGAGTGAGAATGCCCATAAGGCGGGGGCCGACGTGCGCGTGGTGGAGCAGGCGCTCAGTCTGGTGCGTCAGCCGCGCAGTGAGGTGGCGTAATTCGCCGCTTATTACGCTAACTGTTGGTTATTTTCACCAGCTGCGTCGCGTCCTGCGGCGCAGCTTTCATTGCATTTCAACGGGTTGCCGATAGCATCAGGGTTGGCACGCTTCTTGTAATAACGTTGGCAGATGCCAGTTTTGCCAAGGAGCTTCCTTATCATGCTAGAAATTTTCTTTTTTATCGGCTTCGTGCTGATGCTGCTGGTCACCGGCGTTTCGCTGCTGGGTGTGTTGGCCGCGCTGCTGGTGGCCTCGGCCTTTATGCTGCTGGGCGGCCTGTTTGCGATGGTGATTAAGCTGTTGCCGTGGCTGATTCTGGCGGTGGTTGGCGTGTGGATTTATCGCTCGTTGCAAAAGCCGCAGATACGGCGCTATTGATTTTTGCTGATTTATCAGTCAGTCATGATGAAAACAACGTAATAAGTCAGAGAGGGAATGCGGCAGAGATCACACCTTAAGGGATAAAACGCCGTTGCGATGCGTTTAACGTTCTTTTTGCGTTTAGCGGCTGTTAGGATGTGCGCCATAGCAGTGAAGTGATGCTGACAATTTCATCACCGTGCGAGGCAGCCCTAATAATAATCGTGTTGCAACAGCAACCTCTGTCTCATGCGGACTCTGCTCTACCCTACAAAACGCAGTATCAGAAAGGGCTCCTGAGGGAGCCCTTTTCTGTTATCAGCCTGGAATCAGCAGGCTGGAGCCGCTGGTCTGACGGCTTTCCAGCAGCTGGTGCGCGCGCTGCGCGTCGCCCAAAGCGAATTCTTGCTCGTCGTTCACTTCAACCTTGATGGCGCCGCTGCCAATCAGCGCAAACAGCTCATTGCTGGCATATTCCAGTTCCGCACGGTTGGTGATGTAACCGTTAAGGGAAGGGCGGGTGACGTACAGCGAACCTTTCTGATTCAGCAGCGCCAGATCGACGCCGGTTACCGGCCCGGAGGCGTTGCCGAAGCTGACCATCAGGCCACGGCGCTTCAGGCTGTTGAGCGAAGCCTGCCAGGTGCTTTTGCCGACCGAATCATACACTACGCCGACTTTTTCGCCGTTGGTTAGTGCCGCCACGCGTTCGGCAATATCTTCCTGCTGATAGTTGATGGTAGCCCAGGCGCCGGCCTGCTGCGCCAGCGCCGCTTTTTCCGCCGAACCGACGCTGCCGATCAGCCTGGCGCCCAGCGCCTTCGCCCACTGACAGGCGATCAGCCCGACGCCGCCGGCGGCCGCGTGGAACAGGAAAGTTTCCCCCGGTTGCAGGTTATAGGTCTGCCGCAGCAGATAGTGCACGGTCAGGCCCTTGAGGAAGGAGGCCGCGCCCTGTTCAAAACTGATGTTGTCGGGCAGCAGCGCCACTTTTTCTTCCGGCACGTTGTGTACGTCGCTGTAGGCCCCCAGCGCCGCCTGCGCATACACCACACGGTCACCCGGCTTCAGCGCGCTGACGCCGGCGCCCACTTTGGTCACCACGCCGGCCGCTTCGGTGCCCAGACCGCTCGGCAGCGATGGCGGCGCGTATAAACCGCTGCGCACATAGGTATCGATGTAGTTGATACCTATGGCCCGGTTTTCAATCTGTACCTCGCCGGCGACCGGATCGAGCGGTGTAAAATCAACGTATTGCAAGACTTCCGGTCCGCCGGTGGCGGAAAACTGAATGCGCTTGGCCATGGCTCCTCCTCAGTGTGCGCTGTCGCCGTTAGATCCTAATGTTAGGACATAGCGATGGGTCATTAATGTATACCCGTCATACTGCAAGTTACAGCGGTGTCGGCTGCGCTCAGTCCCCGAATCACCGATCTGAGTCAGCGCATCGGGATTGCTTCCCTTGCCGCTTGCCTGTAACTGGAATTATTTAGGGTATATACTGCCGCGTTGTCACTTCATAACAGGTAATGCGTCCCCACTATGGCAGGAAAGAAACCCACCAACAAATCTAACGAGGCTCAGGCACCGCGCGATCGCCAAATGGAAGGGCTGAAGATGCCGCCGCATTCGCTGGAGGCGGAACAGTCCGTGTTGGGCGGTTTAATGCTGGATAACGAACGCTGGGACAACGTGGCGGAACGCGTGGTCGCCAACGACTTCTTCAGCCGTCCGCACCGCCTGATCTTTACCGAGATGCAGCGCCTGCTTGAAATGAGCAAGCCGATTGACCTTATCACCCTGTCCGAATCGCTGGAACAGCGGGGCGATCTGGATTCCGTCGGCGGCTTCGCCTATCTGGCCGAGCTGGCGAAAAACACCCCGAGCGCCGCCAACATCGGCGCCTATGCCGATATCGTGCGCGAGCGCGCGGTGGTGCGCGAGATGATCGCGGTGGCCAATGAGATCGCCGACGCCGGCTACGATCCGCAGGGGCGCACCAGCGAAGATCTACTCGATCTGGCTGAATCGCGGGTATTCCAGATTGCGGAAAACCGCGCCAGTAAGGACGAAGGGCCGAAAAGCGTCGATCAGATCCTGGAAGCCACCGTTTCCCGTATCGAATCGCTGTACCAGACGCCGCATGACGGCGTCACCGGGGTGGATACCGGCTATCAGGATCTGAATAAGAAAACCGCCGGCCTGCAGCGTTCGGATCTGATCATCGTGGCGGCGCGTCCGTCGATGGGTAAAACCACCTTTGCGATGAACCTGTGCGAAAACGCCGCAATGCTGCAGGACAAGCCGGTGCTGATCTTCAGCCTGGAGATGCCCGGCGAGCAGATCATGATGCGTATGCTGGCCTCGCTGTCGCGCGTCGATCAGACCCGTATCCGTACCGGCCAGTTGGACGATGAGGACTGGGCGCGCATTTCCAGCACCATGGGCATCCTGCTGGAGAAGCGCAATATGTATATCGACGACTCCTCCGGCCTGACGCCGACCGAGGTGCGCTCGCGCGCCCGCCGTATTTTCCGTGAAAACGACGGCCTGAGCCTGATCATGATCGACTACCTGCAGCTGATGCGCGTACCGTCGCTGTCGGACAACCGAACGCTGGAAATCGCCGAAATCTCGCGCTCGCTGAAGGCGCTGGCGAAGGAGCTGCAGGTGCCGGTGGTGGCGCTGTCGCAGCTGAACCGCTCCCTGGAGCAGCGTGCCGACAAACGCCCGGTCAACTCCGACCTGCGTGAATCCGGCTCCATCGAGCAGGATGCCGACCTTATCATGTTCATCTACCGTGATGAGGTGTATCACGAGAACAGCGATCTGAAAGGGATCGCCGAAATCATTATTGGTAAGCAGCGTAACGGCCCGATTGGCACCGTACGTCTGACCTTTAACGGCCAGTGGTCGCGCTTTGACAACTATGCCGGCCCGCAATATGACGATGAATAATTAATCCTCAGCTAAGGAACGGAAATGAAAGCGGCAACCGCTGTAATCGACCGCCGCGCTCTGCGACACAACCTGCAACAGGTACGCCGTCAGGCGCCGAACAGCCGCCTGATCGCGGTTGTGAAAGCAAACGCTTATGGACATGGCCTGCTGGAAACGGCCCACACCCTGCAAGACGCCGACAGCTACGGCGTCGCGCGCATCGGCGAAGCGCTGATGTTGCGCTCCGGCGGCATCGTCAAACCGATCCTGCTGCTGGAAGGTTTCTTCTGCGCGGACGATTTGCCCGTTCTGGCGGCAAATCATATCGAAACCGCGGTACACAGCATCGAACAGCTTGAGGCGCTGGAGCAGGCAACCCTGCCGCACCCGGTGACGGTATGGATGAAGCTGGATACCGGCATGCACCGGCTGGGTGTGCGCCCGGAGCAGGCGGAAGCGTTTTATCAGCGCCTGTGCGCCTGCCGTAACGTGGCGCAGCCGGTGAATATCATGAGCCATTTCAGCCGGGCGGATGAGCCGGAATCTGACGCGACGCTGCGGCAAATCGCCTGTTTTGAACAGTTTGCCCGCGGCAAGCCGGGGCAGCGCTCCATCGCCGCCTCCGGCGGCACGCTGCTGTGGCCGGATGCACATAACGAATGGGTGCGGCCGGGAATTATTTTGTACGGCGTCTCGCCGCTGGAAAGCGGCGACGGCAGCGCCTTCGACCTGCAGCCGGCAATGACGCTGAAATCCAGCCTGATCGCAGTGCGCGAGCATCGGGCCGGCGAGCCGGTCGGCTACGGCGGCAGTTGGGTCAGCGAGCGTGATACCCGCCTGGGCGTGGTGGCGATAGGGTACGGCGACGGCTACCCGCGCAGCGCGCCGAGCGGCACGCCGATCTGGCTGAACGGCCGCGAAGTGCCGATCGTCGGCCGGGTGTCGATGGATATGATCTCCGTCGATCTGGGGCCGAACGCCGGGGATAAAGTGGGTGATGAGGCGATACTGTGGGGCGCCGCACTGCCGGTGGAGCGCGTCGCCGCCGCGACCGGCATCAGCGCCTATGAGCTGATCACTAAACTGACCCAGCGCGTGGCGATGGAGTATATCGGCGACTGAGCCTGCCTATGCTGTCCCGCTCAGGGGAACTGAGCGGGATGGGGTCATACCATCAGCTCCACCGGGATCTCTGTCAGCGCCGTGCCGCTGATGCCGCTTTCCACCTGACGGAACACTTCCGTCATCATCGCGCCGACGTCCTGTTTCACCATCATGATATCGTCCCCCAGCATGGCGACGAACGGATCCCAGTCAAAACAGCCCATTGCCCGCCGCGGCTCGCCGCGCAGCATGCCCTGGCCGCTGAGAAAGCGAACCACGCCTTCCAGCGAAATGGTGGAGTTAACGAAAAACCCGCTCTGGGCGTCGCGGTGGCCGTGAAAATAGTTCTCCAGCGCCGCTTCCGCTTTTTCCGCCCGATAGCCGCACAGCAAAATATGCGTCTCGGGCACCGTCAGGCCGGCTTCCTGATGCGCGGCCAGAAAGCCTCGCAGGCGTTCCCGGGTATTGTGATCGCCGCCGCGGCCGCCGATAAACAGCAGCGGGGCATTTGCCGGACTGTGTTGCAGCAGCCGGCGGGTCAGCGCGCGGGCACCGTCGAAGTTGGCGGAAATCACCGACGGCGCGCGGCTGCCGGGCAGATCCAGATTCAGCGTGGGCACGCCGGCATTGGCGCAGATCTCGGCGATTCTGTCCGGATCGGTGGCGCCGGTGACGATCATGCAGTCAACCTGCCAGGAGAGCATGGTTTTGGCGGCTTCCGCCTCCAGCGCCGGATCGCGCCGGGTGCAGGTAATCACCGGGAACAGGCCGCGTTCGCGCGCCATCTCCTCGAATTTCTCGACAATCGAGCCGAAATAGCGGTTATCGTACTTCGGTACGATCATGCCGATGGTTTTGGAGCGCGCGCTGCGCAGCAGGCTGGCCTGTCGGTTGACCGCATAGCCTTGCTCCTCGGCAATCCGCGTCACCTTTTCCGCCAGGTTGGCGCTGATACGGCGTTTTTTCCAGCTGCCGTTCAGGATCGCGCTGACCGCGCTGGCGGATACGCCGCTGAGCGCAGCCAGATCGTAGATGGTGGTTTTCTTGTTTTTGCCGATCTCGCTCACAGATCCCAATCCTCTAATCACATTTCTTTTGCTGATTGCCGCCGATGATGATAATTAAGCTTCATCGATTGAGCAATGTGTTGCGCATCGTGCGCCAGATAGTCCGCCACGGTGGTATTGCGGCGGCACATCAGGGTAAATCGTTACCGGCTCAACAGTAAACATCAATATTTTCACTGTGTTAAATACGTCCTGCGCGCAGATGTCGCGCGCTCTGCGACCTGACAACGGTATAAGGATTATAAGATGAACGCTTCTGTCTTCTCTATGAATACTTCCCTGGCGGGCAAAGTCGCCGCCGTCACAGGCGCTGCGTCCGGTATCGGGCTGGAGTGCGCCAAAATCATGCTGCAGGCCGGCGCCAAAGTGGTGCTGATCGATCGCGATGCGGACAAACTGCACGAGGTGGTCGGCGAGCTGGGCGAGCAGGCGCTGCCGCTGCAGGTTGACCTGATGGACGGCGCCCAGGTGGACGGCATTCTGGCGCAGATCCTCAAACTGGCCGGCCGGCTGGACATTTTCCACGCCAACGCCGGCGCCTATATCGGCGGCGCGGTGGAAGAAGGCGACCCGGACGTGTGGGAGCGGGTGCTGAAGCTCAACACCAGCGCGGCGTTTCGCAGCGTGCGCGCCGTGCTGCCGCACCTGATCGCGCAGAAGTCCGGCGACATTATTTTTACCAGTTCCATCGCCGGCGTGGTGCCGGTGGTGTGGGAACCCATCTATACTGCTTCTAAATTCGCCGTGCAGGCGTTCGTCCACTCGACCCGCCGGCAGGTGGCGCAGCACGGCGTGCGCGTCGGCGCGGTGCTGCCCGGCCCGGTGGTGACCTCGCTGCTGGATGACTGGCCCAAAGAGAAAATGGAAGAAGCGCTGGCGAACGGCAGCCTGATGCAGCCGATTGAGGTCGCCGAGTCGGTGCTGTTTATGGTGACGCGCTCGCCGAACGTGACGGTGCGCGACCTGGTCATTCTGCCGAACAGCGTCGATCTCTGAGCCACTATTTAGCGAAAGGTAACCAGATATGAGCAGTAAAGCCAGATACCTGATTGGCGTTGACGTCGGTTCCGCCAGCGCGCGGGCGGGAGTGTTTGATGCAGACGGTAATCTGCTCGCCTCCGCCAAAAAGAACATTGCCACCTTTCACGCCAGCGGCCACCGGGTTGAACAGTCCGGCAATGATATCTGGCGCGCGGTGTGCCACTGTGTCAGGCGCGCGGTGACGCAGTCCGGCATTGAGCCGGCCGCGGTGGCGGGCATCGGCTTTGACGCCACCTGTTCGCTGGTGGTGGTCGGTGAGGAGGGCGCGCCGCTGGCGGTCAGCCCGGGCGGTGAGGCGGAGCGCAATATCATCGTCTGGATGGATCACCGCGCCGCACAACAGGCGGACGCCATCAACGCTACGGCGCATCCGGTGCTGAAATACGTCGGCGGGCGCATCTCGCCGGAAATGGAAATACCCAAGCTGCTGTGGCTGAAGCAGCATCACCCGGAAACCTTCACGCAGGCCTGGCAGTTCTTCGATCTGACGGACTATCTGACCTGGCGCTCTACCGGCGATCTGGCGCGTTCGCAGTGTACGGTCACCTGCAAGTGGAACTATCTGGCTCATGAAAACCGCTGGGATGCCGACTATTTCCATACCGTCGGCCTGCCCGAACTGGCGGAGGCGTCGTTCGGCCGCATCGGCCAGCTCATCGTGGAGCCGGGAACGCCGTGCGGGCAGGGGCTGTCGGCCCAGGCGGCCGAGGATATGGGGCTGCCGCAACATACGCCGGTGGCGGCCGGTATGATCGACGCGCACGCCGGCGGCATCGGCACGCTGGGGGTGGACGGCTCGCCGGAAGAGAAGCTGGCCTATGTGTTCGGCACCTCCTCCTGCACCATGACCTCCACCCGCACGCCGGCCTTCGTGCCGGGCGTCTGGGGGCCGTATTATGCGGCGATGGTGCCGGGCTTCTGGTTGAGCGAGGGCGGGCAGAGCGCGGCGGGCGCGGCGATTGATCGCCTGCTGGAGCTGCATCCGGCGTCGGCGCAGGTGAAGGGGCAGGCCGAGGCGGAAGGGTTGCCGCTGCCGGTTTATCTGGCGGATCTGGCGATGAACAGGTTCGATGCGCTGTCCGACGCGGTGCAGTGCGCCCGTGAGATGCACGTGGTGCCGGAGTTTGCCGGCAACCGGGCGCCGCTGGCGGATCCTTATGCTCGCGCGCTGATCTACGGCCTGGATATGGATCGCGATCTGGACAGTTTGATTGCGCTGTATATCGCCGGCGTGTGCAGCCTGGGCTACGGGCTGCGGCAGATCATCGATGCACAGCGTGAGAACGGCATTGCAACGCGTGATATCGTTATCAGCGGCGGCGCCGGCCAGCATCCGCTGGTGCGTCAGCTGATTGCCGACGCCTGCGGCTGCTCGGTGCTGGCGACCAAATCGGAGGAGCCGGTGCTGCTGGGCTCCGCCATTCTGGCCGCGGTTGCCGGCGGGCTGCGTGCCTCGGTGAGCGACGCCATGCAGGCGATGACCGCCCGCGAGTGCGAATATTCACCCAACGCGGCGTATGCGGCGCTGCATCGCCGCCGCTATCAGGCGTTCCAGCTGCTGCAGCAGACGGCGAAAAATATCCGCGAAGATCGCTACTAATACGCCGTCTTGCACATGGGCGGTGGGGACGTTATTTCTTCACCGCCAGCCACTTATCAATAATTTTCTGGTACTCGCCGCTGGCTTTGGTCAGGTGCAGCCACTGGTCGACGTACAGCTTCCAGCTTAAGTCGTCACGCGGCAGCATGTAGGCCTTCTCGCCGTACTGCATGGGCTTTTTCGGGTTAACGGCGCACAGCTTCGGGTAGCGCTTTTGCTGATACAGCGCTTCGGAGGCGTCGGTGATCATCACGTCGGCCTTGCGATCGACCAGCTGCTGGAAGATCCCCATATTGTCGTGCGACAGCGTCAGCTTCGCTTTCGGCAGGTGCGCGCGGGCGAAGGCCTCATTGGTGCCGCCGGCCGGCTCGATCACCCGCACCGACGGTTTGTTGATCTGGGCGATGGTGCGGTATTTCTTCACGTCGCTGCAGCGCACCAGCGGGATCTTGCCGTCGGTATCCAGTTTTTCCGCGAAGAAGGCCTGTTTTTGCCGTTCCAGCGTAACGGAGATACCACCCATCGCGATATCGCACTTGCCGGCGTTAAAGTCCTGCATCAGGGTTTTCCAACTGGTTTTGACCCACTTCACCTCGGCACCGAGGCTTTTGGCCAGCGACTGGGCCATCTCGATATCGATGCCTTCATAGCCGCCTTTTTCCGGCAGAAAGGTGTAGGGCTTGTAATCGCCGGTGGTGCACACTTCCAGCTGCTTTTGCTGTGTCACCTTATCCAGGTGCGACTGGGCGCTGGCGCCGCCGGCGGCGAGCAGTAAGGCGAGAGGCGCTAATTTTTTCATCATTTTCCCTTTCTTATACATTCGTGGCTTTATGCGTCGGTTAGCCGTGGGTTGTGGTTGGTTTGCGTGAATTATCCGTTTTTTATGCCGCCGATAAACGGCGTCAGTCTGATTTGCTGCTACGCAACGCGCATTCTCTGACGCGGAACGATAACAACACGAAAAAAACTGATAGTCTGAACGTCAATATTTCTTAACACAGTTTACAGGTGGCTATGTACAACATTGACGATTTTGATATGAAAATCCTGACGCTGCTACAAGCCAACGGCCGACTGACCAACCAGGAACTGAGTGAGCTGGTGGGGCTGTCCGCGTCGCAGTGTTCCCGGCGGCGCATCAGCCTGGAGCAGGCGCAGCTGATCCGCGGCTACCATGCGCGGCTGGCCCCCGAGGCGGTGGGGTTGGGCATGGTCGGGCTGATTGAGGTGAGCCTGACCAACCACGGACCGGAACAGGTGGACAGTTTTCATTACATGCTGGAGCATACGGAAGCGGTGCTCGACGCCTATAAGACCACCGGCGACGCCGACTATCTGCTGAAAGTGGCCGTCGCCGATCTGGCCGCGCTGAGCGAGTTTATCAGCCAGACGCTGCTGACCCACCACAGCGTGGCGCACGTCAAGACGGCGGTGGTGCTGAACCGCATTAAAGAAAACGGCCTGCTGCCGGTGGCGCGTTAAGCCCCCTGTTGCTGAGCATTTTTTACCGCGGCGGCCTGGCAAGCTAACCACACTTTTTATGGTGGATATTTCCCCGCGGATAGCGTCTATATTAGGTGCATTGGCGTGTGCGTATGCTGTCGGCGCGCCGGTCTCTGTACCTTAAAAATAACTAAAGCAAGGAGAACAACACCGTGTTCCAGAACGTTGATGCCTATGCCGGCGACCCGATACTGTCGCTGATGGAGAAGTTCAAACAGGATCCGCGCGAGCATAAGGTAAACCTGAGCATCGGCCTGTATTACAACGAGCAGGCGATTATCCCGCAGTTGCAGGCGGTCGCCGCCGCCGAGGCGCAGCTGAGCAGCGCCGATCACGGCGCCTCGCTGTATCTGCCGATGGAAGGCCTGCAGCCTTACCGCAGCGCTATCCAGCAGCTGCTGTTCGGCGCCGATCACCCGATGCTGCAGCAGGAGCGCATTGCAACGGTGCAGACCGTCGGCGGCTCCGGCGCGCTGAAGGTGGGGGCCGATTTCCTGCATTACTATTTCCCGAATTCGCAGGTGTGGGTCAGCGATCCGACCTGGGAAAACCACGTGGCGATCTTCAGCGGCGCCGGCTTCAAGGTGAATACCTACCCGTACTTCGACAGCGAAAGCCTGGGCGTACGTTTCGACGCTATGCTGAGCACGCTGAAAACGCTGCCGGCGCAGGGCATCGTGCTGCTGCACCCGTGCTGCCATAACCCGACCGGCTCCGATCTGACGCCGGCGCAGTGGGACGAGGTGGTGAAGGTGCTGGCCGAGCGCGAGCTGATCCCATTCCTCGACATCGCCTATCAGGGCTTCGGCGCCGGCATGGAGCAGGACGCCTACGCCATCCGCGCCATTGCCGCTGCGGGGCTGCCGTGCCTGGTGAGCAACTCGTTCTCGAAAATCTTCTCGCTGTACGGCGAGCGCGTGGGCGGGCTGTCCGTGGTGTGTGAGAGCAGCGAAGCCGCCGGCCGCGTGCTGGGCCAGCTGAAGGCGACCGTACGCCGCAACTACTCCAGCCCGCCGAACTTCGGCGCGCAGGTGGTGGCCAAGGTGCTGAACGACGCGCAGCTGAAGCAGCAGTGGCTGGATGAAGTAGAAAGCATGCGCGCCCGCATTCTGGAGATGCGACAGACGCTGGTGAATGCGCTGAAGAGCGCGCTGCCGCAGCGTAACTTCGATTACCTGCTGCAACAGCGCGGCATGTTCAGCTACACCGGCTTAAACGCGCAGCAGGTCGACCGCCTGCGTGAAGAGTTCGGTGTGTACCTGATCCACAGCGGTCGCATGTGCGTCGCCGGTCTGAACCACCGCAACGTGCATCAGGTGGCGGAAGCAATCGCCGCCGTGCAGTAAGTCATAAAATAGAACGGGGGCGATATCGCTATCGCCCCCGTCCCGTCAGCCGCGCCGCTATTTGTCGGCGCTGCCTTGCGCCATCTGCGGCGGCAGCTGCAGCAGGCTGCGTTTCTCCGCGACCTCATCCTTCGTTATGGCCGGCGCCGCATTGCCCCAGCTATTGCGGATGTAAGTCGTCACCGCCGCCACCTGTTCGTCCGACAGCTTCCAGGCAAAGCTCGGCATCGCGCCGCTGGTGGGATTGCCCACGGTCACCGCGCCACGGCCGCCCTGCAGAACGGTGGTCACCAGCGATGCGGCGTCCGGCGCCATAATCGCCGGGTTGCCGGCCAGGCTGGTGGCCAGGTTCGGGATGCCTTTGCCGTCGCTGTTATGGCAGGCGGTACAGTTAGCGGCATAGACGTTGGCGCCCATCTTCATTTGTGCGCTGTCTGCGGCCAGCGGTGCCGGTTTTTGCCGATCCGATCCCGGCTGGGATTTAAGATACACGGCGATGGCGCGCAGGTCCTGCTCCGTCAGGTGCTGGGTAGAGTTGCTGACCGCCTCCGCCATTGGGCCGGAGGCGACGGCGACGTGGTTGCTGCCCAGCCTGAGGTAGTCCACCACCTGATCTTCCGTCCACTCGCCGATGCCGGTGTAGCGGTTGCCGGTGATTTCCGGCGCGTACCACTCGCCCAGATTGCCGCCCTGCAGATAGGCGGAGGTATCCCCGCCGATGAGGTTCTTCGGCGTGTGGCAGGCCGCGCAGTGCTCCAGTCCCTGCACCAGATAGGCGCCGCGGTTCCACTGTGCCGACTGGCCGGCATCCGGCGTAAAGCCGCTGTTGTCGAAGAACAACAGGTTCCAGCCCATCATCGCCAGACGAATGTTGTACGGGAACGGCAGCCGGGTTTCCGGCACCTTGTTTTTCACCGGCTTGACCGAACGCATATACAGCCACAGGTCGTGCATATCGGCGTCGCTGACTTTGATATAGGCGTTGTACGGCATCGCCGGGTAGAGGTTTTCCCCCTGTTTGCCCTTGCCGTGGCGCACCGCGCGGAAAAAGTCGCGTTCGCTCCAACTGCCGATACCGTCTTCAACGTCCGGGGTGATGTTGCTGGCGTAAATACCGCCGAAAGGCGTGTCGATCCGATAGCCGCCGGAGAACGGCTGCTTGCTGCCCGGCGCGGTATGGCAGGCCACGCAGTCGCCGGCAATTGCCACGTATTTGCCGCGTATCACCGCCTGCGCGTCCGCCGCGGACGGCGGCTGGCTGGTCAGCGTCCGGTCGTCCGCCACGTTATCGGCGCTGGCATCGCCGTTTTTCCACAGTAGCCCAACCACCACGGCGGCGGCGACCACGGCGATCCCGCCTGCAATTTTGATTTTTTTCATCTCACACCTTTACCAGCGGGCCGGGGTTTTTGACGTACTGTTCGATAATCGCTTTCGCCGTCCACAGGCTCAGCGCGCCGATGGTGCCCGTCGGGTTGTAACCGGCGTTGTTAGGGAAGGAGGAAGCGCCCAGCACGAACAGGTTATGCATGTCCCAGCACTGCTGATAGCGGTTCAGCACGCTGGTTTTCGGATCGTTGCCCATTACCGCGCCGCCGATGGTGTGATCGCTGGCGAGGTTGTACGGCGAGTAACGGCCGGAGGCGGAGTTGGTGCCGATGACGATCTTGGCGCCCATCGCCTTGCCCAGCTCTACGCTTTTCTCTTCGATAAAGCGTGCTGTGCGGCGGTCGTTTTCGTTGTAGTCAAAGGTGACGCGCAGCAGCGGGTTGCCGTTATCGTCCGTGTATTCCGGATCCAGATCGAGGTAGTAATCTTCGTGCGAGTAGCTGGTGCCCTGGCCGAAGATAAAGGAGCCGTTCTGGAAGGCGTGGGTGTAAGCTTTTTTCCATGCCTTGCCCCAGCGTGGCGTGCCGGGCGGCAGCGCGTCGGCATTGCCGATCGGGCGTGCGCCGCGGGCGACCACCAACAGGCCGGCGCCGCCGATAAAGCCCAGTCCGCTGTGGTCGAAATTATCGCCGTTATAGTCATCCACCTGCTGCGACAGCGCGCCGGCGCCGATAAACGGGTTAAGGTTTTCGTCTTCGAAGAACAAATTGGCACCGGCCACCGTCTGGAAGCTGTAGGCGCGGCCGACCACGCCGGTTTTACTGACGGGATCGTAAGGCTGGCCGATTTTCGACAGCAGCAGCAGGCGCACGTTCTGCATCTGGAACGCCGACAGCACTACGATATCGGCTGGCTGTTCCCACTCTTTTTTATTGCGGTCCAGATAGGTGACGCCGGTGGCGGTTTTGCCGTCAGCGGCCTTGTTGACCCGCACCACCGCCGAGTCGGTAAGCACGGTAAAGTTCTCGCGCTGCATCAGGGCCGGCACCACGCAGGCGTTGGGGCTGGATTTGGAGAAGTTGCCGCAGCCGTAGTACAGGCAGTAGCCGCAGTAGGTGCAGGGACCCATGCGTACCCCCAGCGGGTTGACGTAGGCGCGGGAGGTCTGGCCCGCCGGCACCATAAACGGGTTCAGCCCCAGCGACGTGGCCGCATCGCGGAACAGGTCGGTCAGGCGCAGTCCTTCCAGCGGCGGCAGCGGGTATTCGCTGCTGCGGTTGCCTTCAAACGGGTTGCCGCCCGGGATAATTTCGCCGTTCAGCTTGCCGGCCTTGCCGGAGACGCCGGCGATCTTCTCGAAGCGGTCGTAGAATGGCTCCAGCTCGTCATAGGTAACGCCCCAGTCCTGCAGAATCAGACCGTCGGCGATCTGCTGTTTGCCGTAGCGCTCGACGGTCTGGGTGTACGGCTGCAGGTCGAACGGCGTAAAGCGCCAGGCCATGCCCGCCCAGTGGGTGCCTGAACCGCCCACGTTATACCCCAGCTCGTTCAGGTTCCAGTCGCGGGTCGGCAGCGCTTTTTCGCTGCGGTGGTTGCGGAAGGTGGTGGTTTCCACCGCAGGCGGCAGCAGCATGCTGCGGCGGGTATCCCAACGCAGTTCATCGGTATCGATGGAGGGTGGAAAATCGGTGGCGGTTTCAAACCAGGGGCCGCGTTCGATGGCGACGACGTTTAATCCGGCGCGGGTCAGCTCTTCGGCGATCAAAGAACCGCACCATCCCAGGCCGACGATAACCACATCGGCTTTTGGACGTACATTTTTCATAGTTGGACTCACAATTGCTCGGCGCGACAGCGGCGCGGGATCAAAGCGTGTTATCGATTAAACTGGTGGGGATGATGTTCAGCTTTTGCCCTTTCTTACCGAGCAGATCGCGGAAGTCATAGCGCGCGCCCGGGAAACCAATCATTTTCCAGCTGGTCATGTCTTTATTGCCGCCGTAAATCGGATCGGCCAGGAAGCCTTCGCGTACGTTTTGCAGCAGCAGCTCAAACAGCACCTTGGTTTCCACCTGCGGGCCGAGATCGTAGCGGTCGGTCTCCATGGCGTGCAGGATGCGCTCCTGCTGCTGTTGGTCGAGGGCGATAAAGTCCTTACCGAACTGCGCCCTGGTGGCGCTATCCAGCGCCGCCAGGCCCTGGCGGTAACGCTGCGCCGGCGTCAGCGGCGACTGCGGCCCCTGCTGCGGGGTGCCTTTGACAAAACGTCCCAGCCGGTAGAGAGCGACGGCGTTGCCGTAGTCGCCCGCCAGCTGACGGTCGATAAAGGTGGCGCAGCCGGCCTCTTTGCCGCCGAGGCTCAGTTCATCGGCCGGAATAAAGCGCTCGGCGATGATGGCGACGGTATCGAATTCATGCTGCGTGAAGTACTGCAGGCCGCCTTGGCGCGGCGGCGCTGGTGGCGTGTTGATGTCGCCGGGGTTCCAGGGTTGCCCGCCGTTGATGACGTCGGCCTGTGCCGTAGGCAACGACGAAGCCACCCCCAGCGCGACCACTGAGGTGAGAAATTCTCTGCGTTTCATAAATTCCCTGCCGATTAATTGCTCAAAAACTATTTTTTTATTTTTTCACGTTTCACGTCCGCGCCATGAACGGGGGACGCGCCCAGCGCTGTTTTTTACATGCGAATAAAGAAATTAATAAAGTGTTAACAACGCGGCGAGAATAATTTCTTCCGTGTCGGCAGGGAAGGTTTTCGTTGATGGTTTTCCATCATCGGCCCGGTTTCTTTCCCGCTTTTGGCTTCCTATAGTGAGTTCACGTTGTCCTGACAGTACGCCGTCCCGCTCATCAAACACACGAGGAGAGCCTTATGTTTCCCACCGCCTTACCTCAGCCGAAGCGGCTGGCGCCTGAAAGCATTCCCGTTCTGCGCTGGGGGATTATCGGCCCCGGCTGGATTGCCGACCATTTCGCTGCGGCGCTGCGCGGCCAGACCCGGCAGCAGCTGGTGGCCGTGGCGGGACGCAGCGCCGAGAAAACGGCGGCGTTCGCCGCGCGCTGGGATATTCCCCAGACCTGTCAGAGCCTTGGCGAGATGCTGGCGCTGAACCAGCTGGATGTGGTTTACGTCGCCACGCCGCACAACCACCACTTTCCCGACGCCATGCGGGTGCTGCAGGCCGGTAAACACGCGCTGATTGAAAAGCCGCTGGCGCTTAACGCCCGTGAGGGGCGGGCGCTGCGGGATGAAGCGCGGGCGCGTGGCCTTTTCTGTCTGGAGGGGATGTGGTGCGACTTTACGCCGAAATATGATGTGCTGCGCCAGCTGCTGGCCAACGGCGATCTGGGGGATCTGCACACCCTGATTGCCGATCACGGCGAGTTCTTCACCCCGGAACACCGTATTTTTAATGCCGACCTGGCCGGTGGTCCGATGCTGGATCTGGGCAGTTACCTGATATCATTCAGCATCGGCATTGCCGGCGATGTGCCGGAGGCGATCGTCGCGTACGGGCAGCCCGCGCCGGGCGGGGTAAACGGCCAGGCGTCGATGCTGTTTAACTACGGCAACGGCATGCAGGCGGTGCTGAATACCACGCTGTTCAGCCATACCTCCGGTGCGGCGACGATCGCCGGGCGCGACGCCACGCTGTATCTGGACGGGCAGTTTTACGCACCCGGCGACTTCACGCTGCAGTCCAGCCAGGGCAACCGACGGCTGCATTGGCAGGACCGGGGCGGACGCTATGTACAACTGAGTTATGAAATTGAGCACGCGGCATGGTGCATCGGACAGGGGCTGACGGAGTCGCCGGTGCGCCCGCTGGATACCTCGCTGATGACGCTGCGCACGATGGATGAAGTGCGCCGCCAGCTGGGTATCGTCTTTAACGAAGAGCGCGCGGCGGCACGGCTGGCTTAGCCCGCCGCGCGGGGAGCAGAGATGAAGAAGTTAACCATCGGCAGGCTGGCGCAGCTGGCCGGCGTCGGCGTGGCGACGGTGGATCGGGTGCTGAATGAACGCGGCGGCGTAGCGCCGGAGACGGCGCGCAAGGTATTGCTGGCCGCGCGCGAGCACGGTTTTAACCGGGTATTGCCCGAGGCGTACCAGCACCCCTGGCGCATCGAGGTGATTCTGAGCGGCAACGGCTCATTTTTTTTCAAAAAGCTCGATAACAGTTTCAGCGAACTGGCCGGCGCGCTCGGCTACCGCCGGGTGACGCTGCACCGGACGTTTATCTCTGAATCCCACCCGGTCAGGCTGGCCGAGCATATCATGGCGTGCAGTCGTCAACGGGACGGCATTATCGTGTTTGCGCACGATCACCCTGCGGTCTATGCGGCGCTGGCCGACTGCCGGGCGCGGGATATTCCGGTGATCACCATCGTGACCGATCTGCCGCATGCCGAGCGCCTGTGCCACGTCGGCGTCAATCAGCTGCAGGCGGGCCGCACCGCCGGATTGCTGATGGGTCGCACCCTGAAGGCGCCGGGCGAGGTGGTGATGGTCAGCGGCCGCAGCGACTACAGCGCGCACCGTCAGCGCATTGAGGGCTTCCGGGCGGTGCTGCGCCAGCGCTTCCCGCAGATTGACCTGAAAGAGGTGCTGGTGGGGCGTGACGAACGCCATACCATCCGGCGTCTGCTGGCGGAAACGCTGAACAAAAACGGCCATATCGTCGGGCTGTATAACACCGGTTCCGGCAACACTGAAATCAGCGCCGAGCTGGCGAAGCACCGGCTGCTGGGAGAGTGCGTCTATATCACCCATGAGCTGTACAGCCTGACGCGCCGGCTGTTGGATAACGACAGCCTGTCTTATGTGATCGACCAGGATGCCCGCCAGCATGCGCAGCTGGCGATCGACCTGATGCTGGGCCAGCTGGGAGGCGGCGACGCCGTCGACATGTACCAGAGCGGGAAGGTAGATTTTAAAATCTTCACCGCAGAAAATTGCGAGTAGGGCGTACGTCCCCGGCGTGAAAAGCGTGGTATCTCCCTCAATTCCTTCTATGCTCAAAATGTAGCCAGTATTCTTGACGGCGGCTGCGCCGCTTCGCCACGGACGCGCGGCGCAGCACGCCGGACGACGGACATTTATCGAGGGACTAACTCCATGAATTCTTCAGCATTATTGCAATATTGCATGGCGAAACCGGGCGCGCAGCAGAGCGACCAGAATCAGTGGCAGGCCAGCCAGGTGAAGGTCGGCGAGGTGATGTTCGCCATGGTGTGGGAGATTGAGGGCCGCCCGGCGCTGGCGGTGAAATCCAGCCCGGAGCAGGCGGAAAATCTGCGTGAGCTGCATCCGGAAATTGTCCCCTGCGAGCATCTGAACAAGGCGCACTGGAATGCGGTCTATCTGGACGGCGGCCTGCCGGACTCGCAGTTTTATACCCTGATTGACGGTTCGTACCAGCTGGTGCTGTCGGGGCTGCCAGAGCAGGTGCGCCAGGGGCTGCAGGCCTGACTACGGCCATTTTCCCATGTACGCCTCTTCAACGGCCTTCAGGCGAAGGTGTGATCGTTAACACACATTGGGAACGTTCCCTTTCTCATCATTGACGCAAGCGTCTAGGCTGATGGCCGTAGAGCGAATCGCAAAAGGGAGCGTCTGATGGCTACAAGTGAAGAAAAATGCAAGATGATCGCCGGTGAACTGTATGACGCCGGCGATGAGCTGCTGCGCAGTGAACGCCTGCGGGCGCGCCAACTGCTGCATCAGTACAACCATTGCGCACCGCAGGAGGGCGAGCAGCGCAGGCAGTGGCTGACGCAGCTGCTGGGGCAGTATCAGGGCGGCACCATCGAACCCAGCTTCCGCTGCGACTATGGTTACAACATCTATCTGGGAAAAAATTTTTACGCCAACTTCGACTGCGTGATGCTGGACGTCTGCGAGGTGCGCATCGGCGATAACTGCATGTTGGCGCCGGGCGTGCACATCTATACCGCGACGCACCCGCTGGATGCGGCAAGCCGCGTCGGCGGCGCCGAGTACGGCAAACCGGTGACCATCGGTGATAACGTGTGGATCGGCGGACGGGCGGTGATCAACCCCGGTGTGGCCATCGGCGATAATGCGGTGATTGCCTCAGGCGCGGTGGTGACCAAAGACGTGCCGGCCAACTGCGTGGTGGGCGGTAATCCGGCGCGTATCCTGAAGCGGCTGTAAAAGTCGGGCGCCGCAGCGGGCGCCCGTGGTGCGCTTAGGCGCGCAGCGAGTCGATGTCCACCACAAAGCGGTATTTCACATCGCTTTTCAGCATGCGCTCATAGGCTTGGTTGATCTGCTGCATCGGAATCAGCTCGATATCCGAGGTGATGCCGTGCTGACCGCAGAAATCCAGCATCTCCTGAGTTTCCGCAATGCCGCCGATCAGCGAGCCGGCGATGCGGCGGCGCTTCAGAATGAGGTTAAACACCTGCGGTGACGGATGATCGTGTTCCGGCGCGCCGACCAGCGTCAGCGTGCCGTCGCGGCGCAGCAGGTCGAGGAACGGGTTCAGGTCGTGCTGAGCCGCCACCGTATTGAGGATAAAGTCGAAGCTGTTGGTATGCTGCGCCATCTCCTCCGGGTTGCGGGAAATCACCACTTCATGAGCGCCCAGGCGTTTGGCGTCTTCGATTTTCGACGGCGAGGTGGTGAACAGCACCACATGCGCGCCCATGGCCCGCGCCAGTTTCACCCCCATATGCCCCAGCCCGCCGAGACCGACGATGCCGACCTTTTTACCCGGGCCGACGCCCCACTGGCGCAGCGGCGAATAGGTGGTGATACCGGCGCATAGCAGCGGCGCGACGCCGGCCGGATCGAGGTTGTCCGGCACCCGCAGCACAAAGTCCTGATCCACCACCATATCGGTGGAGTAGCCGCCGTAGGTGACGGCGCCGGTCTGGCGATCCTGGCCGTTATAGGTGCCGGTAAAACCATTTTCGCAATACTGCTCCAGCCCTTCCTCGCAGCTTGGACAGCTGCGGCAGGAGTCGACCATGCAGCCGACGCCGACCAGATCGCCGACCTGATAGGTGGTCACGCCGCTGCCGACGGCGCTGACGCGGCCGACGACCTCATGGCCCGGCACCACCGGATAGAGGGTGTTATTCCATTCGTTGCGCGCCTGGTGCAGATCGGAATGGCAGACGCCGCAAAACAGCACCTTGATTTGGACATCGTGTTCGCGCAGCGTGCGCGGTGAGTAATCGAAAGGCACGAGCGCAGACTGCGCGTCATGCGCGGCATAGGCATGCGTAATATTCATGGTTACTCCAGTTATCAATCAGTGCAAAAGGTGTTTTTTCCGGCAGCAGAATGCCGGTGAGGTGCGGCCTGAGTGATGAGGCGGCCGCTGAGGGAAGGTTGATAATAAGTGCTGCGCCGGGGGAGGGAAATGCCTGATAGTGTTGGAATCTTGCCTGTTTCTGTTCAATGTTCGTACGGCGGGCGGTCTGCGTGACCACCCGCCGTGCGCATCAGGCGTCAGCGTTTCAGCAGCGGCTTGAGGAAGCGCGCGGTGTGTGATTCCCGGCATTCCGCCACGGTTTCCGGCGTGCCGGACACCAGGATCTCGCCGCCGCCGCTGCCGCCTTCCGGCCCCAGATCGACAATCCAGTCGGCGGTTTTGATCACGTCGAGATTGTGCTCAATCACCACGATGGTATTGCCCTGATCGCGCAGCTGATGCAGCACCGCCAGCAACTGCTGGATGTCGGCAAAGTGCAGGCCGGTGGTCGGCTCATCCAGGATATACAGCGTCTGGCCGGTGCCGCGCTTGGACAGCTCGCGCGCCAGTTTGACGCGCTGTGCTTCACCGCCGGACAGCGTGGTCGCCGACTGGCCAAGACGGATATAGGACAGGCCGACATCCATCAGGGTTTGCAGCTTGCGCGCCAGCGCCGGCACCGCGTCGAAGAACCCGCGGGCTTCTTCGATGGTCATCTCCAGCACTTCGTGAATGCTTTTGCCCTTGTATTTGATCTCCAGCGTTTCACGGTTGTAGCGCTTGCCTTTGCACTGGTCGCAGGGCACATAAATGTCCGGCAGGAAGTGCATTTCCACCTTGATTACGCCGTCGCCCTGGCAGGCTTCGCAGCGGCCGCCTTTCACGTTAAAGCTGAAGCGGCCCGGGGTATAACCGCGGCTGCGTGATTCCGGCACGCCGGCGAACAGTTCGCGCACCGGGGTGAAAATGCCGGTGTAGGTAGCCGGGTTGGAACGCGGCGTACGGCCGATCGGGCTTTGATCGATGTCGATCACCTTGTCGAAGTGTTCAAGGCCGGCAACCTCGCGGAACGGCGCCGGTTCGGCGAGGGTGGCGCCGTTCAGCTGGCGCTGGGCGATCGGGAACAGCGTATCGTTGATCAGCGTCGATTTGCCGGAGCCGGACACCCCGGTGATGCAGGTGAACAGCCCCACCGGCAGCGTCAGCGTCACGTCCTTCAGGTTGTTGCCGCGCGCGCCGCTCAGTTTCAGCACCTTGTTCGGGTCTGCCGCCACGCGCTCCTGCGGAATGGCGATTTCGCGCTTGCCGCTGAGGAACTGGCCGGTCAGCGAGTCCGGCTTGGCCATGATGTCTTCCACGCTGCCTTCGGCGACGATCTGGCCGCCGTGTACGCCGGCGCCGGGGCCGATATCGATCACGTGGTCGGCGGCGCGGATGGCGTCTTCGTCATGCTCCACCACGATCACCGTGTTGCCCAGGTTGCGCAGGTGGATCAGCGTTTCCAGCAGGCGTTCGTTGTCGCGCTGGTGCAGGCCGATGGACGGCTCGTCCAGTACGTACATCACGCCCACCAGGCCGGCGCCGATCTGGCTCGCCAGGCGGATGCGCTGGGCCTCGCCGCCGGACAGGGTTTCCGCCGAGCGCGACAGCGACAGGTAGTTTAGGCCGACGTTAACCAGAAACTTCAGGCGGTCGCCGATCTCTTTCAGCACTTTCTCGGCGATTTTGGCGCGTTGGCCACTCAGCTTGATGTTCTGGAAGAAGGTCATCGCGTGGCCGATGCTGAGATCCGAAATCTCCGGCAGCGTGGTGTCTTCGACAAACACGTTGCGCGCTTCTTCACGCAGGCGGGTGCCGTGGCAGGAGGTGCACGGACGGTTGCTGATAAATTTGGCCAGATCCTCGCGCACCGCACTGGATTCGGTCTCTTTATAGCGGCGCTCCATATTGTGCAGCACGCCTTCAAACGGATGGCGGCGCACGGTGGTGTCGCCGCGATCGTTGATGTATTTAAACTCGATCGACTCTTTGCCGGAACCGTTCAGCACTGCTTTTTGCACGCTGGCGCTCAGGCTGTTGAACGGCGCTTCGACGTCGAACTGATAATGCTCCGCCAGCGAGCGCAGCATCTGGAAATAGTAGAAATTACGGCGATCCCAGCCGCGGATGGCGCCGCCGGCCAGCGACAGCTCCGGGTTCTGCACTACGCGATCCGGGTCGAAGAACTGCTGCACGCCCAGGCCGTCGCAGGTCGGGCAGGCGCCGGCCGGGTTGTTGAACGAGAACAGGCGCGGCTCCAGCTCGCGCATGCTGTAACCACAGATCGGACAGGCGAAGTTGGCGGAGAACAGCAGCTCTTCCGCTTTGTCATCGTCCATATCGGCCACCACCGCGGTGCCGCCGGACAGTTCCAGCGCGGTTTCAAACGACTCCGCCAGCCGCTGCGCCAGGTCTTCGCGTACTTTAAAGCGGTCGACCACCACCTCGATGGTGTGCTTCTTCTGCAGCTCCAGCTTCGGCGGATCGGACAGATCGCACACTTCGCCGTCGATGCGCGCGCGGATATAGCCCTGCGTCGCCAGGTTCTCCAGCGTTTTGGTGTGTTCGCCTTTGCGATCTTTGACGATCGGCGCCAGCAGCATCAGGCGTTTGCCTTCCGGCTGGGTGAGCACGTTGTCGACCATCTGGCTGACGGTCTGCGCCGCCAGCGGCACGTGGTGGTCCGGGCAGCGCGGCTCGCCGACGCGGGCGAACAGCAGGCGCAGATAGTCATGAATTTCGGTGATGGTGCCGACGGTGGAACGCGGGTTGTGCGAGGTCGATTTCTGTTCGATGGAGATCGCCGGCGACAGCCCTTCAATATGGTCGACGTCCGGTTTTTCCATCAGCGACAGGAACTGGCGGGCATAGGCGGAGAGCGATTCGACGTAGCGGCGCTGCCCCTCGGCATACAGCGTATCAAAGGCCAGCGAGGACTTGCCGGAGCCGGACAGCCCGGTGACCACAATCAGTTTGTCGCGCGGGATGATCAGGTTGATGTTTTTGAGATTATGGGTTCGAGCACCACGAACTTCGATATTGTCCATTTACACTTCCCGTCTTGGTGATACGCCGTGCGGCTTTACGGTTGGTTTTGTGACCAGGTGCGCAAAAAAACGCCACAGCCAGTACGAAACGCATAATTATGACACAAAAAAGCCTGAATGAATATCCAGTGTTCGTATGAAACGTTGTCGATCGTGGTGACAATTTTGGAATACAATGCGCAGTTATCAAGGCGGGTGTGGTTTCAGCTTTCGCGTGGTAAACTGACTCGTTTATACTGTGTAAAAATCATTCTTCAGGAGAGAGTTCATGGCCAGCAGAGGCGTAAACAAAGTAATTCTGGTCGGGAATCTGGGCCAAGACCCCGAAGTCCGTTACATGCCGAATGGTGGCGCGGTCGCCAACATGACCCTGGCTACCTCCGAAAGCTGGCGCGATAAAGCGACCGGCGAGCAGAAAGAAAAGACCGAGTGGCACCGCGTTGTGCTGTTCGGCAAGCTGGCGGAAGTGGCCGGCGAATATCTGCGTAAAGGCTCGCAGGTGTATATCGAAGGTTCCCTGCAGACCCGCAAATGGACCGATCAGAGCGGTCAGGACCGTTACACCACCGAAGTGGTGGTAAACGTCGGCGGTTCCATGCAGATGCTGGGCGGCCGTCAGGGCGGCGGCGGTGCACCGGCAGGCGGTGGTCAGGGCGGCCAGGGCGGTTGGGGTCAGCCTCAGCAGCCGCAGGGCGGCAACCAGTTCAGCGGCGGCCAGCAACAGCAGTCGCGCCCAGCGCCAAGCAGCGCGCCGGCGGCCAGCAGCAACGAACCGCCAATGGATTTTGACGACGATATCCCGTTCTAAAAAATACCTCAGACATTTCTGCCAATGTCCGCGCCAGAAGCCCCGATACACGGGGCTTTTTTTATGTCTGCAAAGGAAGAATTTGACTGGGTGCTTTTGGGTTATCGGTTAGGTCGGAGAAGGTAAAAAACCGTGACCGGTTTAGCCGTCAGACCTGCAGTTCAGCCGATTGTACGCGCTGAATGGTAAACTGGACGGTATCAAGATCGTGCCGCTGTCCGAGGTCGCCACCAAGGACGATTTTTTCAACATCAAAAACGTCAGCCGCGATGACCTATTGAGCGCACACCGCGTGCCGCCGCAAATGATGAGGATTATCCCCAGCAATACCGGCGGTTTTGGCGACGTCAAGAAAGCCGCTCAGGCATTTTTTCGTAACGAGTTAATCCCACTGCAGGAACGCATCAAAGAGGTGAACGACTGGTTAGGGGAAGAGGTGATCAACTTCAAAGATTATGAGTTGCCCTCTGAATGACAGGAGCCGCCTCTCGGCGGCTTTATTTTCATATGCAATATTTTTCAACCACCACTACAACCCATGACGCTCTTTTAGTTCTTTTGTTTTAACCATAATCAAATCGCTTAACGTATCGCAAGAATCATAAACATAATCGCTCGCTATACGGTCTCTGGCTTCCCACTTTTTATTTTCAGTATTAAAAACAAAAATATCAGTATCATCCGAGCCAATAACAATAAAACCATCTAGGGATTCATCATAAAACCCTTTCTCTTTAGATAAAATATCATTATTCAAGAAAATGTTATTTTTATCATTTTCATCCAAAGGATGAAATATTATCCCATCAAAATTAATTCCATCACTGATACGGGAAAACTCGCCGTATTGCCTCCAAAAATCCGGCTGTTCGTCTTCAATACCCCGACTAAAGTGATAATTATTGATTTCGCCTCGGTAGGGTGGGTTAAGCGCGCCCCCCAATCGCTGGCAAATATCATTAAACAAACTTACTGCTTTATTAATTTCTGTCATACGTCCCCCTTAAGGATAGACTATACCCTTTGGAATAGGCCATAAAATCGATTTACTTTCAGATGTACTAAGAGTCTTTGTTACTCTTTTTTGCGCAGTCGTAAATACTGCATGTTCATGCGCCTTGTTAATCAACACAAGATTATCAAAGCTATTTGTCCCACTGTCATCTAACGGTAATTTATGATGAACCTGATAATCTATTGGAGCAACCCCTTTTAGCATGTTAGCTCTAGTGTTATTATCAAACCTAGCAACAATATCTGGATTGTCGGAAATATTTTTTATAAAATCAGTTCTAACTTTATTTTTAAATTCAGAGCGTAATGCCACTAACTCACCTCTCGGCCTCTGAATATAATCCATTTTAATAACATCAATATTGTTGAGTAATTTTTTATCGCCCTTGTAAGTCCCTAGAAAATGCTGAAGTTCTTCTAACGACTTTATGTTAGCAATGTTGCCGCCGGGCATACGAGTAACAGCAGCTATCGAAGATAAAGCAACCAGCGACCCTATCGACTGAGGGTTAGCCACCTGGGTAAAACCTTCGGCCGCATCGCCGCCAAGCTGCTTAGCCGTCTGTGCGAAACCTTCCACGTTCTGATTGTATATCCCCCCGGCAGCCAGCAACCGCCCAACGGCTTTACTGTTCAACGTGCTAAGCTGCTTTTTTGCTGCTTGAGCGTACTGGGGGGGCGTGTAATATTCCGCAGGCTTTACCGTTGGCAAAGGTCGCGAGCGTTCTCCCCTGTGCCTTATCGCCTGTTCGTAGTAGTCAGTGATGCGGTTACCACCGCCCAACATGAATGAATTAGCCCCACCACAACCTACCAAACGACCATTATCATTGATATAAAAAGCAAAACGGGTGCTGCTCCACATTTCTTTATCATCAATGTAAACAATATTGCCGCACTCTATATCGCCCTTTAACTTACTGGCGTATCTACCGGTTTCAATCACTGTCTGGGTGTCCCACGGGGAGCGGGGCTGTATGTCATCCCCGAACATGTTAAACCCGCCGGAGCTGCCAGAATCCAACACATAATGTCGGCATACCTCGCGCCATGCTTCACGGGGGGTGATGATGCTGTCATAGCGTTCGGGCGGTAACTCGTCATAAAACAGGTGATACAGATTGCCGGGTAATTTCTTCATGATATGAGCAACTCCCTTGCGGTAAAAAACGTCATTTCCGTGACATAGCTAACCCTTATAGCAGTTTCAATCTACGACCAGCAACCCTAAGCGCCTTAGACGCCCACTACGGCGTTTTAACCCCACAGATCGCAACGATATCCCACTAACAAAAAGCGCCCTCAGGGGCGCTGTGCTCTTAGAAAAAGGTATTGATAACACCGCTTGTGCGCAATGCTATCCCCGCCTCTTTTTGAAGCATGGATAAAATATCAGCGGCAATTCCGCTCCTGTAAGCTTCAGCTCTGCTTTGAGTTGGATTAATGCTCCTCCTGCAGGGGCGTGTTTATCATGCCGGAATTCTGTTTCTGAATGGAGCAGGATTTTGGGATAGGGTCAGTACTTTTGGGTTATCGGTTACGTCGGAGAAGGTAAAAAGTCGTGGCTGCTTTAACCGTCAGACCTGCAGTTCAGCCGCTTATGGCGGTTTTGTGCCAGAAGCAGAGGGCAAGGCGCGTTTTAGCCTCATAGACAGCATGAAGTTTGGTCACCCTTAATTAATAGACTTGAAAGTCTGATAAATATTAGTAGACTCATTAGTCTACTTAATGGCTGTTGTGGAAACCCTGATGACTAACTCGAAGTCCTTTTTGCTAACGCTCTGCTTATCCCGTGTTTTATTGACTTTTTTCTTCTGGATGGCCGGTGTTTTTGGCGTATTCAATTTTGGGGTGATCGTCCAGGAAATGGCGACGGTGGGTCTTCCCTGGCCGGTTCTCTTCGCGGTTGCCACCATCCTGTGCCAGCTCTGTGGTTCCGCACTGATAATTTTTAATTGTGCAGGCTATGGCTGGATTGGATCGGTAATGCTGATTGTGTTTACACTGCTGACTATCCCGGTGGGACATCCATTCTGGACATTCAGTGAGCCAGAACGAACGCAGGAGTTCCATATTGCTCTTGAACACATTACCGTTATCGGGGGGTTAATCATGAGCGCCCTCCTTTCAGGCCATAAACGATGAACGAAAAAAACCGCCAAAAAGGTCGCCCTAAAGATCCGCTCAAAGAACGCGCGATACTTCAGGCTGCACGAAAATTATTTCTGGAAAAAGGACTGGACGTCACCACGGAGGAAATTGCCCGTGTCGCTGGCGTGGCAAAGGCCACCCTGTACGCAAACTTTGCCGACAAAGACATCCTCATTGAAGCGGTATTACGGCAGGAGTCAGATTTAACAATCAGTGATGAAGATTTTTCAAAACGGCATAACCATTCACTGACGGATACGCTGATTGCATTTGGAAACCGATTCGTCCGTTTTATAAATCAGCGTGAGCTGACCGGATGGGATCGGCTGATTGCCTCTGCTGCCATTCGTCATCCGGATTTACCACGGCGATTTTACGTCGCAGGCCCCGGCAGGGCGCAGCAGATGTTGGAATCTATTATTGCTGAAGCCGTTGACGAAGGCGTGCTGATATCATGTAACCCGCGCGAAGCCGCTGATGATTTAGCCGGATTATGGTTGGGCATGACGAGTCTGGAGATAAAGCTCGGCGCGAGAAAGACACTGTCTGATGAGGAGATTAAGCGTCGGGTGTCGCATGCGCTCGGTGTTTTTATGCGCTTTTATTCAGTCAAATAGCGCTTACGAGCGGCTATGTGTTGAAAGCCGGCGAATAGCCATGCTTGATTACGAAAAGTATCCAATTCTTTCGAGCTGACTAAGTTAAAAGGTTTGCATGCCGTATGAGCGCTGGCAGGTGGTCTGAAGTATGCTAATTGCATCACTTTTTAGATGGTGAAGAAAGTGAAACCCTGCTTCGGCAGGGTTTTTTATGTGTTGCACTATCGATTTTGGGTGGTTCTCAATGTGCTTTTGATAATAATTGACTGCGTTTGTTTAAGTAAATACAGATAGAAAGAGCAATCAGAGGTAGGATGGATGATGCAATAAATGCATGCGATTCGCTAATGTTCAGGCCGTTCGAAATACTAGAATCGGTCATTAAAGAATAAAATGCCACCCCGGCAGCAAAACCCATTTGGCGTAATGTACTTGTTATCGCGGCAGCAAGGCCTGAGTTCTCTGGCGCGACATTATCCATCACTACTCGTGCCATAATCGGATTCAATATGGCTGCCCCACACCCCATAATGAAAAGAGTGATATCCAATAGTAACCCCTGGTGTTTCACATTGGTATTGAAAAGGTATGCCAATGCCAGCAAACCGAGAGCGATGAAAACAAATCCACTCATGGCATTTAGTTTATCTTGCAGTGTAAAAACAGGGATGAGTGTTAAAGGAATGGAAAGACATAGCATAGACGTCATGACCATCATCGGGGAATAATTAAATTTCACCGTGATGTATCCGGGGAGAGTCACGAAAAGACTCCAGTAAGAGATAGAAAAGAAAATAGGGAGCAATAAAGAAATAAGGAAATTTCCGTTCTTCAGTTCAGGTAGTCGAGTAAAACTCTTTGAAGAAAATAGATGTAATGATCCAAGTGCAATAAGGCAAGCTATGATTATAGTGTAAAAAAGATGCCGGCCAAGGCCGGAGAATGTCTGATTGAAATACGGATTCATGGTGATGGACAGAAGGATAATTGTCGCAGGAAGCGTGCTCGTTAACGATACCTGACCAAGAGCCCCTTTTTTTAACGTCTCCATGGCAGTACTGCCAACAAATGGGAACAGTACTACCAAGCTCAGCGGGATGTTGATAAGCATAATCCATCCCCATGAAAGGTAGGAGACAATCAGGCTGCCTAAAATAGGCCCAAGAGCAAAACTTAAGCCAAGAAACATTGACCATTTTTTAAATGCACCTGCCCGGTTACGGGGGCCGCCAACGGGATACAGTACGTTAAGTAGTGCCATTGCTGAAGTATTCAGGAATGCTGCAGAAATTCCTTGAATCAATCTTATGGTGGTGAATTCCGTGAGGGTTTCACAATACGTTGAATAAACGGATGAAAGCACAAAAACAGATAATGAAGATAACAAGGTTAAACGGTAGCCAGTTTTATCGGTAATAATTCCTGCTGGCAATAGAAAGGCGGCAAAACCTGCCGTATATGAAATGCTTAACCAGGTGCCTTCCTTTATGCCAAAACCTAATCTGACGGCAATGTCAGGAATGGCGACGCCTAAACCGGTGGTATCGAAACCGATCATGAATGTCACAATCATGACGGATAAAAAAAATAGATCTTCCTTTTTTCGTAACATGCGACCTTCTTTATTATGCATAACAATAAAGAGCAAAGAGGCTCTCTTTGCTCATGGCGTTTAGCCGGTAATCAGCAAAGAATACTGCCATCAAGGAAGCGAGAGACATTTCTGTCAATCAGACAGGCGCAACGATCCCCCATTACGCCTAATGCCGTCAACCACATCTCCTCCAGTCTGGCTCTTGCCATATCAGGGCCTTTTTCATGTGCCAGTAATGACAGCATATATGTTGTTCCTGAAACTGTGTATCCGGCAAGCTGCAATCGTTCACATTTTTCAGATAATATGGCAGGGTTGGCTGTCATTTCTTTTATCGTTTCTTGAATGAACCGATGGCGAGATGCGATGGCGCTAACTTGTTCAGAATTAAGGAAAAGTGAGCGTGCCGTTTCATCACTGATGAAGTGCTTTAATGAACTCATCAAGTGATAGCTCTCCATGGGTTTTATGACCGAAACATCAGCACCATGCCATATATCCATCAGGGCCCATAAGTCCATTTCGATGATGTTTCCAGGTAGAATCTTTTGTCCCGTATTATGACCGACGCTATCAAGGTATACATAGGCTGTACTCGTCTCACTATTTTGTGAGAATGAGTAAATTTTCGTGTTTCCGCCTCCTGAAACAATTCCTTTTTTTGTCATCTTGACTTCTTCAGGAATCCGTCCAAGTGTAACGACACCATGAATCTTATTGATGGAAAGGATGTATCCGACTTTTTCCAGAAGCTCATACGTTCTCTCTTTATCAAACTCTCCCTGTGAATTTTGAACGCCCCATTGGCCGTCCTGCGTTAACGCAAGACCAAAAGGATCAACGATCAGGTTTATGTCCAACCCCACCAGTTCGCGTAGAATAAGAGAAATCAGCGTTTCGAACTCCGATAACCCGGCATTAATATCATCATGTTTTGATGCGTTAGAGACAAAGCGAAGTGAAATGTTTTTCACCCCCATAGCATGTGTTTTTATAATTTCCTCTGCTGCTCTCTTCCAGCCATACGTGAAATATCCCGGGAGGCCTTTTGCTGGTTTTTGTGCATTTTTATCTACATGCGAACTTACATCAACGGCCTGCGAGAGTATTGAAGGGGAAATCACCACGCTGGATTGAGTAATGACACGGCGGGTGAAGGTCGGCTTTAAAATCTCATATTCAATATTACTCATAACATACATCCCTTATATTTATGTGATTTGAGAACGGCACATATTTTTTAGTTGTGTTTTTATTTTTCCGCCCTTCCAATGTGTAAATAAATTTTTGTTTATTTATGGTCGAGCATTGACATTAATTCATTGCGAACTTGAATTAATCTCATGTTTGTGCCTGGATGGATATATGATTAATAATCACAGGTTGAAATATCTATTAGATGTTTCAATCAATGATGGCTGCTTATCTAGGATGAACGGTTGATAATGATGACGTATTGAGGGCTTTATACTGCCATATTGTTTTATAGGCTTTTAGTAAAATATTATTACGGTTACGGATGGATAACCTATTTTTTTTGCTTATTTTATTCTGAGAAAAATCAAAATGCAGGTATGGCCGTGGTTCTGTCGGAAAATTCTTTTTTATTCTGATTTTTTACTCGTCATATCTCTATAGCAGTAAAAAACTATTGTATTGATGTCTTTTGGTTCGCACTTTCACAATTTTTGAAACGTTTTGATATAGGTTTCGGTGGGCAGTTTTTTAATTAATATTTATATTTTTTAGTATGTTATGTTGATTGTTCTGTCTGGTGGCGTACTGAATCCTCAATAGGAAGTTTTAGGCGTGCATATTAATGTTCTAAAAGAATTGTTATCGCCACACGTTGCATAGCCTCTAAAATCACAAAAGCCCCGGCAGGGGCTTCTGGCTTCTTGTCGCTGTGCAGACGGCTTAGTTAAAGATCTCTGCGGTGCCGTGCAATTTATTCTGACCGCCGGCGGAGGTGATGCGATAGCTGCTGGCGCCTGCCGCGGCGGCTTTACTGGCCAGTGCGTCTTCCAGCGCGCTCAGGCTGGCGGCGCCGCTGACGGAAATCACGCCCATTTTCTGCGCGTTAGCGGCAGGCTGTGCAGCAGGTTGTTCGGCAGCCGTTGCGGTAAAGGCTGCGCCGGTCAGCAGTAAAGCAGTAGCAAATTTTTTGATGTTTTTCATGATGCAATCCTCAGAGTATTTTTTTATGTGAGTCGCCGTTGCGTCTCGATGTGTTAAATATTAACCAGGTGGTGGCGAAGTTAAAATCAGAGAGTTTTGAGTATCTCTGTCAAAAAAATTGATTTCTATACGAGGAGGCTGGCTGGCGGAGCAAATCATTCACCACTACCTTTAAATAAAGTGGGTTGGTGGAGGGTGAGTGATGACGACAAATGCATTTGTTGGCAGTTGGTCACTGGTGTCTTCGGTATTTAAGAGTGAAGCAGGCACGCTAAGCTATCCGCTCGGCGCGCAGGTGGTGGGCCGCATCAACTACGAAGCCAACGGCGCCATGGCGGCGCAGCTGTATAGCGCGGTGCGTCCGCGTTTTGCCTCGGAAGATCTGGCGCAGGGCAGCGACCAGGAGCTGCGGGCGGCGTTTATCAATATGATTTGCTACTTTGGCCGCTACCAGATTGATGAGCCGGATCAGCGGGTGATCCACCAGGTCGAAGGTTGTTCGTTTCCCAACTGGGTGGGCAGCCGTCAGGTGCGCTTTTATACCTTTGCCGGCGATAAGCTGACGCTGCGCACCGCGCCGCTGCAGATCGGTAATGGCGTGCAGATTGGCGAGCTGGTCTGGCAACGCATCGGGGACGCCGGATGATTACCGTTCACCACCTGAATAACTCGCGCTCGCAGCCTATTTTGTGGTTTTTAGAAGAGCTGGCGCAGCCCTATCAGGTGCAGCGTTATCAGCGTGAGGCGGGAAGCCTGCTGGCGCCGCCGGCGTTAAAGAAAATCCATCCGCTGGGTAAGTCGCCGGTGATTGTCGACGGCGATTTGACGCTGGCCGAGTCCGGCGCAATTATCGAATATCTGCAGGAAGCCTACGATGCGCAGGGGCAGTTTATGCCCACCGATTTTCATGCGCGTCAGCAGTACCGCTATTGGCTGCACTATGCGGAAGGGTCGCTGATGCCGCTGCTGGTGATGAAACTGGTGTTTGGCCGCCTCGGTCAGCCGCCGGTGCCGCTGCTGCTGCGCAAGCTGGCCGGTGCCATCGGTAAAGGGGTGCAGCGCAACTATCTCGATAGGCAGATCGCCGTGCACCGCGACTATCTGGAACGGCACCTGCGCGCTAACACCTGGTTTGCCGGCCATGACTTCAGCGCCGCTGATATCAAAATGAGTTTTCCGCTGGAGGCAATGGCCGCGCGCGGCGGGTTGGACGGCTGTCCACAGCTGCGTGATTTTCTGCGGCGCATTCATCAGCGCCCGGCTTATCAGCGGGCGCTGGAGCAGGGCGGCCCTTATCATCTGCTGCTTTAACCGTCTGGACTATACTCGATAGGTCACTGCTTCTCGGAGATGGCCCATGACGACTCAAATCTTTGTGAATTTGCCGGTCAGCGATTTGCCCGCCTCGATGGATTTCTTTGGTCAGCTGGGTTTTGCATTCAATCAGCAGTTCACCGACGACAGCGCCGCCTGCATGGTGGTGAGCGACACCATTTATGTGATGCTGTTAACCCACGATAAATTCAAAATGTTTACCCCCAACCCGATCGGCGATGCCAAACGGGCCACGGAGGTGCTGCTTTGTCTGTCGCGGCCCAGCCGTGCGGCGGTGGACGATCTGGTTCGCAAGGCAATCGCCGCCGGCGGCAACACCTATAACCAGCCGCAGGACCATGGTTTTATGTACGGCCACGGCTTTCAGGATCTGGACGGCCATATTTGGGAGCTGATGTTTATGGATCCGCAGGCCATGCCGTCCTGAACACGGGAGTCTCATCATGCGGCGGCCGAGTCCGCCGCGCTCTGCGCCAGACGTTAAAATCGCCGGATCGACGACTTTCTGCTTTGCTCGTCGCGATCTTTAGTTGATCGGACGGTATAGAAGGCTGGATAATCGTTTGCTTCAGTAAAAACACTATAAATTCACCCGTACCTCATGCCGAGAGTTAATCGTTTGCCTTGTGCGCGGCCGCTATCTGCCGCGCGGTGCAAGGAATTGGGAGCAAACGTGACGGAAACGATTCCGTCCTGTCGGCTGCGGACGTTAAAAACACCTTCTGCAACAGACGAGCAGTGATTACAGGGGACAGCAACATGTCGAATTCTCAAGCGAATAACGCCGCAACAGCAAAAGGCGGGCTTGATGGTTATTTTAAAATTTCGCAGCGCGGCAGCAGCGTGCGGCAGGAAGTGGTGGCGGGCCTGACCACCTTTTTGGCGATGGTCTATTCGGTGATTGTGGTGCCGAGCATGCTGGGCAAGGCCGGTTTCCCGCCGACCGCGGTGTTCGTCGCCACCTGTCTGGTTGCTGGCTTCGGGTCGCTGCTGATGGGGCTGTGGGCTAACCTGCCGATGGCGATCGGCTGCGCTATCTCTTTGACGGCGTTTACCGCCTTCAGCCTGGTGCTGGGCCAGCAGATCAGCATTCCGGTGGCATTGGGAGCGGTATGTCTGATGGGGCTGCTGTTTACCGTGATCTCGGTGACCGGCATCCGCTCATGGATCCTGCGTAACCTGCCGATGGGCGTGGCGCACGGCACCGGCATCGGTATCGGCCTGTTCCTGCTGCTGATCGCCGCCAACGGCGTCGGCCTGGTGGTGAAAAATCCGCTGGACGGGCTGCCGGTGGCGCTGGGTGCCTTTACCTCCTTCCCGGTGGTAATGACGCTGCTCGGGCTGGCGGTGATTTTCGGTCTGGAGAAGTTGCGGGTGCCGGGCGGCATTCTGCTGGTGATTATCGCCATCTCCGTTATCGGCCTGATTTTCGACCCGGCGGTGAAGTATCAGGGGCTGTTCGCCATGCCGAGTCTGGCCGACGATCAGGGCAACTCGCTGATTTTCAGCCTGGATATCATGGGGGCGCTGCAGCCGGTGGTGCTGCCGAGCGTGTTGGCGTTGGTAATGACTGCGGTATTTGACGCTACCGGCACCATCCGCGCGGTGGCCGGGCAGGCGAACCTGCTGGATAAAGACGGCCAGATCGTCAACGGCGGCAAGGCGCTGACCTCTGACTCGGTCAGCAGCATTTTCTCGGCGCTGGTGGGCGCGGCGCCGGCGGCGGTGTATATCGAATCGGCGGCGGGCACCGCAGCCGGCGGTAAAACCGGCCTGACCGCTACCGTGGTGGGCCTGCTGTTCCTGCTGATTCTGTTCCTGTCGCCGCTCTCCTATCTGGTGCCGGTGTATGCGACGGCGCCGGCGCTGATGTACGTCGGCCTGCTGATGCTCAGCAACGTCACCAAGCTGGATTTTGACGACTTTGTCGACGCGATGTCCGGCCTGCTGTGCGCGGTGTTTATCGTGCTGACCTGCAACATCGTTACCGGCATTATGCTGGGTTTCAGCGCGCTGGTTATCGGCCGCGTTTTCTCCGGTGAATGGCGTAAGCTGAATATCGGCACCGTCGTCATTGCCGTAGCGCTGGTGGTGTTTTACGCCGGTGGCTGGGCCATCTAAATCCTCAGCCGGGGCGCGGTTGGCGCGCCCCGGTTTCAGATTACTCTCCTTAATCTATTTCGCCGTTTTGAAAGGCACAACAAGCTTTCACCGACGTAAAAAAAGTGATCTACTATTTGGCACATACTCTGGCAATACGCCTTTGAGGTCGAAACCGTAGAGTCTAAGGAAAGCATGGAAATCTTTTTTACAATCCTCATTTTGATCCTGGTGGTCTCCCTGTCCGGGGTGGTGACGCGTATGTTGCCGTTCCAGGTGCCGCTCCCCTTAATGCAAATCGCCATCGGTGCGCTGTTGGCCTGGCCGCATTTCGGGCTGCACGTGGACTTCGATCCGGAACTGTTTTTAGTGTTGTTTATCCCGCCGCTGCTGTTTGCCGACGGCTGGAAAACGCCGATGCGCGAGTTTATTCACCACGGCCGCGAGGTGCTCGGGCTGGCGCTGGTGCTGGTGCTGATCACCGTGGTCGGCGTCGGCTATCTGATCTACCTGATGGTGCCGGGTATTCCGCTGGTGGCGGCGTTCGCGCTGGCGGCGGTGCTGTCGCCGACCGATGCCGTGGCGCTGTCCGGCATCGTCGGCAAAGGGCGCATCCCTAAACCGATTATGGGCGTGCTGGAGGGCGAGGCGCTGATGAACGACGCCTCAGGCCTGGTGTCGCTTAAGTTTGCCATCGCGGTGGCGATGGGCACCATGGTGTTCACCGTAGGCGGCGCGACGCTGGAGTTCCTCAAAGTGGCGATCGGCGGCCTGCTGGCCGGCGTGGCGGTCACCTGGACCTACAGTAAGTCGCTGCGCGTGATGAGCCGCTGGAGCGGCGACGACCCAGCGACGCAAATCGTCTTTTTACTGCTGCTGCCGTTCGCCTCCTATCTGATTGCCGAACATATCGGCGTATCGGGGATTCTGGCGGCGGTAGCCGCGGGGATGACCATCAGTCAGTCCGGCGTGATCCGCAATGCGCCGCTGGCGATGCGTCTGCGCGCCAACAGCGTCTGGGCGATGTTGGAATTCGTGTTTAACGGCATGGTGTTTATCATGTTGGGTCTGCAACTGCCGGGAATTCTGGAAACCTCGATTCTGCAGGCGGAGCTGGATCCGACGATTCAGACCTGGTACCTGTTCGCCGACGTGGCGATTATCTATGCCGCGCTGCTGCTGCTGCGCTTTACCTGGCTGTGGCTGATGAAGGGCGCCAGCAAACGGCTGCTGAAAAAGCGTCCGCTGCAGTTTGGCAACTACACCACGCGTGAGCTGTGGGTGGCGTCGTTCGCCGGGGTGCGCGGGGCAATTACGCTGGCCGGTGTGCTGTCGATTCCGCTGCTGCTCAGCGACGGCAGCGCCTTCCCGGCGCGTTATCAGTTGGTGTTTATCGCCGCCGGGGTGATCCTGTTGTCGTTGATTGTCGGCGTTATTGCCCTGCCGCTGTTGCTGCGCGGCGTACAGGTGGCGGACCCGAGCGTCAGTAAGGGCGAAGAGCGGATGGCGATTGCGATGGCGGCGGAAGTGGCGATCGAGAGCATCAACAAAATGGAAGAGCGGCTGACGGCGGATACCGAGGAAAATATCGATCCGCAGGTGCTGAAAGAGGTCAGCTCGCGCGTGGTCGGCATGCTGCGCCGCCGGGTTGCCAGCAAAGACGATATTGAAAACGCGCTGGAGCTGGAAAACCTGGAGCGACGCTTCCGCCTGACCGCGCTGCGCGCCGAACGCGGTGAGCTGTACCATCTGCGCGCGACGCAGAAAATCAGCAATGAGACGCTGCAAAAGCTGCTGCACGATCTCGACCTGCTGGAGGCGCTGCTGGTGGAGCGCGAGGGGTAAACCGGCGCGTGCCGGACTAAGCAGAAGGGGCTGAAGAGATTCAGCCCCTTCAGAGTGCTGACAAAGTTAGTTATTAGGGAGAGCGTGGCGATGGGGTCGTAGCGGCGTAAGCCGCCGGAGCGCCCCTCGTTACGCTAGGCCCGGGTATCTCGGGCCATCAGACGACTTTGTCATCAACCTCAAGGGGCTGAAGATATTCAGCCCTTTTTTATTTCATCATCGACAGGTGGTCGCGGCAGCAGGCGATCCACGCCTGGGCGCTGTGGGACAGGTAACTGTCCTGACGCCAGATCAGCCCGACCTTCCACTCCATCAGCGGTTCCAGCGGCAGCCAGATCAGGCTTTCCTCATCCAGCCACTGACAGACCGGCTCCGGCAGGGCGGCGATACCGACGCCGGCCTGCACCATTGAGGCCAGAAAATCCCACTGGCCGCTGCGCACCGCGATGCGCGGCTCCAGTTCGGCGCGACGAAAGGCCGCCATCAGCATCTTATACAGCGCAAAATCTTCGTTATAAATCAGTATCGGCCATTCGGCCAGCTCATGAATGCTGATGTGGCTCCGCTGTTGCCAGTGCGTATTGCGCGGCACCACAACGGACATCGGGTGGGTCAGCAGCGGCAGAAAGGTCAGCTGCCGGTCGGTATCGGGCGAGTAGACCGTCATTGCCAAGTCCAGTTCGCCCGCCAGCACCCGCTGTTCACCGGACAGGCCGCCCAGCTCGGAGATGCGCAGTTCAATGCCGGGATAGGCGTGGCGAAAGTGGCGGATGAGATCGGCGATTTGCCGGCCGACCATCGGCGGGATGCCCAGCCGCAGCACGCCTTTTCTTACCGCGCTGATGTCTTCCAGCTCGGCCTCCAACTGGCGGAATTCGTCGAGGATCGCCACGCCGCGCTGATAGACCGCCTGGCCGCTGTCCGTCAGGTGCAGCTTGCGCCCCTCGCGGATCAGCAGGGTGCACTCCAGTTCATCCTCCAGATGGCGCAGCATCTTGCTGATGGTCGGCTGGGTGACGAACAGTTTTTCCGCCGCGCGGGTAAAGCTTTGCTGACGCACGACTTCGACAAAGTAGCGTAGGGTACGAACATCCACAATTCGTTCTCCGATGGGCAATACCGGCGGGAAACTATTCCCTTAAGGCATGAAGTGGATAATTTTAATTCATTTCAGTACGGGTTTCCCGGCTGCGTATACTGTAATCCGTCATTTTTTTGCTTGAGGCCGCTCTCCATGTCCCTGGCGTTACGTCGTGCTGCGCCATCCCTGCTGGCTCGCCTGCAGGTTCCCGTTCAGGTTGTTTTGTATGCGCTGCTGTTTTTGCTTGCCGAGCAGTTGGTGGCGCATTTCCATCTACCGTTGCCTGCCAATATTGTCGGCATGCTGATGCTGCTGGCGTTGATCGTGCTGCGCGTGCTGCCGCTGCGTTGGGTACAGGCCGGCGCGCGCTGGCTGCTGGCGGAGATGCTGCTGTTTTTCGTCCCGGCGGTGGTGGCAGTGGTTAACTACGCGCAACTGCTGATGGTGGAAGGCTGGAAGATTTTTCTGGTGATCGCCGTCAGCACTATGCTGACGCTGGGGGCCACCGGGCTGGTGGTGGACCGCGTCTATCGCTTCGAACTCTGGCTGCAGCGGCGCAAACGTCATGAATGATTTTATCCTCAGCCTGCTCTGTCTGGCCGCTACGCTGGCGCTCTATTTTGCCAATAAGCGGCTCTATCGCCGCCGTCGCAGTCTGCTGCTGATGCCGCTGGTGCTGACACCGATGATTCTGGTGCTGTTGCTGGTGGTGACGCATATCTCCTATCGGGACTATATGGGGGAGACCCACTGGCTGCTGTGGCTGCTCGGGCCGGCGACCATTGCCTTTGCGGTGCCGGTGTATGAGAACCTGCATATTATCCGCCGTCACTGGCTGTCGCTCAGCGCCGGAGTGGCCACTGCAGTATGTGTGGCGGTGTACAGCTCGGTCTGGCTGGCGCGGCTGCTGACGCTGCCGGAAGAGGTACAGCGCAGCCTGGCGGTGCGTTCGATCACCACGCCATTCGCGCTGGAGGCGGCGAAGCAGATGGGCGGCCAGCCGGATCTGGTGGCGCTGTTTGTGGTGATCACCGGGGTGTTCGGCATGGCGGTGGGGGATATTCTGTTTTTGCGGCTGTCGGTGCGCAGCCGTCTGGCGAAGGGGGCCGGCCTGGGGGCGTCGTCGCACGGCGCTGGCACCGCGCGCGCCTATGAAATGGGGCAGGAAGAGGGCGTGGTGTCCAGTCTGGTGATGATGCTGGCCGGCATTATCACCGTGCTGGCCGCGCCGCTGATCGGCCTGTGGATGTGGTAATACGCATCAGATAAACGCCGGGATAATCCGGCGTTGAACGTTTAGCGGCGGGCTGTATCGATCAGCTCGACCACCAACGGCGAGTGCGCACCACGCAGGGCAGCGCGTTCAGACT
Organism: Serratia sp. MYb239; assembly: GCF_002966855.1. NCBI lineage: Bacteria > Pseudomonadati > Pseudomonadota > Gammaproteobacteria > Enterobacterales > Yersiniaceae > Serratia > Serratia sp. MYb239. Next base: position 4,484,849 of record NZ_CP023268.1, on the reverse strand, counting down.
GGAACAGCGTGGCAACGTAAAAGCGGTGCGTCGGCAGCTCGATGGCGCGCACGTCGCCTTCGCTGTCGTGTGCGCTGACGATCAGCGGGAACTGTTGCAGCTGGCCGACAAAGTCCGGGTTGACGCCGAAGTTGCAGTGATAGCCTTCATGGGTCTCAAGAGCGCCGTACGCTTGCGCAATGCGGGTGTTCGGCTGCAGCAGCACGGTGCCGGTTTTTTCCACCAGTGAGCAGCTCAGCGGGGTGATAACCAACCGCCCCGTGCTGTCGGTCTCTGCGTGGGTCGCATCATGCCAGCCCATAACGTTGCGGGCATACTCCACCACCGCGTACTGAAAACCGCCGCAGGAGCCGAGGAAAGGAACATCATGCTCACGGGCGTAGCGGATGGCGGTAAACGCTCCGGCATCATGACGGTACGGGCTGCCGGGCACCACCCAGATCGCATCATAGTCTTGCAACACGGCGCTGTCGGTAATGGTCTCGGTGGGGATCCAGCGGGACTGAACGTCAATATCAAGGTGGGAAGCGGCAAGCGTGAGCGCGGTGGGAATCGCCTGGTGGGCGACGGCTTCGGGGCGATAGTCGCCGACCAGTGCAATGCGAACCTGAGATTTCATCACTTTCTCCTGCGTGGGTAAAAAGAGATGTTAGAGCAAAGTTAACAATTCGTCTGCTGCGTTAAAGGAGATGCGCACGTTTTGCCGGCGGGGGCATTTGCCCCCTGATACAGCATGTTAGTACAGCGAAGGCGCGCCGGCCGGCCGGGTCTTAAAGCGGCGGTGCAGCCACATATACTGCTCCGGCGCGCGCATAATCTCTTTTTCCACCACCTTGTTCATATAGGCGGCAGCGGCCATTTCGTCGGTAAGCGGGTAGTTTTCCAGCGCCGGCTGGATCAGCAGATCGTAACCGGCGCCGTTTTCACGGCGAATCAGCACCACCGGCACCAACGCCGGCTGTGCCATACGCGCCAGCATAAAGGTGCCGCTGGTGGTTGCCGCCTGATCGACGGCGAACAGCGGCGCAAACACGCTGCCGCGCGGGCCGTAATCCTGATCGGGCGCGAACCACACCGCTTCGCCGCCTTTCAGCGCCTGCACCATGCCGCGCAGGTTCTTACGGTCGAGCATCGCCTTATTGGAGCGCATACGGCCTTTGGTCTGCGCCCACTCCATCGCCTTGTTGTTGTGCGGGCGGTACATCGCCATCATCGGCTGGCACAGGCCCATCGCCCGGCCGCCCAGTTCCAGCGACATAAAGTGCACGCCAATCACCAGCACGCCGCGGCCGTTCTGCTGCGCCATCTTCAAGTGATTGATGCCGGAGACGTTAAACCAGCGCTTGACGCGTTTATCCGACCAGAACCAGGCGATGCCGGTTTCCAGCAGCCCCATACCGAGGGATTCAAAATTGCTGACCACCTTGCGCTCGCGTTGAGCGGCATCCATATCCGGGAAGCACAGTTCCAGGTTGCGGCGGGTGATGGTGACGCGGCGCTTCAAAAAGCGCATCGAGGTGCGGCCCATCCACACGCCGAGCTTATGCAGCAGCGGGTAGGGCAGCTGTACCAGCAGAAACAGCACTGCCAGGCCAAACCAGGTCAGCCAGTAGCGGGGGTGCAGCAGGGCACGTTGGAATTCTTGCGGACGTTTCATAGTCACTCATTTATGCATTAAGGGTAAAAAACCTGTAACGCATAAAGAAGCCACTCAATAGCGATACAATGACTCAGACACTGGGTCGTGGTTATCGTTTAGTCGGATCGTGAAATTGACTAAAACTTTACATTCGAAGGGCAAATCGCGCTGCGCATCGGTCGGGAAAGGCGCGACCGCGGCAATCTGAGGGGCTCTAGGAACGTTTATTGTACCATACCCTACGACAGTAAACAGAGAAGGAGGATGCGAAAAATCTTATTTAGCCGGCGTTCTGCGTGCGCATCTTGACCGAGATTATATCCCCGCTAGCCACCCGCATTTTAGAGGCGGAACCATGAAAATGAGGGGCAACTTTCCAGACAACCCTTGATCGCAGATAGATAACCCGACCGCAGATATCGTTGAGTTGGAAGCGGATTATCCGGATACGCTCAATGCGGAATTTGGCGCTCGTCGGGGGGATGACATTACGTTGGAAGAATGGGGAACGCCAACAAAGGATTTTTTGGCGCAGACCGGGCTATTAGCGACAAACCATCTGAGGCAGGAGGTCGAATCATTGATCCGCGTATCGCCAGAAAAGAAAAAGGCGCTTATCAAATGAGATAAAGCGCCTTTTTTCAACACGTTAACTGACTAGTATCAGTTCATGCCGTATTTTTTCAGTTTCTTGCGCAGCGTACCGCGGTTGATGCCCATCATCAGGGCTGCGCGGGTCTGGTTGCCACGGGTGTATTGCATCACCATGTCCAACAGTGGCTGTTCAACTTCAGCCAGTACCAGCTCATACAGGTCATTCACATCTTGACCGTTCAGTTGAGCAAAATAGTTCTTCAGTGCTTGTTTAACCGAGTCACGCAGAGGCTTTTGAGTCACTTGATCCTGTGAGTTTACGGTAGAAACGGTCAGTACGTCAGAATTTACGCGTTGTTCGAACATAGTTCTGTCAGCTCTTTTTTTACGCTAGATTTTCGAAATATGCCTCCAACGCCTCCAGCTGTTCGCTGGCATCCTCTATGGCGTTGAATGTGCGCCGAAACTGGTCATTCGGGGCATGCTCCTGGAGATACCAGGATACGTGCTTACGAGCAATCCGGAATCCCTTGCCTTGGCCGTAAAAGCCGTGCAATTCCCGAATATGCCCGATCAACAAGCGCTTCACCTCGCCAAGCGGCAACGGCGGCAGCAGCTCCCCTGTGTCCAGATAATGCTGGATTTCCCGGAAGATCCAGGGTCTCCCCTGAGCAGCGCGGCCTATCATCAGGGCGTCGGCCCCGGTGTAGTCAAGCACTGCTCTGGCTTTATGCGGGTCAGTAATATCCCCATTCGCAATAATCGGAATGGAAACGTTCTGCTTAACTGCCCGAATGCTGTCGTATTCCGCGTCGCCGTTAAACAGGCAGGCGCGGGTTCGGCCATGAATCGTCAGGGCCTGAATACCACAGTCTTCGGCCAATTGGGCAATCTCTACACAGTTACGGTGTTCCGGCGCCCAGCCGGTACGGATTTTCAGCGTTACCGGCACATCCACGGCGTTGACCACCGCCAGGAGGATCTGTTTCACCAGATCCGGGTGCTGCAACAAGGCAGACCCTGCAAGTTTCCGGTTCACCTTTTTAGCCGGGCAACCCATATTGATGTCGATGATCTGTGCACCGCCGGCGACGTTAATCTGCGCGGCGGCAGCCATATCATCCGGAACGCTGCCGGCGATTTGCACGGAGCGAATCCCAGGTTCATCGCTATGAACCATGCGCAGACGCGACTTATCCGTCCGCCACACCTCCGGATTGGAGGAAAGCATTTCGGATACAGCCATCCCAGCCCCCATTGCATGACACAAGGTTCTGAATGGGCGATCTGTAATGCCGGCCATCGGGGCCGCAATCAGGCAATTTGTTAACTGGTGGTGTCCAATGCGCATAGACAAAGAATGACCGTACTGTGTCCGCAAGGGCGCGTATATTACGCATTTTTTCGCCGAGATGAAAGGCCAAACTTTGACCAATTTGCGGCAATCGATAGCTGAAAATGCGCACCCCGACGACGGATGAAAATATTATATATAATTAACAATAACTTGACTGATTGTGCTGCTTTTGTGTTCAGGCAAATAATCAGCGGGTGACAGGATATTATCTCTAAATGAGACGTATTTTTACCGCGATCGGCTGGCGTTACCGCGCCCTGTACGCGCATTATCGCGATTTTCGGCTGAAAAATCATCAGCAGACCAATAGGATGCACGGGCGTGTATAACGCGCCTGCGCGGCTTATTTTGCGCCGATAAGGAGAATGTTAAGGGGATGCTGCCCAAACGCTTTAGCGCTCGCTGACGGCGGTGTGAGGCGCTGATAGCGACAGCGTCGTGCCGATGCCCGGTGGCAATAAAAAACCCGCCGGTGGCCGGCGGGCTTTCAGAGAGGGCTAGCGGCGGCGGCCGGTAATGCGGCACCACTCTTCCCGTTCGGCGACCGGATCCAGCACGAAGAGCTCCTGATAGGCTTCCGCCACGCTCTCCGCCTGGGTTGCCAGCACGCCGGACAGGCCGAGGTCACCGCCGGATTTCGGCAGGCAGCTAATCAACGGCGCCAGTTCGCGCAGCGGGCCGGCCAGAATATTGGCGACCACCACGTCGGCCTGCAGCCCGGCCGGCTGGTCCTGCGGCAGATACAGTTCCAGACGCTCAGAGACGCCGTTGCGCTCCGCGTTGTCGCGGCTGGCCTGGATCGCCTGCGGGTCGATATCGATGCCGATGGCGCGCGCCGCGCCGAGTTTTAATGCGGCAATCGCCAGAATGCCGGAGCCGCAGCCGAAATCAATCACGGTTTTGCCGGCCAGATCGAGGCCGTCGAGCCATTGTAGACACAGTGAAGTGGTCGGGTGCGTGCCGGTACCGAAGGCCAGGCCCGGGTCCAGCATCACGTTGACCGCGTCCGGGTCGGGCACGTCGCGCCAGCTTGGGCAGATCCACAGGCGCTCGCCGAAACGCATCGGGTGGAAGTTATCCATCCATTCGCGTTCCCAGTCTTTATCTTCCAACTGTTCGATTTTGTGACGAAAACCGGCGCCCAGCAGCGGATGCTGTTCCAGCATGGCCACTACCTCGGCCATATCGGTTTCCGCATCGTACAGGCCGATAACGTCGGTATCGCCCCACAGCAGGGTTTCACCGGGCAGCGGCTCGAACACCGGGTTGTCGTGGGTGTCCTGAAAGGTCACCGAGACCGCACCGCTTTCAACCAGCGCATCGCTCAGCGCTTCCGCCTGGTTGCCGGTGGTGTTCAGTTTTAGTTGGATCCAAGGCATAACAATTCTCTTTAAGAAGATAAAGATGACGCCGGGCGGCGTTTTTCGCCGACCAGGTTACCGATGTAAAACGCCAGCAGGCTGACCAGCAGCGCGGGCACGATAGGATGCAGCCCCGCGAGCTGCAGATTGAAGCTGGCTAATAGCGTATAGCATACCGCACCTGCCGCCATTGAGCTAAGGGCGCCCTGCGCATTAGCGCGCTGCCAGTAGAGGCCCAGCACCAGCGGCCACAGGAATACCGCCTCCAGACCGCCAAAGGCCAGCAGGTTCAGCCAGATGATCATTTCCGGCGGCCGCCAGGCGGCCAGCAGCACCAGCAGCCCAAGCACCAGCGTGGTCAGGCTGGAGAAGCGCTTGATCAGCTTCTCGTTCTGCTGCTGTTGCGGGCGGACGCCAAGATACAGGTCCTTGATGATGGTGGCGGACGACTGCAACAGCTGCGCGTTGATGGTCGACATAATGGCCGCCATCGGCGCGGCCAGGAAGATGCCGGCGGCGTACGGCGGCAAGACGGTAACCATCAGCGTCGGGATCACCTGATCGGGCACCTGGAGATCCGGCAGCACGGCGCGCCCCAGCGCACCGGCCAGGTGCATGCCGAACATCAGCAGCGCCACGACGATGGTGCCGAGCACGATGCCGCGATGCACCGCTTTGCTGTCCTTATAGGAGATGCAGCGCACGGCGGTGTGCGGCAGGCCGATGACGCCGAAGCAGACGAGGATCCAGAACGAGGCCATAAAGGGCAGGCTGAGGATCTGCTCGCCGCCCTGCGGCGATACCAGTGCCGGATCGATTCGCTGCAGCGTATCGACGGCGCCGTGCAGGCCACCGGCGGCATGGATCACGCCGACCAGCAGCAGCGCGGTGCCCAGCAGCATCACCAGCCCTTGCATGGCGTCATTCAGCACGCTGGCGCGGAAACCGCCGAAGGCGGTATACAGCGCGATGCTGACGCCGAAGATCAGCAGTCCGCTGTCGTACGGAATACCCGCCGCGGTTTCCAGCAGGCGGGCGCCGCCGATAAACTGTACCGTCATGGCGCCGAGGAAGGCGACCAGCAGGCTCAGGCTGGCCAGCCACACCAGCAGGCGGCTTTGGTAGCGGGCGAACAGCATATCGTTGAGGGTGATGGCGTTGTAGCGCCGCGCCAGAATGGCGAATTTTTTACCGAGCACGCCGAGCGACAGCCATACCGCCGGCAGCTGGATCATCGCCAGCAGCACCCAGCCGAGGCCGTATTTGTAGGCGGCGCCGGGGCCACCGATAAACGAGCTGGCGCTGATGTAGGTGGCGGTCAGGGTCATCGCCAGCACAAAGCCGCCCATCGAACGGTTGCCGAGAAAATATTCGCTGAGGAAGTTACCGCTCTGCCGGCGGCGATAGGCGTATATCGACAGGCCGAATACCAGCAGCAGGTAGGCGACCAGCGGCACGATCACTTCAGTTTTCATCGCGGTCCTCCAGCGGAATATCGCGGAAGATGACGCGCACCATCAGCCAGCACAGGATAATGAACAGCAGCGGAACCAGCAGACAGGCCATTTCGAACCAGTGCGGCAGGCCGGTGACGCCGATTTGGCTGTCCGGCAGATAGGCGGCCAGCGCCCAGGCCAGCACGTAGAAGAGGGTCAGACCCAGCGCCCAGCGCGCTTCGCGGTGAGCCTGAATAAAGCGTTTTTCCATCCGTTTCTCCCCCTCTTACCCATGAATTGCAGCGTGTAACGCCGGCGTGAAATGCATCGGGCAGAGGCTTATGGCTATGGATTTACCAGAGGAGGGGATTGTACGACAAGCACGGCGTTTGCCAAGCGCTTCAGTCGTAAAGAAAAGGGCCGGTGGAACACCGGCCCTGGTCAGGTGACGCAAGAGGCTACAGCGTGCGTTACTGCAGGCCGAGCTTCTTCTCCAGATAGTGGATGTTGGTGCCACCGTGCTGGAAGTTTTCGTCATTCATGATTTTTTGCTGCAGTTCAACGTTGGTTTTAATCCCGTCGATGATCAGTTCAGCCAGCGCATTTTTCATGCGGGCAATCGCCACGTCACGGTTTTCACCGTAGGTGATCAGTTTGCCAATCATGGAGTCATAGTACGGCGGCACGGTATAGCCGGCGTAAATGTGTGACTCCCAACGTACGCCGAAACCGCCCGGCGCGTGGAAACGGGTGATCTTGCCCGGGCTTGGCAGGAAGGTGTTTGGATCTTCGGCGTTGATACGGCATTCCACCGCGTGGCCCTGGACCTTCACCTCTTCCTGTTTGATCGACAGCGGCTGACCGGCAGCGATGCGCAGCTGCTCTTTGATCAGATCCACACCGGTGATCATTTCGGTAACCGGGTGTTCCACCTGAATACGGGTGTTCATTTCAATGAAATAGAACTCGCCGTTTTCGAACAGGAACTCGAACGTACCTGCGCCGCGGTAGCCGATATCCACACAGGCTTTGGAGCAGCGTTCGCCGATATAGCGACGCAGTTCCGGCGTGATGCCCGGTGCCGGCGCTTCTTCCACTACTTTCTGGTGACGGCGCTGCATGGAGCAGTCGCGTTCCGCCAGATAGATGGCGTTGCCCTGGCCGTCGGCCAATACCTGGATCTCGATATGGCGTGGATTTTCCAGGTATTTTTCCATGTACACCATGTCGTTGTTGAAAGCCGCTTTGGCTTCCGCTTTCGTCATGTTGATGGACTGTTCGAGCTCTTTGTCGCTGCGCACAACGCGCATGCCGCGACCGCCGCCGCCGCCGGACGCCTTGATAATAACCGGGTAGCCGATGCGTTTGGCAAAGGCGCGGTTCTTATCCATATCGTCGGTCAGCGGGCCGTCAGAGCCGGGTACGCAAGGTACGCCGGCTTTCTTCATGGCGTTGATGGCGGAGACTTTGTCGCCCATCAGGCGAATGGTGTCTGCTTTCGGGCCGATGAAGATAAAGCCGGAGCGCTCAACCTGCTCGGCGAAGTCGGCGTTTTCCGACAGGAAGCCGTAACCAGGGTGGATGGCTACCGCGCCGGTGATTTCCGCCGCAGAGACGATCGCCGGGATGTTCAGGTAGCTTTTGACTGATGGCGCAGGACCGATGCACACGGTCTCGTCGGCCAGCAGTACGTGTTTCAGATCGCGATCCGCCGCCGAGTGTACGGCGACGGTCTTGATGCCCAGTTCTTTACAGGCTCGCAGGATACGAAGCGCGATCTCGCCGCGGTTGGCGATAACAATTTTATCAAGCATGGTGCGCCTCGTTATTCGATGACGACCAGTGGCTCGTCATATTCAACCGGTTGACCGTTTTCCACCAGAATGGCTTTCACCACGCCAGATTTGTCGGCTTCGATCTGGTTCATCATTTTCATCGCTTCAACGATGCACAGCGTGTCGCCGGCGTTGACTTTCTGGCCCACTTCCACGAAGGCTTTCGCGTCCGGGCTTGGGGTGCGGTAGAAGGTGCCTACCATTGGGGAACGAACGACATGGCCACTCACGGCTGCGGCAGCGGCAGGCGCTTCGGCTTCGGCGGCAGCGACGGCGGTGGCCAGCGCTGGAGCCGGCTGTGCCGGTGCGGCATAGGCCTGCTGCATGACTGGGTAAGCCTGCGCCGGCGCGGCGCGACTGATGCGAACTGACTCTTCGCCCTCAGCGATTTCCAGTTCAGAAATACCTGATTCTTCAACCAGTTCGATCAGTTTCTTGATTTTACGAATATCCATGAGTGTGATTCCGTACTCTTTTTGTGGAGCAATTAGTGGGTTTTTGACAGACGGTTAACCGCTGCCTGTAAAGCAAATGTGTAACCTTCCGCGCCGAGCCCGCAAATCACGCCCACGGCTATATCAGACAGGTAGGAGTGATGGCGGAAAGGCTCGCGGGCATGCACGTTGGACAGGTGGATCTCAATAAACGGGATTTGCACCGCCAACAGCGCATCGCGCAGCGCCACGCTGGTGTGGGTGAACGCCGCCGGGTTAATCAGAATGAAATCTGTATTGCCGCGCGCCTGATGAATGCGGTCGATCAGCGCGTGTTCGGCATTGGACTGCAGATGGCTTAGGGCAACGCCCAGTGCGGAGGCCTGATTCTCTAATCCGTTAACGATCTCTGCCAGCGTCGTGCTGCCGTACTTTTCCGGCTCACGGGTGCCCAGCAGGTTCAGATTAGGGCCATTCAGAAGCAAAATGTGAGACTTGTCCGCCATTGTGCTGGTATCTCCGGCAATAAAACCATCATCGTTCAACATAACCCGATGTTACCGATTTGTCACCTTTTTCGGGGGAAAATCACGCTGTCCTTCTGGACAAGGTCGGGCATTATAACGATATCGTAGCAATTCGCAGCTAAATACTGGTCTTATCAGCGAAGATATTCAACCCCTAATTGGCCGGGGTTACCCGGTTATGTGAGATCGCGCGTCGCGGAAGATGACGCTTTCTAACGCCACCAGGCGCGGAATTTCGGGTAACGCCACGCTAACAACAGCAATGCCAGCAGCGCGTAGATCAGCGGCTGAGGGGAAATGATTTTTACCGACCAAAGGTAGTGTATCGGCGTCAGAATCGCCACCAGATAGACGAAATTGTGCAGCCGCTGCCAGTTTTTGCCCAGGCTGCGCATCGCCCGTTGGGTCGAGGTCGCCGCCAGCGCCAGCAACAGCAGCCAGCTGACGATGCCGAGCGTCAGGTAGGGGCGTTCTATCAGCTCCTGTCCGAGCAGCGCAATATTATTCAGCCCCAGTTCCAGCGTGGCGTAGCTTAACAGGTGCAGCGTCGCCCAGGCAAAACACCACAGCCCCAGCAGCCGGCGGCAGCGCATCAGCATCGCCTGGCGGCTGTAGCGCGCCAGCGGGGCGACCAGCAGGGTGACCAGCAGCAGTTTCAGCGCCATACGCCCGGTAAAATGCTGGATGTCCTTGGCCGGATCGGCGCTCAGCCAGCCCTGATCGACCGCCAGCACCAGCCACGCCAGCGGCAGGAAGGCGGCCAGATGAATCGCGGCTTTCAGCCATTTGATATGCACAGGTTTTAAACGCACTCAAAAATTCTCCCGCAGGTTCATGCCGCGATACAGCGAAGCGACCCGATCGCCATAGCCGTTAAACAGCAGCGTAGGCTGACGTTTCACATCCAGAATGCCGCCAGCGCCGATAAAGCGCTCGCTGGCCTGCGACCAGCGCGGGTGACTGACCTGAGGATTGACGTTGGCGTAAAAACCGTACTCATTCGGCGCCGACAGGTTCCAGGTGGTCGGTGGCTGGTCGCGGGTCAGACGGATATGCACGATGGACTTGATGCCCTTGAAGCCGTATTTCCAGGGGGTAATCAGCCGCAGCGGCGCGCCGTTCTGCGGCGGCAGCGTTTTGCCGTACACGCCCACCGTCAGCAGCGCCAGCGGGTGCATGGCTTCGTCCAGCCGCAGACCTTCCACGTACGGATACTGCAGGCCGCCGCCGATAAAGCGGTCTTTCTGCCCCGGCATCTGCTCCGGATCGTAGAGCGTCTGAAAGGCGACGAAGCGCGCGTTGCTGTTCGGCTCGGCCAGCTTCAGCAGTTTGCCCAGTTCAAAGCCGATCCACGGCACCACCATCGACCAGGCTTCCACACAGCGCATCCGGTAGATCCGTTGCTCCAGCGGGAAGCGTTTCATCAGATCGTCGATATCGAGCGTCAGCGGTTTGGCCACCTCGCCGTCGATACGCACTTTCCAGCCTTCGGTCTTCAAGCCGCCGGCGTTGGCGGCCGGGTCGGCTTTATCCAGCCCGAACTCGTAGAAATTGTTGTAACCGGTGACTTTATCTTCCGGCGTCATTGCCAGCTTGTCCTGCCATTGCGGCGGCCGGCTGAACGCCAGCGTTTTGCCCGGCGGCGCTTTGGGGCGATCGTTACCTTTAAACCAGGACAGCAGATCGGCCTGGGCGCTGAGCGGCAGCGCCAGCGACGCGGCGCCGATCCCCAATGCCTGCAGCACTTTTCTGCGCTGATGGAACACGCTTTCCGGCGTGACGTCAGCTTCGGTTAATTGATGTACCTTTTTCATTAGCCCGTCCTCCACGGTGATGCCTTAAGCATGGCGCGAAAGCAGGCCGGAGGCGAGATGCGGCGGGAAAATATGAAATTTCGTAGAAGCAGGGTGCGGGGACGTCAGCCCGCACCCGCAGACGGCATCAGCGGATTTTTACCAGCGTGCGCCCGGTGACTTTATTGTCGAGCAGGTCGCGGGCGGCGGCGGGCGCCTGCTCCAGGGCGATCTCCTGCGTGGCCTGCTGGTAAAAGCTGTCCGGCAGGATGCCGGCCAGGCGTTCCCAGGCGGTCTGGCGCTGATGCAGCGGCGTATGTACGGAGTCTATCCCCTGCAGGCGTACGTTGCGCAGGATAAACGGCATTACGGTGGTCGGCAGCTGGTAACCGCCGGCCAGCCCGCAGGCGGCGACGGTGCCGTTATAGTTCATCTGCGCCAGCACGCTGGCCAGCAATTTATCGCCGACGGTATCGACGGCGCCGGCCCAGCGCTGTTTCTCCAGCGGACGCGGTGCTTCGATGTAGTCGCTGCGCGGCAGCACCTCTTTGGCGCCCAGCGCCTTCAGGTAGTCGGTATTGCTGTCGCGGCCACTGATGGCGGTCACCCGGTAACCGAGCGCCGACAGCACGGCGATGGCGGTGCTGCCGACGCCGCCGCTGGCGCCGGTCACCAGCACCTCGCCGTCATCCGGGCGCACGCCGCCGTCCTCCAGCGCCATCACGCACAGCATGGCGGTCAGGCCGGCGGTGCCGATAATCATCGCCTGGCGTTCATCCAGCCCTTTCGGCAGGGGCACCAGCCATTCGCCGGCGACGCGCGCCTGCTCTGCCAGGCCGCCCCAATGGTTTTCCCCGACGCCCCAGCCGGTCAGCACCACGCTGTCTCCCTCGCTAAAGCGCGGATCTTTGCTGCTGCGTACCGTACCGGCGAAATCAATCCCCGGCACCATCGGAAAGTGGCGGACGATTTTGCCTTTGCCGGTGATGGCCAGCGCATCTTTATAATTGAGGCTGGACCAGTTCACATCGACCGTTACGTCGCCTTCCGGCAAGCGGTCGTCGTCGATATCCTGCACCTGGCTGATGATTTGCTCGCCGTGTTGTTCCAGTAATAATGCGCGCATGTCACTGTCCTCTTGTTTATCTCGGTTTGCTGGCATGTTGCCGAGTCATGACCTCAGTCATAAAGATCGCGAGAATAATTCATTAAAATGATGCTTTAATCCAACTCATTTGACTATATGCATAATAGGTAAGTGATGCTCTGATAAAGAACAAAAAATTACCGTTTAAAGGTTCCTTTCCGCGGCGAGGCTTGTTAGCTTGGATGCGCTTGAACCCGGTCGTAATGTTCCTGGCGGTATTCTGAAAAAACAGACAGTTAACCATAAAGTCGGGTTATGCTGTTGCACCTTTATCAGTTGGCTGGCACCTTTTTATTTCAATGGGTGCATACTCACTTAACCATAGCGGACAAGGCACAGGGATGCGATTTACCACCAAACTCTCTGCACTGATCACCCTGCTCGTTGCGCTGGCCATGTTTTTTATGCTGATGGGGTGCTCATACAGTTTTTTTTATGTCACTCAGGAGCGCATGGAGCGCCGCTTCGATGCGCTGGTCACTTCGCTTGACCAGTCGATGCTGCATAGCTCGCTGCAGGCGCAGACGCAGTGGCTGCCGCTGGTGATGAGGCCGCTCGGCATTGTGGAACTGCGCGTTGAAAGCGCCAGCGGCATTCTGTTCAACTATGAACTGCCCGTGTTAACGGGCGAGCCAAGAGCCGCGCCCAGCAGCCATCGCTATACCTCTTTGCCGCTGATGCAACACCCCGGCAGTACGCTGAATATCACCTATCTCGATCCATTCGCCAGCGATGGCTATTCGCTGCGTTCGACCCTGGCCGTCACGCTGGCGATTGTCGTCATGCTGGTGGTGCTGCTGTTCAGCCTGCGCTGGCTGCGTGAGCAGGCCGCCGGCGAGGATCGTCTGGCCTGGCGGGCGCGACGCATTCTAAACGGCGAGCGTGAAGAGGTGATGCAGGGTGATATGCGGGAGTGGCCGCCGAGCGTCAGCAGCGCGCTGGATCGCCTGCTGGCGGATCTGGCCGAGGCGCGTGAGGAGCGGACGCGGGTGGATACGCTGATCCGCGCTTTTGCCGCCCAGGATGCGAAAACTGGTCTGAATAACCGCCTGTTTTTCGACAACCAGCTGACCACGCAACTGGAAGAAGAAGGGTCGCACGGCATTGTGATGATGGTGCGCCTGCCGGATTTTGAAACGCTGCGTGAAACCCATGGCGCCGCGATGGTGCAGGAGCTGATGTATTCGCTGGTCAATCTGCTGTCTACTTTTGTGCTGCGCTATCCTTCGGCGCTGCTGGCGCGCTATTTCCACAGCGATTTTACCGTGCTGCTGCCGCACCGCACGCTGAAAGAGGCGGATGGCATCGCCGCGCAGTTAGTGAATGCTATCGATGCGTTGCCTGCGACGCCGATGATTGAACGGGAAGCCTTTTTGCATATCGGCATTGTCGCCTACCGCAGCGGCCAGACGACCGAGCAGGTGATCGATCGTGCCGAACAGGCGACGCGTCACGCCACGCTGCAGGGCGAAAACGGCTGGTATGTGTACGACAGTCAGGTACCGGAGAAGGGGCGCGGCAGCGTGAAATGGCGTACCTTGCTGGAACAAATGCTGGAGCGCGGTGGCCCGCGGCTGTATCAGAAGCCGGCGGTGACGGTGAAAGGCGAGGTACACCATCGGGAAATAATGAGTCGTGTTTATGATGGCTCTCAAGAGCTGCTTCCAGCTGAATATATTCCGCTGGTAAAACAGTTCGGGCTGGCGGAGCGCTACGACCGTCTGCAGGTGAGCCGAATCATACCGCTGCTGGCGCTGTGGCCGGAGGAGACGCTGGCGTTTCCGCTGTGCGTTGACTCATTATTACAGCGCTCGTTTCAATACTGGCTGCGCGATACGTTATTACAGTGTGAAAAAAGTCACCGGCGACGTATTCTGATTGAACTTGCAGAGGCGGATGTGTGTCAACATATCGACCGTTTACGTCCGGTGCTGCGTCTGATTGCCGGGCTGGGCTGCCGCCTGGCGGTGTCGCAGGCGGGGTTAACCGTGGTCAGTACCGCGTATATCAAATCGCTGCAGGTGGAGATCGTTAAACTGCATCCCGGTTTGGTGCGCAGTATTGATAAACGCGACGAGAATCAGCTGTTTGTTCAGAGCCTGTCCAGCGCGTGCGAAGGCACCAGCGCGCAGCTGTTTGCTGCCAGCGTACGCACGCGCGGCGAATGGCAGACGTTAAAAGAGCGTGGGATCCACGGCGGGCAGGGCGACTTTTTTGCCCCGCCGGAGCCTATTGACGTCGGGCGCAAAAAATATTCGCATCGTTATCGCGTTTAACCTGAATATTTGCGCATTTTTCACGTAGAATAACCCGTCTTTTCCCGTCGGACGTTGGTAGGTGCTTACCACCAGTGATAATCAGGGAAAATGTTAGTTTTTATGAGCTGTGTTACGCCGATTTGCGCGTTGACAGGGGTGGTAAACTGAACCTTGGTTCAGGGAATTCAGGCCTCATCCAATTTCCGTGCATTCGAGCAGTAATAATGCAGATTATTTTCACCGAAGTAGAACGTTTTTGCGCCTTGTCGCTGCTTCGTGTGGTTGGTAAAGTAGGCGGATTTTATTTTTCGCCCCCAGCTTGCAGGATTATCCTTTAGTTATGTTTAAGAAATTTCGTGGCATGTTTTCCAATGACTTGTCCATCGATTTGGGTACCGCCAATACCCTTATTTATGTTAAAGGGCAAGGCATTGTACTGAATGAACCGTCGGTGGTTGCCATTCGCCAGGATCGTGCCGGCTCACCCAAGAGCGTAGCGGCTGTGGGCCATGACGCTAAACAGATGCTGGGACGTACTCCCGGCAATATCGCAGCTATTCGTCCGATGAAGGACGGCGTTATCGCCGACTTCTTCGTGACCGAGAAAATGCTGCAACACTTTATCAAGCAGGTGCACAGCAACAGCTTTATGCGCCCAAGCCCGCGCGTGCTGGTGTGTGTGCCGGTCGGCGCCACGCAGGTTGAACGTCGCGCCATCCGCGAATCGGCGCAGGGCGCCGGCGCGCGTGAAGTGTTCCTGATTGAAGAGCCGATGGCGGCCGCCATCGGCGCCGGCCTGCCGGTTTCCGAAGCAACCGGTTCCATGGTGGTGGATATCGGCGGCGGCACCACGGAAGTGGCGGTGATCTCACTGAACGGCGTGGTGTACTCCTCGTCGGTACGCATCGGCGGCGACCGCTTCGATGAAGCGATCATTAACTACGTGCGCCGCAACTACGGCTCGCTGATCGGTGAAGCTACCGCAGAACGCATCAAGCATGAGATCGGCTCGGCCTATCCGGGTGATGAAGTGCGTGAGATCGAAGTACGTGGCCGTAACTTGGCCGAAGGCGTACCGCGCGGCTTTACCCTGAACTCCAATGAAATCCTCGAAGCCCTGCAAGAGCCTCTGACCGGCATCGTCAGCGCGGTGATGGTGGCGCTGGAGCAGTGTCCGCCGGAGCTGGCTTCCGATATTTCGGAACGCGGCATGGTGCTGACCGGCGGCGGCGCGTTGCTGCGCAATCTGGACCGCCTGCTGATGGAAGAAACCGGGATTCCGGTCGTTGTGGCTGAAGATCCGCTGACCTGCGTGGCGCGTGGCGGCGGCAAAGCGTTGGAAATGATCGACATGCACGGCGGCGATTTGTTCAGCGAAGAATAGTCAGCCCCAAGAAGGAGGTATCGTCTAAGATCAATGCATCTTGTACGTTGCCTCCTTCTGTTGTCGAGGAACTCGCATAATTTATGAAGCCGATTTTTAGCAGGGGACCTTCCCTGCAACTGCGACTTTTTTTGGCGGTGATCGTGGCGATTGGCCTGATCGTTGCCGACAGCCGGCTCGGTACGTTCGTAAAAATACGAAACTACATGGATACCGCAGTCAGCCCTTTCTACTTTTTGGCCAACGGGCCGCGTAAGGTTTTGGACAGCGTCTCGGATACGCTGGCTACTCGCCAACAGTTGGAACTCGAAAATCGCGCTTTGCGGCAGGAACTGCTGCTGAAAGGCAGCGATACCCTTCTTCTCGGCCAATTCAAGCAGGAAAATGCCCGCTTGCGTGAACTGCTCGGCTCGCCGCTGCGCCAAGACGAACAAAAAATGGTCACGCAGGTGATCTCGGCCGGCTCCGATCCGTACAGCGATCAGGTGGTGATCGACAAAGGCTCCGATAACGGCGTCTACGAGGGCCAGCCGGTGATCAGCGATAAAGGGGTGGTCGGTCAGGTGGTGGCGGTGGCCAAATACACCAGCCGCGTGCTGCTGATTTGCGATGCCTCCCACGCGCTGCCGATTCAGGTACTGCGCAACGATATTCGCGTGATCGCCGCCGGCAGCGGCTGCGCCGACGATCTGCAGCTGGAGCATCTGCCGGGCAACACCGATATCCGCGTGGGCGACGTGCTGGTGACCTCGGGCCTGGGCGGGCGTTTCCCGGAAGGCTATCCGGTGGCGGTGGTCTCCTCGGTGAAAGTGGATAATCAGCGCGCCTATACGGTGATTCAGGCGCGTCCGACCGCCGGCCTGCAGCGTCTGCGTTACCTGCTGTTGCTGTGGGGTGCTGACCGCAACGGCGATATGCCGCGTCAGCCGGAGGAAGTGCACCGCGTTGCCAACGAACGTCTGATGCAGATGATGCCGCAGGTGTTGCCGTCGGCTGACTCGATGGGGCCGCCGGCGCCGTTGCCTGCGCCCGCTACCGGCGCCGTGACGCAGCCGTCGGCCGCCGCCACGCCGCCCGCCGCGGCAGGAGCGCGCTGATGAACCGTTACCGTAGCCACGGACGCTGGATCATCTGGCTCTCTTTCCTGATTGCGCTGGTGCTGCAGATTATGCCGTGGCCGGAGCAGATTTATATGTTCCGCCCTTCGTGGGTCGCGCTGATTCTGATCTATTGGGTGATGGCGCTGCCGCATCGGGTCAACGTCGGCACCGGCTTTGTGCTGGGGTTGATCGTGGATCTGATCCTGGGCTCGACCCTGGGCGTGCGCGCGCTGGCGTTGGGGATTATCGCCTATCTGGTGGCGTTCAAATTCCAGCTGTTCCGTAATATGGCGCTGTGGCAGCAGGCGTTGATCGTGATGCTGCTGTCGCTGGCGATGGATGTGGTGGTGTTCTGGGTGGAGTTTTTAGTGATCAACGTCTCTTTCCGCCCGGAAGTGTTCTGGAGTAGTGTGGTTAACGGTATTTTATGGCCGTGGCTATTCCTGCTGATGCGTAAGATTCGCCGTCAGTTCGCCGTACAATAACGACGTAACAAGGGGAGTTTAATGACTTCGCTCTATTTGGCTTCAGGTTCCCCCCGTCGGCGTGAATTGCTGACGCTGCTTGGCGTACAGTTCGACATTATTCTGACCCATACCGAAGAACTGCGGCAGCCGGGGGAAAGCGCGGAGGCCTATGTACGCCGGCTGGCGCAGGATAAAGCGCGGGCGGGCGTGGCATTGGCTGAGGAAGATCGGCCGGTGCTCGGCGCCGACACCATCGTGGTGCTGAACGGAAGAGTGCTGGAAAAGCCGCGCGACGCGGCGCATGCCGCAGAGATGCTGAGCCTGCTGTCCGGTAAACAGCATCAGGTGATCACCGCGGTGGCGATTGCCGACCGCCAGGACCTGCTGTGTCAGCAGGTGGTCACCGATGTGACCTTCCGCACGCTGTCGCAGCAGGATATCGCCGATTATATTGCAACGGGCGAACCGATGGATAAAGCGGGCGCCTATGGGATTCAGGGAAAGGGTGGTTGTTTCGTCAGAACCCTCACCGGCAGTTATCACGCCGTGATGGGATTACCGCTGGTCGAAACACATGAGCTGCTCAGTAATTTTGTCGCATTACGTGATGTAAGAACCGGTTGAGGGCGGCGGCATGCGCTCGCGACCGGCTCTGAGGAGAAGACATGACAGCTGAGCTACTGGTAAATATCACACCGTCTGAAACGCGGGTTGCCTATATTGACGGCGGCATCCTGCAAGAGATCCACATCGAACGCGAATCCAAGCGCGGCATCGTCGGCAATATCTACAAAGGCCGGGTGAGCCGGGTGCTGCCGGGCATGCAGGCGGCCTTTGTCGATATCGGCCTGGAGAAGGCGGCGTTTCTGCACGCCTCCGATATTATGCCGCACACCGAGTGCGTGGCGGGCGATGAACGGAAAAACTTCCACGTGCGCGATATCGCCGAACTGGTGCGCCAGGGGCAGGATCTGGTGGTGCAGGTGGTAAAAGATCCGCTGGGCACCAAAGGTGCGCGCCTGACCACCGACATCACGCTGCCTTCCCGCTATCTGGTATTTATGCCGGGCGCGGCGCACGTCGGCGTTTCGCAGCGTATTGAAAGCGAGGCCGAGCGCGAACGGCTGAAAAAAATCGTCGCCGATTACTGCGACGAGCTGGGCGGCTTTATCATCCGCACCGCGGCAGAAGGCATTGGTGATGAGGAACTGGCGCAGGACGCCGCGTTCCTCAAGCGCCTGTGGACCAAAGTGATGGAGCGTAAAAAGCGCAACCAGACCAAATATATGCTGTACGGCGAACTGGCGCTGGCGCAGCGTATCCTGCGTGATTTCGCCGGCGCGGCGCTCGATCGCATCCGCGTGGACTCGCGCCTGACGCACGATTTGCTGGTGGAGTTCACCGGCGAATATATCCCGGACATCAGCGGCAAGCTGGAGTTATATACCGGCAGCCAGCCGATCTTCGATCTGTACGACGTGGAGAACGAAATCCAGCGTGCGCTGGAGCGTAAGGTGGAGCTGAAGTCCGGCGGTTATCTGATCATCGATCAGACCGAGGCGATGACCACCATCGATATCAACACCGGCGCCTTTGTTGGCCACCGTAACCTCGACGAAACCATTTTCAATACCAATATTGAAGCGACGCAGGCTATCGCCCGCCAGCTGCGGCTGCGTAATCTTGGCGGCATTATTATCATCGATTTTATTGATATGAATAATGATGAACACCGCCGGCGGGTGCTGCACTCGCTGGAGCAGGCGCTGAGCAAGGATCGGGTCAAAACCACCATCAACGGTTTTTCACAGCTTGGGCTGGTGGAAATGACGCGTAAACGCACGCGTGAAAGTATTGAACATGTGCTGTGCAACGACTGTCCTACCTGTAACGGGCGCGGCACGGTCAAGACGGTTGAGACGGTATGCTATGAAATCTTGCGCGAAATCGTCCGCGTGCACCATGCTTATGATACCGACCGTTTTCTGGTTTACGCCTCGGCCGCGGTAGGCGAAGCGCTGAAAAGCGAGGAGTCGCACGCGCTGGCGGAGGTGGAAATCTTCGTCGGCAAGCAGGTTAAAGTACAGATTGAACCGTTATACAGCCAGGAGCAGTTTGACGTCGTTATGATGTAAGTCAGCTGTGATTGGCAGGGTCCGCATGCGGAACCCATTCATTCCCGTTGCCGGGCAGCGGAAGCAAGGAGATAGAGTGAAGCGACTGCCTGGGATTTTGTTGGCAACAGGCGCCACGTTAATTGTCGCCGTGGCGTTGCTGGTCAGTGGGCTGCGCCTGGCGCTGCCGGAACTGAACAGCTATCGCCCACAGTTGCTGGCGAAAATTTCGGCGCTCTCCGGCGTGCCGGTGCAGGCCGATTTTATTCAGGGCAGTTGGGAGAGCTTCGGCCCGCGGCTGGAGGTGCGCAATCTGCGCGCCGCGATGACCAAAAGTGACCTGCATATCGATCGGGTTACGCTGGCGCTCGACGTCTGGCAGTCGCTATTACACTGGCGCTGGCAATTCCGCGATCTCACCTTTTATCAGCTGCAGCTGGATATCAATACCACGCTGGGCGGCGATAAAAACAAGGGCAGCACCGTTCAGCCCGGCACCGTCAGCGATCTGCTGCTGTATCAGTTTGACCACTTCGACCTGCGCGACAGCCGCGTCTCTTTCCTGACGCCGTCCGGCCCGCGCGCCGAGGTTGCCATTCCGCAGCTGACCTGGCTGAACAGCGATCAGCGTCACCGTGCCGAGGGGCAAATCAGCCTGTCGACGTTTAACGGCCAGCACGGTGCGGTGCAGGTGCGGATGGATCTGCATGATAACAAAGGGCTGCTGAATACCGGCACGGTGTACCTGCAGGCCGATGATATCGATATGAAGCCGTGGTTCAGCCGCTGGCTCAAGTCCAATACCGGTCTGGAAAGCGCTGACTTCAGCCTGGCCGCCTGGCTGCAGGTGCAGCAGGGTGAAATTTATGGCGGCAACGCTTTGCTGAAACAGGGCGCAGCCCGCTGGACGGTCGGCGGCGACGCGCACCGGCTAGAGGTCGATAATTTAGCGCTGGCGGTAAAACGTCAGGGCGGCGGCTGGCAGCTGGATGTGCCGCAGCTGAATATTAAAACCGACGGTCAGGCCTGGCCGCAGGGGATGTTGTCCGGGCTGTGGCTACCGGAAAACAGCCGGTTTATCGGGCCGGAACAGCAGGAAGAGCTGCGTATCCGCGCTACCGACATCCAGCTGGAGCGGCTGTCGTCGCTGCTGCCGACGTTCTCGTTCCTCAGCCCGGATATGCTGGAGCGCTGGCAAGATATCCGGCCGCAGGGGCGGGTGGACGCGCTGGCGCTGGATATTCCGCTGAAACAGCCGGAGAGAAGCCGGTTTCAGGCGCGCTGGCGCGACCTGAGCTGGCAGCACTGGCAGCTGTTGCCGGGGGTAAACCACTTCAGCGGCGCGCTCAGCGGCGGGGTGGAAAACGGCAGGCTGGATCTCGACCTGAAAAACAGCACGTTGCCGTATGGCGATATGTTCCGGGCGCCGCTGGAAATCAGCAGCGCCAGCGGGGCGCTGAACTGGCGCTATGGCGCGCAGGGCTGGGAGCTTTCCAGCCAGAACCTGGATGTGAAAGCCAAATCGCTGTGGGCGAATGGTGACTTCCGCTATCGGCAGCCGGCCAAGGGCGAGCCTTGGCTGAGTATTCTGGCGGGCATTCGTCTGTCCGACGGCGCCGACGCCTGGCGCTACTTCCCGGAGCCGCTGATGGGCACTCACCTGGTCGATTACCTGAGCGGCGCCATTCAGGGCGGGCAGGTGGATAACGCCTCGCTGATCTATGCCGGCAACCCGCATCAGTTCCCCTATAAGCATAATGAGGGGCACTTTGAGGTGTATGTGCCGCTGCGCCACTCAACCTTCCAGTTCCAGCCGGGCTGGCCGGCGCTGAGAGATCTGGCCATCGATCTGGATTTCCGCAACGACGGCCTGTGGATGCAGGCGCCGGCCACCAGGCTGGGCAAGGTGGACGGCAAAAACGTCCGCGCGGTCATCCCGGACTACAGTAAACAGCGTCTGCTGATTGACGCCGACGTGGCGGGCGCCGGGCCGGATGTGCGGGACTACTTTATGCAAACGCCGCTGCATGATTCCATCGGCGGCGCGCTGGAACAGCTGCAGGTCGGTGGGGATGTCAGTGGGCGCTTACATCTTGATATCCCGTTGAACGGCAAGCTGGTGGCGGCTAAAGGTGAGGTCACGCTGAACAATAACTCGCTGTTGGTGAAACCGCTGGATAGCACGTTGGAAAAGGTCAGCGGCAAATTTACCTTCGATAACGGCAACCTGGCCAGTAACACCCTGACGGCGAACTGGTTTGGTCAGCCGATGGCGGTGAACTTCACCACCGAAGAAGGGGCAAAGGATTATAAGGTCAATGTCGGCCTGAAGGGCGACTGGCAGCCGGGCAAGATCCCGGAGGTGCCGCCGGAGGTGGCGAAAGCGCTGTCCGGCAGCGCGCCGTGGAACGGCAAGGTGGCGATTACCCTGCCGCACGGCGGGGCGGCCAGCTACGATATCGGTCTTAACGCTGACCTGAAGAGTGTGAGCAGTCACTTACCTCCACCGCTAGATAAACCGGCGGGTGAACCGTTGCCGGTGAACGTCAAGGTACAGGGCGGCCTTAACGGTTTCAAACTGAACGGCAGCGCCGGTAAACAAAACTACTTCAACAGCGCCTGGTCCTTCGGCCGGCAGCAGGTTTCGCTGGACCGCGCCGCGTGGCGCACCGGCGGCGGTGTGCCGCCGCTGCCGCAAAGCCCGTCGCTGACGCTTAACCTGCCGCCACTGGACGGTGAAAAATGGCTGGCGCTGCTGTCGCCTGCGCTGAAGCAGTCCGGCGGCGCTCAGGGCAAGGTCGGCAGCTTCCGCTTCCCGACCACGGTGGCGTTGAGCACCCCGCAGCTGCTGCTGGGCGGCCAGGCCTGGCATCAGCTGGAGCTGGCGGCGCGCCAGCAGTTTGGCGGCGTCAGCGTCAGTGCCAAAGGTAAGGAGATCGACGGCAGCGTATTGATCGCCGATAAAGGCCCGTGGCGCGCCGATATTAATTACCTGTATTACAACCCGCAGTTTGCCGACGACAAGCCGGCACCGCTCGCGGCGCAGTCGTCAGCGCCGGCGCAGCGCATCTCCTTCCGCGGCTGGCCGTCCGTGATGCTGCGCTGCCAGAGCTGTTGGCTCCTCGGACAGAAGCTGGGCAAGGTCGAGGCCGATGTGAAAAACGCCGGCGATACGCTGACGCTGGAGCACGGGCTGATCGATACCGGTAAGGGACGGGTCAGCGCCACCGGCCTGTGGAAGCAGAATGCGCAGGAAGAGCGCACCGCGCTGAAGGGGAAACTGCTGGGGCGCAAAATTGACGATACCGCCAGTTTCCTCGGCATCACCACGCCGCTGAAAGACGCGCCCTATGATGTGGACTTCGACCTGCACTGGCGCGGGCAGCCGTGGAAGCCGAAGCTGAACACCTTCAACGGCACCATGAAGCTGGCGATGGGCAAGGGGGAGATCGACAGCATCGGCGGCGGCCGGGCCGGGCAGCTATTGCGCCTGGTAAGTTTCGATGCGCTGCTGCGTAAGCTACAGTTTGATTTCAGCGACACGTTCGGCAACGGGTTCTACTTTGATTCCATCCGCAGCACCATCTGGATGAAAGATGGCATAATGCATACCGACAACCTGCTGGTTGACGGGCTGGCGGCGGATATCGCCATGAGCGGCCAGGTCGATCTGGTGCAGCGCCGGCTTGATATGCAGGCGGTGGTGGCGCCGGAGATTTCAGCGACGGTCGGGGTGGCGACAGCGTTTGTCATCAACCCAATCGTCGGCGCCGCGGTATTCGCCGCGTCGAAGGCGCTGGGGCCGCTGTGGAACAAGATTTCGCTGATTCGCTACCATATCGGCGGCAGCCTGGATCAGCCGACCATCAATGAGGTGTTGCGTAAGCCAAAAGAGGATAAGGCGTCATGAAAAATGCCAATATTGCGTTGTTACAACTGTGCAGCGGCGATCGCGTCCGGGATAACCTGGCGCAGATTGAGCAGCAGATCAAGCAGCTCAATACCGGTGTGAAACTGGTGATGACGCCGGAAAATGCCTTGCTGTTCGCCGACGCCGAGGCGTATCGTCAGCATGCCGAGCAGGAAGGCGACGGTCCGCTGCAGCAGGCGGTGCGCGATCTGGCGCGCCGCTACGGCGTCTGGCTGCTGATCGGCTCGATGCCGTTAATCAGCCGTGAAGATCCGCAGCGCATCACTACCAGCAGCCTGCTGTTCGACGAACAGGGCGAGCTGCGCGGGCGTTACGATAAGCTGCATATGTTCGATGTCGATATCAACGACGTACATGCGCACTATCGCGAATCAGATACCTATCAGCATGGCCGGCAACTGACGGTGGTGGATACGCCGGTCGGCCGCCTCGGGATGACTATCTGTTATGATCTGCGTTTTCCCGGGCTGTATCAGGCGCTGCGCGATCAGGGGGCAGAGCTGATTTCCGTACCTTCCGCCTTTACCCGCGTTACCGGCGAGGCGCACTGGGAGATTCTGCTGCGCGCCCGGGCGATTGAGAACCAGTGCGTGATCCTGGCGCCCGCGCAGGTTGGCCGCCATGGCCAGACGCGCCGTACCTGGGGACATACCATGGCGGTGGACGGCTGGGGGAATATTATGAAAGAGAACCCCGACGCCGTGTCCGCCATTAAAGTGCGCGTCGACACCGAGGTGCTGAAGACCATGCGCGCCCAGATGCCGGTGCGGCAGCACAACAGATTCCAGACGTCGCTGCAGGCGCCGTCTGAACATAAATCCTCCAATCAAGAGTGAAAAAATTATGAGCCTGACGCTTGTCAGTGAGCAGTTACTTACTGCCAATAAGCTGAGTCATCAAGACCTGCATTCGGTATTGGGGCAACTGTCCGAACGCCGACTCGACTATGCCGATCTCTATTTCCAGTCCAGCTACCACGAAGCCTGGGTGATTGAAGACGGCATCATTAAAGACGGCTCTTACAATATCGATCAGGGCGTCGGCGTGCGCGCCGTCAGCGGCGAGAAAACCGGTTTCGCCTATGCCGACCAGATTACCCTTAACGCGCTGAACCAGAGCGCCCAGGCCGCGCGCAGCATCGTGCGCGAACAGGGAGACGGCAAGGCGCATACGCTGGGCGAAATTCGTCACCAGGCGCTGTATCCGCTGCTCGATCCGCTGCAAAGCCTGCCGCGTGAAGAGAAAATCGCCCTGCTGCACCGGGTGGACAAGGTTGCCCGCGCCGCCGATAAGCGCGTGCAGGAAGTGACGGCCAGCGTGACCGGCGTTTATGAGCAGGTACTGGTGGCGGCCACCGACGGCACGCTGGCGGCGGATGTGCGTCCGCTGGTGCGTCTTTCCGTCAGCGTGCTGGTGGAAGAAGACGGCAAGCGTGAGCGGGGTTCCAGCGGCGGTGGCGGCCGTTTCGGCTATGACTATTTCCTGGAAACGGTGGACGGCGAAGTACGCGCCGACGCTTTCGCCAAAGAGGCGGTGCGCATGGCGCTGGTTAACCTGTCGGCGGTTGCCGCGCCGGCGGGCGGTATGCCGGTGGTGCTGGGCGCAGGCTGGCCAGGCGTGCTGCTGCATGAAGCGGTCGGCCACGGCCTGGAGGGGGACTTCAACCGCCGCGGCTCGTCGGTCTTCAGCGGACAGATGGGGCAGTTGGTGGCGTCGGAACTTTGCACCGTGGTGGATGACGGCACCATGCAGGGACGTCGCGGTTCGCTGGCTATCGATGACGAAGGCGTGCCCGGCCAGTATAACGTGCTGATCGAAAACGGCGTGCTGAAGGGCTATATGCAGGACAAACTAAATGCGCGCCTGATGGGCGTAGCGCCGACCGGCAACGGCCGCCGCGAATCTTATGCGCACCTGCCGATGCCGCGCATGACCAACACCTACATGCTGGCGGGCCAGTCGACGCCGGAAGAGATTATCGCCAGCGTAGAGTACGGCCTGTATGCGCCGAACTTTGGCGGCGGACAGGTGGACATCACCTCCGGCAAGTTCGTCTTCTCCACCTCCGAGGCCTACCTGATCGAGAAAGGGCGCATCACCAAACCGGTGAAAGGCGCGACGCTGATCGGCTCCGGCATTGAGGCGATGCAGCAGATCTCGATGGTTGGCAACGATCTGGCGCTGGATAAAGGCGTCGGCGTCTGCGGTAAAGAGGGGCAGAGCGTGCCGGTGGGCGTCGGCCAGCCGACGCTGAAGCTGGATAACCTGACGGTGGGCGGCACGGCGTAAGCGCTCAGACCGCCGTTTGGTCCGTCAGATATGCCGGTCGGCTCACCCCGACCGGTATTTTTTTGTCTTTTATTACCGGCGTGTCAGCGGTAGCCCTGATAAAGCTCGCCGACCTTTTGGAAGTATTCAGTCAGGTAGTTGATACAGACCTGCACTTTCAGCGGCAGTTTGTCCTTTTCGGTATACAGCGCATACACCGGGCGCGGATCGGAATGGTAGCGTTTGAACAGAATCTCCACTTCGCCGCGTTTGATTTCGTCGATCACCCACATCAACGGCGCATAGGCGATGCCGGCGCCGGCTTTCAGCCAGCGGATCATGGTTTGTGAATCGTTGGTGACAAAGCGCCCCTGCGGCGAAATGCGCGTGCTGATGCCCTCCGGGGCAATCAGTTCAAACTCGCTGTCCGGCCGCACGCTGTACTCCAGCCAGGAAAAATTCACCATATCGCTGGGAGTGCGCGGCGTGCCGTGCGCGGCCAGGTAACTTTTGGCGGCGCATACCACCATCGGCATCGAGCCCAGCCGCTTGGAGAACAGGCTGGAATCCTGCAGCGCGCCGACGCGGATCACCACGTCCAGCCCGTCGGCGATCAGATCGGGCGCCGGAATGCCGGTGACCAGATTCACCTTCAGGCCGGGATACTCCTTCAGCATATCAGCGGTCATGGTGGCCAGTACGTTTTGCGCCATGGTTGAAGAGCTGCCGATGCGTAAGTTGCCGGTCGGGGTATTATTAAAGGCGTACAGCTGTTCGTGGACTTCGTTGGCTTCCAGCAGCATGCGGCGGCAGCCCTGATAATAGATTTTACCCGCTTCTGTCAGGCCGATGCTGCGCGTGCTGCGGTTGAGCAGCTTGACCTGCAAATCATTTTCCAGTTTGGACACGGTCTGGCTGATGGAGGATACGCTCATGCCTAACTGGCGCGCGGCGGCGGTAAATGAACCGCACTCAACCACTTTGGCGTATACCGACATCCGTTTTAGTCTTTCCATTATTCACTCTGGCTTAAAAGTGATTTAGATCACAGATTGTTGATGACTTGATAGTAAGCAGGCTAATATAACCAGTGCCGGGTGTAAAACTTGTGCGCAGAAGCGCGGTATTCAGATGCTGCGCGATGTGCCCGTTGCAGCGCGACCCGGTTGCCCTCGCACTTTCTTATCGCGGATGTATGCCTTGAGTTTAACCTTTTTTCAGGTTTATAGCCTGGACAACCTGTCTGGGCATAAGGTGTGGCGCGCATTCGCTAAAATGTAAATATAATGTGAATTAATATGAGTAAGACGTGTCTTCCCCGGCGTAGTAAACAATAAGGAAAAAATGATGAGTTTGCTTCCGGTGATGGTTATCTTCGGACTGTCGTTTCCCCCGGTATTTTTCGAGCTGATCGTGTCGCTGGCGCTGTTTTTTGTGCTGCGTCGACTGCTACAGCCGACCGGTATTTATGATTTTGTCTGGCATCCGGCGCTGTTCAATACTGCGCTGTATTGCTGCCTGTTTTATCTGATTTCGTGTCTTTTTGTTTGAGGTCGCTGTGAAAACATTTTCAATAAAAATAGCCAGAATCGCGATCACTCTGATCCTTGTCCTGCTGGGGATTATCGCCGTCTTCAAGGCCTGGGTGTTTTATACCGAATCGCCGTGGACGCGTGACGCCAAATTTACCGCCGATGTGGTGGCGATCGCGCCGGACGTCAGCGGTCTGCTGAGCGATGTGTTGGTGACAGATAACCAACTGGTGAAAAAGGGCCAGGTGCTGTTTGTGGTCGATCAGCCGCGCTATCAGCAGGCGTTGGCGGAAGCCGGCGCCGACGTGGCGTATTACCAGGCGCTGGCCGCAGAGAAAAAGCGTGAGGCGAGCCGCCGCGTGCGTCTGGGCGTTGACGCCATGTCGCGCGAAGAGATTGAACAGGCCAGCAACGCGCTGGAAACCGTACAGCACCAGCTGGCGAAGGCGATCGCGGTGCGCGATCAGGCCAAGCTCGATCTGGAGCGTACCACGGTGCGTGCGCCGGCGGACGGTTGGATAACCAACCTGACCGTGCACGCCGGCGATTTTATCACCCGCGGTTCCACCGCGGTGGCGCTGGTGAAAAAGAACACCTTCTATATTCTGGCCTATATGGAAGAGACCAAGCTGCACGGCCTGAACCGCGGCGATCGCGCAGAGATTACTCCGCTCGGCAGCAACCGTATTATGCACGGTACGGTGGACAGCGTGGCGGCGGCGGTGAACAACAGCAGCAGCAGCAATGACAGCAAAGGCCTGGCTGCCATCGACAGCAACCTGGAGTGGGTGCGTCTGGCGCAGCGCGTGCCGGTAAAAATCATGCTGGATGCGAAAGACCAGCAGCATCCATACCCTGCCGGCACGACGGCCACCGTGGTGATCACCGGCCAGAACGACCGCGATAGCGACCGTGAGTCGCCGTTCGTCAAGCTGATGCACCGGCTGCGTGAGTTCGGTTAATGAATAACCCAACCTTTATCCGCTTGAGATTTGCATTCAAACTGAGTTTTGCGATCGTCTTCGCACTGTTTGTCGGCTTTCATCTCAACCTGGAAACGCCGCGCTGGTCGGCAATGACCGCCGCCATCGTCGCCGCCGGACCGGCCTTTGCCGCCGGCGGCGAGCCGTTTTCCGGCGCTATCCGCTACCGCGGCTGGCTGCGTATTATCGGTACGTTTATCGGCTGCTTTGTCGGCCTGTTGATTATCGTCACCACCGCGCGTGCGCCGGTGGTGATGCTGCTGCTGTGCTGCATCTGGGCCGGCGTCTGCACCTGGATCTCATCGCTGATCAAGGTGGAAAACTCTTACGCCTGGGGGCTGGCAGGCTATACCGCGCTGATCATTATCGTGACGGTGGCCACCAGCGAGTCGCACCTGCTGGAGGCGCCGCAGTTCGCCGTGGAGCGCTGCAGCGAGATCGTGCTGGGGATCGTCAGCGCGGTGCTGGCGGATCTCTTGTTCTCCCCGCGCTCGATCAAACAGGATATCGACCGGGCGGTGGATAACCTGCTGGTGCAGCAGTATAAACTGCTGCAGATGTGTATCAGTAATGCGGACAAGGAAGAGATCGACCGCGCCTGGGGCAACCTGGTGAAAGGCACCACTGCGCTGAACGGCATGCGCGCCAACCTGATGATGGAGTCCTCGCACTGGCAGAAGGTCAACCGCCGCGCGCGTGCGTTGCATACGCTGTCGCTGACGCTGATTACCCAGGCCTGCGAAACCTACCTGATTCTGCTCAACCATCCGGACGCGCTGAGCGAAAATCTGCGCGAACTGCTGATGGAGCCGGCGGAGACGCCGCAGGATATTCACCGCCGCATGAAAGTGATGCGTCAGGTGCTGACGGTGCATCGCACCGATGACACGCTGTTGACGGTATCCAGCTGGGTCGGCGCGGCGACCCGTTACCTGCTGTTGGCAAAAGGCGTGCACACCAACAGCAGCATCAGCGGCGTGGAGGAGGATATCCTCAGCGCGGAAGTCGAAATCAAACCGGCTTCAGCAGAGGGACACCACGCGATGATTAACGGCCTGCGCACCTTTACCGCCACCGCGCTGGGCTGCCTGCTGTGGCTGTGGACCGGCTGGACCTCCGGCAGCGGCTTTATGGTGATTATCGCCGTTATCACCTCGCTGGCGATGCGCACGCCGAACCCGCGCATGGTGGCGATGGACTTTGTACTGGGCATGCTGGTGGCGATACCGCTGGGGGCGCTGTACTTTATGGTGATCATCCCGGCGACGCAGCAAAGCATTCTGCTGCTCTGTCTCAGCCTGGGATTACTGGCGTTTATTATCGGCATTGAGGTACAGAAGCGGCGGCTTGGCTCTCTGGGGACGCTGGCCGGCACCATCAATATTCTGGTGCTCAGCAACCCGATGGAGTTCAACGTTACGCAGTTCCTTGATGCCTCTATCGGCCAGTTCCTCGGCAGCTGCGTCGGTTTGATGGTGCTGCTGCTGATTCGCGATAACTCGCGTGAGCGCACCGGCCGTACGTTGCTGAACAGCTTCGTCAGCAGCGCGGTATCGGCCCTGACCACCAAGGCGGCCAAGCGGCGGGAGAACCACCTGCCGGCGCTGTATCAGCAGCTGAACCAGCTGTTGATGATGTTCCCCAACGATATTGCCAAATACCGTCTGGCGCTGAACCTGATTATTGCGCACCAGCGGATGCAGCGCGCCGAGATCCCCGCCAGCGAAGAGCTGTCGGTGTTCCACCGCCAGATTCGCCGCACCGCCGACCGCGTGGTGAGCGCCAAAAACGAGGTGAAGCGGGCGTATTACTACGATCGTCTGCTCAGCGAAATGAATGAATATCAGCAGAAGCTGGTGGATAACCATGCGCCGCTCAGCGTTACCGGTCCGGTACGTCGTCTGGCGGATATGCTGCACCGTTATCGCCACGCGTTAATTGATTAATCCTGCGCTTTAGCACGCCGCCGGCGGTAATCGGGCTGGGGCGTGCTGTCTTGCCGTTCCTCTAAGACTATACTGAAAAAAGATGCGTTTTTCTGTCGTGGCCGCCGCTGGCGGGGCGGTTACGCGTGTCAGCGACGCCGTAAAATGGCATGATAACAGGCGGCGTCGGGCGTTGCGGCGCGGTGGTTGTGCTGCATCAGGCGCCGGTTCGGCGCGTAATGACTCCCGATGGGAAAGGTTACGCGACGTTCATCTTTCATTCATAATATTCATTTATATAACACAGGGGCGTACAGGCCCGGATGTCAGGGAAAGTCATGAACAAGCGGATTCTCGTGGCGATAGCGATCGCCGTGGCGGTGGCCGGGTTTAACATGCTGCGCGATACCGGCGATCGGGCGATTTCCAACGTACCGGCGGTGGCCGAGAAGGCGTCGGCAAGTATCGACCAGCTGACGCAGCAGCAGCGGGTAGTCAGTTATTTGCAGCGGCATCAGCGTTTGCCGGACTATTACATCAGCAAGAGACAGGCGCGGGAGCAGGGCTGGGACGCACGCAGCGGCAATCTGTGCAGCGTGCTGCCGGGCAAGGCGATTGGCGGCGATCGCTTCTCGAACCGGGAAGGACGGCTGCCGAGCGCCCACAAACGGGTATGGCGTGAAGCGGATATCAATTACCGCTGCGGTCGCCGCGGCGCCGATCGGCTGTTGTATTCCAGCGACGGCCTGATATTCGTTACGCGCGATCACTACAAAAACTTCATTCGGGTGGAGTGAGTTTGATGGGGAAAGTAGAGTTTGATTTCAGCCAGATCCCTGACCTGCCGGCGTTTTATCGCGATTTTGCCGATAAGTTTGCGCTGGGGGACGGTTTCGGCGCCAATCTGGATGCGTTGTGGGACGTGGTGACCGGGGAGATCGGTCTGCCGGTCGAGATTGAGTTCACCAATCTTGATAACCGTCGCAAACGTCGTTTTGGCGCGATCATTCTGCTGTTTGAGGAGGCGGAAGAAGAGCTGGAAGGCAGTCTGTATTTCAATATGCGTGAAGCCGACGGCGTCGCCGCCGCGCATCATCGGGGATGAACGTGTGATTCATCCCATGATGCCGGCGACGCCGTAATGCATTACTCGGCGGCTTCAGCCAGGTCGCGCAGATACTGAAAGATCTGACGGGCAGCCTTGGGCGTTTTGTTGGCGGCTTTCTCTTTCTGCGCGTTGCGCACCAGCGAGCGCAGCTGCTGGCGATCGGCTTGCGGATACAGCTCCAGCACCGCCGGGATCGCCTCATCCCCTTCCTCTACCAGACGATCGCGCAGCGACTCCAGCTTATGGAACAGTGAAACCTGCTGGTTATGGCGGTTTTTCAGCTTGTCCAGCGCGGTCTGAATCGGCTCGACGTCACGGGCGCGCAGCAGTTTGCCGATCAGCTGGATCTGGCGGCGGCGGCCTTCTTTCTTGATCTTCTGCGCCAGTTCGACGGCGGCGCGCAGATCGTCATCCAGCGGGATGCGTTCCAGCGCGTTTTTCCCTAAATCAACCAGCTCGCTGCCCAGGTCTTTTAACGCTTCGGCGTCACGTTTAATTTCACTTTTGCTGACCCAGATAATCTCGTCATCGTCCTCGTTTTCATTGTCCGGGACATCGTCGAGCCAGTCTTCAGGTTGTTTTTTCATGGTAGGCTCCGTTAAAAAGAGGCTAATCCTAACAGGTTGCCGCGGCGAACCCCAAAATAATTGGCATGGCGGCGATCGCGCGCAGATTAGCGTGCGAAATACTGCCGCCGGAGATGCGAAATTCTACGCGCTTCCTGTTAGACTCAAGGCTATGGATTTCTAAATTATGGCAGATTGATGAAAGTAGTCACTCAGGTTGCACAGCAGCGCAAGACGCTGGAAAACGCGGTTTCCCAGGCGCTGGATCTGGCGGCGGTCGGTTGCGATGCGGCAGAGGTCGCCGTGACGAAAACCACCGGCATCAGCGTCAGCACCCGCTTTGGCGAGGTTGAAAACGTCGAGTTCAACAGCGACGGCGCGCTGGGTATTACCGTCTATTATCAGCAGCGCAAAGGCAGCGCGTCGTCGACGGATCTCAGCCCGGACGCTATTGCGCGCACCGTCCAGGCAGCGCTGGATATTGCCCGCTACACCTCACCAGATCCTTATGCCGGCCCGGCGGAAAAGGATCTGCTGGCGTTTGAGGCGCCGGATCTCGATCTCTTCCACCCGGCGGAACTGGATGCGGAACGCGGCATTGAACTGGCGGCGCGTGCCGAACAGGCGTCGCTTGGTGCCGATTCGCGCATCACCAATACCGAAGGCGGCAGCTTTAACAGCCACTACGGCATTAAGGTGTTCGGCAACAGCCACGGCATGCTGCAAAGCTACTGTTCCAGCCGCCATTCGCTGTCCAGCTGCGTGATCGCCGAGCATCAGGGCGATATGGAGCGGGATTACGCTTATACCATCGGCCGCGATCTGAACGATCTGGCCAGCCCGGAGTGGGTGGGCGAGGAGTGCGCACGCCGCACCCTGTCGCGTCTGGCGCCGCGCAAGCTGGCAACCATGAAGGCGCCGGTGCTGTTTGCCTCGGAAGTGGCGACCGGGCTGTTCGGCCATCTGGTCGGCGCCATCAGCGGCAGCAGCGTCTACCGTAAATCCACCTTCCTGCTGGACGCGCTCGGCACGCAAATTCTGCCGGAGTGGCTGACCATTGAAGAGCATCCGCATCTGCTGAAGGGGCTGGCCTCGACGCCGTTCGACAGCGAAGGCGTGCGCACCCAGCGTCGCGATATCGTGAAGGATGGCGTGCTGCAAACCTGGCTGCTGACCAGCTACGCGGCGCGCAAGCTGGGTCTGCACAGCACGGGCCACGCGGGCGGCATCCATAACTGGCGTATTGCCGGCCAGGGTAATGACTTTGCCGGCATGCTCAAGCAACTGGGCACCGGCCTGGTGGTAACCGAACTGATGGGCCAGGGCGTCAGCGGCGTGACCGGCGACTATTCGCGCGGCGCGGCGGGCTTCTGGGTGGAGAACGGCGAAATCCAGTATCCGGTCAGCGAGATCACCATTGCCGGCAACCTGAAAGATATGCTGCGTAATATCGTCAGCGTCGGCAGTGATATCGAAACCCGCAGCAATATCCAGTGCGGCTCGGTGCTGCTGCCGGAAATGAAAATCGCCGGTCAGTAATCACGGCGCGATGGCCGGCGCTGCGCCGGCCAGAATTCCTCTCTCCCCAGCCTTTAACCTTCCTTACAAATCTCTGGTTTCGCTTTTTCCGTATGCCGCCTATGTTAACCAGCGGTTAATTAAAACAATAACGGAAGGTGAGCATGAACAATACACTGAAAGCGCTGGCGGCGTTGGCACTGCTGGGCGTCAGTTCTCTGGCAACGGCGGCCGATCTTGATGAAAATATGGATATCATCGCCGGCAACTATAAAACCGCGTTAAAAACCGATTCCGCCGACAGTTTCAAACAAAGCCTGCAAAATATGCGCGCGGCCGCGCAGGACGCCAAGCAGGGTACGCCGCCCAAGCTGGAGGATAAAGCGCCGGACGGCCCGGAAATGAAGGGCTTCCGTCACGGTCTGGATACGCTGATCGGCCAGATTGACGCCTCGCTGGCGCTGGCGAATCAGGGCAAATTGGCCGAGGCGAAAAAGCAGGCGGAAGCCTTTAAAACCACCCGCGACACCTATCACCAAAAATATCGCTAAGCGCCGTGGCGGCGGTCTTCCCGCCGCTTATCGCTCCGCCGTGCCGCCGTGCAGAAAGCTGGAGGGCGTCTGCCCCAGCACCCGGCGGAACATGGCGGAAAACGCCGCGCTATTCTCATAACCCAGATCCAGCGCTATCTGCGTCACGCTGTCGCCGGCGGCCAGCCGCGCCAGTGCCAGCACCACCGCCGCCCGCTGCCGCCATTGTGAAAATGACATGCCGGTTTGCCGCTGAAAGAAACGGCTGAAGCTGCGCAGGCTCATATACAGCCGTTCGGCCCACTGCTGCGGCGGCAGATGAATATCCGGCCGTTGTAAAAACGCGTGGCACAGCGCATGCAGCCGCGCATCGGCCGGTAGCGGAATGTGCAGCGGCAATGCCGGCATGCGCGCGATTTCATGCAGCAGCAGGACGATCAGCGCGCCGTCGCGGCCGTGCTGCGCGTATTCGAGCGGCATCTCCACGGCGGCCATCAGCAACTGGCGCATCAGTGGTGAGATGCTGACCACACGGCAGGGCGCCGTACGCACCGTCTCCGGCAGGGCTGCCGGCTCGAGATACAGACTGTGGGTCGTCACGCCGATCATCGTCACCTGATGCGGCATGCCCGGCGGCAGCCATACCGCCCGCTGCGGCGGCACCAGCCAGTTGCCCTGCCGCGTCGTGACGTGCATGACGCCGGTGGCGCCGTACAGCAGCTGGGCGCGGCGGTGGCTGTGCATCGGCAGCAGATAGCCGGACGGATAATTTCTGGCGAGGGCGATAACCGGACGCGCCAGGTGATCGACTTCGTCGATCGGGACATTGTGCATCGGAGTTGCCGGGAAAGTTGACCGAAATGCAATGATAGATGGCATAACGGCGTATGCAAGCCAGAGACGATCGCTTTTATCCTGTCGCATTCTTTTCTGGGCAGGACATGGGTTATGACGGACGCTGTTATTCTGCTGGCCGCCGGTTTTCTGACCGGCATCAGCACCATTTTGTTTGGCTTCGGCGGTGGATTTGTGGTGGTACCGCTGGTCTACCATCTGATCGCCGGCGAGCAGCACGCACTGGCGATGCATATCGCCGTCGCGACTTCGACCACGCTGATGATTCTCAACGCCGGCTACGCCAGCTATAGCCAATGGCGTCGCGGGGCTTTACGGCGGGAAACGGTAATACCGCTGTTTTACGCGCTGGCGGGCGGTGCGCTGATCGGCGCGTTGATCGCCACGCGGCTGACGGACGGCCTGATCCGCCTGCTGTTTATCCTTTATATGCTGGTGACCATCATCGATTGCGTATGGCGTAAAGGTTTCCTGCAGAAAACCGCGCGACGTCCGTTGTCCGCCGCGACGTTATGGCTGGGCGGGCCGGCTATCGGCGTGATTGCCGCCATGCTCGGCGTTGGCGGCAGCGTGATGACGGTACCGCTGCTGCGGCGGCATGGTTATGAGATGAAATACTGCGTCAGCGCGGCCAATCCGCTGTCTATCGCCATCGCGGTGATGGGCGCCGGCATGTACGGCTGGCTGGGATACGGCAAGGTCGCCGGCGTGGGCTATCTGGGCTATGTCAATCTGGGGATGCTGGCCTGGCTGGCGCTGTCCGGCATGCTGGGGATGGTATTTGCCCGTTATGCGCTGCCGAAAATGCACGATGGGCTGCATGCGCGGGTATATGTATGGCTGCTGGTTCTGGTGCTGGTATCGATGCTGTTGTAACTGTACGGGCGGCGGAGGGCCGCCCGTCGTGCCGCTTAGCGGTGATATTCGCCAGCGGCTTCCGGTTGGTACAGCAGTTCCAACACTTCAATATCCGCCTGCTCGCCGTTCGGCAGCGTCCAGGTAATCTGCTTGCCGACGTGCATACCCAGCAGTGCCGCACCCAGCGGCGCCATCACGGACAGCTGTTCGTTGCTGTCCTTGAGCGAGGCGGGGTACACCAGGGTGCGCACGTGCTCCTCGTTGGTGTGCAGATCGCGAAAACGAACGATGCTGTTCATCGTCACCACATTGGCCGGGATTTGCGCCGGCGGCAAGATCTCGGCGCGATCCAGCTCATCGTTGAGTGCGGCGGCAATGTCGGTATGGGCGAAAGCCGGCTGTTCCAATAACGCATCCAGGCGTTCCGCATCCAGCTCATTAATCGTAATGATTGGTTTGGTCATTCCACTCTCCCGTTGTCCCCGGTGCCTGCAAGCGCCGGAGCTACATCAAAACACGCCGTGGGGGCGTTTTTTCCAAATAGTAAAAAGGCGGCATAAAGCAACACCCCGCGCCTGAAGGTGCGGGGTGTTGGCAATGTCGATGTGTCTTGCCGATAGTAGGCGCTTGGCCGCAGAAAAGAAAGAGATCTCGATCACGAACTTTTCTTCCGCATTTTCGCCCAGGCGTGCGCGAGCGGTGCGTTATCCCATTGTATTTCCATTAACTTATCGCTAAATAATGCATTTTGAGAAACCGATCCCCATCCGTCACCTAATTTCCACTTTGAACTGGAAAAAAACGCGCTACACAAGCCATGTCGTCGGGGTTAGGGTAAAGCCATCAGATAAAGCGGTTTATTCAGCGCCGCTTTGTCACTCAATAATTAACGTCTGTATCCATGGGGTGACTGAAAAGTGAATGCAGGAGCAACTTCGGTAAAAACTGAACAGGCTGATATTGCGCAGGCGGCGGAAATAACCACCCAGCTGCTGGCGGATATTACTGAAATGTTAAACGCAGAGAGCATTTATACCAACGAGGTGCAACAGCAAATGCTGGAATCACACGTACGCGCGATGGTATTACGCTCTATTACCGGCGAACCGCTGCCGGAAGTGGATAAATCTCTGTTTGATGAAATTTCGCAGCACTCGATGCAGCTGGCGCAGCGGGTGGTCGATCAATTAAAAACCTTGCCCATCGAGGAAGCCTATTTGCTTTCCGTGCATTTCGAAGTGGCAAAAGATAATAACCAATAATTAATTATCAATTATTATAAATCAGGAGAATATTTCATGAGCCAAATTACCGTAGTTATCGGCGATCGTCTGGGAAAAGGGCAGAAAGTGGGCCAGGGCGTTGAAAATGCCGGCGGAAAAGCAGTGGTCATCCCCGGCGTTGCGGCGGATATGAAGCTTGGCGATGTGATGAAGGCGGAAAATGCACAGCTGGGCATCTCGTTTTGCGGCAGCGGCGGCGCCGGTGCAATTACGGCGCAGACCAAGCATGGTTATAAAGCGAAATACGGCATGCGTTCCATTGACGAAGGCGTTACGGCGATTAATGAAGGCTGCAACGTATTAGGCTTCGGCTTTATGGATAAAGAAGAACTGGGTCAGAAATTGGTGGAAGCCTATATCAAAAAACACGGCGCGGCATAATGAAGGAACAATATACCACCTCAGTCACCGTTGCGGGCAAAGGCGATACGAAGGCTAAAGCCTTTGCCTCCGCATTGGCAAGCGTACAGGGCGCGGTATTAAAGTCCACCAGTAATATTCTGCTGCGTATCGAACCGCAGGACGTCAGCGTATTAAGTGCGGAAGAAAAAATAACAAAAGAAAGGTTTCTCTTTTTCTTCCTGCCGCGGGAAAGAAAAAGCTATGCAGTTTCATTGGAAGTAACCATAAATGTGACGGTCATCAACACTGAAAAGGTGGTCTTCACTACAAGATAAAAAACTGACAGATACCCGGAATTATTCATGTTACGGCGTTGTTGGCTTTAATTTGCAATTAATCGGGTATACGTGGAGAGATAAACAGATGTTTCTCATAATCTTATTTAAGTCGATTATTATCGGCGGGCTGGTAGGCGTTGGCGTCGGTGCTGGCGCCGCGCGTATGTTCCATGCCCCGACGACTCAGGGAATGGGGGCTTTCCGTACGTTAGGCGAGCTGAACTCTTGCGAGGGCGACCCGGCTTCGCACTTCTCATTTGGTCTGGGCTTCTTCTTTAACGCCTGGGCTTCCTCCGTAGCGGCCGGCGCCTTCACGCAGGATGTAGACCACCGCATTATTCCCAACTGGGGCGCTGCGGCGCTGATGATCAAAAACCGCAACGTGGCGCAAACGCTGCACGATCCGAAGAAAATGGCGATCGCCTGCGGCATCATCGGCATGATCGTGGTGGCCTTCCTTAACTCTACCGCCTCTGCGGTGCCGGCGGCACTGCAGGTGACGGCGATCAAGGTGCTGGTGCCGGCGGCCAACCTGCTGGTCAACACCGTGATGCCGGTGATCTTCTGGCTGGCGGCGATCGACGCGGGTAAACGTTCCGGCTTCTGGGGCACCATTTTCGGCGGCTTGGCGCAGCTGATCATGGGCAACGCCGTACCGGGCCTGGTGCTGGGGATCCTGATCGGCAAGGGCGTGGAAGAGAGCGGTTGGAACAAAGTCACCAAAATCATGATGGCGACCATCGTGCTGCTGTTCGTGCTGAGCGGCTTCTTCCGCGGTTTCGATATGGAACTGCTCAAATCTTTCAGCCTGGGCGTACCCGGCTGGCTGGATGCGATTCACAACGGCCTGAGCGGTAAATAAGGAGAGCGATGATGGAAGAACAAGTCCAACAAAAAGGCTTCTGGTATGCCGACTGGTCGTTCCCGATTTTTGTCGGCCTGCTGTCCGCCGGCGTGTTTGCCGGGACGCATATGTATTACCTGTACGGCATCGGCGCGTTTAACGAAGTGGCGTTTGTCTCAATGCTGCGCGCCGGCATGGATACCGGCGTCTATGGCGCGGTGGCGGCGTTCGGCGCCAGCTTCCTGTTTGCGCGCATTATCGAAGGCTCTCTGGTGGGGATCCTCGATATCGGCGGCGCCATTCAGACCGGGGTGGGGCTGGGCGTGCCGGCGCTGCTGCTGGGGGCCGGGTTCGTCTTCCCGGTGGCCAACTTCGCCGCATCGCTGGCGACCGGCCTGGTGATTGGCCTGGCGATTGGTTATCTGATCATTCTGGCGCGTAAATTCACCATCAATCAGAGCAACTCCACCTACGGCGCTGACGTGATGATGGGGGCGGGCAACTCCTCCGGCCGTTTCCTCGGGCCGTTGATTATTCTGTCTGCCATGACCGCGTCGATTCCTATCGGCATCGGTTCTCTGCTTGGCGCTTTACTGTTCTACATCTGGGGTAAACCAATCACCGGCGGCGCGATCCTGGGCGCCATGGTGCTGGGGGCGATTTTCCCGGTCGCCATTGCTTGACGTCCGGCTGTTCCCGCAGCAAGACAACTAATGTATACCCAGGCTTCACGCTGCGTACAGCGGCGTGAAGCCGGCGGGGTATAAGGAGTAATGAAGTATGTATGACCTGATAATCCGCCGCGCCCGACTGGCGGACGATACCCTGACGGACGTGGCGATCGCCGACGGTAAAATCGCCGCGGTCGGCCAGCTGTCGGCGGAAATGTCCGCCAAGCGCCAGTGGGATTTGGCGGGCAACTATCGTCTGAGCGCCGGCTGGATCGACGCCCATGTGCACTGCTACCCCTCTTCGCCTATTTATCACGATGAACCGGATCGCGTCGGCATCCATAGCGGCGTCACCTCAGTGGTGGACGCCGGCAGCACCGGCAGCGACGACATTGATGAGTTCTATACGCTGACGCGTAACACCAAAACCAACGTTTTCGCCTTCCTGAATATTTCGCGCATCGGTCTGCTGCGGCAGAACGAACTGGCCGATCTGAGCGATATCAACAAGCAAGGGGTGAAGAGCGCCATCGAGCGTCACAGCGGCTTTGTGATCGGCATTAAGGCGCGGATGAGCAGCAGCGTGGTAGGGCCAAACGGCATTAAGCCGTTGGTGCTGGCGAAAGAGATTCAGCAGGAAAATCAGCAGCTGCCGTTGATGGTGCACGTTGGCAACAACCCGCCGGATCTGGATGAGATTGCCGATTTGCTGACGCGCGGCGACATCATTACCCACTGTTATAACGGCAAGCCGAACCGCATTCTGACGCCTGCGGGCACGCTGCGTGAGTCGGTTCAGCGCGCGCTGAAGCGCGGCGTGCTGCTGGATGTCGGCCACGGCACCGCCAGCTTCAGCTTTGAGGTGGCGCGCCAGGCGATCGCGCTGGGCGTGCTGCCGCATACCATCAGTTCGGATATCTATTGCCGCAACCGCATCTCCGGCCCGGTACACAGTCTGGCGACGGTGATGTCCAAATTCTTCACTCTGGGCATGACGCTGCCGCAGGTGATTAATTGCGTGACGGAAAACGCCGCCTCGGCGCTGCGTCTGCCGAGCAAGGGGCAACTCAAGCCGGGCTTCGATGCCGATTTAACCCTGTTTGAGGTGCGTCAGGGGCCGCAGGTGTTTGCCGATTCCGAAGGGCAGTCGGCCACGGGCGAGCAACTGCTGGTTCCGCTGGCCGCAGTGGTGGCCGGGGAAGTCTTATTAACCGATGAAGGGAAGGCCGATCATGTCTTCGATCTATGAAAAATATAATTTAAAACAGGTGATTAACACTTCCGGCCGCATGACGATTCTCGGCGTTTCCACGCCGAGCCAGACGGTGATTGATGCGGTGGATTACGGCCTGAACCATTACTTTGAAATCAAAGATCTGGTGGATAAAACCGGCGCGTACATCGCCAGGCTGCTGAATGCGGAAGACGCGGTGGTGGTGTCCTGCGCTTCGGCGGGCATTGCCCAGTCGGTGGCGGCGGTGATCGTGCGCGACAACGCCAACCTGCTGGTGAACCTGCATTCGGCGCCGGTCAATGAACCGCGTGAGATCGTTCTGCCGCGCGGCCACAACGTTAATTTCGGCGCACCGGTCGACACCATGGTCGCCCTGGGCGGCGGCAAGGTGGTGGAAGCCGGTTACGCCAATGAGTGCTCGCCGCAGCAGCTTGCGGCCTGCATTACGCCGCAGACGGCGGCAATCCTGTACGTCAAATCACACCACTGCGTGCAGAAAAGCATGCTGTCGGTCGAGCAGGCCGCCGAGGTGGCGCGTCAGCATAATCTGCCGCTGATCGTCGACGCCGCCGCCGAAGAAGATCTGACGAGTTACTACCAGATGGGCGCGGACCTGGTGATCTACAGCGGCGCGAAGGCGATCGAAGGGCCGACCAGCGGGCTGGTGCTTGGCAAGAAACAGTACGTTTCCTGGGTGAAACAGCAGTCCGGCGGTATCGGTCGCGCGATGAAGGTCGGCAAAGAGGGCATCCTGGGCCTGACGCAGGCGATTGAAAGCTACCTGACGCAGGAAAAAACCAGCGGTGCGCAGATGGTCGAGCGTATGTCGGCGTTTATCGCCAATCTGAATACGCTGCACGGCGTCAGCGCGCAGACCGTCTGGGACAGCGCCGGGCGGGATATCGCCCGTGCGGAAATTACCTTTGACGAAACCGCGATCGGCATCTCGACCTCGGAACTGGTGCAGGCGCTGAAGAACGGCGAAATCGCCATTTATTTCCGCGGTTACAAGGCCAACGAAGGCAAGATTGAAGTGGACGTGCGCAGCGTTGATGAAGCGCAGCTGATGACCGTATTTACCTGTATTAAACATTTATTGGAGAAACAAGCATGAAGCTGAAGCCAAACTATTACCGTGACCGCGTTTGTCTCAACGTATTGGCGGGGTCGAAAGACAACGCGCAGGAGATTTACGACGCGGCGGAAGGTCACGTGCTGGTCGGCGTGCTCTCCAAGAACTATCCGGACGTCGCCAGCGCGGTGGCGGATATGCAGCGCTATGCGCGCCTGATCGACAATGCGCTGTCGGTGGGGCTGGGGGCGGGCGATCCTAAACAGTCGGCGATGGTCAGCCTGATTGCGCAGCAGGTGCAGCCGCAGCACGTCAACCAGGTGTTTACCGGCGTCGGCGCCAGCCGGGCGCTGCTGGGGCAAAATGACAGCGTGGTGAACGGCCTGGTGTCGCCGACCGGCCGCGTCGGCCAGGTGAAGATCTCTACCGGGCCGTTGAGCGCCGACGCACCGGACGGCATCGTGCCGGTGGAGACCGCCATTGCGCTGCTGAAAGACATGGGCGGCAGCTCCATCAAGTATTTCCCGATGGGTGGCCTGAAGTGCAAGGACGAGTATCAGTATGTGGCGCAGGCCTGTGCCGAGCATGACTTCATGCTGGAGCCGACCGGCGGTATCGATCTGCAGAACTTCGAAGAGATCGTCGAGATTGCGCTGCGCGCCGGCGTGAAGCAGGTGATCCCGCACATTTACAGTTCGATCATTGACTCCGCCACCGGCAATACCCGTCCGCAGGATGTGAAAACGCTGCTGGCAATGACCAAAAAGCTGGTGGGCTGAACCCCGGCGTAAAAGACGGCGCCGCGTAGTGCGGCGCCCCGTTTTAATGGGCGTGGTCGGTTGTGCCCCTACCTCTATCAAGGATAAATATGCGAAACTGGGTTACCCTGCGAAGCGCTCCGTTATTGGGCGCAGTATCCCTGGCGCTGCTGGCGATGGCCAGCCCGGCGCTGCAAGCTGAGGACGCCATGACGACCACCTCATCCCGTTTTGCCTACATCGGCACCTACAATCCCAACGGCGAAGGCGTGTACCGATTACGCGTTGACGCCGCCAGCGGCGCACTGAGCGATAAAACGCTGGTCAGCACGCTGGCCAATCCTGCCCAACTGACGGTCGATGCCCGCGGCAGAACGCTGTACGTCGCCAGCGAAGTCGGCACGGCGGATGACGGTAAGCACGGCACGATTGCCGCGCTGCGCATTAATGGCGAGGACGGCAGCCTGACGCCGCTCAATCAGGTGGATTCACAGGGCGCAGGCCCGGTATATCTTTCGCTGACGCCGAACGGCCGCCATCTGCTGGTAGCCAACTACCAGAGCGGCAGCGTGGCTGTCTTCCCGGTGGATGCGGAAGGCAAACTGGCGGCGGCCAGCTCGGTGCGGCAGCAGCAAGGCCCGGCCGGCGCGGCAAGGCCGGCGGCGGCGGTAGCCGGCAGCTTTGCCGTCAGCGATCATAACGGACCGCATGCGCATATGATCGCCAGCGATCCGAGCGGTAAGTTCGTGTTCTCGACCGATCTGGGACTGGATCGGATCTATCAGTGGCGTTTTGACGATGCCAGCGGTCAACTGACGCCGAACGATCCGCCGTGGATCGCCGCGTCGTCGGCGGGCGCGGGACCGCGTCATTTCGTCTTCCATCCTGACGGTAAAACGCTGCTGCTGGTGAATGAAGAGGCGTCCACGCTCACCAGCTATCGTTTTGACACGCAGCGGGGCACGCTGAGCCAGCTGCACGCGGTATCGACGCTGCCGGCGGATTATCAGGGCACCAGCTTCGCCGCCGGGCTGGCGCTGAGCCGGGATGGTAACAACCTGTACGTCGCCAATCGGTTGCACAACAGCATCGCACAATTTAGCGTCGGCAAGGCGGGCGAGCTGACGCCGGTGGCGGAAACCTGGACGCGGGGTGATTACCCGCGCACTATCACTCTGGATCCCAGCGGGCGCTATCTGTATGCGCTCAATCAGCGCAGCGACAACGTGACGCGTTTCGCCGTGGATCCACACAGCGGCAAGCTCAGTTTTATTGCAGGATATACGCCGGTGGGCAGCCCATCGCAGATGGTCTTTGCGCCGGCGACGCAGTAACTCTCTGGTCGGTTTAGCGCAGCCCGCCTCGCGCTGAGGCGGGCGCTTAACATTGGAATGACAATGGTGAGATTTCCTTATCCTCGTTTAG
This sequence comes from Serratia sp. MYb239, assembly GCF_002966855.1. Lineage (NCBI taxonomy): Bacteria > Pseudomonadati > Pseudomonadota > Gammaproteobacteria > Enterobacterales > Yersiniaceae > Serratia > Serratia sp. MYb239. The sequence continues at coordinate 4,441,362 of NZ_CP023268.1, read as the reverse complement.
CTTATCTGTTTGATGCGTTGCAATCGGAAACCCTGCCACAGGATGAACTGGCGAAACGCCTGGCGGTTTCCACCCGTACGGTGCGTGCGGATATCACCGCACTGAATGATATTTTGGAAAAATACGGGGCGCGCTTTGTTCATAGCCGTGGCGCAGGCTATCGGCTGCAGGTGGATGACGCCAAGTTGTTCAATGCGCTGCAGCTGCAGGAACGCAGAAAGCATGCCACGCCGCGCAGCGCGCAGGAGCGCGTGCACGCCTTACTGGTGCGTTTTCTGACCTCAGCGTTTTCTCTGAAGCTGGAAGATCTGGCCGATGAATGGTTTGTCAGCCGCGGGACCTTGCAGAACGATATGGCTGAGGTGAGGGAGCGGCTGGCGGGCTACCAGCTGACCATTGAAACCAAACCGCGTTATGGCATGAAGCTGTTCGGCGCCGAAATGGCGATTCGCGCCTGCCTGACCGATTTACTGTTCCAGCTGCACCTGGCGAATGCGGAAAATCCGCTTCTGAATAACGATATCCTGCTGCAGCCGCAGGTGACGACCTTTGCCGGCCTGCTGCATCCGCTACTGTCGCAATACAATATTCGTCTGACCGATGAAGGCGAGCAGTATCTGATCTTTTACTGCGCCGTGGCGCTCAAGCGCATCAGCGACGGCTACCCGCTGCCGGAATTTGATGTGGAAGACGGCGACGAGGCGGTGCGCAAGGCGTCGACCTGGCTGGCGGGCGAGCTGAGCAAAGCCGCCGGCAAAGAGGTGTCGGCGGCCGAAGAGGCCTATCTGCGGGTGAATATCGCCGCACGGCGGGTGCAGGAGGTGCGTCCGACCGAAATCAACGCCGACGATGAAGAAGCGCTGGTGGATTACATCCTTTCCTATATCAATACCCACTATAACTACAATCTGCAGGGCGACAAACAGCTGCGCGCCGACCTGCTCACCCACATCAAGACCATGATTACCCGGGTGAAATACCAGATCAATATTCCCAACCCGCTGCTGACCAATATCAAACAGCACTACCCGATGGCCTATGACGTTACGCTGGCGGCGGTTTCCAGCTGGGGCAAATATACCCCTTACACGCTGAGCGAGAACGAAATCGGCTATCTGGTGCTGCATATCGGCGTCGGGCTGGAGCGGCATTACAACATCGGCTATGAGCGCCATCCGCAGGTGATGCTGGTATGCGACACCGGTAACTCGACGGTGCGCATGATCCAGGCGCAAATCGCCCGCAAATATCCGCAGCTGGTGATGACGCGCACCGTTTCACTGCGTGATTACGAAGTGCTGACGCATATCGACGAAGACTTTGTGATTTCCAACGCCCGCGTCAGCGAGAAGAACAAGCCGGTGGTGGTGATGTCACCGTTCCCGACCGAATATCAGCTGGAGCAGTTGGGTAAGCTGGTGCTGGTGGACCGCACCAAGCCGTATATGCTGGAAAAGTTCTTCGACGCCAACCACTTTATGGTGGTCAATGAGCCGCTGACCCAGGAGCAGCTATTCCGCAAGGTGTGTGCGCAGCTGGAGCAGGAAGGCTATGTCGGCGAGGATTTTTATCCTTCGGTGGTGGAGCGCGAAGCCATCGTTTCCACCCTGCTCGGGGAAGGCATCGCCTTGCCGCACTCGCTGGGGCTGCTGGCGAAGAAAACCGTGGTGGTGACGCTGCTGGCTCCGCAGGGCATCGACTGGGGCGACGGCGAAATGGCGCACGTAATCTTCCTGTTGGCGATCAGTAAAAGCGACTATGAAGAGGCGATGGCAATTTACGAACTGTTTGTGACCTTTGTCCGTGAACGCTCGATGAGCCGGCTGCTGGGCAGCAATGATTTTGCCAGTTTTAAAGCGGTGGCGCTGGATTGCCTGAGCCGGATATAAATCGGTTATTTCTGAGTGTCCGGCTTCACGAACGTGCCGTTTGCACATTGACCGGCGGCCCTATGGTCTTAAAAATCAAAGGCTCTCTTTGCTGACAGGAGTCACAAGATGGCCACGTTTCCCCGCCGACCCGTAGAACCCGGCTACTGCGTTGTTGAAACGCCGGGTTCTTTAGCCTTTCAAGGAAGTACGCTGTTCGCCAATCCACGCAGTACTGCGGCCCGCTATTTTATGCAGATCAATGCGGATACGCCGTGGCTGAAGCCCGGGCAGATAGTGATTGTTGCCGATCCCGAACATTCACGTCAGGATGCGTTGCTACGGCAGTTATACCAGGCGAAGCGGACGGTTAACCGGGCTATGGAGCCGGTTAACGTTGAGCAGGCGAACTTCCTCCAGCGCCACTATGCCACTATTGCGACCATACTTAACGGCACCAGCCGAGGGCTGGGGATGGCCAGCGATGCCGGCAAGCAGTACTTTATGCGCATTGACACGATTCTTAAGCAGATTGAGGCCAGCTACCAAAATCAGTTCCGGACTCAGGGGACGCTGATTGGCCAGCAGTTTTTTGTTGAAAGGCAGCGGTTATTTAATGAGTTGAAAATCCTGCTGGATAAACCGATTTTTAGCCGGCTCACGCGCAACATCCTTAACCTGCACCCTTATGAGAGCATCAAACGAGCGTTGAACCTCTCCAGCCGTTCCATTGTGCATGAGTGGTCAACGGCGGGCGTCGGGGCGATAAAGGGCTATGCGAGCTACCTGGAGGGCGCCGGCAAGGCGGTGAAGTTTATGAAAGGCGCGGGCTGGATTGGTATTGCGACCGCCGGGGCCAGCGCGACCAATGATATTTATCATGCCTGCACCCTTGGCCGAGAGAAGGAATGTACGCGGGTGGCGTTAAAAGGGTATGGTGCTTTTGGTGCGGGTACCGTCGGAGGAATATATGGCGGAACCATGGGAAGCTTGGCCGGTGTTGGAGTTTGTACTGCATTGGGTATTATCAGCGCACCAGCAGGAGGAACGGCAGGGCTGGCCTGTGCAATTATCGGCGGTACGGCAGGCGGCTTGGCAGGTGGTGTCGCAGGAGAATATATCGGTGGGCAAGGCGGGGCATTTGTTGCAGATGTGCTTTTAAAGTAGCAGAGGGTAGGGCGTGATGAGTTTTTATTTGATGCTGGCTGGCTCGGTGCTGATATTTCTGGGCGTGGGTTTTTTTATATTTATCATGCTGTACTTTGGCGTAACGAAAAAGAAATACGAAAGAATTGTATCGGGCTACTTGTCTCGCGGTTTACCTATGCCAGACGTTTATACCGTTTTTTATCATGGTGGTTTTTTCACCAGCTTTTTACTGGTGAGATTTATGAGAAAGGCATTACGGGGGAAAAAGGTTGGGACGGGTAAGAGGCACTACCAACTATCCGCCGAGTCATATGATTATTTCAACACGCTGCCGAATGAGTTGATTGCCTGGATAAAGAGATATTACATGCTGCATATCATAGAGTTATCGATCATCATTCCCGGAGCTATCTTCATTTTGTTAGACCGCCTGTTAGGGGCCGTTGTACCCGGATATGCCGCATATTCAGGGTAAATACGCCATACTCCAAAAGGCGCGTCCGGCGCTTAATCTTCATCGAAGCCGGAATTAAACAGCGCTATCACCGCGTCCAGTGCTTGCTGCGCCTGCGGGCCGCTGGCCTCGACCTCAATATGCCGGCCTTGGGCGGAATCCAGCATCAGCAGCGCAATCACGCTGCTGGCTTCGGCTTCGGTACCGCTGTCGTTACGCAGAATCACCTCGGCATCAAAACTCTGCACCAGTTCAAACAGCTTCATCGCCGGGCGGGCATGCATGCCCAGCCGGTTCTTGATTTCGACCGTTTGTTTGATGGTCATTGCTTGCGTTTTTCCAGCGTACGGTGGCGCGATTGCACGTTCTTGCCGCGCGAGCGGAAGTAATCCGCCAGCTGTTCGGCCACGTACACCGAACGGTGTTTACCGCCGGTACAGCCGATGGCGACCGTCAGATAGCTGCGGTTGTTGGTTTCCAGCATCGGCAGCCATTGTTCCAGGTAGCTGCGCGTCTGGTAGATAAAGTTATGCACTTCGGTATGGCGGTCCAGGAACGACGCTACCGGCTTGTCCAGACCGGTCATCGGCCGCAGCTTAGGATCCCAGTGCGGGTTCGGCAGGAAGCGGACGTCAAACACGTAGTCGGCATCGATGGGGATGCCGTGTTTGAAGCCGAAGGACTCAAACACCATGGTCAGTTCGCGTTCGCGTTTGCCCAGCAGGCGGGTGCGCAGCATCTCCGCCAGTTCATGCACTGACATTTCAGAGGTGTCGATGATCAGATCGGCGCGCGAGCGCAGCGGCTCCAGCAGATCGCTCTCTTCATCGATGGCGCTTTCCAGCGACAGGTTTTTGCTCGACAGCGGATGCAGGCGGCGGGTGTCGCTGTAACGACGGATCAGCGTATTGCGGTCGGCGTCCAGGAACAGCAGTTGCGGGGAGAAGCTGTCCGGCAGTTGCGTCATCGCATATTCGAACACTTCCGGTGACTCCGGCATATTACGCACGTCGATGCTGACCGCAGCGGAGCTGTTGCGTTCCGCCAGCGTTTTGGCCAGCTCCGGCAGCAGCACCACGGGCAGGTTATCAACGCAGTAAAAACCCATATCTTCCAGCGCCCGCAAGGCGACGGATTTCCCTGAACCGGAACGGCCGCTGACAATCATCAGCACCATGTGGCAACTCCCCCTGGCATCTCGGCGGCGCTTCTGCCGCCGTTGGAAATATGAGCCCGGCGACGGCCGGGATCCGTGACAGACAAACAGTATCGTTATCGCCGGCGGAAGTCACGCCGGCAACCGGTTATTCCGTAATGATCTGATAAAGCTCTTCGTCGCTCTGCGCGGCGCGCAGGCGGCGGCAGACGGTTTTATCGGCCAGACGCTTGGCGACCAGCGACAGCGTATGCAAATGGGTCTTGCACTGATCGGCCGGCACCAGCAGGGCGAACAGCAGATCGACCGGCTGGTTGTCGATGGCGTCGAAGGCGATAGGTTGGTCGAGACGGATAAACACGCCAACGGCCCGCAGTGTGTCCTCTTCCAGCTTGCCATGAGGGATAGCGATACCATTGCCGATACCGGTACTTCCCATGCGTTCACGGGTGAGAACCGCGTCAAACACTACCTGTGGCGACAGGTTGAGCTGTTTGGCTGCCAGTTCGCTGATAATTTCCAGAGCGCGTTTCTTGCTGTTGCAGTGTACCGAGCTTCTGGTGCACTCGATGTTGAGCACCGAGCTTAATTGCATTATTTCGTCGTTCATCTCATCTTCACTTAAAATCACACGCTTAAGCTTGCTTAGCGCTGGTTTGGCGGTGCCAAACGCTCTGCGACGTCGTTGCTTAACGAGGCGATTTTTCGTCTGTTAAACCCTGATGGCTTATCGGCGCGTTATTCTGCTGAATAACGCGCCGATGGCAGCCCGGTAGCACGAAGGCTACGTTCAGGCCGCTGCCGCGGACGGTAGCGGCCCAGATTGTCAGTGTTGCTTCAATTTGTCTTTATGTTTGTTCAATTGCCGCGCCAGTTTATCAATCAGGCAGTCAATTGCAGCATACATATCTTCTTTTTCCGAGGTGGCGTGCAACTCGCCTCCATTCACGTGCACCGTTGCTTCCGCAATCTGCTGCACTTTTTCCACGGTGAGCACGACATAAACCTGATTAATGCGGTCGAAATACTGTTCGAGCTTGGCGAACTTGGTATTCACGAACTCGCGTAACGGCTCGGTGATGTCGATGTGGTGTCCGGTAATGTTGAGCTGCATAATGTCTTCCTTCTCTATTGAGGTCAAACCAACTGTTTACGTTGGTTCGACGGCGGGATGGACAAAGACTCTCGGTACTTGGCGACGGTGCGCCGTGCCACCATGATGCCCTGATCGGCAAGCAGGGTGGCCAGTTTACTGTCGCTAAGCGGTTTGGCGGGGTTTTCCGCCGCGATCAATTTCTTCACCAGCGCGCGGATCGCCGTGGAGGATGCCTCGCCGCCGCTGTCGGTGTTGACGTGGCTGGAGAAGAAATATTTCAGTTCGAAGATGCCGCGCGGGCTGTGCAGGAACTTCTGCGTGGTCACGCGTGAAATCGTCGATTCATGCATCTCCACGGCCTGGGCGATATCCGCCAGCACCATGGGCTTCATAAACTCCTCGCCTTGTTCAAAGAACGCCTCCTGCTGCTCGACGATACAGCGCGTCACCTTCAGCAGCGTATCGTTACGGCTTTCCAGGCTTTTGATCAGCCATTTCGCTTCCTGCAGGTTACTGCGGATAAACTGGCCATCGGCTTCATTACGCGAGCTGTTGCCCAGTGCGGCGTAGTGTTGGTTGATCTTCAGACGCGGAATGCTGTCGGCATTCAGCTCGACCGTCCAGCGGTTGTGCACCTTGCGTACCAGCACGTCGGGAATGACATATTCCGACTCGCCGGTATTGATCGATTGCCCCGGGCGCGGGTCGAGCGACTGAATCAGCAGCATCGCTTCTTTCAGTGTATCTTCTTTTAGCCGGGTTGATCGCATCAGGCTGCGAAAGTCGTGATTGGCCAGCAGATCCAGGTGTTCGCTGATGATCAGCCGGGCTTCGGTGAGGAAAGGCGTCTCTTTGGCGTATTGAGAAAGCTGAACCAGCAGACAGTCGCGCAGGTCGCGCGCCGCGACGCCGATCGGGTCGAAACGCTGCACCCGTTTGAGCACCGCTTCCACCTCATCAAGCGTGACGTCTTCCGCGCCGACGCTTTCCAGAATCTCTTCCAGCGAGACGGTGAGATAGCCGGTATCGTCGACGGCGTCGACGATCGAGGTGGCGATAGCGGCGTCGGTATCGGAGAACGGGGTCAGATCCACCTGCCACATCAGGTAGTCCTGCAGCGTCTGGGTGGTTTCCCCCTGATAGACCGGCAGCTCATCGTCGCGGTAATCGGTGCCGGTGCCCGATGGCGTGCCGGCGGTATAGATTTCGTCCCAGGTGGCGTCCAGCGGCAGCTCGTCCGGCATCTCCTTTTGCTCCAGCGCCTCGCGGGTATCCAGACCTTCGGTGTCGTTGCCCTCTTCCGCGTCGATCTCATCGTGCGGGTCGGTTTGCTCAAGCAGCGGGTTGCTCTCTAACGCCAGTTGGATCTCTTGCTGGAGCTCAAGCGTAGACAGCTGCAGCAGACGAATGGCCTGTTGCAGCTGGGGAGTCATCGCCAATTGTTGGCTGAGCCTGAGTTGCAAACCTTGCTTCATAATGTTCTTTCTATTTTTCCGTTAACCGTCGCGTATCGCTGACGCAAGGCATTACAGGCGGAATTCTTCGCCCAGATAAACGCGTTTCACCTGCTCATCGCTCAGAATCGCTTCCGGCGTGCCGTGGGCGATCAGCTGGCCCTGGCTGACGATATAGGCGCGTTCGCAGACGTCCAGCGTCTCACGCACGTTATGGTCGGTGATCAGCACGCCCAGCCCGCTGTCGCGCAGGTGTTCGATGATTTTTTTAATATCGATAACGGAAATCGGGTCTACCCCGGCAAACGGTTCGTCCAGCAGGATGAATTTCGGGTTGGCGGCCAGCGCGCGGGCGATTTCGACACGGCGGCGTTCACCGCCGGACAGCGCCTGCCCCAGGCTGTCGCGCAGATGGGTGATATGAAACTCCTCCATCAGCTCGTTGGCCCGATCGGCGCGCTGCTCGCTGCTCAGATCGTCACGGATTTCCAGCACCGCCATCAGGTTGTCATAGACGCTCAGGCGGCGGAAGATCGAGGCTTCCTGCGGCAGATAGCCGATGCCGCGACGCGCACGGGCGTGCAGCGGCAGGATGCTGATGTCTTCATCATCAATGATGATGCGTCCGGCGTCGCGCTGTACGATGCCGACCACCATGTAAAAGGTGGTGGTTTTACCCGCGCCGTTCGGCCCCAGCAACCCGACGATTTCGCCGGAGTTCACTTTCAGGCTGACGTCTTCAACGACTTTGCGGCCCTTGTAGGCTTTCGCCAGATTTTCTGCGATGAGTGTTGCCATAAGTGATTAGTTACTCTTCTGACCGTTTTTATCCTGCAACTGCGACGGCACCAGCACGGTCTTCACGCGTTTGCCCTTGTCGCCGTATGCCTGCATTTGCTGCTGCTGCACCAGATAGGTGATGCGCTCGCCCTTCACGTTGCTGTCGAGCTGCTCCAGATAGGCATTGCCGGTCAGGGTCACCAGCTGCGGCGCCACGTCGTAGCGCACTTTCAGCGAGTGTCCTTTCACCGGTTTGCCGTTGTCCTGCATCTGGTAGAAGGTTACCGGCTTGCCGAAGGCTTCGATATAGGTTTTGTTCTGATCGCCGCCCGGACGGGTGACCACCACTTTATCGGCCTTAATCTCAATGGTGCCCTGCTTGATCACCACGTTGCCGGTAAAGGTGCTGACGTTGCTCTGCATATCCAGAGACTGGTTCAGCGAGTCAATGCTCACCGGCTGGTTGGCGTCGGACTTCAGCGCCAGAGCAGGGGCGCTGGCGGCCAAAACTAAGCTGCCGATCAACAGACTACGGAGTGGTTTTTTGAGTTTGAATTTCATAGTTGGTCTTAACCTTATCAATCAGCTCAGCGGTTTTGTCCCGCAGATTTCCGCGCATTTTCATGCCATTGGAATTAAAATTCGCGCCGTAAAGCGTAACTTCGTCATCGGAGGACACATCCTGGGTCACCAGATTTACCTGAGCATTGTCCGTTTTAATTTTTTCCAGCTGCGAGGTGGTGGTCAGGCTGTTCACCTCGACATGGCCGTACAGGTACAGCATACGGTCTTTGGTCAGTTTGGCGCGGTCGGCGCGTACCGACCAGGTGGCGACGGCGTTTTCGTCAAACAGCGTCATCACCGGCTGGGTGAACCAGCTCAGCTCTTCGGCGGTATAGTACTTGGCGCTCTCCGCCACCAGCTTATAATTTAATTTACCGGCCGGGTTGTAGACGACGGTGACCGTTTGCTGGCTCTGGTAGGTCGGATCTTCCGAGTTTACCGGCCCGGCCGTGGGTTCGTCATCGTAATCCGCCATATTCCAGCCGATCAGGGCCAGAACGATCAGCGCCAGTATAATGGTGATCCAGCGTTTGGTTTTGCTCATATCGACAGCCCTTTGGCGTCCTCCAGCTTGTTCTGAGCCAAAAGAATAATGTCGCACAGTTCACGCACCGCGCCGCGTCCGCCGGCGATGCGGGTGACGTAGTGGGCGCGCGGCGTCAGCAGCGGGTGGGCGTCTGCCACCGCCACGGCCAGGCCTACCTGCGCCATCACCGGCCAGTCGATCAGATCGTCGCCGATATAGGCTACCTGATCCGCCGACAGCGACAGTGTATCCAACAGTTCCCGGAAGGCCAAAAGCTTATCGGACTGCCCCTGGTACAGATAGCTGATGCCCAGCGTTTTTGCCCGGTCTTCCAGGAGCTTGGCAGAACGCCCGGTGATGATGCCGACTTCGATGTCTGAGGTTTTCAGACAGCGGATGCCGTAACCGTCGCGCACGTTGAACGCCTTCAGTTCTTCACCGTTGTTGCCCATATAAATCAGGCCGTCCGACAGGACGCCGTCGACGTCGCAGATCAGCAGACGGATTTTCCCGGCTCGCGCCATCACGTCTTGCGTTACCGGCCCGTAGCAGGTTTCAACCATACTCATTGATTTTCCTAGTTATTCTATCAATAGGGCCGCATTTAGGCGCCCCGTCGCCTGTAAAAACTTAAACAACGCCGGCGCGCAGCATGTCATGCATATGTACCACACCCAGCAGCCGGTCGCCATCGGCAACCAGCAGCGCGGTAATATGGCGCTGCTGCATCAGGTTCAGCGCGTCCACCGCCAGCGTGTGCGGCCGCACGCGTACGCCGCCGCGCGTCATGACATCGGCAATTTTGGCGCTGTTCAGGTCGATGCCCAGATCGAAGATGCGGCGCAGGTCGCCATCGGTGAAAATGCCGGCAATGTTCATCTGGTCGTCGCAGATGACCGTCATCCCCAGGTTTTTGCGGGTGATCTCCAGCAGCGCGTCGCGCAGCGTGGCGTCGGTGCCGACGTGCGGAATCTCGTCGCCGCCGTGCATGATGTCGCTGACGCGCAGCAGCAGGCGGCGCCCCAGTGCGCCGCCGGGGTGGGACAGCGCGAAATCTTCCGGCGTAAAACCGCGCGCCTTCAGCAGCGCCACCGCCAGCGCGTCGCCCATCACCAACGTTGCCGTGGTGCTGGTGGTCGGCGCCAGGCCCAGCGGACAGGCTTCCTGCGGCACTTTAATACACAGGTGGATATCCGCCGCCTTGCCCATTGAACTTTCCGGGTTGTTGGTCATGCAGATCATCGGGATTTGCTGACGTTTCAGCACCGGAATCAGCGCCTGAATTTCACTGGATTCGCCGGAGTTGGAAATGGCGAGCACAATGTCCTGCGGCGTGACCATGCCAAGATCGCCATGGCTGGCCTCTGCCGGATGCACGAAGAATGAAGGGGTGCCGGTGCTGGCGAAGGTGGCAGCAATCTTACAGCCGATATGGCCGGATTTACCCATCCCCATCACCACCACTTTACCGCTGCAGGCGGCGATTTTTTCGCAGGCGCGGGTAAAGTCGTCATTGATGTAACTGTCGAGCTGCGCCAGCCCGTCGCGTTCGATCTGGAGCACTTCTTTACCGGCCTGCTGAAAATCGAAGCCAGGTTGCAACTCAATATTCGACATGCTTTTTCTCGTATTCTTAGCCAAAGGTAACGAATGGGTTGAAAAACAGCAGCGCAAGATACGCAATAAAACCACATAATAACAGAGCGCCCGCCAGATGGCCGATGCGATGTTTACGCCCGATGCACAGCGCGCTGAGCGCGATGATGGCCGCCAGCATCACCCAGTAGTCGCGCTGGAAGGCGGCCGGGTCGAGCCGGCTGGGCGACAGCAGGGCGGGCACGCCGAGTACGATCGCCATATTGAAAATATTCGAGCCGATAATATTGCCGATCGCCATATCGCCTTCGCCTTTCAGCGCGCCGGCTATCGACGTGGCGAGCTCGGGCAGGCTGGTGCCGACGGCGATCATCGTCAGACCGACCGCCAGCTCGCTCATGCCGAAATAGTGAGCGATAACCGTGGCGTTATCGACCACCATCCGCGAAGCGAGCGGCAGGATAATAAACGCCAGCACCAGCCACAGCGTGGCGACGGTGGCGCTGCCGCTTTGCGGCAGCTCGGCCATCTGCTCCCTGGTCAGGCTGTCATTGCCTTCGCGCTGGGCCAGCCGCGCGATCTTCAGCATCAGAGTGATAAAGCCAGCGGCGGCGACCAACAGCAGCGCACCGTCCAGCCGGCTGAGCTGGCTGTTCATCAACACCAGGCCGCATAATACTGTGACCGCCAACATCAGCGGCAGTTCGCGCCGCAGTATCTCTGAGCGGACCGCCAGCGGGTGAATCACCGCGGCAACGCCTAAAATCAACAGGATATTGGTAATATTGGAGCCGAGAACGTTGCCGACCGCCATATCGCTCTGGCCGTTCAGCGCTGCGGTGACGGACACGAACAGCTCCGGCAGCGAGGTGCCGATGCCGACGATCGTCATGCCGATGATCAGCGGCGGCACGCCCAGCGAACGGGAAATCACCGCCGCGCCATAAACCAGGCGGTCGGCGCCATATACCAGTAAAAACAAGCCAACGATAAATAATGCTATTGCGAGAAACATGCGTGTCCTTTGCGGGCATTATTCCCTGGGATTTGCCACTGCCGATCGCCGCCCTTCGGCGCTGTTGGGCGCGCGGGGCGTATGGCGATGACGTGAAACCGACAGGGAGCCCGATTCGTTGGTCAAACATAGCCCGGCGGCTATTTTTTCTGCCCACCATTACCGGCTTGCGCCGGGGGATGGGCGCCATCGCCATCTGTGTCGTTATTTTTCGTGATGTGACTAATTTTGACCCTGCGCAGCGTAAAAGTAAAACTAATGGCATCATTGGTAGCGAAATGGCGGTAAGTTTTTGTAAAAATGCGCCGTATTGCGCCCGGTAGATTATTATCAGCGGGTGATATAGCCAACTGAAGCCGTACAAGGATCCAAAAACATGTACCAGCAGGCAGATAATCTGGTCGAAGTGCGCGGTATGACGTTCTCCCGCGGCGATCGGCTGATATTTGAAGACATCAACCTGACGGTTCCCCGTGGTAAAGTGACGGCGATTATGGGGCCGTCCGGCATCGGCAAGACCACCTTGCTGCGCCTGATCGGCGGGCAACTGGCACCGGATAGCGGTGAAATCTGGTTCGACGGGGACAATATTCCCGCGCTGTCGCGGCATAAACTGTACGACGCGCGCAAAAAGATGAGCATGCTGTTCCAGTCAGGGGCGCTGTTCACCGATTTAACCGTATTTGAGAACGTGGCTTTCCCGCTGCGCGAACACAGCCAACTGCCGGAGGCGCTGATTCGCACCACGGTGCTGATGAAGCTTGAGGCGGTGGGGCTGCGCGGCGCGGCGGATCTGATGCCGAACGAGCTGTCCGGCGGCATGGCGCGGCGTGCGGCGCTGGCGCGGGCCATTGCGCTCGACCCGCAGCTGATCATGTTTGATGAGCCGTTTGTCGGTCAGGATCCGATCACCATGGGCGTACTGGTTAAATTGATTGATGAACTGAACCATGCGCTGGGGATCACCTGTATCGTGGTGTCACACGACGTGCCGGAAGTGCTGAGCATTGCCGACTACGCTTATATCGTAGCGGAACACCATGTGATAGCCGAAGGAACCGCACAGCAGTTACAGAACAATCCTGATGCACGCGTGCGCCAGTTCCTGGATGGTATTGCCGACGGGCCGGTGCCGTTCCGTTATCCGGCCGGTGATTACCAGGCCGAATTGTTAGGGTAAGGGAGTAGATATCCTCATGTTATTACAGGCGTTAGCGTCTCTTGGACGCCGTGGCATCAATATCAGCACCGCCTTCGGGCGCGCCGGTCTGATGCTGTGGGGCGCGCTGATCGGGCGGCCTGAACCGCGCAGGCAATGGCCGCTGCTGATCAAGCAGCTGCACAGCGTCGGCGTACAGTCGCTGTTGATTATTATGGTTTCCGGGCTGTTTATCGGCATGGTGCTGGGGCTGCAGGGGTATCTGGTGCTGACCACCTACAGCGCCGAGGCGAGTCTGGGCATGATGGTGGCGCTGTCGCTGCTGCGCGAACTAGGGCCGGTGGTGACCGCGCTGCTGTTTGCCGGCCGTGCAGGCTCCGCACTGACCGCAGAAATCGGCCTGATGAAAGCCACCGAACAGATTTCCAGCCTGGAGATGATGGCGGTCGATCCGCTGCGGCGCATCGTAGCGCCGCGTTTCTGGGCCGGGATGATCAGCATGCCGTTGCTGACCCTGATCTTCGTTGCCGTTGGTATCTGGGGCGGCTCGATAGTCGGCGTGGATTGGAAAGGCATCGACAGCGGCTTCTTCTGGTCGGCGATGCAGGGCGCCGTCGAATGGCGTCAGGATCTGCTGAACTGCGTGATCAAGAGCGTGGTATTCGCGATAACCGTGACCTGGATTGCTATCTTTAACGGTTATGATGCGGTGCCGACCTCTGAAGGGATTAGCCGGGCAACGACCAGAACGGTGGTACATTCGTCTCTGGCGGTGTTGGGATTGGATTTTGTGCTGACAGCACTGATGTTTGGGAATTGAGTCGATGCAAACGAAGAAGAGTGAAATCTGGGTTGGGGTATTTATGCTGATCGCGCTGGCCGCCATCATCTTTATCTGCCTGCAGGTTGCCAATGTGAAATCCATCGGCAACGAACCGACCTACCGTATCTATGCCACCTTCGATAACATTGGTGGCCTGAAAGCGCGTTCGCCGGTGAAGATTGGCGGGGTGGTGATCGGCCGCGTGGCGGATATTGAACTGGATCCGAAAACGTATTCGCCGCGCGTTGCGCTGGATATTCAGGATAAGTACAACCAGATCCCGGATACCAGTTCCCTGGCAATCCGCACGTCGGGCCTGCTGGGGGAACAGTTTCTTGCCCTGAACGTCGGCTTTGAAGACCCGGAAATGGGGACTGCTATTCTCAAGGATGGCGGCACCATTCAGGACACGAAATCAGCAATGGTGCTGGAAGATTTGATCGGCCAGTTCCTGTATAAAAGCGGCGGTCAGGATGAAGCCAAGCCGGATGCTGCGGGTGCAGCGCCGGCAGCCGCCCCGAGTCATTAAAAGAGGAAACCTGCATGTTTAAACGTTTATTGATGGTTGCCCTGTTGGTGGTTGCACCGCTGGCAAGCGCGGCGGACCAAACCAACCCATACAGCATGATGCAAGAAGCGGCGGAGAAGACCTTTACCCGCCTCAAAACCGAGCAGCCGAAAATCAAGCAGGATCCGAACTCGCTGCGTTCCATCGTGCATGAAGAGCTGATGCCGTACGTTCAGGTGAAATACGCCGGCGCGCTGGTGCTGGGCCGTTATTACAAAGAAGCGACGCCGGCGCAGCGTGAAGCGTACTTCACCGCGTTCCAGGCCTATCTGGAGCAGGCATACGGCCAGGCGCTGGCGCTGTATCACGGCCAGACCTATCAGATTGCGCCGCAGCAGCCGCTGGGTGACGCCAATATCGTGGCGATTCGCGTCACCATTATCGACACCAACGGCCGTCCGCCGGTGCGTCTTGATTTCCAATGGCGTAAAAACAGCAAGACCGGCCACTGGCAGGCATATGACATGATCGCCGAAGGCGTCAGCATGATCACCACCAAGCAGAATGAGTGGGCGTCAACGCTGCGTACCAAAGGCATCGACGGCCTGACTCAGCAACTGCAGGCGGCGGCCAAGCAGCCGATCACGCTGGACCAGAAAAAGTAATGGCTGAGTCTCTGCGTTTCGATGACCAGCAGCAGACGCTGGTGCTGCACGGCGACCTAGACCGGGAAACGCTGCTGCCGCTGTGGCGGCAGCGCGCCGAGCTGCTGAAAGGCAAAACGGCGATTGACGTGGCGCAGCTGCGCCGCGTGGACTCTTCCGGTTTGGCGCTGCTGGTGCATCTGCGTGCCGAACAGCTGCGCAACGGCGTGGAATTGAAAATTTCCGGCGCCACCGACCGTTTGAGAACGCTGATCGCTTTGTACAATCTGCAGGAGATAATGCCTGTCGAGACACGGAGTTAGGCGCGGTTTATCGGCGCGGCGGTAAGTACATGCTCGAAAGCCCCTGTTATGCAGGGGCTTTTTCTTTAGTTTAAGAAAGCGCCGTATTCCTCTAAGATATCAGGCTGATTATGATCCTTTGTAGCAGAACGGGATACCATGGAAAATAGCGAAATTAAAGACGTGCTGATGAATGCATTGGCGCTGGAAGAAGTGCAGGTGACGGGCGACGGCAGCCACTTTCAGGTGATTGCGGTCGGTGAACTGTTTGGCGCCATGAGCCGCGTCAAACAGCAGCAGGCGATCTATGCGCCGCTGATGGAATACATTGCCGACAACCGCATTCATGCCCTGTCGATCAAGGCATACACCCCTGAAGAGTGGAAGCGGGATCGCAAACTCAACGGATTTTAAGGCTGCGGGCCTTTCGGGCCGGCAGCGTTGATACCCGGTTGACCGACGGCGCAGGCAAGGGAGCACAGCGGCGCGCTTGCGGGCGGCCAGTGTGCGGTGGCGTGGGTTGGCGGGTATTGTGGACGAGACAACAGAGAGTCATTAGATGGATAAATTTCGAGTGCAGGGCCGTACCCGCCTGAGCGGGGAAGTGGCTATTTCCGGGGCGAAAAACGCCGCCCTGCCGATTCTGTTTGCCGCGTTGTTGGCAGAAGAGCCGGTCGAGTTACAGAATGTTCCCAAACTGAAAGACATCGATACCACCATCAAGCTGTTGAGCCAGCTGGGTGCGAAAGTTGAACGTAATGGTTCGGTGTTTATGGACGCCAGCGGTGTGAACGAACTCTGCGCGCCTTACGATCTGGTGAAAACCATGCGCGCTTCCATCTGGGCGCTGGGTCCGCTGGTCGCCCGTTTCGGCTATGGCCAGGTTTCTCTGCCGGGCGGCTGCGCCATCGGCGCGCGTCCGGTCGATCTGCATATCACCGGTCTGGAACAGCTGGGTGCCGAGATCAAACTGGAAGAAGGCTATGTGAAGGCATCCGTCGATGGCCGTCTGAAGGGCGCGCATATCGTGATGGACAAAGTGAGCGTGGGCGCTACCGTCACCATTATGAGCGCCGCGACGCTGGCGACGGGCACC
Organism: Serratia sp. MYb239; assembly: GCF_002966855.1. Lineage (NCBI taxonomy): Bacteria > Pseudomonadati > Pseudomonadota > Gammaproteobacteria > Enterobacterales > Yersiniaceae > Serratia > Serratia sp. MYb239. The sequence goes on along the minus strand of NZ_CP023268.1, from coordinate 4,425,172 downwards.
ACCGTGATTGAAAACGCCGCACGCGAGCCGGAAATTGTCGATACCGCCGAATTCCTGAATACGCTGGGTGCAAAAATCAGCGGCGCCGGCAGCGACAAGATCACCATTGAAGGCGTTGAGCGTCTGGGCGGCGGCGTTTACCGTGTTCTGCCTGACCGTATTGAAACCGGCACCTTCCTGGTGGCGGCGGCGATCTCCGGCGGCAAGGTGCTGTGTCGTGATACTCGTCCTGACACGTTGGATGCGGTGCTGGCCAAGCTGCGTGAAGCCGGTGCGGATATTGAAGTCGGTGAGGACTGGATCAGTCTGGATATGCACGGTCAGCGGCCAAAGGCCATTACCATTCGCACCGCGCCGCACCCGGGCTTCCCGACCGATATGCAGGCGCAGTTCAGCCTGTTGAACCTGGTGGCTGAAGGTACCGGCGTTATCACCGAAACCATCTTCGAAAACCGCTTCATGCACGTACCGGAGCTGATCCGCATGGGCGCACATGCGGAAATCGAAAGCAACACGGTAATCTGCCATGGCGTTGAGCAACTGTCCGGTGCGCAGGTGATGGCGACCGATCTGCGCGCTTCCGCCAGCCTGGTGCTGGCCGGCTGTATCGCCGATGGCGTGACCATCGTTGACCGTATTTATCATATCGATCGCGGCTATGAGCGTATCGAAGATAAGCTGCGTGCGTTGGGCGCGAATATCGAGCGCGTAAAAGGCGAGTAAATAAAAAATGCATTACGTCCCCCGCAGGACGTAATGCATAGTTATTGAATCACTCTGTAAAAATGCATCTGATTAGGTGCATTTTTTATTCATCAGCATGGATAACTGAATTATTTACCCATCGTTTCGCGATAGCGCTGAGCATATTCGGCGACGGTATCGCGATCGGTCATCAGGCCAATAACACCACCGACGAAACCGCCGATGATTGGAGCAATGACGACGCCAACCAGCTGGGCAAAGGCACCAAACATGATGCTGCCGCCGGTAGCGAATTTCGCCATGCCGGCGCCGCTGGCGATGCCATCCATGATACCCCAAAGCATACCATCGAAAGTACCGCCGCTAACGGTGGTCAGTTCTTTATTGTTTAATTCACGCATGTAATGTCCTTATATATAAATTAAAATAAATATATTTTTTATATGAATGCAGATTTTCAAGAGAAATAAAATAATATTGCTCTGGAAATCGCGTGGTTAAAAGTACAAGAGATTAAGAATTAAATAAACAGTTTAATATGGAAATGATGATTTATTTTTTATAACTACAAACTAAATGAATGGGTGTATATTTTAATATCTATTTTATTTATTAAATTTAATTATATGTTTAATGCATGATTATTATTTTGGCGTGGCTTGTCGGTAGAATATGGGGCGAAGAAAAGAGGGGGGGGGCTGACGTATCAACAAACGCATACGGAGATGCCTTCGCCGATACGTCTCGTATGACGCTAGTTGTTATCTTCCGGGAACTCACCCACCGTCATTTGCAGCGTGATGCGTTTGCCGTCGCGCAGTACTATCACCGGAATTGTGGTGCCAGGGCGGATTTCCGCAACTTGGTCCATGGTTTCCAGTACGGAGATCGCCGGTTTATGGTTGACGTTGATGATAATATCGTTGATATGGAAATTGGCGTTAGCCGCCGGGCCGTTCGGCGTAATTTCGGTCACGATAATCCCCTGCAGGCGATCGATGCCGCTGTTGGAGGTGCGCAGCGGGATAATCTCTTTGCCCTGGATGCCGAAGTAGCCGCGAATAACGCGACCATCACGAATCAGCTTCTCCATAATCTTGCTGGCCAGCTCGGTAGGAATGGCAAAGCCCAGGCCCTCCGGGGTTTCGCCGTTGGTGACTTTGTCATAAGTCAGCGTATTGATCCCCATCAGCTCGCCCAGCGAGTTCACCAGCGCGCCGCCGGAGTTGCCGCGGTTGATTGACGCATCGGTCTGCAGGAAGGTCTGGCGGCCGGTGGTGCTCAGACTGATGCGTCCGGTGGCGCTGATAATCCCCTGGGTAACGGTCTGACCAAGGTTATAGGGGTTGCCGATCGCCAGAACCACGTCGCCGATATGTGCCATACGTTTGGTATTGATGGGAATAACCGGCAGATTGCCCGGATCGATCTTGAGCACCGCCAGATCGGTCAGGCTGTCGGAACCGACCAGCAGCGCTTCGTAGCGGCGGCCGTCCTGCAGCACCACGGTAATCTGCTGCGCATCCTTGATGACGTGGCGGTTGGTCAGGATATAGCCGTGATCGTTCATAATGACGCCGGAACCGAGCGACAGCACGTTGGGGGCGCCGCTCATGTTGCGGTTGTAGATATTTACCACTGCGGGCGCGGCGCGGCGCACCGCTTTGTTATAACCGGCCGGGGTTTCGTCGGCGGTACTCTCCATTTTCTCTGCAAACAGTTGATTGGAATAACGCAGCACGGGAAGCGCTGCCAATAGCAGGCCGGCAACGATTAAACCAATAACAGTGGAACGCAAGAGCTTAGCAAACATGGAGTTTTAACAGATAAAATAAAGGATGAACGGAGAATAACACGAGTTAACCGGGTGCAGTATGCTACCGCACCCGGTTTTTGTACAAATTAACGCATTAACAGGTAAATGGTTTCGCCGCCACGGACGATATTCAGCGCCATCACTGGCGGTTTCGCCGCCAGGACTTTGCGCAGCGTGGTGATGCTTTCAACGCGCTGACGGTTGATGCCGATAATCACATCGCCTTTTTGCAGGCCCATCTGCGCCGCCGGCGTACCTTTGCCGACGTTGTCGATCTTCACGCCTTTCTCGCCGCCCGGCAGCGCGCCGTTGCTCAGTGAAGCGCCCTGCAAGGCCGGGGACAGGGTTTCCGCGCTGGTGGAGGCGGTTTCGCTGTTATCCAGCGTGACGGAGACCTCTTGCTGCTTACCGTCGCGCAACAGGCCGATCTTGATGGTTTTGCCCGGCGCGGTGGTGCCGACCTTGGCGCGCAGTTCAGCGAAGCTGCCGATTGGCTTGCCGTCGACGGAAACCAGAATATCGCCGGCTTTGATACCGGCCTTGGCCGCAGCGGATTTTGGCAGCACTTCGCTGACAAAGGCGCCGCGCTGCGCGTCGGTATTAAAGGCCTTGGCGATATCGGCGGTCATCTCGCTGCCTTTGATGCCCAGCAGGCCGCGCTTCACTTCGCCGAACTCGATCAGCTGCTGGCTCAGGTTCTGCGCCATATTGCTGGGGATGGCGAAGCCGATGCCGATATTGCCGCCGCCCGGCGCCAGAATAGCGGTGTTGATACCGATCAGTTCGCCGTTCAGATTCACCAGCGCGCCGCCGGAGTTGCCGCGGTTAATTGAGGCATCGGTCTGGATAAAGTTCTCCAGGCCCTCCAGGTTGAGGCCGCTGCGCCCCAGCGCGGAGATAATGCCGGAGGTGGCGGTTTGCCCCAGGCCGAACGGGTTGCCGACGGCGACGGCAAAGTCGCCGACGCGCAGTTTATCGGAATCGGCCATTTTCACCGCGGTCAGGTTCTTGGCGGTGATCTGCAGCAGCGCGATGTCGGTCTGTTCGTCGCGGCCAAGCAGCTTGGCGTCGAACTCGCGGCCGTCATTCAGCTGCACTTTGATTTTGTCAGCGTTGGCGATGACGTGGTTGTTGGTAAGAATATAGCCTTTGGCTGCGTCAATAATCACGCCTGAACCGAGGCCTTCAAACGGACGAGAACTTTGCTTCTGTGTAGGGAAATTAGGGCCGAAGAAATATTTGAACTCTTCCGGCAAACGTTGGCGCTGCACCTGAGTCCCTTCAATATGCACGCTGACCACGGCGGGTAAGACTTTTTCCAGCATCGGCGCCAGGCTTGGCAACTGCTGCCCCTGGACGGCGAGTGGCAAGGCCGCATTGGCCACCGGTACGGAGGTAAGCGTCAGGCCAATACTCATTGCTAATGCACTAAGAATTAACGACTTTTTTTTCATTGATAATAACTCTCTCATTACCTGCCGGTGAAATTAATTAACCACTAAAGGTAAGGTTAAGACCGTGAATTTGCGTCATAAGTTCACCGCCAACATCCATTTAAGGCTTTAGGATAGCGCAGGAATCGCATCGGGGGGAGGGGGAAAGTACAAAAGCCCGCGCAAAATTTACGCGGGCTGAAAACGGCGGTCAGTCGCGACGCGGCGCACCACGCAGCAGGCCGGAAGCGCCTTCGGAGTAGTCGCGCGGCATTTCAACCGGCGCCTGATCGTTATCCGCTTCGGATTCGCTCAGGCGATAACGGAACGGGTTTTCCTGCATCGGCAGGTCCGGCAGCAGGTTATTGGAGCTTTTCGCCATATGTTGATAGAGCTGGCGATAGTCGCGCGCCATGTTGTCCAGCAGTTCCGCACTGCGGGCAAAATGGCCGACCAGTTCCTGACGGTACTCTTCCAGCTCGGTTTTGCTTTTATCCAGTTCGTTTTGCAAAACCTGTTGTTGACGTAGTTTACGGTTACCAAAGCGCATCGCTACCGCACCGATGACGATACCGACCACCAAACCAATCAGCGCATACTCCCAGGTCATGATGACTCCTATTGTGACTTCGTTGTTCCGCAGGGATTTTTCACTTAATAATATCCACTATAACCGTTAACCTTGTCCGAGTGGAATCCTGAAGCGCTGTTACCTTGGCTTTTCCGGGTTTTTGAGTGGGCCGCAATGCGGGGAAATGTGGCGATAACCGGAAATATGACCGGTAACGCGCGGCTAAAATGGGCTAAATAAATTCTTTATCCGCGCTGTGCGCCAGCGGGCGCGGGCGGAGCGATTGCAGGGAACATTAGGCAACATGTATTCACCATCACCGTTAACACGCTACCAGCAGGCGCTGGACGCCGGCGACTATCAGGCCGATGAGGTGCAGCGCCGGGCGGTCAGCCAGTTAGATTCCATTTATCAGCAGTTGATACAACAAACGCCCGACGCGCCGCCAGAGGCCGGCGGTCTGCGCGGCAAGCTCAGCCGCTGGCTGGGAAAAGGCGGCCGTCCGGCGGCGCAGCGCCCGGTGCAGGGGCTGTATATGTGGGGCGGCGTCGGGCGCGGCAAAACCTGGCTGATGGATATGTTCTTCCACAGCCTGCCGGGGGAGCGCAAACTGCGGCTGCATTTTCACCGCTTTATGCTGCGGGTGCACGAAGAGCTGGCGCAGCTGCAGGGGCAGGAAAACCCGTTGGAGGTTGTCGCCGACGGCTTTAAGGCGCAGGCGGACGTCTTATGCTTTGACGAGTTCTTTGTCTCCGACATCACCGACGCCATGCTGCTGGCGACGCTGCTGCAGGCGCTGTTCGCCCGCGGCATTACCCTGGTGGCCACCTCGAACATCCCGCCGGACGAGCTGTATCGCAACGGCCTGCAGCGCGCACGCTTCCTGCCGGCCATCGATCTGATCAACGAGTACTGCGACGTGATGAACGTGGACGCCGGCATTGACTATCGCTTGCGCACCCTGACTCAGGCGCATCTCTACCTGACGCCGCTGAATGCGCAGACTCAACAGGCGCTGGACGATATCTTCAGCAAACTGGCGGGCAAGGGCGGCGACGAATCGCCGCTGCTGGAGATCAACCACCGGCCGCTGCAGGCGCTGCGCGCGGCGGACGGCGTGCTGGCGGTGGATTTTCATACGCTGTGCGAAGAGGCGCGCAGTCAGCTGGATTACATCGCGCTGTCGCGCCTGTATCACAGCGTTATCCTGCATAACGTGCGGGTGATGGGGCCGCTGAAGGAGAGCACCGCGCGCCGTTTCCTGGCGCTGGTGGATGAGTTCTACGAGCGTCACGTCAAACTGGTGATCGCCGCCGAGGCGCCGATGTTCGACATTTACCAGGGCGAGCGGCTGAAGTTTGAATACCAGCGTTGCCTGTCGCGCCTGCAGGAGATGCAGAGCGAAGAATATCTGAAGCTGCCGCATCTGCCGTGATATCATACGGGCCTCCACGCATCGAGGCCCGCCTGATGCCGCTAAAATGCATTTTTCCTGCAAAAACTGTTCGATCTTTGCGGGTGACTTCTCTATAATCTTGCGACCCCACGTTACAACAAAGTTTTTTTCCCAAAAACTTTATAGTGCCGGCAATGGCTATTCGAAGGGGTAGGTTTGCTGGACTTGATGGTCGTGTGAGCCTCAACTGTTTTCGAGCGTTTGGGTGTTCACCAACGTGTAACTAATTATTGGGTAAGCTTTTAATGAAAACTTTTACAGCTAAACCAGAGACCGTAAAACGCGACTGGTACGTTGTTGATGCGAACGGTAAAACTTTAGGCCGTCTCGCTACTGAACTGGCTCGTCGTCTGCGCGGCAAGCATAAAGCGGAATACACCCCGCACGTTGATACCGGTGATTACATCATCGTTCTGAACGCTGACAAAGTTGCTGTAACCGGCAACAAGCGTAACGACAAGATGTACTACCACCACACCGGCCACATCGGTGGTATCAAAGAAGCGACCTTTGAAGAGATGATTGCCCGCCGTCCTGAGCGTGTGATTGAAATCGCGGTTAAAGGCATGCTGCCAAAGGGTCCGTTGGGTCGTGCAATGTTCCGTAAACTGAAAGTTTACGCGGGCACCGAGCACAATCACGCGGCACAGCAACCGCAAGTTCTGGACATTTAATCGGGATTAATGGCAATGGCTGAAAATCAATACTACGGCACTGGTCGCCGCAAAAGCTCCGCCGCTCGCGTCTTTATCAAGCCGGGCAACGGTAACATCGTTATCAACCAGCGCAGCCTGGAACAGTACTTCGGTCGCGAAACTGCCCGCATGGTAGTTCGTCAGCCGCTGGAACTGGTCGACATGGTTGGCAAACTGGATCTGTACATCACTGTTAAAGGTGGCGGCATCTCCGGTCAAGCTGGCGCTATCCGCCACGGTATCACCCGTGCGCTGATGGAATACGACGAGACTCTGCGTTCTGAACTGCGTAAAGCTGGCTTCGTCACTCGTGACGCTCGTCAGGTTGAACGTAAGAAAGTCGGCCTGCGTAAAGCACGTCGTCGTCCGCAGTTCTCCAAGCGTTAATTTATTCTGCTGCGGCAGAACGAATTATGCGAAAAACCCGGTGTTGCACCGGGTTTTTTTATGTCTGAAATTCCCCCCCACCGGTGAAAAATCTGCGCGTCGCCAGACAAATAGTGATGAAATCGCCGCCCGCTCCCCACAAAACGGGCAAAATCTGGTAAACTATCATCCACTTTTGCGCCTGTTCGCCGAGCAGTTGCCGCCAGTTACCTCCGAGGCCGCTTTCCAGACCTAAGGTTACCTGCGTGCTGCTGGCCTGCGGTCAAGATCATTCAGGATAGCAGCCGGATATTCCCATGCGTTTTCACTTTGCCATGGGCAAGGTGCAAGCTTCGGGGCTAAGTTGGCTATTCGCAGTATTTTCTAGATAAAACTTGGAGGTTTTCATGGCTGTCGCTGCCAACAAACGTTCGGTAATGACGCTGTTTTCTGGCCCGACCGACATTTTTAGCCATCAAGTACGTATCGTACTGGCGGAAAAAGGTGTCAGCGTCGAGATTGAGCAGGTTGAACCGGATAACCTGCCACAGGATCTGATCGACCTCAATCCTTACCAAACGGTGCCGACGCTGGTCGATCGCGAGCTGACGCTGTATGAGTCCCGTATTATCATGGAATACCTGGACGAGCGCTTCCCGCACCCGCCGCTGATGCCGGTTTATCCGGTAGCGCGTGGCGAAAGCCGCCTGATGATGCTGCGCATCGAAAAGAACTGGTATTCGCTGATGTACAAGATCGAGCAGAGCAGCGGTCAGGAAGCCGAATCTGCCCGCCGTCAGCTGCGTGAAGAACTGCTGGCCATCGCGCCGATCTTTGCTCAGGCGCCATATTTCATGAGCGAAGAGTTCAGCCTGGTGGATTGCTACCTGGCGCCGCTGCTGTGGCGTCTGCCGCAGCTGGGCATTGAACTGAACGGCGCCGGTTCCAAAGAGCTGAAAGGCTATATGACCCGCGTCTTTGAACGTGATGCGTTCCTGGCCTCACTGACCGAAGCCGAGCGCGAAATGCGCCTGCATACTCGGGGTTAATCATGGATATGTCGCAGATGACGCCGCGCCGCCCTTATCTGCTGCGGGCGTTTTATGACTGGCTGCTGGACAACCAGCTGACGCCGCATCTGGTGGTCGACGTAACACGCCCGGACGTTCAGGTGCCGATGGAGTTCGCGCGCGATGGTCAGATCGTTCTGAACATTGCGCCGCGTGCGGTCGGCAACCTGCAGCTGGGCGACAACGAAGTGAGCTTTAACGCCCGCTTCGGCGGCGTACCGCGTCAGGTGCTGGTGCCCCTGGCCGCGGTGCTGGCGATTTACGCCCGTGAGAACGGCGCGGGAACCATGTTCGAACCGGAAGCCGCTTACGATGAAGGCGAAGGTGCTTTCGACGAGCTGGAGACGGTGCCTTCTGAAAGCCTGATGTCGGTTATCGACGGCGATCGTCCTGACAACGGTGACGATAACGATCCGGATGATGAACCGCCACAGCCGCCACGCGGCGGGCGCCCGGCGTTGCGCGTGGTTAAGTAAGCGCAACTTCCGTTTGATTGAAAAGGTACAGCATGCTGTACCTTTTTTTATTGGCAGAATCCGGGACAGAACACCGTGTTAATGTCCGAAGGCCTCTGCCGTAAAACGCCATAAAAAAACGGCCTCCCGTCGGGGAAGCCGTTTGGCACGGTCATTTAAGCCGCGTGGCGAGGTTACACTTCCAGATAGTTCAGGATGCCGTCGGCGGCTTTACGCCCCTCGGCAATCGCCGTCACCACCAGGTCAGAGCCGCGCACCGCATCGCCGCCGGCGAAGATTTTCGGGTTGCTGGTCTGGAACGCGTTGTCGCTGCCTTCCGGTGCCACAATACGCCCCTGCTTGTCGAGCTGGACGTCATGCGCCGCCAGCCAGTTCATCGCATGCGGACGGAAACCGAAGGCCATCACCACCGCGTCGGCATCCAGCACGTGCTCGGAACCCGGCACCGGCTCTGCCGCCTGACGGCCGTTGGCATCCGGCTCGCCCAGCTGAGTGCGCACCATTTTCACCCCGGCTACGCGCCCGGCGGCGTTCAGCTCGATGCTGAGCGGCTGCAGGTTGAACTGGAACTCGACGCCTTCCTCCCGCGCGTTGGTCACTTCGCGTTTGGAGCCAGGCATATTCGCCTCATCGCGACGGTAGGCGCAGGTCACCTGCGTGGCGCCCTGACGGATGGAGGTGCGTACGCAGTCCATCGCGGTATCGCCGCCGCCCAGCACCACCACGCGCTTGCCTTCCATGCTGACATACGGCTCCTGCTCACTGCTCTGGTAGCCCATCAGCTGCTTGGTGTTGGCGATCAGGAACGGCAGGGCATCGTAGACGCCCGGCGCACCTTCATTCTCCAGGCCGCCGCGCATCGACTGATAGGTGCCGACGCCGAGGAACACCGCGTCGTACTCGTCAATCAGCGCGTCCAGCGCGACGTCTTTGCCGATTTCAGTATTGAGCTGGAATTCGATGCCCATCTCGCTGAAGATTTCACGGCGCTTGATCATCACCTCTTTCTCCAGCTTGAACGCCGGAATGCCGAAGGTCAGCAGGCCGCCGATCTCCGGGTGACGATCGTAGACCACGGCTTTGACGCCGTTGCGGGTCAGCACGTCGGCACAGGCCAGACCGGCCGGGCCGGCGCCGACGATCGCCACGCGTTTGCCGGTCGGCTGGACGTGCGACATATCCGGTTTCCAACCCATTTCGATGGCTTTATCGTTGATATAACGTTCGATATTGCCGATGGTTACCGCGCCGAACTCATCGTTCAGCGTACAGGAGCCTTCACACAGGCGATCCTGCGGACAGACGCGGCCGCACACTTCCGGCAGGCTGTTGGTCTGGTGCGCCAGATCCGCCGCCTCCATGATACGCCCCTCATTGGCCAGCTTCAGCCAGTTCGGGATGTAGTTGTGCACCGGGCACTTCCACTCGCAATACGGGTTGCCGCAGGACAGACAGCGGTCCGCCTGCGCTTCGGCCTGCGAATCCGAAAACGGCTCGTAGATTTCCACGAAATCGATTTTACGGATCTTCAGCGGTTTCTTCGGCGGATCAACGCGCTGCAGGTCGATAAATTGATAAACATTCTGACTCATTATGACCTACCTCTTACTGCGCCTGAACCCGCAGCTCGGCTGCGGAACGACTACGGTGACCCAACAACGCCTTCACATCGCTGGACTTTGGCTTGACCAGCGCGAATTTCGGCACCCAGGTCGGCCAGTTGGCCAGAATCTCTTCCGCACGGGAAGAGCCGGTCGCCTGTACGTGCTCGGTGATCAGGCCGCGCAGGTGTTCTTCGTGAATCGCCAGCTGATCGAGTTCCAGCACTTCCACCAGCTCCGGGTTGACGCGTTTACGGAATTCGCCGTCTTCATCCAGCACGTAGGCGAAGCCGCCCGTCATACCGGCGCCGAAGTTGATGCCGGTTTTACCCAGTACGCAGACGATACCGCCGGTCATATATTCACACCCGTTGTCGCCGATGCCTTCCACCACGGTGATGGCGCCGGAGTTACGCACGGCGAAACGCTCGCCGGCGCGGCCCGCGGCGAACAGCTTGCCGCCGGTGGCGCCGTACAGGCAGGTGTTGCCGATAATGCTGGCCTCATGGCTGCGGAAGGCGGAGCCGAGCGGCGGCCGCACCGCGATACTGCCGCCGGCCATGCCTTTACCGACATAGTCGTTGGCATCGCCGGTCAGGGTCAGCTCTACGCCGCCGGCGTTCCAGACGCCGAAGCTCTGGCCGGCAGTGCCGGAGAAGTGCGCCCTGATCGGATCGGCCGCCATGCCCTGATCGCCGTGCACGCTGGCGATCGCCCCGGACAGGCTGGCGCCGACGGAACGGTCGGTGTTACGGATATCGAAGTAGAACGCTTTGCTGCGTTTTTCTTCGATGTAGGGCTGCGCCTGCGCCAGCAGCTCTTTGTTCAGCAATCCGTGGTCGAACGGCGGGTTGCTGCCTTCGGTGCAGTACTGCGCCTTGCCCGGATGCGGCGTGGCGGTCTGCAGCAGCGGCGACAGGTCCAGTTTGTTCTGCTTGGCGGAAATACCGTCCAGTTCGCTGAGGAACTCGGTGCGGCCAATCAGATCCACCAGTTGGCTGACGCCCAGCTGCGCCATAATCTCGCGGGTTTCACGCGCGATGAAATGGAAGTAGTTGGTGACGCGTTCCGGCAGGCCGTGATAGTGATCGCGGCGCAGTTTTTCATCCTGAGTGGCGACGCCGGTCGCGCAGTTGTTCAGGTGGCAAATACGCAGGTATTTGCAGCCCAGCGCGACCATAGGCCCGGTACCGAAGCCGAAGCTTTCCGCGCCGAGAATCGCCGCCTTGACGATATCGACGCCGGTTTTCAGGCCGCCGTCCACCTGCAGGCGGATTTTATGGCGCAGGCCGTTGGCCACCAGCGCCTGTTGCGTTTCCACCAGGCCCAGCTCCCACGGACAGCCGGCATATTTCACTGAGGTCAGCGGGCTGGCGCCGGTGCCGCCGTCGTAGCCGGCGATGGTGATCAGGTCGGCATAGGCTTTGGCGACGCCGGTGGCGATGGTGCCCACACCCGGTTCGGAAACCAGCTTCACCGAGATCACCGCTTTCGGGTTCACCTGTTTCAGGTCGAAAATCAGCTGCGCCAAATCTTCAATGGAATAGATATCGTGATGCGGCGGCGGCGAAATCAGCGTCACTCCCGGCACCGAATAGCGCAGCTTGGCAATGTACGGCGTGACTTTATCACCCGGCAGCTGGCCGCCTTCACCCGGCTTGGCGCCCTGGGCGACTTTAATCTGAATCACATCGGCATTCACCAGGTAGGCCGGCGTAACGCCGAAGCGCCCGGAAGCCACCTGCTTGATGCGCGATACCTTGTTGGTGCCATAACGTGCCGGATCCTCGCCGCCTTCGCCGGAGTTGGAGAAGCCGCCGAGGCCGTTCATGGCTACCGCCAGCGATTCGTGTGCTTCCGGGCTCAGGGCGCCGATAGACATCGCCGCGGTGTCGAAGCGGGTAAACAGCGCTTCGGCCGGCTCCACCTGATCGACCGGGATCGGCTCGCCCTGCGGTTTAATCGCCAGCAGGTCGCGCAGCGTGGCGACCGGGCGTTCGTTAACCAGACTGGCGTAGCGCTGGTAGTCGGTGTAGTCACCGCTGTGCACCGCCTGTTGCAGGCTGTTAACCACGTCCGGATTGTAAGCGTGGTATTCGCCGCCGTGGACGAATTTCAGCAGGCCGCCCTGATCCAGCGGCTTACGCTTCAGCCAGGCGCGTTTGGACAGGTTCTGCAGATCCTGCTGGAAGTCGCTGAAGCTGGCGCCGTTGATGCGGCTGACCACGCCCTGGAAACAGAGGTCGGACAGATCGCGGTGCAGGCCGACGGCCTCGAACAGTTTGGAGCAGCGGTAAGAGGCAATGGTCGAGATGCCCATTTTGGACATGATCTTGTACAGCCCCTTGTTGATGCCGTTACGGTAGTTCAGCATCACATCGCGGTATTTCTTGTCGATGGTCTGGTTGTCCACCAGCTTGGCCAGGGTTTCATAGGCCAGATACGGGTAGATGGCGGTGGCGCCGAAGCCCAGCAGTACGGCGAAGTGGTGCGGATCGCGCGCGCTGGCCGTTTCCACGATGATGTTGGCGTCGCAGCGCAGGTTTTTATCCACCAGACGCGTCTGCACCGCGCCGACCGCCATCGGCGCCGGTAGCGGCAGGCGGTTCGGGGCGATAGCGCGGTCGGACAGAACCAGCAGCACGGCGCCGTCGCGTACTTTCTGTTCCGCTTCGTCGCACAGCGTGCGGATTTTCTGCTCCAGATCCTGTTCACCCGGGTCAAAGGTCAGGTCGAGCGTATCGGTGCGGTAGTATTCGCCTTCCAGCGTGGTGAGCTGTTTGAAGTCGGAATACAGCAGAATCGGCGATTTGAAGCTCAGGCGGTGCGCCTGACCTTCCGCTTCGCTAAAAACGTTCATCTCGCGGCCGATGTTGGTGGCCAGCGACATCACGTGAGCCTCACGCAGCGGATCGATCGGCGGGTTGGTGACCTGCGCGAACTGCTGGCGGAAATAGTCGTAGATAATGCGCGGGCGGCTGGAGAGCACGGCGAACGGCGTATCGTCCCCCATGGAGCCGGTCGCTTCCTGGCCTATCTCCCCCAGAACGCGGATCACCTGATCCAGTTCTTCGCTGCTGTAGCCGAATTGCTTCTGATAGGTCTCCAGCTGTACGTCGTCCAGCTGGCGGCTGCCCACCTGGTCTTCCGGCAGGTCTTCGAACGGCACCAGGCGCTTGACGTTCTTTTCCATCCACTCTTTATACGGATGGCGACTTTTCAGATCGTTATCGGTCTCGGCCGAGTGCAGGATGCGGCCGCTGCGGGTGTCGATGACCATCAGTTCGCCCGGACCGACGCGGCCTTTTTCCACCACTTCGTCCGGCTGATAGTCCCAGATGCCGACTTCGGAGGCGCAGGTGATCAGCTTATCCTTGGTGATGACATAGCGCGCCGGACGCAGGCCATTACGGTCGAGGTTACAGGCAGCGTAGCGGCCGTCGGACATGACGATGCCCGCCGGGCCGTCCCACGGCTCCATATGCATGGAGTTAAAGTCGAAGAAGGCGCGCAGATCGCCGTCCATCTCCGGGTTATTCTGCCAGGCTGGCGGCACCAGCAGGCGCATGGCGCGGATAATATCCATACCGCCTGCCAGCAGCAGCTCCAGCATATTGTCCATGGAGCTGGAATCGGAGCCGGTTTCGTTAATGAACGGCGCGGCGGAGTGCAGATCCGGAATCAGCGGCGTCTGGAATTTATAGGTTCGCGCGCGCGCCCACTGGCGGTTGCCGGTAATGGTGTTGATCTCGCCGTTGTGCGCCAGGTAGCGAAACGGTTGCGCCAGCGGCCAGCGCGGCACGGTATTGGTGGAGAAGCGTTGGTGGAACAGACAAATGGCGGATTCCAGACGCAGATCGGCCAGATCGAGATAAAAACGCGGCAGATCTGCCGGCATGCACAGGCCTTTGTAGATCGTCACCAGATTAGAGAAGCTGCAGACGTAGAAGCTGTCGTCCTGAATGCGTTTTTCAATGCGGCGACGGGCAACGAACAGGCGGCGCTCCAGATCGCGCGGACGCCAGCCGGCCGGAGCGTTGACAAAGACCTGTTCGATGCGCGGCAGCGACGACAGGGCGATCTCGCCCAGCACGTCCGGGTTGGTGGGCACTTCGCGCCAGCCGACGACCGACAGCGTTTCGTTTTGCAGTTCTTCTTCAACAATGCGGCGGCTGGCGCGGGCTTCCTCGTCATTCTGACTGAGGAACATCATGCCGACGGCATAGTTTTTGGCTAAACGCCAGCCGCGCTCTTCCGCAACCATACGGAAAAAGCGATCGGGCTTTTGCAATAACAGGCCACAGCCGTCGCCGGTCTTGCCGTCGGCAAGGATGGCGCCACGGTGTTGCATACGGGCCAGTGCGTGGATCGCGGTACGCACTACCTTGTGGCTAGGTTCGCCTTCTATGTGGGCGATCAGGCCGAAACCACAGTTGTCCCTCTCTTGGGATTTATCGTACAACATATCAGTGAACCTCCCCAGGCTCTGCATGACTCTCACAACCTACTGCGAGGGGGCTTCCCAACATCAGGCGAACGCCGACGGCTTATCCCCCCATGAAAAGCATCATGATGGTGAATAATCCAGTCTGCTTTTGCGCCCTCTGTTAATGGCCTCTCGTGACGGTTATCACAAGTGGTGACTACTTGTTTTAAGAGGGAGTCTTTAAATACTGCATAAATATGACGAGTCGTTTGCCCGTCCAGAAAGCTTCCAGCGGACTTCCAACTTAATCCAGAAAGAATACGCAGGTCAAATATGGGCTTAAACCACGTTTACATTCGGTTAATGTGATTTATCTATATGAAATATTTATATTTTTGTGGGGATTTGCCGGCGTGGAGGCGCACCGTCGCCCCGGAAGAAATGTGAGCTGTCTCACTATAGTGCAAGGTTTGAATCTCTGCACCATGCTAGTGCGGGCGGTAATATCAGAGTATTGTTCTGATGTATAAGAGTATTCCAATGTTTATCACTATTTTTCATCGTCTTGTCATATAGCGATAAATAACTGCTACGGAATTAGAAAAATTCATCGCGGGCTGGGTGATTTTATTTGCGTTTATAATGAATAGTTATGCCAAGGCGAGCCTTTAAGAAAAAGCGTTGATCTCTGTCATCGTGGGAAAAGCCGTTTCTTATTAGCATCGGCGGCTTTGAACACAGAGAACCATCCAGAATATGCAGTTGCCGCAATTAGTCAATATGTTTGGCGCTGACCTCCAGCGCCGCTACGGGGAGAAGATCCATAAACTGACGCTGCACGGCGGCTTCAGCTGCCCGAACCGTGACGGTTCGCTGGGGCGCGGCGGCTGCACATTTTGCAACGTGGCGTCTTTTGCCGATGAGCAGATGCAGCGGCAGAGCATTGCCGAACAGCTGGCGGCGCAGGCGCATAAAACGCAGCGCGCCAGGCGTTATCTGGCGTATTTTCAAGCCTATACCAGCACCTATGGCGAAGTGGAGCGGCTGCAGGCGCTCTACGGCCAGGCGCTGGCGCAGAGTGAGATGGTGGGGCTGTGCGTCGGCACCCGGCCGGACTGCGTGCCCGCTGCGGCGCTCGATCTGCTGGCTGGCTACCGCGAGGCCGGCTATGAAGTCTGGCTGGAGCTGGGGCTGCAGAGCGCGCACGATAAAACGCTGAAACGCATCAACCGGGGTCATGATTTCTGCTGTTATCAGCAAACCGTCAGACTGGCGCGGCAGCGGGGGCTGAAAGTATGCTGTCACCTGATTGTCGGCCTGCCGGGCGAGGCGCCGGCCGACCATCTGGATACGCTGCGGGCGGTGGTCGACAGCGGCGTGGACGGCATCAAACTGCATCCGCTGCATATCGTCAGCGGCAGTATTATGGCCCGCGCCTGGCAGGCCGGCCGGCTGACGACGCTGACGCTGGACGAGTACGCCGCCAGCGCCGGTGAACTGATCCGCCATACGCCGCGCGAGGTGGTGTTCCACCGTATTTCGGCCAGCGCGCGACGCCCGACGCTGCTGGCACCATTATGGTGCGAAAACCGCTGGAGCGGCATGCAGGCGGTCGGCGGCTATCTGCAGCAGCATGGCGGCCAGGGCTCGGCGCTGAGCCCCACCTGCCGTTACCGCCCCTGAGCGCCGTTTTGCCGCCTTTTCCACACTTCCGCCGACGTAATCTCTGTTACGGGACGATTTGCGGTATGATTTAAGCCATATGTCTGTAGGGAGCCGTTCATGAAGCAAATCCGGGTGTTGGCCCAGTACTACGTTGATTTAATGGTGAAGCTGGGGCTGGTGCGCTTTTCGCTGCTGCTGGCTTCGGCACTGGTGGTGCTGGCGATGGTGGTGCAGATGGCCGTGACCATGCTGCTGCGTGGCGAGGTCGAGAGCATCGACGTGGTGCGCTCTATCTTCTTTGGCCTGCTGATCACCCCGTGGGCGGTTTATTTCCTGTCGGTGGTGGTGGAGCAGCTGGAGGAGTCGCGTCAGCGGCTGGCGCGGCTGGTCGACAAACTGGAGGAGATGCGCCACCGTGACCTGAAGCTGAACCAGCAGTTGAAGGACAACATCAGCCAGCTCAACCAGGAAATCGCCGACCGTATCAAGGCGGAAGAGGCGCGTCTGCAGGTGATGGATAAGCTGAAAGAGGAAATGGAACAGCGTGAACTGGCGCAGATAGAGCTGGGCCAGCAGTCCGCGTTGCTGCGTTCATTCCTCGATGCTTCGCCGGATTTGGTGTATTACCGCAATGAAGACAAAGAATTTTCCGGCTGCAACCGGGCGATGGAGCTGCTGACCGGCAAAAGCGAAAAACAGCTGATCGGTCTGACGCCGAATGACGTCTATGAGCAGGATATTGCGGATAAAGTGATTGAAACCGACGAGAAAGTATTCCGTCACAACGTTTCGCTGACCTATGAGCAGTGGCTGGTATACCCGGACGGCCGCAAGGCCTGTTTTGAGCTGCGCAAGGTGCCGTTTTACGATCGGGTGGGCAAGCGCCACGGGCTGATGGGCTTCGGACGCGATATTACCGAGCGTAAGCGCTATCAGGACGCGCTGGAGAACGCCAGCAGGGATAAGACCACCTTTATCTCAACCATCAGCCACGAGCTGCGTACGCCGCTTAACGGCATCGTCGGTCTCAGTCGTATCCTGCTGGATACCGAACTGAACGACGAACAGCTGAACTACCTGAAAACCATCCACGTCAGCGCGATTACCCTCGGCAACATTTTCAACGACATTATCGAGATGGATAAAATCGAGCGGCGCAAGGTGCAGCTGGACAACCAGCCGGTTGATTTCACCGGTTTCCTGGCGGATCTGGAAAACCTCTCCGGCCTGCTGGCGCAGCCGAAGGGGCTGCGCTTCGTGCTGGAGCCGCATGCGCCGCTGCCGCAAAAAATCATTACCGACGGTACGCGCCTGCGTCAGATTCTGTGGAATCTGATCGGTAATGCGGTGAAGTTTACCCAGCAGGGGAACATCACGGTGCGGGTGCGGCGGGAAGGGCAGGAAAAACTGGTGTTCGACGTAGCGGATTCCGGCATGGGCATCCCGCAGGACGAACAGGACAAAATCTTCGCCATGTATTATCAGGTCAAGGACCAGCGCGGCGGGCGGCCGGCAACCGGTACCGGCATTGGTCTGGCGGTGTCCAAACGTCTGGCGCAGAGCATGGGCGGCGACATCACCGTCAGCAGCCAGCCGGGACATGGCTCCTGCTTTACGCTGACCATCAAGGCGCCGGCGCTGGAGGAAGAAGTGACGGAAGCGGAGAGCGAAGAGGCGCTGCCGCTGCCGGCGCTGCATATTTTGCTGGTGGAAGATATTGAGCTGAACGTGATCGTGGCGCGTTCGGTGCTGGAAAAACTGGGCAACAGCGTAGAGGTGGCGATGAACGGCCATGATGCGCTGGCCATGTTCGATCCGGATGAATTCGACCTGGTGCTGCTGGATATCCAACTGCCGGATATGTCCGGACTGGATATCGCCCGTGAGCTGCGCGAACGCTACGCCGGGCAGATGCTGC
This sequence comes from Serratia sp. MYb239, assembly GCF_002966855.1. Taxonomy (NCBI): domain Bacteria; kingdom Pseudomonadati; phylum Pseudomonadota; class Gammaproteobacteria; order Enterobacterales; family Yersiniaceae; genus Serratia; species Serratia sp. MYb239. Next base: position 4,406,974 of record NZ_CP023268.1, on the reverse strand, counting down.
CGCCGCTGATTGCGCTGACCGCCAACGTCCTGAAAGATAAAAAAGAGTATCTTGAAGCGGGCATGGACGATGTATTGAGCAAACCGCTCTCGGTACCGGCGTTGACCAAAATGATTCAGCACTATTGGGATCATCAACCTACTCATGCCACAAAGAAAACGGAGCACAACGCGATGCAGATTAACGAGTCGTTATTGGATACCGCCATGCTGGAGCAGTATATGGAGCTGGTGGGGCCGCAACTGATTCACCAGAGTCTGGAGATGTTTGAGCAGATGATGCCAGGCTACCTGGCGGTGCTGGATTCCAACATGACGGCGCGCGACCAGAAGGGCATCGCCGAGGAAGGGCATAAAATCAAAGGTGCGGCTGGCTCGGTCGGCCTGCGTCATCTGCAACAGCTGGCGCAGCAGATTCAGACGCCAACGCTGCCGGCGTGGTGGGATAACGTACAGGACTGGGTGGATGAACTGAAGCAGGAGTGGCAGAACGACGTCGCGATGCTGCGCGCTTGGGTGGAGAATGCTGAAAAAAAATGACCCCGACCTAGGCCGGGGTGCGCGAATATTGCGCCAACACCAGGGAAAACGTGAACCTGCGTATTGGTTTTAAGTTTCTGCTTGCGCAGGTTGTAGAAAATTCTGAAACCTCCGAGGAGGATTCCTATACATCATACAGCCAACAACATACCAAATGTAAGCGCTCTTGTTAGAAGATTCATTAAAATGTGTGATGTAGATTAGTGTTTGTCAACTTGGCGCACTAAGTCATTGACAATATTAGCGAGGAGAACGGCGATGAAACAGGTTGGGGTAGTACTCAGCGGCTGTGGGGTTTATGACGGTACAGAGATTCATGAGGCGGTGCTGACGCTGCTGGCTCTGGATCGCGCCGGGGCGCAGGCGGTATGTTTTGCGCCGGATCGTCCCCAACTGCATGTAATTAATCATTTATCTGGGGAAGAGACCGGCGAGCAGCGTAATGTTCTGGCGGAGTCGGCGCGGATAACCAGAGGCCATGTGCAACCGCTTTCTGCCGCGCGCGCCGAGCTGTTGGATGCGTTGATCGTGCCGGGCGGTTTCGGCGCAGCCAAGAATCTGAGCAGCTTTGCGGCGCAGGGCGCCGAGTGCGAGGTGGATGAGGATTTGGCAATATTGACCCGCGAAATGCATAAGGCACATAAACCAATTGGTTTTATGTGTATTGCGCCCGCGCTGTTGCCGAAGCTGCTCGACCAGCAGGTCAGGCTGACCATTGGTAACGATCCCGATCTCGGGGAAGTGATTGATACCATGGGCGGAGAACCGGTGATTTGTCCGGTTGACGATATTGTGGTCGACGGCGAAAACAAAGTGGTGACGACGCCGGCGTATATGCTGGCGCAGTCGATCGGCGAAGCGGCCAGCGGAATTGATAAGCTGGTGTCACGCGTACTGGATCTGACCGAATGAGAAGAAAGGCGGCGCGCAGATCGCTGTTATCTCTTCCCTGGCGCTGGCTGAAGCGCGGGGTACTGACGCTGCTCGGCCTGTGGCTGGCCGGCATTGTGCTGTTTGCGTTCCTGCCGGTGCCGTTTTCCGCCGTGATGCTGGAACGGCAGGCCAGCGCCTGGCTGCGCGGCGATTTTGGCTATGTGGCGCACTCAGACTGGGTGGCGATGAGTGAGATATCGCCCAATATGGCGTTGGCGGTGATGGCCGCCGAGGATCAAAAATTCCCGCAGCACTGGGGGTTTGACGTCGCCGCCATTGAGAAGGCGCTGGACCATAACGAGCGGCGTCCGGCGCGCATCCGCGGCGCATCGACCCTGTCGCAGCAGACGGCGAAAAATCTGTTCCTGTGGGACGGGCGCAGCTGGCTGCGCAAAGGGTTGGAAGCCGGGCTGACCGGCGGCATTGAGCTGGTGTGGAGCAAACGACGCATTCTGACGGTGTACCTCAACATTGTAGAGTTGGGCGACGGCGTGTTTGGCGTTGAAGAGGCGTCACAGCGCTATTTCAATAAGCCGGCCCGGCGTCTCAGCGCGTCCGAAGCGGCGTTGCTGGCGGCGGTATTGCCGAACCCGCACCGTTTCAAGGCCGATGCGCCGTCGGCGTACGTGATACAGCGTCAGCAGTGGATTTTGCGCCAGATGCGACAGCTGGGCGGCGAGAGCTTCCTGCGGGCCAATAAGCTGGATTAAAAAGAGAAAAGACGGGGCGAGGCGGGCGCCTCACCCCGTGGAGCATTACTTCACATAGGTAAAGGCGGTGGTGACGTGTTTGACGCCGCTCACCTGGCTGGCGATCTGCGCCGCCGATTGCCCTTCCTGTTCGGTCACCAGGCCGAGCAGGAACACTTCGCCGTTCTCGGTAGTCACTTTCACGTTAGAGGATTTCACCGTGTCGCTGGTCAGGATCTGCGAGCGAACCTTCGTGGTGATCCAGGTATCCGCTGAGGCGGTGCTCAGGCTGACCGGCGTGCCCTGACGGATTTCGTTATACACCTCGGTGGCGCCTTCCACGCCCATGGCGATCTGTTTGGCGCGGGCGGACAGGTCAGAATTTGGCGCCTGGCCGGTCAGCAGCACTTTGCCCTGATAGGCGGTAGCCACCACGCGGGCGTCTTTCTTCAGTTGCTGGTCTTTACTCATTGCGTTTTCGACCCGCGCTTCCAGCGTGCCGTCGTCAACCTGTGTGCCGATAGTGCGCGGATCGGTCGCGGTTTTAGTCGCCACCGCCGCGCTGCCGACCACCACTGCCGGCACGCAGCCTTGCAGCATCAGAGCGCCTAGCAGCACGGCGTAAACAGTATGAAGCTTCATTCGAACTCCTTAATCAATCGTCCTGGTGGGGAAACAGCGTATTATCAATCAGGTCGCATAGGCAGTTTACCGTCAGCATATGCATTTCCTGAATTCGTGAACTGCGGTGTGACGGAATGCGGATTTCTACGTCCTGCTGACCCAGCAAACCGGCCAGCTCCCCGCCGTCGTACCCTGTCAGCGCCACGATGGTCATATCGCGGGTGACGGCGGCTTCAACGGCCTTCACAATATCACGGCTATTGCCGCGGGTGGAAATAGCCAGCAGCACGTCGCCGGTCTGTCCGAGCGCGCGCACCTGCTTGGCATACACTTCATCATGCAACCGATCGTTGGTGATGGCGGTCAGCACCACATTGTCCGCGTTCAGGGCGATCGCCGGCAGGCTGGGCCGTTCGGTTTCGAAGCGATTAATCATGCTCGCCGCAAAATGCTGGGCATTGGCGGCGGAGGTGCCGTTGCCGCAGCACAGGATCTTATTGCCGTTGAGCAGCGACTGCACCAGCGTCATCGCCGCCCGGGAAATGGCGTCCGGCAGCGCTTCCGCCGCCGCGATCTGGGTCTGAATGCTTTCGGTAAAACAGGTTTTGATTCTTTCTAACACGTTGTCATTATCCAGGCCGGCTGCACCGGCAACGTAGAACTTATCTCATCGGCTATGCCCTGCGGCAGACGCTTAATCCGCATTGAAGGCATTGGGTATCCATTCTAACTGGCTGCCGGTGAAGGCCAAAACGTCAAAACGGCAAGGCGATGTGTCGAAACTGGCGCCTCGCCCCGCCAGCCAGACGGCGGCGGCGCGCAGCAGGCGCTGTTGTTTGCGATAGGTGACGCTGGCGGCGGCATCGCCAAAGGCGGCGTTGCGCCGGTAGCGGACCTCCACGAACACCCAGGTCTGGCCGTCGCGCATAATCAGATCGAGCTCGCCGCCGCGCACCGCCACGTTGGCGGCGACGAAGGTGAGCCCGGCGCGTTCCAGGTAGCGGCGGGCCTGTACTTCATAGCCCGCCCCCTTGGTGCGTTGGCTCAGGAGGCCGGAACGATCTGACCCTGACGATATTGCAGCCAAGGCAGCTTCCTGTTGATCACGCAGTTAGACGATGCGGTCAGCGCGCCGGTGGCACCGGACAGCTGGAACCCCGGCAGCTGACGCATTTCGGAGAAGTGGTTCGCCAGTTGCCAGGCGTCCACGCCCATGGCGTACAGACGCATCAGGGAGTAGTCGTTGCGGAACTTAGCGGCGGCCTGTCGCATCAGCTGCGGGTTGGCGCCGGCCAGCATCGGGATATCGCTGAACTGCAGGCCTTCCATTTCCAGACGGAAGTCCGGGCCGGAACCGGCCTGATAGCTGCGTGAGCTGGCGTACAGCGTCGGCTTGCCGCGACCGCTGATATTCATATCGATCATTGGCTTGATCAGCGTCAGCTGCGAGCGGTTGGCGACGATATAAACCGCGTCGACTCGGCCGCCGGTGGCTGCGGGGATATCGCTCGGCGGCGCCGGGATAGTCAGGCCGGCAACGGTGACCGACTGCTGCGCCGGAGCGCTGGCGGCCACCGGGGTGCCGGACAGGCGGATGCCGGAGCGCACCGACTGACGCAGTTCATTCACGGAGCCGATGTTCTGCTGCAGCACGGTGCCGCCGCCCTGTTTCTGCCACTCTTCGGCAAAGGCTTTGGCGACGCGGCTGCCGAACGAACCGTGCGGAACCAGCAGCAGCGGCTGACGCTTCTGCTGCGTCCAGATATGGCGGGCGGCGTCGCGCGCCTCATCTTCCGGCGACAGGGCGAAGTAGCAGACGTTCGGGCTGTCCTGCGGCGTTTCCGGCTGGTTGAGCGCCAGCACGTTCAGCGAAGTGCTGGTGCTGGCCAACTGATCGACGTTGTTCTTCAGCAGCGGGCCGACCACCAGGGTCGCGCCGTCCTGCTGCGCCTGCGTCAGCAGGGCGGACAGCGGCTGGCTGGAGGTGTCATACACTTTAATCTGCGCGTTGCTCATCTGCGGCTGTGCCGGCGCCGGCGTTGCGGCCGGGGCGCTTGGCTGCGCGGCGCTGATTGGCGCGGCGGCGGCGGCTTCTTCCGCCGGCGCGGAGGTGCTCACCGCGCCGTTGGCGTTAAGATCGCCGGACTGCGCGTCAGGCGCCGTTACCGGCTGCTCTGCGCTGCCGCCGGCCGGCTGCGCTTGCGGCTGTGGCTGCGCTGGAGCCGGGGCGCCGGCGGTGCCGTTCTTCGCCGCTTCAAAGCCTTGCTGGATGGCGTCGGCAAATACCTTCGCCTGGCCGTTCATCGGCAACAGCAGGGCGATGTTGGAGGTGGACGCCTGGGTAAGGTTCAGCGCCTGGTTCAGTTGGGTCGGCAGCGACTTGGCGGCCGGGTTTTGCGGATAGCGGTTCTGCCAGTCCTTGATGCCGGCTTTCAGCATCTCCGGATCCTGACGGTTCTCCTGATAGACGCGCAGCAAATCCAGCCAGCCCTGCAGCACGTTTTCGTCGGCGTTGATCACCAGGCTGTTCATATCCTGCGGCGTCAGGCCCAGCAGAGTCTTCCAGGTCTGGTCCAGGTTATCCTGGTGCGCCTTGTCGTTCAGCAGCGGCTCCTGCGCGATATAGGCGCGGATCAGCGGCAGTGAGGCCTTGCCCTGGTTGGCGGCGATCTGCGCCTGATAGAAGCGTACGCGCTGGTTCGGCGACAGCGTGTTGTTGTCGATGCCGTTCAGCGTGTTGCGTGCGGCGCTGAGGTTTTTGCCCGCGATTTGCAGCTCGGCGCTCAGCAACTGGCGCTCCGTCTGCCGTTCGCCGCTCAGGTTCTGCGGCAGCGCGCTCAGCTGTTGGTTAGCCTGCGGCAGCTTCCCTTCGCGCAACAATGCGCGAATAGCAAGTAATTGCCAGTCAGCCTTGTTATCATCGCTGCTCTGCTGCATTTGCTGCAGATAGTAATCGGAGCTGGCGCTCGCCTCGTCCTGAATATTGGCGGGCGGAGTCTGCGGAGCCTGGCCTGGGCAGCCTGCAAGCAGCAGGGTGGCCACGATAACAGGCATAAAACGCCCTGCTTTGGTACGAACGAATTTTGAGGAAAGCATACTGTATCCAGTGATGTTTTTTTCAAGATGCTCAATATTAAATCGGCAATCCGGATGAAACAATGAATCAACACCAACAATCAGTCATTTCTGCATCAACGCTGTACGTGGTGCCCACCCCGATCGGCAATTTGGGGGATATCACCCAACGCGCGTTAGCGGTGCTGGAAAGCGTTGATCTGATCGCGGCGGAAGACACGCGCCATACCGGATTGCTGCTGCAACACTTCGCGATTAACGCGCGGTTGTTTGCCCTGCACGACCATAATGAACAGCAAAAAGCTGACCAACTGCTGGCGAAGCTGCAGGAAGGTCAAAGTATAGCCCTGGTTTCCGATGCCGGGACGCCGCTGATCAACGATCCCGGCTATCACCTGGTGCGGCGCTGCCGCGAAGCGGGCATCCGCGTGGTGCCGCTGCCGGGCGCCTGCGCCGCCACGACCGCGCTGTGCGCCGCCGGCGTCGCTTCAGACCGTTTCTGTTACGAAGGCTTCCTGCCGGCGAAAACCAAGGGACGTAAGGATACGCTGCTCGCGCTGGCAGAGGAACCTCGCACGCTGATTTTCTATGAATCCACCCACCGCCTGCTGGACAGCCTGCAGGATATGGTGACGGTGTGGGGGCCGGATCGCTACGTGGTGCTGGCGCGTGAACTGACCAAAACCTGGGAGTCGATTTACGGCGCGCCGGTCGGCGAGCTGCTGGCCTGGGTGCAGGAAGACGAGGTGCGCCGGCGCGGTGAGATGGTGCTGATCGTCGAAGGGCATAAGGCGCAGGACGATGCGCTGCCGCCGGAGGCGCTGCGTACGCTGGCGCTGCTGCACAAGGAGCTGCCGCTGAAGAAAGCGGCGGCGCTGGCGGCGGAAATCCACGGCGTGAAGAAGAATGCGTTGTATAAATACGCGCTCGAGCAACAGGAAGGGTGACAAATCGGTCAGGAACCGATTTGAACGCTGCTTGCAGCGGCCCCGAAGGGGCGAGGCCCTGTGATGGGCCGAATATAAGAAGGTTTACACTGTTGTGCCTTGAGGCGTATACTCCGCGCCGGAGTTGACCAGACAGTCGCCGCTTCACTGCCGTCCTCATTGGGGAGACAGGTGGAGGGGAGGAAAGTCCGGGCTCCATAGGGCAGGGTGCCAGGTAACGCCTGGGGGGCGCAAGCCTACGACTAGTGCAACAGAGAGCAAACCGCCGATGGCCCGCGCAAGCGGGATCAGGTAAGGGTGAAAGGGTGCGGTAAGAGCGCACCGCGCGGCTGGCAACAGTTCGTGGCACGGTAAACTCCACCCGGAGCAAGGCCAAATAGGGGTTCACATGGTACGGCCCGTACTGAACCCGGGTAGGCTGCTTGAGCCAGTGAGCGATTGCTGGCCTAGAGGAATGACTGTCCACGACAGAACCCGGCTTACCGGTCAACTCCACTCCTCTTCAAACAAACGGGCTGGCGCATTGCGTCAGCCCGTTTGCTTTTGTCACGCCGCCGGCGCTAGCGGCGCGAGCGCACCACCTGATAGCGGCGGGTGAAGTACTCCACCGGCGCACTCCAGACGTGCACCAGACGGGTGAACGGAAACAGCAGAAAGATGGTCATGCCGAGCACCAGATGGATGCGGAAGATCGGCGCGACGCCGTCCAGATGCGCCGAGGCGCCGCCCTGGAAGGTGACCACCGCCTGCGCCCAGCCCACCAGCTTCAGCATCTCGCTGCCGTCCATATGCTGGGCGGAGAAGGGAATGGTGGACAACCCCAACAGGCACTGAATCAGCAGAATGCTGAGGATCAGAATATCGGCGGTGCTGGAGGTGGCGCGGATGCGCGGATTAAACAGCCGGCGCACCAGCAGCATCATGCCGCCGACCAGCGTCAGTACGCCACACACGCCGCCCAGCACCATCGCCAACTGCTGTTTGACGGCGATCGGCAGGAACCAGGCGTACATCCAGTGCGGCGTCAGCATGCCGAACAGGTGGCCGAAAAAAATCCCCAGAATGCCGATATGAAACAGATTGGAGGCCAGACGCATACCGCGTTTGTCCAGCATCTGGCTGGAGCCGGCGCGCCAGGTGTATTGCCCGTAGTCGTAACGCAGCCAGCTGCCGAGCAAAAAGACCGTACCGCACAGGTAGGGGTAGATATCGTAAAAGAAGACGTTCAGAAACGGGATCATTTCGGGCCTCCTGAACCGACGTCGACATACTGCGGCGCGACGTCCTGGCTAAAGCGCCGCTGGTAACTCTGCTGCGGCGAACTGTCGCAGGCGGCGCTGTTGTCGTCGATAAATTTCACCTGTTCTTCCTCCCACACGGCGTCCATCGCCTGCGGCGTGTCGTCGCGCGTTTCCGCTGCCGCCTGTCGGCTGGCGTTATCGCTGCGCAGCGGGCTGTCGGCCAGGGTCAGCAGCGCGTCAAACAGCGGCTGCCACGCCGCGCCGCGCTGCTTCAGCCGGGCGCCGAGCAGCGCCAGAATCGGCGATACGTTCTGCAACCCTTCCCGCGCCTGCGCGGGGGGCAGAATGCTGAGGTATTCCAGGTAGAGCGGCAGATAGTCCGGCAGTTCCCGGCAGGCCAGCTGCAGACCCTGCTGCTGATACTGCCCCATCAGTTCCACCATCGCCTGGCCGCGGTCGCGGGACTCGGCGTGCACGTGCTCAAACAGCAGCAGCGAGGTGGCGCGCCCGCGGTCGAAAATCTCGCACCATTCCGCCTGCCGGTCCAGCAGCGGGGCGCTAAACAGCGTGCGGGTAAATGGCAGCAGTTCGGGCGCCTGTTGCTCGACCAGCGGCAGCACCTCGTCGGCGCAGGCCCACAGATCGTCGTCCGGGTAGTCGATCAGCAGGCCAATGACTTTCAGGATTTGCATCACTTGCCCTCCGCCTTGTCCTGCACTTCGGTGATGTTGATGGCGTCAATGCGGCTGCTGTTGAACAGGTTGAACTTGGTGTCGGAGCCGTGGCAGCCGTCGCCGAAGGTAAAGCCGCAGCCGTTGCGTTCCGGGAAGGCGTCTTCGGCCATTTCCCGGTGGCTGGTGGGGATCACAAAGCGATCCTCATAGTTGGCGATCGCCAGATAGCGGTACATCTCCTCCACCTGTTCGACGCTGAGGCCGACCTCTTCCAGCGCGCGGGTGTCCGTCACGCCTTCCACGGTTTGCGAGCGTTTGTAGTGGCGCATCGCCATCATGCGCTTCAGCGCACGCAGCACCGGGCCGGTATCGCCGGCGCTGAGCAGGTTGGCCAGATACTGTACCGGGATGCGCAGGCTTTCCACCGCCGGCAAAATATTGCCGTTGTGCGGAAGCGCACCGGCGTCGGCCACTGACTGAATCGGCGACAGCGGCGGCACGTACCACACCATCGGCAGCGTGCGGTATTCCGGGTGCAGCGGCAGCGCCAGTTTCCAGTCCATCGCCATTTTGTATACCGGCGACTTTTGCGCCGCCTCGATGACGTTTTGCGGGATCCCCTGTTTCAGCGCTTCTTCGATCACCGCCGGATCGTGCGGATCGAGAAATACCTCACACTGGCGTTCATACAGATCGGTTTCATGTTCGGTGCTGGCGGCCTCCTCAATACGGTCCGCGTCATACAGCAGCACGCCCAGATAGCGGATGCGGCCGACGCAGGTTTCCGAACAGACGGTCGGCTGGCCGGACTCAATGCGCGGATAGCAGAAGATGCACTTCTCCGATTTGCCGCTTTTCCAGTTAAAGTAGATTTTCTTGTACGGACAGCCGCTGATGCACAGCCGCCAGCCGCGGCACTTATCCTGGTCGATCAGGACGATACCGTCCTCTTCCCGCTTGTAGATCGCGCCGCTCGGGCAGGTGGCGACGCAGCTGGGGTTGAGGCAGTGCTCGCACAGGCGCGGCAGGTACATCATGAAGGTGTTTTCAAACTCGCCGTACATCTCCTTCTGCATTGCTTCAAAGTTTTTATCGCGGGCGCGTTTCTCAAACTCGCCGCCGAGCAGCTCCTCCCAGTTGGGGCCCCACTCGATTTTGTCCATGCGCTGGCCGCTGATCAGGGAACGCGGCCGGGCGGTGGGCTGATGCTTGCTTTCCGGCGCGCTGTGCAGATGTTGATAGTCGTAGGTGAAAGGTTCGTAATAGTCGTCGATGCCGGGCAGGTTAGGGTTGGCGAAGATCTTGGACAGCACGCCGACGCGGCTGCCGAGGCGCGGCTCCAGTTTGCCGTTGATCTTGCGGATCCAGCCGCCTTGCCAGGTGTCCTGATCCTCCCAGTTTTTCGGGTAGCCGATGCCCGGCTTGGTCTCCACGTTGTTGAACCACGCGTACTCCATCCCTTCGCGCCCGGTCCAGACGTTTTTACAGGTGACCGAACAGGTATGGCAGCCGATGCATTTATCGAGGTTGAGCACCATGCCCACTTGCGAACGTATTTTCATTTTTTCGGCTCCTGTACCTGATCGTGACCTTCATCATCCAGCCAGTTAACGTTTTTCATCTTGCGGATCATGATGAATTCGTCGCGGTTCGAGCCGACGGTGCCGTAGTAGTTAAAGCCGTAGGCCAACTGGGCGTAGCCGCCGATCATATGGGTGGGTTTGGGGCAGACGCGGGTGACGGAGTTGTGGATGCCGCCGCGCATGCCGGTTACCTCGGAGCCGGGGATATTCATGATGCGCTCCTGGGCGTGGTACATCATGGTCATGCCGGGCGGCACGCGCTGGCTGACCACCGCGCGGGCGGTCAGTGCGCCGTTGGCGTTGAAGGCCTCGATCCAGTCGTTATCCTCTATGCCCAGCTCGCGGGCGTCGGCTTCGCTCAGCCAGACGATCGGCCCGCCGCGCGACAGCGTCAGCATCAGCAGGTTTTCACTGTAGGTGGAGTGGATGCCCCATTTCTGGTGCGGCGTCAGGAAGTTCAGCGCTTTTTCCGGGAAGCCGTTGGGCGGCACGGCGCGCATTTTGCTGACGCTCCGGGTATCGATCGGCGGACGGTAGGCCACCAGGCTTTCGCCGAAGGCGCGCATCCACGGATGATCCTGATACAGCTGCTGGCGGCCGGACAGCGTGCGCCACGGGATCAGCTCATGGACGTTGGTATAGCCGGCGTTATACGAAACGTGTTCGCTCTCCAGCCCTGACCAGGTCGGGCTGGAGATGATTTTGCGCGGCTGCGCCTGAATATCGCGAAAGCGGATCTTCTCCTCTTCCTTATTGCGCGCCAGGTGGGTGTGGTCGCGGCCGGTAAACTCGCCGAGCGCCTGCCAGGCTTTCACCGCCACCTGGCCGTTGGTTTCCGGCGCCAGCGTCAGGATCACCTCTGAGGCGTCGAGCGCGCTGTCGATCAGCGGTCGCCCCTTGGCCGGCCCGGTAGTTTTGGTGTAATTGAGCTTACCGAGGAACGCCACCTCGTTCTGCGTTTCCCAACTGATGCCCTTGCCACCGTTGCCCAGCTTATCCATCAGCGGGCCGAGGGAGGTAAAGCGCTCATAGGTGGCGGGGTAGTCGCGTTCTACCGCTACGATATTCGGCGCGGTTTTGCCGGGGATCAAATCGCACTCATGGTGGCGCCAGTCCTGGATGTCGAACGGCTGCGCCAGCTCCGCCGGCGAGTCGTGCTGCAGCGGCTGCAGCACCACATCGGTTTCCTGTCCCAGGTGACCGACGCAGGTCTCGGAAAACGCCTTGGCGATGCCCTTATAAATTTCCCAGTCGCTTTTTGATTCCCAGGCGGGGTCGACCGCGGCGGACAGCGGGTGAATAAACGGATGCATATCCGAGGTATTCATATCGTCCTTTTCATACCAGGTGGCGGTCGGCAGCACAATATCGGAGAACAGACAGGTGCTGGACATGCGGAAATCGAGGGTGACCAGCAGATCCAGCTTGCCTTCAATGGCCGCCTGCTGCCACTCGACCTCTTCCGGCTTCACCTCGTCCGTTTCACCCAGCGCCTCGCCCTGAATGCCGCTGTCGGTGCCGAGCAGGTACTTCAGCATATATTCATGGCCCTTGCCGGAGGAGCCCAGCAGGTTGGAGCGCCAGACAAACAGGTTGCGCGGGTGATTGCCGCCGCTGTCCGGTTGTTCACAGGCGAAACGGATATCGCCGGTTTTCAGCGCCTGCACGGTGTAATCGATCGGGGAAATGCCTGCGGCGTCGGCCTGCGCCCTGATGCGCAGCGGGTTCAGGTTGAGCTGCGGGGAGGAGGGCAGCCAGCCCATGCGCTCGGCGCGCACGTTAAAGTCAATCAGGTGGCCGCTGAAGCGGCCGGCATCGGCCAGCGGGGAGAGCAGCTCCTGGGCGGTGAGTTTTTCGTAGCGCCACTGGCTGGCGTGGTTGTAGAAGAAGGAAGTGCTGTTCATCTGCCGCGGCGGGCGGTTCCAGTCCAGCGCGAACGCCAGCGGCAGCCAGCCGGTCTGCGGCCGCAGCTTCTCCTGGCCGACATAGTGCGCCCAGCCGCCGCCGCTTTGTCCCACACAGCCGCAGAACACCAGCATATTGATCATGCCGCGGTAGTTCATGTCCATGTGGTACCAGTGATTGACCCCGGCGCCGAGAATAATCATCGAGCGGCCGTGGGTTTTATGCGCGTTATCGGCGAACTCCCGGGCGATACGCTCAATATGCTGCTGCGGCACGCCGGTGATCTGCTCGGCCCAGGCCGGGGTATAGGCTTTGATCTCTGAGAAATCCTGCGCGCAGTGGGGGTCGTCCAGTCCGCGGTCCAGGCCGTAGTTGGCCAGCAGCAGATCGTACACGCAGGCGACCCGCGCTTCGCCGCCATCGGCCAGCGTCAGGCGTTTGACCGGCAGCTGATGCACCAGCACCGGCGTCTGCGGCACGCTGCGAAAGTGCGGGTTCTCATTGCCGCCGAAGTAAGGGAAGGCGACGCCGGCCACCTCATCGTGCTCGCCCAGCAGGGAAAGCCGCAGCTCCGTTTCTGCGCCGGCCGCCAGCGGTTCCAGGTTCCATTTGCCTTTTTCGCCCCAGCGGAAACCGATGGAACCATTGGGCGCCACCGGTTCGCCCGTCTGGCTGAACGCCACCGTTTTCCATTCCGGGTTGTTGCTTTCCCCCAGGTTGCCGACCAGATCGGCGGCGCGCAGCATGCGGCCCGGCACGTAGCTGCCGTCTTCGCGCGCTTCCAGTATCACCAGCATCGGCATATCGGTGTAGCGCCGGCAGTAGTTGAGGAAATAGTCGCTGGGGTTATCCAGGTGGAAGGCTTTTAAAATCACGTGTCCCATCGCCATGGCGAGCGCGCTGTCGGTGCCCTGCTTGGGCGACAGCCACTGGTCGCACAGCTTCGCCACCTCGGAGTAGTCGGGCGTGATGGCAATGGTTTTGGCGCCTTTGTAACGCACTTCGGTAAAGAAGTGCGCGTCCGGCGTGCGGGTCTGCGGTACGTTCGAGCCCCAGGCGATCAGGTAGCTGGAATTGTACCAGTCGGCGGATTCCGGCACGTCGGTCTGTTCGCCCCAGGTCATCGGCGAGGCCGGCGGCAGGTCGCAGTACCAGTCGTAAAAACTCAGGCAGGTGCCGCCGATCAGCGACAGATAGCGGGTGCCGGCGGCGTAGGAGACCATCGACATCGCCGGGATCGGCGAGAAGCCGGCCACGCGATCCGGGCCGTAGTGTTTGATGGTCCAGACGTTGGCCGCGGCAATCAGCTGATTCAGCTCGCGCCAGTTGGAACGTACAAAACCGCCGTGGCCGCGTACCTGTTTGTAGCCGGCGGTTTTTTGCGGATCGCTCTGGATGGCGTCCCAGGCGGCGACCGGATCGCCGTGCTGCTGCAGGGCTTCACGCCACAGTTCAATCAGGCGCTTGCGCACCAGCGGATACTTCAGGCGGTTAGCGCTGTAGAGATACCAGGAGTAACTGGCGCCGCGCGGGCAGCCGCGTGGTTCGTGGTTGGGCATATCGGGGCGGGTGCGCGGGTAATCGGTCTGCTGGGTTTCCCAGGTAACCAGGCCGTTTTTGACATAGATCTTCCAGCTGCAGGAGCCGGTGCAGTTGACCCCGTGGGTAGAGCGGACGATTTTATCGAATTGCCAGCGCTGCCGGTAACTGTCTTCCCAGTCGCGGTTGCTGTCCATCACCTGGCCGTGGCCGTCCGCAAACGTGTCGCCTTTTTGCTTAAAGTAGCGAAAGCGATCGAGTAGCTTACTCATGACATTTCTCCTGACAGGGCTGCTCACACCCTGTGGTTACACTGCTCACAGATTGCTGATTGGGCCCGCTGCAACGGGTCGATTATTTCTTGGCAGGCGCGCGGCGACCGTAAACCAACCAGGTCACCAGCACGCAAACGACGTAAAACACGAGAAAGACCTTCATCGCGCCGACCGGCGAGCCGGTCATCGCCAGTGAGGTGCCGAAGGCTTTGGGAATAAAGAAGCCGCCGACGGCGCCGATGGCGGAGATAAAGCCTAGCGCGGCGGCGGTATCGGTCACCGCTTCGTGCTGCGCCTGTTCATCGCTGCCGCCGCGCGCCTTCACCCTGTCGATGGTGATGCGGCGGAAGATCACGGCGATCATCTGGAAGGTAGAGCCGCTGCCCAGCCCGGCGGTGAGAAACAGCCCCATAAACACCAGATAGAACGCCAGGAAACTGCCGGAGCCGCTGCCGGGCAGGGTCAGGAACAGCAGGGCGGTAAACAGTGCCATAAACACGAAGTTGATCAGGGTGACGCGCACGCCGCCCAGCTTGTCGGAGATCACGCCGCCCATCGAACGCGCCAGCGCGCCGATAAACGGGCCGAAAAACGCCAGCTGCAGAATATCCACCTCGGGAAACTGCGTCTGGGCCAGCATGGCGAAGCCGGCGGAAAAACCGATAAACGAACCGAAGGTGGCCAGATACAGCAGCCCTAACAGCCATAGGTGCAGGCGCTTTAGCACTGGCAGCTGTTCGGCGATCGAAGCTTTCGAGCTGGCGATATCGTTCATGCCGACCCAGGCGGCCAGAGTGGCCACCAGCAGCAGCGGCACCCAGATCCAGGCGGCGTTGGCCAGCCACAGCGTGGCGCCGTCTTCCTGAGCGACGCCCGGTACGCCGAGCAAGGTAAACAGCGGCAGCAGGATCACCAGCGGCGCGATCATCTGCATCACGCTGACGCCCAGATTGCCGAGGCCGCCGTTAATCCCCAGCGCGCTGCCCTGCCGGGCCTTCGGGAAGAAAAAGCTGATATTGCCCATGCTGGAGGCAAAGTTGGCGCCGGCAAAGCCGCACAGCAGGGCGATAACGATAAACACCCAGTAAGGCGTGGCAGGGTGCTGAATGGCGATGCCGAGCGCCACGCAGGGGATCACCAAAATCACGGTGCTGATCACCGTCCAGTGGCGGCCGCCGAACATCGGCACCATAAACGAGTAGGGCACGCGCAGCAGCGCGCCGGAGAGCGAGGGCAGTGCGGTCAGTAAAAACAGCTGGTCGGTGGTGAAGTGAAACCCCACCTTGTTGAGGTTAACGGCCACGGCGCTGAACAGCATCCAGACGCAGAACGCCAGCAGCAGACAAAAAACGGAAATCACCAGATTACGACGCGCGATGCCTTTACCTTTATTGTTCCAGAAGGCCTCGTTCTCCGGCCGCCAGTCACGCAAAAGATAGGGATTATCTTTCTCAGTTTGTTGCGACATATGCCCTCACTAAATGGCTAACCTAATGAAAACACGATTGAATATTATAATTGCCCGGCGGGTTATTTTTTAACCTGTCGAACGGGTTTTAGATTGAAGCGTAGATGAAGAATGCCGCTTATGTGATATATCGACTTATTCTGTGGGGTTATGAGTGTAAATTTTTGTAACCATAAATATTTAAATACATCAATATCTATGCAGAATATTGTCAGGATGGGGAGAACTGGCAAAGCTCAGTAGAATGATGGGGGCGGCAGTAAGAGCCATCGTGATAAGGCCGTTATTGGCGATTTTTTAGAGCATTCAACAATTCAGCCAGCGCTTCAGCGTAGTTTTTAGCAGCAGTGTTGCGTTCAATAGCCGGCTGTTCCTCTGTCGCCATTGCCAGCGCGGCACCATGGGTGAAATCGACAAGTATACCGACCCATCGCCGGACACCTGCTGACGACAACCCGCTTCGGTGCAGCAGTTGTGTAATGTCAGCGGTGATCCTTCTGGCCTGTTTGGGGAATACCTTGGGCCGGCTGAAAATCAGCAGCGTTAGTCCGGGGTGCTGCAATACCTGGCTGTGGTAAGCCTGCAACAACCCCGCCAGTCGGGTGAGGGGATCGTCATCTGGCGGGGCGGTAACCTCTTGATATACCCTCTCTGCCATAGCGGCGATCAAGCCGTCCCGATCGCCAAAATAGTAGTAGATCGTCATCGGATTGATGCGTAATCTCGTCGCCAAAGCGCGCATTGTAAAGGCTTCTGGCCCTAGTGTATCTAGCATCTCCAACGCTGCAGAGAGAATTGCACCAGGCAAAATCACTCCGTTGCCGCGCGCCGGACGCCCGACCGGCCGGTTCATGAGACGACTCGATAGCGTGACTGAACCAGCCCGGAAGCGAAGGTACGGGTGTGCTCATGAACCAATGGAATATCGGTGGGAAGGGAACCGAACAGAGCACGCCCTTGCCCTAGCAGCAATGGAATATGGGTGATCACCAGATCGGCAATCAGGCCAGCCTGCAAAAATGACTGGATAATGCGACCACCATCGACATATACCCGCCGATGTCCTTCGGCTGCCAGCATCGTCATCGCCTGTGTGGGCGAGCTGTCGGAAAAGCGAATTTTCCCTGTTAGTTCAGCAGGAATGTGCTGTTCGTCCAACGTGCTGGAGAGGATGAGTACCGGGCGGGTGTATGGCCATGGGCGGACATGTTGTACGGTCTCATAGGTAGCGCGTCCCATCAGTATGACGTCAATATTTTCAATAAAATCATCATAACCATGATCCTCTTGAGGATCATCGCGTTCGAGCAACCATCCTATATCGCCATCGGTACGGGCAATAAAACCGTCAAGACTTGCAGCGATGAAAACGTGTCCGGAGATCATTTCAATACCTATTATTTATACGGCGTATAAATAATAGTGGTGCCATGGAGTGATAACGTCAAATTTATCGTTCTAATTGGCGCCGATGGTCCTGTTCAGCGCCGGATAAAGTCAGAAACCACAGTCGCTCAGTCCCGGATGATCGTCCGGGCGTCTGCCCAGCGGCCAGTGGAAACGGCGTTCGGCCTCGGCAATCGGACAGTCGTTGATACAGGCGAAGCGGGTGGTCATTAGCCCCTGCGTATTAAATTCCCAGTTCTCGTTGCCGTAGCTGCGGTACCAATTACCGGAATCGTCATGCCACTCATAGGCGAAGCGCACCGCGATTCTGTGTGCGTCAAACGCCCATAACTCTTTGATCAGGCGGTAATCCAGCTCCTTCTGCCACTTGCGCTGTAAAAACTGCACCACTTCATCACGTCCGTTAACGAACTCGGCGCGGTTGCGCCACCGGGTGTCCGGCGCGTAGACCTGCGCTACACGTTGTGGATCGCGACTGTTCCAGGCGTCTTCGGCCAGACGGACTTTTTGCCGGGCGCTGTCCGGCATAAAGGGCGGCAGCGGGGAACGGGTTTCCATGATACTTTCCTCTTGGCATGTAGACAGAGTTGTCTACATGTGCAGGTTATCTTGTGTAGACAGACTTGTCTACATGCTGCGATAATCTCTGCCAGGAGGCATTCATGACCACAGCCGATTCACGCAGCGCGCGCGAGCGCATTATTGATACCGCCCACCGTCTGTTTTACCAAGATGGCATCCGTGCCACCGGTATCGACCGTATTATCAAACAGGCGGGGGTGACCAAGGTGACCTTTTATCGCCACTTTCCCGCCAAAAACGATCTGATTCTGGCGTTTTTACGCTATCGGCATGAACGCTGGATCGCCTGGTTCCGCGAGACGCTGGCGCGGGAGATGGCCAACGGCGGCACGCTGCCGCAGGCGTTGCCCGCCACGCTGGCACAGTGGTTCGCCACGGCGGATTTTCGCGGCTGCGCGTTTATCAATACGGCAGTGGAAATGGCCGACAGTCTGCCGGAAACGCTGGTGCAGGCGCGTGAGCACAAGCAGGATATGATGCGGGAGATCGCCGCTTTCCTGCCGGATGACCGGCAAGGGGCGCGCGAGGCGCATAAGCTGGCGTTATTGGTCGACGGGGCGATCGTGATGGCGCAGCGTGGGGAAAAGGGGGTTGAGGTGCTTTCGTTACTGCGCGAATGCGTGGCGGACAGCCTGAAACGCTAGGCGCAGGCGTCCGGCGACCTGCGCATTGAGGCGTTTACTCCGGGAGATCGATCAGCAACGCGCGCAGCGGCGTTTCAGCCCGCAGCGTAAGCAGAGTTTCGTTATGCACGAAAGCGCCGTCGCCGCAGGTCAGGTGCTGCGGCGCATGGTGCTCGCCGTGGGCGGAACAGGCGCCGTGGATCGATTGCAGATAGGCCCGCGGGCCGTGCAGCGGCAACGTCAGTGCTTCCCCGGGCGCTAAATCCAGGTGGTGAATCCACACCTGCTGGCGTAAATGCAGACTGCCCTGTGCGCCGTCCGGCGAGGCCAGCAACTGGTGGGACTGCGGTTGCAGCGCCAGGCGCTGAATACGCTCGTTGGCGCGTTCCGGGCAGGCGTCCAGCCACAGCTGCATACGCGTCAGCGGCGTGTCGGCACTGAGGTTTTGCTCGCCGTAGCTGACGCCATTATGCGCCGCCAGTAGCAGGGCTTCGCCGGCGGCGGCGCGGACGCTGTTGCCGTCGTTATCACGGTACTCTGCTTCCCCCTGCAGGATCAGGTTGATGATGTCGACATTGGGGTAGGCGCGCGGCTGCAGAGCAGCGCCCGGCGCCAGCACTTCCTGGTTCAGCACCCGCAGCGAGGCGTAGCCCATCAGTTTGGGATCGAAGTAGTGTCCGAAAGAAAAGGTGTAGCGAGCCTGCAGCCAACCAAAGTCAGCTTGCCCGCATTGTTCTGCTGTTCTGCATGTGATCATGGCAATGGGCTCTCTAATTTCAATCTGTATATCCTAAATAATTCGAGTTGCAGGAAGGCGGCAAGAGAAGGAATCCCGATGAGCTGACTCGGGTCAGTGATTCGGGTGACTGAGCGCAGCCAACGCACCTGCAGCTTGAAGTATGATGGGTATAAATGGTAAGCATCTGGACGGCAGATTGTTAGCCAGTTAATCTGGTTGCCATATTCAAATTTCCTGACAGAGAGATGCAATGGCCAGAGATCGGGCGTTAACGCTTGAAGCGTTAAGGGTGATGGATGCCATCGATCGCCGCGGCAGTTTTGCCGCAGCGGCAGATGAGCTGGGCCGGGTGCCGTCGGCGCTCAGCTACACCATGCAAAAACTGGAAGAAGAGCTGGACGTGGTGCTGTTTGACCGTTCCGGCCACCGCACTAAATTCACCAACGTCGGCCGTATGCTGCTGGAACGCGGCAGGGTACTGCTGGAAGCGGCCGATAAGCTGACCACCGACGCTGAAGCGCTGGCGCGCGGCTGGGAAACGCACATCACCATCGTCAGCGAGGCGCTGTCGCCGCCCAGTTTGCTGTTTCCGCTGGTCGACAAGCTGGCGCTGAAGGCCAATACCCAGGTGTCGATTTTGAGCGAAGTGCTGGCCGGCGCCTGGGAGCGTCTGGAACAGGGGCGGGCCGATATTGTGATCGCGCCGGATATGCATTTTCGCGCCTCGTCGGAAATTAATACCCGCAAACTGTATAAAGTGATGAGCGTCTATGTGGCTGCGCCGGATCACCCGATTCACCAAGAGCCGGAACCGCTGTCGGAAGCCACCCGGGTGAAATACCGCGCCATTGCGGTGGCGGACACCGCGCGCGAACGCCCGGTAATTACCGTCCAACTGCTGGATAAGCAGCAGCGGCTGACCGTCAGCACCATCGAAGACAAGCGTCTGGCGCTGTTGGCCGGCCTGGGTGTGGCGACCATGCCGTATTCCATGGTGGAAAAAGATATCGAAGAGGGGCGGCTGCGTGTCGTGGGACCGGAATACAGCCGTGAGGCGGACATTATCATGGCCTGGCGGCGCGACAGTATGGGCGAGGCGAAAGCCTGGTTCCTGCGTGAAATCCCGCGACTATTCGCCCAGAAATAGTGAAAACCTCGCCGAATGGCGAGGTTTTTTTATTAGCGGAAACGCTGGTCGCGGCCGTGCGGCTCATTCAAATCCTGCGCCGGGCCGATGGAGATAATGCCGTACGGATTGATGGTGGCGTGACTGCGGTAGTAGTGATGGCGGATATGCGCCATATCGACCGTCGCGTCGACGCCCGGCAGCTGATAAATATCGCGCAGAAAACCGTACAGATTCAGGTAATCGCTGATGCGCCGCTTGTCGCATTTAAAGTGGGTGACATACACCGGATCGAAGCGCACCAGCGTGGTCCACAGGCGTAAATCCGCCTCGGTCAGCCGATCGCCGGTCAGATAACGGTGCTGGCCGAGGATCTGCTCCAGCCGCTCCAGCGAAGTGAACACGCCGTTCACCGCTTCATCGTACGCTTCCTGACTGGTGGCAAAACCGGCTTTGTAGACGCCGTTATTGACCGTGTCATAAATCCAGCCGTTCAGCCGATCAATTTTTTCGCGCAACTCGGCCGGGTAATAATCGCCGGCGCGTGCGCCCACGCCGTCAAAGGCGCTGTTGAACATGCGCAGGATATCGGCGGATTCGTTGCTGACGATGGTCTGCCGCTGCTTATCCCACAGCACCGGCACGGTCACGCGGCCGCTGTAGTGCGGATCGGCGCGCAGGTAGAGCTGGTAAAGAAAATCGGCGTGGTACAGCGGGTCGCCGCTGGCGCCGGGAAAATCGTCAGCGAAGGTCCAGCCGTTTTCCAGCATCAGCGGATGCACCACGGAAACCGGAATAATCTGCTCCAGCCCTTTCAGTTTACGCATCAGCAGCGTGCGGTGCGCCCACGGGCAGGCGAGGGAAACGTACAGGTGATAGCGATCTTTTTCCGCGACAAACCCGCCGTCGCCGTGCTCGCCGGGCTGTCCATCGGCGGTGATCCAGTTGCGGAACTGGGAGGTAGAACGCTTGAAGCGGCCACCGGTGGATTTGGTGTCGTACCAGACGTCTTGCCAAACGCCGTCAACGAGTTGTCCCATGGGTGTCTCCTTCGTCTTGTATGACAGAACGGGAGTCAGGCATGCCTGACTCCCCTAAGATTAGTTTACCACTTCTTGTTCAGCAGGCGGTCGATGCTGAATGCGCCCGGACCGGCGATGGCCAGCACGATATAACCGCCGGCGATGGTCAGGTTTTTCATAAACATCAGCTGGTTAACACCATCTGCAAAGTTAGTGTGGAACAGCAGCGCGGTCAGAATGGTGAAGCCGGCGGTAAACAGCGCCGTGGTGCGCGTCAGGAAGCCGAACAGAATCGCCAGGCCGCCGCCGAACTCCAGCAGGATGGTCAACGGCAGCAGGAAGCCCGGTACGCCCATCGATTGCATGTACTGCTGAGTGCCGGCGTAAGCGTCGCCCATTTTGCCGTAGCCGGCGACGATAAACAGGATTGGCATCAGAATACGCGCCACCAACAAACCGGTATCTTCTAATTTTTTCATCATTCACTCCAAAAGTTTTTTGCGCCACGCTGGCTGTGTTATGACATCTGGCGGCGCGCAGAGCGTTGTTCTGCCGTGCCGTCCGTTTCGATGGAATGAATGTTAATCGGGAAGCGTACACTTTGTTAGCAAGTAAAATTGCTATAATCTTTCAAAAATCATGAATATTTAGCTGGCTAACATTTGTGGCGTAAATATAAAGAGTCACGGCGCACGACGTACGCCGTGGTCAGAGCCACGGAATAAGGCAAAAAAGGGCGAGGGAGAAGGGTTAGCGGGAGAGGGTTTTGCGCAGCAGGCGCACGGTGCCCCAGGCGCTGAAGGCCCGGCGCGACCAGCGAATCAGCTTGCTGGGGTGGCGCATGCCGTACAGGGCGACCACGCCGGAGCCGAGCAGCAGGTACTTGCGCATGCCGAACAGGGCTTGATAACCGCGGTCAATGTGTTCGGTTTTGTCCAGCCACTGTGCTTTATTGTCGCCCAGGTCGGCGCGCTGCTGCTCGATCCGGCTAATCAACTGCTGTTTTCTGACGGCCAGCGCCCGGCGGCGGCTCATTTTTTCCCCTCCAGCGCGGCGCGGTCCAGCTCCAGCTGTTTGCGCGTTTCGGCCAGCAGCGTGGTGCGTTTCACTTTCACCAGCGTCCAGATCACGCCCACCACGGCCAGAAACAGCAGCACGCCGGTCGTAGTGCCCAGCGCCATCACGCGGTAGGCCGGGTCGATCGCCCAAAACAGCAGGATCAGCAGGCTCATCAGGCCGAAAGCGGTAAACAGCAGAGTAATGCCGACCAGCAGCATCAGCTGAATCAGGTTGGCTTTTTCCTCTTCCAGTTCAACGACCGCCAGCTTAAGCCGTGATTCCACCATGCCGACCAGGATGGTGATAATACGCTGGCCGATGTCCAGGACCCCTTTGGCGGGGCCCTGCGCACGGGATTGCTCGTGCTCGTTCATGATTAACGACGCGCCAACAGAACGCCCAGCACGACGCCGACTGCTGCGCCGATACCGATGCCGGTCCATGGATTGTCGCGCACATAGTCGTCAGCCTGGCCGGCGATCTGTTTGGTCTGGTTAGCCAGTTTGTCGCCGGCGTCGCCCAGACGGGCGCGGGTGTCTTTCAGCGCGCCCTGCGCTTTGGAACGCAGCTTTTCCAGTTCGGCCTTCGGCTTATCGGTGGAAGAGTTCAGCACCTCTTCCAGGGTGTCGGCTAAGGACTTCAGTTCAGCGCGTAAGTTTTCTGCATTTGCATCTTTTGCCATTTCTCTAACTCCTTAACGTTAACTCCAAGAGAATTCCAACATAGCGGATTTTTTTACGGCAGCAAAGCGCTCAGATGGCGAATATCACTGCGGAAACGATTATTTTCCTATGAATATTCCGAATGCCGGGCGCTGTGCTCCGCTGGCCGTCTATTCCGCCTGTGCCTGTTTCAATTCGGCTTCGGCTTCCGCCAGCTTCTGCTGCTTTTTGGTGATTTTATCCAGTTTGCCGGTTTGCTGGGCTTCTTTCAGCTCCTGGCGGCGTTCCGACACTTTATGCTGTTTCTCTTCAATTTTTTTCTGCCGCTCGGCCTGCAGACCCGCATCGGTGCAATGGGCCTGCACTTCACCCAGCGCCGTTTTCAGCCCGGCGACGCGTTGGCTGTTGCCGTGCTGGGTGGCGTAATCAATCTGCTGTTGAATTTCCTGCTCTTTGGCGGCACAGCCGCCCTCGGCCGCTATCGAAAAAGAGGCGAAGGTGGATAAAAAGAGGGCCAAAGGGGCGGTATAGCGTAACTTCATCTGTCGGTTCCTTGTTAATGGGATGCATGGGGATGTATCCGTTTTCCTGCTGGGCGATGGGGAATTACGCACTGACATCGCCGTTATTCAGCATAGTCACTAAATCGCTCGGATAGCAAAGATCCGTGCCGAAAAGCCAAACGACTGTTTATAAAATGAGCGCTTCGCGACCTATCCCAGATCTTGCGGCGTGCTGCTGACCAGCTTACGTATCCAGTGGCTGGGGGCGGGGAGCTCGCTCAGCGCGATGGTATAGCCGGGAGGCAGAATGGCCTGCAGCGTTTCCCGCGCCAGTAACTGTTGCTGGGGGGAGTCCAGGCGGATGACCAGGCCATCTCCTTCCGGCGTAATGCTTTTAATACGGATGCCGCGCGCATCCAGACGTTGGTAAACGTAGAAACCGTCCGGCAGCGACAGGCCTTGTTGGGTCGAGCGGATGCGCAGTTCGGTTTCAGTGCGCACCATGGCGGGCAGAAAAAACACCGAAAGCGCCAGCAGGGCCAGCGCGATAATCAGTGCATACTGCCAGCGGGAGCGCGGCGTGGTCACGCGCCGTTGCCCGTATTTTGGCTGGCGCGCTTTTTGCGCCACAGCACGATCAACGACCCGACCAGGCCGACCACCAGCAGCACCAGCGGCAGCATCATCAGGCAGAACATCAGCTGATCTTCGTATTTGCGGAACACCGGCGTTTTACCGAGCGCAAAGCCCAGGCTGGTCAGGATCACCACCCACAGCAGGCCGCTCATCCAGTTGAAGAACTGGAAGCGAGCGTTGCTCAGGCCAGACAGGCCGGCGATGGTAGGCAGCAGCGTGCGTACAAAGGCCAGAAAACGGCCGACCAGCAGCGCCGACAGGCCGTGGCGGTGGAACAGTTGGTGTGCGCGCTGGTGGTAGTGGGCGGGCAGGTGCGACAGCCAGCTCTGCACCGTGCGGGTATTGCCCAGCCATTTGCCCTGTATATAACTGACCCAGCACCCCAGACTGGCGCCGACGGTCAAAATAAAGATGGTGAGCGGGAAATTCATGGTGCCTTTGGCGATCAGCACGCCGACCAGAATCAGCAGACTGTCGCCGGGCAGGAAAGCGGCGGGCAGCAGGCCGTTTTCCAGAAACAGAATCATAAACAGCAGCACATACAGCGTCCACACCAGCGAAGGGTTCGCCAGCGTTTCGAAGTCCTGCTGCCATAAGGCATCCAACAGTTGCTTAATGATATCCATCCAGTGTTCCTAAAACGTCTTTGCCTGATTTCTCTTGGCGGCCTGGTTGCCGGTATGCTGGCGCCGCGGGTGAACGGTGAGGTATTTTTACTTGTGAGTGGTAACCCATGCCGATCATGAATGGTAAGTCAGCGTACCTCGGTACAGCATGTTGCTCGCTTTCCAGCCGCCGACCCGGCTTTGCTGGTGGGATGTGCGGAGCATCCAGTTAACCTGGTCAAGACGGTTGGACGCCGGCGCCGCCTGGCGCGGATAGCGGCTCTCTCGCCGCGCCTCTGTTAAAGCATAGGCGGGGATGGGGGAAACGGCAGAGAGCGGGGCGCTATGGCAGGGAGGATTGCGCGACAGCAGCAGCGGCCATTTTTTCCCCGGCGTTTTGCTGCGCAGGTCGGCCGGCGGGCGTAGCGCCTGAAGATAGTCGTTCTGGGCAGCTGTCGCGTCGTTCGGCTGGGCGTTTTGCAGCGCAGAAGATGCCGGTTGCATGGTATAGAGCTGGTGGCCGGAGACCGCGCCGGTCCAGCACAAAAGAGCAATCAGCATGGCAAACAACCAGCGCATGAATTCGCGTTCCGCCCCCGCAGTAATAAGGCTAAAAAAAGTGGTCTGATTTTAGCAAAGCCGCCCGATCGGCAACAGAGAAATCTCTACTGCCGCCGGTGAATTATTACACGGGAAACGGCGCTGACCGCATTGATTCAGCGTATTTTACAATACCTGACATAAGGTAAGATTATTTGACCGCCATCGACTATTTGTTGCTGCCGGCTGCGCTGTCCAGATGCGGCAGCGGATTCTCGGCGAACAGGTAACGGTCAACGTTATATTCGAAATCGTCGGTGGTGGCGTTGAACAGCATCTGCTTGGTGTTTTCCAGGTGTTGCCACATCGCCAGCTTGGCGGCGGCGGGGTCTTTGCGCATCAACGCCTTGAGAATCTGGTCATGGTCATCGCACCAGCTGTCGATCGAGCGATCGTCAATATGCTCGTGCAGTTTAATCCAGTAAGGGTTGTGCACCCGCTGGCTCCACATTTTTTCGACGATGGTCGCCATTGCGGTATTCTGCGTCGCAAGCGCGATCTGTACGTGGAACTTCAGATCCCACTGTGAATCGCGGAAGCGATCCTCCCGGCGGGCGTTTTCCTGAATCTCCATCAGCTGCACAATGTCCTGCTTGGTGACCTGCGTGGCGGCGAACTCGGCGATATTGCTCTCAATCAGCTGGCGCGCCTGCAGCAGCTCGAACGGCCCGACGCTGGCGAATTCGATGCTGTCGCCCGGCACCACCAGGTGTTTTTGCTGGTTGGAGATCACGTGGATCCCGGAACCCTTGCGCACTTCGACGTAGCCTTCCACTTCCAGCATGATAATCGCCTCGCGCACCACGGTGCGGCTGACGTTCATCTCTTCGGCGATATAGCGTTCCGCCGGCAGTTTGTCGCCAACCGGATAAACGCCGCCTTCAATGCGTTGTTTCAGTTCGGCGGCCAGTTGCTGATATAAGCGTCTGCTTTCGGTGAATTCCATAATGAGTGCTCTGCGCTAGGAAAGGCGGGTTGCCAACAGATTTGTTATACCACTTATCCGGTTTTGCCGCCAGTGAATGGCGGCGGCGCAACCCGGCACATACGCCGGGCTGAGCGGGGGATTAACCGCCTGCGGCGGCGGTTTGCAGCGCTTCCTTTTCCCCGGCGGCGGCCGGACGATTTTGCAGCACCGTCCAGATCACGATGGCGCCCAAAATATCGAATACCGACAGGGCGGCGAACAGCGGGCTGAAGCCGAGCGTATCCGCCAGCGCGCCGACCACCAGGGCGAACAGCGTGCTGGCGGTCCAGGCCGCCATACCGGTCAGGCCGTTGGCGGTCGCCACTTCGTTGCGGCCGAACACGTCGGAAGAGAGCGTAATCAGCGCGCCGGACAGCGCCTGATGCGCGAAGCCGCCGACGCACAGCAGCGCAATGGCGATATAGGGGCTGGAAAACAGGCCGATCATGCCGGGGCCGATCATCAGCACCGCGCCAAGCGTCACCACCAGCTTGCGGGATACGATCAGGTTAACCTTGAAATATTTCTGGAACAGCGGCGGCAGATAACCGCCGACGATACAGCCCAGATCGGCGAACAGCATCGGCATCCAGGCGAACATGGCGATCTCTTTCAGGTTAAAGCCGTAGGCCTTAAACATAAACAGCGGGATCCAGGCGTTAAAGGTGCCCCAGGCCGGTTCTGCCAGAAAGCGCGGCAGCGCAATGCCCCAAAACTGACGGTTGCGGACGATCTGCCAGGCGGACATTTTCTTGGCGTTGCTGGTCTGATGCTGGGCTTCCTGGCCGTCGAGGATATAGCTGCGCTCCTCGGCGCTGAGCTTCTTTTGGTCTTTCGGATGCTTATAGAAAATCAGCCAGCAGATGGCCCAGATCAGGCTCAGGGCGCCGGTGATGATAAAGGCCATTTCCCAGCTGTGGGCGACGATCGCCCACACCACCAGCGGCGGCGCGATCATGCCGCCGATTGACGATCCGACGTTAAAATAACCCACGGCGATCGAGCGCTCTTTGGCCGGAAACCATTCACTGCTGGCCTTCAGTCCAGCGGGAATCATCGCCGCCTCCGCCATGCCGACCGCGCCGCGCGCCAGCGCCAGCCCGCCCCAGCTGTTGGCCAGCGCGGTGCCCATACAGAACAGCGCCCATAAAACGGCGAACATCGCATAGCCCACTTTGGTGCCGAGTACGTCGAGCACATAGCCGGCCACCGGCTGCATCACGGTATAGCAGGCGGAGTAGGCGGCGACGATATAAGAATATTGTTGGGTGGTGATATGTAAGGTGTTTTCCAGCGTCGGTGCGGCAACGGCAATCGCATTGCGGGTCAGGTAGCCCAGCACCGTGCCGATGGTCACCAGCCCGATCATGTACCAGCGTAACCCTTTGATCTTGCGCATGAGAAATCTCTCCCCGTCTTTAGCAGTCGTCGCGCTCATGGATGCTGCGCAACGTAGATAATGGTGATTCCCTGTCAGTAATGGTGTAACGCGTGTTCTGTTCGCCGGGGCTTCCCGCAGCGAGGTGAAGAGGCGAGACAATAACTTGTCATACAGATTTAAAAGTTGAGTGACATCACAAAAGTCATTATTCAGTTACGCAATAATATGGAGGCTATGCTTAGGTTTTTGGGTGATGAATTACGCTGTTAATGCCCGTTTAAGCGCCATTTTCACCGTGAGTACGACGAAAAAAACCTGGACGCCGCCATTAATTGGTGTGATAACTTTTTAAAGAAATGAGGCGACAAAACCCGCTACGCAAGCTGAGGACCTGATATGGCCACGTTTTTAGGCGAAGATTTTTTACTGGATACGGAATTTGCCCGGCGTTTGTACCATGAATATGCGGCGCAGCAGCCGATTTTTGACTATCACTGCCATCTGCCGCCGGAGCAGATCGCCGAGAACTATCGCTTCAAGAATCTGTATGACATCTGGTTGAAAGGCGATCACTACAAATGGCGCGCCATGCGCACCAACGGCGTGGCGGAACGCCTGTGCACCGGTGATGCCGGTGACCGGGAAAAATTCGACGCCTGGGCGGCAACCGTGCCGCACACCATCGGCAACCCGCTCTACCACTGGACGCATCTGGAACTGCGCCGGCCGTTCGGTATTACCGACACCTTGCTGTCGCCGGCGACGGCGGATACCGTCTGGCAACGTACCAATGAGCTGCTGACGCAAGATACGTTCAGCGCGCGCGGGATCATGCAGCAGATGAACGTGAAGATGGTCGGCACCACCGACGATCCGATTGACGATCTGCGCCACCACCGCGCGATTGCGCAGGATGCCGGCTTTAACATCAAGGTGCTGCCGAGCTGGCGGCCGGACAAGACGTTCAATATTGATGCGCCGACCTTCACCGACTATCTGCAGCGGCTGACGGCCGCGTCCGATGTGGCGATCCGCCGCTTTGATGACCTGCGCCAAGCGCTGAGCAAACGGCTGGACCACTTTGCCGAGCACGGCTGCAAGGTGGCGGACCATGCGCTGGACGTGGTGGTGTACGCCGACGCCGACGAGGCGGCGCTGGATGCGATCCTGAGCCGGCGCCTTGACGGCGCGCTGCCGGACGACACGCAGAGCGCGCAGTTCAAAACCGCCGTGCTGGTGTTCCTGGCGGCAGAATATCAGCGCCGCGGCTGGGTGCAGCAGTATCACATCGGCGCGCTGCGCAATAACAACAGCCTGATGTTTGAGCGTATCGGCCCGGATATCGGCTTTGATTCGATCAACGACCGGCCGCTGGCGCAGCCGCTGTCGCGCTTGCTGGACGCCCAGGCGCGGCAGGGCGGGCTGCCGAAAACCATTCTGTACTGCCTCAACCCGCGCGATAACGAAGTGATCGGCACCATGGTGGGCAACTTCCAGGGCGAAGGGACGCCGGGCAAGATGCAGTTTGGCTCTGGCTGGTGGTTTAACGATCAAAAAGACGGTATGCAACGGCAAATGACCCAGCTGGCGCAGCTTGGTCTGCTGAGCCGCTTTGTCGGCATGCTGACCGACAGCCGCAGCTTCCTGTCTTATACCCGTCATGAATATTTCCGGCGCATTCTGTGCCAGATGATCGGACGCTGGGTTGAAGACGGCGAAGCGCCAGCGGACCTGGCGCTGCTGGGGGAGATGGTGAAAAACATTAGCTTCGACAACGCCAAAAACTATTTCGCCATTGAACTGGCCTAGCCGTCGCCTACAGGTGCCTTATGCAGAGCTTTATTAAGATTCATGCGCAGGACAACGTGGCGGTCGCCCTGCGGGATTTGGCCGCCGGTGAAACCCTGCAGCTGGATGATGCGCCACGCCTGACGCTGCCGCAGCCGGTGGCGCGCGGGCATAAATTCGCGCTGACGCCGATCGCTGCCGGCGGGACGATCGTTAAATACGGTCTGCCGATCGGCCATGGGGTCACGGCGATTGCGCCGGGGGAGCACATCCACGCTCAGAACGCCAAGACCAATCTGAGCGATCTGGACGACTACCAGTACCAGCCGGATTTCCCGGTGGTGCCGCCGCAGGCGGCGGATCGCGAGGTGCAGATCTATCGCCGCGCCAATGGCGAGGTCGGCATCCGCAATGAACTGTGGATCATTCCGACTGTCGGCTGCGTAAACGGCATTGCCCGGCAGATCCAGCGGCGTTTCCTGCAGGAAACCGCCGATGCCCAGGGTATTGACGGCGTGCATCTGTTCAGCCATCCGTTCGGCTGCTCCCAGCTGGGGCAGGATCATGAAAATACCCGCACCATGCTGCAAAACATGGTGCGCCATCCGAACGCCGGCGCGGTACTGGTGATTGGCCTGGGCTGTGAAAACAATCAGGTCGATGCGTTTCGCGACACGCTGGGCGCCGTAGACGACGCGCGCGTACGTTTCATGGTGTGCCAGCAGCAGGACGATGAAGTGGAGGCCGGTCTGGCGCAGCTGCACGCGCTGTACCAGACAATGCTTGACGACCGCCGCCAACCGGGCCGGCTCAGCGAACTGAAGTTCGGCCTGGAATGCGGGGGGTCTGACGGGCTGTCCGGCATTACCGCCAACCCGCTGCTGGGGCGCTTTTCGGACTATGTGATCGCCAACGGCGGCACCAGCGTGCTGACCGAAGTGCCGGAGATGTTCGGCGCCGAGCGTATTCTGATGAGCCGCTGCCGCGACAGGCAGACTTTCGACAAGACCGTCGCCATGGTCAACGACTTCAAAAAATACTTTATTGCCCACCAGCAGCCGATTTATGAAAATCCGTCGCCGGGCAACAAGGCCGGCGGTATCACCACGCTGGAGGAGAAATCGCTGGGCTGCACCCAGAAAGCGGGGCAGAGCCAGGTGGTGGACGTGCTGAAATATGGCGAGCGTCTGCGTCAGCCGGGGCTGAACCTGCTGAGTGCGCCGGGCAATGATGCGGTGGCGACCAGCGCGCTGGCCGGCGCCGGCTGCCATATGGTGTTGTTCAGCACCGGACGCGGCACGCCGTACGGCGGCTTTGTACCGACGGTGAAGCTGGCGACCAACAGCGAACTGGCGGCGAAAAAACCGCACTGGATTGATTTTGACGCCGGGCGGCTGATTCACGGCATGGCGATGGAGCAGCTGCTGACGCAGTTTATCGATGAAATTGTCGCCATCGCCAACGGTAAGGCGGCGAAAAACGAGCTGAACGATTTCCGCGAGCTGGCGATCTTTAAGAGCGGCGTCACATTGTAAAGCGTCAGCGGCGCGAGTAACATAAAACGGCATTTCATTTTTTGCCGTTTTTCCGCTTCAGGATCTGTCCATGACGTTTTATTGGTTTGCTCAGGCGGTTGGCGTGCTGGCCTTTCTGGTCGGCATTACCAGCTTTTTCAACCGTGACGATCGTCGTTTCAAATTGCAGCTCTCCGGCTACAGCCTGACTATCGGCATTCATTTCTTCCTGATGGGCGCCAACGCCGCCGGCAGCAGCGCATTACTCAGCGCCTGCCGCAACCTGGTGTCCATGCGCACCCGCAGCCTGTGGGTGATGTGGCTCTTTCTCAGCCTGACGTTGGTGATGGGCCTGTCGCGCTACCAGCATTGGGTCGAGCTGTTGCCGATTTTCGGCACCTCGATCAGCACCTGGGCGCTGTTCCGCACCCGCGGCCTTACCACCCGCTGCGTGATGTGGTGTTCCACCGCCTGCTGGGTGACGCATAATATCTGGCTGGGGTCGATCGGCGGCTCGTTGATTGAGGGCAGCTTTCTGCTGATGAACGGCTTTAATATTCTGCGTTTCCGCCGCCTGCAGCGGCGCGGTATCGATCCGTTTGCGGCAGAAAAGCAGGCCGAAAAAAAGGCGTCCGAAGGACGCCTGATGTCAGAACCGCGCGCTTAGCGCATTTTCAGCGGGTCATCGTCCGCCAGCCGTTGATCTTCCGCCATACAGGCGGCGGCGGTGAACAGCACGTCGGTGGAGGAGTTCAGCGCGGTTTCCGAGGAGTCCTGCAGCACGCCGATAATAAAGCCAACCGCAACCACCTGCATGGCGATATCGTTCGGGATGCCGAACATATTGCACGCCAGCGGGATCAGCAGCAGCGAGCCGCCGGCCACGCCGGACGCGCCGCAGGCGCAGACCGCCGCCACCACGCTCAGCAGCAGCGCGGTCGGAATATCCACCGCAATGCCCAGCGTATGCACCGCCGCCAGCGTCAGCACGGTGATGGTGATCGCCGCGCCGGCCATGTTGATGGTGGCGCCGAGCGGAATGGAGACCGAGTAAGTATCCTCATTCAGATTCAGCTTTTTGCACAGCTCCATATTCACCGGGATATTGGCCGCCGAACTGCGGGTAAAGAAGGCGGTGACGCCGCTTTCGCGCAGGCAGGCGAACACCAGCGGATACGGGTTGCGGCGAATTTTCCAGTAGACGATCAGCGGGTTGAGTACCAGCGCCACCAGCAGCATACAGCCAATCAGCACCATCAGCAGCTGGGCGTAGCCCCACAGCGCGTCGAAGCCGGTCTCCGCCAGCGTGGACGCCACCAGCCCGAAGATGCCCAGCGGCGCGCAGCGGATCACCGCACGTACCACCTGCGTGACGGCGTGTGAGGCATCGGTGATCAGCAGTTTGGTGCTGTCTGCGGCGTGGCGCAACGCCAGCCCCAGGCCGATGGCCCAGGCCAGAATGCCGACGTAGTTGGCGTTGATCAGAGCGTCGAACGGATTCGCCACCACGTTCATCAGCAGGCCTTTCAGCACCTCGGTGATACCGCCCGGCGGGCTGATATCGACATTGCCGGTGACCAGCGCCAGGCTGGACGGGAAGGCGAAGCTGAGCAGCACCGCCACCAGCGCAGCGGCGAAGGTGCCCAGCAGATAAAGGAACAGGATCGGACGGATATTGGTCTTCTGCCCCTGCTTATGGTTGGCGATGGACGCCATCACCAAAACCAGCACCAGCACGGGGGCGACCGCCTTCAGCGCGCCGACGAACAGCGCCCCGAGCAGGCCCACGGCCGATGCGGCGGCAGGGGAAATAAATGCCAGCAGGATGCCGGCCACCAGACCGACCAGAATTTGTTTAACCAGGCTGCCCTGTGTAATGCGTGTCAGTATTTTATGCATGATGCTTATGTGCGTTTCCGCTTCCTGATGATGTTGCGTAATGGGTGCTGCGCCTCGGCAGGAACGGCGCCGGGCGAATTTTATGCGCACCTGTAACCAAGTGTGTTTGCTATTTCAGTATTCAGTAAACGCGCGGGGTTGGGAAGTCTCTGATGTGAAATTCTGCGGGCGGATCAACTCTTGATAACATACTGGTTACATTTGTGTGATCGCAATAACATTTGGCGTTTGTCGCGATGAACAAACGATTATGGGGCGGAAAGCCGCCCCGGGTAACAGATTATTGCGCCTTACGCGCCAGCCGGTCATTGCGATGATTGACCCAGGCGTTAATCGCCAGCGTCAGCAGCAGGATACCGGCCACCACGCCTAACGAAATGCCGATCGGAATATGGTAGAAATCGACGATCAGCATTTTGACGCCGATAAACACCAGAATCACCGACAGCCCGTACTTCAGCATCGAGAAGCGCTCGGCCACGTTGGCCAGCAGGAAGTACATGGCGCGCAGGCCCATAATGGCGAACAGGTTAGAGGTAAGGACGATAAACGGATCGGTGGTGACGGCGAAGATGGCCGGAATACTGTCGACCGCGAAGATCACATCGCTCAGTTCCACCAGAATCAGCACCAGCACCAGCGGCGTGGCGAACAGCAGACCGTTGCGGCGCACAAAGAAACGCTCGCCTTCCAGGTTATCGGTCATACGCAGGTGGCCGCGCAGCCACTTCACCAGCGGCTTGTCACCGATGGCGCCGTCATCCTCTTTCGCCAGCGCCATTTTGATGCCGGTAAACAGCAGGAAAGCGCCGAACAGGTACAGCAGCCACGAGAACTGGGAAATCAGCCAGCTGCCGGCAAAGATCATGATGGTACGCAGCACAATCGCGCCCAGTACGCCGTAAATCAGCACGCGGCGCTGCAGGTTGGCCGGCACGGCAAAGTAGCTGAACAGCATCAGCCAGACGAAGACGTTGTCCACCGCCAGCGCTTTTTCAATCAGATAGCCGGTCAGGAAGGCCAGCGCCTGCGTATCGGCCACGGCGCGGCCGGCGGTTTCGCTCAGGTAGTACCAGAAACCCAGGTTGAACAGCAGAGAGAGGGTGACCCACACCAGCGACCAGCAGGCGGCCTGCTTCATCGACATGGTGTGCGAGCCTTTGCGGCCCTGCAGCAGTAAATCAATGGCGAGCATCACCACGATAACGGCGGCGAAGCTGCCCCATAACCACGGAGTGCCAACGGTATTCATCATTATGTATCCTTCAAAAAACAAAAACGGCCAACGTCGGAAGGACGCCAGCCGCTCTGTGAACGCTGCAAGCAAACCTCGCCTTCCGGCAAGGTCTCACTTACAACGTCGATGAAGGTGTTACACCTTGACCATCGGGTTGCCCGGTAACCGGATGCTTGCGCATCGTAATGACGATTAACCGGCAATGAAGTTACTCCCCTTTGCTGACGTAAAAAGTAATGCAAAATGTGTCAGCGGTCAACGTCTAATCTTCATCCGGCCAATGCCTGCTGCGCGCCGAGGCTGACGACAAACCCCTGCAGCAGCAGCCTGCTGAACGGCGTATCGTCCACCTGCCGTTGTTTTTGCTGGTATTCCGCCTGCTGCTCCGGGTTTAATTCGGCCAGCCAGTGCAGATAGCTGCGCATGGTCGCCGCGTCGAATTCCGGGTGGAACTGGGTGGTCAGCGCATTATCACCATAGCGCAGGATCTGGTAGTCATCCTGCGCCGAGCGGGCCAGCACGTCGGCGCCCGGCGGCGGCGTCAGCACGCTTTGTGAATGGATCAGGTTGGCTTTGAAACGCGGCGGCAGCATCATCAGCCGGCGGTCGCTCGCGCCGGCCGGCAGCAGTTCAATCTCCAGCGTACCGACTTCCATCCCCTGCGGGTGATAGCCCACCTCGCCGCCGAGCGCATGGGCCAGCAACTGATGGCCGTAGCACGCGCCGAAGATCGGCAGGCGGAGCGCCATCGCCTGACGCAGCCATTCGGCCGCCTGTTCGCTCCACGGCAGCCGTTCGGTCACCATCGCCGGTGAGCCGGTGATCACCACGCCGCAATAGTCCGCCGGCGCCGCCGGTTGTTCTCCGGCGGGCAGGTGGACGACCTGCACGCGTTCGGCGGCCATGCCGCCTTGTTGCATAAACATCTGTTCGAAATTGCTGTGCGTCTGGCGGATGGCCTCAGGCGCATCGCCGGTTTGCATCAGTAACAGCGGCTTCATTGTCCTTCTCCATCTGCCGGGAAGACGACGCCGGTTTGCCGGCGGATTTCACTTAACAGGGCGGCGACGATACGCGAGTTTTCCAGGCCGGCATGTTCAACCTGATGACGCGTCACCAGATCGGCAAACACCTCGGCCTCATACTGCATGCTATTGCCGTGCTGCGGTTGGCTCAGATCCTGACGGCTGCCGCCGCGTGGCAGCAGCGTCACCCCCTGACACTCGGAAATCTTGTCGATCAGCAGCGCGCCGTCCTCACCCTGAATTTCGCTGGCGAGCGCCGAGTCGCTGACTTTGGAGTGGCCGAGCGTCACGTCAAAATCGCCGTAATTGAGGCAGACGGTGCCGTGGGCATCCACGCCGGTGTCCAGCAGGGTGGCGCTGGCGATCAGCGATTGCGGCGCGCCGAACAGGGCCACCGCGCTCGCCAGACAGTAATAACCGATGTCCATGATCGAACCGTTGGAGAACTGCGGGTTGAAGGTATTCGGGTTTTCTCCCGCCAGATAGCGTGGATAGCGGGATGAGTACTGGCAGTAGTTGAAGAACGCTTTGCGCAGTTTGCCCACTTTAGGCAGCGTTTGCCGCAGGGTGATAAAGTTGGGCAGATGGGCGCTCTTGAAGGCTTCGAACAGCACCACCTGCTGCTCGCGCGCGCAGGCCAGCAACAATTCCACTTCCTGCAGATTGGACGCCAGCGGTTTTTCGCAGATCACATGTTTGTGATGGCGCATAAACAGCAATGCTTGCTGGCAGTGCAGCGAGTTCGGGCTGGCGATATACACGGCGTCAATCACATCGGACTGCGCCAGCGCCGTCAGATCGTCAAACAGATGCTCGACCTGATAGGGGGCGCCGAAGCTTCTGGCCTGCTCCAGACGGCGGGAATAGACGGCGTTCAACCGCATTTTTCCGCTTTGATGGGCGGCATCGACAAAGCGTTCGCTGATCCAGTTGGTGCCGACGACGGCAAAACGAATCATAGATAACTCCGGTGGCAGGTACTGATAAATCAGAGTATCACGCCGCCGGCAGAAGGCGAGTTTTTGTTAAAAATACGTTAACTATCAGCGGTCGGCGTACAGCCCGCCGAACAGCGCCAGATGGGTGAGATACAGGCGGGTGTCAAACTCCAGCTGGTGATAGTCGGGTTCCATATGGCAGCACAGCTGATAAAAAGCCTTGTTGTGGTCTTTCTCTTTCAGGTGCGCCAGCTCATGCACGACGATCATGCGCAGGAAGGCTTCCGGCGCGGTCTTGAACACCGTCGCTACGCGGATTTCCGCTTTGGCCTTCAGCTTACCGCCCTGTACGCGCGAAATGGCGGTATGCAGACCCAGCGCGTGTTTCATCACGTGAATTTTGCCGTCATACGCTACCTTGCTGATCGGCTGGGCGTTGCGTAGATATTGGTTTTTGATCTCGGTGGTGAATTGGTACAGCGCCTTGTCGGTGGTGCAGCTGTGCACTTGCGGATAGCGCTGCAGCAGCACCTCACCCAGGCGCTGTTGCTGGATCAGCTGTTGTACCTGCGTCTGCAGATGGGCGGGGTAGCCTTGCAGATAAGTCAGTTCGGACATGACGCGATAATCTTCAGTAACTATTCAGCCGGTTATTGTATGCGGTTTTTTCGCACAAATCCGGCAAAGGGCGATGAATAGCAAAAAACATTTTACTGACGGCCGTTTTTAGGGGATAAACAGCGCAAATTTATCAGTCAGGAGGGGCAATGAGCCAACTCGATCTGGGAACACAGCAACTTGAGCTGGAGCGTTATCCCCAACAAGAAGGCGCCGCGCCGCTGCAGGCGTGGGAAGCGGCGGATGAATATCTGCTGCAACAGGTGGAAAATCAGGATGTTGCCGGACGCCCGGTGCTGATTTTCAACGACAGCTTCGGCACGCTGGCCTGTGCGCTGCACGCGCTGCGGCCGTACAGCATCAGCGATTCCTACATGAGCCAGCTGGCGACGCGCCACAATCTGGCGCTCAACGGGCTGGATGCGCAGCAGGTGACGCTGCTCGGCAGCCTGGACGCGCTGCCTGAAGCGCCGGCGCTGGTGCTGATTAAGATCCCGAAGGCGCTGGCGCTGCTGGAACAGCAGCTGCGTGCGCTGCGCAAAGTGGTCGGCCCGGATACCGTGATTATCGGCGGCGCCAAGGCGCGCGATATTCATACCTCGACGCTGCAGCTGTTTGAGCGGGTGCTGGGGCCGACCCGCACCAGCCTGGCGTGGAAAAAGGCGCGTCTGATTTACGGCCAGGTGGCAGACATCACGCCGCCGGCGGCGGCGGAAACCACCGACTGGCAGCTGGACGGCAGCGATATGCTGATCCATAACCATGCCAACGTGTTCTCCCGCAGCGGCCTGGATATCGGCGCACGTCTGTTCCTGGAAAACCTGCCGAGCGATTTGGATGGCGAGATTATCGACCTGGGCTGCGGCAACGGCGTAATCGGCCTGACGGCGCTGGTGCAGAACCCGCAGGCGCAGGTGACCTTTGTCGATGAATCCTATATGGCGGTGGCGTCGAGCGAACTGAACGTGCGCCATAACCTGCCGCAGGACATGGAGCGCTGTCGTTTTGTGGTCAACAATGCGCTGGCCGGAATGGACGGCGGCAGCGCGCAGGCGGTGCTGTGTAACCCGCCGTTCCACCAGCAGCATGCGATTACCGACCAGACCGCCTGGCAGATGTTCCTTGACGCCAAGCGCTGTCTGAAAGTAGGCGGAGAGCTGCTGATCGTCGGCAACCGTCATCTGGATTATTACCAGAAGCTGAAGCGTCTGTTCGGCAACTGCGTTACCGTGGCGTCCAACCAGAAGTTCCTGGTGCTGAAATCGGTGAAAACCGGCGCACGGCGCTAAGGCTGAATCAGGGGCGCAGCACTGCGCCCCTTGAAGGTTACAGCGCCATCGCCAGCCGGGTGCCCTGTTCAATGGCCCGGCGCGCGTCCAGTTCAGCGGCCACGTCCGCGCCGCCAATCAGATGGACGCTTTTCCCCATAGCCAGCAGCGGCTGCTGCAGTTCGTGCCGCGGTTCCTGGCCGGCGCAAATCACGATGGTATCCACCGGCAGGCAGCTGGCCTGCTCCTCGCGCATGATATGCAACCCCTCGTCGTCAATCCTCTGATACTGCACGCCATTGAGCATTTTCACCCCGCGCATGCTCAGGCTGGCGCGGTGGATCCAGCCGGTGGTTTTACCCAGCCCTTCGCCCACTTTGCTGGTTTTACGCTGCAGCAGGAAAATCTGGCGCGGGGAGCGGGGGACGTCGGCGCCGGACGGCGACAGGCCGCCGCGCTGGCGCAGCTGCGTATCTATGCCCCATTCATGAGTAAACGCCTGCGGATGCAGGCTGCTGGATTCGCCGTGCTGGCTCAGGTACTCGGCGGTGTCGAAACCGATGCCGCCGGCGCCGATGATCGCCACCCGCTGGCCGACGGGTTTTTTGTCGCGCAGGACGTCCAGATAGCTCAGCACTTTGGCATTATCGATGCCGGGGATCGCCGGCGTGCGCGGCACGATGCCGCAGGCTAGGATCACTTCGTCAAACTCACGCAGATCCTGCGCCTCAACCTGCTGCCCGAGCCGCAGCGTGACCTCGTGCAGCGCCAGCTGGCGCTGAAAATAGCGCAGGGTTTCATGAAACTCCTCTTTGCCGGGGATCTGTTTGGCGATGTTGAACTGGCCGCCGATGACCGGCGCGGCGTCAAACAGCGTCACCTGATGGCCGCGGCTGGCGGCGGTGACGGCGAACGCCAGACCGGCCGGACCGGCGCCGACCACCGCCAGACGTTTGGGATGCGCCGCCGTCGTCAGCGGCATTTCGCTCTCCCGGCAGGCGCGCGGGTTGACCAGGCAGGAGGCCAGCTTGCCTTCGAAGATCTGATCGAGGCAGGCCTGATTACAGCCGATACAGGTGTTGATCTCGTCGGCGCGTCCTTCGGCGGCCTTGCGGACGAACTCGGCGTCGGCCAGGAACGGCCGCGCCATCGACACCATATCGGCGCAGCCGTCCGCCAGCACCTGCTCTGCCACCGCCGGATCGTTAATGCGGTTGGTGGTGATCAGCGGAATACCGACCTTGCCCATTAATTTACGCGTCACCCAGCTGAAACCGGCGCGCGGCACCATGGTGGCGATGGTCGGGATCCGCGCCTCATGCCAGCCGATCCCGGTGTTGATGATCGTTGCGCCGGCCTGTTCGATCGCCTGCGCCAACTGTTCGATCTCCTGCCAGTCGGAGCCGTCCTCCACCAGATCGAGCATCGACAGACGGTAGATCAGAATGAATTCGCGCCCCACCGCCTGGCGTACGGCGCGCACGATCTCCACGGCGAAGCGCATGCGGTTGGCGAAGCTGCCGCCCCATTGATCGTCGCGCTGATTGGTGCGCGCGACCAGAAATTGGTTGATCAGATAGCCTTCGGATCCCATCACTTCCACGCCGTCATAGCCGGCCTGTTGCGCCAGAACGGCGCAGCGGGCAAAGTCGGCGATGGTCTGTTCGATCTCCTGCGCCGTGAGGGCGCTCGGTGCGAACGGGTTAATCGGCGCCTGCAGCGCGGAAGGCGCAACCGGCTGCGGCTGATAGCTGTAACGCCCGGCGTGCAGGATCTGCAGGGCTATTTTGCCGCCGGCCTGATGCACCGCCTCGGTGATGGGGCGGTGATGTGCCACCTGCTGCGGTTGGCTCAGCGTTGAGCCGCCGCGGTACACCACGCCTTGGTCATTGGGCGCGATGCCGCCGGTAACGATTAGCGCGACGCCGGCCGCCGCGCGTTCGGCATAGAACGCCGCCATTCTGTGCGGCCCATCGGGCATCTCTTCCAGACCGGTATGCATCGAGCCCATCAGCACCCGGTTCTTCAGGGTGGTGAAGCCAAGATCCAGCGGCGCCAGCAGGTGTGGGTATAGGTTCATTGCTCTCTCCATTGTTTATCCCCGAATCTTGGGCACGTTCGGTTGTTATTATTTTGTTTGATCGCAAGTGGTCGGATGAGATAAATCTAGCCGCTGTCTTGCCGCTTGGGAATCTGCATTGCGCTGAATGTGATAGCCGTCATGAATCTTGGATAGCGAACAGCGTATCGGTAAGCAGTTTTGCGTTATTTATCCCTACCACCATGAACGCAGCCCCATGCCGGCTGTCGGAAGTCAAACCCGGCGCTCTGCCGGCTAGTGCGGGCTCTCTAGAATGCACGCCAGCAGCAGCTCAAACGCGGCGGCCATCTGTTCTTCCGGCACGCAGGCAAAGCCCATCAGCAGGCCGCGACGGCGGCTCGGCAGCATGTAATAGCGCGACAGCGGGCGTACCAGCACGCCGCGGGCGGCGGCGGCGGCGGCGATCGCCACGTCGTCAGCGCTGTCCGGCAGGTTGAGAATCAGATGCAGGCCGGCGTTGTTATTGAATTCGCTCAGCGCCTGTTTGCCCAGGTGCTGTTCGATCAGCGCGGTGAGAAAGGCGCGCCGTCTGGCGTACAGCAGGCGCATACGGCGAATGTGCGCGGTGTAGTGGCCCTCCTGAATAAACTGCGCCAGTGCGGCCTGGATCAGCAGATGGCCGCCGCGGTACAGCTCGGCGTGCGCGGTTTTCAGCGCTGCCGTCAGCGGTTTCGGCAGCACCACATAACCCAGCCGCAGCGCCGGATACAGCGTTTTGCTGAAGGTGCCGATATAGATCACCGGCGCATCGGCCTCCAGCCCCTGCAGCGCGGGGATCGGCTGGCCGGAGAAGCGGAACTCGCTGTCATAGTCATCCTCGACGATCCAGCCGCCGGTGTGACGCGCCAGCGCCAGCAGACGCTGGCGACGCGCCAGACTCAGCACCGATCCCAGCGGATACTGATGCGACGGCGTGACGAACATCAGCCGCGGTGCGCCGCTGACCTGCTCCGGCGGCACCATGCCGGCTTCATCCACCGGCAGCGGCCGGATATCCAGGCTGTTCATGCGCAGGATATTGCGGATGCCCCAGTAGCCCGGCTCCTCAATCCACACCTCATCGCCCGGGTTGCACAGCATGCGGGTGACCAGATCGATCGCCTGGTGAATGCCTTCGGTGATCAGAATTTGTTCCGGCGAGCAGCGCACCGAGCGGGCGACGCGCAGGTAATCCACCAGCGCCTGCTGCAGCTCCGGGCTGCCGCCCTGATTACTGTAGGTCAGCCGCTGCGGCGCGGGACGGCGGCTGATGCGCGCCTGAATCTTGCTGAACAGCTGATGCGGGAAAGCGT
The DNA here is from genome assembly GCF_002966855.1 of Serratia sp. MYb239. NCBI lineage: Bacteria > Pseudomonadati > Pseudomonadota > Gammaproteobacteria > Enterobacterales > Yersiniaceae > Serratia > Serratia sp. MYb239. The sequence continues at coordinate 4,365,890 of NZ_CP023268.1, read as the reverse complement.
TGACGTCCGGCACGCCGGGGATAAATGCGCCCCACTGTTTGGGGCTGGCGCTGGCGTGCTGTAGCAGCGCGTTGCCACGCTGCGACAGTTCGACCGGGCGCTGTTCGCCGTCACTGCCGATCGGCGTGCTGGCAGCGGATAAACAGCTGTCCGGTACCGTTTCTGCGACGAATGTTCCACTTCCCTGACGGGAAAGCACATATCCTTCTGCGAGGAGTTGTTCGTAAACGGTTAAAACGGTGTTACGTGAGAGGCTAAGTTCCTGCGCCAGGTCGCGCGATGCCGGCAGTCGGCTGGAAGGCGGCAGACTGCCGTCTAGGATACTGGTTCGGATAGCGTTATACAGGCGTTTGTGCAGCTTATCATCGGGCTGTTCGCCGAGACGTTGCAGCAACAGGTCACCGCTGATCGAGCGCAATTGGATCCCTCAATTATTCGTAACTGGCACTCGATTATAGGGCCACATCCTGTGTAAATAAACGTCATTGTTTCAATAATGTGAACAAACAGTTGAACGGCTATTGACCGGAGAGCAACCATGAAAAACGCAGAACTGAACCAACGTCGTCAGCAAGCCACGCCACGCGGGGTGGGAGTTATGTGTGGTTTTTACGCAGAGCGGGCGGAAAACGCCACCCTGTGGGATGTGGAAGGCAATCAAGTTATCGATTTCGCGGCCGGCATCGCCGTGCTGAATACCGGTCACCGTCATCCGAAAGTGGTGGCGGCCATTGAACAACAGCTGCAGGCCTTTACCCATACCGCCTACCAGATTGTGCCGTATGAAAGCTATGTCACATTGGCGGAACGCATCAACCAGCGTGCGCCGATCGACGGGCCGTGTAAAACCGCCTTCTTCACTACCGGCGCCGAGGCGGTAGAGAATGCGGTGAAGATCGCCCGCGCCCATACCGGTCGTCCGGGCATTATCACCTTTGGCGGCGGCTTCCATGGCCGTACCTATATGACTATGGCGCTGACCGGCAAAGTGGCGCCGTACAAACTGGGCTTTGGCCCGTTCCCCGGCTCGGTGTTCCACGGCCAGTACCCGAACGCGCTGCACGGCGTCAGCACGCAGGATGCGATGAACAGCCTGGAGCGCATCTTCAAGGCGGATATCGACCCGAAACAGGTGGCGGCAATCGTGCTGGAACCGGTGCAGGGTGAAGGCGGTTTCAACGTCGCGCCGGCGGAATTTATGCAGGCGCTGCGCACGCTGTGCGATGAACACGGCATCCTGCTGGTGGCTGACGAAGTGCAGACCGGCTTCGCCCGCACCGGCAAGCTGTTCGCCATGGAACATTACGACATCAAACCAGACCTGATCACCATGGCGAAAAGTCTGGCGGGCGGCATGCCGCTGTCGGCGGTGACAGGGCGCGCTGATGTAATGGACGCGCCGGCGCCGGGCGGGCTGGGCGGCACTTACGCCGGCAACCCGCTGGCGGTGGCCGCAGCGCATGCGGTGATGGACGTGATTGACGAAGAGCAGCTGTGCCAGCGCGCGCAGCGTCTGGGCCATCATCTGGTGGAAGTGCTGCAACAGGCGCGGGCCACCTGCCCGGCCATCGCCGAGATCCGCGCGCAGGGATCAATGGTGGCGGTCGAGTTTAACGATCCTGCCAGCGGCCAGCCGTCGGCGGAATTTACCCGCCAGGTACAGCAAAAAGCCCTGCAGGAAGGCCTGCTGCTGCTGAGCTGCGGCGTACACGGCAACGTGATCCGCTTCCTGTACCCGCTGACCATTCCTGAAGAGCAATTCACCGAGGCGCTGGGCATTCTCTCCCGCGCGCTGGGCGAATAAGGAGCGCATGACGATGAAACTGAATAATCCCGAGCTGCTGCGTAGCCAGTGCCTGATCGACGGCGAGTGGTGCGCGGCGCAGAGCGGCAAGCGTGAAGCGGTGATCAACCCGGCGACCGGCGAGGAGCTGGCGTCGATCCCGCTGATCGGCAGCGCAGAGACCGAGCGGGCGATTGACGCCGCCCAGCGCGCCCAGCAGAGCTGGAAGCAGCAGACCGCCAAACAGCGTGCGGCGCTGATGCTGGCCTGGGCGGAGAAAATTATGGCGGCGCAGGAAGATCTGGCGCAGCTGATGACCGCCGAGCAGGGTAAATCGCTGGCGGAAGCGCGCGGCGAACTGGCCTATGCGGCATCGTTTATCACCTGGTTCGCCGAAGAGGCCAAGCGGGTAGACGGCGCGGTATTGCAGGCGCCGCAGGCGACCCAGCGGCTGGTGGTGATCAAGCAGCCGATCGGCGTGTGCGCGGCCATTACCCCGTGGAATTTCCCGGCGGCAATGATTACCCGTAAGGCGGCGCCGGCGCTGGCGGCCGGCTGCAGCATGATCGTCAAACCGGCGGAGCAAACGCCGCTGACCGCGCTGGCGCTGGGCAAACTGGCGCAGGATGCCGGCATTCCGGCAGGCGTGCTGCAGATCGTCACCGGCGAGGCGGCGCAGGTCGGCAAGGTGCTGTGCGACAGTCCGGTAGTGCGCAAGCTGAGCTTCACCGGTTCGACCGAAGTGGGGCGGATTCTGATGGCGCAGTGCGCGCCGACGATTAAAAAGCTGTCGCTGGAGCTGGGCGGCAACGCGCCGGTGATCGTATTTGACGATGCCGATCTGGATGCGGCAGTGGCCGGCATCATGGCCTCCAAATTCCGCAACAGCGGCCAGACCTGCGTCTGTGCCAACCGCATCTACGTGCAGGCCGGTATTTACGATCGCCTGGCGGAAAAACTGGTGACGGCGGTCGAAGGGCTGCAGGTGGGCGACGGCGCGGCGGAAGGCACCACGCAGGGACCGCTGATCGATAAGGCGGCGGTGGAAAAAGTGCAGAGCCATATCGACGATGCGCTGATCAAGGGGGCACAAATCGCCACCGGCGGCCAGCCGCATGCGCTGGGCCGCACCTACTTCCAGCCGACGGTGGTGACCGGCGTCACGCAGCAGATGCGTTTTGCCACCGAGGAAACCTTCGGCCCGGTGGCGCCGCTGTTCCGCTTTAAGGATGAGGAGGAGGCGGTCGCGATGGCCAACGATACCGAATTCGGTCTGGCGGCCTATGTCTTTACCCAGAACGCCGCGCGTCAGTGGCGGGTGCCGGAAGCGCTGGAATACGGCATGGTCGGCATCAACACCGGCCTGATCTCCAACGAAGTGGCGCCGTTCGGCGGTGTGAAACAGTCTGGGCTCGGACGCGAAGGATCGCGCTATGGGATTGAGGAATATCTGGAGCTGAAATACCTGTGTATCGACGTGAACGCTTAACCACCGGCGACTTAACCCTGCCCGGCGGCGCCGTTCGCCGGGTTGCAGAGGATGATTTATGCCTGCTGAAAACATCACATTCTCTTCGGCGCTTGCCGCCGGGGAGCGAGCATCTGCACCCGCCAAATCGCTGAGCTTCCTTGAAGGCGTGGCGATGATCGTCGGCACCAATATTGGTGCCGGCGTGCTGTCGATAGCCTATGCCTCCAGCAAGGCGGGGTTCCTGCCGCTGCTGTTCTGGCTGGTGCTGGTCGGCTGTCTGACGACTGTCACCATGCTGTACGTGGCCGAAGCCACGCTGCGCACCCGCGCGCATCTGCAACTGAGTGGCCTGGCGAAGCGCTATGTCGGCGGCTTCGGTTCCTGGCTGATGTTCGCTTCGGTCTGCGTCAACAGCATCGGCGCGCTGACCGCCTATATGACCGGCAGCGGCAAGCTGCTGCAATCTTTACTGGGGATCTCGCCGGCGATCGGCAGCCTGCTGTTTTTCATCCCGGCCGCCGGGGTGCTGTATCTTGGCCTGAAGGCCATCGGCCGTGGGGAGAAATTTATCAGTATCGGCATGGTGGTGATGCTCAGCGTGCTGGTGATCGCCACGCTGCTGAAAGACACCACCCAAATGGGGCGCCTGCTGGAGGGGGACTGGCGCTTTATGGTGCCGGTATTCAACGTGGTGGTGTTCTGCTTCTCAGCGCAGTACATCGTGCCGGAAATGGCGCGCGGCTTTGCCGATAAGCCGGAGCAACTGCCGAAGGCGATTATTGTCGGCATGGCGACCACTTTTGTGCTGCTGGCGGCGGTGCCGCTGTCGGTGATTGCGCTCAGCGGCCTGGATAATATCTCCGACGTGGCCACCATCTCCTGGGGGCAGGCGCTGGGGCAGTGGGCGTTCTTCTCTGCCAATATCTTTGCGCTGTGCGCCATGCTGACTTCCTATTGGGGTCTGGGCGGCAGCTTCCTGACCAATATTTTCGACAAATTCCGCCTGGGCAACGATGAACTGCCGCTGCGCCGCTTTGCTGTGCTGCTGGTGGTGGTGTTGCCGCCGTTCGTACTGGCTTACAGCGGTTTTGTGTCGTTCGTGAATGCGTTGTACTTCGCCGGCGTATTCAGCGGCGTGGTGCTGTCGGTGATGCCGATGCTGATCCTGCGCGGCGCCCGCAAGCACGGCGATATGATGCCGCGCTGGCAGTGTAACTGGATCACCCATCCGCTGCTGCAGGCCAGCATTGTGCTGCTGTATGCGGCCAGCGCGGTGTATGCCATTGCTTCGCTGCTGGGTTATTTGCCGGCGGGTTGGTAACAGACTCCCTCAAGTGGTGTGTTTTCTCTCTGGATTGAGAACGGCGGCGTCGTGGCCGCCGATTTTTTTATGATTTGTTTGCAGACAGCGCCAGCCAGGCCTGCAGCGACGGGCGCAGCCACTGCCGCTGGGCATAGCGTTGCAGCGTTTCCGGCAGCGGATCGCCCTGCATGGCGAGGCGGTTCAGCATCAACGCCAGATCGCTGTCGGCAATGCACCAATCGCCAAACAGATTTTCCTGCCCGTGCGCCAGCAAACCGCCGGCGACGGCGATCAGTTTTTCCGCCGCGGCCTGTCCGTCAGCCGACAGCGCCGGCCGTTTTTCACCGTTAAAAACTACTTCGGTCGGCCGTTCTGCACGCAGCGGCGCCAGATCGCTGCGCAGCCAGGCCTGAACTTCGCGCGCCTGAGCGCGCAGCCTGACGTCGGCCGGATACAGCGGCGGCTGCGGGAATAATTCTTCCAGATATTCATCAATGGCCGATGATTCGCACAGGGTAAAGCCGTTATGCGTCAGCGCCGGTATCCTTTGGATAGGTGAAATATCGGCATAGTCGGCATGCTGATGTTCGCCCCGGGCCAGATCGATCGGCTTGACGGAGAAGGGAATATTTTTCTCACGCAGCGCGATAAATACCGACATGGCGTAAGGGCTGAAAAAGTTGGCGTCGGTATACAGTACGGCGTTGGATTGGCTCATGGTGGGTCCTGTGATGTTGTGAGTCGGAACTGACATAAATGCCGAATAAACCATCATAAATCAACGACAAAAACTAATGAGCCATTAGTTGTATTTATATATATGTCATTGTTACAGCTCAGTATTTCAGGTTGCCTCACAGAATTGGTTAATTTCCCTCATTAATGATTTACCCCCAGCTAAAAGTGCGCTAGAAGTTACGGTAGGTTATTTTTTATTCTGTCATCTTCTTCCTTTGGGTTGTTGCTTATGTTGGATCGAATTCGCGCACACACGCCTCTTGGCCCCAATGAACTGATGTTCTGGTCGCTGCAGGGCAGCGAACAGCTCAGCCGGCCTTATGTTTTCCAGGTTGATCTACTGAGCCAGAACTTCCATATCGACCGGCGCTCGCTGCTTGGACAGACCGTCACGCTGGAAATCCCCACGCAAAATATGCTGACGCCCCGCTATCTGAACGGCAAGGTAACGGCGGCGGCGGTGCGCAGCGAGGAAATCAACGGCACGCGCTATGCGGTTTATCAACTGAAGCTGGAGCCGGATATCTGGCCGATGCTGCGCGATCGAAATTTCCGTATTTTCCAGCAGCAGACGGTGCCGGACATCGTCAAAACCCTGCTGGCGGAACAGAACGTCGTCTGTGAGGATCAACTGACCGGCAGCTATCGCCAGTGGGAATACTGCGTGCAGTATCAGGAGAGCAGCTACAACTTTATCAGCCGGCTGATGGAGCTGGAGGGCATCTACTACTTCTGGCGTCATGAGATGGGCAAACAGACGCTGGTGCTGATGGATGCGCCCCAGCAGCATAAGCCGTTTGAAGGCTACGAAATTATTCCCTACCACGTTACGCCTTCCGGCGGCAGCACCCGCGAGGAGGGCGTCAGCCGCTGGGCGGTCAACGATGTCGTCACGCCGGGGATTTACAGCATTGACGACTACGACTTCCGCAAGCCGAACGCCTGGCTGTTTCAGGCGCGGCAGAACCCCGCTTCGCCGCAGCCGGGGCAGATTGACGTCTATGACTGGCCGGGGCGGTTTGTCGATCATCAGCACGGCGAGTTTTACGCGCGCGTTCGCCAGGAGGCCTGGCAGGCGGAGCACCAGAAAATCAGCGGCACGGCGACGGCATTGGGCATTGCGCCCGGACACACCTTTACCCTGCACAATGCGCCTTACGCCGGTGACAACGGCCAGTATCTGGTGACACAGGCTGAATATCACCTGCGTGAGAACCGTTACGCCAGCGGCGGAGAGAGCAGCGAGCACCGTATCGACTTCAACGTAATGCCGGCGGATGTGCCTTTCCGGCCGGAACAGCTGGCCGAGTGGCCGAAGACCTGCGGGCCGCAGACCGCCAAGGTGGTGGGGCCGAAAGGGGAGTCGATCTGGACTGATAAATATGGCCGCATCAAAGTGAAATTCCACTGGGATCGGCTGGCGGCGGGCGACGACACCAGTTCCTGCTGGGTGCGCGTGTCCAGCGCCTGGGCCGGGCAAGGCTTCGGCGGCGTGCAGATCCCGCGAGTTAACGACGAGGTGGTGATCGACTTCATCAACGGCGATCCCGATCGGCCGATCGTCATCGGCCGCGTGTATAACGAAGCCAGCATGCCGCCGTGGGCGCTGCCGGCCGCCGCTACCCAGATGGGCTTTATGAGCCGCTCCAAAGACGGCACGCCGGACAACGCCAACGCACTGCGTTTTGAAGACAAGGCCGGTTCGGAACAGGTGTGGATCCAGGCCGAACGCAATATGGATACCAACGTTAAAAACGATGAAAGCCACTCCATCGGCAGCAACCGTACCAAAACCGTCGGCGCCGATGAAACCAGCCATATCAAGCAAAACCGCACCAAAAATGTTGACGGTAATGAGACGGTCGCCATCGGCCAGAACCGCACCAAAACCATCAGCGGTAATGAGACCACCACCGTGAAGCAGAACCGCACTGAAACGGTGGAGGGCAGCGAAACCCTGACGGTGCAGCAGAGCCGTAATGAGACCATCACCGGCGATCACTCGGCCACGGTAAAAAGCAACCATACCTCGACGGTGGACGGCAACCAGGTGATGACGGTCAATCAGGATCGCACCCGCACCGTAAACGGCAATGAGAAGGTCAGCGTGGTGAAGAACCGTAACGTGGATGTACAGGGCCACCAGACGCTGGGCGTTACCGGTAACCGTACGGCCTCGATCAGCGGTAATGAGAACAAGACTATCACCAAGATGCAGGATGTCAGTATCGGCGAGGGCCGCAAGATCGTGATCGCCGGCGGTGATACGCGTTATACCGACGGTGCGGTAAGCGACAGCGCGTCGCAAAGCTTCAATATCAGCGTGGGTGACTCTGCCGGTATCTCGATTTCGCCCGGCAACATTGAGATTGTCGCCGGCGGCGCCAGCATCACCATCAACGGGAGCGGTGTTATGGTCAACGGCACCAAAATAGAACTCAATGCCTGAGCAGATATCCATGATGCAGAGTCACGCAAGAAACCCCACCGAGCAACTGATGGCCCAGTTGGAAGTGCAGTGGCTGGAGGCCAGTGAGGATCCGGCCGCGCGGCTATTTATCTGGCGGGTCAAGGCCAATGCCGAAAGTATTGTGCATGCATTTATCGCGCTGCAGCAGCAGCCGCCGAGCGACTACAGCGCGCCGGATCTGTTTATCGGCTTTATGGCGCCGTTCGACACCGGTTACGGCTACAGCCGGGCGCTGGCGGATGAGCTGATAGAGCGTTACGAGGCCAGCGAAGACGCGCAGGGCTGGGAGTTTGAGTCCCGTTTGCCGTGCTTTAGCGCCGCGCAGTGGCAAACCCTGCTCGGCGATTTTGCCGGCCATCATCGCGAACAGTTGCGCTATGTGGTGGCGGTGATGACGCCGGAGCATATCAGCAATGAGGCGGCGTTGCAGCGCTGGCTGCAGCAAAACGTCGAGCGCATTGGCACCGGCGTGCGCGTGATGTTGATCGATACGCTGGAGCAGCCGACCTGGCAGGCGCTGCAGCAGGCATTTCCCCAGCGTGTGCGGCTGATAACGCCGGATATCGACGGTATGGCGCTGATGCAGCAAACCGCCAGCCAACTCAGCGATCGTGATGGCGACCGCCTGCGCTGCCGTCAGTTGATGACCGATGCGGTATTGCTGCTTGAGCACGGCACGGCGCAGCAGGTTGAGGCGCGTGCCGGCATGGCGCTAGCGATTGCGCGTAAAAAAGGCTGGCTGGAGCAGCAGGTGGTGATGCACAACATCGTCGGCGGCGGCTGGGTAAAGGGCAATGCCGCCGCTAAAGCGGTGGAGGCGTACCGTCAGGCGCAGCAGGTGGCGCAGGGCATCGGCGATCCGCCGCTGCGCGCCACGCTGCAGATGCAGAGCGCCTTTGGCGAAGGCGGCGCCTGGTTCAGCGCCGGCGAATATCAGAAGGCGGCCGGCGTCTATCGGTTGGCCGCAGGGCTGGCGCAAATGGCGGGCAACCGCATGTTGGCTATCGAAGGAATGCGGATGGCGGGGCGCTGCCTGGTGCTGGGCGGCGAGGAGAGCCAGGCGATGGCGGACTATGCGCAGGCGATCCACGCCGCGCGGCCGCTGTCCGCCGAGGAGCGTGCGCAAACCACTTTGCCGCTGGCGCTGCAGGATTTACTGCACATTCAGGATGATAAAAGTGCTAAGGCGCTGGAGCACTGTGCAGAAGAGTATCAGCAGCGCAAGCAGCAGCTGATTTTACGCGCGGAAGGCGAGGTGGCGCAGCAGGGGGCGACGCCACAGTCGGTGCTGCTGGCGGAAAGTCGCCTGCAGCAGGCGCTGGAGCAGAGTTTCCAGCAGGCGCGCAATCAGCGTGAGCTGCTGATCCTTGAAAGCTACCCCGGTTTTCGTCAGGCGATCGCCATCGGTCGCCAGTATCTGCATCCGCACTGGAACGGCCTGCCGGAGATCGCCCATCCGTTTGATGCGCCGACCGGCGAATGGTCACAAATGCCGCAAAGCATGGCGCTGCCGTCGGAAGATGCCGCCGGTGAGTTTACTCAGCAACACGAAAGCAAGGACAAAGCATGAGGAAGGTGGTGATTATTGTGGCGATCACGCTGTTGGTGATCGGATTTATCAGCCTGTCGAACAGTGAGCTGGCCAGCGAGGCGCGCAATTTCCTGCGTGCCTTGCTGCGGGCGCTGTTCTAACGTCGGAACCAGGGAGGGTATAACCGATGCATTCCAGTTCACACTTTGACCCCCAGCTGGGGATCGATATCCATACCTATCCGTTCGGGCCGCTGCCGACGCCGCATATCGGCCTGGTGTTCGACGTCTTTGACTATATTCCGATTATCGGCACCACGGTGAACGTCAACGGCATCAAGCGCGCCAGCGCCGGTACCGGCGGCATGGCGGTGCATATCCCGATCGGCGGCCCGTGGCTGCCGCCGCTGCGCGTACCGGGCGGCCCGCAGTTGAATGACGACGAGTTGTTTATGGGCAGCCGCACGGTGCGGGTGGACGGCGAGCCTTTCGCACGGATGACCATGCCGGTGCTGAGCTGCAACATGCTCGGTATGATGCCACCGTTCCGTCCGAAGCGCGCCGCCGAGCCCAAACCGCTGTCGCTGACGATGCCGCTGACCCTCAACCTGGCGATCCCCAGCCGGGTGACAGTCGGCGGGCCGTCTACCATCAACGTGACGGCAATGCTGATGCGCGCCGGCCTGTTCGGCCTCGGCAAAGGGCTGAAAAAACTCAAAAAAAGCGCCGGTTACGGCAAGTTTATGAAGAAGTTTCAGGCGCTGCGCCAGAAGCTGTTTAAAAACATGGACCCCGGCTTTCTCAAGTGCAAGGTGCTGCGGGCCGAGCCGGTGGATATCCGCGACGGTAGCGTGGCGTTGGAGCATCAGGACTTCCTGCTGCCGGGGCGGATGCCGCTCTCCTGGGTGCGCAGCTATTCGTCGGCGGATATCGATGAGGCCGGTTATTGCGGCTACGGCTGGGCGACGCCGGCGGATATCAGCCTGACGCGCGATGCCGACGGGCTGATGCTGCTGATCCGACCGGCGGGCATGACCGCCTTTGGTGACCTGCCGACGTTACCGGGGCGCGAGCACGCGGCGGTGGGCCTGCCGGATGGCGGGCGGCTGTGGTGGCAGCAGGAGGAACGGCAGCGACGCTGGATCTACGAAGACAACGACGGCGTGCAGCATCATTTTGACGACGACGACGGTGACGCGATGCCGCTGGCGGCGCTGGGCGACCGCAACGGCAACCGCTGGCAGTTTGTGCGCCGGCAGGGGCAGCTGACTCGGCTGGCGGAGTACGCCGGCGCGGCGACGACCGGGCGCGAGGTGCATGTTACCGTCGAGCGCGGGCGCATCATCGCCATGCGCCTGTATGAGGCGGCCAACGACGCCTACTCGCCGCTGACCCGCTATGAGTATGATGGCGAGGGGCAGTTGGCGGCGCAGATTGATGCGCTGGGGGCGGCGCGGCGTTTCGGCTATCAGCGCCGGCACATGACGCAGCACCAGGACCGCAACGGCCAGCGCTTCTATTATGACTACGATGCCGACTGGCGGGTGGTGCACGCCTGGGGCGACGGCGGGCTGTATGATTATCGCTTTGTCTATCACGATGTGCTCAATGAAGTGGCGGTCACCGACTCGCTCGGCCATACCTCGTATATCCGCTTCGACAGCGGCGGGTTACCGATTAGCGAGATCGACCCGCTGGGCGGTAACACGGTGTTTACCTATGACGATCTGGGCCGGCCGCTGAGCGTGACGCAGGCGGACGGGCGACGCTATCAGTGGGAGTACGACCCGCAGGGGCAGATCGCGGCGGAGATCGGGCCGGACGGCAGCCGGTTGAGCCTGGAGTATAACGCACTGGCGCAGCCGGAGACGCTGGTCGACGAGAACGGCGCGCAGTGGCAGATGACGTACGATGCGCGGGGCAACCTGCTGTCGCAGAGCGATCCGACCGGTGTGACCCGGCGTTATCGCTATGATGCGACGGGGCAGCCGGAGGAATATCTGGGGGCCGACGGCGAACGGCAGACGCTGGAGTATGATCGCTACGGCTTCCCGCAGCGGGTGACGAGTAATCAGAGCGGGACGTTGCAGCTGCGCTTTGACGTGCGCGGCAACCTGCAGCTGAAAACCGATGCGCTGGGGCAGCAGACCCGCTATGAGTATGATGCGAAGGATCGGCTGACGGCGCAGCTGTCCGCATCGGGCACACAGGTGGCGATCGACTACGATCGCGAAGATCAGCCGGTATGCTACCGGGATGAGGCGGGTCGTGAGACGCGGCTGCGCTATAACGGCACCGGAATGGTGACGGAGTGTCAGACGGCGGACGGCGAGCGGGTGGCGTACCAGTATGATACCGAGGATCAGCTGACGGCGGTGGTGAACCCGCTGGGGCAGGCGTGGCAGCTGCAGCGTGACGCCCTGGGGCGGGTGACGGAGGAGCGTGACTACTGGGGGCAGGCGACCGGCTACCAGTGGGATGCGGGCGGCAGCCTGCTGCAGCGCACTGATGCGCTGGGTGGCACGCTGACGTACGCCTACGACCGGGCGGGACGGCTGCAGGAAAAACGCAGCGGCGACACGCTGCTGACGCGCTACCGCTATGCGGCGGACGGGCAGCTGACGCAGTGCGAGAACCGCTGGCGGCAGCTGGCATGGCGCTACGACGCGGCGGGCCGGCTGCTGGCGGAGTCGCAGGACGGCTTTACGCTGCGGCACCACTACAATGACGCCGGGCAGCGTATTCTGCGTGAGAGCGACGGCGGACACCGGGTGGCGTTCAGCTGGAGCACGACGGGGCAGCTGGCGGCGATAGGGCTGAATGACGATGTGCCGGTGGCGCTGGGCTATGACGCGGCGGGTCGGCTGTGCCGGGAGCAGCTCGGTGAAGGGCTGGTGCGCGAGCTGACGTATGACGGCGAGGGGCATCTGACCGCCCAACGCACGCTGCAGGATGAACTGCCGCTGTTCTCGACCGGCTATCGTTACGACCTGCAGGGCAACATGACGTCGCGGGAGGACAGCGGCTGGGGCACGGACCGCTATCAGTATGACGCGGTGGGACGGCTGCTGGCGCACGTCGACCCGGCGGAGCGGGTGCGGCGGTTTATGCATGACGCGGCGGGCAACCGGCTGGCGCTGACGGTGCGGGCGGTGAACGAGACGGCGGAAGGGTGGTTCCGCGAGGGCTGGCACAATGATACGCGCTACGTGTTTGACCGTGCGGGCAACCTGCGGCAGCGGCGCTATACTGACGGCAGCCGGCAGGATTTTGTCTGGGATGAGAGCCTGCAACTGGTGGCGGTGCATCAGGGCGAGTCGGTCACGCACTATGCCTACGACGGGCTGGGTCGGCGGATTGGCAAACAGACGGCGACGGAGAGCCGCTGGTTCTACTGGCAGGGCGATGCACTGCTGGCAGAGGTGGCGGAGCCGGGCGGCGAACCGCTGCATCCATTGGCGCTGTACGACGTGGCCGGCCGGCTGCAGCGAGAGAAGCGGCAGGCGGCGCTCTTTAACAATCTGCGGGAATACGTTTACTACCCCGGCAGCTTCCGGCCGTTCGCGCTGCTGACGCAGCAGGACGGGGTACGCAGCAGTTACCACTACCACTGCGATCCGAACGGCGCGCCGGTGCGGCTGACCGATGTGCAGGGCGGGCTGGTGTGGTCGGAACAATGCGGGGTTTGGGGTGAGCCGGGGGTGGTGCATGCAGACCGGGTGGCCAACCCGTTGCGCTTCCAGGGGCAGTACTTTGATGCGGAAACGGGGCTGCACTATAACCGTTACCGCTACTACGATCCGCAGACCGGGAGCTATATCAGTCAGGACCCGATAGGGCTGGTGGGGGGGATGAACCCGTATGGGTATGTGCATAATCCTAACAGCTTTATAGATCCGCTGGGGCTGGCTGGATGTAGCGCGGGAAAAGTAACTGGCGATATTAAAACTCTGAGGGAAAAAATCCGTTTAGCTAGAAATGGTGATGTTTCCGCTCAAGCAGAAATAGCTTACGCCAAGTACATGAGAAGCAAAGGCAATCATGTTCATTTTAACACCCCGCCTAATCGTTCAGTATCAATGGCTGACTTTACTATTAATGGAGTGCAAGTTGATACTAAACTTCTTAGTGGTATAGGTGGTAATGCAGCTAAAAACGTAACAAAAGGTGTAAAACAGGTTGGTGATAATGGAATTGTTCAAGTCATTAGAAGTTCAGACTCGAAAAACACATTAGGTCAATTTGAAGAGTTCTTCGGTGGATTTAAGCCTAATAATCCTTCAGTGACGGTTGATGTAATAGACCAATCTGTATTGGCACCATTCTGGAAATTTTAGATCATGATAACTAAATCAAACATTCTAATAGATTATAAAAGTAAAAGTGAGCTAGAGGAAAATTTAAAGAAATTGATCTCTTGCTTTGATATTGATTTCTCTATTTCAGAGTATGACTATTTCAATATTGACGAATATAAAGAGTATGTAAAAGGCAAAGAAAATTATGTTCATGACGACATAAGATTTATTGACACTTTAAGTGATGTTGATTTTTTATATGAAATAGAGTTGGGAACATCGCTTTCATCGATTGAAAGTAATTATCTTCCTGTATTAACTGACTTTATTGCCCAGTCGTTGTCATTTAAATTGCTTTGCAATGCAATAAGTGGATTTAATTCATTGAATGGCGAGGAAGGATGCCCTGTAACATACTTTTCAAATGGGAAGGATGTTATAAGTTTTGCAGATTATGACTCATCAATATGGAAAAAAGTAACTTGGATTAAATCATAATATTTAAATCCGGGAAGATCCTCTCTGGATCTTCCCGTTTTTTACCTATTTCTATGGCAACATATTACCCTACTGAACCTGAATCACCACCTTACCAGGCATCACGTTGATCACCAACGGTTGTCTAGTTAGGCTGCGCTGTATCAACCAATCTCCGTCAGATACATTCCTCGTTATCACGTATCTAATCCGTTTTGATATCGGGTATGTTCTCGTTTTTCAATCAGTCTGTATTTACATCACTATTTGATTTAAAATAATTTTGTGCAGATAAAACTATCAGGGTAGGGCGGTAGCGTATGAACTACGATGCAAAATCTAGGGGTATTGCAACAGGAATTGACGTTAATAAAAATTCATCAACAGGTGAAGTGTTCAGAACCGATGGAACGTGGGGGAGTTTTAAATCATATCCTAATGGCGCCCATATTCCTCTTGATGGCTCATCTTATTGAGGTTATTACTATTAATTTGTTAGAAATAGAAAGGAAAGTATCGTATCTTCCTACAATTATAGATATATCAGATGAAATTAATATAATTAAAAATCTGATGAGGGTTAGCTATGATGATTTAAATGAAAATATGGATATTTTTAAATCAATCATAAGTTCATTGGAGATGTCTCATGCTGATATAGGTTTTATGGAATTGAATTGTGAGAATGAAAAGATATTTGTTGATTTCTACCTGTGGTTAAAGAAAATAAATTCAGATCTTAATTTTGGAATTGGAGAAAACACCATGGATGTTTTTAGTTTGACAGTTGAAGATGTTAAAAGGTTAATGTCGTAAATCAAGTTATAAGAATATGGACGTCGACAACAAGAAAATGGATTAAGTTTAACCCGCCTAAAGGTTTTTTGGGTAAATTATAATAACGAGAGCAAGGGTTATAGCTGACGCAGCAGTTACCGCTATCACTGCGACCCGAACGGCGCACTGGTGCGGCTGACCGACGTGCAGGGCGAGCTGGTGTGGTCGGAGCAATGCGGTGTCTGGGGTGAGCCGGAGGCGGTGCATGCAGACCGGGTGGCCAACCCGTTGCGCTTCCAGGGGCAGTATTTTGATGCGGAGACGGGGCTGCACTATAACCGCTACCGCTACCGCTACCGCTACCGCTACCGCTACCGCTACCGCTACCGCTACCGCTACCGCTACCGCTACCGCTACCGCTACCGCTACCGCTACCGCTACCGCTACCGCTACTACGATCCGCGACCGGGAGCTATATCAGTCAGGATCCTATTGGGTTAGTAGGTGGGGTAAATATTTATCAATATGTTCTGAATCCATCTGGTTGGCTCGATCCCTTGGGACTTTCTACCTGTGCTGTTAACACTCTGAAAAATGCCCGAAAGAATGATTATGCAATATCTTCTGCTCAGAGACAGAAAATTATTGATTCTATAGATAATAATAAACTTAAAAGTATGTTCTAGGAATTATATAGACCTGGGGCGAATATTCCTGATGGAGGAACAGCCGCATCTATACTTCATACAAAAACTACTGGGCAGCTAGTTGGAGGTTCAGACCATGTAGCCAAAGGAAAAAGTTATTTAGAAGCCTTGAAAAAGCTTACGAATGGTACAGGGAAATATAAGGGGTAAGTCATGAGTAATTCTGATTGTAGTTTAGCAAGTTATATGTTTGGTGATCTAAAACAGGCATTGGGGGTTATTCCATGATAATAGATGATGCTATTTGTGAACTGAAAGAAAAGTTCTCTATTTTTAATGAAACATATGACGGGGATGATGATGTTTATCTAATATATGGGGCTTTTGGGATGTTTACCTTGGATGTGATTAACTTGTACATGTCAGGTTGTAATTCACCTCAAAACTATTTTTATTCTGATTTGAAAACATTATATAAAACCAGTGAGTTAAGGCTGCCTGAGGTCGAAAATATATTTTCATATGTCGATAAGATTTTTATTGAGTATAAGGTAGAAATGAATGATGTTTTAAATACTTGCATTTTTGAAGCATGGATGGGTAATGACTATAGTTATAATTTGGCTAGAAAATATCTCAGTAAAGAGACATGCAATCATTATCTAGATATAACAAAAAGAGTGATTTGATTATCTTGATTCAGGAAGTGTTATTTTAAGTAAATTACGATTTTTTATCTGTTAAACAGGAGAGAAATATTCGGGTGAACTTCAACGATAATGAAGTAAGGAAAAGGAAGTAAATGTCAGTAATTTTCAACGGTAATGGCAATGTCTTGGTAGCTTCCGGTCGTTCGCGCTGCTGACGCAGCAGGACGGGGTACGCAGCAGTTACCACTACCACTGCGACCCGAACGGCGCGCCGGTGCGGCTGACCGACGTGCAGGGTGGGCTGGTGTGGTCGGAGCAATGCGGGGTCTGGGGCGAGCCGGGGGTGCACTATAACCGCTACCGCTACTACGATCCGCTGACCGGGAGTTATATCAGTCAGGATCCGATAAGGTTAGAAGGTGGGATAAACCTCTACGCCTATGCGCCGAATCCGCTGGGTTGGATCGACCCTCTTGGTCTAAGTTGTTCTCCTACATTTAACCCTCAAAAGAAATTTAAATATAAAGAGGGAGAGATGTCAGTTATGAAGTATATTTTAAATGGGCATGCTAAAGATGCACTCTAGGAAAGTACAAGTAAGTTCTTAACAAATAGTCCAAAGAAAATAACTAAATATATCAATGAGTATTTAGAAAAAGGGACTTTATCTTCTAATGGTAAAGAGTTGATTTATAAATTTTCCAGAGATATAGGAACAAACCTTGATGGCAAGACAACAAAAACAATAAAATTATTTATTGACTCAAAAGGTTGGGTAAGAACAGCATTTCCTTTATGAATGAAATGAAATTAGAGGATAAACTATGAAAAAAAACACATTAGATGCGTTAGCTGAATCAATATCTAACAGTGAAAAAATAAGAAAAATAATTATCAACAATATTCTGAGGGAAGAGAGTAAAGAAATTAGATTAAATCTTGTTTACATTACCTATTATTTTTCATCTAGGTGTGTATTAATAGAATATTATGCTGAGGATAATGAGTATCCGGATGTAGAGATGAAATTTGATGATTTAATTGACTTTGTTAAAAAATAACACTGTGAGCCGGAGTAGATATATTAATTACTCCGTATTTTTACAAGTTTGTTTTTTATTAAAATAGAATCAGCGGTTAGGTAATAAGTTTATTATTTTCAACAGTAATGGCAATACCCTAGCAGCTTCCGGTCGTTCGCGCTGTTGACGCAGCAGGACGGGGTACGCAGCAGTTACCACTACCACTGCGATCCGAACGGCGCGCCGGTGCGGCTGACCGACGTACAGGGCGAGCTGGTATGCTCGGAGCAATGCGGGGTCTGGGGCGAGCCGGGGGCGGTGCATGCAGACCGGGTTGCCAACCCGCTGCGCTTCCAGGGGCAGTACTTTGATGCGGAAACGGGGCTGCACTATAACCGCTACCGCTACTACGATCCGCAGACCGGGAGCTATATCAGTCAGGACCCGATTGGGTTAGAAGGTGGGATAAATCTCTATGCCTATGCGCCGAATCCGCTGGGTTGGATCGATTATGCGGGGTACTTACACGGGAGCTATATCAGTCAGGATCCGATTGGTTGTTGGGGAGTGAGCTTGGATCAGTATGTGGAAGACCCATTAATGTGGTTCTGCTTACCGGGCTTAACCGCTAAAAATACTATCGCCGTTTTTATCGCCGCTGTAATGTAAGCAACAAAAAAGCCACCGTGAAAGGTGGCTTAATCGTATGATTCTAAATATAAATTCTGGTGGCCCCTGTTGGGTTTGAACCAACGACCAAGCGATTATGAGTCGCCTGCTCTAACCACTGAGCTAAGGGGCCATGCGGCAAGGATTATACGGTAGGGGATAGCGCAGGTCTACAGGCAGAATGTTGTGTGGTGCTTTTATACACAGCTGTAGCCTGTTGTAATTGCTGACGGATTTTGCGATAACCAACGCTATGACTTGCTAAGGACCGTCGACATTATGGAACTTCTGGCGCCCCATCTGCGGGTGGTGTTTTGTGGCATCAATCCCGGCCTGTAAGTACCCCGCATAATCGAACCATTCACATTTAGAGATCTTCCGGCATACTCACTCTGTCAACGAAGGAGATCGCTATGCGTAAAGCCCGTTTTACTGAGCATCAGATCATCGCCGTGATTAAGTCCGTTGAAGCCGGACGAACTGTTAAGGATGTTTGCCGCGAGGCAGGTATCTCTGAAGCGACTTACTACAATTGGAAGTCTAAATACGGTGGCATGGAAGCTTCTGATATTAAAAAAATAAAAGATCTTGAGGACGAGAACCGACGTCTCAAGCAGATGTTTGCCGACATCAGCCTTGAGAACCGGGCATTGAAAGACGTTATCGAAAAAAAGCTTTGAAACCAGCCTTTAAGCGTGAGCTGGTCACACATCTGATAACGACGTTTGGACTGAGTATCCGTCAGGCCTGCCGGAGCCTAAACCTGAGCAGAACGGTTTACCATTACCGCCCGAATACTACGCGTGACGAGCCTGTTATTTCCGCCTTACTGGCTGCCGCCGAACGGTATCCACGCTATGGTTTTCCAAAGTTGTTTCAGGTTCTGCGACGGCAGGGATATCCGTGGAATCACAAAAGGGTCCACCGTATTTACTGTCTGCTGAAGCTGAATTTTCGTCGCAAAGGCAAGCAGCGTCTGCCGGTACGTAATCCATCACCGCTCGCTACGCCTGAAGCGTTGAACCAGAGCTGGTCTGTTGACTTCATGCATGACGCCCTGATCTGCGGTCGTCGTTTTCGCACGTTCAATGTCGTCGATGACTTTAATCGAGAGGCACTGACGATTGAAATAGACCTGAATCTACCCGCCCAGCGAGTGGTTCGTGTTCTCGACAGGATAGCGGCAAACCGTGGCTATCCGATAATGCTTCGCATGGATAATGGCCCGGAATTTATCTCTCTGACACTGGCTGAATGGGCAGAAAAGCATGCAGTAAAGCTGGAATTTATCAAGCCGGGGAAACCAACACAGAATGCTTTTATTGAACGTTTTAATCGGACATACCGTACAGAAGTACTCGATTTTTATCTGTTCCGAACACTGAATGAAGTGCGTGAGCTCACGGAGAAATGGTTGTCAGAATATAACTGTGAACGTCCGCATGAATCGCTGAATAATATGACACCGGAGGAGTATCGCCAACAGCATTACCAGGCCGAGATCTCAAAAAGTGCATGGAACTAAAGTGGGTCTATTTACAGGCCTTTCTTCCGCCCACCGCGGCTATCCGTTTGCCAATGCCAGCAACCGTTTCTGGAAGGTGATTCATCTGGCGGGGTTTACCGCCCGCCAGCTGGCGCCGGAGGAGTGGCAGCAGCTGCAGGAATACGGCTGCGGCATTACGGCGCTGGTTGCGCGTCCGACGGTGGCGGCCAGCGAGCTGGCGCGTGAGGAACTGCGCCGCGGCGGCGAGGCGTTAAGCGATAAAATTCTGCGCTGTCAGCCGCGCGCACTGGCGATTCTCGGCAAACAGGCGTTCAGCGATGCCTTCGGCATCCGCAAGGTGAGCTGGGGGCGACAGGCGCTGATGATTGGCGATACCGAGGTGTGGGTGCTGCCCAATCCCAGCGGGCTTAACCGTGCGACGCTGGAGTCGCTGACGGACAGCTATCGTCAGCTGGCGTCGGCGTTGGAAAACAGATAATAAAAAACCCCGGCATGCCGGGGTTTTTTATTTACATGGACAGATTAGTCGTCCAGGAAGCTGCGCAGCACTTCAGAGCGGCTCGGATGGCGCAGCTTACGCAGCGCCTTCGCTTCGATCTGACGGATACGTTCGCGGGTAACGTCGAACTGTTTACCCACTTCTTCCAGCGTGTGGTCGGTGTTCATATCGATACCGAAACGCATACGCAGTACTTTCGCTTCACGCGCGGTCAGGCCAGCCAGCACGTCGTGCGTTGCGGAACGCAGGCTTTCCGAGGTGGCGGAATCCAACGGCAGCTCGAGGGTGGTGTCCTCGATGAAATCGCCCAGATGTGAATCTTCATCATCACCGATCGGCGTTTCCATGGAGATCGGCTCTTTGGCGATCTTCAGCACTTTGCGGATTTTGTCTTCCGGCATCAGCATGCGCTCAGCCAGCTCTTCCGGCGTCGGCTCGCGGCCCATTTCCTGCAGCATCTGGCGTGAAATACGGTTGAGCTTGTTGATGGTCTCAATCATATGCACCGGAATACGGATGGTGCGCGCCTGGTCGGCGATGGAGCGGGTAATTGCCTGACGGATCCACCAGGTGGCGTAGGTCGAGAACTTATAGCCGCGACGGTATTCGAACTTGTCTACCGCCTTCATCAGGCCGATGTTGCCTTCCTGAATCAGATCGAGGAACTGCAGACCGCGGTTGGTGTATTTCTTGGCGATAGAAATAACCAGACGCAGGTTGGCCTCAACCATCTCTTTCTTGGCGCGGCGGGCCTTGGCTTCGCCGATGGACATGCGACGGTTGATATCCTTGACCTGCTCGATGGTCAGACCGGTTTCTTCTTCGATCTGGCGCAGTTTCTGCAGGCTGCGCTGCACGTCTTCGGCGACGTCTTTCAGCTTTTCCGACCATGGCTTGGCCATCGCCAGCGCGGCTTCAAACCAGGAATCGCTGGTTTCGTTGCCGGCAAACAGCGTGACGAAGTTTTTCTTCGGCATTTTGCACTGCTCAACACACATCTTCATGATGATGCGTTCCTGGGTGCGTACGCGGTCCATCATGGTGCGCATGCTGTTGACCAGGAAGTCGAACTGCTTAGGCACCAGGCGGAACTGTTTGAAGACTTCAGACAGCTTCAGAATCTCTTCTGCAGACTTGGCATGGCTGCGGCCGTTGGCCTTGATCACCTGACGCGTCGCTTCGTACTGCTCGCGCAGTTCGGAGAACTTCTGACGGGCGACTTCCGGATCGATGCTGTTATCGTCTTCGGAATCGTCGTCGTCGTCATCATCGTCGTCGTCATCGTCCTGCTCTTCGGTCGACAGCTCAGAACCGATATGGGTGGCGGTCGGCGCAAGGTCCTCTTCCGCGTTCGGATCGACGAAGCCGGTGATCAGATCGGACAGGCGAGATTCGCCCGCTTCAACGCGATCGTACTGTTCGAGCAGATAGGTGATGGCCTCCGGGTATTCGGCCACCGAGCACTGTACCTGGTTAATACCGTCTTCGATGCGCTTGGCGATGTCGATTTCGCCTTCGCGCGTCAGCAGTTCAACGGTACCCATTTCACGCATGTACATACGTACCGGGTCAGTGGTGCGGCCAATCTCGGACTCAACGCTGGAGAGCACCTGAGCAGCCGCTTCTTCAGCATCCTCATCGGTGTTGTTTGAGTTTTCAGCAAGCAACAGGTCATCGGCGTCCGGCGCTTCTTCCATCACCTGGATGCCCATGTCGTTAATCATCTGGATGATGTCTTCGATCTGATCGGAGTCGACGATATCTTCCGGCAGATGGTCATTGACCTCAGCATAGGTCAGATAGCCTTGCTCCTTACCACGGGTGACAAGTAGCTTAAGCTGTGACTGCGGGTTTTGCTCCATAAGACGGTATCCACACTTCAGAGTATTTGGGTTGGTGTCGGTCGGCGAAACCGCCAACAATAGCATTTGGGGCGTTTTTGTTATTGCCGCGGCCCACTATGGCAGCATATTGCAGGGCTTTGCCCTCGCTTTTAGCGGCACTTAAGCCGTTTGGTATTCAGTTTTTCTTCGCTAACGCCAACTGTAATGACCACAGTTCCTGACGCTCTGCTGTATTCAGGCCGTGGGTTCTGTCACGGGCAATCAGCTCTTCCTGCCGCTGTTCCAGCACTGAGTCGTAAAGATTCGTTAGCGTGTCAATAAAATGTTGTTCAACCATATCCTCAACGATCATATGGTTCCATGTGGCCAGAGTTTCAAGCTGCTGGCTGAATTTGTTGTCGCGATACAGCTCCAGAAGCTGCCCGGTGGTCAATCCCGGCTGCGACAAGCAGGTTTGCACCAGTTCGACAAACAGCGGCAGGCCCGCCTGCTTGGTCTGCTCCAGCCCGTCCAGCGACGGCACTAGCGCGGCGAGCTGCGGATTTTGCACCAATAACCCTATCAGTATACGCATGGTTGTGCGTTTTAGCTGGGGCGCCTGATAAGTATTGGCGTTTTCAGCCTGTTTGGGCATCAATTTGTCGAGCTGGCTGTCATCCAGCAGCCCCAGCTTGTTGCCAAGCTGCTGGCGCAGATAAAGACGCAGCGTTTCGCCGGGCACCTGGCTAATCAGCGGCAGCGCCAGCGCGCTCAGCTTGGCGCGCCCGTCCGGGCTGCTCAGGTCAACCTGCGGCAGCAGGGTTTCGAACAGGAAAGTGGAAAGCGGCTGCGCCTGCTCCATCCGTTGTTCGAAAGCTGCCTTGCCCTCCTGACGCACCAGCGTATCCGGGTCTTCGCCGTCAGGTAAAAACATAAAGCGCAGCTGGCGCCCGTCATTCAGATAGGGCAGCGCGGTTTCCAGCGCGCGCCAGGCTGCCTCGCGGCCGGCCCGGTCGCCGTCATAGCAGCAGACCACGTTGTCGGTGGCGCGGAACATCAGCTGAATGTGTTCCGCCGTGGTCGAGGTGCCGAGCGAGGCGACGGCATAATCGATGCCGAACTGCGCCAGCGCCACCACGTCCATATAGCCTTCCACCACCAGCAAGCGCTGCAGCTGCTTGGGGTGGCTCTGCTGTGCTTCATACAGGCCGTATAACTGTCGGCCTTTATGGAATACTTCGGTTTCCGGCGAGTTCAGGTACTTCGGCATACCGTCGCCGAGTACGCGACCGCCGAAGGCAATCACCCGTCCGCGTTTATCACGGATAGGGAACATGACGCGTTCACGGAAACGGTCGTAAGAACGCCCTTGATCGTTAGTCACCAACATGCCGGCATCGTTCAATGCGGTGCGGCCGTCGCGCTCGCGACCAAAACGTTTTAATGCGTTATCCCAGCCGGCGGGGGCGAAACCGATGGCGAAATGGCGGATAACGTCGTCACTTAAGCCGCGCTGCTGCAGGTAATCACGCGCCTGCTTGCCATTCGGTTGATTCAGTGACTGTTGATAGAACGTGCTGAGCTGTTCCATCAGTTGATAAAGACTTTGCCGCTGATGACGTTCGATCTGGGTTGGCCCGGAGCCTGCCTCATAAGGCACTTCCAGCCCGTGCATGGTCGCCAGTTCCTCGATGGTTTCGACAAACTCAAGCCTGTCGTAATTCATCAGGAAGTCGACGGCGTTACCGTGCGCACCACAACCAAAACAGTGATAAAACTGTTTTTCGCCGTTAACGGTGAACGAAGGCGTTTTCTCGTGGTGGAATGGGCAGCACGCGTGATAGTTTTTGCCCTGCTTCTTCAGCTTCACCCGTGCGTCGATCAGATCGACGATGTCGGTGCGCGCCAGCAAGTCATTGATAAATACACGCGGGATTCGTCCAGCCATAAGCCTCGGTTCGTGCCTATAAACGAGAACAAGCCGCGCATTCCTTTCGGAAAGCACGGCCTTCGTATGCAACTACTCGGTCTGCGTGTTCTTGAGAAAGAAAAAATCACGCGGCGGGGTTACCCCCGAAGGATTAATACAGACGAGTGCGGCGTGCGTTTTCGCGAGCCAGTTTCTTCGCGTGACGTTTCACAGCGGAAGCTTTAGCGCGTTTGCGTTCGGTAGTTGGTTTTTCATAAAACTCACGACGACGAACTTCAGCTAAAACGCCTGCTTTTTCGCATGAACGCTTGAAACGACGCAGAGCAACGTCAAATGGCTCGTTTTCACGTACTTTAATTACCGGCATGTGCCTCTCACCTCAATAGAATTCGGTTTGCTGCTGGCCAAGCGCCAGCCTTTTCAAAATGGTGCGGAATTTTACTCCAATGGATGCTGCTTTGTAAAGCATCAACTCAAAGAGAAAGCCGTCCGCCGGCGGGCGCTATCCGAATCAAGCTGCGCAATTTTGCGTCGGCCGCTGATTATAGACTAATCAGAAAAAAATGCCCGCTTTTAATTGCCGACACATTTTTCGAGAGAATCAGCGACATAGCGTCACGGCGACGGCAAAGCGCCCACGGCTGGCAGAAAATCGCGGCGATTGTGCTAAACTAGCGGCCGCACGTGAATGATGGGAAAGGTAATGCGAGTACTGGGTATAGAAACGTCCTGCGATGAAACCGGAATCGCAGTGTATGACGATCGGGCCGGTTTATTAGCCAATCAATTGTACAGCCAGGTGAAGCTGCATGCCGATTACGGTGGCGTGGTGCCGGAGCTGGCGTCACGCGATCACGTGCGCAAAACCGTGCCGCTGATTCAGGCGGCGTTAAAGGAAGCGAACCTGAGCGCGGCGGATATTGATGGCGTCGCCTATACCGCCGGCCCCGGCCTGGTGGGCGCGCTGCTGGTCGGCGCCACCATCGGGCGTTCGCTGGCGTTCGCCTGGAACGTGCCGGCGGTGCCGGTGCATCATATGGAAGGCCACCTGCTGGCGCCGATGCTGGAAGACAACCCGCCGGCGTTCCCGTTTGTGGCGTTGCTGGTATCGGGCGGTCATACCCAGCTTATCAGCGTGACCGGCATCGGCGAATATACCCTGCTGGGCGAATCGATTGACGATGCGGCGGGTGAAGCGTTTGATAAAACCGCCAAACTGCTGGGGCTGGACTATCCCGGCGGGCCGATGCTGTCGAAAATGGCGCAGCAGGGGCAGGCGGGGCGCTTTACCTTCCCACGGCCGATGACCGATCGTCCGGGACTGGATTTCAGCTTCTCCGGCCTGAAAACCTTTGCCGCCAACACCATTCGCGGCAACGGCGACGATGCGCAAACCCGCGCCGATATCGCCCGCGCGTTTGAGGATGCGGTGGTGGATACGCTGGCGATTAAATGCAAACGCGCGCTGGAGCAAACCGGCTTTAAGCGTCTGGTGATGGCCGGCGGCGTCAGCGCTAACCGCACCCTGCGGGCGAAACTGGCCGAGATGATGCAAAAGCGCGGCGGCGAAGTGTTTTACGCTCGTCCGGAGTTTTGCACCGACAACGGCGCGATGATTGCCTATGCCGGCATGGTGCGGCTGAAAAACGGCGCCAATCCTGAACTGAGCGTATCGGTGCGGCCGCGCTGGCCGCTGGCGGAGCTGCCGGCGGTATAAGCCGCAGGGATGCGTCCCATAATGCCCCTCGTTACGCTAGGCCCGGGTATCTCGGGCCATCAACGACTTTGTTATCAACCTAAACAGGGGCCGGATAATCCGGCCCCTGTTTATTGTGAATCTTCCGGCTTGTCGGCGTCCGCCGCGTCATCGCCTTTTTTCTTGCGGAATTTCTTCCATATTTTCCCTTCCTGCCCGCGCCACAGGCGTTGGATATTGTCGTGATGACGCATCAGAATAAGGCACGAGAGCATCGCCACCGGGAAGGTAAACTGCGGTTTGAACCACCAGACATAGAAGGGCGCAATCAGCGCGCTGACGATCGCCCCCAGCGAGGAGTAGCCGCTGAGCAGCACGGTCAGCAGCCAGGTGCCGGTCATCAGCCCGGTCAGGTCCCAGCCGATGGGCGCAATGGCGCCGAAGGCGGTGGCGACGCCCTTGCCGCCGCGGAAATGGAAGAATACCGGATAGATATGACCCAGGCAGGCGGCAATCGCCGTCAGCCCCAGATAGAGCGGCGGCACGTTGAGTTTATACGCCAGCCATACCGGCAACATCCCTTTCAGAATGTCAAACACCAGCACCGCCGCCGCTGCAACGCGGCCGCCGATACGCAGGACGTTGGTCGCCCCGGGATTTCCTGAGCCATGCTCGCGCGGATCTGGCAGCCTGGCGATCCGGCAAACCAGGATCGCGCTGGAGATGGAGCCACACAGATACGCGAAGATAATCATGCCAAGCGCGGTAGCACTCATAACGCGGTTCCGTTTAATAATGGTCGTTTTAATCTCAACATCTATGGATAATACGCATATTCCGCTGGAAGTGGTATCCGGCAAGGCCAAAAACAGAGAATGACGTGATGGATATCGTATTTATTGAGGAACTTACCGTAATCGCCACCATTGGCGTTTATGATTGGGAACAAACGATTCGCCAGAAGCTGGTGTTCGATATCGAAATGGGCTGGGATAACCGCAAGGCCGCCGCCAGTGATGACGTCAACGACTGCCTGAGCTATGCCGATATCAGCGAAGCGGTGATCCAACACGTTGAATCCGGGCGTTTTGCGCTGGTGGAACGCGTGGCAGAGGAAATATCCGAAATATTACTCCAGCGCTTTAAATCCCCATGGGTCCGTATTAAGGTCAGCAAGCCGGGCGCGGTGGCGCAGGCCAGCCGGGTTGGCGTTGTGATTGAACGAGGCCAGCGCCCGGCGTGATAAATGTCATGCTGATGCAACGAAAGGCCGCTAACGTGGTCTGAAACGCAGAATTGTTTTAGCGGCAATGTCTTAAGCACTGCCGCTTTTTTATGTTTATAGCGGAAGAATTGTGGGGTAAGCGCGCACATGGCGGACATGCATTCACTGTTTGTGGCATTTGTTCTTGGGGTAGTAGAGGGATTAACGGAATTCCTGCCGGTGTCTTCAACCGGGCACATGATTATCGTGGGCGAGTGGCTGGGCTTTACCGGCGATAAGGCGAAAACCTTCGAGGTTATCATCCAGTTAGGTTCTATCCTGGCGGTGGTAGTGATGTTCTGGCGTCGTCTGTTCGGCCTGATCGGCATTCACTTCGGCGGCAAGCCGGTGGCGCATGAAGGGCATACGCCGGGCCACCTGAAGCTGACTCACATTCTGCTGGCAATGGCGCCGGCGGTAGTGCTGGGGCTGCTGTTCCATGAGGTGATCAAATCACTGTTCGAGCCGAAAAACGTGATGTATGCGTTAGTGGTCGGCGGTGTGCTGCTGCTGACGGCGGAGTGGCTGAAGCCGAAAAAACCGCGCGCGGTCGGGCTGGACGATATCACCCACCGTCAGGCGTTTATGATCGGCTGTTTCCAGTGTCTGGCTCTGTGGCCGGGTTTCTCGCGCTCCGGGGCGACCATCTCCGGCGGCATGCTGGTCGGCGTCAGCCGCTATGCGGCTTCCGAGTTCTCCTTTATCCTCGCCGTGCCGATGATGATCGGCGCCAGCGGTCTGGACCTGTACAAGAGCCTGCACTTCCTGACGCTAGCGGATCTGCCGATGTTTGCCGTCGGCTTTGTCACCGCCTTTGTGGTGGCGCTGGTAGCGATTAAAACCTTCCTGACGCTGATCAAACGTATTTCGTTTGTGCCGTTTGCCATTTACCGCTTTATCGTTGCGGCGGCGGTATACGTGGTGTTTATGTAAACCGCAGGTCGACAGTCGGTAATAAAAAACCCCGCACTGCGGGGTTTTTTTATGGCCGTTACGGCTGGGGCTGCGCCGCTTTCCAGGTTGCCAGCGCCTGCCGGCGGCGGCGCTGCACTTCCTCGCGAATCGCCGGGCCCTGCAGGCCGCTGGCCACCACTTCTTTGACCGATACGTCGTTGGCAACCCGATAGGCTTCCCGCAGGTAGTCACCCTGCGGGTACGGTTGCTCCTCAAAACCGGTGCGGCCGCGCGCATCGGCCTCGCTGGTCAGAATGATTTGCTCCAGCCGCTGCGGTTTACGCCAGACGTCGATGGCGTCAAACAGCTTGAGCAGCGTTTCCGGCCGCAGCTTATTTACCGTATGGATGAGATCGTGATATTCGGCCACCAATTTGGCCAGATCGCGCAGCGGGTTCGGCACTCTCAAGCGCTGACACATGGCCTCGACCAGACGCACGCCGGCCGGGCCGTGGCCGTGATGGTGCGGCCAGTATTCTTTGGGCGTCAGCCCCTTGCCGAGATCGTGACACAGTGCGGCAAAGCGCACGTCAATCTCCGGGCTGAGTCGTGCGGCGAGCGCCAGCGTCATCAGCGTATGGATGCCGGTGTCGATTTCCGGGTGCCACTTCTCCGGCGCGGGGACGCCGAACAGCGCGTCGATTTCCGGAAACAGCACGCCCAGCGCATGGCAGTCGCGCAGCACCTGGAAATAGACCTGCGGGCTGCGGCTTTGTAACGCTTTCTCCGTCTCTTTCCAGACGCGCTCGGCGGTCAGTGACGCCAGCTCGCCGCTGTCGGCCATCTGGCGCATCAGCGCGGCGGTTTCCGGCGCAATGGTGAAGCCGAGATGGGCAAAGCGGGCGGCAAAACGCGCGACGCGCAAGACGCGCAGCGGATCTTCGCCAAATGCCGCCGAAACGTGGCGCAGCACGCGGGCCTTCAGATCGTCAACGCCGTGATAAGGATCGACCAGTTCGCCGTCGGTGGTTTGTGCAATGGCGTTAATGGTCAGATCGCGGCGCAGCAGATCCTCTTCCAGCGTCACATCGGGGGCGGCATGGCAGATAAAGCCGGTATAGCCATGGCCGGATTTACGCTCGGTGCGCGCCAGCGCATATTCCTCATGGGTTTGCGGGTTGAGAAAGACCGGAAAATCTTTACCGACCTGCTGGTAGCCCTGCGCCAGCAACTGTTCCGGCGTTGCGCCGACCACCACCCAGTCGCGGTCGACCACCGGCAGTTCCAGTAGGCTGTCGCGCACCGCGCCGCCAACCAGGTAAATTTTCACTGTCGTACTCCTGCAGTTAACACATTCACTATCAGATTACATGAATTGAGCGCGTGCTGCCGCGCCAATAAAAAAGGTCGCCGTGGCGACCTTTCAGGCTGCGATGAGGCGTTAGTTCATCCAGCGATTGTTATTTTTACGCCGTGGCAGCAGATGTGGCAACAGCAGGCCGAGCAGCAGGCCGATGCCGGCTACGCCGCCGCCGTACATAAACCATTGCAGAATAATGGTGCGCTGCTTGTCGTCAAGCTGCAGATTTACCGCGTTCACCTTCTTCTGGGCCACCTGCAGCTGATTTTTCAGCGCCTGATTCTCTTCCTGCAGACCGCTGATGATGCTGTCGCTGGCGGCAACTTTCTGCTGCATGTCTGCCGTGCGCTGGTTCCAGCTATTATCAATATTGGTCAGCTTGTCCGTTAGGGTCTGCACCTGCTGCTCCAGTTCCGGCACGCGGGTGCGCAGGCTCGGCGTATTACTGAGCTGGTTAAGCGGGATCCATACGGTACGGCCCTTGGCATCACGGATTTGCCCGTATTTGGTGCTGTCATTCACACTGAGCAGCGTGACTTCATCGCCGGTATTCAGCGTGCCGACAATGCGGTATTGGTTGCCCGGGCCGCTGTGTACGTAGGTGTTCAGTTCATCGGAGATATAGCGTTTATCTTCGGCATGTGCGCCCCAAGTGATGCTGAGACTCAGCAGGGCGAGGAAAATTAGGCGTAATGTCTGCATTTTTTTCATCGTTTCTGTAGGGATTTATGGAACGATAGTAGAGATTCCAGTCCGTTGACGCAACGGGAAAACCGGAATGAGCCCGTCCTGAGTACTGCAAATTCCGCGGGTTGCGCATCGTTCTATAACATAACAGGTTTTTTCTGTACTCAACAGGGTTCAGAAGCGGGGAATCGCGGTAAGATAATTATTACCGCACGTCGCCGGACGGAGCAGGTTTAACGCCGCATCCGCCGCGAAGAGCGACGCGAATACCTAACTTATTGGTGTAAAAATCTTATGACCGTTGAAATTGAACTGAAATTTATTGCCACGCCGCAGGCGGTTGCCGCGCTGCCCGCGCAGATGGCGGCCTGGCCGCATCAACACAGCGCGCCGCAGCGGTTAACCAATATTTACTTTGAAACCGCCGATAATTTCCTGCGTCACCACGATATGGGGCTGCGCATTCGCGGCTTTGACGACCGGTATGAAATGACGCTGAAAACCGCAGGTTCGGTGGTCGGCGGTCTGCACCAGCGCCCGGAGTACAACGTCGCCATCGCTACGCCGGAGTTGGCATTGTCACAGCTGCCGGCGGATATTTGGCCGCAGGGCTGCGACGTCGAGGCGCTGCAGCAGCAGCTGCAACCGCTGTTCCGCACTGATTTTGTCCGTGAAAAGTGGGTGGTTACTTACAACCAAAGCCAGATTGAGGTAGGGCTGGATCAGGGTGAAGTGCGGGCGGGGGAGCTGACTGAAGCCATTTGCGAAATCGAGCTGGAGCTGCAACAGGGCAATACGCAGGACGTTTTGCTGCTGGCGGCCGAGCTGGCGCAACAGGGCGGGCTGCGTCAGGGCAGCCTGAGCAAGGCGGCGCGCGGCTATTACCTGGCACAGGGCGCAGCGGCGCGTGAGGTTCGTCCTTTGCCGGTATTGTACGCGCCGGCCAAGGCCAGCGTTGAGCAGGGCATGATCGCCGGTTTTGAACTGGCGCTCGACCATTGGCAATATCACGAAGAGCTGTGGCTGCGCGGTGACGCAGCGGCGCGGCAGGCGATTGTGGATGCGCTGGTGCTGATACGCCAGACGCTGGTGGTGTTCGGTGGTTTGGTGCCTCGCAAGGCCAGCGCCGGGTTGCGCAGCCGCCTGTCCGAGCTGGAGCCGCTGCTGGAGGCGCCGGAGGCCGAGGCGCAGACGCTGTGCTACAGCCCGGTTTACCTACAGTGTAAGTTGGCGCTCACATCGTGGCTGGTCAGCGGCGCGTGGCGCGCGTTTATTGATGCCAAGGCGCAGGCAAAGCTGGATGGTTCATTTAAACGCTTTTGCGACATTATGCTGGGGCGCAGCGCCGCCGATCTGAAAGAGGGCTTTAACCGTCCTCTGAGCGACGATGAGTATCAGGAGCAGCTGCCGCGCCTGAAACGGCAGCTGGCGGCCTTGACGCTGCTGTCCGGCGCTTATGCCGATGAGGTGTCCGAACCTTATCTGAACGGCTGGCGCGAGCTGCTGGCGTCGCTGTCCGCGCGCCGTCAGGGCTGGTACGAAAGCTGCCGCAAACAGGCTTTATCTCATGCGCCATTTTGGCTAAACGGCGCGGTTCGTTAATTATTCAGGCCTGTCGCCGGCGGGCCGTTATCAGGGGCATTCAGCATGTCGCCACTTTCAGTCACATTACAGGCGCAGGCACAGCAGGCTGTGCAGCGTTTTCAGGAAGTTAACGGTAGCGAATGGGTGTTTGACGAGCGGGAGCAACAGGCTCTGGCGTCGAGCGATTTCATCAGCGATACGCTGTTGAATCATCCGGAGTGGCTGACGACGCTGCGTCAGCAGCCTCCGGCGGCGGATGAATGCCAGCATTATGCGGCCTGGCTGCAGGACGTGCTGGACGAGGTGAGCGATGAAGCGGCGCTGATGCGCGAGCTGCGTCTGTTCCGGCGGGAAACGCTGGTGCGTATTGCCTGGGCGCAGGCGCTGAATCTTTGCAGTACTGAACAGACCCTGCAGCAGCTGAGCGCGCTGGCGGAAACGCTGATCGTCAGCGCGCGCGACTGGCTGTACCAAACCTGCTGTCGTGAATGGGGCACGCCGTGCAATGCCGACGGCGTTCCGCAGCCGCTGCTGGTGCTGGGCATGGGCAAGCTGGGCGGCGGCGAGCTGAATTTCTCCTCTGATATCGACCTGATTTTCGCCTATCCGGAAAACGGCCAGACCGTGGGCGGTCGCCGCCAGCTGGATAATGCCCAGTTTTTTACCCGCCTTGGGCAGCGGCTGATCAAGGCGCTGGATCAGCACACCATCGACGGTTTTGTCTATCGGGTGGATATGCGCCTACGCCCGTTCGGCGACAGCGGCCCGCTGGTAATGAGCTTTGCCGCGCTGGAGGATTACTATCAGGAACAGGGGCGCGACTGGGAACGCTACGCGATGGTCAAGGCGCGGCTGATGGGCGGTTTCGACGATCCTTACAGCGCGGAGTTGCGCGGTATGCTGCGGCCGTTTGTATTCCGCCGCTATATCGATTTCAGCGTGATTCAGTCGCTGCGCAATATGAAAAGCATGATTGCCCGTGAGGTGCGGCGGCGCGGGTTAAAAGACAACATCAAACTGGGTGCCGGCGGCATTCGCGAAATCGAGTTTATCACCCAGGTTTTCCAACTGATCCGCGGCGGGCGCGAGCCATCGCTGCAGGGACGCGCGCTGCTGCCGACGCTGCAGGCGATAGGGGAACTGGGGCTGCTGCCGGAAACGCAGGTCGCGGAGCTTGGCGCCGGCTATCTGTTCTTACGCCGGCTGGAAAATCTGCTGCAGGCCATCGCCGACCAGCAAACCCAGACGCTGCCGCAGGATGCGCTCGATCAGACGCGGCTGGCCTGGGGCATGGGGCTGGCCGACTGGCCGGCGCTGTTGACCCGACTGGACGCGCATATGCGGGCGGTAAGGGCGGTGTTTGACGACCTGATTGGCGATGACGGCCCGGATGCGGAGGACGATCCGCAGTGCCAGCACTTCGCCGGCCTGTGGCTGGATGCGCTGGATGAACAGGAGATCGCACCGCTGACGCCGCACCTTGGCGAAGAAGAGCGCCGCATGATGCTGCGCACCCTCGCCGATTTCCGTCAGGACGTCGATAAACGCACCATCGGCCCGCGCGGCCGCGAGGTGCTGGATCAACTGATGCCGCGCCTGTTGGCGGAAGTGTGCCCGCGCAGCGATGCGCCGACCGCGCTGGCGCGGCTGACCCAGTTGCTGCTGAGCATCGTGACCCGCACCACCTACCTCGAACTGCTGGTGGAGTATCAGGCGGCCCTGAGCCATCTGATTCGCCTGTGCGCCGCCTCGCCGATGGTGGCCAGCCAGCTGGCGCGTTATCCGCTGCTGCTGGACGAGCTGCTCGATACCAATACGCTGTATCAGCCGGTGGCGCCGGACGCCTACCGCAGCGAGCTGCGGCAGTATCTGCTGCGGGTGCCGGAAGAGGATGAAGAGCAGCGGCTGGAAGCGCTGCGCCAGTTTAAACAGGCGCAGCAGTTGCGTATCGCCGCCGGCGATATTGCCGGTGCGCTGCCGGTAATGAAAGTGAGCGATCACTTAACTTACCTGGCGGAGGCGATTATCGACGCGGTGGTGCAGCAGGCGTGGAACGATATGGTGGCGCGCTATGGCCAGCCGACGCATTTGCATGAGCGCGAAGGGCGCGGCTTTGCCGTGATCGGCTATGGCAAACTGGGCGGCTGGGAGCTGGGCTACAGTTCCGATCTCGATCTGGTGTTCCTGCTGGACTGCCCGCCGGAGGTGATGACCGACGGCGCGCGCAGCATCGACGGCCGCCAGTTTTATCTGCGGCTGGCGCAGCGGGTAATGCATCTGTTCAGCACCCGCACCTCGTCCGGCATTCTGTATGAGGTGGATGCGCGTCTGCGCCCTTCCGGCGCGGCCGGCATGCTGGTCAGCACCATCGACGCCTTCGCCGAGTACCAGCAGCATGAAGCATGGACCTGGGAGCATCAGGCGTTGGTGCGGGCGCGCATCGTGTACGGCGATACGGCGCTGCAGCAGCGTTTTGACGCCATTCGCCGCGATATTCTCTGTCAGCCGCGTGAGGCTGACACCCTGCGTCAGGAAGTGCGGGAAATGCGCGAGAAGATGCGCAGCCACCTCGCCAACAAGCGGCGCGAACTGTTTGATATCAAAACCGATGAAGGTGGCATCACCGATATCGAATTTATCGCGCAATATCTGGTCTTACGCTATGCCGCGAATGAAGCGCGCCTGACCCGTTGGTCAGACAACGTGCGGATTTTCGAGCTGATGGCGAATTACGACATCATGGCCGAAGACGAGGCCGCCGCGCTGACGCAGGCCTATGTCGCGATGCGCGATGAGATCCACCATCTGGCGCTGCAGGAACACTCCGGCAAAGTCAGCAGTGAGCAGTTCACCGCTGAGCGGGAGCAGGTGCGTGCCAGTTGGCACCGCTGGCTGGGCCAGCGGTAAAATTACCTTTATGCCGGTATTAGCGAGGTCTGTGATAATATCGGCGCCATTAAATTTATGACCTGTTTGGAGTTATCGGATGAAAGTTACGCTGCCTGATTTTCGCCGCGCCGGTGTGCTGGTGGTTGGCGATGTCATGTTGGATCGCTATTGGTATGGGCCGACCAGCCGTATTTCACCGGAAGCCCCGGTGCCGGTGGTCAAGGTAGATACGATTGAAGAGCGTCCCGGCGGTGCGGCTAACGTTGCGATGAACATCGCCTCGCTCGGCGCCAATTCGCGTCTGGTGGGCCTGACCGGCATCGATGATGCGGCGCGGGCGTTGAACGCCAAACTGGATGAAGTCAACGTGCGCTGTGATTTTGTCTCGGTGCCGACGCATCCGACCATCACTAAACTGCGCATCCTGTCGCGTAACCAGCAGCTGATTCGCCTGGATTTTGAAGAAGGCTTCTCCAATGTGGACCCGCAGCCGATGCTGGAGCGCATTCAGCAGGCGCTGCCGCAGATCGGCGCGCTGGTGCTGTCCGATTACGCCAAGGGCGCGCTCAGTCAGGTGCAGGGGATGATCCAACTGGCGCGGGCGGCCAAAGTGCCGGTGCTGATCGACCCGAAAGGTACGGATTTTGAGCGTTATCGCGGCGCTACGCTGCTGACGCCGAACCTGTCCGAATTTGAAGCGGTGGTGGGCCATTGCAGCAGCGAAGAGCAACTGGTCGAGCGCGGCATGCAGCTGGTGAAGGATTTTGAGCTGTCCGCGCTGCTGGTCACCCGTTCCGAGCACGGCATGACGCTGCTGCAGCCGGGGCGTGAACCGCTGCATCTGCCGACGCAGGCGCAGGAAGTGTTTGACGTCACCGGCGCCGGCGACACGGTGATCGGCGTGCTGGCGGCTGCGCTGGCCGCCGGCAATACGCTGGAAGAGTCCTGTTTCCTGGCGAACGCCGCCGCAGGCGTGGTGGTCGGCAAGCTGGGCACCTCGACCGTTGCGCCGATTGAACTGGAAAACGCCATCCGCGGCCGGGCCGACACCGGCTTTGGCGTGATGAACGAAGAACAGTTGAAAAAAGCGGTGGCGCAGGCGCGTCAGCGCGGTGAAAAAGTGGTGATGACCAACGGCATCTTCGACATTCTGCACGCCGGTCACGTCTCCTATCTGGCCAATGCACGCAAGCTGGGGGACCGCCTGATCGTCGCGGTAAACAGCGACGCCTCCACCAAACGTCTGAAAGGGGAAGCGCGGCCGGTTAATGCGCTGGAAAATCGCATGGTGGTGCTGGGTGCGCTGGAAGCGGTCGACTGGGTGGTGCCGTTTGAAGAAGATACGCCGCAGCGGCTGATTGCCGACGTCCTGCCGGATCTGCTGGTGAAGGGCGGCGACTACAAGCCTGAAGAGATTGCCGGCAGCAAGGAAGTGTGGGCGAACGGCGGTGAGGTGAAGGTGCTGAATTTCGAAGACGGCCTGTCGACCACCAATATCATTAAAGCGATCAAAGACGGACGCGGTTAATTCGCTGCGTAAGCGCGATCTCAGGCGCGCTGCGTATGCGCGCGCCGCTGAATACGGTGGTTGTCAGTGAGTGGACTGAAGCAGGAACTGGGGCTGGTGCAGGGCGTTGGGCTGCTGTCCACCTCGTTATTGGGTACCGGCGTGTTTGCGGTGCCGGCGCTGGCGGCGCAGCTGGCGCAGGGCGACAGCCTGTGGGCCTGGCCGCTGCTGATCGCGCTGGTGTTTCCCATTGCCATCACCTTTGCGGCATTAGGGCGACACTTTCCCAGCGCCGGCGGCGCGGCTCACTTTGTCGGCATGGCGTTCGGCCCCCGTATGGGCAAGGTTACCGCCTGGCTGTTTTTGTCGGTGATCCCGGTCGGCCTGCCGGCCGCTTTACAGATTGCCGCCGGTTTCTGGCAGTCGACGCTGGGTTGGAGCGCCGGTGGCCTGCTGCTGGTCGAGATCGCCACCCTGCTGCTTATCTGGTTGCTCGGCACGCGCAGCGCCGGTTCCAGCGCCAATATTCAGACGCTGATCGCCGTGCTGGTGGTGGCGCTGGTGGCCGCTATCTGGTGGAAAGGCGACATTGAACCGGCTGAGATCCCGTGGCCGGCGCTTGAGGACGTTGCGCCGGGCAATATGTTCCGTGCGCTGGCGGTGATGTTCTGGTGTTTTGTCGGGCTGGAGGCCTTTGCCCATCTGGCGACCGAGTTCCGTAACTCGGCGCGCGATTTCCCGCGCGCGCTGCTGCTTGGCATGTTGCTGGCCGGTCTGGTGTATTGGGGCGGCACCGTGGCGGTGCTGCATTTCCATGCCTATGGTGAACATCAGGCGGCTGCGGCTTCGCTGCCGGGCATTGTGGTACAGCTGTTCGGGCAGCATGCGCTGTGGGTCGCCTGTATTATCGGCTATCTGGCCTGTTTCGCCAGCGTGAATATTTACACCCAGAGTTTTGCCAGAATGGTGTGGTCGCAGGCGCAGAGCAAACCGCACAGCGCATTGGCCAGGTTGTCGTCCGCACAGACGCCGCTAAACGCCCTCACGCTGGTGGTGGGCAGCTGTCTGTTATTCACCTTGCTGATTTATATGCTGGGCCTGCCGCTGGATACGCTGCTGGTGTACGCCAACGGTATTTTTGTGCTGATCTATCTGTTGTGCATGCTGGCAGGGTGCCGGCTGTTGTCGGGCCGTTCGCGGCTGATGGCGCTGGTGGGGACGCTGCTGTGCGTGCTGCTGTTGGTGATTATTGGTTGGAAAAGCGTCTATGCGCTGGCGATGTTTGCGCTGATCTGGCTGTTGCTGCCGCGGCGGGCCAGAGTAAGAGCGAAACAATAAGGGGCTGAGCCAGGTCAGCCCGCTCGTGTTCAGGTAAGCGTGGCGGCGGATGATTGCCGCGCCGGGCTTATTCTTCTTCCTGTTTCGGCGCGCCGGCCTGCTTGCCTTCCAGATCGGCGATGCGCTGTTCCAGCAGCGCCAGCTTTTCGCGGGTGCGCAGCAGCACCTGGGTCTGCACGTCGAACTCTTCACGGTTCACCAGGTCCAGACGACCCAGTTGCGCCTGCAGAACCTGACGCACTTTTTTCTCTACGTCTTCCCCGAATTCGCGTACGCCTTTTGGCATGGATTCATGCACCTGACGTGCGATCTGTTCAATTTTTTTCGGGTCAATCATGGCGTATCCCTTTCAGAATGTAATGGCTGTTGTTTAGTGTAATGCGAGTTGCGCGCCGGATAAACCACTACCTGATCTTTACATTGCGTCACTTCACAGCGCTACTGCACATATCTTGAAAGGTGCGGGGGATAGCGTTATAGTCGTTCTGCTTATTCTCAGGGCGGGGTGAAAGTCCCCACCGGCGGTAAATCACCTGTTACGGTGAAAGCCCGCGAGCGCTCAGCCAGCCTGCAAGGCCGGTTAGAGGTCAGCAGATCCGGTGTAATTCCGGGGCCGACGGTTATAGTCCGGATGGGAGAGAGTAACGGTATCTGCCGGGCATGCGCCCGCTTGCGTTATTTTTGGCTATAGCAATAGTCACTCCTCAAGATCGCCCTGATTCTGGTAATCCATAAATTTAATGAGGTTTTTTACCATGAATCAGACGCTACTTTCAGATTTCGGCACGCCGGTAGAACGCGTTGAACGCGCGCTGGACGCACTGCGCAACGGGCACGGTGTGATGGTGCTTGATGATGAAAATCGTGAAAACGAAGGTGATATGATCTTCGCCGCAGAAACCATGACCGTTGAGCAAATGGCGCTGACCATTCGCCACGGCAGCGGCATTGTTTGCCTGTGTCTTACCGAAGAACGCCGTCAGCAGCTGGATCTGCCGATGATGGTGACCAACAACTCCAGCCAGTTCCAGACCGCGTTCACCGTAACGATTGAAGCGGCGCAGGGCGTGACCACCGGCGTTTCCGCCGCTGACCGCCTGACAACTATCCGCGCGGCGATTGCCGACAACGCCAAGCCGAGCGACCTGAACCGTCCGGGCCACGTGTTCCCGCTGCGTGCGCAGCCGGGTGGCGTATTGACCCGCCGCGGCCATACCGAAGCGACCATCGATATGGTAACGCTGGCCGGCTTCAAGCCTGCAGGCGTGCTGTGTGAACTGACCAATGATGACGGCAGCATGGCGCATGCGCCGGAAGTGATTGAGTTTGCCAAGCAGCATGAGATGGCAGTGCTGACGATTGAAGATCTGGTGGCTTACCGTCAGATGCAGGAAAAGCAGGCGAGCTGAAGCGCGCTTTAGCGTTACCGATGAAAAAAGGCTGAACTCTGTTCAGCCTTTTTTGTTGTCCGGCGGTTAACCCAGTCCGCCGCTTTGCAGCAGCGTCAGGCTAAAGCCCATTACCGCCATGCCGCACAGCACGCCATAGCTGGGGTTGTTGTGGGGGTCGATCTTTTTCGCCAGCGGCATCAGTTCGTCCACCGACAGCGCTACCATAATGCCGGCCACCGCCGCCATAATCGCGGCCATCATTACCGGCGAAATCAGCGGCCCCAGCAGCACAAAGGCCAGCAGCCCGCCGAGGATCTCCGCCAGGCCGGAAATCCCGGACCACAGCAGCGCCTTGGTTTTTGAACCGGTGGCGGCATAAACCGGCCCGGCGACCGCCAGCCCTTCGGGAATATTGTGAATGGCGACCGCCAGGGCGATGCCCATTCCCAGCTCCAGATCGGCGCTGGCGGTAACAAAGGTGGCGATGCCTTCCGGGAAGTTATGCAGGCTTATGCCCAGCGTCAGCAAAATGGCGGTGCGCTGCAGATTGTGCGGTTTGATGGGGTGCTGCATCAGATCCTGCGGATGCTGATGCGGCAGCATGCGATCGAGGGCAAAGTAGCCCAGCAGGCCCAGCATAAACATGCCGTAGCCGAGCATCGGCGACATACCCGCCGTATGCAGCGCGGCGGGCAGCATTTCCATCAGTGAAATCAGCAGCATAATGCCGGCGGCGAAGCCGAGGGCAAAGGCCAGCAGCCGGTTGGAGGGCTTCTGGCCGATAATGCCGAACAGCGCGCCCACAAAGGTGGCGCCACCGGCCAGCAGAGTCAGAATCAGCGGTACCGACATCAAGCGTCCTCTTTTGTATGCTAATGATAATTATTCATATTCTGATACTAACAGAGTAAAAGCATAAATCGAGCGGATTTACCTGATTGTTGGCATTGTTTTTAGCCGTTCAAATTTCTTGAATATCATCATCACGCTTATCCCGCTGTGTCTTGAAGATAAACGGCGTAAGGTGGTCATCAGTAATTTTGATGACTCCGGAAAAGGGGGAAATGATGACGATTTCTCGTATGCCGGCGCTGTTTCTCGGCCATGGCAGCCCGATGAACGTGCTGGAAGAAAACCGCTATACCGAAACCTGGCGCCGGCTGGGGGAAAGCCTGCCTCGGCCGCAGGCGATTGTGGCCGTCTCCGCCCACTGGTATACCCGTGGCACCGCAGTGACAGCGATGGAACAGCCGAAAACCATTCATGATTTTGGCGGCTTCCCGCAGGCGCTGTTTGATACGCAGTATTCGGCACCCGGTTCACCGGAATTGGCGGCTCGTCTGCAGCAGCTGTTGGCGCCGACGCCGGTACTGGCGGATCGTGAGACGTGGGGATTGGATCACGGCAGTTGGGGCGTGTTGATCAAAATGTATCCGCAGGCGGATATTCCGGTGGTGCAACTGAGCATCGACGGCACCCAGCCGGCGCAGTACCACTATGCGCTGGGGCGCAAGCTGGCAGCGCTGCGGGAGCAGGGGGTGATGATCGTCGCCAGCGGCAACGTGGTGCATAACCTGCGTATGGCGCGCTGGCAGGGGGACGGCAGCCCGTATCCGTGGGCCGAGTCGTTTAACCAGTATGTGCGCGACAACCTGCGCTATCAGGGTGAGGACCACCCGCTGGTGAATTTTATGCAGCATGAGGGCGCCGCGTTGTCGAACCCGACGCCGGAGCACTACCTGCCGTTGCTGTATGTACTGGGCGCCTGGGACGGCGAAGAGCCGATAAGCATACCGGTCGACGGCATCGAGATGGGCTCGCTCAGTATGCTGTCGGTACAGGTCGGATAAAGAAAAACGCCAGCATTAGGCTGGCGTTGGCGTGTTCAGAGCAGAGTCGCCGGTTTACGGCGTACGATTTAGCCCAAAATAATATGCGGGTAGAAGCGCGACAGGTCTTGGGTGATCAACTCGCGGTCTTCGCGCAGGCCAATGCCGCCGGCCTGATCGTTGATCAGCCAGCTGCCGATCAGCGTGTAGCTGCCCTCAAACTGCGGCAGCGGGTGGAACTGCTGCACGATCATGCCTTCTTCGCCGTAAGGGCCGTCGACGTTGGCCACTTCCTGACCGTTTTGTACGATGCGGATATTGGCCCCTTCGCGGGAGAACAGCGGCTTGACCACGTAGTGCTCCAGCGGCGGATGCTCATCTTCGGCAAAATAGGCCGGCAGCAGGTTGGGATGATTGGGGAACATTTCCCACAGCATCGGCAGCAGTGCCTTATTGGAAAGAATGCTCTTCCAGGCCGGCTCCAGCCAGCGCACGCCGGCGTCCTCCAGTTTGGTGGAGAACATCTCGCGCAGCATAAATTCCCACGGATACAGCTTGAACAGGTTGCCGATCACCTGGTTTTGCAGGTCGGTAAACTGGCCCTTTTCCCCCAGGCCGATCTCTTCCATAAACAGGAACTCGGTGGGGACGCCAGCCTCCTGCGCGCAATCCTGCAGATACTGCACCGTGCCGCGGTCTTCTTCACTGTCCTGGCAGCAGGCCATATGCAGCAGGCCGAAACCGTGGTGCGCTTTCAGCTCGGCAAAGCGTTCGATAAGCTTTTCCTGCAGGCTGTTGTACTGATCCGCCTGCGGGTCCAGTTTGCCGGCGTTGATCTGATCTTCCAGCCAGATCCATTGGAAGAACGCCGCTTCGTACAGCGAGGTCGGCGTATCGGCGTTGTTTTCCAGCAGCTTGGGCGGGTTCACGCCGTCATAGGCCAGATCGAGACGCGAATAGAGCGACGGCGCGCCGGTGCGCCAGGCGCTGCGCACAAATTCCCAGGTATGCTTCGGAATGCGGAATTTGGCCATCAGCGCATCGCTGGCGACCACTTTTTCCACCACCTGCAGGCACATCTGGTGCAGCTCTTCGGTGACGCTTTCAATTTCTTCAATCTGCGCCAGCGTAAACTGGTAGTAGGCATCCTCACGCCAGTAGGGCTCGCCGTACATGGTGTGAAAATTAAAGCCGAACTCCGCCGCCTTGGCCTGCCAGTCCAGACGCTCTTCAATGGCAATGCGTTTCATCGGTTAGCCACCCATGCTGCGGGAGGAGGTGCCGGATGCCGCGCTGCGCTGCATGCTGGTCTGTTTGGCGACGGTTTCGCCGAAGCCGCCGCGCGTAATGGTGTTGGTGACGGCCGGTTTCGGCGCCATGGCGGTTTTCGGCACCGTCATGGTGCGGCCGCCGGCGGTGGCCGGGCCGTAGCTCTTGCCGGTGGCGTCAACAAACTTACCGTTGGCCGGGCTGGCCGGGTTTTTCGAGGAGAAGAGAGGTTGCTGCGCGAAGCCGGAACCACCACCCATCAGGCGGCCCATCATATAACCCGCCATCAGCGGCATCCAGAAGCTGCCGCTGCTTTGCGATTCCGCCGCCATGCCGGCCTGGGCCGGCGCCTGCGTACACTGCGCTTCGCCGAATTCGGCCACGCAGTCTTCACGGCTGGCGTACTTCGGCGCAGTTTTTTCCGCTTCTTTCAGCGCGTTGTTGTAGGCGGTGGTGCACTGTTCGCTCATGGACGGATTGGCGCGCGAGCAGTCGTCGGCGTTTTGATACAGCGAGACGGTCTCATCGCTCTTTTCACAGCCGGCAAGCATAAATACGGCGCTGACGGCCAGCGCGACCGGCGCCATACGGTAGCTGCGCCAGGACTTGCGGAACGTCTCTTGGTTGATGTTTTTGGTCCGTTTCATCGTGGTAAATCCCATCTCGTGCGGGCTGTCTCGCCCTTTCCCAGTAGTGGCGTAAGAATAGGGGAAAGCTGGTCAAAATTAAAGCTGAAACGCCGGTTCAAAATGGTATTTACGCAGCTATACACAAAATTGCCGGCTTTGGCGAAGAACCGGGTGCAACGTGCAGAAATGCGCGTCGTTTGTGCCGGTTCGCTCGCGGAAAGTCCGACGCTCTTGTTCCATACTGAAAACTCGGCGGACGCCAAAAGTTGCGTCATTCGGAGGAGGGCAAGGTGAAAAAACTTATCAATCAGGTTGAATCGGTGCTGGAGGAGCAGTTGCTCGGGCTGGGCGAGGCGCATCCGGAGCTGTTGGTGCATCGCGATCCGCTGTTTGTCTGTCGCTCGGCCGGTCCGGCGGCGGGCAAAGTGGCGCTGTTATCCGGCGGCGGCAGCGGCCATGAGCCGATGCACTGTGGCTTTGTCGGCGCAGGGATGCTGGACGGCGCCTGTCCGGGGGAAATTTTTACCTCGCCGACGCCGGATAAAATGTTCGCCTGCGGGCTGGCGATCGACGGCGGCGCCGGCGTGCTGCTGCTGGTCAAGAACTACACCGGCGACGTGCTGAACTTTGAGACCGCCGCCGAACTGTTGCACGGCAGCGGCGTGGCGGTGGCGACGGTGCTGGTGGATGACGATGTGGCGGTAAAAGACAGCCTGTTCACCGCCGGACGCCGCGGCGTCGCCAATACCGTGCTGTTGGAAAAATTGCTCGGCGCGGCGGCGGCGCGCGGCGATTCGCTGGATGATCTGGTGACGCTGGGCCACCGTCTGAACAACCAGGGGCACTCCATCGGTATCGCGCTCGGTGCCTGCACCGTGCCGGCGGCCGGCAAACCGTCGTTTACGCTGGCGGATAACGAGATGGAGTTCGGCGTCGGCATTCACGGCGAGCCGGGCATTGCGCGGCGGCCTTTCAGCGGCCTCAATCAGGCGGTGGATGCGATGTTTCATACTTTGCTGGAGCACGGCCACTACCAGCGAACGATCCGCGTCTGGGATCGGGTGCAGGGCGAGTGGCGGGAAGAGCTGCAGACCAAGCGACCGCTGGCGCGCGGCGACCGGGTGATTGCGCTGGTGAATAACCTGGGGGCGACGCCGCTGTCGGAGCTGTACGGCGTCTACCATCGTCTGGCCGAGCGCTGTGCGGAAACCGGGCTGATTGTGGAGCGGAGTCTGGTCGGCGCCTACTGTACCTCGCTGGATATGCAGGGCGTCTCCATCACCCTGCTGAAGGTGGATGACGAGGCGCTGTCACTGTGGGATGCGCCGGTCAATACGCCGGCGCTGCGTTGGGGTTGCTAAGGAGGAAGCATGGCGTTGACGAAACAACAGTTGGTCGACTGGCTGATGCGCTGCGGCGAGGTATTTCGTCGCGAGCGTGATTTTTTGACCGAGTTGGATACGGCGATCGGCGATGCCGATCACGGCCTGAACATGAACCGCGGTTTCGACCAGGTGGCGGCCAAGCTGCCGTCGGTGGCGGAGCAGGACATCGGCGCGATATTGAAAAGCAGCGGCATGACGCTGCTGTCCAGCGTCGGCGGCGCCAGCGGCCCGCTGTTCGGCACCTTCTTTATCCGCGCGGCGCAGGTGACGGCCGGTAAACAGAGTCTGGATCTGGCTGAACTGCAGCAGATGGTGCAGGCCGGTGCGGAGGGCGTGGCGGCACGCGGCAAGGCGCAGCCGGGAGATAAAACCATGTGCGACGTCTGGCAGCCGGTGGCGGACAGCCTGAGCCAGTCGCTGGCACAGGCGCCGGATATCAGGGCGGCGCTGCGGCAGGCCGCCGAACGGGCGAAGCAGGCGGCGGAAAGCACCATCGCCATGCAGGCGCGCAAGGGACGGGCCAGCTATCTGGGTGAGCGCAGTATCGGCCATCAGGATCCCGGTGCGACTTCGGTGATGCTGATGATCCAGGCGCTGTCTGCGGCGGCGGGCTAAGCGGGAGGCGAAATGATCAATATCGTAGTGGTTTCGCACAGCGCACTGCTGGCGCAGGGCGTTGAGGCGCTGGCGCGTCAGATGATGCGCAGCGACGGTTGTCGGCTGGTGCTGGCGGCGGGCGTTGATGATGAGCAGAACCCGATCGGCACCGATGCGATGAAGGTGATGGCGGCGATTGAATCGGTGGCCGACGGTGACGGCATCGTGGTGCTGATGGATCTGGGCAGCGCGTTGCTGAGCGCTGAAACCGCGCTGGAGTTGCTGGAACCTGCACTGGCGGCCAAAGTGACGCTCTGCGCCGCGCCGCTGGTGGAAGGTACGCTGGCGGCGGTGGTGGCTGCCAATTCCGGCGCTGCACTGGAACAGGTGCTGGCCGAGGCGCGGGGGGCGCTGCAGGCCAAGCGGGCGCAGTTGGGGGAGGCGACGGCGGCGCTGAAAACGGTCGATTTGCCGCTGG
The DNA here is from genome assembly GCF_002966855.1 of Serratia sp. MYb239. NCBI lineage: Bacteria > Pseudomonadati > Pseudomonadota > Gammaproteobacteria > Enterobacterales > Yersiniaceae > Serratia > Serratia sp. MYb239. The sequence continues at coordinate 4,321,499 of NZ_CP023268.1, read as the reverse complement.
AGCAGGGCAAAAGCGCCAGCTGGCGGGTGCAGAATGTCCATGGACTGCATGCGCGTCCGGCGGCGCGCCTGGCGGAAACGCTGGCGCATTTTGATGCCGAGCTGGTGCTGGAGAAGAGCGGTCAGTGTATCAACCCGCGCAGTCTGAATCAGCTGGCGCTGCTGCAGGTGGGGCATGGCGACACCATCCGGCTGATCGCCAGCGGCAGGCAGGCCGACGAGGCGCTGGCGGCGTTTAATGCGTTGGCGCAGCAGCACTTCGGGGAGGCGGTTTCTGGTGAACAGCCGCTGTCGTTGCACGGGGTGCCGGTGGCGGAGAGCGTCAGCAGCGGGCCGATTCTGCAATGGCGTAGCGTCTGGCCGACGCTGCCGGCGCGGCATACCGGCGTCGATGATATTTTGCATGAGCAGCAGCGGCTGCGTCAGGCGCTGCAGCAGACGCTCGGCGATCTTAACCGGCTGGCGGAGCGCACCGCGACGCTGATCGGCAAACCCCAGGCGGGAATCTTCGGCGCGCACAGCATGTTGCTGGACGATCCGGACTTACAGCAGTCGGCGTATACGCGCATCGCCCAGCAGTGTTGCAGCGCCGAGCAGGCGTGGCGGCAGGAGATGGAGGCCGTTGCGGCCGATTATCGCGCGCTGGATGACGACTACCTGCGGGCGCGCGAGCTGGACGTGCGTGACATTCTGCGGCGCACCCTCAGTTATCTGCAACAGCAGCCGGTCCCGCCGATTACCCTGTCGGAGCCGGTGATTTTAGTGGTGGATGAGCTGATGCCGTCGGAGGTGGTGATGCTGGACCGGCGCATGGTGCTGGGCATCTGTCTGAGCGGCGGCAATGCGCTGTCGCACAGCGCTATTCTGGCCAAGGCGATGGGCATACCAATGGTGGTCGGCATGAGCGATTGTCTGGAAAAGACCCGCAGCGGTCAGACGGCGATGCTGGATGCGGCGCGCGGCGTATTGCAGCTGAGCCATTAGCGCATAAAAAAGGGCGCGGCAGAGGCCGCGCCCGGAGTGCATATTTTACTGCCGCACCTGTCAGTTACGGAACGGGTTGCGCGGCTGGCTACCGGTTGCCGCCGGTGCGGTAGGCTGCGGCGTCGCGCTGTTGACGCGGTTGGCCGGAGCCGGTGCGGCGACCTGCTGCATCGGTGCGTTATCCTGATAACCGTCGGCATAGGCATCCTGGCCGCGGTTCTGCGGCGCGACCGCGTCCGGCGCGGTAGAAACCGGTTGGCCCAGCGCGCCGTTCAGCGTCAGCAGGTCATTCTGGTTCAGGGTGCCGAGCGCCGATTTAATATTCAGCTGGTTGATCAGGTAGGTGTAGCGCGCGTCGGACAGCTGACGTTTGGCGTCATACAGCTGAGTGGTGGCGTCCAGCACGTCGACGATGGTGCGGGTGCCCACCTGGTAGCCGGCTTCCATCGCATCCAGTGAACTCTGCGCCGAGATAACTGCCTGTTTGTAGGCGTTGATGCTGCTGATTGAGGCGTTGACGTTGTTGTACGAGGAGCGCACGGTCTGCACCACGGTGCGGTGCGAGCTTTCCAGCTGTTCGCTGGCGCCGACGAAGCTGTACTGCGCCTGCTTCACCTGCGAATTGGTGGCGCCGCCGCTGTAAATTGGCAGGTTAAAGCTGATACCGACCTTGTTCTGGCCTGCATCGGAATCGCGATAACGTACAGCATTCGCCCCGCCGGTCGACGAGCCGCTGTATTTGGTGTTGCTAATGCCGGTAGAGGCGGACACATCAACCGTTGGCATATAGCCGGTTTGTGCATATTTGATCTGCTCACGCGCCAGATCCTGGCTCAGGCGTGCCGAGAGCAGGCTCAGGTTGCGCGCTTCCGCCTCTTTCAGCAGGTTGTTGACCGCTTCCGGACGCGTGGTGGCGAAACGGTTGGTATTCAGCGAGGCCAGTTCCGGGTAGAAGGTGCCGGTCACCTGACGCAGCGTTTCCAGCGCGTTGTCCAGCTCATTGCGAGCGTTGACTTCGCTCGCCAGCACGGTGTCGTAGTTGGAACGGGCGTTCTGCACGTCGGTGATCGCCACCAGGCCGACGTTAAAGCGCTGGGTGGTCTGATCCAGCGTGCGGTACACCGCGTCTTTCTGCGCCTGGGTGTAGGACAGGGTGTCGATCGCCTTCAGCACGTTGAAGTAGGCGGTGGCGGTGTCGAGGATTAGCTTCTGCTCTGCGGTCTGGAAAGTGACGTCGGAGATGCCGGCGGTTTTTTCCTGCAGCGTCAGCGCGCGCCATTTGGACATGTCAAAAATGGTCTGGGTCAGCGCCAGTGAGCCACTTGTTACATCACTATCGACGCCATTGGAGTCCCGGTAGCCATTATTGTACTCGTAACCGGCGGTCAGCCCCAATTGCGGCAGCAACGGGCTGCGCGACTCGTTGATTTTTTCGAATGCGGCATCACGGTCAGCGGCGGATTTGCGCAGATCCGGGTTACTTTCCCTCGCCTGTTTATAAACCTGCAGCAGGTTCTCTGCCTGGCTCATTGCACTGAAGCCGCCCAGGCTCAGTCCGATAAGAAGGGGGAGCAGTTTCTTCATTTGCATTCCTTGTTGTGCAGCAATATTGGTATGTTAGCGCTGACGATAGTCTAAATAGTTGTCAATTCTAGCAGAGTCCGCGCTTGCCATAAGGTGGCTGAACGTGCCATCCGGCGGATATTTTCGCGTCCGGCTTGTCCTGTGAGGCGCTGGCCGTCATGTTCACGTCAGTGACTCCTGTTATCATGGTCAATAATCTACCACAACGCGCGGCGGGAGAAAGTCTCGCCTATTCTGTCATCAAAACTGTTTATTTCACCGGCATACTCACGCAGGAGAACCGTGTTTATGAGCAACTTACGGCCTACGCCCGTTACTTTCGACAAAAATGATGTAGAAATTATTGCACGGGACACGCTGTACCGTGGTTTTTTTTCACTCAATTTATACCGTTTTCGTCATAAATTGTTCAACGGCGGCGTGAGCGAAGAGATTACGCGCGAGATTTTCGAACGCGGCCATGCGGCGGTGCTGCTGCCTTACGATCCGCTGCGCGACGAAGTGGTGCTGATTGAACAACTGCGTATCGCCGCGGTCGATACCTCAGACTCCCCCTGGTTACTGGAAATGGTGGCGGGTATGATCGAGGACGGCGAAAGTGTGGAAGACGTGTGCCGCCGCGAGGCCGAAGAAGAGGCCGGTGTGGCGGTCGGGCGCTGCAAACCGGTGCTGAGCTATCTGGCCAGCCCGGGCGGCACCAGCGAGCGGCTGTCGATTATGGTCGGCGAAGTGGACGCCGCGACCGCCGAAGGCATTCATGGATTGAGTGAAGAAAATGAAGATATTCGAGTCCATGTGGTGAGCCGCGAACAGGCTTACCGCTGGGTGGAAGACGGTACGATTGATAATGCGGCGTCGGTGATTGCCCTGCAGTGGCTGGCGTTGCACCATGAATCGCTCAGAAAAGAGTGGGTCAACCCATGACAAAGCGCTATACCCCTGATTTCCCTGAAATGATGAGAGTGTGTGAAACCAATTTCGCGCAGCTGCGGCGTTTGCTGCCGCGCGATGACGAAACGGGGGAAACGGTGACTTATCAGGTGAACGGCGCCCGCTATCGGCTGACGATTGCGGAATCCACGCGTTACACGACGCTGGTGACGATTGAGCAGACCTTCCCGGCGGTCAGCTACTGGAGCCTGCCGGCGATGACGGTGCGGCTCTACCATGACGCGATGGTTGCGGAAGTGTGTGCCAGCCAGCAGATCTCTCGCTTTAAAGCGCGTTATGATTATCCGAATAAAAAGTTGCATCAACGCGACGAAAAGCATCAAATTAACCAGTTTCTTGCTGATTGGCTGCGCTACTGTTTAGCGCATGGTGCGATGGCGGTTCCTGTTGTGTGATACCCGAGCGACGGTAAGCGCGCTTGAAGTATGACGGGTAGAGACAGACTGAGATAACAAAGGACACCATTTGGAAAGCCTGTTTAAACTGCCCGTGGCGAGTGGGGCCAAGGTCAGGATTTTACAAATAACCGATACCCACCTGTTTGCCGGCGAGCACGAGACCTTGCTGGGCATTAACACCTACCGCAGCTACCATGCGGTGCTGGACGCGGTGCGCGCCCAGCAGCGGGAGTTTGACCTGGTTGTCGCTACCGGTGACCTGGCGCAGGATCATACCCCTGAGGCATATCGGCACTTTGCGGACGGCATTTCGCAGCTGCCCGCTCCCTGCGTGTGGCTGCCGGGCAATCATGATTTTCAGCCGGCGATGGTCGACGCGCTGGCCGCCGCGGGCATTACCCCTTCCAAGCACGTGCTGCTGGGTGCGCACTGGCAGGTGATCCTGCTGGACAGCCAGGTGTTCGGCGTGCCGCACGGCGAGCTGAGCGAGTATCAGCTGGAGTGGATGGAGCGCTGTCTGCAGGCCCATCCGGATCGCTACACGCTGCTGCTTTTGCACCATCATCCGCTGCCTTCCGGCTGTACCTGGCTCGACCAGCACAGCCTGCGCAACCCGCATATGCTGGGCGCGATCCTGCTGCGCTACCCGCAGGTGAATACGCTGCTGTGCGGGCATATTCACCAGGAGCTGGATCTGGCCTGGCAGGGGCGGCGTCTGCTGGCCTCGCCGTCCACCTGCGTGCAATTCAAGCCGCACTGTACTAATTTTACCATCGACGATGTTTCTCCGGGTTGGCGTTATCTTGATCTGCTGCCTGACGGACGGGTGGAAACCCAGGTGTGCCGTCTGGACAACGATGATTTCCGCCCCGATATGGATTCGGATGGCTACTGATGTCAACGCTGCTTTATCTGCACGGTTTTAACAGCTCGCCGCAGTCGGCCAAGGCGTCGTCGTTCAAGACGTGGCTGGCCGAACATCACCCGCAGATCGAGATGCTGGTGCCGCAGCTGCCGCCCTATCCGGCGGATGCGGCCGAGCTGCTGGAGAATCTGGTGATGGAGCGTGCCGGCAGCACGCTGGGCGTGGTTGGCTCCTCACTGGGCGGTTATTACGCCACCTGGCTGTCGCAGTGTTTCGCGCTGCCGACGGTGGTGGTCAATCCGGCGGTGAAACCGTTTGAACTGCTGATTGATTATCTCGGGCAAAACGAGAACCCCTACACCGGTCAGCAATATGTGTTAGAGTCTCGTCACGTTTACGATCTGAAAGTCATGCAGATCGATCCTCTGGAGTCGCCGGATTTAATCTGGCTGCTGCAGCAAACGGGCGATGAAATTCTCGATTACGGGCAGGCTGTCGCCTATTACACTGCCTGTCGGCAGACGGTGGAGTCGGGAGGAAACCACGCCTTCGTCGGTTTCGATCACTACTTCCCCCAGATTGTGGATTTTTTAGGACTCGCCCCAAAATGACAGACGTTGTGGCCAGACGACAAACGTGATGGCTCCAGGCGCGAAGGGAAACATGCGGTCTGAGCAGGCCGTTCGGCGCCTTCCTTTAACCACGAAAACATAATCAACGATGACTCAATCCAGCTATAACGCTGATGCCATTGAAGTACTCAGCGGCCTAGAACCAGTGCGCCGTCGTCCCGGTATGTATACCGACACGCAGCGCCCGAACCACCTCGGCCAGGAGGTGATTGACAACAGCGTCGATGAAGCGTTGGCTGGCCATGCAAAACGCATTGACGTGATCCTGCACGCCGATCAATCGCTGGAGGTGATTGACGACGGCCGCGGTATGCCGGTGGATATCCACCCGGAAGAGGGCGTACCGGCGGTAGAGCTGATCCTGTGCCGGCTGCACGCCGGCGGCAAATTCTCCAGTAAAAACTACCAGTTCTCCGGCGGCCTGCACGGCGTGGGCATCTCGGTGGTCAACGCCCTGTCAAAACGGGTGGAAGTGACCGTCAAACGCGACGGCAACGTGTACGACATGGCGTTTGAAAACGGCGACAAGGTGCAGGACCTGACGGTCAGCGGCACCTGCGGCAAACGCAATACCGGCACCCGCGTCCACTTCTGGCCGGACGAACAGTTTTTCGACAGTCCGCGTTTTTCCGTCTCGCGCCTCAGCCATTTGCTGAAGGCCAAGGCGGTGCTGTGCCCGGGCGTGGAAATCTACTTTACCGACAAGGTTAACAATACCGAACAGCGCTGGTGCTACCAGGACGGCCTGACCGACTACCTGATGGAAGCGGTCAACGGGCTGATTACCCTGCCGGAAGCGCCGTTTGTCGGCACCTTCTCCGGCGACACCGAAGCGGTGGACTGGGCGCTGCTGTGGCTGCCGGAAGGCGGCGAACTGCTGACCGAAAGCTACGTCAACCTGATCCCAACCATGCAGGGCGGCACCCACGTCAACGGGCTGCGTCAGGGGCTGCTGGACGCGATGCGCGAGTTTTGCGAGTTCCGCAATATTCTGCCGCGCGGCGTCAAACTGTCGGCGGAAGATATCTGGGATCGCTGCGCCTACGTGCTGTCGGTGAAAATGCAGGATCCGCAGTTCGCGGGCCAGACCAAAGAGCGCCTGTCATCGCGCCAGTGTGCGGCGTTTGTGTCCGGCGTGGTGAAAGACGCCTTCAGCCTGTGGCTGAACCAGAACGTTCAGGCGGCGGAACAGCTGGCTGAAATGGCGATTTCCAGCGCCCAGCGCCGCCTGCGCGCGGCGAAGAAAGTGGTGCGCAAGAAGCTGACCAGCGGCCCTGCGCTGCCGGGCAAACTGGCGGACTGCACCTCGCAGGACCTGAGCATGACCGAACTGTTCCTGGTGGAAGGGGACTCGGCGGGCGGCTCAGCCAAGCAGGCGCGCGACCGCGAGTATCAGGCGATCATGCCGCTGAAGGGGAAAATCCTCAACACCTGGGAGGTGTCGTCGGACGAAGTGCTGGCGTCGCAGGAGGTGCATGATATTTCGGTGGCGATCGGCATCGATCCTGACAGCGAAGATCTCGGCCAGTTACGTTACGGCAAAATCTGTATTCTGGCGGATGCGGACTCGGACGGCCTGCACATCGCCACGCTGCTGTGCGCGCTGTTCGTGCGCCATTTCCGCTCGCTGGTGCAGGGCGGCCACGTGTATGTGGCCATGCCGCCGCTGTACCGTATCGACCTCGGCAAGGAAGTGTATTACGCGCTGGACGAGGAAGAGAAAGCCGGCGTGCTGGAACAGCTGAAGCGTAAAAAGGGCAAGCCGAACGTCCAGCGCTTTAAAGGTCTGGGTGAGATGAACCCGCTGCAGCTGCGCGAAACCACGCTCGATCCGAATACCCGCCGGCTGGTACAGCTGACGGTCGACGATAACGACGTGCAGCAGACGCTGGCGGTGATGGATATGCTGCTGGCCAAGAAGCGTTCGGAAGATCGCCGCAACTGGCTGCAGGATAAGGGCGATACCGCCGAACTGTCGGTGTAACAAACAATGTCAGCCATATTGTGAACGGCTGATCTGTTGAGCAAGGATGCTTATGGTTCTGAAAGGTTGACGTTTCGCCTGTTTTTAAATCATGTAATTTGCTGTTCCGCCATTAACCTAGTGGCGGAAAGCTTTCTTCCCCCCAACCTACCCTAAAAAACAAGTAGAACTATAACACCTTGCGGTAGACGTACTGGTTGCATTCACACGCCAATTGCCAACACGAACGCAGAAAAGTCACGCCCTTGCTTACGAAAAAGCCGTCATGTGCTCAGATAGTCAGAACTAGAAATTGCTGTCGTCAGCAATCGGCCAAGACGCTTCCGATTCCTGCATAGAACTTGTGATCAGCCCAGCGAATTATCATCGTTATGACTGATTACTAGACTTCCTGTCTGTATGGTTGCAAATACCCGATGACTGTGTGCACAGGAATTGGTCTATATGTTTCAAAGTTGTAATCTTATGCCCAACCATGTCGTTTATATGTGATTAACCCAATCCAATGGATGGAAATTATATGGCAAAAGAGGAAGGTTTACGGGTCGTGCTTTCGCCGGTTCAACTGGCGGCGATCATGTCAGACAGGAGTGTCACAGAAGGGGAAACCCTAAGCAATCGCCTATTTGGAGGTCTGGGGCTTGCTGGTGGTGTTGTTGAGCTTATTGGTGCTGGTGCGATGTGTTATGTACCAGATCCCACACTTTTAACAAAAATCGGTTGTGTCATTGTTGGCACTCACAGCTTGGACAGTATCAAGGCCGCTTCTAATCAGATCATTACCGGCCAGCCGACCACTACCGATACTTACCAATCAGCTATCGCACTAGCTAAAACTTTGGGTGCGGATGATGATACGGCTTACAATGTGGGGCTTACGGTTGATATTGCTGTTCCGTTAGTGTTTGCGGCAGCGATAGGTGCGGCACGTGTTGCCTCTGTGCGTATGGGCAAGGTAAGGCTGATTGAGCACGAGTCAATGACCGGGGGAAAGCCTGGTGGCCACACAATCGTTCGCCATGTAGGACTATCCAAGGCTGTTTTGCTACAGCGATTGGAGGAGACTAAATTCGGGCGTTTTCCTCCACGTTCTATCAGTTCATTTACGAATCTTGCGATTGCTGAGAGAGCAATCTCAAGCGCTATGAGCGCCAATCACACACTAATAAAAAACTGGGCTAAATACCCATTGCGTAATCTTGTCATAACTCATAGGGCTGTAAATCACGTGGGATACTACATACAGCGAGGAGCTTCTGAGATTGTGAAAACCTCCAACCTTAAGGTTGTCATTGAGCATGGCTCTTTTAACGGAAAGCCTTACTACATACTTACCGCATATCCAATCCCCTAGGAGAGCACAATGAAAGATTACCCATTGCTAGACAACCTTATGGGGGGATACTTTAATCAAGATGCCGATCTGATTACGGGTTCAACAGAACTAGAGGGAATGATTGATTATTACTTACAAGGGGCATCTGCGAATCTGTTGCGAAATTTAATCAATGAAATGGATGATTTTCAAACGGCGCATCCAGACGATCTGGACAAAGCGTTTTGCGAGCGATACCCCGGAGATCTGGACATGTCACCCGTAGGTGAATTTTTTGATATTTTCCGGAAGCGAATCCAAGAAGCGTTAGGGCAACATTAAGGTTCATTGAGTTTATGCGTGAACCATAAAAAGCCCGGCGCAATGGCCGGGCTTGGTGATTACAGCGCTTCTTCCAGCACCTGGATATTCACATCCAGCACGCTGTCCTTGATGGTGGCGCGATGCTGATGCATATGCTCCATCTCAAGGTGTTTTTCCAGATGCGCCACGCTTTCCCATTTTTCCAGCATGAACACCGAATCCGGCAGCGACTGTTTCCATGGTACCTGAGCCTTGATATCGACCAGCGGCTGGTAGGCGCCGCAGCCGTCCTCCGCCAGCACTGACGGGATCAGTTTCTCAATGGCTTTCAGTACCGTCTCACGGTGGCCCGGTTTAACTTTGATTTCTGCGATTACGGTGATCATGACAACCTCATTAACAAACGTGCGAAAGATAAGTTAAGCAAAAGTTTTTGCCAGATGCTCGCGATATCGTGCGATATCATTTTGAATATCCGGCTGTTTAATCACGTCGTTGCAGATAAAGGTCGGCAGCGCTTCCATCCCCAGGAACTCGTTGGCCTTATGGAAATGCAGATAAACGCCGTCCACGCCGATGCCGTGGAAGAACTGATCGGGATCGGTAAAGGCTTCCAGTGGCGCGTTCCAGGTCAGGCTCAGCATATGTTTTTTGCCCTGCAGCAGGCCGCCGGAGCCGTATTTTTTGCTGGCGTCTGAGCGGGTGCGGCCGTCGCTGGCGTACAGCGAGCCGTGGCCGACGGTAAATACTTCGTCGATGTATTTTTTCAGGATCCAGGGCTCACCCATCCACCAGCCGGGCATCTGATAGATCACCGCGTCGGCCCACAGATATTTTTGCACTTCGGCGTCGATATCGTAACCTTGATCGACCACGGTCAGCTGGACTTCATGGCCGGCGTCGCGCAGAAAAGAAGCGGCGACATCGGTCAGGGTGTCGTTCAGCTCACCGTTGGAGTGACCAAATTTTTTACCGGCGTTGATTAGAAGGATATTACTCATCGGGTTTCCTCTTGCGAATAGGCCCTGCATCTTGTTCAAGCGGCGTCAGCGTGCGGCATGAAACCGGTCAGGGGTGATAACATGATGGGAAAGAGTTTACCTGCGCGTGCAGGGGAGAAAAATGCGCGCTGAGTCACATGACTTTTGCTGTTTTAGCAACAATCCGCCGGCTAGCGGCGGTCAACATCGCCCGCAATACCGACAATGCTGTGACAGCATACGGCCAGATAAGGTACTATCGCGGGCAACAAACGACGAGCAATCACGGGCACTGCTTTTTTTTGTGAACGACAGTCCTTTGCCCCAATGTCTAGGGATTGCCATGCCACGGTCTGAGGATAAATGAGTAATGAGTGATCTGACTCATGACGGTGTAGAGCGTTTACCGCTGCACACATTCACTGAAAACGCCTATCTGAACTACTCCATGTACGTCATCATGGATCGGGCGCTACCGTATATTGGCGACGGCCTGAAGCCGGTTCAGCGCCGCATCATCTACGCGATGTCTGAACTGGGCCTGAACAACAGCGCAAAATTCAAGAAATCCGCGCGTACCGTCGGCGATGTGCTGGGTAAATACCACCCGCACGGCGACAGCGCCTGCTATGAGGCGATGGTACTGATGGCGCAGCCTTTCTCCTACCGTTATCCGCTGGTGGACGGCCAGGGGAACTGGGGGGCGCCGGACGATCCGAAATCCTTTGCGGCGATGCGTTATACCGAATCCCGCCTGTCGAAGTACGCCGAAGTGCTGCTGTCCGAGCTGGGACAGGGGACGGTGGACTGGATCCCTAACTTTGACGGTACGCTGCAGGAGCCGAAGATGCTGCCTGCGCGTCTGCCGAACATCCTGCTGAACGGCACCACCGGCATCGCGGTCGGCATGGCGACCGATATCCCGCCGCACAACGTGCGCGAAGTGGCCGCCGCCGCCGTGGCGCTGCTGGAAAAACCGGGCGCCTCGCTGGATGACCTGCTGGAGTTTGTGCAGGGGCCGGACTTCCCGACCGAAGCGGAAATCATTACTCCGCGCGACGAAATTCGCAAAATCTACCAGAACGGCCGCGGTTCGGTGCGGATGCGTGCGGTGTGGAAAAAAGAAGACGGCAGCGCGGTGATCACTGCGCTGCCGCATCAGGTCTCCGGCGCCAAGGTGCTGGAGCAGATCGCCAGCCAGATGCGCGCCAAAAAGCTGCCGATGGTGGAAGACCTGCGCGATGAGTCGGACCATGAGAATCCGACGCGTCTGGTGGTTGTACCGCGCTCTAATCGGGTGGATCTGGAGCAGGTGATGAATCACCTGTTCGCCACCACCGACCTGGAACGCAGCTACCGCGTCAATATGAATATGATCGGCCTGGATAACCGCCCGGCGGTGAAAGGGCTGGTGGAAATCGTCACCGAATGGCTGGCCTACCGCCGTGATACGGTGCGTCGTCGTCTGAATCACCGTCTGGAAAAAGTGCTCAAGCGTCTGCACATTCTGGAAGGTTTACTGGTCGCGTTCCTCAACATCGATGAAGTGATCCACATTATCCGCAGCGAAGATGAGCCGAAGCCGGTGCTGATGCAGCGTTTTGGCATCAGCGAGACGCAGGCGGAAGCGATCCTTGAACTGAAGCTGCGCCATTTGGCGAAGCTGGAAGAGATGAAGATCCGCGGCGAGCAGGACGATCTGGCGAATGAGCGCGATCGGCTGCAGGCGCTGCTGGCGTCAGAGCGCAAGCTGAATACGCTGATCAAAAAAGAAATTCAGGCGGATGCGCAGACTTACGGCGACGATCGCCGTTCGCCGCTGGCCGAGCGCGGCGAAGCCAAGGCGATGAGCGAGCACGATTTCGTGCCGTCCGAGCCGGTGACCATCGTGCTGTCGGAGATGGGCTGGGTGCGCAGCGCCAAGGGCCATGACATCGACCCCGCCGGCATGAACTATAAGGCCGGCGACAGCTTCCGCGCCGCCGCCCGCGGCAAAACCAACCAGCCGGTGGTGTTTATCGACTCCACCGGGCGCAGCTATGCGGTTGACCCGCTGACGCTGCCGTCGGCGCGCGGACAGGGCGAGCCGCTGACCGGTAAACTGACACCGCCGCCGGGCGCGACCATTGAGCAGGTGCTGATGGCCGCCGACGACCAGAAATTGCTGATGGCCTCCGATGCCGGTTACGGCTTCGTGTGCACCTTCAACGACCTGGTGGCGCGCAACCGCGCCGGCAAGGCGATGATTACCTTGCCGGAGAGCGCCAAGGCGTTACCGCCGCTGGAAATTTACGGCGACGACGATATGCTGCTGTCGATTACCCAGGCGGGCCGCATGCTGATGTTCCCGGTGGCCGATCTGCCGCAGCTGTCGAAAGGCAAGGGCAACAAGATCGTCTCTATTCCGTCGGCGCAGGCGGCCGCAGGGGATGACAAGCTGACCTGGCTGTTTGTGCTGCCGCCGCAAACGTCGCTGACGCTGTACGTCGGCAAGCGCAAGCTGACGCTGCGCCCGGAAGATTTGCAGAAATTCCGTGCCGAGCGCGGGCGGAAAGGTACGCTGCTGCCGCGCGGTCTGCAGCGTATCGATCGCGTCGAGGTGGATATGCCGCCGCGCGCGTCGGCCGGGGATAGCGAAGAGTAAGTTCGGCGGGCGTCGTTTCCCAGGCGACGCCCGCGCAATTCACCGCTTTCCGTATTTATTTTCAAATAATTAACATTTCTGCGTATAAATTTATTGTGCGGATGCCCGGCCGGCAGGAAAATAGCAAACAGGCCGGGTATCATCGCCAGCGGGCGTGATGCCCTGCGCGCAAATAAAATGATGGAAGGTATCTGCGCAGCGAATCATGCTGCGTCGGCAGTGTGCTAATGAGGTTGTTATGTTATTAATTTTGCGTGCCGTTTTCGTCACTCTGTTCTGTATTCTGGTGTGCATTTTCGGTTCCATCTACTGTTTGTTCAGCCCGCGCAATCCCCGTCACGTGGCGACGTTTGGCCATCTGTTCGGCCGCCTGTCGACGGTATTCGGCTTAAAGGTAGAAATCCGTAAGCCGGCCGACGCGGCGCAGTACGGCAAGTGCATCTATATCGCCAACCACCAGAACAACTACGATATGGTGACGGCGTCCAATATCGTGCAGCCGCGCACCGTGACGGTGGGGAAAAAAAGTCTGGTGTGGATCCCGTTTTTCGGCCAGCTGTATTGGCTGACCGGCAATCTGCTGATAGATCGGGATAACCGGGCCAAAGCGCACGGCACTATCGCTCAGGTGGTGGAGCAGATTAAGAAAAAAGATATTTCCATCTGGATGTTCCCGGAAGGAACCCGCAGCCGCGGTCGCGGCCTGATGCCGTTCAAGACCGGCGCGTTTCATGCGGCGATCGCCGCCGGCGTGCCGGTTGTGCCGATCTGCGTGTCGAACACCAGCAATAAAATCAACCTGAACCGCCTGAATAACGGCGAAGTGATTGTAGAGATGCTGGAGCCGATCGATACCACGAAGTTTGGTAAAGACCAGGTGCGTGAGCTGGCAACCCACTGCCGCGAGCTGATGGCGGCGAAAATTGCCCAGCTGGACGAAGAGGTGGCGCAGCGCGAGGCCGCCGGAAAATAACTCTCTGCCAATGGCGGCGGTGACTTTTTAACGGCCTGCGGGTCGTTAATGCCCGGCTTCATGCTACGCTTAGTGGCATTATCGGACGCCGGGCTTTTGCATACGGTTTAGTATTTGTTTTCATGGAGAAAATATGTCACTCAGTCGACGTCAGTTCATTCAGGCATCGGGTCTGGCGCTGTGCGCGGGAGCCGTGCCGCTGAGGGCTGAAGCGAGCGGAGCGCAAATCCCGTTACCGGTTCCCCCACTGCTGGAGTCTCGTCGCGGTCAGCCGCTGTTTTTAACCCTGCAGCGCACACATTGGCCGTTTGTTGCCAACCGTAAGGCCAACGCATGGGGCATTAACGGCATGTACCTCGGGCCAACGGTACGGGTACACAGCGGTGACGACGTCAAATTGATTTACAGCAACCGCCTGGCGGAGCCGGTATCCATGACCGTCAGCGGTCTGCAGGTGCCGGGCACTCTGACGGGCGGCGCGGCGCGGCTGATGTCGCCGGGCGTGGACTGGTCGCCGGTGCTGCCGATTCGTCAGGCAGCAGCGACCTGCTGGTATCATGCCAACACGCCGGAGCGCATGGCGCCGCAGGTATATAACGGCCTGGCCGGCATGTGGCTGGTAGAAGATGAAATCAGCAAGTCGCTGCCGCTGCCTAACCACTACGGCGTGGATGATTTCCCGCTGATCGTACAGGACAAGCGGCTGGATAACTTCGGCGCGCCGGAATACAGCCCGCCGTCGCAGGGCGGTTTCGTCGGCGACACGCTGCTGGTGAATGGCGTGCAGAACCCGTACCTTGAGGTTTCTCGTGGTTGGGTGCGCCTGCGTTTGCTGAACGCCTCCAACTCGCGCCGCTATATGCTGCAGCTGAGCGACGGCCGTCCGCTGACGGTGATCGCCAGCGATCAGGGCTTTTTACCTGCTCCGGTCTCGGTGCAGCAGCTTCCTCTGGCGCCCGGTGAACGGCGCGAGGTGCTGATCGATATGTCGAAGGGCGAAGAAGTGACGCTGAACGCCGGGGAGGCCGCAGGCATTATGGACCGCCTGCGCGGGCTGTTTGAACCTTCCAGCCTGCTGGTGTCCACCCAGGTGCTGACGCTGAAGCCGACCGGTTTGTTGCCGTTGGTGACGGACAACCTGCCGATGCGTCTGCTTTCGGATCAGCTGCTGGACGGCAGCGTCAGCCGTACGCGGGAGTTCCGGCTGGGTGATGACGTGGCGGGCATTAACGGCGCGGTGCGGGATGTGAACCGCATCGATCTGCAGACCATGCAGGACAGCTGGGAGCGTTGGGTGATCCGCGCCGATACGCCGCAGTCTTTCCATATCGAGGGCGTACAGTTCCTGGTGAAGAGCGTGAACGGCGCTCAGCCGATGGCCGAGGATCGCGGCTGGAAGGACACCGTCTGGGTCGACGGCGAAGTAGAGCTGGTGGTGCACTTTACCCAGCCGTCCTACGATCACTTCCCGTTCCTGTATTACAGCCAGACGCTGGAGATGGCCGATCGCGGCAGCGCCGGGCAGTTTGTGGCGCAACCGACGCAGTAAATTGTCGGTTAACGTTAACCAGTCAATGGCTCTCTAAAGGTATTGTAGTCAGAGATATGGGGAATGTGATTCGTAACTTCTCGTTTAAGACCGCCATTATGGCGGTTCAGACTGCTGATAAAGTCAGTTATTAGGGAGAGCGTGGCGATGGGGTCGTAGCGGCGTAAGCCGCCGGAGTGCCCCTCGTTATGCTAGGCCCGGGTATCTCGGGCCATCAGACGGCTTTGTCATCAACCTCGGACCGCCATTATGGCGGTTTTATTTTGTCTTGAGCTTTTCAGCGTTTTTATTATCGATTAACTAATTTCAATATTATTAGTTGAATAGACCCGGTGATAACAGATTCGGGTGTTGACCTTTAGCGCGCATCACGGGCTGCCGAACAAGGAACCTGAGCCAGGGGCAACCGGACAGGGATGTCCGGTTGAGGCGGCACAGGCAGGGATGCCTGTAGAGCCGACCCGCCCGGCGACGGTGACGCCGTGAGGGTACCCGCGCAGCGGGCAGAACGTGTCTAAGCGCGGGCGCGGGTGCAGGGGCCGCGCCTACGGCCCCTGCAATTGCCGTTCACGGTGGTGACAAAGAAATGCTGTACGTTTACGGCAATTCTTATTACTCATTGCTTATAAATATCTCCGCAGGCCTGACTGATTTCTATGCCTCCGGGAAGCGCTGGCGTAGCTGCGCCCAGTCCGGCGCGGCGTCGGCGCCGCGGCTGGCTACCACGCAGGCGGCGACGCGGTTGGCAAGATCGACGGCCTGCGGCAGCGGCCAGCCGGCGGAAAGGGCGGCGAGCAGGCCGGCGCAGTGGGCGTCGCCGGCGCCGATGGTGTCCACCACCTCAACCGGATAGGCGGCGATATGCTGCGGCGGATGTTTGCCGTCGCAGATCCAGGCGCCGTCGCTGTCAAGGCGGCAAATCAGGGTGAAATTGCGGGCGGCGGCGTAGCGCTGCGCCGCGTCGACGGGGTCGCCGTCGCCGCACAGGATCGCCACTTCGTCGCGGTTAAGCGTCAGCAGGGTATGGCTGTCGCTCAGCATGGCGAAAAATTCCTCGCCGAGCAGGCCGACGCGCGGGCCGGGATCGATCAGCCGGTATTGGTCGAACGGCAGACGGGTCAGCCATTCGCGCAGCGCGGCGCCCGGTTCGCCCACCAACTCATAGCCGTTGGCGTAGACCAGCGTCTCCGGCGTCAGCGGCAGGGTTGCCAACTGGGCCTTGTTCCACTGCGCTTCACAGCCGCTGACGGTGATAAAGGTTCTTTCGCCGTTCGGCTCGGCCAGCGCCAGGCACCAGCCGTTATCCATCTGTCCGTGCCGCAGCAGAACCGGCAGCCCCAGTTCCTGCATCGCCGCTTCCACGGCGACGCCCCACTCGCCGTTGCCGACCGGCATGCCGTTGACCACCGGCACGTCCAGCCGGCACAGCACGCGGGCGACGTTAAAGGCGCAGCCGCCAATCTGCCGCCCCTGCGGCCGGGCTTCAATATCTTCGCCGCTGACGGGCAGGCGCGGCAGCGTCATGACCAGATCGCCGACGGCGCCGCCTAATACTAATACCGGCGTTACTGCAGAAAACTCACTCATTTACTTACGTTCTCCGCCCGCGGCCAAAAACAGGCCGTAGGCGATAAGGCTAACCAGGAAGGAAACAAACAGCCCGAGGCTGGAATCCGCGAACAGGCCTTTGGCCAGCGGCCCGTCGATAAAGCCGCTTTTGGTGACCATCAGCCCGCTGAGGGCGCCGAGGAACCAGCAGCACAGCGGTACCATACGCACGCCGCGATTTTGGCCGTTCAGGCCGTACAGCGCATTGCCGTCGTAACCATGATGACGACGCAGGCGCAGATAGTCGAGGATGAATATCGCTTCCCAGGCGGCAAGGAAGACGCCGCAGAACACCAGGAAGGCGATAAACGGCCCCATAAAATCGCCGGACACGAACAGCACATAGAGGGCAATCGCCAGCACCAGCAGCGCATCGAACGATACCGCCAGCGATTGCTTAACCTTAACGCCGATGGTCAGCAGGTTAAGGCTGGCGGAGTAGAGGCTCAGCACCGCAATGGTGACGATGCCGGCGGTGGCGGTCAGCAGATAAGGGATGGCCATCCAGCTCGGCAGCACCGAGCCAATCAGGGCGATCGGGTTGGCCGCAGAGGCCAGATCGGGCAACTGCACCGACAGCAGAATACCGGTAAACATCAGCAGCATCAGCGGCAGACAGGCGCCGCCCATCACCGCGGCGAAGATGCTTTTATTGGAACTTTTCGGGCTTTGATAGCGGCTATAGTCCGCGCCGGCAATCGCCCAGCCGATGCCGGTGCCGGCGGCGATAATCGATACCGCCGGCAGGAAGCCGGTCAGCCAGTTGCCGGCGGGCAGCGCCAGCACGCGCTGCCATTCGGTGGTAAAGGCGATATACAGCACCACGACCAGCGTCATGCTGCCGAAGATGCGGCTGAACCAGGTCTGCAGCCAGACTACGGTATTTTGCCCGAGCAGGCTGACGACGATGGTCAGGCCGCCGAACAGCAACAGGCTGACGCCGGTCAGCAGCGGACTTTCCGCCAGCCCCATTGCCTGGAACAGCGCCGCCAGCGTCAGCGTGCCGGTGATGACGTTCACCGCCTCCCAACCCATCAGATTGATCCAACTGAAGGCGGTGGGGGCGATATTGCCTTTTACACCGAAGATGACCCGCGACAGGGTCAGCGTCGAGGTGCGGCCGCGTTTGCCGGCGAAGCTGGTATAGCCGACCAGCGCAAAGCTGGCGACGCCGACCAGCGCGGCGAGAACAGACTGCAGGAATGACAGGCCGAAGCCGACGATCAGCGCCCCGTAAACCACGCCGAGGATGCCGATATTGGCCGCTGACCATACCCAGAACAGCTCGATGGGTTTACCGGTTTGCTCCGCCTCGGGCACCAGATCGATGCCGGTGCTTTCAACTTTCCATGTTTCACTGCGGTTTATTTCACTCATGCTGCAGATTTACCCTTGGTTGCGCAGCGCCCCCAGAGCCGCTGCATATGGTTGAAAATCAATCTGATTCGCCTGGTTCAGTGTTTCAATCCATTGCGCCGGAAATGCCTCAATGCCGCGCAGCGCGCCGCAAACTGCCGTCGCCATCGCGCCGATGGTGTCGGTGTCGCCGCCAAGGTTGGCGGCCAGCAGCGCGCAACGAATCGGATCGCCGTCCGCTAATTCGACCAGCGCCAGCGCGGCGGGAATGGACTCAATGGTATCCATGCCGGCGCC
This sequence comes from Serratia sp. MYb239, assembly GCF_002966855.1. Classification (NCBI taxonomy): domain Bacteria; kingdom Pseudomonadati; phylum Pseudomonadota; class Gammaproteobacteria; order Enterobacterales; family Yersiniaceae; genus Serratia; species Serratia sp. MYb239. The sequence continues at coordinate 4,303,056 of NZ_CP023268.1, read as the reverse complement.
GACGGTGTGGTAGATCTCAGCCAGCGCATCGCTGTCCGTCAGCGGCCGTACGCTTTCGGCCACGTCCAGCGCCCACAGAATGCGGCGGCTCAGCGACGGGCTGAAGGTGGTGATCTGCTGTTGCTGCATCTGTTCCACCAATGGCGGCAGCGCCTGTTTAATCGCGCTCCAGTCGTCGCCGTCGATCGCACGGCTGACTGACCAGGCAATAGCGAAGGCGCCGGCAACGGCGATATCAGATTTATGCGTCGGGCTACAGGCCAGGCGCACGGCATCCATAAAGTAGCCTAAATCATTGGTTGATAACAGACATCCCAGCGGCGCGACGCGCATGGCGGCACCGTTGGTTACGCCGTTGGCGTTGATTTCCGAGATGGGCTGGCCGGCGCGGATGGCGTTAAGTGCGGCTTTGGAAGTGGGGCCAAGAATGTTTTTATTGAAGGCGTCGACCCGTTCTGCCCACAGCATGATGTGGTGGGCGATGCGTTCGGGTTCGACCTTACCGTGAGCGGCGAGTAGCGCCTCCATCAGCGCTACTGCCTGCTGCGTGTCGTCGGTATATTCGCCGGCGATAAAACCTGTCGCGGCAATATTCTCGTCCGGGCCAGGCAAGAAGCGATCGATCCAACCAAAATAATCGCGTACCTGCCGTAGCGGCCACAGCTCCGACGGCATCCCCATCGCATCGCCAGCGGCTTGACCATACAGTGCGCCAAGGATGGCGAGGTGGGGATTTTTTCTTATTGTCATGGGTGTTCCCTGGTGTTGGTGCATGTTGAATTAAACACGTCAACGTTACCACCATAGTGGCAAAATGGATCCAATAAAAGTCCATTAGGGCAAAAATGTGATGCCAATCTAGATCCATTGCACAATTCTCCGCACAACTTACCCGTACCGGTATAAATATGATAAAAGCTAACGCCAGAGAGGGGCGCCCAAATTAAAGAGAGCAGTCAGATGAATGACTTTAGCGCGTGGCTGCGCCAGCAGTTGGTTCAGGCCGTTGCGGCACCACGTTATATACAGTTGGCTACAGCGCTGGAGGCGGCGATTAAACAGCGCCGGCTGGCCGCCGGTGATTTTCTGCCGCCTGAGCGCGTGCTGGCCGAACGGTTGGCGGTGTCGCGGGTCACCGTCAGCAAGGCCCTGAAGCTGCTGGAAGAGAAGGCGCTGATTTCACGCCAACAGGGCGTGGGCACCCGGGTAGCGGTGTATATGGATTATTCGCTGTCGCAGGAGCAGGGGGGATTTACCGCCCAGATAACGCGCAGCGGCAGCGCCGCCAGTAACCAGTGGCTACTGCGCACGCGCGTGACGCCGCCGCCGGAGATCGCGCAGGCGTTAAATCTGTCCGAGCATGAGCCGGTGGTGAAGCTGCGTCGCCTGCGTCTGGCGGACGGCAATCCGATTTCGTTGGAAACCACCTATATTCCGCTACGCTTTCTGCCCGATCCCGAGCGGCTGGAGCATTCGCTCTACGCGCTGTGGCAGGAGCGCGGCATCGTGCCGGAGGGCAAGCACTTTCTGTTGAAGGCGATCGCCTGCAGCGATGAAGTTGCCGGCTTGCTGAATGTGTCCTGCGGCGCGCCGCTGTTGCTCGTCACGCAGACCAGCCGCAATGCGCAGGGCGAAGTGCTGGAGATCAGTGAAGTTCAGTGCCGCAGCGACGTGTATGAGTTTGAAGTCAGCAGCTAGCGGAAAGTTCGAATAAATAACCCTGCTCTTTTTGCTGATACTGCGTATAATCGCCGCCCGGCGATTAATTAACCTGCAAAGAGCACTGTCGAATGAGCACCACCAGCCTGATCCAACCGGATCGTGAACTGTTTTCTTATAAGCGTTACTGGGCCGAATGTTACGGCACCGCGCCGTTTTTACCGATGTCGCGTGAAGAGATGGACCAATTGGGCTGGGACAGCTGCGACGTGATTATTATCAGCGGTGATGCTTACGTCGACCACCCCAGCTTCGGCATGGCGATTATCGGTCGCATGCTGGAAGCGCAGGGGTTTCGCGTCGGGATTATCGCCCAGCCGGACTGGGGCAATAAAGAGGACTTTATGCGCCTCGGCAGGCCGAACCTGTTTTTCGGCATCACCGCCGGCAATATGGATTCAATGATCAACCGCTATACCGCCGATCGTAAACTGCGCCACGACGATGCCTACACGCCGGGCAATGTCGGCGGTAAGCGTCCCGACCGCGCCACGCTGGTATATACCCAGCGTTGTAAAGAGGCCTATAAGGACGTGCCGATCGTACTTGGCGGCATTGAGGCCAGCCTGCGCCGCATCGCCCATTATGATTACTGGTCGGATACCGTACGCCGCTCGGTGCTGGTGGACTCCAAGGCCGATATGCTGATCTACGGCAACGGTGAGCGTCCGCTGGTGGAGGTGGCGCACCGCCTGGCCGCCGGCGAGAAGATCGCCGATATTCACGATATTCGCAACACCGCGGTGATGCGCAAGGCGCCGCTGCCGGGCTGGAGCGGGGTGGATTCCACCCGTCTGGATAAGCCGGGGCGCATTGAACCGATTCCCAACCCTTACGGTGAGGATCTGCCCTGTGCCGACGGCGCTCAGCCGGAGCCGGAAGCCAAGCCGGTCACCGTGCGCGCCGCTAAGCCGAAGCCGTGGGAAAAAACCTATGTGCTGCTGCCGTCCTTTGAAAAGGTGAAGGCGGATAAAGTTCTGTACGCCCATGCTTCGCGCATTTTGCACCATGAAACCAACCCGGGCTGCGCCCGCGCTCTGATGCAGAAGCACGGCGACCGCTACGTGTGGATCAACCCGCCGGCGATTCCGCTGAAAACCGACGAGATGGACAGCGTGTTCGCGCTGCCGTACCAGCGGGTGCCGCACCCGTCCTACGGCGAGGCGCGCATCCCGGCGTACGACATGATTCGCTTCTCGGTGAATATCATGCGCGGCTGCTACGGCGGCTGTTCGTTCTGCTCGATCACCGAGCACGAAGGGCGGATTATCCAGAGCCGCTCCGAAGATTCGATCATCCGTGAAATTGAGGAAATCCGTGACAAGGTGCCCGGCTTTACCGGCGTGATTTCCGATCTGGGCGGCCCGACCGCCAATATGTATATGCTGCGCTGCACCAACCCGCGCGCCGAACAGACCTGCCGCCGCGCCTCCTGCGTGTATCCGGAAATCTGCACCTATATGGATACCAACCATGAGCCGACCATCAAGCTGTACCGCCGCGCGCGCGAGCTGGAAGGGGTGAAGAAGATCCTGATCGCCTCCGGGGTGCGTTACGATCTGGCGGTGGAAGACCCGCGCTACATCAAAGAGCTGGCGAGCCATCACGTGGGCGGCTATCTGAAGATTGCGCCGGAACATACCGAAACCGGCCCGCTGTCGAAAATGATGAAGCCGGGCATGGGCAGCTACGACCGCTTCAAGCAGCTGTTCGATCATTACTCCAAGCAGGCCGGCAAAGAGCAGTACCTGATCCCGTATTTTATCTCCTCACATCCGGGCACGCGGGATGAGGACATGGTCAATCTGGCGCTGTGGCTGAAGAAAAACCGCTTCCGTCTCGACCAGGTACAGAACTTCTATCCGTCGCCGATGGCGAACTCCACCACCATGTATTACAGCGGCAAGAATCCGCTGGGCAAAGTGGGCTATAAATCGGAAGAGGTCTTTATCCCGCGCGGCGATCGTCAGCGCCGTTTGCACAAGGCGCTGCTGCGCTACCACGATCCGGCCAACTGGCCGCTGATCCGCAGCGCGCTGGAAGAGATGGGGCTGAAGCACCTGATCGGCAGCCGCCGCGACTGCCTGGTGCCCGCGCCGAGCATTGACGAACAGCGCGAGGGCAAGCGTCTGCAGCGCCGCGCGCGTCCGGCGCTGACCAGGCACAGCGATATTCAGCGCCAGCGCTCACCGTCCAACAGGCCGCCGCGCAAGGCGATCCGTAACGGCGGCGCCAAAGGCAAGGCGTAACCGCGGTTCGGGACGGGCTAATCATGCCGGTCGGCGCAGGCTGACCGGCATTTTTTTCGCCGGATTACAGCCGGGCGTAGGCCGCTTCCACCTTCGCCAGATAGCGCGGCGCCTGCGCCGACGGATGATGCTGGCGCACGTGCCACCAGAACGCCTCGGGAGACAGGCTGTTAATCATGCTGACCGCCTGACGGCGGTTGCTGGAAAAGGTGCGCAGCAGCGCGCCGGCGCCGTTGACGTAGGCCACTTCGGTGGCGTAGCGCAGCGTCACCGGGTTATCAATCCCCCGCAGCTGCCGCTGCAGCGAAGCCAGGTAGGCGGCGCCCAGATCGATATTGGTCTCCGGGTCGAGCAGGTCGTCATCGTCCGGGCAGCCGCTTTTCCCTTTAAACTGATAGGCGTCGCAGCCGGCGGTGGAGGCTTTCAGCTGCATCAGGCCGACGGCATTGGAGCGGCTGACCGCTTCCGGGTTAAAGCCGGACTCCACCTGGATCATCGCGGCGATCAGTTTGGCGTCGACGTCGTACTCGTCGGCGGCGTCGGCGATGGCGCTATCAAAACTGTGGCGGTCGTAGCTGACGGATTTGTGCTTGCTGGAACAGCCGGCGAGGATCAGTAGCGCCAGCGGGATGGCCAGACGCGTACAGGCGGCGATCGAAAATTTCATAGTGCTCCGTGCGGTGGAAAAGTGTCAGACATTGATAGTGCCATCATCGCCGGCGGGCAGGCAAAGATTTTGACCAAAAGCCGCATGACGTGCGCGGGGGCGAAAATAGGCCCGCATACAGCGGGCCGAGGAGGGAGGGCGTCTTACAGAGTGGCGGGATCCGGCCCCAGACGTTTGCTGATATCCAGTTTGGCAATCTGGCCCAGCTCGTCCTTATCCAGCTTAAAGTCGAACACCGCAAAGTTTTCGCGGATGCGCGACGGCGTGACCGATTTCGGAATGACGATCAGACCGTTGTCCAGGTGCCAGCGCACCACGATCTGCGCCGGGGTTTTTTCATACTTCTCCGCCAGATGTTTGATCACCGTCTGATCGAACACGCCTTCGCCGCCTTGCGCCAGCGGGCTCCAGGATTCGGTGGCGATGTTGTGCATGGCGTTCCAGGCGTGCAGCTGGCGCTGTTGCAGCAGCGGATGCAGTTCGATCTGGTTGATCACCGGCGTGACGCCGGTTTCATCCTGCAGGCGCTGCAGGTGCGGCACATTGAAGTTACAGACGCCGATACTTTTCGTCAGGCCCTGCTCGCGCAGTTTGATGAGGCTGCGCCAGGCGTCGACATACTGATCCTGCGACGGCCGCGGCCAGTGGATCAGGTACAGGTCGACATAGTCCAGCCCCAGCTTCTTCAGGCTGGTTTCCAGCGCGGCCTGCGGATCGCCCTGATCGTCGTTCCACAGTTTGGTGGTGATAAACAGTTCACTGCGCGGCAACGAGGCTGACTGCAGCGCACTGCCGACGCCTTCCTCGTTTTTGTAAATGGCAGCGGTATCAATGGAGCGATAACCAACCTCCAGCGCTTTCGTCACGGCGTTGGCTGTCTCTTCAATGCTCGCCTGCCAAACGCCGAGACCCAACTGCGGCATCAGATTACCATCGTGGAGTTTGATGATGGGTTGCGTTGTCATGCGTATCTCCTTTTGACCTGATTGCCGACGTTCATTACGTCGGAAAGCTTGCTTTAATTTTAGACCCTGCACGGTTGAAGTTGCAGCGCGTAAACGGCGTGCGGGCCTGGCCGCAACGGCAATACGTCGGGGGTCGTTGGCAATTCTCAGAATGGCCGAGGGTTAGCGGTGCGTCGGCGATCCTGCGGAACCTGTTGTCATACGTCTCCTCCGGTAAATAAGCCAAATGGCGAAAATGGGACTGACGGAGGCGCCGTCGGCGCGGGGAAAAGCGCCCGGGATGTCCGGGCGCAGGCAATACGTTATTGTGAGACCGGGCGGCCAACGGCATACGACAACGGCGCAGCAAATTGATCGGCCCGGCCTATAAGCCTAGCAGGAAATCGACGGGGTGCGATTAACGCGCTGCCTGATAGATGCGTTCGCTGACGTCAAGCGTGATGTCCTGATGCTCGCCCAGCGCGGTCATGCCGTGTTCGCGCAGCTTTTCCAACAGCGCGGGAATGCTGCTGCCGTCGAGCTGGTAGTCGGCCATGCGGGTCGGCACGCCCATTTTTTCGAAGAACTCGGCGGTGGCGGCAATGGCGGCTTCGATGCGCTGGTCGTCATCGCCGTCGCGCAGACCCCAGACGCGCTCGGCGTACTGCAGCAGTTTGTCGCGTTTTTGCGCCTTTTTCTCCCGCAGCAGCGACGGCAAGACGATCGCCAGCGTCTGTGCGTGATCCAGGCCGTGCATCGCCGTCAGCTCGTGGCCGAGCATGTGGGTCGCCCAGTCCTGCGGCACGCCGGCGCCGATCAGGCCGTTCAGCGCCATGGTGGCGCTCCACATCACGTTGGCGCGCACCGCATAGTTTTCCGGTTCCGCCAGCGCGCGTGGGCCGTCTTCCAGCAGCGTCAGCAGCAGGCCTTCGGCGAAGCGGTCCTGCACTTTGCCGTCAACCGGGTAGGTCAGATACTGCTCCAGCGTGTGGACAAAGGCGTCAACCACGCCGTTGGCGATCTGCCGCGGCGGCAGCGAGTAGGTGACCTGCGGGTCCAGCACGGCAAACTGCGGCTGTACCAGCGGCGAGAAGAAGTGCTGTTTGTCGCCGCTGCTTTTACGGGTAATCACCGCGCCGCTGTTGGATTCCGAACCGGTGGCCGGCAGGGTCAGCACGCAGCCCATCGGCACCGCGCGGGTAATTTCGCTGCCGACGGTCTGCATGATGTGCCAGGCGTCAGACGAGGCGCTGTAGTCCGCCGCAGCGGCGATAAATTTGGTGCCGTCCACTACGGAACCGCCGCCGACCGCCAGCAGATAATCAATCTTCTCGGCACGCACGACCTCGACCGCTTTCATCAGCGTTTCAAAGGTCGGGTTCGGCTCAATACCGCCGAACTCGGTGACGCTGCGCCCCTGCAGCGCGGCGTGCACCTGATCCAGGACGCCGTTTTTCTTCACGCTGCCGCCGCCGTAGGTAATCAGAATACGGGCGTCGGCCGGGATTTGCTGGCCCAGCTCGGCAATTTGATCTTTACCGAACAGAATTTTGGTTGGGGTGTGGAGAATAAAGTTTTGCATGGTTTATTTGTCCAGTTTAAAGCCTTGTTGCTGAATGGCGGGAAGCACATTCGGGAAATAGATATGCTGGTAATAGCTGGCGGTGTTGCGGCTCCAGTCGTCGCCGTCCGCGCGACCGGTCTGCTGCCAGTAGTCGCTCAGCGTCTGGTTATAGGCCTTGATGGCGTCCGGCAGATTTTCGCGCTGATAGCGTTCTTCATGGCGGAAACTGTCGATCGGCAGGCGCGGTTTCTGCTGTGTGCCCTGATCGACATGGCCGATCACCAGCCCGGCGACCGGGAAGGTCAGCTCCGGCAGCTGCAGCAGTTCAATCAGCGCCTGAGGGTCGCGGCGGATGCCGCCGATCGGCACGATGCCCAGCCCGTGCGAGCGGGCGGCGGTCATCAGCGCGCCCAGCGCGATGCCGACGTCGGTGCTGCCGGAGATCAGGCTCTCAATACTTTGGTGCGCGGTTTGCTGCTGGCCGCCCATGGCGATGCCCAGCCGGGTTTTGTGCATATCCAGCACCACGGTGATAAACACCGGCGCTTTGGCGATCCACGCCTGCCCGCCGGCAATCTCGGCGATGCGCGCACGCTGGGCAGGGTCGCGGGTGACAACCAGCGAAACCTGCTGGGAGTTGACCGACGTCGGCGCCAGATGGGCGGCGGCGATAATGCTGTCGAGCACCTCATCGGCGATCGGCTGGTCGAGATAGCTGCGCTCGCTGCGATGCGACGTCAGCAGGTCAATGGTCTGGTTCATGGTCATGCTGCCTTATCCGGTTTTGCTTCTGGTCAGCATTGCGCCGTCGTCCGTGCCTTAACGGGCCGGAGAAAACGAAGATTGCTGAGAAGAAGAAGGGGCGTTTCAGATTGACGACGAGGCGACGGCTTGCCTAAACCTATAGGGAAGATGGCGCCCGCTAATTTGTAGGGACTATTGTCAGCGACGCCCGGCGGCTTAACAATGCACATTTCTGCCTGGTGTTTGCCTATTTCTACAAAACTCTGTAGAAATAAGCGCTGTTTTATTACTATTTGTGAGGCGTAAATCTTAACCAAATCGGAGGCGGGATGAGCGACATTGACGAGCTTCGGTACCGGATGGCGCAGCAGGCGGCGCGCTTTGCCGTGGGTAACGGCTATACGCCGTCGCCGGTGCCGCAGGTAAACATTCTGTACGCTGACCGGCATTATCCGCGCCAGCCGGTGATGTATGACCCCAGTATTGTCATCATTTTTCAGGGGCACAAGGTCGGCTTCTGCGGCAGCAAGGTGTTCCGTTACGATCCGCGCAACTATCTGCTGATGACGCTGCCGCTGCCGTTTGAGTGCGAAACCTTCGCCAACCCTGAGCAGCCGCTGGTGGGGATCTCGGTGCGCATTGATACCCAGATGCTGCAGGATCTGCTGATTGATATCGGCGATGATGACTATCTGACGGCGCCGCACGGCGAGAGCAGCGGCATCAACTGCGCATCGTTGCATGACGAGATGCTGTGCGCCACCGAGCGGCTGCTGGACGTGATGAGCAAGCCGCTGGATGCGCGGGTGCTGGGGCCGCAGATCGTGCGTGAAATTCTCTATTACGTGCTGTGCGGCCACAGCGGCGCCTCGCTGCAGGAGCTGGTCAGCCGGCATACGCACTTCAGCCAGATCGCCAAGGCGCTGCGGCGTATTGAAAAGCAGTATGCGGAGAGCCTGAGCGTCGAGGCGCTGGCCAGCGAGGTGAATATGAGCGTGTCGGCGTTCCACCATAACTTTAAGGCGGTGACCAACACCTCGCCGCTGCAGTACGTGAAATCCTACCGTCTGCATAAGGCGCGGCTGCTGATGCTGCACGACGGTCTGAAGGCCAGTACGGCGGCGATGCGGGTGGGCTATGAGAGCGCCTCGCAGTTCAGCCGTGAGTTTAAGCGTTTCTTCGGCGTGACGCCGAGCGATGAAGTGGCGCGGGTGCGGGATAACTACGCCGCCTGACGGCCGGCTGCGCGGCCGTCAGGCGAGGTTCAGGAGGCCTGACGTTTTTTACGCCAAATCACCAGCATGGCGCCGAGCAGCCCGAACACCAGCAGCGCCAGCGGCAGGATCATCAGGCCGGCCATCACCTGGTCTTCATAGCGTTTGACGAGGGGGATTTGGCTGAAGGCGTAACCCAGGCCGACCACCGACACCACCCACAGCAGGGCGCTCAGCCAGTTGAAAAACTGAAAGCGCATATTGCTCAGGCCGGAGATGCCCGCCATGGTGGGCAGCAGCGTGCGGACAAACGCCAGAAATCGCCCGACCAGCAGCGCCGTCAGACCGTGACGGTGAAACAGCACGTGTGCGCGCTGGTGGTACTGCGCGGGCAGTTGCAGCAGCCATCCCTTGACCAGATTGGTATGCCCCAGCCAGCGCCCCTGCAGATAGCTGAGCCAGCAGCCGAGGCTGGCGGCCAGCGTCAGAATAATCAGGGTCGGTACGAAGGACATCACGCCTTTGGCGATTAAGGCGCCCGCCAGCAGCAGCAGGCTGTCGCCGGGTAGAAAAGACGCCGGCAGCAGTCCGTTTTCCAAAAACAGGGTGATAAAAAGCACCGCATAAACCACCCAAATCACGCTGGGATCGGCCAGAGCCGTAAAATCCTGTTGCCAAAGCGCGTGAACAATCTCTTTCAATACATCCATTTTCTGTCCCGTTGCGCCAGGTTCACCTTACGAAGCAAATATGATGGTGATTAGTGTACCTCTATTAGCGTAACCGGACATTAAATGACGCATAGAAATATGCTTGCGATGGAGAATTTTCCCCATTGTCTGCCCGATTTTTATCGGTTGCCGGTAAATCAGCCGGCCTGCAGGCGCGCAAAACCCGCCGCCAGATCGTCGATCAGGTCCTGTACGTTCTCCAGACCGATATGCAGCCGCACCAGCGTGCCGGAAAAGTCGACGCCGCCGGCCGGACGGATCGCCTCCAGTTCCTCCGGCTGATTCGCCAGGATCAGGGATTCATAGCCGCCCCAGGAGTAGGCCATGGTGAAATGGCTGAAGTGGTCGAGATAGTCGGCCAGCTGCGCCTCGCTCAGGCGCTGTTTCAGGATAAAGGAGAACAGCCCGTTACAGCCGCTGAAATCGCGCTGATAGAATTCATGCCCTTTACATTCAGGCAACGCCGGATGGTTGACGCGGGCGACTTCCGGCCGCTCGGCCAGCCAGCGGGCGACGGCGATGCTGCTCTGTTCATGCTGTTTAAGCCGTACGTTCAGCGTGCGCAGGCCGCGGCCTGCCATATAGGCGGTATCGGCATCCACCATCTGGCCCATCAGGTAGGAGTACTCACGCAGCTGGTCCCAGCAGCGGGCGTTGGCAACCGCGGTGCCGAGCATGTAATCGGAGTGGCCGATAATGTATTTGGTGCCGGCCTGAATGGAAATATCAATGTCGAACTCCAGCGCCTTGAACAGTACGCCGGCGGCCCAGGTATTGTCGATCATAATGACAATCTCCGGGTTTACCGCACGCACGGCGCGCACGATGGCCGGAATATCCTGCACTTCCAGCGTGATTGAGCCAGGCGACTCCAGAAACACCACGCGGGTGTTCGGCTGGATCAGCTCGGCGATGGCCTCGCCAATCAGCGGGTCAAAATAGGTGGTGGCGATATTCATCCGGCCCAGAATATGCGTGCAGAAATCCTGCGTCGGCTCATACACGGAACCGGTCATCAGCACGTGGTCACCAGCGCTGACGAACGACAGGATGGCGTTGGAGACCGCGGCGGCGCCGCAGGGATAAAGAACGCAGCCGGCGCCGCCCTCCAGCTCGGTCATCGCCTCCTGGAAGGCAAAATGGGTCAGGGTGCCGCGGCGGCCGTAAAACAGTTCGCCGTGGGCGCGCTGTGCCGTCGCGTGTTTTTTATCGGCCACGGTGTCGAACACCAGCGAGGAGGCGCGTTGCGTCACCGGGTTGACCGCGCCGTGGGTGTAGCGTTTGCTGCGGCCGGCGCCGATCAGCGCGGTATCGAGATTTTTGGACGTCATACGGCTTACCTGCGGGTTGTTCACTGCGAAAAGTTGATGCGTATTACGGTATCATGTCGCGAAATAGCCATCCAGACGTTTTTACTTCTATGATTGAAAGTGACGGTTATTCACTGCCTTTGCGCTACCGCAAGGTGGAATACGCTGTGCTAACGGCGAAAAAAAGCCCGTTTATCGGCAAACGGGCAAACAGGCAACGTGAAAAAGACGGCAGAGACGCAGTTCAGCCGCCCATTACGCCAAACAGATGCGGCAACCACAGCGAAATAGCGGGGATATAGGTAATCAGCAGCAGCACCATAAACAGCACGCAGTAAAACGGCAGCATGGTTTTGACCACCGCCTCAATTTTCTGCTTGCTGACCGCGCTGGCGACGAACAGCACCGAGCCGACCGGCGGAGTGATCAGGCCGATACCCAGGTTCACCATCATGATCATGCCGAAATGCACCGGATCGATGCCCAGCGCGTTGGTCACCGGCAGCAGCACCGGCGTGAGGATCAGAATCAGCGGCGCCATATCCATCAGCGTGCCGAGCGCCAGCAGCATGATGTTGATGCAGATCAGAATGACGTATTTGTTCTGCGAAATGGCGGTGAAGAACTCGGTGATGCGCAGCGGCAGTTGCATATAGGTCATTACCGCGCCGAAGCAGGCGGCAAAGCCGATCAGGATCATCACGATGGTGACGGTCTTGATGGTGCGGTACATCAGGTTGGGCAGTTCGGACCAGCGATAGTCGCGGTAAATAAACATGGTGACGAAGAACGCCCACAGGCAGGCCACCGCCGCGGACTCGGTGGCGGTAAAAATGCCGGACATGATGCCGCCCATGATGATCACCACGGTCATCAGACCCCACAGCGTGTCGAGGCAGATTTTCAGCGCCTGACGCAGCGGTATGACTTCTCCCTTCGGGTAGCCGCGCTTGTGGGCGAAAGCGACGCACATCACCATCAGCGAGACGCACAGCAGCAGCCCCGGCAGGATGCCGGCGACGAACAGTGAGGCGATCGACACCGTACCGCCGGCGGCCAGCGAATAGATCACCGCGTTATGGCTTGGCGGGATCAGAATCGCCTGCACCGAACCGCTGGCAGTGACCGAGGCGGCGTAGTCGCGCGGGTAACCCTTTTTCTCCATTTCCGGCACCATCACCGAGCCTATCGACGCGGTATCCGCCACCGAAGAGCCGGAGATCGCGCCGAAGAAGGTGGAGGCGACGATATTGACCAGCGACAGGCCGCCGCGTACAAAGCCGACGAAGATATAGGCGAAACTGACCAGCCGGCGGGCGATGCCGCCTTCCGCCATAATGGCGCCGGCCAGGATAAAGAACGGGATCGCCAGCAGGGAGAACTTGTTGACGCCGCTGGTCATCTGGATCATCAGCGCTTCCAGCGGCAGGTCGATCCACAGCGCGCCGGCGATGGCGCTCAGCCCCACAGCGTAGGCCACCGGCACGCCGATGGCCAGCAGCAGGGCGAGAGAAGCAAGCAGGATAAAGGCGTCCATAGCACGGGCTCCGTCAGGTATTGCCGAGCATCACCACCGGGCGGTGGTGCTGCGGGCCGAAGAGTAGCCGCTCAATCACGAACAGCAGGGTGACGGCCGAGCCCAGCGGCAGCGGCAGGTAGGCCTGGCCGGCGCTCAGCAGCGGGAATTCCGCCATCGGCTGCTGCCACAGCTGGCTGCACAGGCCGTAGCCGTAATAAAGAATAAACAGGCTAATCACCGTCATCAGCAGGTCCGCCAGCCGGCCGCACAGACGCTGCCAGACCGGCGGCAGACGGTCGGTCAGCATATTGACGGCGATATGCGCGCCGGCGCGGTAGCTGACGGCGGCGCCGATAAAGGTAAAGGTCACCATGCACAAGATGGCGATCGGCTCCGGCCAGGCGGCGCCCTCATTGAGCACGTAGCGGCTGAAGATGCCGACCGGTATGACGGCGACCATCACCAGCAGCGCCGCGCCGGCCAGCCACATGGCGATACGGTACAGCAGATCCATTGCCTGATGATAAGCATGTGCCATAACCAACCTCCGAGAAAACGGGAAAAAGAGCGGGTTACTGCACCGCGTTGATGCGGTCGATCAGCGCCTGATGCGCCTTGCCGTACTGGTCGCGCACCGGCTGGGTCATCTTATAGAACGCCTCACGATCGATCTCATGGAACTGCACGCCGCCGGCCTTCATTTTTTCCAGCGCCTGCTGGTTATAGGCGGCCCACAGGGTGCGCTGCTCGGCCTGCGCCTCTTTCGCCAGTTTGAGGATTAGCTGCTGGTCTTCCGGGGTCAGCTTGTCCCATTTGACTTTGGAATAGAGAAACAGCTCAGGAATAATAAAGTGGCGGCTCAGGGTGTAGTTTTTGGTTACCGGCAGATAGTTGTGGGCGATAAAGGTCGGCGGGTTGTTTTCCGCGCCGTCGATAACGCCGGTCTGCAGGCCGCTGAACACTTCGCTGACGCCCATACTGACGGCGTTGGCGCCCATGGCTTTCAGCGTTGCCAGCGCGATTGGGCTGCCCTGAACGCGGATTTTCATCCCCTGCAGATCCTGCGGCTTCACCACCGGTTTTTTGGTGATCAGATTGCGGGTGCCGGAATCCATCCAGCCGAGAAACACCAGCCGTGAGGCCGGGTCGTTGGTGATTTTGTCGCCGATCTCCTTGCCGATTTCACCGTCCAGAACCTTATGCAGATGCGCCTCGTCGCGGAAGATGTACGGCAGGGTGAACACATCGATCTCCGGTAAAATCGCCGCCACCGGCGCCATGGATACGCGGATAACGTCAATGGCGCCGATCTGCGCCTGCTCGATCATCTGCTTTTCGTCGCCGAGCATGCCGCCGGGGAAGGTTTTCAGCTCCAGGCGGCCCTGCGTGGCGGTTTTCAGCTTGTCTCCCATATGCTGCACCGCCACGACATTGGGGTAACCTTCCGGGTGGACGTCGGCGGCTTTGATTTGTTGCGCCAGTGCGGCCTGGCTGCACAGCAATGTGCAGAGGGAGAGGCACAAACCTGATAGGGCGTGGGGCAGTTTCATCGCGGATCTCCAGAGTGTCGGGCATCGGGGTTATTGTTGTTCATCATCCCAGGCACGCAGCGTGAACAGAAAGGGGCGCGTCAGGCCGGGTTCGCGCTGCGTCAGTACAAAAGATAAACACAGTTGAAACCTGCTTGCTACATAATTGAAAAGCCGTTTTAAAAATAATTGATCGCCATCACTGTGATGACGTAAAAGCCGTCGTGTTTCGTGATGAGGTTAAAAAAACGGCTGAACGGTGACGGGTTTGTTGGCGTTTGACTGGGTAAATGTTACACAGCGGCGTCTGATAAAGCTGCGGCTGGCGCGGGTTAACGGTTTTTTGGACCAGGGATGCGTTATTGAGTAAATAATAATGATAACTACTATCAATCCGTGATTTGTTTGATATGATCGCACGCTGAATTCTCGTTTAATTTTGATCGGTAATGGTTGGAGGCGCAGCGTGAAAACGGCTGGCAAGACTATGAATCAAAGAGCCCGCGGCGCTGGCCGGGGACAGTGGGGCGCCGTATTCGGGCGCGGTTTGATCGCGTCCATGGTGCTGGTGGCCGGGCTGGCCGGCAGCGCGCAGGCCGCGCCGGAAACTCAGCCGGCCGCTACCGAGAGCGCCTCTGCGCCGGCAACGCCGGCTCCGGCGAGCGCCGCGCCGCAGTCAGTGACGCCGGTCAACCCGGCGCCGACCGTCCAGCCGCCGGAAACGCGCGGCATGGACTTGTCCGTCTGGGGCATGTATCAGCACGCCGATGCGGTGGTGAAAACCGTAATGATCGGCCTGGTGCTGGCATCGATCATCACCTGGACCATTCTGTTTGCCAAAGGCAGCGAACTGACGCGCGCCAAGCGTCGCCTGCGCCGTGAGCATCAGCAGCTGGCCGAGGCCCGCTCGCTGGATGAAGCCAGCCAGATGGCGCAAGGCTTCCAGCCGGAGAGCATCAGCGCCGTACTGCTGAATGACGCGCAGAACGAACTGGAGCTGTCGGCGGAATCCAACGACAACAACGGCATTAAAGAGCGCGCCGGCTTCCGCTTTGAACGCCGGGTGGCGGCCTACGGGCGTCAGCTGGGCAAAGGTAACGGCTTCCTGGCCACCATCGGTGCAATCTCGCCGTTTGTCGGCCTGTTCGGCACCGTTTGGGGCATTATGAACAGCTTTATTGGCATCGCGCACTCGCAGACCACCAACCTGGCGGTGGTCGCGCCGGGCATCGCAGAAGCGCTGCTGGCTACCGCGCTGGGCCTGGTTGCCGCCATCCCGGCGGTGGTGATTTACAACATCTTCGCCCGCGTGATCGGCGGCCACCGTGCGCAGGTTGGCGACGTGGCGGCGCAGGTGCTGCTGCTGCTGAGCCGTGACCTGGATCTGGCGGCGACGGCGGAAGCCAAACGCGCACAGCACGCACACCAGCTGCGGGCGGGGTGATCTATGGCGATGCGCTTAAATGAAGATCTGGACGACAGCGGCGAACTGCACGAAATCAACGTAACGCCGTTTATCGACGTTATGCTGGTGCTGTTGATCATCTTTATGGTGGCGGCGCCTCTGGCTACGGTGGATATCCGTGTCGACTTGCCGGCTTCGACGGCCAAGCCGCAGCCGCGTCCGGAAAAACCGGTATTCCTGTCGGTGAAGGCTGACAAACAGCTGTACGTCGGCGACCAGCCGGTGACGGCGGAGCAGCTGACCTCGGTACTGGACAGCCGCACCCAGTCCAACAAGGAAACCACCATTTTCTTCCAGGCGGACAAGAGTGTGGATTACGCCACGCTGATGAGCGTGATGGATACGCTGCGCAACGCCGGCTACCTGAAGGTGGGGCTGGTGGGGATGGAAGGGGCTGCCAAGTAACTTCCTGAGAAAGCGTAAAAGGTCGGGCATTGCCCGGCCTTTCTTTTATCTGCTATCTGCGGCGCTCAGCCGCGCGCATGCGCCGCCGCGCGGGCGACCTGTTCATCGCTCGGCCGCACGCCGGTGTACAGAACAAACTGCTCCAGCGCCTGCAGCGCAATCACTTCCGCGCCGGTAATCACCGCTTTACCCTGCTGGCGGGCGTGGCGAATCAGCGGTGTTTCCGCCGGTAGCGCCACCACGTCAAATACCCGCTCGGCGGCGGTGATACAATCCGGCTCAAAAGCCAGCTGCTGCGCTTCGGCGCCGCCCGCCATGCCGATCGGCGTGACGTTAATCAGCATCTGCGGCTGCAGACTACCCATCTCTGCTTGCCACTCATAACCGTATTGCTGCGCCAGCGCCCGGCCGGCGGTCTCATTACGCGCGATAATATGTCCGTTACGCAGGCCGGCGTCGCGCAGCGCGGCGGTCACCGCTTTGGCCATGCCGCCGCTGCCGCGCAGGGCGAACGAGGTGTCCGGCGACACCTGGTGCTGCGCCAGCAGTTTGGCGACGGCAATGTAGTCGGTGTTATAGGCACGCAGAAAGCCGCCGTCGTTGACGATGGTGTTGACCGAATCGATGGCCGTGGCGGAGGGATCCAGCTCATCCAGGAACGGGATGCAGCTCTCTTTGAACGGCATGGATACCGCGCAGCCGCGGATGCCCAGCGCGCGTACGCCGCCGACCGCCGCCTGAATATCGTTGGTGGTGAACGCCTTGTAGATGAAGTTCAGCCCCAGCGCCTGATACAGGTAATTGTGGAAGCGGGTGCCGAAGTTGCCGGGACGGCCGGCCAGCGACATGCACAGCTGGGTATCTTTATTAATGTTTTGCGGCATGGAGCGCTCCTTGGTGATTAGCGTTGGCCGAGCAGCGCCAGCGAGCCGGCGTGGCGCCAGTGAATGCTGCCGGGCAGGTAGAGGGCGTTGTGTTCCGGCGGCCGTTCGTCGATCAACTGCGTCACCAGATCAAAACTGTGTTGCGCCAGTCCGCGGCAGTCTTGCGCCACGGTGTCGATTTTCAGCGTCATGCAGTCGAACAGGTAGTGGTCGTCAAAGCTGCACAGGTGGATATCGCTGTCCATCAGCTGATGCTGGGTGAGGTAACGCAGCACCCCCTCCAGCAGGCCGCAGGCGGCGGTAAACAGCGCCTTCGGCGGACGGCCGAGGCGTGCGCACAGGCCGGCGATCATCTCATAGCCGGAACTGGGGTGATAGTTGCCGCTGATTATCCACGCGTCCCGGGCGCTGACGCCGGCATTTTCCAGGCCCTGGCGGAAGCCGGCAAGGCGATCGCGCGTCGGCGACAGGCGCGGCTGGCCGCCGAGAAAATAGAACTCGTCGGGATGCTGTCGGGCGACCGTCTCCACCAGCTGCGCGGTCGATGACACCGAGTCGGTGATCACCAGCGGCAGCGACGAGCCGTTAATGACCCGGTCCATCTGCACCACCGGCAGGCTGGCGTTAATCTTCTGGTATTCCGCATCGTTCAACTGGCTGGAGGCGACGATCAGCCCGTCGACCTGGCGCTGTACCAGATTGTTCACCGCCATCATCTCCTGCGCCGGGTTTTCATCCGAGCAGGCAATCAACAGCTGCAAACCGGCTTCGCGGCACAGGGTTTCCAGTTCGCGGGCGATAACCGCAAAGCCGTAGTTGGTCATTTCCGGCACCACCAATCCCAGCGTATGGCTGCGGGTAGAGCGCAGCGAGCGGGCGTGAATGCTGGGTTGGTAGTGGTGCTCGTTAGCCAGCGCCAAAATACGATCGCGGGTATCGTCAGAGACGCGGTATTGCTTGCTGCGGCCATTAAGCACCAGGCTGGCGGTCGATTTCGACACGCCTGCCAGCCCGGCAATATCACTGATGGTTATGCGTTTATTCTTTTTCACTAACGGCATCTATGTTCATCGTAGGATGCCTTATTCTAACATGCATGGCCGCAGCGGCCAGTATTGCAGCGCCAGCGGCGCGTCGCCGTGCAGTTGCAGGATCGGCGGCTCGCCGGGGAAGTAGCGCGAGCTCATCACCGCTTCGCCCTGGTTGATAAAAATCTCCACGCTGGAGCGGTCGAACAGCAATTGCAGTTCCCTGAGTCCGCCGCGCCAGTAGCGGTGTTCCGGCGCGCCGCTGCGCAGGTTATTGCGCGTCAGCGTCAAACGCTCGCCGTCCCACGTCAGCTGCATGGCGTCGCCGAAGCCGGCGCGGAACGGGCCGTGCGGCGTTAGCCGCAGTTCGGCGCTGTCAATCGCCAGCGGCGGCGCATCGTCAGCCGCACCCTGCCAGCGGCTGAGTTCCCCGCGCAGCTGCTGCAGTTCGGCGACCGGCTGCTGATACAGTTTGCCGTCACGCAGCGTAAGCTCGCGCAGGCAGGTCATGGTGTGCAGCCAACCGTAGCGCGTCGTCGGCTGTTGTTGTTCGTCCTGATCCGGCACGCCCATCCAGCCCACCAGCAGCCGGCGGCCGTCTGCCGCCAGCGTGGTTTGCGGCGCATAAAACTCGAAGCCGGCGTCCAGTTCGTGAAACTCGCCGTGGCTGAAGCGCGCCGTCGAGTAATCCAGCTCGCCGACGAAGTAGCCGGCCTGATAGACGTTCAGATAGCGCTCCTGCTGCGCCGCCAGCCCCTGAGGGCAGCAGATCAGCACGTCGCGCTGGGCAAGAGGGAACAGATCCGGACACTCCCACATATAGCCGAAGTCGCCCAGGCCGTTCAGTTGGGAGCCGGCGATCTCCCCCAGCAGCGTCCACTGACGTAAATCATCGGCACGCAGCAGCAGCACCTTGCCGCGATCCTGCAGATCGCGCGCGCCCAGCACCATGTACCAGTGCTGCCCATGGCGCCAGACCTTCGGGTCGCGCACGTGGCCGCTGTAACCGTCGGGCAGCGGCAGCACCGGGCCGAGCTTGCGGTATTCACCGCGCTCATCTTCCTGCGCCAGGCACTGATAGGCGGTGCGCGAACCGTCGGGGAATTTCACATTGCCGGTATAGACCAGCATGATCTTGTCGTCCGTCGCCACCGCCGAGCCGGAGTAGCAGCCGTGGCTGTCGTAACAGGCGTCGGGCAGCAGCGCCACCGGCTGGTGCTGCCAGTGCAGCAGATCGCGGGACTGCCAGTGGCCCCAGCATTTGCGGCTGTGGTCGCAGGCCAGCGGGTTCCACTGATAGAACAGATGGTACACGCCGTTGTGCTGGATAAAGCCGTTGGGGTCGTTGAGCAGCCCGACGCTGGGCGCCAGGTGCCACCGCGGGCGGTGGGGATCCGCGGCGGCGCGCGTCTGGCCCTGCATCAGCGCCAGTGCGGTGTGTTTCATCAGGCTTAACGCGTCCATTATTTATCGTCCGTTTGGTATTTCAGCAGCAGGGAAATGACAAAGGCGCTGCCGAAGGCGATCGCCAGCCCGATGACATAGCTGAGCAGCGCGTTAGCCTGCACGATGGCCATGCCGGGGATGGCGGTCAAACCGACGGCGCTCATGCCGACATGATTGGCGACCACCCAGGCGCCGCCGAGCGCGCCGCCGGCCAGCGCGGCGAGGAAGGGTTTGACAAAGCGCAGGTTGATGCCGAACAGCGCCGCTTCGGTGATGCCGAGCATGGCGGAGAAACCGGAAGGCACGGCGATCGCCTTGATTTTGGCGTCGCGGGTTTTGAAATACACCGCCAGGCAGGCGCCGCCCTGCGCGATATTGGCCATCGACCAGATCGGCAGCAGGAAGTTGACGCCGATATTCGGGTTGCCCAGCAGCCCGGCCTCAATGGCGTGGAAGCTGTGGTGGATGCCGGTGATAACGATCACCGAATACAGACCGCCGAACAGCAGCCCCGCTAGCCAGCCGGCATGGGCGATCAGCGTGCTGAGCAGCAGCGAAATGCCGTCCCCGAGCGCGCGCCCTGCCGGGCCGATAAACAGCATGGCGACAAAACCGGAGATAATCACCGTCAGGAACGGCGTCAGGATCAGGTCGAGTGAGTTGGGGATCACTTTGCGCAGCTGTTTTTCCAGCATGCTCATAAACCACACTGCCAGCAGCACCGGGAATACCGTGCCCTGATAGCCGATCATGGCGATCTCCAGCCCGAAGAAGTTCATGGTGGAGAAGCCTTCGGCCACGCCCCAGGCGTTGGTCAGCGCCGGATGGGTCAGAATACCGCCCAGCGTGGCGCCGAGGTAAGGGTTGCCGCCAAATTCGCGCGCGGCGGTGAAGCCGATCAGGATCGGCAGAATGATAAACGCCGCCGAGCTGAACATATCGAGCATCACAAACAGCGCATTGTCGGGGCTGGCCCAGCCGTAGGTTTTCATCATGCCGAGCAGCCCCATCAGCAGACCGGAGGCGACGATGGCAGGAATGATCGGCACGAAAATATTCGACAGCAGGCGGGCGATGCGCTGCAGCGGGTTAAGTTTTTTCGCCGCGATATCGGCGGCTTCCGCTTTGCTGGATTCATTGACGCCCGCCGCCTTGATAAATTCGGCATGCACCTTGTTCACCAGGCCGGTGCCGAAGATCACCTGAATCTGCCCGGCGTTGCTAAAGCAGCCTTTCACCCCTTCCAGCTGTTCGATGGCGGCTTTATCTATCTTGCTGTCGTCCAGCAGCACCAGGCGCAGACGCGTGGCGCAGTGGGCCGCGCTGGCGATATTGTCTTTGCCGCCGAGTAATGGCAACAGCGCCTGTGCGGTTGCGGTGACGTTCATGTTCTCTCCCGTTTAAATGCTAACAATGCCGGCCGCCGCGCGGCCGGTGGTTCAGAAAAAGTATTTGAATCTGGCGCGCAGGCCGTAGCGTTTGTCGTTATCGCCGTTGGCGATCTTGTTGTCGGTGTCGGCCTCCAGCATGGAGGCATAGGCGCCGAGATACAGATTAAAGTTCGGCATGTTCATGACGTTGGGGATTTGGTACGACGCATGAATGGTGTGAATGTCATAGCGTCCCGGTTCGCTGAGCGGGTTGTCGATCTGCGCCGTCATGCCGTCGGTGGAAAACTCTTTGATATTGTTATGGGCGTAGATATAGCCCAGCTCGAAGCGGCGCCACAGCACGTTGGCGCCGGCGGAGAAGTCCTGCTCGCCGGCCGCATCCAGATAGGCGGTGCTGAGGTTGGCGACGATGCCGTTTTCGGCGTCGTCCGCCAGACTGTTCCAGCTGAGCGTCATGCCGTAGCCGTTACGCTTGGACTGGTCGACCCACTGACCGCGGGCGTTCTGGTAGCCGTAGGCGTTGTTGACCACGTTACTTTCCATCGCCAGCGCGGCGCTGAAGCGATCTTTTTTCCAGGCGATGACCGGGCGCAGATAGGCGACGTTCTTTTTGTTTTCCAGCGTGTTGCCGTGATAGCTGTTTTCCTGGAACAGCGAGGTGCCGTCTTCCACCAGGGTGTTGAGCTCGAAATACCAGTCGCCGGCGTATTTGCTCAGCATCAGGTTGCCGCCGCTGCTGCTGCGACCGCGTCCCTCTTTCATCATGTAGATATAGCCGAAGCCGTCGGCGTACAGATCGTTGGCGGTGTTGCCGGAATACTCGATAAAGGTGTCCTGGTTGAGCGGGAACATATCGTAGGCTTCAAAACGGCCGACCTTGGCCTGCCAGTTCTGTTCTTTACCGAAGAAGAACGCGGCGTCGTCCAGATTCATTTTGCCGCTCATATCCGCCAGCGGCTGGACGCGGAAGCCGGAGAAGCGGCCGTCCGGGTTGCGGCGGTAGCCGTCCAGCCCGACCAGAATGCGACCGTTAATATCCCAGCGCTCGTGATCGCCGGGCTTCCAGTTTTTGTTGTCGCGGGTTTTCAGCGAGGTGAGCTGGCCGCTGCG
Source organism: Serratia sp. MYb239 (assembly GCF_002966855.1). Taxonomy (NCBI): domain Bacteria; kingdom Pseudomonadati; phylum Pseudomonadota; class Gammaproteobacteria; order Enterobacterales; family Yersiniaceae; genus Serratia; species Serratia sp. MYb239. The sequence continues at coordinate 4,281,137 of NZ_CP023268.1, read as the reverse complement.
GCTGGCGCCGTCGAGATTGAACTCCACATCGCCGTACAGTTTCAGATCGCTGAAATGGGTGAGCTGGAGGCCGGCGGCCGGCGGCGTAGCGTCCTCCTGCACTGCGGAGCTGCGCTTCGCCAGCTGTGTGCTTTGCTGCTCGACGTGCGCGGTGCGCTGCTCCAGGCTCCGGGCCTGCCGCTCGGCGTGTTCGGTGCGCTGCTCCAGGCTCCGGGCCTGCCGCTCGGCGTGTTCGGTGCGCTGCTCCAGGCTCCGGGCCTGCCGCTCGGCATGTTCGGTGCGCTGCTCCAGGCGCTGGGCTTGCCGCTCGGCGGCGGCGGCGCGTTTTTCGGCCTGCGTAGCCCGCAGTTCCGCCTGTTGCAGGCGCTGCTCCAGTGCGTTGAGGCGGGCCTCAATACTGTCGTTGGCGGCCAGCGCCGGGCCGGCGATGAATAATCCTGTCGTTACAGCCAGATAGCGTAGGTTTTTCATGGGTTCTATCATCCAGAAAGGTCATTATTATTGTTTGCTAAATTGCTAAACCGGTTTTTCTGGCGGAACGATAATCGAGAAGAGGAGAGGATGGCAATGAAGTTGGCTAACCCGATTCAGCTATTGTGATCGAGCGCGCATTTATCACGGGATGCGGGGGCGGGCGTGTGCCCACCCCGCGATCGTCAGGCGGGTTGTAACAGAAAAGCGGCCAGTTCACCGGCGTGCGGCAGGGCGGTCATTGCCCCTTTAGCGGTGGTCGCCAGCGCGCCGCAGGCCTGCGCCTGGGCAATAACTGCCGGCCATTCGTCTGCCTGCGGCAGGCGGCCGAGCGCGGACAGCGCGGCCAGCAAACCGGCCACGAAGGCGTCGCCGGCGCCGGTGGTGTCCACCGGCACTACCGGCGTAGCGGGGAAGTGGCGCAGTTCACGGCCGTCATGGACGCAAACGCCGTCTCCGCCCTGCGTCACCAACAGCAGACGCAGGGGGAAGTGGGCGAGTATCCAGTCGATGGCCGCATCCATCTCATTGAGATTGCTGATAAAGAACAGCTCGTCCAGCGAGATTTTCACCACGTCGGCCAGCAACAGCGCCTGCATCAGACAGGGGCGTAATTCCTCCGGCTGTCGCCAGACGTCTTCGCGGATATTGGGGTCGAAGCTGACCCAGCCGCCGGCGGCGCGGATGGCGGCCATGGCCGCCAGCGTGGTGCTGCGGCTTGGCTCCTGCGACAGGGCGATCGAGCAGGCGTGCAGCCATTCGCCGGCTTGAAAGGCCGGCAGATCGGCCGGCTGTAAAAACAGGTCGGCGCTGGGGGTGACCATAAAGGTGAAGGAGCGCTCGCCGTCGTTGGTCAGATCCACCACCACGGTTGAGGTATGGTGCTCGGCGTCTGCGAACATCCGGGTGGTATCCACCCCTTCACTGCTCAGCACCTGGCGGAGAAATGCGCCAAAGCTGTCGTCGCCGACGCGGCCGATAAAACCGCTGTCGCCGCCCAGGCGGGCGATGCCGACGGCGACATTGGCCGGTGCGCCGCCGGGGCACTTAAGATAACTGTTTGAATTTTCAGGAACCAGATCGACAACGGCATCTCCCAGAACCCAGACACGGTTTGCCATGTTTTACCCCGTTATTGCTGTGGTTGATGGCGAGCTAAAATAGAAGAACCGGTTTAGCTATGCAACAGAAAAAATCGATGTCGTGCCGGAACGCCCGCTGCAGAGGGAGGTAGCGGGGCAGTGAAAGCGTGTGTGAGAACGACCGGGTGGCGTCAAACCCGTTTGCCGCAAGCCGTAAGGATGAAAATAAAATGTGACGCATCTGTGAGGATAATAAAGAGGTATTTTTAATTTTAAGTGAGAAAAATATAAATTTCCCTGTGATTCATTATTTTTATTTTCTGTTTTTATGCGTTGTTTTGGGTGTTTATCTATTTTGTGTGCTTCTCGTATTTATTTCGTGATGGCTTATAGGTTTTTATCTTTACTGTGACGCGTTTTTTAGACATTGCCTTGTTATTAATCTAAGTGATTTCTTTTTATTTTTCATGAATATTCTCGTTTGTTGCTTTGTCCCTTTCTTTTAGCGTTTACCCGCATGAAATCCGGGCGCTGATTGGCTATCATCCCCTTTGCTGACCCTTCAGGCTGATAGGTATAGGGCGTTTTCGTGCCGTGATGGCCGTTCGCCAACCGCTATTTGTCTGATTGAATGGAAAAATGACATTGGTCAGGTAGCGAATGGTTATTTAAGGATGATGGAATGAAAAAATCAGCATTGCTTGGCGCTATCGTTGTCGCTTTATCTACGCTTATGCCGGCGCAGGCAGAACGTCACACCGTGATTTTTGATTATGCGCGCGCTCAGCTTGATAATTTCAGCGACCTGGACGGCATTAATATTAAATATCGTTACGAGTGGGGGTCCGCCCTGAGCCTGATGAACTCTTTCACCGCGCTGGGCGGCGATAACCACAGCGTGAACGGCGGTAAAACCGAGCTGAATTATTATGCCTACAGCGTAGGGCCGGCCTACTACCTAAACCGTTATATAGTGATGTACGGGCTGGTGGGGCTAAGCCACAGCAATGTGAAAAACTCCGCCGCCTGGGTGGTGGAGCAGAGTAACGGCGGCCGGCGCGGCAGCCGCGGTGCCAGCTCCGGCTCGGCCTTTGCCTACGGCGCCGGCCTGCTGTTTACCCCCAGAGAAAATATCGTGCTGGACGTGGGTTATGAAGGCTCACAGATTGATATCGGCGGCCTGAACCGTGACGTCAATCTGTTTACCGTCGGCGTTGGCTACCGTTTCTGAGCGTGAGCCTGGCGATAAACTAGAAGAAGCAGCGTATCTCAGGGCTGGCCCATCAGCGGATCGCTGATGCTATGTCGGCCATTCTCAAGCCGCCCGGCCAGCCGGCGTAGCCAGCCTTGTTCATCCGTTACGCTAATATCATACCAACCGCCGCTGCGGCTGAGGTCAAGCGACAGCGAGCGCGTTGCGCCGGCCGGCAGCGAGATATGCTGCGCTTCCCGGTGGGTATAGGGGCAGCGCGCCAGCGTCACGTTCTGCGGCTGTGTTCCGGGGTTGAGTAAGACCAGGCGGGCGCTCACTGTCTCCGGTACTGCCTCTAGACGCACCTCCGCCTGTGAACGCTGCAGGTTGCCGCGCAGCGCACGGTGAAACCCATTCGGCCCCAGCAACCACAGATCGTAATCCTCCGCAACGTGCCAGTCGTCGCTCAGCGCTTTGCCCGCCTCGATGGTAAAGCGGCGCGGTATTTCATCCAGACGTTGTCGGTCGTAAACGTGGAGCACCGCCCCCTGACTGCCGTTATTGATCATATTCAGCGTCAGCAACTGCTGGCGGGGATAGCCGCTTGCCTCCACCTGTAGCTGATAGGGCAGCGCGCGTGACGGGCGGGCCTGGCGTTTTTGTTGTGGCTGCTGCTGCTGCTCGGCGGCGGGCAGCGGCACCTGGGGCAGTTTCTCTTGTCGCAGACGCAGCGCGTCGGCAGCATGGCGGGTGGTGGTGTGCAGCGCCGGCAGTTTTTCATTGTTGGGATCGATAAAGTTAAAGGCTGAGGTCAGGTCGCCGCAGACCGCCCGTCGCCAGTCGCTGATATTGGGTTCATGCACCTGGAAGCGTTTTTCCAGAAATTGCAGCACGGAGGTGTGGTCGAAGGCCTGAGAGTTCACCCAGCCGCCGCGGCTCCACGGCGAAAGCACCAGCATCGGCACCCGCGGGCCGGGGCCGTAAATGCCGGCATCCGGCGGTGGCTGATCCGTGCTGCCCGGCGGCGCCGGGTGCTGGAAGATTTCCGTTTCAAAAGGCACGGTGGATTTACCGGCAAAGCTGCCGTCGCTGCGCAGCGACGGCGCTGACGGGGAAGGCATATGATCGAAAAAGCCGTCGTTTTCATCGTAGGTGACGAACAGCACGGTTTTGCTCCACACCTCCGGCCGTTCGGTTAACGCATTAAGCACTTCCTGAGTAAACCATCCGCCCTGTACCGGGCTGGAAGGGTCGGGATGTTCAGAGTAGGCCGCCGGCGCGATCAGCCAGCTTACCTGCGGCAGTTTGTCCTGCTGTACGTCGTTGCGGAACCCGGCCAGCATCGCCTCCAGATCGCCGCTGCCGCCGGCCGGCAGGGTGTTGCCATTGCCTTTATACAGCGGTGCGACAGCATTGAGTTGTTCACTGTACGGCGCAAAATCCGTGAATTCTTTCGGCGGGTTGGCCGGATTGCCGGCCTTGATGCTGGCAGCACGGTACTGGCGAAAACCGACCAGCGGGTTATCGCCGAAGTTATCCGGCAGGTATTGATAGACCTTCCAACTGACGCCGCTTTCTTCCAGACGTTCCGGGTAGGTTTTCCAGCGGTAGCCTTTGTCTGCGCTGCCGGGATGATCCCACTCGTTTACCACGACGGCGCTGTTATCCGGGCCGGGGCCGTTGCTGCCGGTCCACAGGAAAAGCCGGTTAGGGTTGGTGCCGGCGTGCATTGAGCAGTGATAGGCATCGCACAGCGTAAAGGCGTTGGCCAGCGCGAACTGAAACGGCAGTTCCGGCTCGCGGTAATAGCCCATTGACGTTGGCGTTTTGTGGCTGGGCCAGGCGCGCATCCGGCCGCTGTCCCAGGCGGCGTGCGCGTCAGGCCAGGTGTGCGGAGTCCCGCTGACGCGCTGGGCGTTGCCGCGTTGTGCATCGAGATGATAAGGCAACACCAGCCGCTCCGTCCCTTGCTGTTGCCACACGCTGCGGCCGTCCGGCAGCGGAATGGTAAAGCGGTCGCTGAAGCCGCGGACGCCGGGCAGCGTACCAAAATAGTGGTCGAAGGCGCGGTTTTCCTGCATCAGAATCACCACGTGCTCCACATCCTGAATGCTGCCGGTGCGGTTATTGGCGGGGATCGCCAGCGCTTTGCGAATCGAGGCCGGCAGCAGCGAAAACGCCGAGCCAACGGCTGCCGCCTGTAACAGTTTTCTGCGCGAAAGGGTGGGCATGCGTCAGTAGACTCCCTGAAAGTGACGGTAAGGCCGGTATTTGCTGGCGGCATGACGGGCTGACGACATCAGCGGCGCCGGCGCTGGGCTATCGGTGGTAAGTTTAGCTTATCTGCTGATTAATAAAGGGAAGTGTTGTTTTTTTGACAAAATTGTGACGGTGCGCGTCGCCGCGCACCGCACAGAGAGGACGGGGGTTAAAACGGCGCCAGCGTTTCCGGGTTGACCGGCTGCGCCTTACCGTCAGACAGCATCACGATGCGCCCGGCGCTGCGGATGGTTTCCGGACGGTGGGCGATGATGATGCGGGTGATCGCCATATTGCGGATGGCGTCGTTGATGCGCATTTCCCTTTCTACATCCAGGTGGCTGGAGGCCTCATCCAGCACCAGTATCGACGGATTACGGTACAGCGCTCGCGCCAGCAGTACGCGCTGGTTTTGCCCGCCGGACAGCGATGAACCCATGTCGCCGACCAGACTTTGATAGGTCATCGGCATTTTCATAATATCATCATGGATTTGCGCAATTTTAGCCGCCTGTTCGATGCGTTCCTGATCGGCTTCCTGACTGAAGAAACAGATATTATCGGCGATCGAACCGGCAAACAGAATGTCATCCTGCATCACGCAGCCGATGCGTTCGCGGTATTGGTACAGCCCGACGTCCTGAATATCGACGCCATCGATCAGAATACGGCCGGAGACCGGCTGGAGCAGCCCCAGCAGCAGCTTGGCCAGCGTGGTTTTACCCTGGCCGGACGGCCCGATCAGCGCGACCGATTCCCCCGATCCGATTTCGAACGAGCAGCTATCCAGAATCATCGGTTCGGTCTCGGCATAGCGGAACGACACATTATCCAGCGTGATCGTCGGTGGCTGGGGTGAGACGTTGCCAGGACCTTCCGCCTCGTGACGGCCATCTTTTTCCTGCTCGGTCAGCACGATATCCGCCAGACGTTCGCCGTGCAGCCGCAGCATGCGAAAATCGATCCAGGCGTCCACCAGGCCAGAGCCGCGTGAGATGAACTGGTCGGCGAATGACATAAAGCCTATCAGCATACCGGCGGAGAAGTTGCCGTCCAGCACCTGCAGCGCGGCCAGCCAGACCAGCGCGATACGGCCGATGCTGGCGATAATGCCGTGGATGGTGCTGAAGCCGATGCTCAGACGCTGCACGACGATATTCTTGTTGGTGGTTTGGCGTAGCTGCTGACGCGGATATCCTGCCGGTTATTCAGCTTCAGGGTTTTGGCACCGCGCACCGATTCCAGCAGGATCGACTGCGCCTTGGCGGCGGTGATGATGTGGTCTTCGTTGGCGTTGCGAAACGGGCGATAGGCAATCCAGCGGATGGCGGCATACAGCAGGAACTGCAGCACCACCACCGCGGTGAGCATTCTGTTATAGGTGAACAGCACGCCGAGCGTGACGATCGCCATGATGCCGTCCAGCACCGAGCTGATAAAGCGCGTCGTCAGCGTCTCTTGAATAGTGCTGACCGAGCCGAAGCGGGAGATGATATCGCCCACGTGGCGCGATTCGAAAAACGACAGCGGCAGCCCCAGCAGATGCGAGCAAACGTTGGTGGTCCACTGTACGTTCAGCAGGCTGGAGAACCAGGTCATCACCCAGGAGCGCAGGGCGGTGATCAGGTTTTGGAACAGGAAGACGAAAATAAAGCCGACGCTCAGCAGCGTCAGCAGATCGCGGTCGTCGGAGACCAGCACCTGATCCATCACCCACTGCATATAGAACGGCGTAATCACGCCGAACACCTCCAGCGCCACGGACAGCAGTAATATCTGGGTTAACGCGGCGCCGATGCCGGTGACGCTGCCGATCAGGCGGAACATCGACAGCGACTGTTTCTCCACCGCCGGCTTGAACGATGCGGACGGCAACAGTTCCAGCGCCACGCCGGTGAAGCAGTTGGACACCTCCTTCATTGAAACCACGCGCACCCCGCTGGCGGGGTCGTGAATGATGATGGCGTTTTTCTTCACCTTTTTCAGCACCACAAAGTGGTTCAGGTTCCAGTGCAGAATGCAGGGGCGGCGCAGCTTATCCAGCTCTTCGATCTCCAGACGCAGTGCGCGGCCGGCCATGCCCAGGCTGCCGGCAACGCGCATCACGTCGGCCAGCGTGGCGCCTTTCATTGAAGTAGAGAAGCGACGGCGCAGGCTGATCATGTCGATGTTGTATTTATAGTAATTCACCACCATCGCGACGCAGGCCAGGCCGCATTCGGCCGCCTGCGACTGCTGGATCACCGGCAGCCGTCGGCCGAAGCCGAAGTGAAGGTTCTTTAAAAATTCCATTGGAAAAATATGACTCCCTGTTAAAAAGCGCAGTGATTACAAGCGGTGGCCCAAAGCGTAGAGAGGCTCAAATACCCACTCGATGATCCGTCGCTTCTCAATCAAAAAATCTGCCTCCAGCTTGATGCCCGAGCGCAGCGCAACGTCCTTGCCGTACAGGTTGATGGATTGTTTGTCGAGTTCGACCACCACCTGATACAGCCGCTCGTGCACGTTTGAGTCGCCGGTGATGGCCATCACTTCCTGCGGAGAGAGCGCAGCGGTCGACACTTCGAGCACCCGCCCGCGCTGGACGCCGAATTTTTGATAGGGGTAGGCTTCATAGCGCAACATCACCTGTTGCCCCGGATTGATAAAGCCGATGGCGCGGCTACTGACCATGATTCTGGCCTGCAGCCGGGCACCGACTTCCAGCACGGTGTTCTGCTGTTCATCCACCTGCTGGTTAGAGGCAAAGCCCTGATTGCGCATCTGCTGCAGCTTATGCATCTGGCTGCTGGCCAGGTTCAACTGCTGCCTGCGCTTGGCCTGCTGCTTTTGCAACAGCTCGACCTGCGACTCCAGCGAGCCCAGCTGTTTTTTCAGGCCGCCCATGGTTTCGGCATGCATGCGGTATTCGCTCTCCCGTTCAGACTGCAGCCGTTCATTTTGCAGCGTCAGCTGGTCGTGAACGAACAGGCGGGTCTGCCCCATGGCGGTGGACAGCTCCGAGGAAATGGTCATCAATACGCTGTGTTGGATGACCTCGCTGCCTTTTTCCACCTGCATGTCGGTGATGGTACCGGCAACCGGCGCGGTAATGTTGTAAATACCTTTGCTGGGCAGCAGGCTGCCTATCGCGGTCTCTTTCTTGGTGTAACTGCCGAACACGATAAACAGGACGATCAGGGTAACCAGGCAGCTCGCCAGGGAGATAACCAGCCAGCGGTATGGCGGTGAATAGAGAGAAACGGTCCCCATGACCTTGTTGTTATTGGCATCCAGCGCTTCCTGGCGAAAAAGTGACTGTGTCATCCTGAATCCTGGCGAAAAGTTATTGCGAGCAGCTAATCTGCGCGATGGCGTTATGGCCGAGTTCGCCGGTTGCCCTGGCCTGAGCAACCTTGGCCATCAGCAGTTTGTAACGCGCCTCGGCGTTGTTTTTTACCGCTTCGTAGTAACTTTGGTAGGCGTTCAGTTCATCCATTTTGGTGCGCAGTCCCAGTTTTTTTCCGGTGGCGGTAGAGCGGATTTTGCTCTGTTCCGACTGGATCATCCGCTGGGTAGAGGTCACCAGCGAGCGGCTGTTGGTCACGTTCAACAGGGCGTTGTGCAGTTCTTCCTTCACTTTCTGCTGGGCATCGATCAGGCTGTAGCGCGCCTGCTCGCGGGTATAGACCGCCTCTCGTGATTGCGACATCTGCCGGCCGCCGCTGAAAATCGGCACGGAGACGGAGATACCGAGGTTGGTATTGGTGGTTTTTGAGGTACTGCCGAACATCTCGTCGAGCAGGTTGCTGTCTTCGGCCCGGCTCCAGTTGGTGCCGTAAGAAGCCTGGAAATTGACCGTCGGCATATGGGCGCTGTGCGCCTGATAGACGCCGGTTTTGGCGATTTCCCACTGGGCGCGCGCGCTGCGGATCTGGCTGTTGCGGGCCAGCGCGTGCTGGTAGAGATCCGGCTCTTTCCCCGTCTGCGCGCCCTGCAGCAGGCAGGCGGCGCTAATCGGGGCGATGGCGTCGTGCTCCAGGCCGGTCAGTCGTCGGTACTTGGTGGCAGCGGCGCTCAGATTATTGTGCGCCTCAATTTCCTTGGCGCGGAACAGATCGCGGTTAGCCTGCGCTTCATCGGCGTCGACGCGGGTGGCGTTGCCCAGCGATACCGCCAGCGTGGTCTGCTGCAGCTCGTTTTCATACACCTGCGTGGCCGCCCGCGCGGCCTGATAAACCTCGTTCTGATACAGCACGGCGGCATATGCGTCCGCTACGTCATAGGCCAGCGTTTCCTGCGCACGCAGCAGCTCAATATCGGCGCTGTCGGCTATTGCCTTGCCGCGCAGGTAGTCGGCATATTTGGACAGGTCGAACAGCGGCTGATTGAGTGAGATGGCGTAATTATGGCGCGAGACTTTGGCGGCGTAGGTTGCTTTAGGCTGGTCCTGCTGGTTGTAGCCGCCGTCCAGCTGGATGGTCGGCAACAGGCCGGCCAGGCCCTGGCTGCTTTTTTCATTACCCGCCAGCTGGCGATACATTGCCGCCTGCAGTTCCGGGTTGACGGCGCCGGCGTTGCGGATGGCCTCCAGCAGGGTGGTGGCGCTCACGCCGAAGGGTAATAAAGCGGAAGCCAATAACAGCGGTTTAAGGCGGAACAATCCTTTGATTAAATGCATATCGTAGTCCATGTTAATCGTGCAGTCCGTGCATAGATTTAAGTAATCACCGAAGATATTCATTCGAATGAGATAAATAGAGAAAATAAGCGCGCCGACGTTGCTTTGGTCATGAAATTAACGTCTTGCCAAACGCTTATTAATAAATTGATTGATATTTATCGTGTTATGTATAAATATTTTAAATATGTTCAAGCCATGCGAGCATCTCCGCCGTTGATAAAGGCGGCTTGCTGATTTTTGTTTTATTTTCAGTGTGTTCTACTGATTTGTTGCGCAGAGAATAATACTAAAAAAACAACGCTGTCAATAACCTGCACTTTTAACCGTAAAGCTCTTATTTTTCATAAGAAAAATCCGTTCTATTTCTGTTTTTATATTTGTTTTGTTTATTGTCACTTACGCGTTGTGATGGGTTGTTTCTGGTTTTAGTGCGTTTTTTATCGGTGAAAAAGAGAAGGGCGGCATGTGATTTATCCATAACGACAGCGCGGTGCGCCAACGCCCCGGATCGTTCATCATGGGCGGTGTTATCCGGCTATAATTTCAGGGGTTGCTTGAAACCTCATCGATAAAAAGGAGTTAGCCTATGTTGAATATAGGAAATAATCATTTATCCGCGCTCGATCCGCTGTTGGTGAAAAAACAGCGCCGGCTGCTGCTGGCGCTCTCGCTGCTGTTGCTGGTGGCGGGGCTGTTCTGTTTGTTCAGTCCTTTTGCGTCTGGCGCGGCGCTCAGCGTGGTGATGGGGATCTTCTTGCTGCTGAGCGGGATCGGCATGATCGTCGGCATGATTGTTAACCGAGCGCAAAATACCTGGCCGATGATCGGCGGTATTCTATTGGGTATTGCCTATCTGATCATTGGCTACGTGTTTATCACCAGCCCTGCCGTCGGCATCTTTACCATGGCGGTTTATCTGGCGGCGCTGTTTGCGTTGGGGGGCGTATTCCGCCTGTTGGCCGGTTATCAGCTGCGTGCGCTCCCGGGCAACGGGATCCAGTACGCGATCGGCGTGTTGGATCTGGCGATCGCCTGGATGTTGCTGAGCGCCGATGCGGCCACCTCGGTGGTGCTGGTGACCACCATTGTCGGGATTGAAATGCTGTTCAGCGCCTTTGGCCTGTTTATGGTCACCCGCCGTTTCAGCGCCAGGTGAGCAAATATCAGCGGTAACAAGAAGCTGCCACAGTGTCTGATAAAAGACCGTAACGAGATGATAATATTATGGAATTCAAGGATTATTATGCCATTTTGGGCGTTAAGCCTGAAGACGATCTCAAGGCGATAAAAACGGCCTATCGCCGCCTGGCGCGCAAATACCATCCTGACGTCAGCAAAGAGCCGGACGCCGAGGCAAAGTTTAAGCAAGTTGCCGAAGCCTATGAGGTGCTGAAGGACGAAGAAAGCCGCGCGGAATACGATCGACTGCGCCAGCACCGTAACGATCCGCATTTCGGCCGGCAGGCGCAGCACAACGACAATTACAACGCAGAAGACTTCTCCGACATCTTCTCCTCAATGTTCGGCGAACGTGCGCGCGCGCGTCAGCAGCGCCAGCACCATGCCATGCGCGGCCAGAATCTGGAGATTGAAGTGGCGGTATTCCTGGAGGATATCTTTGCCGAACAGACACGCACTATCAGCTATCACGTGCCGGTATATAACGTGTTTGGTCTGGTCGAGCAGGAGATCCCGAAAACGCTCAACGTGAAAATACCGGCCGGGGTCAGGGAAGGGGAGCGCATTCGCCTGAAGGGGCAGGGATCGCCGGGGATCGATGGCGGTGCGAGCGGCGATCTCTATCTGATCGTACGTATCGCGCCGCATCCGCGCTTTGATATCGTCGGCGACAATTTGGAAATCGTCTTGCCGCTGTCGCCGTGGGAAGCCGCGTTGGGGGCCAAAGTTTCCGTGCCGACCGTCCAGCAGCAGATTCTGCTGACTATTCCCGCCGGCACGCAGAGCGGGCAGCGTCTGCGCATTAAAGGCAAAGGCTTGCCGGGCAAAGGACAGACGGCGAGCGGCGACCTGTACGCGGTGGTGAAAGTGGTAATGCCGCCGAAGCCGGACGCGCAGAGCGCAGCGCTGTGGCAGCAGTTGGCGGAAGCGCAGTCAGATTTCGATCCGCGTAAAGAGTGGGGTAAGTAATATGACCAAAGTAAATATCACGTTTACGCTGACGGAGTTTTGTCTGCACGCCGGCGTATCGCAGGATGAACTGGTCGAAATCGTCGGGCTGGGGGTGATCGAACCTTGTCAGCCGGCCGACGACGAGTGGCTGTTTGACGATGGCGCGCTGGCGGAATTTCATCGCGCGCAGCGGCTGCATCACGAACTGGCGCTGGACTGGCCGGGGATTGCGGTGGCGCTGACGTTGCTGGATGAAGTCGAACAGCTGCGCAGGGAGAATCTGCAGCTGCGGCAGCGGCTGGCGCGTTTTACGGAAAATGTTTGAATAACCCGCCGGCGCGGCACGCCACGCTGGCAGGTTGATAACATGAGTTAGCGGAAAATGGCGCGGCCGATAGCCTGCGCCCTTTCCAGGCAGGCTTCCGGGCTGCCCATTTCCGGCATCAGCAGTACTTCGCGGGTCAGCAGCGGCGCGCCGCAATAATCGAAAATACCGTGGCCTATCTGGGTGTTGAAAGCGTCGGCGTAGCCGCGTTTGACAAAGGTCTGCCGGTTAACCGCCCCCAACGCCACCAGATGCACCGGCAGGTGCGTCAGTTTCTTCACCACGGTGTCGCCGGAGGTGTCGTCATAGGCCCAGCCGTTGGTAAATACGCGATCGATCCAGCCTTTCAGCAGGCCCGGCATCGACCACCAGTAAACGGGGAACACCAGTACCAGCGCATCGGCGCGGTCGATACGCGCCTGTTCGGCGAGCACGTCGGGCGGGACGGCGCCGGTTTGCTGAAACGCCGCCATATCCGCGGCGGAAAACGTCGGGTTGAAGCCTTCCTGCGTCAGGTCGGCGATGTCAACGGTGTGCGCCGGATCGGCCGCGGTGATGCCCTGGGCAATGGCGGCGGCGCTGCCGTGCGTCAGGGAGTGCTGCAAAGGGTGAGAAACGACGATCAGTGCATGCATAGGAAGACTCCTGTTGCCATGAAACGGGAACGGTCGTAGTGTTGAAGTCTCACGGTAACCTACCAATGGTAAGTTACTTTTAGTATATAGTGCCGTCGACAACAGGAGCCACCGTATGGCCACAGAGCCTGCACGCCGGCGTCTATCGCGGGAAGAGCGTCACGCCCAGCTGATAGACGTGGCATGGCGGATTATTCGTGAAGAAGGGACGGCAGCGCTGACCCTCGGTCATCTGGCGCAACAGGCCGGCGTCACCAAGCCGGTGGTCTACGACCATTTTACCAACCGTTCCGGTTTGTTCGCCATGTTGTACAAAGAGTTCGATCGCCGTCAGACGGCGCTGATGGATGATAATATCTGCCGGGCGGCACCGACGCTGGAACCGCGGGCGGCGGTAGTCGCCGCGTCCTACATCGAGTGCGTCCTGCAGCAGGGGCGTGAGATGCCCAGCGTGATGGCGGCGCTGACCGGCACGCCGGAGCTGGCGCAGATCCGGCAGGAATACGCCGCCGGCTTTACGGAAAAATGCCGTGCACTGTTTGCCCCATTCTGTGACGGTCAGCCGCTGCGCGACGCGGCGCTGCGGGGGATGCTCGGCGCTGCGGAAGGGTTGTCCGATGCCGTGGTGAACGGCGTGGTGAGCGAGCAGCAGGCCAAAGATGAGCTGTTTCAGGTGATTATCGCCATGGTGCAGCGTTGCTGCACTCTGGCTGAGGGAGGTGAGCGGGATGAATAAGTCGACAAAAGCTGCACTGGTGTGGGGAGGTCTGTGCGCCATCCTGCTCTATCGCACCTTGCCGGCGGGTGTGATGATGTCGTGGCAGGTTTTCCGGCAGTATGACATTCCGGTGATGCAACTGGTCGTCAGTGTGCTGATGCCGCTGCTGCCCGCGCTGGCGCCGCTGGGCTGCTTTCTCGCATTACGCACGACGGCGGCGGAGCGCTGGCTGGCGGTGGTTATCCTGCCGATGGTCGCCTGGCTGGCCAGCCATGTGATACTGATTGTACTGTTCTATTTTATCGCCGTGAAAAGCGGCAACGTACCGCCGTATTCCGAGGGGCTGTCGGCCATGATGCTGCGCATGCTGAATATCGGCTGGCTGAGCAGCATGCTGGTCGTCGCGTTGACGATTGCAGCCTGCGGCTACGCGTTCTGGCGTGAAAGCCGGCGCTAATCCTGCACCAGGTAACGCCCCGGCGTTTTACCTAACGCTTTTTTAAACATGGTGATAAAGGCGGTGGGGGAGTCGTAACCGAGTTCATAAGCGACGTTCTGTACCGATTCTCCCAGCACCAGCATCCGTACGGCGACCATCAGCTGCAGCTGATGGCGCCACTTGCCGAACGTCATGCCCGTTTCCCGCCGAATAAACCGCTCAAAGCTGCGGTCGCTCATCGCCATCTTCTGCGCCCACTCGTGCAGCGTACTGCGGCTGCCGGGCGCCAGCATGATTTCATCCGCCAGCTGTTTGATCTTGGCATTGCCGCTGATTGGCACATGCAGATGCCCGACCGGCATTTGCGCCAGTTCGTGCATCATCACCGCCGCCAGACGGCCGGTGGGGCTGTCGGTGACGTAGTCCGCCGGTAGTGTGGCGAAGTGTTTGATGATTTCACGCAGCATCGGGCTGATTTGCAGCGTACAGCACTCGTCCGGCATGCCGGGATAGTTTGGCTCGACGAACAGCAGGTAAATATCTACATCGCCCATTGCCCGGTTGCTGTGCTCCATCCCGCCAGGGATCCAGACGGCGTGGCCGGTCGGCACCATCCAGTAGGCTTTGGCGACCTCACACACCAGGCCGCCGCGCAGCGGCAGGATCAACTGGCCCTTGCGGTGATGATGAAACGGCATAGCCCGACGCGTTTCCGTGGCGGAGATGTGGAGCGCCACCGCCTGGCTGGTGTTGGTGTCAGGATCGAACTCTTCGTAGCTTTGCAGTAGCGACATGGTAAATGGCCAAATTTAGAGATTAATTGCAGTTATATAAATATCACCACTCATTATCAAAATTTTATAATACTTCTACTCCAGTTACAGGGCCTGTAATCCTAGCGATGCGTTACGCGAGCAAGACGTCATGCTGGAAATCAACTCAGCGAATAACATTATGAAATTATTATCCTTTCGTGTGAAAAAGTCCCATCTTCTGCTAGTGGGCATACTGCTGGTGGCCGCCAACCTGCGGGCGCCTTTCACCAGCCTGGCGCCGTTGCTGGACGCCATCCGCCTCGATTTTTCCCTGAGTGCGGTACAGGCGGGCTTGATACAAACCCTGCCGCTGCTGGCATTCGCGCTGTTTTCGCCGTTGGCCGGCAGCATTGCCGTTAAGTATGGCATTGAACGGGTGATTTTTGCGGCGCTGCTGCTGATTGCCGCCGGTATCGGTTACCGTTCTTACGGCGGTCTGTTCGGCGTGTATGGCGGCACGGTGCTGATCGGTCTGGGTATCGCCATGGGCAACGTATTGCTGCCCAGCCTGTTAAAACGCGATTTTCCCCAGCGGGTAGCGAGCATGACCGGGTTGTACGCCCTGATTATGGGAGTTGGCGCCGCGTTAGGCTCGGCGGCCGTGGTGCCGCTGTCGCAGGTACCGGCGCTGGGCTGGAACGGCGCATTGTTCGCCATGCTGCTGTTCCCGCTGTTGGCGGTGGTGGTCTGGTTTCCTCAGCTTTCCCACGGCGCAGCGCGGCTGGCGCAGAGCGGTGGGGAGCCGCCGCAGCGGTCCGGCGGGGTATGGCGTGCCGCGCTGGCCTGGCAGGTGACGCTGTTCCTGGGGCTTAACTCGCTGATTTATTATGTGGTGGTCGCCTGGCTGCCGTCGATTTTACGTTATCAGGGCTTCAGTGCTGAGCAGGCGGGATCGCTGCACGGTGTCCTGCAGTTGGCGACTGCCGTCCCGGGGCTGTTTACCGGTCATTTGCTGGCGCGGATGAAGGACCAGCGGGCGATTGCCGTCACGGTATCGCTGCTGGCCGCTGCCGGTCTGTTGGGGCTGCTGGCGCTGCCTGCTTTCGCGACGCTGTGGGTGGTGTTATTCGGTATCGGTGCCGGCAGTACCATTATTCTGGGGCTGGCGTTTATCGGTCTGCGTTCCGGCACGCCAGCACAGGCCGCGGCGCTCTCCGGTATGGCGCAGTGCGTCGGTTACCTGCTGGCCGTCGGCGGGCCGCCCGGCGTCGGGCTGCTGTATGACGCCACCCACAGCTGGCATGGCCCGCTGTTGATCTGCGCGGCGCTGGCGCTGGTGATGGCGCTGGTGGGCTACCTGGCCGGGCGCGATCGCTGTTTGGCACAGGCTGATACCACGGCAGCGGCGTCGTTGAACGAAGGCTGTTTATCCGAAGAGGAAAGATAAATCGCGGCCATGAGTCGGTGAAATAATATGCGGTGTGCTATGTTGGCAGGGCGGCTGTTGACTGACGCCGCTTCACTTTCTCGGAATACATCAGTCATGGAGGTTGTATGAGGAAATATGTTTTATTGACGTGTGCACTGTTATTACCGTTTTCTTCTCTGGCAATGTCTTCGGCTTCTTCATTGCAAAAAAACAAGGACGCGGCGGCGGCTTATTGCGATGCGCAATTTACAGTGGTAAAGAGTGCCTGGTCGGAGAGCAATGACGATGAAAATATTGCACGCTCTATCGCCCAGCTGGAACAGAAGGGTTATCAGTTAGCGGATTTTGGTATTGATAAGGAAGAATATACGCGTGACGTGAAAACGGCCATTGCCGGCGTGCGTGATAATAAGTCTGCCTATCATAATCAACAGGACGAGTTTAATCGCGCACTGGTTTCGCAGATTGAAGCCTGTAAAGTACAAGCAGAGCATCGTTTAAACAGTAAATAATATCTTTTGCTTTCTCTGAGCGCGCGATACTATCGGGCGCTTTTTTTTTCTGATTGTTATGTGTTATTGCACGCCTGTAATTACAGGTGGTATATCAGCTGATATAGATTTATCGGTTCGGTTAGAAAAATCCTTTTTATATTAGGCGTATTTAATATACGCCTATTAGTTCACCTTTTACCGGCAGTTCTTGAACGCCTTTCATTCTTTTGAAAATGTCACTGATATTTTTCAGTCCCAGTTTTGCTAACGCATTAAGTTTATGCGCGCTGATGGTTTTAGATTGAATGCCATAGCGTATTGTCAGCCTGTTACTGGAATCACCGCACAGCACATCAAGCAATATTTGGCTTTCACGGTAAGACAGCGTACCTTTCGGTGGTGATTTCCAGCTCAGTTCCTCTTTCAGCGTATTGAAAATATAGTAGCTTAGCTGCTCCAGCGGCTGCCGTTTGCTGATAACCCCTTTGTAGTGTGGGTGGCTGCAGCAAAGTTGATGATAAAAATCAGTGGCTTGTTCCACCATCAGCCAAAGGTCGATGCTCAGCCTGCGGCAATGCTTCAGGCACTCTCTGATCAGGATAAAACTGTCCTGAATATCCGCCTGGCTGCCGGCCGGTGAGAGCAGCAGCGTATCGACGTTGGTCGTCGCCAGAATATTTTCCAGTTCTGTTTTATTGCCGGCTTCCAGAATAGATTGCGGCATGGTTCCCTTGGCTAATAATAATTGCCTGACGGCTTGCCGGAAGTAACTGTTCTCATCAAAGATTAAGATATTCTTCATCGTGGAATTTGCTCCATATCATTAAATTAACAAACTGATAAATATGTCACGTCCTGTCTGTGACATACGGGAAACCACGCCGTGGCTTTACCACTGGCGTAGTCCTTTAATTCATGCTTTCCATTTAATCCAGATAGGCGATAATCCAGGCCGTACCTTTTATCGTTCCTTCACCGCTGAGGTTACTCAGTTCACTGGTGATACGGAAAGTTTTACTGGTATCGATATTTGTGGAGATTTCTTTCCCCTGCAATCCGCTGCTGGTATCGCTAATGGTTAATTTACTGCTGGCGCCAACGCTGCCATCTGTATGAAAGAGATTTAAATCTCCGTCGGCATTTTCTTGATAGTTGATGGTTATTGTCGTATTAACCGGGTTTAAGCAGGTATAGGTAAGTTCGGCAAACGCTTTATCGTAAGTATTATCCGAAGACAACATTCCGTGATCTAATTCTATCGCGTTTGGGTAGGTATTACAATACGCTGGTATGGTAATTTGACCGCCGGTTAAGTTTATCGGAATAGTATATTTTGCCGGCTTGTAATTCCCAGGTTCGGTGGTGTCAAATCGGCGTGAGTATCCCCCCAATTGAAAGGCTGGTATCGTAATTACCCCGTCAATGGTTTCCCTGTCCAAGTAAAAATCCAGCTTTATTGGAAAAGCATTGGTCAGAGAGCTGGCGGGATAGGCATCATTCGGTGAATTCAGATCACAAACAGTTGTAAGCCCGTCTCCCCAGTTTGATGTAGGCACGGTGGAGCTTACCTCTACCGAGAGGTTGTTGTTTATTTTGAAGCGCCCGGTCGCGGAGTCTTGCGGTAAGTCGATGAATATCCGTTGTCTGCCAAAGGCGTTATGCAAGTTGCGATCGCCGCAATGCACCGTACCGGTGACAGTCGTCGCATCGATAGCAAAGCTGGCGATATGTCCTAGTGTTACATCGCCCGTCGTGTCAATGGTCACGTTGGATGCAGCGTCAATGGCGGTAACATCGTAGGCGGCGCCGGCGGTGAAGCTGGCACCCAGCAGCAGGGCGTGCGCAACGGCGGCGCGAGGATTAAACAATGGCATAGATTGTGGTGACTCCAGCGAATTAACTGATTAGCGCTGCGCTTGTGCGCGGCCGTTACAAATAGTGCAAGATGACGTTGGCCGAGGCTTGGAAATACCCGCCTTCCAGCTCATTTTTATCGCCCTGAGCGACCAGTTGCGCCGTCAGAATCAATTTGGCATCTGCGATTCCATCACCCTGTTGGAGCCATTGGGAAACGGGCACCCATTGGTTCAGCGTGACGGGGTTGCTGTCGACAAGGATGGCAATGCCCAAATTTTCCTTCGAAGTTGCCAGCACATGGCTACCCATCGCTGACAGCACGCCATAACCGCTTGGTTTAACATAAAGATTCAATATTTTTCCTGGGGTGACTTTGTTGTTGCATGCAAACCATAAATTCACGTTTTTTGCCGCATTGGCGGTGTCCAAATCGGCGGTAGGCACTTCACCGAAATCGACGGCTAACAGGTCGTCATGCAGTCCCTCTGTCCATTCCCCCATACCTGCCATGATGTAACATGCCGGTTTGACGAGTGTCGCTTTGACCGTAATCGGTACGTCTGCCAGGCAGCCGGCGCACCAGAAAAGCAGCCCGATGCCGTACCACCCGAGAGGATGCCTGATACGAGAATTGTCCTTTCCTGACATGCTGTTGCTCCTTGCCATCATCACAGATAGCTCATTTCAAACGTCACCGTGGCGCTGTAGTCCCCGGGATTGACGGCGTTGCGATCGACGGCCTGCGGGTAGACATCAAACAACAGCTCGTTGGTGCTGCCGATGCCCGTCTGGGTAATAACGCCCGCCTTGAACGGCACTTCCGGCACGATCGGCTGGCCGTCGGCATTATTCAGCCCCAGTACCAGGCCGGTGCCGCCGTCGGTGGCGAGCATGGTCAGGCCGTCGATATTCACGGTCTGCGGGCTGTGAAACACCATTTGCACCTGTTTGTTCAGCGTCGCGGCGCTGCAGTCTTTGAAGCGTAGGGCGAAGCGGGTGGCCGGGCCGCGGCCGTAGTGCTGGAAATATTTGATCGACAGCAGCGGCAGCTCGACGAGCTGCGCGTCCTCCGCCGAGTCGTGGATACACTGTTTCTCCAGCAGCGTGCCGCTGAATGTCAGATCGATTGGGTTTTTCGCCATTGCGTCCCCCATAGAACCGATAGCAGATAACAGCGCGATACATATTCCCAGATACCGGTTCATGGCCGGTCCTCCTTACACTCTTGCCGGGCGGGGATCCCGCCGCGATCGTTAACTGTTTTTCACCGTGCACTGCGCGGCGCTGCAGCTGAATGTCAGCGTAGGGCGGCCGCCGTAATCGTTGATATAGGTCAGATAAGGCGTGGCGTAGTGCTGGCCGGCGACCTTGACGCTGCTTTTCGGCGCGATCATCACCGATTTGAATTCGCCTTTGACGGACTGTTCTTTAGAGCCGCCCAGGCCGATAATCGTGATGTAGTACGGCGTCGGGTTTTCAACCCGGTAGCCGCTGCTTTCGGCGTGCAGCACCAGTTTTTCCTGCCAGACCGCGTTCGGCGCGGTGATGATCCCCTTCGGGCGGTAGAACAGTTTGATCTTCGACTGCAGCGCGATCTGCAGTACGTTGGGCTTATCGCTGCGCGGCGGCACTTCACGCAGGTTCACATAGAACAGTGACTCCCGGTCCTGCGGCAGTTGCTGTGCCAATGGCGTGGCGGAGATGCGCAGCATACTTTTGGCGCCCGGCTCCAGCCTTTGTACCGGCGGCGTCATCACCAGCGCGCCGGTGGTCATCTTTTTCTGCTGCTCATCTTCCAGCCAGGCCTGAGCCAGGTAAGGCAGATTTTTGTTTTCATTGCTGATGTTCAGGCTGATGGCCTTTTGATCGCCGTTAAACACCGCCCGGGTTCTGTCCAGAGCGACGGCGGCCTGCGCGTTAGCCGTGGTAAATAAAAGGCCGAGAATCAGGGTGATGCCGGCAACCTGTTTGTTCAGTGTTTGCATATTGACTTCTTTACTCCATGGGTTGACGGTAAAAACCGTAAATAAATTATTTGGTTACAGCGCCAGCGGCGGCAGTCCGCCGACAGGGCAGCAACAGGTTTTGCTCGTTAATGGCAGACGGCATAACCGCTAGACACTGGACGCTGTCGTTCCAGACCAGGCTCAGCGTCTCTTTCGGCGTAATGCCGCTCAGCCAGGCGATGCCCGCGTCACCGACAATGCCGACTTCCTGGTTTTTGCTATTGCGCACCACGGCGCCAAATGGCGGCGAACCGCCGTCTGCCAGCCGGAAGGTGGCAAACGCCTTGCTGCCGTGCAGCAGGCCAAAGCGCTGGTAGCCGATGGCGCCGTCGGTCAGCGCGGTTTCCACCACGCTTTTCTTCGCTTCGACATCGTCAGCAAGCGTGCTGACATCGATGCGGGTGGTGGTGCGGTAGTAACTGTTGACGTCGCTCACCACGCCGATCCCCCAGGCGTTGCTGACCACGCGACCGCCGTTGATCGGTACGCCGCCGATGCCGTCGGTATCCACCATCAGCCGGGTGCTGCCGTTGTTGCCGCCGGCGTGCATCGCCACGCCGCGCGGCGTGGCGGTGATGCCGCCCGTGGCGCTGAGCCCCAGCGAACGGTACTGCGCGCCGTCGATCGCACCGTTGACGCTCAGCTTGCTGCGCGCGCCGTTATGGGTATACATACCGCTGACCTGGGCGCGTGATTCCTGGTTACCGCCGTGATCGACGCCGGCGTTGATGTTGTAGCTGTCCAGCCCCAGCCGGTCGTAATAGCCGATCCGGTGCCCGTATTGCCCCCGGTTATAGCTGCTGTTGTAGCTGACGGTGCCGGTGCCCATCGGCAGCGATAGCATCAGGCTGAATCTGTTCTCATCTTGCCCGCGGTATTGGCTGCGCATGGCCGTGGCGGTCAGCGAAGCGCTGCGCATTTTCAGCGCCGGCAGATCAAACGTGGTGCCGATATTGGCGCCATACTGTTTGGTGCTGCCGCGATCCCAGTAGGTCTGATGCTCGTAATTCAGCCCCAGAGAGACTTTGTCAAAGCTCTTGTTGACGTTGATCTGGTAGCGCTCTTTTTGGTGGTTAGGGTCGTAATCGAGACGGCGCTGGTCGAGAAACTGCTGCATGCTCATATAGTTCTTTTCCGAGAAGCGGTAGCCGGCGAAGGTGACGTCGGCTTTCATCTCGTCGAAGAATTTGGAGTAGCTCAGACGCCAGGACTTCCCCTGTTTCTTACTGTTATCGCGTACCTTGGCAACGGACTGGGTGACGTCGACGGCCACGGTGCCGAGCCCGAACAGATCGCGCCCGCTGCCCAGCGCCAGCGCCTGATAATCGGCGGAGAGCGTTGAGCCGCCGTACAGCGTCCAGATATTGGACAGCCCCCAGGAGGCTTCGCCCGAGGCAAACAGCTGCCCTTCCAGATCGTGTTCCCAGGTGGTGGGGCGGCCGACGATCGCCTGGTAGCGCAGCTGGCCCGGACGCGTCAGATAAGGCACCGCCGCGGTGGAGAGGCTGAAGGTGTGCTCTTCGCCGTCCTGCTCGGTGACTTTAACGTCCATCGTGCCGCGGATAGCGCTGTCCAGATTCTGAATGCGGAACGGCCCGGCTGCGACGGTGGTTTCATAGATAACGCGATCCTGCTGCGTAACGGTCACTTTGGCGTTGGTTTTGGCGATGCCAATGATCTCCGGCGCGTAGCCACGCAGTCGCGGCGGCAGCATACGTTCGTCGCTGGCCATGGCGATGCCCGCATAGCGCCAGGAATCGAACATCGGCGAGTTGACGTAGTTTTCACCGATGGTCAGCGTTGAACTCAGGCTGGGAATCGGCCGATACAGATAGACGCGGCTAAAATCGAGGGTATGACGACTTTTTTGCTGCGAGCTGCTACGGCTGAAACGGCCCTGATAATCCCCGCGCAGGCGCCAGGCGCCCAGGTTCATGCCGAGCGTGCCGTTGGCGCTGAGGGTCTGCCGACGCCCCGAGTGACGGTTGCTGGTAAAGGTGCCGGTGATGTTGTAATCCAGCAGAAAACCGGGCAGGCCGTGATCCCAGCGGGAAGGCGGCAGCCAGGACGCGTCGGTATACTCCAGCAGCGCCTGAGGGACGTTGATATTCAGCGCCGCGCTGCCGAGGTTTGGCGTTAACGCCACTCCGGGCAGCGGGCTGAAATCCACGCACTGGCCGTTATGCCAGCGGGCCAGCTGTTGGGCTGCTTTGTCCGTTAATCCCAGGCGGTCGACAACCTCCTGCGGCAGACAGGCTTCAGGCTGTGCGGGGGAGGTGTTATTGTCTGATGGTGCGTAATCGCGTGGATAAAACGGAATATCCCCCTCATAACCGACGCTCTCACCGTTAATTCGCAGCGTCATATGATAAACGCCGGGCATAATATAGCCGGCCTGCGAAAAGCGGGAGAAATCAATATTCGCTCTATCTTCCAGATCTAATACGTCCGTATTAAACTCAACAGCGTTAGCTTCCCAACTTACCAAAACGGCAATGATGGCGGATGCTATGCGACTGATGATAAAACGTTGCTGAGACATAATTAATCATCCTGATTAAAAAGCGAAAATCGCGGGCGTTGTTAGCAGGGGAATAGCGGGATTCCGGTAGGCATTCACGATTTTCTGAAGCGGGCGTCACTCTTCCATTCAGCGCCCGGCCGGCGTTATTCGTAGCGCATGTTCAGCCCCAATATGGCGTAATAGGGTGGCGCTTTCGGCGTCAGTTCTACGCGGTAATCTGCGGTTGCCGGATGGGCACTGTTTTGCTCCGCTTTGCGATAATTGATCGGGTGATCTTCCCCGCTTTTTAGCGTTTTATTGTCCGCATCTTTAATAATAAAAATATTCCCTGATGCTGATTTGTTTTTGAAGTTGATTTTGATTGCTTTATCTTCACCGTACCCACTGTTTTGTCCCGGGAGCGCACAATGATCGAAACGAATAGATAAATGATAAATTAACGATCGTTGGCGGTTGTCTAATGGGCGCGGGTCTAAATCCAGCGATTGGGATGGGGTATCCAATGCAATGGTGCATCCTGCAGCCAATACGGTACCGCTGAGCGTTGCCCGCCCGCGCAGAGGCAGGAGGTAACCGTCATCCTGCCGGCTTAGCGCCAACACATCGGCATAACCGTTGGATGCGGCGAGCAACAGTACAAAACTTCCCAACCAGCGTTGCATAGGATCCCCCTTTGAGATAGCCAGAGGGGAGACCGAGCCCTCCGGCTATACCTGACTATTATTTGTAGCTAATCAGGAAGTTGGTTGATGCGCTGAAGTCACCCGGGGTAACGTCAGTGGCGATGTCAGCTTTCTGAGCAACCGCGGTGTAAACCAGGGTGTTGTCGCCGTCAACCAGGCCGGCGATAGCCGCTGGGGTGCCGAGGGTAATGTTGTTGATACCGATGGCCAGACCGGTAGCCAGACCGTTAGTTTTCAGCAGGTTTTTATTGGCGATCTGGTCGGCACTGTTGAAGGTAATTTCAGCGGTTTTCTTGGAACCGTCATCGTTCGCCAGGCTGCAGTTCTGCAGTTTGAGTTCAAAAGTCTGAGCGGTGGTTACGTTTTTGTTCAGCTGAGACTGAGACAGCTGGCCGAAATCAACCTTAACGTCCATACCGTCCTGGCCTGGCGCCAGGTTACATGGGGCATCAACAACCTGGCCGTGGAACGTAACTTTACCGGAGTTACCTTCGTAAGAAGCAGCGTTTGCGCCGAAAGACAGGGTTGCTGCAGCCATCAGAGCAGCCAGAGAGATGTGTGATAATTTCATGTTTAACTTCCTTTTCCTTTTTATAAATGTGCTAACCGCACGGGTTGGCACTCCCACAGGTAAATATCTCGCAGCCGGGCAGCGGTAAGAGAGATATTTATTTGTGGCAGCGCATCAGCATGCATTCCTGGCTGATAGGCACAAATTCCCTGCGTCGTTTTTATAAACGCCGTTTTATACATTATCTAATTATCGACCGATGAATTAGATTTCTCCTAGATACCCATATGGTGATAGTGGGATTTGTCGTATTTGTCTTATTATTTATCTATCTATATGTATTCATGATATTTGTTTGTGTTTTTTTCTTTTTTTCGAGTGAGCGAGATTATATTGACTAAGATTTATCCTTGCAACTTTACGGTTTTTAACCTGTTTTGTTACCTGAACGTTTTTTTTCTTTGTAAAATAATTTTGTCTTTTCATTTTTCCTATATCTATTAATTGGTTGCGCGATCCTTTTTTTTACTTTTCTATTTATATCCCCTATTAATTATTGTGCTATTTTTTATATTAACAATGGCTGTTAGTTCTTTATTTTATTGATGATGCAGTGTTTTATTCTGAGTTACAATCACTTGTTGGTTTTATATTTTATGATTTTTTGTTTTATTGGCTTTTAAATTCATTGTCGAAATAAAAAATATTTGATTTTATTTTGAATAAAGCGTGATCTTTTGTTTGGTTATTTCTTAATTTTATTTATCTCATATTTCTATTAAGTATGATGTTTGGGATTTCTTACTCATTAAAAAGGAGTAGTTTGTGTAACGTGTTATTGTTAGTTGTATTATAAGTTGGGAATTATCTTGGTTGTTGGATATGAAAGCCGCAGGCAGAGCTGCGGTTTCAGTGTTACGCTGACTTTTACCGATGACATATATTCAAGGATTAACCGCAGCGGTTTTTCTGAATTGGCCATGTTTAAGCACGCGGCCATCAGGGACGAAAAATACGGGCGCCCTACGCCACCTCACCAATGTTTACCACTACTTTACCGAAGGCGCCGCTTTCCACACGCGCCAGCGCCAGAGGCAATGCTTCCAGCGGGTACACGCTGTCGATAACCGGCGTGAGGCCGTTGGCGTCGAAGGCGGCGCACATTTCGCTCAACGCCCGGCGATGGCCGGTGCCGATGCCGTAAATCGCCAGATCCTTAAACAGAATCGGCTCCAGCGGCGACGACACGGTAAAGCCTTCCAGCGCGCCGATCAGATGGATTTTTCCGCCGATGGCACACATCGCCGCCGCCTGTCCCAGATGCGCGCCGCCCGCCAGCTCAAGAATGTGATCGACTCCCCGATCGGCGGTCAGTTGCAGGACGGCGTCGACCATGCCCTGCGCGTTACGATCGATAACCGCATCGGCTCCCAGCTGTTTTACCCCCGCCATTTTGCCGGCGCTGGTGGCGACAAGGGTTTTGGCGCCCAGCATGTTGGCGATTTGCAGACCAAACAGCGCTACGCCGCCGCTGCCTTCAATCAGCACGCTGTCTCCCGGCTGCAGGTTGCCGCGCTCCACCAGGGCAAACCAGGCGGTCAGCGCCGCGCAGGGCAGCGTGCTGGCGGCAGCGTGGCTGAGCGAGGCGGGTTTAGCCACCAGCCAGTCTGCTTTCATCGCCACATATTCCGCCAGTACGCCGGGGTAAAAGCCGCCCAGAGTGCGGTAAGCCAGCTCGCGCGCGTTGCCGGGGCGAGCGCCGTCGAGCCACTCCGGGGCAAAGACTGAGATGACCTCATCCCCCGGCGCGAAGCGGCTGACCTGGCTGCCGGCCGCCACCACGCGCCCCGAAAGGTCGGAGCCGGGAGTAAACGGAAAGCGCAGCGGTAAGCCGCGTCCGCTGCCGATCACCCAATTATCGCGGTGATTCAGGGCGACCGACATCACCTGCACCAGCACCTCGTCGTCTGCAGGGCGGGGCACTGCCGCCGTCTGCAGCGTCAGCGACTGGCGCCCGAAGCCGTTCATTTCCCAACGTCGCATAGTGTTCACAAGTTGTTTCCTCCTCTGATGATTGAGGCATTCATTGTGTCGCAGACAGAAAGGTGAATTAATACCCTATAATCCGCATGAACTGATGAATAAGGCACAGCAATATGAAAGGGGCCGATTACGCTGAACTGGCCGTCTTTATGGCGGTGGCTAAAGAGAGGAGTTTCCGTCGGGCGGCACAGCGGCTGGGGCTGTCGCCGTCGGCGGCGAGCCATGCGATCCGCGCGTTGGAACAGCGGCTGCACGTCAGGCTGTTTAACCGCACCACGCGCAGCGTCGCGCTGACGGAGGCCGGTTCACGGCTGATGGCGCAGCTGGAGCCGGCGATGGCGGCGCTGGAAAGTGCGGTGCAGGGGGCGGGAGAGACGCAGCTGACGCCGCGCGGTACGCTGCGCATCAGTATGCCGCGTCTGGCCGGGCATCTGGCGATCGTGCCGGCGATTGAACGCTTTATGGCGCGCTATCCGGATATCCGGCTGGAGATGCTGCTGGATGACAACCTGCAGGATATTGTCGCTGCGGGATTCGATGCCGGCATCCGTTCGGGCGACCGGGTGCCGAGGGATATGATCGCGGTCAGGCTGACGGCGGATCTGCAGATGGTGGTGGTGGCCGCGCCGGGCTGTTTTCAGACCCAGCCGCCGCCGGCGACGCCGGAGGAGATTGTCCGCCACCGCTGCATCAACTACCGCTGGAGCGGCAACGGCGCTCAGTATCGCTGGCGTCTCAGTCGCGCCGGCGAGCACGTCGAGGTGGACATTGACCCCGCCCTGACGGCCAACGATATCGATCTGCTGCTGGCTGCCGCCGAGCAGGGCGCGGGGCTGGCGTTACTGGAGGCGCAGTGCGTGGCGCCGTCGCTGCACCGGGGCACGCTGGTGCGGGTGCTGCCGCAGTGGTGTAAACCGGTCGCGGGGTTTCACCTGTACTACCCGCGTAATGGGTTTATGACGCCGCAGATGCGGGCGTTTGTTGATTTTATGCGGCTGGATACGGCCGCAGAAACGCGGCAAGAGTAATGCGTATCACAAAACAAAAAGACGTAGCGTGGTATATAGAGTGGAAAATCATCGCCTTTCTGAAGGTGGGCATTAACGGAATGTGATGTTGATATAACAACAAGGAGCGTAGTATGAGAACGATAATCAGCGCAGCGGTCGCATTGGGTTTACTCGGCGGCTCACTGCCGGTCTGTGCCGCGCAGACGTTGGAGCAGCAACAGCAGCTGAAAATTATCAGCTATAACGCCTACTGGGGGATGAAGTCCGACACCTCGAAGGGGAAACAGAAGTTTGCCGAATGGGCCAGGCAGCAGGATGCCGATATTATCGCCTGGCAGGAGATGAACCACTTTACCCGCGAGACGCTGGAAGCCTTCGCCCAGAGCTACGGGCACCGCTATGCGGTGCTGCTGAAAGAGCCGAAGGTGGCGGGCGACGATGAATTTTTCCCGACGGCGATCACCGCCAAATACCCGATCGTCAACGTACGCAAGGTGGTGGATAACCTCTGGCACGGCGCGCTGTTTGCTGATGTGGGTCACTATCACTTTGTGGTCACCCATATGAACCCGTTCCGCACCTCACAGCGGATTGATGAGATGAACCTGATTCTGGATTCCATCAAATACGGTGCGGACCCGAACGGAAAGTGGATTATCGCCGGCGACCTCAACGCCTTCTCACCGCTGGATAAAAGCGGCTATAACGAGAGCGAGATGGTGAAGGATTTGCAGGACAAAGAGGCCAAACGGCCGGTGCTGCAAAACCTGGTGAACGGCAAAATGGACTACACCGTGCAGCAAAATATCCTGTCGCGCGGCTTTATTGACGTGCTGAAGCAGAAGTATCCGGATACGTTCATCGCCACCGCGCCGACGAAAATTTTCTATGACCAGGCCAAGACGCCGCTGCGCTATGACTACATTTACGTCTCCCCGGCGTTGAAGAACGACGTGGCGGAGGTAAAAGTGCTGCGCGATGCGTTTACCGACCAATATTCAGATCACTATCCGGTGCAGATGATCATTAACAACCGCTAAGCGGTCTGCCCTGAAGCGCCTGAAGAGCGGCGTTTGTAGTGAGCGGGCGAAGCTGTCGCCCGCTGTTTGCGTTCTGTATGCCGAATGTATTTATGCCCCGTCGGAATTGGTTTACCCGTCTTGCTGTGCGTCTTCATTATCTCCCCATTCCTGATCTATCCGACGGCGATCTTTCCGTATTTATGGATAGAAGATCGTTAAAGATATAAAAATTACGAATATTCCTAATAAAAGGGTAAAAAACAATCGCTATGCGGTGAGTGTTAATCTAACTAACGGTTTTATTTGATTTTTTGTGAGTTAAAAAATTTGTAGACCCAATGAATTTATTACGCATTTAATTTGGCCTTGATCACATATTTTTAAGAGTCATTTTTTATTTTTTTAATATCCCCTTGGCTTTCAAATGGTTAATGATATTAGATTCCATAAGATTAAACCTGTTGACCTTCCACTAGGGGGAAGGTTTACGTTGGCGCGTAGAAAGGGAAGCTAAAACTTACATTCGCTATGCGATATGTATGTCAATGATATATCTGTCATTTACTATTTGGTATATGAATGGAAATCATTGTTTTGATATGGATTTTATATTATTCGTCAGCGGCAATATGCTTGCTGTCTCAGGGGGTGTCGTTAAATTTATTAAGGGCAAGGTAATGAAAATGAACGATCTTACATTAAGTGATTTAGAAGATAAGATCCTTGGCGTTATTCATCGTGAAGTTAATCACTATACGCCGAAAATACCGGCATTTTATCTCGAAGGCGGCCATTACGATCCCCGCTACCCTGTTAATGAGTTCGCAAAAAAATCATTGCATCATGCTTTAGATATCGCCAGTAATGCGATCGTCAATCATAAAAAGAATTTGAAGATCTCTCTTGGTATTTTAATCGACGACCTTGGGCTGCAATGCGGCGCCGAGTCATGTGAAATACTCCCGACGCAGTTAAATAATACGGATGATGCGGAGGAAAGCGGGGAGTTACCCAAGGAATTGGACGCTATTTTGGCGCAGTCTAAAATCGTCAAGCGTGAACGGATGATGATACAGGGTGAAAGAACCTGTAAAAACCGCGGCATACAGACGCTAAGGCGTATTCTCGATCTTCATCGAACCACGCCGTTGCCTGAACTGGAGATAGAAGAGGCGGAATCGCTGACGAAAATCTTTTTTGTTAATCAGGAAGGGCAGCGCGTACTGCTTGCCGAGTCGAAATCAAAAGACGTATGGACGGCAAAGTGCCCGGTGATCATGGCCCAGCACTACAGCGACGTTTATGACCGCGTGGCAAAACTGCATCCGCAGGCCCACGCGCTGCATATTATCGATTTTTCGGAAACCGATGACTACAACAAAGTGATCAACGGCGCAGACGTGGCGATGAAGCTGTTTCTGCGTAATGAGCGCATCGGCGACAGAGCGGTGAAAATTACCAACATCTTCCTTTCATCGTTTGATGACGACGATTACATCATCCACTCGACGTCTCACTGCGCCGAACGGCTGGCGGCAGAAGCGTGATCGTTTCACCCGATAATCAATAAAAGGAAACGTCGATGTCTGTAAACAAACCACACCCACAGAATATGCCGCTGTATCTCGATTACAACGCGACCACGCCCTGCGATGAGTTAGTCCTGGCGGAAATGCTGCCGTTTTTTTGTCATCACTTTGGCAACGCCGCCAGTATTTCCAGCCAGCAGGGGTTTAAAGCGCACTTGGCGGTCGAGCGCAGCCGTGAGCAGATTGCGAAATTGCTTCATGCGCGGGCGAACGAGATTATTTTTACCTCCGGCGCCACCGAAAGTAATAATCTGGGGCTGCGCGGCGCGTATGCGGCCTGCAAATCCCGTGGCAATCATATTATTTCCTCCTCGATAGAACATCCTGCAACGCTGGCAACCCTGAAGGATCTGGAGCGTGAAGGCGCCCGGGTGTCTTTAATCAAGCCTTTGCAGGATGGCCGTTTCGACCTCGCTGCGCTCGAGGCATTGATTACGCCGGAAACCATCCTGATCGGCGTGATGTACGCCAATAATGAGCTGGGGGTAATTAACCCGATAGCAGACATTGCCACCATCGCCGAACGGCACAACATTCTCTTTATGTCAGATGCGACGCAGGCCGCGGGCAAAATCCCGATCGATGTGCAGCAGTGCCCGATCGATATTCTTACCTGTTCCGCGCACAAGATATACGGGCCGAAAGGGATCGGCGCGTTATATCTGCGGCGGAAAAACGGCAAAAAAATTGTCGACCTTCATCCGCAGATTACCGGCGGCAATAGCGAGCAGGGTATTCGGGGCGGCACGCTGAATGTGCCGGGCATCGTCGGGTTTGGCAAGGCGGCGGAACTGGCGGCCGAGCGTCTGCCGCAGGCGATGGCAAAGGCGCAGTCCCAGCGTGACCGGCTGGAAAGGGCGCTGGCGCAGTGGGAGAACGTCCAGATAAACGGGGGAAGCTCTCCCCGTCTGCCCCACGTCTCGAATATCTCTTTCAAACAGGTGGACGGCGCCAGGCTGCTTAATCTTCTGAAAAAGAGCGTTTCGGTCAGTACCGGATCGGCCTGTTCATCCAGCAGCCTGTCACCCAGCCATGTGCTGACCGCGCTGGGGCTGTCAGAAGAGCTGGCTCAGGCTACCCTGCGCTTCAGTCTGGGCTGGCCTACCAGGGACGAAGATATCGACGTCGCTCTGGCGGCGGTTAATCAGGCGCTGCGCATGCTGTCGTCAGCCTATGCCGATTAATTCCACACTCCCGTATCAGGCAATAAGAGTCATTGGTTGTCACGAGTATAAAGGTCATATCTATGAATGAGATATTAAGCCAACCCGCGAATATTGACGATGTCGCCGGCGGGCAGGGGCTGTGCGAAGCGTCCGCCGGGCGCCTGTCGCGTCTGGCGCTGGAGCTGGACTATTCCGGCATTATCAAGCTGGCGTCCTATGTGCAGCGGCAGATTGACGACGGCCGGCCGATCTGCGACCTGATTATCGGCGATTTTGACCCCGCGCGCTTCCCGCTGCCCGGCGTCTTGCGTCAGGCCATTTATCAGGCCTACGCGGATAATCAGCATGATTACCCGCCGTTAGAAGGCGTACTGCCGCTGCGTGAGGCGATCGCCGGCCTGACCAAACGCTGTTTCCAGGTCGATTATGATCCCGACAGTGAAATTATTATTTCCGGCGGCGCGCGTCCTTTACTGTATCTGGCGCTGTTGGCGGTGGCCGATCCCGGCGACACGGTGATTTATCCCGCGCCCTCCTGGAACAATATGTACTATGCGACCCTGTGCGGCGCTCGGGGCGTGGCGGTGGAAACCACGGCGGAAAATCAGTTCCTGCCGACGGCGCAGGATTTTGCGCCCCATATACAGGATGCGCGGGCGATCGCCCTGTGTTCGCCGCAAAACCCGGTGGGGACGATGTTCTCCCGGCAGGCGCTGGAGGAGATTTGCGATCTGGTGGTGGCGGAAAACCGACGGCGCCGCGGCCGGCAGAAGCCGCTGTACATGGTGTTTGACCAGGTCTACTGGATGCTGACCTATCAGGCGTTGCCGCATTATCAGCCGGCGCAGCTCAGGCCCGAGTTAAAAGAGTATACGATCGTGGTCGACGGCGGTTCCAAGGCCTTCGCCGCGACGGGGCTGCGCGTGGGGTGGGGCATGGGGCCGGCGGACGTCATTGATAAAATGAAATTAATGATTGAGCATATCGGCGCTATTGCACCAAAGGCGGAACAATTGGCCATGGCGGCATTGTTGCATAATCACGCGCTGTTGCAGGATCACCTGGCAACGTTTAAAACCCGGATATTTAACTCTCTGCAGTTACTGCATGGCGGCATGCAACGGATGAAAGAGGAAGGGCTGCCGGTAGACGCTATGGCGCCGATGGGGGGCATTTATCTGTCGATGCAGTTTAACCTGGCGGGCCGGGTTACGCCTGCAGGTCAGGTACTGCGCACGCCTGAGGATGTGAGCCGGTATCTTATCGACCATGCGGGCCTGGCGGTTGTGCCTTTTAGCTATTTTGGCATGACGCGCGCCGAATGGTGGTTCAGGGCTGCAGTATGCGCCGTGCTGCCGGAACAGATAGAAAACGCTTTGCCCAGAGTCAGAGATGCTATTATTGCCTTGAGAAACGCGCAGTACCTGCGGGAATAACGCCCGCTGACGTTTAATCCATTCAATAATATGGGCCGCAGTGCAGGAGCACATCGCTGCGGCCGAACAACGGATCGTTTGGTAACGCCACTCTCCCGCGCGGCGCTGATTTCTCTGAGCGCCGCCGCGTCAAATAAAAAAAGAAATACGTTGTAAAAAAGGATTGACCTTGACGTTAGGTCAAGGTTGACGATGGAGATCAACTTACGCAAGGAGCCATTTATGAATCATCTACAGCTGCATATTCCGACGATGAAGTGCGGCGGCTGCGCCGCCTCGATCGCCAAAACCGTCAAAGCGCGGGATCCGCAGGCGCAGGTCGATGCCGATCCGGCGACGAAGCGGGTGATTATCGCAAGCCGCGTTGACGACGCCGAACTGATGGCCGAGCTGGCCGCGGCCGGTTTCCACGCCAGCGTCGAGTCTGACTGAACAGTAAAAGGAGCGCCCTGTGGTATGACAGGGCGCTGTCGCAGGAGGAGTTTTTATGAACACGCATTCGACGGCATCCCAGTCTAAAGCGTCAACGGCAATCAATTTCCCCGTCGTAGGCATGACCTGCGCCTCGTGCGTGGGGCGCGTGGAACGCGCGCTCAAAGCGGTGCCCGGCGTTGCCGATGCCAGCGTCAATCTGGCCACCGAACGCGCATTCGTCACCTTTAACGGCGTGCCCGATGTGGCGGCGGCGGTCAAGGCGGTTAATGACGCGGGCTACACGGTGGAGCTGGAAACCATCAACCTGTCGGTGACCGGCATGACCTGCGCATCGTGTGTAGGCAGGGTTGAACGCGCGCTGGCTGCGGTAGACGGCGTGGAGCAGGCCACGGTCAATCTGGCGACCGAACGGGCGCAGGTGCAGGTGGCCGCCGGGGTGAATCCCGACGACCTGATCGCCGCCGTCGCGCAGGCGGGTTACGAGGCGCAGACGATCGCCGCCGATAAGAGCGATACCGCCGATCAGGCGGTGCGTCAGGCGGCAGAACTGCGCTCGCTGAAAAAGGCGTTGCTGGTGGCCGTCTGTTTCGCGCTGCCGGTTTTCATCCTGGAGATGGGTTCGCATCTGGTGCCGGGCATGCATGCCCTGATCGACCGCACCATCGGCACGCAGAACAGCTGGTACCTGCAGTTTGTGCTGACCACGATCGTGCTGTTCGGCCCCGGCTTACGTTTCTTCCAGAAGGGTATTCCGGCCCTGCTGCGCGGTGCGCCCGACATGAACTCGCTGGTGGCGACCGGGGTCAGCGCCGCTTACGGTTATTCGCTGGTGGCTACCTTTGCGCCGCAGTGGCTGCCGGCCGGCACGGTCAACGTCTACTACGAAGCTGCGGCGGTGATCGTCGCGCTGATTTTACTCGGGCGCTACTTTGAAGCCCGCGCCAAGGGCAATACCTCGGAGGCGATTAAACGGCTGATCGGCCTGCAGGCCAAAACCGCCCGCGTGCTGCGTGACGGTAAGGCGGCGGAGGTGGATATCGCTGAGGTCAAACGTGAGGACATTATTGAAGTCCGTCCCGGCGAACGCATCCCGGTGGATGGCGAAGTGCTGGAGGGCGAAAGCTTTGTCGACGAGTCGATGATCAGCGGCGAACCGGTACCGGTAGAGAAAAAAAGCGGCGCCGAAGTGGTCGGCGGCACCGTCAACCAGAATGGCTCGCTGACGTTTAAGGCGACCAAAGTCGGCAGCGACACCATGCTGGCGCAGATTATCCGCATGGTGGAGCAGGCGCAGGGCGCCAAGCTGCCGATCCAGGCGCTGGTGGATCGCATCACCATGTGGTTTGTGCCGGCGGTGATGACCGTGGCGCTGCTGACGTTTCTGGTTTGGCTGTTCTTCGGGCCGTCGCCAGCGCTGTCGTTTGCGCTGGTGAATGCGGTGGTGGTGCTGATTATTGCCTGTCCGTGCGCCATGGGGCTGGCGACGCCGACTTCCATTATGGTGGGCACCGGGCGTGCCGCACAGCTGGGCGTGCTGTTCCGCAAAGGGGAAGCGCTGCAGTCGCTGCGGGATGCGGCCGTGGTGGCGGTAGATAAAACCGGCACCCTCACCAAAGGGCGCCCGGAGCTGACCGATCTGGTGTTGGCGAACGGCTTTGAGCGCGCACAGGTGCTGGGGCTGGTGGCGACCGTGGAAAACAAATCGGAACACCCTATCGCCCGTGCCATTGTCGATGCCGCACAGCAGGAAAACGTGCCGCTGTCGACCATTACGCGCTTTGAGTCGGTTACCGGTTTTGGCGTGAACGCCGATATCGAGGGAATAACCGTCGCGGTGGGCGCGGATCGCTATATGCAGCAGTTGGGGCTGGACGTGGCGCAGATGGCGGAAGATGCCGCGCGGCTGGGCGATGAGGGCAAAACGCCGCTGTATGTCGCCATCGATGGCCGGCTGGCGGCGATGATCGCGGTGGCTGACCCGATCAAAGACACCACCCTGCCGGCGATTAAGGCGCTGCACGAGCTGGGGCTGAAGGTGGCAATGATCACCGGCGACAACCGCCGCACCGCGCAGGCGATTGCGCGTCAGCTGGGGATTGATGAAGTGGTGGCCGAGGTGCTGCCGGACGGCAAAGTCGCGGCCATTGAGCGCCTTGCCGCCGAGTATGGGCCGGTGGCCTACGTCGGCGACGGCATCAACGATGCGCCGGCGCTGGCCGCCGCGCACGTGGGCATCGCCATCGGCACCGGGACGGATATCGCCATCGAGGCTGCCGACGTGGTGCTGATGTCCGGCGATTTGGGCGGCGTCTCCAGCGCGATTGCGCTGTCGAAAGCCACGCTGGTGAATATCAAACAGAACCTGTTCTGGGCCTTTGCCTATAACGTGGCGTTGATTCCGGTGGCGGCGGGCATACTGTATCCGCTGAACGGCACCCTGCTGTCGCCGGTATTTGCCGCCAGCGCCATGGCGTTATCCAGCGTGTTCGTGGTGAGCAACGCGCTGCGGCTGCGCCGCTTTACGCCGCCGCTGCGTCAGGCGGACGGGCACTGAACCCGGCAATAACGGCAAACAAAAGGCACGCTGGCGACAGCGTGCCTTATTTTTTTCTGCCGCGTCCTACTGCACCAGGTTGTAGCTGATGGCGTATTTGACGATATCGGCATTGGCGGTGAAGCCCATCTTCTTCATTAGGCGCGATTTGTAGGTGCTGACCGTCTTATTGCTGATGGCCAGGGTGTCGGCGATGGCGTTAATTGATTCGCCGTGGGCCAGCATAATCATAATCTGCCGTTCGCGCAGGGTCAGGTTCTCGTGGGGCGCGCTGTTACTCTGATACTGGGCGAATACGATCTTCTGCGCCAGCTCGTGATCGATATAGCGCGCGCCGCTGGCGACGCTGCGGATGGCGTTCAGCAGCGCTTCCGGATTGCGATCTTTGGTGATATAGCCCAGCGCGCCGTGCTCCAGCATGCGCTGGGCGATCTGCGGCTCATTAAACATACTGAGCACCAGGATCTTCAGCCCGGGGTGCTGGCTGCTGATGCGGTTGATCAGATCCTCGCCGCTGATCCCCGGCATGGAGATATCCAGCAGCAGCAGATCGACATCGCCGGCGCGCAGGCGTTCCAGCACCCGACCGCCGTCCGCGGCTTCGGCGACTACCTTGATGCCGGCGTCCAGCAGGAACAGCTGCTTCAGGCCTTCACGCATAATGGCGTGGTCTTCGGCAATCATTAAACGTATTGGCTGGGTCATGTATTTCTCGCTTTATTATTCATTAAAATTTTGTCGGTTGAGCGGGAAGTTGAGCCGTACGCGGGTGCCTTCGCCCGGTTTGCTGTCGATGGTCAGCCAGCCCTGCAGCATTTCCGCACGCTCTTTCATGCCCGGCAGCCCCCAGGCGTTGGAGCGCACGCGCTGCTGATCGAAGCCGCGGCCGTTGTCCACCACTTCGATCTCCAGCTTTTCGCCGCGCTGGCGCACAAAGATATAGACGCTGCTGGCCCTGGCGTGGCGGGTGACGTTGGTCAGCGACTCCTGCACCACGCGGAAGGCGGCGGTGGTGCTGGGGTCATCCAGCTGCAGTTTTTTCTCCGTGGTGGCGATCAGAATGCAGCGGCACTTCTGCTGGCGGTTAAACTCATCGCGCAGCCACTCCAGCGCCGGCAGCAGGCCCATATTGAGCATATTCGGCCGCAGGCGGGTGGAGACGTCGCGCACCACCTGAATGGTGCTGTCCACCAGACGCATCAGATTTTCCACCTGCAGATGCACGGCGGCGTTATTTTCCGGCGACTGCATGCGGATCAGCGACAGCCCGACCCGCAGCGAGGTCAGGTGCTGGCCCAGTTCGTCATGGATTTCGCTGGCCAGATATTTGCGTTCCGCCTCGCGCCGCGCCTCCTGATTGCGCGCCAGCAGGCGCAGCTGCTGGTGTGCGTCGCGCAGCTCTTTCTCCGCCAGCCGGATGCCGGTGATATCGCGGCCGATGGCCAGCACGCTCTCCAGTTCGCCCTCCAGATTAAACTCCGGCACGCTGCGCACGTGCAGCACGCGTTGCTGATTCTGATGCTCTAACGCGATTTCCCCGTCGGTCGGGGTGGAGCTGCTCATGGTGTGGGCGATCAGGCGCAGCAGCTCCATGCCGGCGTTGTGGTGCGGCACGCTTTCGGTCAGCTGCCAGCCGGAAATCTGGCTCTCCGTGCGGTTAAACCACGTCAGCACGCGCGGATTGACGTAAATACAGCGGAAGGAGAGATCGAAGCGCGCCACCATATCCGGCGAGTTCTCGACCAGCGCGCGGAACTGCTTCTCCCGCAGGTGCTGTATCGCCTCCTTCTTCTTCAGTTCGCGGACATCGCTGACGATGCACAGCGCATGCGGGCGGCCGCCGTGCTGATAGCGGCTGGAACTGACCTGGACGGCGATGATTTCGCCGTTGCGATGCCGGTGCTGGGAGGTAAAGGTGATGCCCTCCGGGCGCATCGTCAGTTTCCACCACAGCGCGGCGACGTCTTTATCCGCCAGTTCGGGGGCGATGGCGGCAAAGTTGCTGCTGAGCAGCGCCTTTTTGCTATATCCCATCAGATTGCAGGCACGTTCATTGACGTATTTTACGGTTAAATCCTGATCGAGCAGGTAAATCGCATCGTGAATGCGATTAAGCGCGATGGATGATAAAGACTCCGTTGCCGTCAGCGAGGGATCGAGCCAGTGGAAAAAACGCTGCAATAGATCATCTCCTTGTTATTGCGCCGTTGCCGTAATGACGAAAGCGCGGCTAATGCCGTGTATTAAAACGCAGAGTAACGTAGCAGTTTCTGAAAAAATAGGGTCTGCCGCGCCATACACACCCTTTTAAACCGGCGCGCGGTGGTTATTTATTTTAGTTCGGATTTTCATTATTTTTATTTGAACGTTATTTTTACCGGCTATTTTCCCTGGCGCGTCGGCGACAATCAGCGGAATACCTGGCTTTTCAGCGTTTCTCTGGCGCGCGACAGACGGGAGCGCACGGTGCCGATCGGGATATTCAGCTGCTGAGCGATATCCTGATAGCTGCCGTCATCGTCGATTAAAATCGTCAGCATCCGTTTAATTTCTTCCGGCAGCCGGTCAATCGAGGTCAGGGCGGTGGTGAGCAGCCGCTGATGCTCGGTCAGCGCGCTCGGATCGTCGTCATGCAGCAGATTTTCCAGCACCTCATCATTCAGCGTATCAAACAGATAACGGTGCTGCTGACGCTTGTAGTGGTTGCGGATCAGGTTGATGGCGATGCCGAACATCCAGGTTTCCGGCAGTGAGGCGCCGGTAAATTTATGCCGGTTGCGCAGCACTTCCAGGCAGGTCATCTGCGCGATATCTTCCACATCCTCCGTACTGGCGACTCTCCTTCGAATGAAATTAATCAGCTTTTTGTTCGATTGCTTGAAAATACCTTCCCAGTCCACCGGTATATCTATGGCGTTGGTCGGCATTGCGCTGGCAGTGAATGAATTCATCATTTTTATTTCTCCTTAAATAAAATCGCAGTGAGTTCACTGTTAAATAGCAAGCGCTGTGCCACTCTTATTTTGTAAATAATTTGTTGTTTTTATTTGTCTTTATTTTTGTGTTCAGAATGTTCTGAGAAAAAAGCCGCAAAAAAACAAAATTATTTGTGCAAAGAGTGGCACTAATTTCATCTGGTGATTATTTGAATTTCCAATAACTCAATTCTTTTATTTTTTTCGGAACCTGAAGCCTGCCGGCTCCACAGAAAGAGAGTCATCTTGATGAGGAACCGGCAATGTTGAAATCCTCCAGCCTGGCTTTTACGCCAAACCCGCTGCGCGCCCTGCTGAAGCAGGGAGAGGTCGGACAGAATAAAAACAGCGGCAGGGCCGCCGGTCATGTCGCTGCGGGCGCGGCCAGCGCCGACGATATCAAAGAAGAAGCCGGACTGATGTTTGGCGAGAAGGCGGAAAGTAAAAAGAAGGCGGACCAGCGCCGTCAGAACCAGCACCACGTGCGTCACCGCCATCTGCTGAACAAGGTCGAGTTGCATAAAATGTACGCGATGCTTGATGCGCGCGACGCCGGACATCAGCAGGCATCGCTGCAGCGGCTGCGGGACGCCTTGAAGCGCAAGGCGGAAACCGACGATCTGCTTGCCATGCTGGACGACGATCCGGCGCGCTGTGATCTGCTGCTGCGGGTGATGGAGCGCGAGGCGCGCAGCGACGGCGATGAGGAGCTGCGCCAGACGGTGGAGCAGCATCTGGAGGCGCTGGAACAACACCACGGCGAACGGCTGCGGGCCGGGCTGAATACCGCCTGGTCGATCGCCGAACTGACCGATAATCCGCAGCATAAACAGAGCCTGCGCAATATTTACTATGACAGCATCGTGCATCAGCAGTCGGCGATGGCGATGGTGGATCTGCTGCTGGGGCATTTTGCGCCGCAGGACTTCAGCATCGGGCTGCGCACGCTGCAGCGCGCGCTGGCCGACGACATCGCCGCGCTGGCCTCGTCAATCGGCGCTGGGGCGCTGCGCCACATTCAGACCGGGCTGTTCGAGGCCGGACAGGTCAATCACACCCTGGAAGAGAGCCGGACGCTGCTGGATCGCATGGCGGGCAAAATGGCGTTGGGCGATATGGACCATGTGGAACTGGCGCGGCGTCTGCTGCATATCTGCCACAACGGCGCTTTCCAGCAGGACTTCAGCCAGCTCGGACACGAAGTGGTGACTGATGCCCAGCCGCGCCACCTCTCCATTTTCTTTAACGGTGTACTGCCTCTGGTGCGCGATTTGCCGATCGGGCTGTGGAAAATCAAGGACGGGCGGCAGACGGCGCTGAAACTGCTGGAAAACCACAATACGGAACTGCTGAAGAACGAGCGTCAGCAGGCCAGACGCGCGTCGAAGCTGTAAGGAAGCGTGATGAACAGCCTATTTGCCATCCTCAATAAAATCGCCATCAGCGCGATGCAGCGCTCGGAGATCGTCGGCGCGGCGTTCGCCCTGGCGCTGGTGTTTATGCTGATTGTCCCGCTGCCGCTGGGGCTGATCGACATGCTGATCGCCGTCAACATCTGTCTCTCTTCATTGCTGATCGTGCTGGCGATGTATCTGCCCAAACCGCTGGCGTTCTCCACCTTTCCGGCGGTGCTGCTGCTGACCACCATGTTCCGGTTGGCGCTGTCGATCTCGGTCACCCGCCAGATCCTGATCCAGCAGGACGCCGGCCATATCGTTGAGGCGTTCGGCAACTTTGTGGTGGGCGGCAACCTGGCGGTGGGGATGGTGATGTTTCTGATCCTGACGGTGGTGAACTTTCTGGTGATCACCAAAGGGTCGGAGCGTGTAGCGGAAGTAGCGGCGCGTTTTACGCTGGACGCGATGCCGGGCAAGCAGATGTCGATCGACAGCGATCTGCGCGCCGGATTGATTGATGTGCACCAAGCGCGTAACCGCCGCAACGAGCTGGCGAAAGAGAGCCAGCTGTTCGGGGCGATGGACGGGGCGATGAAATTTGTCAAAGGCGACGCTATCGCCGGGCTGGTGATCCTGTGCATCAACCTGATCGGCGGCTTCAGCATCGGCGTGCTGCAGCTGGATATGGCGCCCGGCGACGCGATGCATACTTACTCGATCCTGACTATCGGCGACGGCCTGATCGCCCAGATCCCGGCGCTGCTGATCTCCCTGACCGCCGGCATGATCATTACCCGCGTCTCCTCGGAGAGCGACAGCACGGAAACGCCGAACGTCGGCCGCGAGATCGCCGAGCAGCTGACCAGCCAGCCCAAGGCGTGGATCCTGGCGTCGATGGGGATGATCGGCTTTGCGCTGGTGCCCGGCATGCCGGGCGTGGTGTTCTCGCTGCTGGCGCTGATCACCCTCGGCGGCGGCGGTTTTCAGGTGTGGCGCGCGCGGCAGGAAATGCTGCTGGCGAAGCCGCAGATCGAAAACGAAGTGATCCCGCCGGAACTGAACGGCCGCGAGGACCTGCGCCAGTTCAACCCGACGCGCCCTTGGCTAATCCAGTTCCATACTTCGCGGCGCGGTACGGCGGAGACGCTGGATCTGGTACAGGAGATCCGCCGGCTGCGCAACCGCATTGTTTACCACTTCGGCTTTACCCTGCCGGCGTTTGATATCGAATTTACCGATAAGCAGCCGACCGATGAATTTCGCTTTTCGGTGTATGAGATCCCGAAGGTGGTCGGCACCTTCAATACCGCGTTAACGGCGCTGGACGTGCGTCAGTTGGAAAGTCTGAGCGAGGCGGAGCGCGAAGGGGCGATCCCCGGCGATGAAGCGCGCGGTGAGGAAGATTATCTGTGGCTGGCGGCAGACCATCCGCTGCTGGCGCGTGAAGACTTGGCGCGCCACAGCGCCGGTGAGCTGCTGCTTACGCGTATGGAAGACGCCATCCACGCCAGCAGCCCGCACTTTATCGGCCTGCAGGAGACGCGGGCGCTGATGAGCTGGCTGGATGCCGAACAGCCGGAGCTGGCGCAGGAGCTGCAGCGGGTGATGCCGCTGACGCGTTTTTCCGGCGTGCTGCAAAAACTGGTGGCGGAGCGCATCCCGCTGCGCTCCGTCCGCGCCATCGGCGAGGCGCTGATCGAACACGGCCAGCACGAACGCGACGTCAACCTGCTGACGGAGCAGGTGCGTATCACACTAAAAACCCACCTTTGCCATCAGTACGGCCAGCCGGACGGTATTCACGCTTGGCTGCTGACGCCGGAGCTGGAAGAGGCATTGCGCGACAGCCTGCGCCAGACCCAGAACGATATTTTCTTTGCCCTGAGCCAGCAGCAGATCCAGCTGATTCATCAGGAGGTGAAGCAGGCCTACGCGCCGGGGCAGGACAGGCGGGCGGTGCTGCTGGCGGCGCAGGATCTGCGCGGGCCGCTGCGGGCGCTGATCCAGGAGCGTTTCCATGCGGTGCCGGTGCTTTCATTCGCTGAGCTGGAGCCGGCACTGGCGGTTCAAGTGCTGGGGCGTCTCGATGTCGATCCGGCATTTTATTCACTCACCCCCTGGGAGGATTAACGGATGTTTGAGCTGCGCGTACTGTCCGGTTACCACTGCGGCGCCGCCTTGCCCCTCAGCGGCGCGTTGTGGCGCATCGGCGGCGATCCGCAGGCCGATCTGCGCCTTGACGGCGTGGATCTGGCCGGCCTGAGTTACCTCCTGAGCCGTGACGATGAGCAGTGGCGGTTGGCTGCGGAGCCGGCGTCGCAGGAGAGCCGGACGCTGGAGGCGGATACGCCGTTCCAGCTGGCCGACGTCTGGCTGTGCGTGGCCCGCGCCGAAACGCCGTGGCATGAGGCGGCGGCGCTGCCCGCCCCGCCGGAGAAAAACCCCGCGCCACCGCCCGTTGCCCGTCGCCGCCTGTCCGGCGCGATGCGCGGGCTGGTACTGGGGCTGTTTCTGCTGCTGAGTATCACGGTCGCCAGCTGGATCCTGCAGCCGACGATGGCGCAGACCTCCGCCGGCGAGGGGCGCACCGCCAGCTGGAACAGCGTGGAGGAGCTGCGCGCGCCGCTGCAGCAACAGCTGCGCGAACGCGAACTGCTCAAACAGGTCCGCATCAGCAAGCAGGGCGATGGTCTGCTGCTGAGCGGCGAATTAAGCAAGCCGCAGATGGCGGTGTTCGAACGCATGATGGCGCGCTTTTACGCGCACTACGGCGCGGCGGCGCCGGTGAAAACCGCGGTACGGCCGCAGGAGAAGAAACTGCCGTTCCGCATTGTACAAATCACCACCGGCCAGCGGGCCAATATCGTCACCGAAGATGGCCAGCGGGTATTTATTGGCGATGAGGTTGCCGGCCTGCGGCTGGCGGCGATCACCGACGATCGGATTGAATTTAGCGGCCGCGATCCACTGACGGTGAAATGGTGATGACGGATTTTTCTCGCGAGATCGCCGCCTGGGCCGATGGTCAACGGCGGCGTCTGCAGCAGGCGGATGCGGTAACGGCCTACGGCAGGGTGACCGGCATCAGCGGCATCCTGCTGGAGTGCAGCCTGCCGCGCGCGCGCATCGGCGATCTGTGCCGTATCACGCGCAGTGCGCAGGAGAGCGTGCTGGCGGAAGTGGTGGGCTTTAATCCGCAGCATACGCTGCTGTCGGCGCTGGGGCCGCTGGACGGCATCGCGCGCGGCGCGCGGGTGACGCCGCTGTGGCTGCCACACAGCATCAGTGTGTCCGATGCGCTGCTCGGCAGCGTGCTGGACGGTTTCGGCCGCCCGTTGGATGAACAGAGCGTCGGCGCCTTTGCGCTGCCGGGAATGGGGGTTGATACCGTGCCGGTGGTGAGCGATGCGCCGCCGCCGACCGCGCGTCCACGTATTGCCCGGCCGCTGCCTACCGGCGTGCGCGCCATCGACGGGCTGCTGACCCTTGGCGTCGGCCAGCGGGTTGGGGTGTTTGCCGGTGCCGGCTGCGGTAAAACCACGCTGCTGGCGGAGTTGGCGCGCAACACGCCCTGCGACGCCATTGTGTTCGGTCTGATCGGCGAGCGCGGCCGCGAGCTGCGCGAGTTTCTCGACCATGAGCTGGATGAGGCGCTGCGCAGCCGCACGGTGCTGGTGTGTGCCACCTCGGATCGCAGCAGCATGGAGCGCGCCCGCGCGGCCTTTACCGCCACGGCGATTGCCGAAGCGTTCCGCGCGCAGGGGAAAAGCGTGCTGCTGATCCTGGACTCGCTGACCCGCTTCGCCCGCGCCCAGCGCGAAATTGGTCTGGCGCTGGGCGAACCGCCGGGGCGCGGCGGGCTGCCGCCGTCGGTGTATACCCTGCTGCCCGGACTGCTGGAGCGGGCGGGGCAGACCATGAC
This sequence comes from Serratia sp. MYb239, assembly GCF_002966855.1. Lineage (NCBI taxonomy): Bacteria > Pseudomonadati > Pseudomonadota > Gammaproteobacteria > Enterobacterales > Yersiniaceae > Serratia > Serratia sp. MYb239. Next base: position 4,237,415 of record NZ_CP023268.1, on the reverse strand, counting down.
GGGCAGCATTACCGCCCTGTATTCGGTGCTGATTGAAGCGGATTCGATGAACGACCCGGTGGCGGACGAAGTGCGTTCGCTGATCGACGGTCATATCGTGCTGACCCGCCGGCTGGCGGAGCGCGGCCACTATCCGGCCATCGACGTGCTGGCCAGTCTCAGTCGCACCATGAGCAACGTGGCTGAACGGGCGCAGATCGTCGACGCCACCCGGCTGCGCCGCCTGATGTCCGCCTGGCAGCAGGTGGAGATGCTGATTCGGCTGGGGGAATACGAGCCGGGGCATGACGCGATGACCGACGCCGCGGTGGAGGCGCAGGGCGCCATCAACGGTTTTTTACGCCAGGAGACGCGCGATCCCTGCGCCTGGGAAGAGACTTTGCAGCAACTGACGGAGGTAAGCGGCTATGCGCCGGAACAGGAACAGTGATCACTCGCCGCCGCCGGACGACGGTGACCGGGCGCTTGGCCAGGCGCTGGAACTGATGCTGCCGATTCGCCGCCAGCGTTTGCAACGCAGCGAACGCCGGCAGCGACGGGAAGAACAACAGCTCAGCGCCTGCCGGCGGCAGCTGCAGCAGACGCAGCACCAACTGGCAGCCACACAGCAGGATTATCAGCAGCGGCGGCAACAGTTCGATCAGCGTTATTTAGGCAGGCAACCGCTGGAGCGTCTGCAACACGGCCTTGAGGACGAGCGCAGCGCGGCGGCGTCGGTGGACGCCGGCCGGCAGCAGCTGTTGGCAGACCAGCGGCGCAGTGACGAGCAGCAGCAGAAACTGCAGGCGGCGCAGGCCGAGACGCGCCGTCGCCAGCGCGAGCTGGAGAAACTGGCGTATCTGTTGCGGGAAACGGGAGGCGCGCGATGATCTCTCCGACGCGGCAGGAACACCGCGTTGCCCGTGAGCGCGCCAAAGAGCGGGAGCGCGAACCGCAGCGCCCGGCGGCGCAGCGGCGTCAGGATGCGGTTGCGCGCCAGCCGCGCGACGAACACGGGCCGGCCCATGATGTGCATCATCCGCTGCGCAAGGCGCGCCCGGGGGCAAAGAACGTAGCCGAGCGCGGCCGCGCCACGGCGGAACGGCCGGTGAGTGGCGGGCTGCCGGCGGCCAGGCGCGATGAAGAGAATTCCGCGCCGACGCCGGACGGCAACCTGTTCAGCATGCTGATGGCGAGCGATACGCCGGCATTTCCCGGCGCGCTGCACGTTGCGCCGCACGCCGCCGCCACCCCGCATGCTGCGGCGACGCCGGAAAGCGCCGCCTCTGGCGCGCCGATGGCGCTGTGGCAGCCGCTGGAGAATGAGCTGGACCGGGCGTTGGTCAATCCGCCGGCCGGCCCGGTCTCCGTCACGCTGCTATTGCCGCGCTTGGGGGATGTGGACGCCCGTTTGCAGGCGCTGCCGGCAGGCGGCTGGGATATCGCGCTGCGCTTTGCGCCGGCGGCGCTGGCGGCGCTGGCGGCCCATGAGGAGCGCTGCCGCCACTCGCTGCGCCGCCGTCTGGCGTGCCGGGTGCGCCTGCGCTTTGAGCAGCGGGGGGATCAGCCATGAGCACGCCGCTGAAGCTGCGGCGCCAGAGCGCCGCCGAGGCCCGACTCCGCGGCCTTCTCGGCCACGGGCTGCGCCTGGCTTTTCAACTGGGCGAGCGCGCCGGCGAACTGCGTATTGAGCCGGCCGCCGGCGAACGGCAGGCGGCGGAAACGGCGCTGCGCTGTATGGCCGGCCCGCTGTGGCTGAGCGACGCGGAAGGCGTCTGCGCGCTGCTGTCCGACTGCCCGGCACTACCAACCGCCGGCGACGAGGACGACCTCTGGTACTGGCCGCTGTTCAATCACGCGCTGAGCGCGCAAATCCGCGCGCTGTTCGGCGAACTGAACGCCGCCGACGGCGCACCGCCCGCCGGTGCGTTTGGCGTACGGCTGACGGTGACGCTGGGCGACCTGCGGGCGCAGAGCGCGCTGACGGCGGCGCCCGAGGTGTTGTGCGCCCTGCTGGCGGCGCCGGGCTGGCAGGGTATCGTCAACGACACCCTGACGGCGCTGCCGCTGACCTTACCGTTTTGCGTCGGTGCGCTGACGCTTTCCCTCGCGGAACTGACGCGCCTGCAGCCGGACGATGTGCTGCTGCCGCGCGAGGACACATTTACCCCGCACGGTGCGGGGACGCTGCGCTTTGCGCACTTCCGGGCCCAGGGCGAACTGGTTGGCGAGGAAGGGCGAAGCACTGGTTTTTATCTTACCGATCTGGAGACAACATCCGTGACATTTCCCTACAACGACAACGAGACAGAAAGCGACGTACAGGACGAGAGCGGCATGGAACGGCGTATTGATGCGGAGCCGGCCGGCGTGACGCTCGACCCCCTGCCGCTGGCGCTGACCGTGCGCTGTGGGCATCTGCATCTGACCGTGGGTGACCTGCAGCGTCTGGCGCCCGGCGCCACCATTATGGTGGATCACGTCCAGCCCGGCGAAGCGCTGCTGTGTCACGGCGACTACCCGCTGGCGAAAGGCGAACTGGTGGATGTGGAGGGGCGGCTGGGGCTGCAGATTACCCATATGCTGCCGGGCAGCGTCAATCCGCTGGGGCAGGGGCGCTAAGGCGATGGAAGCGCAGTCGCTCAATCCGATGATGCTGGCGCTGTTTCTCGGCGCGCTGTCGCTGGTGCCGATGCTGATGATCGTCTGTACCTGTTTTCTCAAGATTTCCATGGTGCTGCTGCTGACGCGCAACGCGATGGGCGTGCAGCAGGTGCCGCCGAATATGGCGCTGTACGGCATCGCCCTCGCCGCGACGCTGTTTGTGATGGCGCCGGTGTTTAACGATATGAGCCAGCGGCTTAAAGCGATGCCGCTCGACTTCAGCAATATGGAGCGGCTGGAGTACACCTTCGGCAACGGCGCCGAGCCGCTGAAGGCGTTTATGACGCGCAATACCGACCCGGATATTCTGACGCACCTGCAGGAGAACGGCGCACGCATGTGGCCGAAAGAGATGGCGCAGTCGCTGACGCCGCAAAGCCCGCTGCTGGTAATCCCGGCGTTCGTGCTGTCCGAACTGCAGAACGGCTTCAAGATCGGCTTTCTGATCTTTATTCCCTTCCTGGTGCTGGATCTGATCGTCTCCAACGTGCTGCTGGCGCTGGGGATGCAGATGGTGTCGCCGATGACGGTCTCGTTGCCGTTGAAGATCCTGCTGTTTGTGCTGGTCAGCGGCTGGACCCGGCTGCTGGACGGCCTGTTTTATAGCTATCTGTGAGGCGGCGATGGATATACTGAGCTTTTTTCGTCAGGCGATGCTGCTGGTGGTGCTGCTTTCCGCGCCGCCGCTGATCGTCGCGGTGCTGGTGGGGGTGATCACTTCGCTGCTGCAGGCGGCGATGCAGCTGCAGGATCAGACGCTGCCGTTCTGTCTGAAGCTGGTGGCGGTGGGGGTGACGCTGGCGCTGACCGGGCGCTGGCTTGGGGTGGAGCTGCTGCAGCTGACGCAGAACGCCTTCGTCATGATGTCGCGGGTTGGCGGCTGATGCTGTGGGGCGATCTGCTGGATCAACTGTTCCAGTCTCTGCTGGCGCTGCTGCTGGGCATGGCGCGCATCTTTCCCTGCGTGCTGCTGACGCCGATCTTCTCCTTTAACGTGATCAAAGGCGTACCGCGCGCGGCGATCGTCGCGGCGCTGGCGCTGTTTATCGCGCCGGCGCTGCAGGCCGAGATCGCCGCCGACCCGCCGCCGCTGCTGACGCTGACGGCGCTGGGGCTGAAAGAGCTGATCCTCGGCGCGCTGCTTGGTCTGGTGTTCGGACTGCCGTTTTGGATGATGGAGTCGGTCGGCGCGCTGTTTGACAACCAGCGCGGCGCGCTGATGGGCGGCCAGCTCAACCCGCTGCTGGGGCCGGACGTGACGCCGCTGGGCCACCTGATGCAGCAGTCGATGATCCTGCTGCTGATGGTGGGGCCGGGGCTGGGCACCATCACCCAGGTGCTGTGGGACAGCTACCGCCTGTGGCCGGCGCTGGCGTGGATGCCGCTGCCGGGCGAACAGGGTTGGGGCGTCTGGCTCGGCCTGCTGAAAACCACCTTTGCCGATATGGTGCTGTACGCCGGCCCGCTGGTGGCGCTGCTGCTGCTGATGGATTTCGCCGTCGGCATCATCAGCATCTACAGCCCGCAGATTCAGGCCACGGTGCTGACCATTCCGGTAAAGTGCCTGCTGGGGCTGCTGTTTTTCGTCTTGTATCTGCCGGTGCTCAACCACCTGGCGGGCGAGCGGCTGTTTGAGCTGCGCGATCTGAGCGCCATTCTTGGCACGTTGCTGCAACCGGTGGGAGGAGCCGATGGCTGAAAAAACCGAACAGGCTACGCCGCAGAAGCTGCAGGAGTCGCGGAAAAAGGGGCAGGTCGGCCAGAGTCAGGATATCCCGAAGCTGCTGATTTCGATCGGCATTCTAGAGACGATCTTTGCGCTGGTGGAGAGCGGCATGCAGCGCATGGAGTCGATGATGCTGCTGCCGCTGTTGCGTCTGCGTGACCCGTTCGGCCATGCGATGGAGGAGGTGATCGCCGACTCGCTGCTGGTGCTGGCGCTGTTTTCCGCCATCGTCTGCAGTATCGCGCTGCTGCTGCGGGTGCTGGGGGGCTGGATCCAGTTCGGCCCGCTGTTCTCGGTGGAGGCGCTGCTGCCGAAGCCCGAATCGCTCAACCCGGTGAACCAATTCAAGAATATGTTTTCCGGCCGGCAGATGGCGCAGTTGCTGACCAGCATTATCAAGGCGGCCGCCATCGGCCTGGTGCTGTGGCTGTCGCTGGCGCCGGAAATGGGCAATCTGGCACGTTTGGCCCAGAGTACGCTGGACGGTTTCTGGCATGGCGTGCTGCAGCTGTTTATCCGCTGCGCGCGCCGGGTGCTGCTGGTGCTGCTGGCGCTCAGCCTGATGGATTTCGGCGTGCAGCGCTTCTTCTTTCTCAAGCAGCAGCGGATGAGCCACGAAGATATCCGCAACGAATATAAGCAGAACGAAGGTGACCCGCATATGAAAGGGCACCGGCGTCAGGTGGCGCAGGATATCCTGAATGAAGAGCCGAGCGCGGCGCGCAGCGTGGCGGTGGAAGAGGCCGACGTGTTGTTGGTCAATCCGACCCACTATGCGGTCGGGCTCTATTACCGTCCCGGCGAAACGCCGTTGCCGCGTCTGGTGTTCAAAGCACACGGTGACGATGCGCACTATCTGGTGGATCAGGCGCAACGTGCGCATATTCCGGTGGTGCGCTATATCTGGCTGACGCGCACGCTGTATCGCACCACGCCGGAAGGCAGCTGGATCCCGCGTGAGACGCTGAAGGCGGTGGCGCAGGTCTACCGCCTGCTGCGTGAACTGGAGGACGGTTATCTGAACGAGGTGATCGAACTGGAAGAGGAGCCGTTTCCGTAACGGCTCCCTGGGGTCAGGCGACGGGGCGCAGGCGTTCCAGCAGATCCGGCATAAAGTCGCGCACCTGGTGGCCGCGTTCGATAAAACCGTTGAGCAGCAGGGCAAAACCGGCGTGATCCAGCTGGCTCAGCGCGCTGCGGCCGCACAGGCGCAGGTTACGCTCTTGATCCAGCGCCAGCCAGCAGCCGTCCATCGCGCCGATCTCAAAGTTCATCGTCAGCAGCGTCTGCAGCATGGCCGGCGTTTGCCAGGCCGGATCGGCGGGCAGAATCAGGCAGTGCAGCATCAGCATCTCGCCCGGCGGCGGCAGTTCCAATACCGCCAGCTCCCGGCCGCGCTCATCCTGCAGGGCGCAGACGCCGTTTTCCATGTGCAGTTCGGTGTGAAGGCTCGCGCCGTAGCGGGCCAGCAGTTTTTGTATGTAGTGCGTTTCCACAGATCTCTCCTCGGGTTTATGCATCTTTCAACAGTCGCCCCTGCGCCCACGCCCGGTTGAGCGGTTCGCTTAACGCAGCGTTCTGACGGTCGGCGAGTTCGCCTTCAAGGCTGTAGCTCAGCGGCGCGCTTTGATCGACGCCGTAGCTGAAGCTGATCTTGCCCAGCTTACGCTCTTTCTCGATGCTGACATTGCTGCCGCCGCCGATCAGAAAGCGCGGGGACATGATGCCGTCGCCCTTGGATTTACTTTCGACAAAGGCGATGGATTTGATGCGCATCTTGCTGCGATCCTGCAGCTGCCGTTCGAGATCCTGGCGTTGGACAGTCCCGTGCAACCAGTTTTCCACCAGTTGCCTGCGGTCTTCATCCTTCAGCTCCAGCGTCACCTCCGCCTTGGTGTCAGTGCTGAGCTGCATCTGGCCGATCAACCCGGCGAGGCGTGGATCCTGCGCCATCATGGCGCTAATGCGGTTGGCGTTGCTGTTGGCATGATTGTCGTCCTGCATCTCAAAGCGGAAAGCATCATGGATCCAGTGCGGCAGGCTGTTGCTGTCCAGCTTGGCCAGGTTGTTGTAGGTGGACTGATACTCCAGCGCACCGGGCAGCGGCACTTTCTTATCCATCGCTTCGCGCTGGTGGATCAGTTTTTGCAGGTCGCGGATCGCCGCATGCTGGCTGTTGTTCAGCGTTTTGGCGCCAAGCAGATGATGACGGAAGTGGTCATTCAGCGCCGTCAGCCTGGCCCTTGGCGAGGTGTCACCGGCGCTGTCCTGCACCGTGGCCAGTACCCGGGCGTCGGCCGGGCTGGTAAAGGCCTTGCCGAGGGTTTCCGCAATCTTGTCGATATGGGTGTGATCTAACGTGTGCGGTTCCGCCAGTTCCATATTGATTTTCTTTTTGGTGCGGCCGTCAAAGGTGTAGCGCGCCGCCAGCGCGCTGGTTGCCATAATCGGCTCGCGCGCATGTTCGGTTTTGCTGCTGACGCCGACGGGCACCATAATGCGGGCGTCCAGATTGCCCTGATTCAGATAGCGTACCCGGTTGTCGCTGTGGCTGACTTTGCTGCCTTCCGCATTGTGCGCATCGCTGCGTTCGCGCTGGCCGTGCAGCAGATTGGCGCCCGCCGCCAGACCGCCGCCGAGGCGCGCGCTGGCGACGTTGGCGGTCTCGTTTTTGTTGGTCATCGGCAGGCCGAGACTGGCCTGCGCCGAGGCGTTGATATCCAGACTCAGGTTCCAGACGTTGCCGTTTTTCACCTTGTGATCGATGGCCTTGTCCAGCATATCCATCGGCCTGAGCTGGTTGGTGGTCAGCTGCTCCAGAAACTGCGGCAGCTCGTTATCGCTCAGGCTGAAGGTCATGCTGTTTTGCGACTGGCGCTGCAGGTTCAGCGGCAGCGATGCGCCGAAGCGCACCACCGGCGACAGTTTGTGGTTGCCGTCCGGGCCGAAATTCAGGCTGTCTTCATTCAGGTGGCCGGTCAGCACGTTGACCCCGGCGGCGCCGAACACGTTCAGGCTGCCGCCGCCGTTGCGGGCGACGGTTACCGTCAGCCCGCTCTCCTCGCGGGTGAAGGCCAGGCTGTAGTCACGATCCAGATTCACCCGCGCGCCGACCGAACCGATAATCTGGTCGCCGGGCAGGGTGACGCTGGAGACAAAGCCGCTGTGGCCGTTGCCGAAGGTCAACGCCTCGCCGTTTTTCAGCGCCAGCAGCTCCTCGCCGAGCCGCTGGGTCAGTTCCTCGCGGCTGCCGGTCTGGAACAGCGTGCTGGCGGTGACGTAGGTGCCGTGGTGCTGCTTGGAGAAGGCCTTGACCGTTCTTTTCATGCCGTCGTAATAGGCCTCAAGCTGGCGGGTGTTCTGGAAGCCCTGATCGGACAGTTTCTTCACCGGGTGCTGATCCCACTGTTCGTCACGCAGGCTGCGCACGGTGTCGCGCAGGGTGTTCAGGCGCTGCGGGTCGGACGCCGGAGCGGATTGACAGTCGCTCAGCGCCTGATGCAGCTTTTCCTGCGTCAGCAGATCGAGAAACAGGCGCGATTTCAGCAGGCCGATATCGTCGTGATAGTCGCGTTCGTCCTTCAGGTGGTTGATCACCACGCGGTGCTTCTCCATGGCGCTCAGGGTGTGCAGCGCGTCCTGCGCCGACTGCGAACCGTGGTTGCCCAGCAGGTGCCGCAGGACGCCGGCCAGCTGCGGATCGCGCCGGCTGTGGCGGTTAAACTGGCCGCTGCGGGTGTGCAGCAGCTTGCTCGGGTTATCGATCACACGGTTGTGCTCATCCACCACGCCGTAATGTTTGCCCACCGCGGCGCTGTGCAGGTTCAGGCTGCGCCCCAGCATCTCGCTGAAGCCGGCGATCTCTTTATGCAGCTGCTGGTGGCGGGCGTCGTCGCTTTGCGCCAGCCCCAGCGCGCTGAGGCGGGTTTCCAGCGTTGACAGGCTGTTGAGCTCGGTGCCGCTGTCTGCGGGCGGCGCCGGTTTGGCGGCGATCTCGGCGGAGAGCTGCTGCTGGGCCTGATAGCAGGGTTTCAGCCCCTCGCGGCCGCTGGCGCGGTGGATAATTTCATTACCGAGGTTTTTCAGCGGACGCGGCATTTTGCCCTGAGGCTTAAACAAAAAGGCCTGCATGCGTTTTTTAAACGGGTTGTTCACCTGGCGGGTGTTATTGCCGCCGGCGCCGAACACCTCGAACTCGCGTTTATAGGTGATGCCGGTGCCGGGGATGCGGCCGCTCTTGCCGCTGGCGCCCAGCCGGTCGAAGGTCTGCTGCGAGGTGTCGTTGTGGTAGGAAACGGGCGCCGCCTCATCGGTGTCTTGCCAGCTGCCGTTGTGCCAGGTGGCGGAGCGGCCGGCGTCGTCCGCCGCCACCAGGCGCCCCTGCGCATCGTTGTGCAGACTGGTGAGCCGGCCGAGATGCGGAGGCGGCACGACCGGCAGCCAGGCGGCCGCCTGGTCCTGCTGCCGGTTGCCCGAACGCAGCGCCGGCGGCAGCCAGCCGGCCGGCTCCAGGCAGAACAGCTGCCCGTTGCCGGTCAGGCCGAACAGCTGGTGGCTGGCGTTGCCGGCCAGATCTTTCAGCCTGCCGGCCGGCGTTTGGGCGTCGGGCAGGCCTTCACGTTTGATGGGCAGCGGCGGCATGCGTTCGCGCCGCGCGCCGGGGATGATTTGATGCAGCTGCACGCTGCCGTCTTGCCGCAGCGAGGCCAGACGCCCGTTGCCCAGCGCGGTGACGGTCTGGGTCCGGCTATTCTTGTCCAGCCCGGTCAGGGCGAGGTCGGCCTCCACGCTGTTGCGCACCCGCGTCAGATGAAACAGGTTGCCCTGGAGGGAGGCTTTGTTGCCGGCCTGATTGATCTTCAGCGGTTTGACTTCGCCGTCCTCCACTTTATACGCCTGGCCGTCCTGGCCGCGGATCAGGCGGTCGGCCTTTTCTTCGCTGGCCTCCCAGTGGCCGGTGACTTCATCGCGAAAGTGCACCTTGCCTTCAATCAGCGCCAGTTTGCCCAGCCGGCCCAGATCGACGACGTTGTGCGGCCGCGGCGCGCTGAGGCGCAGCCCCTTCTGATAATCCATCACCATGCTGTCGGTCAGGTTCCAGCCGGGGGTGACGCCGGTGTCGCCCAACTGGCAGCTGAATTCGTGATTGTGGCGGTTCTTCACCAGCGCGTGGATGCGATCGTCGCCGTCGTTCAGCAGCGCGGTCAGCTGTGCGTCAGGGTCGGAGAACAGATGGCGAATCTGGGTATCGCGGCCGTCCTGCTCCAGGTCCAGGGTCGGCGGCATGTCGCCGTCCGGCAGCGCGGCGCGGTGCAGGCGGCCGCCGTCGTCGAACGCCAGCAGTTCATTGCCGCGCAGGGCGATGGCGGCGGGATAAAACGGCTGCGGTTCGCCGCTGCCTTCGCGAGCCAGCTGCAACTGCAGCGGCTGCGGCGCGCCGTCCGCGCCCGCCGGGCGAAACAGCAGCTGTTGTTTGCCGGCGGCTTTGTCCGCCGTCAGCGCCAGCAGCGCACCGTGGCGGTTGAGCGCATAGGCGGAAACTGTCTGACTGAATGTATGTTCGGTGCGGCCGGTGCTGAGGTTCAGCAGCTGTTTATCGTCCTGCAGCGCAAACAGCTGGCCGTTGCCCTGGCGGCTGAGCTGGCTGAAAGGTTTGGCGTCGATATCATGCATCGGCTGCCATTCGGCAGGGAGATCCGACGTGTATTGGTATAAACGATCGCCGTACAGGCGCAGCGCTTGCTCGTCCTGGCCGGTGTGGTAGATACCGGTGAGTTTTTCCCGCAGCGCCTGCGCTGGCTTGGCGACCGTCTTCGGCTCGTCGCCGCCCCAGCTGACGCTGCCGTTATTGCCGGCGACGGGCGTCTGCTGCGGCGGTACCGATAGCCGGTGGGTGAAGGCGGTAAACGCCAGCGGATCTTCGTGCAGATGAATCAGCCGGTTTTGCTGGTCGAGCAGCGTATGGCCGTGCTCATTACCGTTGCCATGCCAGCGGTAGCGCTGGTTATTGGCGTTGAGGGTGTTTTCCAGCAGCGGGCCTAATGCTTCGCCGGCGTCGATATCCAGCGTGCCGTTGTCCCGGCGGCTTAACCCCGTCAGCTGGGCGGTGGGCGCCTGAGACTGCCACTGGTGCTGAGTGCTGCGCTCCAGCCGCCGGCGCTGCGCCTGCTTTTGCGCCAGCGTCGTCTGCTCCTCCGGCGTGACGGCCGGCGGTTCTTCACTGGCGCCGTCGATGCCGCCGAGCCGACCGTTGAGCTGCACCGCCCAGTTGCCGGACTCACGGGAGAGTTGAGGGAGCTGCGGCGCGGCGTTCTGGCGCTGGCGCAGGCCGGCCGGAGGGCGGGATGGTGAAGACAGGGGCGCGCGCTGCGTTGACGGCGCGGTGCTGCCGCGGACGGTGTGGTTGCCGCTGCGGGCGGCGTTCTCGTCGCCCGTCCGCCGCACCCGATTGAGTAACGCGCCGATGCTGCCGCTGATTGAGGTTGTCATAGCCTCTCCTTTATCGCAGATAGTAGCCGCGTGCGGAGGAAGGGCCTCCGCCGCCGCCGTCAGGGGTTAACCTGTACCCGGGTGTAGTCCGTCGGACCGTTGCGCAGGTCCGGCTGCCACCAGATGGTCAGGCTGTTGTCGCCGGACTGCGGCCGGCACTCGACGCTGGCGCAGCCAGGCGGCGCTTTCGGCGCGCAGGCGGCGAGCAGCATGGCCGCCAGCAGGGCGGCGATATAGCGGATAACCATAGTCTTCTCCTTAGCGGGCGCTGGCGATCAGGGAGGCGCGCCCCGGCCTGACCACGGCATTTTTTTCAAACGCGACGTACACCTCTACCGATTCGCCGGGGCGCAGCTGCGAATGCGGCCAGGCGGCGACGGCGAGGGTGCGGTCGCTGCGGCAGGCGGCTTCATCAAAGCGCCGGGTGACGTTGCTGGTATTGGTGATCACCCCGACGGCGATTTGCACCGAACGGTTGCCGTACCACTGGTGGCGCTGCGCATCGTTGCTGAAGCCGGACGGAATGCGGCACAGCGTGCTCAGGGTCTGGCCGCTGCCGCCGGCCGTCATGCCGCTGGGCTGGCGGTTTTCCGCCAGATCGCGCATTGCGGACTCCAGCATGCCCTTCATGTCGGTGTACTTGTGGCGGCGGTTGATCTCTCCCATGGCGCTGTTGAGCTGGTCGCGGTTTTCGCTGGCGATATAGCGGGAAGGATCCACCTGATCGCCCACCAGGTGCGGCGTGATGATAAACAGCCGCTCGCGCTGCGAGGTTTCATGCTGCGAGGTGGTGAACAGTTTGCCGATCAGCGGAATGCTGCCGAGGATCGGGATGCGCCGCTCATGATCGCCGCTCTCTTTGGTGTGGAAGCCGCCCATCACCAGCGAGCGTTTTGCCTGCACCAGCGCCTGGGTGCTGATGGCGCCGTTGCGGGTGCCTTCGGCGTCGCCGTCGTCGTTTTTATTCAGTTTGCCGTCCTCAACGTCGACGATCAGCTGCACCGACGAGGTGGCGCTGCTTTTCCCGCCGATGGCGCGCGGCGTCACGCGCAGGCTGGTGCCGGCGGTGACCGCTTGGATATCCGCCACCCGCTCGCCGATGGCGCGCACAAAGGCGGTGTCGCTGAAGTCGATCACCGCCGGCTGGTTCTCCAGCGTCATAATGGACGGGTTGGCGATAATCGACGCGGTGCCTTCGCCCTCCAGCGCCTGAATATCGGCGAAGAAGCGGCGAAAATCGGTGACGAACAGCGTGCTGGGGCCGGAGAGCAGCGTCGAACCGCCGGTAACGTTGCCGAACTGGCCGGCCCAGCTGCTCGACAGGCGCGCCATCTCGCTGCGGTCGATATCGACGATCAGCGCGTCGATCTCGATCAGTTTCTGCGGCACGTCGATCATGCTGACCAGCGACTGATAGGCGCTGCGGTACTCCGGCTTGTCGCGCACCAGCAGGGCGTTGTTGCGCACGTCCGCCGAGACCTTGCCGGCCAGGCCGCCGAGCGGATTTTTATCGCCGGCGCGGCCGTGGCCGGTGCCGCGCCCCACCAGTTGGCTGAGGATGCCCTGCGACTGGGCGCGCATCTGATCCATCTCGCTTTCGCCGCCCTGGCTGCTGTTCATGCCGCTGGCGCTCGGGCTGCTGCTTTGTCCCAGCAGTTCATTGAGGATGGTGGCCACCCCCGGCACCAGCAGGGTCTGATCGCGGTATTTGATGGTGCGGTCGGCCACCGAGGCGTACTTCAGCGGGAACGACATCATCTCTTTGTTATCGTCTTTGGGCTTTTCCGATTTTTTGGTGAAGTCGGCGATCATGGCGACATATTCCGGCGGCCCGGTAACCAGCACCACGCCTTCGTCCGGCAGTTCGCCCCAGCCGAAGCGCGGGTCGAGCAGGCCGACGCCCTTCAGCGCCTGTTTGATATCCGGCGCCGCGTCGGGCGAGATTTCCAGCCGCCGCGATACCTGCGCCGACTGCGCGCTGACGTAGAGCGTGTCGTTATAGACAAACCATTGAAAACGGTATTCCAGCGCCAGCCGGTTCAGAAATGCCTCCGGGCTGCCGGAGCGCAGTTTGCCGGTGATGTTGGCTTCGGGCAGCGAGCTGTCGTACAGCGTGACGCCGAAGCTGTCGGCAAAATCTTCCAGGATGATGCTCAGCGGCGTGTTGTCGGCGGAATAGGCGTAAGCGCCGTTCTTCCACTCGCCGGGCGTAGCGGCCTGTACGGCGCCGATGCCGGCGCACAGCAGCAGCGCCGCCAGCGCCAGACGTCGCAGATGGGGTATCGCGGGCAGGGTTAGCACCACTCCTTACTCCTTGCTGTCCATGGTTGAGATGGGTTCAGACGATAAAAAACGGCAGCCTGGCGCTGCCGTGGGGCCGTTAGTTAATGGCGTCGATAATGGCTTTACGCATACCGAACTTGAACTGCGTGTACTGCGAGCTGGCCCAACTGGTATTGGACATGTCCTGCAGTTGGTTCTGGAAGGCGTACATATCGCTGAGGCTGTAAGGCTCGCCCGACATCTCTTTGGCGAACTGATAGGTCTCGTTGTGGCTACGGTTGGCGGTGCTGGCCAGGCGGCGCTGCAGTAAATCGTCGGAATACATAACGGGCTCCTCTGGATGTAAGGTTCCTCGTTGAGTGGCGCACGCCGCGCGGCGGTTCCATCCTTCAAAAAATTCTTCAGCCGGCCACGCTCTCCGCCGCACCCAGCGCCTGACGCAGCGCCTGCCAGCTGATATGCAGTTCGCCCTGTTCGGTGGTCAGCAGCAGGGTGTCCGGCGGCAGCGCGTCGTCGATCGCCGGCTGCCAGCGCAGTTCCGGCCGCTGCGTCAGCCAGTGCGCCGCCGCGGCGTGCCGTTCGCTATGGCAGTACAGCGTGGCGGCGACGGCGGACGGCTGTTTGGCGCGCAGCTGCGTCAGCAGGATATCCAGCTGCCCGGCCGGCGGCACCTGGTCCAGCAGGCGGCCGAGCGCCTGCGCCAGCAGCGCGTCGGCGGCGTCGAGCAACTGCTGCTGCTCGGTGCGGCGCTGCTGCTGCCAGTCGGCGAACAGCGTCCGGGCCTGCTGCCAGAAGGTCTCCTGTGCGCCCGCCAGTAATGCGTCGCGCTCTGCCGCTGCCTGTTGCAACAGCGCTTCGGCCTGCGTCTGCGCCGCATCGAGCAGGGCCTGCGCCTGGCGTTCGGCGTCGGCGATCAGCGTTTCGGCCTGATGGTTAATGGCCAGCGCGTCGCGGCTGAGCAGGGCGGCCTGCGGCTCAGGCGGCTGGCGCAGAGAGATTTTTCTAAGTTGCCACATGCGGATGCTCCTCGCCGTCTTCCGTCAGCGCGCGCTGACACTGCCACAGCGCCGCCTCCCACAGCGGCTGTAGCCGCCGGGGTTCCAGCGCCGGCGGCGACGGCGGGCAGCGGCAGACGTCGTGATGGTCAAACGCCATGCGCAGGCGTGGCCAGCAGTCGGGGTAGCGCGCCTGCAGCAGCGTCAGGCTGGTGACCGCCGGCGTCTGGCCGACGGGCGGCGTCGGCAGCCAGCTTTCCGGCCGCAGCCCTTTGGCCAGCCGGCGACACCAGATTTTCAGTTCGCCGGGCAGCGCCGTCCCGCCGGTGCAGATTTCGGCGACCAGCGCCAGCAGCAGCGAGCGGGCGTCGTCGTCAAGGGCGAGCAGCGTCAGCAACTGCGGCTGCGGCCGGGGCAGCGCTACGTCCGCCACCCCGAGCTGCCGACGCAGCGCCGCGCCGCGCACCCGCGCCAGAGCGGCGGCCGGTGCGGGGAACGGCAGCGCCTGACGCCAGCTGGGGTGTGCGTCGCGCCAGAAGCCGCTGTGCCACCAGTCGAGCCAGCGCAGCGTGGCATCGATGTCGCTCATGAGGCTTTGCCCGCGTTCGGCGTCGCGCCTTTCTTCGCCGAGCGCCGCAGCGCGACGATGCCGAGGCCGATCAGCAGCAGCAGGCTCAGCACGCTGAACAGCGTTTTCACCAGTGAATACTGGCCGGGCGTCAGGGCGAAGGGGCCGAGGTTGATCACCGGCGTCTGGTCACGCCAGGCCCTGGCGGGCACGAAGACGATCGCCAGGTCTTTATCGTCCCGCCCCACCAGGCCGGGAATGCTGGTGGCCACCAGACGGCGGATACGCGGTTCGATGCTGTCGGGATCCAGCGAATCGGCGTATTTGATAAACACCGACGCCGAGGCCGGCTGCACCGGCTCTCCCGGCGCGATGCGCTCCGGCAGCACCACGTGCACCCGGGCGACCACCACGCCGTCAATCTGCGCCAGCGTCGACTCCACTTCCTGCGACAGGGCGTA
Organism: Serratia sp. MYb239; assembly: GCF_002966855.1. NCBI lineage: Bacteria > Pseudomonadati > Pseudomonadota > Gammaproteobacteria > Enterobacterales > Yersiniaceae > Serratia > Serratia sp. MYb239. The sequence continues at coordinate 4,222,250 of NZ_CP023268.1, read as the reverse complement.
AATATAGCGGGCGCGCTCCTCCATCGGGCTGGAGATCACGCCGCTTTTCTGAAATACCTCGCCCAGGTTGGTGCGCGCCTTGCGCGGCAGGCCGGCGGCATCAAGGATGTTCACCGAGCGTTCGATATCCGCCGCCGCGACCAGTACGGACACGCCGCTTTTTTCTACGCGTTTGTCGGCGGCGATATGGTAGTGATTCAGCGCGGCGACAATGTCGTTGGCATCGCTCTCGGACAGGTTGCTGTTGAGCACGGTTTCATCGCCGCAGCCGCTAAGCAGCAGGGCGAGCGCGGCTGCCAGCAGGTATTTCACCAGTGATTGTCCCATAGCCGTTACTGTAGGTTAGTGAGTTTATCCAGGGTTTGCGTGCCCTTGGCGATGATCTTGGCGTTCATCAGGCTCTGAATGTAGTAATCGGACAGGGCGGCGTTGGCCTGGCTGAAGTCCGTCGGGTTGCTGGAGCGGGAAGCGACTTCCAGGTTGCGGAACGCCTGCTGCTGCGCGCGCTGGTTATCGCTGATAGCGCCGCCGAGGCCGCTGAGCAGGCTCTCCTGGCCGTCGCCGGCCGGCGCGTTGAGCGCGGCGCTGAAGGCGTGCATATCGTCCTGATTGGCGTCGGCGGTGTCGGCGGCCGGAGAGGTGAGCGGGGCGCCGGTCAGTGACGGGCCGTTATGGGATATTTTCATCGCAGATTCGCCTGTAGCAAGAGGGGAAAAGCAGGAGGACGCGGCTGCGCCCTCCCGGCGCGGCATCAGTACTGAATTTTGACCTGCGCGGCGGCGGAGCCAGCCTGGGCCGCACTGTCGGCGATGCCGTTGATGCGCTGGTTTTCCGCATCCAGTTTGGCCTTGTCGACCTGGTTTTGCTGCATTTCCGCCTGCACGCCCTGCATCTGGCTCATAAAGCTGCTGCCGCTGCTGGCGCCGGCGAGTTTGGTGGCGAAGCCGGCGCCGCCGGTAATGCCGTTGGCCAGAGTGGTGCCGAGCGATGGTAATGACATCAATTTCATAACGTTTCCTCTCATATCATTGGATGATAATACGGGTACTTCACGGATTGAGTGGCGGAAGAGAGGAGGCGGTTCCGGCGGCGAGCGATTTTTTTTCCGGCGACCCGCCGCGCGACGGCGGCGTGGTTCGTCAGGCGTGAATATTGAGCTGCTTCAGGCGGTGGTAGAGCGTGCGGCGCGGGATGCCCAGCTCGTGCACCACATCGTCGATGCGGTGGTCGTGGCGGTTCAGACAGTCGTGGATCAGGCTGCGTTCGATGCGCTTGAGGCGCTCTTTCAGCAATACCGTGCCGCTCTCCTGCGGCAGCGCCTGATTGAGCGGCGGCAGGCCGAGGATAAAGCGTTCGGCCGCCGCCTTCAGCTCGCGCAGGTTGCCGGGCCAGCAGTGCAGCAGCAGCGCTTCGTCCAGCGCGGTGCTGCGCGGCGGGTGCGGCATGCCGAGCCGCAGCGCCGACTCGAGGGCGAAGCGGCGGAACAGCGGAATAATCAGTTCGGGACGCGAGCGCAGCGTGGGGGTCTCCAGCTTGATGGTGTTCAGGCGGAAGCAGAGATCGCGGCGGAAACGGCCGCTCTCCACCAGCTGCTCCAGCGGCGTCTGTGAGGCGGCGATTACGCGCAGATTGAGGCTGATTTGTTTGGTGCTGCCGAGGCGCGTAATGGTGCGGGTTTCCAGCACGCGCAGCAGTTTGGCCTGTACCGTCGGCGGCATGCTGTCGATTTCATCGAGGAATAAAATGCCGTTGTTCGCCGTTTCGATATAGCCGGCGCGGGCGTGGCTGGCGCCGGTGTAGGCGCCGGGTTCGACGCCGAACAGCTCGCTTTCGGCCAGATTTTCCGGAATGGCGCCGCAGTTGACGGGAACCAGCGGCCCGTTGCAGCCTGAGAGTTCATAAATACGCCGGGCCAGCGTGTCTTTGCCGGTGCCGGTTTCCCCTTCGAGCAGGATATCCACGTGCAGCGGGGCGACGATTTTGGTTAACTTATGCAGGTAACTGTGAATATCGTCGGCCGCGTGCGGCGTCGCGCCGGAGGCGGACGCGTGTGAGGCGTGATTTTCCCTGGCGCAATCGGCCGGTGCCCGAGCGGGCATTCTGGAATCAACAGGCTTAACCATAACTTCTCCGATTATTCTAAACCAGCGCGATCCCGCAGGTTTACGCTGGTTTAATTGTTGAACTTCCTGAATCTTTTTTTGACGACGCAAGACTGACAAAACATTACAAAGTATTAGCGTTTGGCTACTTTCCTCTATTGCCTTCCCCTACAGCTATCAGTCCAGGATGATTGTTCGGTAGTCCTTTTCCTGCTTTTTGTAGTCATTTCCCTACAGAGGCGCAGAAACGCCCGTGAGTACGCTGCTTGAGCGTATGCCCCGCCATCACTGAGCTGTCAGATGAATTTTTTATGTCTGCGTCCTGCGTCACGCCGAAATTCGGCAAATAGGGAACCCAAGCCGGCGTCGTGACACTCAGCTAGCGAGCCTCAGCCCATCAATCGCCAAAAATGTCAGGATATTGTAAGTATGTTCTGGCGGGGAAAGCTCGATACTTTTGCAGTTTTAATGATTAACCGGAGGTCTTATGAACGCGAGGTTGACAGGCAGTATGGCTGGAGAACGGAACGTCCGCGCGCCCGCAACGGGCGGTGCCGGTTTGATGCAAAACAGAGGAGGGTAACCTGATGACACTCAATATATCCGGTTCAGGCGTTGGCATGCCGCTGGTGGGGAATCTGATCGAACGAGCCAACGAAAACGTAGAAAAAATTGAACAGGCCATCTCGCTGCCGCAGCAAAACAGTGCGGTGAAATTCAGTAATGCCAACGGTGCGGAGTTTATGCAGCAGATGACGGCGCACGAGGGGGCAGCGCAGCCCGCGCAGCAGGGCGGGCTGATGCAGAAACTGCTGATGCTGATCGGGCTGCAGCAGCTGTTGGGCGGCAATGGGACGCAGCCGGCCGAGCAGTCGCCGCGCCAGTCGGAAAACAGCGCGCCTGCCGGGCAGTCGTCAGCGTCAGGCGGCGTGGGCGGGGTGATCCAGCAGGTGATGCAAATGATGCAGCAACTGATGCAGATGATCCAGCAACTGACGGGCGGCAAAGGCGCGCAGAGCGCTGACGGCGTGCAGAACGGTCAGAACGGTGGACAAACGCAGTCGGCCCGCAGCCAGCCGGAGACGCCGGCCTCCGGTGAGCAGTCTCAGGGCGGCGTGAGCGGTCTGGTTCAGCAGCTGATGCAGATGATGCAGCAACTGATGCAGATTATGCAGCAGCTGGCGGGCGGCGGGCAGAAGACCGCGCCGTCAGGTGAGAACGGCAACGCAGAGTCTGGCGGAGCCGCTCAGCCGGCACAGCAGCAGGGCGGCGGCAATATGCTGAGCAAACTGCTGGGTTCGGTGCTGCAGATGGTCGGGCTGGACGCGCTGATGTCGAAACTGGGCGGCACGCAGAACAACGGAGGCTAACGTTATGGTGAGCAATATCTCCGGCCAGGGGGTGTTTCCCCGTCAGGCCGGCCAATCGCTGGAGAACCCGGCAGAGGGCCTGAGTGAAACGCTGCAGACGCCGCAGCTGCGCATCGGGACGGTGAATTTCGGCAATGCGCCGGCGCAGCAGGCGGAGCAGCCGGAAGCGATGCCGCAGAGCGGCGGCCTGTTCCAGCAGTTGCTGATGCTGATCGGGCTGCAGTCGCTGTTGCAAAGCCCGCAGGCGGATATGTCGGCGATGTTTGGCGGCCAGGAAGGCGTCAGCGAGACGGAAAAGGACACCAGCGTGCCGCCGACCGATGACAACCTGAAGGGACGGCCGGATAACGATACCCGCAGCGCGCAGGAGATTATCGACGCCAACCCGGTGCTGAAGAACCTCGGTGACCAGAAGGATATCAAGCGCGATGAGCTGAAGCAGCGTTTTGGCGACTGGACCGAGGATAACCCGGATCCGGCCAGCCGCGCCGACGCCGCTTACAATATGGCGCGGGTGCTGAACAGCATCAAAGGGCTGAATAACCGCGAGGGCGGCTCCCGCGGCGACTTGGCGGACAACGGCAAGATTGACGGTATCACCAAGGACGGCGACGCCCGCCACGGCACCGAAGCCGGCGTGTTGAAAGATATCGCCGAACAGGGGCTGAAGGCTTTGCCGAGCAACGGCAACCTGCCGCAGACCAATGACAGCCACGTGCGGCTGGACGGCACCAACAAGGATAACTTCCAGTGGGCGATGGGCGAGATCGGCAAGGCGCTGTCCAATATCCCGATCCTGAAGTCCGTGCTGGCGCCGATGTTCAACAATATGGGCGAGGCCCGTGGCCTGGGTGATGTGTTTACCGGTGCGCTGAAGGGGATTGGCGAGGGGGCGATGAGCGCCGCTCGTGGCCCGGTCGGCTGGGCGATGACGGCGGCGACGGACACCGCGCAGATTGTGATAGATAACGTGAAAAATAAGAAATAGCCGTTAAGGCACCGGGGAAAGCGCCCCTGTACGGCAACGTGCAGGGGCTTTTTTTGCGTGCATCAGGCCGGCAGTTCGCCCTGGCCGGTTTTGATGATATTGGCGAAGTTCAGCACCTTATCGACGTAGGTGGCGTCGCCGGTGCCGGTTTTGGAGATATCGCTCAGGTCGTTGAGGTTGACGTTGTTCGGGCCGGAATTGTAGGCGCGCAGCGCCGCACCCATGTTGCCGTCAAAGGCGTTCAACTGCTCTTTCATATACAGCGCGCCGGCCATAATGTTGTCCTGGGTACTGTTCGGATCGGCGTCCGGCCCCAGCAGCCCGGGGTTTTTGCTTTGCAGATCGGCAAAGGTATTGCTGTTGACCTGCATCAGCCCGCTGTCCTGCAGGCCGTTGCCGCCGTTCACCGTGCTGGCGCCCAGGTTGCCGCGCGACTCCTGCCAGATTTGCGCCGCTAACACTTCCGCCGGCACGCCGGTCTTATCGGCGGCGTTCTGGATATCCGCTTCATACGGCTTCAGCGCGTCGGGCAGGTGCAGACTGCCGCTGCCGGCAGCCGGCGTGCTGTTCTCCGTTGCGCCGGTTGTCGGCTGGCCGCTGGCTGTCTCCGGCGTGCTTTGCGGGGTAACGCCCGGCGTTGACGCGCTGCCCTGCTGCTGCGGCGTCTGCGACCCGCCGTTCTGGCCGTTGGACAGCAGTTGCTGCGCCAGCTGCATAAACTGCGGCATGAGCTGACTGAACAGCATTTGCATCAGGGTGCCGGAAATGGCGCTTTGCAGCTGCTGTTGGATATCGCCGCCGCCGAGCAGGCTGTCCATGTTGGTGCCTTGGGCGCCGCCGTAGCTGATCGGCAATGGCGCGCCGCTGTCTGAGGCGTTAAGCACGGGTTTCTGCGACAGATTATCGCTCAGGTTGCTGAAGTCTCCGCTCTGCCCGAAGGGCTGCGGGACGGGGTTGGATGATACAGAGAGCATCGGTGTCTCCTTGGTGCGGGTGGGTATCGTGGTTGAGTGGCCGCCGTGGGACGCGGGGTCCCGCCCGGCGGTGCGTCAGGCCTTGCCGAAGGTGACGTCCAGCGTCATGGCGTCGGTATGGCGCATCGGGTTCTGGCCCTCCGGCAGCCGGTCGTCGTCCGGGTGCATATAGGTCATGCCGGTGCCGAGCATGTCGGTCATAAACTGGCCGCCCTTGCGCATGGTCTCGCTGGAGCCGTCGTAGTAGCCGGCAATGGTTTTATTCCCGGCAGAATCGGTGCTGACAATATCTGCCGGCGCGCGGTCGGCAATGCTCTGCCGATCGCCGATTTCAAATCCCTGATGATCGGTGGCGTGAATGGCGGCGTTGCGGCCATCGATATCGCTGGTATTGACGAAGCCGTTATAGAACTCCAGGCGGCTGGCGTCGTCCCGATAGTTGCCGTCGGCGTCGGCCTGCTTCAGCAGGCCGGTAAAGTCATTCTGATAACGCATCTGGCCGCTTTCCCCGGGCTTCAGGGTGACCTCGCCGACCAACTGATTGTGCTGATCAAACTGGCCGATATTGATGTCGTGATCCTGCGTATTGGTGATATTGAAGGTGCGCGGCCCGCTGCCGGCCGACGGACCGTCGGCGGCGCTTGCAGCATGGGCCGTCGGTTTGGCGGCGTTGGTTTCATTCAGCGGCATCGCACCGCCGGACGGGGCGGCAGTATCGGTATTCTGCTGCGCTGTTTCCTGCCCGCTGCCGTTCTGGCCCTGCATCCTCCGCGCCAGCTCCGCCATCACCTGACTGAGCAGCGCGCCGATCAACTGGCTGAGCGGGTCGCCGGGGTTGGGCTGCCCGTCCGTTGACGTCGGTAGGGCATCAGTCAGCGGCGTACCGAAATTGACGCTGCTCCCGGCGCCCGGCGTGGCGAACTGCACCGCATCGCCGCCGGCGGACTGCCGGGGAAGCTCGGCGGATGTCCAGGCATCGTCCATTGCCGGGCCGCTCTGCCATCCGGCTGCCGGGCGGTAGAAGGAAGAGATATCGACAGACATGGTGAGATCCTCGGGTTGGTAAATGGCCATAGTGAGTGGCGGCAAACCGGGGGCGGGTTCCCGAGGCGGGCTGAAATTGCGGGTATGATTCAGGGCGAAGCCGGGTTGGCGGGGAAGCGTGAGGCCGCAGGGCGTGTCTGCGGCTACGTGGTTTCAGAGGATCAGGCGTTGATAAACTCGGCGATGACCGCAGGTACGCTGGGGCGGCCGTTCTCCAGGCAGGTGGCGACGAAGGTGGCGTCGGCGTAGACCTGGCCGTCAACGCGGATTTGCTGCACGAAATTCACCCGGTTGCGCTTGTCGTTTTTCGCCAGCTCACAGGTGACTTCCATCTTGTCGCCCTTGGTGAGGCTTTTGCGAAAACGCAGGTTGTACTCCAGCACCATATACAGCCGTCCCTGCTTAAACTCCTCTTCGATATCGATGCCCAGCGCCTCTTTCATAAAGGCGTGGCGGGTCCACTCCATATAGAAGGGGTAGTAAAGGCCGTCAACCACGCCCTGAAAATCGATGTGTGCTGCGTCAACTTCGTAGTGTTTTACATACATTGAATAGTCCCTTAGTGCCTGATGTGGAATGGATATAAGCGATTTTACCGGATTAAATCACGATTTAGCGGCGGCGTTAACCCGCATCAGCGGTGGGGCCGGCTGCCAGATAGAAAATCAGGTAGAGCCCCGGCGAGTGTTCGATCTCCAGGGAGGTGTAGGTGTAATGACTGATGCGGCCATCGTCATTGATAATGGCTTTGTTGCCGGTGCCGATTTTCCGGACGTCATGATAATCCCACATGGTGCGAAATTCGCTGCTTCTCGCCGTCAGATCGTCGATCACCGCGCTGAAATCATCACGGTTATTGCCGGCGGCCTGATAGGCGCGGAACGCAGCGATCGTATGTCTGGCGGCCTGCTCCCATTGATAAATCTTTTGTTTGTACTCCGGGCAGACGAACATCAGCTTCAACGAGTTGCGATCCGCCTCGGCAATGGCGGACCAGTCAAAAATCTGCGTTTGCGCGGCCTGATTCCAGTACAGAATGTCCATATTATCGCGGCGGACAAAGGCCGGATGGGGATTGAGCGCATCGACCATCGCCATCACCTCGGCGGGGAGCTGCATCGGCGCCTGATGGGGGGCATCGTTGCCAAATACCATGGTATTCAGGTACTGCTGCTCTACCGGCGACAGTTTCAGCACTCTGCCGATACGCTGAAGCGCCGCCGGCGAGATGCTGATCTCCCGACCCTGCTCCAGCCAGGTGTACCAACTGACGCTGACCGCCGCCAGCTGCGCCACTTCTTCCCGGCGCAATCCGCTGACGCGCCGGTTAAGCGGACTGAAGCCGTAATCGCTCGGATTCAGTTTGGCGCGGTGTTTAACAAGAAAATCTTTGACGGCGGTGTTTCTGGACATGCTGACTCCTGGGTATGACCAATTATCATAGGATAACTGGCCCTCTTTTTCATGGCCGGCGGCGCTTTTATGCTTACTGTAAGACAGACCGTCAGCAATCTCAGGAGCCTTATGAAATCTATCTTTATATACGGTATTACCGGCGATATCGGCCAGCGTACGGCACGCCTGCTCAATGAGGCCGGCCACCGCGTATCGGGCGTGGCCAGAAGCGAGGATAAGGCCCGGCCGTTAATCGATCAAGGCATTAACGTGGTGCTGGGCGACGTGGCGTCCGCCAGCGCACAGACGCATCAGGCGTGGCTTGAGGGGGTGGATGTGGTGCTGTTCACCGCCGGGGCGAAGTCGGACGATGAGGCGAAAATCCGCGCCGTCGACTATCAGGCGGTGATTCATTCCGCGCAGGCGGCCATGCATGCCGGCGTCGGCGCCTATGTGCTGGTTTCCGCTTTCCCAGAAGCGGGGCGCCGCCGGGAAACCACCCCGGGATTTGAGTGCTATATGCACTATAAAAAACTAGCCGACGCCTGGCTGGTCAACAGCACGCTGGCGTGGACCATTCTCCGCCCGGGCAGACTGACGGAAGCCGAGCCGACCGGACGCGTACAGGCTGCGCCGGCGCTGCCGTACGGCGAGATTCCGCGCGCGGATTTCGCCGCGTTTGTGGCGGATGCGATCCGCCGCGGCGCCTACCCACAGGCGATTGTCGAAGTGACCGGTGCGGTGTAATGAGCAGCAGACAACATAATATTAAAATCATGCTCACCGGCCTGCTGACGCTGGTCACCGTAATGGGCATCGGGCGCTTTTCGCTGACGCCGCAGATCCCGGTGATGATCGGGGACGGTTACCTGACGCTTTCAAGCGCCGGGATTCTGGCGGCGATGAACTATATCGGCTATCTGGCCGGGGCGCTGCACGTCAGCCGTATGAAGAGCGGGCATGCGGGCTATCTGAAGGCCGGCATCTGCGCCACCGTGCTGGTGACCTTACTGTCCGGCGCGACCTCGTCGTTCGTCCTGCAGTGTCTGTTCCGTCTGGCCGCCGGCATCGGCGGCGCCTGGGCGCTGATCATCGTCACTTCCTGGACGCAGCTGACGCTGGCGGGCAACCGTGCTCCGCGCCTGTCCGCCGCAGTATTTACCGGCCCGGGCGTTGGCATTACGCTCAGCGGGATATTGGCATGGGCCATGGGGGTGCGGCATCTGGATTCTGCCAGCGCATGGTATGTCTACGGCGCGGTGGCCCTGCTTATCAGCCTGATGACGTTTCGCTATCTGCCGGCGACATTCGGCCCGGCTCAGGGAGCGGGCGAAAGCGAGAAGCCGGTTGGCAGTGAGCTGAAAAAACTGGTGGCTATCTATACGCTGGCTGGGTTCGGCTACATATTACCGGCGACGTTTCTGGCGCAGATGGCACACAGCGCCTTTCCGGGCGGCGATTTGGCGGCGTTTTTCTGGCCGCTGTTCGGCCTGTCGGCGGTGGCCGGCGTGGTGATGGTGATCCTGTTTGCGGCGCGCTTCAATACGCAAATCAGCCTGGCGGCGATGATGGTGCTGCAGGGGCTTGGCGTGGCTGCGGCGGTGGTATTACCGGGGGCCGTGGGATTGCTGTGTTCGACGGTGCTGACCGGCCTGGGCTTTTTGTCGATTATGCAGCTGACCATGAGGTTTGCGCGTGAAATCTCCTCCGGTTCGCTGGCAAAAAATGTGGGGCTTCTGACCTCCGGCTATGCGACCGGTCAGCTGGTTGGCCCGCTGGTGTCATCCGCCAGCGTGGCGCTGTTCGGCTCGCTGCATGAGGCGATTCTTCTGGCGGCGGCAGGGCTGGTTCTCGGTGGGATCGGCGTGGTGACCCTGATACGACGCCCGGCTGAGCAGAACTGATGGCCGCGGGCGGATAGCGGCGTACGCCTTTATCCGCCCGAGAGTAATCAGCTTTTCTTCACAAACTCGGACTTCAGTTTCATCTGGCCGAACCCGTCAATTTTGCAGTCGATATTGTGGTCGCCTTCGACCAGGCGGATGCTTTTCACACGGGTGCCGATTTTCAGCGTGGATGAGCTGCCTTTCACCTTCAGGTCTTTAATCACCGTCACCGCATCGCCGTCGGCCAGCAGATTGCCGTTGGCGTCTTTCACCACCAGCGCATCGTTATCGGCCGCAGGCTCGTCGTCGTTCCATTCGTGTGCACACTCAGGGCAGACATACAGGCCGTTATCGACGTAGGTATATTCAGACTGGCATTGCGGGCAGGCTGGAAGTTGCATAGTTATGGCCTCAATTTTCGTTAATTATAAGTCTAATCAATATGTTAATGGGTAACTCTCTCTGGCTGCGATCGTTATCTTCAGCACCAGGAGATAATGTGCGCAATGGTAACATTAAATGTGTATGACATTATAATGTTATTGGTATTATCATGCGTGCTTTAAAGGTAAGCGTGAGCCAGGCAGCGTAACGACGGCGACTACCCGTTCGGCATCGATTGACCGGGTTTTTGTCGGGTTGAATCTTTTACGTCTCTGCGTGGCTGAGTTTATTTTGCGCCGGCGGTTGGGCGCGCAGTATCAGAGGGCCCCGTGACTCGCATTGTCGACGATATTTTACAAACGCTGCTGGACAGGGATCCGCCAGGGCAGGAAATCCACCGCGAAGCGGATGAGTACGGCGATATTATCGTTGCCGAACACAAACAGTATCGCATCCTGCGTTTTGACGATCTGTACGAGCAGAGCAAGGTGAACATGCGTTCTCCTGAGGTGCCGATACATCACTATATTCAAGCGATGTTGATGGCGATTAGCTGGCAGGAAGAGGGCGACGTGCTGTTGCTGGGGCTGGGCGGCGGCAGCCTGCTGCGGGCGCTGCATGCCTACAACCCCGCCAGGCGGCTTGATGTGGTGGAGCTGCGTCCGCGCGTGCTGGCGGTTGCCCGTAGTTATTTCACGCTGCCTGATACAAGCTGTGTGAACTACCATATTGACGATGCCGAGCGCTATTTGCAGCAGGCGCAGGGCCGCCGCTACGGGGTCATTTTCTCCGATCTTTATTCGGCATTCAGCATGTCGCCGCTGCAGGGCACCGAAGCGTTTCTCGAACGCTGCCGGGACGCGCTGTGCGACGGCGGCTGGCTGGTGCTCAACTACCTGGAAATGCCGCACGGCCAGACGCTGCTGTACCATGCCCTGTACCGGGTGTTTACCGACGTCTTTTTCTGCGAAACCGGCAGCGGCAACGTGGTGATTTACGCCACCTGCGCCACCAATGCTTACCGGCTTAAAGCGCTGCGGACGCAGGCGGCGCGTTTGGGATGCGACGGCGTGGCGGAGGTGGGCCATCTGGCGCGTTATCTGACGCGGCTGTAGTTTTCTGGCGAAGTTTGGCCGGGATGGTATTATAATTGGATTATCATAATCAGGATGATAACACCATGGAAAAGAAGACCGCGCGTTTAACCGTTTTGATCGATCCGGAGAAGAAGAAAGCTCTGGAGACGCTTTGCCAACAGCAAGATGTTACCCCCTCGCAGGTGGTGCGGCAATTGATCCGGGATTACCTGCACAAGCATCACGTTGACTACCCTTCCCAGACTTCTCAGGCCAACCCCAAGGTCGAGACGCGCTGATAGTCCGGGTAACCTACGCCGATCGGCAGGGGAGATTCCGTCTGCCTGCCGCAGTCGGCGCCGTAGCCCGTTACGCGCTGTCAGATTGCCTGTTGCACCCGCATGGCGCTGCCGCGGCCTCTCTTATCCGGTATTATCATCCCCGCCGCCGTGATTATTTCTGCCCGTCGGCCAGCGCCTCCGGCAGCGTTGAGTAGAAGGCGAGCCGGCCGTCAATCGGCCGTATGCGTGCCCGCGCCAGCGTTTTTAGCGGCTGGAAGGGAATGTCGGTGACGATCAGCTGCTTACCCTGCGGCAACGCATCAATAAAGCGCTGCAGGGCGCTGAGTCCGCCGGCGTCCAGCACCGGCACCGCATCCCACTGCAGAATCACCGTCTGATACGCGGTACTGCGTGCCAGCACCTCATCGAACACGCGCTCGGCGGCGGCAAAAAACAGCGGGCCGTTCACGCGCAGCACCAATACATCCGCGTCATCGCTGAGCGTGCTCAGGCGCGTCATCCGCGCGATGCGGCGCATAAACAGCAGCGAGGCCAGTACGATGCCGACGGTAATGGCGATCACCATATCGAACAGCACCGTCAGCGCCATGCACAGCAGCATGACGATAATGTCATCCTTGGGCGCCCGGCGCAGCAGATCGACTACCTTGTGGGCCTCGCTCATATTCCAGGCGACGAGCAGCAGCAGGGCGGCCATAGCGGCCAGCGGCAGGAAGGAGAGCCAGGGCGCCAGCAGCAGCAGGGCCAGCAGCACCAGCAGCGCGTGAATCACGGCGGCCAGCGGCGAGGTGGCGCCGGCGCGCACGTTGGCCGCCGAGCGGGCGATGGCGGCGGTGGCGGTAATACCGCCAAAGAACGGCGCAATAATATTGCCGATCCCTTGTCCCAGAAGCTCGCCGTTGGCGCTGTGTTTTTTGCCGGTCATGCCGTCCAGCACCACGGCGCACAGTAAGGATTCAATGGCGCCCAGCATTGCCATGGAGAAGGCTGCGGGGAGCAGTGCGGACAGCGTCTGCCAGCTTAGCGTCATCGGCTGACCGTCCGCCGCCGGCAGTGTCCAGGGCAGCTGCAGCTGAGGCAAAATGGCGGGGATGCCGGCGCCCTGGCTGCCATCGGCCAGCTGATAGCTGAAGCTGGAGCCGATGGTGGCGACCTGATGACCGGCCAGATTAAGCAACCCCATGACCGCCGCGCCGGCCGCTAACGCCGGCAGATGGCCGGGCACGCGCAGCCCCAGCCGTGGCCAGACAACCAGCACCAGCAGCGTCACGCCGCCAATCAGCGTATCGCCAATATCCGCGGCGGGCAGCGCCTGCAGCAAGGCGGCCAGTTTATCCACGTAGCCGGCCGGCAGCGCCGCGAGCGGCAAGCCGAAAAAATCTTTCACCTGCAGCGTGGCGATGGTGATGGCGATCCCCGAGGTAAAACCAAGCGTGACCGGCAGCGGAATATATTCAATCAGCCGGCCGACGCGGGTCAGCCCCATCACCACTAAAAACATGCCGGAGAGCAGAGTAGCCAGCAGCAGGCCGGCCAGGCCGAACTGTTGGGCAACCGGATACAGGATCACCACAAAGGCGGCCGTCGGCCCCGAGACGCTGTAGCGCGACCCGCCGGTGACGGCGATCACGATGCCGGCAACCGCTGAGGTGTACAGACCGTACTGCGGCGGTACGCCGCTGGCGATAGCCAGCGCCATGGCCAGCGGGATGGCGATAATGCCGACGGTAACGCCGGCAATGACGTCTTTTAGCAGACGCTGGCGTGAGTAGGGTTCCTGCCAGCAGGCGGCAATAAGGGCGCTGAAGGGGCGTACGCGGTTGATCTTGTGTGTATTCATCTCAGGTAATGGCCAAATCAAAAATAAAGCGACATGGCGGGCCGGATGGGGTCCGTCTCGGTTGCAGGCGATCGGGTGTATAGTTCTCCGCAATGAAATCAATATGTTAATTTTATTATAATGCTATTCGCATATTGCGCTGCTATGATCAACCTAAGCAGTGGGGAAGTAAAGGGCATCCTTATTAATTGTTGGGGGAAATAAACAGCCAAAAAAGGCTGGTTACCCTGAATGAGGAGAACGTATGGATTTTTTGCATGCGCAGTTACACCTGAAAACGGGCGACGTGGTGGAAGTGCACTGCGACCGGCCGTGCATCATCCTGCTGATGGATGATGCGGAGTTTGCGCGCTATACCCACGGGCAGCCGGGACGTCATCATGGCGGCCATTTCGATGAACTGCCGGCGCGCTTCACCGCGCCTGACGACGGCGTATGGCACATCGCAATTGATGCCGGCCAGTTTAACTCCGCACTTACCCACAGCATCAATATTTATCCGGTTAATTAGTCGTGCGCCTTCGCACTGCGAGGGCGCTTCCCTTTCCTGTGGTGCAGGCCTGTGGAGTAGTGCAAGGTTTGGCATGAGGGCCGGCCCCTTGTATATGGCCGGCTTGATGGTTTACTGCGAGCTGTCTTCGACCTGTACCGTGACTTCTTTGGCACCGTCGGGCTTTACTACGCTTACCGCATAATGGGTGTGAGCCGATGTCCAGCATTCACCGGCAAAAAGGCATTCAGGCTGCCGTTGATAACCGGCGGCGGTCAGATAGTCGCTGATTTTTCGGGTGTCATCGGCGCCATAAAATGTCACCGTATATATCAGGGCCTGCGGCCCGGAGACGTTGGTATAATCAAACTGATAACGCTCCGATATGCGTGGCATTTTCTTGAGCAATTCAGGGGTGTAAAACGCATATTCTCTTTCATCCTGTTCGGTATATTGCGCGCTGCTGGCGAAATTCATGGTTATCGTGGGCCAATAGTAGGCAAATAGGGCAGCAACGGTAGCAACACTCAGGATTATTTTTTTTGATATTTTCATAGTCTTGACTCTACTTTCCCTATTTTTATGTAAGTACCGTCATTTGTAGACACAGAGACATTCCCAGATGAAAAGTCACCGTAAGGCATGATGGTTTTCATAAAAGGTGGGAGTTCCGACCAATATGGCTTGGCGTGAGGAAATCTAGCCGGATCAGGAAACAATAGCGGTGTAAAACTCTCATTCTTAAAAGAGCCTATCGGACCATAGTGATCCCAACGTCTTAAGGCTTCATCCTTGTTGAGTGGGCGGAGAATATGGAATGGGTTATGGATAGACATTACACGGTAGAAACCCAATAAGTCAGATACTAAATCCTCACCGCTGAACCCACTATCAGTAACAAGGTTGTTCGGGAATGCTGACTGGAATGCTTCGAATTTTCGTGCGCACGTCATCATCATTGCGAGCGTAATACTTTGTTGCTCATAATAGGTTCTTCCCCGTTTTATGCGCCATTCAATATACTTTCCAGTACGAAGAACGCCGCGCGCCAGCATTGACTGGATGTATTTAACATCATAATACTTTTTACCTGATGCTTCCCCTTCCCTCAACTTACCCATTAGTTTTTTAACGTCATCACCTCGAGCATGGCCTAGATCGATCCAACCGAGTACTTCGGTGTAAATTAAACCTCTATTTGCCGTGGAGGCTTTATAGCCATCAATAATCTCACTTCTCTTACTCATTCTTGAATGTCCTTTTCTTGTTGCACGAACTTCCTTATGCCTTACGACGTTTCAGTACGCATCCTCTCTACATTGTCTGAGTGTGATTCCTTGCACCCGGAGGAGACGAATTTATTTTCCGTTTTTTGTCCGGAACTTACTAGCCTTGTATTCCTATTTTGCGACAGAGTGAACGCGCAACGCCATTGCCCGACCGCTCAATCTGTGGAAGGATGCAGCGCAACGTGCGGCAGGGCCGGCGACAGGATTAATCACCGAGGTGAACAATGGTCAACAGCGCGCTGTGGTACCGGGAGTTTGGCGTACCGGAAGAGGTGCTCCGGCTGGAACACGCGCCGCCGGCCGCGTTGACGGCGGGAAGCGTGCGGGTGGAAATGCGGCTTGCGCCGGTGAACGCCTCTGATTTGATTCCGCTCACCGGCGCTTACCGCCACCGGATTACGCCGCCGGCCGTTGCGGGCTATGAGGGCGTCGGCGTGGTGACGGAGGCGACGCCGAGGGCGGAGTATCTGCTGGGCAAACGGGTGTTGCCGCTGCGGGGCGAGGGAACCTGGCAGCGCTATGTCAGTTGCCCGGCGGCGCTGGCGGTGCCGGTGCCGGAGGCTATCGCGGACCCGCTGGCGTCCCGTGCCTATATCAATCCGCTGGCCGCGCTGTTGATGTTGGATCTGTATAATCCGGCGGGGCGTCGTGTGCTGCTGACCGCCGCTGGTTCCGACTGCGCCAGGCTGCTCGGCCAGTGGGCGCTGCAGCGTGGCGCGACGGCGGTGGCGGGCATCTGCCGTTCCCCGGTGCATGCCGACAGCCTGGCGGCCTGCGGCATTACCCCCGTGGCGCAGAGCGAGCGGGCGCGCATCGACCACCTGGCCGCTACGGCGGATATCGTGTTTGACGCCACCGGCGGCGTGCTGGCGCAGCAGTTGCTGGAAGCGATGCGGCCGGACGGGCTGTTTGTCTGTTACGGGCTGCTCTCCGGGCAGACGTTCGCGCAGAAACGCCACTACCCGCCGGTGCGCTGGTTTCATATCCGCAACTATCTGGCCGACATCGCTGCGGCGCAGTGGCACGCGCTGTTCGGGCGGATATGGCCGCTGCTGGCGGAAAGCCGCTGCGGCGAGGCGCACATCTTTCCGCAGGCCGACTGGCGGGAGGCGCTGGCGCTGTACCGCCAGCCGGGCCGACAGATTAAGCCCGTGATGAGTCTGCAGCCTTGAGCGCCAGGGTGGCGAGCAGCGCCTCCTGCGCGGCCGCCAATTGCTCGTGGTCGAGAAACGCCGTTGCCTGTAGGGGAAAAAACTGCAGGGAATGCAGGCCGATGCAGCCAAAGGCGGCGGTGAGGTAAGGGGTGAGAAAGTCCGGCTGTCTGGCACGTTCGCCGCTGAACACGCCGCCGGCGGCAATGGCGATATAAACCGGTTTGTCCTGCAGCAGGCCGAGTTTCTCGCCGTCGGGGGTTGTGGTGATAGTGCGCCCCATACGCAGAATCTGATCGAGCCACGCCTTCAGCACCGAAGGCACGGTGAAATTGTTCATCGGCGTGCCCAGCACCAGCGCGTCGGCCCGCTCGACTTCCTGAATCAAGGCTTCCGACAGCCGCAGCGCGCTTTCCGTCGCGCCGGCCGCCAGCGCACCGGGTGAGGATAATACGCTGGCGTAGTCGGCGTCGGCATGCGCTATCGGCTCGCGGCCCAAGTCGCGGCGCGTCACGCCGGCGTCAGGGTTGGCGGCTTTCAGTCGCGCGAGCAGGGCGGCCGAAAGCCGGCGGCTGTGCGAATCGTGCCGCGGGCTGCAGTCAATGTGCAGTATATTCATCGTATCTTCTCCTATCGCTGAGCAGCAGCGCCCGTTAATCAGCATAGTTCGCTCCGGCGCTGCCGTAGAGCCGTGCCCGGCGTTACTGACGCATACCGATCGCCAGACGGTTAAAGGCGCTCATCAGGGCGATGGCGAAGGTCAGGTCGGAGATTTCCACTTCGCTGAAGTGCGCGCGGAGCGGTTCGAAGTCGTCGTCGGAGGCATGGGTGGTATCCACGTGCGTCAGCGATTCCGTCCAGGCCAGCGCGGCGCGTTCGCGGGCGCTGAAGCGTTCGCTGACGCGCCAGCCCGCCACCGAATCCGCCGGGCTGGGGCTGCAGGCGCTGAGTGACTGGCGGGCCACGCCTTCCGAAGCGGGCGGGTTGCTGATGGGGTTTGCCAATTTTGCCACGGCGGCAGAGGCAGAGACGGCGGTGCGGCGTTTTAAGGCGGTGATGGTGTAGCGCTGGGGCGGCGAAAACGTCAGTTATCCGTCGAGCCGGGCGCCAATCTGCGCTTGGGCATAGTGAACAAAGCGTTCTACCGCCGGCATGACCGCTGCCCAGTCCTGCGTCGCCAGCCCCAGATACTCCTGCCGTGCCGCCTGCAGCGTGGCGGCATGGTCGGCGGGCAACCGAGGCAACAGCCAGTCCGCCCCCTCTTCTTTGCCGGTAATATCGCCGTGGACAACGCTGTACCAGATGCGCGCCAGCGTCAGGAGGATATTACGCTCGTCGCCCTGCAGGTCTGCGGTTGTCTGCCACAGCGTCAGCGTATCCTGAAAGGTTTGCCGCAGGTCGCGCGGCGGTACAGGGGGAAACAGCCGTGCCGCCTCGTCGCCGGCCAGCGCCACGCTGGCGTGGCGCGCTTTGGTCAGCAGAATGGCAATATCTGCGTCCTGCTGCGCCGGTTCATAGATTCCCGCACCAATAGCCTCGCGCAGCCACTCGCCGAACTGCAGTTCTCTGACCGGCGGGTAGCGCCACGGCACCAGCTGTGAATACACCAGCACGGTGACCTCCAGCGCCCGCTTGGTATCCGATGCGCCGGGCGGCGCAGACAGCGTCAGCAGCGCCTGCATCAGGGCCGCCCGCTGCGCGTCGTCCAGCGGCGCACGCACCGTAACCAGCAGATCGAGATCGCTGTAGGGCCGTAGCCCGCCCTCAACGGCAGAGCCGTACAGGTGGACGGCCATCAGGTTACGGTCAAGCTGGCGGGTGAGAAGGTCGACGGCGGCGGTCAGCTGCTGTTGCACGGGAGCTGTCAGGGATAGTGTCATGCTGTTCATCCTGTCTGGATTGGTTAGCAATACGTGTTATTGGTTCAAATATTGTAGCGTTGGTTGCTGATGATATGCAGGCGGGCGTCGCTCCTTATATTAATTGAGTGTTTATATGTTATTTTTATGAAACACATGTTTATTTATAAAAAATAAATACGTTCCTGATAACTGTTTATGAATCAGGGGGAAGGTTGTGATGTTTGCTCTCTGGCAGTTTTCGGTACTTTCGGGTATAAATCCATGCATCAGCAAGTAAATTTACGGTGCGTTGTTTTATGCGTTAAAAATAAACACCAGGTTAGAAAAGGACTATTCCGAGGAATAAATATCCCGATGGGGATTTAAGGACAGATAAATGAAAAAACTTTCTTCCTTGTTATTAGTTTGTGTTGCGATGGTTTTTTCCTCCAATGCAACGGCGGGACGTCAGGGATGTGAAATCAAGAAAAGTAAAATCAAAACGCAGATGGAATATGCCAAGCGCTACGGCAACCATAACCGTCTGGCAGGGCTGGAGCGGGCGCTGGCCCGGGTTGAGGCGGCGTGTTCTGATGGTTACAGCGGCGCCAGCTATCGCCTTGACGGCTATAGCGGGGCGAGTCATCGTCTTGATGGCTATAGCGGGGCGAGTCATCGTCTTGATGGCTACAGCGGTGCCAGTCATCGTCAGGATAAAATTCAGGGTAAGGAAGATAAAGTCAGACGGCGCGAAATCGAGCTCGATCGGGCGATTGCCAGCGGCGATATGGAAAAGGTTCGTAACAAGGCCCATAAGCTGAATGAAGCCAAGCAGGAACTGGCGGAAGCGCGGCGCTGGTAACGGCACCCACGCTTGCTGATAAATATTGCCGCCGGCTAAAAGCGACCGGACTGGCGTCTGGAGCATGAAAGCGGTAAGTTCGCCGCCGTGTGCGGGCGGACTTACCGTCTCTCCCCCTCTGCGTGGTATTCCCGTTCTGATGCTAGGTCCGCCATAAGCATGTATAACTCCCCTCGTCGTATCAACCAACGATCGTCTTGCCCCCGCTTTTGCCTTTTCCACACTGATTCTTATTACGGCTGAATTAACAGCAAGACTTCTTCTTGCCATTATGGTTATTTTTTATCTCGTTTCTGAGATTTTTCTGTAGAGAAATAACTAACATGGGAAAAATTTTGTTTTTTATTTTTACTGCCTGCCTCTTTCGCGTTTTTTCTAGGTTCATCTATGGTTTTTTATTGAAGAGCTGATTTATCAGGTTTTTTTATCACTCGCCAATTTCAAAGTTGTTTTTTATTTCGAGTATTCCTAAAGAAAATTCTTATCTTTGGGTTTGGTTATTCTCTTGAGTGTGGTTTTATTGATTGTCGATGTTGATTGCTTTTCTTTTGTACAGTATTATCTCGGTAAATAAGGTGGTAATTAATAGAATTTTCTGACGGCATCTCGGAGATGCTAGTTTTCAAAGGGAAATAAATAATGAAATTTACACTTGGCGCATTGCTGCTACTTACTGCGGGCCTGGCGCAGGCTGCAGGCGGTGTTTATCTTGGCACCACCCGCGTGATTTTTGATTCGGCAAATAAAACGACGACGGTGATCGCAAATAACTCGTCTGAGAAAGATACCTGGCTGTTGCGCTCCTGGGTTTCGCCTTATACATCAAAAAACAAAGAGGCCTCTGCGGATAGTTCCGAAGGGAGTGGGCATTTTGTGGTAACGCCGCCATTATATCGCCTTGATCCTAAGGGGTCGGTTCAATTGAGAATTAACCGAACTGGCGGCGTATTGCCGGAAGACCGGGAATCCGTATTTTATTTTAATGCGTTGGCCATTCCGCCAAAGCCTAAAGAGGGGAAAGGCAGCATGGTGCAATTTGCGCTGAATACCCAGATAAAATTATTCTATCGCCCGCATGCATTAAATGAAGAGCGCGCCGTGGCGCAGGCTTATAAAAAAATAACCGTGCGAAGCAATGGTGCGTTGCTGACGCTCAGTAACCCGACGCCTTATTATCTGACGGTGACGAACGTGTTGCTCGATAATGGAAAAGGCGTGGCCTTTAACGATCCGATGATTCCGCCATTCGGCAAGATCTCGTCACCCTTGTCGGTGTCGAACGGCACGTTGAGCTATCAGGTTATTAATGACTACGGCGGTCAGACGCCGCGTATTAATAAAACCTTCTGACGTAAATAAAACGATAATTCTCGCTTCAGGACGAACGATCGGATAACGGATAAAGTGATATGGATAATCTGCCGGGAAAAATCGGAAGGGATTGGCGTCTGCGTAAAAAGCCTGAGGGGCATATTCTTCTGGGGGCCATATTGGCCGCGCTGGCCGGAAATGTTTCCGCACAGCAGGATGAACCGTTGAATTTTGATACCGGGTTTCTGAAGTTCTCTGATGGAGAATCCTCGTCTTCATTTAACCTGGACTATTTCTCCCGCTCGGGGGGGATGTTGCCCGGGCAGTATGAAGTCACCGTTTTTGTTAACGATAAAAAAGTTGATACCCGGATTGTTGATTTTATCTCCCGCACGCAAGAGGCTGGCCGCCTGCAGGCATCGATCCGCGCTGCGGATTTGAACGCCTGGGGCATTCAACCGCAGGCGGAGATTGTCTCTGCGCTGCAGGCGGTGCGCCCGCCGGAAATGAAAACGGCCGGAGAAAATAGGGCCTATACGCTGAGCGAGTGGGTGCCACAGTCTCAGGAGGCATTTGATTTTCAGAGTGGCGAGCTGCGCATTATCGTGCCTCAGGCGTATGTTGCGCCCCCGGGCTGGTTGCGCACGCCGCCGGCGCTGTGGGACCAGGGGATGCCCGCACTGCTGCTGAATTATGACTATTCGGGATCCTTGCAGAACAACGAAGACGGCCGCAACCAGAATGACTTTGTCAGTCTTAACGGGCTGCTGAACCTGTGGGGCTGGCGTTTGCGCCACGATATGAACTGGTCGCGCAGCTCGGGGGCCAAAGGGCGCTGGAACAGCCTGAACAGCTGGCTGCAGCACGACTATGGGTTCTGGCAGGGCGGGCAGTTTACCCTGGGGCAGACTTCGACCGACGGCAGCATTCTGGACAGCGTTCCCTTTCGCGGCGTGATGATGCAGTCGGATGACGGCATGCTGAACGCCGAGATGGGGGCGTTTGCGCCGGTGATTCGCGGTATTGCCAACGGCAATGCGCTGGTGTCGGTGCGGCAGAATGGTCAACTGCTGTACCAGAAAAACGTGCCGCCGGGGCCGTTCGAGCTGCGAGATTTTTCTCAGGCCTATGCGGGTGACGTGGATGTAGAGATTAAAGAGGCGGACGGCAGCATACGGCGTTTTACCCAGGCATCCGCCACGGTGCCGGTGCTGCAACGGAAGGGGCGGGTTCGCTACAGCCTGGCGCTGGGCGATTATCATCAGGGCAATGACGTCAGTAACGGCGTGTCACGCCGTTTTGCACTGGCGTCGTCCGCCTGGGGCATGGGGGTCAATACCACCTTGTATGGCGGCGCACTGCTTTCCCGTGATTATCAGTCCATGGTGCTGGGGATTGGGCAATATCTGACGCGGCTCGGGGCTTTTTCGGCGGACGTTACCCATGCCAGTACGCACCTGCCGAGGCGGGGACGCAGTCAGGGTCAGGCCTACCGTTTCGCCTGGGCCAGAGGGTTTGGCGCCACATCGCTGAACCTAATGGCGTACCGTTATGCCACCCGTGGTTATTACTCCTTTAACGATATACAGCAAATGCCGAAAAAGGCGCTGTCGCAGGAAGAGGGATACCGGCGCGGCCACCAGCGTTCACGTCTGCAGATATCGGCTTCTCACAGCCTGGGAAGCTACGGCTCGCTCTCCCTGTCGGGCAGCCGGGATGATTACTGGAATAAGTCCGGCTACGGGCAGAACTGGTCGGCGAGCTACGGCACCAGCCTGAAAGGCATTTCCGTATCGCTTTCCGGCGGATACAGCACCTCGCCGTATCTGTCGCGCGCCGATAAAAGCTTTTCGCTGAGCCTCTCCATGCCGCTGAACCGGCTGTTTGGCTCGGGTATGTCGTCGGTGAACTACTCCACCACGGCGCAGAACGCCCGTACCCAGCACCAGATGGGCGTCAGCGGGTCATTGTTACAGGATGACAGCCTGAGCTACTCCCTGGCTCAGGGCTGGGGGAATCAGGGGCAGGGGGCGTCCGGCAACCTCAACCTGGGGTATACCGCGTCTTACGGCATGATCAACGGCGGCTATGGCTGGCAGCGTAACAGCCGGCAGTGGAACTATGGCCTGAGCGGCGGCGTGGTGGTGCATCCGCACGGCGCCACGCTGTCCCAGCCGCTGTCGCTGGAAGGGGCCAGCGCGCTGGTCGAGATGCCGGGCGCATCCGGGGTGAAGGTGTCCCACGGCAATATCCGCACCGACTGGTTTGGCTACGCGGTGGTGCCCAACCTGATCCCTTATGAGCGCAACGAGATCACGGCGGATATTCAGGATCTGCACGATAACGTGGAGCTGAAGGAAACCAACAAGCTGCTGATTCCTGCCAAAGGATCGCTGGTTTCTGCCCGGTTTAATGCCGAAGTGGGCCGCCGCGTGCTGATTACGCTGCAGCGCAGCGGTAAACCGGTACCGTTTGGCGCCATGGTGTCGGTACAGCTGCCGGATGCGGTCAGAACGGGCATTGTGGCCGATCGCGGGCAGGTCTATCTGTCGGGGATGCCGGACAGCGGGACGCTGACGGCCACCTGGGGACGCTATGAGGATGAACGCTGTCAGGCCGAGTTCCGTCTGGCGAAGGATAACGGCACTTTTGCGGAGGCAACGGCACAATGTCGATGAATCAGGGTTACACATCGGAGCGCTATCCGCTTCGGACGGGCCTGCGGGCGCTGGCGGTCACATCCTTGCTGCTGTGTGGGCTGGTGCCGGAAGGCGCAGCCGCGCCGACGACCCGCCTGTATACGGTCGCGTTTGGTACCCAGGCGTTGACGGCGCCGCTGCGGGTGAGCGACAGCGTGCCGCTGGTATCGCGGATGGTGACACTGCCGGCGGTAAGTTGCCCTTCCTGCAGCGATGCGTCTGCAACCTATACCTACGACGAAGTGTGGGAGGTGGATCGCGGCGTGTTGGATACCGGCCTGTCGCAGGCGGTAAGCGGCGCCGGCGCCAGGCAGCGGTCCTGGGTGTTTCAGAGCCGTGCGATAGGGGAGTCCTCGGGCATTGCGGTGATGATTCGTCAGCAGGATCCCACTCAGGGACGCGACTGTGAAGTGGTGACCGGCGGCCCGGGCGAGTACCAGTGCCGCAGCATCGGCAAGAACGGCTCCGAGACGCCGGCGGTGCCGGTCGAGGTGGGCCTGATGGTGGTAAATGCTTCGGTAACGCCGGGCGGGTTGGCTACGCTGAACCGACCGTTTCTGACCCGGGTGGTGACGTTCCGGCAGGGGGACAGGGTGATGGCGGAGTACCGCGACGCGATTACCGTCAGCGCCAGCACTACCATGGCCTCTTGCAACGTCAGCGCTGGCGCGCTGGTGTTTAACCTGCCGGCCCGCAGCCTGATTGCCGGCGGGCCGGCCAGCGTCAGCAGCCGGATAACTACGGCGCCGCCGGCGGACAGCGTGGAACGAACCCTGAACCTCAGCTGCGTGGGGAACACCCGGCTGGACATCCGTTTCACGCCGCTGACCGGTACGTTGGACAGCGACCGCATCCTGCAGGCGCAGTCCGCGCAAGGCACGCCCGGGCGGATGGGGTTTCAGCTGTGGTACCGCTCCAGCGAGTGGCCCGGCGGCGACAGCGCCTGGCGTCTGGCGCAGTGGGATGGCGCCAGCGAGACATCGTTGCTGAGCGGTACGCCATTGCTGAGGCCACGGCCGGCGGATGCGCCGGATATCGCGCTGAAGTTCCGGGCCGGCTACGCCTGGCCGGCGGATACGGCCGTCAGCGCGGCAGACGCGGGGCCGGTGACGGCCAGAGGGTTGTATACCCTCAGTTACCAGTAAGGAGCCATGTGATGAAAGGGATAGCAGCGGCGGTACTGATGGGTTCTTTGCCGCTGGCGGCGGGGGCGGCGCTGGAGGCGGAAGTGCTGGGGGGCGTATCACAGCATGCCAACGGCATGGCATTTTACGGCCACCTGTACGTGCCCACCTGTGAGGTGAGCACCAGCCGCATTGAGGGCGGGCTGTTGGAGAACGGCGGCGGCCCTCTGGCGGGAAGCCATACGCTGCGATTTACCGAAATGTCCGGCGGGCGCTGGGCGCGCAAGTCGCCGGGTGAGGTGCTGCAGGACGGGCTGATTAACGTGGTGCTGAACAACTGTACGTTGTCGCAGCTGCGTCTGCAGCTGCAGGCGGGCGAGACGGACAGCGACCCGGCGCCGGGCGCGGAGACGGGCGTCGGCGGTGCGTTTATCGGGGCGATGACCTACCAGGGGATCCCGTCCGCCCAGCCGGAGGTCGACTGGGGCAACGACGATCCGCGCTGGGGGGATGAGCGGGACGTCAGCAGCAGCCGCTGGCTGTATTACACCGTGGGGGCCGGGGATGCGGTGGTGGGCGGTGCCGGCACGCCGCGGTGGCTGCGGCTGAAAAAAGAGAGCAGCGTTATGCAGTGCACCGCTGCGGAATACTGCCTGCTGAAGCTGGATAACTCGACCTACTTATTCAGCAATGAATGGGGGCAGGAGAAGGTGAACGGGAGCGGCGGCGAGTGGGATGGCGCCTGGAGCGATGCCACCTCGCTGATTAACGATATTCAGAACCTGGCGCCGGCGGGGCAAGGCTATTTACCTTCCAATCTGGTGAGTGCCACCTCGCTGACGCTGCCGCTGCATATCCGCCTGCACCATGGTTCCCGGGCGGAGGCGAAGACCGACGTGCCGCGCGGGGAGTATGCCGCCACGCTGACGCTGACCCTCAGCTTCGACTGAGCATAAACAGATAACCGTACTGTGCCGACGCCTGGCGCAGGGGGGACGCCTACGCCTGAATTGGCAGTAGGGAAGCGGCAACCGCATGTTTTTAAAACATTACCCCGCAGTTCGGCCGGGGGATGATAGTGAAGTAGCCGGGCAAAACCGTTTATTGACACACTCTAAAAGGAAATTAGTTAATGGAAAATATCATGATGAAAAAACTGGCGTTGAGCGTGGCCGTAGCAGCACTGATGGGCACCTCTGGCCTGGCGGTTGCCGACTCGACGCCAAATACCGGCGTTACTGCTGAATCCCAGATCGATCTGCTGGTGGTGCCAACGACCGTTACCTGTGAAATCGGCGTCGACAACGGCAGTGCACACGGTGATAACGACGGTACTGCTCTGGTGTGGAACGTCGGCCTGACCGAGAAAGGTGAATCGGCGGCCGGTGCCGGCGACAACCAGTCCAGCATCACCGATGCGCAGTCAAAGCTGAAGCGTCTGGTTTCCATCGGCTTTAAGAACCCGTCCGTGGGTGATGGCTCTGCCACCGTTGCAGATAAAGACTGTTCCCTGGCAGCAGACAGCATGACGATCTCCATGCGCGCCAACGCGCTGGACGCTACGGCACCTAACGCCGCCTATCCGGGCAAGGTGCAGAGCAGCGATGGCCAGAAGTGGTTTAACTACGGCATCGCCGTGAATGAAAACGCCTTTACCAACGTGGCGGAAACCGCTGCGGGCGGCGCCGGCAAAGTTGAGATCGACTTCCCGGCGAGCACCACCGTGCTGAACGGCGGTAAGGCGCTGACGCTGGACGGCGGTGCGGACTCCACCGTGACTATCCGTAAAGCATCCACCAACACCGATGCCTCGTTCCGTCTGGGCCAGTATCCGTTTGAAGTCTACCTGCAGAAAGACTACAGCGGCATCAGTGCGCCGACCGTGCACGCTTCCAGCGGCACCACCGGTGAAGATACCGGCCTGAATCAGTACCGCAGCCACTTTACCGTGACCGCATCTTACAACTGATCCCTGGCAGCTTAGTGAACGGAGAGGGGGAGAGCCCCTCTCCTTTTGCCGGTGGTGGAGGAATGATGAACAGAGCCGTAATCAAGCCGCTGTGCTGCCTGCTGGCAGCTGGGCTGGTCAGCAGCGCTCACGGCGCGCCGCCGCCGGGGATGACCCAGGTGCAGGGGGAAGTGGAGTTGATTGTGATGCCCCGCCCGGTGACCTGTGAGCTTGCGGTGGGCAATAACGGCGCGCATGGTGACAACGACGGCAGCGCGCTGGTGTGGACGGTGGGATTGAGTGAAAAGGCGGAAAGCCACCCCGGAGCCGGGGACAATCAGGCCAGCATTACGCGTGCGGCGGCGGCGTTAAAGCGCACGTTCAGGGTCGGGTTTCGTAATCCGGCCACCGGCGACGGCAGCATGATTGAAAACGGTTGCCGGCTGGCGGCAGAGAGCCTGGCGTTGTCGCTGCGGGCGGCGGTGCGTGAAGAGGCCGGCGGCGTCTGGCCAGGGAAAATACTCAGTACCGACGGCCGCACCTGGTTCAGCTACGGCGTGGCGGTGAATGAAGCCCAGTTTCGTCAGGTAGCGGAAACCGCCGCCGGCGGTCAGGAGAAGATTACGGTCGACTTCCCGAGCAGCAATCTGGGGACGATGAACGGCGCGACGGTGCTGCGGGTAGACGGTACCGTGGGTGACCAGGTGATTATCCGCCGGGCGCCGGAGAGCGCCGCCCCCTCCTTTACGCTGGGGGAGTACCCGTTTGAGGTCTACCTGCGGCGGGATTACCGGGGGCCGACGGCACCCAGCGTGCACCGGCTGACGGGCACCAGCGGGGATGACAGCGGGGTTAACCAGTACCGCAGCCACTTTGTGGTAACGGCGACCTATGGATAGTGAGCAATGGAGAGGGAAACGATGAGCAAACTGACGGGCCGCGCCCTGCTGGCCGCACTGATGATGGCCACCGGCGGCACGGTGCTGGTGAGTCCGGCTGGCGGCAGTGATGGCGGCACCACGCTGAACCTGAAGGCGCGTATCGTGGAGTCCACCTGCGCCTTTTCATTTGGCGGCGCCAACGGCGCCACGCTGGATTTTGGCGAATGGTCCTACGTCAGTATCGGCACGCCGGCGGCGCCTAAATATATGCTGACGCCGGTGCGTGGCAATGGGGAGGTATCCACCAATACCACATTTAACGTCAGCGTGACGGCGGACCCGAACTGCCCGAAAGAGGGAAAAATGGTGGTCATGGTTGGCGGGTTTGATGTTACACCGGGGACTGCGGGTTTTGCGGGGGCGAAAGTACGGGAAGGAGCCCCTTCGGCGGTGTTGACTGCGCCTCGTCTGAATGCAGATGGCAGTGAGGCCGCCACCCCCTATTATTTTCCTTATGATGTTGGCTTTTATATGTCACAGGATAGCGGGGACTGCACTATCGCATGGTATGAGATGTTCAGTCATGATGGCGCCTATTTGACACATGATGGGAAATATTTACATTGTACTGCAGAGCCTACAGGATGGGGGCGTGAGCAGAAAAAAAGTTCTAACGCACAGTCTGATGGAAGAGTCTTTGTAACGAGCGGAACCAGGCCAAATAGCTATATACGAGCAGATGGAGTTATGGGGGTAGGTACGCCTGATAAATCTGCAACCACCCAGCTCATGATGTTCTTTGCTGGCCCGATAGAGATCACCACCCTTTGGGGCGCTAACCCGCCGCCGCCGGGCACCATCTTTAGCGGCCAACTGACGTTAACCGCCACTTATTTATAGCCACGGAGCGACTGATGAATGGAATTCGAGTATGGCGATGGGCACTGTTGGGCGGGGTGCTGTGCAGCTTTCTGCCGCCGGCCGGCGCCGAGCAGGCCAGAGGTGTGGCGGCCAAGGCGAAAATACAGGCGCTGACCTGCGTGCTGACGCTGTCGGTGGACGGCGGCGAGCAGGCGTTGAACTGGCGCGCCGGCCTGACGGTGCGCCCGGACGGCAGCACCCGGGTGGTGGGCGGGCCGTCGGCGCTGCGTCGTCAGGTGGTGGTGGCGTTTCAGAACCCGGAGTGGCATCAGGTCGATCCGATGACGGGGGAGCCGGTGGACTGCTCATCGGCGCGCAATGGCGTTGGCATCAGCTTTGCCGCGCGGGATACGCCGCTAACGCTGAACCAGCCGCACAAAGACGCCCGGATGGGGCTGATACCCGCAGCGACGCCGGCGACACCCGGAGAGACGAGCGGTTACTTTGAGTATTACGTCACCTATGTGCCGTCGGTGATGCAGGCGGCGGCCGGCAGCGATCTGCTGCTGGAGCAGCCGCCGGACAGCGCGCAGTACCGTAATGAGCAGGTGATGCCGTTGCATGGCCTGGGAGATTCCGGTGAGATGCGGCTGATGTTCCGCCCCGGCGCGGCTCCCGCCCATAAGCTGGGGCGCTACCCGTTTAACGTCTGGCTGGAGGACAATTATACCGATCCGCAGACCGCTCCGCGGGCCGATATGGAGGATAACCGCTACCTGAGCAGCCTGACCGTGACGGCCACCTGGCTGTAACCCCTGCCGGCAAGATAAACCGGCAGGTTTACTGGGAACCATGAACCTGAATAACCAGAATGCGGGCCGACGGATGCACGGTGTATTGCACAGACTGCCAATGCTGATGGAAATTGCCGATGGATACGCTGTTAACAAATTCGTAGGTGAATAATAACCAGCCTCATCCCGTTATTTTCCCCTGAACGGTAACGATCGCCATTATATTTATGCCCTTAATGCGCTGCTGACAGGGTTATTTATTAAAGAGCCTGATCTGGAAGCGTGGATGCCAGAATATCTGGGCTATCAGCGAGGTCAGGGATATTTTTTGGCTGCATCCGAAAGTTGCAGGAGAATTCTGGCAGCGTGGTGATTGGCGACAAATGTTATTATCGCCTGCTGTGCGGTATTCCCGGTATTCGTTGGGTATGTTTTATTGATGCCTCGCTCGCAGTAGCTGAAATGGCGCGCTGTTTTAAGTCTATTCTGCGCCGCCGGCCTTGCTGTATGAGACTCGGCGAATATCGGCAGATCGGCGTTGAGGCATTTTCCGCCAGAACCAGAAAAATCATCGGGCTGTTGCTGCAAGGCTGTCCCCCGCATGATATCGCCCACGAGTGTGGCATTCAGGCAAAGACGGTCAGCCTGTATAAAAGAAGTGTGATGCAGCGACTTAACGTGCACAGCACGCAGGAGTTGGCGATAAAAAGCGCCCTGATGAAGGCGCAGTGGTAACCGGCAAGAAAAAGCAGAAGGGGCAACCCCTTCTGCTTTTTTTAACGCGCTTAGCCGTTGGAATACGCCACTGCGTCCCGCGTCCGGCGGTTCAGCAGCACCACGAACAGCGCCAGAGCGGCGATGATTGCGCCCGTCACCGGCACAAAAGCGTAGCCCAGCCCGCTGGAGACGACGGCGCCGCCGGCGGCCGCGCCCAAGGCGTTGCCGAGGTTAAATGCGCCGATATTGACCGACGAGGAGAGGCCGGGCGCTTCGCTGGCGACACGCATCACGCGCATCTGCAGCGGCGGCACTACGCCGAAGGTGGCGATGCCCCAGATAACCATGCCCAGCGCCGCGCCGATCTCGCTGCGCGCCAGCAGCGGCATCAGCAGCATGACGGTCAGCAACAGCAGCAGAAAACCTGTCAGCGTATTACTTTCCGAACGGTCGGCGAATTTGCCGCCGAGGTAGTTGCCGATCGAGAAGCCCACGCCGGTCAGCATCAGCATCAGGGTGACGAACGTCGGCGTAGCGGCGGTCAGCGTGTGCAGCACCGGCGCAATGTAGGTGTAGAGGGTAAACATCGCCCCGGCGCCCAGCACGGTGGTCAGCAGGGCGCTCAGCACCTGCGGGCGCATCAGCACCGACAGTTCACGCTTCACGTCAGGGCGTTCGCCCGCTTCTCCCTTCGGTAATGAGAACCACAGGCCCAGCATGGCGATCACCCCCAGCCCCGCGGAGGCAAGAAACGACATGCGCCAGCCGATGGTGGCGCCGAGCCAGGTGGCGGCCGGCACGCCGCCGATATTGGCGATGGTCAGCCCCATAAACATGGTGGCGACGGCGCTGGCGCGTTTTTCTTTGGCAACCACGCTGGCGGCGACCACCGAGCCGAGGCCGAAGAACGCGCCGTGGTTCATGCTGGTGATGATGCGCGACAGCAGCAGCGTGGTGTAATCCGGCGCAATGCTCGACAGCACGTTACCCAGGGTAAAAATCGCCATCAGGAACATCAGCGCGTTTCTGCGCGCCCGGTGAGATAGCAGCAGGGTCATCAGCGGCGCGCCGATCATCACGCCGATGGCGTAGGCGCTGATCAGCATCCCCGCTTTGGGAATCGAGACGTCCACGCCTTCGGCAATCACCGGCAGCAACCCCATCGGCGAGAATTCGGTGGTGCCGATGCCGAACGCGCCCACCGCCAGCGCCAGCAGGGGATAATTAATTTTCATGTAACAACTCCGTTAGCCGCTGCCAAAGCGCGGAAAGAGGGGAAAGGGGCGAAAGTATGACATCGGTCACAAAAAAGATAAGCCGGCGGCGGGCGAAAAGATTTTTGCTGATTTGCGCACAATAGAAGGAGAAAAGGGCATTTTCCGCAAGATGGACCGGCGGAGCACAGCGGCCCGGGCGAGCCGCTGTGTATGACCGTTACGCCGCGAAGCCGCCGTCGATGGTCAGGCTGGCGCCGGTGATATAGCCGGCTTCCGGGCCGGCCAGGTAGGCGACAAAGCTGGCGATCTCTTCATCCTTGCCGTAGCGGTTGATGGCCATCAACTGCTTCAGCTGTTCGGCGAACTCGCCGTCGTCCGGGTTCATATCCGTATCCACCGGGCCGGGCTGCACGTTATTGACGGTAATACCGCGTGGGCCGAGGTCGCGCGCCATACCTTTGGTCAGGCCGACCAGCGCGGATTTACTCATGGCATACGCCGCGCCGCCGCCAAACGGCATACGTTCGGCGTTGGTGCTGCCGATATGGATAATGCGGCCGCCGTCGTTCATATGGCGCGCCGCTTCCTGGCTGGCGATGAAGACGCTGCGCACGTTAACCGCCAGCGTGCGGTCCAGATCGTCCAGCGTCAGCTCTTCGATGCCGCCCATGGCAAACACCCCGGCGTTGTTCACCAGAATATCCAGCCGGCCAAAGTGCTGCACCGCCTGCTGCACCGCCTGGCGCAGCGCCTCGGCGTCGGCGCTGTCGGCCTTGATGGCCAGCGCCTTGCCGCCGGCGGCGGTAATGGTGTCCACCACGGCGTTGGCCTTATCGGCGGAGGAGACGTAGGTCAGCGCTACTGCCGCACCGTCGCGCGCCAGACGCAGCGCGATAGCGGCGCGATGCCGCGTGAACCGCCCTGAATAAAGGCGACCTTGTTTTGCAGAGGAAATGTTGCCGTCATGCTGTTTCTCCTTAAAGGGTTGAACGTACACACTGTGGGCCAGTATCGGAGATGAGGCCGGCGGGGACAGTTCAGAAAGAGCTATGCGGCGGGCAGTCGTGCGGAGCTGGTGGCTTAACGCTATGCGATCGAACGCTTTCGCCTGCCTCACACTATCATTTGGGGGCGTGATTCACTTATATATTGCGCGGTGTAATTGTTAAGATCATTCGCGGGTAATTATTTAGATAAATCCTATTTAATAGCGGAGGAACGCTATGGGAATGAGGTTTTTTTCACGCTGCCATTATCCATTTATAATTATTTCTTTGGCAAAAAGTGCTATATGTTTTCTTGTTTTATGAGACGGTTATGTTTTTTGTGAACGATATGATTTACCAGTAATTTTTTATCAATTAATATGTTTTTCCATATGATTATTTCGATATGTCTTATGGAATTATCTCATTGTTGATAGGCTTGAACGATCGTGTGGCGAATAATTGATTTGTATTTCCATTGGTTTTATCAATCGTTTTTAATTTATCGATCGTTAAAGTTGATCGTTATTTTTTTGCACAGTATTATTTCCAGAAGGATCTGAAAGGAATAAATCCACACAGTCGTTTAACTTCAGGGTGTCGTGGTTAAGCTAAGGGAAATCAATAATGATACTTATATTTTAGCCTCTCTTCTCTATCCGCAGTCCGGGTGCTGATGACAGCGAACGTTGATTTTTATTTTCTTTTATGCTGAATCTCACGCTGCTGCGGTAACGCCAATCACCTCTGGGAATAATGTTGCCTGGTTGTTATTACGTGATAAAATAAAGTCGCGAGTGCATCAGTCGGCAGGATTAAATTAACAAAGCCAGCGCGCAGTTTTACTGGTGAGCGATGTTTGCCGATATCGCTAGTGGTTATGGTAATAGTCAATGGATATTTGTTTAACGGAAGAAACGGGCGCAATTTATCAGGCCCCTCATGCAACTTTTCCTCTCCACGGTAATGATAACTATTATATTTATAGCCTTGGCCTGTTGCTGGAAGGGGTACTGAAGGAAGAGGCCGGCGCGGCGCGGGCGCTGCCTGATATCTGGGTGATGACCGGATTTCAGGATGTTTTATCCTATATCAAGCGGATGAAGAAAAATGCAGAGAATATCGTGATTGGCGATGAGCGGCATTATCGCCTACTGTCCGGTATCCCCAGCATTGGAGAAATGGTTTTTATCCATGTCTCACTGCCCGTTGAAGAAATCAAAGAGCGCTTCAGGTTTGTCATCCGCCGCAAGGCGGACAGAAATATGCGGTGCGAATATCGCCACCATGATACGCAGGCATTTTCCGCCGGGGCGAGAAAGACGATTAAACTGCTGCTGAAAGGGCTGCCGACATGGCGTGTAGCGCAGGAGTGCTGTATTGAGAACCGTGCCGTCAGCGTGTATAAACGCAACGTAATGCGACGTCTGAATGTGAATAATACCCAGGAACTGGTGATCAAGTGCCGGCTGATGGAGTTCCAGTGGTAGAGCGCGTGCGGCGTAAGACCTACCGTGATGATAGCAATGCAGGCCCGGAGGCCTGCATTTTTTTATCGGACGCTGATACCCGCAGGGTTAATCAACGGCGGCGGTGAGGTTAGCCACCGCCAGCTCTAACGCGGCGATATCATCGCTCGCCAGCCAGGGCTGGATGTTGACGATCTTTTCTTCCGGGAGATCGTAAATACGCAGCGCCAGCAGGCGCGCGATGGTCTCGGCAGAAAAACGCCGCTTGATCGGCCGGGCCGGGTTGCCGCCCACCACGGTGTAAGGCGCAACGTCGCCGGTTACCACGCTGCCGGCGGCGACGATCGCCCCTTCGCCAATGGTGACGCCGGGCATCAGCATGGCGCGCATGCCAATCCAGCAGCCGTCGCCGAGCTGCGTATCGCCTCTGGACTGGTAAGACGCCTGGATGCTCGCCATAAACGGGTAGAGGCTCAGCCAGTCGGTGCGGTGGGTGTGGTTGCCCCCCATCAGAATCACCGCTTCTGCGGCAATACAGACAAAGTTGCCAATCAGCAGGCGGTCTATCTTGCCCAGCGGTTCCCATTGCTGGCTGTAGGCGTCGCCGTGCAGATAGCGCACCACATCGCGCTCAAAGCCGTTGTCCCAGCAGTCGCTGTAATAACTGTGGCTGCCTTTGACGATAATATTCGGGTTGGTCACCGTCTGGTGTAAAAGTTCGGTCTTTGACCAGTGTTTCTCTAACATGGGACTTCTCGATTAATACATTGAAAAGGCCACGGAACGTGTTGTCTGTGGCAGTGTTTCCGTTCACCAACACTGCCGGATCAAGCGATAAGCGCTCGTTTTAATCGCGGATTAATAACCATCTCTTCCTCCAAAACGGCGGGCATTGTAGCAGTAACCACACGATTTACCATGATAATCCGCCGGGTTGAAATAAAAAGGCCGCCGATGTTCATCGGCGGCCTTTTTTAGCCTCGGAAGCGGTCAGCCGCCGTTCAGGACGCGCTGGCTTCAGACTGGCGCTGCGCCTTGCGCCGCAGCCGCAGTTTTTTCACCAGATTATGGGCTTCCTTACTGCTGGCCACCGTCGGCGGGGAACCGCGCAGCGGCTTTTTGGCCGTTTCGCGCAGCGTCAGCACGGTAATAATGCCGATAACTCCGGCGCCCATCATATAGTAGGCCGGCATCATGATGTTGCCGGTGGTATCTACCAGCCAGGCGGTGATGAGCGGCGTGGTGCCGCCGAACAGCGAAACCGACAGGTTAAAGCCGATGGCCAGCGCGCTGTAGCGTACGTCGGTGACGAACAGCGCGGGCAGCGTGGCCGGCATGGTGCCGCTGAAGCAAGAGTGCAGCACGCCCAGGATGACCAGGCCGCCAAACACCGCCACCAGATTGCCGGAAGCCAGCAGCATAAAGGCCGGGATAGAGAGCAGAATCAGCCCGGCGGCGCCCAGCGCGATAACCGGACGACGGCCGATGCGATCGGTGGTGTAACCCCAGAACAGCGTCAGCGGCATCATGACGAACATGATCACCATCACCAGCAGCAGGCTGCTAAGCTGCCCCAGCCCCAGAATGCCGCTGAGGTAGCTTGGCATATAGGAGGTCAGCATATAGTTGGACACGTTAAACAGCAGCACCAGCCCCACGCACTTCAGGATCGAAGAACGGTACTTCTTCAGCATCTGCAGCAGGCTGAGGCGCGGCTTGCTGTGCTCCAGCGCCTCCTGCTGCGCCATATGCTGCTGAAAGGCCGGCGTCTCTTCCAGTTTCAGACGGAAGTAAAAGCCGATTAACCCCATAGGCGCGGCGATAAAGAACGGTATGCGCCAGCCCCAGTCCAGCATCACCTGTTCAGAGAGCGTGGAGGTAAGGATGGTCACCAGGCTGGCGCCGAGCAGATAGCCGCCGATGGTGCCGAACTCCAGGAAACTGCCCATAAAGCCGCGGCGTTTATCCGTCGAGTATTCGGCGATAAAGGTGGCGGCGCCGGAGTATTCACCGCCGGTGGAGAAGCCCTGCAGCAGGCGAGCCAACAGCAGCAGCACAGGGGCCAGAATGCCGATGGAGGCGTAGCTGGGGATAAGGCCGATGCAGCAGGTGCCGATAGCCATCATGATCATGGTGATGGCCAGGACTTTTTGCCGGCCAATCCGGTCGCCCATCCTGCCAAACACAATGCCGCCGATCGGGCGGATCAGGAAGGCGGCGGCGAAGGTGCCGAAGGAGGCGATCAACTGTGCCGCCGTACTGGCGTTGGGGAAAAATACTTTACCGATGACTAACGCCAGGTAGCTGTAAACGCCAAAATCAAACCATTCCATGGCATTGCCCAGCGCGGCTGCGCCGACGGCTCGTTTGAGCATATCACTATCAACAATAGTAATATCGTCAACGGTCAATTCCGGCGACTTATTGTTGAGAGGGAGGTGCTCATTCGGTGGTGTGGTTGAAGATATTCGGGAGGTCATATTTTCCTCAAAAGGGTTGCATGATATTTATCGTATTTGTTGTCCTGATGTAAAATAAGAACATAAAACTAACGTAACAACGTCAGGTTGGGGATTATTCGGGGGCGCTACTCTAATATACCCGTGCGGATAATTGCAAGTTTCGCCGGATATTCATTTTTACCAGGTGATAATTTCCGTTGTTATTACAGAATGTGTCACGGGGTTTCATATTATCACCATTTGTTGTGATAATGTGTAAATTAGTCATCGCCAATATCCATGCCTGTTTTCAGGTTTTTTATTGTATTTTTTATTGGCGTGTTTAATGTGGCATAAAATGGCTTTTTTAATATTGTTGTTGGTTTAATTAATTTTTCTCTGCATACACGGCTATTTATAATAATAGGGTGCGTCCCGCTCGGCACGGCTGAGGGGCAGCGTCCGCCTGGAGAAAAAAGGGAACAATATTTATGTTTTATTGAGCGATTTGGGCAGGGAGTTTTATTATAATAGTCAATCAATCCGTCAGCTGTTGCAGAGCCTTATGCCGAATTCGCATAGCCCGTTAACCGATCCTCAGTTTGTTGCTGAATTACAGCAGCAGATGCTGCAATTTGCCCGACTGCAGCTGAATGATTTTCATCAGGCGGAGGATGTTGTGCAGGAAGCCTTTGAAGGGGCCATGAAAAATGCGGGTTCTTTTGCCGGCAGGGCGGCGTGGAAAAGTTGGGTGTTTGCGATTTTACGCCATAAAATTGCCGATATGCTGCGTATGCGTTACCGCCAGGCGGAGGTGACATCCGCAGGTGAGGAAGATCAGCAAAACTTTGAGGCGCTGTTTGACGCGCAGGGGCACTGGCCGGCTGGTGAACGGCCTCAGCGCTGGCATCAGCCGGACGAGTCCTGCGAACAGGCGCAGTTTTGGCAAATCTTTGAGCTTTGCCTGACGCAGGTGCCGGCCAAGAATGCTAGGGCTTTTATGATGCGCGAATTTATCGGCCTGGAGACGCAGGAGATCTGCCGCGAGATGGCGCTGTCGGTCACCAATCTTAACGTCGTGCTGTGGCGGGCGCGTATGCGCCTGCGGGAGTGTTTATCACAGCGTTGGTTTAGCCGTGAAGGAGGCGAACATGCTTAACTGCCACCGTGCGACCCGCCTGATGTCTCAGGCTCAGGATGCGCCGCTGCCGTTTGCGCAGCGTGCGGCGCTGCGCTTCCATCTGCTGTTTTGCTCCGGCTGCCGTAACTTTCAGACGCAGTTGGTCGATTTGCGTAGCATCACTTCGGCTTTCGCCCAGGGCAAAGATCGGTCGCCTAAACGTTAGAGCGCGGTACCCGGCGCCGGCACAGCAGGCTGTCGAGCGCCAGCTTGCCGCCGCCGTAGCTCATCAGATAAATTTGCACGCTCATCCACATGCTGTGAACCGGCCAGGCATCCGGATAGACGAAGATCTGGATCACCAGCGTCATCACCCACAGTGCCAGCGCGGAAAAGCGTGTCGCCAGACCGAGCAGCAGCAGTAACGGAAAGAGATGCTCCGCCACGGCGGCCAGGGTTGCCGCTATGGCCGGCGGCAGCAGCGGCAGTTGGTATTCGGTGGCGAACAGCGCCAGCGCGCCGCTGCTCAGGTGCGGTATCCCCAACCGCAGCGGCTCTCCGCCCAGGATATCGATCGTCAGCCCTTCAACCTTACTCTGCCCCGACAGCCAGAACGTGGCGGCCAGCGCGATGCGCGCCAGCAGGCCGAGCAGGCTTTCCCGGACAACTTTCTGGCCCTTCGCCGCCAGCGTTTGCAGTAATGCCATGTTATTTCTCCTGCCGGCCGGATACGCAAAGGATCAGGCCGTAATGGTGTAGTCGTTGTAAGGCCGGTTGGACGGCAAACGCGGTGTCCTCCGCGAGCGCTGCCGTCAGCGCCTGCGCCAGGGATTTCCGCGTCCGCAGCGCGTGGAGAAAGCGCAGCTCCGCCGCGCCGATCGCGATCAGACGCACGTCATCCTGATGGCGAAACAGTAAAACCTGTTCGGCACGGCAGGGATCCAGCTCCGCCGGCGCCTGATCCTGCTGGTGCGCAGCCCACAGGCTGAACACGGCAAACGGCGAGCCAAACAGCCGCAGCGAAGGATGCAGACGCAGGACGCTGTCGGCGGATAGCGTGGGCTGCCCGGCGTTGTCCGGCATCGCATCAGCCGCGTGCAGAGACTCGATACACAGCAGTTCGAGCTGTGCCAGATCCGCCAGCCACGGCCAGTCAGCCAGCGGCGGGAAGCCGGCCAGCCAGGCGGGCAACGCCGTGCCATAGTCAACCAGCACCGGCGAGGTCGGCGGGTGCCGGCGGATAAATTCGGCCGCCATGGCGCGGAAGAAGCCGTCGCCAACCTGCTGTACCAGCACCGGGCAGTTTTCCGCCAGTGCGCTAATCAGCGAGGCCATCACGTTGTTGCGGTAAACGGCAAAGCGCCGGGCCGGATCGCTGCCGTTCCAGGTGGTGAGCCCCTGGGGCACGGCGCCGTTGCCGTCAAGCAGCGCCTGATACAGTGCGCGTTGCATCTTTCACCTCCGCCGTCATCAACGCTTCCGCCTGACGCGCCTCATCCAGCAGCACCGCCAGCGGCGGCAGGTTGCTGTCCCATTCGATCAGCGTCGCGACGTTGCCGGTCGCCGCCAGCGCGGCACGATACAGCTGCCAGACCGGTGCGGCGACGCGGCCGTCGTGGGAATCAATCAGTAAACGGTCGCCGGCGGCGTCCTGGTTTTCCGCATGGCCCGCCAGGTGTATTTCCCCCACCCGGTGCAGCGGCAGCTCGTACAGCATGGTCAGCGGATCGCGGTGGTGGTTGACGCCGCTGACGTAGAGGTTGTTGACGTCCAGCAGCAGGCCGCAGCCGCTGCGTTTTACCATCTCGCTGATAAAGGCGGTTTCACTCAGGGTAGAGTCGGCGAACTCGACATAGGTGGCCGGGTTCTCCAGCAAGATCGGCCGCCGCAGCGCATTTTGCACCTGATCGATATGCGCGCAGACCCGCGTCAGCGTGGCCTCGGTATAAGGCAGCGGCAGCAGATCGTTGAGAAAAAAGCCGTTATGCGTCGACCAGGCCAGATGTTCGGAGAACATCTGCGGCTGATAGCGTTCCACCAGAGCGGCGACGCGTTGCAGGTGGCTGCGGTCGAGCGGCGCTTCTGCGCCGATAGACATCCCCACGCCGTGAATGGACAGCGGGTAGCTTTGACGGATGGCGCTCAGGGCCTGATGAAAAGGGCCGCCGGCCACCAGATAATTTTCCGCATGAATTTCAAAAAAACCGACGTCGGGCCGCTCCTGCAGGATCTGGCCGAAGTGCTCTGGCTTGAGACCGATGCCGGCCCGCGGCGGGAGACCGCCCATCATGTTATAGCCAGGCGCATCACGGGTGACGGCAGGCGGGGTATGAACTGACGTAGTCATCGCTGTTGCTCCTGGTGATGGGCGGTGAGGGCGGCTTACATCTCTTTAAACGCGTCCAATTGACCAAAGCCGGTCGATGACGTCGGCGATTTCATTTTTACGCAGCTGCCGGTGGGCACCAGCTTCCAGGCGTTACCCTGGTAATCGGTTTTGGCCGTGCCGGCGCAGGTGGTGCCGGCGCCCGCTTTACAGTCATTTTTGCCCTTCAGTGATACGCCGTAGCATTTCTCCATATTGCTTCCTTCAGCCGCCATGGCTGCGGTGCTTGCGGTGGTCAGCACGCTGCCTAACGCCAGCGCCAGCAGTGCGGTTGTAGTTGGCTTTTTCATTATTTCTTCCTCATGGTTGTAAAACGGATCGTTGTGTTGGCAGAAGCAGGATGGCTTCTGAGGAGTTAGTCGCAGCGGGCGCGGATTTCTTACAGGAAAAATTATTTTTTATTTAAATTTATTGAATAACAGAAGGTTGCGTTCTGTTTGACGCGGGGCGCGGCAATTATGCGGGGCGTGAAGAATAAGTGCGCCATGACATAAAAAAACCGCAGCCAGAGGCTGCGGTTAAGGTTAGCGGGACAACCGGGCGGTCTTTGCCTGCGGTGAATTACCAGCAGACAAAGCCGCCGTCGACCAGCAGATCGACACCGGTGCAGAATGAGGCGGCGTCGCTGGCCAGGAAAATGGCCGGGCCGGCCATCTCTTCCACGCGCGCCATACGCTGCATCGGCGTCTGGCTTTCAAACGCCTGCGTCTGATGCACCATTTCCGGCCGGGTGTTCATCGGCGTGGCGGTATAGCCGGGGCTGATGCTGTTAACGCGGATATTTTTCGTCGTCCACTCCATGGCCAGGCTTTTGCTGAGGTGGATAACGCCGGCTTTGGCGCAGTTGTAGTGCGCCTGCTCCAGACCGCGGTTGACGATAACGCCGGACATCGAGGCGATATTGATGATGGAACCGCCGCCGCCGGCGGCCATCAGTTCCGCTTCGGCTTTGCAGGCATGCCAGACGCCGGTCAGGTTGATATCGATCACCCGCTGCCACTGCTCGGTTTCCATCTCCAGCGCCGGGTTGGCGTTGGCGATCCCGGCGGCGTTCACCGCCACGTCAAGGCGGCCATACTGTGACTTTACGCCGGCGATGGCGCTGCGCAGCGCATCGGGATCGCGTACGTCGCCGGTAAAGGCGACGGCGTGACCGCCGATGGCGTGAATATGCCGCACGGTCTCTGCCAGGCCGCCGTCTTCACGCAGGTCGAAACAGGCGACGTTAGCGCCGGCGCTGGCCAGGCCATAGGCGATAGTCTGGCCGATGCCGCTGCCGGCGCCGGTCACAAAGGCGGTGCGTCCCTGCAGGCTGAATAACTGTTGAGCGAAATCTTTGGTCACCATCGAATATTCTCCTAGCGTTTGGCGCTGTATGCGGACTGCGTTGTTGATAAGGTTTTCGGAACGGCAAAGCGTGCCTTTTCATCCCGGGCGACAAAACTGGTCAGGAAAATGCTGACGATATACAGCCCGGCGAAGACAAACAGCACCCCTTTGGCGCCGACGGTGGTGAACAGCAGCGCCACCAGCAGCGGGCCAACAAAGCTGGACAACCCGGCGCCGAGGTTCAGCACCGACATCGCCGCGCCTTTTCTTTCCGGCTCCAGCGAAGGCACCAGCGCGGTGAGCGGGCAGAAGCCGGCAATCAGCGCGCCGTACAGACAGCCCATCAGCAGCATGGCCATATAGTTGCCGCTGAACCAGATAGGCGCATAGGCCATGAAAATCATGGTGCAGGCGCAGCCGAAGCCGCCGAAGATCTGTACGGTGCGGCCCCAGCCAATGCGGTCGCCCACCACGCCCCAGATCAGGTTAAAGGCGATGTTGACCGTAAAGGTCAGCGCCCAGACCTTTAACCACTGTTCGGTGGTAAAACCGTGCAGCGAGAGGTAAATCGGGAAAAAGACCGGCAACGCAAACTGGGAGGTGGTGTTGATCAGCCTGACCAGACCGCCGACGCCGACGCGGGGGTTTTCCTTGATAATCGAGATGCCGCTGAGCAGGATCGCCAGCTGTTCACCGACCGTCGTGCGTTCCCGCACCGTGCCTTTTACGCACATCAGAACGATCGCCGTACCGGCCAGCGCCCAGACAATGGCGCTCCACAGTACGCCGACGTGGCCGAGTACCGGGATCATCAGCGAGGCGTAGAAGTTGGCGACGATATACAGCCCGCCGGTAAACGCCAGATAGAACCAGCCGACGGCGGTCGCCAGGGTTTTGGCCGGGTTGCGGTAGGTCACCCAGACCAGGAATGAGTAGCAGAACAGCGGGTAGCCGAGGCCGCGGATACAGTAGGTCGGCACGATAATGGCGAAGTTCATGGTAGGCAGGGCCACCAGCAGGAACAGCACCTGGCCGACCAGCCAGAACATCGCGCCGATCAGCATGGTTTTACGCGGCCCCAGCGCTTCGGCCATCACGCCCGACAGCCACGCGCCGATCGCCACGGCAATGCCGTAGATGGCGATCAGCGTGGCGCTTTGCGGCATGCTCAGCCCGCGTTCGATCAGATAGGGGGAGATCCAGGCTTGTTCAACGCCGTCGCCGACGATAAACAGCAGCACGCCGATTAAACCCCAGACCAAATCCGTTCTGAGGCCGAGTATCGTCCGCGGCTCTGAGTGAGCGGGTGTCATAAAGTACTCCGTAGGCAGGTAAGATTTATAGGAATTTTTAAGGGTTATGACATGATGAGGCCGCCATCGACATTGATGGTCTGGCCGGTGATATAAGAGGCGTCTTCCGAGGCCAGAAACATCACCAGCCCGGCGACGTCTTTGGGCTTGCCTGCGCGTTTTAACGGAATGCCTTCCACCCACTCCTGCATTAATTCGCCTTTGCCGTATTTTTTCTCCGGCGTGCTCAGGATCTCGCCCCAGACGCGGTCGTTATAATCCCACATCTCCGTTTCGATAATGCCGGGACAAAACGCATTGACGGTAATATTGTGGGCGGCGAGTTCCAGCGCCAGACTTTGCGTAATGCCAATCACCCCCATTTTGCTGGCGGCGTAGTGCGGCGTATAAATAAACCCGACCCGTCCCTGTCCGGATGAGGTATTAATCAGGCAGCCTTTATTCTGCTTGACCATATATTTGGCCGCTTCCCGGCAGCACAGCCATACGCCGGTGGTGTTGACGTTAAGCACGTTGTCGAATTCTTTGCGCGTCATGGAATCGAAATGGTCGATGGTAATGATGCCGGCGTTCTGAATTGAGACGTCCACCGATCCGAAGGTGTCAAACGCCAGCTGGTAGAGCGCGGCAACCTGTTGTTCGTCGGTGACGTCGGCAACCAAGGGAACGATATTGCCGCGATAGCGCTGCGTTAACCGCTCGGCCGTGGCGAGGATATCTGCCGAATAGTCGGAGATCACCAGATTGGCGCCGGCGGCGGCAAAGCGCTCGGCAATGCCTTCGCCAATGCCGCGTGCGGCGCCGGTGATTACGACGGTCTGGTTGCTGAATGAATAGCTCATAACGTGGTCCTTCTGCTTCAGGGAGATCAAGATGCGTAGAGGGTGCGCTCTACCGCGCTCTGCCACTCGCGCCAGCGTTTTTGCAGGCGGCCGTGGCGTGCCATATTGGGACGAAACTCGCCGTGTACCGGCAGGTAGCTTTTCAGTTCGTCATCGGTGATATGGGTAATGGCCTTGCGCGCCAGCAGGGCGGCGCCGATGGCCGAAAGTTCGGGGATATCGCTGCGCATAACCGGGCATCCCAGCAGATCGGCCTGATACTGCATCAGCCAGTCGTTTTTGCTGGGGCCGCCGTCCACCATGAGCGCCGTCAGCGTGAAGTCATTATGCTGGCGCATGGCGGCGACCACGTCGGCAATCTGGTAGGCGACCGATTCCAGCGCCGCGCGAATCAGGTGCGCGCGTTTAACGCCGCGGCTCAGCCCGCAAATGACGCCTCTGGCGTGCTCGTTCCACCACGGCGCGCCCAGGCCGGTGAGCGCCGGAACGAAATACACCCCGAGGGTGGAATCCACCGAAGCCGGCAGCGTATTCAGCTCATGGGCCAGCTCTGCGGCGGGCAACTCACTTAAGCCGGTGCTGTCGGCCATCCAGGCGACGGCGTCGCCGGTGTGGGGAATATTGCCCTCCAGCCCGTAGACCAGCCGCTGCCCGTCATGCCAGGCGAGGGTGGTGGCGAGCGACTGGATGTCGCATTGGGCGGACGTCACCGGCGCCATGACGGACGAGCCGGTGCCGTAGGTGGCTTTGACGCAGCCGGGCTGTCCCAGCGCGTGGCCGAATAACGCTGCGTGCGAATCGCCGATCATCGCCATGATCGGAATACCGTCGGGAATGTCCGCCAGTCCTTTGGTATGGCCGAACAGGCCGCTTGAGGGTTTGACCGCCGGCAGCGCGGCGGCGGGGATCTGGAAGATGGCCAGCATCTGTTCATCCCAGCCGCCGCTGTGCAGGTTCAGCAGCTGCGTGCGCGAGGCGTTGGAGTAATCGCAGTAAAAGGCTTCGCCCGCGGTCAGATGCCAGAGCAGCCAGCTGTCGATGGTGCCCAGGCAAATCTCGCCCTGCTCGGCGAGCGCAAAGCCGTTTGGCACCGACTCCAGCAGCCAGCGCATTTTAGAGCCGGAAAACAGCGGAGCAATGGGCAGGCCGGTTGCCGTTTTAATCGGCTGCGCCTGATGATCGCGCCGCAGGCTGTCGCAAAAATCCGCGGTGCGCGAGCATTGCCAGGAGAGCGCCGCGCCGAGCGGTTTGCCGTTACTGCGATACCAGCCGATGGCGGTTTCACGCTGATTGCTGATCGCCAGCGCGCAGACACGCTCCGCACCGACGTGCGCCACCGCCTGCGCCAGCACGTTCAGCGAGGCGTCCACCAGTAATTCCCCCGACTGTTCCACCCAGCCTTCACGCGGCGTCTGAATGGACAGCGCCTGTGAAAACTTGGCGATGACCTGGCCGCATTCGTCCAGCGCGACGGCTTTGGCATTGGTGGTGCCTTCATCAAGCGCGATGATGACATTCTTTGTTGCCGACATAGAGTTTCTCCAAATAACGCAGAATTCAGGCGACGACCGGCATGGCGGAAAGCGGATCGCGTTGGCGCGGTCTGCGCCGGCAGGGCAAGGCATACGTCTTTTTCTACCGGCTTGAATATATATTCATATGTGATTATTTATTTAGTGCACGATAACCAAGTTGCTGAGGCTCAGCCACCGGCAAAGTCTGCAAATGTGCTTGCTATCACATTTCTAACGCGGTGCAGTGTGACGGGAAAAACGCAGGAGGATGGTTTATCTTTTTGATAAAAAACTATTTTTTCGTGCCGCCTCCGAAGGTTTTGGGGCGGCGGCAAACACGGTAACCGACCGGACTGGGGAAAATCAGTCCGTGACCAGCATTCTGGAAGTGTGGTAATCGGTGATCAGCACATCGATATAACCGCCGTTCAGTGCGCCCTTGATGGCGGCGACTTTGTCGCGGCCACCGGCCAGTGCGACGACGTTCGGGCATTTTTTCACTTTGTCGAGCGCCATGCCGATCACCGGATCTTCATCGTCGCTCAGCACCGGGGCGCCGTGCCGGTCAAAATAGTGCAGGCAGATATCGCCGACGGCGCCGCGCTCGGCCAACCGTGCCAGCATCTCCTCCTGATAGTAGTTGCCGGAGGTTTTCAGCAGCTGGGACGGTTCCAGAATGCCGATACCGACGATGGCGACGTCGACATCATCGAAATGGGCGATCACTTCGGCGACGTCGCTGCTGGCCATCAGGCGCGCTTTTTCATCCATCGAGCCTTCAATGCTCTGCGCCGGCAGCAGCCAGGCTTTGCAGTTGAGCTGCTGCGCCAGGGTCTGCGTCAGGATGGTGGC
The DNA here is from genome assembly GCF_002966855.1 of Serratia sp. MYb239. Taxonomy (NCBI): domain Bacteria; kingdom Pseudomonadati; phylum Pseudomonadota; class Gammaproteobacteria; order Enterobacterales; family Yersiniaceae; genus Serratia; species Serratia sp. MYb239. Next base: position 4,177,452 of record NZ_CP023268.1, on the reverse strand, counting down.
CTGCACGTTGCCGTTGGGCCCCACGCCGCCCAGCAGTTGGATAACGCCGTTCGCCTTCAGGTTCTGGGTGTGCACCTCATCCACCATGGCGCGGATGGTGCTGCTCCAGGAGGAGACGCCCACCAGATCGTTAGGCCGCAGGCGGGTTTCCATATAGTGGGCGGCGGCCGAGCCGATGGCGCGTTTCAGCACCGCGTCGGAAGCCTCTTCTGCAACGTCGACCACGATGGCCTGCTTAATGCCGTAACGCTCTTCGATGCCTTTTTCGATATTCAGAAAAATATTGGAGGGCTGAACAACGCTGATTTTGACCAGTCCCTCTTTTTGGCAGCGGGTGATGGCGCGCGAAACGAAAGATTGGGAAAGGGATAATGATTGTGCGATCTCAGACTGCTTGCGACCCTCCAGGTAGTAAAGCGTGGCAATCTTAACCAAGAGCCGTTGTTCATCCTGCTTAGCCATGTTGTTCCTCAACTATCAATTAGGTGCAATCAGTATGTTTTAGCCCGTCATCATACGCGAAAAAGTATGGACTTTAAGTGTGATGGAACTCTAATTTTCGCCAATGGTGTCGTACCGCGCTGGACAAACTTGCAGCGATGATCATACTATCATGAATATAAAATCATGATTGAATATATATTCATGATGACAGATATCCCGCTTTGTTAGTGAATGGGGGCCTGTAAACGCAACGGTTTGGCAGGTTACCCCTCTTTTTTAACCAGGTGGAATAAATATTCGTGAAGGAATAATAATTCGGAGGCGATTATGAACCCGTTCTCACTGTCAGTGCCGGAACTGGAAAGCAAAGCGCGTGCGGTACGACGCCATATCATCAACCTGAACGCCAACAGCCCTGCCGGCGGACATACCGGGGCCGATCTGTCGCAGGTTGAACTGCTGACCGCGCTGTATTTCCGCATTCTGAACTGTGCGCCTGACCGCCTGGACGATCGGGATCGCGATATCTATATCCAGTCGAAGGGACATGCCGTCGGCTGCTACTACTGCGTGCTGGCGGAGGCGGGCTACTTCCCGCAGCCCTGGCTGGCGACCTATCAGCATGCCAACTCGCACCTGCCGGGTCATCCGGTGAAACAGAAAACGCCGGGCATTGAACTGAACACCGGCGCGCTGGGGCACGGTTTCCCGGTGGCGGTGGGGCTGGCCATTGCCGCCAAGCGTGACAACAGCAAGCGCCGCATTTTCCTGATCACCGGCGACGGCGAACTGGCGGAAGGCAGCAACTGGGAGGCCGCGATGGCGGCGGCGCACTACAAGCTGGATAACCTGGTGGTGATTAACGATAAAAACGGGCTGCAGCTGGCCGGCGCCACCAAAGACATTATGAGCACCGATCCGCTGGATGAAAAATGGCGCGCTTTCGGGATGGAAGTCACCGAATGCCGGGGCAACGATATGGCCTCCGTGGTAGCAGCGCTGGAAAACCTGCCGCAGAACGGCAAGCCGCACGTGCTGATTGCGCACACCACCAAGGGCGCCGGCGTGTCATTTATTGCCGGCAAGCCGGAGTGGCATCACCGGGTGCCGAAAGGCGATGAGATTACGCAGGCCATGGCCGAGCTGAGCGATCGGGCAGAAGAGGAGGTATAACGTGAGTAATGCAGAACATTTGGCGAACGTAATGGTGACGGCGTTTATCGATGCGGTAGATAACGGCGTCGATCTGGTGCCGGTGGTGGCGGACTCCACCTCCACGGCGAAAATAGCGCCGTTTATGCAGCGCTTCCCCGATCGTCTGGTTAACGTCGGCATTGCCGAACAGACGCTGGTGGGGGCCGCGGCGGGGCTGGCGATGGCGGGAAAAATCGCCGTCACCTGTAACGCCGCGCCGTTCCTGGTCGCCCGGGCGAATGAGCAGGTGAAGGTCGACGTCTGCTACAACAATACCAACGTGAAGCTGTTCGGCCTTAATGCGGGCGCCAGCTATGGGCCGCTGGCGAGCACCCATCATGCCATCGACGATATCTCCGTGATGCGCGGCTTTGGCAATATCCAGATTTTCGCCCCTTCTTCACCGTTGGAATGCCGCCAGATCATCGACTATGCGCTGGAACACGTCGGGCCGGTCTATATCCGGATGGACGGCAAAGCCCTGCCGGAGCTGCATGATGAGACCTACCGTTTCCAGCCGGGCGCCGTCGACGTGTTGCGCACCGGGAGCGATGTGGCGCTGGTGGCGATGGGGTCTGCGGTGCATGAGGCGGTGGATGCGGCGGCCACCCTGGAGCAGCAGGGCGTCAGCGCGCAGGTGATCGGCGTACCGTCAATCCGTCCGCTGGACCGCGCTGCCCTGAGCGCCGCGCTGGGCGCAATCCGCACGGTGATTACGGTCGAGGAACACAATGTGAATGGCGGCGTCGGCAGCATTGTGGCGGAAGTGCTGGCGGAATATGGTCATGGCGCACGGCTGCAACGTCTCGGCATTGCCGATGGCGAGTACGCCATCGCCGCCGACCGTCAGGCAATGCGCGCGCACCATGGTCTGGATGCGGCCGGCATTGTTCGCCAGGCGCTGGCGTCGTTGCATCAATAACGGCCATTGCGCAGATTTGCCGGCAGGGGGAGGTCACGTATGCATCCGCGACAGAGGAAAATTGTGCAGATGGTGGGCGAGCATGGCCGCCTCAGCGTCGGCGCGCTGGCGCAGGCCGTCGGCGTTTCTCTGGTCACCATCCGTCATGATTTGCAGGCGCTGCATCAGCGGGGGGAACTGTTCCGGGTGCATGGCGGCGCCGTGGCCTTGCAGAGCCATGCGCTCCGGGCCGGATTACAGCGGCGCTATGCCGCCAAACAGGGGATTGCCGGGTATGCCGCCTCGCTGGTGCGCGACGGCGATACGCTGTATCTCGACGGTTGCAGCATCAGCCTGGCGCTGATCGACGCGTTGCACGCCAGGCGTGGTCTCACCATCGTGACGACGCATCCCGATATTGCCGAGCGGCTGAAGCAGAGCGAGCATCAGGCGATGATCGTGGGCGGCCTGCGGCAAACGCGTAATGATGCGAGGATCGGGGCGTTTACCTGCAGTTGCCTCAGCCAGCTGTGGTTTCAGCGCGCCTTTCTGGGCATCGGCGGCTGGCACTGGCAAAGCGGATTTACCGAGCCGGACCCGCAGAGCTGCGCGGTGAAAAACGTCGTCGCGGCGCACTCTGACGAGGTCGTGCTGCTGGCCGACTCGTCCAGATTCGGCCGGACGCATCCGCACGCGCTGGCGCCCGCCGACGCCGCCGTTACCCGGGTCATTACCGACACCAGGCTGTCGCCCAAATATCGGCAATATTTCGCCCGGCGGGCGATACGCTTGAACGTCATTAATGTGCCGGAGGCCGTCTCAGGCGACTAGCACCCTGACGCCCAGCGTCTCGAACGCCTGTACCTGCGACGGCGTGATGCCGCTGTCGGTAATCAGGTAATCGATCTTCGACCACTCGCAGGGTAAGGCGAACATGGAAACCTTATCAATCTTGCTGGAGTCGGCCACCACGTAGACCTCGCTGGCGGCGTTAATCATCGCCAGTTTCAGTTTGATATCCGTTTCACTGGGAAAACTCAGCCCCGAGCGCGGCGAGATGCAGGCGGTGGCGAGAAACAGTTTTTCCGCCAGCACGTTTTCGAAGAAACCGGCCGCCTTGTCGCCGGAGGTCGACAGCGTGGGGAACTTAAAGCTGCCGCCGGTCAGCAGGATATTGATCTCCGGCTCACCGCCCAGCGTCAGCGCGATGTTGACCGCCGTGGTGATGACCGACAGCCGCTTGATATGGGCCATATATTTGGTGATCGCGGTGGTGGTGGTGCCGGAATCGAAAATCACGGTGTCGCCGTTTTCGATATACCGCGCCGCCAGGCGGCCGATCGCATCTTTTTGCTCCAGATGGATCTGGCGTTCCAACATCATCGCCCCGGTGTTTTGTTTACCGGCCAGCAGCGTGGCGCCGCCGTGATAGCGCTGGACCAGCCCCCTTTGCTGCAGAGTGCGCAGGTCGGTGCGGATGGTTGCTTCGGTCAGGCCGAATGCCGCAGTGAGCGCTTTAACCGTGACCGTTCCGTCCTCCCGGACCATCTCAAGGATCTTCTCTCTGCGTAGCCGAACGTCAGCCAGCTGTTCACTTTTGCTTTTCAATCGAAAGTCACCTTTTCGTGATGAGGTTACCTGACGGCCTACAAACTACCTCAGATTTTAACCATATGGTGAGTCTAATGCGAGAAATACGCGTACGCACCATGCTTTCGTTCGAAAATAAAATATTGTTATCTATATGAAATGGCAGCGTAAATTTATTTATTAAATAGCGGTCTATAGATTCGAATTGATGCTATCCCACTGTAATTAAAGAATATGTTTTGTTTTTCTGACTTTTGTTTGAAATATGATCAAGTACACAAACGGAACAATATCGATCGCTTATATTTTTATTCGAAAATCAATGTGTATGAAAACGATAGTGCAGGGCAGAAAGATACGGCTGAAGCGGTTTGATTTCTCCGGGGAAAACGAGGTGATAAATCAACAGCGAGTGGTAAGGCCGGTGGGCAATAACCGACGGGATCGCGGGGGGAGGTTGTGACGAACCGCTGATGCCAATCACATAATAATGAGAGAGAGCCTGATGATGAAGAAGAAACTGTTGTTATTAAGCATCGCTTCCGCCTGTGTCTTTTCCGGCGCCGCGCTGGCCGCAGAAAAAGGCACCATCATGATTCTGGTCAATTCACTGGATAACCCGTACTACGCCGCCGAGGCTAAAGGCGCCAATGAGAAAGCCAAAGCGCTGGGCTACAAGACCTCCGTGCTGTCGCACGGCGAAGACGTCAAAAAGCAGAATGAGCTGATCGATACCGCGATCGGTAAAAAGGTGCAGGGCATCATCCTGGATAACGCCGACTCGACCGCCAGCGTGGCGGCAATCAAAAAAGCCAAAGATGCCGGCATTCCGGTGGTGCTGATTAACCGGGAGATACCGGTTGACGATATCGCACTGGAGCAGATTACCCATAACAACTTCCAGGCCGGCTCCGAAGTGGCCAATGTGTTTGTCGAGGCGATGGGCGAAAAGGGCAAATATGCTGAGCTGACCTGCAACCTGGCGGATAACAACTGCGTGACCCGTTCCAAATCCTTCCACCAGGTGATCGATCAGTATCCGGATATGCAGAGCGTGGCGCGTCAGGACGCCAAAGGCACTCTGATTGACGGCAAGCGGGTGATGGACAGCATTTTGCAGGCCCATCCCGACGTGAAAGGCGTTATCTGCGGCAACGGCCCGGTGGCGCTGGGCGTCGTTGCGGCACTGCGCGCCGCCGGTCGCGACGACGTGGTGGTGGTCGGCATCGACGGCAGCAATGACGAACGTGACGCCATCAAGGCCGGCGCGCTGAAGGCGACGGTGATGCTGCAGGCGCAGGCCATCGCGGCGCAAGGGGTCACCGATCTCGACAACTATATCCAGCATGGCAAACCGCCGGCGAAGCAGCGGGTGATGTTCCGCGGCATTCTGATTACGCCGGAAAACGCGCAGCAGGTGCAGGACTTCAACTTCAAATCTTAATGTGTTGCTGTCGCGCCCGTTGCGGCGGGCGCAGAGGAGAATGTGATGTTCACACGACTCGGGCCGGTAGTGCTGATTTTTCTGCTGGGCGGTTGCCGTATTGTTTCGCAGCAGGAACTGGCGGATTTAAAAAATCCGCCTAACCCGAAAATGGCGAATATTCCGCAAACGTGGCAACAGAAGCTGGTGCCGCAAATTGTTAAGGACGCCAAAGCGGATAACGCCTTGCTTGCCGAACTGGCGGCGGCGAAAGATTTTGATGAGGCCTGCCAGCGCTATGGCTACCGCAGCCAGGCGGAGAACCCCTGCCTGTTCAGCGTCAGGCTGAGCGGCACCATCACCGACGTTAACAGCACGTCGCGCAGCGGCAAAATGACGCTGAAAACCGCCGCCGGCGATGAGGTCCGGGTACAGACCGGGCCGATTATCCGCGGCACTGACCTGCGTGACGCCTATAAGGGCGCAGGCTATCAGGATTTTAACGATCAGGTGCTGTTCGGCGATTACGGCCGGGCGATCAACCAGCAGGCGGCCGACATGATGCGCGATTTCAAACCGCAGGTCGGGGATAACGTCGAGGTGGTCGGCGTATTCAGCAGTTGGGATCTGCCGGGCAAGATCGCCGAGGTGACCCCGGCCGCGATTACGCGTCGCTAAGGAGGGAAGATGAGCGAGCAATTGGCGCACTCCGCCGCGGCGGATGTGATTATCGAGACCCGCGACGTCTCCCGTTTGTACCCCGGGGTAACGGCGCTCGATCGGGTTAACTACCGGGTCTACCGCAACAGGGTCAATGTGTTGATCGGGGAAAACGGCGCCGGTAAATCAACCATGATGAAACTGCTGGCAGGCGTGGAATCGCCCTCTTCCGGCGAAATTCTGCTGAACGGGGAAACGGTGGCCCTGTCGTCGACGCATCAGGCGGAGCGACACGGCATCAGCATTATTTTCCAGGAGCTGAATCTGTTTCCCAATATGAATGTGATGGACAACATCTTTATCGGCAATGAGTTTTTCCAGCGGGGCGTGATTAATGAGAAGTACCAGTATGCGCTGGCCAAATCGCTGCTGGAGCGCCTTGAGCTGGACGTTGACCCTTATGCGCCGCTGGGTGAGCTGGGCATCGGCCATCAGCAATTAGTCGAGATTGCGCGGGCGCTGTCCAAAGATACCCAGGTGCTGCTGATGGATGAGCCGACCAGCGCCCTGAGCCAGTCGGAAGTCAAAGTGCTGTTTAAGGTGATCGAGCAGCTCAAGCGGCGCGGCGTCACCATAATCTATATCTCTCACCGGCTGGAAGAGCTGATGGAGATTGGCGATCACATCACCATTTTCCGCGACGGGCGCTTTATCAGCGAGCGTGAAGTCAGCGACGCCAGCGTGCCCTGGATCATTGAACAGATGGTGGGCGATAAGAAAAAACATTTTGACTACTCGCCCGCGCCTCAGCAAGAAACGGTGCTGCAGGTTGACGGTTTGACCGCGCTGCACCCGAACGGCGGCTATCGGCTGAATGATGTGACGTTTGCACTGCGTAAAGGCGAGGTGATCGGCATTTACGGCCTGCTGGGCGCTGGCAGAACGGAGCTGTTCAAGGGGCTGATCGGCATGCTGCCCTGTCAGCAGGGACGCGTGGCGCTCCACGGCGAAGATATCAGCCGGCTTAACTTCCAGGCGCGGTTAAAGAAGGGGATCGCGCTGGTGCCGGAAGACCGGCAGGGGGAAGGGGTGGTGCAGCTGATGTCGATCAAAACCAATATGACGCTGTCCGATCTCAGCCTGAAGGGATTCCGGCGCGCCCTGCGGCCGCTGAGCCCGTCGCAGGAGCAGCATAACGTCGACGATATGGTGCGGCAGCTGGCGATCAAGGTGAGCGACAGCGAGCTGCCGATCACCTCGCTCAGCGGCGGCAATCAGCAAAAAGTGGTGCTGGGAAAAGCCTTGATGACCGGCCCCGAGGTGGTGCTGTTGGACGAGCCGACGCGCGGTATCGACGTCGGGGCGAAAACCGATGTGTATCACCTGATCGGCAAACTGGCGCACGAAGGGCTGGCGGTCATGTTCTCCTCGTCGGAGCTGGATGAGGTGATGGCCCTGGCTGACCGTATCCTGGTGATGGCCGACGGACGTATTACCGCCGATCTGCCGCGCGCCGCCGTAACGCGGGAAAAATTAATCAGCGCTTCAACGCCGCATGACTGACGTCCGTCGGAGAGAAACTATGAGCCGTAAATATCTGATCTATATGTATCTGCTGAAGGCGCGCACCTTTATTGCGCTGCTGATCGTCATCGGCTTTTTCAGCGTGATGGTGCCGAACTTCCTGACCCCCTCCAACCTGCTGATCATGACGCAGCACGTGGCGATCACCGGCCTGCTGGCGATCGGCATGACGCTGGTGATTCTGACCGGCGGCATTGACCTGTCCGTCGGCGCCGTGGCGGGCATTTGCGGCATGGTGGCCGGCGCGCTGCTGACCAGCGGCGTACCGCTGTGGGGCGGCAATGTTCTGTTTTTAAACGTGCCGGAGGTGATTTTGACGGTTGCCGTATTCGGCTGCCTGCTTGGCCTGGTAAACGGCACGGTCATTACCCGTCTGGGCGTCGCGCCGTTTATCTGTACGCTGGGCATGATGTATGTGGCGCGCGGTGCGGCCCTGCTGTTTAACGACGGCGGTACTTACGCCAATCTGGTGGGGATGGCGCCGCTGGGCAATACCGGTTTTGCCACGCTGGGGTCCGGCACCTTCCTGGGGGTGTATATCCCGATCTGGCTGATGCTGGCCTTTTTGCTGTTTGGCCTGTACCTGACGCGTAAAACTCCGCTCGGCCGCTATATTTATGCCGCAGGCGGCAATGAGTCCGCCGCCCGGTTGGCGGGGGTGCCGATCGTGAAGGTTAAGGTGTTTGTGTATGCCTTTTCCGGGCTGTGTGCGGCGCTGGTGGGGTTGATTATCGCGTCGCAACTGCAAACCGCCCACCCGATGACCGGCAATATGTTTGAAATGGACGCCATCGGTGCCACGGTGCTTGGCGGCACCGCGCTGGCGGGAGGGCGCGGTCGCGTATCGGGGTCGATCATCGGCGCTTTCGTGATCGTTTTCCTGGCGGATGGCATGGTGATGATGGGGGTGAGCGATTTTTGGCAGATGGTGATCAAGGGGCTGGTGATCGTCACGGCGGTGGTTATCGACCAGTTCCAGCAGAAGCTGCAAAGCAAAGTCGTGATGCTGCGCCGTCATGAACATAAACAGGCCATACCGCAGGCGGAAGGATCGCTATTGCGCTGAGCCGGAAGACAGCGCGGCGTTGCGGTCAGGGAGGCTGCAACGCCGTTTTTTTCGTCTGTCGATTGTCTCGCCGGTTATGGGCGCGTTTGAATACGATTCCGAGCCGCCGTTCCGCTCCGGCCATCCGCGCCGGTTTTCTCGTCCTGGCCGTTTGATTATCGATGGGAGATGGCGAATATCCCGGCGCTGCAGACGGGATGGCAGACTGGGTTTTTGGTAAGGATTTCTTAAGCATAGAATTGCGGGCACTATAGTTTCCGGCTATTCTGCTTAATCATTGATAGCTGTCGGACTCATTGAAATATTATGTTTGGTGCGGAAAAAAGCAGTTTATTGCGTGCAAATCTGGAGCATTTGCTCCGTAGTAAAGGCGAAACACAGGTTTCTGTCAGTGAAAGCACCGGGCTTAATCGCACAACAATCTTTAAGATATTGGACGGCCGCGTTGCCAGCGTGCAGAAACAGACGCTGCGTAAAATATCTGATTTTTTCGGCGTCACCATGTATGAGCTGCAGCATGTAGATATTGCGACAGCGGAAAAAATCGATGCCAGTATTTCCGTTCATGGCAATATGAATGCGGCGGCGCTGCCCATAATTCCCCTGACATCACTGATTGAGCAGATAAACGCCGGGCGTTCCGTCGGGGAGCTGACGCTGTCCTGGCCACTGACCTACTACTATGGCCATGGGCCGAACCTGATTGCCGTGGCAATGGATAAAAACCCGCCGGTGCGCTACCGGTGCGGGGATATGCTTATTATTCGCAAAGGCATCTATAAAAGCACCAATCTAAAGCTGCTGTTTAAGAGTAATGCGGGATTCTTTACTGATGCACTGGCCTGCGTGGACGAGGTCGATGCAGGGGTTATCGTATTAGGAGATATTCTTGAAGAACGTTATGGAAACTGAAGCAGAATATAAACTTATGGGGTTTGAACCCAATACTCATATGGCAAGAATCCTTATACGCTCTTCAGGGAAGGTATTGAACATTCATGCTAACGATCTGGAAAGAAGTGAAATATCGCAAAGCTTATCTGCGCATGAAATCAAGGCCTTATACCGCCATATTTATATGGATGGGCTAGCGCCCAAAACTGAGTATCAGTTGCAGGACCGGAACGATCGCTCCTGGAGCACCTATGCCGTTTTTGTCCTGGCGCTGGCGATATTTTATCAGTTCAGTAATCTGGCGGCGATTAAGCCCGTTTATATTAGCTATTTTGATATTGTGGTGACGCCGGGCACCTTTATTTACCCCTTCACCTTTCTGGTCATTGACCTACTCAATGAGTTTTATGGCTTCCGCCTGGCCAAGAGGGCCATACTGTACTCGGTCGCAGCAAACGTGGTTATCACACTGTTGCTATACCTATCGACAAAACTTCCGGTTATCCCCGGCTGGGGGCTTAATGAGGCGTATAATAACTTTATGATGCAACTCTATGTCGTACTGTTTGCCTCGACCATGGCCTTTATAACCTCTGAGCTATCTAACTCATGGATACTCTGTAAGGTGAAGGCGATGACGCACTCGCGTCACCTTTATCTGCGCATCTTTTTGAGTACCTTTGCGGCGTCCATTATCGACAGCTTTGTTTTCTGCCTGCTGGCCTTTTATGGCAAGATGGAGACCAGCGTTATCGTGAAAATGGCGATAATACAGATGATGATCAAGTCGGTTTACGCGGTGTTAAACGTATTCCCGGCCTATTATGCGCGTTTCCTCTACAGAAAATATATTCTCCATACTGAGTGAGCCGCTGCTTACACCTTGGTATGCCGGCTGTGTTTTAAAGCCGTAAGAACCGGAAATGTACTGGCCAGTATGTTTCCGGTTTTTTTGTGCGCTGCTGCATCCCCCCTGTCTTGATTCAAACCAGACCTGCTTACGCATTACCGAAAACCGAGGAGGGGGCCGGCCTGTTCAACTGACCTGTGCGGAATAGCGGGTGAACCCAATATTAAGAAAAGCGCGTGTGTAGCGTCAGCGTCCATGCGCAGTCTCGGCCGTAACCGCCAATGACACGCAGTGCCGTATGATAGAAGCATGAAAAATTCATAAGATAATTTGCATTATATGGTGGCTGGTGGGTTGTTCTATACCACTTTCCTGATTTCGACTTTTTCACATCATTTTGATAAATAACCATAATTTAAAAAGTCATTTATTAGTCACCATTTTTGTATTCATGTGTTGACTTTTCAGGGTAAGAAAAACTACATTGTTATGCAAGATGAAGGTATCAGGGGCTGTCGCTGGATAGCCATAGCACGTAATACCAGGGGAACCACTGATAAAAGGGCGCAGGACATATTACAGCCCTGTTATTCCAATAAAGTAATCTTGAATCATCCATTGGCGTGGGCGTCTGCTCACGCGCTTTTCTTTTCCCGAGCTGACTGCGGGTAACGCCTTGTGTCGGGCAGTTTGCTTCAGCGCTGCAGATACGCCGTTCTGGTTTGCCGGGCCGCGTTTAAGCGACCCGGCAATAAGCGGTATCAGATCTCTTCTACCTTAATGTCGGTGATGCTGAAATCGTTGCCGTCGCCGCTCGCCTTATGGCTGAATATTTCCAGCAGATTTTCGCCCTGTGCGGCGGTGAATTCCCCTGTGAGGGTTAACCACTCGCCTTTGTTTTTTAATGTTGTCAACGGCGTAATGTCACTGCCTGCAACACGCAGCGACAGTTCCGGGATCACTTTATAGTCGTTATCCCGGCGCGCCCGAATGCTGAAACGATAGCGCTTTCCTGGCTGCAGCTCGGTGTATTTTTTATACAGCAATACGCCGTTATGTGTTCTGCCTTTGACATTGGTGGTCGGGAAACGTATCAGGCTTTTTCCATCTTCGGTGTAAAACTCATGCTCAGGCGTTGCGGGGCCAAATTGCCAGTTATTTAACTGATTCCCTGTGAAGTCCGTTGATTCTGAGAACGGTGGGGGGACGGGGGTTGGCTCCGGGGCTGGCGGGGACGGCGGCGTTTCAACCGGTGCGGCGTGTTCATGGCACTTGCATCCGGATTTCTCCGCATTGCCTGCATTACCCGGTCCGCAGGCTTCAACCAAACCTTTCAGCACGTCCGCCAATGTATTTACCGCTTTTACAATTTCCGGCAGTTGCTCGCACAGGTTGCTGCCGTTGCCTGTCGGTTTATCGCCTTCTGACGGCGCCTTGCCTTCCAGCTTATCGGCTTCGTCTTTTTTATCCTCAATGCTCTCTTGCTGCGGGATTTTACTGGCGCAGATGGTATCTTTCAGCACCTGGGTAAAATCGGCGATGCCTTTGGTATAGATATAGTGCTCACCGCCGGTGCGCAACGCCAGCCGTTTGTATTCCTTGATATTGGCTTCTTCATCTTCCGGCGTCGGATACGGCGTGGTGGCGTGTGGGGTGCCCAGGTAGGTATGTACTTTGGCGCCGTTGCTCAGCGCAGTAGCGATGGCATCATTGCAGGCTTTGATACGCGCTGCATCCAGAATCATTTCTCCGCCTTCCAGGCTCTCATCGCCTAATACGAACACGTTCTTTTCTGCGCCGGCGCGCCAGTCAAAATGGGTGCTGATATCTTCAACCGCGCGAGCCACATCTTCCTGCGCGCCGGCATTCGCTACGCTGTCCCGCTTGCGTCCTTTTAACGTATTGCCGTCTGCTCCGGCGGTTGTCGTGAGGTAGTTATGCACCGTTTTTTCAAACTTGGTGCCGGTGAATGTGCCTTCAATCCCCAAAAATTCGACCCGTAAATCAGAAGGGCAAGATTTGCGGGCTTCCTCTACGGCCTTGTCCAGCGCCGCGCTCAGCGCCTTTGCCTCATCGGCCATTGAACCGCTGGTATCAATGACGATCACCAGATCGACTTTCTTACCGCTTTGCACCTGTGTATTCATCGACTGTTTCCTTTTATCCTGTTTGTTTATCATTACTTGTTATTTTGCGTTCAAAGCATAGGCGTAGTGTGAAAGCCTCGCACTGTTATGAATAAAAAATAGTGTCGCGTCGGCGGAGTATGTCGTTTTGACGTTGACTCCGCAGGTCACCGGCGGGGTGGGTGGGTGACCGTACTATTCTTGTTGGTGGCCACCGCTATCGGCGGTCTTTTGCATGACGGCCGGCCAATCGCTCTTTCTCTACGGCGCGATAAGGCGCTATTATTTTTATCCCGGTTATTTCTCGTCATAAGGATTGCTTGCCGCTATGCCCGTGAATGTTGATCTTAACGGTCTGTATGCGTTTCGCGCGCTGGTCGAATACGGCAGCTTTCGTAGCGCCGCCGAGTCTATCTGCCTGTCCCAGTCGGCCCTGAGCCGCAGAATAGAAAAGCTGGAAGCGGCATTGGGCGCCCGGCTGTTCGAGCGCACCACCCGTCGCGTCACTCTGACGCTGTACGGGCAGACGTTTGCCGAGCGTTCCGACCAGCTGCTGGCGAATTTTGAAGAAGTGATGGCTGACGTCAGTAAAGTCAGTCAGGAGCGGACGGGGCTGGTGACGGTGGCGACGGTGCCCTCGGCGGCGTATTACTTTATGCCTGACGTGATCCGCCTGTTTCAGGCGCGATACCCGCGCGTGCGCGTAAAGCTTATCGACAGCAGCGTCGGCAACGTTATCGAAGCGGTGATGAACGGCCAGGCCGACTTCGGCATCTGTTTCTCCGGCAACCCGCTGCCGAATACGGAGTTTTTACCGCTGGTGGAAGATGCCTATGTGGCCGCCTGCCGGCGCGATAGCCCGTTGGCCACAAGGGATGGCCTCACCTGGCGCGAGTTTTATCAGCAGGAGTATGTGAGTTTGGATAAGGTGTCCGGCAACCGCAACCTGCTCGATCAGGCGTTGGGGGATATAATTCCCGCGCGTCCCAGCCTGTGCGAAACCCGGCATGTGACCACCCTGCTGGGAATGGTTGAGGCGGGCATCGGCATTGCCGCCGTGCCCGCCATGTCGATGCCTCCAGCAGAGCACTCCGTGCTGATGCAGCTGCCGCTGACCGAACCGGCGGTAACGCGCACGGTCGGGCTGCTCAAACGCAGCGGACGCATACAGTCCTATGTGGCTGCGGAACTGGAACAACTGATCACTGAACGGTATCTCGCAGCTGAACGGTCTGCACGGCCGGAACAGATTTAAGCCCGGTCGCGGCAATGGTCTGCTGCGCCGTTGGTGAAGAGAGGAAATCCAGCAGCGCTTTCCCTTCCTGCCGATGCTCTGCGTGCGCCGTCACCGCGCCGGCAAAGCGGGTGATGTACTGCACGCTGTCCGGCAGTTCGCCGATAAAGGTCACGCCGGGCACCGGCAGCAGCTCGCTGACCTGCTGAAAACCGAGCGCGTATTTACCGCCTGCCACTTCGCCCGCCACCGGGACGCGCTCCACCTTATGCGCCTTATCCTTCATCTGTACTTCAATCCCCAGCGTTTTAAACAGCTGGCTGCTGACGTAACGACCGCTGGCGCTGTCGGAATAGGCCACGGAGCCGGCCTGCAACAGCGTAGCGCGCAGCGCGTCGCGGCTGCTGATATCGGGCTTCGGCTGTCCCTGTTTAACCACCACGCCAATCGGTGAATCGGCCAGCTCCACGCGTGAACCCGGCTGCAGTCGGCTCTCTTTTTCCAGGTTTTTCAGCGCGTCGCCCACCATGATCACCACGTCGGTTTTTTCACCGCGCGCCAGGCGGTTAGGGATCGCCTGGGCGGATTTTCCCATCGACGGCCCGGATACCAGAATAATGTGGTTGCCGCTTTGGGTTTCATACTGCGGCGCCAGTTTTTCCAGCGCGGCCTTAAAACCGCCTGAAATCATCACGGTGACGTCTTTGGCCAGCGCGCCGCCGCTGGCGGAGGAAAGCACCAGCGCGGCGATCAGGGAAGGATAAATTTTATGCATGATGTCATTCCTGGCTGCGGGATTAATGTGAGGTTTGCAGGGTCAAGGTGCGACGGCGGTACAGATACAGCGTCGCCAGCAGGGCGCACACGGCGGCAAAGCTCATCCAGTAGCCCGGCGAGGCCTTATCCCCGGTGAATTCGATCAGCGCGGTGGATATCACCGGCGTAAAGCCGCCGAATACCGCCGTCGCCAGGCTGTAAGCCAGTGAGAAACCGGCAACCCGCACTTCCGTCGGCATAATTTCCGTCAGCGCCGGGATCATGGCGCCGTTGTACAGGCCGTAAATAAAGGACAGCCACAGCAGTACGCTCAGCATCATCGAGAAGGTGGGGGTGGCGGCCAACAGCGCCAGCGCCGGATAGGCGGTAGCCAGCGCCAGCAGCGTCATTGCCACCAGAACCGGCTTACGGCCGAAGCGGTCCGACAGGGCGCCGCCCACCGGCAGCCAGATGAAGTTTGAAATGGCGACCAGCAGCGTCACCAGCAGGCTGTCGGAGGCGCTCAGCATCAGCACTTTTTTGCCGAAGGTCGGCGCATAGACGGTAATCAGGTAAAAGGCGGTGGTGGTCATTGCCACCATCAGCATACCGGCGATAACCACCTGCCAGTTGGCGAGCAGCGTGCGGAAAACCTGCCGCATCGCCAGGTGGTTGCGGCGGGCGCTGAATTCCTCGGTTTCTTCCAGTTTGCGGCGTAAAACAAAGATAAAGGGCACGATGGCGCAGCCTAGCAGGAACGGTATGCGCCAGCCCCATTCACGGATCGCGCTCTCTTCCAGCGCCGCATTCAGGGCAAAGCCGATCGCCGCCGCCACCATGATGGCGACCTGTTGGCTGCCGGACTGCCAACTGGTGTAAAACCCCTTGCGGCCCGGCGTGGCGATTTCCGCCAGATACACCGAAACGCCGCCCAGCTCTGCGCCGGCGGAGAAGCCCTGCAGCAGACGCCCGAATAGCACCAGCAGCGGCGCCCACAGCCCGATGCTCTGATAAGACGGGATCAGCACAATCAGGAAGGTGCCGGCGGCCATGATCGACAGCGTGACGATCAGCCCCTTACGGCGGCCGACTTTATCGATGTAGGCGCCCAGCACCACCGCGCCGATGGGGCGCATCAGAAAGCCGGCGCCGAAGACGGCGAAGGTCATCATCAGCGAAGCAAATTCACTGCTGGCCGGGAAAAAGGTATGGGCGATATAGGTGGCATAAAACCCGAACAGGAAGAAATCAAACTGCTCAAGAAAGTTGCCTGAGGTTACGCGCAGTATCGCGCCGGCGCGTCCCCGGGCTGTCATGGGTGAGGTCGATGAGTGCATGGTTGTCTCCAGTTTGTCAGTGGCGCTTTTGGCTGCGCCTGCTCTGGAGACTGCAGGAACGGGGGAGAGTAAATAAGTGCAATTTACACATGGATTGATGTGTCCGGCACATCAATCGGCGGCAGCCGTAGGAAATCGATTATGTTAACAATGGGTTAATAATGGCTGACGGGTATGTCTGTTAGTAAGCAGGGTAACTGTTAGGTTGCTATTTTGTGACGGGGTTCATAGGCGGGGTGAGCGGGGGGCGACATGGGTATTACAGCATATCGGACCTGATCCTGGTCGGCGACCCCCTGCAAGATAAATCCTGCTGGTCAATGAGTTACACTTGATGTTGGTGGGTGCGGCATGTTCTGAAGCCAGCTCTCTTACGTTTCGGCCAACGTTTCCGGCTCCAGCAACAGCGCCATAAACTCCCGGGCGATCTCGGTAAGCGGTTCACTGCGCCGGGTCAGTACGCCATATTCCTGCGGTGCCAGCCGTAGATCGGTGTTCAGCACGCTCAGCAGTCCCCCGTGCAGATGAGCGGCGGCCATGGCTTCCGGCAGCATGCCGATCATCGGGCCGCCCTGTAGTACCTGAAGGAAGGTCTGCATCGAGATGGTTTCAACGGTATTGTGCGGCGTGGCAACGCCGGCCGCCGCGAAGGCCTCCTCCATCTGGCGACGAATCGGCGTCCCTTGAGGGTAGAGGATCCACGGCCACGCCAGGAGTTCTCCCAGGCTGTAGCGCCGATCCTGCCCGGCCAGCGGATGGCGGCGATTCACCACCAGGCAGAACGGTTCCGGCCCCATCGGGCGGAAGTCGAACAGCTGTTGCTGTTGAGGCTCGGTAAAACGACCGATAGCCAGGTCCAGGGTGCGTGCCTTTAGCATTTCCATCAGATGATCGCTGGTCTGTTCCACCACTTCAATCGCCAGCAGCGGCCAGCGCTTTTTGATACTGATGATGGCCTGGGGCAGCGCCACCGCCGTGGCGGCGAAGATCCCTCCCACCCGCAGGTGTCCGTGGCCACCGGCCCGCAGACTGTCGATGCGCGCCACAAATCCCCGCGCATCGTTGAGCGCAATCTGCGCGTAGCGCACCACCTCGCCGCCCAGCGCCGTGGGCGGCATACTGCGCGGCAGGCGCTCAAACAGCGGGAAACCGAACTGGTTCTCGATCTCCCTGAGCATTTTACTGAGCGCGGGCTGGCTCAGGCTCATCTGTTCGGCCGCCAGATGCATATTCCCGGTACGACCAAGAGTATCTATCAACAACAGATGGCGGAACTTTAGCCAGTGACAGAAGCTGGTAAACGACATATCAGACATAGTGCGCCCTTGAATAACCGATAACCCCTGGTTATCGATGACTGAATGAATGCCATTGGAGTTTATCTCTCCCGCCGCATAACGTAACGGCAACAACAATGAGGAGAAACTCCCATGACCATCGCTCTGAATCCTGCAAACACCCTGCCCGAAGACGGAACCCGCGGCTGCCTGATCGGCCGCGCCTGGGTTCCCGGCCCCTGTCCCGGTCCTTCGCCGGTAGTTATTCGCGGCGACGACGTCTTCGATATTTCGCAACAGGCTGCCACCGTCGCCGGACTTCTGGAACTGGAAAACCCCGGGGATGTGATACGCCAGACAAAGGGACGCCATATCGGCTCACTTTGTGAGCTGCTGGCCAACGGCGGCGATGCGCCGGACCCTGCACGCCCGTACCTGCTATCCCCCATCGACCTGCAGGTGATTAAGGCCGCCGGGGTCACCTTCGTCGACAGCATGCTGGAGCGGGTGATCGAGGAGCAGGCCGCCGGCGACGGTGAACTGGCCAGCGGCCTGCGGGCCCGTATCTACGATCTCACCGGCCCGGATCTGCGGGCGGTCAAACCCGGCTCCGAACGGGCCGCCGCCCTGAAGCAGTTGCTGATTGAACGCGGCCTGTGGTCCCAGTATCTGGAAGTCGGCATTGGCCCCGACGCCGAGATCTTTACCAAGGCGCCGGTGCTGGCCAGTGTCGGCAGCGGCGCCGCCATCGGCATTCATCCCCATTCCAGCTGGAATAACCCGGAGCCGGAAGTGGTGCTGCTGGTTAACAGTCGCGGCCGGATTCAGGGGGCGACGCTGGGCAACGACGTCAACCTGCGTGACTTCGAAGGGCGCAGCGCGCTGCTGCTCAGCAAAGCCAAGGACAATAATGCCTCCTGCGCCATCGGCCCCTTTATTCGCCTGTTCGATGACAGCTTTACCCTGGATCACGTACGCAACTGCGAGGTGGAACTGACGGTTCAGGGCGAAGAGGGTTTCCAGCTTCACGGACTGAGTGCCATGAGCGCCATTAGCCGCGATCCTGAAGAGCTGGTCAGGCAGACCCTGAACGCCAACCACCAGTATCCCGACGGCTTTGCGCTGTTCCTGGGCACGCTGTTCGCTCCCACCCAGGACCGGGATCGCCCCGGCGCCGGTTTTACCCACCGGCCCGGCGATATCGTCACTATCGGCACGCCGATGCTGGGCGCTTTGCGCAATCGGGTCACCACCAGCGACCAGGCACCGCCCTGGACCTTCGGTCTGCGCGCGCTGTTCGACAATCTGAGCCGGCGCCGCCTGCTGTAACGCCCGCCATCCTGAAATCACGCTGTAAGGCAATCCCACTGAAGGAGCATGCTATGCGTGTACAGAATCACTCTTCTACGCCCGATCCGCGCCAGCTGCGGCGGGCAATCTTCACCGGCGCCGTTGGTAGCGCGCTGGAGTATTACGATTTTGCCATTTACGGGCTGGCGTCGGCGCTGGTCTTCGGCCATATTTTCTTCCCCTCGCTGGGGGTTACCGGTGCGCTGTTGGCAAGCTTCGCCACCTATGGCGCCGGGTTCCTGGCCCGGCCTTTCGGCGGCCTGTTTTTCGGTTCGCTGGGCGATCGCAAAGGCCGTAAACTGGTCTTGCTGATCACCATCGGGCTGATGGGGGTCGCCACCACGCTGATCGGCCTGCTGCCCGCCGGGCCGCTGGGCGCCGTGCTGCTGGTTGCCCTGCGGCTGCTTCAGGGCTTCGGCGCCGGCGCTGAACAGTCCGGCGCCGCCACCCTGATGGCGGAGCTGGCGCCTCCGAAACGCCGCGGCTGGTATGCGGCACTGCCCTTTATCGGTGTTTTTTCCGGACTGGCGCTGGCGACCATCACCTTTCGGGTTATGCAGTTGTTGCTGAGCGAACAGCAGATCCTGAGCTGGGGCTGGCGCATTCCTTTCCTGCTGAGCGTGGTGTTGATCGCCGTCGCTATCTGGGTGCGCTTAAGGCTGAAAGAAAGCCCGGTGTTTAAGACCCTGGAAACCCAGCAGCAGGTGATTAAGACGCCGATGCGGGCGGTCATGCGCGACGCGCGACGTCCGCTGGCCGCCACCATTCTGATGCGCATGGCGGAAACCGGCAGCTCCACCCTGTACGCCACGGTGTCCATCGCCTTTCTGACCGGCTACGCCGCCACCCAGGCCCAGCAGAGCGCCGCCTTCGCGCAGATCGGCACCAATGCCGTACTGCTGGCCAGCGTGGCGAGCGTTATCACCACGCCGCTGTTCGGCGCCCTGTCGGACCGCGTGGGGCGGTTGCGGGTTTACCGCGCCGGGGCGCTGTTCTGCATGCTCTGGGCCTTCCCGGCCTGGATGATGATCGCCAGCGGTAATCCCTGGCTTATCACTCTGGCGATCGTCGGCGGTTTTGCCATCGGCGCCAACAGCATGCTCGGCGCTCAGTGCGCCCACTTCACCGAGCTATTCGGCAACCGCTACCGTTATTCCGGCGTGGCGCTTTCCCGCGAGGTCGGCGCGCTGCTTTCCGGCGGACTGGCGCCGCTACTCGGGATCTGGCTCACAGGACTGGCCGACGGCGCCCCCTGGGTGCTGGCCGCATACACTATTGTTCTGGGGGGCATTACGCTCGCCGGTAGCTGGCTTTCCGTGGAAACCCGCGGCCGCGATCTGACACTGATTCAGGATGCCGTCGGCCGGTCACCCCATCATCGCGCCCCGGGCGCCATACTAATAAGAGAGAAAAATCATGAAGGATAAACCGGTACCCAAACTGCGCAGCCAGCGCTGGTTCGACGATCCTGAACACGCCGATATGACGGCGCTGTACGTCGAACGCTATATGAACTACGGACTGACCCGCGAGGAGCTGCAATCCGGGCGTCCGATTATCGGCATCGCTCAGACCGGCAGCGATCTGACCCCCTGCAACCGCCACCACCAGGCGCTGGCGGAACGGGTGAAGGCCGGCATTCGCGATGCCGGCGGCATTCCGATGGAATTTCCGGTTCACCCCATCGCCGAGCAGAGCCGCCGTCCCACCGCGGCGCTGGATCGTAACCTGGCCTATCTGGGGCTGGTGGAGATCCTGCACGGCTATCCTTTGGATGGCGTGGTGCTGACCACCGGCTGCGATAAAACCACGCCAGCCTGCCTGATGGCGGCCGCCACCACCGATCTGCCTGCCATCGTACTGTCCGGCGGGCCGATGCTTGACGGCCACTATAAAGGGGAGCTGATTGGTTCCGGCACGGTGATTTGGCATGCACGCAACCTGCTGGCCACCGGCGAAATCGACTACGAAGGCTTCATGGAGCTGACTACCGCTTCTTCGCCGTCCATCGGCCACTGCAACACGATGGGGACCGCGCTATCGATGAACGCGCTGGCCGAAGCGCTCGGCATGTCGCTGCCGGGCTGCGCCAGCATTCCGGCTCCTTATCGCGAGCGCGGGCAGATGGCCTATCGCACCGGCAAACACATCTGCCAAATGGTGTGGGACGATCTGCGTCCGTCGAAGATTCTGACCAAAGCGGCGTTTGAAAACGCCATTACCGTTGCCTCGGCGCTGGGGGCATCCAGCAACTGTCCGCCGCACCTGATCGCCATCGCCCGCCATGCTGGTGTTGCGCTGACTCTGGATGACTGGCAGCGGGTGGGCGAAGCGGTGCCGCTGCTGGTGGACTGCATGCCTGCCGGACGCTATCTGGGGGAGGGCTTCCACCGCGCCGGCGGGGTTCCGGCGGTGCTGCATGAATTGCAGAAAGCCGGTCGCCTCAACGAATCCTGCCTGACGGTCAGCGGCAAAGCCATTGGCGACATCGCCCGCGAGTCCGGCAACCACAATGCGGATGTGATTCACGACTGGGAAAATCCGCTTAAACACCGGGCGGGCTTCATTGTGCTGAGCGGCAACTTCTTCGACAGCGCGATTATGAAGATGTCGGTGGTAGGTGACGAATTCCGTAAAACGTGGCTCAGCGAACCCGGTGCGGAAAACTGCTTCGAGGCGCGGGCCATCGTGTTCGATGGCCCGGAGGATTACCACGCGCGGATTAACGATCCCGAACTGGCGATTGACGCCCGCTCGATTCTGGTGATCCGCGGCGCTGGTACCGTCGGCTATCCCGGCAGCGCTGAAGTGGTCAATATGGCGCCGCCGACGGCGCTGCTGAAACAGGGGGTAACCTCGCTGCCCTGTCTGGGGGACGGACGCCAGAGCGGCACCTCCGCCAGCCCGTCGATCCTCAATATGTCGCCGGAAGCCGCCGTCGGCGGCGGGCTGGCGCTGCTGCAAACCAACGATCGTCTGCGGGTGGATCTTAACCAGCGCCGGGTCGATCTGCTGATTGACGATAGCGAAATGGAACGCCGTCGGGCGGCCTTTACGCCCACGCATCCGCCTTCTCAGACGCCATGGCAGGAAATTTACCGCAGCATGGTCGGCCAGCTTTCCACCGGCGGCTGCCTGGAGCCGGCGACCCTCTATTTGCGGGTGGTTAATGACGACAACTTACCCCGACATTCACACTAACGAGATGAGCATCAGGTCATGAAGATTACCGGATACAACTTTATCGGCAGCGAACGCAGCGCCCAGGGAGATACCGTACTGGAAAGCCTGGACGCGGTCAGCGGCGAAGCGCTGCCGTGGCGTTTTTATCAGGCCACCGAACAGGAGGCTGCCGCCGCCTGCGAGGCGGCCCGTCGCGCCTTTAGCGTTTATAGCCGCCTGGCGCCGGAACATCGGGCCCGGTTTCTGGAAGCCATTGCCGATGAGCTGGATACGCTGGACGACGAGTTTCTGGCCCTTGCCAGCCGGGAGACGGCGTTGCCCGTGGCCCGGTTGCGCGGTGAACGCGGGCGCACCAGCGGCCAGATGCGGCTGTTTGCCAGCGTACTGCGGCGCGGCGACTGTCTGGGAGCCCGTATCGATACGGCGTTGCCGGATCGGCAGCCGTTGCCGCGCCCCGATCTGCGCCAGGCGCGGCTTGGCGTGGGGCCGGTGGCCGTGTTTGGCGCCAGCAACTTCCCGCTGGCGTTCTCTACCGCCGGCGGCGATACCGCGGCCGCGCTGGCGGCGGGCTGCCCGGTGGTGTTTAAGGCCCACACCGGCCATATGGCAACGGCGGAATGCGTTGTCGACGCCATCCTCCGCGCCGCGCGCCAGACCGGCATGCCCGCAGGCGTGTTCAGCATGATTTACGGCACCACCATCGGCGAAGTGTTGGTCAGACACCCGTTGATTCAGGCGGTGGGGTTTACCGGCTCGTTGCGCGGCGGACGGGCCATTTTCGATATGGCGGCCAGCCGTCCGCAGCCGATTCCGGTATTTGCCGAAATGAGCAGCATCAACCCCATCATTCTGCTGCCGGAAGCCCTGCGCCGCCGTGGGCCGCAGATCGCCCGCGAGCTGGCGGATTCCGTGGTGCTGGGCTGCGGCCAGTTCTGCACGAACCCGGGGCTGATTATCGGCGCGGCAGGGGCGGAATATAGCGAGTTTCTGCTGGCGCTGCGTGATGAAATGGCCAGCCGCCCGGCGCAGGTGATGTTGAATGCCGGGATCCTGCAGCACTATCGTCAGGGGCTTACCCGGCTGAGCCGGCATCCGCAGGTTGAAACGCTGACCGGCGAAGCGCGTGACGATAATCAGGCTGCTCCCTGGCTGTTTAAGGCCGATGCCGCCTTGCTGGCCAGCGGTGATGAGCTGTTGCAGGAAGAGGTGTTCGGCCCGGCGACCGTGGCGGTGGAGGCCGGCAGCGCACGGGGGTTATTGCAGGCGCTACAGGGAATGCACGGCCAGCTCACCGCGACGCTCATCGCCGAGCCGGACGATCTGCGCGGCTGCCGCGAGCTGGTGAATCTGCTGGAAGAGAAGGCGGGGCGTCTGCTGCTGAACGGTTATCCCACCGGCGTGGAGGTGTGCGACGCCATGGTGCACGGCGGCCCCTGGCCTGCCACGTCGGACGCCCGCGGCACCTCGGTGGGCACCCTGGCTATCGATCGCTTCCTGCGCCCGGTCTGTTATCAGGATTATCCCCAGGCGCTGCTGCCGGATGCCCTGAAGGATGAAAACCCGCTGGGGATTAACCGACTGGTGAATGGCGTAACCACCCGCGAACCGCTGCGTTAAACGACGAGGCCGCTGCTTTAAAATGACGCCCGACGGCGCCACAGCACCACCAGCCCTACCAGCAACCACAGCGCCCCGGCCGCCAGCGCCGGGGTGTGAATATGGAACAGCACCGGCGCCAGCACCGCGATCCCCAGCAACGGCACCAGCCCGCAGGCCAGCAGCGCGCGCAGGCTGCGCAGGCGGCGCTTCACCAGAAACAGGCCGATTACCGAACAGTGCAGCAGAATAAAGCCGCAGATCGCCCCCACATCCACAAACGAGACCAGCTGCGACAGCCCGTTGTCGACGCTGGCGGCGACTACCGCCAGCACGGTGTTGACCGCGGCGGCGGCCAGCAGCGCGGTCACCGGCAGCCCGCTGCGTTTGCCGACCTGGCTGAGGGAACCCGGCAGCGCGCCGCTACGCCCCATACTGAACAGCAGCCGTCCCGCAGCCGCCTGGCCCACCATGGCGGAAAAGGCCGCCCCCAGCGCTTTCACAAAGGCCAGCGCATCGCCCAGCCACGGAGAGATAGTGTCGCCGACAATCACATAATGGACTGCCCTTATGCCGGTAGACGATCCTGCCGTATATTTGGACTGCCCCTATGCCGGTTTACGGCCTGGCTGAGAAATTCGACCTCGAACGTATCGATGTCAGTGATTATCAGCAGCTGTCGCCGGCGATTCGCCTGGCCCTGAGTTACGGGTTTTACGCGAACTGTCCGACCACTGACGGCGGTTGTACATCAGTGCAGTACTAAATCAGAGATGAGATCAAAACACGTGCATAGGGAACTTGTGCGGCTCATGTCAACTCACTGACTTATATGCAATGCCTGAAGCTGCGCTACCAGTGGCGGTTCCTCGGTCATCCGTGGCGTAAACATGCGAGCCTGCAGGTTACACTGAGCGTCAGGGGCGCTTTCTACATTATATTGCGCCTCACCCCCCCAAAGCTAATCGTGGTGCTTTCTGGAATGTATGGTTATTTGGTAATTCCATATTTGTATATGAATTATGTTGACCTGGGGTGCTGATGCGTTTCAGCTCTCTTTTTTGTAGGATAAAGTTTGTAAATTTTATGTAAACTAAGATGTATTGCTTGCGTGTTTACTAATTTAAGATATTTGTTCTGGATTTTTTTGCCCTCTTGATGAGTCTGGGAATTGTAAGGTATAAATCATAAGGTACATTTATGGATTGGTTGTTTGTATATATATTTCCTATTTTCTAATCTTGTATATGTATACGTCATGTGACGACAACACATGAATAATTATAATTGACCGCTTCAGGACAGGGTATGTTTATGAAGAATGGAGTTATACTATCAAAAGCTGATAAAATCAGAGAGTCGCTTCCTATATCTCCTGATGAGTTTAGAACAAAGCTGGATAGTGAGTGCTATGTAATTTGGAAATTGAAAGTATTTAACGAAAGTGAATTAACAGAAACACCGACCAAATCGTCTCATGCTGATTATGTAGAGTCAAAAAATTCAGACTTACACGGAGCCTATCTTGCTGCGCATTTTGAAGCGGGATTATGGCCTGTGGTATATCAGGGGGAAAATGATGGCCACTTAATCCGTCATGTTTGCCCCATGATAAAAGCTGAAGGCATAATTAGTTCGCAAGGGGCAAAGTTTGATTTCTATCCACATGTGGATAACCCAGACCTTCGCATAACTGGTGAGAGGGAGTCAAAATTATTAGGTTCTTGCCCAGATACATTAACGTTATTGTGTTTGAGGAAAGAGGAAGGTGTGAATACGAGTCTTCTAAAACTTGATGAAATACTCTCTCATCTAACACCTGATGTTATTGATACCCTTTCAAAACCTATATTCAAAATAAATAGACCTGCGAGCTTCGCTGAGGCGTCATCAGTTGAAGAAGTCCCTGTCATTGTTAAGAATGATGGGAAATGGTATTCACGCTTTGATTGGCACAATACTAATGGTATGACGCTAAAAGCTGAAGCCGCTTTAGAAAAAATGCGCTTTGTCACTCTTGAACATGATCTTTGGTTTGATGTTCCTCTTGAGCCTGGTGATGCTGTTACTTTTCTAAATCAGAGGACTATGCATACACGTAATGCTTTTGAGCCGCGATTTGATGGAACTGACCGATGGCTGTTACGTGTTTTTGGAATGAAGAAAAGGCCAATAGAATCACAGTTGGTTTCCCCTTCTAGTTGTCTTCATCATTTACGTACTATATAAACGGTAATTTACATGTTTGATTTGTTAAATAACTCAATGTTCGTTGAGGGAAGTGTAATAGAAAAATACCTTCTTCTTGGGGTGTTTTTATTGGTCGCAGCTTCATTTGTGGCCGGCTACATCGATGCCATCGCCGGTGGTGCGGGATTGATCCTTATACCTGCCTTTATTTTGACAGGCTTACCTCCCCAGCTGGCTTTGGGGCAGGAAAAGCTGGTCAGTACCATTGGCACAGTTGCCGCCATAAAGAATTTTATGAAAAACAAATCGGTAATATGGTCAGTTGTGCCAGCTGGACTTATATCAGCCCTGGCTGGCGCTTATGTGGGGGCGAAAGTTATTCTTCTTTTACCCGCTGAAACGCTATCTATTATCATTGTTGGCTTACTTCCTATTGGCTTGATTGCAGCAGTGGTAAAAGGGAAGATAAAAGAAGCTATCGATGGGGAAGTTAAGACCAACTTCATGGCAATCTTCATCGTTTGTTTTATAGTCGGTTTTTATGATGGTTTCTTTGGTCCTGGCACCGGTAGTCTTTTTATCATTGCATTGACCGTGATAAATAGATTTGGACTGTTGCAGGCATCTGCGACTAGTAAAATATTCAACTTCTCTTCGAATATTGGTGCGTTTGTGGCTTTTGCTATTGCTGGTAAAATGGCCTACTTAATTGGTATCCCGATGATTATTGCTAGTCTATTGGGTAACCATATTGGTTCCATGCACGCAATCAATACGAATGGTGAAATAATCCGAAAAGCACTGTTTGTTACAGTCGGGGCAATGATGGTTACACTTTCAGTAAAATATTTTGTAGGAGTATAATGATGAAAAACGAAAATATACATGTTCGCTTAGCTCAAGCTACCGATATCCCACAGGTCAAAAAATTGCTTGAGCGCTATCATGCTAAAAACCTTGAAGGTGAGCAGCGTGCTAATGGATTTGTGACTACTGATATGACAGAGCAGCAACTCATTGAATTATGTAATTCAGAAAACGGCGTAATAATTGCTGTTGATAAATCTGACGACAAGATTATAGGGTTACTGTTAGGTGCTTCATGGAAATTCCTCAAGCCTTGGCCAATGTTTGATTATATGGCTGATATATTGAAGGACTATGCTTACCAAGGCCAGCAATTAAGTGCCGAGACGTCATACCAGTACGGCCCTATCTGTGTTGCGGAAGAATACCGCAGTAACGGTGTGGGAGAATTGCTTCTTGAGTATCAGCGCAAGGTGTTTTCAACACGTTATCCGGTGATCGTGACATTCGTAAATGTCCTAAATCCGCGCTCTTATGCATTCCATACACGTAATGAATTTGAAGATGTAGGGAAGTTTAAATTTAATGGTAACAATTATCATATGATGGCTCTACCTACTTCTGTATAAGGAAACTGGTAAAAAGCCCTGTCACAAGGGATTTTTACCAGTCGTGGTTGGTTAGCGTGTCATATGCAGTATCGATCCTCTGGCGGCCGGCATGGCGTATATACAATTGTCGCTTTGTGGCATCGCGCGGGGAAGTGGTGATCGGCAACTCGCTGCATAACGGACGGCGCCGAATACTTTATACGTCTGGTCACTACCTGGGAAACTGGTCGGCGCGTTTGAAAAGGAAACAGGTCGCCTGATGAAGGTACAGCTTAATTAACCCAAGCCGGCATATTGCCGGCTTTTTTAGTGCCAATGTACTGATACTTCTGTTACTCGGAAACTATCGGGTTTGAGTTCAATGCTGTTGTATGGAGTAGCTGTTGTGCGATGAACAGTAATCCGACCATATTTTCCCTTTTTGTAATGGTCTAATCATTCCGGATATTTTGTTAGAGATATTGGACTGACCCCCACTCCTGATAGTAAAAAGGTATAAATTTTATCGAATCAGACTATACCCTCAGTTGTACCCCCGCAAGGGACTTGATGTGGGTTGAGTTGGGCGGAGTTAAGATATTGTAGAAGTGTTGATTTCGGCGGGCTTAGAAAGCGAAAAACCCGCCATAGGCGGGTTTTTCTGAATATGGTGCCCGGACTCGGAATCGAACCAAGGACACGGGGATTTTCAATCCCCTGCTCTACCGACTGAGCTATCCGGGCAACGGGGCGCATTAAACCGTAAAGGCCGGGTGTCGTCAACGGCTTTCTGCCACAAAGCGTTTGGTTGCTCCCTTTTTAGTCAATCCACATCACCCCGGCAGGGCATCTGCAGGCTCCGCCACGCCTATCGTTCCCGCTTCCTTTTTCTGTTTCCGTCGCTTTTCCCGCCGCTTGCCGGTTTTAACCAAAATTTAACCATTAATCATGCGTTTCCCGTTGACCAATGGCTTTTTTGTGCTCAATGTCACTTTAATAACATTGAGTGTCTGATATGTTCATAAAATAACATTTTTATATGTATGACTATGCGTCCTGACAGGGCGGCATACAATTTCCCGGGGAAGAAATATGAAGTATCTCATTGGTATATCAAGCATTTTGGTTATTTATGCTTTGGCGGTGTTGGTGAGTAATAACCGTAAAAATATTCGCTACCGACCGCTGGGTGTGATGTTATTGTGCCAATTTGTTATGGCATTGTTACTGCTGAAAACGGACGCTGGCAATACCGGCATCGCCGCCGTGGCCGGAGTATTTGGCCATCTGTTGGCCTACGCCAATGAAGGCGTCAACTTTGTGTTCGGCGGCCTACTGAATAAAGGAGAGATCTCGTTCTTCCTGTCGGTATTGCTGCCTATCGTGTTTATTTCCGCGCTGATCGGCATTTTGCAGCACTGGCGTATTCTGGGCTTTATCATCAAGTACATCGGTCTCGGGCTCAGCAAAATCAACGGCATGGGGCGTCTGGAGTCCTATAACGCAGTAGCGTCGGCGATCCTCGGCCAGTCCGAAGTGTTTATCTCGGTAAAAAAACAGCTCGGCCTGCTGCCGGAGCATCGCCTGTATACGCTGTGCACCTCGGCGATGTCGACGGTCTCGATGTCGATTATCGGCGCCTATATGGTGATGCTGGAGCCGCGCTACGTGGTGACGGCGTTAGTTCTGAACCTGTTCGGCGGTTTTATCATGGCGTCGTTGATCAACCCTTATCAGGTGAACCCGCAGGAAGATCTGCTGGACGTCAGCGAAGGGGAGAAGCAGAGCTTTTTTGAAGTGCTGAGCGAGTACATCCTCGACGGCTTTAAAGTGGCGGTGATCGTCGGCGCGATGCTGATCGGCTTTATCGCGTTAATCGCCATGGCCAACGCCATCTTCACCGCGCTGTTCGGCATCTCTTTCCAGGATATTCTCGGCTACCTGTTCTCGCCGCTGGCGTTCCTGATCGGCGTACCGTGGCATGAAGCCGTGCAGGCCGGCAGCCTGATGGCGACCAAAATCGTCAGTAACGAATTTGTCGCGATGCTGAACTTCTCACAGGGCGACTTTAATTTCTCCGAGCGTACCGTGGCGATCATCTCCGTCTTTATGGTGTCGTTCGCCAACTTCTCCTCCATCGGCATTATCGTCGGCGCGATCAAGGCGCTGGACAGCAAGCAGGGGAACAGCGCGGCGCGCTTTGGTCTGAAATTGCTGTACGGCTCAACGCTGGTCAGCTTCTTGAATGCGACGGTGGTGGGGCTGCTGTTTTAACCCGGCCACATCGGGGCAGTTTGGCCGCCGGGCGGCCAATTTTCAACACACAGGGAAAGTAGCATGAAACTATTAAAATCAGTCAGTAAAGTGACGTTATTAGCAGTGATGATATCCGGTGTCTGCCACGCCGCCACGGTGAATCTGCGGGTGATGGAAACCACCGATATGCACGGCAATATGATGGATTACGACTACTACAAGGATCGCGCAACGGCTCAGCATGGCCTGGTGCGCGCCGCCACGCTGATCGATGCGGCGCGGGCGGAAGTAGACAACAGCGTGCTGGTGGATAACGGCGACGTGATTCAGGGCAGTCCGATGGCCGACTATGCCGCAGCGCACCTGAAAAAAGGCGACGTGCACCCGGTTTATCAGGCGATGAACCGTCTGGACTACGCGGTAGGCAGCGTTGGCAATCACGAGTTCAACTACGGGCTGGACTACCTGCAGCTGGCGCTGAGCGGCGCCAAATTCCCTTACATCAACGCCAACGTCTACCATGCCGACGGTGAGAAACCGTACTTCAAACAGTATCTGATCGTCGATACGCCGGTGAAGGACAGCGAAGGCAAAACGCATAACCTGCGCATCGGCTATATCGGCTTTGTGCCGCCGCAGATCGCTCTGTGGGATCGGGGGCATCTGGAAGGCAAGGTGGTGGTGAAAGACATCACCGAAACGGCTAAGAAACTGGTGCCGCAGATGCGTAAAGAGGGTGCCGACGTGGTGATCGCCATTGCCCACTCCGGCATCTCCGCCGATCCGTACAAAGCGCTGGCGGAAAACTCGACCTACTACCTGTCTCAGGTGCCGGGCATTAACGCCATCGCCTTCGGCCACTCCCACGGAGTCTTCCCGAGCGCCAGTTTCGCTTCACTGCCGGGCGTGGATATCGCCAAGGGCACGGTAAACGGCGTGCCGGCCGTGATGCCGGGGCGTTGGGCCGATCACCTGGGGGTGATCGATCTGGTCATTGAAGGTGAAGAGGGCAAATGGCAGGCCACCTCCGGCAAGGCCGAGGCGCGCCCTATCTATGACAGCAAGGCGGGCAAGTCGCTGGTGGATGCGAAGCCGGAACTGGTCGAGGCGCTGAAAAATGCCCATGACAGCACGCGTGAATACGTCAACAAGCCGATCGGCAAGCTGGCTGCCGGCATCGACTCTTATCTGGCCCTGGTGCAGGATACGGCGGCGATGCAGGTGATCCGCGATGCGCAGCGAGCCTATGTGGAACGTATGATTCAGGGCGATCCGGATCTGGCCGATCTGCCGGTGCTGACCGCCGCCGCGCCGTTTAAAGTCGGCGGCCGCAAAAATGCGCCGGATGACTTCGTCGATATTGCCAAGGGCGATCTGAGCTTCCGCAACGCGGCGCAGCTGTATCAATACGCCAACACCCTCGCCGCCGTGCGCGTGAAGGGCAAGGACGTGAAACAGTGGCTGGAGTGTTCGGCGGGGATGTACAACCAGATCGACCCGAACAGCGAAGCGCCGCAGTCGCTGCTGAACTGGGACGGTTTCCGCGCCTACAACTTCGATATGTTCGACGCGCTCAGTTATCAGATCGATGTGACCCAGCCGGCGCGTTATGACGTCGACTGCAACCTGATCAACCCGCAGGCGCAGCGTATTGCCTCGGTTACCTATCAGGGCAAACCGCTGGATGACAACGCTGAATTCCTGGTGGCGGTGAACAACTATCGCGCCTTTACCGGCAAGTTCGCCGGCACCGGGGAAAAGAACGTAGTGATCAATGCGCCGGATGAAGTGCGTTCGATCATCGCCGACTATATCAATACGCAAACCCAGCAGCATGGCCAGTACGCGCCGGCGGCGAAGAACGGCTGGAGCATTGCGCCGATCGCGTCGGAGAAAAAGCTGGATATCCGCATGGAAACCTCGCCTGATGAGCATGCCGCGCAGCTTATCAGGCAGTCAGCGCAGCATCCGATGACTTACGTCGGCAAAGACGACATCGGCTTTGCGATTTATAAGATCGATCTGCAAAGTCCCTCCGCTAATAAAAAATAATTCTGTAGTAACGGAATAAATAATACGCGGGCTTTATCGGTTCAGGTAAAGCCCGCAAACGCGCACCATCAACCGAGGGCGCGAGCCCTCTTTATAACGTTAACTTCAATACCTGGGCGAAATAGAAAACGGAGCTTTTCTATGAAAAATAAAAAAATGGGATTCAAAAAAAGTAATTTGTTAATGATGTTACCTCTGGCGGCACTGGCGGCGTTTAATGCCGATGCGGCAGAAAATAAAAAATTCGGCGGTGTTTTTGCCGGATTTGTTGATGATAGCCATGCCGATCTTTCCTTCCGCAATGTATTTAAAAACCTGAGTACGGAAGATTACGGCTCGCGCTCTAACCAGACCGCGTGGGGGCAGGGAATTACGCTGGATTACCAGTCGGGCTATATCAACGATATGCTCGGGGTGGATGCGTCATATTATGGCGTGGTCAAACTGGCCGCCAGCGATGATTTCTGGGGGCGCAGCGTGCTGTATAACGACGATGGCCAGGCGAAAGGTTTTAACAAGCTGGGGCAGCTGTATATGAAGGCGCGCCTGGGGGATGAGGATACCTATCTGCGTCTCTACGGCGGCTGGCAGCAAATTAAAAAGTGGGGCGCGCTGAATAACTCTACCCGCGCTATCCCGAGCACCTATCTGGGCTGGCGCGGCGAAACCGGCAGCGGGCCGCTGCGCCTGCGCGGCGCCTATGTCACGCGCTACAGCGACAGGGACTCCCCGGAGAAAGTGCATTTCCGCACCGCCGACAAGAAGCAGATTAGCCAGATCGCCACTGGCGAGCTGAGCTACGCGCAGCGTGACTACGGCGCCCGCTATTTCTTTGGCGAAAGTCATAACTATCTGCAGCGTCACGGCCTGGAGTTTGACTGGCGGCCGGCGATGCTGGCGGACTATCGCGCCCTGCTCGGCACCCAGATTTATATGAACCATGGGCTGCAGGACTGGACCAGCATGTCGCCGAGCAAGAAAACCTTTGACCGCGATGCCTACCACGCCGCGCTGTCGCTGAACTGGCAGGCCGGGCGCTGGAAGAACAAGGCCGGTCTCTCCTATACGCGCGCGCACCTGTCGCAGGGGCTGGGGCGTTTTGAATGGCACCTGGCGAAGCTCAGCCGCGGCACCTTTAATTCGATGGCCGACAGTTGGGGCAACGACTATGTCGGCCATAACGAAAAAATGGTGGCCTGGACGTTTGGTTATGCCGTGACGCCGGAAGTTGAAATGGGGATGGTGACCAACTACGGCTGGGGCATGAAGTATCAGGGACGCGGCATCCAGCGCGGCGAAACCCTGATGTATTCGCGCTGGACGCCGTCAGCGGTGAAGGACCTGAGCCTGCAGCTGTCCGGCGGGCCATCCTGGAACTACCAAAGCCAGAACAACCGGCCGATATTGACCGCCGACGGCAAACCGATGCGGGCGCAAAACCACTCGGTCGAACTGCAGGTCGATTACAAATTTAATCTGTTCTAACGCCGCTTGATTCAGCGCAGCGTGGAAAACTGCGCTGAATTATTAGCCCGTCAATATAGTTTCCTTTGTTACAAACTGCTCTCGGCTCGAGAGTTGATTTTAACTATCTGTATTTTATCTGTTTATATTATTTTTTTGTTTTTACAGTAAAGGGTAACATAATTTAATCTAAAGTATTTATCGGCGGTGCTTCACTTTTCCATTTGCGCCCTTACCGGGTGGCCGCAGGATAATCGTCATTATTTTATGCAGGCTGATGGCGTCACTTCATTCCCCATTGTTTGAGAGTTGGCACAATGAAAGACTTGAAGATAGCAATCAGCACCGGTTTGTCCGCCAGTATTGAAACCCTGCGGCAAGTCGTGCGTGTCGCACACACCGATTACACCGACGTGGCGGCGGTGGTAGTCTCCGTCGATGATGTGAACGCCGGTATTCTGGCGCGTTTGCAGGCGACCGGGTTTAACATACCGGCCTTTGTTGCCGTTGAAGAGGAAGAACCGCTATCGCCGGATTATCTGCCGCTGGTGACCGGCGTTTTCACCCTGAGCGGCACCAGCAAGGCGTTTTATATGGCGCAGCTGGAAGCCGCGGCAGACGCCTATGAGCAGGCGCTGCTGCCGCCGTTTTTCAAGACGCTGAAAACCTATGTAGAGATGGAAAATTCTACCTTTGCCTGCCCGGGGCATCAGGGAGGGGAATTCTTTCGTAAGCATCCGGCGGGGCGGCAGTTTTTCGATTTTTATGGCGAAACCCTGTTCCGTTCCGATATGTGCAACGCCGATGTGAAACTGGGCGATTTGCTGATCCATGAAGGGGCGGCGAAGGATGCGCAAAAACATGCCGCGCGGGTATTTAACGCTGACAAAACCTACTTTGTGCTCAACGGTACCTCCGCGGCGAACAAGGTGGTGACCAACGCGCTGCTGACGCGCGGCGATCTGGTGCTGTTCGATCGCAATAACCACAAGTCCAACTATCACGGCGCCCTGATTCAGGCAGGCGCCACGCCGGTCTATCTGGAAACCGCGCGCAACCCGTTCGGATTTATCGGCGGTATCGATGCCGGCTGTTTTGACGAAGCGTACCTGCGCCAGCAAATCTGCGAGGTGGCGCCGGACAAGGCCGAGGCGGCACGGCCGTTCCGGCTGGCGATTATTCAGCTCGGCACCTACGACGGCACCCTCTACAACGCCCGGCAGGTGCTCGACACCATCGGCCACCTGTGTGATTACATTCTGTTTGATTCCGCCTGGGTGGGCTATGAAGGCTTTATCCCGATGCTGAAAGAGTGCTCGCCGCTGCTGCTGGAGCTGGACGAGCACGATCCGGGCATCTTCGTTACTCAGTCGGTGCACAAACAGCAGGCGGGCTTTTCGCAGACCTCGCAGATTCACAAGAAAGACGATCATATCAAGGGGCAGAAGCGCCACTGCAACCATAAGCATTTGAATAACGCCTTTATGCTGCACGCATCGACCAGCCCGTTTTATCCGCTGTTCGCCGCGCTGGACGTCAACGCCAAAATGCACGCCGGTGAGGCGGGGCGACGCATGTGGATGGAGTGCGTGCGGCTGGGCATTGAAACGCGTAAACAGCTGCTACAGCGCTGCAGTCAGCTGCGACCGTTTATTCCGCCGCAGGTGGACGGGCAGGCATGGCAGAGCTTTGACAGTGAACACATCGCCGGCGACGCACGTTTCTTCACCTTCGAGCCGGACGCGGCCTGGCACGGCTTTGCCGGCTATGCGCAGGAACAGTATCTGGTCGACCCGTGCAAACTGCTGCTGACTACGCCGGGCATTGATGCCCAGACCGGGCAGTACGGTGAATTCGGCGTGCCGGCGGTGATTCTGGCCAACTTCCTACGGGAAAACGGCATCGTGCCGGAAAAGAGCGATCTCAATTCGCTCCTGTTCCTGCTGACCCCGGCGGAGAAACCGGCCAAAATGGCGCGCCTGGTGGATAAGCTGGTGCAGTTTGAGCGCTATATTGAACAGGATGCGCCGCTCTGTGAGGTGTTGCCGACGGTATACCGCAAACATGAGCGGCGCTACCGCAACTACAGCATTCGCCAGCTGTGCCAGGAGATGCACGACCTGTATGTCAGCCATGACGTGAAACGGCTGCAGCAAGAGATGTTCCGTCAGGCGCACTTCCCGCCGGTGATGATGAACCCGCAGGACGCCAACGTGGCGTTTATCCGCGATAACGTCGAGCTGGTGCCGATATCGCAGGCGGCGGGGCGTATTGCCGCCGAAGGGGCGCTGCCTTTTCCGCCGGGCGTGCTGTGCGTGGTGCCGGGGGAGGCGTGGGGCGGCGCGGCGCAGCGCTATTTCCTGGCGCTGGAGGAGGGAATCAACCGTCTGCCGGGCTTTTCGCCGGAGCTGCAGGGCGTGTATGTCGAGAAAAAGGACCACGGCTGGAAGCGGATTTTCGGCTACGTGGTCAAGCCGTAGCCGCCGCGTGGCGTGAGGAAAAAAACAGGGGCGCATTGCGCCCCTGTTTGCATGACTTAACGGCGACGATAGCTCTTCTGCGCGGTGTTCACCTTCACCAGATAGCGCCGCGACTCGCCGGCCGGGTGCTTGGTGGTCAGGGTGGTGTACACATCGCCCGGCTGCATGTCGTTGATGACGTCAAACGCCTTGCTGCGGTTGCTGGAGAACACGCGCAGCACGCTGCCGGCGCCGCCGTTGTAGGCGGTGATCACCGCGTAGCGCCGCGAGGTCGGGTTCTTGATGCCGCCCAGGTAGTTGTTCTGCAGAATCGCCAGATAGGCGGTGCCGGTATCGATATTGTTCGCCGGATCGAACAGGTAGCTGCGGCTTGGTTTGCCCCATTTGCCGTGCATCTGGAACACATCCTTACCGGCGGTATGCTGCACCACCTGCATCAGGCCGAGCGCGTCGGAACCGCTGACCGCATATGGGTTAAAGCTGGATTCGGTCTGCATAATCGCCAGAATCAGCGACGCTTCCACGCCGTATTTCTCCGAGGCTTTACGCACCATCGGCAGGTACTTATGCGCACGTTTATCCAGGTGGTTCGGCACCAGCTGAATGGTGACCGAGTAGATTACGTGCAGGCCGGAGGTGCGTTTTTGCAGCTTGTTCTGCACCAGATAGTCGGCGAAGTGCGCGGCGCGCCACTCCCAGCGGATCGGCTGGCCTTTGTTATCCACCACCTGGCCGTAAAGGAACGGCTCTTTGCTGATCTGGATATCGTTGGCGTCGGAATAAAGGTCAACCGAGCTCGGGTCGTCGCCCATCAACAGGGTGGTGACGATCGCCTTGCGCAGGCTGGCGGCCGGATCGGTCGGCGAAATGGTTTCAAAGGTGATGGTGCCGGCATCAAAGTTGATGTGGCTGCGCGTCAGATACTGATCGGTATATTTGACGTAATCCTTCGGCCCGGCGATCAGAACTTCGTTCAGACCCCAGATATTTTCGATGTTGTGGGCGAACTGGCCCATCAGAATGTCGAAGCCGTTGGTGTCTTTCACCCAGGCTTCGTTGAACTCATCGCTTTTTTTACCGGAACAGGAAATCAATAAAGGTGCTATCACTAGCAAAGCTAAAATTTTCTTCATCTTAAGCCGTATTTTGATGAATGTAATCGGGCATTGCAGGGGCCAGCGCCGGCCCCGAAACAGGTTATTCGCTCGGCGGCGTGTAGCCTTCGATATGGACGTCGTGGCCTTCAAACAGGAAGCGCACCATCTCCGCCTCCAGCAGCTTGCGGTCGTCCGGGTTCATCATATTGAGCTTTTTCTCGTTGATCAGCATGGTCTGCTTCTTCATCCACTCGCCCCAGGCTTCTTTGGAGATTTCGTTGAAGATGCGTTTACCCAGCTCGCCCGGATACAGCTGGAAATCCTGCCCTTCGGCGTCACGCTGCAGGTAGGTACAAAAAATGGTTCTGCTCATGCTAGTTCCTCATCGGTGGCGCTGTTGCCAAATAGATTCGATTGGGTCGGCGGCTGCTTGACCAGCTGTTGCAGCAATCGCTCAACAGGCGCGGCCAGTCCGACCGACGGCGGCTGCGCCAAGTTATACCAGAGACCGTCGCCTTCATCCATGGCACCGCCGGCACCGTCGAGCGGTAGCCACATCGGCACGATATCCAGATGAAAATGGCTGAACGTATGGCGAAACGCCGTCAGTTGTTGCGCGTGCTCTGCGTTCAGACCCCGCTGTTGCAGCCAGAGTTCCATTTCCTGACGAACGGCGAACTGCGGGAAACAGAACAGGCCGCCCCACAGGCCGACCGCCGGACGCTGCTGCAGCCAGACGCGCTCGCCCTGTTGCAGCAACAGGAAATAGGCGGTTTTTTCCGGCAGCGTCTGTTTCGGCTTCTTGCCCGGATAGTTGGCCCAGCTGTGGTTGGCATAGGCGATGCAGCCGTTGCTGAGCGGGCACAGCTCGCATTTCGGTTTCGAGCGGGTGCAGACCAGCGCGCCGAGGTCCATCATCGCCTGGTTGAACTGGCCGACGCCTTCCGCCGGGGTGACTTCGCCGCTGATTTGCCACAGACGGTTCTCCACCGGCTTTTTGCCCGGCCAGCCTTCTACCGCATAGCAGCGTGCCAGCACGCGCTTCACGTTGCCGTCGAGGATCGGATAGTGCTGCCCCAGCGACAGCGACAGAATGGCGCCGGCGGTGGAGCGGCCGATGCCGGGTAGCGCGGCAATTTCTTCAAAGCTGGTCGGGAATTCGCCGCCATGTTGTGCGACAATGGTCTGTGCCGCCTTGTGCAGATTACGCGCACGGGCGTAGTAACCGAGCCCGGTCCACAGATGCAGCACTTCGTCCAGCGGCGCGGCGGCCAGCTGGCTGACGGTGGGAAAACGCGCCATAAATCGCTGAAAGTATGGAATGACGGTGGCAACCTGAGTCTGTTGCAACATCACCTCGGAGAGCCATACTTGATAGGGCGTTTTATCTAATTGCCACGGCAGCGTTTTGCGCCCGTAGCGTTGGTACCATTCAAGCACTTGGTGCGAGAACTGGCGTGCTTGCATCATAATCGGGTTTCGTATCAGACTGATATTGATGCGCGATTGCAGCATAGTGCGCTGGTGGTGTAAACCGGAACTTTCCGACGGTAGCGATATCGTTGCTTCTCATATCGGGAAAGATGCCGGAGAGAGAAGATGAACACTTGCTAAACCGGGCTATCTTTGCATAATGCGCCTTTCCCTAATTGGCAGCCAAACAGACAGAAAGCACTATGATTAATGACGTCATCTCCCCGGAATTCGATGAAAACGGCCGCGCTATGCGCCGCATCCGCAGTTTTGTGCGCCGCCAGGGGCGGTTGACCAAAGGTCAGCAGCACGCGCTGGACCACTACTGGCCGGTAATGGGCGTGGAATATCAGACGCAGCCTGTCGATCTGAAGGAACTGTTCGGCCGCGATGCGCCGGTGGTGCTGGAAATCGGTTTTGGCATGGGCGCCTCACTGGTGACCATGGCGGGCAACAACCCGCAGCAGAACTTTTTAGGGATTGAAGTACACTCGCCGGGCGTCGGCGCCTGCCTGGCCGATGCCCATGAGGCGGAGCTGAGCAACCTGCGCGTGATGTGTCATGATGCGGTTGAGGTGCTGGAGAATATGATCCCGGACGGCTCGCTGGAAATGGTGCAGCTGTTCTTCCCGGATCCGTGGCATAAGGCGCGCCATAATAAACGCCGCATCGTACAGACGCCGTTTGTCGAACTGGTGCTGCGCAAACTGAAAGTCGGCGGCGTGTTCCATATGGCCACCGACTGGCAACACTATGCGGAACATATGTTAGAGGTGATGAACGGCGTTGCCGGCTACCGTAATCAGTCGGAAACCGGCGATTACGTCCCGCGTCCGGCATCGCGTCCGTTAACCAAATTTGAATTACGCGGCCAGCGTCTGGGACATGGCGTTTGGGATTTGATGTTTGAGAGGAAAGCATAATGGCTAAGAACCGCAGTCGTCGTTTACGTAAAAAGTTGCATATCGAAGAGTTTCAGGAACTGGGCTTCTCCGTCGCCTGGCGCTTTGCCGAAGGCACCGCGGTTGAGGACATCGACGCGACCCTGGACGCCTTCATTGACGAAGTGATCGAACCTAACGGCCTGGCCTTTGACGGCAGCGGCTATCTGCAGTGGGAAGGCCTGATTTGCCTGCAGAAAATGGGTCACTGCACCGAAGAGCACCGCGAGCTGGTGAAAAACTGGCTGGAAGCGCGCAACATGACTGAAGTGAAAGTCAGCGATCTGTTTGATATCTGGTGGGACTGATCGCCGGCTGTGAATAGCGGGGCCGGATACGTCCGGCCCGTCATGCCGCGGAATTGTCAGAAGGTGCCTGAGGGCGCCTTTGTTTTGTCCGGAGAAAAGAGTTGGTAACAGCATTGGATAACGCGCTGCTGGCGGAGATTCTGCAGCAGGTGCGTCCGTTGATCGGCAGCGGCAAGGTCGCTGACTATATTCCCGCGCTGGCGGAGGTGCCGGCGGATCGTTTGGGGATTGCCGTGTGCACCGTCGATGGCGCGCTGTATCAGGCGGGCGACGCGGCGGAGCGCTTCTCCATCCAGTCAATCTCCAAAGTGCTGAGCCTGACGCTGGCGCTGACGCGCTATCAGGAGAGCGAAATCTGGCAGCGGGTGGGGAAAGAGCCTTCCGGCCTGCCGTTCAACTCGCTGCTGCAGCTGGAAATGGAGCAGGGCAAGCCGCGCAATCCGTTTATCAACCCGGGGGCGCTGGTGGTGTGCGACATGCTGCAAACCCGCCTGAGCGCGCCGAAGCAGCGGATGCTGGAAGTGGTGCGTCAGCTGGCCGGCGAAGACGATCTGGCCTACGACGCGCGCGTCGCGCGTTCCGAATTTGAGCACTCCGACCGCAATGCGGCGATTGCCTACCTGATGAAGTCGTTCGGCAACTTTGAAAATGACGTGCTGACCGTGCTGCATACCTATTTTCACTACTGTGCGCTGCGGATGAGCAGTATTGAGCTGGCGCGCAGCTTTGTTTATCTGGCCAATAATGGACGCGACCTGCAGGGCAATGCGGTAATCACGCCGCTGCAGGCGCGGCAGATCAATGCGCTGATGATGACCAGCGGCATGTATGACGGCGCCGGCGAATTTGCCTACCGGGTCGGCATGCCGGGCAAGTCGGGCGTCGGCGGCGGCATCGTGGCGATCGTGCCCGACGAGATGGCGATTGTCGTCTGGTCGCCGGAGCTGGACGCCTCCGGCAACTCGCTGGCGGGAACTGCGGCGCTGGAACTGTTGTCTCAACGAATTGGTCGTTCGATTTTTTAGATCCCGCTGTGGTTACCCGCGTACGGGTATACGGTTGGAAGGGAATCTCAGGAGAAATTATGTTGAAGAAAACCGGCTTGGCGTTATTGCTGTTCACCGCCGTGCAGGCGCATGCCGCCTACCAGTGCAATGTTAAACCGCAGGACGATGTGATTATCAGCCCGCAGAGTGTGCAGGTGGTGGGCGCCAGCGGTAATCTGCAGATCTCGCCGGACGGCGATGTGACCCGCGACGGCCAGGCGCTGACGCTGAGCGACAGCCAGCGCCAGCAGGCCTTCCGCTACCAGACGGCGCTGCGTAAAGAGCTGCCGTGGATCGATGACGGCGCGCAGCAGCACCTGGAAAAGGCGCGCGTGGCGCTGGATAAGGTGATCGTCAAGGAATTGGGCAGCGACAGCAACGTGCGTAACCGCCTGACCACCCTGAACGGCCAGCTGAAGCAGCAGAT
Source organism: Serratia sp. MYb239 (assembly GCF_002966855.1). Taxonomy (NCBI): domain Bacteria; kingdom Pseudomonadati; phylum Pseudomonadota; class Gammaproteobacteria; order Enterobacterales; family Yersiniaceae; genus Serratia; species Serratia sp. MYb239. The sequence goes on along the minus strand of NZ_CP023268.1, from coordinate 4,136,856 downwards.
GAACCGGATTATCGAGCACCGCAGCGACGGCCTGGCCTTCCACCACAAAGCCATTGCGCAGGTTGAACAGGATGGCCGCAATATCGTGCAGCAGAGCATGGGCGGCGTGCTGCAGGACAGCCTGAACGAAATGGGCGTCAAGCAGGCGGCCAACAGCGGCGGTAACCCGCTGCAGGCGATCATGGGCAACCTGGGCGGCCTGCAGAAGGCGATCCATAACGAGTGGAACAACCAGGAGCAGGATTTCAAAAACTTCGGCCACGACGTCTGCAACCGCGTCACCTCGCTGGAAGACCAGCGCAAGGCGTTACTGAGTTCGTTGAAGTAAGGCGGAGAGATCGTTGGGGCTGGACAATGAAAGCGCCGTGTAGCGGGGCTTCCATTTTATCCGGACTTATCACGCAAAAAGCGCCGAATTCGGCGCTTTTTTATGGTTACTCGTCGGCTAAAAACAGTTCCAGCAGCGAGTTGAGGAACAGCTTGCCATGTTCGGTAATCTGCCAGCGGTCGGCGTTTTCCGTCAGATAGCCTTTTGCCAGCGCCTGATCCAGCTGCGGGCGGATTGCGCTTTCATCCAGCCCGGTGTAAATGCGGAACTCGTCGCGCGGCGCAGCTTCCAGCAGCCGGAAGCGGTTCATAAAGAATTCGAACGGCCGATCCGCCGTCGCTACCTCATGCTGCTTCGCCATATAGTTGCCCTGCATAAAACCGCGCGGATGCTTGGTTTTTTCGGTGCGCACAATGCGTCCGTCGCTGAAGGTCAGTTTGCCGTGCGCGCCGCAGCCGATGCCCAGATAATCACCGAAGCGCCAGTAGTTCAGGTTGTGCTGGCACTGATAGCCCGGCTTGGCGTAGGCCGAGGTTTCATACTGCTGGTAGCCGGCGGCGGTCAGCAGTTCATGCCCTTGCTGGAAAATGTCCCACAGCGCGTCGTCATCCGGCAACGGCGGCGGGCGCGAGCCGAACAGGGTATTTGGCTCAATGGTCAGCTGATACCACGACAGATGCGGCGGATTCAGGGCGATGGCCTGGCGCAGGTCATCCAGCGCTTCTTCCAGCGACTGGTCCGGCAGCCCGTGCATCAAATCCAGGTTAAAACTGCGCAGGCCGAGGCCGGTAGCCAGCTGCGCCGCACGCTTGGCCTCTTCCGGGCCGTGGATGCGGCCCAGGCGCTCCAGCTTCTGGCTGCTGAAACTCTGCACGCCGATCGAAATACGGTTAACGCCGGCGCGCTGGTAGCCGCTGAAGCGGTCGGCCTCAACGGTGCCGGGATTAGCCTCCATGGTGATTTCGGCGTCGTCGGCGACGGGAATGCGCGCCCGCACGCCGTCCAGCAGCCTTTGCATCGCCTCCGCGCTCAGCAGGCTGGGGGTGCCGCCGCCGATAAAGATGGTGCTGATGCTGCGACCGCCGGCGAGCGGCAGGTCGGCGTCCAGATCCGCCAGCAGATGGTCGACATATTCCTGATGCGGCACCTCGCCCTTCAGCGCATGCGAGTTGAAATCGCAATAGGGGCACTTCTGCACGCACCACGGAATATGGATGTACAGGCTCAGCGGCGGCAGTTGTACGGCGTTACTGGGCATTGCGCATCGCTTCCAGCAGCAGTTTCAACGCCTGACCACGGTGCGAGACGGCGATTTTCTCCTCGCGCGTCAGCTCGGCGGCGGTGCGCTGCAGTTCCGGGACGTAGAAGATCGGATCGTAACCGAAGCCGCCGCGGCCGGCGGAGGTGGTGGTGATTTCCCCGGCCCAGCTGCCGTGGAACACCAGCGGCGTCGGGTCGGCGGCGTGGCGCAGATACACCAGCACGCAGTGGAAGCGGGCGCCGCGTTGCCCGGCGGGCACCGCCTGCATGGCATCCAGCAGTTTGTCCAGATTCTGTTGGTCGCTGGCGTCTTCGCCGGCGTAGCGGGCGGAATAGATGCCCGGCGCGCCGCCGAGCGCATCCACCGCCAGGCCAGAGTCATCGGCGATTGCCGGCAGGCCGGTAACCTGTGCCGCGTGGCGCGCCTTCAGGATGGCGTTTTCGATAAACGTCAGGCCAGTCTCTTCGGCGGACTCGACGCCCAGCTCGGTTTGCGCCACGATGTCCAGACCGAAATCGGCCAGCAGCGCGGCGAGTTCGCGTACTTTACCGGGGTTGCCGGTGGCAAGAACGACTTTTTGCATAGTGATACCTTGAAGCTTTAGTCAATCAGCGCCGCAATAACCGGCGGGCGCTGTTGCGGATGAATAATGCGTAACTGTTTATGCCGGCCCAGTTCGCCTTTTTCGATAGTGATGTTGCTCTTCGCCGCCTTGAACTGCTTGGCGAGAAACTTGATCAGATGGGCGTTAGCCTGGCCGTCCACCGGCGGCGCGGTGATGGCGACTTTTATTTCGTCGCCATGCAGACCGATAATCTGGTCGCGGCTGGCCTTCGGCTGAATATACAGCCTGATGACCAGCCCGTCCGGCAGCAGGGTGACGGCGCTCACAGCAGGAACCAGATCTCGCCGAACAGATCCATACCCAGGTAGTTGATGAGATACAGGATCAGAATCACTACCATCGCCGAGAAGTCAATGCCGCCCATCGCCGGGATAATACGGCGGATCGGCGCCATTAGCGGCTCGGTCAGCTGATACATCACGTAGTCAATCGGGCTGCGGCCCTGGCTGATCCAGCTCATCAGGGCGCGGATGATCATCACCCAGAAAATCAGATAACCGGCGGACTTCACCAGCGAAATCAGGCCGAACAGCAGGTTATACGGGCTGAGCGCCATGGCGCCGCCCTGAATCAGCAGCAGCAGCGGATACTTGATGGTCATCAGCAGGAACGCCAGCAGCAGCGAGGCGCTGTCGATCGGCCCCAGCGAAGGCAGGACGCGACGCAGCGGGCCCACTACCGGCTGGGTGATTTTCACCACGAACTGGGAAAACGGGTTATAAAAATCGGTGCGCGCCCACTGCATCCAAATGCGCAGCAGCAGCACCATAACGTAAATATCAATAACGGTCTTGACCAGGAAAGTCAGCGTTAGCATTGCGTGGTTCGCTCCTTAATTAGAATGATTTTTCCATTTCCTGCGCACGGGAAACGGCCGCCTGCATCGCCTGAGCGACGGTTGCCGGCAGGTGTTGTTCGTTAAGCACGCGCAGCGCTTCGGCGGTGGTGCCGCCTTTTGACGTCACCTGTTCGCGCAAGGTCGACAGCGACGTTTCCGGGTTGGCTTCCACCAGCGCCGCAGCGCCGCTGGCCGCCTGCTGCACCAGCTCGCGCGCCTGCTGGCTGCTGAAGCCCATCTGTTCGGCGGCCTGCTGCATGGACTCCATAAACAGGAAGAAATAGGCCGGCGCGCTGCCTGCGGCGGCAATCACGCCGTTAATGCCGTTCTCATCGTCCACCCAGCAGACTTTGCCCACCGAACCCATCAGCGCGCCGGTGAAGTCGCGATCCTGCTGGCTGACCTGTGGCGGCGCGTACAGGCCGCTCATACCTTTCCCGACCAGCGACGGGGTGTTCGGCATGATGCGCACGATATTGAGCGACTGGCCGAGCAGTTGATAGAAACGCTCGACCCGAACGCCGGCGGCGATCGACAGTACCAGCTTGCCGTCAAAACTGACCTGGCTCTGCAGCGCCTGGCAGACGTCGGCCATCAGCTGCGGTTTTACCGCCAGCACCACCACATCGGCGTCCTGCGCACAGGCGGCGTTGTCGGCGCTGCTGATAATGCCATAGTCGGCGGCCAATGCATCGCGATTGTTCGGCGACGGCGCGCAGACGCTAATCAGGTTGGCCGGATAGCCGCCGCTGACCAGACCGGCGATGATAGCGCGCGCCATATTGCCGGCGCCAATAAAAGTAATCTTGCGGTGTTGCATATCGTTCCTCGTCTGTACTGTCAGGCCTGCGAATAATCACGGGCACCAAAAATCGCGGTGCCGATGCGTACCAGGGTACTGCCGGCGCTAATCGCCGCGGACATATCATCAGTCATGCCCATCGACAACGTATCCGCCTGCGGGTGCTGCTGCTGCAACTGCAAAAAGGCCTGCTGCATCCGGCCGAAGACCTCCAACTGCCGCTGAGGATCTTCCTCCGGTGCCGGGATAGCCATCAGGCCGCGCAGCGTCAGGCGCGGCATGGCGGCGACGGCCTGCGCCAGCTGCGGCAACTCGTCCAGCCCGATGCCGGATTTGCTCTGTTCATCGCTGATGTTGATCTGGATTAACACATTGAGCGGCGGCATTTCGGCCGGACGCTGGTCGTTCAGCCGCTGGGCGATCTTTGGCCGGTCGACGGTGTGGCACCAGGCGAAGTGTTCGGCCACCAGACGGCTTTTATTGGATTGCAGCGGGCCGATAAAGTGCCACTCCAGCGCCGCGCCCTGCGGCTGCGTGCTGAAATACTGGATTTTTTCGACCCCTTCCTGCACGTAGTTTTCGCCAAAGGCGCGCTGCCCGGCATCGATGGCTTCTGCGATCGCCGCTACAGGTTTGGTTTTGCTGACTGCAAGCAGCGTCACCTCTTCCGGAGCGCGTGCGCAACTTTCGGCAGCGCGAGCAATACGGCTCCTGACATCCTGCAGATTCTGTTGGATAGTGCTCATTTTTGGTCCGGGAGATAGATATGGATATCGATGAATTTGTGGCCCTTAGTGTAAAGCATAATGCTTCCGATCTGCACCTTTGTACCGCCCAACCGTTGATGATGCGCATCGATGGTGAACTTCAGCCGCTGGCGGGCGACGCCGTTCTGCCCGCAGAAGACATGCAACGGCTGTGTGCGGCGCTGCTCGACGAGCGCCAACTGCGGCAGCTGCGACGAACCGGTCAGTTGGATTGTGCCTTGACGACCACGGGCGGGACGCGGCTGCGCGCCAACTTTTTTTATCAGCGCACCGGCGTGTCGCTGGCGCTGCGCCGCATTGCGGAACGCTGCCCGACGCTGGAACAGCTGCAGGCGCCGGCGATTATTCCGGCGCTCACCGAGCGGGAAGAGGGGCTGATTCTGGTGACGGGAGCGACCGGCAGCGGCAAGTCCACCACGCTGGCGGCGATGATCGACCATATCAACCGTCATCAGCGGCGGCATATATTGACGCTGGAAGATCCGATCGAATTTATCCATCACAGCGCGCAGTCGCTGATTCAGCAGCGTGAACTGGGCCGCGATACCCGCAGTTTCGACGCGGCGTTAAGCGCGGCGCTGCGCGAAGATCCTGACGTTATTCTGGTGGGTGAACTGCGCGACAGCGCCAGCATCCGGCTGGCGCTGACCGCGGCGGAGACCGGGCATCTGGTGCTGGCGACGTTGCACACTCGTAATGCTCCCCAGGCGGTTGAACGGGTGATCGACGTTTTTCCGGCGGAGGAGAAAGCCTACGTGCGTGCCCAACTGGCCAGCGGTTTACAGGCGGTGATTGCGCAGAAATTACAGCGCAGGGTCGGCGGCGGCAGAACGGCGGTGTTTGAGATCCTGACGGCGACGCCGGCGGTAAGCAGCATGATTCGCGAGGGAAAAACGCATCAGCTGGCCAGCGTATTGCAAAGCGGCGCGCAGGCCGGCATGCAAACCTTTGCTCAGGGCATACAGCAACGTATTGCGCAGGGAATTTTATAATGACACAATCCTGACGCGAGAATGATAATATGGACGTTGTTAATTTTTATTTTTAATTTGGCTGTCGTTCTCCCCTGTGATTATTAATTTCACGGGGCGCATAGCCATACGCGGATTATCTTGCCCATGAATAAGGATGTTCTTATGGATACCTGGCTGGTTGTTGACGATCATCCGGCAATCTGTTTCGCCGTCAAAACAATGCTGGCGCAGTTAGGTGATAATGTAATTATAACGGCGAACAGCGGCACTGACGCGCTGGCGAAAATAAAAGAGCACCGCCCCGGCATGGTGATTCTGGATATCATGCTAAATAAAATGGACGGCCTGCAGGTTCTCCAGCGTATTCGTCAGCTGAACAGCGCCATCAAGGTTATCGTCTATACCGGACTCCCGGCGGAGAATTACGCAGAGCGGGCCATGCGCGCAGGCGCACGCGGATTCTTTCATAAAGATCAGGACATCAGCCAGCTGGTGCCGCTGTGTCAGCTGGTACTGCAGGGCTATGCCTGCTTTCCTTATGATGCGGTAACGCCGTTGTTTAATACTGCGGAGCGGAATAGTAATGCGTTGGCGCGCCTGTCCGATCGTGAATTAACGGTATTACGCTATTTGTCAGAGGGCTTGAGTAATAAGGATATTGCCGACAGGTTGTTGCTCAGTAATAAAACAATCAGCACTTATAAGAGTCGTCTGATTGAAAAGTTTAATGGCAAATCTTTGGAGGAGGTTTATGCGCTATTGAACGAGCAGGGAAGCACGGAAAATAATGGCTAAATATATATTATTATTTTTATCGCTGTTTTCCGCTTGCGTATATTCCGTCACGCTATCGCCAAGCCGGGAAATCAATTTGGTCAGCCGTGGGCAGGTGCAATTGGCGGATCCCGACCTGAGCAGCGATGACTGGCTGTGGCTGCGGCGTAAACGCGTATTGGTATTCGGCCTGGCGGCGCCGCACTATCCGCCGTTTGATATCACCAGCGGCGCCAATGATTATGGCGGCATCAACGCCGATTACCTCGGTATTCTCGCCTATAACCTCAATGTGCAGATCAAAGTGCGTTACTACGAAAATGACGCCGCTTTGCGGCAGGATCTGCAAAAGGGCGTGGTTGATATGATCGGCAACGTGGCGGCAATGGGGCAAGAGGAGCCCGGCCTGCGGCTGACCAAAGCCTATGTGCCGGCAGCACCTGCGCTGGTGCTGCGCACCGACAGTCTGCTGCGCTTCCAGCCGCTGAAGGAGATTGCCATTGAAAGCCAGTATCGTAATAACCCGCGCATTCTGCAGCGTTTTCCCGTAGCCGACTATCAGAGCCTGGACGTTCCCCGCCGTGCGCTGGAGGCGCTGTCGTTCAAAAAACTGGATGCCTTTATCGGCGATGCGACGGTCGCCCGCTACCTGATTAATCAGGGGAATCTGAACAACCTGCGCATTCAGCTGCTGCCGCCGCAGGAGGTGCGCGGTTTTTCCTTTGGTCTGGCGGCGGACAACGAACGCCTGCAAACAATCCTCGACGCCGTGCTGTCGATCATTCCTGAAAGCACGCAGGCGGAGATTCAAAGCCGCTGGAACGGCGGCATTCCGATGTCGCAGGGGGGAGAGCACCTGCTGCTGACGTCGCTGGAGCGTAAGTGGGTCGAGGATCATCCGCATGTGCGGGTGGTGGTCAACGGCGACTTTCCGCCGCTGAGTTTCTTCGATGTGCAGGGCGGTTTTCGCGGGTTAAGCGCCGATGTGATGGATGCCATCTCCGATCGCACCGGCCTGAAGTTCGATATTATCCGTGCCCGTTCTCTCAAGGATTCGCTGAATGCGGTTCACGCCGGTAAGGCGGACGTGGTGGTGGGGCTGACGCTGGATTCCGTCTGGCCAAACGGCCTGATGACCACCCGTTCTTTTCTGGTTAACTCCTGGGTGCTGGTGGGATTGGCGAGCCAGAAGGCGCAGGGCGATCCGCAGGTGATCGCCCTGGTCGACGGCCATCCGCTGCAGGCGTTCCTGCAGGAGCGCTATCCGGAGAGCCGTATCATCAGCGTAGACTCGCCGCAGGCCGGAGTTGACGCGGTGAAAAAGCACCGGGTGTCGGCGCTGGTGCTGCCGATGATTAGCGCGGATTTCTTCCTCGCGCATGAGCAACCCGACGGGCTGCATATTCTGGAATCGCTGGATACCGAACCGGCGCACTTCGTGATTGGCGTCGCCGGCACCGAATATCCGCTGGCGACCATTCTGGATAAGGCGCTGCTCAATATACCACCGGAAGATATCCATGCCATGACCAGCAACTGGTATAACAATACCTACCTGCTTGAGGGGGCGCAAAGCAGCGGCAAGCGCTGGTTTCGTTACTATCCCGCGCTGCTGTTCGGCACCAGTCTGATGCTGATTTTGCTGGCCACGGCGTATTTCATCAGCCAGATGCGCAACAAGCGGCAACTGACCCGCCGCTGCCAGCTGGTGATGGACGCCGTGCCGCTGCCTATCTATATGACCAATCTGCAGGGGCAGATCGTGATGGCGAACGCGTCGTTTTACCGCGCCATCGGCGCTACGGCGCCGCAGATTATCGGCACCTCGCTGGATGATATCCCGTTGGGGCTGCCCGGCGCGTCAGATATTGCGCTGACCGACGGCGAGAAGGGCAAGGGGATGTTCGTCACCCGCTATTTACAGATGGGCGAGCAGCGGCACACCCTGCAGCAGTGGAATTCGCTGTGGATCACCGAAGGGCGCCGGGCGGAGGGGAAAATAGGCGGCTGGTTTGACGTGACCGAGCGCGATCGCCTGATCGAGCAGTTGCGCCAGGCGAAAGAACATGCCGACCGCGCCAACCGCGCCAAAACTACCTTTCTGGCGACGATGAGCCATGAGATACGCACGCCGCTGAATGCCATTATCGGCATGCTGGAACTGCTGCTGAACCGCCAGCCGGGCGATGAGCCGGCGGATATCGAGCTGCTGGGCGTGGCCCATGAGTCGGCGCACTCATTGCTGACGCTGATCGGCGATATTCTCGATATTTCGCGTATTGAAGCGGATCGTCTGGTGCTGCACCCCCAGCGCGCCGACATCCGGCGGCTTATCGAGTCGATGGCCATGCTGTTTGACGGCGTTGCCAGACAGAAGGGGCTGGATTTCAGGTTGGAAATCGATGCGGAAATTACCGGCGACGTACTGGTCGACCCGGTACGTTTCAAACAGGTGCTGTCGAATCTGGTGAGCAACGCGATCAAATTTACCGAACAGGGGCAGATCACCTTAAGCGCGGTGGTGGAGAAGGTCACCAAAGAGCATTTTGATCTGCGCCTGCAGGTTTCCGACACCGGCAAAGGCATCGACGCCCGCACGCTGGGACGACTGTTCCGGCCGTTTACCCAGGGGCAGAACGACGTCGGCGGCGCGGGGCTCGGCCTGTTTATTTGCCGTAAGCTGGTGGCGATGATGGGCGGTTTTATCAGCGTGAACAGTGAGGTCGGGCTGGGCAGCGAATTTACCGTGGCGCTGTCTATGGCGCGCCTGCGGCGGATGGACGTACAGCCGCAGAGCAACGATACGACTCCCCGGCCGGAGCGGAGCCTGCGGGTGCTGGTGGTGGAAGATCACCATGCCGGGCGCATGTTGCTGAGCCGCCAGCTGACGTTTCTCGGCCACTGCCCCACGGCGGCAGAGGATGGTGAACAGGCATTGGCGCTGCTGGAGCATTCCCCGTTCGATCTGATTATCACCGACTGCCATATGCCTAATCTGGATGGCTATAGCCTGAGCCGCCAGATACGGCTGAATGAGCGTGAGCGGCATCTGGCGCCGTCAATTATCTGGGGCCTGACCGCCAACGCGCAGGAGAGCGCACGCGAAGCGTGCCTGCGGGCCGGCATGAACGATTGTCTGTTTAAACCGGTCAATCTGGCGATGCTGCAGAAGACGTTGCAGCGTCTGCCGGTGAGCACGCCAGCAGCGGCGCACCAGGAGGCGATTTTCGCCAGACTTCCGGCGGAGCTGCAGCAGCCGGAGGTACTGCAGGAGTTTATCGCCACCCTGTTAAGCAGCCTGCATGAGGATGGCGACCGGCTGCGTAAGGCGCTGCGGCAGCAACCCGTGCCGTGGGACGACGTTCAGGCACTGGCGCACAAGCTGGCGGGCGCCGCACGGTTGTTGCATGTCGATGCGCTGGACCGGGCGTGCCGGGCGTTGCAACAGACCAGCGAGATGGCGCTTGCCGGGCGGGTGCTGGATGAAACGGAACGTCTGGCGTCACGGCTTGAGGGACTACAGGATAATCATCCTTTCCTACAGCGTGATTAAGATGCCGTTGGCTTTTAAGGTAAGCGGCAAAATTTTAGACTTGTTGTGGACAGGAAGGGGAGCATCGGGCTCTCCGAGTCCATGTAATATTTAAGGATAATATCATGAAAAAAATGACTAAAATGGCAATCCTGCCGGTAGTAATGGCGCTGGGCGTTGGTTTCTCTTCCATGGCGTCTGCCGCTTATAACTGCGACGCTAAGCGTTCTGCTATTGAATATCAAATTCAGCAGGCGGAAAGATACGGCAACTACAACCGCGTAGCCGGCCTGAAGCGTGCGCTGAGTGAAGTCAACGCGCGTTGCTCTACCGGTAGCGCTGTAGTTGACGTGCAGAAGAAAGTCGAAAAGTTAGAGCGTAAGCTGCTGGACAAGAAAGAAGACGTCCGTGATATCAAAGCCGACCTGCGCAAAGCACAGGCAAAAGGCGACGCGAAGAAAGTGGCTAAATATCAGCGTAAGCTGCGTGAAAAGCAGGCTGAAGTTAAAGAAGTGGCCGCTGAACTGCGTCAGGCGAAAGCTGAACTGGCGGCAGCACGTAAATAATCCGATAGACAGCGTTCACGCATGGAAAGCGGCGAACAGTCTAGTGAGAAGCGAGGCGCTACTATGCGCCTCTTTTTGGCGTTGATAAAACGCCGGAATCGTGTGGTTGATACTCAAGGAACGAATGAAACCCGCCCTGCGCTTTACCCTGCTTCCTCTGGCGCTTGCCACCACTTGCGCGCAGGCGGAAGTGAACAAAATTTACCTTATCTTTAACGATACCTATAAAGGCCGCGCTGCAGTTACGCTGGATGCGGCGGGTATGCCGTGCGTGACTCCTACCTTGCTCAGCGAGTGGGGCGTACGGGGAAAACTCGCCGCAGGGCTGGCGACCTCGGCCGATGGCTGCGTGTCGGCCGACGAACCCGGCGTGCAGTTCTTTTATGAACCGGTATCACAACTGCTGACGGTGGACGTTTCACCGCGGATGGTCGGCGGCGGCGATATCAGCCATCGTTGGGACGACGGCGTTAACGCCGGTTTTATCGACTATCAGCTTAACTACGGCCACTATGCCGCCGAGCGTTATCGGGACGCCGAACGGCGCTATAGCCTGTTTGCGGAATTGAACACCGGCCTGAACCTGGGGGCATGGCGTTTGCGTTACCAGCCGGTCTATCAGAAAGACGCCTGGGGCCAGCCAAGCTGGCATACGGAAAAAGCGCTGGCCTATCGCGATCTGAAAGCCTGGCGCGCATTGTTGAGCATCGGTGATAACAACACGCCGTCGACCCTGTTTGATAACGTTAAGTACCGTGGCATCCAGCTGGCGTCGGACGATCGGATGCTGCCGGAGAGCCTGCGGCAGTTTTCGCCGTGGATCCGCGGTATGGCGCGCAGCAACGCCGAGGTTAAAGTGCGGCAAAACGGCGAGGTGATTTACCAGACTTTTGTATCCCCCGGCGCGTTTATTCTGAAGGACGTGTATCCCCCGGATCCCGATGGCGACATTAGTGTGACCGTGCGTGAAAGCGACGGAACGGAAACCGAGCGCAAACTGCCTTACTCCGCGATGCCGAATCTGGTGCACGGCGGCAGGCTCAAGTACGACCTGACGCTGGGTAAATACCAGCCCTATTTTGGCATAGAACAGCAGCAGCCACAGTTTGGCCTGCTGTCCGCCAGTTACGGCCTGCCGGCGAAAACCACGCTGTATGGCGGCATATTGCTGTCCGGGCTGTATCGCAGCGCCGCCGTGGGCGTGGGGAAAAGCTTCAACCAGTGGGGGGCGCTGTCGGTGGATTACAACTATGCCGCGGCGCGTCAGCCGCGTCGTTCTGCCGACGATCGCGGCGGCATGTGGCGCCTGCGTTACGCCAAGGTAATCCCGTCCTGGGAGTCATCCGTCAGCCTGCTGGCGCAATATTATCCGCGGCAGCGTTACCGGACGTTTGGCGACGGGGTAGAGCAGCAGACGCTTTACTGGTGGGATTGGGATGACGATATGTTTATCGGCGATTTCGACGCCGAGAAAAAGTACCGTCTGGAGGCACGTTACAATCAGTACTTCTCCGAGTCGGACAGCCTGTATCTGACGCTGGCGCGTGAGGCAATGCGCGGCCAGGATAAAGGTGAAACCAGCGTAGAGTTGGGGTACAGCGCCACCTGGGGCGCGGTTGACGTCAATCTGTATGCGGAATACAGCCGCAGGAATTACGGCAAAGAGCAGGGGCAGGTCGGGCTGTCGCTTTCAGTACCGCTGGGCAAACTGGCGCTGCCGCGTATGAAGTTGAATTACGACCACCGGCTGGCGAAAAACGGCGCCGGCAGCCGGCGGGTCGGCGTCAGCGGTACGCTGCTGTCGGATTACAGCCTGAGTTACGATCTCAGCACCAGCCAGAGCCAGAGCTATGGCAGCAGTCAGGATGCCAGCGCCAGTTATCAGTACAACGCCGGTTCGCTGCGTCTCGGCTATGCACGCGGTCGGAACTATCGCCAGCAGAATGTCGAGCTGGCCGGCAGCCTGATGGCCCATGCCGGCGGCGTGACGCTGGGGCAAACGCTGGGGGAAACCATGGCGATCGTACAGGTGCCCGGCTCATCGGGTATCGGCGTCGACAACCAGTACGGCGTCACTACCGACTGGCGCGGCTATGCGGTGGTCAGCACGCTGACCCCTTATCGGATTAACCGGCTGTCGTTGGATACCTTTGAGCTGCCCGACGACGAAGAATTACCGCAGCCGGAAATCGAGGTGGTGCCGACGGCGGGGGCGATCATGTTCAGCCGCTTCGCGCCGGCGCAGAAACTTACGCTCCCAGATGCTGCTCGAACCAGCTCTCCAGAATAACCACCGCCGAGGCGGAATCCACGCTGCCTTTATCCAGCGCGCGGAAACCGCCGCGGTCAAACAGATGCGAACGCGCTTCCACGGTGCTCAGCCGCTCGTCATGCAGCTCCACCTGAACGCCGAAGCGGCCATGCAGGCGGTTGGCGAACTTGCGCGCCCGGGCGGTCAGCGGCTGTTCCGTGCCGTCCATATTGAGCGGCAGGCCGACGATGACCAGATCCGGCTGCCACTCCTGCAGCATTTTTTCGATTTTCTGCCAGTCCGGCGTGCCGTCCTGTGCTTTAAACGCCGCCAGCGCGCGTGCGGTGCCGGTAATTTCCTGACCGATGGCCGCGCCGATGCTTTTGGTGCCGAAGTCAAAGGCGATGAGGGTGCGGTTGCTCATCAGGCATGTCCTGCATGGTTGGCGATGCTGCGGATATCGACGCCGAGACGGTTGGCCGCTTCACGCCAGCGGTTGGCGATCGGCGTGTGGAACAGGATTTCGCTGTCGGCTTCTGCGGTCAGCCAGGCGTTTTCCAGCACCTCCTGCTCCAACTGGCCTTTTTCCCAGCCGGCATAGCCGAGGGCGACCAGCACTTCCTGCGGCTGCTCCGGGGTGCCCAGCGTCTCCAGCACGTCTCGTGAGGTGGTGATCATGGTCTCCGGCGAAATCTGAATGCTGGCGTCAAAGCCCGGCTGCGGCGTATGCAGAATAAAACCGCGGTCGTCCGCCAGCGGGCCGCCGGCATACACCGGTTTATCCAGGCTGATGGCCGGGTCGCGTTCGGCCGGTGCAATCTTCAGCTTATCCAGCACGCTTTCTACCGTAAACTGTTCCACAGGTTTGTTGATCACCAACCCCATGGCGCCTTCTTCGTTATGCTCGCAGATGTAAATCACCGAGCGTTTGAAACGGGGATCCTGCATGGTTGGCATGGCGATAAGAAAGTGGTGCTGTAAATTCATGTCGGTCTGTCGATTATTGAGTAGGGTGGATAGTGGCGCTGTCGCACCAATCAGGGCGCAAACGACGCAAAATCGGCAGCGCGGGCGATAACGCCGCGCTGCCCGTCAGCTTAACGCGTAGCCAGACGTTTTTCGATAGCATCCATCAACATACCGGTGATGGAGATCGGGAAGGCTGCTTCGATTTCACGCACGCAGGTTGGACTGGTGACGTTGATTTCGGTCAGGCGGTCGCCGATCACGTCCAGGCCGACGAACACCAGGCCTTTTTCTTTCAGCGTCGGCGCGACGGTACGGGCGATCTGCCAGTCGCTTTCGCTCAGCGGGCGAGCTTCGCCGCGGCCGCCGGCGGCCAGATTACCTCGGGTTTCCCCCTGCGCCGGAATACGCGCCAGGCAGTAAGGCACCGGTTCGCCGTCGACCACCAGAATGCGTTTGTCGCCTTCTTTAATTGCCGGCAGGAAGTTCTGCGCCATGCAGAAACGGCTGCCGTGTTCGGTCAGCGTTTCGATAATCACCGACAGGTTCGGGTCTTCCTGCTTAACGCGGAAAATCGATGCGCCGCCCATGCCGTCCAGCGGCTTGAGGATAATGTCGCCGTGCTGCTGGTGGAACTTGCGGATGTGCGCGGCGCTGCGGCTGACCAGCGTATCCGGCGTCAGCTCCGGGAACCAGGCGGTGAACAGTTTTTCGTTGCAGTCGCGCAGGCTCTGCGGTTTGTTGACGACCAGCGTGCCTTTGACCTCTGCACGCTCCAGAATATAGGTCGCGTAAATATATTCGGTATCAAACGGCGGATCCTTACGCATCAGGATCACGTCCAGTTCCTGCAGCGCCAGATCCTGCTCGGTGCCGAAGCTGAACCAAGACTCTTTGTCTTCCTTGACGCTCAGTACGCGCGTGCGGGCGCGGCCATCGCCGGCATGCAGATAGAGATCGTCCATCTCCATATAGTGCAGCTCCCAGCCGCGGCGCTGTGCTTCCAGCAGCATGGCGAAGCTGGTGTCTTTCTTGATGTTGATGGATGAGATGGGGTCCATCACTATGCCGAGCTTAATCATTGTTCTTTCTCCTTTAACCCAGATCGCCGAAACGCACCTGGAGGGCGGTAATTGCGGTGAGCGCGGTAGTTTCGGTACGCAGAACGCGTGGCCCCAGCAGGATATCGGTAAATCCATGCCCGGAGGTCATTGCTATTTCATCGGCGGACAGGCCGCCTTCCGGCCCGATCAGCAGGCGGACGTGGTTAACCGGCAGCGGCAGCGTATTGATACTGTGGCTGGCGCGCGGATGCAGATTCAGTTTCAGGCTGTCGTCCTGCTCGGCGCACCAGGCTTCCAGCGCCATGGCCGGGCGGACTAGCGGAATACGGTTGCGGCCGCACTGTTCGCAGGCGGCGATGGCGATTTTTTGCCACTGCTGGAGTTTCTTTGCCAGGCGTTCGCCGGACAGCGAGACGCCGCAGCGTTCGGAAAACAGCGGCGTAATGGTATTCGCTCCCAGCTCGATGGACTTCTGGATGGTGAACTCCATTTTGTCGCCGCGTGAGATGACCTGGCCGAGATGCAGGTTCAGCGGCGATTCGCGATCTTCCAGCCGGCCGTCGCCGGTGCGCACCCGTACGCTTTTTTTATCCGCCTGGGTGATTTCAGCGTCGAACACCTGGTTGCTGCCGTCAAACAGCTGCAGCGCCTGGCCCGGGCCCATGCGCAACACGCGCCCGACATGGTTGGCCGCGTCTTCGCTCAGGGCGACTTCTGAATGGGAACTCAGCGGTTCCGGGTGATAGATGCGAGGTATGCGCATAATGACGTTCTAATCCTGACGAAATTCGCAGCCGAAGCGCTGCGTCCTGAAAGACCAAGAGTATATACCCAAAGGCGGCCGAGCGGCAGCGGCGCCGTTGCCGCTGCTCTATGCAGACTATTTAGCTTTTGCGCTGCTGGCAAGCCTGCTGAATATACGGGTTATGGTTTCCCTGTACCTTAGCGATGCGTGCCTCGCGGCGACATTCCCAGTCGCTGACCGGGTACTGACGGTTCCACACCTCAAACAGCCGGGTCTGCTGGCGTGACAGACGCAGCCGGTAGCGATCGCGCATATAGAAATAGGTGCGGGCGATGGCGCCGCGGGCGCGGGCCGGCGGTTCCGCCTGTTTGTGTTTGAAGTCGACCTTCATCGGACACTGGCCGTATTGGCCTTCACCGCCGCGCCACTGGCTGTACATAAAGTTACTACGGTCGCCGTTCACTTCGCCGATCGCCGGCTGCAGGTTGTGCAGATCGGTTTCGATTTTGCGGTATGCCGGATCCTTGTTGCAGTTTTTACGCCCGCCGTCGCGCCAGCACTGCAGCTGGTGGCCGAACTGCCAGGCTGGCACCACGTGTTCCCATTCGATTCGGCCGGCGCGCTGGGCATTTTTACGCGGCTGAAAGCCGCAGCCGTGGAGGTCGGGGATGCCTTTCTTGCCGTGCCACTGAATTTGGCAGCCGCAGTAGAAGCTGCCGGGGGCGTCCTGATTGATTTTGACCGCTGCCGCTTTGGCCTGGGAGAAGTTGTTGATGCCATGCGCGTTAACCGCGCCAGAAATGAAAACCATTGCGAACAAAATTTTGCGAAGCATATTCCAAAACAGCTCAAAATCAGAAAAGCACGCAGGGTAGCGGAAGTCGCAGGCAGTGGCAAATCAGGCTAATTATTTGTTTATCCGGCAGACTTGCCGGCGTTATGCATAGCGAGCCGTGCCGGCCGCTGGCGGAAAGCGGCGGCCGGAAGCGAGGTGAGGAATGGCGAAAAGTCTCAATCGCGCAGTTCGCGTGTTTCGCCGGCGGAGAAGACCAGTTTTTCGCCGCAACGGCGGCAGCGGTACTCGCTTTCGCCGCGCTGGATGCGGTTATGGCGACGCACCGTCAGCTGATGCAGCTGGCAGCGGCACTGGTAAGGGAAGGTTTTGCTCTGCACCGAGGCGATGCCGAATTGATGGGTGCGGCTGGCCGGCGTCTGCAGCACTTCTTCCATCATCCAGCGCCATTCGCGGCCGTGCGGCGCTGCCGCCTGACCGAAACGGCGGAATACCAGCAGGTGCGCCAGTTCGTGCGGCACGACTTCATCAATAAACGACTGCTTGTTTTCCATCAGCAGCACCGGGTTAAGGCGGATCTCCCAGTCTTGCAGCCAGGCGGTGCCGGCGCTGGTGCCGCGCTGCTGGTAAACGACCTTGGGTTCCGGAAATTCTTCGGCAAAATGTTGCCGGGCCAGCTGCAGTTTTTCCCGCAGGCAGCGCATCACTGCTTGTTGCAGTGCGATAGGGATTCTGATTTTGTTCATCGCCGCTAGCATAGACGCGGCGCGCGGGGCTGGCAATATGCCTCAGGATGAAAAAAGCGTATCGGTTTATGTAGGCTTACGTGCTTTTTTCACCACAATGATAAGCCGATCGGGCGGTGCGGATTGTAATCAAGGTGTTAACTGCGGGATAATAAAACGTGCCAGATAAGTCTGTACCCGCAGTTCTCACAGGACGTGGTCGAAAAAGCTCAAACGGCGTTGCACCCGCGATTCAGGGGCGTTTTGCGATTTAGCGCAATAACCGGCTACCTAAAAATAAGTAAGGTGTGGTGAGTTTTTTTGACGCAGCGACCCGAGTCATGCGCTGAAAGTGTGAATTTAACGCAGCTAATTGTTGCAAGTGAGAGATAAATGTCGAATAAACCGTTCCATTATCAAGATCCGTTTCCACTGAAGAAAGACGATACCGAATACTATCTGCTAAGCCGCGACCACGTTTCCGTCGCAGAATTTGAAGGGCAGGAAGTCCTGAAAGTTGCACCGGAAGCCCTGACCCTCCTTGCCCAGCACGCCTTCCACGACGCCTCATTTATGTTGCGCCCGGCGCACCAGCAGCAGGTCGCCGATATCCTTGCCGACCCGGAAGCCAGTGAAAACGATAAGTACGTTGCGCTGCAATTTCTGCGTAACTCAGAAATCGCCGCCAAGGGTATTTTGCCGACCTGCCAGGATACCGGCACCGCGATCATCGTCGGTAAAAAAGGCCAGCGCGTCTGGACCGGCGGCGGCGATGAAGCAGCGCTGTCGCGCGGGGTGTACAACACCTATATCGAAGACAACCTGCGCTACTCGCAGAACGCCGCGCTGGATATGTATAAAGAGGTGAATACCGGCAGCAACCTGCCGGCGCAGATCGACCTCTACAGCGTCGACGGCGACGAATACAAATTCCTGTGTATCGCCAAGGGCGGCGGTTCCGCGAACAAAACCTATCTGTACCAGGAAACCAAGGCGCTGCTGTCGCCGGGTAAACTGAAAGATTACCTGGTGGACAAGATGCGCACCCTGGGCACCGCGGCCTGCCCGCCGTACCACGTGGCCTTCGTGATTGGCGGCACCTCCGCCGAAGCGACGCTGAAAACGGTCAAGCTGGCTTCCACCAAGTATTACGACGGCCTGCCGACCGAAGGCAATGAGCACGGTCAGGCGTTCCGCGATGTGGCGCTGGAAGAAGAATTGCTGAAAGAAGCGCAGAATCTGGGGCTGGGCGCGCAGTTCGGCGGTAAATATTTCGCGCACGATATCCGCGTGATCCGCCTGCCGCGTCACGGTGCGTCGTGCCCGGTCGGCATGGGCGTATCCTGCTCCGCAGACCGCAATATCAAGGCGAAAATCAATCGCGACGGCATCTGGCTGGAGAAACTGGAGCATAATCCGGGCCGCTATATTCCACAGGAACTGCGTCAGGCGGGCGAAGGGGAAGCGGTGAAGGTGGATCTGAATCGTCCGATGGCCGAGATCCTCAAGCAGCTGTCGCAATATCCGGTGTCCACGCGCCTGTCGCTGAGCGGCACCATCATCGTCGGCCGTGATATCGCGCACGCCAAGCTGAAAGAGCGTCTGGAGCGCGGTGAAGGGCTGCCGCAGTATGTGAAAGACCACCCGATTTACTATGCTGGCCCGGCCAAAACGCCGGACGGCTATGCTTCCGGTTCTCTGGGGCCGACCACCGCCGGGCGAATGGACTCCTACGTGGATCTGCTGCAGTCCCACGGCGGCAGCATGATTATGCTGGCGAAAGGCAACCGTAGCCAGCAGGTGACCGACGCCTGTAACAAACACGGCGGCTTCTATCTTGGCAGCATCGGCGGCCCGGCGGCGGTGCTGGCGCAGCAGAGCATCAAGAGTCTGGAGTGTGTGGAGTACCCGGAACTGGGGATGGAAGCCATCTGGAAAATTGAAGTGGAAGATTTCCCGGCGTTTATCCTGGTGGATGACAAGGGCAATGACTTCTTCCAGAAGATCCAGAGCTCTCAGTGCACCCGCTGCGTGAAATAACGCGGCTGAAATAAAAACGGGGACGGGCTGCGCGCCCATCCCCGGATAAGGTTTCCCATAAGGGCGCGGCGGATGTCGCGCCCTTATCTGTTTTAGCGTGAGCCGATATCGCGCAGTGCTTTGCCGGACATCAGATTACGCTCGATCTGTTCCAGAGAAATGTTTTTGGTTTCCGGAATCAGCACGATGGTCAGTACGATAAACAGCAGGTTCAGTGCGGCGTATACCCAGAAGGTGTGTGCACTGCCCAGGCTGTTCAGCATGGTCAGGAAGGTGGCGCCGACAATCATATTGGCGATCCAGTTCACCGCCGTGGAGCAGGTGATGCCGAAATCGCGGCCTTTCAGCGGCTGAATTTCCGAGCAAAGCACCCAAATCAGCGGGCCGGCGCTCATGGCGAAGCCGACGATAAACATCAGCAGCATCAGGACGGCGAAGTACTGTGCGGCGGTGCTGGCGATGCCGATGTTCATCATGGTGCCGAGTACGCCCATACCGACCGCCATCACCAGGAAGCCCAGTTTCAGCGTCGGCTTGCGGCCCCAGCGGTCAACCAGCCCGATGGCGATAAAGGTCGCCAGCACGTTGACCAGACCGACGATCACCGTGCCCCACATTTGCTGCGCGGTGCTGGCGAAGCCGGCCAGATCGAAGATTTTCGGCGCGTAATACATGATGACGTTCATGCCGGTGAACTGCTGCATAACTTGCAGCAGAATGCCGAGATATACCGCGCGGCGGAAATTCTTGTTGTCTTTAAACAGCGACCAGCCGCCCTGTTTGATCTTCAGGCTTTCGCGGATTTCATCCATTTCCGCCTTGGCCTGTTCGGTGGTGTCGCGCAGCATGTCCAGCACTTGGCGCGCCTCTTCATGCCGGCCGCGTGACGCCAGCCAGCGCGGGCTGCGCGGCAGGAAGAACACGCCGATCAGCAGTAGCAGCGCCGGGATGGTGATGACGCCCAGCATCCAGCGCCAGGCGCCGCTGTAGCTGAACGCAGTATCCGACAGATAGGCCGCCAGAATACCGATGGTGATCATCAGCTGGTACATGGAAATCATACTGCCGCGGATGCGCTCCGGCGCGATTTCCGACAGGTACAACGGCGCGGTGAACGAGGCGATGCCGACGGCCAGCCCCAGCAGAACACGGGAAACCACCAGCACTTCGACGTTAGGGGCGAAGGCGGAACACAGCGATCCGATGACAAACAGCACGGCGCCGATCATCAGGCTGTATTTACGCCCCAGCCGATAGGAGAGCCAGCCGCTGCCGACCGCGCCGACCGCCGCGCCGAACATCATGGAACTGACCACCCACTCCTGTTGGTGCGCGGTGATCTGGAACTCATTGGTAATAAACGGCAGCGCACCGGCGATAACGCCGATATCCAGGCCGAAGAGCAGACCCGCCAGTGCGGCGAGGAAACAGACAAAGAAA
This sequence comes from Serratia sp. MYb239, assembly GCF_002966855.1. NCBI lineage: Bacteria > Pseudomonadati > Pseudomonadota > Gammaproteobacteria > Enterobacterales > Yersiniaceae > Serratia > Serratia sp. MYb239. The sequence continues at coordinate 4,116,365 of NZ_CP023268.1, read as the reverse complement.
GTCATTTGGGCATTTGACCGGCTTTTGCCTGTGGTTGTTACGGTACTCATAACGCCTCCAAAAGGGGGATGTAAAACGCCGAGTGGCTTTGGGGGATAATGTTATTGATCATGATGATGGTTAAAAGTGCGCCGGATCACATTAATGTAATCGCTTACATCAGTGGGGGCTTTTGAGAGGATTCCAATCGCCTAGTAAATAAAGATAAAAGCCACTATAGCCAGCCATAGGCGGTCATATTACGGTACTTTTATTGTAATCGTTTTCAATTTGGGGGGGCAGACGCGCTCCCAAATCAACCAGGGGGAAGCGCTCCCCGCCCGGTTCAGGAGAAATTATGCCATGAGAGAGGGGCTCAGTCCGAGGAAGGACGGATATTTTTTTGTTTCACAATATCAGCCATGACCGCCAGAGCGATTTCCGCCGGGGTTTTGCTGCCCAGCGGCAGGCCAATCGGCGCGTGAATGCGGCTTAGCTGCTGCGGATTAAATTCGGCAATGTTTTGCAGCCGCTGGCGACGGCGGGCGCTGTTCTGGTGGGAACCCATCGCGCCGATATAAAACGCCGGGGTATGAATAGCTTCCATCAGCGTCAGATCGTCCATACGCGGGTCGTGGGTCAGTGCGACCACGGCGGTATTGCCGTGGCAGCCGCCTTCTTCAATAAATTTGGCCGGAAATTGCCGCACCAGCGTGACCGACGGCGTTAACTGGGCGGCGAAGTTCTCCAGCGCCTCGGGACGGTTTTCACACACCAACACTTCAAAACCCAGCGCGGCGGCGAAGTCGGCGCAGTACAGCGCCACGCTGGACAGGCCGGCGATCAGCAGGCGCGGCGCGGCGGCGATATGCAGGACGATCTCCTCACCGCGGCGTTCAACCTGCATTGCGCTGGCAAAGGGAGTTTCTTCCAGCACGGTGCAGGCGTGCGGCAGCGTCAGGCGTTTGAGCAACGCGTGATGGCCGTCCAGCGCCGCAGCCATCTGCGCCAGGTAGTGAATGCTATGTTCACCGGCCGGCAGGTACTCAATCAGCACCTCCAGTACGCCGCCGCAGGGCAGCGCCACGTTCGGCGTCAGGCCGCCTTCGCCGTAGCGCACCACCTGGCTGGCCGCCTGATAGTCGCCGGCGGCGATGCGCTGCAGAAAATCCTCCTCCACGCAGCCGCCGGAGAGCGAGCCGCAGTAGCGGCCATCGGCGCCGGCCGCCATCAGCGCGCCGGGCGATCGCGGCGAAGAGCCGTAGGTGGCCAGCACGGTGCACAGCCAGACCGGCTGCTGTTGCAGCCAGGACATGGCCTGACCGACGACGGTGATATCGAGATGTTGCATGGAGCTACTCGCTGTCCGCTAACTGAGAGGGAAGATCAATATCCTGTACGATGCCCGGGTTATCAACTGAAATCAGGTGCACTTCCTGGTCAAACAGCACGGAACGTCCACCGTCATCGCCGCGCAGGGCGCACAGCGCGTTGCGCAGCGTAGCGGAAAAGCCGACGGGATGCCCCGGGCGCCCGTTAACGCAGGGGCGGGCGATCGCATATTTTTGTAGCGCCGCTGCGGTTTGCCTGAATATTTCAGCAGGCACAAAGGGCATATCCGCCAGATGGATTAGCCAGCCGTCCCACTGCGGACGGGCCGCCACGCCGGCGGCGATGGATTCCCCCAGCCCGCGGCTGTCCAGCAATACCGTCTCGACGTGATGTGCGGCGCAGTGCCGGCGTACGGGCTGATTGTCCGGCCGGGTCACCACGACCAGCGGCAGGCCGCTGGCCTGCGCCTGCTGCAGCGTCTGGGCGAACAGGGTGCGTTCGCCCAGGGGCGCATTCAGTTTGTTTCCGCTGCCGCCGGCCCGGATAAAGCGTTCACTGCGTCCGGCGGCGGCAATCACAATACCTGTCGTCATATTGATCACCTGTTTTGGCTATAGGCATATGCCAACAGCGTTAGGGTAAGCCGGAGCCGCTTATGAAACGGCGCCGACTACAAAAGAAGGGAATCATTATGAATATTGTAACCTGTCACGGCGTCATTTTAGTCACCGCGCCGTAACGGCGGAAGGCGGCATCACTGATTATCCGCCGGTGGTTCGCCAAACAGCGGCATGCCCTGTTCATCCCAGGACAGGGTTTTGATGCGCGTATGCCGGTTAGGGTCGTACAGCGGATCGCCGTCAATTTCGGTGTAGTTGCGTGCGTGGTACACCAGCACGTCGTTGTTGTCCTCATCCTGGGTAAAGCTGTTGTGACCGGGGCCGTACTGGCGGTTGTCGTAACTGGTGCGAAACACCGGCTGCGGCGACTTATGCCATTGTGCCGGGTCGGTCAGGTCGGCGTCGATATCCGCCCACAGCAGCCCGAGACAGTAATTCTCGTCGGTGGCGCTGGCGGAGTAGCTGATGAAAATCCGCTGCCCGTGGCGGATCACCGCCGGCCCTTCGTTCACCCAAAAACCCCGCGTCTCCCAGGGCAGTTCCGGCTTGCTGAGCATCACCGGCTCCCCTTGCAGCGTCCACGGGTTGGTCATTTCCGCCAGATACAGGTTGGAGTTACCGCGTATGGCCGGATCTTTTTGCGCCCACAGATAGTAATGCCTGCCGCGGTGGTTAAAGTAGGTGGCGTCAAGGGAGAAGCTGTCGAGATGGCTGTGAATGCGTCCTTTCTCCTGCCATTCGCCGGTGAGCGGATCGGCGTCGCTGCAAGCCAGTGCGAACATGCGGTGCTGAAACAGGCCGTCCTTAATCTCCGGGCTGTGGGCGGCGGCGAAGTAGATATACCAGACGCCGTCGATCACATGCAGCTCCGGCGCCCAGATCAGGGCGCTCATCGGCCCGCTGGCCGGTTTGCGCCAGACGACGTGCGGCGTGGCCTGCGCCAGACCTGTCAGGCTGGTGGCGCGGCGCAGCTCCAACCGGTCGTACTCCGGCACCGATGCGATAAAGTAGTAGTTGCCGTCGCTGTGGCGCAGGATAAAGGGATCGGCGCGTTGCGTAATCAGCGGGTTGGGATAGGTTTTCATCGTTTTCTCTCTTAGCTGTGCCGGGTTTCAAGCTGGCGCTCACGGTAGTCGGCCAATTCCTGGTAGTTGGCGCGGCGCTTGGCCAGATCGCTTTGGATTTGCCGCATCAGGTCGCGGTCCACTTTCAGCAGCCGCACCACGCCGGCGGTGATCAGGTAGCCGATACCGGGAATGACGGTAAACAGCAGGACGATGCAGTTAAGCGCGCCGGCGCTCTGGCTGGCGGCGTCCGCCTGGTAGCCGGACAGCGACATCAGGAAGCCGACCATCGCGCCGGCCACCGCCAGCCCCACCTTCAGGAAGAACAGATTACCGGAAAAGCTGATGCCGGTGATGCGTTTGCCGGTTTTCCATTCGCCGTAGTCATCAACGTCGGCCATCAGAGACCAGTGCAGCGGCGACGGGATTTGGTGCAGGATATTCAGCAGGAAATAGGCCACCACGATGGTCCAGGTCAGCTGCGGGTTGAGGAAATAGAAGGCGCAGGAGAACAGCGCCAGCGCGATATTAGTCCAGAAGAATACCTGAAGTTTGCAAAAGCGGTCGGTGAGCGGTTTGGCCAGCGCGCTGCCGATCATCATCCCGACCACGCCGAGCGCGATGAACAGGCTGGCGAAAGACGATGACTGTTGCATCACATAGGTGACGTAGTACATGGTGGCCGCCATGCGGATAAAGCCGGGGCAGACGTTGCAGAAGGTCAGCAGCAGAATGCGCACCCACTGATCGTTTTTCCAGACGTCTCGCAGGTCGGCTTTCAGCGCGTCGTTGGTCGGCACCGCCGGGCGGATACGCTCTTTGACCGTCGCGAAGCAGAACAGAAACATAAACAGCGCCACCAAAGCCAGCACGCCCATTGCCATCTGATAACCGCGCGCCTTGTTGTCGCCGCCGAACCAGTCGGCCAGCGGCAGCAGCGTCAGCGACAGCAGCAGGGTGGCGATGCCGACCATGATAAAGCGGTACGACTGGCAGGAGACCCGCTCGTGCGGGTCGGCGGTGATGACGCCGCCCAGCGAGCAGTAAGGAATGTTGATGGCGGTATAGGTCAGCGACATCAGAAAATAGGTGGCGAAGGCATAGACCACCTTGCTGTTATAGCTCCACTCGGGGGTGGTGAACATCAGCACGCTGAACAGCACATAGGGCAGGGAGATCCACAGCAGCCAGGGGCGGAAGCGCCCCCAGCGGCTTTGGGTGCGGTCGGCGATGGCGCCCATAATCGGATCGGTGACCGCGTCCAGCACCCGCACCGACAGCAGCAGAATGCCTACCAGCGCCGGCGTCAGGCCAAAGATGTCGGTGTAAAAATAGTTGAGGAACAGCATGATGGCGCCGCCAATCATATTGCACCCGGCGTCCCCCATGCCGTAACCGATCTTTTCTTTTATCGAAAGGGCATTGCTCTTCATGGACATTTTCTCCGTGCTGACAGGATCAGACTCAATGATCATGATTATTGTCTTGTCCGACGCTGTCTGGTCAGGAGCTGATGGTTATAGAGCTGGACAAACCTGCCATGGCGGAAGAAGTGTGAGCTTGTTAGCAAACTTGACCCGGAGAAGGGACGGCAGAAGCCGGTGGCCCATAGAAGAGAACACGGCGTGAGCCGTGTTTTTTCAGGATGGCGTGGGCATTCAGTGGCTCACGATATGGGAACTGCCGAGACGATGTCCCGGTTTGAAAGCGTATTCACGGGACGACCAGGCGATGGCGAACGCAACGGCCAGCAGGATCAGCAATGCCCAGGGGAAAACGCTGGCCTCCCAGGTATCAAGCAGCATGCCGCCGATCACGCCGCCGCCGGCGATCGCCGAGTTCCAGGCCACCACATTCATGGAGAGCGCCACGTCAGCGCCGTCTCCCGCCGCATCGGCCAGCGCGGTTTGCAACAGGGTTGCCGCACCGCCGAACGTGATGCCCCATACGATCACCCCCAGATAAATCACGGCGGGATCTTGCGCACCGACGCCGAAGGCGAACGCGGTGAGCGCGAAGGCGGCGAGACTGGCCAGTACCGTGGCGCGCAGGTGGCGCTCCACCAGCCGGCCGGTGATCCAGATGCCGGCGAGCGCCGCTGCGCCGAAGGCGAACAGCACCAGATCGATTCGGTCAGCCATTCCCGCCGGCGCGATAAACGGAGCGATATAGGTATAGAGAATGTTGTGCGCAAGCATCCAGGTGATTACCACTGCCAATACCGGGCGTACACCGGGCGTGGTGAAGACCCGGCGCAGCGGCATGTGTTGATGGGCGGACTGGCCGGGGTAATCGGGGACTTTGGCGTATACCCAGACGATCAGCAGCAGCGTCAGGGCCGACATGATCCAGAATGCGCTGCGCCAGCCGATTGTCGATCCCATGAAGGTCCCCAGAGGCACCCCCAGAGAGAGAGCGATTGGGGTTCCCACCATGGCGATGGCCAGGGCGCGTCCTTGCTGATAAGGCGCGACCATCCGCCGGGCGTAGCCGGCCAGCAGGCTCCAGGCCAGCCCTGCGGCGACGCCGGCAAAGAAGCGGGCGACCAGCGTGACGGCATAGTGGGTAGATAGCGCGGTGGCTGAGTTGAAGAGAAGGAAGCCGATGATAGTCAGCAGCAGGACGTTACGCCGCCGCCAACTGCGTGTTGCGATCGTCAGCGGGATGGCGGCCAGCAGTGAGCCCAGCGCATATGCCGTCACCATTTGCCCGGTCAGCGCCGGATTGACGCCGAGTCCCTGACTGATTTGCGGTAGCAGGCCTGCAGGCAGCGTTTCGGTCACGATACAGATAAATCCCGTCATGGCCAAAGCCAGCAGGGCGGCGACGGGCAGGCGGGCGGCGGTGGCCGATGTCGCCTGAGTGGATGAGTGATTCACGCAAAAGATCCTTTCGACGATGAGAAGGTTCCGGCGTCGCTTGGTGCCGCCGGCGTCTGAAGCATATCGATATATATACCGATCGGTATAAATGTAATCATCATCGTCGCTGCGTTGTCAATAAATTATATATCGATTAGTATATATATCGTAAAAGATAAGGAGTCAGCGATGGCGCAAATGGGACGTCCCCGCAGCTTTGACCGCCAGCAGGCCATCGAACAAGCGATGCACCTGTTCTGGGAGCAGGGCTATGAATCAACCTCGCTCAGCCAGCTAAAGGCGAGCATTGGAGGTGGTATTTCCGCCCCGAGTTTCTATGCGGCTTTCGGGTCGAAAGAGGCGCTGTTCAACGAGGCGGTGCAGTGTTATCTGGAAAGCTATGCGCGTGTGACGGATTGTCTTTGGGACGACGCGCTGGCGCCGAGAGAGGCCGTTGAACTGGCGCTGCGTCAGTCGACGACCATGCAGTGTGAGCCGGGGCATCCGAAGGGGTGTATGGTTGCTTTCGGCGTCATGAGTGCGCCGACGCCCGCGCATGCCGACGTGGCCAAACCGCTGGCGGAATCGCGTGCGCGAACGTATGCCGGATTTATCCGCTGCGTCGAACGTGCCATTGCCGCCGGCGAGCTGACGGCGAGCACCGACGCCCGGGCGCTGGCGACTGTATTCAACAGTTTTTTGCTGGGCATCTCAACGTCAGCTCGGGATGGTGTTGACGTAGCGACCTTTCAGGGAGCTATTGCCGAAGTGATGAAAGTCTGGGACGCGCTGCGTAAGCAGGCGTAGCGGGCGGGAAAAGGCGTGATATGAAACAGGCCCGCCGTGGCGGGCCTGCGGCAGAGATGAAATCAGCGCGTGGCGCTGCCGAGCGCCCGCTGGCTGCGCTGCTTGATGGCGTAGCCAATCGCCAGCACCGCCACCCAGAGCGGGATCAGCAGCACGGAAATGCGAATGCCCGGCGTCAGATACATAATCACCAGAATACCGGCCATAAACAGCAGGCACAGGTAATTGCTCAGCGGGTACCAGAACGCCTTGAACTTCGGCTCCACGCCTTCACGGCGTTTTGCCGCGCGGAATTTCAGGTGGGCCAGGCTGATCATCGCCCAGTTGATCACCAGCGCGGACACGACCAGCGCCATCAGCAGTTCAAACGCGCGCCCCGGCAGCAGATAGTTAATCAGCACGCAGAATGCGGTCGCCAGCGCCGAGACGCCGATAGCGACGATCGGCACGCCGCGCCCGTCCACTTTCAGCAGGCTTTTCGGTCCGTTACCCTGCTGCGCCAGGCCGTACAGCATGCGGCTGTTGCAGTAGACGCAGCTGTTATACACCGACAGCGCCGCCGTCAGCACCACGATATTCAGCACAGTTGCCACCAGGTTGCTGTTCAGCGCGTGGAAGATCAGTACGAACGGGCTGCCGCCTTCTACCACTTTGCCCCACGGGTAGAGGGAGAGCAGAATCGTCAGCGAGCCAATATAGAAGATCAGGATGCGGTAGATCACCTGATTGGTGGCTTTGGGAATGCTTTTGGCCGGATTATCCGCCTCGGCGGCGGTGATGCCGACCAGCTCCAGGCCGCCGAAGGAGAACATGATCACCGCCATCGCCATCACCAGCCCGCTGACGTCGTTCGGGAAGAAGCCGCCCTGCGCCCACAGGTTGCTGACCGTGGCCTCCGGGCCGCCCATGCCGCTCAGCAGCAGGTAGGCGCCAAAGACGATCATGCCGATAATCGCCACCACCTTGATAATGGCGAACCAGAACTCCAGTTCGCCATATACCTTGACGTTGGCAAGGTTGATGGCGTTGATCGCCAGGAAGAACACCGCGGCGGAGACCCAGGTGGGGATCTCCGGCCACCAGTACTGTACATAAATGCCGACCGCCGTCAGTTCGGCCATCGCCACCAGCACATACAGCACCCAGTAGTTCCAGCCGGAGGCGAAGCCGGCAAAGTTGCCCCAGTATTTGTAGGCAAAGTGGCTGAACGAGCCGGCGACCGGCTCTTCAACCACCATTTCACCCAGCTGGCGCATAATTAAAAAGGCGATAAAGCCGCCGATAGCGTAGCCCAGGATAACTGACGGCCCGGCCATTTTTATTGTTTGCGCGATGCCCAGAAATAGCCCGGTGCCGATTGCGCCGCCTAAGGCGATAAGCTGAATATGGCGGTTCTTCAGCCCGCGTTTCAGTTGGTCGCCCTGTTGTTGACCATCCATCAGTGTTTACCCTCTGTCGTTGCAAATGCTCACACGTTGTAAAAGTGTGATTACGATGTGTGTATGTTTTTGTTTACGGCATTGTGGGTATTAATTAAACGGCGCCGCTACCGTTTCATGAAGAATAATGTTATGTGAAAAAGTTTGCATCTCCTTTGTTTTGGTGGTGATTAAGATTTCAGCAGTTTAGGCAACAAAATGCGGATTGTGTGATGAGAACGGCTGTTGCGTGCATGAAATAAGCAATAAATCACATAATTCGCAAAAAGATTGTTCTTACCTCCAACCGATGTCTCATCTTGCCGTTTCCCTCCCGTAACTAACCCTTTATGGTCATAGCTATTCACCAAAGCGTCATAAACATGCAATAAATCTCTGGCATTGACGGTTCACTCTGGAGGGGGAACGGCGAGTCTAAATGATGGAATGTGACCTGTGTCACATAAGGTGGCGACGGCGTCTGGGTAAAGCTTTGTAAATGGTATTACCACTTAAGAGTAGCCAGCAGCGGCGGGGGCGTATTTCAGGTAGTAAAACGTGCGGGCCGCACGGATTTCGGCAGGCGGCCATATGGACAGGAGGTGAATACTTTGTTACTTTACCGTCACGTTTGTGAAATTGGTATTACCAATTGACTCCGCGCTATTCGCAGAGAAGAAATCACCCATGGCCTATAGCAAAATCCGCCAGCCCAAGCTGTCAGACGTTATCGAGCAGCAGCTCGAATACCTGATACTCGAGGGTACGCTGCGCCCAGGAGAGAAGTTGCCTCCGGAGCGCGAACTGGCGAAACAGTTTGACGTTTCCCGCCCTTCTCTGAGAGAGGCAATCCAGCGCCTGGAAGCAAAGGGGCTGCTGTTGCGCCGTCAGGGCGGGGGAACTTTTGTGCAAACCAACCTCTGGCAAAGCTTCAGCGATCCGCTGGCTGAACTGCTGGCCGATCACCCTGAATCACAGTTCGATCTGCTCGAAACCCGTCATGCGCTCGAAGGCATCGCCGCCTATTACGCGGCCCTGCGCGGCACCGACGAAGATCTGGCGCGCATCCGCGATTGCCATATCGTGATTCAGCAGGCGCAGGACAGCGGCGATCTGGACGCTGAAGCCGACGCGGTCATGCAGTATCAAATTGCCGTTACCGAGGCGGCGCACAACGTTGTGTTGCTGCATTTGCTACGCTGCATGGGGCCGATGCTGGAACAGAACGTCCGACAGAACTTTGAATTGCTCTACTCGCGCCGTGAGATGTTGGCGAAAGTGAGCAGCCACCGCGCCGGGATTTTTGAGGCGATAGTGGCGCGCGAGCCGGAAAAGGCCCGCGAAGCCTCTCACCGCCACTTGGCGTTTATTGAGGAAATCTTGCTGGATCTCAGCCGGGAGCATACCCGTCGTGAGAGATCGCTACGGCGGCTCCAGCAACGCAAGGAGTAAGAGCGGTTCCCGTCTTGGGGTAACACCAGCCCAATATCAGGGATAAAGCTCGCAGTGCTTAATTAAGTACTTTAGCGGCAACTAAACTGATGAGCCTGTCTTCGTGCGCTTTGCCGCAGAGCGCAGGAAGACAGGCTCCAAATAAACCATTAGACAGATAAGGAATACCACCATGTCAGAACGTTTAAACAATGACGTGGATCCGATCGAAACCCGCGACTGGCTGCAGGCGATCGAATCGGTCATCCGTGAAGAGGGTGTTGAGCGAGCTCAGTTTCTGATTGATCAGGTATTGGGTGAAGCCCGCAAAGGCGGCGTTAATGTAGCGGCCGGTTCCGCTGCTAACGACTACATCAACACCATCGCGGTGGAAGACGAGCCTGAATATCCGGGTAACCTGGATCTGGAACGCCGCATCCGCAGCGCGATCCGCTGGAACGCCGTGATGACCGTTCTGCGTGCTTCCAAGAAAGATCTGGAACTGGGCGGCCACATGGCTTCCTTCCAGTCTTCCGCGACCTTCTATGAAGTCTGCTTTAACCATTTCTTCCGCGCACGCAACGCGAAAGATGGCGGCGATCTGGTGTACTTCCAGGGCCACATCTCTCCGGGCGTTTACGCACGCGCCTTCCTTGAAGGCCGCCTGACCGAAGAGCAAATGAACAACTTCCGTCAGGAAGTTCACGGCAACGGCCTGTCCTCTTATCCGCATCCAAAACTGATGCCGGAATTCTGGCAGTTCCCGACCGTGTCTATGGGCCTTGGCCCGCTGAGCGCCATCTACCAGGCTAAATTCCTGAAATATCTGGAACACCGCGGCCTGAAAGACACCTCCGCACAGACCGTATACGCCTTCCTGGGCGACGGTGAAATGGATGAGCCGGAATCCAAAGGCGCCATCACCATCGCCACCCGTGAAAAACTGGACAACCTGGTGTTCGTCATCAACTGCAACCTGCAGCGTCTGGACGGCCCGGTAACCGGCAACGGCAAAATCATCAACGAACTGGACGGCATCTTCTCCGGCGCAGGCTGGCAGGTGCTGAAAGTGATCTGGGGCGGCCGCTGGGACGAGCTGCTGCGTAAAGACACCAGCGGTAAACTGGTTCAGCTGATGAACGAAACCCTGGACGGCGACTACCAGACCTTCAAATCCAAAGACGGCGCCTACGTGCGCGAGCACTTCTTCGGCCGTTATCCGGAAACCGCCGCGCTGGTTGCCGACTGGAGCGACGAGCAGATCTGGGCGCTGAACCGTGGCGGTCACGATCCGAAGAAAGTCTTTGCCGCGCTGAAAAAAGCGCAGGAAACCAAAGGCAAGCCTACCGTTATCCTGGCCCACACCATCAAAGGTTACGGCATGGGCGACACCGCGGAAGGCAAGAACATTGCTCACCAGGTGAAGAAAATGAACATGGAAGGGGTGCACCACTTCCGCGATCGTTTCAACGTGCCGGTTGCCGATGCTGACATCGAAAAACTGCCGTACGTCACCTTCGAGAAAGATTCCGAAGAGTACAAATACCTGCACGAGCGCCGCGAGAAGCTGGAAGGCTACCTGCCGAGCCGTCAGCCTCACTTCAGCGAGAAGCTGGAACTGCCTTCTCTGGAAGACTTCGGCCCGCTGCTGGAAGAGCAGAACAAAGAGATCTCCACCACCATCGCCTTTGTGCGCGCCCTGAACGTGATGCTGAAGAACAAGTCGATCAAAGATCGTCTGGTGCCGATCATCGCCGATGAAGCACGTACCTTCGGTATGGAAGGTCTGTTCCGTCAGATCGGTATCTACAGCCCGAACGGCCAGCAGTACACCCCGCAGGACCGTGAGCAGGTGGCTTACTACAAAGAAGACGAGAAAGGTCAGATTCTGCAGGAAGGGATCAACGAACTGGGCGCCGGCGCGTCCTGGCTGGCGGCTGCGACCTCTTACAGCACCAACGACCTGCCGATGATTCCGTTCTACATCTACTACTCGATGTTCGGCTTCCAGCGTATTGGCGATCTGTGCTGGGCAGCGGGCGACCAACAGGCGCGCGGCTTCCTGGTCGGCGGCACCTCCGGCCGTACCACGCTGAACGGCGAAGGTCTGCAGCACGAAGACGGCCACAGCCACATTCAGTCGCTGACCATCCCGAACTGTATTTCCTACGATCCGGCATATGCCTATGAAGTGGCGGTCATCATGCATGACGGTCTGGTGCGTATGTACGGCGAAGCGCAGGAGAACGTTTACTACTACCTGACCACGCTGAACGAAAACTACCATATGCCGGCGATGCCGCAGGGCGCCGAGGAAGGCATCCGCAAGGGTATCTACAAGCTGGAAACGCTGGAAGGCAGCAAAGGCAAGGTACAGCTGATGGGCTCCGGCGCGATCCTGCGTCACGTGCGCGAAGCGGCACAGATCCTGGCGAACGACTACGGCGTTGGTTCCGACGTGTTCAGCGTGACATCGTTCACCGAACTGGCGCGCGACGGCCAGGACTGCGAACGCTGGAACATGCTGCACCCGACCGAAGAGCCGCGCGTACCTTACGTTGCTCAGGTGCTGAGCGATGCGCCGGCGGTAGCGTCTACCGACTACATGAAACTGTTCGCCGAGCAGATCCGCAACTTTATCCCGGCCAGCGATTATCGCGTACTGGGCACCGATGGCTTCGGTCGTTCCGACAGCCGTGAGAACCTGCGCCACCACTTCGAAGTGGATGCATCTTACGTGGTGGTTGCTGCTCTGGGCGAGCTGGCTAAACGCGGCGAAATCGATAAGAAAGTGGTTGCCGAGGCGATCGCCAAATTCGATATCGATGCCGATAAAGTAAACCCGCGTCTGGCCTAAGAGGTAAAGAATAATGTCTATTGAAATCAAAGTACCGGACATCGGTGCAGATGAAGTCGAAATCACCGAGATTCTGGTGAAGGTCGGCGATAAGGTCGACGCAGAGCAGTCGCTGATCACCGTAGAAGGCGACAAGGCGTCGATGGAAGTGCCATCGCCGCAGGCCGGCGTGGTGAAAGAAATCAAGGTTGCGGTCGGCGATAAAACCGAAACCGGCAAACTGATCATGATCTTCGAAGCAGAGGGCGCAGCGGCTGCAGCGCCTGCTCAGGAAGCGGCGGCTCCGGCAGCGGCGCCTGCTGCTGCGGCGGCAAAAGACGTTCAGGTTCCGGACATCGGCGACGACGAAGTGGAAGTCACCGAGATCATGGTGAAAGTGGGCGACACCGTGACGGAAGAACAGTCGCTGATCACCGTGGAGGGCGATAAGGCTTCCATGGAAGTGCCTGCGCCGTTCGCCGGCACCGTGAAAGAGATCAAAATCAACACCGGCGATAAAGTAAAAACCGGCTCGCTGATTATGGTGTTCGAAGTAGCTGGCGCCGCGCCGGCCGCAGCGCCTGCTCAGGCAGCAGCACCGGCGGCCGCTGCGCCGGCGGCTTCCGCAGCGAAAGACGTGGCCGTGCCGGATATCGGCGGCGACGAAGTGGAAGTGACCGAAGTGATGGTGAAAGTGGGCGATAAAATCGCCGCCGAACAGTCGCTGATCACCGTGGAAGGCGACAAGGCTTCGATGGAAGTGCCTGCGCCATTCGCCGGCACCGTCAAAGAGATCAAAGTCAGCACCGGCGATAAAGTGAAAACCGGCTCGCTGATTATGGTGTTCGAGGTAGAAGGCGCAGCCCCTGCCGCCGCCCCGGCAGCCAGCGCCGCTGCACCTGCGCCGGCTCCGGCTCAGCAGGAAAGCAAAGCCGCCGCGCCGGCCGCGAAAGCGGAAGGTAAAAACGAATTCACCGAAAACGATGCCTACGTGCATGCGACGCCGGTTATCCGCCGTCTGGCGCGCGAATTCGGCGTTAATCTGGCGAAGGTTAAAGGTACAGGTCGTAAAGGCCGTATCCTGCGTGAAGACGTTCAGGCCTACGTGAAGGACGCGGTGAAACGCGCCGAGTCCGCACCGGCTGCCGCAGCCGGCGGTGGTCTGCCGGGCATGCTGCCATGGCCGAAAGTGGACTTCAGCAAGTTCGGCGAGATCGAAGAAGTGGAAATGGGCCGCATCCAGAAGATTTCTGGCGCCAACCTGAGCCGTAACTGGGTGATGATCCCGCACGTTACGCACTTCGATAAAACCGATATCACCGAGCTGGAAGCGTTCCGCAAGCAGCAGAACGAAGAAGCCGCCAAGCGCAAGCTGGACGTGAAGTTCACCCCGGTGGTGTTCATCATGAAAGCGGTTGCCGCAGCGCTGGAGCAGATGCCTCGCTTCAACAGTTCACTGTCTGAAGACGGCCAGAAGCTGACGCTGAAGAAGTACATCAACATCGGCGTGGCGGTCGATACGCCGAACGGCCTGGTGGTTCCGGTGTTCAAGGATGTTAACAAAAAAGGCATCACTGAGCTGTCCCGCGAACTGATGGCGATCTCCAAGAAAGCGCGCGACGGTAAACTGACCGCCGGCGAAATGCAGGGCGGTTGCTTCACCATCTCCAGCCTGGGCGGTATCGGGACAACCCACTTCGCGCCGATCGTCAACGCGCCGGAAGTGGCTATCCTGGGCGTCTCCAAGTCGGCGATGGAGCCGGTCTGGAACGGTAAAGAGTTCACGCCGCGTCTGATGATGCCGATGTCGCTCTCCTTCGACCACCGTGTGATTGACGGTGCCGATGGCGCACGCTTTATCACCATCATCAACAATATGCTGTCTGACATTCGCCGTCTGGTGATGTAAGGAAAAAAGGGCGCAGCATGCTGCGCCCTTATCGCTTCGGTAGCAGTTTTGTCGGTTTTTGCATGATTCGACAAGATTGTTGAGACACGGGTCACTTCGAACATGCTTTGCAGATTATTAACAATTCTGTAAACTGCTCGCGGTGTAAGCGTCCCGGTGGATGAAGGGCGTTATGAATTCGATTAAAAATATACCCTATAGATTTCACATGGCAGCTAGGCGGCAACTTCTTGAATTTCCAGGAGCTTACTGAAGTAAGTGACTGGGGTGAGCGAATGAAGCCAACAACGCGGCAAGGTGAAAGATGACGGGTATAAAAATGACGTCTGACCCGCCGGACAATAAATTAAGAGGTCATGATGAGTACTGAAATAAAAACTCAGGTCGTGGTACTTGGGGCGGGCCCAGCAGGCTACTCTGCTGCCTTTCGTTGCGCTGACTTAGGTCTTGAAACCGTTCTGGTTGAACGTTATTCCACGCTGGGCGGGGTTTGCCTGAACGTGGGATGTATCCCTTCCAAAGCACTGTTGCACGTTGCCAAAGTGATTGAAGAAGCCAAAGCACTGGCTGAACACGGCATCGTTTTCGGTGAGCCGAAAACCGACATCAACAAGATCCGTACCTGGAAAGAGAAAGTCATCACTCAGCTGACCGGCGGTCTGGCGGGTATGGCTAAAGGCCGTAAAGTTAAAGTGGTTAACGGTCTGGGCAAATTTACCGGCGCTAACACCCTGGTTGTTGAAGGCGAAAACGGTCCGACCACCATCAACTTCGATAACGCCATCATTGCCGCAGGTTCTCGTCCAATCCAACTGCCATTTATCCCTCATGATGACCCACGCGTGTGGGATTCCACCGATGCGCTGGAGCTGAAAACCGTCCCAGAGCGTATGCTGGTGATGGGCGGCGGTATCATCGGTCTGGAAATGGGCACCGTCTACCACGCGCTGGGTTCTCAGATTGACGTGGTGGAAATGTTCGACCAGGTGATCCCGGCGGCAGATAAAGACGTGGTGAAGGTGTTCACCAAGCGTATCAGCAAGCAGTTCAACCTGATGCTGGAAACCAAAGTGACTGCGGTAGAAGCCAAAGAAGATGGTATCTACGTCACGATGGAAGGCAAAAAAGCGCCTGCGGAACCACAGCGTTATGACGCGGTGCTGGTGGCTATCGGCCGTGTGCCGAACGGTAAACTGCTGGATGCCGACAAAGCGGGCGTGGCGGTTGATGAGCGCGGCTTTATCAACGTTGACAAGCAGATGCGCACCAACGTACCGAACATCTTCGCCATCGGCGATATCGTCGGCCAGCCGATGCTGGCGCACAAAGGCGTGCATGAAGGCCACGTGGCGGCGGAAGTTATCTCCGGTCTGAAGCACTACTTCGATCCGAAAGTGATTCCATCCATCGCGTATACCGAGCCGGAAGTGGCATGGGTAGGTCTGACCGAGAAAGAAGCGAAAGAGAAAGGCATCAGCTATGAAACCGCCACCTTCCCGTGGGCGGCGTCCGGCCGTGCTATCGCTTCCGACTGTGCAGACGGCATGACCAAACTGATCTTCGACAAAGAGACTCACCGTGTTATCGGCGGGGCGATTGTCGGCACCAACGGCGGCGAGCTGCTGGGTGAGATCGGTCTGGCTATCGAGATGGGTTGTGATGCGGAAGATATCGCGCTGACCATCCACGCTCACCCAACCCTGCACGAATCGGTAGGTATGGCGGCTGAGATGTTTGAAGGCAGCATTACCGACCTGCCTAACCCGAAGGCCAAGAAAAAGTAATTTTTCCGGCTTAAACGGCTGATAAGCGGCTCCTGAGAAGGGGCCGTTTTTTATGACGCCGCTAAAAGGCCGCTCAGAGAGCGGCCAGTAGCTTACTTGTTCTGGACTATCACGTTCAGCGTCAGGCTGTTGCCGTTGACCGACCAACCGCCTTTATCAACCCCAAACGCCGCGCCCAGTACAATGAGCAGGATAAATAACGAACTCCTTTTCATTGCGCGATCCCTGTGGAACCACGACCACCGCGACTTCACCGGGAAAATCCCGGTGGAACAAGCGCTTTGTGACGCTCGCATCGCAGTTGTGGCAGAACTGTCCTCAAGCCCGGTGACCGGCTGCTAAACCGGCAGAACAGACCCGGTGAGATAGTAACGTGGAATCATGTTTTCCACATTCTTTTTGTTGATTTTTTAAGCGTGATTGCGCAGAATGTCTCTGCTTTGTGGCGCTTGTATCGTACTTTACGATGTAAGTATTCCGTCCGGTGCCTGCTAACGCCGTACGGAACAAAGGAACCGCCTTAACGGCGGTTTTTTTGTTTTTGTCTCCGGCGTTTTTTCCGCTGTTCAAACAATAGTTATTGTAATAGTGTGGCTATTACGATGCGCCCGACCGCCTTGTCCTGCCTGCATTGCAGCCGATTACTCTGTGCTCAACGATTCAGCAAAGATTTAATGTTGCTTTTATGTGAACGAATTAACAACCGATTCAAATCCTGATATGCTGGCTGGGCGGAACCGGGCACTGTACCTTACAGTCCAGGACATCGACAGCAGTGCCTCGTAATATCGCCGTGCGCTAAAAAACCCGGCTTTGATAACAAATCCGGAGTCTCAGAGGCTGCAGCCGACAGCGCTGCCGTTTCAGCGACGCAAGGTATGGACGCCAGGCACAATAAATGACAATGAGAGCGAGGAGAAAGTCGTGCTAGAAGAATACCGTAAGCACGTGGCCGAGCGTGCTGCAGAGGGCATCGTCCCTAAGCCATTAGATGCATCACAAATGGCAGCGCTGGTCGAATCATTAAAGAATCCGCCGCAAGGCGAAGAAGAATTCCTGTTAGACCTGCTGATTAACCGTGTTCCACCAGGCGTCGACGAAGCCGCCTACGTCAAAGCAGGTTTCCTGGCAGCCATCGCCAAAGGCGAAGCCACCTCCCCCCTGATTACTCCGGAAAAAGCCGTTGAACTGCTGGGCACCATGCAGGGCGGTTACAATATTCATCCGCTGATTGAAGCGCTGGACGATGACAAGCTGGCGCCTATCGCCGCCAAAGCGCTGTCTCATACCCTGCTGATGTTTGACAACTTCTACGACGTGGAAGAGAAGGCCAAAGCGGGCAACGCCTACGCCAAGCAAATCATGCAGTCATGGGCCGATGCCGAATGGTACCTGTCCCGTCCGGAACTGGCGGAAAAACTCACCGTTACCGTCTTTAAGGTAACCGGTGAAACCAATACCGATGACCTGTCTCCGGCGCCGGATGCCTGGTCACGCCCGGATATTCCGCTGCACGCGCTGGCAATGCTGAAAAACGAACGTGACGGCATCGTACCGGATCAGCCGGGCAGCGTCGGCCCGATCAAACAGATTGAAGCGCTGAGCGAAAAAGGCTTCCCGCTGGCTTACGTCGGCGACGTGGTCGGCACCGGCTCTTCCCGTAAATCCGCCACCAACTCGGTGCTGTGGTTTATGGGCGACGACATCCCTCACGTGCCGAACAAACGTGGCGGCGGCGTGGTGCTGGGCGGTAAAATCGCGCCTATCTTCTTCAACACCATGGAAGATGCCGGCGCACTGCCGATCGAAGTGGACGTTTCCGACCTGAATATGGGCGATGTGATCGACATCTTCCCGTACAAAGGCGAAGTGCGTAACCACGAAACCGGCGAGCTGATCGCCAGCTTCGAGCTGAAAACCGACGTGCTGCTGGACGAAGTGCGCGCCGGCGGCCGTATCCCGTTGATCATCGGCCGCGGCCTGACCACCAAGGCGCGCGAGTCGCTGGGCCTGCCGAATACCGACGTATTCCGCATCTCCAAACCGGTTGCGGCAAGCGATCGCGGCTTCTCGCTGGCGCAGAAAATGGTTGGCCGCGCCTGCGGCGTAGCCGGCGTACGCCCGGGCGAATACTGCGAACCGAAGATGACCTCGGTCGGCTCCCAGGACACCACCGGCCCGATGACCCGTGACGAGCTGAAAGACCTGGCCTGCCTGGGCTTCTCCGCCGATCTGGTGATGCAGTCCTTCTGTCATACCGCCGCCTATCCGAAGCCGGTTGACGTGACCACGCACCACACGCTGCCGGACTTTATCATGAACCGTGGCGGCGTCTCGCTGCGTCCGGGCGACGGCATCATCCACTCATGGCTGAACCGCATGCTGCTGCCGGATACCGTCGGCACCGGCGGCGATTCCCACACCCGTTTCCCGATCGGTATCTCCTTCCCGGCCGGTTCCGGTCTGGTGGCGTTTGCCGCCGCGACCGGCGTGATGCCGCTGGATATGCCGGAGTCGGTGCTGGTGCGCTTCAAAGGTAAAATGCAGCCGGGTATCACGCTGCGCGACCTGGTGCACGCCATCCCTTACTATGCGATCCAGCAGGGTCTGCTGACCGTTGAGAAGAAAGGCAAGAAAAACATCTTCTCCGGCCGCATTCTGGAAATTGAAGGCCTGCCGGAACTGAAGGTTGAACAGGCCTTCGAACTGGCGGATGCGTCCGCCGAACGTTCCGCCGCCGGCTGTACCATCAAGCTGGATAAGTCGCCGATCGAAGAGTATCTGAACTCCAACATCGTGCTGCTGAAATGGATGATCTCCGAAGGTTACGGCGACCGTCGTACGCTGGAACGCCGTATTCAGGGCATGGAAAAATGGCTGGCGGATCCGCAGCTGCTGGAAGGCGACGCCGATGCGGAGTACGCGGCGGTGATCGAGATCGACCTGGCGGAAATCAACCAGCCGATCCTGTGTGCGCCAAACGATCCGGACGACGCGCGTCTGCTGTCCGACGTGGCCAACAGCAAAATCGACGAAGTGTTCATCGGTTCCTGCATGACCAACATCGGCCACTTCCGTGCGGCGGGCAAGCTGCTGGATCAGCACAAAGGCCAGCTGCCGACCCGTCTGTGGGTAGCGCCGCCGACCAAGATGGATGCGGCCCAACTGACCGAAGAAGGTTACTACAGCGTCTTCGGCAAGAGCGGGGCGCGTATCGAGATCCCTGGCTGCTCGCTGTGCATGGGCAACCAGGCGCGCGTTGCTGACGGCGCGACGGTGGTGTCGACTTCAACCCGTAACTTCCCGAACCGTCTGGGCACCGGCGCCAATGTTTATCTGGCATCGGCAGAGCTGGCGGCGGTGGCTTCGCTGCTGGGGCGCTTACCAACGCCGGACGAGTATCAGACCTATATGGAGCAGGTGGATAAGAGCGCGGCCGACACTTACCGCTATCTGAACTTCAACCAGTTGGAGCAGTATACGGAGAAAGCCGACGGTGTGATTTTCCAGACCGCCGTGTAAAAACCGCACGCTGTTAATGCGCTATCAGGGGAGCCGCCAGGCTCCCTTTTTTATGCCTGAACTGTGACCTTTTCCGCATTTGTATGTTTTTAATTAACTGAAAATTAAAAGCTATTTTAAATCATTAACCTTGGGCTAATGATTGCCTCTGGTGGTTGATTGATGGTGAATAGTTAGCGTCCTAATCTAATCCTCTTCGTAATTCTTATTGCGTGAAGCGTAAATCAATTAAACCGGGGAGGTTTAGCTATGTCGCTTTATCAACAGCCCGCCCGCGTCTGGGATAGCCGACGTCAGGAGAAACAACGCCGGCTGGCCAGCGTACAGGGGCAGGTGCAAGGGAAGGTGATCCCTACCGCAGATTTAACCGCGGCGCTGGAGCGGCTGCTGGTGCCGGGGGACCGCGTGGTGCTGGAAGGGAACAACCAAAAACAGGCAGATTTCCTTTCCCGCATGCTGGCGCAGGTCGACCCGTCGACCGTGCACGATCTGCATATGATTATGCCGAGCGTCGGCCGTGCCGAACATCTGGATATTTTCGAAAAAGGCATTGCCCGCAAACTGGACTTCGCCTTTTCCGGCACCCAGAGCCTGCGTATTTCTCAGCTGCTGGAAGATGGCCAGCTGGAAATCGGCGCCATCCACACCTATATCGAACTCTATTCGCGTCTGTATGTTGACCTGGTGCCGAACGTGGCGCTGGTGGCCGGCTTCAAGGCCGACCGACAGGGCAATCTGTATACCGGCCCCAGCACCGAGGATACCCCGGCGCTGGTGGAGGCCGCGGCGTTTAAAGACGGGATCGTGATTGCTCAGGTTAACGAGCTGGTGGACGACGAAACTGATCTGCCGCGGGTCGATATTCCCGGTTCGTGGATCGACTTTGTGGTGGTGGCGGATCGGCCGTTCTTTATCGAACCGCTGTTTACCCGCGATCCACGGCTGATCAAACCCGTCCACGTACTGATGGGCATGATGGCCATCAAAGGCATCTATGCCGAGCATCAGGTGCAGTCCCTTAACCACGGTATCGGCTTCAACACTGCCGCCATCGAACTGCTGCTGCCGACCTACGGCGAGCGGCTGGGGCTGAAAGGCAAAATCTGCAAACACTGGACCCTGAACCCGCACCCGACCCTGATCCCGGCGATTGAAAGCGGCTGGGTGGAAACCGTGCACTGTTTTGGCGGCGAACTGGGCATGGAGGATTACATCGCCGCGCGTCCGGATATTTTCTTCACCGGCCGCGATGGTTCGATGCGTTCCAACCGCGCCTTCTGCCAGATGGCGGGCCAGTACGCGGTGGATATGTTTATCGGCTCCACGCTGCAGATTGACGCCATGGCGCACTCGTCCACCGTAACGCGCGGGCGCCTCTCCGGCTTCGGCGGCGCGCCGAATATGGGCCACGATCCGCATGGCCGCCGTCATGCCACTCCCGCATGGCTGGATATGATCGAGGAGCCGGATCCGCTGGCGCGCGGCCGCAAGCTGGTGGTGCAGATGGTGGAAACCTTCCAGGCCGGCGCGAAGCCGACCTTTGTCGAGAAGCTCGATGCAATCGACGTCGCCAAAGACGCCGGCATGCCGCTGGCGCCGGTGATGATTTATGGCGATGACGTCACCCACGTACTGACCGAAGAGGGCATCGCCTATCTGTACCGCGCCCGTTCGCTGGAGGAGCGCCGCGCGATGGTCGCCGCCGTGGCCGGCATTACCGATATCGGCCTGGGCGTGGACGCCGCGCGGGTGGCGCAGCTGCGCCGCGAAGGCAAAGTGGCGTACCCGGAAGATATGGGCATCCGCCGCACCGAGGCCGACCGTTCGCTGCTGGCGGCGGGCAGCGTGGCCGATCTGGTGGACTGGTCCGGTGGTCTGTACAACCCGCCGGCTAAATTCCGGAGCTGGTGATGACACTTTCCCCCTGCAGCAGTGCGTCGCGGGTCGATGCCGTCGCGCTGCGTCTGGCGGACGCCGCCA
Organism: Serratia sp. MYb239; assembly: GCF_002966855.1. Lineage (NCBI taxonomy): Bacteria > Pseudomonadati > Pseudomonadota > Gammaproteobacteria > Enterobacterales > Yersiniaceae > Serratia > Serratia sp. MYb239. Next base: position 4,094,822 of record NZ_CP023268.1, on the reverse strand, counting down.
CTCAGGCGCTGATTGACGAGGCGCGCCTCAGCCCGAAGCCGGGGCTGGTGGACGCGCGCGGCAGCGGCGCGCATCAGGATCTGACGCTGGCGCTGATGGAGCGCTCTGCTCTCAGTCTGCATGACACCTTCTATGCGTTGGCGATCGCCGGCTGGCAGCGCCCGGCGGACGGCGCGCTGCGTCAGGAGATTGGCCGCATTGGTCGCGAGGGCGAACGGCAGATGATGGCGGCGACCGGCGGGGTGAACACCCATCGCGGCGCCATCTGGGCGCTGGGGCTGCTGGTGACGGCGCTGGCGATGCGGGAGGGGCGCGCCGACGCGCGGCAAACCTGCCTGCGGGCGGCGCAGCTGGCGCAGTTGACAGACCCGGCCAGCCCGAAATCGTTCAGCAACGGGCTGCGCGCTTCCCGGCGCTATCGGGTGCCCGGCGCGCGGGAAGAGGCGCAGCAAGGGTTTCCGCATGTGATGCGTCTGGCGCTGCCGCAGCTGTGGCGCAGCCGCGCAGCCGGCGCCGACGAGCAGGCGGCCCGGCTCGACGCGCTGATGGCGATCATGACCAGCCTGAGCGACACCTGCGTACTGTCGCGCGGCGGCTGGCCGGCGCTGCAGGCGATGCGGCAGGGCGCGCAGGCGGTACTGTGCGCCGGCGGTTATCAGCGGCCGGAAGGGCGGGTGCAGCTGGCGCGGCTGGAACAGCGGCTGCTGGCCTGCAACGCTTCGCCGGGCGGGGCGGCGGACTTATTGGCGGCGGCGCTGTTGCTCGATCGGGCGGCGGGCCGCTGAACATCTATTCGAGAGGACGTTATGGAACGTATTGAATTGAGCTATCCGGCTGTGGAGCGCGTGGTCGGCCAACGGTTGGCCGGCGTGGTTGGCTCCGGCGATATGGAGGCGTTGTTTGAACCTGCAGAGGACGATGTGCTGCGGGTAGTGATTAAAACCTCGGTCGACGGCAGCCAGCAGCGTTGGCGGCATCTGTTCGAGCGTTTGGCTGCGCTGCGCAGCCTGCCGGCGGGGCAACTGGAGATCAACGATTTCGGCGCGACGCCGGGGGTGGCGCGTCTGCGGATTGAGCAGGTATTTGAGGAGGCCGGCCATGCGTGAAGATCTCAGCTTTATTGAACTCAGCGCCCGTGAGCGGGCGCGGCATTTACTCGACGACGGCAGCTTCCGCGAACTGCTGGGGCCGTTTGAACGTATTACCTCACCGTGGCTGGAGCCGCAGGGTATCGTCACCCAGGCGGATGACGGCATGGTGGTGGCCAAAGGCACCCTGAACGGCCAGCCGGCGGTGGTGGCGGCGGTTGAGGGGGCGTTCCAGGGCGGCAGCATGGGCGAGGTTTCCGGCGCCAAAATGGCGGCGGCGCTGGAGCTGGCGGCAGAGGATAACCGCAACGGCATTCCGACGCAGGCGGTGCTGCTGCTGGAAACCGGCGGCGTGCGTTTGCAGGAGGCCAATCTGGGGCTGGCGGCGATCGCCGATATTCATGCCGCCATCGCCGACCTGCGGCGCTATACCCCGGTGGTGGGCATTATCGCCGGTACCGTCGGCTGCTTCGGCGGCATGTCGATTGCCGCCGGCCTGTGCAGCTACCTGATCGTCACCCGCGAGGCGCGGCTGGGGCTTAACGGTCCGCAGGTGATTGAGCAGGAGGCGGGAATTGACGAGTACGACTCCCGCGACCGGCCGTTTATCTGGAGCATGACCGGCGGCGAGGTGCGTTACCGCAGCGGTTTCGCCGACGTTGAGGTGGAGGACGCGCTGCATCAGGTGCGCGCTGCGATGCTGGATTGCCTGGCGCGCGGCGTGCCGGCGCAGCACTGCAGTGAATGCTATGACTATTACCTGCCGAAACTGACGCAGTTTGACAGCCGTCAGCAGGCGGACGCCGCCGTGGTGGCGCAACTTTTCACTCGGGAGGATCGCGCATGAGCACGCAGACAAGAAGCCGCGGCGACTATTGGTTTTCGCTGCTGACGCAGGGGAGCGAGGAACGGCGCGGACAGTGCGCCTCGGTCAGGGTCGCCGACGGCGATCTCGACGGACAGGCGGCGCGCTTTATCGCCGTGGTGCCGGACGCCGACAACCATTACCCGCGCGCCGCGCGCGGCGAGGTGGGACTGCTGGAGGGCTGGACGCTGGCGCAGGTGGTGAGTGAAGCGGTGGCGGCAGACCAGAATCAAACGCAGAAACGCGCCATCGTGGCGATTATCGACGTACCGAGCCAGGCCTACGGCCGCCGCGAAGAGGCGTTCGGCATTCATCAGGCGCTGGCGGGCGCGGCGGGTGCCTACGCGGCGGCGCGGCTGGCCGGGCATCCGGTGATTGGGCTGATCGTCGGCAAGGCGATGTCGGGGGCGTTTTTGGCGCACGGCTATCAGGCTAACCGGCTGATCGCCTTTAACGATGACGGCGTGATGATCCACGCCATGGGCAAGGCATCCGCCGCGCGCATTACGCTGCGTTCGGTCGAGGCGCTGGAGAAGCTGGCCGCCTCTATCCCGCCGATGGCCTACGACATCGGCCACTACCGCTCGCTGGGGCTGCTGGACCAGTTGCTGGACATCCGCGATCCGCAGCGGGCGACGCAGCAGGAGCTGGCGCTGGTGCGCCAGACGCTCGCCACGGCGATCGCAGACAGCCGGCAGCAGGGCTGCGGGCTGGAAAATCGCCTGGGGGCGGACAACCGCCGCAGTTCCGCACTGGTGCGCGAGCGCATGCGCGCCGAATGGTAAGACAGGCTTTCGTTAACGTCAGTTCGTCATAACCGGGCCGGGGAGGGAGCGAACCCTTTCCGGCTGATAACAACCAATCGCTACCTTCATCTGCATCTTTGCTACGGGCACGACAACACCAGTAAATAAGAAACACATCGCACCTGAACTGACTGAATTTTTTTCTTTTTAACAGGTGATTTATGACATACATCATTATTCATGCGTTGGCGCCGATTTTTGTCATCATGCTGCTGGGGTTTTACGCCGGCAAGACAAAAATGGTCGATAACCAGAATGTTTCTTTGCTTAATATTTTTGTGATGGATTTTGCTTTGCCCGCGGCGCTGTTCAGCGCCACCGTACAAACCCCATGGTTGGGCATCGTGCAGCAGTCGCCGCTGATTGTGGTGCTGGTGTTGGCGATGTGGCTGACCTACGCGGCGATTTATGCCGTCAGCACCCGGCTGTTCCACAAGTCGCCGCAGGATGCGGCGGTGCTGACGCTGACCGTGGCGCTGCCCAACTATGCGGCGCTCGGCCTGCCGATCCTCGGCAGCGTGTTGGGCGAGTCGCCTGGCACCTCGCTGTCGGTGGCGGTTTCCATTGCCTGCGGCTCGGTGCTGATGACGCCGTTTTGCCTGCTGATCCTGGAGCGTGAAAAAGCCCGCGCCGGCGGCGGTGCACAGCAGGCGGGGTTGCGTATGCTGCCGCTGCTGATGTGGCGCTCGGTGATTAAACCGATTGTCTGGGGGCCGCTGTTGGGCGTGGTGCTGTCGGCCATCGGCGTGCGGATGCCGGAGATGGTGCTGGCGGCGATCAAACCGCTCGGGCTGGCGGCCACCGCGGCGGCGCTGTTTCTGACCGGGGTGATCTTGTCGGCGCGCCGCCTGCAAATCAATGCCTCGGTGCTGCTGGCCAGCGTCACCAAACTGCTGATCCAGCCGTTTATCGCCTGGGGCATCGTGCTGGCGTTAGGGCTGCACGGCAGCGTGGCGATCACCGCGATCCTGATGATTGCGCTGTCGGCGGGCTTTTTCGGCATCGTGTTCGGCAACCGCTTCGGCGTCCAGTCGCCGGATGCGGAAGCCACACTATTGATAAGCTCGGTGCTGTGTATCCTGACGCTGCCGCTGTTTATCACTCTGACTGCCGGTCTGTAACGGAGGAAACCATGATACGTCCGCATGACCTGCTATGGACGGAAAGCGTCGAGGCGCTGATATTTCCCGGCGCTTCACCGACATGGGTGGCGCGGCAGCAGCTGCGCGACTTGCCGCTGGTGGTGCGGCGCGATATGCCGCGCGACGGCGCCGTTCCGGTGGGGATCCGCGGCGAAACGCGCGCGCAGCGGGCGGCGGCCTGGTTGCCCCCTGCGGCGGTGCGCCGGCGGGTGACGCCGGAGTCGCTGGTGGCCGGGCTGTCGGCGGCGTCGCCTTTCGCCGCCCTGCCGCCGGTGCGGGCGCTGCGCGAACTGGCGGCGCAGCCGTGGCGCTGGGCGTGGGGCGTGACCGGCAGCTGCGGCTATGCGCTGGCCACCGGCCTGCCGGTGATGCATCCGGACAGCGATCTGGACCTTACCGTACGCTGCCCGCAGCCCGTCGGGCGTGCGGCGCTACATGCGCTGGCGCAGCGGCTGCGCACGCTGCCGTGCCGGGTCGATCTGCAGGTTGAAACCCCATACGGCGGTTTTGCGCTGAACGAGTGGCTGCGCGACGGACGGGTGCTGTTAAAAACCAACGGCGGCCCTTATCTGACCGATGCGCCATGGTCGGCGCCGCAGGAGTGACGATGAAGATTCTGTTTACCTTTCCCGGCCAGGGGCCGCAGACGCCGCAGATGCTGCATCAACTGCCGGATAACGCCGTCAGCCGCGAGCTGCTGGCGCAGGCGCGCCAGGTGCTGGGGGAGGATCCGCTGTTGCTGGACAGCGCTCAGGCGCTGCGAAAAACGCGCGCGGTGCAGCTCTGTCTGCTGATTGCCGGCGTAGCCTATGCCCGCGAACTGGAGCAGAACGGCGTGACGGCCGATTTCGTCAGCGGCCTGTCGATCGGCGCATTTCCGGCGGCGGTGGTGGCCGGCGCGCTGAGTTTTGAGGATGCGCTGCAGCTGGTGGCGCTGCGCGGCGAGCTGATGGAGCAGGCTTATCCGCAGGGCTATGGCCTGGCGGCGCTGGTTGGTCTGTCGCAAGACCGGGTGGAGGCGTTAATCGCGCAGCTGCATGGCGGGCAGTCGCCGCTGTATCTGGCCAATATCAACGCCGATGATCAGATGGTGGTGGCCGGCAGCGACGACGCGCTGCAGCAAATTATGGCGCTGGCAAAACAGGCCGGTGCAGCGAAGGCCAGCCGGCTGGCGGTCAGCGTGCCGTCCCACTGCCCACTGCTGGCGCAGCCGGCGGACAGGCTGGCGGAAGCTATGCGGGTGGTGACGCTGCGGCGTCCGCGCATTGCCTATCTGAGCGGCAGCAGCGGGCGGGTGCTGTGGCAGCCTGAACGTATCGCCGACGATCTGGCCTATAACATGGCGCGCACCGTGCGCTGGCATGAGGCGATGACGGCGGCGTATGAACGGGAAGTACGTCTGGCGATTGAAATGCCGCCGGGGGCGGTGCTCACCGGGCTGACGCGTAAGGTGATGACGCAGGGAGAAGCGCTGTCCCGCTGCCAGTTGGGGCTGGCGGCGGTCGTCGGCATCGTCGCGCGCTATCGCCGCGAGGTTTAACGGGGCCGCTCCCCACGGGCGTACATGCGGCTCTCCGCCGTCAGCGCCAGCAGGTTCGGATCCTGCTGCTGATTGCGGTTGAACACCAGCGCGATGGTCTGGCGCATTTGGTAGCGTTCGCACAGCGGCATCAGACGCACCGTGTGCTCGTAAACCTTTTTCATGCGGCCGGGCAGCAGGGTATAGCCAACGCCGGCCTGCACCAGACTGAGCATCGAGAAGATATCGTTGACCCGGGTGACGATCTCCGGCTCAAAACCGGCGATCTGAAAAGCTTCGGTAAAGCCGTGGTAGGTGGCGAACCCTTCGGTCAGCGAGACAAATTTCTGGCTGCGGAAATCCTGCAGATCCGCCGGGCCGTCGACGATCAGCGCGGAGCTGGCGGGGGCGGCAAGAAAAATATCGTCTTTAAACAGCGGTTGGATCTCAAAGCGCTGCGGATCTATCTGGCTGTCGGAGACGGAAATCAGAATCGCGTCCAGTTGCTGCGTCTGCAATTGCGCCAGCAGCGCGGCGTTAGAACCCATCGTCAGATTGATTTCCAGCTCCGGGCGGCGCAGCTTAAGGCCCATAATCAGTCGCGGCACCGTTTCCAGCGTCAGCGAATAGAGCGTGCCGAGCCGCAGGCGCTGCTGCCCGAAGCCGGCCTTCAGCCGCGTCTCTTCAATACCTTTATGGGTCAGCCCGACGATATCGCGGGCGTAGTCCGCCAGCGTATGGGCGGCGGGCAGCGGCTGCAGGTTACGCCCCTGATGGATAAACAGCGGGCAGCGTATGCCGGCTTCCAGCGTATGCAGCGCGCGGTGGACGCTGACGCCGCTCAGCCCCAGCCGTTCGGCGGCGCGGGCGATGTTTTCCGTCTCCATAAAGGCCAGAAAGATTTCCAGTTTTTTCAGGGTTATTTCACTGTCGATCATTGACGCGTCCCTTGGCGGTGTCTGCGCATCATCATAACAACAATCGCGGCGGGCGGCTTCCCATTGCCGCGTCAAGCCGCTATATTGCCCGCCGCAAAAAAGAGCTGAACTTTGCGAGCGCTCGCTGAAATCTGGGCTGAACAAAGCAGTACACTTACCATAAACAGGCCTGGGGAGGGCGCACGATGGATTACGAATTTCTGCGGGATGTGACCGGTCAGGTAATCGTCAGATTTTCTATGGGACATGAAGCCATCGGCCATTGGATCAATGAAGAGCTGAAAGGCGATCTGAATCTGCTGGACCGGATTGAGAGCGGCGCAGCGCAGGTGAAGGGCAGCGAACGCCAGTGGCAGCTGGAAGGGCATGAATATACGCTGCTGATGGACGGCGAAGAGGTGATGATCAGAGCCAATCAGCTGCTGTTCGAAGGCGACGAGATGGAGGAGGGGATGAGCTATTACGATGAAGAGAGCCTCTCCTTCTGCGGCGTGGAAGACTTCCTGGCGGTGTTGAAGGCCTACCGGCACTTTATGTTGAACTACTGAACCAGGCTGTTGCTGACCGGGCGGCGCCCGCCGCCCGCATATTCTTATTTTAGCTACCACCTTATTGATTAAATAAAATCAAAAAATCACTCCCGGTCGTGATAACTGCGATCGCGCTCTCTATTTTTTTATAATTTGATTCAATATAATCATTGTGATTAAAATAAATCAAAATGAGGGTGCTATGAAACTGAAAGCGGCAATAGAGAAGATCCCCGGCGGGATGATGGTTGTTCCGCTGGTGCTTGGCGCGCTGTTGAACACGTTTACACCAGAGGCTTTAGACATTGGCGGCTTCACCACCGCGTTATTCAAAAACGGCGCCGCGCCGCTGATCGGCGCTTTCCTGCTGTGCATGGGGGCCGGCATCAGTTTTAAAGCGGCACCGCAGGCGCTGCTGCAGGGCGGCACCATTACGCTGACCAAACTGCTGGTGGCGATGGCGCTGGGGCTGGGCGTGGAACGGCTGTTTGGCGCCGACGGCGTCTTCGGCCTGACCGGCGTGGCGATTATCGCGGCGATGAGCAACTCCAACGGCGGCTTGTATGCGGCGCTGGTCGGCGAGTTCGGCAATGAGCGCGATGTCGGCGCTATTTCCATTTTATCGCTCAACGACGGCCCCTTCTTCACCATGATCGCGCTCGGCGCCGCCGGCATGGCCAACATTCCGCTGATGGCGCTGGTCGCGGTGCTGGTGCCGCTGTTGGTGGGTATGTTGCTGGGCAACCTCGATCCGAACATGCGCGAGTTTCTGACCAAAGGCGGCCCGGTGCTGATCCCGTTCTTCGCCTTTGCGCTCGGTGCCGGCATTAATCTGGAAATGCTGCTGCAGGGCGGGCTGGCGGGCATTCTGCTGGGGGCATTGACCACCTTTGTCGGCGGTTTCTTTAACATCCGCGCCGATCGGCTGGTCGGCGGCAGCGGTATCGCCGGGGCGGCGGCTTCCAGCACCGCGGGCAATGCGGTGGCGACGCCGCTGGCGATTGCGCAGGCGGACCCCTCGCTGGCATCGGTCGCTGCGGCGGCTGCGCCGCTGATTGCCGCCTCGGTGATTACCACGGCGATCCTGACGCCGGTTCTCAGTTCCTGGGTGGCGAAGCGTAATGCAGCAGCGAAGGAGAAGGCGGCATGAAAATGATTGTGATTGCCGATGATTTTACCGGCGCCAATGATACCGGCGTGCAGCTGGCGAAAAAGGGCGCGCGCACCAATGTGCTGTTGAATGACCGGCAGCAGGCGCCGCGCGGCGGCGATGTACTGGTGATCAATACCGAAAGCCGTGCGCTGCCGGCTGCGGAGGCGGCGCGCAAAGTCAGCGATGCGCTGCGTCCGTACTGCGACGATGAACGGCCGCCGCGGGTGTACAAAAAGATTGATTCCACCTTCCGCGGCAACGTCGGGGCAGAAATTGCCGCAGCGATGCAGGCCAGCGGCGCACGGCTGGCGATTGTCGCGGCGGCGATCCCGGCTGCCGGACGGGTTACGCGGGATGGGGCGTGCTGGGTGCACGGCGTGCCGCTGCTGGAAACCGAATTCGCCAGCGATCCGAAAACACCGATTGCCTCGTCACAGATTAGCACCCTGATTGGCCTGCAAACCGATATTGCTATCCATGAACTGGATCTGGCGACGGTGCGCGGTGCGCAGTTGGATGAGCAACTGGAGCTGCTGGCGCAGCAGGGCGGCATTGTGGTGGCGGACGCCGAACTGGATGGCGATCTGGCGCTGCTGGCGCAGAGTATCGGCCGGCTTGCCACGCCCGTTCTGCTGGTGGGTGCCGCCGGCCTGGCGAATGCGCTGCCGTCGGACTGGTATCTCAGCGATCGGCAGCGGCTGCCGGTGCTGGTGGTGGCCGGTTCGATGAGTGAGGCCACCCGTCGGCAGATTGCCTTCGCCGAGCAGGAGAAGTCGCTGGGCATCGTCGATATCGATGTGCAGGCATTGCTGTCGGCACATGGCGCGCAGGTGTGCAGCGACATCGTCGCGCAGGCGGTGGCGATACTGCAGGCGCGTCAGCACTGCGTATTGCGTACCTGCCGTGACGACGATGCGCGTCAGCAGGTCGAGCAGCTGTGCGCCGAATTGTGCATCAGCCGCCAGCAGTTGGGCGATCGCATCAGCCAGTCGCTGGGGGAGATGACGCTCGGGATTATCAACCACGCGCGTATCGGCGGCCTGTTCCTGACCGGCGGGGATATCGCGATTGCCGTCGCCCGGGCGCTGGGGGCGGAAGGCTACCGCATTAACGGCGAAGTGGCGCCCTGCGTACCGTGCGGCGCCTTTATCAACAGTGAAATTGACGATCTGCCGGTGATCACCAAGGCCGGCGGTTTTGGCGGCGAAACCACGCTGCGCGATGCGCTTTATTTTATTGAGGAGATGTACAGTGGCAAATAACATCATAGCGATTACCATGGGCGACCCGGCGGGCATCGGGCCGGAAATTATCATCAAGGCGCTGGCCGAGGGAGAGCTGTCCGGCGCCCGCGCCGTGGTGGTGGGCTGCTTGCAGACGCTGCAGCGTATTCAGGCGCTGGGCATTACGCCGGCGGCAGAACTGCGGCCGATAGCAACGGTGGCCCAGGCGCGTTTTGCGCCGGGGGTGATCAACGTGATCGATGAGCCGCTGGCGGATCCCGCGGCGCTGGAGGCGGGCAAAGTACAGGCGCAGGCGGGGGATCTGGCCTACCGCTGTGTAAAACGCGCTACCGAGCTGGCAATGGCGGGTGACGTGCAGGCTATCGCCACCGCGCCATTGAACAAAGAAGCGCTGCATCTGGCGGGACATATGTATCCGGGCCATACCGAGCTGCTGGCGACGCTGACCCACAGCCGTGATTACGCCATGGTGTTGTATACCGATAAACTGAAAGTGATCCACGTTTCCACCCACATTGCCCTGCGCACGTTCCTGGATACGTTGAGCGCCGAGCGGATCGAAACGGTAGTGTCGATGGCGGATACCTTCCTCAAACGGGTGGGCTTCAGCCAGCCGCGCATCGCCGTCGCCGGCGTTAACCCGCACGCCGGGGAAAACGGCCTGTTTGGTGATGAAGAGATCAAGATTGTCAGCCCGGCGATTGCGGCGGCGAAGGCGCGGGGCATTGATGTCTACGGGCCTTGCCCGCCGGATACGGTTTTCCTGCAGGCCTATGAAGGGCAGTACGATATGGTGGTGGCGATGTACCACGATCAGGGACATATTCCGCTGAAGCTGCTGGGTTTTTATGACGGGGTGAATATTACCGCCGGGCTGCCGTTTATTCGGACTTCCGCCGACCACGGTACGGCCTTTGATATTGCCTGGACAGGTAAAGCCAAGTCTGAGAGCATGGCGATCTCGATACAATTAGCCACGCAGCTTGCCTAATCAAGGGACTATGAAGCCACAACATCGTCTGGACCAGATTCTGGACTATTTAAAGGGCCATAATCTGGTCACGGTTGAACAACTGGTTGCGGCGATCGACGCATCGCCGGCCACTATTCGCCGCGACCTGATCAAACTGGATGAACAGGGCGTTATCAACCGCAGCCATGGCGGCGTGGCGCTCAATCGTTTTATTCCCGCCCAGCCCACCACCAATGAAAAACAGCTGCGTCATCTGCAGGAAAAGCGCGCCATTGCCCGGCAGGCGCTGGCGCTGATTAAGCCTGGCGATGCGGTGGTGCTGGACGCCGGCACCACCATGCTGGAGCTGGCGCGTAATCTGACCCATCTGCCGTTACGGGTGATCACTGCCGATCTGCGCATTGCCCTGCTGCTGTCGGAGTTCAAACAGATAGAGGTCACCATTATCGGCGGACGCATTGATGACAGCAGCCAGTCCTGCATCGGCGACCATGGCCGCCGGCTGCTGCGCGGCGTCTATCCGGACATTGCCTTTATCAGCTGTAACTCCTGGAGCCTGGAGAAGGGCGTTACCACGCCGACGGAAGAGAAGGCCGGGCTGAAGCAGGATCTGGCGGCCAACGCGCGCCGGCGCGTGTTGCTGGCGGACAGCAGCAAATACGGCGCCTATTCGCTGTTTTGCGTGACGCCGCTGGCCGAGCTGACCGACATTGTGACCGACGGCGCCCTGCCGGCGGAGATACAGCAGCAATTAACGGCGTTGCCTGCACAGTTGCATCTGGCGTAGCCGTCCGCAGCCATGGCGGGCCGCTCGTCCGCCAGGCGTTATTCCCCCTCTATTTTCCCCGTGCTTGTCACCGACGGACAACGTGACCTACCCCCGGTTTAATGCCGATTTGTTTTGTATCCCTACCATTTTTAGGTTACATCTTGTTAATAAATATAAATCATTTTGTTACAAATAAGGCAAGGGCAGGGGGAAGCGATGGATTGGGTGATAGCGGGGTTGTCGGCCGTTAATGGCGTGGTATGGGGTGTCCCGATGCTGATTGGCATTCTGGGCATTGGTATTTTTCTGCAGATTAGGCTCTCTTTTTTGCCGATTCGCCGGTTAGGCACCGGATTTAAGCTGTTGTTCGAGCGTAATCACGACCGTGGCGACGGGCAGATCTCACCGTTCAATGCGCTGATGACCGCGCTGTCCGCCACCATTGGCACCGGCAATATTGCCGGCGTTGCCACGGCGGTGGTGCTCGGCGGCCCCGGAGCGCTGTTCTGGATGTGGATCACCGCGCTGGTGGGCATGGCGACCAAGTATTCCGAGGCGGTGTTGGCGGTGCGCTTTCGTGAAGTTGACGATCGCGGTCACTATGTCGGCGGGCCGATGTACTACATCAAGCACGGGTTAGGCAAAAAATGGATGTGGCTGGGGACGCTGTTTGCCTTTTTCGGCAGTATCGCCGGCTTCGGCATCGGCAATACCGTGCAGGCCAATTCGATTGCCGAGGCGCTGAACAGTAACTTCGGCATTTCCCACGGGATGACCGCCGGCGTTCTGGTGGTGCTGGTGGGGGCGGTGCTGATCGGCGGTATTAAACGCATCGCCGACGTGGCGGGGAAACTGGTGCCGCTGATGACGGTGGGCTATTTCGCCGCCGGTATCATTGTGCTGGGGCTGAACGTGAGCGAGATCCCTGCGGCCTTCTCGCTGATTATTACCTCCGCCTTTACGCCGGTGGCGGCGCAGGGCGGCTTCGCCGGCGCGGCGGTCTGGGCGGCGATTCGCTTTGGCGTGGCGCGTGGGGTGTTCTCCAACGAGGCCGGTCTGGGCAGCGCGCCGATCGCCCACGCGGCAGCAAAAACGCAGAACCCGATTCGTCAGGGGCTGATCGCCATGCTGGGCACCTTTATCGACACCATCATCGTCTGCTCCATCACCGGCCTGACCATCATTATCAGCGGCAAATGGATCAGCGGTGAGACGGGTGCGGCGCTGACCTCGACGGCCTTCTCGTCGTCTCTGCCGGGCGGTAACTACATTGTGGCGGTGGCACTGGCAATTTTTGCCTTTACCACCATTCTGGGCTGGAGTTTTTACGGCGAGAAGTGCATTCAGTATCTGTTCGGGCCGAAGATGATCGTACCGTTCCGCATCGCCTGGATCATCGCGCTGCCGATTGGCGCCACCCAGTCGTTGGAGTTTGTCTGGCTGCTGGCCGATACGCTGAATGCAATGATGGCGATCCCGAACCTGATCGCCCTGGCGCTGTTAAGCCCGGTGGTGTACCGCCTGACGCGCGCGCATATTAATGACGTGAATGCGCCATCGGTGCAGGCCGACAGCACTAATCCGTAGCGTTGGCCGCTAAAACAGCGGGGCAGCCTTGGCTGCCCCGTGTGGTTTACAGGTGAGGAATATTCCGCCCGTAATAGATCTCCTGCATCTCTTTCCACAGCAGATCGGTAATCCGTTGTCGTTCTTCCTCACTCAGCGCCTCGGGTTTGGCGTTGAACAGATAGTGCTTCAGGTCGAAATCTTTCAGCAGCATCTTGGTATGGAAGATATTTTCCTGATAAACGTTCACATCCATCATGTGGTACAGCGCCTTCATATCCTCAGACATAAAGTTCTGGATCGAATTGATCTCATGATCGATATAGTGCTTCACGCCGTTAACGTCACGGGTAAAACCGCGTACGCGGTAATCCATGGTGACGATATCCGACTCGAGCTGGTGGATCAGATAGTTCAGCGCCTTCAGCGGGGAAATCACGCCGCAGGTTGAGACTTCAATATCGGCGCGGAAGGTGCACAGACCGCCCTCCGGATGACTTTCCGGGTAGGTGTGTACGCAGATATGGCTCTTGTCCAGGTGTGCCACCACCGTATTGGGCAGCGGGCCGGGGTGCTCCGAGGTATCAACGTCTCTCGGATCGACCGGTTCCTCGCTCACCAGAATGGTGACGCTGGCGCCTTGCGGCTCGTAATCCTGACGTGCGATGTTCAGAATGTTGGCGCCAATGATCGAGCAGGTCTCGCTGAGGATCTCGGTCAGGCGGTTGGCGTTGTATTGTTCGTCAATGTAGGCGATATAGCCATCGCGGTCGTCCGCGGTTTTGGCGTAACAAATATCGTAAATACAAAAACTCAGGCTTTTGGTCAGGTTATTGAAGCCGTGCAGTTTCAGCTTTTGCAATTTGGTTCACCCCCTTTGTTTTTCTCGGGTCTAGCGTGGAATGCGCTCTTTGCCGCTTATGCCGGTGCGTTGGCCAGGGCATTGAGCAGGTATTGCGGCAAGGCAAAGCTGCCGCTGTGGACCGCCGGGTTGTAATAACGGCAGTGTAAACCGCTTTGGTTAAAGCGCTGTTGCAGCGTGGCGAGGTCAAGCTGACGCAGCGCCGGGTTCTGGCTGGCCCAGGCAAAGGTCATAATGCCGCCGTAATAGGTCGGGATTGCCGCCTGATAAAAGCTGACGTCCTGGAAATAGTGGCTTAACCGGGTGTGGCTGTTGACGGCCTCATCCTGCTGCAGGAAGCAGACGCCGTTCTGCGCGACGAAAATGCCGTTCTCATTCAGGCAGCGGGCGCAGCCTTCATAGAATGCCGAGGTAAACAGGCTTTCGCCGGGGCCGATCGGGTCGGTGCAGTCGGAGATAATCACATCGAATTTTTCATCGGTCTGATTAACGAAGTTAACGCCGTCGTCGATCACCAGTTTGAAACGCGGGTCGTCGTAGGTGCCGGCGTTGTGGTTGGGCAGGTACTGGCGGCAGAACTCCACCACGCCGGCATCAATTTCCACCATGGTGATCTGCTCAACGCCGCGGTGGCGGCTGACTTCACGCAGCATACCGCCGTCGCCGCCGCCGATGATCAATACTTTCTTCGCCTGGCCGTGGGCCAGCAGCGGTACGTGAGTCATCATCTCGTGGTAGATGAACTCGTCTCGTTCGGTGGTCTGCACCACGCCGTCGAGCGCCATCACGCGTCCTAACACTGCGTTTTCAAAGATCACCAGATCCTGATGCTCGGTTTTTTCACGGTACAGCTCTTTCTCTACCGCGAAGTACTGACCAAAGCTGTCGTGCAGCGTTTCATACCAAATTTCTTTTTGGGCCATGTCGGGATGCTCCGTAATAACAGCCATGAAAAATCGGCGCAACATAATAGCTAACTCTGCTACAGGTTGCACGGTGGAATTTCACACAATCAGCGGGAAAAGGGACGAGCGGCGGCGGGGGAGCCGGCCGCCTTTAGTTGGCGTAGGCCAGCAGGCTGAGGGAGTCGCGCGCCAGCGATTTGCACTTGGTCGGCGTGGGGATGGCGATACCGCTGAGATCGCGGTAGCTGTCCTCGCCCAGGGCTTTCATATCAAAGTGATTATAGTTGCTGAGATCCCAACGGTTTTGCTGGGCAAAATAGACGATGGCGCGTTTGACCTGCTCGTTAGGCAAATCTTTGTAACCACAGTTGTTTTTCAGGTACACAAACACCGCGGTCAGATCCGCCAGGTCTTCCGCCTCTGATTCATTGAGCGCCAGGCTGGCGTTGGAAAAGCCCAGCGTACTCAGCAACAGTATCAATAAAGTTGTCTTTTTCATCGTGACAATGGGGCCGTTGGTTGTCTGCAGACGTTACCACACTTTTTCCCTTCCCACTCTACTTTCGTCTGCGGGGGATGCTTTGCAGTTTATCCGGCCTGCACGTATGATTTCTGTTCGTTTCACAGGAGGGTAGGCACAAGGAGTGTATAACGATGACGGCATTAATGTTCCCCTGTACGGTATTCGAGACCCAAAAACGGATGGATGACTACGGAGCGGAGGATATGCGCAGCGGCGACCTGACGGCTGGCCAGTTAAAGACGCAGTTTCGTTTAACGGACATCTCTACCAAGGTAGAGCCGTACACGCTGAGGCGGCTCGCCGCTTTTGGCGGCCGGTCGTCAATGTTCAGGCCGCCGGCTGCGGGTGGGCCGGTAGGGCGTCAGGAATGCGCCCGGATACTGTTTGATGAGTTCCGGGAACTGTCAGCGACCTTTGCGCTATACGGCCCGTATCGGCATTTGATTGGCAAGATGATCAACCATATGCAATACGGCAACGGCACGCCGTTTCGGGATGCGTTGTTAGACCAGGCGCTGAAGGCGCATATTATTAATGATAGGACGGACAATAGTTCGTTATTAAAAATAAAAAATGCTTTAGATGAAAATATCGATAGGGTTAACGGTTATTTTCCCAATGAAAATTTTTACAGGATAAGGGAAATTATTCTTGATGGGAGACTGCCCAAGTTCGATCGGTTTCAGGATAATTTTAACGGTATGGGGATAACCGTTCATGACACATGGGCAACGCATATCACCATAAAGTCACTCCACATAGAGAGTAGTGGCTATCGTGCGGCAGTGAACTACAAAGTACAAGATCACTTCGGTTTGGATGCAGAGGATATTTTGAAACTCAAATTTAATCAGTTTCGTTTTTTTCGCATCTGGTTTGTGCTGCAGCGCTATAGCCAATTTGGGTTTAAGCCGTTTATGACAAATATGGAAGCGGATATAGAGTTGCGGGGGGCGTGGTGATGAAGGTGAAATGTAAGGTAAAGCTTTTTGCTTTGGTTATCGTTATATTGCTTGGTTTATTGATATGGATATTGGTTCGCCCGGTGAAAATTATTGCCGTACATAAAAAAGGAGAGTTTGCTTCTGTTTTAGTTGAAAACTTTCCGCTTAGCGATCGGGGTAAAATGAATTGGTGGCTCAAAAACCAAAAAACATTCACAGCACAATATGGAATTCCTGCCCCGGCAAAAGATGGCTACTTTTTTGTCACATTCTGGAGGTTTGGGGATGGTTACAAAGAAGAAGGCAAGTACGATCGACTGTGTTTTGACGATATGACATCGCCAAAGAACTGTATTGAAAAGGATGCGGTTTTCTCTGTCAGCCACAGCCGTAATCTGGGCACCGTGTTTACCACCTATGAAGGGCGCTACAAACTGCAAGAAAACGGTGAGATTGTGGCAGACCAGAGCACGTTTGAAGCCCGATGATTGGAGCACGATAGCTAGCGCCCAAATAACTTGACGTAACTTAACAAAACAAGACGAATCAAACTATTATTGATACTTGACCTTCCACCAAGGGGAGGGTTTAGGCTGGCCTGATGCTTTCATGTAACTGGAAAAGGGAGTCAGCTATGTTACGTCGTGATTTTATTAAGTTTACCGCTGCGCTGGGCGCGGCCAGCGCATTACCGCTCTGGAGCCGGGCCGCCTGGGCGGCCGATCTGCCCGCGCTGCCGATACCGCCGCTGCTGATGCCGGATGCGCAAGGAAAGCTGGCGCTGGCGCTGCAGACCGGCGAGATGAACTGGCTGCCGCAGGCGGCGACCAAAACCTGGGGCGTCAACGGCGCTCTGCTGGGGCCGGCGGTGCGTTTGCAGCGCGGCAAGCCGGTGACGGTCGATATCAACAACCAACTGCCGGAAGCCAGCACCGTACACTGGCACGGGCTGGAAATTCCCGGCGACGTCGACGGCGGCCCACAGGCGCTGATCGCGCCGGGCACTACCCGCACCGTACATTTCACCATTGACCAGCCGGCGGCCACCTGCTGGTTCCACCCGCATACGCACGGCAAAACCGGCCATCAGGTGATGATGGGGCTGGGGGGGCTGGTGCTGCTGGAAGATGAAGAGAGCGGCAAGCTGCCGCTGCCGAAAACCTGGGGTAAGGACGATATCCCGGTGATTTTGCAGGATAAACGCCTGGGCAAAGATGCGCAGATTGAGTATCAGCTCGATATCATGAGCGCGGCGGTGGGCTGGTTTGGCGACCGCATGTTTACCAACGGCGCGCAGTATCCGCAGCACATCGCGCCGCGCGGCTGGCTGCGCCTGCGTTTTCTTAACGGATGTAACGCGCGCTCGCTGCAGCTGGCGACCAGCGATCGGCGCCCGCTGTATGTGATCGCCAGCGACGGCGGCTTCCTCGGTGAGCCGGTGAAGCTGACGGAACTGCCGATGCTGATGGGCGAACGCTTTGAGGTGCTGGTCGACGCCAGCGACGGTAAACCGTTTGATATCGTCACGCTGCCGGTACAGCAGATGGGCATGACGCTGGCGCCGTTCGATCGGCCGCTGCCGGTGCTGCACATTCAGCCATCGCTGGCGCAGGGGATTAAATCCATGCCGGACAGCCTGGTGAAACTGCCGGCGCTGCCTGCCGCCGCCGGCGTACAGCAGCGTGAGTTCCGTCTGATGATGGATCCAAAGCTGGATATGCTGGGGATGAAAGCGCTGATGGACCGCTACGGCCATCAGGCGATGGCCGGCATGAGCATGGATCACGGCAGCATGGGCCACGGCGCACCGGAGAGCGGCGACAAGATGGCCGGTATGGATCACGGCAAGATGGATCACGGCAAGATGGCCGGTATGGATCATGGCACGATGGACCACAACAAGATGGCGGGGATGAAGCACGGCGAGCAGCCGTATGATTTCAGCCACGGTAATACCATCAACGGCAAGGCGTTTGATATGAGCAAGCCGATGTTCGCCGCCAAGCGCGGGCAGTATGAGAAGTGGGTCATCTCCGGTGAAGGCGACATGATGCTGCATCCTTTCCACATTCACGGCACCCAGTTCCGTATTTTGAGTGAAAACGGCAAGCCGCCGGCGGCGCATCGCGCTGGCTGGAAGGACACGGTTCGGGTGGAAGGCGCGCGCAGTGAAGTGCTGGTGCAGTTCAACCATGAAGCCAGCGCAGAGCACGCCTATATGGCGCACTGCCACCTGTTGGAGCATGAAGATACCGGCATGATGATGGGCTTTACCGTCGCCTGACGGTAAAAATAGCAGGGCGGCGCGCTCGCGTCGCCTCTGCTGTCAGGCTATGCTAGAATCTGCGCCTTTCTTCCGGCAATAGACCTGAAAACTATGAAACACACTGTAGAAGTAATGATTTCCGAGCAGGAAGTTAAGACCCGAATCGCCGAACTTGGCCGCCAGATCACCGAAAATTACCGCGACAGCGGCAGCGATATGGTGCTGGTCGGGCTGCTGCGCGGCTCATTTATGTTTATGGCCGACCTGTGCCGCACCATTGAGGTGTCGCATGAGGTTGATTTCATGACCGCCTCCAGCTACGGCAGCGGCATGTCCACCACCCGCGACGTGAAAATCCTCAAAGATCTGGATGAAGACATCCGCGGCAAAGACGTGCTGATCGTGGAAGATATTATTGATTCCGGCAATACGCTGAACAAAGTGCGCGAGATTCTGGCGCTGCGCGGCCCGAAATCACTGGCGATCTGTACGCTGCTGGATAAACCGGAGCGTCGTGAAGTGGATGTGCCGGTAGAGTACGTCGGTTTCTCTATTCCGGACGAGTTTGTGGTCGGCTACGGCATCGACTATGCCCAGCGCTACCGCCATCTGCCGTATGTCGGCAAAGTGGTGCTGCTCGACGAATAATCAAGATTGGGGGCGGCGCGGTTTAACGCGCGCCCCGCCAGCTTACCGCTATCTATCAGACTTCGCTTACGGCTGCTGTAAGCCTTTACTCTGCAACAGCGTCGAAATGCCTTTGTTATAGCCCAGCTCCAGGCTTTCGCGGCTGGTCGCCGTAACGTCCAGATCGCGCAGACGCCCGTCCTGAATGCCATATACCCAGCCGTGAATCATCACTTTCTGGCCGCGCTGCCAGGCGGACTGCATGATGGTGGAGTGGCCCAGGTTATGCACCTGCTCGATCACGTTGATTTCGCAAAGGGCGTTGAGACACTCTTCCTTTTCGAGTTTTTCCAGTTGCGGGCTATGCTTGTACCACAGATCGCGGATATGCAGCAGCCAGTTGTTGATCAGCCCCAGCTCCGGGTTTTCGACCGCCGCCTGCACGCCGCCGCAGCCCAGGTGGCCGCAGATGATGATATGTTCGACCTGCAGGACGTCAACGGCGTACTGCACCACAGACAGACAGTTCAGATCGGTGTGTATCACCAGGTTGGCCACATTGCGGTGCACGAACAGTTCTCCCGGCTCCATTCCGGTCAGACGTTCGGCAGGCACGCGGCTGTCGGAACAGCCAATCCACAGAAAACGCGGTTTTTGCGCCTGCGCCAGACGTTCAAAGAATTCTGGGTCTTCCTGGTTGATGTTGGAGGACCACGCTTGGTTGTTGGCAATTAGCCTTTCGATCTCTTTCATGGAGGTTATGCACCTGTAATGAACACTTTGCGTTTGAGTAATATAGGACAAGCGTCACAGTTTTGAAATCGGAACAGTGGAGTTAACCGCACGGATTCAACTCGGCAGGCGCGCCGTTGATGGTAAGATCAGAGAAATTATTCAATAACATCAGTCTCGAAGACATGGTCATAGGGTACCCTTATCGCTTATGAATTATGCACTGGAATTAACACAGTTGACCAAGACCTACGCCGGCGGGGTCAAGGCATTGCGCGGCATCGACCTTCGCGTCGAAGCCGGTGATTTTTATGCCTTGCTGGGGCCGAACGGCGCGGGGAAATCCACTACTATCGGCATCATCAGCTCGCTGGTGAACAAAACCTCCGGCAAGGTGCAGGTGTTTGGTTACGACACCGACAAAGACATCGTCAACGCCAAACGCCAGCTGGGGCTGGTGCCGCAGGAGTTCAACTTCAACCCGTTTGAAACCGTGATGCAGATTGTGGTCAATCAGGCGGGCTATTACGGCGTGACGCGGCGCGATGCGCTGTCGCGCGCGGAAAAATACCTGACGCAGCTGGATCTGTGGGAAAAACGCAACGAGCGGGCGCGCATGCTGTCCGGCGGGATGAAACGCCGCCTGATGATCGCTCGCGCGCTGATGCATCAGCCCAAGCTGCTGATCCTCGATGAGCCGACCGCCGGGGTGGATATTGAACTGCGCCGCTCCATGTGGGGCTTCCTGAAAGACCTCAATGCGCAGGGCACCACCATCATCCTGACGACCCACTATCTGGAAGAGGCGGAGATGCTGTGCCGTAATATCGGCATTATCCAGAACGGCGAGCTGGTGGAGAACACCTCGATGAAAGGGCTGCTGGCGAAGCTGAAGTCGGAGACCTTTATCCTCGATCTGGCGGCGAAAAGCCCGCTGCCGGCGCTGGACGGCTATCACAGCCGCCTGGTCGACACCTCGACGCTGGAAGTGGAAGTAATGCGCGAACAGGGGCTGAACGGGCTGTTCAGCCAACTGAGCGCGCAGGGCGTACAGGTGCTGAGCATGCGCAACAAGGCCAACCGGCTGGAAGAGCTGTTTGTCACCCTGGTTAATGGTAATGGAGAAAAAGCATGACACGTTTGTACTGGGTGGCATTGCAGAGCATCTGGGCGAAAGAAGTGCACCGTTTTGCGCGCATCTGGGTGCAGACCCTGGTGCCGCCGGTGATCACCATGACGCTGTATTTTATCATCTTCGGTAATCTGATCGGTTCGCAAATCGGCAGTATGCATGGCTTCACCTACATGCAGTTTATCGTGCCCGGTCTGATTATGATGGCGGTGATCACCAACTCGTACGCCAACGTCGCCTCATCGTTCTTCAGCGCCAAATTCCAGCGCAATATCGAAGAGCTGCTGGTGGCGCCGGTGCCGACCCACGTGGTGATTGCCGGTTACGTCGGCGGCGGCGTGGCGCGTGGCATTTGCGTGGGCGTGCTGGTGACGGCAATCTCGCTTTTCTTCGTGCCGCTGCAGATCCACGCCTGGTGGGTGATTGCCGTCACGCTGCTGCTGACGGCGATCCTGTTTTCGCTGGGCGGCCTGCTTAATGCGGTCTTCGCCACCACCTTTGACGATATCAGCCTGATTCCGACCTTCGTGCTGACGCCGCTGACCTATCTGGGCGGGGTGTTCTACTCGCTGTCGCTGCTGCCGCCGTTCTGGCAGGCGGTGTCGAAGCTGAACCCGATCGTGTATATGATCAGCGGCTTCCGCTACGGCTTCCTCGGCGTGCACGACGTGCCGCTGACGCTGACCATGGCGGTGCTGCTGGCGTTTATCGCGGTGTTCTACCTGCTGGCCTGGTATCTCATTGAGCGCGGCCGAGGTCTGCGCACCTGATGTTTTCTCCCCTCCCGCATGTTTACAGCGGGAGGGGATGTTGCTTATCCCGCCTTTTTCTCCCCGCTGTAAATCATGCTATGCTGACGCACCCCCGACTTCTGGTCATTACGCACGGTTAAGCAGAACACTCTCATGCGGTTTCACATCAAAATAGCGGCCACGCTGGCTGGCGTGTTGACGTCGCTGCTGGCGCCTGCGGCGTCGGCCGGCCTGGTGTCGGCAGACAACGCGCTAAAATCCGGTTATATGGAAGCAAAACGCGACAGCGAAATCTATTCGCTGATTGGCGAACAGGTCATTCCGGTGGGCGAAGTGAAGGAAGGGCAACTGGTGCAGGTCTTTCCGGCGGACGCGGAATATTATGAGCTGAAGTTCGGCCACGGCGTAGGGTTTATCGATAAGGATGACGTCGAGCGCCTCAACAGGGCGCAGGCGGAAAAGGTGAAGGATCCGTTGGGTGAGCTGAACAAGCCGCTGACCAATCAGAACCTGATTACCCATAAAGCAATCAACGTCTACACCGCAGCGGATAACAAAAGCGAAATCTTCGGCATTCTGGAAGAGAACCTGCGCTACCCGATTATCGGCCGGCTGAAGGATCGGTTGAATAACACCTGGTATGAAATCAATCTCGGCGACCGGCTCGGTTACGTCAGCGAGCTGGACTGTGAGGTCGATAACGGTATCCCGGTGCTGACCTACCACCACCTGCTGAAGAATGACGAGAACAAGCGTTTTCGGCATACCTCCACTACCACCTCGGACGTGGCCTTCAGCAATCAGATGACCTACCTGAAGCAGGCCGGTTATGACACCATTTCGCTCTATCAGCTGGAAGCCTATCTGAAGAACCGGATTAACCTGCCGGGCAAAGCGGTGGTGCTGACCTTTGATGACGGCCTGAAATCGGTATACCGCTATGCCTATCCGGTGCTGAAACAGTACGGTTTCCGCGCGACGGCATTTATTATTTCGTCACGCATCAAGCGTCATCCGCAGAAGTGGAACCCGGACTCGCTGCAGTTTATGAGCATTTCAGAGCTGAAGCAGCTGCAGGATGTGTTTGATATCCAGTCACATACCCACTTCCTGCACCGCATCGACGGCTATAAGCGGCCGATCCTGCTGAGCCGCAGCCTGCACAATATTACGTTTGATTTTGAGCGCTCACGCCGCGCGCTGTCGCAGTTCAACCCGCATGTGCTGTACCTGTCCTATCCGTTCGGCGCCTATAACCAGAAGGCGGTGCAGGCTGCAGAAGACGCCGGCTTCCATCTGGCGGTGACGACGGTGCAGGGAAAAGTAAAGCCGGGCGACAACCCGTATAAGCTGAAGCGGTTGTATATTCTGCGTACCGATTCGATCCAGACGATGGCGGACCGCATCGCCAATAAGCCGGGCACGGTGGTTCAGTAACGCCGATAAAAAAGGGGCTGAACCCGGTTCAGCCCCTCGTCATGTTTTCCGACCGTCAGGCAACCTGTACCGGCACCGCTTTTGCTTTGCGCTGCAGCTGGTTATCGCCCTCAAAGTAGGCGACTTTCGGGTGATGCTGGCGGGCATCGGCATCGCTCATCTGCACGTAAGAGCAGATAATCAGCAGATCGCCGACGCAGGCGCAGCGGGCCGCCGCGCCGTTGACGGAAATAATGCGCGAGCCGCGTTCGGCGGCGATGGCGTAGGTCGAAAAACGCTGACCGTTATCAACGTTATAAATATCGATAGCTTCATATTCCAGAATGCCAGCGGCATCCAGAAAATCCTGGTCGATGGCGCAGGAGCCTTCATAATGCAGGTCTGCCTGGGTGACTTTTACCCGGTGCAGTTTGCCTTGCAGCATAGTACGTATCATAGCGTTACCTTTCACAGGCGTGAGTTAAGTTCCGACAGCGAACAGCAATATCGTCACCGATATCTCCGGCCTTGTCTACTTGGCAGCGGGGGAAATGGTGACGACTGTGCAAAAAATAGTTACTCGGTCAGGTCGACCTGCTGATTATCAATCAGCCGGGCCTTGCCCAGCCAGGCGGCCATCAGCACCACCGCGCGCCGGCTGTCGGTGCCGAGCGGCTGCAGGCTGTCGGCGTCGCGGATAAACAGCTCGTCCGGGGTGAAGCCGGCGTTGCGCAACTGCTCGGCGGTCTGCGCCAGCAGTTCATCAATCTGCCGCTCACCGTTGCTCAGCCGTTCGGCCAGCGCCTGCATGATGCGGCTGAGCTGCGGCGCCTTCTTGCGTTCGTCCGCCGTCAGATAACCGTTGCGCGAGCTGAGCGCCAGGCCGTCTTTGGCGCGCACGGTCGGCACGCCGACGATCTCAATGTCGTAACCCATATCGGCCACCATTTTGCGAATCAGCGCCAGCTGCTGGTAGTCTTTCTCGCCGAAGCAGGCCAGATCCGGCTGCACCAGGTTGAACAGTTTGCTGACGATGGTCGACACGCCGCGGAAATGGCCGGGACGGCTGGCGCCCTCCAGCATTGCGGAAATGCCGGGGACTTCGACGAAGGTCTGCTCGCCCAACCCTTGCGGATAGACCTCCGCCGGCGCCGGCGCAAACACCAGATCGACATTGTTGCGGGTCAGTTTCTCGCAGTCTTCCTGCAGGGTGCGCGGGTAGTTGGTCAGATCTTCCGGCCGGTCGAACTGCATCGGATTGACGAAGATGCTGACCACCACGATATCGCCGCGGGCGCGGGCCTCGTCGATCAGCGTCATATGACCGTCGTGCAGATTGCCCATGGTCGGCACCAGCGCGATGCGTTTTCCTTCCTGACGATAGCGGCGAATATGCTGGCGCAGCAGCGGCAGGGTTTGAATAATTAACATGTTGGCTCCCGGTTCAATAGGGCTGACGCTTAGTTAAATGAGTGTTCGGCCGCAGGATAAATACCCTGTTCGACTTCCTGAATATATTGCTGCACCGCGCTGCGCAGATCGCCGCTCTGGGCGAGGAAGTTTTTGGCGAATTTCGGCGTATGGCCGCCGGTGATGCCAAAGGCGTCGTGCATCACCAGAATCTGGCCGTCGGTGCCGTTGCCCGCGCCGATGCCGATCACCGGAATAGACAGCATGGCGGTGATTTTACGCGCCAGCTCGGTCGGCACGCACTCCAGCACCAGCAGCTGAATGCCGGCCTGCTCCAGATTCCTGGCGTCTTCAATCAGCTGGTTGGCTGCCGCCTCATCGCGGCCCTGTACCTTGTAGCCGCCGAAGATATTGACCGACTGCGGGGTCAGCCCCAGGTGGCCGCACACCGGCACGGCGCGGTCCACTAACATCTTCACCGTATCGCACAGCCAGCTGCCGCCTTCGATTTTGATCATATTGGCGCCGGCGCGCATCACTTCCGCCGCGTTGGCGAAGGTCTGTTCCGGGGTGGCGTATCCCATAAACGGCAGATCGGCCAGCAGCAGGCAGGCCGGCGCGCCGCGGCGTACCGCGCGGGTGTGATAGGCGATGTCGGCCACGGTGACCGGCAGCGTGGAGTCGTGTCCTTGCAGCGTCATGCCCAGTGAGTCGCCAACCAGCATGAGTTTGATACCCTGTTCTTCAAACAGTCTGGCGAAGCTGGCATCGTAGGCGGTCAGCGTCGCAAATTTGCGCTGCTCCTGTTTCCACTGGCGTAAGTGGGTCACGGTGGTGGGTTTCATCACAACGTCTCCTTGATAGCGCCGTGTGGCGTGCACCGGCGCTGACGGAAAAAAAGTGCAGTCATTCTACTGTAACCCTTCGGGGGTGGGTAGCGACGATAGTTATGGTTAAGATGTTCTTAAGAACCTTATGATGTAATAAGTAAATATCTCTTTCCAGACGGCCCGGCGAGCGCTGAAAACATGGCCGCCTGCGGCGAACAAAAGGACGCGCATGAGAATTCTGCTGATTGAAGACGACAAGATTATCGGCGACGGCATCAAGGTCGGGCTGAGCCAGCTGGGTTTCACCCTCGACTGGTTTACCGACGGCAAGCTCGGCAGACAGGCGCTGGGCAGCGCGCCCTATGATGCGGTGATCCTCGATCTCAGCCTGCCGGGCATCGACGGCCTCGATCTGCTGCGCGAATGGCGTCAGGCCGGCGAGGACGTGCCGGTGCTGATCCTGACCGCGCGCGATGCGCTGTCGCAGCGGGTGGACGGTCTGCAGAGCGGCGCCGATGACTACCTGTGCAAGCCGTTTGCGCTGGCGGAGGTGGCGGCGCGCCTGCAGGCGCTGATTCGCCGGCGTCACGGCCAGCTGAGTGCGCAACTGACGCACGGCCGGCTGGTGTTCGACACCGCCGCGCGCAGCGTCACGCTGGACGGCGAGGTGGTAACGCTGACGCCGCGCGAACTGGCGGTGCTGGAGCTGTTCTTGCACAACAAGGGGCGGGTGCTGGCGCGGCCGCTGATTCAGGAAAAGCTGTACAGCTGGGACGATGAGGTGAGCAGCAACGCGGTTGAGGTGCATATTCACCACCTGCGCCGCAAGCTGGGCAACGGCTTTATCCGCACGGTGCACGGCGTGGGCTACACGCTGGGGGATGCCGGGTGAAACGTCTGAGCCTGCGGCTGCGTCTGATTATCCTGTTCAGCCTGCTGGCGCTGCTGACCTGGTGCGTCGCCAGCGCGGTGGCGTGGAACATCACGCGCGATAACCTGAATGAAGTGTTCGACACCCAGCAGATGCTGTTCGCCAAACGGCTGGCGACGGCCAACCTCGGCGATATCCCGCGTACCGCCAGACTGCCGAAAACCAAAAAGCTGGTGCGCCACGGCAAGCGCGGCCAGCAGGATGACGATGCGCTGGCGTTCGCGATTTTCGACCGTCAGGGGCGCATGCTGCTGAACGACGGTGAGAACGGCAAGGACATCGAATTTGACGGCCGGACGGCAGGGTTCGTCGATGGCCGGCTGAAAGGTGATGACGACCGCTGGCGGCTGGTCTGGCTGACCAGCCCGGACGGCCGCCAACGCATCGCCGTCGGCCAGGAGATGGAGTATCGGCAGGATATGGCCTGGGCGCTGGTGACCGGGCAACTGACGCCGTGGCTGGCGACGCTGCCGCTGCTGATGCTGCTGATCGCCATTGTGGTCGGGCGCGAGCTGCGTCCGCTGCGCAGCGTGGCGCAGGAGCTGCACCGCCGTGCGCCGGATGATGACGCGCCGCTCAGGGCGCACCGGGTGCCGAGCGAAGTACGCCCGCTGGTGGACGCGCTTAACGCGCTGTTTGCCCGTATCAGCGCCATGCTGCAGCGCGAGCGGCGCTTTACCTCAGACGCAGCGCATGAGCTGCGCAGCCCGCTGGCGGCGCTGCGGGTGCAGACCGAGGTGGTGCAACTGGCCGGCGATAACGCCGAGGTGCGCGCGCACGCGCTGGAGAACCTGACCATCAGCATCGATCGCGCCACGCGGCTGGTGGACCAACTGCTGACGCTGTCGCGGCTGGATGCGCTGCCGGATCTGCATCAACAGGAGCGGGTTGACTGGCATCAGCTGGTGACGGCGACGCTGGCCGAACAGGAGCACGACGCTCATCGCGCGGGGATCGTGCTGCGTTATGAGGCGCAGGGAGCGCCGGCGCCGCGGCCGGGGCAGTCGCTGCTGCTGTCGCTGCTGGTGCGTAACCTGGTGGATAATGCGCTGCGCTATACGCCATCCGGCGGCACGGTGACCGTGACGTTAGAACAGCGCGTACTGACGGTGGAGGATAACGGGCCGGGGGTGACGGATGAACATCTGGCGCGGCTGGGGGAACGTTTCTATCGTCCGCCGGGGCAGGAACAGACCGGCAGCGGGCTGGGGCTGTCGATTGTACAGCGGATTGCGGCGCTGCATGGTTTGCGGGTCAGCTTTGCCAACCGGCAAGACGGAGGCTTTAAGGTGCGGGTGATGCTGTAGCCGGCGCGACGCCCGTGGTCATGGGCGTCAGGCCGAGTGCCACAGCGTCATGCCGTTCATCGGCACACGCTGCAGGCAGGCGGCCAGCGGTTCGCCGTCCGGCAGAATCAGGTCGGGGGCGATTTCCGCCAGCGGGTAGAGCATAAACTCGCGCTCTTTCAGGCCATAATGCGGCACCGTCAGGCGCTCGCTGTCAATCACGCTGTCGCCGTACAGCAGCATATCGAGGTCGAGCGTACGCGGCCCCCAGCGCTCATCCTTGCGCACCCGCCCCTGGTTGCGCTCAATCTCCTGCGTGTGATCGAGCAGCTGTTCGGCGGGCAGCAGCGTATCCAGCGCCGCCACGGCGTTGAGAAAGTCCGGCTGGTTCTGCGGCCCCAGCGGTTTGGTGCGGTAGAACGATGAACAGGCGATCAGCCGGCTGCGCGGGAGATGCTCCAGCGCCTCCAGCGCGGCGTGAACCTGTTGCAGCGGCTGCGCCAGGTTGCTGCCCAGCGCGATATAAACGCGGATCATTATGCCCCTTCTTTACGCGGCGCGCGGCGGCGCGGCCGGCGCTGACGTGAACGGCGCGGCGCGGGATCGTCGCCCAGCGAGCTGAGCATGGTTTTTTGTCGCGCCGGCGTCGCATCCTGGAACTCGGCCCACCATTCGGTCAGGCGCTGCATCTCCGGGTTGTTCTCCACCTGGGCGCGCAGCGCCAGCAGATCGTAGGCGGCGCGGAATTTCGGATGTTCCATCAGCTTGTGCGCACGCTTGCCCTGACGACGCGACAGACGCAGCTGCAGCTGCCAGATATCGCGCACCAGCGTGGTGATGCGTTTCGGGATCGCCAGCGAGCGGCACTGCTCGTCCAGCACGTCGTTCATCGCCAGCGCGAAGGCGTCGTAATAGGCCAGGCCGCTCTCCTGCGCCAGTTTCTGCGCGTGCTCCAGCAGCGGATACCACAGCATGGCGGCGAACAGAAACGCCGGGTTGACGCGCATATTGTTCTGCAGACGGTGGTCGGTGTTTTTCAGCACCTGCACCAGAATACGCTCCATCGGCGTATTGTGGTTCGGCGTGAACTGACGGGCGATCAGCGGGAACAGCGGCTGGAACAGCTGGTATTCGCACAGTTTCAGGTAGGTCTGGAAGCCGTAGCCGGACTGCAGCAGCTTCAGCGACTCTTCAAACAGGCGCGCCGGCGGAATATCGTGCAGCAGCGACGCCAGGCGCGGAATCGGCTCGGCGGTTTCTTCGCTGATGGTCATATCTAGCTTGGCGGCGAAGCGCACCGCGCGCAGCATGCGCACCGGGTCTTCGCGGTAGCGGGTTTCCGGATCGCCAATCAGGCGAATCACGCCCTGTTGCAGATCGCGCAGGCCGCCGACATAGTCGCGCAGGGCGAAGTCCGCTACGCCGTAGTACAGGCTGTTGATGGTGAAGTCGCGACGCTGGGCGTCTTCCTCAATGGAACCGAAGATATTGTCGCGTAGCAGCATGCCGCTTTGGGCCTGCTGGGAGGAATTCTTGTCGTGCTCCGGATTCTGCTCATGATGGCCGCGGAACGTGGCGACCTCAATGATTTCCGGCCCGAACATCACGTGCGCCAGACGGAAGCGGCGGCCGACCAGACGGCAGTTGCGGAACAGCTTGCGTACCTGCTCCGGCGTGGCGTTGGTGGTGATATCAAAGTCTTTTGGTTTCTTACCCAGCAGCAAATCGCGTACGCCGCCGCCGACCAGGTAGGCTTCAAAGCCGGACTTATTCAGGCGGTACAGCACCTTCAGGGCGTTTTCACTGATATCTTTACGCGAAATCGCATGCTGCTCACGTGGGATCACGGTCATAGGGCGCGTTCCCTCGGCGGCGGATGACGGCGCGCGCTTACGCGGCGCAGGGCGACGGCCGGCATGCTCCCGGCCTTTATCGGCGGAACGCTGGCGCGGCGCGGCAGGCTTCTGGGCGTCGGCGCGCTCTGTGCGAACCGGCTCGTGATTGTTGGCCGGCGCATCATCGCGGGCTGATTTGTCGTCGCCGATGAGTACCTTACGGCAGAAATTGGCTACTCGGGTAAAAATGGTACACCTCGATAGTGACGGATAAAAATGGCGCTCCCTTGCCGATGGCAAACCACAGCCGTATGGGGTTGCTGTGGTTTGACATCACTCGGGCTTATAAAAAAATAGCGGCTAATCATAGCTCACCATGGCGCCTTTGAGAATGCCGTTATGTTTTGCGGCAGGGCGAGAGCGGTCTGACGCGGCACCTTTGCCAGCGTCCAGTTTTCTATTGCCCAGCTCAATAATAACGGCAGATCAAGATCTTGCCAGCTTTCCGGCAGCGGTTGCTGCAAAAAATGCAGCGCGGCGATCAGCACCGGTCGCGGATCGCCGTCTGGCAACGGCGGCGCGTGATTTTGCTTCGACAGCTTCAGTCCCTGATTCCCCAGCGCCAGCGGCAGGTGGATATAATCCGGCACCGGCGCCTGCAGTTGACGGTACAGCGCTATCTGGCGCACCGTCGGTTCAATCAGGTCGGCGCCGCGCACGATTTCCGTCACGCCCTGAAAATGGTCGTCGACCACCACCGCCAGGTTATAGGCGAACAGGCCGTCGCGCCGGCGGATGATAAAATCCTCCTGCGCCAGCGCCGGGTCGGCGTGCAGCTCGCCCTGCAGGCCGTCGTGGAAGCCGTAGACCGGCGCGCTCTGCCGCAGGCGGATGGCGGCGTTCTGCGGGCCGAGGCGCAGCGCGCGGCAGTGGCCGTCGTACAGGCCGCCCGCCTGCTGAATACGGCTGCGGGTGCAGGTGCAGTAATAGCTGAGCCCCTGGCGTTGCAGCCAGTCCAGCGCGGCGCGGTAGGCATCGTGACGTTGGGATTGATAGAGAACCTGGCCGTCCCAGTGGAGGCCATAGTGGTCGAGCGTGGTCAGAATACGGTCGGCGGCACCGGCGACTTCGCGCGGCGGATCGATATCTTCAATGCGAAGCAGCCACTGCCCGTGGCGGGCGCGGGCCTGCAGAAAACTTCCCAGGGCGGCGATCAGCGAACCGAAGTGCAGATCCCCGGAAGGAGAGGGGGCAAAACGCCCCACATAATGACTTTCTGGCATAATAACTCTGTGCGGCGCGCTGGTATTGCGCGCCGCGGGTAATAACGACTGAATCAGCCGGCCATCTGCTTTTCGCGGATCTCGGCCAGGGTTTTACAGTCGATGCACAAATCGGCAGTCGGACGCGCTTCAAGGCGACGAATGCCAATCTCTACGCCGCAGGATTCGCAGAAGCCGAAATCATCGTCTTCTACTTTCTTCAGCGTTTTCTCGATCTTTTTGATCAGTTTGCGTTCACGGTCGCGGTTACGCAGTTCGAGGCTGAATTCCTCTTCCTGAGTGGCGCGGTCCGCGGGATCAGGAAAGTTTGCTGCCTCTTCCTGCATGTGCGACACGGTACGGTCTACTTCGTCCCTGAGCTGGTTGCGCCAAGCTTCAAGAATGCGCTTGAAATGCGACAGCTGGGCGTCGTTCATATACTCTTCGCCCGGCTTCTCTTGATACGGCTCCACCCCAGCGATGGCGAGAATGCTCAAGGACGAGGTTTTACGGTTTTGCCCTTCTTGCATGTTGCTTCTCCTACATACACACGCACTATCGAATCCCCAATGCGGGGGAAAAACAGGCCGCTATAAATAACAGATGGTGAGTAGGTTGGCAATTATTCCTGTCGCCCGCTTGACAATGGTGTGAAGGAAGGCGTATTTGGCGATCTAATAATCGGCAGCCGATTTATTGGCGGCCTGACTATCTAATCGATAAAAAACGGTAACTTATCGGTGAGACTGATACCGTCAGGTGATAATTTAGCCCCATAACACACCACTTCTACTCCCGCCTGCTGAACCTGAGCCAACAGTGCCGCATAATGCGCATCTATATGATGAGCCGGGGCGACCTGGTCAATACCGCTGTGTAACACGGCAAAAAACAAGACCGCCCGCTGCCCGCTGTCGACCACGTTTTGCAGCTCGCGCAGATGCTTCTGGCCCCTGAGCGTCACGGCGTCAGGAAAGTAACCACGTTGTTGTTGCAGTAACGTGACAGACTTAACTTCAATATAGCAGTTAACCCGATTTTCTGCCTGTAATAACAAATCGATACGGCTGTTTTCGCTGCCGTATTTCACTTCGCTGCCAATTTTACTGTAACCAGATAATTCACTGATTAAATTGCGCTCAATTGCCTCGCGCACCAGCGCGTTGGCGCGCAGGGTATTGACGCAGATCCAATCCCCCTGTTGGGTGTGCGTCAGCTCCCAGCTGTGGGCGTATTTGCGCTTGGGGTTGTCCGAAGTGGAATACCAGACGGTATCGCCGGGGGTGGCGCAGCCGGTCATGGCGCCGGTGTTGGCGCAGTGCAGGGTAAAGGTTTCGCCCTGCGGCGTGACGACGTCGGCCAGAAAGCGCTTGTAACGTTTAATCAGGGTGGCGGATTGCAGCGGTGGCGTAAATTGCATGCGGTGTCTGTCCTAACTGAGCGCCCACTGTTCCAGCGGGTGGTAACGGGTGCGGCCGTTGTCAAACGACGACTGGTATAAGGAAAAATGCGTGACCGGCAGGCTCCAGCCTGGCGTGGCCGGCGGCAGCGCCACCGGGCGCACGGCGGCGCGCAGCAGGGTGATATGCGGGTGAAACGGCAGCGGGCTCTGATAACAGCCGCTGCGCGCCGCCTGCGAGCGCAGCATCTCCGCCAGCTGCAGCAGCCCGCGCGGCGCGCGTTTGCAACCGAGCCAGACCACGCCGGGGCGCGGCCAGTGACCGAGATCGTCAAGCTGCAGGCTGAATCCGGGCTGGCTGATGCGTCCCGCCAGCCTTTTTAGCGCCGCCTCTTTCTGGCTGCTGACCTCACCGAGAAACGCCAGCGTCAGGTGCAGATTAGCGGCGGCAACCGGTCGGCCGTCCTGCGGCGCAAAGGCGTCGGCGCGCCAGCGGATGACCTGCTGCTGCAGGCTGTCCGGTAAGGGCAGGGCAAAAAACAGACGGCGCGAACTGGACATGTTTCCTCGGTAACTGAATGAATCTCTGGGCGCAATGCTACAATGAGCGCCGTTGATTAACTACCCCGTGGAGCGTTTTGTGTCTTTATTGCCCGTCAGCCAGGTGTTGGATGAATTGCTTGCCGCGCTGCGCAGCGCGCCGCAGGTGTTGCTGCATGCGCCGACCGGCGCCGGTAAATCCACCTGGCTGCCGCTGCAGATCCTGCGGCAGGCTGGCCTGCCGGGGCGAATCATCATGCTGGAGCCGCGGCGTCTGGCGGCGAAAAACGTCGCTTATCGCCTGGCGCAGCAGCTGGGTGAGGAGCCGGGCCAGACGGTGGGCTACCGCATGCGCGCAGAAAGTAAAAGCGGGCCGCAGACGCGTCTGGAGGTGGTCACCGAAGGCATTCTGACCCGCATGCTGCAGCAGGACGCGGAGCTGCAGGGCGTCTCGCTGGTGATTCTGGATGAGTTTCATGAACGCAGCCTGCAGGCTGATTTGGCGCTGGCGCTGCTGCTGGACGTGCAGCAGGGGCTGCGCGACGATCTGAAGCTGCTGATTATGTCGGCGACGCTGGATAACGCCCGTCTGTCGCAGCTGCTGCCGGACGCGCCGGTGGTGGTATCGCAGGGGCGCAGTTTCCCGGTGGCGCGCCACTATCAGCCGCTGGCCAGTCATCAGCGGCTGGAGGACGGCGTCGCCTCGGCGGTGAAACGCCTGCTGGCGGAGCAGCCTGGCTCGCTGTTGCTGTTTTTGCCGGGCGTGGCGGAAATTCAGCGGGTGATGGAGCGTCTGCAGGGTGAAGTCGCCGGCGATGTCGACCTGTGCCCGCTGTACGGCGCGTTGCCGCTGGCGCAGCAGCAGCGGGCGATTCAGCCGGCCGTCGCCGGGCGGCGTAAGGTGGTGCTGGCGACCAATATTGCCGAAACCAGCCTGACGATTGAGGGCATCCGGCTGGTGGTGGACAGCGGTCTGGAACGCACGGCGCGCTACGATGTGCGTAACGGCCTGACGCGCCTGATGACGCAGCGCATCAGTCAGGCGTCGATGGTGCAGCGCGCAGGGCGCGCCGGTCGTCTGGAGGAGGGGGTCTGCTGGCATCTGTGTGCCAAAGAGCAGGCCGAGCGCGCCGCCGAGTACGCCGAGCCGGAAATCATGCACAGCGATCTCGGCGCTTTCTGGCTGGAGCTGCTGCAGTGGGGCTGCGTTGACGCCGGCCAGCTGAACTGGCTGGATCTGCCGCCGACTGCGGCGCTGGCGGCGGCTCAGCGGCTGTTGCAGACGCTGGGCGCCACCGATGAACAGGGCAGGCTGACGGCAGACGGACGCCGGATGGCGACGCTCGGCTGTGAACCTCGGTTGGCGGCGATGCTGTGCGCCGGCGCGGCGCTGGGGGAGGACGGCCTGGCGACCGCCGCGCTGCTGGCCGCCCTGCTGGAAGAGCCGCCGCGCAGCGGACAGCTGGATATGGATTACTGGCTCAGCCGACCGCAGCCGAACTGGCAGCGGCGCGCCCGCCAACTGACGCAGCGCCTGAAGGGGCGCGGCGGCCATGTGGACGCCACGCTGGCGCCGCAGCTGCTGGCGCACGCCTTTGCCGACCGCATTGCCCAGCGTCGCGGGCAGGACGGCCGCTACCTGCTGGCAAACGGCATGGGGGCGGCGATGAACCAGGACGAGGCGCTGTCGCGCGCGCCGTGGCTGATCGCGCCGGCGCTGCTGCAGGGGGCGAACAGCCCGGATGCGCGCATTTTGCTGGCGCTGCCGGTGGACGTCGAACGGCTGGCGGCGCAGCGGCCGGAGATTGCCCACCAGCGCACCGCGGTGGAGTGGGATGAGGAAAAAGGCACATTGCGCGCCTGGCAGCGTCTGCAGATTGGCCGTTTGACGCTGCGCGCCCGGCCGTTGGCGAAACCGGCGGATGAGGAGCTGCAGCAGGCGCTGGTCGACTGGGTGCGTGGCCAGGGCTTATCGGTGCTGAACTGGGAGGGCGCCGCCGGCCAGCTGCGCGCGCGTCTGCAGTGCGCCCGGGAGTGGTTGCCGGAGGCCAACTGGCCGGCGGTGGACGACGAGGCGCTGTTGGCGGGGCTGGAGCAGTGGCTGCTGCCGGCGCTCGGCGGGGTGCGCGATCTGCGCGGTTTGCGGCAGGTCAATCTCGCCGAGGCGCTGGGCAACCTGCTGGAGTGGCAACAAAAACAGCGGCTGGATAATGCGCTGCCCACTCATTACACTGTGCCGACCGGCAGCCGCCTGCCGATCCGCTATGAGGCCGGCAAGCCGCCGCTGCTGCCGGTGCGTTTACAGGAGATGTTCGGCGAGCGGCACAGCCCGATGCTGGCGGAGGGTCGCATCGCGGTGGTGCTTGAGTTACTCTCTCCGGCGCACCGGCCGCTGCAGATTACTGCCGATCTGGCGGCGTTCTGGCAGGGCGCCTACCGGGAAGTACAAAAAGAGATGAAAGGGCGCTACCCGAAGCACGTCTGGCCCGATGACCCGGCCAATGCGCTGCCGACGCGGCGCACCAAGAAGTATCAGTAGCTGAATTCGGATGTTTCTTCTGTTCAGCCGGCTGATGCGGGAACAGATTAAGCACAAACTTTCACGGCCATCCTGGCCGTGCAGCGTGGAGAGTAACAGCAATGGCCGGGGATGACCGCGAGCCCATCGGGCGCAAAGGGAAACCACCCAAGCGCAGCGCGCCGCGCAGGCCGCCGCGCCGTCGTCTGGATGACGACGATGATGACTACCAAGCAAATAACTTTCAGGATGAGTATGACGATGATGAATATAACGACGAGGAAGAACGCATGCCGCGTAAGGTAAAGGCCGCGCCGCCTCGTAAGAAACGCCGTTGGCTCGGCTTGATGCTGAAAATCATACTGGTGATCGCCGTGCTGCTGGCCGGTTACGGCGTCTATCTGGATTCGCAGATCCGCAGCCGCATCGACGGCAAGGTCTGGCAGCTGCCGGCGGCGGTGTATGGCCGTATGGTCAACCTGGAACCCGGCATGCCGTACAGCAAAGGCGAAATGGTCAAGCTGCTGGAGGGGATGCAGTACCGCCAGGTCAGCCGGATGACGCGCCCGGGCGAGTTTACCGTGAAGGCCAACAGCATTGAGATGCTGCGCCGTCCGTTTGATTTCCCTGACGGTAAAGAGGGGCAGATTCGCGCCCGTCTCGACTTCCAGAATAACCGTCTGGCGAAGATCGAAAACCTGGATAACCAGCGCAGCTTCGGCTTCTTCCGCCTGGATCCGCGCTTGATCACCATGCTGCAGTCGCCGAACGGCGAGCAGCGTCTGTTCGTACCGCGCAGCGGCTTCCCCGATCTGCTGGTGGACACGCTGATTGCCACCGAAGACCGCCACTTCTACGAGCATGACGGCATCAGCCCTTACTCGATCGGCCGTGCGGTGCTGGCTAACCTGACCGCCGGCCGCGCGGTGCAGGGCGGCAGTACCCTGACCCAGCAGCTGGTGAAGAACCTATTCCTGACCAACGAGCGTTCGCTGTGGCGTAAGGCCAATGAAGCCTATATGGCGCTGCTGGTGGACTACCGTTACAGCAAAGACCGCATTCTGGAGCTGTATCTGAACGAGGTGTACCTCGGCCAGAGCGGCAGCGACCAGATCCGCGGCTTCCCGCTGGCCAGCCTGTATTACTTCGGCCGTCCGGTGGATGAGCTGAGCCTCGACCAGCAGGCGCTGCTGGTGGGGATGGTGAAAGGGGCGTCGCTGTACAACCCGTGGCGCAACCCGAAACTGGCGCTGGAGCGCCGCAACCTGGTGCTGAAGCTGTTGCAGAACCAGGGCGTGATTGACGCGGAGCTGTATAACATGCTCAGCGCGCGTCCGCTGGGCGTTCAGCCGAAGGGCGGGGTGATCACACCGCAGCCGGCCTTTATGCAGTTGGTGCGTCAGGAGTTGCAGAGCAAGCTGGGGGACAAGGTGAATGACCTGTCCGGCGTGAAGATCTTCACCACTCTGGATCCGGTGTCGCAGGACGCGGCGGAGAAAGCGGTGGAAGCCGGCGTGCCGGCGCTGCGCGCTGCGCGTCACGTGAAAGATCTGGAGGCGGCAATGGTGATCGTCGACCGCTTCAGCGGGGAAGTCCGCGCGATGGTCGGCGGTGCCGAACCGCAGTACGCCGGCTTTAACCGTGCGCTGCAGGCCCGCCGTCTGGTGGGGTCGCTGGCCAAGCCGCCGACCTATCTGACCGCGCTGTCCGAGCCGGACAAGTACCGCCTGAACACCTGGCTGGCGGATGCGCCGCTGTCGCTCAAGCAGCCGAACGGCAGCGTCTGGCAGCCGAATAACTACGATCGCCGTTTCCGCGGCAAGGTGATGCTGGTGGATGCGCTGGCGCACTCGCTGAACGTGCCGACGGTAAATCTGGGGATGGCTGTCGGGCTGGATCAGATCAGCGCCACGCTGCAGCGCCTGGGCATTCCGAAGTCGGAAATCAATCCGGTGCCGTCCATGCTGCTGGGGGCTATCGGCCTGACGCCGATGGAAGTGGCGCAGGAGTACCAGACCATTGCCGGCGGCGGCAACCGTGCGCCGCTGTCTGCGGTGCGTTCGGTGATTGCCGAAGACGGCAGCGTACTGTACCGCAGCTTCCCGCAGGCGGAGCGAGTGGTACCGGCGCAGGCGGCCTATCTGACGCTGTACGCCATGCAGCAGGGTGTGGCGCGCGGTACCTCGCGTTCACTGTCGGTGAAGTTCCCGAACTATCATCTGGCGGCGAAAACCGGTACCACCAACGATCTGCGCGACAGCTGGTTTGCCGGCGTTGACGGCAAGGAAGTGGCGATCGCCTGGGTTGGGCGCGATAACAACGGCCCGGCCAAGCTGACCGGCTCCAACGGCGCGCTGACGCTGTATCGCCGCTATCTGGAAAACCAGACGCCGCTGCCGTTGCAGCTGCAGGCGCCGGAAGGGATCAACCAGATGAGCATTGATTCCGACGGTAACTTCCTGTGCGGCGGGGGCGGTTGGCGCACCATCCCGGTGTGGACCGATAACCCGGACGGCCTGTGTCAGGCCAGCCAGGCCGCGTTGCAGCAGCAACAGCAACAGGAACAGCAGACGCAAGAAGAGCAGAAAGGCTCCGACGGTGTCGCCGGCTGGATCAAGGATATGTTCGGCCAGTAAGGCCGCAGCGATAACGGCGGCCGCGACCGGCGGCGCGCCGATGCTAAAAACCCGTAACGGACGTTGCGGGTTTTTTTATTTTTCCGCTTAAGTTATTTCCATAGGGTTAACGGGGCTGAATCAGGTGACGGCCGTGGATTAGCGCGCCGAAATGCGCTTGCAGTTAAACTTCCCTTCTGCATAAAATGCGACGCTTATAATAATTATTATCGTTTACATTCTTCATTTAAATACATCAGAGAAACTAACATGGCTACCAAGCGTCCATCACCATCACCAACGGCGTTCAACCGTTTCCCCGTGCGCGGCAGCGCGATAGCCATCGCCGCCGCCCTGAGCGCCCTCAGCCTGTCGGTGCAGGCCGCCGAGAATAAAGCGGCCGGAGCAAAAGAAGATACCCTGACCGTGGTCGGCAGCAGTAACCGGCAGCAGGAAAGCGCCTGGGGCCCGGTCGGCACCTATGCCGCCAAGCACAGCGCCACCGGCACCAAAACCGATACCCCGCTGGTGAAAACGCCGCAGTCGGTCTCGGTGGTAACGCGCGAAGAGATGGAGATGCGCCAGTCGGAGACGGTGAAAAGCGCGCTGGGTTACACGCCGGGCGTGATGGTCGGCAACCGCGGCGCGTCCACCGCCTATGACTCGGTCAATATCCGCGGCTTCAGCTCGGTCGGCACCAATCTCTATCTGGACGGCCTGAAACTGCAGGACGACAACTACTCGATCTATCAGGTTGATCCCTATTTCCTGGAGCGCGCCGAAGTGCTGCGCGGGCCGGTTTCCGTCCTGTACGGTAAAAGTAACCCGGGCGGTCTGGTGTCGCTGGTCAGCAAACGGCCGACCGGCGAAGAGCTGCGTGAAGTGCAGTTCAAGATGGGCACCGATAACCTGTTCCAGACCGGCTTTGACTTCGGCGGCACGCTGGACGACGACGGCGTTTACTCCTACCGCCTGACCGGGCTGGCGCGCAGCGAAGACCAGCAGCAGGTGGGGGAACAATCCAAGCGTTATGCCATCGCGCCTTCCTTCAGCTGGCGGCCGGACGATCGCACCACCTTTACCCTGCTGAGCAGTTTCCAGGACGATCCTGACGTCGGCTACTACGGCTGGCTGCCGAAAGAGGGCACGGTGGAAAACGGCGTCAACGGCAAGCTGCCGACCAGCTTTAACGACGGCGAGCCGGGCTACAACAACATCTCGCGCAAGCAGCAGATGATCGGCTACAGCTTCGAGCATGCCTTTAACGACACCTGGAGCGTGCGGCAGAACCTGCGCTACTCCAAGATGGACGTCGACTACCGCTCCATCTACGGCCTCGGCATCAGCCCGACCAACCCGAGCGAGCTGACGCGCGGCGTGATGAACTCCAAAGAGCATCTGTCCAGCTTTGCGGTTGATAGCCAGGCGCAGGCCAAATTCGCCACCGGCGATGTGGATCACACCCTGCTGATGGGCGTCGACTATATGCGTATGCGCAACGATATCGTGTATGAATACGGCACGGCGTCCAACCTCAACGTGGTGGCGCCGAACTACGGCAACGACAGCTACACCATCAACGGCAGCGCCAACCAGGTGAACCGTCAGGAACAGACCGGCCTCTACCTGCAGGATCAGGCGGAATGGAACAACTGGGTGCTGACGTTGGGCGGCCGCTACGACTGGAGCCAGACCTCCACCACCAACCGCGCGGCGCAGAATACGCGCAGCGAGCAGAACGACAGTGAGTTTACCGGCCGCGCCGGGCTGAACTATGTGTTCGACAACGGCATTGCGCCGTACTTCAGCTACAGCGAGTCGTTTGAACCGACCGCCGGCACCGACGCCTTCGGCAAACCGTTCTCGCCGTCGAAGGGCAAACAGTATGAAGCCGGGGTGAAATATGCGCCGGAGAACCGGCCGATCACCGCCAGCGTGGCGCTGTACCAGCTGACCAAGACCAACAACAAGGTGGCCTACCCGGACAACCCGGTGTTCAGCATCCAGGGTGGTGAAATCCGTTCCCGCGGCGTAGAAGTCGAAGCCAAGGCGGCGCTGTCGGCCAACGTCAACGTGCTGGGCTCGTACACCTATACCGACGCCGAGTACACCAAAGACACCACCAATCAGGGCCATACGCCGGCGGCGATT
The DNA here is from genome assembly GCF_002966855.1 of Serratia sp. MYb239. NCBI lineage: Bacteria > Pseudomonadati > Pseudomonadota > Gammaproteobacteria > Enterobacterales > Yersiniaceae > Serratia > Serratia sp. MYb239. The sequence continues at coordinate 4,055,293 of NZ_CP023268.1, read as the reverse complement.
CCGAAACATATGGCGTCGCTGTGGGCGGATTACACCTTCCATGAAACCGCGCTGAGCGGCCTGACGCTCGGCTCCGGCGTGCGCTATGTCGGCTCCAGCTACGGCGACGAAGCGAACACCTTTAAAGTGAAAGACTACACGGTGGTCGATGCGGCGGTGAAATACGATCTGGCACGATTCAACCTGCCGGGTTCATCCGTTGGCATTAATATCAACAACCTGTTTGATAAAGAGTACGTCTCCAGCTGCTTCAATACCTACGGTTGCTACTGGGGCGCGGAACGTCAGGTGGTTGCGACCGCAACTTTCCGTTTCTAACCGGACAACCCCGGAGCGGCCGCGCTGCTCCGGGTAAAAATAGGGCCTATGCAGGATAAACATCTTCTCCAAGAGGCGACGTTCACGCTGGATAACGTGAGCTTCGCCGTCCCCGGCCGCATACTGCTGCAACCGCTGTCATTGACCTTTCCGCACGGCAAGGTCTGCGGGCTGATCGGCCATAACGGCTCTGGTAAATCCACGCTATTGAAAATTCTCGGCCGTCACCAGGCGGCGACCGGCGGGCAGGTCTTGCTGAACGATACGCCGCTGGCGCAGTGGGACAGCAAGGCGTTCGCCCGCGAAGTGGCCTATCTGCCGCAGCAACTGCCGGCCGCCGAAGGCATGACGGTGCGCGAACTGGTGGCCATCGGCCGTTACCCGTGGCACGGCGCGCTGGGACGCTTTTCCGCCGCCGATCGTCAGCACGTTGAAGAGGCGATCGCGCTGGTGGGCTTAAAACCGCTGGCCGGCAGGCTGGTGGACAGCCTGTCCGGCGGCGAACGTCAGCGCGCCTGGCTGGCGATGCTGGTGGCGCAGGACAGCCGCTGCCTGCTGCTGGACGAGCCGACCTCGGCGCTGGATATCGCCCATCAGGTGGAAGTGCTGGCGTTGATTCAGCGTCTGAGCCGCGAGCGCGGCCTGACGGTGATCGCGGTGCTGCACGATATCAATATGGCCGCCCGCTACTGTGACCATCTGGTGGCGCTGCGCGGCGGAGAAATGATCGCTCAGGGCGCGCCGCTGGAACTGATGCAGGGGCCGGTGCTGGAGCAGATCTACGGCATTCCGATGGGCACGCTGCCGCATCCGAGCGGCGGTTCACCGGTGAGCTTTGTCTACTGATGCATGATATGTCTTTTGATCCCTTCCGCCGCCGCCTGCTGGCGGCGCTGGCGCTGTCGCCGCTGCTGACCTCGCTGCCGGGCCGCGCTGCCGCGCCGCCTGATCTGGGGCGCATTGTGGCGCTGGAATGGCTGCCGGCCGAACTGCTGCTGGCGCTGGGCGTAACGCCGCAGGCGGTGGCCGATATTCATAACTACAACCTGTGGGTGCGTGAGCCGGCTCTGCCGGCGACGGTGGTTGACGCCGGCCAGCGCACCGAACCCAATCTGGAGCTGCTGCAACAGCTGCAGCCGTCGCTGGTGCTGCTGTCGCAGGGCTATGGCCCGTCGCCGCAGCTGTTGGCGCCGATTGCGCCGACCATGGAGTTCGCCTTTAACGACGGCAGCGGCAAACCGCTGACCGTCGCCAAAAACTCGCTGCGTCAGCTGGCGCAGCGGCTGGGGCTGGAAAGCCGCGCCGAGCGGCATCTGCAGCACTTTGACGCCTTCATCAGCGACGCGCGCCGGCGGCTGCAGGATTACACCCTCCAGCCGCTGCTGCTGTTCTCGCTGATCGATAACCGCCACGCGCTGGTGATCGGCCATCAGAGCCTGTTCCAGCAGGTGATGGACCAGCTCGGCATCGCCAACGCCTGGGCAGGGGAGACCAACTTTTGGGGCTCGGCGATCGTCGGTATTGAACGTCTGGCGGCGGTGAAAAATGCGCGGGCAATCTATTTCGATCACGGCAATCAGCGGATGCTGGCGCAGGTGAGCGCGACGCCGCTGTGGCAGTCGCTGCCGTTTGTGCGTCAGCAGCAGCTGCGTCGGGTGCCGGCGGTCTGGCTGTACGGCGCCACGCTGTCTGCTATGCGCTTTTGCCGACTGCTGGAACAGGCACAGGAGGCGCGCGCATGAATCACAGACTGCGTATTTTACCGATCGCGCTTCTGGCGTTGCTGGCGGCCGCCGCCGGCGGTCTGAGCGTCTTTAACCTGTTGCAGCAGCTGCCGCTGGCGCAGTGGGGGCAGGCGCTGCGGGCGCCGGACATCGATAACGTGCAGCAGATGGTGTTCCATTACAGCCTGCTGCCGCGCCTGTGCATTGCATTGCTGGCCGGCGCCGGCCTGGGGCTGGTGGGCGTGCTGTTCCAGCAGGTGCTGCGCAACCCGCTGGCCGAGCCGGCGACGCTCGGCGTTTCAGCCGGTGCGCAGCTGGGGCTGACTATCGCCACGCTGTGGATGCTGCCGGGCGGCGAGCTGACCGAACAGCTGGCCGCGATGGCCGGTGCGATCGTGGTGGGCGCGCTGGTGTTCGGCGTGGCCTGGGGCAAGCGGATGTCGCCGGTGACACTGATTCTGGCCGGTCTGGTGCTGGGGCTGTACTGCGGCGCGGTCAGCAGCCTGCTGGCGCTGTTTAACTATGAACAGCTGCAGGGGCTGTTCCTGTGGAGCACCGGTTCGCTGAACCAGCAGGACTGGAGCGCAGTGCAGTTTATCCTGCCGCGTCTGCTGCTGGCGGCCTTATTGGCCGCGCTGCTGATCCGCCCGCTGACCCTGCTGGGACTGGATGACGGCGTCGCGCGCAACCTGGGACTGGGGCTGGCGCTTGCCCGCTTCAGCGCGCTGGCGCTGGCGATCGTGTTCAGCGCCATGTTGGTCAATGCGGTGGGGGTGATCGGCTTTATCGGCCTGTTCGCGCCGCTGATGGCCAAAATGCTGGGGGCGCGCCGGCTGGCGCATCGGATGATGCTGGCGCCGCTGCTGGGGGCGCTGCTGCTGTGGCTGACCGACCAGCTGATGGTGTGGCTGGCGCTGGTCTGGCGTGAAATTCCGACCGGCGCCGCCACCGCCCTGATTGGCGCGCCGCTGCTGTTGTGGCTGCTGCCGCGCCTGCGCAGCGCCGCTACGCCGCCGCCGATGAACCTGGGCGACCGGGTGCCGGCCGAGCGTCAGCATCTGCCGCGCTGGCTGGTGCTGGGCGGCGCGCTGTTGCTGGCCGGGCTGGCGGTGGCGCTGATGCTGGGGAAAAACGCCGCCGGCTGGCACTGGAGCGTCGGCACGGAGTTTGAATCGCTGTGGCCGTGGCGCTGGCCGCGGGTGCTGTCGGCGCTGGCGGCGGGCGTGATGCTGGCGGTGGCGGGGACGCTGATTCAAAAGCTGACCGGCAACCCGATGGCCAGCCCGGAAGTGCTCGGCATCAGCTCCGGCGCGGCATTCGGCGTGGTGGTGATGATGTTTATCGTGCCGGGCGATGCCTTTGTCTGGCTGCTGCCGGCGGGCAGCCTAGGGGCGGCGCTGACGCTGCTGGTGATTACCGTGGTCGCCGGACGCGGCGGCTTCTCGACTGAGCGGATGTTGCTGGCGGGGATTGCGCTCAGCACCGCGTTCACCACCACCATCTATCTGCTGCTGGCCAGCGGCGACCCGCGTATGGGCGGCCTGTTGACCTGGATTTCCGGCTCGACCTATGCGGTAACCGGGGCGCAGGCGATCCGCACCGCGCTGATTGCCGCGCTGCTGGTGCTGCTGGCGCCGCTGTGCCGCCGCTGGCTGACCATCCTGCCGCTGGGCGGCGCGACGGCGCGTTCGGTCGGCATCGCGCTGACGCCGGTGCGCCTGAGCATTCTGCTGCTGGCGGCGACGCTGACCGCGATGGCGACGCTGACCGTCGGCCCGCTCAGTTTTGTCGGCCTGATGGCGCCGCATATGGCGCGTATGCTGGGCTTCCGCCGCGCGCTGCCGCAGATGCTGATTGCCGCACTGCTGGGTGGTTTGCTGATGGTGTTTGCCGACTGGTGCGGACGGATGGTGCTGTTCCCTTACCAAATCCCGGCCGGCCTGCTGGCGACCTTTATCGGCGCGCCGTATTTCGTCTATCTGCTGCGCAGGCAGACCGCGTAGCGGCTCCGCCGGATTCTCCTCAAGTGCCCGGCCTACCGTAATGCCGGGCACTTAAGGCTATCAGCATTGTTTTCAAAGGGATATTTTACCTGTTTAGTCCGATCTTTCTCATACTCCCGTACGGTCAGCATTAGCCTTCTGGTCGGTTTTTTTTTGTCAGGATAGCGGTATACTGAGAGGCAATAGGAGGTGGTGATGTGGCGATAACTGAAGAAGCATTATTGAGGTCAGGTTTTACGGCGAAAGACATACAGAAGCTCAGGAATAATAGTGCCAACTATGGCTCAACCATGGATGTCATTGTTTCAGACTTGGCAAACCGATTTTTGATCAATGTGTGGGTAACATTGGGTGTTTTTGCTGTCTGTCTGATAGCCTTGGTCTTGGGTTCCGTTGGCAGTGCTTTATCAGGCGTAGTTGCCGGCTTATTTGTCTTGTTAATCGGCTGGTTCACCGTCCCTGCGGGTCTGGCGTATAAGTCCTGGCGTTTCAGAAAACAGACTTACGAGCAATCTATTCGTTGAGTATCGGTATCTAGGTTTTTGTGTATTGGTTTTTTGATTCTATTGTTTTTTTATTGTGTACACCCTTGGGTACACGGAAAAAGGTCGTGCCCCATCATTCTGCCTGCTTTTTGCTCACACACTGCCGCCCTGGTCACTCAAGGGAGGTCTGCTTAGTGGACCAACTGGTGACTTGCGGGGCTAATAGCCGAATTTGTTCCAAAAAAATCCTTTGCCGTTGTTCCCCATAGCTCTGGCAACACATCGTTCCCCCATCGAGCACTGAATTCCTCATCAATCGACTCTGGATATGTCTCTTCAAATTCGACGATATCCGCGATCAAGGTATCGATCTTCGATGATGGGTTGTCTTGAAGATAGAAACCTCTATAACGCTGGGAAGGGTTGTCGCCCCTGTGATTTCGCAGCTATCCTGTCCGAAATAAATTTGTATCAGATGTTCTGAGTGCGGAAAAGTTACCCATGACCTTTACTCAAGGTTTGAATGACTTTTTCGAGGAACCTCCGGGTGGAGTATCCCCATGCTGTTGGAGAAAATTCCCCTTCAGCTAGGTTTATAAAGGCAAACTCAAGTTGCGTATCATCCGGGTATAAACCCAGAAACATTTGGGCTTCATTCACTGTTTTTTGCACAGTCATAACATTTTCGGTGTCCCTGTAAGACTCAAGAATCTCCTCTACGGACTCCCCGAATAAATCGCAATCTTGTCCGAAAAAAACACGGACCAGAGTACCAAGGTTAGGTGTTTGAGATGCCATACATTCCCTTATCTGATAATTGGATAGGCTGTCAAAATGTAATAGGGTTTACCGTTGTACACTTTCTTTAGCAGAACCACGCGTACGGAGTTAGAAGTTAACTTTATGGAGTTCCCTTGCCTAGGCGTTATAAATCGTGAGGTTAGTTTAACACTGGGCTATTCCCCAAATCAGCGCCAGGATACGTAAAGGGAAGAGGTCAAAACTGCCAGTAAAGCGGCTCGCCAAACGCCTCCACGTAGTGATCGATCACCGCCCTGACGTTCAGCGGCGGGCGGCGGGCGTGCGGATAGACGGCGGCGATCTGTTGCGGCTCGGTCTTTATCGCCGTCTCAAACTCCGGCAGCAGCCTGACCAGCTCGCCGTTTTGCAGACGCTCGCCCATCAGCCAGTCGGGAAACAGCACCAGTCCCATGCCGCCCAGCGCGGCGACCAGCAGCGTTTCCGCATTGTTGGACGTTAACAGCGGGGAGAGCGGATAGTGCACCCAGGCGTCGCCGGGGGCGCGAAACAGCCAGCGGTTCGGCCCGGACGAGCCGCGGTACACCAGACAGCGGTGGCGGCTGAGCTCCGCCGGGCTTTGCGGCGCGCCGTAACGGCGCAGATAGGCCGGCGAGGCGGCGAGGTAGTAGCGCAGCTCACCAAACACCCGGGCGTGGAAGGAGGAGTCCGTCAGCGTGCCGATACGAAAGATAACGTCTGCGGCATCGCGATGCGGATCGATAAAGTCATCGGTCTGCACCAGATCGATCAACAGGCGGGGGTAGCGGGCGGCCAGCGCGGGCAGGGCGGGCGCCACGTGGCGCTGGCCGAAGAACACCGGCGTATTGATGCGCACCAGCCCGGACGGCTCCAGCGCCCGCTCCTGCAGTTCCTTGCGCGCCTCGTCCAGCTGTTCGGCCATGCTGCGCGCATAGTCGATAAACAGCCGCCCGGACTCGGTCGGTATCACTGCGCGCGTATTGCGGTAAAACAGCTGCTGCCCCAGCGCATCTTCCAATTGGTGAATAATGCGCGAGACCTTGGAGGCTGAAATGCCGCGCTGTCGCGCGACAACGGAGAAGTTCTGTGCGTCAAAGACATCAATAAAAATCTTTAACGCGCTGACATTAATCGCGTCGGTATCCAGCATTGATGCAAATCCTGCAAAGGTGTTTAACGGATTATACCGTTTTTCTTCGTTTTCTGCCGCTGTAAGCTTCTCCGCCTGATTCATCGGAGAGCATTTGCTATGCAACTTTTACTGATTTTACTGGTTATCGCAGGAGGGATGGGCCTGTCGGTAGAGGCGGGATTGCTGGGGCCGCTGGGCGGCGAGGTCGGCGATCTGTGGGCGACGTTCAGCATCTTCGGCGTTGGCGCCGCGCTGACTTTCCTGCTGATGCTGTTTTTCAGCCCGCGCAACAGCCCATCCTTTTTTGCCCAGCCGGGCTGGCAGCTGCTGGGCGGCGTGCTGGGGCCGATCTACGTGGTGATTCTGACCGTGGCGACGCCCGCCATCGGCGTGGCGCTGACCATGATCGGCATTCTGGCCGGGCAGGTCTTCAAAAGCCTGATTATCGACCATTTCGGCCTGTTGGGTACGCCGCACCGGAAAATAGACGCCAGACGCATTCTCGCGCTGGTTTTCATCATCGCCGCGCTGGCGCTGGTCGCGCAGGGTTAAGGGGGACACCATGACGATATTGATGATTTTACTGGCGGTGGTTGGCGGTGCAATGCTGAGCATTCAGGCGGCGATCAACGGCCAACTGGGCAGCAAAGTGGGCGTGTTCCGCAGCGCCTTTCTGACCTTTTCCGTCGGCGCGCTGGTGACCGCGCTGCTGATTTTCTTCTTTGAACCCAAACAGGCGGTCAGCCTGCTGGATGTGCCGAAATGGCAGCTGGTGGGGGCGCTGTTCGGCGTGCCTTACATTGTCATTATGGTGCTGGCGGTGCAGCGTATCGGCACGGCGGTGGCGACGGTGGCGGTGATTTTCGGCCAGTTGACGATGAGCATGCTGATCGACAACTTTGGCTGGCTGGGCAACGCCGCCATCGGCTTCTCCGCCAGCCGGCTGGGCGCGATTGTCTGTCTGGCGATTGCGCTGGGCTTTATCTACTCCAGCAGCCGGACATCGGCGAAGTAGGACGGTTTGGCAGGGTAAAAAAAAGGCCGGGCATGATGCCCGGCCTTTCTGTTTGGCGCTGGTTTATTTCAGACCGGCGGCGTCGCGCAGCAGGGCAGCCTTGTCGGTCGCTTCCCATGGGAAGTGTTCGCGGCCGAAGTGGCCGTAGGCGGCGGTTTCGCGGTAGATAGGCTTGAGCAGATCCATCATCTGAATCAGGCCGTACGGACGCAGGTCGAAGAATTCGCGCACCAGCAGGGTCAACTGCTCGGTCGGTACTTTCTCGGTGCCGAAGGTTTCCACCATGATGGAGGTTGGCTCCGCCACGCCGATGGCGTAGGAGACCTGGATTTCGCAGCGGTCGGCCAGGCCGGCGGCAACGATGTTTTTCGCCACGTAGCGCGCGGCGTAAGCGGCGGAACGGTCAACCTTGGACGGATCCTTGCCGGAGAAGGCGCCGCCGCCGTGACGCGCCATGCCGCCGTAGGTATCAACAATGATTTTACGCCCGGTCAGGCCGCAGTCGCCCATCGGGCCGCCGATAACGAAACGGCCGGTCGGGTTGATGTGGTACTTGGTGGCGGCGCTCAGCCACTCGGCAGGCAGAACCGGCTTGATGATCTCTTCCATCACCGCTTCTTGCAGATCTTTTTGCGCAATCTCTTCAGAGTGCTGGGTAGACAGCACCACCGCATCGATGCCGACGATTTTACCGTCGTCATACTGGAAAGTGACCTGGCTTTTCGCATCCGGACGCAACCACGGTAGCGTGCCGTTTTTACGCACTTCAGACTGACGCTGCACCAGACGGTGCGCATAGGTGACCGGCGCCGGCATCAGCACGTCGGTTTCATTGGTGGCATAGCCAAACATCAGGCCCTGATCGCCTGCGCCCTGTTCCAGCGGATCGGTGCGGTCTACGCCCTGATTGATATCCGGCGACTGCTTGCCGATGGCGCTCAGCACCGCGCAGGAGTTGGCGTCGAAGCCCATATCGGAATGCACGTAGCCGATGTCGCGCACGGTGTTACGGGTGATCTCTTCGATATCGACCCAGGCGCTGGTGGTGATTTCGCCGCCAACCAGCACCATGCCGGTTTTCACGTAGGTTTCGCAAGCGACGCGGGCTTTCGGGTCCTGCTCCAGAATGGCGTCGAGTACGGCATCGGAGATCTGGTCGGCGATTTTATCAGGATGTCCTTCAGAAACGGATTCAGACGTGAAGAGGTGTTTAGCCATTGTATTCTTTACCTTGCATAAGACGGGTGGAAATTACTGCACAGCGCTGGAGATCCGGGCATCGAAGCGAAGGGTCTTCCGCTGATGGCGCGAGATGCATCCTGCAACGCCCCTCAGGCAAAGCCGTTAAGCAGTTTTTTCGGTTAACCAGTATATCCCTTCGTCTTCCACTCAGGCGGCGTCTTTGGCAGCCCGTTGACGTTCATCAGGTATATAGATGGATTAACATCTGGACGTCTATTTTAGGTTATGCTTTAGCCGGATTGCCAGTATTTTTTTGCCGTTTATCGCTTTTCCTCTGGCGCACCGACGCCATTTTCATCGCTTGAAACAGTTTGCGGCAAATTTTCATTTTGCATTTTGCCCGGGTTATCGGTATAAACTGCGCGCACGGCTCATTTGCTGGCCAATACGGCGACATAAGTTGTAAAGGTCTGTGAATCCGCTGCAGGCGTCCCGACGGACGCTGCCGCTTCATAGAACGGTCACGTTCTTACACTACTATTAGAGGCCTGGTCGTTCTGCTGAACGACGCGCGTGGAGGTGGTTGGATTAATGATCCGTTGTCTACCGGCTGTTGGTTCCCGACAGCAGTGCCAGTCCGGCACCAATTCTTCTGTTATCTCCCGTCTTTTCTCTATTTCACCTACCCGGTGTGATAAACACCTGGGCGCTACTCAGGATTCTCGGGCCGGCTAATCCCGCCTGACCGACGTTGCCGTCAGGCTGCGCCGGGCCGGCTGGTATTTCGCTCGTCTGAAGCACTGAACAAGGGTAGCCTGCAGCCTTCCTGTGGGATGTTTCTTGGCCTGATTCACGAGGTTTGAACAGGGTGTCTTACAATTATAGGGGTAACCAACCGATTGCCAGACGCGAACGGCCGGCTGATGTGCCGCCGCCAATGCGTCAGGCTGGGTTGTTCTCGCGGGATGTAGCTGCGATAGTGGCTGACTACGTCGTCAGAACGGGAAATGAGGCGAATTAATGTCTGATGATCTAATGAATAACCGCGCGTCAGCAGCGGGTGAACCAGTTTCTTTGCGCTCCATGCAGGAGGTTGCCATGAATGACCGTAACGCCAGCAAGATGCTGCGTACGTATAACGTCGCCTATTGGGGCAATAATTATTATGACGTCAATGAGCGCGGCCATATCAGCGTGTGTCCGGACCCGGACGTTCCCGAAGCGCGCGTCGACCTTGCTGAACTGGTGAAAGAGCGTCAGAAAGAGGGGCAACGCCTGCCGGCGCTGTTCTGCTTCCCGCAGATCCTGCAGCATCGCCTGCGTTCGATTAACGCCGCCTTTAAGCGTGCGCGCGAGTCGTTCGGCTATCAGGGCGGCTATTTCCTGGTGTACCCGATCAAGGTCAACCAGCATCGGCGCGTTATCGAGTCGCTGGTCAACTCCGGCGAACCGCTGGGGCTGGAAGCCGGCTCCAAGGCGGAGCTGATGGCGGTGCTGGCGCATGCCGGCATGACCCGTTCGGTGATTGTCTGTAACGGTTATAAAGACCGTGAATATATTCGTCTGGCGTTGATCGGTGAAAAGCTGGGTCACAAGGTGTACCTGGTGATCGAGAAAATGTCGGAAATCAATCTGGTGCTGGAAGAAGCGGAGCGCCTGAACGTGGTGCCGCGCCTGGGCGTGCGTGCGCGTCTGGCGTCTCAGGGGTCCGGCAAATGGCAGTCCAGCGGCGGCGAGAAGTCCAAGTTCGGCCTGGCGGCGGTGCAGGTGCTGAAGCTGGTGGAAACCCTGCGCGAGGCGGGGCGTCTGGACAGCCTGCAGCTGCTGCACTTCCACCTGGGGTCGCAGTTGGCCAACATTCGCGATATCGCCACCGGCGTGCGCGAGTCGGCGCGTTTCTACGTTGAACTGCACAAACTGGGCGTCAATATCCAGTGCTTCGACGTGGGCGGCGGCCTGGGGGTCGATTACGAAGGCACCCGCTCGCAGTCCGACTGTTCGGTCAACTACGGCCTGAACGAATACGCCAATAACGTGATCTGGGGCATCGGCGACGCCTGTAATGAACACGGCCTGCCGCACCCGACGGTGATCACCGAATCCGGCCGCGCGGTGACCGCGCACCATACGGTGCTGGTGTCCAACGTGATCGGCGTGGAACGCAACGAGTTCAGCGAGCCGGAGCCGCCGGTGGCGGATGCGCCGCGCGCGCTGGAAAGCATGTGGGAAACCTGGCAGGAGATGAACGAGCCGGAAAACCGCCGCTCGCTGCGCGAATGGCTGCACGACAGCCAGATGGACCTGTATGACGTACACACCCAATATGCGCACGGTATGCTGGATCTGACCAAGCGCGCCTGGGCGGAGCAGCTGTATCTGAACATCTGCAACAAAATCCAGCAGCAGCTGGATCCGAGCAACCGCGCTCACCGGCCGATTATCGATGAGCTGCAGGAGCGGATGGCGGACAAGTTCTACGTCAACTTCTCGCTGTTCCAGTCGATGCCGGACGCCTGGGGGATCGATCAGCTGTTCCCGGTGCTGCCGCTGGAAGGGTTGGATCAGCCGCCGGAAGGGCGCGCGGTGCTGCTGGACATTACCTGCGATTCGGACGGCACCATCGACCATTACGTCGACGGCGACGGCGTGGCGACCACCATGCCGATGCCGCCGTACGATCCGGAGAACCCGCCGGTGCTGGGCTTCTTTATGGTCGGCGCCTATCAGGAAATTCTGGGCAATATGCATAACCTGTTCGGCGACACCGCCTCGGTTGACGTGTATATCTTCCCGGACGGCACCATCGAAGCCGAGCAGTCCGACGACGGCGACACCGTGGCCGATATGCTGCAGTATGTGCAGCTGGACCCGACGGCGCTGCTGGCCAAGTTCCGCGATCAGGTGAAAGAAACCGATCTGGATAACGCGCTGCAGGCGCAGTTCCTGGAAGAGTTCGAAGCTGGCCTGTACGGTTATACTTACCTGGAAGACGAGTAACGCCACGGCGCGGATGGCGTCATCCGCGCCGACTTGAAGCCTGAGGAAAATCGGGCGATAATTCAGGCCATCAGCAGCGCTGAAAGCTGAAAAGAACGTTTACATCAATCCCTTCCTCGTCGGGCTAACGACGCGGAGGGGATTTTTTTTTGTTGGGCCTGTGACGTTGCGCCGCGGGCGAAATGTTGAACGATGAGGATTTACTATGAGCACCTTAGGTCATCAGTCCGATAATTCTTTAGTGTCCAATGCCTTTGGTTTCCTGCGTTTTCCGCTGAATTTCATGCCGTATGACAGCGATGCGGAGTGGGTGATTACCGGCATTCCCTTTGATATGGCGACTTCCGGCCGCGCCGGCGGGCGTCACGGGCCGGCGGCGATCCGCCAGGTGTCCACCAACCTGGCGTGGGAAGGCAACCGCTGGCCGTGGAGTTTTGACCTGCGTGACCGGCTGAACGTGGTTGACTGCGGCGATATCGTGTTCAACTTCGGCGATGCGCAGGACATGAGCGACAAGCTGCAGGCCCATGCGGAGAAACTGTTGCAGGCCGGCAAGCGCATGCTTTCCTTCGGCGGCGATCACTTTGTCACGCTGCCGCTGCTGCGCGCGCACGCCAAGCACTTTGGCAAAATGGCGCTGGTGCACTTTGACGCACATACCGATACCTACGCCAACGGCAGCAAATTCGACCACGGCACCATGTTCTACCATGCGCCGAACGAAGGCCTGATCGATCCGCATCACTCGGTGCAGATCGGCATCCGCACCGAATTCGACCACGATAACGGCTTCACCGTGCTGGATGCGGCGCAGGTTAACGATCGCGGCGTGGACGATCTGCTGACCCAGATCAAACAGATCGTCGGCGATATGCCGGTGTATCTGACCTTCGACATCGACTGCCTGGATCCGGCCTTTGCGCCCGGCACCGGCACGCCGGTAATCGGCGGCCTGACTTCCGATCGCGCGCTGAAGCTGCTGCGCGGCATGCAGTCGCTGAATATCGTCGGTATGGACGTGGTGGAAGTGGCGCCGGCCTATGACCAGTCGGAAATCACCGCGCTGGCCGCGGCGACGCTGGCGCTGGAAATGCTGTATCTGCAGGCGGCGAAAAAGCAGGCGTAAGCGAGAGTAGTGCAAAACCCCGGTCTTGCCAGAGACCGGGGGATTTTATGGAGACAGGCATGCTGGCCAAACCATCTGTACGGCTGAACAAATATATTAGCGAAAGCGGGATCTGCTCGCGTCGCGATGCCGATCGTTATATCGAACAAGGCAATGTTTTTATTAATGGCAAGCGCGTGGCGCTGGGCGATCGGGTATTTCCGGGAGATGTGGTCAAGGTTAACGGCCAGCTCATCGAGCCGCGTAGTGAAGACAACCTGGTCTTCATTGCGCTGAACAAACCGGTAGGCATTGTCAGCACCACGGAAAGCGGCGAAAAAGACAACATTGTCGATTTCGTGAATCACAGTACGCGTATTTTCCCGATCGGGCGGTTAGATAAAGACTCGCAGGGGCTGATCTTCCTGACTAACCACGGCGATCTGGTGAACAAGATCCTGCGGGCCGGTAACGATCACGAAAAAGAGTATCTGGTGACGGTCAATAAACCGGTCACCGATGAATTTATCCGCGGTTTAGCGGCGGGCGTACCGATGCTGGGCACGGTGACCAAAAAATGCAAGGTGAAGAAAGTCTCCGCCTCGGTGTTTCGCATCGTGCTGGTGCAGGGGCTTAACCGCCAGATCCGCCGCATGTGTGAACATTTTGGCTATGAGGTCACCAAGCTGGAGCGGACCCGCATTATGAATGTCGGGCTGGCCGGCTTACCGCTGGGAGACTGGCGGGAATTAACGGATGACGAACTGATCGCGTTGTTTAAACTGATTGAGGATTCCTCGTCGGAAGCAAAACCGGCGACCCGAAAACCGGTGGTCAACAAGGCCAAAAAAGCCAGTAAACCCGCCGCGCTTCCCGCCGGGCGCAAGCGGTTCACCCAGCCAGGCCGTAAAAAGAAAGGGCGTTAGCGACAGAGCTGCGCCGCCGGCAAATTTGTCCGGCGGCGTATGCCGTTACGATCCCATCCCCCTGCTTTTCCTGCATCGCTGACTTGAAGACGTCAGCCCTTAAAATCTGCAGTTTCGCAGCTTACGGGCGCTGTGCCAGCGGCCGGGCCGGGCGCATTTTGCCAAACAGCACGCCGCCCGCCAGCAGCGTGACCAGCTGCGAGGCGATCAGCACCGCAAAGCCGGATGACACCGTGCCCTGAGCGGCCATCACCAGCCCCATGATCAGCGGAATAAAGGCGGAAAACAGATTGCCGATGCCGTTGATAATGCCGTAGGCGCTGCCGACCGCCTGCGGCTTGGCGTAGTGCTGCAGCAGCGTCGGGATCGCCGCGCCCTGCAGGCCCCAGCAGGCGTTGGCCGCCAGCAGGAAAAAGGCGATCCAGCCGGTCTGAGCGCTGTTCATCAGTCCGGCCACGCACAGCGCGGTGGCGCCGCCGCCGATGGCAAAAATCAGCGGCGCCTGGTGCCGCTGCATCCGGTCGAGCAGCGCGCCGCCGAGATATTTCGCGCCGATGCTGACGATAAACGGCAGCGACGCCATCGCCCCCATCTGTTTAATCGAAAAGCCTTTTTCGTCGATCAGGTAGGCCGGCAGCCAGGCGCTGGAGCCCCACAGATAGCTGAGGGTGGCGATCTCCACCAGCATAATCCAGCCGAGCATCGGCGTATGCCAGGCGTCGCTAAAGGTGCGCCAGACGCGTGCCAGCACCGGCGTGGCGGCACGCGGCGGCGGCGCGCTTTGCGCCGGGCGGATAAACGCGCGGATCAGCCCCAGTCCGGCCAGCAGATTAAACGCCGCCAGTAGGTAAAACGACATCGCCCAGCCGAAATGGGCCATCAGAAAGCCGACCAGCGGAAAGCCGAGCGCCAGCCCGAGCGACACGCCGAGCGCGCTGACGGCGTTGGGTTTGCCTAACTCATCGGCCGCGAAGTGGTCGCTGATATACATGGTTTTCAGCGAAAACAGCGGCCCTTCGCTGATGCCCAGCAGGGCGCGCACCAGCAGCAGCCACAGGACGCTGCCCGCCAGCGGCGAGGCGGCGGTCAGCAGCGCCCACAGCAGCACGCTGAGCGTCAGCGCACGGCGGTAGCCCATCAGCGTTTCCAGAAACGGCGTCAGCAGCAGCGCCGCCAGGCCGTAACCGAGCAGAAAGGCGGTCATCAGCGTGCCCTGATGCACCCGGTTATCCCCCAGGCCGAAGTGATGCAGAAAATCCGGATTGACCACCATCACGGCGATATTTACCCGATCGACATAGGCGATGACGATCAGGAACAGCAGGGCGAACACGCCGTACCAGCGCTGACGAGCATTCACAAAGCACTCCTTAACACGGTGATAAACCTGCGCGGCGGGCGGCGTTTGCCGGGCCTGAAGGCGGGGATTACCCCTCTGAATGTAAAATTATTGTTTCATGAAAGCGCGCAGTTATCGGCGCGAGAAAACTTTTACGCCGCTTTTTATGCAAAAATCAACGCTTTTTGGCATATAAATTCACGATGTAATGCATAAATACCATCGTATTTTCATATCGGTGCATTTTTTCGTGATCTCCTCCGCATTTGTAATCTTTAAGCAACCTTTTATTAACAATTGTCGTCCAGCTCGCTTGACGAAACATTCGCCAGTTTTATAGTGGGCGTATTAAATAAGAAACTGAGTTTCATATATGAAACAAAGAGATAGAGGGTTTTAGCAATGAGCTGGAAGAACGTGTGCGAAGTGTCTCAGGTAAAAGAAGATTTCCCTTACTCGGCGACGGTAGACGGCAAAGAGGTCGGGGTGTATCTGATCGACGGGCAATACTACGCGCTGGAAGATGTTTGCCCGCACGCCTACGCCTTGCTCAGCCAGGGGTTTGTTGACGACGGCAAAGTGGAGTGCCCGCTGCACGAAGCGCTGTTTGACGTACGCACCGGCCAGTGCCTGCGTGAACCGGGCGGCCGCGACCTGCAAACCTTTCCCACCCGCGTGATCGACAATCAGATCCAGATCACCGTCATCGAGGAGGAGTAATTCATGCAACACATTACCGATTTCAACCCGTGGCTGCCGGACACCCAGCAGGTGATCCCGGCGCGCGAGGGCGGCAACGGCCAGATCCATCAGCCGGGCAGCTACCAGAATGTGATCTGGCAGACGCGCGCCCGCGTACCGGACGGTTTTGAAACGGCGTTGGTCGCCGCGCTGGAAGAGATCTTCGAGGGCGGGGCGAGCGAGCTGGATCAGATCGTCAGCGCGCTGAATCAGCGCCGTCTGTTCGATCGCAACGGTCAGCCGTGGAATGAAGCGGCGTTCCGCGAATTCCTTCACGTTAACGGTTTCTGAGCAGCACTGGGAGAAGACAATGACAGCAAACACAACATCCTCCGCGCAGACGTTACAGAACTACCTTGATCAGGGCTTACGCGGTATGTGGTATCCGGTACTGGCCAGCTGGGAAGTGGGCAATAACCCGGTCGGCATCACCCGTCTGGAGCAGCAGATCGTGCTGTGGCGCGACGCGCAGGGCGCGATCCACGCGCTGGAAGACCGCTGCCCGCATCGCGGCGCACGGCTGTCGATGGGCTGGAACCTCGGCGATCGCATCGCCTGCTGGTATCACGGCGTGGAGGTCGGCGGCGACGGCGAGGTGAAAGACGTGCCGGCGGTGGATCGTTGCCCGCTGGTGGGGCAGAAATGCCTGCGTTCCTACCCGGCGCAGGAGGCCTACGGCGCGGTGTTCCTCTATTTCGGCGTCACCGCCGACGAAGCGCCGTCTGAACTCACTTTCCCGCAGGAGCTGGCCGACGACGCGTCTTACAGCAACTTCCTGTGCACCGCCAGCTGGGACTGCAATTACCAGTACGCGCTGGAAAACGTGATGGATCCGATGCACGGCACCTATCTGCACTCGTCATCGCACTCGATGGCCGAAGGCGATCGCAAGGCGGATATGGCGCTGGAGCCGACCGACAGCGGCTTTATCTTCAAGAAAAACGGCCAGATCGGCGTCAACTTCGACTGGGTGGAGTTCGGTAACAGCGGCGCGTACTGGATGCGGCTGTCGATCCCGTACAAACAGCGTTTCGGGCCGGGCGGCCACTTCTGGATCATCGGCATGGTGGTGCCGGAAGACAAGGATCACTGCCGGGTATTCTTCTGGCGTATCCGCAAGGTGAAGGACTGGCAGCGCGATCTGTGGCGCTTTATGTACCGCAACCGGCTGGAGGCGCTGCACTGGGACGTGCTCGAACAGGATCGCATCGTGCTGGAGAACATGGCGCCGAACGCCCGCAGCCGCGAATACCTGTACCAGCATGACGTGGGGCTGTCGCGCCTGCGCCGCATAATGCAAAAAGAGGCGCAAAAGCAGCTGGCGATGCTGAGTGAGCTGGAGGCGGCGCAGTGAGCGGCCTGCTGACGGACAAGCGCATTGTGGTCACCGGCGCGGCGCGCGGCCTCGGCCGCAGTTTCGCCGTGGCGATCGCCGAAGCCGGCGGCAGCGTGGTGCTGTGCGACATCCTGGCGGACGAACTGCAGAGCACCGCGGCGGCGCTGCGCGAGCAGGGCGCGCAGGTTGAGACGCAGGTTATCGATCTGGCGTCGCCGGCCTCGATTCGCTCGGCGTTCAGCGCCATTGGCGCGGGCGGTGCGATCGACGGCCTGGTGAATAACGCCGCGCTGGCGACCGGCGTCGGCGGCAAAACCATGATGGAATACGATATCGAGCTGTGGGATCGCGTGATGCAGGTCAACGTGCGCGGCACCTGGCTGGTGAGCCAGGCGGCGGTGCCGCTGCTGGCGCAGCGACCGCACGCCAAGATCGTCAACGTCGCGTCCGACACCGCGCTGTGGGGCGCGCCACGCCTGATGGCCTATGTGGCCAGCAAAGGGGCACTGATTGCGATGACGCGTTCGATGGCGCGCGAACTGGGCGAGCAGAACATTTGCGTCAACGCCATCGCGCCGGGCCTGACGCGGGTGGAGGCCACCGAATATGTGCCGGCGGAGCGCCACCAGCTGTACGAGCAGGGGCGGGCGCTGACGGGGGCGCAGCACCCTGATGATGTGACCGGCAGCGTGCTGTATCTGCTGTCGCCGCTGGCGAATTTCGTCACCGGTCAACTGCTGCCGGTGAACGGCGGTTTCGTATTCAACTGACCGCCGGACGGCGAGAAGAAGGAACAGAGCATGGCGGATGAACAAACGTGTAAATATCTGATCCCCGGGCTGGATCGCGGTTTGCAGCTGCTGTTGGCGTTCGGCGAGCAGCACAAGGAGATGACCTTTGCGGAGCTGCACCGTCTGGTCGCCATGCCGAAGGCGACCGCCTACCGGGTGGTGCAGACGCTGGAACATCTGGGCTTTCTGGAGCGCAACCCGCGCACCAACACCTTCTCGCTGGGCATCAAGGTGCTGCGGCTGGGGTTTGAGTATATCGCCTCGCTGGACGTGGCGCAGGTCGGGCAGCCGGTGATCGAGCAGCTGCGCGATCGCAGCCAGTGCAGCAGTCATCTGGCGATCCGCGACGGACGCGACGTGATCTACATTGCCCGCGTCAGCGCCGCCGGATCGCAGATCAATCAGGTCAGCGTCGGCACGCGTCTGCCGGTGCACCAGACCTCGCTGGGACGCATGCTGCTGACCCGCACCACGCGCGAGGAGTTTGAACGTCTCTATCCGCAGCAGAGCCTGCCGGGCAGCGGGCCGGGCACGCCGGCCGACCGTGAAACGCTGTGGCAGATGGTGCAGCAGGATAAGGCGCGCGGCTATGTGATCGGCGAGTCGTTTTTCCGCCACGGCATCTCCTCGATCGTCTACCCGATCTTTAACCGCGATCTGCAGGTGGAGGCGGTGGTCAGCATTATGGTGCCGTTCGATCAGATCCCGGCCGAGGATCGCGAGCGGCTGCGGATGGAGGTGCGCGACGCCGCCGGGAAGATTTCCGACTTCCTTGGCGCCCCGCCGCGGGCCGACGTCGGCTAACACTATTTCATGTGGGGCGGGGAGCGATGCCCGCCCACGGGTTTTCCCAACGACAAGGTTTAGCTACCGCGTGAGGCGCCTGAAAAGCAGGCGCCGGGGAACGATCATGCCTGAAACAGGCGTTTCAGAGAACGTGAGGCACAAACAATGAGCGTAATTGGCATCGAACAGCTGGAATTTGGCGTAGAAGATCTGCCAAAGTGCGAAAAATTCATGCGGGACTTCGGCCTGCAGGCGACGGCGGGCCAGCCGTCGGCATTTACCACCCTGAGCGGCGCTGGCGTGCAGCTGCGTCCGCTGGACGACGACGACCTGCCGCCGGCTTTCGAAAGCGGTTCAACGCTGCGCCGCATGACCTGGGGCGTCGCCGGCCCGGCGGAGCTGGCGGCGTTGGAAGCACGGCTGGCGCAGGCACCGGGTTTTCAACGCCAGGGCGAGATGCTGGAGTGCCGCGATCCCAACGGCATGACGCTGCGTTTTGTCGTCAGTCGTCAGCGCGAGGTGTCGCTGCCGGTGACGCCGATTAATCAGTGGGGCGACGTGCGTCGTATCGACCAGCCCAGCCCGGTCTATGAGCAGGCGCAGCCGATCAATATCGGCCACGTGGTGTTCTTTGTCGACGATCTGGCGGCCACCGAGCGCTTTTACCGCGAGGCGCTGGGTTTTCAGGTGTCCGATCGCTATATCGACCGTGCGGTCTTCCTGCGCACTCAGGCGCGCGGCGGCCACCACAACCTGTTTCTGCTGAAACTGCCGAACCGTGCGCGCGGGCTGAACCACGTGGCGTTTACCGTACGCGATATTCATGAAGTGATCGGCGGCGGTCTGGCGATGAATAAAGAGCAGTGGAGCACCTTTATCGGCCCCGGACGTCACCCGATCTCTTCGGCCTACTTCTGGTACGTCAACAGCCCGACCGGCGGCGCGTTTGAATACTACACCAACGACGATTTCCTGACGGAGAACTGGCAGCCGCGCGAGCTGGAGCATTCGCTGGTGTCGTTCACCGAATGGGCGGTGGAGGGCGGCATCGATCACGATACCCGCCGCCAGCATAAACCGGCGGAGGCGCTATGAGTCAGCCGATTTCCGCAGGCATCGTTATCGTCGGCGGCGGTCAGGCCGGCGGCTGGGCGGCGAAGACGCTGCGTGACCGCGGCTATAGCGGCACGCTGTCGGTGGTGAGCGATGAACCCTACGACTTTTATGAGCGTCCGCCGCTGTCCAAGGCGGCGCTGCTGGACGACGAAGCGCCGCTCAGCCGTCTGTTCAGCGCCGAGACGGTGGCGGCGCTGAATATCGACTGGTATCGCCCGCTGCGCGCCGAAGGCATTAATGCCGACGACCAGACGCTGCAGCTCAGCGACGGACGGCAGCTGCATTTTACACAGCTGCTGCTGGCGACCGGCGGTCGGCCGCGCCTGCCGGACGCCCGCTGGGCCGATTGCCCGCAGGTGATGACCCTGCGCTCCTGGGACGACGCCGCGCGCCTGCGGCAGGGGCTGCTGCGCACTCGCCGTCTGGCGATCGTCGGCGGCGGCTGGATCGGGCTGGAAATTGCCGCCTCGGCGCGCAAACTCGGCGTCGAGGTGACGGTGTTTGAGCGTCAGCCCGCGCTGTGCATGCGCAGCGTCGGCGCTGACGTTTCGCAGGCGCTGCTGGCGCTGCATCAGCAGCAGGGCGTGACGCTGCACTGCGACTGTGGCGATATTCAGCTCGAACAGCGCGGCGGCGAGGCGTGGATCGCCAGCGCGGTCAGTGAGGCGCAGCCGTTCGATCTGGTGGTGGTCGGCATCGGCGTGGAACTGAACCTGGCGCTGGCGCACGGCGCCGGGCTGCAGGTGGACGGCGGCGGCATCGTGGTTGACGGCCAGGGACGCACCAGCCATCCGGCGATTTTCGCCGCCGGCGATGTGGCGCGTCATCCGACGCTGGGGCTGTGCCTGCAATCCTGGGCCTACGCGCAGAATCAGGCCATCAGCACCGCCGGTGCGATGCTTGACGCCGATGCCCCGGCCTACGACGACGTCGCCTGGCTATGGTCGGATCAATATGACGTCAATATCCAGATCCTTGGCGTGCCGATGGGCGGCGTACATCAGGTGACGCGGCGCACGCCGCAGTCGCAGGTGTTTTTTACCCTGAATGCCGACCGGCAGCTGGTGCAGATGGTGGCGTTTAACGACGCGCGCGCCATCAAACTGGGCAAGCGCTGGCTGGCCAGCGGACGGGTACTGGATCCGGCGCAGCTGGCGGATGCGGAATTTTCTCTGATGGCGTTGAAGTAATCCCGGCGGCTTGCAGGCCGGGCCTGTAAGCGCCAGAGGGTAACGCCCAAGCGACGGGAGCGTTTCATGACTCTGCAACAGATTGACGCCCGCGACGGCCGGGTGGGGGAGGCCGTTGTCGAAAATCAGCCGCAACAGGTGCGCTGGTCGGTGCCTATTGCGCTGTTTGCCTGCGTACTGCTGGCGTTTTTCGACAAGATAAGCATTGCGGCGCTGTTCTCCGACGCCGACTTCCAGCAGGCGCTGGGCATCAGTTTCGATCCGACGCGTCTCGGGCTGCTGATGAGCGCCTTTCTGTTTTCTTACGGCTTCTCATCGATGCTGCTGAGCGGCATTGGCGACCGGCTGAACCCGGTGCGGGTGCTGATCGGTATGATGGTGGTCTGGGCGCTGCTGATGGTGATGATGGGCTTTACCCGCTCCTATCACACCATGATGACGCTGCGCATTCTGCTCGGCATTGCGGAAGGGCCGCTATTGCCGATGGCCTACGCCATTATCCGCCAGGCGTTCCCGCAGCGCCTGCAGGCGCGGGCCACCATGCTGTGGCTGCTGGGCACGCCGCTCGGCGCGGCGCTGGGCTTTCCGGTGACGCTGTTTATCCTCAACACCTTTCACTGGCAGGCGACTTTCTTCTTTATGGCGTTGCTGACGCTGCCGGTGATGCTGCTGGTGCTGTTCGGCCTGCGCCATCTGAAGGTGCAGCGGGTGGCGCAGAACCAACAGAGCACGCCGGCCGAGCGTAAGCAGCACCGGCACGAGCTGCTGCGCAGCCCGCATTTCTGGATGATCTGCCTGTTTAATATCGCGTTTCTGACCTACCTGTGGGGCATGAACGGCTGGCTGCCGAGCTATCTGATTAAGGGTAAAGACATCCATCTGGAGCATGCAGGCTACCTCTCCTCGCTGCCGTTTATCGCCATGCTGCTGGGAGAGGTGCTGGGCGCCTGGCTGTCGGACAAACTCGACCGCCGCGCGCTGGCCTGTTTCCTGTCGCTGGCGGGCGCCGGCGTGGGGCTGGCGGCGGTGCTGCAGCTGTCGGGCACCTACAGCGTGATTGCCGCCATGGCGCTCAGCACCTTTATGTGGGGCGCCGGGGCGCCCAACATCTTCGCCCTGCTGGCGAAAGCCACCAGCAGCAAGGTCAGCGCTACCGCCGGCGGGATTTTCAACGGGATGGGGAATTTTGCCGGCGCGCTGGCGCCGGTGCTGATGGGGGCGCTGATCGCCGCCAGCGGCAATATGGATAGCGGTCTGCTGTTTTTGGTGGTGACCGCCTTTGTCGGCTGCATCATTTTGCTGCCGCTGCTGAAGAAGTATTGAGTTTGCCAAATCAATTGAGGAGTGAGAACCATGTCTCAGGTTGACAACAAAGCCGGCATCAAGCCGCAGGATATCGCCATGGCGGACTGGGTGGAATCACGCATCGCCCGCTTTGAAGGCCGCAAATATGACTGGAACGCGCTGAAGTTCCAGGCGGATTTCGACCCGAAATACCGCCGCGCGCAGATGCGCTACATCGGCACCGGCGCCACCGGCGTGGCGAGCGATACCAATACCGTGCCGGCCGGCAATTTCACCTTCTCCACCATGGTGCTGCCGTCGAAGTGCGAAGGGCCGCTGCACCTGCATGACGATGTGGAAGAGGTGTTCTTTATGCTGAAGGGCACCATCACGCTGATGATTCAAGACGGCGAGGAGTATTACGAAACCGTGCTGAAAGAGCGCGATCTGATCTCGGTGCCGGCGGGGATTTACCGCGGACTGTTCAACCACGGCGAGGAAGAGGCGCTGATGTGCGTGATGCTCGGCACCGCCAAGCCGGAGATCCCGACCTATCCGGCGGACCATCCTCTGTCGAAAGTGAAGCGCAACGGATGAACGCGCTGCCGGAACGTCAACAGGCGCAGTGCGGCGACTACCGGCTGAGCTGGCGCGAGGCAGGTCAGGGACGGCCGGTGCTGTTGCTGCACGGCATCAGCTCCGGTTCCGCCTCATGGCTGAAGCAGTTTGCCGATGCGGCCCTGCTGGACGGCCACCGGCTGATCGCCTGGGACGCGCCGGGTTACGGCGACAGCGCCGCGCTGGCGAACGCCGAGCCGCAGGCCGCCGATTATGCCAACGCATTAGCGGCGCTGGTCAGCCACCTGGCACTGTGCCAGCCGCTGCTGGTGGGGCATTCGCTGGGCGCGCTGATGGGCTGCGCCTATGGCGCCGCCCATCCTGACGGCCTCTGCGGCCTGGCGCTGGCCGACCCCGCGCAGGGCTATGCGTCGGCCGACGCGGAGAAACGCCGGCAGGTGCTCGCGCAGCGCCGGCAGATGATGGATACGTTGGGGCCGCAGGGCTACGGCGAACAGCGCGCCGCGGCGCTGCTGCGTGCCGATGCCGATCCGCAGGATATCGCCTGGGTGCGCCGCGGTATGCAGCAACTGCAGCCGGACGGTTTCCTCAGCGCCGCCTGGATGCTGGCCAACGACGATATCAACACCTATCTGGCGCGCTATAGCGGCCCGCTGCAGGTGTGGTGCGGCGAGCAGGACGCCATTACGCCGCCGGCGGCGGCAGAGGCGCTGGCGGCGCGGCAGGGTGCGCCGCTGCGTCTGATCGCCGCCGCCGGGCACGCCAGCTATCTGGACGCGCCGGCGTGCTTTAACCGCTACGTGCGGGACTTTACGGGAGCGATTCAACCATGAATTTCCAGATTGAAAACCGGGTCGCGGTGGTTACCGGCGGCTCATCGGGCATCGGTTTTGAGACTCTGCGCCTGCTGCTGGCGGAGGGGGCCAGAGTGGCGTTCTGCGGCCGCAGTCAGGACAAACTTGACGGTGCGCTGGCGCAACTGCAGGCCGAGTTTCCGCAGGCGCAGATTTTGGCGCAGCGCTGTGACGTGCTGGTGCCGGAGCAGGTGGCGCAGTTTGCCGGGCAGGTCGAGGCGCGCTTCGGCGGCGTGGATATGCTGATCAATAACGCCGGGCAGGGCTTCGTTTCCCACTTTGACCAGACGCCGCGCGCGGCCTGGCTGCACGAGGCCGAGCTGAAACTGTTCGGCGTGA
This sequence comes from Serratia sp. MYb239, assembly GCF_002966855.1. Lineage (NCBI taxonomy): Bacteria > Pseudomonadati > Pseudomonadota > Gammaproteobacteria > Enterobacterales > Yersiniaceae > Serratia > Serratia sp. MYb239. The sequence goes on along the minus strand of NZ_CP023268.1, from coordinate 4,031,271 downwards.
TTAACCCGCTGCAGGCATTTTTGCCGGCGTTGGAGCGCTCGGATATCGCCTCGATCACCTGCGTCAATTCGTTGCTGGCGCTGCAGCCGGAAGAACACATGATCGCCACCTCGGCGGCGCGCGCCGCGCTGCTCAATATGACGCTGACGCTGTCGAAAGAGCTGGTGACAAAGGGCATCCGTGTGAACTCCATTCTGCTGGGGATGGTGGAATCGGGCCAGTGGCGCCGCCGCTTTGAAGAGCGCAGCGACCGCGAGCAGAGCTGGGAATCCTGGACGGCGGCGATTGCCGAACGGCGCGGCATTCCGATGAAACGGCTGGGCAAACCGCAGGAACCGGCGCGTGCGCTGCTGTTTTTGGCGTCGCCGATGGCGTCGTTTACCACCGGCGCGGCGCTGGACGTCTCCGGCGGCTTCAACCGCCATCTGTAGGAGCAGAGTAATGAAGAAAATCATGATGATTGGCTACGGCGCGATGGCGAAGGAAGTGTTGTCCCGCCTGCCGGAAGGCGTGGAACCCGGCTGGATCGTGGCGCGCGAGCCGCATCATGCGGCGATTGCCGCCGCCTTTGACGGCCGGGTGCAGGCGCTGAGCGATCCGCGCCAGTGCGACGGCTGTCCCGATCTGGTGCTGGAGTGCGCCAGTCAGCAGGCGGTCGCCGAGTTTGGCGAAGCGGTAGTGCGGCGCGGCTGGACGCTGGCGGTGATTTCCACCGGCGCGCTGGCGGACGCCGGGCTGCAGCAGCGTATCCAGCAGGCCAGCCGCGAGCATCACGGGCGGGTTTGGGTGCTGTCCGGCGCGGTGGCGGGCATGGACGGGCTGGCGTCGGCGCGCGAAGGCGGACTGACCAGCGTCACCTATCAGGCCAGCAAAAGCCCGGCCAGCTGGCGCGGCAGCCCGGCGGAAAGCCTGATCGACCTCGATGCGGTCAGCGAAGCGCAGGTGTTTTTCGAGGGCAGCGCGCGTGAAGCGGCACGGCAGTTCCCGGCCAACGCCAACGTGGCGGCTACCATTGCGCTGCACGGGCTGGGTATGGACCAGACGCGGGTGCGCCTGCAGGTGGATCCGCATACGCGGCGCAATACGCACCGGCTGCAGGCGCAGGGCGCGTTTGGCGAATTTCAGATTGAGTTAAGCGGCAATCCGCTGGCCAGTAACCCGAAGACATCGACGCTGGCGGCGCTGAGCGCGGTACAGGCCTGCCGTCGACTGCTTGACGGCGAACTGACGGCATAAAGGGGAATAACAGTATGGCGATACAAAAGATTTTTCTGGCCGGGCGCTGGTGCGAAGGGCGGGGTGAGCCGATGCGCTCCACCTTCCCGGCCGACGGTTCGCTTAATGCGGAGCTGCGCGCCGCCGACGTGAATGACGTCAACGAAGCGGTTGAAGCGGCGGAGCGCGCCTGGCGTGACCCACAGTGGCGCGGTCTGGTGCCGCATCAGCGCGCGGCGATTTTATACCGCGTCAGCGATCTGATTAGCGAACAGCTGGAGACGCTGGCACAGCTGCAAACGCGCGACAACGGCAAACCGCTGGCGGAAACCCGCGGCCTGGTGGCCAGCGCGGCGGCCACCGCGCGCTATTTCGCCGCCGCCTGCGAAGTGCTGGAAGGGGAGTTGCCCACCCAGCGCAACCGCGAGGTGATGACGCTGAGCCAGTACCAGCCGCTGGGGGTGATCGCCGCCATTACGCCGTGGAACTCACCGATCGCCAGCGAAATGCAGAAAGTGGCGCCGGCGCTGGCGGCCGGCAACGCGGTGATTCTGAAGCCGGCGGAAGCCACGCCGCTGATGGCGCTGAAACTGGCGGAACTGTTTGAGCAGGCGGGGCTGCCCGCCGGCTTGCTCAGCGTGCTGCCGGGCAAAGGTTCGGTGATTGGCGAGGCGCTGGCGCGTCACCCGCTGGTGAAAAAGATTTCCTTTACCGGCGGCACCGGCACCGGCCGTCACCTGGCGCATATCGCCGCCGAAAAACTGATCCCAACTTCGCTGGAGTTGGGGGGCAAGTCGCCGACCATCGTGCTGGAAGACGCCGATCTGGAACAGGCGGCGCGCGGTATTTGCTACGGCATTTTCAGCTCGGCCGGCCAGGCGTGCATCGCCGGTTCGCGGCTATTTGTGCACCGTTCACTGTATCAGCCGCTGCTGGCGCGGCTGTGCGAACTGGCGGGCGGGCTGCGTCTTGGCAACCCGCTGCAGCCGGGCGTGCATTTAGGGCCGCTGATTAATGACAAACACCGCCAGAGCGTGGCGGAGTACGTTGCGCTGGCGCGGCAGGAGGGCGGTCGGGTACTGATCGGCGGCGAAGCGCCGGCGGATCCGCAGCTGGCGGACGGCAGCTATTACCTGCCGACCATCATTGACGGTTTGAATAATGACGCACGGGTCTGCCAGGAGGAGATCTTCGGGCCGGTGCTGGTGGCGATGCCGTTTGACGATGAACAGCAGCTGATCGCCATGGCCAACGATTCGGTCTACGGCCTGGCCGCCGGCATCTGGAGCCGCGATTTCCCGCGCGCCATGGCGCTGGCCGAGCAGCTGGAGACCGGCACCGTCTGGGTCAATACCTACAAAACATTCTCGATTTCCACGCCGTTCGGCGGCGTGAAACAGAGCGGCCTGGGACGGGAAAAAGGGTTGCACGGCATCAAGGCCTATATGCAACAGAAAAGCCTGTATCTGGCGCTGAGCCATCAGGTGAACCGCTGGAGCGACTGAGCGCGGCGCACGATGTATCCCTACGCATGACTATGATAAGAAGGCAGATGATGAGCGATAAAATAACGGTTGGTGAGGCGATAGCCCGGACTCTGGAGCAATACGCGGTGTCGGCGATGTACGGCATCATCTCGATTCATAATTTGCCGATCGCCGATGCCGTCGGACAGCGCGGCGCGATCCGCTTTGTGCCGGCGCGCGGCGAGGCGGGCGCGGTGACGATGGCCGACGCCCACGGTCGTTTCTCCGGGTTGGGCGTGGCGCTGACCAGCACCGGCGCCGGCGCCGGCAACGCGGTGGGTGCGATGATTGAAGCGCTGAACGCCAACACGCCGCTGCTGCACATCACCGGCCAGGTGGAAAAGGCGTATCTGGACGCCGACGCCGGCTTTATTCACGAAACCAAGGATCAGATGGGCTTCCTGCGCGCCTGTTCGAAGCGCGCCTACCGGGTCAACAGCGCCGAGCAGGCGGTGGCGGTGATCCAGCGGGCCATCCAGGAGGCGCAAACCGTACCGTGTGGCCCGGTGGCGGTGGAGATCCCGATTGATATTCAGAGCAGCCTGGTTTCCCGCGCGGTGCTGACGCCGGCCATTGCGCCACCTGCCTTGCCGGCGGCGGATGCGGCGGCGGTGGAGCGTTTGTATCAGCGCCTGAAGGCCGCCAAGCGACCGCTGCTGTGGCTGGGCGGCGGCGCGCTGGGCTGCGCAGCGGCGGTACAGCGGCTGGCGGACGCCGGCGTGGCGGTGATGTCCAGCACACACGGGCGCGGTATTCTGCCGGACAGCCACCCGCGCAGCCTGCGCGCTTTCCATAATTCGCCGAGCGTGGAGCAGATCCTCAATCGCTGCGATCTGACGCTGGTGGCCGGTTCGCGCCTGCGCAGCAACGAAACCCGCACCTGGACGCTGCCGCTGCCGCGCCCGCTGGTGCAGATCGACATCGACCCGGCGGCGGCCAACCGCAACTATCTGGCGGATGAGCAGGTAAACGGCGACTGCGGCGCGCTGCTGACGGCGCTGGCGGCGCGTTTTGCACCGGGCGAGAAAGTGGACGCCGGATGGGACGCCGAGATAGCCACTGCGGTGCAGCAGGCGGAGCAGACGCTGCGCGAGCAGTCCGGCGAATATGCCAAGCTCAGCGACGCGATTGCCGCCGCCCTGCCGGATGACGGCCTGCTGGTGCGCGATATCACCGTGTCCGGCAGCGTGTGGGGCAGCCGTCTGTTCCGCGCCGTGGCGCCGCTGTGCAATATTCACTCGCTGGCCGGCGCCATCGGCATGGGGCTGCCGATGGCGATTGGCACCGCGCTTGCCAACCCGCAGCGTAAAGTTGTCGGGCTGGTGGGGGACGGCGGTCTGGCGCTGGGGCTGGGGGAGCTGGCGACCATGGCGCAGGAACAGGCCAATATCACGCTGCTGATCATGAACGACGGCGGCTACGGCGTGATGCGCGGCATTCAGGACAAGTACTTCGCCGGCCGTCAATACTACAACGAACTGCACACCCCGGCGTTTGCCCAGGTGGCGGAGGCGATGGGGCTGAAGGCCTGGAAGATTGACAGCGCCGAGCAGTTCGGCGGCGTGCTGGCGGAGGCGATCAACTACCCGGGACCGTCGGTGGTGGAAGTGGATATGAAACAGGTCGGGCCGCTGACCTTTGCCGGGCCGCCGCAAAAGACGCTGTACTGAATAAACCACAGGGACGGCTTGCCGTCCCTGTGGTTGAGAGCGATTAGCGGGGGACTGCAGCCCCGCCAATGGCCGGGTTACTTGCCTTCAGCGGCGATGCGATCGCGGATGTGCTGCGCGCGCGCTTCGGAGGACGGGTGATCGTCAAACATGCTGCTCTGACGCCCGGCTTCCATCTTGGCCAGTTTTTCGAAACTGGTCGCCAGCCCGTTCGGATTGATGCCGCGTTTCTTCAGCAGATCGAACGAGTAGTCGTCCGCTTCGCTCTCCTGCTTTTGGGAGAACTGGGCGCTGACCAGCTTCTCACCGATATCCGCCAGCTGCGACTGCGACAGCGAGCCGATGATGCCGCCGGTCGAGGCCGCCGCGGTGCGCAGCGCGACCGTGCCGTACGCCACCTGCATCGCCTTGCGGGTATGGCCCAGCGCCACGTGGCCCATTTCATGGCCCAGCACGCCTTCCACTTCGTTGTCGTTCATCATGTCCATCAGGCCGCTGTAGACGCGGATACATCCGTTGGCCATCGCCCAGGCGTTAACGTCTTTGGTGACGTACACCTTGTAGTTGGCCGGCGTGCCGTCAATATTATCGCCCAGCGCTGCCGCAATTTTGTTCAGGCGTTTGACGTAGCTGCTGTTGGCCGGCGCGATTTTTGCCTTGCTGTCCATCTCGACGCAGGATTTATCACTTAACGCTTTGACATCGTCGTTGCTCAGGGTCGCCGCCTGGAACGCCTGCGCGCCGGACTGCATCAGGGCGTTGGGATCAAGGCTTTGACAGCCGCTGACCAGGGTGGCAATGCCTAATGCAATCAAAGAGGTACGGATTTTCATGAAGCTATCTTCCTATGATAGTAACAAGGGATTTTATACAAATGAGCAGAAACAATTTCGCTCGCAACAGCCTAGTGTACGACACTCGGCGGCAAAATAGTGTTATTCCGAAAATAGGGCCAATCGTGCTAATAAGTTGTGAACTCGCTCTCATTTACTATTAGGGATTGCCGTTCTTATGCCGAGTCTGAGAAAATGGCAAACTTGACTGCTTTTTTCATCCGACTTGGAGTAAAACATGTCCTCTCGTAAAGAGCTTGCCAACGCCATCCGCGCACTCAGCATGGACGCCGTACAAAAAGCAAAATCCGGTCACCCGGGCGCCCCAATGGGCATGGCCGATATCGCCGAAGTCCTGTGGCGCGACTACCTCAGCCACAACCCGACCAACCCGCACTGGGCCGACCGTGACCGCTTCGTCCTCTCCAACGGCCATGGCTCCATGTTGATTTACAGCCTCCTGCATCTCACCGGCTACGACCTGCCGATGCGCGAGCTGGAAAACTTCCGTCAGCTGCATTCCAAAACACCGGGACACCCTGAATACGGCTACACCCCGGGCGTCGAGACCACCACCGGCCCGCTCGGGCAGGGTATCGCCAACGCCGTCGGTTTCGCCATCGCCGAACGCACCCTGGCCGCGCAGTTCAACCGCCCGGGCCATGATATCGTCGACCACAACACCTACGCCTTTATGGGCGACGGCTGCATGATGGAAGGCATCTCACACGAAGTCTGCTCCCTGGCCGGCACCCTCAAGCTCGGCAAGCTGACCGCCTTCTACGATGACAACGGCATCTCCATCGACGGCCACGTCGACGGCTGGTTCACCGACGACACCGCCAAGCGTTTCGAAGCCTACGGCTGGCACGTGGTACGCGGCGTGGACGGCCACGACGCCGACGCCATCAAGGCGGCGATTGAGGAAGCCCGCAAGGTTACCGACAAGCCGTCCCTGCTGATGTGCAAGACCGTTATCGGCTTCGGCTCGCCGAACAAGGCCGGCACCCACGATTCCCACGGCGCGCCGCTGGGCGATGCCGAAGTGGCCGCCACCCGCGAGCAGCTGGGCTGGCACTACCCGCCGTTTGAAATCCCGCAGGACATCTATGCCCAGTGGGACGCCAAGGAAGCCGGTCAGGCGCGTGAAGCGGCCTGGAACGACAAGTTCGCCGCCTACGCCGCCGCCTTCCCGGAGCTGGCCGCCGAGTTCACCCGCCGCATGAGCGGCGAGCTGCCGGCCGACTGGCAGGCGCAGGCCAAGGCCTACGTCGAGCAGCTGCAGGCCAACCCGGCCAACATCGCCAGCCGCAAGGCGTCGCAGAACGCGCTGGAAGCCTACGGCAAACTGCTGCCGGAATTCCTCGGCGGCTCCGCCGACCTGGCGCCGAGCAACCTGACCATGTGGTCCGGCTCCAAGGCGCTGAACGAAGACCCGGCGGGCAACTACATCCACTACGGCGTGCGCGAGTTCGGCATGAGCGCCATCACCAACGGCATCGCGCTGCACGGCGGCTTCCTGCCGTACTCGGCGACCTTCCTGATGTTTGTGGAATACGCGCGTAACGCGGTGCGCATGGCGGCGCTGATGAAGCAGCGCAACGTGTTCGTCTACACCCATGACTCCATCGGTCTGGGCGAAGACGGCCCGACCCACCAGCCGGTGGAGCAGCTGGCCAGCCTGCGGGTCACGCCGAACATGAGCACCTGGCGTCCGTGCGACCAGGTGGAGTCGGCGATTGCCTGGCAGTACGCCATCGAGCGCAACGACGGCCCGACGGCGCTGATTTTCTCGCGTCAGAACCTGGCGCAGCAGCCGCGTACGGCGGAGCAGCTGGCGAACGTGTATCGCGGCGCCTACGTGCTGCAGGACTGCGACGGCACGCCGGACGTTATCCTGATTGCCACCGGCTCGGAAGTGGAGCTGGCGGTCGAGGCGGCGGGTCAGCTGACGGCGGCGGGCCGCAGGGCGCGCGTGGTGTCGATGCCGTCGACCGACGCGTTCGACAAGCAGGATGCGGCCTACCGCGAGTCGGTGCTGCCGGCGGCGGTCACGGCGCGGGTGGCGATTGAAGCGGGCATTGCAGACTACTGGCTGAAGTACACCGGGCTGAACGGTGCGGTGGTGGGCATGACCACCTTCGGTGAGTCGGCACCGGCGGACCAGCTGTTCAAGGAGTTCGGCTTCACCGTGGAAAACGTGGTGGCGCAGGCTCAGGCACTGCTGAAGTAAGCGGCTGAAAGCAGCCATCATAAAGGCGCCCTTGCGGCGCCTTTTTCGTAGAGATAACCGTATATTCGGCTATGGACTGATTACGCCTTGGACGGTTCCAGTTGGGTCAATTTTTGCACGTTCAGGCTTTCCAATTTCCCATCCAGCGCTTCCAGGAAATCGTCGTGATAGCTCATCGCCACGTGTTCTTTCAGCGTCTGTTCTGACGTCCAGCGCTCAATAAACACGAAGGAAACTTTCCCCTGGTTCTGCAGATCGCGCACATCGGGAATTTCGCGTGTTTCATGCAGGTCATACTGCAGGCAGCCGGCCTCGTTGTGGGTCTGCGGCACCATCTTTCTGGCTGCGGTTCTGACGGCGTCAACGAATTCCGGCCGCGGGGTCAGGGTGGCGACAATCTTAACTTCACTCATTATTGGCTCCTTGTATATGCCCTGTAAATGTAAGGCGTATGGGAAAAGGCAGATGAAAAAACGATCGGCGACATGCTGTGGGTAGTAAGCAAAAGTGTGCGCCAGATCATTTTATTACCGCAAAGTGTCCGCGAGTTGACAGACAACGTGTCGGATCTGTTCCTTTTCAAAAAACTTTGGTTTATGCTCGGCTGAAGCGTTTCAGTTGGCACAATTGGCCGCTGAAAGTGGCAGAGTGAGCGGTTATTTTTACATATATGGTTGGTGAATAATATTACGCAGCGATTCACAGCAGACGGTACGCTAAAGTATTCTATATAGATTAGCAGGATAACTCGTCAGCGCCACCCGCAATCCGGTGAATAAGTCCGGCAGGGAGGGCCATTTAGCAGGAACAAGCATGACCATCCGCATAGCGATAAACGGCTTTGGCCGCATTGGCCGCAGCGTTTTACGCGCACTGTATGAATCAGGAAGACGCGCCGAAATTACCGTGGTGGCAATCAACGAGCTGGCGTATGCCGAAGGGATGGCCCACCTGCTGAAATATGACTCCAGTCACGGGCGTTTTGCCTGGGACGTGCGTCAGGAGTGCGACGTACTGACGGTGGGCGACGACGCGATTCGTCTGCTGCATCAGCCGGCGTTGGAGCAACTGCCATGGGGCGAGCTGGGCGTGGACGTGGTGCTGGACTGCAGCGGTGTGTACGGCAGCCGTGAGGATGGCGAAGCCCATCTGGCGGCCGGTGCGAAGAAAGTGCTGTTTGCCCATCCCGGCGGTAACGATCTGGACGCCACCGTCGTGTTCGGCGTCAACCACCAGACGCTGCGGGCGGAACATCGCATCGTTTCCAACGCCTCCTGTACTACCAACTGTATTATTCCGGTGATCAAGCTGCTGGACGATGCCTACAGCATCGAGTCGGGTACGGTCACCACCATTCACTCGTCGATGAACGATCAGCCGGTGATAGACGCCTATCATACGGACCTGCGCCGGACGCGTGCGGCAAGCCAGTCGATCATTCCGGTCGATACCAAACTGGCCGCCGGCATCACCCGTATTTTTCCGCAGTTTTGCGATCGTTTTGAAGCGATCTCGGTGCGTGTGCCGACCATTAATGTCACGGCGATCGATCTTAGCGTCAGCGTGAGTTCACGGGTGAAAGTGACAGAGGTCAACCAGTTGCTGCAAAAGGCCGCACGGGGATCATTTCGTGGTATAGTTGACTATACGGAACTACCATTAGTCTCGATTGATTTTAACCATGATCCGCACAGCGCCATCGTCGACGGCACGCAGACGCGGGTCAGCGGGCAGCACCTGATCAAGACCCTGGTCTGGTGCGATAACGAATGGGGCTTTGCCAACCGGATGTTGGATACCACCCGGGCAATGGCCGCAAGCGGTTTCTAGTACGGCGGCGCCGTTTGGGCGCGGTCGTTTAAACCCGCAGGATTCCGGGCGATAGCCTGAAAGAGGCGGGGATAGGCAACTTTATAGAGAATCAACCAAGAGGGTTCACCATGTCTGTAATTAAGATGTCCGATCTGGATCTGGCAGGAAAACGCGTTCTTATCCGTTCTGATCTGAACGTACCAGTGAAAGACGGTAAAGTGACTTCCGATGCGCGTATCCGCGCTTCCCTGCCGACTATCGAAGCTGCGCTGAAACAAGGCGCGCGCGTGATGGTAACCTCCCACCTGGGCCGTCCTACCGAAGGCGAGTACAACGAAGAATTCTCTCTGCTGCCTGTCGTCAACTACCTGAAAGAGCACCTGAGCAACCCGGTGCGTCTGGCGAAAGACTACCTGGAAGGCGTTGACGTTGCCGAAGGCGAGCTGGTGGTGCTGGAAAACGTGCGCTTTAACAAAGGCGAGAAAAAGGACGACGAAACCCTGTCCAAAAAATATGCGGCGCTGTGCGACGTGTATGTGATGGACGCCTTCGGCACCGCACACCGCGCGCAGGCCTCTACCCACGGCGTTGGCAAATTCGCACCGGTCGCCTGTGCCGGTCCGCTGCTGTCCGCAGAGCTGGAAGCGCTGGGTAAAGCGCTGGGCAACCCGGCCCGTCCGATGGTCGCCATCGTCGGCGGTTCTAAAGTTTCCACCAAACTGACCGTCCTGGATTCCCTGTCTAAAATCGCCGATCAGCTGATCGTCGGCGGCGGCATCGCCAACACCTTCGTGGCGGCGCAGGGCAACAACGTCGGCCAGTCGCTGTATGAGCCTGATCTGATCGACAACGCCAAGAAACTGCTGGAAACCTGCGATATTCCGGTGCCGACCGATGTGCGCGTGGCGACCGAATTCTCTGAAACCGCAACGGCGACGGTCAAGCAGGCCAACGAAATTCAAGACAACGAGCAAATTCTGGATATGGGCGACGTTTCAGCCGAGCGTCTGGCCGTTATCCTGAAGAACGCCAAAACCATTCTGTGGAATGGCCCGGTTGGCGTATTCGAGTTCCCTAACTTCCGTAAGGGGACCGAAATCGTGGCGCGCGCCATTGCAGACAGCGATGCTTTCTCCATCGCTGGCGGCGGCGACACCCTGGCGGCGATTGACCTGTTCGATATCGCCGACAAAATTTCCTACATCTCCACCGGCGGCGGCGCGTTCCTGGAATTTGTTGAAGGGAAACAACTGCCGGCGGTAGTGATGCTGGAAGAGCGAGCTAAGCAGTAATTCTGACAACGGGGGGCGCAAGCCGCCCGTTTGTTTTATTCCGCGCCGGTTGCGGCGCGGGGTAGAAACGATTTACATCCATCTACCCGATGACCCTTGGCCGTACGCCTGGCGTACGAACGGGGGAAAGAGGGTACAACGGCAGACGAAACGGGACAAAGTAACATGTCTAAAATTTTTGATTTCGTAAAACCGGGTGTCATCACTGGCGATGACGTTCAGAAAGTCTTTGCAGTCGCTAAAGAGAACAACTTTGCGCTGCCGGCGGTAAACTGCGTCGGCTCCGATTCCATCAACGCAGTACTGGAAGCCGCGGCTAAAGTACGTGCGCCGGTAATCGTGCAATTCTCCAACGGCGGCGCCGCGTTTATCGCCGGCAAGGGTCTGAAGACTGACGTTCCTCAGGGCGCAGCGATTCTGGGCGCTATCTCTGGTGCTTACCATGTGCATCAGATGGCTGAACATTACGGCGTGCCGGTTATTCTGCATACCGACCACTGCGCGAAAAAACTGCTGCCATGGATCGATGGCCTGCTGGACGCCGGTGAAAAACACTTTGCCGCTACCGGCAAGCCGCTGTTCTCTTCCCATATGATCGACCTGTCTGAAGAGTCGCTGGAAGAAAACATCGAGATCTGCTCCAAGTACCTGGCGCGCATGGCTAAAATCGGCATGACGCTGGAAATCGAACTGGGCTGCACCGGCGGTGAAGAAGACGGCGTGGACAACAGCCATATGGACGCCTCCGCGCTGTATACCCAGCCGGAAGACGTGGCTTACGCGTACGAAAAACTGAACGCCATCAGCCCGCGCTTCACCATTGCTGCCTCGTTCGGCAACGTGCACGGCGTGTACAAGCCGGGCAACGTCAAGCTGACTCCGACCATCCTGCGTGATTCTCAGAAATTCGTTTCCGAGAAGTTCAACCTGCCGCACAACAGCCTGAACTTCGTGTTCCACGGCGGCTCCGGCTCCAGCGACGCAGAGATCAAAGAATCCGTCAGCTACGGCGTGATCAAAATGAACATCGATACCGATACCCAATGGGCGACCTGGGACGGCATCCTGCAGTACTACAAAGAAAATGAAGGCTATCTGCAAAGCCAACTGGGTAACCCGAAAGGCGCCGATCAGCCGAACAAGAAATACTACGACCCACGTGTCTGGCTGCGCGCTGCACAGTCAAGCATGGTGACGCGTCTGGAACAGGCCTTCAAGGATCTGAACGCGATCGACGTTCTGTAATCCCCGGCCGGCGCGCCATGAGCGCGCCCGTGTCTGATGCTGAAAGGCTCCCTCTGCGGGAGCCTTTATTTTTGGGGCGTATCCGATATTTTTGCCCAACTTTTGCTGGCAGAGTTGGCAACGCGCACCATTGTTGGTTACCCTTACCCGGTGGTTTCCGCATCGGTCAATGCGATGTATTTTTGCGATTTCTCCCGCTGGGAGCTTTTTTAATTAGGACGTTAGAATGGAAGATCTCAACGTAGTAAACGGTATTAATAATGCCAGCAGCTGGCTGGTAAAAAATCAGGATCTGCTGATTCAGTATGCGGTGAATATCGTCGCGGCTATCGCGATTCTGATCGTAGGTATGATCATTGCCCGCGTGGTCAGCAATGCGCTGAACCGGGTGATGAAAATGCGTGGTATTGACGCCACGGTTTCTGATTTCCTGTCGGCGATGGCGCGTTACGCCATTCTGGCCTTCACCTTTATTGCGGTGCTGGGACGCGTCGGCGTACAGACCACCTCGGTGATTGCCGTACTGGGTGCCGCCGGTCTGGCGGTTGGCCTGGCGTTGCAGGGCTCGCTGTCCAACTTTGCCGCCGGCGTGCTGCTGGTAGCGTTCCGTCCGCTGCGTGCCGGTGAATACGTCGACCTCGGCGGCATTGCCGGTACCGTCGATCAGGTGCAGATTTTCTCCACCACGCTGCGTACCCCGGACAATAAAACCATCGTGGTGCCGAACGGCAAAATTATCGCCGGCAACATCACCAACTACTCCCGCGAGCCGAACCGCCGCGTGGATATCGTGGTAGGCGTCGCCTATAACGCCGATATCGACACGGTGAAAAAGGTGCTGAACGACGTGATCGCCGCTGACAAGCGCATCATGCACGATAAGGGTGTGACCGTACGTCTGAACGAAATGGCGCCGTCTTCCCTGAACTTCGTCACCCGTTCATGGACCACCAATGCGCAGTATTGGGATGTTTACTTCGATCTGATGGAAAACTTCAAGCGTGCGCTGGATGCCAACAATATCGGCATTCCGTTCCCGCAGATGGACGTTCATCTGTATCGTACCGACGGCACTTCCGCTAAAGCGGAATAATGCCGCAAGGGGGCTTGAGGTTGATGGCAACGTTGTCGGATGGCTCGAGATCCACGGGCCGGGCGCTGCGGCGGCTGATGCCGCTACGGCCCCATCGTCACGCTCTCCCTAATCACTGACTTTGTCAGTACTCTGAGGGGCCGCAAGGCCCCTTTTTTCCCCCTCCTGCCCGAGTCATTAATATCCTTAATGGCGAATTAGAATTATCAATTTCACCTAATAATAGCTTCCTCGTATGATGCGCTCGGTTAATCGACGTATCTGATGAGGACTTGCCATGCTTGCCGTTTTTCTACAGGGTTTTGCGCTTAGCGCCGCGATGATTTTGCCGCTGGGGCCGCAAAATGTGTTTGTGATGAATCAGGGGATCCGCCGGCAGTATCATCTGCTGGTGGCATCGCTGTGCGCGCTCAGCGATATTGCCCTGATCTGCGCCGGCATTTTCGGCGGCAGCGCGCTGCTGCACCGCTCGTCGCTGCTGCTGATGCTGGTGACCTGGGGCGGCGTCGCCTTTTTGCTATGGTACGGCTGGGGAGCATTTCGCACCGCCTTTAGCCGCCATATTGCCCTGGCCAGCGTGGCCGAACTGGCGCAGAGCCGCTGGCGTATTGTGGTGAGCATGCTGGCGGTCACCTGGCTGAATCCGCACGTCTATCTGGATACCTTTGTGGTGCTGGGCAGTCTGGGCAGCCAGTTCGCGCCGGAGGTGCGCTCCTGGTTCGCTTTCGGTGCGGTCAGCGCCTCTGCCGTCTGGTTTTTCGCACTGGCGCTGCTGGCCGCCTGGCTGTCGCCGTATCTGAAGACGCCGCTGGCGCAGAGAATCATCAATATTCTGGTGGGGCTGGTGATGTGGGCCATCGCCGCGCAGCTGGCCTGGCACGGCATGCAATAAAGCCGCCGCTGGGGGCAGGATCATAATTTGGCACTAATCTGAATTAAAAAAACCGGACGATATGCTAGGGTTGATGGCAAGGAACTGATTATTCATTCCGGGTGATGACTGCGTAAATGATGGTAAATTGACTGTCGGCCGCGGTGGAATATCGGCATGAATAAGCAGGAATCAGAACAGCCTGTCATTAAGGAGACACTGTGAAGCTAAAAGCATTGGCTATGGCCGCAATGGTTGGATTAGGAACGTTACCGATGGCGCTGCAGGCGGCGGAAGTGCCTGAAGGGCCGCACGTGGTGACCTCCGGGACGGCCAGCGTCGACGCCACCCCGGATATCGCAACGTTGGCGATTGAAGTCAGCGTATCCTCCAAGGATGCGTCGCAGGCAAAAAAACAGGTTGATGAACGCGTTGCGCAGTATTTCGACTTCCTGCAGAAAAACGGCATTGAGAAAAAAGATATCAGCGCCGCCAACCTGCGTACGCAACCGGAATACGATTACCTGAAGAGCGGCGAGTCAGTGCTGAAAGGCTATCGTGCCGTGCGTCAGGTGCAGGTGACGCTGCGCAAGCTGGATAAACTGAATGAGCTGTTGGACGGCGCGCTGAAGTCCGGCCTGAATGAGATCCGCGCGGTGGAGCTGGGCGTGGCGAATCCGGACGAGTTCCGGCAGAAGGCCCGTCAGCAGGCGATTGAGAATGCTACGCAGCAGGCGGCGTCGCTGGCCCAGGGCTTTAAAGCCAAATTGGGGCCGGTGTACAGCATCCGCTACCACGTTGCCAACTATCAGCCGATGCCGGTTGCCCGTATGTATAAGGCTGCCAGCGCCGCGCCGGAAACCAGCGCCGCGCAGACTTACGAGCAGCAAAGCATTCACTTTGACGATCAGGTTGACGTGGTGTTTGAACTGCAGCGCGGCGGCGCGCAGTAAGCCGCAGATAGTACAGCAGGGCGCCGGTCACGGCGCCTTTTTTAATCCTGTCGCAGAACCTGACGGCCGTGCTCCAGCAGGGCGTCGGTCACTTTACGCATCATGCGGCTTTCCGGCGCGAAGCGGTGCCAGAACAGCATCCGGCGCTGGAGCAATCCCGGGGTTAAATCGACAAGTTCGCCGGACGCCAGCTCTTTCTCGATCTGCAGGTGCGGGATCATACAGCAGGTGGTGCCCTGGCGCGCCAGCTGCACGAAAGCCTCCGACGAGTTGACGATATGGCAGGGTACGCTGCCCGGCGAAAGATCGAAGTTTTGCTGCAGGAAGGCCTGATGCATGTCGTCCAGATGGTCGAAGGCGACCGCCGGCGCTTTCAGTAGCGCCGAGCGGGTGACGCCGTTCGGGAAATAACGTTCGGCAAAGCCCGGCGAGGCGACGAACAGGTAGTCCAGCGCACCGAGCTGATCGACCAGGCAACTGGGCAGCGGCTGCGGCTGAATACTGACCGCGCCGACCACCTCGCCGCGGCGCAGGCGCTCCTGAGTGCGGGTTTCATCTTCCACCTGCAGGTTCAGACGAATCGGCGAGTCGGCCAGCACCGGTTTTAACGCCGGCAGCAGCCAGGTTGCCAGACTGTCGGCGTTGACCGCCAGCGACAGCAGCAGCGGCGTATCGACACCGGTATCGTTGCCCAGCCACTCTTCCTCCAGCAGCTCCACCTGGTGCAGCAGCGCCAGCAGCTTTTGCCCCTGTTCGGTGGGGCGCGGCGGTACGGTACGGACCAGCAGCGGCTGGCCAAACAGATTTTCCAGCTGTTTGATGCGTTGAGATACCGCCGATTGGGTGATGCAGAGTTTTTGTGCCGCGCGTTCAAAGCCGCGTTCACGGATCACCGCGTCCAGCGCTTGTAGCGTTCTGTAGTCTGGGCGTTTCATCGGAGAGATATCCCTTAACGTTAATGGTTTCTGGCACTATACCTTAAATAGCGCCGCTTGCATCACAGCACAGGCGTGACGCTTGGCGCGCACGGGCCACAATTTGCGATCCATACCTGCATTCAGCGAGGCGATTTACCCTATAATACGCATACGTTTTCGTATATAGGCAATGGAAAATAGCATGACGCAGGATGAACTGAAAAAAGCGGTAGGCTGGGCGGCGCTGGAATACGTGAAGCCGGGCACCATCGTCGGCGTGGGCACCGGGTCGACCGCCGCCCACTTTATTGATGCGCTGGGGTCAATCAAGGATCAAATTGAAGGCGCGGTGTCCAGCTCCGACGCCTCCACCGCCAAGCTGAAAAGCCTCGGCATCCACGTATTCGACAGCAACGAAGTGGACTCGCTGGATATTTACGTCGACGGCGCGGACGAAATCAACGGGCATATGCAGATGATCAAGGGCGGCGGCGCAGCGCTGACGCGTGAAAAAATCATCGCCGCCATCGCCCGCAAATTTATCTGCATCGTGGATGCCTCCAAACAGGTGGACGTGCTGGGCAAGTTCCCGCTGCCGGTCGAAGTGATCCCGATGGCGCGCTCCTACGTGGCGCGCGAACTGGTGAAGCTGGGCGGTCTGCCGGAGTATCGTCAGAATGTGGTCACCGATAACGGCAACGTGATTCTCGATGTGCACAATCTGAGCATCACCGACGCGGTGGCGCTGGAGAACAAAATTAACGGCATCGCCGGCGTGGTGACCGTCGGGCTGTTCGCCAACCGTGGCGCCGATGTGGCGTTGGTCGGCACGGCGGACGGCGTCAAGGTGGTCGAATAACCACCGGCTGTGTATGCAGGCTGCGCCGCCCGGCGCAGCCCGTTGCCGGCATAATTTTCAGCAGAAAACATCTTTTCTTTAATCCGCCAAATTTGGTGACATATGTCACATTCTCGTCATAACCTCGGTTAAGCTTCTGCCAAATTCTTTCTGCATGGCATTTTCAACCAGAATCACCCCTCTGAACTCTCCCTTGTGCTGAGGGGCGGGCAATCGTTTGTATTGCCGCCCGCGTTATTTTTGTTATGTTGGTGGTCGAGCTGTTTTATCTCTTCCCGTCATCCGGCTGCCGGCAAGGTGGAAACCCTGCGGGGCGACCGCGAGCGGAAGAGGGGACAGCCGCTTCTGAAGTCTGAACATAGGGTCGGGTAAATGGCAAAAGTATCATTGGAGAAAGACAGGATTAAATTCCTGTTAGTGGAAGGGGTTCATCAAAGCACGGTGGATAATCTGCGCGCTGCCGGTTATACCAACATTGAATATCACAAAGGTGCGTTAGACACCGAGTCACTCAAGGCATCGATCCGCGATGCCCATTTCATCGGCATCCGATCGCGCACGCATCTGAGCGAAGAGATCTTCGCCGCGGCCGAAAAGCTGGTGGCGGTAGGCTGCTTCTGTATCGGCACCAACCAGGTGGATTTGAAAGCGGCGACCAAACGCGGCATCCCGGTGTTCAACGCACCTTTCTCCAATACCCGATCCGTTGCCGAAATGGTGCTGGGCGAGCTGCTGCTGATGCTGCGCGGCATCCCGTCGGCCAACGCTAAGGCGCACCGCGGCGTGTGGAACAAGCTGGCCGTCGGCTCGTACGAAGCGCGCGGCAAGAAGCTGGGCATCATCGGCTACGGCCATATCGGCACCCAACTGGGCATCCTGGCCGAAGGGCTGGGGATGAAAGTGTTCTTCTACGACATTGAGAACAAACTGCCGCTGGGCAACGCGCAGCAGGTGCGTCATCTGTCCGATCTGCTGAATATGAGCGACGTGGTGACCCTGCACGTGCCGGAAACGCCATCGACCAAAAACATGATGGGCAAGGACGAGATGGCGCTGATGAAGCCTGGCTCGATCCTGATCAACGCCTCCCGTGGCACCGTGGTGGATATCCCCGCGCTGTGCGAGGCTCTGTCCAGCAAACACCTGGCGGGCGCGGCGATTGACGTGTTCCCGGAAGAGCCGGCCACCAACAGCGATCCGTTCAATTCGCCGCTGTGCGAGTTTGACAATGTGATCCTGACGCCGCATATCGGCGGTTCTACCCAGGAAGCGCAGGAAAACATCGGCGATGAAGTGGCCGGGAAACTGGCGAAGTATTCCGATAACGGCTCCACGCTGTCGGCGGTTAACTTCCCGGAAGTGTCGCTGCCGGCGCACAGCCCGAACGCCAGCCGCCTGCTGCATATCCATGAAAACCGCCCCGGCGTGCTGACCCAGATTAACCAGATCTTTGCCGAAGAGGGCGTCAACATTGCCGCTCAGTATCTGCAGACCGGCCCGGAAATTGGTTATGTGGTCATTGATATTGAAGCGGAAACCGAACGCGCCGACGCGGCGCTGCAGCGAATGAAGGCCATCCCAGGCACCATTCGCGCGCGTCTGCTGTTCTGATTGGCGTTTTAACGCGGATTAAAGAGGCCGGGCTTGTCCCGG
Source organism: Serratia sp. MYb239 (assembly GCF_002966855.1). Classification (NCBI taxonomy): domain Bacteria; kingdom Pseudomonadati; phylum Pseudomonadota; class Gammaproteobacteria; order Enterobacterales; family Yersiniaceae; genus Serratia; species Serratia sp. MYb239. The sequence continues at coordinate 4,013,099 of NZ_CP023268.1, read as the reverse complement.
CCTTTTGCTATTGGGCGATTTGCCAGGCCCAGACTTTGGAAGGGGTGACGATTTCCGGCAGCGGGATATCCCAGTGTTCGGTCGGGATGCCGTCCACCTGCTGGCAGTCGTGCGCCAGCCCTATCGGATAAGGGCCGCCGTGCTGCCACTGTTGCAGCGTGCGGTCATAGAAACCACCGCCCATGCCCAGACGCTGCCCCTGGCTGTCGAACGCGACCAGCGGCGCCAGAATGACCGCCAGCTGTGAGGTCGGCAACACGTTGCGCACGTCCAGTTCGGGTTCGAGGATGTTAAAACGGTTGGGGCGCAGCACGCTGTCGGGGTGGTAGTGTAAAAACAGCAGGTTGCCCGCGCTGAACGGGTGCAGTACCGGCAGATAAACCCGTTTGCCCATATGCCACAGACGCTCGATTAACGGGCGGGTATCCAGTTCGCCGTCAAAGGAAAGAAACGCCGCCACGCTGTCGGCCGCAATAATACGCGGATGAGAAGCGATGCGTTCGGCGGTTTGCCGGGCGAAAGTATGCTGTTGCTGCGCGGAAAGCGCACGGCGTCGCTGACGGATTTGCTGACGGATGTCTTGCCGCTGTTTGGCGAACTGAGGTTGGTAATGCATCATGGGCATGATCGCATAGCGCGTTAAAGGCCGCGTAAACCTGATGAAAGGGGGAATCTCCGAGATGCCGTCGCAGGCTGTAACCCTTGAACCCGAGGTTCAAGGTGAACGTACCGTCGCAATCTTAAGGCTTCTCGACAAGCGAGCATGCTCACCGATCGCGGAGCAATACATTCTGTTTGTACTAAATATCGGCTCAGGGGACTGGCCCGCTGGCAAACATCTCAGAGAAATTTTGTACTCATTGCCGAACCGTTAGCGTTCAGCAACTTATGTTATTCGAATTGTGCATCATCCTGACGGTCAGAGATGCGACCTTGCTCAAGCAGCGCCTGTTCAATGGTCTGTTGCAGCATACGGATGCGCTGTTCCATATTGGCCGCATAATCACGAGTTTTCAAGCGTTCTTGTGCGAGTTCGTGACAAACATTCAACGCGGCAATGAAAACCAGCTGTTCAGTATTTGTGACTCTAGTGCGAACTTTGAGATCTTGCAACCGCTGGTTAAGATCGTCCGCCGCCATGTTCAACGCATCTTGTTGTTCTGGCGGGCAATTAACCCTTAACGAACGGCCAAAAATTTGAATATCTACTGGTTGTGCAGACATGCCACCTTCCTGCCTAAATTTCGCGCCGGCTCCGGTCTATCGAAGCGGGGCGCCACTATATATACCTCGGTACCAAGATACAACCCCTTAAAACACGGCGTTTTATCCCGTGGTTATTCAGTAACCTGATGATAATCTACTGTGCGTCGCGCCGGCAGTCAAAAAAATAGCCAGGCCGCTGCGAACGCTGTCGTTATCCCGGCCAACCCTGACCACAGACGGATTGTCACCAACCACTGAAGGGGCGTGCTTATCTGGTGTAACCACGAGCCTTGGTGGTAGCATAACACGAACTTATCCTGCCAACGATGACGAATACGCATGTCTATACAGAATACATACCCAAATTACTTCACCTTGTCCGCCGCCCTGAACCAGCAGGCGGTGGCGCTCACCGCCGCTGAAATGCACGGTTTAATCAGCGGTTTGCTGTGCGGCGGTAACAATGACGCCAGCTGGCGCACGCTGGTGCACGACCTGACCAATGAAGGCGTGGCGTTCCCTCAGGCGCTGAGCCAGCCGCTGCAGCAAGTGTATGACCTGATTCATGAGACGCTGAGCGATGATGAATTTATGTTCCAGCTGATGCTGCCCGAAGGCGAGGCGGTCACGGTGTTCGAACGCGCTGATGCTCTGTCCGGCTGGGTCAATCACTTCCTGCTGGGCCTCGGCATGATGCAGCCGAAGCTGGCGCAGGTGAAAGACGAGGTTGGCGAAGCCATTGACGATCTGCGCAGCATCGCGCAGCTGGGCTACGACGAAGACGAAGACCAGGAAGAGCTGGAGCAGTCGCTGGAAGAAGTAGCGGAATACGTCCGTATGGCGGCAATCCTCTGCTATAACGAATTCAACCGCCGTAAACCGACCGCGGTGGAAAACGTCAAACCTACATTGCACTAAAGATTTGTATCGACCGTGCGCTTCGGCCGACTTGATTTCAGGAGAAGGACATGACTCAGCAGGAATTTCAGAACCGCCGCCAGGCGCTGTTGGCGAAAATGGCGCCGGGCAGCGCGGCGGTGATCTTTGCCGCGCCGGAAGCAACGCGCAGTGCAGATTCAGAATATCCTTACCGCCAGAACAGTGATTTTTGGTATCTGACCGGTTTTAACGAGCCGGAAGCGGTGTTGATTCTGATCAAGAGCGATGAAACGCACAGTCATAGCGTATTGTTCAACCGGGTGCGCGATCTGACGGCTGAAATCTGGTTTGGCCGTCGTCTGGGGCAGGAAGCGGCGCCCGCAAGGCTGAGTGTCGATCGTGCGCTGCCGTTTGATGAAATCGATGAACAGCTGCATCTGCTGCTTAACGGCCTGGATGTGGTGTATCACGCGCAGGGCGAATATGCCTATGCGGACCGGATCCTCTACGCCGCGCTGGATAAGCTGCGCAAGGGCTTTCGCCAGAACTTCCAGGCGCCGGCCACCGTCACTGACTGGCGGCCGTGGCTGCATGACATGCGGCTGTTTAAATCGGCCGAAGAGCTGGCGGTAATGCGCCGCGCCGGGGAAATCAGCGCGCTGGCGCACACCCGCGCGATGGAAAAGTGCCGGCCGGGCATGTTCGAATATCAGCTGGAGGCGGAGATTCATCACGAGTTTACCCGCCTCGGCGCCCGCTACCCGTCGTATAACACCATCGTTGGCAGCGGTGAAAATGGCTGCATTTTGCATTACACCGAAAATGAAAGTGAGATGCGCGACGGCGATCTGGTGCTGATCGACGCCGGCTGTGAATATCAGGGCTATGCGGGCGATATTACCCGCACTTTCCCGGTCAACGGCAAATTCAGCGCGCCGCAGCGGGCGGTGTACGACATTGTGCTGGCGTCTCTCAACAAGGCGCTGGCGCTGTTCCGGCCGGGCACCAGCATCGGCGAAGTGAATGCGGAAGTGGTGCGTATTATGGTCACCGGTCTGGTGGAGCTGGGCGTGATGAAAGGCGAGGTTGAACAGCTGATTGCCGAACAGGCGCACCGCCAGTTCTTTATGCATGGCCTGAGCCACTGGCTGGGGCTGGATGTGCACGACGTCGGTCATTACGGTTCGCCAAACCGCGACCGGGTGCTGGAGCCGGGCATGGTGCTGACGGTGGAGCCGGGGCTGTATATCGCGCCGGATGCCGATGTGCCGGAAGCCTATCGCGGCATCGGCATCCGTATTGAGGACGACATCCTGATTACGCCGGACGGCAACGAGAACCTGACCGCCAGCGTAGTGAAAGACGCCGATGCGATTGAAGCGTTGATGGCGGCGGCAAGATAAGATGAGCGTAATTATCGTTGGCGGCGGGATGGCCGGAGCGACGCTGGCGTTAGCGCTGTCGTCGCTGACGCAGGGCCGGGTGCGCATTGACGTGGTTGAGGCCACGCGGCCGGGCGACCGGATGCATCCGGGGTTTGACGCGCGCGCCATTGCGCTGGCGCAGGGCGCCTGTCAGCAGCTCAGCCGCATCGGCGTCTGGCCTGCGCTGCGCGACTGCGCGACGCCGATCTCGCAGGTGCACGTCAGCGATCGCGGCCACGCCGGCTTCGTCAATCTGTCGGCGCAGGACTATCAGGTCGAGGCGTTGGGGCAGGTGATCGAACTGTACGACGCCGGCCAGCGGCTGTTTGCCCTGCTGGAAAATGCGCCGGGCGTGACTCTGCACTGTCCGGCCAAAGTGATCGATGTGACGCGTAGCCGCGAGCAGGCCGAGGTGCTGTTGGATAACGGACAGCGCCTGAGCGGCCAGTTGATGGTTGCTGCGGACGGTTCGCGTTCCGCGCTGGCGCGCGCCTGCAACGTGCAGTGGCGGCAGCAGGACTACCCGCAGTTCGCCACTATCGCTAATGTGACCAGCGAGCAGGACCCGCAGGGCCGCGCTTTTGAGCGCTTTACCCGCCACGGGCCGCTGGCGTTGCTGCCGATGTCGCAGGGGCGCAGCTCTCTGGTCTGGTGTCATGACCGCGACGATCGTGAACGGGTGGACGGCTGGGACGACGCGCGTTTTCTGCAGGAACTGCAGCAGGCGTTCGGCTGGCGTCTGGGGCGGATGCTGCAGGTCGGCAAGCGCCACAGCTACCCGCTGAGTCTGTTGACCGCGCAGCAGCACGTTTCCCACCGTCTGGCGCTGGTGGGCAATGCGGCGCAGACGCTGCACCCGATCGCCGGACAAGGCTTCAACCTGGGGCTGCGCGACGTGATGTCGCTGGCGGAAACCGTGGCGGAAGCGTCGCAGGCCGGCGAGGATCTCGGCACCTACGCGGTGCTTGGCCGCTATCAGCAGCGGCGGCAGCAGGACCAGCAGGCAACCATCGGCGTGACCGACGGCCTGATCAAATTATTCGCCAACCGCTATGCGCCGCTGGTGGTTGGGCGTAATCTGGGCCTGATGGCGATGGAACATTTGCCCGTGGTGCGCGATGCCTTTGCCAAACGCACCCTGGGCTGGGTCGAGCGCTAGGCCGATGGCCGCGATGTCGCTCCCCGTTATTTAAGGCGTTTTTAAGGAATTAAGCAGCATGCAATCATTCGATGTGGTTATCGCCGGCGGCGGTATGGTGGGACTGGCGTTGGCCTGCGGCCTGCAGGGCAGCGGCCTGCGCGTGGCGGTGCTGGAGCACCGGCAGCCGGAGCAGGGCGTTCCGGAGCAGCTGGCGCTGCGCGTTTCCGCCATTAATGCGGCCAGCGAGCGCCTGCTGCAACAGATTGGCGTCTGGGACGATATTCTGCAGCTGCGCGCCAGCGCCTACAATGCGATGGAAGTGTGGGACCGCGACAGCTTCGGTAAAATCGCCTTCCGCGGCGATGAGTGCGGCTTCAGCCATCTGGGCCACATTGTTGAAAACAACGTGATCCAGCAGGCGCTGTGGCGCAAGGCGCAGACGCTGTCGGACGTCACGCTGCTGACGCCGGCGGCGTTAAAACAGGTCGCCTGGGGTGAGAACGACGCCTTTATCACGCTGGAGGACGGCCGCATGCTCAGCGCACGTCTGGTGGTGGGCGCGGACGGCGCCAACTCCTGGCTGCGTCAGCACGCCGATATTCCGTTGACCTTCTGGGATTACCGCCACAGCGCGTTGGTCGCCACGATTCGTACCGAAGAGCCGCATCAGGCTACGGCGCGTCAGGTGTTTCACGGCGACGGCATTCTGGCCTTCCTGCCGTTTGGCGACCCGCACCTGTGCTCGATCGTCTGGTCGGTGGCGCCGGAGGAGGCCGAACGGCTCAGCCAGCTGTCGCCGGAGGCGTTTAACCGCGAATTGAGCATGACCTTCGATATGCGTCTGGGGCGCTGTACGCTGGAAAGCGAGCGGCTGACCTTCCCGCTGACCGGACGCTACGCCCGCAGCTTTGCCGGCCATCGTCTGGCGCTGGTAGGGGATGCGGCGCATACCGTACACCCGCTGGCCGGGCAGGGTGTCAACCTGGGCTTTATGGACGCCGCAGAGCTGATCGCCGAACTGAAGCGTCTGCAGCGGCAGGGCAAGGATATCGGCCAGCACCTGTATCTGCGGCGCTATGAGCGCCGCCGCAAGCACGGCGCGGCGGTGATGCTGGCCAGCATGCAGGGTTTCCGCGAACTGTTTGACGGCAATAATCCGGCCAAGAAGCTGCTGCGCGATGTCGGCCTGCGGCTGGCCGACAGCCTGCCGGGCGTCAAGCCGAAGCTGGTGCGTCAGGCGATGGGGCTGAATGACCTGCCGGAGTGGCTGACGTAAGGCTGCCGACGCGCGGTATCTTATTTAGCATCAGGGGGCGCTATCACGGCGCCCCTGTTTTTTAGGCCTTCAGTCATCAATTTTCCTTATATTACCCTTCATTTGAAATAATCTAATTTAACGCCCGATAACCCATTAGTTTTTATAATCCGATGTAAAAAAGGCAAAGGCTATAACTCCTTCTCTTACAGCGTGTTTGTTATATAACATCGGACATTTGCCGCTTTAATTGTTAATTTTGTGCCTTAAGACGCATTTTTCTAGTGAAAAACTCTGCACACTAACGCGACATTTTTCCTCCCGCGCACCGCGCTGAGCCTATTTTAACTTATGGTTAAAAACGACGTTCGGTGATAAGTTCGGGTAAAGGGTATCGTTTGCGTCGTGCTGATGGGCGCCTTTTTTCGCCACGGTTTCGCACGGCATTTCAACCCCGGAATGTATTCCGCCAGCCGCCATGCGGCCGGCATGATGACGGGGACATTGTGGAAAGAGGGATAAGATGGCAAAGCAAACTCCACTGTATGAGCAGCACGTGGCATGCGGCGCTCGCATGGTCGATTTTCATGGTTGGATGATGCCGCTGCATTATGGCTCGCAGATTGATGAGCATCACGCCGTGCGTCAGGACGCCGGCATGTTCGATGTCTCCCACATGACTATTGTCGATTTGCACGGCGCCCGCACCCGGGAGTTCCTGCGCTATCTGCTGGCGAATGACGTCGCCAAACTGACCCAGCCCGGCAAGGCGCTGTATACCGGCATGCTGAACGCTTCCGGCGGCGTGATTGACGATCTGATTGTTTACTTCCTGACGGAAGACTATTTCCGCCTGGTGGTTAACTCTGCCACGCGCGACAAAGACCTGGCGTGGATTGAACAGCATGCCGCGCCGTACGGCGTAGAGCTGCAGGTGCGCGACGACCTGGCGCTGATCGCGGTGCAGGGGCCGCAGGCTAAAGAGCGCGCGGCCATTTTGTTCAATTCGGAACAACAGCAGGCGGTGGCCGGTATGAAACCGTTCTTCGGCGTACAGGCCGGCGAGCTGTTTATCGCCACTACCGGCTATACCGGCGAGGCCGGCTATGAAATCGCCTTGCCGACAGAACAGGCGGCCGACTTCTGGCAGCGCCTGCTGGCGGCGGGCGTGAAGCCGGCCGGCCTCGGCGCGCGCGATACGCTGCGTCTGGAAGCCGGAATGAACCTTTATGGTCAGGAGATGGATGAAGGCGTATCGCCGCTGGCGGCCAATATGGGCTGGACCATCGCCTGGGAGCCGCAGGACCGTCAGTTCATCGGCCGCGATGCGCTGGAGCAGCAGCGCGAGCTGGGCACCGAACAGCTGGTCGGATTGGTGATGACGGAAAAGGGCGTATTACGTAATGAACTGCCGGTGCGTTTCACCGATGAAGCGGGCCAGACGCACGAAGGGGCGATCACCAGCGGGTCGTTCTCGCCGACGCTGGGCTTCAGCATCGCGCTGGCGCGGGTGCCGGCCGGCATCGGCGACCAGGCCATCGTGCAGATCCGCAACCGTGAAATGCCGGTGAAGGTCACCAAGCCCGGTTTTGTACGTGCCGGTAAGTCACTGATTGATTGATTTTATTTGAAGGAGCCGCGGGCGATGAGCAATGTACCAACTGAACTGAAATACGCCACCTCTCACGAGTGGGTGCGTAGCGAAGGCAATGGCGAATATGTGGTGGGTATCACCGAACACGCGCAGGAACTGCTGGGCGATATGGTATTTGTCGATCTGCCGGAAGTCGGCGCCACCGTTGCCGCCGGCGACGACTGCGCGGTGGCGGAGTCGGTGAAAGCTGCGTCCGACATCTATGCGCCAATCAGCGGTGAAATCATCGCGGTGAATGAAGAGCTGGACGGCTCGCCGGAGCTGGTCAACAGCGATCCTTACGCTGACGGCTGGCTGTTCCGCATCAAGGCCTCTGACGAAGCGGAGCTCGGCAAGCTGCTCGATGCCGCCGGTTATCAGGCGTCTATCGAAGAGTAATGGTTACCACGCCCCGCACGCTGACGCGTCGGGGCGTTTTAGTTATTAAGGCTACATCCCGTACCACGTAAGCATTCAGGAATTTGTCGCAATGACTCAGACACTCAGCCAACTTGAACACAGCGAAGCGTTCATTGAACGCCATATCGGCTCTTCTGCACAGCAACAGCAAGAGATGCTGGAGGCGGTGGGCGCCCGCTCGCTCAGCGCGCTGATCCAACAGATTGTGCCGGCAGATATTCAGCTGCCGGGGCCGCCGCCGGTTGGCGATGCGGTGACTGAACATCAGGCGCTGGCCGAACTGAAGGCGATCGCCGGCCAGAACCAGCGCTACAAATCCTATATCGGCATGGGCTACAGCTCGGTGCTGACGCCGCCGGTGATCCTGCGCAACATGCTGGAAAATCCGGGCTGGTACACCGCCTATACGCCGTATCAGCCGGAAGTGTCGCAGGGCCGTCTGGAAGCGCTGCTGAACTTCCAGACCGTGACGCTCGATCTGACCGGGCTGGATCTGGCCTCCGCCTCGCTGCTGGATGAGGCTACCGCCGCCGCCGAAGCAATGGCGCTGGCCAAGCGCGCCAGCAAGCTGAAAGGCGCCAACCGTTTCTTCGTCGCCGACGATGTGCACCCGCAGACGCTGGACGTGGTGCGTACCCGCGCCGAAACCTTCAACTTTGAGGTGATCGTCGATAAAGCGGAAAAAGTGCTGGAGCTGGAAGGAGTGTTCGGCGTGCTGCTGCAGCAGGTGGGCACCACCGGCGAGCTGCACGACTACGGCGCGCTGCTGGCCGAACTGAAATCCCGCAAAATCATCACCAGCGTGGCGGCCGACTTTATGGCGCTGGTGCTGCTGACCGCGCCGGGTAAGCAGGGCGCCGACGTGGTGTTCGGCTCCGCGCAGCGCTTCGGCGTGCCGATGGGCTATGGCGGCCCGCACGCGGCCTTCTTTGCCTGCCGTGATGAATTCAAGCGTTCGATGCCGGGCCGTATCATCGGTGTTTCCCGCGACGTTGCCGGCAATACCGCGCTGCGTATGGCGATGCAAACCCGCGAACAGCATATCCGTCGTGAAAAGGCCAACTCCAATATTTGTACCTCGCAGGTGCTGCTGGCCAATATCGCCAGCCTGTATGCGGTGTACCACGGGCCGCAGGGCCTGAAGCGCATTGCCGAACGTATCCACCGCCTGACCGATATTCTGGCGGCCAGGCTGCAGCAGGCCGGCCTGCAACTGCGTCACAACAGCTGGTTCGACACCCTGACGGTAGAGGTGAAAGACAAGGCGGCGGTGCTGGATCGCGCCCTGAGCTTCGGCCTGAACCTGCGCACCGATATTCACGGCGCGGTCGGCATCACGCTGGATGAGGCCACCTCACGTGAAGACGTGCAAACCCTGTTTGCGGTGCTGGCCGGCGACGGCCACGGGCTGGACATCGATGCGCTGGATGCGGCGGTCAGCGCGGCAAGCGCCTCCATTCCGGCGGCGATGCTGCGTCAGGAAGCGATCCTGACCCACCCGGTGTTCAACAGCTACCACAGCGAAACCGAAATGATGCGCTATATGCATCGTCTGGAGCGTAAGGATCTGGCACTGAACCAGGCGATGATCCCGCTGGGTTCCTGCACCATGAAGCTGAACGCCGCGGCGGAAATGATTCCGATCACCTGGCCGGAGTTCTCCGATATGCACCCGTTCTGTCCGCCTGAGCAGGCGACCGGCTACCAGGTGATGATCGGTCAGCTCTCCCAGTGGCTGGTGCAGTTGACCGGCTATGACGCGGTCTGCATGCAGCCGAACTCCGGCGCGCAGGGGGAATATGCCGGCCTGCTGGCGATTCGCCGCTATCACGAAAGCCGCAATGAAGCGGGGCGTCACGTGTGCCTGATCCCAAGCTCGGCGCACGGCACCAACCCGGCTTCCGCCCAGATGGCGGGCATGAGCGTGGTGGTGGTGGCCTGCGACAAGAATGGCAACATCGATCTGCACGATCTGCGCGTCAAGGCCGAACAGGCAGGCGCGGAACTGTCATGCATTATGGTGACCTATCCGTCCACCCACGGCGTCTATGAAGAAACCATCCGCGAAGTGTGCCAGATCGTGCATCAGTTCGGCGGTCAGGTGTATCTGGACGGCGCCAACATGAACGCGCAGGTCGGCATCACCACGCCGGGCTACATCGGTGCGGACGTTTCTCACCTCAACCTGCATAAAACCTTCTGTATTCCGCACGGCGGCGGCGGCCCGGGTATGGGGCCGATCGGCGTGAAAGCGCATCTGGCGCCGTTTGTGCCCGGCCACAGCGTGGTGCAGATTGACGGCGTAACCACCCAGCAGGGCGCGGTGTCCGCCGCGCCGTTCGGCAGCGCGTCGATTCTGCCGATCAGCTGGATGTACATCCGCATGATGGGGGCGGAAGGCCTGAAGCAGGCCAGCCAGGTGGCTATCCTTAATGCCAACTACATCGCCACCCGCCTGAAGGATGCCTATCCGATTCTGTACACCGGCCGCGACCACCGCGTGGCGCACGAATGTATTCTGGATATTCGTCCGCTGAAAGAGGAAACCGGCATCAGCGAGATGGATATCGCCAAGCGCCTGATCGATTACGGCTTCCATGCGCCGACCATGTCGTTCCCGGTAGCGGGCACGCTGATGGTTGAGCCGACGGAGTCAGAAAGTAAGGTTGAGCTGGACCGCTTTATCGAGGCGCTGCTGTCGATTCGCGCAGAGATGGAGAGCGTGAAGCAGGGGGCATGGCCGCTGGACGATAACCCGCTGGTGAATGCGCCGCACGTGCAGGCCGAGCTGGTGGGCGACTGGCAGCACGCCTACAGCCGCGAGCTGGCGGTATTCCCGTCCGCTGCGGTGCGTGAGAACAAGTACTGGCCGACCGTGAAGCGTCTGGATGACGTTTACGGCGACCGCAACCTGTTCTGCTCCTGCGTGCCAATCGGCGAATATCAATAACGCATAAGCGAACGCTGAACATCAAGGGACACCGCATTATGCCGTGTCCCTTTTTTATTGCGACGGCTTAACAGCCGCAGAGCAGGTGAATATCCTCGGGGGTGCGGGCGAACAGTTCGGCGAGCAGCCGGCATCACCGCCCGGCAAACCGTTATGCATCGTGCAACAGCGCGCTACGGAAGGAGAGGATATGCGCCTGCGCCGCGCTTTCCGCCGCGTCCGCATCCTGCTGCGCCAGCGCGGCGATAATCGCCCGGTGTTCGTCGATCACTTCCTGCATATGGCCCTGCCGGGACAGCGAGGTCGCCCAGAAGCGCTGGGCGCGTGCGTGCAGCACGCTGAGAATATCCGCCAGCATGGCGTTGCCGGCGATCTGCGCCAGCGCCTGATGGAACTCATGATCCAGCGTCATCATGCGCACCCGATCGCGCGCCTGGCAGGCGGCTTCGATCTGCTGGTTGATGGCCTCCAGGCTGGCGATCTGCGGTGCGCTGGCGCGCTTGCTGGCCAGCCGCATACACAGCAGTTCATTGGCCAGCCGCACGTCAATCAGCTCCAGCGCATCGTCGATCGACAGCGGTGCCACCATCACGCCTTTACGCGGGATCACCTGCAGCAACCCTTCATTCGCCAGTCGGTGGATCGCCTGATTGATCGGCGTGCGCCCCATCGCCAGATCGTCCATCACCTGCGCCGTATTCAGGTACTCGCCGGGCTTATAGCTCAGCGTCACCAGCGCCTGTTTAAAGCGTCGGTAGGCCAGTTCGTTCTGCGACAGGCCGGCTTCCTCTACCGTCGGGAGTTCCCGGCGCTCTGCGTCAACGGTCTTCACACTTTGCTCCTGCAACCAGAAAGTTTTTAGACATAGTACACAAAAACATGGCACGGAAATCGCTTATTTAGCAACTGAAGATATAGTGAAATTTCACTGGAATTTAACACCAAGGAAACAGATGCCATGCAACTAACCTTCACTTTACCTGATTCGGCGGGGGCTGAGGCGCTGAATGTGGCGATCGATCATCTGGTGATCGCCGGCTGGACCGGGCGCGACCATGAGGCCATTTTGCACCATATCAGGGAACTGGCGGAGCTGGGCGTGCCCCAGCCGAGTGCAATTCCGCTGTTTTATCGCGTGGCGGCCAATCAGCTTAGCCAGTGCGACAGCGTTGAGGTGGTCGGCGGCGCCAGCTCCGGCGAAGCCGAACCGCTGATCTTCACCCACCGCGGCGAGCTGTATGTGTCGCTGGCTTCCGATCACACCGACCGTCAGCTGGAGGCGCACAGCGTCGCGCTGTCGAAGCAGCTGTGCGTCAAGCCGGTTGCCTCTGCGGCCTGGCCGCTGCATGAGGTGGCGCCGCACTGGGACAGCCTGATTCTGCGTTCCTGGATCCGCGAGGAGGGGGAGTTTCGTCTTTACCAGCAAGGCACGTTGGCCGGCCTGCGCACGCCGGGGGACTTGCTCGAACGTTATCTGGGCGGTGTGCAGACGCCGGAGTGTCTGACAATGCCGCAACCGCCGGAAGGGCTGGCGATGACCTGCGGCACCCTGGCGGCGATCGGCGGCATCCGTCCGGCGGCGGAGTTTCGTATGGAGCTGGTGGACGAAGTGCTGGGTCGCACCATCAGTCACGCTTATCGCAGCGTTGAATTACCGGTGGTGGCGTGATGGAAAACTGGACATTACGACAGGCCGCCGCCGCACTCGCCAGCGGCGATATCACTTCTGAACGGCTGACCGCCGACGCGCTGGCGCGAATTGACGACCCGCAGGGGGAAGGGGCGCGAGCGTTTATCCGCGTGTATCACGACTGGGCGCGGCGACAGGCGCAGGACGCCGACCGCCGGCGTGCGGCCGGGCAGCCTCTCTCTGCGCTGGACGGCGTGCCGGTGTCGGTTAAAGACCTGTTTGACGTGGCGGGCGAGGCCACTACCGGCGGCTCACGGACGCTGATGCAGGCGCCGGCGGCGCAGCGTCATGCGGCGGTGGTGGCGCGGCTGCTGCAGGGCGGCGCGGTGGTGATCGGCAAAACCAATATGACTGAATTCGCCTACTCCGGCCTGGGCATTAACCCGCATTACGGCACGCCGGCCAATCCGTGGCGGCGGGAGGAGCGGCGAATTCCCGGCGGTTCCTCGTCCGGCGCCGCGGTGGCGGTCAGCGACGGCATGGGCTTTGGCGCGATTGGCAGCGATACCGGCGGCTCGGTGCGCATTCCGGCGGCGTTCTGCGGCCTGACCGGCTATAAGCCCAGCGCCAGCCGCATCGACATGACGGGCGTGCAGCCGCTGTCGCCGTCGCTGGACTCCGTCGGCGTGATTGCCCACGGTCTGGCGGACTGCATCGCGCTGGATGGGCTGATTGCGCGGCAGCCGTTGCTGCCGACCGCCCAGCCGTTGGCGCAGGCGCGCTTTGCGCTGCCGCAGACGCTGGCGCTGGATGAACTGGACGAGACGGTGTCCGCGGCGTTTCAGCGTGCGCTGCGGCGGCTGGCGCAGGCGGGCGCGCGGATTGACGCCCTGCCTTGCGATGAGTTTGCCGAACTGGCGGCGATCAACGCGGCCGGCGGCTTTACCGCGCTGGAGTCCTGGCAGTGGCACCAGACGCTGATTGCCGAGCAGGCGGCGGCTTACGACCCGCGGGTGCTGTCGCGCATCCGACGTGGTGCGGCGCTGGGCGAGCAGGACGGCCGCCGGCTGCGGGAGCAGCGGCTCGACTGGCAGCGGCGGGTGGCCGGTTCGCTGCAGGGCTACCACGCGTTGCTGATGCCCAGCGTGCCGTTTGTCGCGCCGACCATCGCCGAGCTGGAGGCCGATGAGGCGCACTACTTCCGGATCAACGGCGCCGCGCTGCGTAACCCTTCAATCATTAATTTCCTGGACGGCTGCGCGGTGTCGTTGCCGATTCAAGCGCCGGGCGAAGCGCCGGTAGGGCTGATGGTCGCCGGTCTGGCGCAGCAGGATGAGGCGCTATTGGGCTGGGCGCTGTCCGTTGAGCGCTGTCTGGCCGGCGCGTAATTTCCGGCGGGCGCGCCCGCCTCATAATGAGCTAACAGGAGAGTCCCATGACCGGAACCCCGAACGGAATGCTGTTTGTTGCAACCGATGTCGCCGCGCAGGATGAGGCGGATTTCAATCGCTGGTATGACCGTGAACACGTGGAAGAGCGGGTGCGCATCGACGGTTTTTTAAGCGGTGCGCGCTATCAGGCGCTGCAGGGCGGACGCAAATACCTGGGCCTGTATAAAACCGTCTCGCTCGACAGCTTTACCTCTGCGGCCTATCACGCGGCGTTTACCCGGCAAACGCCGTGGTCGGTAGCCAGCCTGGATAAAATGGTGGACCCGATGCGGCGGGTATGCGCCGTGGCGGCGGTCACCGGCTTTGGCTGCGGCAGCCACCTCGGCGTGATAACGCTTCCGGCGGAAGACGCCGCCGTGCTAACGCCGCGCGTTTCCCAACTGGGGGAAATGCTGTCCGCCGAGGCCGGGTTTGTCTGCAGCAGCCTGCTGCTGCCGGACGCGGCGCTCAGCACGCCGCTGCCGAAAGAAGCGCCGGATAACCGCACGCTGTCACCGATGCTGCTGATTGAAAGCAGTAGTGCCGAAGCTGGCGAGCGTCTTAACGCGCTGGCCTGTCAGCAGTTGAATATCGCCGCAGATGCCGTGCTGCGTTACGCCCTTGGCTGGCAACTTACCGCACAGGAGCTGAAATCATGAGCACTTCAACCACCGATACGCCGCTCGATAGCGCAGCAGCGCGCAGCGAGGCTGCGCCGAACACCGGCAAACTGGCGGCGGCCAGCTCCATCGGCACCGCGCTGGAATGGTACGATTTCACCGTTTACAACATTATGGCGGCGCTGATTTTTAATCACGTTTTCTTCCCTTCCTTCGACCCGCTGGTCGGCACCATACTGGCGTTTTCCACCTATGCGGTCGGCTATGTGTCGCGGCCGATCGGCGGTATGGTGTTCGGCCATCTGGGCGACGTGCTCGGCCGACGCTTTGTGCTGGTCACCACGCTGCTGATCATGGGCGCCACCACCGCGCTGATGGGCATGCTGCCTGGTTACGCCAGCTGGGGCATCTGGAGCCCGCTGCTGCTGGTGACGCTGCGCTTTATTCAGGGTATTGCGCTGGGCGGCGAGTGGGCCGGGGCGGTGCTGCTGGCGATGGAGCACGGCAAACCGCAACAGCGCGGGCGCAACGCGTCGTTTGCCCAGGTTGGCCCCTCCTGCGGGACGCTGGTGGGCACCGGGTTTATCACCGTGGTGACGCTGGCGATGTCGGCGGAGGACTTCCAGCAGTGGGGCTGGCGCATACCTTTTCTGCTGAGCCTGGCGCTGGTGGCGTTCGGCCTGTGGCTGCGGCGCGGCGTGGGCGAGACGCCGGCGTTTCTGCAACTGGCGGCGAATCGCGATGTGACGCACGCGCCGCTGCGTGAAGTCTTCAGCCACTATAAACGCCCGCTGCTGATCGCCGGCGGCTCGCGTATCGGTTCCGACGTGCTGTACGCGCTGGTGGTGGTGTTTACACTGACCTATGTCACTACGGTGCTGAACCTGCCGCGGCCGCTGGCGCTGGCCGCCACCATGCTGGGGGCGGTGGGCAATGCCATTACGGTGCCGCTGTTCGGTGCGCTGTCCGATCGTCTGGGACGGCGCCCGGTGTATATCGGCGGCGCGCTGGCGGCAATCGTCTGGGCCTTTGTGTTCTTTGTGCTGCTGGACAGCACGCAGCCGGTGCTGATTTGTCTGGCGGTGGTGGTGGGACTGCTGATTCATGCGGCGATGTACGGCCCGCAGGCGGCGTTTGTCACCGAACAGTTTCCGACGCGGGTGCGCTATGCCGGCTCGTCGCTGGCCTATACGCTGGCGGGGATTGTCGGCGGCGGCTTTGCGCCGCTGATTATCACATCGCTGTTTAAATCGTATGACAGCACGCTGGCGATCTCGGCCTATGTGACCCTGACGCTGCTGATCACCCTGTGGGCGGTGTTGGCGGCCAAGGAGACCGCCCATAAGCCGTTGTAACATCGACGCCGGGCGCACAGGCCCGGCGCTTTATCACTTCAGCCAGCCTTTACGCTGCGCGTCCTGCAGATGGTGCAGCAGATGTTGCCACAGCTCCGGATAGACCTCGGCAATCATCTCGTTGCGCGACAGCACCTGCTCCAGCGAGATGCCGTTCTCCACCCAGCTTTGCCCCTCATTATGCAGGTTCATCAGCATCGGCATGGTGCGGTCCAGCACCAGCGCAAAGCGCGCGTCGGCGGTTTCGGCATCTTCATATTCCTGCCATAAAGCGGTGAAATACTCGCGCTGTGGCTCCGGCAGCATGCCGAACAGGCGGCGCGCGGCGGCGACCTCCTGATCGTGAATGGCGGCGCGGGCGGCCAGGTCGTACACCAGCACGTCGCCGGCGTCGATCTCGACGATATCATGCAGCAGCGCCATCTGAATCACGCGCTGGATATCAACGTCCTTACCGGCGTAGGGCGCCAGGCTCATGGCGGCGATGGCAAAGTGCCAGCTGTGCTCGGCGGAGTTTTCCTGACGCTGGGTGCCCAGCACTTTGGTGCGGCGCTGAACGCTCTTGAGTTTGTCGATTTCCATCAGGAACCGGATGACTTCGGTCATGGCGCCAAATTCTAATGCGGGTACGGCAGATGACATGGTACAGCCTCGGTGTAGGTGACGTTAAAACCCAGCGATTGTAGACCAGCGGCGGGGGGATTTCGATATTTTCAGCATGTTACAAGCGTTCACATTTTTATTTTAGCGTACACGTGTACACTGGAATTATTCTCAGTTAAGCTGCTTTTGCGTTAATTTCACGCAATGCAGGCGTTTTTGAGGGCTGGAATATTATGGATAAAACGGACGTGGCGAAAGCCGGGACGCAGGCGGACAAGACGGCGAAATCGGCCTATCCGTGGGCGGAAGAGATCGCCAACAGCGTCAGTCACGGTATTGGTCTGGTTTTTGGCATTGTCGGCCTGGTGCTGCTGCTGGGGCAGGCTATCGACACCGGCGCCGGGGCGACGGCGATCACCAGTTATAGCCTGTACGGCGGTAGCATGATCCTGCTGTACCTGGCCTCAACGCTGTACCACGCCATTCCTCATCAGAAGGCCAAACACTGGCTGAAAAAATTTGATCACTGCGCCATTTACCTGCTGATTGCCGGCACCTATACGCCTTTCCTGCTGGTGGGGCTGGGGTCGCCGCTGGCGCGCGGGCTGATGGCGGTTATCTGGGGCATGGCGCTGCTCGGCGTGCTGTTCAAACTGGCGTTTGCCCATCGCTTTGAAGCGTTATCGCTGGTGACCTATCTGACTATGGGCTGGCTGTCGCTGATCGTCATCTATCAATTGGCGACGCGGCTGGATATCGGCGGCGTGACGCTGTTGGCGGTCGGTGGGGTGGTGTACAGCCTGGGAGTGATTTTTTACGCCTCCAAGCGCTGGCGCTTCGGGCACGCCATCTGGCACGCTTTTGTGCTGGGCGGCAGCGTATGCCACTTTATGGCGATTTATCTCTACGTCTGATGATTGCCGCCCGGCCGTGCTGCCGGGCGGCGAAGGTTACTTCTCTTCTGCCAGCGAGTAAGGCAGCGGCATAATGCTGAGTTCGCCGCCGGCGTCCTCGCGCAGCCGCAGCTTGCTGTCCGCCGCCAAATCGTTATTCAGCACCGCCTGCACCCACAGCGTACCGTCGGCCAACTGGCTGGCGGCCAGCACGGTGCCGGTACGGCGCCAGTTTTCCCCCAGCTGCAGTTCCAAATCGTCCGCAGCGGCCGGCACCCGGCTGCCTTTCCCGGCCAGCCAGTACAGCGCGCGTTTGTTGGCGCCGCGGAATTTGGCGCGCGCCACCATTTCCTGGCCGGTATAACACCCTTTGCTGAAGCTGATGCCGTCCAGCGCCTGCAGGTTGGTGGCCTGCGGGATCAGCTGCGCGCTGGTGGCTGCGTCGATGATCGGATAGCCGGCTTCAATATCCAGCGTCAGCCATTGGCGGCTGTCGTTTTGTTCGGCCTGCTGCTGCAGACGGCTGACCAGCTGTTCGGCGACCGCCGCGCTGGTCACCAGCAGGAAGCGTTCTGCCGGCTGGCTGAAGTGCAGCAGCGTGGTGTCGCCGTCCTGCGCCACCGGATGCTGTGCATCGGGTAACTGGCTGAAGACGTCCGCCAGGGCGGCGCGCGCCTGGAAGCCGGCCACGCCAAGCAGCACTGCATCGTTGTCGGCGGCGATGGTCACTTTTGAGAACACCGCGTATTTTTTGATCTCTGCCAACTGGCTGTCCAGCAGGCTGCGACGCTCCAGATAGGCGAAGCCCTCACCGCGCCGGAACAGGCGCAGGTTGCTCCACATTTTGCCCTTGGCGTCGCAGTGCGCGCAGAGAACGTGCCGATCGTCCGCCAGCGCCTCAACGTCGGCGGTAACCTGCCCCTGGAGATATTTCACCGTGTCGGGGCCATTCATCGTCACCAGCGCCCAGTCTTCCAGAGAAATCAGCGTCAATGGCAGATGGGAAGAGGCGGAAGGCTGACGAGGTGGAAAAGGAGTTGTGAACGTCATAGTCGGTTCCTGATTAACGTTATACCCGGCCGCGCTGCCGCTTTAATGATTCCGGGTATCCGGCTTACCTGAAGGCGTAGACCTACCATGGTAAAAGAGGGCGCAGGCTTTGCAAACAGTTATTCCGCCGCAGCGCTTTTTTTGCTATTTCGCGCTAACATTCTTCCCGCCGTGTATGTCAAATTGTTACTCTATACGCTTATGGCTCGTGCTACTCTTGCACATCGCTCGTGAGCCGACGGAATTATATTGCGCGTGTGTTGCCATACGGTGTGTCGGTTGAACCCTACGCTGGCTTTGCCACGCTGAACAGAGGTTGGTCATAACAACATGGATATTAATAACAAAGCGCGTATTCACTGGGCTTGCCGCCGTGGAATGCGTGAGCTGGACATCTCCATCATGCCGTTTTTCGAGCATGAGTACGATTCATTGAGCGAAGAGGATAAGGCGCTGTTCGTGCGTTTGTTGCAGTGTGACGATCCCGATCTGTTTAACTGGCTGATGAATCATGGCGCCCCGCAGGACGCTGAATTGCAAAGAATGGTGACGCTGATCCAGACGCGAAATAAAGACCGTGGCCCAGTGGCGATGTGATGTCCGCATCTCCTGGCGTACTCAGCTTATCTCGTTGTTGGCGCATGGCGCGCTGATATTGCTGATCCTGATTTCGCCGTGGCCGGAGAGTTACGATCCGGTCTGGCTATTGCTGCTGACGCTGGTGGTTTTTGAATGTATTCGCAGTCAGACGCGTATCGCATCGCGCCAGGGGGAGTTGCGCCTGCTCTCTGCGCCGCAGCGGGTAATCTGGCAAGGCAAGGAGTGGCGGCTGGTCCGGCGCCCATGGATGCTGCGCTATGGCATGCTGCTGACGCTGCAGGCGAGCGGAAAGCGTAAACGCCGGCGGCTGTGGCTGGCGTCGGACTGCATCAGCAGTGCGGAGTGGCGGCAGTTGTGCCAGCGGATGCGGCTGGTCAAGGATGAATCTGAAGGCTGAATTTGAGGGGCGCAGGGGCGCCCCGGACGTTTACAGCAGCGGCTCCATTTCCAGCAGGATCTGTTCGCACCATTGCTGCAGCCGATCTTCGCTCATTTCATATTGATTGACGTCATCCAGCGCCAGGCCGACAAAATGTTTGCCGTCGGCGGCCAGCGGTTTCGGGCTGGTGAATTCAAAGCCTTCGGTAGGCCAGAAGCCGATAAACTGTACGCCGAGCGGTTTGAGGTGATCGTGCAGCATGCCCAGCGCGTCGAGGAACCACTCGCCGTAGCCGAATTGGTCGCCCATGCCGTACATAGCGACGATTTTACCTTTAAGGTCGAGCGTGGCGATTTGCGGCCAGACCGCTTCCCAGTCCTCCTGCAGTTCGCCGAAGTCCCAGGTCGGGATGCCAAGAATCAGTACGGAATAGTCTTCCATCAGAGTGGGGGAGACGTCTTTCAGATTATGCAGGTCGACCAGATCCTCACCCAGAATTTCACGGATTTTTTCCGCCGCCATTTCGGTGTAGCAGGTGCTGGAGCCGTAAAACAGACCAATCTTCATGTTTAAACCGTTATGTTGCCGTTCATGGAATTGCAACCAGTGTACCATAAGGCATAATGCCGCAGGTTGAATCAAATCAAGAGGGGTTGGCGTGCAACAGCAGGAGAATGCGCTGGTTGAGCAATTTTTAGATGCGCTGTGGCTGGAACGTAATCTGGCTGAGAATACGCTCGCCTCTTACCGTCTGGATCTGCAGGCGCTGACGGCCTGGCTGGCCGGACGTGACCGCACCTTGCTGGACGCCGAGGCGCTGGATCTGCAGGCGTTTCTGGCCGAACGGGTGGAGGGCGGCTATAAGGCGAGCAGTTCGGCGCGGTTGCTGAGCGCTATGCGGCGGCTGTTCCAATACCTGTACCGGGAAAAACAGCGCGCCGACGACCCGACCGCGCAGCTGGCGTCGCCCAAGCTGCCGCAGCGCCTGCCGAAAGATCTGAGCGAGGCGCAGGTCGATGCGCTGCTGCAGGCGCCGTGCGTCGATCAGCCGCTGGAGCTGCGCGACAAGGCGATGCTGGAAGTGCTGTACGCCACCGGCCTGCGGGTGTCCGAACTGGTCGGCCTGAGCATCAGCGACGTCAGCCTGCGACAGGGCGTGGTGCGGGTGATCGGCAAGGGCGACAAAGAGCGGCTGGTGCCGCTGGGCGAAGAGGCGGTGTACTGGATTGAGAACTACCTTGAGCACGGCCGTCCGTGGCTGGTGAACGGACAGGCGCTCGACGTGCTGTTCCCCAGCCAGCGCTGCAAGCAAATGACCCGGCAGACCTTCTGGCATCGAATCAAACACTATGCGATCCTAGCCGGCATCGACAGCGAACGTCTGTCTCCGCACGTGTTGCGCCACGCGTTCGCCACCCATCTGCTGAACCATGGCGCAGATTTACGTGTCGTACAAATGTTGCTGGGGCATAGCGACCTCTCCACGACGCAAATTTACACGCATGTAGCAACCGAACGACTGAAACAGCTACATCAACAGCATCATCCGCGCGCCTGATGCGCCGGGTTCGAAAGGAATGGAAGAATGAAAAAAGGTTTAATGCTGCTTTCCCTGCTGGTGGCTTCGGTGACCGGTTCCGCACATGCCGATGATGCGGCGATCAAATCGGCGCTGGGCAGCCTGGGTATCAAGCAGGCTGACGTACAGCCATCCCCGGTGGCGGGGCTGAAAACCGTGCTGACCGACAGCGGCGTGCTGTACGTGTCCGAAGACGGTAAACACGTGCTGCAGGGGCCGCTGTATGACGTCAGCGGCAAAGAGCCGGTTAACGTGACCAATAAACTGCTGGGCGGCAAGCTGGACGCGCTGAAAGATCAGATGATTGTCTACAAGGCAGCGAAGGAAAAACACGTGATCACCGTGTTTACCGATATCACCTGCGGCTACTGCCACAAACTGCATCAACAGATGAAAGAGTACAACGATCTGGGTATCACCGTGCGTTATCTGGCGTTCCCGCGTCAGGGGTTGAACTCCCAGGCGGAGAAAGACATGCAGTCTATCTGGTGCACCGCCGATAAAGCCAAAGCGTTTGACGCGGCGATGAAGGGCGACGCGGTGTCACCGGCGACCTGTAAAACCGATATCAGCAAACATTACGAGCTTGGCGTGCAGTTCGGCATCCAGGGTACGCCGGCGATCATCCTGCAAAACGGCATGGTCATCCCGGGCTATCAGGGACCGAAAGAGATGGCGGCGATGCTGGACGCGCATCAGGCCGCCCTGCAAGCCGGTGGTTAATCACCGGTGAGTATGATCAAAACGCAATTACGCCGCCGTGAGGCGGCAAGCGACGCGCAACTGCCCGCACAATTGCACCCTTTGCTGCGCCGGCTGTACGCGCTGCGCGGGGTCAGTGAAGAGCGGGAGCTGGAACGCAGCGTCAAAGGCATGCTGCCGTGGCAGCAGCTGGACGGCATCGATACGGCGGTGGATATTCTGCAGCAGGCGCTGGCGGACGGCCGGCGCATCATGATCGTCGGCGATTTTGACGCCGACGGCGCCACCAGTACCGCGCTGACGGTGCTGGCGCTGCGCAGCATGGGCGGCGGTGACGTGCAGTATCTGGTGCCGAACCGCTTTGAGGACGGCTACGGCCTGAGCCCGGAAGTGGTGGAGCAGGCGGCGGCGCGCGGTGCTGAGCTGATCGTCACCGTGGATAACGGCATCTCTTCCCATGCCGGCGTCGATGTGGCGCACGAGAAAGGCATGCAGGTGCTGGTGACCGATCACCACCTGCCGGGCGAGACGCTGCCGGCGGCCGAGGCGATCGTCAACCCCAACCTGCGTGGCTGCGTATTCCCGTCGAAGGCGTTGGCCGGCGTCGGCGTGGCGTTCTACCTGATGCTGGCGCTGCGCGCCCGGCTTCGCGACAGCGGCTGGTTCGAACAGCGTGCGCTGGCCATGCCGAATCTGGCTGAACTGCTGGATCTGGTGGCGTTAGGCACCGTGGCCGACGTGGTGCCGCTCGACGCCAATAACCGTATTCTGGTGTATCAGGGGCTTAACCGCATCCGCGCCGGTAAGTGCCGTCCCGGCATCCGCGCGCTGCTGGAAGTGGCCAACCGCGAGGCGCGCAATCTGGCGGCCAACGATCTGGGCTTTGCCCTCGGCCCGCGGCTGAATGCGGCGGGACGTCTGGATGACATGTCGATCGGCGTGGCGTTACTGCTGAGCGATGATATTGCGCAGGCCCGTATGCTGGCCAACGATCTGGACGCATTGAACCAGACGCGTCGCGAGATAGAGCAGGGCATGCAGGCCGAAGCGCTGCAGCTGTGCGACCAGTTGGAGCGCAGCAGCACGGCCCTGCCTTACGGGCTGGCCATGTACCACCCGGAGTGGCATCAGGGCGTGGTCGGCATTTTGGCCTCGCGCATCAAAGAGCGTTTTCACCGCCCGGTGATCGCGTTCGCGCCGGCGGGCGACGGCATTCTGAAAGGCTCCGGCCGTTCGATTGCCGGCCTGCATATGCGTGATGCGTTGGAGCGGCTGGACACGCTGAATCCCGGGCTGATGATGAAGTTCGGCGGGCACGCGATGGCCGCCGGTCTGTCGCTGGAAGAGGCGCGCTTTGACGAGTTTCGCCAGCGCTTTGGCGAGCTGGTGGGCGAGTGGCTCGACCCGGCGATGCTGGAGGGCGTTATCTGGTCTGACGGCGAACTGGCGATGCAGGAGCTGACGCTGGAGACGGCGGAGCTGCTGCGCGAAGGCGGGCCGTGGGGGCAGGCGTTCCCGGAACCGACGTTCGACGGCAAGTTCCGCATTCTGCAGCAGCGGCTGGTGGGTGAGAAGCACCTCAAGCTAATGGTGGAGCCGCTGGGCGGCGGCCCGCTGCTGGACGGCATTGCGTTTAACGTGGACACCACGCTGTGGCCGGACAGCAGCGTGCGCGAAGTGGAACTGGCCTATAAGCTGGACGTTAACGAGTTCCGCGGCAACCGCAGCGTACAGTTGCTGATTCAGCACCTGTGGCCGTACTGACGGCAGCCAAAAGATAGCATTCAGGGGCGCCGCGCGGCGCCCTTATTTTTCCCTGGATAAACGCTATAAACTGTGCTCTGGATCCGTTAGAATTAACGGTTCTATGGCGATTGGGTCGCCTATATTCTCTCTGGTTCACGCCGCATTGCGCCGGTTCCCTTGCCGGGGGATATACAACCTCTAACGAAAGAACGCGAAAAATCATGTTTGAAATTAATCCGGTAAAAAACCGTATTCAGGACCTGTCTGAGCGTACCGCCGTTCTTAGGGGGTATCTTTGACTATGATGCCAAGAAAGAACGCCTGGAAGAAGTAAACGCCGAGCTGGAGCAGCCGGACGTCTGGAACGAGCCTGAGCGCGCACAGGCGCTGGGTAAAGAACGTTCGGCGCTGGAAGCCATCGTTGAGACAATCGACAGCCTGAAACAGGGCGAAGAAGACGTTAACGGCCTGCTGGAGCTGGCAGTTGAAGCCGACGATGAAGAAACCTTTAACGAAGCCGTGGTTGAGCTTGATCAACTGATCGTCAAGCTGGAACAGCTAGAATTCCGTCGTATGTTCTCCGGCGAATACGACAGCGCCGACTGCTACCTGGACATTCAGGCCGGGTCAGGCGGTACTGAGGCGCAGGACTGGGCCAGCATGCTGCTGCGCATGTACCTGCGCTGGGCCGAAGACAAGGGCTTTAAAACAGAAATTATCGAAGAGTCTGACGGTGACGTTGCGGGGATTAAATCCGCCACCATCAAGATTATCGGCGACTACGCATTCGGCTGGTTGCGTACTGAAACCGGCGTTCACCGCCTGGTGCGCAAGAGCCCGTTTGATTCCGGCGGCCGTCGTCATACCTCGTTCAGTTCGGTGTTCGTTTACCCGGAAGTGGATGACGATATCGATATCGACATCAATCCGGCGGATCTGCGCATCGACGTTTACCGCGCTTCCGGTGCGGGCGGCCAGCACGTCAACAAAACCGAGTCTGCGGTGCGTATTACCCACCTGCCGACCAACATCGTGGTGCAGTGCCAGAACGACCGCTCACAGCATAAAAACAAGGATCAGGCATTCAAACAGCTGAAGGCGAAGCTGTATGAATACGAGATGCAGAAGAAAAATGCTGATAAGCAGGCGATGGAAGACAACAAATCCGATATCGGCTGGGGCAGCCAAATCCGCTCTTACGTGCTGGATGACTCCCGGATCAAGGATTTGCGCACCAGCGTAGAAACGCGTAACACGCAGGCCGTATTGGATGGCGACCTGGATAAATTCATTGAGGCAAGTTTGAAAGCCGGGTTATGAGGAACAAAAATGTCTGAGCAACAACCACAGGGCGCCGATCAGGCGTCGGATCTCAATAACGAGCTGCAGTCACGTCGTGAAAAACTGGCGGCGCTGCGCGAGAACGGCATTGCGTTCCCGAATGATTTCCGTCGTGACACCACGTCCGACAAGCTGCACGCAGAATATGACAGCAAAGACAACGAAGAGCTGGAAGCGCTGGGCGTAGAAGTGACCGTCGCCGGGCGTATGATGACCCGCCGTATCATGGGCAAAGCCTCCTTCGTTACGCTGCAGGACGTTGGCGGCCGCATTCAGCTGTACGTCGCGCGCGACGACCTGGCGGAAGGCGTCTACAACGAACAGTTCAAGAAGTGGGACCTGGGTGATATTCTCGGTGCGCGCGGCAAGCTGTTTAAAACCAAAACCGGCGAGCTGTCTATCCACTGCACCGAACTGCGTCTGCTGACCAAGGCGCTGCGTCCGCTGCCAGACAAGTTCCACGGCCTGGCCGATCAGGAAACCCGCTATCGTCAGCGCTACCTGGATCTGATTGCCAACGAAGAATCTCGCCACACCTTCAAGGTGCGTTCGCGCATCATGTCCGGCATCCGCAACTTTATGGTGGGCCGCGACTTTATGGAAGTGGAAACCCCGATGATGCAGGTGATCCCGGGCGGTGCCTCCGCGCGTCCGTTTATCACCCACCACAACGCGCTGGACATCGATATGTACCTGCGTATTGCGCCGGAGCTGTATCTGAAGCGTCTGGTAGTCGGCGGTTTTGAGCGCGTTTTCGAGATCAACCGCAACTTCCGTAACGAAGGCGTATCGCCTCGCCATAACCCTGAGTTCACCATGATGGAACTCTATATGGCGTATGCGGATTACAAAGACCTGATTGAGCTGACCGAGTCGCTGTTCCGTACGCTGGCGCAGGACGTGCTGGGCACCACCAAGGTGCCATACGGCGATGAAGAGTTCGACTTCGGCAAGCCGTTTGAAAAACTGACCATGCGTGAGGCGATCAAGAAGTATCGTCCTGAAACCGACATGGCGGACCTGGATGATTTCGATAAGGCGAAGGCGATTGCCGAGTCTATCGGCATCAAGGTAGAGAAGAGCTGGGGTCTGGGCCGCGTAGTGACCGAGATCTTTGAAGAGACGGCGGAAAGCCATCTGATTCAGCCGACCTTCATCACCGAATACCCGGCGGAAGTTTCCCCGCTGGCGCGCCGTAACGATGAGAACCCGGAAATTACCGACCGCTTTGAGTTCTTTATCGGCGGCCGTGAAATCGGTAACGGCTTCTCCGAGCTGAATGACGCAGAAGATCAGGCGCAGCGTTTTGCTGACCAGGTTGCCGCGAAGGATGCCGGCGACGACGAAGCGATGTTCTACGACGAAGACTACGTGACCTCTCTGGAACACGGTCTGCCGCCGACCGCTGGTCTGGGCATCGGTATCGACCGTATGGTGATGCTGTTTACCAACAGCCACACCATCCGCGACGTTATCCTGTTCCCGGCAATGCGTCCGACGGCCAAGTAACCGGCCGCAGCCTTAATCAACCGGTGCGGGTGACCGCGCCGGTTTTTTTATGCGCAGCGCATGTTCAGAATAACTAACTGCTTAAAACATCGGCAGTTATGCGTTAACTCCGCTTGCCCGCCGCCAAGAAGCGGTTATAATGCCAAACGCACACCTAAGCGGGTGTAGTTCAATGGTAGAACGGCAGCTTCCCAAGCTGCATACGAGGGTTCGATTCCCTTCACCCGCTCCACGCCTTCTCAATAAATAATTCTACGTATAATCATTAAATTAGCTAAGGCTTCCTTGTTAATTACGATGATATTTAACGTACGACCTCACCGATTTTTTTAACGTTCCGGATCGCCTTTCACTTTTCTCTATTAATAGCAACCTGAACGAATGCGTAGGTGTTACGAGGCAATCCATTTTGGGGCTTACCATGTTTAAGTCTGTGGCACTGTTTATCGCCTGCTTTGTGATGCCGTGTGCTTAAAATAGCCAATGAAAAGGGCGCATAGCACCCTGGATAGACGTTGCCAGAACTCGCTTCCATGGCGTCTCAAATCCCGCTGAACCAGTTGTAGCCCTGGTCTTCCCAATAGCCGCCGGGGTTGGTGTCGTTGACGAAAATGGCGGCGATATGTTTGGCGTTTTTAAATCCCAGCTTGGTGGGCACCCGTAGCCGCAAGGGGTAGCCATATTCCGCCGGCAGCGCCTTACCGGCAAAATCCAGCGCCAGAATGGT
This sequence comes from Serratia sp. MYb239, assembly GCF_002966855.1. Classification (NCBI taxonomy): domain Bacteria; kingdom Pseudomonadati; phylum Pseudomonadota; class Gammaproteobacteria; order Enterobacterales; family Yersiniaceae; genus Serratia; species Serratia sp. MYb239. The sequence goes on along the minus strand of NZ_CP023268.1, from coordinate 3,986,027 downwards.
TTGCGGATGCAGCGCGGTGGCCATATCAATGCTGGAGTAGTAGCGATCCGCGCATTTAAAACCGACGTAACGCGCGTTGAGATCGGCGCCGACATGCTGCAGAAAGACGCGTAGCGGCACGCCGCCCCACTGGCCAATCGCACTCCAGCCCTCTATACAGATCAACCGGGTGATCTGGCTCTGCTGCGGCAGGCGCTGCAGTTGTTCGAGGGTCCACGGCGCTGTTTTCGCTACTTTGCCGGAGACTTCCAACTGATAACCGCTCAAATCGACTTCCGGCACGTTGTATTCCGGGTAGTAGGCGTTAAACGGAAAAGGATGCGTGATCTGATCCGGACGATAGGTCTGCGCCAGGCGCTGCCCGTTGAACAGCCAGGCCTGGACCCGATCGTTCCAGCGTGACATCGCCCACAGCACTTTATCAACCTGATCGCCGTCTTGCAGATTACAGCCGGTCAGCATTGCCACGCCGCCCAGAGTCAGGCCAGAGCGCAGTAGCAGCCGGCGCTGCAGATTCACCAGCTGTTTTTTCTGATCCGGTTCCAGCGTCGGCGCGCGGGGAGACGGCTTTTTATCCTTCACGTTTACCTCCTGTCAGCATAGCCCACAGCGTGCGCGGTACGACGATCACCATCAGCACGTGAATGATGACAAACAACCCGACTGCCGCCATGGCGAAAAAATGCATATAGCGTGCGGTGTCAAAACCGCCGAACAGCGCCACGAGCCAGGACAGCTGCACCGGCTTCCAGATCGCCAGCCCGGAGAGCACCAGCAGCAGACCGAGCGCCACAACGCCGAGGTACATCAGCTTTTGAATCGCGTTGTATTTGCCGTGGCGGTGTTGCAGCCGCAGCGTCAGCGCCAGCCCGATATCACGCCGCAGCGCGCCAAGGCGCAACGGCAGCAGATCGTGACGCAAATGGCCGCTGCACAGGCTCCATAGCAGATAGCACAGGCCGTTGAATGCCAGCAGCCACATCAGCGCCAGATGCCAGCCAATGGCGCCGCCCAGCCAGCCGCCGAGCGTGACGGCGGGCGGAAAGCGGAAGTCGAACAGCGGCGAGGCGTTGTAGATCTCCCAGCCGCTCATAAACATGCACGTCATGGCGAACAGATTAACCCAGTGGGTGATTCTGACCGGCCAGCGGTGCACCGGTCGCGACATAGGTGCTTTCATCACGCCCTCCCGCATTACATCGGCGGTACGGTACCGTTTTTACCGGCGGAAATTCGGGTAGCGACGCGTTCACCTTTGTCGTCAGCGGCAGAGAACAGCACGATATGGGTGCCGGGCTGCAGCAGGCTGCGATCGCCGGGATCGAGCGTCACAATCGGCGTACCGTCCGGCACGATGACGGTTTTTTGCTGGTTGTTGTAATTGACCGTCAGGGTGCGGCCGTTGGCGTTCACCAATTTACCGACGGTGCCGTTGGTCATGGTATCGACTTTGCCATCGGCGGATTGCCAAGGGGAGTGGCCTTCGCCGGAACCGCGCAGGCTGGCGGCGAAGACGTGAACCTCCAGCGCTTTTAGACTGCCGTCGGCCTGTGGGACTGCTGCGGTGCCAATAAAGCTGTCGGGTTTGATATCTGCGGTCGACCCTTTCGATACGCTCAGCACTTTGGTCTGGTCGTTGAGTTTCACGCTGACCTTTTCCCCTTTACGGTCGGTCAGCTGCAGGCTGGTGGCGGAAACCTGATCGATAGTGCCGCGCAGCGGGGCGATGACTTTGCCTGGCATTTGCGCGGCGGCAATACCGCTGCACATCAGCAGGCCGGACAGCAGTAAACCGGCAATATGACGTTGAGTAAGCATTATGTTCTCCTGTGGTTGATTGCCGATTAAGCATGGTTGAAGGATTGGGACAGCACCATGTCTGTTTGATGACATTAATGTCATCAAGCCGCGTGGCTGAAACTGCTACTCTGTTTGCAGAAAGAGTGAGGTGGTGAGAATGCGCATATTAGTGGTTGAAGACGATACCAGCACCGGCGATTACCTGAAAAAGGGGCTGGGGGAGGCCGGATACGGCGTTGATCTGGCACGCAACGGGACCGATGGCCTGTTCCGGGCATTGGAGCATCGCTATGACGCCATCGTGCTGGACGTGATGCTGCCCGGAATTGATGGCTGGCAGATTATTGAGGTGCTGCGCAAGAAAAGCGACGTGCCGATTCTGTTCCTGACGGCGCGCGATGGCGTGCAGGACCGGATCCACGGCCTTGAGCTGGGCGCCGACGATTACCTGGTCAAACCGTTTTCGTTTACCGAACTGGTGCTGCGGCTGCGCACGCTGCTGCGTCGCGGCACGGTGCGTGAGTCCGATCACTACGCGATCGCCGATCTGCACATTGATGTGCTGCGGCGCAAGGTGATGCGTCAGGAGACGCTGATTCCGCTGACCAATAAAGAGTTTATGCTGCTGCATCTGTTGGTGCGGCGGGAGGGGGAGGTGCTGTCTCGCACCATGATTGCCTCTCAGGTCTGGGATATGAATTTTGACAGCGACACCAACGTGGTGGATGTCGCCATCAAGCGGCTGCGCGCCAAAATCGACCGGCCATTTGCGATCAAATTGATTCATACCGTGCGCGGTATCGGCTACGTCTGCGAGGCGCGTCCATGAGTACGTTGGCCCGGCGCTGGCGGACGATGTCCCTGACGTTACGCAGCGCCATCCTGTTCGCCGTGGTGGCGGCGCTGGTGGTCAGCGCTGCGGGCAGCTACCTGTATGGCGCGATGCGTCAGGAAATGGTCAACCGCAGCGATCTGCAGGTGACCGGACGTATCGACTATTACCGGAAATTACTGGGTCAGCGCTTTTTAGTGGAGCGGCTGGTTGCCAATACCGGGTTGTTCGAAAATATGCTGGGCAACGAACAGGACGTCCTGATCTTCCAGCTGCAGGGGCAAAAACCGTTAATCAACGTTAACCCGGCCAGGCTGACGCTGCCATCGGTGGTGCCAACGCCGGTCGGTCAGCCGCAGCGGCTGAAGGCAGTGCGCGCCGGAGAGACGCCGCAGGGCGTGCCGATCCGGCTGGCATCGGCGCTGGTGAAACTGGAGGACGGCAAAGTCCTGCAAATTTCGGTGGCGCATGTGATGGCCAACGAACAGAAAATGCTGGCGCGTTATTTGTGGCGCGTGCTGGCGGCGGTGGGGATGGCCTTCGCGCTCATTGCGCTGCTGGGATACTGGGTAATGCGCCGTGAGCTGCGGCCACTAAGGCGCATGGCGGCGCAGGCGGCGGCGATCGCACCCAGTACGCTGTCAACCCGGCTGAGCGAGCACGGAGCGCCGCAGGAGCTGCGGCAGCTGATAGTGTCATTCAACGCCATGCTTGACCGGATAAACGACGGCTATCAGCGCTTGACGCAGTTCTCCGCCGATCTGGCGCATGAGATCCGCACGCCGGTAGGCGCTCTGATGGGCCAGTGTCAGGTGGCCCTGTACCAGCCCCGCAGCGTGGAAGAGTATGAAACCCTGCTCTCCACCAATATGGAGGAATTGGAGCGTATCTCACGCATGGTGGAGAATATTCTGTTTCTGGCCCGTGCCGGCAACGCGCAATCCGCGCTGAATTACCGCACGCTGGATATGGCGGCGGAGCTGCAGCGGGTGGCTGATTACTTTGAAGGCTTGGCAGAAGAGCGTGGTATTCAGCTGACTTGCCAAGGGGGCGGGCGGCTGTGGGCCGATGCCATGCTTTTTCAGCGGGCGCTGAGCAATCTGGTCGCCAATGCGGTGCGTTATGCCGATGGGAACAGCCAAATAATACTGCGGGCCGGGACGGAGGGTGACGCGTGCGTGGTACGGGTGATCAATCAGGGGGCGCCAATCGACGCCGCACACCTGGATAAACTGTTCGACCGGTTCTATCGTGCTGACGCCGCACGCAGCAGCCAGGCCAGCGGGCTTGGGCTGTCAATTGTACGCGCCATCATGACGTTGCACGGTGGCGAGGCCTGTGCCCAGTGTTACCCGCAGCCGCCGGCCGCCCAAATCGTGTTCAGCCTGCTATTTCCGGCAAATCCGCAGGAGGCGCATGACGGGAGAGGGTAAAAACCGGCTCCCGTCATGCGCCGTTTCCCTTCGGCTAACGACGTATTAAGCCCTTAATGCTTCGTAAGACACCATAACGTGTTCGCGGAAGGCGGGGCGTTCCGTCAGCCGATCGTAGTAGCTGCGCAGGTTTGGCAGTGGTTGTCGGTCGATGTCTATATCGTAGTAACGATACAGCACGTGCCCGAATTGGATATCTGCGGCGGAAAATGTGTCGCCAGCCAAAAACGTCTGGCCTGCGAGGCGCTGTTCGGCAATCATCAGTTTGTTCTCAAAGGCCTGCAGCGCTTGGTCGATCGCGGCGGGATCGCGTTCAGCTGCGGGCGTACGCACCACGCGCCAAAAGATCGGCGCGGTAAACAGCAGCGCTACGTTCAGTTTTGACCATTCCATCCAGCGGTCTACATTGGTTCTGGCGATTAAGTCGGCGGGCCAGAATTCGTCCGGCGCATAACGGTTTGCCAGATAGCGCAGGATGGCGCCGGTTTCCCACAGCGGCGGGAGGTCGCCATCTCGGAGTACGGGGATGGTACGGTTCGGGTTCAGCGCATAAAATTCGTCGCTGTCCGTGCCGCCGAATCGGTGCCCGACGTCATGTCTTTGATACGGTAAACCCAGCTCGCCAATGCACCACATAAGCGCCTGTACATTGGATGAGCTCTTTCTTCCCCAAACTTCCAGCATGAATCTGTCCTTCTTGCCAATTGATGTACGCTAACGGGAGCGCTCCATTAGAAAAGTCGAAAATAGAATGATGGCGGGAAAGCCTGCTTTTTGACTGCCCGTTTTCAGGTGTTAACATAGACGGTTATTATGCACCTTGCGCATACCATTATTGACATACGGCTGATTGAGGATAGGTTTTGAGCAGAGGGAATATATCTGCGGCGTGGCGCCGTCTGGCGGTGTGTCTGACGCTTGGCCTGCTGTTGGCGGGCTGCTCAGGCAAAAATAACTACAACCGTGATTATGATAAATTGCCTAAAGGCAGCTACAGCGGCAGTACCTATACCGTCCAGCGTGGCGATACGCTGTATTACATCGCCTGGATTACCGGCAATGACGTCAGCACGCTGGCGCGCACCAACAATATCCGTCCGCCTTATAGTCTGGCCGTCGGGCAAAAATTAAAAGTCAGCCCCGGCACGACGGCGAAAAGCACAAGCCGCAAATCCGGCGGTCGCTCTTCCGGCAGCGTGCTGACGAAGAGTACGCCTCCGCCGGGCGTCTCACGCTGCTGGCGTTGGCCGACCGATGGCAAGATCGTTGCCCGCTTCTCAACCTCTGACGGTGGTAATAAGGGTATCGATATTGCGGGCCGCCGCGGGCAGCCGGTTTACGCCAGCTCCAAGGGCAAAGTGGTGTATGTCGGCAACCAACTGCGTGGTTACGGCAACCTGATCATGATTAAGCATGGTGAAGATTTTATTTCGGCTTATGCGCATAACGACACTACGCTGGTGCGTAACGGGCAGGATGTGAAAGCCGGGCAGAAAATTGCCACCATGGGCAGCAGCGGCGCCAATTCTGTCCGCCTGCATTTCCAGATTCGCTATCGCGCGACGGCGCTGGATCCGCTACGTTATTTACCGCCTCAGGGGCGTGCTCCTTCCTGTTAAACGAAAGGGCCGGCAATTACGCCGGCCCTTTTTACTTACAGCGTTTTGACCAGCGAATCCCGGGTGATCTCGCCGATGGTTTTGGCGCCGGTCAGCGTCATCGCGACCCGCATTTCTTTATCAATCAGATCCAGCAGGTTCGCCACTCCGGCTTCGCCGGCCGCCGCCAGCGCGTACACGAAGGCGCGCCCCAGCAGGACGCTGTCGGCGCCCAGCGCAATCATCCGCACCACATCCAGCCCGTTGCGGATGCCGGAGTCGGTCAGAATGGTGATATCGCCTTTGACCGCATCGGCAATCGCCGGCAGAGCGCGGGCAGTGGAAAGAACGCCATCCAGCTGGCGGCCGCCGTGGTTGGAGACCACAATACCGTCAGCGCCGAAGCGTACGGCGTCTTTGGCGTCTTCAGGATCAAGAATGCCTTTAATGATCATCGGCCCCTGCCAGAACTCGCGGATCCACTCCAGATCTTTCCAGGAAATCGACGGATCGAAGTTGGCGCCGAGCCAGCTGATATAGTCCTCCAGGCTGGTTGGCGTACCGCGATAGGCGGAGACGTTGCCAAGGTCGTGCGGTTTACCGTTGATACCGACATCCCACGCCCACTGTGGGTGGGTCATCGCCTGTAAGATTCGGCGCATGGCGGCGTTCGGGCCGCTCATGCCGGAGTGCGCATCGCGGTAGCGCGCGCCGGGAACCGGCATATCGACGGTGAACACCAGGGTTTTAACTCCGGCCGCCTGCGCCCGCTCCAGCGCGTTGCGCATAAATCCGCGATCTTTCAGCACATACAGCTGAAACCACATCGGCCGGTTGATGGCCGGCGCCACCTCTTCGATCGGGCAGACCGAGACGGTCGACAGCGTGAAGGGAATGCCCTTGTTGGCGGCCGCGCGCGCCGCCTGCACTTCACCGCGCCGTGCGTACATGCCGGTCAGGCCGACGGGCGCCAGCGCCACCGGCATCGCCAGTTTCTCCCCGAACAGGGTGGTTTCCAGGCTTAGCTCGGACATGTTGCGCAGCACGCGCTGGCGCAGGGCGATACCGGCCAGATCCGCTGTGTTGCGCTGTAGCGTGTGTTCAGCATAGGCTCCGCCATCAATGTAGTGGAACAGAAAAGGCGGAAGTTTTGCCTGTGCTGCGGCCCGGTAGTCGGTTGAAGCGGAGATGATCATAATGCGTCCCTTACTTTATCGTTAACTTAAACTTACTGTGATTCGCTCAGAATGCCAGTATCAGCGCCATGCCGGCGGCGATTGCGCCATAAACCAGCATGGGCAATATGGTTTTTCTGATGATCTTGCCCTCGGCCTGAGTAATGCCGAGGATTGAGCAGACGGCGATGATATTGTTCAGGCAAATCATATTGCCCATCGCGCCGCCTACGGACTGCAATGCCAGCGTCAGGTTGACGTTTAAACCGCTGCTGACGGCGATGGAGTGCTGAATACCGCCAAATGTCAGGTTGGAGACGGTATTCGAACCGGAGAAGAACGAGCCGAGTGCGCCGAGAAGGGCGGAAAACAGCAGCCAGCTGGCACCGGTGGTATCGGCCAGCGCTCTGCCGATAATCATCACCGGCGCGTTATCCCCGCCCAGCATCAACAGATTGACCATAATCAGCGCACCGAGCAGGGCGATAAACGGCTTGCCGATACTGCGGGTGGTATCACCGAAGATCCGATGTACCTGTTGCCCACTTAATCTGAACAGCGGAATGGCGAGTAACACCACCAGCAGGAAAGGAATCAGGGCCGGCACGTACAGCGTTTTATAACTGGCCTGGGCGCTGGTGCCCAATACCTGCTGCAGTTCAATAATCAGCGCCTTGCTGATGCTGAGTTCACCGAACCATCCCAGGCTGCCCTGCCACAGCAGGGCGCTGCTGTTAAGCAGGGATTTCAGCCCCAGCTGGTGGATGCGCGTGACGATTAGAATCACGATCAGCAGCAACGTAGGAGTCATGGCTTTCAGCACTTGGCCAAAAGATACCGGCTGAACGCTGGACGGGGTTCTGTCGCGCGTCAAGCCGATATTGGCGCGGGCCAGCAACACCGATAATGCCAGGCCGATGGCGCCGCCCAGCAGTGCCGGAAATTCGTAGTTAACCTGCGCCAGCAACAGGTAAGGCAGCGTGCAGCTCAGCGCACTCAGCAGGATAAACGGCAGGTTTTGACGGATCTGCCGCCAGGAAACGATAAAGCGCAGTGCCAGAAGCGGAATAACCAGGCCGGCGACGGTGTGGATTAACGCGGTTTGGCGGCCGATCTCCAGCAGGTCGGCGTCGCTCAGCCCCAGGTTGGCAAAGCCGAACCAGGTCGGGGTGCCCACGGCGCCGAAAGAGACCGGCACCGAGTTCATCACCAGCGTCAGGATAGCAACGCGCAGCGGATTAAACCCCAGCCCAACCAGAATCGGCGCGGCGATAGCGGCCGGCGTGCCGAAGCCGCTGGCGCCCTCAATCATAAAAGCAAACGCCCAGCCGATGATCATTAGCTGGGCGACAGGGTTGGGGCTGATATTTTCCAGCCAGTTGCGCACCACGTTTTCCGCCCCGCTGATTTGCATCAGTTTATTGAGCAAAATGGCGCCGGCGATAATGGTAATCGGGGTGAAAACCGCAACCAGCGCGGTAATCACATTGGCATGTAATAGGAGCAAGTCGCCGTTGAACCACAGCAGCTGTAAAGCATAGACCACAAGGGCGGTTAACGGCAGAGCGATATAAGCGGGGACGCCTTGGTGTTTCGTCATCATCCATATCAATAAGATGATCGGAGCGATACTGAAAAACAGGGACATAGGATCCTCAGCGATTATTATTTTTATGCGGTAGGGCGATCGGAAATCGTCAATGTTTGCGACGGTATTATTCTAATCACAACATTATTCGATGTTCTACGTTGCATTTTTGCAACAATTGTAGAACGGACAGAACAGAGCATTCGGCTGGAATGAGAAGAGAAAGTGTGCGTGTTTTATTATGATTTAAATCATTAGGTTAACGTGGGGTATTGTGTGATAAAGGCGCGTGGTCACATTTATTAGGCGTTAATCAGCCATAGATTATCGCCTAAAATCACCTAATCGAACGCTCACCGCTGCCAGAATGGCGGCTGATAACGTGACGTCCTTCAAAAATAATGGCTGATTCTTTTATAACTACCAATGATATGTTCGATCAGCAGGCGGGTTTTTAACGGTAAATTACGGGTGTAGGGGTAAACGGCATAGACGCCGAGCACTTTTCCACAGTGGCCATTTAGTATTTCCATCAGTTTTTCATCCTGCAAATCCTCATACACCATGCAGCGGGGAACCATCGCGATGCCATGCCCGGCGATCACCGCTTTGCGAATGGCGCGGGCATTATTGGCGGAAAGATTGCCGTTGACCTGCAGTTCCTGAATATCGTCGTGGCCGGGCTGTTTGACCAGCCAGTTGGCGGTGCCGCTTTCTTGATAGGTATAGGTCAGACAGTTATGCGCCAACAGATCGGCGGTGGTTTGCGGCTGCGGGTGTTGTTCAAGGTAGGCCGGGGAACAGACGATCACCCAGCGCGAGTCCAGAATGTGCCTGGCGATCAGGCTGGAGTCGGGCATGGTGCCGGTGCGTATCGCTAAATCGATGCCTTCGTTGACCAGATCGACAAAGCGATTTTCCAATCGCATTTCGACCTTGAGCTCAGGATGCTGCGCGCAAAATTCGGCGACGCTTTCGCTGAGCAGCAGTTCGCCGGAAATGGTGGGCACCGACATTCGTATGGTGCCGGTCAGCGCTTCGCTTTTTTCACTGACCGCATACAGCGCCTCCTGCATTTGCGCGCTCAGGGTTTTGGCGTGATGGTATAGCATCGCGCCGCTTTCGGTTGGCGTCAGGCTACGGGTGGTGCGATACAGCAGGCGGGCGCCGAGAGATTTCTCCAACTTGCCGATACGTTTACTGATGACTGAGCTGGTGATACCGGCGCTTTCCGCCGCTTTGCTGAATGAGCCGCAATCGACGATAAGCGCGAAGAGTATCAGGTCGTTGGCGTATTCATGGGTTGGCAACATAGCGACCGACTGTCCTGTATAAATGCTGTTGCGAATAGTGTACGGGCTGACGGCGGGGAAACAAACCGTTATGGAGTAAGTTTTAGGCGGATTGAGTTGAGATACTGGTCGGAGCAGATCGCATCCCAAGATTCATCAGGATTATATAAGAGTTATCCTGCAATGATATTTATGTGATATATAATCATAAATATATGCATAGTTTATTTCCCCCCCACTAAACTGACAGAAACCGAGAAATATCCTGTTATTGCCTCATGTTAAATTGAGTCATGATGTAATGATTAGATGAAAATCTTATTGATCTACCTATTCTCGATGGTTATTCTTCTCTCAGATTTTATATGTGAAGAACTCCATGAATAGGAAACTACATTTTAATAAATGTGGCTTATTTCCACGCTTATTGAAAATAATCATCCCCCTCAGGATGAAGCAATGGTAAATTTGTAGCAGTTAAACATAAGGATATAGCAATGAAAAAAGTAACCCTGTCGGCAGCGGAAGCGGTGATTGGCGGTAAGTGCAAAAAAAATTGCACGGACAGTTTTGAATGGATTGGCACCGATCCAAGCAAGGTGTGCACCCTGGTGCGTTCCTGTACTGATAAATACGGTAAGATACACCAGACATCTATCCCGGCAGTCGACGAAAACCAGTGCCGTGGGGATGGCTAATTGATATTGTCTGATATCAATTCATATCAGTGAATTAAAGTTTATACGGATGCGGCGTGTTTTAGCTGCATCCGGTTTTTGTGTTGCAGAATTTCAAAACATATGCGCAGTATGTTTTATTCTAAAAATAACAGGATAGCCTGTCATTTTTAGTGTGATGGATCTGCGTTAATTTTCAGGATGAATGATTATGTTGAAAAAACCACTTTATTTTATCGTATATACATTATTTATTATTATTATCTCCTCACTGATCACGACAGCTTACATTCATTATTTTGTGATGGGTGCGCATAGTGACGATGACGCACCGGCGCTGACGTTTATCAGCGATGAGCAGATTAAAAACAGTCCGTTAACCGATGACAATGCGATTGTCGAGATCTTCTCTTATGGCTGCCACTACTGCGCGGTCAATGAAAACAATGTGAAAGACCTTGAGGCTCAGCTGCCGGCAGGCAGCAAACTTGTCCGCCTGCATATCGGCAACCCGCAAAACAGCGGTCTGTCCGCCTATGCGCCGCTGTTCGCCACGCTGTCGGTGATGGGACTGGAAGATAAATACCGTGAAAGCGCCTACCAGGCGATTATCAAAGAACGCCAGGATCTCAGCGACCCGGCGCAGTTGGGGCAGTGGCTGCTGGATAACGGTATCGATCGAACTGACTATCGCAGCGCCAGCCAGTCGCAGGAGGTCAAGGACCTGTTGGCTTATATGACGGCGGTGAGCAGTTACTACAAAGTGAACGCGACGCCGAGTTTTATCGTCAATAAAAAATGGTTGGCTCAGCAGGATAGCGATTTTCCTACCTTTAGCAAAAAGTTGCTGTCGCTGCTGAAAAACGATAGCCCGCAGGAACCGTAATGCGTTTCTTTGCGGTATGGGTCTACCTGAGCGCCTGTAACCTGTGGGACCGTGCGATCGGCCAGTGGCATCGGGTGCTTTGGCTGCGCGCCCGGCTGCTGTGTCTGATACTGCGGCATACCGATTACCGTCTGGCATTGGCGGTGAGCGAGGCCAGCCGCTGGCTGCCGTTCGTCAATCGCGGACTGCGGGGGCGTGCCGCTGTGGCGCGCGCCAATCAGCTTTCCCTGCTAGGCGACGGGCCGCAGGTAGACTTTATTCGTCAGATGCGTCGCCGGCAGGTGTTGGAGTTGGCGGCGACCTACGGACGTAATCGTCAACTGCTGGCGCAGATGGCGTCCTGCAGCGCCCAGCTGAATCAGGTTGTCTCGCCGCTGCATGCTGCCGGTTCCCCAGTGATACTGGCGCCGCTGCACATGGTTTCCGACATTCTGGCGGGGATGGTGGGCGGCGAGGTGTTTCCCGGCAAAGCGACGGTGATCGTCTCGTCCGGCGCTGAGGTATATCAGGAACAGGCGCGCAGGCAGGGCGGCGTTAATCTGGACTATTGCTCGATCCATGATGATAACCGCGCCATTGCCGGCAATCTGACGTCCGCGCTGCTGGAGGCGGCCGACCATCAGCGCAATATCATTATTTTTCCGGATATTACGCCGGATTATACGGTAACCACCAACCGTGCCCGTACGGCGAAACTCCCTTGCCGATTGTTTGACCGTCCTGCCAATGTGCACAGCGGCGTGGTGCGTTTGGCGCGCGCGCTGTCCGCCAGCGTGGTGTTTTATTACCTCTACTATGACCGCGGCATCAGGATTCATATTTTCCCGCCGGTAGAGGCCGGTGCACTGCAGCAGGCGTTGCCGACGGTTATTGAGACCGCATTGCGACAGCGCCCTGAAGCCTGGATGCTCTGGCATGCGCATTCGTTGTTTTTTATCAATGAATAACCTGGAACTGTAAAAAAAGATCATGGAAAAGATAATCCCGACGCAGGTGTTTCAAAGCGAAACCAACGAATGCGGCCTGGCCTGTATTGCGATGCTGGCGGAAACACAGGGAATTGATGCGCCACTGGAAGCGTTGCGCACGCGTTTTCCTGCCTCCCAGCACGGCATGTCGCTGGCGACCTTAACCACCATCCTCGGCGAATTGGCTATTCCAGCCTATCCGGTATCCTTTGAGCACCAGGAACTGGCGGAGCTGCCGCTGCCGGCGATCTTACACTACGGCGCCAGCCATTACGTTCTGTTGGCCTATCGTAAAGGCAACCACGTCTGTGTGATGAATCCGGCGATCGGTCAGCAGTTACTGCCGCTGGAGGCGCTCAAACAGGAAATCAGCGGCTATGCGCTGGTGCTGGATCATGAAACGCCGCCGGATGCCGCGGCGCTGGCCGGTGTGAAGCGCAGCCAGCGTTTCAGCGCGCTGGAGTGTATGAGCATGCAGGAAACCTCGCGTCTGCCGGGCATCTATCGCCTGATGACGCTGGCGTTTCTGATATCTCTTACGCTGTTTATTATGCCAGTGATGGTCAGCAGCGCGATTAATGACGTTTTTTCAAGCGCCGGCGAGACCGATTTCCCCTATTTTTATTACCTGTTGGCGTTTGTTATCTCCACCTCGCTGGCCTTTGGCGTAAGGCTGATTACCGAACGCTTTATCAAACGGTTCGTGGTGCTCAACAGCGTGGCCGGTTTTTCCCGGCTGTTAGCCAACTCGTTAAACTTTTTTGATAAACGCGCGCCCGGCGAAATATTCAGCCGTTTTGCTAACTGGCAGTCGGCCGCCGGGCAAAAGATAGAGCTGGATAACGGCCTGCGTACCGACTGGATCGTCGGGGCGATCGCGCTGGGAGTGATGTGCTATATGAGCCCGCTTCTGGCGTTGGTATCCGTCGTCGGCGTGACGATGATGGGGCTGGTCAGCGTATGGGCCATTTACCGCGACCGTTACTATACCCAGCAGCTGCAGGAAAAAAGCGCCGAACAGAGCGACTTTATTCTGGAGACCATTCAGGGATTCTCCACCATCAAATCCGCCGGGCTGGCCAGCCTGCGCAAAGGGGCGTTTGCCCAGTATGCGCTGTCGCTGTTCACCTGCCGGCAAAAGCAGAAAGTTTATGAGCAGATCAAGGGCAGTATCTATCAGCTGATCGGCAGCCTGGAGATGGTGTTCTTTATGTTGCTGGCTCTGCCTTTGCTAAAGAGCGGCGCGTTAAGCCTGGGGGAGTTTTTTGCCTACAGCTTCGTGCGTGAGATTTTTACCTCGTATATCACCAAAATCTTCTTTGCCATTTTGCAAAAAAACCAGCTGCACGTGATAGATAAGCGTGCGCGCGACCTATTCCCTGTGGGGGAGACGACGTCGGCTGGGGCATCGTCGGTTCCAGCGGCCGTGCCGCCGTTTATCCGCAGCCTGGGGTACCACGATATCGTGTTCGCCTATGATGCCCAGCAGCCGGTGCTGCAGGGCCTGTCGTTTTCGCTGCGGCGGGGGGAAAGCATTGCCATTGTCGGGGAGTCCGGTGCGGGTAAAAGTACGCTGTTGAAAGTGATGTGCGGCCTGATTCCTCCCCAGCAGGGCGATATCGTCGTGGATGACGGCCCGATTGACTATCACCAGGCACACGCGCTGTTTTTCCTGCAGAGCCAGGAGGATATTTTGTTTAACGCCTCTGTTCTACAAAATATCACGCTGTTTGATGAAGATTTTGATGAAGGCCGGAGAGCCGAGATTGAGCGCTCTCTGCGCGGGCTTAACCTGGAACCGGCGATCGCCAGGCTGCCGGGCGGCATGAACGCGCTGATTCGTGAAAGTCACGCCGGCCTGTCGCTGGGGCAGCGCCAGCGGCTGCTGCTGGCGCGCGCCATGTACAGCGGCCGTCCGGTTCTGGTACTGGATGAGCCTACCGCCAATCTGGATGAAGAGACGGCTCAGCAGGTGATGGACACCCTGCTGGCGCACTGTCGCGAGCAGGGAAAAACGCTGATTACGGTGACGCACAGCGAAAGCGTGCTGCCGAAGTTTGACCGGATTTACCGTATGGCGGAAGGCCGGATAGAGACGATGACGTCATCAGCAGTGCGGCCGGCACCCTCGCCGATACCGTGCGGAGAGGTCTGCTGATGCCGTTACGAAAAAATCGCAAAGCTGCTCTTGCGCTGCTGCTGTTACTGGCGATGGCCATTGTGGCGGCCATCAGTTTTTACATGCGCAGCTCGGCAGAGCATATCCCTGAACCCACCGCCGTAGTCAGCCGCGGCGATATCGAAAAAACCGTATTAGCGACCGGTATTTTGAAACCGTCGCTGCAGGTTAACGTCGGCGCACAGGTCAATGGTCAGCTGACCAAGCTGTATGTCAGTCAGGGGGACCGGGTGACCAAAGGTCAACTGCTGGCAGAGATTGATCCGACGCTGCAGGAAAATGAAGTTCGTAAATCGGAAGCACAGCTGCAAAGTGCGGTCGCGCAGAAACAGGCTTCAGAAGCGAGCTTGCTGCAGTATCAACTGGAGCTAAAACGTCAACGCCAGCTGGATCGCGATGGCGCCGGGGTGAAAAGCGATCTGGAAAAGGCGCAGGCGCAATACGCCACCCAGGTTGCCCAGGTGCGGATGAACGAAGCGCAAATCGTGCAAATGGAAATGGCGCTGGAGACGGCCAGGGCCAACCTGGGCTATACCCGCATTCTGGCGCCGATTGATGGTGAAGTGCTGGGTATTGTCACCAAAGAGGGGCAGACGATCGTATCGTCACAGAGCGCGCCAACGATTCTGGTGTTGGCGAATGCCGACACCATGACGGTGCATACCCGTATCTCAGAAACCGATATTTTGAAAGTACGTGTCGGACAACCGCTGTGGTTCTATGTCGTGGCCGATCCCAAACGCCGTTATGACAGCGTGATGGGCTCGGTGCAGGAGGCACCGAATGAAGCACTGCGGGAGGACAGTCCGGCCTCATCGTCCAGTCAGCAGCCGACGGCGGTGTACTACAACGGCGTATTTGCCATTGCCAACCTTGAGCGCCAGCTGCGTACGTCGATGACCGCGCAGGTGTTTATCATCACCGACCAGGAGAAAGATGCGTTGCGGATCCCGTTGGCGGCGCTCGGGCAGCCACAGGGAAAAGACCGTTATCAGGTACAGGTCCGGCGGGGCGCTACGCTTGAGCCGCGCACGATCGTCACCGGCATCAGCGACCGGCAGTTTATCGAGGTTAAAAGCGGGCTGAAAGAAGGGGAAAAAGTGGTGCTGACGCAGATTGCAGGAGGGCAATAATGGCCGCCGCTGAACCTATCATTGCGTTAAACGACATTTCACGCCGTTTCTCTTCAGGCACTGAAACCGTAGCGGTGCTGAAAAATATCTCGCTGACGATTAACGCGGGAGAAATGGTGGCTATCGTCGGCGCCTCGGGATCCGGTAAGTCGACCCTGATGAATATCATTGGCTGCCTGGATAAACCTTCGTCGGGCGAAATGCGCATTAAATCGCTGTCGACACGGTCAGCGAGTGGTGAGCAGTTGGCACAGCTGCGCAGCCAGTATGTCGGCTTTATTTTCCAGCGTTATCACCTGATGCCCTATCTGAATGCCGCGGAAAATGTGGCTATTCCCGCGCTGTATACCGCAATGCCGACGAATCAACGTCAGGAGCGGGCTGAGTACCTGTTGCAGCGGTTGGGATTGCCGCATCGTATGGCATACAAACCGGCCCAGCTTTCCGGTGGTCAGCAGCAGCGGGTCAGCGTTGCCCGGGCCCTGATGAACGGTGCCGAAATTATTTTGGCCGATGAGCCGACGGGAGCGTTGGACCGCGCCAGCGGTCAGGAACTGATGGGAATATTGCATTCGCTGCATCAGAGTGGCCATACCATCATCATCGTGACCCACGATCGCGACGTTGCCAGACAGGCGCAGCGCATTATTGAAATCAGCGACGGTGAAATTATTGACGACCGTTTGAATGATGGCGTCGCCCAGAGCGAGCAGCCTCAGGCTCTGCCTGTGGCGGCGGCCACCGGGCGCGCGCCCTTATGGCAAAGCGTACGCGAGGCCGTGCGTATGGCATGGCGTTCTTTGTTAGGCCATCGGGTGCGCGCTTTTTTATCGATGCTCGGCATTATTATCGGGATCTCATCGGTGGTATCCGCTATCGCCGTGGGAGAGGGCGCCCGACAGAGCATTCTGGAAAAGATCAGCCAATTGGGCACCAGTTCGTTAGAGATTCGTCCCGGCCTTGGCTGGGATAAGCCGCGTCCTGATTTCGAACGTTCGCTGACGATAGAGGACGTGGAGATGTTGGCAAAGCAGCCCTATATCGATGGTATTTCGCCGCTGATTAATAAATATATTCGCATTATTCGCGGCGGAAAGGAGGTGATGGTCTCGCTCTCCGGCATCAGCGGTGATTATTTTCATGTGCAGGGCGTGACGCTGGTCAGCGGCAATGCGTTAACCGAGCGTGATCTTGAAGAGCGCGAACCGGTGGTGGTCATCGATGCAGAGTTGGCAAAAACCCTGTTTCCGGATGGCGAACAACCGCTCGGCGCGATCGTACAAATCGGCGGGACGCCGTTTCGCGTGAGCGGCATCGCAACGAAAAAGGGCCCGTTTATGGGCGGACGACTCAATGCCTGGATGCCGTATACCTCGCTGCAGGTGCGTCTGGCGGGCGATGCGCCGTTGGAATCTATCTCACTGCGGGTGGCCGACGGTTATCCGTTGGCGCGTGCGCAAAAAGACGTGGAGCAGCAGTTGGAGGTGTTCCACGGCCGCCGCGACTTCTTTACCCAAAGCAATGACCAGATGACGCAGACCATTCAGCAGGCGTCTGATTCCATGCAGCTGTTGATCACCGCGATTGCCGGCATTTCTCTGCTGGTCGGCGGGGTTGGCGTAATGAATATCATGCTGGTGTCCGTTACCGAACGGACGCATGAAATCGGTATCCGCCTCTCGGTCGGCGCCCGTCCGGTGGACATTATGCGTCAGTTTTTAATTGAGGCGATGGTGATCTGCACGTTGGGGGGGATGGTCGGCATCGCCGGCGCGACGTTGGCGGGCGTTATTTTCTCCTGGTTTACCGATGAGTTCACGATGGTCTTCACCTGGCCGCCGATTGCGCTGGCCTGTGGATTTTCCGCGCTTATCGGGCTGGGATTTGGCTTTTTCCCCGCGCGTAATGCGGCGCGGCTTCACCCTACGGAGGCGCTGGCGCGCGAATGAGGCAGAAAATAATCGTGGTTCTGTTGAGCAGCTTGACGTTGTCCGGCTGTGGCGCGTTGGTAAAAAGCGAATATCAACAGCCAACGGTATCGGTTCCGGCGCAGTGGCGTACGGAGATTACCGGGCCGGCTTATTTGGCAAATAGCGAACATTGGTGGGATAGCTTCAACGATCCGCAGCTTTCGCAGCTGATAACCAACGTATTAAGTAGTAATAACGATCTGGCGCAAGCGGGCCTGCAGTTGCAGCAGGCACGCCTGGAAGCCGGGTTGAGCAAAACCAATCTGACGCCGGACGTGACGGTGAGCGGCGGCGCCAGCAACAGCCAAATGATGCGCGGCGGCAGTGCGAGTGAAGATTATCGCTCTTCACTGAACCTGAGCTATGAGCTGGATCTGTGGGGAAAACTGGCGCGTACGCGCGAGCAGGCCGGCTGGTTGGTGCAGGCTTCTGAACAGGATCGGCAAAACGTTGCGCTGACGCTGATTGGCAATACTGCTGACTATTATTGGCAGATTGCCAGGCTCAATCAGCAGCTTGAAGCGCAGCAAGCGATGATGACTAACGCACAGGAGACGCTCCGCCTGGTGCGCGCACGTCATGCCGCCGGCGCCGCCAGTCAAATTGAACTCCTGCAGGCGCGTCAATCGGTGAACGACAGGGAAAATCAACAGCGAAACCTGCAGCAGCAGCGCGAAGCGGCGCGCAATGCTCTGGCTATTTTATTCAATAACTCGCCAGACGTGCGTCAGCCGGAGCTGCGTGGGCTGGATATCAGCCAGGAGGTACCGATCGCCACGAGCGTGCCGCTGGCGGTAATCGGCCGCAGGCCGGATGTACAGGGGGCAGAGAGGCGCTTGCGTGCCGCGCTGGCCGGCTCTGATGTAGCGCGGCTCAATTTTTATCCGTCGCTGTCGTTGACGGCTTCGCTGAGCGCCGGCAGCGCCATATTTCAGCAGTGGTTTAGTCAGCCGATCAGAACGCTGGGCAGCAGCGTCGCGTTGCCTTTCGTGCAGTGGAACACGATGAGGTTAACGGTAGAAAAAGCCCAACTTGATGTGCAGCAGCAGATCATTACGTTTCGTAGTGCGGTATATAACGCGCTTTCTGACGTGGATAACGCGATGGCGCAACGGTTGAGTTATCAGCAACAGAGGCAGCGCCTGCTGGAAAACTTACGGCTCAGCCAACAGCGGCTGACGTTGGCTGAGAGCCAATACCGCGCTGGTGCGGTGTCGTTCCAAACATTGATCGATGCTCAGGATGCCCGCCTGAGCAGTGAAAACAGCCTGGCGGAAATGCAATACAACTACCTGAATGCCACGATGAAATTATGGCTGGCATTAGGGGGCGCAATGGGTAAGGACGTAACGACAAAGGGAAATGCTGATGAATAACATGTCTTCGCCACGCCGGGTAGTGGTTACCGGCTACGGGGCGGTTACGCCGCTGGGAGAGAATGCGCAGCAGAGCTGGGCGGCAATAATGGATTACCGGTTAGGCTATCAATATCACGATCGGTCCGCTGCGGGGATTCAGTCGCGCTTCTTTGGACTGGTTGCGTCAGAACCTGATTTGAAGTCGGTACCGGCGGCGATTCGCCGCCGCTTGCCGCGCTTTGCGCGTTTGGCGCTTGGGGCGGCTAAAGAAGCCGTCGAGATGGCCTTCCAGGGCGCTGCGCCCGTCGATTCTTACGACCCGCTGGAGTGCGGCGCGATTATCGGCAGCGGCTGGGCCGGGCAGGATGAAAGTTACGACAATTTTGATATGTATCAGCGCAGCGGCTTGGGATCGCCATTTGCCTGTTTCCTTTCCATGCCGAACGTCGCGACTGCCGCCTGCAGTTTGCTGTGGGGGCTGCGCGGCTATCAGAATACGCCAATCGCCGCCTGTGCCACCGGTACTATTGCAATCGGTGATGCGTTTGAGGCGATTCGCCACGGGCGAGCATCCATGATGTTGGCAGGAGCGGGCGAATCGCTGCGCTCCGATCCGGCTGTGTGGGATATTGACGTATTGCGCGCTTTGGCGCGAGAACAACAGGATGCCGCCAAAGCCTGCTGCCCATTTAGTCTGGACCGCAACGGGTTTGTGCTGTCGGAAGGGGCGGCGGTGCTGTGCCTGGAAGAGCGTGATGCCGCACTGGCGCGTGGCGCCGTTATCCTCGGCGAGATAAAGGGTTACGGCAACTATTCCGATGCGTTTGATTTCACCGCGCCGGCCGACGATAAGGTCGCCAGGGTTAAAACTATCCAGCGGGCGTTGGTGCAGGCCGGTATTGGCGTGCATGACGTGGATTACATCAATGCGCACGGGACGTCGACGCCGCTGAACGATCTTAATGAGACCGAGGCAATTAAACTGGCCTTTGGCAAGGCGGCATATACCACGCCGCTATCGAGTACCAAGTCTTATTCCGGCCACCTTATCGCCGCCGCCGGTAGTTTTGAATCCATTATTTGCTTACAGGCGATGCAACATCAGCTGATGCCAGCGACCTGTAACCTGAAAAGTCCCGATCCGGCCTGCGATCTGGATTACATCAGCGAAGGCCACCGGGCGGCGAAATTGCGCCACACGCTAAACCTGAGTTTTGGCTTTGGCGGCGCCAATGCCGCACTGGTGATCGGCAGAGGTAACGATGCGGTTTAACTATACGCGTAGCGATGCGGAGCAATGGGCGGCATTTTCCGGAGACTACAACCCGATACATTTTGACCTGCAATGGGCGCGTAAGATTGGCAGTGAGCGGCTGACGGTGCACGGCATGCGCGCCATGCTGGATATGAAGCAGGCTCTAAGCGAGGCGTTGCGGCCTGCATCGCCGGATGCGCATTTTTTCCGCTTTAGCGCCCGACTGCGACAGCCGGTACGCTGCGAACTTGATTATCGCCTGGACGTCGCCACCACGGAGCATCAGGCAAGCGGCAGACTGTTGGATGAGTGCAACGATGAGTGCTGTTTCAGCGCCAAATTGCTCCCTTCTGCGGCGTTTGACATCACTGACGCACCTCTTGTTCAGCGGCTGGAACGGCAGGAAGTTGAGATGCTTCGGCGGCGCTTTCCAGGAACTCCGGAGGCAGCGCTGTTGCAGTGGAGCTTTTTGGATGCGCTGTTGTTCCAACGCATCGTGTCGTCGACGGAGATCTTGTCGGCCATCAAAGAGCGATTGCCGACAATGCAGGCGCAGACGCTGATTGATGTTTTTGCCCAACTGTCGGTAGTACAGACACATCATGACGTGCATTTTCACGCCAGTTTGTTTATGCCCGGATCACTGGGCTGCGTTGAGAGCGTTTTGCACTACGCCATTTTGCCGCCGCTTATTGTCGGTGATGGCGACAGCGGATTGGTGGTGCAGATAGAAGTACAGTGCTGGACGCCGCAAGGCCCTCTGCTGGCAACTGCGGTAACGTTAAAAACGGCGAGTTATACGCAACGGTAAGATTGCATAAAAACATTGATAAATAAGGATTTAATCATGGAAAGATATCAACAAGTTTATGACACCCTGTGCGAGATGATTTGTGATGCCAAAGATCTGGATTCATCTCAGCTTTCCCCTGATATGCCGCTGCACCAGCTGAAGCTGGATAGCCTGGACTATGTCGAGATGATGGTGTTGGCGAAAAGGGAGTTTGGCGCTACGTTGAACGCGGAAATGTTTATTGAGCATCCCAATATGACGCTGGGCGAGCTGTGTCATGCTCTGGCCGAACAGAAAAAGTAAGCCGATGGATAACTGGGTGTTAGTGACCGGCGGAAGCCGGGGTATCGGCCGTGCGCTGGTGGAGGAACTGGCACAGCGCTGGAATATTGTTTTTACCTGGCGCAGCGGCGAGCTGGCCAGTAACGAGGTGGTTGCCGCCTGCACCGGCTTACCCGGTTGGGTGGTTGGTTATCAGTGTGACGGCAGTAAGCAAGACGATGTTGACCGCCTGGCGCCTGAATTGCTGGCCCGTTATGGTGCCCCCCATGCGGTTATTCATAATGCCGGCGTTACGTTAGACGGATTGCATATTCAGCAACATGGGGATACTTGGCGTCAGGTAATGGAAACCAATCTTAATGCGGTTTTCTACTGGAATAAGCATCTGTTGCCGGCAATGATATCGCAAGGGGAAGGCGCGCTGTTGCTGATGTCTTCGGTCAGTGCGATTAAAGGTAATGTAGGACAAACGGCCTACGGTGCCAGTAAGGCGGCAATGGTGGGGTTGGGGCGTTCCTTGGCTCAGGAACTGGGGCGCTTTGGCATTCGTGTCAATTGTCTGCTGCCGGGGATTATCGACAGCGATATGACGCGTAATATGCCGCCGGAAGCGTTAAAGGGGCTACGTAAACAAGTTCCGCTGCGGCGGCTGGGGACAGCACAGGAAGTCGCGAGCGTGACGGCGTTTATGATTGGTGAAGAGAGCCGTTATATGACGGGACAGGCGTTGGTGCTTGATGGAGGGCTAACCGCCTGACTGACGCGTTATCAGTATGACAACGACAGCTCAAAAGGAACAAGCTTGGCTTGTTCCTTTTTTTTATCCGAATTGGCTCGAATAGATACTATTGATGATACTAGTGCTTATTTTGATAAATATATCTGTGGCATATTTAACCCTCGCTGTGGGATAAATAATTATAGTGAATGTCATATGGTGTTTATTCATGTTTTTTTACCGATCGTTCAGAATTTTCTCTGTTATTAGCGTAGGAAGGCTATTTTTTATCGCCATTTTTTCTCTGACCTTATAGGAAAATCCGGGGAGCCGTTTTTATTGATATTGGTTTTTTACGGGGTTCATATTTTCTCTATTTTATGTCGACTTTAAAATTCTCCATCTTTCGTTCGTTATGGGGAATATCAATCCTTTGATCCCGGTAGAAATATCCGCGTTAACAGGTCAATAATCACCCACCTCCAGGGGAGAGATGTATGCGGCTGTTCCCTGAAAACAAATCCGCTATACTCGTCACAGGATTGAGGATCTATCCTTTTAGATGGAGTAACGGCTCCAAACATCAGTTGTGGACATAAAGAGGGAATTAATAAATCCACATTTCCTTTGTGAGAAACAATGAGGCACTATGAAAAACCGCAAACACCTAACCCCATCCGAAGTGGAGAAATTGCTTGAGGCAACACTGAGAGGTAAGAATCCAGAGCGAGATTACTGCTTGATTTGGATGTGTTTTATTCATGGGTGCCGCGTCAGTGAGATCAACAGTTGGCGGTTGTCAGACATCGATCTGGAAGGGGGGAATATTTATATTCATCGCTTAAAAAATGGTTTTTCAACCATTCATCCAGTATACGTGCGTGAAAGAAAATGTTTGCAGCGTTGGTTGGCGAAGAGGAAAACCTACCGTGGGGCAGACAGCGAATGGTTATTTCTTTCCAACCGTGGCTCCCGACTGTCTCGCCAGCGGATTTACTGGCTGATTAGAAATTATAGCCAGGCCGCAAATTTGGAAGTGAACGCACATCCTCATATGCTACGCCATGGCTGTGGATATGCATTAGCCGATCGTGGAATTGATACGCGCTTGATTCAGGATTATCTTGGCCATAGAAATATTCAGAACACCGTATTATATACGGCAAGTAACGCCGGGAGGTTTAAAGAAGTATGGTAACTAGCTAGTTACTAAATATTACTAATGAGTCATTTTGAACTAAATTGCAACATACTCTAAATTCGCCCCCAAATAATGTCAACACTCGTAATGACAGAATTGCATTTCCTGTGAAAAATCCTTTTTAAACATCGTGTTGTCTGCGATTTTTCCGTCGCCCATCACCTTGGGTGGGAAGGGAGTATTCTCGTAAAAATATAGAGAAAAATCCCAGCAAGATTTCCCACGCTTAACTCACTAGTTTAAAGTAACAAAGATTTGTTGTTTTTTAGTTTTATATTCTGAGATGTTCGTTTTTATTGTTGTGATTTAGTTTTATAAACTAAATGAGTCATTTTAGTTCAAAATGAATCGTTTGGTTGGAAAAGTTAACACTGCCCAAACTTACGGCTGAGGTGGCTTCCGCGGTTCACGAACTAAATATCAAGGAATGGCGTAACGTTACGCCAGGAATATTCAAATGCATTTCAATGCATTATTTCTAAAGGAAAGGAAGTATGAAAAAGAATCTGCTCGCTGTTGCTGTGTTGGCCGCATCTGCGTTTTCCACCGCGGCTCTGGCTGCTGATGGTCAGGTTAACTTCACCGGCTCCAT
The DNA here is from genome assembly GCF_002966855.1 of Serratia sp. MYb239. Lineage (NCBI taxonomy): Bacteria > Pseudomonadati > Pseudomonadota > Gammaproteobacteria > Enterobacterales > Yersiniaceae > Serratia > Serratia sp. MYb239. The sequence goes on along the minus strand of NZ_CP023268.1, from coordinate 3,962,297 downwards.
TACCGATGTAGCTTGTGAAATTGACGCGAACTCCAAGAATCAGACCGTTAATATGGGCAAGATTGCCACGACCGCGTTTGCTGGCGCAGGCTCCACTGACAAAGTCACCGCAGGTGACAGACGCTTTAGCCTGATTCTGAAAAACTGCCCAGCTTCTGTAACGGCGGCGACCGTACGCTTCGGCGGTAAAATGGTTCCGGGTGCTGACGGCGTACTGGCGCTGACCGATATGCCGGATATGGCTGAAGGCGTTGGCGTTCAGATCACTGACGAACACAATAACGTGATCAACCTGGGCCTGGATTCTGCAGTATTCCCTCTGGTTAGCACCGCTGACAACAAACTGAACTTTATGGCGAGCTACTACGCGCTGGCGAGCACGGTAACTCCTGGTTCTGCTAACGCTGTAGCACAGTTCACCATTGTCTATCAGTAAGGTTCTAACCGCCTGAGTTTGTTCAGGCGGCGTAAATCCAGCCAGGGTAGTTCAGGCTGCCCTGGTTGTTTTCTTCACGGTTTAACCAGGCAGGCAATACGAATGAAAGTTTGGCAGAGAGCGCTGGTCGCAGCGTTATTGATGACAATGGGTGCTCAGGCTCAGGCCGGTGTGATCATCGGTGGGACGCGCGTGGTATACGACGGTGGGAAAAAAGAATCTTCCCTGAGCATCAGTAATCCGGACAAGGTGCCGTATCTGGTTCAGTCCTGGATTGATGCTGGCGAAGACAACGCCGTTAAGGCACCGTTCGTTATTACTCCACCTTTATTCCGTCTGGACGATGGACAAAATAACATCCTGCGCATTGTGCGGGCTGGTGGTGCGTTGCCGGAAGATAAAGAGTCATTATATTGGGTCAATATTAAATCGATCCCTTCCGCACCGAAACAGGATAATACGCTGCAAATTGCGGTGAAAACACGTATCAAACTGATTTACCGGCCGAGAGGCCTGGAAGGAACGCTGAATGACGCCGCGCAGAAGGTGACATGGCAGCGTAATGGCAATGCCCTGCAGGTTTCCAATCCCTCGCCTTATTACCTTACTTTTTTTGACGTTAAGGTCAATGGCGTAGCAGTAAAAGACGCCACGATGGTTGCTCCGCGTTCTAGCGCGCGTTTCACCTTGCCGTCAGGTAATTCCGGCGGTGCATTGACTTGGAAAATTATTAATGACTTTGGTGGGGCCAGTAAAGCGTTCACGGCCAATTTATAAGGCACTTTGACCGTCTTTACATAAATATCCTTGGGCACAGGCAGTGCCGGGGAAGGACGCGACTGCCGGCGAGTCGGCATCGCTGAAAAATGGAGTTATAAGGATGAATAACCCGAAGCGTAGCAGCCCTCGAGGGTTCAGACAAACCCCGCTGGCTTGGTTGATCTCTTGCCAAGTAGCGATAGTGATGGGCTTTTCCGGCTTGGCGCAAGCACGTGACTACTTTAACCCTGCGCTATTGGAAATTGATAATCCTGACCAACGAGGTGTCGACCTTTCGGTGTTCGAAATGGGGGATACTCAGGCACCAGGAAAATATCGCGTAGATGTCTATGTTAACCGTGAAATGGTAGAGACCCGCGATATTGATTTCTTTCTGAGTCGAGACAGCCGCGGTCAGAATAGTTTGCAGCCATGCCTGGACAGTGAGCTGTTGGAAACCTTGGGGGTGCGTGTCGATGCTATTCCCGCCATAAAAACGGCTGGAAAATGCGTTAATATCGCGCAGGTGATTCCCCAGGCTTCATCTACGTTCCGTTTCGGCCAGCAGCGCCTGGAATTAAGTATTCCTCAGGCGGCCCTTAAGACGCAGGCTCGTGGTTACGTTTCACCCCAAAAATGGCATTCCGGCATACCGGCATTGCTCGCCAACTATAGTTTCAGCGGCGCTAACGATAAGGCGCGACGCGGTGATAGTCATAACAGCGACAGCTACTATCTGAATTTGCGCTCCGGGCTCAATCTAGGCGCTTGGCGTCTGCGTAATTACTCCACGTGGAATCGCGACAGCACCGGGGGGAGCCAGTGGCGTTCCATTAATACCTACCTACAGCGCGATATTATTGCGTTAAAAAGCCGTTTAACCCTCGGCGATAGCAGTTCGGCTAGCGATATCTTCGATAGCGTACCGTTCCGTGGTGCCCAGTTAGAGTCTGATGACGACATGCTGCCAGACAGCATGAAAGGCTATGCGCCAGTGGTGCGCGGCATTGCTAAAAGCAACGCGCAGATCACCATCCGGCAAAGCGGCTACGTGATTTATCAAAGCTATGTGCCGCCAGGACCATTTGAAATCAATGACCTCTATCCGACTTCGGGTAGTGGTGACCTGAAAGTCACGATCAAAGAAGCCGATGGCAGTGAACAGAATTTAACGGTGCCGTTTGCCTCGGTGCCGGTGCTGCAGCGTGAAGGGCGTTTCAAATACAGCATCGCCAGCGGTCAGTTCCGTTCTTATCTCGATAACGTAGATAAGCGGCCGTTCACCCAGATGGCAGGTATCTATGGTCTGCCGTGGGGGGCAACAATTTACGGTGGTATGCAAGCGGCCAGTAAATATCAGGCGTTAGCATTGGGTTGGGGGCAAAACCTGGGCTTGCTGGGGGCTCTTTCTGCCGATGTTACACAGGCTTGGACCAAGCCGGAACTACAACCAAAAGAGCATGGTCAGTCTTGGCGTCTGCGCTACGGCAAGAGCTTTGCTGAAACGGGCACCAGCTTCAGTTTGGCAAGTTACCGTTATTCGACCAGAGGTTTCTACACGATGCAGGAAACGTTGGAAACCTATACCAACGGAGCGTCGATCCGCTTCCCGCTGCATAAGAAGAGCCGCTCTGAGCTCACCATGAACCAGAACCTGTGGGAAGGTGCCGGGGCGCTGTCATTGAGTCTGATGAACGAAGAGTTCTGGAACGATAATCGCCGCAGCCAATCTGCCAGCATGGGTTATAACAACAGTTGGTCGGGTGTCAGTTACGGGTTGTATTACACCTACATAAAGAATGGTTACAACAGCGACGGTAATCGCACCAACAATGAAGACCATGTCGTAGCCTTTAACGTCAGCGTGCCGCTCAGCCGTTGGTTACCAAGTAGTAATGCGACCTATAGCGTTAACAGTAGTCGTAACGGTAAAACTTCGAACCGGATCGGGTTACATGGTTCGGCGCTGGAGGACAGAAACTTGAGCTATAGCTTGAGCCAGGGCTATACCAGCCAGGGGCAGGGTGCCAGCGGTAACGTCAACGTTGACTATCGTGGCGGGTTAGGTCAGATGAACGTGGGTTACGGCTATGACCGTGATACTCAGCGCCTGAGCTATGGCCTGCAGGGCGGTATCTTGCTGCATGAAAATGGTCTGACGCTGTCTCAGCCGCTGGGTGACACCATTGCGTTGGTCAAAGCACCAGGTGCGAAGGGTGTCCGTATACAAAACCAAACCGGTGTGACCACCGATTGGCGAGGTTACGCCGTGGTGCCTTATCAGTCGCCTTACCGCCGCAACAATATCAATCTGGATACCACAACGTTGCCGGACGATGTCGATATGACATTAACCAGCCAGTCGGTGGTGCCGACACGTGGTGCAGTCGTGCGTGCTGAGTTCAAAGCCAACGTGGGTCAGCGTGTGTTGATGACTCTATTACGTCAAGGTGGTGCTGCGGTGCCATTTGGTGCAACCGTCACCGATCTGCTTAATCCGGATAACAGCGCGGCTATCGTCGGCGATGGGGGCCAGGTGTACCTGTCTGGTCTGGCGGATAGCGGCAAGTTGAATGTGAAGTGGGGGAATGGGACTTCGCAGCAGTGTCTGGTGACCTATAGCTTGGGGGCTCAAGTGCAGAGCTCTACTATCCGTACGGTTAATGCTCAGTGTTTATAAGGTTATGGCTATGAAATTTAGTAATTTATTTAAAAGATTACCGCTTCTCACGACCTTCACCGTGGGGATATTTGCCGCACCGTCTCTGTTGGCAGCACCTGCTCCTGGAACTTGTGAGAATACCTCTGACGGGACAACAGAGTATCCGTTTTCATTTGATAGGAAATTCGACAGTCCGGATCAGAACGTTGGCGGACAATTCTTTAGAAATATCTATGAATGGAACTTAAATAAGTCTTATATCGCTAATTGCGGCTGTTCAAGAATGAGAGAGGCGTTTTTTACAGCCAAATCCACGCTGCCTGAAGATATCGGTGTTTCGGATGGTGAAAACCCAGGGTTACAGTATTTTAAGCTGAATGATTTTTTGTCAGTGGCAAGTGAGGTGTATATTGCCGGACGAGAAAGGTCATATTTCAAAGTTCCTTTTAATCAGATAGGGAATAAAAACTCACAGGCTGCTGATGAGGTGGCCTGTAATGCTACAAAAAACACCTATAAAAGTGGTTCTATCGGGAAAGTTCATATTTATTTCCGTCGTCCATTTGTTGGTACGCAAGTTATTCCTCCAACCCGGCTGCTGGAGGTTTATATGACATCTTCGCGGGATGCTATAAGTGCTCTGCCGGTATCATACGTGATGATGAGCGGCACCGTTACTGTCGATCAGCAATGTGTGCTTAACGGGCTAGGGGCTGGGCAGCCTATTAGCATAAACTTTGGTAATATTATGTCGACGGAGTTTAAAACCAAAGGGGCGATGCCAAAAGAATTTACCCCTCATCGAAAAGAGCTCCGCCTGGCATGTAATAACATTTCTGATGGCGTGAAAGTTAACCTTTCATTCCATGGCGAACCTGACCCCAATGTTTCTACGGCGTTGAAAACGGATAGTAACCCGGATGTTGCAGTTAGAATAGATGACCCTATGGGAACTCCTATTTCTCCCGCAGGGGGGCGTTTACCTATAAATATGAATTTTGGTACTACGGAGCAAACAGGTAGTACTGAAATTACTGTTTACCCTATTAATACCACCGGTGAGTTACCTAAGGTCGGTGTGTTTAATTCATCGGCAACCATTAAAGTAAATATAGAGTAGTTTTTTCTCTGGTTCTGGTGTTGTACTACAGCGTGTTTTATAAGGATATTACTAATGAAGGAACTCAAATTGAACGTAATTAAAGGTAGCATCGCGGCATTACTGACTGCAGCGTTGGGGATGAGCCATACTGCATTGGCGGATACCCAGTTAAATATTACCGGTACCATCAAGGCTTCACCGTGTAATGTGGTTAATGATACCGGCAACGGCATCTCGGTAAACTTGGGCGATAACATCCAGGCGGCGACGTTGGGGCAGGCGAATACTTTTACCGAGTGGAAACCTTTCAAACTGATTCTGGAAGACTGTCCGACAACCACCACATCCGTAACGGCAACCTTTAGCGGTACGCCATCGGATGAAAGTGCTGATTTGTATAAAAACACCGGTGAAGCGAGAAACGTGCAAATTGATTTGCAAGATGCTACCGGTGGTACCGGCTTGGGTAACGGCAAGAGTCTGAAGCAATCTATCGTGAGTAATGCCACGACTTACAACCTGCAGGCTCGTGCCTACTCTACTGCGGGTAGCGCAACGCCAGGTTCTATCGTGGGTACGGTAATGGTTGCCTTTACCTACGAGTAAGTGAAGCCTTACTCATAATAAAGCTCCCTCCAGAAATTCGGAGGGGCTTTATTAGATAGTTATACGGTGAGGTATATTAAATGGAATTAATGATGCTGTTCTCTTTCTTGCTTTTCCTATTTGTTAGCATATTTTCTTTTTATATGCATGCGAGATTTATGGCAAAAAGAACAATTCATTCAGTCAGGATGATTGTTAATAGCTAGTGCTATTCCCGTTGCATCTGTAAATGTGTAATAGATCGATCCCACAAGGAACAGGGAGAATTGCTATGACGGTAGCTCATTCTTATCAGCGGGAGAGTGCCCACTCACCTGGTACTAATGGAAAAAGCGGACAGGGCGTGATTGTGATGGAAGCCTGTCCGATGACGGCTCTTGGTATGCGTAATATTCTCGCGCAATCCTGTACGCAGCCAGAAAATATTAAACATGTTAATAACTTGGCTGCTATTCCTAATCTGATGCGTAGCCAGCCGACTTCATTGTTGATTATGGAGCTGTGCGGCGAGTCTGAATCCGTATTGGACGGGTTGCGCTTGATCTCTATGTGCCTGGAGCACTGGCCATCGACGGCGATTGTCGTTTGCACCGCGCTCGACGACCCGCGGGTATTGCAATTGCTCACGGTTTCAGGCGTAAAAGGATTGGTTTTAAAGCAGGAACCGGCCATTGCGTTGGCGCAGTGTGTCCAGCAGGTTTTGGCCGGGCGCCGTAGCTATAGCCATAAGGTACGCCAGCTTTTGGCTAACCAGTCCATTGGTGGTAAGGCTTTGACTGCGCGCGAACTGGATGTATTGGCGTACCTGTTCTCTGGTAAAAGCGTCACTGCCGCAGCATTGATGATGCATCGTGATGTACGCACCGTCAGTACGCATAAACGCAATGCCATGCTGAAGCTGGGGTTTCACAATGATGGTGAGCTCTTTCTGCAAGGGAAATGGATGGCGAAAACCGGCCCGGTGTTTGCCAACTGATTCCTGATTGGCGGGAATTATTTCTCGAATGGGTTATGCAAGTTATTGAGACAGGAGGTCTATATGCAGCCTTTAACGCCAAACTCTACCAGTATCGCCTTAATGGATCGTTGCCCGCTAACGTTAGTTGGGTTATCGAGTTTCATTGAGGATCTTAATGCCCCAAGTCAGATTGTCGTGCAGGAAACCAGCATGTCGGTAGTTTCTGAGGCATTACTGTATCAGCCAACCGACATTCTTATTACTGAACTCAGTGGGTTGAATGAAACTATCGCTGAGGGACGGAAAACATTACTGGAATTATGTGTACAGCTCCCGTCATTAAGAGTCATCGTGTACACCCGCTGTCAGTCTGGTGATGAGTTAAAAGCCTTGCTGGAACAGGTCAATATCAGCGTGATTGCTCGTGATGATACATTGCCTCAGGTGGGTGAATTTTTCACCCGTGTTTTTGACGGCGAGCGCGTATTGAGCCCGTTAATCGGCACATGTTTGGCGCGTAACGACAGCGAAGAAATGTCTAATCTGCATCATTTAACGCGTTGCGAGAATGACGTGCTGACCTTTTTATTTAATGGCATGAGTCTGCGTCAGATTGCTGAATTACAGCGGCGTAGTATTAAAACGATCAGCGCACACAAGTGTAATGCCATGCGTAAATTACAGGTAAAAAATGACAGCGAACTGTTCTCACTAAAGAAAAATATCACCCAGCAGTTTGTTGTGAATGAGTAATGAAATCGGCAGCGCTTGTCATGGCCGTTGAGGAGTATTTGGCTTAGTGGGCGGTTATTTGCCTTTCATGGATAAGGATATGACGGTAGACAGCCAATCAATATCGCGTATTGCACTATTAATCTCCTGTCAGTTAACTGCTTACGGGCTTGAGCGATTGTTGGCGCATGGTATGTCACATAAGCGAGAGTTTTGGCGTTTAGATTCTCTGTCCGGTACTTGCCAGCGGTTATTACAGCATGCCGATATGCTGATTATATCATTCAGCATACAGCAGTCAGACTGGCACGCGCGCTTACTGATGTTGGAAGCGCTGCGTAACCTTCGGCCGGCAATGCCGATTGTGGTGATCATTGATGCCCATATTCCATTTTTATTACAGCAACTTGATGTTCTGCATATTAACGGGATTATCAGTCAGCATGATTCATTGAATGAAATTGACGATGTACTGATGCAAATCTTTGTTGAAGGCAGCCCATCTCGGCACGGCCTGAAAAGTTCGCTGGCAGGTCAGGCCGCCGCCAGTGTGTTATCTCAACGGCTTAGTACGTCGGAACTACGGGCGCTGCGTTATTTGCTCAATGGCTATTCATTACAACAAACGGCTGCAAAGATGCAGCGTAATAAAAAATCGGTTATCGCATTGAAAAATAAAGGTATGCGCAAGTTGGGAATCAACCATAGTGCCGGGCTGGTTGCGATACGCGGCATGTTGGAAAACCAATACCGTCAACGGTTGCCATCGTCCAATACGTCTATTGATAACCGTAAGCCAGTTACGGCAAGCCGCTAGGGAACATTGCCGGAAGCGGGATTGAAAGCAGTAAAAACAGAGTTGCCGCCGTGAATTATGGCTATGCCAGGGAAGCAACTACGGGTCATTCTCCAGTAAGAAAGGAAAAGGTAAATAGTGAAACATTTGCAGATAACCAATGGACATGCGCGTTTGCTGATCGGCGTCATGATGGCGGGGAGCCTGTTGCTTACCGGTTGCCAGAGTAAAAAACCACGCAGCCTGGTTTCTCCTCCTGTCACGGTTGCGCCTGTACCCGCTCCTGTTGTTCCGCCGCCACCAGAAAAGAAAGAGAGCCGTATCAGCCTGTGTCAGAGTGAACTGGCGTCGCTGAAAAAGGTGAATCCTAAAGCCTACGCGTTACGAAAAGCCTATTTTGACAGCCTGGTCAATAGCGTGTCGGTGTATGGCGCGGTGCGTGGCAATGTTAATACTCAGACCAAGGATACCCTTGATGCGTTGTATAAATATAAAACGAATCAGGCGTGTTCGATGATTGAACGTGATGTGCTTGATGCGTTGATCCGTAAAGGGGAGAGCGTGAAGTGAATCAGGGTATTAAGTATGGCTTTTTGTTTGCTCTGACGCTGCCGTTTGGCGCTGGAGCCGCAAACAGCTTCAGTGATGAGCAAACGTTACAGTCGCTGGATGCCATCACCCGCAGAGTTGACGATGCGCCAGCACTTTTGTTACTGACGCCTTCCCAGTTGGAGGCAATTGATTCGCCACCGGAACAGAAAGCGGCACAGCAAGCCAAAAGCAGTAATCAGTTGGATAAGAGAGCGGCGAAGCAAAGCGCCGCTTCTTTACGAGAACTGAAGTCTCAGCAGGCGAAAATCAATCAGCTCAATGCCGCCTTGGCCAAACAGAATCGAGAGTTGAAAAAGCTGCGAGAGGCGGCACGAGCGGATGGAGACTCACGTACTGAAGTGGAACGGCTGAAAAAGTCGTTGCAGGCAAGCTTACAAAAAACGGAAAACATGCAGCAGCAGCTGTCGGCAATGAATGCTGCGAAAAGTGATAAACAGCAGGATAGCACCAGGTTACGGCAGGCGTTGGAGAAGAGTCAGCAACAAAGCTCAGAATTACAAAAACAGGTTGCGGCGTTAACCGTTGCGCAGGACGAGCGCGTAAAACAGCATAAATCTATGCAGGCCACGCTGGATGAAAACCGGAAGCATGCCGAAGAGTTGCAAAAGCGGCTGGCGGCGTTAACCGATCAGCGCAAACGCAAGGATAAGGGGAGCGCAGTGTTGCAGAGCGCTCTGGACGACAGCAAGAAGCATGGTGAAGAGCTGCAAAAACAGCTGACGACCCTGATATCTCAAGCTAAGGCGAAAGAAAAAGATGCTGCAGCGTTGCAGAAGGCGTTAGATGAAAGTAACAAGGGGCGGGGCGAGCTGCAAAAGCAGCTGACGGCGCTGGCTGCTCAAGGCAAGACGAAAGAAAAAGATACCGCCGCGTTGCAGAAGGCGTTAGATGAAAGTAACAAGGGGCGGGGCGAGCTGCAAAAGCAGCTGACGGCGCTGGCTGTTCAAGGCAAGACGAAAGAAAAAGATGCCGCCGCGTTGCAGAGCGCGCTGGAGGAAAGCAAGAAAAACGGCGCAGAGCTGCAGAAGCAGCTGATGGCGCTGGCCGCCCAGGGTAAGACGAAAGAGAAAGATGCCGCCGCCTTGCAGAAGGCGTTGGATGAAAGCAACAAGGGGCGGGGCGAGCTGCAAAAACAGCTGATGGCGTTGGCCGCTCAAGGCAAGACGAAAGAAAAAGATGCCGCCGCGTTGCAGAGCGCGCTGGAGGAAAGTAAGAAAAACGGCGTAGAGCTGCAGAAGCAGCTGACGGCGCTGGCCGCCCAGGGCAAGACGAAAGAGAAAGATACCGCCGCGTTGCAGAGCGCGCTGGAAGAAAGTAAGAAAAACGGCGTGGAGCTGCAGAAGCAGCTGACGGCGCTGGCCGCCCAGGGCAAGACGAAAGAGAAAGATACCGCCGCGTTGCAGAGCGCGCTGGAGGAAAGCAAGAAAAACGGCGTAGAGCTGCAGAAACAATTGGCGACGCTGGTGGAACAGGGGAAAGCGCAAGCAAAAGACCACGTTGCGTTACAGCAGGAACTGGCTGTACTGAAGAAAGAGCGTGCCGTTCGTAAAGACGCCGTGGCACCGCCGAAAACGGCCGATGAGATCCGCGATTATGCGATCGGCAGTTCATTAGGCAATGACGTATTGGCGTTACTGCAAGAAAAAATTGCTCAGGGGATCAAAATCAACCAACGCATGGCATTTTCCGGCGTGCAGGATGCTTTACAAGGCAAGAACAAGCTGGGGCAAGATAAGATCGCCAAGGCGTTGTATGAAACCGAAGTGGCGCTGAACGAGAAAGAGAAGAAGTTAAAGGCGGAAACCGAACGGCAAGGTTTACGCTACGTTGAGCAGTTCAGGAAGAAGAAGAGCGTTAAGAAATCCTCAAGCGGTTTTTATTATCGGGTTGATTACCTGGGCGCAGGGAAAATTGACGATAGTGATACGGTAGCCGTTGTCGTGAAGGAAAGCCTGACCAGCGGTAAAGTAATTAAGGATATGGATATTGCTGGCACCTCTATTTCACAACCGCTGAGCAGTTATCCGGCCATGTTCCGTGATGCGATTAAGCAATTGCAGAATCATGGCACGATGACAATGGTGGTGCCGCCTGAACTGGCATATGGTGATAAGGGACTGGCTCCGGATATTCCTCCGGGTTCAACCATGGTTTATAACATCAGAATTCTTGATGTATTGCCAGCAGACGGTGCAGCTGGCAATAAAAAATAGCGCTGTTATTTATATCTGGAGTAAGTTGAGCGCATTGATGGTTGGCTTAAATATGTATGACCCGAAAGCGCTCAACATTACTTGCGGTGTAAATAACGGTGTTTTGAATGTTTCGATGCCCGAGGTAATCCTGGATGAGCCGGGTGTCGACGCCTTTATCCGCTAGAGCAAACCCGCAGGAGTGGCGCAGCATATGCGGATGTACCTGAACGCTAATGCCGGCAAGTTGCCCATAGTTTTTCATCAGGCGATAAAGCTGCTGGCGCGATATTTGTCCGCCATGTCGTGATAGGAACAGCCATGGGCTATCGGCTTCTAAATAGCGTGGTCGTTGGCTGAGCCATTGCTTGATGGCCAGGCGTTCTCGGATCTGAATCGGGTGCTGCACGGAAAAGCCGTTTTTCAGCCGGGCAACGTGCAGGCGGTTGGTATTAAGGTCAATGTCTTCTAATCGCAAACCGCGTAACTCACTGACTCGTAAACCGTGGATAAAACACATCAGTAACATACAGCGATCGCGGGCAGAATTGAGGCCTTGAGGAACGGCATCTATCATTTGTTCGACTTCAATATGAGTGAGGTATTTGCGTTTTTTCATACTCTTCCTTGATGAAAACAAAGAAGCCATCATGGTTTCCTTGTAACTGAATTAAAGCACTCAGACCATTTGTTAAGCAAATAAATAAGAGGTCATGTAAATAGGAATTGTCTGTAAAAATGTTTTGCGAACTGGGTGGGATAATGCGGTGATGGAAAATCTCATGTGAGAAAAAATAGCAAATCAGATCGTAATTTGATCGTTTTTAACAGAGGGGAGTTGATCTAAATTGAGTTTTATCGGGCGAGAATATAGCGATTTATTTGTGGATTTTGATTTTTTTTGTTGTTTTGTTTGTATGGTGTTATTGGTTTGTTGGTTTTTATCTTGTCCCATCCCCATATTTTAATATTTAACCTCCTATTTATTGCTTTGTCTATTATTTGTGAGTGGATACTTCTCGGCATGGGTTCTTACGTGGCGCAGTGACCCCGAGTGCTGATTGCAATAGAGGAGATGTGAGGTAAGGGACGGGTTTCTGTGACGCCGCATGGTGATGAGAATTGTTATTGCTATCACTCCCATGCCTATTACAATGCCAGCCATTGCATTCTGTTTAGAGGTGACTCATGGAGTTGCTACGGGTGGTATATCACCAGTATCGTTGGCCGTTTCTGGCGGTGATGGCCCTGACGTTGGCTAGCGCCGCGTTGGGCATTGGCATTATTGCTTTCATTAATCAGCATCTGATGGCGGCGGCGGCGGAGAATCCATTGGCTATTTTGCCGCAGTTTCTCGCTTTGCTGGGTATCTTGATGGCGGTCACTTTAGGTTCGCAGTTGGCGTTGACCACATTAGGTCACCATTTTGTCTATCGCCTGCGCGGACAATTGGTTAAAAGCATTTTGGATACCAATATTGAGCGCATCGAACATCTGGGCAGTGCCTCTTTGCTGGCCAGTTTATCCAGCGATATCCGTAATATCACCATGGCGTTCGTACGTTTGCCTGAGTTGGTGCAGGGTGTGGTATTGACGATCGGTTGCGCGGCTTACTTGGGATGGCTATCGCCGGCGATGCTGGCGGTGACGGCCGTTTGGGTAGCGATCACCATTCTGGTCAGTTGGCTGTTGGTGTCTCGAGTATATCGGCATTTAACTCAGGTGCGGGAAGCTGAAGAGCTGCTGTATCAGGATTACCAGGCGGCGATCGACGGGCGGAAGGAGCTGGCGTTGAATCGTGACCGTGCGCAGCGTTTGTATCAGCAGACTTACCGGGCCAACTCTGATGAATACCGGCACCACATTATTCGCGCGGACACGTTCCATCTCAGCGCGGTGAACTGGTCGAATATCATGATGCTTGGCGCTATCGGGCTGGTGTTCTTTATGGCGAATGGCCTGGGATGGTCCGATACGGCGGTGGCTGCGACTTATTCGCTGACGCTGTTGTTTTTACGTACGCCGTTGCTACAGGCGGTGGGGGCATTCCCGATGCTGCTTGGCGCAGAAGTGGCGTTCAAAAAAGTGAAGTTGCTCAAGTTGGCGGAGTATCAGCCACACTTTACGCCGACGGTCGCCATGCCTTGGCAAACGCTGGAGCTGCGCAATGTGTCATTCCACTATGCGGCGGGTGAACAGGCGCAGGGGTTTGCCGTAGGTCCGTTGAACCTGACGCTAACGCGTGGTGAGCTGGTGTTTTTGATCGGCGGCAACGGTAGCGGGAAGTCGACGTTGGCGAAGTTGTTAACCGGGCTTTATCAGCCGGTGAGCGGACAGATAATTATTGATGGTGTGGCGCTGCAGGCGGCGGATCAAGATAATTACCGTCGCCTGTTCTCAGCTATTTTCACCGACTTTTACCAGTTCGACCGGTTACAGGGCGCCGATGGCGGGGAGCCGGATGCGGAACTGGTGGCAAACTGGCTCGAAAAGCTCAATATGCAGAACAAACTGGAGTTTGACGGCGATCGCGTGACTAACCCTCAGCTCTCCCAAGGGCAGCGTAAGCGGTTGGCGTTGCTGCTGGCGGTTGCGGAGCAGCGGGATATTTTGCTGCTTGATGAATGGGCGGCCGATCAGGATCCGCAATTCCGTCGTATCTTCTATCGTGAACTGCTGCCGGCATTACGTGCGCTGGGTAAAACGGTGTTTGCCATCAGCCATGACGATCACTATTTCGAACATGCCGACCGGCTGTTAGAGATGCGTAACGGCAAGCTCAGCGAGCTGACCGGTAGCGAGCGTGAGCGCGCCAGCCGGGATTCCGTGTCACAAATCGATTGATCTCCGCTTCCCGGCGCCTGATGCGCGCCGGGTTAGGCGACTTTTCTTTTCCCCGCGCGTATCGCTTTCCCGCCATATTAGAAATCATGATTAATAAATATCAATAGGGAATAACAGCTTTATCTATAGCTTTAAGCAATCGATGGTTTGTTTGTAATTAGTGTAATCTATAGCCGATAAACTATTAAACGGGCATGGGCCGGCGTGTTGAACGCGTTTGTCATGTGCTTACACAATAGCAATTTTAATTGGGCTATGGCCGTGTAGTAACTGACTGGATTTTTTCTGTTTAGGGAAAAGCAATGGATAAGAAAAAAATTGAGACGGAGAAACAGCGCGTGTATCGCAGCAAAACGAAAATTCCGCCATCATGGCAGTTGAACGAAGCGCAGCGCGCGTTTATTGAAGACCTCTGGCAGGATGATGCGCCGGAGGCGGAAGCGCCTCGCCCAGTGAAAAAGGATTCGCCTTAGCGAAGGCCCGGAGCTATCCGGCGAAACGAGCTTGACGGTATGGCAGAGCCTGCCATACCGTCACCCAGCTTTGCGTTATCTCACATTCCAACCATCGTTGAGTTTTTCTTCCCTCACGCAGTTCCGGGCAGAGGAGCTGGTGCGATCCGGGCCGGTCCTTCCGTCTGACGGCTAAGGCGCCAGCAGGTTTGGTGGTACTTCGCCACGCTGTTGCGATGCGCGACGCTGACCAGCGTAACATCCGGCAAGGTCGTAACCAGACGTTCATACATCAGCTGTTCAGTTTCGTCATCCAGTGCGCTGGTCGCTTCATCCAGGAACAATATGTCAGGACGGGTGAGCAGTGCGCGTGCGAATGCCAGCCGCTGCTGTTCGCCGGGAGAAAGGCGCTGGCTCCAGTTATTCACCGTATCCAGCCAGCGTTGCAGCGGTTGCAGATGGCATACCTCCAGTACATCCAGCAGTTGCTCGTCATGGTAGGTATGTGCCGGGTGCGGATAACTCAGCGCTTCCCGCAGCGTGCCGATGGGAATGTAGCTGCGCTGTGGCAGGAACAGGGCGCGCAGCGAGGTATCGCGGCGAATGCGGCCTGCGCCGTAAGGCCAGATGCCGGCAATGGCGCGCAGCAGCGTTGATTTACCACAGCCGGAAGGGCCGGCGATTAATACGCGCTCGCCGCGCGGCAGCGTTAACGAGATATCTTGTACCAGCGGCTGACCATCTGGTAACTGCAGACTGAGCCGACTAAGTGTAAGTGGTTGTTTATTATCCTGCTCCAGTGTGATGCCTCGAGGTTGGTGATGCGCCTGCTCCACGGCGGCGTTAAAGCCGGCCAGACGGTTAACGCAGGCTTTCCAGGCGGCCAGATCGTTAAAGGCATCGATAAACCATGACAGGGCGCCCTGTACCTGGCCGAAGGCCGAAGCGATTTGCATCAGTCCCCCCATCTGAATGGCGCCGGAAAAGTAGCGCGGCGCGGCAACCAGCAGAGGGAAAATAATGGCGAACTGACCGTAAAAGTTACTGGCGATATTCAGCCGGCGGGTAACGCGCATAATAGACCACCAGTTATTACGGATGGTGGCGAAGCGTTCGCCCAACTGTTGGGCCTCCTGCTTTTCACCCTGATACAGCGCAATGGCATCATGGTTTTCCCGGATGCGGATCAGGCCGAAACGAAAGTTCGCTTCATAGTGTTCCTGATCAAAGCCCAGCCGCACCAGCGGCTTGCCGACCCAGCCGATAATCACCGATCCCAGCAGCGCATACAGCAAGGCAAACCACACCATATAGCCCGGCAGCGTAAAGGTGTGTCCGTGCAGCGCAAAACTTAACGGCCCGCTGACGTGCCACAGAATACTGACGAAGGAAAAGAGCGTCACCAGGCTGGACAATAGCCCCAATGACAGCGAGAGCGTGTTACGCGTCAGAACATTAAGATCTTCGGCAATACGCTGATCCGGGTTATCGACCAGCTGTTGCTGTTCGCTGTGGTAATAGGCTTGGTGCGCCAGCCATTTATCCATAAACTTTTCCGTCATCCAACTGCGCCAGCGCATCTGCAGCCCCTGCGTCAGATACACCTTAAATACTGCCAGCACGATGAAGCTCAGCGCCAGATAGGTAAAGCGCCACAGCTGCTGTTTGAATACCGGATAGTTTTTATTCTGTAGTGCATCATAGAACACCTGATTCCACTGATTGATCAGGACGCTGATATAGACCAGCCCCAGCGACAGCGCGACGATGGCGATAAGCATTCCCCAGGCGCGCCATTTCTCCTCGGAAACCCAAAAAGGTTTAATTAACTGCCAGACGGCATGTTTTTGTGTGCTGTTCATAAGTTCTCGCCGTGAAAAACATGGCAGACAGCATCGCCAAGCCAAGGGCAACAAGCAAATTGCGAGTTGTAAGCAGGTTTAACACCTTCTAATCCCAAGGGATATTAGGGTGAATCGCGAAAGATGAAGCCGGCGGGCCAGACGGTTATACTGGCGGCGATTTGAAACGCGACCCTGAGAAGGAAGAGCTATGAGGGCATTGTTGCCGCCGCTGCTGGCCTGTAGCGCTATGGCCAGCTGGCCGGCGCTGGCGCAGATTGATGAACCGGATATCCACGCCGATTGCCAGAAGGTGGCCGGCTACGCCGAACTGGGGCATAGCGCATACCAGAATGGCGACTATACGAAGGCGGCAGGTATTTTTCGCGATCAGGCGGCCTGGAGTGAGTTTTGCGGCTTCAGCGAGCGCGCTACGGCGACGGCGTATAACAACGTCGCGCTGGCGCTGATGCGCGCCGGGCAGTTGTTGAAGGCGCGCGCCTATCTGCTGCTGGTGCCGGACGATGACAAATCACGTCACAATATGGCATTGCTGGAACAGCGGCTGGCGCAACAGCCGCCGGCGACCGGCCCGGCCGGTGTTTACTGGCAGTATGCCGGCCGCGGCGTTTGGAGCGAAGTGACGGTAGTGCCGCGCGGCGATCTGTGGCAAATCGATTATGCCGGCTATTACATGCCGGGCATGGGGCTGTATTACGGCCCCAATATGGGGGAATTCGCCGACGTATTGCCGATTCAGAACGGGAAAGCGTTATACCATCAGGACGATGAGGATGATGAGTCGGCCTGCGATGTGACCCTTACCTTCAGCGATGATGCCGTGGATCTGAATTCCCAGGGCGACTGCGGCTTTGGGCATAACGTTCAGGCGGCGGGACATTTTATTCGGGTCGAGTAAAACGCCGTGCCGCCTTACGCTAAGGCGGCGGCGCTGCTCAGTATTTCCTTCCAGCCAGCAACGTTGTCCAGATAGTTGCCAGCCGCGATGGTATGCAGATCGCCGTTGCTGTCCTGCAGGGCGAAGGTCGGGAACCCCTGGCCGTGCACTTTGGCGAGGAAGGCCCGGCTTTCAGCGATATGCTGGGCGGTAGGGGCGCCGCGGTTAAAACGCATCTCGGCGATAAACGGCGCCGAGGGCAGCCCCAGTTCGCGCGCCAGCGCTTCCAGCACCGGTAAATCGGCGATGCGTCGTCCTTCCTGATAGTGCGCCCGTTGCACCAGGTGCAGCATATCCAGTCCCCGGCCGGCCAGCTGTTGTGCCGCGAGGATCGCGGTTGTCGGCGGCTCGGAGTCCATGACTGCCGTGTTGTCGCACAGCAAGCCGTTGAAATAGGCGTCGCCGAAGGGCTGCCCGGTGAGTTCGGCGATGCGTTTATCCTGCGGAATGACATAGTTGCGCCATTCCGGGGTGATTTGACGGCGGTTGCCGCCGGTCAGCATGCCGCCGCCATGCAGGGCGATCGCTAATCCGGGAATGGTCTGCGCCGCCTTGACCAGCGGGGCAGCGCCGTAGCACCAGCCGCACAGCGGATCATACACGTAATGCAGCGTTACGTTGCTCATGGAATACCTCTTGTCTTGTCGATGCTGCGTCGGATCATGCGGCGCAGCATTCCTGTTGGCTCGTCTCAGTAGCGCTTTACTGCGGCCATTTCATTTCGCCTTTCAGCACCTTGGCGCTCAGCTCCAGGCTGGAAACGTCTTTCAGCGTCGGGTAGTGTTTTTCCATCGCGGTTACCAGCTGTTTGGCATCCTTGGCCTGCGGCAGCTCGGCCTCCAGCACCTTCAGATAGTTCTGGGTAAAGGTGACGG
This sequence comes from Serratia sp. MYb239, assembly GCF_002966855.1. NCBI lineage: Bacteria > Pseudomonadati > Pseudomonadota > Gammaproteobacteria > Enterobacterales > Yersiniaceae > Serratia > Serratia sp. MYb239. Next base: position 3,944,472 of record NZ_CP023268.1, on the reverse strand, counting down.
ATTCCAGCGTTTGCGCGGCGCCGGGCAGATAGTGCCCAGGAACGACCCGCTTTGGCTGCAGCGTCTGGATACTGGCCAGCGTTTGCTGCCAGTGCGCGCGCGATTCTGCGCTTTGGTTATCGGCAATCCACGGGTGGATATTATTGCCGGCCACCGCCACGCCGCCCACCACGGCTTTCAACGCCGGGATCCATACATAGGTTCGCGCCGGCGTCGGGCCGTTCAGGCCTTTTACCTCAACTTTTTGCCCGTCGATGGTGAAGCTGTCGCCCGCCAGCGGTTGCGGGACAACCACGTGGGCCGGCGCATTGTCTTTCAGAATCGGCCCCCAATAGGCAATTTTGCCCTCTTTGGTCGCCTTGATTTCTTTGATGGTGCCAGGTGTCGCGATAATTTTTGCTTCAGGGAAGGCGGCCTGAATCACGTCCAGACCGAAATAGAAGTCTGGGTCGGAATGGCTGATATAGACGGTGGTCAGTTTTTTACCGGTCGCCTTGATTTTATTGACCAGTTGCTGCGCATCATTGCGCTGGAACTGGGCATCGATCAGCGCCACTTCATGCGGGCCGCTGATGATTTCAGAAGAGACCGGGAACACGCTTTTTTCCCCGGGGTTATAGACCTCCATCGTCAGCGTATCGGCGGCGTTGGCATAGGTGCTGATAGCGGCGACGCCGGTCAGCGTCAGAGCGATAAGTGATTTCTTAAACATTGTCGGGTTGTCCTGTTGGTTTTAACGTTGCACAGATGTTATGTTGCATAAATCGAATAAAAAACCGGATAATTTGCAATTATTAGTTTCATAAATCGGACGAATTATGGATCGCATCACTGCCGCTGAAGTTTTTGTCGCCATTGTCGAGAGCGGCAGCATGATTGCCGCCGCTGAGGCGCTGGATATGTCGCGCGCCATGGTGACGCGCTATCTGGCGCAGATGGAGCAGTGGGCGGGGGCGCGTCTACTGCACCGCACCACGCGCAGACTCAGCCTGACCGATGCGGGCGAGCGCACGTTGGAACGCTGCCGGCAGATGTTGGCGGTCGCCGGGGAGATCGATCTGGTCGAGGCGGAAGCCAATGTGGAGTTACGCGGTTTGCTGCGCATCACCTGCTCGCAGTCGCTGGGGCAAACCACGCTGGCGGCGGCGGTGACGCACTACCTGCGGCGCTATCCCCAGGTGGCGGTGGATTTGCAGATGAACAACCGCGCGGTCAACCTGGTGGAGGAACGCATCGATTTGGCGCTGCGCATCACCAATGAACTCGATCCGAATCTGATTGCCCGACCGTTATCGCGCTGCGCTTCGGTGGTCTGCGCGACGCCCGACTATCTGGCGGCGCATGGGACGCCGCGTCAGCCGCAGGATCTGGCGCTGCATAACTGCCTGACATACTCCTATTTTGGCAAAAGCCTGTGGCATTTTGAGCATCAGGGCGTGAAGTCGGCGGTGGCGGTCAGCGGCAACCTGAGCGCCAACGAGTCGGTGGTGCTGCTGGCCGCTACCCTGAAGGGGGCCGGTATTTCATTGCAGCCTTACTACTCCGCGGCGCCGCTGCTGGCCAGCGGCGAGCTGGTGGAGTTGATGCCGGAGTACCAGCCGCAGTCGATGGGGATTTATGGTATCTACACCTCGCGTCGCCAGCTGCCGGCAACCCTGCGCACCATGCTGGATTTTCTGGTGGAGTGGTTTGCCAGCGATGAAAAGTGGTTGGCGACGCTACGTAAGTAGCGTATGAGGATAGGTAACATATCGTCACAGTTTTCATCATCAGGCCATTCAAGCGCTTAGCGTCGGAATGACGGCTTTTTATACGCGCCGGACAACCTGCGCTGGTTTTCCGGTTGGCCGGCGTGTTATTCCTATCTCGTGTAAATGGCTATTTATTCTTAATAATTATAAGGTTATATCCTTTATTTAGCCCGATTTCACACCTCCATCACCCTAATTACGGGCGACCATTCCGGTCGGCCCGCGTTTGTTGTTGTTTGTCTCTGGTCCGCGGCGTCAGACGCCGGGACGCTTTAAGATTGGGAGCGTAATACATGCCTGTTTCTTTGTTGGCGCTGGCACTCAGTGCATTCGCCATCGGCACTACCGAGTTTGTCATTATGGGGTTGTTGCCCGACGTGGCGGGCGATCTGCAGGTTTCCATCCCCTCTGCGGGATGGTTAATCAGCGGCTATGCCCTCGGCGTGGCGATCGGCGCGCCGATTATGGCGCTGCTGACCGCGCGCCTGCCGCGTAAAAAAACGCTGTTGCTGCTGATGGCGATTTTTATTGTCGGCAACGTGATGTGCGCATTGGGCTATAGCTACGGCTTCCTGATGCTGGCGCGCATTATCACCGCCCTGTGTCACGGCGCTTTCTTTGGTATCGGTGCGGTGGTGGCCGCCAATCTGGTGGCCCCTAATCGTCGGGCTTCCGCAGTGGCGCTGATGTTTACCGGCCTGACGCTGGCTAACGTGCTGGGCGTGCCGCTGGGCACCGCGCTGGGGCAGGCGCTGGGATGGCGTTCCACCTTCTGGGCGGTGGCGCTGATTGGCGTTGCGGCGCTGCTGGCGCTGTACAGTAAATTGCCGACGGTCAGCGATGAGGCGCCGACCGAGCTGAAAAAAGAGCTGGCGGCGTTGCGCGGCGCCGGCGTCTGGCTGTCTCTGCTGATGACGGTGGCCTTTGCGGCGTCGATGTTTGCCCTGTTTACCTATATTGCGCCGCTGCTGACCGAGGTGACCGGCGTATCGCCGCAGGGCGTCAGCTGGACCCTGCTGCTGATGGGCGTCGGCCTGACGCTGGGCAATATTCTGGGCGGCCGGCTGGCGGACTGGCGGCTGGGCGTGACGCTGGCGGGGATCTTTCTGGCGATTGCGCTGTTTGCCGCATTATTCAGCTGGACCAGCGGCGCGCTGATCCCGGCGGAGATTACACTGTTCCTGTGGGCCGCTGCGTCGTTCGCCGCGGTGCCGGCGCTGCAGATCAATGTGGTGACCTACGGTAAGAAAGCGCCGAACCTGATCTCTACCCTGAATATCGCCGCCTTTAACCTGGGTAATGCGCTGGGCGCCTGGCTGGGCGGCCTGGTGATTGCCCGGGGGCTGGGGCTGACGGCGGTGCCGCTGGCGGCTGCGGCGATGGCGCTGGCGGGGTTGCTGCTGTGCCTGATTACCTTTGGCCGGGCGCGTCGCCGGGCTGCCGGGCAGTAAGCGCCGCCAGACGGGCGGGGAAAGACGCCGCCTGTTGGTGTAAATGATCGATAAAAGCGCTGACCAGCGTGGAAGAAGGGCGGTGCAGCGGCCGGATCAGGCTGACGGTGAACGGCACCTCGATGCTGAACGGTCGCAGTTCCACGCCGCCGGCGGCGGCATAGTCCAGCGCGGTCAGCGGGTTGACGATGGAGAGGCCGATGCCGGCCTGCACCATGGCGCAGACCGAAGCCGCGCTGTGGGTCTCCATCACCATGCGTCGGTTAACCTGCTGCTCGCTGAACAGCGCGTCCAGCAGCTGCCGGTAACTGTCGGTATTCGACAGGCTGATAAAATTCTCGCCGCCGAAGTCCTGCGGCGTGAGTTGGTCATTGGCCAGCAGCGGATGCCCGCTCGGCAGCACGCAGACCTCATTCAGCGTCATCAGCGGAATGCGCTCCGTGCCGGCCGGCGTCAGCGTATTCTCGGTCAGCCCCAGATCGTGGCGCTGCGCCGACAGCCACTCTTCCAGCAGCGGCGATTCCTGCGGCACCACGCTGAAGCTGACTTCCGGGTAGCGATCGAGAAACGGTCTGCATACCGCCGGCAACAGCGACTGTGAAAATACCGGCAGGCAGGCGATGGAAAGCTGCGCCTGGTGAAACTGGCGAATGCCGTCCGCCGCGGTCTTAATGCGTTCCAGGCCGTAATAGGAGCGCTGCACCTCTTCAAACAGCCGTAATCCCTCCACGGTCGCCACCAGGCGACCCCTGATCCGATCAAACAGCCGCAGCTGTACCTGCTTTTCAAAGCGCGCCAGCTCACGGCTGACGGTGGGCTGTGAGGTATGCAGCAGCGCGGCCGCTTCGGTGAGGTTGCCGGTGGTCATCACCGCATGGAAGATTTCAATTTGGCGCAGACTAATGGCGGACATGGCTTCTCCGGCGCGGGCTGAGACATAAAGCCATATCATAAATGAATAGACTTACGCTAAATAGATATTTTTCTCCCGCCCCGGCTTGCGGCACAATGGCGTCAACAGAATGCATCATTATTTGGGAATTGCCGCCATGCCACGCGCTTTACATGACACCTCCACCGCATTGAACGCCGCCAATTTACTCACGCTGCCGGCCCGCTTCGGCTGCCCGGTTTGGGCCTACGATGCGCAGATCGTCCGTGAACGTATCGCACAGCTGCGTCACTTTGACGTGATCCGCTTCGCCCAGAAGGCCTGTTCGAATATTCATATTCTGCGCCTGATGCGCGAGCAGGGCGTCCGGGTGGATTCCGTATCGCTGGGAGAAATTGAGCGTGCGCTGCATGCCGGCTATCAGCCGGGTGGTGAAGAGATTGTCTTTACTGCCGACGTGCTGGATCAGGCGACGCTGGCGCGCGTCTGCGAGCTGAAAGTTCCGGTAAATGCCGGTTCTATCGATATGCTGGAGCAGTTGGGGCAGCACGATGACGGGCACCCGGTGTGGCTGCGCATCAACCCGGGCTTTGGTCATGGGCACAGCCAGAAAACCAATACCGGTGGTGAAAACAGCAAGCACGGCATTTGGTATGCCGATTTGCCGCAGGCGGTGGAAGTGATTCAACGCCATGGCCTGAAGCTGCTGGGCGTACATATGCATATTGGCTCAGGCGTGGATTATCAGCATCTGGAGCGTGTATGCGACGCCATGGTGCAGCAGGTGATTGCGCTGGGGATGGATATTGGGGCGATTTCCGCCGGCGGCGGCCTGTCGATTCCGTATCAGGCCGGCGAAGAGGCGATCGATACCGAACACTATTTTGGCCTGTGGAACAGCGCGCGCGAGCGCATTGCCGCCCACCTGGGGCACCCGGTCAAACTGGAGATCGAGCCGGGGCGCTTCCTGATGGCCGAGGCGGGCGTGCTGGTAGCGGAAGTGCGCGCGGTGAAAGATATGGGCAGCCGTCACTTTGTGTTGGTCGACGCCGGTTTTAACGACCTGATGCGCCCGGCAATGTACGGCAGCTATCACCATATTTCGCTGCTGCCTGCCGACGGACGCGCTACCGATGCTCAACCGCTGCGCGATACGGTGATTGCCGGGCCGCTGTGCGAATCCGGCGATGTGTTTACCCAGCAGGCGGGCGGCGGGGTGGAAACCCGGGCATTGCCGCCGGTGCAGGTGGGCGACTATCTGGTGTTCCACGACACCGGCGCTTACGGTTCCTCCATGTCCTCCAACTACAACAGCCGGCCGCTGCTGCCGGAGGTCCTGTTTGATCGGGGTGAGGCGCGGCTGATTCGTCGCCGGCAGACCATTGAAGAGCTGATCGCGCTGGAACAGGTATAACGCAGGCGCGGGCGCCCGCTAGCCGGCATAGGGACCGGGCGCCACCGACTCACGCAGCCTCAATTCGCCGGTAAACGGCGTCAAAGGTTGTACCTCTTCGCCGTTAAGCAGCCGGAACGCCTGGGCGATAGCGGCTTCAATCATCATATCGATCGGCAGATAGACGGTAGAGAGCGCCGGCTGCAGATAGGCGGCGCTAGGTTCGTCATCGAAACCAAAAATAGATACGTCCTGCGGCAGACGTTTGCCGGCCTGACACAGCGCCTTCATGGCGCCGATCGCCATGTCGTCATTGCTGGCGAACAGCGCGCTGAAATCGACGCGGGCATTCAGCAGCGTTTGGCAGCCGTGATACCCGCTGGGTACGCTGCTGTCGCCGTGCGCCACCCGCGCCGCGTCAAAAGCAATCTGATGGTGCTCGAGCGCCTGCCGATAACCCGCCAGCCGCGCCTGAGCGGTCGGCGTGGCGATCGGGCCGGTAATACAGGCTATTTCCCGGTGTCCCTGCGCAATCAGATAGGTAACCGCATCGAACGCCGCCTGCTGCTGTTCGAAGAACACGCAGCGCTCGCGCGCCAGAGGCAGATCGCGGTTGATCACCATCACCGGCACCGGCAGGCGCTCAAACAGCGCCATCAGCGCCGCTTCATCGGTAAAACGGGTGTAGAGAATAATGGCGTCGCAGCGGCGGTCGGCCAGCAGTTGTACCGCCTGCAGCTCATCCTCCGGCGTATCGTGTCCGTCGGTCACCACCAAATGTTTGCCGCTGGCTTCGATCAGTTTGGCGGCCTGACGCAGCAGCCGGCCGAAATAGGGGCCGTCGAAATTGGACACCACCAGGCCGATGCTGTTGGAACTTTTGTTAGCCAGCGACTGGGCGAGAAAGTTCGGCCGGTAGCCCAACTCATCCATCGCTTTGAACACCGCATCCCGCGTGCTCTTTTTCACCTGTCCGGTGCCATTTAACACGCGCGATACCGTGGCTTTCGACACGCCCGCGCGAATGGATACATCCAACATGGTGATCATGACTGGCTAACCTCTGTCTGCAAACGTCCGCTGTGGAAATGCTGGCAGTCTAGCATAGCGGCAGCCCAAGGGCAGCGCGCGACATCATGCCGGATTGGCGAACACTTCCTGACGCAGCAGCACGATCTCCTGCGCCAGATCGTGGCACAGCATGGCGGTCATCAAATGATCCTGTGCGTGCACCATGATCAGATTCACCGGGATCTTGCCCGCGCCTTCATCCAGGCCGATCAATTGCGTCTGTACGGCGTGCGCCGCGCGGGAGGCGGCTTGTGATGCCGCCAGCGCCTCCTCCGCCTGCTGCCACTGCCGCTGACGGGCCGCCTGAATTGCCGTCATGGCGTGAGATCGCGCTTCACCCGCATTGATCAATAATTCCATTACCGTCTGCTCCAGATCTATGCTCATTCTATGTCCACCGGTATACCAAAATTGGTTTTTTCATCATATTGGAATTCCAATATTGACTTGTGAGAGTGCGATCACAGAAAAATAATCCAGTTAACCTATTTTTTGGTATGCCAAATCGCGAGAGACGCGGTACGCGAATCGGTCATCTGATCAAGCACAACACAATAGGGGCGTGTCATGTCATTTCGGGACCGGCTTATAGACTCTCTGGGAGCCTTTGCCAATAAATTCAACAGTTACAGATATATAATGGCTATCAAGGCATCGTTTATTACGCTGATGCCGGTAATTATCGTCGGCGCTTTTTCGGTGCTGATCTCGAATATGGTGATGGATCCCAAGAATGGTCTGGCGAGCTTCGCCATGTTCTCATTCCTGGCGGATCTGAAACCGATCATGAGCAGCATCAACTACGCCACGCTGAGTTTCCTCAATATCGGCGCGGTGTTTCTGATTGGCATAGAACTGGGCAAGATCAACGGCTCGCGATCGCTGTTTCCGGGGCTGCTGGCGGTGATCTGCTTTATCGCCGTCACGCCGACCAACGTCGAGCTGATGGTGAATGACCAGATGCAGATGGTGAAAGACGTGCTGGCCAAGCAGTTCTCCGATACCCGCAGTCTGTTCCTCGGTATGTTTATCGCCATTTTATCCGTGGAGATCTATTCCAAACTGGAAACGCTCGATCGCCTGAAGATCAAGATGCCGGAAAGCGTGCCGCCCAACGTCTCCGCCTCATTCTCGGCGCTGATCCCGGCGATCATCACCGTGGTGGCGATCGCCACGCTGGGGTTTGTCTTCCACCGCGTCAGCGGCATTTATCTGTATGACGCCGTCTATCAGGTAGTGCAGCGGCCGCTGGAGACGGTGGTGCAGAGCCTGCCGGGGATCCTGATCCTGATGTTTGTCGCCCAGCTGTTTTGGGTGATCGGCATCCACGGCAATCAGATGGTGAAACCGATCCGCGAGCCGCTGTTGCTGGGCGCCATCATGGTCAATATGACCGCCTTCGAGCAGGGGAAAGAGATCCCGAATATCATCACCATGCCGTTTTGGGACGTTTATATGAGCATCGGCGGTTCCGGCATTACGCTGGGCCTGCTGTTTGCGGTGATGATCGCTACCCGGCGCAAAGAGATGCGTGAAATCAGCAAGCTGTCGCTGGGACCGAGCTTTTTCAATATCAATGAACCGGTGATCTTCGGCATGCCGATCATGCTGAATCCGATCCTGGCGATCCCCTTCATTATCACGCCGTTGATCACCGGCACTATCGGCTACTTCGCTACCAGCATCGGTTTTGCCGGCAAGGCGGTGGTGATGGTGCCGTGGACCACGCCGCCGATCATCAACGCCTGGCTGTCTACTGCCGGTTCGATGGGCGCGGTGGTAACCCAGCTGATCTGCATCGTGGTCGCCACGATTATCTATCTGCCGTTTGTCAAAGTCGCCGCCCGCCGCGCGGAACAGGCGGAGCAACCCGTTATTCAGAACGCATGAGGTGAGCAATGAGTCAGGTTTCAATGGAGATTCCCCAGGATTTTATTCTCGGCGCGGCGGCTTCCGCCTGGCAGACCGAGGGCTGGAGCGGCAAAAAACAGGGGCAGGATTCCTATCTCGATCTGTGGTACCAGCATGACCGTCACGTCTGGCATAACGGCTACGGCCCGGCGGTGGCGACGGACTTTATCAACCGCTACCGCGAAGACGTGGCGCTGATGAAGCAGAGCGGCGTCGGCCACTATCGCACCTCCATCAACTGGTCGCGCTTTCTGACCGACTATGAGCAGGGCGTGGTGGATGAAGAGTATGCGAGCTATATCGACGCGCTGCTCGATGAGATGAAGCAGCAGGGCATCGAGCCGATGCTGTGTCTGGAGCACTATGAGCTGCCGGGCTACCTGCTGGAAAAATATGACGGCTGGCGCTCCAAACGGGTGGTGGAGCTGTTCGTGCTGTACGCCCGGCGGGTGTTTGAGCGCTTCGGCGGCAAAGTCACACGCTGGTTTACCTTTAACGAACCGGTGGTGGTGCAGACGCGGGTCTATCTGGATGCGATCCGCTGGCCGTATGAGCAGAACACCAACACGTGGATGCAGTGGAACCACCATAAGAATCTGGCGACCGCCAAAGTGGTGCAATGCTTCCGCCAGATGGGCTGTGCCGGCAGCATCGGCGTGATCCTTAACCCGGAGGTCACCTACGCCCGCTCCGGCGCGTCGCACGACCAGCGCGCCGCCGAGCTGTACGATCTGTTCTACAGCCGTGTGTTCCTCGACCCGGCGATTAAAGGCGAATATCCGGCGGAGCTGCTGACCCTGCTGCAGCAGCACGACGTCAGCGTTGACTGGACGGCGGAGGAGATGGCGACGATCCGCGATAACACCGTGGACGAGGTGGGCATCAATCTCTACTACCCGCACCGGGTCAAGGCGCCGAGTCGCGCATGGTGTAGCACCACGCCGTTTCATCCGGCGATGTATTACGAGCACTTTGAGTTGCCGGGGCGGCGGATGAACCGTTCGCGCGGCTGGGAGATCTATCCGCGCATCGTATACGACATGGCGCTGCGCCTGCGCGATGAGTACGGCAACATTCCGTGGTTTATCTCGGAAAACGGCATGGGCATTGAGCAGGAAGAACGCTTCAAAAATGCCGAGGGGGAAATTCAGGACGATTACCGCATTGAATTTATCCGCGAGCATATTTACTGGGCGCTGAAGGCGCGCGAAGAGGGAGCCAACTGCCAGGGCTATATGCTGTGGGCCTTCACGGACAACGTATCGCCGATGAACGCCTTTAAAAATCGTTATGGCCTGATAGAAATAGATTTGGACAACCAGCGCAACCGGCGGCAGAAAAAGTCGGCGCATTGGTTCCGCGCGCTGAGCGAGAGCCGCCGTCTGAGCTTCACCCTCGATGATGAAAACCGATAAGGAGTGACCGATGAAACGTATCGTACTGGCCTGCTCGGCGGGCATGTCCACCTCGCTGGTGGTGACCAAGATGGAAAAAGAGGCGCAGACGCGCGGGCTGGAGCTGAAGATTTACGCCATTCCCGAGCAGAACCTGCGTGATGAGCTGCAAAGTTACGGCGGCGATATTCTTGCGGTGCTGCTTGGCCCGCAGGTGCGCTTCAAGCTGACAGAAAATAAAAAGCTTACCGACGCGTATCAGATCCCGATTGCGGTGATCGATTCTGTGGCGTATGGCTCGTTAAACGGCGCAAAAGTACTCGATCAGGCGCTGGGTTTGGTAGACTAATCTGATTGTGAACCTACACAGGCCAGATACCTCGCCGCCGGCGGGGTATGGCATGGACAGACGTTTTTCAGGGTGAAACGGTGGATAAAGTCGTGATTCCGCAGGAAAAAAAGCAGTATCAGGAAATTGGCCGGGACCTGCGGCAGAAAATTCAGCAGGGCCATTTCGCCATTGGCACGCGCCTGCCCCCGGAGCGCAATATTGCCGAAACCTACGGCGTCAGCCGTACTATCGTGCGTGAAGCGCTGTTAATGCTGGAGTTGGAAGGAACGGTGGATATCCGCCAGAGCTCCGGCGTTTATGTCATACGCATTCCCAATGAAAACGCGGAGGAAGAGGATCCTATCCTGCACGGCGAAGTCGGGCCGTTTGAAATGCTGCAGGCGCGTCAGCTGCTGGAAAGCAATATCGCCGCCTTTGCCGCCAAAATGGCCACCAAAACGGATATCGAAAATCTGCGCCGCACGCTGGAGCAGGAACAGCGCGCCATCGTCGCCAATGATGAAAGCGGCGACAACGACAAAATGTTCCATTTGCTGATTGCCGGCGCCACGCAGAACCAGATGCTGCTGGACACGGTAAAAAGCATCTGGCAGCGGCGGGAGGCCAGCCCGCTGTGGCAACAGCTGCACAGCCGCATCGCCACCAAAGGCTACCGGCTGAAATGGCTGGCGGACCACCAGAACATTTTGGCTGCGCTGCGCCGCCGCGACGTGATGGGGTCGTATCAGGCGATGTGGCAGCATATGGAAAACATCAAGGGCACGCTGATGGAGCTTTCCGACGTCGATGCGCCGGAATTTGACGGTTACCTGTTTGAGTCGGTGCCGATCTTCCAGGGCAAGCTGGTGTAATACGCGCTTAGCGCGTCTCTGACGCCTTGCCCAGGCTGGCGACGGAGTGGCGTCGCACCAGCGTCGGGCTGAACATATTGGTGATTTCCGGCAGTGGCTGGTTGTTGGCCAGCGCCAGCGCCAGTTCCGCCGCCTGCGTCGCCATGGCGACCACCGGGTAGTGGATGGTGGTCAGTCTGGGGCGCAGATAGCGTGAAATCAGCACGTCATCAAAGCCGATCAGCGACATCTGGCCCGGCACGTCGATGCTGTTATCGCTCAGCACCGACAGCGCGCCGGCGGCAACCGGGTCGTTATAACAGGTAACGGCGGTGAATTTTTTGCCGCGGCCGAGCAGTTCAGTCATTGCCTGCTCGCCGCCGATCTCATCCGGTTCGCCATAGGCGATCAGCTTCTCATCCACCGCAATGCCGTGTTCCTGTAGCGCGTCCAGATAGCCTTGCAGACGGTCGGCGGCGTCGGAAATCTGGTGGGTGGAGCAGATAATGGCGATGCGCTGATGGCCCTGCTGAATCAGATGACGCGTGGCCAGCCAGGCGCCGTAGCGATCGTCCAGCGCGACGCAGCGCTGCTCAAATCCCGGCAGCGTACGGTTGATCAACACCATGCCGGGGATCTGCCGCATCCAGCCGCTCAGCTCATCATCGGTCAGCTTTTTGGCATGCACCACCAGCGCAGCGCAGCGGTGACGCACCAGCTGTTCGATCGCCTGACGCTCTTTTTCCGCCTCATGGTAACCGTTGCCAATCAGCAGGAAATTATGCGTGGCATACGCCACCTGCTCGACGGCTTTCACCATGGTGCCGAAGAACGGGTCCGAGACGTCGGCCACCACCAGACCGAGGGTTTCGGTTGACTGCTGCGCCAGCGCGCGGGCGTTGGCGTTCGGGTGATACTGCAGCTGTTCCATGGCGGCCAGCACCGCGTTACGCGAGGTTTCGCTGGCTTTGGGGGAATGGTTTATTACGCGAGACACCGTGGCTACGGAAACACCCGCCAGCCTGGCAACATCCTTTATCGTAGCCATATTTGCTTCAACTTATCCTAGGGTAATCGCTTACATTCCTCAGTCTTACGGAAAACAGCGCGGGCTGCAAGTTATTGCCCGCGTGTCTGTGGCGTCACCGGCAGATTTTGGTCGGCGAGCCGGCTTTTTTGCAGGTAAAAGTCAGTGCGTTAGCGAAAAGTATGGGTGAAGATGCCGCCTCGGGCGATTGCCGAGCCGGTAAAGCTGACTAAACGGTATGGTTATTCTGTCGCGATAAATAACGTTTTTATTGCTGCCAATAATATAAAAATATCGATATTAATAATTAATTCATTCTATTTGTTGATATATAAAAGTCGAAAACTCTCGGTCGTGTCATATTTATCATTATCTATTGCCCTTATACTTTATTTTAATTATTTGTTTATCAAGGAGAGAGTGATGAAAAAATCATTGGGGAAAGGAATATGTTTGCCATTATTTACCGCTGCGGCATCGATATTATTCGCCGCCACTTTTATGCCTGCCACTTCATTGGCCCAGAGTAAGTTTAACATGTCTGGTTTTTTACAGCAGAATCCTGACTTTAAGCCCGGCGCCGCCAACTGGTCAGCGCAAGAGTTGATGCCTGATATGTCCTCCTATGTTACAACCTACACAGACAATGGATTAATCTTGGTTAAACTCTCGCTGGAAAAGTATAGCAAGTTCGGTAATCATGCCGTTTTACATCAATGTGAAAGGATAGGGGATAAGTATATCCGCTGCGGTTTTTCTTATCAGCCGTATAGCGCCGGCTCTCGACCTGTTAGCTATAGAGTAACCTATATGCTGACTCCCCCTAGCTATTATCCGAATATATTAAGGTGTTCTGTCGATGGCTACTTTAATTACGGCTATCAGGAGTGCGTTACGAAAAATGACTGGCGCGGTTTATTAAATTGACGCCTCGCGGCGGGCTGTCCGGCCCGCCCTGTTGACCGCGTCAGGCCCGGCGCCGCGCTGAGGTGATTTGTTCTTGGGCGCAGCGCGGCGGCGGTGTTATTTTAGGGCCATCATTTGCTACCTGAGTACATCATGCCGATTAAACGTTATCCGCAACTTGCACACTGGGGGGCGTATACCGCCGTGGTGGAAGACGGGCGGCTGATTCGCTGCGAACCTTTCGCCAACGATCCGCACCCTTCGCCGATGCTGGACTCCATTGTTCCGATGACCTATTCGCCGACGCGCATCCGCAAGCCGGCGGTGCGGCGTTCATGGCTGCAAAAGCGTGAGGGCAGCGACCGCACGCTGCGCGGGCGCGAGGATTTCGTCGAGGTCGACTGGGACGTGGCGCTCGATCTGGTGGCGGAAGAGAACCGCCGGGTGCGCGATCGCTACGGCGCGTCGGGCCTGTTTTGCGGCTCCTACGGCTGGTCCTCCGCCGGGCGGCTGCATCACGCCAGCTCGCAGCTGCGTCGCTTTTACTTCGCCGGCGGCGGCGGCGTTGACCAGATGGGCAACTACAGCTGGGGGGCGGCGCAGTTCTTTCTGCCGTATGTGATCGGCAACTTTGCGCCGCTGACCGGGCAGGCGACCAGCTGGCCGAACGTGGTGGAGCACTGCGAACTCTTCCTGGCGTTCGGCGGTCTGGCGCTGAAAAATTCCCAGGCCTCCTTCGGCGGCGCGGCGGAACACTCGCTGAAGTCATGGCTGGAGAAGCTGGCGGCCAAGGGGACGCCGATCGTCAGTATCAGCCCGACGCGCGACGACACTCCGGCCTTTATCAATGCCGAATGGATCCCGATCCGCCCTAATACCGACGTGGCGCTGATGCTGGCGTTAGGCTATGAGATTCAGCGTAACGGCGCATTGGACAACGATTTTCTGTCCAGCCACTGCGTGGGTTACCCGCAGCTGGCGGATTATCTGTGCGGCGTGAGTGACGGGGTGGCCAAAACGCCGCAGTGGGCCAGCGCGATCACCGGCATTCCGGCCGCGCGGATTGTGCGTCTGGCGCAGCAGCTCAGCGGTGCCCGCAGCTTCCTCACCTGCTCCTATTCGGTACAGCGCGCCCACCGTGGCGAGCAGCCTTACTGGATGATGATCGCCCTGTCGGCGATGCTGGGGCAAATTGGTCTGCCGGGCGGTGGCTTCTCCTTCGGCTATGGCGCGATGAACGGCATGGGCAACCCGCGGCTGAACACGCCGGCCCCCAGCCTGCCGGTCGGCGATAATCCGGCCGGGCTGGCGATTCCGGTGGCGCGTATTTGCGACATGCTGCTGCAGCCGGGCGAACCCTATTCGTTTTGCGGTGAAACCCGGGAGTACCCGGATATTCACCTGGTGCACTGGGCCGGCGGCAACCCGTTCCATCATCACCAGCAGCTGAACCGGCTGGTGGCCGGTTGGCAAAAACCGGATACGGTGATTGTGCAGGACATCTGGTGGACTGCCGCAGCGAAAATGGCGGATATCGTGCTGCCGGCGACCAGCGCGCTGGAGCGTAATGATATTGGCGGCTCGGCGCGCGATCCCTACGTGCTGGCGATGCATCAGGCGATCGCGCCGCAGCATCAGGCGCGCAATGATTTTGATATTTTCGCCGATCTGGCGGATCGTCTTGGCTATCGCCAGCAATTTACCGAGGATCGCAACGAGCGGCAGTGGATTGAGCATATTTATCAGCGCTGCGGACAGGCGCAGATCCAGGCCGGCGTAGCATGGCCGGAGTTTGACGAGTTCTGGCAACGGGGCCATGTGAAGCTGCCGGCGCCGAAGCAGGACACGGTGTTTCTGGACGCATTCCGTGCCGATCCGCAGGCGCATGCGCTGCGAACGCCCAGCGGCAAAATCGAGTTGTTCAGTGAAAAAATCGCCGGCTATCGCTATGACGATTTCGCGCCGCATCCGCAGTGGCAGCCGCCGGTCGAGTGGCTGGGGGCTGAGTTGGCGAAGCAGTGGCCGCTGCATTTGATCACCGTTCAGCCGGCCGACCGTCTGCACAGCCAGCTGGATCCGTCGCCGCAGGCGCAGGCCAATAAAACGGCCGGACGCGAAACGCTGCTGATGCACCCGCATGATGCGGCGCCGCGCGCGCTTGCCGACGGCGCGCTGGTGAAGGTGGTCAATGGTCGCGGCGGCTGTCTGGCCGGGGTGCGGATCACGGACGGCGTGACGCCCGGCGTGGTGGTGATGGCGACCGGCGCTTGGTTCGATCCGGGCTTCGGCGCAGAGCGCCACGAACTGGAACAGGCCGGCAACCCTAATGTGCTGACGCTGGATATCGGTACCTCGCCGCTGACGCAGGGGCCTAACGCCATGAGCTGCCTGGTGGAGGTCTGCGCGCCATAGGCCGCACCGGGGAACGCTGAGATTTTATTGCGCTATTAATGAGGATAACCAGAAATTTACAGCTGGTTTCATTTCAAGCATAACTCTTGCGATTCCTCGGTAGTTTCTTAATCGGCACCTCTCTAAAGTAGGTAGTCCCAGAGGTATTGATTGGTGAGAAATCAACATACTCTGTATGTTGAAGCCATTTTCAATTGCACCAACCTACGCAGATGCGTAGGTTTTTTTTTGCCGGTCGTATAGTATCCTTTCCCTTACAACGTGTTATGCCGCCCAATGACTGGGGGATAACGTGCTAACGCTTATCTGGCCGTCGCTGCCAGAATGCTACAGGGAGAGTCGTATGTTCATGTCTGTTATGCGCACGCTGTTTCGCCTGCTATTTCGCGTGCGTGTTGAAGGGGATGCCCGGCATCTTAATCAGCAGAAGCTGCTGATTACCCCCAACCATGTCTCATTTTTGGATGGCGTGCTGTTGGCGCTGTTTTTACCGATCAAGCCGGTGTTTGCCGTTTATTCCAGCGTGTCTGACAGCTGGTTTATGCGCTGGCTGAAGCCCTACATCGATTTCGTTTTCCTCGATCCTACCAAGCCGATGGCGGTTAAACATCTGGTGCGTGAAGTGCAGAAGGGGCGGCCGATTGTGGTCTTCCCCGAAGGACGCATAACCGTTACCGGTTCTCTGATGAAAGTCTATGACGGCGCGGCGTTTATTGCCGCCAAGTCCGGCGCGACGGTGGTGCCGATCCGCATTGACGGGCCGGAGTTCAGCCTGTTCGGCCGTATGAAAGGCGTGTTTAAACTGCGCGCGTTCCCGCAGATTACCCTCCACATTCTGCCGCCGACGCTGCTGCCGATGCCGGAAGCGCCGCGCGCCCGCGACCGCCGCGTGCTGGCGGGCGACCATCTGTATCAGATAATGCTGCAGGCGCGCATGGCGACCCGACAGCCGCAGACGCTGTTTGGCGCGCTGCTGGCGGCGCAAAAGCGCTACGGCGCCGGTAAGCCCTGCATTGAAGATATCGCCTTTAAGGAAGACAGCTACCGCACGTTGATTAAAAAATCTCTGGGCGTCAGCCGTATCCTGCAGCGGTTTACCGCCGAAGGCGAGCATGTCGGTATGCTGTTGCCGAACGCCACCATTACCGCCGCGGCGATATTTGGCGCTTCGCTGCGCCGGCGCATCCCGGCGATGCTGAACTACACGGCCGGTTCCAACGGCCTGAAAAGCGCGATGACCGCGGCAACCATTAAAACCATCGTCACCTCGCGTCAGTTTTTGGAAAAGGGCAAGCTGACCCATTTGCCGGAACAGGTGCCGGAAGCCAACTGGGTTTATCTGGAAGATCTGAAAGATACCGTCACGCTGGCGGATAAGCTGTGGATCCTGCGCCATCTGCTGCAGCCGCAGCGCGCCATGCTGCCGCAGCAGGCCGATGACGCCGCGCTGGTGCTGTTTACCTCCGGTTCGGAAGGCCATCCGAAAGGCGTGGTGCACTCGCACGCCAGCCTGCTGGCCAACGTGGAGCAGATCCGCACCATTGCCGACTTTACGCCGCGCGACCGCTTTATGTCCTCATTGCCGCTGTTCCATTCATTCGGCCTGACGGTCGGGCTGTTGACGCCGCTGATGACCGGCAGCCGGGTATTCCTGTATCCCAGCCCGCTGCACTATCGTGTGGTGCCGGAGCTGGTGTACGACCTGAACTGTACCGTGCTGTTCGGCACCGCGACCTTCCTGAACAACTACGCCCGCTTTGCCCATCCGTATGACTTTGCCCGCGTGCGTTACGTGGTGGCCGGCGCGGAAAAACTGGCGGAGAGCACCAAACAGATTTATCAGGACAAATACGGCATCCGCATTCTGGAAGGCTACGGCGTGACCGAATGTGCGCCGGTGGTGTCGATCAACGTGCCGCTGGCGACCAAGGTGGGCACCGTCGGGCGCATTATGCCGCAGATGGAGGCGCGCCTGATGCCGGTGGCCGGCATTGAGGAAGGGGGACGCCTGCAGTTGCGCGGGCCGAACATCATGAAGGGCTACCTGCGCGTTGAACGTCCGGGCGAGCTGGAGCCGCCTGCCGCTGAAGATGAAAACGGCAATCTGCAGCCGGGCTGGTACGATACCGGCGATATTGTCACGCTGGACGAGCAGGGATACTGCACCATTCGCGGCCGGGTGAAGCGTTTTGCCAAACTGGCCGGTGAGATGATTTCGTTGGAGATCGTCGAGCAGCTGGCGCTGCGTGCGGCGCCGGACGGCCATCACGCCGCGACGGTGAAAAGCGACAGCAGCAAAGGCGAAGCCCTGGTGCTATACACCACCGACAGCGAACTGACCCGCGATGCCTTGCTGCGCGCTGCGCGTGAGCAGGGTACGCCGGAGCTGGCGGTGCCGCGTGATATTCGCTGGCTCAAGACGCTGCCGGTGCTGGGCAGCGGCAAGCCGGATTACGTCACCCTGCGTAACATGGCCGAACAGCCGGAGAATGCATCATGAGCCAAACGTTGAGCGACAACGCGCCGTTGCTGTCGCGCGGCATGATCGCGGTGATTTGCGCGCAATTTTTATCGGCATTTGGCGACAATGCGCTGCTGTTTGCCACGCTGGCGCTGATTAAACAGCAGCTCTACCCCGACTGGAGCCAGCCAATTCTGCAGATGGCGTTTGTGGCGACCTATATCATTCTGGCACCGTTTGTCGGCCAGTTCGCCGACAGCTTTTCCAAAGGGCGGGTGATGATGGTGGCTAACGCGCTGAAATTGGCGGGTGCGCTGGCAATTTGTCTGGGGCTTAACCCGTTCCTGGGTTACAGCCTGGTAGGTATCGGCGCGGCGGCCTATTCGCCGGCCAAATACGGCATCCTGGGTGAAATCACCAGCGGTGAAAAACTGGTTAAAGCCAACGGATTGATGGAGGCCTCAACCATCGCTGCGATCCTGATAGGTTCGGTGGCCGGCGGGCTGTTGGCGGACTGGCATATCCTGATCGCGCTGGCGGTGTGTGCGCTGGTGTACGCAGCGGCGGTGGTGGCGAATCTGTATATTCCGCGGCTGGCGGCGGCGCGGCCGGCGCAGTCATGGCACCCGCGTGCCATGACGCGCAGCTTTTTTGCCGCCTGTGTCACTCTGTGGCGCGACGGCCAAACGCGTTTCTCACTGATTGGCACCAGCCTGTTCTGGGGAGCCGGGGTGACGCTGCGCTTCCTGCTGGTGTTATGGGTGCCGGTGGCGCTGGGAATCGTCGATAACGCCACGCCGACGCTGCTCAATGCGATGGTGGCGGTGGGCATCGTGGTCGGAGCCGGTGTGGCTGCGCGTTTTGTCACGCTGGAAACGGTCAAGCGTTGCATGCCCGCCGGTATTTTAATCGGCGTCGCGGTGGCGTTCTTTGCGCTGCAGACCACCATGTTTAACGCTTATGCACTGCTGCTGGTTATCGGCATGCTGGGCGGTTTCTTTGTGGTGCCGCTGAATGCGCTGTTGCAGGAGCGCGGTAAACATTCCGTCGGCGCCGGCAATGCGATTGCCGTGCAAAACCTCGGAGAAAATACCGCGATGCTGCTGATGTTGGGCCTGTATTCGCTGGTGGTAAAAATCGGCGTGCCGGTGGTTGGCGTCGGCATTGGGTTCGGCGTGGTATTTGCGCTGGCGATTAGCGTGTTGTGGTTCTCCCAGCGTCGGAGTTAATAAAAAAATAGGGCGCAGTATAACGCTGCGCCCTGAAGCAATAACCTGTTAACCATAATATTAATAGAGGGGTTATGAATCGGCGTTATATTTTACGTCAGACCCAGTGAAGTGACGGCGTAAATTCAGTCAGCAACCTACTGCACCAACCTAACGTTGTTAAACCTGACAAATGACACGATTCGTGTTTGATTATACGATCGCCTAACCCCTTGTCCAGTAAGGCGGATCAAATACAAGAGCATTCTGGATATTAAAGGAGGTTATTTCCTGAGGAATATAAACTCCAGGTATTTATTATTTAAATTAGCGGCTGGGATATATTTTATCAGCGCCAGTGATAAAGAACGGGACGGTATTTCCGTCCCGCTCTGGCGTAATGCTTTACGGCGCCGGGATGGTAAAGCGGCTGTGAATTTCTTCCAACTGTTGCAGTACTTCCTCATCCAGCGTCAGGTTGAAGCTGTCGATATTGGTCTTCAGCTGCTCAAGCGTTGTTGCGCCTAATAGCGTACTGGCGACAAATGGCTGCTGTCTGACAAAGGCCAGCGCCATTTGCGACGGATCCAGACGGTGCTTTTTCGCCAGCGCGACGTATTCGGCGATTGCCCGTTGCGCCTGCGGCGAGGAATAGCGGGTAAAGCGGCTGAACAGCGTATTGCGCGCGCCCGCCGGTTGGGCGCCGTTCAGGTATTTACCGCTCAGCGTGCCGAAGGCCAGACTGGAGTAAGCCAGCAGTTCCACGCCTTCAAACTGGCTGATTTCCGCCAGACCGATCTCAAAACTGCGGTTAAGCAGGCTGTACGGGTTCTGAATGGAGACCATGCGCGGCAGTTCATGCTTTTCCGCCAGGTGCAGGTAGCGCATGACGCCGTACGGCGTTTCATTGGAGACGCCGATATAACGTATCTTGCCGGCGCGTACCTGCTCATTCAGCGCTTCCAGCGTTTCCAGCAGCGTAACCGTCGCCATTTCATCGCTGTATTGATAGTTCAGCTTGCCGAAGTAGTTGGCGCTGCGCTGCGGCCAGTGCAACTGATACAAATCGAGGTAGTCGGTATTGAGGCGCTTCAGGCTGTCGTCCAGCGCGGCGCGGATATTTTTGCGGTCCAACGCCTGCTGCGGACGGATGGCGCTGTCGTTATTGCGCGTCGGGCCGGCGACTTTACTGGCCAGCACGATTTTCTCGCGGTTGCCGCGCGCCTTGATCCAACTGCCGATATAGCGCTCGGTCAACCCCTGGGTTTCCGGACGCGGCGGTACCGGATACATCTCGGCGGTGTCTATCAGATTGATACCAGCAGCCAGTGCGTAATCCAGCTGTGCGTGCGCATCGGCCTCACTGTTTTGTTCGCCAAAGGTCATTGTGCCCAGTCCCAGCACGCTCACTTCTAAAGAACTGTGGGGAATTCGGTGGTATTGCATTAACGGCCTTCCTTAACTTATGTCGCGCGACGGGCGGCGCCCGGTGTTACTGCCGCCGGCTCAGGTTGACGCCGGTAAGGCTATTGATACCTTGTCCGACTATAACCAAGCTGTGTGGATGGTGAAAGGGGATTTACGCGACGGGAGAAGAGCAGGCTACCGCGGGGGGCGATAGCCATAGCGGAACGCAATCAGCGCTCGATAACCTGAGAAACCTGGTCGCCGTTGATCTGGCGATAGTTGCCTTTTTCATCTTGGTAGCTGATAAGGCCGGTGTCTTTATCGATCTCGGGCTTGCCCTGGGTCAGAATCATATTGCCGTCTTTGGTCGCCATCACGTAGTCGCTGGAGCAACCGGTTAAGCCAACCATCATTGCCAGTGCGGCGGCGGCCATTACCCACTTTTTCATACTGCGGATCCTCAATAGGAAAGAATATTTATAAGATTAGCAAATTAACGCCGGGAACTTGTCTCAGATAACTCTTATCTCCCAGAGGATAAAGAAGAAAGGCGCTAACGGCGCGCCTTTTATTGCTTATTCTGCGTTCGTCGATTTTTTGCCGCGCATCAGGTTGAGCGCTTCGACCGTCATGGAGAAGAACATGGCGAAATAGATATAGCCTTTTGGCACGTGCACCTGGAAGCTTTCCAGCATCAGGGTGAAACCGACCAGGATCAGAAACGCCAGCGCCAGCATCTTCACTGACGGGTGGCGGTCGACGAACTCGCCGATTGGCCGGGCGGCGAACATCATCACGCCGACGGCGATCACCACGGCGGCCATCATGATAAACAGATGATCGGACAAACCAACGGCGGTAATCACCGAATCCAGACTGAAGATAATATCCAGCAGCATAATCTGCACGATGGCGCCGAAGAAGCTGTGCACCTTGGTGTGGTGCTCCTCTTCCGTGCCCTCAATGGTTTCATGGATCTCTTTGCTGGCTTTCCAGATCAGGAACAGGCCGCCGAGCAGCAGAATTAAATCTCTGGCGGAGATATCATGCTCCATCACGCTGAACAGCGGATGGGTGAGGCGGATCACCCAGGCGATGGACGCCAACAGGGCCAGACGCATCAGCATCGCGGCCGCCAGCCCCATTCTGCGCGCCTTGTTTTGCTGCGCCTTTGGCAGCTTCGCCACCACCAGGGACAGGAAGATGATGTTATCGATACCCAAAACGATCTCAAGTATGGTCAGCGTACCTAACGCCAACCAGGCATTGGGATCCATAATCCATTCAAACATTGCCCAGTACACCTTAAAAAATTCAAAGGGAAAATTATACGCATTTATTGGTCCGGCGGCACCGTTGATTAAACGCAAATTAAACGACAGCGATTTAGATTAAGAAATGTCTTGCCAATAGCGCCGCGGTGAAACTCTTTTTCAGATAGAAACCGCGCGGCAGCGTCATGATCGGCTGCCCCTGCTCGCCGATGGCTTCGGTCAGCGCTTTACTGTTGGCGGCCTTGGGGCGCAGCTGCAGGACTTCACCGTGGCGTGCGGTGATGCGTTCGACATGGCCGAGTACGATCAGATCCATCAGCTCTTCCCAGTCGCGCCGCAGCATCTCATCCTCTTCTTCGTTAGGGCTCCACAACAGCGGCGAACCGATGCGCCGCTGCGCCAGCGGAATTTGCCGTTCGCCTTCCACCGGGATCCAGAGGACGCGCGCCAGTTTATGGCGCACATGGCTGCTCTGCCAGGTGACGCCGCTGTTGCCGGTCAGCGGGGCAACGCAGACAAAGGTGGTTTCCAGCGGCTTGCCGGCGGCGTCGATCGGAATAGTTTTCAACTCAATACCCAGTTCGGGGAAATCCTGTTCTGGCTTACTGCCGGCCATGGCGCCGAGATACAGCTCCAGCAGCATGCCGACCCAGCCCTTATCGCGTTTCAGATTTGCCGGGATGGCGATCTGCGCCCGGGCGGCCAATTCGCCAAGACTAAACCCCGCCAGACGCTGGGCGCGTTCCAGGAGCTGTTGTTCGTTTTCCGGCGGAGGCGGCAGAGGGGATAAAAACGCCATAAATTAAAGCCTGTTTCTGGTGGTTAAAAAATGCACGGCATTTGCACACAACCCTAAAGGTAAAAGGTGGGTTGGGGAAAACAATAATAGTAGCATGATTTTACATGGTTTTTTTTGCCGCTGGCCGAGTGGGAAACATTTGTTTTGCCGCTTGTGCACCTGAAGCCACCGACAATGAACAGGATCTTACACCTATTTATCCACAGATTTATGGGATAACCCAAATTTTTCCTGATTACTGGTTCGATCTACAGCCTTGACGACGGGCGTTTTTTACGAATTCGTCCGATTTGTGCCTAACTATGACGAATAATCTGTGGATAAAAACGGCGTTGGTGGATCTTTCGCCAGGGTGAGATCCTGACCGTGCACAGATCACATTTTGCCTCTGTACATAACTGACGAAAACGATTTACCTTGTTGTTATTAAAGTTAAAAAATAAAATAACCTGCCGGCGGGTTTTAGCATGTCGCTGAGTTTTACCGGCTTATTCCTGGAGTTCTTCACATACCTATCCACAGAAAAAGTGAATAAAACCGGCCGAAAACCCCGCCCTATGTTTATAACTTTGCCAATATCTGTGAGTTATCCCAATGTTATCCGGCGCGCAGAGCCGTAAAGCAGTGGTTTACCGCCTGTAGCTTGTGTGAAACAATCAGAGCATCTTTACGAATTTAGCTTATCGAGGTAGTCCGGTGATCGACGATGATGGCTACCGCCCGAATGTTGGTATCGTAATCTGTAATCGTCAGGGGCAGGTCCTGTGGGCCCGCCGTTACGGTCAGCACTCCTGGCAGTTTCCCCAAGGTGGGATTAACCCTGGCGAAACCGCGGAACAGGCGATGTACCGTGAGCTGTTCGAAGAAGTGGGGTTGAGTAAAAAGGATGTGCGCATCCTGGCCTCGACCCGCAACTGGTTGCGCTATAAATTGCCAAAACGTTTGGTGCGTTGGGACACAAAGCCGGTTTGTATCGGCCAAAAACAGAAGTGGTTTCTGTTGCAGTTAATGTGCAGTGATGCGGATATCAATATGCAGCGCAGCAGTACGCCGGAATTTGACGGCTGGCGTTGGGTGAGCTTCTGGTATCCGGTTCGCCAGGTGGTATCGTTCAAACGGGACGTGTACCGCCGGGTGATGAAAGAATTCGCCGCAACCGTGATGCCGCTGCAGCAGCCGTCAGCGCCGCGGCAGGCGCCCGCTTATCGCCGAAAAAGAGGTTAACTCAAGCAGACTATGCTCACGCGCTTGCGAGAAATTGTTGAGAAGGTGGCCGCGGCGGCCAGTTTGACAGACGCGCTGGATATTTTGGTCAATGAAACCTGTCTGGCGATGGACACCGAAGTTTGCTCTATCTATCTGGCGGATAACGACCGCCAGTGCTATTACCTGATGGCGACGCGCGGGCTGAAAAAACCGCGTGGGCGCACCATTGCCCTGGCGTTCGATGAAGGGGTGGTAGGGCTGGTGGGCAGCCGGGCGGAGCTGATTAACCTGGCGGATGCGCAGAGCCACCCCAGCTTCAAATACATTCCACAGGTTAAGGAAGAGCACTTCCGTTCCTTCCTCGGCGTGCCGATTATCCATCGTCGCCAGCTGTTCGGCGTGCTGGTGGTGCAGCAGCGCGACCTGCGGCAGTTCAACGAAAGCGAAGAATCTTTCATGGTCACCCTGGCCACGCAGATGGCCGGGATCCTCTCGCAGTCTCAACTTAATGCGCTGTTTGGCCGCTATCGGCAGACGCGGGTGCGCGCGCTGGCGGCCTCGCCGGGCGTGGCGGTGGCTGAAGGTTGGCAAGACAGCAGCCAGCCTTCGCTCGATCAGGTGTTTAAAGCCTCTACGCTGGATACCGTCAGCGAACGCGAGCGCCTGACGCTGGCGTTGGAAGAGGCCGGCGCGGAGTTTCGCCGCTTCAGCAAACGTTTTGCTGCCAGCGCGCAAAAAGAGAGCGCGGCTATCTTCGACCTTTACTCCCACCTGTTAAACGACGCGCGTCTGAAACGCGAACTGTTTGCTGAAATTGACGCCGGCTCGGTGGCGGAGTGGGCGGTCAAACAGGTGATTGAGGTATTCGCCGCCCAGTTTGCCGCGTTGCAGGACACCTACATGCGTGAGCGCGCCAGCGACTTGCGTGCGCTCGGCCAGCGGTTGCTTTTCCATCTTGACGATACCACGCAGGGCGCGACCCAGTGGCCGCAGCGCTTTGTGCTGGTGGCCGACGAGCTGACGGCCACCCTGCTGGCGGAGGTGCCGCCGGACCGGCTGGCCGGGGTGGTGGTGCGCGACGGCGCCGCCAACTCCCACGCCGCGATTCTGGTGCGCGCCATGGGCGTGCCGACGGTGATGGGGGCGGATATCCAGCCTTCGTTGCTGAACCGCCGGATGCTGATTGTCGACGGCTATCGCGGCGAGCTGCTGGTTGATCCTGAGCCGGTGCTGCTGCAAGAGTATCAGCGGCTGATTGATGAGGAACTGGCGTTAAGCAAACTGGCGGAAGACGACGTCGAGCAGCCGGCGCAGATGAAAAGCGGTGAACGGATCCAGGTGTTGCTTAATGCCGGTTTAAGCCCGGAGCACGAGCAACTGCTGGGCGGGCGGGTCGACGGCGTCGGCCTGTACCGCACGGAAATACCGTTTATGCTGCAGAGCGGCTTCCCGTCGGAAGAAGAGCAGGTGGCGCAGTATCAGGGCATGTTGCAGCTGTATCCGACCAAACCCGCGACGTTGCGCACTCTGGATATCGGCGCTGACAAGCAACTGCCCTATATGCCGATCAGCGAAGAGAATCCCTGTCTGGGCTGGCGCGGCATCCGCGTGACGCTCGATCAGCCGGAGATCTTCCTGATCCAGGTGCGGGCGATGCTGCGCGCCAATGCCGGCACCGGCAACCTGGGCATTCTGCTGCCGATGGTCACCAGTCTGGATGAGATCGATGAGGCCAAAAGCTTGATCGAGCGCGCCGGGCATGAGGTGGAAGAGATGCTGGGCTATGCGATCCCCAAGCCGCGCATCGGCGTGATGCTGGAAGTGCCGTCGATGATCTTCCTGATCCCGCAGTTGGCCGAGCGGATCGATTTTATTTCGGTCGGCACCAACGATTTAACCCAGTACCTGCTGGCGGTAGACCGCAACAATACCCGCGTGGCGTCGCTGTATGACAGCCTGCACCCTTCCATGCTGCGGGTGCTGCAGACGATCGTCGAGCAGGGTGAAGCTGCCGGCCTACAGGTCAGCCTGTGCGGTGAACTGGCCGGCGACCCGATTGGGGCGTTACTGTTGGTAGGCATGGGCTATCGCCATCTCAGCATGAACGGACGCAGCGTGGCGCGCATCAAATACCTGCTGCGGCATATCGATCTGACGGATGCGCAGCGTCTGGCGCAGCTGGTGCTGAGCGCTTCGCTGACCAATGAGGTGCGTCACCTGGCCGTGACCTTTATGGAACAGCATAATATGGGCGGCCTGGTGCGCGGCGGGCGCTGAGTCGCATTCAGACTGATTTTTTTACAGAACTTTTCCCTGCGGCCGTCCCCGGGCGTCGTTAAGCTTATGTTATGATGCGGGCCTTCCGCGGCGCGCTATGCCGGCGCCAGGCAGCGGAAAAGACCCATCTAGCGATGTAGACCCAAGATTATTCAGGTTGCCGCCGGTCGGCAACGGACTGCGACCCCGTTGGGGAAGAATAACAGACGAGTTGTGGTGATAGATGAGCAATAGCTATCTGAGATTTCCTGAGTTTGATCCGGTGCTTTTTTCCGTCGGCCCGGTCTCCCTGCACTGGTACGGCCTGATGTACCTGGTTGGCTTTGTCTTTGCCATGTGGCTGGCGATTCGCCGGGCCAACAAGCCGGGCAGCGGCTGGACGAAAGACGAGGTGGAAAACCTGCTGTATGCCGGTTTCCTTGGCGTATTTGTCGGCGGCCGCGTGGGGTATGTCCTGTTCTATAACCTGCCGTTGTTCCTTGAGAACCCGCTTTATCTGTTCAAAGTCTGGGATGGCGGCATGTCGTTCCACGGCGGCCTGATGGGTGTGATTCTGGTGATGTTCTGGTTTGCGCGCCGCACGAAGCGCACTTTCTTCCAGGTGTCTGATTTTATCGCCCCGCTGATTCCTTTCGGCCTTGGTGCCGGCCGGCTCGGTAACTTTATCAACGGCGAACTGTGGGGACGCGTGACGACCGACGCGCCGTGGGCGATGCTGTTCCCTGGCTCGCGCAGTGAGGATATCGCCATTGCCGCCGCCGACCCCGGCAAGTGGCTGCCGCTGCTGAACCAGTACGGCGTGCTGCCGCGCCACCCGTCGCAGCTGTATGAACTGCTGCTGGAAGGCGTGGTGTTGTTTATCATTCTCAACCTGTTTATTCGCAAATCGCGGCCGATGGGCGCGGTTTCCGGCCTGTTCCTCATCGGCTACGGCGCCTTCCGTATTATTGTGGAGTCATTCCGCCAGCCGGACGCGCAGCTGGGGCTGTTTGACGGCATTATCAGCATGGGGCAGATTCTGTCGATCCCGATGGTGTTGGCCGGTATTATTATGATGATCTGGGCGTACCGCCGTCGCCCGCAGCAACAAACTTCGTGAGGAAACATGAAACAGTATCTGGATTTAATGAAAAAAGTGCTCGATGAGGGCACCCCAAAAGCAGACCGCACCGGCACCGGCACGTTGTCGATTTTCGGTCACCAGATGCGTTTCAATTTGCAGGAAGGCTTCCCGTTGGTGACCACCAAAAAGTGTCACCTGCGCTCCATCATTCATGAGCTGCTGTGGTTCCTGAAAGGGGACACCAACATTGCCTACCTGCGTGAAAACAAGGTCACCATCTGGGATGAGTGGGCCGATGATAATGGCGACCTGGGGCCGGTTTACGGCCAGCAGTGGCGCGCCTGGGGCGCAGCCGACGGTCGTCAGATCGATCAGCTGAGCAAGGTACTGCAGCAGTTGAAACAGGATCCGGACTCACGCCGTATCATCGTCTCCGCCTGGAACGTCGGCGAACTGGATCAGATGGCGCTGGCGCCTTGCCATGCGTTTTTCCAGTTTTACGTGGCGGACGGCAAACTGTCTTGCCAGTTGTATCAGCGCTCTTGCGATGTCTTCCTCGGCCTGCCGTTCAATATCGCCAGCTATGCGCTGCTGGTGCATATGATGGCGCAGCAGTGCGATCTGGAAGTGGGCGACTTCGTCTGGACCGGCGGTGATACGCACCTGTACAGCAATCATATGGAGCAGACCCAGCTGCAGCTGACCCGCGAGCCGCGTCCGCTGCCGAAGCTGGTGATCAAGCGTAAACCTGACTCGCTGTTCGATTACCGCTTTGAAGATTTCGAGATTGAAGGTTACGACCCGCATCCGGCGATTAAAGCGCCAGTGGCGATCTGATTTCAGACGATGCTTCTTTACAGGGCGCAACTCCGGTTGCGCCCTTTTTCTTTGTTACCTGCCGGCGGTGATGCCGCTGAACGTTGCGCGTAACGCCGCATTTTTTCTGCTTTGTCTGCCATTTGCACCTTTTGTTTGCGCACTGTTTTCCAGGCGTTGACCGAGGCGCTGTTATCGTTTGCCCCGGTGATTACACTCAGCGTCATGAACGATAACTCTCACAACAACGTTTGCCGGCAGCGGGGAATCACGCTGATGGAGCTGCTGTTGGCAGTTTTGATTAGTGCGATGCTGAGCGGTTGGGGCGTGAGTCACTGGCGGCATCACCAGCAGGCGCTGCGGCTGGAGCAGGCCGCCCAACAGCTGCTGGTGTTTTTACAGCGCCTGCAGGCCGACGCCAACTGGCGCAACCGCACGGCATTGCTGTGGTTTAAACCGCATGGGCGCTGGTGCCTGGGCAGCGGGGCTGAACCGGCTGACTGTCAGCAGCCGGCAAGGTGGCTGTTCACGCCGCCGAGCGATGATATACAACTGCTCGACTTCACCCGTAAAGAGCTGGGTTTTTACGGGGTGCGTAACAGCGCGCAGGGCGGACATATCCGCCTGGGCAACCGCGCCGGCCAACTGCAGGTGGTGCTTTCCGCCCAAGGGCGCTTGCGCATTTGCAGCATGGGGGCCGCGCTGCGCGGGATCCGCGCATGTTAACGTCAGCGCGCGGGTTCACCCTGCCTGAGGTGCTGCTGGCCATGGCGGCGGGAAGCCTGATTATTTTGGCGGCGGCGAAGGCCTATCCTGCGCTGCGCCAGCAAAGCGCGGCGTTTCTCGGCGCTTATCAGCTGGAGCTAAGGCTGCGGCAGGCGGCGTTTGGTATTGAAAAAGATCTGCGCCGCGCGGGATTTTGCGCCGGGACGTGCATCGGGCGGGCGATGAGTATCGCGCGGCATGCCGGGGAGGCGCCCGACAGCTGCGTCATCGTCGCCTATGATTTGAACCGCAACGGCCGCTGGGAAGCGACGGGCGACGAGGCGGAGAAATTCGGCTACCGCTTACGTGAAGGGCGGCTTGAGCGCCAGCGTGGCGTTAGTCAGTGTAACGGCGGCGGCTGGGAAAACCTGTTTGAGCGTGCCGAAGTACACATTGAGACGTTTAACGTTCGTCTGCTGCCGGGGAAAGACGGGCGGCGCCTGCTCCGGCTGACGCTGGGCGGTCGTTCGGCGGATTCGGGGGCGATGACGCGCTCAATGCGGTGGGATATCAACGTGGAGGCGCCGTCAGCATGAACGGACGGGATTCTCAGCGCGGCAGCGTGCTGGCAGCGGTGATGTTGGTGCTGGTGATGGGGTTGCTGCTGCTGGGCGCCCAGCAAAAACAGCTGGATAGTGCGCTGCTGCTGGCGGTTGAGCAGCGGCGCTACCTGCAGGCGTATAATCGGGCGTCGTCTGCGTTGAACTGGGGACTGACGCAATCCTGGCCGCCGTCGTTGCTGAATGCAGGAGCGTGGCGCTGTCAGCGGCAACCTGCGTCGGGGCTACAGGCCTGCGTCAAGCGCGCCTCCCGGGCGGACATGATACTGCTGCGCGGGCTGGGTGAGATACCCGCAGCGGACCCGCTCTGGCTGTATCAGTTGGCCATGCCGGATGCGCACGGACGGCTGCGGGCAGAACCGGGCGGCTGGCTGGATTTTTGCCCGGAAAAGGATGCAGCGGCCTGTGAGGATTAATGGCAACAGCGGGGTGGGCCGGCATCAGCGCGGCTTCAGCCTGGCGGAAGTATTAATTGCAACACTGTTATTCTCGGTGTCGCTGCTCGGCCTGTTACAATACCATCAGGTATTATTACAGGGGCTGCAGCGGCAATGGCAGTACCGGCAGGCCTGGTCGCTGGCCCATCAGCAGTTGGAGCGGCTGGCCGCCGGCAGCGATGCTGATGATGTCCTGGCGCCCGGCTGGCGGCGCGAGGTGTGGCAGAGCGCCGTCGACGGCGTCTGCCGGCAGATCACGGTCAGAGTAGATACGCCGCAGCGTCAGCATGCT
Source organism: Serratia sp. MYb239 (assembly GCF_002966855.1). Lineage (NCBI taxonomy): Bacteria > Pseudomonadati > Pseudomonadota > Gammaproteobacteria > Enterobacterales > Yersiniaceae > Serratia > Serratia sp. MYb239. The sequence goes on along the minus strand of NZ_CP023268.1, from coordinate 3,914,517 downwards.
CAGCTTGGGCGCTGGTATTGCGGCGATGACTAACCCGGCGCGTATGTATATGGTTTTCAAGGAGCCTCATGTTTACGGTTTATCATTCCAATCAGCTGGACGTGCTGAAAACGCTAACCAGCGTATTGATCGCCAGAGAACCGTTGGCCGACCCTTTCCAGCAGGAGGTTGTGCTGGTGCAAAGCCCGGGAATGGCGCAGTGGCTGCAGATGCAACTGGCCGAGCAGTTCGGCATTGCCGCCAATATTGAGTTTCCGCTGCCGGCGACCTTTATCTGGGACATGTTTACCCGCGTGTTGCCGGGCATCCCGAAAGAGAGCGCCTTCAGTAAGGACGCTATGACCTGGAAACTGATGTGGCTGCTGCCCGATATGCTGACACAGCCCGAGTTTGCCCCGTTGCAGCACTATCTGACCGACGACGGCGATAAGCGCAAAATTCACCAGCTTGCCGGGCGCGTTGCCGATCTGTTTGACCAATATCTGGTGTACCGGCCGCAGTGGCTGGAAAGTTGGCAACGTGGCGAATTGATCGCCGATCTGCCTGAGGCGCAGCAGTGGCAGGCGCCGCTGTGGGCGCGGCTGGTGCAGTATACCCAGGAACTGGGGCAGCCGGAGTGGCACCGTGCCAACCTGTATCGCCGCTTTATCGCCACCCTTGAGCAGGCGGAACAGTGCCCGTCAGGGTTACCAGCGCGGGTGTTTATCTGCGGTATTTCGGCGCTGCCGCCGGTCTACCTTGAAGCGCTGCAGGCGCTGGGCAGGCATATTGATATTCATCTGATGTTCACCAACCCGTGCCGCTATTACTGGGGCGATATCCAGGATTATGCGTTTCTGGCGCGGCTGCAAAGCCGTAAGCGACGCCGCCACCACCAGGCACAGGAACAGGGGTTATTCCGCGATCCCGAGCAGGCGGCGCAGCTGTTCGACGCTGAAGGTGAGCAGCTGCTGAGTAACCCGCTGCTGGCGTCATGGGGTAAGCTGGGGCGCGATCATCTGTATCTGCTGGCGCAGATGGAAACGCTGCAGGAGGTTGACGCTTTTGTCGATATCCCGGCGGACAACATGCTGCACGGCATACAGCGCGACATGCTGGAGCTGGAGGATTGCGCGGTGATCGGCACCACGCCGGAAACTTTTGAACGCAGCGATGCCAAGCGCCTGCTGGACCCCGACGATCGTTCACTCAGTCTGCACGCCTGCCATAGCCCGCAGCGCGAAGTTGAAGTGCTGCACGACCAACTGCTGGCGATGCTGGCAGAAGACCCGCAGCTTACCGCACGCGATATCATTGTGATGGTCGCCGATATTGACAGTTATACGCCATACATTCAGGCGGTGTTCGGCAACGCGCCGGCGGATCGCTACCTGCCGTTTGCCATTTCCGACCGTAAAGCGCGCCAGGCTCATCCGGCGTTGCAGGCGTTTATCTCATTGCTGGATTTGCCGCAGAGCCGCTTTACCTCTGAACAGGTGCTGCTGCTACTGGAGGTACCGGCGCTGGCCGCACGCTTTGCCATTCAGGAGGAGGGGCTGCGCCTGTTACGCCATTGGGTGGCTGAATCCGGCGTACGCTGGGGGCTGGATGATGACAACGTGCGCGAGCTGGCGCTGCCGACCACCGGCCAGCACACCTGGCGCTTCGGCATTACCCGCATGCTGTTGGGCTATGCCATGGACAGCAACGCCGGCGACTGGCAGGGGGTGTTGCCATACGATGAATCCAGCGGGCTGGCGGCGGAGCTGGCGGGTCAGTTGGCTGAACTGCTAACGCAGCTAGGCCTGTGGCGCCAACGTCTCAGCGAAACGCGCACCCTGGCGGAGTGGGCGCCGCTGTGCCGCCAGCTGCTGGAGAGCTTTTTTGCCGCCGATGGCGACACGGAAGCCGCGCTGGCGCTGATAGAAAAGCAGTGGCATCAGGTACTGGAGCATGGTGCCAATGCTCAATATCCCGATGCGGTACCGCTGAGTCTGTTGCGTGACGAGCTGGCGGCGCGTCTCGATCAGGAGCGGATCAGCCAGCGTTTTTTGGCCGGGCAGATCAATTTCTGCACGCTGATGCCGATGCGTTCCATCCCGTTCAAGGTGGTGTGCCTGCTTGGCATGAACGACGGCGTTTACCCGCGCACCCTGCCGCCGCTGGGCTTTGACCTGATGGCGCAGCAGGTGAAGCGCGGCGACCGCAGCCGCCGCGACGACGACCGTTATCTGTTCCTGGAAGCTATTTTGTCCGCGCAGGAAAAGCTATATATCAGCTTTATCGGGCGTTCGATTCAAGACAACAGCGAACGTTATCCCTCGGTGTTGGTGACGGAGTTACTGGAGTACCTGCAGCAGAGTTACCGTCTGCCGGGAGATGAGGAACGGGATGTCGACGCCAGCGCGAGCCGGGTTAGCGAACATTTACTTCGCTGGCATGCCCGTATGCCGTTTGCGGCAGAGAATTTCTTGCCGGACAGCGAGGCGCAAAGCTACGCCGCCGAATGGCTGCCGGCCGCCGACGGACGCGGCCAGGCGCACCCCGAGTTCAACCAGCCGCTGCCGCCCGAACCCAAAACACAGATCGCGCTGGATGAGCTGCAGCGTTTTTATCGCCACCCGATCCGCGCATTCTTCCAGCAGCGTCTGGGCGTTAGCTTTGTTCTGGAAGAAACCGAACTGCCGGACGAAGAGCCGTTTACGCTGGATAATCTCAGCCGCTATCAGTACAACAACCAACTGCTGAACGCGCTGATTGACGGCGACGATGCGGCAAAATTGTATCAGCGCATCAGGGCCTCCGGCGGTTTGCCTTACGGCGCCTTCGGCGAGATTTACTGGCAGAAGCAACAGGAAGAGATGCAGGATTTGGCGGCGCAGGTGCGTGAGGAGCGCAAGACAAGCGGCAGTCTGGAATTGGATATCGACGTGGCGGGCGTGCATATCGGCGGCTGGCTGCATCAGGTGCAGGAAGATGGCCTGCTGCGCTGGCGGCCGGCCGCTCTGTCGGCGGTGGACGGCATTCTGCTGTGGCTGGAACATTTGCTGTATTGCTGTGCGGGCGGTCAGGGGGAAAGCCGCATGCTGGGGCGCAAGAACTCAGTCTGGCGTTTTGCCGCGCTGCCGGCGGAAGCCGCGCAAGAGCAATTGGCGGAGCTGGTGGCCGGCTATCAGCGCGGCCTGTGCCAGCCGCTGATGCTGCTTAATAAGAGCGGTTGGGCCTGGTTAAGCCAGTGTTATCAGCCGGAAAATCAGGCGATTGACTGGAACGAAGAGACGCAGAGTAAAGCGCGCGGTAAGCTGCTGCAGGCCTGGCAGGGCGACCAGCGAATTCCTGGCGAAGGGGAAGACCCTTATGTACAGCGGGTGCTGCGTCAGCTGGATAATGATGCCCTGGCGCAAATTTTAGCGGAAACAGAACGTTACCTGCTGCCGGTTGCCAGACATAATCTGGGATAGTGAGCCCGGGTGGTGCACCGTGGCGGGAGGTGGTAAAACTAGGGCTCGCTGCGGGTAAATACCCGGTTCTACAGTGACAGTAAGTACTTACCGGGGAGCTGCCGACAAGGCGTATTTTTACGCTGCAGCATGCTCGGCATGAGGTTTTGTGGTTTTTTATCGGCTTCGCCGGCGCTCGGGAATAGGCGCTGCGGAGCGGAAATAGGGGTTTAATTTGGATATGCGCAGACGTTGGGCCCGTTTTTGCGGGGTAATGTTGTTGGTAGTCTTTTGGGCACCGTCAGGCTGGGCTGAGCAGGGATGGCAGCCGCTGGCGGAGAAAATCCATAAAAGTGAGCACGATCCGCGCCATTACCAGGCCATCAAGCTGGCTAACGGCATGACGGTACTGCTGGTTTCCGATGAGCAGGCACCGAAGTCGCTGGCGGCGCTGGCCTTGCCGGTCGGTTCCCTGGAGGATCCCGACAGCCAACTGGGGCTGGCGCACTATCTGGAACATATGGTGCTGATGGGCTCCAAGCGCTATCCGGAGCCGGAAAATCTGTCTGAATTCCTCAAAAAACATGGTGGCAGCCATAATGCCAGTACCGCGTCGTACCGTACCGCCTATTATTTGGAGGTGGAAAACGATGCTCTGGCGCCAGCCGTCGACCGCATGGCTGATGCGATCGCCGAACCGCTGCTGGATCCTGGCAATGCGGATAAAGAGCGCAACGCGGTGAATGCCGAGCTGACCATGGCGCGTTCGCGCGACGGGATGCGCATGGCGCAGGTGGGAGCGGAAACGTTGAATCCGGCGCACCCGAGCGCGCGCTTTTCCGGCGGCAACCTTGATACGCTGAAGGACAAGCCCGGCAGCAAGCTGCATACGGAACTGACAACATTCTATCAACGCTATTATTCCGCCAATCTGATGGTCGGCGTGCTCTACAGCAGTCAGCCGCTGCCGCAGCTGGCAGCGCTGGCGGCGAAAACCTTTGGTCGGGTGCCGGACCATCAGGCCAGCGTGCCGCCGATTACCGTGCCGGCGGTAACCAAGGCGCAACAGGGCGTCATTATCAATTACGTTCCGGCGCAGCCGCGCAAGCAGCTGAAAGTCGAGTTCCGTATTGATAACAACAGCGCGGCTTTCCGCAGTAAGACCGATACCTATATCAGCTATCTGATCGGCAACCGCAGTAAAAATACGCTGTCTGACTGGCTGCAGCAGCAGGGGCTGGCCGATGCCATTAATGCAGGCGCCGATCCGGTGGTAGATCGCAACGGCGGGGTGTTTGTCATCAGCGTCTCGCTGACGGACAAGGGGCTGGCGAAACGCGACCAGGTCGTGGCCGCTATCTTCAACTATCTGAAAATGCTGCGTCAGCAGGGCGTCAAAAAAAGCTATTTTGATGAGATTGCGCACGTGTTGAATCTGGATTTCCGCTACCCGTCGATCACCCGCAACATGGACTATATCGAATGGCTGGTGGATACCATGCTGCGCGTGCCGGTCGAGCATACGCTGGATGCGCCTTATCTGGCGGACCGTTACGATCCGGAGGCTATTGCGCAGCGTCTGGATGAAATGACGCCGCAAAACGCCCGCGTCTGGTTTATCAGCCCGAATGAGCCGCATAACAAAACGGCATACTTTGTCGATGCGCCGTATCAGGTGAATAAAATCACCCCGCAGCGTTTCGAACAGTGGCAGCGCCTGGGACAAGCGATCTCTTTGTCGCTGCCGACGCTGAACCCGTATATCCCGGATGACTTTACCCTCACAACGCCATCACACCGCTTTACCCAGCCGGAAGTGGTGGTGAACCAGCCGGGGCTGCGCGTGCTGTATATGCCGAGCCGCTATTTTGCCGATGAGCCGAAGGCCGACGTGACCGTTGCCTTCCGCAACGCCGAGACCATGAATTCGGCGCGCAATCAGGTGTTGTTCTCGCTGACGGATTATCTGGCCGGCATCGCACTGGATCAACTGAGTTATCAGGCTTCGGTCGGGGGCCTGAGCTTCAGTACCTCGCCGAGCAATGGCCTGCTGTTTAATGCTAACGGCTTTACCCAGCGTTTACCGCAACTGCTGACGTCGCTGATCGAAGGCTACGCCGGGTTTACGCCGACGCAGGCGCAGCTGGATCAGGCGAAGTCCTGGTATCTGCAACAGCTGGATGCCGCTGAGAAGGGCAAAGCCTTCGAACTGGCGCTCCAGCCGATTCAGATGGTGTCGCGTGTGCCCTACTCAGAACGCAGCGAACGGCGGGAGGTGCTGAAAAACCTGACGCTGAAAGACGTGCTTGCCTACCGTGACGGCCTGTTGAAAAACGCCACGCCGGAAATGCTGGTGGTGGGCAATATGAGCAAACCGCAGGTTGACCAACTGGCGTCCGCACTGAAGCAAAGCCTTGCCTGCCGCGGCGTAACATGGTGGCACGGGGAAAATGTCCAGATCGCTAAAAAACAGCTGGCGAATCTGCAGCGCACCGGCAGCAGCACCGATTCGGCGCTGGCGGCGGTCTATATCCCAACCGGCTATGATGAAATCAGCGGCATGGCGCACAGCTCGTTGCTGGGGCAGATTATTCAGCCTTGGTTCTATAGCCAGTTGCGCACTCAGGAACAGCTGGGGTATGCGGTCTTTGCTTTCCCGATGTCGGTCGGGCGGCAGTGGGGCGTAGGCTTCCTGCTGCAAAGCAACAGTAAACAGCCAAACTACCTCTACCAGCGCTATCAGGATTTCTACCCGAAGGCAGAAAAACGGCTGCGCGAGATGAGCGCCGCGGACTTTGCCCAATATCAGCAGGCACTGATTAATGAACTGAAGCAGCGGCCGCAAACGCTGAGTGAGGAAGCGGGGCGCTTTAGCAACGACTTCGAGCGCGGCAACTTTGCCTTTGATACGCGGCAGAAGCTGATCGCGCAGATACAGCTTCTGACGCCGGCCAAACTGGCGGACTTCTTCCACCAGGCGGTGATACAGCCGCAGGGGCTGGCGGTGCTGTCTCAGGTCAGCGGCAGCAGCCAGGATAAAGCCGATTATGCGGCGCCGCAGGGCTGGAGCGCTTACCCGAATGCATCCGCGCTGCAGCAAACCATGCCGCGCCAGGTGGTTAAACCATGACGGCGCAGGCTCCGCAAACGCTCGATCCGTTAACGCTGCCGCTTTGCGGCGAACGGCTGATTGAAGCCTCGGCGGGGACCGGCAAGACCTTCACCATCGGCGCGCTGTATCTGCGCCTGCTGTTGGGTTTGGGTAAGCAGGCGGCGTTTTCCCGCCCGCTGACGGTAGAGGAAATTTTGGTGGTGACCTTTACCGAGGCCGCCACCGAAGAGCTGCGCGGCCGTATCCGCAGCAATATTCACGGGCTGCGCATCGCCTGTATCCGCGGGCGTGAGCACTGCAACAACCCGCTGTTCGCTGCATTAATGGCGGAGATTGACGACCTGGCGGATGCGGCGGCGCAGCTGTTGGCCGCCGAGCGGCAAATGGATGAGGCGGCGATCTATACCATCCATGGCTTCTGTCAACGTATGCTGACCCAGAACGCCTTTGAGTCCGGCATTTTATTTGAGCAGACGCTGGTGCAGGATGAGCTGCCTCTGCGCCGGCAGGCCTGCGCAGACTTTTGGCGCCGCCATTGCTACCCGCTGCCGCTGGACGTTGCGCGCGCGGTCAGCCAGGAGTGGAGCGGGCCGGAAGCCTTGCTGAGCGACCTGTCCGCCTATCTGCACGGGGAGGCGCCAACGCTGCGCCAACCGCCGCAGGAGGATGAAACGCTGCTGGCGCGCCACCAGAAGATCGTGGCGCGTATTGAAACCATCAAAGCGCAATGGATCGCGGTGGCGGCCGATCTGCATGACCTTATCAGCAGTTCCGGCGTGGATAAACGCAGCTACAGCAGCAAGCACTTGCCTAACTGGCTACATAAGGTCGGAGAGTGGGCCGGGCAGGAAACGCAGGATTATCAACTGCCGAAGGAACTGGAAAAATTCCGCCAGTCGATGCTGCTGGAGAAAACCAAGAAGGGCGAGGCGCCGCGCCATGCCCTGTTTGACGCCGTTGATGGTCTGTTTGCCGAACCGTTGACGCTGCGCGATTTGGTGATGGCGCGCGCGCTGAGCGAGATTCGCACCTCGATTCAACAGGAAAAGCGCCAGCGCGCCGAACTGGGGTTTGACGACCTGCTAAGCCGACTGGACGGCGCCCTGCAAAGTGCGGGTGGCGATCATCTGGCGCAGGCGATACGTCAGCGCTATCCGGTGGCGATGATTGACGAATTTCAGGATACCGACCCGCAGCAGTATCGTATTTTCCACAAGTTATATGTGGGGCAGGCGGAGTGCGGACTGCTGTTGATTGGCGATCCCAAACAGGCGATTTACGCGTTCCGTGGGGCGGACATTTTCACCTATATGCGTGCCCGCTCTGAGGTGAGCGCCCACTATACGCTGGAGACCAACTGGCGCTCTTCCCCGACGATGGTCGGCAGCGTCAACCGGCTGTTTTCCCGGCTGGAAAAACCGTTTCTGTTCGGCGAGATCCCGTTTATTGACGTGGCGGCGGCGGATAAGAACCAGAAACTGGCGTTTGAACTGCATAATCAGCCGCAGGCCGCTATGCACTTCTGGCTGCAGCCGGGCGACGGCGTCGGAGTGAGCGACTACCAACAGCAAATGGCACGCCTGTGCGCGACGAAAATTCGCGACTGGCTGAATGCCGGGCAGCGCGAAGAAGCCTGGCTGGCGGATGGCGACAAGCGCCGGCCGGTACAGGCGTCGGATATCACCATCCTGGTGCGCAGCCGGGCGGAAGCGGCGCTGGTGCGCGATGCGCTCAGCCTGTTGGCGATTCCTTCAGTATACTTGTCGAATCGTGACAGCGTGTTTGATACGCCGGAAGCCAAAGATTTGCTGTGGCTGTTGCAGGCGGTGCTGGCGCCGGAGCAGGAGCGGACCTTACGCAGCGCGATGGCGACCGGCCTGCTGGGGCTGGATGCGCCGACGCTGGATGCGCTGAATCATAACGAGCGGGCGTGGGACATGCTGGTCGAAGAGTTTGACCAATATCGCACGCTGTGGCTGCGGCGCGGCGTATTGCCGATGCTGCGCGAGGTAATGACGCAACGGCATTTGGCCGAGAATCTGTTGGTCAGCCCCGGCGGCGAGCGGCGTCTGACCGATGTGATGCACCTGGGTGAACTGCTGCAGGAGGCGTCGGCACAGCTCGACAGCGAGCATGCGCTGGTGCGCTGGCTGGCGCAGCAGATTGCCCAGCCGAACAGCCAGTCGGACAACCAGCAGCTGCGTCTGGAAAGCGACCGCCACCTGGTGCAGGTGATGACGATTCACAAGTCCAAAGGGTTGGAGTATCCGTTGGTCTGGCTGCCGTTTGTCGGCAACTATCGCCAGCAGCAGCAGGTGCTGTATCACGATCGCCACAGTTTCAAAGCCTTGCTGGATCTGAATGCCGATGAAGAGAGCATGGCCTGGGCCGAGGAGGAGCGGCTGGCGGAGGATTTACGCCTGCTTTACGTCGCGCTGACGCGTTCGGTGTACCACTGTAGCATCGGCATTGCGCCGCTTATTCAGGGGACACGTAAAAAGCAGGGGGAGACGGATTTGCATCGCAGTGCGCTGGGGTATCTGGTGCAGGGCGGTCAGGCGGGGGATGCCGCCTATTTGCAGAGCTGTCTGCAGCAACTGGCTGATGAAAGCATTGCGTTATCCCTGCTGGAACCGCTGGATGAGCAGCCTTGGCAGCCGCAGAGCGAGCAGGCAGAGCTGTTGGCAGCCAGAGAGGTCAAGCGACAGTTGCAGGACTTTTGGCGGGTGACCAGCTATACCGGCCTGCAGCAACACGGCGCCGGGCTGATGCAGGATCTGCTGCCTCGTCTGGACGTTGATGCTGCGGGTGAGAAGGCGGCTGAGAGTGAGCCGTCACTGACCCCGCACACCTTTCCGCGCGGCGCAGCGCCGGGCACCTTTTTACACAGCCTGTTTGAAACGCTGGATTTTACCCAGCCGCTGGATTCCGCCTGGCTGGCGGAGCAGCTGCAGCTGAACGGTTATGACGCGTGTTGGCAGCCGGTGCTGCAGACGTGGATGGAGACGCTGCTGCATACCGTACTAAATGACAGCGGCGCCACGCTGGCGCAGCTGACGCCGCAGGCTAAACAGGCGGAGCTGCAGTTTTATCTGCCGATCGGCCAGCTGTTGCAGGCATCGCAGCTGGATACTCTGGTGAAGCGCTATGACCCGCTGTCGGCACGCTGTCCGGCGCTGGATTTTCAACGAGTGCAGGGGATGTTGAAAGGCTTTATCGACCTGATTTTCTGCTGGCAGGGAAAATATTACCTGCTCGACTATAAATCCAACTGGCTGGGTGAAGACAGCAGCGCCTATACGCAGCCGGCGATGGCGCAGGCGATGGCGGAACATCGTTACGACCTGCAGTATCAGCTGTATACCCTGGCGCTGCACCGCTATCTGCGCCACCGTCTGGCGGACTATGACTATCAACGCCACTTTGGCGGCGTGATTTATCTGTTTTTGCGCGGCGTCGACGGTCAGCATCCCGGCAACGGCATTTTTGCCTGCCGTCCTGAAGCTGCCTTGGTGGAGGGGATGGATCGGCTGTTCAGCGGCGACGATAACCAGGGGGAATCTGAAGCATGATGCAGCTACTCCAACAGGCGGTCACGCTTGGCGTGCTGCGTCCGCTGGACATACAGTTCGCCCGGGTGGTCGCCGAGCCGGAACGGCCGGATATGCTGCTGGCGGCTGCCTGCCTCAGCGCGGAAGCCGGTGCCGGCCACGTCTGTCTACAGCTGGAGCAGCTGTTGCCGGAGACGCTGTTCGGCGCGCGTCAGCCTGAGCTGGCGCAGGCGGTCTGGCAGGCTGCCGGCCAGCCGGACGTTGACGAATGGCGGCGTTTGCTGCTGTCGTCTGCTGCGGTCAGCGACGGCAGCCTGCCGACACCGCTGGTGCTGCAACAGCAGCGGCTCTATCTGCAGCGCATGTGGCAAAGCGAAGGTGAGGTGGCGGCCTTTATCGGCAGTGACGATATGCCGCAGGATATTGAGCCGCAGCGCCTGCGTCCGATCCTGGACCGTCTGTTTGGCGAAGCGGAGGCTACGCCGGACTGGCAGAAAATCGCCGCCGCCGTCGCCGCCACGCGGCGGATTGCGGTGATTTCCGGCGGGCCGGGCACCGGCAAAACCACCACGGTGGCAAAGCTGTTGGCGGCATTGGTGCAGTTGGCCGATGGCGAGCGGCTGCGCATTCAGCTTGCGGCACCGACCGGAAAAGCGGCGGCGCGGTTGACCGAGTCGCTCGGCAGCGCCAGCCGCCGGCTGGGGCTGACGGCGCAGCAGCTGAGTCTGTTTCCTACTGAGGCGGCAACGCTGCACCGTCTGCTGGGTGCACAGCCGAACAGTCAGCGCATGCGCTATCACCGCGGCAACCCGCTGCATCTGGACGTGCTGGTGGTGGATGAGGCCTCAATGGTGGATTTGCCGATGATGGCGCGCCTGATTGCCGCCCTGCCTGAACATGCCAGAGTGATCTTCCTCGGCGACCGCGATCAGCTGGCCTCGGTGGAGGCGGGCGCGGTGCTGGGAGATATTTGCCGCTTTGCCGAGCAGGGCTACAGTGAAGCGCGAGCGGCGCAGCTCAGCCAATTGACCGGCTGTGCGCTGCAGGGGCAGCCGGCGCAGGCGGCTGCGGCAGTGCGCGATAGCCTGTGCCTGCTGCGTAAAAGCTACCGTTTTGACGCCAACTCGGGCATTGGACAGCTGGCGTTTGCGGTTAACGCCGGCGATGTCAGGGGCGCGCGTACGGCGCTGGACGGCCGCTTTGACGACGTCGCCGGCTATCCGCTGGCGGAAACGGCGGACTACCAGGCGCTGCTGGATGCCTGCGTGGCGGGCTATCGCGACTACCTGATGCAGGTGGCAGCCGGCACCGGTGCGCAGCAGGTGCTGGATGCGTTTGGGCGCTTTCAGGTACTGTGTGCCCTGCGGGAAGGACCGTTCGGCGTCAGTGGGCTGAATGAACGGATTGAGACCGCTCTGCAGCGCACCGGGCTGATACGGCGTACGCCCGGCGCCGCAGGGCGCTGGTATCGGGGGCGTCCGGTGATGATTGGCCGCAACGACAGCGCTCTGGGGCTGTTTAACGGCGATATCGGCATTGCCTTACCGGATGAGACAGGGGAGTTGCGCGTTCACTTCCAACTGCCGGACGGCAGCATCAAGTCGGTGCAGCCAAGCCGCTTACCGGCGCATGAAACCGCCTATGCAATGACGGTGCATAAGTCGCAGGGGTCGGAGTTCGATCATACGGTACTGGTGCTGCCCAACCACTATCTGCCGGTGTTGACGCGGGAGTTGGTGTATACCGCCATTACCCGTGCGCGTAAGCGCCTGTCGCTGTATGCTGCCGATAAGGTATTGATGGGCGCCGTGCGTACGCCGACGCAGCGCCGTAGCGGGCTGGCGGAACGTCTGGTGATGGCAGACGATGAACAGGGGCGCTAAGGCGCCCCTGCATAACTTACAGGTCGGCCAGCAGGATTTTTGAGCGACGCTGATAGTTGTACAGCGCCTGTTTCTGCATCGGCAGTACGTCAACCTCCGCCGGTGTGAAGCCCCGTTCCTGGAACCAGTGAATACTGCGGGTGGTAAGCACGAACAGCTTTTGCAGCCCCATCTGCCGCGCCTGGCTTTCCACCCGCTGCAGCAGCATTTCACCGCGCGATGAGCTACGGTAATCCGGATGCACCGCCACGCAGGCCATCTCGCCGATCTTCTCTTCCGGGAAGGGGTAGAGGGCTGCACAGGCGATGGTCAGGTTATCCCGCTCAATAATGGTGAACTTATCGATCTCCATCTCCAACTGCTCGCGTGAGCGACGCACCAGAATACCCTGTTGTTCCAGCGGGCGAATCAGTTCGAGAATACCGCCGATGTCGTTGATGGTCGCCCGCCGTACCTGCTCGGCGCTTTCCATCACGATCTGCGTACCGATACCGTCGCGGGAGAACAGCTCCTGCACCAGCGCGCCGTCTTCCTGGTAGCTGATCAGGTGACAGCGCCGCACGCCGCTGCGGCAGGCTTTTACCGCGCCGCGCAGGAAGCGGACGGTGCCGGAGTGGTAGTCGCCACTCTCTTCCAACGCATCAAGGCGCTTCTGCGCATCGTTGGGGAATAGTTCGGAGATAATCTCGCCCTCGGCGTCGGTCACCCCTTGTGACGAACAAAAGCCGATCATCTTTTCCGCTTTCAGCTTGCTGGCCAACTGGGTCGCCACTTCTTCTGAGGTCAGGTTGAAGCTTTCACCGGTGACGGATACCGCCACCGGACCAATCAGCACGATGGCGCCGCTGTCGAGCTGACGGTTAATAGCCTCTTCATCAATACGGCGGATACGCCCGCTGTGGTAGTAATCCACGCCGTCATCGATACCCAGCGGTTGGGCGATAATAAAGTTGCCGCTGACCACATTGATATGCGCGCCCTGTAGTGGGGTGTTATTCAGGCTCATCGACAGCCGGGCGGTAATATCCAGTTGCAGCAGGCCGGCAGCCTGCTTGACCAGCTCCAGCGTCGGCGCATCGGTCACGCGGGTATGTTTGTGGTAGAGCGGTTCGAGATTATGTAGCGCCAGATTGGTGTCAATCTGTGGCCGTGCGCCATAAACCACCACCAGGCGAATGCCCAGGCTGTGCAGCAACCCGATATCGTTAACGATATTAGTAAAGTTTTCATGCTCAATCGCCTCGCCACCGAGCATCACGACGAATGTCTTGCCGCGGTGGGCGTTGATATAGGGAACTGAGTGACGGAATCCTTGAACCAGCTCTGTACTACGTTCCTTCACGGCAAACCTCATGTGAATATTTATACGATATTTTTGTATTTTTATTCTTTTCTGCCGCTAATGGCAAGGGGGAATTTGCGTTGTTTTCCCTGCTAACACTGTTAAATCGTTAATAAATTGAAAACCCATCAAAAGATTTTCTGATGACAGCGCCGAATGGATTCGTTAAAGTTTTCGCCATTGTCTCTGTTTTGCTGTTTTTTTAGTCTACTGCTATTGGTTGGAGCCGCATGTCAAACGATAATCACAATCTGGGTCGCCGTCGTCTGTTGCAGGGGGTTACCGCAACCTGGTTGCTGAGCGTGAGTCGTGTCGGTTTTGCCGCGTCGTCGCATGTTATCGCGGTGCGTGTCTGGCCTTCATCCACTTACACGCGCGTGACGCTAGAGTCCAACGTGGCGCTGAAATACAAACAGTTTGCGCTGACCAATCCCGATCGCATCGTGGTGGATATTGAGGGCGTGCAACTTAACAGCGTGCTGAAAGGCATCGCCTCCCAGGTGCAAAACAGCGACCCTAACCTGAAGCAGGCGCGCGTCGGCCAGTTCGATAAAGACACCGTGCGTCTGGTGCTGGAGCTGAAGCAGGATGTCCGCCCGCATATGTTCACCCTGGCGCCGGTCGCTGAATACCGCAACCGTCTGGTGCTGGATATGTATCCCAGCAAGCCGGCGCCCGGTGATGATGACTATGATCCGCTGTTGGCGTTGCTGGAAGATTACAATAAGGGCGATCTGGAACGGACGCTGCCGGCACCGGCCAAAGCGCCGCAAACCGGTAAGGCGGGGCGCGATCGGCCGATCGTCATTATGCTCGACCCGGGACACGGCGGTGAGGATCCTGGTGCAATCGGCAAGTACAAAACGCGCGAGAAAGACATCGTGCTGCAGATTGCCCGCCGGCTGAGAACGATGATCAAGCGCGAACCGAATATGAAAGTCTTTATGACGCGTAACGAAGATGTCTTCATTCCGCTGAAGGTGCGGGTGGCAAAAGCGCGCAAGCAGCGCGCCGATCTGTTTGTCTCCATCCACGCGGATGCCTTTACCAACCGTGCGGCGCGTGGCTCATCGGTGTTTGCGCTGTCGACCAAAGGGGCAACCAGCGCCGCGGCGCGCTATCTGGCGCAAACGCAGAACGAATCGGATCAGATCGGCGGCGTCAGCAAAAGCGGTGACCGCTATCTGGATCACACCATGTTCGATCTGGTGCAGACGGCGACCATCAACGACAGCCTGAAATTTGGCAAGGAAGTGCTGCATCGGATGGGCAGTATCAACCGGTTGCACAAGAATCGTGTCGATCAGGCCGGTTTTGCGGTGTTGAAGGCACCGGACATTCCTTCCATTCTGGTGGAGACGGCGTTTATCAGCAACGTGGAAGAAGAGCGTAAACTGCGTACCAGCCGTTTTCAGCAGCAGATTGCGGAATCTATACTGGCGGGTATCAAGGCTTATTTCTCCAACGGCGGGGCGAGGCGTTAAAGAGAAAGATGACGCTGGGCTGCGGCCCGGCGTGATGATGTTGGCGGATTTTAGATACAAAAAAACACCCATAAGGGTGTCAATTGTCATCATCAATAATGGTTGCGGGGGCCGGATTTGAACCGACGACCTTCGGGTTATGAGCCCGACGAGCTACCAGGCTGCTCCACCCCGCGTCCGTCTTGATGCTTGTGCGTTCTTTATCGTTTGGTTGCGGGGGCCGGATTTGAACCGACGACCTTCGGGTTATGAGCCCGACGAGCTACCAGGCTGCTCCACCCCGCGTCCGTTTAACGCATTTTTCTCGAACCCAACCCATTATAAGATGCCGCTGGTACAGCATCGGTTGGTTGCGGGGGCCGGATTTGAACCGACGACCTTCGGGTTATGAGCCCGACGAGCTACCAGGCTGCTCCACCCCGCGTCCGATGGATGCGCACTATACTCTCCATGGTTTATGTTGCAACCCCTTTTTGCAGATAATTGGTCTAAAGCCGTTTTTTGGCTTATTTCGCCCGCACATTGCTTTCTTTTTCATCACCCTGCGCGGTGTGAGATTTTTTATTGGCAGCGATTCCTTTATCTGAAGGGGTTTGTTATCTTTCGCCGGTATCCCCTTTATTTTTCAAGCTGCAGATGTGCGACGGGGCCTGGCCTGCCGTCTGCACCTCGAAATGTCTTGGGTAAAAACCATACCTGTTTTTTAAGAGAGCGCGCGATGAAAGGACGTTGGGGTAAATACCTGCTGGGCGGGTTAGTGATAGCAATCTTGGCGGGCTGTTCGTCAAAGCCGACCGACCGTGGTCAGCAATATAAAGATGGGCAGCTGGAGCAACCGCTGGCGTTGGTTAATCAACCGAACACCCGTGGCGTGCCGATGAACGGCGATGATTACGCCAACCAACTGCTGGAGATTCAATACGCGTCTCCTTCTTTGTTTAACCGTAACAGCAGTACCTACCAGGCGGTAAAGAGCTGGATGGCCTCCGGTGCGGACACCCGCCAGCTTAGCCAGTTCGGCCTCAGCGCCTACCAGATGGAAGGGGCGGACAACTACGGCAACGTACAGTTTACCGGCTACTATACGCCGGTGGTGCAGGCGCGCTACACGCCGCAGGGCGAATTCCGCTACCCGCTGTACCGCATGCCGCCGAAACGCGGCCGTCTGCCGAGCCGTGCGGGCATTTATAACGGCGCGCTGGATGACCGTTACATCATCGCCTACAGCAACTCGCTGATGGACAACTTTATGATGGAAGTGCAGGGCAGCGGCTATGTCGATTTTGGTAACGGTCAGCCGCTGGTGTTCTTTGGCTACGGCGGCAAAAACGGCCATGCTTACCGCAGTATCGGCCGGGTATTGATCGACCGGGGCGAGGTGGCCAAGGCAGATATGTCGATGCAGGCGATCCGCAAGTGGGCCGATAGCCACAGCGAAGCGGAAGTACGCGAGCTGCTGGAGCAGAATCCGTCCTTTGTCTTCTTCCGCCCGGAATCTTTCGCGCCGGTGAAAGGCGCCAGCGCGGTGCCGCTGATCGCCAAGGCGTCGGTGGCGTCCGATCGATCGCTGATTCCTGCCGGCACCACGCTGCTGGCGGAAGTGCCTCTGCTGGACAACAAGGGTAAATTCACGGGAAAATATGAGATGCGCCTGATGGTGGCGCTGGACGTTGGCGGCGCGATTAAAGGCCAGCACTTTGATATCTACCAGGGGATCGGGCCGGACGCCGGCCACGCGGCTGGTTTTTACAACCACTATGGCCGGGTATGGGTGCTGAAGGGCGGCAACAGCGGCGCGCCGTTGTTCAGCGCCTATCGGCCAAAGGTCAGTCAGAGCGGGAGCTTGCTGGTGACGCGTTAATTGTTAACGCCCGTCGTCGTTAACCCGCAGGGGCCGGATTTTCCGGCCCTTATCATTTGCATAATTAAGGTAATTAAAGCGTTATGAGCACACCCTATTCAGAAGCCTATCTGCAACGTTTTGGCGGTACGGCGCGTTTGTACGGCCAGCAGGCGTTGGCGCTGTTCGCCCAGGCGCACGTGTGCGTGATCGGCATTGGCGGCGTGGGCTCATGGGCGGCGGAGGCGTTGGCGCGTACCGGCATCGGCGCCATTACTCTGATTGATATGGATGATGTCTGCGTCACCAATACCAACCGCCAGATCCACGCGCTGCGCGGCCACGTCGGCCAGTCGAAGACGGAGGTGATGGCCGAACGCATTCTGGCGATTAACCCGGAGTGCCGGGTGACCTGCATCGACGATTTTATTACGCCAGATAACGTGGCGGAACTGTTGGACAACGGTTTTAGCTATGTGATTGACGCCATCGACAGCGTGCGGCCGAAGGCGGCGTTGCTGGCCTATTGCCGCCGCTTTAAAATCCCGGTCGTTACCACCGGCGGTGCCGGCGGACAGATCGATCCTACACGTATTGAAGTGGCGGATCTGGCGAAGACCATCCAGGATCCGCTGGCGGCCAAACTGCGCGAGCGGCTTAAACACGATTTCAACGTGGTGAAAAACAGCAAGGGTAAACTGGGGATCGACTGCGTCTTTTCCAGCGAAGCGCTGGTCTACCCGCAGCCGGACGGCTCAGTGTGTGCATCGCGCAGTACGGCGGAAGGACCAAAGCGCATGGACTGCAGCGCCGGTTTCGGCGCGGCGACCATGGTCACCGCAACCTTCGGCTTTGTTGCGGTTTCACATGCGCTGAAGAAGATGATGGCTAAAGCGGCTCGTCAGGCATAGCGCGCGGCGATATCCTTTACCGCCGCAGCCAGCGCTTCCAGACCGCTGGCTCGGGTGGCGCTGAGCTGGGCGCGCAATCCCAGGCTGTCGAATAGCGCCAGAGGATCGGCGGCCAGCAGTTGCTGCGGCGTCTTTCCTTCCACGGTGGTTAATAACACCGCCAGCAGGCCGCGCACGATGCGGCCTTCGCTGTCGCCGTAAAAATGCAGTCGGTTGTCATCCAACAGCTGATGGCCTAACCAGACGCGGTTTTCACAGCCGCTCAGCTCTATCTCCGCGTTGCGCAGCGCTTCCGGCAGCGTGGGCAGCTGTTTTGCCAGCATCACCAGTTGGCGATAGCGGTCTTCCCACTGTTTCAGCGCGCCGAATTTTTCTGTCAGGGCCGCAGCGGTAATGTCGTGGCCGAAGGGGTGAGGGGCTAGCATAGCGTCTCCGAAATTACAGTGTATCAATCTGCCAGCAGATCGACGGCATTCACCATGGCGTCGACCAGCCTGTCGACGTCTTCCGGCGTATTATAAGGGGCGAAAGAGGCGCGCAGGGTGCCGCTGACGCCCAGCGCCGCCATCAGCGGCTGCGCGCAGTGCTGCCCGGCGCGCAGCGCGATGCCTTGCTCCGCCAGCAGCGTGACGATATCGCTGTGATGAATACCGGCAATATCGAACGCCAGCAGGCTGGAGCCGGAGCAACGGAAGCTGCGAAAGCCTGCCAGTTGTGCCAACCGATGCTCGGCGTCGTCGGTTAATTGCCGTGCGTAGGCTTCCGCCGCCGGCAGATTTTGTTCCTCCAGCCAGCTCAGCGCTGCGCCCAGCCCCAGTACTCCGGCGATATTCGGCGTGCCGGCCTCAAAGCAGTAGGGCGGTTTTTGCGCGGTAAAGCCGTCAAACGAGGCCTGAGTCAGCATTTTGCCGCCGCCTTGCCACGGCGCCATCTGCGCCAGCAGTTCACTTTTGCCGTACAGCACGCCGATACCGGTCGGGCCATACAGCTTATGGCCGGAAAAGGCGTAAAAGTCGATGTTTAACCGCCGTACGTCCGCCGGACAGTGCACGATGCCCTGGGCGCCGTCGATCATGACTTTGGCACCGACGCCGTGCGCCAGCGCGATCGCCTGCGCCAGATCCGGACAGCCGCCGGTAACGTTGGACATCTGTCCCAGCGCCAGCAGCCGGGTTTTATCGCTGAGCAGCGTCGGCAGCAGCGCCAGGTCGGGCAGCCGGTCGGCCCCCAGCGGCAGTTTTGTTACGCAGGCACCGGTCTGCTCTGCGACCATCAGCCAGGGGATCAGGTTGGCATGATGCTCCGCCTCGCTGACGATAATTTCATCGCCGGGCTGCAGGCGGGGGCGCGCATAGCTTTGCGCCACCAGATTAATCGCCTCGGTGGTGCCGCGCGTCCAGACAATTTCTTCGGCGCCGGCGGCGTTAATCAATGCCGCCGCCTGATGGCGCGTCTGTTCAAAACGTACGGTCAGATCCTGAGCGGCCTTATGCTGGCTGCGGTGCACGGTGGCCGCCTCGCTGCTGTAAAACTGCTGCGTGGCGGCGATCACCGCCTGCGGCTTCAGCGCGGTGGCGGCGCTGTCCAGATAAACGCCGGGCTGCGCCAGCGCGGGAAACTGGCGGCGGAAAAGTGAGGAATTAAACGACGACATAGTGGATTATCATTGGTCGGAACACCTGTCGATCCTGTCCTATTTTGCCGTGACTGACAAGTCCATTGCAGCGGTTGTCTGGCATTCCGGTGTGAGTTTGTTATGCTGTTTCTACGGGTGCGCAACCTTGCCTTTATGTATCTAAAGGTCTTTTACAGCATTTTTATCTACAAGGAGTCCAAGATGAAGAAAACGGCCGCAGTTATCTCTGCTCTGATGCTGACGTTCACGTTGGCAGCTTGTTCCAGTAACTATGTGATGCACACCAATGATGGACGAACCATTGTTGCCGACGGTAAACCGCAGGTTGATGAAGATACCGGGATGATCAGCTATAAAGATGCGAACGGCGTCGAACAGCAAATTAACCGTGCCGACGTGAAAGAGCTGGCAGAAAGCGACCAGTAAGCGTCAGGTAAAAAAAAGCACCGCAATGTTTGCGGTGCTGCATAAATCACTATGGACAGACAGGGTAAATGTACAGGAAGTGAAAAAAACAGTAGCTTAGCTACCATGTCCGGAATCGCCGGACAATTTGCAAACACAACATCACAACCACAAGCCAAAAGTTCATCGGCGTCCTCGACACCCAATCCCTTTTCGTTCCGGCCCGGGAAGTGCCGCCACTATAGGTATTTGCTGGCGTCTGCTCAACGGACAATTTATAATGCATCGGATAAAAAAAACTAATGAAATGGACGTGGAGAAAGCGAGCCAGCGCGCGTCTGTCAACGCAACCCGCTTTTAGGGTTGATGGTGTTGTAATTTTGTTACACAAAAGTAGCTAATTAATGTCTAAACGTTTACCACCCCTTAATGCGTTGCGGGTGTTTGATGCGGCAGCCCGCCATCTCAGTTTCACTAAAGCGGCCGAAGAGCTTTTTGTCACTCAGGCTGCGGTGAGCCACCAGATCAAGTCTCTGGAGGATTTCCTCGGCCTTAAACTGTTCCGCCGGCGCAACCGTTCTCTGCTGCTGACCGAAGAAGGGCAGAGTTATTATCTGGATATCAAAGAGATATTCTCCTCCATCAATGAAGCAACGCGTAAGCTGCAGGCGCGCAGCGCCAAGGGCGCATTGACGGTCAGTTTGCCGCCGAGTTTCGCTATTCAGTGGCTGGTGCCGCGCCTGTCTGGCTTTAACTCAGCTTATCCGGGAATTGATGTTCGTATACAAGCCGTTGACCGGGAAGAGGATAAACTGGCCGACGACGTTGACGTCGCCATTTTTTATGGCCGCGGCAATTGGCCGGGGCTGCGTGCGGAGCGATTGTATGCCGAATATCTGCTGCCGGTGTGTTCTCCCAGCCTGCTGACCGGCGAGCGCGCCTTAAAATCGCCGGACGATCTGGCTAATCACACGCTGCTGCACGATACTTCACGCCGCGACTGGTTGGCCTATACCCGGCAACTGGGTTTACAGCATATTAATGTGCAGCAGGGGCCGATTTTCAGCCACAGCGCGATGGTGGTACAGGCGGCGGTGCATGGTCAGGGCATTGCGCTGGTGAACAACGTGATTGCGCAGACGGAAATTGAAGCGGGCAGGTTGGTATGTCCGTTTAATGATGTTTTGGTCAGCAAAAACGCTTTTTATCTGGTATGTCATGACAGCCAGGCAGAACTGGGTAAAATAGCCGCCTTTCGCCAATGGATACTGGCGCGTGCTGCCAGCGAGCAGGAAAAATATCGTTTCCGCTATGAACAATAAACCGGCGGCCTCAGGCGGTCGGTTATCGACTAAAGGTAAATAACGATGAGCAGTCGTTCTATGCTGATTTTTGCCGCGATCAGCGGTTTTGTATTTGTTGCTTTGGGGGCATTTGGCGCGCACGTGCTGAGCGGTACGCTGGGCGCTAATGAAATGGCGTGGATCCGCACCGGGCTGGATTATCAAGGGGTGCATACCCTGGCGGTGCTGGCACTGGCGGTAGCGATGCAACGCCGCGTCAGCCTGTGGTTTTACTGGAGCGGAGCGCTGCTGGCGCTCGGCACCGTGTTGTTTAGCGGCAGCCTGTATTGTTTGGCGCTGTCGCACCTGAAGGTCTGGGTCTATATCACGCCGGTAGGCGGCGTGTGTTTCCTGATCGGTTGGGCATTGATGTTGATTGGCGCTTTGCGTCTGAGGAAAAAGGCCGAGCGCCATGAATAAAGTTGCATTGTACTGCCGCCCCGGCTTTGAAAAAGAGTGCGCGGCGGAAATTACGGATAAAGCCTCTCAGTTGGAGATTTTCGGCTTTGCCCGGGTAAAAGAAAACAGCGGCTATGTGCTGTTTGAGTGCTATCAGCCGGACGATGCTGACCGGCTGGCGAAAGAAATTCCCTTCCGCGAGCTAATTTTTGCCCGCCAGCTGATTGTCGTCGGTGAGCTGCTGCGCGATCTGCCGCCGGAAGACCGCGTTTCGCCGATTGTCGGTATGCTGATCGGCGTGGTCGATCGCGGCGGCGAGCTGCGGGTAGAAGTGGCGGACACCAACGAAAGCAAAGAACTGATGAAGTTCTGCCGCAAGCTGACGGTGCCGCTGCGCGCCGCGATGCGTGAGCAGAAGGTGCTGATGGCGCGTGAAAATCCGACGCGGCCGGTGGTGCACGTGTTCTTTATCGCGCCGGGATGCTGCTATGTCGGCTATTCATACAGCAACAATAACTCGCCGTTCTATATGGGCATCCCGCGGCTGAAATTCCCGGCCGATGCGCCAAGCCGTTCAACGTTGAAGCTGGAAGAAGCGTTCCACGTGTTTATTCCCGCCGATGAGTGGGACGAACGTCTGGGCAGCGGCATGCACGCCGTGGATCTTGGGGCCTGCCCTGGCGGCTGGACCTATCAGTTGGTGAAGCGCAGCATGATGGTGCATGCGGTGGATAACGGCCCGATGGCGCCAAGCCTGATGGATACCGGTCAGGTTACCCATCATCGCGCCGACGGTTTTAAATTTGAGCCGAACAGCAGCAAAATCTACTGGCTGGTGTGCGATATGGTGGAGAAGCCGGCTAAGGTCACCAGCCTGATGATTCAGTGGCTGGTCAAAGGCTGGTGCCGTGAGGCGATCTTCAACCTGAAGCTGCCGATGAAGAAGCGTTACGAAGAGGTCTCGCAGAATCTGCAGAGCATCCGGGAGGCGTTGGGTGCGGCAGGCATCAGCGCGGATGTGCATGCCAAGCAGCTGTATCATGACCGTGAAGAGGTGACGGTGCACGTACGCCGCATGTGGTCCGCCGTGCCGGGCCGCCGCGACGAACGGGACTGATATGACAGGGCGCTGCTTGCAGCGCCCTTAGTTTATCGGCAGCCGCAGCTGTTGCAGGTTGCCGTCCAGCGTCAGATCGGTACGCAGCGTGGCGATCTGTTTGCTGACGTAGGCCATCTCGCGGTGCTGTTCCAGTTTTTTGCGCCACTTCTCCGGCACCGTATCCAACTGCTGATACAGCGTATCCAGATCCGCCGCCTGCTGCAGAAGCTGCACGGCGGTCTTCGGCCCGACGCCGGCAACTCCGGGGATTTTACTGCTGCTGATACCGGCCAGCCCCCAGTAATCCGGCAGCTGCTGCGGCGCTACGCCGAACTCTTTCTGCACGAAAGGCAGATCCAGCCAGCGTTTTTGGAAGTAATCGCGGATTTGCACCTGGGGCGCCAGCAGCTGGCAGTAGCCCTTATCGGTCGACACGATGGTAACCTGGTGGCCGCCGCCGGATACCTTGGCGGCCAGCGTTGCAGCCAGGTCGTCCGCTTCGTTGCCGGGGGAGTGCCAGCAGGCGACGCCGAGACTGGCAAACGCCTCGCGCAGCTGCGGCATTTCCTGCTGTAGAGTGTCCGGCATGGGCGAACGGCCGGCCTTATAGTCCGGCAGCAACTGGTGACGCCAGCTGTCGCCCCGGTCGTCTTCGTCAAAGACCGCGACCGCGTGGGTTGGCTTGCTGTGCTGAATCAGCTGCGTCAGCGCATGACGGCAGGCATCGACGCACGGAGAACCTTGTACGGCGTGGATACGGCGAATCAGGTTCAGGGCATCGACGATCAGTAGATGTATGGCCATAGCGTTTTAGCTAGCAAAAAGGCAGGGCGGCTGGTCAGGTAATGATTTCATAGCAGGGCACGTAGGCGCTGCCCGGCAGCTTCATGCGGTGCTGGGCGACGAAGCCCTGCAGCAGCTGATCCATCTGCTTCATCATTTGCGGGTCGCCATGCAGTTTGTACGGGCCGAACTGCTCAATGGCGTGAATGCCGTTCTCTTTCACGTTGCCGGCGACGATGCCGGAGAACGCGCGGCGCAGCGCGGCGGCCAGTTCTTCCGGCGGCTGCTGCGGCGACAGGTTGAGGTTGGCCATATTCTCATGGGTCGGCTCAAACGGCAGCTGCAGATCCGGAGCGATGCGCATCGACCAGTTGAAGCTGTAGGCGTCACCGGTATTGCGGCGGTTTTCTTTCACCAGCGGCATCGCCTTCTTCATCTGGCGCGCCACTTCGGCCGGGTCGTCGATGATAATGGTGTAATGGCGGCGCGCCGCGTCGCCGAGGGTATTCATGATGAACTCATCCAGCACCCGGAAGTAGTCGGCGCTCTCTTTCGGCCCGGTGAGGATCAGCGGCAGCACCTGCTCGCTGTTTTCCGGATTCATCAGGATGCCCAGCAGGTACAGCAGCTCTTCCGCCGTGCCCACGCCGCCCGGGAAAATAATGATACCGTGGGCGATGCGCACGAAGGCTTCCAGACGCTTTTCGATATCCGGCATGATCACCAGTTCGTTGACCAATGGGTTAGGCGGCTCGGCGGCGATGATGGATGGCTCGGTCATGCCGATAAACCGGCTGTTGCGATAGCGCTGCTGAGCATGGCCGACCGCTGCGCCTTTCATTGGCGCCTCCATGGCGCCCGGGCCGCAGCCGGTGCAGATGTTCAGTTCGCGCAGGCCCAGCTCGCTGCCGACTTTACGCGCGTACAGGTATTCGTTCTGATTGATCGAGTGGCCGCCCCAGCACACCACCATATTGGGATCTTCATCCAGATGCAGCGTGCGCGCATTTCGCAGAATCGAGAACACCAGGTTGGTGATATGGACGGAGTTTTCCAGATTCAGGTGCTGGAAGCGCCCGGCGCTGGCGATTTGCCCGTGCACGAACAGAATATCGCGCAGCACCGCGAACAGGTTGGCCTGCAGGGAACGGATAATGCGCCCATCGACAAAGGCGTCTTCCGGCGGGTTGACCAGCTCGAGTTTTACGCCGCGCTCACGGCGCAGTACATTGATATCAAACGTTTCATAGCGTGACAGCAGCTGTTTGCTGTTGTCGGTCTGGCTGCCGGAGTTCAGCACCGCCAGTGAACAGTTGCGGAATAAACGATACAGGTCGCTGCTGGCGGTACGCTTCAGCATGTCTACTTCCAACTGCGACAGCAAATCCATTGAGCCAAGCGGGCTGATATGTGTAATCAAGGTAACTCCTTTGCACCCATGGCGGGGCGGTGGCAATCCATACGGCAGGACCGCCTGTCATTATGACGACCCCGCTTGTGCACGCTGCGGTTAATAACGCCTATCTGCTCTGCGGCACCCGCTATGCGTGAGGGCGCCGAGAATTAACCTTACCGCCGTCCCCTGATTTTTACCAATGCAAACCTGCTATTAGCTCAGTTGTTGAGCAACGCCTCGCATTTATTGGCGTGCCAGACGGCCGTGCGCCGGCGCAAAGGCGACGTTGCTGCGCCACGGGTTGATGTCCAGGCCGCCGCGGCGGGTATAGCGCGCATAGACCGAGAGGCGTTCAGGCTGACAAAAACGCATGATATCGTTGAAAATGCGCTCCACGCACTGTTCATGAAATTCATTATGATGGCGGAAAGAGACTAAATAGCGCAGCAACGCCTCGCGGTTAATCTGCGCGCCGCGGTAGGCGATTTGCACCGAGCCCCAGTCGGGCTGATTGGTGATCAGGCAGTTGGACTTCAGCAGATGGCTGACCAGCGTTTCTTCCACCACGGGGCTGCCCGCTGCCGCATCCTGCAGATAGTCGGCGCTGAACTGATAGTCATCGATGCTGATGTCCTGCTGGTCCAGGCATTCGCCCTGCAGCTGCGCAATAGGACGCCCTTCAATTTCATCCAGGCGGAACAGTTTCACTTCCACCTCTCCCTGCGCGCAGGCCGCCAGATCGCGCAACAGCGTGCAGCGCACCGCTTCCCAGTTCTCAAAACGGGTCTGGTTGAAGCTGTTCAGGTAGAGTTTGAAGCTTTTCGATTCGATCAAATTCAGGCTGAAGGCATTGAGGCTGATTTCTCCCACCGCCACCTGCGGCAGACCTTTAGCGTTGAGCCAGGAGAGCTCGTACAGCGTCCAGATATCCGCGCCGTGGAACGGCAGGCTATCGGGGTAAAGGCCCAGCGGCTCGCGGTTCATGCTGCGCGGCACCGGCTGCAGCAGCGTGGCGTCGTACTGGTCGTGGTAAGCGGTGGGTTTACCGAGCGTCAGCCCTGATAATGCCTGATGATTTTGATAGGAGGACATCTGCTGTCACCTTACTCCGGTTAGTGCTGAAAAATGGCATTGCAGACGCGGCAACGTGCTTAACGCCGGCGTCGCTGCAAGCAAGTATGCAAGGTTATGGGTACAATGGCCGTCAGTTTACCGTATGCGAGAGAAAATATGGACCATGATGTGACTCACGCCTTGCGTGAATTTACCCAGCGCTATGTGGCGCTCTGGCAGCAGCAGCGTGGCCATGCGCCGACCAGCCGCGAATTGTACGGCGTGCCTTCACCGTGCGTGGTAGAAAATCGCGACGATGAGGTGCTGTGGCTGCCGCAGCCGTTTACGCCTGCGGCAACGCTGGAAAAGGTAGAAACTGCGCTGGAGCTGCGGCTGCAGCCGGATATTCACACCTTTTATACGCAGCAATATGCCGGGGATATGAGCGCGCAGTTCGGCGAGCATCGTCTTAGCCTGCTGCAGGTGTGGAGCGCGGATGATTTTATCCGCCTGCAGGAAAACCTGATCGGTCATCTGGTGACGCAAAAACGTCTGAAGCTGTCGCCGACGCTGTTCCTGGCGACCACGGAATCAGAGATGGAGATGGTGTCACTGTGCAACATCAGCGGCAATGTGGTGCTGGAACAGTTTGGCAGCGATCGGCGTACGCTGTTGGCTGCTACGTTGGGCAACTTCCTTGATGCGCTGCGCCCGTTAGCTGGTGATTGAGCTAAAACCCAAAATGCTTGTGAGATATCTCGCACAAACCTTGTGCGAGATCGCTTTTAATTTATAGACGCCTAATGGCAAAAATTGATTTATTGCTAGATGTATCAGTTGGTTAACGTATCGCTAAAAACTATCGTGTAACGCCTTTTTGTACTTTTGTCTCACAATCCCTTGTGGCGAGAAAGGAATTAAGCGATCTTATACATGCCGGACGGAAGGCGGCTGGAGCTGGAAGCATCGGGATGATGCAGACTTCTGGATGAAGAAGCGGATGCGCCCAGTGAAGGGTGGCGGGATGGCGTCAGGGCGATGCTCAGGATATTTCAGGAAAGAAATCAGGGACACCTCCAGGATGGAGATTGAGAGCCGGTACGGGATGGCTGGTGGGTCAGGGAGACCGAGGACCGCGTCAGGATGATGCTAGTTAAAGGATAAGGCATGGACGTTGGGTCAGGATGGCCGCAGGAAAAGTTTTCAGGGATTGAGCAGGGAGCATTCCGTGTAGCGGGAAAGCTATAAAACGAACCGGGGGCACTGTTCATACAGTGCCCCCAACTTTTTGCCTGCCTTGCGCATTTAGCCGATCGCTCCCAGCGTATCCCCTTGGCCCTGTTTTTTCGGCAGCAGGAACAGCGTGGCGTAGATATCCAGCAGATAAATGGCGGCCAACAGGCTGATGGCCGCGGTGAAGGATACCTGCGTCACCAGTGCGCCAATGACCAGCGGCCCCAACCCGCCAACGCCGCGTCCCAGATTAAACAGAATATTTTGCGCCGTAGCCCGAGCCTGCGTTGGGTAGGTGTCTGAAATCAGTGCGCCGTAACCGCCAATCATGCCATTGACGAACAACCCCATCACCGCGCCGGCCAGCAGCATCCAGGTCGGGTCGCTGAGTTGTGCGTAGCACACCACCATCACCACCGCACCCAACTGATAAGCGATGAAAATCTTCCAGCGTGCAAAGCGGTCGGCCAACATGCCGAACAGCCAGATGCCCAAGGTCATGCCGATCACCGTTACCGCCGTCCAGATGCCGGATTTGGTCAGGGAAAAGCCAAAGTTGGTCGCCAGATAGGTGGGCATCCAGATCATCAGCCCGTAGTAACCAAAATTTTGCACCGAACAAAGAATAAAAATGCCGATGCTGGCGCGTCCGGTAGCGCGGTCCTTGAACAGCAGGCCGAGACGCTGGCTGAAGGATAAAACCGGCGCCGTGCTTTTTTGCCGCTCGAATTCTTCCGGCTCTCCCAGCGTGCGGCGGATCAGGAAGGAGGCCAGGGCCGGCACCAGGCCGACCAGAAACATGCCGCGCCAGCCGATATGCGTCAGCAGCAGCGGCGTCAGAAACGCCGCAGCCAGCACGCCAAGCTGCCAGCCCATGCCCACGTAGGCGGAGGCGCGGTTGCGCTTTTCCGCCGGCCAGGCTTCGGCGATCAGCGCCATACCGATGCCGAACTCGCCGCCCAGCCCGATACCTGCCAGCGTGCGGTAAGCCAGCAGATCCCAATAGCCGACCGCCAGCGCACACAGGCCGGTAAACAGTGAAAACATCAAAATAGTGACGGTAAGGATGCGGATCCGGCCGAAGCGGTCACTGAGGTGGCCGAAAATTATGCCGCCCAATACCGCGCCGATCAGCGTCCAGGTGACCAGCGAGCCGGATTCGGCAGAGGTGAGGTGTAGTTCGGCGGCGATAACCGGCAGCATAAAGCCTAGAATAAGCAGGTCAAAACCATCCATGGCATAGCCGGTCACCGAGGCCAGCATGGCTTTACCGGGCGTTGCGTGTTGTTTTACTGCTGATGTTGCGGTCATGTGTATCATCTTATTTATTGGTTTACTTAATGGATATTGTGCCGCGCGCGCAGTTCAGCCACCAGCGTAAAATCTGTCTTGCCGACGGAATTTGGGCTATAACCGGTTAAATGCTATGCTCTGCCGCCTTTCAGCCTGCGCGCTGAGTTTTATCGCTTCGAACGATCGGAAATGCAGATGAATATACATAATCAGGTTCGCCTTTACTTGCAGACTATCGAACAATCCATGCGCGATCTGGCGCTGTGGCAGGCTACGCCGCCGGCGCCTGAGGCGTTTAACAGCAGCGAACCGTTTTGCATTGACAGCATGCAGGCGGAGGAGTGGCTGCAGTGGGTGATGCTGCCGCGCATGTATGCCCTGCTGGACGCCAATGCGCCGTTGCCGACGCGCTTTGCCATCACGCCCTATTTTGAAGAGGCGCTGAAAGACAAAGAGCCTGGCTGTCTGCCGTTGTTGGTGGTGCTTCAGCGCCTGGATGACTTACTGAATCAAGAGCCGCAGTAATGCTGGAGATTCTTTATCAGGATGAGCATCTGGTGGCGGTGAACAAGCCCGCCGGCTGGCTGGTGCACCGCAGCTGGCTGGACCGCCATGAAAGCGTGTTTGTGATGCAGACGGTGCGCGATCAGATCGGCCAGCACGTTTTTACCGTTCACCGGCTTGACCGGCCGACGTCCGGCGTATTGTTGATGGCGCTGTCCAGCGAGGTTGCTCATCTGTTGTCGCAGCAGTTTGAACAGCATCAGGTAGAGAAAACTTACCATGCGGTGGTGCGCGGCTTTGTCAATGAAGCCGCGACGCTCGACTATCCGCTGACGCAGGAGCGGGACAAGATCGCCGATAAGTTTTCTGATGCGGATAAAGCGCCGCAGCCGGCACTGACCCACTATCGGCCGTTGGCGCAGGTGGAAATGCCGGTGGCGATCGGGCGCTATGACAGCGCGCGCTACAGCCTGATGGAGCTGCAGCCGGAAACCGGTCGCAAGCATCAGTTACGGCGCCATATGACGCATTTGCGCCACCCGATCATCGGCGACAGCAAACACGGCGATCTGCGGCAAAACCGCGGCATGGCGCAGCATTTTTCCTGTCCGCGCCTGATGCTGCACGCCAGCCACCTGCGGCTTAATCACCCGGTGAGCGGACAGCCGCTGCAGATTTCCGCCCGTTGGGATCAGGCCTGGCAGGGCGTAATGTCACAGTTTGGCTGGCTGGATGTTCTCCCTGAGCTCGTCAGGGTTGAGTTTCCGGCGGCTTACGGTCAAGCTAGCTGAGAATTTTTTCAGAGCATTAAGGGAGTTGTAAGCATGGCTCAGGTCGGTATTTTCGTCGGCACGGTATACGGTAATGCGTTGTTGGTGGCGGAAGAAGCGGAAACCATCCTTATCGAGCAGGGGCACGAGGTCAAACTGTTCGAAGAGGGGACGCTGGAAGAGTGGCAGGCCTATCATCAGCATTATGCGCTGGTGGTGACCTCGACCACCGGGCAGGGAGATTTGCCGGACAGCATCGCGCCGCTGTTCGTGGCGATTCGCGATCGGGTCGGTTATCAGCCGGAGCTGCGCTACGGAGTGATTGCGCTGGGCGACAGCAGCTATGACAATTTCTGCGGCGCCGGCCGGGCGTTTGATGCATTGCTGCAGGAGCAGGGGGCGACGCGCGTAGGGGAAGTGCTGGAAATTGATGCCATGGAACAGCCTGAACCCGAAGTGGTTTCCTGCCCGTGGGTAGAAAAATGGGCGGCATTGCTGAAGTAAACCCTGAAGGGCGCGGTGACCGCGCCCTGATGATTATTTGCCGCGGGTCAGCTTTTCCAGGTCGGCTTCAATCTCGGCAATCTTGTGCGACACCACGCCTTCCAGATGGCGCAGGTCTTCGAGGATCTTGCGTTTCAAATCGACTTCCGCCTGATCGCGCTGACACAGCTGATCCAGCTCATCGATCACATAGCGCAGGTTGGGGTTTATCTCGTGGATCTCTTTATAACCCTGACCGGCGTTGTCGGCCACCACGGTTTTACGCTGACGTGGATATTTGAATTTCACGCTTTTGGCGAAGAACTCGCCTTTATCCTTGCGGAAATAGATCTTGAGGATGTCGTTATTGGCCTCTTGCCGCAGGCTATAACGATCGATATCTTCCGGTTGATTAATGCCCAAGCTTTTCAAATTATCGTACATACGTCGCCCCTAGTAATAAGTGTTATTCCACGTTAGTGAGGATGCCCGCGTTGCTTAAGATAAAAAAATAGCGGGTGAATCACCCGCTATTCAGCTTAGTCGATGGTGCGCAATAACTCATTAATGCCGACTTTTCCGCGCGTCTTGGCGTCCACTTTTTTGACGATCACCGCACAGTACAGGCTGTAGGAACCATCTTTGGACGGCAGGTTGCCGGATACCACGACGGAACCCGCTGGGACGCGACCGTAGTGGATTTCGCCGGTTTCACGGTCGTAAATACGGGTGCTCTGGCCGAGGTAAACGCCCATGGAGATCACCGAGCCTTCTTCCACGATCACCCCTTCAACCACTTCGGAACGTGCGCCGATAAAGCAGTTGTCTTCGATGATGGTCGGGTTGGCCTGCAGCGGCTCCAGCACGCCGCCGATACCGACGCCGCCGGACAGGTGAACATTTTTACCGATCTGCGCGCAGGAACCGACGGTGGCCCAGGTATCGACCATGGTGCCTTCGTCAACGTAGGCGCCGATATTGACGTAGGATGGCATCAGCACGGTGTTGCGTGCGATAAACGCGCCCTGGCGCACGGTGGCCGGTGGTACGACGCGGAAACCTTCTTTCTGGAAGCGCGCTTCGTCGTAGTCGGCGAATTTCATCGGCACTTTGTCGTAATAGCGGGTTTCAGCCCCGTCCATCACCTTGTTGTCGTTGATGCGGAAAGAGAGCAGCACGGCTTTTTTCAGCCACTGATGGGTTACCCACTGGCCGTCAATCTTTTCGGCGACGCGCAGGGCGCCGCTGTCCAGCAGGGCGATGGCCTGGTTTACCGCTTCGCGCGTTACGGTGTCTACGCTCGTCGGGGTAATGTCCGCACGACGTTCAAAGGCGCTCTCGATAACGTTCTGTAATTGCTGCATTCTGTTCTCGTCCTGATAATGTTTAGCTAAAGGTTACTGGTTTACCCAAAAGATTTCGAGTGGCGGCGAGGCGGCAACCGCACGAGTTCCCCGGAGCTTACGTCGGTAAGTGACTGGGGTGAGTAAGGGCAGCCAACAACGCTGCCGCTTGAAAGATGAAGGGTATATCACATTTTATCGTTTGGATTGAGGGCCTCTGTCAACCGTTGTTCCAACTTTCTGCGCGTTTGGGCGTTTAAAGCACGCCGATCGCCGTCGGCCAGAATAAATAAATCCTCAACCCGCTCGCCGATAGTGGAAATGCGCGCGCCGTGCAGGGAAAGCCCCATATCGGCAAACACTTCACCGACGCGCGCCAGCAGGCCGGGCTGATCCAGCGCGGTCAGCTCCAAGTAACTGCGCCGGTCGGTGTGGGTCGGTAGAAAGCTGGCCTCCGTCGGCACGCTGAAGTGGCGCAGTTTGGACGATGGCCGGCGCACCCGCGGCGGCTGATAGTCGCGTTGGGTGATTGCCTGCAGCAGCGCCTGACGAATGGCGTTGTGGCGATCCTGCGCCAGCGGGCTGCCGTCCGGTTCCAGAACGATAAAGGTGTCCATCGCCATTCCGTCGCGGTTGGTGAAAATCTGCGCGTCGTGTACGCTCAGGTTGCGGCGGTCCATCTCTCCGGCGACGGCGGCGAACAGGTAGGGACGATCCGGGCTCCAGATAAAGATTTCGGTGCCGCCGCGCGTCGCCTGCCGGCTGACCAGCACCAGCGGTTTGGTGGAGTCGTGGGCCAGCAGGTGGCGTGCATGCCAGGCCAACTGATTGGGCGAATGACGCAGGAAATAGTCGGCGCGGCAGCGGCTCCAGATGCGGTGCAGCGCCTCTTCGTCGATATTGTCCATGCGCAGCAGCGCCAGCGCCTGCAGGCGGTGGTGGCGTACGCGTTCGCGCAGGTCCGGGCTGTTTTGCATGCCGCGGCGCAGCTGCTTTTCCGTGGCGAAATAGAGCTCGCGCAACAGGCTCTGTTTCCAGCTGTTCCACAGCGTTTCGTTGGTGGCGCAGATATCCGCCACCGTCAGGCAGACCAGATAGCGCAGCCGTGTTTCGCTCTGTACTTCGGCGCTGAACTGCTGGATCACCGTCGGGTCCTGAATATCTCGCCGCTGGGCGGTGACCGACATCAACAGGTGACAGCGCACCAGCCAGGCGACCAGCTGGGTTTCCCGCGAGTTGAGGCCGTGCAGCGCGGCGAACTCCACCACGTCTTCCGCCCCCAGAATAGAGTGATCGCCGCCGCGTCCTTTGGCAATATCGTGAAACAGCGCGGCGATCAGCAGCAGCTCCGGGTGGGGCAGGCGCGGATACAGCTCGACGCACAGCGGGTGGCGCGGCCGGGTTTCTTCATCGGCGAAGCTTTCCAGCTTTTGCAGCACGCGAATCGTGTGTTCATCTACGGTGTAGGCGTGGAACAGGTCAAACTGCATCTGGCCGACGATTTTTCCCCATTGCGGCATATAGGCCCACAGCACGCTGTGGCGGTGCATTGGCAGCAGGGCGCGCGCCACCGCGCCGGGATGGCGCAGAATCGCCATAAACAGCTCGCGGGCTTCGGGAATGGTGCACAGCGGCTGCTTCAGATGGCGACGCGCATGGCGCAGCTGGCGCACGGTGGTGGAGTAGATGCCGCGGATATCGCGGTTACGCACCATCAGATAGAACATGCGCATGATGGCTTCCGGTTGGCGTTCAAACAGCGTCTCGTCGCGCAGATCGATCAGATCGCCGCGCAGCTGGAAATCATCGTTCAGCGGGCGCGGTTTTTCCGTGGCGTCCAGCGCCAGAATTGCTTCATCAAACAGCTGCAGCAGCATGTTGTTCAGTTCGCTGACGCGGCGCGTCACGCGGTAGAAGTCTTTCATCATGCGCTCGACCGGCTCATTGCCTTCGCCTTGGTAGCGCAGCCGCTGCGCTACGCTGAGCTGGCGGTCGAACAGCAGCCGGTTATCATAACGCGACAGCTCCAGATGCAGCGCGAAGCGGATACGCCACAGCAGGCTCTGACATTCGTTCAGCTCGTTGCGTTCCGCCTGTGTCAGAAAGCCGAAACCGACCATTTCATCCAGCGAGGTGGCGCCGAAGTGGCGCCGCGCCACCCATAACAGGGTATGGATATCGCGCAGGCCGCCGGGGCTGCTTTTGATGTCCGGCTCCAGGTTGTAGCTGGTGCCGTGGTAGCGCTGGTGGCGCTCCTGCTGCTCCTCTATTTTTGCGTGGAAAAAGTCGGGGGAGGGCCAGAAGCCGTCGCTGAAAATGTGTTTTTGCATCTGCAGGAACAGCGCCACGTCGCCGCAGATCATCCGCGATTCGATCAGGTTGGTGGCCACGGTCAGATCGGCCAGCCCTTCCAGTAGGCACTCTTCCAGCGTGCGCACGCTGTGGCCGACCTCCAGTTTCAGATCCCACAGCAGGGTGATGAATTCGCCGACGCGCGCCGCCTGCGGCTCGCTCAACCGCTGCTGGCTGAGCACCAGCACGTCGATGTCCGACAGCGGATGCAGCTCATCGCGGCCGTAGCCGCCCACCGCGACCAGTGCGGTTTCGGCAACCTGCTC
Organism: Serratia sp. MYb239; assembly: GCF_002966855.1. Taxonomy (NCBI): domain Bacteria; kingdom Pseudomonadati; phylum Pseudomonadota; class Gammaproteobacteria; order Enterobacterales; family Yersiniaceae; genus Serratia; species Serratia sp. MYb239. The sequence goes on along the minus strand of NZ_CP023268.1, from coordinate 3,880,617 downwards.
AAAGCCGTAAAAACGCCACAGGCGGCGCAGCAGGCGGTCGACGAACTCACTGCGCGCCGCTACCAGGCTTTCGGCGCTGGCTCCGGCGTCAAAGGATGTCGCCAGCCAGTGCTGAAACTGCTCCAGTCGCTGTTTCAGCGTGCCGCAGTCCAGCTCATCATCGCCATAGGTATGGGGCGAGGCTGGCGGCGTCAGTGGCGCGACGACCGGCGGGGCGGATGCACGAAAATCTTCAGACATGGGATGGCCTATAAAAATAAAAAAGGCCGGCAAAAGCCGGCCTGTGTTATGCGTTTAGCGTACGGCGTTGCCGCCGCGCTTACATGTCATGCGTAATGATGTTGGGGATGGTGTCATCCTTGCGCAACGTCATTATCTCGCAGCCGTTTTCAGTCACCACAATAGTATGCTCATACTGTGCCGACAAGCTGCGATCTTTGGTTTTTACCGTCCAGCCGTCTTTCATGGTGCGGATGCGGTAGTCGCCGGCGTTGACCATCGGCTCGATGGTGAAGGCCATGCCCGCCTGCAGCACCACGCCGCCGTCGTCGGCGTCGTAATGCAGCACCTGCGGCTCTTCGTGGAACACTTCGCCGATGCCGTGTCCGCAGTATTCACGCACCACGGAGAACTTCTCGGCCTCTACGAACTGCTGAATGGCTTTGCCCAGCGTGCGCAGGCGGATGCCCGGCTTGACCATTTTCAGCGCCAGGTACAGGCTTTCCTGCGTGATGCGGCACAGGCGCTCGCCCAGAATCGTCGGTTTGCCCACCAGGAACATCTTGGAGGTGTCGCCGTGCCAGCCGTCTTTGATAACGGTGACGTCGATATTGACGATATCGCCGTCTTTCAGCACTTTGTCATCGCTCGGGATGCCGTGGCACACCACTTCATTCACCGAGATGCAGACGGATTTCGGGAAGCCGTGGTAGCCTAGGCAGGCGGAGATCGCCTGCTGCTTTTCCGTGATGTATTCGTGACAGATACGGTCCAGTTCACCGGTGGTGACGCCGGGTTTGACGTAAGGCTCGATGATTTCCAGCACTTCGGCGGCCAGGCGGCCGGCTACGCGCATTTTTTGGATGTCATCAGCGTTTTTGATTGAGATGGCCATGAAATTCGTCCGAAGGTGTCGTGCTTGCCGACAATATTAAGAATATAGAAGCAGTTTGCTATGGTATCAGCCCGCCGGAGGGCTGCCAAATTTGATTTGCGCGCGCGGGCGGCGTTCAGGGGTTATACTGCAACAAAAGTTGGAGTCGGCGACGGGTTTATGGTATAAAGCGCGCCGGCGATCCGCGACTTCCGTCCAAAAGACGGTGGCCGGTGAGGCTGAAACTACTTAACTGCACTCGATTTGTGTAAATAACACACACGTATCGGCACATGCGCCGGGGTGCCTCAGGTGAGAACTTCGCTCTGGGGTCGGCGTTATGGGATACGTGGAGGCATAACCCCAATTTAATCTATAGAGGTTTAATCATGGCAACTGTTTCCATGCGCGACATGCTCCAGGCCGGTGTACACTTCGGTCACCAGACCCGTTACTGGAACCCGAAAATGAAGCCATTCATCTTCGGCGCTCGTAACAAGGTTCACATCATCAACCTGGAAAAAACCGTACCAATGTTCAACGACGCTCTGGCTGAGCTGAGCAAGATCTCTGCCCGTAAAGGCAAGATCCTGTTTGTTGGTACCAAGCGCGCAGCAAGCGAAGCGGTAAAAGAAGCTGCCAACAACTGCGACCAGTTCTTCGTGAACCATCGCTGGTTGGGCGGTATGCTGACTAACTGGAAAACCGTTCGTCAGTCCATCAAACGTTTGAAAGATCTGGAAACCCAGTCTCAAGACGGCACCTTCGACAAGCTGACCAAAAAAGAAGCGCTGATGCGTACCCGTGAACTGCAGAAGTTGGAAAACTCTCTGGGCGGTATCAAGGATATGGGCGGTCTGCCAGACGCTCTGTTCGTTATCGATGCCGATCACGAACACATCGCGATCAAAGAAGCCAACAACCTGGGTATCCCGGTATTCTCTATCGTTGATACCAACTCCGATCCAGACGGCGTTGACTTCATCATCCCTGGTAACGACGACGCAATCCGTGCAGTAAACCTGTACCTGACCGCCGTTGCTGCCGCAGTACGCGAAGGTCGCTCTCAAGATCTGGCCGTTCAGGCGGAAGAAGGCTTGGTAGAAGCTGAATAATAAGGCAAGCTCGAACTCGAGCCCTTATTAACCAGGTATTGACATATGTTGGTTAGGGGGGCCTTAAAGGCCCCCTTTGCTTATCTGAATGAGAACCCTGTCCGATAGGTTCCGCGTTGTTGCCCGGCGCGACGGCGCGAAAGGTATCGGGTAAATCTCCGAGTGAGATAACCGAGGAATTAAAAAATGGCTGATATTACCGCTGCCCTGGTAAAAGAACTGCGCGAGCGTACTGGCGCTGGCATGATGGATTGCAAAAAGGCGCTGGTTGAATCCAACGGCGACATCGAGCTGGCAATCGAAAACATGCGTAAGTCTGGTGCGATCAAAGCAGCGAAAAAAGCAGGCAACGTAGCTGCTGACGGCGTGATCAAAACCAAAATCGAAGGCAACTACGGCGTGATTCTGGAAGTTAACTGCCAGACTGACTTCGTGGCTAAAGACGCTGGTTTCCAGGCATTCGCTGACAAAGTGCTGGACGCGGCCGTTGCCGGTAAAGTAACTGACATCGAAGTACTGAAAGCACAGTTCGAAGAAGAGCGCGTTGCTCTGGTGGCGAAAATTGGTGAAAACATCAACATTCGTCGCGTAGCCGTACTGGAAGGCGACGTGCTGGGCAGCTACCTGCACGGCGCACGTATCGGCGTTCTGGTTTCCGCTAAAGGCGCTGACGAAGAGCTGGTTAAGCAGATCGCAATGCACGTTGCGGCCAGCAAGCCTGAGTTCGTGAAGCCTGAAGACGTTTCTGCCGAAGTGGTGGAAAAAGAGTATCAGGTTCAGCTGGACATCGCTATGCAGTCCGGCAAGCCGAAAGAAATCGCAGAGAAAATGGTTGAAGGCCGCATGAAGAAATTCACCGGCGAAGTTTCTCTGACCGGTCAGCCTTTCGTTATCGAGCCAAGCAAATCCGTTGGTCAGGTGCTGAAAGAGCACAACGCTGACGTTGTTAACTTCATCCGCTTCGAAGTGGGCGAAGGCATCGAGAAAGTTGAAGCTGACTTTGCTGCTGAAGTTGCAGCAATGAGCAAGCAGTCTTAATGACTGTTAATGGAACCGCCGTCTGGCGGTTCCATTTTATATCCGCCGTATTTCAGGCAGCGGGTAGGGTGCCTTTTTCCTGCAACCTGAATTATTTAGGATATATCTTTATCCGGATCCAGCCAGATTTACTCCGATGGCGAGCCCTGCCGGGTTATACTCTGCGCAGGCGCATTTCATCGGCTAAAACCCCCAATACTATTACTGCTGCTTAGGACAGAATAACCATGGCAACCAATGCAAAACCCGTATATCAGCGTATCCTGCTCAAACTGAGCGGCGAAGCCCTGCAAGGCGCAGAAGGTTTTGGTATCGACGCGAGCGTTTTGGATCGCATGGCTCAGGAAGTGAAAGAGCTGGTCGAGCTGGGCATTCAGGTCGGTGTAGTTATTGGCGGTGGCAACCTGTTCCGCGGCGCGGGCCTGGCGCAAGCCGGGATGAACCGCGTAGTGGGCGACCACATGGGAATGCTGGCTACCGTGATGAACGGCCTGGCTATGCGTGATGCACTGCACCGTGCCTATGTGAACGCCCGCCTGATGTCGGCTATCCCGCTGAATGGCGTGTGTGATAACTACAGCTGGGCAGAGGCCATCAGCCTGCTGCGTAACAACCGCGTAGTGATTTTCTCCGCCGGTACCGGCAACCCGTTCTTTACCACCGACTCTGCCGCCTGCCTGCGTGGGATCGAAATTGAAGCAGACGTGGTATTGAAAGCCACCAAAGTGGATGGTGTATACTCCGCCGATCCGGTGAAAAACCCGGATGCGACGCTGTACGAACAGTTAACCTATCAGGACGTGCTGGAACGTGAACTGAAAGTCATGGATCTGGCCGCGTTTACGCTGGCGCGCGATCACAGCCTGCCGATCCGCGTGTTCAATATGAACAAGCCGGGTGCGCTGCGTCGCGTCGTGATGGGTGAGAACGAAGGTACATTGATCAGCAAGTAATTGCTGCTCGATACTGATTGAGCGGGGCGGGTGGCGACGTGCGCGCCTGTCCCCAGCAAGTAAAATTCACGGGCTATAATAAGCCTGCCAAGTAACCCGTTTCCAAAGGTTCGCAACGTGATTAATGACATCAGAAAAGATGCTGACGCACGCATGGAAAAAAGCGTCGAAGCATTCAAAAACCAAATCAGCAAAATCCGCACCGGCCGCGCGTCGCCAAGCATTCTTGACGGCATCATGGTGGAATACTACGGCGCTGCGACGCCGCTGCGCCAGCTGGCCAGCATCACGGTGGAAGATTCCCGTACGCTGAAAATCAACGTGTTCGATCGTTCCCTGAGCCAGGCGGTGGAAAAAGCCATCATGACCTCCGATCTGGGTCTGAACCCGTCTTCCGCCGGTTCTGATATCCGCGTGCCGCTGCCTGCGCTGACCGAAGAGCGTCGTAAAGATCTGATTAAGATCGTGCGTGGTGAAGCAGAGCAGGGCCGTGTGTCCGTGCGTAACGTGCGTCGCGATGCCAACGATAAGGTCAAGGCGTTGCTGAAAGACAAGGAAATCAGCGAAGATGAAGAACGTCGTGCGCAAGACGACATTCAGAAAATGACCGATGCTTACATCAAGCTGGTAGACACCGCTCTGGCGGAGAAAGAAAAAGAGCTGATGGAATTCTAATCGGCTTTGCGCTGAACAAAGCGTCGCTTAGGCGGCGCTTTATTTTTTGCAGCGCAGATCTCGTTTTATCGTACTGAAAGATCGTGGACATCCGGTGCGCAAGGTTTCACACTGGAGCCCCATCGATCTTATCAGACAGTTACTCAGAGTGAACTCATGAAGCAACTGACTATTCTTGGCTCCACCGGCTCCGTCGGCACCAGCACGCTGGCCGTCGTACGGGAGAATCCTGAACGTTTCGTCGTGAAGGCGCTGGTCGCCGGCCGTAATGCAACGGTGATGGCGCAGCAGTGCCTGGAGTTCCGCCCGACCTATGCGGCGATGGCGGACGAAGCCTCGGCGGCGCAACTGCGCACGCTGCTGGCGGAGCAGGGCGTGACGACCGAAGTGATGGCGGGTGAACAGGCCGCCTGCGAGCTGGCGGCGCTGGACGACGTCGATCAGGTGACTGCGGCCATCGTCGGCGCCGCCGGTTTGCTGCCAACGCTGTCGGCAATCCGCGCTGGCAAGCAGGTGCTGCTGGCGAATAAAGAGTCGCTGGTGACCTGCGGCCGTCTGTTTATGGATGCGGTGCGGCAGAGTCAGGCGCAGCTTTTACCGCTCGATAGCGAGCATAACGCGATTTTTCAGAGTTTACCTGAGAGCATTCAGCGCCAGTTGGGATACTCTTCACTGGAAGATCATGGTGTTTCGCGCATTGTGCTGACCGGTTCCGGCGGCCCGTTCCGTACCACGCCGCTGGAGCAGTTTGCCGCGATGACGCCGGATCAGGCGTGTGCCCATCCCAACTGGTCGATGGGGCGCAAGATCTCGGTGGATTCCGCCACCATGATGAATAAAGGTCTGGAATATATTGAGGCCCGCTGGCTGTTTAATGCCTCGGCCGAACAAATGGAAGTGATTCTGCACCCGCAGTCGGTCATTCACTCGATGGTGCGTTATGTCGACGGCAGCGTACTGGCGCAGTTGGGCACGCCGGATATGCGTACGCCGATCGCCCACGCGATGGCCTATCCGCAGCGCGTGAATTCCGGCGTTGCCGCGCTGGACTTTTGCCGCATCGGCGCGTTGACCTTCTCCGAGCCTGAGCGTGAACGTTATCCCTGCCTGCATCTGGCCATTGCGGCCTTTGATGCGGGGCAGGCGGCGACCACCGCGCTCAATGCCGCCAACGAAGTGGCGGTGGCCGCTTTCCTGCAGGCGCAGATTCGCTTCACCGATATCGCGGCGGTGAACCAAAAAGTTGTCGAACGGCTGTCTTTGCAGGAACCGACCTGCGTTGACGCGGTCTTAGATATCGATCGCCAGGCGCGTGTTGTTGCCGCTGAAATTGTGAAGGCGCAGCGCGCCTGAGCCCGTGATATTGTCTGATTTTGTTCGTAAATTGCGCGCGCCGCTCTGGGCCTGTTTGTTCAGGCTTCGCTGAGGTGATATAGTCTGCGCCACCTGTCAGCGGTTATACCGTTGAATAATGGCCTGATTGGTATGCCGAATACCTCTTCGTCCCAGACGACGTCTGGGCTATCAGGACGTGCAGACGAAAAAGCCGTGTCGGGCACACGGCTTTTTTTGCGCGCAAGGGCCTGAAGTTCCGGAAAGGCTGTTGTGTTTCTATCGAGGAAATAAGTACGAGTTATGTCGTCCGCAAATCAACAAGAAGCTAATCCGTCCATTTCAGGGCCACGTCACGTTGCCATCATTATGGACGGTAACGGACGTTGGGCTAAACGTCAGGGCAAGTTACGTGTCTTCGGTCATAAAGCAGGGGTGAAATCGGTGCGCCGAGCCGTCAGCTTTGCCGCCAGCCATCATTTGGATGCGCTCACGCTTTATGCCTTCAGCAGTGAGAACTGGAATCGTCCGGCGCAGGAGGTCTCCGCATTGATGGAGCTTTTTGTGCGCGCCCTGGACAGTGAAGTGAAAAGCCTGCACAAACATAACGTCAGATTGCGCGTGATTGGCGATGTCAGCCGATTCAGCGCACGTTTGCAGGAGCGTATTCGTCGCTCCGAGCAACTGACTGAAAATAACGATGGCCTGACGCTCAACATTGCCGCCAACTACGGCGGTCGTTGGGATATCATGCAGGGAGTAAAGACTTTGGCCGAAAAAGTGCAGGAAGGTTTACTGCGCCCGGACCAAATCAGCGAAGAGTTGCTAAGCGAACAGGTTTGCATGAGCGATCTGGCGCCGGTGGATCTGGTGATCCGTACCGGCGGTGAACACCGCATCAGCAACTTCTTACTGTGGCAGATCGCTTATGCCGAACTTTACTTTACTGATGTACTCTGGCCTGATTTTGATGAACTTGTCTTTGAAGGTGCGCTGAATGCATTTGCACAACGTGAGCGCCGCTTCGGGGGAACAACACCTATCGGCGCTAATGCGTCCTAGGGGGAACTTTTGCTGAAGTATCGCCTCATAACTGCTCTGATTTTAATACCGATCGTTATTGCAGCGCTGTTTTTGCTGCCTCCGGTGGGATTTGCCCTGGTAACGCTGGTAGTGTGCATGTTAGCTGCGTGGGAGTGGGGCCAGTTGGCCGGGTTTGCCTCCCGTTCTCAACGTATCTGGTTGGCGATACTCTGCGGCTTTTTACTGGCGCTGATGATGCTGAGCGTACCGGCCTATCATCAGTCCGTTCACCTGCTGCAGGTTGGCGGGCCGCTGTGGATGTCGCTCGGATGGTGGCTGGCTGCGTTGCTGCTGGTGCTGTTTTATCCGGGCTCCGCAGGGCTGTGGCGTAATTCACGCCCGCTGCGGCTGGTATTCGGTATCCTGACTATCGTGCCGTTCTTTTGGGGCATGCTGGCGCTGCGTCAGTTCGGCTATGAGCAAAACCATTTTACCGGTGCCTGGTGGCTGCTGTATGTGATGCTGCTGGTATGGGGTGCGGATTCCGGCGCCTACGTCTTCGGCAAACTGTTCGGCAAACACAAGCTGGCACCGAAGGTTTCGCCGGGTAAAACCTGGGAAGGTCTGATTGGCGGTCTGGTGACCTCGGCGCTGATTTCCTGGCTGTTTGGCCGCTATGCGCCGCTGAACGTGGTGCCGGCAACTCTGCTGGTTTGTTCGGTGACTGCCGCGCTGGCCTCGGTGCTGGGCGACCTCACCGAGAGCATGTTCAAACGGGAAGCGGGCATCAAGGACAGCGGCCATCTGATTCCGGGACATGGCGGGATACTGGATCGTATCGACAGCCTGACCGCCGCCGTGCCGGTATTTGCCTGTTTGATGCTGTTAGTGTTTTAATCCGTCCGTGACGGGGAGTGTAGGGATGATGTTCAGCGTGCTCTGGAACCTGGTAGCGTTTATTATTGCACTCGGTATATTGATTACCGTGCATGAGTTCGGGCACTTTTGGGTGGCCCGTCGCTGCGGCGTCCGCGTTGAACGCTTCTCCATCGGCTTTGGCCGCGCCCTGTGGCGGCGCACCGACCGTCACGGCACCGAATTCGTTATCGCGTTGATCCCGCTGGGCGGCTACGTCAAAATGCTGGATGAGCGCGTGGAGACGGTGGCGCCTGAGCGGCGTCACCAGGCCTTTAACAATAAAACCGTCTGGCAGCGCGCCGCCATTGTCAGCGCAGGGCCAATCGCGAACTTCCTGTTCGCCGTGGTTGCTTACTGGCTGGTGTTTATCATCGGCGTCCCTAGTTTTCGTCCGGTTATTGGCGAAATATCACCACAATCTATCGCCGCTCAGGCGCAAATTTCACCAGGAATGGAACTAAAGTCCGTTGGCGGTATCGAAACGCCTGATTGGGAAGCTGTTCGTCTGGCGCTGGTGACCAAGATTGGCGATGAGAAAACCGAAGTAGGGATTGCGCCTTTTGGCACATCGCAGGTGGTAAATAAAACCCTGGATTTACGCCAGTGGAATTTTGAGCCAGACAAGCAGGATCCGGTGGTTTCACTGGGGATTATTCCCCGCGGGCCGCAGATTGAATCGGTATTGGCACAGGTGCAATCCGGTTCGGCAGCGCAAAAAGCGGGTTTGCAAGCCGGGGACAGGATCGTTAAAGTCGATGGTCAGCCTTTAGGACGTTGGCAAACGTTGGTGAAGCGAATTCACGACGGCCCGGGGCAGCCACTGGCTTTAGAGATTGAGCGAAACGGCGCGCCGTTGTCATTGACGCTGGTTCCGGATAGCAAGACGGCGGCAGGAAAGGACATCGGCTTTGCCGGTATTATTCCGAAAGTGTTGCCGCTGCCGGATGAGTACAAGACGATTCGTCAGTTTGGACCGTTCTCGGCGCTGTATCAGGCCGGGGACAAGACCTGGCAAATCATGCGCCTAACGGTCAGCATGCTGGGTAAATTAATAACCGGTGATGTGAAGCTGAACAACCTGAGCGGCCCGATTTCCATAGCACAGGGCGCCGGGGCTTCAGCCGGGGTCGGGTTTGTGTATTACCTGATGTTCCTGGCGTTGATTAGCGTCAACCTGGGGATCATCAACCTGTTCCCATTACCGGTGTTAGATGGTGGGCACCTCCTCTTCCTGGCGATAGAAAAGCTGAAGGGTGGCCCGGTTTCCGAGCGAGTACAGGACTACAGCTACCGCATAGGTTCGATTTTGCTGGTACTGTTAATGGGTCTTGCACTTTTCAATGATTTTTCTCGCCTGTAAGGGCGGGGATAGGTTAGGAAGAACGCATAACAACGATGGCGATGAAAAAGTTGCTCATAGCGTCGCTGCTGTTTGGCAGCGCCACCGTATACGGTGCAGACGGGTTCGTGGTGAAAGACATTCATTTCGAAGGCCTGCAGCGGGTCGCCGTCGGTGCGGCGTTACTCAACATGCCGGTTCGCGTAGGCGATACCGTCACTGACGATGACATCAGTAATACCATTCGTGCCTTGTTTGCCACCGGCAACTTCGAGGACGTGCGCGTACTGCGCGATGGTAATACGTTGATCGTGCAGGTTAAGGAACGTCCTACCATTGCCAGCATCACCTTCTCCGGCAACAAGTCGGTGAAAGATGACATGCTCAAGCAAAACCTGGAAGCCTCTGGCGTCCGGGTTGGCGAAGCGCTCGACCGCACCACGATTTCCAGTATTGAAAAAGGCCTGGAAGACTTCTACTACAGCGTTGGTAAGTACAGCGCCTCGGTGAAAGCCGTGGTGACGCCACTGCCGCGCAACCGTGTTGACCTGAAGCTGGTGTTCACGGAAGGGGTTTCCGCAAAAATTCAACAGATCAACATCGTCGGCAACCATGCCTTCACCAACGATGAACTGATTTCACGTTTCCAACTGCGTGATGAGGTGCCATGGTGGAACGTGGTCGGCGATCGCAAATACCAGAAGCAGAAACTGGCGGGCGATCTTGAAACCCTGCGCAGCTTCTATCTGGACCGCGGTTACGCGCGTTTCAACATTGATTCGACGCAGGTCAGCCTGACGCCGGACAAGAAAGGTATCTACATCACCATCAACATCACCGAAGGCGATCAGTACAAGCTTTCTGACGTGGTGGTGAACGGCAACCTGGCCGGCCATTCGGCCGAAGTCGCCCAGTTGACCAAGATTGAGCCGGGCGAACTGTACAACGGCAGCAAAGTGACCAAAATGGAAGACAACATCAAGAAGATGTTGGGCCGTTATGGTTACGCCTACCCGCGCGTACAGACTCAGCCGGAAATCAACGATGCGGATAAAACCGTCAAGCTGCACGTCAATATCGACGCGGGCAACCGCTTCTATGTGCGCCGCATCAAGTTCGAAGGTAACGACACCAGCAAAGATTCCGTACTGCGCCGTGAAATGCGTCAGATGGAAGGCTCATGGCTGGGCAATGACCAGGTTGAGCAGGGCAAAGAGCGTCTGAACCGTCTGGGCTACTTCGAAACCGTGGACGTTGAAACGCAACGCGTGCCGGGTACTGCCGATCAGGTTGACGTCACCTACAAGGTGAAAGAGCGCAACACCGGTACGTTCAACTTCGGCGTAGGTTACGGTACGGAAAGCGGCGTCAGCTTCCAGGTTGGCGTTCAGCAGGACAACTGGCTGGGCACCGGTTACTCGGTGGGCGTCAGCGGCACCAAGAACGACTATCAGACCTATGCGGAACTGTCCGCCACCAACCCATACTTCACCGTTGACGGTGTGAGCCTGGGCGGTCGTATCTTCTATAACGACTTTAAGGCCGACGACGCAGACCTGTCTGATTATACCAACAGCAGCTACGGCGTTGACGGTACGCTGGGTTTCCCAATCAACGAGAACAACTCGCTGCGCGCCGGCCTGGGCTATGTGCATAACAGCCTGTCCGACATGCAGCCGCAGATCGCCATGTGGCGTTATCTGAACTCGATGGGGCAGGATCCGAACACCATGGATCGCGCCAGCTATAAGGCGGATGACTTCACGCTGAACCTGGGCTGGACGTACAACAACCTTGACCGTGGTTATTTCCCGACCTCCGGTAACCGCACCACCCTGAATGGTAAAATCACCATTCCTGGCTCTGACAACGAATACTACAAACTGACGTTGGACAGCGTACAGTACGTGCCGATCAACGAAGATCGCACCTGGGTGCTGTTGGGCCGTGGCCGTCTGGGCTATGCCGACGGTCTGGGCGGTAAGGAAATGCCGTTCTATGAGAACTTCTATGCCGGCGGTTCCAGCTCCGTACGTGGCTTCCAGTCCAATACCATTGGTCCGAAAGCGGTGTACTACAATTCCAACTCCTACAGCTGCAGCAACGGCACCAAGCTGTGCGGCTCTGACGATGCGGTCGGCGGCAACGCCATGGCGGTCGCCAGCATGGAGTTGATTACGCCTACGCCGTTTATCAGCGAAAAATACGCTAACTCGGTACGTACCTCGCTGTTCGTCGATGCGGGTACCGTGTGGGATACCAACTGGGAGAAGAACCAGACCGCTGGTTTCGATATTCCGGATTACAGCAAACCAGGCAACATTCGCGTGTCCGCCGGTATTGCGCTGCAGTGGATGTCGCCGCTGGGGCCGTTGGTGTTCTCTTACGCCAACCCGCTTAAGGATTACGAAGGCGATAAATCCGAGCAGTTCCAGTTTAATATTGGTAAGACCTGGTAACGGTTTTACCTCTGTGTAAAACGTTGCTAAGAATCGCAATAGCCAGACTGTCAAAGCGACAGAGGGAGAAAAGTCTCATTGTTTCGTGAGATAAGTCTGGCAGATTGTGTATTTCACGTGTCGAATGACACAAACGGTGATGGTAAGGAGTTTATAGTGAAAAAGTGGTTGTGTGCCGCAGGCCTCGGTTTAGCAATGGCTGCTTCAGCGAGTGTTCAGGCTGCTGACAGTATTGCTGTCGTTAACGTTTCCAGCATTTTCCAACAGTTGCCAGCACGCGAAACCGTGGCGAAACAACTGGAAAACGAATTCAAAGGCCGTGCAAGTGAACTCCAGAACATGGAACGCAGCCTGCAGACTAAAATGCAGCGACTGCAGCGTGACGGCTCTACGATGAAGGCGAGCGAACGCAGCAAGCTGGAAAAAGACGTGATGGCGCAGCGCGAGCAGTTCTCCAAGAAAGCTCAGTCTTTCGAGCAGGACAATCGCCGTCGTCAGATGGAAGAGCGTAACAAGATCCTGAGCCGTATTCAGGATGCAGTGAAAACTGTTGCCAGCAAAGAAGGTTATGACGTGGTGATCGACGCCAACGCCGTAGCTTACGCAGGTTCTTCCAAAGACATCACTGCTGACGTGCTGAAACAGGTTAAATAAAACATGCCTTCAATTCGACTGGCTGATTTAGCGCAGCAGTTGGATGCACAATTGCACGGTGATGGCGATCTCGTCATCACCGGCATTGCTTCTATGCATTCCGCACAAACTGGCCAAATTACGTTTTTGTCAAACAGCCGCTATCAACAGCAGCTGTCTTCCTGTCAGGCCAGCGCCGTGGTGCTGACTGAAGCAGATCTGCCACACTGCCGCAGCGCGGCGCTGGTGGTAAAGAATCCCTACCTGACCTATGCGCGCATGGCGCAACTGATGGACACCACGCCGGCACCGGCTCAGGATATCGCGCCAAGCGCGGTAATTTCTCCTGAAGCGCAGCTTGGGCAGAACGTGGCCGTCGGCGCGAATGCGGTTATTGAGTCAGGCGCCGTGCTCGGCGATAACGTGGTTATCGGCCCGGGCTGTTTTATCGGCAAGAATGCTCGCCTGGGCGCGGGTACGCGCTTATGGGCAAACGTCACCGTCTATCATGAGGTTGAAATTGGGCAACGCTGCCTGATTCAGTCGGGGACGGTGATTGGCGCAGACGGCTTCGGCTATGCCAACGAACGCGGAAACTGGGTGAAGATCCCCCAACTGGGCACGGTCATCATCGGCGATTGCGTCGAGATTGGCGCCTGCACCACCATTGACCGCGGTGCGCTGGATAACACTCTGATCGGAAATGGTGTTATCATCGACAACCAATGCCAAATTGCGCATAACGTGGTGATTGGCGAAAATACCGCCGTTGCCGGTGGCGTCATCATGGCTGGCAGTCTGAAAATAGGCCGCTATTGCCAGATCGGCGGCGCCAGCGTGATCAACGGTCACATGGAGATTGCCGACCAGGTGGTGGTCACGGGAATGGGAATGGTTATGCGACCAATCACCAAACCTGGGGTATACTCTTCGGGTATTCCGTTACAACCCAATAAAGCTTGGCGTAAAACCGCCGCGTTGGTGATGAATATCGATGAGATCAGCAAGCGTTTGAAAGCTGTCGAACGAAAAGTCGGTAAAGACGACGATTCCCAATAAGCTTGCCCGCTGCATCACGGCGTATTCAGTCCCAAAATGAAATACTGCAGGCAATATCGTGCACGTATAGGGAAACGAAGTGCAAAATAAAGATGCAGCTTGCAGGATGATGGGTATAATCACCGCCGCCCGCCTAACTGGGTAGAAAAACGAAACGCGTTGGCCGCTCGCGGCTAAAAGCGCAAAGTGTTGTGAATTTGCGGCCTGCCTGATGATCTCCTTTTTGGGGTCAACGCAGGCCGTGTTGTTGATGCCATCAGTTTTTAGAGACAGGAAGAGTATTTTGACTACTGACACTCATACTCTAGATATTGCAGAAATTTTGGAACTGCTCCCTCATCGTTATCCATTCTTGCTGGTTGACCGTGTACTTGAGTTTGAAGAGCATAAATATCTGCGTGCGGTAAAAAACGTTTCCGTTAACGAGCCGTTTTTCCAGGGCCACTTCCCTGGCAAGCCGATTTTCCCAGGCGTATTGATCCTGGAAGCCATGGCGCAGGCCACCGGTATTCTGGCGTTTAAAAGCGTCGGCAAGCTGGAGCCGGGCGAGCTGTACTATTTTGCCGGTATTGACGAAGCACGCTTCAAGCGTCCTGTCGTGCCTGGCGACCAGATGATTATGGAAGTCACTTTCGAGAAAACTCGTCGTGGCCTGACGCGCTTTAAAGGCGTGGCGACCGTCGACGGTAAAATTGTCTGCGAAGCAACCATGATGTGTGCCCGCAGCCGGGAGGCATAATCCGTGATAGACCAAACCGCCTTTATCCACCCAAGCGCAATTGTTGAAGACGGTGCCGTTATCGGCGCCGGAGCGCACATTGGCCCTTTCTGTTACGTCGGCTCCCAGGTGGAAATCGGCGAAGGCACGGTGCTTAAATCTCACGTAGTGGTCAATGGCATCACCAAAATTGGCCGCGAAAACCAGATTTATCAGTTCGCCTCTATCGGCGAAGTGAACCAGGATCTGAAATATGCGGGCGAACCGACGCGCGTTGAAATCGGCGACCGTAACCGCATTCGCGAGAGCGTAACCATTCACCGCGGTACGGCGCAGGGCACCAACGTGACCAAAGTCGGCAATGATAACCTGCTGATGGTTAATGTGCACGTGGCTCACGACTGCGTGGTGGGGAATTCCTGCATACTTGCCAACAATGCGACGTTGGCGGGCCATGTGGAGATCGACGATCATGCGATCATCGGCGGTATGACGGCTATTCACCAGTTCTGCATTATCGGCGCGCACGTCATGGTTGGCGGCTGCTCCGGCGTTGCGCAGGATGTGCCGCCTTTCGTTATCGCGCAGGGCAACCATGCAACGCCGTTCGGCGTGAATGCCGTTGGCCTGAAACGTCGCGGCTTTGATAAGGATGAAATGCAGGCGATCCGTAACGCTTACAAGACTCTGTATCGCAGCGAAAAAACGCTGGACGAAGCCAAGACGGAAATCGAAGCGCTGGCGCAGCAGCAGCCGGTAGTGAAGCAGTTCCTCGATTTCTTCGCGCGTTCCACCCGCGGCATTATTCGCTGATCTATGTCAACGCGTCCATTGACTATCGGACTGGTCGCCGGCGAGACCTCCGGCGACATTCTTGGCGCCGGATTGATTCGCGCGCTGAAAGCGAAGCACCCGAATGCGCGCTTTGTCGGCGTCGCCGGCCCGCTGATGCAGGCCGAGGGATGCGAAGCCTGGTACGACATGGAAGAGCTGGCGGTAATGGGCGTGGTGGAAGTGCTGGAGCGCTTGCCCCGTCTGCTGAAGATTCGTAAGGATCTGACCCGCCGCTTCAGCGAACTGGCGCCTGACGTGTTTGTCGGTATTGACGCGCCAGACTTCAATATCACGCTGGAAGGCCGCCTGAAACAGCGCGGCATTCGCACCATTCACTATGTCAGCCCGTCCGTCTGGGCCTGGCGTCAAAAGCGCGTTTTCAAAATAGGCAAAGCGACCGACCTGGTGTTGGCGTTTCTCCCTTTTGAAAAAGCGTTTTACGATCGTTTCAACGTTCCCTGCCGTTTTATCGGCCATACCATGGCCGATGCGATGCCGCTGCAGCCGGATAAACTGGCCGCACGTGCCGCATTGGGCATTGCGCCGGAGGCGCGCTGTCTGGCGCTGCTGCCGGGCAGCCGCGGTGCGGAAGTGGAGATGCTGAGCGCCGATTTCCTGCAAACCGCGCAGCTATTACGCACCCGCTATCCGGACCTCGAAGTGGTGGTGCCGCTGGTGAATGCCAAGCGGCGCGAACAGTTCGAGCGCATCAAGGCGCAGGTAGCGCCGGATCTGCCCGCCCATCTGCTGGACGGCAAAGCGCGCGAGGCGATGATCGCCAGCGATGCGGCACTGCTGGCTTCCGGCACCGCTGCGCTGGAGTGCATGTTGGCCAAGTGTCCGATGGTGGTGGGCTATCGTATGAAGCCGTTCACTTTCTGGTTGGCGCAGCGGCTGGTGAAAACGCCGTACGTTTCGCTGCCGAACCTGCTGGCCGGGCGTGAAATCGTCACCGAGCTGCTGCAGAACGACTGCGTACCGGACAAGCTGGCCGCGGCGTTGCTTCCTCTGCTGGAAGATAGCCCGCAGGCGGAGCAGTTGAAACAGACTTTCCTTGAACTGCATCAGAGCATCCGCTGCGATGCAGACGAACAGGCCGCTCAGGCTGTGTTGGAGCTGGCGAAAAAATGACTGAAGCCTTTATCTACCCCGACGCCCGGCTGATTGCCGGCGTGGATGAAGTCGGGCGCGGCCCGCTGGTCGGCGCGGTGGTTACCGCCGCGGTGATCCTTGACCCGGCGCAACCGATCGTCGGCCTGGCCGATTCGAAAAAGCTCAGCGAAAAGCGCCGGCTGGCGCTGTATGATGAGATCCTCGCCAAGGCGCTCTCCTGGAGCCTCGGGCGTGCCGAGCCGGAAGAGATTGACCGTCTGAATATTTTGCATGCCACGATGCTGGCGATGCAGCGGGCGGTGGCCGGGTTGCATATTGAGCCGGATATGGTTTTAATCGACGGTAATCGCTGCCCGGCGCTGCCGATGCGTGCGCAGGCAGTGGTCAAAGGCGACAGCCGCGTGGCGGAAATCAGCGCGGCGTCTATCCTGGCGAAGGTGACGCGCGACCGTGAAATGACCGAGCTGGATCGCGCTTTTCCGGAATATGGCTTTGCGCAGCATAAAGGCTATCCGACCGCTTTCCATCTGGAGCGGCTGGCCGCGTTGGGCGCCACCGAACATCATCGTCGCAGCTTTGCCCCGGTAAGACGGGCGCTGGAGCTGTAATCTGCGGGCCGAACCGGGCCTGACAATACGCTGGAGTTAACCCGGGTTCAGCCTGCTGAGCCCCCCATTTTGGTATCTGGATATGGCCGAACCTCGTTTTATTCACCTGCGCGTTCACAGCGACTACTCCATGATAGATGGACTCGCCAAGACCGGCCCGTTGGTGAAGAGGGCCGCGGCGCTTACCATGCCGGCGCTGGCCATCACCGACTTTACCAACCTGTGCGGCCTGGTGAAATTTTATGGCACGGCGCACGGCGCCGGGGTAAAGCCGATCATCGGCGCAGATTTCCACGTACAGAGCGACGTGCTGGGCGATGAGCTGGCCGAGCTGACGGTACTGGCGGCGAACAACACCGGCTATCAAAACCTGACGCTGCTGATTTCCCGTGCTTACCAGCGCGGCTACGGCGCGGCAGGGCCGATTATCGACCGCGACTGGCTGATTGAATACCGCGAAGGGCTGATTCTGCTGTCCGGCGCCAGAATGGGCGACGTGGGCAAATTTATGCTGCGCGGCAACCAGGCGCAGGTCGATCAGTGTCTGGATTTTTACCAACAATACTTCCCCGACAGTTACTACCTGGAGCTGATCCGCACCGGACGCCCGGACGAGGAGAACTACCTGCACGCGGCGGTGGCGTTGGCGGCTGAACGCGGCCTGCCGGTGGTGGCCACCAACGACGTACGTTTCTTGGTAGAAGACGATTTTGACGCGCATGAAATTCGCGTCGCTATCCATGACGGCTTTACCCTCGACGATCCCAAACGCCCGCGCAACTATAGCGCGCAGCAGTATATGCGCAGCGAAGATGAGATGTGCGAGCTGTTTGCCGATATTCCTGAGGCGCTGATCAACAGCGTTGAAATCGCCAAGCGCTGCAACGTCACCATCCGTCTGGGCGAATATTTCCTGCCGCAGTTCCCGACCGGTGAGATGACCACCGAAGACTTCCTGGTCGCCAAGTCGAAAGAGGGGCTGGAAGAGCGCCTCGAGTTTCTGTACCCGGATCCGGAGGTTCGCGCCCAGCGACGCCCTGAATATGATGAGCGTCTGGATATCGAGCTGAAGGTCATCAACCAGATGGGTTTCCCCGGCTACTTCCTGATCGTGATGGAGTTTATCCAGTGGTCGAAGGATAACGATGTGCCGGTAGGGCCGGGACGTGGCTCTGGTGCCGGCTCACTGGTGGCCTACGCGCTGAAAATCACCGATCTGGATCCGCTGGAGTTCGATCTGCTGTTCGAACGTTTCCTTAACCCGGAACGTGTCTCGATGCCCGACTTCGATGTCGACTTCTGCATGGAAAAACGCGACCGGGTGATCGAGCACGTGGCGGACATGTACGGCCGCGAGGCGGTATCGCAGATTATTACCTTCGGCACCATGGCGGCGAAAGCGGTAATCCGCGACGTGGGCCGCGTGCTGGGGCATCCGTATGGCTTCGTTGACCGTATCTCCAAGCTGGTGCCGCCTGACCCGGGCATGACGCTGGAGAAAGCCTTTGCCGCCGAGCCGCAGCTGCCGGAAATCTATGAGGCGGATGAAGAGGTCAAAGCGCTGATCGATATGGCGCGCAAGCTGGAAGGCGTCACCCGTAACGCCGGTAAACACGCCGGGGGCGTGGTGATCGCGCCGACCAAGATTACCGACTTCGCGCCGCTGTACTGCGACGCCGAAGGGCATCACCCGGTGACGCAGTTCGACAAGAACGATGTGGAATACGCCGGTCTGGTGAAGTTTGACTTCCTGGGGCTGCGTACTCTGACCATCATCGACTGGGCGCTGGAGATGATCAACGCCCGGCGCGCCAAAAGCGGCGAGGAGCCGATAGATATCGCGGCGATCCCGCTCGATGACAAGAAAAGTTTCGATATGCTGCAGCGCTCGGAAACCACGGCGGTATTCCAGCTTGAATCGCGCGGCATGAAAGACCTGATCAAACGCCTGAAGCCCGACTGTTTCGAAGATATGATCGCACTGGTGGCGCTGTTCCGCCCGGGGCCGCTGCAGTCCGGCATGGTAGATAACTTTATCGACCGTAAGCACGGTCGTGAAGAGATCTCCTACCCGGATATCCAGTGGCAGCATGAGTCGCTTAAACCGGTGCTGGAGCCGACCTACGGCATTATCCTGTATCAGGAACAGGTGATGCAGATTGCCCAGGTGCTGGCCGGCTATACGCTGGGCGGCGCGGATATGCTGCGTCGTGCAATGGGTAAGAAAAAGCCGGAAGAGATGGCGAAACAGCGCTCGGTGTTTGAAGATGGCGCGAAGAGCATCGGCGTCGACGGCGAACTGTCGATGAAAATCTTTGACCTAGTGGAGAAATTCGCCGGTTACGGCTTTAACAAATCCCACTCTGCCGCCTATGCGCTGGTATCCTACCAGACGCTGTGGCTGAAGGCGCATTATCCGGCCGAGTTTATGGCGGCGGTGATGACCGCCGATATGGACAACACCGATAAGGTGGTCGGCCTGGTGGACGAATGCTGGCGCATGGGGCTGAAGATCCTGCCGCCGGACATCAACAGCGGCCTGTATCACTTCCACGTCAATGATGACGGCGAGATCGTTTACGGTATCGGCGCGATTAAAGGCGTGGGTGAAGGGCCGATTGAGGCTATTCTTGAAGCACGCAACAGCGGCGAGCAGGGCTATTTTAAAGATCTGTTTGACCTGTGCGCGCGCTCGGATATCAAAAAGCTTAACCGGCGTATTCTGGAAAAGCTGATTATGTCCGGCGCATTCGACCGGCTGGGGCCGCACCGCGCCGCGCTGATGAACTCGCTGCCTGATGCATTGAAAGCGGCGGACCAGCATGCCAAGGCCGAGGCTATCGGCCAGGTGGATATGTTTGGCGTACTGGCGGAAGCGCCGGAACAGGTGGAACAGTCCTACGCCAACGTGGCGCCGTGGCAGGAGCAGGTGGTGCTGGACGGTGAGCGGGAAACGCTGGGGCTGTATTTGACCGGCCACCCGATTACCCAGTACCTGAAGGAGATCGAACGCTACGCCGGCGGCCTGCGTTTGAAAGATATGCACCCGACGGATCGGGGCAAAATGACTACCGCCGTCGGGCTGGTGGTCGCCGCGCGCGTGATGGTCACCAAGCGCGGCAATCGTATCGGTATTTGCACCCTGGATGACCGTTCCGGACGCCTGGAGGTGATGTTATTTACCGACGCGTTAGAAAAATACCAGCATTTGTTGGAAAAAGACCGTATCCTGATTGCCAGTGGACAGGTCAGCTTTGATGACTTTAGCGGTGGGCTTAAAATGACCGCCCGCGAGCTAATGGACATCAGTGAAGCCCGTGAAAAATATGCTCGTGGGCTTGCTATCTCGCTGACGGACAGGCAAATTGATGACCAGCTTTTGAACCGTCTCCGCCAGTCGTTGGAACCCCATCGATCGGGGACGATTCCAGTGCATCTGTACTATCAACGGGTCGACGCTCGTGCCAAGCTGCGTTTTGGCGCAACCTGGCGAGTGACGCCCACGGACCGCTTGTTGATAGACTTACGGACTTTGGTAGGTAATGAGCAGGTGGAACTGGAATTTGACTAATATAGGAATGCTATGAGTCTGAATTTTCTTGATTTTGAACAGCCGATTGCAGAGCTGGAAGCGAAAATTGACTCGCTGACTGCCGTCAGCCGTCAAGACGAAAAATTAGATATTAATCTGGACGAAGAAGTTCAGCGCCTGCGTGAAAAGAGCGTTGAGCTGACGCGCAAGATTTTTTCCGATCTTGGGGCCTGGCAAGTTGCTCAACTGGCACGCCACCCGCGCCGTCCTTATACCCTGGATTATATCGAACATATCTTTACCGATTTTGAAGAGCTGGCAGGCGACCGCGCCTATGCTGATGATAAAGCCATCGTCGGCGGCATCGCGCGTCTGGAAGGCCGTCCGGTGATGATTATCGGCCACCAGAAAGGTCGTGAGACGAAGGAAAAAATTCGTCGCAACTTCGGCATGCCGGCGCCGGAAGGCTACCGTAAGGCGCTGCGCCTGATGGAAATGGCCTCGCGCTTTAACATGCCTATCATCACCTTTATCGATACTCCGGGCGCCTATCCGGGCGTGGGCGCAGAAGAGCGCGGCCAGTCGGAAGCTATTGCCCGCAACCTGCGTGAGATGTCGCGTCTCAATGTGCCGGTGATCTGTACGGTCATCGGCGAAGGCGGCTCCGGCGGCGCGCTGGCTATCGGCGTGGGCGACAAAGTCAATATGCTGCAGTACAGCACCTATTCGGTGATTTCGCCGGAAGGCTGCGCCTCTATCCTGTGGAAGAGCGCGGACAAAGCGCCGATTGCCGCTGAGGCGATGGGCATCACCGCACCGCGCCTGAAAGAGCTGCAGCTGATCGACTCGGTTATCCCGGAGCCGTTGGGCGGCGCTCACCGCGATGTACCGGCGATTGCCGAATCGCTGAAGGCGCAACTGCTGGCGGATCTGACCGATCTCGACGGGCTGAACAAAGAAGAGCTGCTTAACCGCCGCTATCAGCGCCTGATGAACTACGGCTACTGCTGATCCCGGTGCCGATCAAAAACCGCCTGCGGGCGGTTTTTTTATGCCTGCGATTTGGCGCATCCGCTTTGATCGGCAACGGCGTTTTCGGCCGTTTCCCCGTTGACGGCGGCAAAGCCGGCCGATATGTTGCTAACGGTCTGAATAAAAGGAGAAAACTATGCTGGCATTACGTCAGGTGCACCATATTGCGATTATCGCGTCCGATTATGCCGTAAGTAAGCGTTTTTACTGCGATATTCTGGGCTTCACGCTGCAGGGCGAGTATTATCGCGCGGAGCGTGACTCCTGGAAGGGCGATCTGGCGTTGAACGGCCAGTATGTGATTGAGCTGTTTTCCTTTCCGTCGCCGCCGGCGCGGGTCAATCGCCCGGAAGCCTGCGGCCTACGTCATCTGGCGTTCAGCGTTGCGGATATTGAACAGGCGGTGGCGCAGCTGCAGGCGGCCGGCGTAGAGTGCGAGCCGGTGCGGGTTGACCCTTATACCGAGTCGCGGTTCACATTCTTCAGCGATCCGGATGGCTTGCCGCTAGAATTATATGAACAATGAATGCTTAATCGGCGCGTAATGGCTCAGGTTGCAGGCTGAATATGCTATTATCGCGCGCCTGCCTTAGGTTCTCTTTGAGTTATTTCCGCCATGCAACAGCCTGTTTTTCGCGTCGGAGAGTGGCTGGTTACGCCGGCTGACAACCAAATCAGCCGTGACGGGCGTCGGAAGACGCTGGAGCCACGTTTAATCGATATGTTGTTCTATTTCGCCTGCCACCCGGATGTGGTGCTGAGTCGGGATGAACTGATCGAGAATGTCTGGAAGCGTAATATCGTCACCAATCATGTGGTGACGCAAAGTATTTCCGAACTGCGTAAATACCTGAAAGACGGCGATGAGCAGAGTCCGGAATATATTATCACGGTACCGAAGCGCGGCTATAAACTGGCGGCGCCGGTGATATGGTGCCGCGAAGCTGAAGATACGCCGTTGGCAGCGCCTCAGGTGGCGGTGATTATGCATGAGCCGGAAGACGGCGATGATGAAGAGGATGCGCCGGTCTATGTGCCGCCGCGCCCGACGACGTCAACGGCGGCCAAAGGCCGTGACAGGCGGTTTTATCAGCGTTCGCCATTTTGGGTATGGCTGTGCTTCCTGGCCGCGCTCTGCGCCTGCGTGGCGTTTGTCGGTATTGCCACGCTGTCGCAGCGCGTGCCGGTCGCTACCATGCCGATGCTGCTCAATCCGCGCGATATCGATATCCGCATTCAGGGCGGCAACAGCTGCAGCAACTGGATGCCGCAGCTCTCCTACGTGGTGGGCATCAGCGAACTGATCGCCGATTCACTCAATACCTATTCCACCTTTCTGGTGCATGACCAGACCAACTACAACTACTCGGGGCCGAGCAGCTCCGGCAAGTCGCTGACCATCGAGTTCGTCAACCAGCGCCACTACCGCGCCCAGCAGTGCTTCCTGTCCGTGCGGCTGGTGGATAATGCCGACAGCTCAATCATGCTGGATAAGCGCTATTTTCTCACTAAGGATAATCAGCGCACGATCCTGATGGACCTGCTGAGCAATATGTCTGCCGTACTGAAACAGCCGTGGCCGCCCCAGTTGGAGACGCGGCTGAATAAGCTGTTGCCGAAGCAGGGGCCGGCCCTGCAGCAGTTCTATCAGGCGCACCAGCTGTTGATTCAGGGCGATATGGCGTCGCTGACGCGCGCCAGCGGGCTGCTGAGCGACCTGATGAAGAGCTCGCCCGATTTCCTGTATATCGCCGCGGAAAAAACGCTGGTCGATTTATTGCGTAATTCTTATCAGCCGTTCGACGGCGAGCAGTTGGCTCAGCTGCAACGCGATATTCAGCAGTTGGCCTCGGTGCCGGAATTACAAGACAGCCCGATCCTGCAGCAGATATATACCGTAGAGGCATTGGGGCAAGGGCAGGTTGACGAGGCGCATCAGGCAATTAATAAAGCGATTGATGTGCAGATGTCATGGCTGAATTATGTGCTGCTGGGCAAGGTATATGAAATGCAGGGGCAAAATCATTTGGCCGCCGACTCTTATATTACCGCGTTTAATCTACGGCCCGGTGAAAATACGCTGCACTGGATTAATAATGGAATATTTCAGACCTCGGTAAGCACCGTGGTGCCTTATCTGAACAACTACGCCAAGCAATAAATATGTCTTACTGACCGCGCCGCCAATGAGATTGGCGGCGCGGTTATTTTTTTTGTTGGATGGTATTTTTATGCTGTTAATTTTAGGTTAACTTAATTTGTTGTCTTAGGCATTTATTTAACACGCTTTGTGCTTTTAATTTCATGTTTTTATTGGCTGTTTATCTTTTCTTGATTCCTTGATGTGTTAATGGAAAACCTCAGCTTATCATTTGTATGATCATGAGCGTAATATCACTTTATCTTTAGGACTTTATTCCCGTGGCTGCTTAATATCCTGAGCATCAAGTCAGGCGGCGCCGGCCGTTGTTTCCATTCTGACTTAGAGAAAAATAACACTCAGGAGAAACTGACCATGGCTTCATCCAAGAAAATTGGGCTTATTGCCTGTACCGGTGTCGTTGCCGGTAATATGATGGGGAGCGGGATAGCATTGTTACCCGCGAACCTGGCTAGCCTCGGCGGCATTGCTATATGGGGATGGGTAATCTCTATTATTGGCGCCATGTCTTTAGCCTATGTATATGCCCGCCTTGCCACCAAAAATCCACAGGAAGGCGGCCCGATTGCCTACGCAGGGGAAATTTCCCCGGCATTCGGTTTCCAGACCGGCGTACTTTATTATCATGCCAACTGGATTGGTAATTTAGCCATCGGTATTACCGCCGTATCTTACCTTTCCACTTTCTTCCCCGCATTGAATAACCCGATCCCGGCAGGTATTGCCTGTATCGCCATTGTCTGGGTCTTTACCTTTGTGAATATGCTGGGCGGCACCTGGGTCAGCCGTCTGACCACCATGGGGCTGGTACTGGTGCTGATCCCTGTGATTGTGACCGCCATTGCCGGTTGGCACTGGTTTGACGTTGCCACCTATCACGCCAACTGGAACACCTCCGGCACCACTGACAGCCACGCGGTGATTAAAAGCATCCTGCTGTGCCTGTGGGCGTTTATCGGGGTGGAATCCGCCGCCGTCAGCACCGGCATGGTGAAAAACCCGAAACGCACCGTACCGCTGGCTACCATGCTGGGCACTGGCCTGGCCGGCATTGTCTACATCGCCGCAACGCAGGTGATGAGCGGCATGTTCCCCGCCAGCCAGATGGCCGCCAGCGGCGCGCCGTTCGCCATCAGCGCCTCTGCCATTATGGGCAGCTGGGCCGCGCCGATGGTTTCCGCCTTCACCGCATTTGCCTGCCTGACTTCATTGGGGTCGTGGATGATGCTGGTGGGTCAGGCCGGGGTGCGCGCCGCGCATGACGGCAACTTCCCGAAAGTGTACGGCGAGCTGGATAAAAACGGCATTCCTAAAAAAGGTCTGCTGCTGGCCAGCTGCAAAATGACCGCGTTGATGGTGCTGATCACCGTGATGAGCTCCAGCGGCGGCAAGGCGTCCGACCTGTTCGCTGAGTTGACCGGTATCGCGGTGCTGCTGACCATGCTGCCTTACTTCTACTCCTGCGTGGATTTGATCCGCTTCGAAGGCGTTAACGTACGCAACCTGCTGAGCCTGATTGCCTCCGTCTGCGGCTGTGGCTTCTGCTTTATCGCGCTGATGGGCGCCAACTCCTTCGAACTGTCCGGCACCTTTATCGTCAGCCTGATCATCCTGATGTTCTACGCCCGGAAGATGAATACCCGTCAGGTCGCCAAGCAGGCGGCTATCGAAGATAACGCCGCAGCGAAAGCACATTAAGCCGCGGCCGTTAACCCACTGATATTTATCCAGCCCTTTTCCTGCCGACCTGTCTGCCGTGACGGGAAGGGGCTGGCTTTGCCAGGAGATAGAGTATGAACGTTATTGCCATCATGAATCACATGGGCGTCTACTTCAAAGAAGAGCCGATCCGTGAGCTGCACCAGGCGCTGGAAAATCTGGGCTTCCGCCTGGTTTACCCGAACGATCGCGCGGACCTGCTGAAGCTGATCGAAAACAACGCCCGCCTGTGCGGGGTGATCTTCGACTGGGACAAATACAACCTGGAACTGTGTGAAGAAATCAGCCAGCTCAATGAATACATGCCGCTGTATGCATTCGCCAACACCTATTCGACGCTGGACGTCAGCCTGAACGATTTACGTATGCAGGTGCGCTTCTTTGAGTATGCGTTAGGCGCTGCTCAGGATATCGCCGCCAAGATAAAACAGAACACCGATGAGTATATCGACAGCATTATGCCGCCGCTGACCAAAGCGCTGTTCAAATACGTACGCGAAGGGAAGTACACCTTCTGTACTCCGGGCCATATGGGCGGCACCGCCTTCCAGAAAAGCCCGGTCGGCAGCCTGTTCTATGACTTCTTCGGGCCGAACACCATGAAGTCCGACATTTCGATTTCCGTTTCGGAGCTGGGTTCGCTGCTGGATCACTCCGGCCCGCATAAAGAGGCGGAAGAGTATATTTCCCGCGTCTTCAACGCCGAGCGCAGCTATATGGTGACCAACGGTACGTCAACGGCGAATAAAATCGTCGGCATGTACTCGGCGCCGGCGGGAAGCACGGTGCTGATTGACCGTAACTGCCATAAATCGCTGACGCATCTGATGATGATGAGCGACATCACGCCAATTTATTTCCGTCCGACCCGTAATGCCTACGGTATTCTTGGCGGCATCCCGCAGAGTGAGTTCAGCCGCGCTACCATCGCCAAACGGGTGAAAGAGACGCCGAACGCCAGTTGGCCGGTGCATGCGGTGATCACCAACTCCACCTATGACGGCCTGCTGTACAACACCGACTTTATCAAAGACACGCTGGACGTGAAGTCGATTCACTTTGATTCCGCCTGGGTGCCTTACACCAACTTCCATCCGATTTATAAAGGCAAATGCGGGATGAGCGGCGACCGTGTGGAAGGCAAAGTGATTTATGAAACCCAGTCCACCCATAAACTGCTGGCGGCGTTTTCGCAGGCGTCGATGATTCATGTGAAAGGCGACATTAATGAAGAAACATTCAACGAAGCCTACATGATGCATACCACCACCTCACCGCACTACGGTATCGTGGCCTCTACCGAAACCGCGGCGGCGATGATGAAAGGCAACGCCGGTAAGCGTCTGATTGAAGGTTCTGTCGACCGTGCAATTAAATTCCGTAAAGAAATCAAACGGCTGAAAGTGGAGTCCGACGGTTGGTTCTTTGACGTCTGGCAGCCTGAGCATATCGATGACGCCGAATGCTGGCCGCTGCGTTCCGACAGCGCCTGGCACGGTTTCAAAAACATCGATAACGAGCATATGTACCTCGACCCGATCAAAGTCACCATCCTGACGCCGGGGATGAGCAAAGAGGGTGAGATGCAGCCGTTCGGTATTCCGGCCAGCATCGTGGCGAAATACCTGGATGAACACGGCATTATCGTTGAAAAAACCGGGCCGTATAACCTGCTGTTCCTGTTCAGCATCGGCATCGATAAAACCAAGGCGCTGAGCCTGCTGCGTGCGCTGACCGAATTTAAACGTGCGTTCGATCTGAACCTGCGGGTGAAAAACATGCTGCCGTCGCTGTATCAGGAAGCGCCCGAGTTTTATGAGGATATGCGCATTCAGGATCTGGCGCAGAATATTCACCGCCTGGTTGAGCAGCACAATCTGCCGGACCTGATGTACCGCGCCTTTGAAGTATTGCCAAGCATGGTGATGAACCCGTATCAGGCCTTCCAGAAAGAGCTGCACGGTGAGGTGGAAGAGGTGTATCTGGAAGAGATGGTCGGTAAGGTGAACGCCAACATGATCCTGCCATACCCACCGGGCGTGCCGCTGGTAATGCCGGGTGAGATGCTGACCGAAGAGAGCCGCCCGGTTCTGGAGTTCCTGCAAATGCTGTGCGAAATCGGCGCGCATTATCCGGGCTTTGAGACCGATATCCACGGCGCTTACCGTCAGGCAGACGGACGTTACACCGTTAAAGTGCTGAAAAACGAAAAATAAGCGTAATCAGTCATCGGGAGGCGTTCGCGCCTCCCACTTTTTGTCGGCTACCGACTGATGGGAGACTCCTATGCAAACACCCACACAGCCGCGCGCAATCTACTATGTCGTAGCGATACAAATTTGGGAATATTTCAGCTTTTACGGCATGCGTGCGTTACTTATTCTCTATCTGACCCACCAACTCGGCTATTCTGACGGCCATGCCATCGAGCTATACAGCGCCTACGCTTCTCTGGTTTACGTTACCCCCATTCTCGGCGGCTGGCTGGCCGACCGCCTGTTAGGCAACCGCGCGGCGGTGATTGCCGGCGCGGTGTTAATGACGCTCGGCCATGTGGTGCTGGGCTTCAGCGGCGCATCCAGCCAGGCGCTTTATCTGGCGCTGGCGATCATTATCTGTGGCTACGGCCTGTTTAAATCGAACATCAGTTGCCTGCTGGGGGAGCTGTATCAACCGAATGACGCACGGCGCGAAGGCGGTTTTTCTCTGCTGTACGCCGCCGGCAACGTCGGCTCGATACTGGCGCCTATCGCCTGCGGGCTGGCGGCGGAACGCTATGGCTGGCATATCGGCTTTGCGCTGGCGGGGATCGGTATGTTTGCCGGCTTGACCCTTTTCCTGTGCGGCGGGCGTCATTTTCGTGGCGTGCGCGGCGTCAACCTGGTACAGCTGCGAGCCGTCTGCTGGGGCGTGCCGAACTGGGGCTGGTTGGCTGCGGCGTTACTGCTTGCGCCGCTGTTTTTCACCTTTCTGTTGATCTATGGTTTGTCCGGCTACCTGTTGATGCTGGTCTGTTCGGTGGCTGTGGTGTGGCTGGCGCGCATTCTTTGGCGGGCGGACGCCGACCAGCGCCGGGCGCTGTGGCAAATTATCACACTGATGCTGTTGGGGACGCTGTTCTGGGCCTTTGCGCAGCAGGGGGGCAGTTCTATCAGCCTGTTTATCGATCGCTTCGTCGACCGACGCTGGTTCAGTTGGACGGTGCCGACCGCGCTGTTCCAGTCGATCAACGCGCTGGCGGTGATGTTGGGCGGCGTGGCGCTGGCCTGGCTGGGGAGCAGCGGTGAAACAGGGCGTCGTGCGCTGCGTACTTGGTGCAAGTTCGCTTTTGGCCTGCTGCTGATCGGCAGTGGTTTTATGCTGATGGCGATCAATGCGCGGCTGGGGCAGTTAGGTAAACAGACCTCGATGGGGATGATGATTGCCGGGCTGGCGCTGATGGGTGCGGCTGAACTGTTTATCGATCCGGTGGCGATGGCGCAGATTACCCGTCTGAACATTCCCGGCGTTACCGGTGTGCTGACCGGTATTTATATGCTGGCGACCGGCGCGGTAGCCAACTATCTGGCGGGCGTGATTGCCAGCCATACCGTGGAGCAGCAGACCAGCGGCGCCGCCGTGCAGGCCTATGCGCAATTTTTCGCTCAGGTGGGTTGGTGGGCCGGCGGCAGCGCCAGCGTGATGATTGTGCTGCTGGGCGGCTGGTGGCTGCTGGCGCGCCGTCAAACGCGGGCGGTTAATGCTTGATTGATAATAGCCGCCGGGGTTACCTTGCAGCCATGTCGAGACGATAGAACCTATTCATGGACAGCAATCAATTAATCACCCGGGTGGCGGAGCAGTTGGGAACGTGCCGGCAGTTGCTACTGGCTTTCAGCGGCGGGCTGGATTCCAGCGTCCTGCTGTATGTGCTGACGCAACTGCGTCGCCGGCATCCTGAGTTGCAGCTGCGCGCGCTGCATGTGCATCACGGCCTGAGCCGGTTTGCCGACCGCTGGGTAATGCACTGTCAGCAGCAGTGCGATGCATGGCGGGTGCCGCTGACGGTGCGTCATGTGCAGCTTGATCCGCGCGCCGGCGGTATTGAGGCGGCGGCGCGCGATGCCCGCTATCAGGCGTTGCAGACGGCGTTGCAGCCGGGAGAAAGCCTGCTGACCGCTCAGCATCTGGATGACCAGTGCGAAACTTTTCTGCTGGCGCTCAAGCGCGGCAGCGGCCCGGCCGGATTGTCGGCGATGGCCGCCTGCGGCGCGCTGGGGAAACATGTTTTGCTGCGCCCCTTGCTTGGCGTCAGCCGTCAGCAACTGGAGCACTATGCAAAACAGCATCAGTTGGACTGGATTGATGACGACAGCAATCAGGATGCGCGTTTCGATCGCAACTTTTTACGTTTGCAGATTTTACCGTTGCTGCAACAGCGCTGGCCGCACTTTGCCGAAGCGACGGCGCGCAGCGCCAGCCTGTGCGCCGAACAGGAACAGCTGCTGGATGAGCTGCTGGCGGAGCAGCTGCAGACGTTGCTGGACGATGAGCGATCGTTGGCGATTGACGGCTTGAGCGCCTGCTCCGCCGCGCGCCGCTTTGCCCTGTTGCGCCGCTGGATCGCGGGCTTTGCGGTCAGCATGCCGGCAAGAGAACAGCTGCAGCGGGTGTGGGAGGAAGTGGCGCTGGCCCGCCGTGACGCCGAGCCGCAGCTGCGTCTGGGGAACTATCAGATTCGCCGCTTCCGCCAGCGGTTATACCTGTTGCCGCCGCTGGCAGATTTACGCGATCAATGCCTGGCCTGGCCGGATGAGGCGCCGCTGGCCCTGCCGGACGGTCTTGGCGTGCTCAGCCGCGAGGGCGGCCCGGATACCGTGCGGGCACCGCTGCCGCAGCAGCACGTCAGCGTACGCTTCGGCGTCAGCGGCACCCTGCGCATCGTCGGACGGGCGCATTCGCGCTCGGCGAAAAAACTGTGGCAGGAGCTGGGTATTCCGCCCTGGCAGCGTGAACGGATCCCCTTACTCTATTATGATGATCAACTGATTGCCGCGCCCGGCGTTTTTATTACCGAGGCGGGGCGGCCGCAGCCGGAACAGGCGTTCTGGTCGCTGCGGTGGCAGAAAACCTAAGTCCCACAGAGGAACGGCAATGAAATTTGTGAGCGTTGTTATTGCAGCAGCCGGGCTGCTGAGCCTGCCGGCGCTGGCCGCCGGCGATGCGGCGGCGGGCAAGAATAAGTCCGCCAGCTGTCTGGCCTGCCATGGCGCGGCGGGTAAGGTATCGGTGCCGATGTACCCGAATCTGGCGGGGCAAAATGCCCTGTATCTTGAGCATGCGCTCAAGGCTTATCAGAGCGGCGATCGCTCCGGCGGTCAGGCCGAGGTGATGAAGGCTTACGTCTCCGGCCTGTCGGACGCGGATATTGCGGATTTGGCGGCGTATTACGCCAGTCTGAAGCCTTAGCCTATGACAAGGGCAGCCGGCGGCTGCCCTGTAAGAGGAAGAGCGTGACAGTTCAGTCGGAAAGACTGACGACCACGGTACCGATTTCCGGATGGCTGAAACTGCTGATGTGGTCCAGGCGCAGATCGCGCTGCTGGCCGTTCAGTTCGATGGTTAAATATTCAACACGCTTTTTTTGCAGCATATCGACGGCTTTGGCTTCAAGCACTTCACCGTCGCGTAACTCCAGCTTCAGAATAAGTTTATGCTGACAGGCGAGTTCCAGGTTGTCGTAATCATCGCAATTGATGGGTTGGTACTCATCATTCATCAACATAGTCGCTCACCAATAAGTTAGCGGCGGCAAAGGCCGCCTGTTCCCGAACGGAGGACGGCAGTGCGCCGTTGGCGGCCACATCGTCCAATGCCTTTAAGACACAGGTTAGCGCATCAGGCACGTAGCCGAGATCTCCGCTGCCGATCCCGGCGTAAAAACGTCGTACTAACTCACAGTATTGTTGCACAATTTCCTCCTTTAAGAACCGCAGAGCCATCAATAATGCTAATGCGATGACGCGCAGGTTTGCGGAGTTTGTCGATCCTGAACGACTATAGCACGGTGTTATTAAGTTATCAGCACCCCCGGTCAGCGCTGAATATCCCGAGCTTTCCCTGCGTTGACGGATGAAATCAAGTACACTGTGCGTTGGAAATAATGAGGTTACGCATGGCACTGAAAGCGACAATTTATAAAGCCACGGTCAATATTGCGGATATGGATAGGCACTTCTATCACGACGCCGCGCTTACCCTTGCTCAACACCCTTCGGAAACCGAGCAGCGCATGATGCTGCGCCTGCTGGCGTGGATTTGCCATGCCGATGAGCGCCTGACGTTTACCAAAGGGCTAAGCGCCGATGATGAGCCGGAGCTCTGGCAGCGCAATGACCACAACGGCCTGGAGCTGTGGATTGAATTGGGGCTGCCGGATGAGAAACGATTAAAAAAGGCCTGCAACCAGTCACCGCGCGTGGTGCTGTATGCCTACGGCGAGCGCGCCGCCCAGGTCTGGTGGCAGTCGATGCAGAGTAAGGTTGCTGCTTACCGCAACCTCAGCATCCGCTTTTTAAATGACGAACAGCTGACCCGGCTGGCGGCGCTGGCCAACCGCAATATGACGCTGCAGGCGACACTGCAGGAGGGAACTATTTGGTTGTCCGATGCTCAGAGTAGTCTGGAAATCCAGTTTGCCGAATGGCAGCAGGCCGGAGAGTAACCGTTGCTGGAATTGTCACGAAGCGTGGCCATTGCGGACCATGAGATTGTGCTGACGGCCATCCGAGCGCAGGGGGCGGGCGGCCAGCATGTGAACAAAGCCTCAACGGCGATCCATTTGCGCTTTGACATCCGGGCCTCCAGCCTGCCAGAGTATTATAAAGAAAGATTACTGGCCTTTACGCATCATCTGATTACCAGCGAAGGGGTGGTGGTGATCAAGGCGCAGGAGTATCGCAGCCAGGAATTAAATCGTGAAGCGGCGTTGGCACGGCTGGTGGCGTTGATCCGTCAGGCGATGGTGGTAGAAAAAACGCGCCGCCCGACCCGGCCAAGCAAAGGCGCACAGCGGCGTCGCGTGGAAAGCAAAGTACGTAAAGGCGCAACCAAGGCGTTACGAGGGAAGATTCGTCCCTGACATCTGTCATCGAGATAAGAAGCACAGTAGGAGAAAAACTGTGAAAAAAATAACTATTGCCCTGTTATTAGCCGCAGGGACGCTGTCATTGTTCGGTTGTAACAACCATTACCAGCCAAAAGAGCAGGCGCTGCAGCCTATGAAGCAGAGCTATCAGGGCGTATTGCCGTGTGCAGACTGCGAGGGGCTGGATACGTCGCTGTTCCTGGATGAAGACGGCACTTTCGTGCTGCAGGAAACCTACCGTGGCAGCCGTGACGGTGATAAAACCTTCGCCAACTACGGCAAATGGGCGCGCACGGCGGACAAGCTGGTGCTGACCGACAGCAACGGCGATAAGCGCTATTTCCATCCGGTGGGGAAAAATCTGGAGATGCTGGACCAAAGCGGCGCGCCGATTGACTCCAAGCTGAACTATCAGCTGCAGCCGGTGGAAAAATCCTTGCCGAAAACGCCGATGGCGCTGCGCGGCAGCTACACCTATATGGCGGATGCAGCAGTGTTTAAAGACTGTGCGACTGGTAAAACCTTCCCGGTGGATAACAACCTGGCGCTGGAGCGCGGTTACGCCAACAGCGGCGTTGAAGGCGGCGAGCCGGTATTCCTGATGCTCAGCGGCCACTTCAGCGTACAGCCGTCGATGGAAGAGGGGATGATGGAGAAGGCGCTGGTGCCGGACGGCAACATCAAGTTTGATAAGGCCAAGAGCTGCGACAACTGAGCGCGGCAATAGCCAAACGATAAAAACCCCGTCACGGTGTGACGGGGTTTTTTATTACCTGTCAGAATGCACCGGCGGGCTTGTCTGCTGCCGATACGGCGCGATTATTGGCCTGCGATTTTGCGCGTAAATATATGCCTGGCTTGATATGGCCGATATAGGCCAGCGACTGGCTTGGCGGCAGAGTGGCAATATCTCCTTCCCGCATATGCAACAGGTCTCCGGGGCTTATCCAGCCTGGCTCAGCCTGGGTCAGAGGATGTCCTGCCTGTTGATAGGCCGCGAGGACGAACTGTGAGCAGAAGTAGCTGGTTTCATCACCCGTTGGCGAGCTGAGCTGCGCCGTAGCCAATCCCTGCACGCATTGCTGGCGGAAATCCTGTGAGAAAGGATTTAGCGAACACAGCTGTTTGGTCATCATAAAGGGCATCATCTTGATAATCCCCCGGTAGTTATAGCGGCTTCCGACCTTTTGCCTGGCGAACGCGGCAATCTGATCGGCTTGCTCATGGCTTAAGCCCGGCAGACGCAGCGCGAACAACTTATCGCTCTGAGCGAGTGCATTCTCCAGGCTGACAATTTGCACGCCATTGCCGACGGCTTCAGCAACCTGGCCTTGGCCAATATAGATGGCGACATGGCTGACAGAAGAGGCGCTGAACAGGCGGATGCCCAGTGAGTTCAGGCCGATGGTTGAGGAAAACAGCAGATCGCCCGCTTGCAGGGCCGCCGGATCGATTTCCTGGAAGTTGTCACGCGGTGCAGAGCTGATGGCTTGAAACTGAATGTTGACTGGACGCAGAGGGGTGAATTTCTCTCGTTCAGACAGTGTAATATTCATGGTGCAGCCCGCCAGCAAAACGATGGGCAATAAAACGAGCAGGGGAGTGAGTGATGTCATTGCTTAATCCTTTAAGTCATGGCTTCCATAGCAAAACACCCTGCGTTACAGGGTGTTTTATCTAGCGCTAGATGCAATCAGCGTTTTATCTGCTCAACCAGATAGGCAACGATATCGCCGGTCTTGAGCATTTGCTTCTCGCCGCCGCGGCGGTTCTTGTACTCGATCTCATCGTTGTCCAGGTTGCGGTCGCCGATGACGATAGAGTGCGGGACGCCAATCAGTTCCATATCGGCGAACATGACGCCCGGACGCTCTTTACGGTCGTCGAGGATCACGTCGATACCGTGGCCGCGCAGCTCGGCGTACAGTTTTTCCGCCAGCTCCTGCACGCGGAAAGACTTGTGCATGTTCATTGGCAGAATCGCCACCTGGAACGGCGCGATAGCGTCAGGCCAGATGATGCCGCGCTCGTCATGGTTCTGTTCGATAGCCGCCGCCACTACACGCGTGACGCCGATACCGTAGCAGCCCATGGTCAGCACCTGGTTACGGCCGTCTTCACCCTGTACGGTCGCCTTCATGGCTTCCGAGTATTTGGTGCCCAACTGGAAGATGTGACCGACTTCGATGCCGCGTTTGATCTGCAGCGTACCCTGACCATCCGGGCTGGCGTCGCCTTCAACCACGTTGCGGATGTCAGCCACCTGTGGCAGCGGCAGGTCGCGTTCCCAGTTGATGCCGAAGTAGTGCTTATCGTCAACGTTGGCGCCAGCGCCGAAATCGCTCATAGCCGCGACGCTGCGGTCGATCACCACCGGCACCGGCATATTGAGTGGGCCAAGCGAACCCGGGCCGGCGCCCACGATGGCGCGAATCTCATCTTCGGTGGCGAAGGTCAGCGGCGTTGCCACCTGCGGCAGTTTCTCCGCTTTGATCTCGTTCAGCGCGTGGTCGCCACGTACCAGCAGGGCGATCAGCGAATGGCCGCTCTCTTCGCTGGCGCGCACCAGCAGCGTTTTCACGGTTTTTTCCACCGGTAGCTGGAACTGTTCAACCAGCTCGGCGATGGTTTTGGCGTTTGGCGTATCGACGATGCGCAGCTCTTCCGTAGCGGCCGCGCGCGGCTGCGCCGGCGCGACGGCTTCGGCCAGCTCGATGTTGGCGGCGAAATCGGACACGGTGGAGAAGACGATATCGTCCTCGCCGCTGTCGGCCAGCACCTGGAATTCATGCGAGGCGCTGCCGCCGATGGAGCCGGTATCCGCCAGCACCGGACGGAAGTCCAGCCCCATGCGGGAGAAGATCTTGTTATAGGCTTCATACATGGCGTCATAGGTCGCCTGCAGCGATTCCTGCGTGGTATGGAACGAATAGGCGTCTTTCATCAGGAATTCGCGGGAACGCATCACGCCGAAACGTGGGCGCACTTCATCGCGGAATTTGGTCTGAATCTGGAAGAAGTTCAGCGGCAGCTGTTTATAGGAGCTGATTTCATTGCGAATCAGATCGGTAATCACTTCCTCATGCGTAGGGCCGAGTACGAACGGACGTTCGCCGCGATCGACGAAGCGCAATAATTCCGGGCCGTATTGCTCCCAACGGCCGCTTTCCTGCCACAGATCGGCGGGCTGAACCACCGGCATGGAAACTTCGATCGCATTGGCGTTGTTCATTTCTTCGCGAACGATGTTTTCAACTTTTTTCAGAACCCGCAGGCCGGTCGGCAGCCAGGTGTAAAGACCGGAGGCCAGCTTGCGAATCATCCCGGCGCGCAGCATCAGCTGGTGGCTGATCACTTCGGCATCGGCAGGGGTCTCCTTCAGAGTGGAGAGCATATATTGGCTAGTACGCATGGTGTTTTTGTTCCGTTAGAACTGCAAATTGCAACGGGCTGCCGACAAGGCGGCCAAAATTGTCAAAAGTGATTTAGTTTAACAGCGTGAGACGGTTGCCAAAAGAGAGCGGGACGAATTTTAACGCGGCTCCAGCGACAGCACCTCGGTCATGCCGGCGACGACCCGCCAACGCACGTTGAAGTCCAGCAGCCAGACGGCATAATCTCGCCCTGTATCTTCCCCCTTACGGTAGGCTGGACGCGGATCCTGCGCCAGCACCTGGGTAATGAAACGGCGCAGCTGAGGGTAGCGCGTTTGTTGCTGCAGCAGTTGCTGTTCCGCCAGCGGTGAAAAGCTGACGGGCATATCCGCCGCCGGCGCCGCCTGGGCAAAGCCGGCCACGGCCTGCGGCTGGCTTTCGGCGAACGGCAGGTAGGGTTTGATATCCACCACCGGCGTACCATCCACCAGATCCAGACTGCCGAGTTCCAGTACGACCTCACCGCCCTGAATGCGCACTTTTTTCAGCTCGACCAGCGACATGCCGATGGGGTTGGGGCGGAAGGTCGAACGGGTGGCGAACACGCCCATGCGGGCATTGCCGCCGAGGCGCGGCGGCCGCACGGTGGGGCGCCAGCCGCCATCCATGGTTTGGTGAAAAATAAACATCACCCACAGATGGCTGAACGCCTCAAGGCCGCGTACTGCTTCGGCCTGATTGTAAGGCGGCAGCAACAGCAACTCGCCGCCGCCGTCTTCTACCAGCCCCGGTTGCCTGGGAACGGCGAATTTTTCTTTATACGGCGAGCGGATAGTTCCGATCTGATTGACAACAAATTCACTCATTTGGACGAAACGTTAAGCGCAGAACCCTGGCAGACGGCCTGTTGGTAACAGCCGGCGACGCCTTTGACAATCTGGCAGTCGTGCAGCAGCACGGCGTTGGCCTTCATATAGGAGGCGCGGATCTGCATACGTTTACGTGCGGTGGTCATGTTCGGCGGGGAGTCCTGAATGGTGGTCTGGCAAGATTCGCCGGAGACTTCACCCAGATCGCGGAACGGCTTGCCGACCAGCTCTTCTGCGCTTTTATACAGTTTTACCGGCGCAGGGCGGGGCGCTGGCGCAGGTTTGCTTGACGTTGTGGTCGTGGGTT
Organism: Serratia sp. MYb239; assembly: GCF_002966855.1. Lineage (NCBI taxonomy): Bacteria > Pseudomonadati > Pseudomonadota > Gammaproteobacteria > Enterobacterales > Yersiniaceae > Serratia > Serratia sp. MYb239. The sequence continues at coordinate 3,843,587 of NZ_CP023268.1, read as the reverse complement.
TGCTGGTACTGTTTGTCGGGGTTGATTCGGTATGCAGCATGGAGCAGCCGCTAAGCGCAAGCGCTAACAAACAGAGAGGTAAAGCACGCATAGAGATTCCTCTGCCTTTTCATAAAAGTGGCGCTATTGAAGCAATCTATGGTGGAAATAACAAGACGGGCCGAAGCCCGTCTTGCAATTATAGGAACAAAATAGCCTTAAGATTGCGAGCTATCTGATGTTATCCCACCGTAAAAAGCGTGGAATTACCAGCCTTTCACCGCGCCGCCGTTGAAGATTTTGTTCGCGGCTTCGTTCACTTCGTCTGACTGATAAGCCTGAACGAATTTTTTCACGTTTTCCGCATCTTTGTTGTTTTCACGCGCAACCAGCAGGTTGACGTAAGGCGAATCTTTACCTTCAACAAACAGGCCGTCTTTGGCCGGAGTCAGACCTATCTGGCTGGCGTAGGTGGTGTTGATTACCGCCAGCGCGATTTGCTGATCGTCCAGCGAGCGTGGCAGCTGTGGCGCTTCCAATTCAACCAGCTTCAGGTTTTTCGGGTTTTCGGTCACGTCCAGAATGGTCGGCAGCAGGCCCACGCCGTCTTTCAGCTTGATCAGCCCTTCAGACTGCAGTAACAGCAGAGAACGGCCCAGGTTGGTTGGATCGTTCGGCAGCGCGATTTGCGAGCCAGGCTGCAGTTCGCTCAGCGATTTGATTTTCTTCGAGTAACCAGCAATCGGATACACAAAGGTATTGCCGACCGGCACCAGTTTATAACCGCGATCCTTGATCTGCTGATCCAGATACGGTTTGTGCTGGAAGGCGTTAACGTCGATATCGCCTTTACTCAGCGCTTCGTTAGGCAGGACATAGTCGTTGAAGGTTACCAGCTCAACGTCAAGGCCATATTTGTCTTTCGCCACTTTTTGCGCGACTTCTGCAACCTGCTGTTCTGCGCCGACGATCACGCCGACCTTGATATGGTTTGGATCTTTTTCATCCTGGCCGCAGCCAGCCAGAGCCAGAGAGCCGATCAGTGCGCCGATTGCCGCGATGGATTTAAGTTTTAACGACATATCCCTTCCTCTTATTAGACTCGCATACAAAGATGCTGTGCGCGTTGCTGTGAAACTTATTTATGGGTGACGGCTTTGACAACCCGATCGCCGCAGAACTGGATCAGATACACCAGGATCACCAGTAATACTAATACGGTATTCATCACCGTGGCGTTATATCCGATATAACCATACTGATAACCAATCTGCCCCAGGCCGCCGGCGCCGACGGCACCGCCCATGGCGGAATAGCCCACCAGAGTGATCAGTGTGATGGTGGCGGCGTTAACCAGACCCGGAAGCGCTTCCGGCAGCAGAACTTTTTTGATGATCTGCAGCGGCGTGGCGCCCATGGCGCGCGCGGCCTCCACCAGACCGGACGGGATCTCCAGCAGGGCGTTCTCCACCATGCGGGCGATAAACGGTGCTGCGCCGACGGTCAGCGGAACAATCGCCGCCTGCAGGCCGATGGAGGTACCGACGATCATGCGCGTGAAGGGAATCATCCAGACCAGCAAAATAATAAATGGAATGGAGCGGAAGATATTCACCAGCGCGGACAGCACTTTATACAGTGCCGGGTTGGCGATAATCTGTCCCGGACGGGTGACATACAGCAGCACGCCGACGGGCAGGCCGATGATAAACCCGAAGAAGCCGGAGACAAAGGTCATCATGACGGTTTCCCACACGCCACGCGCCATTAACCACATCATTGCCTCAGACATAACCCAGAACCTCTACTTTTACCTGATTTTCTTGCAGGAATTTAATCGTCGCCAGTGCGTCTTCATCGCTGCCGTGCAGCTCTGCCAGCATCACACCGAATTTCACTCCGCCCGCATAATCCATCTGCGCGCTGATAATATTGTTGTTGACGTTGAAGCGGCGAGCTGCTTCGGACAGCAGCGGCGCATCCACCGACTGGCCGGTGAACTCCAGGCGCAGCAGGGGTTGACGGTCGCCGCTGCGTTCCGGACTCAGGCGCTCGGCATAATCGTCAGGAATATCCAGATGCAGCGTGGACTGAATAAACTGCTGCGCCAGCGGCGTTTTCGGGTGCGAGAACACTTCGCTGACGCTGTCTTTTTCAATCAGCTGACCCTGGCTGATAACGGCGACCTGATCGCAGATGCGTTTTACCACGTCCATTTCGTGGGTGATAAGCAGGATGGTCAGCCCTAGGCGACGGTTAATGTCTTTCAGCAGTTCCAGAATCGAACGGGTGGTGGCCGGGTCCAGGGCGCTGGTGGCTTCGTCGCACAGCAGCACTTTAGGCTGGCTGGCCAGCGCGCGCGCGATCGCCACACGCTGCTTTTGCCCGCCGGACAGGTTGGCCGGGTAGGCGTCGTGCTTATCGGCCAGGCCGACCAGCTCCAGCAGTTCGCCGACGCGCTTTTTGATGTCGGCGCGTGGGGTGTTGTCCAGTTCCAGCGGCAGCGCAACGTTGCCAAAGACGGTACGGGACGACAGTAAGTTGAAGTGTTGGAAAATCATGCCGATTTGGCGGCGCGCACGCGTCAGTTCGCTTTCTGACAGGGCGGTCAGATCCTGGCCGTCCACCAGAACCTGGCCTGATGTCGGGCGCTCAAGCATATTGGCGCAGCGGATAAGCGTACTCTTACCGGCCCCGGATGAACCGATAACGCCATAAATTTGCCCGGCAGGGACGTGGAGAGTCACGTCTGAGAGCGCGTTAATGGTACGCGAGCCCTGCTGGAACACTTTGGTAATGTTAGAGAGTTTAATCATATTCTTCTTATTTTAGCGTGGTTGCCCGTGGCTAGATAAAAGTAAACCTTGGCGTGGAACCAAGGCATGGTCAGATGTTAAGGCGTCTAGACGTCTAAGTCAACGGGGGAGCTTTCGCTACCGTTCTCAGTATGGGGTAAAACATGCGATACTGTCCGCGTTTTCAGGCCCTCAGGAGCAAACCGGTGACACAAAGCGTTCCAGCTATTTTTTTAGATCGTGACGGCACGATCAATGTCGACCATGGCTATGTCCATGAAATCGATGACTTCCAATTTATTGATGGTGTGATCGATGCATGCCGTGAATTAAAAAACATGGGCTTTGCGTTGGTGCTGGTAACCAATCAGTCGGGCATTGCGCGCGGGATGTTCAGCGAAGAGCAGTTTATGTATCTCACCGAATGGATGGACTGGTCGCTGGCTGACCGTGGCGTCGACTTCGACGGCATCTATTTCTGCCCGCATCACCCGGAAGGAACGGTAGAAGAGCTGCGTCAGGTGTGCGACTGCCGCAAACCACAGCCGGGCATGCTGCTGCAGGCGCAGCAGGAACTGAATATTGATATGGCCGCTTCTTATATGGTGGGCGATAAACCGGAAGATATGCAGGCCGCCGCCGCTGCGGGTGTCGGCATGAAAGTTCTGGTGCGTACCGGCAAAGCGGTAACGGCAGAAGGGGAGCAACAGGCCGATTGGGTGTTAAATAGTCTGGCTGAGCTGCCGCAGGCGATAAAACAGCGGGTTTAATCGACGTTGTGGCGTAATAGTGAGCGGTTGAGAAAAAAGTGAATATTAATCCTTGTCATTCTGAATCGCCTCCCTATAATGCGCCTCCATCGACACGGAACATGTGAACAACATCACAGAGTATCCGGGGTCGACAGGGAAAAAATTCTGAAAAAATGAATTGACTCTGAAAGAGGAAAGCGTAATATACGCCACCTCGAGTTAGCAAGCGAAAGCGTGTAACTCACTGCTCTTTAACAATTTATCAGACAATCTGTGTGGGCACTCACAAGACGATATCCAGCATCCTCGGATGCAAAAAAATATCAAGTCTTGAAGAGTGACTAACTGAAGTAAAATTCATGCAGTAAATCTTTGAGCAACAGCTATTAACTTAGCGAATCAAGCTTTTAATTGAAGAGTTTGATCATGGCTCAGATTGAACGCTGGCGGCAGGCCTAACACATGCAAGTCGAGCGGCAGCGGAAAGTAGCTTGCTACTTTGCCGGCGAGCGGCGGACGGGTGAGTAATGTCTGGGAAACTGCCCGATGGAGGGGGATAACCACTGGAAACGGTGGCTAATACCGCATAATGTCTTCGGACCAAAGTGGGGGACCTTTGGGCCTCACACCATCGGATGTGCCCAGATGGGATTAGCTAGTAGGTGGGGTAATGGCTCACCTAGGCGACGATCCCTAGCTGGTCTGAGAGGATGACCAGCCACACTGGAACTGAGACACGGTCCAGACTCCTACGGGAGGCAGCAGTGGGGAATATTGCACAATGGGCGCAAGCCTGATGCAGCCATGCCGCGTGTGTGAAGAAGGCCTTCGGGTTGTAAAGCACTTTCAGCGAGGAGGAAGGGTAGTGTCTTAATACGGCATTACATTGACGTTACTCGCAGAAGAAGCACCGGCTAACTCCGTGCCAGCAGCCGCGGTAATACGGAGGGTGCAAGCGTTAATCGGAATTACTGGGCGTAAAGCGCACGCAGGCGGTTTGTTAAGTCAGATGTGAAATCCCCGAGCTTAACTTGGGAACTGCATTTGAAACTGGCAGACTAGAGTCTCGTAGAGGGGGGTAGAATTCCAGGTGTAGCGGTGAAATGCGTAGAGATCTGGAGGAATACCGGTGGCGAAGGCGGCCCCCTGGACGAAGACTGACGCTCAGGTGCGAAAGCGTGGGGAGCAAACAGGATTAGATACCCTGGTAGTCCACGCCGTAAACGATGTCGATTTGGAGGCTGTGCCCTTGAGGCGTGGCTTCCGGAGCTAACGCGTTAAATCGACCGCCTGGGGAGTACGGCCGCAAGGTTAAAACTCAAATGAATTGACGGGGGCCCGCACAAGCGGTGGAGCATGTGGTTTAATTCGATGCAACGCGAAGAACCTTACCTACTCTTGACATCCAGAGAACTTAGCAGAGATGCTTTGGTGCCTTCGGGAACTCTGAGACAGGTGCTGCATGGCTGTCGTCAGCTCGTGTTGTGAAATGTTGGGTTAAGTCCCGCAACGAGCGCAACCCTTATCCTTTGTTGCCAGCGGTTCGGCCGGGAACTCAAAGGAGACTGCCAGTGATAAACTGGAGGAAGGTGGGGATGACGTCAAGTCATCATGGCCCTTACGAGTAGGGCTACACACGTGCTACAATGGCGTATACAAAGAGAAGCGAACCTGCGAAGGCAAGCGGACCTCATAAAGTACGTCGTAGTCCGGATTGGAGTCTGCAACTCGACTCCATGAAGTCGGAATCGCTAGTAATCGTAGATCAGAATGCTACGGTGAATACGTTCCCGGGCCTTGTACACACCGCCCGTCACACCATGGGAGTGGGTTGCAAAAGAAGTAGGTAGCTTAACCTTCGGGAGGGCGCTTACCACTTTGTGATTCATGACTGGGGTGAAGTCGTAACAAGGTAACCGTAGGGGAACCTGCGGTTGGATCACCTCCTTACCTAAAGATATCCTGACTGTGCAGTGTCCACACAGATTGTCTGATGAAAAAGTAACGAGCAGAAATACCTTTATAGGCTTGTAGCTCAGGTGGTTAGAGCGCACCCCTGATAAGGGTGAGGTCGGTGGTTCAAGTCCACTCAGGCCTACCAAATTCTTCCTTATGCTGCGTTATGCTCTCGGTCGTTTACCAAAGTAAACTTCCCGGTCGCATGCCTTGCCTAAGAAAGAATTAACTCTTTACGAGTTGGTAATAACAAAGGTATTGCACGCGATTATATGGGGCTATAGCTCAGCTGGGAGAGCGCCTGCCTTGCACGCAGGAGGTCAGCGGTTCGATCCCGCTTAGCTCCACCATATAAGTCCGAAAATCAATACTTCAGAGTATATTGGCAACAGTATGCTGCGAAGTATTTTGCTCTTTAACAATCTGGAACAAGCTGAAAATTGAAACATGGCAGCTGAAACTTGTCCCCCGTAGAAGTTTGGGATGAGGAGTAACCTGTCATAGAGTCTCTCAAATGTAGCAACGCGACGATGTCGAAAGACACCTTCGGGTTGTGAGGTTAAGTGACTAAGCGTACACGGTGGATGCCTAGGCAGTCAGAGGCGATGAAGGGCGTGCTAATCTGCGAAAAGCGTCGGTAAGGTGATATGAACCGTTATAACCGACGATACCCGAATGGGGAAACCCAGTGTGTTTCGACACACTATCATGTCATGAATACATAGTGGCATGAGGCGAACCGGGGGAACTGAAACATCTAAGTACCCCGAGGAAAAGAAATCAACCGAGATTCCCCCAGTAGCGGCGAGCGAACGGGGAAGAGCCCAGAACCTGAATCGGCTTGTGTGTCAGTGGAAGCGTCTGGAAAGTCGCACAGTAAAGGGTGATAGTCCCGTACACGAAGATGCACAGGTCGTGAGTTCGATGAGTAGGGCGGGACACGTGTTATCCTGTCTGAATATGGGGGGACCATCCTCCAAGGCTAAATACTCCTGACTGACCGATAGTGAACCAGTACCGTGAGGGAAAGGCGAAAAGAACCCCGGCGAGGGGAGTGAAATAGAACCTGAAACCGTGTACGTACAAGCAGTGGGAGCACCTTCGTGGTGTGACTGCGTACCTTTTGTATAATGGGTCAGCGACTTATATTTTGTAGCAAGGTTAACCGAATAGGGGAGCCGTAGGGAAACCGAGTCTTAACTGGGCGTCTAGTTGCAAGGTATAGACCCGAAACCCGGTGATCTAGCCATGGGCAGGTTGAAGGTTGGGTAACACTAACTGGAGGACCGAACCGACTAATGTTGAAAAATTAGCGGATGACTTGTGGCTGGGGGTGAAAGGCCAATCAAACCGGGAGATAGCTGGTTCTCCCCGAAAGCTATTTAGGTAGCGCCTCGTGAACTCATCTTCGGGGGTAGAGCACTGTTTCGGCTAGGGGGCCATCCCGGCTTACCAAACCGATGCAAACTCCGAATACCGAAGAATGTTATCACGGGAGACACACGGCGGGTGCTAACGTCCGTCGTGAAGAGGGAAACAACCCAGACCGCCAGCTAAGGTCCCAAAGTCATGGTTAAGTGGGAAACGATGTGGGAAGGCACAGACAGCCAGGATGTTGGCTTAGAAGCAGCCATCATTTAAAGAAAGCGTAATAGCTCACTGGTCGAGTCGGCCTGCGCGGAAGATGTAACGGGGCTAAACCATGCACCGAAGCTGCGGCAGCGACGCTTATGCGTTGTTGGGTAGGGGAGCGTTCTGTAAGCCGTTGAAGGTGTGCTGCGAGGCATGCTGGAGGTATCAGAAGTGCGAATGCTGACATAAGTAACGATAATGCGGGTGAAAAACCCGCACGCCGGAAGACCAAGGGTTCCTGTCCAACGTTAATCGGGGCAGGGTGAGTCGACCCCTAAGGCGAGGCTGAAAAGCGTAGTCGATGGGAAACAGGTTAATATTCCTGTACTTGGTGTTACTGCGAAGGGGGGACGGAGAAGGCTAGGCTAGCCGAGCGACGGTTGTCTCGGTTTAAGCGTGTAGGGGGAGTGACCTGGTAAATCCGGTTGCTTGTTAACCCTGAGGCGTGATGACGATGCACTACGGTGCAGAAGTAGTTGATGCCAAGCTTCCAGGAAAAGCCTCTAAGCTCCAGGTAACACGAAATCGTACCCCAAACCGACACAGGTGGTCAGGTAGAGAATACCCAGGCGCTTGAGAGAACTCGGGTGAAGGAACTAGGCAAAATGGTGCCGTAACTTCGGGAGAAGGCACGCTGGCGCGTAGGTGAAGTCCCTTGCGGATGGAGCTGAAGCCAGTCGCAGATACCAGCTGGCTGCAACTGTTTAATAAAAACACAGCACTGTGCAAACACGAAAGTGGACGTATACGGTGTGACGCCTGCCCGGTGCCGGAAGGTTAATTGATGGGGTTATGGGTAACCAGAAGCTCTTGATCGAAGCCCCGGTAAACGGCGGCCGTAACTATAACGGTCCTAAGGTAGCGAAATTCCTTGTCGGGTAAGTTCCGACCTGCACGAATGGCGTAATGATGGCCAGGCTGTCTCCACCCGAGACTCAGTGAAATTGAACTCGCTGTGAAGATGCAGTGTACCCGCGGCAAGACGGAAAGACCCCGTGAACCTTTACTATAGCTTGACACTGAACATTGAGCCTTGATGTGTAGGATAGGTGGGAGGCTTTGAAGTGTGGACGCCAGTCTGCATGGAGCCAACCTTGAAATACCACCCTTTAATGTTTGATGTTCTAACTCGGCCCCCTAATCGGGGGTGAGGACAGTGTCTGGTGGGTAGTTTGACTGGGGCGGTCTCCTCCCAAAGAGTAACGGAGGAGCACGAAGGTTAGCTAATCACGGTCGGACATCGTGAGGTTAGTGCAAAGGCATAAGCTAGCTTGACTGCGAGAGTGACGGCTCGAGCAGGTGCGAAAGCAGGTCTTAGTGATCCGGTGGTTCTGAATGGAAGGGCCATCGCTCAACGGATAAAAGGTACTCCGGGGATAACAGGCTGATACCGCCCAAGAGTTCATATCGACGGCGGTGTTTGGCACCTCGATGTCGGCTCATCACATCCTGGGGCTGAAGTAGGTCCCAAGGGTATGGCTGTTCGCCATTTAAAGTGGTACGCGAGCTGGGTTTAGAACGTCGTGAGACAGTTCGGTCCCTATCTGCCGTGGGCGTTGGAAGATTGAGAGGGGTTGCTCCTAGTACGAGAGGACCGGAGTGAACGCACCACTGGTGTTCGGGTTGTCATGCCAATGGCATTGCCCGGTAGCTAAGTGCGGAAAAGATAAGCGCTGAAAGCATCTAAGCGCGAAACTTGCCTCAAGATGAGTCTTCCCTGGGCCTTTAAGGCCCCTGAAGGAACGTTTAAGACTAAGACGTTGATAGGCTGGGTGTGTAAGTGCAGCGATGCATTGAGCTAACCAGTACTAATGAACCGTGAGGCTTAACCTTACAACACCGAAGGTGTTTTAGAGACGGATGACAAAATCGTCGGGAACGATTTTGAACAACGCGGAGCGTTGGCCCCGAAGGGGTGAGTATCAGGATGATACGAATAATTTTCAGTGAAGTTCCGAGATTGGATTGACTGGCGGCGTGGAAACGTTGCGGGTTGATTGAAACAGAATTTGCCTGGCGGCAATAGCGCGGTGGTCCCACCTGACCCCATGCCGAACTCAGAAGTGAAACGCCGTAGCGCCGATGGTAGTGTGGGGTCTCCCCATGCGAGAGTAGGACACTGCCAGGCATCAAACAAAGTAAAAAGCCTCATGCGAAAGCATGAGGCTTTTTGCGTTTTTGGCCGTTAGGATCGTTTTATACGGGCGCACTGTAACAGTGCGTGACTTTCATCCTACTGTTTAATCCGTATCACAAAAATCACGACAATATTCTTCGCCTGCTACTCATTAAGTTGTTAATTTGTTGTAAACAACAAAGCAACAATAAACCTGCAGGGTGCCAAAACACTGGCTTGGAGAATAGATAATGACTGAAACAACCTCACCGCTCGGGGATGCCGCTACGTTAGAGGCACAAGATAAAAAAAAGCGAATCTTTGCCATTGTTGGCGCTTCATCGGGCAACCTGGTGGAGTGGTTTGATTTCTACGTTTATTCCTTCTGCTCGATCTATTTTGCCGCCGCTTTTTTTCCGGCAGGCAACAGTACCACCCAACTGCTGCAAACTGCCGGCATTTTCGCCGCCGGCTTCTTTATGCGGCCGATCGGCGGTTGGCTGTTTGGCTATATCGCCGATAAGCATGGCCGTAAAAACTCCATGCTGATCTCGGTCTGTATGATGTGCGCGGGATCGCTGGTGATCGCCTGTCTGCCCACCTACGCGTCGATCGGCAACTGGGCGCCGGTGCTGCTGCTGGTTGCGCGCCTGTTCCAGGGGCTGTCGGTCGGTGGTGAATACGGCACCAGCGCGACCTATATGAGTGAAGTGGCGGTGAAAGGCAAGCGCGGCTTTTACGCTTCTTTCCAGTATGTCACGCTGATCGGTGGCCAGCTGTTGGCATTGCTGGTTCTGGTGGTGCTGCAGCAGATCCTGTCTCATGCTGAGTTAGTGGCCTGGGGCTGGCGCATTCCGTTTGCGTTGGGGGCGGTACTGGCGGTTGTAGCGCTCTATTTGCGCCGCTCGTTGAACGAAACGTCTGACGCCTCAACCCGTAATCATCAGGATGCCGGTTCGCTGAGGGGGCTGTGGAAAAACCGCAAAGCATTCTTGATGGTGCTGGGTTTTACTGCGGCAGGCTCGCTGACGTTTTATACCTTTACCACCTATATGCAGAAATATCTGGTCAATACCGCCGGTATGGACGCCAGGCTGGCCAGCGGCATCATGACGGCGGCGCTGTTCGTCTTTATGCTGCTGCAGCCGGTAGCCGGAGCTCTGTCGGATAAGATCGGCCGTCGTAACTCCATGCTGATCTTCTCCACGCTGGCGACGCTGTTAACGGTGCCGATTCTGTTTACTCTGAAAAGCGTCTCCAGTCCTTATGCCGCTTTTGGCTTGATTGTTGTGGCGTTGATTATCATCAGTTTTTATACCTCGATCAGCGGCCTGCTGAAGGCGGAAATGTTTCCGCCTGAGGTGCGGGCGCTGGGCGTGGGGCTGTCTTATGCCGTTGCCAATGCGATGTTCGGCGGCTCGGCGGAATACGTCGCCCTGTCGCTGAAGTCATTCGGCATCGAGAATGTCTTCTTCTGGTATGTGTCCGGCATGAGCCTGCTGGCGCTGCTGGTTTCGCTGAAGCTGCATCGCAAAGGGAAGGAGATTCAGCTGTAAGTCAGCGGGTGGCGTGGTACAGGCTATAGCCCGCCGCCGCCCCGGCAACATCCCAGGCAAAATCCTTCCAGCTCCAGCCGGTGCCGCCTTCGCGGCTGTCATACAGCTCTTTGGCGGCGCCGACGCTGATGGCGAACATCAGGCCGAAAGTGCGGCTGTGAGGCTCGCTCCAATTCTGATGGTCGCCGTAGGCGCTACCGGCGGCGGCCAGCGCCGCAGAGCCGATAAAATGCTGGGCTTTGTCTTTACCGGTCCAGCTGTCGTTGGCCAGATGGCTGCAGCCGCCGGTGAATAACAGTGGGATCAGCAGGCAGAGATGCAATACACGCATAATGAAAACGTCCTGTTGTCATGGCGTACAAAAACCCCGGCGCGTGCCGGGGTCTGGAGAATCAATTATAGCGGAATCAGAGTATACGGCTAATCAACCGGTCGATGCGGATGCGTCGTAATCGGCGGATCAGCTTGCGTACTTTTACCGGGTATTGCTGAATGCTTTCCAGTTCCTGGTAGTGGCCGACCACGGTGGTGTAGGTGCGGATACATTCCAGTTCCTGGGCGCGCTGTTCACGCATTTCCTGGTTAGGATCGTGGATCAGGATGGCGTTCTCCAAATCCAGCCGCCAGGCGCGCGGGTTGAGGTTATTGCCGGTGAGCAGCTGCCATTCATCATCGACCCACATGCCTTTCAGGTGGTAACTGTTGTCACCGTCCTTCCACAGGCGGACGATCAGCTGGCCGGTATCGACATAGCGTTGCAGACGGGTAACGAAGCGGCGCAGGTTGATTTCATACAGGTACGGCAGCGCGCCGATGATTTTGAACGGTTGATCCTGCGGAATATAGAAATCGTTGGCGGTTTTGTCACCGACGATAATTTCCACCTGTTTGCCCTGGCGCAGCAGATAAATAATATTGCGCACCAGCAGCGCCGGCAGGTTGAAGTAGGGGGTGCACAGCGTCAGCTTTTGGTCGGTGCTGGCCATCAGGTGATGGATGGTCTTGTTCAGCACACTTTGTTTGCCCAGCCCGACCAGCGGCGTCACCGCCAGCTCGTCGTTGCCTGCGCTACCGCTGTACTGGTAACCGGCGTGGCGCAGGGCAAGACGAAACTGCCGCGTTTCGTTTTTGATTTCCGGGCTTTTGGGGCGATCGCAGCGGTCCAGGCGCTGCACGGCGCCGGCGGTCAGCAGATGCTGCCTGATATAGTCGACCATCGCGCTGGCCAACGAGCCGTTGCCAAGCAACTGGTAACGATCGTAACGGTATTTATCGTGCTGATGCAGATAGACATCGTTGATGCTGGCGCCGCTGTAGATCACGGTATCGTCAACGATAAAGCCTTTAAGGTGCAGTACGCCCAGCGCTTCACGGGTATTCACCGGCACGCCGTACACCGGTACGCTAAGGTCCGGGTGCTGCTGCGCCATGGCGCAGTACCAGTCGGCGTTGGTATTGGCTGCGGCGGCGCCGATACGGCCGCGCTGTGCGCGATGCCAGTCCACCAACACGCAAATTTCCAGCTCAGGGCGCTGCTGCTTTGCCTGATACAGCGCGTTGAGAATATCGCGGCCGGCGTCATCGTGCTCAAGATACAGGGCGACCAGATAGATGCGCTGAGTGGCGTTGGCAATGGCGTCAAGTAAGGCGGTGCGGTAATCCGACGGCGTGTACAGCGTACGAACATCAGCTACCGACTGGGGAATTTTTGGCAGTTGTGCAAGGTGTTGTTGATGTTTGCTACGTTTAAATTTTGACAACATCACAGTGCGCTTCTTCTCTCATGATTAGATGGCCGGAACGCCACATGCAGACAACATAAAATCGAACAAGTGGTCGATAATACCATTAGTTGCCCCGATTGTGCGTATGTTTTGGCATTAAATGGTGGATTTGTAACGCGTTGCGACATAGCTCACCTCGCTTTTCCGGACTTCAGCGGCAGCGTCAGATTGACGATACCGTCTTCCAGCTGTACGTCCACCATAAAACCCAGTTTCTCTGCCAATGTCACCATACCGCGGTTATTCGGCATGGTGATGCCGCTCAAACGCAGCAGACCGCGGCTGCGCGCATAGCCAATCATCTTTTCCAGCAGTTGACGACCCAGGCCTAATCCTTTCAGATCGGAACGTACCAGGACGGCGAATTCGGCGTCGGTATTGTCCGGGTCGGACAGTGCGCGCGTCACGCCGATAATCTGCTGATCCTCGGCGACCGCGACAAATGCCATTTCACGATCGTAGTCGATTTGCGTCATATTCGCTAAGTCATCATGACTAAACTCATTGATCTCGCTGAAATATCGGTAATAAAGGTCTTCTTTGGTCACGCGGTCGATAAAGTGCTTCAGCGCCGGCTCATCTTCCGGCAGGATCGGCCGGAACAGACAGTGAGCACCGTTCTTCAGCGTGATGGTCTCTTCCAGCTCCTGCGGGTAGGGGCGAATGGCCAGCCGCGCCTGCGGATCGCCGCTGAACGGCGCCAACTGCATTGATACGTCCAGCAGCGTGAATTCGCTGCCGGTCGCCAGCACTGGATGAATATCCAGCCGGGCGATCTCCGGGCAGTCGAGGATCAGGTTGGAGACCTGCACCAGCAGCCGGCTAAGGCCGGGAATATCCAGCGGGCGCAGGGCGCTGCGGCCGCGAATCTTGCCGCCTTTCACCGCCTGCAGCACCAGATAGCGCGCCAGCGCCATATTGAGCGGCGGCAGGGCGACGGCGGCTTGATGTTCCTGCCGCCACTCCACGCCGCCTTCGCCCAGCATAATCAGCGGGCCGAAGATCGGATCCTGCTCAACGGCGATCCGCAGTTCCTGCGCGCCGGCGCGGTTCGCCATGCTCTGCACCAGCAGGCCGTGGATGCGCGCCTGCGGATAGGTACGTTTGACGCGATCGAGAATCGCATCGGCGGCGCGCTGCACCTCGGTGGCGGTGCGTAGATAGAGCATCACCCCCTGAACCTCGGACTTATGCGGAATATCCGGCGAGCGCAGCTTCAGCGCCACCGGATAACCGATCTGCTCGGCGATATGCACCGCTTCGGCGCTGTCGCCAGCAATCCAGGTCGGCAGCGTGCTGAGGCCGTAGGCCTGCAGGATCGGCTGCACCTCATGGGTATCCAGTTGACTGGCGCCTTCGGCCAGCGCCTGATGAATCAGCTGATGAGCGGCGGCGGTATTGGCGGTCAGTCCGACCGGCAGGGCCGGCGTCTCCTTCAGCTGTTTCTGATTGCGGCGGTACTCCACCATATGCATAAAAGCGGTCACGGCGCCTTCCGGCGTACGGTAGGTGGGTATCCCGGCGTCGGTGAACAGCCTGCGGGCTTCCTGCGAGGAGTATTCGCCGCACCAGTTGGTCAGCAGCGTGATGCGCTTGCCGCGCGGGTGCTGGCGAATTGCCGCGACCAGTTTCTCCGCGGTTACGGTGCCGGGCGCGGCGGCGCTGGGGGCATGAATCAGCAGCAGCGCGTCGTAATCGTTGCTGTCCAGCAGCACCTGCAGCGCTGCCAGATAACGTTCCGGCGTGGCGTCATCATGCAGGTCGAGCGGGTTGTTCAGCGGGATAAAACCCGGCAGCGCCGCGCTGAGTTGCTGCTGCGTCTCTGCGCTCAGCATGGCCGGTTTGCCGTTGCGCGCCAGCAACTGGTCGAGCGCCATCGCCGCCGGCGCGGCGCCGTTGCTGATAATCATCAGACGCTCGCCGCGCAAAGGGTGCATATGGCTGAGGGTCTCCACCGCCGAGAACAGCTCGTGGGTATCCTGCACGCGCAGCAGGCCGGCGCGCTGGATGGCGGCATCATAGGCGGCGTCCAGCCCCTGCTGGCCGTTCAGCAGACGCTGGGCCTGCTGGCTGCGACCGCTTTTTACCACCAGAATCGGCTTATTGCGGGAGGCGCTGCGCGAGGCTGACAGGAAACGGCGCGCATCGTGAATATTTTCCAGATACAGCAGGATGGCGCTGGTTTTCGCGTCGCGCGCCAGAAAGTCCAGTAGATCATCGACGTCGATATCCTGGCTGTCGCCTAATGCGACAAAATAGGAAAAGCCGACCTCGCGCTGCTGCGCCCAGTCGAGAATGGTATTGGCGACGGCGGCGGATTGTGAAATAAACGCCAGCCGGCCCGGCAGTATCGGCACCGGTGAGAAACTGGCGTTGATGCCTTGCCACGGCGCCAGCAGGCCGAGACTATTCGGCCCCAGCAGGCGTATGGCGTAACGCTGGGCGCAGGCTTTCAGCTCGGCGAACTGCTCCGGCTGGGCGGAGAGAATAATCACGGCTTTGCAGCCGCGTTCGCCCAATGCGCCAAGCAGCGGCAGATTGCGTGAGTCGTGAGTGCAGATGATTGCCAGGTCGGGGGCGATCGGCAGGCTGGCGACGTCGGCATAGGCCATCACGCCGCATACCGCCTTATAGCGCGGCGTGACCGGCAGAATCGGGCCGTTGAAACCGCCGGCGAGCAGGTTGTGCATCATCAGATGGCCCGAACGTCCCGGCCGTTGCGACGCCCCCAGCACGGCGATAGATTTGGGACGTAATAGCGCTTCCAAGCCTCGCTGACTCATAACCTCACTCCTTTAACCGCAACGTTGTCGCCTGATTTTAGGCGCTTTATGGCGATGTTGCTGTGATCGACGCCGCTGGACGCGTAGGTTTACCGGCCAGATAGCGCTGGCGGAAATAGCTGAAGTGCTGGCTCAGGCCGAGCGCGGCAGCGTCGTCACCCGCCTGTTGCAGCAGCGCGGCGGCGACTTCGGCGGTGCAGTGCTGTTCGGCGCGGCTGGCTTCACGCAGCTGATAGTCGGACGCTGCGGCGACGTCCAGTGAAAATACCGGGAACTGATTCAGGTAGGGGCTTTTGCGGAACATTTTGCGCGCTTCCGACCAGGTACCGTCGAGCATGATAAACAGCGGCGGCTTGCCACTCGTCGGCAGTTGGCTGTAGACCGGCCGCCCGGCATCGGCGTAGGAGGCAGGGAATACCACGTACGGCTGACGGTGCGGATCGTTAATCGCCGCCAGCAGCGCCGGATCGACTTCGGTGCGCGACCAGAGAAATGCCTGGGTGTCCGGTAGAATATCGGCGATCAGCCGGCCGGTGTTGCTGGGCTTGAGCGGTTCGGCGCCGAACATGATCAGGCAGAAACGGCTGTCGGCGGACTGAGGAGTAATAGTGTCGCACAGGCAGTTTTTCTGCGGCAGCAGGCAGCCCTGGCAGCGCGCCACGCGGCAGCCGCGTGCCAGAAAAGGACGGGTGGCGCGATCCAGACGAAGCTGGCGCAGGCGAAGTACGGCGTTGTCGGTCATAGCGATCCTGGGCAGGCCGGCGCTTATTCCGGCGTAAAAACCGCTATTGTAACGCAGAAAACATCAGGGTGGGATGGGGGCCGCCGTCC
The DNA here is from genome assembly GCF_002966855.1 of Serratia sp. MYb239. Taxonomy (NCBI): domain Bacteria; kingdom Pseudomonadati; phylum Pseudomonadota; class Gammaproteobacteria; order Enterobacterales; family Yersiniaceae; genus Serratia; species Serratia sp. MYb239. Next base: position 3,827,403 of record NZ_CP023268.1, on the reverse strand, counting down.
GTCACGGACGGCGCGGCGGCGGGTTTTGCGTTACACTGATTCATCAAGCCAGTTGTCAAACGGCGCTTTGGGCATCGCGCCGCTGAGCATATCCACCATTTTCCCGTCGCGGAACAGCATGATGGTCGGGATGCTGCGAATCCGGAAGCGCGCGCTGAGTTCAGGTTCAGCTTCGGTGTTGACCTTGACGAAGCGCACCTTGCTGGCCCGTTCTTCGGCAACGTCTTCGAAAATCGGCGCAAAGTTGAGGCAGGGGCCGCACCACGGCGCCCAAAAGTCAACCACTACCGGCAGGTCATCCTGCAGTAATTTATCCAGGGTCTCTGCGGTGGCGTTAATCACCTCGCCATCGAATAATTCATGGCCGCAGCGGCCGCATTTGGCGCCGTCAGTCAGACGGTCTTGCGGGACGCGGTTGGTGGCGTTACAAGCGGAGCAAACTGTATTCATGGGAACCTCGGGTACGGGTAGCTGACATAGCGCGCAAGCGTGGCGGCTATGTTTCGTTAATGCTGTTTATTATCGGCAAAAGCGCGTTATCGAACAAAGAGGTTTGTTCAATGAATGTAATAGCCGGGATCTTATTCGTCCAAGTTGGTGGCTTAGCAGACCGACATCAGGTAATCTTCGCGCCTGCGCGTTGGTGGAGAAGACAATGAACGACTCATTTAGTGGCAAAAACGGCAAAGTTAAAGTGATGTACGTCCGCAATGACGAAGACGGCGGCGACGATCGTAACAACAAACGCCCGGCCGGCAAAGGCCGTCCGGCGGACAAGTCGCGCTCCGGTCGCGGCGCTCAGGATAATAAGGCGCGCGGCGGCGACCGCGGCGGGCGTCGTCCGGCACGTACGGAAGGACGCGGCGGCAATGATTCGCCGTGGAAAACCGTATCGCGCGGCCCGGATGCGGAGCCGGCGTTTGACCACGGCGGCATCAGCGGCAAAAGTTTTATCGATCCGGAACAGCTGCGCCGCCAGCGTGCGGAAGAAACGCGGGTGTATGGCGAGAATGCCTGTCAGGCGCTGTTCGCCAGCCGTCCTGACGCTATCGTGCGCGCCTGGTTCGTGCAGTCGGTGACGCCGCGTTTCCGCGAGGCGCTGCGCTGGATGGCGGCTAACCGTAAGGCTTACCACGTGGTGGATGATGAAGAGCTGGCAAAAGCGTCCGGCACCGAGCACCACGGCGGCGTCTGCTTCCTGATCAAAAAGCGCCAGGGACTGGATGCGACCACTTACCTGAAGACGGCGCCGGCCAGTGACTGCGTGCTGGCGCTGGAAGCGGTGGGCAACCCGCACAACCTGGGGGCGATCATGCGCTCCTGCGCCCACTTCGGCGTGAACGGCGTGCTGCTGCAGGATCCGGCGCTACTGGAATCCGGCGCGGCGGTACGTACCGCAGAAGGCGGCGCGGAGCATATCAAGGCGATCAATGCCGACGACTTCCTGTCGGTGCTGGATAGCTTCCGCCAGGCGGGCTACACCATCGTGACCACCTCCAGCCATAAAGGCGTGGCGTTGGCGCAGGCCAAACTGCCGGCCAAAATGGTGCTGGTGCTGGGTCAGGAACGCGATGGCCTGAGCGACGGCGCCTGGCAGCAGGGGGACATGAACGTCTCCATCGGCGGCACCGGCAAGGTGGAGAGTCTGAACGTCTCGGTCGCGACCGGCATTCTGCTGGCGGACTGGTGGCGTCAGAATCAGGCGTAATGGCCAGATTGCGATAAAAGAAACGGGCGCCTGAGGCGCCCGTTTTTTATGGATGGATCAGTGGGCGCCGTCGCCGCCCCCGCCGCTGGAACTGAACGGTGGTTTGGCGAACCACACCAGCGCCAGCAGAATCAGGAACACCCCGGCCGACAGCCAGAAGATTTCGTTGGCCGAGATAATCAGCCCCTGAGCGGTAATCTGCTGGGCGATATACCCCGAAGCCTGCTGTTGGCTCATTCCCAACTGCTCAAGCTGGTGGTACATCTCCTGCGACTGCGGGTTGTAAGGGTTCACAAACTCCGTCAGCTGCGAATGGTGCAGCGATTCGCGCTGCGTCCACAGCGTGGTGGTGATCGAGGTGCCGATTGAACCGGCCAGAGTACGCACGAAGTTCGACAGGCTCGACGCCGCCGCCATACGCTCCGGCGGCAGGCCGGACAGGGTAATCGTCGTCAGCGGCATAAAGAAGCAGGCGATGGCGAAGCCCTGGACGAACTGCGGCCAGGCGGAGGCGCCGAAGTCCATACCCGGTTCAAAGGTATAGGCGCGCCAGTAGAAGCACACGGCATACATAATAAAGCTGAAGGTCACCAGCCGGCGCATATCCAGCCGGTGGCCGAATTTGCCGATGAGCGGCGACAGCAGCACCGGGATCAGGCCGACCGGCGCCGAGGCCAGCCCGGCCCAGGTCGCGGTGTAGCCGTACACCTCCTGCAACAGCTGCGGCAACAGGACGATGGCGCCGAAGTAGAGCATATAGGCCAGGCTGATGCACAGCACGCCGATGGTAAAGTTACGCGACTTGAACAGCGACAGATCCACCACCGGGTGATCGTCCGTCAGCTCCCAGACCACCAGGAACAGCAGCGCCACCACCGCCACCACCGTCAGGGTGATGATTTCGGTGGAGTTGAACCAGTCCAGCTCTTTCCCCTGATCCAGCATCACCTGCAGCGAACCGATGCCCACCACCAGCAAAATCAGCCCGATAGTGTCTATCGGTTTGATCTCGGTTTTGGTTTCACGGCCGCGCAGCGTCGCCAGGGCGGCGAAAATCACAAACGCCCCGATAGGGATGTTGATGAAGAAGATCCAGCCCCAGTGATAGTTGTCGCTGATATAGCCGCCGAGAATCGGGCCGAAAATCGGCGCGACGATCACCGTCATCGACCAGAGCGCCAGCGCCATGGCCCGCTTCGCCGGCGGATAGTTATTCAGCAACAGGCTTTGGGACAGCGGGATCAGCGGGCCGGCCACCAGCCCCTGGATCACGCGGAAGAAGATCAGCATGCCCAGACTGTTGGAGATACCACACAGCCAGGAAGCGATGGCGAACAGCGCGGTGGACCACAGGAACAGCCGCACTTCGCCGAAGCGCTTCGCCAGCCAGCCGGTAATCGGGATGGAGATGGCGTTCGCCACCCCGAACGAGGTGATAACCCAGGTGCCCTGCGAGTTGGATGACCCGAGGTTACCGGCGATGGTCGGTATCGCAACGTTGGCAATGGTGGAGTCCAGCACCTGCATAAAGGTCGCCATGGCGAGCGCGACCGTCATCCAGGCAAGCTGGGCCCCCTCAAGCGGTTTTTGTGCTGCCAAGGTAGCCTCCCGCTCGCTTAACCGGCGTTAGCATGAATAACATCGGCGATCATCTGGTTCACCGGCGCCAGCTGCAGCGTCAGCGCATCGCTCTGATAGCGTGGCTTGTCGTTGACCACGTTGGCCAGCATGCGGCCGTTGAGGTCGCTGGTATCGACGTTCACCAGCGTAGACAGGCCGATGCGCAGCGGATGATCGGCAATCTGCTTGGCGTCCAGCTCGATACGTACCGGCAGGCGCTGCACCACTTTAATCCAGTTGCCGGTGGCGTTCTGCGCCGGCAGCAGGGAGAAGGCGCTGCCGGTGCCCATATCGATACCGACCACTTTGCCGTGATACACCACGTCGTCGCCGTAGACATCGCTGACCACGGTGGCCGGCTGGCCGATGCGCATATTGGCGATCTGCGTTTCTTTAAAGTTGGCGTCAACCCACACGTGATCGGCCGGCACTACCGCCATCAGCGGCGAACCGGCGGCGATCTGCGCGCCGACCTGTACGCTGCGGCGTGAGACATAGCCGGTGATCGGGCTGATCACTTTGGTGCGCTGCAGCGCCAGCCAGGCGTCGCGCATCTGTGCGGCAGCCTGTTGCACGGCCGGCTGCTGTTCCAGCGGCGTATTCAGCACCATCGCCTGATTGGCGTTGTATTGCTGCACGGCCACTTCCAGCGCGGCTTTAGCGCTGGTGACGGCGTCGCGCGCGTGTTGCAGCTCTTCACGGCCGATGGCATCGACGCTGCCCAGCACCACGCGACGCTTGAGGTCGTTCTCCGCCTTGCTCAGGTCAGATTTGCGCAGGGCGATATTGGCCTGATACTGCTTACTGTTGATAATCAGCTGGTGGGTCTGACGCACGCTGTTGGCCAGCCCGGTTTTCGCCCGTTCGAACGCCTGTTCGGCGTCGGTCGGGTCGAGCGTCAGCAGCACATCGCCCTGTTTGACGTAATCGGTATTATCGAAATTGATGCGCGTTACGCTGCCGCCGACCTGGGACATAATCTGCACCTGGTTGCCCGCCACGTAGGCATCGTCGGTTTCCTGATGATGACGCAGCACCAGGAACCAATACACTAAATAAGCCACCCCAATAACAATAAAAATCACCGTCAGCAGAAGCAGCCAAAATTTACGCTGTTTCTTTTTGCCTGTCGGTTGCTGCGGGGTTTGTGTCTCCGCATTTGTGCTCATGGTTTTCTCCACGTTTTTCCTTGCCGGTTCAGGCGACGACGCACGCCGGCCGCCGTGATACCGCTTTAATTATTTTGGATAGAGTTATTATGCTTTTTCGTCCGTGGCCGACGGGGCTTGATAGCCGCCGCCCAGCGCGCGGATCAGTCCTATCTTCGCCTGCATCATATTGCTGCTGGCGCTTAATTCCGTCAGTTGCTGCTGGATCAGCTGCGTCTGACTGGATAACAGATCGTCACGCCCGATAATCCCTGCCCGGTAACGTGCATTGGCGACCTGGTAAACTTGCTGCATAGACTGCGAGGCCGAGGAGGCCTGCTGCAACTGCTGGGCGGTACTTTGCTGAACCGTAATGGCGTCAGCGGTTTCCTGCAGCGCATTGAGGATAGTCTGGTTATAGGATTCTACCGCCTGATCGTAGAGGGCGGACTCTTCACCCAGCTTGCTGCGCAGCGCGCCGGCGTGGAAGATCGGCAGCGAAATCGCCGGGGCGATATTCCAAGCCTGGCTGGCGGCTTCGAACAGGTTCGGGCTGGTGCCGTTGACGTTGGTGGTGGTCAAACCGGCGAAGGCGGAAATCGACAGGCTCGGATAGAACTCTTTACGGGCCGCGGCGACGCGCTGGTTATAGGATTCCACCAGCTGACGCTGGGCCGCAATGTCCGGGCGTTTACCCAGCAGGTCGGCGGTCAGCTCGCCTTTCGGCGCCAGCAGCGAGTCGGCCGGCAGTTTCACCGGACGCAAATGCTGCATCGCATTCGGACCCTGGCCGCTTAGGGCTGCCAGCTGGTGTTTTAACTGCTCAATTTGCGACTGCAGCTGCAGAATCTGCTGCTTGGCCGCATCGGACTGTGCTTTGGTTTGTTGCGGTACGTCAACGCCGGTCATCCCGGCCTGATATTGCTGCTGGCGCAGCTGCGTCAGGCGGTCGTTGTTCGTCACTTCCTGCTGCAGCAGTTTTTCCTGCGCATAATAGTTCTGCAGCAGGTAATAGGCCGAAGCTACGGAGCTGGTCAGCGTCAGCGCCGCCTGTTCCTGCTCGGCGCGCGCGGCGTCAACCTGCGCTTTGGCGGCGTTGACCTGGTTGCGGTATTTGCCCCACCAGTCAAATTCGTAGGCCAGGTTCAGGCCGAGCGAATTGGAGCTGGAGTAAATTGGCTTGTTGGGATAACCGAGGCCGGAGTTGACGTTTTGCGGGGTACGCTGGCGGGTGGTGCCGGCGTTGAGATCCAGGTTCGGGCCGTTGGCGGCGCTGGCTTCACCCATCACGCTGCGTGCTTCGCGCACCCGTGCGGCAGCCTGCTTCAGCGACGGCGAGTTTTGCAGCGCCTGAGTCATCAGGCCATCGAGCTGCGGATCGTTGAGGGCGCGCCACCACTGCGGGCTGATGGCCAGCGAACTGACCTTCGGTTGCGCCAGCTGCAGGTTTTGCGGATCCATCAGGGTAGACTGCGGGGCTATATTATCGGTAGATGCACACCCGGCCAGCAGTAAAACGGCGAACAGCGGGGTGAGTCTCCAGTTAAATGGGGATCGCATAAATTTGGTTACCTGAACAGAAATGAATAATTAGGATAACTGTTCTGAGACTTCCATTTGATCCAGACGTGCCAGCAGTTTGCGCGTCAGCTGCTCCAGCTGGTGTTGCTCATCGTTATTGAGTGTGGACCAAAGGAAATGCAGACATTTGTGCTGCGGCGGCAGCAGTTGCGCCAGGAATTCGGTGCCTTTTGGCGTCAAATGCAGATGCAGACAGCGGCGGTCGTTGTCGCTTTCCTTACGTTCAATCCACCCGCGTTTTTCCAGCTCATCGGCGATGCGTGTCGCATTGGTGCGCGAAGAGCCGAGTGCGGAGCTGAGCTCCGAAGGCTGAATGCTGTGGTTTTCCTGTGCATCCAGCGTAATCAGCGCCATAAACAATGTCTCGTTTATCCCTTGGGCCTTCAGCATTTTATTGCGATTTTCCAGCAACTTGCTTTGCATATGCATGCACAGCCGCGTCAGCAGAATTTCCTGATAGGGGAAGTCTTTCTGACGTTTGGCGCGGAAATTCAACATATTTTCTATGGGGGTAAACGAGTTTTCCATTATTTAGGGGCCTCATTGATTACGTTCGGTATAGTAACGATAGTGATTAATAATGTAAATCTTCAGCTTGGTGAATAATTTAACAATTTGTGTCATTTATTTGCCGTGATTGCGCCATTAATCGCCACTTTGCGCATGGTTATGTGAGGGAGCGCACGTAATGGCTCTCGGCTCAACCAAAAACAATAAGAATTTTTAAAGTAATGCCGAACGCCAGCGCGCCGAACAGCGTAGCGTAAATAATGCTTTTCGTGCGGTAAAAGCATAGCGCCAGCGCGGCGAAACCGGTTAACGTCGGCAGCAGCCTGGCGTGATCGCGCATCACCTCCGGGGTACTGGAAACCACCAGCAGCGCGCAGATGGAGGCAATGCCGATGCTGTCGAGCAGCAGGGCGATTTTACCGCGCGGCATACCCGGCCGTTGACGCGCCGGGGCAAACCGCAAGGGCAGGTAACGGAACAGGTAATTCGCGCAGCCGACCACCAGACCGATAAGCAGTACATCAGCGTTCATCGACGTTCTCCGTTGCCGTTGGTTGTAACAGCGCCGCCAGGCAGCCTGCGCCTATACCGCTCAGGATTGCCGCCGGAATAGAGAAACACAGCAGCCCCAGCAGTGCGCCGGCCAGTGAAGCGGCGATGATCAGACTTTGCGGGCGGGTGAAGGCAGCCAGCAGAAAACTGAGAAACAGCGCGGGCAGCATAAAGGAGAGCGAGGCCTCGATAACCGGGAACTGCTCCAGCGGGCCGTTGCCAAACAGAGCGCCTAACGCCGTGCCCGCCACCCAGGCGAGCCATGAGCTGAGCGCGATGCCGAGCATCCAGTTCTCGCTCCAGCTGCGCCGGTCGCGGATCAGTTTGGCGCTGGCGGCGGCGAAGACCTCGTCGGTCAGGCCGAACGCCCACAGAGCAGTTTTACCTTTGGACAGGCGGGCGCTAATGCGGTGGCGCAGCGCCGGCCCGTAGAGAATATGGCGGATATCCATCGCCATCACCGTCAGCGCGGACACCCACAGCGACATCCCGGCGCTGAGCAGCGCAGTGATGACGAACTGGCTGGCGCCAGCGTAGATGATGCAGGAAAAAAACAGGCTTTCCAGCGGCGAGAAGCCGAGCTTGACGGCGCTGAGGCCAAAGGCGAACGCCACCGGTAGGTAGCCGATAACGATTGGCAGGCTGTCAATAATGCCATTGACGAAAGTAGAGCGTGCGGCGGAAGGCGTCAGGTTCTCAGAGGCTTGGCTTTGCATATTGTCGGCGGCACAGAATAGGAGACCAATAGTTTATCTCCAGAACATTACCAGAGAGTGAGTAATGTTTATACCCTGTGCCGCTAATAAATTTCACTGGTTATTGTTTTCTTGCTAATCAGATTTTGACCGCCACTGGGGGTCGTGCCGCTGGCCGCGCCACCAGATTAACAGGCTGATGATGCACAGCGTAATGCCGGCGGCGGCGACACCGTACCAGCCTGCATGTTGGTAGGCAGAGGCCGACAGCAGCGAGCCCAGCGCGCCGCCGATAAAGTAGCTGGTCATATAACCGGCGGTCAGACGGTTGCGCGCGTCGGGCATCACGCGGTAAATCACGCTCTGGTTGGTGACGTGTACCGCCTGCACCGCCAGGTCCAGAATGATGATGCCGATTAATAGTGCCCAGAGTGATTGTTTAGCTAAAGCGATGGGTATCCAGGATAACAGCAGCAGGATCAGCCCGGCGCTGGTGGTGAATCCGGCCCGGCCTTTATCCGTCTGCTGGCCGGCGTGGGAAGCAGCCAGCGCGCCGGCGGCGCCGACCAGGCCGAACAGACCGATGACTCCTTCGGAATAGCCGAACGGCGGGGCGGCCAGCAGAAACGCCATCGAGGTCCACAGCACGCTGAAATTGGCGAAAGAGAGCGCGCCGAGCAGGGCGCGGGTGCGCAGCAGCGGCGTGGTGCCGAACAGTACGAAGATCGATTTCAGCAGCTGCGGGTAATTCAGCCCGCTGTGCTGCTTATAGCGCGGCAGCGCGCGCCACAGGATCAGCGCCATGACGATCATCAGCGCGCTGGCCACCCAGTAAATGGTGCGCCAGCCGCCGACGGAGGCCAGCGCCCCGGCGACGGTGCGCGCCAGCAGAATGCCGAGCAGCAGGCCGCTCATAATAATGCCGACGGTTTTGCCGCGTTTTTCCGGATGCGCCAGCGTCGCCGCCAGCGGCACCAGAATTTGCGCCACCACGGAAAACAGCCCGGTCAGTGCGGTGCCGAGGATCATCACCGCCAGCGTGCTGGAGGTGGCGGTGATCAACATGCCGCCGGCGGCCAGCAGCGTCATAAACACGATCAGGCCGCGCCGTTCGAACATATCGCCGAGCGGCACCAGAAACAGCAGGCCGACCGCATAGCCTAACTGGGCGGCGGTGACGATAAAGCCGGCCTGATTAACCGACAGGTTAAACTGCTGGGCAATGGTTTCCAGCAGCGGCTGGGCGTAATAGTTGCTGGCGACGGCCAGGCCGGTCGCCATGGCGATCAGCGCGGTCAGCGCCGGACTGAGTCCCGGGTGTTCTGTTGTTGTTTTCATCGGATTTCAGATAACTGGAAAAAGTGCGCAGAGTATCGGGCAGGAAAGCTGACAAATCCAATGTATAATTTTCATTTTATTTATCTCATTTCACGATAGATGCCATGAACCTGAAACAGATCCGCTATGCGCTGGCGGTGGCGGAGGAGCAGAGTTTTACCCGCGCCGCTCAGCGTTGCCATACCGTCCAGTCAGCCCTTAGCCACCAGATTGCCAAACTGGAGGAGGAACTGGGCTGCGTGCTGTTTGAACGCACCTCGCGCCGGGTGTCGCTGACCTCGGCCGGGCGCGCGTTTATCCTGCCGGCACAGCGGCTGCTGTCGGCTCGTCAGACGCTGGTGGATGAAGTGGTGTCGGCCAGCGGCACGCTGTCCGGCACGCTGACCATTGGCACCATCTCAACGCTGAATGCGATAGATCTGACGGAAAAGCTGGCGGCCTTTCATCGCCATCATCCGGCGGTCAATATTCGCCTGTACGTGGGGATCAGCGAGCTGCTGCTGGAAAACGTTCGTCAGCAGCAGACCGACGTGGCGTTTGTCGGCATCTGGCCGGGGGACAAGGATATGCTGCCGGCCTCTCACCGTCTGCTGACCGATGAGCCGCTGGTGGCTCTGGTGTCGCCTCGCCATGCGCTGGCCGGCTGTCGGCAGGTGACGCTGCCGGCACTGGCGGAAGTTCCGCTGGTGGATTTTTATAGCGGCACCGGCGCCCGGCGGCAGACCGACCGCGCCTTTCAGGCCGCCGGGGTCAGGCGGCACGTCAGCTTTGAAATCGACCATATTGAATGGCTGGAGAATCTGGTGCGCAGCGGCCTGGCGACCGGCATCGTACCGGTTTCTACCGCCCTGCGTCTGAGCGGACTGGTGGCGGTGCCCATCAAGGATGGCCCGCGCAGACAGGTGTATTGCGCCTGGCATCAGCCGCTGTCCAGGGCGGCGGAGCGCTTTTTACAGTTTAGCGGCCTGGGGCCGGCGGGAGAGTGAGAATCGGCCCTCCCGCAGAGAGAGGGCCGTAGAGGGAGGGATTACTTCTTCGCCGCGGCTTCTTCGGCGGTTTTCACCCAGCCGTCAAATGTTGCCTGATGGGCCTTGATCCAACCGTTAACGTGGTTTTCGATATCGGATTCAGACGCCTGGCCTTCATGCATACGCAGGTTTTGGGCGTTGATATCGGCGATAGGCAGTTTCATGGTGGCGAACAGCTTGGCGGCTGCCGGGTTCTTCTCTGCCCACTGTTTGTTGGCGGCAATACGCATGGTATTGACCGGGAAGCCATAGTTGGCGCCGTTAGGCAGCTTGGTGTCGACGTTCTTCTGCTCGCCCGGCAGGGAGGAGAACGGCACCTGCAGCCAGACCACATCGCGCCCCGGTACCAGTACGTCGCTCACCCAGTATGGCGTCCAGGTGTAGTACAGGATCGGTTTGCCTTCCTTGAAGCGGGTGATGGTGTCGGCGATCATTGCCGCGTAGTTGCCCTGATTGTGCGTGACGGTCTTTTCCAGCCCGTAGGCGTCCAGATGGTGGTTAATCACCGCTTCACAGCCCCAGCCCGGCGTACAGCCGGTCATATCGGCCTTACCGTCGCCGTTGGTGTCGAACAGCTTGGCGATTTTCGGATCTTTCAACTGCTCCACGTTGGTGATGTGATATTTGTCTGCGGTTTTCTTGTCGATCAGATAGCCCTGTGCGGCGCCGTTGACGTATACCCCTTCGCGGTAGAACTTGGCATCACCGCCGGCGGCCTTGTACTGGTCGGCGTGCAGCGGATCCCAGTTGACGGCGAGGAAGGTGGCGTCGCCGGAGGCGATTGAGGTATAGGCAACGTTGTAGTCGACTTCACGCGGTGGTTTAACGTCGTAGCCCAGTTTTTCCAGCGCCTTGCTGACCAGCAGGGTCTGGAAGGTCTCTTCCGAAATGGTGCTCTGCACCGGTTGTACCGAGATACCTTTTCCTGGCAAATCAGCAGCGGAAGCAACCTGTGAACCAATCAGTGTGGTAAGGGCGACAGCCCAGATTCCTGTAGTGCGCATAGTCTTTCCTCTGTGTTTGATGTTGTGGCGTTGTGACCCGCCGGAACGCTGCCGGCGGGAAAACCTCTCAGGCTTTTTTCATAAATGGCCGGGCGAGCAGGCCGATGGGACCGTGGGCGTACCAGCGATGGGCGCCTTTGCTGCGGCTGTCACGCCCCAGCGACTGGGTGAGACGGTCAAGGATAATGGCCAGAATCACGATGCCGACGCCCCCGACGGCGGCCAGGCCCATGTCGAGCCGGCCGATGCCGCGCAGCACCATCTGTCCCAGACCGCCGACGGCGATCATCGAGGCGATCACCACCATCGACAGCGCCAGCATCAGCGTCTGGTTAACCCCGGCCATAATGGTCGGCATTGCCAGCGGCAGTTGCACCTTGAACAGCAGCTGGCGCGGGCTGGAACCGAAGGATTCGGCCGCTTCGATCAGATCTTCCGGCACCTGTTTGATCCCGAGGATCGTCAGACGCACGATCGGCGGCAGGGCGAAGATAATGGTCACCACCACGCCTGGCACGTTGCCGATACCGAACAGCATGACGATCGGCACCAGATAGACAAACGCCGGGGTGGTCTGCATGGCGTCGAGCAGCGGCCGGATGATTTTGGCGGCGTGTTTGCTACGCGCCAGCCAGATGCCGAGCGGCAGGCCGATGACGATACAGAAGAACAGCGCCGTCAGCACCAGCGCCAGCGTCACCATCGCCTGCGACCAGGCGCCGATTGCGCCGATGGCGATCAGCGACACCAGCGTGGCGGCGCCCATGCCGAGGCCGGACAGCTGCCAGGCGATCAGCGAGAACACGATAATGGCGATTGGCGCCGGCATCCCCAGCAGCAGCTGTTGAAAGCCGCTGAGGATAAAATCAACCGGCACGCGAATGCCCTGAAACAGCGGGCGGAAATGCAGCACCAGCCAGTCGATGCCCTGCGTGACCCAGGAGTCAAACGGCACCCAGGCTTTGTGGAACGGGTCGAGCAGGTTGAAGTGCTCCGGCTGGGCCGGCGCGCTGTTCAGCCAGTCTGCGCCGCCCTGGGCAGCCTGCTGTCCGGCATCATGCGCGGCAGGCGGCGGGCTGCTGGACCAGGCGTCCGCGCCATTCCCGGCCGGTGCCTGTGCGGGCGCATCGCCGGCGGAACCGCCGGTTGACCAGGGATCGCTGCTGCCGCCTGCGGGGGCGTCCTGTGCCGGAGCGCCCTGTGTCGGGGCATCCTGCGCCGGCGTGTTTTGCGCCGGGGCGTCAGGTTGTTCAGAGGCGCTTGCCCACGGATCTTGGTTTTTGTCATCACTCATTCGCTGGGCCCTCTTTATCTAAAGCCTGCAGCAGCATGGCTTTGGAGATGATTCCGATATAGGTGTGCTCGTCGTCGATAACCGGTACGGCGCAGGGCGCCTGCGCTACCAGCGAAATCAGTTCGCTGAGCGGCATATCGGCAGCAACCGGCGCCGGGGCTTCCAGCAGTGCGTCATCAAGGCTCAGGTTGGCCTCCAGCGCTTTTTCCAGCGAGTCGATCGACACCACGCCGACAAATTTCTGCCCGCGGTCGAGCACATAGCCATAGCCGCGGTCTTCGTCACGCAGCAGACGCAGCGCCGAACGCGGGCCGAAACCGGGCGCTTTGCGGATCAGGGTGACCGGGCGGCGCTGGGCGATATCCTTCGCGCTGAAAACGTGGCTGATATCGACGCCGCGGAAGAAGGTGCGGACATAGTCGTTGGCCGGGTTGTTGAGGATTTCATCCGGCGTGCCGACCTGAATCACTTCACCGCCCTGCATAATGGCGATGCGATCGCCAATGCGCATGGCTTCATCCAGATCGTGAGAGATAAATACGATGGTGCGCTGATGTTTGGCCTGCAGTTTCACCAGCTCATCCTGCATCTCGGTGCGGATTAACGGATCGAGCGCCGAGAAGGCTTCATCCATCAGTAATATATCCGGGTTATTCGCCATGGCGCGGGCCAGGCCGACGCGTTGGCGCATACCGCCGGATAATTCATCCGGGTAGGAATGGGCATAATTTTCCAGCCCGACCTGACGCAGCGCCTCCAGCGCTTTTTGCTGCCGTTCCTGCAGCGGAATGCCGGCCAGTTCCATGCCGAATGCCGTATTATTTACTACATTCAGGTGCGGCATCAGCGCAAATGACTGGAATACCATGCTGATTTTATTTCTGCGCACCGTACGCAGCGCAGATTCCGATATTTTCGCAATATCTTCGCCGTCGATGCGTACTTCGCCGCGGGTGGGGGTGATCAGACGATTGAGAAGGCGTACCAGGGTTGACTTCCCGGAGCCGGAAAGCCCCATGATGACGAAGATTTCGCCTTCTTCAATGGCCAGATTGGCATTTTTCACGCCAAGTGAAAGTCCGGTTTTTTCAAACAACTGGTCTTTGCTGAACCCTTTGTCTATCAGCTTAAATGCGCGATCCGGATGTTCACCGAATATTTTATATAGATTCTTAACTTCTATTTTAATTGACATGCAATGTGCTGTTTCCTCTGGTTTATTTCAAACGATAAAAAACTTCCTAATACGAAAATAATAGTGCTTCATACCCTAACACAGTGAGCATTTGAGACAAGTCTCAATGTTATCAGTACGTCGGGCGGCGGTTTACATCAGGCGTTATCTTGGCTATGGTAAAATTGCCGGTGATTTAAAATTATTGGCAATGATCGCAAAATATTCCACTGAACAAGACGGATTTATTGATAAATATCCGTTGCCTGCGGCTGAAATGTCGGTTGATATTTTTCAGGATAAATCTTGCCTGCTGGAGGCATATTTTATCGTCCTGGATGACGGCGCAATGGGTAAATTTCAGCGTGGCGGAAATAATAAAAAACCCGGCGGATAGCCGGGTGAAATTCATCAGTATTCAACAACAGACGTCGACATCGAGGGGATATCGCCGGGGCAGTGTAACCGGCGACTGTGACAGTCTGATGTCACGTTACGCCTTACGGTACAAACGTCTGGGATGGCCGATATTGCCGTACACCATTTCGACCCGGACGAACTGCGTACTGACGCAGTATTCCAGGTAGCGGCGCGCGGTGGTTTTGCTGATGCCGGCCTGCTCGACAATATCCTCCACCGCATGAGCGTAATCCGGTCGGCGGATAAACAGCGCCTGCACCAGCTCCAGGGTATTGGGCTCGATGCCCTTGGCGCTCGGCTCAGTGGAAAACTGCTTGGACTGCAGGTTATACAGGGCGTCGACGTTGCTCTGGTCGATCACTTTAAACGTACGCTGGGTCTGCACAAACTGCATAAAACGTTCCAGCGAGTTGCGCAGCCGTTTATACGACAGCGGTTTGATGATGTAATCAAAGGCGCCGTTACGAATGGCCTGGCTGCAGGTGTGCATATCGCTGGCGGCGGTGATGAAGATTACCGAACAGCCGGGATTTTTGACCGCAGGCTCTTCCATCAGCTCGATGCCTTGCCCGTCCGGCAGGAAATTGTCCAGCAGGATTAACCGCGGCCGTTGTGCGCTGACTTTGGCTCGCGCTTCGCTCAGGGTCGCGGCATAGGCGACGACGCGCAGATTAAAATTCTTCTCGATAAACTCTGCATGCAGCGTTGCCAGCTGCGGTTCATCTTCGACGATCAAAACGTCCAGTGCTTCAGGTTGCATGCTTCGGGTGCCCGTTTTTTATCAATTCTTGGGGATAAACAGGGAAAAAATGGCGCCGTGCGGCTCATTGTCCGACACTTCTATACTGCCGTGCGCCTGGGCGACATGGCTGGCGACCAGGTGCAGGCCGATGCCGTGATCGCCGTGCCGTTTGGTGGAAACGCCCTGTTCAAACAGCGTCTCGCGTATCTCCGCCGCGATGCCGCCGCCGTGGTCGGCGACCTCAATCACCAACTCATTGCCATTATCATTAATATAGAGTTCTACCGCGTCGTGCGGCGCAGCGCAATGCAGGGTTGCTTCCACCGCGTTATCCAGCAGGTTGCCGATAATCGACATCAGTTCGGTTTCATTCAGCGCGGCCGGTATCTGGCGCAGCTGACAGGCGGGGTCAAAACGCAGTTCCACGCCTTTTTCCCGCGCGCTGGCATATTTGCCCAGCAGCAGGCCGCACAGCGCCGCCGAACTGAAACGCTGCGAAATAAAGTCGAGGATCTCCTGCGCGCCTTCCGACTGCGCCTCCACGTAGCGTATGGCTTCGTCATAGCGCTGCATATGCAGCAGCCCGGCGAGGGTGGCAGTCCAGTTGAGTTGTTCGTGGCGCATAATGCGCAGGCTGTCGGCGTAGCGTTTCACCTGGCTGAGCTGGCTGCTCAGCGTATTGATGTCGTTTTTATCGCGGAAGCTGATCACCCAGCCCTGCAGGCGATCTTCCTGCATGATGCGCACCCGGTTGGCGATCACCCGGACGTGGTTGAAGCGGCAGACCTCGTCGTGACAATCCTGGGCGAGCTGCGTCGGGCTGAAAAAGTCCGGCTGTGCCTGGATCACCTCGGCGATATCGCGCCCCATCAGGCTGCTGGCCGGCTGGCGCAGATCCAGCAGCTCGCGCGCGGCGTGGTTGATGGTGATGATCTTCTGCTGGGGATCGATGGCGATCACCCCTTCATAAATGGCTTCCAGCAGCGCCTTTTGTTGACGCACCAGCAGGGCGATATCCTGCGGCTCCAGCCAGAACATCTGGCGTTTGAGGTTTTTTGACAGCAGCCAGGAGAAAATAAACAGTGCGATCAGCAGCAGAATAATCGAGCCGATAATCTGCGTCAGGGTGCGTGCATTTAAATTATCGATATGCGATTTAAGATAGCCGACCGACACAATGCCGATCACCTGATTATTTTCGTCGACGATCGGCGCTTTACTGCGTAACGATATTCCGATGCCGCCTTTGCGAATGGAAATAATGCTTTTACCTTCCAGCACCTCTTTATTATCGCCGCCGACCATCGCCGTGCCGTAACGGCCGGGATATTCGGAATGATAAAGGTGGCGAGCATGACGATCGCCGATCACAATATAACTGGCGTCGCTGCTGGCGCGGATTTTTTTCAGCAGGGCGGCAATGGCATGTGCGTCCTGTTGTTGCACCGCCTGCGCCAAAGAGGGAATCAGGGCAATTTCCCGGGCCTGCACCTGCGCCCGCGCGCCCAAATCGCGGTGCAGTTGGGCGTCCAGCTGATAATAGGTATAGGCGCCGATCAGCGTCAGCAACAGGCAGGAGAACGCGACCAGACACAGAAACAGTTTGATTTGAAATGAGAGTTTTCTACGCATGTCGGCCGTGGGTCAGGAAGCGAATTCGGTGGCTTACCCTATCACGAGATGCGTCGTCAGGTGTATTGCGTTCGATCATGTTGTGATCGCCGGCATGGCTTTATACTCGCCGTGGCGAATTCGTCTACACTGTTTATAATTCGATAAAGTTTAAATTAAATTATCTTTAAAACCATTAACGCCACGCCATATTTTACATAACCCGATTAAAAACCATAGAAACCATAACCACCATTAAAAACCCTTTTTATCTTTGAACAGAATCACAGCGAATAATCTGTTGCATTATCTATGATGGCTGAACAAACCAATAAGAGGCCAGATTATGAGCACAACTGATGATTCTTATCTCGTTGCCGGCGATAAAACCGCAGACGTTCCGCTGCGGGAAAAGTGGTGGCGGGTTTTGGATAATTACAAAATAGGCATTATTCCGCTGCCGTTCTTTTTACTGGCTGGCGGACTGATTCTGCTCGACTGTCTGGAAGGCTCGTTGCCCAGCGATATCGTGGTGATGGTGGCGACGCTGGCCTTTTTTGGTTTTGCCTGCGGTGAGTTCGGCAAACGTCTGCCGCTGGTGGGGAAAATGGGGGCGGCAGCAATCTGCGCGACCTTTATCCCCTCTGCGCTGGTGCATTACGGTCTGCTGCCGGACGTGGTGGTGGCGTCGACCACCAAATTCTATAAGTCGACCAATATTCTTTATCTCTACATCTGCTGCATTATCGTCGGCAGCATTATGAGCATGAACCGCCAGGTGCTGATCCAGGGCTTCCTGCGTATCTTCGTGCCGATGCTGTGCGGCGAGATCGTCGGCATGCTGGTGGGGATGGGCGTCGGGCTGGCGCTGGGGCTGGAGCCGTTCCAGATCTTCTTCTTCCTGATCCTGCCGATCATGGCCGGCGGCGTCGGCGAAGGGGCGATTCCGCTGTCAATGGGCTATGCGACGATCCTGCATATGGAGCAGGGCGTGGCGCTGGGGCGCATTCTGCCGATCGTCATGCTCGGCAGCCTGACGGCGATCGTGATGGCCGGCCTGCTGAACCAACTGGGCAAACGCTACCCGCATCTCACCGGCGAAGGCAGCCTGATGCCGAGTAAAGCGGGCGGCAGCGAGATGTCGGCGGTCGAAAAAATCAGCGGCAAGGTGGACGTCAGCACGCTGGCCTGCGGCGCGCTGCTGGCGATTCTGCTGTATATGGTGGGGATGCTGCTGCACCGTATGATTGGCCTGCCGGCGCCGGTCGGCATGCTGTTTGCCGCCGTGGCGGTCAAACTGGCGCACGGCGTTTCGCCGCGTATCCAGGAAGGCTCACAGGTGGTGTATAAATTCTTCCGCACTGCGGTGACGTACCCGATTCTGTTCGCCGTCGGTGTGGCGATTACCCCGTGGCAGGAGCTGGTGGACGCCTTCACCGTGCAGAACCTGATCGTGATTGTCTGCACCGTCGGCGCGCTGGTGGGCACCGGTTTCCTCGTCGGTAAAAAAATTGGCATGCACCCGATCGATGTCGCCATTGTTTCCTGTTGCCAGAGCGGGCAGGGGGGCACCGGCGACGTGGCGATCCTGACGGCCGGCAACCGCATGTCGCTGATGCCGTTCGCTCAGATCGCCACCCGCATCGGCGGCGCGATCAACGTATCCCTTTCTCTGCTGGTGTTGTCGCATTTCTTTGCCTGATAGTGTTCCTTAGCAGGTCTTTGCCTTGCCCCGTCCCCACGGGGCTTTTTTTGGCCGCTTAAAACGCCCAGTCTTCATCTTCGGTGATCACCGCCTTGCCAATCACGTAAGACGACCCCGAACCGGAGAAGAAATCGTGGTTCTCGTCGGCATTGGGTGAGAGCGCCGACAGAATCGCCGGGTTAACCTCCGCCATGGATGCCGGGAACAGCGCCTCGTAACCGAGGTTCATCAACGCTTTGTTGGCGTTGTAGTGCAGGAAGGTTTTCACCTCTTCCGTCCAGCCCACCTCGTCGTACAGCTCTTCAGTGTAGTGCACCTCGTTTTCATACAGATCCTGCAGCAGGTCGAAGGCAAAGCGCTTCACCTGCTGGCGACGGGCGGCGTCAACCTGCTCCAGCCCTTTTTGGAATTTATAGCCAATGTAGTAGCCATGCACCGCTTCGTCGCGGATGATCAGGCGGATCAGATCGGCGGTATTCGTCAGTTTGGCGCGGCTGGACCAGTACATCGGTAGATAAAAGCCGGAGTAGAACAGGAAGGATTCCAGAAACACGCTGGCGACCTTTTTCAACAGCGGATCGTCGCTGCGGTAATGCGCCAGAATGATATCGGCCTTTTTCTGCAGCGCGCGGTTCTCTTCACTCCAGCGGTAGGCCTCATCGACGTCGCGGGTCTGGCACAGCGTGGAGAAGATCGAGCTGTAGGAGCGTGCGTGCACCGCTTCCATAAAGCTGATATTGGAATAGACCGCCTCTTCATGCGGGGTGATGGCATCACCGATCAGCGTCGGCGCGCCGACGGTGTTCTGAATGGTGTCCAGCAGCGTCAGGCCGGTGAACACGCGAATGGTCAGCTGCTGCTCCTTCGGCGTCAGCGTGCCCCAGGAGGAGATATCGTTCGACAGCGGCACCTTCTCCGGCAGCCAGAAATTGGCGGTCAGCCGGTTCCATACTTCCAGATCCTTATCGTCTTCGATTTTATTCCAGTTGATCGCCTGGACTCTCTGCAGTTTCATAACGTTCCTCACAGCGCGCAGGACACGCAGCCCTGAACTTCGGTACCTTCCAGCGCCATCTGACGCAGGCGGATGTAGTAGATGGTTTTAATGCCCTTGCGCCAGGCGTAGATCTGCGCCCGGTTGATATCGCGGGTAGTGGCGCTGTCGCGGAAGAACAGCGTCAGCGACAGCCCCTGATCGACATGCTGGGTAGCGGCCGCGTAGGTATCAATGATCTTTTCCGGACCAATCTCGTAGGCGTCCTGGTAATACGCCAAATTGTCATTGGTCATATAGGGCGCCGGATAATAGACGCGGCCGATCTTGCCCTCCTTGCGGATCTCGATACGCGAGACGATCGGATGGATGCTTGAGGTGGAGTTGTTGATGTAAGAAATCGAACCGGTTGGCGGCACCGCCTGCAGGTTCTGGTTGTACAAACCGTGCAGCATCACCGACTGGCGCAGCGCCTGCCAGTCCGCCTGTGTCGGGATAGAGACACCGGCGTCGGCAAACAGCGCGTTTACCCGCTCGGTCTGCGGCAGCCATGGGGTATCAATGTATTTGGCGAAGTATTCGCCGCTGGCATAGGCCGACTCTTCAAAGCCGCCGAAGCTGCATTTGCGCTCGATCGCCAGCTGATTCGAGGCGCGCAGGGCGTGATAGGCGACGCAGTAAAAATAGATATTGGTGAAGTCGATCCCTTCCGGCGAGCCGTAGAAGATGCGTTCACGCGCCAGATAGCCGTGCAGGTTCATCTGGCCGAGACCAATGGCGCGCGAGGCGCGGTTACCTTCGGCGACGGAGGGCACGGAACTGATATCGCTCATCTCTGCCACCGCGGTCAGCGCGCGAATGGCGGTTTCCACCGTTTTGCCGAAGTCCGGCGCGTCCATGGTTTTGGCGATGTTCAGCGAACCCAGGTTGCAGGAGATGTCCTTACCGATCTGCTGATAGCTGAGATCGTCGTTGTAGCGGCTGGCGCGGTTGACCTGCAGGATTTCCGAGCACAGGTTGCTCATATTGATGCGGCCGGCGATCGGATTGGCGCGGTTCACCGTATCTTCAAACATGATATAGGGATAACCGGACTCAAACTGAATTTCCGCCAGCAGCTGGAAAAACTCACGCGCGTTGATACGCGACTTGCGGATGCGCTTGTCGTCCACCATTTCGCGGTACTTTTCACTGACGCTGAGCTCCGACAGCGGCACGCCGTACACTCTTTCGACGTCATACGGCGAGAACAGGTACATCTCTTCGTTGTTTTTCGCCAGTTCGAAGGTGATGTCCGGGATCACGACGCCAAGGGACAGCGTCTTGATACGGATTTTCTCATCGGCGTTTTCGCGCTTGGTATCGAGGAAGCGCAGAATATCCGGATGGTGGGCGTGCAGATACACCGCGCCGGCCCCCTGTCGGGCGCCCAGCTGATTGGCGTAGGAGAAGGCATCCTCCAGCATCTTCATGATCGGGATCACCCCGGACGACTGGTTTTCGATCCGCTTGATTGGCGCGCCGGCCTCGCGGATATTGCTCAGCAGAAAGGCCACGCCGCCGCCGCGTTTTGACAGCTGCAGCGCCGAGTTCACCGCCCGGCCGATCGACTCCATATTGTCTTCGATCCGCAGCAGGAAGCAGGAAACCAGCTCGCCGCGCTGTTTTTTGCCGCTGTTCAGGAAGGTGGGCGTCGCCGGCTGGAAGCGTCCGGACACCATCTCTTCCACCAGATGCTGCGCCAGCGTGGTATCGCCGGCCGCCAGCGTCAGCGCCACCATACATACCCGGTCCTCATAGCGTTCCAGGTAGCGTTTGCCGTCGAAGGTTTTCAGCGTATAGCCGGTGTAATATTTAAAAGCGCCGAGGAAGGTCGCAAAGCGAAACTTTTTCGCATACGCCTGCTTAAACAGCTGCTTGATAAACGGGAAATCGTACTGCGTCAGCACCTGCGGTTCGTAGTAGCCCTCATCCACCAGATAGCGCAGCTTTTCCGCCAGATTATGGAAAAATACCGTGTTCTGGTTCACGTGCTGCAGGAAATAGTGGCGCGCGGCCTGTTTATCCTGCTCAAACTGGATGTGCCCTTCGGCATCGTAAAGGTTGAGCATGGCGTTAAGCGCGTGGTAGTCCAGCGCGTCGGCGCCGGGTCTGATCAATTCTGTCGTTGCCAAAATGCGGTTACTCCCTGTCGTACGTTTGCAACGTCTTGTGCGGTGCCGAGCAGTTCAAAGCGGTAAAGAAAAGGCACCTGGCATTTTTTGGCGATAATCTCGCCGGCGATGCCATACGCTGCGCCGAAGTTGGTGTTGCCGGCGGCGATGACGCCGCGCAGATAAGCGCGATTATGCGGATCGTTGAGAAAGCGGATTACCTGGATCGGCACCGCACCGGTGGCGCTGCCGCCGCCATAGCTGGGTACGATCAAAATATAGGGGCGATCCACCAGCAGATTTTCACGACTGCCGGCGATCGGGATGCGTATCGCCGGCAGCGCAAGTTTCTCAACGAACCTGTGTGTGTTCTCCGAACTGCTGGAGAAATAGACCAATGGATTCATCAGAACGACTCACGACGCCGTGGCGTGAATCAACGCGCCAATTTTGTCGGGGCGAAAGCCCGCCCAGTGATCGTCGCCGGCAACGATCACCGGAACCTGCTGGTAGCCTAATGATTTGACATGGTTGAGCGCTTGCTGATCCTGAGTGAGATCGATCACCTGATAAGCAATTCCCTGTTTATCGAATGCGCGATAGGTGGCGTTGCACTGGACACAGTCCGGCTTGCTGTAAATAATAATACTCATGATTCGCATTTACCTTTTGGTTTGAAGGAAAGGCGGTAAAGTCAGAAACCAGAACCTGATGCGGCATTTCTGACGACGTTATCAACCCACGCGTTGTCCCTGCGGTTGATGTTTAAGATACTAGATATTGATCTTAAGTTTATCAACCGCTCTATATATAGTGTTTTATCCTATTTTTGTGCGAAGCCGCACCGGGGCTGGATCGGCGGCGGAAAATTTTTTTATGCCGCTAAGCAGGGGAGTCAATCAGGAGAGGTTTTGGTCGGTCTGGCGACGGTATGGGGGATAAAAGTAAGCGGCCCGCGGTTTCCCGCGGGCCAGACGCACATCTGTTTTATCTTTATGACTGCAAGGGGTGTTAACGCCGGTCCGGCAGCGCGTCGGGTGCGATACCCACGTTCTGCCAAGGTCTGTCATGCACATATTCATCAGCATATCTTTACAGTGTAGACCATTTTTCGGCCGCGCGTCGGCACGTGTGAGAGTCAGCACCTGTGGGGTTGTACATTTGGTTACTCAAGGAAACCAATCACTCACGGAAAGGCGACGGCGCTTCTTCTAGTATCTGCTGCAACGGCCCGCAGGGGCTTACCGAAGAACATACTGAGGAATGTAATGATGAAAAAATTATTAGCTCTGGCTGTTGCGGCAACGATGGGTCTGTCTTCCGTGGCCTTCGCGGCTGAAACTGCGGCTGCGCCGGCAGCAGCTGCACCGGCGGCAACCACCAGCTCACCGGCTGCCGCGGCGACAAAAGCGCCGGCAAAAACCAGCCATAAGAAAACGCATCACAAAAAAGCCCATAAAAAAGCCGCAGAGCAGAAAGCTCAGGCCGCCAAAGCGAAAAAACACGCTAAAAAAGCCCCGGCGCAAAAAGCGCAGGCGGCGAAAAAGCATCACAAAAAAGCAGGCAAGAAAGCCGCTTGATTAAGCGATCGCCATAAGCCACGCGTCAAGCGCCTGGCTTATGGCGTCTGATGCCAACACCCGGTTCCCCGGGTGTTTTTTTAGGGCCGCCTGTCATGATAAATCGCTACCTGTTGGCGCTGATCTGCAGCGTGATTGCCTTGTGCGGCCTGTTGGTCGCCTGGTGGCTGTTTCTGAACCGTTTTTTGTAACCCGCGTGCCGCCCGTCGACGCCTGATTTCCCTTTCAAACGTAACGCTATTTTCCCCTTCGCTGCGCCTCAAACCGCGCGTTTGGTTCTGCAGAATGCAACGCTATCCCGCCATAAACCGTGCCTCAAGAATAGTCTGAAACCCCCGTGCTGACGGCGGAAAATTATTGTTTCGGCCAATGATTCCGGTAAGGTCGCACGGCAGTTTGGAATGAGAGGAGAAAGCGATGTATTTACGGCCGGATGAAGTGGCTAAGGTATTGGAGAGTACTGGCTTTAAGTGTGACTCGATGACCGACCAGGCGTATGGTTACCGCAAGGGCGAGCACTATGTGTACGTGAACCGGGAAGCCCGGATGGGCAGAACCGCGCTGGTGATTCATCCTGAGTTAAAAGAGCGCAGCCGCTATTTCGCCACGCCGGCTTCGCCGATACGCGTCAGCGAACAATACCTTGAATTCCCGCTGGACGTCAGCGGCGACAGTCCGGGCCAGCGTTACGGTATTCCCCACGGTTTCAGCTCGCGTGAAGCGCTGAGCCGCTACCTTTACAGCATGTTTCTGTAACCCCAACGCGGCTCGTTGCGCCGTGCCGGTACTCAGCCGTTGGCTACCGCATCCAGATTAAAACGCGCATTATAGGCGCGACGGAACTGCGCCAGTTCAAACGCGTCCAGATCCAATTCGGCAAAGTAGAACAGGGCGGATTCGGTGTATTCCGCATTCAGTTCCGGCGACAGGCCGGCGCGAATCAGCATATCGCGCCATTGGGCGAGCTGGGTGTCGTCTGCCTCCTTGATAAAGGCGACATAGATAAACAGCAGGTAGGCGGCCCGGTGCATCTCTTCGGTATAGCCGTTATTCAGCATGCGAATAAACGCTTGGCTGTTGCGGCCACCCATTTCCTGCATCATTGACTCAATCAGCATGGGCTTGACCCGCAGCCACTGGGCCAGCGAGTCAACGGCCTTGCGGGTATCGGACGTCAGGATCCGATAGCCGGCGATAAATACGACGATCAGAACAGCGATGATAATCCACGTCATGGCGCTATTTTCTACTCAGTGATGGTCTGGGGCGCCGGGCTGGCGCCTGCCGTTTCAGTGCTGCTCGCCGCTGAAGTTCCCTGCGGTCTGCTGCTGGTTTTGCAGATGGTGGTTGAACGTGGCGGCGTCTTTTGCCAGCGCGTCCAGATGCGCACCCAGCATTTTTATCTGTTTTACCAGTGCATGCTGTTGCGGAACGGAAGTGGCGGTGCTCAGTTTGCGCTCCAGTTGCTCATTTTGCGCATGCAGCGCGGCCTCACGCCGTTTGGCCTCCTCCAGCAGCGCCATCTCACGCTGTTTGGATTCTTCCAGCTGTTGTTGCAGAGCGTCATAGCTTTGTTGCCATTCGCGGTGCTGCTTTTCGAAGCTGGCCTGCAACTCATTCATTGCATTTTGAAACTGGATTTCCAGCTCGCGCATAGTCATGGTCTTCTTCCCTTTGCGGCACTCAGTAGTCTGTCTGCAGTATAACGAAAAGCGCGCGTAAGCTCACCCGTTGCGAACAAAAGCAGACAAACTCCCGGTGCGCATCCGGAACTTGCAACCTGGCCGCAGGGTCTTACAATCAACGAAATTCCCCGCAGTACAAGGAGCCCCAGGTCGTTTCCGGTATCAACCCTTACGTGAGTGGCAGCGAGATGAGCAACGAAGATAAAGGCTTTTTTGAGCAGGCGATGGCGGATGTCATCCCGTTATCCGGGCAGCAGCAAACGCTGTATCTGCAACCGCAGTCCCAGGTCGATAAGCGCGCCCGGCGCGACGCGCTGGCACAGTCAGAGGAAAACCCACTCAGCAGCGATTTTTTGACGATTATTCCCGGCGATACGCCGCTCGAATACAAACGGGAAGGGATTCAGCAGGGCGTACTGGATAAGCTGCGCAGCGGACGCTACGCCCCGCAGGCCAGCCTGCACCTGCTGAGGCGGCCGGTGGAGGCCTGCCGGCAGGAGCTGTACCGGTTTATCACGCTGGCGGAAAAAGAGAACCTGCGCTCGCTGCTGATCGTACATGGTCGCGGGCGTGATGATGAGAGCCATGCCAATATTGTGCGCAGCTATGTCGCCAAGTGGTTGGCACAGCTGGAGCAGGTGCAGGCATTTTGCCGCGCGCTGCCGCGTGACGGCGGCGAGGGTGCCTGCTATGTGACGCTGCGTAAATCTGCGGCGGCCAAAGCGGATAATTTCGAGCGTCACGCCAAGCGCAGCCGTTAACGTCGCGCGCTCAGGCGGACAGCAGATTAGCGATTTCCAGCAGGTTATTATCCGGATCGCGCAGATACAGCGAGAGGAGAGGACCAATCGCGCCGGTGCGCTCCACCGGCCCCTCCTCAATGATGACGCCGAGGTCGTCCAGTTCTTCGATCACCTGCTCAAGCGGGGTCGAGGTGATAAAACACAGGTCGGCCGAGCCGGGCGTGGGGCGGTGCGCTTTTGGTTCAAACTCATGCCCCTGCCGGTGCAGATTGATTTTTTGCTGGCCGAAGCGCAGCGCCTTGCGGTCGCCGCGAAAGGTGATGATGTCAAATCCCAGCACCTGCTGATAAAACTGGCAACTGCGTTCAATGTCCGCCACCGTTAACACCAGGTGGTCCAGCCGTTCTATTTTCATGGCTATCCGCCGTCGTGCAGGGCGGCCGATGGCGCAGAATGCGCTAATCGGCCGCGTGGGTTATTTATCGAACAGTTTATGGTCCAGCGAGTAACGTCCGGCGCCGGTGACTGCCAGCAGCAATAACCCGCCGATAATACTGACGTTTTTAAAGAAGTTAATCTCGTTGCCCATCATTTCCGCTCCGGTCATCTGCCAGAACGGATGGCCGATAAAGGCGGTGCCCAGCACGTACAGGGCGAAAAGCAGCGCGATGGGGCGGGTAAAGATCCCGATAATCAGCGCGATGCCAAACAAAAACTCCACCACCACGGCGATGATCGCCGCCAGATAGGGCATCGGGGCGCCGTAACCTTCCATGGAGGTGACGGTTGCGCCAAAGTTGGTCAGTTTCATCCAGCCGAAAATGATAAACAGGATCATCAGCAATATTCTGGCCAGCAGAATAACGCCGTCTTTTGAACTATCACCCATTGCTAACTCCTTAGCCACTGATAAACGTTATGTTGTGTTGCTGCTTAAAGCGTAGACCATGTTTACCGTTATTCGAGGTATGGTGCGGCCTGAACGTTGGCATAGGCGGAATTATGGCGCGCAGGCGCTGCGGGGGAGGCGGCCTCCCCGAAAATGGCAATATTGAATGAAGGGCAGGAGGAAAAAAGCGGGGGAATTAGCGCGCCTTCTGCGCAGACAGGATGAAAATCATCGGACGCTCTTTTTCTTCATCCAGCGCCGGGTTGTCGCGAATTTGCTGTGCTGAAGGCCCCCATTCATTCAAATAATTGATGATGAAGCCCTGCTGCACCAGCATATTCAGGTAACTGCCCAGCATGCGATGCTGTTTGATCACCCCTTCCGCCAGCCAGTTGGAAATACGCTCTCCTTCACGCTGGTAGCCGTTGACCGGCCAGGATTTTTGTCCGTCCTCGGCGATCAGCCAGCCCTGCCGCTGCGGCGCGGTGTAAATGGGGTGCTCTGCGGTGAAAATAAACCGGCCGCCGGGGCGCAGCGCCTGAAAGACGCGGCTGAACAGCGCTGGCAGGTCAACGATGTAATGCAGCGTCAGCGAGCTGTAAACCAGATCGGCAGACGCCGCCGGCAGCTGCGCCGTTTCCAGATCCTGCTGCTGATAGCGGATACCGGCGTCATTGGTCATGGATTGCGCTTTCTCGAGCATCTTTTGCGACAGATCGATCCCCAGCACTTCGGCGGCCCCTTGCTCACGGACGTAGCGGCAGAACCAGCCGTAGCCGCAGCCCAGATCGATGACGTTTTTCCCCTGTAGAGTCGGCAGTATTTCACGGATGCTGGCCCACTCCGGTGCGCCGTCCAGGCCGTGTTGCGAGCGGCTGAGCTGCGCGTAACCGTCAAAGAAGCGTTGGTTGTCGTAGATATTTTGTGACATGGAAACTCCGGTGTCAGATGTGGTGGTGGTAAATCACTCATTCGCCATAGTAGGCGGACGCATGATTGATTTCCAGCGGGGACGGTCACGGGGCGATTGCGCTACCCGGCTGAAATTTATATAACATCTGCTGCGACACTATGACGTTTCACCTACAGACAGGATGGTTTATGCCGTTGTTTTACCACCGTTTTTATAGGGTTTTATTTGTACTGCTGGTGAGCGTGTGCGCAACGGCGCCCGCCAGCGCCCGGCCGGATTTGGATCGCCGGATTGGCGTTACGGTGGCGGAGCGCGGGACGGCTGACTATGCCTTCAGCGACTTTCGTCTGGCCTCGGCGGATGGTGAACGCCACTACCGCATTCGCATCGCCAAGCCGAAACAGGCCGCCCCGGCGGCGGGGTATCCGGTGATTTATTTTCTGGATGGCAACGCCGTGTTGATGCAGCTTAATGCCGGGCTACTGCAGCGTCTGGCGCAGGCGCCTCATCCGCCGCTGTTGGTGATGCTGTCTTATGATAACGATCTGCGTATTGATGCAGCCGGGCGCGCCTATGATTATACGCCGGCGTTGCCTGCCGGGCAGCGTGGCCACCCGGTGCAGATGGGCCGCTGGCGCAGCGGCGGTGCCGATGCGTTTGCGACGCTGCTAGAGCAGCGCATCAAACCGCAGGTGGCGGCGCGCGTCACCGTGGATCCGCAGCGTCAGACGCTGTGGGGGCATTCATACGGCGCGCTGTTTGTGCTGCATACGCTGTTCCAGCGTCCGCAGTTGTTCCAGCACTATATTGCGGTGGAGCCTTCGCTGTGGTGGGGCAAAGGGCAAATTCTTAAGGAAGCGCAGGCGTTTGTCCGCCAGTCGCCGGTATTGAACGCCCGTCTGCAGCTGTGGGTGGGGCAACAGGCCCCTGAGGCGCAGCCGCATCCAGAGGAGCGTACGTCGCAGCCGGCCGATGTCGCGCGTCAGCTGTCGCAGCGTCTGGACACACTGCCGGGGTTGCGGGCCAGCTATCGCCAATGGCCGGCATTAAGCCACGGGGCGATGCTGGATGCCGCTATTGCGCCGGCGTTGGAAGGGATAGCCTCCGGGCAGTAACCTGAGATATGGCAAACAAAAAGCCCGCAGGCTGAGCTGCGGGCTTTTTTATTCGCGGTCAGATGACCGGGTGAGACGTTAGGCTACGCCCAGGTCGGCCGAAGCGGTGCCGGCAACGCCGTTAACGCTGACATCGGTGTAATGCAGGCTGTTAACCAGAGATTGGTGGTTCTGGTTAGTCAGGTAGATCACGCTGTCTGAATTATCGAGCGTGCCGTTGTCGTTGTTATCGATGATGACATAGCTGGCATCTTTGCCGCCGTCGAACGCTACCGAGGCGATACCGACTTTGGAGGTCAGCGAGTTGCTGTTGCCCAGGCCCAGAATGCCGCCCAGCAGGCCAACCACGCCATTGGTCAGGCCGCCAACCAGCGAGCCCAGCAGACCATCCATGATATCGGAAGAGCGCACGCCGTAGTCCGCCACCGAGCTGCCGGCAGCGCCGGAGAGGTGAATGCCGGAAGCGGTGTCAACGATGCTGTCTTTAGCACTGTTAAAGTCGGTGATGGTGATACCGGCTTTGGTGGTGCTGCCTTTCAGCTCATAGGTATTGCTGCCTGAACCGCCGGTTACGGTGGTGTTGGCCGCCAGGCTGAAGGAGTCGTCAGCGTTGGTGCCGGTCACTTTCATCTGATAGCCGTTCAGGCCCAGCGTGTTCAGCAGCGGCGTCAGCAGTGTGGTGGTGACCGAGCTCAGCGGCAGGATATTCAGCAGTTGCACCAGGATACCGTCGCCGGTACCGCCGTGGGCGGAATCCAGGTTGATGCCGCCGGTGTTGCCGGAAGCGTCGATGGTGCGTACGTTGCTGTAACCGCTGCCCAGCGTCAGATCCAGGTTATGGTCGCCGGTCACTTTCAGGGTCTGTACCTGAGAGTTGGTGCCCACCAGATCCAGGATGTTGCTGAAGTCGCCCTTACCGCCGGAGGCGATATTAACGGTGCTCAGCGAGGTGCCGCCCAGCGCGCTGCTGCTGCTTGACAGGCTCAGGGAGCCGGCATCGACATCTTTGTTGCTGGTGGCGTTGAAGCTGATGTCGAACTTGTTGGTGGCGTTCTGGCGGAAGCCGATTTCCAGATTGCTGCTGGCGCCGGCATTGCCGGTTACGGTCAGCGCGGCGGCATCACCGCCTGCGGCGTTGATGACTTTCACGTTATCCGCTTTGCCGGACAGTTCAAACCCTTGCGAACCCAGGTTGGTGGCTTTCGCGCCCTGGGTGACGCTGCCGCCGCTGGTGCCTTCTACCGTGGCGGTGCCGTTCAGCAGGCCAAAGTCAAAGGTGTGGGAGCCGGTCGTTACTGCCTGGCCGTTCAGAGTACCGCTGGATTTGCCTACATAGCCAGCCAGATCGATTTTTTCGAAATTGCTGAACTTGTCGGCGTTGCTGGTGATGGCGCTGCTGCGGATCCCCAGGATATTACTGGTGGTGGCAACGGATTTGGTGATGAAGTTGGCAGAAAGGGTATCCGTGCCGTCGCCGCCGTTAGCGGAGATTTGGCTGGATACGCTGTTGCCGCCGGTAGTGGCGTTGCCGGCCCAAAGCAGCGAGTCATTGCCGTTGCCCAGGTTAAAGGTGCCGGTGCCATTAGCGATATTGGCGCTGGAGGAGACGTTGACGATATCGTTGCCGGAGCTGGCGTTCAGTTTGATATTGCCATTGTTGACGCCAATATTAACGCCGCTGTTGGCGCCGTTATCAGACAGATTGACCGTGGCGGCTGCATTGCCGTTGATGGTCAGGTTGTTGAGGCTGTCAGCAAACTTCAGATTAACGCTGCCGGCTTTGTCCGCGTTGAGCAGAGCGTGCTTGAGCACGGCCGTCTCAGCATTGCTTAATTGATGGTGTGCTTGCGTGTTGATCGTACCGGTGGCATTGCCGCCTTTCTCTGCCACGCCGAGCGTAGCCGTGGTTTTGTACAGCAGGTTTTCCCCGATACGTGCCTCAAAAGCATGCTGCTGAGTCGCGGTGTTGGCATTGGTAGATGTCGAGTCGCGCAGATTGTTGATGATGGCTTCAATGATACTCTGCTTATTGGGTTGCGCGCTGTAGGCAGCAATTTGTTCGGCGCTTGGGGCCGTGCCGTGCACGGTGGTATAGATCTGTTTAACCAGCTCAGCACCATCCAGATTGCCAATAGTGCGCTGTAACTCAGGGGAGGACAGTTTTGCGGCGATCAGCCCGGCTTGACTGCCTCCTGCCGCCAGTGTCTGGCTCCAGGCTTCAAGAGATTGAGAGAACAGGCCGCGGTCCATGGTGGCCAGGGCTATCGACATCGCCTGTTCCTGATAATCCAGCCCGGGGAGTTGATCCGCGTTATGATAAATCAGGTTATCGACGTTATTCTCGAACGTTGCCTGGCGAGCCAGCGTTGTGCTGTCAAACCCATCGTAGTTCAGCAGGTTGTTAACCAGCGT
This sequence comes from Serratia sp. MYb239, assembly GCF_002966855.1. Lineage (NCBI taxonomy): Bacteria > Pseudomonadati > Pseudomonadota > Gammaproteobacteria > Enterobacterales > Yersiniaceae > Serratia > Serratia sp. MYb239. The sequence continues at coordinate 3,796,789 of NZ_CP023268.1, read as the reverse complement.
GGAGATGGCTTGGGCAGTACTGTTGCCGTTCAGCAACGCAGTGACCTGTGCGGAGGAAGGTGATGTTCCGTATACATGGGAGAAGACCTGCGAGATGATTTGTTCACTGCTTTTTCCCGCATAGAGATGTTGACCTTGAGCTGAGTTCAGAAAATCGGCTGCCAGGTTTGCTGTCGTTTTTTCACCGTTTTCCAATAAGTTAGAATGATAGTTGAAAGCAGTATTGGTTGGTGAATTATTGCCGGTAATTGCATAATAAATCGACGCAACCTGTTGTTGCGAAGGTAAAGAAGCCATAGGAATACCACCTTATTTTTCGGTAAATGCGAACGCGAGAGCATTTGAAGTATGCTGTTTAAAATATAAAACCCCAGATTGCCCTTTCCCTTATATCAGTATGGGCATTGGGTGAGGTCGTTTTCACCCAGTAAAAGAAAAGTCCAACAAATACATGCTGTCAATGTTGGTCTTATGTCGATGGAGTAGTCCTTTGTGGAGAGAGGTTTTTGATAATAAAGAAGGGAACGTAGTTTGATTAAAAAATATGTCGCGAAAATTAAGAAAAGTGCCAGATTGGATGTTCTGGTATGACGTGTTTCACAATGTGAGTGCTGTATGCTATTTAATCATCTGTGATGGGGGTATCACTGCCGGTTGGGAGAATTTTTAAACTTTTATTTCATTGATTTTAAATTTTTTATTGGGCCTATAATATAGTTATTTTTTATGTGGTTATATTGCCATTGCGTTGTTATTTTATGCACATGAACGCTATTTTTGTGGGGGGGAACGTATGAACTGAAGATATGCGTGCATGCTCGCATATATTCTTTCGGTTTTTTTATACCATCATGCTGAATAACGGTTCAGTGATTAAAGGTGAAGGGGGATTACCATAGCTATTTTATGAGGAGCTATCTTCTGGTGTATAAGTGTACAGCGCTAATCTGTGGTAGGGAGAAATACCCACATATCGTAGTATGCATCATAAACCTTAACCTTTGCCTTTGCCTTTATAGGGTGATTGTATTCCCGGCCAGGAATAAAAAAACCCGCAAGAATAAACTTACGGGTTTGGTTACGAGATCGTTAAGCGTACAAAAATTATTATCCTGTCAGCAGAGATCAGGCTACGGCCAGATCGGCGGCCGGTGCGCTGGCGATGCCGTTTACGCTCACTTCGGTGTAGTGCAGGCTGTCGATCAGCGACTGGTGGTCCTGATTTGTCAGGTAGATAACGCTGTCTGAGCTGTCCAGGGAGCCGTTATCGTTATTATCAATAATAACGTAACTGGCATCTGTACCGTTATCGAAGGCTACTGATGCAACACCCACTTTCGAGGTCAGTGAGTTGCTGTTGCCCAACCCCAGAATCCCACCCAACAGGCCAACTACACCGTTGGTCAAACCGCCAACTAGAGAACCCAGCAGGCCATCCATGATATCTGCAGAGCGCAGACCGTAATCTGCAACAGAACCGCCAGCTGCGCCCGAGAGGGTGACGCCGGAGGCGGCATCAACGATGCTGTCTTTAGCACTGTTGAAGTCAGTGATGGTTACACCGGCCTGGCTGGTGCTGCCTTTCAGCTCGTAGGTATTGCTGCCAGCACCGCCAGTAACCGTGGTGTTGGCGGCAATGTTGAAAGTGTCATCGGCGGCAGTGCCGGTTACTTCCAACTGATAGCCGTTCAGGCCCAGAGTATTCAGGAGCGGCGTCAGCAGGGTAGTGGTCACTGCGCTGAGCGGAAGGATATTCAACAACTGTACCAGAATACCGTCACCGGTCCCTGCGTGTGCAGAGTCCAGATTGATACCGGCAGTGTTGCTGGAAGCATCGATGGTACGCACGTTGCTGTAACCGCTGCCCAATGCGAGATCGATCTGGTGATCGCCGGAAACGTTGATAGTTTGAATCTGTGAATTGGTGCCAATCAGATCCAGAATGTTGGTAAAGTCGCCTTGACCACCGGAAGCGATATTCACCGTACCTAGCGCAGTACCTCCCAGAACGCTGCTGCTACTGATCAGACTCAGTGAGCCGGCGTCAATGTTTTGCGCGCTGGCGGCGTCGAAATTGATGTCGAATTTGTTAGTCGCATTCTGACGGAAAGTGATTTCCAGATTGCTGTCGGCACCTGCATTGCCGGTGACGGTCAGTGCAGCTGCATCACCGCCAGCGGCGTTGATGACCTTGACGTTATCGGCTTTACCAGACAACGCAAAACCCTGGCTGCCCAGGTTGGTGCCCTGAGTCGCCTGAGTAACGGTGCCGCCGCTGGTGCCTTCTACCGTGGCGGTACCATTCAGGATGCCAAAGTCAAAGGTGTGAGCTGGCGTTGTGACCGCATTACCGTTCAGTGTGCCGCTGGATTGACCGACGTAGCCCGCCAGATCGATTTTTTCAAAATTGCTGAAGTTGCTGGTATTGCTGGTTACGGTGCTGCTGCGGATCCCTAGGATATTACTGGTGGTTGCGACAGATTTTAAGAGGAAGTTGGCGGAAAGGATATCCGTGCCGTCACCGCCGTCAGCATGCAGATTGGCAGATACGCTATTTACGCCGTTGGTAGCATTGCCGGCCCAAAGCAGGGCGTCGTTACCGCTGCCTAGGTTAAAGGTACCGGTACTATTGGCAACGTCAGCAGCAGAAAGGTCGATGTTTTCATTCCCTGAGCCAGCATTCAGGGTAATGTTCGCGTTATTGACGACAAGGGCGGTATCGCCTCGTGCGCCGTTATCAGATAGATTCACCGTAGCGGCGGCGTTGCCATTGATGGTTAAGCTGCTGAGGTTATCAGCAAACGTCAGATCGACGGTGCCGGCAGAATTGGCATCCAACTGAACGGTTTTCAGTACGGCAACTTCCGCATTGCTTAATTGATGGCTGGCATTGGTATTTACGGTACCGGTCGCATTGCCACCGCCCTCGGTGACGCTCAGCTTGGCTGCCGTTTTATACAGCAGGTTTTCCCCGATGCTGGCTTCAAAGGCGTGCTGGTTGGTCAACGTAGCATCGTCGGTGGCGGTTGAGGTTCGAAGATCGTTGATAATGGCGACAATAATACTTTGTTTATCAGACAACGCACTGTAAGTCGCCAGTTGCTCTGACGTTGGTGCAATACCATGCACGGTGGTGAATATCTGCGTGATCAGATCGTTACCTTCCAACTGACCAACGGTACGCTGGAATTCTGGGTACTCAAGCAACGTTTTGGTCAGGTAGTCAATGCTGATACCTTTTTGCAGCGAGTTACTCCAGGATTCGAGCGAAATGGAGTATACGCCGCGATCTGCCACGGCCAAAGCAAGAGCTACGGCCTGTTCCTGGTAAGAAGCGTCTGCCAGATTTGACGAGTCCAGGTAGAGCATCTTGTTGACATTGGTCTCAAAGGCTTGTTGCTTCGCTAAGGTCGCGTCATCAAAGCCTTGATAGTTCAATAAGTCATTCACCAACGTCGTCAGCGCGCTTTCTAACGAGCCGCTGCTTAACAGTTGCGTTACCTGGTCTGCGGATGGAGTGTCGCCGTATGCGCGTGCATACACCTGAGAAAGAATTTGTGCGTCACTTTGGCCAGCGTACAGTTGTTGTCCTTTTGCTGAATTGAGGAATTGTGTCGCCAGGCTTTCTACGGTTTGTGTACCACTTTCTAACTGATTTGCAAAGGAATTGAACCCACTGTAGGTGGTTACCGTTCCTAAGATCGAGTAGTAAATAGACGCAGCTTGTTGCTGTGATGGTAAAGAAGCCATAAGGATATTACCTCTTAAAATTCAATCATATAAGAAAAATTTTTAACATCTTCAACTCCCCGGCGTACAACATCCCCTGAAGGTGAGAAAAACCTTCAAGAAAATAATGGTAATGGGAAGTGAACGGTAAAAGGGGGTCGTGCGAAACGCACCTCTTTCACCTAATTAAAAGAAAGTTCAATGATTAAAAACTGTCAATGTTTACATTAAGAAATATTTTACTTAAGCCAAACCAATGACGGTTGTCTCTGGTTTTTTAGGTAATTAAACGGCTTTGTTTAGGATTTTATATATATTTTTAACGATTTTTTAGGTGAAAATTTTGCAGGGTTAGGTGCATAAAATATCACCGAGTTTGTTTTTATTTTGTTGTTTTTTATGGTTTTTTTTGCTTATTTTTTCTGAGTGAATTGAGCTTTTTTCTTAATGATAATGATATTCATTATTGATTTATCGATTTTCTTTTTTCGTCTGCTTTTATATTGTCATTATTACTGTTGTAAATAGTTAAACTTAACTTGTTAATAATTTATCATAACTTTTTCACCTGCCTTTAAAATAACTCTTTCAATTATCTGTCATTAGAGAAAATCAATATGAGATTAATCTTATTTTAATGTTTGTCCAAAGGGTCTATCGAGGTTGAGAGCTGACAGATATTTGTTGGTTAACAACAGGTTTGCGTCGACGGTAGAGCAGCAGTCCTGATGCCGTGCAGTTACTCACGAATACAGTACTCGATGGGAGGCAGCGAGAAGGGCGGAGCGTCAGCAAGAACTGGCGGAAAGTGTTTTCCCCGGTTTTTTACATCGGTTCATTACGCTTTTCTTGTTGTCTGCTGTTACCGGTCAGGCAGGGAGGAAGATCTGACTATAGTGGGGCAAAAACATCCCCATGCAAACGACATGCAATTTCGCTCATATTCCGTTCCAGACAAAGCGCTACATCATTCTCAAACCCACGGCTAGCAAGTTCTAAAGCGGACGCGCATTCATTAAGGGCTGAAATATTTTTCTGATAGCTGTGGCGGTAGGCGGATACGGTAGCGCTGGCTTCCGGTGACAATGTTCTGTCCGTCAGATAAGAAATAATGCCGCCGGCAGCGGCCAAATCTTCAACCGCAGGGCGCAGAGTACCATTAGGCCACCGTTCACCGTAGGGTATGACCAGGATGCGCTTAAAATGGCGGCAGGCTCTGGCGGTTGCCGCCATGTTTCTGAAGCAACCGCTGAAGACGGCTGCACCGCTATCCTTGGCGCGAAAAGAGATTGCCGAGCCATTGGGCGAGGGGAGAACGAGCCTGACGCCTTGTTCGATGTCTTTGAGCGAACAAGGGGATAAGGAATAACCGTTGCTTTTGAGGCGGCGCTCAGTACTTGCAACGATTGCCCCTTTCTCATTGCCATAGGCGATTGCCGACTCGTCTTTCCAGGGATAGGGATAAACCCTGGCGCCGTTATCCACCGCAAGGCTTATACAGGTTGAAAATGACATCACGTCAACGATGATGATGCAATCTGCCGTCTGGCCAAGTTGTTCGACAGCCTCTATCCCCCACTCAAGACGGACGGAGAACCGTTCTTGCGCATACCAAACCATAGCGGTGTCCTTCTGACTGAATTTATATAGCGTAGCGAAATATCCAAATATAAGAAGTGAACTACTATTGATCCTTTGTCAGATGTTTATGCTGGAACTGTCGCTTATTTTTAGATGAAAATATCAGCAGATTCGGCGTAGGGATTGCCATTAATGTTGGAGTTTAAAGGATGAGCAAGGTAAGTACGCCGGAAATGCGTATCGTCTGGCTGGCGGCGCTAATTCAACTGGTCAATGCGCTGGACTTTATGATGGTGATGCCGCTGGGGCCGGATCTTTCGCGAGAGCTGGGGATTTCACCCACCTATATCGGCTATCTGGGCGGGGGTTATACGCTGGCGGCGGCACTTTCCTCGCTGTTATGTGCGAAGTTTATTGACCGGTTCGATCGTAAGTCTGTCGCGCTGGTGGCGTTATTAGGGCTGTCGGCGGCGACTTGGGCATGCACGCTGGCCTGGAATATGGAAAGTTTGTTTATCACTCGCCTGTTGGCCGGAGTTTGCGCCGGCCCGGCTACGTCGATAGCTTTGGCCATCGTAGTCGATGCGGTGCCACAACAGCAGCGTGGCCGGGCGATGGCTATCGTGATGGGCGCTTTTTCACTGGCGGCAATTGCCGGCGTTCCGTTGGGGCTGGAACTGGCGATGCGCTACGGGTGGAGCGCGCCTTTTTATATCGTCAGCGCTTTGGGCATGTGTGTCTTGGCGGCGGTGTACGCTAAATTGCCGACGATGACGGCGCATCTGCAGCAGCAACAGCCGTCGTTTTCCTTTGTCAAAATGCTGAGGCGTCCGGTGGTGTTGAACGCCTTTGCGGCGATCGGGCTGGCGATTTTCAGCACGTTCCTGATCGTGCCTAACGTGGCGACCTATTTCCAATTCAACCTTAGCGTACCGCGCAGCGACATGAGCTATTACTACGTGATGGGCGGTATTTTTAGCCTGTTGGCGATGCAGTTTGGCGGTCGCCTGATTGATAAGCTGGGGGCCATGCGCATGACGCTGATAATGGGAGTGTTGATCCTGCTGGTGGTGTGGGATGGCTTCTTACATACGCCGTCGATGCCGCCGATCGTGATTTTCACGCTGTTTATGGCGGTGACCGCGACGCGCACTATTGCCGTGGCGGCGGTAAACAGCCAGGTGCCCGAGCCTTGGGAAAGAGCGGGCTTTATGTCCTTACAAAGCGTTTGCCAGCATATCTTCAGCGGCCTGGCGGCGGTCGTATCTTCAATGATATTAACCAACGTGGATGGGCGGCTGGGCAATGTCGACCAGCTGGCCTGGCTGACGATGGCCCTGACGGTGATTCAGCCGCTTTTCCTGTTTATGCTGTTGAAGCGACTGCGTGCGGCGCCGGAGTTGGAGGAAAAGCCGGCTGGTGAATAAAAAGAGAAGGGCGCTGTGGTTTATCCGGAATAATGTTGGAGGCATTAATTATTGTGGGTGCTACGGCGTTGAAGAGTTAATGCATGGAAAATAAAACTGTTGTGGCTCGATATGTTAGGTGTACTAATATTGAAATAGGGGGGTGTTATTGGTGATATATTTACCTATTTTATCATTCCAGACGTTTTTTCGATAGAATTGGCTTTGTGAAGCGTTTTGATATTATTTGTTTAATCGTTAATGTAATTAAGCTTGGTGTGTAACTTTATCATGACTAACACTGAATATTGCTATCCTACTCTTTCTCAGCTTATCGACTTTGTACGTGATTTTACAGGGAGTCGCCGTGCTTCTATTACTGCGCAGACTTATCTTGAAGAAGATCTAGGCATTACCGGCGATGATGGTGCGGAGCTTTTGGAGGAGGTCGCACAGAGGTTTGGAATAGTCCTGCATACGGATGAAGACGGTTACCGGACTACATTCTCGCTGGGGGAGAACGAATATCTTTTCCATTCCGAAGGGTTTGATCCGCTTTGTATTGGACGGTTGATAGGTTGGCTGCGTAATAAGCCTCGTCCTATCATCCGCGATCTGACAGTAGGGGCGTTACATGATGCACTGGTTGCTGCTCATAGAAAAAATAGCGGATCTACTACATCGAGTACAGAGTATTAACATTTATCACTTTGGCTAGTTTTATCTTTATAATAGCTTTGAGTTACTCATTGCCATGCCCGAGTTTCAAATTAAAAATAGAATGGCTATCTATCTTTTTCCAGAGTATGGCTTTTATGGTTGGATGCTTCCATCGTTGGCATACGTGATTGGCCTTCATTATGTTAGGTGTCTGGGGATTACACGCACTTTTCTCGACATCCGAACGGATGATCTTGCGATTGAGGACACAAAAAAGCCCGCAGGCTGAGCTTGCGGGCTTTTTTGTCATTATCACCGGGTCTATCTGGTATCACCGGCGACCTATTTGGTGGAGCTGGGGGGATTTGAACCCCCGTCCGAAATTACTACACCGTCGGCACTACATGCTTAGTCCAATCTTTACATTCGCCGGCCAGCTGCGGATGGACACGCTACTGACAAACTAGCCTGATTGGATTTAACGCTTCAGCCCCAGGCAGGACATCCACGCGATCTCTTTTGGGTTTGACCTCTCTTGATCCCCGTCCTAAGAGCGGAGGCTAGGGAGAGAGGGCTCTGAGCAGGTTATTAAGCTGCTAAAGCGTAGTTTTCGTCGTTTGCGACTATTTTTTTGCGGCTTTTTACGAGGCCAACCGCCCCTCGGCATGCTCCTTGGGCTTCGCAAATCCCGTCGAATCCAGAATCAGCCCCAAGTAACTGTCAGGCAGTATATCAGAAGTTTACGCTGCTATGCCAGCGGCTTAACGATTTGCGTTCTTCATGATACGGGCTTTCGCCGTCTGCCATTCGCGATCTTTGATGTTATCGCGCTTGTCGTGCTCTTTTTTACCCTTGGCAACGCCGATCTTCAACTTGCTCCAGGCGTTTTTCCAGTACATGGAAAGGGCGACGACGGTGTAACCGTCACGGTTGACGCGGCCAAGCAGCGAGTCCAGCTCGCGTTTTTTCAGCAGCAGTTTACGGGAGCGCGTTGGGTCGCATACCACATGTGATGAAGCCACGTTCAGTGGCGTGATGGTGGCGCCGAACAGATAGGCTTCACCGTCACGGAACATCACGTAGCTGTCACTGATATTGGCTTTGCCAGCACGCAGCGATTTTACTTCCCACCCTTGCAGAGACAGGCCAGCCTCGAGCTCTTCTTCGATGAAGTACTCGTAGCGGGCGCGTTTGTTCTGCGCAATGGTGGCTGAGCCGGGTTTGTATGCTTTTTTCTTTTTCATAAGGTGCTCATTATACTGGATGCCACAGCGAAAGAAATCCTTTAGCGTTCAACGTCTGCGCAATTTTTTTGCGTTAGCGGGCGTCTGCCCGCGTAGCAGATTTTTTGTCTGACGCCAGATAAATGTTATTATCTGTTCGATTTATGTTGCTCAGGAAATGATATGCCCCAGATTAGTCGATCTGCGCTGGTGCCGTTTAGCGCTGCGCAGATGTACCAGTTGGTTAACGATGTTCACGCCTATCCCGAGTTTTTACCAGGCTGCACCGGCAGTCGGGTACTGAATGCGACGGACAGTGAGATGACCGCCGCCGTGGACGTAGCCAAAGCCGGTATCAGCAAAACTTTTACAACGCGTAATACACTGCAGGATAACCATCGTATCAACATGCAACTGGTTGATGGCCCGTTCCGCAAGCTGATGGGCGGCTGGCAGTTTACGCCGCTCAGCCCGGAGGCCTGCAAGGTTGAACTGCATCTGGACTTTGAGTTCACCAACAAACTGATCGAACTGGCGTTCGGTAAGGTGTTTAAAGAGCTGGCCAGCAATATGGTGCAGGCTTTTACCCAGCGCGCCAAAGAGGTTTACAGTGTCTGAGATACGCGTAGAGGTGGTTTATGCGCTGCCGGAACGTCAGTATCTGCGTCAGGTTAAGCTGGCGGCAGGCAGTACGGTCGAACAGGCGGTTATAGCCTCCGGACTGCTGGAACTCCGTAAGGATATCGATTTAGCGACTAACAAGGTTGGCATCTATAGCCGTCCGGCCAAGCCGGGCGATGTGCTGAATGATGGCGACCGGGTGGAGATTTACCGGCCGCTGATTGCCGACCCGAAAGAACTGCGTCGGCAACGCGCGGAGAAAGCAAAAAAATAAGGCGCTATCAGCGCCTTATTTTTTGAACCTCACCTGCCGAGTTGCAGCCTGTGACTGTCATACAAGATTAACCGACTCTTGTATGGGCCGGCGGGCGGCCCGTAATTACTTGCCGGTCAGCGCCGGTTTATTCTGAATATCCGTCAATACGCCGGCGCTATCGAAGGTCAGCGTCAGCGTTTGCTGGGTGATCTTCTCGTGGCCAGGCTGTTGGCGGAACACGTAGTACCAGGTCTGCGTGCCAAACGGGTCTTGCAGCATTGGCGTACCCAGAGTGTAAGCGACCTGCTGCTGGGTCATACCTTTGTGGATTTTGCCCACGTCGGCGGCTGTCAGGTAGTTCCCCTGATTGATATCAGGGCGATAAACGATTTTTTCGAAAGTCGAGCAGCCTGCAGTCAGCATCACAAGAACCACAGCGGCAGCAGTCAGCATTTTACAGCGCATAGTAATCATATTCCTTTAGGGCATAGGATGCCGATGATAATAGACCTTGCGGCAGTTGGAAACCTTTATACCCTTCAACTTTCAAGCGGCTGCGGCGATAGCCATGCATTTTGACTCTGCAGGGCGGGGCATCGCCGCCCCTCAGGCCTGTCGGGCGGTCGGTATGCAGCAAGTTGAAATCGTTCAGGTTTACAGCGCTACATTCAGACCGCGAGAATATGAAAAAGTTGAGTTTTTTACGCCGCCAGCAGCTCTTTTGCGTTAGCCAGCGTGTTCCGCGTGACTTCGCTGCCGCCCAGCAGGCGCGCCAGTTCTTGCAGGCGTGCGCGTTTACCCAGCGGTGACATCTGCGTCTCTGTCGCTGTGCCGTCGGTCTGTTTGCTGACGAAGAAGTGCTGATGTCCGCAGCCGGCCACCTGCGGCAGGTGGGTAACGCACATCACCTGGGTGGACTCGCCGAGTTGGCGCAGCAGGCGACCGACGATGGCGGCGGTCGGGCCGCTGATGCCGACGTCTACCTCATCGAAAATCAGCGCCGGCGTTTCCATCTTACGCGCGGTAATCACCTGAATTGCCAGCGCAATACGCGACAGCTCGCCGCCGGAAGCGACCTTTGCCAGCGGCTGCAGCGGCTGGCCGGGGTTGGTGGAAACGCAGAACTCAACGCGGCTTGCGCCCTCGGCGCCCAGATGTTCAGGTTCGAAATGTACGTCGATGCTGAACTGGCCGTGCGGCATTGACAGCGCATGCATGCTGTCGGTGATCAGTTGGGTGAGTTCGGCGGCATAGTGCCGGCGCTGTTGGTGTAGGCGCTCCGCCAGCGCCATCGCCTGCTGATGGTGTTGGGTAACCGCTTCGTTCAGCTGTTGGTGGTCGCTTTCATACTGGGCCAGCAGTTCCTGCTCTTCCAGCAACTGCTGATGCAGGGTCGGCAGCTCTTCCGGCGTGACATGATGTTTGCGCGCCAGCGCTATCTGGCGTGAAATGCGCTGCTCCAGTTCATACAGGCGGTTGGGGTCGAGATCCATACGTTCGGCATAGTGGCGCAGTTCGTCGCCGGCCTCGCTGATTTGAATCGATGCCTCTTCCAGCATATCCAGCAGGCCGGCAAGTTTGTCATCCATGCCGATAAGCTCCAGCAGCAGGTGTTTGACGCTGTGCAACTGGCTCAGCATGTTGTGTTCGTCGCTATCGGCCAACAGCTGCAGCGCCTGCTGGCTGAGCGTCAGCAACTGGCCGCTGTTGGCCAGGCGTTTGTATTCCGTATCAATCTGCTCAAACTCGCCGCTTTGCGGCGCGAACTCGTTCAGCTCTTTCAACTGGTACTGCAGCAGTTGCTTACGCGCTTCGCGTTCGATGGATTGCTGCTGATGGTGCGCCAGCTCACGGCAGCTTTGGTGCCAGCGCTGATAGGCCTGGCGCATCTCCGTCATCAGTTCCGCTTCGCCGGCGTAGGCGTCCAGCAGTGATTTTTGGTGTTCCGGTTTCAGCAGCAACTGATGTGCGTGCTGGCCGTGAATTTGGATCAGGCGTTGGCCCAGCTCGCGCAGCTGCGACAGGGGCACGGAGGTGCCGTTGATAAAGCCGCGTGAGCGGCCGTCGGCGCCAATCACCCGGCGCAACAGGCATTCGTTGCCGTCGTCCAGATGATTTTGCTCCAGCCACTCGCGGGCGGAAGGTGTGTCGGCCAGGGAAAAGCGTGCGCACAGGTCGGCACGGGAGGCGCCCAGCCGGACCGCGTTGCCGTCGGCACGGCTGCCGAGGCACAGCCCCAGAGCATCAATCGCAATCGACTTACCGGCGCCGGTTTCACCGGTAATCGCCGTCATACCCGGTTGAAAGTCGATCTCCAACTCACGAACGATAGCAAAATTGCTGATGGTTAATTGCGACAGCATGGGAACCTTCCTGTGTATAAACACATAACTGTAATTTCATACAGTATAAACTGGTTTTATATACAGTAAAGTAGTTGAGCAAGATTTTAGAACAATTTTTTAGACCAGCCGAGTTTGGTGCTTAACGTATTGAAATAGCTGTAATCCTTTGGATGAATAAGATTCAGGTGGAAATCACTACGACGAATGAGCACCTCTTCCCCCTCCTGGATAGGCAGGGCGATCTGGCTGTCGCAACTGATCTCCAGATCGCTGCTGACGTGGGAAAACTTCAGCCGAATGGTGCTGTCGCCGTTAATGACCAGCGGGCGGGCGGAGAGGGTATGCGGGAACATCGGCACCAGCGCGATGGCTTCCAGCGACGGCGTCAGTATCGGGCCGCCGGCGGACAGTGAATAGGCGGTAGAACCGGTCGGCGTGGCGATAATCAGGCCGTCGGAGCGCTGGGAAAAAGCAAAGCGGTCATCGATATAGACTTCGAACTCGATCATGTGCGCCACTTTGCCGGGGTGCAGCACCACTTCATTGATGGCGGTGCTGATGCGGTATGGCTGCTGCTCACGCTGGACGATCGCCTCCAGCAGAAAGCGCTGCTCGTTGATGTATTCGCCTTCCAGCACGTCGGCCAACTGCTGCAGGGCATTGTCCGGGTCCAGATCGGTGAGGAAGCCGAGATTGCCGCGGTTGACGCCGATAACTTTAATCTCGTAACGCGCCAGCACCCGCGCCGCGCCGAGCATGTTGCCGTCGCCGCCGACCACCACCGCCAGGTCGGCCTGCTGGCCGATTTCCGCCAGGCTGCCGGTTACCGCTTCTTTCAGCCCCAGATCCTTGGCGATTTGTCGTTCAACCATCACGTTGTAGCCGCGGGCGACCAGCCAGTGGAACAGCATCTCGTGCGTTGCCAGCGCCGACGGGTGACGCGGGTGGCCAACAATGCCAATGCAGTTAAATTTTTTATTCATTGTTGCGTTTTCCCTCACCGGAGCCAGATTATGTCTTACATTGTGACCGGTTGACTTGAAACCCCGGTTTTGATCCCCATAATAAGCCAAGTTGCGGGATTAATGCTAAAACGCGGAGATATTCATGAGTAGTAAAGAACACAAGACGCCAAACGAGCAAGTCTCGGAAGAAATGGAACACGCTCAGCACGAGGACGTGCAGCAGGAAGCAGCAGAAGGTGTCGATCTGCGTGACGCACGTATTGCCGAGCTGGAAGCCCAACTGGCGGACGCTCAGCAGCGCGAACGCGAAAGCCAGCTGCGCGCCAAGGCTGAAGTCGAAAATATTCGTCGTCGTACCGAGCAGGATATTGAAAAGGCGCATAAATTCGCCCTGGAGAAATTCTCTTCCGATCTGCTGCCGGTAATCGACAACCTGGAGCGCGGGCTGGAGCTGGCGGACCGTAATAATCCAGAGCTGGCGGCGATGGTCGAAGGTATCGAACTGACGCTGAAATCCTTGCTGGACGTGGTGCGTAAATACGGTATCGAAATTGTCGGCGACGTGAATGTGCCGTTCAATCCGGATGTGCACCAGGCGATGAGCCTGATGGAGTCTGCCGATCATGAACCGAACCAGGTGATGATGGTGATGCAGAAAGGCTATACGCTGAACGGTCGTCTGTTGCGCCCGGCGATGGTGGCAGTTTCCAAATAATCGTTGCCTGTATGATGCAATAGATAAAGAAAAGGCACCCTCGGGTGCCTTTTTGCCGTCTGGCTTATTGCTGCGGTAAATGCGGCATCCAGTCGATCGGCGTTAGCCCCTGCTGTTCCAGCAGTTGGTTGGCTTGCGAGAAGTGCCGGCAGCCAAAGAAGCCGCGGTGGGCTGAAAGCGGCGACGGATGCGGCGCTTTCAGCACGTGATGACGCTGACGGTCGATAAAACTGCCTTTCTTCTGCGCGTGTGAGCCCCACAGCAGGAATACCACGCCTTCGCGGTTTTCATTCAGCGCGGCGATGACCTTATCGGTAAAGGTTTCCCAGCCCAGGTTGGCATGCGAGTGCGCGTTTCCTCTCTCCACCGTCAATACGGTGTTGAGCAGCAGTACGCCCTGTTCCGCCCAGCTTTGCAGGCAACCGTGATCGGGGCGCTCGAAGCCCGGAATATCCGTTGCCAGTTCTTTATACATATTCACCAGCGACGGCGGCGCCGGCACGCCGGGAAGCACGGAAAATGAAAGGCCATGCGCCTGATTCGGGCCGTGGTAGGGATCCTGACCGAGGATCACCACCTTGACGTCGGCCAGTTCGGTAAAGCGAAAAGCGTTAAACACGTCTTTCTGCGGCGGGTAAATGGTTTTGCCGGCCTGACGCTCATTGGCAACAAAGGCGAGCGTGTCGACAAAATAGGGTTGCTCTTTCTCCTTGCCAATAACGTCATGCCAGGTGAGGGGAGTGGACATTAACGCTCTCCTTTGTTTTCGTTAATCATTCATCGGGCATAGCTTACCGTTTAGCTTTACGGAGCGAAACCCGCATTTAACATTCCCTGTCGCTCAGCGGCGGCGCAGATGGTCTTTGCAGGTTTTGTTGAAAATTTACAAAAATAATTGCCAGTACCGATTGGGTAAATATTGATATAAAACAGAAATTTGCCGTTTTGTAGCGCGTGGGCTTTGGTTGGAAATTGACCTTAATCAAAGAATTACCGGGGTCGGGCTGGTATACAGAACAATAAATGGTTTTACCAAATGACCTAAACCTTGTTCGGGTTATCAATGAAATAAGTTTTTTCGCCCTTGTACGGAGGCAATAACATGATTACCGGTATTCAAATTACCAAAGCAAACAATCAGGCGCTGGTGAACTCTTTCTGGCTGCTGGATAACGAAAAATCAGAAGCACGTTGCGTGTGCGCCAAAGCCGATTATGCTGAAGACCAAATCGTGCCGGTCAGCGAGCTGGGCACCATCGAGTATCGTGAAGTGCCGATGGAAATGCAGCCGACCGTGCGTGTTGAAGGCGGTCAGCATCTGAACGTCAACGTACTGCGTCGTGAAACGCTGGAAGACGCCGTGAAGCATCCGGAAAAATACCCGCAGCTGACCATCCGCGTTTCCGGCTATGCGGTGCGCTTTAACTCACTGACGCCGGAACAGCAGCGTGACGTGATTACACGTACCTTTACCGAAAGCCTGTAATTGTCAGGCGGTTGACTTATCGGGGGAGCCTTGGCTCCCCTTTTTTATGCCCGGCAATCAAAATTTAGACCGGGATCACACTCTGGTATTACAGAACTGCTCCGACCTGCCGATAGCTAACCTGGCGCTGGTTATCAGTGCGATGACTGAACTATCGACAAGGAGTCGGCATGAGCATGTCTTTAAGTTTTACTTCGGCGGCGTTACCTGCCGTATCTTTGCCTGTGGTTCCCGAACGGCGCACGGAGCCGCCCATTCCGGCAGAGCCTGTCGCTGGCGAACGGTTGCCCACGGCGGCGCATCCATCAACGTCGTCACAGAACCGGCAAACGCAGCAACTGCTGCATTCGTTGGTCAATGATGTCGCCGCTGTCGCCTCGTCGGCCAAAACCGATCTGATGCGCGGGCAGATGCCGCAACAGGGGGATTACACCCTGGCGCTGCTGGCTAAGGACGTTTACAGCCTGGACGGAAAGGGCGTAGAAAACTTCAGCCGCCTAAGCGATGCGGCATTGCTGAGCGCCGGTATTGAGCCTGCAAGCCTGCATGATACGGCATCGGGTTTTCAGGCGGGCATTTACCATGACGGGCAGCAATATGTACTGGCCTTTGCCGGCACCAACGACTGGCGGGACTGGTTAAGCAATGTGCGTCAGGCGACGGGATACGATGACGTACAGTACAATCAGGCAGTGTCAGTAGCGAAAAGCGCCAAGGCGGCGTTTGGCGAGCGGCTGGTAATTAGCGGGCACTCACTGGGGGGCGGTCTGGCGGCTACCGCCGCATTGGCCACCGGTACGCTGGCGGTCACCTTCAACGCTGCCGGAGTGTCCGATCACACCCTGAATCGCTTTGGTATCGATCCGGCCGCAGCCAGACAGGATGCGGAAGCCGGCGGTATTCGCCGCTACAGCGAGCAATATGACATGCTGACGTCGACGCAGGAGTCGACGTCGCTGATCCCGAATGCCATCGGCCATCAAATCATTTTGGAAAATAATGATACGCTAAATGGTATTGACGACTGGCGGCCGAGCAAGCATCTGGAGCGCAGTCTTGCCGCGCATGGTATTGATAAGGTGATTAGCTCGATGATGGAACAGAAACCGTGGGAGACAAAGGCCGATGCCTGACAGATTACGCTGGCCAATATTGCTGATGTTATTGATACCGTTAGCAGTATTGGCGTTGTCGGGAAAGGCCGAGGAACTGCAGATGAATCAGCAAACGACGCCGTTTAACGGCCAGAGCTGCCAGCCGCTGGCGCTGGCGGTTGCCACTGGTGATACGGCCCGTATCGCGGCACTGGCGACGCCGGAGGCGCTTGGTGAGCGCGGCGAGCAGGGTATAACGCTGTTGCAGTGGGCGATTTTACGCCAGCAGCCTGGCAGCGTACAGGCGCTGCTGGATGCCGGCGCCGACGTGACGGAAACCGGCATGGACGGCAACAGCGCGCTGCATATCGCGGCGATGGTGGAGGATGCCGGCTATCTGACACAGCTGCTGGCGCGGCAGCCGGTGGTTGATGTGCGTAACGCCGTCAGCGGCGCGACGCCGCTGGCCGCTGCGGTGCTGGCCGGCCGTCCGACGCAGGTGCGCCAACTGCTGGATGCGGCTGCCGACAGCCGTCTGGCCGATCGCGTCGGTGATACGCCGCTGCATATTGCCGCCAGAATCAACGCGCCGCAGGTGGCGTTGATGCTGTTGCAAAACGGCGCGGATGCTGCGGCGGTTAACCGGCAGGGGATGACATTTCAGGCTTATTTCGCCCAGACGCCGCGGCATCTGCAGAATGAAGCCATGCGTCAGGCGCGTCAGCAGCTGGATGATTGGCTGCAGGCGCACCGGCTGGCGGCGCGTTATCGCGTATTGTGAGGAGATAAAAAAACCGCCGGAAGGCGGTTTTTCTGTGGCGTTCGTTATTCGCCGTTGGTTGCCGGTGCGCCTTTCGGCTGGCGGCGTTTGCCGATGTTTTTCGCCTCACGATGGCGAACTTTCACCTTGGCTTTATCCTTGCTTTTGGCTTTGTTCTTGTCGGCCGCGCGCTTGGCCAGCACTTTTTTGGACGGCTTGCCGTTGCTCTTTTCACTCGGCACGCGGGTTTTCGGCCGCAGTTCGTCAATCACGCGCGCTTTCAACGGTTCGTTGAGGTAGCGACCGACTTTGCCCAGCAGCAGGTGATCGTGAGCCTCGACCAGCGAAATCGCGGTGCCTTTGCGGCCGGCGCGGCCGGTGCGGCCGATGCGGTGCAGATAGGTATCGGCGGTGCGCGGCATATCAAAGTTGAACACGTGGGTGATATCCAGAATGTCCAGACCGCGGGCGGCGACGTCGGTGGCGATCAGCACGTTGACGCGGCCGTCCATCATGCGTTTCACCGCTTCGTTGCGTTTGGCCTGCACCATCTCGCCTTCCAGATAGCAGGTGTTGATGCCTGCTTCCCGCAGCCAGGTGGCCAGCTCATGTACACGCTCGCGCTTGCGTACGAAGACCACTGATTTCTGTACATCCGGCTGCTGCAGCAGATTGATCAGCAGGGCGGTTTTATGCTGCACATCGTCAGCACGGTAGTACCACTGCAGGATTTTTTTACGCTCGCGGCGGGAAGGATCGGCTTCCACTTCCACCGGTTCGTTCAGGATGCGTTCTGCGAATTCGCGGATAGCTTCGCCTTCCAGCGTGGCGGAAAACAGCAGGGTCTGGTTGCGCCAGCGCGTCTCGGCGGAAATAGTTTCGATATCCTGGGCAAAGCCCATGTCCAGCATGCGGTCGGCTTCATCCAGGATCAGCGTTTCCACCGCGCGGCAGTCGAAGTTCTCTTCTTTAATATACTGCAGCAGGCGGCCGGTAGTGGCGACCACCAGATCCTGGTTTTCGCTGAATACTTCCGCGTGGTTCATATAGGCTACGCCGCCGGTAATAGTGGCAATATCCAGTGAGGTATGGGCCGCCAGCTCACGCGCCTGATCGGCGACCTGCATCGCCAGTTCGCGCGTCGGGGTCAGGATTAATACGCGCGGCGGGCCGGACTTCTTGCGGGGGAAATCCAGCAGGTGCTGCAGCACAGGCAGCAAGAATGCGGCGGTCTTACCGGTGCCGGTCGGCGCCGAACCCAAGACGTCGCGCCCGTCCATTGCCGGTGGGATGGCTTCGGCCTGAATAGCGGTCGGGCGGTCGTAGCCTTTATCACGCAGGGCGTTGATCAGGCGTTCATCGAGATCGAGTTCGGAAAAATTGGTTGCTGTCATGGTCTACCTCTACTTGGGGCGCCGATTATAGACGGGTTGGCCGCCGGGTTCATCCTTTTTCAGGCCGGGACTCTTTTACCACTCCGCAGATTGCCTTATGCTACGCCGGTTTTCCAGCCAGGTACTCATTGTGGACAGTCAGTCAAAAGCCAATTTCAAACCGCGTCGCGGCGGTTTTACCTTCAAACAGTTTTTTGTCGCTCACGATCGCTGTGCCATGAAAGTCGGCACCGACGGCGTGCTGCTCGGCGCTTGGGCGCCGGTGACGGCGGTCCGGCGGGTGCTGGATATCGGCTGCGGCAGCGGGCTGATTGCGCTGATGCTGGCGCAGCGTACGGCGGATGACGTGCAGATCGACGCGGTAGAACTGGACGCCGCCGCCGCCGCGCAGGCGCATGACAATGCAGAAGCATCGCCGTGGGCGTCGCGCATCCGTATATATGAGCAGGATATTCAACAGTTTACTGGGCAGCGGGCCGCCAGCTACGATCTGATTGTCAGCAACCCGCCGTATTTTGCGCCGGCGGTAGCTTGCCGCGATCGGGCGCGCGATGCGGCGCGCTATACCGAAACGCTGACTCATGATGTACTGCTGGCCTGCGCCGAACGGCTGCTACAGCCCGACGGTATGCTGTGCGTGGTGCTGCCGTATGACATTGGCGAGGCCTTTGCCGCCGATGCGCTGCAGCGCGGCTGGCATTTGGCGCAGCGGGTGAACGTCAGCGACCGGGCGGATACCCCACGGCATCGTATATTGCTGGCGCTGACGCGCACGGCGCAGACGTGTGCGCACAGCGATCTGGCCATCAAGCAGGCGGAGGGTGACTACACTGCACCGTTCCGTCGCCTGATCACCGATTTTTATCTGTTTTATTGAGCAGGGCGCCGGCGCGCCCTGAGCGCCTTACGGCTGCAGAATGGTAGGAAGCGCTTGCGGCAGCGGCTCCGGATAGTCCAGCGTGTAGTGCAGGCCGCGGCTCTCTTTGCGCGCCATAGCGCTGCGCACCATTAGTTCCGCCACCTGCACCAGATTACGCAGCTCCAGCAGGTTATTGGAGATGCGGAAATTGGCGTAGTACTCGTCAATTTCCTGCTGCAGCGTGTTGATACGGCGCAGAGCGCGCTCCAGGCGTTTAGTGGTGCGGACGATACCGACGTAGTCCCACATAAACAGCCGCAGTTCGTGCCAGTTATGCTGGATCACCACGCGTTCATCCGAGTCATCCACCCGGCTTTCGTCCCATTGCGGCAGTGCCTTGGCCAGCTTGATGGCCGGCAGGCGGCGCACAATATCCTCGGCGGCCGACCAGCCGTACACCAGGCACTCCAGCAGCGAATTAGAGGCCATGCGGTTGGCGCCGTGCAGCCCGGTATAGCTCACCTCACCGATGGCGTACAGTCCGTCCAGGTCGGTACGACCATGTTGGTCTACCATCACACCGCCGCAGGTGTAATGCGCCGCCGGTACGATCGGGATCGGCTGTTTGGTCAGGTCAAAGCCCAGCGTCAGCAGCTTGTCATGGATCATCGGAAAGTGCTGGATGATAAACTCGGCGGGTTTATGGCTGATATCCAGATACATGCAGTCGGCGCCGAGGCGTTTCATTTCATGGTCGATAGCGCGGGCGACAATATCGCGCGGCGCCAGTTCGCCTCGCGGGTCGAAGTCCGGCATAAAGCGGCTGCCGTCCGGGCGCAGCAGATGCGCGCCTTCGCCGCGCAGCGCTTCGGTCAGCAAAAAGTTGCGTGCCTGCGGATGGAACAGGCAGGTGGGGTGAAACTGGTTAAACTCCAGGTTGGCGACGCGGCAGCCGGCGCGCCAGGCCATGGCGATACCGTCGCCGGAGGAGATGTCCGGGTTGGTGGTGTACTGGTACACTTTGGCGGCGCCGCCGGTCGCCAGCACCACGGTTTTGGCGCGGTGCGTCTCCACCTGCTCCAGCTCGCGGTTCCAGACGTAGGCGCCCACCACGCGGCGGGTGCCGGGCAGGCCGACTTTGCTGGAGGTGATCAGGTCGACGGCGTTGCGGCGCTCCATGACGCAAATATTCGGATGTGCGCTTGCTTTCCCCACCAGTGTGGTCTCTACTTCCTTACCGGTGGCGTCTGCGGCGTGCAGAATACGGCGGTGGCTGTGGCCGCCTTCACGCGTCAGGTGATAGCGTTCCTCGCCCTGGGCGTTGGTTTCGGTATCAAACAGCACGCCCTGATCGATGAGCCACTGGACGCAATGGCGCGCATTGCCGGCGATAAACTCGACCGCCTCTTTATCACAAAGCCCCGCGCCGGCAATCAGCGTATCGTCAACGTGCGACGCAATGCTGTCCGTTTCATCAAATACCGCGGCGATGCCGCCCTGGGCATAAAAGGTGGCGCCTTCATTGAGCGGGCCTTTGCTCAGCACGGTCACCTTGCCGTGTTGTGCCAGCCGCAGAGCCAGTGACAGGCCTGCAGCACCGCTGCCGACGATCAGTACATCGCTAACATATTCAGAAGATGGTTGCATAACGTATGATGTGTGCAGAAGAAGAGTGAAAATCATGTTAGCCTAATTGTCCGGGCAAATGCCACGGATAGGGCGACATCAACAGAAAAAACAATGGCCGTATGGAACTTTGATTTCCATATGAACTCCAAGCGAGTGCTTGCTCAGGAAAAATGTATGGCTGGCAGTACAATTTCACGCGTGGAGACAGATTTGGGGAGAATTTACCTCGGATGAGCGAGCAGTTAACGGATCAGGTGCTGGTTGAACGGGTCCAAAAGGGCGATCAGAAGTCGTTTAACTTACTGGTGGTACGCTACCAGCATAAAGTGGCGAGTCTGGTTTCCCGCTATGTGCCGCAGGGCGATGTGCCTGATGTGGTGCAGGAGTCGTTTATTAAAGCCTATCGCGCGCTGGAATCTTTCCGCGGCGACAGCGCTTTTTACACCTGGTTGTATCGAATCGCTGTGAAT
Source organism: Serratia sp. MYb239 (assembly GCF_002966855.1). NCBI lineage: Bacteria > Pseudomonadati > Pseudomonadota > Gammaproteobacteria > Enterobacterales > Yersiniaceae > Serratia > Serratia sp. MYb239. Next base: position 3,775,596 of record NZ_CP023268.1, on the reverse strand, counting down.
ACAGCAAAGAATTATCTGGTTGCTCAGGGGCGGCGTCCGCCGGCAAGTGATGTGGACGCCAACGACGCTGAAAACTATGAAAGCGCCGGCGCATTGAAAGAAATTTCGAACCCTGAGAACTTAATGTTGTCAGAAGAGTTGAGACAGATAGTTTTCCGTACCATTGAGTCGCTCCCTGAGGATCTGCGTATGGCGATCACCTTGCGGGAGTTGGATGGCCTAAGCTACGAAGAGATAGCCGCCATCATGGATTGCCCGGTCGGGACCGTACGCTCGCGTATTTTCCGCGCTCGGGAAGCTATCGATAATAAAGTTCAGCCGCTGATTCAGCGTTAGCGATGGCGGATACAGGAAGGGTATTTAGGCATGCAGAAAGAAAAACTTTCCGCTCTGATGGATGGTGAATCGCTCGATAACGAACTGCTGAGCTCTTTGTCGCAGGATCGGGCGCTTCAACAAAGCTGGCAGAGCTATCACCTGATACGTGACACGCTTCGGGGTGATGTAGGACAAGTAATTCATCTCGATATCGCCGAGCGTGTTGCCGCTGCACTGGAGAAAGAGCCTGCTCGTCTGGTTCCTTCGGCGGTGCCTGAATCTCAGCCGCAGCCGGAAACCTGGCAGAAGATGCCTTTCTGGCACAAAGTGCGCCCATGGGCCAGCCAGCTGACTCAGGTCGGGGTTGCCGCCTGCGTCTCTCTGGCGGTGATCGTCGGCGTCCAGCACTATAATCAGCCTGATGCCACGCAGCCGGGTTCTTCGGAAGCGCCGGTGTTCAACACGCTGCCGATTATGGGGCAGCCATCGCCGGTCAGCCTGGGCGTGCCGGCAGACAGTTTCTCAACCGGCAGCGGTCAACAGCAGCAGGTGCAGGAACAGCGTAAACGTATCAATGCGATGCTGCAGGATTACGAACTGCAACGCCGCTTGCATTCAAACCAATTGCAACTTGATCAAGGCACGCCGCAGCAGGCCGCCGTTCAGGTTCCAGGCACCCAGTCTTTAGGAATGCAGCAGCAGTAATGAAGCAACTTTGGTTCTCCGTTTGTCTATTGACGGGCAGCCTGCTCTACTCAAATATCGCCCCGGCGCAGACCGCGTCCGGGGCGTTGTTGCAACAAATGAGCAGCGCCAGCCGTTCACTCAATTACGAGCTTGCCTATATCAGCATCACCAAGCAGGGGATAGAGTCGTTGCGCTATCGCCATGCCCTGGTGGAGCAGCAGGCGCTCGGCCAGTTACTGCATATGGACGGTCCGCGGCGTGAAGTGCTGCAGCGCGGCGACGGCATCAGCTATTTCGAACCGGGCCTGGAGCCGTTTACCCTGTCGGGCGACCATATCGTTGATGCGCTGCCTTCCATTGTGTACGCCGACTTTACCCGTCTGGCGAAATACTATGATTTTATCTCCGTCGGCCGGACGCGTATTTCCGATCGTCCTTGCGAGGTGATCCGCGTGGTGGCGCGCGATGGTTCGCGCTACAGCTATATTGTCTGGATGGATGAAGAGACCAAACTGCCGCTGCGGGTGGATCTGCTTGACCGCAACGGCGAAACGCTGGAGCAATATCGGGTGATCTCATTTGAGGTGGGGGAAGAGGTGCAAAACGCGCTGAGCGGATTGCTGAAAGCCTCATTGCCGCCGCTGATTTCCCTGCCGGCGATGGACAATGTTAAACTGGGTTGGAACACGGCCTGGTTACCGGCCGGGGTCAGCGAAGTGGCGCGCAATCGCCGCAAGTTGCCGAACGTTTCCGTGCCGGTTGAAACGCGACTGTACAGCGACGGCCTGTTCAGTTTCTCGGTCAATGTCAGCCCGGCGGGCAGTGGCGTTGGCACGCAGCTCTATCGCCAGGGGCGACGGACGATTCAGACCGAATTACGCAACGGCAAAGAGATTACCATCGTCGGCGAACTGCCGCCGTCAACCGCCAAGCGTATTGCTGACGGTATTTCCTTCAGGGGATCGTCGAAATGATGAAAGAGTGGGCCACGGTAGTCTCGTGGCAACAGGGCGTGGCGCTGTTGCGTTGCGAGCCTAAAGCGGGCTGCGGCAGCTGCAAGGCCCGTTCGGGCTGCGGTGCGCGTGCGCTGAATGAACTGGTGCCGGAAACCGAGCATCAGCTGCAGGTGCAGATTGAACAGCCGCTGGAGCCGGGGCAACGGGTTGAGGTGGGCATCACCGAAGGCAGCCTGCTGCGCTCGGCGATGCTGGTTTATCTGACACCGCTGCTGGGTATGATGCTCGGCGGCGGCGCGCTGCAGCTGTGGCTGGCGACGGACGGCGCTGCGGCACTGGGCGCGCTGTTTGGCGGCGTGGGCGCCTTTTTGCTGGCGCGTAAACTGGCCCACCGTCTGGGTGAACAGGACGCCTACCAGCCGGTGGTGTTGCAAATCGGCCTGCCTCCTACCGCGCTGCGCCTGCAGCCGGAATCCCCTCTGTCTGACTAAATGAACGGCCGCGTCATCGCCGAGTTGCGGTAGGCGGGGATGCGGTTGTTAATCATATGCTCCAGCAATGCAATAAACAGATCGGCGCTCAGCAGTGAATAGTAACGCAGCGTGGCCAGCGTCTGACCCTGGCTGTCCAGTAAATGGATAACGCCGTGCTGCGGCTGGCTGTCCAGCGAGCGGATTTGTTCGATGGCGATATCCCCCTGCGGCGTAACCAGCGTTTTGGCGCTCAGCCGCAGCGTCTGGCCCGGCAGGTGCCGTAATCTGCTGCCAAGAAGCCAGGTTAGCCAGCGGGTTCTGCCGGCAATATAGTTAAAGGCCAGCTCTTCTCCCTGATATAACGCATTGAGGGCCACCGGGCCGCGCAACAGGATCTGCTGGTTGATGATGGTGTCACGCAGCGCCCAGGCGTGTGACACATTGCTGAATACCGTACACCAGGGCTGATCGGCGGCGGTACGGAACGCCATGGCTTCGCACAGCCCGCCACACAGGTTGCCCAGCAGCGGCACGCTGCGGATGCGATAAATATCGACGATCTTCTCAAACGGGATAAAGCGTTCCTGGTGGTTATGGCTATTGAACACTCTGACGCCGTGTTCATACAGGCGATAGGTCTGCGTCGGGCGCAGAACATGACGCAGCGCCAGCAGGATACACGCCAGTAATATGGTTACCGCGCCGGTTTGCAGCAAGGTCAGTATGCCGCGCTCTTCCATATTGCTCATCAGCGGCAGCATTAGCAGCGCGCCGCCGATGGTTAACAGCAGCGCCGCCGCTGCCAGAATGCCCCAGTTGACCTTTGAAAAATCGTGCCGGCTCAGCATCTGCCCTTTATCGATCATACGCACCTTCCAATCAATCTACAGAGATATGCTGGTGAACTCCGGCGGGCTTGCCGATGTAGTGCCCTGATTTCATCATTTTATACGGAGCTCACCCTCTTTCTATCGAGGTGCGGACGTCAGGTATATGGGTTTTTTCCTAAAGCGCGAAAGTGGATAATTAACTGATATTAAGGTTGTTTTTTTGAGGGTTTAAGAGTGGGTTGATTGCACGGCGGTGCATTATGTATTAAGGGCGGGAGCGGTATGCGTTTTTACCGACCTTTTCCCGTCCGGGCAAAATGTTTTTCCGATTAACATTTGTTTTCATCCATGGCTGGCACCGGCCCCATTAAACAGCGCATAATAGAATGTTTTCGCTGCAGCGATCGCTAGGTTTTCGCTGTTACGGCATGTAGAATGCAGCGATTCAGGCGAAAGACGGCCTAACCCAACTCACTGTCGCTTTAGGTCCATGCGGGTTTCCATAGGCGAGTAATTCAGAAATACCAAGGCAGAAAAACTTTTATAATGAAGCATATACGAAATTTCTCCATTATTGCCCATATTGACCACGGTAAATCGACGCTGTCGGACCGTATTATCCAGATTTGCGGCGGCCTGACCGACCGTGAAATGGCCGCACAGGTGCTGGACTCCATGGATCTGGAGCGCGAACGCGGCATCACCATCAAGGCGCAGAGCGTCACGCTGGATTATAAGGCGCCCGATGGTGAAACCTATCAGCTGAACTTTATCGATACCCCGGGCCACGTCGACTTCTCTTATGAAGTTTCTCGCTCGCTGGCGGCCTGTGAAGGTGCGCTGCTGGTGGTTGACGCCGGGCAGGGCGTAGAAGCGCAGACGCTGGCTAACTGCTATACCGCCATTGAAATGGATCTGGAAGTGGTGCCGGTACTGAACAAAATCGACCTGCCGGCTGCCGATCCGGATCGCGCGGCGCAGGAGATTGAAGATATCGTCGGCATCGACGCTGCCGATGCGGTGCGTTGCTCCGCGAAGACCGGCGTCGGCGTGCCGGACGTGCTGGAGCGTCTGGTGCGCGACATTCCGCCGCCGGAGGGCGATCCTGATGCGCCGCTGCAGGCGCTGATCATCGACTCCTGGTTTGATAACTATCTTGGCGTGGTATCGCTGGTGCGGATTAAAAACGGCACCATGCGTAAAGGCGACAAGATCAAGGTCATGAGCACCGGTCAGATTTATAACGCCGATCGCCTGGGGATTTTCACCCCGAAACGCGTCGACCGCGACGTGCTGAACTGCGGCGAGGTAGGCTGGCTGGTCTGTGCGATTAAAGACATTCTGGGCGCCCCGGTGGGCGATACCCTGACCACCGCGCGCCAGCCGGCGGAAAAACCGCTGCCGGGCTTCAAAAAAGTGAAGCCGCAGGTGTATGCCGGCCTGTTCCCGATCAGCTCTGACGATTATGAAGCCTTCCGCGATGCGCTGGGCAAACTGAGCCTGAACGATGCCTCGCTGTTCTATGAGCCGGAAAGTTCCACCGCGCTGGGCTTTGGTTTCCGCTGCGGCTTCCTCGGCCTGTTGCATATGGAGATCATTCAGGAGCGTCTGGAGCGTGAATACGGTCTGGATCTGATCACCACCGCGCCGACGGTTGTCTACGAAGTGGAGACCACCGGCGGTGAAACGGTATATGTCGACAGCCCGTCCAAACTGCCGCCGCTCAACAATATTGCCGAGCTGCGCGAGCCGATCGCCGAATGTCATATGCTGATGCCGCAGGAGTACCTGGGCAACGTGATTACGCTGTGCGTGGAAAAACGCGGCGTGCAGACCAATATGGTGTATCACGGCAATCAGGTGGCACTGACCTATGACATTCCGATGGCGGAAGTGGTGCTCGACTTCTTCGACCGCCTGAAGTCCACCTCGCGCGGTTATGCGTCGCTGGATTACAACTTCAAACGCTTCCAGGCCTCCGACATGGTGCGCGTCGACGTGCTGATCAACAGCGAGCGCGTGGATGCGCTGGCGCTGATCACCCACCGCGATAACGCGCAATACCGCGGCCGCGAGCTGGTGGAAAAGATGAAAGATCTGATCCCGCGTCAGCAGTTCGATATTGCCATTCAGGCGGCCATCGGCACGCATATCATTGCGCGCTCAACGGTGAAACAGCTGCGTAAGAACGTTCTGGCCAAGTGCTACGGCGGCGACGTCAGCCGTAAGAAAAAGCTGCTGCAGAAACAGAAAGACGGTAAGAAGCGCATGAAACAGGTCGGCAACGTTGAGCTGCCGCAGGAAGCGTTCCTGGCCATTCTGCACGTGGGTAAAGACGGTAAGTAAGAGCGAAGGCTCGATAACAAGGGAGTTTGCATGGCGAATATGTTTGCCTTGATCCTGGCGATTGCCACGTTGGTGACCGGGATCATCTGGTGCCTGGAGCGCTTTAAGTGGGCGCCGGCTCGCCGGGCGAAAATTGCGGCGGTCAACGAACAGACCGACGGCACGCTGGATGACAAGACGCTAGCGAAAGTTGCCAAGCAGCCAGGCTGGGTGGAAACCGGCGCATCGGTTTTCCCGGTGTTGCTGCTGGTCTTCGTGGTGCGCTCGTTTGTTTACGAGCCGTTCCAGATTCCATCCGGTTCGATGATGCCGACGCTGTTGATCGGCGATTTTATTCTGGTGGAGAAGTACGCTTACGGGATTAAAGATCCGATTACCCAGACCACGCTGATTGAAACCGGCCACCCGAAACGAGGCGATATCGCGGTATTTAAATACCCGCTGAATCCGAAGCTGGATTATATCAAGCGCGTTGTCGGCCTGCCGGGCGATAAGGTCAGCTACGATCCGCTGAACAAGCGCGTTACGGTACAGCCGGCATGTGACAACGGCCAGTCCTGCGATAAGGCGCTGGCGGTCACCTATAATCAGGCGGCGCCGAGCGATTTCGTACAAATGTTCAGCCGCAGCGGCATGGGCGAAGCCAGCAACGGCTTCTACAATGTGCCGCTGAACGACAGCGTGCCGCAAGGCGGTATTCGTCTGCGTGAGCGCAACGAAACGCTGGGCGACGTGACGCACCGGGTGCTGACCGTGCCGGGCACGCAGGATCAGGTTGGCGCCTATTACCAGCAGCCGGGTAATCAGCTGGCCGAGTGGGTAGTGCCGGCCGGTCATTACTTTATGATGGGCGATAACCGCGATAACAGCGCCGACAGCCGTTATTGGGGCTTCGTACCGGAGAAGAACCTGGTGGGTAAAGCGACCGCAATCTGGATGAGCTTTGAAAAACAGGAAGGTGAGTGGCCGACCGGCGTAAGATTAAGCCGTATTGGTGGTATTCACTAATTCCGCATGTCTTCCCGTTCTGCCCGGCGCCGTATTAATTTAGTGCGGCATGAAGCAGGGCGGGGAGATAAACGCAGCATTCTGTTGCTGCTCGTTGTAGAATACCGGGCGATAAAAGTTGGTTCGATTTAGAGCCACTGCAAACGAAACAGCTTTGGAAAGCAGGTCTGTTCCGTATGCTGTAAAGTTTTTGACGCATTCTTGATCTATTGGTAACTCATGAATCCCATCGTAATTAACAGGCTGCAGCGCAAGCTGGGCTACACTTTTCAACAGCAAGAACTTTTGCTGCAGGCGCTGACTCACCGCAGCGCCAGCAGCAAACATAATGAACGTCTTGAGTTCCTGGGCGACTCTATTTTGAGTTTTGTCATCGCCAATGCGCTCTACCACCGCTTTCCTCGCGTAGACGAGGGCGATATGAGCCGTATGCGCGCCACGCTGGTGCGCGGCAATACGCTGGCGGAGATGGCTCGTGAGTTTGACCTGGGCGAATGTTTACGCCTTGGCCCTGGCGAGCTGAAAAGCGGCGGTTTCCGTCGCGAGTCGATTTTGGCGGATACGGTGGAAGCCTTGATTGGCGGCGTCTTCCTGGACAGCGATATTCAGACCGTCGAACGTTTGATTCTTGACTGGTATCGTAGCCGGTTGGATGAAATCAGCCCGGGCGACAAGCAGAAAGACCCAAAAACCCGTTTGCAGGAGTTTCTGCAGGGGCGTCATCTGCCGTTGCCTTCTTATCTGGTGGTGCAGGTTCGCGGTGAAGCGCACGACCAGGAGTTTACCATCCACTGTCAGGTGAGTGGTTTGAGCGAACCGGTGGTAGGCACCGGCTCAAGCCGCCGTAAAGCCGAGCAGGCGGCAGCGGAACAAGCGCTGAAAAAGCTGGAGCTTGAATGAGCGAAGAAACACAATACTGCGGATTTATCGCGATCGTTGGGCGTCCCAACGTGGGCAAATCCACGTTGCTGAACCAACTGCTGGGGCAAAAAGTCTCCATTACCTCGCGTAAGCCGCAGACCACGCGTCACCGCATTATGGGTATCGACACTGAAGGGCCTTATCAGGCGATCTACGTGGATACCCCGGGGCTGCACATCGAAGAAAAACGCGCCATCAACCGCCTGATGAACCGTGCGGCCAGCAGCTCGATCGGCGATGTGGAGCTGGTGATCTTCGTGGTCGAAGGCACCAACTGGACCGACGACGATGAGATGGTGCTGAACAAACTGCGCAGCCTGAAGTGCCCGGTACTGCTGGCGATCAACAAGGTCGACAACGTAACCGACAAATCCAAACTGCTGCCGCATATCGCTTTCCTCAGCCAGCAGATGAACTTCCTCGACGTGGTGCCAATCTCCGCCGAGAAAGGGATGAATGTCGACACCATCGCCGGCATTGTGCGCAAGCTGCTGCCGGAAGCGGAACACCATTTCCCGGAAGATTACATCACCGATCGTTCGCAGCGTTTTATGGCGTCGGAAATCATCCGTGAAAAACTGATGCGTTTCCTGGGTGAAGAGCTGCCTTATTCGGTGACCGTTGAGATTGAGCAGTTCGTCGCCAACGACCGTGGCGGCTATGACGTGCACGGTCTGATCCTGGTTGAGCGCGAAGGCCAGAAGAAAATGGTTATCGGCAACAAGGGCGCGAAGATTAAAACCATCGGTATTGAAGCCCGTCAGGACATGGAACAGATGTTTGAAGCCAAAGTGCATCTGGAACTGTGGGTGAAAGTTAAATCCGGCTGGGCGGACGACGAACGTGCGCTGCGCAGCCTGGGCTATGTCGACGATCTGAAGTAACCGCCGATGGACGGCTGGGAGCGCGCTTTCGTCCTGCATGGGCGACCGTACAGTGAAACCAGCCTGATGCTGGATCTGTTTACCGAAGGCCACGGGCGGGTGCGTTTACTGGCCAAAGGCGCGCGTAGCCGCCGTTCCAATCTGAAGGGCTGCCTGCAGCCCTTTACCCCTCTGTTAGTCCGCTGGGGCGGGCGTGGCGAAGTAAAAACGCTGCGCAACGCCGAAGCAGTCTCCCTCGGTTTACCTCTCAGCGGCATGATGCTGTACAGCGGCCTGTACGTTAACGAATTGCTGTCGCGCGTGCTGGAGCAGGAAGCCAACTATTCGGTACTGTTCTTTGACTACCTGCAGTGTCTGCAGGCGCTGGCGGCGGCAGACGGTTCGCCGGAACATGCGCTGCGGCAGTTTGAACTGGCGCTGTTGCATCATCTGGGTTACGGCGTGGATTTTCTGCACTGCGCCGGCAGCGGCGAGGCGGTCGATGACGGCATGACCTACCGCTATCGTGAGGAAAAAGGCTTTATTGCCAGCCTGGTAGTGGATCATTACAGCTTTACCGGCCGCGAACTGCGCGCGCTGGCCGAGCGTCAGTTCCCGGATGCCGATACCCTGCGCGCCGCCAAACGTTTTACCCGTATCGCATTGAAACCCTATCTTGGCGGCAAGCCGCTGAAAAGCCGCGAGCTGTTTCGTCAGTTCGTCCGTAAGCAACCGCATACGCCGGTTGATGACGCCTGACGCCCTTTCTGCTTTTGCCGCTTTCCGCCTGCGTGTAAACTGCGGGAACGAAAATTTCAATCTAAGAGGTTGTCATGGCTGATTTACTGCTCGGCGTTAATATCGATCATATCGCCACCTTGCGTAACGCGCGCGGAACCCAATATCCCGATCCGGTACAGGCGGCATTTACCGCTGAACAGGCCGGTGCAGACGGCATTACGGTTCATCTGCGTGAGGACCGCCGCCACATCACCGATCGCGACGTGCGTATTTTGCGCCAGACCATCCAGACGCGGATGAATCTGGAAATGGCCGTGACCGACGAGATGCTGGACATAGCCTGTGAACTGCAGCCGCACTTCTGCTGCTTGGTGCCGGAAAAGCGTGAGGAAGTGACCACCGAGGGCGGGCTGGACGTCGCCGGCCAGTTGGACAAAATGACGCTGGCGGTTGAGCGTCTGACGCAGGCGGGCATTCAGGTTTCGCTTTTTATCGACCCGGATCATCGCCAGATTGATGCGGCGGTGGCGGTGGGCGCGCCGTACATTGAGATTCACACCGGCGCCTATGCCGAAGCGCAGGGCGAGCTGGCGGTAGAGGCCGAACTGCTGCGCATTGCGCAGGCGGCGCGCTATGCGGCGGAAAAGGGCCTGAAGGTCAATGCCGGCCACGGTCTGACCTACCATAACGTGCAGCCGATTGCCGCGTTGCCGGAAATGCATGAGCTGAATATCGGCCACGCCATTATCGGGCAGGCGGTGATGAGCGGCCTGGCAGACGCGGTTGCCGAGATGAAGCTGCTGATGCGGGAAGCGCGTCGCTAATGGCGGTACTTGGGCTTGGCACCGATATCGTTGAAATTGCACGTATTGAAGCGGTGGTTGAACGCAGCGGCGATCGGCTGGCGCGGCGCGTGTTGAATGCGGCCGAATGGGCGCTCTATCAGCAGCATCAGCAACCGGTGCGTTTTCTGGCCAAGCGTTTTGCCGTCAAAGAGGCGGCGGCAAAGGCGTTCGGCACCGGTATTCGCAACGGCCTGGCGTTTAATCAGTTCGAAGTGTTTAACGACGGATTAGGCAAGCCGAATATTCGCCTGCATGAACGGGCGGCGGAGCTGGCGCAGGAAATGGGTGTGACGAACATCCACGTTTCACTGGCCGATGAGCGCCGTTATGCCTGCGCGACGGTGATAATCGAAAGCTGATGACGATACGGACGCCGCCGGGCGCGGCGTCCGTGAATTACAGCCTGTCGGCGTGATGCAGCACCACAAATTTATCCCACAGCTGTTCCTGGCTTTCCGTATGCTGCGGGTCGACCACAATGGTGTTATCAATCGGGCATACCTGCTGACAGGTCGGTGTATCATAATGACCGACGCATTCGGTGCAGCGTTCGGTATCAATCTGGTAAATGTCCGCGCCCATTGAGATAGCCTGATTCGGGCACTCGGGTTCACACATATCGCAGTTGATGCATTTTTTGGTAATCAGCAGAGCCATATTAGTAACAATTCCATCTTACATGCCGGGGGGTGCGCAGAAGCAGTTTCTGCCGCCGCGCACTTTACCACAAAACCGAATTATGACTGGTTGTTTTTTAGCCATGAAGGTGGTTTTCATCAGGCAGATCAACTTTGTCTTCCTCTAATCCATCAAAGTCCACCATGTTTTGTCCGACGTAAACGCGGCGCTGATCCTGCTGCGTCATGTAGACGGCCATATTTGGCTGAGTGATGGTGATGCCGGTTTTTCGGGCGAAGAGTTGGATAAAACTGAACGCGCTGTATGGTGCATCTACCCGGCGGTGCCGCGTAGCGTTATCGGACAAGATCACCAACGGCACTTCGTAATTCTGCTTGAACTCCCCGCTATGGCGCAGATAGAACTTACCGCCGATATTATGTTTGGCCAGGCCGTGATCGGAGAAATAAAACAGCTTGAAAGGGCGCTGTGTCTGCTGCAGTAGATGGTAGGTTTGCTGGATAAAGTCATCGGTCTTGCGATAAGTGGAGAGATAGCAGGACAGATCCTGATTATTAAAGCTGAATGCCGGTTGCGCGCCATTCAGTCGTTCACAGAAATCCGAATGCGATCCCATGATATGCAAGACAAACAGCCCGTTATGGTTATCTTTAAGCGCATCGGCAAAAGGCGGCAGCAGTTGATAATCATCAGTGTTTCGTGATTGGTAGTCGCCATGTTTGAGGAAATAGCGGCGATCGCTGTAGGCGGCGATTCGTGAGGCCGGAATATCATAATCGCCCACGAAACCCTGGTTGGAAAACCAGTAGGTTTTCATACCGGCGGCTTTGGCCAGGGTAATGATGTTATTCGCATAATCGACCTGTTCGCCCTGGCTCAGCGCCAGCGTACGCGGTAGGGACTCAAAGGTATTGGATGCGGTAGAAATATAGTTGCTGTAAAAGTCGCCGTTTACCTGATCGAGAAACGGTGTGGTTGGCAAGGGATAGCCAAAAAGCGACATATAGTCCCGTCGCATACTCTCCCCGATGATAATGACATAATTAGCCTGTTTATCGCCTGCTGGGGTGACCTGCCAACCGGGGGCGCTGACGTGGGCCATATCCAGCTGTGCGATTTGCTCTTGATAATCCCGGTAACCGGTGAATATCGATATAAAGTAATCCGTAAGCTTTAACTTATGCAGATTGTTAGTTGTACCGTAAACCAAGACGATGAGGATTAATAATAACCAGCATGGCAACCTTTTCTTTAGGGATGTAGATTTTTTCCAGGAATAATGATTAAGGGCAATTAATAATGCGATAACTAAAACTGGCAGTAGATAACATGCCGTCGGCATTGAAAGTAAAAACTCATGGGCCTCGAGTTTATTGGTTTGCAGTAAGGCTGAAACCACCGAAATAGAGGGTTTGCCGTAAATGTAACCGATAGGGAAGTATATGGCGCTGAGGATAAATAGCGGAATAACGAGCAGATAACGCAGTAGCAGAATGGAGGGAAGTGTGAGCAATATTAATAGCATTAGCAGAATATCAATGCCCTTTGCCCCATGGTAACCCAGAGAATAGGTCAGCACGACGGACGATATGATATATAAAGAACTTACCAAGATCGCGTTGAGGCTAACACGCGTGCGTATTTTTTCAGCAATTAATGTGTGCATAGTCAATAAAAATAATTTGTACCCATAAGAAAATACCCCCTGAGGGGGTATACGCCTAGCGACCGCGGAATATATATGGAATTAATCTATGGCAAGAAATATCTTAATTTATATGCGGTGTAGGTTATTATATGCCTACACCAATTTTTTCATCAACTGTTCGCTATGTTTAATACGTACTCGCGCATGATCCAAATCATGTTGGATTAACGCCATAAACAACAGGTCGGTAAGGGCATATTGGGCAGTGCTGGAGGAAATGGCGGCGCTGCGGGTGCTGGGTTCTTCGGCAATGGTATACAGGCAGTGGTCCGCACGCTGCTGCAGGCTGTTGGGGGAAAAGCAGGTGAGCGCCAGAACTTGTGCGCCGGCCGCTTTGGCTTCGTCGGCGGCCAGATTGATTTCGCGCCGCTCGCCGCTGAAGGAGAGGGCAACCAGCAAGTCTTGCGGGTCCAGCGCCTGCACCGCAGCCAGTTGCGCATGCATATCGGCTTCGGCCACCGCCATCACGCCGATTTTCAGCAGTTTGTAGGAAAAGTCTTTGGCGACCAGACCTGAGGCGCCAATCCCCATCAGAAACACTCGCCGCGCGCCGCGCAGCATGGTTAAGGCCTGGTACAGGCGTTCTTCACTGTTAATATCCAGCGTGGCGCGCAACGCCGCCTGTTTCTCCAGTAAGAGCTTCTCACCGACGATTTTGAGCGTATCGCTGCTGAGAATCCGGTTATGCACGGTCACCACCGGCTCCGACTGCGGCTGTGCCAGCGTTTCGCTCAGCGCCAGTTTCAGCGCCGGGAAACCTTTATAACCCATCTTCTGCGCAAACTTGACCACGCTGGACTGGCTGACGCCGGCCACCTGGGCCAGTTTTTGTGAACTCAGATGGCGAGCCTCTTCGGCGTTGTGCAGCAGGTAATCCGCCAGTTTTCGATCGTTCTGCGCCAGGGCGGGATACATTTGACGAATGCGAAGAAGGGTACTCATGCCGTTATTCCTAATAGTGCCAGTGGGAAGATGTTGCCATAACGGCGCGTTGGCGCGCAGTAAAAATTTTTGTGAGCGCGCCAGTATAAACTAGCAAATAGTGCTCGCTTTGTTGAATTAAATATTCAAATATTACCTTGTATTTTTGAATTAAAAATTCCAGAGGTTACCCAATGAATTTAGGCGCACTCGTATCCGAAACCCGCAATCCAGAGACGATGACGTTGGATGAAATGTCGACGCTGGAGATGGTGACCTGCTTTAACCATGAAGACCGTAAAGTGCCGCAGGCGATTGCGGCGGTACTACCGGAGATCGCTCAGGCGGTCGATTTGGCAGCGGCGGCGCTGCAGACAGGCGGCCGCCTGATTTATCTGGGGGCGGGCACCAGCGGTCGCCTTGGCGTGCTGGACGCGTCCGAATGTCCGCCAACCTTCGGCGTGCCGCACGGTGTGGTCGTGGGTCTGATCGCCGGCGGCCCCGGCGCGCTGTTAAAAGCGGTAGAGGGCGCTGAGGATGACGCAGCGCTGGGGGAGCGTGACCTGCAGGATCTGACGTTAACACCGACTGACATGGTGGTTGGGCTGGCGGCTTCCGGCCGTACGCCTTATGTGATCGGCGCATTGCGCTATGCGCGTCAGTTAGGTTGCCCGACGGCGGCGATCTCCTGTAATCCCGACTCGCCGATCGCTGCGGAAGCACTGGTGGCAATTTCCCCGCTGGTCGGTCCGGAGGCGTTGACCGGTTCGACCCGTATGAAGTCCGGCACTGCGCAAAAACTGGTGCTGAACATGATCTCAACCGGCGCGATGGTCAAACTGGGCAAGGTGTACCAAAACTTGATGGTGGACGTGAAGGCGACCAACGTAAAGCTGGTGGATCGTGCCTGCCGCATTGTCGTTGAGGCGACCGGCGCCGAACGCAGCCAGGCGGAAACTGCGCTGGCGCAGACTGATTTTGAGGTGAAGCCGGCGATTCTGATGCTGTTGGCCGGAATCAGCGCTGAAGAGGCGCAGCGGCGTTTACTGGCGCATCACGGCTACCTGCGTGCGGCGTTGGCGGATTAATGGCTCATTGAGGTGATCAATGGATAAGACGGCGGCACTGGCCCGGCAGATTTTGGCGGGCGTCGGCGGCGAGGGGAACATCCTCAAGCTGGAAAATTGCATGACGCGGGTTCGTGTCGAAGTCAGCGATGAGCGGCGCCTGGAGCTGCCTTTGCTGCAGCGGCTGGACGGCGTGAAGGGATATATAAAGCAGGGTGAACAGCACCAGTTTATCGTTGGGCCGGGCGCCGCCGCCAAGGTGGTGGATGAGATGCGCGCCTTGCTGAGTGAGCCTGCTGCCTCTCTCGATGCCGATGATAACATTGCTGAAAATAAAGCCGCCGCCAAAGCTAAATACGCCGCACCGATGAGCGGGGTGCTGAAAAAACTGGCTAATATCTTTATACCGCTGATACCGGCATTTATCGCCTCCGGCCTGATTACCGGTATTATTAATCTTTTGAAGCGGCCGAATATCGCCGGCGATATCGCCCTGAGCTACCCGAATATACTTGGCCTGCTGGCGATCTTCGGCAGCGCGGTGTTCGCCATTATGAATATTTTGGTCGGCGTTAACGCGGCGCGGGTGTTCGGCGGTTCGCAGGCGATGGGCGGGGTAATGGCCGGCATTCTTTCCAGTCCGCAGCTGGCGCAAATAACCCTGTTTGGCGAAGCGCTGCAGCCGGGGCGCGGCGGTGTGATCGCTGTGCTGCTGGTGGTGGCGCTGATGTGCTGGCTGGAAAAGCGCCTGCGCAGGCTGCTGCCGGAATCGGTGGAGCTGATTTTAAATCCGCTGCTGACTACGTTGATTACCGCTTCGCTGGCGATTGCGATCCTGCAGCCGTTAGGCGGTTATATTTCCGATGCGATTACCCACGGTGCCAACCTGGCGCTGGACAAGGGCGGGCTGCTGGTTGGCGCACTACTGTCCGGCCTGTTTCTGCCGCTGGTGTTGTCCGGGCTGCATCAAGGGTTGGTGCCGATCCACGTTGAACTGGTGCAGGCGCATGGTGCCAATCCGCTGCTGCCGATTTTGGCGATGGCGGGCGTAGGGCAGGTTGGTGCAACCCTCGCCGTACTGTTGAAAACTCGTAACGCGCGGCTGAAAAAAGTGATTAAGGGCGCGCTGCCGGTCGGTATTCTGGGCATTGGCGAGCCGCTGATTTTTGGCGTGACGCTGCCGCTGGGCAAACCATTTATTGGCGCCTGCCTCGGCGGTGCGGTCGGCGGTGCGCTGATCAGCTACTGGAAGGTGGCGACGGTGATTACCTTCGGCCTCTCCGGGCTGCCTTTGGCGTTGACTATCGTCTCGGGCAAGGTGATGTTGTATCTGGCCGGGATGCTGATTACGATTGTAGCAGGGTTCATTTTCACCTGGGTCATGGGGTTCAACGATCCTGAGGAGTAGCGTTTGAGTGACCAGTCACGCCAGAAGGCCGAAGAGTCGCGCCGCATCGTGTTCTTCGATCTGGATGGCACTTTGCATCAGGAAGATATGTTTGGCAGCTTCTTGCGCTTTTTATTGCGGCATCAGCCGCTGAATCTTGTGTTGGTGATCCCCCTGTTGCCGTTGGTGGGCGCGGCGCTGCTGATTGCCGGACGCGCGGCGCGCTGGCCGATGAGCCTGCTGCTGTGGGCAATCACTTTTGGCCATTCGGAGGCGCGGTTGCGGGCGCTGGAAGCGCGCTTTGTCGCCTACTTCCGCGCCAAGGTGACCGCATTTCCTGTGGTGCAGATGCGGTTACGCCAGTATCTTGATGCGCATGATGCGCAGGTGTGGCTGATTACCGGTTCACCGGAAAGGCTGGTGGAGCAGGTGTATCAGGATTCGCGGTTTTTACCGCGGGTGCGCTTGATCGGCAGCAGGATGACGCGCCGCTATGGCGGCTGGGTGCTGGTGATGCGTTGCCTGGGGGAACAAAAAGTAACGCAGTTGGAGCAGCGCATCGGCGCGCCGTTAAAATTGTACAGCGGCTACAGCGACAGCAAACAGGACAATCCGCTGCTGTTCTTCTGCGAACACCGCTGGCGGGTAAGTAAAGAAGGCGAGCTGCAGCAGTTGGAATAACAGAAAAGGGCAGGATGCGAATCCTGCCCTTTTTGCTGCTTACTTGCCGGCGCGGTTTACATGGCCGCTTTAAAGATGGCGACAATTTGCTCGTGGCTGGCCTGAATCGGGTTGGTGAAGCCGCAGGCGTCTTTCAGCGCGTTAGCCGCCAGCGTATCGAAGTCTTCCTCTTTCACCTGCAGATCGCGCAGCCCGGCCGGGATGCCGACATCCTGCGCCAGCTTGCGGATAGCTGCGATACAGGCCGCAGCGCCCTGACTGTCGTTCAGGTTGCTCACTTTCAGCCCCATCGCAACGGCGACGTCTTTCAGGCGGCCTGCCGCTACGGAGGCGTTGAACTCCTGTACGTGAGGCAGCAGCACCGCGTTGCAGACGCCGTGCGGCAGGTTATAGAAGCCGCCCAACTGGTGGGCCATGGCATGCACGTAGCCCAGAGAGGCGTTGTTGAACGCCATGCCGGCCAGGAACTGGGCGTAAGCCATATCTTCACGCGCCTGCATGTTCTTGCCGTCGTTCACCGCATCGCGCAGCGACGCCATAATCATGGTTACCGCCTTCAGTGCACAGGCGTCGGTGATCGGGTTGGCGGCGCTGGAGACGTAGGCCTCGATGGCGTGCGTCAGCGCGTCCATCCCGGTGGCCGCCGTCAGCCCTTTCGGCATGCCGGCCATCAGGTGCGGATCGTTAACGGACAGGATTGGCGTGACGTGTTTATCGACAATAGCCATTTTGATATGGCGGACTTCGTCGGTAATGATACAGAAACGGGTCATTTCTGACGCGGTGCCGGCGGTGGTGTTAATCGCCACCATCGGCAGCTGCGGTTTGGCGGAGCGGTCAACGCCCTCATAATCCTTGATATCGCCGCCGTTGGTGGCGACCAGCGCGATGCCTTTGGCGCAGTCGTGCGGAGAGCCGCCGCCAAGAGAGATGACGCAGTCGCACTGATGTTCGCGCAGCAGCGCCAGCCCCTGTTCAACGTTGCTGGTGGTTGGGTTAGGGTGAGTGCCGTCGTACACGCAGCTCTGGATATCCTGTGCGGTGAGCAGTTGTTGCACCTGGGCGACCACGCCGATGTCGTTCAGTACCCGGTCGGTGACGATCAACGCATGGCGCAGGCCTTGCTCTTGCATGGTTTTCGCCGCCTCTTCCAGGCAGCCGGAGCCGATCATATTAACGGAAGGAATATAGAATGTTGCAGCAGCCATTGTGCGCTCCTTGAAATCATTGATTTTATGGCTGCTACGTTACTCCGTTCGGGGGAGGTGAGACATGATCTACCACAATGATTTGGCGAATATTCAGCGTATTAGGGGCGTACACCGGGGAAAGGCCGCCATTCTGCACCCGCTGTTCGGGAGCGAGCGTGCTTTTGCCGGTGACAAAAGAGGAGCGGGAATCGGCTACTGTGTATAATGCCGGCCGCAAAGCGCACGAGGAACGAGATAATGACCGAATATAATGACGATTACTGGATGCGCCAGGCGCTGAAACTGGCCCTGCGTGCGCAGGAAGAAGGCGAGGTGCCGGTGGGGGCGCTGCTGGTGCTGGACAATCAGGTTATCGGCGAGGGCTGGAACCGGCCGATTGGCCGCCATGACCCGACCGCCCATGCGGAAATTATGGCGTTACGGCAGGGCGGCGCGGTGCTGCAGAACTACCGGCTGCTGAATGCGACGTTATACGTGACGCTGGAACCCTGCGTGATGTGTGCGGGCGCGATGGTGCACAGCCGCATACGGCGTCTGGTGTATGGCGCCTCAGACGAAAAGACCGGTGCGGCAGGCTCGCTGGTGGATATTCTGCGACATCCGGGCATGAATCATCAGGTGGAGATTACCGCTGGCGTACTGGCGGATGAGTGCGCCGCGACGCTGAGCAACTTTTTCCGCCTGCGCCGCGAACAGAAAAAGGCGCTGAAGCTGGCGCAGCGCGCGGCCGGTGCTGCGGATTAATCGAGGTTGAGCGCCAGTTTGGCCGGCACCGCCGGGTAGCTCTGCATCATGGCGGTCTGCTCCTGCCGTTCCCGCGCGGCTTTTTTCTCTTTTTCCTGCAGGTATCCCACCAGGCTGACCTGATAACGGCGGATGTTTTCTACGTAGTTATAGGCTTCCCGGCCGCGCGCATAGCCGTAGGTCAGCTGCGGGTAGTAGCGCTTTTGGCTGAGCATTGGCAGGCGCTGTTTCACATCGACCCAGCTGTCTGGATTGCCGCTTTGCATTTTGGTCAGTTTGCGCGCGTCGAGCATATGCCCCCAGCCGATGTTATAGGCCGCCAGCGCAAACCAGATCCTTTCATCTTCCGGCACCGTTTCCGGTATTTTTGCCATCAGGCGCTGCAGATAGAGTGCGCCGCCCTGAATACTCTCTTCCGGGTCGAGGCGGTCGTTCACGCCGAGTCCGTCGGCGGTAGCGCGGGTCAGCATCATCAGGCCGCGCACGCCGGTTGGTGAGGTCGCCAGCGGATTCCAGTGCGACTCCTGGTAGGCGATCGCCGCCAGCAGGCGCCAGTCAAACGCCGTGGCATATTTCTGGAACAGCGGCTGGTAGGTCGGCAGCACCGAATCGATCGCCGACAGGAAAGATTTGGTGTCCACGTAGTCGAAGCTGCCGACATGGCCGAGATATTTCTCTTCCAGCCGCGCCAGCGTGCCGTCTTCCACCATTTGGCTGAAGAAGTCCAGCATGGCGGCATACAGGCTGTCATCGCCGCTGCGTTTCAGGTACCAGGTGACCGGCTCCTCGTCGGCGACGTCGAAGGCGACGGCCAGCTGCGGGTGGATGCGCTGCAGCAGCGCGATGCTGACTGAATCGCCGATGGTGTAGTCCAGTTTGCCGGCGGCCACCTGCTCCAGCAGCTCGCGCGATGTCCGGTCGCTGGATGACTCCCACTGCAGGTCAGGATATTTATCGTGTTTCAGCTGTTTCAGCGTGCTGACGTGGGCGGAGCCGGAGGCCACCGCCAGTTTGCCTTTAATGTCGGCAAAGGTTTTCGGCCGCGCATTGCCCAGCCGGTACACCAGCTGCTGGGAGACGGAGTAGTAGGCCGGGCCGGTACGGGCGCGGCTGAGGCGCTCCTGATTGTAGATCAGGCCGGCGGCCAGAATATCAGCATCATTATCGTCCAGATCGTCAAACAGATCGTTGATGTTTTGATGCGGCAAAACGACCAGTTTCACGCCCAGATAATTGGCGAAGCGTTTCGCCAATTCATAGTCCAGGCCGCTCGGGCCTTTGGGGGTAGTGAAATAGGTTAACGGCGAGTTGAGCGTACTGATGCGCAGCTCTCCCCGGGATATGATCTCTTCGAGTTGCCCGCCCTGACCGCTGCGCCAGGGGATGTTCGGCCAGAGCGCAAGAGCCAGAAGCACGGTGATAACGCCGATGAGAATGTAGTTTAGTTTTTGGTGTTTCAAATAGTTATCTCGCGGCGACGCCTGTCTGCATCGGGCCGGAAAGCATTTATTAGTATGGGGATATCGACAGTATTTGCGGGCATTTTGCGTAACAAAACGCCAGTGTGCAACTTTATTGACACAATATGACAATCAGACGGCAGAATTAGGAATTATCAATAATCACCACGCAAACGGTTTCGTCTGCGGCGCGGATTCTCTATAATGGCGCGCGTTTTCCCCTGTTGCGCCCAATGAAGCGCTGAAATCAGCTGCTTCGAAGACGAGAGAACTTTGATTATGGAAATACTGCGTGGTTCGCCCGCTTTGTCGGCTTTTCGTATTACCAAACTGCTGTCCCGCTGCCAGGACGCACAACTTCCGGTCAGTGATATCTATGCCGAGTACGTCCACTTTGCCGATGTTAGCGCACCGCTAAGTGCCGAAGAACACGCCAAACTTCAGCGCTTGCTTAAGTATGGTCCCTCTCTCGCCGAACATGCCCCTGCAGGCCGCCTGCTGCTGGTGACGCCGCGTCCGGGCACGATTTCCCCCTGGTCTTCCAAAGCGACCGATATCGCCCATAACTGCGGTTTAACGCAGGTGGTGCGTCTGGAGCGCGGCCTGGCGTTTTATATCAGCGCGCCGGCGCTGGACGATGCGCAGTGGCAGCGGCTGGCCGCGCTGCTGCATGACCGCATGATGGAAACGGTATTTGACGATCTGCAACAGGCACAACAGCTGTTTGCTCATCATCAGCCGGCCCCTTACCAGACGGTGGATGTGCTGGGCGAAGGGCGCGGCGCGCTGGAGCAGGCCAACCTCAAGCTTGGCCTGGCGCTGGCGCAGGATGAAATTGACTACCTGCTGAATGCCTTTACCGGTTTGGGGCGCAACCCGACGGATATCGAACTGTATATGTTCGCGCAGGCCAACTCTGAGCACTGTCGTCATAAAATTTTCAACGCTGACTGGGTGATTGACGGCGAACAGCAACCGAAGTCGCTGTTCAAAATGATCAAAAATACCTTTGAGCAGACGCCGGATCACGTGCTGTCGGCCTATAAAGACAACGCCGCGGTGATGGAAGGCTCTCAGGTCGGCCGCTTTTTCGCCGCGCCGGGCAGCGACCAGTATGATTACCATCAGGAAGATGCGCATATCCTGATGAAGGTGGAAACCCACAACCACCCGACCGCTATTTCGCCATGGCCGGGCGCCGCGACCGGCTCCGGCGGCGAGATCCGCGACGAGGGCGCCACCGGGCGCGGGGCGAAGCCGAAGGCCGGCCTGGTCGGCTTCTCGGTGTCCAACCTGCGTATCCCTGGCTTTGAACAGCCGTGGGAGCAGGACTTCGGCAAGCCGGAGCGCATCGTTACCGCGCTGGACATCATGACCGAAGGCCCGCTGGGCGGCGCGGCGTTTAACAACGAATTCGGCCGTCCGGCGCTGCTGGGCTACTTCCGTACTTATGAAGAGCAGGTCAACAGCCACAACGGCGTCGAACTGCGCGGCTATCACAAGCCGATTATGCTGGCCGGCGGCATCGGCAACATCCGCGCCGACCACGTACAAAAAGGTGAAATCACCATCGGCGCCAAGCTGGTGGTGCTGGGCGGCCCGGCGATGAATATCGGCCTGGGCGGCGGCGCGGCGTCTTCCATGGCCTCCGGCCAGTCTGACGCTGACCTGGATTTTGCCTCGGTACAGCGCGATAACCCGGAAATGGAGCGTCGCTGTCAGGAAGTGATCGACCGCTGCTGGCAGCTCGGTGCGGAAAACCCGATTCTGTTTATTCACGACGTCGGCGCGGGCGGCCTGTCCAACGCCATGCCGGAGCTGGTCAGCGACGGCGGCCGCGGCGGGCGTTTCGAACTGCGCGACATCCTGAACGATGAGCCGGGCATGAGCCCGCTGGAAGTGTGGTGTAACGAATCGCAGGAGCGTTACGTGCTGGCGGTGGCGCCGGAACAACTGGCGCAGTTTGACGAAATCTGCCGCCGCGAGCGCGCGCCGTACGCGGTGATCGGCGAGGCGACCGAAGAGCAGCATCTGACGCTTAACGATACACATTTCGACAACCAGCCAATCGATATGCCGCTGGACGTCCTGCTGGGCAAAACGCCGAAAATGACGCGCGACGTCACCCGGCTGCAGGCGCAGGGCGAGCCGATGGCGCGCGAAGCGATTACGCTGGCGGACGCGGTGAAGCGCGTGCTGCACCTGCCGACCGTGGCGGAAAAAACGTTCCTGATCACCATCGGCGACCGTACCGTTACCGGTATGGTGGCGCGCGACCAGATGGTGGGGCCGTGGCAGATTCCGGTGGCCGACTGCGCGGTGACCACCGCCAGCCTCGACAGCTACTACGGTGAAGCAATGTCGATCGGCGAACGCGCGCCGGTGGCGTTGCTGGACTTTGCCGCTTCCGGTCGTCTGGCGGTCGGTGAAGCGCTGACCAATATGGCGGCGACGGAAATCGGTTCGCTCAAACGCGTGAAGCTGTCCGCTAACTGGATGGCCGCTGCGGGCCACCCGGGCGAAGATGCCGGCCTGTATGAAGCGGTAAAAGCGGTGGGCGAAGAGCTGTGTCCGGCGCTGGGCATCACCATCCCGGTGGGTAAAGACTCGATGTCGATGAAAACCCGCTGGCAGGAAGGTGACGAACAGCGCGAAATGACGTCACCGCTGTCGCTGGTGATCACCGCCTTTGCCCGCGTGGAAGACGTGCGCCACACCGTGACGCCGCAGCTGCGCACCGACAAGGGTGACACTGAACTGCTGCTGATCGACCTCGGCAACGGCCATAATGCGCTGGGCGCTACCGCGCTGGCGCAGGTGTATCGGCAACTGGGCGACAAGCCGGCGGATGTGCGTAATGTCGAACAGTTAGCCGGCTTCTTTAACGCCATGCAGCAGCTGGTGGCCGATCGTGCGCTGCTGGCTTACCACGACCGTTCCGACGGCGGCCTGCTGGTGACGCTGGCGGAAATGGCCTTTGCCGGCCATTGCGGCGTGGAGGCGGATATTCAGACGCTGGGCGCGGATACGCTGGCGGCGCTGTTCAACGAAGAACTGGGTGCGGTGATTCAGGTCAGCGCCGATCGGGTCGAGGCGGTACTGCAGGCGTTTGCCCAACACGGTCTGGTGGACAATGTGCACCGCATCGGCCGCGTGCAGCAGGACGATCGCTTTGTGATCAAGAGTGGCGAGCAGCCGGTATACAGCGAAAGCCGCAGCACCCTGCGCACCTGGTGGGCGGAAACCACCTGGCAGATGCAGCGCCTGCGCGATAATCCGAGCTGTGCCGATCAGGAACACCAGGCCAAGCAGAATGACAGCGATCCGGGGCTGAACGTCAAGCTGACCTTTGCGCCGGATGACGACATCGCTGCGCCTTATATCGCCAGCGGCGCGCGTCCGAAGGTGGCGGTGCTGCGTGAGCAGGGCGTCAACTCGCACGTGGAGATGGCGGCAGCGTTCCACCGCGCCGGTTTTGACGCGGTGGACGTGCATATGAGCGACCTGCTGTCCGGGCGCCGCGACCTGCAGGACTTCCACACGCTGGTGGCCTGTGGCGGCTTCTCGTACGGCGACGTGCTGGGCGCCGGAGAAGGCTGGGCGAAGTCCATTCTGTTTAACGAGCGGGTGCGTGATGAATTCACCTCGTTCTTCCATCGTCCGCAGACGCTGGCGCTGGGCGTATGTAACGGCTGCCAGATGTTGTCCAACCTGCGCGACCTGATCCCGGGCGCCGAGCACTGGCCGCGTTTCGTACGCAACCTGTCGGACCGTTTTGAAGCGCGCTTCAGCCTGGTGGAAGTGGCGGCCAGCCCGTCGCTGTTTATGCAGGATATGGCCGGTTCTCGGATGCCGATTGCGGTTTCGCACGGCGAAGGTCATGTAGAGGTGCGTGACGCGGCCCATCTGGCGGCGCTGGAGAGCCATAACCTGGTGGCGTTGCGCTTTGTGGACAACGCCGGTCAGGTGACGGAGAACTATCCGGCCAACCCGAACGGCTCACCAAACGGCATCACTGCGGTGACCAGCGCCAGCGGGCGCGCGACGGTGATGATGCCGCACCCTGAGCGCGTATTCCGCACCGTCAGCAACTCTTGGCATCCGGAAGAGTGGGGCGAAGACAGCCCGTGGATGCGGATGTTCCGCAACGCCCGCCGGCAGTTAGGCTAAATCGCGGTTTGAGGCCGGGCCATCTTCGGCTCGGCCAACGAGATAATAAGGGAACGGTGACGTTCCCTTTTTTAATGCATTGTATTTAAATGTTTTTATATAAAATGTCGGTATTTTGCGACAAGGGTTATTTAGGGTGTCGTCAAAAGGTGACATTTAACGTATTGATTTATAAGAGTGATAATAAAATTCACTTAAGGTGTCGGGTTTTGGCGACGGCATGGCGAAGAAAGCAGCGCCGGCAGCATGACCATAAGCGGACTGAAAATGGATAATTAAATTTTAACTAAATAAAATCAATACATTATGCTGTGTATCTTAAAGTTGGCACGCTGTGTGCATTAATGACTGCAGTTGCTCATTCAACTTTTTATGACGGCGCCGTCTTGTGACGGACATCTTGCCTCATAAGCCTCCGAATGATGCCAAAGAAATGGTGCCTATCGTCCAACTAAACCGATAATTGCCGCTTACGCGACTTTATCAAGCATCGGGCGACACGTGGAGTGAGGCACCGCCTGTATCCAACTGTGATGAGCTTTTTCATCAATCCCGGATACATTAGGATGCTATTCGTCCTGTTCGATGCCAGCATTTTGCTACATCACCCAGGGGACGAGGCCAACGGGCATCCACATCTTCCTTGCGCTGGGGCGCGATGCCCCAACGTCAATTTCCTTGTTCCCGCTGCGATTTTCCCTTTTTCCTGTGCTATTGCCGTCCTGGATGCCATACCCGGTGAAACTTCACTGTCCGATCCCGCCGTTCAGGCTTTTCTCTTGCTGAAGACTCGGTTAGCATCAGGGCAGACAAGGGACAATGAGATGATTTCGTTGAAAAGATGGCGTTTATTCCCCCGCTCGCTGCGCCAACTGGTGCTGATGGCGTTTCTGTTGGTGCTGCTGCCGTTGCTGGTGCTGGCCTATCAGGCCTACCAGAGCCTCGATCATCTCAGCGCGCAGGCGGCTAATATCAACCGGACGACGCTGGTGGACGCGCGCCGCAGTGAGGCGATGACCAGCGTGGCGCTGGAGATGGAACGCAGCTACCGGCAATATTGCGTGCTGGTCGATCCCACGCTGGCGCGGCTGTATCAGAACCAGCGTAAGCAATATTCGCAAATGCTCGACGCGCATGCCCCAATCCTGCCCGATGAACGCTATTATCAAACATTGCGTCAGCTGCTAACGCAGCTGGCGACCATCCAGTGCCAGAGCAGCGGTCCGGATAAAGACGCCTCAACCCTGCTTGAATCCTTCTCCAATTCCAATGCGGAAATGGTGCAGGCGACGCGGGCGGTGGTATTTTCCCGCGGCCAGCAGCTGCAGCAGGCAATTGCCGAGCGGGGCCAGTACTTCGGCTGGCAGGCGCTGCTGCTGTTTTTGGTCAGCGTGCTGCTGGTGGTGCTGTTTACCCGGATGATTATCGGGCCGGTCAAGGCGATCGAACGGATGATTAACCGGCTGGGCGAGGGGCGGGCGCTCGGTTCCGCCGCGACGTTTAAAGGGCCGCGCGAGCTGCGCTCTTTGGCGCAGCGCATTATCTGGCTGAGCGAACGGCTGGCCTGGCTGGAATCTCAGCGTCACGAGTTCCTGCGCCATATTTCCCATGAGCTGAAAACGCCGCTTGCCAGCATGCGCGAAGGCACCGAGCTGCTGGCGGATGAGGTGGCCGGTCCGCTGACCGCCGACCAGAAAGAGGTGGTGACGATTCTCGACCAGAGCAGCCGCCATCTGCAGCAGCTGATTGAGCAACTGCTGGACTATAACCGTAAGCTGGCCGACGGCCCGTCGGAGCATGAGGCGGTCGCGCTGACGGAGATGGTTGAGCAGGTGGTGGCCGCGCACAGCCTGCCGGCAAGGGCCAAGCTGATTCGCACCGATATCGCGCTGGAAGCGAAAAACTGTTGGGCAGAGCCTACGCTATTAATGCGCGTGCTGGATAATCTCTATTCCAATGCGGTGCACTATGGCAAGGAATCCGGTAACATTTGGATTCGCAGCCGTCAGGCAGGGCAGCGGGTGCAGATTGACGTCGCCAACACCGGCACGCCAATCCCCGAAGCCGAACGAGCCATGATTTTCGAGCCTTTTTTCCAGGGTAGTCACCAGCGAAAAGGGGCGGTAAAAGGAAGCGGACTGGGGCTGAGTATCGCTCATGACTGCATCCGCCGCATGCGCGGGGAGCTGCAGTTGGTTGACGTCGACGATGCCGATGTCTGTTTCCGTATTGAATTGCCACTAACCGCCGAGAACGAATAAATAATGTACACATGGTCTAAACGCGCTCGTCTACCGAAGACCGAACCTTCAACGCGCGCGCAGCAACGTGCTTTGCTCGGCAAACGTCCGCTCTCTTTATTGGGGACGCTGTTTTTTGTCCCGCTGTTGCTGGCAGGCTGCGCCGATCGCGCCGTCAGCGGCGGTTTGGGACAGCAGCCCCAAGAGGCTATTCCTGACGCCAAAGTGGTGGATTACCACATCGCGCCTTGCGACACCCTGTGGCAGTTGGACGGTAAAGAAGCGCTGGAGAATTCCCTGTACTGGCTGCGTGCCATGGACTGTGCCGAACGTATCGGATCCACGCAGGCGCGCGCGCAGGCGAGAGCGCTGCCGGCCGCCAGCTGGGACGGCGTTTTCAAGCAAAGCATTCTGCTCGGCAGCGCCGAGCC
This sequence comes from Serratia sp. MYb239, assembly GCF_002966855.1. Taxonomy (NCBI): domain Bacteria; kingdom Pseudomonadati; phylum Pseudomonadota; class Gammaproteobacteria; order Enterobacterales; family Yersiniaceae; genus Serratia; species Serratia sp. MYb239. The sequence goes on along the minus strand of NZ_CP023268.1, from coordinate 3,748,949 downwards.
AACCCAGGCGGAGCGGCGTCAGATGCTCGATCGGCTTAACGGCTATCGCCTGGATTTCCCCAGCTCTCTGCGTCCATTGCTGCAGCTGTGGCGTCAGCAGCAGCAGCAGCAGGTAGCGTTGGCCGAAGAGCGACTGCGTTACCAGCGTCTGCAGGAAAACAGCGACAACCAGGTCGATGCTCTGCGCCAAAGTCAGGCGCGGTTGCAAAATCAGCTGCAGGAAACCTCGCGTAAACTGGAGAACCTGACGGACATTGAGCGGCGTCTCTCCTCGCGCAAACAGCTGCAGGGCGAGCTGCCGGACAATAACGCGCCGCAGGGCAAGGCCGGTAACGGCGCCTCGGTGCGCAAGACGGCTGAGCCGGAAAGCATACCGGAAAAAGGCACCGCCATTCCCGTCGAGCCTGAAGATACTTACGCGCCACCTGAGGCCAACAAGGAGTCCGACGCGCAATGACAGCACGTAAAGCGGCCAATTTACTTCTGGTTGATGACGATCCCAGCCTGCTGAAGCTGCTGGGCATGCGCCTGACCAGCGAAGGTTTTCACGTTACGACCGCCGAAAGCGGACAGGAAGCGCTGCGCCTGCTGGCGCGCGAGCAGATCGATCTGGTGATCAGCGATCTGCGCATGGATGAGATGGACGGCATGGCGCTGTTTGCGGAAATCCAAAAGCGTCAGCCCGGCATGCCGGTGATTATTCTGACCGCGCACGGCTCCATTCCGGACGCCGTGGCGGCGACCCAGCAGGGGGTATTCAGCTTCCTGACCAAACCGGTCGATCGCGATGCGTTATACAAGGCGATTGACGAAGCGCTGTCGCTGTCGGCGCCGGCGGGCGATGACAGCTGGCGTGAGGATATCGTCACCCGCAGCCCGGCGATGCTGCGTCTGCTGGAGCAGGCGAACATGGTGGCGCAGTCGGACGTCAGCGTACTGATTAACGGCCAAAGCGGCACCGGTAAAGAGGTGCTAGCGCAGGCGATCCACCGCGCCAGCCCGCGCGCCAAGAAAGCCTTTATCGCCATTAACTGCGGCGCGCTGCCGGAACAGCTGCTGGAGTCTGAGCTGTTCGGCCATGCCAAAGGCGCCTTTACCGGCGCGGTCAGCAACCGCGAGGGGTTGTTCCAGGCGGCGGCGGGCGGCACGCTGTTCCTCGATGAAATCGGCGATATGCCGCTGTCGCTGCAGGTTAAACTGCTGCGCGTGCTGCAGGAGCGCAAGGTGCGTCCGCTGGGCAGCAACCGCGATCTGGATATCGACGTGCGCATTATCTCGGCGACCCACCGTGACCTGCCGAAGGCGATGGCGAAAAACGAATTCCGTGAGGATTTGTACTACCGCCTGAACGTGGTGAACCTGAAGATCCCGGCGCTGAACGAGCGCGCCGAGGATATTCCGTTGCTGGCCAATCACCTGCTGCGTGAATCGGCCAAACGGCATAAACCGTTTGTGCGCAGTTTCTCCACCGATGCGATGAAGCGTCTGATGACCGCCAGCTGGCCGGGCAACGTGCGTCAGCTGGTGAACGTGATCGAACAGTGCGTGGCGCTGACCTCGGCGCCGGTGATCGGCGAGGCGCTGGTTGAGCAGGCGCTGGAGGGCGAAAACACCGCGCTGCCGACCTTTGCCGAGGCGCGCAACCAGTTTGAGCTGCATTACCTGCGCAAACTGCTGCAGATTACCAAGGGCAATGTGACACAGGCGGCGCGTATGGCGGGCCGTAACCGTACCGAATTTTATAAGTTGCTGTCGCGCCACGAACTGGACGCCAACGACTTTAAAGAATGATATTTTCAACCCACTAAGCGGGTGTGGATATCCCCCAGCCGACGCGTAAACGGCGCGGTGAAGGGTATACACTCCATGTTTGTGATGCATGGCAGAGCATAAAGTTATGAGCAGATCACTTTCCATTGCGTTGGCCCAGCTGAATTTGCTGGTGGGCGACATTGAAGGCAACAGCGAACGCATGTTGCAAATCGTGCAGGAGCAGCAGAAGGCGGGAGCCGATCTGGTCATGTTCACCGAACTGGCGCTGTCCGGCTATCCGCCGGAAGACCTCCTGTACCGCGATGATTTTTACCAGCGCTGCGACGTGCAGCTGGGCCGCCTGCAGCAGGCGTCCGGCGAGGTGGCGATTCTGGTTGGTCACCCGTGGCGTGAAGAGGGCAAACTGTATAATGCCCTGTCGCTGTTTGCCGAAGGTAAACTGCAGGCGCGCTACTTCAAGCAGCAACTGCCCAACTACGGCGTGTTTGATGAAAAACGCTACTTCCATGAAGGGGATGACAGCTGCGTCGTCGAGCTGAAAGGCTACCGTCTGGGGCTGCTGATTTGTGAGGATCTGTGGTTCCCGCAGCCGATCGATACGCTGAAAGCGGCCGGCGCCGAGATCGTGCTGTCGATCAACGCGTCGCCGTATAACCGCGAGAAGCCGTATATCCGCAAGACGCTGATGGCCGGCCACTGTCGCCGCACCGATCTGCCGCTGGTGTACCTGAACCAAATCGGCGGCCAGGACGAGCTGATTTTCGACGGCTGCTCGAAGGTGTTCGATGCCGCCGGCAATATGACGCACCGCCTGGCGGCCTTTGCCGAACAGGTCACGCTGCTGCGCTTCAACGAGCTGGAGGTTGAGCCGATGACCGCGCCGGCCGCCGAGCTGCCGCAGCTGGCGCAGATTTACGAGGCGCTGGTGCTGGCGGTGCGCGACTATGTGAATAAGAATGGCTTCCAGGGCGCGGTGCTTGGCCTGTCCGGCGGTATCGACTCGGCGCTGACGCTGGCGATCGCCGTCGATGCGCTCGGCAAAGAAAAAGTGCAGGCGCTGATGATGCCGTTCCGCTATACCGCCGATATCAGCATCGCCGATGCAAAAGAAGAGGCGGAGATTCTGGGGGTGGAATTTGACGTGGTCTCCATCGAGCCGATGTTTGACGCCTTTATGGGGCAGCTGGCGCCGATGTTTGCCGGCACCGAGCGAGACACCACCGAAGAGAACCTGCAGGCGCGCTGTCGCGGCGTGGTGCTGATGGCGCTGTCCAACAAGCGCCGCAGCATCGTGCTCACCACCGGCAACAAGAGCGAGATGGCGGTGGGTTACGCGACGCTGTACGGCGATATGGCCGGCGGTTTCGACGTGCTGAAGGACGTGCCGAAAACGCTGGTGTTCAAACTGTCGGAGTACCGTAACACCGTCTCCTACGTCATCCCGCAGCGGGTGATTGACCGTCCGCCGTCGGCGGAGCTGGCGCCGGATCAGGTCGACCAGGACAGCCTGCCGCCGTATGACATTCTGGATGCTATTCTGGAAGGCTATGTCGAACACGACAAGTCGGTGGCCGATCTGGTGGCGGCCGGCTTTGACGAGGCGGTGGTGCGCAAGGTGATCCGTCTGGTGGATATTAATGAGTATAAACGGCGTCAGGCCGCCGTCGGGCCGCGTATTACCGCCCGTAACTTCGGCAAGGACCGCCGCTATCCGATCACATCCGGCTTTGGCCGCAAAAATTGGTAATTAAGGAATACAAATGAAGAAGATTGACGCGATTATCAAGCCGTTCAAACTGGATGACGTGCGTGAAGCGCTGGCGGAAGTCGGCATCACCGGGATGACGGTCACCGAGGTCAAAGGCTTTGGCCGCCAGAAAGGGCATACCGAACTGTACCGTGGCGCGGAGTATATGGTCGACTTTCTGCCGAAGGTGAAGATTGAGATTGTGGTGGCCGATGATATCGTCGACACCTGCGTGGAAACCATTATGCAGACCGCGCAGACCGGCAAGATTGGCGACGGCAAGATCTTCGTTTTCGACGTGGCGCGCGTGGTGCGTATCCGCACCGGCGAGCAGGACGAAGAGGCGATTTAAGCGATGCGCCGGGCAGGGTAGCCCTGCCCGGCGGCGAACCTTACAGCACCTTATGCGGGCCGAAGCATTCGTAATGCATGCGTTCGGCGTCGACGCCCATCTCCAGCAGCTGTTTGGCGACAAACTGCATAAAGCCGACCGGGCCGCAGAAGTAGTAGTGCATCTGCGGATTCACCAGCGTCGCGCGCAGCGCGCCAAGATCCATCAGACCCTGTGACTGATAGTCACGTCCAGCCACATCATCCTTGCCCGGTTCGCGGTACCAGACGTGACGGCTGAGGTTCGGCATTTCTGCGGCGATAGCCGCCACTTCATCGGCAAAAGCATGCACCTGGCCGTTTTCCGCCGCGTGCAGCCAGTGCACCTCGGCCTGATGCCGTTTGGCGTGCAGCGTATTGAGCATGCCCAGCATCGGCGTCTGACCAACGCCGGCGGAGATCAGCGCCACCGGCGCGGTCGGCGCCACGTCGAGGAAGAAGTCGCCGTGCGGCGGCGCGATATCGATGACATCGCCTTCCTGTGCTTTCTGATGCAGATAATTGGATACCAGCCCGCGATCCTCGCGTTTGACCGCAATGCGGTAGTATTCGCCGTTAGGGGCGGCGGTCAGGGAATATTGGCGGATTTCCTGATGTTCCAGGCCATCGTCCTTGATATATACCGCCAGATACTGCCCCGGTTTAAAGTCAACCACCTTACCGCCGTCCACCGGCGCCAGAATAAAGCTGCTGATAATGTCGCTCTGCGGCTGTTTCTTCACAATGCGGAACGCGCGGCGATCGCGCCAGCCGCCGTCGCCGGTGGCGCTTTCCTGATAAATCTGCCCCTCGCGCTGGATAAACACGTCGGCCAGTACGCCGTAGGCTTTGCCCCAGGCATCCAGCACTTCCTGGCCCGGGCTGAACATTTCGTCCAGCGTCGCCAGTAGGTGGGTGCCGACGATCTGATACTGCTCCGGCTGGATATTGAAGCTGGTATGTTTTTGCGCGATGCGTTCCACTGCCGGCAACAGCGCCGCCAGGTTTTCCAGATTACCGGCGTAGGCGCAGATGGCGTCGAACAGCGCCTGCCGCTGGTCGCCGTTACGCTGGTTGCTCATGTTGAAAATATCTTTCAGCTCTGGATTGTGGGTAAACATGCGGTCGTAGAAATGGGCAGTCAGTTTGGGGCCGGTCGCCGCCAGCAGAGGAATGGTTGATTGGACGGTGGCGATGGTTTGTTGATCCAGCATGGTCATACTCCTGTATATGTCCGGCCTGCTTCAGGTATCAGGCGGGTCATCAGTTTATCCCCACGGTTTCCCATGTTTTTTGATGGATTGTGGGGCAGCCTTATGGTGAAGTTTTAATATTGTATTTTAAATGCATCTTATAAGCTTCTTAACAGGTTGTAAATACCCGCTTTTTTGTTGCGTATTTGTTAACTGACGATCCGCCTCACAGAACATGAAAAAAACGCATCGGGCCGATGAGAAAATATCCGTTGAAATACGGGAAGCTTAAATGGATTAAAGCCTTGCGCAGCCTCAAGCCAATCGTTTGCGTAAAAACCTCTGTCAAGGCCTATCCTCAATGGGGGAAAACAGTTTACACTGTGGCCCACAACCCAAAACGGGTGATTTTAAGTTAGCTGATTGAGTCAGGAGATGCCGGATGTTAAAGCGTGAAATGAACATTGCAGATTACGATGCCGAACTGTGGCGCGCAATGGAACAGGAAGTCGTTCGTCAGGAAGAGCACATCGAACTGATTGCCTCTGAAAACTACACCAGCCCGCGCGTGATGCAGGCTCAGGGTTCTCAGTTGACCAACAAATACGCAGAAGGTTATCCGGGCAAGCGTTATTACGGCGGCTGCGAATATGTGGATATCGTCGAGCAACTGGCGATTGACCGCGCGAAGGCGCTGTTCGGCGCCGATTACGCCAACGTGCAGCCGCACTCCGGCTCCCAGGCCAACTTCGCGGTGTACACCGCGCTGCTGCAGCCGGGCGACACCATCCTGGGGATGAACCTGGCGCACGGCGGCCACCTGACTCACGGCTCTCCGGTTAACCTGTCCGGCAAACTGTACAACGTGGTGCCTTACGGCATCGACGAACAAGGCCAAATCGACTATGACGACCTGGCCAAGCAGGCGCAGGCTCACAAGCCGAAAATGATCATCGGCGGCTTCTCCGCATACTCCGGCGTAGTCGACTGGGCCAAAATGCGTGAAATCGCCGACAGCATCGGCGCTTACCTGTTCGTCGACATGGCGCACGTCGCTGGTCTGATTGCCGCAGGCGTCTACCCGAACCCGGTGCCTCACGCGCACATCGTAACCACCACCACCCACAAAACGCTGGCCGGTCCGCGCGGCGGCCTGATCCTGGCGAAGGGCGGCGACGAAGATCTGTATAAGAAACTGAACTCCGCCGTGTTCCCGGGCGGGCAGGGCGGCCCGCTGATGCACGTGATCGCCGGTAAAGCGGTGGCGCTGAAAGAAGCGATGGAGCCAGAGTTCAAAACCTATCAGCAGCAGGTCGCGAAAAACGCCAAAGCGATGGTGGAAGTGGTGCTGGAGCGCGGCTACAACGTGGTTTCCGGCGGTACGCATAACCACCTGTTCCTGCTGGATCTGGTCGATAAAAACCTGACCGGTAAAGAAGCTGACGCTGCACTGGGCCGCGCCAACATCACCGTCAACAAAAATAGCGTGCCGAACGATCCGAAGAGCCCGTTCGTCACCTCCGGCATCCGTATCGGCACCCCGGCTGTTACCCGTCGCGGCTTCAAGGAAGCGGAAGTGCGCGAACTGGCCGGCTGGATCTGCGACGTGCTGGACAACATCCATGACGAAGCCGTTATCGAACGCACTAAACAGAAAGTGCTGGATATCTGCGCCCGTCTGCCGGTTTACGCGTAATCCGCGTTTCCGCACCCTGAAAAAACCCGCTGCGGCGGGTTTTTTTGCGTCTGTTACCGGGCAAAGTGTGAGGTGTTTGGCACTATCATCCTATAGGTCGTAAGCGTTATTGCGGGCCGGTGTGAGCTCTGTCAAAGTATCGCCCACACACCGGAGGGAACATGGTTCTGCAATCAACACGTTGGCTGGCGCTCAGCTATTTCACCTACTTCTTTTCTTACGGTATTTATCTCCCGTTCTGGAGCGTTTGGCTCAAGGGCGAAGGGCTGGAGCCTGATGTCATCGGTATTCTACTGGGCGCCGGACTGGTGGCGCGCTTTCTCGGCAGCCTGCTGATTGCCCCTCGGGTGAAAGATCCCGCCAATCTGGTGACGGCGTTGCGCATTCTGGCGCTGTTGACGCTGGCTTTCGCCGTCGGCTTCTGTTTTGGCAACGCCTGGGGCTGGCTGATGCTGGTCATCGCCGGTTTTAACCTGTTCTTTTCACCGCTGGTGCCGCTGACCGACGCGCTGGCCGGCACCTGGCAAAAGCAAATTACGCTGGACTACGGCCGGGTGCGGCTGTGGGGATCGCTGGCGTTTGTGATTGGCTCCGCGCTGACCGGCCAACTGGTTGCGGTCTGGGGACATCACGCCATCTTATACTGTCTGCTTGCCAGCCTGCTGGCGATGTTGCTCGGCATGCTGCTGAAGCCGACGGTGATGCCGCAGGGAGAGACGCGCGTACAGAACCAGCCGCAACGCTCGTGGCGTGAACTGCTGACGGAAGGGCCGGTCTGGCGTTTTCTGCTGTGCGTGACGCTGCTGCAGGGCGCGCATGCCGGTTATTACAGCTTTGCCTCGATTTACTGGCAGGAGGCCGGCTATTCGGCCGCTGCCATCGGCTATTTCTGGTCGTTGGGCGTAGTGGCCGAGGTGATTATTTTCGCCAGCAGCAGCCTCCTGTTCCGGCGCTGGAACGCACGCAATCTGCTGCTGCTGTCGGCCTGCTGCGGCGTGGCGCGCTGGGGACTGATGGGGGCCACCACCGATTTGGGCTGGCTGCTGCTGGTGCAGATACTGCACTGCGGCACCTTTACCGTCTGCCACCTAGCGGCGATGCGCTTTATCAGCGCACGCAGCGGGCCGGACGTTATTCGTCTGCAGGCGGTTTATTCCGGCCTGGCGCTGGGCGGCGGCATCGCGGTGATGACGGTGATCGCCGGCTTCCTGTTTGAACACTGGCAGGGCGGCGTGTTCTGGGTGATGGCGGCGCTTGTGCTGCCGGCGCTGTTTATCCGGCCGCCGGCGGTCAGCGTCGCGCGTTAAGGAGTTTCCAGCAGGGCGCGCAGGGTCTTGCGTTGCCCGCGCGCCAGCGGCAGTTCGGTGTAGATCAAAGGCGGCTGCGTTGCCTGCGGCGGTGCGGCGTAAGGGGTGATCACCAGCGTGACGTCATGCGGCGCGCCGGAACGCAGAAAGTCGCGCAGCGGCTGATATTTGATATTGAGTGGCAGCAGCGTCAGTTCACGCAGCTGATACTCCAGCTCTTCCTCCAGCTGCGGGTTATCCAGCGTCAGCAGCAGTACCTGTTTTTCCTGCAGGGCGTTGCCCTGCATCAGCCAGGCGCCGAAGCTTATCGCCACCAGGCCGGCCTCCTCGCGCGAAAAACGAATACCATATTCCTGCTCAAACGGCTCCAGCGCCTGCTGCGTGGTGCGCATCAGCCGCGGGTATTTACGCACCACTTCTTCTAGCAGCATATTATCAATACCGATATCAAAGTGGCAGCGCTCTACCGCCGGCGCCAGATGGGCGAACAGATGGGTAATCAGGTCCGCTCTGCTGCTGAAACTCATGCCGGAAAGCTGCTGGAAATGTTCAACCATCCGTTCGATCGCCGCCATCAGGCGTAAATCTTCGTCAGAGTGATCGCTCTCATAGCTGTGGTTTTTTAACAGGGTGAACATCAGCACCAGAAAGTCTTGTTCATCGGCCTGAGGGGGGCGACGGGACAGCGCCAGCAGCAGCGGATAAAGCCTGGCGGCGGCCTGTTGCTCCGGCTTCTGATGCAGCCAGGCGCGCTGGGCGTCGGTGAACGACGGGTGGCGCTGTTGGCGGATTTCCCACAGGCAGTAGCAAAGATAGGGCGGCAGGAACAGGCGGATGCGCTCCTCAAGCGGCTGTTTCAGGGTGGCGGCACAGTTTTCCAACGCCTGCTGCAAGCGGGCCGCCTGGGCGCTGTCGAGGGTCAACGCCCGGTGCAGCTGCGGGCTGAAGGTGTCTTCAACAAACTGCGGGCAGCAGCGCAGCGCCCGTCGTAGCCAATGGATCAGACAGAGGCGTTGATTCAGCGTGCTCCCGGTCAGTTGGTAGCCCTCTTCGGGGGTTCCCGCGATCTCCAGGTGATGGAATCGCCGGATTTCACTGCTCACCTCGGCGATATCTTGCCGGGTGGTGGGGAGGTCGACGCCGTTGATGTGGCTGATAGTCTCCAGTTTTACCGTAGGCGGCGGAGTAAACAGCAGCAACAGCAGGCGGCAGCGCCGCTGTTGACTGGAGAGCTCAGGCACGGGGGAAGTGTCCAGGCTCATGGGTGTATCCAGCAGGTAACATTGAAATTATGTTTAAGCATAGCAAACGGTATTGAGCCGGCGCGGTTCTGGCGCCGGGTTTTGCTTCGGCTTATAACTTTCGTCACAATTCTGGCGTGGTATGATGCCGGTTTATCAATACATTATGTTATGTTATAACAAAAGTACAGGTTGATATGATGAAGCTAAGAGGTTTGCTGGTCGGATTGGCGGCGTGGTATAGCGTGGATGCAGTGGCGCATCCGCACAGTTTCATCGATATGAACACCACCTTTGTGGTGCAGGAACAGCAACTGGTTGGTTTGAGAATGGTGTGGGTGATGGACGAAATGACGTCGGCGGACCTGTTGTACGATGCGCAGAATGCCAAAAGCGACTCGGAAACCTGGAAAAAACTGGCGGCGCAGGTGATGGCCAACGTGTTGGGGCAGCACTACTTTACCGATATCTACCGCGACGGCAAACCGGTGAAATATACCAATTTGCCGCCGGAATACCGGCTTTCCCGTCAGGGGCACAAGGCGGTGCTGGAGTTTGTCCTGCCGCTGGCGCATCCGCAGCCGCTGGCGGGGAAACCTTTTAGTATCTCCACCTATGATCCCACCTACTTTGTCGATATGAGCTATCAGGCTTCATCGGCGATCCATCTGCCGGCCGAGATGGCGCAGCAGTGTCGCTTCGAGCTGTTCACGCCCACACCGGACGCCTCGCTGCAGGCGTATGCGCTGTCGCTGGATAAAAACGATTCGCCGGGAGAGGACCTGCAGCTTGGCCAACAATTCGCCCAACGGATTACTTTACAATGTCACTAAATCTCGGCAGCTCGCCGCTTCGTCGCCGTCATTGGGCCGCCAGCCTGTGGCCATTACTGTTGCTGCTGCTGGCGCTGGCGGCCGGTGCGCAGCTGGTGTGGCACTATTGGCCGCAAATTATGCTGCAGAGCGTGGCGTGGCAGAAAACGCTGAACCAGCAGCTGGCGGCGTTGTTGCAGCAGGTGAAAGCCGATCCGCAGCGCGCCGGAATCACGCTGATGCTGTTCAGCCTGAGCTACGGTGTATTGCACGCGCTGGGGCCGGGCCACGGTAAAGTGGTGATTTCGACCTATCTGGCGACGCATCCGACGCGGCTGAAAAGCAGCCTGAAACTGACCTTTGCCGCTTCTTTGCTGCAGGGGTTGGTGGCGGTGGCGTTGGTGGCGCTGCTGCTGGGGGTGCTGCAGCTGTCATCGCGTCAACTGCACCAAAGCAGCTTCTGGCTGGAGCAGGGCAGTTACCTGCTGGTTGTGCTGCTGGGCGCACTGCTGAGCTGGCGGGCGCTGCGCCGTCTGGCCGCCGCGCTGAAGGCGCTGAAGCCGGCGCCGGCGTTGCGTATCCAGCGTCTGCAGCCGCTGGCCGACGATCACGTGCACAGCGCGCATTGCGGCTGCGGGCACCGTCATTTACCCAGCGACAGCGAACTGCAGGCCGGCAGCGACTGGCGCACGCGGGCGGCGATTGTTCTGGCGATGGGCATCCGACCCTGTTCTGGCGCGATTCTGGTGCTGCTGTTTTCCAAGGTGCTGGGCGTGTTTGCCTGGGGCGTGGCGTCGGCGCTGGCGATGGCGCTGGGCACATCGCTGACCATTTCGCTGCTGGCGCTGTTTGTACATTACGGTCGCCGGCTGGCGGAACGCATCAGCGTGTCGCGCGCGTCGGCAAACTGGCAGGCGGTGGCGTGGGGATCGCTGGCGTTGCTGGGCGGGTTGTTGTTGCTGTTTGCCGGGGTATTGCTTTACGCCAGCGCGCAGCCGGAGTTCAGCGGCGGGGTGCGGCCTTTCTCGCGTTAAGGCGGAATAGATACGACAAAGGCGAGGCCTAAGCCTCGCCTTTGTTTGCTGGCGGGTCTGATTAACGCTTCAGCGCTTCGCTCAGTTCTTCACGCATGGTGCCCAGCAGCGCTTTGACGACGCGTGGGTTGCCGGCGACCACATTGCCGGAGCTGAAGGAGTTATGACCGCCGACGAAGTCGGTGACCACGCCGCCGGCTTCACGCACCAGCAGCTCGCCTGCGGCGAAATCCCACGGCTTGAGGCCGATCTCGAAGAAACCGTCAACGCGGCCGGCGGCAACATAGGCCAGATCCAGCGCGGCGGAACCGGTACGGCGGAAGTCGGCGCACTGGGTGAACAGTTTACCGATCAGATTGATGTAAGCCGGCGCGTGCTGTTTCGCCTTGAACGGGAAACCGGTGGCCAGAATGGTGCCGTCGAGGTCTTTGGCGCTGGTGCCGCGCAGACGGTAACCGTTGAGCTGTGCGCCCTGGCCGCGGGTTGCGGTGAACAGTTCGTTGCGCATTGGATCGTAAACCACCGCCACTTCGGTGCGGCCTTTGATGCGCACGGCGATAGAAACGGAGAAGTGTGGGAAGCGTTTAATAAAGTTGGCGGTGCCATCCAGTGGATCGATCACCCATTGTACATCGCGATCTTCGCCAATCAGCTCGCCGCGTTCTTCACTGATGATAGTGTGTTGCGGGTAAGACTTGCGGATGACGTCGATGATCAGATGCTCTGCATCGCGATCGACGTTAGTGACGAAATCGTTACTCCCTTTTTGGCTCGCTTCAACAGCGTCCGGAGTTTCGTAGTTTTTGGCAATCAGGTTACCGGCCTTACGCGCAGCGCGCACGGCGATAGTCAGCATCGGATGCATGGGTATCTTCCACTAGGATGTTAAAGAACAGGAAACGGCGCGGAGTATAGCAGGTGTTCTGTGAAATGCCTAACCTCTTCACCGGTTAAATTGCAGGCAGGCGTAACGCGCATGCCATTAAGTCGTCTCCTGTGATAGGATACTGCGATTTCCGACACGCTCAGAGTTTGTATGCTGCACAATATCCGCATTGTTCTGGTTGAAACCTCTCATACCGGCAATATGGGCTCAACGGCCCGGGCCATGAAAACCATGGGTTTAACCAACCTTTATCTGGTCAATCCGCTGGTAAAACCTGATTCTCAGGCCATCGCGCTGGCCGCCGGCGCCAGCGATGTTATCGGCAACGCCACCATTGTTGACACCTTTGACGAAGCGATCGCCGGCTGTGGTCTGGTAGTAGGCACCAGCGCACGCTCCCGCACCTTGCCCTGGCCGATGCTTGAACCGCGCGAATGCGGCGTGCAGGCGGTGAAAGAGGGCGAGCAGGCGCCGGTAGCGCTGGTGTTTGGCCGTGAACGTGTCGGCCTGACCAACGATGAACTGCAAAAGTGCCATTACCACGTGGCGATCCCGGCCAACCCGGATTACAGCTCGCTGAACCTGGCGATGGCGGTGCAGATCCTGGCCTATGAGGTGCGCGTTGCCTACCTCGACCGCCAGCAGGCGGAAGCGCCGGCGCAGCAGGAAGAAGAAGCTTACCCGCTGGTGGATGACCTTGAGCGTTTCTATCAGCATCTGGAACAGACGCTGCAGCGCAGCGGGTTTATTCGCCCGACGCATCCGGGACAGGTGATGAGCCGCCTGCGTCGTCTGTTTACCCGCGCGCGCCCGGAAGCGCAGGAGCTGAATATTCTGCGCGGCATGCTGACGTCGATAGATAAGCTAGGCAAATAATTGAAAAATAAGTATTCGTTATGCTTTATTACAAAACGTGCTAATACCTGAGTGAATTACTCGGTTAAATAGTTGACTGAATTACTCGGGAATGTCAGACTTTCCGCCATGTTTGACCAACAGGTAACCATTGACTATGAGACTGACATCCAAAGGCCGTTATGCCGTAACCGCTATGCTTGACGTGGCATTGCACTCCCAGGAAGGGCCCGTACCATTGGCTGATATTTCAGAGCGGCAAGGAATTTCGCTCTCTTATCTGGAGCAATTATTTTCCCGTCTGCGTAAGAACGGTTTGGTAGCCAGCGTGCGCGGCCCGGGTGGCGGTTATCTGCTGGGCAAAGACGCCGGCGAGATTGCCGTCGGCGCGGTGATTACCGCCGTTGATGAATCGGTCGACGCGACCCGCTGTCAGGGGAAAGAAGGCTGCCAGGGCGGCGATCGCTGCCTGACGCACACCCTGTGGCGTGACCTGAGCGAGCGTATCAGCGGTTTCCTGAACAGCATTACGCTGGCTGAATTGGTCAATAATCAGGAAGTACTGGATGTTGCCGACCGTCAGAATAATGACACGCGCCGTTCCGCCAACGGCCGCCAGGAAGAGACGATCAACGTTAATCTGCGCGCATAAGCAGCTGACGAATACTTGAGCATTTTGTTTTTGGAAGTGATGTACGGAGCACAAGAGCAATGAAATTACCGATTTATCTGGATTATTCAGCAACGACGCCGGTTGATCCGCGCGTTGCTGAAAAAATGATGCAGTTTTTGACCCTGGACGGCACCTTCGGTAACCCGGCTTCCCGTTCCCACCGTTTCGGTTGGCAGGCTGAGGAAGCGGTGGATATCGCCCGCAATCAGATTGCTGAACTGGTGGGCGCCGATCCGCGTGAAATCGTGTTTACTTCCGGGGCGACCGAATCCGACAACCTGGCGATTAAAGGCGCTGCCAATTTCTATCAGAAAAAAGGCAAGCACATCATCACCAGCAAAACCGAACACAAAGCCGTGCTGGACACCTGCCGTCAGCTGGAGCGCGAAGGGTTTGAAGTCACCTACCTGGCGCCGCAGAGCAACGGCATCATCGACCTCAAAGAGCTTGAGGCGGCGATGCGCGATGACACCATTCTGGTGTCCATCATGCACGTGAACAACGAAATCGGCGTGGTGCAGGATATCGCCACCATCGGCGAAATGTGCCGCGCGCGCGGCATCATCTACCACGTGGACGCGACCCAGAGCGTGGGCAAACTGCCTATCGATCTGAGCCAGCTGAAAGTGGACCTGATGTCCTTCTCCGGTCACAAAATCTACGGGCCGAAAGGCATCGGCGCGCTGTACGTACGCCGTAAGCCGCGCATCCGTATCGAAGCGCAGATCCACGGCGGCGGCCACGAGCGCGGCATGCGTTCCGGCACCCTGCCTGTGCACCAGATCGTCGGCATGGGCGAAGCGTACCGCATCGCCAAAGAAGAGATGGACAGCGAGATGGCGCGCCTGCGCACGCTGCGCGACCGTCTGTGGAACGGCGTGAAGGATATGGAAGAAGTATACCTGAACGGCGACCTGGAGCAGGGCGCGCCGAACATCCTGAACGTCAGCTTCAACTATGTTGAAGGCGAATCGCTGATTATGGCGCTGAAAGACCTGGCCGTATCTTCTGGCTCAGCCTGTACCTCCGCCAGCCTGGAGCCATCCTACGTGCTGCGTGCGCTGGGAATGAGCGATGAATTGGCGCACAGTTCGATCCGTTTCTCGCTGGGGCGTTTCACCACCGAAGAAGAGATCGACTACACCATCGAGCTGGTTCGCAAGTCTATCGGCCGTCTGCGCGACCTTTCTCCGCTGTGGGAAATGTTCAAGCAGGGCGTGGATATCAACAGCATCGAATGGGCACATCATTAATTCTCAGGATTCAGGAGCAAGGTCATGGCTTACAGCGAAAAAGTAATCGATCACTACGAAAACCCGCGTAACGTGGGTTCCTTCGACAATGAAGACCCAAGCATCGGCAGCGGCATGGTCGGCGCACCGGCCTGCGGCGACGTGATGAAGCTGCAGATCAAGGTGAACGACGCCGGTATCATCGAAGATGCGCGTTTCAAAACCTACGGCTGCGGCTCCGCCATCGCTTCCAGTTCGCTGGTGACCGAATGGATGAAGGGCAAGTCGCTGGATCAGGCGGAAGCGATTAAAAACACCCAAATTGCTGAAGAGCTGGAACTGCCGCCGGTAAAAATCCACTGCTCTATCCTGGCGGAAGACGCGATCAAAGCGGCGATTGCTGATTATAAAAGCAAGCACGACGCCAAGTAAGTTCAGTGTAGGGCGTAGCATGTTGCATGCTGCGCCCGCGTTTATTGGGACGATGTCTGTTGTCCCGGGGCCGGTTCGCTCCCCGACGCCGGTTTGCAAGATGCAGGGGATATTGAGTGTGAGGTTGTTATGTCGATTACTATGAGCGACAGCGCTGCGCAACGCGTTCAGGCGTTCCTGAATAACCGCGGTAAAGGTCTCGGCCTGCGTCTTGGGGTTCGCACCTCCGGCTGTTCCGGGATGGCGTACGTGTTGGAATTTGTTGACGAAGTCAATGACGACGACATGATCTTCGAAGACAAAGGCGTTAAGGTGATCATTGACGGCAAAAGCCTGGTCTACCTTGACGGCACCGAACTTGATTTCGTTAAGGAAGGCCTGAACGAAGGCTTCAAGTTCAACAACCCGAATGTCTCAAGCGAGTGCGGCTGCGGCGAAAGTTTCAACGTCTGATAGCCCGTCGTGTTCCTCCGCAGAGGCTTTGCGGAGGGATGAGATGCCCCCGCACGGCGCGGGGGGACCCGAAACCCTCACGATAACGCCCAGAGCACGCTATGGATTACTTTACTTTATTCGGGCTGCCAGTTCGCTATCCCGTGGACGGCAGCCTGCTTGCATCCCGCTTTCAGGATCTGCAACGTCAATTCCATCCCGACCGTTTTGCCAGCCAGCCGGAACGCGAACGCCTGATGGCGCTGCAGCAGGCGGCGACCATTAACGAAGCCTACCAGACCCTGAAGCACCCGTTAAAACGCGCCGAGTATATGCTATCGTTGCACGGTTTTGATCTGGGTAATGAACAACATACCCTGCGCGATACGGCGTTCCTGATGGAACAGCTGGAGCTGCGTGAAGAGCTTGACGGCATTGAACGCAAAGCGGATGACGCCGCGCTGGCCGCCTTTGGCGAACGCCTCGCCGCCGCCGTCAGACAGCGCAGCGCCCAGATGGTGCAGCAGTTGGACAGCGAACAGTGGACCGACGCCGCCGATACCGTGCGCAAACTGCGCTTTTTGGACAAACTCCAGCAACAGGTTGAACAACTCGAAGAAAAACTGCTGGGTTTTGAGTGATTTTTTTAATTCTGGAAGCTCAACATGGCCTTATTACAAATCAGTGAGCCCGGGTTAAGCGCCGCGCCACATCAGCGCCGTCTGGCGGCCGGCATCGATCTGGGCACCACCAACTCGCTGGTCGCCACGGTGCGCAGCGGGCAGGCTGAAACGCTGCCCGATGCCGAAGGGCGTCACCTGCTGCCGTCGGTGGTGCACTATGGCGAGCAGGCCGTGCAGGTCGGCGCCGCCGCGCGCGCGCAGGCTGCGCAGGATCCGGCCAACACCATCAGCTCGGTCAAACGCATGATGGGCCGCTCCCTGGCTGACGTACAGCAACGCTATCCGAACCTGCCTTACCAATTCCAGGCCAGCGACAACGGCCTGCCGATGATTGCCACCTCCGCCGGGCTGCTTAACCCGGTCAGCGTGTCCGCCGATATCCTCAAGACTCTGTCTGCCCGGGCGCAGCAGGCGCTGGAGGGTGAACTGGACGGTGTGGTGATCACCGTTCCCGCTTATTTTGATGACGCGCAGCGTCAGGGCACCAAAGACGCCGCGCGTCTGGCGGGCCTGCACGTGCTGCGTCTGCTGAACGAACCGACCGCCGCGGCCATCGCCTACGGGCTGGATTCCGGGCAGGAAGGCACCATTGCCGTGTACGACCTGGGCGGCGGTACCTTTGATATCTCTATTTTGCGCCTCAGCCGCGGCGTCTTCGAAGTGCTGGCCACCGGCGGTGACTCTGCACTGGGCGGCGATGACTTCGACCACCTGCTGGCCGACTGGCTGCGCGAGCAGGCCGGCGTGGCCGACCGTAGCGATCACGGCCTGCAGCGTCAGCTGCTGGACGCCGCCATCCAGGCCAAAATCGCGCTGAGCGACGCCGAGTCCGTGACGGTGGAGGTTGCCGGCTGGCAGGGTGAAGTCACGCGTGAACAGTTCAACAGCCTGATTGCCACGCTGGTCAAACGCACGCTGATGGCCTGCCGCCGCGCGCTGAAAGACGCCGGCGTCAGCGCGGAAGAGGTGCTGGAAGTGGTGATGGTGGGCGGTTCGACCCGCGTGCCGCTGGTGCGTGAGCAGGTCGGCGCCTTCTTTGGCCGCACGCCGCTGACGTCGATCGACCCGGATAAAGTAGTCGCCATCGGCGCCGCCGTGCAGGCTGACATCCTGGTGGGCAACAAGCCCGACAGCGAAATGCTGCTGCTGGACGTGATCCCGCTGTCGCTGGGGTTGGAAACCATGGGCGGTCTGGTGGAGAAGGTGATTCCGCGCAACACCACCATTCCGGTGGCGCGCGCGCAGGAGTTCACCACCTTTAAAGACGGCCAGAGCGCGATGATGATTCACGTGCTGCAGGGTGAGCGCGAACTGGTGCAGGACTGCCGTTCGCTGGCCCGCTTTACGCTGCGCGGCCTGCCGCCGCTGCCGGCGGGCGGGGCGCATATCCGCGTCACCTTCCAGGTGGATGCGGACGGCCTGCTGAGCGTGACCGCAATGGAGAAATCCACCGGCGTTGAGGCGTCGATTCAGGTGAAGCCGTCCTACGGTCTGTCGGATGACGAGATCGCCGGGATGATCAAAGATTCGATGGCCCATGCGCAGAGCGATGTCGGTGCGCGCATGCTGGCAGAGCAGCGGGTGGAAGCCGCGCGCGTGCTGGAAAGCCTGCAGGGCGCGCTGGCGAGCGATGCGGCGTTGCTGAGCGAAGAAGAGCGCCAGGCGATTGACGCTGCCATGGCCGCCTTGCAACAGGCGGTACAGGGCGATCGGCCGGCGGCCATTGAAGCCGCAATAAAAACATTAGATGCGACTACGCAAGATTTTGCCGCGCGCCGTATGGATGCTTCCATCCGACGGGCGCTGGCTGGCCATTCTGTGGATGAGGTTTAACCATGCCTAAAGTTGTTTTCCTGCCCCATCAGGACTTATGCCCGGAAGGGGCGGTATTGGACGCGGAACAAGGGGAAACCATCCTCGATGTTGCGCTGCGTAACGGTATCGATATCGAGCACGCCTGTGAAAAATCCTGCGCCTGCACCACCTGCCACTGCATCGTGCGTGAAGGTTTTGACTCTCTGGATGAAAGCAGCGAGCTGGAAGACGATATGCTGGACAAAGCCTGGGGGCTGGAGCCGGAAAGCCGTCTGAGCTGCCAGGCGCGCGTCGCGGACGACGATCTGGTGGTGGAGATGCCGCGCTATACCGTTAACCACGCGCGCGAGCACTAATTGTTAGCCGCCATCCTGAACGGGAGATCATAATGGGACTCAAGTGGACCGACAGCCGCGAGATCGGCGAAGCCCTGTACGATGCCTATCCGGACACCGATCCGAAAACCGTGCGTTTTACCGATATGCATCAGTGGATCTGCGAGCTGGAAGAGTTTGATGACGATCCGCAGGCTTCCAACGAGAAAATACTGGAAGCGATTTTGCTGGTCTGGTTAGATGAAGCAGACTAGCGACTAATAGCGTAACGGGCTGCCATGGGCGGCCCGTTTATTTTGTATCCGACCGATAAAAACGTATATACCCTAAATCATTCGAGTGGCGGGAAGGCGGCAAGAGAAGGCATTCCGAATCACTTACACCGGTAAGTGATGCGGGTGACTGAGCGCAGCCAACACACCTGTCACGTGAAGTATGACGGGTATAAAGCATATACGGAGTAGGCTATGACGACTGAAACCATGCAGATTACCCTGTCCCACCAGCCCGCAGATGCGCGCTGGGGTGAAAAAGCCCTGCTGAGCACCAACAATGACGGCATCACCATCCATCTGACCGGCGGCGGCAAGCTGGGCGCAATTCAACGCGCGGCGCGTAAAATCGACGGTCAGGGTATCCGTCAGGTCACGCTGGCCGGCGAAGGCTGGGGCCTGGAGCAAAGCTGGGCGTTCTGGCAGGGGTTCCGCGGGCCGAAGGGCACGCGCAGCGTTGAATGGCCGCAGCTGTCCGCCGAGGAGCGCCAGGAACTGGATCGGCGCCTGAAGATCGTTGACTGGGTGCGTGACACCATCAACATGCCGGCAGAAGAGCTGGGGCCAGAGCAGCTGGCAACCCGCGCCGTCGACCTGATGTGTGACGTCGGCTGCGATGCGGTCAGCTACCGCATCATCAAAGGCGAAGATCTGCGCGAGCAGAATTATGCCGGCATTCATACCGTTGGCCGCGGTTCCTCGCGTCCGCCGGTGCTGCTGACGCTGGACTACAACCCGAGCGGCAACCCGGAGGCGCCGGTGTTCGCCTGCCTGGTCGGCAAAGGTATCACTTTTGATACCGGCGGCTACAGTCTGAAGCAAAGCGCCTTTATGGATTCGATGAAGGCCGATATGGGCGGCGCGGCCACGGCGACCGGCGCGCTGGCGCTGGCGGCGGCGCGCGGTCTCGACAAGCGGGTGAAGCTCTACCTGTGCTGCGCGGACAACATGGTCAGCGGCAATGCCTTTAAACTGGGTGATATTATCCGCTATCGCAACGGTAAAACCGTCGAAGTGATGAATACCGACGCCGAAGGGCGCCTGGTGCTGGCCGACGGCCTGATCGACGCCTCCGCCCAGCAGCCGGAACTGATTATCGACTGCGCCACCCTGACCGGCGCGGCGAAAACTGCGCTGGGCAATGACTACCATGCGCTGTTCAGCTTTGACGATGCACTGGCGCAGGAGCTGCTCAGCAGCGCACAGGAAGAGCACGAGCCGTTCTGGCGTCTGCCGCTGGCCGAGTTCCACCGCAGCCAACTGCCGTCCAACTTCGCCGAGCTGAATAATATCGCCGGCCCGGCCTACAGCGCCGGCGCCAGCACCGCGGCGGCCTTCCTGTCGCACTTTGTTACCCAGTATCAGCAGGGCTGGCTGCATATCGACTGCTCCGCCACCTACCGTAAAGGCGCGGTGGATCAGTGGTCCGCCGGCGCTACCGGGCTGGGCGTGCGCGCCGTTGCCAACCTGCTGCTGAACAAAGCAAAATAAAGCTGAAGAGATCGTTAACAGACCGTAAGGGGCCAGCGTGCTGGCCCCTTAATGATTGGAGTTGGTCATGAGTTCCCACCACCACGATAATGTCGCCGCTGACGACAATGAACTGGAGCGCCTGCTGAAGCTGGCGGTCAGCGAAGCGGCGCACCGGCCGGCGTTTTTCCGCGAGCTGCTGGAGTCGACCGTCTATATCCTAGGCGACGGCGAGCAGGTGCAGCAGCAGGGCGAAATCGTCCTGAATGCGGATACGCCGGTGAACATTCAGCATTGGGAAAAGCAGGACGGCAGCAGCGTCGTGCCGTTCTTTTCTTCCCTGCGTCTGCTGCAGCAGGCGGTAGAGGACGAACAGCCGTTTATCGCCATGCCGGCGCGGGTACTGTTTGAAATTACCCAGGGCGCTGAACTGTTCCTGAACCCGAAGGCGGAATACGGCAAAGAGTTTTATCCGGAAGAAGTGGCGATGCTGCTGGCGAACGGCGGGGTGAGCAAGCCGGTTGAACACTATATCGATAAAGAATCGCAAATCCTGCTTGGCCAGCCGGAGGTGTATCCGGCGGCGATGGTGGATGCGCTGACCACGCTGTTCAGCCAGCGCAAGCCGGTACGCCGGGCATTCCTGGCCCTGATGCATGACCGTGCGCTGGATGAGAAACCCAATCTGCTGGTCGGCGTGGAAGTGGACGGCGATGCGGCGGAGATCGATGCGCTGATTCAGGAAGCGGGCAGCGTCGCCAGCGAAGCGCTGCCGGACGATGAGCCGGTGGACTTCTGCCTGGTGTCGGAAAAAGAGCGCGGCGTCAGTCACTACCTGATCGCCCATACCCAGCCGTTCTATCAGCGTCGCTGGGGCAGCTGGCTGCGCAACATCATTCCTTCCACGGATACCACCCAATAGCGGCGCATTGTTGTACGCCGGCGGGGCGTTGGCGGCAAAATCGTCGCCGGCGCTAATATTTTTTTAAAGAAATGTTGGTTTTCCCGTAGGCAAGCGTTAACAGCGCACATATAATTTGCGCCACTTGAACAAGGCCGGCGGATTTTTTCTGAGTCCGGCCCGTATTAGGAAGTTAGACTGAGGCCATTATGACCGTAGAACGTACCTTTTCCATCGTTAAACCAAACTCCGTAGCCAACAACGACATCGGCGCTATCTATGCGCGTTTCGAGCGTGCGGGTTTCAAAATCATCGCTGCTAAAATGCTGAAGCTGAGCCGTGAGCAAGCTGAAGGCTTCTACGCTGAGCACAAAGGCCGTCCATTCTTCGATGGTCTGGTTGAGTTCATGACCTCTGGCCCGATCATGGTGCAGGTTCTGGAAGCAGAAAACGCGATCCAGCGTAACCGCGACATCATGGGTGCAACCAACCCGGACAACGCGCTGGCCGGCACTCTGCGTGCTGACTTCGCGGACAGCTTCACCGCTAACGCGGTGCACGGTTCCGACTCCCCGGAATCCGCTGCGCGTGAAATCGCTTACTTCTTCAACGACAGCGAAATCTGCCCGCGTTGATAGCGTTGGTTTCTACCGACAAGGGGTAATATTCACCGGCTGAAACAATAAAAATGCCCTGAATGCTTTCCCGTCGTGGAAACTCGCTACTAAAATTTGTACAATGCCGCGCCCTGGATGAGTCAGCTTGTCCAGGGCGTGTTTTATCCCGGCACTGTCCGCCGCCTGAAAGCGACGGCAGGGATAACAACACACTTCGCCCATTCTTGTTCCCGAAAGGGAGCCAGCCATAACGTGTAATAACGAGGCTAAAGATCATTATGTTAGAACCCATCGCGTCCGAGCACACCGTGTCTGAAAATAATTCTATGCAAGATCAATCCGTTAAAACGGAGCAACCGGCTGCCGCCAAAATTAACCTGCTGGATCTGAACCGCCAGCAAATGCGTGAGTTTTTCGCCTCGCTGGGCGAAAAGCCGTTCCGCGCCGACCAGGTCATGAAGTGGATCTATCACTACTGCTGCGATGACTTCGAGCAGATGACCGATATCAACAAGGTGCTGCGTGGCAAACTGCAGCAGATTGCCGAAATTCGCGCGCCGGAAGTGGCCGAAGAGCAACGTTCGAGCGATGGCACCATCAAGTGGGCGATCAAAGTCGGCGACCAGCAGGTTGAAACCGTCTATATCCCGGAGGCCGACCGTGCGACGCTGTGCGTCTCTTCACAGGTAGGCTGCGCCCTGGAGTGTAAATTCTGCTCCACCGCGCAGCAGGGCTTTAACCGCAACCTGCGCGTGTCGGAAATCATCGGCCAGGTGTGGCGTGCGGCGAAAATCATCGGCGCGCAGAAGGTGACCGGCCAGCGTCCGATCACCAACGTGGTGATGATGGGCATGGGCGAGCCGCTGCTCAACCTGACCAACGTGGTGCCGGCGATGGAAATCATGCTCGACGACTTCGGCTTCGGCCTGTCGAAGCGCCGCGTAACGCTGTCGACCTCGGGCGTGGTGCCGGCCCTGGATAAACTGGGCGACATGATCGACGTAGCGCTGGCGATCTCGCTGCATGCACCGAATGACGCGGTGCGCGATGAAATCGTGCCGATTAACCGCAAATACAATATCGAAGCCTTCCTGGCCGGGGTGCGCCGCTATCTGGCGAAATCCAACGCCAACCAGGGGCGGGTGACGGTGGAGTATGTGATGCTGGATCACGTTAACGACAGCACCGACGATGCGCATCAGCTGGCGGAAGTGCTGAAGGATACGCCGTGCAAGATTAACCTGATCCCATGGAACCCGTTCCCGGGCGCGCCGTATGGCCGCAGCTCCAACAGCCGGGTCGATCGTTTCTCCAAAGTGTTGATGGAATACGGCTTTACGACTATTGTTCGTAAAACCCGCGGCGATGATATCGACGCGGCCTGCGGGCAGCTGGCGGGCGAGGTAATCGACCGCACCAAGCGCACGCTGAAAAAGAAAATAGCCGGGGAACCTATCAAGGTGCAGACGGTCTGAAGTCTATAGGAAGATTTTAGTTATCTAACAGCCTGTTATGTAAGCAGCAATCCCTCAGGCGATCGGGTAACATCGTACAAGGAGTTCAAACGGCATGAAGCTGAAATCCTGGGGATGGCTGTTGACGGCAGGCCTGTTGGCCGGCTGTTCCGGTTCGGTGCCGGATAACCCGGCGGCGGCGCAGACGCGTCTGCAGCTGGGTTTGGCGTATCTGCAGCAGGGCAACCTGGAGGCGGCGCGTAAAAATCTGGCGAAGGCGGCGGACGCCGCGCCGCAGGATTACCGCACCCAGCTGGGGATGGCGCTGTATCAGCAGCGCATCGGCGCGTCCGATGCTGCGCGGCAGCGTTATCAGCAGGCGCTGAAACTGGCGCCGGGCAATGGTAGCGTATTGAATAATTACGGTGCGTTTCTTTGCAGTTTAGGGCAGTATGTAGAGGCGCAACAGCAGTTTAGCGCCGCGGCGTCAGCCGCCGATTACGGCCAGATCGCCGACAGTCTGGAAAACGCGGGTTACTGTTTTTTACAGGCTGATCAATACGATCGGGCGCGGCCGCTGCTGATGAAGGCGTTAAAGATCGACCCGGATAAAGGCTCACCGCTGTTGGTTGAGGCTGAAAAGCAATTTGGTGCAGGGAAACGTGCGCAGTCGCAGTTTCTATTGGATGTTTATCAGCACGTTCTGCCGGCCAGCGCCGACAGTTTATGGTTACAGATTCGTTTCGCCGCGTTAGCCGGCCGTCAGGATAGCGTTCAGCGCTATGGAAGGCAGTTAGCGCGAAGTTTTCCACAATCCAAACAGTACCAGCAGTTCTTAGCCGATGAATACTGAAGCCTCCCAAGACAAAACCGTATCCATGACGACAGGCGAGCGCCTGCGTCAGGCCCGAGAGCAGCTCGGGCTGAGTCAGCAGGCCGTTGCGGAACGCCTGTGCCTCAAAATGTCTACCGTACGCGACATCGAAGCGGACAACCTGTCGGACGATCTGGCTTCGACCTTTGTGCGCGGTTATATCCGCTCTTACGCCAAGCTGGTGCATGTGCCGGAGGATGAACTGCTGCCGGCGATGGCCAAGCAGACGCCGGTGAAGATGGCCAAAGTGGCGCCGATGCAAAGCTTTTCATTGGGCAAACGGCGCAAGAAGCGCGACGGCTGGCTGATGAGCTTTACCTGGCTGATCCTGTTTGTGGTGATCGGCCTGACCGGCGCCTGGTGGTGGCAAAATCACAAGGCGCAGCAGGATGAGATTGCCAACATGGCCAACCAGTCATCGGCGCAGCTGTCGCAGCAGAGCGAAGGCCAGTCGGTACCGCTGACGGACAATAATGCCGATACGCAGACGCCGGCAGCGGATGCCGCTCCAACGCCTGCGCCGGCCGACAGTGCGCCGGCAGCGCCTGCGCCGTCCACACCATCGGTCGCCAGCGGCAGCGACGCCGCGCAGCAGCCAGCGGTGGTGGCGCCAAGCCAGGCCAGCATTCCTGATGCCGCGCCTGCCGATAACGCCGCGTCATTGCCGACCGGTGATGCCGCCATGGCCGCGCCGGCGGTCGACCCGAATGCGCTGGTGATGGATTTTTCCGCCGATTGCTGGTTGCAGGTCACCGACGCCAGCGGTAAAACGCTGTTCAGCGGCATGCAGAAAAGCGGCGGTAAGCTGAACCTGACCGGCTCCGCGCCTTACAAGCTGACCATCGGTGCGCCGGCGGCAGTGCAGATTCAATATCAAGGTAAACCGGTAGATTTAAGCCGGTTTGTTAAGTCAAACCGTGTTGCCCGTCTGACCGTTGCCGCGCAGTGATTGCGCGGCTGGCGTCTTGAGTGATGAGCAGCAATGGAGAAGAGTAAGTGATGCATAACCAAGCACCCATTAACCGTCGCAAATCAACACGCATTTACGTCGGCAAGGTGCCCATTGGCGATGGCGCGCCGATTGCGGTGCAGTCCATGACCAATACCCGTACTACCGATGTTGAAGCCACGGTTAACCAGATCAAATCGCTGGAGCGCGTCGGCGTTGATATCGTCCGCGTTTCCGTACCGACCATGGACGCCGCCGAGGCGTTCAAGCAGATCAAGCAGCGGGTCAACGTACCTCTGGTGGCGGATATCCACTTCGATTACCGCATCGCCCTGCAGGTGGCCGAATACGGCGTCGATTGCCTGCGTATCAACCCCGGCAATATCGGCAACGAATCGCGCATTCGCTCAGTGGTTGACTGCGCGCGCGATAAGAACATCCCGATTCGTATCGGCGTCAACGGCGGTTCGCTGGAAAAAGACCTGCAGGAAAAGTACGGCGAACCAACGCCGGAAGCGCTGCTGGAATCCGCGATGCGCCACGTCGATATTCTCGACCGTCTCAACTTCGACCAGTTCAAGGTCAGCGTGAAAGCCTCCGACGTATTCCTGGCGGTGCAGTCCTATCGCCTGCTGGCCGCGCGCATCGATCAGCCTTTGCACCTGGGGATTACCGAAGCCGGCGGCGCACGCAGCGGGTCGGTGAAGTCGGCCATTGGTCTGGGCCTGCTGCTGTCGGAAGGCATCGGTGATACGCTGCGCATCTCGCTGGCGGCGGATCCGGTGGAAGAGGTGAAGGTCGGCTTCGATATTCTGAAGTCATTGCGTATCCGTTCGCGCGGTATCAACTTTATCGCCTGCCCGACCTGCTCGCGTCAGGAGTTCGACGTGATCGGCACGGTCAATGCGCTGGAGCAGCGCCTGGAAGACATCATCACGCCGATGGATGTATCGATTATCGGCTGCGTGGTCAATGGCCCGGGCGAGGCGCTGGTCTCGACGATGGGCGTGACCGGCGGCCATAAGAAAAGCGGCTTCTATGAAGACGGCGTGCGTCAGAAAGAGCGCTTTGATAACGAACAGATGATTGACCAGCTGGAAGCCAAGATCCGCGCCAAAGCGGCGATGATGGATGAAAGCAACCGCATTACGGTCAACATGCTGGAAAAGTAAGCACTATTGCCGGGCAGGCCTGATGTCTGCCCCCCAGATGAACCCGGGGGCGCTTGCGCATTGAATCACGCAGGCGAAAGTCCCTATAATCGGGTTCATTTTTATATAAAACGAACAGAGAACTCACGTGGCAAAAAACATTCAAGCCATTCGCGGCATGAACGATTACCTGCCGGCAGAAACGGCATTATGGCAGCGTATTGAGGGCACCCTGAAGCAGGTGCTGGGCAGCTATGGTTACAGCGAAATCCGGTTGCCGATTGTAGAGCAGACCCCGTTGTTTAAACGCGCCATCGGTGAAGTGACCGACGTCGTGGAAAAAGAGATGTATACCTTCGACGACCGCAACGGCGAGAGCCTGACGCTGCGTCCTGAAGGTACGGCGGGTTGCGTACGCGCCGGTATCCAACATGGTCTGCTGTACAATCAGGAACAGCGTCTGTGGTATATCGGCCCGATGTTCCGTTATGAACGTCCGCAGAAAGGCCGCTATCGCCAGTTCCATCAGCTGGGCGCCGAAGTATTCGGCCTGCAGGGGCCGGATATCGATGCTGAACTGATCCTGCTGACCGCGCGCTGGTGGAAAGCGCTGGGCATCGCCGATCACGTCAAGCTGGAGCTGAACTCCATCGGTTCGCTGGAGGCGCGCGCCAACTACCGCGATGCGCTGGTGGCGTTCCTGGAGCAGCACGTCGAGGTGTTGGATGAAGACTGCAAGCGTCGCATGTACAGCAACCCGCTGCGGGTGCTGGATTCGAAGAACCCGGACGTACAGGCGCTGCTGAATGATGCGCCGCGCCTGTCCGAGTATCTGGACGACGAGTCCAGAGCGCATTTCGACGGCCTGTGTGAACTTTTAACCGCCTCCGGCATCCCATATACCGTTAATGAGCGTCTGGTGCGCGGCCTGGATTATTACAACCGCACGGTGTTTGAGTGGGTCACCACCAGCCTGGGCGCGCAGGGTACCGTGTGCGCCGGCGGTCGTTACGACGGTCTGGTCGAGCAACTGGGCGGCCGCGCCACGCCGGCGGTAGGCTTCGCCATGGGGCTGGAGCGTCTGGTGCTGCTGGTGCAGGCGGTGAACCCGGAGTTCCAGCCCGATCCGGCGGTGGATATTTATGTCATCTCCTCCGGTGCAGGGGCGCAGAGCGCGGCGATGCGTCTGGCGGAGCAGGTGCGCGACGCTGCGCCGCAGCTGAAATTAATGACCAACTACGGCGGCGGCAACTTCAAGAAGCAAATCACCCGCGCGGATAAATGGGGCGCTCGCGTGGCGCTGATCCTGGGTGAAGATGAAGTGGCGCAGCAGCAGGTGGTGGTAAAAGACCTGCGTAGTGGTGAACAAGAAACGCTGGCGCAAAGCGAACTCGCGGCGAAGCTGGCTTTGATGTTAGGTTAAGGAGAAGGACACCGTGGAAGTCTATACCACCGAAAACGAACAGGTTGACGCTCTCCGTCGCTTCTTTGCCGAAAACGGCAAGGCGCTGGCGGTCGGCGTGGTGCTTGGCATTGGTGCCCTGGTTGGCTGGCGTATCTGGCAGAGTCATCAGGACTCCAATATGCTGGCTGCCTCCCAGTCTTATCAGCAGACCAGCGAAGCGCTGGCTGCCGGCAAATCGGGCGACGTCGCCGCTGCGGAGCAGTTCATTCAGGCGAATGGCAACAGCTATGGCGTGATGACGGCGATGGAGCTGGCGAAGCATTTCGTTGAACAAAAAGATTTTGCAAAAGCGGAACAGCAACTGGTGTTGGCGCAGGGGAAAGCGAAAGAAGATAACCTGCTGTCAATCGTTAACCTGCGTTTGGCGCGCGTCCAACTGCAGGAAAAAAAGCTGGATGAAGCACTGAAAACGCTGGATGGCGTCAAAGGCGAAGGCTGGGCGGCGATGCAGGCGGACATCCGCGGCGACGTACTGCTGGCGAAAGGCGACGCCAAGGGCGCGCGTGAAGCCTACAGCAAAGGTCTTGAATCCAATCCTTCTCAGGCTCAGCAGGCGCTGCTGCGCATGAAATTGAATAACTTGTCCAGCTAAGGGGAATTCCCAATGCAATTGCGTAAAACACTCTTGGTCGGGCTGGTTTCCGCCGCCCTGCTGAGCGGTTGTTCGCTGTTCAACAGCGAAGAAGACGTGGTCACCATGTCTCCGCTGCCAAAAGTTGAAAATCAGTTTACTCCGAGCAAAACCTGGAGCACCTCGGTCGGCGACGGCATCGGCGAATATTATTCGCACCTGCGTCCGGCCTACCAGGACGGCACCGTGTATGCTGCCGACCGTCATGGCATTGTGAAGGCGCTGGACGCCGAAAGCGGTAAAGAAAAGTGGAAGGCCGATCTGTCTGAGAAAACCGGCTTCTTCTCGAGTAACCGTTCAGCCTTGTTATCCGGCGGCGTGACGGTTGCCGGCTCCAATGCCTATGTGGGCAGCGAGAAGGCGGTGGTTTACGCACTTAACACCTCTGACGGCACGCTGGCCTGGCAGGCCAAGGCCGCCGGTGAAGTGTTGTCCCGTCCGGTGGTGAGCGACGGCATGGTGCTGGTGCATACCAGCAACGGCCAGCTGCAGGCGTTTAATGAGGCCGACGGCGCGGTGAAGTGGACCGTTAACCTGGATATGCCGGCGCTGTCTCTGCGCGGCGAATCCGCGCCGTCCACCGCTTACGGCGCAGCGATTGTCGGCGGTGATAACGGCCGCGTTAACGCCGTGCTGATGCAGCAGGGCCAGCTGATCTGGCAGCAGCGCATTTCCCAGCCGAGCGGCGCCACGGAAATCGACCGTCTGAATGACGTTGACACCACGCCGGTGATTGTTGACGGCGTAGTCTACGCATTGGGGTATAATGGCAACCTGGCGGCGCTGGATCTGCGCTCCGGCCAGATTATGTGGAAGCGCGAGCTGGGTTCCGTGAGCGACTTTATCGTTGATGCCGGCCGTATCTATATGGTTGACCAAAACGACCGCGTGATTGCCCTGAGCACCGAAGGCGGCGTGACCGTCTGGACGCAGAGCGAACTGCTGCACCGTAACCTGACGCCGCCGGCGATGTATAATGGTTACCTGGTGGTTGGCGATTCCGAAGGCTACCTGCACTGGATCAACACCACCGACGGCCGTTTCGTTGCTCAGCAGAAAGTGGACAGCTCCGGCTTCCTGTCTGCGCCGATGGTAGCGGGCGAGAAGCTGGTGGTGCAGGCCAAGGGCGGCGAGGTTTACGCATTTACCCGCTGAGCCCGGCCGCTCAAGCACCGAGACCCGCAGGCCAGGACATAACCGTCTAGAGGTGATGCGGGCACAACGGCTCCTGAAACGTTCAGGGGCCGTTTCGTATTTTTATAAGCTGCGCTGCCGGTGTCCATCCGTAGCGTGGTAACGCATTGATAATTAAGTAATAGAGGCTTCAACAATGATACCTGTCGTCGCGCTGGTCGGGCGCCCGAATGTGGGTAAATCCACCTTGTTTAACCGTTTGACACGTACGCGCGATGCGCTGGTGGCGGATTTCCCCGGGCTCACGCGTGACCGCAAGTATGGTCGTGCCGAAGTAGAGGGCAACGAATTTATCATCATCGATACCGGCGGCATCGACGGTACCGAGGATGGCGTCGAAACCCATATGGCCGGCCAGTCGCTGCTGGCGATTGAAGAAGCCGATATCGTGCTGTTTATGGTCGATGCGCGCGCCGGGCTGATGCCTGCCGATCAGGGCATTGCCCAGCATCTGCGCAGCCGTCAGAAGGCGACCTTTCTGGTGGCCAACAAAACTGACGGTATCGACCCGGATATGGCCAGCGCCGATTTCTACGCGCTGGGGCTGGGTGATGTGCATCCTATCGCCGCCTCTCACGGCCGTGGCGTGACGCAGCTGATTGAACACGTGCTGGTGCCGTTTGTGCCGGAAAAAGAGCAGGAAGTCGAGCTCACCGAAGCAGAGGCCAACGCCGCTTACTGGGCGGAGCAGAACGGCGAGCTGGAAGAAGAGGGCATCCCGGCGGATGAGGAAGATGACTTCAACCCGCAGGATCTGCCGATCAAACTGGCGATTGTCGGCCGGCCGAACGTTGGCAAATCCACGCTGACCAACCGCATCCTCGGCGAAGAGCGCGTGGTGGTGTACGACATGCCGGGCACCACCCGCGACAGCATCTACATTCCGATGGTGCGCGATGAGCGGGAATATGTGCTGATCGATACCGCCGGCGTGCGTAAGCGCGGCAAAGTAACGGAAACCGTAGAGAAATTCTCGGTGATCAAAACGCTGCAGGCGATCGAAGACGCCAACGTGGTGCTGCTGGTGATCGATGCGCGCGAAGGCATCTCCGATCAGGATCTGTCGCTGCTCGGCTTTATCCTCAACAGCGGGCGCTCGCTGGTGATTGCGGTCAACAAGTGGGACGGCATGAGCGAGGAAGACCGCGATCACGTCAAAGAGATGCTCGACCTGCGTCTGGGCTTCGTTGATTTTGCCCGCGTGCACTTTATTTCCGCACTGCACGGCAGCGGCGTCGGCAACCTGTTCGAGTCGGTGCAGGAAGCCTACGAATGCGCCACGCGCCGTGTTAACACCTCGCTGCTGACCAAGATCATGAACATGGCGGCGGACGACCACCAGCCGCCTTTGGTGCGCGGGCGTCGCGTGAAGCTGAAGTACGCCCACGCCGGTGGTTACAACCCGCCGATCGTGGTGATCCACGGCAACCAGGTGACCGACCTGTCGGATTCCTACAAGCGTTATCTGATGAACTACTTCCGCCGTTCGCTGAAGGTGATGGGGACGCCGATCCGTATCCAATTCAAAGAGGGTGAGAACCCGTTTGCCGGCAAGCGCAATACGCTGACGCCGACCCAGATGCGTAAGCGCAAACGCTTGATGAGCCATCTGAAGAAAGGCAAATAATTCGAGTGGCAGGAAGGCGGCAAGGGAAGGCATCCCGATGAGCTTACACAGGTAAGCGATTCGGGTGACTGAGCGCCGCCAACACACCTGAAACTTGGAGTATGACGGGTATAACAGGGCGCGGCGTTGACCGCGCCCTTTTTTATTTGTCCGAAATCGTTTTATTATCTGAGTATTATTGTTGCCGCACTTGAGTCTGAAGGAACACCATGTCCTGGGAAACCTGGAATTTTGCATTCAGCGTTACCGTACCGAATTTATTGATGATGTTGCTGGGCGTGTTCCTGCGCTATCGGCGTCTGATGGACGATCGCTTTATCGACGGCACCAGCAAGCTGGTGTTCAACCTGGCGCTGCCTTGCCTGCTGTTTTTCAGCATTGCCACCAACCATCCGCATATCCTGGCTAATCTGCCGCTGGTGATGTACGGCGCGCTGGGCACCGTCGCCACCTTTCTGATGCTGGAGATCGCCGCGCTGTGGCTGGTGAAAGAGCCGCGCGAGCGCGGCGTCTTCGTGCAGGGGGGCTTTCGCGCCAATACCGCCATCGTCGGCCTGGCCTATGCGATGACCGCCTACGGCGATGAGGGCGTGGCGCTGGGGTCGTTGTATCTGACGGTCACCGTGATTTTGTTCAACGTGCTGTCGGTGATCACCCTGACGCGCAGTCTGCAGGGCGGGCCGGACAAGAAAATCAGCCGCCTGTCGCTGCTGCGCGGCATCGTCACCAATCCGCTGATTATCGGCCTGGTGTGCGGGCTGGCGTATGCCCAGACCGGGCTGGGCATTCCGCAGGTGATTGTGCAGACCGGCAGCTATATCTCCGGCCTGTCGCTGCCGCTGGCGCTGCTGTGCACCGGCGCCAGCCTCGACCTGCGGGCGATGTTCCGTTCCTCCAACGTGGCGGCGCTCTCCTCGGCGGCCAAGCTGTTTGTGGTGCCGGTGCTGATGACGATGGGCGGCTGGCTGTGCGGCTTTGAGGGCGCGGCGCTGGGCATTATTTTCCTGTTTTCCGCCACGCCGACCGCCTCCGGCAGCTATGTCATGACGCGGGCGATGGGCGGCAACGCGACGCTGGCGGCCAATATTATCGCCATCACCACCGTCGGCTCTTTCTTCACCACCGCGCTGGGAATTTATTTCTTACGTTCCTGGGGCGCAATCTAACAGGAGAAAACGGATGGACGCACTGTGTCCCGACTGCGGTCAGCCGCTGGCGTGGGAGAAGGGTCACTTTCACTGTCAGGGCTGCCAGCGCGACTACCGACAGCTGGCCGACTGCCCGGAGTGCGGGCAGCCGCTGCAGGAACTGAAGGCCTGCGGCGCGGTAGATTACCTGTGCCAGCACGGCCACGGGTTAATCAGCAAAAAGCGCGTGCGCTTTCGCTATCTGCCGCTGACCTGATACGCCGCCGTACCGGCGGCGTAGCGCGCTATTTATCCACCTGGCCGGTCTGCCACAGATCGACCAGCGCCTGCGGCGCCTCGCTTTCCGGGATCAGCAGCACGATTTGGCTGCTGCCGTCCTGGCCGTAGTAATCAATCTGTACGCGAAAATAACGCTGGTCGCCGCGGCCGGGGGAGTCGGGCTGCCCCTCCTCGCGGGCGTAGGGCAGCGACTGATTGAGCAACTGTTCCAGACGTTGGCATTCATCCGGCGAAATATCGGCGACGACGATGCGCCGCAGTCCGGCCAGTTTGGGAATAAAGGCGAAGCCGCCTTCCCGGGCCAGTTCAATCACCGTTATCTGGCTGAACGATGGCAGCGGACGCATTATTCCACCCCCACTTGCCGCCAGGCCGCCTGAACTTTATCCGCCACCTGTTGGCTGAAACGTTGCCCGGCGTGCTTAACGGTCAGCGCGGCAAAGGTGGCGAAGTCGGCATCCTGCGGCAGCGCCTTGTCGCACAGCGTGTCGTACCACACTACGCCGGCCTGTTCCCAGGCATAGCCGCCCAGGGCGCTGGCCGCCAGATAAAACGCGCGGTTAGGAATGCCGGAATTGAGATGGACGCCGCCGTTATCCTCTTTGGTATCAATATAATCCTGCATGCTGGCGGGCTGCGGGTCTTTGCCCAGCAGCGGGTCGTCATAGGCGGTGCCGGGGGCGGACATCGAACGCAGCCCCTTGCCGTTGATGCCCTCGGCCAGCAGGCCTTCACCGATCAGCCAGTCGGCCTGCTCGGCGGTTTGCTTCAGGTGGAACTGTTTGACCATCGCGCCAAAGACGTCGGACAGCGACTCATTCAGCGCGCCGGCCTGCTGAAAATAGACCAGCCCGGCTTCGCTTTCGGTAACGCCGTGCGCCAGCTCGTGGCCGACGACGTCGATGGCGATGGTAAAGCGGTTGAAGATTTCGCCGTCGCCGTCGCCAAACACCATCTGCTGGCCATTCCAGAAGGCGTTCTGGTATTCGTGGCCGTAATGTACGCTGCCTGTCAGCACCAGCCCCTGGTTGTCCAGCGAGTTGCGTTTAAAGGCCTGCCAGAAGAAGTCGTAGGTAACGCCGAGGTAGTCGTAAGCTTCGTCCACCGCCACGTCACCGTTGCTGGGCTGGCCCTCTTTGCGCACCGCCTTGCCCGGCAGTTGGGTGCCGTTTTGCGCGTCATAGATATCGCGCTCCACGCTGCCGGCGGCGGCGGTTTGCGTGCCGGCGGCGCGCAGCGGCATATTGCCGAGCAGGCTCTGTACATGGTTCAGGGTATGCTGGGCGCAATCGCGCTGCGGTACGCTGCCGTGTTCGACGATTCGTCGCAGGATATAAGGCGGAATAACGGAACGAGCAAGCAGGTTAGACATGATGACTCTCCTTAGGCTGCCACGCCGGTTAACGCATCAGATGCACTCCGCTTAAGTGTAGTTCACACGTCATACAGCTTGTGGTGGTAAGTGCTCACCGCCGGCGTCGCCTGCTGCGCGTTCAGACGCTTGACCGATTCACGGATCGCCAGCCGCCCCTGCAGCAGCAGGTTGCAGACCGGGGCGTCCGGCCGCAGCATCCGCCGTTGCAGCAGTTGGATGGCTTCCGCGCCCAGTTCGTCGCGCGGCACGTGCAGCGAGGTCAGCGGCACGTCGTGGATTTCCGCCAGGTTGAAACCGTCCATACTCATCACCGACATATCGTTGGGTACGCTGAAGCCGAGCCGTTGTAGGGCGTTAACCGCGCCGACCGCCATATAGTCGCCGCCGGCAAGCACCGCCGTCGGCAATGCGTTGCGGTCAGCGAGCTGGCCGATAAAGGTCGCGAGCGCCTGCTCCGCCTCCGCGCTGCCGAAGCCGGAGGTGGTGATCAGCTGCCGGCTTTCATCAAACGGCATGTGCTGCTGCATATACGCCTGGCGTATGCCGGCCAGCCGCAGCTCCATGGTGCGGCGGCGCAGGCACTGTAGGTGCAGAATACGCTGGTGGCCCTGCTGCAGCAGATAGTCGGCGGAAAATTCGCCGATGCGCTGATGGTCGGGGGAGATGCTGTCGAGCCGCATGCTGCGGTCGCTGCAGTTGATCAGCACGCAGGGTTTATTGAGATCGGCGGCCAGCGCGTGGATATGCTCGTCATCGATGCCGATAATCAGCGCCGCCTGGGTTTGCGGCTCATTCATTTTGGCCAGGAACAGCGCCCCGTCGCTGTGCGTTTCTTCCAGCGCGCAATAGCGGATCCTGACCTCATGCTGCGCCAGCGCAGCGATAATCCCCTGAATCACCCGGTAGTAAAAAATATCGGTGCGCACGTCAAACGCGCGCTGTGGCGCAAACACCATCACGCTGTTGAGCATCAGGCGCCCGCTGGAAATGGCGTGCAAAATGCCGTTGCGCTGCGCGCACTCCAGCACCTTTTGCCGTGCGGCGCTGCTGGTGTTGGCCTTGCCCGCCAGAACCCGGGAAACCGTACTGATTGACAGGCCGGTTTGGCGGGCAATTTCCTGCACTTTCAGCTTTCCGTTCATTTTGTGATCTCGTTCAAATCGCGTGATGAAAATTTTTTCATAGCGCCGGTTCTGCGTATTTACTGGCGTTGCCGCCTTGTCGCGCCGTGGTTATTTAATGTATGAAAATTTTTGCAAAAAACCACGTTTCTCTGTTCATCGCTGGCCGATAGTCTGATCT
Source organism: Serratia sp. MYb239 (assembly GCF_002966855.1). Classification (NCBI taxonomy): domain Bacteria; kingdom Pseudomonadati; phylum Pseudomonadota; class Gammaproteobacteria; order Enterobacterales; family Yersiniaceae; genus Serratia; species Serratia sp. MYb239. Next base: position 3,713,725 of record NZ_CP023268.1, on the reverse strand, counting down.
GGTTCACCAATTTGCCCGAGTTATCAGGCCAATTTGGCGGTTTTACTGCACCGGATTGTCGTAACAGGGCGAGGTTTGCGCCGCTGTTAATCCCTCCGAATAACACATGTACCCATAAAAAGGCCGAAGCGACAGACGCCGACGCCGCGGAGCAGAGAAGATGAGTGTTGAGATAAACCAGGAAGCCGTGCACGGCGGACGGCGTAAGTTCAAATCGTTACGCTGGTGGATGCTGGCGCTGTTTCTGCTGGGGGTGACGGTCAACTACATTACCCGCAACTCGCTGGGCATTTTGGCGCCGGAGCTGAAAACCAGCCTGAATATGACCACCGAACAGTATTCCTGGGTCGTCGCCGCTTTCCAGCTGGCGTACACCCTGTTCCAGCCGCTGTGCGGCTGGCTGATTGACGTGATCGGCCTGAAAATGGGCTTCCTGATTTGCGCCAGCGTCTGGGCGTTGGTCTGTATGCTGCACGCCGGCGCGGGCAGCTGGCTGCAACTGGCGATCCTGCGTTTCTTTATGGGCGCATCGGAAGCCGCCGCCACGCCGGCCAACGCCAAGGCGATTTCCGACTGGTTCCCGAAAAAAGAGCGGCCGATTGCCGCCGGCTGGGCCGGGGTGGGCTTTTCCGTCGGCGCGATGCTGGCGCCGCCGATTATCGTGGTTGCTCACGTCTCCTTTGGCTGGCAGGGCGCATTTTTGTTCTCCGGCGCGCTGGCGATGGTTTGGGTGCTGCTGTGGTGGCGCTTCTATCATGCGCCGCAGCAGCACCCGAATCTGAGCCAACAGGAGCTGGCGCTGATCGGTGCGGACAATGAGCCAGAACTGGCGCGTCTGCCGTTTTTTAAATCCCTCAAACTGCTGGCCAAAAACAAAAAATTCTACGGTATCGCCATTCCGGCCTTCCTCGCCGAACCGGCCTGGGCGGTCTTCAGCTTCTGGGTGCCGCTGTACCTGGCCAGCGAACGCGGTATGGACCTGAAGCAGATCGCCATGTTCGCCTGGCTGCCGTTCTTGGCGGCGGATATCGGCAGCGTCGCCAGCGGCTACCTCACCACGCTGTACCGTAAATGGTTTGGCTGCACGCGCGTGAACTCGGTGGTCGCCAGCTCGGTGACCGGCGCTTTCCTGATGGTGTCGCTGGCGTTTGTGGCGATCACCAAAGATCCCTATCTGGCGATCCTGCTGATTTCGATCGGCGGTTTCGGCCACCAGGTGATCTCCTGCATGTTGAGCGCGCTGGTGGTGGAGTCGTTCGATAAAAATCAGGTGGCGACGGTCAACGGCATGCGCGGTTCCAGCGCCTGGATCGCCAGCTTCCTGTTCACGCTGCTGATCGGCGCGGTGTCCGATACCGTCGGCTTCGGCCCGCTATTTGTGGCGATGGGCTTCTTTGACCTGATCGGCGCGCTGTTCCTGATTGCCCTGATTGCCGAGCGCGGCAAGAAAAAAAACCTTAACCCGTAAGATGGATGCCCTATGAAAACGCTAAAGAACTGGAGCCTCGCCGGCCAATATGACGACCGCATCGAACTGCTGGTGGATGATCAGCATCTGTTTTGCCTCTACGTGCTGGAGGAGGATCTGTTCCGCGTGTTGCTGAAACGCAACGGCGAGCTGGCGCTGGACCGCACCTGGAGCATTGCGCCGCAGCAGGACGTGCCGTGGGAAGGGCGCGACCGGCTCAGCGTGGCGGGCTTCAGCCTGCCGGGCTACCGCCTGGAGCAGCATGACGATCGGCTGGTGGTGACCAGCGCCGCGCTGCGGGTGACGGTGCATCAGCCCCTGTGGCTGGAGTGGGAGTATTGCACCGCCGACGGGCAGTGGCGTCCGCTGGCGGCCGACCGGCCGACCAGCGCCTATCTGCTGAACGCGCACGGCGACGGCGTGGCGCACTATCAGCGCCGCTTCGGCGGCGAGCACTATTACGGGCTGGGGGAAAAATCCGGCGATCTGGAGCGCAGCGGTCGCCGCTTTGAGATGCGCAACCTGGACGCCATGGGCTACAACGCGGCCAGCACCGATCCGCTGTATAAGCATATTCCGTTTACCATCACCCGGCGCGAGGACGTCAGCTTCGGCCTGTTTTACGATAACCTGAGCAGCTGCTGGCTGGATCTGGGCAATGAGCTGGACAACTACCATCCGGCCTACCGCCGCTATCAGGCGGAGGCGGGGGATCTGGATTATTACCTGTTCCTCGGGCCGCAGGTGCTGGACGTGACCAAAGCGCTGCTGCGTCTGACCGGGAAAACGCACTTCGGTCCGAAGTGGAGCCTGGGTTACAGCGGCTCCACCATGCACTATACCGACGCGCCGGATGCGCAGCAGCAGCTGCAGCAGTTTATCGCCCTGTGCCGGCAGCATGAGATTCCCTGCGATTCGTTCCAGCTCTCCTCCGGCTATACCTCGATTAACGATAAACGCTACGTGTTCAACTGGAACTACGACAAGGTGCCGCAGCCGAAGGCGCTGAGCGCGGCGTTCCACCAGGCCGGGCTGAAGCTGGCGGCGAATATCAAACCCTGTCTGTTGCAGGACCACCCGCAGTACGCAGCGGTGGCGGAGCAGGGGCTGTTTATCCGCGACTCGCAAAGCGACGCGCCTGAGCGCTCGAGCTTCTGGGATGACGAAGGGTCACACCTCGACTTCACCAACCCGGCGACGGTGCGCTGGTGGCAGCAGGGCGTCACGCAGCAGCTGCTGGAGATGGGCATCGATTCCACCTGGAACGACAACAATGAATACGAAGTGTGGGATGGCGAAGCGCGCTGCCACGGTTTTGGCCGGCCGATCGCCATCAAGCATATCCGCCCGGTGATGCCGTTGCTGATGATGCGCGCCTCGATGGAGGCCCAGCAGCGCTTTGCCCCCGGCCTGCGGCCGTACCTGATTTCCCGTTCCGGCTGCGCCGGCATGCAGCGCTATGTACAGACCTGGAGCGGCGATAACCGCACCAGCTGGCAGACGCTGCGTTACAACATCCGCATGGGGCTGGGGATGAGCCTGTCCGGGCTGTATAACGTCGGTCATGACGTCGGCGGCTTCTCCGGTGATAAGCCGGACGCCGAGCTGCTGGTGCGCTGGGTGCAAAACGGCGTGATGCATCCGCGTTTTACCATTCACTCCTGGAACGACGACGCCACGGTGAACGAGCCATGGATGTACCCGGCAGCGACGCCGATGATCCGTCAGGCGATCAACCTGCGTTATCAGCTGATGCCGTATCTGTATACGCTGTTGTGGCAGGCCTGCGCCGAGGATGAGCCGATGCTGCGGCCGACATTCCTCGATCACGAGCAGGACAGCCGCGTCTGGTGCGAAAACGACGACTTTATGCTGGGGCGCGATCTGTTGGTGGCCAGCGTGGTGGAGCCGGAGCAGCGTGAGCGTACGGTATATCTGCCGGATAACCAGGCGGGCTGGTACTGCTTCTACAGCGGCCAGTGGTTCAGCGGCGGGCAGAGCGTGACGCTGCCGGCGCCGCTGGAGCGTTTGCCGCTGCTGGTGCGGGCCGGCGCCGCCTTGCCGCTTTCGCGCCGTCTGGCGCACGTTGACGTGGCGGCGGATGACCAGCGTGAACTTAAACTGTTCCCGCTGCAGCAGGGCGAGCGCTCAGGGCTGCTGTTTGAAGACGACGGCGAGAGCGACGCCTGGCGGCAGGGCGGCGCGCTGTGGCTGCGCTGGCGGATGCAGTGCGACGCAGAGCGTATTGCGCTGACGTTTAGCCATGAAGGGGATTTCCGTCCGGCGTGGCGGCGGCTGGCGGTGACGCTGCCGGCGGCGGAAACGCGCGAGCTGTGGATCAACGGGGAACGGGCGGACGGCTATTCGCTGAGCTAAACAAACGGGCGCCGTCATGGCGCCCGCTGAAGACTATTCCGCCGCGCGCTTCTTGCGCGGCTTGCTCACTTTTTTGATGGTTTTCACTTCGCTTTCCAGCCAGCCGTCCTGCAGACGGGTTTTCAGGATTTCGCCCACCTGCGCCTGTTTGGTGGTTTTCAGCACCTCGCCGCGCGGGGTTTGCGTCACGCTGTAGCCGCGCGCCAGCGTTGCCAGCGGGCTGACCGCCTCAAGCTGGCTGCAGGCCACGCCGAAGCGCTGGCGGTAGCCGCTCAGCTGACGTTCCAGCGCCTGCTGCAGCCGGTACTCCTGCTGTTGAATACGCTGCTGACAGCGGTGAATGCGCCCCAGCGGCTGCACCTGATTCAGGCGCTGCTGCAGGCGCTCGCTGCGGCGTGACGTCAGACGCAGCTGATGCTGCATGCCTTCTTCCAGCCGGCGCTGCAGTTTGAACAGCAGCGTCTGCTGACGCGCCAGCCGCAGGTGCGGGTGCTGTTGCTGCAGGCGGTGATGCAGGCGGCTGAACTGCTGCTGACGCTGCGCCAGGTAGTAGTCCATCGCCATTTCCAGCCGCTGCTGCTGCGACTGCAGCTGACGCAGCAGCTCCAGCTGATTGCGGCTGACCAGTTCGGCGGCGGCGGAAGGCGTGGGGGCGCGCAGATCGGCGACGAAATCGGCGATGGTGACGTCGGTTTCATGGCCGACGGCGCTGACCACCGGGATATGGCTGGCGAAAATCGCCCGCGCCACGCGTTCGTCGTTAAAGCTCCACAGATCTTCCAGCGAACCACCGCCGCGGCCGACGATCAGCACGTCGCACTCATCGCGCCGGTTGGCGGTTTCAATCGCCCGGACGATTTGCAGCGGCGCGTCCGCGCCCTGTACCGCGGTGGGGTAGATGACGATCGGCAGCGACGGATCGCGCCGCTGCAGCACCTGCAGAATATCGTGCAGCGCGGCGCCGCTGGCGGAGGTGATCACGCCGAGGCGTTTGGCCGGGCTGGGCAGCGGCTGTTTAAACTGCGGGTCGAACAGCCCTTCGGCCGCCAGCTGCTGCTTCAACTGTTCGAACTGCTGCTGCAGCAGGCCGTCGCCCGCCGGCTGCATGCTTTCGGCGATCAACTGATAATCGCCGCGCGGCTCATACAGCGTGATGCTGGCGCGCACCAGCACCTGCTGGCCGTTTTGCGGACGGAAGTTGACGCGGCGGTTGCTGTTGCGGAACATCGCGCAGCGTACCTGAGCGCGGTCGTCTTTCAGCGTGAAATACCAGTGGCCGGAAGCGGGCTGGGAGAAGTTTGAGATCTCGGCGGAGAGCCAAATCTGCCCCATCTCCATTTCCAGGAGCTGTTTAACCGTCTGATTCAGGCGGCTTACGGTAAAAATGGATGGTGCGGTAGGTAGCGACATGTGACCCAGATCAAATTTCAAAACAACCACTTAATTGACTGATACTACATGCCTCAAACAGCTAATCAAGAGTTTTTGTAAGAAAGTGCTGGAGGCAACCGATTCCGCTCTGTATAATGCCGCGGCAATATTTTATCTTTTCCGCATCCACCCTGGTGAGATATTGCCCATGCTACGTATCGCTAAAGAAGCTCTAACGTTTGACGACGTTCTCCTGGTTCCAGCCCACTCCACCGTTCTGCCGAACACCGCAGAATTAGGCACTCAGCTGACCAAAACCATCCGCCTGAATATCCCTATGCTGTCCGCAGCAATGGATACCGTTACCGAATCCGGCCTGGCTATCGCGCTGGCGCAGGAAGGCGGCCTCGGCTTCATCCACAAAAACATGTCTATTGAGCGTCAGGCTGAAGAAGTCAGCCGCGTGAAGAAACATGAAAGCGGCGTAGTTACCGACCCGCAGACCGTTACCCCGTCCACCACGCTGAAAGAAGTCAAAGAACTGACCGAACGTAACGGCTTTGCCGGCTACCCGGTGGTGACCGAAGACAACGAGCTGGTAGGCATCATCACCGGCCGCGACGTGCGCTTTGTGACCGACCTGAACCAGGCGGTGACCGCGGTCATGACGCCGAAAGATCGTCTGGTGACGGTGAAAGAGGGCGAGGCGCGTGAAGTGGTGCTGCAAAAAATGCACGAGAAGCGCGTTGAGAAAGCGCTGGTGGTTGACGAAAGTTTCCACCTGCTCGGCATGATCACCGTAAAAGATTTCCAGAAAGCAGAACGTAAGCCTAACGCCTGTAAAGATGAGCAGGGTCGCCTGCGCGTTGGCGCGGCGGTCGGCGCCGGCGCCGGCAACGAAGAGCGCATCGACGCGCTGGTCGCGGCAGGCGTTGACGTGCTGCTGATTGACTCCTCACACGGCCACTCCGAAGGCGTGCTGCAGCGCATCCGTGAAACCCGCGCCAAATACCCGGATCTGCAAATCGTCGGCGGCAACGTCGCGACCGCAGCCGGCGCCAAAGCGCTGGTTGAAGCCGGCGTCAGCGCGGTGAAAGTGGGCATCGGCCCTGGCTCCATCTGTACTACCCGTATCGTGACCGGCGTCGGCGTACCGCAGATTACCGCTATCTCCGATGCGGTTGCAGCGCTGGAAGGCACCGGTATTCCGGTCATCGCCGACGGCGGCATCCGCTTCTCCGGCGATATCGCCAAGGCGATCGCCGCGGGCGCATCCTGCGTGATGGTCGGCTCCATGCTGGCGGGCACCGAAGAATCTCCGGGCGAAATCGAGCTGTATCAGGGCCGTTCGTTCAAGTCCTACCGCGGTATGGGCTCGCTGGGCGCGATGTCCAAAGGCTCTTCTGATCGTTACTTCCAGACCGACAACGCGGCGGACAAACTGGTGCCGGAAGGCATCGAAGGCCGCGTGGCGTACAAAGGCATGCTGAAGGCCATCGTACACCAGCAGATGGGCGGCCTGCGCTCCTGCATGGGCCTGACCGGCTGCGGCACCATCGACGAACTGCGCACCAAGGCGGAATTCGTACGCATCAGCGGCGCCGGCATCCAGGAAAGCCACGTGCACGATGTGACCATCACTAAAGAGTCACCAAACTACCGTATGGGCTAACCCACGGCAGAGATGTTTATGCGTAGCGGCGTGGCATATCACGCCGCTGGCCCCGCAGAGAGCGGGGCCGTCACCACGCGCTTATTGTTGTTTTTTCTCCTTTTGTTGCTGGAATTCGCCTCACATGACACAAAATATTCATAAGCATCGCATTCTTATTCTGGACTTCGGTTCGCAGTACACCCAACTGGTTGCCCGTCGCGTGCGCGAAATCGGCGTTTACTGCGAGCTGTGGGCCTGGGACGTCAGCGAAGAGCAGATCCGCGAATTCAACCCGAGCGGCATCATCCTTTCCGGCGGCCCGGAAAGCACCACCGAACATAACAGCCCGCGCGCGCCGGAATACGTCTTCAACGCCGGCGTACCGGTGCTGGGCGTGTGCTACGGCATGCAGACCATGGCGATGCAGCTGGGCGGCCACGTACAAGGCTCCAACGAGCGTGAGTTCGGCTATGCGCAGGTGGAAGTGACCACCGAAAGCGCGCTGATCCGCGACATCGAAGACGCCATCAGCCCGGCAGGCAAACCGCTGCTGGACGTATGGATGAGCCACGGCGACAAAGTCACCGCCATCCCGTCCGACTTTGTGACCGTTGCCAGCACCGACACCTGCCCGTTCGCCATTATGGCCAACGAAGAAAAACGCTTCTACGGCGTGCAGTTCCACCCGGAAGTGACCCATACCCGTCAGGGCCAGCGCATGCTGGAGCGTTTTGTGCTGGATATCTGCCAGTGTGAAGCGCTGTGGACGCCGGCCACCATCATCGAAGATGCGGTTGAACGCATTCGCGAGCAGGTGGGTGAAGACCACGTGATCCTCGGCCTGTCCGGCGGCGTGGACTCTTCCGTTACCGCGATGCTGCTGCACCGCGCCATTGGCAAGCGCCTGACCTGCGTCTTCGTCGACAACGGCCTGCTGCGCCTGAATGAAGCCAACCAGGTGATGGAAATGTTCGGCGACCACTTCGGCCTGAACATCGTGCACGTGCCGGCGGAAGAGCGCTTCCTGAGCGCGCTGGCGGGCGTGGACGAGCCGGAAGCCAAGCGTAAAATCATCGGCCGCGTGTTCGTTGAAGTGTTTGACGAAGAAGCCTGCAAGCAAGAGCAGGTGAAATGGCTGGCGCAGGGCACCATCTATCCTGACGTGATCGAATCTGCCGCTTCCGCCACCGGTAAAGCGCACGTGATCAAGTCGCACCACAACGTGGGCGGCCTGCCGAAAGAGATGAAGCTGGGCCTGGTCGAGCCGCTGAAAGAGCTGTTCAAAGACGAAGTACGCAAGATCGGTCTGGAGCTGGGCCTGCCTTACGACATGCTGTACCGTCACCCGTTCCCGGGGCCGGGTCTGGGCGTGCGCGTGCTGGGCGAAGTGAAGAAAGAGTACTGCGACCTGCTGCGCCGTGCCGACGCCATCTTCATCGAAGAGCTGCATAAAGCCGACCTGTACAACAAGGTCAGCCAGGCGTTCACCGTGTTCCTGCCTGTGCGCTCCGTCGGCGTGATGGGCGACGGCCGTAAATACGACTGGGTTGTTTCGCTGCGTGCGGTGGAAACCATCGACTTTATGACCGCGCACTGGGCGCACCTGCCGTATGAGTTTCTCGGCCGCGTTTCCAACCGCATCATCAACGAAGTAGACGGCATCTCCCGCGTGGTGTACGACATCAGCGGCAAGCCGCCGGCGACGATTGAGTGGGAATGATTTAACGTCATAGCCAGCACATAAAGCAGTAAAACATCGACTAAGCCCGCGTAACCGCGGGCTTTTTTTGTTTGCTTCCCGGTAGTTTTTATCTCAGAAACCGGTAATTTTTTATGGTATCGCCGATGGTATTATCAAGGCTCGATGTGATGGAACAACTCGATGCCTGAGTCATTATTTAGCAAAAGGAACTTGTACGATGCCTGTTTTTTCCCGAGGCGGCTCTTCTGAAGTCTGTTTTACCCCGCTGGTTGAATATAGCGCCCGCGTTGCCAGCGTACGGTTGACGGGCAATACCGCTCTTCTTTCCTTGAATCCTACCCGTGTGTCCGACCCAATAAGGTGCGTGCTATGAGCGAAGCGGCACGCGTCGGCGATGCGATTGGCCACTCCCATGCACTGGCGGGGATGATTGGCGGCACGTTGGTCGGCGGTCTGATTGCCGCCGCCGGCGCGGTGGCGGCGGGCGCACTGTTTGTCGCCGGTCTGGCGGCGTCCTGCGTGGGCGTCGGCGTATTACTGGTGGGCGCCAGCCTGGCGGTGGGCTATCTCACCGGGGAGCTGGCGACCAAGGCGCGAGACGGCATTGCGGAGGCCGGCGCAGGGAGCCTGACGCCGGCCGGCAAGATAGTGACCGGCTCACCGGACGTGCGCATCAATGGCAAGCCGGCGGCCATCGCTACCGTCAGTCAGGTCGCCTGTGACCAGGACGGCCCCAGCATGCAGATGGCGCAGGGCTCGGACAAGGTATCTATCAACGGCCAGCCGGCGGCGCGTGTGGGGGATAAAACCAACTGCGACGCCCAGGTGATGGAAGGCTCGCCCAACGTGCGCATCGGCGGCGGCACCATCACCACCTTGCCGATAAAACCGGAAGTGCCGGACTGGTTGTATAAAATCTCCGACCTGACGCTGCTGTTTGCCGGTTTGGTGGGCGGCGTCGGCGGGGCGGCCAGCAAGCTGGGTGCACTGGGGAAAATGCTGAGCAAGGCGCCCGGCATCAATAAACTGGGGCGGACGGCCTGCCGGTTCGGCACGCTAATGACCGCCACGACCGCCGCCGGCATTATTGCCCGGCCGGTTGATATCATCAGCGGCCAGAAATTCCTGTCCGGCGACGACGAGCTGGACTTTGTGCTGCCGTCGCGGCTGCCGGTTGAGTGGCAGCGCTACTGGCGCAGCGGCAACCCGGCACAGAGCGTGCTGGGGCGCGGTTGGAGCCTGTTCTGGGAAAGCAGCCTTAAGCGCTACCAGGATGGTCTGGTGTGGCGTGCGCCCTCCGGCGACTACGTCTCCTTCCCGATGGTGCCCAGAGGCCATAAAACCTACTGCGAAGCGGAAAAGTGCTGGCTGATGCACAACAGCGATGGCAGCTGGCAGGTGTTCGACGTCAGCGAGCAGGCCTGGCACTACCCGGCGTTGAGTGATGCGCCGAGCCGGCTGCAGATGCTGACTGACCTCACCGGCAACACGATTTCCCTGTTCCACGACGACCACGGCCGACTGACCGAACTGGTCGACAGCGCCGGCCAGCGGCTGGCATGCCGCTACCTGACCACCGCCAACGGGCTGTCCCGCCTGAGCTCGGTGCTGCTGTTTACCCCGGACGGCGAGCTGCCGCTGGTGCACTACGGGTACGATGACGAGGGGCAGCTGGTTACCGTCCGCAACCGCGCCGGCGAAGTCACCCGGCGCTTTGGCTGGCAGGACGGACTGATGGTCAGCCATCAGGACCAGAACGGCCTGCTGAACGAGTACCGCTGGCAGGAAATTGACGGCCTGCCGCGCGTGGCGGCCTACCACAACAGCGCCGGCGAGCAGCTGGCGCTCTATTATGATTTTGCCAACGGCACACGGTGGGCGGTGCGCGACGACGGCACACGGGCGCTGTGGCAGTTGGACGATGACGACAACGTGGCGCAGTTCACCGACTTTGACAACCGGCAGTCGGCCTTCATCTATGCGCGCGGCGAGCTGTGCGGCGTGGTGCTGCCAGGCGGTGCGCAGCGTCAGAGCGAGTGGGACCGTTACGGCCGCCTGCTGAGCGAGACCGACCCGCTGGGCCGCACCACCACTTACCAGTATTCCCGTAACAGCGGCCGTCTGTTCTCGGTCACCTACCCGGACGGCAGTCAGGCGTTTCAGCACTGGGACACTCAAGGGCGTCCGACACAGCAGATTGATGCGCTGGGCAATGTTACCCGTTACCACTATCCCGATGAGGAGGAGAGCTTGCCGGCGAGCGTCATCGATACGCTGGGCGGCGAGGTGAAACTGGCCTGGAACGCACAGGGATTGCTGACGCGCTATACCGACTGTTCCGGCAGCGTCACCGCCTACGCCTATGATGCGCTGGGCCAGCTGACGCACCGCACCGACGCGGAAGGCAACCTGAGCCGCTACCGCTGGGATGATGTCGGCCGGCTGCAGCAGTTGCTGCATCCCGACGGCAGTGAAGAACGTTTCGACTGGAACGAGAACGGCCAGCTGGCCCGGCACCAGGACCCGCTCGGCAGTGAGACGCGCTGGCAGTACAACCTGCTGGGGCAGCCGGTCAGCATCACCGACCGCATCAATCGCACGCGCCGCTACCACTACAACTGCCGTGGCTGGCTGACGAGACTGGAAAATGGCAACGGTGCTGATTACCAGTTCAGCCACGATGCGGTTGGCCGGCTGATGATTGAACGGCGGCCGGACAGCATCGACCGTTTATATCGTTATGGGCTTGACGGGCAACTTACCGAATACCGGGAAGTCGCACCGCCGGACGTGGAGCCACAGCCGTCCCCGCGGCTGCACCAATTCCGTTATGACGACGCCGGCCAGCTGGTCTGGCGTGCCAACGACAGCGCCGAGTGGCATTACCACTATGATGCGGCCGGGCGCATGAAGCGCCTGACGCGCACCCCGACCGCCGCCGGCAGCGAACTGGGTATCGAGCCGGACAGCGTGCAGCTGCGCTACGACAAGGCCGGCAACCTGCTGAGCGAGCAGGGCGTCAACGGCGAGCTGCAGTACCAATGGGATGCCTTGTCCAACCTGCAGGTGCTGACGCTGCCGCAGGGCGACCGGTTGCAGTGGCTCCATTACGGCTCCGGCCACGCCAGCGCCATCAGGTTCAACCAGCAACTGGTGAGCGAATTCAGCCGTGACCGGCTGCACCGGGAGACTGGGCGCACCCAGGGCGCGCTGCATCAACAGCGCCAATATGATGCGCTGGGGCGACGCAGTTGGCAGGGCAGTGCATTCGGGCAGATAACCAAACCGGAAGAGGGCGTGCTGTGGCGCACGTTCCGCTATACCGGGCGCGGCGAACTGGAAGGTGTCGGTGACGCGCTGCGCGGTGAGATTCATTATGGCTACGATGCGGAAGGACGTTTGCTGCAGCACCGCGAGGCGCAGCAGGGCAGGCCGGGCCACCGGCTGCGCTACGACCTGGCGGATAACCTGACCGGGGAGCAGCGCGTCAGCCGAGACCCGGATGCCGACCTACCGCCGGCGCCGGTGGTCAATAACCGGCTCGAATACTGGCAGCGGATGTTTTACCGCTATGACGGCTGGGGCAACCTGACCAGCCGGCGTAACGGGGTCTACCAACAGCATTACGTCTATGATGCCGACAACCGGCTGATAAAGGCGCACGGCCGCGGCCCGCAGGGTGATTTTGAGGCGCAGTATCACTATGACGCGCTGGGACGACGCACACGCAAGACAGTGACTCTCAAGGGGAAAGCGCCGGAAACCACGCGCTTCGTGTGGGAGGGCTACCGGCTGCTGCAGGAGCAGCGGGACAACGGCACGCGCCGCACCTGGAGCTATGACCCGGACAGCGTCTGGACGCCGATGGCGGCTCTTGAGCAGGCGGGCGACGGCCTGCAGGCGGATATCTACTGGCTGCACACCGACCTTAACAGCGCGCCGCTGGAGGTGACCGATGCCGAGGGTAACCTGCGCTGGTCCGGCAACTACGACACCTTCGGCAAACTGCAGGGGCAGACGGTCGCCGGCGCCGAACGGCGCAAGGGCGCGCTCGTTGACCAGCCGCTGCGTTATGCCGGCCAGTACCAGGATAACGAAAGCGGGCTGCATTATAATCTGTTCCGCTACTATGAGCCGGAAGTAGGACGCTTTACCACGCAGGATCCGATAGGGTTGCGCGGCGGGCTGAACCTGTACCAGTATGCGCCGAACCCACTGGGATGGGTGGATCCACTTGGTCTGGCCAACCGACCAAATAACGGGAAATACCATATATTCCAAGAGCACACTATTGCTTCTGGGAATATTTATTCCAGTGATGCGGTTCAGTTTAACCGTGCAAATACAGAGTTTATTGGAAGGATGGATGCTGATCCTTCTTTCCGGAGGGATATGTTGGGTCGATACCCGGAGCTGGGAGAATGGATGAAGAACCCGAATAAAGCTTCAAGTCCACCAACATTAACTTGGCATCATCATGAGGATGTTGGGCGTTTAGTATTGGTTGATCGCTTAGATCATGCTGATAATCATGCGCTTTACCATCCTACCGGGAAAGGCGGTCGCGAAATGTGGGGTGGTGGAGAGCTAGGAAGGCGAGGTAAGTTGGATGGGGCTACAGGCAATCCGAAACCAGCTAGAATCAGGAGAAGAACAGGAGGAGGATGTTAATGAAAGAGTTAGAATATATGACGCCTTACAGCCTAGACAATTTGATTACTAAAATCGTTCAAGAGGGTTATACAAAGGATAACTTCTGCCTTTATACCAAAGAGTACGAGACAACAGCTACTCCTAGTCTGACATGCTATCTTGAATGTTATCCGGAAGTTAGTGATGATGATGATGAAGTGTATCCTGACTATGTAGAGCAAAATGAGTTGGAGCTATTTTTTTATGGTGACCAATTCATGGATGTTTTAAGAAGTGCGCTGAATCAAAAGCCTAATGCAACTGTGGATGAGCTTATATCTGGGTTGAACTATTATCTGGAGAATGACGCTTTTATCACATTTTCACAGGCATAAAAATTTTCATAATTCAATAAAGACTTCTTTGCTGCCTTTCTGACCATGTCGTAGCACCCTGTGTGGATTCTATCCATGCAGGAGTGCACGCCATGAAAATCAGCACGTTGCTGACGTTGTTCCCTCTGCTGATGCCGGCATCGGTGCTTGCCGGCACGGTACTCTATACCGATTCTCACCATCCCCCGACCAACATCGATGCGTCGGTATCCGTGATTTATCTTGACGGCCCGGAACAGCTGCAGAAGCAAATGTTCGGCGAGCTGTCGTCAAACCCGGATGAAGCCGAGGACAGGCGTAAGGAAGGCAGTAACTCTAACGTCAGCAGCGGCAGTACGATGTACCGGGGCGACGCACGCGCAAGACGGTAACCTACAAAGGGAATGCGCCGGAAACCACGCGCTTCTTGTGGGAGGGCTACCGACTGCTGCAGGCGCAGCGGGACAACGGCACGCGCCGCACCTGGAGCTATGACCCGGCCAACGCCTGGACGCCGCTGGCGGCCCTCGAGCAGGCGGGCGACGGCCAGCAGGCGGATATCTACTGGCTACACACCGATCTTAACAGCGCGCCGCTGGAGGTTACGGATAGCGAGGGCAACCTGCGCTGGTCCGGCAACTACGACACCTTCGGCAAACTGCAGGGGCAGACGGTCGCCGGCGCCGAACGGCGTAAGGGCGCGCTCGTTGACCAACCGCTGCGCTATGCCGGGCAGTATCAGGATGACGAAAGCGGGCTGCATTATAATCTGTTCCGCTACTATGAGCCGGAGGTGGGGCGCTTTACCACGCAGGATCCGATCGGGCTGCGCGGCGGGCTGAACCTGTATCAGTATGCGCCGAATCCGTATGGATGGATTGACCCGTTAGGGCTTTACCGTGGCGAGGGGGAACGTGGCTTAGGGAAATACCATGTGTTCCATGACCATACATTGCAGCCATCAGAGTACCAGTTATCAGACGCGGAGCATTTCAGACGCGCGAACGAATCAGTATATAATCGGCTGCAGGTAGACCCTGATTTTAAAAGAGAAATGCAAACGAAGTATCCTGATTTGGTTGAGCATGTGCAACCAAATGCCAAAGGAAAGTTTAGTAAGTATTCTCCACCTGACATGACCTGGCACCATGAAAACAGACCAGGTGGGTTAAGCTTGGTTGACTATAATGACCACCGGTCATACCACAAAATCTATCACCCTGATGGGTCAGGGGGACGGAAAAAATGGGGCGGTGGTACAGATTGTCGTTAATAGGATGATGATATGAAAACAATTGATGGTTTCAAAGGGCTACTATCTATTTATAAGGACCTGCCTAAAGTCGGTGGCTTCTTTGTTGATGAAGACTTTGTTAATAGAGCAGAGCATATCGAGGCTGCACGTTATTATCTTGCTGAAACACCTGACGAAGATGATGACATGGAAGATGAGTACAAAACATGGCTCGAATACCCTACATTCAGGGCGATTATTGAGAATAAAATCGACCATAACCCTGCTGTTGGGGAAAAAGAGTTGTTACAAGCGGTCGTTTATTACCTTGAAAACGATGATTTTCAGGACTAAAACAAAAAACTTTTGTAATCGAATAAAGACTTCTTTGCTGCCTTTCTGACCATGTCGTAGCACCCTGTGTGGATTCTATCCATGCAGGCGTGCACGCCATGAAAATCAGCACGTTGCTGACGTTGTTCCCTCTGCTGATGCCGGAATTCTGTTTCTGAATGGAGCAGGATTTTGGGTCAGGGTCAGGCACAGTGCGTGCGGCGGTCTCAGCCCGGAACAATTTGAAAACCAGAACCTCGCTTGGGGTTGTGTCCACATTACGTGGGTAGGATCATCTATCCATGCAGGCGTGCACACCATGAAAATCAGCACATTGCTGACGTTGTTCCCTCTACTGATGCCGGCATCGGTGTTCTGACGACGTACGTTGGCATCAAAAGCGCTCGGTGCTGCTGGCGTAAATCAGCATTAAGCAGCAAGCCATCACCTTCGCGGCTGCCTACAGAACATGATTTTCGCCACCCGGTTGGTGGAGGGAATTATTATCCTGTACTTTCCTGACCGGTTGCTCAATTATGTTATTTCACTCTGTGATTAAGATAATGCTCAAATGTGAACTACCTCTCAAAAAACACGCTTATATAATTAACGTGCTAATTGCCATGCAGGGAATTCGTTTTTCCGCTGTAAACGGCAAGAGGTTAGAAAAATATAGATTTTACTTGATACGTTAAGCTACTGTGGAAGTTGCGAGTGTGCTGCAATCAGCACGTTGAGGAGGTTGTCTATATAGACCTTTGTCACAAGGCTCACGGAAATAAAAAAACATAACTGATAAATATAAAAACGTAATAGATCCCCGGCTGTAATCTGTGTCAGAAAGTATTCCGCATTCACAAAACAGGCAGGAGATGTGATTAAAATGAGTGGAAACATAATGCAAAGTCGGCACGATGAGTACCATAAACTAACGCGTGGAGAACGCATTGGTTATGGACTGGGTGACTTTGCCCAAAACCTTGTTTTTGGGACAATAGGCGGTTTTCTTGCTCTTCACATGTTGACGGTAAATGCAATCAGCACTGCAGCGGCAGGGTTTATATTTCTTTTTGTCAGGATTATTAATGTATTTTGGGATCCCATGGTGGGAACGTTTGTTGACAAAAGGAGTTCAAAGGCCGGGAAATATCGACCTTGGCTTTTAAGGGCAGGCATTCCACTCGTTATTCTCTCCGCTTTGCTTTTTGCGCCTATTCCCGAAGTGAGTGGTTCCGTTCCTTTTGCCTTTGTCGTCTACCTTGCACTGGATCTGCTTTATTCGGTTGTTAATATCCCTTATGGCTCTCTTAATGCCTCACTAACAAGGGATCCAGGCTCTATTGATAAACTGACCAGTACGCGAATGATGCTGGCCAACAGCGCCAATCTTCTTGTCTATACCTTGTTTCCAATGTTTGTACAAATGGCCGCTCCCAAAGATCGCAGCATCAAGGATACCGGATTTTTCGGACTTGAGCTTGAACTGGGGAACTATACCGATCCATCAGCCAGCTACGCGTGGTTTGGCGTTTACTCCGTTTATATGATTGTCGGGGCGGTTGCGCTTTTTCTCTGTTATAAATTAACTAAAGAACGTGTTGTTGCTACAGCGGAACAGTCTGCCAATGTAAAAGCGACGGATTTATTCCTCGAACTCAAAAATAATCGACCGCTTGTCATTCTTGGCATTTTCTTTATGTTGGCTTTTACATTTATGTTTTTCATGAACACGGTTAATGGTTTTTTCAATCAGTTTGTTGTCGGCCATTCAGAATGGATGGGGGCCGTTGGCCTCGTAGCCTCGATTCCGGGTATTTTATTCCCGGTTTTTTGGCCGAGACTAAAGAAAGTATTTGGCAAAAAAGGGTTCTTCCATCTTTTTCTCGGCATGTTTATTGTCGGTGAGTTTTTGACATACATCTGGTCACTCGATGGTATGCACGATGCGCTCTGGCTTGCTTATATCGCTACATTTATTAAACAGTGGGGTTTAACGTCAGCTACCGGTTTCATGTGGGCGCTTGTCCCTGAGGTTATCGCTTATGGTGAATTGAAATCAGGTAAGCGAAATGCCGCAATTATTAATGCCATTATGGGGCTGTTTTTCAAGATTGGTTTTACTCTCGGCGGCGCCGTTCCGCTTTGGCTGCTGGCCGCTTATGGTTTTAACGAAACAGGCGCACAACAGGATGCCAATGCGATCGCCGGAATAAATATGACCGCGATTTGGATCCCCATCGCGTTAGCCTTTGTGTCGATGATTATCATTCAGCTATATCCCATCTCAGATAAAAACATCACGGATATCAACCGTCGGCTTGATGAAATACGGATATAGTTATAAACATTTTATAAATATAGAAAATAAACTCTTTGAAAAAGGTAAAGCCCTATGTCACTGATTAAAAACCCTATCTTACCTGGATTCAATGCAGACCCAAGTATTATCCGTGTAGAGGACACTTACTATATCGCAAACTCTACCTTTGAGTGGTTTCCCGGCGTGCGTTTACATGAGTCAAAAGACCTGGAGCACTGGAATCTTCTCCCGAGTCCATTGTCAACAACCGCGCTTTTAGATATGAAAGGGAATCCGTCATCAGGGGGGATTTGGGCTCCGGCTCTCTCTTATGCCGATGGAAAATTCTGGTTGGTTTATACGGATGTGAAAGTCACCGAGGGTGCCTTTAAAGACATGACCAACTACCTGACCACCGCAACCGATATTCGTGGCCCATGGACCGATCCCATCAAACTTAATGGCGTCGGCTTTGATGCTTCACTTTTCCATGACGATGATGGCCGTAAATATTTAGTACAACAAACCTGGGACCATCGCGAGTACCGTCACCCTTTTAATGGCATTACGTTGACCGAGTTTGATGCCAACACGCTGAAACTCAAACCAGAAACGGCGCGCACCATTTATCGCGGCACTGCCGTTGCACTTGTCGAAGGGCCGCATCTCTACAAACTGAACGGATATTATTATCTTTTTGCCGCCCAAGGGGGAACCGTATTTACCCATCAGGAAGTTGTTGCTCGTTCAAAAAATCTGGACGCCGACAGTTTTGCCACCGCGCCAGGGGAGGTGTTCTTAACCAACGTAGATACGCCAGACAGCTACATCCAAAAACAGGGGCACGGCAGTTTGGTATCAACCCCGAAAGGCGAATGGTATTACGCCTCGCTCTGTGCGCGTCCCTGGAATCATGCCGGTGAGTCTGTCTATGATCCCCGTGGTTGGTCAACGCTTGGCAGGGAAACGTCTATCCAAAAAGTTTTTTGGGATGAAGATGGCTGGCCACGTATTGAAGGCGGCCACGGAGGAAAAACGTTTGTCGAAGGGCCAAGCGACGCTATTTACACTCAAAGTGCACCAGATCATAGTCAGCAAGATGAGTTTAATACGGCGACACTCGATCCCAACTGGAATACGCTCCGTGTCCCGTTCACGGAAAAAATGGGTACCACAGGCGATGGCAAACTGACGTTAATTGGGCAGGGCTCTTTAGCGAATACTCATGATCTATCGCTTATTGCCCGGCGCTGGCAGGCATTTTATTTTGATGCGCAGGTTAAAGTTAAATTCAAACCATCTAATTATCAGCAAATGGCGGGCTTGACGAATTACTATAACGATCGTCACTGGAGCTTTATTTTTATTACCTGGAATGAAATTAACGGGCCAGTTATCGAAGTCGGGGAGAATAATCGTGGTAAATACACCTCATACTTGAAAGATAATGCGATCAAGATTCCAACAGATAGCGAATATGTCTGGTTCCGCACCAAGGTGAGAAAGGAAAGTTATACGTATGAGTATAGTTTTGATGGGATTAACTTCACGGAGATTCCGGTCAAACTAGATGCCGCAATTCTTTCAGACGACTATGTACTGCAAAGTTATGGCGGGTTCTTTACCGGGGCGTTCGTTGGCCTTGCGGTCGTAGACTACTCCGGCTATGCCGCCAGCGCGGAATTTTATAACTTCGAATATCAGGAACTTGGTGATTTATTAATGGCGGATGATACGTATAGCTGGGAGGCCAGTGAGTCACGCTTTAATTAAGGGCTGAAAGTTATAACCAAGGTAATCAATGCAACATTAGCCAGGGGAACTAAATCTGTCCCTGGCTGATTGTGCGCGCAACCTGTGAATTAATTACGGTGCACGCTCAAGAGCATCCGATAAGCACCGTGCAGACGTGTGGCTTATCGTAATGCTTCAATCACTCCTATCAATATTAACACCTAATTATTCTGACTAGGGAGGACCTTGTGACGCTAATCATTTAACTGTACCTCTGCGACATAAAAATAAAATCAACTTGTTTTGGTGGCATTGTTTGTATTCACACCAGGACGGGATGGTTATTTTCTGAAAATATAATGAATTTGAGATAGCCATGAAAACTGTAAATAAAATCCCTTTAGCTATGGCGGCTATCGCCGTGCTGTGCCCGGTTTCCGTACTGGCGCAGGAATTCACTCAGGAACAGATTGACGCCATCGTTGCTAAAGCGGTCGATAAAGCGCTGGCTGAACGGCAGGTGAAAATTGACGCTGCAGCCGATAAAAAGATTGATGTCCTTACCAACCCGCAAACCACCGCGTCCTCACCGGATTTGGCGATTCCATTCGGCCTCAAGTTCAGCGGCTACGCCCGTTATGGCGCCCACTTCCAGAGCGGCGATCAGAAATATGTCGGCGTCGACGGTTCCTATAACGGCGCCTCGGCGATCGGCCGTCTGGGTAACGAAAGCAACGGCGGCGAATTCCAGATCAGCAAAGCTTTCAAAAGCGCCCAAGGGGCGATCTGGGACCTTAACGTGATGTTCGACCACTGGAGCGACGAAGTGAACCTGAAAAAAGCCTACGTCGGCGTCACTAACGTCCTCGAATCAAACCCGAATGCCTATATCTGGGCTGGCCGCGACTTCCACCAACGTCCGCAGCAGGGAATCAACGACTACTTCTGGATGAACCACGACGGCCAGGGAGCCGGGGTGAAGAACTTTGATATTGGCGGCGTACTGTTTGACGTGGCGGCGGTGTCGCAGGTGGAATCCTGCAGCCCGGAAGTGATGGCCGATGAGACGAACCCGTCACGCATCACCTGCACGGGCAGCTCCGATACCGGCGACAACGGCCACTACGCGCTGACCACCAAAACCCACGGCATCAAGGCCGGGCCGATCGACGTTGAAGTGTACGCCAACTACGGCTTTGACTCGAAAGCGGTGGATAGCGACGAGCGGCTCGATGCCTGGCAGGGCGGACTGGTGCTGAGCCACACCAACGACAGCGGGGTGAACAAGCTCATCCTGCGCTACTCCGACAACGCGGATAACAGCGTCTACAACAAAACCGACGACCTGACCACGGTCTACGCCAGCTTCGAGGGCAGCCATAAATTCACCCAGCAGGCGCAGATCGAATATCTGCTGGCCTTCCATGATTACGACAACGGCAAGGACAACACCGACAACCGTAAAAACTACGGCGCCATCGTGCGGCCGATGTATTTCTGGAACGATGTGCACTCCACCTGGCTGGAAGCTGGCTACCAGCGCGTGGATTATGATCGGGGCGGCGATAACAAGGGCTGGAAGCTGACGTTGTCGCAGAACATCGCCATCGGCATGGGGCCGGAGTTCCGTCCGATGCTGCGCTTCTACGTGACCGGTGGCCAGGTGGATAACCAGCATACCGCCAGCGTCGAGGGCACCAGCAATGAGCGGCTGGATTCGCTGAATATCGGCGGCATGTTTGAGGCGTGGTTCTAAGTTGGGGTGATAACCCCCTCACGCCTTACGGGGAAAAGGGGGCGGTTTTTACTTCAAGCCAACGTACGTTATCCTGACCCAGGGACAGAGGAACCCGTAGAAAAATGAAAAGCACGATGAAGGGTGATCGACTGATTTCGCCAACTAAACAGAAGAGACTTCATCGTGCCATTAACCCGGCAAACCTGACTTCAGGCATTCCCGCAGAAATAACTGCTGCGGTTTTTATCAGCGCACCATCACTGACTGCCGGTTTATCCAGCCCTGTTTGGGCGCTTGTGCAGTAAAGCGTTGCATAGTTGGGCCCCGCGAACACCGGGCAAGTGGTCTGAACACAGGGTGATTCGATCACGCAGTCAATGTTTCCGTCATCCGTGTAACGCACCACTCGGCGACCGCCCCATTCCGCATTCCAGAGAAAACCTTCAGCATCAATGCAAGAGCCATCTGGTGCGCCTGGACCGTTGATTTTTGTGAACACCCGCTGATTTTCCAGTGAAGGGTAATCGCAGCAGAAAATGCAGCCTTGCAGGGAATCCGCGTAGTACATGGTAGCGCCGTCCGGACTGAAACAGATACTGTTTGGGATCGCCACGTCAGGAAGAGCCAGCGTTTCTGTCTCAAGCGTTGTCGCGTTGACTCGGTGAAACCTGCCTACAGGTTGCACTGGCTCTCCTGCGGACATTGTGCTGAAAACAAAGTTGCCCATACGGTCGCAGCGGCCGTCATTGATCCGGGTTCCTGCTACGCCGGGCGTGTCTGTCATTTTGGTGAAATGACCGGTAGTCAGGCTATAGTATCCCAGACAGGATGCCAGCCCCATCAGCAGCGTGTCTTTATCTGCCGTAAGGGCAAATGACCCCAGCGGCTCCGGTAGTGGCCTGCGGTGAATATCACCGCTTTCGAGGTTAAGAGCACACAATTCGCAGCCCTGGATGTCGGTCCAAAACAGGCGATTCGTTTTTTCGCACCAGACTGGACACTCGCCTAGAAGACTCGTGGTGCCGGTTATGGTTTTAAACATATTCGTGTCCTAAGTGGCATGGAGTGCGGTGAACACATCACACGTAAGCTCCTTGAACTTTGCCAGGAATGCGGCGCTTGGGTAAGCGCCAGTCTAAGGCATCGGATTCGTTGGTTCGCGGCAGTCAGCCGGAGAAAAGCGCTGACCATCGGTCACCGAACAGGGCGATGGCCAGGCCAGCCAGCATAATCACCGACCCGCACAGCTTGATAAGAGAAACCGGGCGTTCAACGGACCCCATCAGTCCAAAATGATCGATGGCCAGCGACGAGGTAATCTGCCCGGCGATGGCGAGCCCCAGCAGAGCTGACAGCCCGACTCTGGGGGCAAGTATGACATAACTCAGCAGCGCACTGGCGCCAAGCAGGCCGCCCAGCAGGCTCCACCAGGGCTGGGCAGGAATCGCTGTCAACGAAGCGGCTATCCCGCCCCGCATCAATGCAAAGAGGCCAAGGCACAGCGCGCCGGCGGTAAAAGAAAACAGCGCCGCAGCGACAGAATCCCCGCCGATGCCTTTAGCCAACTGACCGTTCAGCGTGGTCTGCAAAGTAATGCCCAGTCCCGCGCCGATGGCCAGCAGATAATAGACTGCACTCATTTCGCACCGCCTATCGGGCCGATTCGAGCGGCAGGAAGGCCTCAGCAAAAATGTCAGGCTGGTAGCCTGCGGCAGCAAACAGATGCTGGCGGGACTCGTCGATCGCCGCACGGAGTTGTTTGCTGTCCACGTCCAAGACTTTGCCGTCGCGTTTAACGACGCGCCCGCCAATCATGACCGTATCAATATTGCTGCGTTCGGCCGCGTGCACCACGGTGCCGAATGCGTTACCTGACGGGTAAAGATTTATGTCTTCAGCGCGGATAAGGATCAGGTCCGCCTGTTTTCCGGGCGTCAGGCTGCCGATTTTGTGCTGCAAACCTGCACAGGCAGCACCGTCTGCGGTGGCGGCTTTCAACAGGTTATGAGCCTGTAGGGTCACCGGATGGTGTTTGTTTCCGCAGCACTGCTGCTGTAGCATGCCCATAACGCGCTGCAGGTAGAATGCCACCCGCATCTCCATAAACATGTCGCCGCTGTAGGACGTTTCGTTATCCACGCTCAGCCCCGGGCTGATGCCGTGACGTAATGCTGACTGCATGGCGAACATGCCGTCCTCGATGCCATAGTGCGCATCTGAGCGCGGGCATACGTTTACCCGTACGCCGGCCTCACGCAGGATTTTCCATCCGGCGTCCGGTAGCGCGGTGCAGTGGTTAAAGATGTTATCGGGTCCCAGCAGCCCTTTCTGGTGCAGTTCTTCCAGTTCATCCGCCATATCTCCGCCGAAAAACTCGGTGATAATCGGCAGGCCCAGTCGTCGGGCTTCCGCCCACAGTTCAGGTTCCAGCTGTGCCATCACGGCCAGCGAGACCAGGCTGTTATCCTCGTTTTTAAAATACTTTTCCTGCAGGCGCTCCAGATTGCCGGGCCAGTGGGCCTTGTCCCACTCCCCGGATACGGGCGCGCCGGAAGCGTGTACGGACCGAATACCGGCGTCAAGCAACGCCTCGACGGCAGCATCGGAGTGTGCGGCGCTGCGGCTGTTGTGCGAATTATCAATAACGGTGGTGATGCCGGCGTCGATGCAGCCCAGAGCGGTAAGCAGGTTGCCGATATACATGTCTGCCGGGCGATAGTATTTGGCAAAAGAGTAGTGCGTTGCGTTGCAGTAGTCTTCAAGCGTTGCGGCATTCGGGTTAAGCCGGCGTAGCTGCCCCTCCCATGAGTGGCGATGGGTATCGACCATTCCCGGCATGGCAATCATGCCGGGGGCGTCGATAACGACGGCATCACCGGCATCAATGTTTTCATTTATGGCCGTGATGGCGCTGCCTTCGATAAGAATATCGCCGCTAACCAAATTACCTACATCGTCGTCCATGCTGAGAACCGTGGCTCCGCGGATCAGCGTCCGGGGGGCCTGCGAGTCAGCGGTCTGCACTATATTTCGGGTATAATCAGTCATCTTCAGTTCACCTTTTTTAAATGTTGTGACGTAAAAGGTACGTAAAGCGATACTTCCGAAAAAGGCAGCTAAACTGTTTTCATTATTCAATAATCACGAACAATAATGGGCTTCTGTTGCTTCTTCATTGTGGCTCATGGAAAAAGAATATGGATCGTATCCAGGCAATGCATGTTTTTGTCCGTGTGGCGGAAGCCGGGAGCTTTATTCTCGCGGCGGAAACCCTTTCCCTACCGGCTTCAACGGTAAGCAGCACGATTAAAAATCTTGAAAAACATCTGCAGGTGCGCCTGCTGAACAGAACAACGCGGCGGGTCAGCCTGACGAGCGAAGGCGCACAGTATCTGGCGCAATGTCGGGAAATACTCGCGCTGATTGATCATACGGAGTCCAGCCTGACGGATTCGGCAAAACGGCCGCAGGGACGTTTACGGGTTGATATGCCCGGAGGCATCGCCCATTTCATCGTTATGCCGAATCTGAAAGACTTTTACAGACGCTACCCGGATATCTACCTGATGATAGGCGTCAACGATCGGCAGGTCGATCTCGTTCAGGAGGGGGTGGATTGCGTCATTCGGACAGGAGAGCTGAATGACTCCACGCTCGTTGCGCGCCCGCTCGGCCGGTTTCGCTGGGTGACGTGTGCCTCTCCGGCCTATCTCAGAGAGCACGGTACTCCGCAGACGCCTGGAGAGTTGTCTCAGCATCGGGCCATCCATTATTTTTCAGGCCATACCCGGCGCCCGGGGGAAATGTGTTTTGCCAGCGGCAGTGAAAAAGTGTCGGTTCCGGTCAGTGGCGCTGTTGCCGTTAATGAGACCGGGCTTTACATCAAAATGTGTCTTGAAGGATTTGGGCTGGCGCAACTTGCCGAACGCGTGGTTTCGGAACATTTGCAGGAAGGTCGGCTGATAGAAGTTCTGGTGGACTGGCAGTCTGCGGCCGTACCGGTGACCTTACTTTATCCGCATCAGCGTTTTCTCTCCCCGGCCGTGCGCGCATTTGCTGACTGGATAACCGAGCTTGTCCGCGACGGCCATTCGGCAATTGAGGGCGGATAGTGGGCGTCATCGCATTCAGGCCCATGAACAGTGTGGCCTGCCATGTCAGCGGTGACCGCCAGACGGCCACGGTTGCTGATTTTTTCGGCGTGGACAATTTTACCCGGTCGTGTGTACGGCTGGCATTCTGGGGTATGACTCTGTTAATGCATTCATCACGATGTTCAAAAAATCGCTGGGTAATCGCCAACGCAATATTTTGCTTCGCTACGTTAAGAAGGGCAACGGCTACATAAAGCAGGGAAGGGGATTTACCGCCATCTCCCCCGGGCCGGAGTCACTCGCCTGCGTTAAACACGCTTCTGGCCCATTCAATAAAAATACGCACTTTAGAGGGCAACTGACGATTTTCCGGCCAGGCGATATGTATCGGTATCGGCGTGTTGTGCCAGTCAGGGAACAGCTCGACCATTTGCCCGTTTGACAGATATTCCTCCACCAGAAACCGGTATGTCGTCACTACGCCCAAGCCATTAAGCGCGGCTGTACGCGCGCCCATGGAATCATTCACCGCAAACTGCCACTGCGCGCTGACTCTTTCTGTCTGACCGTCACGATAAAGCTCATTAACCACCATTTGTCCGGTGCGGGGCGAAACAATCTGCACCAGCGTATGCCCCAGAGCCAGGTCGGCAGGATGCACCGGCAGTCCGGTGCGCTCAATATATTGGCGGCTGGCGCAGGTGACCTGCGCCAGCTCCCCTAAAGAGCGGGCAATCAGCGAGTCGTTATACAGCTCACCAATCCGTATGACACAATCAATATTCTGTTCGATCAGATTGACCGTTCGGTTGCCGACGCTGACCTCGATCTGGATATCGGGATAGCGGGCCAGAAAATCGGGCAACGCCGGTATCACCAGGCAATAGGCGAGGGCGTTCGGTATCTCTACGCGTATTTTCCCCCGCGGTTGCATTGCTGACATCTGCACGTTGCTATCCAGAATGTCGAGGCTTTCCAGCAACCGTAACGTCCCCTGATAGTAAATCCGCCCCTGCTCGGTCAGGTTTAGCGTACGCGAAGTACGGTTAAGCAGCTTCACGCCCAGCTCATGCTCCAGTGCCTGGATATGCCTGGTGATGGTGGATTTGGGGATATTGAGCCGCCCGGCAGCGCTGACAAAAGAGCCGGAATCCACCACCCGGACAAAAGAGCGCATCATTGTAAGCCTATCCAATCTTGTTTACCTCAGCCTATCGTTGCGAAATCTGCAACCATCCATCCCCGCCGCCTATCTTGTTCTCGCGGGGTAAACCGGTAAGTATGAAACCTGTTATAGGGTGAACATGAAGGTGAGTAAAGTTATGTCTGTTATTACTACGCATAAAATCGGCCGTGCACGGATAAGCAAAATCCCGGAGCTGGCGTTGGAAAACATACCGGGATCGTTTCTCTATCCGCAATGGCAGGACGAGATCGCGCAAGACGCAGCAAAGGCATTGCCTGACGATTTTTTCTCCGATGGATTTACCTCTCTGGCGCAAAGTACCCATAGCTGGTTATTGCAGGTCGACGGCCTGACCTTGCTGATTGATACGGCGTCCGGGAATGGGAAATCACGACCTCACAACCCGCTGTTCCATCAACTGGATGTGCCGTATCTCGCCCGGCTTCGTGAGGCCGGCGTGGAGCCGGAGCAGGTAGATTATGTCTTTAATACCCACCTGCATGTCGATCATGTTGGCTGGAATACCGTGCTGCGTGAAGGTCGCTGGGTACCTACCTTTCCTAACGCACGCTATCTCTTTTCGCAGAAAGAGAGTGTGTTTTATGCAGATCCTCAAAACGTACGGCAGCCGAGCGAATTCGTCTATGAAGACAGCGTCGCCCCGGTTATCGCTGCCGGCGTGGATATGCGTATACGCAGCGATGACGATTTTCCATTGGCAGGCTTCCGGCTCCATTCCACGCCAGGACACAGCTATGACCACCTGTCGTTGAGTTTTACGTCAGAAGGTGAAACGGCCTTTTTCTGGGGAGATGTTATGCATCATCCGCTACAAATAGCGCTCCCTCAGTGGAATTCGGTGTTTTGTGAGTTTCCCGAACGGTCTCTGCATTCGCGCCGCCAAGCGCTGGAATTCGCCGTAGAGACGGGCGCAACCGTATTCACCACCCATTTCCCCGGCGCCTCGGCAGGGAAAATCGAAGCCAATGCTGAAGGCAAATTACGGTGGTTATCGTTATAGATGAGGAGCCAACATGTCTGAGCAGCAAATTTTTAGCGAAAGTTTTTTGATCCCTTCTGATACCCACGGTATTGAATTGAACGTTATCAGAAAATGTCTGGATAAAAACCAGACCTATGATGAATCAAAAACCTTATTGATGGTACACGGCGCAACGTATTCGTCCGGCAGTCTTTATGATACGCCGGTTGCGGGCGTCTCTTTTATGGATCATCTGGCCTACGCGGGGTTTGATGTGTACGCCGTAGATGTGCGGGGGTATGGTGGATCGACCCGCCCACAGGCGATGACACAGCCGACACGCTCTGGCCTGCCGCTGGGTCGTACGGAGACCGCGGTGCGTGATTTTACCTGCGCAGCGAACTTTCTGCTGAACACAAGACAACTGAAACAACTTAATATTTTTGGTATGTCCTGGGGAGGCACTATCGCTGCAACCTATACAACGAAAAATAACGAAAAAGTGCGCCGTCTCGGCCTGCTTGCGCCTCAATGGCTCAGCCATAAACCGGTTCCCATTGATTCCGGGGACGCATTGGGAGCCTGGCGTATCGTTAATATGCATGCGGCGAAGCAGCACTGGCTGAGCGGGGCGCCTGCCGACAAGCGTGATAGCCTGATCCCCGCAGGAACCTTTGACGCCTGGGTCGAGCGTACCTTACCTGATGAACCTGACGCAGAATTACGTGCGCATGCCTCATTTAAATCAGGCAATGGCCCTATTCAGGATATACGGGAATATTGGACAGCAAATAAACCTTACTACGATCCGAAAGATATCGACGTCCCCGTCATTCTGATTCACGGTGAATGGGATATTGATGTGCCCATTGATTTAGCACAAGACTGGTTCCTGAGAGCAACCGGTTCACCAGAAAAAAGATGGGTTGAAATTGGTGAAGCGACGCACATGCTGATATTGGAAAAAAATCGGTTGTCGGCAACACACGCCCTAACGGATTTTATTTCTGCGCCCCGTTTGTGAGCGACGGGGAGAAGGCTTGCCTCCGTCAACTTATTCAGAACAGACAGGAACTCGTTGCCCCCGGCGTGGATTCCATCCGCGCAGGGGGCACACCCTACCATCACAGGTTGCTGACATTATGCCCGCTGCTGAAGCCGGCATCGGAGCGTGCCGCAGCGGCCGTGGAATCAGCCTCTTGTCTCCGCAACGGTCCGAGAGTCAGCGGCGCGACTGCGAGCGATCAGGGCCAGCAGCAGCGCCAGACCCAGCGTCGAGACGATGGCGCCGGTGACGCCCGTATAGCCGATGCCGACGGTACCGATCGTCACGCCGCCCAGCACTGAGCCCAGGGCGATGCCAGAGTTGAAACCCGCGATGTTCAGACCTGCAGCGACGCCGTGGGCGTGCGGCGCATGCCGTTCGGCGATAGTGATAAGGCGGGCCTGCAGGGCCGGTACGGAAGCGAAGCTAAACAGGCCCAGCAAGGCAACTAGTATGCCCATGGCTACGGCCGAGGAGGTAAAGAGCCACATTCCCAGCACGACTAGGGCAATGGCGGAGATAACAATCACGCTGGCGCGGTTGACGCCCATCCGGTCGGTTATTTTGCCGCCGATGACGTTGCCGATGGCCGCCAACACGCCGTAGGCCAGCATAAACAGGCTGACGGTGGCGGCGCTAACCTGCGTCACGTCGGTCAGCAGCGGCGCGATAAAGGTGTAGGCCGTGAATGAACCGGCATAGCCCAGGACGGTGACCAAGGCAGCCAGCAACAGGGTCGGGTGGAAGATAGCCTTCAGGGCCTGCGCAACGGACTCACTACCTGCATGTTCCCCATTTCTGGGTGGCTCCTTCATCCCCAGCAGCAGGCCCAGAAAACCCAAGGCGCCGAATGCGGCAATCGCGCCGAGTACCGGTCGCCAGGTATTTATACCGCCCAGATAAGTACTGATGGGGACGCCGATCGCCATGGCTATCGTGAAGCCGCCGAATACCACCGCGACGGCGCTGCCGGCTTTCTTTGCGCCGACGAGGCGCGCTGCCGTGCTGGAGGCGACCGCGAGGAACAGACCGTGTCCGAGCCCGGCAATAAAGCGCGCAATCAGCATCATCGAGATGCTGGTGGCAAGCGCCGCGGCCAGACTGCCAATGGTGAAGACCAGCATCGTCGTCAGCATGGTCCGCTTGCGGGACCAGTTGGCCGTTAAGGCGGTCAGCACCGGTGCGGCAAAGGTTGCGCCCAAGGCATACCAGGTCACTGCGCGGCCGACGTGTTCGACGCTGACGTTCAGGTTTTGGGCAATAACGTCAGTCAGGCCGATAGGAACGAATTCAGCCAGGCCCAGCGCAAAGGCGCTGAGCGTAAAAATATAGACGATGAGCGGCATGACAATCTCTCTTGATGAATCAGGGTAAACGGCCATTGGCCGCCGTTGGCCAGCAGAGTAGAGAGCGTTGTGAAATATGAGAAATTATTATTTAATCTATCAGTGATAAATATTTTTATGTCTTGGCGCGCCGAGGCCTGACGATGCACCGGCGCGGCTGAAAGGAAGACGATACATGAGCCATCTCGACCATCTGCGCACCTTTATCGAGGCCTACCGGTTACAATCGTTCTCGCGGGCGGCCGAGTCCCTGGGCATGACGCAGCCTGCGGCATCGCTGCACATTCAGGCGTTGGAAGCCTTTGTCGGTAAGCCGCTGTTTGTACGGCGCGCACGCGGCGTTACCGCAACGGAAGCGGCCGATGAGCTGGCGCGGGCGATTGGCCCGATGATTGATGGGTTGGAAACCAGGATGGCCTCTTACCGCAGCGGCGGCGAACTGGGGGGAACGGTGCATATTGCCGGGCCGTCTGATTTCATCTATTCCAGAATCGCGGCGGGACTGGCCCCGCTGTTGGGACAAGGGTTTCGTATCCGGGTTCATACCGGCAACCGGGAACGTATCTACGCACTGTTAAATAATGCCACGGCCGATCTGGCGATTACCGCCTCGATGCCGGATGAGCGTTCACATGGCTTTGCCCGGCTGCTGACAGAGCGCTTTCTGCTGGTGTCGGCGCCAGAGATGGCTGAACAGCTGGGGCCGCACCCTACCGCAGAACAGTTTGCCGGCCTCCCGCTGATTGCGTTTGACGAGGATCTGCCTCTGATTCGGCCTGTCTGGACCGCGCTGTTTCAATTGGCGCCAACCCTGCAGGCGGCGTTAACCATTCCCGATCTGCGCATCATTCAGGATCTGGTGATTAAAGGGCAGGGCTGGAGCGTGCTGCCTGACTATCAGTGCGTCGATGCGCTGGCATCGGGAACGTTGGTGTCCCTCACCCCGGCTGAAGATGCGCCAACCAACAATCTGTATCTGGTGTGGAATAAAGCATCAATGCGTAATCCGCGCATTGTGCACGTACGTGATTTTATCCTCGGTCTGTTTGGCGGGGGCAATGACTGACCCTTGGCCTACTGCAACGTTGTCCGCTATTAAGCGGCACCAACCTGCACTCTTGCGGGCTTTGTGACCCTGATATTATGCGGTGGCTTTCGTCCCGTAATGTCGTGTAAGCCACCAGAATACCAGCGCCAGCAGGCTGACCGCAGCGCCGAGCAGGCACACGCCCCGCCAGCCGGCGTAGGCGTAGGTCGCCGTGGTGCTGATGGCGCCCAGGCCGCTGCCGAGCGCGTAGAACAGCATGTAAAGGCCGACCAGCCGGCTCTGGGCTTCAGGGCGCGCGCGGAAAATCATGCTCTGATTGGTGACGTGCAGCGCCTGTCCCCCCAAGTCAAGCAGTACGATGCCGATCATCAGTGCGCCCAGCGACCAGGCCATCAGCGACAGCGGCCACCAGGCCAGCAGCAGTGCCGCCAGCGCCGCCGCGCTGGTGCGTTGGGCATATCCCCGGTCGGCCCAGTGGCCGGCTCGCACGGCAGCCAGCGCGCCAATCGCGCCGACCAGGCCAAAAGCGCCGATGGCGGTGTGCGAGAAGCCGTAAGGCGGCGCGCTCAACGGCAATACCAGCGCGCTCCAGAAGATATTGAACGCGGCAAACATCAGCAGCGCCAGCATGCCGCGCACTTGCAGTACTTTTTCCTCCCGCAGCAGCGTCAGCATTGAGACGATCAGGCTTAGGTAGCGCATCTTGGGCTGCGTGGCCGGAAGGCGTGGCAGCCTTCGCCAAAGCGGCAGCGCGATCGCCAGCATCAGCACGGCGGCGCACAGGTAGACGCCGCGCCAGCCCGCCAGATCGCTGATGCCTCCGGCAAACACCCGCGCCAGCAGCAGGCCGATAAACACGCCGCTTTGCGCCGTCCCCACGACGCGCCCTTGCTCATGCGGTGCAGCGGCGCTTGCGGCATAGGCGATCAACCCTTGCGTCATCGCGGTACCCAGCAGGCCTACGGCGAGCATGCCCGTCAGCAGGGCGGGCGCGGAGCGCGCCAACCCCACCGCGACAAGCGCGGCCGCGAGAGCAAACAGCTGTAGCGTGATAAGGCGGCGGCGATCTAGCCGGTCGCCCAGCGGTACCAGCAACAGCAGGGCCAGGGCGCAGCCGAGCTGCGTGGCGGTGATCACGCCGCCGACGGCCGCATGGATGATGCCGAAGTCCAGCGCCAGCGCATCAAGCAGAGGTTGCGCGTAATAGACGTTCGCCACGCTCAGCCCGCTGGCGACGGCGAACAGCCACACCAGGCTACCGGGCATCTTTACCGGCTGAGCCTGCATATCGTTTGGGGGGGAGGGTAATGGCGATGCCAGGGAAGTCTTCATACTCCAACGTCCTTTCAGTTTGGTTTCAAAATGAAACCAATTGAATGCTAGGTCATGAAGTTTTAAAATGCAACCAGAATCCGGCCGGATATTGAGGAGATGCCATGCCGCCCCGTAAACCGATGAACGATGAACCCTGCCCGGTAGCGCGCGGCGTCGATCTGATTGGCGACCGCTGGTCGCTGCTGATCGTTCGCGATGCCTTTGATGGCATGCGCCGCTTCGGGGATTTTCAGCGCAGCCTGGGGATGGCGCGCAATATTCTTGCCGACCGGTTACGTAAGCTGGTTGAGGCCGGCGTACTCGAGATGCAGGGCGCGTCAGATGGTTCGGCGTATCAGGAATATGTGCTGACGGACAGGGGGGAGAGCCTGTTTCCCGTGGTGGTGGCGCTACGGCAATGGGGAGAACGGCACCTGTTCGCGCAGGGTGAACGGCATTCGCTGCTCATTGATAAGCGTAGCGGCGAACCGGTGCCTTTTATGGCCCCGACAGCGCAGGACGGCAGCGTGCTGGCGGCAAGCGAGGCCGAGGTGCGCAAGATAAAGTAAAGATGATGCCGGGCGTGTTCAGCCGGCATCAATGGCAGCGGGGCCGCGAAAGGCCCGGCGCCATTCACTGGGGCTGACGCCAAACCGGGTCTTGAAACTTTGCCTGAAAGACACGGGGGACTGAAACCCTGCCTCATCCGCCACGCTTTCAATGCTGTTATTGGTCGTTTCCAGCAACTCCTGGCTTCGTTGCAGGCGTTCGGCATTGAGCCACTCGCCCAGCGGGATGCCGGTGGCTTTCACAAAGTGGCGCGTCAGCGTGCGCCTGCTCATATTGACAAAGCGGGCCAGCGAGTCGAGATCGTGCGGCTTAGCCAGGTTACGCCGCAGATAATCGATAAGCTCGTTGATTTTGCCGTCGCGGGTGTTTACCGGAATGGGGCGTTCAATAAACTGAGCCTGTCCGCCCTCCCGGTATGGGGGGACCACCATTCTTCTGGCGACCCGGTTGGCAATGGCGGTGCCGTAATGGTCGCGGACAATATTGAGGCAGCAATCGATACCGGCCGCCGTACCGGCAGAGGTAATCAGACGTTCATCGGTGGTGTACAGCGAGTTGCTGTCCAGATGAACCTCCGGGAAGCGCTGCGTGAAGTCGCTTTCATATTCCCAATGCGTTGCCGCGCGGTGCCGATCAAGCAAGCCGCTGTAGGCCAGCACGTAAGTGCCAAGACACAGGCCGACCACTTCTGCGCCGCGCTGCCAGGTGCTGACCAGTTTATCAAGTAGTAACTGCGAGGGCTTTTCATCCGGATCGTGCCAGAAGGGCACAATAACAATATCCGCGCTGTCGAGTCGCTCCAGTCCATGTTCCACATTGATGGACAGGCCAATATCCGACAGGACGACACCTGGCGTTTCCGCGCAGATATCTACCTGAAAGAGATCCGGTTCCGGCATCGCCGTGCCAAACAGAATACAGGGCACCGAAAAATGAAACGGACTGAACCCATTGGTGACAATCACCGCTACTTTCAGCGCAGACATCGTGAACCTCACAGTTGTTGTGACCGATCGTTTTCGGCAGGCTGCGGCATACCCGCAGCCTGTCAGCATGATATTTTACCGCAGAATCGACAGGGTGGCTGAATTAGAACGCCAGGGTTTCGCCATCGGCCGGAATCAGCACCTTATCTTCAATACCGTGTTCAAGCGTATATTCGCGTAACTCCGCGCGGGTCAGCAGGCAGTGGTTAATGGACTCCATATGGGAGGCCACGACGGTTGTTTCAGGCAGTATCTGCAGCGTGCGCAGCGTATCCTCTTTACCCATAATGATCGAACCGTAGTCATTGATAACGGCATCCCCGGTATTCAGCACCACAACATCCGGCTGGAAGCGCTGCAGGCTTCTGACATACGGTTTTACCCAAATGGTATCGCCGGCAATATAAAGCGTTTTTTCATCGTGATGGGTAAATACCAGGCCGCATGCGTCACCTAGCAAATCAGCCATAACGCTATCGGCATACAGATCGTTGCTGCCGTGTTGGCCGTCGGTGGTGAAAATGGTCAGTCCGTCAACGAAGCGGTTTTCGCTTTCAAGCGCCCGGACGTTGAGGAACCCCTGAGAACGGATCAGGGCGGCATCGCTCTCGTTCTGGGTATAAATCAGCATGTCTTTCGGCACTAACTGCTGCGCCGCCTCATCCCAGTGGTCGGTATGGGTATGGGTGATAATCACCGCATCAACGTCCAGCAGTTCTTCAATGGCGACGGGCAAGGCTACCATCGGATTGCGCAGATGCGAGCGCGCGCTGCCGGCAAAGCCGTCCCAGGCATCCTTTTCCGCGAGCATCGGGTCAATCAGGAATTTTTTACCGGCGTATTCCAGCACCAGCGTGGCATTGCGGATTTGAGTCAGTTTCATGTTTGCTCCGGGGGTCATCTTGTTAACAGGTGCGGCCGCCGCGATAGCGTGTTGTTCCGGCAGCGGCTGCGAGGTGTTTTACTTTACGGGGAGGGGATGCCGGAGTGTGATATGTCCACAGGACATAAAGCGATGTAATCGGGTCAATCGGCGTAGCATGATGACAAGAGGGAAGTTTGCCACGGGCTGAATCAATCAGGCTTGGGGTCCAACGTGCTGACCTGCTTTAACCAGCGCGCCACTACCATCAGTTCGGCCTCGCTAAACTGTGCGGATAACAGCGTATTCAACTGTTGCAGCGCGGCGTGCGCCTGCAGGCCGGCGGCTTCCCCGGCGTCTGTCAGCGTCAGGCGCATTTTCCGTGAATCCTGTTCGTCAACCATACGGTCGATCAATCCCGTTGCCTGCATGCGTTTGGATAAACGGGTGATGGCCGCAGGCGCCACCCGCAATGCCGTTGACGCCTCGCCAACGGTTGCCATGCCGGCGGAGCGCAGGAAAAACAGCAGCCCGACCTGGGCGGAACTGATATCTTCCCATGCTTCCGGCCTGGCCTCGATCCAGCGCTGAAGCGCCCTGTGTGCGTGGCCGAGCAGGAAAACGAAGCGCGGCGGTTGTGTTTTACTCATGTTCGCTTCCGGGTAAGGTGATGTTCTCTGACAGCCAGTCACCGACAACAGGCCACAGCGTTTTGGCGCAGCGCTGGCGGAAGAACCCCATATGGCCGATAGCGGCAACGCCGGCGTCGGCAGGTTTGAAACTGCGCCTCTCAATAATGGCATGTTTAAGCGGGGCAATCAGCCGCGTTATCGCCCCCGGATTCGCCCAGGGATCGTCATCAAACCCCAGCACCAGCAGCGGAATATCCACCCGCGCGGCGCGCTGGCCGGCATTCATCGCCGGGTCGTCATAAAAATAACCGGGCAGACTGCTCCAGTAGCTCCATTGCAGCATCACGGGGCCGGGAAGATCTTCTCCGATGCCCAATCGCCGGGCGGGCATATAGCCAAACAGGCGGCATAGCACCGGAGCCAGCAGGCGCAACATGCACCAGACGCGGATTTTTTCCGCCGTGGCCTGTATGGTGCGGGTCACGCCGGCGTGCGAGGCGATAAGCACCGCCGCCTGTAACGCGCGCGTTGCGGAGGATAAGACGATGGCGTGGCCGCCGACGCTGTGTCCGATGGCCAGCAGCGGCATGCCGGGAAAGCGCGATGCCGCCCAGTCGGTAACGCGGCCGACATCCTCTTCCATCCAGTCCGCCATAGAAACCTTACACTCGCGGAGGTTGCCACGCGAGCGGCCGGTTCCCCGGTAATCGTAGGTCATGACGTTAAAACCGCGTTCATTCAGGTAGCGGGCAAAATCATAGTAAAACGTCTGCACCACGGCCGTCGCCGGGTGGAGGATAACAATGGCTTTTGCCTGCGCGACTTCCCACAGCGTTGCACTTATCGTTTCAACCGCAGATAGCGGGATAGAGATCTGTTCCATTGCCCGACGCCCATTTTATTTAACGTGTTAAATAAATTAGACCACGCTGATAAAAGCGTCAATTTGCTACGCGCTTTGCCCTGAAGGAAGGTGATGGCTGACGTTTATCCGTATCTTGTCCGGCCAGTGCGTGATGCTAAATCTGTTCGTCCACGAAGATCGCCCATAACTCCTCCACCGCTCTGGACATTCGGGCGGCGGGTCGGAACAGCCTGATGTCAATCGGGAGCCATAATGCGCTCTTCTGTGGTGCCGCGACGGCGATCGTGCCGGCTGCGACGTCCGGTGCCGCCAGGCTTTCCGGCAGCCAGGCAATACCGTCTCCGGCCTTGACCATAGCTAATAACGTTGCCGCCAGATCGGCGGTGAAGGCGGTATCCATGCCACGTCTGGCGCGGTTCACCTGCGAGGTGTTGGAGAGGATCCTGCCCAGACCGGATTCTGCGGAAAACGAGAGAAAGGGAAATTTTTTTCCGCCCTCAGCCTGCCAGAGCGGCTGACGATTGACGGGATCGCACTTTGAATAGGGCTGTAATGTTTCATGCCCGAGTCGGACGCTGAGGTATTTGGTCTGATCGAGGTTGATATGCATGTGAGGGTGGTAGTAACACAGCAGAAACTGCGCGTCGCCTTTGTCAATCATCCGCTCACAGGCGCTGAGCGTATCTGATAACAGGCGGAATGAACCGAAGCGGGCAATTTTCTCGTTGTTACGCATCAGCGCCGGAAAAAAGGAGAACGACAGTGAGTGCGTCGCGGAGAAAATAACGTCCGGTTTGGCATCACCCGCCGCTTCGATGGCTTCACTGCGCAGGGTATAGAGCGCGCGAATCAGCTCCGGAATCTGAGCGACAAAGATCTCCCCGGCGCGCGTCAGGCTGACGCCGCGTCGGTTTCTTTCAAAAAGCGGAGTCCCCAGCCACTCTTCCAGCGAGATAATCCGCCGGCTGAATGCCGGCTGTGTCACATATCGGGAAGCCGCCGCGCGGGAAAAATTGAGTGACTGAGCCAGCGCAACACAGTCTTCAAGCCATGTTAGTTCCAGGTGATGCCGATTTTGCATTACAGGCTGCCTCTTTGGCATTAGTTCGCGTTTTATAAACTGCCTATGATGAAACAAGACAGGACACCGAGGTCCGTTAACTCTACGTGAGTGCATTATGCCAATAATAAATTGGCATGAGCTAACACTTTTCGTAGGCGCTCAAGTTTGTTTGCATTTGACGAAAAACTGCCGGAGAGAACATGCGTATTCTAGACGTTGTAGAAATGACCAAGCCCATCGCTTCCCCCATCCGCAACGCGTATATCGATTTCAGCAAAATGACGACCAGCCTGGTTGCCGTCGTGACTGACGTTGAGGTGGACGGACGCCGTGTGGTGGGGTACGGCTTTAACTCTAACGGCCGCTACGGTCAGGGTGGCCTGATCCGCGAGCGTTTCCGCAACCGTATTCTGGAGGCCGAGCCTGAAAGCCTGCTGAACGCACAGGGCGATAACCTGGATCCGCATAAAATCTGGGACGTTATGATGAGCAATGAAAAACCGGGCGGGCACGGTGAACGCTCAGTTGCGGTCGGGACGCTGGATATGGCCATCTGGGATGCCACCGCAAAAATCGCCAACCAACCGCTATTTCGCCTGCTGGCAGAGAGAAAGGGCGTAGCGGCCAATCCACGCGTCTTCGTTTACGCGGCTGGCGGTTACTACTACCCGGGCAAAGACCTGAGCGCCTTGCGTCAGGAGATGCGCGGCTATCTGAACCGCGGCTATAACGTAGTTAAAATGAAAATTGGCGGGGCGTCTCTGGAAGAGGATCGTCGCCGCATTGAAGCTGTTCTCGATGAAATAGGCGCTGAAGCGCGTCTTGCCGTTGACGCCAACGGCCGCTTCAATCTGGAAACCGGTATTGCCTACGCCAAAATGCTGCGTGAATACCCGCTGTTCTGGTATGAAGAAGTGGGCGATCCGCTGGATTATTCCCTGCAGGCGGCGCTGGCAGAGTTCTATCCTGGCCCGATGGCGACCGGTGAAAACCTCTTTTCTCATCAGGATGCGCGTAACCTGCTGCGCTATGGCGGCATGCGTCCGGATCGCGACTACCTGCAGTTTGACTGTGCGCTCTCTTATGGTCTGGTTGAATACCTGCGCACGCTGGACGTACTGGAGCAGTTTGGCTGGTCACCGTCACGCTGCATCCCTCACGGCGGTCACCAGATGTCTCTGAACATCGCGGCAGGTCTCGGCCTGGGCGGTAACGAAAGTTATCCGGATCTGTTCCAGCCCTATGGCGGCTTCCCAGACTCGGTGACGGTCGAAGATGGTCACATTATCATGCCGGAACTGCCGGGCATTGGCTTCGAAGGTAAATCTGATCTCATTAAACAAATGCGTGCGCTGGCTGAATAAAAATCCGGTCTGCACATTACGTTGCGCGTTTATATTGCGCCCCGCTGTATACGGGGCGTAGCGGGAACGGTCAATGAATCGATAACGTTATATGACGCCGGAAGAATATAACACTGCGGTATGGTGATCCTTATTGCCGCAGAAGCTCCTCAATATATGCCGTCTCCGCCAGATATTAATCAATAAAATATTAAATCCAACTGATCGATAAAAAGGAATTTGAATCAGCCTTTCCTCACCCTACATTTGTGCCAAGCGAGGAAGTTATCATGAGTAATAATGCTCTAAAAGGTAATGCCCTTATCGGGAAAAAACGCTGGACGATAATATTACCCGCCGTTTTTATTATGTATACAATTTCTTTTTTCGATCGGGTCAATATAGGCATGGCGCTGCCCCATATTACGGCGGAAATGAGGCTCAGTGCCGTTGAGGCCGGCTGGCTTGGCGGCGCATTTGCCTGGGGCTATGTGGCTACGCAATTCACCGCAGGCTGGCTGGCCCTGCGCTTTGGCTCCAGAAGAATCATCGGCATCAGCCTGTTTCTGTTCGGCGCCTGCGCCATGCTGACCGGGCTAACGCGCAACTTCAGCGAACTGGTTGCGATCCGCTTTTTCCTCGGGTTGGCCGAAGGCCCTATTCAGGCTGCGACGGCGATGTTTCTGGCGCAATGGTTTATGACGTCGGAGCGCGGGCGTGCTTTTGGCATCTGGAACCTAAGCCTGGGCGCCGGGGCGTTTCTTGCCGGGCCGATTTCGGGCTGGATCCTGGCGCATCATAACTGGCGAATGATGATGGTTATCGAGGGCGCGCCAGCGTGGATTTTCTGCATCATCTGGTTTTATCTGGTGCCGAAGAGTATTCAGGCCGCGCGCTGGCTGAGCACCGAAGACAGGGAACAGATACAACAGGAGCTTGCGACAGAGCAGTCGAACTACATAAAGGAAAAATCGGACCCCTGGTGGACAATCCTGAAAATACCGGCGCTGTGGCTGATGCTCATCGGCTATTCGCTACACAGCATGCTGGCGTATGGCTTCACGCTCTGGCTGCCGACGGCTCTCAAAGGTTACGGCATGCTGAGCGAATTCACCGTCGGCTTAATCAGCGGCATGCCGTTCCTGATGACCATGGTCGGTATTTGGTACATCACCAGACGTTCAGATAAGTACAACCAGGAGCGAAGGCTGCATGCGGCCATCCCTACCGTCTTGTGCGGTATTGCCCTGTCGGCGGCAGCCTTTGTCCCGCTTTCTTTTTACTGGATGCAGATTGCCCTGTTCATGTTCGTCGGCCTGACGATGAAGATGCTGGTGCCGCTGGTGTATGTCCGGCTGACAGAGATTCTGCCGACAAAGAAAGCGGTTCCTGCCGTGGCATTTGTCGGCGCATGCAGCAATTTTATCGGGCAGTTTGGCGGGCCGCTGGTCGCCGGATACCTGAAGCATCTGGGCGGCGGCAACGATATGACGCTGGCCTGGGGCGTTCTCGGTCTGTTCTCTATCATTGGCGGCGTGCTGTTTGCACTGGCGGTGGGGCGTGAAGAGCGCATCTGGGACATCAAACCGGCATTCAGGCAGGCTTCACGCCGGCCTATGCCTGCCAGAGAATAGCGCGTTTATATTCCGGTGAAAGTAACGCCCCCTGGTGAGGGGGCGAATCTGTTCGCATGGCAGCATCACGCTCCGACGATGCAGTGCTATACCCCGCCGCACAGGTCGGTAAAACTGCCGGTCACAAACGACGCTTCATCGCTCAGCAGCCAAAGAATGGCATAGGCAACTTCTTCAGGCGTGCCGCCTCGTTGCATCGGAAAGTTTTTGGCAATCCGATCCACCCGCAACGCCTCGCCGCCGTCGGCATGGATATCGGTGTAAATACCGCCCGGGCGAACGCAGTTGACCCGGATGCCGTCAGCGGCGACCTCTTTCGACAGGCCGGTGGTAAAGGTGTCAACGGCGCCTTTCGACGCGGCATAATCGACGTATTCGAACGGGGAGCCGCTTTTCGCTGCGCCGGATGAGACGTTGACGATGGCACCTCCGCGCCCCCCGCGGGAAAGCGACATGCGTTTGATCGCCTCGCGTGAGCAATAAAAGTGGCTCATGACATTGGTCAGCAGCACTTGCCGGAAACGCTCGCCATCCATATCAATCATCGCCATTTTTTGCTTCAGGATGCCGACATTATTGACCAGGTGGGTAATGGTGCCCAGCTGGCGATCGATATCGTCAAACATCTTGATGACCTGCTGCTCATCGGCGACATCGGCGCGAATGGCGATGCATTTCCCACCCCGGCTTAAAATTTGATCGCGAACGTTAAATGCGGATTTTTCATCGTTTAAATAGTTCAAACAGATCGAATAGCCGCGTTCTGCCGCCAGTAATACTGTCGCTGCGCCAATACCGCGTCCTGAACCCGTCACCAATAATACTTTATCGTTTGTCATAATCCTGTATTGCGCCTTACATTGAAAATAAAAATAGAGAGTTAATCGCAAATAAATAAGAAAATTCGCTCGCTGTTAATATATAGTCGGATTTATTGAGTAAATCGAACTTTATCCGCTGCCGGGGCAGATGATACCGCCCCGACATCGACGGGACTTGGCAGATAGCCGGCAAGTTTCAGCCCGCACGAACGGTGCCGGGTTATTACGCTGAACCAAACCGTTCGATTACTTCAGACAGCATAATATGGCCGCGGCAGGCGCCGTTGCCGCGCTGCGTCTCGCCGTTTTCCAGCGCCGTTGCGTAAATAACCGCCGGATCGGCTTCAAGGCGCTTTCTCAGTGCGGCCAGCTTCGGCCAGCGCGCGGTTTCAGCTACCTGATGAACGTCGAGCCAACGGGCGACGCCGATCAAAATCGCGTCCGCCAGCGTGGGCTGGTCAGCGATCAGAAAAGGCGTCTCGCCGATCATTGCTTCGAGCCGATCGTGGCGTTGGATCACGGCTTCGCGCCCCCATGTCTGCAACGCTTCTTTCATTGCCGGATTGGATGATGCCATCTCCATCGCCACCCAGAGTGGGGTAAAAGCGCCGGTAAAGCCGGTGTTGATAAACGCCATCAGCTGGTGCATGCGGTCGGCGTTGCGCGACAGCGGGTCGGCGCTGATCCGGCGCGTTGTGTCCCGCGCTTCCAGCCACGCGGCGATTGCCAGGTTTTCCGTCAGCACCTCCCCCCGGTCGGTGATCAGCACGGGCGTTTCCACCCGAGGGTTGATGCGTTTATAAGCGGGGGTGCGCATCTCGCCTAACATATCGACGCGGCACAGCTTGTACGGCTGCCCCAGCCATTCAAGTGCGGCAACGAGCCCCATGGAGCTTCCCGCCGGGAAGCCGTATAGCAAAATAGGTTCCATACTTTAGGTTCTCCAGGATTGAGTGGATGGCGCTGCGCAGCGATGTGTTACTGTAACAGTCGATTCCGCCAAGTAAATTACGCACTTTTTTGTTACCACGAGCCTGATATGAAAGATCTGATTTCTCGTTGCCCGATAGAAGAAGTGATGCAGGTTCTCAGCGGCCGCTGGCCGACGTTGCTGATCTACTACCTGCAGGACGGCGTCAAACGTTTTAACCAGCTGCGCCGCGATAATCCGACGATCTCACACAAGATGCTGACGCTGGAGCTGCGCAAGCTGGAGGAGGCCGGCATCGTGCAGCGCACGGAGTTTGAGGGTTACCCGCGGCGCGTCGACTATGCGCTGACGCCGGCAGGAGAAAGGCTGGTGCCGCTGATTGATGCGCTGGGGGAGTGGTGGGTGGAGACGGATAGCCAGGGTAAAGAAACCTTGGATGGCTCTTTCTCCATGGTGTAGAGGAGTGCCATTTTAAACATTATGAAACAATATGTCGGTGTGGTTAGGAAGTTTCATCATTCTGGCAAGCTAGAATTTAAGAAAAGTATTTTTAAATTGTACAATGCTGAATATATTTACCAATTTTGGTATTTTTTGGATATTACGTTGATAACATAACTTGTACGATAGATGGATTGAAAATAGCAGCTAAGGGAGTAGTTTACTATGCGTGGATTAACAAGGCCGTTAACGATTTTTACGAGCAAAAAATCTTTTGATGACCGTTTTGCTGATGATATGCAATTTGGTGATATGAATGAATTGACCTTAAAAAAACATTATGCTTTAGATCAGGTGTCAACACACGTTGACTGGAGTACCTATAAATCACCTTATTTTCATTCGGCAACGAGAAATATTCCACCAAGGAGTAAAGAAAAGGTGGTTTCAATGCTGTTTGATGAATTGAGAACGTCATCAAGGTTTTTTTCATTTGTGGGGGCATTTGTCGCATTGCTTGTTGCTATTTTTCTGGTCTGGATGGTCGTTAGGCCGGTGAGTATTGTTAGAGTTGATGGTGGTGCTGTTTATGTTCATAACCTGCCATTAACCACTGAAGGTAAAATTTCTTGGTGGAATGAAAACAAGAGGCTGTTAAGGGATAAATATTCCATTATTAGAAATCCAAGTCATTTTACCATTGTTATTATGAATTTTGGTGGCTATGTATCACCTCCAACGGGTAGTAATGATGGCAGTATCGATGATTATCACTGTTTTAATGATATAAAGAATGATAATAAATGTATTTATAATGATATATCAATGGTTGTTAGTGGCAATCTGGATAATAAAGTTTTTATTAGCGTTGATGGAAAAACATATGTCCAGTTACCTAATGGTAAAGTAGCACTATTGAGTAAGTCTTAATTTAATAATTATCTTTTAATTGTGGGGGCATTATAAAAATAATTTATCTGATACGAAAAGGTACTCTCGTCCCCCATCCCGTTTCAATATGGCGCGGCGTTCAGGTAGATGGTCGTGGCGTAGCTGGCGCCGTTATGGAACTTGTAGACACTGCCCCGCACAGACAGCCGGATAGTGCCGCCTTCAATCTCTACCTTGGCGTCCCGATCTGACGTAGATAAGAACGATAGATACTCATCGTTGACCCCTTTCAGAAACGCTTTGTCTGTAATTCCCGTCGCACCACGTAATACTGGTAAACAAGTGGTGACAAGTCAGCCATATTTCGTCCGGCAGCGAAGTATGGCCGGGTTCTTCGTTCCATGATGTGTATCCCAATGAAAAAGGAGCCTGTTATGTTTGCCATTGCCACCAAAACCATCATACCTGCGGCGTTGTCATGCCGGCTGGTTATTGTCGTCGGGAGAGTAACGTCATGACGGATTTTGACACCGCTACGCTGCTGCTGAGCGGCGTGGTTTTTCTGCTGGCCGGGCTGGTGAAAGGCGTAACCGGTATGGGGCTGCCGACCGTGGCGATGGGGCTGCTGGGCGCGCT
Organism: Serratia sp. MYb239; assembly: GCF_002966855.1. Taxonomy (NCBI): domain Bacteria; kingdom Pseudomonadati; phylum Pseudomonadota; class Gammaproteobacteria; order Enterobacterales; family Yersiniaceae; genus Serratia; species Serratia sp. MYb239. The sequence continues at coordinate 3,670,120 of NZ_CP023268.1, read as the reverse complement.
GATCTCCCCGGTGGCAGCGGCAGGCATGCTGCTGCTGCCCTCATTGGTTACCAATATCTTTCAACTGGCAGGCGGTGCCAACACGGCGGTGCTGCTGCGCCGGCTGTGGCCGATGTTGCTGATGGTATCGGTTGCCACACTTGGTACCAGCGGCTGGATAGCGGCGGGCGACAGCAGCCGCACGCAGCTGGCGTTGGGCGTGGCGCTGATTATCTACGGGCTGTGGACCCTGTCAGGGCGCATTTACGCCGTCTCCACCCGGGCTGAAAAATATGGTTCCCCGCTTATCGGGCTGGTCACCGGCATGCTGACCGGCGGAACCGGGGTTTTTGTGATGCCGGCGGTGCCCTGGCTGCAGGCGCTGGGGCTGGAAAAGGATGAGCTGGTACAGGCTTTGGGCATTTCCTTCACCTGCTCAACGTTGGCGCTGGCGGCGGGGCTATGGTGGCACGGCGCCTTTCAGGTCGGATCGTTAAACATGTCGGCGCTGGCGGTGCTGCCTGCATTAGCAGGATTGTTTGTCGGGCAGAAGCTGCGCCGCGTGATCTCACCGCTGCTGTTTCGTCGCTGTTTTCTGCTCTGCCTGATTGTTCTGGGCGTAGAGATGGCGCTGCGTGCGATCTGAATCCAGCGTTTATACCCGCAGATAGCCCTCCAGACTACGGGTATCGTCAGGGTTGACCCTGCGTGCCAGTACCGGGTCGAAAAACAGCGTGTTGCCCTGCGGATCGCTGAATTTCAGCACGGTATGGTTTTTCAGTTCGAACCTGGCGTTAGGCTTTACGCCGGGAATCTCCGGGCTGTCGCCCATGGCGATGGACAGCGGCGTATCAATGGTATGCAGCTCAACCTGATGGTGGCCGGCGCTTTTCGCCAGCGCCTGAAACAGTTTGTTGATGGAATCTGCGTCGGCCTGTTGTTCGAGCGCGATGTCATAGATATCGCGCTGGCTTTCCGTCGGGTTGAATTTTATTGTCTGGCTGCGCTTATTTTCGTCCGCCAGCTTCTGCAGCAGGCTCAGGGTGCTTTCTTTGCTATGGGTATGTTTGAATAGCGGGGCAAATGCCCGCTGGATGTGCTGGCCTGCCTCGTGCCGTTTCGTTTTCAGCCCCGGTTCAGGGAAGGTGTTGATGCCCGCTCTCATCAGCGCATCCATAATGCCTCTGCCATACACGGCGGTTTCCTGTGGGTGGCGCTCGCGGATATAGGCGGTTTCATCGCCGGCGAGACCGGCGGTATTCAGATAGTTTTCCATGCTGTCGCTGCGAAAAGGATTAACCGCACGGCCCAGCAACGGGTCGAAATAGCAGCTGTTGCCGTTCTCGTCGCTGATTTTTAACACTGCGTGTTCGCTTAGCGGATGATGTTCGCCAGGCCGGTTGGCCACCGCTACGCTGAGGTTGCCGGCGACGGAAAAGGCATGCGTCTGCGCCTTGAAGCCTGCCGCCTGCGCCATCACCAGATAGAAACGGCAGGCTGCCTTCGCATCGCCGCGTTTTTCCTGCATGGCGGCCAGCTGGCTGCCCGGAAAAGCGGGATCGAACCGGAAAGCTGCAGTTTTTTTGTCTTCCGCATGGAGTTTCTGCAGCAGCTCTGCGGCGCTTTTTTCCTGACCCGTCACATTGTTGAACAGTGGCCCCATGTTGCGCTGAAAGGTCTGGCCCATTCTTTTCGCGCTGGCGGCGTCGTGTGGGCAGGCGGCGCTGCCTTCCTTCATCAATCCGTCAAACAGCTTGCGGCCAAATGCCTCCCGGGTGGCGGCCACTGTCGGATCCGGCCGTTCCAACTCTTCTATCGGGCCGTTATCTTCGGCGATTTCCGAGCGTGAAGCGGGAGCCGTACCGGTCGGACGCCGGAGCGTGGCGTGGTTTGCCGTTATCTCGGCTTGCTGCGGTGGTGATGGCGCGTGCGCCGCCGAAGGTGCTGGCGCTTTGACTGTCGCCGCAGGTGTATCGACATGCGCTGCCGGGGGCGTGTTCCTTTGCGCAGACGGCGGCGTTGCCTTGGCGTCTGTCGGCCGCTGCGGCTCAGTTTTTCCGGCCGGCGTAGGATGACTGACGCAGGCGGGATCTTGTGTACCGAGCTGACGCACAACCTCATCCACCACAATATTCAGCAGTTCAATCAGCGGCCCGCGCGGGTGGGGTTTGCCATGCAGGCTTTCATGCTGTGGCAATCCGGTCAGCCCTTCGAGCAGCGCATGGAGCAGGGCGCGCCGTTGACTTAACGGCTGCTGCCCCTGTTCGGTGGTATAGCCGGGCGGTTTGCCGTTTAACACCTCGAGCAGCAGCTTCAACCCCAGCGTCTTGGCGGATGGCTGATGCGCCGGCGTACTCGATGCCGCCAGCGGATCGAGCTGCCAGTGAGGAGCATGGCCACCGAATCTGACCTCGTCACGGTAGGCGTGATTAAACGCCGCGCGGAAGGTGGCGCTGTGGGCGTAGGCTTCCTGCAGGCCGCTGGTTACCGTATGGTGCAGTGCGCGCAGCGCGTTATTACCCTGTTTGATGGCGGAGAGAAACATCTCCGGCAGTTCGCCGGGGCGGAACTTGTGCGTGGCGTCGTTGAGTTTGGCCGAAAATGCGTGGCGCAACGGACTTGGTTGGGTAAATTGCCGCATCAGCACCGGGGAATGCGCACTCAGCAACTGGTCGTGTGCGCGTCCCGCCATCTGGGGCAGGGCGGCAAAGCCATGGCGCTGGTGGTGCAAACTCTGACTGATGCCTCTTACCGCCGCGCCAAGCAGCGCAGGATTTAACCCGACCATAAATTACCCTCCGTTCGCTCCGCCAGCGTCTCATCATTGCTATCATAGTGAGTGGTTATTGCGCGCAGAGGGTTCCCTCGATGGCGAACATTTATAACTGGCTGCTCGATCATTCCGGTATCGGAGTGGCTGATATTTACCGCTCGGCGGCATTCTATCAGGCGCTGTTGGCGCCGCTGAACGTCGGCGTGGTGATGCGTATTTCACGCCGTTTTGAGCCGGCGCAGGCGGACGATGCTGATTTGGCCGGCGTGGCGTTCGGTATTGATTACCCGGTGTTTTGGCTCGATATTTTTCATCCGCACAGTCAGCGGCAGCACGTTGCCTTTCGCGCCGTGAGCCGTGAACAGGTGCGGGCATTTTATCGGGCCGGTCTGGCGGCGGGCGGTGTCGATAACGGCGTGCCAGGTCTGCGGACGGATGATTTTTCATCGGGATATTACGCGGCGTTTGTGTTGGATCCGGATGGTAATAATATTGAAGCGGTGCTGCGAGAAGGGCGTTAACGGCGCGGATTATCTGGCGGCGCTGTGCAGCAGGTAATAGGCGTCGTCACCTTCGCCTCCCTGGCTGATAATTCGCCAGCCGTGCCGCTGATAAAACACCAAAGCCGGTTCGTTCCTGACCAGACATTTCAACGCGCCGGTGGTGCGGAAGGTGGATTCTGCCTGTTTGAGCAGGGTGCTGCCTATGCCGCGAGTTTGTTGAGCGGGGTCGACATACAGGTTATGGATAAAATCTTCGGCCCGGTGAATGGAAACAAAACCCAGCGGTATGCCGTTTTCTTCAGCCACCCAGATCTCTTCCCCCAGCGTAGCGCGATCGAAATCTTTCGGTTGGTAGTGGCTGGTATCCCGCCAGTGAAAGGCGGTTTTACGCGCGGCCAAATACAAGCGGCGCAGAAAGGGGCGATCGGATTTTTGGTATAGCCGTATTTGCATCATGCTCCCTCGGTGGCGGACGCGTGGAAACCCAGTGGTGTCGACACCTGAGTATGTCGGAATATCATGCCGTTGGCGAGAGATAGAAAAAAGAGCAAATATCATTATTTGCTCTTGAATATGACGCGTTACCGGGCGGAGCGCAAAGCGCTGCCGGCCCGGTAGATATTGGCGACGTTACTTGGTGTAACGACCTTCCCAGAAACCACGGACAAGGTTAAATACGCCGTCGGTGAAGATCTTGCCTACGCCTCTGGCTGCGTTGGTAAAGCTGCCGAGGATGGATTCGGCGCCCTGGGTGATAGAACCAACAACACCACCCAAGATACCACCGAAGATACCGCCTGATACTTCGCTGACTTCAACGTTAGATAATTCTCTCATGGTTTTTCCTTAAACATTAAATGAGGTCGATAATAAGGGCTGGATAATTACGGCGTGGGAATGGCTGCGGCGCACTCATTCAGCTCAACGGGCTTGCTGGAGGAGGTCACGTTGCCAAACTTGTCAACGCAGCCCACGGTCCGGTAGCAAGCCAGCCCTGAGGATGATGGAGATAAGCTGTGGCTTACTTTACATCCCCAAGCGCCACCAATAATATTCATTGCTTCGCCTTGCGCTAATTTTTGCATAACTATTAATTATCCTTTTTGTTTTTACGGATGACTTAACGTGATCCGCATCAGACAGTTAATGATTAGCGGCGAGCGGCTTCGCTTGGGGCATCTGGCGCTGGCTGGTTTGGTCGGCTTGGACGGAAAGCATTGACGAGTCTGTCCAGGAAGCCCATGCCCAGGCCAATGGTGTTGCCGATAGAGTTGGCGATATTGCCGACGATGTTGCCCGCGATGCCGGTCAGGGTATCAACGCCAGCGTTGATGATATTGCCGATAATGCCACCGAAAATGCCGCCGGAAACTGTTTCAACTTCAACGTTAGATAATTCTCTCATGATAAATTCCTTTTTTATTAAAAATAAAAGAGTATGGGGTTGAATACAATGGTGACACCTTGGCATGGAAAGCCAAGGTGTTATTTAATATTACCCTCTTTTCTTATCTTATAAATACTGTTTGCAGAATTTCGTTCGTTTTAAGGATAATTCTTGTTGGCTTAAAATAGGCCGTCTGGCTTTATCCTAAATTCACCGAATTTATATTTTAATGGGTGATAATTGAAATTTTATTTTCTGATTTTTTTAATGTTTCCGGCCGCAGGACGCCATACATAAATCATAAACATGACGATGAAAGATTTGAATCCCGCCGGGGGCGGAGTATGATGTGGCCGCAGTCGCCATCCCTGCGGGATGTGCTGCGAAGACTCGGGGTGCCCTTCATGTATGTGAAGGCTGAGAAATACCCGTATTACCTGATCTGGATAATACCAGCGTAGGGAAGTCTTGGCGTCCTGACCGGCGCCCGCCTTCTTTAACGCCGGTTGGGAGAACTATGATCGCTCGACCTGATGAATTGCCCGGCGCAACGGCCGCGGCCAGCTTACAGCTGCTTAAACAACATTCCCCACTGATTCACTGCCTGACCAACGACGTGGTGCAAACGCTGACGGCCAACGTTTTGCTGGCGCTGGGCGCTTCGCCGGCGATGGTGATCGAACCGTCCGAAGCGGCGCAGTTTAGCCGCCTGGCCGATGGCGTGCTGATCAATATCGGCACGCTGACCGCCGCCCGCGCGGAATCGATGCTGGTGGCGGTGGAGGCGGCCAATCAGGCCGCGACACCGTGGGTGCTGGACCCGGTGGCGGTCGGCGGACTGACCTTTCGTACCGAGTTTGCCAACCGGCTGCTGACGCTGCAGCCGGCGGCCATTCGCGGCAACGCGTCGGAAATTATGGCGCTGAGTGGGCTGCAGGCCTCGGGGCGCGGCGTCGACAGCACGGCGGATTCTCTGGCCGCGCTGCCGGCGGCGCAGCAGCTGGCGCAGCGCAGCGGCGCGATTGTCGCGGTCACCGGCGCCACTGACTACATTACCGACGGGCAGCGTAGCTGGGCGGTCGGCGGCGGCGATCCGCTGATGACGCGGGTGGTGGGCACCGGCTGTGCTTTATCGGCGGTGGTGGCGGCGTTTTGCAGCCTGCCGGGCGAGCGGCTGGACCACATCGCCGCCGCCTGCCGGGTGATGGCGCACTGCGGCGAGGCGGCCAGCAAACAGGCCGGCGGCCCCGGCAGCTTTACCCCTGCATTTCTCGACGCGCTGTACCACTGGCAGGGAGAAGAATAATCATGAAACGCATCAATGCATTAACCATCGCCGGTACCGATCCGAGCGGCGGCGCCGGCATTCAGGCGGATCTGAAAGCCTTCTCGGCGCTCGGCGCCTATGGCGCCAGCGTGATCACCGCGCTGGTGGCGCAAAACACGCGCGGCGTGCAGTCGGTGTACCATATTGAGCCGGCGTTCGTTGCCGCGCAGCTGGATTCCGTGCTGAGCGACGTGCGCATCGACAGCGTGAAAATCGGCATGTTGGCCAACGCCGACATCGTGCAGGCAGTGGCCGAGCGCTTGCGGCATTATCAGCCGCCGTTTGTGGTGCTGGATACGGTGATGCTGGCGAAAAGCGGCGATCCGCTGCTGGCGCCGGAGGCGGTGGCGTCGATCCGGCGTGAACTGTTGCCGCAGGTGTCGCTGATTACGCCTAACCTGCCGGAAGCGGCGGCGCTACTGGCGTGTCCGCCGGCGGATAATGAGCAGCAGATGCGCGAGCAGGGGCGGGCGCTGCTGGCGATGGGCTGCCAGGCGGTGCTGATGAAGGGTGGCCATCTCAGTGAAGAAGAAAGCCCGGACTGGCTGTTCAGCCGCGGTACGGAGCAGCGCTTCAGCGCGCCGCGCGTCGCCACGCGCCATACGCACGGCACCGGCTGCACCCTGTCTGCGGCACTGGCCGCCCTGCGTCCGCGTTATGACGACTGGCCGCAGACGGTGGCGGCGGCGAAGGATTACCTGCAGCGTGCGCTGCAGCAGGCGGATAGCCTGGAAGTCGGTCAGGGCATCGGCCCGGTGCACCATTTCCATGCCTGGTGGTGAGCCAACTTTTTCGCGCGGCGATGGTCTGAGTAGATGCAATGTCTTTGTCTATTTTCGGAGGGAGAATCACCATGACAGGAATGCATAAACGTCGTTATATGCTGCTGGGCGCGTTGCTGGCCGTCAGCGCCGGCAGCTTTGCCCAGCAGGTGGTGACCACGGCGGATCTGGTTCAGCAGCCGGGTTATCAGAGCAGCTGGCAGCAGATGATGAAAGGTCAGGCCCGGCTGCCGGGCTGGGCGCGTAAGGGCAGCGGCACTTCGACGCCGGCGGAGACGATCGGCTGGCAGGGGCAGCAGTATCAGGTTGGCAATATCTGCAAACCTCACGATTGCGGCAACAACTTTTTGATCGTCGCCTTCAAGGCGGACAAGTCGCAGGCCTGGGGCGTGCGGGTTGAGGTGGAAGACCGGCCAGAAGCGGTGGCGCACCCCAAAAAGTACGCCAAATATCAGTGGCTCGGCAAGCCGGACAGCAATATGCAGGCGTTGCTGCGTCAGCAGTTTGAAAACAGCCCGGACTGGAAGTAAACCGATGTTTGCAGGGACGGGCGCGCCCGTCCCTGATGGTCAGCCGATGCCGGCCTGATGCAGGTCGTGCAGGTTCAGCGCGCCGACCAGTTCCCCCTCAACGTTGACCACCGGCGCGGCGCTGATATGCTGCTCGTGCAGCGCCTCCAGCGCTTCTCCCGCACGCCACTGTTCCGGCAGGCGATAGCCGGGGCGGGTAATCGCCGGGCTGAGCGGATCCTCCAGCTTGTGGCCCTGCACCAGCCAGCGGCGCAGATCGCCGTCGGTGAAGACGCCCACCACTTTTTGCTGCTCGTCGCACACCGCCACCAGTCCCAGGCCGGTGCGGCTCAGCTCCAGCATCGCCGCCATCACGTCGGCGCTTTCCTGCACCTTCGGCAGACGATCGCCGGTGCGCATCAGGTGATGCACGCGGTTAAGCAGACGCGCACCGAGGCTGCCGCCCGGGTGTGAACGGGCGAAGTCTTCGGCGTTGAAGCCACGCTGACGCATCAGCGCCATCGCCAGCGCATCGCCGATCATCAGAGTGTTGACCGCGCTGGAGGTCGGCGCCAGCCCCATCGGGCAGGCTTCGCGCTCGACGCTGATATCCAGCACGCAGGCGGCGCCCTGCGCCAGCGGTGAGGCGGTGCCGCCGGTAATGGCGATCACCGGGATCCGGCTCTCGGCCAGCAGCGGCAGGATCAGATCCAGCTCTTTGGCGCGGCCGGAGTATGAAATAAAGATCATCACGTCGTCCGGGCCGATCATGCCGAGATCGCCGTGCAGCGCTTCCGCCGGATGCAGGAAGAAGGCGGGCGTCCCGGTGCTGGCCAGCGAGGCGGCGATTTTCTTGCCGATATGGCCGGATTTGCCGATGCCGGAAATCACCGCCTTGCCGCGGCAGTTCAGCAGCAGCTCGCAGGCGCGGACAAAGTTGTCGTCCAGCCGCGCCAGCAGGCGCTGCGCTTCGGCCAGTTCAATCTCCAGCGTTTCGCGGGCGAAGGTGAGCAGGGTGCTCGCGTTATCCATCAGTCTCTCCTGCGGAATGAATCAAGGCGGAAATATAGTGTTATTTGCCGGATGAAACACGCGACACGCCGGTTTTTTTTAAACGGATCACAGTTTGAGGAATCAGCCGGGAAGGCGTGCGGACGAGAAGCCGGGCGAAAAGCCCGGCTTCTGCGGCGGCGTCAGGCGATGGTGACGCTGCTGTCGAGATAGGTATCCTGCACGGCGTTAATCAGCGCCACGCCGTCCTTCATCGATTTTTTGAAGGCCTTACGCCCCAGAATCAGCCCCATGCCGCCGGCGCGTTTGTTGATCACCGCGGTGCGCACCGACTCCTGTAGATCGTTTTCCCCGGCGGCGCCGCCGGAGTTAATCAGGCCGGCGCGTCCCATATAGCAGTTGGCCAGCTGATAGCGCACCAGATCGATCGGGTGATCGCTGGTCAGTTTGTCGTATACCCGGTCGTCGGTGTAGCCGAAGTTCACGGCGCGGTAGCCGCCGTTGTTTTCCGCCATTTTCTGTTTGACGATATCGGCGCCGATGGTGGCGGCGATATGGTTGGCCTGGCCGGTGAGATCGGCGCTGGAGTGGTAGTCGACGCCGTCTTTCTTGAATGCCGGGTTACGCAGATAGGCCCACAGCACGGTCACCATGCCCAGTTCGTGCGCGCGCTCGAAGGCGGCGGAAATCTCTTCAATCTGGCGGCGCGACTGCTCGGAACCGAAATAGATGGTGGCGCCGACCGCCACCGCGCCCATATCGAACGCCTGCTCAACGCTGGCGTACAGGGTCTGGTCGTACTGGGTCGGGTAGCTGAGGGTTTCGTTGTGGTTCAGTTTGACCAGGAACGGGATCTTGTGCGCATAGCGACGTGATACCGCCGCCAGCACGCCGTAGGTGGAGGCGACGCAGTTGCAGCCGGCTTCGATCGCCAGTTCGACGATGTTTTTCGGGTCAAAATAGAGCGGGTTGGCGGCGAACGAGGCGCCGGCCGAGTGCTCAATGCCCTGGTCCACCGGCAGAATGGACAGATAGCCGGTGCCGGCCAACCGGCCGTGGTTGAACAGGGTCTGCATCGAGCGCAGCACGCTGTTGGGGCGGTTATTATCGATCATCACCCGATCGACAAAATCGTCGCCGGGCAGGTACAGATTCTCTGCGGGGATGGTGGTACAGCGGTGTTGCAACAGGTCTTCCGCTTCCTTACCTAACAACTGCGCAATATCAGTCATGGTGAACTCCCGTTAAAGCTAATCCCTAGGCCGGAAAGTCATACTGATGGTCACCGGCGTCGCGAAAAGCGGTGATTGAAGCCGTAAGCACGATACTACTGAAGTTGCATCGTCAGGGAGAAACAATAGATGCGATTGCGGGGAAATGCCATTTACGTCTTGTAAAGCGGCGGGGGCGGGCGCCCCCGAGTTATTCGACCTCGAACCAGCTGCTGTTTTGCAGGGCGATCGGCGTGATGGAGTAAATCATCTCCTGCAGATGGTCGTGAACGGCCCGCTCGGCGGCGTCCGGGTCGTGCGCCTTCAGCGCGTCGAAAATGCGGTAGTGCTGTTGGATCAGCGTTTCCGGCGGCGAGACTTCGCTCAGGCTGAGAAAACGTACCCGATCCATGGTGGCCTTGATGGTTTCGATGGTTTCCCAGGCCAGCGGACAGTTGGCGATCTGCGTCAGCAGGCGGTGGAACTCATCGTCCAGCAACAGGAATTCCCGTATTTGCTGGCCGTTGGCCGCCAGCGCCTGACGCTGCAGGTTATGCTCCAGCAGCGCCAGCTGCGGCGGGGTAATGCCGGTGGCGGCCCGGCGGACGATGGCGCACTCCACCGCCTGACGGATAAAGCGGCCGTCCGCGACGCGTTTGGCGGAAATTTTCATCACGAAGGTGCCGCGCTGCGGCAGTATCTGCACCAGCCCCGCCTCGGCCAGTTTGATAAAGGCCTCACGCACCGGCTGGCGCGACACGCTGAAACGGCTGGAAATCTCCTTTTCCGACAGCAGCGTCCCCGGCGCAATGGTGCAGTCGACGATATCCTGCCGTAAAAAGCGGTAGATTTGCTGATTCACCGGCAAGGTGTTGGTAAGGCTGTAATTTTCAGACATGGCGCGATTGGTTATCTGGCAATGATTCAAATGCCACCATACTAGCAGATTATTGTTCAATGGCGGGGGGATAAATCCCCTCGCCAAGAGCGGTCATCAGTGGTGCCAGTCCTGATACTCCTGCTGTCGCCGCAGCGGGGCGGTTTCCGGCATCAGCCACAGGCCGACGGCGGAAATCACCCCCAGCACGATCATATAGCCCGCCAGGCCGTAATAGTGGCCGCCGGTCATCTGCAGAATTTTCACCGCCAGCAGGCCGAGAATACCGCTGCCGACCAGCGAGCCGATCTGCCAGATCAGCGCGATGCCGCTGCAGCGCACGCGGGTCGGAAACAGCTCCGGGAAGTACGATGCCTGCGGGGCGTAACACATGCTGTGGCCGAGGGTCAGCACCACGATCATCGCCAGCTGGGTCAGCCAGAAGTTATCAGTATTCAGCAGCATAAAGAACGGTACGATGCAGACCACCTGCAGCAGCGCGCCGGCGATGTAGACCGGTTTGCGCCCCAGCCGGTCGGAAAGGTGCCCCATCAGCGGGATGGCGAAAATCTCCAGCACCACCGCCACGATCATCGTCTCCAGCAGAATGCTTTCGCTCAGCTGGTTGGCCTTGCCGTAGGCCAGCACGATCACCGTGAACATGGCGAACGCGCAGGCTTCGATCAGTTTGGCGCACACGCCTTTGCCGATCAGGCCCGGATAGGTGCGCGCCACTTCCACCACCGGCCGGCTTTCCACCGCCTTGGTGGCGCGGATCTGGGCAAACACCGGCGACTCGTCGATCTTCAGGCGGATAAACAGCCCGACGATCACCAGCAGCAGGCTGAGCAGGAACGGAATGCGCCAGCCCCACTCGAGCATCTGCGCCGGCGACAGCAGGGCGGTCAGCAGGGCGAACAGGGCGGAGGGCAGTAAAAAGCCGGCCGGCGCGCCGATCTGCACCCAGCTGGCGTAGAAACCGCGCCGCCGGGGAGGCGCGTATTCGGCGGTCATCAGCACTGCGCCGGCCTGTTCGCCGCCGACGCCGAAGCCCTGCAGCACGCGGATCAGGATCAGGGCGATCGGCGCCCAGATGCCGATCTTGTCGTAGGTGGGCAGCAGGCCGATGCAGAAGGTGCCGAGGCCGACGATCAGAATGGTGATCACCAGCGCCTTTTTGCGGCCGACCTTATCGCCGATATGGCCGAAGACAATGCCGCCCAGCGGGCGCGCCAGAAAGCCGACCGCGTAGGTGGCGAAGGCCGCCAGCGTGCCGACCAGCGGATCGGCGCTGGGGAAGAACAGCTGGCCGAAAAACAGCACCGCCGCGGTGCCGTAGGCGAAAAAGTCGTAGTATTCCGCCGCCGTGCCGATGGCGGAGGCGCTGGCGACGCGCTTTAACAGCGGCTGATGGTCGCCGGCGTCGGCGTCGTGCGTGGTGGTGGTCATCAGGTGCTCCGGGAGGGTAGGGTCAGTGGGCTGACGGCGTTGCGGGCGTTGCCGCCCGCGCCGTTCTGTTTAGGGTTTTAAGGTTTGCGGCTGCGCCAGCGGACGCGGCGCACGCACAACCAGCAGTACCAGCAGCGCGCCGAGCGCGGCGATGCCGCCGGCCAGGATAAAGGCGCTGTCGAACTTGCCGGTATGCTGCACGATGTAGCCGGTAACCACCGGGCCGACAATACCGGATACGCTGCCGACCAGGTGAATAAAGCCGCTGGCGCCGCCGACGCGGGATTTATGCACCACGTCCTGAATAATCGCCCAGTAGATCGCGCCGGTGATATACAGGAAGAAGATGGATACCGACATCAGCAGCACCGCCGGCATCACGCTGCTGACGGTGCCCGCCAGCGCTACGCACGCGGCGGCGGCCAGCAGGCTGACCACCAGCACAATCTTGCGCGATAGCAGCAGTTTGCCGGTGATGTTGAAGATCTTATCGGAAATATAGCCGCCGAGCGCCAGGCCGACAAAACCGACGATCCACGGGATCACCGTCGTCAGGCTCATCTCTTTGATGTTCAGGTTGTGCGCCTGTACCAGATAGGCGGGGAACCAGCTGAGGAAGAAGAACAGGATGTAGTTGTAACAGAAGAAGGCGAAGGCGGTCGCCAGAATGATCGGCTGTTTCAGGTAGTAGCCCAGCCCGTGCGCGCTGCCGCTGAGCGCCTCTTCCGGGTGGTGGCCTTCGGCCTTCTGCGCATTGACCAGCGCCCGCTCTTCCTCGCTGACGCGCTTGCTTTTCTCCGGGTTGTCCGCCGCGATAAAGAACCAGACCAGCATCCAGACGATGCCGACCGAACAGATAATCATAAAGGCCGGTCGCCAGCCGAACGCCAGCGCCAGATAGCCGACGATCGGCCCCGCCACCGCGCCGCCAAGCGGCGAGCCGGCGCTGAGCAGCCCCATGGCGGTGGCCGCCTGTTTCTTCGGGAACCAGCCGTTGATCATTTTGTTGGCGGAGGCGCAGATCGGGCCTTCCGCCATGCCGAACAGTACGCGCAGGATCAGCATGGAGTAAAAGCCGCTGGCGAGCGCGGTCATGCCGCAGAAGATCGACCACAGCCCCACCGCCAGCCCCATCACCAGCGTCGGACCGAACCGGTCCACCGCCAGGCCGCCGATAAAGTTGAAGATCGCGTAGCCGAAGAAGAAGCTGCCGAAGATGATGCCGAATTGTTCGGCGTTGAGCAGCAGATCCTGTTCGATCATCGGCACGGTGATCGACAGCGCCACCCGATCGAGATAGTTGATCATGTAGACCAGGAACAGCAGGAATACGAGGGTCCAGCGTAAGTTCTTAACCATGGCAAACACTCCACTTGGTGTCGTTTTAATCGTGTGCGTTGTTGTCCATTTCGGTGTGTCAGGCATTATCAGCCGAACTGCAGCAGTACCTTGCAGCAGGTCTGGCGATCGTGTTCAAACAGATGCAGCGCCGCTTCAACGTCGTCCGCCGCCACGCTGTGGGTAATCAGCCGTTCCGGTGCGATCAGTCCCTCGGCCATCCAGTCAATCACCTGCGGGAAGCGGGCGCTGTTGAGGCGTGAGGAGAAAATCGACAGCTCTTTACTGGTGATGCTCTGTTGGTTGATCACACACGGCTCGGCGGAAAAGCCCATGATGCCGATGCGCGCCGCCGGCGATGCCAGCTGAATGGCCTGCGGCAGAATATCGGGGTGGCAGGCGGCGTCGATAATCAGCGTCGGGCGGATATCGCGCTGCGCCAGCGCTTCCGGCAGCGACGTCTGCTGGTTATTGACCACCTCATCGGCGCCGTTGGCGAACGCCATTTCCAGCCGCGCGGCGATACGGTCGGCGACGATCACCTGACGTACGCCGTACACGCCTTTCAGCACCTGGATCGCCGTCAGCCCCATCGGCCCCGCGCCGTAGATCAGCGCCACGTCGCGTGCGGTCGGCTGCAGGTGGGCGGTGATATTGGCGGCGATGGTGAACGGCTCCACCATTGCCGCCTGCCGATCGCTGAGCGCATCGGGGATGCGGTAGGCGTTGGCGGCCGGCACGCAGCTAAAATCGCTGAAGCCGCCGTCGCGGTGGACGCCGATCACCTGCAGCTGGTGGCAGACGTTCGGCCGGCCGACCGAGCAAGGGTAGCAGTGGCCGCAGCTGACCACCGGGTCGACGGCCACGCGCTCGCCGAGCCGGGCGGCGTCGACGTGTGCGCCGACGGCGTCAATCACGCCGCAGAACTCGTGGCCGATCACCCGCGGATAGCGGGCGAACGGGTTATGGCCGTGGTAGATATGCACGTCGGAACCGCAGATGCCGGCGAGTTTGACCTTGACCCGCACTTCGTCGGCGGCGGGTTCCGGCAGCGGGCGTTGGGCTATCGTCAGCTGGCCCGGCTGTTCAATCACTACGCTTTTCATGCTGATATTCTCCGTTACCAGTTCCACAGGGTGCCGTCTTCCAGGCGCGCGACCGGCAGATAGGCCGGGTCGTAGGGGTATTTGGCCGCCAGCTTTTCGTCGAACTCGATGCCGATGCCCGGCTTGTCGCCCGGATGCATATAGCCGTTATCGAAGGTCCAGCTGTGGGGGAACACCTCCAGCATCTGTTCCGAATAGCCCATATACTCCTGCACGCCGAAGTTCGGCACCCACAGGTCGAAGTGCAGCGCTGCCGCCATGCAGACCGGCGACAGATCGGAAGGGCCGTGCGAGCCGGTGCGCACCTGATACAGCGAGGCGAAATCGGCGATGCGCCGCATACCGGTGATGCCGCCGGCGTGGGTGAGCGTGGTGCGGATATAGTCGATCAGCTGCTCTTCGATCAGTTGCTTGCAGTCCCAGATGCTGTTGAACACTTCGCCGACGGCGATCGGCGTGACGGTGTGCTGGCGGATCAGGCGGAAACAGGCCTGGTTTTCCGCCGGCGTCGGGTCTTCCATCCAGAACAGGCGGTAAGGTTCGACGCTTTTACCGAAGCGGGCGGCCTCGATAGGCGTCAGCCGGTGGTGCATATCGTGCAGCAGATGCTGGTCGAAACCGAACCTGTCGCGCACCGCCTCAAACAGCTTCGGGGTGAAGTCGAGGTATTTCTCCGTCGACCACAGCTGCTCTTCCGGCCAGTGGCCTTTGGTCGCCGGCTCATAGGCCTGGCCTTTGCCTTTCGCCATGCCGTAGGTGGTTTTCATCCCCGGTACGCCGCACTGCACGCGGATCGCCTTAAAGCCCATTTCCTGGTGGCGGGCGTAATCGTCCAGTACCTCGTCGATGCTGTGGCCGGTGGTGTGGCAATAGACCATCACGCCGCTGCGCGAAGCGCCGCCAAGCAGCTGGTACAGCGGCATATTGGCCGCCTTGGCCTTGATATCCCACAGCGCCATATCGATGGCGGAAATGGCGGACATGGTCACCGGGCCGCGGCGCCAGTAGGCGCCCTTGTAAAAGAACTGCCAGATATCTTCGATCCGGTGCGCATCGCGGCCGATCAACTGCGGGCACAGGTGGTCGCGCAGGTAGGAGGCGACTGACAGTTCGCGGCCGTTGAGCGTGGCGTCGCCCAGCCCGGTAATCCCTTCGTCGGTGGTGATTTTCAGGGTGACGAAATTCCTACCGGGGCAGGTGACAAACACTTCTGCATTGATAATTTTCATCGCGTGCGCTTTCCGTTGTTCAGGCTGTATGATGGGCGAACATATGCCATGACCTAACTACCATACAAGTATGATTTGCGCATTTTGCGGGCGGCGATCACATTTCGCCCGTGTTAAGACGGACGGGGAAAACGGAAAGAGGGCGACGTAAATCGCCCTTCAGGCGGTGAGGCGGGGGAGTTAACCGAGCAGCTGACAGTTAGGCGGCAGGCGGCACAAAATGGCGTTCGGCAGCACCTCAATGCGGAAATGTTTGCCCTTCAGCGGTTCGCCGTCGAGGTTAAACGTCATCTCGTGCGGCGCGTCGATCTCCAGCCAGGGCAGCGCGGCGCTGACGATATTCTTGTTGTCGTCTTCATTAAACAGGCTGGCGACCAGGGCTGGCAGCAGTTCGCCGGCGATCAGCAACCGCAGCTGCAGCAGGCCGTCGTTGATCAGCGCATCCGGGCACAGTTGCTGGCCGCCGCCGGCCTGCTTGCCGTTACCGATGCCGATCACCAGTGCTTCGCCGCGCCAGGCGAAATCCGGCCCGCGGATTTCACAGCGGTCGGCCTTCAGGCTCTCCATGCGCAGCAGGCCGTGAATAAAGTAGGAGACGCCGCCCAGCGCCGCCTTGAGCTTTTCCGGCGTTTCGGTGGTGATACGCGTGCCGAAGCCGCCGGTGGCCATATTGATAAAGTAGCGTTCACCGTTGACGCAGGCCAGGTCGATCGGCACCGCACGGCCTTTAATCGCCAGGTTCAGCGCCTGTTCCGGCACCAGCGGAATATTACAGGCGGTGGCAAAGTCGTTGGCGGTGCCGAGCGGCAGGATGCCCAGCACCGGGCGCTGCCCGGCCGGTATCAGCGCCAGCGCGGCGGCCACTTCGTTGATGGTGCCGTCGCCGCCGCCGGCGATCAGCGTGCCGACGCCGAGCTGCCGCGCTTCTTCTACGTAGCGGGCGGCATCGCCGCCCTCCCAGGTAACGCGCACGTGCAGAATGTCGCCGGCCGCCCGCAGCTTTTGCACCGCAGCGCGCACCAGCTCATCGCCGGCGCCTTTACCGTTAATGATAAGTAATGTTGGCGCGTGTTGACCCATGTCTGTTGTCCTGCCTTGCTAAAATCCGTTGGTTATCAACGATAGACCACTGTCAATTCGGAAGCCATAAGAATATTCAGTTAAGGATATCGCATAGTGAAACGCATTTTCCGGATTTATCGTGCACGGCTGGAATATTGTTTTTTTGTTGTAGTGAAAAGTGTTGGGAATATATTAATTAAAATCGCTGTTATATATTTATATTGGACGAGGGATTTCCTGTAAATATATAAGGTGAATGAATGGGGAACGGTATTAACCGGTGTCGGGGAGTGAAAAAGAAAAAGCCAGCCCAAGGGAGATTGGGCTGGCCAAGGAGGTGGTTCCTAGTATTGCTATGCAAATATTCTCGTTCTTTATTTTAGCGGTTTGATAGTAACGACTTTTCCCGCAGATTGGTGTGATCCAATTCTAATATTTGCACTTCTCTGTGTTTTATTTCTGTGAACTCCCCTCATATTTAGGACTTTTCTCGTAAATTGAGGGGGGATTGCCATTCAAATCTCGTGTGCGGCGCGTGTTATTTTTCCGCCGCGCCGTTGGCCTGCGGTAAATTACGAATCAGCAGGGCGTAGCTGAGGTCGACGTCCTGCGGGATCGGCAAATACACCAGATGGCCGTTGCCCGGCGCCACCGTTATCGCCTCATCTTTTTTATTGCGCATGCTGTCCAGCGTAAACTGGATGTTGCCGCCCGGCGTCATCAGCTCCACGCTATCGCCGCAGGAGAATTTGTTTTTTACATCCACCTCGGCCCAGCCGTCACGGCGTACGCCGGTGAACTCGCCGACGAACTGCTGCCGCTCGGAAACGGAGGAGCCGTAGTCGTAGTTCTGATGCGCGTCGTGGGTGTGGCGGCGCAGGAAACCTTCGGTATAGCCGCGGTGCGCCAGGCCTTCCAGCGTGGTGAGCAGGCTGGCGTCGAACGGTTTGCCGGCGGCGGCATCATCGATGGCGCGGCGGTAGACCTGCGCGGTGCGGGCGCAGTAGTAGAAGGACTTGGTGCGGCCTTCGATTTTCAGTGAATGCACGCCAAGCTGCGTCAGGCGCTCCACGTGCTGAATGGCGCGCAGATCCTTGGAGTTCATGATGTAGGTGCCGTGTTCGTCTTCGAACGCGCTCATATATTCGCCCGGCTTCTGCGCTTCGGACAGCATAAAGACCTTATCGGTCGGCGCGCCGATGCCGAGCGTTGGCTCAACGGTTTGCACCGCGATCGGTTCATGCAGGTGCACGATGTTGCCGGCGTCGTCTTCTTTGCCTTCCTCGGCCTTGTACTGCCAGCGGCAGGCGTTGGTGCAGGTGCCCTGATTCGGATCGCGTTTGTTGATATAGCCGGACAGCAGGCAGCGGCCGGAGTAGGCCATGCACAGAGCGCCGTGTACGAAGACTTCCAGCTCCATCTCCGGCACCTGGCTGCGGATCTCGGCGATCTCCTCCAGCGACAGCTCACGGGACAAAATGACGCGCGTCAGCCCCATCTGATGCCAGAACTTCACCGTGGCCCAGTTCACCGCATTGGCCTGCACCGACAGGTGGATCGCCATCTGCGGGAAGGCTTCGCGCACCAGCATAATCAGGCCGGGATCGGACATGATCAGCGCGTCCAGTCCCATATCCACCACCGGCTTCAGATCGCGCAGAAAGGTCTTCAGCTTGGCGTTGTGCGGTGCGATATTGACCACCACATAGAATTTTTTGCCCAGCGCGTGGGCTTCGTTGATGCCCTGCGCCAGGTTCTCGTGATTGAATTCGTTGTTGCGTACCCGCAGGCTGTAGCGTGGCTGGCCGGCGTAAACCGCATCGGCGCCGTAGGCGAAGGCGTAACGCATGTTCTTCAGCGTGCCGGCCGGGGAGAGGAGTTCCGGTGTAAACATAGTGATTCTCAGTCTGATTTCAAGTCAGCGTCGCGCCACCTGATGGCGCGGCGAAAGCGAGGAATTGTAGCGGCAGCGCGCGCGGAAATCAGCAAGTAACCGGAGTTTCTTAGTGGGAATTGATTTATATCATAGTGAGACGCGCAGCGCGGACGCTGCGCGGGGGAAATTAGCCGGCGCTGAGGTCGCGCACATCGGTGGTCGGGCCGTTTTTGATCACCGACTGGATGCCGTTTTTCGCGGCGCTGTCTGAGCTGTACATCTGGCTGGTGCCGATTACCTGGTGGTTTTTGGCCTTCAGCACAAAGTAGGGCTTGCCGCTGCTGCTGACTTTGCTTTCATACTGCGCTTCGTGCGGGGAGTTGGTCTGCACCGAGGCGATGCCGTTTTCCGCCGACGCCTTGCTGGTATACATTTCGCTGGAAAGAATGATCTCGCCGTTGCTGGCTTTTAACGTGAAGTGAAACTGTCCGTTGCTGCCGGATTTTTTTAGTTCATAGTGGCCGTTTGCCATGGGTCCTTCTCCTGTAGGTTCAGACATACGATGAGCCGCCGTCTTTCAGCGGCCGCAGGCGCGCCGCTGAAATATGCTGCTACTAAGTGTAGCCAATGCCTTGAATTTCGGAGCGTTGAAATCGCGTAAAAGGCGCAGTGCGGCGACAAAAGCCCGCCGCAGCGGGGATCAGAGACCGTTGACCAGCCGGCAGGGTTCGGCTTCCCAGCGGTAGCCGACGCCGTAGACGGAGCGGATGAACGCCTTGTCGCCGTCGAGCAGTTCCAGCTTGCGGCGCAGGTTTTTTATGTGGCTGTCGATGGTGCGGTCGGTCACCACCCGGTAATCATCGTAGAGGTTGTTCAGCAACTGCTCGCGTGAGAACACATTGCCCGGCTGGCTGGCCAGGGTTTTCAGCAGGCGGAACTCCGCCGGGGTCAGATCCAGTATCTGGCCCTGATAGCTGGCCTGAAAGCGCGGTTCGTCGATATGCAGCAGCGCATCTTCCTGCCCCTGCGCATCGCCGGGGCGGTAACAGCGCCGCAGAATGGTTTTTACCCGCGCCACCACTTCCCGCGGGCTGTACGGCTTGCAGATATAGTCGTCCGCACCGATTTCCAGCCCCAGCAGACGGTCAATCTCTTCGATTTTCGCCGTCACCATCATGATGGGAATATCGCTGAAGCGGCGCAGTTCGCGGCAGACCGTCAGACCGTCGCTGCCCGGCAGCATCAAATCCAGCAGGATCAGCGCCGGCGGCTGTTGCTGCACCGCCGGCACCACGTCGCTGCCGTTGGTCAGCCAGCGGGTGGCGTAACCGGCGGCCTGCAGATAATCCACCAGCAGCTGGCCCAGTTTGGGTTCATCTTCCACGATCATGATCTGTAACGGTTGGTTGAGCGTTTCCATCAGGATGCCTTGTTCTTTACTGGGGAGCTGGGATAGGGGAATTCTAGCGCAATGCGCACCCCGCCCAAAGGTGAGTGCTGCGCGTAAATACGCCCGCCGTGGGCTTCGGCGATATTCTGGCAGATTGACAGCCCAAGCCCGGAGCCGCCGCTGGCGCGGTTGCGCGAGCCTTCGGTGCGGTAGAAACGCTCAAGGATGCGCGGCAACTGGTCGTCATGCACGCCGGGAGCGCTGTCCTGCCAGTACAGCAGCAGGCTGCCGGGCTTCACCTCGGCGCCGATCTCCAGCGTGCCGCCGGCGTCGGTATAGCGCAGGCTGTTTTCCAGCAGATTGTTAAACAGCTGGTGGAGACGATCCGGGTCGCCGAACAGCGGCGCGCGCTCCGGCAGGCGGGTGACGATGTTCAGCCCCTTGGCGTGGAAGCGCTCGCGGAAGGCGGCGACCGACACCTGCAGCAGATGGACGCAGTCTACCTGCGACTTGCGATAGGCCAGCGCGCCGAGGTCGGACAGCGACAGCTGGTGCAAATCATCCACCAGCTTGGTCAGCGTGGCGACTTCCGCCTGCAGTGAGCCGAGCGAATCCGGCGTCGGCTGGCGCACGCCGTCCTGCAGCGCCTCCAGTTCGCCGCGCAGCACCGCCAGCGGGGTGCGCAGCTCATGGGAGACGTCGGCCATAAACGCCCGGCGCATGCGTTCATTTTTTTCCAGTGAGGTGGCGAGCTGGTTAAAGTCCTGCGCCAGCCGTCCCAGCTCATCCTGGCTGCTGACCGCGACGCGGGCGCTGAAGTCGCCGGCCGCCAGCCGGTGGGTGCCGGCCACTAGACGTTTGACCGGCGCCAGCAGGCCGCGCGACATCAGCAGGGTGGCGGCGGCGGCCAGCAGCGCCGACAGTGCGGCAATCAGCCAGCTGGTGCGTTTTTGCTGGCGGTCGAAGTTGATATCGGCGTTGCGCGTCAGCCGCTCCGGCGGCGTGGCGATCACCCAGCCGACGATCTGGTTGTTATAGCGGATCGGCTGCCGGGTGCCCTCTTTGGGGAACGGGCCGGAGTGGCCCACCAGACGCCGGAACCGGCTGTCGACCACCCAGAACTGCGTACGCCAGCCCTTCGGCGGCAGGTTATGGCTGCTGTCGCTGCTCTGCTCAAATGAACGCATAATCTGATACACCACCCGATCGTTGTTGCGCAGAAACGCCCAGTTGCCGTGACGGCTGTACTGATCTTCCAGCGCATCGCTCAGCATGGCGATACGCTGCTCGTTGCTGTGCTTGATGTAGTCGATAAAACCGCGTTCAAAGCTGAGGCGCACGCCCCAGTGCATGGTGATCAGCACCAGCATACAGGTGGCGAAGATGGCCAGAAACAGCTTGCCGGTAATGCCTATTTTCATTCAGTCCTCGTTGCGCTTGTCTGGCGCGTTGCTCTGGGTTGCAGCCGCATCGCGCTACTCCGGCAGCGGCTGCAGCTTTTTACCGCGCCGCAGGCGCGTCTGCAATCGGTCGAAATAGAGGTACACCACCGGCGTGGTGTACAGCGTCAGCAGCTGGCTCATCAGCAGCCCGCCGGCGATGGTGACCCCCAGCGGCTGACGCAGCTCCGCGCCGTCGCCGCTGGTCAGCACCAGCGGCAGCGCGCCGAACAGCGCCGCCAGCGTGGTCATCATAATCGGCCGGAAGCGCAGCAGGCTGGCTTGGAAAATCGCCTCGCGCGCGCTGATGCCGCCGCGGCGCTGCGCGTCGAGCGCAAAGTCGACCATCATGATGGCGTTCTTTTTCACGATGCCGATCAGCAGCATGATACCGATCAGCGCAATCAGGCTAAAGGCCGCGCCGAACAGCTCCAGCGCCAGCAGCGCGCCGACCCCGGCGGAGGGCAGGGTGGAGAGAATGGTCAGTGGGTGAATATAGCTTTCATACAGCACGCCGAGCACGATATACACCGTGGCGATCGCCGCCAGAATCAGGAACAGCTGCGAGCGCAGCGTATCCTGATAAACCTGCGCGGTGCCGGCAAAGGCGCCGCGCACCGTCGGCGGCACGCTGAGCGCGGTCATGGTGCGCTCGATGGCTGCGGTAGCGTCGGACAGGCTGCCGCCGTCCGGCAGGTTGAACGAAATGGTCGACGCCGCCGTCAGCCCCTGATGGTTCACCGACAGCGGCGCGTTGGCCGGCCGCCAGCTGGCGAAGTAGGAGAGCGGAATGGCTTTCCCTTCGTTATTGATGACGAACATCTTTTCCAGCGCACTGACGTCCTGGGTATACGGCGGCGCCACTTCCATCACTACCTTGTACTGATTGAGCGGCTGATAGATGGTTGAGATCTGGCGCTGGCCGAAGGCGTTATTCAGCAGGTTATTGGCGTCGCTGACGGAAATGCCGAGGCGCGCCATGGTTTCGCGGTCGTAGACCAGATCCAGTTCGGAGCCTTTGTCCTGCTGATCGGAGTTAACGTCCGTCAGCGCCGGCAGTTTCGCCAGCGCGTCGCGGATCTTCGGCTCCCATTCGCGCAGCGCGCCGAGGTCGTCCGCCAGCAGCGTGTACTGGTAGCTGGCGTTGGCCTGACGGCCGCCGGCGCGGATATCCTGCACCGCCATCAGGAACAGGTTGGCGCCCGGCTCTTTCGCCAGTTTGCCGCGCAGGCGGGCGATCACCTGCTGGGCGCTGCTGCTGCGTTCGGACAGCGGCTTCAGCGAGATAAACATCGAACCGGAGTTGGTGCGCGACCCGCCGGTAAAGCCGGTGACGTTATCCACGTCCGGGTCTTCCCGCACGATTTTCATAAAGTCTTCCAGCTTACTGCGCATTGCCTGGAAGGAGATGCTCTGGTCCGCCTGAATAAAGCCCATCAGCCGGCCGGTGTCCTGCTCCGGGAAGAAGGTCTTCGGGATGCTGACGTACAGCCAGACGTTGAGGGCGATGGTGGCGAGAAACAGCGCCAGCACCCAGCGGGCATGGCCCAGCACCCAGTTGAGCGAGCGGCCGTAGCCCTGCTGCAGCGCGTTAAGCAGCCGGCCGAAACCGCGGGTGCGGCGCTGGGCGCGCGCCGGCTGATGGCGCAGCAGATAGGCGCACATCATCGGCGTCAGCGTCAGCGAGATAATCAGCGACAGGCCGATGGAGACCGACAGCGTGACGGCGAACTCGCGGAACAGCCGGCCGGGCAGCCCCTCCATCAGCAGCAGCGGAATAAACACCGCCACCAGCGAGACGCTCATCGACAGCACGGTAAAGCCGACCTCGCGCACCCCCTGCTGCGCGGCGTTGATCGGCTTGACGCCGGCTTCAACGTGGCGCGAGATATTCTCCAGCACCACGATGGCGTCATCCACCACAAAGCCGGTGGCGATGGTCAGCGCCATCAGCGACAGGTTGTTCAGGCTGAAGCCGCACAGGTACATGGCGGCGAAGGTGCCGATCAGCGACACCGGCACCGCCACCGCCGGGATCAGCGTGGCGCGGCCGGAACGCAGGAAGATAAACACCACCAGAATCACCAGCGCGATGGCGATCGCCAGCGACTGCTCCACCTCCGCCAGCGAGGCGCGGATGGTCGGCGAGCGATCCTGCGCGATATTCAGCTGGATAGACGCCGGGATATTCTCCTGCAGGTCCGGCAGCTCGGCGCGGATGCGGTCGATGGTGGCGATAATATTGGCGTCCGGCGCGCGGCTGACGGTCATAATGATCGCCGGTTTGGCGTTGGTCATGCCGGCGTTGCGCACGTTCTGCACCGAGTCTTTCACCTCGGCTACGTCGCCGAGGCGCACCGCCGAACCGTTGTTGTAATGAATGATCAGCGGCTGATAGTCGGCGGCGGTTTTCAGCTCGTCGTTGGTCTGCAGCTGCCAGCGCTGCTGCGGATTTTCCAGCGCGCCCTGCGGTTTGCGCACGTTGGCGCTGCTGATGGCCTGGCGCACGCTGTCGAGCGATACGCCCTGATTAAACAGCGCGCCGGGGTTGAGCTCCACCCGCACCGCCGGCAGCGAGCTGCCGCCCACCGACACGTCGCCGACCCCTTCAGTCTGGGCGATGCGCTGCGCCAGCTGGGTGGAGGCGAAATCATACAGCTGCCCCTGACTGTAAGTGTCGGAGGTCAGCGTCAGGATCATGATCGGCGCATCGGACGGGTTGACCTTGCGGTAGCTGGGGCGGTTCGGCATGCCGCTGGGCAGCAGGCTCTGCGCCGCGTTAATCGCCGCCTGCACGTCGCGCGCCGCGCCGTTGATATCGCGATCCAGATCGAACTGCAAAATCACGCGGCTGCTGCCGAGTGAGCTCATCGAGGTCATTTCATTGATCCCGGCGATGCGTCCCAGCGCGCGCTCCAGCGGCGTCGCCACCGACGAGGCCATGGTTTCCGGCGAGGCGCCGGGCAGCGAGGCGCTGACCACGATCACCGGGAAATCCACCTGCGGCAGCGGTGAGACCGGCAGCAGGCGAAAGCCCATCACGCCGGCAATGGCGATCGCCAGTGTCAGCAGCGTGGTGGCTACCGGGCGGTGGATAAATAGCGCAAAGAATCTCACGGCAGCTCCTGCGCGTCCGGCCGGCGGCGGGTGTTGCGCGCCAGTTTGTCAAACAGCAGATAAATCACCGGCGTGGTGAACAGCGTCAGGATCTGGCTCATGATCAGGCCGCCCACCATACAGACCCCCAGCGGCTGGCGCAGCTCCGCGCCGACGCCGGTGCTGAGCATCAGCGGCAGCGCGCCGAGCAGCGCCGCCAGCGTGGTCATCAGGATCGGCCGAAAGCGCAGCAGACAGGCCTGATAAATGGCGTCGTACGGCGTCATGCCCTGTTCGCGCTCCGCCGCCAGCGCAAAGTCGATCATCATGATGGCGTTTTTCTTCACGATGCCGATCAGCAAGATGATGCCGATGATGGCGATCACGTCCAGATCGTTGCCCGCCATCATCAGCGCCAGCAGCGCGCCGACGCCGGCTGTCGGCAGCGTCGACAGAATGGTCACCGGGTGGATAAAGCTTTCATACAGCACGCCGAGCACGATATACATCGCCACGACCGCCGCCAGAATCAGCCACAGCGTGCTGCCGAGCGCCGCCTGGAACGCCAGCGTCGCGCCCTGGAAGCGGGTGCTGATATCCTTCGGCAGATTGAGGCGTTCCTCCGCCTGGGTAATGGCGTCCACCGCCTCGCCGAGCGAGTAACCGTCGTTAACGTTGAACGACACCGTCGCCGACGGGAACTGATCGAGATGGTTGATCGACAGCGGGCCGAAGCGTTCTTCAACCTTGGCAATGCTGCGCAGCGGCACCATGGCGCCGTCGCTGCCCGCGAGGCGGATATCATCCAGCGCCGCCAGGCCGGGGGTCTGGCTGACGTCATGCTCCAGCACCACGCGGTACTGGTTGGCCTGGGTATAGATGGTGGAGATCAGCCGCTGGCCGAAGGCGTTATACAGCGCGTTATCGACATCGCTCATGCTGACGCCGAGGCGCGTGGCCGAGTCGCGGTCGACGTTGACGTAGGCCACCAGCCCGCGGTCGAGCCAGTCGCTGGTGACGTCGGCCAGCTGCGGCGCCTGCTTCAGTTCATTCATCAGCTGCGGCACCCACAGGCTCAGCTCATCCAGCGACATCGCCTGCAGCGTGACCTGATACTGGGTGCGGCTCACCTGGGTATCGATGGTCAGATCCTGCACCGGCTGCAGATAGAGCTTCACCCCGGGAATGTTGGCCGTTTGCTGCTGCAGACGGCTGATGATCGCCGGAATACGTTCGCTGCGTTCGCTGAGCGGCTTCAGGTTGATCTGCAGCCGGCCGCTGTTGAGCGTGGCGTTGCTGCCGTCGATGCCGACGAAGGAAGTCAGGCTTTCGACCGCCGGATCTTTCAGGATTTGCGCGGCGACCTGCTGCTGACGCTCGGCCATATTGCTGAAGGAGACGCTCTGCGGCGCTTCCAGCGTGCCCTGAATAATGCCGTTGTCCTGTACCGGGAAGAAGCCTTTCGGGATCAGCAGGTACAGCAGCACCGTCAGCGCCAGCGTGGCGAAAGCCACGCCCAGCGTCAGCCACGGGTGATTAAGCACGCTTTTCAACCACACGCCGTAGCGGGCGATCACCCGCTCGAAAAAGCGTTCGCTGGCGGCGGAAAAGCGGTTCTGTTTACGCAGCGATTCGTGGCTCAGCATGCGCGCGCACATCATCGGCGTCAGCGTCAGCGACACCACGGCGGAGATCAGAATCGCCACCGCCAGCGTGACGGCGAATTCGCGGAACAGGCGACCGACGATATCGCCCATAAACAGCAGCGGAATCAGCACCGCCACCAGCGAGAAGGTGAGGGAGATAATGGTAAAGCCGATCTCACCGGCGCCTTTCAGCGCGGCGTCCAGCGGCTTTTCGCCCTTTTCGATATAGCGCGAGATATTCTCTATCACCACGATAGCGTCATCGACCACGAAACCGGTGGCGATGGTCAGCGCCATCAGCGTCAGGTTGTTGACGGAAAAGCCGAGGAAATACATGGCGGCGAAGGTGCCGACCAGCGACAGCGGCACCGCCACGCTGGGAATAATGGTGGCCGGAACGTTGCGCAGGAAGACGTAAATCACCATCACCACCAGGGCGATCGCCAGCAACAGCTCGGACTGCACGTCGCTGACCGAGGCGCGGATGGTGGTGGTGCGGTCGGTCAGCACTTTCACATCCACCGATTTCGGCAGGCTTTTCACCAGCGTCGGCAGCATCTCGCGGATGCTGTCGGCGGTGGTGATGACGTTAACCCCCGGCTGGCGCTGAATATTCAGCACGATCGCCTGATCTTTATTGGCCCAGGCCGCCAGTTTGGTGTTCTCGGCGCCCTGTTCGACGGTGGCGATATCCCGCAGACGGATCGCCGCGCCGTCTTTGTAGGCGACAATCAGCTGGCGGTAATCGTCGGCGGACTTCATCTGGTCGTTGGCCGACAGCGTTACCGAGCGGGTGGGGCCGTCCAGGCTGCCCTTGGCGGAGTTGACGTTGGCGTTGCTGATGGCGCTGCGCACCGTTTCGCTGTCCAGCCCGTAAGCCGCCACCGCTGCGGCGTTCAGCCTGACGCGCACCGCCGGGCGCTGCCCGCCGGACAGCGTCACCAGCCCGACGCCGGTGACCTGCGAGATTTTCTGTGCGACGCGGGTTTCCACCATATCTTCCACCTGCGTCATCGGCATGGCGCTGGAGGTGACCGCCAGCGTCATAATCGGCGGGTCGGCCGGGTTGACCTTGCTGTAAATCGGCGGGTAGGGCAGGTCATTCGGCAGTAGATTGGTGGCCGAGTTGATGGCCGCCTGCACTTCCTGCTCGGCGACGTCCAGCGGCAGTTCGAGCTGGAACTGCAGCGTCACCACCGACGCGCCGCCGGAGCTTTGCGACGACATCTGTTTCAGCCCGGACATCTGGCCGAACTGCCGTTCCAGCGGCGCGGTGATCGCCGAGGTCACCACGTCAGGGCTGGCGCCGGGGTACAGCGTCACTACCTGAATGGTGGGGTAATCCACTTCCGGCAGGGCGGACACCGGCAGCGCGCGGTAGCCGATAATGCCCGCCAGCAGGATGGCCACCATCAGCAGCGTGGTGGCGACCGGACGCAGGATAAACAGGCGGGACGGCCCGCCGTTAGCCTTATGCGGCGTCGGCTGCATCAGGATTTCCCCTGCACTTGCGGCTGGCGGCGCGGCGTGGCGGCTGCCGGCGTTTCCTGCGGCGTCAGCACCTCGACCTGAATGCCGTCGGTCAGACGGTCGATGCCGTCGGTGACCACCCGGTCACCGGCGCTCAGGCCGGCGCTGATCACCACCTGTTGGCTGTCCTGCACGCCGGTGGTGACGCGGTGTTTACTGACGGTATTGTCATCCCCCAGCGTCCAGACGAAGTTGCCCTCGTTGTCCATCTGCAGCGCCGCCGTCGGGATCACTACCGCGTTGTGCAGGGTATCCACTTTCAGGCGCGCGTTGACAAACTGGTTGGGGAACAGCTCATCGTCCTGATTGCTAAAGCGCGCTTTGAGCTTGATGGTGCCGGTGGCGGTATCTATCTGGTTATCCAGGCTCAGCAGGCTGCCGGTCGCCAGCCGCTGCGAATTGGTGCGGTCCCAGGCTTCGACCGCCACCGCACCGGCCTTCTGCGCCTTAAGCAGATCGGCGATATTGCCTTCCGGCAGGGTAAACACCACGTCGATCGGCCGGGTTTGGGTGATCACCACCAGCGGCGTGCTGCTGCCGCTGGTGATGTAGTTGCCGACGTCGACCTGCTTCAGCCCGACGCGGCCGTCAATCGGCGCGGTGATGCGGCTGTAGGTGATTTGCAGTTTGGCGCTGTCCACCGCGCCCTGATCGGCCTTGATCGCTCCTTCGGTCTGGCGCACCAGCGCCCGCTGCGCATCCAGATCCTGGCGAGAGATCAGATTGGTTTTCACCAGTTGCTGATAGCGCGCCAAATCCTGTCTGGCGTTGGCCAGCGTCGCCTGGTCTTTCGCCAGCTGGCCTTCGGCCTGCGTCAGCTGCACCTGGAACGGACGCGGGTCAATCTCCGCCAGCAGATCGCCGGCCTTGACCTGTTGCCCTTCGGTAAAGTGAATGGCCATCAGCTGCCCGTCGACCCGGCTGGTGACGGTGACGGTATTCGCCGCGCTGGCGGTGCCCAGCCCGGACAGATAACGCGGCACGGTCTGCTGCATGGCGGTTGCCGCCTGTACCGGCGACATCGGCATCTTGCGCCGTCCGCCATTATTCGCCTGTTTGCCCGCCGCCTGGCGGGCGGACGGCAGCGGTTCGACGGGTGCGGCGGCGAAAAAATGTCGCCAAATCAACACGGCGGCGATAACCAACAGCGCGAGAACGACAAGGCGCAGGATCAAGGGGCGGCGTTGAGGTTTTGCATTCATGACGATGAAAATACTCCAAAGGCGGGCAACAAGCCGAAAGGCCAACTTCTTATAGGATACTAGTTTACCGGCCGTTACCGGGATAAAAATGGAGGAAAAATGGAGGAATCGTCAGTTTTCCATGAAGAGAAAGAGGGTTTACCGATAAGCGTCGCGTTTTTGGCGTTTGATTATATTTCAGGCTAATAATAATTACTCAAACCATTTGGCTGATAGAGGGTGAGATGAGCAAGCGTGAATTGGGACGTAGCGGAATCAGGGTGCCGAAACTGACGTTCGGCGGCAATGTGTTCGGCTGGACGGCGGATCGGGCGACGTCTTTCAGCCTGCTGGACGCGCTGGTGGACAACCAACTGAATTTTATCGATACCGCCGATGTGTATTCCTACTGGGCGCCGGGCAATCAGGGCGGCGAGTCGGAAACGGTGATCGGCGAATGGCTGAAACAGAGCGGCAAGCGCGATCGGGTGATTATCGCCACCAAAGTGGGGAAAATGAACGATGCAGCCGGCAAACCGCAGCTGTCGGCCGGCTATATCCGCCAGGCGGTGGAGAATTCGCTGCGCCGTCTGCAGACGGACTATATCGATTTATACCAATCTCATGACGACGACCGCGACACCCCGCTGGCGGAAACCCTGGCGACCTTTGACGCGTTGATCAAAGAGGGCAAGGTACGGGCGATCGGCGCGTCCAACTATCAGGCCGATCGGCTGGAAGAGGCGCTGCGGGTCAGCGAGCAGCACGGGCTGGCGCGCTATGAGACCCTGCAGCCGGAATATAACCTCTATGCCCGACAAGGCTATGAACAGGCGCTGGAAGGGGTTGCCGTCAGGCACGGGCTGGGGGTGATCAACTTCTGGGCGCTGGCCAGCGGTTTTCTTACCGGCAAGTACCGCAGCGCCGATGATATCGGCAAGAGTCAGCGTGGCGACACCATCGTGGCGCGCTATTTGAACGCGCGCGGTTTACGCATTCTGGAGGCGCTGGATAGCGTGGCGCAGCGGCATGCGACGACGCCGACTCAGGTCTCGCTGGCCTGGCTGATGGCGCGGCCGAGCATTACCTCGCCGATTGCCAGCGCCACCTCGCTGGCCCAGTTGGATGAGCTGATCGGCGCTACGCAACTGTCGCTGAACGCAGAAGATATTCGCCAGCTGGATCGGGCCAGCGAGGAATAAGGTGCGGGCGTCAGTCAGCCTGCTCCCGCCATTGCTGCCGGTTCAGCCGGTACACCACATGGCGGCGCAGGCGGTGGCCCGGCGGCAGGCGCGGATGGTCAAAATACTCCTCAGCGCAGCGCATGCCGATGCGTTCCATCACCCGGCGTGAGGGATGGTTGACGACGGCGGTAAACGACACCACTTCCGGCAGTTGCAGCTGTGAAAACGCATGGTTCAGCGCTGCCCGTGCGGCCTCGCTGGCGTAGCCGTGGCCCCAGTGGGCGGCGGCCAGCCGCCAGCCGATCTCCACGCAGGGCGACAGCGGCAGATCGTCGCCGACCTGGGCCAGGCCGACAAAACCGATA
Source organism: Serratia sp. MYb239 (assembly GCF_002966855.1). Lineage (NCBI taxonomy): Bacteria > Pseudomonadati > Pseudomonadota > Gammaproteobacteria > Enterobacterales > Yersiniaceae > Serratia > Serratia sp. MYb239. The sequence goes on along the minus strand of NZ_CP023268.1, from coordinate 3,639,870 downwards.
AAGGGAACATGGCCCGGCAGTTCGACGGCCCATAATCCCCAGCCGTGCTGCTGCATAAACTGGCGGATCGCGGCGGCCTGCGTTTCGCTGGCGGCGGCGGACAGCGGGGCGGGGAAGTAACGCATCACCTGCGGATCGGCGTTCAGCGCGGCGAAAGCGGCCAGATCGCTGTCTTGCCAGGCGCGCAGGCGTAAACGTTCGGTATTCAGCGTGGCGATAGGCATGGTTTTCACCTCGTTCTGTAACGGGGCGCGACCTTGACGTCGCGCCCGATGCCCCGTGGCGGGGTTAACGGAACAGCGTCTGCGCCCAGCGCGCCAGCCCGGCGGTGACCGAGCCGAAGTCATTGCCGCCGACGATCGGAATGCCGGGCAGCTGCTGTTGCAGCGCCGCGCGCAGCAGCGGCGAACGGGCGCTGCCGCCGGTCAGGTAGATCACGTCCGGCTGCGTCTGGCTGGTGGCCAGCGCGGCGGTGACCTGCTCCTGGATGCGCTGCAGCGGCTGGGAAATGGCATCCGCCAGCTGTCCCTGACTGATGAGTTCTGCCAGTTCCGGCTGGACAAACGCCAGCGGTACGCGGGTGGTTTCCTCGCCGGAGAGGGCGATTTTACTCTCTTCCGCCGCGCGCACCAGCCGGTAGCTCAGACGTTGCCGATACACCTGCAGCAGCCGACGCACTTTTTCCGGCTCCGCCGCGTCGCGGATCAGATCGTTCAGCAGTCTGGCATTGGCGCTGCTGTAAAACTCATTCTGCGCCGGCACGTCGTTGGTGGCGACCGCGTTCCAGTACGGCAGCGCCGGCAGGGCGATGCCTTTTGCGGTTTCACCGCCCATGCCGAACAGCGGCATCAGTTGCTTGAATGCCAGCATGATATCGAGGTCGTTACCGCCGACGCGGCAGCCGCTGTGGCCGATCAGGCTCTGCTGGCGATCGGCGCTGTCGCGCCACTGCGGCCCCATCAACAGCACCGAGCAGTCGGTGGTGCCGCCGCCGATATCGACCACCAGCACGGTTTTCTCTTCCTGCAGCGTGGCTTCGAAATCCAGCCCGGCGGCCACCGGCTCAAACTGGAATTCGATCTGCTTAAATCCGGCGCGCTGGGCGGCGCGCAGCAGAATGCCCTGCGCCTGGCTGTTGGCCTCTTCGCCGCCGGTGCCCTGGAAGTTGATCGGCCGGCCGATCACCGTCTGCTCGATCTGCTGCTGCAGCACGCCTTCCGCCTGGCGCTTGATATGGAACATCATCGCGCAGACCAGGTCTTCAAACAGCGCGATTTGCTGCGCCTTCAGCCCGTTGGCGCCGAGGAATGATTTCGGCGAGCGGACGAAGTACACCTCTTCCGGGTCTTCAACATAGTGCGCCAGCGCCTGCAGACCAAAGTGCAGGCTGTCGGCGTTGACCGGAATATCCTCTTCGCGGTTGTAGCTGACGGCGCGCCGCAGCAGCTGCTGGTTTTCCTCGCTGCCGGTCGGCACCTGCCAGTGGCGGTGCAGACATTCGCTGACCGCTTCGCGGCTCGGCGCGCACAGCATCGACGGCAGATACGGTTCATTGTTTTCCAACGCCAGCAGCTCCGGGCCGTTTTCCCGCATCACCGCAACGGAACAGTTGGCCGTTCCGTAGTCGAATCCTATAAACATTTTCTATCCCCATGCCAATGAAGGGGGGCGACTTTACCCGAGAGCGGGCGTCTGGGCAATGCAGCGCGTGCCGGACGGCGAAAATTTTAGCGGCAGCGTTAAGGAGATGCTTAACTAAGCCTATCTTGATGTCCGAATTCCGCACGTCAGCCCGCAGTCTGAGCGCCATAATGATGAAAAAACCGACACCGAGCGTTGCCATGAGTGAACACCAGGCGTTATATGCCGCGCTGCGCGCGCGGGATCGCAAATTTGACGGCCGTTTCTTTGTCGGCGTGTCGTCGACCGGCATCTACTGCCGGCCGGTGTGCAGCGCCCGCACGCCGAAAAGCGAGAACTGCAGCTTCTACCCCAGCGCCGCCGCCGCTGAACTGGCGGGCTTTCGCCCCTGCCTGAAGTGCCGGCCGGAACTGGCACCGGGCCTGGCGCTGATCGACCTGGGCAACCGCTATGCGCAGGTTGCGGTGCAGCTGATTGAGCAGGGCTACCTGTCTGAACACAGCTGTGAGGCGCTGGCGGCGCGGCTGGGGATTTCCGATCGCCATCTGCGGCGCATCTTCGCCGAGCAGTTCGGCGCTTCGCCCATCGATTATGCGCAGTCGCACCGGCTGCTGCAGGCCAAGCGCCTGCTGGCGGATACCGATATGCCGCTCAGCGAGGTGGCGTTCGCCGCGGGGTTTGGCAGCCTGCGGCGCTTTAATGAACTGTTTAAACAGCGCTACCGCCTGAGTCCGTCGGCGCTGCGTGAAAGCAGCGGCCGGCAGACACGCGCCGCCGACAGCGGGCTGGTGTTTCATCTGGGCTATCGCCCGCCGTACGACTGGCCGCGCATGCTGAATTTTTTACAGGCGCGTGCGGTCAGCAGCGTGGAGTGCGTGCAGGACGGGCGTTATTACCGCTCCATCGCGGTGACGCTCGGCGGAGAGTCGTATCAGGGCTGGGTCAGCGTGCAGCCGGAAACGGCGCGCGATCGGGTGCGGGTGGAGATTGCGCCGTCGCTGAGCCGGGTGACGACCGACGTGCTGCGGCGCGTGCGCCAGCTGTTCGATCTGGATGCGGCGCCGGACGTCATCGCCGCCGCGCTGGGGCCGCTGGTGACCGACCCCGGCCTGCGCCTGCCCGGCTGTGTCAATGGCTTCGAACAGGCGACGCGCGCGGTGCTGGGGCAACTGGTCAGCGTGAAGATGGCCGCCGTGTTTGCCGGACGGATGGCGGAGCGTTGGGGAACACCGCTGGCGCAGCCGCACGCCGGCATTACTCATGTGTTTCCGCTGGCCGGGCAGATAGCCGCGCTGCAGCCGGAGATGCTGCGGCCGCTCGGTATTCAGCTCAAACGCGCAGCAGCGTTGATCGCGCTGGCGCGTGCGCTGGAAGAGGGGCGGCTGGCGCTGGATAACGTGCTGGATATTGAGCAGGGCATCAAGGCGCTGACCGCGCTGCCGGGCATCGGCGACTGGACGGCGAGCTATATTGCGATGCGCGCCTGGTCATGGCCGGACGTATTTCTGAGCGGCGATTATCTGATTAAACAGCGCTTTCCCGGCATGACGCCGCGCCAGATTGAGCGCTATGCCGAACGTTGGCGGCCGTGGCGCTCTTACGCCACTTTGCATCTGTGGCATCACGACGGCTGGCAGCCTGAGCGATAGAAAAACGGGCCGGCGCAGGCCGGCCCGGAAGGTCAAAGCAGGAACAGGCTGGCCAGGCCGAGGAAGATGAAAAAGCCGCCGGTATCGGTCAGGGCGGTGATCAGCACGCTGGAGCCGACCGCCGGGTCGCGTCCCATCTTCAGCATCACCATCGGGATCACTACGCCCATCAGCGCGGCGACCAGCAGGTTGAGGATCATGGCCAGCGTCATCACGCCACCCAGCGCCCAGTCGTCGTACAGTAAATAGGTGACCACGCCCATAATGCCGCCCCACACCAGGCCGTTGATGATCGCAACGCCCAGCTCTCTGAGCAGCAGACGGGAAATATTGCCTTCTTCAATCTGGTGCAGCGCCAGCGCGCGGACGATCATGGTGATAGTCTGGTTGCCGGTATTGCCGCCGATGCCGGCGACGATCGGCATCAGCGCGGCCAGCGCCACCAGCTGCGAAATGGTGTGCTCGAACAGGCCAATCACCCGCGAGGCGATAAAGGCGGTGCACAGGTTGATAGCCAGCCAGGCCCAGCGGGTTTTTACCGCCTTGCTGACCGGCGCGAATACGTCCTCTTCCGGGCTTAAGCCCCCCATGCGGCGCAGGTTGCTTTCGCTCTCTTCATTCACCACGTCGACGATCTCTTCGATGGTCAGACGCCCCATCAGTTTGCCCTGCGCGTCGATCACCGGGGCGCTGATCAGGTCATAACGTTCAAACGCGCCGGCCGCCGCTTCGGCCTTATCTTCCGGCTGGAAGCTGGTGGGTTCGCTGTCCATCACGCTGGCGACCTGTGTTTGCGGGTCGTTCAGCAGCACCGCCGTCAGCGGCAGTTCGCCGAGCAGAGTGTTCTTACGATCGGTGACAAAGATTTTATCGGTGGCGTCCGGAATGGTTTTGCGCTGGCGCAAAAAGCGGTGCACCGCGCCCAGCGTAACATCGGGCCGCACCGTGACCAGCTCGAAGTCCATCATCCAGCCGACGGTCTCTTTGCCGTAGTGCATCATCTCGCGCACCTGTGCGCGCTGCCCCGGCTCCAGCGAGGTCAGCAGGCGGCCCATCAGGTTACGCGGCAGGAACTGCGCCAGATAGGCCTGTTCATCGATATCCAGCGTTTTGATCGCCTTGAGCAGGTCTTTATCGCTCATCTCTTCGATCAGGCTGTCCCACACCGGTTCAGCGACTTCCACCAGCGTTTGGCCGCGGCGCGGCGGATCCACCAGCCGCCACAGCGCCAGGCGTTCATCCTGCGGCAGCGCTTCCAGCAGGTCGGCGAGGTCGGCGGCGTGCATCTCTTCCACCAGCGCGCGAATTTCGGCGGTCTGGTCCATCAGCGCCTGGCGGCTGAGCTGCTGCTCTTCGTCCGGTCGGCCGAGGATGCCGTCGACCAGCGCTTTGTTGTTCAGTAACAGGGACAGGATGTGCTGACGGTGTTCAGCCACCTTTTTGACATTATGTGTTGCGGCAGACATGGTATTCCTTAACGCTTGGCACGCGGAGCTCCTGAGTCATAACTTGTACAAGATAGAACATCTCAGAGTATGGCGTCATTTTTATGATCGGGACGATACGCAGCCAAAGAATGGGTAAAGCGTCTGTTGACAGGCGGCTTACCCATTCGGCGGCGCGCGGACAGGCACGCGCGTTCACTGCGTTTCAGAGGCGTTGTCCCGTGGCGGATTGAGTGGTTGACTGATGTGCTGTTCCTGGGCGGAAACATTTTTTTCCTGATGATGGGGAATGGCGGCGAGAGTGGTATACAGAAGCCGGCCTATCAAAATGATAAAGCTTACCAGCAACACTATTTTGGTCATTTGTCCGGTGGTTCTTTTACGCATGATTTTTCCGGAAGTATCGGTCCTTGTGGCGCAGTTGTTGGTTATGCCCGTCATTTTTCCATGAGTGGCGTAATTTTAGTGGCGGCTGGCAAAATTTGTCTATGTATTTCACCGGGAAGCAAAAACAATCCTGCCGTTCGTTGAGTGTTGGTTTGATTTTATCCGGCGGCGTGGAGCGCTTTTTTTTATCGCGGTAATGTTATTCCGGTTTTTAACCAACAATTATCTATTAATTGATCTAAATCAATTTTTAACCCACCGTTGCGCATAGAATTCGTGACCAGCTGTAAATTTTGCTGAATTTTTCACCACTGCTACCCCGATCTCGGCGACGGGCGGACGCCGCTTACTGACAGGTTACCAAGGTCTGGACGATAAATTGCTTCGCGCGTCAGCGGAGATATTCACTTCATAATGGTTAAATTGAAACTCTGGAATGATTTACGCCACCGTTGGTGGGGCCAGCCCTTAATCTGGAGCCTGGTGTTTATCCCTCTGGCCGGCTGGCTGTCTCCGCGCATTATGTTGCCGGAGGGGAAGGTGTACCTGGTCTATCTGCCGCTGGCGGTGTGCATTTCGCTATTGATGGTGTATGACTGGATGGCGATTCCCGGCATTGCCATTGCTATCATGGTCCGCTACAGCGCCCGGCTGGGGCCGGAAATCGGCATTATCATGACGTTGCTGTATCTGTTCTGCCTCGGCGTCTGCTGGTTGGGCTACCGCTGCCAGACGCAGCGCAGCTGGTGCGCCCGCATTAACGTGCTGGGATTTACGCCACCGCGCCTGATCTGGCTGCTGACGTTTCCGCCGCTGCTGTTTATCCTCAGCCTGCAGCTGATGACCGGTATGGGACTTTTGCCGGACGAGATGGGCATGGTGTTCGGCAGAGCCAATCTGATGCATACGCTGGTGAATTTCCATGCGTTGCTGATCGCCGGCCTCTCTTCCACGCCGCTGTTCTATTTTGTACTGCGCATGCTGAATAACCCGCGCTTTATGCGGACGCTGCGGCGCCGTTTCCGGCTGGAAGTCGCGCCGGGCGTCAAAACCGGCGAGCCGCAGCTCTGGCTGTTGCTGCTGGCCGGCATGGTGTTTGCGCTGTGTTACCCCACCGGCGTCGGGCACAAGGAGTTTTGGGTCGACTACAGCCTGACGCTGTTGCTGCCGCTGATGCTGTACGGCGCCATGCGCTTCGGCTATCACCTGAACTGCATCGCCTGGTCGATCGCGCTGCTGGCGCTGTTCTTCAACTATCGCAGCTATGTGCGGGTGGACGGGCGCCTGCACGATCTGGCCGTGGTCTCCTCGATGATGCTGGTATTCACCCTCAGCGTATTCCTGCTGTCGGCGATTAACTCCCGCCAGCTGGTGCTGTTCGCCAAAATGCGACGCGCCTCGCTGCAGGATCCGATGGTCGGCCTGCCCAACCTGCGCGCCCTGAAGCGGGACTTAGCGCAGGCGCCGCGCTCGACGCTGTGCTTTTTACGCATTGCCGAACTGGATCTGCTGAGCCGCCATTACGGCATGCAGCTGCGTATCCGTTTTAAACAGCACCTGGCCAGTACTCTGCGTAAAGTGATGGCGGCGGACGAAGAGGTCTATCAGCTGCCGGGCTACGATCTGGTGCTGCGGCTTAACGGCTATGACGCCGAAGCCAAAGTGGCGGAGGTGCACGCCACGCTGGAGAACTTCCGCCTGGTCTGGAACGGGTTGCCGATCCATCCGCCGCTGGGTGTCAGCTACTGCGGCATCGCCGGAGAAGTGGAGCACCTGCATCTGCTGCTGGGGGAGCTGAGTTCGCTGGCTGAACTTTCACTGACCAGCGGCGAGCCGGAGAGTATCCGCAGCGATCATCAGGACGTGCAGAATGAGCTGAAGCACAAGGTGCGTTTGCTGCACCGGGTGCAGCGGGCGCTGGATGGCGACGGGTTTATCCTGATGGCGCAGCCGATATCCGGGGTGCGCGGCGACAGCTACCATGAAATTCTGCTGCGCCTGCCCGATGATAAAGGCGGTACGCTGCCGCCGAGCGAGTTTTTGCCGGTGGTGCATGAGTTTGGTCTGGCGTATCAGCTGGACCTGTGGGTGCTGAACAACACGCTGAAGTTTATGGATAGCCACCGCAATACGCTGCCGAGCGCGCGTTTTGCGGTGAACATCTCGCCGCCGACGCTGTGCCGCCCGACGCTGAGCCGCGATGTACGCCAGGCGCTGCAGCAGTATGACATTGAGCCGTACCAGCTGATTCTGGAAATCACCGAATCACACCTGATGCAGGATATCCACTATGCGGCCACCACCCTGCGGGAGCTGCGCGAACTGGGCTGCCGCATCGCGATTGACGATTTTGGCACCGGCTATGCCAGCTACAATCGTCTGCGGATGCTGGAGGTGGATACGCTGAAAATCGACGGCAGCTTTGTGCGCGATATGCTGAATGACCCGGTGGATCACCAAATTATCGCCTCTATCTGCAAGGTGGCGTTAATGAAGCGGCTACATATCGTGGCGGAATATGTCGAAAGCGAAGAGCAGCAGATGGCGCTGCGGGCGTTGGGGGTCGATTATATGCAAGGCTACCATATCGGCCGGCCGGTGCCGCTGACGTCGCTGGTGACACCGGCGCAGGAGCCGCCGGCGTAACGCTCTGCGGCCCTTTGCCGGGGCAGAGGGCCGCAGAGTAGGCAATCAGGCGAGGCGCTGCTCGTCCTGCTGCGCGTCTTCTTCTTCAATCAGCAGCTTCCAGCCGACGACGTCGTTCCAGTATTCCTGCTCGCGCTCCAGATCCAGCTGCACCAGCGTATTTTGCGCCAGATAGCCGGCCGGGAAGCGCAGCGTCCAGTGATTGTCATCGGTGGACAGACGCAGGGTTTCCGGCGTGGTGGTGGACTGACGCTGGTTATTCAGCAGCGCGCTCAGGCGCAGCAGCTGAATCAGCGGCAGATAGTGCTTCTTCTTGAACAGGTTCAGGCGCGGCAGCTCTTCCAGTTTGATGGCTTTACGGTGGAAGCGCACCAGCGCCGCCAGCAGCAGCTGCTGTTCCTGATTAAAGCCCGGCAGATTGGTGTTTTGCAAAATATAGGCGGAGTGCCGGTGCATGGCGCTGTGATTGATGCTCAGCCCGACCTCGTGCAGCATGGCGGCCCACTTCAGCAGCGCCTCCAGCTGCGGGTTGACCAGCTTGGTATTTTGCGCCATCCACTGGGCGTACAGCAGCTCGGTGGTCGCCAGCACCCGGCCGGCCTGGTCGCGATCGATATTGTAGTGCTCGGCCAGGCTTTTGGCGGTGCGGCTGCGAATATCCTGATGGCGGAAACGGCCTTCCATTTCATACAGCACGCCTTCGCGCAGCGCGCCGTCAGACAGACGCAAATCGCGGATCGCCAGCGCGTCGAACACGCCGCATAAAATGGCCAGCCCCGGTACAAACACCGCTTGGCGCTCTTCCGACAGCCCCGGCAGGCTGAGGGCGCTGAAGTTCTTGAACTGCAGCACCTGCTCGCTCAGCATTTCCAGCCGCTCCTGGGTGATCAGGCCGTCTTTTTCACCCATCGCAACCAGCACTTCGTGCGCCGCCTTGATCGAGCCGGAGGCGCCAAGAGCGTATTGCCAGCCCTGGATGCGGTATTGCCAGGCCAGGGTTTCCAGCTTTTGTGCCGCCGCCAGCCGGGCGCGGCGGAAGTTGGTGCGGTTGATTTCGCCTTCAGGGAAGAAAATGTGGGCGAAGCTGACGCAGCCCATGCGGCGGCTTTCCGCCAGCAGCGGTTCGAAATCTTCGCCGATCACCAGTTCCGTTGAACCGCCGCCGATATCGATCACCAGCTTGCGGCCCTTTTCCGGCTGGGTGTGTTCCACACCCATAAAGATCAGGCGCGCCTCTTCCTGCCCGGAGATAATCTCGATCGGGTAGGGGATCACGTCGGCGGCGCGTTTCAGGAAGGCTTCGGCATTCACCGCCTGACGCAGCGTATGCGTACCGACGATGGTGACGTTTTCCGCCGGGAAGCCCTGCAGCCGTTCGGCAAACAGGGCCAGGCAGGCCAGACCGCGTTCTATTGCTTCTTCACTGAGCACATTATTGGCGTCCAGGCCATCGGCAAGGTGTACCCGCTGTTTTAAGCGGCCCAATACCTGAAGGGCGCCGTTTACGACGCGGGCAATAACCATATGGAAGCTGTTCGAGCCCAGATCGATGGCGGCGATTTCCAATGGTTTATGAGTAGCAGTGCTGTTTAGCGGCATAGTTACTGGCCTAATTTCCTGGTTGTTCCAGAGCTTTTAAATAGTCGTAAATGGCAATTTGCGAACGGACCTTGCGGCGGTTGCCGCGCGGCACGTACTGATTGCTCAGCTCTTTATCAATATAACGGGCTTTGACGGTGTCGCTGAATTGGATCGCCAGAATATCCAGCACGCGCTGTTTCAGCGCCGGATCCAGCAGCGGCGCCGCCACTTCGATACGGTAATCTATATTACGGGTCATCCAGTCGGCGGACGACAGATAGACCTTGGTGTCACCTTGATTTTCGAAAACGTAAACGCGGTCATGCTCCAGATAGCGGTCAACAATGCTGATGGCCTGAATATTGTCGCTGATCCCCGGCAGATTGGGAATCAGCGAACACATACCGCGCACCAGCAGGCGTACCTTTACGCCGGCGCCGGAAGCGGTATATAACCGATCCACCAGCCCTTTATCCACCAGATTATTCAATTTCAGCGTAATGCCGGCCGGTTTGCCCGCCAACGCGCTGGCGATCTCATGGTCGATCAGATCGTACAGCATGCGGCGCGAGTTCTGCGGCGACACCATCAGGTAGTCGAAATGCACCGGGCGGTAGGGGTTTTCAATAAAGTTGAACACCCGGCGCACTTCGTTGGTAATGCGCGCATCGGCGGTCAGCAGAGAGTAGTCGGTGTAAACGCGCGCGGTTTTTTCGTTGAAGTTGCCGGTGCCGATATGGGCGTAGCGCACAATGGCGTCGCCTTCGCGGCGCGAAATCAAAAACAGCTTGGCGTGAATTTTCAGACCGGGGGCCGAGAAGATCACGTGTACGCCGGCTTCCGTCAGGCGTTTGGCCCAGTGAATGTTGGCCTCTTCGTCAAAGCGTGCCTGCAGCTCGACCACCACCGTCACTTTTTTGCCGTTATGCGCCGCGTGGATCATCGATTCGATAATGCGTGAATCTTTCGCTACGCGGTAAATATTGATTTTTATCGCCAGCACGCTGGGGTCGAACGACGCCTGCCGCAGCCATTCCAGCACGTGCTCGAAGGTGTGGTACGGATAGTACAGCAGCACGTCTTTTTCCCGGATGGCGTCAAAGCCGTTGCGGAACTTGTCGAACCAGGTATGACGCAGGCGCGGCAGCGGCCGGTTGACCAGGTTGCTTTTGCCGACGTTGGGGAAGCCGATAAAGTCCTTGAAGTTGTGGTAGCGGCCGCCGGCGATCACCGAGTCGTAGTTGGAGATGCCCAGCTTTTCGCGCAGCAGCTCCACCATTTTGTTCGGCATATCGCGCTGGTACACAAAGCGCACCGGCTCGGCGGTCAGGCGCTGTTTCAGGCTGGAGGACATCAGTTCCAGCAGGCTGGACTCCATTTCCGTCACCAGATCGTATTCCGCATCGCGCGTCATCTTCATTGAATAGGCGTTGAGCGCGTCGTAGTCGAAGAAGCCCTTAAAAATATCATCCAGGCAGTAGCGCAGAATATTGTCCAGCAGGATCATCGGTTTGCGCCGGCGCGGCGCCTCCGGCGGCAGATTGACGAAGCGCGGCACCTTATCAGACGGAATTTCCAGCAGCGCATAGTCGATATGGGTACCGCGGATGATCTCCACCGCCAGATAGGTGTAGTCGTCCTTCAGAAACTGCACCAGATTGGTGTCGTGATTGATCAGAATCGGCGTAATATGCTGGCGCAGATGCTGCTTGAAGTACTGGCGTAGCCAGACTTGCTGGTTCTCGGAGACCTGACGCTCATTGATCAGAAAGATTTGATTGCGCGCCATTTCCAGCAGCAAATCGTTATACAGGGTGTCGAACTCCTGGTCGGTTTTTAACACCTTGGCCTGGATTTTCTTCAGCAAATGGCGTGATGACCCGGCGGAGCCCTGTTCTTCGCTGATCAGTATCCGACGTTTCAGATCGGCAAAGCGGACTTGGTAAAACTCGTCGAGGTTATTGGAGTAAATGCCCAGAAAGCGCATGCGTTCAATCAGGGGATTGCTCTTATCTGCGGCTTCCTGCAACACGCGTTCATTAAAGGATAACCAGCTTAGTTCTTTCTCGATGTAGAGCTTTTCCTGACCCATTATTACTCCGGTTAAATCATGGGAAAAATCGAATGGCATTCCCCTATGCCGGCCCAGGCCGCCTGCCGCGCAGGCGGGTGAGTGGCGCCGTAGCCCATCGTTCACGCTGCCTGGATGCCGCTCTAATGTCCTACAACATTATTGCGAGAGATTGACAGTAATGTCCAACAGATCTGCCGGCCGGCGGCGGTAAACTTTGTCATGCAAACGACATTAATCTGACATAAGATGCCCGGTTATCTTTTGGCGTAAGCCGGACCAGCAACAAAGACAGAGAGTGATGGTACAGACAACGGCAAATCAACTTCCCCGCGATCGGCGGCGCGCGCGCATTGATAGCGGCGTACGGGCCATGGTGACCGTCAGCGGCCTGCTGGTGCTGATGATGCTGATGTTAATCTTCGTCTACCTGCTGTTTGCCGTGCTGCCACTGTTTAAATCGGCGTCCATCGAGACGTCACCGGCGCTGACGCTGAACCACGCGTCGCCGGCCATGGCGCTCGGGATGGATGTTCAGCAACGGGTGGGCTATCGCATCGACCATCGGGGAGAAGGGCAGTTTTACCGTCTGACGGCGCGGCAGGGGCAGGCGGCCGGCACGCTGCTGGCCAGCCAGCGGCTGCTGCCGGCGCCGACGCTGTTGGCCCGGGCGGTGGGCGCGCGCGACCTGTTTGCGCTGGCGCAGGCCGACGGGCGCTTTATGATTGCGCAGGCCGATTTTGCCGCGGCGCCGCAGGAAAAACCGCGCTGGACTCTGCCGCTGGGCGAGCGGCCACGGGCTCTGCTGCCCCATGGCGGCGCGCTGACACAGCTGGCGCTGGCGCCGGCGCGCGAGGCCGGTGAGTATCTGGTGGCGGCGGTGACCGAACGGCGTCAGCTGTTGTTTGCCCGCGTTGCCGCACAGCAGCCGGCGGCGGTAAGTCGCGTCGCGCTGGATGCTGACGTCCAGCAACTGGTGCTGGCGCCGGATGGCCGCCAGCTCTATCTGCTGAGCGGCAACCGGCTGGCGCGTTACCAGATCGACGGGACACAGCTGCGGCTGCAGGAGACGCAAACGCTCGGAGAACAGACGCCTTACCGTCTGACGGCGCTGCCGGGCGGCAGCGCGCTGATCGTGCATGCCGCCGACGGCACGCTGCAGGAGTGGTTCGACGTGGAGAAAAACCAGCGCTGGCGCCTGACCGCGGCGCAGCAGTTCGCGCCGCAGCCGGCTGCGGACGCTACGGTGATTGCCGAACCGTTCCGCCGGGTGTTCGCCGCCGTACAGCCGGACGGTGCGTTTGCGCTCTACGCCAGCATTCAGTCCCGACCTTTGCTGAGCGCCCGGCTGGCCGCCGGCGTGCAGCAGGCGGCGTTTGCGCCGCGCGGCGACGGTCTGTTGCTGGAGACCGCACAGGGCTGGCAGCGCTATCGCCTGAATAATGATTACCCTGACGTAACCTGGCGCTCGCTGTGGCAGAAGATCTGGTATGAGAACTATCCGCAGCCGGCGCTGGTCTGGCAGTCTACCTCCGGGGAGGACAGCTATCAGGCCAAGTTCAGCCTGGCGCCGGTGATTTTCGGCACCCTGAAAGCCGCCGTCTATGCGATGCTGTTCGCGATTCCGCTGGCGCTGGGCGGCGCTGTCTATACGGCCTGTTTTATGTCGCCGGCGCTGCGGCGGCTGGTGAAACCGGCGATCGAAGTGATGGGGGCATTGCCGACGGTAGTCATCGGGCTGGTGGCGGGCATCTGGCTGGCGCCGGTGATCGAGCGCCATTTGCTGGTGATACTGGCGTTGCCGCTGCTGTTGGCCGGCGCGGTGATAGGATGCGGCCTGGCGCAGCAGCGCTGGTGGCCGGGCCGGCTGCGTCCCGGCGCCGATTTACTGCTGCTGTTGCCGGTGATGGCGCTGACCGTCTGGCTGGCGATGATCCTCGGCCCCTGGCTGGAGACGCTGCTGTTCGGCCAGCCGATGCACGTCTGGCTGGGCGATGACTTTGATCAGCGTAATACGCTGGTGGTCGGCGTGGCGATGGGTTTTGCGCTGGTGCCGATTATTTTCTCTCTGGCGGAGGATGCGCTGTTCAGCGTGCCGACGTCGCTCACTCAGGGATCGCTGGCGCTGGGCGCCACGGCTTGGCAGACGGTGGTGAGGGTAACGTTGCCCGCCGCCAGCGCCGGCATTTTCTCGGCGCTGATGATCGGTTTCGGACGGGCGGTAGGGGAAACCATGATCGTGCTGATGGCTACCGGCAATACGCCGATTATCGATGGCAGTCTGTTCCAGGGGCTGCGCGCGCTGGCGGCGAATATCGCCATTGAAATGCCGGAGGCGGTGTTCGCCAGCAGCCACTACCGGGTGCTGTTCCTGACCGCGCTGGTGCTGTTTGTGTTTACCTTTATTTTCAACACGCTGGCTGAGGCGATTCGCCAGCGGCTGCGCGAGCGCTATAGCCAGAATCAGGAGGCGCCATGAGATCCTGGCTAAAGTCGGGTTCCCCTTGGGTATGGCTGACCGCCGGATCGGTCAGCGTCAGCCTGTTGGCGCTGCTCGGCATTTTGCTGCTGCTGGCGGGGCAGGGCATGCGCTATTTTTGGCCCAGCCCGGTGTATCAGTTTGAGCTGAATCAGGCGGCGGCCGGGCCGGTAACGCTGATCGGCGAACTGTATCAGCAGCAGACGATTTCGCGCCGGCAGTTACAGGAAGCGGGCGTGACGCCACCGGGTGAGGCGGAGCAGGTCACCCGCTATCTGATCAAGGTCGGTAACCGCGAAAGTGAGGGGCAGGATTTCCGTACGCTGCTGGCCAGCGATATTCGCCGTCAGAGCACGCCGCGCGACCTGATGGTGCTGGAGCGCAACAGCAACGGCACCGCCTATGGTTTTCTGGCCGGCCTGCTGGAGGACGGCCAGCCGCTGACCGGCCGCGATCTTAGCCAGGCGCTGCAGCAGCGCCTGCCGCAAATTGCGGCGCTGTCGCGCCAGGCGCATGATATTCAGATTCATGAGATGGCGCGGATTAATGAGCAGTTTGCCGCGCTCAACCTGCGTGAGAAAAAGCTCCGGCGTGACGACAGGTTTGATGCCCGCGCCCAGGCGCAGATGAAAGCCGAGCGGCTGGAACTGCAGCGTCAGTATCGTCAATTGGCGGATCGGCTGGACGGGCTGAACCGGGATCGCCAGCGCGACGCGCTGCTGCTGCGGGATATGCGCGGCCAGGTGCATACCATTCCCCTGAGCCAGATACGCGATGCCTGGTACCCCAATGCGATGACATTCGGCCAGAAAATGGCGCACTGGGGCGAGCAGGTGAAGAAGTTTCTGAGCGACAGCCCGCGCGAGGCCAATACCGAAGGCGGCGTCTTCCCGGCGATTTTTGGCACCGTGCTGATGGTGGTGCTGATGTCGATCGTGGTGATGCCGTTCGGGGTGATTGCCGCCGTTTATCTGCATGAGTATGCCGGCAAGAACCTGCTGACGCGGCTGATTCGCATCGCGGTGGTCAATCTGGCCGGGGTGCCTTCTATCGTCTACGGCGTATTTGGCCTGGGCTTTTTTGTCTATCTGATCGGCGGCAGCATCGATCGGTTGTTTTATGCCGAGTCCCTGCCCAACCCGACCTTCGGCACGCCCGGCGTGCTGTGGGCCGCGCTGACGCTGGCGCTGCTGACGCTGCCGGTGGTGATCGTGTCGACCGAAGAGGGGCTGTCGCGGATACCTGTTTCGCTGCGTCAGGGGTCGCTGGCGCTGGGCGCCAGCCGGGCGGAGACCTTATGGCGCATTGTGTTGCCGATGGCGGCGCCGGCCATGATGACCGGCCTGATTTTGGCGATTGCACGGGCGGCGGGTGAGACCGCGCCGCTGATGCTGGTCGGCGTGGTGAAGTCGGCGCCGGTGTTGCCGGTGGACGATATTTTTCCGTATTTACATCTGGAACGTAAGTTTATGCACCTGAGCTTCCAGATTTACGATATGGCGTTCCAAAGTCCCAGCGTCGAAGCGGCCAGGCCGCTGGTGTTCGCCACCGCTTTCCTGCTGGTGGCGATCGTCGTCGGGCTGAATCTGGCAGCGATGGGCATCCGTCATTCGCTCAGGGAGCGTTACCGGGTATGGGAGCAGTAACGGTGATAACGAGTTTGGGGATCGCTTCATGGGATTAAAAACGCCGGGCAGTTTGCCCAGGCTGGATGTGCAGCAGCTGGATGACCAGAATACGGCGCTGGCGGCTGACGGGCTGCAGCTGTTTTACGGTGACAAACAGGTGCTGCATGATATTTCGCTGCGGATTCCGAAGCACCGGGCTACGGCGCTGATCGGCCCCTCCGGCTGCGGTAAATCCACGCTGCTGCGCTGTTTTAACCGCATGAACGATCTGGCGGACAACTGCCGTATTGACGGCGATCTGCAGCTGAACGGCGAGCTGATTTCCGGTGCGGACATTGACGTAGCGGCGCTGCGCCGGCGGGTGGGGATGGTGTTCCAACGGCCGAATCCGTTCCCGAAATCGATTTACGAAAACGTGGTGTACGGCCTGCGTCTGCAGGGCATTCGCGAGCGGCGGGTGCTGGATGAGGCGGTGGAGCGTTCGCTGCGCGCGGCGGCGCTGTGGCATGAGGTGAAGGACCGGCTGCGGGAAAACGCCCTGCGGCTGTCCAGCGGCCAGCAGCAGCGGCTGGTGATTGCCCGCGCCATCGCCATTGAGCCTGAAGTGCTGCTGCTCGATGAGCCGACGTCGGCGTTGGATCCGATCTCTACCCTGACCATCGAAGAGCTGATTTCGACGTTGAAACAGCGCTACACGGTGGTGCTGGTGACGCACAATATGCAGCAGGCGGCGCGCGTTTCGGACTATACGGCGTTTATCCACCAGGGGCGCCTGGTGGAATATAACGATACCGACGCCATTTTTACCTCTCCCCGCCAGCGGCGAACGGAGGATTACATCACGGGCCGCTATGGCTGAGGCTATTTGACCTGCTGCGGTTCCTGCAGCTGCGGGGCTGCATCGGCAGGGGCGGGGCGCGCCGTTTTTAGCGCCGTGACCTTGCCGGCGCCGGCGGCCGTTTGCGGCATCAGCTGGGACTGCCCGACAAACACGCCGCCTTTCTCAATAGAAAACTCGTCGGTAAAAATATCGCCGCGCATATGGCCTTTCGGCTGGATGGTCAGGCTGTCGGCGTGACAGCTGCCTTCGACGGAGCCGTTGATCATAATATGCTGGGCGTGGATTTCACCTTTCACATGGCCGGTCGGTTCGATGCGCACCTGGTGGGAGCAGGTCAGGCTGCCTTCAATCACGCCTTCGACAATAATGTTGCCCTGGCCTTCAATGGTGCCGGTCAGCTGGGTGCCCTGTGAGACAAAGGTGTCCTTGATGGCCTTAACCGGTTTGCTGCTTTCCAGTAGTTCCGCTAATGGCGGCGGTGCGGGGGCCGTCTTGACCGGTTCTTTCATATCATTGTGCGGTGGCTTGGCGTCGTCCGTTTTTTTACCGGACTTCTCTGTGGGATTTTTCTTGGATTTATTAAATAGCTGCATGGGGTCCTTCCTGTATATGCTATATATTGCTTGAATAATAAGTAATGAACAAAAGACGGCAATAGCTACCATTATCGGATTCATCTTGTTATTTAATAGAGTATCCCAAGATAACCAGATAATGATTAGCAGTGCCCATAAAATCCAGACATACCAAAGTATATTGTATTTTCGCATCTTTCCTGATTAAGATAATCCATTCTTAAGTAACGTTTATTAATAATCGGCAACGACGAACTGTAATATCGATGTTGTCATTATAATTGATGACGGTCAATAATGAATAACGCCTGATGCCAGCGGATTATTCACGGATCTGACGGCTGTTATTATGTCTGGTGATTTATTGCCGAAATCTATTTACATTAAATTTAGATTATCGGCAATGTTTACATTTTATTTAGCTAATTTTTCACTCTTGGGCGCGGCTTTGAACTTTGCCAGGTATTGCGGCTGGAAAATGCACATGCGCAATACGGTGCGGTATTCGCCGTTAACGAAGAATTCGTTAATCAGTTCCCCCTCCACTTCAAAACCCAGTTTGCTGTAGATATGGATCGCTTTGGGGTTTTCTTTGTCGACAATCAGGTACAGCTTATACAGGTTCAGAACGGAGAAGCCGTAGTCCATCGCCAGTTTGGCGGCGGTGCTGGCGTAGCCTTTACCCTGATGCGTCGGGTCGATAATAATCTGGAACTCCGCCCGACGGTGAATATGATCGATCTCCACCAGCTCGACCAGGCCGACCTTAGCCCCTTCGTGCTCAATGATAAAGCGACGTTCGCTCTGATCGTGGATATGTTTATCGTACAGGTCGGACAGTTCGACAAAGGCTTCATAAGGCTCTTCGAACCAGTAGCGCATGACGCTGGCGTTATTGTCCATCTGATGGACAAAGGTTAAATCATCCCGCTCCAGTGGGCGTAGGCGGACGCTGGCGGAACCAGGCATGTGTATTCTCCTATGTGACTGACATACGGGGAAGTATAGCGTTGAGTCGGCCAGAAGAGGTAAAAAAAACGGCGCCGGAGGGCGCCGTTGAGGATTGGTTTAGAAAGCGCGCTCAGTCGGCGGCGTGCCCCTGTTCGGGCAGGCGTTCGCCGTCCAGCCAGGCGGCGTTGTCGCGCATCGCCAGACGGCCATCGACGAACCAGCCGACCACCAGCGGATAGAGGGTATGCTCCTGCACCTGTACCCGCTCAACCACCTCATCTTCTTCGTCGCCGGGGAAGATCGGCACTTTGGCCTGCAGAATAACCGGCCCGCCGTCGAGCTGCTCGGTGACGAAGTGTACCGAAGTGCCGTGCTCGTCATCGCCGTTGTCGATCGCCTGGCGATGGGTATGCAGACCCGGATATTTCGGCAGCAGAGAAGGGTGGATATTCAGCATCCGGCCGGCATAGCGCTGGACGAACGGCGCGCTGAGAATACGCATATAGCCGGCCAGCACCACCAGATCCGGCTGGTACTGGTCGATGGCGTCCGCCAGCGCGTCGTCAAACGCCTGGCGGTCGGCAAAGGTTTTGGCATCCAGCGCGTGGGCGGCAATGCCTGCCGCCTCGGCACGTTGCAGACCATAGGCCTGCGCCTTGTTGCTGAATACTGCGACGATCTCGGCGGCGATCCGCCCCTGCTGGCAGGCGTCGATCAGCGCCTGGAGATTACTCCCCTGGCCGGAGATCAACACCACAATCTTTTTCATCACTGAATGACCACTTGCTGTTCGTCGGAAGATGCAGTGAGTTTACCGATTTTCCAGGCTTTTTCACCTGCCGCGTTCAGCAGGGCGATGGCGGCCTCTACTTCGCTTTCCGGCAGGGCAATCAGCATCCCGACGCCGCAGTTAAAGGTGCGGTACATTTCGTGACGGCTGACGTTACCCGCCTGCTGCAGCCAGTTGAACACCGCCGGCCACTGCCAGCTGGATTCATCGATCACCGCCTGCATGCCTTCCGGCAGTACGCGCGGGATATTTTCCCAGAAGCCGCCGCCGGTCAGGTGGGCGATGGCGTGCACCTCGCGGTTGGCGATCAGTTCCAGTACCGATTTCACGTAGATTTTAGTCGGCGCCAGCAGGTGGTCGGCCAGCGGTTTGCCGTCCAGCTGAGTGGTGGTCGGGTCGGTATTGCTGACCTCGAGGATTTTACGCACCAGCGAGTAGCCGTTGGAGTGCGGGCCGGAAGCGCCCAGCGCGATCAGCGCGTCGCCGGCCTGCACCTTGCTGCCGTCGATGATTTCAGACTTTTCGACCACGCCGACGCAGAAGCCGGCCACGTCATAGTCGTCGCCGTGGTACATGCCCGGCATTTCAGCGGTTTCGCCGCCTACCAGCGCGCAGCCGGACTGTTTACAGCCTTCGGCAATGCCGGTAATAACGCTGGCGGCGGTGTCGACGTCCAGCTTGCCGGTGGCGTAGTAGTCCAGGAAGAACAGCGGCTCTGCGCCCTGTACCACCAGGTCGTTGACGCACATGGCCACCAGGTCGATGCCGATGGTGTCGTGACGCTTCAGATCCATGGCCAGACGCAGTTTGGTGCCCACGCCGTCAGTGCCGGAAACCAGCACCGGTTCGCGGTATTTCTGCGGCAACGCGCACAGCGCGCCAAAACCGCCCAACCCTCCCATCACTTCCGGGCGACGGGTCTGTTTTACTACACCTTTGATACGGTCTACCAATGCATTGCCAGCATCGATATCGACACCTGCGTCTTTATAGCTGAGAGAGGTTTTGTCGGTCACTGCGCGATCCCCACGACGGTTTGCGGATTGAAAAACGGGGCTTCCGGCCTTTGCTTCCGGAACCCGGCGCGGCAATTCTAACAGTGCAGGCAAACGTTTGCGAGCGGCTTGTGAGGCCGATCTACATTTTCATCCCCTATACTGATAATCATACTTTTGTTGATCCCGATCGGGCTATTGTGGGTGGCGTGGCGGGAAAAAGGCGGTATAATCCCGCGATTTTTTTGGCCGTCAACCACCTTAATAGGAGAAAAATGATGAAGATCGTTGAGGTGAAACACCCGCTGGTAAAACACAAGCTTGGCCTGATGCGCGACCACGAAATCAGCACCAAACGCTTTCGTGAGCTGGCTTCTGAAGTGGGGAGTTTGTTGACCTATGAAGCGACCGCCGATCTGGCTACCGAAACGGTCACGATTGAAGGCTGGTGCGGGCCGGTTGAAGTTGAACAGATTAAAGGGAAAAAAATTACCGTGGTGCCGATCCTGCGTGCGGGTCTCGGCATGATGGAAGGGGTGCTGGAACACGTGCCTAGCGCGCGCATCAGCGTAGTCGGCGTTTATCGCGATGAAACAACCCTGGAACCGGTGCCGTATTTCCAGAAGCTGGTATCCAATATTGAAGAGCGTATGGCGCTGGTGGTAGACCCGATGCTGGCGACCGGCGGCTCGATGATCGCCACGATCGACCTGTTGAAGAAAGCCGGCTGCACCAGCATTAAGGTGCTGGTATTGGTGGCGGCGCCGGAAGGGATCAAAGCGCTGGAAAAAGCGCACCCTGACGTTGAGCTGTATACCGCGTCCATCGATCAGTGCCTGAATGAGCACGGCTACATCGTGCCGGGGCTGGGCGATGCCGGCGACAAGATATTTGGTACCAAATAAGATAATTAGCCGACTTAACGAGTCGGCTTTTTTTTGGCTTACAACTTATAAAATCAATAAGCACGAGGAAAAACACTCATGACCCGTCGCGCCATTGGCGTTAGCGAGCGACCGCCGCTGCTGCAGACCATCCCGCTCAGCCTTCAGCATCTGTTCGCCATGTTTGGCGCCACCGTGCTGGTGCCGATCCTGTTCAAGATTAACCCGGCCACGGTGCTGCTGTTTAACGGCGTCGGCACGTTGCTGTATCTGTTTATCTGTAAAGGCAAGATTCCGGCCTATCTGGGATCCAGCTTTGCCTTTATTTCACCGGTGCTGCTGCTGTTGCCGCTGGGTTATGAACTGGCGCTCGGCGGCTTTATCGTCTGCGGCCTGCTGTTTTGTCTGGTGGCGCTGATCGTCAAGAAAGCCGGCACCGGCTGGCTCGACGTGATGTTCCCGCCGGCGGCGATGGGGGCGATTGTTGCGGTTATCGGTCTTGAACTGGCGGGTGTGGCGGCCAATATGGCAGGGCTGCTGCCGGCGGACGGCGCAGCAGCGGACGGCACCACCATCACCATTTCGCTGGTGACGCTGGGTGTCACCATTCTCGGTTCGGTGCTGTTCCGTGGATTTTTGGCGATTATCCCGATTCTGATCGGCGTGCTGGCGGGGTATGCGCTGTCGTTCTTTATGGGCGTGGTCGATCTGACGCCGATTCGCGAAGCGCACTGGTTTGCGCTGCCAACCTTCTATACGCCGCGTTTTGAGTGGTTCGCTATTTTCACCATTCTGCCGGCGGCGCTGGTGGTGATCGCCGAACACGTCGGGCATCTGGTGGTGACCGCCAATATTGTTAAAAAGGATCTGATCCGCGAGCCGGGCCTGCATCGTTCGATGTTCGCCAACGGTATTTCCACGGTGATTTCCGGCTTATTCGGCTCGACGCCGAATACGACCTACGGTGAGAACATCGGCGTGATGGCGATTACCAAGGTTTACAGCACCTGGGTGATCGGCGGCGCGGCGATTCTGGCGATTTTGCTCTCCTGCGTCGGCAAGCTGGCGGCGGCGATCCAGGCGGTGCCTGTGCCGGTGATGGGCGGCGTCTCACTGCTGCTGTACGGCGTGATCGGCGCGTCGGGCATCCGCGTACTGATTGACTCGAAGGTGGATTACAACAAGGCGCAGAACCTGATCCTGACCGCAGTGATCCTGATTATCGGCGTCAGCGGCGCCAAGGTGCATATCGGCGCGGCGGAACTGAAGGGCATGGCGCTGGCGACCATCGTCGGCATCGCTCTGAGCCTGCTGTTCAAGCTGATTAGCCTGCTGCGCAAAGAAGAAGAGGTGATTGACGCCGACGAGGGGTTGGAGCAGAAATAGTGCGGGGCGTCCGCACCGGGCAGTCAGGGATGACGCGGGTTCATCCCTGAGGTTTACGGCGCGCTGGCGCGCCGTAATGTGAGGATTACTGATTTGCGGGCTGTGGCTGTTCCGCCGGTGCGTCGGCAGCTTCGGCCTGTTTTTGCGCCTCTTGCTGTTTATTATCGATGCTCTGCTGAATTTCCGAGGTTTTCGCCTTCGCCTCTTCGGTGAGCTGGTTCGCGCCGCTGATGGCGTCATTTTTGATCGTTTTCGCCTGTTCAACCAGGTGCTGACTCTGCTGGTCTGCTTGCTGTTTAATGGCTTCCGCCTTGGCCTGGGCATCGTTAGTGATGGCTTCGGCCTGTTTGCCGGCGTCGTTTTTCAGCGAGGAGGCCTGATCTTTCAGCTGATCGGCCTGCTCTGCTGCGGCCTGTTTGAGCTCTTGTGCCTTGGCTTTGGCGCTGTCGGTCAACTGCTCGGCCTTTTTGTCCGCGGCGTCTTTCATCTGTTCTGCGCTGTCCTTGGCTTTATCCAGGTTGTTGTCAACCTTGGAGGCGTCATCACAGCCCGCCAGCGCCAAACCGATCAGTGAAGCCAGTAAAATTTTATTCCATGATTTCATCGTTTAAATCCTTGTGATAAGCCGTTGTGATGGTAGTGCGGTTTTGCATTTTTATACTAGGACAGCTTATCCGAAAAGTGCAAGCCGCCCGTATGGAACGGCGATTGTTGCAGCATGTTGCCTACTATTACGGCATAAGATCCTACTGGTTCAACAGTGTGCGTTTTCTATGTTAAACTGACGCCGTTTTCCTGCCAGTTTTGGTTGAGGTGCTTCTGAATACGCCGGCACAGCTTTCACTGCCACTTTATCTTCCCGATGATGAAACGTTCGCCAGTTTTTATCCGGGGGAGAATCCGTCCCTATTAGCTGCGATCCAGTCTGCCGTTCGTCAGGAACACGGCAGCTATATCTATTTCTGGTCGCGCGAAGGCGGCGGACGCAGCCATCTGCTGCATGCGGCCTGCGCTGAGCTTTCACAGCGCGGGGAAGCTGCGGGCTATGTGCCGCTCGACAAGCGCGCCTATTTCGTGCCGGAAGTGCTGGACGGTATGGAGCAGCTGGCGCTGGTCTGCATCGACAACATCGAATGCATCGCCGGCGACGAAGAGTGGGAAATGGCGATCTTCAATCTCTATAACCGCATTCTGGAAACCGGGCGCACCCGGCTGTTTATTACCGGCGACCGTCCGCCGCGCCAGCTGAACCTGCAGCTGCCGGATCTGGCGTCGCGTCTGGATTGGGGGCAGATCTATAAACTGCAGCCGCTGTCGGATGATGAGAAATTGCAGGCCCTGCAGCTGCGCGCCAAACTGCGCGGCTTTGAGCTACCGGAAGACGTGGGCCGTTTCCTGCTGAAGCGGCTGGATCGCGAGATGCGCACGCTGTTTATGACGCTGGATCAGCTCGATCGCGCGTCGATCACCGCCCAGCGTAAGCTGACCATTCCGTTCGTCAAAGAGATCCTCAGTCTATAGCGGGGCCGTGCGCCGGCCCCGCATCCCTTACAGAATGTCCAGCACCTGCTCCGGCGGCCGGCCGATGCGCGCCTGCTTGCCTTTAACCACGATCGGACGTTCGATCAGTTTCGGGTTTTCCACCATTGCCTGCAGCAGTTGCTGTTCGCTCAGGCTGTCATCCGCCAGATTAAGCGATTTGTAGAGATCTTCCTTCTTACGCATCAGCTCGCGGGCGGAGCTGAACCCCAGCTGTTGCAGCAGCGTGGTTAACTGCGTGACCGAGGGCGGGGTCTCCAGATACAGCACCACGTCGGGCTGGACGCCGTGCTGCTCCAGCAGGGCCAGCGTTTCACGGCTTTTGGAGCAGCGCGGGTTGTGGTAAATGGTGACGTTTTTCATCTGTTTCTTCCTTAAAAATCAGCTGCGCTGGTATTGACGGAAACGTTGCTGCAGCTGACGGAGTTGATCGATGCGCGCATCATAGCGCGCCTGTTTCAGGCTGCCGAGTTTTTGCAGGGCGCTGGCGTTGCTCAGCAGGCCGATAGCCTGATCGAGACGCCCGCCCAGCGCCAGACTTTCGGCGCGGGCGGACAGCTCTTCATCTCGCAGCCCTTGCGCCGCGCTGGCCTGCGCCAGCAGATCCCAGCCGTTGGGATCGTCGGGGTGGGCGAAGGTATAGCGGTTGAGAATTTTCGACGCCTGCGCCGGCTGGTTGCCTTCGACATAGGCGTTAGCCAGGTTAAGCTGCAGCACCGGATTGTTGCTCTGCGCCGCGTTGGCGGCCTGCAGACGGGTAATCGCCTGGGCGGCGCGCTTTTGCCCCAGATCGATATCGGTCATCAGATCCAGGAACCACACGTTGTCGCGCTCTTTGTCCAGCAGCGGCTGGATCAGCCGGCGTGCGGCATCGTACTTTTTCGCTTCGTAGAACAGGATGGCGCGGCCGTACTTGGCGGCGGTCTGCTGGCGGACATTGCCTTTTTCGTAGGCGCCGAGCACGTCCTCCGTCAGGCCGTAGCCGGTGGAACTGTACATGCCGAGTGCGCGCACCTTGGCCATATAGTAGTCCTGAGTGGACTGGGTAATGCGCCGCGCCATCTGGTTGGCGCGGTTGCGGGCGTCGGAAAGGCGGCTGTCCGGCAGCGGGTGCGTCAGCAGCATTTCCGGCGGTTTAGAGGCATAGCGCGACTGATCGGCCAGTTTCTGCAGGAAGTTAGGCATCGCTTCCGGATCGAAACCGGCGCGCTGCAGCACCTGAATACCGATGCGGTCGGCCTCTTGCTCGTTGGATTGGGTAAAGCTGATCATCCCCTGCTGGGTGCCGGCCATGGTGCCGCTCAGCGCCGCCATGCCCATGGTCGGGTTGGCCATCGCCAGCAAAATGGAGCCCAGCGCGCCGACCCAGGTCAGCGGGGCGTTGCGCTGCTGGTCTTCCATCGCGCGCGCCAGGTGGCGCTGCGTGACGTGCGAAATTTCGTGCGCCAGCACCGAGGCGAGCTGGCTCTCATTGTCGGTTTCACGGAATAGCGCCGTGTGCAGCACCACGTTGCCGCCGAAGAAGGCGAAGGCGTTGATTTCGTCGTTGCGCACCAGGAAGAAATGGAACGGCGTACGCACCGAATAGGCGTTGGCCACCAGCCGGTTGCCCAGTTGGTTGATGTAGGTGCTTAACAGCGGGTCATTGACCAGCGGCGCGCTGGCGCGCAACTGACGGACGTAGAAGTCGCCCATCGCCATTTCCTGACCGATGCTCAGCGTGCCGCCGGCGGTGGTGCCCATATCCGGCAGTTGGTCCTGATTGGCCGCCATGGCGGGGGCAATGGCGCTCGCATTGAGCGTGCCAAGCAGCAGCATGGCGATTGCTTGTTTGGTCAACCGGGTGGTCATAGTCAGGGGTATCCCTCGTCATATCGTATTAACTAGGACGTTTATCAGGCGCAAGAGTTCTGCTGCTCGCGCACAAGAGTTCTTCTTCCGTGGCGAACTCTCCAGTACAATCAGCGCGCAAGTGAGCCAACTCACAAAAATGGCGGCAGAGCACGCGGCGCCGACCCATCACATCATAGACAGCCGCAGGCCGTAATGAAACCTTTGCCCGAGGAAATCAGGGCGAAGATTGTGTTACAACAAGAACTCTGTTTTCCCGCTGCGCTGCTACGGAACGGCAGCCAACGATTCCTCTGTTATGGACCCAAGGAGCAATCTCTGATGTTGGAGATGTTATTACAGTGGTACCGACGTCGTTTCACCGACCCGCAGGCGATCGCCCTGCTGGTGATACTGGTCGCCGGATTCTGCATTCTCTATTTTCTGCATGGCATTCTGACGCCGCTGCTGGTGGCGATCGTGCTGGCTTATCTGCTGGAGTGGCCGACCGCGCGTCTGCAGCGTATCGGCTGCTCCCGCAGCTGGGCGGCGAGCCTTATGCTGCTGGTGTTCGCCGGCATCGCCATGCTGCTGGTGTTTGTGGTGGCTCCGACCGCCTGGCAGCAGGGCATGAACCTGATGACCGACCTGCCGGGCATGGTGAATCAGTTCTACAATTTTGCCGCGACGCTGCCGAAGCGCTACCCGGCGCTGGTGGACGCCGGCATCATCGATATGATGGCGGAGAACCTGCGCAGCCGCCTGTCCGGCGTCGGCGAGTCGGTGGTCAAGTTCTCGCTGGCGTCGCTGGTAGGGCTGCTGACGCTGGCGATCTATCTGATTCTGGTGCCGATGATGATGTTCTTCCTGCTGAAGGACAAAGAGCAGCTGCTGAACGGCGTGCGCCGCATTCTGCCGCGCGATCGCGGGCTGGCAGGCCAGGTGTGGGCGGAGATGAATCAGCAGATCACCAACTATATCCGCGGCAAGGTGCTGGAGATGGTTATCGTCGGCGTGGCGACCTATCTGGTGTTCCTGGTGCTGGGCATGCGCTACTCGCTGCTGCTGGCGGTTCTGGTCGGTTTCTCGGTGCTGATCCCCTACATCGGCGCGGTGCTGGTCACCATTCCGGTGGTGGTGGTGGCGATGTTCCAATGGGGCGTCGGCGCGGATTTCTGGACGCTGATTATCGCCTATCTGGTGGTGCAGGGGCTGGACGGCAACCTGCTGGTGCCGATTTTGTTCTCGGAGGCGGTCAACCTGCACCCGCTGCTGATTATTTTGGCGGTGATTATTTTCGGCGGGCTGTGGGGATTCTGGGGCGTGTTCTTCGCCATCCCGCTGGCTACCCTGGTAAAAGCGGTGATCCACGCCTGGCCGGATGAAATGCTGGTCGAGCGCGACAGCGAATAATCTTGCGCTCCTCGTTACGCCAGGCCCGGCTATCTCGGGCCGTCAGACGACGTTGCCATAAAGCAAAGGCCCCGGAAACCGGGGCCTTTGGCGTTATCAGGGCGGTGAGACTCAGTGCGCCTGCAGATACTCCAGCACGATATCGTGGTGGTTGGTGGTCTTAAAGCTGTCGAACACTTTCTCCACCTTGCCGTCCGCGCCGATCAAGAAGCTGATGCGGTGGATGCCGTCATAGGTTTTACCCATAAAGGTTTTCTCTCCCCACACGCCGAACTGCTCGGCAACCTGATGGTTTTCATCAGACAGCAGCGTAAAGTTCAGCAGCTCTTTCTCGGCAAAGCGGGACAGCTTCTCCGGCTTGTCGGTGCTGATGCCCAGCACTTCAACGCCGACCTGCTTCAGCTGATCCATGTTGTCGCGCAGACCGCAGGCCTGCACGGTACAACCGGGCGTCATGGCCTTCGGGTAGAAATAAACCAAAACCTTCTGTCCCTGGAAGTCGGCCAAACTAATTTCCTCACCGTCCTGGTCAGGCAAACTAAATTTCGGCGCTGTATCACCGGCTTTCAATGGGCTCATCACTACTCTCCATCTCTCTCATCATGCTGTGGATAGTTCACGACGTTAATACTGCCTTGCGCATTCAATTCTGTACATAGGCGATGGAAGGCTTGCTCAATATTTAACGCATCCGCCTTGCCGGGGCTGTGCGCGGTAATCTGAATATACAGCTGCGGCGGCCGATCGCCTTCGGCGGGCTGGGTGCGCGACACCAGCTCGGCGATATTCATCTGGCTGGAGTCGAACAGGTCGGTAAAGCGCTCGATGATATGCGGCGAGTCCTGCACCTCCACCTGCACCCAGACCGTGGCCGGCATCGGCGGGCGTTCGTGCGAATTTGTGCGTTTCATCACAATCAGCAGCTCAAGCTCGGCGCCTTTCTGCGGCAGGGTCGACTCGATCAGCGTAATGGCGTTCCAACTGCCGGACAGCAGCATAATAAAGGTGAATTCTTCGCCCAACATGGCCAGACGGCTATCTTCGATATTGCACCCGCAGCTACTGACGTGGCGGGTGATGGTGTTGACGATACCGGGTCGGTCGGCGCCGAGAGCGGTAATCACCAGATAGTGTTCAGCGGACTGTGGCGACATGGGGCTTCCTGTTGTGCTCAATGGAATACGCGTGCCGGCGGATACAACGCCGCGTATTTTGGGTATACCATGGTAAACATAAAAAAAACCGCCTGCCAAGCGCTTACAACGCCGTTGTTTGCTTGCTTTTGGTTAGGCAGCAAAAGTACCATGGGTGACTTGTTTGTGGAGGGGACGGCCAATGTTTACGGGAAGTATAGTTGCGCTGGTTACGCCGATGGACGACGCGGGCGCCGTCGATCGTGCGAGCCTAAAAAAACTGATTGATTACCATGTTGCCGCCGGGACGTCGGCAATTGTTTCCGTCGGGACGACTGGCGAGTCGGCAACGCTTGCCCATGATGAGCATGTGGACGTGGTCCTGCAGACGTTGGAACTGGCCGACGGCCGCATTCCGGTGATCGCCGGCACCGGCGCCAACGCCACCGCCGAGGCGATCGCCCTGACCCAGCGTTTCAACGGCAGCGGTGTGGCAGGTTGCCTGACGGTGACGCCTTATTACAACAAACCGACGCAGGAAGGGCTGTTCCAGCACTTCAAGGCGATTGCCGACAGCACCGATCTGCCGCAAATCCTGTATAACGTACCGTCTCGTACCGGCTGCGATATGCTGCCGGCGACCGTGGCGCGGCTGGCCAAAATTAAAAATATTGTCGCAATTAAAGAGGCGACGGGGAACTTAAGCCGTGTTAGTCAGATCCAACTGCTGGTTGATGATGAAGATTTCATTCTGCTGAGCGGCGACGACGCCAGCGGTCTGGACTTTATGCAACTGGGCGGTAAAGGGGTAATATCCGTGACGGCCAACATCGCCGCGCGTGACATGGCGCAGCTTTGTCAGCTGGCCGCGCAGGGCGATTTCGCCGCCGCGCGCCGTTTGAACCAGCGCCTGATGCCGCTGCATCAGGACCTGTTTGTCGAAGCGAACCCGATTCCGGTGAAGTGGGCCTGCAAGGCGCTTGGCCTGATTGCCAACGACACCATGCGTCTGCCGATGACGCCGCTGGCTGACGCCGCCCGCCCGATTGTTGAGCGTGCGCTGAAAAGCGCCGGTTTGCTTGAACCCTGAGTGCGTGATGCCGCGGTAAAACGCTGCGGCCGAGGGTGCACGGGATGAAACTCTTAAAGGAAATTTGATGGCTTATTCATTGCAAAAGTCGACGGTGGCAAAAGTTGTCGGCATCTCCCTGGTGATGATGCTGGCGGCCTGTTCCAGCGATCAGCGTTACAAACGTCAGGTTAGCGGCGACGAGGCTTATCTCGACTCGGCACCGCTCAAAGCGCTGAGCGCGCCTGCCGGCATGATTCTGCCGGTGCAAAATGGCAACTACGATGTACCGCAGACCGCCGCCAAAGGCCTGGTCGGCAAGCAGCTGGACATTCGTCCGCCGGTGCAGCCTCTGGCCCTGTTGAGCGGTTCACGCGCGCAGTACGCCGGCGACAGCGGCACGCTGCTGCTGGAGAACAGCCCGCAAAACCAGAATCTGTGGTCGCGCGTGGTCAGCCAACTGCAGGCGAAAAACATCAGCATCGCTTCCCGTCAGGACGCCGCTCAGACGTTGACCACCGACTGGGTGAAGTGGAACCGCCTGGATGAAGACAACCAGTACGAAGGCCGCTATCAGATCAGCGTGCAGCAGCAGGGTTACCAGCAGGCGCTGGTGGTGAAAAGCGTCGGCCTGCAGCAGCAGGGGAAAACCGAACAGGTTACCGACCCGTCTGACGTGCAGCGCTATAACGGCATGATGATGAACACCCTGGTGGAAGGGCTGGACAAGCAGGACAACCTGGCTAACGCCCAGACCGCCAATCGAGCAGGCGCGCTGGACGTACAGAGCGGCGCTGATGATACCGGCCTGCCGGTGCTGATCGTGCGTGCGCCGTACACCGTGGTGTGGGACCGTCTGCCGCCGGCGCTGGAAAAAGTCGGCATGAGCGTGGGCGACCGCAGCCGTCCGCAGGGCACCGTGGCCGTGACCTACAAATCCCTGAGCAGCAGCGACTGGGATGCGCTGGGCGTGAAGGATCCAGAACTGACCGAAGGCGATTACAAGCTGCAGGTCGGGGATCTGAACAACCGCACCAGCCTGCAGTTTATTGCTACCAAAGGGAAACCGCTGACCCAGTCGCAGAACGACGCGCTGGTGTCGGTATTCCAGTCTGCGTTTAGTCAAACCAGCGCAAAATAATCGAAAAGGGGCTACGGCCCCTTTTTGTTTTGTTGATACGGTATCGTTTGCGTCGCAGTTTTGGCACAATAGAGGCCCGTGCGTTGAGGCATTTTTTTAGAACTATTCTTTATTGGAGTAAGTAAGATGCAAAAGCTAGCTGAGTTGTATCGCGGCAAGGCAAAAACGGTCTACACCACTGAAAATCCGGATCTGTTGGTGCTGGAATTCCGTAACGATACGTCAGCACTGGATGGTCAGCGCATTGAGCAATTCGATCGCAAAGGGATGGTGAACAACAAGTTCAACCACTTTATCATGAGCAAGCTGGAAGAAGCCGGCATCCCGACGCAGATGGAACGCCTGCTGTCGGATAACGAAGTGCTGGTGAAAAAGCTGGATATGGTGCCGGTCGAATGCGTTATCCGCAACCGCGCCGCCGGCTCGCTGGTGAAGCGTCTGGGCATTGAAGAAGGCCTGGAGTTGAACCCGCCGCTGTTCGATCTATTCCTGAAAAACGATGCGATGCACGACCCGATGGTCAACGAATCCTACTGCGAAACCTTCGGCTGGGTCGGCAAAGAGCACCTGGCGCGTATGCGTGAGCTGAGCTACCGCGCCAACGAGGTACTGAGCAAGCTGTTTGACGACGCCGGCCTGATCCTGGTGGACTTCAAGCTGGAGTTTGGCCTGTTCAACGGCGAAGTGGTGCTGGGCGACGAGTTCTCACCGGACGGCAGCCGTCTGTGGGACAAAAACACTCTGGATAAAATGGATAAAGATCGCTTCCGCCAGAGCCTGGGCGGCGTGATCGAAGCCTATGAAGAAGTGGCGCGCCGCATCGGCGTAACGCTGGATTAATTACGCGCGCTAACGGGACGCGATAAGCGCGTCCCGTCATTTCAGCACCATTTCCGGAAAAATTCTGCATTTCCCCCCGTTGCAAACCTTTATACTGTAGTCACTGGCAGGACAGGCGAAACCGTACTCGCTATTGCGGGCGGCCGTCTAATTACCTACGATTATTAAAAAATTCATCTGGAGTTTACTTATGCGTTGGCAAGGGCGTCGGGAAAGTGACAATGTTGAGGATCGTCGCGGGCAATCTTCAGGCCAGGGCGGCGGCGGTTTCCGTCCGCCGATCCGCGGCAAGGGCGGCATTGTGCTGCTGGTGGTGGTGTTGGTCGCCGGTTATTACGGTATTGACCTGTCGCCGCTGCTGACCGGCGGCGATGTGACGCCGCAAACGCAGCAGCAGAGCGCCAACATCAGTCCGAAAGATGACGAACTGGCGAAATTTACCTCGGTGGTGCTGGCTTCTACCGAAGATAACTGGAAAGAAGTGTTCCAGCGGATGGGCAAAACCTATGAACCGCCCAAGCTGGTGATGTACCGCGGCGTGACGTCTACCCGCTGCGGCACCGGCCAGTCGGCGATGGGGCCGTTTTACTGTCCGGGCGACAGAGCGGTGTATATCGACCTGTCGTTCTATCAGGATATGAAAGATAAGCTGGGCGCCGGCGGTGACTTCGCCCAGGCGTATGTGGTAGCGCATGAAGTGGGCCACCACGTGCAGAACCTGCTGGGCATTGAGCCGAAGGTGCGGCAGATGCAGCAGGGTGCCAGCCAGGCCGAGGTTAACCGCCTGTCGGTGAAAATGGAGCTGCAGGCTGACTGCTTCGCCGGCGTGTGGGGCAAGTACGCCGAGAAACAGCAGATGCTGGAAGAGGGCGATCTGCAGGCGGCGCTGAATGCGGCGCAGGCGATCGGCGATGACCGTCTGCAGCAGCAGAGCCAGGGGCGCGTAGTACCGGACAGCTTCACCCACGGCACTTCCGAACAGCGTTACACCTGGTTTAAACAGGGCTTCGACAGCGGCGATCCGAACAGCTGCAACACCTTCTCCAGCCGTTGAGCACGCCGTTTTTAATATTGACCGACATGCCGGCGCAAACGCGCCGGCATTTTTTATCTCCGGGCTGAACACTTATGTTACCGACTATGCAACAGCGTATGCAGCGGCAGGGCATCCGCCGGCTGTTGGTATTAAGCGGCGATGCCGACTGGTGTCGCCAGCAGGCACAACGGCTGATGGCCACCATGCCCGGCGACTGGCCGTGGTGCGGCGGGGAGGCGCCGCACGGCGCACAGGCGCTGAACCACGGCGAAGTGCGTACTATGCTGGGGCAGGAGCGGCTGCATGCGGTATTTGACGCCGGCGACGGGCTGGACGTCGAGGCGCTGGCCCAACTGGCCGGCGTACTGCGCGCCGGCAGTTGGCTGCTGTTGCTGACGCCGCCGTGGCAAAGCTGGCCGCAGCGCGCGGATGCCGACAGCCTGCGCTGGAGCGACAGCCCGCAGCCCATCGCCACGCCGAATTTTATCACGCACTTACAGCAGCGACTGACGGCGGACGCCGAAGTGAGCATCTGGCGGCAGGGCCAGCCGTTGCAACTGGCGCCGCTGCCGGCAAGGCCGGACTGGCAGGCGCCGAACGGTGAACCCACCGCTGAACAGCAGGCTTTGCTGACGCGGCTGCTGGCGAGCGAGCGCGGCATCTGGGTGCTGACCGCACCGCGTGGCCGGGGTAAATCGACGCTGGCGGGCATGCTGGTGCAGCGTTCGGCGCAGAGCTGTTGGATCACCGGCCCCAGCCGTGCGGCCACCGAGGTCGCCAGCCAGTGGGCGCAGGGAAACGCGCAGTTCTGGGCGCCGGACGCGCTGCTGGCGCACTGTCGGCAGCCGGGAAGCGCAGTTGCCGACTGGCTGCTGGTTGACGAGGCGGCGGCGATCCCCGCGCCGCTGTTGCAACAGCTGATTGCCTATTTCCCTCGGGTTCTGCTGACCACCACGGTGCAGGGCTATGAAGGCACCGGCCGAGGTTTTCTGCTGAAATTTTGCGCCTCGCTGCCGCAGTGGCAGGGTCTGAGTCTGCAACAGCCGATGCGCTGGGCGGCCGGTGACGCGCTGGAGCGGATTATTGATGACGCACTGCTGTTTAACGAACTGCCGCCCTGGCAGACGGCCGGCCAGACGATCGGCTATCGCCCGCTGACGCAGCCGCAGCTGTGTGGCGATGACGCGCTGCTGCAGCGCTTTTACGCCTTGCTCACCAGCGCCCATTACCGTACCTCGCCGCTTGATCTGCGGCGGCTGATGGATGCGCCGGGTATGCAGTTTGCCGCCGCCGTGCAGGCGGACGGCGAAGTGGCGGGCGCGCTGTGGCTGACGGAAGAGGGCGGGTTGCCCGCGGCGCTGGCTCACGAGGTGTGGGCCGGACGGCGGCGTCCGCGCGGCAGTCTGGTGGCGCAGTCGCTGGCGGCGCACGGCGGCCAGTGGTGGGCGCCGACCCTGCGGTCGCGCCGTATTACCCGCGTGGCGGTGCTGCCGGCGCTGCGCCGGCAGGGCATTGCCCGCCGGCTGATTGAGCAGCAGCGCCGGCAGGCGCAGGGGCTGGATTACCTGTCCGTCAGCTTTGGCTACACCGAGCCGCTGTGGCGCTTCTGGCAGGGCTGCGGCTTTGAGTTGGTGCGCATCGGCAGCCGGCCGGAGGCCAGCAGCGGCTGCTACAGCGTGATGGCGCTGTTGCCGCTCAGCGAGCAGGGCGAAATGCTGTGCCAGGCGGCGCGTAAGCACCTGGCGCGCGACTGGCGCTGGCTGCAGCAGCGCATTGCGCTGACGCTGGCGATCCCCGGCGACGATGGCGATCCGCAGCTCAATGAAGATGACTGGCGTGAGCTGGCGGGCTTTGCCTTTGCCCACCGACCGCTGGAGGCCAGCCTTGGCGCGCTGCAGCGTCTGCTGCTGCACAGCACGTTGCCGTTGCCGGCGTTGCGTGCGCACTTACAGCAGCAGCTGTCCGTGGAGCAGTGCGTGACGCAGTGCCGTGTGAACGGCCAGAAGGCGTTGCTGCGCCAGTGGCGGCAGGAAGCCGCTCAGGCGTTGGCGCAGATGGATGAACAGCACTGTCGCCGCTGGCGTGAGTGGAGCGCCGCCCGGCCATAAATAAACAGGGCGCCGTATGGGCGTCCCGAGATTATTTCTTTTTCGGCCAGTCGTCTTCGTCGTCCCACTGTGCGTTGTTATCACGGTGTGGCGGCAGTTCGGGCTTATCGGCCAGGTACTTTTTGACGTCGACGCGGCGCAATTCCTTAATGCCGCTGATGACCATCCCGACCAGTACCAGGAGGATTACCCACCAGTAATCTGCTAACCAATGCATATTTACACCTTTCCTTCAGCGCGTATAAAACGCGAAAAAATCGCCGGCAAATGCTGTGCCAGCCATTCGCTACCGGCCACGTCCTTATCCTGCCAGGCTGCCAGCAGCAGCGCCGGCGTCAGCAGATGCTCCGCCTGCTGCGCCAGCGGGCGGTAGCTCAGGTGCCAGGGTTCAACCGCCACGCCGTCGCCGTCTTCGGTAAACGGGCGATAAAAGCCGAATTCGGCCATATGCGCCGTCAGCCACCGGTTGAGCGGCGCGAAGTAGCCGCCTTCCTCATACTCCCACGGCTCCAGCTGCAGTTTCTGGCCTGCCGGCAGCAGCGTGGGATCGTAGATATCCAAATCGCTGCCCCAGTGGTGGCGGCTGGCGCCCGGCAGCGCCGACCAGCGCAGAATCGCGGTGCAGCGTTCTTCCGCCGACAGCGGCCCGATATCCATCGGGCGGCTCTCTTTGTCTAATACTGGCCGCTCGCCGCAGAATTTGCCATTCCAGATCGCCAACTGCCGGTCGAAATCGCGGAAGGTGCTGGCGGGCTGCAGGTCAAAACCTGCCTGTGCGGCAGCCTGCTGCATGGCGAGAAAGGCCTGCACCGCCTGCGGCTGCAGGCGGTGGTTGCCGACCAGCGGCACCAGATGTTCGGTTGAACGTCCGGTTAGCATTTCCGGGGTGATCATGCGATCAGTTGCTCCATAATGCGTTGATACATCCGGCTGAGCTGCTGCAGATCGGCGGCGTTCACGCATTCGTTGATTTTGTGGATAGTGGCGTTGACCGGCCCCAGTTCCACCACCTGCGCGCCCATCTGGGCGATAAAGCGCCCGTCGGAGGTGCCGCCGGTGGTCAGCAGCTGCGGCGTCAGCTCAGTATAATACTCAACGGCGTTAACCACCGCATCCACCAGCGCGCCGCGCGGGGTGAGGAATGGCTGGCCGGAAAGACGCCATTCGATACTGTAGTTTAGCTGATGGCGTTCCAGCAGCTCTTCGACCCGCTGTTTGATGATGGCGTCGGTCAGTTCGGTGCTGAAGCGGAAATTAAACTGGACAAACAGTTCACCGGGGATGACGTTATTGCTGCCGGTGCCGGCCTGGATATTGGCGATCTGCATGCTGGTCGGCGGGAAATAGTCGTTGCCGCGATCCCATTCGATGCTTACCAGTTCATTCAGCGCCGGCATGGCGCGGTGCACCGGGTTATCCGCCAGGTGCGGATAGGCGACGTGGCCCTGTACGCCGTGGATACGCAGGTTGGCGGTGATGGAGCCGCGGCGGCCGTTTTTCACCACGTCGCCGACGCGGTCGGTGCTGGACGGTTCGCCGACCAGGCAGTAGTCCAGCCGCTCGTTGCGCGCCATCAGCGTCTCGACCACTTTCACCGTGCCGTGGGTGGCGCTGGCCTCTTCATCGGAGGTGATGAGAAACGCCAGCCGTCCCCGATGGTTGGGGTTGGCGGCGACGAAGCGTTCTGCCGCGACCACCATCGCCGCCAGTGAGCCTTTCATATCGGCCGCGCCGCGGCCGTACAGCATGCCGCCGCGGATGGTCGGTTCAAACGGCGGATTGTCCCAGTGGCTTTCATCGCCGCTCGGCACCACGTCGGTATGGCCGGCGAACGCCAGCGTCTCGCCTTCGCCGCGCCAGGCCCAAAAATTCTGCGTATCTTCGAAATCCATCTGCTCGACGGTAAAGCCGATAGCCGTCAGGCGCTCAATCAGCATCGCCTGGCAGCCTTCATCGTGCGGGCTGAGGGAAGGGCGGCGGATTAACTGTTGCGCCAGATCGATCACGGGGCAAATCATGCGGTTACCTCGGCAATAAATTGTTGGTAGTTCTCAGCTTTGAAGCCCAGCAGCGCATGGCCGTTGCCGTCGTCCAGCAGCGGACGCTTGATGATGGCCGGCTGCGCCAGCATCAGGGCGATGGCCGCCTCGGCGTTGTCGCAGGCGTTGCGCTGCGCTTCATCCAGCTTGCGCCAGGTGGTGCCGCGGGTGTTCAGCAGCGGTTGCCAGCCCAGCAGCTCGACAAAGCCGCGCAGCTGCTGTTCGCTCAGCCCGTCCGCGCGATAGTCGTGAAATTGGTACGCCACGCCCTGTTCTTCCAGCCAGCGGCGTGCTTTTTTAATGGTGTCGCAGTTTTTGATGCCGTACATGGTCAACGTCATGGTGTTGTGCCCTTTTTTGCCACGAAATACCGGAATTACCGGTGAAAAAACCGCCGTCGGCGGTAAAACGAAAATTAGCGTTCAGCATGCCGAAAAAAGGCGGTGAGTTCCACCGTGCAATGCTCTGAAAGGCAGAGAAAACGTGAAAAATTCGCCGTGGGCGCCGGCTGCTAAAATTTTGCTAATTCTGCCGGCGGAGCGATTAAAAAGATGAATAAAACGGCTTAGCGCACATAGCCATTATCCTGCAGCCGGCTGAGCGCCGCGCCTTCGGCAAACACCATGCCGGTGGTCAGATCGTGGAAGCCGTATTTTTTATAGAAAGCCAGCTTATCGGGAACGGCGTAGATAAATATTTTACCGAGCGGCGCCAGGTCTTCCATGATGCGATCCATCAGCTGCCGGCCGTAGCCGCGGCCCTGATAGTCCGGGTGAATCGCCACGTCGGCCAGATAGGCCACCGAAATGCGGTCGCTGATGGCGTGGGCGGTGGCGATCAGCTCGCCGTCCAGGTAGCCCCAGTAGCAAAATGCATTGTTGTGGTAGATCTGCTCGGTCAGCTGCGGGTCGCGTTTGCCCAGCCCGGCGGCTTCCAGCAGTTCAGCCAGACGCGTCCAGTCAACGCGGTAGCGCCGTTGGTCGGTGACGATTTCCATGGATGCTCCTTGATTTACGGCAATAGGGGGCAACGGATTACCCGGTTCAGATTGATGCTGTTCAGTATGCACGCCGGAAAATAAAACGGCAGCGAAAACCGCTGCCGTTTTTTAAGAATTAGCCGTCGCTATGCTCCGCCGGCGGCAGGATTTTTTGCCGGCCGGGGAAGCGGCGGCGCACCAGCACGAAGAACAGCGGCACAAAGTAAATCGCCAGCAGGGTGGCGGAGATCATCCCGCCCATCACCCCGGTGCCGACCGCATGCTGGCTGCTGGAGCCGGCGCCCTGGCTGGTGGCCATCGGCAGCACGCCGAAGATAAAGGCCAGCGAGGTCATCAGAATCGGACGCAGGCGCATGCGCGCGGCCTCCAGCGTGGCGGCGGTCAGCTCTTTGCCCTGCTGGTGCAGCTCATTGGCGAATTCGACAATCAGAATCGCGTTCTTGGCGGACAGCCCGATAATCGTCAGCAGACCGACCTGGAAATAAACGTCGTTCTCCAGCCCGCGCAGCCAGGTGGCGGCCACGGCGCCGATCACCCCCAGCGGCACCACCAGCATCACGGAGAACGGAATCGACCAGCTTTCATACAGCGCCGCCAGACACAGGAACACCACCAGCAGCGAGATGGCGTACAGCGCCGGCGCCTGCGCGCCGGACAGGCGTTCCTGATAGGACATGGCGGTCCATTCCAGGCCGAAGCCGTTCGGCAGCTGTTTGACCAGCCGCTCCATTTCATCCATCGCGGTGCCGCTGCTGATGCCGTCGGCGGCTTCGCCGACGATTTCTACCGACGCGCTGCCGTTATAGCGTTCCAGGCGCGGCGAACCGTATTCCCAGCGGCTGGTGGCGAAGGCCGAGAAGGGCACCATGCCGCCGCTGCTGTTGCGGACATACCATTTGTTGATGTCTTCCGGCAGCATGCGGAATTTCGCAGCGGCCTGCACATACACTCTTTTCACCCGGCCGCGGTCAACGAAGTCATTGACGTAGGTGGAGCCCCAGGCGGTGGAGAGCGTATTGTTGATATCATCTACGTTAACCCCCAGCGCCTGCGCCTTACGCTGGTCGATGTCAATCTGCAACTGCGGGCTGTCGTCCAGGCCGTTGTGACGCACGCGCGACAGCAGCGGGCTTTCCCCCGTCAGCTGCAGCAGCTGGTCGCGGGCGGCCATCAGCTTGACGTGCCCGAGGCCGCCGTGATCTTCCAGCTGCATATCAAAGCCGGATGAGCTGCCCATGCCGCTAATAGCCGGCGGACTGCTGGCGATCACCCGCGCTTCTTTGATGTTTTTGAAGGCTTCGCCGGCGCGGGCGATGATATCGAAGGCCGATTCGCCGGCGCCGCGCTGCTCCCAGTCTTTCAGGCGCACAAACAGCCGCGCCACGTTCTGGCCGTTGCCGCCGGGACCGGCGCCGATGATGGCGAACACCGACAGCACGTCGTTTTTCTCCGCCGTCAGCAGATAGTTTTCCACTTTCTCCACCACTTTGCTGGTTTGTTGCTGGGTAGAGCCGGTCGGCAGCTGAACCTGCACGGTGAAGACGCCACGGTCCTCCAGCGGCAGGAAGGAGGTCGGCAGTTTGATAAACAGCAGCGCCAGGCCGCCAAGCAGCAGCAGATAAATCAGCAGGTAACGCACGCCGTGATGCAGCACGCGCGCCACGCCGCGCTCATAGCGCATCGTGTTGCGGTTGAACATGCGGTTGAACCAGCCGAAGAAACCGCGTTTGCCATGATGATGCCCTTTGGCGATCGGTTTGAGCATCGTGGCGCACAGCGCCGGGGTCAGAATCATCGCCACCAGTACCGACAGCACCATGGAAGAGACGATGGTGATGGAGAACTGGCGGTAGATGGCGCCGGTGGTGCCGCCGAAGAACGCCATCGGGATAAATACCGCCGACAGCACCAGCGCAATGCCGACCAGCGCACTCTGGATCTGCCCCATCGATTTGCGCGTGGCCTCGCGCGGCGGCAGGCCTTCTTCGCTCATCACGCGCTCGACGTTCTCCACCACCACGATGGCGTCATCCACCAGCAGGCCGATCGCCAGCACCATGGCGAACATGGTGAGGGTATTGATGCTGAAGCCGAAGGCGGAGAGGATGGCAAAGGTGCCGAGCAGCACCACCGGCACGGCGATGGTCGGGATCAGCGTCGCGCGGAAGTTCTGCATAAACAGATACATCACCAGGAACACCAGCAGTACCGCTTCCAGCAGGGTTTTCACCACGTCTTTGATCGAGGCTTTGACGAACGGAGTGGTTTCGTAGGCGACCTTGGCCTCCAGCCCGCGCGGGAAATACTGCGACAGTTCGTCGATTTTGGCTTTTACCAGCTCGTCGGTTTGTAGTTCGTTGGCGCCGGAGGCGAGCTTGATATTCATCCCTGCCGCCGGCATGCCGTTGTAGCGGCTGAGGTAGTCGTAGTTTTCGCCGCCTAACTCAATGGTGGCGACGTTGCCGAGGGTGACCAGCGAACCGTCCTGATTGACGCGCAGGGTGATATCGCGGAACTGCTGCGGCGTCTGCAACTGCGACTGGGCGTTGATGGTGGCGTTCAGCGCCTGCTTATCGACCGACGGCGTGCCGCCGACCTGGCCGACGGCCACCTGGGCATTCTGTGATTGGATGGCGTTGACCACGTCGGTGGTGGTCAGGGCGTAGCTGTTAAGCTTGTCGGGATCGAGCCAGATACGCATGGCGTACTGCGAGCCGTACACGTCCATACTGCCGACGCCGTTGATGCGGCTGAGCGGATCCTGCAGGTTGGAGACGATATAGTCGGCGATGTCCTGTTTATCCATACTGCCGTCGGTGGAGACGAAGGCCACCATCATCAGCGTGGTGTCGCCGGATTTGGAAACCGTCACCCCCTGCTGCTGCACCGCCTGCGGCAGCCGCTTGACCGCGGCCTGCAGCTGGTTCTGCACCTGCTGCATCGCCTCGTTGGGGTCGGTGCCGGCCTCAAAGGTCAGGGTTACCGTGGCGCGCCCGGTGTTGGTGCTCTGCGACGACATATACATCATATTGTCGAGGCCGGTCATATTCTGTTCGATGATCTGCGTGACGGTATTTTCCAGCGTCTGGGCGGAGGCGCCGGGGTAATTCGCACTGATGCGCACGTTAGGCGGCGCCAGGTTAGGGTACTGTTCCACCGGCAATGAATAAATCGCCAAGGCGCCCGTGAGGCAAAGAATAATTGCCAGCACCCAGGCGAAAATCGGGCGATCAATAAAAAAATTGGCCATGCAGCGCGAACCTCGTTATGACTTGTTCTATCTTTATTACGCACCAACGTTGCGTTTTTCAGAGCCTGGGAAGGATCCCGAGGCTATTGCACTTTACTCGGGATGGGCAGGGAAAGCGTGGAGAAAAAAAGGAGATAGTGTAAAAAACGGTAGTTAGCACGTTCCGCATCAGAACGCAGACTGTTTGAGGCCGGATGCGGAAAAATTCCCCCGACGCTGGAGCAAACCATGGAATTAAACCCGGTATTCGCCCGCCGCTTGTATTTATGCTGGCTGATTAGCCACAGCGAACGTCCCAATGTTCCCAAACTGATGGAACTGACCGGCTGGCCGCGCCGCACGCTGCAGGATGTGCTGAAAGCCTTGCCCGGGCTGGGCGTGGAGCTGCAGTTTGTGCAGCAGGGCGTACGCAATAACGATGGTTATTATCAGCTGGAAAGCTGGGGGCCGTTGAATAAAAGCTGGGTCCATCAGCACCATCAGACCCTGCTTGACGCTATCGCCTGATGGGCTGCGGCCCGCAGAGTTACTGGCTTTTGTGTTCCAGATACATCACCGTGGCGGCGACGCGCGAGCGGACATCCAGCTTGCGCAGCATATTGCGGATATGCACCTTCACCGTTTCTTCGGAAATATGCAGCTGCGCGGCGACCTCTTTGTTTGACATGCCGCGCGCCACTTCCTGCAGTACGTCCAGCTCGCGCTCGGTCAGTTCGGCGAAAGGATCGTGCTGCTCGCTGCGGGAGGCGAGGTAGCCGGCGATCGCTTCGCTGATCACATTGTTGCCTTCCGCCGCCGCGCGGATATCTTCCAGCAGCTGTTCCGGCTCGCTGTCTTTAAGCAGATAGCCGTCCGCGCCGGCGTCGATCAGGGCGTACACGTCGCTGCGCGCGTCCGAGACGGTCAGCACCACGATGCGCGCATCGACGCCGTCGTCACGCAGCGCCTTCAGCGTATCCAGCCCGGAAAGCCCCTTCATGTTTAAGTCCAGCAGAATGATATCCGGCTGTTTCTGTGCCGCCAGCGCAATGGCCTCGTTGCCATTACTGGCTTCGGCGATAGTGCTGAACTGCGGATCCAGCCCCAGCAGCTGTTTGATGCCGCGCCGCATCAGCGGATGGTCATCGACGATCATTACCTTATAATTTTGCATCACCATGAAATGGCTCCCTGTCAGGTATCAAGCCGAGCCACTATGAGTATCGGCACGATGGGGCTGAATCTTATAAAAATAGAAGTTTTTGGCGCCTGGCGCGCCGTTTTACCGTCAGGCGGTTAATTATGCCGGAAAAGACAAGCTGACTTCCGTACCGCTCTGTTGACCACGGGCAATGCGTAATGTTCCGCCAAGGCGGGCGGCGCGTTCATTCATTATATTCAGTCCGTAATGGCCTTCCGGCTCATTCAGGC
Organism: Serratia sp. MYb239; assembly: GCF_002966855.1. Lineage (NCBI taxonomy): Bacteria > Pseudomonadati > Pseudomonadota > Gammaproteobacteria > Enterobacterales > Yersiniaceae > Serratia > Serratia sp. MYb239. The sequence continues at coordinate 3,598,113 of NZ_CP023268.1, read as the reverse complement.
TGGCAATGCCGCAGCCGTTGTCGGTAATGGTGATTTGGTTATCGCCGCCTGCGGTTTTGCCGCAGCGAATGACGATATCCTGCGCGTTGGCGTGTTTGATCGCGTTGAGCACCGCTTCGCGCACGATCTGCAGCGCGTGCACCTGCTGCTGCGCATTTAACGCCTGCGAAGGCAGCTCACAGTGTAACTGAATCCGCGCCTGGGTTAGAACTTTTAATGGCGCCAGCAGCTGCTGCAGCGCGGTGTTCAGGTCGGCGTCCTGAATGCTCAGACGGAACGTGGCCAGCAGTTCGCGCAGCTGACGGTTGGCGTCGGCCAGCGCCCGATCGAAGTCGTCGATAATCGTCTGCGTCTGCGGCGGGCTGTCGGCCAGCGTGCGTTTCAGCAGCGTCATCTGAATGCGCAAAAATGCCAGCGCCTGCGCCAGCGAGTCGTGCAGCTCGCGGGCGATGGTGGCGCGCTCCTCCATCAACAAAAACTGCATATGCTGCTTTTGCGTACGGTTGAAGTAGAGGCCGCGGCCCAGCATGTTCGCCACGCTTTGCATCAGGTGCGGGTTGGCCGCCTGCTGCCGGGCCTGCCAGCAGAGCTGACCCAGCGAATGCTGTTCCTGCATGATGGTCAGCCGCTGCCACTCGGCGCCTTCCTGCGGGCTGCCGCTGCACAGCTGCCAGCGATGCTGTCCGTCCTGCACGCCAAGCTGCAGGCACTGCAGCTGTTCGCTCTGGCGCACGATATGCAGTACCTTTTCAAAGGCGTGGCGATCGATTTGCCCGCTGCTCAGCGCCTGCGAACAGCTATACATGACCTCCAGCGTTTTATTGGCCTGTTGCAGGCGCTCGGTTTTCTCCTGCACCTTGTGCTCCAGCGAGTGATACAGGCGCGAAAGTTCGCCGGACATAGCGGTGAAGGCCTGCGACAGCACGCCCAGTTCGTTCGGCAGCGTAACGTCCAGCGGCGTGTGGTTGAAGTCGCGGCGCTGGATCTGTTGGCTGGCGTCCACCAACTGCCTGAGCGGCGCCACCACCTGCTTGCGCATCAGGCGGATACAGAACAGCACCAGCGCGATAATCACGACGTAGCCGAGCACGCTGAAGGCGGCGACGATTGCCAGTTTGATCTCCGAATAGCGCTGCAGCGCCAGCACAAAATGGTCGATCTGGTTGACGTAACTGACCACGCTGGCCTGATACGCCTGCACGCGGCCGGCGCGGATATGCTGTTCCAGCGGCTGCCAGGCCTGCTGCAGCGCCCGGTATTTGTCGCGCACGTCGGCCGGCACGTAGAAACGACTGAGCTTTTGCAGCGCCGGCGCCTGCAGCGATTGGCGGTAGTGGCGCAGGTGCTGCGGCAGCGCCGCGTTGTTTTGCGTCAGGTCATACGCCAGACGGTAGCTCTGCATACGCAGCGAACCGGCGATATTCACCGCTTCGGCGTCGCGCAGGCTGTCGGCGACGGTGGTCAGCGCCAGGCCGGTGGACAGCACCGACAGGGCGACGATGGCGATCAGGGCCTTGGCCAGGCTGCGGGTGACGGAGCGTTTAACAAGCAAACACGGATCCTTTTCGGCTAAGCGCAGTGGGGGTTATTGAAGTAGATATATTTTATTTATATTAAAGCCTATGTATTGGCCTAGTCGATAAAAAGCCCCGGATTGCCGGATTGTTCCCCCATGGCCAGATGCGTTTTCGCTTTTATCAGGGACTGCAGACATCAGCGCCACCCCTTCGGTATTAACAAACGCGCATACGCTAACAGCCCGCCAGGCGGTTGATAAACAATATTCCGCACTTATTTGACCTGGCGCAACGAACCCCGCTGTTTACCCCTTTCGGGTGATTATAACCCCCTATGATTAGCCCTATTTTTACCCTGCCAAAAAACACAGTGATTATAAGGATAAACAGCATGGCCGAATTGTCGCGGCGCAAACTGTTCAGCGGACAATGGCGTCGACCTTCCAACGTACAGCGTCCGCCCTGGGCGCGTGAGGAAGCCCTGTTTATCTCCGGCTGCAGCCGCTGCCGCGCCTGTATCGACGCCTGTGAAACCGGCGTGCTGATCGCCGGTGGCGGCGGTTACCCGGAAATCGATTTTTCCCGTGCGGAGTGCAGCTTTTGTCGCCGCTGCGTCAGCGCCTGTGACGCGGGCGTATTTGACGCGGAGGCGGACAGGCCATGGCGGCTGCAGCCGAGTGTCTCGACGCGCTGCCTGGCGCTGCAGGGCGTGGAGTGCCGCAGCTGTCAGGACGGCTGCGATACCGGGGCTATCCGCTTTCGGCCACGCCTGGGCGGTATTGCGCAGCCTGTGCTGACGGCGGCGGCCTGCAGCGGCTGCGGCGCCTGTGTTGCGCCTTGTCCGACCGACGCCATCGCGCTAACCCGGAGTGAAAACAATGAATAACGAATGGCACGTCAGCGGTCTGCTGGTGCAGGCCCGCCCGGAGGCTTTTCAGCAGTTGGTTCCCGCGCTGCTGGCGATCCCGGACACCGAAATACCGGCGCAGGATTGCGCACAGGGCAAGCTGGCGGTGGTGATGCAGGCGGCGCACTCGCATGCGCTGCTGGAAAAAATTGAGTCGGCGCGCAATCTGGAAGGCGTGCTGGCGGTGTCGCTGGTTTATCACCAGCAGGATGAGCAAGGTGAGGTAATGCCATGAAACTCAGTCGTCGAGACTTCATGAAAGCCAATGCCGCAGCGGCAGCCGCCGCGGCGGCCGGGTTGACCATTCCGACGGTGGCGCAGGCGGTGGTTGGCGGTACGGAAGAGATTAAATGGGACAAGGCGCCCTGCCGCTTCTGTGGCACGGGCTGCGGGGTACTGGTCGGCACGCAGAACGGCCGCATCGTCGCCTCGCAGGGCGACCCGGATGCGCCGGTCAACCGCGGTCTGAACTGCATCAAAGGCTACTTCCTGCCCAAAATCATGTACGGCAAAGATCGTCTGACGCAGCCGCTGCTGCGTATGAAGAACGGGCAGTACGATAAACAGGGCGAGTTTACGCCGGTCAGTTGGGACCGCGCCTTTGATGTCATGGCGGAGAAGTTCAAAGATGCGCTGCGGGAAAAAGGGCCGGATGCGGTGGGGATGTTCGGCTCCGGTCAGTGGACCATCTGGGAAGGCTACGCCGCCGCCAAACTGTTCAAGGCGGGGCTGCGCACCAACAACCTCGATCCGAACGCGCGTCACTGCATGGCTTCCGCCGTGGTGGGCTTTATGCGCACCTTCGGCATGGATGAGCCGATGGGCTGCTACGACGATATCGAACAGGCCGACGCCTTCGTGCTGTGGGGCTCCAATATGGCGGAGATGCACCCGATTCTGTGGTCGCGCATTACCAACCGCCGCCTGAGCAGCGAGCAGGTCAACGTCTCGGTGCTCTCCACCTTCGAACACCGCAGCTTCGAACTGGCGGATAACGCCATGGTGTTCACGCCGCAGACCGATCTGGCGATCATGAACTACATCGCCAACTACATTATTCAACATGACGCCGTCGACCGTGACTTCCTGGCGCGTCACGTCAATATCCGCCAGGGGGCGACCGATATCGGCTACGGCCTGCGTCCGACGCATCCGCTGGAAAAGGCCGCCAAAAACCCGGGCAGTGACGCGTCGGAGCCGATGAGCTTTGAGGCGTTTAAGGCATTCGTTGCCGACTATACGCTGGAGAAAACCGCCGAGCTGAGCGGCGTGCCGCAGGATCAGCTGGAAGCGCTGGCGAAGCTGTATGCCGACCCGAACGTTAAGGTGGTCTCCTACTGGACGATGGGCTTTAACCAGCATACGCGCGGCGTATGGGCCAATAACCTGTGTTACAACCTGCACCTGCTGACCGGCAAGATCTCCAAGCCCGGCAGCGGGCCATTCTCCCTGACCGGCCAGCCTTCCGCCTGCGGCACCGCCCGCGAGGTCGGCACTTTTGCCCACCGTCTGCCGGCCGATATGGTGGTGACCAACGACGCGCACCGCAAGATTGCCGAGGAAAAATGGCGGCTGCCGGCCGGCACCATTCCGGCCAAAGTGGGGCTGCACGCGGTGGCGCAGGACCGGGCGCTGAAAGACGGCACGCTCAATGCCTATTGGGTGATGTGCAACAACAACATGCAGGCCGGGCCGAACATCAATGAAGAGCGGATGCCGGGCTGGCGCGATGCGCGCAACTTTGTGGTGGTGTCCGATCCATATCCGACGGTCAGCGCGCTGGCGGCAGACCTGATCTTGCCGACCGCGATGTGGGTCGAGAAAGAGGGCGCCTACGGCAACGCCGAGCGGCGCACGCAGTTCTGGCGCCAGCAGGTACGCGCGCCGGGCGAGGCCAAGTCCGACCTGTGGCAGCTGGTGGAGTTCTCCAGACGTTTCAAGGTGGAGGAAGTCTGGCCGGAGACGCTGCTGGCGCAAAGCCCGCAGCTGCGCGGGAAAACGCTGTTCGACGTGCTGTACGCCAACGGCAGCGTCGATCGGTTCAAACTGGATGAGATCCCGGACGATCAACTGAACGACGAGGCGCGCGCCTGCGGTTTTTATATTCAGAAAGGGCTGTTTGAAGAGTACGCCAGCTTCGGCCGCGGCCACGGCCACGATCTGGCGGCGTTCGATATGTATCACCAGGCGCGCGGTCTGCGCTGGCCGGTGGTTGACGGTAAGGAAACCCTGTGGCGTTACCGTGAAGGCACGGACCCTTACGTGAAAGCGGGCGAGTCGGTGCGTTTCTACGGCAAACCGGACGGTAAGGCGGTGATCTTCGCGCTGCCGTACGAGCCGGCGGCGGAAAGCCCGGATGAAGAATACGATCTGTGGCTGTCGACCGGCCGCGTGCTGGAGCACTGGCATACCGGTTCAATGACCCGCCGCGTGCCGGAGCTGCACCGCGCCTTCCCGGAGGCGGTGCTGTTTATTCACCCGCTGGATGCCAAGCGTCGCAATCTGCGGCGCGGCGACAAGGTTAAAGTGCTGTCGCGCCGTGGTGAAGTGGTGAGCATGGTGGAAACCCGCGGGCGCAACCGCCCGCCGCAAGGGCTGGTGTATATGCCGTTCTTCGATGCGGCGCAGCTGGTGAACAACCTGACGCTGGACGCCACCGATCCGTTATCCAAAGAAACCGACTTCAAGAAGTGCGCGGTCAAGCTGGAGAAGGTGTAAGGGCTGCCTATGAGCCGGCAACGAGACAAGGCCCCGGCGCGTCGCCGCTTCCTGCGGGATGCGGCGCGCAGTGCCGCCGGGCTGGCAGGGATCGCGGCGCTGCTGGGATTGCAGCAGCGTCAGTCGCAGGCGCGCGACGGTCTGGCGTTGCGTCCGCCGGGGGCGCTGGCGGAAGGGGATTTTGTCAACGCCTGCATCCGCTGCGGCCAGTGCGTGCAGGCCTGCCCGTATCAGACGCTGAAGCTGGCGACCTTGCTGTCGCCGCTGGCGGCGGGCACGCCGTATTTTGTCGCACGCGATGTGCCCTGTGAGATGTGCGAGGACATTCCCTGCGTAGCGGCCTGCCCGAGCGGCGCACTCGACCCACAGCTGAGCGATATTGACCAGGCGCGGATGGGGCTGGCGGTGCTGCTGGATCATGAAAACTGCCTCAACTGGCAGGGGCTGCGCTGCGATGTCTGCTACCGCGTCTGCCCGCAGATTGACGCCGCCATCACGCTGGAGCTGCAGCGCAACCCGCGTACCGGCAAGCACGCGCTGTTTTTACCCACGGTACACAGTGATGCCTGTACCGGCTGCGGCAAGTGCGAACAGGCCTGCGTACTGGAGGAAGCGGCGATAAAAGTGCTGCCGCTGTCGCTGGCGCGCGGCCAGCTGGGCGGTCATTACCGCTGGGGCTGGCAGGAGAAACAGCGCGCCGGTCAGGCGCTGGTGCCGGAAGGCGGACAGTTGCCGGCGCACGGCGTCGGGGAGGGGAAATAATGGCAAATCCGGTTGCTCAGGCCGGCCGTGATGCGCGTCTGCGTCACGGCTGGTGGCGCAGTCACCGCTTTTTGATCCTGCGGCGCTGCAGCCAGCTGTTGATTTTGCTGATGTTTCTGTCCGGCCCGCTGTGGGGCGTGTGGATCCTGCGCGGCAACTACAGCGCCAGCCTGCTGCTTGACACCGTGCCGCTCACCGATCCGCTGATGCTGCTGGAAAGCCTGCTGGCCGGGCAGTGGCCGGCCTGGCTGGCCTGGGTCGGCGCGGCGGTGGTGTTGACGTACGGGCTGATCGGCAACCGGGTGTTCTGCGGCTGGGTCTGTCCGCTGAATCCGCTGACCGATCTGGCAGCCTGGCTGCGGCGACGACTGGGGCTGCGCCAGTCCGCCACGCTGTCACGCCGGCTGCGTTACGGCATCTTGCTGATGGTGCTGGCGGGCAGCGCGTTCAGCGGCAGCCTGCTGTGGGAGTGGGTCAACCCGGTGGCGCTCACCGGACGCGGCCTGATCCACGGCGCTGCCGGCGATGCCGCCGGTTGGCTGCGTGGGTTGGCAGCGGCGTTTGGCGCCGGCGTCTGGCTGCTGCTGGCGCTGTTTCTGTTCGACCTGCTGGTGGTGGAGCACGGCTGGTGCGGCCACCTGTGTCCGGTCGGCGCCATGTATGGCGTGATTGGCAGCCAGGGCGTGATGCAGATCAGCGCGCAGCGGCGGGAGCAATGCACCCGCTGTATGGACTGTTTCCACGTCTGTCCTGAGGCGCAGATACTGCGCGAACCGCTGTTGTCACCAGACGCCCCGCCGCAGGTGGCCAGCGATGCCTGCATTGCTTGCGGGCGCTGCATCGATGTCTGTGCGGAAAACGTATTCACAATAACAAGCAAATTTCATTCTTCGGGAGCCAAAAAATGAAAAGCACCGTACTGAAAAAGCGCGGGGCCCTGTGGGCGGCGCTGATGTCTCTGGCCGTGGCAGGTTTCGCCTTTGCCGCCACCGATGTCGACCTCAGTCAGTCGCCGGAGGTATCCGGCACTGCCGAAGGGCAGATCAAAATGCCTAAGCAGCAAGAGCGCATGGCGCTTAACTACGTCAATCAGCCGCCGATGATTCCGCACAGCATTGATGGCTATCAGGTGAGTAAAAACACCAACCGCTGTCTGCAGTGCCATGGCGTTGAGCACTACCGCACCACCGGTGCGCCGCGTATCAGTCCGACGCACTTTATCGACAGCGACGGCAGGGTGCGCGGCGACGTCGCGCCGCGTCGTTATTTCTGTCTGCAATGCCACGTACCGCAAACCGACGCGGCGCCGATTGTCGGCAATAATTTTGAGCCGTTGCCAGGCTTTGGCAAATAATCGGAGGAGCTATGGCTGAACGTAATACTGATAAAAAACCGGGGCCGATCCGCCGTTTGTGGCAATGGTGGCGCAGGCCAAGCCGGCTGGCGCTGGGCACCTTGCTGCTGCTGGGGTTTGTCGCCGGGATCCTGTTCTGGGGCGGTTTCAACACCGGGATGGAGGTGGCGAACACCGAGCAGTTCTGTATCAGCTGCCATGAAATGCGTGAAAACGTGTACGAAGAGTATATGGAGACCGTGCACTACAACAACCGCAGCGGGGTGCGCGCCACCTGCCCGGATTGCCATGTGCCGCATGAGTGGGGGCCGAAAATGCTGCGTAAGCTGAAGGCCAGCAAGGAACTGTATGCCAAGATTTTCGGTCTGATCGACACGCCGCAGAAGTTTGAAAGCCACCGTCTGACGATGGCGAGTAACGAATGGGCGCGTATGAAAGCGAATAATTCGCAGGAGTGCCGTAACTGCCATAACTTCGAGTATATGGATTTCACCGCGCAAAAAACCGTGGCGGCTAAAATGCATGACAAGGCGATTAGCGAAGGGAAAACCTGTATCGACTGCCATAAAGGCATCGCCCATAAACTGCCGGATATGCGCGAGGTGCCAAACGGTTTTTAACCGTTCAGCCTGCCCAGACCCCGCCTTGCGCGGGGTTTTTTATTGCGCGTTTTTTGCTACCGTAGTGGGCTGACTCCGACAGTGGTGAAAGAAGGGTGTATGTCCGCAAAAATCGACAATGTGAAAAAAGAGCTGCTATCTGACAATTGGTATGTGCTCAATAAATATTCCTTTGATCTGAAACGTAAAAACGGCGGAAGCGTGCAGCAGGTGCGGGAGGTGTATGACCGTGGTAACGGCGCCACCATCTTGCTGTATAACCGCGCCAAGGGCAGCGTGGTGCTGACCAATCAGTTTCGTATGCCGACCTACGTCAACGGTAATGAAAGCGGCATGCTGTTGGAGGCCTGTGCCGGGCTGCTGGATGGTGATGCGCCGGAGCTGTGCGCCCGCCGCGAAGCGGAAGAAGAAACCGGTTTTCAGGTGGATAAGGTGCAAAAGGTGTTTGAGGCCTACATGTCGCCGGGGGGCGTCACCGAGCTTATCCACTTCTTTATTGCCGAGTATCAGGATGAACAGCGCCGCGCGGCCGGGGGCGGCATTGAGGATGAGGATATTGAGGTGGTCGAGTTGCCGTTTAGCGAAGCCATCGCCATGATCGCCGACGGCCGCATCAAGGACGGCAAGACCATTATGCTGCTGCAGTATCTGCAGTTGCATAATCTGATGTAAGGCTGGTTTGCCGGTAACGAAAAAGGCGCCGCAAGGGCGCCTTTATTGATGGCTGCTTTCAGCCGCTTACTTCAGCAGTGCCTGAGCCTGCGCCACCACGTTTTCCACGGTGAAGCCGAACTCCTTGAACAGCTGGTCCGCCGGCGCCGACTCACCGAAGGTGGTCATGCCCACCACCGCGCCGTTCAGCCCGGTGTACTTCAGCCAGTAGTCTGCAATGCCCGCTTCAATCGCCACCCGCGCCGTGACCGCCGCCGGCAGCACCGACTCGCGGTAGGCCGCATCCTGCTTGTCGAACGCGTCGGTCGACGGCATCGACACCACGCGCGCCTTACGGCCCGCCGCCGTCAGCTGACCCGCCGCCTCGACCGCCAGCTCCACTTCCGAGCCGGTGGCAATCAGGATAACGTCCGGCGTGCCGTCGCAGTCCTGCAGCACGTAGGCGCCGCGATACACGTTCGCCAGCTGCTCCGCCGTACGCGGCTGCTGCGCCAGGTTCTGACGCGAGAAAATCAGCGCCGTCGGGCCGTCGTTGCGCTCGATGGCGTACTGCCAGGCAATCGCCGACTCCACCTGGTCGCACGGACGCCAGGTGCTCATGTTCGGCGTGACCCGCAGGCTGGCCAGCTGCTCCACCGGCTGGTGGGTCGGGCCGTCTTCACCCAGACCGATGGAGTCGTGGGTGTAGACGAACACGTTGCGCTGCTTCATCAGCGCCGCCATGCGCACCGCGTTACGCGCGTATTCCACAAACATCAGGAAGGTCGCCGAGTACGGCAGGAAGCCGCCGTGCAGCGCGATGCCGTTGGTGATGGCGCTCATGCCGAACTCGCGCACGCCGTAGTGGATGTAGTTGCCCGCCGGGTCTTCGTTCAGCGCCTTGGAGCCGGACCACATGGTCAGGTTGCTCGGCGCCAGGTCGGCGGAGCCGCCGAGGAATTCCGGCAGCAGTTTACCGTAGGCTTCCAGCGCGTTCTGCGACGCCTTGCGGCTGGCGATGTTGGCCGGGTTGGCCTGCAGCTGCTCGACGTAGGCCTTGGCCTGCGCCTGCCAGTCGGCCGGCAGCTCGCCGCTCATGCGGCGGGTGAACTCGGCGGCCAGCTCCGGGAAGGCGGCGGCGTAGGCGGCGAACTTGTCGTTCCAGGCCGCTTCACGCGCCTGACCGGCTTCCTTGGCGTCCCACTGGGCATAGATGTCCTGCGGGATTTCAAACGGCGGGTAGTGCCAGCCCAGCTGCTCGCGGGTGGCGGCCACTTCGGCATCGCCCAGCGGCGCGCCGTGGGAATCGTGGGTGCCGGCCTTGTTCGGCGAGCCGAAGCCGATAACGGTCTTGCACATCAGCAGGGACGGCTTGTCGGTAACCTTGCGGGCTTCCTCAATCGCCGCCTTGATGGCGTCGGCGTCGTGGCCGTCCACGCCGCGTACCACGTGCCAGCCGTAGGCTTCGAAACGCTTGGCGGTGTCGTCGGTGAACCAGCCGTCGACGTGGCCGTCGATGGAGATGCCGTTGTCATCGTAGAAGGCGGTCAGCTTGCCGAGCTTGAGGGTGCCGGCCAGGGAGCAGACTTCGTGGGAGATACCTTCCATCATGCAGCCGTCGCCCATAAAGGCGTAGGTGTTGTGGTCGACGATGTCATGGCCCGGACGGTTGAACTGTGCGGCCAGGGTGCGTTCGGCGATGGCGAAGCCGACGGCGTTGGCGATACCCTGCCCGAGCGGGCCGGTGGTGGTCTCGACGCCCGGGGTGTAGCCGTATTCAGGGTGTCCCGGTGTTTTGGAATGCAGCTGACGGAAGTTTTCCAGCTCGCGCATCGGCAGGTCGTAGCCGGTGAGGTGCAGGAGGCTGTAAATCAACATGGAGCCATGGCCGTTGGAGAGGACGAAGCGGTCACGGTCGGCCCAGTGCGGGTTGGTCGGGTTGTGGCTGAGGTAGTCGCGCCACAGGACTTCGGCGATATCGGCCATGCCCATAGGGGCGCCCGGGTGACCGGATTTTGCTTTTTGTACGGCGTCCATGCTGAGTGCGCGGATGGCGTTGGCTAATTCTTTGCGTGAAGACATAGTAAAGCTCCGGGTAATTACAGTTCAGCGGCCAGCATGTCTTCCAGCTTCTGCTGGTCAACGGCGAACAGGCGGATGCCCTCGGCCAGTTTTTCTACCGCCATCGCGTCCTGATTATGCAACCAGCGGAATTCTGCTTCGGCCAGCGGCGCCGGCTGATGGAAACCTTCGGTAGACGGCGTCAGTTTGCGCTCAACCGGCTGTTCGCTTTGCTTCAGCTGTTCCAGCAGGTTTGGCGCGATCGTCAGGCGGTCGCAGCCGGCCAGCGCCAGGATCTGCTCAACCTTACGGAAGCTGGCGCCCATGATCACGGTCTGATAGCGGTGCTGTTTATAGTATTCATAGATGTCACGCACGGATTTCACGCCCGGATCCTGTTCGACGTCGTAGTCGGCGCTCGGCTGTTTCGCCTGATACCAGTCGTAGATACGGCCGACGAACGGTGAGATCAGGTACACGCCCGCTTCGGCGCAGGCGCGGGCCTGGGCGAAGGAGAACAGCAGCGTCAGGTTGGTATTGATGCCTTCTTTTTCCAGCTCTTCCGCCGCCTTGATGCCTTCCCAGGTGGAAGCCAGTTTGATCAGGATGCGTGACTTGTCGATCCCTTGTTCCTGATACATGGCGATCAGTTTGCGCGCTTTGGCTACGCACATGCCACGGTCGAAGGAGAGGCGAGCGTCCACTTCGGTGGAGATGCGGCCCGGCACGCTTTTCAGAATCTCGACGCCGATATTGACCGCCAGTTTGTCACAGGCGTTGATCAGCTGGGTTTCTTTATTGCCGCCCTGTTGGCGCGCATAGGACAGCGCCTCGGTAATCAGCGCTTTGTACTGCGGCAGCGCGGCGGCTTTCAGGATCAGTGAAGGGTTGGTGGTTGCATCTTCCGGTTCGAACTGGCGGATAGACTCAATGTCGCCGCTGTCGGCAACCACTACGGTCAACTGCTTGAGTGCGTCTAATTGGTTCATGTATAGCTCCTTGATTTACCCTTCATCTCTAAGGGGGCAACAGCGCAGAACCGCGCTTTTGCGCCATCAGGTTAAACGTCTATTTAATAGGGTGAACACACTGCATCATAGGTGTGCCAAATAAAATGCGCTTTTTCTGATTGTTGCGATGGATAAGAACAATGAATCCCGAGTAAACGCAGGCAGGACGCGCGTTGGCGCGCGCCTGCCTCTGGCCGGAAAGCGGTTTCAGCGTGGTTGGAGCGCCTGTTCATAGTGGCTGATTTTCGCCACTTTGGGCGCCGAACCGCCGCCTTCAAACTCGGAAGCCAGCCAGGCGTCGACGATGGTTTTCGCCAGCTCTGCACCGATCACCCGCGCGCCCAGCGTGATGATCTGGGCGTCATTGCTCTTGCGTGCCCGCTGTGCCGAATAGGTATCGTGGCACTGGGCAGCGCGTATCCCCGGCACTTTATTGGCGACGATGCTCATGCCAATGCCGGTGCCGCATAACAGAATACCACGTTGATGCCGCTCATTCCTGATGGCCTGCGCCACCTGAAAGGCGATATCGGGGTAGATCCCGTTATCGTCGCCGCGATCCCGGGTGTAATCGGTTACGGCGATATCGCGTTGCTGCAGATAGGCAACGATCACATTCTTCAGTTCAATGGCGGCATCATCGGCGCCGATGGCAATAGGCAACATAACGATCTCCTGGTTGATAGCGGAAAGACTGACGATCCTCGCTGGTGCGTCTGCTGTTTAAGATATCGGTACAATTACAAATGTTCAATAGATGTTCTTTTGTTTTATCTGTTTTAGTCATTAAGCTCACGTTTAAAGTGATGCTAATCACATATTTAACGGTTGTTAGCACTTAAATAGCTTCTATAGGCGAGTTTTTGAGCGTAATCACAGTTTGAAAAGATCATGGTGGGCAAATTCGCCGGCTGAGTTTAGTGTTCATTTGTTCTTATTTTGTATTAATGTTCATGTTAATGACCCAGCCAGAGGACAAAACTATGTGTCAGACCTGTGTAACAGCGGCAAAAATGGCGGACGGCATCCCAGAAACCATGAAGGCGATCGTTGCCTACGCGCCCAAGGATTACCGTCTGGAAGAGGTAGCGGTGCCGAAGATCGGCCCGAAAGAGATCCTGGTGAAGATCGAGGCCTGCGGCATCTGCGCCGGCGATATCAAGGCGTTTGAAGGGGCGCCGAGCTTCTGGGGCGATGAGACGCAGCCGGCCTATATCAAGGCGCCGATGATCCCGGGCCATGAATTTATCGGCCATGTGGTTGGCTACGGCGAGGGCGTGGAAGGATTTGATATCGGTGACCGGGTGATCTCGGAACAGATCGTGCCCTGCTGGCAGTGCCGTTTCTGCAACCGAGGCCAGTACTGGATGTGTGAAAAACACGATCTGTACGGCTTTCAGAAGAACGTCAACGGCGGCATGGCCGAGTACATGAAGTTCACCAAAGAGGCGATTAACTACCACGTGCCGGCGGATCTGCCGATTGAAAAAGCCATTCTGATCGAACCTTACGCCTGCTCGTTCCATGCGGTGCAGCGCGCCAATATCAAACTGGGGGACGTGGTGGTGCTGGCCGGGGCCGGCACGCTGGGGCTGGGGATGATCGGCGCGATCAAAAAATCCGGACCGTCGAAGCTGATCGTGCTCGATCTGTCGGATGAGCGGCTGGCGCTGGCGAAGACCTTCGGCGCGGATCTGACGCTCAACCCTACCCGTGACGACGTACCGGCGGTCATCAAGCAGCTGACCGACGGCTACGGCTGCGATATCTACATTGAAGCCACCGGTGCGCAGAAGTCGGTGGAGCAGGGGCTGACGCTGATCCGCAAGCTCGGCACCTTTGTGGAGTTCTCGGTGTTCAAGGATCCGGTGACCGTCGACTGGAGCATCATCAGCGACCGCAAAGAGCTGGATGTGCTCGGCTCACACCTTGGCCCGTACTGCTATCCGCTGGTGATTGAGGGCATTGGCAACGGCGATTTGCCGACCGAAGGCGTGGTGACCCACACCCTGCCGCTGGAGCAGTTTGCCGAAGGCTTCGAGCTGATGAAACGCGGCATCGGGTCGATCAAAGTGGTGCTTAATCCAAATCTGTAAACCTGCGCCATTCCTCGGGTGCAGGCCTGCCTGCGCCTCCACAATGACATGTGTTGGGGTGTTCTATGTTGCACGGACTGATTCATCGCATTGGTCTTTCACCGAAACTGCTGCTGGGCTATGCCGGCGTGCTGGTGTTTATGATGGGGGAAGGGCTGGAGCAGGGCTGGCTGTCGCCCTACCTGATCGGCAAGGGGCTGAGCATTCAGGAGTCGGCGCTGCTGTTCAGCGTTTATGGCTTTGCCGCCGCCATCGCCGCCTGGTTCTCCGGCGTGCTGGCGGAAATCTTTACCGCCCGTCGGGTCATGCTGGCCGGCCTGCTGCTGTTTCTGTTTGGCTCGGTGTGTTTTCTGGTGTTTGGCCTGCCCAGCAACAATCTGACGATTATGGTGCCGACCTACGCCCTGCGCGGGCTGGGCTATCCGCTGTTTGCCTACGGTTTTCTGGTGTGGGTGGCCTATGAGGCGCCGCCGGAAAGGCTGGGTTCCGCCGTCGGCATTTTCTGGTTCGTATACAGCGGCGGGCTGAGCGTGTTGGGCGTGCTCTATTCCAGCATCATGCTGCCGTATCTCGGTGAGATACATACTTTGTGGAGCGCGCTGATCTTTGTGGTGCTGGGGGCGGCGATCGCGCTGTTGCTGAACCGTGGAACGCCTGACGGGCAAAGCGCCAATAAAGAGAAGGCGTCGCTCAGCTATGTGCTGAAGGGCATCACCATCGCCTTTGAGAATCCGAAGATTGGTCTGGGCGGCATCGTACGCACCATCAATACCTCGGCGGCTTACGGTTTTGTGGTGTTTATGCCGATGTACATGATGGATATGGGCTTTACCCGCACCCACTGGCTGCAGATGTACGCCGCGCTGTGGACGGTGAACATCATTTTCAACCTGATTTTCGGCGTGATCAGCGACGGCCTGGGCTGGCGTAACGTGGTGATGTGGTTCGGCTGCGTCGGCTGCGCGATCACCACGCTGATGTTCTATTACGCCCCGCAGTTCTTCGGCGCCAATTACCTGATCACCGTGGCCGCCGCCGGCCTGTTCGGCGCCTGTCTGGCCGCCTTTGTGCCGCTGTCGGCGATTATGCCGTCGCTGGCGCCGGAGAATAAAGGCGCCGCCATGTCGATTTTAAACCTCGGCGCCGGCCTGAGCACCTTCGTCGGGCCGGCGGTGGTGGGGCTGTTTATCGGCAGCCTCGGCGCGGTCGGGGTGATCTGGATCTTCACCGGTCTGTATCTGTTCAGCGGCGTGCTGATGAAATTCGTCACGCTACCGAAAGAAGCGCCCGGCGATAGCAACGACGCTAACCCCAGTTTGGCGAAAATATCCTGATGCAACGTGATATCCACCGTTTAGGGAGAGAAAGATGAACAATCAGCAACGAACAGGCGAAGGCGCGCTGGCCTTGCAGGGCAAGGTGGCGCTGATCACCGGCGGCGGTGCCGGCATCGGCTACGCGATAGCCGAACAGTATGTGCAACACGGCGCGCGCGTGGTGCTGCTGGACCGTGCCCCCGACGTGGCGGAAACGGCGCAGCGTCTCGACGCCGAGCGTGCGCTGGGCGTGGTTGCCGACGTAACCGGACAGGCATCGGTGGAGCAGGCGGTGGCCCAGAGCCTGGCGCATTTCGGCCGGCTGGACGTGCTGGTCAACAGCGCCGGCATTGTGGCGCTGAACCCGGCGGAGGAGGTGACGGAGGCGGAGTGGGACGCCACGCTGGCGGTGAACCTGAAAGGGGTCTTTCTCACCAGCCAGACGGTCGGCCGGCATTTTATCCGCCAGCGCAGCGGCAGCATTATCAACCTGGCTTCACAGGCGGGCGTGGTGGCGTTGCCCAATCATCTGGCCTATTGCGCCAGCAAGGCCGGCGTGATTGGCCTGACGCAGGTGCTGGCGCTGGAGTGGGGGCCGCACAACGTGCGGGTGAACGCCATTTCGCCCACCGTGGTGCTGACCGAACTGGGACGCAAGGCGTGGTCCGGCGAGCCGGCGCGGCAGATGCTCGACAAAATTCCGCTGCGGCGCTTTGCCGAACCGCAGGATATCGCCGCCGGCGCGCTGTTTCTGGCCGGTGACGGTGCATCAATGATTAACGGCGCGAATCTGGTGATCGACGGCGGATACACCATTCAATAATTCATCTTC
The DNA here is from genome assembly GCF_002966855.1 of Serratia sp. MYb239. Taxonomy (NCBI): domain Bacteria; kingdom Pseudomonadati; phylum Pseudomonadota; class Gammaproteobacteria; order Enterobacterales; family Yersiniaceae; genus Serratia; species Serratia sp. MYb239. The sequence continues at coordinate 3,582,269 of NZ_CP023268.1, read as the reverse complement.
AGGCGAGAGAGGCAGCAATGAACAGAATTATCAACGATCCCGACCATGTGGTGGAAGATGCGATTCAGGGCTATCTGCAGGCGCATCCCGACTATTTTACCCCGACCGATAACGCCCGGGTGCTGAAGTACCCTGCCGCGCCGGTCAGCGGCAAGGTGGGCATCGTCACCGGCGGCGGCTCCGGTCATGAACCGGCGTTTCTGGGCTATGTGGGCAAAAATATGCTGGATGCGGTGGCGATTGGTGAAATTTTTTCATCGCCGACCGCCGGCGCGTTTCTCGACGCGTTTAAAGCCGCCGACGGCGGCGCCGGGGTGGCCTGCCTGTACGGCAACTATGCCGGCGATAACATGAACGTCAAAATGGCGATGAAAAAGGCCGCCGCCGCCGGGATTGCGGTGAAAACCGTGGTGGCGAATGACGACGTGGCTTCGGCGCCGGCCAGTGAGATCGACAAGCGCCGCGGCGTGGCCGGGGAAATTCTGATGTGGAAAGTCGGCGCTGCCGCCGCCGCCAAAGGCTATGACCTGGACTGCGTGATCGGCGCGGCGCAAAAGGCGATCGACAACTGCCGTTCGATTGGCGTGGGGCTGAGCTCCTGCACCATTCCGGCGGTGGGCAAGCCCAATTTCCATATCGACGACGGCAAAATGGAGATCGGCATCGGCCACCACGGGGAACCGGGCATTGAGGTGTCGCCGATCCAGCCGGCGTCGGAAATGGCGGCGACCATGCTGGATTTCGTCCTCGGCGATATGCCGCTGGCGCAGGGCGACGACGCGGTGGTGCTGATCTCCGGCCTGGGGGCCACGCCGGTGATGGAGCTGTACATCTATTATGGCGAAATCGCCCAACGCTTGGCGGCGCGCGGCATCAATGTGCACCGTCGCTACGTCGGCAACTATTTCACCTCGCTGGAGATGATGGGCGTGACGCTGACAATCATGAAGCTGGATGATGAACTGAAAACCCTTATCGATATGCCGAGCCAGTCGCTGGGCTTGACCCAGGTGGAGTGATGTGATGACAGAACAGATTTCAACGCAGTACGGTAATGAGATGGTGGAAGGGCTGGTGTCGGTGATCGTCAGCCATCGCGACGTCCTGAGCGAGATCGACGGCGCGATCGGCGACGGCGACCACGGCATTAATATGGCCAAGGGCTTTACCCTGTGCGGCGAGGCGATGAAGGGCAAATCTCTGTCGCTGGCGCAGGCGTTCGATACGCTGTCCGATGCGCTGATGGAGGGCATCGGCGGTTCAATGGGGCCGCTGTACGGCAGCCTGTTTATGGGCATGGCGGACAGCGTGCGCGACAAGGCGCAACTGGATGCGCCGGCGTTTCTCGCCATGTTGCAGCAGGGGCTGAGCGAGCTGCAGGACATCAGCAGCGCCGGCGTCGGTGATAAATGCCTGATGGATACGCTGATCCCGGCGCTGGCGGCGTTCGAGCAGGCGCTGCAGCGCGGCGACGACTTTTCCGGCGCGCTGGCGCAGATGAAGCAGGCGGCGGCGGACGGGCGCGATTCTACCCGCGATCTGGTGGCGAAAATCGGCCGCGCCAGCCGGCTGGGCGAGAGGTCGCGCGGCGTGCTGGATGCGGGGGCGGTCTCGTGCTGTCTGCTGCTGACCACGCTGGCGGAGGCGACGGAACGGCGTTTGCAGACCGTTGCCGCCTGAGCCGGCGGAGTTGCCGCGGCGTTTCGGCGCCGCCTTGATGCAACGTTAATTATTTAGGGTATATACTGGCGACAGTTAAGTTTTATCGCACAATGGGTTCAGAGCCTCTGAACCCATTGCCGTCGATAACCGGCCAAACCTGCCGTGGGGAATCGTGTAGCGGATGGAAAAACAAACAGTGTCCCAGGATAACGAACTACTGACTGAAATTGCCGTTGCGTATTATCAGGACGAAATCACCCAGGAAGAGATTGCAAAAAAATTCGGCATCTCGCGCATTAAAGTGGGGCGTCTGCTCAAGCGCGCGAAAGAAGAGGGCATCGTTGAGATTACCGTGCGTTATCACCCGGTGTTCAGCACCCGGCTGGAACAGCAGATGCTGGAGCGGTTTCCCATCAGCCGCGCGCTGATCGCCCTCGACCATCAGGATGAAGATGAGCAGCGGCGGCAGGTGGCGGCGCTGGTGTCCAATTATCTGTCGATGTCGCTGAAGGATGATATGGTGCTGGCGGTCGGGCAGGGGCGCAACGTGGCGGCGATTGCCGATCACGTCGGCAGCGTGCCGGAGCGCAACTGCAGGTTTATCAGCGGCATCGGCGGCACCCACCGGCCCGGCGATGCGATTAACGCCGACCACATCAGTCGCCGGCTGGCGAAAAAGTTCGGCGGCAGCAGTGAGACGCTGTACGCGCCGGCCTACGTGGAGAACCGCGCGCTGAAGCAGGCCTTTATGCAAAACGGCACCATCAAAGAGACGCTGGACCGGGCGCGCAAGGCCGATGTGGCGCTGGTGGGCATCGGTGATATGAACGAAAACAGCTATATGGTCAAACTGGGCTGGTTTACGCCGCATGAGATTATCGACGCCAGCCTGAATCAGGGCGTGATCGGCGATATCGCCGGCTATGATTTTTTCAACGCCCAGGGGCAGCATGTGGATACGGTGATGAACGATCGGGTGATCGGGCTGAGCATCGACGAGCTGCGTAAAATTCCCTGCGTCATCGCCATCGCGTCGGAAAACACCAAGGCGCTGGCAATCCTCGGCGCGCTGCGCACCGGCGCGATTGATATTATCGCCACCAGCGCGCTGAATATCCGCACCCTGCTGAATATGTCGCAGTAGGCGGCAATCCTCTCCTATTCGCAATAACCAAGGGTCAGCGCTGCCTGGCCCTTGGGCGTCAATTTATCGCTTAATTGCTCAGGCCAGCGTCAATCGCCGGATAAAACGCGTTGGCGCTATCGACGCCGGGCTGGTTGGGCCTCCGGGACGGCGGTTTTTTTCTTGTTCATTCTGTGTTACTTGTTTTTAACCTAATGTATACCTTTCATACATGAAGTTGTCCTGAACCGGCGGTCGCAGCGTCTGGATGTGGCTTCGCACTGCCGCAACTTCAATTATTTCAGGTATCTGAAAGTTTCGCGCAGGGTTATGGCAGGCTTCAAAGTTTGCGGCGATTCTCTCACTATACTGGTGTAACAAAACAGCCTTACCTCAGATAAAAGTAAAAAACAAAGGACCCTATAATGGACGAACAGCTCAAACAGAGTGCCCTTGATTTCCATCAGTATCCTGTTCCAGGGAAAATCCAGGTTTCCCCGACCAAACCGCTGGCTACCCAGCGCGATCTGGCGCTGGCCTACTCGCCGGGCGTGGCTGCGCCTTGCCTGGAGATCGCCGAAGATCCGCTGGCGGCCTACAAATATACCGCCCGCGGCAACCTGGTGGCGGTGATCTCCAACGGCACCGCGGTGCTGGGGCTGGGCAATATCGGCGCGCTGGCCGGCAAGCCGGTGATGGAAGGCAAGGGCGTACTGTTCAAGAAGTTTTCCGGCATCGACGTGTTCGATATTGAAGTGGATGAGAATGACCCGGATAAGCTGATTGACGTAATCGCCGCGCTGGAGCCGACCTTTGGCGGCATCAACCTGGAGGATATCAAGGCGCCGGAGTGTTTCTATATCGAGAAGAAACTGCGCGAGCGGATGAAAATTCCGGTGTTCCACGATGACCAGCACGGCACGGCGATCATCACCACGGCGGCGGTGCTGAACGGCCTGCGGGTGGTGAAGAAAAATATCTCCGACGTGCGTCTGGTGGTGTCCGGCGCCGGCGCGGCGTCGATCGCCTGCCTTAACCTGCTGGTGGCGCTGGGGCTGCATCCGCAGAACATCACGGTGTGTGACTCCAAAGGGGTGATCTACAAAGGCCGTGACGAGAAAATGGAAGAAACCAAGGCCGCCTATGCGATCGCGGACAACGGGCAGCGCACGCTGGCCGACGCGATTCCGAACGCTGATATCTTCCTTGGCTGCTCCGGCCCGGGTGTCCTGACGCAGGAGATGGTGAAAACCATGGCGCGGGATCCGCTGATCATGGCGCTGGCCAACCCGGAACCGGAAATTCTGCCGCCGCTGGCGAAGGAAGTGCGCCCGGACGCGATTATCTGTACCGGTCGTTCCGACTACCCGAACCAGGTCAACAACGTACTGTGCTTCCCGTTTATTTTCCGCGGCGCGCTGGACGTCGGCGCCACCACCATCAACGAAGAGATGAAGCTGGCCTGCGTACACGCGATTGCCGATCTGGCGCTGGCGGAGCAGAGCGACGTGGTGGCTTCCGCCTATGACGATCAGGATCTGTCATTCGGCCCGGACTACATTATTCCCAAGCCGTTTGACCCGCGCCTGATCGTCAAGATCGCGCCGGCGGTGGCCAAGGCGGCGATGGATTCCGGCGTGGCGATGCGGCCGATTGAAGACTTCGACGCCTACGTGGAGAAACTGACCGAGTTCGTTTACAAAACCAACCTGTTTATGAAGCCTATTTTCGCCCAGGCGCGCAAAGAGATGAAGCGCGTGGTGCTGGCCGAAGGCGAAGAAGAGCGGGTGCTGCATGCCACGCAGGAACTGGTGTCGCAGGGACTGGCGTTCCCGATTCTGGTGGGGCGTCCGAGCGTGATTGAGATGCGCCTGAAGAAGCTGGGCCTGCAGATGACGCCGGGCAAAGACTTCGAAGTGGTGAATAACGAATCCGATCCGCGCTTTAAAGAATACTGGGGCGAGTATTACCAGATCATGAAGCGCCGCGGCGTCTCGCAGGAGCAGGCACGCCGTGCGGTGATCGGCAACCCGTCGCTGATTGCCGCCATTATGCTGCACCGCGGCGAGGCCGACGCGATGATTTGCGGCACCATCGGCAGCTACCATGAGCACTACGAGGTAGTGAAAAACGTGTTCGGTTTCCGCGAAGGAACGCACGTCGCCGGGGCGATGAATGCCTTGCTGCTGCCAAGCGGCAACACCTTTATCGCCGATACCTATGTCAACGACGACCCGACGCCGGAACAGCTGGCGGAAATTACCCTGATGGCGGCGGAAACCGTGCGGCGCTTTGGTATTGAGCCGAAGGTTGCGCTGCTGTCGCACTCCAGCTTCGGCTCTTCCGACTGCCCGGCGGCGCGCAAAATGCGTAAAACGCTGGAGCTGGTCAACAGCATGGCGCCGGAGTTGGAAATTGACGGCGAAATGCACGGCGACGCCGCGCTGGTGGAAAGCATTCGTCACGATCTGATGCCGGACAGCCCGCTGAAAGGCTCGGCCAACCTGCTGATCATGCCGAACATGGAGGCCGCGCGTATCAGCTATAACCTGCTGCGCGTCTCTTCCTCGGAAGGGGTGACCGTCGGGCCGGTATTGATGGGGGTGTCGAAGCCGGTGCATATCCTGACGCCGATCGCCTCGGTGCGACGCATCGTCAATATGGTGGCGCTGGCGGTGGTTGAGGCACAGACCGCGCCGCTGTAATCGTCGCACGGTGGCGTATATGAGAAGGGCGCAGCATTTGCTGCGCCCTTTTTTCGTTTAGCGTCCGGCGAGCTGTCCGGCAATAGCGCGGATATCCTGCGGCGTGGTGCGGCAGCAGCCGCCGATCAGGCGCGCGCCGCTCTGTCGCCAGGCGTCCGCCTGGCTGCTCAGGCTGCTGTGCTCACCGCCGCAGGCGTGCCAGGTTTTGCTGACCGCGTCGTAGTGTTCGCCGGAGTTCGGATACGCCAGCAGCGGCAGCGTGGTCAGGGCGGCCAGCGTGCGCAGCGCCGGGGTAACCTGTTCCAGCGCGATGCAGTTAACGCCGACGGCCAGCGCCTGCGGGCTGTTGTTCAGCAGGGCAGCGACCTCGGCAAGCGGCGTGCCGTCGCTCAGGTGCTCGCTGTCGCGCAGCGTAAAGGAGAACCAGGCGCCCAGCGTCGGGTAGTCCGCCAGCAGCGTCAGCAGCGCCTGCAGCTCGGCGAACGAGGGCAGGGTTTCGCAGGCCAGCAGGTCGACGCCGGCGGCGGCCAGCGCGTCGATGCGCGGGCGGTGGAAGGCGATCATTTCTGCCTGCGGCAAGTGATAATCACCCCGGTATTCGGAACCGTCGGCCAGAAACGCGCCGTAAGGGCCGACGGAGCCGGCCACCAGCAGCGGCGCTTCCTGCGGCTGCTGCGCCAGATAATCCGTACGCGCCTGCTGCGCCAGCTGCACGCTTTTGGCAATCAGCGCCAACGCCTGTTTTTCATCCAGGTCGCGGCGCAGAAAGCCCTGCGGCGTGGCCTGGTAGCTGGCGGTGATGGCGCACTGCGCGCCGGCGCGGAAATAATCCAGATGCACCTGATAGATAAGCGTGGGGTTTTCCAGCAGCACCTTGGCGGACCAGAGCGGATCGCTCAGATCGCAGCCGCGCGCCTCCAGCTCGGTGGCCAGCGCGCCGTCGAGAATCAACGAGCGTCCGTCGGCCAGCAGCGGGGCCAGAGGATTATTAACCGACATGTTTTTCTCCTGCATTGAGTTCGGTGGTTTTTTTGCCCGCGCCGTGGCTGAAGTAGTAGGCGGCGTAGCACAGCGCGACAAACGGCAGGCCGCAATAGAGCGCAATACGCTGTTCGGCGTCGAAGGCCAGGCCGATACAGGCCAGCAGGCAGAGCGCGAAGCCGGCGATCGGCGTCAGCGGGTAGGCGGGCGCGCGGAATTTGAGGCCGCTCAGCGGCTGGCCGCTGCGCAGATAGCTGCGGCGAAACGCATAGTGGGCCGCGCAGATGCTCAGCCATACCGCCACCACGGCAAAGCCGGAAATCGCCGACAGCGCCACAAAGACCGTATCCGGCGCAATCACACTGGTCAGCAGCGCCAGCACGCCGCCGAGCATACTGAAGGTCAGGGCGTTAAACGGAATGCCGCGACGGTTAACCCGGGCGAAATAGGCCGGCAGCGTGCGCTGATTAGCCAGCGACCACAGCATGCGGCCAGAGGCGTACAGTCCAGAATTGGCGGCCGACAGAATGGCGGTCAGGATCACGAAGTTGAAGATATCGGCGGCATAGGGCACGCCGATGCGCTCGAACACCAGCACAAACGGGCTTTTCACCACACCGGCCTGTTCCATCGGCAGCAGGGCCGCCAGTACGAACACGGTGCCGATAAAGAACACCATCAGGCGGATCACCGTGGTGCGAATCGCCCAGGGCAGCACTTTTTCCGGGTTTTCGGTTTCTCCGGCGGCAATGCCGATCAGCTCCGTGCCGGAAAAGGCGAAGTTCACCGCCACCATGGTCATCAGAATCGGCAGCGTACCGTTCGGCAGCCAGCCGGAGGCGGTCAGGTTATGCAGGAACGGCGCCGGCGTGCCGTCCTTCATCGGAATAATGCCGAACAGCGCCGCGCCGCCCAGAATGATAAACGCCAGAATGGTGACGACCTTGATCAACGAAAACCAGAATTCGCTTTCGGCGAAAAAGCGGGTGGTGACCACGTTCAGCAGGAAGATTGCCGCGCAGAAAACCAGGCACCACAGCCACACCGGCGACTGCGGGAACCAGTACTGCATACAGAAACCGGCGGCGGTCAGGCTGGAGCCGAGCGCCACCGTCCAGGTCAGCCAGTACAGCCAGGCGACGGTGTAGCCGGTCGCCGGCCCGAGATAGCGCGACGCGTAAACGTGAAACGCGCCGGTTTCCGGCATGGCGACGGAGAGTTCGCCCAGGCACAGCATCACCAGATAGACCACCAGGGCGCCGATCAGGTAGGCCAGCAGCGTGCCGAGCGCGCCGGTGGTGGCGATAATATAGCCGGTGTTGAAGAACAGGCCGGTGCCGATAACCCCGCCGAGGGAAAGCATCACCAGATGGCGGGCCTTCATACTGCGTTTGAACTGCCCTTCATGGGTGACAGAAGATGTTTGCATTGGTTGTCCGTATAGACGTCTAAATATCTAAATGGCTAATCGTTATACCTGCTCCGTGCGGCGAAATCAATGCGCAAAGCGGTTTGACGCTAATTTGTTATTTGGAAATGATAATTGTTATCTATAATGGGCGCACCATCGGCTGAGGGGCAACATTATGAAATTTTTGGTTTTCATCGCGGCGCTGGCGCTTAGCGCCTGTGCGCATTTTCCTGCCGCTCAGCGCGCTGAGCCGGTTGCGCCGCCGCCGGGAACCATCACCGATTTGCGCAGCGGTGAAACGCTGACGCCGTCACAGCTGTTGGTGCGGCTGGCGGCGGCGCCGCGGCTGATCGTCGGCGAAAAACACGACAACGCCTACCATCATCGTGCGGAGCTGTGGCTGCTGCAGCAGTTGCCGCAGCAGCGCCCGCAGGGCAGCGTGCTGCTGGAGATGATCAACCCCGATCGGCAGGCGCAGGTTGATGCGCTGCAGGCGCGCCTGCGGCGTGGCGAACGGATCGCACCGGGCGAACTGCCGGCAGAACTGGGCTGGCGGCAGAGCTGGCCGTGGGCGCAGTATGGCGATCTGGTGACTGCCGCGCTGGCGGCGCCGTATCCGCTGTGGTCGGCCAATCTGGATCGCAGCGAGATTATGGCGATTTATCAACGGCCGCAGCTGCCGCCGGGCAGGCAGTCCACCCGCGCCGCGGTGCGACAGGGGCTGACAGAGACCATTCGCGCGGCACACGGCGGCCAGATTGAGCAGCAGCAGCTGGCGGCGATGGTTGCGATTCAACAGCAGCGCGATCGCCGGATGGCGCAGCGGCTGCTGGCGGCGCCGACGCCGAGCCTGCTGATCGCCGGCGGTTATCACGCCTCCCGGTTGGTGGGCGTGCCGCTGCATATGCAGGATTTACAGCCGGCCGTGCAGCCGGCGGTGTTGATGCTGGTGGAACAGGGGAGCGAAGTGGATAAGGAGCAGGCCGACTATCTGTGGGCGACGCCGGCGACGGATTAGCGTTTGCTCTGCTGCAGCCATTTATCCAGTTCGTTGGCGAACTGCTGACGGTCGCGCTGGTTCAGGGCGTTCGGGCCGCCGGTCTGAATGCCGCTGGCGCGCAGCGTATCCATAAAATCGCGCATGTTGAGCCGTTCGCGAATGGTTGCCGGCGTATAGCGTTCGCCGCGCGGATTCAGCGCCGCCGCGCCTTTTTCTATCACCTCCGCCGCCAGCGGAATATCGGCGGTGATCACCAGATCGCCCGCTTCGCAGCGGCGGACGATCTCATTGTCCGCCACGTCGAAACCGGCTGCCACCTGCAGCGTGCGCAAATACTTTGACGGCGGCGTGCGCAACGGCTGATTGGCCACCAGCGTCACCAGCGTGGCGGTGCGATCGGCGGCGCGGTACAGCACCTCTTTAATCACGTTCGGACAGGCGTCCGCATCAACCCAGATCTGCATTACGCCTCCTCCTGCAGCCAGTCGCGCACCGGCAGGAAATCGCGGTACAGCAGCGCTTCCGGGCTGCCTTCTTCCGGCTGGTAGCCGTATTCCCAGCGTACCAGCGGCGGCATCGACATCAGGATCGACTCGGTGCGCCCGCCGGTCTGCAGGCCGAACAGCGTGCCGCGATCCCACACCAGATTGAACTCGACGTAGCGGCCGCGGCGGTACAGCTGAAACGCACGCTCTTTCTCGCCCCAGCTCAGGGTTTTGCGCTTCGCCACGATTGGCAGATAGGCATCAAGGAAACCGTTGCCGACCGCGCGGGTAAAGGCAAAGCAGTGCTCAAAGTCCGGGCTGTTCAGATCGTCGAAGAACAGCCCGCCGATGCCGCGCGCTTCATTGCGGTGTTTGATAAAGAAATAGTCGTCGCACCACTTCTTATAGCGGGGATAGACCTCGTCACCGAACGGCGCACACAGCTGCTGGGCGGTACGGTGCCAGTGCACCGCGTCCTCTTTGAAGCCGTAATAGGGGGTTAAATCGAAACCGCCGCCGAACCACCATACCGGCGCTTCGCCCGGCTTTTCGGCGATAAAGAAGCGTACGTTGGCGTGGCTGGTGGGGATATAAGGATTCAGCGGGTGGATCACCAGGGAGACGCCCATCGCCTGAAAACTGCGGCCCGCCAGCTCGGGCCGGTGCGCGGTGGCGGAAGCCGGCAGCATGGCGCCGGAGACGTGCGAAAAGTTGACCCCGGCCTGTTCGAATACCGCGCCTTCGGTCAGCACCCGGCTACGGCCGCCGCCGCCTTCTGCGCGCGTCCAGTTGTCTTCGACAAAGGCGCCGCCGCCGTCGGCCTGCGCCAGTTGCTCGCAGATGCGGTCTTGCAGCGCCAGCAGGAAGGATTTTACTTCAGCGATATCGGGTGAACTCATAGGGTATTTCGCAACGTCAGTCTTAATCAGCCGACAAGTATATACCCAAAAGCCCGTCCGGGGCGATCAGGCCGTACGCCGGCGGCGATCGGCCTCATGGAAGAAGGCAAGGATGCCGTCGGCGATTGCGCGGGCGATTTTTTCGCGAAAGGCGGTGGTGCCGAGCAACTGCTCTTCATGCGGATTGGTGATAAACGAGGTCTCCACCAGCACCGACGGAATGGAAGGGGATTTCAGCACCGCAAACGCCGCCTGCTCGGTGCTTTGGCTGTGCAGATGGTGCACCGGACGGATCTGCCCCAGCACGTGGCGGCCGAGGGTCAGGCTGTTGTTGATAGTATTGGTCTGCACCAGATCGAACAGCGCCTGCTGCAGATAATTATCCTGCTGTTTGTATTTGGCGCCGGCAACCTCATCGGCGGCATTTTCACGTTTTGACAGATAGCGCGCCATGGCGCTGCTGGCGCCGCGGTTGGACAGGGCGAAGACCGATGCGCCGGAGGCCGACGGATTGGTGAAGCCATCGGCGTGGATGGAAATAAACAGATCGGCCTGATGCTGATGGGCGATTTCCACCCGCTGGAACAGCGGAATAAAGTGGTCTTCTTCACGCGTCAGCCGCGCCTCGACGTGATCGTGCTGGTGCAGAAAGCGGCGCACGTGATTGGCAATTTCCAGCACCACGTGTTTTTCCTGCGACCCTTCGTGACCTACCGCGCCGGAGTCGATGCCGCCATGGCCGGGGTCGAGCATCACCAGCCGTTTGGCGCCCGCCGGCTTGGCGGCCGGTTTGGCGTGTGCGCTGCGCAGCATGCCGCCGGACTCCCGCGCCTGCGCCGCGCCGGCTTTGCCGCCGAGCAGGGCAAACGCCAGGCCCGACAGCAACAGGTGGCGACGTGAGGAGGAGGTGTTCAGCGGGGTGAAGTTAAGAAAATATTTTGCCTGTTTTTTCATGCCGTTGTGCTCCGTCGCTGCAAACCGTTTGCAATGTTATATCGTATTGAACGGTGTCGATCGAGGTGATAACTATTTCCATTTATTAACATGGTTACCGTTTCCGATAGCGGAAAAAGACCTTCTCTTTCAGCGTCCTTGCGGCAACGCCGCTGATTTGGGATATAATCAGAGAAATAACTCATGAACAGCGGCGAACAACGATGGAAATTCGCGTATTTCGGCAAGACGACTTTGAAGAGGTCATCACGCTCTGGGAAAGGTGCGATCTGTTGCGCCCGTGGAACGATCCGGAAATGGATATTGAACGTAAACTGCATCACGATGCCGATCTATTCCTGGTGGCAGAGGTTGGCGGCGAGGTGGTGGGATCGGTGATGGGCGGTTATGACGGCCACCGCGGTTCGGCGTACTATCTTGGCGTACATCCGGATTATCGCGGTCGCGGTATCGCCAACGCGCTGATTAACCGGCTGGAGAAGAAGCTGATGGCGCGCGGCTGTCCGAAAATCAATCTGATGGTGCGCGAAGATAACGACACCGTGGTCGAAATGTATGAAAAACTCGGCTATGAGATCCAGGGCATTACCAGCCTGGGGAAACGGTTAATCGAGGATCAGGAATACTGAACCGAGAGGGCGGCCCTGCCGGCCGCCCCGTCAGCGGTTACTGGATTTTCTTGATGTTTTTCACATCCAGTTCCAGGTTGCTCCAGTCTTTATCGACTTTACCTTCCAACTGCACCTTGTCTTTCGGCGTGATGGTCTGGCCGTTCCAGCGTTTGTGGTCAATTTCCACCGTCAGCGTGCCGGTGGCGTCGCGGAAGGTATAAGTATCGTCGCCGACGCGCTGTTCAATATTGCCTTGCAGCATCACCCAGGCGTCGTCGCTCATCGATTTCACCTTATCGACCGTGGTCAGCGAGGCGCTGGGGCCGGAAAAGCCGCCCTGCTGAGTCTGCTGAACGTTCTGTGAACCAGGGCCGTTGAAACCGCCCTGTTGCGCCAGAACCGGGGTGCTGCACAGAGCGATTAATGCTGCCAGAGTCAGTTTTTTCATCGTTAAGCTTCCTTTTCGTTTTGCAGTGAATCTTGCGCGCCGGGATGCGGCGTCGCTCAGTTGATAGCGATAAGTAAAGCACATCAATCTTAAGAGGTTCTTAAGCCAGCGCAGGAATTTATGCCGGGCAGGATTGAAATTTCCGGTGCGGGCTCCCATCTGTGTCTGCACGATAACGGATAATAAGGAAACGGCCGTGAAGCCTTCACCCGTCTTTTCCCCGGATGATTACGACAGCCACGGCGTATTGCGCCTGCCGCTGTGGTTTTGGGGCGTATTAATTTTGCAGGCGCGCACCTGGCTGCTGTTTGTGATGGCCGGCGCCTCTCGCCAGCAGGGGGAAAGCATGCTGGCGCTGTTTTACCCTGATACCCAGCGTTTTTGGTACGGTATCGCGCTAGGCTTGCCGGCGGCGCTGGCGTTTTTGCTCAGCGGACGCCGGGCGCAATGGCCGCGTCTGTGGCGCGCCTGGCGTTGGGTGCTGCTGTTTTCGCTGCTGGCGGCGCTGGGCGGTTCGCTGGCGGGCGTATGGCGGCAGGAAGACGGCGCGCCGCTGTTTGACGGGGTGCTGGCGCTGCTGGATGCGCTGGCGCTGGGCTATCTTCTGTTTAATCGTCGCGTCCGCGCCTGTTTCTCGGATTCCGCGCAGCTGTAGCGCATCAGTTTGCGGCACTTTTCGCATTTTCTGCACTCCAAGCAGGCAACCGATGGTGAAGCGCCAGCCATTGTGAGAGGCTGGCGTTCAGATAACGCGATAAACCCCGGAGGCGCTGTGCGCCTTCGCGACCGATGTTAAGGAGCTACGAAATGAATATTCGCCCGCTGTTGTTAGGGCTGCCGCTGTTGCTGACCGGCTGTTCGACGATGTCCAATTTTTCCTGGTCGAGCCTGTCGCCGTTCAACTGGTTCGGCAGCAGTCTGGAAGTCAGCGGCAAGGGCGTCGGCGGCATTAACGGCGGCACGCCAATGCTGGAGCACGCGATCGACGAGGGCCTGGACGGCAATTATCGTCTGCGCAGCGGCATGGGCACTAATAACGGCCAGATCGTCGCCTTTTATCAGGCGATGGACGGCGATGACATCAAGCTGGTGATCAGCGGCGAGCCGAAAGGCAGCGTGCAGCGGGTCGACGTGATGGATCAGGACGTGGTGACCGCGTGGGGCAGCAAGCTCGGCACGCCGTTCAGCGAGCTGTACAGCAAGGCCTTCGGCGCCTGTAAGCCGGGCGAGGGCGAAGACGTCGGCAAGGTGGAGTGCGTCGCCGGCCAGAGCCGCTACGTCACCTATCTGTTCAGCGGCCAGTGGGCCGGGCCGAAAGATATTATGCCGCCGGATGATACGCTGCAGAGCTGGACGGTCAGCAAAATTGTCTGGCATGCCAAACCGCAGTAAATATTCTGCGGCGGAATGAGCGATTTTCTTTGCGTTCAGGCAAGGTAATCTTGCCGGCTTGCGGTATGATTATGGCTGGTTTTAACCGCCGCGGGCAGCGCCTGTGCGGTGAGCGAATAAGGAACGAGGTAACTACATGACACAGGTTCAGAGCGGTATTCTGCTGGAGCACTGCCGTTTCGCCATTTTTATGGAAGCCATGGTTCAGGGGGAGTTTGCCGATTTGCGTCAGGGCTGCAAGCAGTTTTGCCAGACGTTGAGCGAACTGCAGCAACAATTCCCTGACGCCAAACTGGGGGCGGTGGTCGCCTTTGGTTACGACGTCTGGCACGATCTTTCCAACGGTCAGGGCGCGTCAGAACTCAAGCCGTTCACGCCGCTTGGCAAAGGTCTGGCGCCGGCAACGCAGCGCGATCTGCTGATTCATATCCAGTCTTTACGTCATGATGTTAACTTTTCCCTGGCTCAGGCGGCGCTGGCGGCCTTCGGCAACACCATCAAGGTGGAAGAAGAGACTCACGGCTTCCGCTGGGTGGAGGAGCGTGACCTGAGCGGCTTTATCGACGGCACCGAAAACCCGCAGGGCGAGCAGCGCGCGGAGGTGGCGGTGATTGGTGAAGACGACGCGCAGGACGCCGGCGGCAGCTACGTGTTCGTACAGCGCTATGAGCATAACCTGCGCCAGTGGTCACGCTTTAGCACCGAGCAACAGGAACAGATTATCGGCCGTACCAAGCAAGACAGTGAAGAGCTGCCGCCTGAGGCGCGGCCGAACACTTCTCACGTGAGCCGCGTCGATCTGAAAGAGGACGGCAAAGGGCTGAAAATTCTGCGCCAGAGCCTGCCTTACGGCACCGCCAGCGGTAAACACGGTCTGTTCTTTATCGCCTACTGCGCGCGTTTACATAATATCGAACAGCAGCTGCTGAGCATGTTCGGCGAGACGGACGGCAAGCATGACGCCATGCTGCGTTTCACCCGCGCGGTGAGCGGCAGCTATTACTTTGCACCGTCGCTGACGCGTTTGCTGGCGCTGTAACGCGCCGCCGCGGGGCCGCAGCGCCGGCCCCGTTACCTCTCTTTAGCCCCGCCCCCCATGCCGCTCCGCTCTTGCCTTATAGCATTTGATGCTTGCAAATCACCAAACGGTATATAAAAGCGTTACAGATCTGCACCGAGTTATAAATACACTGATCGCACGGGGATGCTACCCGACAGATTGATCGAGTAATTAAGGTGCAAAATGAAACAGACGCGGGTTAAACATATGATGCTGAAAGGGTGGCTGGCAGCGGCGTTGCTGGTCAGCGGCACCGTTTCGGCTACCGAATTATTAAACAGTTC
This sequence comes from Serratia sp. MYb239, assembly GCF_002966855.1. Lineage (NCBI taxonomy): Bacteria > Pseudomonadati > Pseudomonadota > Gammaproteobacteria > Enterobacterales > Yersiniaceae > Serratia > Serratia sp. MYb239. The sequence goes on along the minus strand of NZ_CP023268.1, from coordinate 3,567,254 downwards.
CTATGATGTTTCCCGCGAACTGTTTACCGCGCTGAATCCGGGCTTTATCCAGCAGTGGAACCAGCAGCATCCGGATGACAAGCTGACCATCAAACAATCGCACGCCGGCTCTTCCAAGCAGGCGCTGGCGATTCTGCAAGGGCTGCGCGCCGACGTAGTGACTTACAACCAGGTCACCGACGTACAGATTCTGCACGATCGCGGCAAGCTGATCGCCGCCGACTGGCAGATGCGCCTGCCGAACAACAGTTCGCCATTTTATTCCACCATGGCGTTCCTGGTGCGCAAGGACAACCCGAAAGGCATTCACGACTGGAGCGATCTGGTGCGTGACGATGTGAAGCTGGTGTTCCCGAACCCTAAAACTTCGGGCAACGGCCGCTACACCTATCTGGCGGCCTGGGGCGCGGCCAGTCAGGCCGACGGCAATGACGCAGAGAAAACGCGCGCCTTTATGACTCGCTTTTTGAAAAACGTGGCGGTGTTCGACACCGGCGGCCGCGGTGCAACCACGACCTTTGTTGAACGCGGTCTCGGCGACGTGCTGATCAGCTTTGAGTCGGAAGTTAACAACATCCGCAAGCAGTACGGCGAAGACAAATACCAGGTGATCGTACCGCCGGTCGATATTCTGGCCGAGTTCCCAGTGGCCTGGGTGGATAAAAACGTTGAGCGTAACGGCAGCGAACAGGCGGCGAAGGCTTACCTGAACTACCTGTACAGCCCGGCGGCACAGCAGATTATCACCGGCTATTACTACCGCGTTAACAATGAGCAGGCGATGGCGGCGGCGAAAGATAAGTTCCCGCAGACCAAACTGTTCCGGGTTGAAGATCAGTTCGGCGACTGGCCGCACGTGATGAAAACCCACTTCGCCAGCGGCGGCGAGCTGGATCGGTTATTAGCAGCAGGGCGTAAGTAATGTTGTCGTTAACCCGTTCCAGTAAACGCGTACTGCCCGGATTCGGCCTGAGCCTGGGCAGCAGCCTGTTTTATACCTGTCTGATTCTGCTGCTGCCGCTGAGTGCGCTGGTAATGCAGTTGTCGCAGATGACGCTGGCGCAGTATTGGGAAGTGATTTCCAACCCGCAGGTGGTGGCAGCCTATAAGGTCACGCTGCTGGCGGCGGGCGTGGCCAGCCTGTTCAACGCGCTGTTCGGCATGCTGATGGCGTGGATCCTGACCCGCTACCGGTTCCCCGGCCGCTCGCTGCTGGACGGCCTGATTGATTTGCCGTTCGCGCTGCCGACCGCCGTTGCCGGCCTGACGCTGGCCGGGCTGTTTTCCACCACCGGTTGGTACGGCCAGTGGTTGGCGCACTTTGATATCAAAGTCACCTTTACCTGGATTGGCATTGCGGTGGCGATGGCGTTTACCAGCCTGCCGTTTGTGGTGCGTACCGTACAGCCGGTGCTGGAAGAGCTGGGGCCGGAGTATGAAGAGGCGGCGGAAACGCTGGGCGCTACCCGCTGGCAGAGCTTTCGCCGCGTGGTGCTGCCGGAGGTGTCGCCGGCGCTGCTGGCCGGCACCGCAATTTCTTTCACCCGCAGCCTAGGCGAGTTCGGCGCCGTGATTTTTATCGCCGGCAACATCGCCTGGAAGACCGAAGTGACCTCGCTGATGATTTTTGTGCGCCTGCAAGAGTTTGATTACCCGGCGGCCAGCGCCATTGCCTCCGTGATTCTGGCGGCGTCGCTGCTGCTGTTATTTAGCATCAACCTGCTGCAAAGCCGCTTCGGCAAGCGTATTGGGGGGCACTAATGGCTGATATCTCTGCCTTCAACGGCGCTCAGCGGCAGCGCATCAACTGGGGTAAATGGGCGCTGATCGCCATTGGCGTGCTGTTTTCACTGCTGTTGCTGGTGATCCCGATGATTTCCATTTTCGCCGAGGCCTTTTCCAAGGGTAGCGGCGAAATGTGGCGCAACCTGATGGATGCGGACATGCTGCACGCCATCTGGCTGACGGTGCTGATCGCGTTGATCACCGTGCCGGTTAACCTGATTTTCGGCACTCTGCTGGCCTGGCTGGTAACGCGCTTTACCTTCCCGGGCCGCCAGTTGCTGCTGACGCTGATCGACATTCCGTTTGCCGTATCGCCGGTGGTGGCGGGCCTGATTTATCTGCTGTTTTACGGCAGCAACGGCCTGCTGGGCGGCTGGCTGGATGCGCATAACATCCAGCTGATGTTCTCCTGGCCGGGTATGGTGCTGGTGACGGTATTTGTCACCTGTCCGTTTGTGGTGCGTGAGCTGGTGCCGATGATGCTCAGCCAGGGCAGCCAGGAAGATGAAGCCGCCATTTTGCTGGGCGCTTCCGGCTGGCAGATGTTCCGCCGGGTGACGCTGCCCAATATTCGCTGGGCGCTGCTGTACGGCGTGGTGCTGACCAACGCCCGCGCCATCGGCGAGTTCGGCGCCGTATCGGTGGTTTCCGGCTCAATTCGCGGGGAAACCTACAGCCTGCCGCTGCAGGTTGAGCTGCTGCAACAGGATTACAACACCGTCGGCTCGTTTACCGCCGCCGCGTTGCTGACCATTATGGCGATAGTGACCCTATTTTTGAAAAGCGCTCTGCAATGGCGTCTGGAACGACAGAACGTACGCCGCGAGCGGGAGGAAAACCAATGAGCATTGAGATTAACAACATCAGCAAATATTTCGGTCGCACCAAAGTATTGAACGACATCTCGCTCGATATTCCTTCCGGCGAGATGGTAGCGCTGCTCGGGCCGTCCGGCTCCGGCAAAACCACCCTGCTGCGTATTATCGCCGGCCTGGAAAGCCAGAGCGGCGGCAAGCTGGGCTTCCACGGCACCGACGTCAGCCGGATGCACGCGCGCGATCGCCGCGTGGGGTTTGTGTTCCAGCATTATGCGCTGTTCCGCCATATGACGGTATTCGATAATATCGCCTTTGGCCTGACGGTGCTGCCGCGTCGCGAACGTCCCAACGCGCAGGCGATTAAACAGAAAGTTGAGCGGCTGCTGGAGATGGTGCAGTTGGCGCACCTGGCCAACCGCTATCCTTCGCAGCTGTCTGGCGGGCAGAAGCAGCGTGTGGCGCTGGCGCGCGCGCTGGCGGTAGAGCCGCAGATCCTGCTGCTGGATGAGCCTTTCGGCGCGCTGGACGCGCAGGTGCGCAAAGAGCTGCGCCGTTGGCTGCGCCAATTGCACGAAGAACTGAAGTTCACCAGCGTATTCGTCACCCACGATCAGGAAGAGGCGATGGAAGTGGCGGACAGCATTGTGGTGATGAGCCAGGGCAATATTGAACAGGTCGGCTCGCCGGTTGAGATTATGCGTGAGCCGGCCAGCCGTTTCGTGCTGGAGTTTATGGGCGAAGTGAACCGTCTGAACGGCGAAATACGTGGTTCGCAGCTGTTCGTCGGCGCGCACCAATGGCCGCTGGCGTTCCAGCCGATGCATCAGGGCAGCGTTGAACTGTTCCTGCGTCCGTGGGAAATGGAAGTCAGCAGCGAGAGCAGCGCCCGCTGCCCGTTGCCGGTCCAGGTGCTGGAAGTCAGCCCGCGCGGCCATTTCTGGCAGTTGACGGTGCAGCCGCTCGGCTGGCATCAGGAGCCGATTACGGTGGTGCTGGCGGAAGGCCATGAAACCCCGGTGCGCGGCGGCCGCTACTTTGTCGGCGGCCTGAATGCGCGCCTGTACGCCGGCGAACAATTGCTACAACCGGTTGCGCTCGCCAAAAGCGCCTGATAGTTTTTAATTCCCATCAGAAAAATAGCAGGGTCCGGCAGTGCCGGACCCTATTACATTATGCACAGGCAACGATTGTGACAACGCTGGAACAACACATCGGCAATACGCCGCTGATCAAATTACAACGTCTGGCCACGGAGACGGGCAGCGAAGTGTGGGTCAAACTGGAAGGCAACAACCCGGCCGGCTCGGTCAAGGACCGCGCGGCGCTGGCGATGATCCAGCAGGCTGAGCAGCGCGGCGAAATTGCCCCCGGCGATGTGCTGATTGAGGCCACCAGCGGCAATACCGGTATCGCGCTGGCGATGATTGCCGCGATGAAGGGCTACCGGCTGAAGCTGCTGATGCCGGAAAATATGAGCATGGAGCGTCAGGCGGCGATGCGTGCCTACGGCGCCGAACTGATTCTGGTCAGCCGCGAACAGGGGATGGAAGGCGCGCGCGATCTGGCGCTGGAGATGGAGCGTCAGGGGCAGGGCAAGGTGCTGGACCAGTTTAATAACCCGGATAACCCTTATGCGCACTTCACCACCACCGGGCCGGAGATTTGGCGCCAGAGCGAAGGGCGCGTGACGCACTTTGTCTCCAGTATGGGCACCACCGGCACCATTACCGGCGTCGGCGAGTACCTGAAGAAGCAGAACGCGGCGGTGCAGATCGTCGGCCTGCAGCCGGCGGAAGGCAGCAGTATTCCCGGCATCCGCCGCTGGTCGCCGGCTTACCTGCCGGGTATTTTCCGCCCGGAGCTGGTGGACCAGGTGCTGGATATCAGCCAGGACGCTGCCGAAACCACCATGCGCCAGCTGGCGCAGCGTGAGGGCATCTTCTGCGGCGTCAGCTCCGGCGGCGCGGTAGCGGGGGCGTTACAGATAGCCGCCGCCAACCCCGGCAGCGTGATCGTGGCGATTATCTGCGATCGCGGCGATCGCTATCTGTCCACCGGGGTGTTTTCCTAAGACTGTCCCTCGGCGTTTATCTTCTCTCTCCCTTTGCTTCGCCCGGAATTTTCCGGGCGAACGTTTTCCCGCAGCAATGTTTTTTTCCGCCTTTTAGCACGCCGGCTATGCTTTAGTCGGGGCGGCTGAACTGTAAGGATTGCGTAAAATCGGCTGCGCAGTAAGCGATTTGGCGGGAAGATAGCGCAAATAAGTGAAGGAGCAACCATGAAAATCTTACTGGTCGATGATGACCTCGAATTGGGCACCATGCTGAGTGAATATCTGACGGCGGAAGGCTTCAACGCCAGCCTGGTGCTGACCGGCAAAGCCGGCGTTGAAGGGGCGCTGTCCGGTGATTATACCGCCATGATCCTCGATATTATGCTGCCGGATATGAGCGGCATCGATGTGCTGCGTGAAGTGCGCAAGAAGAGCCGCCTGCCGGTGATTATGCTGACGGCGAAAGGCGACAATATTGACCGGGTAATCGGGCTGGAGATGGGCGCCGACGACTATATGCCGAAGCCGTGCTATCCGCGTGAGCTGGTGGCGCGGCTGCGCGCCGTGCTGCGCCGTTTTGAGGAGCAGCCGGAGGTGCAGGACGGCGACGCTGAAATTGTGCAGGGGGACTTAATCCTGAACCCTTCGACCCGCAGCAGCGAATGGCGCGGGCAGAGCTTCGACCTGACCGCCTCGGAATTTAACCTGTTGGAGCTGCTGCTGCGTTCGCCGGAGCGCGTGGTGTCCAAGGATGAGCTGTCGGAGAAAGGCCTGGGACGACCTCGGGAGGCCTACGACCGCAGCGTTGATGTGCATATCAGCAATATCCGCCAGAAGCTGGCCGCGCTGCCGGGCTGTACGCTCGGCATTGAAACGGTGCGCAGCATCGGCTATCGCGTCAGGTAAGCATGATGCGCGGCAGACTGTTCTGGAAAATCCTGCTGGGTTACTGGTTGATTTTTATCATCATGATGCAGGTACTGTGGATCTCTTTTGCCGTTTACGGCAACCGGGAGCCGCCGGAGAATGCATTGGCCCGCCGTTTGGTCAATATGCAGATTACTTCGGCGGTGTCGATGCTGCAAAGCGGCGGCATGCCGGCGCTGAACGCGATGATCGCCGACTGGCCGGCGGAGGATCGGCGCTTTCTGCGCGTGACGCCGGCGTCGCAGCCGCCGGTTGGCCAGCTATCACCGCCGGTAGAGTCGGGGCGGATGCCGAAAAAAATCGTGGAGTGGGTGCGCGGGGCCGATCGGCAGGGCTATCTGCTGAGTTATGACGTGGAAAGCCTGCGCGCCCAATACCGGATGAACCGGCGCTGGCATCTGTTCCATATCCCGGAGCCGATGCTGTGGATCGGCGGGGTTGGCGGTTTGCTGTTTAGCGCACTGTTGGCCTGGAACCTGACGCGGCCGATGCGTCAACTGCGCGGCGGGTTTGACCGTCTGGCGCAGGGCGATTTGGCGATCCGCCTGTTCCCTTCGATGCGGCGGCGTCACGATGAGCTGTCGGAGGTGGCGCGCGACTTTGATTCGATGGCGGAACGGTTGGAAGTACTGGTCAGCGCGCGTGAAGAACTGCTGCACGATGTGTCGCACGAGCTGCGTTCGCCGCTGGCCAGGCTGCAGCTGGCTATCGGTCTGGCGCGGCAGAATCCGGATAACGTAGAGAATTCTCTGCAGCGCATTGAGCACGAAACCGGGCGGCTGGATAAAATGATCGGCGAACTGCTGGCGCTGTCGCGCGCCGAAAACAGTAACCAGGCGGGTGAGGAGTACTTCGACCTGTACGGCCTGGTGACGGCGGTAGTGAACGATGCGCGCTATGAAGCGCAGGTGCCGGGCGTGGAGATTGCTCTGCAGGCTAATGCTGACGATGAGTATACGGTGAAGGGCAACGCCGAGCTGATGCGCCGGGCGCTCGACAACGTGGTGCGCAATGCGCTGCGTTTTTCCGGCAGCGGACAGCGGGTGACGGTGGTGTTAAAGCGTGCGGAGCAGCAGTTCCATATTGTGGTGAGCGATCAGGGGCCGGGCGTGGAGGAATCCAAACTGTCCAGCATTTTTGACCCCTTTGTGCGGGTAAACTCGCCTAAATCGGGCAAGGGCTACGGTTTGGGTCTGGCGATTACCCGCAAGGTGTTGCTGGCGCACGGCGGTCAGGCCGAGGCGCGCAACGGCGAGCAGGGCGGGCTGGTGATCACCCTGAAGGTGCCCGGTTGGCAGGCATAAAAAAACGGCGCCGATAGGCGCCGTTTTTATCTCATTCGCAATTACTTCTTGATGCGGATGATCGGGGTCTCGCCCACGGTGACGCTGCCGGACAGTTTGATCAGCTCTTTGATCTCGTCCATGTTGGAGATAACCACCGGCGTCAGGGTAGACTTGGCTTTCTCTTCCAGCAGAGGCAGGTTGAACTCGATAACCACATCGCCTTTCTTGACGCGCTGGCCTTCTTCGGCAATGCGTTTGAAACCTTCGCCTTTCAGTTCTACGGTATCGATGCCGAAGTGCACGAACAGCTCAATGCCGCTGTCGGATTCGATAGAGAAAGCGTGGTTGGTTTCGAAAATTTTACCGATAGTACCGTCAACCGGAGCAACCATTTTGTTGCCGGCAGGTTTGATGGCAATACCGTCGCCGACGATCTTTTCAGCGAATACTACATCAGGCACATCTTCGATGTTGACGATTTCGCCAGAAAGCGGAGCGACGATCTCGATAGTGCCCGTGTCTTTCTTGTCATCTGAAACCAGAGATTTCAACTTATCGAACAAACCCATGATCTTCTCCTAAGCATTTAATTGGGCGGCGTTCCAGTGTCGTGGAAGTTTAGCAGAGTGTCTTCTCTTCGATGAACTTATTCACGCAGTTCATCAGATCTTGCGCCGTTGGCTGTGCCAACGCCTGCGCTGCCAACGCCTTCACATCTTCGAAATTGGTATTACGAATAATTTTCTTGATGCGCGGGATTGAAATCGCACTCATACTGAACTCATCCAGCCCCATGCCCAATAACAACAGTGTAGCACGTTCATCGCCAGCCAGTTCACCGCACATGCCGGTCCACTTGCCTTCTGCGTGAGATGCGTCAATAACCTGTTTGATCAGGCCAAGCACTGATGGGGACATCGGGTTATAGAGATGAGAAATCAGCTCGTTGCCGCGATCTACCGCCAGAGTATACTGGGTTAGATCGTTTGTCCCAATACTAAAGAAGTCGACTTCTTTTGCCAGGTGGTGAGCAATCACCGCCGCAGCCGGGGTTTCGACCATTACGCCGACCTCGATGGTTTCGTCGAACGCTTTGCCCTCTTCACGCAGCTGAGCCTTCAGCGTCTCCAGTTCGCCCTTCAGATCGCGCACTTCTTCCACGGAGATAATCATCGGGAACATGATGCGCAGTTTGCCGAAGGCGGAGGCGCGCAGAATGGCGCGCAGCTGTGCGTGCAGGATTTCCCGGCGGTCCATCGCGATGCGGATCGCGCGCCAGCCGAGGAACGGGTTTTCTTCTTTCGGCAGGTTCATGTACGGCAGGTCTTTATCGCCGCCGATGTCCATGGTGCGGACGATGACCGCCTGTGCGCCCATGGCTTCCGCAACGGCTTTATACGCCTGGAACTGCTCTTCTTCGGTCGGCAGCGCGTCGCGGTCCATGAACAGGAATTCGGTACGGTACAGGCCTACGCCTTCCGCGCCGTTACGTTCAGCGCCGGCGACGTCGCGCACGGTGCCGATGTTGGCGCAGACTTCAACCTGATGGCCGTCCAGCGTGATCGCCGGCAGGTCCTTCAGTTTGGCCAGATCGTTTTTCTCGGTGATGTACAGGTTCTGTGCGGCTTTCAGCTCGTCGATCACGTCTGCGGTCGGGTTGACGTAAATCTTGTTGTTGACCGCGTCCAGAATCAGGTAGTCGCCGTTTTTCACCTGCTTGGTCACGTCGGTGGTGCCGACGATGGCCGGCAGCTCCAGCGAGCGCGCCATAATCGAGGTGTGAGAGGTACGGCCGCCAAGATCGGTAATAAAGCCCAGCACCTTGTCCAGGTTCAGCTGCGCGGTCTCGGAAGGCGTCAGGTCGGCGGCGACCAGAATCACTTCATCCTGAATGGAGCCCAGATCTACGATCGGCATTCCCAGAATGTTTTTCAGCAGACGTTTGCCGATGTCGCGCACGTCGGCGGCGCGTTCTTTCAGGTATTCGTCGTCCAGCTCTTCCAGCGCCTTCGCCTGACCTTCGATCACGGTATAGGCAGCGGCGTCGGCGGAAGCCAGTTCGTCTTTGATTAGGGCTATGATTTCCTGCTCAAGCTCTTCATCTTCCAGCAACATGATGTGGCCTTCGAAGATGGCTTCTTTCTCTTCACCGAAGGTTTCGCCGGCTTTGGTCTTGATGGCTTCCAACTGCTCCGATGCTTTGGCGCGGCCTGCCAGGAAACGTGCAACTTCCTGCTCCACAAGATCTGCGGAGATTTTCTTCCGGTTGACGACAATTTCATCTTCTTTCAGCAGGAGAGCCTTACCAAAAGCGATGCCCGGTGATACTAAAATGCCTGAAATCATAACCCTACCTTACTCTTGACTGGTGTTAACTAAAAAGACGGGCCGATTACTCAAGCTCTGCCATCAGTTTAACCAAGTGCTCAACGGCTTTCTGCTCGTCTTCGCCTTCAGCAGAAATGGTTACTACGGTCCCTTGGGTCAGGCCCAGAGTTTGCAGCTTGAACAGGCTTTTGGCGCTGGCGCTTTTGCCGTTGGAGGTCACGGTGATTTCAGACGTGAAGCCTTTAGCTTCTTTAACGAACTGAGCGGCTGGGCGGGTATGCAGACCATTCGGAGCGGTAATAGTAACTTCTTGCTGGAACATTGATGTTTCCCCAACTTATTGGATTAATATTGTGGAGCTAAAGTTTAGCCTAGCGGGGCGACTTTAGCTTGTCCGTTTAGCGCCTGACTATGGTACAGGGGCGAGGCTTGATGCAACAGAAAACGACGCTTTACCCCGTCCAGATCAAAAAAACCGTACCGGCGGGCCGTCGTTTCAATCCGCTCCCCATTATGCCGTGTTTTACGCCGCGGCGACAAACGCGTAAATCGATTCAGCGCAAATCAGAGGCGGGGGACGATTAATTTTGTGCACCGAAATAATGGAAGGGTTAAATACTAGAGCCAACGGGTAAAATCAATCTTCGGCGGGTATAAACTTTGATCCAGCCCACAAAAAAGCACCCCGTGAGGTGCTTTTTTAGCTTTTCGTGCACTGCCTGAATTATTGCTGTAATTCCTGCTCGGTGAACAGATCGGCAAACAGCGCGGTGCTCAGGTAGCGCTCGCCGGAAGAGGGCAGAATCACTACGATGGTTTTGTCGGCGAACTCAGGTTCCTGAGTCAGTTTGACGGCGGCTTCCACCGCGGCGCCGGAGGAGATGCCGGCCAGAATGCCTTCTTCTTCCATCAGACGGCGCGCCATGCTGATGGCTTCGTCATTGGTAATTTGCACCACGCGATCGACCTGATCCAAATCGAGGTTACCCGGAATAAAGCCGGCGCCGATGCCCTGGATCTTGTGTGGGCCGGGCTTGAGCTCTTCGCCCGCCAGCGCCTGGGAGATCACCGGCGAGTCGGTCGGTTCAACGGCCACGGTGGTAACGGCCTTGCCCTTGGTGTTTTTCAGATAACGGCTGACGCCGGTCAGAGTGCCGCCGGTACCGACGCCGGAGATAAACACATCCACGTCGCCATCGGTGTCTTCCCAGATTTCCGGGCCGGTGGTCTTTTCGTGAATTTCCGGGTTCGCCGGGTTGCTGAACTGCTGCAGAATAATATAGCGATCCGGATCGGTGGCGACGATCTCTTCCGCTTTGGCGATGGCGCCCTTCATACCTTTGGCGCCTTCGGTCAGCACCAGATTGGCGCCCAGCGCTTTCAGCAGCTTGCGGCGTTCGATGCTCATGGTTTCCGGCATGGTCAGCGTCAGTTTATAACCACGCGCCGCTGCCACGTAGGCCAGCGCGATGCCGGTGTTGCCGCTGGTCGGTTCAACAAGCTCTTTGCCCGGCGTCAGGATGCCGCGTTTTTCCGCGTCCCAAATCATATTGGCGCCGATGCGGCACTTAACGCTAAAGCTTGGGTTGCGGGATTCGACCTTGGCGAGGATGCGCCCGTTACCGATGCGGTTCAGACGAACCAGCGGCGTATGGCCGATTGTTAATGAGTTGTCTTCATATATCTTGCTCATAGCCCGTCCTTTAACTCTATGAATAATGTAGGGAACGTCGAAAGCATACGCTAACGCTCCCGGCAGGGAAGTAAGGAATTGGTATATTGATATGTTATTAGAGAATATGTGCTAGAAGGGTTATTTTTTCAAATTATATGTAAATTCAAGTAATTATTGGTGTTTGACGCGTTTATCCGGCGGGGCATTTGTCAGTACCGATGCCGCTATGTGGTTATAAGGCGCGATTGCGGCGGCGGGAAACGATGACCAACAGCTCTGCAAGCAGGGCCGTTGGTCAGGGGAGGGGGGATTAATGTGCGACGAACTGACGGCGATAGCGGTCAACCCACATCGCCGTGGCGCCGCATACCGCCACCGGCAGGATCACCAGGTTAAGGATCGGGATCAGGGTAAACAGGCTGACCAGCGCGCCGAACTGCAGGTTATGCACCTTATTCTGCCGCAGGGCGCGGCGCATATCGGCAAAGCTGACCTTATGGTTGTCGAACGGGTAGTCGCAGTACTGAATCGCCAGCATCCAGGCGCTGAACAGGAACCACAGCACCGGCGCTACCGTTTGGCCGACGACCGGCACAAAGTACAACAGAAACAGCACCAGCGCGCGCGGCAGGTAGTACGCCAGCTTGCGCCACTCACGCGCCATAATGCGCGGCACGTCTTTGACCAGGCCGACCATGCCGCTGTCCGGCAGCGGTTTACCGGTCAGCTGGCCTTCCAGTTGCTCGGCCAGCAGGCCGCAGAACGGTGCGGCGATCAGATTGGTGATGGTGCTGAACAGATAGCCGGCCACCAGCACCACGGAGATGACGGTGATCGGCCACAGCAGGTAGCTGAGCCATTGCAGCCAGTCTGGCACGTGCGCCATCATCTGCGGGATCCAGCCGCCGAGTTTGCTGAAGAGCCACCAGAAGGCAGAACCCATCAGCAGCACGTTGACCAGTAACGGCAGCACCACGTAGCGTTTAATGCCGGGGCGTGTAATCAGGCGCCAGCCTTCGGCAAAGTAATGCACGCCGCTGGCGGAGGAAGAAGTTTGCTGCGAATAAGACATATCTTAAGTCATCTCGTTAACAGAACGGGCAAGCTGGCTATCATATAGGGATGATTTTCTGCTGACTAGCGTGTTGTTGGCTGAAAAAAAAGCAAAAAAGGCAGAATTATCATCTTTATTAGCATAAAGTTCAGCACGGACTTGCACTTGTCTGCACAGGCAAATAGAGTTAAAGAGTGAATGTTTGCCGCGGTGGCAATGTATTGGAACAACAGAGATAGCAATGATGCAGGATTTGCGTCTGATATTAATCGTTGTTGGCGCGATCGCCATAATAGCGTTGTTATTACATGGTCTGTGGACCAGCCGTAAGGAACGCTCGTCCCTTTTCCGCGATCGCCCAGCCAAGCGTTCTAAAAAAGAACGTGAACCAACTTCTGACGACGACTTCGATGACGGCGTGGGAGAAGTGCGTGTGCGCTCCGCCCATCCGCAAGAGGAGCCGTCGTTCGGTGATTTCGATGCCGCTCGCGAAGAACCGGTAGCTGCGCCGAAGCCCGCTCCGGCGGCCGAGCCGGCGCCGCGCGAGGTGCAGCCGGCTGCCCATCAGCCTGCGCCGCTGTCTCAGCGGCCGGACTACGATGATGTGCTGCTGGACGACTACGAACCGGAAGCGAAACCTGCCGAAGAACAGCAGCCAGCGCCGCGGCGTGAGCCGCGCGTCGACGACCTGCCGCCGGCAGAAGCAGAGCCTGCGTTTGAACAGGAAGCAGCGCCTGCGCCGCAGCCTGAAAGCAAACCGGCCGAGCCTGAGCCTGTAGCGGAACCTGCGCCGGCACAGCCGGCCCCGGAGCCGGCCAAGCGCAAGGAAACCGTACTGGTGCTGCACGTTGCGGCGCACCAAGGCGGCATTATCGGCGGCGAAGTCTTGCTGCAGAGCGTGCTGCAGTCCGGCTTCCAGTTCGGCGAGATGGGCATTTTCCATCGCCATATCAGTCCGGCCGGCAGCGGCCCGGTGCTGTTCAGCCTGGCGAATATGGTGAAACCGGGTTCTTTCGATCCGGATTCAATGTCCGACTTCTCTACGCCGGGCGTGTCCATGTTTATGATGGTGCCGTCCTACGGCGACGCCAATCAGAACTTCAAGCTGATGCTGCAGTCGGCGCAGCGCATCGCTGACGACGTTGGCGGCGTGGTGCTGGATGACGAGCGTCGCATGATGACGCCGCAAAAGCTGGAAAGCTATAAAGCGCGCATCCGTGAAGTGTTGGAAAACAACGCCTGACGGTTGCAATGCGCACTGAACATTACGTCTCCTGAAACCCCCACTCGCTGGGGGTTTTTTATCTCTGATGGTGAGCTATGGCCACAACAATCGAAACAATCAATCAACTGCGAACCCAACTGCGCCATCATGAATACCAGTACCACGTGCTGGATGCGCCGGAAATTCCCGATGCGGAATATGACCGCCTGATGCGCGAGCTGCGCGAGCTGGAAGAGGCGCACCCTGAGCTGGTCACCGCCGACTCGCCGACCCAGCGCGTTGGCGCCGCGCCGCTGTCGGCGTTTGAGCAGGTGCGCCATGAAGTACCGATGCTGTCGCTGGACAACGTATTCGACGATGAGAGTTTCCTGGCGTTTTATAAGCGGGTGCAGGATCGGCTGAAAAGCAGCGAGGCGCTGAGCTTCTGCTGCGAGCTGAAGCTGGACGGGCTGGCGGTCAGCCTGCTGTATGAAGACGGCGAGCTGGTGCGCGCCGCCACGCGCGGCGACGGCACCACCGGCGAGAACATCACCGCCAACGTGCGCACCATCCGCGCCATTCCGCTGCGTCTGACCGGCGACAATATTCCGCGCCGGCTGGAAGTGCGTGGCGAAGTGTTTATGCCGCAGGCCGGCTTTGAAAAAATGAATGAAGAGGCGCGCCGTAAGGACGGCAAGGTGTTCGCCAACCCGCGTAACGCCGCCGCCGGCTCGCTGCGTCAGCTGGACCCGCGCATTACCGCCAAACGTCCGCTGACCTTCTTCTGCTACGGCGTCGGCCTGCTGGAAGGCGGCGAACTGCCGCGCAGCCACTGGCAGCGCCTGATGCAGTTTAAAGCCTGGGGGCTGCCAGTCAGCGATCGCGCCAGAGTGTGCAGCGGCAGCGACGAGGTGCTGGCCTTTTACCGCCAGGTTGAACAGGACCGCGGCGGGCTCGGGTTTGATATCGACGGCGTGGTGGTGAAGATTGACGATATCGATCTGCAGGAACAGTTGGGGTTTGTCGCCCGCGCGCCGCGCTGGGCTACCGCCTTTAAATTCCCGGCGCAGGAGCAGATTACCCAGGTGCGCGAGGTTGAGTTTCAGGTCGGTCGCACCGGGGCGATTACGCCGGTGGCGCGTCTGGAGCCGGTGCTGGTGGCCGGCGTCACCGTCAGCAACGCTACGCTGCACAACGCCGATGAAATTGAACGGCTCGGGCTGCGCATCGGCGATACGGTGATCGTTCGCCGCGCCGGCGATGTAATACCGCAGGTGGTGGGCGTGGTGGAAGAGCGCCGTCCCCTCGATGCGCGCGAGGTGGTGTTCCCGCAGCACTGTCCGGTATGCGGCTCCGACGTTGAACGGGTGGAAGGCGAAGCGGTCGCGCGCTGCACCGGCGGCTTAATTTGCGCGGCGCAGCGGAAAGAGGCGCTGAAGCACTTTGTCTCCCGCCGTGCGCTGGACGTTGACGGCATGGGCGACAAGATCATCGAACAGCTGGTGGAAAAAGAGTACGTCAAGGATCCCGCCGATCTGTTCCGCCTGTCTGCCGGTCTGCTGACCGGGCTGGATCGCATGGGGCCGAAGTCGGCGCAGAATCTGGTCAATGCGCTGGAGAAATCCAAACAGACCACCTTTGCCCGTTTCCTGTATGCGCTGGGCATCCGTGAGGTCGGCGAAGCCACGGCGGCCAACCTGGCGGCGCATTTCGGCTCGCTGGACGCGCTACGAGCGGCGGACGTCGAAGCGTTAAAACTGGTGCCGGACGTGGGCGAAGTGGTGGCGAAGCACGTGGTCAACTTCTTTGCCGAAGCGCTGAATCAGCGGGTGATTGATGAACTGGTCAGCCCGGAAATCGGCATTAACTGGCCGGCGCCGGTGGTGGTGGCGGCAGAAGAGATAGACAGCCCGTTTGCCGGTAAAACCGTGGTGCTGACCGGTTCGCTGAGTCAGCTGTCGCGTGATGAAGCCAAAGATCGCCTGACGGCGCTGGGGGCTAAAGTAAGCGGCAGCGTATCGAAGAAAACCGATCTGGTGATCGCCGGCGAAGCCGCCGGCTCCAAGCTGGTTAAAGCACAGGAGCTGGGCATCGAAGTGATCGACGAAGCGGAAATGATCCGCCTGCTGGGTGACTGATGGAAAAGGAAAACCTGATTGAAATCGCCAATACGGTGATGCCTTTTGGCAAATACCAGGGGCGGGTGCTGATTGATTTGCCGGAAGAGTATCTGCTGTGGTTTGCCCGTAAGGGCGAATTTCCCAAAGGCAAACTGGGCATGCTGATGGAGATGACGCTGGCGCTGAAAATTGAAGGATTGGACGCGCTGGTGAAGCCGCTGAAACGCGGTTGACTGACGACGGGGACGCAGATGCGTCCCCGTTGCTTTTTCAGAGGGCTTTCACCTGCGATGCCTGCTGCTGCCGCAGCTGTTTTTGCTGATAGCGCCGCGCCAGCATCGCGCAGGTCATCAGCTGCACCTGATGGAACACCATTAACGGCAGCACCATCACCCCGACGCTGGCGGCCGGAAACAGAATATTGGCCATCGGGATGCCGTTCGCCAGGCTCTTTTTCGAGCCGCAGAACACGATAGTGATCTCATCCGCTTTATTGAACCCCAGCCAGCGCGCCATCTGAATATTGATCAACAGCACAACGGCCAGCAGCGCCAGGCTGACGAGCAGAATAAACAGCAGCGCCTTCCATCCCACCTGATGCCAGATGCCGTGGGTCACCGCTTCGCTGAAGGCGGCGTATACCACCAGCAGAATTGATGTCTGGTCGGTTTTGCCAATCCATTTCCGGTGGCGGTCAATCCATTTGCCGATCAGCGGCCGCGCCAGGTGGCCGGCGATAAACGGCACCAGCAGTTGCAGCACGATACTGCCGACCTGCTGCAGGCCGCCGGTTTCGCCATGCACGTTCAACAGCAGGCCGACCAGCAGCGGCGAAACGAAGATGCCCAGCAGGCTGGAGGCTGAGGCGCTGCATACCGCCGCCGCCACATTGCCGCCGGCCAGCGAGGTAAAGGCGATGGCGGACTGCACCGTCGCGGGCAAAATGCACAGGTAGATAAAGCCGTTATACAGTTCCGGACTGACGGCCACTGGCGACCACCACTTAAACAGCACGCCGAGCAGCGGGAAAATGATAAAGGTGCTGAACATCACCCACAGATGCAGCCGCCAGTTATTGCTGCCGGCGAGAATCGCCTCGCGCGACAGTTTGGCGCCGTGCATAAAAAACAGCAGGGCGATGGCGGCGACGGTCAGGGTATTCAGCCAGCCGACCGCCACGCCGCGCGCCGGCAAAAACGAAGCTAACAGCACGGTGGCGAGCAGCGTCAGGGTAAAACGGTCGGGGAGAAATTTCATATGGCTAAACTCGTACGGGAAAATAATAGGAATAGTGTGGCGCGCCGGAATATAATAATAAAATTGATTTATTTAATTTATATATGAATAAAAATCATGAACTACTCCCTGAAGCAACTGCGCGTATTTGTTGCCATTGCGCGCCACGGCAGTTTTAGCCGCGCCGGCGAAGCGATAGGGCTGACGCAGTCGGCGGTCAGCCACAGCGTTAAAGAGCTGGAGGCGGAAATCGGCGTGCGCCTGCTGGACCGCACCACCCGCGAAGTGTTGTTGACCGACGCGGGGCGCCGGCTGGCTAACCGCGTCGAACGTTTGCTGGATGAGCTGCAGGCGTCGCTGTTGGACGCGCGCAGCTTTGGCGTGCAGCGCAGCGGCACCGTGCGGGTGGCTTCCAGCCAGACCATTTCGGCACACCTGATGCCGCAGTGCATCGCCGCCGGCGAGCGGCAGTATCCGGACATCCGTATCCTGCTGCGCGATCAGGCGCAGCAGTGGGTGCTGAACAGCATCCGCAACGCCGAGGTGGACTTCGGCATCGTGGTCGATCCGGTGCAGGCGATCGATCTGGATTGCGAGCCGATCCTGCATGAGCCGTTTTTACTGCTGTGCCGGGACGATCATCCGTTTGCCGATCTGCCGCAGGTGCATTGGTCGGCGCTGAGCGGCAGCCGGCTGGTGTTGCAGGATTATGCCTCCGGCAGCCGGCAGTTGATCGACAGCGCGCTGCGTCAGCAGGGCGTGGAAGCGGAGGTGGTGCAGGAGATCGGCCATCCGGCCACGCTGTTTCCGATGGTGGCCGCGGGCATCGGCATCAGCATCTTCCCGGCGCTGGCGTTGCCGCTGCCGGAGGGCGGTCAGCTGCGGGTGAAGCGGCTGCAGCCGGAGATCCACCGCGCCCTGATGCTGGTGCGGCGCAAGAACCGTTCGCTGTCGCCGGCGGCGGAGGCGGTCTGGCAGGTCGTGCGGGAACAGGCGGCGCTGTTGCAACAGCAGCGTCAACAACGGCCGGCCGGCTGACTCAGATATAGACGTCCAACGCGTTGTACGGCGTAGGGCGGTTGACGCCGTCGGCCGTTTTCGCGTGTTCTAACTGCTGTTTTTCCATCTCTTCTTTGCGGATGCGCGCGATCTCGGCCTGCAGCATGGTGATACGCGCCTGGAGCAGCTGTTTTTGCTGTTCGATCTGTTTAGCATCGCCGTCTGAGTCTTTCAGCTCCAGCAGCTGTTGCTGTAAATCCTGAATTTGCTGCTGCAACGCCTTGATACGCGCCGGCGCGCCGTGCTCAACGGGCGCTGCGGGCTGGTTGCCATCGTTCTTCTTCGCTTTGCCGGCGTTGGGATGGGTGTCCAGCGGCGTGGCCATCAGCAGCTGGCCGGCGTTGCCCGGTGCGCTGGCGAGGCGGCCGACCGCCGGCAGGGCCGGTTTGAGTACTGCGGACGTGATGATGCTGTTTATCATATCGCGGTTCCTGAGTCGGGTGATCTCTCACTCTTATCGGCAGGGTGCGCGCAAACTTTAGACAGCAGACTGTCGCAGTTGCGGCCAGCGCTGCAGCCAGCCTTTGTCGGCAACACGCTGCTGATAGGCGGCGAAATTGGCGCTTTTGGCGTTGAAGGTAATGCTGTCGGCGAACAGCGCCTGCAGGCCGAAGGGGGCGACCAGCGTAATGCTGTCGTCGGCGTTGAGCCGTGCGCCGACCGCCGTTTCGATCTCTGTCCAGTAACTGATGGCGTCTTCACTGCTGCGGTAGGGCGCGCGCCCGGCGCGCAGGTGCATCCGCGCCTGATTTTTCACCGACCAGGGCTGCGGCAACCACTCCCGCAGGCGCGCCTCCAGCATGCGATCGCGTTCGGGCTGGGTGCGCTGCGGATCAAAATGGATCACGTCGATATCGTTCAGCGGCGTCGGCTGCGCATAGTCGTGCCGCCGATCCCACACTAAATTGCGCACAAAACCGGCGCCGAGGCACCAGTCGCCCAGCCCCAGACGGCGCGCGGCGCGCAGGGCGTTGATGCGCGCTTCATCCTGTTGTAACCACTCAATAATCTGCTGCTCTGGCTGCATAAGCGCTCCTTGGTTGCGGCTACTGTACCCTGAAGCGGAAAAGGATGAAATGCGCGATGTCTCAGGCCCAGCTGGGCGGCTGGCCGATATATTGCTGCAGCAGCGTGGTGAAGGCCGCCAGCCTGGCGGAAACCTTGGCTACCGGGCGCAGCAGATAAATCCCTTGCTCCTCGCCACGCGGGTCGTCCATCAGCGGCAACAGCGCGCCGCTATGCACGTCCGGTCCTACCACCCAGTTGGGCAGGAAGGTGATGCCGATACCGCTGAGCGCCGCCAGCCGCTGGGCGGTGAAATCATCGCAGCGTAACGCCAGCTTGCAGCGGTTAAGCAGCGCGGCGTCAAGAATTTGCCCCCAGCAGGCCGGCTGCTGCTGATGTAAGCGCGCAATCAGCCGGTGCTGTGGCAGGTCGGCCAGCGTGCTCGGGCGTCCGTAGCGGGCGACATAGGCCGGGCTGGCGCACATCAGCCAGCGTTGGGTGGCGATGCGGCGGGCATACAGCGAGCTGTCTTTCTGCTCGCCGATACGCAGCGCGGCGTCGAGGGACTCCTGTTTGGGATCGGCGGGGCGCTCGGTGAAATCCAGCTCCACCGCCAACTGCGGATAGCGCTGCGCCAGTTCCGGCAGCAGCGGCAACAGGTAGGTTTTACCAAAGGTCGGCAGGCAACTGATGCGCAGCACGCCCTGCGGCACATCGCTGAGCGAGTGCAGTTCGGCGCGCAGGGTCAGCATATCGGCTTGCAGCGCTGCGGCGCGGCTCTGCAGCATTTTCCCGGCATCGGTCAGCTGTAAGCCGCGGGTCGAGCGGATAAACAGCGTCACCGCCAGCTGTTGCTCCAGCGTATCGATATGGCGCACCAGCGAAGAGGGCACCATGCCCAGCTTGCGGGCTGCGGCGGAGAAGCTGCCCAATTGGGCGACTTCCAGAAAAATCGGCAAATGTTCGGCATAACGGGTGTCGTTCATCTTTGCATTATATGCAAAAGCGTTTCTTATGAATATAGGGTTCTCAGTGCTGCGGCTTAATCCTACTATTTTTAAGGAGATAATGCGGGTTTCCGACACGTTATCGCCGATAAATTAAGAGAAAATGTAAAAATATTACTGTTGTCATAACTTGTTACGTGGTTGTGGCGGATAGCTTCCGGCAACCCTTTTTTTGCTTCAACACCAGAAAACGTTTTTATCACGGCGGAATCAGAGAGACTAAAGGTTAGAAATGTTAATCATTTGTTTCTCCCAACGTGGTGTCGACCCCAGAGGTCGATTTTTTGTTGCCGGTAGCTGAATCGTTACAACGCGAAGCGGGCTGAGCAGCATAGTTGAACGCGCGGACGCCGTATGTCCGCGCTGGTGGAGGAGTATTGCATGAACCAGAACCACGGGTGTTCCTGTGCGCAGCATTTGGCACAGGGTTTTGCCAGCCAGTCGGCGGCAACCGGTGAAGGGGAGATTTACCAGATTTCGCTGATGAGCGCGCTGATCGGCGGGGTATACGAGGGAGACGTCACCATCGCCGAACTGCTGCGCCACGGTGATTTCGGCCTGGGAACCTTCAACCATCTTGACGGCGAACTGATCGCCTTTGACCAGGAAATTCATCAGCTGCGCGCCGACGGCAGCGCACGCCCGGCGCAGCAGGATCAAAAAACGCCGTTTGCCGTAGTGACCTTTTTCAAGCCCAGCGTCACGCAGCATTTCGACCGTCCTATCACCAAAGCTCAACTGCACCAGTGCATCGACGAACAGGTGGCCTCGCCCAATCTGTTTTGCGCGCTGCGCGTCGACGGCGAGTTCAGCCATGTGGAAACCCGCACCGTACCGCGTCAGGAACGCCCCTACAAGCCGATGCTGGAGGCGATAGAAGCACAGCCGACCTTCGCCTTTACGCGGCGCTGCGGCACGCTGGTGGGCTTCCGCTCGCCGGATTATATGCAGGGCATCGGCGTGGCCGGCTATCACGAACATTTTGTCACCGACGACCGTAACGGCGGCGGCCACGTGCTGGATTATCAGCTGGAGCAGGGTCGTCTGCAGTTTGGCGTCATCACGCGTCTCAACCTTCAATTGCCGCACGATGCGGATTTTCTGCGCACCAACCTCTGCCCGGAGGATTTGGACAGCGCCATTCGTTCTGCCGAAGGCTAAACAGGCCTGCGCCATGCGTGTCGTGGCGCAATAACGGCGGTCGATTTTTTTACTTTATGAGGTGGAACCATGAAACAGCTTAATACGGATGAAAACTGGCAATGCGGCGCCGATTTGGTGGTGAAAAATCTGGAAGCACAGGGGGTAAAGCACGTGTTCGGCATCCCCGGGGCAAAAATCGACCGGGTGTTTGATTCGCTGGAGGATGCGCCGTCGATTGAGACCGTGGTGGTGCGTCACGAGGCCAACGCCGCCTTTATGGCGGCGGCGGTCGGCCGCCTGACCGGTAAGGCTGGGGTGGCGCTGGTGACGTCCGGCCCCGGCAGCTCCAACCTGATCACCGGTCTGGCGACCGCCACCTCGGAAGGCGATGCGGTGGTGGCGCTGGGCGGGGCGGTGAAACGTGCCGATAACCTCAAGCAGACCCACCAGAGTATGGATACCGTCAGCATGTTCCGCCCGGTGACCAAATATTGCGCTGAAGTACACGCCGGTTCGGCGATTTCTGAGGTGATCGCCAATGCTTTCCGCAGCGCCGAGTTCGGCCGTCCGGGGGCGTCTTTTATCAGTCTGCCGATGGATATCGTCAATGAACCGGTAAGCGCGCCGGTGCTGGCCGGCTGCCCCGCACCGCGCATGGGCGCCGCGGCCAGCGACGATATTCAGCGGGCGGCGGCGCTGATTCAGCAGGCCGCCTGCCCGGTGCTGCTGCTGGGGCTGCAGGCCAGCCGGCCGGAAAACAGCGAGGCGGTACGTCAGCTGCTGTACCGTACGCAGATGCCGGTGGTCGGCACCTATCAGGCGGCCGGGGCGATTGACGTTAATCATTTCGCCCGTTTCGCCGGCCGCGTCGGCCTGTTCAATAACCAACCGGCGGATCAGCTGCTGCAAAAGGCCGATCTGGTGGTCAGCGTCGGCTACGGGCCGATTGAGTACGATCCGTGTATGTGGAACGGCGCGCGTCATCTGAAGCTGGTGCATATCGACGTGCAGCCGGCGGAGATCGACTGCTGTTACCGGCCGGACGTCGAACTGGTGGGTAATATCAGCGCCACCATTCAGGCGCTCGGCGATAGCCTGCCGGGGCGGCTGACCATACCAACGGAGGTGGAAACCATTCTGGCCGATCTGAGCCGTCAGCGCAGCGAGCTGGCCGAGCGTGCGGCGCGGCGCGGCGGCATGCCGATTCATCCGCTGCGCATCGTGAAGGAGCTGCAGGATATCGTCAGCGATGACGTGACGCTGTGCGTGGATATGGGCAGCTTCCATATCTGGATCGCCCGCTACCTGTACAGCTTCCGCGCGCGTCAGCTGCTGATTTCCAACGGCCAGCAAACCATGGGCGTGGCGCTGCCGTGGGCCATCGGTGCGGCGCTGGTGCGGCCGGGGGATAAGGTGGTGTCGATTTCCGGCGACGGCGGCTTTATGCAGTCGAGCATGGAGCTGGAAACCGCGGTGCGGCTGAAAACCAACATCGTGCACGTTATCTGGGTGGATAACGCCTATAACATGGTGGAAATGCAGGAGGTGAACAAGTACCAGCGCAAATCCGGCGTGTCATTCGGGCCGATTGATTTTAAAGCCTACGCCGAATCCTGCGGCGCGGTGGGCTTCGCCGTCCAGTCGGTGGACGAGCTGCGGCCGGTGCTGCGTAAGGCGATGGAGATTCAGGGGCCGGTGGTGGTGGCGATCCCGGTGGATTACGCCGATAACTACAAGCTGATGGCGCAGATGAATTTCAGCCAGATGATTTAAGCGGACTTCTTTACCTGATAGAAAACGCGCCCTGGAGGGCGTTGATAATAAAAAACCGGTCAACATGCTGACCGGTTTTTTTATGGCAGTGCCGGGGGGGGATGTTTTCATCCCGGCGTTACCCGCTATCAGAAGTGGGTGTTGATGCTCATATAGAAGGTACGGCCCGGTTCGTTGTAGGTAGCCGCCCCGGCGCCGGCAATATTGACCGCGCCGGTGGTCGGGTTGCCGACGTTCTGCGCGTTGCCGGCGCGGAACTGGCGTTTGTCGAACAGGTTGTCTACCCCGGCGGTCATGCTGACGTTTTTGCTGACGTCGTAGGTGGCGCTGAGGCCGACGATGGCGTACGGGCTGACTTCACGTCTTTCACTGCCGCTGGTGGCTTCCCCTTTGTAGTTGTACTTCTTCGGCTTCTGACGGCCGTACCAGGTCAGGGTGCTTTGCATCGACAGGTCCTGCGTCGCCTGCCAGCTCAGGGTGGAGTTGAGCGTGAACTTGGGAATAACCGACAGGTAATCGTCGGTGGTCTTATTCTTGTTCTCGATCATATAGGTCAGGTTGTTGGTCCAGGAGACCGTTTCGCTGACCGGCACGTTCAGCGACCCTTCCAGACCCTGCACCACCGCCTTAGGCACGTTCTCCCAGCGATAGATATCGGTTTTACCGTTGCTGGTCTGGCTGACAGGCGTGTAGCCGGCTTCGATCTTGTTGCGGTAGTCGTTGCGGAAGTAAGTGACGCCGGCCAGCCAGCCGTCGTTGTGGAACTCCAGCCCGATTTCTTTGTTAACGCTGGTTTCTGCCTTCAGATCGTCGTTGCCCATCAGGTAGCAGCCGACGCCGCTGGAGCTGTTGGCGCAGCCCTGGCCTTTGCTGTACAGGATATAGTTCGGGTTGGTCTGGAACAGGTTCGGCGCTTTATAGGCGCGGGCGATGCCCATCTTCAGGGTGAAGTATTCACCCAGCTCCTGCGACAGATTCAGCGACGGGCTCCAGTTATCGCCGGACACCGAGTGGTGATCGTAGCGCATGCCCGGCGTCAGCATGGTGGTGTCGGTGAGCTCAATATTATCTTCGGCAAACAGCGAGAAAATACGCGCGGACGAGTAGGGGCTGCGATCCGAACTGGAGAGACCGTCGATATCGCCGCCCTGCAGCGCCTGGCTGACGATTGAACTGCTCTTCATCTTCTGCTGGTTCCATTCGGCGCCCAGCGTGGCGGTTTGCGGTACCCACATTTCAAACGGCACGCTGACTTCGCTGTGCAGCAGGATATCGTCCAGATCGGTATCGTTAAAGCCGGCGTCTTTCTCGTTGAAAATCCCTTCGGTGCCGCCGGCCAGCCCTTCGTTCATCCGCGAGTTGCGGGTGTTTTCGTATTGCACATAGTTATTGGTGCTGACGCCGTTGTCCCAGGCGCCCTGATAACGTAAGGCGTAGGTTTCGCGGTACATACGGTTGGTCTCTTTACCGTACATATCCTTCACCAGGTCATTGCTGTTGGTGTTCTGGGTATCGCCGGCGTACAGGTTGCCCTGACGGCCGTAGCCATATTCGAACTCCAGCGATTGCAGATGGGCGAAATCCCAGTGCAGCAGGCCGTTGATGTTTTTGTCGATCACCCCTTCGCGACCGGCCGGCAGGCTGTCGGCATAGGCGCCGTAGCGGTCGGACTGATGACCCTGGTTGATATATTGGGAATCCGCCTGGGTTTTGCTGTAGCCGCCGAACAGGCGGAAGCTCAGGGTATCGGTTAACGGCCCGGCCAGGCTGAAGTCGGTGCGTTTGGTGGCGCCTTCCTCTTTATGCTGCGGAATGTTGTAGTAGGCATTCAGCGAGCCGTGCAGTTCTTTGGTCTGTTTCTTGGTGATGATATTGACCACGCCGCCGGCGGCGCCGCTGCCATAGCGGGCGGCGGCCGGGCCGCGCAGCACTTCGATGCGCTCAATCATTTCCGGCGGCACCCAGGCGGTGTCGCCGCGGGTATCGCGCTCGCCGCGCCAGCCCTGACGCACCGAGTTGCGGCTGCTGGCCGGCATACCGTCGATCAGAACCAGCGTGTTTTCCGGTCCCATGCCGCGGATATCCAGCTGGCGGTTGTTGCCGCGCTGGCCGCTGGTGGAGTTGCCGGTCAGGTTGACGCCGGGCATGGTGCGGATCAGTTCGCTGATATCGCGCGCCGGCGGGCGCTTTTTGATTTCGTCGGCGGTGATGGTAGAGACGCCGGGCGCCTGCAGGTTCTGCTTGGCGGCGGTCACCAGGATGGTGTCTTCGGCCGGTTTTGCTGGTTTTTTATCGTCAGCGGCGGCGGTGTTTTCCGCGTTTGAGGGGGTATCCGTTTGCTGTGCGGCGTGCGCCAAAGTGGACGCGCCTAAACCCAGGCCGATAAAGGTAGCCAGAGAATAACGAGAAAGTGTGCGATTCATTGTGATTTCCTGCCGTTTTGCCATCCCTGCGGCGTAGCTCATGCCGGCAGGGCAGCCGGTTGTCGTTTTTTATGTCGTCAATGATTCATGGATAGAATAAGCCGGAGACGCGCCCGGCATTCGACCCGTTACTAATAATCGGCATCCGTCCCCGATGAAGAATACCGACCCTGTTTGTGGGCCCGTACACACTATTGCAAATGAAAATAATTATCAATAGTATTCGATTTACCGTGTCTATATATGCGGTAGGGCAGCCGGATATTTTCCGTGCGCACAGCGTGTTATGCCAACTACCAGGTGAGTGGGTGTTTTGAAAACTGAACAACAGCCAACAAGCAGTACGTTATTAACAAGCAAGCACGTCGGGAGCCATGGCTGGTGGCTGGAGATTGCCCGGCGCGGCACGCCGTTGGTGGAACCGACCGACAACGGCCGCTGGAAGGTGACCTTCCTCTGGCGCGATCCGCAGGGGTGCGAACTGACGTCCGCCTATAAGCGCGTCTGGATCAACATTAATTGCCTGACCGACCACCATCAGCCGAATCCGCCGCAGAGTCTGCAGCGTCTGAGCGGCAGCGATGTGTGGTACTGGCAAACTGAACTGAACGCCGACTGGCGCGGCAGTTACTGCTTTATTCCCAGCATGGACGACCGTCCGCTGCGCGTCGACGGGGCCGATGCCCACGCCAATATGCATGCGCGGCGCCATTGGTGGCATCAGGTGTTCGCCAGCGCGACGCACGATCTGTTGAACCCTTACCGCTCCTGGCCGGCCGCCGGCGGTAATATTGTCTCCGGGCTGCATATGCCGGAAGCGCCGCCGCAGCCTGCCTGGCATGATTTTGACAACTATGAGGTTGCCAGCGGCCGCTGCATTCCGCCGGCGCCGGCGCGTCTGCAGCAGCATACCTGGCACAGCGAGCGGCTCGGCAACAGCCGCAAAGTGTGGGTGTACACCACCGGCGACGGCGATCCGACGCAGCGACCGCTGGCGATTCTGCTCGACGGCCAGTTCTGGGCACAGCAGATGCCGGTGTGGGATCCGCTGATGCAGATGACCCGTGCAGGCCAGTTGCCGGCAGCGGTGTATGTGCTGATCGATATTATCGATTTGAAACATCGCGCCCAGGAGCTGAGCTGTAACCCCGATTTCTGGCTGGCGCTGCAGGAAGAGCTGCTGCCGCAGTTGGCGGAGTGGGCGCCGCACAGCGCCGAGGCTGCGCGCACCGTGGTGGCCGGGCAAAGTTTTGGCGGCCTCTCCGCGTTGTATGCCGGGTTGAACTGGCCGCAGCGTTTCGGCGCGGTAATCGCCCAGTCCGGTTCTTACTGGTGGCCGCGGCGCGATATGCTGCAACTGCCGACCCCGCCAGAGGACGCCTGCTGGCTGCAGCGTCAGGTAGAGCAGGGATTGGGCAGCCACGGCGCGCTGAAGGTGTTTATGGAAGCCGGCATGCATGAGCCGTTGGTGCATCGGGTCAGCGGCCAGATGGCGACGCTGCTCAGCCAGCGCGGACATCGGGTGCACTATCGGGCGGTCGAAGGCGGCCATGATGCGTTGTGCTGGCGCGGCGGCCTGCTGGATGGCCTGCAGGCGCTGTGGCAGCCTGATTTTGTCACCGCCCACCAAACCACGCCGGTTGCCGATCCCCGTCTGATTCAAGGAGCCCGCGATGGACATGCCGAACCCGTTTGACGACCCGCAGCAGCGCTGCCTGATTCTGTGCAACGGGCAGCAGCAGTACAGCCTGTGGCCTGACTTCAGTCCGGCACCGGACGGCTGGCGTACGGTGTTCGGCCCGGCAGAACGCGCCGAATGCGTCGGCTGGCTGGAAACGCACTGGCGGGACATGCGGCCCGCCGCGCAGCGTGAGCAACAATGATGACTGGAGCAAGTACGGTGTCAGAAAATTCTAATTTAGCGGCGGATTATCAGGCATGCCCGGAGATGCCGCTGGTTGCGGCGCAGCCCGGCATCTGGGTCGCCGATCAAATTTCGCCGCACGGCAATGCCTATGCGGTGGCGCATTATATTGAACTGAATGGCGCGTTGGACAAAGAGTGCCTGCTGCGCGCCATCGGCCTGGGATTGTCCGAGGCCGATACCCTGCGTCTGCGCTTTGAAGAGCGCGACGGCGTGCCGCTGCAGTGGCTGGATGCAGAGTGTGCCATCCACGCGGCGGAATATCTCGATTTTACCGACTCGGCGGACGCCGAAGCCGCGGCGACGGCGCTGATGGACATCGATCTCAACGGCGAGCTGCGTGTCAGCAGCGGAAACCCGCTGTACCGCAACGTGCTGATGCGCGTGGCGGACGATCGTTGGTTCTGGTATCAGCGCTATCACCATATGCTGGTCGATGGCTTCAGCTTTACCGCCATTACCCGTCGTGTCGCCCACATTTACAGCCGGCTGCGCCGCGGCGAAACGCCGGATCCGACGCCGTTCAGCGCATTTAGCGACGTAGTGGCCGAATATCAGGCGTATCAACAGTCCGCCGGCTGGCAGCGGGATGCCGGTTATTGGCGCGATAAGGCAGCCCAGCTGCCGCCGCCGGCGACCCTCAGCCCGCAGCCGTTGGCCGGGCAGGCGCCGACCACGCGCATTCATCGCCTGAGCCAGCACTGTTCGGCGGCCGATTTCGCACCGCTGGCGGCGCTTGGCCGCCAGCATCAGCTCAACGCCGCCGATATGGCGATCGCGCTGCTGGCGCTGTGGGTGTCGCGCCTGAGCGGCCAGCCGCACTTCAGCGCCGGCTTTATCTTTATGCGCCGTACCGGTTCCGCCGCGCTGTGCGCCACCGGGCCGGTGATTAACGTCTTGCCGATGGAGATGCTGGTGGATCCGCAGGCGACGCTGGCGGAGGTGGCGCTCACGCTCAGCCGTGAGCTGAAGAAGGTGCGCCGCCATCAGCGTTATGATGCCGAGCAGGTGCAGCGCGATCTGGGACGCATTGGCGATGCCGAGCCGCTGTACGGCACGGTATTCAATTTTAAAATGTTTGATTACCAGCTGGATTTTGACGGTATTGCCGGCATTACCCACGATCTGGCCTCCGGGCCGGTGCGCGATCTGGAAATTGCGCTGTTTATCGGCGACGACGGCCAGCTGAAGGTAGAACTGCTGGCCAATGCCGAGCGTTATCAGCGCGATGAACTGGCGGCCCATCTGCAGCGTTTGCCGCTGCTGCTGAGCCAGTTTACCGCCCGGCCGCAGCTGCCGGTGGGGGAAGCCGATATGCTGACCGCCGCTGACCATGCGCTGTTGGAGCAGGTGAATGATACTGCCCACCCGGTGGCGCCGCAGACGCTGAGCGGCCTGCTGGCGCAGCAGGCGCAGCGCACGCCGGACGCGCCGGCGCTGTCCGATGCGCATTTCCGCTTTACCTACCGCGAGACCCGCGAACAGGTGAGCGCGCTGGCGCGCCAGCTGACCGTACAGGGCGTGCGGCCGGGCGATATCGTTGCCGTGGCGCTGCCGCGTTCGGTATTCCTGTCGCTGGCGCTGATGGCGATTGTTGAAGCCGGCGCCGCCTATCTGCCGCTGGATACCGGTTATCCCGATGAGCGTCTGGCGATGATGCTGGAAGACGCCATACCGCGGCTGATTATCACTGAACCGTCGCAGCAGGCGCGTTTTGCCGGACAGGGCGATATCCTGCTGTTCGATGCGCCGCTGGCCGCCGACCATGCCGCGCAGGTCGAGGTGACGGGGCCGACGCCGCACCATCCGGCCTATATTATTTTCACTTCCGGCTCCACCGGCCGGCCGAAAGGGGTACTGGTCGGCCATCAGGCGATCGTTAACCGCCTGCTGTGGATGCAGGACCACTATCCGCTGAATGCGCAAGACGTGGTGCTGCAGAAAACGCCGTGCAGTTTCGACGTGTCGGTCTGGGAGTTCTTCTGGCCGCTGATCGTCGGCGCGCAGCTGGTGATGGCTCCGCCGGAAGCGCACCGTGACCCGCAGCAGCTGCAGCAGTTGATCGCCCGCCACCGCGTGACCACCATGCACTTTGTGCCGTCGATGCTGGCGGCGTTTGTCAGCGCGCTGGAAGGGCCGGAAGCGGTTGAACAGTGCGCCAGCCTGCGCCGGGTATTCTGCAGCGGCGAAGCGCTGCCGGCCGAGCTGTGCCGTCAGTGGCAGAGCCGCACCGCGGTGCCGTTGCACAACCTGTATGGCCCGACGGAGGCCGCGGTGGACGTGACCTGGCATCCGGCCTGGGGTGAGGCGCTGGCGGCGGTAACCGGCACCAACGTACCGATTGGCCTGCCGGTGTGGAATACCGGGCTGCGTATTCTTGATGCGCGTCTGCGCCCGGTGCCGCCGGGCGTTGCCGGGGATCTGTACCTGACCGGGGTGCAGCTGGCGCACGGCTATCTGGGGCGGCCGGAGCTGACCGCCAGCCGTTTTGTTGCCGACCCGTTTGGCGACGGCGGACGGATGTACCGCACCGGCGACGTGGCGCGCTGGCTGCCCGACGGGGCGGTGGAATATCTGGGGCGCAGCGACGATCAGCTGAAGATCCGCGGGCAGCGCATCGAACTGAGCGAGATCGATCACGCGCTGCTGTCGCTGCCGGGCGTGCAGCAGGCGGTGACCCATGCGCTGGTGCTGACCGGTACGCCGACGGACGCCGGCGGCGACGCGCGCCAGCTGGTGGGCTATCTGGTGCCGCAGGCGGGGGTGACGCTGGATCTGACGGCGCTGCGCGCTGCGCTGGCCGACCGCCTGCCGCCGCACATGGTGCCGGTCGCGCTGGTGGAGATGGCGGAGCTGCCGCTCAGCGCCAACGGCAAACTGGATCGTAAAGCCCTGCCGCAGCCGCAAAGCGGCACGCGCAGCGCCGGCCGTGAACCGCTGCCCGGGCTGGAAAGCGAGATCGCCGCGGTGTTCGCCCGTCTGCTGCAGCGTGAGCAGGTGTTTGCCGACGACGACTTCTTCGCCCTGGGCGGCCATTCACTGCTGGCGATGCGTCTGGCGGCGGAACTGCGCCGCGATCTGGATAAGGCAGTTTCAGTCGGACAGGTGATGGTGGCGTCGAAGGTGGAACAGCTGGCGGCGCTGCTGGCGGAGGAGCGTACGCAGGAAGAGGCCGACCGCTGCGGCTTCGACAGCGTGCTGCCGCTGCGCACTACCGACGGCCCGACGCTGTTCTGCCTGCATCCGGCCTCCGGTTTCTCCTGGCAGTTCAGCGTATTGCCGCGCTATATCGATCAGCACTGGTCGCTGGTGGGCATTCAGTCGCCGCGCCCTGACGGCCCGCTGGCGCTGAGCGAAGATATGGATCAGGTATGCGAGGCGCATCTGGCGACGGTATTGTCGGTACAGCCGCACGGCCCGTACCACTTCATCGGTTATTCGCTGGGCGGCACGCTGGCGCAGGGCATTGCCGCCCGGCTGCAGGCGCGCGGTGAAGAGGTGGCGTTCCTCGGACTGTTGGATACCTATCCGCCGGAAACGCAGAACTGGGACGTGATGCTGGACGATAACGTGCTGAAAGAAGTGCAGCGCGAACGCGAACAGTTCCTGGCGGTGTCGGAAGATACGCTGGACCCGGCGCTGGGTGAGACCCGCACGGCGATGTTCGACAATATTGAAGCCAACTACGCCGACTCGGTGCGCTTGCTGTCCCGTACCCATACCGCCAACTTCCGTGGTCAGGCGACGCTGTTTGTCGCCAAACGCACGCTGCAGGAAGGGATGGACGTGCAGCAGACCTGGGCGGAATATGTTGATGCGTTGCAGGTACACGAGCTGGACTGCGCGCATGTGGACATCGTATCGCCGGCATCGTTCAAGGTGCTGGGGCCGCTGTTGAACCGTATCTTGCGTACGCTGTAGGCGGGCAGGGCGCGTTGCGCCCGATGATGAGGCATTAAAAAGGCGCGTAAGCGCCTTTTTTATCGTTAATCGGTGTCAGTCCGATGGGGAATCGGCATACACATGCCGATGCAGCACGGGATTATCTGCAGCCGTAGTGCCGGAAGGCGGGCCGGACGCTTCAATAACCGGGTTATTGGATGGCTGGTCCTGTTCTGACTGAACCGAGCGGACCAGGCGGTTGAGCGCCAGGGCCCGGCGCTCGGCGATCGGGCGTTTAGTGTTGAGCATCTGCATTTCCCTCGCTTGTCTGCTGTCTGAAAATTGGACAAATTTTACCATGAGCTTGCTGCGAACCCAACGTCAGCGCGAGTAGTTTTCAATATAGGCTTCCAGTGCGCTAAAACGCGTAACGCAGTCCATACTGCCGGGAATCTGCCGGAAGTCGGCATGGGATAAGTAGTAGCGAAGCGTATGCGGATTAATCGCCTGGCGGATGGTTATGCGCAGCGTTTTTTCATCACAGCCGCAGCGTGCTATCAGCCCGAGCGCATAGAAATATAAGGTATACAAAACGTACTTAAACATTTTGCCGTGGAGCGGGTGCCGTGCGTTATCCGTCACAAAGTTTTCAAGGGCAGTGACTTCGAGAGTATTGAAGTGAACATCGTAGATATACAGGCAAATGCCGGCAGGCTGCGTAGGGTCCGTTTGTAGTTTGAAGGCAAAATCAAAGCCTTCCTGGTGGCGGTAACGCATGGTGCGGTCGTCAAGGCGTGATACTAAATGGTGCCAGTTGAGTCTGAGCCGATGCATATTGTGGTGTAGCCAGCTTTCATCGGCGCGTTGAACAGCCGTGATGGTCAACCCGCCGGCAATTAACACCGTATTCATATCGGCCAGAGCCTGACGAATGATTTCTTTATGCGTTGTTGCAGAAAGCGGCCTCTGCCGGGGCGGGCATTGGCCGTTGACGATATCTTCCATGATTTAATGCCTTTGATCCGTGGTTCCCGGTAGGTTAACGACGGGTCTGGGGGACGGCAAACGGCGATGTTTAAATCAGGAAGGCCGATCGCAAAGTTCAGGGTTTACCCAGCGGCACCACCAGCGGCGTATGCGACACCGGATCGTCAATGATCATGCACTTCAGGCCGTACACCTCTTCGATCAGCTGCGGCGTGACGATATCTTTCGGCGCGCCTTCGGCGATCACCTTTCCGCCGCGCATGGCAATCAGATGGGTGGCGTAGCGGCAGGCGTGGTTCAGATCGTGCAGCACCACCACTAACGTATGGCCGCGCTCGCGGTTCAGCTGGCGCATCAGCTCCAGCAGTTCGATCTGGTGGGTGATATCCAGCCAGGTGGTCGGTTCGTCCAACAAGAGCAGCGGCGTTTGCTGCGCCAGCACCATGGCGATCCATACGCGCTGGCGCTGACCGCCGGAGAGCGTGTCGACCGCCTGTTCCGCCAGATCTGCCACGCCGGTGGCGCGCATCGCTTCTTCTACCGCCTGCTGATCCTCCTCCCGCCAGCGGCTGAACAGGCGCTGATGAGGATAGCGGCCACGGGCCACCAGATCGAACACGGTAATATCGCCGGGGGCGATCGACGTTTGCGGCAGCAGCCCGAGCTGGCGCGCCACCTCTTTGGTGGCGTAGTCGCGGATGGGTTTGTCATTCAGCCACACCTGGCCCTGCTGCGGCTGCATCAGGCGGCTGAGGGTACGCAACAGCGTCGACTTGCCGCAGGCGTTGGGGCCGATAATGACCGTCAGCTCGCCGTGCGGAATGGCGACGGACAGGTCGCTCGCCACGATTTTCTTGTCATAGCCCAGCGTCAGGTTTTCGGCGCGCAGCGGCGCGGACAGCGGCGTTACAGTATTCATTTTCTACGTGACTCACGGATTAATAGCCAAATCAGGTAAATACCGCCCAGGCAGACGGTCAGCACGCCGACCGGCAATTGATACGGTATAAACAGCCGCTGGGCGGCGACGTCGGCCGCCAGCAGCAGCAGGGCGCCGGTCAGCGCGGTTAGCAGCAGCACGTGGCGGTTGGCGCACAGGCGGCGGGCGATCTGCGGCGCCACCAGCGCGATAAAGGAGATCGGCCCGGCGACGGCGGTAGCCGCGGCGGTCAGCACCACGCCGAGCAGCAACAGCAGAACGCGCGATCGATCGACCGAAACGCCGAGCGCGCAGGCGGCGTCGTCGCCCATCTCCAGCAGACGCATGCGGCGCGACAGGCCGCACAACAGCAGCGTCGACAGCGCGATTGCCAGCAGCGCCGGCTGGCTTTTCGCCCAGGTGATGCCGTTCAGTGAACCGGCGCTCCACAGGCCGGCGGTCATCGATGCCTCCAGCGACGCGCTGACGATCATCCAGGTATTGGCGCCCATCAGCAGCGCGCGTACCGCGATGCCGACGATAATCAGGCGAAAGGCGTCAACGCCGTTACGCCAGGCCAGCAGGTATATCAGCAGCGCGGTCAGCAGGCCGCCGGCCAGCGCGCCGCTGGTGATGCCGAGGATACTGCTGTTAAACAGCACCACGGCCACCAGTACACCGCTGTAGGCACCGGTATTGAAACCGATAACGTCGGGGCTGCCCAGCGGGTTGCGCAGCAGCGACTGGAATATCGCGCCGCTGATGCCGAGCGCCGCGCCCAGCAGCAGCGCCATCACCACGCGCGGCAGACGCCACTGGGTGACGATTACCGCCAGATTGGCGGGGCCTTCGCCGCGCAGGGCGTCAATCACCTGCGCAGCGCTCAAAGACAGCGTGCCGGCGCCGAGGGCGTAGACGGCCAGTGCTGCGCAGGCGGCGGTGAGCAGCAGCACGGTCAGGGTGGCGCGCGACAGGCGGGCGGCGCGTTGCGGCGCGGACAACATGGCGGTATGGCTGGCCATCAGCGGCTCCTCCTGAACATATGACGCTGACGCACCAGCGCAATCAGCACCGGTGCGCCAATCAGCGCGGTGACGATGGAGACGCGCAGCTCGCCCGGCACCAGGAAACGGCCGACTAAATCGGCGCTGAGCAGCAGGATCGGCGTCAGCACCAGCGTCCAGGGTAAAATCCAGTGCAGTTCGGAGCCGGCCAGACGGCGGGCGATATGCGGCATCATCAGGCCGACGAAGGCGATTGGGCCGACGGCGGCGGTGGCGCCGCCGCACAGCAGGGTGATGGCCAGCAGGCCGAGCAGCTGCGTACGTACGATGCCGGTACCCAGAGCGGTGGCCAGATCGCTGCCCATGCTCAGGCTGTTGAGGGCTTTGGTCAGCCACAGGGCGATCAGCGTACCGAGGAGAATCGGCAGCGCGACGGTGCGCACCACCTGCATATTTTGGATATCCAGCGAGCCGGCCTGCCAGAAGCGCAGCTGGTCGAACACCTGCGGGTTAAGCAGAGAAATCCCGGTGGTCATGCCGTCCAGCACCGCGCCCAGCGCCACGCCCGCCAGCGTCAGGCGCACCGGATTCAGCGTGCTGCGCCCGAGCGCACCCACCAGCGCCACCAGCAGCGAGGCGCAGAGCGCACCGGCAAAGGCGAACCACAGATATTGATCGATGTCGGTGGCGCCGAACAGCGACATGCCCAGCACCACGGCGAAACCGGCGCCGGCGTTGACGCCGAGAATGCCCGGGTCAGCCAGCGGGTTGCGCGACAAGGTCTGCATCAGGGCGCCGGCCAGACCGAGCGCGATGCCGGCCAGCACGCCGATCAGCGTACGCGGCAGGCGGGCGTCGGTGATGATCACGCAGTCAACGCCGCTGCACTGGCCGTTTAATGCCTGCAGAACGGTGGAGAAGGGGATGGATTGCGCGCCCAGCGCCAGGCTGAGCGCCATCATCAGCAGCAGAATCAGTACGGCGAACAGTAGCGCGTAAAGCCGGCGGCGAAAGGCGCGCGTAGTACCTAAAAACAGAGTTTCCTGGGGCGCTGAAGCAGCGTGCGAGCAATTGTGTGTAAGCCGGAACATAACAGCCCATTATTCAATTGAATATTAATGATATTTATTATCATTATTGATTGTATTCATCTATGGTAGCATGAGTCGCTGCCCCATTGCAGTAGCAAGCGTGCAATTCCTTTATAAAGCTGTGGTGATAAAACACATGAGTAAGCCCTCGATTTTGCTTGATTTTGGTTTGTTAAAGACCAATCAGGCGTTCCGCGCCGTTTTCTGCGCGCGCTTTATCTCTATTCTGGCGCTGGGATTGATGGCGATTGCCATTCCGGTGCAGATCCAGGCGCTGACCGATTCGACGCTGCTGGTTGGTTTGGCGGTGACGCTGGCCGGCGGCGGCATGTTTGCCGGTCTGCTGATGGGCGGCGTCCTGGCCGACCGCTATGAGCGCCGTCGCCTGATCCTGCTTGCCCGCTCCACCTGCGGCGTCGGCTTTGTCGGCATGTGCCTCAATGCGGCGCTGCCGGAGCCGTCGCTGACGGCGATTTACCTGCTGGCGGTGTGGGACGGCTTCTTCGGTGCGGTGGGCGTCACGGCGCTGCTGGCGGCGACGCCGGCGCTGGTCGGCCGTGAAAATATCGTACAGGCCGGCGCCATCAGCATGCTGACGGTACGCTTTGGCTCGATTCTCTCACCGGCGGCGGGCGGTCTGCTGATCGCCCACGCCGGGGTGGCCTGGAATTACGGGCTGGCGGCGCTTGGCACGCTGCTGACGCTGGTGCCGTTGCTGCGTCTGCCGCAGCTGCTGCCGCCGGAGCAGCCGCGCGAACACCCGCTGAAGGCGCTGGCCGGCGGTTTCGCCTTCCTGTTCCAGAACAAAGTGATTGGCATGGTGGCGCTGATCGGCGCGCTGCTGACCATGGCCAGCGCGGTGCGCATCCTCTATCCGGCGCTGGCCGGCAGTTGGGGCGTTGACGCTTCGCAACTGGGCTTTATGTATGCCGCCGTGCCGCTGGGGGCCGCCCTCGGCGCCTTCACCAGCGGCCGGGTGGCGCAGGTGGCGCGGCCGGGCTGGATGATGCTGCTGACCGCCATCGCTGCCTTTATCGCCGTCGGCCTGTTTGGCCTGATGCCGTGGTACGGCCTGGCGCTGGCGTGTCTGGTGGCCTTTGGCTATCTGAGCGCGCTGAATTCCCTGTTGCAGTACGGGCTGATTCAGAACCTGACGCCGGATGCGTTCCTTGGCCGCATCAACGGCCTGTGGACCGCGCAGAACGTGGTGGGCGACGCGCTGGGCGCGCTGCTGCTGGGGGCGATGGGGGCGTTTATGCTACCGGCCATGACCTCGACCGGCTTCGGCTTCGGTGCGGCGCTGCTGGGCGTGGTGCTGCTGTTGGTGATGGGCAGTTTGCGGCGGGTAACGCGCAGCGAACCGGAGGCGACCCTCCAGCCCGCTGCGGCGCAGACTAGCGGGAAGTAAAGCGTTTTTCCAACAGCGTCAGCAGGTTGCTGGCGCTGTAGTAGTCCAGACGGAAGGTTTCGTTGCCGAGCGCATAGACCTGTTTATTTTGCACCGCCGGCAGCTGCGCCAGAAATTTATTATTCACCAGACGCTGTACGTCATTCTCGTCATTGGCGAACAGCAGCAGCGTCTGGCCATTCAGCCCCGCCGCCAGACTCTCTCCCGACAGTTGAATAATATCTTCACGCGAGCCTTGGCTGGTGCTGGTGTGCAGGTTGGCCGGCGGCTGCGCCAGGGTGAACCCCAGCTGCAGCAGCATTTTCCCCTGTGAGGATTCGCCGGTCCACAGGTTGGCGGCTTTGCCGTCCTGACGGAAAACCAGGGCGGAGACCGGCTGCGGCGGCAGCGTGATGTGCTGCTTCAGCGCCTGTTCGCGGGCGGCGAAGTCGGCGGTCAGTTTCTCGGCCTGGGCGTCGCGCCCGGTGGCATAACCCAGCTCTTTCGCCAGTTCCTGCCAGCTTTTATCGTCATAGTTGACCACCAGCACCGGCGCGATGACGGACAGCTGGTCATACAGCTGCAGCGCGGAGTCGCCGCCGGTGGCGGAAATCACAATCAGGTCCGGCGCTTCGCCGGCAATGCTTTCGGCATTGGGCTCGCCGACGTACAGACGTTTCACGCCGCGCTGTGTGGCGATCTTTCCCCATTGTAGGAAGAAGCCTTGCTTATCGGTAAAGCGCCCGTTGGGGTTGGTGGCGCCGCTGGCGATCACCGGGGCGTCAATCGCCAGCAGGGTGCCGGTCAGGGTCACGCTGGTGGAAACGATGCGCGTCGGGGGCTGCTTGAGGGTGACGGGGCCGTGGGAGGTTTCAATCGTGCGGGGCCACTGTGGGGAAGCCGCCTGTGCTGCTGAGATGGCCAATAACGCCAGCCCCAAAAGCAGGATCTTCTTCATCCGGGTAATCCTTGTTGGTGTCGTTGACGAGCCTGACTCGCCGTTAAATGCGAAAAGCTTAATGGTTATCATTTATCTAGAGAATACCACAACGTTTATACCATGATTATCAGGGTAAAGAAGTGTTTACGTTTATTGACATAGCCAAAGACGGAGGGTAATTTAGCGCCACGAAACACAAATGATAATCATTATTATATTGGTTATTATTGGCGAATAACAGAGGGCGTACCCATGGATA
Organism: Serratia sp. MYb239; assembly: GCF_002966855.1. Lineage (NCBI taxonomy): Bacteria > Pseudomonadati > Pseudomonadota > Gammaproteobacteria > Enterobacterales > Yersiniaceae > Serratia > Serratia sp. MYb239. The sequence continues at coordinate 3,529,965 of NZ_CP023268.1, read as the reverse complement.
CAGCCGTGAATGGTGCTCAGCAGAAGGCACCGCACGCGAAAGAGAACGAACAGGCGCAATTCGGTGTCGATCCGGCGTCAGGCTTCTTTTTCACATCACCTTTTCGCAGCCTGACGACGCAAGGGTGCTTTGCCACTATCACTCTGCCGGCCGCCGGCGGTGATGATATCAACGGCGAGTTTCAGCAGGCCGTGCGTTACGCCTTTGACGACGCGCGACTGGCCGGCATTAAAAAGCCGGTGCTGTGCGGCGCGATTCCGTTTGATACCCGCCAGCCGTCGTCGCTGTTTATTCCGCAGCATACCCAGTGGTTTGATCGCGAAGCCTTTATGGCGGCGCAGCCGGCGGCCGACGCCGACGGCCCGGAAATTGACGCCCTGAATGAACTGCCGGCGCAGGCGCCCTTTATGCAGATGGTCAGCGACGCCGTGGCGGCAACTGCCAGCGGCGAGCTGGATAAGGTGGTGCTGTCGCGCCTGCTGGAAATCGAAACCCGGCAGCCGGTCGACCGCCAGGCGCTGATGGCGCGCATTATCGCGCAGAACCCGAACGGTTTTCATTTCCATGTGCCGTTGGAAGACGGGGCGCTGCTGGGCGCCAGCCCGGAACTGCTGCTGCGTAAGTCCGGCGCGCAGTTCTATTCCAACCCGCTGGCCGGCTCCGCCCGACGCGACGCCAATCCGCAGCGCGACCGTGAGGTGAGCGAGCAGCTGCTGGCGTCGAGCAAAGATAACGTCGAGCACGATTTTGTCACCGAAGGTATGCGCCAGGTGCTGACCGGCCGCTGCCGCTACCTGAATATCCCGACGGCTCCCGAACTGCTGAGCACCACCACGCTGTGGCATCTGTCGACGCCGATCGACGGCGAAGTGGACTGCCGCCGGGAGAATGCGCTGTCGCTGGCCTGCCTGCTGCACCCTACGCCGGCGCTGTGCGGCACGCCGACGCTGAAAGCGCGCGATCTGATTGCCGAACTGGAGCCTTTTGACCGCGGCCTGTTCGGCGGCATCGTCGGCTGGTGCGACGCCGAAGGCAACGGCGAGTGGGTGGTCACCATCCGCTGCGGCACCGTGCAGGGCCGCCAGGTGCGCCTGTTTGCCGGCGCCGGCATCGTTAAAGATTCTTCGCCGGAGTCTGAATGGCATGAAACCGGCACCAAGCTCAGCACCATTTTGCGTGCGTTTGGATTGAACCAAGGATAACAACACCATGAGTATTGCATTTACCCCGTGGCCGGCCGAGTTTGCCCAGCGCTACCGCGACCGCGGCTACTGGATTGACCAACCGCTGACCGACATTCTCGATCGCCAGGCGGACAGCGACGCGACCGCACTGGTCGACGCCGAGGGCAGCCTGAGCTATCGCCAGCTGCATCAACAGTCAGATAGTCTGGCCGCCGCGCTGCTGCGCCGCGGTATTCAGCCGGGGGAAACCGCCCTGGTGCAGTTGGGCAACGTGGTGGAATTTTATGTCACCTTCTTCGCCCTGCTGAAAATTGGCGTGGCGCCGGTCAATGCGCTGTTCAGTCACCAGCGCAGCGAACTGAACGCCTACGCCGAGCAAATCAAACCGGCGGTGCTGATTGCAGACAGCAAACATGCGCTGTTCGGCAATGACGATTTTCTGGCGACCTTCCGGGCGCAGCACCCGTCGCTGCGCGTGGTGGCGCTGCGCAGCCAGGCGCAGGGCGAACAGTCGCTGGCGGCGATGCTGGCGGAAGAGCGCGGCGATTTCCGCGCAACGCCGTCTGCGGCCGACCAGGTGGCGTTTTTCCAGCTGTCCGGCGGCAGCACCGGCACGCCGAAACTGATTCCGCGTACCCACAATGATTACTACTACAGCATTCGCCGCAGCGTAGAGGTGTGCCGTTTTGACAGTGAGACGCGTTACCTGTGCGCGCTGCCGGTGGCGCATAACTACCCGATGAGCTCGCCGGGCGTGCTGGGCGTGTTTTATGCCGCCGGTCAGGTGGTGTTCGCCGCCGATCCGGACGCCGGTCAGTGCTTCAAACTGATTGAGCAGCATCAGATTAACGTCACCGCGCTGGTGCCGCCGGCGGTCACGCTGTGGCTGCAGGCGATTGAAGAGTGGGGCGGCAACGCGCCGCTCGCCAGCCTGAAGCTGCTGCAGGTCGGCGGCGCCAAGCTGGGCGAAAGCCTGGCGGCGCGCATTCCGGCGGAGATTGGCTGCCAGCTGCAGCAGGTGTTCGGCATGGCGGAAGGGCTGGTGAACTATACCCAACTGGACGATGACGATCGCCATATCCTCACCACGCAGGGCTGCCCGATGTCGCCGGACGACGAAGTCTGGGTGGCTGATGACGACGGTAATCCGCTGCCGGCCGGCCAGGTCGGTCGCCTGATGACGCGCGGCCCGTACACCTTCCGCGGTTACTACCAGAGCCCGGCGCACAATGCCGACGCGTTCGACGCCGATGGTTTCTACTGCTCTGGCGATCTGATTCGCATGACTGAAGACGGCTATATCTGCGTGGAAGGGCGGCAAAAAGATCAGATCAACCGCGGCGGCGAGAAAATCGCGGCGGAAGAGATCGAAAACCTGCTGCTGCGTCATGGTGCGGTGATTAACGCCGCGCTGGTATCGATGCCGGATGCGCTGATGGGTGAAAAGAGCTGCGCCTATTTTATCGCCGGCGAGACGCTCAAGCCGGTGGTGCTGCGCCGTCATCTGCGTGAGCAGGGCGTTGCTGAATTTAAATTACCGGACCGTTTTGTGCAGGTTGAGAGCCTGCCGCTGACGGCGGTCGGTAAAGTTGACAAGAAACTGTTGCGCCAGCGCCTGCTGGAAGCGCAGCAAGCCACCCAGGTCCAGGGAGATTGAACGATGGCCATTCCTAAACTCAATGATTATGCGCTGCCGACCGCGGCTGAATTACCGGCCAATAAGGTCAACTGGACGGTTGAGCCACAGCGCGCCGCGCTGCTGATTCACGATATGCAGCAGTATTTTCTTAACTTCTGGGGTGAAGACAGCCCGATGATCAAACAGGTTGTGGAGAATATCGCCAACCTGCGCCGCTACTGCAAGTCTCAGGGCATCCCGGTATTTTATACCGCGCAGCCGAACCAGCAGAGCGATGAAGACCGTGCGCTGCTGAACGATATGTGGGGGCCGGGGCTGAATAAACATCCGGAACAGCAGGCGGTGGTGGCTGCGCTGGCGCCGGAAGAGGATGACACCGTGCTGGTGAAATGGCGCTACAGCGCCTTCCATCGCTCGCCGCTGCAGGACATCTTGCAGGAAACCGGCCGTGACCAGCTGATTATCTGCGGCGTGTACGCGCATATCGGCTGCCTGACCACCTCCATCGACGCATTTATGCGTAATATCCAGCCGTTTATGGTGGCGGATGGGCTGGCGGACTTCTCGCGCGACGAACACCTGATGGCGCTGCGTTACACCGCCGGCCGCTGCGGCCGCGTGGTCAGCACCGCCGAACTGCTGCCGCAAAGCAACGCCATTGCCAGCAAAGAGGCGCTGCGGGCGATGATCCTGCCGCTGTTGGATGAAGACAGCGAAGATATGGGCAACGACGAGAACCTGATTGATTACGGCCTGGATTCGGTGCGCATTATGGAGCTGGCGACGCGCTGGCGTAAAATTCGCGGCGATATCGATTTTATCGCGCTGGCCAAGAATCCGACCATTGACAGCTGGTGGGCGCTGCTCGCCGGAGAGCAGGCCGGATGAGCAACTGGGATTTTAGCGGCAAACGCGTATGGGTGACCGGCGCAGGCGCCGGCATCGGCTTACAGACCGCGCGACAGTTTGCGGAAGCGGGTGCCGAGGTTATCGGCTTTGATCTGCGGTTCGCCGAGTCGGCGTACCCATTCCGCACCGAAGTGCTGGATATCGCCGACGCCGAGGCGGTGGATCGCGTATGCACGCGGCTGCTGGCGGAGCACGGCGAGCTGGACGTGTTGGTCAACGGCGCCGGCATTTTGCGCATGGGCCTGACCGACGCCACCAGCAGCGCCGACTGGATGGCCTGCCTGAATGTTAACGCCGGCGGGGCGTTCAATATGTTCCGCCACACGCTGCCGGTATTCCGCCGCCAGCGTCGCGGTGCGATCGTCAGCATTGCCTCCAACGCGGCGCACGTGCCGCGCGTCGGCATGGCGGCTTACTGCGCCTCCAAGGCGGCGCTGCGTAGCCTGTGCCAGACCGTGGGGCTGGAAATGGCCGAATTCGGCGTGCGTTCGAATATGGTGTCGCCAGGTTCGACCAATACGCCGATGCAGCGCGGCATGTGGCAGGATGAAACCGGCGAGCAAAAAACCATCAACGGTTTCCCCGAGCAGTTTAAGCTGGGCATTCCGCTGGGGAAAATCGCTCAGCCGCAGGAGGTCAGCGATGCCATTCTGTTCCTGGCTTCGGATATGGCCGGCCATATCACCATGCAGGATATTGTGATTGACGGCGGGGCGACGCTGGCGGCCTGAGGGCTACCGTGTGGCTATGGCCGGATATTGGGGGCGCAGCGCAGGCTGCGCCTTTTTTGTTTGGGCTGTGGAAAGGGCGCAGGGCGTGGTGACAGGACGTATATGGCGGGTCGTGCAGGATTGACTCGGCCTTTGGCCTTCGCCCTACGGGCAACGCTGCGCGTTGTCGTCTCGCTTCGCTGATTACTCGTCTCATCCATGAGACTCGCCCTGCGGGCCAGCGCAAGCGCTGTTCAAAAGCGTAAACGCTTTTGCCTCATCCAACACGACCTCTGAGGCATATGTCATGTTGGCGTTGAGGATTATTATGGAGCGCACATGCAAAAAAAGCGCCAAAAGGCGCTTTTTTCTAATATGGTGGGTCGTGCAGGATTCGAACCTGCGACCAATTGATTAAAAGTCAACTGCTCTACCAACTGAGCTAACGACCCATAGAAGTGGTGGGTGATGACGGGCTCGAACCGCCGACCCCCTCCGTGTAAAGGAGATGCTCTACCAACTGAGCTAATCACCCACTTCGGGACTTCCAGGTACTGCTTGAGCATGAAAATGATGGTGGGTGATGACGGGCTCGAACCGCCGACCCCCTCCGTGTAAAGGAGATGCTCTACCAACTGAGCTAATCACCCTCATTTTTCTTACTGCTCTCAACAAGATGGTGGGCGATGACGGGCTCGAACCGCCGACCCCCTCCGTGTAAAGGAGATGCTCTACCAACTGAGCTAATCGCCCCGTCTTGTTGGAGTCGCATTATAGGGATAGTTCAAAGTGAGTCAACGGTTTTTAAAATGATTTCAATCGTTCGCCGCAAATTTAAGCAAGCTGCGATATTTATCGCCAGCAATGCCGATTCTTTGCGCATAATAGGAAGAAATACGATGTTGGCAGGGTGAAATAAACTTGCCGGACGCCGCGTCGGCGTTGAGGAATTAACGCGTAGTGATACAATGTTGCCCACTTTTTTCAATTCCGAGCAATTGTCGACACCCGTCGACGCGACGTTGCGTAATAAGGCAGTGATCCCAATGAAAATCAAAACCCGTTTTGCACCTAGCCCAACCGGCTACCTGCACGTCGGCGGCGCCCGTACAGCGCTTTACTCCTGGTTGTTCAGCCGTCATGCCGGCGGTGAGTTCGTGCTGCGTATCGAAGATACCGATCTGGAACGTTCCACCCAGGATGCTATCGATGCGATTATGGATGGCATGAACTGGTTGAATCTGGATTGGGACGAAGGCCCGTATTACCAGACCAAACGCTTCGATCGCTATAATGCGGTGATCGACCAGATGCTGGAGCAGGGTACCGCCTACCGCTGCTACTGTTCTAAAGAGCGTTTGGAAGCGCTGCGTGAAAAGCAGATGGAAAACGGTGAGAAGCCGCGTTATGACGGCCGCTGCCGCGACAGCCAGTGCAGCCATACGTCGGATGAGCCGCACGTGGTGCGCTTCCGTAACCCGCAGGAAGGCTCGGTGATCTTTAACGACCAGATCCGTGGCCCGATCGAATTCAGCAATCAGGAACTGGACGATTTGATCATCCGCCGCACCGACGGTTCGCCGACCTACAACTTCTGCGTGGTGGTGGACGACTGGGATATGGAGATTACCCACGTGATCCGCGGTGAAGACCATATCAACAACACGCCGCGTCAGATCAATATCCTGAAAGCGCTGGGCGCGCCGGTGCCGGAGTATGCGCACGTTTCGATGATCCTGGGCGATGACGGCAAAAAACTGTCCAAGCGTCACGGCGCGGTCGGCGTTATGCAGTACCGCGACGACGGCTATCTGCCGGAAGCGCTGCTCAACTATCTGGTGCGTCTGGGCTGGTCCCATGGCGATCAGGAAATCTTCTCGGTCGACGAGATGAAACAGTTCTTTACGCTGGACGCCATCAGCAAATCCGCCAGCGCCTTCAACACCGAAAAGCTGCAGTGGCTGAACCACCACTACATTAACCATCTGCCGGCCGAGCAGGTGGCGGTGCACCTGGCCTGGCACGTTGAGCAACTCGGCATTGAAACGCGCAACGGGCCGGAGCTGAAAGACATCGTCAAACTGCTGGGCGAGCGCTGCAAGACGCTGAAAGAGATGGCGGCGGCCTGCCGTTACTTCTATGAAGACTTCAGCGAGTTTGACGCCGACGCGGCGAAGAAACACCTGCGTCCGGTGGCGCGTCAGCCGCTGGAGACCGTACGCGCCAAGCTGGCAGCCATCAGCGACTGGACGGCGGAAAACGTGCATGACGCCATTCAGGGCGCGGCGGACGAACTGGGCGTCGGCATGGGTAAAGTAGGGATGCCGCTGCGCGTTGCCGTTACCGGCGCCGGCCAGTCGCCAAGCATGGACGTTACTGTACAGGCGATCGGTCAGCAGCGTTCTCTGCAGCGTATCGATATGGCGCTGGCCTATATTGCCGAGCGCGAAGCACAAGCCTGATCGTAAAGGCAGGCCGATGAAAAACCCCGGGGATGCGTTCCCGGGGTTTTTTTTCACTGACCGGACATGTACCCGATCAAATCGCGGGGGAGGAAGCGGCGTATTTTTGCCCGCAATGGTCAATCTTTAGCTGCAAACGCGCTGATTTGGCGGCTTTTTCAGCGCTTGATCGAGGAATTTAATTTAGCCGTTGACAGCGTACGGTGGGTTTCATATTATGCGCCCCGTTCACAGCACAAAGTGATTGTGAGTCGGGGCTATAGCTCAGCTGGGAGAGCGCTTGCATGGCATGCAAGAGGTCGACGGTTCGATCCCGTCTAGCTCCACCAACCTTTATCTCAGAAAGGTTGGCGAAGACACCGTAACGCCGGTTAATGCGGACCACATTTGTGGGGCTATAGCTCAGCTGGGAGAGCGCTTGCATGGCATGCAAGAGGTCAGCGGTTCGATCCCGCTTAGCTCCACCATCATTTAGAAAAGCCGACCTTAGGGTCGGCTTTTTGCTTTGCAGCGTTTAGCGCAGCCTTATCCGGAACATTAGCCAATAAAAAAGGCCGCCGTAGCGACCTTTCTTAACCGCAGTGCGGCGTTTACCCCAGCACCAGGCCGGCGATAGAGGCGGACAGAATGCTGACCAGCGTAGAGCCGTAAACCAGCTTCAGGCCGAAGCGGGAAACCACGTTGCCCTGATGTTCGTTCAGGCCTTTAATCGCCCCGGCGACGATGCCGATGGAGGAGAAGTTGGCAAACGACACCAGGAATACCGACAGCATCCCTTGGCTGCGCGGCGTCAGTTCGGCGCTGATTTTCTGCAGTTCCATCATCGCGACGAACTCATTGGAAACCAGCTTGGTCGCCATAATACTGCCGACCTGCAGCGCTTCATGCTTGGGAATACCCATAATCCAGGCGAACGGATAGAAGAAGTAGCCGAGGAGCTCCTGGAAGCTCAGGCCGAACAGGGCGCTGAACAGGGCGTTGACGGCGGCGATCAGCGCGATAAAGCCGATCAGCATCGCGGCGACGATAATCGCCACTTTAAAGCCTGCCAGAATATATTCCCCCAGCATTTCAAAGAAACTCTGGCCTTCGTGCAGGTTGCCCAGATGCAGCTCTTCTTCCTGGCTGGTGTCGTACGGGTTGATCAGAGACAGCACGATAAAGGTGCTGAACATGTTGAGCACCAGCGCTGCCACCACAAATTTTGCATCCAGCATCGACATATAGGCGCCGACGATCGACATGGACACCGTCGACATGGCGGTCGCCGCCATGGTGTACATGCGTTTTTCCGACATCTTGCCGAGAATATCTTTATAGGCGATAAAGTTTTCGGACTGGCCGAGGATCAGCGAGCTGACGGCGTTGAACGATTCGAGCTTGCCCATCCCGTTCACCTTCGACAGCACGGTGCCGATGATGCGGATCACAACCGGCAGCACTTTAATATATTGCAGAATACCGATCAGCGCGGAGATAAAGACGATCGGGCACAGCACCTTCAGGAAGAAGAACGCCAGGCCTTTATCACCCATGCCGCCGAATACAAACTCAGTCCCTTGTCCTGCAAATCCGAGCAGCTTATCAAACAGCGCGGCGAATCCTTTTACAAAGCCCAATCCCGCTTCCGAATGCAGGAAGAAGTAGGCCAGTAACACTTCAATAACCAATAATTGAATAACATAGCGAATGCGGATGCTTTTGCGATCGCGGCAGACCAACAGCGCCAGAATCGCCACCACCACTAACGCTAACGCAAAGTGCGCAATATGGGACATGTGTGCTCCAAACTTGAGGCAGGCTGAATTTCGGTTGTCATTCTATGTAACGCTACGTTTAAAAACGAGACTTCAATTACAAATATGGGAAATAACACTGGGATTTTTCTCAAATCAGCATGATAAATCGCCAAAAATCAACATGTTAATAATTTTGCGCATTGATGGGGATTTTATGTTAATTTGAGTATTAGGCATATTTCGTCCTGCATCTGTGCTGTTCCGTTGAGTACAAAACGTTTGAATTTGCTGCGATCTGTTCTTCAACCTTCGTTGCTGTCTATCACAGAGATAAGCATTACCGCATTAAATGCGATTGATAATTATTATCATCTTGGTAGGATGATGGTTAGCTTAATAATAGTAAGGGTTTCACGATATGCTGAACAGTCGCGCGGTTAACACCTCTACATCTACCGACCGCCCGTCCAGAAAGATTAAACTTTCTCTGATGGGGCCGGCATTTATCGCCGCCATCGGCTATATCGACCCCGGCAACTTCGCCACCAATATCCAGTCTGGCGCTTCCTTCGGCTATAAGCTGCTGTGGGTGGTGGTGTGGGCTAACGTAATGGCGATGCTGATCCAGCTTTTGTCCGCCAAACTGGGGATCGCCACCGGCAAGAATCTGGCTGAGCATATTCGCGATCGCCTGCCGCGCCCGGCAGTATGGGCCTATTGGGTGCAGGCGGAAATTATCGCCATGGCGACCGACCTGGCCGAGTTTATCGGTGCGGCGATAGGCTTTAAGCTGCTGTTGGGCGTGACTCTGCTGGAAGGGGCGATCCTGACCGGTATTGCTACTTTCCTGATTCTGATGCTGCAAAAACGCGGGCAAAAGCCGTTGGAGCTGGTGATCGGCGGGTTGCTGCTGTTCGTTGCCGCGGCCTATATTGTCGAGCTGGTGTTCTCGCAGCCGCAGCTGAGCGGGCTGGTTAAAGGCATGGCGATACCGGATCTGCCTAATGGTGATGCGGTATTCCTGGCCGCCGGTGTGCTCGGCGCTACTATCATGCCGCACGTGATTTATCTGCATTCGTCGCTGACGCAGACCGCCGGCAACAGTTCCAAGGCGCAGCGCTATGCTTCGACCAAGGTCGACGTGGCGCTGGCGATGACCATTGCCGGCTTCGTTAATCTGGCGATGATGGCCACCGCCGCGGCGGCCTTCCATTTTAGCGGCCACAGCGGCATTGCCGATCTTGACCAGGCTTACCTGACGCTGCAGCCGCTGCTGGGGCACGCGGCGGCCACGGTATTCGGCCTGAGTCTGGTGGCGGCCGGCCTCTCATCTACCGTGGTGGGGACGCTGGCGGGGCAGGTGGTGATGCAGGGCTTTGTCCGCTTCTATATCCCGCTGTGGGTGCGCCGGGTAGTGACCATGCTGCCGTCTTTTGTGGTTATCATGCTGGGGATGGACGCCACGCATATTCTGGTGATGAGCCAGGTGCTGCTGAGTTTCGGCATCGCGCTGGCGCTGGTGCCGCTGCTGAAGTTTACCGGCAACCGCGAGCTGATGGGGGAGATGGTCAACGGACGCGTCGTTCAGAACATTGGCTGGCTGATTGTTGCCATCGTGGTGGGGTTAAACGGCTATTTGTTGCTGAGCAGTCTGTTCTAACCGGCGACGCCGGCCGCAAAACACAACAGGGCGCGAATTCGCGCCCTGTTTGCTATCAGTCATCGTGGTGATGATGGTGGTGCTTATACTCTTTGTAGCGTTCTTTCTGGTATTTTTTATATTCTTTATCACGTTCCTTTTGGTACTTCCTGTACTCTTTTTCGCGCTCTTTCTGGTATTTCTTGTACCTTTTGTACTCGTGCTTATCGTATTTACGATAGCGTCCGTCATGGTAGTAGTAATGTTTGCGCCAGTAATCGTGGTCGCGCCAGCGATAACCATCCCAGTAGTAGCCGCGCCGGCTGCGCTCGCCCAGTCCGCGGCCGCGATGGCTCTCCCACCAGTCGCGATCGCGCCAGTCATAGCCGTCCCAATAGTTGCCGCGTCGGTCCTGATCGCCGATACGCAGAGAAACGCCGGGTAGTAAATCGATATTCAAGCCGTCCGCCTGCGCCTGCGGCGCCAGGGGAACGGTCGCGGCCACGAAAACGGCGGCCAGTAGCAGAGGTTTGAACATGCTTTCTCCTTATTATCGGCGGTTCATAGGCGGCATAATTTATATGTTGCCTATAAACCGTCCTTATACTTTTGTGCCGTAGCAGGGTAACGGCATCACGATGTCAAACCTTTGAGGGAGAATCCGAAAAGAATCTAACCCAAGGTAAATTAAGATTTTTCTGTGAATGCTTGCCTGTCCTCGTCTGAAACCGATATGGTTGTAACCGATTACATTAATATCTGTTCGATTAGCGCCAGCTCTTCCTGACTAAAGTCGCGATGCGCCAGCATGCCGACCGCATCCTCTATCTGCGTCGTTTTACTGGCGCCAATCAGCACCGACGTGACGGCTTGATGCCGCAGCACCCAGGCCAGCGCCATCTGCGACAGCTTCTGTCCTCGTTGCAGCGCAAGCTGATTCAGGCGGCGCACTTTGTCTAACCGTTCATCAGTCAGCTGCTCCGGGCGCAGGAACTGGCTGCCGCTGGCGGCGCGCGAATCTTGCGGAATCCCCTGCAGATAGCGATCGGTCAGTATGCCGCCCGCGAGGGGGGAAAAGGCGATGCAGCCGACGCCGTGTTGCTGCAGGGTATCAAGCAATTGCGTCTCTGCATCGCGTTCAAACAGGGAGTATTTCGGCTGATGGATCAGGCAGGGCGTGCCCAACCGCTGCAGGATAGCGAACGCTTCGCTGGCGCGCTGTGCCGGATAGTTCGACAGGCCGATATACAGCGCCTTGCCCTGACGCACCAGCAAATCCAGCGCCGCCATGGTTTCTTCCAGCGGCGTATGCGGATCCGGCCGGTGGTGATAAAAGATATCGACGTACTCCAGCCCCAGGCGGCGCAGGCTCTGGTCAAGGCTGGCGACCAGATACTTTTTGGATCCCCAGTCGCCGTAAGGGCCAGGCCACATGGTATAGCCGGCCTTGGTCGAAATAATCAGCTCATCGCGGTATGGCCGCAGATCGCTTTGCAGCATACGGCCAAAACTTTCTTCGGCGGCGCCGGGCGGCGGGCCATAGTTGTTGGCCAGATCGAAATGGGTAATCCCCAGGTTGAAAGCGTGCTGCACCAGCCGGCGCGCGTTATCCAGCGAGGATACTTCACCGAAGTTGTGCCACAGGCCCAGCGCAATGGCCGGCAACTGCAGGCCGCTGCGCCCGCAGCGCTGGTAGTGCATATGTTGATAACGGGAATCGTCCGCCTGATAAGACATATTCATACTCAAGAATCGCCGATAGTCAGAAAGAAGATTTTTAGTGTATACGCTTTCATTAAAAGGCGCTGCGTACATTAATCTTTCAACTGACGGAAGCCGGCGGTTTCTCGGCATGCGATGCGGTGAAGCTTGGCCCGCCTCTTTTTTGCTCGTAATCTGCGCCCTGTCGTCAATACTTAACGGTACATACCGCAGTCAGACAGGTGACGCTTATGAACGCCCACTACACGGTAGCTGATTATCTTCTCGATCGTCTGGCGCAGATAGGCATCCGCCATCTTTTTGGCGTGCCGGGCGATTACAACCTGCATTTTCTGGATCATGTGATCGATCACCCGCAAATCCGCTGGGTAGGCTGCGCCAATGAGCTGAACGCCGCCTACGCGGCCGATGGCTATGCGCGTTGTCAGCCGGCCGCGGCGTTGCTGACTACTTACGGCGTGGGGGAGTTGAGCGCCGTCAACGGCATTGCGGGCAGCTATGCCGAGTATCTGCCGGTCATTCACCTGGTGGGGGCGCCGATGCTGCGCGCCCAGCGTGCCGGAGAGATGCTGCACCATACGCTGGGAGACGGTGACTTCGGCCACTTTGCGCGCATGGCGCAAGAGGTGACGGCGGCGCAGGCCAGCCTGACGCTGGACAACGCCAAGGCGGAAATTGACCGCCTGCTGAGCGTGGCATTAACCGAACGGCGACCGGTTTATCTGCTGCTGCCGGGCGACGTGGCGCAGGCACCGCTGACGCCGCCGCTATCGCCGCTGAGGTTACCGGCGTTTCATTCGGCGCCGGAGGCGCTGGCCGGGTTTATCGCCGCCGCGCGCGAACTCCTGCAGCCGGCGCGCCACGTCACGCTGGTGGCGGATTTTCTCGCCGAGCGCTTTGGCGTAAGGCAGGCGTTGGCGCAGTGGATGAATGAAGTCCCTTTGCCGCACGCAACCTTGCTGATGGGCAAAAGCGTGCTGGATGAAACCCATGCCGGATTTATCGGCACCTACAGCGGCGCGGCCAGCGATCCGCTGGTCAGGCAGCGAGTGGAAGAGGCGGATGCGACCATACTGGTCGGCGTGCGCTTGACCGACACCATCACCGCCGGTTTCAGCCAGCGGTTAACGCCGGAAAAATGTATCGATATCCAGCCGTTCGCCGCCTGCGTCGGTCAGCAGACCTTCAGCCCGCTGGCGATGCATGATGCGGTACAGGCGCTGCATCAGCTGACGATGTCGCTGAATGGGCAGTGGCCGCCGCTGGCCGTGAGTCGCCCGGAATTACCCGCCGCTGAGGGCGATAAACTGGATCAGCACGCACTTTGGCGTCAACTGCAGGCATTTTTGCAACCCGGTGACGCGATCATTGCCGATCAGGGCACCGCCTGTTTTGGCGCGGCGGCGCTTAGCCTGCCGCAGGGTTGCCTGTTTATCAATCAGCCGCTGTGGGGGTCGATCGGCTACACCCTGCCGGCGGCGTTTGGCGTGCAGACGGCGCAGCCGGATCGTCGGGTGGTGCTGCTGATCGGCGATGGCGCCGCGCAGCTGACGATCCAGGAGTTGGGATCGCTACTGCGTGACGATCTCAAACCGGTGATTTTGCTGCTGAATAATGGTGGCTATACCGTCGAACGCGCCATCCACGGGCCGCAGCAGCGCTATAACGATATCGCCACCTGGGACTGGTGCGCGCTGCCGCAGGCGTTAGGGTCGGCAACGGCCAGCACGGTGCGGCGGGTCAGTACGCCGCAGCAGCTGCAGAGCGCGCTGCAGACGGCCGGCAACAGCGGGCGGCTGGCGTTGATTGAGGTGCTGCTGCCGCCGATGGATGTGCCGGAATTGCTGAACAGCATCTCGCAGGCGATTCAATTACGCAATGATGCTGCCTAGCCTGAAGACCCTTTCAGCAGATGCTCCAGCAGCCAGAACCCCGCCGGCCCCGGCGGGGTCAGTTTTGACCAGGCCGCATCTACGGAGATCAGCATCGGCCAGCCGCGTGGCTGCAATTCGGTCAGGTGGCCGTGGTCGTATTGCTTTACCAGCCAGTGCGGCAGAATCGCCCAGCCAAATCCCTGTTCCGCCATCTCCAGCAGCATCAGATAGCTGGGGGCCGACCAGACGCGTCCCTGCGGCTTGTTTCGGTTGTTGATATAGCTGTTGAGATACAGCTGCCGGGCGCTGGCGAGCTGCTCCTGTGTGGGATGGACGACGCTGGCCAGCGGATGCTGACGAGAGACGAAAATGCCCATTTCGGTGCGCTCCGGCAGCCGCGCCGCCGCGATATCGGACGGGTAGTCCGGCTGCACCGCCAGCATCCCCAGATGGGCGCGGCCGCTCTGCAGTAAGTCCAGCACGTCCTCCCCTTCGCCAACCATGCATTCCAGCTCAATATCCTGATAGCGCTGTTCAAACTGCGCCATCAGGTTTTCATGATAACTCGGCTGATAAGTATCAGAAAAAACGATGGTCAGCCGTGGTTCTATCTTGTCCGCCAGGCGGATGCTCAGGGCGTCCAGCCGTTCGCTGGCGGCCAGAATCTCCTGTACGTGTCCCAGCACTTTATGGCCGGCGACGGTCAGCGTCGGCTGACGCGACTGTCGGTCGAACAGGGTTAAGTCGAGATCCGCCTCCAGATTGGCGATAGCGGTGCTGATGGTCGACTGACTTTTCTTCAGCTTGCGGGCGGCGGCGGAAAATGAACCGAGCGCCGCGGCTTCAACAAATGCCAATAAGGCTTCGGGTGAGTAGCGCATAGATGTATCTACTTTATCGATGGAACCTATTTTTAATCTACGCAAAAAAGCGATGATAATCACCTCACTTTTCCAACCATGAGTAAAAAAACAGGTGAGTTATGCAACTGCAAAACAAGTCTTTTAGTGAACGTATCGTCCACGCGGTGGGGTTTGAAGCGATCGCCGTCATGATCTGCGCACCGATTGGTTCGTGGATCCTGGGCCGTTCCATGGCGCAGGTCGGTGCTTTGGCGGTCATGCTTTCCAGCGTTGCCATGCTGTGGAACATCGTTTACAACGCGGGGTTTGATCGCCTGTGGCCGGTGAGCCGGGTAGTACGCAACCTGAAAGTGCGGATGCTGCACGCGGCCGGCTTTGAGGCCGGCTTTATTCTGATTGGCGTACCGATTGCCGCCTTTATGCTGAACCTGACGCTGGTGCAGGCTTTTATGCTGGAACTGGGCTTTTTCCTGTTCTTCCTGCCGTATACCGTATTGTATAACTGGGCCTATGACGCGCTGCGCCAGCGCTGGATCGCGGCTCGGCTGGCGGTAAAATAACCGGTCGTCAAGCGACGATAGCTCAGGTAAGGTCGCTATTATCCGTAAC
The DNA here is from genome assembly GCF_002966855.1 of Serratia sp. MYb239. Taxonomy (NCBI): domain Bacteria; kingdom Pseudomonadati; phylum Pseudomonadota; class Gammaproteobacteria; order Enterobacterales; family Yersiniaceae; genus Serratia; species Serratia sp. MYb239. Next base: position 3,514,615 of record NZ_CP023268.1, on the reverse strand, counting down.
GTACTCCGGGGGCGATGATGAAAGTGCTGGGATTATTGGGCGGGATGAGCTGGGAATCCACCATCCCTTATTACCGTATGATCAACGAACAGGTGAAAACGCAGCTGGGCGGTTTGCATTCGGCGAAAATCGTGCTGTATAGCGTTGATTTCCATGAAGTCGAGCAGCTGCAGCATCGCGGCGACTGGGAAGGTGCCGGACGATTGCTGGCTCAGGCGGCGACGGCGCTGCGTGCGGCGGGCGCCGAAGCGATAGCGATTTGCACCAACACCATGCACAAAGTGGCGGATGTGGTGGAGCAGGCCAGCGGCCTGCCGCTGATTCATATCGCCGATGCCACGGCGCAGCAGGTACGCCAGCAAAATATCCGCCGCGTCGGGCTGCTGGGTACGCGCTTTACCATGGAGCAGGATTTTTATCGCGGGCGGTTGCAGGATAAATTCGGCATCGAAGTGGTGACGCCGGTGGCGGCGGATCGCGACAGCGTGCACCGTATAATCTATGAGGAGCTGTGTCTGGGCCACATTCATGTCGCTTCGCGCGAGGAGTATCGGCGCATTATCAGCGATCTGGAACAGCAAGGCGCGCAGGGGATTATTTTCGGCTGTACGGAAATCGGCCTGTTGGTCGGCCCGCAGGATGCTTCGGTACCGGTATTCGATACCACGGCGATTCATGCGCGTGCGGCGGCGGAGTATATCCTGGCGCGTTAGAGGGCATGTTTTGCACGCCGTGATGGTCGGCCGAAACGATTTTTGTGATCTATGTTACTATTGAGCCGCCGTGCCGCGGGCAGCGATTGTTGTTTTCCCGACGGGGTTTTACAGTGTTGGCTGCCTGCCGTTTATTTACTTTTTTGCGGAGAAAACATCGATGACATATGCCCTCGTAGGTGACGTTGGCGGCACCAATGCCCGCCTGGCGCTTTGCTCGCAAGAGACGGGTGAAATCAGCCAGGCGAAAACCTACTCAGGCCTGGAGTTTGACAGCCTGGAAGCGGTGATCCGCCAATATCTGCAGGAGCATCAGCTGGAGGTGCAGGACGCCTGTATCGCCATCGCCTGTCCGGTAACGGAAGACTGGGTGGCGATGACCAATCATTCCTGGGCATTTTCGATCAGACAGATGAAGGCGAACCTGGGACTGGCGCACCTGGAAGTCATCAACGACTTCACCGCGGTGTCGATGGCGATTCCGATGCTGACGGATGCCGACGTGCTGCAGTTCGGCGGCGGTCAGGCGCAGCAGGATAAACCGATTGCCGTTTACGGCGCCGGCACCGGGCTGGGGGTGGCGCATCTGATCCACGTCAATCGCCAGTGGGTAAGCCTGCCGGGCGAAGGCGGCCACGTAGACTTCGCACCCAACAGCGAAGAAGAAGACATCATTCTGGAAACGCTGCGGGCGGAGATGGGCCATGTTTCGGCGGAGCGCGTGCTGTCCGGGCCGGGGCTGGTCAACCTGTACCGGGCGATTGTCAAATCTGACGGCCGGCTGCCGGAGAACCTGGCGCCGAAAGATATTACCGAACGCGCGCTGGCCGACAGCTGTATCGACTGCCGACGTGCGCTGTCGCTGTTTTGCGTGATTCTGGGGCGTTTCGGCGGCAACCTGGCGCTGACGCTGGGCACTTTCGGCGGCGTTTATATCGCCGGCGGCATCGTGCCGCGCTTTATGGAATTCTTTAAAGCTTCCGGCTTCCGCGCGGCGTTTGAAGACAAGGGGCGCTTTAAGGATTACGTGCAGGAGATCCCGGTGTTTATGATTACCCATGCGCAGCCGGGCCTGCTGGGCGCCGGCGCCCACCTGCGACAGACGCTGGGGATTGAGCTGTAACGGTACGGACATGAAAAAAGGGGCGCAGCTTAATGGCTGCGCCCCTTTTTGTTGGCCGGATATCAGGCTTTGACCAGATCCGCCGGCTGGTGTTCGTTCTGTTCGGCCCTGATGGCCGGCTGCGGCGTTTTGATAAACAGGGTAATCAGCAGGGACAGCAGCGACAGGACGCCAATCACCATAAAGGTGGTGTGGAAGCCGCCGAAGTATTTGGCGATAAACGAGCCGGCCAACGCGCCCAGTCCGAAGCCCTGGTAGATGATGCCGTAGTTTTTGCTGTGGTTTTTCAGGCCGAAGAAGTCGCCGACAATCGCCGGGAATACGGTGATATTGCCGCCGAAGCAGAAGGCGACGGCGCCGACGCACAGGAAGAACAGGCTGTGGCTGAGGGTAAAGGCGCTCAGGGCGACGATCGCCAGCACGGTGACCAGCATGGTAAAGCTGATGACGCGCATCCGGCCGACTTTATCCGACAGGGTGCCGAGAATAATACGGCCGGCGGTGTTGAAAATCGCCACGGCGGAGACGGTGTTGGCGGCGGTGGCAACGTCCATTCCGGCCAGCTGCACCCCCATATCCTTGACGATGCCGATCAGGTACAGGCCGCTCATGCAGGCGGAGAAGAAAATGGCAAACAGCAGGTAGGCTTCTTTGGTCGCCAGCATTTGGCGCACGCTGTAGTTAACGCTCCGGCCACCTTGCGCCGCTGCGCTGGAGGCTGCGGCGGCCGGCTCTTTTAGCAGCAGCGAACCGAAGACGATTAACGCCATCACGATAACGCCCCAGTAGAAGAAGGCGGCGGAGACGCCCGCATTGGCAATCAGCGCGGCGTTAACGTATTTGAACAGCAGGCTGCCGCTGCCGAAGGCGCCGACGGAGATGCCGGAAATCAGCCCTTTGTTGGCCGGGAACCACTTGATCAGGTTGGACAGGGTGGAGATATAGGCGATGCCGACGGCGAAACCGACCACCACGCCGGCCAGCAGATAAATCATATCCAGCGAGCTGGCGTGGGCGCTGGCGATCAGCCCCAGCCCGACCAGCACGCCGGCGGCCAGCGTCAGGTTGCGGATGCCGAAGCGTTCCTGCAATTTGCCGGCGAACAGAGTGGAAAACGCCAGGAAGAAACTGGTGATGGAGAACGTGGTGGCGACATCCGCCAGGCCCCAGTGGAATTTATCCACCAGCGGCTGGTTAAACAGGCTCCAGGTATAGATAGTTCCCAGGCCCATCTGACAGATGATGGTGCCCAGAACGATAAGGCTGCGATTTACCGGTTTTGTTCTCATGGCCGGTTTCTCCTGTATGTAAGTGTGCGTTACCCGTGGTGTAAATGCGCGGAGCAAATCGGCTCCGCAGTATGGGGATATTATATGGCCGGGGTGGCGGCCGGCGGCGGATTGGGCATGAGTTGCCTCTGCCGAGGAATGAAATGCATCAGGCGCTGCATGAGTTGCCGTTTTTGGCGCAAAAACGTCGTGAAATGCGCCCCTGGACATGTGATCTAAATCAAAATTATCAACGATTTATTGCCGGACGGCGGGGAAGGATTGTGGGGGAATTGTGAAGGTTCTGTGCGGATGAGGTAAACCGGCGTTTGTCTGATGGAGCGGCTGCGGGTGTGGTATTAGGGTAACGGCAGGCGGATTCGATCCGTTAATGCAGGAGCCATAGTATGAAAAAAAGAGCACTATTATTGGCGGCGCTACTGGCGCTGCCGCTGGTGAGCCAGGCCGGAATTTTTATTAACGTCACCCCGGACAGCGCATGGCGCGTCGGCGACCGTGACCACCGCGGCCACTACTGGGATGGCCACCGCTGGCGCGAGGCGCGCTGGTGGCGTGCACATCACCGCGATTACCGGCCGCCGCGCCACTACCGCGGGCACGACCGTCCGCCGCACCGGGCGGATTTCCGTCAGCGGGAATGGCATCACCACCACGATCACCATCACCGCGGCTAATTACAGACGCATCAGCTGGCGGAACGCCTTGACCTTGCTGCGGCTGACCGGCACCTCAAACTCCAGGTCGCTCAGCCGCAGAATATAGGTGTTATTGAACCAGGGCACGATTTCGCGGATTTTCGCCAGGTTGACGCAGTAGGAGCGGTGGCAGCGGAAGAAATGCTCTTCCGGCAGCCGGGCGTAAAACTCGCTGATATTCATCGGCATCACAAACTCTTCACGGCGGGTGTACACCCGCGTCACCTTCTCATCGGCCGCCGCATAGTAAATATCGTTGATGTCGGTAACGATGATGCGATCGTTTTTTATCAGGTTAATGCTGTGGCCGCCGCGCCCGGCCGGCTGCTGCTGTTCGGGCTGGTTCAGCGAACGCTGGTGCAGCGCCTCCAGCTTTTGCAGCATGGTGACGATACGCGCCTCGTGGTACGGCTTGAGAATATAGTCGAAGGCTTCGATCTCAAAGGCTTCCACCGCGTGCTCTTTATAGGCGGTAATAAAGATAATCGCCGGCCGGTGGGCGAACTTGCTGATGTTCTGCGCCAGCAGCACACCGTCGAGAGACGGGATATTAATATCGAGGAAGATGGCGTCCACCTGATGATTTTGCAGGTATTTCAGCACGTCCAGCCCGTCATCGAAGGTGGCCTCGATGGTGATGTTGCTGTGCTGTTTGATCAGGTAGCTCAGCTCTTCCTGCGCCAAAAACTCATCTTCAACAATGATGGCTTTCATACTTTCCTCACGCTTCTTCTGCCGGCTGTTCGGCGGCCGGGCGCCGTTTGCCGCCGTCTTTAGTGATATAAAACGCAATTTCGGTGCCTGGCTCCAGACGGCGAATCTTCAGCCCGGCGCCGTACAGCAGCGAGACGCGGTGGTGCACATTGAGCAGGCCGATATGGTTGCCCGGCATTTCGTTGCGCGCCACGCGGTCGATCACCGCCTGGCTGATGCCGTGGCCGGTGTCTTGCACCGAAATCCGAATGCGCTCACCGTGGTCCTTGACCGCAATCACCACCACACCTTTGCCGCGGCAGGGCTGAATGCCGTGCACGATGGCGTTTTCCACCAGCGGCTGGATCAGCAGGCTGGGAATGCGCAGCGCGATATCGTCGTCGATATCGTATATCACCGTCAGTTTGTCGCCGAAGCGCGCCTGTTCAATGGCGATATAGTCTTGTACCTGATGCAGCTCCTTACGGATATCAATCAGCTCATCGTTCAGTTCCAGGTTGTAACGCAGGTAACGCGACAGGTTGATAATCAGCTGGCGCGCGGTGTCCGGTTTGAGGCGGATCGATGAGGAGATGGCGTTCAGCGCATTAAACAGAAAGTGCGGGTTGATCTTGCTCTGCAGCGCGCGCATTTCGGCTTTGTCCGCCATCTGGCGCAACTGCTCAATGCGGGACACCTCCATCTGGGTGGAGATAATCTGTGACAGACCGACCGCCATCACCTTCAGGGTATTGGTGATCTGGTGTGCGTGGCAGTAGTAGATTTTCAGCGTGCCGCTGACTTCGCCCTTTTCCCACAGCGGGATCACCAGCTGCGAGTGGATCTGCGGCGTGGCGGGGCTTTCATGGTTGTTCTTGATGATGATTTTGCCGTGGCGGATGCTTTCCCGCGTCACCCGGCTGAGGCTTTCCCGCCCGACCGGATAGTGCTCCTCGCCGACGCCGACGTAGGCCAGCACGCTTTGGGTATCGGTCATCGCCACCGCATCGGCCTGAATATCGTGGCGGATAATGTCGCAGATGGTGGTCAGCGACTCGCTGTTGAAGTTGCGGAAGTAGGGCAGCGTTTTACGGGCGATATCCAGCGCCAGCTTGGCCTGACGTGCGGCGATCACCTCTTTTTCATCCTCGACGCTCTGCACCAGCAGCACGATCAGGCCGATGCACACCGTGCCGAGGATCATCGGCAGGGCGATTTGCGCCACGATCTCCAGCCCCAGCTCGGTCGGCGACGCCCACAGGACGATCAGCAGCATGGTCAGGCTTTCGCACAGCATGCCGCCGAGAATGCCGATACGCCAGCGACGCTCTTTTTTCACCTTCAGGTTGATATAGGCGGCGCTGATGCCGGCGATGATGCTGGTGATCAGACAGGGCACCGAGGTAATGCCGTCGATATCGATCAGATAGCGGTGCACGCCGGCGATAATGCCGGTGACGACGCCGACCCACGGCCCGAACAGGATGCCGCCGGCCATAATGGCGATCACCCGCACGTTGACCAGCGAACCTTCGACGTTGATGCCGGAATAGGTGCTGAACAGCGCGAACAGCGAGAAAATGGCGGTGACCGCCGCCAGTTCCAGTGGCGTATGCTCCTCTTTTTGCAGCAGCTGGCGGAACAGCCGGGTGCGCGTCAGGAAGAACAGGCAAATTAACATCAGCGCGGCACGATCGAATACCGCTAACAGCATTTCAAAAAAAGGGTGCACAACGGCTACTCGCTGCGGCGAAACAAGATGGCGCCCAGTATATCACAGCGTCGGGCGCCGGCTCAGGGAACGCACGTCCTCGCCGTCAGCGTTTAAAGCCCGGGATAAAGCGCGTGACGTCCACCTCCATAAAGGCGCTGCGCTGGAACTGCGCCTTCAGCGCGTAGGGCACCGTGCAGTCAAAAATGGCCTTGCAGGCGATGCCCTCCGCGCGGATGGACGGACTGAAGGCCGGTGACGATGACGGATCCAGCGGGTGGCAGCGTACGCCGGGAATAAACACCGTGCTGACGTCGCCCTGATAGCGGGTGGTCATTGCCCACATCACGTCGTTCATATCGAACAGGTCGACGTCCTCGTCCACCAGCATGACGTGTTTCAGCTCTGAAAAGGCGGCGAATGCCAGCAGTGCCGCCTGCCGCTGGCGGCCTTCGTCGTTTTCCGAGCGTTTTTTCACCTGCAGCACCGCCAGATATTTGCCGGTGCCGGGGGAAGGGCAGTGGACGTTCAGTACAAAGCCGGGCAGCGCCCGTTCGACCATCTGCAGAATGCTGGCCTCGGTGGGGATGCCGGCCAGATTAGTGTGTTCATCGCTGGCGCCGATGCAGGTTTGCAGGATCGGGTGTTTGCGGTGGGTGATCGCCTTCACTTTGATCACCGGCAACGCCGCTTTGGCCTCCCCGGTATAGCCGGGGAACTCCGGCATCGCCTTGCCGCTGTTGGTGTGCTGATCTTCGCGCACCCGCACGCCCGGCAGCAGTTCGCCCTCAATCACCACCTCGGCGTGGGCGATGGCGCGTGCCGCCACCGTCAGGCACGGTGCCAGTTCCACCGGGCGGTTGCGCAGCGCGCCGGCCACCGACAGCTCGTCGAAGCCCAGCGGCGTGGTGGGCGGCTCAAAACAGGCGCCGATCTCAATGGCCGGATCAACGCCGATGCTGATGGAGATCGGCAGCGGCTGGCCTGCCGCTTCGGCCTTCATGCGGAAGGTATCAAGGTGGCGGCCGGGCACGAAGTACATCGAAATTTCATCTTTGCCCTGGACGCACAGGCGGTGAATGGTCACGTCATGTTCGCCGGTTTCCGGATCGGCGGCGTAACACATGCCCAGCGTAAAATAGGGGCCGGCATCGTCCGGCGTATTGGTCGGCGCCGGCAGCAGTTTGAGGATGTCGAAATCCGGGTCGCTGGCCAGGTGCACCACTTCCTGGCAGGCGGCCTGCTCACGCGGGATCTCCACCGGCGCAATCGGCTTGCTCACCGAGTCTTTCAGCAGCCAGGCCAGCCGTTCCGGCGTACTGCCCAGCAGGTGGGCCACGCGTTTGCGCGACGCCAGCAGGCCGATCAGCACCCGCATATCGTCATAGCCTTTGATGCGGTTGAACATCATGGCCGGGCCGATGCGCGTCGGGCGCATCACGGTGCCGTGCGCGCCGACGTAGCGGTAAACGCCGGACAGTTCGGCCATCGGATCGACCGGTTCATCGGTGGCGATCAGTTCATCATCAATGTGGCGCAGCAACTCCAGGGCGGAACGCAGGTCGTGCACCTGCGGTAGTTCGGTGGTCGTGGTCATTGGCGTTGTCCGTCAGGTTGTAGGGGTAAGGCGATTTATTGGTGGTTATTTCTCCACTATCGGGCGAGGATTGATTTCTGTCTAATAGGCTTTAGCCTGTTTTTAATCATCATTCGTTATCACAGGATGGCTTATGAGCGATATGCGTCAGCTGTACTCGTTTATTGCGCTGGCCGAAGAGATGCACTTCGGGCGTGCGGCGGCCAATGTGCACATTGCCCAGCCGGCGCTGAGCCAGCACATCAAGCTGTTGGAGCAGCGTCTGGGGCTGCGGCTGTTTGAACGCGATCGCCGCCACGTGGCGCTGACGCCGGAAGGGCGCGTGTTGCTGGAGAAAGCGCGCGATACGATAGGTCGCTATGAAGGACTGCTGCAGACCGCCGCTAGCCTGCGCAGCGGCGCCGACGGCGCGATCCGGCTGGGATATGTCGGATCGGCAATTTACGATCCGGCACTGATGACGCTGATGCGCGACTACCGTCAGGCGCGGCCGGGCATCGAGCTGGCGATGGAGGAGCATGATGTGAACCGCCAGCTCACCCTGCTGCAGAACGGCGATCTTGATGCGGCGCTGGTGCGTACGCCGGTGCCGCAGTTGCCCGGGCTGGTTTATCAGCAGGTGGTGCAACGGACGTTGATCGCGGTGCTGCCAAAGGATCATGCGCTGAGCGGATGCGGAACGCTGTCGCTGCGGCAGCTGGCGCAGGCGCCGTTTTTGATCCAGAACGATCCGCCGGGTATCGGGCTGGCCTGGTCGGTACTGGACGCCTGCCGGCGCGCCGGCTTTACGCCGCACCCGCTGAAGGCCACGCGTGATGTGGCGGTGACCATCGGGCTGGTGGCGCTGGGGATGGGCGTGGCGCTGGTGCCGGAGACGCAGGCGCTGGCGCGGCGTGAGGATATCAGCTACCACCCGCTGGACGATCCGCTGGCGGTGAGTACGCTGACGCTGGCCTATCGGCAGAACACTCAGCAGGCGGCGGTGAAGGACTTTGCCCGCTTTGTCCGGCAGCGCGCCGCGCACTGAGGTACGGCGCGCTACGGGCGGTTATTTCAGGCCGAGCTGTTCTCTGCCGAGCGGCGTCAGTAGCTCTTCGCCGCCACGGCCGACGAAGTCCACTTCGAAATCGTCCGCGGCGAAGTCCGGCGGCGTGCGGCCGCTCAGGAAGCTGGGCAGCTGACGCTGCAGATAGGCGTCGTTCTTTTCACAGCCCGGCGCGGCGGCGATATACATCACGTTACTGTCGAACTCGCCGTGGTGCTCGTTTTCCACCGCGTGGATCACATCACAGTGCCAGAATACGCAGTCGCCCGGCTCCAGATCTGGAATAGGGGAAATCCCTTGCAGTAAAAGGGGATGCCATGTTTCCGAAATCGACAGCGCGCGTCCCGGCGCGGCATCGCACAGGTCGTCGTCGGCCACGTCGTCCTGCAGCGCGCGCAGCAGTACATAGGCCATGGCGTTGGCAATCGGCACCAGATTCAGCGTGCCGGCATGGGTGCGCTGCGGCGTCAGCGCGGTCCAGCCCTGAAAGGTGCGGAACATCGAGCAGACCGCCGGCGAGGCGATTTCCCGCACCTCGGTGCGACCGTCGGCGGCGAAAGGATTATAGCGTTGCCAGTCGCCGGAGAACACGTGGCGGTAGACATAGCGGAAATTCTCGTCCAGCCAGCGTTCGATGGTGCCGCTGTCGACGTGCGGCGACAGGCCGAGCGAGGAGGAGTTGGGCGGACGGCGGCGGGTGCGGTCGGCATAGGTGGCGACGCGCTGCGGGTCGAAGTGCTGTTTGCCGTTGCTTTCAGTTTCCCACAGGCTGTTCATAAACACCTGCACCGCATGCATGCGCCGATCCTGCCGCGCTTCCACCTGCGGCTTCGACCAGTAGATACCGTAAATCTGCGGCTTGCTGGCGGCCAGCTTGCCGAAGTAATTATCTTCGGCGGCGTTTTTCAGCCGTTCGACGAAATTGTTGCGCGTCAGATAATCGCCGATCTCACGGTTCCAGCCTTCGGCGGTATCGCGTAGAAACACGCCGCGAATGGCGCAGGCGCCGCGCTGCCTGATCAGCGCCTTCTGCTGCTCGCTCACCCGCTGTTGCAGAATATCCTCGGCGTCGATTTGCGGCACCGGATTGTGGCCGGCGGCCAGCTCGCGGCGAATCTGTTCCACCTGTTGGCGGATGTTCTCTTCCAGCGCCAGAAACACCTCGCGGTAGTTGGGCAGCGTCTGACGCAACTGCCGTTTAACGTTTCTGATGGCGGTGGGGATGTCGTCGATAACCAGTGCTGTCATAAGGTGCTCCTTATCTCGCCGGTAGGCGTCGTCGGTGACAGAGGGTAAGTAATAATTTTGTTTTTTTTACGTTAATGATTATCTGGCCTAAAACGGGATAAATAAAGCGTTATCTTTCATTCGAAACTTCCTCTTTTTTGTTATCCGAAAGATGTCAGCGCTGAAAGCGGTGATGAAAAAAGTTATTGTTCAGGGGATGGACAGCCTGAATCTGCTGCGATATGTTCGATAACAGGCCAAAAACTGGCCAGCGTCGCTCGGACGGTCCGGGCGCTTACGTCTCTTCGAGGAATCTATGGCTGATAATCACAGTCCGCGCCGCTTTACGCGCATTGAACGTCTTCCCCCGTACGTGTTTAACATCACCGCCGAACTGAAGATGGCCGCACGCCGTCGCGGCGAAGATATTATCGACTTCAGCATGGGCAACCCCGACGGCCCGACGCCGCCGCACATTGTGGAGAAACTCTGCACCGTGGCGCAGCGTGAAGATACGCACGGCTACTCGACTTCACGCGGTATTCCGCGCCTGCGCCGGGCGATTTCGCGCTGGTATCAGCAGCGCTATCAGGTGGATATCGATCCGGAAAGCGAAGCCATCGTCACCATCGGCTCCAAAGAGGGGCTGGCGCATCTGATGCTGGCGACGCTTGACCATGGCGATACCGTGTTGGTGCCGAACCCAAGCTACCCGATTCATATTTACGGCGCGGTGATCGCCGGCGCACAGGTGCGTTCGGTGCCGCTGGTGGAAGGCGGTGATTTCTTTGGTGAGTTGGAGCGCGCCATCCGTGAAACCATTCCGCGGCCGAAAATGATGATCCTCGGTTTTCCCTCCAACCCGACCGCGCAGTGCGTGGAGCTGGATTTCTTCGAACGGGTGGTGGCGCTGGCGAAGCAGTACAACGTGCTGGTGGTGCATGATCTGGCCTATGCCGATATCGTCTATGACGGCTGGCAGGCGCCGTCGATTATGCAGGTGCCGGGGGCCAAAGATATCGCGGTTGAGTTTTTCACCCTGTCGAAAAGCTACAACATGGCCGGCTGGCGTATCGGCTTTATGGTAGGCAACCCGGAGCTGGTCAGCGCGCTGACGCGCATCAAGAGCTATCACGATTACGGCACCTTTACGCCGCTGCAGGTGGCGGCCATCGCCGCGCTGGAGGGCGACCAGCAGTGCGTGCTGGATATCGCCGAGCAGTATCGCCAGCGTCGCAACGTGTTGGTGAAAGGCCTGCATGAAGCCGGCTGGATGGTGGATAACCCGAAGGCGTCCATGTACGTCTGGGCGAAAATCCCCGAGCCTTATGCTCACCTGGGGTCGCTGGAGTTCGCCAAACGTCTGTTGGCGGAGGCGAAGGTCTGCGTGTCGCCGGGTATCGGCTTTGGTGAGTATGGTGACGATCACGTGCGCTTTGCACTGATTGAAAATCAGGACCGTATCCGCCAGGCGGTACGGGGCATCAAGGCGATGTTCCGCGCTGATGGTCTGATCGCGCCGGCGGCCAAATAGCGCGCCAGATGCAGAAATAACAAAGGGGCGCCGGTGCGCCCCTTGTTGCCGTTCTGGGTTTGGTGGTCCGTCAGGAAACCATATACATGAAGGTACCAACCCATGCAACCAGCATGAATGAAATGCCCATCAAAAAGTATTTCACTTAATAACTCCCCTCATGGAGTGCTCGCAAGTCAACGATCCCGATTGTTGTGCTGAGTATTTTATAGGATGCCCGGCGCGCCTGGCCGGTTCTTTTTGTCATAAAAACAGCCTGCTGGTAGCTTGAGCATCCCGGTCGTCGCATTTTATCCGTTTAAGAAAACACGGGAAACGCGACAGGATCGGCGCTCAATGTACTCCCAATCTTTGTATTATTTCAATACTGTGTTTTTGATCACACTTCATGGCTGTTTTTTAATCACTTTCCGTTATTTTCTCATCGATTTCCGTCCGGCTGCACGATGTGGAGAAACGGGGCGATGTTTATCACATTTCGAGCAGGGCAATGCCCGCCGCTGCGGCAAACCAGAACAACAGACAGCCCAGTAACACTGCGCACCAGATATGGCGACGTATCCATGCCATGATCAACTTTTCTCATGCCGGTGAAGGGAGATAATCCATTCATCGGCCGCCGCAGGGAAATGTTTAGTCCGGTCGCGTACAATTTTTTATGGCTTATCGCCAGTATGCACCGAGAGCCGGATTTCGTAGCCCAGCAAGAACAGCGCCTGTTCCAGCGCTTCGGCTTTCGAGGCATAGGCAATATCCAGCAGGCGGTTCATCTGCCCGGCGTTAAAGCCCAGCTGGCGCGCCAGTAACGCTTTCGGCATCTGTTTTGCCAGCAGGGCGTTATGCAGCGCGACCTTCAGCTGTACCAGCAGAGGCAGCGGTACCTGCAGTTCGTCGCTATCGTTCGCGGAGGGCGGCGGCACCGCGCGGCCTTCTTCAATCTCAATGGCGAGGGCGGTCAGCAGTGAGTCCTGCGCTTCCAGCTCCACGTCTTCACGTTTATAGCAGGCGGCCTGAAATTCCGGGAAATCGCGAAAGCCGATGTGCCAGCAGTCGTCTTCGTCATCAAAGTGGTAGTGGGCCGGATAGTGGCTAGACATAGCGCTTCCTGATTGTCGGCATGATGGTAATGGCTGGCAAGGGTAGCATGAGTCGGGGGAGAAAAGGGGACGGATTGATATTCCGGGGAAATGGGTAGCGCGATACCGGCATCGTGCGGGCAATGGCGACGGAAGTGCAACGCCTTTGTCATCTGATATGATCTGCGCATCTATTGGCAACGGTTTACTTTAAAATTATTCTAATCCTTAACATAGATCCCGTGATGTCTTAAAGATAAATTAATTTTAAAAATATATTTTAGGATTTAACGCAGATATAAAATTATTTTACACAGGAAAACTAAAGTTAGAAAGGATGTCAATAATTACTGACTCCTATCATGTATATAAGGCAATGAATTTGTCTTTTAATATATCCAATTTAAGGAGAAGGATTATTTTTAAATAAAAGTAAAAAGAGGCGTGTTTTGGGCTGGAGGAATGTGTCTTTATCAGTGTAGAGAGCAACCGTAAATGGTACCCCCGACTGGAATCGAACCAGTAACTAGCCCTTAGGAGGGGCTTGTTATATCCGTTTAACTACGGGGGCATGCCGGATTCGGGGCATTATACCCGTTTTTCTTCCCAGAATAAGCGCTTAGCGGTGCGTTTGCTTATTTCCTCGCCAGCGGGGATAGCCGCTGGCCGACAGAACGGGGAAAATTCAGCGTTTGTCATCACCGTCAACGGCGCGTGTTGCCTGTGCTTTCGCCTGATTGCTGATGTCGTTGCGAATCTGCGCATGGCTGATTAACGCAAAGATAAAAGTACCGCCGATGATATTGCCGGCAAGTGTCGGCAGCGCGAACGGATAAATAAATTGTTGCCAGCCGATGACGCCGTTGCACACCAAATAGATGATCTCAACTGAACCGACGACGATATGGGTCAGATCGCACAGCGCCACCAGATAGGTCATCAGCACGATCACCCAGATTTTAGCGCCGCCGGCGGACGGCAGCATCCAGACCATAGTGGCAATAATCCAGCCGGCGAGGATCCCATTGGCAAACATCTCCTGCGGGGTGTTATGCATCACTTCCTGTCCCAGGGAGACAAAGGCCTGCCGGGTGGCGGCGTCAAACAGCGGCAGGTGGGTAAAAGCCAGCGCCGCCAGCCCGGTGCCAAGCAGGTTGCCCAACAGCACCACGCCCCACAGTCGCAACAGAATAAGCAGGTTCTTCGGCGTGGGCTTGTGCATGATCGGCAGCACCGCCGTTACGGTGTTTTCGGTAAATAGCTGCTGACGCGCCATAATGACGATGACAAAACCAAAGGTATAGCCGATATTCTCAATGAAAAAGCGGCTGGGATCGTCGGGCAGGCGGGCGTGGAATATGCCTTTGGCCATCAGCGATGCGCCCATCGACAGCCCGGCGGCGATGGCCGACCACAGCAGCGCCAGCCAGTCACGCTCCAGCTCTTTTTCCCCTTCCATACGGATCTGTTCATGCACCGCCGCAGCGCGGGAGGGCAGGTTCTCCGCGTTGACGTCAATGGCGGCTTTTCCCTGCTCCCGCTCTTGGCTGTCTACTGTGACATCGCTTTCGGACTGCTGATTGTCTGTTGCGTCGCCTGGTTGCTTATTATCCATGCATATCCTCCGACAGCCGTACCGAGATTATTTATTAAGCGTAGCCGCAGGGGCGGCGGGAAGGGAAATAAGTTGGTCAAATTGCAGAAAAAAGTAACAAGGGTTTAACGTTGGCGCATTTTTCTACGCATTATTGATCTGGTGCGCAATATTACCCCTATTGGAGTAGTTTCTGCGCTGGCCGCAGGCTACGAGCCGCCGATCGCTTGTGCTATCATGCGCACACCCAAAGAACAATAGCCGAGTCCTGCCGATGCTGGAAGCCAAAAACCTGAGTTGTGTCCGCGATGAGCGCACCCTGTTTAGCGGGCTGAGTTTTTCGGTGAGTCCGGGCGATATGGTGCAGGTGGAAGGGCCGAACGGCGCGGGAAAAACCAGCCTGCTGCGCATTCTGGCCGGTCTGGCGCGTCCGGATGAAGGCGAAGTGCGCTGGCGGGGCGAGAATACCCGCCGCAGCCGCGAACGCTATCATGCCGAGCTGCTGTTCCTCGGCCACCAGCCGGGCATCAATGCGATGCTGACGCCGTTTGAAAATCTGCGCTTCTATCAGCGTGCGGCCCGCAGCGGCGACGGACAGGCAATCTGGCAGGCGTTGGAGCAGGTGGGGCTGGTCGGCTATGAGGATCTGCCGGTGGCGCAGCTGTCCGCCGGGCAACAGCGTCGCGTCGCGTTGGCACGACTGTACCTGAGCGACAGCCCGCTGTGGATCCTGGACGAGCCGCTGACCGCCATCGATAAACAGGGCGTCGCCGAATTGATTCGCCATTTTGAACAACATGCGCAACAGGGCGGTATGGTAGTGTTGACCACCCATCAGGAGCTGGCCGGCAGCCAGCGGCCAGTGACGAAAATTAGCTTGTCGGACGCAGGGATGGAGACGGCCTGATGTTTTTAACCCTGCTGCGGCGTGAATTGAAAATCGCCTTTCGCAAAGGCTCGGAAATCGTTAACCCGCTGTGGTTCTTTCTGATCGTTATCACGCTGTTCCCGTTGGGCGTCGGCCCGGAGCCGCAGCTGCTGGCGCGTATCGCGCCGGGCATCATCTGGGTGGCGGCGCTGCTGGCGTCGCTGCTGTCGCTGGAAAGGCTGTTCCGCGACGACTTTCTTGACGGCTCGCTGGAACAGCTGCTGCTGCTGCCAACCCCGCTGCCGTTGGCGGTGTTAGGCAAAGTATGTGCTCACTGGGTGGTGACGGGGCTGCCGTTGCTGCTGCTGTCGCCGCTGGTGGCGCTACTGCTGTCGCTGGACGTGCAGACCTGGCTGGCGGTAGCCGCCACCTTGCTGCTCGGCACGCCGACGCTGAGCCTGATCGGCGCCATCGGCGTCGGGCTGATCGTCGGGCTGCGCAAAGGCGGGGTGTTGCTGAGCCTGCTGGTGCTGCCGCTGTATATCCCGGTGCTGATCTTCGCCACCGGCGCGATTGACGCTGCGGCGATGGGGATGCCGATTGACGGCTATCTGGCGATACTCGGCGCGATGCTGGCGGGCAGCGTGACGCTGGCGCCGTTTGCCACCGCCGCTGCGCTGCGGGTAAGCGTGCACTAGCTAACAGATAAGAAGAGCCGGGCAACGCCGACAAGAGCGGCCCCGGCATACATCATTTGCCGCCCCGCAGCGCAGGGCGGCGGACGTTTTCATTTACCGTGAGCAATGACAACAATGTGGAAATGGTTACATCAATTCGCCAGGCCCGAGAGGCTCTACCAGGTTTGTGGGCGCTTAGTACCCTGGCTTGGCGCGGCGGGCGCCGTCTGCCTGCTGCTCGGCTGGATATGGGGCTTTGGCTTCGCGCCCAAGGATTATCAACAGGGCGATAGTTTCCGCATTATGTATATCCACGTGCCGGCGGCGATGTGGTCGATGGGCATTTACGCCTCCATGGCGGTGGCCGCTTTTATCGGCCTGGTATGGCAGATGAAAATGTCCGATACCGTCGTCGCGGCGATGGCGCCGGTGGGGGCGGTATTTACCTTTATCGCGCTGGTGACCGGCTCCGCCTGGGGCAAGCCGATGTGGGGCGCCTGGTGGGTCTGGGACGCGCGCCTGACCTCCGAACTGGTGCTGCTGTTCCTGTATATGGGCATCATCGCGCTGTACAACGCTTTTGAAGACCGCCGGCTGGCCGGCCGCGCCGCCGGTATTCTGGTGCTGGTCGGCGTGGTCAATATCCCGATTATTCATTTCTCGGTCGAATGGTGGAACACGCTGCATCAGGGGTCGACCAATATGCAGCAGAGCATTGCGCCAAGCATGCGTACGCCGCTGCGCTGGGCGATCCTCGGCTATTTGCTGTTCTTTATTACCCTGACGCTGATGCGCCTGCGCAACCTGATTCTGGCGCAGGAGCGTCATCGCCCGTGGGTGGCGGCCCTGGTTAACAAGGAGCGTCAGTCATGAATGCCGCATTTTCCTCCTGGACGGCGTTCTTCGCCATGGGCGGTTACGCCTTTTATGTGTGGCTGGCGGTGGCCGCCACGCTGATTCCGTTGCTGGGTCTGGTGTGCCATACCCTGTGGCAACGCCGGCAGCTGCTGGCCGATGTGCGCCGCCGTCAGGCGCGCGAACGCCGTATCCGCCAATCACAACATGCTAAAACATCGGCTGCGCCGCAGTCCGCCGCTGCGCGGGAGAAATCATTGTGAATCCACGTCGTAAAAGTCGCCTCTATCTGGCCATTGTGGTGCTGGTCGGCATCGCGCTTACCGCTTCGTTGGTGCTGTATGCGCTGCGTTCCAACATCGATCTGTTTTATACCCCGGGTGAAATCCTGCAGGGCAAAGGGGAAAATCACGAAAAACCGGAGGTCGGGCAGCGCCTGCGCATCGGCGGCATGGTGATGCCGGGCTCGGTGAAGCGCGATCCGGAAACGCTGAAGGTCAGCTTTAAGGTGTATGACGCGCGCGGCGCGATCGCCGTGACCTATGAAGGCATCCTGCCGGATCTGTTCCGCGAAGGGCAGGGCGTGGTGGCGCAGGGCGTGCTGGGGGAAGGCAACGTGGTGAACGCCAAAGAAGTGCTGGCCAAGCACGATGAGAAATATACCCCGCCGGAAGTGGCCGATGCGATGAAAGAGAACCATAAAGGGCCGGCGTCGGCCTATCGCGCGCCGCAGGAGGACAGCCAGTCATGATACCGGAGCTGGGAAGTTTTCTGTTGTGTCTGGCGCTGGCGGTATCGCTGCTGCTGAGCATTTACCCGCAGTGGGGAGCCGCGCGTCAGGACCGCCGCATGATGGCGGTGGCGCGTCCGCTGACCTATGGCATGTTCGCCGCCATTGCGCTGGCGTTTATCTGCCTGGTGCACGCCTTTATCGTTAACGATTTTACCGTCGCCTATGTTGCCGCTAACTCCAACACGCAGCTGCCGGTCTATTACCGCATCGCCGCCACCTGGGGGGCGCATGAAGGCTCGCTGCTGCTCTGGGTGCTGCTGCTGAGCTGCTGGTCGCTGGCGGTGGCGCTGTTCAGCCGCTCCATGCCGCAGGATGCGGTGGCGCGGGTGCTGTCGGTGATGGGGATGATTACCGCCGGTTTCCTGCTGTTTATCATTATGACTTCCAACCCGTTCACCCGCACCTTGCCGAACTTCCCGATCGACGGCCGCGATCTGAACCCGTTGCTGCAGGACGTCGGGCTGATTTTCCATCCGCCGCTGCTGTATATGGGCTACGTCGGCTTTTCGGTGGCGTTTGCCTTCGCCATTGCCTCGCTGATGGCCGGGCGGCTCGACACCGCCTGGGCGCGCTGGTCGCGGCCGTGGACTACCGCCGCCTGGGTGTTTCTGACCCTCGGCATCGTACTGGGCTCCGCCTGGGCCTACTACGAGTTGGGCTGGGGCGGCTGGTGGTTCTGGGATCCGGTGGAGAATGCCTCCTTCATGCCGTGGCTGGCGGGCACCGCGCTGATGCACTCGCTGGCGGTGACGGAAAAACGCGGCACCTTCAAGGCGTGGACGGTGCTGCTGGCGATCACCGCGTTCTCGCTGTGTCTGCTCGGCACCTTCCTGGTACGTTCCGGCGTGCTGGTGTCGGTGCACTCTTTTGCCTCCGATCCGGCGCGCGGCATGTTTATTCTCGCCTATCTGGTGATTGTGATCGGCGGTTCGCTGCTGCTGTACGCTTTTAAAGGCGGCCAGGTGCGCAGCCGGGTGCAGCACGAAACCTTTTCCCGCGAGACCTTCCTGCTGGGCAACAACGTATTGCTGATGGCCGCGATGCTGGTGGTGCTGCTGGGTACGTTGCTGCCGCTGGTGCATAAGCAACTCGGGCTGGGCAGTATCTCGATCGGCGAGCCTTTCTTCAACACCATGTTCACCTGGCTGATGGCGCCGATGGCGCTGCTGTTGGGCATCGGCCCGCTGGTGCGCTGGCGCCGTGACGAGCCGAGCAAGCTGTGGCGTCGCCTGGGCGTTGCGCTGGTGGTGACTCTGCTGCTGTCGATTCTGCTGCCGTGGCTGCTGCAGGACAGCATTGCCGGCATGACGGTGGTCGGGCTGCTGATGGCGGTCTGGGTCATTATGCTGACGCTGATGGAGCTGCACGAGCGCGCCACGCACCGTCACGGCTTCTGGCGCGGCCTGCGCCATTTGTCGCGCAGCCACTGGGGCATGGTGCTGGGCCACCTGGGCGTGGCGGTAACGGTGATCGGTATCGCCTTCAGCCAGAACTACAGCGTGGAGCGTGACGTGCGGATGAAGGCCGGCGACAGCGTGGATATTCATGACTATCACTTTGTATTCCGCGACGTGCACGATATCCGCGGACCGAACTACACCGGCGGCGTCGGCATTATCGACGTGACGCGCAACGGTAAGGCGGAAGCGACGCTGCATGCGGAAAAACGCTACTACAGCGTGGCGCGCAGCATGATGACGGAAGCCGCGATCGACGGCGGCCTGACGCGCGATCTGTACGCGGCATTGGGCGAGGAGCTGGACGACGGCTCCTGGGCGGTGCGGCTGTATTACAAACCGTTCGTCCGCTGGATCTGGTTCGGCGGCGTATTTATGGCGCTGGGCGGGCTGCTGTGTATCCTCGATCCGCGTTATCGCATGAAGAAAAAACTGGCGCGTCAGGGCAAGCGGGAGGCGCAGGTATGAACCGTAAACTGTTATTTATTCCCTTAATCCTGTTCTTGTTGCTGGTGGCCGCCTTTATGGTGCAGCTGACGCGCAACGCCGGCGGGGAGGATCCGACCATGCTGGAATCGGCATTGATCGGTAAACCGGTGCCGACCTTTAAACTGGAGTCGCTCGATCGGCCGGGTAAAACCTACGATCAGGCGGTGCTGCGCGACGGTAAACCGATATTGCTGAACGTCTGGGCCACCTGGTGCCCGACCTGCCGCGCCGAACACCAGTATCTGAATCAGCTGGCGAGCCGCGGCGTGCGCGTGGTGGGGCTGAACTACAAGGACGACCGCGCCAAGGCGGTCAACTGGCTTAACAGCCTGGGCAACCCTTACGCGCTCAGCCTGTTTGACGGCGACGGTATGCTGGGGCTGGACCTTGGCGTATACGGCGCGCCGGAAACCTTTCTGATCGACGGGCAGGGCATTATTCGCTACCGCCACGCCGGCGATATGAATGAACGGGTCTGGCAGCAGGAAGTGCTGCCGCTGTACCGCAAGTACGGAGGCGCAGCATGAGGTTCGCCGCCGTGATATTGGCCGCATTGCTGAGCTTTAGCGCCGCTGCGGCCATTGATACTTACCATTTTGATTCGGTGGAGCAGGAGCAGCAGTATCGCGAGCTGACCGAACAGCTGCGCTGCCCGAAATGCCAGAACAACAGCATCGCCGATTCCAACGCCATCATCGCCGCCGATATGCGCGCCAAAGTCTATGAGCTGATGATGCAGGGGCAGAACAAGCAGCAGGTCATCGATTATATGGTGGCCCGCTACGGCAACTTCGTCACCTATGAACCGCCGGTGACGCCGGCGACGCTGATCCTGTGGGTCGGCCCGCTGCTGTTTGTGCTGATTGGCGGCGCGGTGGTGATTATGCGCAGCCGCCGCCGCACTCCGGCGGATAACGACGACTTCTCCGCACAGGAGCAACAGCGTCTGGCGGCGCTGCTGGAAGAGACTGACAGGAAGAAACGCTAATGGCTTTTTGGCTGATGATTATTGTGTTGCTGCTGGGCGCCGCCGCGCTGTTGCTGGTGCCGGCTATGCGGCAGAATCGGGCGGACAGCGCCACCAGCCGCGACACGCTGAACAAGGTGCTGTACCAGGAGCGTCTGAGTGAGCTGGAACAGGATGAACAACAGGGCGTGGTCGCCGAGCGTCCCGAACTGGTGAAAGAGCTGCAACAGAACCTGCTGGACGATATTCCCGGCCAGGCGACGGCGCAGAGTAAACCGATCAACCGCTGGGCGCTGTTGCCGGGCGTGCTGCTGCTGATCGTGGTGGCGGTTGGCTTTTATCTGAAAACCGGCGGTATGGCGCAGGTGGCGGCCTGGCGGCAGGTGCAGGATCAGATGCCGGCGCTGCGCGCCCGGGTCGCCAACGAGCATGCGCAGCCGCTCAGCATGGAAGAGATCGCCCGTCTGGGGCTGGGGCTGCGCACCGCGCTGCAGCAGGACGGCCGTAATATCAACGACTGGATGATGCTGGGGCGGGTCGGTATGGCGCTGAATAACGCCACCACCGCCACGCAGGCGTTTGCCCATGCCTATCAGCTGGATCCGAATAATCTGGAAGTCCGTCTGGGGTACGCCGAGGTGTTGACGCGTTCCAACGATCCGGAAGATAACAAGCAGGCGTCGCTGATGCTGCGTAAAATGATCGCTGAAGATCACAGCAACCTGCGTATTCTCAGCCTGTTGGCGTTTAACGCTTTTGAACAGGGCGACTACCGGCAGGCCATCGGCGCCTGGCAGGTGATGCTAAAATTATTACCGGCTGACGATCGCCGTGCGGAAGTGCTAAAGCGCAGTATTGAACAAGCAAAAGTACAGGCCGGCGACGAAACTGTTAAACTTGGTGTCAATGTCACGTTGTCTCCAGAGGCAGCCAACGCATTACCCCAACAAGGGACGCTGATAATTTCGGTGACCGATGGCAAAAGCCCGGTGCCGGTTGCTGTAAAACAATTACCTCTGAGCCGTTTCCCGCTGTCGTTCTCGCTGGATGACAGCAACGCCATGATGCCGGAGCGTTTGCTGTCGTCGCTGCATCAGGTGAAGGTGCGCGTACGGGTTTCTCATGACGGTCTGGCAACGCCGCAGGCCGGCGACTGGTTCGGTGAGAGTGCGCTGCAGACGTTCAGCGGTAACGGGCAAGTTAGCGTTCAGATAGACAAACAGGTCCCTTAATAAAAGACTGAGCGTACTGTTTTTTATGGAGAAAAATATGAACTTTCGCCTGACTGGGCTGGCTTTCGCAACGGTGTTGCTCGTCGGGTGCGCCAGCACCCCTGAGAACGAACCCCAAGGGCGATCCGATCCTTTGGAAGGATTCAACCGGACGATGTTCGATTTTAACTACAACGTGTTGGATCCGTATGTGCTGCGGCCGGTGGCGGTAGCGTGGCGTGATTATGTGCCGCAGCCGGCGCGTAACGGCCTGAGTAACTTTACTTCTAACCTTGAAGAGCCGGCCAGCATGGTCAACGCCTTCCTGAAGGGCGACCCGTATCGCGGGATGATCCACTTCAACCGCTTCTTCCTGAACACCATTCTCGGCATGGGCGGCCTGATCGACGTGGCCGGCATGGCTAACCCGAAACTGGCGCGCGAAGAGCCTAACCGTTTCGGCAGCACGATGGGGCACTATGGCGTCGGTTACGGCCCGTATGTGATGCTGCCGGGCTATGGCAGCTTCACCCTGCGTGACGAGGGCGGCGACTGGGCCGATTCGCTCTATCCGGTGCTGAGCTATCTGACCTTCTGGATGTCGGCCGGCAAGTGGGTGGTGGAAGGCATTGAGACCCGCGCTCAGCTGCTGGATTCCGATGGCCTGCTGCGCAACTCTTCCGATCCGTATCTGATGGTGCGCGAGGCGTACTTCCAGCGCCACGACTTTATCGCCAACGGCGGCGTGCTGAAGCCGGAAGAGAACCCGAACGCCAAGGCGATTCAGGGCGATCTGGACGATATCGATTCGGCGGAATAGGCCGGCACAGAAAGCGCATAAAGAAAAACCCGCCATCCGGCGGGTTTTTTTATCGTTGATACTGTCGGGCGCAGCTTAGAACGTGTAGTTGAAGTTAGCGCCGTACAGCCAGGCTTTACCTTCGGACTCGAAGGTGTAGTCGCCTTCCTTGACGGTAACGTGCTGACCGTGCATATAGGAGACGCCCACGTCCACCGAGGCGTTCTGGTTGAACGCGTAGGTGGTGCCGGCGCTGATCCAGAAGCGGTCCTGATCCGGGATGGAAATGGAGCGGTTCTGGGCCGGTACCGGACTGTCATCGAAGGCGATACCGGTACGGAAGGTCCAGTTATCGTCGTAGTAATAGGTGGTACCCAGCGCGATGCGGTAAGCGTCTTTGAAGCCTTCATGCTTCTCGAACAGCGTCTGGCCGTTGCTGCCGGTGGCGCGCAGCTCTTGGAACTGGCTCCAGCTGGTGTACGCCAGGCTGTAGTGAACGGCCCACTTTGGCGCCACCCGGTTATAACCGGAAATTTCCCACATTTCAGGCAGGTGCAGCGACAGAGAGCCAGGAATGGTGTTGCCGTCGGTGCCCCATGGCAAATCGCTCTGTATCGCGTTAAAGCTTGATGGGATGCTGCTCTTGTAATCACCGTCGAAGTCGACTTTGATTTCCGAACGGTAGGTCAGGCCGTAGCGGTTGTTTTCATCCACTTCATACAGGATGCCGGCGTTCCAGCCGTAGCCCCATTCGTCGCCCTTCAGGTGCGAAATCTGGGTATCGGCAGGCATGCCAACCGCGGCGCCGCTTTCGCCGGCGTAGCGTTCGAGCTTGGCCTTGGCGTACAGCGCATCAAAGCCCAGGCCGAAGCTGAAGTGCTGGTTCAGGCGGTACGCGGCGCTCAGGTTGAGGTTAACGGTGGTCAGATCGGTTTTACCGGCGTACGGGCCGGCGGTATAGCCGTCGTTAAATTCGGTCGCCAGGCCGTAGTTGCTGGTGACCGAGCCGCCGACGGCCCACTGGTCGTTCAGCGGGTGGATATAATGAAGGTTCGGGATCCACTGTGCCGGCGCGATGTTTTTCGCATCCAGGCTGTTGCCGGAGCGCGAGGTGCCGGAGATATCAACGCCCGGGTCGACAAAGATGGCGCCGGCGGAGAAGGTTGGGCGGTCAAACATCATCATGGTCGCCGGGTTGCGGCTGGCTGAGGTGGCATTGTCGGCGACGGCGCCTTCACCAGAAAAAGAACGGCCTAAACCAGAAGAAGAGTACTCATTCAACTGGAATCCTGCGGCATACACGTTTGAAGAAATAATCGCCACTGCAGCTGCAAGAGCTGTTTTCTTGAATAGGTTTTTCTGGCTCATGACCAAAACCTCATTATGTGTTTATTATTTAAACTATGTTACACGTGGTAACAAGGAGCGCGGGATTGTAGGGTCCGTTATCCATCAGACAAATCAGACCAGTGGCTGAATTATAGGTCTGACCTGTTAAGATGTTGCAACTTTGTTTTTGAAATATTTCCAAGTTGATATCAAAAAAGAGATCTGCTTAACAAAACGCCAGTGGTAAATAACAAAATTCCTATGTTTATTTATCAAATTAATATTTTTATTTGTGATTTCCATCACTTAAAACACCTACAGAGAGTAAGTGCTAGTGATCTCATACGGCGAGGCGTAAAATGGCTTACAGAATCTTGGGTCTTTGCGCCGGGTCATACGCCCAGGCGTCGTGAGGAGAATTAACTATGTCAGATGCAATTAATAAATGCAGCGCACAGGAAACGGCAGCATGCTGCTGTGTGGATGTCGGCACCGTGATGGACAATACCGACTGCACCGCGTCCTACAGCCAGATTTTTACCGACGAGCAAGACGCGCAGCAAACGCTGACGGCGCTGACGGAAAAAGCGCGTTCGGTGGAGTCCGATCCCTGCGCCATCAGCAGCAGCCTGCAGCCGGTAGACGGCGGCGTGCAGCTGAACGCTGATTTCACCTTTGCCTGCCAGGCGGAAACGCTGATTTTTCAGCTGGGCCTGCGTTAACGCATCACGGTATTCTGCGCGGCGCCCGCCGCGCAGCCTCTTTAA
Organism: Serratia sp. MYb239; assembly: GCF_002966855.1. Lineage (NCBI taxonomy): Bacteria > Pseudomonadati > Pseudomonadota > Gammaproteobacteria > Enterobacterales > Yersiniaceae > Serratia > Serratia sp. MYb239. The sequence continues at coordinate 3,490,106 of NZ_CP023268.1, read as the reverse complement.
TTTTCCCCTTGCCGGTTTATCCCCCGTTTGAAAGTTGCTCCTGCTCGCAGATTTCACCTCTGACGGTTTGCCAAATGTAAACATCTGGTTAACAATGACCTCATCAGGTCAGACCTGTTTTGCGGATTGCGCTGACGTTACTTTCTTCAGGAGCATTTATGAGTAAGGCACTGCCGCTGGTCACCCGTCAGGGAGACAGAATTGCAATAGTTAATGGATTACGCACCCCGTTCGCCAAACAGGCGACCGCCTATCACGGCGTGCCGGCGGTGGATCTCGGTAAAATGGCGGTCAGTGAGTTGGTGGCGCGCAGCGGCATCGACGCGACGCTGATTGAACAACTGGTGTTTGGCCAGGTGGTGCAGATGCCGGAGGCGCCGAATATCGCGCGCGAGATCGTGCTCGGCACAGGCATGAGCGTACATACCGACGCCTACAGCGTCTCCCGCGCCTGCGCCACCAGTTTCCAGGCGATCTCCAACGTGGCGGAAAGCATTATCGCCGGCAGCATCAGCGTCGGCATTGCCGGCGGCGCTGATTCCTCCTCCGTACTGCCGATCGGCGTCAGCAAAGCGCTGGCGCGCACGCTGGTGGACGTCAACAAGGCGCGCACGCTGTCGCAGCGCCTGAAGCTGTTCAGCCGGTTGAAGTTCCGCGACCTGCTGCCGGTGCCGCCGGCGGTAGCGGAATACTCCACCGGCCTGCGGATGGGCGACACCGCCGAACAAATGGCGAAGACGCACGGCATCAGCCGTGAAGATCAGGACGCGCTGGCACACCGTTCTCACCAGTTGGCGGCCAATGCCTGGGAGCAGGGCTGGCTGCACGATGAAGTAATGACGGCCTATGTGCCGCCGTATAAGGCGGAACTGACCGAAGACAACAATGTCCGCAAAGACTCCAGCCTGGCCTCCTACGCCAAATTAAAGCCGGCTTTCGATCGTAAACACGGCAGCGTGACCGCGGCCAACAGTACGCCGCTCACCGACGGTGCGGCGGCGGTGCTGATGATGAGCGAATCCCGCGCCAGAGAGCTGGGGCTGCAGCCGCTCGGCTATCTGCGCAGCTTCGCCTTTGCCGCCATCGACGTCTGGCAGGATATGCTGCTGGGGCCGTCGTACGCCACGCCGCTGGCGCTGGATCGGGCGGGCATTACGCTGGCCGATTTAACGTTGATTGATATGCATGAAGCCTTCGCCGCGCAGACGCTGGCCAACCTGAAAATGTTCGCCAGCGCGGCGTTCGCCCGCGAGAAGCTGGGGCGCGACGCGGCGATCGGGGAGGTCGACATGGATAAGTTTAACGTGCTGGGCGGCTCTATTGCCTACGGGCACCCGTTTGCCGCCACCGGCGCGCGCATGATTACCCAGACGCTGCATGAGCTGAAACGTCGCGGCGGCGGTCTGGGGCTGGCGACCGCCTGCGCCGCCGGCGGTCTGGGCGCGGCGATGGTTGTGGAGGTGGAATAATGAGCGCAGCGACCAATGCACTGCATGAGCAACGGGCTCCACAGACGGCGTTTCGTCTGACCCTGCGGCCGGACAACATCGGCGTGATTACCATCGACGTGCCGGGGGAAAAGGTTAATACGCTGAAGGCGGAGTTTGTTGAACAGATTAATGATGTGCTGATCCAGGCGCAGCAGCAGACCACGCTGGAAGGCCTGGTCATTATCTCCGGTAAGCCCGATTCCTTTATCGCCGGCGCCGATATCACCATGATCGCCGCCTGCAACAGCGCCAAAGAGGCGCAGTCGCTGGCGAAGAAAGGGCAGAGCACGCTGGCGCAGCTGGCGGCTTTTCCGGTGCCGGTGGTGGCGGCGATCCACGGTGCCTGTCTGGGCGGCGGGCTTGAGCTGGCGCTGGCTTGCCACAGCCGGGTATGTTCCCTGGACGATAAAACCGCGCTCGGCCTGCCGGAAGTGCAGCTGGGGCTGTTGCCGGGATCCGGCGGCACGCAGCGGCTGCCGCGTCTGATTGGCGCCGGCAAAGCGCTGGATATGATGCTGACCGGCAAACAGATCCGCGCTCGTCAGGCGCTGCGCATGGGGCTGGTGGACGATGCGGTGCCGCACGCCATTTTGCTTGAGACGGCGGTCGCGCGCGCCAGGCAGGGCTGGTCGGCGCGGCGCGAGCTGCCGTGGCAGGAGCGGTTGCTCAACGGCCCGCTCGGGCGCAGTGCGCTGTTCGCCATCGTGCGCAAGAAAACGCTGGAGAAGACGCACGGCAATTATCCGGCGGCGGAGCGGATTATCCAGGTGGTGCGTACCGGTTTGGACCAGGGCAGCGCCAGCGGTTATGAGGCCGAGGCGCGCGCTTTTGGCGAGCTGGCGATGACGCCGCAGTCAGCGGCGCTGCGCAGCCTGTTTTTTGCTTCCACCGCGCTGAAAAAGGAGCGTGGCGCCGATGCGCAGCCGCACGCGCTTGAACGGGTTGGTATTCTGGGCGGCGGCCTGATGGGCGGCGGCATTGCCTGTGTGACGGCTACGCGCGGCGGTTTGCCGGTACGTATTAAGGACATCAGCACCCAGGGCATTAATCACGCGCTGAAATACAGCTGGGACGTGCTGGGCAAGCGGGTGCGCCGTAAGCGTATGCGTCCGGCGGAGCGGCAAAAGCAGATGATGCTGATTTCCGGCACCACCGATTACTGCGGTTTCGAGCAGGTGGACATCGTGGTGGAGGCGGTGTTCGAAGATCTGGCGCTGAAGCAGCAGATGGTGGCGGAGATAGAGCAGCACGCCGCGTCGCATACCGTCTTTGCCTCTAACACCTCTTCGCTGCCGATTAGCCAGATCGCCGCCAAGGCGCAGCGGCCGGAGCAGGTGATCGGGCTGCACTATTTCAGCCCGGTGGACAAAATGCCGCTGGTGGAGGTGATACCGCATGCCGCAACCAGCGCCGCAACCATCGCCACTACCGTAGCGTTGGCGCATAAGCAGGGGAAAACGGCGATAGTGGTGGCCGACCGCGCCGGTTTTTACGTTAACCGCATCCTGGCGCCCTATATTAATGAGGCGGCGCGCTGTCTGCTGGCCGGCGAGCCGATCGAGGCGCTGGATAAGGCGCTGGTGGATTTCGGCTTCCCGGTGGGGCCGATTACACTGTTGGACGAGGTCGGTATCGACGTCGGCACCAAAATTATTCCTATTCTGGTGGAAGAACTGGGGTCGCGCTTCGCCGCGCCGGCGGCGTTTGATGCGGTGCTGAAAGATGGCCGCAAAGGGCGCAAGAACGGCAAGGGCTTCTATCTGTATCCCAGCGAAGGCCAGCAGCGCCAGCGCCGAAAACGTGCTGACGCTTCGGTTTATACGCTGCTCGGCGTCACGCCGAAGGCGCATCTGCCGCCGGCGGAGATCGCCCAGCGCTGCGTGATGATGATGCTGAACGAAGCGGCGCGTTGTCTGGAAGAAGGCGTGATTCGCAGCGCCCGCGACGGCGATATCGGCGCGGTGTTCGGCATTGGCTTCCCGCCGTTCCTCGGCGGACCATTCCGCTATATGGATGAGCTTGGTGCGGAGACGGTGGTGAAAACCCTGCAATATCTGCAGCAGCAGCACGGCGAGCATTTTGCGCCGTGCGAACGTCTGCAGCGCATGGCACAACAGGGCGAGCGTTTCTATCCCCGCTAGCGGGCAGCATGGCGGCCCGATTTGCACTACAGTAACAACAGAGGCGTGATGTGATCGCTATCACTCCTTGCGACACCTGCAATCCCGGACGCTGTACAGGGAGATGGGGGCGAGGTAACGTAGGCTGTCGGCGGCGAAGGGTGAGCCGCCGGTATGAAATCTCGCGCATTGCGCGTGAAATTTAACCTGTTGAATTGGTTGTAAAGTGAACGATGGCTTCGCGTAAAGTCGCGCCGACGGCGAAAAAACGGCGTTTTCTTTACGTGAACTTTCAGGCAAAATGCCCGGCCGCCATAGAGTGACGGCGCGTTATCGTTTGGAAGCACGATGTGCTTTTGCGTTAATCAGGGGCCCGGCGCTACGGCACGTTCAGCGTGGCGGGTAATGAGCCGGAGTCATTGAAGCGGCTGCTGCAATTACGCAGTTATTTTGTCAACAACAGCGGTGCACTATGCAAGTTTTGATTATGCGTCACGGAGAGGCGGCGCTCGACGCGGCCAGCGATGCGGTAAGACCTCTTACCCTCTGCGGTCGTGATGAGTCACGTCAGATGGCGGCCTGGTTGAACACCAAGTCTGTGGATATTGAACGCGTGCTGGTCAGTCCTTATCTGCGCGCCGAGCAGACGCTGGACACGGTGCGCGCTGCGCTGACGCTGCCGGAAGGCGCGGAAGTGATGCCAGCGCTGACCCCGGGCGGCGACGCCGCGCTGGTCGGCAGCTATCTGCAGGTCCTGGCCCAGCAGGGGGTGAAGTCGGTGCTGATCGTTTCCCACCTGCCGCTGGTCGGCTATCTGGTGGCGGAACTGTGCCCGGGCGAGTGCCCGCCGATGTTCGCCACCTCGGCAATTGCCAACGTCGAACTGGCGCAGGACGGCCATGCGGGCAAGCTGGAGTGGCAGGTCGGCCCGTCTCAGCTGATGGTGAAAGCCTGACGGCGTAATGTGCGTTAATTGCAAAGGGCGATGATAAACATCGCCCTTTGTCATTTCTGCGGCCTAGTCGGCCAGCTCGACCAGCAGCAATATGGCGGCGTTGCCGCCCCATTCTTTCGGCGCCTGATGGAACGCCAGCACGTCCGGGTGCTGCGCCAGCCACAGCGGCGTCTGTTGCTTGAGAATATGTTTGCCGTGCCCGTGCATCACGCAGGCGCAGTAGACGTGCTCACGTTTACAGGCGGCGATCAGCGCCCCCAGCTCCTGCTTGGCCTGCAGCTGCGTCAGCCCGTGCAGATCGAGAAACAGATCCGGCACATAGTCGCCGCGGCGCAGCTTTTTCAGTTCAAACTGGCTGGCGCCGGGGCGTACATAGCGGGTCGGGCCGTCTTCGTCCAGCTGCGGCTGGAACTCATCGGAAAAATAGAAACTGGCGTCGACCTGTTCCTGCAGCAGGCGCTGCGGCGGCGTCTGCTTGATTTTGGGTTTGGGCGGGCGATGGACAATGGTGTCCTGACGCAGCTTCTTGGCGCCCGTCACCGAGTCTCTGAAGAGCTGCAGTTCATCCTGGCTCAGCGGCGGTTTGTTCTTCATGGTTCTCATTCACTGACGACTATTTTACCGTTAGTTTATCGTGTCGCGTGCGATCTGACGACGCAAAACTGTTGCCTTCAGGTTAAGCCAGGTGAATGAGAAGCGGCTAACCTTAACGTGATGACCGCTCATCCCGCCTGTCGGCCGCCGTTTACCGGTGCGTCGGCAACTTGCGGCAGGGGCGTATATAGCTGCTGATTTGTCGCGGGCTTCGTGGCAAACTATGCGGCTATCTCATGAATCACAGCCGCCTGCCGGAGGGCACTTTGGACAAAATTTTCGTCGACGAAGCAGTGAACGAACTGCACACCATTCAGGATATGCTGCGCTGGACCGTCAGCCGCTTCAGCGCCGCCAATATCTACTATGGTCACGGAACCGATAATCCGTGGGACGAAGCGGTGCAGCTGGTTCTGCCGAGTTTGTATCTGCCGCTGGATATTCCGGAAGAGATGCGCAGCGCGCGTCTGACCTCCAGCGAGCGCCATCGCATCGTCGAGCGGGTCATCCGCCGTATCAACGAGCGCGTGCCGGTGGCGTATCTGACCAACAAGGCCTGGTTCTGCGGCCTGGAATTTTACGTCGATGAGCGCGTGCTGGTGCCGCGTTCGCCGATTGGCGAGCTGATCAACGAGCGGTTCAGCGGCCTGATCCCGCAGCCGCCGCGCCATATTCTGGATATGTGCACCGGCAGCGGCTGCATCGCCATCGCCTGCGGTTACGCCTTCCCGGAAGCGGAAGTGGACGCGGTGGATATCTCCAGCGACGTGCTGGCGGTTACCGAGCGCAATATTCAGGCGCTGGGCGTTGAACATCAGGTGATCCCGATCCGTTCCGATCTGTTCCGCGACGTTCCCGCGATCCAGTACGATCTGATCGTCACCAACCCGCCGTATGTCGATGCTGAAGATATGTCCGATCTGCCGGAAGAGTTCCGCTTTGAGCCGGAACTGGGCCTGGCGGCGGGCAGCGACGGCCTGAAACTGGTGCGCCGCATTCTGGCCTGCGCGCCGGACTTCCTCAGCGATGACGGCGTGCTGATTTGTGAAGTCGGCAACAGCATGGTACACCTGATGGAGCAGTACCCGGATATTCCGTTCACCTGGTTGGAGTTTGCCAACGGCGGCGACGGCGTATTTATGCTGACCAAACAGCAACTGGTGGACTGCAAGGCGCATTTCAGCATGTATCGCAGCTGATAATTTTCCCTGGCCTGCTGCGGCAGGCCCGATAACAAAAAATGTAACGGTAAGGAGCCGTGATGGCAGGGAACAGTATTGGGCAGTTATTCCGCGTCACCACCTTTGGCGAATCTCACGGGGTGGCGCTGGGATGTATCGTTGACGGGGTGCCGCCGGGCATCGCGCTGACGGAAGAAGATTTGCAACATGACCTGGACCGCCGTCGTCCGGGCACCTCGCGCTATACCACGCAGCGCCGTGAACCCGACCGGGTGCGCATTCTTTCCGGCGTGTTTGAAGGCGTGACCACCGGCACCAGCATCGGCCTGATGATCGAAAACACCGATCAGCGCTCACAAGACTACGGCGCGATCAAAGACGTGTTCCGTCCGGGCCATGCCGACTACACCTACGAACAGAAATACGGCGTGCGCGACTACCGCGGCGGCGGCCGCTCATCGGCGCGGGAAACCGCGATGCGCGTGGCGGCCGGCGCGATTGCCAAAAAGTACCTTGAACAGAAATTCGGCGTGAAGGTGCGCGGCTACCTGGCGCAGATCGGCGACGTCAGCTGCGAGCTGAAAGACTGGGAGCAGGTTGAGCAGAACCCGTTCTTCTGCCCGGATGTCGACAAGCTGGAAGCGCTGGATGAACTGATGCGCGCGCTGAAAAAAGAGGGCGACTCCATTGGCGCCAAAGTCAGCGTGGTGGCGGAGAACGTGCCGGTCGGCCTCGGCGAGCCGGTGTTTGACCGCCTGGATGCCGATCTGGCGCATGCGCTGATGAGCATCAATGCGGTGAAAGGCGTGGAGATCGGCGACGGTTTTGCCGTGGTCACCAAGCGCGGCAGCGAAAACCGCGATGAAATTACCCCGGAAGGCTTCCAGAGCAACCACGCCGGCGGCATTCTCGGCGGCATCAGCAGCGGCCAGCCGGTGATTGCCCATCTGGCGCTGAAGCCGACCTCCAGCATTATGGTGCCGGGGCGCACCATCAACCGCCAGGGCGAAGCGGTGGATATGGTAACCCGCGGTCGCCACGATCCGTGCGTTGGCATCCGCGCGGTGCCGATCGCCGAAGCGATGATGGCAATCGTGCTGATGGACCATCTGCTGCGCCAGCGCGGGCAGAACGGCGACGTGCTCTCCGACGTGCCGCGCTGGTAACCGCGCCGTATCATTGTTCTCATGTCTGGGCATCGTCACGATGCCTGTTTTTCCGGCGGTGCGGCATTGTGTCCGCCCGCATGGCGAAATCAATGGATATCACGATGAAAAATGGGTTGTTGGGTCTGATGGCGCTGCTGGCGTCAACGTCCGCGCTGGCGTTGACGCCGTGGCAAAAAATTGATCATCCGGTAGCGGGGTCGGCGCAGGCGATTGGCGGCTTTTCTAACGGCTGTGTGATCGGCGCCCGGCCGCTGCCGCTCAATGCGGCGGACTATCAGGTGATGCGCCAGGATCAGCGCCGCTATTTCGGTCATCCGGAACTGCTGGCGTTTATTCAGCGTCTGACCCGTGAGACCGGGCAGCAGGGGCTGGGCACGGTGCTGATCGGCGATATGGCGATGCCGGCCGGCGGGCGTTTCAGCAGCGGCCATGCCAGCCACCAGTCCGGTCTGGACGTCGATATCTGGCTGCAGCTGCCGCATCAGCGCTGGAGCGAGCGACAGCTGCTGAAGCCGCAGCCGATAGATCTGGTGAGCGGCGACGGCATGCGGGTGCGTAATAATCAGTGGCAGCCGCAGATTGGTTCGCTGATCAAACTGGCGGCGCAGGACGACAAAGTGGCGCGCATCTTCGTTAACCCGGCGATTAAACAGCGGCTGTGCGACGATGCCGGCAGCGATCGCGCCTGGCTGCATAAGGTGCGGCCGTGGTTTGGCCACCGCGCCCATATGCACGTGCGGTTGAGCTGTCCGCCGGACAGTCTGGAGTGCAAGGATCAGGATCCGCCGCCGCCGGGCGACGGCTGCGGTTTCGAGCTGGCCAGTTGGTTTGAACCACACCAGCCAAGCTCGAAACCGGGCAAGCGGGTTGTGCCGCCGTTGCCGCCTTCCTGTCAGGCGTTGTTGGATAACCATTTTTCTGCGGAATAATTCATGGACTGGTTGATGGTCAGCCCCGAAATGCTCGGGGTGTTGTTTGCCGTGGCGTTACTGGCAGGTTTTATTGATTCCATCGCCGGCGGTGGCGGATTGCTGACGGTGCCGGTGCTGCTGGCGGCAGGGGTGCCGCCGGCGCAGGCGCTGGCGACCAACAAGCTGCAGTCGGTGGGCGGTTCGCTGTCCGCCAGCCTGTACTTTATCCGCCGTAAGGCGGTCAATCTTGGCGAACAGAAGCTGACGATCCTGCTGACGCTGATCGGCTCGATCGCCGGCGCGATTCTGGTGCAGCATATGCGCGCCGATCTGCTGCGGCAGATGTTGCCGCTGCTGGTGATTGGCATCGGGCTCTATTTCCTGCTGACGCCGCGTCTGGGGGAGAGCGATCGACAGCGGCGTCTGAGCGCGCTGCCGTTCGGTCTGGTGGCCGGCGGCTGCGTCGGTTTTTACGACGGCTTTTTCGGCCCCGGCGCCGGCTCCTTCTACGCGCTGGCCTATGTGACGCTGTGCGGCTTCAACCTGGCGAAATCCACCGCGCACGCCAAGGTGCTGAACTTCACCTCCAACTTCGGCAGCCTGATCTTCTTTATCATCGGCGGCAAGGTGGTATGGGGCATCGGCCTGCTGATGCTGGTCGGGCAGGTGCTGGGTGCGCGGATGGGCGCGCATATGGTAATGACGCGCGGGCAGAAGCTGATTCGCCCGATGATCGTGGTGGTTTCACTGGTGATGAGCCTGAAGCTGCTGTACGACAGTCACGGCGCTGAAATTCAGCAGTGGCTGGCCATGCATTTTTAACGGGTCAATCGGGCGGCAACGTGAAATAATAGCCGCCCTGTTTTTGTGGTTACTTTGAGTTTTTTTATGTCAGACACGCACCAGTATCCCCAGCTGATTGAGATTTTTAATCAGTGCTTCAGCGACGATTACAATACGCGCCTGGTTAAAGGCGACGACGAGCCGATTTATCTGCCGGCGGATGATGAACTGCCTTACCACCGCATCGTATTTGCCCATGGTTTCTACGCCAGCGGCCTGCATGAAATTTCCCACTGGTGCATTGCCGGCGCAGAGCGGCGCAAGCTGGTCGATTTTGGCTACTGGTACTGCCCGGACGGCCGCGATGCGCAAACGCAAAGCGAATTTGAGGCGGTGGAAGTCAAACCACAGGCGCTGGAGTGGTTGTTCTGCGTTGCCGCCGGCTTCCCGTTTAACGTCAGCTGCGACAACCTGAACGGTGACTGCGAGCCGGATCGCGTCGCTTTCCAGCGAAAAGTACGCGCCCGGGTGCTGGAGCTGTTGGAAAAAGGCATTCCCGAACGGCCGGCGCGCTTTATTCAGGCGTTACGATCGTTTTACAATACGCCGCCGCTGACGGCTGAGAATTTTCCTTACCCGGAAGATCTGAACTGATTTTACTTTAAACACCGCTCCTGACCGGCGACATGCCGCAGGGGAACATGAGGACATGCGATGATCGCTGAATTTGAAGCGCGCGTTTTGGCGCTGATTGATGACATGGTAGACCACGCCAGTGATGATGAACTGTTTGCCGGTGGCTATCTGCGCGGTCATCTGACGCTGGCGGTAGCCGAAGCGGAAGAGCAGGGCGAACACAGCGCCGAACAGCTGAAGGCGCGGGTTGAAGACAGCCTGCATAACGCCATCCGCGCCGGCGAGCTGTCGCCGCCGGATCAGGTGCTGGTAGAAGCGATGTGGGAGAATTTGTACCAGGCCGCATTGCCTACCGCCTGATTCTGCACTTTGCCGCCCCTTTCGCCGCGCAGGGAAAGGGGCGTGCCTCTTGCCCGGTTTACAGCGGGCGACCCTTCAGCAGTTTTCTTACCCACATCCGGTTCGGATTAAGCGCCGCCAGCACCTCGGCATCGGCCGGCAACGGCTCGCCGAACAACTGCGCCGCCAAAATTTCCGCCGTCAGCGGTGCGGAACACAGCCCGCGTGAACCAAGCCCGCCGAGTATAAACAGGTTCGGGTAGCCCGGCGCCTTATCAATCTCTTCCCCGCGCTGTCGCCGTTTTGGCAGATTCTGGTAGCACGCCAGCGTTTGCTGGTAGTCCGGCAGCGCGCCGGCCATCGGCAGATGATCGCGTGTGGCGCAGCGCACGCCGCAGCGGGCCTGCCCGTCGCTGACGTCCGCCTGCTGCGTCCACGCCTGTTGCGGCAGGCAGCACAGCAGCCGCGCGCGGTTTTCCTGTTGTTCCTGCTCGCTGTAGGCGGTATCGGTCACGCCGCGCTGGTAGCTGGCGCCGATGCAGTGCTGCTGATGCTGCGGGCTGACCGGCGTCAGATAACCTTTATAGCACAATACCTGTCGCAGTTGGCCCAGCGCCGGTGCGGTCGGAATATGGGAGACCTGGCCGCGCACCGCATACATCGGCAGTTCGGCGCACTGGGGCAGCGTCGCCAACTGGTGGCCGTTGGCCAGCAGCACCACATCATGCCGGCGGCTGTCGCCGTGGCTGAAATCAAGCCGCCAGCCGTCCTGCTCTGCCGTCAGCGCACTGAGCCGGTGGCGGTAATGGCAGCGTAGCCCTTGGCGCTGCGCCAGTTCCAGCGCGCCGCGCGTCAGTTCCGCCGGGCAGAGCCAGCCGCCCTGCGGATAATTGATGCCGCCGAAGCCGCTGTCGACGCCGCACAGCTGGCTGAGCGTATCGCGATCGGCAGCGAAGGCAAACGCCGGCGGCCAGTCGGTGCCCAGCATATTGTCGATTTTCGCCGCGCTTTTTTCATCGTAGGCCAGCTGGCTGACGCCGCACCACTGATGCTCAAAGACGACGCCGCTGTCGGCCAGCGCGTCATACAGACGGCGGGCGAAGGGAAAGGCGGCGCTGAAAAAACGCTCCAGCACGTCGCCGCGGCCGTTGAGCAGCGGATACAGCGCCCCCTGACGGTTGCCGGAAGCGCCGGCGGCCGGCTCATCGTCCGCGCAGTACAGCGTCACCTTGGCGCCGCGCCGCAGCAGCGCCAGCGCGGTGAGGGCGCTGGCGATACCGCCGCCGACCAGGGCGATATCCTGTGTCGCATCGGCGGGCGGACGGTGGAACCAGGGTGCGGGGTCGGGCGTCGGCGCGCTGTCCGCCGGCAGCGTGCCGACCAGCATTTCGCGTTTCTGACCGAAGCCTTTGACTCTTTCTACCGCAAAGCCCGCCTGCTGCAGGCCGCGACGCACAAAGCCGGCGGCGGTAAAGGTGGCGAAGCTGCCGCCCGGCCGGGCAAAGCGCGCCATGGCGGCGAACAGCTGTTCGCTCCACATATCGGGATTTTTCGCCGGGGCGAAGCCGTCGAGGAACCAGGCGTCAACCTGATTATTGATGCTGTGATCGAAGCGCGGCAGCAGCGCGTTGACGTCGCCGAACCACAGGTCGAGCGTGATGCGCCCCTCCGCCAGCAGCAGGCGGTGACAGCCGGGCAGCGCCTGCGGCCAGCTGGCGCGCAGTTGGTCGGCGTACGGCGCCAGCTCCGGCCAGCGGGCGTGCGCCGCCGCCAGATCCGCCGGCTGCAGCGGGAATTTTTCAAAGCTGATAAAGTGCAGGCGTTGCAGCGGGGCGGTGGGGTTCGCCTGCAGATGGCGTTCAAACGCCTGCCACAGGGTTAAAAAGTTCAGCCCGGTGCCGAAGCCGGTTTCCGCCGCGATAAACAGCGGGCGCGGGTGTTCGGCGAAGCGCGCCGGCAGCCGGTTGCCGCCGAGAAAGACGTAGCGGGTTTCTTCCAGCCCATCCTGATTGGAAAAATAGACGTCATCAAACTGTTTCGAAACAGGTGTACCCTGTTCGTTCCAGGATAGCGCTGCGGTTTGGATGGGGGAGTTGCTCACGGTTGGTTGCTCGTCATTCAAGGGGGTAGCGCGATTTTAACGGCGCTGGCGCTGCGGCGCAAACTGGATAAGAATAAAGCTGAAAAACGCTGATCGGACTTGTTCGGCGTACATCTGTACGCTAAAGTGCGAGGCAAAATCCCGAATGTAAAATTGTGGAAGAGGTATTGAATGAAACGTGCAGTGATTACTGGCCTGGGTATTGTCTCCAGCATTGGTAATAACCAACAGGAGGTCCTGGCGAGCCTGCAGGAAGGACGTTCTGGGATTACTTTCTCTCAGGAGCTAAAAGATTCCGGCATGCGTAGTCACGTATGGGGCAATGTTAAACTGGACACTGCCGGCCTGATCGATCGTAAAGTTGTACGCTTTATGAGCGATGCTTCCATTTATGCGTACCTGTCCATGCAGGAAGCGATTAACTCTTCCGGCCTGAAGGAAGAAGAGTACCAGAATAACCCGCGCGTTGGCCTGATCGCCGGTTCCGGCGGCGGTTCTCCGCGCTTCCAGGTGTTCGGCGCCGATGCGATGCGCAGCCCGCGCGGCCTGAAAGCCGTCGGCCCTTACGTGGTCACCAAAGCCATGGCCTCCGGCGTTTCCGCCTGCCTGGCGACACCGTTTAAAATCCACGGCGTTAACTACTCCATCAGCTCCGCCTGCGCCACCTCCGCACACTGTATCGGTAATGCGGTAGAGCAGATCCAGCTGGGCAAACAGGACATCGTGTTTGCCGGCGGCGGCGAAGAACTGTGCTGGGAAATGGCCTGCGAGTTTGATGCGATGGGCGCACTGTCCACCAAATATAACGAAACGCCGGAAAAAGCTTCCCGCACCTATGACGCCGATCGCGACGGCTTCGTTATCGCCGGCGGCGGCGGTATGGTGGTGGTAGAAGAGTTGGAGCACGCGCTGGCGCGCGGCGCTCACATCTATGCCGAAATCGTCGGCTACGGCGCCACCTCCGACGGCGCGGATATGGTCGCACCATCCGGCGAAGGCGCGGTGCGCTGCATGCAGATGGCGATGCAGGATCTGGATGCGCCGATCGACTACATCAACGTGCACGGCACCTCGACGCCGGTTGGCGATGTGAAAGAGCTGGGTGCGATCCGCGAAGTGTTCGGCGACACCACGCCGGCTATCTCCTCCACCAAAGCGATGACCGGCCACTCGCTGGGCGCCGCCGGCGTGCAGGAAGCTATCTACAGCCTGCTGATGCTGGAACACGGCTTTATCGCCCCGAGCATCAACATCGACAATCTGGACGAGAAGGCGGCGGGGATGGATATCGTTACCCAGCCGACCACGCGCGCACTGAACACCGTGATGTCCAACAGCTTCGGTTTCGGCGGCACCAACGCCACGCTGGTGATGCGTAAACTGCAGAAGTAAGTTTATTCATCAACTGGATAGATTCAGTATTAACAATGGGTTCGGTTTACCGAACCCATTTTTTTTGCGCGCTAATTGCTGAATGCCTCCCCGCCATTGACTGAAATCAAAGAATTTTATCCCCTCTCCGTCATGATTGGCCTCACCTTGTCACGGAGGTGAAGGGCATTCGCCGTTCCGCAATACTCTTGGTGACATATTTTCAGGAAGAATAAATGTCCGTTCAGGCCGTCCTTTCACAGTTTATGCATCGTCTGCGCTTCGTTAGCAAGCGTAGCGGCGCATGGCTGTTGCTGCTGGCCTGGCTGCTGCTTAACGGCCAGCTGGCGCTTGCCGGTCACGGCTGCGATTTGCAGCCTGACGGCAGAGCGGCCGCCGCACAGCATATGTCGCATCTGCAGCAGGCGACGCCGGGCATGGACAGCCATACGGGCGCCGGTGCGCTGTGTGAAAAACACTGCGTGCCGGATAACGCGCAGCAGGATCATGCCAGCCCCTCGCTGGCGATCTTGCTGGTCAGCCTCAGCGTGTTGCTCGCCATACCGCGAACCACCGCGCGGATTTCTCTTATCCACTGGCAAACGCCGCCGATAGCAGGGCCGCCGACAGAGGTTGTATTCTGTCGGTTCCGTGAATAGCCAACCCCGCGCTTTACCGTCTCCCGGACGGCATATCGTGTTGGTTAACTATTTTATGGAGCTATTGTCATGCGTAATTTATTGAGCGTTGCCGTTTTTTCTCTTCCGTTGTTATCCCCCGTCGTGCAGGCCGAAGAGCCGACGACCTCCCACCATGCTGCCGCCGAACACGGTGCGGCGGTCACCCACACTCAGGGCGTGTTGAAAGCCTGGAATCCGCACAAGGTGTCGATCGCCCACCCGGCTATTGAATCCCTCGGCTGGCCGCCGATGACCATGAACTTCCTGCAGCCGCAGCCGCCGTTGGCGGAGTTGCCCGCAGATACGCCGATTGAATTCAGTTTCCGCCAGGTTGATGGCGGCTACCAGCTGATTACCCTCAGCGCCAGCCAGCAGTAAGGAGCGGTATGTCCAACTTATTTTCTCACCCGGCACGGGTGGGCTGGCTGCTGCTTGTCTGCTGTTCGGCGAGCGCGCAGGCGGCCGGCCTGACGCTGGAACAATCGCTGTCGGCGGCGGAGCGTTACTCCGCCGAGCTGTCCGCCAACCGCCATCAGGTTTCCGCACTGCGCAATATGGCGGATTCCGCGCTGCAGTTGCCCGATCCCAAACTGAAGCTGGGGATTGAGAACATACCGGTACAGGGCGGCAACGGCCATCGCCTGACGCGCGACGGCATGACGATGGGACGTATCGGCATCATGCAGGACTACGTCAGCGGCAATAAGCGTCAGCGAAAAGCCGATACGCTGCGGGCCGAGGCGGAAAAAACCTCGGCCAACAGCGCGGCGATCCGCGCGCGTTTGCAGCAGCAGACCGCACAGGCCTGGCTGGAGCTGGCGCTCAGCCAGCAGACCCTGCGTGACGCCAGGGCGTTGGTTGCGGAGAGCGAGCGCCAGATTAGCGCGCAGCGCGCCGGCGTGGCCAGCGGCAGTTCGTCGGCCAGCGAGGTGGTGGACGCACGTCTGACCCTGCTGGCGATGCAGGACCAAATCAGCACCGCCGAGCGCGACGTGACGGTGGCGCAGGCCAGGCTGACGCAGCTGACCGGGCAACAGATCGAGCAGGTTGTCGGTAAGCTGCCGCGCTTTGAGCGTTTGCCGGCCGACGGTGACGTGCTGCGCCAGGCGATACGCCAGCATCCGGACGTGGTGCAGGCCGGCCGCGAAGCCGATGTGGCCAAGGCGCGCTCCGCCCAGTCGGCGATTGCCGCCATTCCCGACGTTGGCGTGGAGGTGTATTACGCGCGCCGCGCCGACGGCTATGAAGATATGGCCGGCGTCATGCTGAGCGTCGACCTGCCGCTGTTTAAAGCTCAGCGGCAGGATAAAAACTATGCCGCCGACGTGTCGCGCACCCTGGAGGCCAACGACCAGCTGACCTTGCTGATCCGCGACCATCGGGCGCAACTGGACACTCTGTTAGCTCAGTATCAGGCGGCGCAGGCGCAGTGGCAGCGTCAGCAGCAGCAGGCGATTCCACTGCAGCAGCAGCGTCTCGATCTGCTGCTGGCGCAGTACCGCAGCGGCAACAGCAACCTTTCCGCTGTGCTGTCGGCGCGTCGCGCGTTGCTGGATGCCCGGCTGAACGCCGGCCAGGCCGCCCGTCAGCTGGCGCAGCTGTGGGCCGCCATCCGTTACCTGATCCCGCAGGAGATCCTCTGATGAAAATGCGTTTTAACCTTGCGTTATTGGCGGCGCTGGCGGCAGGCGCCGGGGCCGGTTACTGGCTGGCGACGCCGCCATCATCAGCGCCGACGGGGAGCGCGACGCCGGCGGCTGAGCGTCAGGTGCTGTATTGGTATGACCCGATGGTGCCGGGGCAGCGCTTTGACAAGCCGGGGCCTTCACCGTTTATGGATATGGATCTGGTGCCGCGCTATGCCGATGAGGTTGAGGAGCAGGGCGGGGTGACCATCAGCGCCCGCCAGCAGCAAAACCTTGGCGTGCGCACCGCAGCGGTGGAGCTGCGCCCGCTGGCGCCGCAGCTGGAGGCGTACGGCAGCGTGGCGATTGATGAGCGCGGCGTGCAGGTGATCGCCGCGCGCGCCAGCGGTCTGGTGGAGAAGCTGTGGGTGCGCGCCAGCCAGCAGCAGGTGAAAAAAGGCCAGGCGCTGGCGCAGTTGTGGATCCCGGCGTGGCATGCGGCGCAGCAGGAGTATCTGGCGGTGCGACGTCTGGGGGACAGCGCGCTGAGCGCTGCGGCGCGTCAGCGCCTGCAGCTGCAGTTTATGCCGGAGTCGGTGATACGCGAGGTGGAGCGCAGCGGCCGGCCGCAAACGCGCATTACCGTCACGGCGCCCGCCAGCGGCTTTATCAACAGTCTGGATGTGCGTGAGGGCGCGCAGGTCAGCGCCGCGCAGGGGCTGTTTGAACTGGCGACGCTCGACCGGGTATGGATGGTGATTGACTATCCGCAGGCGCAGGCCGGGGTGGTGCAGGTCGGCGATGCGGTCAGCGCCGGCAGCGCCAGTTGGCCGGGCGAACGTTTCAGCGGCACGATCGATGAACTGCTGCCGAATGTCGATCCGCTGACGCGCACCTTTAAGGCGCGGGTGCAGCTGCAAAACCCGCAGCAGCGGCTGAAACCGGGCATGTACCTGCAGGTGCGCCTCAGCCAGCCGGCGGCGGGGCGGCCGGTGCCGGCAATTCCGCTGGAGGCGTTGATCATGAGCGGCGATCGTAACCGGGTGCTGGTGAGCGAAGGCGACGGCTACTTTATACCGGTCGAGGTGGAAACGGGCCGGCAGGAGGGCGGTTGGGTGGAGATTACGCGCGGGCTGAAGGCCGGACAACGGGTGGTGACCGCCGGACAGTTCCTGATCGATTCCGAAGCCAGCCTGCGCAGTGCGCTGCCGCAGCTGACGGCTGAACCTGAGCCTCACGATCGCGGGGCACATCAGCCGCCTGCGGCCGCGATGGCGCACGGGGAACATTCGACGCCGCAAGCGCATGGCGAACATGCGGATCATCATGCACACGGAGGTCACCAATGATCGCCGCAATCATTCGCTGGTCGCTGCGCAACCGGCTGCTGGTGCTGCTGGCGGCGGCGATGCTGGCCGGCTGGGGCGTCTGGGCGTTGCAGAAAGCGCCGCTGGACGCGCTGCCGGATCTGTCCGACGTGCAGGTGATCGTACGCGCCAGCTATCCGGGCAAAGCGCCGCAGGTGGTGGAGGACCAGGTGACCTATCCGCTGACCACCACCATGCTGACGGTACCCGGCGCGAAAACCGTGCGCGGGTTCTCCATGTTCGGCGATGCCTATGTCTACATCCTGTTTGAGGACGGCACCGATCTGTACTGGGCGCGCTCGCGCGTGCTGGAGTCGCTCAGCCAGGTGCAGTCCGCGCTGCCGTCGCAGGTGAAGGTGGCGCTCGGGCCGGACGCCACCGGCGTCGGCTGGGTGTATGAGTATGCGCTGGTGGACAGGAGCGGCCGTCACAGCCTGGCGGATCTGCGTGCGCTGCAGGACTGGACGCTGAAATTCGAGCTGAAAACCGTGCCCAACGTCGCCGAAGTGGCCAGCGTGGGCGGCATGGTGCGCCAGTATCAGGTGGTGCTCAACCCAGAAAGCCTGCGGGCGCTTAACGTCTCCCACCAGCAGGTGGTCAAGGCGCTGCAGGAGGCGAATCAGGAAGGCGGCGGTGCGCTGCTGGAAATGGGGGAAGCGGAGTATATGGTGCGCAGCGCCGGCTATCTGAAAACGACGGCGGATTTCGCCAATGTGGTGATAGCGGTGCGCGACGGCGTGCCGATCCTGCTGTCCCAGGTGGCGACGCTGCGCGAAGGGCCGGAAATCCGCCGCGGCGTGGCGGAGCTGAACGGCGAAGGGGAAGTGGCCGGCGGTATTGTGGTGATGCGCTACGGCCAGAACGCGCTGGAAACCATCAACGCGCTGAAAGACAAGCTGCAGCAGCTGCGGCAGACGCTGCCGCCGGGCGTGGAGATCGTCACGGTTTACGACCGTTCACAGCTGATCGAGCAGGCGATCGATAACCTGTCGTTCAAGCTGCTGGAGGAGTTCGTGGTGGTGGCGCTGGTGTGCACGCTGTTCCTGTTCCACTTCCGTTCAGCGCTGGTGGCGATGGTGACCCTGCCGCTCGGTATTCTCGGCGCGTTTGTGGTGATGCACTATCAGGGGGTGAACGCCAACATTATGTCGCTGGGCGGCATCGCCATCGCCATCGGCGCGATGGTGGACGCGGCGATCGTGATGATCGAGAACATGCATAAGGTGCTGGAGCAGTGGCGGCAGCGCCATCCTGAACGGCAGCCGGAAGCGCAGGACTACTGGCGCATTGCCGAGCAGGCGGCGGTTGAGGTCGGGCCGGCGCTGTTCGGCAGCTTATTGATCATCACGCTGTCGTTTATTCCGGTGTTCACGCTGCAGGCGCAGGAGGGCAAGATGTTCGCGCCGCTGGCCTTCACCAAAACCTACGCGATGGCGGTGGCGGCCGGGCTGGGCATTACGCTGGTGCCGGTGCTGATGGGCTACTTTATCCGCGGACGTATTCCTGATGAGCAGGCCAACCCGATCAACCGCTGGCTGATTCGCTTGTACCAGCCTTTGCTGGCGGCGGTGCTGGCGCGGCCGCGCCTCACGCTGGGCCTTTCCGCGCTGCTGCTGGCGCTGACGCTGTACCCGCTCAGCCGGCTGGGCAGCGAATTTATGCCGCCGCTCGACGAAGGGGATCTGCTGTATATGCCTTCGACCCTGCCGGGGATTTCGGTGCGTGAAGCGGGGCGTCTGCTGCAGCTGACCGACCGGCTGATTAAAACGGTGCCGGAGGTGGAGACGGTCTTCGGCAAGGTCGGGCGGGCGGAAACCGCCACCGACCCGGCGCCGCTCACCATGCTGGAAACCACCATCCGTTTTAAACCGCGCGACCAGTGGCGGCCAGGCATCACCATGGACAAGCTGGTGGCGGAGCTGGACGAGGCGGTCAAGGTGCCGGGCATTGCCAACGTCTGGGTGCCGCCGATTCGCAACCGGCTGGATATGCTGTCTACCGGGATTAAAAGCCCGGTGGGGATCAAGGTTAACGGCAGCAACCGCGCGGATATCGAACGCGTCGCCGGGCAGATTGAGCAGGTGGTGCGGCAGGTGCCGGGCGTCTCCTCGGCGCTGGCGGAGCGGCTCAGCGGCGGGCGCTATGTTGATATTGATATCGATCGTCAGCGCGCTGCCCGCTATGGCGTGTCGGTGACCGAGCTGCAATCAATGGTGGCCTCTTTAGTCGGCGGCGAAAACGTCGGCGAAACCATTGAAGGGCGGGCGCGCTATCCGATCAACGTGCGCTATCCGCGCGAGATCCGCGACTCACTGCAGGGGCTGCGCGATCTGCCGGTGGTGACGGCGAACGGCAGTCAGCTGCCGCTGTCGGCGCTGGCGGATATTCGCGTCAGCGACGGACCGCCGATGCTGAAAAGCGAGAACGCCCGGTTGTCCGAATGGATCTATGTCGATCTGCGCGGGCGGGATCTGAAGTCGGCGGTGGAAGAGATGCAGCACGCGGTGGCGCAGCAGGTCAGGCTGCCGTCCGGCATTTCGCTGAGCTGGTCCGGGCAGTTCGAGTATCTGGAACGCGCCAGCGCCCAGCTGAAGGTCGTGCTACCGGTCACCCTGGGGATTATTTTTGTGCTGCTGTTCGTCACTTTCAACAGCGTGCGCGACGCGCTGCTGATTATGGCGACGCTGCCGTTTGCCCTGATCGGCGGCGTCTGGCTGCTGTATCTGCTGGACTACAACCTGTCGGTGGCCGGCGCGGTGGGCTTTATCGCCCTGGCCGGGGTGGCGGCGGAGTTCGGCGTGATCATGGTGCTGTATCTGAATCAGGCGCTGCACAAGCAGCGGCAGAGCGGCCGGCCGATGACCCGTCAGCAGCTGCTGGCGGCCATCAGCGAAGGGGCGGTGCTGCGCGTCCGGCCGAAGGTGATGACGGTGGCGACCATTATGGCCGGGCTATTGCCGATTATGTGGAGTGACGGTGCCGGTTCCGAGGTGATGCAGCGCATCGCCGCGCCGATGATTGGCGGCATGATCAGCGCACCGATTTTATCGATGCTGGTGATCCCGGCGGTCTATCTGCTGATGCATAAATCGGCGGAGCCGTCCGGGGAATAACACGTTGATTAATTAGGCGAATCGGTATTTTTATTCCTCGGCGCGGTCGGTAATATGCTGGCAGAATTACCGACCGTGGGTGGCGTCTGCGTTGCTCTGGGTATCATAAGTGCACCGATGGCCGGTAGCGCGGGGCTCGCCTGTGCGATCATCGGTGCTTCTGCGGGTAGTTTGGCAGGTGGTGCAGTGGCAGGTTCATTCGGTGGGATGGCCGGTGAAAATCTTTATAAAATAATAGGTAATGAATGATTTCGATTTTACTGGATGTCGGCACAATACTCTCTTTTCTGGCTATTTTTATCGGCTTTCTCACCATGATTTTTTTTGGGATAAACCGTAAAAATATAAGCGCATTGTCTCCCTATATGAAAGGGAGGGTTTATACATGAATGACTTCAATCAACTCGCTGTATATTTTGGCTATTTTGGCAGCTATTTCCCAACGGATTTTTTCAATAAACTTTTAAAAAACAAAAAGATAAAAACAGGAAAGGATACCTTTGTGCCATCGGACGCGTATACATTCCTGCAATATCTTCCCCGCGAATTAACGGGGTGGATTACGGTATATCATCGAATGCATATCATCTGGTCGACCCTATTTTTGATAGGTTGCACCATGTTGGGGATTGTCAAAGTATTCGTGGGATACCCAATTGATTAATGCAAAAGCGAATACTCTCTTTCACGTTGAGAGGTATGGCTCATTATTGGTCGTGCTGGAGGAGGCGTTTTTGATGGTGGCCGGGAGTTATGGTTGCCTGTGTGATTATTGACGTCTCTTCGGGCAGTCTGACCGGTGGTGCCATAGGGGGGGCATTAGGTGAGTGGAGTGGTGAACGTATTTATAAAATAATAGGTAACTAATGATTTCTGCGATGATGGATCTTGGAGCGATACTTTTTTTTCTGGGCGCTTTTATTGGTTTTCTCACCATGATTTTTTTTGGGATAAACCGTAAAAAGTATGAGCGTATCGTCACTCTATACGCAAACGAGGGGTTGTACATGAATGATTTCAATCAACTCGCTGTATATTTTGGTTATCTCGGTAGCTACTTTCCAACCGTTTTTTTCAAAAATTTATTGAAAAATAAAAAGATAAAAACAGGAAAAGATACCTTTGTACCATCGGAGGCGTATACATTTCTGCAATCCCTTCCCCGCGAGCTGACGGGATGGATCACGGTGTATTATCGGATGCATATTATCTGGTCGACCATCTTCGCAAGCGGTGGGGTGCTTGTAGCCATTGGCAGAGCGTTTGGTAACTACCCTATTGATTAATCAGTGTATCAGTGCAAATGACTGGCAATGGCCCATACGGATCGCCAGTCATTTGCTATGTGATGCTACTGCAGCAGAAACGCCTTAAACTGCGGCGTCATCTGCGCGCTGAAGCCGCTGTCGGTTTTGCTGATCATATACACCGCCAGCCCTTGCTCTTCCGCCAGCTTCATGGCTTTTTCACTGCCCAGCACCATCAGGCCGGAGTCCCAGCCGTCGGCTTCCAGTGCGGTGGGGGCGATCACCGTTACCGAAACCAGGCGGTGGTTAATCGGCCGGCCGGTATTGGGGTCGATAATATGCGAATAGCGCTGGCCGTTTTGCTCAAAATAGTTGCGATAGCTGCCGGCGGTGCTGATGCCGTAGCCCTGCAGATCTACCAGCGCCTGCACCGCATTTTCTCGGTCGGTCGGTTTCTGGATTGCCACGCGCCATGGTTTGCCCTGACCGTTAACGCCGCGCGATCGCACCGCGCCGCCTACCGACACCAGGTAGTTGGTGATACCTTTGCGCGCCATCAGCTGCGCCAGCAGATCCGCGCCGTAGCCTTCACCCAGCGTTGACAGATCGACATACAGCCCCGGCAGATCCTTTTGCAGCCATTCGCCCTGCGCATTGCTGGTCAGCGTCAGGTGCTGCAGGCCGACGTTGCGTTTGGCGGCGTCAATCTGCTGCTGGCTGGGAATGGTTACCGGACGTTTGTCCGGGCCGAAGCCCCACAGGTTCACCAGCGGGCCGACGGTGATGTTCATCGCGTCATGGGTATCACGGCCGATGCGCTGGGCGGTAAGGATAATATCCGCCATGCCGCGCGGGATCGGCTGCGGCGCGCTGCTGTGTGAACGGTTAAAGCGCGACAGCACCGAATCGGCGCGGTAAGTGGAGATATCGTCATTGGCCTGTTCCAGCAGCGCGTCGATCTCCTGCTGCAGCTGCTGGCGGTTTTCCGCGACCTCGCCGCTGATCTTGACGCTGTAAAACGTCCCCATGGTTTTACCGGCGATATCCATCTGCGGGCGGGTGGCGGCGTTATCACAGGCGGCGAGCAGCGTAAGCGCGACGCCGAGCAACAGGCTTCTGGCGAAAGAGTGGGCCATGGCGGGATCCTTGAAGACAAAATAAAGGCGCTATAAATAGAACAAGGTGCCGAAACTAATAACGGAACGACTCATTACAATACCAGCATCAGCACGATCGCCAGCACCAGCACCAGTGCGACCAGAGCCCAGCCCCGCTTGCCGAGAGCGGCCTGCAGCGGCAGCGCCACGTTGGCGATCAGCGGATTGAGCTGCGGCTGCGGCGTCTCGTTATGAATCGTCGGCGTGACGCCGGCCTTTTCCAACCGGCGGGCGAACAGCTGCGTCACCGCCTCGTTGATCTGCGCCTGGGTCAGCGGGGTGTTGGCCGCGCAGTGGAAGCGCGTCTGGCAGTAATCCAGCAGCAGCTGCTGCTCTTGCCGGTCCGCCGGCTGTTTGAGCACCGTCAGCAGGTTATTCAGCGTTGGCGCGTGCTGCGCGCTCAGCGCCGTTTTCACCTGCAGATACTGGCTTAACAGCTGGAAATGGCGCGCCGGCAGCGGGTCGTTGGTTTTTACCCCGACCAGATTAAACAGGCTCTGCCAGATTTTAGCCGGCGATTCGCCGGTGGCGGCGCTCAGGCGCGTCACCTGCTGCTGCAGGTTCTGGTGTTCGGCCGGCAGTAAAGGACGGTCGCTGACGGCGCTCTGCTGCGGATGCGGAATGGTCAGGCTGCCGCTCTGCAGCTGGCTCAACACCTGCTGTAACTGCTGGTGGCTGAGCTGGCTCAGCACGGTATGGCCGAACTGCTGGCGGATAAAATCACTGACCGCCTGGCGGTTATTCCCCTGCGGCAGCAGCTCGGTCAGCTGTTGCAACAGCTGGCGGCTGGCGTGATTCTGCTGCGCCTGGCTCAGACGCTGTTGCAGCAGTTGCTCCGCCGGCTGAAAGTGGCGCGCCCGCAGTTCGCTGCCGTCGGTGGCGCCCAGATCGTGGCGCAGGCTGGCCCAAATCTCGGCGGATTTGGCCGGGCTGAGCGCCATAATCTTCACCACCAGCTTTTCCAGCATGGTGCGCTGCGCCGGAGAGAGCGGCTGCGTATCGGAGGCGGTGTTTTTCTCCCCGGATGGGGGGCGATCGGAAAGGTTGTGGGCGCCGGGGCCGCTCAAAGGTTGCATGTCACCAGTCCTTCGCTGTGCAGAAAGAAGTCATACCCGGCGAAAAGCGCAGGTTCTATAAATCGTATAGCGACTATGATACCTGTAAATTCCCCTTATCAATACCATTCGCACGACATTTCTTTACAGGTAAAACGTTGCCAATCGCCTCGCTGCCGCTAAGATAGGCGGATTACGCTCGCGAGGATGTCATGGTCAAACGGCAACAGATTGCAAAATGGTTTTTATGCCTGGCTTGCCTGGTCGTCCTGACCTGCATGACGCAGCGTATGGCGAGCCTGCACGCGCTGCAACTGACGCTGGGTATTCCGGCGGTCAGCGCGGCGGCGGCCGACGACAACGGTGAAGCCGTTGCCGCCACCAGTCCGTGCGAACTGAGCGCCAAATCGCTGCTGGCCGCGCCGCCGGTCATCTTTGAAAGCGTACTGCTGGGGCTGGGTCTGCTGTTGGCGCTGCTGGCCCCGGTGATTGCCGCGCGTCTGCGCATTCCGCCGCCGCGTGCGGTTTCCCCTCCCACCCTCAGGGTGCACCTGCGATTATGCGTTTTCCGTGAATGAGACCCTCGCCCAACCTGGACGATAACTGACTCATTTACGGAGAAAAATATGTTGAATACCTTTAGGTCGGCATTAGCCTGCCTGCTGCTGCTGCTATGGCTGCCGATGCTACAGGCGGCGGACAGCGGCTGGCTGCAAAGCCCGACCAACGATCATGCCAAGGTGCGGCTGCGCGCCGATACTTCCCAGGCCGGAGAAACGCGCCTGCTGCTGTCGGTAGAGCTGCAGAAGGGCTGGAAAACCTACTGGCGCTCTCCCGGCGAAGGGGGCATCGCGCCGGCGATCAAGTGGCAGGGCAATCCGCCGCCGTCGGCCACATGGTTCTGGCCGGCGCCGCAGCGTTTTGACGTGGCGGGCATCACCACGCAGGGCTACCACGACGGCGTCACTATCCCGATTGTGATTAAGGGGGCTGCGCCGGCGCGTCTGGCCGGCACCCTGACGCTGTCCACCTGCAGCAACGTCTGCATCCTGACCGACTATGCGTTCAATCTGGATCTGTCGGCGGCCAATGACGCGCAGTTCAACCATGACTTTGCCCAGGCGATGGGCAAGGTGCCGATTGACAGTGGCCTGACCGACAATCTGCGCGTCGGTTACCGCAACGGCGAGCTGCAAGTCAGCGCCGAGCGTAATGCCGGCGCAAACTGGCGTCAGCCCGCGCTGTTTTTTGACACCTTGCCGGATGCGGATATCGGCAAGCCGACCATCAGCCACAGCGGCGCAACGATGCAGGCGCGGGTGCCGGTCAGCGACGGCTGGGGCGACGCCGCCCCCGATCTGCGCGGACAAACGCTGACGCTGGTGATCACCGACGACGGCATGGCGCAGCAGACGACGCTGACCGTCGGCGAACCGCTGGCGATGTCGTCATCGGGCGGCGTTACGCTGTGGCAGGCGGTGCTGATGGCGCTGGCCGGCGGTTTGATTCTGAACCTGATGCCGTGCGTGCTGCCGGTGCTGGGGATGAAACTGGGTTCTATCCTGCAGGTGGAACAGCGCGATCGGCGCAGCGTGCGCAAGCAGTTCCTTGCCTCCAGCGCCGGGATTGTAGCGTCGTTTCTGGTGCTGGCGTTGCTGATGACCGCTTTACGGCTGAGCAATCAGGCGCTGGGTTGGGGCATCCAGTTCCAGAACCCGTGGTTCATCGGCTTTATGGTGCTGGTGACGCTGCTGTTCAGCGCCAACCTGTTCGGACTGTTCCATCTGCAGCTCTCTTCCGGACTCAGCACCCGCCTGGCGACCCACGGCGGCCAGGGGATGAGTGGCCACTTCTGGCAGGGGGCGTTCGCTACCTTGCTGGCGACGCCGTGTACGGCGCCGTTCCTCGGCACCGCGGTGGCCTTTGCGCTGGCCGCGCCGCTGCCGGTGCTGTGGGGCATGTTCCTGGCGCTGGGCATCGGCATGAGCCTGCCGTGGCTGCTGATTGCCGCCTGGCCGGCATTGGCGCTGCGCCTGCCGCGTCCCGGGCGCTGGATGAACGTGCTGCGTCTGGTGCTGGGGTTGCTGATGCTGGCGTCGTCGCTGTGGCTGCTGAGTCTGATGACCAACCATATCGGCGTTCAGGCGACGCTGGTGGTCGGCGGTGCGCTGCTGCTGGGGCTGCTGCTGGCGGTCTGGCGGCGTTACGGTGCGCGGTCGGCGGGCATCGCCGGCGCCAGCCTGCTGGTGGTCACCGGCCTGACGCTGCTTACGCTGTCGCTGACGGCGAACCTGTGGCGGCAGCCGCTGCAGGACCGGGTGACGTGGCAGCCGCTGAGCGAGCAGGCCATCACCCAGGCGCTGGCCCAGAACAAGCGAGTGTTCGTCGATGTGACCGCCGACTGGTGTGTCACCTGTAAAGCCAATAAATTCAACGTATTGATGCGTGACGATGTACAGCAGGCGCTGATGGCCGATGACGTGGTGGCGCTGCGCGGCGACTGGAGCCGGCCTTCGGCCGAGATTAGCGCGTTTCTGCAACGCCGCGGTAGCGTCGGCGTCCCTTTCAACCAGATTTATGGCCCCGACAGCCCGAACGGCGTGGTGTTATCACCGTTATTGACCCGCGATGCCGTTCTGCAAACCCTGTCCGCCGCTAAAGGAACTGAACAATGAAGAAGTTACTGATTATTTTACTGATGATGGTATCCCCCGTGTGGGCCGCTGCCCCTTTTACCCCGGAACAGGAGGCGCGCGTGAAGGAGATGATCCGTGAAACGCTGGTGTCCAACCCGGATATTCTGGCGCAGGCGGTTGACGCCTGGCAGCAGCAAACCTCCGATCAACAGGTCAGCCAGGTGATCAAGCAGCAGGCGAAAACCCTGTATCAGGATCCGGCCAGCCCGCGGCTGGGGGCGAAGGACGCCAAGCTGACGATGGTGACCTTTACCGATTACAACTGTCCGTACTGCAAGCAGTTCGATCCGATGCTGGAAAAAATCGTCAAGAAATACCCGGACGTGGCGCTGGTGGTGAAACTGCTGCCGTTTAAAGGCGAAAGCTCGGTCAGTTCGGCGCGCATCGCGCTGACCACCTGGCAGCAAAACCCGCAGCAGTTCTGGGCGCTGCATCAGCGGCTGATGGCGAAAAAGGGCTTCCATGATGACGCCAGCATCGCTGCGGCGCAGCAGAAAACCGGCGTGAAGGCGGTAACGCCGAGCGAGCAGAGCATGAGCACGCTGCGCACCAATATGCAGCTGGCGGAACAGCTGGGCGTGCAGGGCACGCCGGCGACGCTGATTGGCGATCAGATGCTGCCGGGGGCGGTGTCCTACGAACAGCTGGAGTCGCTGGTGAAGCAGCAGCTGGCGCAGGCCGACCGTGGCTAGGCTGAAACGCTGGGGGCGTGAAATCGCGCTGCTGTTGCTGATGTTGGCGGGGATTCTGTTCGCCATGGATCTGTGGCGCGCACCGCAGGCGCCGCCGGCGTTCGACACCCAGCTGCTGACCACTCTGGACGGCGCGTCGCTCTCGCTGGCGCAACTGAGTCAGGAGCGGCCGCTGCTGGTCTACTTCTGGGCCAGCTGGTGCGGTGTCTGCCGTTACTCCACCCCCAGCGTCGCCAAGCTGGCGCAGCAGGGCGGCAACGTGCTGAGCGTGGCGCTGCGCTCCGGCGATGACCAGCAGGTGGCGGCCTGGCTGGCCGCCAAGCGGCTGAGTCTGCCGGTGGTTAACGATCCCGCCGGCGAGCTGGCGGCGCGCTGGCAGGTGGGCGTTACGCCCACCTTCGTCATCATCGATAAGGGCGAGGTGGTGCAGAGCACCACCGGCTGGACCAGCTACTGGGGCATGAAGCTGCGCCTGTGGTGGGCGGCCTGGTAGCAGAGTATGTCAGGGGAGGGAGACCGGTGATGTAAAAACACACGTAAAGAAGTTTGTGTGGTAATTCACCGGTCTTGGCTCCCTGTTTTCAATATCTTCCGCTGTTGTTATGACCGTACCGTGGTTTTTTACATGATGGGTTCTCGTTCCCCTATACCCATGATAGGGCATTAGGCTACTATTGCCTGAATGAAGGTTTGATATTTCGAGAGGGAATTATGGCACGGAAAATCGCCCCCGGTTATTGTGTGGTTGAACAGCCAGGATCACTCGCATTGCAAGCGGGATTGCTGTTTAACCGCCGCAACACAGACGCAGCCCGTTATTTCATGCAACTAAACGCAGACACGAATTGGGCTAAACCGGGACAGATATTGATCATCGCTGATCCAGAAACCACGATGACTGGCCAGATGCTTCGTTCACTTCGACTGGCAAAGCAGCGAGTCAATGATGGTCTTGTAGGCGTCAGCACGGATGAAGCTAGTTTTTTTCAGCGTAACTACGGAATGATTGCCGGCTTGACGTTCGCTGGAGATAAAATATTTGGTGCTGTGGGTGATGCTGGGGAAAAATATTTCAGAGCTATTGAGCACACGCTAAAAAGAATTGAAGCAACTTATCAGAACCAGTACCGGACTCAGGGAACGCTTATTGGTCAGCAGTTTTTTGTCGAAAGACGTCGTCTTTTTTCTGAGCTGAAAGATTTGGTTAATAAACCAATTATAAAATCTGTGGCAAGACACTCGATAAAATTCAAGCCTTATGAAGACATGAAGCGTGCACTAAATCTTTCCAGTCGTTCTATTGTTCACTAATGGTCTACAGTCGGCATTGGTGCTATTCCTGGGTATGCTACCTACACGTCAAATGCTGCAAAAGCAGCCCGTTTTCTTAAAACTGGTGGATATATTGGCATCGCATTTTCATTTACAGGTGCAACGAATAACGTGATCGAGTCATGTTCCACTGGTAGAGAAAATGAATGTGGAAAGTCTGCATTTAAAGAATATACTAAATTTACAGCAAGCACAGCATCAGGCATTGGTGGTGGATTAGCCGGGGCTAGTATTGGTGGCGCTATTTGTGTAGGGTTAGGTATAGTAACAGCTCCAGCAGCTGGGGCTGGTGGATTTGCATGTGCCGCGATCGGCTCAATTGCTGGTGGATACATTGCTAGCACAAGTACAGAATCGATCATTGATATAATCTACGATTACATCGGACTATGAACGATTTAATTAAAAACCTCACAATAGCAATACTCGCCATTCAGACCATAAGTTTTTCCGTTTATGTTGGCGTGTATATTATCTATAGCAAACATTACAAGCGTCTAATCGCATCGTTCAGGGAGAAGTACGAATTCCCATTTCCCTATTCGTTTCATTGTCAGACCGGAATTTTCGGTTCGGTAGCAATCTGCTATTTCTTTATGAAGCTCAGGGCAGGAAGGAAGGCGTTTTTCTTACCGAAAACAAGTGACGTCTATGCTTTCTCTAAGGAAATTCCAAGCGCGAAAATAAGTTGGTTGTCGACTTTGTTTTATTTGTCGCTGCTGTCTTTTTTCTGTCTGACTTTGATTGCCTTGTTTGCTGCCTATATAAAACTCTTTGCATAAAAAAGGGGCCGGATTATCCGGCCCCTTGTTGATGATGTTGCAGGTAATTCTTATTCGGCCTCGGCGGTTTCCACCGTCTGGCGGCGCTTGCGGATCGTGCGCAGCACCGGCGGCACCACCAGTACCGCGACCGCCAGCACCAGCAGGCTCTGGGCAATACCGCTGCCCCACAGAATGCCGTATTCGCCGTTGCTGATCGACAGCGCGCGGCGCAGGTTCTGCTCCAGCAGTTCACCCAGCACAAAGCCCAGAATCAGCGGCGACATCGGGAAGTGCATTTTACGCAGAATATAGCCGAACACCCCCAGCCCGACCATCAGCATCAGGTCGAAGGTGGTGCTGTGCACCGCGTACACGCCGACTGCCGATACGGCGGCGATCGCCGGCACCAGGAACCACAGCGGAATGGTCAGCATGCGGGTAAACAGGCCAATCAGCGGGATGTTCATGATCAGCAGCATCACGTTGGCGATCAGCAGCGCGGCGATCAGCCCCCAGACGATATCGGGCTGTTCGGTGAACATCGCCGGCCCCGGCGTGATGTTGTACAGCGTCAGCGCACCCATCATCACCGCGGTGGTGCCGGAACCCGGTACGCCCAGCGTCAGCATCGGAATAAACGAGCCGCAGGCCGACGCGTTGTTAGCCGCCTCCGGCGCCGCCACGCCGCGGATATCCCCTTTGCCGAAGGTGTCGCTGTTGCCGCTGATTTTCTTCTCGGTCATATAGGTCAGCGCACTGGCGATGGTTGCCCCGGCACCCGGCAGAATGCCGACGAAGAAGCCGACTACCGAAGAGCGCAGGGCCGGGCCGGCGCACTCTTTCGCCTCTTTACGGTTAAACAGCAGCCGCCCGGTTTTACGCACCAGCTTTTGGCCGGCGCCGGTGCTCTCCAGCATCAGCAGGATTTCGCTGACCGAGAACAGGCCGATTACCACCACGATAAACTGAATGCCGTCGGAGAGGTGCACGCTGTCGAAGGTAAAGCGGTAGACGCCGGTGTTGGCATCGACGCCGACCGTCGCCAGCCCGAGGCCGATCAGCGCCGCCAGCAGCGACTTCAGCGGGTTCTGGCTCATCATGCTGCCGAGACAGGCGATGGCGAAGATCATCAGCGCGAAGTACTCCGCCGGGCCGAAGGCCAGCGACCAGCGCGCCAGCAGCGGGGCGAACAGAATAATGCCGCCGATGGCGATGATGGAGCCGATAAACGAGCTGACCGCGGAAATGGACAGCGCCACGCCGGCGCGCCCCTGCTGCGCCATCGGGTAGCCGTCCAGCGCGGTCATGATCGCCGCGGCGTCCCCGGGCACGTTCAGCAGGATGGAGGAGATGCGGCCGCCGTACTCACAGCCGATATACACCGTCGCCAGCAGAATCAG
Source organism: Serratia sp. MYb239 (assembly GCF_002966855.1). NCBI lineage: Bacteria > Pseudomonadati > Pseudomonadota > Gammaproteobacteria > Enterobacterales > Yersiniaceae > Serratia > Serratia sp. MYb239. The sequence continues at coordinate 3,459,328 of NZ_CP023268.1, read as the reverse complement.
CGCCGATTCCGCCGGCAGCTTCAGCGCGAAGGCCAGCGGCAGCAGGATCGCCACGCCGTTAATCGGCCCGAGGCCCGGCAGCAGCCCGACGATGGTGCCGACGAAACAGCCGATCAGCGCAATAACCAGGTTCTGTGGAATCAGCGCCACCTCGAACCCTTGTGATAAATATAACCAGGTATCCATTATCGTTCCTCAGTTCAGCCAGGCGCCGAGCGGCAGCGTAACGTCGAGCAGGCGGTCAAAGGCGTAATACAGCGCTACGCCCATCACCGCGCCGGAGATCGCCGCCGCCGGCACGCGCGCGCCGAACAGCAGTGCGATGCTGAAGGTCAGCAGGGCGGTAGCCAGCGGAAAGCCCAGCAGCTCAAAACACCAGGCGTACAGCGACAGCGTGATGGTCAGCAGCAGCAGACGCTGCAGGGTGGCGCGGTGCGGCCAGGCCACCACCTGCGGATGGCGCAGCAGCATCAGAACGGCGCACAGCGCCATCAGGCTGAGGATGATCAGCGGAAACGGGCGCGGCCCCAGCGGCTCATAACTGTATTCGCTGTGAATGCCCCAGCCGATATACAGGCCGCCGATGCACAGCAGCAGCCACACCCCGGCAAAAATACGATCGCTCATGGATGCCTCCGGATTACTTGGCCAGGCCGAAGGCTTTCGCCTGTTCACGGTAGTCGCTGACCTGTTTCTTCACGTAGGCGTCCAGCTCTTTGCCGCGCAGGTTGAATTCAAACAGCCCGCGCAGGTCACGCTGCTTTTTGAACTCTTCGGTCTGCTGCAGTTTGGCGAAGGCGTCGGTCCACCACTGGTACTCTTCATCGCTGACCTTCGGCCCCAGGTAGAAACCGCGGATCACCGGCCACACCAGGTTATAGCCCTGCTCTTTAGCCGTCGGCACCTCGGCCAACTGGCCCGGCAGGCGCTCTTCCGAATACACTGCCAGCACGCGGATTTTGTCGCCCTGCAGGTAAGGCACCATTTCGCTCAGGTCGCCGGATACCGCCTGAATATGGTTGCCGAGCAGCGCGGTCACCGGTTCGCCGCCGCCTTCAAAGGCGACGTAGCGCATCTTGCGCGGGTCGACGCCCACTTCACGCGCCAGCAGCGCGGTTTTCATCCAGTCCTGGCTGCCGATCGAGGCGCCGGCGCCGAACACCACGCTGGTGGGATCTTTCTTGAAGGCTTCCATCAGGTCTTTCAGCGTTTTATACGGCGAGTCGGCGCGCACGGCGATCATGCCGTAATCGGTGCCGACCGCCGCCAGCCACTTGACGTCATCCACGCCGTAGCGGCCGAATTTACCCTGCGACAGGTTGAGCAGCGAGCCGCCGGAGAAGGCGACCACGGTGCCGAACTCCGCCGGGCGCTGGGCGACGATGGCGTTATAGGCCACCGCGCCGACGCCGCCCGGCATATAGGTAACGCGCATCGGTTTATTGATGGCTTTGGTTTCCTGCAAAGACACCTGCAGCAGTTTACAGGTCAGATCGAAGCCGCCGCCGGGCTTGGCCGGCGCGATACATTCGGTACGGTCGGGCGCTTCAATGGCGAAAGCCTGATTGGCTGCCAACAGCAGAGCGGTTGCGGTCAGAGTACGGGTGATTATTTTTTTCATTGCCTTCCCCTAGGTATTTTTTCTTTCAGTCTGTGAGAACTCCCGCTGACACGGGGTTGCCAAATTGTTAAAACATAAACCTTTCATTTACCTTTCAACGTACGGGAAAGTTTACAGGATGTGATATGCGTCTCTTGTTAGTGGAAGATCACCCCGAATTATCCCATTGGCTGCAGAAGGCGCTGACCGGCGCCGGCTTCGCCGTGGACGTGGCGTCGGACGGCGTGGTGGCCGACCATCTGCTGTTAAACGAACATTACAGTCTGGTGGTGCTGGACGTGGAGCTGCCGCGTCTCAACGGGCTGGATCTGCTGGCGCGGGTGCGCAAACGCGGTCAGAATCTGCCGGTATTGCTGCTGACCGCCCGCGCTGACGTCAGCGACCGGGTCAGAGGGCTGAATCTCGGCGCCGATGATTACCTGAGCAAACCGTTTGAACTGGACGAGCTGGAGGCACGCATCCGCGCGCTGCTGCGCCGCAGCGTGGGTGTCACCCAGCAGACCCTGCAGTTTGGCGCGCTGACCTACCACGACGACGGCTATTTTCTGCTGGATAATCGGCCCTTGGCGCTGACGCCGCGCGAACTGTCGGTGCTGACCACGCTGATCCACCGGCGCGGCCGGCCGGTCGCCAAGCAGCAGCTGTTCGAGCAGGTGTTTACCCTGTCTGACGAGGCCAACCCGGAGAGCATTGAGCTGTATGTGCACCGGGTGCGTAAAAAATTGCACGGCAGCAATGTGGCGATCGTTACGCTGCGCGGTTTGGGGTACAGCCTGGAGCTGAGCGATGACGTGGTTTAAACCGCCGGCTTCACTGTTCTACCAACTGTTGCTGTTTTTCGGTTTGCCGCTGACGATACTGGGCGGCATCTCTATTTACACCCACTACTTTAGCGCCACCCATGCCGCGACGTTGGCCTACGACCGCACGCTGCTGGCGTCGGCGCGCACCGTGGCGGAGCGGCTGGTGGTGCGCGAGGGCAAGCTGAAGATCGACGTGCCCTATGTGGTGCTCGACAGCTTCGAGCGTAATATGAATGACCAGCTGTATTACGAAGTGATTTCGCCGCAGGGGCGCAGTATCTCCGGCTATGACGATCTGCCGTTGCCGCCGCCGCACCTGGCGCGTTCCACGCTGTACCCGGCGCTGGTGCATTTTTACGACGCTGAATATGCCGGGCGGCCGATCCGCGTCGCCGCGCTCTATCAGCCGGTGAATGAAGGCGGCATGATGGGCATGGCGACCATCCTGGTGGCGGAAACTCTGGAATCGCGCAACTATCTGGCGCGTCAGATGCTGCTGTCCGCGCTGCTCAGTCAGGGGACGGTGGTGGTGTTGACGCTGACGCTGGCGTTTGTGCTGCTAAAAAAGCTGCTCAAGCCGCTGCGTAAACTGTCGAGCGTGATGATGCGCCGCGATCCGGGCGAGCTGACGCCGTTGCCGACCCTGCTGTTGCCGTGGTCGGAAATGCAGCCGCTGCTGCTGGCGTTTAACCGCTATACCGAACGGCTGCGGGTGATGGTGGCGCGTCAGGAGCGTTTCAGCGCCGACGCCTCGCACCAGCTGCGTACGCCGCTGACGGTGCTGAAGACGCAGGTTGGCGTGGCGCTGGCCAGCGATGATCCGCAGCAGTGGCGCGAAAGCCTGCTGGCGATCGGCAAGACGCTGGATAACACCGTGGCGCTGACCGACCGGCTGCTGTATCTGTCGCGGCTGAAGGCGCACGAGCCGCACGGTGAACGCCGGCTGCAGCCGGTCAATCTGGCGCAGGTGCTGCGCGACGCCTGCTTCTCCCGTCTGCCGCAGGCGCGCAGCAACGGTATCGACCTGGGTTATGAAGGGGAGGCGGTGTGCTGGATCGGCGGCGAGGCGCTGCTGCTGACGGAGATGTGCGCCAATCTGCTGGATAACGCGCTGAAGTATACGCCGCGCCGCGGCACGGTGACGGCGCGCCTGAGCGCATTAAATGGAGAAGGCATACTGGAAATCGAAGACAGCGGGCCGGGCATTACCCAGCAGGATGCGCAGCAGGCGCTGCAGCCTTTCCGTCGTCTGGATAATGTGGGCGAGCAGCCGGGCGCCGGGCTGGGGTTGGCGCTGGTGAAGGATATCGCCGCTTATCACGCGACGCGGCCGGAGCTGCTGAGCTCTGCAGAGCTTGGCGGCCTGCTGGTGCGGGTGCGTTTCCGCTTATTGTCCTGAGCCGGCAGGCCGGGGCGGAGACGCCGTTCTCCGCCCCGGCGGCGTCCTTATTTGGATACCGCCGTCTGCGGTTTTTTACGGCCCAGCGGCGTGCGCAGGCGTTGAGAGAGGATCACCCCCAGCAGGGTGATACCGCCGCCGACCAGGTGGTAGGCGTGCAGCTGTTCATGCAGGAACAGCACGGCGATCACCGCGGTGAACACCGGTGCCAGGTTCATAAAGATAGAGGTGGTATTGGCGCCGAGGCGGACAACGCCCTGAATCCACAGGAACGGCGCGATAATCGATGCCGGAATGCCGGCAAACAACACCAGCGACAGGTTCTGACTGTTCAGGCTGACGTCCGGCGCCATCAGGAAGTTCGGCAGTAGCAGCAGCACGCCGAGGGCGATCTGCACGTACAGCGATTGCCAGTTGGACAGAGCAATCGCCCAGCGTTTGGTCAGCACGCCGTACAGCGCGTAGGAGGCGGTGGCGGCAAACATCATCAGTTCGCCTTTGCCGATGCCGTGCTGCAACAGCGCTCCCGGCTGACCGGCGCTCACCAGCCAGATCAGGCCGCATAATGAAGTCACGCTCCCCAGCGCTACGCCGACGGTCGGCGCCACCCGCAGCAGTACGATGCTGATCAGAATGGTCAGCAGCGGGATCAGCGACACGATAATGCCCATAAACAGCGCGCTGACGCTGTGCGCGGCGTAGTAGGCCAGGCTCTGATAGAGCACCATGCCCAGCAGCCCCAATACCAGCAGTTTGCCGCCGTTAGCGCGCACCGTGCGCCAGTTGCGGATCACGCCGGGCAGCACAAACGGCGTCAGCGCGATCAGCGCCAGCAACCAGCGATAGAAAGAGATCGCTGCCGGGTCGATCGCGCCGGCCGACAGTTTGCTGACCACGGCGTTGATGGACCAGATCAGTACCGCTACCAGAGGGAAGAATATGTTCATGATAATTATTCTCAACAACGTACAAAGTGATGCCTAGTTTACGCATGTCTGGTTTATTGCATATACTGAAAACCAGACAAAAATCACCGTAAACAAGACAACCTGCAGGGGAGATAGCGCTATGCCGGAAATCCGTCATTTCTCAGAAACGCTGATCCCGGCGCCGCAGCTGGTGCAGTTTCGCTGTGAGGCGTTCAATGTGCGCACCGAATTTCAGCCGCACAGCCACTCCTGGGGACAGCTGATGTGGGTGACCAGCGGCGTGATGGTCACCCGTATCGGCGGGCAGCGCTTTCTGGCGCCGCCGGAGTTTGTGCTGTGGGCGCCGGCGGGCGTGGAGCACTCCTGTTATAACCATAAATTGGCGAAGTGCCGCATGGTGGACATCGCTCTGCCTTTATGCCGTCAGATGCCGGCAACGCCCTGTCTGGTCAGCGTCACGCCGATTTTCCGCGCCATCGCGGATGATTTCTACGCGCGCGAACAGTATATCCCGCAGAGCCGGGCGGATCTGCGCCTGTGCCGCGTACTGATTGACCAACTCCACCTGTCGCCACGGCAGCAGACCTATTTACCTTCCTCGCAGGATAAGTTTCTGGCGCCGATTCTGGAGGCGCTGGAGCACTGTCCGTCGGACAACACCTCGCTGGCGCAGTGGGCACGGCGGGTCTATACCACGGAGCGCACGCTGTCGCGCCGCTGCCAGCAGGATCTCGGCATGTCGTTCAGCGAATGGCGCCAGCGGCTGCGCTTTCTGCACGCGGTGTCGCTGCTGGAGCAGGGGAAGACCGTGCAGGAGGTGGCGCTGGACGTCGGGTACAGCTCCGCTTCGGCGTTTATCGTGATGTTTCAGCAGATTGCGGGTGCTACCCCCGAACGTTTTCGGCGCGCATAGATATGCGCGCCGGGTTGCCGTTGCGTGCAATGCCGTGACGCAGGCATAACTCGAGTATATGATCGGGCGGCAAATGGCCGTCCTGGGTTGGAGAAAGAAGTGAAGATACTGGTTGATGAAAATATGCCGTATGCGGTTGATCTGTTCAGCCGTCTGGGAGACACGCTGGCGGTGCCGGGCCGCCCGATCCCGCAGGATGCATTGGCGGACGCCGATGCGCTGATGGTGCGCTCGGTCACCAAAGTGAACGAGGCGCTGCTGAACGGCACCCGCGTCGGCTTTGTCGGCACCGCGACTGCGGGCACCGACCATGTGGACGACGCCTGGCTGCAGCAGGCGGGCATTGGTTTTTCCGCCGCGCCCGGCTGCAACGCCATCGCCGTGGTGGAGTACGTTTTCTCCGCGCTGATGCTGCTGGCTGAACGTGACGGCTTCCAATTGCGTGACAAAACCGTTGGCATCGTCGGGGTCGGCAACGTCGGCGCACGGTTGGATGCGCGCCTGCGGGCGCTGGGCGTACGTACGCTGCTGTGCGATCCGCCGCGCGCCGATCGCGGCGACGCCGGTGAGTTCTGGCCGCTGGAAAAACTGGTAGCGGAAGCCGACGTGCTGACCTTCCACACGCCGCTGAATAAATCCGGCCCTTATCACTCGCTGCATCTGGCCGACGCCGAATTGCTGGCGGCGCTGCCGGACAACCGCATCCTGATTAACGCCTGTCGCGGTGCGGTGGTGGATAACGCCGCGCTGCTGCAGGCGCTGGAAAAGGGCAAAAAGCTCAGCACGGTGCTGGACGTCTGGGAGCCGGAACCGGAGCTGTCGCTGCCGCTGCTGGCGCGGGTGGACATCGGCACCGCGCACATCGCCGGCTATACGCTGGAAGGCAAGGCGCGCGGCACCACGCAGGTGTTTGAGGCCTTCTGCCGCCATCTGGGCCAGCCGCAGCAGATTGAGCTGGCCTCGCTGCTGCCGACGCCGGAATTCAGCGAAATCCGTCTGAACGGGCCGCTCGATCAAGGCAGGCTGAAACGTTTGATGCACTTAGTGTATGATGTGCGCCGCGATGATGCGCCGCTGCGCAAAGTTGCCGGCCAGGCGGGCGAATTCGACCGCCTGCGCAAGCAGTATCAGGAGCGACGCGAATGGTCGTCGCTGCGCGTGGCGTGCGATGACGACGCCAGCGCCGAGCTGCTGGCCCGGTTGGGCTTTAGCGTACGCTAAACGGCGCGCGGTTTTAAATATCAGGGCGGTGATGCACCGCCCGTTTGTTTTGCATGTTAATGAAATACTCGGGAGATACCCCAATGTCTGACGGCTGGAATATCGCTCTGCTTGGCGCCACGGGCGCGGTAGGTGAAGCATTGCTGGAATTGTTACAGGAACGTCAGTTCCCGGTGGGCGAACTCTATCCGTTGGCCAGCGAACGCAGCGCCGGCGAAACGGTGCGCTTTAACGGCAAAACCCTGCAGGTGGAAAATGCCGACGAGTTCGACTGGTCGCAGGCACAGCTGGCCTTTTTCGTCGCCGGTGCGGAAGCCTCGGCGCGCTATGCCGTCGACGCCGGCAATATGGGCTGTCTGGTGATCGATAGCAGCGGCCTGTTTGCGCTGGAGCCGGACGTGCCGCTGGTGGTGCCGGGCGTCAACCCGCAGGTGCTGGCCGACTACCGCAACCGGAATATCGTTGCCGTGGCCGACGGCATGGTCAGCCAGTTGCTGACCGCCATCAAGCCGCTGACCGAACAGGCCGGCCTGTCGCGCCTGCACGTCACCACCCTGATGTCGGTGTCCGCCCGTGGTAAAGCGGCGGTGGACGATCTGGCGGGCCAGAGCGCGCGCCTGCTGAACGGTATGCCGGTGGAAGAGGGGCTGTTCGCCAAACAGCTGGCGTTCAACCTGTTGCCGCTGCTGGCGGACGAGCAGGGCAGCGTGCGCGAAGAGCGTCTGATCGTCGATCAGGTGCGTAAGGTGCTGCAGGACGAAGGGCTGCCGATGTCGGTGACCTGCGTACAGTCGCCGGTGTTCTACGGCCATGCGCAGGCGGTGCAGGTGGAAGGGCTGCGTCCGATCGACGCCGATGAGGCGCGTGCCGAACTGCAGGACGCGGAAGATATCCAGCTGAGCGACGAAGACGACTATCCGACCCAGGTCACGGAAGCCTCCGGCAGCGATGCGCTGAGCATCGGCTGCCTGCGCAATGACTACGGTATCCCGCAGGTGCTGCAATTTTGGTCGGTGGCCGACAACGTGCGCTTTGGCGGCGCGCTGATGGCGATTGAAACCGCAGAGCGTCTGCTGCAGGAGCAGCTGTACTGATGTCCGAACCGGCTGTAGCGACCCAGAAAATCGCGCTGGGCATTGAATATGACGGCAGCGGCTATTACGGCTGGCAGCGTCAGCAAGAGGTGCCGAGCGTGCAGGCCTGCCTGGAACAGGCGCTGAGTAAAGTGGCGGACGCGCCGATCACGGTGCTCTGCGCCGGCCGCACCGACGCCGGGGTGCACGCCACCGGCCAGGTGGTGCATTTTGAAACCACGGCGCGCCGTAAGGATGCCGCCTGGACGATGGGGGTCAATACCCATCTGCCGCCGGATATCGCCGTGCGCTGGGTCAGCCCGGTGGCGGAGGATTTCCATGCGCGTTTCAGCGCCACCGCCCGCCGTTATCGCTATGTGATCTTCAACCACCGCTATCGTCCGGCGGTGCTGCAGCAGGGGGTGACGCATTTCTATCACCCGCTGGACGCCGAGCGCATGCAGCGCGCAGCGCAGGCGCTGCTGGGAGAGAACGACTTTACCTCATTCCGCGCCGTGCAGTGTCAGTCGCGCACGCCGTGGCGGAATGTAAAACACGTTAAGGTCACGCGTCACGGGCAGTATATCGTGGTAGATATAAAGGCGAATGCCTTTGTGCATCATATGGTGCGCAACATCGTCGGTAGCCTGATGGAGATTGGCTGCGGCAACCAGGATGAAAACTGGATGGCGGAGCTGCTGGCGTTAAAAGACCGTAATCTGGCGGCGGCCACCGCCAGAGCGGAAGGTCTGTACCTGGTTTCCGTGGATTATCCTGAGCGTTTCGCGCTGCCGCAACCGCCGATGGGGCCGCTGTTTTTAGCCGATGACTAAAGAAGACGCGAAGTTGCGCCAGGCTCCGCCAAGGGGATCCTGCGCGGTGCGTCCTGATTAATCCGCCGGCGGGGGAGACCTCCGGCACAAGAGAGAAGCTATGGACATCATCAAGTTTGTTATTGATTTCATTTTGCATATCGACGTGCATTTGGCTGAGTTGGTGGCGCAGTACGGCATGTGGGTGTACGGGATTTTGTTCCTGATTCTGTTTTGCGAAACCGGTTTGGTGGTAACGCCGTTCCTGCCGGGAGATTCTCTGCTGTTCGTGGCCGGGGCGCTGGCCTCGCTGCCGACCAACGATCTGAACGTGCACACCATGGTGGCGCTGATGGTGGTCGCCGCGGTGGTGGGCGATGCGGTCAATTACACCATTGGCAGGCTGTTCGGCGAAAAGCTGTTCAGCAACCCGAACTCAAAAATTTTCCGCCGCAGCTACCTGGATAAAACTCATCAGTTTTATGAAAAGCACGGCGGGAAAACGATTATTTTGGCGCGCTTTGTGCCGATCGTGCGTACATTTGCGCCATTCGTCGCCGGTATGGGGCATATGTCCTATCGCCACTTCGCCGCCTACAACGTGATTGGCGCGCTGGTCTGGGTGCTGCTGTTTACCTATGCCGGTTACCTGTTCGGCAACGTGCCGGTGGTACAGGAAAACCTGAAGTTGCTAATTGTTGCTATTATCGTTGTGTCAATTTTGCCGGGCGTCATTGAAATCTGGCGCCATAAGCGCGCGGCTGCCCGCCAGCAAAAACAGTAAAAAACATCGCTTAACCTATCGGTTCGACCAGTTTTTTATCTACAGCGTCGGGCCGATATGGTTTAATGAGCGACATTTATGGTCTGTTCCTGCGGACAACCCTGAATTCAGTGCCTTGGTTGCGCGCCTGTCGCGCTGAGTCCCGGGCGCTTTTTCATTGGCTGTTGCTGCGAAGGGATTGTTAAAGCATGAACTGCGAACTGGCGTCTGCCAGGTTCAAACAGAAAGGTCTTCGATGAGCTGGATTGAACGAATTCTTAACAAGAGCAATATCACCCAAACCCGTAAGGCGAGCATTCCTGAGGGCGTTTGGACCAAATGTGACAGCTGCGGTCAGGTTCTCTACCGCGCCGAGCTGGAACGTAACCTGGAAGTCTGCCCGAAGTGTGACCACCATATGCGCATGTCTGCGCGCATGCGTCTGCACACGCTGCTGGACGAAGGCAGCGAAGTGGAAATCGGCAGCGAGCTGGAACCGAAAGACGTTCTGAAATTCCGGGATTCCAAAAAATACAAAGACCGCCTGCAGGCCGCGCAGAAAGCGACCGGTGAAAAAGATGCGCTGGTGGTGATGAAGGGCACGCTGTACGGCATGCCGGTTGTCGCCGCCTCCTTCGAATTCGCCTTTATCGGCGGTTCAATGTCTTCTGTCGTCGGCGCGCGCTTTGTTCGCGCCGTTGAGCAGGCGCTGGAAGACAACTGCCCGCTGGTGTGCTTCTCCGCCAGCGGCGGCGCCCGCATGCAGGAAGCGCTGATGTCGCTGATGCAGATGGCGAAAACCAGCGCCGCGCTGGCCAAAATGCAAGAGCGCGGTCTGCCGTACATTTCCGTACTGACTGACCCGACCATGGGCGGCGTTTCCGCCAGTCTGGCGATGCTGGGTGATATCAACATCGCCGAGCCGAAAGCGCTGATCGGCTTTGCCGGCCCGCGCGTTATCGAGCAGACGGTGCGCGAAAAGCTGCCGCCGGGCTTCCAACGCAGCGAGTTCCTGATTGAGAAAGGGGCGATCGACATGATCGTGCGTCGTCCGGAAATGCGCCAGACGCTCGCCAGCATTCTGTCCAAGCTGACCAACCAGCCGCAGCCGGCGTTTGACGAGCCTGAGCCGGTGGTAGTGACGCCGGAGAATCAGGCGGACGAATAAGGCATGCATACGCCGCGACGGCCTGTTTACGCCGTCGCGGCGCTCAACCGCCGCTGAGTGGCCATGCGGCGGTTGAAACGCAGAGCATCGCCTTTCCCGCGGTGAGGGTGGTGCCCTGATGGATTAATGAACCCAAGTTCAGTGATGGGACTCATGCAAAACCACCAAATTCCTCAAGCCACGTCGCCATTGAGCTCGTGGCTTTACTATCTGGAACGTCTGCACAGTCAGGCGATCGAACTCGGCCTGGAACGCGTGCAAAGCGTTGCAGCGCATCTTGATCTTCTTACTCCGGCCCCGACGGTGTTCACCGTTGCCGGCACCAACGGCAAAGGCACCACCTGTCGCACGCTGGAGGCCATTTTGCTGGCGGCCGGCCTGCGCGTCGGCGTTTACAGCTCGCCGCATCTGGTGCGCTATACCGAACGGGTGCGTATTCAGGGGGAAGAGTTGAGCGAAGCGGAGCACTGCCGCTCGTTTGCCGCCATTGAAGCCGGACGCGGCGACACTTCCCTGACCTATTTTGAATTCGGCACGCTGTCGGCCCTGCAACTGTTCCGTCAGGCCAGGCTGGACGTGGTGATCCTGGAAGTTGGCCTCGGCGGGCGGCTGGACGCCACTAATATCGTCAACCCGGACGTTGCGGTGGTCACCAGCATCGCGCTCGACCACACCGACTGGCTGGGCGACGATCGCGACAGCATCGGCCGGGAAAAAGCCGGTATTTTCCGCGGCGGCAAGCCGGCGGTAGTCGGCGAGCCAGATATGCCGGATTCGATCCGTCAGGTGGCGGAAACGCTGGGGGCGCAGCTGTATCGCCGAGGCGATGCCTGGACGTTCAGCGAGCAGGGCGAGCGCTGGCAATGGCGCAGTGAAGGCACCACGCTGAGCGACCTGCCGAGGCCCAACGTGCCGCTGGCCAACGCCGGTACGGCGCTGGCGGCGCTGCACTATTCCGCGTTGGAAATTGACGAGCGCGCCATTTTCGCCGGGTTGCAGCAGGCGACGCTGCCGGGGCGTTTCCAGACCGTGCAGCAGTCGCCGCGGCTGATCCTTGACGTGGCGCACAATCCGCACGCCGCCGGCTATCTGGCCGGGCGGCTGGCGCAGCTGCCGCACGATGGCGGCAAGGTGCGCGCGGTGGTCGGCATGCTGGCGGACAAAGATATTGCCGGTACGCTGGCCTGCCTGCTGCCGCAGGTGGATGAATGGTACTGTGCGCCGCTGGACGGGCCGCGCGGCGCCAGCGTAGAGCAGCTGGCGCAGCATCTGCCGCAGCCGCGCTCTTTCACCGATGTTGAAAGCGCCTGGCGACAGGCGATGCAGGATGCGGATAATCAGGATATTGTGATCGTCTGTGGATCGTTCCACACCGTCGCGCAGGTCATGGCGGCGTTAGACGAGATGCGGGGAGAGTGAGTGGCAAGTAAATTTCAGAACCGATTGGTCGGTACCGTAGTGTTAGTGGCCCTGGGGGTGATTATCCTGCCAGGTCTGCTGGACGGTAAGAAAAAACATTATGAGGACGAATTCGCCGCGATCCCGCTGGTGCCGAAGCCGGGCGATGCGCGGGAAAACGACGCCATTCCGCCAGTGAGCCAGCCGCTGCCGTCGCAGCCGCCGGCGGGCACCGGGGCGTTGATGGAGCAGCAGGCGGCCAACGAGGCGGCGACGCAGCAGGCGGTGACTCAGCCGCAGCAGAACACCGCGCCGCCGCCGGCGGTGACGACGCCTTCGCCAGCGCCGCAGCCAAAACCGGCTGAGAAAGCGCCGTCCGGTCAGGCCTATGTGGTGCAGTTGGGGGCGCTGAAAAACGCCGCCAAGGTTAACGAGATCGTCGCGTCGCTGCGTCTGTCCGGCTATCGCGCCTTTACCGTGCCGTCTACGCCGGTGCAGGGGCAGATCACCCGTATTTACGTCGGTCCGGACGCCTCGAAGCAGAAGCTGCAGTCGTCGCTGTCGGCGCTCAATTCGCTCAGCGGGTTGAACGGGCAGGTGAAGCCGTACAGCGCGCGTTAACCCCATTCTTCTGCCGCGTTTGCAAGGCGGGGCAGAAGAATCAGCTATGTAGGCGCGGCGATTGAGAATTTTTTTATCGCCGCTTTTTATTTGTAAATTGCGAGGGAAATCCCCTACGCAAACGTTTTCTTTTTCTGTTAGAATTCGCCGCGCATGGGAAATACCCCAGTGCATTCGGGCTGTGGCCGCTGTGCGACAGCCGGAAGGATGAGGGGACGTGCGGGGCATTTCATTATTGGAATGGTCATGGTCTGGATTGATTACGTCATTATTGCGGTAATTGGATTTTCGGCTCTGGTGAGCCTGATCCGAGGGTTTGTTCGCGAAGCATTGTCACTTGTGACATGGGGATGTGCGTTTTTTGTCGCCAGCCATTTTTATTCTTACCTCGCCGTCTACTTCACCCGTTTTGACGATGAACTGGTGCGAAACGGCATCGCGATTGCGATTTTGTTTATCGCGACCCTGATCGTGGGGGCGATAGTGAACTACGTGATCAGTTCGCTGGTCGAAAAGACCGGGCTGTCAGGAACCGATCGGGTGCTGGGCATCTGCTTCGGCGCATTGCGCGGCGTGTTGATTGTCGCCGCGATACTGTTCTTCCTCGACAGTTTTACCGGCTTCTCGCAAAGTGAAGACTGGAAGCAGTCGCAGCTGATTCCCCAGTTCAGCTACATCATCAGGTGGTTCTTTGACTACCTGCAAAGCACGTCGAGTTTCTTACCGTCTCACTTACCGGGGCGGTAGCGGCTTAGGCTTAGAGGAAAAGACAACATGTGCGGTATTGTCGGTATCGCCGGTTTTATGCCGGTAAACCAGTCGATTTATGATGCGTTGACGGTGCTGCAGCACCGTGGCCAGGATGCCGCCGGCATCGTCACCATCGATGCCCATAACGGCTTCCGTTTGCGTAAGGCGAACGGTCTGGTGAAGGATGTTTTTGAAGCACGGCATATGCAGCGCCTGCAGGGTAATATGGGGATCGGCCATGTGCGTTACCCTACGGCCGGCAGCTCCAGCGCCTCAGAGGCCCAGCCTTTTTACGTGAACTCACCGTTCGGCATTACGCTGGCTCACAACGGTAACCTGACCAACGCGCATGAACTGCGGCAGCAGCTGTTTGAAAGCGGCCGCCGTCATATCAACACCACCTCCGATTCCGAAATTCTGCTTAACGTGCTGGCCGCCGAGCTGGATCGTTTCCCGCACTATCCGTTGGAATCCGACAATATCTTTACCGCCGTGGCGGCGGTGCATCAGCAACTGCGCGGCGCTTACGCCTGCGTGGCGATGATTATCGGCCACGGTCTGGTGGCGTTCCGCGACCCTAACGGCATCCGTCCGCTGGTGATCGGCAAACGCGCGCTGGAGGATGGCCGCAACGAGTATATGGTGGCCTCCGAAAGCGTGGCGCTGGATACGCTGGGCTTTGAGTTCCTGCGTGACGTGGCGCCGGGCGAAGCGGTGTACGTGACGGAAAAAGGCCAGCTGTTTACCCGCCAGTGCGCCGAGAACCCGAAAACCAACCCGTGCCTGTTTGAATATGTCTACTTTGCCCGTCCTGACTCCTTTATGGACAAGATCTCGGTATACAGTGCGCGCGTGCGCATGGGCCAGAAGCTGGGCGAGAAGATCGCACGCGAGTGGGAAGATCTGGACATTGACGTGGTGATCCCGATCCCGGAAACCTCCTGCGATATCGCTCTGGAGATCGCGCGTATTCTGGATAAACCGTATCGTCAGGGTTTTGTGAAAAACCGCTACGTCGGCCGCACCTTTATCATGCCGGGCCAGCAGGCGCGCCGCCAGTCGGTACGCCGCAAGCTGAACGCCAACCGTGCAGAGTTCCGCGACAAAAACGTGCTGCTGGTGGATGACTCCATCGTGCGTGGCACCACCTCCGAGCAGATCGTCGAGATGGCGCGCGACGCCGGCGCCAAGCGCGTCTATCTGGCCTCCGCCGCGCCGGAAGTCCGCTTCCCGAACGTCTACGGCATCGATATGCCAAGCGCCAATGAGCTGATCGCCCACGGCCGCGAAGTGGATGAAATCCGACAGATCATCGGCGCCGACGGGCTGATTTTCCAGGACCTGAGCGACCTTATCGACGCGGTGCGTGAGGAAAACCCGGATATTACCCAGTTCGAATGCTCGGTATTCGACGGTATTTACGTCACCAAAGACGTCGATCAGGGGTATCTGGAGTACCTGGAGTCGCTGCGTAACGATGACGCCAAAGCGCTGCGCGGCCAGGCCGAAGCGGAGAATCTGGAAATCCATAACGAAGGCTAAGCCTGCCTCGCCATACCGATGCGCCGTGCACCGCCGCGGCGCATCGTTCCCGCCTGAACCTTGCTTATCCGCCGTGATTACGGCAAAGTTGCTGCGACCCTTGGAATTTTTGGCAGAGACCCTTCATGAAACGACTCATCATCGGCATTTCCGGCGCCAGCGGCGCTATCTACGGCGTACGCCTGCTGCAGGTGCTGCGCGACGTGGCGGAGGTGGAAACCCATTTGGTGATGAGCAACGCCGCCCGGCAGACGCTGGCGCTGGAAACCGCGTTCAGCCTGCGTGAGGTGCAGGTGCTGGCCGATGTGGTGCACGACTCGCGCGATATCGCCGCCAGCATCTCTTCCGGCTCCTTCAAAACGCTGGGCATGGTGATTTTGCCCTGTTCGATCAAGACACTGTCCGGTATCGTCAACAGCTACAGCGACGGTCTGCTGACGCGCGCCGCCGACGTGGTGCTGAAAGAGCAGCGGCGTCTGGTGCTGTGCGTGCGTGAAACGCCGCTGCACCTGGGGCATCTGCGTCTGATGACCCAGGCGGCGGAGATGGGCGCGCTGCTGATGCCGCCGGTGCCGGCCTTCTATCACCGGCCGACCAGCGTGGAAGACATTATCGATCAGACGGTTAACCGCGTGATTGACCAGTTTGACATTGAACTGCCCCAGGATTTATTCACCCGCTGGCAAGGCGCAAATTAACAAACACACCCCCAAATTTGCACATTTGTGCAACAACGCACTGTATTGATGCGCGGCCCGCACTATAATGGGGCCGTTTCACCACGCTCGCTGTTTCATGGTATGGGCATCCTGTCGTTGCCCGTGGCGCGGCCCGAACGGCCGGTTTCATTTTGCGGTTCTCGTCCAGGAAACAGTTTTGCGCAGGGCGGAGCCGTTCCCTCCGTGGCCTGACGCATGCAATGTGGCACGATTACTGCAAATTGATATTGATTCGGTGGGGCACGCTTCCCGCAAGGCATCAAAAAAATAAAATCAATTTGAGGGTAATGTATGAAAAAGCTGGTTAAGGTTCTTCCGCTGGTTATGGCCCTGGCTGCGGCGAACGGCGCATTGGCCGCCATCCCGTCGACGCTGAAGATCGGCACCGATCCGACCTATGCACCATTTGAATCCAAAGATGCCAACGGCGAGCTGGTCGGTTTTGATATCGATCTGGCCAAAGAGTTATGCAAACGCATCAACACCAAATGTACTTTCGTCGAAAGCGATTTCGACGCACTGATCCCATCGCTGAAAGCCAAAAAAATTGATGCCATCATTTCATCGCTGTCGATTACCGAAAAACGCCAGCAGGAAATCGCCTTTACCGACAAGCTGTTTGCTGCCAACGCCCGCCTGATCGCGCCGAAAGGCTCGAAGCTGCTGCCGACGGTGGAATCCCTGCGCGGCAAGAGCGTCGGGGTGCTGCAGGGCACCACGCAGGAAGCCTATGCCAACGCCTACTGGCAGCCGAAAGGGGTGACCGTGGTGCCGTATCAGAACCAGGATCTGGTGTACGCCGATCTGGCCTCCGGCCGTATTGACGCCGCCTTCCAGGACGAAGTGGCCGGCAGCGACGGCTTCCTGAAGCAGCCGCCGGGCAAAGATTACGCGTTTGCCGGTGAATCGGTGAAGGATGACAAATTCTTCGGCGTCGGCACCGGCATGGGGCTGCGCAAGGCGGATACCGAGCTGAAGGCGGCGCTGGATAAGGCCTTTGCTGAAATGCGCAAAGATGGCACCTACGATAAGTTTGCGAAAAAATACTTCGATTTTGACGTCTACGGCGGCTGACCGCCCGTTCGCCTGCCGGTAGCCGTGGCGGCGCAGCGTGCTGCGCCCGCCCGTGGCTGTCCGGCGGGGATTGCTTACGCCTACTGACGACAGGATGAGGTACATGCTGCAAGGTTATTCCCAACTGATATTTGAGGGCGCGCTGGTGACGCTGGAGCTGGCGCTCAGTTCCGTTCTGCTGGCGGTGGCGATTGGCCTGATCGGCGCCGGCGGCAAACTCTCCAAAAACCGTCTGCTGGCCTCGCTGTTCGGCGCCTATACCACGCTGATCCGCGGCGTGCCCGATCTGGTGCTGATGCTGCTGATCTTCTACGGCCTGCAGATCGTGTTAAACAGCCTGACCGAGGCGCTGGGTATGGCGCAGATCGATATCGATCCGCTGACGGCGGGCATTATTACG
Source organism: Serratia sp. MYb239 (assembly GCF_002966855.1). Classification (NCBI taxonomy): domain Bacteria; kingdom Pseudomonadati; phylum Pseudomonadota; class Gammaproteobacteria; order Enterobacterales; family Yersiniaceae; genus Serratia; species Serratia sp. MYb239. The sequence goes on along the minus strand of NZ_CP023268.1, from coordinate 3,442,122 downwards.
CTGGGCTTTATTTACGGCGCCTACTTTACCGAAACTTTCCGCGGCGCCTATCTGGCGGTGCCGCGCGGGCAGATTGAGGCGGCGACCGCCTATGGCTTCAGCGGCGGGCAGACGTTTCGCCGCATTCTATTTCCGGCGATGATGCGTTTTGCTCTGCCGGGTATCGGCAATAACTGGCAGGTGGTGCTGAAGGCGACGGCGCTGGTGTCGATCCTCGGTCTGAATGACGTGGTGAAGGCGACCCAGCTGGCGGGCAAGGGCACCTATCAACCCTTCTTTTACGCGTTGGTGGCCGGCGCGGTGTACCTGCTGTTTACCACCGTCTCTAACGGCGTCCTGCTGTGGCTCGAGCGGCGTTACTCATTAGGCGTCAAGAGGGCCGAGCTATGATGGAGATCCTGCAACAGTATTGGCAGTCGCTGCTGTGGAGCGACGGCTACCGTTTTACCGGCGTGGCGGTGACGCTGTGGCTGCTGATAAGTTCGGTGGTGATGGGCGGGCTGCTGTCGATTCCGATGGCGGTGGCGCGCGTCTCTTCCCGGCGCTGGCTACGCTTCCCGGTGTGGCTGTATACCTATGTCTTTCGCGGCACGCCGCTGTATGTGCAGCTGCTGGTGTTTTACTCCGGCATGTACAGCCTGGAGATGGTGCGCGGCAGTGAATTGCTCAATGCCTTTTTCCGCAGCGGGCTGAACTGCACCATTCTGGCGCTGACGCTGAATACCTGCGCCTACACCACCGAGATTTTCGCCGGCGCGATCCGCGCGGTGCCGCACGGAGAAATTGAAGCAGCCAACGCCTACGGCTTTTCGCGCTTCAAACTGTACCGCTGCATTATTCTGCCTTCGGCGCTGCGCACCGCGCTGCCGGCCTACAGTAATGAAGTGATTCTGATGCTGCACTCCACCGCGCTGGCGTTTACCGCCACCGTGCCGGACCTGCTGAAAGTGGCCCGCGATATCAACGCGGCGACCTATCAGCCGTTTTACGCGTTCGGCATCGCCGCGGTGCTGTATCTGGCGATTTCCTACACGTTGATCAGCCTGTTCCGCAAGGCGGAAAAACGCTGGATGGCGCACGTGACTCACCGATAAAAAACGGAAGAACATCATGTCTGAGATTAAATTAGCCGTCAGCGATCTGCACAAACGCTATGGCGACCATGAGGTGCTGAAGGGCGTATCGCTGGCGGCCAACGCCGGTGACGTGATCAGCATCATCGGCTCTTCCGGCTCTGGCAAGAGCACCTTTCTGCGTTGTATCAACTTTCTGGAGCAGCCCTGCGCCGGCAGTATCAGCCTGAATAATGAAGATATCCGCATGGTGCGCGATAAAGACGGCCAGCTGCAGGTGGCCGATAAAAAACAGCTGCAGCTGCTGCGCACCCGGCTGACGATGGTGTTTCAGCACTTTAACCTGTGGAGCCATATGACGGTGCTGGAAAACGTAATGGAGGCGCCGGTGCAGGTGCTGGGGCTGAGTAAACAGGAGGCGCGGCAGCGCGCGGAGCGCTATCTGGACAAGGTCGGCATCGATCAGCGGGCGCGCGCCAAGTATCCGGTGCATCTCTCCGGCGGCCAGCAGCAGCGCGTTTCCATCGCCCGTGCGCTGGCGATGGAGCCGGAGGTGCTGCTGTTTGACGAACCAACGTCGGCGCTGGATCCGGAGCTGGTGGGCGAGGTGCTGCGCATCATGCAGCAACTGGCGGAGGAGGGGAAAACCATGGTGGTGGTGACGCACGAAATGGAGTTTGCCCGCCATGTCTCCAATCAGGTGATTTTCCTGCACCAGGGGCTGATTGAAGAACAGGGGCCGCCGGCGCAGCTGTTCGATAACCCGCAAAGCCCGCGCCTGCGGCAGTTTCTGTCAGGAGCGCTGAAGTAATCCCACGGCGGCGCGGCGGCTAGGCCGGCGGCTGAATCACCGATGCCAGCGCCTGCTCCAGGTCGACATACCGGAAGCGGAAGCCGGCATCTTCCAGCCGCTTGGGCACCGCGTGCTGGCCGCCCAGCACCAGCACCGCCGCTTCGCCCATCATCAGCCTGATCGCCCAGGCCGGCATGCGCAGCCAGGCCGGACGCCCCAGCGTTTTGGCCAGCAGGGCGGCAAACTGTTCATTATGCGCCGGATAGGGGGCGACCATATTGAACGGGCCGCTCAGAGTGGGGGGGTCGAGCAGAAACAGAATGCCGCTGACCATATCGTCAAGATGAATCCACGGCAGATACTGCCGGCCGTTGCCGATCGGGCCGCCAAGTCCCAGGCGGAAAGGCGGCAGCATCTTCGCCAGCGCGCCGCCGTGCGGGGCCAGCACCACGCCGGTGCGCAGCAGGCACACCCGCGTGCCGTTACTTTGCGCCCGCAGCGCCAGCGCTTCCCAACGCTGACAGAGCCGGTGAGTGAATTCGTCGTGCGGCGCTTCCTCTTCGGTCACCACCGCCTGATCCTGATCGCCGTAATAGCCCACCGCAGAACCGGAAATCAGCACCGCCGGCGGCCGTTCGCTGACGTGGATCAGCGCCGCCAGCCGTTCGGTCAGATCCCAGCGGCTGTGGCACAGGCGCGCCTTCTGCGCTTTGCTCCAGCGTTTATCGGCGATCGGTTCGCCGGCCAGATTAATGACCGCGTCAATGCCGTCGAGGGACGGCTTATCCTGCAGTGAGGGCCAGTAGTCGACATGCTCGCCGAACAGGCCGCGTGCGCGCGCCACGTCGCGGGTCAGCACGCTCACCGAGTGGGAAAGGGCCAGCAGACGCTGCGTCAGGCGGCGGCCGATAAGCCCGGTCGCGCCGGTAATCAGGATATGCATGGTGGATACTCCCCCTGGCGGCCCTGCCTGGCGCGTTTACCTTTCCCGACGATAGCTCATGGTCATCGACACCGAATCGGCGTAGCGCAGGGCCAGTAGTTTATCGATCTCTACCTCAGCATAGGTCACCCACGGATGTTGTTTCACGATATCGAGCACATCCTGGGTTAATTTTTCCAGCAGCGCGAAGCGGTTATCTTCCACGTGACGGATGATGGCCTTGGTGATGGTGCGGTAGTTGAGCGCGTCGGCGATATCTTCGCTGTTGCGTGCCTGGTCGGCCGGGTAGTGGATCTCGACGTTGATCAGTACATCTTGCCGGTTGTTAATCTCTTCTTCCTTGATCCCGATAAACGTGCGCAGCCGCAGGTTCTTTATGCGAATGACGGCGTCGGGTTGGCTAAATGACATCAGCGGTTCTCCATATAATCTGATTATTTGCGTCCAGAATACACGGAAAGTAGGGAAATGATAACGGCGTGGGGGGAAACTCTGCCGGCTGCGGCAGGAAACCGCGCCGGCAGGGGAAGATTACGCCGGATCGGCCAGCTTGTAGGCGCGTTCGGTGGCCGGACGGTTGCTGATGCGTTCGAACCAGTTGCGTACCGCCGGGAAGTCGGCCAGATCGATGCGCTGGCGTGGATGAGAGACGACCCACGGATAGGTGGCGATATCGGCAATGCTGTAGTTGTCGCCGCCGAGATACGGGTGTTTCTGCAGTTCGGCTTCCAGCACGCCGTACAGGCGTTTGGTTTCCAGATGATAACGCTCGATGGCGTAAGGCACCGGCTGCGGCGCGTAATGGTTGAAGTGGTGATTTTGCCCGAGCATCGGCCCGAAACCGGCAACCTGCCAGAACAGCCACTGCAGAGTGGCGGCGCGTTCACGCAGGCCCTTGCTCAGCAGTTTGCCGGTCTTCTCCGCCAGGTACAGCAGAATTTCGCCGGATTCAAACAGGGAAATGGGGTCGCCGCCGTCTACCGGCTGCTGATCGACAATGGCGGGAATTTTATTGTTCGGGGAAATCGCCAAAAATTCGGGGTTGAACTGTTCGCCGGCGCTGATATTGATGGGATGCAGGCGGTAGGGTAAGCCCACTTCTTCCAGAAACAGCGTGATCTTGTGACCGTTGGGAGTAGGGGCGTAATACAGGTCAATCATACTCTAATACTCCTTGTAAAACATCATGATAAGATGAAGCATGAACCAGTCGGCAGCGTGTGAGCCATGAGATCATTCTTATACTGTTGCGCCGGTTTGTCCATTAAACCCGGCGGCGCGTCAGCGTCGATCGCAGACGACCCGCAGTCCAGCTTAGACGATCATCGCCATTTTCGGAAATTGGCCGCCCCTGTTGGCGCGTGTTTTTTTAACCGTCTGTTCTACGCTAAAATAGCGCCTGTTTCGCAGAAAGGAGGAAAGGGGATGAAACTGATGTTTGCCTCGGACCTGCACGGTTCGCTGCCGGCGACGGCCAGGGTGCTGGAGCTGTTTGCACAACAGGGCGCCGACTGGCTGATTTTGCTGGGCGATTTGCTGAATCACGGCCCGCGCAACGCGCTGCCGGACGGTTACCAGCCGGCGCAGGTTGCCGAACAATTGAATCGCTATGCGCAAAAGATCATCGCCGTTCGGGGCAATTGCGACAGCGAGGTCGATCAGATGCTGCTGTCTTTCCCGATGGATGCGCCTTGGCAACAGGTGCTATGGCAAAAAAGACGATTGTTTTTAACCCACGGTCACCTTTATCATCCCTCCGCACTGCCGCCGTTATCGGCCGGGGACGTGCTGGCTTACGGCCATACGCACCTGCCGCAGGCACAGCGCTGCGGGGAGATTTATTGCTTTAATCCGGGGTCAGTCAGTTTGCCTAAAGGCGGCTTTCCGGCCAGCTACGGCATGCTGGAGGACCAGACTTTGCGCGTGGTCACGCTGCACGGCGGCGAGGTTGTTGCAGAGGCGGCATTAACGCACTAATTTATACACACAATAAGAATCATTGAATACGGCTAATTGGTCAACCAGCGCGCGATGACCCTCGCGCCAAAATAGAAGGTTTTATAGGATGGCGGAACAGGATCAGGCTGCAGCGAGCGAGTGGGTTGATATCGTCAACGAGCAAAATGAGGTGATTGCTCAATCCAGTCGTCAACAGATGCGTGCGGAACGGCTACGCCATCGTGCGACCTATATTGTGGTGCATGATGGGATGGGGAAAATACTGGTTCAGCGCCGTACCGATTCTAAGGATATCTATCCGGGACGGCTGGATGCGACCGCCGGCGGCGTGGTGCAAAGCGGCGAGAACGTGCTGGACTCCGCACGCCGTGAAGCGGAGGAAGAGCTGGGGATTGCCGGCGTGCCGTTCGCCGAGCACGGCCAGTTCTATTTTGAAGAGGAGCAGTGCCGCGTCTGGGGCGCGCTGTTCAGCTGCGTATCACACGGGCCGTTTGCGCTGCAGGAAGAAGAGGTGGTGGAGGTGACCTGGCTGACGCCGGAAGAGATCACCGCGCGCTGCGACGACTTTACACCGGATTCGCTGAAAGCGCTGTCGCTGTGGCTGACACGCAACAACGAACAGGATTACGGCAAGCCGCTGGCGCGGGCGGAAAAGCCGGAGGACGGCGCGGAAAACGCCTGATTTTGCACGGATATATTAAAGTATAACGCCGGTCTTCTGACCGGCGTTGTCGTTTTCAGCAGCTGTCGCGGCGGCACAGCGTTGAGGGCAGCGAACCTTCAGCATGCCATTCCTGATCATTCAGCCGCGCCAGCAGCGCCTTGCCGGCCTGAATGCCGATCTCCCGGTGCGGCACCGTCATGGTGGTCAACGGCGGCTGGCAGACCCGGCTGACCTCGCTGTTGCCGAAGCCGACCACCGCCAGCTGTTCCGGCACCTTGACGTGCCGGCGCTGGCATTCATACAGCGCGCCGCAGGCCAGCTCGTCCGAGGCGCATACCAGGGCGTCCAGCTCCGGCCAGGCCAGCAAAAACTCCGGCAGCTGGTGAGCGCCGGTGGCGAAACTGGCGGGCTGTGCGGCGTTGATCACCCGGTGCGGCGACATATGGCTGCGCAGCAGCGCCTGATGCCAACCCTGCAGATGCTGCTGGAAAATCCACTGCTCCTGGTTGGCGCACAGCAGGCCGATATTCTGATAGCCGCCGGCGATCAGCGTGTGGGTTAACTGGTACATGGCGGCGACATAATCGATGCCGATGGTGATATCGATCGGGTCATCGCGCAGGGCGCCGATTTCCACCACCGGGATATTGGCGGCCTGCAGCGCCTGACGGGTGGTCGGCGAGTGTTCGACGCTGAGCAGCACCGCCGCCGCCAGATTGTAGGACAGCAGGGTGGTCAGCAGTTTCTCTTCACGTTCCGGATAGTGCTGCGACTCCGCCAGCATGATCTGATAACCCGCCGGCTGCAGCACCTGCTGCAGGCCGGCGAACATCTCGGCGCAGCCGGACTCCGAAAAACTCGGCACCACCATGGCGATGGTATAAGACGACGCCGACGCCAGCGAACTGGCGGCCAGATTGGGCAGGTAGCCCAGCTCATTGACCGCCGCTTCAATTTTCTCTCTCAGTTTGTCTGAAACCTGTTCCGGCGTGCGTAACGCGCGCGACACCGTCATGGTGCCGACGCCTGCCAGCTGGGCGACCTCGGCCAGCGTAACCCTGCCGGTACTGCGGCGTTTTTTACCGATCGACATGCGTAATCCCGACTGAAAATGCGCATCGTGCGCATAAGCGCCAACCCCAGTAGGCGTTAAATGTTACCGACAGTCTGGCCACGGACAGCGCGGAAGAACCGGAGCGTACACAGGGTACGTGGGGGTTCTGAGCCCTGCCCAGGGCTAAACGGTAAAATGGCCTAATGGGATAGGCGCCAAGTGAATGTGGCTGTAAGAAGCGCTGTCACTGACCCTTACTATCCCGGTATGGGATCCATTTTAACGCGTTCCTTCCATCAGCGATAAAAAACTGTGCGACAACGGCAGCGGCGCTGCATTTTTTTGATAGCGCTATCACAGAACCGGGCGATAACGTTTTGGTAGCGCTATCTTTGAGATCTTTATCACAGTGAGGCGTAAAAACGTTGATTAAAGTTTCTTCGTTGCCCGGGCAAACGGGCGTCGACGGCGACGCTGTATCGGGCTGAAGGAGGAGATGTGCTGAAAGACTGGCTGAAGGCAGAGCATATCCAGCTGTGCGAGCAGGTGGAAGACTGGCGGCAGGCGATAACGCTGAGCGCGCAGCCTTTGCTGCGGGGCGGGATCATCAGCGCCGACTATCTGACGGCGATCTTTCGTCAGTATCAGACGCTGGGACCCTATTTTGTGCTGGCGCCCGGCATCGCCATGCCCCACGCCAGACCGGAAGAGGGGGCAAAGGCGCTCGGCCTGTCGCTGCTGAAGCTGCATCAGGGCGTGCGTTTCCATTCACAGGACAACGACCCGGTGTTTGTGGTGGTGATGCTGTCGGCGCCGGATGGTGACAGCCATATCGAACTGATTGCGCAGTTGGCGGAATTATTTGCCGATGAACGGGCGATGAGTGCGTTATTCGGCGCCACCGATATAAAACAGATTGAGGAGATTATCGCCCGCTATTAATTCCCAGGTTTATTTATCCTTACCGGAAAAGACCCAGCGCAGAATAATTTCTGCGGCCTTACCCTACGCTTAAAATTTGACAGGTGAAAATAATGAAGATTATGGCAATTTGCGGTTCCGGCCTCGGCAGTAGCTTTATGGTGGAAATGAATATTAAAAAGGTACTGAAAAAAATGGCGGTTGAGGCAGAGGTGGAGCACTCGGATCTTTCCTCCGCCACGCCGGGCGCCGCCGATATTTTTGTGATGGCAAAAGATATCGCCGACAGCGCCAGCGTGCCGGCAGATCAGCTCGTGGTCATCAGCAATATCATTGATATTAACGAGCTGGAAAACAAACTGCGCGCTTACTTTATTGCGCACTCCATTATCTAAGCAACGCAATTGGCGAGGTGGATATGTTTATCCAGGAAACGCTCAGATTTGTGGTTGATATATTAAAAGTCCCTGCGGTGCTGGTGGGGGTTATTGCGCTGATTGGTTTATTAGCGCAGAAAAAATCGTTTTCCGATGTGGTAAAGGGCACGGTAAAAACTATTCTCGGTTTTATTGTATTGGGCGGCGGCGCGAGCGTATTAGTCAGCTCGCTGAATCCGCTGGGGGGGATGTTTGAACACGCATTTAATATCCAGGGCATCATTCCGAATAATGAGGCGATCGTTTCTATTGCGCTGGAGAAGTACGGGGCCTCTACCGCATTGATTATGGCGTTTGGCATGGTGGCGAATATTATCGTCGCCCGCTTTACCCGGCTGAAATACATTTTTCTTACCGGTCATCACACCTTCTATATGGCCTGCATGATCAGCATCATTCTGTCGGTGGCCGGCTTTGAGGGGATCCCGCTGGTGTTTACCGGCGCCCTGACGCTGGGTTTGGTGATGGCGTTTTTCCCCGCCATTGCCCAGCGCTATATGCGGCGGATTACCGGCAATGATGATATCGCCTTCGGTCATTTCGGCACCCTGGGATATGTGCTGTCCGGCTGGATTGGCGGCCGCGTCGGCAAAAACTCGCGTTCCACCGAAGAGATGAACCTGCCGAAAAATCTCAGCTTCCTGCGCGATAGCTCGATCTCCATTTCGCTGACCATGATCATTATCTACCTGATCATGGCGATCAGCGCCGGGCAGAGCTATGTGGAAAGCGCGCTGAGCGCCGGGCAGAACTATTTGGTGTACTCCATTATTCAGGCCATCACCTTCGCCGCCGGGGTGTTTATTATCCTGCAGGGCGTGCGCCTGATTCTGGCGGAAATCGTGCCGGCGTTTACCGGCTTTTCCGAAAAGCTGGTGCCGAATGCGCGCCCGGCGCTGGACTGCCCGGTGGTGTATCCCTACGCGCCTAACGCGGTGCTGATCGGCTTCCTGTTCAGCTTTCTGGGCGGGCTGGTCGGCCTGTTCTTGCTGGGACAGTTCAAGCTGGTATTGATCCTGCCGGGCGTGGTGCCGCATTTCTTCACCGGCGCGACGGCGGGCGTCTTTGGTAACGCCACCGGCGGTCGCCGTGGCGCCATGCTGGGGGCGTTTGCCAACGGCGTACTGATTACTTTCCTGCCGATGCTGCTGCTGCCGGTGCTGGGCGCGCTGGGTTTTGCCAACACCACTTTCTCCGACGCCGATTTTGGCGTGCTGGGCATCGTGCTGGGCAATATGGCGCGCTTTATGAATACCGAAGCGATTATGGCGACGGTGGTGATCATTTTCGCACTGCTGGTGGCGCATAACCTGCTGGGGAAACGCAAAGGCGCGCCTTCCGGCGACGGCGTTAAAAAATAGTGAGGGCCATATAATGACAACGACAGATATCAGGGAACTGCGCCAGCTGGCGAAGGCAATTCGTCTGGAGACGCTGAAGGCGCTGACCGGGCTGGGGTTCGGCCACTACGGCGGCTGCATGTCGGTGGTGGAGACGCTGGCGGTGCTGTACGGCGAGGTAATGCGCATCGATCCCGGCGATCCGGACTGGCCGCAGCGCGACAATTTTGTGTTGTCGAAGGGGCATGCCGGCCCGGCGCTGTACAGCACGCTGGCGCTGAAAGGCTATTTCCCGCTGGAAGAGCTGGGCACGCTGAACCAGAACGGCACCCGCCTGCCCAGCCATCCGGACCGGCTGCGCACCCGAGGGGTGGATGCCACCACCGGCTCGTTGGGACAGGGCGTCTCCATCGCCGCCGGCATGGCGCTGTCGCACCGGCTGGCGCAGCGCGATAACCGGGTGTTTTGCCTGCTTGGGGACGGCGAATTGAACGAAGGTCAGTGCTGGGAGGCGTTCCAGTTTATTGCGCACCATAATCTGCACAACCTGACGCTGTTTATCGATTACAACAAACAGCAGCTGGACGGCCTGCTGGATGAGGTGATCAAACCCTTCGATCTGGAGGGCAAGTTCCGCGCCTTCGGCTTCGCGGCCGAGAGCGTCAAAGGGGACGATATTGCGGCGATCCGTGCGGCGGTAGCGCCGCGCCGCAGTGGCGAGCAGCGGCCGCTGGTGGTGATTCTCGACAGCGTTAAAGGCCAGGGGGTGCCCTATCTGGAACAACTGAGCAACTCGCACCACCTGCGGCTGACGCCGGAGGTGCGTCAGCATATCGAACACGCCATAGCCGAACTGGAGGCCGCCCATGTTTAACGACAGAACGCAGATGGAACAAGACCGCGTTGAAATGCGACAGGTGTATGCCGGCATGGTGCGCGGCCAGATAGAGCAGGGGGCGCCGATTATCGCGCTGGAGGCGGATCTGATGAGCTCGATGGCGATGGATGGCGTACAGCGCGATCATCCGCACCACGTGATTAACTGCGGCATTATGGAGGCGAATGTGATCGGCGTGGCGGCCGGCCTGTCACTGACCGGGCGGGTGCCGTTCGTGCACACCTTTACCGCCTTCGCCAGCCGCCGCTGTTTCGATCAGCTGTTTATGTCACTGGATTATCAGCGCAATAACGTCAAGGTGATCGCCTCCGATGCGGGGGTGACCGCCTGCCATAACGGCGGCACCCATATGTCGTTTGAGGATATGGGCATCGTGCGCGGGCTGGCACACTCGGTGGTGCTGGAAGTGACTGACGCCACCATGTTTGCCGATATCCTGCGCCAGCTGATGACGCTGGAAGGCTTTTACTGGGTGCGCACCACGCGCAAGCAGGCGACGCGTATTTATCAGGATGGCGCGCAGTTCACCATCGGTAAGGGCAACCTGCTGCGCGACGGCGAGGACATCACGCTGATCGCCAACGGCATTATGGTGGCCGAAGCGCTGCAGGCGGCGCAGATGCTGGCGCGGCAAGGGGTTAGCGCGGCGGTGATCGATATGTTCACCCTCAAGCCGATCGACCGCGATATCATTACCCGCTATGCGACCAAAACCGGGCGCATCGTCACCTGTGAAAACCACAGTATCCATAACGGGCTGGGTTCGGCGGTGGCGGAGGTGCTGGCGGAACACTGCCCGACGCCGATGCTCCGGGTAGGCGTGAAGGAGCGCTACGGCCAGGTCGGCACACAGGCATTTCTGCAGCAGGAGTATGGTTTGACGGCGGAGCATATTCTGGCGGCGGCGCAGCAGCTGTTGTAAAAACGGGGCCGGCAGTGCCGGCCTTGGGTTCGAAAGCGTTATAATTGGCCACCGAAAGGATTGCGGTACACTCTTACAGACAGGAAAGTCTAAAATGAAAAGAATCTATACGCTGATCATCACCGTGTTACTCAGCGGCTGTATGCTTGAGAAGCAGCGTTTTTATGCGGCAGAGGTCGTTTTACAGGGGAGCAATCTCTGTTTCTCTCTGCCGGCAGAGCATCTGAGCGCAGATGCCAAGGTTAACCTTGTCAGCATTGCTATCGATCAACGGCAGGATAAGCAAACGCGTGAAGTCTGGCGCAGGAGTGTTATGCCGCCGCAGCCGGCGGAGTCGGTGAGTGCCGGGCAATGCATCCCTTATTCCTTTAGCGCTTTTGAGAACGATGTACTTTATACCGTGGCAATCAGTACCGTAGCGTCGCAGGACGCCGATAGCAAACGCTTCTGGCAACGCAGTTTTTCGCTGAAAATCGACGACGGCCGTATCTTACAGGTTATCACCGGTCAGGAACCTTGAATCGGACGGAGTGCGGATAGCGGAAATGGCAGGGGCCAGCATTGCCGGCCCCTGTATTTTTTTGTCAGGCGTTTGAATTACGCCTGGGCATCAGCCTGGGAAGACTGAATGGCCGTCAGCGCTACGGTATAGACGATATCGTCTACCAGCGCGCCGCGCGACAGGTCGTTCACCGGTTTGCGCATGCCTTGCAGCATCGGCCCGATGGACACCAGATCGGCGGAACGCTGCACCGCTTTATAAGTGGTGTTGCCGGTGTTCAGATCCGGGAAGATGAACACGGTGGCTTTACCGGCAACCGGCGAGTTCGGCGCTTTGGATTTCGCCACGTCGGCCATGATGGCGGCGTCGTACTGCAGCGGGCCGTCGATGATCAGGTCCGGACGTTTTTCCTGCGCCAGGCGGGTCGCTTCGCGGACTTTTTCCACGTCGCTGCCGGCGCCGGAGTTACCGGTTGAGTAGGAGATCATCGCCACGCGCGGCTCGATGCCGAATGCGCTGGCGGAGTCCGCCGACTGGATGGCGATCTCGGACAGCTGCTCGGCGGTCGGATCCGGGTTGATCGCGCAGTCGCCGTAGACCAGCACCTGATCCGGCAGCAGCATAAAGAACACGGAAGAGACCAGCGAGCTGCCCGGCGCGGTTTTGATCAGCTGCAGCGGCGGACGGATGGTATTGGCGGTAGTATGCACGGCGCCGGAAACCAGGCCGTCGACTTCGCCTTTTTCCAGCATCAGCGTGCCGAGCACCACGTTGTCTTCCAACTGCTCACGCGCCACCACTTCGGTCATGCCTTTGTTTTTGCGCAGTTCAACCAGACGCGGCACGTAGTTTTCACGTACCTGCTCCGGATCGACGATCTCGATGCCTTTGCCCAGTTCCACGCCCTGCGCTGCGGCAACGCGCTGGATCTCATCCGGGTTGCCGAGCAGTACGCATTCGGCAATGCCGCGTTCGGCGCAGATTGCCGCCGCTTTCACGGTGCGCGGCTCGTCGCCTTCCGGCAGAACGATGCGTTTACCGGCTTTACGCGCCAGTTCGGTCAGCTCGTAACGGAACGCCGGCGGCGACAGGCGACGCGAGCGCTCGGAGGCGGCGGTCAGCGATTCGATCCACTCGGCGCTGATATGGCTGGCCACGTAGTTCTGCACTTTTTCGATGCGCTGATGGTCGTCGGTCGGGACTTCGAGGTTGAAGCTCTGCAGGCTCAGTGAGGTCTGCCAGGTGTTGGTGTCCACCATAAACACCGGCAGGCCGGTGGCGAACGCGCGTTCGCACAGCTTTTTGATCGGCTCGTCGATTTCATAGCCGCCGGTCAGCAGCAGCGCGCCGATTTCCACGCCGTTCATCGCCGCCAGACAGGCGGAAACCAGCACGTCCGGGCGGTCGGCGGAGGTCACCAGCAGCGAGCCAGGGCGGAAGTGTTCCAGCATATGCGGGATGCTGCGCGCGCAGAAGGTCACGGACTTCACGCGGCGGGTCATGATATCGCCTTCGTTAATCACGCGCGCCTTCAGGTGGCGTGCCATATCAATGGCGCGGGTGGCAATCAGATCGAAGCTCCACGGCACGCAGCCGAGCACCGGCAGCGGGCTGTTGGCGAACAGCTGCTTCGGATCGACATTGGCGACGCTGGCCTTGGTGGAGTCGTCGAAGATTTCCGACAGGTCAGGGCGGGTGCGGCCCTGCTCGTCGACCGGCGCGTTCAGTTTGTTGATGATAACGCCGGTGATGTTTTTGTTCTTGCTGCCGCCGAAGCTGGTGCGCGCCAGTTCGATGCGTTCTTTCAGCTGCGCCGGCGAGTCGTTGCCCAGCGCCAGCACGAAGACGATCTCGGCGTTCAGGGTTTTGGCGATCTCATAGTTCAGCGCGCTGGCGAACTGGTGCTTGCGGGTCGGCACCAGGCCTTCGATCAGCACCACTTCCGCGTCTTTGGTATTTTCGTGGTAGCGCGCCACGATCTCTTCCATCAGCACGTCCTGCTGATTGGAGCTGAGCAGGCTTTCCACATAGCTCATGCGCAGCGGCTCGGCGGCCGGAATGGTGGAGTTGCTGCGGATGATGGTGGTGGTCTGGTCGAGGGTATCGTCGCCGGTGCGCGGCTGGGCGATAGGTTTGAATACGCTGAGGCGAACGCCTTGCTGCTCCATGGAGCGGATGACGCCCAGGCTGACGCTGGTCAAACCGACGCTGGTGCCAGTGGGGATCAACATAATTGTACGTGACACAGAATAGTCCTCTTCACGATGGATATGCGGTAGTCGCCTGATCGTGCGCTGCGGCCGGGCGGCAAAGCAGTGCGGCCAACGGGGCCGTCTGCGGCGGCGATAAGGCTGAAACAACACCGCCAGCCGGAGCTGACGGTGTTTGGTACGTTACGCAGTCAGGCGGGCTGCGTCCTGCGCGATAACCAACTCTTCGTTGGTCGGGATCACCAGCGCCAGACGGCTGCCGTCTTTGGTGATGGCCCCGGCTTTGCCGAAACGGGCGGCCAGGTTGCGTTCATGGTCGACTTCGAAGCCGAGCAGGCCCAGCTTGTTCAGGGTCATTTCACGCACCATGCCGGCGTTTTCGCCGATGCCGCCGGTGAAGATCACCGCGTCCAGACGGCCGTCCATCAGCGCGCTGTAGGCGCCGATGTATTTCGCCAGGCGGTGGCAGAAGACGTCCATCGCGCGCTTGGCATCTTCTTTGGTGGCGTAGTTGTCTTCCACATAGCGGCAGTCGCTGGTGACTTCGGTCAGACCCAGCAGGCCGGACTCTTTGGTCAGCAGTTTGTTGATCTGATCGACGCTCATGCCTAGCGCATCATGCAGATGGAAGATGATCGCCGGGTCGATGTCGCCGCTGCGGGTGCCCATCACCAGACCTTCCAGCGGGGTCAGGCCCATGGAGGTGTCGACGCATTTGCCGTTGCGCACTGCGGTCACGGAGCCGCCGTTGCCCAGGTGGCAGGTGATGACGTTGACCTCATCCACCGGCTTGTTCAGCATTTTGGCCGCTTCCTGGGTCACGAAGAAGTGGCTGGTGCCGTGTGCGCCGTAGCGGCGTACGCCGTGGTCGCGGTACAGGCTGTACGGCAGGGCATACAGATAGGATTCTTCAGGCATGGTCTGATGGAACGCGGTGTCGAACACGGCGACGTTCTTGTCAGCCAGCGCTGGGAAAGACTTCAGCGCCTCATTGATACCGATCAGGTGCGCCGGGTTGTGCAAAGGTGCAAACGGCACGGAATCTTTGATACCCTGCAGTACTTCATCGTTGATCAAGGCGGAGGCGGTAAACTTCTCGCCGCCGTGTACGATACGGTGACCAATGGCGGTCAGCTGGGCGGAAAGTTCAGGTTTTTGTGCAAGGATGGTGTTAACAATAAAATTCAGCGCTTCGCTGTGGGCCGCACCGGCACCGAGTGCCGCTTCTTGCTTGCCGCCGTCCATTTTCCACTTAATGCGCGCCTCGGGGAGGTGGAAGCATTCAGCCAAACCGGAAAGATGTTCTTCACCGTTGATAGCATCAATGATCGCGAATTTCAGGGAAGAACTGCCGCAGTTAAGAACCAGTACTAGCTTACTCGACATGGAAGTACCTACTTATAGTTCGTGTTGTTAAAAGAAAATCAAAAAACACGTAGTGAATTAATCGTCAATCAGACAACAAGCGTAGCGCATAATGCCGTTGACATTTATGATTAACATCATGTGAAGCACAGAAAACACATGATGGTGAAAAAACCGGGTGTTTCTCCACGGTTTAAGTAATCTTGCTTGTTATAGGGCTAAAAATTGACAAAATTTGACAAACTTGTCGTCATCTTCTAGCTGGCCAAAAGGCCGGTTTAGGATACCGATAGCCCGCGGTAAACACAAAATAAATTTAAAGCTTCAAATTTTTTAGTATTGTGGTTGGCGCCACCCCATTTTTCTGCGACGTTGAGGTACGCGATGACGAGCAAACCGTCCGGTTCCGTAAGTTGGTTTCAGGTATTCCAACGCGGACAGCACTATATGAAAACCTGGCCGTCGGACAAACGTCTGGCCCCGGTATTTCCGGAGAATCGCGTTGCGCGCGCCACTCGTTTCGCCATTCGTTTTATGCCGCCGCTGGCGGTGTTCACCCTGACCTGGCAGATTGCGCTGGGCGGCCAGCTCGGCCCGGCGATCGCCACCGCGCTGTTTGCCTGCAGCCTGCCGATGCAGGGGCTGTGGTGGCTGGGTCGCCGTTCGCTGACGCCGCTGCCGCCGGCGTTGCTCGGCTGGTTCCATGAGGTGCGCGACAAGCTGGCGCAGGCCGGTCAGGCGCTGGCGCCGGTGGAAGGCACGCCGACCTATCAGTCGCTGGCGGATCTGCTCAAGCGCGCGTTCAAGCAGCTGGATAAGACCTTCCTGGACGATCTCTGAGGTCCGCCGCCGCCGGGCGTAACGCCCCGGCGGCGTCAAACTTGGCGCAAATCAAAGAAGCGGCGGGTTGTGATTCCATGCCTCAAATCAGTATGCGATGCTCACGCCAATTTGCAGAACTGAGGACCCTAAACATGGAAATGACCCACGCCCAACGCCTGATCCTGTCTAACCAGTATAAGATGATGACGATGCTCGACCCGGGCAACGCCGAGCGCTACCGCCGCCTGCAAACCGTGGTGGAGCGCGGTTTCGGCCTGCAGCTGCGTGAACTGGATCGTGATTTTGACGAGATGAGCGAAGAGGTTTGCCGCACCATCATCAATATTATGGAAATGCACCATGCGCTGCAGGTGTCCTGGGAGAATCTCAAGGATCGCCAGGGGCTGGAGGCGCGTCGTCTGGCGTTCCTCGGCTTTGATGCGGCGACCGAGGCGCGCTACCTGAGCTATGTGCGTTTCCTGGTCAACACCGAGGGACGCTATACTCACTTCGACGCCGGCAGCCACGGCTTTAACGCCCAGACCAAAATGTGGGATAAATATCAGCGCATGCTGGCGCTGTGGCTGTCCTGTCCGCGTCAGTATCATTTGAGCGCCGTCGAAATAGCGCAAATTATTAATGCTTGATTAAAAAGAGGTTTCCTGTGGAGTGTAAAGGTTTTCTGTTCGACCTGGATGGTACGTTGGTAGATTCATTGCCCGTCGTGGAGCGCGCCTGGACCCAGTGGGCCAACCGGCACGGCGTCGATCCGCAGGAGGTGCTGGATTTTATTCACGGTAAACAGGCCATTACCTCTTTGCGCCACTTTATGCCGGGCGCCAGCGAGGCCGATATTCAGCATGAGCACGACCTGCTGGAGCAGGTGGAAGCGCAGGATACCGACGGCGTACGCGCCCTGCCGGGTGCGGCGGCGCTGCTGGAACGGCTGAACACGCTGGGTATTCCTTGGGCGATCGTCACCTCCGGTTCGGTGCCGGTTGCCAGCGCGCGCCGCGAGGCGGCGGGGCTGCCGCTGCCGGCGGTATTTGTCACCGCCGAGCAGGTCGAGCGCGGTAAACCGCAGCCGGACGCTTATCTGCTGGGTGCGGAGCGCCTGGGGCTGGCGCCGCAGGCGTGCGTGGTGGTGGAAGACGCGGCGGCGGGCATCGCTTCGGGCCTGGCCGCCGGCTGTCAGGTGATTGCGGTCAATGCGCCTGCCGATGCGCCGCAGCTGGAACAGGTCGATCTGCGCCTTTCCTCCCTGGAGCAATTGCAGGTTGACGGCGGGGCGCACGGCGCGCGCATCACGCTGCGCGACTGATCGCCGCTATTCGCCGGCAAATTGATTAGACCCCGCATGCGCGGGGTTTTTTTGTGCTAATTTTTAAGACTTTGGAACCTGGCGGACGGACGAGGCCGATTTGAACAGCGAATTACTGTGGGTGTTGTGTTTGTTGCTGGTGGCGATTGTGCTGTTTACCACCAACAAACTGCGCATGGATGTGGTCGCCTTATTGGTGATCATCGCCTTTGTGTTAAGCGGAACGCTAACCTTGCAGGAGGCGACGGTCGGCTTTAGCGACCCGAACGTAATTCTGATCGCCGCGCTGTTCGTTATCGGCGAAGGGCTGGTGCGCACCGGCGTGGCCTATCAGGTCGGGGACTGGCTGGTGAAGGTGGCCGGCAGCAGCGAAACCAAAATGCTGGTGCTGCTGATGGTGACGGTGGCCGGGCTGGGCGCGTTTATGAGCTCCACCGGCGTGGTGGCGATTTTTATCCCGGTGGTGCTCAGCGTGGCGGCGCGGATGAAAACCGCGCCGGGGCGGCTGATGATGCCGCTGAGCTTTGCCGGCCTGATCAGCGGGATGATGACGCTGGTGGCGACGCCGCCGAATATGGTGGTGAACAGTGAGCTGGTGCGCGAGGGCATTCGCGGCTTCGGTTTCTTCGGCGTCACGCCGATCGGCATCGTGGTGCTGGTGCTCGGCGTGGGCTATATGCTGCTGGCGCGGCGCTGGCTGGGCGGCGAATCGCCGGACAACCGTAAAGAGAGCTGGCAGCGACGCACTTTCCGCGATTTGATCCGCGATTACAAACTGACCGGGCGGGCGCGACGCCTGGCGCTGCGCCGCGGCTCCCCGCTGGTGGGGCGTTCGCTGGATGAGCTGCATCTGCGGGCGCGCTACGGCGCCAACGTGGTGGGCATTGAGCGCTGGAAGCGTTTCCGGCGGGTGATGGTCAGCGCCTCCGGCAGTACCGAGCTGCGCGAACGTGATGTGCTGCTGATCGATATGTCGGCCAGCGACGTTGATCTGCGTGAATTCTGCAGCGAGCAGCAGCTGGAACCGATGGTGTTGCGCGGCGACTATTTCTCTGAACAGTCGCGCAACGTCGGCATGGCGGAGGTATCGTTGATCCCCGATTCGGCGCTGCTGGGTAAAAGCCTGCGGGAAAACGGTTTTCGCAGCCGCTACGATCTCAACGTGGTCGGCATTCGCCGCAATGGTGAGACGCTGGCGGGCAAGCTGGTGGATGAGCCGTTGGCGCTGGGGGATATGCTGCTGGTGATCGGCGACTGGAAGGCGATTCGCCAGCTGCAGAGCAAAACTCACGACTTTATCGTACTCAACCTGCCGGCGGAGGTGGACGAAGTGGCGCCGGCGATGACGCAGGCGCCGCACGCGCTGTTCTGTCTGGCGCTGATGGTGGCGATGATGCTGACCGATGAGGTGCCGAACCCTATCGCGGCGCTGATCGCCTGCCTGCTGATGGGGAAATTCCGCTGTATCGATATGGAAAGCGCCTATAAATCGATCCACTGGCCGAGCATTATTCTGATCGTCGGCATGATGCCGTTTGCGCAGGCGCTGCAGAAGACCGGCGGGGTGGATCTGATCGTACAAGGGTTGATGGACGTGGCCGGCAATATGGGGCCGCGCGTGATGCTGCTCTGTCTGTTTGTGCTGTGCGCCACGATCGGCCTGTTTATCTCCAATACCGCCACGGCGGTTCTGATGGCGCCGATTGCCATCGCAGCGGCGCGGGAAATGGCGGTATCACCGTATCCGTTTGCCATGATTATCGCCATTGCCGCTTCTGCAGCCTTTATGACGCCGGTCTCTTCGCCGGTGAATACGCTGGTTCTGGGGCCGGGGAATTATAAGTTCGGCGATTTTGTGCGCCTTGGCGTGCCGTTCACCGTGTTGGTGATGCTGGTCAGCGTCGCGCTGGTGCCGTGGCTGTTTCCGTTCTGAGAATGGTAAATTGCAGGGCGCGTACGTGGTTGCTGCGCCCTGACGGTTACAGTTCGGCGTCCAGACTGATCTCATCCAGCGACAGGCTGAAACTGGGGATAAACACCGTCATGAAATACTCCATTTCCGGGCTGTTGCGCAGTTGCAACGTCTTTTCCAACCGGGCTTTGGCCAGCGTAAACTCCTGATTGCCCGCCGACAGCTCTTCCAGGCACTTCAGGTAGGCGCACAGGGCGTCGGCCTGCTTGACCACCAGCTTTTCATCTTCGCTGTAGCAGTGCTCGTCCAGGATGCTGCGAAAGTCATTGCGCAGTTCTTCCGGGATCATCGCCAGCAGTTTTTGCTGCGCCACTTTTTCGATCTTCTTATATTCGTGGGCAATCTGCGGATTGTAATATTTGATCGGCGTCGGCATATCGCCGGTGATCACTTCGCTGGCGTCGTGATACATCGCCAGCAGCGCTACGCGTTCGGCGTTCAGGTTGCCGTTGAACTTGCGGTTTTTGATCACCGCCAGCGCGTGGGCGACAAACGCCACCTGCAGGCTGTGCTCGGAGACGTTTTCGGTGCGCACGTTGCGCATCAGCGGCCAGCGGTTGATAAGTTTCAGACGGGACAGGTGGGCAAAAAAATGGCTCTGGCTCATGGGGTGTTCTCTACGGCGGCAAGGAGCTTTATTCTGATCACTACGGCGCGTTTATGCAAACGCGCCGTGAATGACATTTACTGGCGATAGTTTTCCAGGAAACGCCCCAGTTTGCCGACCGCCATTTCCAGCTCGTCGACGCGCGGCAGGGTAACGATGCGCACGTGATCGGGGTAAGGCCAGTTAAACGCGCTGCCCTGCACCAGCAGCACTTTTTCCTGCAGCAGCAAATCCAGCACCAGCTTCTGATCGTCGTGAATATTAAAGCGTTTGGCGTCAATGCGCGGGAACATATACAGCGCGCCCTGAGGCTTCACGCAGGAGACGCCGGGGATCTCGTTGAGCAGTTCCCAGGTGCGGTTGCGCTGTTCGTACAGGCGGCCGCCCGGCTGGATAAATTCGCTGATGCTTTGGTAGCCGCCCAGCGCGGTCTGGATGGCGTGCTGCATCGGCACGTTGGCGCACAGGCGCATCGATGCCAGCATTTCCAGCCCTTCGATATAGCCTTTGGCGTGCTTTTTCGGGCCGTTCAGCACCATCCAGCCCTGGCGGAAGCCGGCGACGCGGTAGGTCTTGGACAGACCGTTAAAGGTGACGGTCAGCAGATCCGGCGCCAGCGAGGCGATAGAGATATGTTCGGCTGCGTCATACAGAATTTTGTCGTAGATTTCGTCGGCGAAGATGATCAGGTTATGTTCGCGCGCTATCTCGACGATCTGTTCCAGCAACGCTTTGCTGTACACTGCGCCGGTCGGGTTGTTCGGGTTAATGATCACGATGCCGCGGGTGCGCGGGGTGATTTTACTGCGAATATCGTCGAGGTCCGGGAACCAACCGGCTTCTTCGTCACACAGATAGTGGACGGCTTTGCCGCTGGACAGGGAAACCGCCGCGGTCCACAGCGGGTAATCAGGCGCCGGCACCAGCATTTCGTCGCCGCTGTTCAGCAGCGCCTGCATCGACTGGACGATCAGCTCGGACACGCCGTTGCCAATATAGATATCCTCGACGGTGACGTCGCGCATGTCGCGCGCCTGATAGTGCTGCATAATCGCCTTACGCGCCGAGTAGAGCCCTTTGGAATCACAGTAGCCCTGAGCGGTCGGCAGGTTGCGGATCACATCGACCAGAATTTCATCCGGCGCTTCAAAGCCGAAAGGGGCGGGGTTGCCGATGTTGAGTTTGAGGACTTTGTTGCCTTCTTCTTCTAGGCGTTTGGCTTCTTTGAGCACCGGGCCGCGAATGTCGTAACAGACGTTGTCCAGTTTGCTGGATTTCTCAATGGGGGACATAAAAAAACTGTGCCTTCTGCTGGGATAGGGCATTCCTACCGTGGAACGCCGCAACCTGACCAATGTACTCCTGGTACCTGCGCTTTTGAAGGGCTGCGCACACCTTTGGTGCAAATGATCGGCTAAAATGGCGATTTTAACGATGATAAGTCTGGTTAAAAAATTTTGTTGGCGTTAAATTCTGTTTTTTATTTTATTGTTGGTGTTTTATTGTGTTGGGCGCTCAGGGGCGTAAACCTGACTGCACAGCGTGAGCAAGGGCGCTTTGGCTTTCGGCAGCAAGCCGTTATGTTTCCCTTTTGATGCCGAATCTGCGTGATATTCCCGGACTAGTCTTATGGCTTGACGGGGAATTCATCACCACACTGCTACATAAATAATATTTATATTAGAAAACTTTCACTTTGTGACTTAACTAACATTTAAGTTATTATTTTGGCTTTCAGATTGAGTGGTTTTTTACTGGTTGAATTTATTGATTTATTTTTATGCCTGACGCGTATTATCGGCGAAAAATGCCAAGTTTTCATGAGCTTTTACGCTAAGGTTGCGGGCGTATATGAGAAAAAAGAAGCACGTTTAGTGTGGTAATTCAGCGGGGGGAATGAGTAAAATTCTTGTTCCCACTCAAATCAATCACTTTAGCAAAGCGCAGATCCGTGCCCGTTAAGCGGCAGCGATCGGTTGCATTCTAAAAGGCGATAGAGGTAACGAAATATAAGGAATTTTTTGCCCTCTACTTATGAGTGGGGTAGTGTCGTACCTGGCGCCGTTCTTTTAAACAGTGCCTTAGAAATACACCAGGGTAGTTTCAAATATAGAATTTAAAAAGTGAAGAAAAACACTATGACCAATGCAAATCGTCCGATACTTAATCTCGACCTCGATCTGCTAAGAACTTTTGTGGCTGTTGCCGATCTGAATACGTTTGCCGCAGCGGCCGTCGCCGTCTGCCGTACTCAGTCCGCGGTCAGCCAGCAAATGCAGCGATTAGAGCAATTGGTAGGCAAAGAGTTATTCGCCCGTCACGGCCGTAATAAACTGCTTACCGAGCATGGCATACAGCTGCTGGGTTATGCCAGAAAAATATTGCGCTTTAACGATGAAGCCTGCGCCTCGTTGATGTTTAACAATATCAAGGGCGTGCTTACCATCGGCGCTTCCGATGATACGGCCGACACCATTTTACCGTTCCTGTTAAACCGCGTAACCGCCGTCTATCCGAAGCTGGCGGTCGACGTACGGGTAAAGCGTAGTCCATTTATGCTGGATATGCTCAATAGCGGCGAAGTGGATCTGGCTATTACCACCGTTGATACCGTGGGCCACCCGCATGTGGTGCTGCGCACCTCGCCAACGTTGTGGTACTGCGCGGCGGATTACCACTTCCAGGCGGATGAGCCGATTCCGCTGGTGGTGCTGGATGAGCCTTGTCCTTTCCGCGCGATGGCAATTGAGCATCTGGATGAGGCCGGGATCCCATGGCGTATCGCCTATGTGGCTTCCACGCTGTCGGCGGTTCGCACCGCCTGTAAGGCGGGGCTGGGCGTAACCGTCCGGCCGGTGGAGATGATGAGCCCGGATCTGCGCGTGCTGGGCGCGGCGGAAGGCCTGCCGACGCTGCCGGAGACGCAATACACGCTGTGCAAAGATATCCAGTGCGAAAATGAGCTGGCAATGGCGATTTTCGGCGCGGTACAGCACGGCAATACCAGCTACAACTTCCAGAATGCCACCCCCACAGAAGATGTGGTGGATGAAGACGAATAACGCCGAACAGCGCGTTGCGTAACCACAAAACCTCTGCTACGGCGGAGGTTTTTTTTGGCCTTTTTTAGTAAAAATCCAATTTATTATCACTTCAGTATAAATCCTTTCCGTAACGTCTATTTGTATAACTCTTTATTGCCGTTAAGCCACGTTTATTCGTATGAAAATATTTATCTTCGCTTTTTTGTCTATTGTGCGAAAATCGAGAAGGCAGGTTTTTTCTGTGGATATCTTATGGTCTGACTGTGTGGTTAAAATTTGCGCTTAAATTTATAAAAAATGTTAAAGAGCCACACTTTTTTTGAGGATTTCTG
Organism: Serratia sp. MYb239; assembly: GCF_002966855.1. Lineage (NCBI taxonomy): Bacteria > Pseudomonadati > Pseudomonadota > Gammaproteobacteria > Enterobacterales > Yersiniaceae > Serratia > Serratia sp. MYb239. The sequence goes on along the minus strand of NZ_CP023268.1, from coordinate 3,418,943 downwards.
CTGAAAACGTGTCCTGGATCAAAAAAATACCCCTAGGTAGTGAGTGGAACAACAGGGAATACCTGAGAGAATGGTATAGTAAAACTGAAATGTGCATATTGGTTGATATCTATCTGTTTCTACACAGCAAATGACTGACACGATTTAGCCTGAAAGCTGGCGCATGAAATGTTAATTAAATGATACGTATGTAAACTAATGTGTAGATACTTTTGTCAAAGTTGACAAAAGGTTATAGAAAGGAGTAAAAAGCCCACAGTAAAAACGCTGCTTAACGCATTGTGATAGCAGTTGGTTTTTTGTGGTTATTTATCCTTCCCTTAAATCGATGTGGTGCACTAACTGCCGTGATAAGAGCAGAATGATCGACGCCACTTTTGATGAGTAAGCAAAGAGTATGTCAACAACCACTGAAGTTATCGCTCATCACTGGGCATTCGCCGTATTTCTTGTCGTGGCCATCGGGCTGTGCGGCCTCATGCTGCTGGGCGCGTATTTCCTGGGCGGGAGAGCCCGTGCGCGTGCCAAAAACACCCCGTTTGAATCCGGTATCGACTCGGTCGGTTCGGCGCGTATGCGCCTGTCCGCCAAGTTCTATCTGGTTGCCATGTTCTTCGTTATTTTCGATGTAGAAGCCTTGTATCTCTATGCCTGGTCGGTCTCGATTCGCGAGAGCGGCTGGGTGGGCTTTATCGAAGCCGCCATTTTCATTTTGGTGCTACTGGCCGGTCTGGTTTATCTGGTGCGCATCGGCGCATTGGACTGGACGCCTGCACGCTCAAAGCGTCAGGTCAAACCAAGCACGATCACTAACACCAACCGTCATCCGCAGTAGTTATTTGTGGTTAAAAACGAGGCATTAAGATGGACTATACGCTCACCCGCATAGACCCGAACGGTGAGAACGACCGTTACCCCCTGCAAAAACAGGAGATCGTCGCCGATCCTCTGGAACAACAGGTTCACCGCACGGTTTACATGGGTAAACTCGAACATGCATTGCATGACATGGTGAACTGGGGGCGCAAAAACTCTCTTTGGCCGTATAACTTCGGCCTTTCGTGCTGTTATGTAGAGATGGTGACCTCGTTTACCGCCGTTCATGACGTTGCGCGTTTTGGTGCGGAAGTGCTGCGTGCTTCCCCGCGCCAGGCCGACTTTATGGTGGTGGCGGGTACCTGCTTCACCAAAATGGCCCCGGTCATCCAGCGGCTGTACGAGCAGATGCTTGAGCCGAAATGGGTGATCTCCATGGGCGCCTGCGCCAACTCCGGCGGCATGTACGATATCTATTCCGTGGTGCAGGGCGTGGACAAGTTCCTGCCGGTCGACGTGTATATCCCAGGCTGCCCGCCGCGTCCGGAAGCGTATATGCAGGCGCTGCTGCTGCTGCAGGAATCCATCGGTAAAGAGCGTCGTCCGCTGTCGTGGGTGGTTGGCGATCAGGGTGTGTATCGCGCCAACATGCAGTCGGAAAGAGAACGCAAGCACGGCGAGCGTATTGCAGTCACCAATCTGCGCACGCCTGACGAGGTTTAAGACGTTCATTTAACGTCCATCTTAATGCGCTATTGGTAAACACAGCGAAAGTTAAGCTTGCAGCGATTTGACCCTTCAGTGTGGTGAAAAAATATTATGACAGATTCAACGACGCACGACGCTCTGCCTGACTGGCACACCCGCGATCATCTTGACGATCCGGTGATCGGCGAACTGCGCAACCGTTTTGGGCCGGAAGCCTTTACTGTTCAAGCAACCCGTACCGGTATGCCCGTGGTATGGGTCAAGCGTGAGCAGCTCCTGGAAGTAATGACGTTTTTAAGAAAACAGCCGAAGCCGTATGTCATGCTGTTCGACCTGCATGGCGTTGACGAGCGTCTGCGCACTCACCGCCAGGGTCTGCCTGCTGCGGATTTCTCTGTTTTCTATCATCTGATTTCCATCGAACGCAACCGCGATATCATGCTGAAGGTGGCGCTGGCTGAAAAAGACCTGCACGTGCCTACCGCGACCAAGGTGTTCCCGAACGCCAACTGGTACGAGCGTGAGACCTGGGAAATGTTCGGCATCACCTTCGACGGCCACCCGCACCTGACGCGCATCATGATGCCGCAGACCTGGGAAGGCCACCCGCTGCGTAAGGATTACCCGGCGCGCGCCACCGAATTCGATCCGTTCGTGCTGACCAAGCAGAAAGAAGATCTGGAGATGGAGTCGCTGACCTTCAAGCCGGAAGAGTGGGGCATGAAGCGCGGCAATGAGAACGAGGACTACATGTTCCTCAACCTCGGGCCGAACCACCCGTCGGCGCACGGTGCGTTCCGTATTATCCTGCAGCTGGACGGCGAGGAGATCGTCGACTGCGTGCCGGATATCGGTTACCACCACCGCGGCGCGGAGAAGATGGGCGAACGTCAGTCCTGGCACAGCTACATTCCGTACACCGACCGTATCGAATACCTGGGCGGCTGCGTTAACGAAATGCCGTACGTGCTGGCGGTGGAAAAACTGGCCGGCATCAAGGTGCCCGAGCGCGTCGACACCATCCGCGTGATGCTGTCCGAGCTGTTCCGCATCAACAGCCACCTGCTGTATATCAGCACCTTTATTCAGGACGTCGGCGCCATGACGCCGGTATTCTTCGCCTTCACCGACCGTCAGAAAATCTACGACCTCGTGGAAGCCATCACCGGTTTCCGTATGCACCCGGCATGGTTCCGCATCGGCGGCGTGGCGCATGACCTGCCGCGCGGCTGGGATCGCCTGCTGCGCGAATTCCTGGAGTGGATGCCGAAGCGTCTGGACTCCTACGTTAAGGCGGCGCTGAAAAACACCATCCTGAAAGGCCGTTCCGTCGGCGTGGCGGCGTATAACGCCAAAGACGCGCTGGACTGGGGCGTTACCGGCGCCGGCCTGCGCGCCACCGGCATCGAGTTCGACGTGCGTAAATGGCGTCCGTACTCCGGCTATGAAAACTTCGACTTTGAGGTGCCGGTCGGCGACGGCGTCAGCGACTGCTACAGCCGCGTGATGCTGAAAGTGGAAGAGCTGCGCCAGAGCCTGCGCATCCTCGAACAGTGCCTGAACAATATGCCGGAAGGCCCGTTCAAGGCCGATCACCCGCTGACGACGCCGCCGCCGAAAGAGCGTACGTTGCAGCACATTGAAACGCTGATCACCCACTTCCTGCAGGTTTCCTGGGGCCCGGTGATGCCAGCGAACGAATCATTCCAGATGATTGAAGCCACCAAAGGGATTAACAGCTACTACCTGACCAGCGACGGCAGCACCATGAGCTACCGCACCCGGGTACGTACGCCAAGCTTTGCGCACCTGCAGCAAATCCCGGCGGTTATCCGTGGCAGCCTGGTTTCCGACCTGATCGTCTATCTGGGTAGTATCGATTTTGTAATGTCAGATGTGGACCGCTAACTATGCATGATCAAAAAGATAATCACGTGAGTCACCATGTGCCTGAGCCTATCGACGCGGCCGCTCCAGCGAGCGGCGTTGATGCGTTTGAGCTGAGTGCGGCAGAGCGTGATGCGATTGAGCATGAAAAGCACCATTACGAAGATCCGCGCGCCGCTTCGATTGAAGCGCTGAAAATTGTGCAGAAGCAGCGCGGCTGGGTACCGGATGGGGCGATTTATGCCATCGCAGAAGTGCTGGGCATTCCTGCCAGCGACGTAGAAGGCGTTGCCACGTTCTACAGCCAGATTTTCCGTCAGCCGGTAGGACGTCACGTGATTCGCTACTGTGACAGCGTGGTGTGTCACATCACCGGTTACCAGGGCATTCAGGCCGCGATCGAGAAGAAACTGAACATCAAGCCGGGTCAAACCACCGGCGATGGCCGTTTCACGCTGCTGCCGACCTGCTGTCTGGGCAACTGCGATAAAGGGCCGACCATGATGATTGATGAGGATACTCACAGTCAGCTGAAGCCTGAAGATATCGATAATCTACTGGAGCAGTACCAATGATCAAAGACATTGTACGCACTCCCGAGATGCATCCGTTGACCTGGCGTTTGCGCGACGACAAACAGCCGGTGTGGCTGGATGAATACCGCAGCAAAAACGGCTACGCGGGAGCGGAAAAGGCCATCAAAGGCATGGCGCCGGATGAAATCGTCAGCCTGGTCAAAGACTCTGGCCTGAAAGGGCGCGGCGGCGCGGGCTTCTCCACCGGTCTGAAGTGGAGCCTGATGCCGAAAGACGAAACCATGAACATCCGTTACCTGCTGTGTAACGCCGATGAGATGGAGCCGGGCACCTACAAAGACCGCCTGCTGATGGAACAGCTGCCGCACCTGCTGGTGGAAGGCATGCTGATCTCCGCCTTTGCGCTCAAGGCGTACCGCGGCTACATCTTCCTGCGCGGTGAATATGTCGAAGCGGCGGAACGCCTGCGTCGCGCCATCGCCGAAGCCACCGAAGCGGGCTATCTGGGCAAAAACATTATGGGCAGCGGCTTCGATTTCGAGCTTTTTGTCCACACCGGCGCCGGCCGCTATATATGCGGCGAAGAGACGGCGCTGATCAACTCGCTGGAAGGCCGCCGCGCCAACCCGCGCTCCAAGCCGCCATTCCCGGCCTCCGCCGGCGTCTGGGGCAAGCCGACCTGCGTCAACAACGTGGAGACGCTGTGCAACGTGCCGGCGATCCTGGCCAACGGCGTGGAGTGGTATACCGGTATTTCCGGCAGCGAAGACAAAGGCACCAAGCTGATGGGCTTCTCCGGCCGGGTGAAGAACCCGGGCGTCTGGGAGCTGCCGTTCGGCACCACCGCGCGTGAAATTCTGGAAGATTATGCCGGCGGCATGCGCGACGGCCTGAAATTCAAAGCCTGGCAGCCGGGCGGGGCGGGGACCGACTTCCTGACCGCCGACCACCTCGATCTGCCGATGGAATACGGCACGATCGGCAAGGCCGGCAGCCGTCTGGGCACCGCGCTGGCGATGGCGGTCGATCACGAAATCGGCATGGTTTCCCTGGTGCGCAATCTGGAAGAGTTCTTTGCGCGCGAGTCCTGCGGCTGGTGTACCCCGTGCCGCGACGGCCTGCCGTGGAGCGTGAAAATTCTGCGTGCGTTGGAAAAAGGCGAAGGGCAGCCGGGAGATATTGAAACCCTGGAGCAGCTGTGCCGCTTCCTTGGCCCGGGTAAAACCTTCTGCGCACACGCGCCGGGCGCCGTAGAGCCGCTGCAAAGCGCAATTAAATATTTCCGTGACGAGTTTGAAGCCGGTATCGCCGTACAGCATTTTAGCAATGCTCATGCCATCAGCGGTATTCAGGCCAACAACTTGCTGAAGCAACGCTGGTAAGCCCGCTTTTAGCCCGCCGTACGTCCGCGGGCGGCCAACGGTGCCGCCGGGGCAGTACGCAGGGATAACAGAATTTTTGATTAACGCCTGCCGCAAAGCAGGCCATTTGGAAGCATGCTGACTATGGCTACGATTCATGTAGACGGCAAAGAATACGACGTTGACGGAGCAGACAACCTGTTACAGGCCTGTCTCTCCCTCGGCCTCGATATTCCTTACTTTTGCTGGCACCCGGCGCTGGGAAGCGTCGGCGCTTGCCGCCAATGTGCGGTAAAGCAATACCAAAATGCGGAAGACACGCGCGGCCGCTTGGTGATGTCCTGTATGACGCCGGCGTCCGATGGCACCTTCATTTCCATCGATGACGACGAAGCCAAACAGTTCCGCGAAAGCGTGGTTGAGTGGCTGATGACCAACCACCCGCACGACTGTCCGGTGTGTGAAGAAGGCGGCAACTGTCATTTGCAGGATATGACGGTAATGACCGGCCACAGCTTCCGCCGCTACCGCTTCACCAAACGCACCCACCAGAACCAGGAGCTGGGGCCGTTTATCTCTCATGAGATGAACCGCTGCATCGCCTGCTACCGCTGCGTGCGTTACTACAAAGACTATGCCGACGGCACCGATTTCGGCGTCTACGGCGCGCACGACAACGTCTACTTTGGCCGCCCGGAAAGCGGCACGCTGGAAAGCGAGTTCTCCGGCAACCTGGTGGAAGTGTGCCCGACCGGCGTCTTTACCGACAAAACCCACTCCGAGCGCTACAACCGTAAATGGGACATGCAGTTTGCGCCAAGCATCTGCCAGCAGTGCAGCATCGGCTGTAACACCAGCCCGGGCGAGCGCTATGGCGAGCTGCGCCGCATTGAGAACCGTTACAACGGCAGCGTGAACCACTACTTCCTGTGTGACCGCGGCCGCTTCGGCTATGGCTACGTCAACCTGAAGGACCGTCCTCGTCAGCCGCAGCAGCTGCGCGGCAATGACTGGATTGCGCTGAACGCCGAGCAGGCGATGGAAGGGGCGGCGGATATTCTGCGTCAGGCCAAGAAAACCATCGGCATTGGCTCGCCGCGCGCCAGCCTGGAAAGCAACTTCGCGCTGCGTGAACTGGTCGGCGCCGAGAACTTCTATACCGGCATTGCGCAGGCAGAACAGCAGCGTCTGGAACTGATGCTCAACGTGCTGCAAAACAGCGGCGTGCATACGCCGGCGCTGCGTGAGATCGAAGAGTACGACGCGGTGCTGGTGCTGGGTGAAGACCTGACGCAAACCGGCGCGCGTATCGCACTGTCGGTACGTCAGGCGGTGAAAGGCAAAGCCCGGGCGATGGCGGCGGCGCAGCGCGTGGCCGACTGGCAGATCGCGGCGGTGCAGAACATCGGTCAGCATGCCAAATACCCGCTGTTCGTCACCAACGTCGACAGCACCCGTCTGGATGATATCGCCGCCTGGAACTACCGTGCGCCGGTCGATGAGCAGGCGCGTCTCGGCTTCGCCATTGCGCACGCGCTGGACGCGGCGGCGCCGGCGGTCGATGGCCTGACGGACGATCTGAACAAGAAAGTCGACATTATCGTGCAGGCGCTGACCGGCGCGCGTAAACCGCTGATCGTGACCGGCAGCAGCGCCGGCAGCGACGCGGTGATCGCAGCGGCGGCCAACATTGTCACTGCGCTGAAGGGACGCGGCTCCGAGGTGGGCATCACCCTGGTGGCCGGCGCTGCCAACAGCATGGGGCTGGCGATGATCGGCGGCGGTTCGCTCGATCAGGCGCTGGCGCAGCTGGCGGACGGCCAGGCCGACACCGCCATCGTGATGGAGAACGATCTGTACCGGCATGCGTCGGCGGACAAGATCGACGCCGCGCTCGCCAAGGTCAGCAACCTGATCGTCGCCGATCACCAGCGCACCGCGATTATGGACAAAGCCAGCCTGGTGCTGTCAGCCGCCAGCTTTGCCGAAAGCGACGGTACGCTGGTCAACCAGGAAGGTCGCGCGCAGCGCTTCTTCCAGGTTTACGATCCGGCTTACTACGATGACGCCAAAAACAACGTGCGGACGGAAATTCTGGAGAGCTGGCGCTGGATGCACTCGCTGCACTCCACCTATACCAGCCGTCACGTGGACTGGACCCAGCTTGACGATGTGATTGAAGCCTGCGTCGAGGCGTTGCCGCAGCTGCAGGGCATCAAGGATGCCGCGCCGGACGCCAGCTTCCGCATCCGCGGGCAGAAACTGGCGCGTTCACCGCACCGTTACAGCGGCCGCACCGCGATGCGCGCCAATATCAGCGTGCATGAACCGCGTCAGCCGCAGGATAAAGACACCATGTTCGCCTTCTCCATGGAAGGGAACAACAGCCCGCTGGCCGATCGTCAGCAGATCCCGTTCGCCTGGTCGCCAGGCTGGAACTCACCGCAGGCGTGGAACAAATTCCAGGCCGAGGTCGGGGGCAAGCTGCGCCACGGCGATCCGGGCGTGCGCCTGATCGAAGCGGGGGAGGGCAGCCTTGGCTACTTCACCAACGTGCCTGCCGCATTTAATGCGCAAGGCTGGCAGGTAGCGCCGTATTACCACCTGTTCGGCAGCGACGAGATGTCGCAGCGTTCCGAGGTGATCCAGCAGCGTATGCCGGCGGCGTATGCGATGGTCAACCCGGCCGACGCCGCGCGCCTGGGCGTTAACGAAGGGGCGCTGGTGGAGTTCAGCTGTGCGGGTCAGACGCTGCGTCTGCCGGTGCGCCTGAGTGAAACCCTGACCCAGGGCCAGGTTGGTTTGCCGCTCGGCTTGCCAGGGATCCCGCCGGTACTGGCGGGTGCGAAGGTTGAAAATCTGCGGGAGGCGGTACGATGAGCTGGTTTACCCCTGAGGTGATCGACATATTGATCGCCGTATTGAAAGCGGTCGTGATCCTGCTGGTCGTGGTCGCCTGCGGGGCGTTCATGAGTTTCGGCGAACGCCGCCTGCTCGGCCTGTTCCAGAACCGCTACGGGCCAAACCGCGTCGGTTGGGGCGGCTCGCTGCAGCTGGTCGCCGACATGATCAAAATGTTCTTTAAGGAAGACTGGGTTCCGACCTTCTCCGACCGGGTGATCTTCACCCTGGCACCGATGATCGCCTTTACTTCCTTGCTGCTGGCATTTGCCATCGTTCCGGTCAGCCCGACCTGGGCGGTGGCCGATCTCAACATCGGTATTCTGTTCTTCCTGATGCTGGCCGGTCTGGCGGTCTACGCCGTGCTGTTCGCCGGCTGGTCGAGCAACAACAAATACTCGCTGTTGGGGGCGATGCGTGCCTCGGCACAAACCCTGAGCTACGAAGTGTTCATCGGCCTGTCGCTGATGGGGGTTGTGGCGCAGGCAGGTTCATTCAACATGCAGGACATCGTTGAATCACAGGCTCACGTCTGGAATGTCATCCCGCAATTCTTTGGTTTTGTAACCTTTGCGATTGCCGGCGTGGCGGTGTGTCACCGCCATCCGTTTGACCAGCCGGAAGCGGAGCAGGAACTGGCCGACGGTTACCACATTGAATATTCCGGTATGAAATTCGGTCTGTTCTTCGTGGGGGAATATATCGGCATCGTGACCGTTTCCGCCCTGATTGTGACGTTGTTCTTCGGCGGCTGGCAGGGGCCATTCCTGCCGCCGTTCATCTGGTTCGCGCTGAAAACGGCATTCTTCATGATGATGTTCATCCTGATCCGCGCCGCGCTGCCGCGTCCGCGTTATGACCAGGTGATGTCATTCGGCTGGAAAGTGTGCCTGCCGCTGACGCTGCTGAACCTGCTGGCGACCGCCGCAGTTATTTTGTACAACGCTCAATAAGGGGTGAATAAACCATGACATTGAAAGAGTTAGTGGTTGGTTTCGGCACCCAGGTACGCAGTATTTGGATGATTGGCATGCACGCCTTCGCCAAACGCGAAACCCGGATGTATCCGGAAGAAGAGGTTTACCTGCCGCCGCGCTACCGTGGCCGCATCGTGCTGACGCGCGATCCGGACGGCGAAGAGCGCTGCGTCGCCTGTAACCTGTGTGCGGTTGCCTGCCCGGTCGGCTGTATTTCGCTGCAAAAGGCAGAACAGAAAGATGGCCGCTGGTATCCGGAGTTCTTCCGCATCAACTTCTCGCGCTGCATTTTCTGCGGCCTGTGTGAAGAGGCCTGCCCGACCACCGCAATCCAGCTGACGCCGGATTTCGAACTGGGCGAATTCAAGCGCCAGGATCTGGTGTATGAGAAAGAAGATCTGTTGATCTCGGGCCCGGGTAAATATCCGGAATATAACTTCTACCGGATGGCCGGTATGGCGATCGACGGCAAAGCGAAAGGCGAAGCCGAAAACGAAGCCAAGCCGATCGACGTGAAAAGCCTGTTGCCGTAAGGAGCCAGCAAGCATGGAAATTGCATTTTATCTGGCAGGTTTGATTGCGATTCTCGCGACGCTTCGCGTGATTTCGCATACCAATCCTGTGCATGCGCTGCTGTATTTAATCGTCTCACTGTTGGCGATCTCGGCAGTCTTTTTCTCACTGGGCGCCTATTTTGCCGCCGCGCTGGAAATCATCGTCTACGCCGGCGCCATCATGGTGCTGTTCGTCTTCGTGGTGATGATGCTGAACCTCGGCAATGCGGTGCAGCAGCAGGAACGCGAATGGCTGAAGCCGTCGGTGTGGATTGGCCCCGGCCTGATGTCGCTGGTGTTGCTGGTGGTGCTGGTTATCGCCATTCGCAGCGTCTCCGACCAGGGCATCAGCGGCGAGATGGTCGACGCCAAGGCGGTCGGTATCAGCCTGTTCGGCCCTTACGTACTGGCGGTTGAGCTGGCCTCAATGCTGCTGTTGGCCGGCCTGGTGGTTGCCTTCCATATTGGCCGTGAGCACAAGCCGGGCGAAGTGCTGAGCAACGCCCCGGCAAGCAGCGAAATGGCGAAAAGAAAATCGGAGGAGCAAGCATGATCCCTCTTCAACATGGGCTGATTCTGGCGGCGATTCTGTTCGTACTCGGGCTGACCGGGTTGCTGATCCGCCGTAACCTGCTGTTTATGCTGATCAGTCTGGAAGTGATGATCAACGCCGCGGCGTTGGCGTTTATCGTGGCGGGAAGCTACTGGGGTCAGGCGGACGGACAGGTGATGTATATCCTGGCCATCAGTCTGGCGGCAGCGGAGGCCAGTATCGGCCTGGCGCTGTTGCTCCAGCTCTACCGTCGTCGTCATACCCTGAATATTGATACTGTCAGTGAGATGCGCGGATGAACCTATTATATTTAACTATTCTGCTGCCGCTGATCGGGTTCCTGCTGCTGGCGTTTTCACGCGGCCGCTGGTCTGAAAATACGGCGGCGACCGTCGGCGTCGGCTCAATCGGCCTGGCGGCGGTGGTCACCCTTTACGCGGCGATGGATTTCTTCAGCCAGAAAGCCGCCGGCGTAGAGCTGTTTGAGCAAAACCTGTGGAACTGGATGACGGTCGGCAACTTCAATATCGGCGTAACGCTGGTGTTGGACGGCCTGTCGCTGACCATGCTGTCGGTGGTGACCGGCGTTGGTTTCTTCATCCACATGTTCGCGTCCTGGTACATGCGTGGCGAAGAGGGCTACTCGCGCTTCTTCGCCTACACCAACCTGTTTATCGCCAGCATGGTGGTTCTGGTACTGGCGGATAACCTGCTGCTGATGTACCTGGGTTGGGAAGGCGTGGGCCTGTGCAGCTACCTGTTGATCGGTTTCTACTATAAAGATCCGGCCAACGGCGCGGCGGCGATGAAAGCCTTTATCGTCACCCGCGTGGGTGACGTGTTCCTGGCCTTTGCGCTGTTTATTCTGTACCACGAGCTGGGTACGCTGAACTTCCGCGAGCTGATGGTGCTGGCGCCGCAGAAACTGGCGATGGGCGACACCGCGATTACCTGGGCGACCCTGATGCTGCTGGGCGGTGCGGTCGGTAAGTCAGCGCAGCTGCCGCTGCAGACCTGGCTGGCGGACGCGATGGCCGGCCCGACGCCGGTATCGGCGCTGATCCACGCCGCCACCATGGTGACCGCGGGCGTGTATCTGATCGCCCGTACTCACGGCCTGTTCCTGATGGCGCCGGAAGTGCTGAACCTGGTGGGCATCGTCGGGGCGGTGACCCTGCTGCTGGCCGGTTTCGCCGCGCTGGTGCAGACCGACATCAAACGTGTGCTGGCCTACTCCACCATGAGCCAGATCGGCTATATGTTCCTGGCGCTGGGCGTACAGGCCTGGGACGCGGCGATCTTCCACCTGATGACCCACGCGTTCTTCAAGGCGCTGCTGTTCCTGTCGTCCGGTTCGGTGATCCTGGCCTGCCACCATGAGCAGAACATCTTCAAGATGGGCGGCCTGCGTAAGAGCATTCCGCTGGTGTACGTCTGCTTCCTGGTGGGCGGCGCGGCGCTGTCGGCGCTGCCGCTGCTGACCGCCGGCTTCTTCAGTAAGGATGAGATCCTGGCGGGGGCGATGGCCAACGGTCATATCAACCTGATGATTGCCGGTCTGGTCGGCGCGTTTATGACCTCACTGTATACCTTCCGCATGATCTTCATCGTGTTCCACGGTAAAGAGCAGATTAAAGCGCATGCAGGCAAGGGCATTACTCACCATCTGCCGCTGCTGGTTCTGCTGGTGCTGTCCACCTTCGTCGGCGCGATGATTGTTCCGCCGCTGCAGGGCGTACTGCCGGCAACCACCGAACTGGCGCACGGCAGCGTGCTGCAGCTTGAAATCACCTCCGGGGTGGTCGCGGTTATCGGCATTCTGCTGGCTGCGGCGCTGTGGCTGGGCAAACGTCGCCTGGTCAGCAGCGTGGCCGCCAGCGCGCCGGGCCGCTTCTTCTCGACCTGGTGGTTCCACGCCTGGGGCTTCGACTGGCTGTATGACAAAGTGTTCGTCAAACCTTATCTGGGCGTCGCGCGTCTGCTGCAAAGCGATCCGCTGAACAGCCTGATGAACATTCCGGCGGTGTTCTCCCGCTGGGGCAACCGCGGTCTGACGGTCAGTGAAAACGGACAGGTGCGCTGGTATATCGCGTCTATGGGTGTGGGTGCAGTGGTCGTATTGGCGCTGTTGATTTTGGTTTAACTGAATAATTTAAGCAGACGCAATTTTGGGTTCGGCCCTTGATAAGCAAGGGCCAGATACATGTTTTAGATTATTCATATTAGGGACACAAAACGCCATGCTATTACCTTGGCTAATTCTTATCCCCTTTATCGGCGGCCTGCTGAGCTGGCAGTTCGAGCGTTTCGGCACCAAGGTGCCGCGCTGGATCGCGTTGATTACAATGGGGCTGACACTGGCGCTCTCGCTGCAACTGTGGCTGCAGGGCGGCTATACCTTGACCACGCCGCAGGGCATTCCGCAGTGGCAGGAAGTGTACCTGCGCTCGTGGATCCCGCGCTTCGGCATCAGTTTCCACCTGGCGCTGGACGGTCTGTCGCTGCTGATGGTGGTGCTGACCGGCCTGCTGGGCGTGCTGGCGATTCTCTGCTCCTGGCGTGAGATTCAGAAGTATCAGGGGTTCTTCCACCTGAACCTGCTGTGGATCCTGGGCGGCGTTATCGGCGTGTTCCTCGCTATCGACATGTTCCTGTTCTTCTTCTTCTGGGAAATGATGTTGGTGCCGATGTACTTCCTGATCGCGCTGTGGGGCCACAAGGCGTCTGACGGTAAAACCCGTATCACCGCGGCCACCAAGTTCTTCATCTATACCCAGGCCAGCGGTCTGGTGATGCTGATTGCGATTCTGGGCCTGGTCTTCGTGCACTACAACGCTACCGGCGTCTGGACCTTCAACTATGAAGATCTGCTGAAAACGCCGATGTCGCACAACGTGGAATACCTGCTGATGCTGGGCTTCTTCATCGCTTTCGCGGTGAAAATGCCGGTGGTGCCGCTGCACGGCTGGCTGCCGGATGCGCACAGCCAGGCGCCGACCGCCGGTTCCGTTGACCTGGCGGGCATCCTGCTGAAAACCGCGGCCTACGGCCTGCTGCGTTTCAGTCTGCCTCTGTTCCCGGAAACGTCCGCCGAGTTTGCGCCAATCGCCATGTGGCTGGGCGTTATCGGCATCTTCTACGGCGCCTGGATGGCGTTCGCGCAGACCGATATCAAGCGCCTGATCGCGTACACCTCGGTGTCTCACATGGGCTTTGTACTGATTGCCATCTACACCGGCAGCCAGCTGGCTTACCAGGGCGCGGTGATTCAGATGATTGCGCACGGCCTGTCTGCGGCCGGTATGTTCATCATCTGCGGTCAGCTGTACGAGCGTCTGCATACCCGTGATATGCGCCAGATGGGCGGCCTGTGGGGACGTATCAAATATATTCCCGCGCTGTCGCTGTTCTTCGCGGTTGCTACGCTGGGGATGCCGGGCACCGGTAACTTCGTCGGTGAATTTATGATCCTGTTCGGCAGCTTCCAGGTCGTACCGGTGATCACCGTGATTTCTACCTTCGGTCTGGTGTTTGCTTCGGTTTACTCGCTGATCATGATGCAGCGCGCCTACTACGGCACGCCAAAGTCTGACCAGCCGCTGCCGGGCATGACCGCACGCGAACTGTTCATCATTCTGCTGCTGGTGGTTCTGCTGGTGCTGCTGGGGGTTTACCCGCAGCCGATTCTGGATACCTCTGCTGCCGCAATGAGCAACGTGCAACACTGGTTTGGTTCGTCAGTTTCTGCAATTTCAACAACAAGGCCGTAATTCGCCATGACAATAACTCCTCAACAACTGATCGCACTGTTGCCGCTGTTGATCGTCGGATTGACGGTGGTGGTTGTGATGCTAGGCATTGCGTGGCGACGCGACCACTTTATCAACGCGACCCTGACCGTGATCGGTCTTAACCTGGCGCTGCTTTCGCTGTACTTTGTCGGCCAGGCTGGCCCGATGGACGTTACCCCGCTGCTGCGGGTTGACGGTTACTCCATGTTCTACACCGGGCTGGTGCTGCTGGCGAGTCTGGCCACCTGCACTTTTGCCTATCCATGGCTGGTCGGCTACCCGGACAACCGCGAAGAGTTCTATCTGCTGGTGCTGATTGCCGCGCTGGGCGGCATTCTGCTGGCGAGCGCCAATCACCTGGCCTCGCTGTTCCTGGGGATTGAGCTGATCTCGCTGCCGCTGTTTGGCCTGGTGGGCTACGCCTATCGCCAGAAGCGTCCGCTGGAAGCCGCCATCAAGTACATGCTGCTGTCCGCCGCCGCCTCCAGCTTCCTGCTGTTCGGCATGGCGCTGCTGTACGCGGAATCCGGCACGCTGGCGCTGTCCGGTCTCGGTAAGAGCCTCGGTGAAAACATGATGCACCAGCCGCTGGTTCTGGCGGGGATGGGCATGATGATCGTCGGTCTGGGCTTCAAGCTGTCGCTGGTGCCGTTCCAGCTGTGGACGCCGGATGTGTATCAGGGGGCGCCTGCGCCGGTTTCCACCTTCCTGGCCACCGCCAGCAAAATCGCCATCTTCGCGGTGGTGATGCGTCTGTTCCTGTACGCGCCGGCGGCCGACAGCGAGGCGCTGCGCACGGTGCTGGCGATTATCGCCTTCTGCTCCATCCTGTTCGGTAACCTGATGGCGATCAGCCAGACCAATATCAAGCGTCTGCTGGGCTACTCCTCCATCGCTCATCTGGGCTATCTGCTGGTGGCGCTGATTGCGGTGCAGACCCATCAGCTGTCGCTGGAGACCGTCGGCGTTTATATGGCCGGTTATCTGTTCAGCAGCCTGGGCGCCTTCGGCGTGGTCAGCCTGATGTCCAGCCCGTACAGCGGGCCGGATGCCGATTCACTGTTCTCCTACCGCGGCCTGTTCTGGCATAAACCGATTCTGTCGGCGGTAATGACGGTGATGATGCTGTCGCTGGCCGGTATCCCGATGACGCTGGGCTTTATCGGTAAGTTCTTCGTTATCGCGATGGGCGTCAGCGCACACCTGTGGTGGCTGACCGGCGCGGTAGTGGTGGGCAGCGCCATTGGCCTGTACTACTATCTGCGTGTGACCGTCAGCCTGTATCTCAACGCGCCGGAAACGCTGTCGCGCGATACGCCGCGTAACTGGGCGCTGACCGCCGGCGGGGTGGTGGTGCTGATCTCCGCAGCGCTGGTACTGGTACTGGGTATCTATCCGCAACCGCTGATTACGCTGGTGCAGATGGCGCAGCCGCTGTTCTGATAGCGCGTTGTAAACGTAAAAAGGTCGCCGCGGCGACCTTTTTTTATGCCCGCAGGCAATTACTGTGGATAGTTTTGAAAGGAGGTTTCCAGCGCCTGTACCACCGCGCGTACCCGCGCGGCGCGCTGCAGATCGGGATGCAGCACCAGCCAGATATCCACCCAGTCCTGATTTTCCGGCAGTATCCGCACCAGTTCAGGATCGTTATCCGCCAGGAATGAGGAGAGCAGGCCGATGCCGAGGCCGTTGCGGGTGGCTGAGCGCAACAGCAGCTGCGAGTTGCACTGCAGCACCACGTTGGGGTCGATCAGCGTTTCACCGCAGAAGCTGCTCCAGTGACGCGGCACCAGTTCACGCGGAAACATCAGCAGATTATGGCCGCGCAGATGTTCGCCCTTGACCGGCATACCGTGAACGTCCAGATAGTGCCGCGTTGCGTACAGCCCCATCTCAATGGTCGCCAGCCGTTTGATAATCAGTTCATCGGACTCCGGGCGCGCGCCGCGGATCGCCAGATCGGCGCCGCGATAGGAAATATCAGAGATATTCACCGCGGTCAGCAGCGTCACGGTGATCTGCGGGTGCTGCTCGCGCAGCCTTTGCAGCGCCGGGATAACGAAGGCTTCGGCCAGGGTGTCGGTGGTGGCTATGCGCACATTGCCGCACAGGCTTTCATCGCCGCTGGTCGCCTTGCGGGCGATGGCCTGTACCGCGTTCTCCATATTCATCACATCCGCCAGCATCTCCTCGCCCAGCGGGCTGAGGGAGAATGCTTTGGGCGTGCGGATAAATAATTTGGAACCCAGGGATTCCTCAAAGGCGGAAATGCGTCGCCCGACGGTGGCCTGGTCGACGTGTAGCTCATTTGCGGCCTTACGTAAAGTGCCGCAGCGGGCTACGGCGAGGAAAAAGCGGGCATCATCCCAATTCATCAACGACTTCCTTCTCTGAGAGCGGCGGGATACCACTGGGGTTGTATTGGCTTATCCGTGGTGCAATGGGGGTTGCGCTAAAAATGAGGCAGCCGTATCATAATTATCTATTATGTTTTATGGTATAAAAAAATGCATCATTGTGAAGCAATTTTGCATCTTTATTTTTACCTGCCGAACTTTATGCTAACGGATGAGCTGGCGTGATCTGCCGCACATTTCATCGTTAGCGACTCATTGGAGCCAGTCTCGATAGGCGGCGATGCCTGATGGGATTCGCTCGATTCTCTATTGTGACTGGACATTAAACATGGCGTCTCACGCAGGAAATACGTGCGCTCCCGCAGCATTGGCTAACGCGGACGCAATCGCAGGAGGCTTCCCGGCCGCCGCTAAATCAGCGGTACAAAGTAATAACGCCGATGTTATTATCCAGGCGCTCGCCGAGCGCGGCATTCAGCATATCTTTTTGGTGCCGGGCAAACTGATTTATCCATTGATTAAGTCCATTGACGAATCCGCGATCGCCGGGATTGTCGCTGCTCATGAAACCGCCTGCGGTTTTATGGCCGACGGTTATGCGCGCGCCAGCGGCAACTTCGGCGTCTGCCTTGGCATCTCCGGGCCGGGCACCATGAATTTCCTGCCGGCAATGGCGGCGGCGCAGGCGGATAAGATCCCGGTGATGTATCTGGCCGGCGGCATCGCCACCTATCATGAAGCGCAGGGCGCGTTCCAGGACGGCAGCAACAGCGGCATCGATGAGCTGACCATTGTCAAACCGCTGCTGAGCAACGCCATCGAGGTGAAACAGCCGCATACGCTGCAGCATGAGCTGCGCCGCAGCCTGTCATGCCTGAACGGCCAGCGGAAAGGGCGTACCTATCTGAGCGTGCCGGTCGATATGCAAAAGCGTCCGGCGGTTGAGCCGCCGGCATCGCGCACGTCGCAGCGCCGTGAAACGGCGATTGACCTGCCGGCGCTGGAGGCGGTGCTGGATAATTATCTGCTGCGCGGCCTGAATATCGCCTGTCTGGCCGGCAATCGGGTGAATAACCCGCAGGACGCCGAACTCCTGCGGCAGGTGGCGGAAAAATACCATCTGCCGGTCGCCACCACGCTCGCAGGGAAGGGCGCATTTCCGGAAGGACATCCGCTGGCGCTGGGCCTGTACGGCTTTGCCGGCCATACCCGGGCGGTGGAGACCATCAACGGCGACGAAGTCGATGTGCTGCTGGTGCTGGGGTGCGATCTCAATCAGCGTGACAGCCTGAACTGGCACCCGAAATTGCACGGCACCAAGACGTTGGTGGTGATTGATGAAGATTTCGATCAAGTCAGCTCGCACTATCAGCCGGACGTGCAGATTTTCTCCAGCCTGAGCGCTTCTCTCCAGTACCTGCTGACGGCGGTTGACGCTGATGACCCGCATCTTGCCTGCGTCAATAAGCTGCGTAATCAGTGGATGGAATACGTCGGCCAACTGCCGCTTGAACAGCGTCAGCCGGACCGGACTGCGCGCATGATGGCGGAGGAAAAACACCTGTACCCCGGCGAAGTGATTGAGCATTTACGCCGCCGCACCGCTGCGGACGCTAATGTGGTGGTGGACTCCGGCGCGCACCGTGTTTTTATGGCGCACCATTGGCAGAGCAGCGGCGTGGGCGATTATCACACTTCCAGCGCCTTGGCACCGATGGGCTGGGCGATTTGCGCCGGAATCGGCATCAAGCTGGCGGCT
The DNA here is from genome assembly GCF_002966855.1 of Serratia sp. MYb239. Taxonomy (NCBI): domain Bacteria; kingdom Pseudomonadati; phylum Pseudomonadota; class Gammaproteobacteria; order Enterobacterales; family Yersiniaceae; genus Serratia; species Serratia sp. MYb239. The sequence continues at coordinate 3,400,743 of NZ_CP023268.1, read as the reverse complement.
CCGCAGCGCGACTGCCTGGTGGTGACCGGCGACGGCTGTATGCTGATGCACGGGATGGAAATTCAGACCGCCGCCCGCTACCGCCTGAAAATGACCTTTGTGGTGATGAATAACTGCGCACACGGCGCGATGCATATCGACACGTTACAGCAGAGCGGCGTGGGAGAAGCATACACCGCGCTGCCGTCGCACGACTGGCGGGCGTTTGCCGGCAGTCTGGGCGTGGCCGCCGCCAAGGCCGCCACGCTGGCCGAGCTGGATGATGCACTGGCTGCCGCCGCCGCACATGACGGACCATATCTGATTGAAATGATGGTAGGAAACCATCGGGCGCCCAATCGTTATTATGCCGAGAGCGTTGCTGAATATGAGCAGCGTATCCGGGAACAATAACCGGGAGTGTTCACGCTGTTTTTTTATAAGATTGCGGGGTGATGACAATGATGTATCGATCTGGCGTAATTGCCGCCATGATGGTGGCCTGTACGAATGCGTTGGCGGAAGAGACCCACGGTGAAGGCATTAATAAAGAAACGTTGCTGAAAACCGAAAAATCATGGGAAGGGACGCCTTACGGCCACTATCCGGCCGGCGCGCCGCAGATCACTATCCTGAAGGTGACCGTTGAGCCGAATCGGGTGCTGGCCTGGCATACGCATCCCTGCATCAGCGCGGTGCATATGACCGCGGGCAGCATTTCGCTGACGGTGGCGAAAACCGGCGAGAAGAGAACTTTCCGCCAGGGGGATTCGTTTACCGATACGGTAGATATTGTGCATCAGGGCCAGGCCGGCGCGCAGGGGGCGGAGATGCTGGTGTTTTTTGCCTGTTCGGATAACCGCCCGCTGACCGTCGCCGAAGCTAAATAATCCATCCCGGCGTATAAGCCGGCGATCTGTCCGAACCGCTATTAATGAGGAAGTTATGGTTGCGTTATGGATGTTGGTGGCCAGCGTGTTTTTTGCGCTGATGGGCGCCAGCATAAAACTGGCGTCGGCGAAGGTCGGTTTTTTTGACATTATCTTTTATCGCTCGTTCATCAATGTGCTGATTGTCGCGGCGCTGATAAAGATCAAGAATCTCGGCTTCCGCACCCGGCATCTGGGGCTGCATATGAAGCGTGCGGCGATTGGCAATGCGGCGATGTACTGCGGTTTCTATTCCCTGATTCATTTACCGATCGCCACCGCCACGACGCTGGGTTACACCAACCCGATTTTTCAATCGGTGATTACTTTTGTCACCGCCAAAGGCCAACTGACCGGCAAACTGCTGTTTTCGGTCCTGCTGGGCTTTGTCGGTATTTTGGTGCTGTTGCGGCCGGATATGCCGCACGGCGAGTATGCGGCGACGCTGATCGGCCTGTTGTCCGGCCTGCTGACCGCGCTGGCCTATTTTAACGTGGGCAAACTGGTGCGCACCGGCGAGCCGGAACTGCGGGTGGTGTTCTATTTTTCTCTGGTCGGCACGCTGGTGGGGCTGGTGATGGCCGGCGCCATCGGTTTTGCCGCGTTGGATGCCATTACCTTACTGAATGTCTGCGCAATTGGCGTTTTCGGCAGCCTGGGGCAAATTACCATGACGCGCGCCTACGGCAGCGGCAACCCGGTGATTGTCAGCATTCTTTCTTACAGCACGATTATCTTCTCTACGCTGCTCGGCTATCTAATCTTTGATGAGAAACAGTCGTATATTGCCGCCGTAGGCATGGCGCTGATTATTCTTTCCGGCGGTCTGGCGATTCTGCGGCGCACGCCGGCGAAGGCACGCCAGCCGGCCGCGGCGGGCAGGGGGTAGATCGCTGATAATTTCTCCGATCTCTAATATGGCGCTGCGGGTTATTCGCGCGCCATTTTATTTTTTATAATTTCACTTTTTCTTTTTTCACTTATTTTTAGATTTATTGCTGATAAATAACGGGAAATTTTATTTATCGCTTAGTCCTTTCTCTTATATCCTTATGCATAATTTATCCATCGGCGGGCTAGGTTTCTGAGTGAGTAACAGTAATAATAGATACTTATAAAGTATCCGCCCGATAGCGTTTGATGGTATATGCCCTTAAAGGGCGGTATGCATAATTGAATCACTCTGATGCATTCTTGGCTATTTTGACGGTTATTCCTGAACGGTATGATAAACGCGTTTCCTGATACGTTTTTGTTTTCAGGAGGGTGTGTTTATTACGGCCTTGCGCCGAGAGTTTCAGGAGAATGAGATGTCTGACGGAGTGGCCGTAGAAGAAGCCGCTAAAGTGAATTCGGGTGCGTCGCACTTTGCTATTTTGCTATTTTTGGCGCTGGCGTTAATGTCGGCTTTATTGAATAGCAGTGCGCCGACGCCGCTGTATCCGCTTTATCAACATGAGTTGGGCTTAACGTCAGTCAGTCTGACGATTATTTATGGTGCTTATGCCGGCGGCGTGCTGATTTCGCTGTTCGGCGTGGGCAACATGGCCGGCAAAGTGCGCGATCTGCGCAGTATGATTGTGCCGGCCCTGCTGGTGGTATTAGCCGGCGCGCTGCTGTTCGCCATGGCGGATTCGTTTGTGATGATGTTTATGGCGCGCCTGCTGGCCGGCATCGGCACCGGGGCTTTAACCGGTGCAGCGAACATTGCGCTGGTGCGCTTCGGGCCTAAAGACGGCGGTAAGGTGGCGGCGCTGATTGCTACGCTGTCCTTTACCACCGGCCTGGCGCTGGGGCCGATTTTTAGCGGTCTGGCGTTGCAGACAGGGTTTTACACCACGTCACTGCCGTTTATCATTATTATGGCGGTCGCGGCGGTGGCGGCTCTGGGCGTGATGCTGAAGTGGCCGGGTGAGGCGGCGGTTGCGCCGGCGGGTGATGCATCGGCCAGCGCGGCGACGCCGGCAAAGAGTTCGCTGGCTGACGGCCTGCGGGCCACCGGCATCAAGTTTTATCTCTGCGCCGGCGCGCTGTTTACCTGCTGGGCGGTGGCCGCCAGTATTCTGGCGATTGGTCCGAACGTAGCGGAAAAACTGCTGAATATGCACAGCCGCGGTATGTATGGCTATGTGATTGCGGTCTATCTGGTGATTGCCGGCATCAGCCAGATTCTGAGCCGCCGGATTAACGCTCGCCACTCGCTGATGTTTGGCTGTCTGGCGCAGGCGCTGTCGGTGGTGGTGTTTGCCGAAGCGATTCAGATCCACTCGCTGGGTCTGGCCGCTGCCGGAATGGTAATTGCCGGCTATGCTTATGGTGCGATTTTTGTCGGCAGCGCGACGCTGGTGAATCTGATTTCACCAAAATCCAGCCATGCGCGACTGATTTCGCTGTTTTATGTGATTGCTTATATCGCCAACTGGGTGCCTATCCTGTTGGGGGTAGTTATCGACCATGCCAGCCTGCAGCTGGCGGTCAACTTACTGTTTATGGTCAGTGCAGTGGTATGTCTCGTTTTGGGACTGCTGGTGACGCGAGCGGGGTTCCCGCGCTAAACGTGCGTTAACCGCATACTGTACGACCGATGATTTCCCTGGTGTTGTTGTGTGTCATTTCCAGCGTGCTTGCACGCTGGTTTTTTTTTGCCTTTTTCCTGCCGCTGCGTGCCTTGCCATCCGCCGCTTATTACATGCGTTTGCTGATCGCGATCATATACAGCCGGGTGCTTTTCGGTAAACTGCACGCTTCTTTTTTACCAGGGTCGGTATTATGAATGTACTTGTTGCCATTGCCGTTACCACCGGCATTCTTTCTGGCATCTGGGGCTGGGTTGCGGTCAGTCTCGGGTTGATTAGCTGGGCGGGCTTTTTGGGCTGCACGGCCTATTTCGCCTGTCCGCAGGGCGGCGTAAAGGGATTGTTAGTCAGCACGCTGACCTGCTGCAGCGGCGTTTTCTGGGCGATGCTGATTATTCACGGCAGCGCGCTTGAGCCGGCCTGGAGCCTGCTCGGCTATGTGTTGACCGGCGTGGTGGCGTTTCTGATGTGTATCCAGGCCTGGCAGCAGTGGCTCAATTTTGTGCCGGGGACCTTTATCGGCGCCTGCGCCACCTTCGCCGGTGGCGGCGAGTGGCGTCTGGTGACGCTGTCGCTGCTGGTGGGGCTATTGTTCGGCTTTGCGATGAAAAACAGCGGCCTGTGGTTGGCGGCGCGTGGGCGGCGGGCGGCGTTACGCTCGACCTCGGCGACGGGAGACGCCTGAAGAAGAGCACGCGTCAGCCGTTAACATCTGGCAAGCGCCGGGAATTGTTGTCTATAGTGTAGAGACGGCGAACCGCTATGCCGTACGGATTTCGGCACGGCGCTGAAATCCGGCGGCGACAACAATGGAGAACGGTGAAATGACAAGATATACGGACGAAAGTCGTACCACCCTTGATGACGATCTGCGCATGCTCAGCGATACCCTGCAGGAAGTATTGGACTATTCGGGCGACCGCGCCGATCAGGCTTATGTGGATATTAAGAGCCATGCGGAGCAGGCGCTGAAAGAAGTAAAGTCTCGCTTGAGCGGCGCTTCCGAGGGATATTATGCGCGCGCCAAAGAGGCGGTGCATCGCACCGACGATTATGTGCGTGATAATCCCTGGCATAGCGTGGGCATCGGCGCGACGATTGGTCTCGTCTTCGGGCTATTGCTGGCCCGGAAGTAAACCATTGTGCTGATAGGCGGCCGCAATGCGGCCGCCTGCCATTTCACTTTTCCCGCCGCCGCTTCTGTCTCACCTTTGGCCGCGGGGCTTTATTTTTCCGACTCTCTGGCGGTTTTACCGTATAATCCCCCACATTTCGTTTGGTTAATGAGGTGGCGGTGGAACATATCTCAGCATTGTTGCAGCAGTTGCGCCAGCGGCTGGCGCAGCCTTCCTCGGACGCCGCTGGCTTCCGGCAGATTTCCCTCCCCGTGAGCGACGCGCTCAGCGACGATTTGCTGGCATGGTTGGCGGCGCAATCCACTTTCCCGCAGTTTTACTGGCGCCATCGGGATGAGCAGGAAGAGGCGGCGGTGTGCGGCGCGCTGCGGCAGTTCAGTGATGTGGCCGCCGCGCAGGCGTTTATTGCGGCGAACCCTGCGGCGCGCGTCTGGGGGTTAACGGCATTTGACGGCCCGTCCTACCTGTTTTTACCACGGCTGGCGTGGCTGAGACGTGATAATTGCACGAGTTTGACGCTTAACCTGTTTACGGAAAACGCATCAGCAACGGCTGATTGGTTGGCGACACTGGCGCCGGCGACGCCGATTGCTCCGCTGCGGACGACGGTTGAGGCGGTAGAGCATCGTCCCGATGCCGCCGGTTGGGCGCAGATGCTGCAGCAGGCGCTGACGGCGATCGCCGCAGGGCGGCTGGAGAAGGTGGTGCTGGCGCGCAACAGCCGGTTGACGCTGACGCAGCCGCCGTCCGCCCCCGCGCTGATGGCGGCCAGCCGGCGGGTTAATCACCGCTGCTACCACTTTATGCTGCGCTTTAGCGCACGTTCGGCCTTCCTCGGCTCCAGCCCGGAACGGCTCTATCTGCGTGACGGACGACATTTGCTGACCGAGGCGCTGGCCGGCACGGTTGCTAATGACGGCGATGATGTTCGGGCGCAGCGGCTGGCGCAGTGGTTGCTGGACGATCGGAAGAATCAGCATGAAAACCTGCTGGTAGTGGATGATATTTGCCAGCGCCTGCAGGGCGGCGTCAGCGCGCTGGACGTGCAGCCGCCGGAAGTGCTGCGTTTGCGTAAGGTGCAGCATCTGCGCCGACGCATCTCCGGGCAGTTGCAGGCGGCGGATGATGCGGATTGCCTGCAGCGTCTGCAGCCGACGGCGGCGGTTGCAGGCCTGCCGCGCCGGGCAGCCCGGGTATTTATCGCCGCCCATGAGCCGGTGACGCGCGGCTGGTACGCCGGCTGCGCCGGGTATCTGTCCGCCGGGCGCGCTGAGTTTTGCGTTGCGCTGCGTTCCTGCCAGATTGACGACGATAGCCTGCAGCTGTATGCCGGCGCCGGCATCGTCAGCGGTTCGGACCCACAGCAGGAGTGGCGGGAGCTGGACAACAAGGCGGCGGCGCTGCGCAGTCTGCTGCAGCCGGAGTCAACGGCTGCAGATGCTGCTGATTAACTGCGCGTATCTCTCCTAAATAATTCGAGTGACAGGATAGCGGCAAGGAAAGGGAGCCTGATGGGGGCTGTTACAGGTAAGTGATTCAGGGACTGAGTACAGTCAACGCGGCTGTAACTTGAAGTGTGGCGGCTATAAATCCCTAAAATTGATCGGCGGGGGGATTGGCCGCATTTCCTGCTGCCGGGATATCGCGTGTTTTTGCGCTGGCGCAAGAGTTGCCAGGATAACTACTCATATAATTCTTGTTAATGACTTTTAGTGAATCAGACAGCGATGGCTATATCCCCGGCCGATTGCTTTGACTTGTGAGCCAACTATGTCGACAAGTGTCTTTAACCGCCGTTGGGCGGCGTTGTTGTTGGAGGCGGTGTCCCGCCACGGCGTACGACATGTGTGTATTGCCCCGGGCTCACGCTCTACGCCGCTGACGCTGGCGGCGGCAGCCAATCCTGCTTTTATTTGCCATACCCATTTTGATGAACGCGGGCTGGGCCATCTGGCGCTTGGGCTGGCGAAGGCCGCTCGCGAGCCGGTGGCGGTGATCGTTACCTCCGGCACTGCAGCCGCTAACCTGTATCCGGCGCTGATTGAAGCTGGGCTGACGGGGGAGCGGCTGGTGTTTCTCACCGCCGACCGGCCGCCGGAGCTGATCGACTGCGGCGCCAATCAGGCGATTCGCCAGCGCGGCCTGTATGCCTCCCATCCGACCCTCAGTATTGACTTACCACGGCCAACGCCGGATATCCCCGCCAGTTGGCTGGTTTCTACCGTCGACGATGCGATGGCGCGGCTGTCGCACGGCGCGCTACATATTAACTGTCCGTTTGCCGAGCCGCTGTATGGCGGCGACGAGCAGCACTATGCCGGCTGGTCTGCAGAGCTTGGAGACTGGTGGACAGGCAATCAGCCGTGGCTGCGCGAGATGGATACGCACCAGGTGCCGCTACAGCCGGACTGGTTCTTCTGGCGGCAAAAGCGCGGCGTGGTGGTGGCCGGGCGTATCAGCGCCGAAGAGGGCGCTCAGCTGGCGCAGTGGGCGGCGACGCTGGGCTGGCCGCTGATTGGCGACGTACTGTCGCAGACCGGCCAGCCGCTGCCCTGCGCCGACCTGTGGCTGGCGCAGCCGCGGGCTCGCCAAGTACTGGACAATGCGCAGCTGGTGATTCAGTTCGGCGGCAGTCTGACGGGAAAACGCCTGCTGCAGTGGCAGGCGAGCTGTCAGCCGGAGGAGTACTGGCTGATTGACGCTCTGCCGGGGCGGCTCGATCCGGCGCATCATCGCGGCCGACGTATTTGTGCTGCGGTCAGTGACTGGCTGGCGCAGCATCCGGCGCAGCCGCGTACGCCCTGGGCCGTTGAGTTGCCTGCATTGGCGCACGACGCGTTCGAGACGGTGGCGGGCGACGTTTATCACCGCTTCGGCGAAGCGCAACTGGCGCATCGCCTGCCGGAGCTATTGCCGCAGAACGGGCAGCTGTTTTTGGGCAACAGTCTGGTGGTGCGGCTGGTTGACGCGCTGGCGCAGTTGCCTGCCGGCTATCCGGTGTTCAGCAACCGCGGCGCCAGCGGCATCGACGGCCTGATTTCCACCGCCGCCGGCGTACAGCGCGCCGGCGCCAAACCCACGCTGGCGCTGGTGGGCGATTTATCCGCGCTGTATGACCTGAACTCACTGGCGTTGCTGCGTCAATGCTCGGTGCCGACGCTGCTTGTGGTGGTGAATAACAACGGCGGACAAATTTTTTCGCTGCTGCCGACGCCGGAAGAGGAAAGAGAACGTTTTTACTGTATGCCGCAGGCGGTGGACTTTAGCCATGCCGCCGCCATGTTCCAACTGGCGTATGCGCAGGTTAGCGACTGGGAAGCGCTGCAACAGGCGGTTGAGCGCGGCTGGCGTCATCGCGGCGCGACGCTGATTGAGCTGCAGGTCACGCCTGCCGCAGGGGCGGAAACCTTGCAGCGCCTGCTGGCGCAGATGGCGGCGCGCTGATGCTGGCCGCACGCATACTGCAGCAGGGCGAGCGCCAGCGTCCGTGGCTGGTTTGGCTGCATGGCCTGCTGGGCAACAATAATGAGTGGCGGGTGATCGCTGCCCGCTGCGCGCAATGGCCGTCGCTGGCCATCGATCTGCCGGGGCATGGCGAATCGGTCGGTCAGCGCTGCCATAGCTTTGCCGAGGTCAGCCGCCAGATTGGCGCTACGCTGCGGCAGCATAAGATTGAGCGTTACTGGCTGGTGGGGTATTCGCTGGGCGGACGCATTGCCATGTATCACGCCTGCTACGGCGAAACGACCGGTTTGCAGGGGCTGGTGATTGAAGGCGGCAATCCGGGGCTGACCAGCGATGAACTGCGCCGTCAGCGTTGTGAGCACGACGCCCGCTGGGCGGCGCGTTTCCGCAGCGAACCGCTGCCGCAGGTGCTGGCGGACTGGTATCGGCAACCGGTGTTTCACGAACTGAGCGCGCCTCATCGCGAGGCGCTGATTGAAGCGCGCTCGCTCAATGACGCTCCGGCGGTGGCGGCGATGCTGGAGGCCACCTCGCTGGGGCGTCAGCCCTGGCTGGCGCCGCAGTTACGGCGGCTGCAACTGCCGAAACTGGTGTTGTGCGGTGCCGACGACGACAAATTTCAAGTGCTGACGCGCACGGCCGGTCTGCCGCTGCGCACCGTCGCGCAGGCCGGGCACAATGCACATCTGGCCAATCCGCGCGCGTTTGCCGCGCAGCTGAATGATTTTCTTGTTAATCCTGCTTAAAGGAATCGAACATGCTTTATCCGAATGAAGAACACCTGTACGCCGCCATCGACTGGCAAGACTGCAGCGGCGATTTCAGCGATATCCTGTATCACAAGTCACACGACGGCATCGCGAAAATCACCATCAACCGCCCGCAGGTGCGCAACGCTTTCCGTCCGCAGACGGTAAAAGAGATGATTGAGGCGCTCAGCAATGCGCGTTACGACGACGACATCGGCGTGATTATCCTGACCGGCGCGGGGGACAAGGCGTTCTGCTCCGGCGGCGATCAGAAGGTGCGCGGCGACTACGGCGGCTATCAGGACGACAGCGGCGTGCACCACCTGAACGTGCTCGATTTTCAGCGCCAGATCCGCACCTGCCCGAAACCGGTGGTGGCGATGGTGGCGGGCTATTCGATCGGCGGCGGTCACGTGTTGCATATGATGTGCGATCTGACCATTGCGGCGGACAACGCGATATTCGGCCAGACCGGCCCGAAAGTCGGCTCCTTTGACGGTGGCTGGGGCGCTTCCTATATGGCGCGCATTGTCGGCCAGAAAAAGGCGCGGGAAATCTGGTTCCTGTGCCGTCAGTATGACGCGCAGGCGGCGCTGGATATGGGGCTGGTCAATACCGTGGTGCCGCTGGCCGAGCTGGAAAGAGAGACGGTGCGCTGGTGCCGCGAGATGCTGCAGAACAGCCCGATGGCGCTGCGCTGTCTGAAGGCGGCGCTGAATGCCGACTGCGACGGCCAGGCCGGTCTGCAGGAGCTGGCGGGCAATGCCACCATGCTGTTCTATATGACCGACGAAGGGCAGGAAGGACGTAATGCGTTCAACGAAAAGCGCCAGCCTGACTTCAGCAAATTCAAGCGTAATCCGTAATGACGGCCCCTGAGCGTAGTGCCGGCGTTTACCGCTATTGCCTGCCGATGGAGGCGGGCGTGGTGCTGCGTCACCAGCGGCTGAAAACGCGCGACGGGCTGTTGGTGCATCTGCAGCAGGGCGAACGCAGCGGCTGGGGCGAGATCGCGCCGCTGCCGGAATTCAGCCGCGAGACGCTGGAGCAGGCGCAGCAGGCGCTGCTGGCCTGGTTGCCAGGCTGGCTGGGCGGCGATTTACCGGCCGAGAGCGGGTTGCCGTCGGTGGCGTTCGGCGTCAGCTGCGCGCTGGCGGAGTGCGGGCAGCAGTTGCCGGCCGACGCCGATTACCGCAAGGCGCCGCTGTGCACCGGCGACCCCGATGCGCTGTTTGCCGAACTGGCGGCGCTGCCGGGCGACAAGATCGCCAAGGTGAAGGTCGGGCTGTATGAAGCGGTACGTGACGGCATGGTGGTCAATATGCTGCTGGAGGCGCTGCCGGATTTGCGTCTGCGACTGGACGCCAACCGCAGCTGGACGCCGTCGCGGGCCGCCGGCTTCGCCAAATACGTCAACCCGGCGTGGCGCAAGCGCATCGCGTTTATTGAAGAGCCCTGCAAAACCCGCGCAGAGTCGCGTGCCTTTGCGCAGGAGAGCGGCATCGCCATCGCCTGGGATGAAAGCGTGCGCGAGGCGGGTTTTGTGGTACAGGCCGAGCCGGGCGTGGCGGCCATCGTGATAAAACCGACGCTGACCGGCAGCCTGAACCGCTGCCGCGCGTTGATTCAGCAGGCGCATCAGGCCGGGCTGACGGCGGTGATCAGCTCCAGCATTGAGTCCAGCCTGGGGTTGACCCAACTGGCGCGGATGGCGCATTGGCTGACGCCGGATACCGTACCGGGGCTGGATACGCTGGGGCTGATGCAGGCGCAACTGCTGCGGCGCTGGCCGGGCAGCCCGCTGCCGCTGCTGGAGACGGATGCGCTGGAGTGCGTATGGCGCAGTTGAACGACTGGCCGTGGCGTTACTGGGCGCGGCAGCGGCCGGCGGACACCGCGCTGACGGTGGGCCAGGAGGCGATAAGCTGGCGGCAGCTGCGCCAGCAGATCGATGCGCTGACGGCGGGCTTTCAGCATCAGGGCGTGACGCCGGGCTGCGGCGTGGTGCTGTGCGGTAAGAATGATTATCCGCTGCTGCTGGCCTATCTGGCGCTGCTGCAGTGCGGCGCCCGGCTGCTGACGCTCAATCCGGCGCTGCCGTCGCGGACGCTGGAGGCGCTGCTGCCGGCGCTGGATATCCGGTTCGCCGTAGCGCCGGACGGGACGCCGGCGGGAATAAGCGGGGTGCCGGTGCTGGACGCCGATGCGGCCGACGGCGGCGAACCGCGCGACATCGGCTGGCAACCCCAACGCCTGGCGACGCTGACGTTGACCTCCGGCTCCAGCGGTCTGCCCAAGGCCGCGGCGCACAGCTGCGCCGGGCATCTGGCCAGCGCGGAAGGAGTGCTGCAGCTGATGGCGTTTCAGCCCGGCGACAGCTGGCTGCTGTCGCTGCCGCTGTATCATGTTTCCGGGCAGGGCATCATCTGGCGCTGGCTGGCGGCGGGGGCGCAGCTGGTGGTGCGTGCCGGAATGCCGTTGGCGCAGGCGCTGGCCGGCTGCAGCCACGCGTCGCTGGTGCCGACTCAGCTGTGGCGTTTGCTCAGTCAGCCGCAGGCATCACTGGCGCTGAAAGCGGTGCTGCTTGGCGGCGCAATGATCCCGGTCTCCCTGACGGAGCAGGCGGAGGCCAAAGGCATCCGCTGCTGGTGCGGCTACGGCCTGACCGAATTTGCCTCGACGGTGTGCGCCAAGCGTGCCGATGCGCTGCCGGGCGTCGGTTTGCCGTTGGCAGGGCGGGAAATCAGGCTGGTGGATGAAGAAGTGTGGATCCGCGCGGCGAGCATGGCGCTGGGATACTGGCGCGACGGCCGGCTGCAGCCGATTGGCGATGCGCAGGGCTGGTTCCACAGCCGCGATCGCGGCGTGATGGCGCAGGGCGAGCTGCGTATTATCGGGCGCCTGGATAATCTGTTTTTCAGCGGCGGCGAGGGCGTGCAGCCGGAGGATGTGGAGCGGGTGTTGGTGGCGCATCCGCAAATCTCGCAGGTGTTCGTGGTGCCGGTGGATGACGCCGAGTTCGGTCAGCGTCCGGCAGTGGTGATTGAAGGGGACGGCGCGCTGTCGCTGGAAGCGCTGCTGCTGTGGGCGCAGGATCGGCTGGCGAATTTCCAGCGGCCCGTGGCGCTGTGGCATTTGCCGGAGCAGTTAAAAAGCGGTGGCATCAAGATTGCGCGACGGCAGGTGCAGGAGTGGGCCAGCCGACAGTGGCGGGTGGCGAGTCAATAAGGGGCCGGATAGAAACGGCCCCTGAGGTTGTATTACCTTTTATTTCAGACCCAGCGCCTTGGCGACGCCGGCGCCATAGTCCGGATGGACGCGGGTGAACAGGTCGACCTGACGACGCTGGATAGCCTCGGGCACCTGCGACAGCTCACCGGCGATGCGGGTGAACATCCGCTGATGCTCTTCGGCGCTTAACAACTCAAACAGCGCGCGCGGCTGGCTGTAGTAATCATCGTCTTCGCGGTGGTTCCAGTGGTCGGCCGCACCCTCAATGCTCAATGGCGGTTCGCTGAAATCCGGCTGCTCCTGATACAGGCCGAAGCTGTTCGGCTCATAGGTGGCGCCGTTGCCGCTGTTGCCGTCCACGCGCATGGCGCCGTCGCGGTGGTAGTTATGGAACGGGCATTTGGCGGCATTGACCGGGATCTGGTGATGATTAACGCCCAGGCGGTAGCGGTGCGCATCGCCATAAGAGAACAGGCGGCCCTGCAGCATTTTATCCGGCGAGAAACCGATGCCGGGCACCACGTTGGCCGGGTTCATCGCTACCTGCTCAACCTCGGAGAAATAGTTGTCCGGGTTGCGGTTCAGCTCGAAGAAACCGACGTCGAGCAGCGGGTAGTCGGCGTGCGGCCACACCTTGGTCAGATCGAAGGGGTTATACGGCGTTTGCGACGCCTCATGTTCCGGCATGATCTGCACCTGCAGCTTCCAACGCGGGAAGTCGCCGCGCTCGATCGCCTCGAACAGATCGCGCTGTGAGCTTTCACGATCTTTGGCGATGATCGCTTCGGCCTGATCGTCCATCAAATTCTCAATGCCCTGTTCGCAGCGGAAGTGGAATTTCACCCAGAAACGCTGGTTGTCGGCATTGATCAGGCTGAACGTATGGCTGCCGAAACCGTGCATATGGCGATAGGACTTCGGCAACCCGCGGTCGCTGAAGTCGATGGTCAACTGGTGCAGCGACTCCGGCAGGTGGGAGAAGAAGTCCCACTTGTAAACCGGGTTGCGCAGGTTAGTGCGCGGATCGCGTTTGACCACGTGGTTGAGATCGGGGAATTTCAGCGGATCGCGCAGGTAAAATACCGGCGTGTCGTTGCCCACCAGATCCCAGTTGCCTTCCTCGGTATAGAACTTCATGGCAAAGCCGCGGATATCGCGCTCGGCATCGGCCGCGCCGCGTTCGCCGGCCACGGTGGAGAAGCGCACGAACATCTCGGTCTGTTTGCCGATCTCAGAGAAGATCTTGGCGCGCGTGTACTGGCTGATGTCATGGGTGACGGTAAAGGTGCCGTAAGCGCCGGAACCTTTGGCGTGCATACGGCGTTCCGGGATGACTTCCCGGTCAAAGTGGGCGAGTTTCTCCAGAAACCAGACGTCCTGCAGCAGCATTGGGCCGCGTTTGCCTGCGGTGATGACATTATTATTATCCACAACCGGCGCGCCGGCCGTGGTCGTCAATCCTTTCTTGCTCATCCTATGCTCCTTGATATAGCAGTTAAATGTGATAGCGCATACTCGGGTGACTCAGCGTTCACGGTGTTTACCTGCGGAGCGGATTGTCGTTCCGCGTCGGTAAAGCACTATTATTTGTAGACCTATTAATCCGCAGCGGCAAATAGGTCTGAGTTATTGTTGCCGGTAACAGTGAGAATTTTCCTGCCGATCGGCAAAAATTTACATTCATTTGATTGGAAAAGGTTTTTCTCACGCAGGCTGCGCTGATAGGCTGTTGCGCTTCGGTATAGGTATTTCGCGTTACGATGGCGCGTTCAGCCATCGCATATCAGGCGAACAGATCAACGCAAAAAGGGAAAGCACATGAAGAAAAGTTTAGTGGCATGCGCAGCAGGTCTGCTGCTGGTCAGCGGAACGGCAAGCGCCATCGGTGTTTCTGCACAAGCCGGGCGCCATTACACCAATCTGGGCGTCGGCCTGGGCAGCAACAGCGCCGGGTTTGGCCTGAACGGCAACTGGGCGCGCAGCGACCATGACGGCAACGTCGGCAGCCTGGGGCTGACCTTCAGCCTGCCTGCCGGCCCGCTGAGTGCGACCGTCGGCGGCAAGGCGCTGTATCTGAGCCCGAAAGAGGGCAAAGACGGCGGGGCGCTGGCGCTGGGCGGCGGCCTGGAGTGGACGATTAACCGTTACTTCAGCCTGTACGGCGAAGGCTACTTCGCGCCGGAGGCCTTTACCAGCGGCGTGAAGTCGTACAGCGAAGCCAACGGCGGCCTGCGCTGGAATGTCCTGCGTCCGCTGAGCGTGGATGTCGGCTATCGCTATATGAAGATGAAAGGTAAAGACGGGCACCGTGATAACACGCTGGCCGACGGGCCATATATTGGCGTCGGTTTGAGTTTCTGACCTGACTCAATCATAACGGGGGCCTCGGCCCCCGTTGTTATTTTCGCTTAGCCCACCGCCGGCAACAGGCCGCCGGCAATGCTTAACTGAATGGCGATCACCGCGATACCGCAGATGAATACCAGCGCCAGCGCGGGCGTTCCCCCCCACACGCGGTATGAAGTCTGATGCTGACGGCGGGTTTTCCAGACCAGCAGCGAAGGCAGCAGCAGCGCCAGCACCGCCAGCGCAATGGCGGCAAAGCCCAACGCCAGCACGAAGCCACGCGGGTAGAACAGCGCGAAGACCAGCGGCGGCAGGAAAGTGATCAGACCGGTCTGCAAACGCCCCCCGATGTTATCTTTGCGTTTGCATAAATCGGCCAGGAAATCGAACAGACCGAGCGACACGCCGAGGAAGGAGGTTGCCAGCGCCAGGTCAGCGAACAGGTGCACCGTCAGTTCAACGTGCGGAGACGCCACCACGTCGCGCATCGCCTGAAGCAGCCCGTTTAAGCCCGCCTGCTGCGCCAGAATGCCGATAAAGGTGTCTGAGCTGATGGTGCCGAGCGTCGCCAGCTGCCAGAAGATGTAGGCCACCAACGGAATCGCGCTGCCGATGATAAAAATCCAGCGCAGCCTGCGGATATTGCCGCCCATATAGTTGACGATGCTCGGCACGCTGCCGTGGAAGCCAAAAGAGGTGAAAATCACCGGAATGGCCGACAGCGCCAGCCCTTGCTCCAGCGGCAGCGTCATCAGATTGGTTTGGTGAATATTCGGCAGCATCAGGCCGAGCATCACGATCAGGAACACCACCTTGGCGCTGAACAGCAGGCGATTGAACATATCGACCGAATGCGTGCCGATACACACCACGCCGCCGGCAATCAGGGTAAACAGCAGCACGCCCAGCGCATTGGGCATGTGGCTGTCAGTCCACTGGCTGATGCTGGCGGCCAGCAGTTCGCCGGCGCCGCTGATATAGGCGGCGGTCAGAGCGTACATCAAAAACATCATGCTGAAACTGGTGAGCCACTGCCCGCCGCCGCCCAGATAGCGTTTTGCCAGGGTGCCGAGGCCGGTATCGGCCTGCTCATGCTGATAGACCTCTACCAGCAGCAGGGCGGTGTAACACATCAACAACCACAGCCCAATCAGTAAACTCAAGGTTACGCCGAACCCGACGCCGGCTGCCGCCAGCGGCATGGCCAGCATTCCGGCGCCGATAGAGGTGCCGGCTACGATAAAAACACTGCCAAGAGTGCGATTCTTCACGTTTTTCTCTGCGGTTGATGAGTTTGGAAAAATTATAGGTAACGATTTGCGTGAGCGGCAGGATAGTTGAAGGTGCAAATTATGTCAAACATGCGTTACATGGTGTGTAAAGTTATGTTTACATCCTCGTGGGCGGTGCAGTTATTCAGAAAAATGCTTAGTGTGATAAGAAACGATTTATAGATAGTGAAAAGTTATTTACAGACTTCTATAGTGGAATGACCAGAAAATGTGGGAGAGATCAATGTTAAGGGTTGAGATGCTCAGCACCGGCGACGAAGTGTTGCATGGGCAAATTATTGATACCAATGCGGCCTGGCTGGCTGATTATCTGTTCCAGCAGGGAATCCCGATGAGCGGGCGTGAAACGGTGGGGGACAGCCTCGCTTCCCTGATTGAAACGCTGCAGGAACGCAGTCAAATCGCTGACATCTTGATCGTCAACGGCGGTCTGGGGCCGACCAGCGACGATCTCAGCGCGCTGGCGGCGGCGACGGCCTCCGGCGTTGAGCTGGTGGAGCAGGCGGCATGGATCGCCCGCATGGAGGCGTATTTCGCCGAGCGCGGCCGGCCGATGGCCGATTCGAACCGTAAGCAGGCGCAGATTCCGGCTAACGCCGAACTTATCGATAACCGCGTCGGCACCGCCTGTGGGTTTATGCTACGGCTGAATAAGTGCCTGATGTTCTTTACGCCCGGCGTACCGTCTGAATTTAAAACCATGGTCACGGAACAGATTGTGCCGCGTCTGCGTCAGCACTTTACGCTGTCCGCGCCGCCGCTGTGCCTGCGGTTGACTACCTTCGGCTGCTCGGAAAGCGATCTGGCCGCCGAGCTGGACGGTATGCCGTTGCCGGAGGGCGTGGTGCTGGGTTACCGCTCTTCCAGCCCGATTATCGAGCTGAAGCTGACCGGCCCGGAAACACAACGCGCGGCGATGGAAGCTGCCTGGCAGCGAGTGCGTCAGGTCGCCGGCGACAATACAATTTTTGAGGGCACGGCGGGGCTGCCGGCAACGCTGGCGCAGCAACTGCGTCAGCAGGGGCTGAAGCTGGCGCTCAGCGAACAGTTCAGCGCCGGCCTTATCAACCTGCAGTTGCAAAGCGCAGATGCGCCGCTGGCCGGGGGCGAACTGTTGCCTTCGCACTGTCTGGAAACGCTGGAAACGGTCATCGCGCGCGCACAATCGCTGGCGCAACTGGCGGGCGCACAGCTGGCGCTGGCGGTCAGCGCGATGCAGGATGAGCAGGTCAGTATTGCGCTGCATACGCCGCGCGGCAGCGTCGGGCAGACGGTGCGCTATCGCGCCTCACGTCATGGTCTGCGTCTGCGGCAGGAGTCGGTGGCGATGCTGGCGCTGGATATGCTGCGTCGCTGGCTGGCCGGTGGACAGGTATGCGGTAAAAACGGCTGGTTGGAGATGGTGGAGATTATCGAGTAAGGAATCGTTGATGTTAATGATATATCCCTTATTAATCATAATATTATAGGGGATATTCGTCGCGGGACAATGCTGTTATTCTGCTTGCGGGTGCTTGAGTCTGTTCGTCTTGAGCATGGTGTGGCAGGGCGGATAAATGAAAGCCCCAGACTGACTCTAAATCAGAATGGGGCTGCTCATACCGCCTAGACACCGGTATGGTAGCCCCTTCACCGCAAGGAGGCAAGCAGTGCATAAAAAATATGCGCTACACCTGTTAGTCGTTGTATGTATTACGGTTTTAATATTCTTTGGGATGATAAAAGGTTCGCTCTGCGAGCTGAAGATTGACCAGGGGAATATTACTATCCACATGACGCTGGCATGTGATGTGAAGCGGTAATCATAGCGCGGGGTAACCTCAGATGGCGCAAGGCGGACAAGGCTGTCGCAGCGTTTTGCCAGGGTTGAGGCGGAGCTTCAACCGGGTTACCCCGTCTATTTCTGGTATCCAGGCGTTGGCTCAGGCACCCTTTTACAATTCCAGCTCGATATCCGCCTGCGGCATACAGCAGCAGGGCAGGATCTCGCCGTCATTGATAAACGCCAGCGGCTGCTGGCGATAGATCACCTGGCCTTTCACCAGCTTGAGCCGACAAGCGCCGCAATAGCCGGAACGGCACTGATATTCCACCTGCACGTCGTGCAACTCCAGCACGTCGAGCAGGCTGTTTTCATGCGCCGGACAGTTTAGCTGCGTGCCGGAAGCCCGCAGCGTGACGGTTGGCGTTGCCATCTTAGAGCTCGAAGTCGCTCAGATCGTCGGCGTTGACTTCAGAGTCGATCTGGCCGACCAGGTAAGAACTGACTTCCACTTCCTGCGGCGCCACCTGGACGTTGTCGGACACCAGCCAGGCGTTGATCCACGGGATAGGGTTGGAGCGCGTTTCGAACGGCGCGCCCAGCCCGACGGCCTGCATGCGGATGTTGGTGATGTATTCCACGTACTGGCACAGGATGTCTTTGTTCAGGCCGATCATCGAGCCGCCGCTGAACAGGTATTCGGCCCACTCTTTTTCTTGCTGTGCGGCCAGAACGAACAGGTCATAGCACTGCTGCTGACATTCGACGGCGATCTCGGCCATTTCCGGGTCGTCGGCGCCGGAGCGCATCAGGTTCAGCATATGCTGGGTGCCGGTCAGGTGCAGCGCTTCGTCACGGGCGATCAGCTTGATGATTTTGGCGTTGCCTTCCATCAGCTCGCGCTCGGCAAAGGCGAATGAACAGGCGAAGCTGACGTAGAAGCGGATCGCTTCCAGCGCGTTGACGCTCATCAGGCACAGATACAGCTGTTTTTTCAGCGCGCGCAGATTGACGGTAATGGTTTTACCGTTCACCTGATGCTCGCCTTCCCCCAGCAGATGGTAATAGCCGGTCATCGCAATCAGATCGTCGTAGTAGGACGAAATGTCTTTCGCACGTTTTTTGATCTCTTCGTTGGTGACGATGTCGTCAAACACCAGCGCCGGATCGTTGACGATATTGCGGATGATATGGGTGTAGGAGCGGGAGTGAATGGTTTCGGAGAAGGACCAGGTTTCCACCCAGGTTTCCAGCTCAGGGATCGAAATCAGCGGCAGCAGGGCGACGTTCGGGCTGCGTCCCTGAATGGAGTCCAGCAGCGTCTGATACTTCAGGTTGCTGATGAAGATATGTTTCTCGTGTTCCGGCAGAGCCTGATAGTCGATGCGGTCGCGGGAAACGTCCACTTCTTCCGGGCGCCAGAAGAAGGACAGCTGTTTTTCGATCAGCTTTTCAAAAATTTCATATTTTTGCTGGTCGAAACGCGCGACGTTGACCGATTGGCCAAAGAACATCGGTTCGAGCAGTTGATCGTTTTTATTCTGAGAAAAAGTGGTGTAAGCCATGAGCCTGAATCCTTTGATACCACACAGGTAGGGGCCGGATTATACCGGCCCCTACGTGCGAACTTTGTAGGGGCCGAACGCCCGGCCCTCAGCGTTAATTAAATCTTGCAGGCGCCGCTTTCGCAGTCGTCATCGCCGCCTTTGGCCGGCAGAATATCTTCCTGAACGTCTTCGGCGCCGTCACGGGTGTTTTGATAATACAGCGTCTTCACACCGAACTTGTAAGTGGTGAGCAGGTCTTTGAGCAACTGCTTCATCGGCACCTTGCCGCCGGTAAAGCGGGTCGGGTCATAGTTGGTATTGGCCGAAATCGACTGGTCGATAAACTTCTGCATCAGGCCGACCAGCTGCAGATAGCCGTCGTTGCTCGGCATGTCCCACAGCAGCTCGTAGGCTTCTTTCAGACGTTCGTATTCCGGCACCACCTGGCGCAGAATGCCGTCTTTCGACGCTTTGATGCTGATGTGGCCGCGCGGCGGCTCAATGCCGTTGGTGGCGTTGGAAATCTGCGAGGAGGTTTCCGACGGCATCAGCGCGGACAGCGTGGAGTTACGCAGGCCGGTTTCCTGAATCTCTTTACGCAGCGTTTCCCAGTCGTAGTGCAGCGGCTCCTGGCAGATGACATCCAGATCTTTCTTGTAGGTGTCGATCGGCAGAATGCCTTGCGCATAGGTGGTTTCGTTGAACCACGGGCAGGCGCCTTGCTCCTGCGCCAGACGGTTGGAGGCTTTCAGCAGGTAGTACTGAATGGCTTCAAAGGTCTTGTGCGTCAGGTTGTTGGCGCTGCCGTCGGAGTAACGCACGCCGTGTTTCGCCAGGTAGTAGGCGTAGTTGATAACGCCGATGCCCAGAGTACGACGGCCCATGGCGCCGCGGTGGGCTGCGGTGATCGGGTAATCCTGGTAGTCCAGCAGCGCATCCAGCGCACGTACCGCCAGGGTCGCCAGCTCTTCCAGTTCATCCAGGTGCTCAATGGCGCCCAGGTTGAAGGCCGACAGCGTACACAGCGCAATTTCGCCGTTTTCGTCGTTGACGTCTTCCAGCGGTTTGGTCGGCAGGGCGATTTCCAGGCACAGGTTGGACTGGCGCACCGGCGCGATCTGCGGATTAAACGGGCTGTGGGTGTTGCAGTGGTCAACGTTCTGGATGTAGATACGGCCGGTAGAGGCGCGCTCCTGCATCATCAGCGAGAACAGCTCAACCGCTTTCACACGTTTCTGGCGGATGCTGCTGTCCTGCTCGTATTGGGTGTACAGGCGCTCGAATTCATCCTGATCGGCGAAGAACGCATCGTACAGGCCCGGCACGTCGGACGGGCTGAACAGGGTGATGTCGCCGCCCTTGATCAGACGTTGGTACATCAGGCGGTTCAGCTGCACGCCGTAGTCCATGTGACGTACGCGGTTGCCTTCAACGCCGCGGTTGTTCTTCAGCACCAGCAGGCTTTCAACTTCCAGATGCCACATTGGGTAGAACAGCGTCGCCGCGCCGCCGCGTACGCCGCCCTGAGAGCAGGATTTCACCGCAGTCTGGAAGTGTTTGTAGAACGGGATACAGCCGGTGTGGAACGCTTCGCCGCCGCGGATCGGGCTGCCCAGCGCGCGGATGCGGCCGGCGTTGATGCCGATACCGGCGCGTTGGGAAACGTATTTCACAATGGCGCTGGAGGTGGCGTTGATGGAATCCAGGCTGTCGCCGCACTCGATCAGCACGCAAGAGCTGAACTGGCGGGTCGGGGTGCGCACGCCGGACATAATCGGCGTAGGCAGAGAAATCTTGAAGGTGGAAATCGCGTCGTAGAAACGTTTGACGTAGTCCAGACGGGTTTCACGCGGATAGTTGGAGAACAGGCACGCGGCCACCAAAATATACAAGAACTGCGCGCTCTCGTAGATTTCGCCGCTGACGCGGTTCTGCACCAGGTATTTCCCTTCCAGCTGTTTAACCGCTGCGTAAGAGAAGTTCATGTCGCGCCAGTGGTCGATAAAGTCATTCATCTGCTCGAACTCTTCGACGCTGTAGTCTTCCAGCAGATGCTTATCGTATTTACCCATCTCAACCATGCGCACCACGTGCTCGTGCAGCTTCGGCGGCTCAAACTGGCCGTAAGCTTTTTTACGCAGGTGGAAGATCGCCAGACGCGCGGCCAGGTACTGGTAATCCGGCGCGTCGCGCGAGATCAGATCGGCCGCCGCCTTGATGATGGTTTCATGGATATCGGCGGTTTTGATGCCGTCATAAAACTGGATATGTGAACGCAACTCTACTTGAGATACCGAGACGTTGTGTAAACCTTCCGCGGCCCAGTCGATGACCCGGTGGATTTTGTCGAGGTTGATGCGCTCTTTACGCCCATCGCGTTTAGTTACAAGTAGACTTTGGTTCATTTTTACCTGTCCGTGTGATTCCCCTAAGCAGAAGTGTAGTCGCTCTGCTCAGTATGTAAACACTATATATAGGGGGTGTGTATTGATGTGGTAACAAGATAGTGAGAAAGCCGGGGGTTTGCAAGTGAACAAAATGGCCCGATTTTGTGGATAACTTGGGGGTGAAATGTGGGGGTGCGTTGCCAGTGCGCGCCGTGTCTGGCCCCGAAGGTTGTCAATAAGCGCGATAAGATTTTCCTCTGGTTTACAAAAATTTGATCGATTGCCGATTTCTTAAACGTTAGATAAAAACGGCATATTGATCGAACTTAATATGATTAAAAACAGTTTATATAGCGTTTTCAGTATCAAAGCGGAAAAAGCGCGACATTCTGTGTGTAATGCTTGACACGCCGGACGTTATCAGAGCACGTCCGGCGCGGGGTGAGGGCACTTAGCCAACGTGTTGGGTATGAACCATATAGTTCACGTCAACGTTGCGTCCCAGCTTGAAATGGTCGGTGATCGGGTTGTAATGCAGGCCGATCATGTGCTTTTCCCGCAGCGCGGTGCCGTCGACCCAGCGGATAAGCTCGGAAGGGCGGATAAACTTCTTATGGTCGTGCGTGCCCTGCGGCACCATCTTCAAAATATACTCGGCACCGACCACCGCCATCAGCCAGGCTTTGGTGTTGCGGTTGATGGTGGAGAAGAACACATGGCCGCCCGGCTTGACCAGTTGCGCACAGGCGCGCACCACCGAGGCCGGATCCGGCACGTGCTCGAGCATCTCCATGCAGGTGACGACGTCATACCGTTGCGGATTGGCTTCGGCATGGCTCTCGACCGTTTCCTGTACGTAGCTGACGTCAACGCCGCTTTCCAGGGCGTGCAGCCGCGCCACCTGCAGCGGTTCCGCCCCCATATCCAGTCCGGTGACCTGTGCGCCTTCGCGCGCCATGCTTTCGGCCAGAATGCCGCCGCCACAGCCGACGTCGAGCACTTGTTTGTCAAAGATGCCGTCGGCGTGCTGCATAATGTAGTTCAGGCGCAGCGGATTAATGCGGTGCAGCGGTTTGAATTCACCTTCCAGATCCCACCAGCGTGAGGCGACGGCTTCGAATTTGGCGATTTCCTGTTGGTCGACGTTGGCAGCGCGGCCGGATGATTCAGCATTCATGGGCGTGTTGGGCTCCTTGTTCTCTTTGCGGCGGATTATACATGTTCTGTCGTCCCCCTGTCGCCGTCGGCGCATTTTTGCCGACAAAGGCGGGTATATTTTTCCCGTAAAGCGCGCTTTGTGATATAGTTTTACACCTTTGGCACTATGCCAGGGCAGATGAATCATTCAGTATGAGGGATAGCAGCTCCATGAGCGACCTTGCCAGAGAAATCACACCGGTAAACATCGAAGAAGAGCTGAAAAGCTCGTATCTGGATTATGCAATGTCCGTTATTGTCGGACGTGCGCTGCCGGATGTTCGCGATGGATTGAAACCGGTGCACCGCCGCGTTCTGTACGCGATGAATGTACTGGGTAACGACTGGAATAAACCCTATAAAAAATCCGCCCGTGTCGTCGGTGACGTGATCGGTAAATACCACCCGCACGGTGACAGCGCGGTCTACGACACAATAGTGCGTATGGCTCAGCCGTTCTCACTGCGCTATATGCTGGTGGACGGTCAGGGCAACTTCGGTTCTGTCGACGGCGACTCCGCCGCGGCGATGCGTTATACCGAAGTGCGCATGTCGAAAATTGCTCACGAACTGCTGGCGGATCTGGAAAAAGAAACCGTCGATTTCGTGCCGAACTATGACGGCAGCGAGCAGATGCCGGCGGTGATGCCGACCAAGATCCCCAACCTGCTGATCAACGGTTCCTCCGGTATCGCCGTAGGTATGGCGACCAATATTCCGCCGCACAACCTGTCTGAAGTGATCAACGGCTGTCTGGCCTATATTGATGATGAAAACATCAGCATCGAAGGGCTGATGGAACATATCCCGGGGCCGGACTTCCCGACCGCGGCGATTATCAACGGCCGTCGCGGCATTGAAGAAGCTTACCGCACCGGCCGCGGCAAGATGTATATCCGCGCCCGCGCCGAAGTGGAAGCGGACGCCAAAACCGGCCGCGAAACCATCATCGTTCATGAGATCCCGTATCAGGTGAACAAGGCGCGGCTGATCGAAAAGATCGCCGAGCTGGTGAAAGACAAGCGCGTGGAAGGCATCAGCGCGCTGCGCGACGAGTCTGATAAAGAAGGCATGCGCATCGTGATCGAAGTGCGCCGCGACGCGGTAGGGGAAGTGGTGCTGAACCACCTCTACGCGCAGACGCAAATGCAGGTGACCTTCGGCATCAACATGGTGGCGCTGCATCAGGGGCAGCCGAAGCTGCTGAACCTGAAAGACATCCTGGAAGCCTTTGTGCGCCACCGCCGTGAAGTGGTGACCCGTCGTACCATCTTCGAACTGCGCAAAGCGCGTGACCGCGCCCATATCCTGGAAGCGCTGGCCGTTGCGCTGGCTAACATCGACCCGATTATCGAGCTGATTCGTCAGGCGCCGACGCCGGCGGAAGCGAAGGCCGGGCTGGTGGCCAAACCGTGGGAACTGGGCAACGTGGCCTCGATGCTGGAGCGTGCCGGCGACGACGCCGCGCGTCCTGAGTGGCTGGAGCCGGAATTCGGCATTCGCGACGGTAAATACTACCTGACCGAACAGCAGGCACAGGCGATTTTGGATCTGCGTCTGCAAAAGCTGACCGGTCTGGAACACGAAAAACTGCTGGACGAATATAAAGAGCTGCTCAACACGATCGCCGAGCTGATCTTTATTCTGGAAAGCCCGGAACGTCTGATGGAAGTGATCCGCGAAGAGCTGGTGGCAATCCGCGATCAGTTCGGCGACGAGCGCCGCACGGAAATCACCGCCAACTCTTCCGATATCAACATCGAAGATCTGATCAACCAGGAAGACGTTGTGGTCACCCTGTCGCATCAGGGATACGTCAAGTACCAGCCGTTGAGCGACTATGAAGCCCAGCGTCGCGGCGGCAAAGGCAAGTCCGCCGCGCGGATCAAAGAAGAAGACTTTATCGACCGTCTGCTGGTGGCCAACACCCATGACACCATTCTGTGCTTCTCTAGCCGTGGCCGTCTGTACTGGATGAAGGTCTATCAGTTGCCGGAAGCGAGCCGCGGCGCGCGCGGGCGTCCAATCGTCAACCTGTTGCCGCTGGAAGCCAACGAGCGTATCACCGCGATTCTGCCGGTGCGCGAGTATGAAGAAGGGCGTCACGTGTTTATGGCGACCGCCAGCGGCACGGTGAAGAAAACGGCGTTGACCGAGTTCAGCCGTCCGCGCAGCGCCGGCATCATTGCGGTTAACCTCAATGAGGGCGATGAACTGATCGGCGTCGACCTGACTGACGGCAGCAACGAAGTGATGCTGTTCTCCGCCAACGGTAAAGTGGTGCGCTTCCCGGAATCTCAGGTGCGCTCCATGGGCCGTACCGCCACCGGCGTTCGCGGCATCAACCTGGGCGAAGGCGACAGCGTGGTTTCCCTGATTGTGCCGCGCGGCGAAGGCGATATCCTGACCGTTACGCAAAATGGTTACGGTAAACGCACCGCGGTCACCGAATATCCGACCAAGTCGCGCGCGACCCTGGGGGTTATCTCCATCAAGGTCAGCGAACGTAACGGCCAGGTTGTCGGTGCGGTGCAGGTGGAAACCACTGACCAGATCATGATGATCACCGATGCCGGCACGCTGGTGCGTACCCGCGTCTCGGAGGTCAGCGTGGTGGGCCGTAATACCCAGGGCGTGACGCTGATTCGTACTGCGGAAGACGAAAATGTCGTCGGCCTGCAGCGCGTGGCCGAACCGGTTGAAGATGAAGAGCTGGACAGTCTTGAACCGGGTGAAGTACCGGAAGAAGACGCCGCGCCGCTGGACGATGACGGCGACGCTGCCGCTGACGATACGGACGGCGAAGAAGCCTGATCCGTAGGGGATTTCCCCGTCGGTGAGAGTGATGAAAACAGGGCTTAGCAGCGATGCTAGGCCCTTTTTCAGATATATGGTTTAATTGCGACAGTTTTCCAGGCGCTGACCCGCGCTTAACGCGTGCGTTATCCCTCCACTTTTGTATGGTATCCGATTGAAATACTTGGCCTCTTTCCGTACCACGCTAAAAATTTCCCGCTACATGTTCCGGGTGCTGGCCGTTTTGCTGTGGTCGCTGGGCGCGCTGCTGAGCACGTTTTATATTCTGAATATCCTGCACGATAAAGAGTCGGAACTGCGGCAGGAATATAACCTGAACTTCGATCAGGCGCAGGGCTACATCCGCCACTCGGCGGATATCATTCGTGATATCAAATATATGGCGGAAAACCGGCTGAACGGTTCCGTCAGCAGCCTGGATATTCTGGGCGGGATTTTCCCGGGTAAAAGCGCGCCGCCGGAATTTTTCCCGCTGTATCCGGAGTCAAACTGTTCGCTGAACACCAACTATCGCACTTCCCTCGATTCACTCAGCAGCCTGATTCAGTATTGGAAAGAAAACTTCGTCGCGGCTTACGATCTGAACCGGGTCTTCTTTATCGGCGGCGACAGCCTGTGCATGGCGGAATTTGGCAAGGGCAATGACGTCGCAGACCGCGAAAACACCCTGAAGTCGCTGCATGAACGCATCCTGACCTACCGCAACGCCAAAAACCAGGATAAAGACAGCAACCTTTATTGGATAAGCCCCAGCCAGCAGCGTCCGGATGTGGGGTATCTGTATGTGTTGGCGCCAATTTATATCGGCAATAAGCTGGAAGCCTTGCTGGGCATTGAACAGACCATCCGGCTGGAAGATTTCGTCACGCCGGGCACGCTGCCGGTCGGCGTGACGCTGCTGGATGAAAACGATCAGCCGATACTGCGGCTGACTGACGGTGAACGCTACGCGTCAGCGCTGAACAGCTATCCCGAAGAGCATGCCTATTTCGGCTATGTGGACAGCTATCATGATTTAATCATGAAAAAGGCGCTGCCGCCTTCGTCGCTCAGCATCGTCTATTCGCTGCCGGTCAAGAGCGTGCTTGAACGCTTCAAAATGCTGATTCTCAACGCGGTGCTGCTGAATCTGCTGTCGGCCATCATACTGTTTACCCTGGCCTGGCTGTTTGAGCGCAAAATGTTCCTGCCGGCGGAGGAGAATGCCTTCCGGCTGGAGGAACATGAGCAGTTTAACCGCAAGATTGTCGCGTCAGCGCCGGTGGGCATCTGTATTCTGCGCATCAGCGACGGCACCAATATCCTCAGTAACGAGCTGGCGCACAACTATATCAATATGTTGACGCATGAGGATCGTGACCGCATCACGCGCATTATCTGCGAGCAGCAGGTGAATTTTGTCGATGTGATGACCAGCGACAACAACAATCTGCAGATCAGCTTCGTCCATTCCCGCTATCGCAACGAAGATGTGGCGATTTGCGTGCTGGTGGACGTCAGCGCGCGCGTGAAGATGGAAGAGTCGCTGCAGGAGATGGCGGCGGCGGCGGAACAGGCCAGCCAGTCGAAATCCATGTTTTTGGCGACGGTCAGTCATGAGCTGCGCACCCCGCTGTACGGCATTATCGGCAACCTTGACCTGCTGCAGACCAAGGCGCTGCCGGAGGGGGTCGACCGGCTGGTCAACGCGATGAATAACTCATCCAGCCTGCTGCTGAAAATCATCAGTGATATTCTGGATTTCTCGAAAATCGAGTCCGAACAGCTGAAGATTGAGCCGCGCGAGTTTTCTTGCCTGGAGGTGATTACCCACATTGCCGGCAACTATCTGCCGCTGGTGGTGAAAAAGCGCCTGGGGCTGTACTGCTTTATTGAACAGAGCGTGCCGGAGCGCATTTCGGGCGATCCGGTGCGTCTGCAGCAGGTGCTGTCGAACCTGTTGAATAACGCCATCAAGTTTACCGATACCGGCTGTATTATTTTGCAGGTCTGCGCGCAGGATAATTACCTGATCTTCAGCGCGCGCGATACCGGTGTGGGGATCCCGGAGAAAGAGGTGAGCCGGCTGTTTGATCCGTTCTTCCAGGTGGGCACCGGCGTGCAGCGCCATTTCCAGGGCACCGGCCTGGGGTTGGCGATCTGTGAGAAACTGATCAACATGATGGACGGCGATATCGCCGTGGAGTCCGAACCGGGGCTGGGCAGCATGTTCTCTGTTCGTCTGCCGCTGTTTAACGCGCAATACCCGGCGCCGCAGCCGAGCGACGCCTGGCAGGGCAAAACGCTATGGCTGGACGTACGCAACCAGCGGCTGGAGCAGTATCTGATGGCGTTGCTGGATGCGCGCGGCGCGGCGGTATTGCGCTACGAAGGTCAGGCCACTGCCGCCGGCGACGTACTGCTCAGCGATTACGATCTGCAGGTGAATACGCCGCTGCTGGCGCATATCTATTTCTCGACCGAACATATCGGCCCGTCGCAGGAGCTGCATCCGGGCTACTGGCGGCACAGTACTTCCACGCCGCGTGAGACCATTGGCCTGCTCAACCGGCTGTTTGGTCTTGAGGACGGTCATGCCAAGGCGCTGATGCCGCTGCCGTCGCCAAGTAAAAATTGCGGCATCGACAACGGAGATATCCGCCTGCTGGTGGTTGATGACCATCCGATCAATCGCCGCCTGCTCTCCGACCAGCTGACATCGCTGGGATATCGGGTAGTGACCGCCAATGACGGCGTCGACGCGCTGGGGGTATTGAACCATGAGAGCGTGGATATCGTGCTGACCGACGTGAACATGCCGAATATGGACGGCTATCGCCTGACTCAGCGGCTGCGTGAGCTGAATTTCACCTCGCCGGTGATTGGCGTAACGGCTAACGCGCTGGCGGAAGAAAAACAGCGCTGTATTGAGGCCGGCATGGATAACTGCCTGTCCAAACCGGTAACGCTGGATACGCTGGCAGAGACGCTGGCGGTCTATTCCGCCATCGTGCGCAAGCAGAATCAGGATACGGCGCGCGAAGATGCGGAGTAGGGCAGGTTTGCGGGGATAAAAAAACGGGGCCTTCAGGCCCCGTTTCAGGATGGATTAGTCTTTATCCAACTGTGTCATACTGACGGAAGAGAGGTAGTTGAGCAGGGCGATGTCGTTGTCGACGCCCAGCTTCATCATTGCCGATTTTTTCTGGCTGCTGATGGTTTTGATGCTGCGGTTCAGTTTCTTGGCGATTTCGGTCACCAGGAAGCCTTCGGCGAACAGGCGCAACACTTCGCTCTCTTTCGGCGACAGACGTTTGTCGCCGTAGCCGCTGGCGCTGATTTTCTCCAGCAGTTTCGACACGCTTTCCGGCGTAAACTTCTTGCCTTTCTGCAGCGCCGCCAGTGCTTTCGGCAGATCGGTCGGCGCGCCCTGTTTCAGTACGATGCCTTCGATGTCCAAATCCAGCACCGCGCTGAGAATGGCCGGGTTGTTGTTCATGGTCAGGACGATGATCGACAGTTGCGGATAATGGCGTTTGATGTATTTAATCAGCGTAATGCCATCGCCGTATTTGTCGCCGGGCATGGACAGGTCGGTGATCAGTACATTGGCGTCCAGTTTGGACAGACTGTTGATCAGCGCTGTTGAGTCTTCAAATTCCCCAACGACATTCACCCATTCAATTTGCTCGAGTGACTTCCGGATGCCAAACAGTACGATAGGATGGTCATCAGCAATAATTACGTTCAGGTTATTCATGTAGTTGGTTACCTTGCTGCAGCAGTCTACTGACGAAAAAATCAATCTGACTGATGTTGTTCTCGATCTTAAGCGCATCACCGTCAGCGATGTGCTGTTCTAGCGATTCACACAGTTGCTTGCCGGGAAGCAAGTTTAACATGGCAAACACCCCCTTCAGGCGGTGAGCAGTTTGAGACAGCGCCTCGAAATCACCGCTGCCCGCCTCAGTATACAGTTTTTTGATGTCATCGGGTACTGTGTCGATAAACAAGCCATAGTAATCACTTGATTTCAGCTGTTTTTCATACAGTTGGATATCATCTGCGCCGATTTCAGGCGGGTTTTCCGGCTGATCCAGCGCCGCCATCTGCTGTTCAATCAGCAGCAGAATGGCATCGATCATCGCGCTGCCGAGGTTGTAGTTGACGCGAATATAGCGTTTGTTCAGCTGCTGCCAGCCGTTCTCGTCGCTGCTGAGCAACAGGGTATAGTCATCGGCCCGCTGCGGATTATCGGTCAGCAGCACGTCGTAGTCGCGCTTGATTTTCCGGTCGTCGGCGATGATGCAGTCAGCGCCGTAGGCATGCAGCAGACGGGTGACGATGCCGCGGATCTCGTCGGAGGTCACTTCCAGCAGGGCGGTGACGCCGTCCAGCAGTTTCTCCTGCTCTTCCTCGTCCTGGCGCTCCAGCGCCATCGGTACGCGAATGGTGTAACGCGTGCCGATATCCACCTTGCTGCGGATATCCAACTGGCCGTTAAGTTTTTTACACAGCTGGTTGCAGAGGAAAAACGTCAGGCCGGAACCGTGGTCGAAGCGGTCGACCAGCGTCTGGCTGAGGAACGGATAGTTCAGGTTGCTGATCTCTTCGTTGGAGATGCCTGCGCCGGTGTCGTTGATATGGAACACCAGCTGCTCCGGACGTTCCGGCTCGTGGTTAACGACGACGGAAATCTTGCCGTAGGCGGTGGTGATAATGGCGTAGCGGATCAGCAGCGACAGCGCCTTGCGCAGGGCGTTGGCATCGCCGATATACGTTTGGTTGACGTCGAGCTGATAGTGGTTGAACAGCGCCAGACCTTTACGGTTGAGCGCCGGCAGCACCTCTCTAAGCAGTTCATCCACCAGCGCGGCCGGGCTGAACGGCTGGCTGGCCGGCTGCCAGTCCTGCGTTTCCAGGCGGGTAAGCAGGGTGATATTGTCGATCAGCGCCAGTACCGACGCCGACTCATCAAACAGTTGGTTCACCAGCTGCTGTTGCTGCTGCGGGTCCGCTTGGGTGCGCAGCCGGTCGGCCATGTCGTGAATCTGCTGCATCGGCTGGTTCAGCTCAATGCCGAGGTTATGCAGCATCAGCTTGCGCGCCTGCACGTTTTTATCGTATTCGCGGCGTGCCTGCTGCAGGCGTTTGTTGACCATCACCTCTTTGTCCTGATCGTTCAGCAGGAACAGATAGGTTTCCGGCGTCAGCTGGCTGCGGAAGATGCGTATCTCATACACTTCGTTGTTGACCGTGGCCTGGATTACGCCGTGATGTTGCTGCGCCATATGGGCGATTTTCTGCAGGCTGAGATGCGGCAGCAGGTGCTCGGCAATCTTGTTGCTGGCGATCACCGTATTGCTGGCGAAGTCATACACCAGCAGTCCCGAAGGCAGGCTGGCGATAATCTCCTGATTCAGCGCCCGCTCGGCGTCCAGCTCGTCGGCCAGCGTTTCGCTCGGTTGGACATACTGGTGACGGATAAAATAGATGGCGATCAGCGACAGCATGAACAGCACCAGATTGGTCACCAGCAGCCACATGTTGTTGCGCAGCAGGTCGATGGCCAGGCTGAGCACCGATACGCGGTACACCATGTTCAGCGGCGCGTTGGGCAGGCTGGCGCTGAACTCGACCCAACTGCCTGACAGCGTCACCTGCGGGGTGTTGGGCATGCTGGTCGTAGTGTCGTCTTCGCTGCCCGCCGGATCGACACCGTCGTCGACCGGCTGTAGCTCGAAGTTGGCGCGAGCCATATTGAACGGAATAATGTCGTTGATCGGCAGATCGAAGGCGATCACCGTCGCCAGATGGCCCGGCTGGTTAAAGGTGGTGCGGATAGAGAACGAATAGGCGTTCTGGAAACGCTGTTTGCGCAGGGTGGAGAAACTCTCGCGTTCGTCCAGCATATTGGCCTGCTGCAGCATTTCGGTGCGGCGATCCTCGGCCGAGTTGGTCAGATAGCTATCCCGGAAGCGTGACGTCAGATCTTTCAGCGATTGGGTGGTCACCAGGCTCAGGCTGTTATCCTGCCCGTTCAGGTAGTACATCGCGTAGTTTTCGGTGTTTGCGCCCCAGCGGTTATCCAGATAGTCGGAGATATGGGCCATCATCGCCAGCGTGTTGGCGTCGTGATTGCCGAAAATCACCGCGTCGGTTTTTTTATACGGCTTATCGACGTAGTAGACGTCCGGGCGCAGACGCGTTTCCATCACCGACGGCGCGGCTTGCAGCATCGGCGTATTGCCGAAGCGTTCATAAACCTGTTCGGTGACGTAGCGGTAGGTATCCACGCGCTTTTGCAGGCTTTTGACGATGGTGTTCAGCGCCGATTTTTTATCGCTCAGATAGGCGTTGGTATAGTTGTAGCCATACAGGCCGAGGCTGACAAACAGCAGCACAATAAACACCAGAAAACAGCGGATGATATTGCCGGAACTGATGGTCAGTTGTTGATTTTGCATAGTTGACGCAGCGTCCTGAGTTAACGGGTAACGGCTTTGGCGCTGGCGGCTACCGCCAGCAGCAGCGCGGTGACGCAGCCGAAGGCCACGGTCAGGCTGGAGACCTGAGCGATAAATCCGATCAGCGCCGGCCCGGCCAGAATACCGGCATAGCCGAGGGTCGTTACCGACGCGATCGCCAGATTGGCCGGCATATCACGCTGGTTACCCGCTGCGCTGAATAAAATCGGCACCACGTTGGAAGCGCCCAGCCCCACCAGCATAAAGCCCAGCAGGGCAATAACGGCGTTGTCGCAGGCCACCGCCAGCGTCAGCCCCAATGCGGCGCACAGGCTGCCGAGCAGCAATATCTTATAGCGTCCCAGGGCGTTGACCACCCGGTCGCCGTTCAGCCTGCCGATGGTCATGGCGATGGAAAACAGCGCATAGCCCAGTCCAGCCTGGCTGTGCTCGACCCCGCGCAGCGTCGTCAGAAACAGGGCGCTCCAGTCCAGCATGGAGCCTTCCGCCAGAAACATAATAAAGCACAGCGTGCCGAGAAACATCACCCAGCCGCGCGGCAGCACAAACAGCGGGCCGTCGTCTTGCGCGTCGCTGTCGCGCAGCAGGTTCTTCTGAGCCAGAGCGAGCAGCAGCGCGATGGCCAGCACCGTGGTCAGCACGGCAGAGAGCGGGCTAAGCCCCAGCCACATTAACAGGCTGACGCCGCCGGCGCCGGCGATCCCGCCGATGCTGAAGAAGCCGTGAAAACCGGACATCATCGCCCGGCCGCTGGCGCGTTCGACAATCACCGCCTGGATGTTCATTGCGACGTCAATCATGCCGATGGCGGCGCCGAACAGCAGCAGCGCCAGTCCCATGCCCGGCGTCGAATCCATCAGCACCAGCAGCGGCAGATCGACGCACAATGCCAGCCCGGCCAGCAGGATAACGCGCCGGCAGCCGAGCTTGCCGGTCAGCAACCCGGTCAGCGGCATGGCCAGCAGCGACCCGGCGCCGATGCACAGCAGCAACAGTCCCAGCGAACCATCGTCCAGGTTCAGACGAAGTTTGGCGAAAGGCACCAGCGGCGCCCAGGCCGCCATGCCGAGGCCGGAGACAAAAAAGGCGATGCGGGTGGCTATCTGTTCGGGAACGCCGGGCTGTTGTTGTTCGGTGCACAAAGTGGATGTCATGTGGGCATCAAGGATCTGTTAGGAAATGGTGGCTTAAGTTGTGGTGTGTTTTTATCACAAAGCGCGATCGGGGTCGAAAACATTTGCGCACTCGTCGGCCTGCGCGCCGGCTTTGCGCACCAGCCACAGGGCAATTAACTGCACGATGTAGCGCCGCTGTTGTTCGTTCAGCGCCTGGCCGGCGGGAATGGCATGCCATTTCGCCAGGCAGCCGCGACAGCAGGTAGCGGTGGCGTGTTGGGCGACAAACGCCGGGTGGCCGCGCATCGGCGTCTGTTTACCGTCGTTTTTGGGCTGGGCGTCGGCCAGACGCTGGTCGATGAAATCGCGTGCGTGGCTGAGGATCACGGCGAGGCCTTTCTTTTCCAGGTAGAGCCGATCTTTATCGTTCAGGCGGAATTTGGCGCGGAATGGCGAGGTCTGTAGCCGCTGCCATCGGGTTTCGAGTTGAGAGTGCATATGGGGTTGCCGTAAGCAATAATCACCCGGCAAGAATAACAGATTTTATGACGGGCGACGAACGCTGGCCGGCGGTGATACTTATTATCTTGCTGGTCAATAATTACGCCGAAAGTGTTTATTTATTTTCCAGCTATCAATGTGTAGACCAAAATAAATAAAACGTTTAGCGATAAGTGCGGAAGTTTAAATCAGGGATTATTTCTGTAAGTGATTATTTCTGGTCGGATAGTTTGCCAGCAGGCGTATGGTCGGCGGTAAAAAGACAATAAAAAACCGGCCCGGGGGCCGGCTGTAAAGTACAGGGGTTATCATTACGATAATGAAGGTAATAATGAAAATAATGATGATAGCGAGTGAATTATAGTGGCTGTTTGAGGGGAATATTTTGACAGTATGTGCTTATTGATCGCTATTTTTGTATGGAATTCTACATTAGTTTAAGGTTTTGTATAACTTAGTGAATTTATTAAATTAAATTCATTTTTTGTCTTTAGATGCGCTATTTTGTTTGTCGGTAAGTTTTTGTGAAAGTTCGCCGGTATTTACATTTTGCAACCTTTACTTGCTCGATAGAAACACTCTTGGACACTTGGTATCATTTTCTTTCTGGATTAATATAACCCGTGTTACCAGAATGGTAATGCACAGTCGTGCTAATAATGCTCAAAAGGGCAGTGGCCGTAGCTCGACATAATTAACGAGGATAATAACGATGAAACTTCGAGTACTCTCCCTGATTGTCCCTGCGATGCTGGTTGCCGGCACCGCAGGCGCAGCGGAAATCTACAACAAAGACGGTAATAAACTGGATTTGTTCGGTAAAATCGATGGTCTTCACTATTTCTCTGACGACAATGGCACTGATGGCGACCAGTCTTACCTGCGTTTCGGCCTGCGTGGCGAAACTCAGATCAGCGACCAGCTGACCGGTTACGGTGAGTGGGAATATCAGGTTCAGCTGAACAAGACTGAAAACGAAAACGATTCCTACACCCGTGTCGGCTTCGCCGGTCTGCGTTTCGGCGACTACGGCTCACTGGACTACGGCCGTAACTACGGCGTGCTGTACGACATCGGCGCCTGGACCGACGTGCTGCCGGAATTCGGCGGCGACACCTACGGCGCGGACAACTTCCTGTTCCAACGTTCTAGCGGCGTGCTGACCTACCGTAACAATGACTTCTTCGGTCTGGTTGACGGCCTGAACTTCGCCCTGCAGTACCAGGGTAAAAACGACAGCGCTGAAGAGTCCAACAACGGTCGCGACGTGCTGGCGCAGAACGGCGATGGCTATGGCATGTCTGCCACCTACGATCTGGGCTACGGCATCAGCGCGGCGGCGGCTTACTTCTCTTCTGACCGTACCAATGAGCAGAATGGTTACAAAAACCCAGGTATTCTGGGCAGCGGCGACAAGGCTGAAGCGTACAGCGGCGGCCTGAAGTATGACGCCAACAACGTCTACCTGGCGGCGATGTACACCCAGTCTTACAACGCAACCCGTTTCGGCGGTAGCAAAGGCACCGCTTACGGCTACGCCAACAAAGCGCAGAACATTGAACTGGTTGCTCAGTACCAGTTCGACTTCGGCCTGCGTCCTTCCGTGGCTTACCTGCAGTCTAAAGGCAAGGACATCGAGCGTGGCTACGGCGATCAGGACCTGATGAAGTATGTTGACGTGGGTGCGACCTACTACTTCAACAAAAACATGTCCACCTATGTTGATTACAAAATCAACCTGATGGACGATAACGACTTCACCAAAGCCGCTGGTATCAACACCGACGACGTGGTGGCGCTGGGTCTGGTTTACCAGTTCTAAGCCTCAAGTTGTTTTGCATAACGCGGCCTCCGGGCCGCGTTTTTTTTGCCTGCCGGTTGGGCACGGATTGCTAGCCTGTCTTATCCACGCTGGCTAGGCTTGCTGAGTAGTCATTGCTCAGGAGGCCCTATGCCGCTCACGATTGAACGCATTATCGAAACGGCGCTGTATGTCAGCGATATGCCGCGCGCCAGCCATTTTTATGAAACCGTATTACAGCTGCCGGCGATGGTGGCGAAAGCACGCTTTCGTGCTTACAACGTTGGCGGTCAGAACGTGCTGCTGCTGTTTGTCAAAGGTGACGCACAGGAAGGCTTCCGTGAAGAGGCGGGCTACATACCGCCTCACGACGGCAGCGGCCCCTATCATCTGGGGTTCGCGGTCAGTAAGGCGCAGCTGCCGCAGTGGGAGCAACGCTTAAACCAGCACGGGGTGGAAATCGAAGGGCGCATGAGCTGGCCGCGCGGCGGGGAAAGTATTTATTTCCGTGACCCGGATGGCCATCTGTTGGAATTAGTGACGCCCGGACTGTGGGAAAATTATTAAATACGATGGTGAAAACGATTAATAAAAATCACTGAATGGGGTAGGGGAAGTCTAATTAATAAATACGCTACCCCCTACCTTAATAAATTAAAGTATAAATGTGGAAATAATATTATTGGCGTTAATATTTTTTGGCGGCGCGCGCGTTTGGTAAGGCAGGAATAATTCACTGATAACCGGTTCTGGAATAATAACGGCAATAGCCTTACCGGCGGAAAACGGCGCGTGCAGGAAGGGCGGCAGCGTAAAGTGCAACGGTGGATTATGATGGAACAGGCTGCAGTAACCGCAAAGGTCGCCGCTGCCGTCATCCGTCATACCGGAGGCGTGCTGCCGTGCGGCGGGGGCGTCGCCCGTCTGATGATGCATCATCATCATATGCTCGCCCATCGGCATGTTCATGCCCATCTCACTGTTATATTGTGAGTTTTTTACCAGCTGCGCGGAGATTAACGGCCCGGCAAATACCATCAGCATGGCAAACAGGCCCAGCCAGGCCAGCGTGCGTATTGAGTGCTTTGACAGTTTCACCAGTAATCGGCCCTTGAGGAATGGAAAAGGCGGCATGCTGTGCCGGCGCCAGTGTAACATCATTCACAAATTACCAACACCGCAAGAAAATCATTTGTTAATTAAATATAGATCGGATAAATTCCGCAGGTATTAAATTCACCTGTGGAAAATAATAATGACTGAACGCGTAAACGCGTTACCTTCGGCTGCCCGAAATATGCGGCAGCGGGTAACGACTCGCAGCTGGTTTATTCCGTTGATGATGCGTCTGCATTTCTATATTGGCGTATTTGTCGGTCCCTTTTTACTTATTGCCGCATTAAGCGGAATTTTTTATGCCCTGACGCCGCAGCTGGAATCTTATTGGTACGCCGAACAGTTGTATCACCACAGCAGCGGACAGCCGCAGACGCTACAGCGGCAGATTGCGGCCGCACAGGCGGTGGCGCCGACGGAGGCGCAGCTCTCCGCCGTACGTCCGTCGCCGGCAGCCGGCGAGAACACGCGGGTGCTGTTTAACGTCGGCGGCTTGACGTCTGGCGAACGTCTGGCGGTGTTTGTCGATCCCGTCACGCTGCAGACCCACGGCGCGCTGGCGGTGTACGGCACCAGCGGCGTGCTGCCGTTGCGCACCTGGCTGGACCAGTTGCACCGCAGCCTGTTGCTGGGGGAGCTTGGTCGCAACTACAGCGAGCTGGCGGCATCCTGGCTGTGGGTGGCGGCGCTGGGCGGCCTGATCCTGTGGGGAGCGCGCAAACGCGCGGCGCGGCGTCAGCGCGGCGTGCGCGCTCTGCACCGCCAACTGGGCGTGCTGTTGTCGCTGGGGCTGCTGTTTTTCTCGATTACCGGCCTGACCTGGTCGAACTGGGCCGGCGATAATATCAGTGTATTACGTCATCAGTTTGGCTGGGCGACACCGTCGCTGTCTACCGCCTTGCACGGCGCATCCCATGAGGCGATGGATGAACATGCGGAGCACCGCGGTCACGCCATGGCGTCAGGCGAGATGGCGCCTGTGGCGGATGCCGCTATGTATGACCGGGTATTGCAGCGGGCGCGCATCGCGGGCATTGACGCCAATAAAGTAGAGATTCGTCAGCCGCAGGGGGCGGGCCAGGCCTGGTCGGTCAGCGAAATCGACCGCAGCTGGCCGACGCAGGTCGATGCGGTGGCGGTAGACCCGCATACCATGACGGTTGTCGACAGCGTGCATTTCGCCAGCTTCCCGCTGGCGGCCAAGTTGACGCGCTGGGGCATCGATCTGCACATGGGCATTCTGTTCGGTCTGGTGAATGAGCTGGTGCTGGTGGTCTTTGCCGCCGGGCTGGTGGCGATGGTGATCATGGGGTATCTGATGTGGTGGCGCAACCGGCCGACGCGGGCGGCGGAACGCGCGCCGCGTTCGCCGCTGATGCTGCTGCGTCGCACGCCAAAAGGGCCGCTGGCGTTGATTTTACTGGCGACGCTGCTGCTGGGTTACAGCCTGCCGGTTCTTGGGGCCAGCATCGTGTTGTTCTTGCTGGCTGATGCGCTGCGTTACGGTTGGCTGCGCTGGCGGCAAGCCGATTAACGCTGCTGATGAATCGCCGGATTGAAATAGCACCAAGAGTTAAAGCGGAATTTGTGGAAAAGCCTTTCGCCATCTAGACTTAGAATACAATAAACGCACTCTAAGAGGACAAGCTATGACGAAGAAGTTGGTTTTAGCCGTTTGTACTACAGCAGCACTTTCCATTCTTGCCGGCTGTACCGCTTATGACCGGGCGGCGAGCTATGTGAAAGAGCCGGTGGTCAGTGATGTGAAAGTCGGGATGACCAAGGAGCAGGTGCGTGCGATTGCCGGGCCGCCGTCAACCTCTGCGACGCTGGTTCATGCGCAGGGCACCTGTGATACTTATGCCGTCGCGCCGCGTGATGGCAAGGCGCAAACCTATTTTGTCAGCTACAACGATACCGGTCATGTAATGAACAAAGGCTATCAAAGCTGTTCAGACTATGACTCGCAGCCGAAGTAATCGGCGCCAGATGCCAAAGGCCGGACGACTGTCCGGCCTTTTTGTTGTTGGGGCCAGCGGAAAATCCACCGCCGTGCGGTAGAAAAAAACAGGTCAGGCTGATGAGATATTGCGCTGTTTTCGGCGTGGTTTGCACTTTTTAACCACTCTTGGTCTGAAGTTTGAGCAAACGCGCCGAAATGCCTATTTTTTTGTATGGCAACGCTAGACATTTCATAACGGTACCGTTAATATCTGCGCCCATTGGAAGGATGGCTGAGTGGTTTAAGGCAGCGGTCTTGAAAACCGTCGAGTGTAACAGCTCCCAGAGTTCGAATCTCTGTCCTTCCGCCAAATTCGAAACCCCAGGCTTTAATCAGCCTGGGGTTTTTTCGTTGTGCCGTGGGCAGAAAAGAGAAGAGGCCCTGTGGGGCCTCTTGTTTCATGTTCAGCGCGGGAACACCACCGTGCGGTTCTCATAGAGAAATACCCGCCGCTCTACGTGCCAACTGACGGCGCGCGCCAGGGTCACGCGTTCGATATCGCGTCCTTTTTCAATCAGATCTTCCGGGTAGTCGGTATGGGTTACCGGCTCTACGCTCTGGGCGATGATCGGCCCTTCGTCCAGTTCCTCATTGATGTAATGCGCCGTGGCGCCCACCAGTTTGACCCCTTTGGCCCAGGCCTGATGGTAGGGCTTGGCGCCCTTAAAGCCCGGCAGCAGCGAATGGTGGATATTGATCGCCTTGCCCGCCAGCCGGCGGCACATCGTGTCCGACAGCACCTGCATATAGCGCGCCAGAATCACCAGCTCGGCGCCGGTCTCCTCAATGATTTTCCACACCTGCGCTTCCTGCTGCGGTCGGGTGTCGGCGGTGACCGGCAGGTAGTGGTAGGGCAGGCCGTGCCATGTCACCAGCGGTTCCAGATCGCGGTGGTTGGAGATCACGGCGCACACCTCCACCGGCAGCTGGCTGGTACGGTAGCGGTACAGCAGGTCGTTCAGGCAGTGATCGGTACGCGAGACCATAATCACCACCGGCACCCGATGCCCGGGAGCGGTCAGCCCGAAGGTCATCTCGAACCCCGCCGCCCGCTCTTCGAAGCGCGCCTCGAAGGCCTGGCTGTCAAAACCGGACGGCGGCCGAAACTCGGTGCGGATAAAGAAACGCCCGGATTCGCGATCGTCAAACGAGTTCTGCTCGGTAATGTAGCAGCCGTTTTCCCGTAGGAAACCGGTCACGGCATCCACCGTGCCGAGCCGCCCCGGACACTGGGCGGTCATAATCCAGCAGTCATTATTACGACTCATTTCTGTTCTCCGTCAGGGGATCGCGCCGATGCCGTACTCTTCTCCGGCGTCCAGCAGCCAGCGCCAGAGGTAATCTGCGAAGCTGCGTCTGACCACCAGTTCCCAGCGAACATCGTCGGGCCGGCGCAGTACCGCGGTGGTTTTGGCGAAGACGGTGGTCACCGCCTTGCCCGCAGGGAAATTGTCCGGGTGCACGTCGTAGACCACCGACTTCATCAGCAGCTCGCGAACTTTTTCCCCCCGCAGTTCCAACAGCGTCTGGCCGCCGCTGACGTTGGTGATGGCGTAGTGGGCATCGCCCAGCGCCGCCCGCAGCCGGTTTTCCACCTCAAACTCGCTGCCTTCCGGCACGATCAGCAGCCATTCGTCCGGCGACAGCCACTGGGTGCTGATCTCGCCGCCGTTTTCACTGACCAGCCCCAGCGGCTGGCCCGGAAGCCCGATCCCCAGCACGTCGCGCAGCGCCTGATCGAGGACGATGGCGCCGCCGCGCAGAATCAGATGCCCGCAGAACGGCCGTTCCCGCAGCGTCACGCCGCTGCGCTCATCGGCCTCCGGGCGGCCCGTGTTGCGGTAAGACAGCGCCAGCGGCGATTCGCGCGTCACCTGCGCCTCGGGGTGGCTGTTAAAGGTGCTTATCTTTACGGCATCAGACATTTTGGCGCTCTCCTTTGGGATCGACGAAGATCGGGCTGACAATTTCGGCCTCATGGACCTGGCCGTCGACCATCGGCAGCCAGACGGTATGGCCCATTTTCTGGTGGCCGTCTTTCACCACCGCCAGCGCGAAACCGCTGTCCAGGGTCGGGCTGTAGTAGCTGGAGGTGACGTGGCCCACCATCGGCATCGGGATCGGATGGTTGGGATCCAGTACAATCTGTGCGCCTTCTTCCAGCACCACTTTCGGATCTTTAGGCCGCAGGCCGACCAACTGCTTACGGTCGGTGCGCCGGGTATCGACGCGCGTCAGCGCCCGCTTGCCCACCCAGGAAAAGCTTTTGTCATAGCCTACGCACCACTGCATGCCGAGATCTTCCGGCGTCATGGAGCCGTCGGTGTCCTGGCCGGCGATAATAAAGCCTTTCTCGGCGCGCAGAACGTGCATCGTTTCGGTGCCGTAAGGCGTCAGGCCATACTTTTCTCCGTGCTCGAACAGCGCTTCCCAGACGTGGCGCGCGTAGTTGGCCTGCACGTTAACTTCATAGGCGAGTTCGCCGGTAAACGAGATGCGGAACACCCGCGCCGGAACGCCGGCCACCGTGCCGGCGCGCCAGTCCATAAACTTAAAGGCTTCGCGCGACAGATCGATATCGCACACTTCTTCCAGCAGGCGGCGGGATTCCGGCCCGGACAGGGAGAGAGTGGCCCAGTGGTCGGTCACCGAGGTGAAAAACACCTGCAGCTCCGGCCATTCGGTCTGGTGCCACAGCTCCAGCCACTCCAGCACTGCCGCCGCGCCGCCGGTGCTGGTGGTCATCAGGAAGTGGTTAGCCCCCAGGCAACTGGTGGTGCCGTCATCCATCACCATGCCGTCGTCCTTGCACATCAGGCCGTAGCGCACCCGGCCAAAGCCCAGCTTCGCCCACTTGTTGGTGTAGATACGCTCCAGGAAGGTGCGGGCGTCCGGCCCCTGAATATCGATCTTGCCGAGGGTAGAGGCATCGAGGATCCCCACGCCGCTGCGTACGGCGCGGCACTCCCTGGCCACGGCTTCTTCCAGCGTTTCGCTGCGTCCGTTGACGCGCTGCGGGAAATACCACGGGCGCTTCCACTGGCCGACCTCTTCAAATTCCGCCCCTCGATCAAGATGCCACTGATGCAGCGCGGTATGGCGCTCCGGCTCGAACAGTTCGG
Organism: Serratia sp. MYb239; assembly: GCF_002966855.1. Lineage (NCBI taxonomy): Bacteria > Pseudomonadati > Pseudomonadota > Gammaproteobacteria > Enterobacterales > Yersiniaceae > Serratia > Serratia sp. MYb239. Next base: position 3,359,206 of record NZ_CP023268.1, on the reverse strand, counting down.
CGCAGTGGCGTCCCGCTACGGCGCCAAAGGCGACGGGCGTATAGTTGGGACGGAACACGGTGGTGCCGACTTCCGGGATGGTGCGCCCCAGACAGCGGGCGGCGATGGCCATGCCGTTGATATTGCCCAGTTTGCCCTGATCGGTGCCGAAACCCATCACGGTGTAGCGCTTGATATGTTCGATGGACTCAAAGCCTTCGCGTATTGCCAGCTCAATGGCGGCGGCGGTGACGTCATTTTGCAGGTCGACAAACTGCTTCGGCGCCCGCGAGGTAGGCCGATCGTGCGGCACCTGATAGAGCGCCAGCGCTGCGCCGTCGTTGCGGTTTGCCACTTCAGGCAGCGCAATTTCCACGGGTTCGCCGCCGGTTTCTGCGGCAGCCTGAGCACCCGCCGCCGCGCCGTCTTGCAGGACTTTTCCGGTAGCGAACGCGCCGGTCACTGCGCCGGCGGCGATCATACCGTCCACCTGCGGCGCGACAAATCCCGGCACCTCATCGCGCCAGACCGGCCGCGCGCCGGTGTGCACGGCCAGGTGAATCACCGGGCTGTAGCCGCCAGAACTTGCTACGGTATCGCACTCCAGGGTGTCCACCCGATCCACCACCCGGAAGCCGGCGTGGTCGATGCGGGCGACCCGCACGCGGTTAACTCTGGAGCCGCCCTGGGCCTCAATCACGGCGCTGCCGCTGATGATACGAATGCCTCTGGCGCGCGCCTGGGCCACCAGTTCGCCCTGCGGGTTATCTCTGGCATCGACAATCGCCGCCACTTCCCGGCCGCTGTCCAGCCAGTCCAGCGCGGCGCAGTAGGCGTGGTCGTTGCTGGTCGACAGCACCAGACGCTGGCCCGGCGCCACGCCGTAGCGGTGAATATAGGTGGAGAGGGCGCCGGCGATGAAGTTGCCCGGAATATCGTTGCCCGCGTAGACCAGCGGCCGCTCGTGGGCGCCGCTGGCCAGCACAATGCGTTTGGCCCGCACCCGGTGCAGGCGCAGACGCGCCTGATGGTCCGGCGCGGTTTCGTCCAGATGGTCGGTGCGTCGCTCCAGCAGGGTGACGAAGTTGTGGTCATGACGGCCGGTGGCGGTGGTGCGCGGCAGCAGCTGTACATTATCCAGCGCCGCCAGCGCGTTCAGGGTTTCCGCCACCCAGTGTGCGGCGTCGCGGCCGTTTAACGGCTCACGGCTGTCGAGCAGCGAACCGCCCATCTCTTCCTGCTCATCCGCCAGCATTACCCGTACGCCGCTGCGGCCGGCGGCCAGCGCCGCAGCCAGACCGGCCGGGCCGGCGCCGATGATCAGCACATCGCAGTGCTGGTTAAGATGATCGTAGCGATCCGGATCGCGCGCCACGGGGCTGCGTCCCAGTCCGGCGCCCTTGCGGATATACTTCTCCCAGGTCATCCACATCGAGGCCGGCTTCATAAAGGTCTTATAGTAAAAGCCGGGCGGCATAAAACGCCCGAGCATTTTACCCACGGCGCCCATCAGGTCGCGTTCGGTGCTGGGCCAGCCGTTGGTGCTGCCCGCCGTCAGTCCGTCATACAGCGCCTGCTGGGTGGCGCGCACGTTCGGCACCTGGCTGGCTTCGGTGCTGCCCAATTGCACCACGGCATTGGGTTCTTCGGCGCCGGCGGCGACAATGCCGCGCGGGCGCCCGTACTTAAAGCTGCGGTTGACGATATCTACGCCGTTGGCCAGCAGCGCCGAGGCCAGGGTATCGCCGGCAAACCCCTGCAGGGTCTGGCCGTTAAAACGAAAACTCAGCGGTCGGCTGCGGTCAATACGGCCGCCGTCAGCCAGACGATTCACCTGTTTCATACGCCACCTCCGGCCTGGATCCGCTCATCAGGGGTCACGGTTTCAGTTTTGCTGTCGTCGCGGCGCGGCAGGGGCACCACATCGGCCCCGGCGCCGGTTTTCGGCTGTTCGCCAATCCGGTAGGTTTCCAGAATTTCGTAGCTCACCGTATTGCGCACCATGTTAAAGAATTTGCGGCAGCCCGCAGCATGCACCCAAAGTTCCCGGTGAATGCCGCGTGGGTTATCGCGGAAAAACAGATACTCTCCCCACTCTTCGTCGCTACAGGCGTCGGGATCCGCCGGGCGCACGATATGCGCCTGGCCTTTGGGGTGGAACTCTTCTTCTTCCCGGTGTTCGCCACACCAGGGGCACCAGATATGCAGCATCTTGCTTCCTCCTCTCAGTGGGCAACGCCGGCGGCGCCGTGTTCGTCCACCAATGCGCCGGTATTGAATCGATCGATCGAGAACGGGGCCGCCAGCGGGTGCGGCTTGCCTGCCGCCAGGCTGGCGGCGAAGACGTGGGCCGAACCCGGCGTGGCTTTAAAGCCGCCGGTTCCCCAGCCGCAGTTAAACCACAGCCCTTTGACTTTGGTGGCCGACAGAATCGGGCTGGCGTCCGGCGTGGTATCGACGATGCCGCCCCATTGCCGGTTCATGCGCACCCGCGAGAACGCCGGGAACATCTCGACGATCGCCTGCAGCGTATGCTCGATGGTGGAGTAACTGCCGCGCTGGCCGTAGCCGTTGTAGCCGTCGATACCGGCGCCGATCACCAGATCGCCTTTATCCGACTGGCTGATGTAGCCGTGCACGTGGTTTGACATCACCACGGTATCCAGCACCGGTTTCAGCGGTTCGGACACCAGCGCCTGCAGCGGGTGGGATTCCAGCGGCAGCTTCAGCCCGGCCATGCCGGCCAGCACCCCGGAGTTGCCCGCCGCCACGCAGCCGACGGTGCGGGCTTCGATATCGCCGCGGGTGGTGTGCACGCCGTAGACCTGGCCGTCACGCATCATAAAGCCGGTGACCTCGGTCTGCTGCAGGATATCCACCCCCAGGGCGTCCGCCGCGCGCGCAAAGCCCCAGGCGACCGCATCATGGCGCGCCACGCCGCCGCGAGGCTGCCAAGAGGCGCCCAGCACCGGATAGCGGGCGTTTTTCGAACAGTCGAGCATCGGCACCAAATCCTGCACCTGGCGGGCGTCCAGCACCTCGCCGTCGATGCCGTTCAGGCGGTTGGCGTTTACCCGGCGGCGGATGTCGCGCATATCCTGGAGGGTATGCCCCAGATTGAGCACGCCGCGTTGGGAGAACATCACGTTGTAGTTGAGATCCTGCGACAGGCCTTCCCACAGTTTCATTGAGTGTTCAAACAGCGCTGCGGCCTCGTCCCACAGATAGTTGGAGCGCACGATGGTGGTGTTACGGGCGGTATTGCCGCCCCCCAGCCAGCCTTTTTCCACCACCGCCACATTGGTGATGCCGAACTCTTTCGCCAGGTAGTAAGCGGTGCCCAACCCGTGGCCGCCGCCGCCGATGATAATTACGTCATAAGATTTCTTCGGCACGGGGCTGCGCCACATCCGCGGCCAGTCTTCATGGTGGTTGAGGCCATGGCGCAGCAGACTCAAACCTGAATAATGTTGCATAGCGTCTCTTCCTGTCTGTTAGGCGAAAGCGGGGCGGGGCAGCGTCATGCCCTGAGGGTCGCCGTAAACCGGGTAGCGGGCGCACAGCTCCGCCACGTTGGATCGTACCCAGGCCTCGATATTGCTGCTCTCTTCGTGAGTGCCTTCTTTACCGCGAGCCAGGGTATCCAGAATGTCGCAGATCCAATGCGCCAGCATTTCGCACTCGCGCAGATCAAAGCCGCGGGTGGTGATCGCCGGGGTGCCGATACGCAGTCCCGATGTGACGAAGGGGCTGTGGGGATCGTTGGGCACGGCGTTTTTATTGACGGTGATATGGGCGCGCCCCAGCGCGGCATCCGCCTCTTTGCCGGTAATGCCCTGGCGAATCAGTGAGACCAGGAACAGATGGTTGTCGGTGCCGCCGGAGACCAGATCGTACCCGCGCCGGATGAACACCCCCGCCATCGCCCGGGCATTGTCGATAACCCGCGCCTGATAGCGGACAAACTCTTCGCTCATCGCTTCGCGCAGCGCCACCGCCTTGGCGGCGATCACGTGCATCAGCGGGCCGCCCTGCTGCCCGGGGAAGACTGCGGCATTCAGTTTTTTGTACAGCTCCTCATCGCCGCAGGCGGAGAGGATCATGCCGCCGCGCGGGCCGCGCAGCGTTTTATGGGTGGTGGTAGTGACCACGTGGGCGTGGGGCAGCGGGTTGGGGTAGCAGCGGGCCGCCACCAGCCCGGCGACGTGGGCCATGTCCACCAGCAGCCAGGCGCCGACTTCATCGGCGATCTCGCGGAAACGGCGCCAGTTCACCACCCGGGCGTAGGCGGAGAAACCGGCGATAATCAGCTTCGGCTGGTGCTCAAGCGCCAGTCTCCGCACCTCATCGTAATTGATCTCGCCGCTTTCCGGGTCGAGGCCATACTGCACCGCGTTGTAGTGTTTGCCGGAAACGTTAGGCGCCGCGCCGTGGGTCAGGTGGCCGCCGTGGGCCAGGCTCATCCCCAGGATGGTGTCCCCCGGCTTCACCAGCGCCATAAACGCCGCAGCGTTCGCCTGAGCGCCGGAGTGCGGCTGCACGTTGGCGTAGTCGGCGCCGAACAGCAGACAGGCGCGCTCGATAGCCAGCCGCTCCACCACGTCGACGTGTTCACAGCCGCCGTAGTAGCGCTTGCCCGGATAACCTTCAGCATATTTGTTGGTTAACTGGCTTCCCTGAACCGCCATCACCTGAGAGCTGGCGTAGTTTTCGGAAGCGATCAGTTCGATATGGTTTTCCTGACGCACCATTTCGCCAACGACGGCGGCGAAGAGCTGCGGGTCGGTCTTGTTCAAATCATCGGCATTCATCTGCTTATCCTCAGGGTTAGCGCTGCGGCGGCACCATCCGCCTACCGTCAACCAAGATAGATCGGGGCGTACCTCTGAAGATTGAACAGATGCGACAACTTTATGTCACAATCGCGACATATGTATTTAACTCACTGTTATTTATGCTTATTTGTTGATGGCGTCGTTTTGTATTTTTGCGTTCAATCGCAAAACGGCTGCAGGCTCGTGGCGACGCTGAGCGCTTTCGGGCTGGCCGATATGCAGAAAGAAGGGATCGACCGCCTGTTCGTGGCCGGTTTTGCGCGCCCGCGACGGAGAGTAGCCGAAGGTTTCACGGAACTGACGCGAAAAGTGAGCGGTATCGGAAAAGCCGCACTGCTCGCCGATATCGGTGACGGTGCGCGGGGTATAGTGCAGCAACCACAGGCCGTAGCGCAGCCGCAGGTTACGCATAAAGCGCTGCGGGGTGACGCCGAGTTCATCGCGAAACTTGCGCTCGATATTGCGCCGTGAAGTGCCTACCCGTCGTGCCAGATCGTCAATCGACAGCGATTCGCCCAGGTGCTGGGAAATAATATCGATTGCCCGGCGCAGCGCCCGATCCGCCACCCGTTCAAACACCACGGGCTGCGGCTGGGGATGCTCGCCGCGCCGCCCTTCGTCAATCAGCATAATATGCAGGCTTTTCATCGCCCAGGCGCGGCCCAGATGGCGTTCCACCAGATAAGCGGCCAGATCCGCCGCCGCGCTGCCGCCGGCGCAGGTGATCAGATCGCCGTCGTCGACGAACAGCCGGTCGGCCACCGGCGTCACCTGCGGAAAGCGCCGGGTCAGATCGCCATGGTGATACCAGCTGACGCAGCAGCGCCGCCCGGGCATCACGCCGGCCTGAATCAGCGCAAACACGCCGGTACAGACGCCCACCAGCGGCACGTTGGCTGCGGCGGCGCGGCGAATGTAGTCCAGCGCTACGCGGTCGGTGTGGTCTTGCGCATCCTGCACGCCGCCGATTACCACCAAATAGTCAAAGCGCGTCGGATCCGCAAAAGGCTGGCAGGGCGCAACGGCGGCGCCGCAGCTGGAGAGCGCCGGTTGGCCGTCGCCGGTCATAAAGGTCCAGTGGCAGCGCAGCTGGCGGCTGCGATCTCCCTCATCGGCGGCCAGCCGCAGACAATCGACGAAAGCGGCAAACGGCAGCAGCGTAAAGCGCTGCAGCAGAACGAAACCTACCGTTAGCAAGGGCGACGCATCGGTCATCAGAGATTCCTCGTGGGGGTAGCAGGCTGACTGCCACAGCTTAGCAAGGTAACGGCGGGGACGGTGACCGCATTGTGCCGCCGTCCTGGTATCGGCTCAGCACCACAGTGCCTCGACCGGCGTATCCGCAGAAAAATGGTGGGCGACCTGAGCCTGAAGCAATTCGGCGCAGGCCAGGGCGTCGGTGAGGGCATTGTGCGCCGGGTAGCGGGGCAGATTATAGCGGGTGCGGCTTTCGGGCAGGCGCAGCGAAACCCGCGGCCGGCGACTGAACAGCCGCGCCGCCAGGCTGACGGGGCGATGACGGTGCTGGCGCGCTTCCAGCGCCAGGGTATCGATACAGGGAAAGGTAATCCCTTCCCCGATGCGCCGCTGCAGGGCGGCATCGAGAAACTGCCGCTCGATGCCGCGGTGGTGTACCACCAGCACTTTACCGGCCATCAGTTCGAGCAGCGTGATAAACAGCGCGTTCAGGTCCGGCGCCTTTTCCACTTCGGAATGGGTAATACCGTGGATCACCACCGACTCGTCGCGCAGCACCGCCCGTGGTTTCAGCAGCCAATGGCGGCCGTGCCGCAGGTGAATGCGCTGCAGTGTCATGGGCACCAGCCCGATGCTGACGATATCGTCGCGGCGGGCGTCGGTGCCCGTGGTTTCAAAATCCATCGCCAGCAGCGGCGCCTGGGCGATCGCCGTGTCGGGTGCTATGGCGCCAGCCTGGTAAAATGCCCGCAGCGCCGGATGACGCGCCTGGTGCGCCAGCTCAGCCATCCGCTCCGGCCATACCGGGGGGGCGCATTCGGCGATGGGTTGCCGCGACGTCGTGTTGAACGGGTGCTTGCCGATATAGAACATGGCGACCTCAGCGTATTCGTCCGGCCTGATAGCGGTATTTCAGGAATTTCTGGGCATTGCTCAGGATCTGGAAGGCATCCTTGAGGTTTTTGCGTTCGAAATCCGACAGGTTTTCCGGCTCGATATTGTTATCCGGCTGGCGTTCGGCATCCAGATCCAGCGCCTGATGGCGGATGCGCACCATCGAGATAAACTCCAGCGCGTCACGCAGATCCTGGCCGCGCCCGTGCGGCAGAATATCCGCCTCGATAATCTCCTGCAGGCGTTCAAAGGAGTTACGGGCGCGGGAACCGATCGCCAGCGCATGCACGCGGATCAGATCCGCCAGCGGGGCGGTGCCGCGCCGTTTCATATTGATGGAGCGGCTGTGCTGGCCGGAAGGCTCCATCACAAACCCCTTAAAAAAGCCGAGCGGCGGCGTGCGCAGCAGCGCGTTGCGCGCCATGCAGGCCAGAAAACGGGCGTTATGGCGCGTCTGCTGTGTAATGCTCTGATTCAGATGTTCCGCCCACTCGGTGTTGCCCCAGACACCGTCGAGGTCGAAAAAGATAGCGCTGTCGAGCAGGGTTTGCGGTGTGGGTTTGCCGATCCAGTCGGCAAAGTAGCGCTCCCACACGGCGAGCGGCTGGCGCCATTTGGCGGTGGTGGCCATAATTCCGCCGTTGCAGTAGCGATAGCCGCAGGCCGCCAGGCCGTCGCTGACGAAGGTCGCCAGCTCAAGGAACCAGCCGTCGTGGCGTAGCGGATCGAAACTGTTGTCGAGCACCAGCGCATTGTCCTGGTCGGTGACGATCAGCTGCTCCTGACGCGCCATCGATCCCAGCGCCAGAAAACAGTAGGGCACCGGCGGCGGCCCCAGCTGCTGTTCCGCCAGCTCCAGCAGGCGCTGGGTAAAACTGCGGCCGATGACCGCCATGGCGCTGCCGATCATCTTCGAGTTGGCGTCTTCACGCACGATGCGCCTGAAGCAGGCGCGGACTTCGCTGCTCAGGGCGCTCAGTTCGGCGACGCTGTTGGCGTGGAAGATGCGGCTGACTACGAACAGGCTGTTCTGAGATTCATAGCGCAGGATATCCGACTGCGATATCACGCCGATGGGCTGACCCTGTCTGAGCACCGGCAGATGATGCACATTGTGACGCATCATGGTCAGCATGGCTTCGAACACCATCTGATGATGTTCGCCGTAAATCAGCTCTGGCGTCATGATCTCGCTGACCGGCGTATCAACGCTCAACCCTTTGGCGACGACCCGGGTGCGCAGGTCGCGGTCGGTGAGCATGCCGGCCATACGGGCGGCGTTGCCCATTGCGCCCTCCGGCACGCCGGGGTGCATCACCAGTAACGAAGAGACCCCTTCCGTGCTCATTGTGATGGCGGCCTCGCGCACGGTGCCGGAGGTTTCGATGGTGACCGGCTGACGGCCAATCAGCGTATCGATGCTTGAGGTGAGCAGTTCGTTGGCGTCCTCGGTGCGAGCCACGGTGTGGCGCAGCCGGGTGCGGTCTTCCACCTCCACGATGTCGGCGAATGCCTCATACTGCGCAAACAGCTGGTGGAATACCGGGGCAGGGATCAGCCAGGCCAGCGTGTCTTCCAGTGCGGTCACCGGAAAGCGCACGCTGCTTTCGCGCAGCAGGCCGAACTGGCCGAAATATCCTCCCGCGCTGAGGCGATTGTAGAGATCGCCGTTGCGTCGGTAGACCTCGACGGCGCCGCTGCGGAGCACATACCAGGCGTCCACCTGCTGGCCGAAGGACAATATGTGGCTGCCCGCCTTGAAGTAGCTGACTTCGATATTGGCGGCCGCCAGAGCCAGCGCTTCAACGGGCAGCGCGTCGAAGGGCGGATAGCGCCGCAGAAAGTCGATCATGTCCTGATGTTCGGCCTGCATGGTGACCTCCGTGGCAGCCGGAATACCGGAACGGCTCAGCTGCGTTCCGCGCTGGCGTTAGTACGCAGCCGAGGTTCCGTTGCCAGACCTTTCAGCACCGAGACCGCCGCAATCAGCAGCACGATGGCGAACGGCAGCCCGGTGGTCAGCACCATGGTCTGCAGCGCCACCAGTCCGCCGCCCAGCAGCAGCGCTATCGCGACGACGCCCTGGAAGCTGCACCAGAACACTCGCTGCGGCGTGGGCGCGTTGACTTTTCCGCCCGCCGAGATGATATCGATCACCAGCGAGCCGGAGTCCGACGAGGTGACGAAAAACACCACCACCAGCAGAATGCCGATCAGTGAAGTAATCTGCGCCAGCGGCAGCGTGTCGAGCATGGTAAACAGCTGCAGCGGCAGTTCCGCTTCGGCAACGGCCTTGTGTCCCAGGTCAAAAAACTGATGGATGGCGGTATTGCCGAGGATGGTCATCCACATCACACAGGCCAGCGACGGGACAATCAGCACCGAGATAATAAATTCGCGCACGGTCCGGCCACGGGAAACGCGGGCGATAAACATGCCGACAAACGGCGACCAGGAGATCCACCAGGCCCAGTAGAAGGCGGTCCAGCTGGCGACGAAGTTGCCGTCTTCACGGCCGAAGGGGTTGGAGAGCGCCGGCAGGTACTGCAGGTAGGAGGCCAGATTAGAGAAGAAGCCGGTCAGCAGCGCCAGGGTCGGGCCGACGATGATAACGAACAGCAGCAGCAGCGCCGCCAGCATCATATTGATTTCCGACAGGCGGCGTACGCCTTTCTCCAGCCCCGCCACCACCGACAGCAGGGTAATAGCGGTAATGCCGATCACCAACAGGATCTGCGTGGTTTCGCCCATCGGGATGCCGAACAGGTAGTTCAGCCCGGAAGCGGCCTGGGAAGCGCCCAGTCCCAGCGAGGTCGCCAGGCCAAACAGCGTGGCCAGCACCGCCAGAATATCGATGATATGCCCGGGCCAGCCCCAGACCGCATCCCCCAGCAGCGGATAGAACACCGAGCGCATGGTCAGAGGCAGCCCTTTGTTAAAGGAGAACAGCGCCAGCCCCAGCGCCAGCATCGCATAGATGGCCCAGGGGTGCAGCGCCCAGTGGAAGATGGTGGTGGCCATCGCCAGTTGGCGGGCGGCATCCGGGTCGCCCGCGGCGGCGGCCAGCGGCGCGGTGTCGCTGCGTACGCCGTTTTCGATACTGACGCCGCCAAGCGCGCTGGAGAAGTGCGACAGCGGTTCCGAAACGCCGTAGAACATCAGGCCAATCCCCATACCGGCGGCGAACAGCATGGAGAACCAGGCCAGATAGTTGTAGTCCGGTCTGGCCAGGGTGCCGCCCAGCCGCACCTTGCCGAGCGGGGAAAACACCAGCACCAGACAGAGAATCACGAAGATATTGCCGACGCTCAGAAAGAACCAGCTCAGGTTGGTGGTCAGCCATTTAAGCACGCTGCTGAAGATGGGTTCCATCTGGCTGTGAAACGCCAGCGTCAAGACGACAAAGATAACGATCGCCACTCCGGAGATGACGAAGACGCGGTTATGAATATCCAGCCCGAAAGGGCCGACGCTGACCACGATATTGTCCTGGCCCACCTGATAGTCGGTATCGTACGGGTTAACCTCACCATCGGGTACCATCGGATCTTTTGAATCCGGCATAGTGATTCCTCCTAGGGAATGGTTGGTGATTGCCTGAACTCTGCGTGGGGCTGGACACGGCCTCTGGTTAGATCAGCCCGTCCAAGACGGATGATAGCGACGGGATGGCGGTGTGAAATGCCTGTCAACGTCTTGACGGGGTCGATTTGCGACATGCGGCTCAGACGAGGAGCGGCGGTGATTTTCGGTCGGTGTGACGCTTGAAAACGTCGTGAATCGGCATTTCCTGACCTGCGTCCGCAGCGATAATGGACGCTGACATTTCAGGCTCTCGGGAGAAGGTAATGAGTATCAGCGTCTTTGATCTGTTCAAGATTGGGGTCGGCCCCTCCAGTTCACATACCGTAGGGCCGATGCGTGCCGCGCAGCGCTTTGTCCGGCAGTTAAGCGAGCAGGGCGTGCGGGATGCGGTGACGCGCGTCAGGGTGGCGTTGTTTGGCTCCCTGAGCGCCACCGGCGTGGGGCACGGTACCGATAAGGCGACGCTGATGGGGCTGATGGGCGAGTCGCCGGAAACGGTCGATCCCCGCACTATCGACCCCGCGATCCGAGCGGTGTGCGAAACCGGCTTTCTGACCCTGGCCGGCGGGGCTGGCGTGGAGTTTGACTGGAACCGCGATCTGCATTTCGTTGATGAAGTGCTGGCATATCATCCCAACGCCATGCGTTTGACCGCCTTCAACTCGCAGGGCGTGGCGTATGAGAACACCTACTATTCGGTAGGGGGCGGTTTTGTGCTGGATGAGAGCGAGGCCACCGCGAGCGCGCATCTGGTGCCGCAGGTGGAACTGCCTTACGACTTTAACACCTGCGCGGAACTGCTGGCGCACTGCCGGCGGCAGGGGTTAAGAATCAGTGAGCTGATGCTGGAAAATGAAAAGGTATGGCGCGATGAAGCCGAAATCCGCGCCGGTATCGCCGCCCTCTGGCAGGCGATGCAGGATTGTATTGCCCAGGGGCTGGAGAATGAGGGCGTCCTGCCGGGCGGGCTGAACGTCAAGCGCCGTGCTCCCGGGCTGTATCGTTCCCTGCAGCGGGCGACAGGGGCGAATGTGATTGGCACCACGCTGTCGGCGATGGACTGGGTCAATCTCTATGCGCTGGCGGTCAATGAGGAGAACGCTGCAGGGGGGCGTATGGTGACAGCGCCCACCAACGGTGCGGCCGGTATCGTGCCGGCGGTGTTGATGTATTACATGCGCTTCAGCGAGCAGACGCGGGAGCAGGACGTGGTGGACTTTCTGCTGGCAGCGGCGGCGGTAGGGGCGCTGTGTAAGAAAAATGCCTCGATTTCCGGCGCAGAGGTGGGCTGCCAGGGCGAGGTCGGCTCAGCCTGTGCCATGGCCGCCGCCGGGCTGACCGAAGTGCTGGGCGGTACGCCGGAGCAGGTGGAAAATGCGGCGGAGATTGCGCTGGAGCATAACCTGGGGCTGACCTGCGATCCGGTGGCCGGGTTGGTGCAGGTGCCCTGTATTGAGCGCAATGCCATCGCCGCGATGAAAGCGATCAACGCCGCGCAGATGGCGCTGCGGGGAGACGGGCAGCACTTTGTTTCGCTCGATAAAGTGATCCGCACCATGCGCGATACCGGACGGGATATGCAGGACAAGTATAAGGAGACGTCGCGCGGCGGTCTGGCGGTGAACGCGATAGAGTGCTGAAGGTTGCCTGATGTCTGCCCGTTTATTGGGCAGATGCACCAAAAAAGCATGGGGTGGCAGGGGATTACCCCGGCCTTACCCGATCAGCATAAACCGTGCCACCTCTGTTTTTTTAATCGCAACAGCGGCGCTAAATCACTATCGATGAATGATTATCGAGATATTGCGCATACATTTTAAATGTAAAAAGGAAGTGGCACATTTGTTGCCTTATTGTTTTCTGTGGAAGTGAAGAAGTATCAGACCCGTTTGTTCCCTCTCCTGACGAGAGACCACAGAGGCAAGAGCATATGTCTGAAACAAATGCATCATCCCGGGATTCTATCAATAACAATAAGACGCATACCGTTGGTTTTTTACTGGTGAACAATTTCACCATGATGGCGCTGGCGACGGCGGTTGAGCCGCTGCGCATGGCGAACCAGTTAAGCGGCCGCGAGCTGTATGACTGGCATACCATCAGCGAGGATGGCGGCGTGGTGATGGCCAGCGACGGCATTCACATTACGCCGGATTGCTCCATGGCCGATTCCAGCGCGCTGGATGTGCTGATCGTGGTCGGGGGCGTCAATATTACCCGCAGCTACAGCCGACGACAGGTGAGCTGGCTGCAGGCGATGGCGCGCAAGCAAATTCTGATTGGCGGCGTCTGTACCGGCCCTTATCTGCTGGCGGAAGCCGGGCTGCTGGACGGTTACCACTGCAGCGCGCATTGGGAGTGTATCGCCTCGATGCAGGAAGCCTATCCCAAAGTGCGATGTACCAATCAATTGTTCGTTATCGAGCGCGACCGCATGACCTGCAGCGGCGGCACGGTGCCGATGGATATGATGCTCAGCATGATCAAGCGCGATTTTGGCTATCAGCTGACGGCGGCGATCTCGGAGATGTTTATCTGCGATCGGGTGCGCAACGAGTCGGACTACCAGCGCATCCCGCTACGCCACGTGCTGGGGACCGCGCAGCCGAACCTGGTGGAGGCGGTGTCGCTGATGGAGGCCAATATCGAAGAGCCGATCGATCTGGACGAGCTGGCCACCTATGTGGGGCTGTCCCGGCGCCAGCTTGAACGTCTGTTTCAGAAGTATCTGCAATGCTCGCCCTCCCGTTACTATATGAAACTCCGCCTGTTCCGGGCGCGGCAACTGCTGAAGCAGACTTCGATGTCGATTATCGAAATCGCGCTGGCCTGCGGTTTTGTCTCGACGCCGCACTTTAGCAAATGCTACCGCGAGCATATTGGCATTCCGCCGCGCGAGGAGCGACGCGGTATACGCAGCCAGGTGCTGAGCGAAACCCTGCCGCAGTTGGTGACCACTGCGCTGCCCGGCCTGAACGGCAAGAAGGAGCGCGTGGCGTCGGCGGTGGCGGTGCGCGCCCTGAGCGAGGCGCGCTTTGAGCCGACCTACGGTTCGGTGACGCTGGGTTGGAGCTCGCCGCCCTGAAGTGCTGAACATCATGCTTATTCTGCTGCCGCCTGCCCGCAACGGGCGGGCGGCGGCTATGTAGCCCAGTCTTCCAGCATGTGGGCGTGGCCTATGGCTCGACGCGTCCTCCACGTTCCGTCATAACGTCCGCATCTGCTTTCTCTTCCTACAGGAACGAACCCCAGCTCGGCTTTACCGGCCGCAGGATGATGGCGTCGCCTTCGCGGGCGATCTCCGGTTCATTGACGCCTGCAAAATCCAGATAGCTCGGCGCCGGCTGCGCTCTGGGTCAGTCAGGTGACGTTTTCAGAACACTTTCTTTGTGGGGTTAACCCTATGCTGTCGAACATCAGGGCCGCTCTGGCCGTTACAGACAGGGGGTGAAAAGATGGACGCAGAACAGTTGCACAACGACGCTATTGTTATTGATGGCCTGGTGATTGCGAAGTGGGATCGCGAGCTGTTTGAGGATATGCGGCGCGGCGGCCTGACCGCGGCGAACTGTACGGTGTCGGTCTGGGAAGGGTTTCAGAGCACCGTGGACAATATCGTCGCGATGAACGCGCTGCTCGAGCAGAATTCGGATCTGGTGATAAAGGTGCGCACCACCGACGATATTCGCCGCGCCAAAGCGGCGGGCAAGACCGGCGTGCTGATGGGGTTCCAGAATGCTAATGCCTTTGAGGATCAGCTCGGCTACGTGCAGATATTCAAGGATCTTGGCGTTGGGGTGGTGCAGATGGCCTACAACACCCAGAACCTGGTGGGCACCGGCTGCTATGAGCGCGACGGCGGGCTGTCCGGCTATGGTCGGGAAGTGGTGGCGGAAATGAACCGCGCCGGCGTCATGTGCGATCTCTCCCACGTCGGCGCCAAAACCTCCGAGGAGGTGATTCTGGCGTCGGAAAAGCCGGTCTGCTATTCGCACTGTCTGCCTTCCGGCCTGAAGGATCATCCGCGCAATAAGTCCGATGCGGAGCTGAAGTTTATTGCCGATCACGGCGGCTTTGTCGGCGTCACCATGTTTACGCCGTTCCTGAAAAACGGCATTCACTCCACCATCGACGACTATGTCGAGGCCATCGAATACATCTTCAACTTGGTGGGAGAAGATCAGATCGGTATCGGCACCGACTTCACCCAGGGCCAGGATCAGGCCTTTTTCGAGTGGCTTACCCATGACAAAGGTTACGCCCGCCATCTGACCAGCTTCGGCAAGATCATCAACCCTGAAGGGATCCGCACCCTCGGTGAATTCCCCAATCTGACCGAGGCCCTGCTGCGTCACGGATTCAGCGAACATCAAGTGCGCAAGATTATGGGCGAGAACTGGGTCCGCGTTCTGGCTGAGGTATGGGGCGAATAACCGCCAAGATGAAGATTGTCCGGGAGAAACCATGAGCTCACATGCACCTGAACTGCCGATTGCGGTGGACGATGAAACCGGCGTCTGGACCAGCGATGCGCTGCCGATGCTGTACGTACCGCGTCACTTTTTCGTCAACAACCATATGGCGATTGAAGAAGAGATTGGCGCAGAACGCTATGCGGCGATCCTGTATAAGGCGGGTTACAAATCCGCCTACTACTGGTGTGAAAAGGAGGCGGAAGCCCACGGCATCAGCGGCGCTGCGGTGTTTGAGCACTATATGAAACGGCTCTCCCAGCGCGGCTGGGGGCTGTTTATCATCGAGGCGCTCGATCTGGAGCAGGGCACGGCCCGTATCCGTCTGGAACACTCCGCGTTTGTTTATCAGTACGGCAAGGTCAACCGCAAAGTCGATTACATGTTTACCGGCTGGTTCGCCGGCGCCATGGATCAGGTAGCCCAGAGCCTGGGCTATGCGGTCAGAACCCGGGCGGTCCAGACCCGGAGCGCTGCCGAAGAGGGAAGTGACTACGGCGTGTTTGAGGTAACGCCGCTGTAATACACGATGGCCGCCTGCGGGCGGCCTGGGTTTAAGCATTGAATCAGGGTGTTGCCATGTCCCAGTTTGATCTCCTGTTCCAGCCGTTGAATATCAATAAGCTGACCATCCGTAACCGCATCGTCAGTACCGCCCACGCCGAGGTGTATGCCACCGACGGCGGCATGACCACCGATCGCTACGTCAAATATTACGAAGAGAAAGCGAAAGGAGGCTGTGGCCTCTGTATCTGCGGCGGCTCCAGCGTGGTGTCGATCGACAGCCCGCAGAGCTGGTGGAGTTCGGTGAACCTGTCGACCGACCGCATCATCCCTCATTTCCAGAACCTGGCCGATGCGGTGCACAAACACGGCGGCAGGATCATGATCCAGATTTCCCATATGGGGCGTCGCTCACGCTGGGACGGTGAAAACTGGCCCAACCTGATGTCGCCGTCGGGCATTCGCGAGCCGGTGCACCGCGCGACCTGCAAAACCATCGAGGTGGAAGAGATCCGGCGGGTGATCGGCGATTTCGCCCGGGCGGCGGTGCGCGCCAAAGAGGGCGGCCTCGACGGCGTGGAGCTTTCCGCCGTGCATCAGCACATGATCGATCAGTTCTGGTCGCCGCGGGTCAACAAGCGTACCGACGAGTGGGGCGGCAGCTTTGAAAACCGCATGCGTTTCGGTATGGAAGTGCTGAAGGCGGTGCGCGAAGCGGTAGGCCCGGATTTTGTGGTGGGCATGCGCATCACCGGTGATGAGTTCCACCCTGACGGCCTGAGCCATGAGGATATGAAGCAGATCGCTGCCTACTACGACGGAACCGGCATGGTGGACTACTTTGGCGTGGTCGGCTCGGGCTGCGATACCCATAACACGCTGGCCAACGTTATTCCGAATATGAGCTACCCGCCGGAGCCGTTCCTGCACCTGGCGGCCGGGATCAAAGACGTGGTGTCGGTGCCGGTGATCCACGCTCAGAACATCAAGGATCCGAACCAGGCGCAGCGCATTCTGGAGCAGGGCTATGTTGATTTTGTCGGCATGACCCGGGCCCATATCGCCGATCCGCACCTGATCGCCAAGATCAAACTGAATCAGGTTGACCAGATTCGCCAGTGCGTGGGCGCCAATTACTGCATCGACCGCCAGTATATGGGGCTGGACGTGCTGTGCATCCAGAACGCGGCGACCTCGCGCGAGTATATGGGGCTGCCGCATAGTATTACCAAGAGCGACGGCCCGCAGCGCAAGGTGGTGGTGGTCGGCGGCGGTCCCGGAGGGATGGAGGCGGCGCGGGTGGCGGCCGAGCGCGGTCATCAGGTCACGCTGCTGGAACGCGGCGCGGAGCTGGGCGGGCAGATATCGATCGCCGCCAGAGCGCCGCAGCGCGATCAGATGGCGGGTATTACCCGCTGGCTGGCGATGGAGCTGCAGCGGCTGGGGGTGGCGATTCAGTTGAATACCGAAGCGGATGCCGCCACGGTGCGCGATCTGCGGCCGGATGTCTGCATTCTGGCGACCGGCGGTCGTCCGTTCCTGGAGCAAAACCCGGAGTGGGGCGCGGACGACGGGCGGGTGGTGTCCAGCTGGGACATCCTGACCGGCGCCGTCGAGCCGGGTAAAAACGTGCTGATTTACGACACCATCTGTGAATTCACCGGCATGTCGACCGCCGACTACCTGACCGCCAAAGGGGCGCTGGTGGAACTGGTGACCGATGATATCAAGCCCGGCGTCGGCATCGGCGGCACCACCTTCCCGACCTATTATCGCAGCCTGTATGAAAAGGCGGTGATCATGACCTCGGATCTGGCGCTGGAGGCGGTATACCGCGAAGGCGACAAGCTGGTGGCGGTGCTGGAAAACGAGTACACCGGCCAGAAAGAGGAGCGGGTGGTGGACCAAGTGGTGGTCGAAAACGGCACCCGGCCAAACGAAGAGCTGTACTACCAGCTGAAGGCGGAATCGCGCAATCAGGGGCAGATCGATAACGAGGCGCTGTTTGCCGCTCAGGCGCAGCCGGTACTGGCAGAGACGGGCGAGGGCATGATCCTCTGGCGGCTGGGGGACTGTGTGTCGCAGCGCAACGTCCATGCGGCGATCTACGACGCACTGCGCCTGTGCAAGGATCTGTAACCCAACGCCCACCCGGCTTATTGCGAGAGAGGACACCATGATACTCGACAGATTACTCCCCGTGTTGCTGGTGATGGCACTGCTGCTGGCGGCGGTCGGTATGATCCGACGGATCCGCCTCTGGCGCGCCGGCCGGCCGGAAAAAGTGGCCCTGCTGGCCGGGCTGATGGCGATGCCGCGCCGCTATCTGGTGGATCTGCACCATGTGGTGGCGCGGGATAAGGTGATGTCGAACACCCACGTGGCGACCGCGGGCGGCTTTGTGCTGTCGATGCTTTTGATCCTGGCGGTTCACCTGTTCGGCATCCATAGCCGTTGGCTGGCTGGCGCGCTGTTAGGTGCGTTGGCGCTGATGCTGACCGGGGCGCTGTTTGTCTATCGCCGCCGTCGCCATCCGCCGGCGCGGCTGTCGAAGGGGCCGTGGATGCGGCTGCCGAAAAGCCTGCTGGTCTTCGCGGCCAGCTTTTTTATCGCCACGCTGCCCGCGGCGGGCATCCTGCCTGAAGGCAGCGGCGGCTGGCTCTTGGCGGCGCTGCTGGCTGGCGGGATCGTCTGGGGGCTGGGGGAACTGCTGTTCGGCATGGCCTGGGGCGGGCCGATGAAGCACGCTTTTGCCGGCGCGCTGCACCTGGCATTTCACCGGCGGCCGGAGCGCTTTGGCGGCGGACGTTCCACCGCGCTGAAAGCGGTGGATTTGGCTGCGCCGAAGCTGGGGGTGGAGAAGCCCGCCGATTTTACCTGGAACCAGCTGCTCGGTTTCGACGCCTGTGTGCAGTGCGGCCGCTGCGAGGCGGTGTGTCCGGCGTTTGCCGCCGGGCAGCCGCTGAACCCCAAGAAACTGATTCAGGACATGGTGGTTGGCCTGGCCGGCGGCTCGGACGCCCGTTTTGCCGGCAGCCCCTACCCGGGCATCGAGGTCGGCAAGGCGTGCGGCGCTCCGCATCAGCCTATCGTCTCCGGGCTGATCAGTCCGGAGACGCTGTGGTCCTGCACCACCTGCCGCGCCTGCGTTGAGGAATGCCCGATGATGATCGAGCACGTGGACGCCATCGTTGATATGCGCCGCTTCCTGACGCTGGAGAAAGGCAGCACCCCGAACAAGGGGGCCGAAGTGCTGGATAACCTGATCGTGACCGACAACCCGAACGGTTTTAACCCGCGCAGCCGCACCAACTGGGCGGCGGATCAGAACCTGCGGGTGATGAAAGAGGTGAAGCAGGCGGACGTGCTGTTCTGGGTCTCCGACGGCGCATTCGATATGCGCAGCCAGCGCATTCTGCGCGCCTTTGTGAAGATCCTGAAGGCGGCGGGAGTGGACTTTGCCGTGCTGGGGGACGAAGAACTGGACTGCGGCGACGTGGCGCGCCGTCTGGGGGATGACGCCACCTTCCAACGGCTGGCGAAGCGCAATCTCGCCACCCTGGGCAAATACCGCTTCAATCGGATCGTCACCACCGATCCGCACGCTTTTCACTGTCTGCGCAATGAGTACCCGGAATTCAGCCCCGAAGGCGAGAAGCCGGATTACGAAGTGCTGCACCATACCACCTTTATCAATGAGCTGGTGAAGGCGCAGCTGCTGACCCTGAATGACTACAAGGGCGGCAGCGTGACCTGGCACGACCCCTGCTATCTGGGGCGCTATAACGGCGAATATGAAGCCCCCCGCGAGCTGCTGGCGGAACTGGGTATTCAGCCGGCCGAGATGGAACGTTCCGGCTTTCGTTCCCGCTGCTGCGGCGGTGGCGGCGGCGCGCCGATTACCGATATCCCCGGCGAGAGGCGGATTGCCGATATGCGCATGGAGGATGCCCGCGCCACCGGCGCCGAACTGGTCGCCGTCGGCTGTCAGCAGTGCACCGCGATGCTTGAAGGCGTGGTGGAGCCGCGTCCGGTGGTGAAGGATATTGCCGAACTGGTGGCCGAGGCGCTGGTGGAGCCGAGCGCACCGCCAGCGGCCAGGCGCAAGAGTGAACAACCTGCGATGGAGGTAGCCTGATGAGCGAGATTCTGCGCAGAGACCCGCGCGCCGAATGGATTGCGCGCAACCGCCTGCACCCGCAGCATGCGGCCATGATGATGCCAGCGGGCGAATCACGTGGCCCGTCCGGGCTGATTCGCCGCAACCCGCACGCCGTAGGTTTTATCGGCCCGAACGGCCTCCGCCGCATTGACCGGATGAATGTCGGCGCGCCGGTCGGCCGCGCCGGGCCGCGGACGGTCAGCGCGCTGCAGACGACGGCGCTGCCGCTGCACCGGGTGGAGCAGGTGGAATACTACATTGCGGTAGTGCCCGATATGGTGGGTGGCCGGCTGAGCGATCACGACCGGGATGTGTTGGGTCAGGCCCATGCGCTGATTCGCGAAATCGGCGGCGCCGGAGCGGTGCTGGCCGTGGTGTTCGGCGATCACCGCGAACAGGCGTTTGATACCGCTGGCGTCGACCGGCTGTTGGAACTGAGCGGCGACGGCTATCAGGCGTATGCGCCGGAGCTGCGGGTCGCCGTCCTGAACGAGGTCGACAGCCAGTTTGCACCGCGTCACTGGCTGCTGCCGGACAGCGTAGCCGGCGGCTTTGAGCTGGGATGCCGGCTGGCGGCGCGTCTTGGCGAACGGCCGGCGACGCAGGCCTGGCGGGTTGATGCCGCACAGAGCGTCTGCCGCGGCGCCGGCGGCAGCACCGATATTATCCGCGCCACGCCGCGTATGCTGCTGCTGGCATCGGAGTGCGCCGAACCGGTTGACGAAACCCGCCACGAGGCATTGCCGGTGCAGTTGCACCAGACGGTAAGCGTGGCGGCGCGCATTCGTGATGACGGGCAGGTGGCGGTGGATCCCAACGCGGTGGCGCTGGCAGAGGCGGAGTTTATCCTTTCGGCGGGCAACGGCGTGCAGGACTGGACGCTGTTTCACCAGTGCGCCGAAGCGCTCGGCGCGACGGAAGGCGCCAGCCGGGTGGCGGTGGACGATGGCCATATGCCGCGCCAGCGTCAGGTTGGCGCTACCGGCACCTGGGTCACCGCCCGGGTTTATGTGGCGGTGGGCATTTCCGGCGCCATTCAGCATTTGCAGGGCATCGGGCAGTGCGACAAGGTGATCGCCATTAACACCGATGCCGGCTGCGATATGGTAAAGCGCGCCGCGCTCAGCGTGATTGGCGACAGCAGCGAGATTATGGCCCAGCTGATCCGGCTGGTCAGGGAGCACCATCAGGGGGAGTTTGAACATGCAGCCTGAAAAGCATCATGCAGACCTGCGCGTGACAGCGCTGGTATCGATTGGCAAGCACCCCGGCTCTGCGCGCGAGCGCCGCGCCGGGCAGGACGCCCGGGCCGTCGAGCTGGGCATGACGCTGGCGTCTGATGGGCTGGAAGTGCTTCATGCGGGCGATCCTCACGCCGAGGCGCTGCGCAGCTATGCAGGGATGGGGCTGGACGTCCTGCGGGTTCTGGATCAGGAGGAGAATGCGGATGTGGTGCCGGCGCTGTGCCGTTATCTGAGCCAGGACAAACCGGATATTATCCTGACCGGCGTACGGGCCGAGAGCGGCGAATCGTCCGGTATGCTGCCTTACCTGCTGGGGGAGGCGCTGGGCATGCCGGTGGTGACCGGCATTGCCGATATTGTCGCTGTCGATGGCGGTGAGGCGCAGCTGCTGCAGGCGTTGCCGCGCGGCCAGCGCCGGGCGCTCAGGGTGCCGCTGCCGTTTATCGCCAGCGTTGATATGGCGGCGCCGGCGCCGCGCCAGAGCGCATTTGGCCCCGCCAGCCGGGCGCGGCTGGAAAGCACGCCGGCAGGCATTGCCTGTCCCGATGAGGTCAGGGCGCAGTGGAGCGAAGCGCCGGCCCGCAAGCGGCCGAAGCGCCTGCAGGTGGTGAAGGCGAAAACCGCCGCCGACCGTTTCAAGGCGGCGACCGCGAAGTCGCAGGGCGACGGCGGCCGTATCCTGCGCGATAAGCCGGCGCCTGAGATGGCGCAGGCGATATTCGATCTGCTGTTGGAGGAAGGCGTGGTGCGCGGCGGCCGGTGAGGCGTGTTGTTCAGGTTGTTTTTTATACCAAGAAAAGATCGTACCGTTGCCCGGCCCTCTCAGGCGAGAGGGCCGGGGCAAAGGGGAATCAGCCATATTGTCGTTCGACGTCGGGCACGCCGATCGGGTAGTGCTCGCTGTTATCCGTCTCGCCCAGATTTTTCAGCACGGTATCGCTGTACCACTCCAGGAAGTTGATCACGCCGAACTCGTAGGTTTCGGAGTAAGGACCGGGCTGATAGCCGATGGAGTTAATGCCGCGCTGGTTCTCTTCACCCAGAACGCGATCCTGATCGTTGGTGGCATCCCAGACCTGGCGCAGGCGCTCCGGATCGTAATCGACGCCCGGCACCGCATCCTTATGCACAAACCATTTGGTGGTCACTAGTGACTCCTGGGCCGAGATCGGCAGCACCCGGAACACGATAAAGTGATCGCTCTGCATGTGGTTCCAGGAGTTGGGCAGGTGCAGGATGCGCATCGATCCCAACTGGCGGCTCTGAATGCGGCCGAGCAGTTTGGTGCAGCCTTCGCTGCCGTCGATGGTCATCACGTTGGCCCCCGGTTTCAGCGGCATACGCACGATGCGGTTGCGCTGGCCGAAGCTTTGGTGGCGATGCGGGATCCCTTCCTGATCCCACCGTTCGGCCTGCTGGTTGTAGTAGTCGATAAACTCCGGCGTGGCGCGCGGATCGTTGGTGTCGTCCCACTCCAGCAGGGTGTTGAGCAGTTCCGGGTGGCTGCCTGCGCAGTGGTAGCATTCGCGGTTATTTTCCAGCACCAGCTTCCAGTTGGCCTTTTCATACATCTCGGATTCGGTCGCCAGCTTGGTGTTCTCCACGTCGTACGGCGCCATATATTCTTCGAGCGTCGCCAGGAAGTCATCGAAGTCGGATTCCGGCTGCTGCTCCGCGATGCAGACAAAGATAAAACCACCGGCGGTGCGGCAAAACGCCGGCTTCAGGCCGTGCTGACGCGGCTCGAAGCCGTCCCCCATATGGGTGCCGGCAAACAGCAGGTTGCCCTTCAGATCGTAGGTCCACTGGTGGTACGGGCAGACCAGGTTCGCTACCTTGCCGCGCGGCTGCTGACAGATGCGCGAGCCGCGGTGGCGGCAGGTATTGTGGAAAGCGTTGACTGCGCCGTCGGCGTCGCGCACCACCAGCACCGGGTTCTGGCCGATTTCAAGGGTGAAGTAGTCGCCCTTTTTCGGGATTTCGCTGGTCATGCCAACGAACAGCCACTCTTTCTGAAACACTTCCTCCATATCAATGCGGAATAGGGCCGGATCGTTATACAGCGGCTGCGGCAGCGAATAGTTCGGCTGGCGCCTTTTGAGCAAGTCGGCCATCTGTTCGCGTGCATCGGTAATGCTGGCGCAGGTGATATTCAGCAGATCGTTATGACTCATGATGTTGCTCTTCTCATTCAGATCAAAGTGTTTCGCGCCCGCGCGCGGACGCATCCTGGTTGCAACAACGCCCCGTTCCCGGTCACCCCATTGGAGAAATGGGTCACTGTTGGATCAGATGCTGCACCCGGTCGAGAATAAGGAATGTTCTGGCTGCGACATCGATCCCCTCCGTTAGAGACGTCGAGGGAAAGTATTGTTGTCCGGTGGTTTTTTCAGATATCTCGATGTCGTGAATAAGTAAATGGCAAAGGGGGGTTGAACTGAAAATTCAGTCCGTATTGCGGCCGCGCCGAATCATCGCGTGCTATCCATCGACACCTGGCCCACAGGAAGCATTCCCTATGACCAACCAGACTATTTCGGTAGTAAATAGCGGCGCTTTTGAGCCCGTAACCACCCAGACTTGGATCAACGGTCGTCATGCTGTGCGTTGCGTCAAAGTGATTCAGGAAACCTGGGATGTAAAAACCTACTGCTTTATGGCCGAGCAGCCGATCATGTTCTTCTTTAAGCCCGGCCAGTTTGTCACCCTGGAGCTGGAGATCGACAGCGAGCAGGTGTTCCGTTCCTACACCATTTCCAGCTCGCCGTCGGTGCCCTACAGTTTCTCGATCACGGTCAAACGGGTGCCGGGGGGTAAGGTGTCCAACTGGCTGCATGACAACATGAGCGAGGGGATGGAGCTGGCGGTGCATGGTCCGGTTGGTCAGTTTAACTGTATCGATAACCCGAGCGACCGGGTGCTGTTTCTGTCGGGGGGCGTCGGCATTACGCCGGTGATGTCGATGGCGCGCTGGTATTTTGATACCAACGCCGACGTCGATATGGTGTTTGTTCACAGCGCGCGTACGCCGCGAGACATTATTTTCCAGCGCGATCTGGAGAATATGGCCGCGCGCATCGCCAACTTTAAGCTGAACCTGATTTGCGAACGCTATGAGTCAGGCCAGAACTGGGGCGGCTATCGCGGCTTCTTTAATCACGCGATGCTGGAAATGATGGCCCCCGATTTTATGGAACGCGAAGTCTACTGCTGCGGTCCGGCGCCTTATATGAAGGCGGTGCGCAACATGCTGCAGGAAGCCGGGTTTGATATGCGTCGCTATCACGAGGAATCGTTCGGCGCGACGCCGGAGCCGGTCAAAGAGCAGGCGCAGCAGGATGCCGAACAGGCGGCCGAAGAGGCCGAAGCGATACCGCGTTCCGACCTGATTCAGGTGTTCTTCGCCAGCACCGGCAAGAGCGTGCAGATCGCGCCGGGGGAAACCGTACACGCCGCCGCCGCCAAACTGGGGCTACACATCCCCAAAGCCTGCGGCATGGGAATCTGCGGCACCTGCAAGGTGAAGCGGCTGGAGGGCGCGGTCGAGATGGCGCATAACGGCGGCATTACCGATGAGGATGTCGAAGAGGGCTATATTCTCTCCTGCTGCAGCGTGCCGACGGGGGATGTGGTGGTGGAGTATTAAGGCAGATGCGGCCACGGAGGGCGCAGTTTCTCTTGGCTGACGGGAAAACCCCGGGCGGTCAGCCCGGGGTGTGATTTATGATGCGCGCGCGACGCCGCGCAGCTGGTGTTGGCTGCTCAGCAGCGCCCAGCCGCTCAGCAGCGCCACCATCATCAGGTAGTAGCTTGGCGCCAGGCTGGTGCCGGTCATGCTGATCAGCAAGGTGCAAATCAGCGGCGCAAAGCCGCCGAACACCGTCACCGCCACGTTATAGCCGATCGCCATACCGCTGGCGCGGGTTTCCATCGGGAACAGATCCGCCATCACCGACGGCACCGTGGAGAAATACACCGATTTCAGCAGCGCCATCCAGCCGACCAGCAGCATCAGGGTCAGCGGCGTGGTGTGGTTGACCACCAGACGGAATGCCGGGTAGATGCTGACCACCAGCAACAGCAGCGAACCCCACATCAACGGCAGCCGGCCGACTTTTTCCGCCCATAGCCCTACCAGCGGCGTCACCACCGTCAGGATTACGCCGGCCAGCAGCGTTGCGCTGAAGGCCACCGACCCCGGTAGATGCAGGTTCTTGGTGGCGTAGGTCGGCACATAGTTGAGCATGTAGTTGATGGCGGTGGAGATCACCATCAGCCCGATAGCCAACAGCAGCAGTCGTTTTTGACTGCCCAGCAGCGTCTTGAGCGGCGCTCTGGCTTTCACATGCTGTTTGAAGCTGGCCGGCTCATGGACGTGACGGCGAATATACAGCCCTACCGGGCCAATCAACAGGCCGAAGGCGAAGGGAATGCGCCAGCCCCATTCCTGAATCTGCGCTTCGCTCAACCAGTAGGTCATGCCCAGACCAAACGCCGAGGCCAGCAGGGTACTGGCCCCCTGGGTAGCAAACTGCCAGCTGGCGATAAACGCCTTGCGTTCGGGGAAGTGTTCTACCAGAAACGCGGTTGAGCTGCCGAACTCGCCGCCGGCGGAGAAACCCTGGATCAGACGGGCGAGCAGGATCATCAGCGGTGCCGCCAGCCCGATGGTGGCGTAAGACGGCATAAAGGTGATGATAACGCCGCCGAGCATCATCAGGCTGATTGACGCCAGCAGGGCTTTTTTACGTCCGACGCGGTCGGCGTAGGCGCCCAGCACTACGGCGCCCAGCGGGCGGATCAGAAAGGAGACGCCGAAGCTGCCGAAGGTCAGCAGCATTGAGACGGCGGGATCTTCGGTGGGAAAGAAGGCATGGGCGATATAGTTGGCGAAAAAGCCGTAAACGGCGATATCGAACCATTCCAGGGCGTTGCCGATGCAGGTGGCGAACAGCGTTTTGTAGAGATGCGGCTTATTGCCGGCAACCGGCGTGTGGGCGGACGTACTCATCGTGTCGCCTCCCGCCGGCGCTGCGCCAGCACGTCACCACCGTTCTCGCCGAGATCCCAGAACAGACGCGTCATAATCTGCAACCCCTCACGGGCGATAGATTGCAGCATATGCTCATTTACGCCGTGCTGGCCGCAGGCCGGATAGGAATGCGGCACCCACAGCGTGGGCAGCCCCAGAATATCGGCGAACACGTCGTTAGGCAGCGAACCGCCGAGGTTAGGCAGCAACGCCGGTTTTTTACCGCTGGTGCGCTGCATGATATCAAGCGCCCAGTGCACCAGCGGATCCTGAGGATCGAGGCGGGTGGCGGGGGAGCCGCGCAGCCACTCCACCTCGACATTGCCAAAGCCGTGCGCTTGCAGGTGGGCCTGCAGGTGCTCGACCAGCCGCTGCCAGTCGGTGCCGACCACAAAGCGCAGCTGGCAGACCGCCGTGGCGCTGGCAGGGATGGCATTCATCGGCCGTTGCGGATTGCCGGTCTGGTAGGCCAGTACTTCCAGCGTATTCCAGCCGTAGAGCCGCTCGCTGGGCGTTAATCCTGTTTCACCCCAGTTTTCATCAATCTGCGGGTCGTGGGGTTGGCCGCCGACATCCAGCTCGCGCAAAATAGCGCGCATGGCGTCATCCAGCGCCGGCGGCTGTAATGCGGCGACCTGCAGCTGACCGTGCTGATTGACCAGCGAGGCGAGGGCGTTGGCAAGCTGGATGCCGGGGTTGCTGAGCAGGCCGCCCCAGTTGCCGGAATGGTAGGCGTTATCCCGCGCGCGAATGCTCAGGCGGAAATTGACGCAGCCGCGTGAGCCGAGGAACAGCGTCGGCTGCATGGCGTTCAGCCGCGGGCCGTCGGAGGCGATAAACAGATCGGCCTGCAGCAGATCTCGCTGACGGCGGCAGATCTCCGCCAGTCCCGGAGAGCTGATCTCTTCCCCCATTTCGAAGATCAGTTTGCAGTTAAAACCCAGCCTGCCGCCGCGCGCCTGAAACACCTGCTCCAGAGCGGCGAGGTTGATGCTGTGCTGCCCTTTGTTATCGGCGCTGCCGCGCCCGTACCAGCGATCGCCTTCCTCATGCAACTGCCACGGGGAGAGATCGCTGCGCCAGTTGTCATCATCGCCGAAGACGACGTCGCCGTGGCCGTAGCTCAGCAGGGTCGGCAGCGCAGGATCCTCGATGCGTACGGCGATCAGAAACGGTCGGTTGGCCGCTTCCGGGTTATCGCACAGATGAAGTTCAAAGCCGAGCGCGCGCAGCGGCGGCATGATCTCCTGCTGCAGGTATTGCATCAGCAGCGCATCGCGATCCTGCCGCTGGCTTTCCGTTTGCAGGGCAATACGGCGCGCCAGCACCTGCCGAAAAGCCCCGCTGTCAAAATAGGCGTTTGCCTGTTGTACCACCTGTTCACCCGTCATGGTTGCTTCCCGTTGTGTTTGTTGTTGATGTTGTGTTGGTTTTCGTTGTTATGCGGGTATCTAAGCTAAAATTGAGGTTTGCCACAATTGTCTATTTAACAAACAAGCTTTGCTGTTATAACAAGGCTTGTTTGCCCTGTTGTGAAGCATGCGCCGCCAGGAGGCCCCGGAATGATCAGTAGTGAAGTGCGTTTTTTTCTGGCGGTGGCCAGCAGCGGTTCGCTGAGTGCCGCCAGCGAACAGTTGTTTGTGGCGGTATCGGCCATCAGCCGCAAGATTCAGCGCCTGGAGGCGCAGGTGGGGGCGCCGCTGTTTGAGCGCCATGCACGCGGTATGGTGCTGACCGAAGCAGGGCAGATTTTTGAGAATCACCTGCGCAAGAGCTTGCTGAATATTGAACAGGCGATGGCGGAAATTAAGGGGCTGAAAGCGGTGCGGCGCACGGCGCTGCGCGTGGCGTGTTCCAACGGCCTGGCCTTTTCGCTGCTGCCGCAATTGATGGCCCGTTTTCGTCAGCAGAATCCGGCGGTGACTTTTGTGCTGACGGTGGCGGACAGCAAAACCCTGGCGCGTCTGGTGCGCAACGGCGAATGCGATCTGGCGCTGCAGTTCAGCCTGCACCCCGAGCAGGGGGTGGACGTGCTCGCCTCGTGGGCGGCGCCGGTATTGCTGCTGATGCACAGCGATCATCCGTTGGCGAATCAGCAGGTGGCGCTGACCGACCTGTGTCAGTATCCGGTGTGTTTGCCGGAGCCGAGCACCACCATACGCCAGCTGTTTGATATCTGCTGCCAGATGAGCGGCACCTTTATTGAGCCGGTTTTGACCTGCGATAACTTTGCCGCGTTGTTCAATTTTTTGCAGGTTTCACCGCGCGCGGTGTCTATTTGCAGCCAATTCACCGTATTGCCGCTGTTGCAACAGCCCATCACCATCAAATCTTTTGGCGTTGACCAGCTCAGCCAGCGTACGCTGCAGTTACAGCTGCCGCCGGGCCGGCAGCGCAGCGCCGCGCTGCAGCTGTTTGTTGAATTTGTCAGCGACACGCTGAACCAGGAGGATAGCGCCGTACGCCGGCGCTATGCGCTATAGATGGATAACGTAATGGAAACCGGGTAAAAAAACGCCTTTTCCCCGGCAATGCCGTCGGCCGCGTGTTTTTTAAACAACCGGTGCAATAGCCCGTTGATTAGGCTTGCTTGTCGGCAGGGCGCTGTATTATATTGCGCAGCACGGAAACGGAACGTTTTCCGACAGAATTCGCCGGCTTAGCTCAGTAGGTAGAGCAACTGACTTGTAATCAGTAGGTCACCAGTTCGACTCCGGTAGCCGGCACCAATTAAAAAGCCACCTCAATGAGGTGGCTTTTTTGCGTTATATCATCGTCGAATCCGCCGGCATGTTGCCGGCGGCATCGTTTTACGGCAGCGCCACGGCTTTGGCTTTCTGGCCGCGTTCAATAATGGTTTTACCCAGCTTAATGCCTGGTTTTTCCACAAAGCGATACAGCAACAGGCTGATGCCGTAGGTCACGGGCAGGATAATCGCGGCGGCGGCGGCAAACCTCACCGGGCCAGCCAGATCGGCAAATGCACTGCCTGTGAGCAGGTGAGCGATAACCGGCAGCACGATCAGCAAATGCAGCAGATAGACCGAGTATGAGACATCGCCCAGGAATACGCTGAATTTATTGGTGAGCACCCAGCGCGGGAAGCGCAGGAGTTTGGCAACGGCGCTGTTTTCGGCACGGCTCCACAAGATGGTTGCCATCATGACAATCATACCAAGCTGTGCGGCATAGCGGAGCTTATTCATGCTGTCATGTTGATACAAGCTGGCGACCGTGGCCAGCAGAGCCAACAGGATATAGCCGACGTTTTTGTTACGTACGCCGTTGGCGATCAGCATACCGGCGATGAACAGATTCAGCTTTATCAATATCATCGATGGCATGGGGAACGCGGCGAAGTAATCAGGCCACAGCGTTCTGGCGCCGACGCACAGTAAAATCACCGCAATGCAGGCTGGCGCAAAACCAAAGCGCATCACACCCAGCATAATGAACGGGAACAGGAAGTAGAACTGCATTTCCAGCCCGATGCTCCAGTCCGGCAATACGGTATTAAATGAATAGTAGGGCAGGAAGCCAAACAGGAAACTGACGTGGGTAAAGAGGTTCATCAGCGAGCCGTCGCTGTAGCGGCTGGTATTGGTCTGCGTGCCCGGATAGAAGTTGGCGATGGCGTCGCGCGCTTCACCGAAATAACTGCCAAAGCCAATGGCGAACACCAGCAGCACATAATAGAGCGGGGCGATACGGAAGAAGCGGCGCAGCCAGAATTTCTTAAAGGTGCTGGCGGCGGTCCAGGGTTCTTTCTCTTTACGCTCCATGTAATTCTTTGCCATCAGATAGCCTGACAGCAGGATAAACAGATCAACGCCCATGGCAGGGTCTGACAGGATGGGGAAGTGAAAATCGACCAGGATGCAAATATGTCCCAGAACTACCCACAGGGAAGCCAACCCCCGTAGCCCTTCCAGTTCTTGTGACCACTTCTTAGCAGGCTGCATTGGCGGTAACCCTCAATTGATGCACATTGTCACTGCAAAACGAATAATCGAATGACTATAGCATCTTGCTCAAATGTTACTTATTGGTAGTAATCTGATTATTAATAAGTAACTGGCAACGCGGTGGTGAATGCCGCGTTGCCATGCCATCAATAAGTTTGCGGGCCGACGGAAGGTGCGCATTGTGCGTCGCTACAGTGAGATACCGGTGGGCCGCCGTTATCTTCTGGTGGCGGTCCTTCCCCGGAAGAGCAGGCCGCCAGCATCAGCAGCGCTAATAATAGCGGGATTGAACGTAGCATCAGACCTCCTTGCATAGAGCGTTAGGGTTCACTTTAAAAGGTATAGCAGAGAAACCCGTAGAAGGATGGCGGGAAAAGGGAAATCTGGAAGGTTAACAGCAGGAAAGGGATGCGGTTGTGTGGGGATGAGATCATGCAGAAGGGGCCGGTATAGCGTTAATCTCAGTCTGAATGTCGCAGGGCGGCGAGCACGAAACTTACTCTTTCAGCGACCGACGCGCGCGGCAGTTCCAGCAGCCGGTAACCGTATTGCTGATAGGTTTCGCGCATTACCCGGTATGTCATCTCCGCCTCGGTGAACGACTGCTTGCGCTCTGCATCCTGAGCATAAATTTCACGCCACGGCGGGGCGATAAACACACGCTCGGCATAGCGAAAGTGCGCTATCGCCTGCTCCAGATGAGCAGGTACGGAAAGTTGGCAAAGCGTTAGATAGCCCGCCACGTCAGGGATGCCGCGGTCGAAAAAGTATGGAGCGTCGGTATTGCCGGCGCTGTGCCATGCACGTATCTCCCGGCTCAGCATCAGTTCGGCAAACGCCTGGCGCTCTTCCCAGGGCAGCGCATTACCGCCACTGGCGACTTGTTCCTGAATAATGGCTCTGCCTGATTCCGTGGTGCATGCATAGCCGCGCCGGGTCAGGGCGTCAATCAGTGTGCTTTTGCCCGATCCCGGGCCACCGGTCAGAATAATTCTTTGATTAGTCATCTGTATTTCCTTGAGGAATGGGAGAGTAATCGATCTGGCGGATTAATTATCAAAAAACGATCGGTTTGAATGATTGTTTTTGGCGCGGGGTGGCATAAAAACCCGGCCTATAGCCGGGTATCGCGTACCGTCAAAAGATAGGCAGATGATTACTTCCTGTCTCTTTTGTCAGAGATAAACCAGGTTAATCCGTACAGGCCAAGAGCTGTGATAAAAATCACGGCTGGCCACACGACACGCATAATTCCCTCACTGAGAAATCCTGTCATGAACATCCCCAGAACGGCGACTGATAACACTAGCGCTCCCGAGATCTCAGCAATGATTTTCCTGATGATTCTAAAGGTTTTCGATAGCACTGATAATTTTCTCCGCATTCATGGGGTTGGTGCGCAGTTCGCGTCCCAGCGCGATATAAGGTTTCAGAGGATCTTCAAAAAGGAAATACAGCATATCGAAGTCGTGAACAGATAACTTCCGCCATAACGAAGGGTTTTCATGCTGCAGGCGGCGTGATGCGGAACATGCCCGTGAGATAAGCCCTTGGGTGACAATGCCGCCAAGGGCAATGCCTGTTGTCCCACGAACGGCCAGCTTGGTCATTATGGGTACCGCCATTCCCGCTAAAATTTTGGAACCCAAGTAGGTCGATATGGCGATTTGTAGCGCGCTACGTGATGTGAAGGTTATGGCACCACCGACTAAGGCATCGTGGATTTTCTGCAGAACAGGTTGGGGCAGGTGGTCAAGCACATCATTAATGATGATTTCAGCAACTTTTTTTATTGTATTTCTATCGCGGAACAATTTCCCAACGGCACGCATAACACGGAGGTCATCGTTCATATTCCTTCGTTGAACAGCAGTCCTTCCGTCCGCCAGGGCGAGATCTTGAAGGGTTCTCTCAATGCCAAGGTAAATGTCCATTGGTATAGATATCAAGCCCGAGGCAATGGCCTGAGCAGTCATTTTTGCATCCATCACTTTTCCTTGTAAGTTGGCTTGCGCATAACATAGCCAATAAGTGAAGGCCGTTCAATAAACAGGCGTTGATTGGATGGTAGAAATGAGCGCTCAAATCGGTAATTTTGTCGGCCATTTTACCATGTTAAGATTTTGTAAAATAAAAAACCAACCATAAAGGTTGGTTTTTAAAGGAATGTTTGGTCGGCATGAGAGGATTCGAACCTCCGACCCCCGACACCCCATGACGGTGCGCTACCAGGCTGCGCTACATGCCGACGCGATGCAATCAGTCTACCTCTTCCCGATGGCAATGCAAGATCGCTGACGCCCGATTGCTATAGTTTTAAGCAACTTAGTTGGCGATAAAGCGTTTTACATCGGTCAGAACCTGCAGCAGCAGGGCCAGCTGCGGTTTTTCATCTTTTATCTCACGGTCGTTCTTATCGTATGAACGGTAGCTGCCGTTATTATCCAGCACGATGGTCTGTTCCGGCGTGGTAATCACCAACTGCTTGCTGTCGCCGGTCGTCACCCAATTATGGCGGCGCTGGGCGGTAAACAGATCCTCGCCCTGGGAATAGTCGTTGGCAGCGGTTTTTACGTGCAGCAGGCGTTGCATCAAGGTGCGCATCACGTCGTTGTGGCTGGTCATCTTATTGATGGTCTGCGCCGGCGTACCCGGCCAGTGGATCACCAATGGCACCTGCAGTTGCAGCGGGCTGAAGCTGCTGCCCGCGCCCCATTGATCCTTACCGCTGTCGTTGAACTCTACGCCATGCTCGGCGGTGATGACCACCACGGTTTTCTCCAGCATGCCGCGGGCTTTCAGCGTGTTCAGCACCTGGGCGATTTGCGCATCGACATCCTGCGCGCCGCTGCGGTAGCGTTGCATAAAGTCGTCAGGCGCTGTCGGAGTCGCGTCCTGCGCGTCGCCGCCGCGGAAGTTGAGGTACGAGAACCATGGCATAGCGCCGCCCTGAGCGGTCAGCCAATGCTGCCACTGCTGCGTGGTGGCGGCATCGCTTTGCGCCTGCGGGGCAGGCAGCGAGAAGTCGGTCAGCAACGCCTGACGATACAGCGGCGCATTAAAGCCGTCTGAGGAGAACAGGCCGAACTGATAGCCCTGCGCGCCGAGCGCGTTAATCAACGCCGAAGGCTTGCGCGAGGCCAGAATGCCGTCCAGATAGGTCGGAGAAATGCCGTAGAACAGCCCCATCAGGCCGGTGTCAGCGCGGTTGCCTGAACTGTAATGATCGGTGAAGCGTACATTTTCCTGCGCGAAGCGGGTGAGGGCCGGCATATCCTGCGCCACATCCTGATTGCGGATACCGTTCACCACAATCATCAGCAGGTTGTAGCCGCTGCCGTTATCACGGTAGCTCAGATCGTTAAGCGGATACTCGACCGTTGCCGCTTCCGGATCGCCCTGCTGCACCAGCCGTCGCTCAAACTCTTGCGGGTCGAGCAGACCATGCTTCTCCAGGAACTTGCGCGCGGTCATCGGGTATGACAGCGGCAGGTTGGCGCGCTGCATGGTAATAGGGCGATAGAAATTGGCGTCCGCCCAGATATAAATCAGGTGCGAGGCAAAAAAGGAGACGATAAACAGTGCCGCCAACGGTTTGCCGAAGCTGCGTCGGTTCAGGCTGCGCAGCTTCTGCCAGCTCCAGGTGCCGAACAGCATCTCGATCAGGAAAATGACCGGCACGCAGATAAACATCAGCTGCCAGTCGCGCGCCAGTTCGCTCTGGTCCGGGTTGACCACCAGTTCCCACACCACGGGGTTGAGGTGCAGGTGGAAGCGGGTGAAGACCTCGCTGTCGACCAGCAGCAGCGTCAGCCCGGCGGTCGCCAGCGTGGCGGAGATAAAGCGCAATAGTCGCTGCGACATCACCACGAAGGTGAGCGGGAAGATGATCAGCAGATAGCTGGCGAACACGATAAAGCTGAAGTGTCCCAACACGCTGACCATGGCATAGACGCGGCCGAGCAGCGAGGCCGGCCAGTCGGTGACAAACAGGTAGCGGCTGCCCAACCCAATGCTGAGCAGAATATTGAACAAGGCGAACCAGTGCCCCCAGCTGATCATCTGGGAGACTTTTTCACGATAACGCTGACGGTTTGTCACCATAAATTAAGTATTAATGCGCTTTATCTTCATGAATTGAAGCCTGCAGGGCCTCAGCAAACGATTTTGCCAGCGTTTGCCGCTGTGCGGGAGAGACGCTGGTGTTAATCAAGTTGGTTACCATGTTACCCAACACCATCAAAGACAGATCGGTGGGAGTATGGTGTTTTTCCAGAACATTGACCAGCTCAGCGAGCAGTTGTTCAACGTGTTCGTCACTATAACGCGATGATTGTGGCATAAAAATTGAGCTCAAAACCTGACAAAGTCCCATATCTTACCGTATAGAGCCGTGATTTTCCGCTCTTTTATCAATTCAGTTTATCTTTCTGCCTGACGCTGCGGCAATGCGTTGCCGAACGCCATCTTTCGAGTTGCAGCACCGGGCCTTCAGTGTTTGAATACGCGCTCAAAGAACGGGAGGATTTATCATGAGTCTGGATATTGACCAGATCGCTCTGCACCAGTTGGTAAAGCGCGATGAACAAACGCTGGATGTGGTGCTGCGCGATTCCCTGCTGCCGGCCAACGCGGCGGTTGAAGAGATGATGGCGGAGCTGCACCGCGTATACAGCGCCAAGAGCAAAGCTTATGGCCTGTTCAATGAAGAGAGCGAACTGGCGCAGGCGCTGCGCACCTGCCGCAAGGGCGACGAAGATTTCCTCGCCTTCAGCCGTGCGGCGACCGGTCGGCTGCGCGATGAGCTGGCCAAATATCCGTTTGCGGAAAGCAGCGTGGTGCTGTTTGGTCAGTACCGTTATCTGGCGGTGGAATATCTGCTGATTGCGGTGTTGAACAGCTGCAACAGCATGCGCGTTAATGAAGAGCTGGATATCAGCACCACGCATTATCTGGACATTAACCATGCCGATATCGTGGCGCGCGTCGATCTGACCGAATGGGAAACCAACCCGGAATCCACACGTTACCTGACCTTCCTGAAAGGGCGGGTGGGGCGTAAGGTCTCCGATTTCTTTATGGATTTCCTGGCGGCGTCCGAAGGGCTGGATACCAAAGCGCAAAACCGCGGTCTGCTGCAGGCGGTGGACGATTACTGCGCCGAGGGACAACTGGATAAAAATGAGCGTCAGAACGTGCGTCAGCAGGTGTACAGCTACTGTAACGAACAGCTGCAGGCGGGTGAGGAGATTGAGCTGCAGGCGCTGTCGGCGGAAATCGCGCCGGTGGGAGAAAAAGATTTCCTGCAGTTTTCCAGCGAGCAGGGTTATGAGCTGGAAGAGAGCTTCCCGGCCGATCGCGGTACGCTGCGCCAGCTGACCAAATTTGCCGGCAGCGGCGGCGGCATCAGTATCAACTTTGACGCCATGCTGATGGGCGAGCGCATCTTCTGGGATGCGGCGACCGATACGCTGACCATTCGCGGCACGCCGCCGAACCTGCGTGACCAGCTGCAGCGTCGTCTGAACGGCGGGAAATAAGGCCGGATAACAGACAATAAAAAACGCCGCGATTGCGGCGTTTTTTACTTCGGCGTCCCGAAATACTAAAGCTCGATAACGTTGTGCGATTAAGCGCGAACGAAGTCGATGTGAGCCAGTTTAGGCTTGAACGGGTGACGTTGCACTGCCTGAACTTTCACTTTAGTTTCTTTGCCGTCGATAACCAGCACGATAGCTTCATCGTAGAATTCTGGCTTAGCTTCCATGTTCTTTACAGAATCATGGTCCAGTTCGATAGCGATTGCAGCCTCTTCGCCACCGTAAATGATAGCTGGGAATTTGCTGGCTGCGCGCAGGCGGCGGCTCGCACCCTTACCCTGCTCTTTACGTACTTCTGCATTGATAGTGAACATTATTTTTTCTCTTAAAAGAAAATGTACCCTGCTACAGGCGACCCAGTAACAGGTTCGATAATTCGACCCACCCGGGCGGACCCAGGTAAAGCGGGCGGCATTTTAACGGAAAGCCGCCGCCAGGGCAACGAAAACCTGCCCGCGGCGGCGGGCAGGGCGCGCATCAGTACAGGGCGTCGGCGCGGCGGAAGCGGCCTTGATAATCAAACACTTTTTCCCGGATTTGCCAGAACTGGCCGCGTTTGCGCGCCACCACAAAGTCGGGGTGGCGCAGCAGCGCCTGCTGATTAAGCACGTCGGCCGCCTGCTGCCAGTTGAACGGCACGCCGGGCGCCCGCTGGTGCGGCCGCAGAAACAGCATCTCAAAGGCTTTGCGCTGCGCCGGCGTCTGCAGCCTGAAGCGTTCGCTGGCGCTGGCGCCGTCCTCATCGTAGTAGATGGCTTTCAGCCATTCGCCCTTATCATCGCGGCCGCTGCTTAGCTCCATGCCGCCGCAGCGCAGCACCAGCGCGTCTTTCAGCTTGAGCGCGGCCTTGAGCATATCGTCAGGATCCACCAGTACCTCCTGGCACTGATGGCAGCGGCGGGCGGCGATATCATTTTCCGCGCCGCAGTGCGGGCAGCTTTTAAAGCGGAAGCGGTAGTCGCACTGCTCGCGGTTGCCGTCATCATCCTCCAGCCAGCCCTGACAGCGGCGGCCGTAGTGTTCGATAATCTCGCCGCTTTCGGTGCATTTGCCCCAGAACAGGTTGGCGAAGCCGCAGCCGGGGCAAAAGACCTGCACCGGCTGGCTGTCGCCGTGCGGCTTGCGTACGCCCACCTCCGGGGTAAACAGATCGTGCGGGTTGCCGGCGTAATCGAGGATCAGACAATCTTCCTTGCCCGGTGCCAGCCGCAGGCCGCGGCCGACGATCTGCTGGTACAGGCTGACGGATTCGGTCGGGCGCAAAATGGCGATCAAATCCACGTGCGGCGCGTCAAAGCCGGTGGTCAGCACCGCGACGTTAACCAGATAGCGCAGCTGCTGCTGTTTGAACGCCTCGATCAGCGCGTCGCGCTCCGCCGGCGGCGTTTCCGCACTGACCAGCGCTGCTTCGCCCGGCGGCAGCAGGCCGTGGATTTCACGCGCGTGTTCAACGGTGGAGGCAAAAATCATCACCCCTTTGCGCGTTTCGGCATATTCCACGATCTGGCTGATAATGTGCGGCGTAATACGATCCTGACGCTTCAGCTCGCGGTTCAGGTCCGCCTCGCTGAACAAACCGCTGCTGTTGGCCTGCAGCCGGCTGAAGTCATACTGCACAATCGGCATATCGAGCCGCTCCGGCGGCACCAGATAGCCGTTCTTGATCATGTAGCGCAGCGGCAGCTCGTAAATACAGTCACGGAACAGGCTGCTGCCATCGCCGCGGGTAAAGCCGTGGTAGTGGTATTGATAAATCCAGCCTTTGCCCAGCCGGTAGGGCGTTGCGGTCAGCCCCAACAGGCGCAGCTGCGGGTTACGCTGCTGCAGATGCGTGATGATCTGTTGATACTGGCTGTCGTCGTTGTCGCTGATGCGGTGACACTCGTCGATAATCAGCAGGGAAAACGCACCGTCAAACAGCGGCAGGTTGCGTGCGACGGACTGTACGCTGCCGAACACCACCTTGCCGTCGCTCTGCTTTTGCTGCAGCCCGGCGGCGAAGATATCCGCCTCCAGCCCGTAAGCGCAGTATTTGGCGTGGTTCTGCGCCACCAGCTCTTTGACGTGCGCCAGTACCAGCACCCGGCCGCGCGCCCGCTTCGCCAGCTCGGCGATCACCAGGCTTTTGCCGGCGCCGGTAGGCAGGACAATCAGCGCCGGCTCCGGGCGTTGGCGGAAGTGGCTGATGGTGGCGTTGACCGCTTCCAACTGATAGGGGCGTAGGGTAAATGCCATGTTGTAACGTCTCTGGCCGCAAAAAAATTGCGCTTATAGTACCGTTTGCCGGCATGGGTTGCGACCTGCAACAAAATTGCCCTGTTACGGCAACCTTTCCGTGGCTATAATCAGCGGACAGCAATCGCTGTTTCCCCACGCGATGTTACTGATTCACCCTCTTCGAACCGGCTATTGCACCTGGTGCAAGGGCGGGACGTCATATTTTTTAGCAATACGATCGAAGCGATCTGACAACGACAGGCAAAGCAGACTCAATGCGACTGGACAAGTTTTTATCTCAGCAGTTAGGTATCAGCCGTGCGCTGGTGGCGCGTGAACTCCGTGCGAAACGCGTCACGGTTGACGGCGAAGTAGTAAAAAGCGGGGCGCTGAAGCTGACCCCGGAGATGACGGTGACGTTTGACGGCAACGTGCTGGAGCAAATGAACGGCCCGCGCTATTTCATGCTTAACAAACCGCAGGGCTACGTGTGTTCCACCGACGATCCGGACCATCCGACGGTGCTGTATTTCCTCGACGAGCCGGTCGCCTACAAACTGCATGCCGCAGGACGATTGGATATTGATACCACCGGACTGGTGCTGATGACCGATGACGGCCAGTGGTCGCACCGCATCACCTCGCCGCGTCACCATTGCGAGAAAACCTATCTGGTGACGCTGGAGCAGCCGCTGGCGGCGGACACCGCGCAGCGCTTCGCAGAAGGGGTGCAACTGCATAATGAAAAAGATCTGACCCGCCCGGCGCAGCTGGAACAGCTGGAAGAATGTCTGGTGCGGCTGACCATCAGCGAAGGGCGCTATCATCAGGTCAAACGCATGTTTGCCGCCGTGGGCAACCGGGTGGTGGAGCTGCATCGCGAGCGGATCGGCGCGATTACGCTGGATGAGGATCTGGAACCGGGCGAATACCGCCCGCTGACGGAAGAAGAGATTGCCAGCGTGGGCGCGCCACACTTGCAGCAAAACTAATGATAAGCGCGGCTGACTAAGGAGTCGTTGAAGGTGCAACATAACCGGACATCTCATCTCGGTTTGATTTTTATTCTGGGTCTGCTTTCCATGTTGATGCCGCTGGCCATCGATATGTATTTGCCCAGCATGCCGGTGATCGCCCAGGAGTTCGGCGTTGCATCCGGCAGCGTGCAGATGACGCTCAGCGCCTATATGCTCGGCTTTGCCGTCGGCCAGCTGTTCTACGGGCCGATGTCGGACAGCATCGGGCGTAAGCCGGTGATTCTGTGGGGAACGCTGATTTTTGCCCTGGCCGGCTGCGCCTGCGCGATGGCGCAGTCGGTGGAGCAGCTGATTAACCTGCGCTTTTTGCACGGGCTGTCGGCGGCGGCGGCCAGCGTGGTGATCAACGCCCTGATGCGCGATATGTTCACCAAGGATGAATTCTCGCGCATGATGTCCTTCGTGATCCTGGTGATGACCATCGCGCCGCTGCTGGCGCCGATGATCGGCGGGGCGCTGCTGCTGTGGTTCAACTGGCACGCGATTTTCTGGACCATGGGCGCCGCGGCGCTGATTGGCTCGCTGCTGGTGGCGCTCTTTATCAAAGAAACCTTGCCCAGAGAGCGGCGGCAAAAGTTTCACCTGCGCACCACGCTGGGGAATTTTGCGTCGCTGTTCCGCCATCGGCGGGTGCTGAGCTATATGCTGGCCAGCGCGTTCTCCTTTGCCGGCATGTTTTCGTTCCTCAGCGCCGGCCCGTTTGTGTATATCGAGCTGAACCACGTATCACCGCAGCATTTTGGCTACTACTTTGCGCTGAATATCGTGTTTCTGTTCCTGACCACCTTGGTGAACAGCCGTAATGTGCGGCGCGTCGGCGCGGTGAAGATGTTCCGGCTGGGGCTGAGCGTACAACTGACCATGGGGCTGTGGCTGCTGATAGTCAGCGCGGCCGGCCTGGGGTTCTGGGCGCTGGTGATTGGTGTGGCGGTCTATCTGGGCTGTATCGCGATGATCTCTTCCAATGCGATGGCGGTGATTCTTGACGATTTTCCGCACATGGCAGGCACCGCTTCTTCGCTGGCCGGTACGCTGCGCTTTAGCATCGGTGCGCTGGTCGGCGCGCTGTTATCACTGCTGCCGGGTAAAAGCGCCTGGCCGATGGTGTCGTCAATGGCGCTGTGCAGCATCATCGCCATGTTGCTGTATCTCTATGCCAGCCGGCCTCGCGCTGGCGCGGCATCCTCCTCTCGCGGATAAAATAAGCGGGAACCGCCATCCCGGTTCCCGCTATTGCCGCTGCACCACGCACCCCACCAATATGCCGCTTCGGCTTATCGTCCTGCCGGCGCCATTTTTACGCATCATCATGATCTCCCTCAGCAAGCAACGTTTAATTTGTTGCTAAATATAAGCTTGCTAACTTGTTGGGCGGGTGGCGCGGCGCGACCTGTTGTTAAAACTGGCTGTCTATCCGGCCACGATTCTGACGTGATAAATCGCTGGGAATACGGCGGTGGCGAAGAGGCAGTTTGTTTTTTGTTGGTTTGTTAATCAAAAGGTTAGCTAGGAGTCGGCGTGGCGCGGAGATGAAAAAATGTTTAATGCATGTAAAATTATGGCGATGTAAAGGTAATCGCAATGCAATAAAAAAGAGTTGAGATTGTGAGCGGAAAGGGTTACATATAACGCAAAAATGCGAGCTGAGTCGCAAAATAAGCCAAGAGGCACGCCCGTCAAGGGTAAAAACAGCGACAAATCAGCAAGTGCCGGTTTCTGTTAATAGTTTGTGACACAATATGCTGATGAAAGCGGGCAATTCGCAGCAGAGTCAGTATTGAGCGGCTATAACTTAGTTACCCGGTGATGTAAAAAAAATGTTTCAACTTTTCAAACTAGGGATTTCATGTGGACAGTATCCAACTTTCGGTAGTGCATCGCTTGCCGCAAAGTTACCGTTGGCTATCGGGGTTCACCGGCGTTAAGGTTGAGCCGCTGCCGTTGAACGGTATCGACGAAGATAACAACCTGATTGGCCTGAAACTGCTCAGTCACGATGGCAATGAAGCCTGGCGCGTGATGCAACAGCTTAAACTTTCCCTGCAGGAAATTCAGGTCGACTGCGCCGTGGTGGAATGGGAAGGGGAGCCTTGTCTGTTCGTTCACAGCCGGGACGAGAGCGCCACCATCTGTCGCCTGAAAAATGTCGGTGCGGCGATCGCCGAACCGATGAGCGCGCAATATCCTTTCTGACCCCGCTGACTTTCTCCACAGCCGTTGCCGCATACTGGCTGCGGCAGACTGATTCCGTTCCCCTGCACCGCACCTGTTTTGCACCGGCATGCGTTTAACGCGCCTGCCATGTGCAGGAACGCCCGTCAGGACGCCCCAAGTCAGCGTTGGCCCGGGCCTTACCGCTGCGCCGGTAAACGCGCGGCTTTATTTACGTCGAACCACCAGTCATCAAGACCGATAGCGTTGGCAGGGCGGATCGCCGGGGAGGAAAACTTATCCCAGAAGGCGTAGCGAACGTGGCTGGAGTACCACATCGGCAGCATATAATGGTTCCAGGTCAGCACCCGATCCAGCGCGCGACCGAGCGGCAGCAGCGCTTTCGCGTTATTTTGGTTTTTAACGATCTGCGCGATCAGTGTATCGACCGCCGGATCGCTGACGCCGGAGGCGTTATGGCCGGCATCAAGCCTGCCGCTGCTCCAATAAAACGGTAAATCGGCGTTGGGATACGGCATGGCCGGATAGACTACCGCAACCATATCGTAATCGCGCTTGCGCAGGCGCTGGGCGTACTGGGTTGCACTGACGTTGCGCAGCTTCATACTGATGCCCAGCCGCTGCAGGTTGCGCTGGAACGGCTGTACATACTGGAATGTGCTGTTGTCTGGCAGCAGCAGTTCAAAGGTCAGCGGTTGACCTTGGGCATTAACCAGCCGCTGGTCGCCGGGTTCCCAGCCGGCCTCTTTCAACAGCTGGGCCGCTTTAAGCAGGTTTTGCCGATCGTTGCCGCTGCCGTCCGAGCGCGGCGGCTGATAAATACCGGTAAACACTTCCGGCGGCACTTTGCCCTTCAGCGGCGCCAGCAGCGCCAGTTCTTCGGCGTTCGGGTAGCCTTTGGCCGCATAAGGCGTGTTCTGAAAATAGCTGTCGGCGCGTTGGTAGGCATTGTTGTAGAGGGTTTTATTCATCCAGTCGAAGTCGAAGGCCAGCGTAATGGCTTCACGCACCCGACGGTCGTTAAAGGGCGGCCGCTGAATATTGAACGCCAGCCAGCGTGCGTTTTGCGCTGCCTGACTGACGTCGTCGCGTTTGACGATATAGCCGCGGGTGAAATTGTCGCCCTGATACTGGCTGGCCCAGCTTTTGGGCGAACTTTCACTGCGGAAATCATAGGCACCGGCCTTAAAGGCCTCCAGCGCCGCCTGCTCGTCCGGGTAGTACTCGTAGCGGATAGTATCGAAATTGAAACGGCCACGGTTGACCGGCAGACCTGCGGCCCAGTAATTACGCACGCGCTGATAGGTGATAGATTGGCCGAGCCGATAGCCGCTGATTTTATACGGCCCGCTGCCGAGCGGCGGCGTGCTGAGCGGTTCGCTGAGCTTATGGTTTTGCCAGAAGCTCTGCGGCAGCACTTTCAGGCCGAGCAGGCTGAGCATCTGCACGCGATCCGGTCTGGACTGTTCAATGCGCACCGTCAGGCGGGAGATCGCTTTGACGGTAATGCCCCGGTAATAAGCCCGGAACTGCGGCACGCCTTCAGTCATAAACTTATTGAAGCTGAACGCCACGTCGGCGGCGGTAATCGGGCTGCCGTCCTGAAAACGGGCAAGGGCGTTGATATTCAGCTCCATCCAGCGCATATCCTGCGGATAACGCGCCGATTCGGCAATCAGCGGGTAGTAGCTCCCCGGTTCGTCATCCGAGGTGGCGAACAGCGGATCGTACAGCTCGCCGGTGCGTTGACCCGGCACGCCGCGGCTGGCGTAGCGGTTGAAGCTGTCATAGCCGCCGATGGCCGCCAACCGGATATCGCCGCCCTTGGGCGCCGCCGGATTGACGTAGTCGTAGTGGCTGAAATCGTTTGAGTATTTGGGATCGCCGAGCAGCGCGAAAGCGTAGCTCTCATTAAGCTGTTCGGCGTGTACACCTAAACTCAGGGCTGAAAGCACCAGAGCAGCAAAAACGCGCATGGACATTTTTACGGTAGGCTCCTGCTGTATCCATTGGGTACCCGGCGTATCCGCGTCTTACCGGCGGCTGAGGCGCTGGGCGTAAAAAACTCAGGGACCGGTGGTTTCGCCGGTCAGGCTATTATAGACCGAGTTCGTTTGACAAAAATCAACAAAATCATCTATTTTCAACGGCTTGCTAAAGTAGTATCCCTGCATGAAACTCACTCCGCGCTGCTGCAGGAAACGAACCTGTTCGGTGGTTTCCACCCCTTCGGCCACCGTACGCATCTTCAGTTTATCCGCCAGCGCCAACACCGCATCCAACACCGGTGCGGTGACGGTCTCCCGGCCGATGGTATTGACGAATCCGCGGTCGATTTTCAGGTAGTCCATGCTAAAGCGTTGCAGATAGATTAGCGCGCTGTGGCCGGTGCCGAAATCATCAATCGCGATTTCGATCCCCTGGCGGTGTAGCCAGTCAAACTCTTGCTGTGCGCAGTCTTCCTCCACCATATCGCGCTCGGTGATTTCGAATACCAGCGTAAGGTCGTGCTGCGGCAACTGGGTTAATAGCTCCAGCACATCCTGATGGAAGCTCGGAGCGCGCAGATGCGAAGGCGCGATATTCATCCCCAGTTTGGCGCCCGGCGGCAGCGCCTGGGCCAGCCTGGCGGCATCGTCGGCAATCAGTTTGAACAGGTGGC
The DNA here is from genome assembly GCF_002966855.1 of Serratia sp. MYb239. Taxonomy (NCBI): domain Bacteria; kingdom Pseudomonadati; phylum Pseudomonadota; class Gammaproteobacteria; order Enterobacterales; family Yersiniaceae; genus Serratia; species Serratia sp. MYb239. Next base: position 3,315,649 of record NZ_CP023268.1, on the reverse strand, counting down.
GCGTCAGCGGCACGATCAGGTTTTCGCTTTCGGCATAGGGAATAAACAGATCCGGCGGGATGCGGCCCTCTGTCGGGTGTTGCCAGCGCAGTAGCGCCTCCAGACCGGAAACGGCGTTGCTGGCGGTATGGAATACCGGCTGATATTCAATGAAGAATTCATTGCGCTTTATGCCGCGTATCAGCGCGCGTTCCGGGCTTTGCCGCAGCAGCATGGCGTAATAGCACAGCACGCCGATCAACAGGGACAGGATCAACCCGGCAAGCAACGTCAGGCGGATATCGTTGCTGGTGAGCTTCTGATTATAGAACAGCAGCGCCAGCGGATAGCCGGGGATGGATAATCGGTCGGACTGATAATCTGGCAAACGGTTCAGCGGGATCAGATCGGTAGAGAAGGTGGTTAAGGCGCGGGTGCCCATAATCACGGCCACGCCGGATCTTTTGGAGCCGGGGGCACTGAGTAAGTAGGGCAGCATATCGATATCCAGCGTGGCGAGGACGCCGTCGGCGCTGCTGCCGGGTTTACGCAGCCAGATCATCACCGCCGGCCGGTACGGGATCATTGGCGTGCCTGACTGCAATTTCATATCCAGCGGCTGATGCCAGTTAATTTCCGGTGAAATGGCTTTCAGGCCGAGCCTCATATCGCCGGTGGCGGATGAACAATAAGCGACGCCGTTTTTGATCAGCAGAAAAGTGCGAACATCGGGGGTAAAAGCGGCGCGATAGCCGATATTCGGCTGCGCCGACCGACAACTTTCCTGGGTCAGCGGCAGTATATTGCGCATCACGCCGGTCAGGGTATTTAAATAATTAATGGTGAACCGTTGCGTGCGCTGTGCCAGTTCGTGATGAAATTGCGCGCGCTGGTGATAGATCAGGGACAGCGTTACCGAGCTGAAAAGGATAAAAAAGACCAGAGCCACCATACAACTTTTAACCAGACTACGCCGACGATGTGATAGATGGCGGGTAAATGCCTTTTTTAAACCCATGAGCCAGCCCCCTGAGCACGGCGTAATAATTTGTTCTGCTTTTACTATATCTTATTCGCGCCGCTTTGAGCACAAAGGAGTGGGGCGCCGTGCGGTTTATTTATTCGCACTGTAAATAACGCATCACCACTTCCACCGTCATTTGTCGGTAGTGGGCCAATTTTTCTTCCGCCGTGCGGTTGCCTTCAAATAAGGTATCGAACGTATATTGGTTGGCGGCGTGGTGAAAACACAGGGCGCTGATAATACGGTGCACATCGCGCGCGTTCATTTTTTCGGAGAATAATCCCGACCGTTTACCCCGCTGTAAAATATCCTCCAGCGTCTGCAGCGCGCTGATATTGAGTAATTTCAACTTTTCCGACTGGCGGGCGTACTGACCGCGCTGCATGTTTTCCAGGCTGACCAGGCGGATAAATGCCGGATGGGCGATGTGATAGTCGAAGTTGGCCTCAATCAGGCGCTGCATGGCGGCCTGCGGCGGCAGCGTCGCCAGATTGAGCGCCATCTCATCCTGGCGGATATGCGCATAGGCGTATTCCAGCACGGCGATATACAGCGACTCTTTATTCTTGAAGTGATAAACCACCATGCGTTTGGTGGTGTCAGCCTGCTCGGCAATGCGCTCCAGGCGCGCGCCCTTCAGGCCTGCCTCGGAGAACTCCGCCAGCGCACTGGCGAAAATACGTTGCTTCAGCCCTTCGGGGTCATTTTTGCGGGTGTTTTTTGCGGATGTTTCGCGAGGTGTGCTCAAAATAGGCTCCGTAAAGTATGCCGTCGCGGCGGGCTATTGCTGGCGTCGTGCGCGGGAGGTCAGCCGCCACTGTAAAATCCGGCGGACAAAAGTGCAAATTTCACCGCGGCGGCAGGAATAAAAACGCCGCCCGGAGGGCGGCGTTACAGCGTTCAGTTTGGTATTCAGGACTTCTTTCAGGTCAGCTGTTGTTGGTCAACACCCGCCGCGCTTCGTGGTAGCGCTTGTTCCAGTAAACGTTGGACAGTTTGGAAATCATCACGCCATTGCTGGTCGACGCATGAACGAACTGATCGTTACCCAGATAGATGCCGACATGGCGACCGGTGGAACCGGAACGGAACAGTACCAGGTCGCCCGGACGCAGCTTGCTACGCTGCACTCTCTTGCCCATATCTTCCTGCTGATAGGTTGAGCGCGGCAGATCCATGCCGAACTGCTCGCGGAAGGTGCGTTGCACAAAGGCAGAGCAGTCGATGCCGCGTTTGCTTTCGCCGCCCAGACGGTAGCGAACGCCTTTCCAGTCGGCATACTGGTCCAGAATTTTTGACTTGATGTCAACATTACGCACCATGGCCTCGAATTCATCCTGAGAGGCTTGCAGTAAAAGACCGTCTTTGTCATTAACTGCACGCATCTCAGTTTGCGCGCTATCCGGATTGGCCGTGTGAGTCGAACTACATGCGGAGAGCAGGACCGCTGCCGCCATTGCGGGTACCAACCGCAACATGTATCTCAGAAAAGGTTGAGATTTGACCATTGTTCTCGAATTCCCTTGAAGTCCTTAACGACGAATGTCGCTACCTGAAAAATGCCAAACTGAACGAGGCTGAGCCGCATCCCGGTTTATCAGCCATCGGAAAACGGCAAAAAAATGTGCTGTAACGCACACTTTTCACGGTTTTAATACCGAAAAGTGATAAAACGGGCGCAAACGTTAAAGAGATTACCGGAAGATATAGGGGATTGCGAGCCTTTTTCTCTGACTTTTTTGTGTGAGTTCGCGATGTAACATAATGTAAAACTTCAGATAAAAAAAACCAAACCTGCTCAGGCGATTTTGACGAGTAACGACGGGGCGAAATAAGGCCGGAGGCGGGGGCAAAGATGCGGATAATTTGACGGAGATTTCCCCCGCAGCGGATGCGTTGCGGGGGAAGATAACGTTGACTTATGACCGGCCCGGGCGGTGTTTGCCGGGCAACAGGCGATTTAACCCGTCAATCAGGGCGTCGCTGGCCGGCGTCATCAGCCACCAGCTGGCGCCGACCAGCACCACGGACAGCGAACCGACCGCAATATCGGTGAACCAGTGCGCGCCGATCATCACCCGCGGCAGCGAAAATACCACAACGATCGCCAGGGCGACCATAAAGGCCCAGACGCTAAAGTAACGCAGCATAAAGCAGGCGAAAATAATCAGCATCATGCCGTGGTCGCCGGGAAAACTGTCGCTGGAGGCATCTTTGGTCGGGATGCCGGTCAGCTCGCTGACGCGATTGATATTGTCAAAGGTCAGAGTCGGACTGGGGTGTTTTACCGGCAGCAGGTGCCCTAACTGGTTCAGCACCACCGCAGTCAGCAGCATCACCACGCCGGTCACCAGCAAACGACGGCGGCCGCTGGCGTCCTGTTTCAGATAAAAATGGAGATACAGCAGCCCCATGGCGATCAGTGAAATGCCGTCAAAGGCGCGGTTATTGGTAATGGCGACCAGGTGCAAAAACGTTGGGTCGCTGGCCAGGTGCTGGTTAAAGAAGAAGAAAATGGCCGAATCCATTTTAAACCACAGCCCGTGGTTGGCAGGTAAATACCAGGACAAAAATAAGGCGATGCCCAGGATATTAAGGAGCAGAATACGGGGAAGATTACGGCGCGTCATGAAATAACCTGTGTCGATAGTCAGAAAACGATAATAACGGTAAAGCCGTCAGCCTAAACGAATCTTAAACAAAGCCGATTGCAGCGCATTCCAGTCGGCATCCTCGCTGTGAATCAACTCAATGCGGCTATCCAGCGGCGGCGCGGGGCGGGTTTCAATACTCAGATCCTGCCCCTGACGGTTGATCACCAGCGTGCCTTCAGCGATGCGCACTACGCCTTTGGCGCGGTCAACCGGCGCCAGTCGGATCCACTCCATCATGCCGATGGTGTCAAACTCGGTATCGCCGTCAAAAATCCAGCCGCAGGCGGTGTAGCCTTGCCCCTGGTTCAGCGCCCGGCGCCAGCGCGCGTTGGACGGCAGACGCAATGCGGCCAGCCCCTGCGTCGCGGCGTGCGCATGGTGATGTTGTCCATCGGGTAATTCCGCGTGGTTGGTGCGCGGCAGGTCGAGCAGCGCGACGTCCATCTGCCCGCGCTCAATCTGGTATACCGGCCGGCCGGCGGCGGCATTTTCCTGCCAGCTTTGCAGCGCGTCGCGATCGGCGTCCTGCCAGACGTCGCGTTTGTTCGCCATAATCAGGTCGGCGGCTGCCAGCTGATCGCGGAAGTTTTCATTATCGCGGTAGCGCGTTTCCCGTAGCTGGCGTGCGTCCAGCAGACAAACCGTGGCGCGCAGATCGATCCAGCCGCCGTAGGTTTCCTGCGTCAGCAACGACAGGATCTGCTTCGGGTGGCCGAGCCCGGTGGGTTCAATCAGCAGCCGATCGGGTTTAGCCTGCTGCAGCAACATGTTCAGCCCGACCTGCATCGGCAGCCCGTTGACACAGCACATACAGCCACCGGGGATCTCTTTCAGCACGGCGCCGGAATCGGCCAGCAGCGCACCGTCAATTCCGATTTCTCCAAACTCATTGACCAATACCGCCCAGCGTTCATTTTCCGGCTTATTCGCCAACAGATGACGAATGGTGGTGGTTTTGCCGCTGCCGAGAAAGCCGGTGATCAGGTTGGTTTTCGTCATAAATAGATTCCTGATGTTAATTTATTTAACAGTACAATTATTGAACATTATTGATGGGATTATCGGCGGCCATCCCGGGCACGTGTGCTGAATCACAAATATTGCAGATAAAAATGCGCCTTTCTGGTTTCAAAATCCATCTTGCGATACAAGAAATTTCCTAAGGAAAATCATTACATTCAGTGTGTTTTTTGTTGTTATTAGCTTGTTTTTCTTCTGTTAATTGAGCAAGCAGTCGACAAAGTTCACGTCTGTTCTTGAGATTATTCCCAAGGATATCTCCTATGTTTAAATTGGCTTAATAAAAATATGAGGTGGCCATGAATACCCATAGGTTTGTCACTGCCGTAGGCGCATTGTGTTTATGGATGGCGGCCGGCGATGTCGGTGCGCTCGGCGGCACCGTCCATTTTATTGGTGCAGTGGTGGAAAGCCCTTGCGAGCTGAATATTACGGCAACGGCGGCGCGGACGGAATGTTATCGTAACGGGCGCGACTATCAAAGCCTGCAGCACACCCTGCCAAACTTCGATACTACACGCAAAGAACTGCCGCGGAATTTAGGCACTACAGAAATTCGCTGGGTGGACCAGCAGCAGCAACTCGCCATGATGACGGTGGACTATCGTTAACGTCCGGCCATGCCGGGAGCAGTCGCCCGGCATGGCCGATTGTTCTTATTCCCCTTTACTGACCCACGCTTGCACCGTCTGGCGCGCGCCGCGATCGCGCAGCGACAGATAGGCCTGCGTCACCGCTTCGACAAATGCCTGGCTCTCCGGCAAGGCCTCGCCGAAAATGGCGTTTAACGCCAGCAGCGCCTGTACCCGGCGTTCGTCGTCCGGCGTGCTGCCGACCACCTGCTGCAGGGTGCTCAGCATCGGGTCGCGAATGTCTATCGGTTGCCCGGCGTCGTCAATGCCGCCGACATAGCGCATCCAGCCTGCAACGCCCAGCGCCAGGCCGGTATAATCGCCGCCGTGCGCCAGGTGCCAGCGCACGGAATCCAGCATACGCTGTGGCAGTTTTTGCGAGCCGTCCATGGCGATCTGCCAGGTGCGGTGCTGCAGCGCCGGGTTGCTGTAACGTTCGATCAGCTGGTCGGCATAGGCGGCGAGATCGATACCGCTGACGCTGAGCGTCGGCGCCTGTTCCGCCAGCATCAGCCGGCGGGCGGCCTGACGGTAGCTGGCGTCGGTCATACAGTCATTGATATGTTGATACCCGCCAAGATAGCCGAGGTAGGCGAGGAAGGAGTGGCTGCCGTTCAGCATACGCAGCTTCATCTGTTCGAACGGCAGCACATCGTCCACCAGTTGTGCGCCGGCGACCTCCCACTCGGGGCGGCCGGCGACGAAATTGTCTTCCACCACCCACTGAATAAACGGCTCGCAGGCGATGGCGCACTCGTCGTTGACGCCGCCCAGCGCGGTTGCAATTTCATCCAGCGTTTCCGGCGTGGCCGCCGGCACGATGCGATCGACCATGGTGCTGGGGAAGGTGACCTGCTCCGCGATCCATTCCGCCAGGTCGGCATCGCGCGCCTGCGCCAGATCGATCACCGCATGGCGCACGACGGGGCCGTTTTCCGGAATATTATCGCAGGACAATACGGTAAATGGCGGCAGGCCGCGCTGACGGCGCAGGCGCAGGGCTTCAACCAGCAGTCCCGGCACGCTGCTCGGCTGGCCGGGGTTGGCCAGATCGTCGCGAATCGCCTGATGCTGCAGATCCAGTCGTCCGCTGCCGGGTTCGATGCAGTAGCCTTTTTCGGTGATGGTCATGGACACGATCGCCACCTGCGGTTCGGCGAGTTTTTCCAGCACCGCCTCCACGCCTTCCAGTTTACGGTGGACGCTTTCATGCACCGCGCCGATGACGATCGCCTGATTACCGGCAGCGCCTTTTTCCAGCACCGTATAACGGTGATCCTGCCGGCGCAGCGTTTCAAACAGCTTGTCGCCGCTGAACTGGCTGATTTCACACAGCCCCCAGTCGCCGCCCTGACGGTTAAGCACCCGGTCGGTCAGTAATGCCTGATGAGCGCGGTGAAATGCGCCGAAGCCGATATGCACGATGCGGCTGCGCAGGGCGCTGCGGTCGTAGGTCGGCTGTTGGACATCGGCGGGAAGCGGCTGGTTGGCGATCGTGTTCATGCAAAGCTCCGTAGCAAAGTAAAAGGCTGGCCGGCAGCGCTAAAGCTATCAGACCAGTTGGCCGTGCGTTATCGGTGAGGCTGCGTGCGGACGGCATTGCATCCAGAGTGCCATAGCCGCCGCTGCAACGTTAGTCATTACGCCGCTGTCATGGCAAATAAACTGGGAAGCGTGAGATGGATCAATCAAACGAAGTTTGCATTTTGACAGCCGGCTACGAAAGAGTAAGTTAAAGATGAATGACATCTATCGCAAGTTGGTATAACAACATTCTCTAAAATATGCGATCAGCCTCACTACCGGCGATCGGCAAGCGCAATAAGGATACGGTATGGAACAAACGTGGCGTTGGTACGGGCCGAATGACCCGGTTTCTCTGGATGATGTGCGTCAGGCAGGCGCCAGCGGCGTGGTGACGGCGTTGCACCATATTGCCAACGGGGAGGTGTGGCCGGTCGACGAGATCAAGGCGCGTCAGGCGCTGCTGGCGGAGAAGGGGCTGGTCTGGTCGGTGGTGGAAAGTATCCCGGTGCATGAGGATATTAAAACCCAGCGCGGCGATGCTGCACGCTACATTGCCAACTATCAGCAGTCGCTGCGTAATCTGGCGGCCTGCGGTATCGATACCGTGTGCTACAACTTTATGCCGATCCTTGACTGGACGCGCACCGATCTGGCGTATCAATTGCCGGACGGCTCCAAGGCGCTGCGTTTCGATCAGATCGCTTTCGCCGCCTTCGATCTGCATATTCTGCAGCGCGCCGGCGCGGAACAGGATTACAGCGCCGAGGAACAGACGCAGGCGCAGGCGTATTTCGCCGCGATGAGCGAGGCGGACATCGCCAAACTGACCGGTAATATTATCGCCGGTTTGCCGGGGGCGGAGGAGGGCTACACGCTTGAGCAGTTCCGCGCGCGTCTGGCCGAGTATGACGGTATTGATAAGGCGCAGCTGCGGCAGAATATGGCCGTCTTCCTGCAGGCGATCGTGCCGGTGGCGGAAGAGGTGGGCATTCGTCTGGCGGTGCACCCGGACGATCCGCCGCGTCCGATCCTCGGCCTGCCGCGCATCGTCTCCACCATTGAGGATATGCAGTGGCTAAAAGCGTGCGTCGACAGCCTCCATAACGGCTTCACCATGTGTACCGGCTCTTACGGCGTGCGCGCCGATAACGATCTGGTCAAGATGATTGAAACCTTCGGCGATCGCATTCACTTCACCCACCTGCGCGCTACCTGCCGCGAAGAGAACCCGAAAACCTTCCACGAGGGCGCGCACCTGCAGGGGGATGTCGATATGGTGGCGGTGATTGAGGCGATCCTGAGCGAAGAGCAGCGGCGGCTGCGCGCCGGCGACCGCCGGCCGATTCCGATGCGTCCGGACCACGGCCATCAGATGCTGGATGATTTGCGTAAGAAAACCAACCCCGGCTATTCGGCCATTGGTCGCCTGAAAGGGCTGGCGGAAATCCGCGGCGTGGAGTTGGCGCTCAAACGATGCTTTTTCCCGGACCTCTTGCCGTAAAAGGTCGGGGGAAAACCCAATGGATTTCAAGTCGCAGCCAGGCGGCAAGTCCGTGAATCCCCGGGAGCTTACATCAGTAAGTGACTGGGGTGAGCGGACGTAGCCAACGACGCTGCGGCTTGAAAGACGCAGGGTTTTTAGTCGGCACGGCTCATGTAGCGCCGCTCGGCGATATGAATTCTGATCTTGTCACCGTTGCTCAGATACTCCGGCACGTGGATCACCAGGCCGGTAGCCATGGTCGCCGGTTTGTTGCGCGCGCTGGCGGAAGCGCCCTTGATGCCCGGCGCGGTGTCGACGATTTCCATATCCACGGTCTGCGGCAGTTCCAACGCCAGCACCTGGCCGTCCAGCGTCAGTACCTGCATCCCCGGCAGGCCGCCTTCCGGAATAAACAGCAGTTCGTCTTCTATCTGCTCTTTTTTGAAGATATATGGCGTGTAATCTTCTTCGTCCATAAACACGTACTCTTCACCGTCGATGTAAGAGAAGGTCACCTTACGGCGCGACAGCGAGATGGTGTCGAGGATATCGTCGCCTTTGAAGCGTTCTTCTACTTTCAGCCCGGTGCGCACGTCGGAGAAGCGCATTTTGTACAGCGTGCTGGCACCGCGTGCGCTCGGGCTTTGTACGTCGATATCTTTCACCAGCAGCAATTTACCGTTGTGGTTGATCGCCATGCCGCGTTTAATTTCGTTAGCTCTTGCCATAAAAATAAACCTGTTTGTGAGGAGTCTTGGGAAGTTGCGACAAGTTACTCGCGCCGCGGCTTGCAGGCAAGTATCGCGCGCTAAAATAAAACGGCGAAAAGGCGGGGCGGCGCGCCGTCCCGCCGGCAGGGTTATTTAAATTCAGGCAGCATGCCCAGCAGCGCCAGACAGTGTGCGACGGCGTTAATCAGGCCGAACAGAATAATAAAGGCAATCATGCCGCGGCCGCCGGGCGCACGATAGTCTGACTGCGCGAAGCGGCGGCGGCTGGCGCGCGCCATCAGCGCCGGCACGATCACCGCCCACACCGTCGCCGCCAGGCCGGCAAAGCCGATGGCGTACAGGAAACCGTTCGGGAACAGCAGGGCCGCCAGCGTTGGCGGCGCGAAGGTCACCAGCGCGCTTTTGGCTCGTCCGCAGCCGTCGTCGCTGAATTTGAAAAAGTCGGCAATATAGTCAAACAGGCCGAGCGATACGCCGAGGAATGAACTGGCCAGCGCCATATAGGAGAACACGTTCAGCAGCTGGCTGACGGTCTGGCTGCTGCTGTTGCCCATCTGCTTCAGCAGGCTGCCGATATTGCCGCCTTCGGCGATCACCTGTTTAAAGGCGTCGCGCGCGATATTGCCCTGAATCACATATTGCCACAGGATGTAAATCGCCAGCGCCAGCAGCGTGCCGTACACCAGGCTGCGTACCACCGCGCGGCTGTCTTTATGGTAATACTTCACCAGCCCCGGCACGTTGCCGTGATAGCCGAACGATGTCAGCAGATAGGGCAGCGCGGCCAGCGCATACGGCATGTAGCTGGCGTCGCTGTTATGCAGATCGAACAGCACCGCCGGCTGCACCTGAGTGAACATATTGCCGACCGACAGCGCGAAGGTAATCACCATGCCGCCGATAAGAATGGTGCTGAGCCGGTCGACGGCGCGTGTCGACAGCCAGACGATAAACGCCACCAGCACGGCAAACACCAGGCCGGCGCCGGTCTGGCCCGCGCCGACGCTGTTCCCCAGCGTATGGGCGATAATCGAGCCGCCGGCGGAAATATAGGCGTAGGTCAGAATATACAGCACGAAGGCGATCGACAGGCCGTTGATACCGCTCCAGACGTTGCCGAGCAGATCTTTGACCACGGTATGGAAGCTGGCGCCGGCCGGGTAGTGCAGCGTGGCTTCCAGGATCATCAGGCCGGAAATCAGCATACAGGCCCAGGTATAAATCAGCAGCGCGACCGAACCGCTGAACCATACGCCGGAAGTTACAATAGGGATGGAGAACATACCGGCGCCGACGGCGGTGCCGGCAATGATCATGGCGCCGCCAAGTACTGAGGGGCGGGAAATTTTCTGGATACTGTCCGCAGACATACTGGCTCCTGGTGTGGCCGTTTAGCGCGCTGGTTCTTTTGTACTAGCGTGATGGTACGCGGTGGTGAGGTGCATGTAAAGGGCTTATTACGCATAAAGAGTGCATGATTGGCGGGCAACCTGGCGCTATCTTGCATACCGAACCGAGTCAGCGGCGCTGACATCGCATTGTGCCCGCAGTGGTTACCGGATGCCGACGCAGCGCGCCGCCGCCATCCGCGCAATAAAACTCAGGGGGCTGTATCGCTGCCGGGGCGCTTCTGGTATCGTCGCGCCTTTACCGTTACTGGGAGTTGCGTATGGAATGCCGTATTGATTGTGGGGCCTGTTGTACCGCGCCTTCCATATCCAGCCCGATACCGGGCATGCCGGATGGCAAGCCGGCCAATACTCCTTGTATCCATTTGGATGAGCGCCTGCGCTGCGGGTTGTTCCACTCGCCATTGCGCCCGAAAGTCTGCGCCGGTCTGCAGCCCAGCCGCGAGATGTGCGCCGACAGCCGGGATGAGGCGCTGATCTATCTTACTCGCCTGGAGGCGGACACCGCCCCTTAACATGTTCAGTGTGCGGCAGATAAAAAACGGGGGGCCGTCACCAGCGCCCCGTGATTCTCTGCCCTCTAATGCCGCATCAGGCGCCGGCCGGCACCGCATGCGCGGTGTTTTTCGGCGGTTCTCCCTGATACTTCTCGATCTCCAGCTGCGCCATCTGGCCGCAGTTGCCCTGCGCCAGGCTGGAGGTGCCGATATCGAACGTCAGACAGTTGACGTTGCCGTTCTTGCAGAGGGAGCCAGGCTGCGACGGATCGGCCGGATCGAACCAGGCTCCTTCGCTGATGCGCACCGCACCCGGACGCACGTCTTCGCTGACCCGCGCGCCGACCAGGATCTGGCCGCGGTCGTTAAAGGCGCGCACCAGATCGCCCTCGCTGATGCCGCGCGCCTTGGCGTCCTGCGGGTTGATCATGATCGCTTCGCGGTCGGCCACGGCAAGTTTCAGGCGCAGCGGCGTATTATCGAGCTGCGAATGCAGGCGGTTGGCCGGGTGCGCGGTATTCAGCGACAGCGGGTATTTTTCCGCTTCCGGCCCGCGATACCATTCGTGCGGCGGCATCCAGCTCGGCATGCCGCGGCAGTCCTGATAGTGCATTTTGGCGATGGCGTCGGAGTAGATTTCTATCTTGCCGGACGGCGTGCCGAGCGGGTTCAGCAGCGGGTTTTCCCGGTAGTCGGCAAAGCGCACCCACTGGGTGTTGGCCTCCGGCACCGGGAAGCGCACATAGTTGTTGGACTGCCAGAACATATCGAACGGCGGCAGGGCGACGCGGGCGTTGCGCGCCTGCTGTTTCATATCGTCATACATGCCTTTCAGCCACTGGGTTTCGTCTTTGCCTTCGGTAAAGGCTTCCTGCACACCCAGCTTGGCCGCCATGGCGGCGAAGATATCAAAATCACTGCGCGCCTCGTGCTGCGGCGGTACGCACTGGTGCATCGGGAACACATACAGCTGCGAATAGTCGCCGCCCATTTCCAGGTCGTTGCGCTCATAGCTGGTGGTGGCCGGCAGTACGATATCGGCATATTTGGCGGTGGCGGTCCAGTACGGTTCGTTGACCACGATGGTGTCCGGCCGCTGCCAGGCCTTGATCAGATTGTTGGTGTCCTGATGCTGGTGGAAGGTGTTGCCGCCCGCCACATACACCATCTTCACTTCCGGATAGGTGACGTCTGCGCCGTTGAACTGAATGGTTTTGCCCGGATTGGCCAGGCAGTCGGCGATGCGCGCCACCGGAATCGGCGTCGGCGAGTTGCGCGGGGCGTTGCCGGCGGAAATCCCGGCGACGATGCCGCCTTTGGCCGTCGGGCTGCCGCCGGAGGAGTAGTGATAGCTGAAGCCGAAGCCGCCGCCCGGCAGGCCGATCTGGCCGAGCATTGCCGCCACGGTCACCAGCAGCCAGTGCTGCTGTTCGCCGTGGTGCTGGCGCTGAATGCCCCAGCCGCCCATGATCATGGTGCGGTGGCCGGCCATATCGCGCGCCAGTTGGCGCAGCGCCTCGGCTTCCACGCCGCAGATATCGGCGGCCCAGTCGGCAGTTTTAGCGACGCCGTCGTCATCGCCCAGCAGGTAGGCGCTGAATTTGTCAAAGCCAACGGTATAGGTGTTCAGGAAGTCGGCGTTATGCAGCTTTTCCGTCAGCAGGGTGTGGGCGATGCCGAGCAACATCGCGCCGTCGGTATAGGGACGCGGGGCGATCCACTGCGCATTGACGAATTTGGCGCTGTCGCTGTGCACCGGGTCGATACTGATGACGCGGGTGCCTTTCTGCTTCAGCGCGGCAAAACCGGTCTGGCCGTAATGGTCCGGCACGTTCCAGCTGTTTTTCAGCGTCACCATCGGGTTGCAGCCCCACAGAATCACCAGCTGGCTGTGCTCCACCACGTTCGGCCAGGCGGTCTGCTGCTCGTAAACTTCCATCGAGCCGACCACGTGCGACATGATCACCTGCGCTGCACCGGTAGAATAGTCGCCGGCATAGCCGAGGAAGCCGCCGGTCAGGTTCATCAGCCGCTGCAGCAGCGTACGGCTGTTGTGCAGCATGCCGACGCTCTTCCAGCCGTAGGAGCCGGCGTAGATCGACTGCGGGCCGTGATCTTTTTGCAGGCGGGTGATTTCGCCGCACACCAGCTCAATCGCCTTCTCCCAGCTGACGCGCACCCACTCGTCATGGCCGCGCAGATCGGTGCGGCTGCCGGGGCCGCCTTCCAGCCAGCTTTTGCGCACCATCGGGTATTTCACGCGGTTTTCCGCATGCACCTGATAGGGCGCCATGGCGATCAGCTCGTTCGGGTAAGGGTCGTCTTTTACCGGCTGGACGCCGACCATTTTGCCGTCCTGCACGATGGCCTCAAAGGCGCCCCAGTGGGCGCCGGTCAGAATGCCTTTCTGCGCCTGACGCAGCGCCGTAAACTGCGGCAGAGCCTGACTGATGGCCTGCGCCAGCGCGGATTTTGGCCACAGGCCCGCCAGCAGCGGGGCGGCGGCCAGCGCGGTGACACCGGTCAGAAAGCGGCGGCGGCTGAGGGTTAACGGCTGTTGTAAATATTTGCTCATCTTCGTATCTCCCTTAAGACTTGGCCGCCGGTGGCATATCGCTGGCGTGTTTCTGTACGTACTGGGTCAGCACGCGCAATTGTTCCTGCGTCAATGAGGTACGCGGCGCCATGCCTTTGATTACGCCGATCCACTGGTTGGCGTTGAAGCGGTCAAGGGCGGTCAGACCGTGGCAGCCGGTGCAGTTGGCCGACATCATCTCCGCGCTGTAGCGCCAGATTTTTTGCTGGTCATCAATCAGCTGCTTGCGCGGCAGCCAGACCTGCAGGGAAACCTGATGCCAAACCAGGCCGGTTTCCGCATCGGTCAGGGTATCGGTAGTTTTCAGCTGTTTACGCGCCTCTTCACCCAGCAATACGCTGAGGATGCGTTTGCCTTGCGCGGCATAAAATACCTCGCTGACGCCGTCCTGCTGCCAGCCGTCGACCTGGGCCAGCACCTTGTCGCCGTCCTGTTTGATCACGTGCACCTCGGTGGACGGCATCAGGTTGCCGGCGTTGTGGCTATCCTGCGGCTGCAGGAAGAACGGCTCGGTGGCGATGGTGTACAGCGTGGTGGCGCTTGGCGAACTTGCCGCTGCAGCCTGCGCCAGTTCGGCGGCGCCAGCCTGGGTGGTGCCGCTCATATCGGGCAGAATGTGGGCGACGCCTTTATGGCAGTCGATACAGGTTTCGCCCTGTTTGATGGCGACCGGATGCTGCAGACGCGCTTCCGGGCGTTGCGCCGTGATGTCCATGGCGTCAAAGCTGTGGCAGGAGCGGCAGGTGGCGGAATCATTGTCCTTCAACGTCTTCCAGACCGACTGCGCCATCGCCAGTTTATGCGCCTCGTATTTCTCCGGCGTATCGATCACCCCGGTCATTTCGCCATAAATATCTTTGACCGCGCGGATCTTGGTCCATAAATAGTCGATGGGCTGATGTGGCACGTGGCAGTCGGCGCATTCGGCGCGGATGCCTTTAGGGTTCTGGAAGTGTACGCTGCCCTGATATTCCGCCAGGGGCTGCTGCATGCTGTGGCAGGAGACGCAAAATTCGCTGTCGCTGGTTTTATGGAACACGGTGGCGGTGGCGGCCAGCAGCGCCGCGCCCAGCACAATGCCAAGCAGTAACAGCCATAACCATCCCCACCGGCGTCGCTTTTCATTGTTCGTCAGTTTTTTGCTCATAGTAAACCCGCTTATAATGATGAAATGCCCGATAAAAACGCGTTGAAAACCGGCTCTTTCGGCCGTTATAACCGCGAGATTATAAAGGTTATCATTAAAGTCACCTAACACATTAGGGTTATTAGCGGTAAAAGTGACACTTTCAGGAAAAAGCAGCGTGATATATCGCTGATATATCACGCTGTTGTGAACAACGGTGACGAAACAGATGGCGCGGGTATCACGGATTTGTTGCCAAAGCGTGATGTTCGGCGATCAGTGTGGGGCGTGGTAGGCCAGTTGGTGCTGCCAGAGGTAGATCGCCATGCGGCTGGCTTCAAAGTGGGGCTCGGGCAGCGCCTCCGGCCGGCACCAGCGCCATTCGGCACACTTTTCCGGCTCTTTCAGCACCGCTTCGCCGCCGGGGTGTGCGGTGACCAGGCAGATGGATACGGTGTGTTTGCCTTCTTCGCGCCAGGTTTGCAGGTTATTACATACGCCGACAAACTGCGGTGTGGCGATATGCAGCCCGGTTTCTTCCGCCACTTCGCGTTGGGCGCAGCGTTCGAAGCTTTCGCCGGCCTCCAGATGGCCGCCGGGAATCGACCAGTAGGGCGCGTGTCTGCCGCAGCGTTTGCCCACCAAGACTTCCCCCTGTGGGTTGACGATAATCACCCCGATGCCCGTTAACACCGCCATGCTTTTCTCCTTCAGCTAAACTTCAGCAATCTGCCTTTTCCGCCCGTTCGCGCGTGCGGAGCGAGGGAAAAATGTGCGTAAGCTCAAAAATCTATCATATCAAACGCGGCAAAGCTTGCTTTCAGCTAGTGCGCCTCACATATTGATTGAAACGTTTCAGCGTTATCAGACCGATTGTTTTTCGATAGATAACGCTCCTTTTTCTCAATAAAGCTGAAACGATTCAATTCAGCAGGAGAGGAGAACCATGTTCCAGTTGTCACAGCAAGACATCCACTTGGGCGCCGCCGCCGCCGGCGGCAAACAGGATGCCATCCGGCAGGTGGCGGCCGCACTGACCGAGGCCGGCTGCGTCAGCGCCGCCTATGTCGACGGCATGCTGCAGCGCGAGCTGCAAACCTCCACCTTCCTGGGTAACGGCATTGCCATTCCGCACGGCACCACCGACACGCGCGATCTGGTGCTGAACACCGGTGTGCAGGTCTTTCAGTATCCGCAGGGCATTGAGTGGGGTGAAGGCCAGACCGCCTATGTGGTGATCGGCATCGCCGCCCGTTCCGATGAGCACCTGGCGCTGCTGCGTCAGTTGACCCATGTGCTGAGCGATGACAACGTTGCGCAACAGCTGGCGCAGACCACCAGCGCGGAAGAGCTGCGCAGCCTGCTGATGGGCGAGAAACAGGCGGCTGAATTCCAGTTTGACGCTTCGTTGATTGCGCTGGACGTCAGCGCCGACAGCCTGATGACGCTGCAGGCGCTGAACGCCGGCCGTCTGCAAAAGATTGGCGCGGTGGACGCAAACTTCGTCAGCGATGTGATTACCCGCAAGCCGCTGAATTTGGGGCAGGGCATCTGGCTGAGCGACAGCAACGAAGGCAACCTGAGTAGCGCGGCGACGGTCAGCCGCCCGGCACAGGCGTTTACCGAAGACGGCGAGCCGGTAGCGCTGCTGCTGACCGTGGCGGTCGCCGATGAGCAGCCGCTGACGGTGCTGAACTACCTCAGCGATCTGCTGCTGGCGCAAAAAGCTGAACGTCTGCTGAAGGCGGATGCCGCCGGCGTGCTGGCGTTGTTGACCAGTGAGGTGGCGGAACAGAGCGAAGTGCTGACCGCCGAATATGTGATTCGTAACGAACACGGTCTGCATGCCCGTCCGGGCACCGCCTTGGTGAACGTGATCAAACAGTTTAACTGCGATATTACCGTCACCAATCTGGACGGCAGTGGTAAACCGGCCAATGGACGCAGCCTGATGAAAGTGGTGGCGCTGGGGGTGAAGAAAGGTCACCACCTGCGCTTTACCGCCAGCGGAGAAGATGCTGAAGCGGCGCTGACGGCGATTGGTGAAGCCATCGGCAGCGGACTGGGCGAGGGTGTGGCATGAGCAGAAGAGTCGCAACCATTACGTTAAACCCGGCTTACGATCTGGTGGGCTTTTGCCCCGAGATTGAGCGCGGCGAAGTCAACCGGGTGAAAACCGCCGGTCTGCACGCCGCCGGCAAAGGCATTAACGTAGCCAAGGTGCTGAAGGATCTGGGCATCGACGTGACCGTCGGCGGGTTCCTCGGCAAAGATAATCAGGACGGCTTCCAACTGCTGTTCAGCGATTTGGGCATCGCCAATCGTTTTCAGGTGGTGCCGGGCCGCACCCGCATTAACGTCAAGCTGACGGAAAAAGACGGCGAAGTGACCGACTTTAACTTTTCCGGCTTTGAGGTGACGCCGCAGGACTGGGAACGTTTTGTGACGGATTCCCTGAGCTGGCTCGGCCAGTTCGATATGGTGGCGGTCAGCGGCAGCCTGCCGGCCGGCGTGGCGCCGGAAGCCTTTACCGACTGGATGACCCGCCTGCGCACCCAGTGTCCGTGCATTATTTTCGACAGCAGCCGCGAGGCGCTGGTCGCCGGGCTGAAAGCGTCGCCGTGGCTGGTGAAGCCTAACCGCCGCGAACTGGAAATCTGGGCCGGCCGCCCGCTGCCGACGCTGAAGGATGTGGTGGAGGCGGCGCATGCGCTGCGCGATCAGGGCATTGCTCACGTGGTGATTTCTCTCGGCGCCGAAGGCGCGCTGTGGGTGAACGCTTCCGGCGAATGGATCGCCAAGCCGCCGTCCTGCGAAGTGGTCAGCACCGTCGGTGCCGGCGATTCGATGGTCGGCGGGCTGATCTACGGCCTGCTGATGCGCGAATCCAGCGAGCACACCCTGCGCCTGGCGACCGCGGTCGCCGCCCTGGCCGTGAGCCAGAGCAACGTAGGCATCACCGATCGTCCGCAGTTGGCCGCGATGATGGCGCGCGTCGACCTGAAACCTTTTAATCAATAGCAGGAGGCAGAATGAAAACGCTGCTGATAATTGACAGTTCACAGGGGCAGGCGCGCGGGCACCTGGCGCAACGCATGCTCAGCGCTGCGGCGGCCAAAGCCGGCCTGCAGTTGGTTGATGCGCCGGCGGAGGCCGAACTGGTGGTGGTCGCCGGGGCGGCCGTGCCGGCGGACGAAGCGCTGAGCGGCAAGGCCGTGTATCTGGGCGATGTTGAACACGCGGTGCGTGATGCCGACGCCTTCCTGGCGCAGGCCAAACGCGACGCGGCGCCGTATCAGGCGCCGGCCGCCGCGCCGGTTGCGGCGCAGGCCAGCGGACAAAAACGTATCGTGGCGGTGACCGCCTGTCCGACCGGCGTGGCGCACACCTTTATGGCCGCCGAGGCGATTGAAAGCGAAGCGAAGAAACGTGGCTGGTGGGTGAAAGTGGAAACCCGCGGCTCCGTCGGCGCCGGCAATGCCATTACGCCGGAAGAGGTGGCCGAGGCGGATCTGGTGCTGGTAGCCGCTGATATCGAAGTGGATTTGGACAAGTTCGCCGGCAAGCCGATGTACCGCACCTCTACCGGGCTGGCGCTGAAGAAAACCGCGCAGGAGCTGGACAAGGCGCTGGCGGAAGCGGAAGTGTTTCAGCCGCAGAAAGGCGGCGCCGCCCAGTCTGCCGGCGCGCAGAAGAAAGAGGGCAACGGGCCGTATCGCCACCTGTTGACCGGGGTCTCCTATATGCTGCCGATGGTGGTGGCGGGCGGCCTGTGTATTGCGCTGTCCTTTATGTTCGGCATCAAGGCGTTTGAAGAGCCAGGCACGCTGGCGGCGGCGCTGATGCAGATTGGCGGCGGTTCGGCGCTGGCGCTGATGGTGCCGGTACTGGCCGGCTATATTGCCTTCTCCATTGCTGACCGTCCGGGCCTGACGCCGGGCCTGATCGGCGGCATGCTGGCGGTGAGCACCAACGCCGGCTTCCTCGGCGGGATTATCGCCGGTTTCCTGGCGGGCTATGTCGCCAAAGCCATCAGCGGCAAGCTGCGTCTGCCGCCGAGTATGGAAGCGCTGAAACCGATCCTGATCATTCCGCTGTTCGCCAGCCTGATCACCGGTCTGGTGATGATCTATGTGGTTGGTACGCCGGTCGCGAGAATCATGGAAGGCCTGACCCACTGGCTGCAGTCGCTGGGTACGGCGAACGCGGTGCTGCTGGGGGCGATTCTGGGCGCCATGATGTGCACCGATATGGGCGGCCCGGTCAACAAGGCGGCCTACGCGTTTGGCGTGGCGCTGCTCAGTTCCTCGGTCTATGCGCCGATGGCGGCCATTATGGCGGCGGGCATGGTACCGCCGCTGGCAATGGGGCTGGCGACCTTGCTGGCGCGGCGTAAATTCGACAAGTCGCAGCAGGAAGGCGGCAAGGCGGCGCTGGTGCTGGGGCTGTGCTTTATCAGTGAAGGGGCGATTCCGTTTGCGGCGCGTGACCCGATGCGCGTCCTGCCGTGCTGCATCGCCGGCGGTGCGCTGACCGGCGCGCTGTCCATGATGTTCGGCGCCAAGCTGATGGCGCCGCACGGCGGCCTGTTTGTCCTGCTGATCCCGGGCGCGATTTCACCGGTGCTGATGTATCTGCTGGCGATCGTTGCCGGCACGCTACTGGCGGGTATTTCCTACGCGCTGGTCAAACGCGCCGACGTGGCGGTGAAAGCGGAAGCCTGAGTCAGATCTGCGGCCATAAAAAACCGGAAGCCTTTGGCTTCCGGTTTTTTTATCGCTGCGGCCGGTTACTGCTGGGCTTTCAGCCAGGCAATCTCTTCCGCCCAGATATCGGGATTGACGGTTTCAAGGATCAGCGGAATATTATCGAAGCGCGCATCGCGCATAATATAGCTGAACACCGTTTTGCCGATATTGCCTTCTCCCAGACTGTGGTGGCGGTCAACGCGGCTGTTGAACTCGCTTTTCGCATCGTTCAGGTGCATACCGCGCAGATAGTTGAAGCCGACCACCTCTCCCAACTGCTTAAAGGTGTGTTCACACGCTTCTTCGCTGCGCAGGTCATAGCCGGCGGCAAAGGCGTGGCAGGTGTCAATACAGACGCCGACGCGGCTTTTGTCTTCCACGCCGTCGATGATCGCCGCCAGATGCTCGAATTTAAACCCCAGGTTACTGCCCTGGCCGGCGGTGTTTTCAATCACCGCGGTCACGCCTTCAGTCTGATCCAGCACGATATTGATGGATTCGGCGATGCGCGCCAGACACTTGTCTTCATCAATCTGCATCAGATGGCTGCCGGGGTGGAAGTTCAGCAGCGTCAGCCCCAGCTGTTCGCAGCGCTGCATTTCGTCGAGAAAGGCCGCGCGGGACTTCTCCAGCGCTTCGGTCAGCGGGTGCCCCAGATTAATCAGATAGCTGTCGTGCGGCAGAATTTGCCCCGGGCCATAGCCATAACGCGCGCAGGCGCTCTTAAATTTATCAATAACTTCGGCAGACAACGGTGCTGCTTTCCATTGACGCTGATTTTTGGTGAACAGGGCGAACGCGGTCGCCTCTAATTCGTGTGCGCGGATAACCGCCTGATCCACGCCGCCTGACGCGCTGACATGTGCACCGACAAACTTCATTTGCAATCTCCTGTGTTAACCCCGCGCCAGTTCCTGCCGTCTCCTGAGCGAAGCGGTCGAACCGGCGAGGGTGTCGCACTGCCATTATGGCATTGATGGACGGCGGTTTGAATGGCAGGAAGGGGGCAGGCCCGAATTACGGACCTGCCGGGAGGCGATTAGAACAGATGCTGCACGGCCTGGTTAATCACGCCGCCGCCGACAATCAGCCAGATAAACAGCAGGGTTGCCAGCAGAATCGGTTTGACCCCCGCCTGACGTACGGCGCTGATATGGGTGGTGAGGCCCAGCGCCGCCATCGCCATTGCCAGCATCCAGGTGTCGGCGGTAATCAACTGCTGCACCAGCGCGGCCGGCAGCAGGTTGAAGGAGTTGAACCCGGCAACGGCGATAAACAGCACGGCGAACCACGGGATGGTGATGGCGGATTTTTCCGCTTTGCCGGCGCCGCTGCTGCGGCTGATATAGCCTGAAAGCAGCAGCAGGAACGGGGCCAGCATCATCACGCGGATCATCTTGGCGATTACCGCGGCGTTTTCGGCGTCCGGGCCGATGGCATGACCGGCGGCTACCACCTGCGCTACTTCATGAATAGTCGAGCCGGTATAGATACCGAAGGTTTCCTGGCTGAACGGCAGCCACTGATACTGCAGGTTTAAATGGTACAGCCACGGATAGGCGAAGATCGCCAGCGTGCCGAACACCACCACGGTGGATACCGCAACGGCTACCTTGCTGGACTCGGCTTTCAGCACCGGTTCGGTGGCCATGACCGCCGCCGCGCCGCAGATGCTGCTGCCGGCGCCGATCAGCATGGCGGTCTGGCTGTCGATGCCGAACACCTTTTTACCCAGCCAGCAGGCCAGCAGAAAGGTGCTGCTCAGCGTCAGCGCATCGATCAGAATGCCGGTGGCGCCGACGTCGGCGATTTGCTGAAAGGTTAAACGGAAGCCGTACAAGATAATGCCCAGACGCAGCAGGCGCTGTTTCGCCAGTTGTACGCCGGCGTGGCAGCTGGGTTGCAGCCAGGGATACAGCGTATTGCCTATCACGATGCCGAACAAAATGGCCAGCGTCAGCGCGCCGAGGCCCAGCCCGGCTATCCAGGGTACGTCGCCCGCCCAGACGGCGAGCGCGGTTAACGCGGCGGTCAGTGCCAGTCCGGGCACCAGACGCGGCAGGCCCAATAACGGGAAGCGCCGTTCAGGATAGGTTGTTGTTGTTTCAGTCGCCATTGCTCAGGTCCTTTCTCTGATTCTCTGCGGACAAGAGTAGGGCGTGGCGCTATAAAAGAGAAATTGATTATATGGTTATAATCAATCTGAATAAGTGGTAAATAAAAAGGGCCGCACGATGTGCGGCCCCGGTTTTAACGTCGACGTTATTGGAAAAAGAAGTGGTTACTGTTGAGCTGCGCGACGATGCCCTTCGCAACGTAGTTCGCTCCGCTCAGGGTAAAGTGGCCATAATCGAAGGCGGCAGGTTGCCCGCTGGTTGTCATTTCCAGGCAGCGATCTCCCGGACAGATCAAATCGTAAACCGAGATGTAGTTGGTTTTCATCGAGGTAGACAGGGCTTTGAGTTCACTGTCCATCAGTTTACGGCTTTTCACGACGGAACGACTGGCCAGCGCCGGATCGCCATTTTCCTGATAGGCCAACAGTTCCGGCAACGGCCCTTTATACTCTACGGTCGGCCCCAGGATGTAGAAGTTCTTGGTGTGTTGCTTCAGGTAGTTGATGGTGTTGATCAGCGCCGGCTTATCGTGTTCATTCCAACGCGCAGAGACGATGACGCCGTCGATCTTATTATTGATAATCAAATCTTTATAGACATAGTCCATAATGGCGGTGCAGCGGTTGCTGAACTTTTGTTCGGTAACCGGTTTACAGCCGGAGGCGGTGGCCTGCATCAGGTTGACGTTTTCACCCGCCGCCAGGCTGATGGCGCGCCACAGGTGAGCGCCGTGGCTGTCGCCGATCAGTACGACGTTCTTTTTGGTGTCGGACAGTTTCAGGCAGTGCTCTTTGTTGTAATTGCCCGTCGCGCCCACTTCACCATTGATAAAGCATTCGCCGAAGCGGTATTGATAGTTGTATTCGTCGGTGGTGCGGTAATTAATGTAATCGGCAATTTTTAACGAATTATCGGAGAAACTGCCGTTGTCATACTGCCAGTAGCCGATAATCGACGTCAGCGAGGCGGCTAGCACCACGCTGGCGGCTGAAGCGGTAACAATACGTTTTGACGGCACGTTCTTCAGTTTATAGCGGAACGGAATTTCGATCAGATAACGGGAAGCAATCGCCAGAATAAAGGTGCTGGAAAGCACCAGCAGGCTTTTTTGCCACAGCGCGCCGTCAAACAGAATATTGGTATACACGATAATCGGCCAGTGCCAGAGGTACAGGCAGTAAGAGATCATACCGATATACACAATCGGCTTGATTGCCAGGATCTTGTTGATGATGGCATCGCGGCCGGAAATAATAATCAGAAATGCGCCTACACACGGGTAGAGGGCATTATATGACGGGAACTTTTTGGTGGTATCCAACCACAGGAAACCAAATACGATTAGCGCCAACCCCAGCAGGCTTAAAGCGTGGCGGGTTGCAGATTTTTTCAGAAAAGCGGCCTGTTCCAATCCGCCAACCGCCAGCAGGGCGCCGAGCGCCAATTCCCAGGCGCGGGTCGGCAGCATATAAAAAGTCATGCTTGGCTGGAACTTCAACCCCAGCAGGCTGAGCATAAAGGAGCCGATGATAATAAGTACAATCATCATCGTAGTGCGGTTGCGGAAGAATTTTAATGCGGTAAATAAAATAATCGGGAACAGAATATAGAACTGTTCCTCAACCGCCAGCGACCAGGTGTGAAGCAGGGGTTTTAATTCTGCGGGGCCGTCGAAGTAACCGGTTTGACTAAAGAAGAAAAAGTTTGAGGAAAATAACGTTGTGGCCAGCGCGCTTTTTCCCAATTCGGCGACCTGCACAGGTAGCAGAATATGGTAACCGATAACCAGCGTGACGAGTAAAACGACAAATAAAGGGGGGAGAATCCTTAAGCTGCGGCGTTTATAAAAGTCTACGTAAGAAAAATCACCCTTAATATACTCTTGGAAGATAATACCGGAAATTAAATAACCGGATATTACAAAAAATATATCAACACCGGTAAATCCGCCGGGAATGCCAGGAAATCCCATATGGTATGCGATGACCGGCAGAACGGCGAGCGCCCGTAACCCGTCGATATCTGCTCTATATTTCACAATCCCACCTAAAGTAAGCAAAATGATGCGAAAGTATAAGCAAATCGTTAACATTATTTGAAGAGCGTTACAGTCGATTGGGAGTGATAATGTATAAAATAGGATTAAGCTCAGCCTGCCCGGTGCCGGTGCGTCAAGACAGGGCTTGCGAATCCGCGACGCTGCGGTAAGGTTATTCGTCTATTTTGGCCGTTTGCTCCTTCCATTTATTGTACTGAGACCGTTATGCATATCACTTTACGTCAGTTGGCCGTCTTCACCGAGGTGTTGAAAAGCGGCTCCACGACCCAGGCATCGCAGGTCTTGGCGCTGTCCCAGTCGGCGGTGAGCGCCGCGCTGGCCGATCTGGAAGGGCAACTCGGCGTGCAGCTGTTCGACCGGGTAGGCAAGCGGCTGGTATTGAATGAGCACGGCCGTCTACTGTATCCCAAGGCGCTGGCGCTGCTGGAACAGGCGGGTGAGATTGAGCAACTGTTTCGCCACGACGGCGGGGCGCTGCGCATTGCCGCCAGCAGCACCATCGGCAACTATATGCTGCCGGCGATGATGGCGCGCTACCGGCAGGATTTTCCGGCCACGCCGCTGGAGCTGAACGTCGGCAACAGTCAGGACGTGATTAGCGCGGTGGCGGATTTTCGCGTTGACCTGGGGCTGATCGAAGGGCCGTGCCATATGCCGGAACTGGTGACTCAGCCCTGGCTGGAGGATGAGCTGGTGGTGTTTGCCGCGCCCGACAACCCGCTGACCCGGCAGCCGCTGACCCTGACGGCACTGGCCGAAGCGCCGTGGATCCTGCGCGAGCGCGGTTCGGGAACGCGTGAAGTGCTGGACCATCTGCTGCTGGCGCATCTGCCGCATTTCCAACTGGTGATGGAGCTGGGCAACTCTGAGGCCATCAAACATGCGGTGCGTCATGGCATCGGTATCAGCTGTCTGTCACGCCGGGTGATCGCCGAACAGCTGGCGAGCGGCGCGTTGGTGGAACTGCCGGTGCCGCTGCCGCCGATGATCCGTACCCTGTATCTGATCCATCATCGCCAGAAGCATATCTCCAACGCGCTGCAGCGTTTTCTCAGCTACTGTTTGCCGCCTGCCGAAGCATAAAAATCTGTGTTGCGTCACATAACTGACAGGAAGTCAGGGTATTAGGGGTGTTGCTAATAATTGCCTCTGAATTATGAAGCTATCTTATATCACTGGAATGTTACTAGTGCGCCGGCGGGTATTTGCTACAATCCGCCCTCAATTTTTGGACGAGCAGATAGGGTAAGAATGGCTCAGCAGGATATAAAAACATCGGGGCAGCAAGAACCCGGACTCCGCCGCGAGTTAAAAGCGCGGCACTTAACCATGATTGCCATCGGCGGCTCTATCGGTACCGGTCTGTTTGTCGCCTCCGGCGCTACCGTTTCACAGGCCGGCCCCGGCGGGGCGTTGCTGTCCTATGCGCTGATCGGCCTGATGGTCTACTTCCTGATGACCAGCTTGGGCGAACTGGCGGCGTTTATGCCGGTGGCCGGTTCGTTTTCCACCTATGGCGCCAAATATGTGGAAGAGGGCTTCGGCTTCGCGCTGGGCTGGAACTACTGGTACAACTGGGCGGTGACCATCGCGGTCGACCTGGTGGCCGCGCAGCTGGTGATGAGCTACTGGTTCCCCGATACGCCGGGTTGGATCTGGAGCGCGCTGTTCCTCGGCGTCATGTTCCTGCTGAACTACATTTCAGTAAAAGGGTTCGGCGAAGCGGAATACTGGTTCTCACTGATCAAGGTCACCACCGTAATTATCTTTATTATCATCGGCATCCTGATGATTGTCGGCATTCTGAAAGGCGGCGAGCATGCCGGCTGGCAGAACTGGAGCATCGGCGACGCGCCGTTTGCCGGCGGTTTCTCGGCGATGATCGGCGTGGCGATGATTGTCGGTTTCTCATTCCAGGGGACTGAGCTTATCGGCATCGCCGCCGGTGAGTCGGAAGATCCGGGGAAAAACATCCCGCGGGCGGTGCGTCAGGTGTTCTGGCGTATTTTGCTGTTCTATATCTTTGCGATCCTGATCATCAGCCTGATTATTCCTTATACCGATCCGAGCCTGTTGCGTAACGATGTCAAAGACATCAGCGTCAGCCCATTCACGCTGGTGTTCCAGCATGCCGGCCTGCTGTCGGCGGCGGCGGTGATGAATGCGGTAATCCTGACGGCGGTGCTGTCGGCGGGCAACTCCGGCATGTACGCCTCGACGCGTATGCTGTTTACCCTGGCGCGTGAGGGCAAGGCGCCGCGCATTTTCGGTAAACTGTCGAAAGGCGGCGTGCCGCGCAACGCGCTGTATGCCACCACGGTGGTGGCCGCGCTGTGCTTCCTGAGCTCAATGTTCGGCAACCAGTCGGTATACCTGTGGCTGCTTAATACCTCCGGTATGACCGGCTTTATCGCCTGGCTGGGGATCGCCATCAGCCACTATCGTTTCCGCCGCGGCTATATGCTGCAGGGGCATGATCTGAATGCGCTGCCGTATCGTTCCGGTTTCTTCCCGTTGGGCCCGGTCTTTGCCTTTATTCTGTGCCTGATCATCACGCTGGGGCAGAACTATCAGGCCTTCCTGGAAGACAAGATCGACTGGTACGGCGTTACCGCCACCTATATCGGCATTCCGCTGTTCCTGATCATCTGGTTCGGCTATAAGCTGGTGCGCGGCAGCCGTTTCGTGAAGTACCGCGATATGGAATTCCCGACGTTTAAATAAGGGTTGTTGCGGAACGCGGCGTTATGCGCCGCGTTCTTTTACTCTTTGTCCCGCCTGACTTTTTTCCTTTTCTGATGCATACCTCGTTACAAATTCCCCCTCACGCGGCATAGTCATCGACGTGATTGATAAGTATTATCGTTTGCTCTATTGTTGACGTCCGCAGCATCCCCGAAATGATGCTTTCCAGATTCTTTTATCGCCGCCGCGGGCGGTGATGTCGTCGTAACAGGTACCCGAAATCATGAGCGTAACCACCGATCCTTTACCCGACGCGAGCGGCAAATCCGGCGTCCAGGTTATGGGGCGTTATCAGCATATCCTCCGCCACCGTTTATTGATTATGGGCGTGCTGGGAATCGCGATAGTGGCTTCGCTGGTACTGGATTTCACCATGGGGCCGTCCGGCCTGTCCTTATCCAGCCTGTGGCAGACGCTGATTCATCCGGCCAGCGCCGACGCCGGCACGCGGGTGATCGTCTGGGACATCCGCATGCCTTATGCGCTGATGGCGGTGGTGGTCGGCCTGGCGCTGGGGCTGGCGGGGGCGGAGATGCAGACCATTTTGAACAACCCGCTGGCGAGTCCCTTTACCCTTGGCGTGTCATCGGCGGCGGCCTTCGGCGCGGCGCTGGCGATCGTGCTCGGCATCGGCCTGCCGGGGATCCCGGACCAGTGGTTTATTTCGGCCAACGCTTTTATCTTTGCGCTGCTGGCGGCGCTGATGCTGGACGGTATCACCCGCTGGACGCGGGTGGCGACCTCCGGCGTGGTGCTGTTCGGCATTGCGCTGGTGTTTACCTTTAACGCACTGGTGTCGATGATGCAGTTTATCGCCAGCGAGGATACGCTGCAGGGGCTGGTGTTCTGGACCATGGGCAGCCTGGCGCGCGCCTCATGGGAAAAGCTGGGCATCCTGCTGGCGGTGTTCGCCGTACTGCTGCCGCTGTCGATGATGAGCTCTTGGAAACTGACCGCGCTGCGTCTGGGTGAAGACCGCGCCGTCAGCTTCGGCATTGACGTACGCCGCCTGCGGCTGACCACGCTGCTGCGCATCAGCATTCTCTCCGCGCTGGCGGTGGCGTTTGTCGGGCCGATCGGCTTTATCGGCCTGGTGGCGCCGCATATCGCGCGTCTGATTTTTGGTGAAGATCACCGCTTCTATTTACCGGCCAGCGCGCTGATCGGCGCGCTGGTGCTGTCGATGGCCTCGGTGGCGTCGAAAAACCTGGTGCCGGGCATCATTATTCCGGTCGGCATCGTGACCTCGCTGGTGGGAGTGCCGTTCTTCCTCAGCATTATTCTGCGTCACCGGGGGAACGTCTGATGAGCCAGGGGCTGTGCATTGAGCATTTTTCCGCCGGCTATCCCAAACGCCCGGTGATTAACGACCTGTCGGTGCCGCGTCTGGCGCGCGGCGATATTACCGTGCTGCTGGGGCCGAACGGCAGCGGCAAATCGACCCTGCTGCGTTCGCTGGCCGGCCTGAACCCGGCGCAGGGCAAGCTGTGGCTGGATGATAACGATCTGATGGCGATGCCGTTCGCCCGTCGCGCCGAACAGGTGGTGTATCTGCCGCAGTCACTGCCGGCCGGAGTGCATCTGCACGTGCTGGAGTCGATTATCGTTGCCCAACGCGCGTCCGGTGGCCGCAGCAATGCCGGCAGCGAAGCCGAGGTGATGGCGCTGCTGGAACAGTTGGGGATCGCCCATCTGGCCCTGAGTTATCTGGATCAACTCTCCGGCGGGCAGAAACAGTTGGTGGGGCTGGCGCAGTCGCTGATCCGTCAGCCTTCGCTGCTGCTGCTGGATGAACCGCTGAGCGCGCTCGATCTGAACTACCAGTTCCACGTGATGGATCTGGTGCGGCGTGAAACCCGCAAGCGTAATATCGTCACGGTGGTGGTGGTACACGATATCAATATCGCGCTGCGTCACGGCGACCATGTGCTGATGCTGAAGGACGGCGACCTGATTGCCGATGGCGTGCCGGAGGCGGTGATCACCCCGCAAAGCCTGGCGCAGGTGTACGGCGTGCGCGGGCGTATCGAGCGCTGCTCGCAGGGAACGCCGCAGGTATTGATTGATGGGTTGGTGAAGGCGCCGGTGATTTGATTATCTTGAAAGTGACCATTAAAGGTTATACTGGCTCCGGGATTATGATATTAAATAGTATTATTCTTTATAGATTAACCATGGGTAATACAGGGATTAAATGGTTGCTGTGATCGGTGGCTGGTGTGTTACTAGCCATGTATACTTTTAGTAATTATCCATTACAAGGAGGTATGATATGTCGCGTTTTTTAGCCCCGGGATACTGTATTGTCGAGCAGGCAGGGACATTATCCTTCCAGACAAATATGCTATTTCGCCATCGTATGTCTTCAGCATCGAAGCTATTCATGCAGCTAAATGCAGATTCTCCATGGCTGAAACCAGGGCAAGTTTTAATTGTTGCTGACCCCGCCAGAGATATCCCACAGAATACACTACGGCTTTTACGATTGGCAAAACAGCATGTAAATAGAAATATCAATGAATTAAGTTGTGATGAGTCTGGGTTTTTACAAAAAAAACTATGGAGTTATTGCTGCATTGACAAGCGTTGGAGATAAACTTTTTGGAACAGTCAGTGATGCTGGGAATAAATATTTTTCTCATATTGAAAACGCTCTGAGGAAAATTGAAATAAGCTATCAGAACCAATACCGTTCTCAGGGAACCCTTGTTAGTCAACAATTCTATGTCGAACGGGCGGCTTTATTTAATGAATTGAAAGGATTAATTAATAAACCAGTTCTGCAACAGCTGACCCGAAGGGCAGTAAAGATAATGCCTTATGAAAGCATGAAGAGAGCACTTAATTTATCAAGTAAATCAATAGTGCATGAGTGGTCAACGGTAGGTGTCGGTGCGATAAAGGGTTATTCAACGTACCTCGATAGCGCAGCTCGAGCGGCTAAATTTTTAAAAGCCGGGGGATATGTCGGGATTGGGCTTTCTTTTGCGAATACAACTAATGAAGTAACTCACTCCTGTACCGTTGGACGTAAAGAAGAATGTCCGAAGGTAGCTGTTCGGGAATATTCGAAATTCGGACTCAGTACCATTGGTTCTATTGGCGGAGGAACCGCCGGGGCTTTTGCTGGAACGGGGGTGTGTATTGCTTTAGGTGCGATCAGCGCTCCCGCCGCAGGTGTCGGAGGCTTTGCATGTGCTGCTATTGGCTCTTTAGTTGCAGGTTATGCTGGTGGTAAAGCTGGGGAAGCAATGGGTGATTTGCTTTTCTAAATAATTAAGGTGGCAATATGGAGCTTGACGCTAAATCAGTAGGTGCTATTTTTGCGTGGTTGGCTATCGCGCTGTTTATCTGTTCATTTTTTTATTTTGGTATCAAAAAGAAAAAATATACGGAGCTGATTGAGCTATACAAGGCTAATGGTTTTTCTTTTCCTGGCCTTTACGCTTTCTTTTCACTGGCTGGTTTTTTTGGTTGTTTTCCTATGGCTTTATACTTTAAACGTTTATTGGCGGGAAATAGTGTTCGTATGGATGATGGTGGAAACATACCTTTGGCCGCTTATCGTTTTATCAAGTCTCAACCTACGGCTCTAACTGGTTGGGTGCATAAGTTGTATTACCTCTGGTTGTCAAGCATGCTGTTTTTCGTACTGGCGGCGATTTGCGCCGCCTTGGTTAGTTTTTCCCCCGACTGATATTTTTGTTCCTCTCTGATGGGACAAGGGAGATCAATACGCGATAAAAAGGCCCGTTGCCGGGCCTGATATTACCATCAGAAGTTATAGCTCATCCCTACGGTATAGCGACGGCCGTCCAGCGTGGTGTTGTAGTGCTCGTAATCCACGGTTTTATCGAGGATGTTATACACCCCGCCGGTCAGCTGCAGGTTTTTCGCCGCCTGATAGCTGACGCCGACGTCGACAAAGGTATAGGACGGCGTGCTTTTGGCCATCGAGGTGCGGCTCAGGTACTCCGAGGTTTTACTGCGGAAGTTGACGCGGGTCCACACATCGAGATCGTGCGCCGCCTGCCAGTCCAGCACGGTGTTGAACATATGTTTCGGCATCTGGTTCAGCGGCTGGCCCTGGAACTGGCCGCTTTTCTGTTCCGATTCGGTATAGGTATAGTTGGCGGTCAGCTGCCAGTCTTTGGCGATCTTCCAGCCGGCGGTGGCTTCTACACCGCGCATATTGGCCTTGTCGACGTTGACGCGGTCGCTGATAAAGTCGTAATCGGTGCCGCCGAGAGAGCAGCCCGGCTCATCCTCGCAGCGTCTGACTTCGGTGATCTTGTCTTTGAAGTCGGTGTTGAACAGGGTAATCCCGGCGTTCAGATTTTGCTGGTTATCCCACAGCAGGGCGATCTCTTCGCTCAGGCTCTTTTCCGGCTTCAGGTCCGGGTTGCCGACAATCATGCCTTCGCGCGACCCGCCACCGGTGGCCTGGCCCCAGCTGGCTGACGACTGGCGCAGATCCGGCGAGCGGTAGCCGGCGGAAACGCCGCCCTTCAGCGTCCACTGCTCGGCCAGATGCCAGACGCCGTACAGGCGCGGCGTCCAGTGGCTGCCGTAGTTTTGGTCGCGGTCCATACGGATGCCGCTGGTCAGGCTGAAATCATTGGTCATTGCCCATTCGTCTTCGGCGAACAGCGCCCAGCTCCAACGGGTCAGCTGGTTGACGCCCTGCGCAGATTCCAGCTGGTTGCCGCTGTCGCTCAGTTTTTCATAGCGGTACTGGCCGCCGATATTCAGCATATGGTCACCCAGCGCGAACTGATTCTGGGTATTGAAGATGGTGTTGTACATCTTCATGTTGCGGCCCGGGTTGTTGGTCTCTTCACGCTGGATATAGCTGGTGGTATTGCCGATATCGTAATAGCCGTTGTGCGTCAGCGAGTAGTTGGTGCGGGTATACAGGCTGTCGCTTGGCTGGCTGGGTTTACAGCTGCCTTTGCGGCAGCTTTCCGTCGCCGTGGATTTGCCCGGCGTGCTGTTGCGGTCCTGCAGCGAGCGGCCGACTTCAAACTCAAACTCATTCTGCTCATCCGGCGTCAGGCTGAAGACAGCGGTACCGCTGCGCATGCGCTGTTCATTATAGCCGTTGACGATTTTGTCTTCGGCGCGGTGGGACAGCAGGCCGTTGACGCGCAGGCCGAGCAGGCCTTCAATCAGCGGGCCGGAGGCGTAGGCGTTGGTCTGGTACAGGTCGCCGGAGTCGCGGTTTTCCTGGAAGGTGGCGTCGGCGTGCACCGAGCCGCGCCAGCCCTGCGTGGTGGAGGTTTTACGGGTGATGATGTTAATCACGCCGCCCATCGCGTCGGAGCCGTACAGCGAGGACATCGGCCCGCGCACCACTTCGATGCGTTCGATGGCTTCCAGCGGCGGCAGCCAGCCCTGCTCAATCCCGGCGTTGTCGCTGTTAGGGCGGGTGCCGCGGGTATCCACGCGTTTGCCGTCGATCAGAATCAGGGTGTATTTGGACGACATGCCGCGGATGCTGATATCGCTGCTGCTGCCGCCGCCGGTGACCACCACGCCCGGCACGTCTTTCAGTGCGTCGGTCACGTCGCGATAGGCTTTATTTTCGATCTGCTGACGTGGGATCACCGAGATGGAGGCGGCGGAATCCTGGATCTTCTGTTGGAAACCAGAAGCGGTGACCACCATGGTGTCTTGCGCGCTTTCCGGATCGGCGGCGAGGGCGGCCTGGCTGGTGAACGCGGCGATAATGAATGCGGTGAGTTTGTTATAGCTTGGCTTTTCCATGAAATAGCAATTCCTGGCCCAGAGCGGCAGAACAACGTTGTCTGCCAAAAGAGTAAGTACAAATGAAAACCCATTAAATTCCGGGGAATTCAATGGCCCGCGTGAAAACGTGAGGCTATTGTAAGGAAATAATAGAGAATGTAAATGCAAATGATAATCCGTATCATTTGTATATTTGATCAGGGTTTTTGATACGGTGCAGTGCGTGGCGCAGAGACGTAGGCAGCAATACGGCGGCCCTCTTCAGCAGAAGAGGGCGCAGGCAGGGCAGAGATTTAGAAGGTGGTAGGGGTATGGGCGCTGATGATGCGGCACTCGCGGGCCGAAGTATTGCTGAAGCTGTGCGGGATGCCGGTGTTGATGGCGTAACTCTGGCCGGCGCTGAGCGGGTAGCTCTGGCCATTAATCGTCAGAATAATTTCGCCCTCCAGTACGGTGCCAATCTCTTCGCCCTGATGCTTGATTTTTTCCCCGGTGGTGGAGCCGGGCTGATAGGTTTCCAGCATCATCGCCAGGTTACGCGTCGGGCTGCCGTTATGCACCAGTTTCATCGAAACGCCCTGGCTGCCGATTTCGATCAGCTCTTCCGCCTCGATCACCACTTTGGGCTCATCCGGCCGCTCCGGTTCGGCAAAGAACTCGGACAGCGACAGGTCATAGACCTTCAGCAGTTTTTGCAGCGTGCTGATCGCCGGGCTGACCTTGTCCTGCTCAATGGTGCTGATGGCGCTGTGGGTCAGGCCGGACAGCTCGGCGACCCGCCGCTGCGACAGGCCTAACTGCTGACGGATTTGCGACAGGCGCTTTCCTGGCGCCAGGGGGATTTCGCTCATAGCGGTACTTCCTTCTGGTGGCTGCGACAGGCAGAGATAAAACCGTTATACGGCGGAAATGCGCCGCACGATTGTGATATCCCGGATATCAGATGTATCCATCATACGGAGGAAAGGATGGAAAATATATTGCCCATGCTTGTCTCCGATAAGACGGCAAGAATATAGATGAAAACGACGTTAACGGTTTTATTGGTGCAGCTGATGAAAAATCATGCGCCATTGTAACATTCGCTCCCTTGCTATGTTAATAGTATGTTTCTCTGTGCGGCCGTTATTTTGAGCGCGGAGCGCGGGACGGGCAATTTGCCGCGCAGCTACGCACCGTCGTCGGCGATTGGGTGTTGAAAAATGATTGAAAGGGTGTAAGGTAAAACCTAAGAAATAACTTAAGGTGATGTCAGCCGCTGAAATATCCATCTAAACGAAGGATTTTAGTGCGATCGCCAAAAATAATTTGCAGTTGGAGGGCTTCTGGATCTTGTCATCCAGAGGTTTTCTGATGCAAAATACCCGTAATGCAGAGATAGCCGACGTTTTAAAGCGTCGGTTATTTTTTTGCATCTAGTTTTGTAAACCGAGCGTTTCATACACAAGCGAGGCCGGACTCCGAGCCGGATAGATAAACAGTTTTGTGCACGATCAACCAAAAACTTCATTGGTCGTGACTCATGAGGAAAAGAAAGATGGGGCAATTTTTCAATACAGCACCGGTGCCCGCCGGTTTCCGCTGCACCCGCGGCGATTACGGACCAGCAGCCAAGGTTTCCTTGATGCATATCCCGGCTCCCCTTACCCCTCTTTTAGAATTAAGTCGCCTGTTGCGAAGTTTCCCCGCAACCTTGAGTCTTAGCGTGTCTACTCTCCGCAAGTCTGAAGGTAAGGGGGGGCTGAACAATGTCCGATAACATCGTCAGCGCCGCTCCGGCACAGCGCACTCAACTGCGTAAAACCCTTACTCTGGTACCTGTGGTCATGATGGGCCTGGCTTATCTGCAGCCGATGACCATCTTTGATACCTTTGGCATTGTTTCCGGCCTGACCGACGGTCACGTCGCCACCGCCTACGCCTTCGCGCTGCTGGCGATTTTGTTCACTGCGCTCAGCTACGGCAAACTGGTGAAGAAGTTCCCATCGGCCGGTTCTGCTTATACCTATGCGCAGAAGGCGATCGGGCCGCACGTCGGCTTTATGGTGGGCTGGTCATCACTGCTTGATTACCTGTTCATGCCGATGATCAACATCCTGCTGGCCAAAATTTACCTGGAAGCGATCTTCCCGGGCGTGCCGTCGTGGATCTTTGTCGTGGCGCTGGTGGCGCTGATGACGCTGTTCAACCTGCGCGGCATCAAGCTGGTGGCGAACCTGAACTCCATTATCGTGGTGGTGCAGGTGGCGATCATGGTGGTGTTCCTGGGGCTGGTGATCAACGGCGTGTATCACGGCGAAGGCGCCGGTACGCTGGTGAGCAGCCGTCCGTTCTGGTCCGACAATGCGCACGTGGTGCCGATGATTACCGGCGCGACCATTCTGTGCTTCTCATTCCTCGGCTTTGACGGCATCAGCTCGCTGTCTGAAGAAACCAAAGACGCAGAGAAGGTGATCCCGAAGGCCATCTTCCTGACGGCGCTGATTGGCGGCGTGATCTTTATCGTGGTGTCTTACTTTGTGCAGCTGTACTTCCCGGACATCTCCCGCTTCAAGGATCCGGACGCGTCCCAGCCTGAAATCATGCTGTACGTGGCCGGCAAGTTCTTCCAGTCGGTGATTCTGGTGTTCTCCTGCGTGACCGTTCTGGCATCCGGTATGGCGGCGCACGCCGGCGTATCCCGCCTGATGTATGTGATGGGCCGCGATGGCGTGTTCCCGGAGCGTTTCTTTGGCTATGTGCATCCGAAATGGCGTACCCCGGCGATGAACGTGCTGCTGGTGGGGGCGATCGCCCTGTCTGCGGTGTCGTTTGACCTGGTGACCGCGACGGCGCTGATCAACTTCGGCGCGCTGGTGGCCTTCACCTTCGTTAACCTGTCGGTGATCTCGCAGTTCTACATCCGCGATAAGATGAACCACGGAGTTAAAAATACCGTGAACTATCTGATTCTGCCGGTGCTGGGCGCGTTGACCGTCGGTGCGCTGTGGCTGAACCTGGAAAGCAGCTCGATGACGTTGGGCCTGGTTTGGGGCGCTATCGGCCTGATCTATCTGGCGTTCGTCACCCGCAGCTTCCGTCTGCCGGTGCCGCAGGCGAGTGAAGACGTGGCGTAAACGGTAAGCGTTACCGCTGAATAAAAAAGGGCTGAACAGTGTTCAGCCCTTTTTTGTGCCCGCAGATTGGCGGATGAAATCAGCGCATTTCCAGCCGCGGGATTACCGACATGCCGACGCGCAGGCGCGCGACGTCGCGCTGGTTCGGTTCCAGCTGGATTTTCACCGGCAGGCGCTGCACCACTTTGGTGTAGTTGCCGGTGGCGTTGTCGGCGCTGATGGCGGCAAAGGTGGCGCCGGTGGCCGGTGCGATGCTGTCGACGTGGCCGCGCAGGGTGACGCCGGGCAGGGCATCGACGCTGATGGTGACCGGCTGGCCGCGGCTGACGTTGGACAGCTGGGTTTCCAGGAAATTGGCCAGCACATAGCTCTGCTCAAGCGGCACGACCGCCAGCAGCCGCGTACCGGCGCTGACCCAGGCACCCTGACGCACCGCCCGCTGGCCGATCATGCCGTCGATAGGCGCCACGATGCGGGTATAGGAGAGGTTCAGACGTGCCTGATCGACGCTGGCCTGCGCGGCGGCGATATCGGCGGTTGCCTGCTGCCGGCTGGCTTGCAGCACGCCGACTTGCTTGCGTGCGGATACGACGGCGGCCTGATTCTGCTTAACCTGTGCGGCGGCGCTCTGCATCGAGGAGGCGGACTTCAGCTGTTCATCGGCCGAAATGGCATGGCTTTTCAGCAGGCGGCGGTAGCGCTCGGCATTTTGACCGGCGTAGTTCAGCGTTGCCTGGCTGGCGCTGACGGCCGCTTCGGCCTGGGCGATATTGGCCTGCTGCTGTTCCAGCTGGGCCTGAATGCTGGCCAGCTTGGCCTGACTGAGCTGCAGGCTGGCTTCGGCGGTTTCCAGCGCGACGCGGTAATCGCGGTCATCGATCGTCGCCAGTACATCGCCGGCTTTAACCTGTTGGTTGTCCTCGACGTTGACGCTGCGGATATAGCCGGACACTTTGGGGGCCACCAGCGTATAGTCGGCGGTGACCACTGCATCGGTGGTGCTGTAGTCGTGACGGTTGCTGAATGACCAGATGGCAAAGGCGCAGGCCAGCAACAGCAGCAGTAGCAGCGCCAGGATGAATGTCCGTTTGGCAGGTGTAAAACTCATAGTTATGGTCTCGATGTTTTAGGAGCTAAAGGTAACAGCGTTTGTGGCGGATAGACGCGTTTTGGCAGCCAGAGGGTCAGCAGTACCAGCAACAGCGCGCAGCCGATGATCAGTAAATAGGCATCGCTGATGCCGAGGATCAGCGCCTGATGTTTCACCAGCGTTGAAAAATGGCCGAGGTTTTCCGCCGAACTGACGGTGCCGTCGGGCAGCAGCGGCGTACTGTAGCCGGCGCTGTCACCGGTGGCGGCGGTCATCAGCCATGGGCGGTTGCCCAGTTGGTCGACCAGAATGTGTGAATGGAACTGCTCGCGCTGGTTGAGGAAGTGGGTAACGAATACGCCGGCCGCCACGCTGGAAAAACCGCGCACGGTATTGAACATGGCGGAGGCGAACGGCCCTTCCGGCGGCGCCACCACGCTGGTTGAGCCCATCAGGATCGGCAAGATCATCATCGGCTGGCCGAACGCCTGCAGCGTCTGGATCAGCCAGAAGTTCTGCCGCGCCCATTCGGCGGTCAGCTGCATGCCCAGCAGGCAGGAGAGCATCATCGCGCCGGCGCCCAAGGCCAGCATCCAGCGGCTGTCGACCCAGCGCCAGTTCAGCAGCATGGCGATAAACGGCGCGATAATCAGCTGCGGCAGGCCGACGGCCAGCGCCAGCGGCGCAAACTGGGTGGTGCGGAACCCTTCCACCTGTGCGAAATAGGCGGACGGCAGTGACGAGCCGGACAGCGACAGCGTCAGCACCGCGGCGAGCGCCAGCAGGCCGAAAGCCAGGTTTCTGCGTTCCAGCATCTGCAGCTTGAACAGCGGTAGCGGATGGAACCACTCGTTAATCAGGAAAACGACCAGCAGCGCGGCGGAGGCCAGCAGCATGGCGCCGATCAACGGCGAATTCAGCCAGTCCAGCCGTTCCCCCTGGGTGAGCGCCAGGATCAGCAGTGCAATGCCGCTGCAGCCGGTCAGCATGCCGAACAGATCGGCCTGCTTCAGCCGCTCCAGCCGCAGCGGGTCCTGCGGTAGTCCCCAGCCTATCAGCGGCGCGGCGATCAGACACAGCGGCACGGCCTGCCAAAAGGCGAACTGCCAGCCGACGCTGTCGGTCCACAGCGCTGTCAGCGATGCGGCGACGTTAGGCCCGAAGGTGGCGGTCAGCGCATAGGCGGCCAGACCGTAGAGTTTAATTTGGGGCGGCAGAAAGCGCAGCGCCACCGTCATCAGCAGCGGCGGCAGTGCGCCGCCGAACAGTCCCTGAATCACCCGCAGGGTAATAAACGGCGCGGCGCCGGTGGCGAAGGGCTGCAGTATGCCCACCGCAGCGAAGCCGGTGATGACGATCAGGGCGAAGCGCCGCAGGGAAAAGGTGACGGCCAGCCAGGGCGCTACCATCATCGCCGCCACTTCGGCGGCCTGATAGGCGGAGGTGATCCAACTGCCCGTGTCATAATCAATACCGATCGCCGCGCGGATATCCGCCAGCGCCAGACTGGAGATACGATCGTTCAATCCGGACGTCAACGCGGCAATCAGCACGCCGACTAACCCCAGCGCTAAACGCAGGGTAAAAGGGTGCGGCGGCGGCGCGGCCGCAGGCTGGGTTGTCATATGAGTACTCCAGAGAGGGGAATTAATCGATGCGGTGTACTGTATTGTGATACAAGTCGCGATTTATATTATATTGTGATGCATTGTATTGCAATGTGGTACAGTGCGCGCGTCAAAGTATGAGTGTTACAATGGACGTGAACCGCACGAAAAGGGAAAGTGTTATGTCTGAATCGCCAATAGCCCGCGACGACGAAAGGACGAGGGGTATTCAGGTCATCGCTCGCGCAGCGAAGATCCTCAACGCGTTGGGCGAAAAGCCAAACGGTATGAGTCTGGGCGAGATCGCCCAGCGGGTCGATCTGCCGCGTTCTACGGTGCAGCGTATTGTCGGCGCGCTGGACGATGCTCAACTGGTACGCAGCCACGGCAGCGTCGGCGGGGTACGTCTGGGGCCGGCGCTGCTGCGTCTGATTACCAACGTGCATACCGACGTGGTGGCGATCGCCCAGCCCTGGCTGCAGGCACTGAGCGATGCGACCGGGGAAACCGTGTCGCTGGCGCGGGCCAACGGCCTGCAGCTGGCGGTGGTGCACTATATTGTTGCCGAGCGCGAGCTGCGCGTGGTGCCGCGGTTGGGTATGAACCTGCCGCTGTACAGCACCTCCGGCGGCCGGGCGCTGCTGGCGCTGGATAACGACGATGCGGCCCGCACGCTGCTGGGTGAGGCCTACCCGGCGATTACTGATTTAACGGTGCGTGATTTTCCCGCGCTGATGACGCGTCTGGCGGAGATTCGCCGAACTGGGCTGGCTTACGATCGCGGTGAGACGCTGGAAGGCATTTCCACTATGGCGGTGGCGATCGACACCATCCTGGGGCGTTTCTCCATCAGTCTGTTGATCCCCGGCCCGCGCCTGCAGAAAAATGAGGCGCATTACCGGACTGAAATTCTGAAGTGCAAAGAGGCGCTGATCGATGAAATCGGCAAGGCGGCGCTGCGTGATGAATAGGAGCCTGAGATGAAAACGTTGTTGGTGGCGGTGGATAATTCGGACGCGACGCAATATGTGCTGGCCCTGGCCGCCGAACAGGCGCGGGCGCTGCAGGCGCAGGCGCTGGCGGTATGCTGCATCGATGCGGGTTACGCGCTGGTTGTGAACGGCGATGAAGAAGGCGGCGAAGACCCGGCTGACTTTGCCTATGCCAATGACGAGCAGCAGGCGGCCGAAACGGTGGTACGGCAGGCGCTGGCGGTGCTGAGCGAGGCCGGTGTCAGTGCCAGCGGCAAGGTGCTGGTCGGCGAGCCGGCGGAAGCGATTGTCGCGGAAGCGAAGGCGCAGAAGGCAGCGATGATCGTGATGGGGCGTCGCCAGATGTCATCCTTTAACCGCCTGTTGAAAGGTTCGTGCAGCGTGGCGGTGATTGAACATGCGCCTTGCCCGGTGCTGATCGACGTGCGCATTGACGAATAACCTGCGGTGGGCCAGGCCCACCGCACTCCTGCCTTACCCGACCAGCTGCTTACCATAATCAAACAGCGCTTTTAGCTGCGCCATTTTGGCGTTGTCGCCTTCATGCAGGTTATACAGCGCTTCCAACTGCAGAATATAGGCCTGCACCCGCTCGGCGTTGAGCACTTCCCGACGGTGCTGCAGCCAGCGTTGTTGTTCGGCATCGTCCAGCGTGTTCGGATAGTTGCGTGCGCGGTAGCGGAACAGCAACTCCTTCATGCGGCCGTCGCCAAAGGCCAGATCCAGTGCCGGCAGGTTTTGCGGCTTGGTTTGCAAAATGATTTTCATCGCCGCTTTATCGGCATCGCTGAAGAAACCATCGTACAGTTTGGCGTCGACGTCGTCGGCCGGGGTGAAGGGCTCCGCTTCGGCATACAGAGCTACCACTTTCTCGCGGACTTCCGGGTGCTGACGCAGAATCTGCAGGTTATCCAGGCAGGCCTGACGATCGATGCCCAGCCGTTCGGCATTTTCCGGCAGCAGGGTTTTGGCCGGCGCCAGCACCGGGCATTTATTGATATGCACCAGTTTGATCGGCGCCGGCGGCTGATCGGCCGCCAGCTGGTCGCGGCGGGTATATAAGCGTTCGCGCAACTGATCGGCATTCAGATCCAGCAGCGGGGAGATGTCGCCGGCCAGATCGCAGACGATCACCGCATTTTTATTCTCCGGGTGCCAGGCCAGCGGCGCGATCCAGCTGGTGTTGCTGCGTGCCGCGCCGAACATGCCGGAAACGTGCACCAGCGGCGTCATCTCGGCAATGTCGATCAATGCATTCAGCTTGTGCTTGTTGCGGTGCTGCAGCAGGTAGTCGAACAGGCGCGGCTGCGCCTGCTTCAGCAGCTTGGCCATGGCAATGGTGGCATACACGTCCGACATCGCGTCGTGCGCCTGTTCATGCTCGACGCCGTTGGCGCGGGTCAGGTGCTCCAGACGGAAGCTGGGGAAGCCCTCGTCATTTTCCGGCCAGACAATTCCCTCTGGCCGCAGGGCGTAACAGGCGCGCATCACATCCAGCAGATCCCAGCGTGAATTACCGTTTTGCCAGCTGTAGGCGTAAGGATCGTGGAAGTTGCGGTAAAAAATATTGCGGCTGACCTCATCATCGAAACGAATATTGTTGTAGCCGAGGATACAGGTGCCGGGAACGCTGAAGGCTTCGTTGATCTGATGGGCAAACTCGGCTTCGCAAACGCCTTTGGCCAGCGCTTCCTGCGGCGTAATGCCGGTAATCATCACCGCTTCCGGATCCGGCAGGTAGTCATCCGCCGGGGTGCAGTAGATCACCAGCGGCTCTTCGATGATATTGAAGTCCATATCGGTGCGCACGCCGGCAAACTGGGCCGGACGATCCAGCGACGGACTTTTGCCAAAGGTCTCATAGTCGTGGATGTAAAACGTATTCTGTCTGCTGTTGTTTTTCACTGTCTAATTTTGTCCGCGTTTGTAGTGTAATATGCAGATTTTTAAAGGTTTTATCCTTCGATTTTCGCTGGCTTTGTCCATGGTTGTTATCGGTTGTATTGTCCGGAATGGTTTTGCCCATGTCGTATTGCGTACATATTTGGTACATAACCACAAATCAACTGCGTACAAAAAATTATTATGGCTATCAGCGATACTAAGCTGCGCTCCACACATGGTAAACCATATTCAGGCTGTCCTGAAGTATCAGATGTCGGCGGACTCAGCGCCAGTATTTTGAATACTAACGGCACCACAGACAGTAAGGTTACGGTCAAGAGCAGGACACGGCTAGAGAGCGCGATAGGAAGTTGTTTTTTTGTCGGGGGACGTACATATTGAGGATGGACGAGTTTATGGCGCTGCAGTTAGCGTATATTGAGAGCAAGCTGCGTTAACTGCCGCCAGTCAACTAAGAAGAATCAGAAATCGGCCGGGAGGGACCCCGGCTATTTACAGAGATAAACAACAATGCGAAGTGAAAATATTAACGTAATTGAAACCAGTCAGGAAGATATATCAATATTCCACCCAAGAATACTAGGCCAAACCAAATTATAAAAAGGTAAAAGTACCTTTTTATCCACTGTGTATCCTTTTTCTGAAATGAAGCGATGAAGTTATAAGGTTCATCTCCAAGAAATTCGGTGCGAGAAAGCCGGATTCGTTTGTGAGTCAATAGTTGCCAAAAAAAATAAGTGACTGATACACTTCCAAAAAAACCTGAGGAAGAAGCTAATATATCAAATTGCTTCATGAAAAAACCATGAGATTTATATTGTGAGATAAGATTGTTATAGCGTTTTTTTATAATGGCGAAGTAAATGAGGCTGATGAAAAAACACAGCAGGCCAGAGTAGGTCATAAAAACGCCGGTATATCTGAGAATATCGCCCATAATTTCCTAACTTATTTCACTAAAATATCGGCCATTAAACTGCCCGCTTTCTGGCCGAGGGCTTCACCCGCAGCAGCCCCTCCATATGCTCCAAGGCCGCTTCCGACGATCGCGCACGCTAATGCTGCCGTCCCCCCTGTCGCAATACCAGCAGCAATGCAAATCCCACCAACAGCCCACGAGCCGGCCATTCCACCCCCAATCCCTCCAGCGGTACCAAGAGAGAATTTTGAATAATCCTGTATAGCGACTCGGGTACATTCGCTTTCACGTCCAGTGGAACAGGCATGATACACGTCATTGGTCGTGCTGGTCGCTGAT
This sequence comes from Serratia sp. MYb239, assembly GCF_002966855.1. Lineage (NCBI taxonomy): Bacteria > Pseudomonadati > Pseudomonadota > Gammaproteobacteria > Enterobacterales > Yersiniaceae > Serratia > Serratia sp. MYb239. Next base: position 3,273,586 of record NZ_CP023268.1, on the reverse strand, counting down.
ATTGCCAAACCCACCCATCCAGCATTCTTCATAAATTTAATGGCTCTGCTGGTTCCATCCAGATAAGTCGAATAACCTCTAATCGCGCCCACGCCAACCGTAGACCACTCATGGACAATTGAGCGGCTTGACAAATTCAGGGCGCTTTTGATGCTGTCATACGGACGCAGATTCAGGATTTTACGCGTTAGTCGGCTGAATACAGGTTTATCCAGCATCACTTTGAGCTCCCCAAACAGGCGATTCCGTTCGACAAAAAACTGCTGTCCAATCAGCGTACCTTGGGTGCGGAACTGGTTCTGATACGTAGCTTCTACTTTTCGCAATATTTCATCAATTCGTTCAAAGTAGCGTTTCCCTGAATCACTGGCGATGCCTAATCCGGTGCTGCTGCCATTAAGTATGGTGGCGAGAGTGTCGTAATTGCGCTGCAGAAATGTCGCTTGTTCGGCATCCACCTGCGCCATCGCTTTATTCACCTGGTTTTTGGCCCGGCGTAAATGGTGTAGGGCTGGGCCTTGGTGGGGGTTGTGCGGATCGGCAACGATCAGAATATGTCCCGGCTTCACCCATGGAGTATCGGCATTAAGCTGCAGGTAATAGCGGGCGGCTTCGCTGTTTGGGTTTCTGAACAGCATGTTTGCCTGCGAAGTGAGCGAACCAGGGGTTTCAACAACGCAGTAACCAGGTTCAATCCGTTGACGGGGAGGTAAGGCCATGGGGTGACTCCTTGTCATAGTCGATAGGGACTTTTAGCCTATGTACCTTAAACTAACCTTACCTAATATTTCAACGGCTACAGGTCGCTAACCAGCCACTGATCGGCTTCTTCAAACATCTCTTCCAGCAGGCGGTTCAGTTTTTCTTTGTCGCTCTTGCTGACATCCGTATTCAGGCCGTTGGCCTGCATGGGTTTTACCCTCACTTCGGCATCGGGAAAAATCTTGTGCACCCGCCTTGTCAGTTCGTCCTTGATAATCCCGGCCGCGCCCGGCAATCCCTGCACATTACGTTGGTCAAAAATCAGCTCTACAAACATATCATCATCTTTAGGTTACTGTGATTGTGTACAGTATTCTTATCCGTAAGGTGTCTTTCCGTCAAGCAGAGCAGAGCGCACATGCCTCTATGCGTAGATAAAAGAGAGCCAGGAAAAGAGCAGATGATGAAATAGGTTTAATTTCAATGCATTATTCTTAACATGTCGGATGCTTGGCAACGCTGTTTTTTTGCTCGGCGTAGCTTCCTGGCTGGTGATGATGGTCATTCAACGTGCAGAGCGTGCCGATGATTGCTGTCCAGAACAGGGCGCACATCAAGAGTACCGCTGACCAGACTTTTTGGTTGTAACTCATAGTGGTTCCGAAATAAAAGGGAAAAATCACGCGTATTAAGACAGAGATAATATAAATAATCCTTCAACGAACCGATTAAATATCTTGAGTGTGAATATAAGAGTGTAACTAAAGATATTGTATGGATTTCAGTTCAAACCTTAATGAAGCCTTAACGGCGATATTTGTTTTCTCTCCGCATAGTTGATTGATGATGCGTTTAATTATTGCCATTTAAAATCCGTTTTATTCTATCCTTCTACGAGTAAAACGAAATGAAAACTTTGTTGCTGACAGGTGCTACCGGCTTTCTGGGTGGTGCGGTTCTGGAAAAATTATTAATTGAAAATCAGCAGGTAAACTATCTGCTTCTGGTGCGTGCGGAAAATAAAGAACAGGGATTGGCACGGATTAAAAATAATATGGCCAAGTTTAACCTGACGCCTGAAGTATTAGATAGAATTACACCGGAAAGTATTTTGTTGGGGGATTTGGCCGACGCGGAAAGTTTCCTGAGGGATGCGCGCTTGAATAATGTGACGCACGTGATTAACTGTGCGGCGGTGGCGTCATTTGGCAATAACCCGCTGATCTGGAAAGTTAACGTTGAGGGTACGCTGGCACTGGCCAGCAGAATGGCGCAGGTGGAAGGGCTGCAGCGTTTTTTACACGTCGGCACCGCCATGTCCTGTACGCCGGAACCGGGCACGCTGGTGGCAGAAAGCGGCGAGTTCGCCGAAGACGCCGAGCATCTGGTGGAATACACCCGTTCCAAATCTGCCATTGAACAGCTGATGCGTCAGCAACTGCCGCAGCTGCCGTTGGTGATTGCCCGGCCGTCGATCGTCGTCGGCCACACGCGCCTTGGTTGCCAGCCATCCAGCAGCATTTTTTGGGTATTCAGCATGGCGCTGATGCTGCGCAAATTTATGTGTTCGCTACAGGACAAAATTGACGTGATCCCGGCGGATTACTGCGCCGATGCGTTGGTGATGTTGCTGAACGGCGAAAGGCTGGAGAACGATGTGTACCATATCTCCGCCGGGGCGGAGCGCAGCGTCAGCTTTGCCGATATCGACCGCGCCATGGCCAGCGCTTTGGAGCAGGCGCCGGTTGGCGAACACTATGCGCAGGTCAGCTATGAGGCGCTGGTGAAGATGCGCCGTCAACTTAAGGATATCTTCGGCCCGTGCAACGAACGGCTGATGCTGAAAGCGATGCGCCTGTACGGCTCGTTCGCCATGCTCAACGTGCGTTTTAGCAATGATAAACTGCTGAAGCTGGGGATGCCGCAGCCGCCGCGCTTTACCGACTATCTTGCACACTGTGTGGTCAGCACCCGCGGCCAGTCGATTCCGCAGCAGATGGCGGTGGACTTCAAATAAGCGCGCTTACCAGGATGAGGATGACCAGAACACCCGGCCGAGCACCACCAGCTGATCTTTACGCTGCTGATAGCTGAGGTACTCATCCTGGTACTCCTCACGGTTCAGCGAGCGGATAATCACGCCGCCGTCCGGCTGCTCCAGCAGCACTTTGACACGCAGGAGATTGCCGTGGCGGATGGCGTAGGTTTTGCCTTCACGGATGCGTAAATCGTCGGTATTGATGCCGACCACGTCACCGTCCTGCAGGCGCGGCTCCATGCTGGAGCCGGAGATGCGGATAATCCGCGCGGCATTCACCGGTACGCCCATCTTGTGCAGATAGTAGCGGCGGAAAATCAGCGAAAATTCTTCGCGGTCGACGATTTCATAGCAGCCGTCGCCCGCAGAGAAATCGATATCCAGCAGGGGGATCTCCACAAACTCTTCCTTGTCCTGATTGGTGTCTTCCCACACCACCGGCTTCAGGCGGGCAGGCTGAAAGTCTGACGCCGTATCGACGTTATCAAAGGGTTTGGCCAGCTGCTTTTCATGGAAAACATCGAACCAGCCCTTGGGTAAATTCAGCCTGGCCTCAATCCGCCTGGCGAGGTTGTCGCCAAGATTGCGTGAAGATTTGTCCCCGATGATTTGGCTCAGCGTGGGCGCGGAAGACTCCACCAGGGCGGCGAACTCGTTCTGGTTGGTGCCGTTGCGTGCGTAGCGGGCCATCAGGTCGCGCAAATTATTGCGTCTTATTTCTTTGGTTTCCATGGGCGGATAATCGCACTCTTTAGCAAAAAGGTAAATATTTTATCCGCTAAAAACGCTTGCTAAAAATTTAGCGTTTAGCTAAAAATAAAGCGTGGTGATGTTCATACCACCCAGCCTTCGCGTATCATGATGCTATGCGAATACCTTTGGACAGCTAACGCAAAGAGGGAATCTGCGATGTTCACTATCGATTACAACAGCTACCGTTCGGTGGCCAGCTTTAACCGCCGTGTGCGCTTTCTGGTGCTGCATTATACCGCGCAAAATTTTGCCGACTCGATCACTTCGCTGACCGGCAACGCCGTCAGCGCTCACTATCTGGTGCCGGATCCGCAGGATCCCAGCTATCAGGCGGCCGGGTTCGACGGGCTGCGCATCTTTAACCTGGTGGATGAGCAGGAGCGCGCCTGGCACGCCGGCGTCAGTCAGTGGGGCGCGCGCAACAGCCTGAACGACACCTCGATCGGCATTGAGATCGTTAATCTGGCCAGCGGCGACGGCGAAGATATAACGTTCCCGCCGTTTGACCCACAGCAGATTGAGGCGGTGATCCAGCTGACGCGCAATATTCTGCAGCGCTACCCGGACATTTCTCCGGTCAACGTGGTGGCGCATTCGGACATTGCGCCCGGCCGCAAGAGCGACCCCGGTCCGCAGTTCCCGTGGCATCAGCTGTATCAGGCCGGCGTCGGCGCCTGGTATGAGGAAGAAACGCGTCAGCGCTATCAGCACTACTATTGCAACCAGGGGCTGCCTGACCGGCAGCAACTGCTGGCGCTGTTTGCCAAATATGGTTATGACGTCAGCGCCGCCGGCGATGACGAAGGCTACCGCCAGCTGGTGCGGGCGTTTCAGCTGCATTTCCGTCCGCAGAAATATGACGGCGTAATGGATGCGGAAACCGCGGCGATCCTGCAGGCGCTGGTGGATAAATACGTTGCATAATAGCTAAGCCGGGCGTAGCGGCTGCGCCCGGTTTCCCGCTGCGGCACATATTCTTCTACATTCCCGGTTATCCATTTTTGTGCTGGCTCCGCTACACTGAGGGTTTTCCGTTATCAGTAAGTGGGCTCACCGTGCGTCTGGATCGTGGCATTTCCTCATTTGAACACCTGATATACCGTCATTACCGCATTGTGCACGGTGTGCGCATCGGGCTGGCGTTTATTCTCACCTTTTTACTGATCCGCCTGCTGGAGGTTCCGGAAGGCACCTGGCCGCTGATTACGCTGGTGGTGGTGATGGGGCCGATATCGTTTTGGGGCAACGTGTCGCAGCGGGCGCTGCAGCGCATTGCCGGCACGGTGTTCGGCGCCGCCTCCGGGCTGGTGGCGTTGTATCTGGCAATCTATTCATTGCCGCTGATGCTGCTGTGGTGCGGGGTGGTGATGTTCGTCTGCGGCTACTTTACCCTGGGTAAACGGCCCTATATGGCGCTGCTGATCGGCATTACGCTGGCGGTGGTGTGCGGCGAAGGCAGCGGCGATATGCAAACCGCGCTGTGGCGCAGCGGCGATGTCATCTTCGGTTCGATACTGGCGCTGCTGTTCACCAGCATTTATCCGCAGCGCGCCTATATTCTGTGGCGGATGCAGATGGCGGAGTGTTTTCGCACCGCCGGGCAGGTTTATGGCGCCTATTTGTCGCCGAACGTGGTGGAGAGGCCGCGGCTGGAGCTGCGCCTGAAGCGCCTGCTGAATCAGGTGGTGAAGCTGCGCAGTCTGATTGCCCCCAGCAGTAAGGAAAGCCATATCTCCGTCGAAGTGTTTGAAGCGGTGCAGACCCTGAGCCGCAATCTGGTGTGCACGCTGGAACTGCTGGCCGATGCCTATTGGGCATCGCGTGAAACGCACTTTATTATGCTGAACGCTAAAAAGCTGCGCAGTGCTCAACTGCTGACGCTGCATTCGCTAGAGGCGTTGGCGGCGATGATGGAGCACGGCGGCCCCGGTCTGCCACAGCAAACCATTGGCGAGCTGGGGGAGATCTCCGCCGAACTGAAAACCCTGATGCAGGAAGCCGGCGGGCAGCACGTTGAAGCGCCGATTTACGGCTATGTGTGGCTCAGTATGCAGCTGGCGCAGCAGTTGGAAGAACTGGGCGATCTGCTTAAAGTCTGTACCGCCGACAGCGCGGAATAGTGTGTGAGATCATTAAGCGTGCGCTTCGGGTTTTGGCCGCGACGCTAAAGTGGGTAAGATAGCGGTATTGGGAGTTGTGCCGCACCGCCACAAACCTGTATCTTGAGAACATTGTGGCCGTAAGCAAATGAATCTGTGTATTACTAAAGCAAGGGTATAAAGATGGATAATGCAACTAAGCCGAGTTTCCAGGATGTTTTGGAGTTTGTGCGTATGTTCCGCCGTAAAAACAAGCTGCAGCGCGAAATCGTCGATAACGAAAAGAAAATCCGTGATAACCAGAAGCGTGTACTGCTGCTGGACAACCTGAGCGAGTACATCAAGCCGGGCATGAGCATCGAAGACATTCAGGCCATCATCGCCAATATGCGCAGCGACTATGAAGATCGCGTTGATGACTACATCATCAAAAATGCCGATCTGTCGAAAGAGCGTCGCGAGCTGTCTAAAAAGCTGAAAGCCATGGGCGAAGTGAAGTAACCCAACGTTCCCCACAGGCCAGATCTACGATCTGGCCTGCTTTAATTTTACCTGCCTCAAAGTTATGCGCTTTACCCGTTGCCAGCCGGTGAACCACGCTTTAGTCTGATATTGAAACGACGTTTTAATATTAAACAATGCGTAGGGATCACTCATGACTTATTGTGCAAATGCTTCCCGATATGACCAGATGCAATACCGTTACTGCGGCAACAGCGGGCTACAGCTGCCTGCGCTGTCGTTGGGACTGTGGCACAACTTTAGCGATGGTCACAGTCTCTCTTCCCAGCGGGCGCTGCTGCGTAAAGCGTTTGATCTGGGAATTACCCACTTCGATCTGGCAAACAACTACGGTCCACCGCCGGGCTCGGCAGAAAGCCATTTCGGCCGGCTGTTGCAGCAGGACTTTCTGCCGTATCGCGATCAGCTGATTATTTCCACCAAGGCGGGTTACGATATGTGGCCCGGCCCTTACGGCAGCGGCAGCTCACGCAAATACCTGCTGGCCAGCCTCGACCAGAGCCTGAAGCGCATGGGGCTGGATTACGTCGATATCTTTTATTCGCACCGGGTGGATGAACATACGCCGATGGAAGAAACCGCCGCGGCGCTGGCGCAGGCGGTGCAGAGCGGCAAGGCGCTGTACGTGGGGATTTCTTCCTATTCCACCGACCGTACCGTCAAAATGGCGGCGCTGCTGCGGGAATGGAAAATACCGCTGCTGATCCATCAGCCCTCGTACAGCATTCTGAACCGCTGGGTCGAAAGCAGCGGCCTGCTGGATGCGCTGGAACAGCAGGGAACGGGCTGCATCGCCTTTACGCCGCTGGCACAGGGGCTGCTGACCAATAAGTATCTGCACGGCATTCCGGAGGATTCGCGCATGAAGCGCGAGCAGGGCGGTTCGCTGAAAGAGAGCATGCTGTCCGCTCAGAACCTGCAAAGCATTCAGCTGCTGAACCAGCTGGCGCAGCAGCGCGGGCAAACGCTGGCGCAGATGGCGCTGAGCTGGCTGTTAAAGGACAATCGAGTCACCTCGGTGCTGATTGGCGCCAGCCGGCCGGAGCAGCTGGAGGAAAACTGCCAGGCGCTGAACAACCTCACGTTCAGCGCGGCGGAGCTGCAGCAGATTGATGAGCACGTGGCCGACGGCCAGCTTAATCTCTGGCAGGCATCGTCCGATCGCTAAACGCCGGATAGCAAAAAGCCCGCTTAAGTTGCCTTAAGCGGGCTTTTCTAAATATGGCTCCTCTGACTGGACTCGAACCAGTGACATACGGATTAACAGTCCGCCGTTCTACCGACTGAACTACAGAGGAATCGTGTGAACGGGACGCATAGTAACGAGCCGGGCGGGCTTTGTCAAAGCGTCAGGAGGGTTAAACGGTGCGTTCGCTGGCTTAATAAACAATTCGCGCCATTTTTCAGCATCTTAATGTTGAGCCGTGCGGTTTTTGCGTGCAGAAACCTTGTTATTGCCATCGCCTGGCGTGTTGCCGTTAACGAAGGCGCGGTTATCAGGCGATGGCGGAGCGGCAGGCGACGGCCTGACCGATGACCTGCTGACTTTTAGCTACTTTCCAGAGAGTTAACAAAAAAACGATAGCCCTGTTTATATTAATACTTTTCATTTCACCTTACTGTTTGTTGGGATTTTTCTGTGTTAGCATGACGGCTTGTTTGGGAATATCCCTGATAAACAAGCCGCTACGCGCTTGCCTGGCGGTTTGATACCTATAACAGCACGTCTGACGGCGTATATAGTTTGCCGTTGCCGCATTTCTGGGATTTTGAAAGTTATGAAAAGAACCATCGCAGTAGTAACGTTTTGCGCGTTACTGGCGGGTTGCCAGCAGGCTGGCAACCGTTCCGTCGCCAAGGCGGAGCAGGCGCAAGCCACGGAAACATCCTCCATGTTATCAACCCGGCCGGCAGTGAATGTGGGCAACGACGCCGCCCTGTATACCTGCATGAAAGAACTGAATGCGTTGCAGCAGGTTTCGCCGGCGGCCTATCAGAGCAAAAACACCGAATTAAATCAGATTCTGACGCAGGCCAAACTCTATACGCAGGTGCGCGCCAATCTGAGCCGTGAGATCAACGGCATTCTGGACTCCGGCTATCAATACCGCATCGGCAAAGCCTGCAATGACATTCGTACGGCGTTAACTCAGGCGCTGGTTGAGCGGGTGGAAAACATCTGACGGACGGCGCGGTTGGATGACGTTCGCTGCCGGACGTCATCCTTCTCTCCTGCGCCGAATAGACGGCGTAAGTAAAAAAATCGGCATAAAAGTGTGATGGGGGTCGCGTTTTTTCCGGCAATTGGATAAAATATCCCCATTGCTACCCACCTGTTCTGGATCTGTTTACTCATGAACGAAGTCGCCGCTTCCCGCCGCACAGCCTGGCTGCGCGTTGTCGTGCTTGCCGTTTCCGCCTTTATCTTTAATACCACCGAGTTTATTCCGGTTGGTTTACTGAGCGATATAGCACAAAGTTTTGCCATGCAGACCGAGCAGGTGGGGCTGATCATTACGATTTACGCCTGGATTGTCGCCGCCGCCTCGCTGGTGTGCATGCTGCTGACCAGCAAAATCGAACGGCGTAAATTGCTGATTGGCGTATTTATCCTGTTTATCGCCAGCCATGTGCTGACGGCGGTTGCCTGGAACTTCACCACGCTGGTGATTTCCCGCGCCGGCGTGGCGCTGGCGCACTCGGTGTTCTGGTCGATTACCGCTTCGCTGGCGATCCGCGTGGCGCCGGCGGGCAAAAAAGCGCAGGCGCTGAGCATGCTGGCGGGCGGCACCGCGCTGGCGATGGTGCTCGGCCTGCCGCTGGGGCGCGTCGTCGGGCAGCTGCTGGGCTGGCGGATGACCTTTATCGGCATCGCGGTGGCGGCGACGCTGGCGCTGCTGATACTGTGGCGGCTGCTGCCGGTGCTGAAGAGCGAGCACTCCGGCTCGCTGGCCAGCGTACCGGTACTGTTCAAGCGCCCGGCGCTGGTCAGCCTGTATATGCTGACCATCATTGTGGTGACGGCGCACTTTACCGCTTACAGCTATATCGAGCCGTTTATCCAGCGGGTGGCCGGCCTGAGCGATAACTTCACCACGCTGATGCTGCTGCTGTTCGGCGCGACCGGCATTATCGGCAGCCTGCTGTTCAGCCGCTACAGCGAACGCTTCCCGTCCGGGCTGTTTATCAGCGCGATCGGTCTGCTGGCCGTCTGCCTGCTGTTGCTGCTGCCGGCCGCCGACAGTGAGCTGCACCTGACGCTGCTGTGCGCGTTCTGGGGGATGGCGATTATGGCTATCGGCCTGTCGATGCAGGCGAAGGTGCTGAGCCTGGCGCCGGACGCCACCGACGTTGCAATGTCGATTTACTCCGGTTTGTACAACCTGGGCATCGGAGGCGGGGCGCTGCTGGGCAACCAGGTCAGCCTGCATCTCGGCATGCCGAACGTCGGCCTGGTCGGCGCGCCGCTGGCGCTGATTGCGCTGGGGTGGTGCGTGCTGAACTTCTACCGCAGCGAGCGCCTGCAGCATCATCGCGCCTGAGCCGTGCAGACCGGCTGGCGAACCCTCTTCGTCAGCCGGTTAAATTTTCCCCCAGCCAAACCGCATCCCCGCAGTTTTTTATGCTTAATTAACTTCTTTAGCCTGCTAATTAAAAATTTAACTCCGTCCGCGAATCATTAGCATAGACAGCCTATGTCAATGTTATCGAGAGGTTGCGGGTGAGTGATACTTTTGTGATGGATAACCGGCGGGCCGATGCGCAATCGCCGATTCATGAGCAGGACCTGTCGGCCAGAATCGATGCGCTACCCGCCTCGGCCGGGCTATGGCGCTTTATTACCCTGTTGTCGTTAGGCGGTTTTTTTGAGCTGTACGATCTGTTTCAGACCGGCTATATCAGTGGCGCAATGATCGCCGAAGGCATTTTCCATCTCGGCGCCGACGGCGTGTTCGGCGTCTCCGATCAGGCGGCGTTTGCCTCGGTGACTTTTCTTGGCCTGTTTGTCGGCGCCAGCCTGCTGAGCCCGTATGCCGACCGCTTCGGGCGGCGGGCGACCTTTATGTTTGCACTGGCCTGGTACGGCGCATTTTCGCTGCTGCTGGCGCTGCAAAATCAGGCGGAATGGATATTGCTGATGCGCTTTCTGGTCGGCGTCGGCCTGGGCATCGAGCTGGTAACCATCGACACCTATCTCACCGAATGGATCCCGGCGCATTTACGCACCCGCGCGTTCGCCTTTGCTTTCTTTATCCAGTTTTTATCGGTGCCGGCGGTGGCGCTGATGTCATGGTGGCTGGTGCCGCAGACCATTTTCGGGCTGACCGGCTGGCGCTACGTGGTGATTATCGGCGCGCTGGCCTCGCTGGTGATTTGGCTGGTGCGTAAAGGCCTGCCGGAGTCGGCGCGCTGGCTGGTGCAGCAGCAACGCTATGGCGAGGCACGTCAGGTTATGGCGGGCATGGAGCAGCGCTGCGGCGTGACGAATGCGCCGCCGTTTCCGCAGCGCGACGCGCCGGCGGCGGAAGAGGGGCGACAGGGGCGTTTTCGCGATATCTGGTCGCCGCGCTACCGCGGCCGTACGCTGATGCTGGTAGTGATGAACTTCTTCCAGGCGATCGGCTTTTTCGGCTTTGGCAACTGGCTGCCGGCGCTGCTGTCCGGCAAAGGCGCCTCGGTGACCCACAGCCTGCTGTATGCGTTTTTTATCACGCTGGCCTATCCGCTGGGCTCGTTAATCTGCAGCCGCTTTGCCGACCGGATGGAAAACAAGTGGCAAATCGTTCTTTCCTGCCTGGTGACGGTTATTTTCGGCTCGCTGTTCGCCTGGCAGAGCAACCCGCTGTGGCTGGTGCTGTGCGGTATTTTCATCACCTGGTCGAACGCCTGGCTGACCTACAGTTACCACTCTTATCAGTCGGAAGTGTTCCCCACCTTTATCCGCGCCCGCGCGGTGGGTTTTTGCTACTCCTTCAGCCGCTTATCGACGGCGTTCAGCAGCATTATTATCGGCGTGATCCTGCAGTACGGCGGGTCGGCCGGCGTCATCGGCTTTATCGTCTTCAGCATGCTGATGGTGATGGGAGTGATTGGCATTTTCGGGCCGAAGACCCGTGGCCGCGACCTGGAAGCGATTTAAGCGCAGATAAAAACAAACGGCCCGGATTTTCCGGGCCGTTTACCGTCAGCGGAACGGTGGCTCGTTAAAGGTGCGCAGCTTGCGGGAGTGCAGCCGTTCGCCTTCGGCGCGCAGCAGGTCGATGGCGCGGATGCCGATCTGCAGGTGCTCGGAGATCGCCCCTTCATAAAAGCGGTTGGCCTGCCCCGGCAGCTTGATCTCGCCGTGCAGCGGCTTGTCGGAAACGCACAGCAGCGTGCCGTAAGGCACGCGGAAGCGGTAGCCCTGTGCGGCGATGGTGGCGCTTTCCATATCGACCGCCACCGCGCGGCTGAGGTTAAAGCGCAGCGCCGAGGCGGCGTAGCGCAGCTCCCAGTTGCGGTCATCGGTGGTGACCACCGTGCCGGTGCGCAGCCGCTGTTTGACCTCTTCCCCCGGCATGCCGCTGACCTGCTTGGTGGCGTCGTACAGCGCCCGCTGTACTTCGGCGATGCTGGGGATCGGGATATCCGGCGGCAGTACCGCATCCAGCACGTGGTCGTCGCGCAGGTAGGCGTGCGCCAGTACGTAATCGCCAATCGACTGGCTTTCACGCAGGCCGCCGCAGTGGCCGATCATCAGCCAGGCGTTCGGCCGCAGCACCGCCAGATGGTCGCAGATGGTTTTGGCGTTGGAAGGGCCGACGCCGATATTAATCAGCGTAATGCCCTGACCGTTGGCGCCAATCAGGTGGTAGGCCGGCATCTGGTTGTTTTTCCATGCCAGATCGGACACGGCCTGCTCCGGCGACAGAGTATCGGCGGTGATGTAGATACCGCCGGCGCAGGAGAGCGCCTGATACGGGCTGTCCGGATCGGCGATCTCGCTGCAGGCCCAGCGGACAAATTCGTCCACATAGCGGGTGTAGTTGGTGAACAGCACAAACTGCTGGAAGTGTTCCACCGGCGTGCCGGTGTAGTGGCGCAGGCGCGCCAGCGAGAAGTCGGCGCGTAGCGCGTCGAAGTGCGACAGCGGGAAGGTGTCGCTGGCCTGCGACAGACCGTCGGCGGTGTCATCGCCGATCTGCGCCAGCTCCGGCACCGGAAAATGTTGCGCCAGCCCGGCGCTCATCGAACGCTCCAGCTCCAGCGTAGAGCCGTCTATCACATACGGATAGGGGATTTCACGCTGCGAGGGCGCCACCTCGATGGCGGCGCCGTATTCTTCCACCAGCAGCGTCAGTTGGTCTTCCAGGTAGTGGCGGAAGAGCGCCGGCCGCGTCACGCTGGTGGTGTAGCAGCCGGGATGGGTGAAGCGGCCATAGGCGCGGGTTTTCTTTTCGCTGGGGGCGGTGCCGTGCCAGCTAACGCGCAGCTCCGGGTAGACAAACAGCCCGGCGGCCCGCGCCTGCGCGTCCGGCAGCGTGCCGTTATCAATAAAATCGCCGATCGCCGTACGCAGCGCTTCGACCGCACCCTGGTAGAGGGCTTCCAACTGATCCAGCGCGTCTGCGACCGCGTGGTGACTGCCTGTTTTGCTATGAGCCATAGTACCTCTGAACGTGTTGATGTCCGACTGCGGGTATTGTTAGAAAGTAGCATATTCTCAATATGTTACAAATCCATATCAGCGCCGTGGCGCAGGGTGCCAGCCCGCCAGCGCCCGGCATGCGCAATCAGCACAAAAAACTTTGCAGGATCGGCAGGGATCAAACATGATTTAAAACAGAGTTTCGTTTTATGCCATGGAGCAATGTTGAACTTATTTGCGCAGCTTCGTCAACGGGTGATCGCCACGCCGTGGTACCCCAAACGGAAAAGTTACCGCGTGCTGTTTCGGCGCGAGATCGTGCCGCTGGCGGTGCCGATCTTGCTGGAAAACACCTGCGTCCTGCTGATGGGCGTATTGAGTACGTTTCTGGTGAGCTGGCTGGGCAAGGAGGCAATGGCCGGGGTTGGGCTGGCGGACAGCTTCAACATGGTGATCATCGCCTTTTTCGCCGCGGTGGATCTTGGCACCACGGTGGTGGTGGCGTTCAGCCTGGGCAAACTGGATCACCAGCGGGCGCGCGCGGCGGCGCGTCAGTCGCTGGTGCTGATGACGGTGGTGGCGCTGCTGCTGGCGGCGGCGATCCATCTGGCTGGCGAGCAGATTATTGATGTGATTGCCGGCGCCGCCACGCCGGAGGTAAAGGCGCTGGCGCTCTCCTATCTGCAGACCACCGTGTGGAGCTACCCGGCGGCGGCGATTGCGCTGATCGGCAGCGGTGCACTGCGCGGCGCGGGCAACACCAAAATTCCGCTGCTGATCAATGGCGGCATGAACATCCTCAATATCATTATCAGCAGCGCGCTGATATACGGCATTCCGGGCTGGGACGGTCTGGGCTTCATCGGGGCCGGACTGGGGCTGACCCTGTCACGTTATATTGGCGCCGTGGCGATTATTTATGTGCTGGCGATCGGCTTTAATCCGTCGCTGCACATTACCCTGAAGAGCTATTTCAGCCGGTTGCAGCTGTCGATCCTGAAAGAGGTGCTGGGCATCGGCATTCCCGCCAGCATTGAGTCAGTGCTGTTTAACGGCGGCAAATTGCTGACGCAGATGTTTGTGGCCGGCATGGGCACCAGCGTGATCGCCGGTAACTTTATCGCTTTCTCGATCGCCTCGCTGATTAACCTGCCGGGCAATGCGCTGGGCTCGGCGTCGACCATTATCGTGGGACGGCGGCTGGGCAAGGGGCAAATTGGCCAGGCGGAGCGGCAGCTGCGGCATATTTTCTGGCTGTCGACCCTTGGCCTGACGCTGCTGGCCTGGGGCAGCGCGCCGTTCGCCGGGCTGTTTGCCGCGTTCTATACCCAGCAGGATGATGTGAAAGAGGTGGTGAAGGTGCTGATCTGGCTGAACGCCGCCTTTATGCCGATTTGGGCCGCCTCCTGGGTGCTGCCCGCCGGGCTGAAGGGCGCGCGCGACGCGCGTTTTGCCATGTGGGTGTCGATGCTGGGCATGTGGGGCTGCCGGGTGGTAGCCGGCTATACGCTGGGGATCGTGCTGGGCATGGGGGTGACCGGCGTCTGGCTGGGGATGTTTATGGACTGGGCGGTACGCGGCGCGCTGTTCTACTGGCGTATGGTTAGCGGCCGCTGGCTGTGGAAGTACCCGCGCAATAAGGAAAATGCGTCCCGGGATTAATTTTGCGGGTAGCGGGTGTAGGGATTGTTGTTATTGAGCGACGACAGAAACATGGTGCCAATCAGCGCTAGGTGCGGCATCACAAACCAGCAGAAACACCAGGTGCCGCTGTAGCCGCCGTCATGCAGGCGGCGGATATTGCTGGCCAGCAGCGGCAGCACAAAGATAATGACCACGATCCATGAAAGCGGGTAATTCATCACCACCTTGACAGCCAGGTAAAGCACAAACCACAGGTGCTGAAATACCACCAGCGTGATATAGAATGCGCGGCTGTCCCGGCCTTTGATGCTGAACGACTGTCGATATCCCTGATAGATCACATTTAACAGGTAAATGATAGCATCCTCCATGATGGATATATTTTATATATCAATAAGTTAATAACTTATAGATCATGAAGGGGAAGGGCAAGCGTTTATCATTTATCTGCAGGTTGCCCCGCCATTTGCTGCAATAACCAGTGCCGCAGCGCGATAATATCTGCCCGCTGCGCCGCTTCCTCCGTTGTTACCAGATAATAGCGCGCTCCGGGCAGCGACTCGTCAAACGGTGCGGTCAGCACGCCGCGCTGTAGCAGATCGTTCGCCAGCAGCCGGCTGGCGATGACCACGCCTTGTCCAGCCACCGCCGCCTGCAGCGCGTGCGTTTCATCGCTGAAAATCAACCCGCCGTTGCAGTCCAGCCCGTCAGGCCCGTAGCGCCGCTGCCAGTTTTGCCAGGTGGGCGAGTCGGCGGGAACGTGCCGCTGCTCCACGTGAAACAGTGTGGCGGTGTGTAGATCTTCCCTCGTTTTGATGCCGAGCGACGGGCTGGTCACCAGGATAAAGCGGTCTTCATACAGCAGGGTACTGTGCAGGTGAGTTTCCGGCGTTTCGCGGTAGCGGATGGCGGCATCGACGGTGCGCTGGGTTAAATCCACCCGCTCAACGCTGGTGTGCAGACGTAAATCAATGGCCGGCAGCTGCGCTTTAAAATCGGCCAGGCGAGGTACCAGCCAGTGGGTGAGAAAATTGGAGGTGGTGGTGACCGTCAGCGCCGGCGGCTGAGCGGCCTGCATAATCTGCGCGGTGGCGGTCTCCAGCGCGCTGAAGGCGCTTTGCGTTGCGCCGTATAACAATTCCCCGGCATGGGTCAGGTTGACGCCCTGGGCGCTGCGTTCACAGACCCGGCATTCCAACATCGACTCCAGCAGTTTGATCTGATGGCTGACGGCGGTGGCGCTGACGCCCAACTGTTCGGCGGCCAGCTTAAAGCTCAGGCAGCCCGCAACGGCATGGAAGGCGCGTACGGCGCCCAGCGGCGGTAGGCGTGGTTTTCTCATGGCTGAGTTATTCTCATCTATGAATGAAATCTATGACTTTGATTACCTGATTATACGCGAGATAAGCTTATTGCAGTTGCTCACTGAGGGTGAGTTTATCTCATGATTATTGCGTATGATGCAGGAGGACGATGATGATACCGTTAGCCAAACAGCCGGACGCAGGCGCGGTCGCGCCGCCGGGTGCGGTGCTCCGGGCGATCGTGCTAAGCGTACTGCTATCTGCGGCGCTGCTATTGTTCCGGCAGTATGGCTGGGCGCAGCCGCTGCCCGGTGTTGCGCTGCCGCTCAGCCTGGCGCTGGCCTTTGCCTGCGGCGTGGCGCTGGGGCGTTACCGTCCGCTGGCGCAGCCGTCGCCGCTGGTGGTGGCGCGCTATGGCTTATTGATCGCTGCCGCAGGGCTGCTATGGATCCTGCTGGCGCTGCACGGACGGCTGGAATGGACGATGCTGCTGCCGGGCGCCTGGCTGACCGGCGCCGGTCTGGGCGCGGTCTACCAGCGCCATCGCGCTAGCGCGCCGCCGGGGCGACATCCTGTTTGGGGGCGCGCCGCGCTGGCGCTGATCTGCGGCGCGGCGCTGGCGGCGACGCAGTGGCTGCAGTGGCAGGCGGCGGGCGGGTTTAACTTCGCTTTGGCGCTGCTGGTGGATATGGTTCTGTTTGGCGCGCTGCTGGTGCGCATTGTCGAACGCGACCGTGAAAGCTGACACCGGCGCAGCGGTTAACCCGGTTTTCAGCTAAGCAACGCAAAAATGCATATTTCCTTTCCGGGCCGGTAAGCGTTTTACTTCTCTCAGGCGTCAATCATTGACTGAGGAGGGGAGCATGAAGCGTTTACTGGCTTTTTTGCGGTTCAGCCGTGGGGTACAGGCCGAACCGCAGCAGACGAAGCAGCCCGGCGACAGCGCCGCACTGTTGGAAACCATGCTGGCCACCAGCCAGCTGTACGGTTTTGAGTTCCATCCTTCGCTGCTGCGTCATTATGGAAAATAATCGCTACCGCCGCGCGATGCGCTACAGCTACTGGAATGAGCTGTGCGTGACTGCCTGATTAAAAGGCGGTATCTAGCTCCGCCTGCACGTTATAGTCGTCATCGACCAGCAACAGCGTTTTCCATTTATCAAAGGTCAGGCAGGGATGGGAGGTGCCGAAGATCAGGATATCGCCGACCTGCACATCGCTGTCAGGCGCCAGCCTCAGCATACAGTGCTGGTCCATGACCTCGCTGCTGGTATAGGCGCCGGGCCTGAACGGCAGCGCCTTACCCGCCCGGTAATGGGCGACCGGCTGCGGCAGCCCGGCGTCAAAGGCGCAGTCACGCTTGCCAAAATTAACAATCGCCAGCCGGGCCTCCGGCACCGATTGCACCATGGCCACCAGCTGCAGAGCGGCGCTGAGATCGCCGCCGAGATCGCAGGCGATGCGGTCGCGCGCCAGCAGCGCATCCTGCGCCTGCTGATAGATGCCGTTGTCATGGGTGATATAACAGCCGGGGCGAATCACAATGCGGCAGTGCGGCGGCTTTTTTGCCGTCAGCCAGACGTTGCATACCACGTCATACCACACGGTGCCTGCACCGGTCAGAATAAACTCCCCGTCGACATACTCCGCCATATTGCAGGCCAGCGCCGCCGCCGCGCTGAGTAAGGCTTCTATCTGCGGCTGCGGATCGTCGCCGTGCAGCACGCCTTCATACAGCTCCAGCCCGCGCAGCCGCAGGCCCGGCAGCGCCGCGATCTTGGCCGCCAGCGCCAGCGCCTCCGCCGTGCTGCGGCAGCCGCAGCGGCCGCCCGGCACGCCCAGCTCCACCAGCACGTCCAGCGTTTGTCCCTGAGTGTGGAAAAAGGCGGCAAGCGAGGCGGCATTGTCCACACTGTCGACGCAGCACAGAAAATCACAGCGCGGATAGCGCTGTTTCAACTGCGACACCAGTTGCATATTGGCTTTGCCCACCAGCTGGTTCGCCATCAGCACCCGCTCGATGCCCGCAGCCATGGCGGCATGTGCCTGCCAGGCGCTGCCGACGCCAATTGCCCAGGCGCCGGCCTCCTGCTGCCGGCGAAAAATCCACGGCGTCATGGTGGTTTTGCCGTGCGGCGCGAGTGAAACCCCGCGCTTATCGGCATAACGCTGCATCCAGCGGATATTATTTTCCAGCGCGCCGGCCCGGATCACGGCGGCCGGCAGGCAGACATCTTCATGCAGCAGATTGCTGATGCCGGCGGCGGAAATATGCATCGGCGCCGATTTATGCTTTGCGCTATTGACGGCCGTCATTTGCTTTCTCCCGCCAGCGGTCCGATTGGTTTGGTGTCGGTGTGGGTGGCTTCCCGTTCGTCGGTGATCATTTGCAGCACCTCTTCGCGTGACAGTTTATTTTTCGGGGTGAGCAGGGTGACGGCAACGGCGGCCACCAGGCTGACGAGCAGCGCCGGGATCACCGGGTTGCCGAGCGCCTGTGACCAGGCTGGGATCAGAATCACGGTCAGCGAGGTCAGACTGCCGCCCAGCAGCGCGGCAATGCAGCCCTGCCAGTTGAAGCGCAGCCAGAATTTACCCAGCAGCACGGTGACGCACATGCCCGACATAATCATTGAAATCATTTTGGTGATATAGCCAATGATGTCATTCGACGTCAGGGCGAAAATCAGCGCCAGCAGAATCACCAGCAGCAGGAAAATGCGCGACAGATTGATGGCTTTCTCCGGCGGCGGCATTTTCCCTGTCACCATGGTGTAAATATCACGCAGAATGATGGAAACCCCGGCAATTGCATCCGAACTGCCGGATGACAGGTTGGCAGACATGCCGGCGATCAGCACCACCATGGCCAGCGCGGCCGGCAGGGCGTTGGTGGCGAACAGGAAGGCAAAGCTGGGGTTCTCCAGCTCGGGGTTCATCACGTGCGTCGCCATGCCGATAATTGCCGGCAGGAATGAAAAGCCCATGTACAGCACGCCGGTAATCACGAAAGACTGGCGGATGGAGCGCGTCGAGGCGGCGGAGTAGATGCGCTGACGGTAAGACGGCGTTGCCAGTACGCCAATGCCGATGACGATCGCCAGAGAGAGCGCCGGCCACAGGCCGAGCTTGCCGATGCCGAACAGCGTAAAGGCTTGCGGGTCGGTGTTGGCGACCAGGGTGTCCCAGCCGCCGACGTAACTGACGGACAGCGCGGCCAGCACGATAAAGCCGAGGAACAGCACGATGGATTGCAGCGTGTCGATCCAGGAGACGGCTTTATACCCGCCGATGCCGACATAGAAGATAAAGCCGACGGCGATAATGATCTTGGCTACGGTGATATCGATATCCGCCGCCCAGGCCAGATACAGCCCGCCGCCGAGGATATGCGCGCCCAGCCAGCCGATTGAGGCGAGGAAAATCAGCAGGGCCACCAGGTTCTTCACGATGCGGCTGCCGCCGGTGTAGTAGCAGATCTCCTCGCTCATGGTCATAAAGCGCAGTTTCCTGACCGGCCCGAACAGCCAGGCGGTAAGGAGGATGCCGGTTGCGCCGCCGATGCCGTACAGCATGCCGGCCCAGCCGTTGGTATAGCCAAAGCTCACCGCGCCGATGCTGGAGCCGGTGCCGACCATGGTGCCGACGGTGGAGCCCAGGGTCAGCAGCATCGGCAGCTTTCTGCCGCCGAGGATAAAGTCTTCCCCCGTTTTCTGGTGGCGGGTGACGTACCAGCCGATCGCCATCATGACGAAGGCATAGAGTAAAAACCAGATCAGGAAATTGTTGTGTTCCATAATATTCCCTTACGTAGTGATAATGCCGTTAGTTCTGCTTGTATTTGGCGTTAAAACAGGTGATGTCGACCTCGACCATGCAGTCGACGACCAGATCGGCCACGCAGCACACGCGCGCGGGCGGATGCTCGGCAAAGAAATGGCGGAAGACCTTATTGAAGGACTGGAAGTAGCGCGCGTCGGTCAGGAAGACTTTCATATGTACGATATCTTCTTTGCCGAAACCCGCTTCGTTCATGATGTCGAGGCAGTTTTGAATCGCCTGGGTGGACTGGGCGACGATGCCGCCGTCGATAATCTCCCCATCGACCATCGGCGTCTGGCCGGAGACGTACAGCCAGCCGTCTGCGCTGACCGCTTTGGCGAAAGGCAGGTTTTGTCCGCCGGTGCCCGTGGAGCCGGTAATCCCGTAACGTTTAATCATAATGTCCTCTTACTGGTTAATGAGTTTTACTCAGGAACTTCCCGGCGCGCCGGCCGGTCATCTGTTGCTGGCTGTAGGTCAGTACGCCGTTGACGAACACGTGCTCAATACCGTCGGCCAGTTGTTTCGGCTGCTGGAAGGTGGCGGCATCGTTGACGCGTTCCGGGTCGAACAGCACCAAATCGGCAAAGTAGCCCTCTTTGATCAGCCCGCGCTGCCGCATACCGAAGCGTTGTGCGGACATGCCGGTCATCTTGTGTACGGCGGTAGCCAGCGGGAACAGCTTTTCGTCGCGGCTGTAGTGGCCCAATACCCGCGGGAAGGTGCCCCACAGGCGCGGATGGGGGTTGGGATCGCAGGGCAGACCGTCGGAGCCGATCATGGCGCTGGGGTGAGCCAGTACGCGGCGCACATCGGCTTCATCCATCTGGAAATAGATGGCGCCGGCGGGCATCAGCCGCTGGGCGGCGTGGTGAATATCGCTATCCCAGGCGGCGGCGATCTCCAGCAGGGTTTTGCCCGCCATTTCCGGGTGCGGCGTGGACCAGGTGATCAAAATGTCGTAGTCCGCCGTAACCTGCTGCGGATCGAGGTTGGAGGAGCCGGCGCGGTACGGGTAGAGATCGCAGCTGATATCCTGGCGTTGCTGATACTTCTCTATCAGCGCCAGCGTTTCTACCGTGCGCCCCCAGTTTTTGGCGCCCGCGCACTTATGGTGGGAGATCTGCACCGGCACCCGGGCGTGACGGCCGACGTGAAATGCCTCATGCATGGCGTCGATGATCCCGTCATATTCGGTGCGCATATGCGTGGTGTAGATGCCCTGATGCTCGGCCAGCAGCTCCGCCAGCGCGCAGATCTCTTCCGTTGAGGCGTTAACGGCGTTGCCGTAGGACAGGCCGGTACTCAGCCCCAGCGCACCCTGCTGCAGCGCCTGCCGCAGAACGGCGCGCATGGCATCGATATCGGCGCTCTGCGCCGGTTCGTTCAGGGACGCCACAACGTTGTTGCGCAGCGTGGTGTGGCCGATCAGCGTGGCGACGTTCACCGAGGGCATGACCTCATCCACGGTGCGGCGATAGCTGGCCAGATCCGGGTAACGGAACTCCGCCAGCTCCCCCAGCAGGTTGAGCGGGTCGGGCACTTCGTCTTTCATCTGCGCGCAGGCGGCGCTGATGCCGCAGTTGCCGACGATGATACTGGTGACGCCCTGCGAGGTTTTCTCGATATAGTCCGGGTGCTTGATCACGATCAGATCGTCATGGGTATGAACGTCGATAAACCCGGGAGCCAGCACCCGGCCGCGGCAGTCCAGCGTTACCGCCGCGTCCTCATCAATGGCCGGCGCGATGCGGGTGATGCGATCGTCGCTGACGGCCACGTCGGCGGTGTAACCGTCACTGCCGGAGCCGTCGATCACGGTGGCGTTTTTAAACAGGTAGTGATGTTTCATAGCGATACCTTTAAGCGTTCTGGTTGGCATGGGAGCGGTAGGCCGCCGCAAAGGCCTGCGCCTGCGCCGCGGTGCGTGCCGGCGTTTGTCCTGCGCGGTACAGGTCATTGCCGAGGCCGGCGCCGCTGCAGCCCGCCTGCAGGTAGGCGCCGAGCGTGTCCGGCGTGACGCCGCCGACGGCGTAGAGGGCAATATCGGCAGGCAGCACGGATTTCAGCGCACGCACATAGCCGGGGCCGAACTGGCCGGCGGGGAACAGTTTGATTTGCCGGGCGCCGGCCTCGATGGCGCTGAAGGCCTCCGTCGGCGTCGCGCACCCCGGCAGCGCCGGCATCGCGTGGTGCAGCGCCCGGCGGATTACCGCAGGCTGCGTCGCCGGCGTCACAATAAACTGGCAACCTACCGCCGCCAGCTGGTCGACGTCGGCGACGTTCACCACCGTACCGGCGCCGATCAGCGCTTGTCCGCCATAGCGTTGGGCCGCGTGCGCAATGCTGGTTTGCCACGCCGGCGAGTTCAGCGGGATTTCAATCGCCTCAAAGCCGGCCTCAATCAGGACCGGGATGTGGTCGTCGACTTCATCGGGCGTAATACCGCGCAGGATGGCGACCAGCGGTAGCGTAAGGTGCATTTTCATCGTGAATCTCCGGATGAGACGGCGTCGGACGGCGACGCGTACGGCGTTGCCGCCTGACGCATGATGATTTCCATCACGCGGATAGCGCCGATGCAGGACAGCGGCCGGGCGGGATCTTCGTCAACCAGCAGCGCGTCGGCGGTGAAAAAGGGATCGGCGGCGATCAGCGAGGCCAGCGCCTGTTGCAGGATCGGTTTGCCGCTGATGACCACGCGGGTCTCCGGCGTCAGCGCCAGCGCCCGGCTCTGTTTCATCGCCTGAATATCGGCGCAGAGCGTAACGCCCAGCAGATAGCTGGCTTTCTGGTCGTGGCTGGCGGCGGTAAACAGATCCAGCAGCCGCACGGAGAAGCAGGCGCGCGACAGGCCGGTGCGCCGGCAGGCGTCGGCGCCCTGCAGCAGATAGTCGAGCTCCAGACGGGCGGCGAACTGTCGATCCAGCGAGCCGGCCAGCAGGGAGTGGTGGGTGAGTGCATCCAGTAACTCGCCGGCCATGGTGGTGGCGCAGGCGGCAATGCGCTGCTGTCGATCGATACTGACGAACTTCGAGTGTGAGCCGGGCAGTACGATCACCGCCGGGCCGGGCACGGCCTGTAATGCCAGCAGGCCGAAGGTTTCTACTTCCTCGCCGCGCATCACGTCCATCATATCGAGGTTGGTGAGGTTCACCGTCGGCAGGGCGTTTTTGACGCCGGGAATAAACCAGATCGGCTGCGGCGCGATGGCCGGAATATGGCGCGCCACCGCGCCGTTCGCCAGCTGTTCAACGCTGACCGGTGCGCTCAGGTGAGGAAGCGGGCAGAGCCCGACATCGGCGGTGATCATGCCGGACGCCACGATCGCGCAGCGATCGAGCGTACAGTTTTCAGCCTGCGCCAGCGCACGATCCAAGGCGTCTTTAATCCCGGCGGTGAGCGTTGCCAGATTGCCGCTTTTGGCGCTGTCGCGCACCCCGACCGCCGCACAGGCGTCGGCGATGATCCTTTTATCCTGCCAGATACGCACCCGGGTATTGGTGGTACCGGAATCAATGGTGACGATGAACATGTCGCTTCCTTAGTGGCTAAAATTTCGGAACGTCATTCCTTTCATTTAGACTATTTTTTATAAATAGGAATGTCATTCCGTTTTTTGTCGATCGGTGAAGGGGGTCACAAACAGCAGGCGGCGAAAGTCAGGTGCGGATGTCAATATACTGAAAACAAACGAATTTTGTAGGATGTAGCATTACGGCTACAATAACGGAAATTTTTCGAATGGGAGTAACGGGATGTCAGGTGGCGAGAGCACGAACTCTTCCAGCATTGATAAGGTTTTAACGCTGTTGGAAGAAATAGGAGACCATCCCGAAGGCATATCGCTGGCGGCGTTGGTAAAGCGTACCCAGATAGCGAAAACGACCGGATTCCGCATCCTGGAAACCCTCAAGGAGCGGCAGTATGTGATGCTGGACAGCGCGACGGAGCGCTATCATCTGGATCTGAAAAGTCTGGAACTGGGGATAAAAGGATTAATGAATGTGAACCTGGTTGAGGTTTCCATTCCATACCTGAAGAAGCTTTCCGCCAAAACTGAAGAAACCTGTTTTCTGGGCGTCTACAACGACGGCCACGTGGTCTACCTGTACAAAAGCGAAGGGACGCTCTCCATCCAGACCAACGCACAGCTGGGTGCGCGTCTGCCGGCCTACTGCACCGGGATTGGCAAGGCGCTGCTGGCCTTCCAGCCGCAGGAAGAGATCGACCGCGTGCTGAGCAAACCGCTGACGGCGTTTACCGAGAAAACGCTGGTTGACCGCGTGGCGCTGTATGAGGTGCTGGCGGATATTCGCCTGAAAGGCTACTCCCTCGATAACGAAGAGAACGAAGAGGGGCTGACCTGCGTGGCGCACCCGATCTTCAACTATACCGGCAGCGTGGTCGGCGCGCTGAGCGTCGCGGGGCCGACGCACCGTATGCAGCGTAAAATCGAGCGGGTTAACCAGGAGCTGGAGCAGGTCTGCTCACTGATTTCCCGCCGTCTGGGCTACCTGGGGAAATAGGTTTTTCCCGCTGCGGATGCTTGCGGCACGGTTAACGCCGTGCCGTTTGCGAAGGGCCGGCATGGTTAACGAGAACGCCCGGCAGGACGTGCTGAATGATGTTGATGGCCGCAGTACAGGCGGCAGAAACTACCGTTAGCGCAATATTTGTACATACTGTGTAAAGCCGGGGCAGTGTTTCCCGGATGCGCTGAAGGCTAGCCGGCGCTTCATGCGTTATTCATCAGGTTGTCTAACATAAGGATTGCGCTATGCGTTGGCCTCAGCACGCTTTGGTAATCTGCACCGCCGCGATGTTATCCCTTCCCACCTTTTTTGCTCAGGCGCACGGCGATAAGCGCGGCGTCGACAGCGAAACGCTGCTGGAATCGGAGCGTTCCTGGGACGGTACGCGATATTCCGCCTATCCGCAGGGCACTCCGCAGCTTTCGGTGCTGAAGATCACCATTGCTCCCAACAGCAGCCTGGACTGGCATCAGCATCCGATCCCGAATGCCGCCTATGTACAGAGCGGCGTGGTGACGATAGAGAAGAAATCCAGCGGGGAAAAACGGCAGGTCACCGCCGGCGAGGTGCTGCCCGAAGTGGTAGATATTGCCCATCGCGGCTATACCACCCAAGAGGGCGCGGTGCTGATTGTGTTTTACGCCGGGAAGAAGGGCGTGCCGCTGTCGGAGCCGGTTAAGTAAGAGATTTTTGGTGGAGGTTGGTATTTAACTCGGGAGGGCGGCTAAGTGCCAGGAGCGGAAGTTACCGAAATTCTAATGTGTCCATCAACCGTGAAGAGAACGATACCCTTGAAGCGGCGGTATGGAAGCCAACAAATTCAATATCCCTGAGCAGACTCATTCTCCGGATAAAAACTGCAGCTTCAGGGCATGATGAATAGTAAACCCCGTAGTAAACGGGGGAAGCGGTCATATTGCTAATGCATCAACCACTTGAGCAACGGTTTTAATATCCCGAATACTGCCGATGCCAGTCCCCAGCGATATATAGCCTTCATCGGTGTTCCCTTCTAGCATCCCTATACGCAAACCGCGTAACCCGCCCATGGTTTTTCCAAGCTCTTCGTTACTGGCTCCCGCTTTATCCATTTGCACCAGTTTTTCTGCCAGCTTACCGGGCAATGAACGATAGTAATCGGGCATGGTGCGGAAAAGCAGCATATCGAGTCCGTGAGAATTGATGATTTTGTCTTTCACTGACTGCGGTACACGGCTTTCTTCGGTACTGATAAAAATGGAACCGGCGAAAACCCCGTTTGCCCCAAGGGCGTGGGCTGCTCTGGCGGAACGGTTATCGGTGATACCTCCGGCGGCCAGTACCGGGACATTTTGCACGGCATCGGCAATCAGTGGAACGATTGAAAATGTTCCCAGCGCCTTGCCTGGCAAGGTTCCGCCTTCGTCAAAACCGGTGGCGACAATAATATCTGCCCCGGCGGCTTCGGCGAGGCGGGTGTTTTCAGGGGTGGGGTTGATATCGCGATAGATAATCTTGATGCCCGCGTCTTTCAGTTCGTCAAACAATGCGGGGATCACAGCACCTTCGCCATAGCCTGTATAAACCACCACTTTCACCGCTTCTTCTTTTATCACCTGTAAGATTGGCGGAGTCCATATGTCGTTTTCAGGTGTCGGTATCAGATTGACGCCAAAATGTTTTTCTGTTAGCGCTTTGGTTTTACGAATTTCTTCACGCATTTTTTCGGCCGTTTCATGTGGCGTAGAAACTGCGGTTTCTGGCGTTAATCCTGCGTTTGGGCCCAGCACACCCAGTCCTCCGGCATTGCTGACAGCGGCGACTAAACGGGCATCGGTCAACCATGATAATGGCCCCTGAATGACAGCCTTTTCTATGCCCAAAATTTGGCAGATACGGTTATTTTGCATGGCGTAATGTCCTTAACAAAGAGGTCCGGCAGCCTGAAACAGCGGCCTTAAAGAGTTTTTATGTTTCGAAATGGCGCTACACAGCCGCTCAGGTTTCGGAATGGGAAGAGTGTAGAACGGGGGATTGTTTAGAAAAATAGTAAAAACAGTTCATCACTATTACGAAATCAGTAACAATATAGTTATCCGGTTGCGAATTGACGACTCTTACCTCTCCTGTGAAAGAAATAAGCGATGCAAATTAATCTCTTTGAAGCTATTAGAATTTTTATCGAAATTGTCGAGTCAGGTAGCCTCACGCAGGCGGCGGAGAATCTGCAAATCCATCGTCCTGCTGTTACCAAAGCTCTGCAACAACTCGAGCAACACAGCGGTATTCGATTAATGCAGCGCACGACACGGCGAATTAACCTGACGCCAGAAGGGGAAGAATTTTATCGCCGCAGTAAACCCTTACTGGCCCAGACGGATGATCTACTGGAGTCGTTTGCAGCCGACCGTGTTTTGCGTGGGCAGTTGCGCGTGGATATGCCAATCGCTTTTGCGGCTTTACTCGTCGTGCCAAATTTGCCCGATTTTTACCGTGAGCATCCTGATATTGAAATCATACTGAGCTGCTCAGATCGCCGCAGGGATATGCTGCGCGATGGCCTGGACTGCGTGCTGCGAGTAGGGGAACTCGATGATGGTGAATACGTCGCCCGGAAGATGGGCTCCATTAAAATGACGACGTGCGCCAGCTCGGCTTATCTTGCAGAACATGGTACACCAGAAACATTGGAGGAGTTGCGCCAGCATCAGGTCGTCAATTGGATTAACAACAGCAGTAGGCAAATTATGCCGTGGACGTTTCAGACACCAGAGGGCACAGAAGAAATTAGCCTTTCCGGTAAGCTTGTACTGGATAACTCCGAAGCCTATATAGCAGCAGGTCTGGCAGGGCTGGGAATATTACAGGGGATGAATGTTTTTTTACAACCTTACCTCAACAGTGGCCGTCTGGTAGAAGTACTGACAGACTATCCCGTACCACCTCGTCAGCTGTCACTTCTTTATCCGCACCGCCACCTCTCCCGTAAGGTAAAAGTATTTGCCGAGTGGTTAGAGAGGTTATTGTAACTTTTAAGTCGAAAGTTGAGATGATTAATGATTAGCCACAACTTCCGCACCTCGCTCTTAGCAAAACATCGGATTCTAACGCGCCTTATACCAAGTTATATCTGATCAGGTCGCAAATATCATATCCTGCGTACTCGCTGCCGTAAGCTGGTCTGTGGCGTATGAATCAATACACGATGGCGCAGAAGGTGAGATGATTGCTTATCCTGGCGTCTGTGACAGCTGTCGCTGGGAAATAACACACCCGTAAGTACAGAAAGCACCGATGGAAGAGGGGGATTCTGTTTGCCTAACCCTCTCCCCCCACTCACGCCGTTCCGCGATATCAGCCGCCGTCCACCACATCCCCCAAAGCAAAAAGCCCGCTTAAGTTTCCTTAAGCGGGCTTCTCTAAATATGGCTCCTCTGACTGGGATCGCTTTTGCCTTTAAGTGGCTAATAAGTAAGCTAAACCTGAATTGCGATGCTGTCAAGACCACCAAAATGACCACCAATAGGCGAAGGTTACATAAATCTAAAAAGCTGCGCGGAATAGTAGATCACTTTGAGTGAACTCAGCCCGGATTGTGCGATCTGATCATCGCCAAACCAACCAATATCACTGACCGGACTGAGTGATGCCGATCATAGCACCAATTCCCCGTGACGAACGACGCCTGATGCAGAAAGCGATCCATAAAACGCACGATAAAAATTATGCCCGTCGGCTGACTGCCATGCTGATGATGCACCGCGGCTGTCGCGTCAGCGACGTTGCCAGAACGCTTTGCTGTGCCCGTTCCTCCGTCGGCCGCTGGATTAACTGGTTCACGCTGTCGGGTGTTGCAGGACTGAAATCATTACCTGCCGGGTGTGCCCGTCGCTGGCCTTTTGAGCATATCTGCATGTTATTACGTGAGCTGGTAAAACATGCTCCCGGCGATTTTGGCTACCAGCGATCACGCTGGAGCTCAGAGCTTCTGGCAATAAAAATCAATGAGATAACTGGGTGTCAGTTACACGGGTGCAGCGCATGGCGCGGGTGCATCATTATGGGTTGCGGGATCGGCTGGTGCGTGGGGGCGAAGATGTGCGGTATGAGGCCAGGCCGCTGATGGGTATAAATAATGAAACAATGGGGAAGATTGAATAAATCATAATTAATAACTTGATTTTGTGATGGCAATAGCTTTTATTTAATTGAGATATATCCCATTGCTATCATCGGTACGATGTAAAATTTGATTTTTCATCGTAGTCTTGTTCTTAGTATTAAAAAGGATTTATATGTCTGAAGATAACGAAATTTCCCAAAATGAAACCACTCCAGAAGTTGCATCTGAAACAACGCCTGTAGTTAAAGTAAGGAAGCCTAGAAAAAAAGCGACCAAACCAAAGCGTGACTTCCCTCAATACTCTCTAGAAGATTGTAGAAAAATAGCTGACTGTCTGAAGGAATTTAACGCCGGTAACCCATGGGCACCAGGTGAAGTTGCTAAAGCACTGGGTTTAGGTAAAGGGCCAAATTTTTTCTACATGACTGCGTCTGCTCGAGATTACGGCATAACCGTGGGTACTCGCGACACAAGCAAAATTGAACTTACGGAATTAGGGAAGAGTTTAGTATATCCTAAATCACAGGAGGAAGAAGGCAATGCAATATTAAATAGCTTCTTAAATATAGACTTATTTAAGAAAGTATATGATTACTATCAAGGTGGTAACCTACCTGAGATTGAATATTTAAAGAATACTCTAAAAACTGAATTCGGTATAGATGATCAATTACAAGACGACTTTTATAACTTATATCAACAAAACCTCAAATACGTTCGAGAAAAAGTCGCTAGAGAAGATAGCATTAGTACTAACTCAGTTAATGACAAAACTGCCACAGCTAGTAGTTCCATTATGCTCGGTGAATCTCAAGGGCAAAGTAAACTTATTGCATTTGTTGCTATGCCTTTTTCAGAAAAAACGTCTAACTACCCGCATGGTTATTTTGATGAAGTACTTAAACATCTCATTACGCCTTCTGCGGTGAAGGCTGGATTTAATGCTAAGACGGCAAAAAAAGCAGGGAGTGAAGTTATTCAATCTACGATTGTCAACGATCTTGATGCTGCTGATCTTGTTATAGTTGATCTAACTGAACACAATCCAAATGTGCTTTTTGAATTAGGTATGAGGATTGCCTTTAGTAAACCTGTCTGTTTGATCAGAGCAAAAGGTACTGCACCTATATTTGATATAGACCACATGTTAAGAGTCTATGATTATAATCCTTGCTTATGGCCTTCTACGCTAGAAAGCGATATTCCACAATTGTCAGAGCATATAAAAGAAACATGGATAAATAGGAGAGAGCGTTCATACCTCGATATTCTTAGAGAAAATAAAAGCTAAATAGTTGCGCGGAATAACGCTACTCTTTTGCCAGCCCATGTTGACCTCCGGAAAACGGGCTGGCGGTTTCCATAAAATGGTGAACTTTTTTTAGCAACTGCCACATTGAACGGCACTGATGATTCCGGGTTATCGTGTCATGTAGCGCCTGTCATAACCGCTCAACGTGGTTCACAGTAAACATCCCGTATAACCGGGTCACGGAGATCAGTCAGGGGAAATGGGGCTGAAATTAATCTCTGTTTGTTGGGCAATACGCCGTTCGCCACAGCGATAAACAGATGGAGCGAGCTATGTCGGCATATGGGCTAATTGCAGGGCCAGTTGATTAATAACAAAAATCCCGCGTAAGTTTCCTTAAGCGGGATTTTCTAAATTTGGCTCCTCTGACTGGGATCGCCATTGCCAGTAACTGGCTAATAAGTAAGCTAAACCTGAATTGCTAGTCCGTCAAGACCACCAGAATGACCACCATTAAACGCTGTACTGTGGATCACGTGGATGTATTGCTCTGTGAATTCACGGAGCTAAATTGATATAAAAAATTAGTCGAATATTACTAACATCATGGCCACAATGATCATTGTGGCTGATTGTTTATGGTATGAGATTTTTAATTATGACATAGGTAGTGTTAATAAGTTCTTGCTGTTTTTTAAAACTTCCTGTTCATTATAGATTCAATTTCACTTATAAGAAATACGCATTTCTCTAAAAAAATAGGATTAATGCATTTGTATTTTTTATGGAATATTACGAAGGAAAGCAGATAAGAACGATATCCCAAGAGTTTATTTTTCAGTTGCGATGAGTAGAACTTGGCTTCAAATTTTTCTTTATTTTTTTTATATATAAATCTTTTGAGTTTTAGGTTAAATACTTTAATGCATATATGCTTTGCAGAGCTACCTTTCTTGATTTCATATAGTGCTTTATATAATGGGGTTAATTTTGAAGACGACAATCTAATATTTCCACTGCTGTTATCTTTTAAAATATTTTCAATGACGTATCCACCTAAAGAAATAGTCCCTTCTTTATATAAATACTTCGATTTATTTAACTTGAATTTATTAATGGAGAGAATGGATGAAATCTCATTTATAAAAAAAGTGCTGCTTAATATATTGTTTTCTTTTTTTGTTGAGAACAAAAGATCATCTGCATATCGTGTATAAGTAATTTTATTCTTATCACAAAATTTTTGTATTAAAATGTCAATTTTTCTAAAAATAATATTAGATATTGATGGGGAAGATTTAAATCCCATCGGAATGAATGTTTTTTCGACCCCGTCTAACTCCGCAGTCAGAGTCACACTAGCCATGAATGCATCTAATAAGGATTGTTTCTCTTTTACCAAAAACTCATCGGAAAAGTATACCGAAAAAGTATCACGTACAATATTTACGTCTATGCTATGAAAGAATGAAACAATGTCAAGATGACAATATTTGACATTTTGGGTATGAGGCTCTAAATAATGCAAGTATGAGCGCTCTTTTCTGAATGCAAAACTCGATGCACTTAAAGGTATATTTTTAAGTAAGAATTTTTCAATTCTGGTTTGAATAGAGTAGTGTGGGGATGAGTGAGCTAGAGAATAGAATGTTTTATTTTTGTTACTGATTGTTGATACTTGATTCTTGGCAATTGGTGGTATAACTCCCCCTGCCTCGAATTCATTTTGAAATGATGTTTTAATAAAAATGTCAGTATAGAAATTTTTATCAATCTTGCTTATTTTTTCTTTCATAAAGCTTCTTCTCCGATACCAAGACCATCTTTACACCCCGTGAGGCTTAAAGCGGCCATCGCGACAATTGGCGGCGGCAAACTAGTGTTTGCAGGGGCTAGGAACGACAATCGTTCAGTGAAACTCCCCTATATCTATCGAAGAAGAAGCTTGCTCTATTATAGATATAATTTCAGGGAAAAGGAAGCGTAAATTCTCGGCTATCTTATCAGCATTTTCTTGCTCTAACTTAGCTATCGTAAAATCCAAAAAACTGGTAACCCAGCCACTAGTTTTTGTGGTATAGGGGAGTAAGAATTTAAGCTCATTGCTTTTATATTTCTTTATTGTGGCTGTAATAGATGGGTCTATTCTTTGACAGCTTTTTTTAAGATTCATTTCTAAACTTATAAGTGTGGCAGTTTTTCCTCCAAAAAGAAGTCTAAATAGGGTTGTAATTTCTTTATTGTTTTTAAAATCTCCTTTAATGCTTTTTTTAATTAAAAAAAGAGCCCTTTTTTTAACCTTGAATACCAGCTTTTGCTCCACTGGATCTAATATACTTAAATGAGTTGAGAGAACAAAAGCCGAATTTAATATACTTATAGCTCCATCTTTAAGATTGTACGTTCTCATTAAGCCAGCAAACATTTTTTTAGGGTTTTCATTATTGACGTCTAGCTGGTTAAAAACGATATGACAAATCCATCTGTAAAAGTATTTTAAAGAATGCTCATTTATTAATGCACCCTCTATTGTAGTTGTCATATAATTAAGGTTAAATGATTTTAACAGTTTATTGAAATCCCTCACAAAATTTTCAATTTTAAATGTTTTGAAAAACAAGCCATCAACCGACATTTCCTTCTTAGACTTATCCGCTCTTATTATTTCCTTTGCGCTGTCAATTTTTTTTATTAAGGATGGATTATAAAAATTTAAACTGCCTTTTCGTATTAGTTTATTAACTAGAGAAACATCACCATCCAGACTTAATATTTCATTTTTATAGTCAAGCTTAATCACCTTGTCTATATCTTTAACAATTAAAAAAGGAATTGCTGCTTGAGAATAAGTTGGGTTTATATTTCTCAACATAACATCATCACTGGCGTATATGTCAATCCTGCCTAAATCAGGATAAATTCTAGCTAAAGAACTATTTTGGAAGACTTCCATTTCAGTGGAACCTTCTACGAAAAGAATATACTCACTGAAAAAAAGTCTAGCTTCATTATCGCTAAACATATTTATAAAACGCAAATCACTATATTGTGAGTTTAATTTAGATATCTTTGTGGAGTGTTTATTCTTTTTAGAAAAATGCAAAATCTGCTGATCTGTTGAAAAAAGTTTAATAGTTTGCTTTAAAATATTTGGTGCATGGGTGCTGAAAATTAAACAAGGATAAGGTGTTGAGTATTTTCCTGATTCCTTTTCGGGAACGCTTTTTTTATATCTATTATAAGTTGTGTGAATTGTTGTAATAAATTGCTCGCCAAGTTTTGGATGTAGTCCTATCTCGGGTTCGTCTATATATATGGTAGGTGTTATGAACTCGGTTCGTGATAACGAAATGAGCAACTTAATAATTGTTTCAATATATTTATGTGAATTTGTTCCATCAGACTGATGAAGGATATCTTCACCTGAGTTCGTGAAAATATGACCTTTCAATGCTATCTTAATATAATTAATTACTTTCTCTTTATAGGTGTATGGTTTTGTGTCAATTACATCAGTAATGCGAGTGATGTATTTTTTGTAGTCGCCATCTCTAGATGAAATATTTTCATCTAAAAATTTCAGGATTTCATCTTCGCTTATTTTCTGAAAGTTGAAGGAGTTAATGCTACTTATTATTCTCCATATGTCTTCCCAGTTGTATAAATCCATTCTACGTGTGTCTATATAAAAAAAAGGGAAGATAATTTTAATTAGGGATAAAAGTTTTTTATCTTTCGTAGACCATGATATTGAGTCATCATTTGATATTGTAAGTGTTAAGGAATATTCGCTATTTTGTTTTTTTCTTTCGGGTGCGAAAAGTGCGGTGAATTTATTTTTATTTGGTTCTTTAAAAAGAGTGTTGTATATATGTTTATGAAATCGAGAGTTATTATTAGTGCTGGTTACTATTTTCTTTATCCGGGTTGTATCATATGTAATTGTTATTATTCCAGAGGGCGTGTAATTCGAATTTAGAGTAAGAGGAATGCTCCGTTGCTCGTCTAATTTTTCATAAAAGTATTTAAATACTTTTAAAAGATTTGATTTTCCAGAGTTATTTCTACCAATAATCAAATTAAAATCTTCAAAGCTATCAATATATACGTCATCAAAGGAGAGTATGTTTTTAATCCGTATACTTTTTATTCCCATAAGTAATATACCTGCGGTATTATCATGCATATGTGTATAAGTATTAACTTAATTGATTTTTGAAAAAATAATTCAGTTAATAGGTGAATAGAACCCCCTCTGTTATAAATAAGTCTTATTAGCAAGAGAGGGAGAGATTTTACGTTGGTAATTGATATAACAACTAATTTTTATATAAGTACGCTACCGCCCATAGACCTTATTGTTAACGGCCATGAATATAATAATTAATTTTCTTATTGTACCATGTTATCGCTAATAATTTCAACCAAATTTTTAATATATATTTGATTGTATATATAACACCGATAGTATCTTTGTGTTTGTTCTACATAATTACTAAAAAAAGCAAAACTTCAAAGGGAAGAGTTTTTTATTATTATCTATAAAGGATGAACAAAACTATAATACCATTTTGAATTTACTATAGTAAATTTTTGGGGGCTCCGTATCATTGAGGTATTATTAAATATGGTCGAATTACGATGTTAATCCAAAAATAACTTTTAATGATGGCGGTGTATGTTTCTAATAACCAATCGCTCTATGATATTACTCCTGTTTGTCGTTAAAAGCAGGCTAACATCTTAGATATGAACTAACGCCTCTAGATCCTACCACAACCTATTTCACCACAGCGGAGCAAGGGGCTCCATGTCCAGCTATACAGAGGCAGATTTTTTCTCCTGTATGCTTTCCATTTTCCATATCAGCTTCTGGTAAATCGTGGATTGACCCCACGATAGTAGATATTTCCTGCCCTCATAACTGGACCTGTTCGAAGTCCTTCGGGATGAAATGGCTTAGATGGCTGTGGTGCCGTTCCAGGTTGTAGAAGACCTCAATGTAATCGAGTATATCAGCGCATACAGCACCAGCTCTCATAAAAATATTGGTTTTATTGCCAGCCCTTCACGTTGTGGACATAGAGGTCGATAACCGACTCTTTAACGTGTCACTGCATCCCGCTACATTACATAGATGCTTGAGACGGGCAGAATGATCTGGCCCAGAGCTTCGCCAACACTTAAAATCCAACATCTGCATTATGAGGAAAAGTGGCTCCCCATCTAATAGGCTGTAGCCCAGAGGCGGACGGACCAGCCGGTATTTTATCTGGATGAAGCCGATATCGATCTGAATCCGAAAATTGGCGTGGACTGGATGCGCAAAGGATAACAGAAGCGTATTACGACGCCGGGACAGAACCAAAAACATTATGTGGCGGTATGATGCATTCGGATATGAGGCAAGTCCATTACGTCGGTGGCGTACCGCGCCGACATGTACAGAAAGGCCTTAAACTCGACCAAAAAGATTTATCCTTAAGAAATTGTGGAAAATGGCTTATCAGTGCTATTTCATAATAAACTGCCAAGGAAAAAGAGAGAATAAGATATGCCACACGCTATTATGCCTTGGGCTCAAATTGCACCTAACTATCATCGGAATACGATATTGTTGGGTAATGGTGCAAGCATTGCTGTTTCACCTGTCCTTGACTACGGTTCTCTACTGGCTTACGCCCACAGGGCAGGTCTGCTTACACATGATATGAATCGACTCTTCCAATTTTTCAGAACATCCGATTTCGAGATGATTCTTCGGCTAGTTTGGCAGGCATCCAACGTAAACAGATCACTTCAAATACCAGACAATCGCACACATCAAGCCTACCTGAATGTCAGAAATTGTTTGATTCAGGCCGTTCGTGATATACACCCTGAATATGAGCAAGTTAGCGATAAATTGCCTAATATGTACCAGTTCCTCAAAGGGTTCGATACCGTTTTATCGTTGAATTACGACTTGTTGCTCTACTGGACGATGACCTATGGATTCGACATCCAAGATGGTCATTTATTCAAGGATTGTTTCTTGTGGAACGGCATCTTCGACGATGCTTGGTGGAGATTTCGTGATACTTTTAGAGAGCGTACTAACACCTTGGTTTTCTACCCGCATGGAAGCTTGGCCCTGTGCAGAAATGTTGTGGAGCAGGAGTTCAAGATCCACAACGCTGGAGAAGGCTTGCTTGAGGCAATTCTTGAAGAGTGGCGCAGCGAGCAAGCGGTGCCGCTGTTTGTTAGCGAAGGAACGATGCAGCAGAAAGTATCTTCTATCCAGAATAGCTACTATCTGTCCACCGTGTACCGGGAGGTACTTACGTCGCAGCGACCCTCCTTAACGATACTTGGTTGGGGGCTTGGAGAACATGACCGTCATATTCTGAAGCGGATGCGCGGAACCGGCATCCAACGTGTAGCGGTTTCCGTTTATCGCTGGAATCAGGTCTATTGCAACCATGCGTATCAGGTTATTCAGGACGATCTAGGGCCTGTTCGTGTTGATTTTTTTGACAGTGAAAGTCCTGGATGTTGGGTTCATCCGGTGCAGCCAATTTTGCCCCGATTTTAGACAACTCGCGGGATTAACGTGGTTGCCTGAGCGAGGACAGCTACGGAGATTGAAACTGGGCGCGGCGAATCACAACATCGCCCAGTTTTTTTAAAGCCACCCCGTGGGCAATCTGACGTCGGGCCGGAGGTGTCAGGATACGGAAAACTGGCTAAGCCTGTCAGGGATAAGCGAATAGCAAATCTGGAGCAACCAGACCCGCGAAGGGGAGGTACATATACTATTCGATAAAAAACGCTGGATCGTCACCAAGTCATTGGTGACTTCCCATTTGTATACACATTTATTGTGCAGGGTCGGCTATAAAAGGGAACAAACCGTAACGGCCATGATGCGGATTCTTGCCAAACATAAGAGACTGCTCACGCTTCATGATTGCATCAGGCGGGTCGGTGTTCTCAACAACGATGACTTGGGTGTCCTCAGGCAGCGCTTCAAGGTACGCGTAAAACTGATCTTTAAGGTCAGTACCGGTCAAATCATATTCTGTTCCATCTGGCTCTCTGTATGCCAGCAATGGAGAATCGAGTACAACGAATCCCGTGTGTGGTGTGTGGCGCTCACGGCAGAAAGCAAGCAGCCCGAGGGTGAAAGCTGCATGCGTAATGGCGCGAAGGCCCTTACCAAAAGCACTACGCGACTTTCCAGCAATTACAAGATCTCGAGACTTGGAATCGAAGTACACATCCCCAACCTCTGGGAAGTGCCAACCAGTCAGTATGCCTTCAACAGTCTTAGCAAAACTATGGGCCACAGTGCTTGAGAGATCTGCGTTAGTAACCACCCCAGCCTTCTCGTCCTCAGTGCCCTTCTCAAGATCAGCCCGACGGCGCTCCATGTCTTGAACAGTGGCATAGAGTGCCAGCGCTTCGCGTACCTCGGCCCGCTTGTCGGCAAAGTCTGAATAGGACTTGCGAAGGGTCGAGAGCTTGGGAGCGAGGAATTCTTCAACTGACTCCGAAATCGACTCTAATTCTCGAACAACAGTGGGTATTCTGCGATCAAAGTTGGCGCCTTCGCGCTCAAGGCTTTGGACGGTAGCTACAAGTTCCGTGCGCAAAACTTCGATCTTGGCAATCTCCACACGTGCAGCCTGAACGACGGCATCAGTATCTCCATTACACCCAGTATCGGGGGGATGATGATCGGGGGCCGCTCCGCAAAGAGGACAATGCCCGGCACTCAGTACGCTAAAGAGCGTCCCGCCTTCTTCAATGGCACGTAGCCTTTCAATATCGGACAAGTAGTGTCTATCAAGCAGCCTGAATCGCTCAAGCATCGCACTTACCTCTGCACGTCGCTCTCGGCTTTCTTCCAGTTTTTTGCGTAATTCTCGTCGCTTCCCGGCAGCCTCCTGAAACTCATCTTCGGTGGTGTTTACCTGGGCCGCCTGTTGACGAAGTGAGGTGTTAATCTTCTCTAGCTGCTCCTTGAGTTCCTTAGGACTCTTTGTCAACTCCTTGAGCCGGTCACCATAGTCTTCAAGAAGCTGATCGAGAAGACGCAATTGTGCCTTGCGCGATAACTCTTCCGGCTCACTCTTATTACTGGTGGCGACCAATGCGGAGTCGTCTGCTCCGGTTAAAAGTAACTTGAATGTGGCCAAGTTCGGCGTGTTGGCGGTGGGATTGCCATCAATAAGCGGTGAGCTTTGTTGTGTGATCTCCGTCTCATCGACGATCATCAAACGCGCAATGTTGCGAAAGCTTAAACTGAGGGTTTCGTTCCGGGAATTTTTGCGAACACGCTTGCCACCAAGGCTACATAGATCCAGCAAGAATGATGAAAGGTTCGTATTGTTCTTATCGCTGTGTTTTTCGTCAAGCTGCGTATACGGAATTTCGTTTGTTGGTGGCGTCTGGTGCAAGTCTTCGTAGAGCCGAAAACCACCGCCATCTATGCTGCGCCAGAGTGTAAATGACTTCCCATCAAGGGTTTCAAGCCCCAATAGAACAAGGTCGTAGCCAACGCGCTCAGGGATATCACGCAGAGGCGGCTTTCCACCGAGCATGAAGTCGATGGCTTCGACAATGAAAGATTTTCCAGTGTTTGATGCGCCGTAAATGACATTGAGGCCAGTACCGAAGGTCACTGTAGCGGGTGGCTTTTGTGGCCCAAAAAAACCGAGAAAGCGCAAGCGTAAGCCGGGAGTTACTGTCGTCATGCATCACCTCCTAAGCTTTGCTCAATGCTCTGAAACTGTTCGACCCATTTATCGAAGAAACGGCGCATCATGGCTTTGAACTGTTCATCCGTCAGATCACCAATAGTTTCGACAAGCCATACAGCGCGATCCTTCAGGGACAGCAAATAGTTGGAAGATACTGATGACAGGAACGTTGCAGCATTTTCACCCGCGCCGTACTTGATTCCCTCGGATGTGACTTCGCGCTCAACTAGGTCACGGGTCATCATCAGAAGCAGTGATTGCTCAACTAACTTGCGGCGCACGAGCAATTCAGCAGAGCGCATTGGCGTCGGTGGGTGCAAATTGTCTGGTCCACCAATATCGCCCGTGTGAACAAGAAGGTAGTCAAAGGCCACAAGCCGCTGGAGGTCGTAGGTTTGCGGATAGGCAGCACCCAGAATCGAGACCGCACGGATACCCGCCTCAAGTGGGCTATTGAAGGTAATTGGCTTATGTTCTTGGCTCATGATCGTGTCCACCGAAGGCGCTCTTCGTTCACAAGTTGGTGGCAGATTCCGTCTCTATCCTTGGGGTTAGTACAAATGATGAGGGCGTTTGCCGTAATTTGCATGTCGCGGGCAGCCTTGGTGACAGCGCAGACCTTTTCGTAGCCGTCAGCATGGTTCCCGTCATGTGTATCAATAACGCCATCATGAATGTCATCCAGCAAAGCTTCGAACGTGCCTGGCGGGACACTATCACGTGCGAAGACGCGCAGTGACTCAGCCT
The DNA here is from genome assembly GCF_002966855.1 of Serratia sp. MYb239. Taxonomy (NCBI): domain Bacteria; kingdom Pseudomonadati; phylum Pseudomonadota; class Gammaproteobacteria; order Enterobacterales; family Yersiniaceae; genus Serratia; species Serratia sp. MYb239. Next base: position 3,234,694 of record NZ_CP023268.1, on the reverse strand, counting down.
CATAGAACGCCTCGCGCTGGCGACGGAAATGATCCTTGAGTTTCGGCAAGGGCAAGGCCGAAGGGTCAGTCACTATTGTTCCTGTGTGTTCGCTGTATGCGCCGAACAACTGCGTCACATAGCGGCTCTCGGTGGCGGCAACTTCTTGGGGCGGCTTTTCAGATGCAGGCCGCGTTGGTAGTCCACCACCAAAGCGCGCTGTGTGAACCGGTGTGGCTCTGTGATCGTCAACAAGCTGAAGCGCAGTCTTGGCGTCGAAGATGGTAAAATCGAATGAGTCTACATAGGCACGAAGCTTCGCGTCGAGTAACACTTCTTGTGTGCTAGTGATTGCATTTTTCACATGCTTATCCCAGTTAGCTAACAATTCCTCACGCAACTTCGTGTCATTCGAAAATAGGCGGCTAAGCGACGTACCAGCACCTCGTGGCGAAACAAAGTAGTAGCGACGAGGGACCGTATATTCACCTTTGTACGAGTACCAGATGATCTTCCCGAACTCAACCCAAACATCACTAGGCCTGATGGCATTGCCGTAGTGCTTGCATTGGAAATTGTCCCAAACCCCCAGCAGGCGTTCATCACCAACGAACCCGGCGACATCAATACCCATATCACCAGCACCAGAGAAACGCAGGACGTGTTCATACTTCGTCGTGAGGCAGTAATAAGCCCATTCCTCGACGAATCCCTCCCACTCGTCTGGTGAGTAGGTCAGTAGTCTTTGCTGCGGTGGAAAAATGGGGCCGTTCGCCACCTGAGCTGCCGTAACAGCGGTTGCTGGGCTCGGCGGCTTATTGATGTCCATCCAACTCGCAGTCATAACGCACCTTGTGCTTGGCTATCGTGTGGGCAGAAATACGGGTTTTTGTGTATCTGCGCAGCCTGGACTTTCTTTGTGAAGAACTCTGAAAGGTCGTCTTGCTGCTCAAGCAGACGGACGATCTCATGAAGCGTGGATAGGACTACAACTTTGTGTTGCAGAAATTCACGTGCCGTAAGAATGGCTGGTTCTGTATAGTCACTGGCAGAAATGAAGATACCTCGAACCTCGGCACGCGACATGAGGCGAACAAGATGCTCTGAAATCTCAGGCTTACCCACCGGATTGCGATACCATTTCATTTCAACGAAATACAGAACACCACTGAGTTCAATGATCCCATCAATCTGCTCGACGATCCCTTCACCAGCCTCACCAACCAAATGAAAGGATTTACGAATGAGAACACCGTAGGCTTGAAAAAGATTGTTGAGAGCCGTCTCCAGCAATTTTCCTCTTTCCTGTGCAGTCGCAGTAGTGCCAAATAATTTATATAAACCCTGCTTGGCATTCTCGATTCTATAACTACGATCACGTTTTTCTGCTGTGATCCGCTGTGACTCAGCGAGGCGGGTTTGCCGTTCTTCTTCGCGGGCATTGTTCATGCGCGTGAAAGCGTCTTTTTGGTTGACGACTTCGCGGATACTGGCGACAAGACCTTTGGCCTTAAGTTGGTCTGCGGGCCAGCACGAATCAAAGTTCGCAAAGTCCACCACGCGCCGCAGCACCTCGCGCCGTTCACGGAGAGCGTGTTCCCCCTTCGCGTTGAGGCGTTCAAGTACCGTGCGAACCATCTGGTACTTGTTGACATCCTTTGGTGCAGCCCTCAAGTGAACTGCAATGTCAGAAGTTATGTTGTCAGGTACTCCTGCGCCCCGGAAGAAAACCAGCACATCCTGCTTAGAGCGATTGAGCAACGGCACAACATCCACCAGGAGATTGAACAGCTCCGGTGGATAGTGAAATATGATGTCTGAAGGTGCATCATTCATGCGCTACTTCCCTCCAAATACACTCATCAATGTAAGCCCTTCCGTCATAAATCTTCCCAATTCAGGCTTCGTATGCTTGTTAATCTTACAATAGTAAACAGTTAGGCCAGTAGGGAGCGATCTGATAGCCATTCCTGATTCAGTTTCGACAAACTCCAAATCGTACAGTGCCTACAAGTGCATCCAGAACTGCGAGTAATCGCTGAACCAATGAGCAAGCCGTAGTGCTTAGTCGCTGGTAATACTGCGTTTGCCGATGATGATCTGGGTGTTCCATTGGCTGGGACACCAAGTTGGCGCGCTAGCTCAATCGTTAACACACCACCAGCCTCATGCCATTGTGTGAGAACTTCATTTGGGTGACGGGCAGCTGCGGTCATATTATGCCACAAAAAGGACAGGCTATTACTCAACGGTAAGGGTTTTGAGGATGTACGTCAATCGTACATAAATTGAGTATAATCAAATACAATAAAAGTAAGCAGCGCATACAGTCGGTATTCCAAAGCGTAGGGAACATGCTGCCACGGAGAATTCAACATAGATCACAGCAAAATGGGGGCCGAAGCTCCCTGCGATCAAAATAACCCCCATTCAGCGAAGGACACCGTGGACTCACCTCCGAAGTAAAGTGAGCCAATGTACGCATGTCGACTATTCCCAATCCTTTTTTAATCTGCACCCTCATCACCTTGCCAGCATGACTGGGCTCAGAGATACCACTCGGATGATTATTTGCAAGTATCACCGCTGCAGTGTTAACCCCCAAACCATTTCACCGCTGCGAACTAAGGGGCGCTAAGTCCGGCTATGCAGGGGCATAGTTTTTCCTCCTGTGTACTTTTCGTTCTTCATATCAGCTTCCGGTTAATCGTTTCCCAACACAACCCGTCCAGCAAGGGTAAATGGCACGCATGCTGCGCCCTTGCTGGACGGAACGATGCCGGGAAAGCGAACCGTCAGGCGATACGAAGACGAAAATCACACACTGACGGAGAAAAAACCATGACGATTTCCCTGCATACCCAGACTAGCGCCCCTAACATCACAGCGGCGACCAGCGTATCCCCGCTGGACCCGTCAGGCTCCTCAAAAACGAAATTTTCTAAAACCAGAGCCGACATTTATCAGACCGTTACCAACAACATCATTGCAGCACTTGAAGGCGGTGTAAAACCGTGGTCCTGCCCGTGGCAACGCGTATCCGGCATATCTGGTCTGCCATCGAATTACGCCACCGGCGTAGCCTACAGCGGTATGAACATCATGTTACTGTGGTGCAGCGCATCTAAGCAGGGTTTCAGCGATTCACGCTGGATGACCTACAAACAGGCACAGGTAGCAGGTGGACAGGGTCGCAAGGGGGAACATGGTACAACAGCTATTTTTTACACCACGCTGGAGAAGGAAAACGACGCCGGAGAAGTTGAACATATCCCGATGCTGAAAACCTTCACCGTGTTTAACGTTCAGCAAATCGACGGCCTGTCCCTGACAACTGAAACTGTCAGCCCGGAAGCAACCTTTGACCCGTTGTCGCAGGCTGAGAACCTGTTGCGGAAGAGTGGCGCAAACATCATCGAGAAAGGACAAAACGCCTTTTTCAGCCCATCAACAGATGAAGTCTGGCTACCGGAGCGCCATCTGTTTTCGGATGCGGCTAATTTCTACGCTACAGGTCTGCATGAGCTGGTTCACTGGAGTGGTGGCAAAAAACGTCTGAACCGTGAAATGAAAGGGAAGTTTGGCAGTGCGGATTATGCAGAGGAAGAACTGGTAGCAGAGCTGGGAAGTGCCTTTCTGATGGCGGATCTTGGGATTGAGGGAGAGGTACAACATGGAAGCTATATTGCTTCCTGGCTGAAAGCGCTAAAAAACGACAAGCGTTATATTTTCAAAGCGGCCAGCGCAGCCTCTAAAGCACATCGTTACCTGATGGATAAACTCTGAGACCGGAATCAGACACCGCAAGGGAATGCGGTTACATGGCTTTTAACCGGCAACGCTGCAAGGCGCAGACTGAGGCGGAACGCAGCACAGCGAGTACCGAACAGTCTGCGGCTCGCAGTGGAATAAAAAATTTCCGGCCTGGCGGTATCGCCGCCAGGCCGGTGAGGCCATCACGATGGCCTGAGTAAAAGCTTACGTATAGCTGCCTAATGACAGGTGTTTCAGTTCATCAAAGGTATAAATGCGAAACACCCTACGGTGGCGTTCTTCCAGCGGGATGTGCTGATGGTTGATGATGACATGCCTGATACTGTCAAACAGCAGTTCAAGCGCACGCTTCTTCTGTGGATCGGGCACAACATAAAAAATGTAAATCCAGTACTTGTTTGTTCGGGCCAGCAGGTGGCTGGCGATAATCGACTGGTAGCGGGCTCGGGTTTTCAGGCGGCGCTCGGTTTCAATGGCAATAACGTTACCGTCAGGCAGGGTCAGTAACCCGTCCGGGCGATGTTTTACCTGATACTGGCTGAGAAAGCTGGCACGGTCGCCGTTAATCCATCCCGAAGCACCTTTCTTCTCCAGAATAAGCCTGGCGGCCTGATTATCAAGATGGTGCTCCAGTGTCCAGCCGGTGATTTTTGATGGTTCAAACCGCGCAGGAAAGATTTTATCATTCGGGGTTAAGACCGCCGCCAGCCCGTCGCTGGTGATCCCCCATAATGAAATCTTGATTGTCCGTGATTCAAGCATATGCTTCTGGATTAACCCCATTCGCTCCATTTTTGCAAGCAGCGAATAAAGCGACTTATGATCTCGGAAGCTAAATAACTGCATCAGCGTTTTAAAATCACTGTAGGTTTCTTCTTTCAGGAAGTTCAGCAGTTGTCTTATTTTCTCGCTGTTGCGCGTCTGGCGCTCGTGATATGACGAAATCAGCATAACCACTCCTTAAAAATCCAGTGGGGAGAAGTGTTCTTCATCATCAGATTGGGACTTTGCCGGTTTTACTTCGCTTTCGTCGAAGAAAAGAGCCGGATGGGTTGTCATCACATCCGGCATGGCTGGTTTATCATCCTCGCCAAAATCCAGCATGATCTTCACCGGGGCTGCCGCTGCGGCAATATCAGGGGAAACCGAGAAGATTTTTAGCTGACGCTTTCTGACCTTTATCGGTGAAATCAAGGAGGCAGAAGGTAGCGTTTTTGTCGTAAAGATAAAGCTGACAAAATCGGGCAGGTTCAGGATCATATTGCTGTCAATAAAGAAACGTTCGGCCTGGCGGATTGTGCGCTCACTGTCGATGGTTTCTGTCAGCATATTATCCGTCTTAGCCTTGCGGAGTTCGTCATCCACCAGAATCGTGCCTGACATTCTTGCCACCCAGCCTGCCGTATCCGGATCCATAACCCGGTAAACCAGTTTGAATTTGGCATTTTCAACGACCGCACCGACAACGGCGTCACCTTTCAAATCTGCCGGGCAGTCTTTTAAATCGGCGATGGACTGGTGGTCCATAATAATGTGTACGCCTTTATCCCGCGCCGCGCCTAAACCTTCCAGCGCTGGTCTGGATAAATGGTATTTCAGTTCGGAAAGATAAACAGCAATGGGGCGGGGTACGTCTGTTACACGGTCGCGCCTTTCTGCTAACTGGTAAAGGCGAACCAGCAGCATGCGCTGGGCGGTAATAATTTTGCTGTTTCGCATGGAGCCGACTACATAACAGCAGCCGCCCTCATCAAATATGTGCTTAAGCGAAAAGCCTTCTGGTGAGTTAATGGCATTGAGTAATGCCAGTTCCTCAATCTTCCCAAAGAACGCTTTGATTTTTTCGGCAATACCCTGAACGTAATCACCGTTATAAATATCACGGAGAGTTGCCGATGGGTTATCACTGACAAATTGCGCGGCCATACGGGCGGCTTTTCGGTCATCAATACGATAGAAGTCCGATTCCTGCCCTTTTTCTGCCAGGCTGAAACCGGCAACGAACAATTCTTCCAGTTCATCTGGCGTAATATCTTCAATCAGGTTTAGCTGGTATTGCTGTTTTCGCAGGTCAATTAAGGCAAAGGGTTTTCCTGCATCCTCGCAGGCTTTGCGGTAAAGGTGTGGTGCCCATTCATCGTCTTTGGGGTCCATAACAAAAACGCCTTCACCGGCAATAATACTTTGATATAGCAATATCCCGGCAGCTACCCCTTTACCGGCTCCGGTGGTGCCAATAATATCCGCGTGCTGTTTCTGCCAGTCTTTTAACGGGAGATACATTGGTTCGTTCTCCCTGTCCATGCCAGTAAAAATGCCTTTATTCAGGTCGATATAATCCAGCGGATCATAATGCAGTGTTTCGGGCAGCAGGGACTTTACGGTGCGGACATCGGTGCGCAATTCCCGTTCAAGGGTGGTTTTTTTAACAAGGCGTTTCTTTATTTTGTCCAGTTCCGGCGTGAATATCCGGCGAAGCATAATATGAAAAATAACCCCGGTTACAGTGAATGCAATCCGTACTGACCAAGCCAGTACCGTATTATCACTGCTGGGTCTGATCTTATACAACCACTGAAAGGGTCCGATAACGACCGGAGCCAGTGTGCCGGAGAGAAAACACAGCAGGGAAAAAGCGATAATCAGCTTTTTCCATAACGGGGCTTTCTGCCGTTCATCGCTTTTCATCGACGCAAAAAACGGCATCGTCAGCCCCGCTAATAACGCCAGCACCAGTTGTTGCTGTTGCACAAAAGCGAGCAGCGCCAGCATCCCGTTCACTATCGGCGACAGTGAAGCGGCAAGCTTATTTAAAATCATGATACCTCCCTCGTCAGCTATTCACCCCATAACATCGCCCCATCAATTCGCCCCACGGTGTCGGGCGAAAAGGCGGGGCGAGCGTATGGGGTAAAGAAGGTGGCCGCTGTGCGGCCATGTGCAGGAAAGCATGCTTTCCTGCACGACACGGCGTGCGCCAGTACATGCGGGCTGGACGCCCTTATTGCCTGTCGCATGGGGGTAATGTCGCGGCTGAACGTCGCGTCAAAACCCCCGGGGTCAACGGCGGCACACCGTCGCACGCTACGCGCGACCAACCCCTTTAAGACGCGCGTTTAGCCTATTTTTTCTTCGCAAGCTCGAAAAAATGGGAACGCTGCTTTAAAGGGGTTGGTCGCGCCTAATCGGCATATTCCCCGCCGGGGCGGGAAATATAGCCTGGCTGCGACGGTGTGCGGGGCAAGCCCCCCACAAAAACCGGCACGTGGGCGTGCCTTATTGCTCGCTGGGGCGGCAAAATTTTTGCGGCTCCCCCCGGCCCGCTTCAATTCGCTGGGGCGAATGTTCGCGGGTGGACGTGGATCCTGAAAATTAGCAATTTCTCCGAAATTGAATTTTCTGTCCACGTTCCACTTCATTATTTTTCGTCTTAACAATTTCTTCGAAATTGAAGCCAAAAATAATGAAGCCTTAAAAACCCGCCGCCTGTCAGCCTGTGTGTTGCACAATACATTTTTGTTCTGTGTGATTACATCTGTTCGCGGTATATTTCAGCCCTGCACTCCCTTTCAGCTTCCAGTGCTTCACTGTAGGACGCATCATCAATTTTCGTGCCTTTGCTTTCGGCATAGCGTCGTAATTTATTTGCGTCAGCTTCATTAAGTTCTAAAAGATGATCGCGCAAAAGACCGATAAGCCTGCTTTCGTATATCTCATAATACAGCCCACAACCACTGTGGGCTTCTTTAGATAACGTGTCATATATCAGGGCTACCGATATCCTGTCCTGATTACGAGAATGTATATTTCGGATAAATAAGTCTTCTTTTTGCATGTTGCACCTTTTACAGTAAACAGGGGGGGTTATGCGGATTATTACTATCCTCTGACCTTGCCGAACTTAGATAGTATTTTATTTACTGCCTCCGGGTCTGCGCTGGGACATTCACCAAGAAATGCTTTTCTCGCATTCAACGTATGGTTAGGTAAGAAACCATATTTATTCTTTTTGACTATATTAAAGAAAGCCTTTTCTGCTGAGCGGCATTCACTTCCACCACTATTACCCGTTGCTTTTCCGTACATGCAAAGAACAACTTCGCACGGGTCAGCGGCAAAGGAATAAATTGGGGTTCCTGCGGCCATACATAATACAGCCGCCGCGATAACGGTTTTATTCATGGTGAGTCCTTATTAGGTTGTGTTGCTTAAATTGATTAGCGAGAGAAATAAATAGTGGTTTCTCTGCACGTCAGACAATTAAAGACAGGCTGGTATTCAATAACACCTTTTGCTCCATTCTGCCGAAGCCAGTTTTTGGCATTAAAGAAATCAGTGCCGGATTGTGCAGTGACGACAATTCGTGTTGAGTGGGCGACTGCGTAAAATACGGCTGGAGTCCATATTGTATTGTATTGTAGAAACTTTGTGCGCTGATTGATGATGTCCATTTACTGTTAACTGTCGGGGAAGGGACCATAACGTTATTGTCGCTCCATTGCGGTAAACTGGTATTTAATGGGGCGGCGGCTTTATCCCACTCTACAGGAACGGGAGGCGGTGGCGATGAACATCCGGTAACTATTGCTGCCAACATGATTACTTTAATTTGTTTTATCATGCTTTCATTTCCTCAAAATACTGGTTTCGATGAATTGGACGGAAATAAATGTCATTCATACGGCGGACATTTCCGTCTAAATCAATGCTCACAATCACGTCCAGGCTATCCAGAACCTTACGTAACATAAATGTATAGGGGAGCTGGGCGCACTGTGGATTTTCATAGCAACGGGTAATAAACCCATCTATAGCTTCTTTCGCTGATCCTGCATGAATGGAGGTCATACTCCCTTCATGGCCGGAACCTGTTATTTTAAGGAAGTCCCAGGCTTCCGCACCGCGAACCTCTGTTAATAAAATGCGGTCAGGGTTCATACGGTAATTCCAGCGTAAAAGGCTCGCCGGGGTAACGATAGAACCTTTTTCATCTGATGATTCTGACGGATAAAAAAGATGGACGTAGTTTTTATGGATAAAGAACGTGATTTCCAGGTTGTCCTCAATTGTTGATATCCGAAGATGTACCGGAATATAACCTATCAACATTTTCATATAGGTAGTTTTCCCTGTACTGGTTTCCCCGGCGACCGCGAGAGTTTTACCGTACTCGACGCATTTCTCCATAAACAAAGGAATGTTTTTTGTATTGTACAATGCAATTAATTCCTCGTCGTGCGTCTCCGTTTTTTCCTCGCCTGTTACCCGGTTATAAAACCCCGCATCGATATATGACTGATGCGGGATTTGTACCTTTGATGGCTTACGGATGGTGATAGACACCGTATCGCGCTCACAGGCCGGAGGAACAATCACCTGGCACCGTTCGCCGGATTCCAGCGTGGCTGACAGCCCCGGCTTAATATCTTCGATATTGTCGCCGTGGTGTTTTGCCAGGCACCGGGCAAAGTTGTAGCAATCCTCATAGTTCAAAGGAACGGCATGTTGCTCCCACACGCCGTTGATTTTTGTGTACAGTTCACCTGGACGGTTGACGGCGATTTCCGTCAGGCCGGGAAGCTCCAGAAAGTCGCCAAAGAAACGTTGTTTATAGCGGTCGAGGGAAATATTCTTAGCGGTCATTTTTCAACCTCAGTGTATAGATGTTGGAAAAATCAATATCCTCGCCTGTGAGCAGATTGATGATCTCGCCCTGATTCTTATGGAGCGTTGGGGGAATATTGATGCTGTTTTCCAGAGTGGTACGAGCCATATCTGCCATAGCCTGGCGACTGTTTTCCGTATAGTCCGTATTGCGGTCTTTTTTACCTGCGCTGTTGGATGCCCATGCGGCAATATCGGGGATCATGCCAACCATTAATGCGCCGCCGAATCGCTCCCAGAAGTGCGAATCTATCCACCCATCAACGCCAGCCTCGCCCAGCTCGCCAGCCGCGCTGGTATCAACCAACGGGATATCGAGATAAGGTGGCTGGCGGGTGCGTAGCTTCGTCGCAATGATGAATGCCCGCCCTTGCCCGTGCCTCATACCTTCTTCCGCTATGGCGCGGTAAAGTAATGATGCGGTAGTGCCTTTCTCTATCAGCTTCGTGTTGCCGCTGGCGCTCCAGATGTCAGTAGTGACCGTACAGCGAAGTTTCCCCGCCCGGTCAGATACAAAGCGGCGATCCAGTGAGCAGGGGATCGAGGTATTTTCCGGGATGTACAGGTCAGGGTTATAGGGTATGCGCCGTACTGGTGCGGGGCTTTGTCCCTGCGACGGTGCGGTGGTATTTTGCGGCTGGCCGGGAGGTGTGGCCGCGCTGCTGTCCTGTTGTCCGGTGGTTGTTGCCGATGTCAGCGTCATTTCCTGCTGCCGGGTTTTTACCTGGTTCTGTGTGGTGGCCGAACCATCACGGCGAATAAGGAAGCTGGCTTTGTTGAGTTCTGGCGGGGCAGCCGCCTGCCCTGTTCCCCCCGCGCTGCTCTGGCCGTTATCCTGTTGCTCTGGCTCTTCTTCGGCTGTATCGATGGACATACCGAGATCGTTACGCTGCCGGTAATCGGTTTTGTTCGTCTGCGGGGCTGTGTCCTGTTTCTTTTCTTCCGTAGGCTGCCACAGGATATTGCGATAAACCCAGTTACCACCCCATGCCAGGAAGATAAGCGCGACCGCGACAATGGCAAGAAAGGCGGTTGCTTTGCCCCGTTTGCGCTTTTTCAGTTTGTTAACGGCGGGTTGTACCGGGTCTTTCTCTTCGTCGTCCTGCGCGTTGAGAAGCCCTGCCTCCCTTTTTACGCGGGCTTCCCGCTCAAGCGTGGCAATATCATCCTCAGCGTGTGCCGGGGATGCCTGCGCTTCATCCGGCACAGGCACTTTGTTTTCGTCGTTCATCTGCATGTTTCCTTTTATAAAAATATAAAACTATTTTTATAGATTAATTGGATTCCGGTTTTTCCACTCTTTCCACCTGCCGGGATACGGTGGAACCATCGGCGGCGTGTACCTTGCCAAATCCGCTATTTTCCAGACCTACAACGGCATTACCGGAACGCAGTACCAGGCGTGGCGTCACCTCCTGAATCACCAGTACGGTGAAGTCGCCTCTCTTCTGGATACTGCTGTTAACCGCATGCTCTTTGCCGTTCAGCTCTTTGGTGACAGAAGGAATGGACTTAGACGGGGAGAAGCCCACGAACGTAAAGCGGCCATCGTCATAAGCAAAGTCGGGAACTATGTTGAAACTGCCTTTGCCCGGATATTTGGTGTAACTCCAGTTGCGGGGCGTCTGCGCCGAGTTCAGCGCTTTCTGGACGCTGGCCTGTTGCTGTTTCTGCTCCCGCTCGCGCTGTCTGGCCGTCGCCTCCCGGCTCGCTTTGTCCCGTTCTTCGCCCGGATAGCGATAGCTCACCTGAAAAGCGGGTTGCTGTGCCGATTTATCATCGATGACGTTCAGCTCGACGTTGTACAGGCGCTTACTGGTGACAACCAGCATATTGGTATGCCAGTCCCGGCTGTTCGGGGGGATCACGACCTGCGTTGTGTTGCCATCTTCTCCGGGCGCTCCCTGCGTGAGCGCAACCGGGCGAACGTTTACCCGGTTTGCATCCGGCGTGGCTTCCCACGCCTCATCAAAGCCGGGTTTGGCGCTTATGACCGCCTCATCGTTATCAAATACCAGCGTTGTCATAAAGCCGGGTTTGGTGTTAACGACGGTGACGTTCTGAGGGTTATAGATAACCTGCTGAACACGGGAGTCATAGCGGCTTGCCTGTGGTATGGCCGCACCCCATGCCGCGCCGCACATCATCAGTGCCAGTGCGTTAAACGTTAACTTTTTCATCATTCACCTCCCCGGATTTCGCGGTCGGTCTGCCAACTGGTGACGGTAAAGCCGAAGTAGTTGATCTCGCGTTCCGCATCGCTCATGTCCTTGTCAGGGTCTGAATGGAATGTGAACCGGGCATCCCAATACTCGTTGCGGGTGCTGTTATCAGCCAGACGGCGGATAATCTTCTTGTAGCGAACAGTGGCGACTTTATCGGGGGCTGTTCCATCGGTGATCTGGTTGGACAGGATCTCCACTTTCACGGTGTGCGCACCGTTCTTATAAACCTTGTCCGGGGCGTTTTTTCCGGCGTAAAGCGCCAGATAGTCATCGTTTACCTGGGGAGCGTTGTAGACCTGTACCGTCTCGTAGTCGTCCTGCAAAGAGGGATAGACATACCGCTCACGTACTTTGACGTAGTTTGCGGCCATCGCCTTTTGATAGGCTTCTGTTGCGGTCAGGCTGGTTTTCGATGTCCGGGTAACATGTTCCACCCGTCCTGTGTGGTTATCCACGGTATACAGATCAACGTCTGTCTGTTTTAGTGGCAACATCACGACCACGGCGACGAGCGCCAGTACCGCAATCAGCAGACCCACACCGCCAACAACAAAACCGGCTTTCGTGGCGCGTTTATCCCGGTCAATCATTTGCTGCTCAAAGGTGCGGGATTCAGCAATTAATTTCTGTTCATTCATGACTGTTTAACTCCGCCATAATTTGAGATGTGTTTACGGGTTCTCCCTTACCGCTAAATGCAGATGGAAGCGTGTTCTGGGCGCAGCCAGAAAGCGCGCATAGCAAAGCCAGCGCAATCAAGCGTTTCATCAAATATTTCCTCAATTGAATTAAAAATATGAAAATATAATTATATTTTCATAAGTTGGCACTTTGGGGGGATGGACTGGAGACGTCTTAGCTATTGAACTTCTTAACTGCGGATTCTCTCGACTGTGCCAGCCTCCGCGCTTCGTTCCGGGCTATCATCTGCTCAATCGCGTATTTACGCGCTTTAGAAGCGTTATAGCCTAACTCACCTCCAGGCTTGCCGGGCTTACCTGCATTCGCATCCTTCCAGCCCTGAATGTTGTCCTGGGTGGAACGTTTGGTTTCTTTAATTGCACCTCCGGCTAGCTTCCCGGCACCAAAAGCAGCAGCACCGATACCTACAGCGGCCAGCCCCTGCATGGATACGGTAGCACTCGCCCCGGCCAGTGCTGCGGCCAGTTTTGCGGAGAGATAAACCAATATTGCCGCACAGATACCCGCAAGACAGACTTGTGCTCCTAATTCAACAATTGTTGAACTGTCCGCGACCTTCGTTGCCTTGGTAAGGACTAGGTTTAAATAATTCACTACAATTCTTAAAGAAAGAGCTGAAAGCATAATGGTTAATATGGCTGCAAATATATTTTGTAGCCAGTTATTGAACATGGTGCGGAGAAAACCATACATAAGGCAAAAAATAAATATAGGTGCTGTAATACTCAGTAATAAGATCATGACTTCCGCTATCATGGAAACAAACGCGGTGATAATCATTAAGACGAATATCCCAAGCCAGACATAAAATTGAGCAGTCATTCCCTCATCTTTTATATAAGTGGAATCATCCATGTCGTGTAATGTTTTACCTAACACCTTTGCTTTATTCCATAAGGTGTCTAATAGCTGCCATATATTATCACTGCCAGAAAAACCCTCCTTTATTCCGTTTATGGCATCAATAACGCCATCGAGGTAGCCACCTAAATTAGCTACAAAGGACAGGATGATCGCCATCCTCATGATGTCCCACATCGTGTCTTCCATCGGCGTAGAGAGCTTACCAGCCAGAGTCTGGTATCCACGCCACATGATGTAGATGGTAGCTGACGCTGCTGCCAGCCCCATCATCATAGAAGAGTACGACATCATTAATCCTTTTGTGGCGTCCGTTATTCCTCCTATTAGGTATTTCTCAACCCCAACAAAAAGACCGCCACTCATATATTACTCCTCTAAATTATTTAAGTCTGGAGTTGGTGCGTTTAGCTGCTTTATTTGATAGTGGGCTTCATTTGCATTCTTGCAGTTTTCAGTAGCATCACCACTCTTTTGGCACTTTTCATAAACGAGTTTTAATTCATCAGGGTGTTCCTTATACCATTTTGTTGTTTTAGCTTCCTCCTTGCATCCAATAACAGAAAAACACAGGGTGAGCGTCGAAATTAAAATAATTTTTTTTGATAATATAAAAACCTCATAAATTATTAAGGTCAGCAGTTGGCGCGTTTAACTGCTGTTGGTTCCACTGTTTAACGCGCTCCGCCTCAAGCACTTTTTCGCGTTTATCTGCTGCTTTCACACTCATTTCCCACTGAGTGGTAAGCGTGTTCAGCATGACAGATTTTAGCTGAATACTGTTTGCAAGGTCTTGAGATTCTTTCGAATCTTTGGCTAGCGCAACTCTGTTGGAGAGGCTGTTGATTTCTCCCAGGGCCTGGCTTACCTGATTCTGGATCTCGTCGGTCTGCTCAAGCTGGATAGCTTTATTGATGACCTGTTGTTTGCACACGTTGGCATAACTCTCCGAGCGTTCGGCTTTGCAGGTATCAAAAATTTTATATTTTTCGTACAGCGCATCGAATTGCCCGGAGGAGCCGCCGGAGAGAAGCAAATCATTCAGAGCCTGTCCCGGCTTGCGTAGTTTTTCGAGATCGGCTTTCAGGCTTTTGGCTTGGTCAACAAAGCTGGCGATATCTCGAACACCTGTGGCTGTTGCCAGTTGGTCTTTATAAGCTCGTATCTGGTCTTTGTAGTGTTGTGCGGTCTCCATCCATTGCTTCGCTTCTTTCTGCCACTGGCGGACATTTTCCAGTTTGGCCGTGGCATCAAATACTAATATACCTCCCGCTTGTGCCAGAGGGCTTGCAAGCGAACATGCGAAAATTAGCGCGTAAAAGTGAGTTTTCATCCTATATCTCCTTTGGAATCAGAGTGCTTTAGCCAGGTAGGTATCGAGCCATTCATGAGGCTGCATTCCTTCCCGGTAAATCGATTCGAATATTTCGAGGTTGGGAGCATCGCCGCTCATGACTTTGGTATATCTGCCGATACCCGACAGGTCTAGCGTGACACGAGCGGCAAAACGTTTGGTATCGCCGCGCTTGAACTGATTTTTCACCACAACATACTGGCGGGCTTGCGGGTCAAGCCCTTTCACCACGTCGAACACTTCCGGTTCAAACTTCATGTCGTCAACATAATGTGCGCGGTCGGCGTTGGGGTTCGCCGCCAGAATCTGTGTCCCGCACTGCTCAATCACTGCCGGGGCGATATCATCTTTGATGATCTCAGCCGGGGATTGAGTGCCGACGACCAGCATCCCGTTCAGCTTACGGATGGTTTTCAGCTTGTTATAAGCAAAGTCCTTAAACACCGGGTCGCGTAACCACTTCCAGAATTCATCCATGAAAATGACCAGGCGTCGCCCGTCAAGCAGGCTGGTAATGCGGTACAGCAGATAAAACGAGATTGGCGCACATACGCTTGCATCGTCCAGGAACTCCGTTCCGTCGATGCCGAAGTTATCGCAGTTGCTGATATCGAACGTGTCAGACTCGTTATCAAACACCCAGCCGAACTCACCGCCCTGCGCCCACTGTGACAACCGAATGCTAAGGCCGTTTTCCTGGGCTTCTTTCGTAGCCGGCTCAGGCAAATTCTCCAGCATTCGGGTAATGCCGTAGACGCGATATTGTGGCTCGTCATTCATCACAGCATTAACCGCATCACTCAGACGGCGTTCATCGCGTGGGGAGATCGTCGAGCCGTTGCGGGTACAAAGGATTTTCATCAGTTGCTTGATGAAATTGATATTGCGTTTGGTTGCTGGCAACGAGAACGGGTTCCACCCTGTAGACTCACCACTGATAACCCGATAGTAACGGCCACCCAGCGCCCGGATGTTCATCTCTGCGCCCCGGTCTTTATCGAGGTAAACGGTTGTCAGCCGTTTGGTTTTGGCATCCGGGGAGAAGCTATCCTCACGCCCGTATTTCTGCTGCATGATCTCAAAGAACGTCATCAACATGGTTTTACCCGAACCGTTCGTACCGAGGATGCAGGTACTGGCCGGGTTCTTTTCGTTGAATTCGTCCTTATCTGCCAGTGTGTTATGCAGGTTGATATAGTAGCCATCTCCTGACGGGGTGCGCAGTAAAGCCATAGCATCCCCCCAGGGGGCTTTATCGCGCTTGCCCGGATAGAAATTATGGAGTGCGGCCAGCTCCACAAAGTTTTGGCTACTTAGCTCCCCTTTACGTGGCCGCAGGTTGTAGTTGCCTGGCAGTTGCGCCATATACGCCGCTGAAAGCGATATTTCTGCCGGAACAGGCGTTATCCCGATGTTGTTCAGCGCATTACTGATTTCGTTAGTATCAGCCACTAGGTTTTCCAGCGACGGGGAATACACCATGATGGAAAAATGGTGCTTTCCGTAAGCGATTTTCCCCGATGTCAGCAGGTCAAGCGCCACATCCAGATCCAGCCGCTGGGAAACAGCATCGTCATCGGCACTCATCAAAAGGCGACGGGTACGCTTAATGGCTTTCTTCGCTTCCTCGCGTGACATGCAGGTATAGGACTGCGTGATCACGTAATCGCAGGGGGCATAAAGAAGGGAGTCCATCATCCCCGTGGCGGTTTCTTCGGAGAACTCTTTAACCTCCAGCCCCCGGAAATATTGCGTACCGTTGGCGTGGTTTATCTGCCCGGATTCAGCCGAAAAGAACAACGCCGCCGCTCCCATCACGTCATAGGCCGGGGTGCGGGTGACGCGCACCTTTCGCCACTGGTGCGTTAACAGATATTCATAGAAAGCCAGTTGCGACGAAAACACCGCGCTTCCTTCGGTAAACGTACCGAGAGGCCGCGCACCATAGCGCGACAGCGCGGTATCGAGCGTGCTTTTTATTTCCAGCATTTCCAGCAAAGCACCGTCCAGTTCCTTTAGTTTCTGGCTGTCTTTCATCCGTTTGCGTTCTGCTTTTTCAAGGCTGACAAACGGGCGATAGCAGACTGTCAGGAACAGGCGGTTACGCCGGAACACCCCGACAGAAGCGTAGTAAAGACGGCTAACTTCATCGGCATACGGGTTGCCGGAATCTTTATGAAGATTGTCGGTAAACGTATTGCGGTCGTTATGGATATAGAAAGTGACGGGCATACCTTCGAATGAGTGGATTAGCCCGTGTAACTGGTTCGTCCCGAACTGGAGTGATTCGTCAGACTCGCAGTCGAACGGCGTTCCCATCAATTCCCAGGTGCAGTACAGATCGCTTTTAGGTGAGCGAACCACATGCTGATGAATGTGCGATGAGTACGGAATATACTTCTTGATGGTGGCACACTGATTTAGTTTCATGGCGTCGAGAAACTCCTTGATATCAACAGCCTCATGCTCAACGGGCATAAGTGTTGTTGCGCCAAATAAACGGTTTGCTACCGGTTTTCCCTTCACTCTCAGCCAAACGGCAATCAGATTGAACCGCATTGGTTCATTTCTGGTGAGGGATTTCATCACCAGAAATTCGACGGGAAGTAAGAACAGGAGTGCGACGGAAGTCCAGACAGCAACGATGATGGTTACACCCGTGACAGCCAGCAGGGGCACCATAGGCACCCCCCACAGCGCCGCCGGGCGTTTCATTGCCTTGAGCAGCTTTGCCATATGTTCAGCCTCTTAGCTCATCAGCAGAGCGCCGATTTCACTGCCTCCGCCAATTAAAATGCCGCCAATGATGATGTAGCCGCACTGCGACAGGCTCTCGCCTTTCCACAGGGTCTTATAGCCAATCCAGATCACGGCCACGGTGATCGTGATTGCCGCCAGACCATGCAGCCCGGTTGACACTTTTTGCATGACAGTATTTGCCCGCTGAAATCCGTCGGCCAGTGCCGGGGTTGCAGAAAAAGTCGTCAGCGTACAGGCCGAAACGGGGGGGACCACAGCTTTTAGCTTGCGGAAAAGTATCATTATTCCTCCTCCTCACGGGGTGACAGGGAGAAACTCCGGCGCACTGACGGCGCGGAGAACGGTGCGATGAAGATTTTTTCTTGGCGGAGTTTCGCAGGGACGCCACGGACGACGACTCCGGGCCAGATCTCGTGGTGACGGGATGAGTCACTGGCAGGGGCGGTTTTCAGGGGAACGGCAACTGATGATTTGTCCTCACGGGTTCCGGGGACCGCATAGCGGGATGATCCCGGCGGATAACCGATTCGCTGGATATAGCTCGTTCCGGAAAACGCCGTTTCAGGTTGTTGCCCGGTACTGAAATTGCCGGAATAATAACAACTCAGCGCCCTTTTCAGCGTGCCGCCGCGCCGGTAGCAGTCTCTGAGAATGTGTTCGAAGACGGACAGATTGGTACAGGGATCAAGTAGCTCTGTGGCGGACACACCATAATGGCGGAAATTGGTGCTGGTGATTTGCATCAGCCCGACAGAGTAACGGCGATCCTGTGCTGTCAGGCGGCGGAGAATATGCTCTGCATCTCCCCGGCTGGCTGGCAGGTGAGAAATAATGTGTTGATCGCCGAAAGAGGGGCCGGCCTTCGGGACAATCTCAGCGATGGCATAAGGGTTAAAACCGGATTCCACCCGTGCCACGTCGAATGCCGTGGACGGATGAATGCTGGCGGCGCACTGCATGGCTATCGCCAGAAAGGCTGTGGTGGAAAGCATGGTGACCTCAGTAAACAAGTGACATGCAGGGTCTGCTGATACTGCATGCTGTGGGAACAGAATTAAGGGTGGTTACGACACGGTTTCGATGGGGCCCGTATTCTGTGGTGGATTATTTTCCTCCCGGGGCTCAAGCAGGACCAGTTTGCCGGAAACGGCAATACCGGGCGTCAGGACAATATTCAGACCGGATTTACCGTGGTGGGGAAAGGCGACTCCGACCTTTGTCCACCAGGTATTTTTCTCACCCTGAGAGTCCGGATGACTTTCCTGGGCAACATACGCGTAATAAACAGGCTTTCTCATAGTGTCCTCGTTTAATTAAAATTGTTGAAGATGATCTCTTCGATCACATTCCGATCCTGCATTCCGGTTTTAACGGGTCAGCGAGAACATTCAGCGGCACCCTGAATTATGGTTGTGTGACAGCCCGCTCCATATTGTTAAAGAGCATGGTCAGGATGCAGGAGGGGGAATGAAATTTTAACGGGAAAATAAATACCGGAAGGAATGATAAAAAAGTATTTGAAATTAACGTATTACTGGCACGGTGTGTGTGTGCATGAATGATGACGGGCGGGCTGATAATAATATTTGTTGATTATTATCAGGTTAAATTAAACATCCGGAGGAAGACTTTCTTTATATGTCAGATGGGGTTGTATGCTGTCTCTGTGGCTGAATTTGGTAACGACAATAATGTGTAAGGCGTGAAAGACAGGAATACAGTAGTCCCTTTTGTTGTAAGGGACGGTCTTTAATCTGGTTAAACGTTTCCCGGCCACTTAGGCCGATACTTACCGGGCCGGGTGGTGAAATTCGTTTTCATGCCGCAGTGGTATCCGTCTGTACCTGTTGCATAAAAAACACAGAGTTATCTGACATATTTCCAGACATTACCGGGAACCTTATCAAAGTACTGGTTCATTACAATCTCTGCGCGGCGATAATCTGCTGCGGCATAAAGCATTTCAAGCTCATTCCCTGTGAGCTTTTCTTCCATATGCCCGACAACCTTTTCCAGCAGGCTGCCGTCATTTATTTACCGCAGTTTTCTGACGAATTCCATCTTGTTTGCCGGTTTGTTCATGTCTGACCTCTGGTGTACTGACTGTAAAAAAGGATTGCCACAGCAGGAGATGTGAGCAGGTTATTCATCCATGACATGGAGGCACGGGAACCTGAAAACAAGCCGGCTGGTGCATATTAAAATGTGCGGAGCTATTCTCCTCCGCACATACAGATTTAACGTCTGCGTTTCTCCAGTATCGACTGACAGTCAGTACAGGTTGTTACACCCGGCAGCGTCTGACGGCGTTTTTCCGGAATAGCCTTGCCGCAAAATCGACAGTGCTGCAGGGAAGGTGTCGGTGTGGGTCTTAACCGGCTTTGTTCAATCAGTGCTTCTAGGCACCGTTCATTAAACGCCTGATCGCGATCGATTTCATCTGGCACGTTGTATTCTCCTTACCGTGTTCTTTCTTTCGCAATGCGTGATGCAGTTCCAGACAACGGTCAGCGAGGGGGCAGTACACGATGAAAGGTTTTCTGTAACCTGCATCATGGCGTCCAGCGCCTCCGGGGAATCAATGTTTTCGACCCGATATTTTTGCCACTGATGCCAGATTGCAGCATCGGTTTCTTCATCCGGAATGGGTGTTCTCCCGTTTGGAACGGAGACACCGAGTAACCGGCGGCGTGCACAGGTTTCTCTGGAGCCAACCCCGAAATAACGGTTCATCAGTGCGATTGAGCCCCCCAGCCTGACAGCTCTGTTCAGTTGTTCCTGACGCCTGTTTTCCTCGTGGGATGATGCCAGTAATTTTTGCAGGACATCATGGCGGATAGTAATATCGACAAGCGGTAAAGGTGCCTGACTGAGGGTGATAAGATCGTTTATTGATAAGCAACCGAGCAAATTCATTTCATCGTAAGTGAATCCCATAGTTTCGCAGTGATGAATATTTCCTTCCCGTAGCGCCTGAAGAGCAACGGTTAATATAATATGATTCAGGGATGGAAGCATGAAATTGACTCCTTAACTGAATAAGTGCTCAGTAATTCAGCTGAATATTCAGTGAATGGTATAGTGTCATATAGCACAATACCGGGCAGGTCTGAAATATACATGCAGGTGCTTTTTTTTATACCTGCAGGATCGAAGTTTATGAGTGCAGGGATATTAATGTTCATCATCTTCTCCTCATTGCGTCTTTATCGGTCAGATAACTTTTTGTTGATCCACTCGTCAATCTCAGACTCGAGCCAGGCAACACTAGCAGGGCCTATTTTTATTGAACGGGGAAATGCACCCTCTTTCATATAAAGGTATATCTGTGAACGCTTCAGCCCTGTTTTTTGCTCAACCTGTCTGAGGCGTAGTAACTGATAAGATGTCATATATCCTCCTGTGACTGAAATAAACGGTGGCTGGAGAATAAAAAAACACAGTGGAAGCCTGAGAGAAAGCTGGTGAGCCCTAAATAAGGGATGCAAAACCCTTATTTAGGGTTGTCGGCCATTACAAATGGGGATGGTATTAGCCGGATAAGGATGTCGAAGATGGCGAACCACGCTTCAGCGCATTTTTCAGTGTTTCAGCGTCCAGTTTTTCCCCGATGCCATCGTCTGATGCCCATTGTTCAAAAATAGAAAGGAGCTTATAGGGATGATTCAGCAGTGGGCTGATAGTATCATTGTGCTTGCAGGCCAGCCAAAACAGGCGTGATAACGGTGTTGTCATACGGGAAGGTGAAATGGGATGACTCTCCCTTTTTTTGTATAAATTAATTAGTCTTTCGACTTCGGTGTGGCGAATAACAAAACAGGCATCAGGCGGTAATGTATAAAGAGGAAAACACCCATTGTGATTATATTTTATGGTCGTCACTTCTGTTAGTTTTTTTATGACATCTAATGCTGTGTTTTTAGGTAGTCTGGAAATTTGTTTTTCTACGCGTTCTTTCCAACTCATCGTTTCGAAAATTTGAAAAAGCTCCTCTGAAAATCTTACTATAATACCATGGTTAGTTTTTCTTGCCCCCACAATTGGGGAGGGGAATTTAAGTTCACGTGCCAGTATGCGCTGAATCAAAACATATTCATAGCCTATCAGGGGGGTATCTATAATTTGTTGCACAGGACAAACATATCTGGCTTCTGTACAGAGTCTTAAATTTTGACCATAAATAAAACCGTCCCTGTCAAGCATGCATAGTTTATCAAGTAGGTCTCCCTCAAACTGCCTGAATTTTATTTTTCCATTAAAAGTTTGTATCTTCTTAAGTATCACAGGAGACTGGAAATAGACCGATAGTAGGATGTTGCCACTCAAGGCATGACGATAAATATCGCTAGGAGTAATTTTTTGTTTTATGGTTTTGGTAGTGATCTCAACTGCTTCCGTTATAGTGACCCATGTTGACATATAATGAGTTATAAGCAATGGCTGATATTTTTTTGACATAATATTATCTCCTTCTACACAACAATTCGTTCCGTTAAGGAAAAAGATTGGTGTCACAAGTATTTATTTATGATTAATCAGAGGGTTTATGACAGAGAAAAGGATGTATATTTCTGAGTGAACATGTACAGGCCTATGGGGTGACTATTTAATGAGTAAATGCCGAATGATTTTCGGGGTGATGATTATAACTTGAGGAAAAATCCCAGCGTGGTTTGAGTAGTGTACCTGAGTGATATTTGTGTTATGTATGCATTGATTGCAGCAGAATAAATATAGTTCAGGCTAGTATAGTTTGTGGTAGCTATGAGAATATATAATCTATTTTACCTATAAAATAATTTATATGTATGGGGTGGTTTTTTTGTGGCGAATTGGTTTTACTGAACCCTAACTTTTGATTTTTAAGTTTGCACTTATTGATATGTTAATATGATAAATGCTTTATATCAGTTTTACTCTACAGAATTTCAAAAAAATAGATGTGTTAATGACTGTTTTTGCCGATGAAATCTTTGAGTTTTCGAAATTGTTTTGAGTTGAGGGTGTGTAATTGTAAAGGTTTTATTAATTCGGGTTGTTTTTTTTAGGTTGTTTGTCTGTGCTTTTATATTCTGGAGATGTGCCTTGTATATAGGATCGTTTGTTGGTTGTATTTTTAATGTTGCACTGTTGTGAATTTTTATTTTGATATGATTATTTCTTTAGTATAAGGAGAGAAAGGAACGAGAAAGTTAAATCTATTTGTCCTAATCGCAATTTCATTGTTTAAATAATCACTATGGATTAATATTTTTTGCGACTCTGCTGAGTTACTGGTTTTAACTAGTGGTGTAAAAGGGATACCTTTTCGGTATCCCTTTTACAATAATCAGAAGAAATCAATTCGCGTATTGATACCGACGGTGCGACCCATATTGACCTGCGCGACGGCGCTGCTGCCGTTCATGTAGCCATAGGTACGGTAACGACGGTCGAACAGGTTATCGACATAGACGGAAATGTTCATCCGTTCAGTCGCCTGCCAGCCCAGGCTGCTGTCCAGGGTGGCATAGGTGCCTTGCCGCAACTGGTTGTCGCCATCGAAATAATGCGGCCCGACCAGATTAACCGCCAGTCGGGGCATCAGTGCGCCATAGCGCGTATCAATCACGCCGTTCACGCTGCTTCCCGCGCCATAACGTGGTACGAACGGCACCCGGTTACCGTGATACAACTCACTGTCATTGGTGAATTCGGAACGGATCACGTTGCCATTGATATCCCATGACCAGCCTGGCGCAAACCGCCACTTCGCTTCAAGCTCAACGCCGGTGGCGTCGGCTTTACCCGCATTGCTTAATGTCTGCATCCCGACCGGGCCAGAGTAAAGCTGCATGTCTTTGGTGTGGGTATAAAACGTCGCGGCTTGCAGCGTGACGTCAGCGGTTTCGTAGCGGGTGCCAAGTTCATAGTTGATGGATTTCTCGGCGACGAACGGTTTGGCATCAAGACCCGCAGTAGGCACGATGTTGTACCCGGAAGGTTTATATCCCTGGGCTACACGGGTATACACTCTCCAGTCATCGGTCAGCATATAGCCTGCGGATAGCTGCCCGAGCACCTGATCGTCATTGCTCTTACCCTGGTCGCCAAACGGGTTGCCGAGCATGCTGCCGTGATATTGTGTACTGGATTTATCATGCGAGAAGCGCACGCCGCCGCCGATATCAAAACGATCGGTTAAATGCCAGGTCAGGTCACTGTATGCGGCCAGCGTTTCAGCGGTGGTATAGCCGGTACTGCTTAAATAAGGCATTGTCGGCATGTCGTAGGCTGAATTTAACTTCTCGCGGGTGTTCTGCCGGTACAGCCCAAACACCATATCAACGGTACGCGCATCGCCCAGGGTTGCGGCGCGCAGCTCCTGCACATCCTGATTCCAGCGCTGAGGCATATTGACGATTAACGAACCGGAAGGGAAGGTGCGCGAATAATGCTGCTGCTGCCAGGCGCTGATCAGGTTGAAAACCCAGTCATCGGTGGTGTATTTCCCACTCAGGGTCTGGCTGTCAGTGCAGCGCCGCATGTACGGGTCTGGTGAACCATCGCTGATCGACAGCTTACTGCCCTTAATATCATTCCATCCCACATAGGCGTCCTGGGTGGCGCGGGTACATTCGCGTGAGGCGGCAAAGCCCATTTCCCAGGGCTGATCGTCCGGCGCCAGACGCAGTTTCACATTCCCTATGCTGGCGCGGGTGCCGCCTAAGTCATCGCTTCCCGTCGCGGGGTTAATCATGTCGCCGTCATCAACCTGGCGTAACAGGGTGACGCTGCCGTACAGCAGGCCATCCTGAATGGGGCCGCTCAGGTTGAACTTACTTCGATAACTGTCGCGGCTACTGACGCCGCCTTCAATATAGCCGCGCGGCGTGCTGTCCGGCTGCTGGGTGACGATGTTGATGATCCCGCCCTGAGCGCTTTTGCCATATAACGTTCCCTGTGGGCCTCGCAGCAACTCCACGCTTTGCACATCGGTAAGCGCCTGGATGGTGTTGGTGGAAAGCTGAGGGACGCCATCGACATACAGGGTGACGGCGGGGTTATAGAAGTCCTGCGCTGAAGAGACGCCGCGTAGCGAGATCGTCGAAAAAAGCATGTTGCCGCTATTTTCAATATTGAGCCCGGGCAAGACTCTGGGGAGTTTGTCGCTGGCGGTGACGCCGGCGTCGCTTAATTCCGGCGCGCTGACAACAGTAGACGAGACGTTGTTGGCTGATGCCGAGCGGGAAGATTGTTTACTGGCGGTAACCACCAGCGTGCTTTCGTCTTGCTGTGAAGTTTGGGCATTAGCAATGGCGGGGAGCAATAATCCCCCCAAGGCCAGAGGATAAAGCCGTGTCATTTTCATTGTTGTGAGTCCCTGTAAGACGGCGAAACGCCAAAAATACCGACAATGGTGAATTGAAAATGATAACTATTTCTAATAGTGGTGCTACCCGAAACGGGTTTATTTCAACCTGTTTCGGGTCGGTTTGCGCTTATTGGGCAGAATGGCGATAACGGTCGACGGCGAGAGCCGTCAGGCGTTTTTTGTCTATCTTGCCGACGGCGGTGAGCGGCCAGTGGTCCAGAAACTCGATTTGGTCAGGAATTTTCCACGCGCTGAGCCCCATACGGGTCAGTTGTTGACGCAACTGCTGATAGTCAGTTGGCACCTGCTGCGCGATGATAAACGCGCAAATCCGCTCGCCAAGCAGCGTGTCCGGCGCGGCGACCACCGCGCAATCTTGCACTTCCGCTAAACGCAGCAGTGCCGATTCCACTTCAGCCGCGGCTATTTTTTCTCCGGCGCGGTTGATCTGCTCTTTTATGCGTCCCTCAACGTGCAGGTTCCCCACCTCATCCAGCCTGACATTGTCGCCTGTGCGGTAAAACCCTTGCGCGGTAAAGGCCTGCGCGTTGTGGGCAGGGGCGCGGTAATAGCCCGAAATGGTATAAGGGCCGCGCGTTAACAATTGCCCGGTTTCGCCCGGCGCGACGTCGTTCTCGTCTTGATCAACGATGCGGATTTCATCCAGAGGGGACAACGGGCGCCCCTGGCTGTGGAGAATGGTGGCATGCGGATCGTCCAGCCGGGTAAAACAGAGCAGGCCTTCCGCCATACCGAAAACCTGTTGCAGGGTACAGTCAAAGGTGGCGATAACCTGCTCAGCAAGCGTCGGGTCGAGCCGGGCGCCGCCTGCCTGAATGACGCGCAGCGACGAAAGGTCGCTGTCTTCCCACTCCCTGGCCTGCACCCATAATTGCGCCAGCGCCGGAACCAGGGCGACGTGAGTCACTCTTTCCTGCGCGATTAAAGGCATCACCTCATCACAGCTGGCGCTGTCGGTCAGCACCACTTTTCCGCCGCAGGCAAGCGTTCCCAGAATACCGGGGCAGGCCAGCGGAAAGTTATGCGCCACCGGGAGGACGGCGAGATACACGCTCTGTTGGCTGATGCCGCACAGTTCAGCAGAAGCGCTGAAGTTATAGCTATAGTCGGCATGTCGGCGCGGGATGAGTTTGGGCGTGCCGGTTGTGCCGCCTGAGAGCAACAACAACGCGGTGGCGGAAACATCAGGCTGCGGCCATGCCTGTCGCTCACCGTGAAGGGAGAAGAGCGGCGTAAAATCGTCGCTCACGGTCTCTCCAGCGACCAGAACATGACGCAAGCAGGCGTGTTTGTGCGCCATCTGTCGGGCCAGCTCTGCGTGGTTTTCCCCGTGAATAACGTAAGCGACGGGTTGCGCCAGCTCAATCAGCGCGTCGATATCCAGCGCCCGTTGCGAGGGCATCGCCAGCACGGGGATAACGCCCAGTCTTAACAAGGCGAACAGCAGGGTAACAAACGCGTTGTCGTTGGGAAGCTGCACAATTACATGCTCCCCCGAACGCAAACCCAGTGATGACAGACCTGCGGCAAGTTCGTCAACTTGTGCATCAAGCGCGCTGTAGGTTAACGACCCCTTTGCATCAACGACGGCAATTCGCGAGGCATAACGGGCCGCCCAGTGGCGCAACTGTTCGGCAATGGGTAAGGGATACTGTTCAATCAGAGATTCAAAGGAAGAATTCATGCGTCACCTTTCTGAAGTACTGGGCTGTTTTTGCAACGCGGTCATTGCAGAAAATGCGTGGGGAAAATGGCGGACAATCTGCGTAAAAAAGGACCGGGCTTGTTGAATGGGATAGAAATGATCGCCGTCAATCACCACCGGGCCTGTAACGGGGCTCAGCCACTGACGCCAGGCATCGACCTGCTGCCAGGAGACTTCGCGATCGTGGCTGCCGCACAATAACAGCGCAGGCGTGCGCAGCGGCGGACAGACGTCGGGCGAGTCGTAGTGATAGCTCTCGGTGGCGTAAAAATCAGCGCGCAGAAGAGGAAGAAACAGCGACATTAATTCCTGGTTTTCCCGCAGTTCAGGAGAACATCCGCCAATGTCTATCAGCTCAGCGATAAAGTCGGCATCATCGCGATGGCTGAGCTGGCGTTCAGAATGCAGATGCGGGGCATGGCACCCGGAAATAATCAGTCCTTGTGGCGCAAGCCCCCGTTGCTCCAGAAGTCGGCAGGTTTCAAACGCCACCTGTGCCCCCATGCTGTGCCCGGCGAGTAAAAGCGGCGTGTCAGGCGATACGGATGCTTCCAGCTCGTTCGCCAGCAGTGCCGCCAGTTGTGTAATGCTTCTGAGCGGTTCCAGATGGCGAAGGCGATCGCGCCCCGGCCAGGTCACCAGAGAAAGCGCGCAATCAGCCAGTTGCTCAGCTTGCCAGTGGCGAAACGCGCTACTGCTGCCGCCAGCGAAAGGGCACATGACTAGATGCGCAGTATTACCGTTTCGGGCGGGCCACAGCGGGATGCACATTGCAGATTGCGTCACAGCGCCTCCTTATCATCATCGTTGTAGAAACCGGCTAACCGGTCGTGGTGCGGCGGCGTCAGGCGTCTGATCTCCGCATTGCCGGTCTTACGTAAAATCTGCTGCCATAAACGTGATAACGCGATCTGATGTACGCTTTGGCAGGCCGCTGGTGGATGTTCGCCCGCCAGATGGCTGCGCAACTGGTGTAGCAACCAGCTGACGCCCTCCGGCCCGACGGTTTCGCAGCAGTCGCGCCAGCTCAGGGGCGCCGCGCTGCGCGTCAGACCCGGCAGATCGCGCAGGATCTCCGGTCTGCGGTAGAGGCTGTGGGCGTTCTCCTGATGGTCTGCGACAAACAGGCTGGATGACCAGATGACGGGGCCGTAGCTCGCCTCCAGCGAAAGATGACCTTCCGGCCAGCCCAGCAGCAGGCGGTGCATGATAAGGCTATGCATATCTGGATCGTCAGGATCGAGATAGCGCTGAAGCAGCAGGCAGGCTTCTCCCTCCGGCCAGAAGAGTCTCAGACAGTGAAAATCGCTAAAGCTGCCAACCACGTCGCACTCCACGGCGGCGGCATCAACGCCCAGAGCCAGCAACAACAAATCCAGAGTGGAGTAGAGCAACTGTCGGCTGGTGGTGGCGTGGACTACCGGCGGCGTCTTAGCCAGGCAGCGACGCAGCTGCTGCGCATCGCGAAGCCATGTGCGTCCCGCGCGCGTATGCGGATAAAACGTGTTTACCCAATAGCAGCAGCCCTGTTCCTGCGCCAGCGTTTGTAAGGAACTGATGTCATCCGGGTGGAGGGGATGCTCCTGAATGACGTGTACGCCGCGCGTCAGAAAGTGTCTGGCAAGCTGCGTACCGGTTCCTCCGGCGACGGTCGAACGCACGACAATACAGGCGATATCCGGCATCCTGGTTATCTGTTCCGGCGAGGTATACAGCGGAATGCCAAACGCATGAGCCAGCTCTCTTGAACGGGCGCTTCCCTGCGCCAGCAGGCCGACCAGTTCCAGCCCCTCCGGGGGCTGCATAAAGGCATTCAGGTACATTTCGCCAAATTTGGCGCCCACAATCAGTACGCGTTGTTTTGGGGAGGCGGACGGCATCATAACGTGTTCTCCGGTTGCGTTGAGGTTGCGCAAAGCCAGCGCGTAATGTGTTGCGCACAAGCCTGAACGTGGGGGGCTTCCATCATGATTTGCCAGTGGCTGGCTTCAATCACAGCGTCGTCGGCGTTGTTTATCCAGCCCTGCCACTCGGTTTCTGCTGGCGTCCAGCGCGCGGGTCTCCCGGCGGCATACACCATGAGACAGGGGACCGGAACGCTTTCGCCCGGCGTATGCTCAGTCAGTAAACGCAGCAGATGCGCGATGTTGTCGAGCCACGTTTCTGCCGCTTGCAGCGTCAGGTTTTGCGGCACCATACCGGCCGTTTTAGCGAGGCTGATAAAGTCGGCAAGCTGGCTGTCGGGCGTCTGCTGGTCGAAATGTTCGGGCAGTGCCAGAGGCGTTTGTCCTTCGGCTAACAGGCGCAGCAGGGCCGCCCGGTTTTCGCAACAGAAATCCTGTCGGCACACGGGATCGATTAACACCATCCGAACCTGCTCGCCTTTGGAGTACAGGCGCTGTGCGGCGCCCGCCGCAAGAAACGCGCCATACGACCAACCCGCCAGCACATAAGGGCCGTGAGGCTGCTGACGACGGATGCACCCGACATACTCATCGATCATCTGGTCGAGCGTGGCAAAGCGCTGCGGCGATTTTGCTTGCAGGCCGAAAACGCGCCTGTTCAACGCGCTAGCGAGCGGCAGCCAGGCGCTGATATCGCCGTCTGAAGCGTGGAAGACAAACAGGGTTTCCTCACCGTCGCCCTGGCAAAGGGGTATCGGGTTGTCCTCTCCTGACGTAGCCGCCTGTAGATGGGCGCAGAAGTCGCTCAGCGTCGAATGGCTGAACAGATCCTGAAGGTTAGCCCTGGCAATCCCTCTCCGGTTTAGCTGCGCGACCATCCTTGTCGCCATCAGGCTGTCGCCGCCCAGTTCGAAAAAGTCGTGATGCCTTGCCACGGGGCGAGACAGCAGCGATTGCCAGAGTTCAGCCACCTGTTTTTCCAGCGCCGGATTCCCCCCGGCAACTGGCGTGGGTTTGGCTGGCTCAGTCGGCGCATCAGACGGGGCATGCAGCGGCGTAAATAACGCTTCTCTTTGCCGGATCTGTAAAATGGGCAGACCGGTGCCAAAGCGCTGCTGTAAATAGCGGCTCACGGCTTTTTTATCCGGGCGATTTACGCCAGGCGAACGCGCCACCAGCAGATGCTGGCGCAGCGGCGACGATTCCTGCGCGGGCCACGCCAGCTCGTTTGCAAACCCGGCCTGAACGAGAACCTCCTGCCATGCGGAGCGGGTGAGCATCGGTTTCTCATCCCGGCGGCGGAAATCGCGGTATCCGCTTAATCCCTCAATAAAGCCCACGCTCGCCAGCTGGAATACGCTGTTTCGCTCCGTCGCTTCAACGATCATCAAACGTCCGCCGGCTTTCAGCAACAGTTTTAATCTGCGCAACGTCTGGACGACATGGCTGGCGTCGTGGAGCACATTGACGGCAACGATCAGGTCGTAACCCGCCTCCGGGTGGGCGGTGAAATCCAGCGGCTGGTTGATGTCGAACAAGGCATAAGACACCTGCGATTCATCATGGAAACGGGCTCTGGCGTCATTGAGGAACTGCGCGGAGACGTCCGTGAAGTGGTACGACTGCCGCGTGTTCCGCGTGGCCTTCAGCACCGGCGCGGTAGTGGCTGCGGTTCCGGCGCCAACCTCCAGAATCCGTTCTGCGCTGCACAAGGCGGCAATCTGCGCGGTATAGCGATTCAGACAGGCGCTGGCGGGGTTGTCGCGATACAGCGCGTCGGTAACGCGATGCTGCTCGTTGAACAGCAATTCCAGCGGAGAACACTGCCCGGAGAAGAGGGCGTCGTGCCGGGCGATGCAGGTTTCCAGATACTGCGCCAGCGCCTGGCTCCATTGGCTTTGCGGGCACGCTTCCTGAGGCTCAGGAATCTCGCTGAGCGGAATGCGGCAGCGCCAGCTTTCACCTTCGCGGATTAACCACTCTCTTTCCGTCAGACACTGTAGCCACTGGCGCAGCAGACGCTGGTGAGACGCTTGCGCGGACAGCGCCTGTACTATTGCGCTAAAGCGATGGGCGATCTCCGGCGTGGTAAACAGGCCGTGACGATTTAGCGTAGCCGCGATCCCCTGTAGCGCACGCGCCTCCAGCCAGCGCCAGGTCGCCTCCAGCTCATCAAGCTGCGCCTGCTCAGGCAACGGCAGCGCCAGTTGGGTAAGTTCGTGCTCATCAGGCATCGCC
Source organism: Serratia sp. MYb239 (assembly GCF_002966855.1). Taxonomy (NCBI): domain Bacteria; kingdom Pseudomonadati; phylum Pseudomonadota; class Gammaproteobacteria; order Enterobacterales; family Yersiniaceae; genus Serratia; species Serratia sp. MYb239. Next base: position 3,204,153 of record NZ_CP023268.1, on the reverse strand, counting down.
GCTGATGGCGACGGATCGTCGGCCATCACGATATCCAGCGTCAACGCGCCCTGTTCGGTTATTTCCGCTCTGGCCTGCCGGATGCCGGGGTATTCGAGCGTCGCCTGCTCAATATCCCGCAGGTCGTAGTCCGCCTGCGCGTTCAGCGGCCAGCGTCGGCGGGGAATGTGCCCGGCGATGCCGCTGGCGAGAGTCTTCAGGCTTTCAGGGGCGGCGATGACGGCTTGCAGGATGGCGCAATAGTCATTAAACATCGCCTCGGCAGCGCCGGGTTCCAGCACGTTGTCCATGCAGTACCAGCTAAACATCAACTCGCCGTCGCTCTCCATGACCTGATGATCCAGCCAGACCTGCGGCGTTTGCGTGAATACATAGCAGGGTTCGCCGAACAGATGGCTCATCGCCTGATCGATAGTCATGCCTTCCAGCGTCATCCCCAGCATACTGGTAAACACTACCGGCATCAGCGGTTGACGTTGTGATCCGCGCAGGCGGCCCAGCTCACGGATCACCTCAACACCGTTCATTTCACTGTGCGCCATGTTTTGCCAGAGGCGCTGTTGGGTCTGTTGCATCTGCTCTTGCAACGTCACCGGCGCTGAGAAGTTAAAATCAACCAGCGTGACGGAGGTAAAATCACCAATCAACTGGTTGATTTGCGGATGGATCGGCTGGCGATTGAAGAACGTCAGGTTCAGCGTAAATGTTGTGGTACGGCTCCAGCGCTCAAGGGTGGCGGCAAACAGCGTGAGCAGCGCGGCAGACGGTGTGACGCCTTGCTGCTGCCAGCGCTGTTTCACGGCCTGCCATTCTGTCTTGCCGATCGTCGATTTGAAGGTGGTGAAGTGTGGCGTTTCCGGGGGCGTCTCAACCACCGGCAGCTCTGGCGCTAAGGGCAGTTGCGGCAGTTTTTCCTGCCAGTAATCCCAGGCATCGTGCCATGCCGATGTCTGTCGGCGCGCCTGTTCAGCCATCACATAATCACGGAAGGTAATAGCGAGCGGCGCCAGCGTTTCACCGCGCCAGACCTGCGCCAGGTCGTCCATCATGACTTTAAAACTCTGCACATCAAACTGCAAAAGGTCGAGGTTCATATGCAGACGGTAATGGCAATCGTCGATTTCGCTGACCACCAGCTCAAAAAGAGGCCACTGGTCGGCAGGCAAAACGCGATAGCTCAGTTCATGCCGCCGTTTTTCCAGCGCGATGCGCTGTTCTTCCGGGGAAAGCGCGCGCAGATCGTCACGCGGGATGTGATACTCCGGCGTTGTCGCCAGGATTCGCTGCTGCCCGTCGGCATCAACCACCATACGCAACATATCGTGGCGTGCGATGAGCTGGTTCCATGCTTTCTCCAGTATGGCGAGATTGAACTCATCGTGGCGTTTATCCCACTCAAACAGGACGTGACAGGCGACGCCGCCATAGCCAATGAGGTGGGTTCGCCCCAGCCAGTAGGCGTGCTGAATGGGCGTCAAAGGGAAGGGCGCATAACGCTCGTCGGCGTCGTGCCGCAACACTTCCGGCTGCGAAGCGGCAGGCGTCGCCTCTGGCTTAGAACAGATAAGCTGCGTGAGTCCATGAGGAGACAGATCCTGCCACGCCCGTTCCGCATTGATGCGTACGCCCAGGTAGTGCTGAATATCGCTACTGAGTTCAAGGAAGAGCAGCGAGTCCATGCCGAGTTGCAACAGATCCTGGTTTGGATGCAGTGACGCCGGATCGCTCAGCCTTAGCTGAACCGCAATCCGCTTTTTCAGCCATGCCATCACCGCTGTTTCATCGCTCAGGCTGCCGTTAAAGGCGTTGTCATCAGCAGGAGGAATGACCGGCGTTGCGGCTTTTTCTGTGGCGCTGATGTTAAACAGAGCCTGTTGTAACGGGGGCATTTTGTCGGTAAAAACGCGCATCGCCAGTCGCCACGGGGCGCCGCGCATCACCGCCTGTTCCAGGTGCCAGCAGCCTTCGGCATCGCTTAACGCGCCCATACCTCGGCTGGCGAGCGTCGCCAGCATTTCCGGCGTGGCCGCCCGACCGCTTTCTCCCCATGCGCCCCAGGCGACAGAGAGCGTTTTCGGCGCATCAAGGGTGGAAAACTGCTGGGCCAGCCCGTCCAGGTAGCCGCAGGCCAGCGCATGGGCGCTCTGACCCGGCGCGCCGAGGGTGGCGGCAGCGGAAGAGTAGAGAATAAGATAGCGTCCGTCGTGGTTGCGCAGGGTTTGCAACAGCTGGCTTGCCGCCTGCGCTTTTACCGCGAAAACGGCAGCCAACTGGTGGTCATCAAGCTCCTGCAAGGGCGCGTCAGCCAATACGCCAGCGGCATGAATCGCTCCGGCAATGCCGCCGTTGGCCGCCAGATCGTCAAGAACCGTGGCCAGTTGCCCGGCATCGCCCACATCACAACGGCAGACGCGCGTCTGCCCGCCCTCCACGTCGCGTAGCCATGACTCATCCACGCGCGGCGCCAGCAGGGCGATGCGTCGCGCCCCTTTTTCTCTGAGCCAGTTCACGGCAAGGCGGCCTAATCCGCCAAACGCTCCGGTCACCAGATGCCAGCGGCTATCGCCGGTAAACACGTTTGCCGGTAATTCAGCGGCGCATCCCGTATTGGGCGCCAGTGAAGGGAGCCAAAGGGTGTCACCCCGTGCGGCGAGCCAGCGCTGTGATAGTGAGACTGCGCTCAACCCTTGATGCAGCGTTTCCCACGGGGTGTTTTCGGCGAGATCGATGGCGGCAAGCAACCGTTCCGGCTGTTCGTTGGCCGCGACGCGAAGCAAGGCCCATAGCGCGTGATGGGATGCAGAGAGTGCTTCATTTTCCTCGACTCGCCACGCGCGGCGAGTAACCACAATCAATCCGGCTGCGCTGGCGGTGAGCGCTGCTATCACTTTCTCCGCTAAGGCCAGCGTATCCTCGCTCTCCTCAACAATCATCAGTCGCGAAGAGGCGTGCGGATCGTGAATGATGCCGTATTGCGCCAGCTCGTCGCTGCGCGCAAGCGTACCGGCGCTGAAGCTAAAGGTAAGCGGATGGTCAATGCTGGCGACGTTGAGGGGCGTCCAGCGCCATTGATAATGCGTCTGCGGCGCAGGAAGAGGCGCGGCGGGCGATAGCGGCAGCCACTCGCCAGCAGGATGACGGGCTTCAACGCGCATCTGACCGCGGGAAAAGGCTTCGTTTTGCCAGCTTAAGCGAACCTTCCCCAGCCACTCCGGGGCGGCGACGGGGGGCGGTTCCACAGGTAGAGCGTCGCCATGACGCTGTGAAAGCAGACGCCAGGCCTCCTGCCAGCGGGCGTTAAACCGTTCGGGCTGACCTGCGCAATCAGACCAGTCGGCGAGATAATCACCGTTATCCGTCAGCGCCTGCCCCAACACGGGTTCTGATGGCGCGGTGAATGTTACGGCGCTAACCGCCTGACCGGGCAGCGTGGCGAGAATGATATGTTCGCTCATCCCGGCGGTCGGGCTGCCATCCTGCGGTAGCCACGCCACTTTGCTGAATCCGGCGTGGCGGCACTGTTGTTGCCACTGAGCGGTGGTGAGGAATAACTCACCTTCGCGGGCGTCGAGATCCTGTAGCGGAAGAACCAGCGGGCCGAAAACGAAGTCAAACAGACGCATTGGCTGGGTGATTTCGCGCATCAGCAGGCGCCCGCCCGGCTTGAGCAGGGGGCGCAGATTATCGAGCGTGCGGCCAATATGGCGGGTGGCGTGAATCACGTTCGCTGCCACGATAAGATCGTAAGACTGTGCCTGGAACCCCTGAGACTGCGCCTCTTTTTCGAGATCCAGCTCGCTATACTTCACAAAATCATAGTCGGCGAATTTCTGCTGGGCGCGACGGGTGAACAGCGCCGAGATATCGGTGAAATGGTACTCCAGTGCCGGAACGCCGTTGAGTTCCGGCAGCAGCCACGCGGTGGTGCCGCCGGTTCCGCCGCCAACTTCAAGAATACGCAACGGCTGGCGGGGCTGACGCGTCTGGACAATGCCGCGTAATACCCCGGCGGCGATTTGGTTGAAATAGCGGCCAAAGCTGAATTCCTGATACAGCACTTCCACGCCGTCGGAGGCGCTTTGCGGGAAGATAATCGCCACCGGTTCTTCCGCGCCGCTCATCATTTCATATAACCGATCGCCGGCACGGGCGATGGTGTCGGGAATAGCCTGAAAACCTTCACAATAACCGGCAAGTTCCGTCAGCAGTGATTCCCGCTGTTGATGTTCAATGGGGCGGGCGCGGACGTATCGCCCGTCGGTGCAGCGGTAATCGCCGTCGACCACGCAGTTATTCAGCAGGCGCTGGAGTAGCTGCTGGTAGCGGGGCAGCAGACGTCCACGGCGCATGATGGTCATGGCGTCCACGCCGTTCTCAATGGCATCGCCGGTACAGCGTTGTACCAGTTGATCGACGTAGATGGCGTGCAGTCGCGTGGCGCACTGTTTAAGCGCTTCCAGGCGAGGGAGATCGAGCGCTGTCGCGGCGCGACTCGCCACCTCCAGCCCGGCAGACAGCGCTGCGTCGGCAGGCTCGCAGGCCGGGGAGACGCGCTCTTTCCAGTAACGCTCAGTATCAAACGGATAACATGGCGCAGCGATACGTTGTCCATCGCCCGCCAGCAGGTCGGCCCACGGTAGGGCGACGCCGGCAGCGTAAAGCTGGAGCAGGGCCTGATTGAGGACATCGCTCGCCTCTTTGTTACGCCGGGCGCTGGCTATCCAGTATGCGTTATCGCGGTATTCGCGCTGCCCGCAAGCAACCAACTGGGCATCGGGCCCCATCTCCAGAAAAACGCGGGCGCCGAGCTGATGCGCCACCTGAATACTCTGGATAAAACGCACCGGCTGGCGCATGTGTCGGCGCCAGTAATCCGCCTGGTTGAGCGTTGACTCATCAATGACGTCGGCGGTGAGCGTGGAAATAATCGGTATTTGCCCCGGCTCCGCGTGCAGTCCCGCGCAGGCGTCCTGGAACCGATCGAGTATCGGCTCCAGTAAAGCGGAGTGCGCCGCACCGGTTACGCTCAGGCGACGATAGTTAATGTCATGCTGCGAGAGCGTGGCGCAAAATACCGCGAGACGGGCTTCCGGCCCGGAAAATACCGTATGTTGCGTACCGTTGTTGGCGGCGAGATCCAGCTCAAACTGGCGAGCCAGCGGCATCAGCGTGTCTTCGTCTGCAAATACCGCCACCATCGCGCCGCTTGCGCACTGCTGCATTAGCGCGCCGCGCCGACAAACCAGTGGCATGACCTGTTCAATCGCATAGTGTCCGCAGACAACGGCAGCGGCAAATTCACCGACGGAATGCCCAATGGCGAAGTCTGGCTTCAGTCCTTCAGCACGCCAGTGCGCCGCCATCGCGATTTCAAACGCGACAATCGCCGGCTGCGCCCAGGCCATATTGTCCAGCTGCGCCGAATCGGGGTTAAACATCGCTTCGCGCAGTGACGGCGTGAGCATTTCGCTACAGGCGGAAAAACAGCGATCCAGCGTGTCGGCAAACGCCGTTGAGTGCTGGTACATCGTTTGACCCATAGTGCGCCAGTGCGAGCCCTGGCCGGTAAACAGCCACACCTGCTTGCCGCTGGCGCCGTGGCCGCTGTAAACCAGCGCCCCCGATTTCTCACCGGCCCAGGCGCTGAGCGCCTCGGCGGTTTCACGGTTTAATGGCGCCGCCAGGCGGAAGGGGAGATCGAGACGGCGCGCGTGCAGGGCTGTGAAGGCCAGAGAGCTGGCATCCGCATTCTCTCTCAGCGCCCCGGCATAATCCGTCGCCAGCCGCCGCAACGCGCTGTCGCTGGCGGCGCTGAGCAGCAGCGCGGTACTTTTTCTGCCGCTATCCGTATCGGGGAGGCGCGCGTTGAGCGCGTCGGGCAGCGAGGCGACGATCATATGGCAGTTGGTGCCGCCAATACCAAAGGAGGAGACGCCCGCATAGCGCATTTCGTCCTGCCATGCCTGTGCCGACACCGGTATGGTAAAGGGGCTCTCTTCAAGTTTCAGCGCCGGGTTGGGGGTGTGAAAATTCAGTAAGGGAGGAATTTGCCCGCGACTGACTGCCAGAACGGTTTTCAGCAGTCCGGCAATGCCCGCCGCGGTATCCAGATGGCCCATGTTACTTTTCACGGAACCGAGCGCACAGCGCTGATCCTGCGGGCGAGGCGCATAGACGTTGCGTAACGCTTCAATTTCAATCGCGTCGCCCAGCGGTGTGCCGGTGCCGTGGGTTTCAATGTAACCTACCTGCCTGTCGTCGATGGCCGCCAGCATTAACGCCTCTTCGATGACTGCCTGTTGCCCTGCGACGGAAGGGGCGGTATAGCCGACCTTTCTGTTGCCGTCGTTGTTGACCGCGCTGGAGAGGATCACCGAGATAATCGGATCGCCTGACAGCAGCGCGTCTCTCAGGCGACGCAGCACCACGCAGCCGAGACCGTTACCGGCCCAGGTGCCCTCAGCCGAGGCGTCAAAGGGACGACAGTGACCATCAGGAGAGAAAATCATTCCGGGCTGGTAGCGGTAGCCTGCCTGCTGGGGGAAAGAGAGCGCCACGCCGCCGGCAACCGCCATATCGGATTCGCCTGCGCGCAGGCTTTCACAGGCCAGATGCACGGCAACCAGCGAGCTGGAGCAGGCGGTCTGTACCGATAACGCCGGGCCGTGCAGGTTGAGTTTGTACGCGGCGCGGGTGGCAATATAGTCTTTATCATTGCCCATCAGAGATTGCAGACCTTTTACCTGCGCGACTTCTGTCACGTTCAATGCTTCGCGACCGGGGTAGGTACTCATCCGGGAAGAGGCGAAAACGCCGGTCTTATGGGGGACGGCGCCGGGGGCATAACCGGCATGTTCCAGCGCATGCCAGACCGCCTGCAAAAATAGGCGCTGCTGCGGGTCCATCGACTCCGCTTCCTGTCGCGAATAGCCAAACAGGGTGGCGTCGAAGCAGTCGGCGTTGTCTAACACCGTACCGATATTGACATAATGAGGATCGTCAATGATGGCGGCATCCAGACCGACGGCCAGAAGCTCTTCGCGCGTAAAGCGTCGGCTGCATTCACGACCTTCCAGCAGATTTTGCCAGAACGTTTCGCCATCCGGCGATTCAGGAAAATGGCAGGCGTAGCCGATAACCGCGACAGGTTCGCAGTCCGGGTAGTGTTGAGCGATCGATGCATCAATGGAATCTGCTGTCGGCGCAGAAGAGAAGCGCAAGTTATCCATAATCGGTCCCGTTTCCTAAGATTCACAAAGTCAATGGAACGCCATGCGTTCGCGATGGCGTTCCGGGGAAAATCAGTTTGCTTCGCGCTATATCCGCCGCTGACGACGGCGAACAGGGCGAGGTCGTTTTGTTTTCTCCACCGTGGCGACGCCGGCCAGATAATCGGCCAGGGCAGCAGGAGAAGGGTGGGTGAAGAGGTCAAGCAACGTCAGGGTGGAAAATTCGTGACGTTGTAACAAAACGTGCAGTTGCACCAGATTCAGCGACGTTGCGCCCGCCTCAAAGAAGTTTTCTGCGGGCGTGACAGACTCGCCAACCACCTCGCGGAAGGCGTCGCAAATCAGGCTGACGGTGCTCTCGTCCGCCGCAATGTGTGGCTGAGAGTGCTCAGGGCATACGCGCGGTGAGCGCTCTGCGCATTGCCCTGCGTGTTTAACGGGAGGCACCAGCGCGGCGAGCGGCAGTTGCCAGCCGCTTTCATCCTCGGCCATTCGGTTTAGCAATGCGCAATACTGTTCAAACTGGCGCTCCACCTGCCCGGCAGGAAACAGCGCGGCGACAAAATCCCAGTTAAAGCGCAGTTCGCCTTCGGATTCATAAATCTGGTGATCGAGCCAGACCTGCGGCGTCTGGGAGATGCCCCAGACCGGTTTGAGCAGATTACGCCGGGCGAGGAAGTTATCCTGCTCAAAGCCCAGCGCGCTGGTAAAGACGACGGGCATCGGAACGGCAGGCACGTTTTGCCGTTGCGCCAGTTGACGCATCACGCGGATGGCTGACACATCGCGGTGGTTGAGGTTCTGGCTCAGCCGCTGCTGTAGTGACTGCGCGCTGTGCAGCCAGCTTTCGCCGGGATGCCAGCTCAGCAGCATCAGCGAGGTGAAATCGCCCAGAATCTGGTTGATTTGCGGGTGCAGCGGTCGCCTGTCGAAAAGCGTAAGGTTAAGCGTGAACTCAGGCTGTGCACTCCATGCAGAGAGAACCGTTGACCACACCGACAACAGTACGGCCGACGGGGTGAGATGGGCGTCAGCCGCCCGTTTTTTCAGCCGATGCCAGCGCGTGCTGTCCAGCGCGCCGTTCAGGCGGGCGAAGCGCGGTGTTTCAACCTCCTGAGGCAAGCAGCGCAGCGGCAACGCAGGCGCCGGAGGAATATCATCAAGCTGCGCCTGCCACCATGCCAGAGAATCTGGATTGGGCGACTGTAGCGAGGGTTGTTGCAGATAATCCCTGAAGGTGACGGGCAGCGGCGGAAGCAGCTGTTGCGGGTAGCGGTAGCCGTGCTCCAGCTCCGCCAGCAGGATCTGCATGCTCAGACCGTCAAGCAACAGGTTATCCAGACACAGCCACAGGCGGGCAGGCATCCCGTCCACGTATCCGACCTGGAGATCGAATACCGGCCACACTTCGGGGTTGAGTACCTGATGCGCCAGTTTTTCGCGCACCCGCAACGCCTCTTCAGGCGTATGGAGGGTGTGTGTGGGTATCACCCAGGGGGGCGTCTGTTCGAGCACCTGTTGCTGTCCATCACGCACGATGGCGCGCAGCATATCGTGGCGGGCGATTAATCGGTTCCAGACCGTCTCCAGCCGGGTGAGGTCCAGATCGGCAATTTCAAATTCAACAAAGAAATGTGAGCCGACGCCGCCCAGGGCAAAGCCCGGCTGACGCCCCACAAGGTAAGCCTGCTGCACGTCGGTAAGCGCAAAGGGCTGGTAGCGATCTTCAGGGGAGTGGACGAATGGTTGTTCGACCGGGACGTCGGTTTTCCGCAGCGTGGCGGCAAAATCCGCCAGCCGGGGATGATTAAACAGGTCGCTTAATTGCGCTTCATAACCTGCCTGATGAAGTTGCCCGGTCAGACGGGTCGCCAGCAGGCTATCGCCGCCTTGCTGGAAGAAGTCGGTTTCTCTGGTGACATTGCCAGTTGATAAGAGTTGCTGCCAGAGGGCGGCAACCTGTTTTTCAATGTCGCCCTGGGGTAAATCCGCTTCGGCCGGGTTTTCCGCTTCAGGGGTATGACGACGCTTCAGCGCCTGGTAGTCAATTTTCCCGTTAGCCGTCAGCGGTAAGGCGTCGAGGAAGACGATCCGTTGCGGCACCATCCACCCCGGCAGACGTCCGGCGAGGGCGGCCTGAAGTTGACGGGGATCGCGGCGCACCTGCCTGTCAGGACATTGTACGAGGAAGCGTTGTAACCCCGCGACCTCATCGCCATGCTGACAGTTGAAGGCGGCCGCGCTAAATAATGCCGCCCAGTCGGCGCTGTTATGCAGCAAGGCCTCCGGCTGCCCATTGGTTAACAGGAGCGTGCTGAGCAGGGCGGACGGCGTTAACTGGCGAAACTCCATCACGTAGAGCAGCGCGCCGGGAACGGCAAGCTGTTGTAATGTCGCAAGGAGCCCGGGATCTTCCGGCAGCAGACGATGCAGGGCGTTATTAAGCCAGAGAATGTCCGCCGAGTGAGCGTGCGCCGCCAGCGTGTCTGCATTCCAGAGGGACAGACGGGCGCCAGGCCAGGGGGCGAGCCTCTGCCGGGCGCTCAGCAGCATCTCCTGGCTCTGCTCAAGCCCGACATACTCAATCTGTCCGGCGTTGAGCTGTGCTAACAGCGATTCTGCGGCGCGGCCAGTGCGGGTTCCCACCTCAAGCAGGCGTACCGGGCGCTGTAAGCGCTGTGCAAGCTGTTGGCAAATTGTCGCCAGTTCCTGAATATACGGGGCGCTGGCCGGATGGTTAAAGGCCAGGCTTTCCGGCGACCACTGCGCGTCGTTCAGTAACGACAGTTCGTTACGGGCACCGCGAAGAATTTGCGATAACGTTAAATCATGTCCGCTGAAGTGCGGGTGCTCATCCTCGTGTTCTTCACCAGCGCAGACCTGATAACCTTCAGCAGCGGGCTTCAGTCGCCGTTGTGTCACCAGAAATGCTAACCAGAGTTCCACCACGGCCTGCCAGCGCGGCTGGATAGCGAGTGAGTTCATCAGGGGGAGAGGATCGGCGCCAGCGGTGTGACCCGGCTTCAGTTTTAGCAGGCGATGCTGAAGGAAATCGGCTACCTGTTCTGCGGAGATCTCTGGCGAGATGGCGCAACAGGGCAACGTTCCCGCAAGCGTGTGCCACGCCTGCGGCAGTGCCGGGTTCCGATGATCGGTAACGCAAAAAGCCTCGCCCTGAGGAACAACGTATGCCGCCAGCGTTTTTTCTTTTTCGCCGATCGCCAGAACGGTTGCTTGTTTCACCCCCGCCAGCTGGCTTAGCGCGCTTTCGATTTCGCCCAGCTCGATGCGATATCCTCCGACTTTGACCTGCTTGTCGCGACGACCGAGGAACTCGATTGTGCCATCTGGCCAGTAGCAGCCGAGATCGCCGGTGCGATACCAGCGCTCGTCCGGGAGCGTCAAAAATTGCTGCTCGCTACGCAGGGGATCGTTGAAATAGCCTTCCGCGACCCCAATGCCGCCAATCCATAATTCACCCGGCACCCAGTCAGGGCAGTCCCGGCCCTGTTCATCCACCACCCGGTAGCGTTGGTTGGTTAGCGGAAAACCGTAAGGGATGGAGCGCCAGTGGGCGGGGACGTCGTGAATTTCGCAGGTGTTAGACCAGATAGACGCCTCGGTGGCGCCGCCCATCGCGATAAATTGTCCTTGTGGCCGGAAGGTCCGATAACGGGCGGGGAGGTCAAGCCCGATCCAGTCGCCGGAAAGCATCACTGCGCGCAGGTTTTCCGGCGTGGCGTCGGCGAAACCTTCACACCAGGTCAGCAGCATATCGAACAGCGCCGGGACGCTGTTCCAGAGCGTGACCTGATGGCGCTGGATCAGCTCACACCATGCGTGAGGATCGCGCCGTTGATTTTCCATCACCATCACCAGCGCGCCGCCCGCGCGCAGTACGCCAAAAATGTCGTAAACCGATAAATCAAAATGTAGGGCGGAGAGGGCCAGCACCCTGTCATGCGGGCCAACCTGATAGCGGGTATTGATATCGCAACAGGTGTTAAGCGCTCCCCGGTGAGAAATGACTACCCCTTTCGGCGTACCGGTAGAGCCGGAGGTGTAGATAATGTAGGCCGGTTGCGTGGGGGCGCGTACTACCGGGTTGGCGATCGGCTCCGCCTCAATGGCCTGCTGCCAGGCAAGGACGGGAATATCGTCTGACCCGGCGCTGGCGTCGTGCTGACAAATGAGCACCAGCCGGACGCTGGCGTCAGCGTAGATTTTCTCGCGCCGTGCGGCAGGCTGATCCAGCGAAACCGGAACGTAAACCGCCCCGGCCAGCAGGACGGCCAGAACCGCAACAAGTTGTCCTGCGCCTTTCGACATCGTGATAGCCACATTATCGCCGGGCTGAACCCCGCACTCGATTAACCTGCCCGCGCAACGGCGGGCATAGTCTGTCAGCTCATGATAATTCCACTGATAACGCATGTCCGTTACCGCCAGCGCCTGCGGCTGTTGCAGAGCGATATGGAAAATGCCTTCATGCAGCAAGCCTTCGGGAATGGGGGCGCCGGTGGCGTTGACCCGTTCGCGTATCGCGCGCTGGCTGGCGGGCATCATATCTGCGAACGGCTTTTGCCAGGCGCTTTCGTCATCGCAGAGTTGGTTAATCAACTGGCAGTAGGCGTCGAACAATGTTTCGACTAACGCCGGAGGGAACAGCGCGTCGTTGCTGTCCCATTGTAGCCAGACCTCGCCGTGATGCTCGAACGCCAGATGATCTATCCAGACCTGCGGCGTTTGCGAGATGCCCCATTCCGGCTCGCCCAACGGCGATTCTGCGCGGCTGCTGTAGAGGGAACGCCCCAGATTGCTGGTAAATACCACCGGGGCGCCGTGGGGGTAGCGCTGCTGGCGTTTGAGTTCACGGAGTAATTCGACGCCGGACCAGTGGCGATGCTCCCAGTCCTCCGTAAACGTGAGCTGGTTTTTACGCGCCAGGTTGCTGACGGTATCGCCATCGCAGGCGGTATCCAGCAGAAGAATATTGGTGAAGTCGGCAAGCATCGCGCCAACCGCCGGGTGCAGCGGCTGGCGGTCGAATAAGGTGATGTTAAGCAGCAGACGCGTCAGGCCGCCCCAGCGAGCCAGCACGGCAGAAAAACAGGTCGCCAGCGCCATTGTCGGCGTCACGCCATACTCGCCGGCCCGGTTGCTAAAGGCGTGCCAGCGTGTTGCCGGGACAATCATGCGGCGTCGGGTATTACGGACTTCACGTAGCGTGGCGGGTTCGCAGGCCAGCGGCAAGACGGGCGCGGGGGGAAGCGTCGATGCTTTCGCCAGCCAGTAAGCGCGCGCGTCGTCTCTCAGTGTTTGATTGATCTTCTGCTGGTGCAGCAAATACGAGCGGAAATCATAGCGGGTGTCGATAGCCGGCAGCGATTCTCCGGCCAGCAGGGCGTTAAGCTCATCGAAGAAAAGCGTAAAGCTGGAGGCATCCATAATCAGCAGGTCAATATTGACATGGAGGCGGTGGCGATTGTCCGGCAAGAGCGTCAGCTGAAAATCAAACGTTTCGCCGATTTCCACGCGTAAAAGACGGTGGCTCAGGCGCTGGCGCAGTGCGTCCAGATAGGCCTGGCGGCTTTCAGCGTCGTTATGGCGTAAATCATGAACGGTGACGCCGTTCCAGTAAGGTTGCGGTAGCCAGACCTGCTGCCCGTCGGGGCGAAAGGCGATATGCAGCATTGGGTGGCGTTGCAGCAAGGTCGTGATGGCCTGCTCCAACTGCGACGCCGTCAGACAATGGCCTTCAAACTCCTGATACAGGTGGCAACCCACGCCGCCAAGCGTCTGCCCCGGCATGCGGCCCGTCAGGTAGGCGTGCTGTACTGGCGTCAATGGGAAGGGGGTACTTTCGGTCATGTTCGGCCAGGATGATTCGTCGGGCGGCGTTTCTTCTTCCGCGTTCTCAGGCGACCGGCTGAGCATTAACTGGTTCCATGCCGCCAGCGTGGGGGCGGCATACAGCTCGCGAAGGGTAAGGCGGTAGCCATTTTTACGAAACCAGTGTAACCATCTCATCAATCTTATGGAATCCAGGCCGGCCTGGATCAGGTTGCTCTCTTCATGTAACTGCTGCGGCGTTAAATTCAGTTCCTGTATGAGCCGCTCGCGTAATTGTTGGTAATCAGCCGCGTGGCGGTTGTCCGGTAACAGCGAATCCTGAGATGGTGCGCCAGAAATCATTCTTCCTCCTGATGGCACGTCTTACCGAAAAGCATTGCTCATATGAGAATAATAATTATTAACAATTGGATGCTACCCGAAACGGGTTTATTTATGCCCGTTTCGGGTTGGTAACAGGCGGAAAGAACAGAGGCCCGGATGGGGTATCCGGGCCTCTGTCAGGGAGGAGTTTAGGGGGGCGCGACCCCGGTTACATCACGCGTTTAAAGGTCGAAGGGGTTACGCCAAACTGTTTCTGGAAGGCGGCAGAGAAATGGCTGGCGTTGGCATAGCCCAGATCGGCCGCCACCGTCATGACGGAGGTATTGCCGTTGGCCAGGCGTCTTCTGGCTTCCTGCATTCGTTCAGCCTGAAACAGGCCATAGACGCTGTTGTTGAACAGAACGCGGAAGCCTCGCTTAATTTTGAGAACGCTCAGACCGGACTCTCTGGCCAGCTCCGCGACGCCCGGCGCTTGCGTCAGATCAGCCAGCAGCAGATCCTTCGCCCGCAGCAGTTTCTGGCGTTCCATCGGGTTGAAGTGGCAGGAGAGGCAACTGGCGTCTTCGCGATGTTCATCCAGCACCAGACTGAGCATGACCAGACTTTGCCCCTGCAACCATAGCGTCGACGGCTTTTGTTCATGACTGAAGCCGCCGTGCATGCGCATCAGCGCGTGACGCAAGGCCTGAGCCGTTAAGTGGGTTTCAGCATTACAACGCTGCTGCTGGCAACAGCAGTGGGAGTCGATCTTATTCTTAATGACCGCGCTAATATCCGGCACCCACAGCGCGAGGGTTTCAGGGCTGAAGGAGAGGGTAATGCTCTCGAATCGGCCACAATAGGAGGCGCTGCCGCGACAGTCTGGCGTATGGGTAATGTAATGGCGATTGCGCGCAAGCTCCCAGTCGGTGTGGCGCCGGAGTCCCTGAATCGCAAAGCGCGATGTGCCTTCCAGGATGCACGAGAAGTTAATCCTGCCCAGATCGTCGTGTAGCTGCAACGTCTCAGGCTGCGCAAAATGGCCCCTCCAGAGCAAAATATCCATACCTTCCTGCAACGAACAGCGCAGCAGTTCACACTGAGCAGGAATATTGCCATCGTTTGCAGGTTTCCCGACCACCAACTGGTGAATAGAGATTTCAGATTGCGTTTGCGGTGACTCCGTCATGACCTGGTTATCTCCCTGTGGCTTAGACCAATGCGGGTATAAATAGAACCGAATGGGGTAGATGAGTTATTGATAATGGTTATTATTCACATTAATTCTCAGAACGCCACCCTGAATTGTCGTTTTTGGCGTCCGTAAAAATTCATCAGGAAATTCAGTTACTCCCATGTCATCTCAATCATCCAATACTGAATCGCTGTCCCGATTTCCTCTCTGGCAGGTGATTACACCGGTTCGCAGGAAGGTTATTTTAGCTATGGCGCTGGCGGGGCTGGCGGCATTAACCAGCCTGGGGGCGCTCCTTTTTCTGGCGTGGAGCCTGCGTGACATTCGCGCGACGCCTGACGCTATTCCGGCCTGGCCGCTGGGCGGCGTGATCGGCTGCGTGGTCTTAACTTTTGTTCTGCGCTTACAGGCGTTCAACACCTCTCATTACGCGGCTTTTCATCTGGAGAACATTCTGCGCAGCAGGTTAGCCCGTAAAGCATTGCAGCTTCCGCCTGGCGTGTTACAGCAAATGGGCAGCGGGTCAGTGGCGAAAGTGATGCTGGATGACGTGAAGTCGTTACATATTTTTGTGGCCGACAGCACGCCGCTCTATGCCCGCGCGATCATCATGCCGCTGGCGACAATCGTTATCTTGTTCTGGCTGGACTGGCGGCTGGCAATCGCGACGCTGGGGGTACTGGCGTTTGGATCGGTTGTTCTCGTGCTCGCCCGCCAGCGTTCGGAAGATATGGCTCAGCGTTATCATAAGGCGCGCGAGCAGGTTAGCGCGGCGGTTATTGAGTTCGTGCAGGCCATGCCCGTGGTGAGAACGTTTGATAGCGGCAGCACCAGTTTTCTGCGCTATCAACGCGCCCTTGAAGAGTGGGTCGATGTGCTCAAAACCTGGTATCGCAAAGCCGGTTTTTCAGCGCGTTTTTCCTTCTCGATTCTGAATCCTCTCCCGACCCTGTTTGTCCTGATCTGGTCGGGATACGGCCTGTTGCACTATGGCAGTTTCGATTTTATCGCGTGGGTGGCCGTTTTACTGCTGGGCAGCGGAATGGCCGAAGCCGTAATGCCAATGATGATGCTCAATAACCTGGTCGCGCAAACGCGTTTAAGCATTCAGCGTATTTATCAGGTTCTCGCGATGCCGGAGTTATCGCTGCCGCAGTCTGACCAGCAGCCGCAAGAGGCGAGCATTACCTTTGAGCAGGTGAGCTTTCATTATCCGCAAGCGCGTACTGGCGCCGCGTTGCAGGAGGTGAGCTTTCATGTGCCTGCCGGGCAAATTGTGGCGCTGGTCGGGCCAAGCGGCGCCGGAAAAAGCACCGTGGCGCGCTTGCTGCTGCGTTACGCCGACCCGGACAAAGGCCATATCCGTATTGGCGGCGTGGATCTGCGTGATATGCAGACGGACACCCTGATGAAGCAACTCTCGTTTGTGTTTCAGGACAACTTCCTTTTTGCCGACACGATAGCCAATAACATTCGTCTGGGCGCGCCGGATACGCCGCTGGAGGCGGTAATAGCGGCGGCCAGAGTGGCGCAGGCCCATGATTTTATTAGCGCTCTGCCAGAAGGTTACAACACACGAGTCGGGGAACGTGGGGTATTTCTCTCCGGCGGCCAGCGGCAGCGCATTACTATCGCCCGGGCGCTTTTGCAGGATCGCCCCATCCTGGTGCTCGATGAGGCGACGGCGTTTGCTGACCCGGAAAACGAAGCGGCGCTTATCAAGGCGCTCGCGGCGGCCATGCGTGGCCGGACGGTCATCATGGTCGCGCATCGTCTCTCAATGGTGACTCAGGCCGATGTGATATTGCTGTTTTCCGACGGACAGCTCAGGGAAATGGGGAACCATACGCAACTGTTGGCGCAGGGCGGCCTGTATCAACGGCTCTGGCAACACTATCAGCAGGCGCAGCATTGGGTGCCGGGTGGAACACAGGAAGAGGTGGTGGAAAATGAAAGACAATAATCCTGCGGATAACCTAGCCTGGCGCGTCATCTGGCGCCAGCTTATCTCCAGCGTTGGCAGTCAGGCCAGGATGCTGCGACGCAGTATGCTGGCGCTGTTGCTGGCGGCATTCATGCAGGGGATCGCCTTTGCCTGTCTTTATCCGATCATTGATGCGCTGTTACGGGGAGACGCGCCGCAACTTCTTAACTGGGCTATGGCCTTCAGCGTCGCCGCAATTGTGACGCTGGTGCTACGCTGGTATGGCCTGGGCTTTGAATACCGTGGTCATCTGGCGCAGGCCACCCATGAGTTGCGCCTGCGACTTGGCGAGCAGTTACGCCGCGTGCCGCTGGAGAAGCTCCAGCGCGGCAGGGCGGGTGAAATGAACGCCTTGCTGCTGGGCAACGTGGATGAAAACCTCAATTATGTTATTGCGATAGCCAATATTTTGCTGCTCACCATTGTCACGCCGCTGACGGCGTCGCTGGCGACATTGTGGATAGACTGGCGGCTGGGGCTGGTGATGTTGCTGATCTTCCCTCTGCTGGTGCCGTTTTATTACTGGCGCCGCCCGGCGATGCGGCGACAAATGCAGACGCTGGGGGAAGCGCACCAGCGTCTGAGCGGCGATATCGTTGAATTTGCTCAGGGGATGATGGTATTGCGCACCTGCGGCAGCGATGCCGATAAAAGCCGGGCGCTGCTGGCGCATTTCAATGCGCTGGAAAACTTACAGACCCGCACTCACCGTCAGGGCGCTGGCGCGACGATGCTGATCGCCAGCGTCGTGGAGTTGGGCCTACAGGTGGTGGTGTTATCCGGGATCGTCTGGGTAGTGACGGGCACTCTGAACCTCGCCTTTTTGATTGCCGCCGTCGCGATGATTATGCGCTTCGCAGAACCGATGGCGATGTTTATCAGCTACACCTCGGTTGTGGAACTGATCGCCAGCGCCCTGCAACGGATTGAGCGGTTTATGGCGATAGCACCGCTTCCCGTCGCAGAGCAAAGCGAGATGCCGGAACGTTACGATATCCGCTTTGACAACGTCAGCTATCGCTACGAAGAAGGCGACGGCCACGCGCTTAATCATGTTTCTTTGACGTTCCCGGCAGCCAGTATGAGCGCGCTGGTGGGTGCCTCCGGCGCAGGCAAAACTACGGTCACCAAACTGTTAATGCGCTATGCCGATCCGCAGCAAGGGCAGATTTCTATTGGCGGCGTCGATATTCGCCGCCTGACGCCGGAACAGCTCAATAGCCTGATTTCTGTTGTTTTCCAGGATGTCTGGCTGTTTGATGACACGCTGCTGGCGAATATCCGTATCGCGCGCCCACAGGCGACGCGGCAGGAGGTAGAAGAGGCCGCCCGCGCGGCGCAGTGCCTTGAGTTTATTTCCCGTCTTCCGCAAGGCTGGCTGACGCCAATGGGAGAGATGGGCGGCCAGCTATCGGGCGGCGAGCGCCAGCGGATTTCCATTGCCAGAGCGTTATTGAAAAACGCGCCGGTCGTCATTCTCGATGAACCGACTGCCGCGCTGGATATTGAAAGCGAGCTGGCGGTGCAAAAAGCGATCGATAACCTGGTTCACAACCGGACGGTGATTATCATCGCTCACCGTTTATCCACCATCGCCGGGGCCGGAAACATTCTGGTGATGGAAGAGGGACAGGTGGTTGAGCAGGGTACTCATGCGCAATTGCTCTCACATCATGGACGTTATCAGGCGCTGTGGCAGGCGCAAATGGCCGCGCGCGTGTGGCGCGACGACGGGGTTTCCGCGTCTGGAGAGTGGGTGCATGAGTGATGTTCAGTCGAATGTGAAACCGCTGACGTTGACGACCGGGCGGGTGATTTTTGCTATTGCCGGCGTCTATGTGACGCAGAGTCTGGTATCGGCGCTGTCTATGCAGTCCTTACCCGCGCTGGTGCGCGCTGCTGGCGGTTCGCTGGCGCTTGCCGGTGCGACAACCCTGTTTATGCTGCCCTGGGCGCTGAAGTTTATTTGGGCGCCATGGATCGAGCGCTGGCGGCTTCCGCCCGGTAGCCAGGAACGCCGTTCCCGCATGTTAATCCTGCGTGGTCAGGTCGCGCTAGCGGCGATCCTGACTATTGCCGCAGCGATTGGCTGGTTTGGGCGAGAAGGGGGATTCCCCGATACGCAAATCGTCGCGTTATTTGTTCTGTTTATGGTGGCAGGCACGGTCGCCTCCACCATTGATATCGCCAGCGACGGCTTTTGCGTCGATCAACTGACCCGCACGGGTTACGGCTGGGGAAACAGCGTGCAGGTCGGCGGCAGCTATCTGGGAATGATGTGCGGCGGCGGGGTGTTCCTGATGCTGTCGGCGGCATCCGGCTGGCCTGTCGCCATGCTGATGATGGCGGTGCTGATTATGGCGCTGTCACTCCCGCTGTGGCGCATTACGGAGCCGACGCGAACAGCGACTATCCCGCATGTTCCGGCGTTAGGTTATGCGCTAAGGAGGAAGCAGGCGCGCCTGGGCTTACTGCTGGTATTGATGCTGAATTCAGGCATGCGGTTTGTGCTGCCTCTTCTGGCACCGCTGTTGTTGGATCATGGGTTGAGCATGTCCGCATTGGGCGCGCTGTTCAGCGGCGGCAATATTGCAGCGGGCATAGCAGGAACGCTGGCCGGCGGATTGCTGATGAAATACACCTCACCCGGCAGAGCGCTGTTGACGGCTTATGGCGTCCAGGGGATCGCGCTGCTGGCGGTGGTGATGACGCTCATGATGGCGCCGGGTCATCTGCTGCTGCCGATTCTCCAGTGTCTGGTCATTGTCCAGTCCATTTCGCTGGCCTGCGCGCTGGTCTGTCTTTACGCCACGCTGATGTCGCTTTCATCGCCTTTGCAGGCCGGTGTCGACTTCACCCTCTTTCAATGTACTGACGCGGCAATCGCCATTCTGGCAGGCGTTATCGGTGGCGTTGTTGCTCAACATTTTGGCTATGCGGCCTGCTTCCTGTTTGCCGGGGCATTCACGTTGCTGGCGGCGTGGGTTGCTTATATCCGGCTGCATTCGGCAAGAGAACTGATGACAAGCGCAATTGATTGATCCGGGAATAACACAGAGAGGTAAGGGATGAAAATCAGTGAATTTCTACATCTGGCGTTACCAGAGGAACAATGGCTACCGACGATTTCTGGCGTTTTACGCCAGTTCGCAGAAGAAGAGTGTTATGTCTATGAGCGTCAACCCTGTTGGTATTTAGGCAAAGGGTGCCAGGCACGGCTGCACATTAATGCCGACGGAACGCAGGCGACATTTATTGATGATGCCGGGGAGCAAAAATGGGCGGTGGATTCCATTGCCGACTGCGCGCGTCGTTTTATGGCGCATCCTCAGGTGAAAGGACGTCGGGTATATGGACAGGTTGGGTTCAACTTTGCGGCGCATGCGCGGGGGATTGCCTTTAACGCCGGGGAGTGGCCGCTGCTGACGTTAACCGTTCCCCGTGAAGAACTTATTTTTGAAAAGGGAAATGTCACCGTTTATGCGGACTCCGCCGACGGGTGCCGACGTTTGTGCGAGTGGGTAAAAGAGGCCGGTACAACGACGCAGAACGCACCACTGGCGGTGGATACCGCCCTCAATGGTGAGGCATATAAACAACAGGTTGCGCGCGCCGTTGCGGAGATCCGCCGTGGCGAGTATGTCAAAGTGATTGTCTCGCGCGCCATTCCCCTGCCATCGCGGATTGATATGCCCGCCACGCTGTTATACGGGCGGCAGGCAAACACACCTGTGCGCTCGTTTATGTTCCGTCAGGAAGGACGCGAAGCGCTGGGCTTTAGCCCGGAACTGGTGATGTCAGTGACGGGCAATAAAGTGGTCACTGAACCGCTTGCGGGCACCCGCGATCGCATGGGAAACCCGGAGCATAATAAGGCGAAAGAGGCAGAACTGCTGCACGACAGTAAAGAGGTGCTTGAGCATATCCTTTCTGTCAAAGAAGCTATTGCTGAACTGGAGGCCGTTTGCCAGCCGGGCAGCGTGGTGGTTGAAGATTTAATGTCGGTTCGCCAGCGCGGCAGCGTTCAGCATCTGGGGTCTGGCGTGAGCGGTCAGCTTGCGGAAAACAAGGATGCCTGGGATGCGTTTACCGTGCTGTTTCCGTCGATTACCGCCTCAGGTATCCCTAAAAATGCTGCTCTGAACGCGATTATGCAAATTGAGAAGACGCCGCGAGAGCTTTATTCCGGCGCAATCCTGCTGCTGGACGATACGCGCTTTGATGCAGCGCTAGTTCTGCGTTCCGTATTTCAGGATAGCCAGCGCTGCTGGATACAGGCGGGGGCGGGAATCATCGCGCAATCTACGCCGGAACGCGAACTGACAGAAACCCGGGAGAAATTAGCGAGCATTGCGCCCTATTTAATGGTGTAGGAGTAACTGTTTTCTAACCTCACAACCAGACTGTCCAAAGACAATTGAGTCGCTCTTTGATTCCTCTGTGACTCTATTGTCTTCTTTTGGGATAAAATAGGTGTTTTTCGTCATGAAGTTGATAAAAGTCTATATAGAACCACCTCCTGTGGAGGTGGTGGTAATTTGCCAGAGTGTGGGATTCGTTAGTATATTATGGGATAAACTTATTTTTACCAATTGTATAAGGCGGTGCATAAGATTCTCGGCATGCTTCCAGATAATCCGACCACCACTGCATCATCGCTTTGCGGGCTTCTAGGTGCTCTGCCTTATGAATATAAGCCATGCGCACGGTATTGCGCTCCTGATGACTCATCTGGCGTTCTACTGCGTCCTTTGCCCATAAACCCGATTCCATCAGCGCACTGCATGCCATTGCCCGGAAGCCGTGACCGCAGATATCCTTTTTCGTGTCGTAACCCATCACCCGCAGTGCCTTATTGACCGTGTTTTCAGACATTGGCTTATACGGGTTATGGTCGCCGGGGAAGATCAGTTCATTATTACCGGTGATATCCTTAATCTGTTTCAGAATGGCGATGGACTGTTCTGAGAGGGGGACGATATGCGGCATTCGCATTTTTGCCCCGCGGCCGGAATAACGCACGCCAATAATGGGTTCTCGCGTCGCGGGTATCGTCCAGACTCGGTTTGTGAAATCAATCTCTGACCAGCGGGCGAAACGCAGTTCACTGGAGCGAATGAACACATGCAGCATCAGCAGAACGGCATGCCGGGTCAGTTCACGGCCCTGATGATATGCCCCAATACGTTCAAGCAGTTCAGGCAGCCGCTCCAGCGGCAGGGCAGGATAGTGCCGTCTGACAGGAGGTGTGGTCACGCCGCCAAGGTTTGCTGCAGGGTTCGTATCGATTAACTCCTGATGGACCGCATGGCGCATTATGTTACTCAGGTGCTGCCGTGTGCGGGACGCAACCTCCAGCAGACCTTTTTCCTCGATCCCTTTCAGCAGGTCAATGAAATGACGGGGTTTAAGTTCTGATACAGGTAGGTTCCCGATGACCGGAAAGATGTGATTGTTCAGGCTGGCAAGCAGACGGTCGGCGGTGTTCTGCGACCATTTCCTGTTACTTTTATGCCACGCCAGCGCCACGTTTTTAAAAACTTTCTCCGGTGTTCGTGAGCCACGTTCAGCAGCCCGCTGCTGTACCGGGTTGATATTCAGCGCCAGCATTTTACGGATACCTTCACGTTGCTGTCGCGCATCAGACAGGGAGATGGCTGGATAGGCACCCAGCGCAATGCGGGATTCTTTACCGCTAATACGGTATTTGAGATACCAGTGGCGGGAGCCACCCGGCTTAACCAGCAGATACAGACCGTGAGAATCGGAGACTTTAAAGGGTTTATCAGAAGGCTTGAGGGTGCGGATTTTTGCGTCGGTAAGGGACATATGGGGGTCACTCCATTATCGAACTAACCTGACCCCAGATTTGACCACCAATTTTTCCCGATGCGTAGGGTAAAATCAAAATGCACCGAGAAGAGTTTTCACACTAACCTGTTGAATCAACATCAGATAAAGATTCGCAAGGATGCATGAAAACAGAAAATTGGCTCCTCTGACTGGACTCGAACCAGTGACATACGGATTAACAGTCCGCCGTTCTACCGACTGAACTACAGAGGAATCGTGTGAACGGGGCGAATCATAGCGAGCCGCTGCGGGCATGTCAAAGGGGGAATACGCATTCTGTGACCGTTTGCTTACAGAATGCGCAATCGCTTGAGTTTTTTGCAGATTTAGCGCATTTCACCGCCAAAATGCCGGCCCTGTATCGGGGCACAGCCGTCAGGATGCGGCGACGCCGCGATAAATCCGCTGTGGGCGGCCGACCTTGCCGTATACCATCTCCGCCGTCAGCTGCTGGTGCGCACTGCAAAACTCCAGGTAGCGGCGGGCGGTGGTGCGGCTCAGCCCCAGCTGCTGCGCCACGCTTTCGGCGGTGTGGCGGATGGCCGGGTCGGCGAACAGCTCGCGCACCTTGGTCAGCGTCAGCGCGTCGATGCCCGCCGGCAGCGTCGCCTGCCGCTCGCTGCGGGCATAGGTATTGAACATCTCGTCAATGCGCTGCTGGCTGACGCGGGTTTTGCCCTTCAGCGCCTGCCGCCGCTGGCTGAAGCGCTGCAGGGTCTGCGCCAGCCGGTCGTAGGCCAGCGGTTTAATCAGATAGTCGAACACGCCGTAGCGCAGCGCTTCGGCTACCGTATCCATATCGCTGGCGGCGGTGATAAATACAATACCGCCGCCGTAGCCCTGCAGCGTCAGCTCGCGCAGCAGCTCAATGCCGCGGCCGTCGGGCAGAAAGTTATCCAGCAGGATCAGATCGGGTTTAAAGCGTTCGCACATTGCGCGCGCCTGCGCCAGATTGCCCGCCAGCCACATCTGCCGGCAGTTGCCGTGCTGCCTGATAAACTCGGCGTGCATCTCCGCCAGCGGCGTTTCGTCCTCAACGATTAAGATATTCAGCCATTCCATATGCTCCCCCTAATGAAATAACGCTTAAGCTGAAGGTAATGGATCTTCTGGCATTGGAGCGCCGTGCCAGATCAATAAAAACGATAAAAATAATTAAGTAAATAAAAACCATTAAATAACTTATTAATCGCCAACGCTTTGTGAATTAGGTCAATTATTGCCGCAATAATTCCCTTTACCATAATTTTTAGCTTACCTCTTTATTGTTATCTCCGGCGTAAGGCGGTGGTTTTTAAGGTGTTATTTCACCTGTTGTTAACTTTACCCGGTATTTGTATTTGAATTGTTATATTAGCGAGCGAGTTATGTTGGCGGGCGCCATATTTAATCGAGTCTACAGAACGGAACATCAGGCCATTGCCGATATTCGCGCATTTCTGCGCGCCAATGACCTGAATATTGATACGACGGTGGAAGTGTTTATTACCGTTACGCAGAACGATAAATTGATGGCCTGCGGCGGCATCGCCGGCAATATTATTAAATGTGTTGCCATCAGCCCGCAGCTACGCGGCGAAGGGCTGGCGCTGTCGCTGGCGACCGAGCTGGTCAACCTGGCGTACGAACGCCATCACAGTCAGCTGTTTATCTATACCAAAACGCAAAACGAAGGCCTGTTCCGCCAGTGCGGCTTTTACCCGATCGCCGATGTGCCGGGCATTGTGGTGCTGATGGAGAACAGTCCGTGCCGCCTGCAGCGCTATGCGGCGCGGCTGGCAACGCAGCGCCGGCCGGGCGAGGTGATCGGCAGTATCGTGATGAATGCCAACCCGTTCACCCGCGGTCACCAGTATCTGATCCGCCGCGCCGCCGCACAGTGCGACTGGCTGCACCTGTTTCTGGTGCGTGAAGACACCTCGCGTTTTCCCTATGAAGACCGGCGCCGGCTGGTGATGCAGGGCAGCCGCGACATCGCCAACCTGACGGTACACGAAGGTTCGCAGTATGTGATCTCGCGCGCCACCTTCCCCTGTTACTTCATCAAGGAGCAGGGGGTGGCCGACGACTGCTACACCGAAATCGATTTAAAAATCTTCCGCCAGTATCTGGCACCGGCGCTGGGCATTACCCACCGGTTTGTCGGCAATGAGCCTTTCTGCGCCGTCACGGCGAAATATAACCGCGATATGCGCCACTGGCTGGAAACGCCGGCGCTGTCCAGCCCGCCGATCCAGCTGGTGGAGATTGAACGGCTGCAGTATCAGGGCACCGCCATCTCCGCCTCCTGGGTTCGCAAACTGCTGGCCGCCGGCGATTTCCACGCCGCCGCGCCGCTGGTGCCGGAAGACACCCTTTACTACCTGCAGGATCTGCAGGCACGACGCCAGTCTAACGCGGCGTCGCCGGAATTTGAGTCCGCACAATCAGGTGAATGATGAAGATAATCCGAGAAGCAATGGCCGGCACGCTGGAATCCAGCGATGTGATGGTGCGCATCGCGCCCTGCGACGGCCCGCAGCATGACCTGCTGATTGCCAGCAGCGTGGAAAAACAGTTCGGCGCGGCGATCCGCAACACGCTGCTGCAGGTGCTGAACCAGTACGGCGTCGAGCCGGTACAGGTGATGGTCGACGACAAAGGCGCGCTGGACTGCGTGCTGCACGCCCGGCTGGAAACCGCGCTGATGCGCGCCAGCGACGACGGCCAACTGCCCTGGGAGGTGAGCGATGAAAACGCTGAATAAATCCCGTCCGCGCCGCAGCATGCTGTTTGTGCCGGGGGCCAACGCGGCAATGGTCAGCAACGCCTTTATCTATCAGGCCGACGCGCTGATGTTCGATCTGGAAGATTCGGTGATCCTGCGGGAAAAAGACGCGGCGCGCCGTCTGGTGTACCACGCGCTGCAGCACCCGCTGTATCAGGAGGTGGAAACCATCGTGCGGGTCAACGCGCTGGACTCCGCCTACGGCCTGGCGGATCTGCAGGCGGTGGTGCGCGGCGGCGCCGACGTGGTGCGGCTGCCGAAAACCGACGGCGCGCAGGACGTGCTGGATATGGAGCGTGAAATTAGCGCCATCGAGCGCGCGTGCGGTCGTCCGCAGGGCAGCACCGGGCTACTGGCGGCGATTGAGTCGGCGGCGGGCATCACCCACGCCGTCGCCATCGCTCAGGCATCGCCACGCCTGATCGGCATCGCGCTCGGCGCGGAAGATTACGTACGCAACCTGCGCACCGAACGTTCGCCGGAGGGGATTGAGCTGCTGTTCGCCCGCTGCTCGATTCTGCAGGCGGCGAGAGCGGCCGGTATTCAGGCGTTCGATACCGTCTATTCCGATGCCAACAACGAGGCCGGTTTCCTGCAGGAGGCGGCGCTGATCAAGCAGCTGGGCTTTGACGGCAAGTCGCTGATCAATCCGCGGCAGATTGAGCTGCTGCACAACCTGTACGCGCCGAGCGCCAAAGAGGTGGCGCACGCCGAGCGGGTGGTGAATGCCGCCGAAGCGGCGGAGCGTGAAGGGCGCGGCGTGGTGTCGCTGAACGGCAAGATGGTCGACAGCCCGGTGATTGAGCGGGCGCGTCTGGTGCTGCAACGCGCGGCGTTGTCCGGCATTCGTGAAGAAGCAACGCACAGCGGGGAGGCGCAATGAAACGTCAACAAGGACCGATCGATCTGCAGCAACTGGCCGGCCTGGCCGTCTATCAGGAGAGTTCAAAAGCCAATCAGCAGGCGGCCAAACCGCGCGACAGAAAGCGCTGCGACTCGCTGCAGGAGGCGGTGCGCCGCAGCGGCCTGCAGGACGGCATGACCATTTCGTTCCACCACGCGTTTCGCGGCGGCGATCTGACGCTGAACCAGGTGATGGACACGCTGGCGGCGATGGGCTTTCGCAACCTGACGCTGGCTTCCAGTTCGCTCAGCGAGTGCCATGCGCCGCTGGTGGAGCATATCCGCCACGGCGTGGTCAGCCGTGTTTACACCTCCGGCCTGCGCGGCCCGCTGGCGGAAGAGATTTCTCGCGGCCTGCTGGCACAGCCGGTGCAGATTCATTCCCACGGCGGGCGGGTCAACCTGATTGAGTCCGGCGAGCTGCATATCGACGTCGCCTTTCTCGGCGTGCCGGCCTGCGATGAGTTCGGCAACGCCAACGGCTACAGCGGCGACGCCTGCTGCGGTTCGCTCGGCTACGCCAAAGTGGATGCGCAGCACGCCGATACCGTGGTGCTGCTGACCGAGGCGCTGGTGCCGTACCCGCATCATCCCGCCAGTCTGGCGCAGGATCGGGTCGATCTGATCGTACAGCTGGAGCGGGTCGGGGATGCCGACAAGATCGGCGCCGACGCCACCCGCATGACCTCCAACCCGCGCGAACTGCTGATCGCCCGCCGCGCCGCCGAGGTGATCGCCGCTTCCGGCTATTTCAGTGAAGGTTTCTCGCTGCAGACCGGCACCGGCGGCGCGTCGCTGGCGGTGACGCGCTTTTTGGAAGACAAGATGCGCGCCCGCGGCGTGCGCGCCGGTTTTGCGCTCGGCGGCATCACCTCCACCATGGTGGATCTGCACGAGAAGGGGCTGATCGGCAAACTGCTGGACGTGCAGAGCTTTGACCGCGCCGCGGCCGGCTCGCTGGCGCGTAACCCGCAGCATATCGAAATCAGCGCCAATCAGTACGCCAACCTGACCTCGAAAGGGGCGGCGGTGGATCGGCTCGACGTGGTGGTGCTGAGCGCGCTGGAAATTGACGCCGGGTTCAACGTCAACGTGCTGACCGGTTCCGACGGCGTGCTGCGCGGCGCTTCCGGCGGCCACTGCGACACCGCCGCCGCCGCGCGGTTGGCGATTATCGTTGCGCCGCTGGTGCGCGGGCGCATCCCGACGCTGGTGGATGAGGTGACCACCTGCGTCACGCCGGGATCCAGCATCGACATTCTGGTTACCGATCACGGCATTGCCGTCAACCCGGCGCGCCCGGAACTGGCGCAGCGGCTGCGCGACGCCGGGCTAGCGGTGGTTGATATCGGCTGGCTGCGCCAGCGCGCTCTGACGCTGACCGGCGAACCGCAGCCGATCGCCTTCAGCGACAAGGTGGTGGCGGTAGTGCGCTACCGCGACGGTTCGGTGATTGACGTGGTGCGTCAGGTGGCGGAGTAGCTTATGGCGATCCTCCCCCCCGAACAGGCCGCCAACCGCGCCGTCGGCCTGACGGAACTGCTCGCCGCCCGCGAGCGGCGGCGCGACCGTCAGCAGGCCTGGCTGACGCGCCATCCGGCGACGCTGGTGGTGCTGACGCCGCTGGCGCCGGGCGCGCTGAAAGACAGCCCGCTGACGCGGCGCATCTTCAACCTCGGCTGGCAGGCGCTGCGCGCCGAGCAACGGCGGCAGGGGTGGCGCTGCCTGCGCGCCGAGGCGCAGGGGCTGCCCAGCGGCGGCGAAGGTTTTTTGTCGCTGCAGGCGGCGGCACGGCAGGTGAAACAGTGCTGCATCCGGCTGGAGGATATGCATCCCGCCGGGCGGCTGTGGGATATCGACGTGCTGGACGCGCAGGGGCGCATTCTGTCGCGCGACGATGGCGGGCTGCCTGCCCGGCGCTGTCTGCTGTGCGATCGGCCGGCGCGCGTCTGTGCGCGGCAGCGCCGCCACGACGTTGAACGGCTGCTGGCCGCCATGGAGGAGACGCTCAATGCTGCACTCGCTGCCCGCTAGTTCCGCCAGTCCGTCGCCGCTGTCTGCGGCTGAACGGCGCTTTGCCCTGTATGCCTATCGCGCCTTGCTGACCGAGGTCAACCTGACGCCGAAGCCCGGACTGGTCGACCGCGACAACAACGGGGCGCATCAGGATATGCATATCGGCCATTTCTATCGCAGCGCGCGCGCCATCGGCGTCTGGCTGCCGCGCTTTATCCGTCAGGGGCGGCAGGACGCGGCGCTGCCGGCCGATCGCGTGCTGGCGCGGCTGCGGCCGCTTGGTCTGGCCTGCGAAAACCATATGTTCCACGCCACCGGCGGGGTCAACACCCACAAGGGCAGCGTGTTTGCGCTCGGGCTGCTGTGCTGCGCATTCGGCCGTTTGTCGTCGCCGACGCCCGCTGCGCTGTGCGCGGAGGTGGCGGCTATCTGCCAGGGGCTGACGGTGCGCGAGCTGCAGCGCAACAACGCCGGGCAGAGCGCCGGCCAGCGGCTGTACCGCCGGTTTGGCCTGAGCGGCGCGCGCGGCGAGGCCGAAGCCGGCTTCCCGCTGGTGCTGCACGGCGCATTACCACGCTATCTGCGGCGGCTGCGGCAGGGCGATAACGCGCAGAGCGCGCTGCAGGACTGCCTGCTGTGGCTGATGGCGCACAACGGCGATACCAATGTCGCCGCGCGCGGCGGCATGGAAGGGCTGCGCTGGCTGCAGCAGCGGGCGTCGCAGCTACTGGCGCAGGGCGGCGCCGGCGGCAGAGACGGTATCGCGCGACTGCGCCGGTTTGACGCCGAGTGCACGGCCCGTCATCTCAGCCCCGGCGGCAGCGCCGACCTGCTGATAGTCACCTGGCTGCTGGCGCAGATATCGCCACCGGCCTTACAGGAATAATAATGCTGCGTTCAGGAGAACCTCTATGAGTCCGTTGAAACAAAAATTCGCCAAGGCGCTGGCGCCGCTGGTGGTGCTGGCGATCCTGCTGCTGATACCGGCGCCTGCCGGTATCAGCAGCAGGCGTGGCGCTATTTCGCCATTTTTGTCGCCATGATTATCGGCATGATCCTGGAGCCGATCCCGGCGACCGCCATCAGCTTTATTGCGGTAACGGTGGGCGTGCTGGCCGCGCCCTGGGTGCTGTTCAGCCCGCAGGAACTGGCCGGGCCGGGCTTTAAGGCCGGCAAAGAGGCGCTGAAGTGGGGGCTGGCCGGCTTTTCCAGCACCACGGTGTGGCTGGTGTTCGGCGCATTCATCTTTGCGCTCGGTTACGAGGTCACGGGGCTGGGGCGGCGCATCGCGCTGTTTCTGGTGAAGTTTATGGGCAAGCGGACGCTGACGCTCGGCTATGCGGTGGTGATTATCGATATCCTGCTGGCGCCGTTTACTCCGTCCAACACCGCGCGCACCGGCGGCACGGTGTTCCCGGTGGTGAAAAACCTGCCGCCGCTGTTTGACTCGTTCCCGAACGATCCGTCGTCGCGGCGCATCGGCGGCTACCTGATGTGGATGATGGTGGTCGGCACCAGCCTCAGCTCGTCGATGTTCGTCACCGGCGCGGCGCCGAACGTACTGGGGATTGAGTTTGTCAGCAAAATCGCCGGCGTACATATCAGTTGGATGCAGTGGTTTATGGCGTTTCTGCCGGTGGGGCTGGTGCTGCTGATTGTCGCGCCGCTGCTCTCCTATTACCTGTATAAACCGGGCGTCACCCACAGCAGCGAGGTGGCCGGCTGGGCCGACGGCGCGCTGGCGGAGATGGGCAAACTGAGCCGTCAGGAGTACACGCTGATCGGCCTGGTGCTGTTGAGCCTGTGCCTGTGGGTGTTCGGCGGTAAAGTGGTGAACGCCACGGCGGTGTGCCTGCTGGCGGTGTCGCTGATGCTGGCGCTGCACGTGGTGTCGTGGAAGGCGATCACCCAATACTCCAGCGCCTGGAATACGCTGGTGAATCTGGCGACGCTGGTGGTGATGGCCAACGGCCTGACGCGCTCCGGCTTTATTGACTGGTTCGCCACCACCATGAGCACCCACCTGAGCGACTTCTCGCCGACGATGACCGTGGTGGCGCTGGTGCTGGTGTTCTACTTCGCCCACTATCTGTTTGCCAGTCTGTCGGCCCATACCGCCACCATGCTGCCGGTGATTCTGGCGGTGGGCAAAGGGCTGCCGGGCGTGCCGATGGAGCAGCTGTCGATTCTGCTGGTGCTGTCGATCGGCCTGATGGGCGTGCTGACGCCGTACGCCACCGGGCCGGGGGTGATCATCTACGGCTGCGGCTATGTGAAGTCGAAAGACTACTGGCGGCTGGGGGCGATCCTCGGCGTGCTGTATATCGCCGCCTTGCTGCTGATCGGCTGGCCGATCCTCAGCCTGTGGTATTAAGCGTGATGCCGGCGGCCCGTTAGCGGGCCGCCGCTGTATTGCGCCGCGCGTGACCCTCCTCACACCTTTTCTTGCCGAACCCCGCCATGATGTCCGGTCAGGCTAACTGATTAAAAACACACACAACAGGGACCCTTCGCGATGAAAAAAAACAAGATGCTGCTCTGCCTGCCGCTGCTGTTTTCCGCCTCGGCGTTGGCGGAAACCGCCGACTATCAGCTGGAGCAGGTGCTGGTGATGAGCCGCCACAACCTGCGCGCGCCGCTGGCCAACAACGGCAGCGTGCTGGCTAACTCAACGCCGCAGGCCTGGCCGCAGTGGGATACGCCGGGCGGTGAGCTGACCACCAAGGGCGGGGTGCTGGAAGTGTATATGGGGCACTATTTCAACGCCTGGCTGAAGCAGGCCGGCCTGCTGCCGCAGCAGGGCTGTCCGACACCGGGCAGCGTCTACGTGTACGCCAACAGCCTGCAGCGCACGGTGGCCACCGCGCAGTTCTTTACCAACGGCGCGTTCCCGGGCTGTGACGTGGCGGTGCATCATCAGGATAAAATGGGGACTATGGACCCGACCTTTAACCCGATTATTACCGATAACAGCAAGCAGTTTAACCAGCAGGCGCTGAAGGCGATGAACGACAAACTGCACTCGCTGCAGCTGGATGCCGCCTACCGGCAGCTGGCGAAAATCACCGATTACGCCGACTCCAGCGCCTGTAAAACCGACAAGCAGTGCGACCTGACCGCAGAAACCAGCACCATGAGCGCGGTGCCGGGTAAAGAGCCGGGCGTCGCCGGCCCGCTGCGGGTGGGCAACTCGCTGGTGGACGCCTTTATGCTGCAGTATTACGAGGGCTTCCCGGCCGATCAGGTGGCGTGGGGCAAGGTGACCACGCCGGAGCAGTGGCGGCAGCTGGCACAGCTGAAAGACGGCTATCAGGATTCGCTGTTCACTTCGACGGTGGTGGCGCAGAACGTCGCCAAGCCGCTGCTGACCTACATCAGCTCGGCGCTGATCGGTAAGGAGAAGGGCGATGCGCCCAAGCTGACGGTGCTGGTGGGGCATGATTCCAACATCGCCTCTCTGCTGTCGGCGATGCAGTTCAAACCTTATCAGCTGCCGCAGCAGTATGAAAAAACGCCGATCGGCGGCAAGCTGGTGTTCCAGCGCTGGCACGATAAGCAGGGCGATCGCGACCTGCTGAAGATTGAGTATGTCTATCAGTCCACCGAGCAGCTGCGCAACGCCGACAAGCTGACGCTGCAGCATCCGCCGCAGCGGGTGACAATGGCGCTGGAAGGCTGCCCGATCGATAAAGACGGCTTCTGCAGCTGGAGCGACTTTGAAAAAGCGATGAAAACAATGCTGTAAGCGCCGATAGCCCCTTTCTCCGGTGAGAGAGGGGCTGTACGCCCGCCCGTCACTCGCATTACACTGCTCCCCGTCGATCCTAAACTGCGGAACCGCCGTGCTCACTACATTTCTTACCGATATCCGCTGGCTGCCGGTCAGCGACTTTCCCGGCCGGGTTATCCGCGGCCGTTTCAGCCTGACGGCCTACCATGACGCACTGTGGCAACAGGCGGCGCTGCCGTTCCCTGACCATCTGTCCGCGGCGGTGGCGAAGCGCCGCGCGGAGTATCTGGCCGGACGTCTGCTGGCGCGCCAGGCGCTGGAGGCGTTGGGGCATCCGCAACGGGTGGTGGCGCGCGGCGCCGATCGCGCGCCGGTCTGGCCTGACGGCATCGTCGGCGCGCTGAGCCACAACGCGGATACCGCGCTATGCGCCGTCGCACCGGCGGCCGATAGCGGCGGCGTCGGGCTGGATGTGGAAACGCAGATGCCGATGCAGCGCGCCGAGCAACTGTGGAGCGGGATCGTCAACCCGGCAGAGCAGGCGTGGCTGCGGCAACAGCCGCTGCCGTTCAACCTGTCGCTGACGCTGACGTTCTCCGCCAAAGAGAGCTTGTTCAAGGCGCTTTATCCGCAGGTGCAGCGCTACTTTGATTTTCTCGATGCGCAGATCGTCGCATTGGATCCGCAGGCGCAGACCTTTACGCTGGCGCTGCTGCAGGATTTAACGCCGCAGTGCCCGGCCGGCCGGCGTTTTGGCGGACGCTTTACGCTTGATGGTGACAACGTAACCACATTTATTTTATTTTAAATCAATCAACTAAATGTATTCCGCCGCCGGCTGCGGCAGCGCTGGACAAGCGTATTTTCGCCGCTACAATAAATACTGTTTAAATAAACAGGTGTTGGCGATGACGATCGACCTTTTTGAAGACGCGCTGCCGGCGCCGTGGCGTGAGGAGATAGCGCCCGGCGCGGTGGTGCTGCACGGATTTGTCCGCGACCACGGCCCCGAGCTGCTGGCGGCGGTGCGCGGCGTGGTGGCGCAGGTGCCGTGGCGGCATCTGACCACGCCCGGCGGCTATACCATGTCGGTGGCGATGAGCTGGTGCGGCAACGGCTGGACCAGCGACAGCCGCGGCTACCGCTACGCCGAACGCGACGCGGGCAGTGGCCGCCGTTGGCCGGCGATCCCGCCCATTCTGCTGGCGCTGGCGGACGAGGCTGCGCTGCAGGCCGGCTTTGGCCACTTTACGCCGGACTCCTGCCTGATTAACCGTTACGACCCCGGCAGCAAGCTGTCGCTGCATCAGGATAAAGACGAGCGCGATTTCGGCGCGCCGATCGTATCGGTGTCGCTCGGGCTGCCGGCGGTGTTTCAGTTCGGCGGCCTGCAGCGCAGCGACCGGGCGCGGCGTATTCCGCTGGCGCACGGCGACGTGGTGGTGTGGGGCGGTCCGTCGCGCCTGTGCTTCCACGGTATTTTACCGGTGAAGGAGGGCTACCACTCGCTGGTGGGATCGCACCGCATCAACATCACTTTGCGCAAGGCGCTGTAAGACGCGGCTGCTGCGCCAGGCAGGCGACCAGATGGTCGATAAACACCCGCAGCCTGGCGGGCAGGTGCGGCGTCGGCGCATACAGCAGCCACAGCCCGCCGCGATAGTTACTGAGAAACTCCCAGTCCGGCAGCACCTGCACCAGTTCACCGTCCTCCAGCGCCTGTCGGGCGGTAAAGTACGGCAGGCTGCCGATGCCGATATGCTGTCTGACCGCATCCAGCCGTACGCCGGTGTGGTTGGCGGCATAGCGCCCGCGCACGTTGACCGTCTGCGTCTTGCCTGCCCGGCGGAAGCGCCAGCGCGCGTCGTTCGGCGTCTCTCCCAGATAGATGCAGCTGTGCTGCGTCAGCGCCTGCGGCTGCTGCGGCGTACCGTGCTGCGCCAGATAGTGCGGCGTGGCGCACAGCAGGTGCTCAATATCCATCAGTTTACGGCCGATCAGCCCCGGCGACGGGCTGTCGGTGATGCGCAGCGCCAGATCCACGCCGTCGTCAATCAAATCCATATAGCGGTCTTCCAGCCGCAGGCGCACGTCCACCTTGGGGTAGCGTTGCAAAAATGCCGGCATATGCGGGTGCAGCACAAAGCGGCCGACCGCTTTCGGCACGCTGATGCTGACCAGCCCTTCCGGCTCGGCGTCGTTTTGTCCGCTGAGGCTGAGCACCGCGTCGGCCGCCGCCAGCATCTGCCGGCAGTATTGCAGGGCGGTTTCTCCCTGCTCGCTCAGGCGCAGCTTACGGGTGGTGCGGTGCAGCAGGCGCAGCGCCAGCGCCCGTTCCAGCTTGCTGACGCTGCGGCTGACGGCCGAGGGGGAAGCGCCCAACTGGCGGGCGGCGGCGGAGAAACTGCCGCTTTCCGCCACCTGGACGAATACGGCCATCTCGGCCAGTAATGTGGTGGCTTGATTTGTGATCACAGCGCAAAAGTCCATTCTTCTGATAACGGATTATCCTCTGATTATGACATGAATATACTGAGTGCAGGGTCAATTAACCGGGGAATAAATGATGACAGAACGACATTATTATCACAGCGATGCACTGCAGTTGCAGGCGCAGGTGCTGGCCTGCCAGCCGCTGGAGGACGGCAACTATGCGCTGGAGCTGGATGCTACGCTGTTTCATCCGCAGGGCGGCGGACAGCCGGCCGATGGCGGCACTCTGAACGGCGAACCGCTGCTGCGGCTGGTGCCGCGCGGTGAGGATATTCTGCACGTGGTGGCGCGCCCGCAGCCGCCGGGCGCCATCGATATCGAGGTCGACGGCCGGCTGCGGGTACTGCATGCGCGCTGGCACTCCGCCGGTCATCTGATCGGCTATCTGGGGGAAACGCAGGGCTGGCGCCCGGTGAAGGCGCATCACTGGCCGGGGGAAGGGCGCATTACCTTTATGCCCGGCGACGGTGTGAAAGCGCTGGAGCAGGCATGGCTGCAGGAGGCGCTGACGCGCCTGATCGCCGCCGATTTACCGCGCCGTCAGCGGCAGGAAAACGGCGTTCGCCAGGTCGGCTTCGGCGATCTGCCGGCCTACGGCTGCGGCGGCACCCACGTGCGCTCGCTGGCTGAGCTGGGTGAGGTGACTATCAGCGCGCTGAAAATGAAAAAAGGCCAACTGGTGGTTTATTACGATCTCAGATAACGGCGCGACATTTCGCCGGTAATTTTTCTGCCCGTAGCACGTGCTGCGGGTTTTTTATGCCGTCATGCCTGCCGCTTGCGTAACTTGTGAGCCGCCTCACGCCGTTTCCCTTATTTTATTCCTGATGCTTGAGAACGCTCTCATTCCTTTTTATTGGTGTTGGAAACCGGTTTCCATATCGTTTCCAATGGCGGTGAGAAATGCATCCAACCATCACTGGGGTAATAACAATGAAGAAAATTATGCTTTGCTGTTCTGCGGGGATGTCGACCAGTCTGCTGGTAAAGAAAATGACGGCGGAGGCCGCCAGCCGCGATCTGCCGGTGGAGATTGCCGCCTATAGCGCGGGGGAATTTGATGAGCAGTTCAGCCGCTATCAGGTGGTGCTGCTGGGGCCGCAGGTGAAATATATGCTGCCGGCGCTGTCTGCGCGCGCGGCGGAGCAGGGCATTCCGGTCGCGGCGATCGATATGATGGATTACGGCATGCAGCGCGGCGATAAGGTGCTGGATTTCGCCCTGGCGCTGATCGCGCAGCAGGGAGAGCCGGCATGACCTCTCTCTATCAGGCGATGGTCAACCTTATCGAGCAGAAGGTGACGCCGCTGGCCGGCAGCGTCGGCCAGCAACGCCATGTGATTGCCATCCGCGACGGCTTTGTCTCCGCGCTGCCGTTTATGATCATCGGCTCATTTATGCTGGTGTTTATCTTTCCGCCGTTCTCCGCCGACAGCAGCTGGGCGTTCGCCCGCGGCTGGCTGAATTTTTCACTGCAATACCGTGAACAGCTGATGCTGCCGTTTCACCTCAGCATGGGGGTGATGACTTTCTTTATCTCGGTGGGGATCGGCGCCAGCCTGGGGCGGCACCATAAACTGGACCCGATCATGACCGGCCTGCTGGCGCTGATGGCGTTTTTACTGGTGGCGGCGCCGTACCGCGACGGCGTGATCGATACGCAGTATTTCTCCGGCGAGGGGATTTTCACCGCTATCATTACCGCGCTGTATGCCGGTGAACTGTACGCCTGGCTGAAGCGGCACAATATCACCATCCGGTTGCCGCAGGAGGTGCCGACCGGCGTCGCGCGATCGTTTGAGATCCTGATCCCGGTGGTGGCGATCGTCGCCACCCTGCATCCGCTTAATCTGCTGGTGCAGAGCTACACCGGCATGATCATTCCCCAGGCGATTATGCATCTGCTGCAGCCGCTGGTGTCCGCCTCGGACTCGCTGCCGGCGATCCTGATTTCCGTGTTTATCTGCCAACTGCTGTGGTTCGCCGGTATTCACGGCGCGCTGATCGTCACCGGCATCATGAACCCGTTCTGGATGACCAACCTGGCGCTGAACCAGACCGCTCTGGCGGCGGGCGCGCCGCTGCCGCATATCTACCTGCAGGGCTTCTGGGACCATTACCTGCTGATCGGCGGCGTCGGCTCTACGTTGCCGCTGGCGTTTTTACTGCTGCGCAGCCGGGCGGCGCATCTGCGCAGTATCGGCAAGATGGGCGTGGTGCCCAGCGTGTTCAATATCAACGAGCCGATTCTGTTCGGTGCGCCGATCATCATGAATCCGGTGTTTTTCCTGCCGTTTATTCTGGTGCCGATGATTAACGCCACCTTCGCCTATATCGCCACCAAACTGGGCTGGGTAGCGCAGGTGGTGTCGCTGACGCCGTGGACCACGCCGGCGCCGATTGGCGCCTCATGGGCGGCGAACTGGGCGGTAAGCCCGCTGCTGATGTGCCTGTTCTGCATGGTGCTGTCGGCGCTGATGTATTACCCGTTCCTGAAGGCTTATGAGCGCACGCTGCTCAAGCAGGAGCAGGAAAAACAACAACCACAGGGCGGAGAAGCCGCCGTTAATTCCTGACGTAAGGGGTCGTGATGAAATATGCATTCCCGCAAGATTTCTGGTGGGGCAGCGCCAGTTCGGCGCCGCAGAGTGAAGGCGAGAGCCTCAGTTTCGGCAAAAGCGCCACCATCTGGGACGAGTGGTTCCGGCTGCAGCCGGAGCGTTTTCACCAGCAGGTCGGCCCGCAGCAAACCTCGGATTTCTACCGCTGCTGGCGCGATGACATCGCGTTGCTGAAACGGCTGAACCACAACAGTTTCCGCACCTCCATTCCCTGGGCGCGGCTGATCCCGCAGGGGCGCGGCGAGGTTAATCCGCAGGCGGTGGCGTTTTATAACCAGGTGATTGACGAGATGTTGGCGCAGGGCATTACGCCGTTTATCAACCTGTTTCACTTTGATATGCCGCTGGCGATGCAGCAGCAGGGCGGCTGGGAAAGCCGTGAAGTGGTGCAGGCCTATGCCGAGTTTGCCGATGTCTGTTTCCGCCTGTTCGGCGACCGGGTCAAGCACTGGTTTACCTTTAACGAGCCGATTGTGCCGGTGGAGGGCGGCTATCTGTATGACTTCCACTACCCGAACGTGGTGGACTTCAGGCGCGCCGCGACGGTGGCCTACCACACCATGCTGGCGCACGCGCTGGCGGTGCGGAACTACCGCGCCCGCGGGCAGGACGGGGAGATCGGCATCATCCTCAATCTGACGCCTTCCTATCCGCGCTCCGCCAACCCGGCCGATGTGCAGGCGGCGCATGTTGCCGATCTGATGTTTAACCGCAGTTTCCTCGACCCGGCGCTGCGCGGCAGCTACCCGCAGGAGCTGGTGGCGCTGCTGCGTCAGCATGACCAACTGCCGCCATGCCAGGCGGAGGACGCCGCATTGCTGGCGCAGGGCGTGGTGGATCTGCTGGGCATTAACTATTACCAGCCGCGCCGCATTCAGTGCCGCGACAGCCTGGTCAATCCGGACAGTCCGTTTATGCCGGAGTGGTTTTTCAGCCACTATGCGATGCCGGGCCGCAAGATGAATCCGTACCGCGGCTGGGAGATTTACGAAAAGGGCATCTACGATATTTTGACCAACCTGCGGGAAAACTACGGCAACCCACGCTGCTTTATTTCCGAGAACGGCATGGGCGTGGAGGATGAACGGCGTTTTGAGCAGAACGGGCAGATTCAGGACGACTACCGCATCGATTTTATCCGCGAGCATCTGCAGTGGGTGCACCGGGGCATCAGCGAGGGCAGCCGCTGCCTGGGCTACCATATGTGGACCTTTATCGATAACTGGTCATGGAGCAACGCCTACAAGAACCGCTATGGCTTTGTGCAGCTGGATCTGGCGAGCCAGCAGCGCACTATCAAGAAAAGCGGCGAATGGTTCGCCGCAACCGCCGCCGCCAACGGTTTTGAGGAGCAACGCTGATGGACGATTTGGAAAGTACGGTGATGGAGATTATCGTCAATGCCGGCCAGACGCGCAGCCTGTGTTTCAGCGCGCTGCAGGCGGCGCGCGACGGCGATTTTGCACTGGCGCAGACGCAGCTGCAGCAGGCCGATGAGTTTTCCCGCGCCGCACACCGGGTGCAGACCCGGCTGATTGAGCAGGACGGCGGTGAGGGCAAAACGCCGATGACGCTGATTATGGTGCATGCGCAGGATCATCTGATGAATGCGATACTGGCGCGGGAACTGATTGCCGAAATGGTCGAACTTTATCAACGACAACGGCCATCGGCTCAGGGATAATCACTAGCGGGCCGCCGGCCCGTTTGAGGTTGATGACAACGTCGTCTGATGATTCGTGATACCCGGGCCTAGCGTAACGAGGGGCGCTTCGGCGGCTTACGCCGCTACGACCCCATCGTCACGCTCTCCCTAATAGTTGGCTTTATCAGTCGTCTGTAGCGGGCCGCCGGCCCGTTTTTCTCTATCAGCAGGAAGACCCGCAGTTATGGCCAATATCAATGATGTTTCCCGCCTGGCGCAGGTATCGAAAGCCACGGTGTCCCGGGTGCTGAGCGGCAGTCGCGGGGTAAAGGAAGAGAGCCGGCAGGCGGTGCTGCGGGCGGTGGAAACGTTGAACTATCGTCCGAACGCCGTCGCCCAGTCGCTCACCAGCCAGAGCACCGGCTGTATCGGCGTGATTTGCGCCACGGAACATATTCAGCAGGCGACCGGTTATCTCCAGGCGCTGGAGAAGCAGCTGAGCCGTCAGCAGAAGCATCTGCTGCTGCGTTTCGCCAACGACGCCGCCGCGCTGGCGGCCGCGGCGGCGGAGCTGAGCAGCGGCTGGTGCGATGCGCTGATCGTGGTCGGCGCGCGTTTTGCGCTGCCGCCGCTGCCGGACAGCACGGTGTGTCTGGACTGCGTCACCGCGTCCACGGCGAAAAGCGTGGGTTTTGACCACCAGTTTGCGGCAGAAACCGCGGTGCATTACCTCGCTAGCCAGCAGCGGCGGCAGATCGCCCTGATTAACTTTGCCGCCGGCGACGCCGCCGAACAGGTGCTGCAGGGCTATTGCCACGCGCTGGAAACGCACCTTATCCCCTATAACCGCCAGCTGGTGGTGGAAGACGAAGCGGTGACGCGCATTGCGCTGCAGCGCCTGCTCAACAGCACGATGCCGTTTAATGCGCTGCTGGTGACCGACGACTGTCAGGCGCAGGAGGCGCTGACGGTGCTGGCGCAGTATCAGCGTCAGGTGCCGGCGCAGGTGATGGTGTTCAGTCTGGACGGTTCGCTGCAGTGGCCCGGCGCGCCGACGGTGCCGTCGATTGAGTATTCGCTGGATGCGCTGGCGCAGCGTGCGCTGGCGCTGCTGAGCGGCGCAGAAGAGCCTGGTTTACTGCGCGGCAGCCTGACGGCGCGCTGACGCGCCGCAGCCCCCGTCGTTCTGGCGGGCGGCCGTTTCTCCCCGCTATTTTTTTGTGTCTCCCGCAGCGACGCCGCTCTGCCGCCGTCGCTCATGGCCGCGCGCCGCAAACTGTTATCCCTGACACACTTCTCACTGAAACCGGTTGCAGAAAAGAAGCCTCCCACTTATTCTGCAACCGGTTTCATTTTTGAGAAACACGTAGGCGGAAGTCATAACCTTTACGATAAGGTATTAAAATAATGACGAAAATAAGAAACTATGCCCAGTTGGCCGGCGATATTCTGGCGGAGGTCGGCGGGCAGGATAATCTGGTCAGTTTTACCCGTTGCGCCACCCGTCTGCGGCTGGTGCTGAAGGAGACGCCGCCGCAGGCGGCGGAGCGGATTAAACAGCTGCCGGGCGTCATCATGGTGGTGCAGAGCGGCGGACAGTTTCAGGTGGTGATCGGCGTACATGTGGCGGAGGTGTTTGACGCTTTTTCCGGCCTGGTCGATCAGAGCCAGCTAAAAACCGAAGGCGCGAAAGTCCGGCTGCTGGACGCGGTCATCGGCTCCATGTCGGCGATTTTCGCGCCGATCGTGTTTGTGCTGGCGGCGGCGGGCATCCTGCAGGGCGGCCTGATCGTCGCCAGACATTTTGCGCCGCAGCTGGCGAACGGCGGCACCTTCGAGGTGCTCAACTTTATGTCCTGGACGCCGTTTGCCTTTCTGCCGGTGCTGATTGCCATTACCGCGTCGCGCTTTTTCCGCTGTAACACCTTTATCGCGGTGCTGTGCAGCTGCGCGCTGATTAATCCTGAGTGGGGCGCCATCGCCGCGCGTATCGCGCAGGGCGAAGCGATCCACTTCCTCGGCCTGCCGCTGGCGGAAACGGTGTACACCTCGTCGGTGCTGCCGCCGATCTTTATGATCTGGTGCCTGTCATACGTGGAAAAATATGCCCGCCGCGCGATCCCCGACGTCGTCAACGAATTATTTACCCCGCTGGTCTGCATGCTGATTATGGTGCCGTTTACGCTGTTGCTGATCGGCCCGATCACCAGTTCGGCGGCGTTCGCCATTGCCGGCGGCTACAACTGGCTGTTTGACACCGCGCCGGCGCTGGCCGCCGCGCTGATCGGCGGCGTATGGCAAATGGTGGTGATCTTCGGCGTGCACTGGGGGATTACGCCGGTGGTGATGGCCAACTTTGATGCGCACGGCCGCGACTCTTTTCAGGCTTTCCAGACCATTGCGGTGGTGGCGCAGATGGCGGCGGCATTGGCCGTCGGCTTTAAATCACGCAACCCGCAGTTTAAAACTACCGCGCTTTCCGCCGGCGTCACCGGCGTGTTCGGCATTACTGAACCAGCGCTGTACGGTGTGACCCTGCGCCTGAAAAAGCCGTTTATCTGCGGCTGTATCGGCGGCGCGCTGGGCGCTTTGGTCACCAGCTTCTTCGGCAGTTACTACTATGCTTATGCTGGATTACCCAGCCTGCTGACCGTGGTAAACGCTATCAGCCCGGAGAACCCGATGTCGTTTATCGGCGAACTGGCGGGCGTTGCTACGGCGATAATCAGCACCATGGCGATGGTGTACGCGGTGGGCTTTGACGATCCGCCGTTGGCGGCGGGCGGCGCGGCGCCTGCGGCACCAAAGACGCCAGAAACGCCTGCGGCTGATGAGCCGGCGGCGCAGCCGCAGGCGGTGACGCTGCTGTCCCCGGCGGCGGGGCATTATGTGCCGTTGGAGCAGGTGAACGATCCCAGCTTTGCGCAGAAATTGCTGGGCGAAGGCGTGGCGATCCGTCCGGTGGACGGTCAGATCCTGGCGCCCTGCGACGCGGTGGTCTCCTCGGTGATCGACAGCCGGCATGCGGTCGGGCTGACCTGCGCCAACGGCGCCGAATTGCTGATCCACGTCGGGCTGGATACGGTCAAGCTGCAGGGGCAGCATTTTGACACGCTGGTGGCGGTGGGCCAGCAGGTGAAAGCGGGCGACCCGCTGATCCGCTTTGAGCAGCAGGCGATAGAAGCGGCGGGGTATGACGTGACCACGCCGTTTGTGGTGCTGAACAGCGATGAGTTCGCGGTGCGCCTGCTGGACGTAAACAGAGAGGTTGCCTGCGGGCAGCCGGTTATGCAGATTGGGTAACAAACAGGAGCGATGATGAAAAGCGTATTTCCGCAGGATTTTCTTTGGGGCGGCGCGGTTGCCGCACACCAGGTTGAAGGTGGTTGGGATCAGGGCGGCAAAGGCCCGAGCATTTGTGATGTGCTGACCGGCGGCGCGCACGGCGTGCCACGCGAGATCACCCAGGAAGTGGTGCCGGGCAAATATTACCCGAACCATGAGGCGGTGGATTTCTATCATCACTACAAAGATGACATCAAACTGTTCGCCGAGATGGGGTTCAAATGCTTCCGCACCTCGATTGCCTGGACGCGCATTTTCCCCAAGGGTGATGAGGCGGAGCCGAATGAAGAGGGGCTGCGTTTCTACGACGACATGTTCGACGAGATGCTCAAGCACAATATTGAGCCGGTCATCACCCTGTCGCATTTCGAAATGCCGCTGCATCTGGTGCAGCAGTATGGCGGCTGGACCAACCGTCAGGTAGTCGATTTCTTCGTCCGCTTCGCCGAGGTGGTGTTTGAACGTTACAAACACAAGGTGAAGTACTGGATGACCTTCAACGAGATCAATAACCAGCGCAACTGGCGCGCGCCGCTGTTCGGCTATTGCTGCTCCGGCGTGGTGTACACCGAACATGATAATCCTGAAGAGACCATGTATCAGGTGCTGCACCACCAGTTTGTCGCCAGCGCGCTGGCGGTGAAAATCGGCCACCGCATCAACCCGACGATGAAGATCGGCTGCATGCTGGCGATGGTGCCGCTGTATCCGTTCTCCTGTAAGCCGGAAGATGTGATGTATGCGCAGGAATCCATGCGCGAACGCTATGTCTTCACCGATGTGCAGCTGCGCGGCTATTATCCGTCCTACGTACTGAACGAGTGGCAGCGACGCGGCTTCAACATCAGGATGGAAGCGGGCGACGAGCAGATTCTGCGCGAAGGCTGCTGCGACTATCTGGGCTTCAGCTACTACATGACCAACGCGGTGCAGGCCGCCGGCGGCGAGGGTGACGCCATTTCCGGCTTTGAGGGCAGCGTACCGAATCCGCACGTCAAAGCCTCCGACTGGGGCTGGCAGATTGACCCGGTCGGCCTGCGCTATGCGCTGTGCGAGCTGTA
Source organism: Serratia sp. MYb239 (assembly GCF_002966855.1). Taxonomy (NCBI): domain Bacteria; kingdom Pseudomonadati; phylum Pseudomonadota; class Gammaproteobacteria; order Enterobacterales; family Yersiniaceae; genus Serratia; species Serratia sp. MYb239. Next base: position 3,161,155 of record NZ_CP023268.1, on the reverse strand, counting down.
TGAGCGTTATCAGAAGCCGCTGTTTATCGTCGAAAACGGCTTCGGCGCCTACGACAAGGTGGAAGACGACGGCAGCATCAATGATGATTACCGCATCGACTACCTGAAGTCGCATATCGCCGAAATGGGCAAGGCCGTCAGCTATGACGGGGTGGAGCTGCTGGGCTATACGCCGTGGGGCTGCATCGACTGCGTTTCCTTTACCACCGGCCAGTACAGCAAACGCTATGGCTTTATCTATGTGAACAAACATGATGACGGCACCGGCGATCAGTCACGTTCGCGCAAGAAGTCGTTCTACTGGTATCAGGGGGTGATTGCCTCTAACGGTGAAACCCTTTAATCGTGGAGCCACCTCGCTATTGGTAGCGGACGTCATACTGAAAAACCTGCCCCGGCGGCAGGTTTTTTTATCTCCCGGTGGTGATAACGGCATAAAACGACGGGATTCTGGCCGGCGCGAAACGTGGTGCAGATGAAACAGTCTGGGCTATAGTGATTAGCATGTGCTCACAACGGATTGTTTACCATGTCAAAATGGCATTGGCTGTTTAGCCAGTTAACGCGCAAACTCTGGTTTCGCGCATGCTTATTCGCGCTTCTGGCCGTCATTTCAGCGTTAGTTTCCATTGTCATTAAACCATTTATTCCTGCCAGCATCGGCGGCATGGTCGGCGCCGATGCGGTAGATAATATCCTCAATATTCTGGCGTCCAGCATGCTGGCGGTAACGACATTTTCATTAAATATTATGGTGTCCGCCTACAGCTCGGCAACCACCAGCGTGACGCCGCGCGCGACGCGGCTGGTGATGGAAGACAGCACCACGCAAAACGTCCTGGCGACCTTTATCGGCTCCTTCCTGTTCAGCCTGGTCGGGATTGTGGCGCTGAGTATGGGCGCCTATGGGGAGCGGGGGCGGGTTGTATTATTCGTTGTTACGCTGCTGGTCATTGCATTAATCGTTATCACGCTCTTGCGCTGGATCCAGCATCTTTCATTATTGGGGCGCGTAGGGGAAACGACGTCGCGGGTGGAAGAGGCGGCGCGCAATGCGCTGGAAAACCGTGTTAACATCCCTTACATGGGGGGCAACGCGTGGTTATCCCCTCAGCACTCTCCTGCGGATGCCATCGCGCTCTATCCGACAGAAATTGGGTATATTCAGCATATTGATATGCAGATGCTGGATGACCGGCTGCAAGAAATTGAAGGGGAGCTTTATTTGGCCTGCCAGACCGGCGCCTTTGTGCATCCGGGGCATCCTGTGGGCTGGATCGTTGCACCAGATACTGACCTTGAGACGGCAGCACTATTGGCTGCCATCACCATCGGAGCGGAGCGCTCGTTTGATCAGGATCCTCGCTTTGGCCTTGCTGTGTTGGCGGAGATCGCCTCCCGCGCGTTGTCGCCGGCCGTTAACGACCCCGGCACGGCGATTGATGTTATCGGCCGCGCGGTGAGACTGTTGGCGGTATGGGGCAGAAACAAGCCGGAACCTGACGCGGTGATCTATCACAACGTGTGGGTCAAACCGATCGTGACGGCAGATCTTTTCGATGACATTGTGAATCCCATAGCTCGCGATGGCGCAGCGCTGATTGAGGTACAACTCCGTTTGCTCAAAGGATTACAGGCGCTCGATCGGATGAATACGGCCGTTTTTGCTGCGGACGTGCGCAGATATGTCGCCATCATTCAGCAACTGGCTGAAAAACAGATGGTGTCGCAGCAAGATTGCGCCAGACTCCATGCATGGATACGCCAATCGGGGTTAGACAATCACTGAACCGCTTCTCCCCGTTGCAGGCAGCGGCCGGTCAGCCCGGCCGCGAAGGAGATTCAGATCTTCTGGCACAGCATGGTGGGGAAGGACAAATGGCTGAACAGGATCAGGTTCTCGTTCAGTTTTGAGATATCCACCGGGTAACCGGGCGTTTCCTTGCCGATCTCATAAAAATAATCCAGCATTGCCTGCGGCGTATTGTCGAGCGGTTTGGGCCGGCTGTGGGTAAATTTCACGGTGTAAAAACCATCGCGCGCGGCGCGGGCGTAAGTGAAGTAAATGATCCTGTCCAGATGGGCGGCTTGCCGTTTATTTTGTACGGTGCCGATAATATCCACATAGCCTTTCCCTGCCGGGTCGAAGAAGTAGTGTGCATTTGCATGCAGTGAAATGGGATCGTTTTCCGTCACGTTTTTACGGATCAGCATTTCGGCTTCACAATGCAGCAGCGCCGTGGCGGCATTGGCAGGAATAGAGGGAACCGATAACAGCGCTATCAGGCTAACCATAAAACAGACCAGTTTCTTCATGCTAGTTCCCTGCAAAATTTTTGATGGTGAAACAACGTTCGTATTTTTCCGTGGTGGTGACCGAACAGATGCCCATAAAGGTGACTTCGTTGAATTTATCCTCGGCCCACATTTTTTTATAAAAGATTACGTTTTTGATGTGTTGGCAGTCCAGTTTTTCCCGGGCAATATCCTGTCTGGCCATGGCGATCAGCGTTTTTTTGCTGTAGGCGTTTTTATAGTCCAACGAGTACACCTCGCAACCGCCAAGGGTGAAAAGATAGGAATAGGGCTCCGATACAATCTTCAACAGTCGCGGCGTGTGAAAATACGCATACCCCAGCCAGGCGATTAACGCGAATGCCATGGCCATGACCACACCGAGTTTATAGCTGCGCTGGCGGGAGCTGTTTGGCACTGCCGGCGGCGTGTGTGTTGATGCCTCTACGGGAGCCGCTTTATTATTAACGCCGCTGTACTGTCGATCAGCGTTGTTTCTTTTATCCTCACTCATTTCCAGCTCTTCCTGTGGCGGTGAGGTGGTGCGTTGAGCGACCACCTCGGCGTCGGCACGCGTTTCCGCATGTGCATCAGGGTGTAATGCCGGTTCTATTTCTGCTTCCAGACGAAAGCCGACCTTAGGGACGGTGGTGATGATTTTTATGTTTTCACTGAGGCTGGAAAATGATTTCCGCAGTTCGCTGATATAGGTGTTTAAGTTGCTGTTGGAACCGGTAAAACCATACTCCTCCCATACGTTATGCAATAACGTTTCTCGCTCCAGCGTTTTTCCATTGTACCTGATTAACTCCAGCAGTAAGCGATTAGCCGGATTCGACAGATTCACTTTTTGCGACGGGTCGTTATGTAAAGCGAGCGTTTTTTCCGATGGTGTATAAACGACAATCAGATTTATTATGTATTTCATAAGGATAGGATGATTCCTAGTTATAATAATGTTTATAGGGTTATACACTCGGCAAATGACCGTCAAGTCACTATGGTAAATATTTTCACTTAATATAATCCAGCTAAACTTTAGCCTGGTTAAAAAAACTCTATGGCATAAATAAAAACTTAGTGTCCATTATTAAAATCTATGTGTTTATGTTTTTGTGGTGTAAAAAACTATATGTTTACTTGTTTAAGGCATGTTTTGCTGGTTGTTGTCGGTGTGTCTATCATTGTCATCGCTGTCACGGCAGACCTGTATACCTGTTTGATGGGAGTCTGTTTCCTGACATTCAGAGGTAAAAATTCTCTAATAATGGAATGAGAAAATTCTTCTGTTTATAGGTTGATTCTAAATGCATATCACTTTCATTGCGTAAAAATGAGGCGATATGCAGAGAAGGCAGGGAGGCATGACAATGCGCATTAATAATGCACAACCATGACATTACATTGGAATTTAATAAGGAATTTAACAAATGAAATTAAACAAAATCATGATGGCCAGCGTATTGGTATTCGGTGCTTCAACCATGGCGCACGCAGGCAATCAGGGGCAAGGGGTGGTTAATTTCAAAGGAGCGATTATTGATGCGCCATGTTCCATCTCGCCAGAAACCGTCGATCAAACTGTCGACCTGGGGCAGATCTCTAAAGTGGTACTGAAAGACGGCGGTAAATCCGTCAAGAAAGAGTTCCAGGTACTGCTGGAAAACTGCGAGCTGGAAAAAGATAAGAGCACCGTTTCTCTGACCTTTACCGGCGTTGAAAACAGCGACGGCCGCCTGGAAATCAACGGCACCGCGAAAGGCGCCAGCATCGCGCTGGTGGATACCGAAGGTAAACCAATCAAACTGGGCACTGCGACTGCCGCACACAAGCTGACCGAAGGTAAAAACATTCTGCGTTTCGGCGCTTACCTGCAGGGTGACGGCGCGTCTGCAGCCGTGGTCCCGGGTGATTTCACCAGCGTTGCTGACTTCACCATGTCTTACCAGTAATAGCCAGTACGTAAATGAACACATGCGGGTAGCGATACCCGCATGTTATCCCATAAAGGATTGTGTGGTGGAAACGTGATGCGTTGGTTGAAACCCTGGATAACTGTGGTTCTTTTATTGTTGTTGGGCATGCTGGCCATGGGCCCTGTCGCGTTTGCCGGTTTATCCGGCCGGGGAACGGTGCATATGGGCGGGGCGATTATTGACAGCGCCTGTGCGATTGCGGCCGGAGAACGCGATCAAACGGTCGATATGGGGACGGTTCCCGTCAGTCAGATTGTCAGTCAGGGGCAGGGTAGCGCCATTCCTTTTAGCGTGCGCCTCGTTAACTGTTCGCTGGAAAGATACACCTCAAGGCTGCCTGACTGGCAATATTTTCAAATCACGTTTGACGGGCCGACGGAAGGCAACGGGTTCGGCCTGCAGGGCGAGGCACGGGGTCTGGCCATCCAAATCAGCGACGAACAAGGCAATGTTGCCGCGCCTGGCGTAGCGATGCCAAAGAGCGACATTCACTCGGGAAATATGCAGCTGAATTATTTCATCAGGCTGATTGGGGATAAAAAAACGCTGCGTACCGGCGATTATTTTTCAACCATCAGATTCAAGCTCGATTATTACTGATTCGTCGTCATAAGTTTATATTACGAAAGGTCTGCAGATATGGATTGGTTTTCTGCTGGGGCACTCTTTCGCCCGAAAACGATAGGGATATTAATTGCGTTAGCCATTAACGGGTTGCCTGGTTATGTACTGGCAGGCGACGCAATTGAATTTAACACCGATGTGTTGGATTTGAATGACCGAAATAATATTGACCTCAGCCAATTTTCGCGTCGCGGATATATTATGCCGGGTGCATATAACATGACGATTCGGCTGAATAAACATGAATTACCGGAACAGCAGGTTATGTTCTATGCGCCTGACGATGACGATAAGGGCAGTCAGGCCTGTCTTTCCCCAGCGCAGGTGGCGCAACTGGGGCTGAAAGAGGACATCAGCAAGAAACTGACGTGGTGGCACAACGGCGAATGCCTGGATATGCATAGCCTGAAGGGAATGGAGGCCACCGGCGATCTGTCGGCGGCGTCGCTCTATCTAAACATGCCGCAGGCTTACCTGGAATATACCTCCGAGGATTGGGACCCGCCTTCACTGTGGGATGACGGTATTGCCGGGCTGTTGTTTGACTACAACGTCAATGCGCAGGGCACCCGCCAGCAGCGGGACGGCGCGCGCGATTACGACTTCAGCGGCAACGGCACCGCCGGCCTGAACATCGGCGCCTGGCGTTTGCGTGCCGACTGGCAGGGCAATATCAGCCACCAGAGCGGGAGCGCTCAGGGGACGGAAAAGAAGCTGGACTGGAGCCGTTACTACGCGTTCCGCGCCCTGCCGTCCTGGCGATCGCGCCTGACGGTGGGGGAAGACTACCTGGATTCGAACGTGTTCGACAGCTTCCGCTATACCGGCGCCAACCTGCGATCCGACGACAATATGTTGCCGCCCAACCTGCGCGGCTATGCGCCGGAGGTGGTCGGCGTGGCGAAAACCAACGCCAAGGTCACCGTCAGCCAGCAGGGGCGCGTGCTGTATGAAACGCAGGTGGCGGCGGGGCCGTTCCGCATTCAGGACATTAATGACGCGGTGTCGGGCAAGCTGGACGTACGGGTGGAAGAGCAGGACGGCAGCGTGCAAAAGTTCCAGATGGACACCGCCAGCATTCCGTACCTGACCCGACCGGGCAGCGTGCGTTACAAACTGGCGGCGGGCAAACCCTCTGACTGGCGGCATCGCACGCGCGGACCGATGTTTGCCAGCGGCGAGTTTTCCTGGGGCATCAGCAACGGCTGGTCGCTGTTTGGCGGCAGCATTCTCGGCGGCGATTATAACGCGCTGTCGCTGGGGGTCGGCCGCGATCTGTGGGTGTTGGGGGCGATTTCGTTCGACGTGATTCAGTCGCGTGCGCATATCCCGCAGGAGGGGACGTTCAGCGGCGGTTCATATCGGGTGAACTACTCAAAAAACTTTGATGAGTACGACAGCAATATCACCTTCGCCGGCTATCGTTTCTCGGAAAAGAACTTTATGACCATGAGCGAATATCTGGATGCGCGTTACTACGGCTATCAGATCGGCAGCAGTAAAGAGATGTATACCCTCAGCTTTAACAAGCAGTTCCGCGATCTGGGGGTCAGCACCTTTATCAGCTACAACCACCAGACCTACTGGGATCGGGCGGCGAACGACCGCTACAACCTGACGGTATCGCACTATTTCGATCTGTGGTCGATGCGTAATTTGAGCCTGTCGCTGTCGGCTTACCGCAATACCTATGACGGCGTCAAAGATGACGGCGCCCACCTGTCGCTGTCGATTCCCTGGGGCAACAGCGGCAGCCTGAGCTACAACGCCGCCTTGGCGAAAGGGGATAACAGCAACAGCCTGAGCTATTACGACCGCATTGATGAACACAATAACTATCAGGTCAGCGTCGGCAAGACGCGCAGCGGCGCCTCGGTCAGCGGTTATATAAACCATGAAGCCGATGCCGCGCAGCTGAGCGGCAATATCAGCTACCAGGAAGGGCAATATACCGCGCTCGGTCTGTCCGCCCAGGGTGGGCTCACGCTGACGATGGAAGGCGGCGCGCTGCACCGCGTCGGCACGATGGGCGGTACGCGGCTGATGCTGGATACCGGCGGCGTGGCGGATGTGCCGGTGCGTGGCTACGGCAGCACCAGCCGCAGCAATATGTTCGGTAAAGCGGTGGTGACCGACATTAACAGCTACTACCGCAACAAGGCCAGTATCGATCTGAACAAGCTGGCGGACAATGCGGATGCCAGCAATTCGGTGGTGCAGGCGACCCTGACGGAAGGGGCGATCGGTTTCCGGCGTTTTAATGTGATTGCCGGTGAAAAGGCCATGGCGGTCATTCGCCTGGCGAATGGCGATGCGCCGCCGTTCGGCGCTACGGTGTTTAATCTGCGCAAGCAGGAGACCGGCATCGTTAACGACGGCGGCAAGGTTTACCTTAGCGGCATCAAGGCGGGCGAAAAAATGCGGGTGTTCTGGAACGGTGACGCGCAGTGCGCCATTTCGTTGCCGGATCCGCTGCCGAAAGACGGTTTCAACAACCTGTTGCTGCCGTGCCAGCCGCTGGAACAGGCGGTCAACGCGGCGAAGTAGCGCGGACTTTCGGTCTATGACGGTTTTTATGATGATTGAATGGAGTAATAAAGGAATGAAACCAAGTACTTTGCTGATGATGTCCGCCTGCCTGTTTAGCGGCGCGGCGGCGATGCAGCAGGCCAATGCCGCCATCGCTCTGGATCGCACCCGGGTGGTATTCGACGGCGGCGCGAAATCCGTCAGCCTGAACGTCAGCAATCAGAACCAGCAACTGCCCTATCTGGCGCAGGGGTGGATTGAGGACGAGCAGGGCAACAAGATCAGCGATCCGCTGGTGGTGCTGCCGCCGGTGCAGCGCATCGAGGCCGGTAAGCCGAGCCAGGTGAAAATCCAGGCGCTGCCGGGCGTTAAACAGCTGCCGCAGGACCGGGAAACGCTGTTCTATTTCAACCTGCGTGAAATTCCGCCCAAGAGCGATAAGCCCAATACGCTGCAGATCGCCCTGCAGACGCGGGTCAAACTGTTTTACCGCCCGCACGCGATTATGCAGGACGTGGAGGCGCTGACCAAGCCCTGGCAGGAGAAGCTGACGCTGACTAGGCACGGCGATCGCTACACGGTGAATAACCCGACGCCATATTACGTCACGCTGGTGGACGCCAGCAGCCAGAAGAACGGCAAGAGCGCGGCGGGTTTTGAACCCTTTATGGTGCCGCCGCTGGGTGCGGCCGAGATGTCGGTCAGCGCGGCGGCGCTGGGCAGCGCGCCGGTGCTGACCTATATCAACGATTACGGCGGTCGTCCGCAGCTGACTTTCCGCTGCGCCGGCAATGACTGCCAGGCCGTGGCGGAAAATCACCGCAGCTAAACCGGTAAGGGGGACAAGGGAATGACCATCAAACGCAGTCTGTCGGGTAAAGCCCGTTTATGCCCGACACGTCAGGTTCTACCGCTCGCCGCACTGTTGCTTTGCACGGCGGGACTGGCTCCGGGCATCGCCGCGGCGGCGGATAACTGGCAGGTGGAAGGCGCCAACGGCGTGCTGCACGTGCACGGCGTGTTGACGGAAAGCGCCTGTCGGTTGGAGATGAATTCTGCCGAGCAGGCGGTATCGCTGGGCAATACCGGCACCGGACGCCTGCAAAAGGCCGGCGACCGTGGCGAACCGGTCGCTTTCCAACTGCGGCTGCGCGACTGCATTCGCACCACCGGCAGCAGCCGGGACGAGCGCGGCGGCATGTTGAGCTGGGACGCCAACCAGCCGGTGGTCAGCGTGCGTTTTATCGCGTCGGCGGATGCTGACAATGCACAGCTGATTAAAGTGCAGGGCGTTTCCGGTTTAGGCCTGCGCATGCTTGATGCGAAAGGGCGGGATATTCGCCTGGGTTTCCGCGGTAAGCCGCAGTTTCTGACGCCGGGTCAGGACGTTCTGACTTACCGGGTGATGCCGGAGCGCACCGCTGCGCCGCTGCAGGCCGGCGCGTATCGCAGCCAGGTTAATTTCAGTCTGAATTATGACTGAGCGGTACAAACGCCGTCAGCGCATAGCCAGTGATTAAAAGCCGATGGCAAAAGGACGCAGGCTATTTTCTCAAGCCTATGGAGAGGGTATATGCACAGTTATTTAAGCCGCAGCAGGGGGGGTTGGCTGGCGATGGGGGGATGCCTGCTGGCGCCGATTTTTTCCCCCGCTCTGGCTGTGCCGGGCGGCAGCGGCGGCACGGAAATCAAAATTTATGGCACGTTGGTTGAGCCGCCGCCGTGCCAGATTAATAACAACAAGGTGATCGACGTGCCGTTTGGCGAGATCGGGATCAACCGGGTGGACGGTAAGAATTACTTAAAGCAGGTTGAAGCGCCGCTGAAGTGCGATGAAAGCCAGCTGAAATGGGATCTCTGGCTGGAGGTGCACGGCCAGGCAACGGCGTTTGATAAAGCCGCGATCCAGAGCTCCGTGACCGATCTGGGCATTCACATGCTGCTGGATGGTAAACCGCTGGAGCTGAATAAGCCGGTGCGGATTACGCCTGTCCCGACGCTGAAGTTGCAGGCTGTGCCGGTAAAAAAAGCGGGTGCCGAGCTGCCGGAAGGGGCGTTTGACGCCTCTGCCACGCTGCTGGTCGAGTACCAATAATGTTTACGAAGAATTGGCGAAAAGGAGCTGCCATGCGTACCCAGTGCGTTGCGCTGTTATTAAGCCTGCTCATTCCATGTGCTGCGCTGCAGGCCAAAGAGAATTTGTATTTCCACGGCTCACTGGTGGCGGAGCCTTGCATGCTGGAGCCTGATGATGCGGAGATCGAGCTCGACTTCGGCAACGTGGTGGATAAATACCTGTACCTTAACCAGCGCACGGCCGGTAAGGCGTTTGCCATCCGTTTGACGCAGTGCGACACCAAGCTGGGTGATCAGGTGGAAATCACCCTGAAAGGGGCTGAAAGCGGCCCGTTGCCCGGCCTGCTGCAGCTGGCGGGCGGCAGTCTGGCAAAAGGCGTGGTTATCGGGCTGGAATCTAGCGAAGGGAAGCCGTTGCCGATCAATAAGGTTTACCGCCACCAACTGCATGACGGCAGCAATACCTTTAACCTGATGGGTTACGTGCAGGCTGAGCCTGACGCGCTGAAGAACCATACGATTACGCTCGGCAGCTTTAGCGCAGCGCTGACGCTGATGATTGATTATCCCTGAGCGGGACGTGGGGATATTTCATATCACGCGCTTATGACAGATGGGAGCGCGGTATAAAAAGGACAGGGACATGCAGAGCATGAGATTATTGGTCGTATTGTTATCAACCCTGGCGGCGTTATCCGCCCACGCTGAGCCGGATAATACCTGCTGGGGCGACCCGGTGAATATTGCCGTGGTGGATATAGCCTCCGCGCCTTTTACCAGTAATAAAAAAGGGGCTGCAGCAACAATGAGGTATCAAACGGACCCTATAGAGTTTGATGGGGTTTGTAATAGAAGCGAAAATTATGTATTCATGACCCATTATGTTGACATGGGGCCGACGCTTGTACCCTCTGAAATGAGTACTGGTTATTTTAAATTAACTGATGATGTGGATATTAGGATAAGGAGTGGCTCAATAAGCAAATACTTCCCTTTGGTACCGTCTGATGGATTGGCTGGCTTGACGTCTCCCAAGTCATATGGGGAGAATATAAAGGTTTCTGGGTTCAGTGTGGCTGGTAGTGGGCTCGTGGAACTAAAATTAAGGCGAGATGTTATTGGCGGCGCTATTGTCGTACCGTCAGATACCGAGCTTTTTTCAGCCTACCGGGTTATGGATCGGCTACCTTACCCGCCGCGCCCAAGCCGGCCGATAGTTCAGGCACGCACCAAAGGCGGCGGGCAGGTAATACCGGTGACGCCGGAGTGTTCGATTAATCAGGGGAACACCATTGAAGCTAATTTTCATACGTTACAAACGAATTTGGTTCCAAGTCGCAGCGATGATGAGGGGTACCGCAAAGATATTGCGTTGCATTTTAGCTGTACTACCAGCCTAACGCAGGATATTCAGGTACGGCTGGTGGCAGACAGCGCGGACTTCTCCTCAGATCTTATCCGCTCTGATAATTATCAACTGGGGTTCGCGCTAAAACATAACGGAGTTTTGATCAGACCCATGGAGTCATTTTCTGCCCGATTGGAAAACGGAGTGGATAATGAGAATATTACTTTATCGCCGGTAAAAGATGCTTATCGTGAGCTAAAAGGCGGTAGGTTTAACGCTTCGGCTACGTTAGTTATTCTGTCTATTTGAACGTGCTGAATGTGATTTCGTCGACATGCTTGATATTGAGTTGATGATGAGTGCCTTACTTTTCTGAGGGTAGACTTAAATGAGGCATTTTTTATTCATTTTGCTAGCGGTGTTTTCGCTATGCTCCCATGCGGAGCCGGATAATACCTGCTGGGGGGATCCGGTTAATATTGCGGTGGTGACGATGTCCTCTGCGTCGTTTTCCAGTAATAAGAAAGGCGCTTCGGCACGGATGCGCTACTCAACGGTTCCCGACAGGTTTCCTGCTGTTTGTAACCGGAACATGGAAGGCTCCGGTCTTATGATGTCGCACTATGTCGATATGGGAAGCGGCTTGGCGCCGTCTGATCTTAACCCTGGTTACTTTAAATTAAATGAGGACGTAGACATTCGCATTTCCAGTGCCGAGACGGGGAGTGCGGCCTATGAGTATTTTCCCTTAGCCCCTCCTGGGTTGAAAGCTTTTACGGTTCCTCCTGTCGGGCAGGGAACCCGTGGGATGATGTTCTCTACGACCAGTCAGGGATATATTTATTTAATGTTGAGGCGGAATATTATTGGTGGTGCCGTTGTCGTCCCCTCAAATACCGAACTGTTCTCTGTTTATCGGGTCATGTATACCAATGATATTTCTGTACCCCGGCCATCCCGACCCAGTAAGCCGCTGGTACAGGCGCGGACGCGGCCCGGGGGGCAGGTAATCCCGGTGCCGTCAGAGTGCTCTATTAATCAAGGAAATGTCATTAACGTTAACTTCGGCATGTTGCAAACTGCGCTGATCCCTGCTTCCAGTTCTGACAAAAAAGGCGAAGGGTATAGTAAAGATATTACGTTGTCCTTTAACTGCAACAGCAGCCTGACACAGAATGTTAAAATTAAATTGGTGGCGGATACGTCAATGTTTTCATCGGATTTAATCCGTTCTGACAATGCTGAGTTAGGCTTTGCGCTAAAAAACAATGAGAGGTTGGTCAAACCAATGGGGGCATTTCCCATTCGGTTGGAAGACGGTTTGGGGCGTGCAAACATCACCTTGATGCCGGTAAGAAACCCTCAGGCTGAATTAAAAGGCGGTGTATTTAATGCTTCGGCCACGCTGGTTATTCAGTCTCTTTAATGAAATGTGAATGAAAGCACACAAAATAGCTATGTCATATTGTGAATTGACACACCGCAGTCCGTGTTTGTCGGCAGGGGATGCGAGGGGAGTTACATAATACGTACCCTATCAATATTGGCTTGTAAAATATTATTTGTCCGGATAATTCCTGCTGGCGGAGGTCAGTAAACGTTGCCGTGGCAGGTAGTGTTGTTGCCACCTTTTATTATTAATGCTCACTGTTCAGTGGGGTTTGTTTTTTTAGGTGAGCTATTGATTATTTTTTCGGAAGTTATTTGAGGATGGCGCGCTTGTATTTAGAACATTGTTCTACCTCTTTTTTGGCCTATCAGCGGCTGCCAGCAATGATTTTTTGCCTGTGGTTCATCATTGTCATGCAAATTTACCTGCCAAACGGTGGCGGAATTGGTTTGAATTTACCGCTAAATAGTCTTGCCTGGATGGCGATGGCTGCGGTAACGCTGGTTATTTGGCAATGCCTGCCTAAGCATAAATACCTGACGTTAACATCGGTCAGCAGGTTGTTTATTGGCGGCGCGGCGCTGCTGTTTATTCCGCTGACTTATACGCAGCCGGAATGGCTGGCGCATGCTGGCTGGCGCCTGGCGGGGCTGGCGGGAGGCCTGCTGTTTTACTTTATCTTGTCGCAATACCGCATGCCGCTGCGTTTTCGTTGTTTGCTGCTGCATATGATGCTGTGCGCAGTGGCGCTGCAGGCGGCGCTGACGCTGTTTCAGCTGTTCTGGCCGGGTGTGGCGCAGGCGTGGATGGATTATGTGCCCGGCGGTCGCCCCTACGGTATTTTCCAACAGCCGAACGTGCTGGGCAGCTTTATCGCCATGGGCGTGGCGTTGACGCTGATGCTGTGGCTACAGCCGCAGTTTAGCCTGCCCGGTTTGGTTACTGAACGCTGGCGCAGCGGGCTGCTGGCCGCGCTGCTGTTACTGTTGCCGGCGGTGCTGGTCTGGGTTCAGTCGCGCACCGGCTGGCTGGCGGGAGGCGTGGCGGCGGCGTTGATGCTACTGACGCAGTGGCGCATTGCGCTGCGGCGTAGCCGGATTGCGGCACTGTTAATCACGCTGGGTGCGGGGCTGGCGCTGTTGGCCCTGTGGCAGGGGCTGTTGACGGAACAGGGATTGCGCTATGTCAGTCATACCGCCTCCAACCATGCGCGTTACACCATGCTGCGCGACACGCTGGCGATGATTGCAGAGAAACCGTGGTCAGGCTGGGGATACGGCGGTTTTGAGTACAGCTTTCAACACTTCCGCGTGCATCAGGCGGTGCCGACCGTGGTGACGGAAATTGCCCGTCATCCGCATAACGAGCTGCTGCTGTGGTGGGTGGAGGGCGGTGTAATCGCCCTGGCCGGCGCCTCGCTGCTCATCGCCGGCGGCATCGTCCTGCTGCGGCACACGCTGCGTTTGGCGCAGGGGGAAAGACGTGCGGAAGGCATCGCGCTGTTTCTCGTGCTGTTGCCGCTGCTGCTGCACACTCAGACGGAATATCCCTTTTATCTGTCGTTTCCGCACTGGATGGCGTTTTTAATCCTGCTGGCGATGCTGGAGCGACGGGCCATGCCGGTTATGCGCCGACGGCGTTTGTCACCGCGCTTACGCGCGCCGATCGCCTGGGGAACGCAGCTGCTGGCGGTGGTGACCCTGGTGATGATGGCGGGCGCGTTAAGCGGCGGCTATACGCTGACGCAGGCAGAAAGGGGCGGTTTCAGGCAGATGGAGGATGTGGACGCCATGTCGCCGTTTACCTACTGGGCGTATCGCGATCGCCGTCAGTTTGACCGGCAAATGTCTTCCCTGCTGACGTTTAACCAGACGGGGGATGAACGGCGTTTACAGCAGTATGCATCTTGGGCGGAGCGTTATTTGAAGCATCGCGTCGATGCCAACGTGTACGCCACATTCATCCAGATTTTGCAGTATCAGCAACAAGATGTGCCGGCAGAACAGCAACGCCGCGAGGCAGCGCTGCTGTTTCCTATGGACGCGCGTTTTCAACCCGTGGCATCTGATGAGGGAACACAATGACCCGGACAATCTCTATTTATATCGACGACTCCAATCTTTTTTTTGCCGCAGGCTTAAGGTTGGCGCTGGAGCAGCATTTTAGCGCCCGCAGCGTCGGAGTCTGCCATTTATACAGTACGGCTTCACCGGCCGATCTGGTGATTATTGCCGCCGGCGAAGGTGTGGCCGGCCAGTTCTGCCGGCTGCCGCGTCCGGACTATCGACTGTCTACGGCGTACCTGACCCTGCGCGATCGGCCGGAGGTGCCGATGCTGATGCTGCCGGCCTGCCAACGGGAAACCGGCCGCCTGTACCGCCGCGACCCGCTGGAAAAAATTATGCGCCAGGTTGACGCCGCACTGGAAGCCTGTGAGATGCGGTACGATTTTGCGCACCGCTGTTATTGGTGTGACAAGCATGCGTTAACGCAGCGCGAGCATGATATCGTGCGCCGCCTTGGCCGTGGGGAAACGCCGTACGACATTGCAGAGCGCTTACAAATCAGCGTAAAAACCGTCAGCCTGTACAAACGCTCGATGATGCGCAAGATGCACCTGAAGAGCACGTCGGACCTTTATCACTGGCTGCAGAACGGCGGCCTGAAGCACCAGCCTGTGGCGTAACGTTGGCCGTTGGCGAGAAAAGGCAAACACCAAACCCTCCGGCTGTTTACCGCCCGGTGGTTTGGTGTCATACGCATAATCTGACGCTGGACGCATTTCTGATTCCCCGCCGGTGAAGGCGGGTTGATCGTCAGTGGAAACGTTCGGCGCGGAATGTCGCCAGCATCGGGTGTTGCTTACCGTCAACAATCTCGTCGGCCAGCAGTTCGCCGACGATCAGCGCCAGAGTGGCGCCGGAGTGGGTAAAGGCGACGAAACATCCGGGCACTTTCTGCAGTTCGCCGAGTACCGGCTCGCCATCGCCCGGGATAGGTTTAAGCCCCAGCTTCCAACTCTGAGCGTGCAGCGGGGCGCCGCGACCGATGAGTGCGCCGGCTTCCTCCATCAGTTGATCGACCACGCTTTCGGCAATGGTGTAGCCGCCATCAGGCTGTGGAACGATCTGCTCTTCATACCAATCGTGATCCACGGCAATGGTGCTCCCCGGGTTCGGGCGCACCGCCGCGCGCGGCGTATTCATCACCAGCTTGATGCTCTGCGCGACGGGCTGGCTGATCGCCAGCATCGAAACCGGCGAACCATTGGGAATAGCGACGCCCAGCGGCGCGACGACATCCGGCGTCCACGGCCCGCAGGCCACCAGGACCGCATCGGCACGAAAGGTGCCTTTCTGGCAATGGATACCGCAGGCCCGCCCCTTATCGGTCATAACCTCCGCTTTGCCGGCATGCTCGATCACCTCCCCGCCAAGTGCCTGAAACTGCTGATGAAGATGGCGGATTAAGTCGGGCAGGCTAACCCAGCCTTCTCCCGGATTGACGATGGCGCACTCAGCCGGCGCAGCCGGATTCACCGCGCTGTCAATCTCCGCGATACCGTGCGCGTCAACCACATGCGAATCGTAACCGTGCGCCTTTTCATAGGCGTGCCGGGCCAGCGTACCCGCCGTGTCGTTGGCCGCCCAGAACAGCCCGCCGTCAAAGCGCAGCCAGTCGCGGGCAGGATCCTCCGCGAACAGCGTCCGGTAACGATCGATGCCCATCATCCGCAGCGCGTGATATTCCGCCGAGCGTTCCCCGGCCGAATTTAACCATGATAGCGAGCGGCCGGAAGCGCCGGAGCACAGCGCGGCTTCGGTGACCAGCGTCACCTGCGCGCCTTTTTTCACCAGCTGCAGGGCGGTGGAGACGCCCAGCACGCCGCCGCCAAGCACCACAACCGTTTTACGTTCAGATTTCACAGGCATGTCTGTTTCCTTTTCTGCAAAGATAAAATTCACGCCGTTCAGGCGCAGCGGACGGCAAAGCGTTGATGGAGATCGTCGATCAGCCGGAGTACCGTCAGCGCTTCTCCGGCATCAACCGGGGAAGGGCCGCCGTCCAGCAGAGCGCCGGCCAGCTGCTGATAAAACGCGGGGTAATTCCCGCGCTGATGCGGTACGGCATGGCGCGTTTCGCCATTGCTCAGCGTCCCCCAGTCCGGCTCCGGCGTGACGCCATATTGCGAGTCGCTTGGTAACAGACCGGCGGCGAGCGACGGCTCCTGGTTATCCAGGCCCCAGCAGGTATAGCCGCCCCGGCTGCCCAGCAGGTGAAAGCGCGGTCCGTTCTGCGCCGCCTGGCCGTTCATCCACAGGCGGGAACGTACGCCGTTCTCATGCAGCAGTGAGACAAACGCATCGTCATCGCTGTCCGATTGGCGGCCGTAGCGAACCAATTCGGCGGAGGCCTGCCGTACCGGGCCAAACAGCTGAATCGCCTGATCGATAAGGTGGCTGCCGAGGTCAAGCAGCAGGCCGCCGCCTTCGGCCAGCGGAGTCCGGTCGCGCCAGTTGCCGAACCCCTGCGGACGCCACCACTCAAAGCGGGACTCAAAGGTGCGGACGGCGCCAACCGCGTCCTCACTCAGCAGCTTTTGCAGCGTCAGGAAATCGCCGTCCCAGCGGCGGTTATGAAACACGGTCAGCAGCGTATTCGCACGCCGGGCGTCGGCGAGCATCTGCTCGGCCTGCGCGGCATTGGCGGCAAACGGTTTATCGACCACCAGGTGAATGCCGCGCGCCGTGGCGTCGCGCGCCTGTTCGGCGTGCAGCGCGGGCGGCGTCCCCAGCACGATCAGGTCAATCTCCAGCTCACCGCTATCGATATGCCGTAATAACGCCTGCCAGTTGGCGAGCAGGCGCGCCTGCGGATAACGCTGCCGCGCCTTGCCGATGCGCTCCTCATTAGCGGTGACGATAGCGTCCAGCCGGAACCGCGTATTGGCGGCCAGCAAGGGCGCGTGAAAGACCTGCCCGGAAATGCCAAAACCGACCAGCGCTGTCCGAATCAGGCCGGTGGCGATGCTTTTGTATGCCATTTACAGTACCTCCGATAAAAAACGCTGCAGGCGGGCCGACCGCGGGCGTTCAAAGATATTTTCCGGCGAGCCGTACTCAACGATTTCGCCTTCATCCATAAACACCACCTGATCGGCAACCCTGCGGGCAAAACCCATCTCATGCGTAACCACCACCATCGTCATGCCGCAGCGGCACAGATCCGCCATCAGCGTCAGAACGCCCTTTACCAGCTCCGGGTCAAGCGCTGAGGTGGCTTCATCAAATAACATCACTTCAGGATCCATCGCCAACGCCCGGGCAATGGCCACGCGCTGCTGCTGGCCCCCGGAGAGATCCCGCGGCCGGTGATCGGTGCGCTGGCCCAGACCGACCTCATCCAGCCGCCGTTGTGCAATCGACATCGCCTGGGATTTCGGCAGCCCTTTGACTTTCCACGGCGCCAGCGCCACGTTCTCCAGCGCGCTATGGTCCGGGAACAGGTTGAAATGCTGAAACACCATGCCGATACGCAACCGCAGCGCATCCGGCTTGTCCTGCAGCACCGATTTGCCCGACAGCAGCACGTCCCCTGACTTTGGTTCATGCAGGCGGTTAATCCCCCGCAGCAGCGTCGACTTGCCGGAGCCGGACGGGCCGATAATGCAGGTGGTGGTGCCGGGTTCGACGCGTAGCGAGACCTTGCGCAACACCTCCAGCGGCCCATAGGCCAGCGTAAGCTCCCGCAGTTCCAGCCCGGCCCCGTGGTAGGTGGGCTGCGGCGTCGGGTGGGTTTCATGAATCACTGACTGGCTCATGGTTACTGACCTCTCTCGGTGATAAGCGCGTTAGCCGAACCGTTTTTCAGCGTGGCGTCGGCCTGGTGTTGAACTTCATCGACCTCTTTCAGACCGCTTTGCGGCGCCGTTAAACGGCGGCGGCCGGTGCGGAAGCGCACATCCACATAATTCACCATATGGGTCAGCGGAACGGTGATGGCGAGATAAAACAGCCCGGCCAGCATCAGCGGCGAAAGGTTGCCGGTCAGAACGGCCGCGTCCTGGCTGACGCGAAACAGCTCGCGCTGGTTGGTCATCAGGCCAAGCAGATAGACCAGGGATGAGTCTTTAATGATCGCGATAAACTGATTCACAATGGCCGGCAGCACCCGGCGTATCCCCTGAGGAATAATCACCAGCCTCATGGCGCGGCCGTAGCTCATGCCCAGCGCCCGGCAGGCTTCCATTTGCCCTTTTTCTACGCTCTGAATACCGGAGCGGAATATTTCTCCCATATAAGCGCTGGCGATCAGGCTGAGGGCGAAAATACCGAGCGGATAGGGCGTCGGGCCGAAAAGCTGGTAGCTAAAGCGGGCCAGGCCCTGGCCAATCACCAGGATGGTCAGAATCGCCGGCAGCCCGCGGAACAGGTCGGTATAAATACGGGCCGGCAGACGAAGCCAGCGCGACGGCGAGATCCCCATCAGGGCCAGCAGTAAGCCAAACAGCGTGCCCAGCACCGTCGCCGACAGTGAGATGATGATGGTATTTATCAGCCCGGTGCCGATCAGCTGCGGCAGAACCTCCAGCATCGAAGGGATATCAAAGAAGGTGCGCGAGAGAATGGTTAACAGGTCCATAACCGTGCCTCATTTTCTTCAGGGTGAGCGCGGCTCACCCCCGGTGGCATTCAGAACGTGAACGTTCGCGGAGTTACTGCCCGTCGGGCAGATACTGCTTCGGCATCGGTGAACCCGGGAACCACTTCTGATACAGGGTTTTCCAGGTGCCATCCTTCATGGCGTCGTTGATCGCCTGATCCAGCGCGGCCTTGAAGGCGGGCTTGTTCTTGGCGATCGCGATGCCGGCGGGGGCATCAAACGAGGGAACATTGGCGGCGTTAACCAGATGAAAACGATCGCTGTAGCTTTTTGCGGCTTCGTAATCGAGGAACATGGCATCCAGGGTGCCGTTGTTCACCGCCGAGACGGCGGCATTGTTATCGGGAAAACGCACGACGTCGGTCTGGGTAAAGTGCTTGACGGCATAGCTTTCCTGCAGTGTCCCCTGGACGACGCCAAGGCGTTTTTTCGCCAGCGAGGCGACATCCTTCACCCCCGAATCTTTACGGGTCAGTACGGTGAGGTAGCCCGCCAGATAACCGGTAGAGAAATCGACGGTCTTTGCCCGGGCCGGGGTAATGCCAATAGCGGCGACGCCGGCATCGTACTGGCCGTTGGCTACGGCGGGCAGAATGGCGGAAAAATCCTGGCCGATAAAATCGACCTGATTGATCCCAATCCGGTGCGCCACGTTGGTGAAAAACTCCACGTCAAAGCCGGTGAACTGGCCGTTTTTATCGGTGAACGTATAGGGTTTGGCATCGCCGAGGCTGGCTATCCGCAGGTGGCCGGGCTGGATCAGCCCGTAGGGATTATCATTATCGGCGGCCAGAGCGCCGTATGGCGCGCTAAGGAGAACTGCTGAGCCAAGGAGTATGGCCGTCATGTTGTGCAGGTATTTGTGCGATTTCATAGCTCATCCGTCATTATTGTTTAAACATCAGAGACTGCCGAAGTGACGGGATTATGGTGTTGTATTGTCAGCATCGGCGCAGGTGTCTGTTAAGCCGTCTCATCGTTGTGAGACCGGTCTCAATCAGTTATTATGATAATATGCACACCGTTTACGCAGCGTCAATCTTCACGTTATTAACTTGTGATTCGGAATACTTATGACAAACAGGATGCCTAAAACCAAATCGCCGACCGTGGCTGATGTCGCCCGGGAAGCCAACGTCTCCAAGGCGCAGGCCGCCCGCGCCCTGGGCGGCTATGGCGCAGTGAGTGAAGAGGTGCATAAGCTGGTGCATCAGGCGGCGTTAAAGCTCGGCTACCGGCCGAACGAGCTGGCGCGCAGTATGAATACGGGGCGTTCCAATACGATAGGCGTCATCGTCGGCGATATCGAAAACCCGCACTTTGGCCTGGCGCTGCGCGGCATTGCCGATGTCGCCCGACAGTCCGGCTATCATCTGCTGTTAAGCAACAGCGATGAGCAGCTTGAGGAGGAGCAGGAGGCCGTGCGCGTGATGATGGAAAAACGCGTGGACGGCATCATCGTCGTGCCGTGCAGTTCCGCCGCCAATGATAATCAGCACCTGGCGCAGATTATCGCCGACGGTAAAGCGCTGGTGCTGTTTGACCGGGCGGTTCATGGCCTTGGCGTTGCCACCATCTCGGTGGATTTTACCGATACCGCGCAGGAAGCGACCCGGCTGATGCTGGATGGCGGCCACCGGCGTATTGCCTATGTGACGAGCATGCGCTGTGAGGAACCCTGGCGCTATCCTGAAGATTTAGGCCCGACGCCGGTAGCGCAGCGTCTGGCGGGGATGGAGAAAGCGTTTCTTGAAGCCGGCGTGCCGTTTGACACGTCGTTGATCAAGGCGAATGCGGTGGATGACGCTGCGATTGCGCGCATTGTGGCGGAACTGTGGGAGAGCGCTTCTCCGCCGACGGCGCTGGTGGCCTCCGATAGCCTTATCGCCATGTCGCTGCTGCGTGAGTTGACGCAGCGGGGATTGCGCATACCCGACGATCTGTCGTTTATCATGTACGATAATTTCCCGTGGACCGAGATCGTCACGCCACCCTTGAGCGTGGTGGCGCAGCCGGTGTATGAAATGGGGCGAGAAGCCGCCCGGCATGTGATCGCCCAGATACGGCAGGAACCGCTGACCGATCGGGTTGAGTTTACCGCCAGACTGCTGGTGCGCGGCTCTGTTGTGCCTTGCGCCGACAAAAGCGGGAACGCGGGCCGTTGACGGCGATGTCTCATGGCTGACGGAGAAAGAGCGCCAAAAGTTACTGGTTAAAGCGGGATAAACCGCTGGCTTCCAACTGGCGGATGGCCGCCGCCCAGTGTTTTTGCGTGATCTCATCCGTGCCGCTGCTAAAACGCGCAGACTGCGCCTTAACCTTTTCGATCGCGGCCGGCGGCGCGTAGTGTAAATTGTCCCGCCCGCCAGCGAGCGCCGCCACCTGAATGTTGCAGGCGCGCTCCAGACCGTGCAGCTCGCGGAACGCGTGTTCGATGCTCACGCCGCCGGCCAGCAGGCCGTGGTTGCGTAAAATCATCACGTTGCTGTGGCCCAGATCGTTCACCAGCCGTTCCTGCTCATCCAGATCGAGCGCCACGCCTTCGTATTCGTGATAGGTCATACGCGAATAGTAAGCCAGCGCATGTTGTGACAGCGGCAACAGACCCTCTTTTTGCGCCGAGACCGCCGCGCCGTCTTTGGTGTGGGTGTGCAGCACGGCTTGCAGATCGGGCCGGGCGCGGTGTATGGCGCTGTGGATCACAAAGCCGGCCTGATTAATGCCAAGCCCGGTAGGGTCGGCAAGGATATTGCCGTCCAGGTCGATTTTCACCAGATTGGAGGCGGTGATTTCACTGAATAACAGGCCGTAGGCGTTAATCAGGAAGTGCTCTTCCACCCCCGGTACGCGCGCCGAGAAATGGGTATAAATATGATCGGTCCAGTTATACAGGGCAGCCAACTGATAGGCGGCTGCCAATTTGACGCGCACCTGCCACTCTTCCTGGCTGACGCCGTTTTTTACCGGGTCGATAGAGGGGGTAGGGACAGACAGTAAAGACATAACAACTCCCGTTAGCGGTGGTTTGATCGGTGTTGGCCGCGATTGGCAGTAAAGTTACCAATCGATCTCCTGGCCGAGGATTTTCAGAATGTCCTGCCGGTGTTTAATCAGCAGCGGGGCGTCCCGGTGGCGCGGGTAGGCGAGCGGCACCGTAAACTGCGCCAGAATCCGGCTCGGACGCGGCGACAGCACGATCACCCGATCGCACAACAGCAGCGCTTCTTCAATATCGTGCGTGACCAGCAGGCTGGTGTAGCCCTGGCTTTGCCACAGGTTAATCAATTCGCGCTGCATACTGATGCGGGTCAGCGAGTCCAGTTTTCCCAGCGGTTCGTCGAGCAACAGCAGGCACGGCTCGTTGAGCAGTGCGCGCGCCAGCGCGGCGCGCTGGGCCATGCCGCCGGAGAGCTGCTTCGGGTAGGCGTTGGCGAACTCGTTAAGGCCGATACGGCTAATCAGGCTGTCGGCCCGTTGCTCCTGACCGCTCAGCCCCTGCGCCTGCGGCCCGAGCAGCACGTTCTGCCGCACCGTCCGCCAGGGGTAGAGCGTGGGATCCTGGAAAACCAGAATGCGCTCGGGGCTGGGGGCGCCGAGCGGGCGGCCGTCAGCAAGCAGTTGGCCGGTCTGCAGCGGTTCCAGCCCGGCCAGCAGGCGCAGCAACGTGGATTTCCCGCAGCCGGAAGGGCCGAGCAGGGCGACGCTTTCACCGGGGGCAACGTTCAGGCTGATGTTATCCAGCACGGCTATTTCCCGTTGCCCCAGGGTGAAGCGGTGGCTGACGTTGCGCACGTCAACCGCCGTCCCTCTGGCGTTTATCCGGGCCTGTGCGGCTTGCGCTACCATTTCATCACTCCTTTTTGCCAACCGAGCAGCCGATCGCGGACGAAAAACAGCAGGCCGATCAGCCCTGAACACAGAAAGGCCATCACAAGCAGCGCTGCGTACATATTGGGATAGGCCGCCCAGCCCTGCGCCCACTGCAGATAAAAGCCGATGCCTGCTTTCACTCCGACCATCTCAGCAACGATCAGCACTGAAAACGACGCCCCCAGCCCCATAAACAAGCCGACAAACACGCTGGGCAGGGCGGCGGGGATCGCCACGTGGAAAATTAAAAAGCGCTGGCTGGCACCGAGGGTGCGCGCCACCTCGTAATAGGCTTTATCGATGTTGGCGACGCCCGACCAGGTGAGCACGGTAACCGGGAACCAGGTCGCCAGCGCGATCAGGAACACGCTGGCGGCAAAGCTGCTGGGGAAAATAAACAGGCACAGCGGCAGCAAGGCGGTTGAGGGCACCGGCCCGAGAATGCGCAGTATCGGGTGCAGCCAATAGCCGATGCGCTGCGACCAGCCGATCGCCACGCCGCTGACAAAGCCGCTCAGGGTGCCGATCGCGACCCCCAGCAACAGTAACGATAGCGAGTGATACAGGCTGTTCAGCAGGCGCGGCCAGTCGGTGAGGTAAACCTCAATCAGCGCCTGCGGCGGGGCGAAAAACGGCACCGGCAGCAGCCCGGTTTTCGCCGTGAGCAGCTCCCACAGGCTGAAAAACAGCGGCAGCGCGATCAGCCACTGCCCGGCGCGCTGTAAGCGCTGCCCGCGGCCGCGCCAGCGCCGATAGCCAAGCGCCAGGGCCAGCAACGCCACCCCGAGCGTCAACTGCAGACAGGACCAGGCCCGGCTGTATGGCCATTGGCGGCTGGCGTCAGGCCAATAGGTGGTGATAAGCCCGGACGCCAGCCACGCGGCGGCGGCCAGCAGGCCGGTAAGCCAGATCCGTTCGCCGGCGGTTTTCTCTCTTTTCAAAGTGCTATCAAGCAAATACGTTGGCATAGATGCTCTCCGCAAATTGGTGGGCATCGGTACCGGGTTTAATTACCTGTACCCGCTGTAAATCGCTGACGTATTGGGTCAGCTCTTTGACGAAGGCTTCCCCCACTGCGTGATGCCCGTGGGCCTGGCCATGGATAATGCCGGCCACTTCTTTGACATTGGTGTTTAACGCGTGGGCCATAAAGGCGTCGGCAACGCTTTCCGGGTGCTCTGCCGCGTAGCTGTGGGCATCCAGCAGCGCCTGGGTTAACGCCGCCGCTGCGGCCTTGTGTTTACGCGCCAGCGATCCGCTGACGCCAACCACGCAGCAGCTGAGATTGGCGTATTCCCCGGTCATATTGCTTGCCAGCAGTTGGTATTTGCCGCTCGCCAATAAGCGGTAGCTAAAGGGTTCGCTGCCGCTGATGGCGGCAATTTCCTGCTTATCCAACGCGACGCTCAATAAATCGGCGGGATAAACCTTCCACTGCACGTCGGCGATCGGGTCTACGCCGTGGCGTTTGAGCAGGATGGCAAAAAAGTTTTTGTCCGGGCCGGCCATATCGGTCACGCCGATGGTTTGTCCTTTCAGCTTGTCCAGGCTGGTAAAGGGCGCATTTTTGGCGGTCAGCAGATTCAGGCAGCCGCCGTGGGTGCCGGCGGTGAGCTTGACGTCAAAACCTTGCTCCAGCGCCTTCAGCCAGCGCAGCGCCATGCCGATGCCGGCGTCGGCTTTGCCGGTGGCGATCGCTTCCAACAGCAGATCGGTCGAGTTGCCGAAGTTGACAAATTCAACGTCCAAATTGTACTTGCTGAAGAAGTGCTGCTGCTCCGCCACGGTGACGGGAGCAATACATACCGCGCTCTGGTTGATGGCGAGTTTCAACTTATAAGGCGCGGGCAGGCGCAGTGCGTTGCCGCCCTCCTGATGCATGGCGGTCATATCATGGGCGAACAGCGTCGGCGATAGGGCGGCCAACGCGGGGGCTGCCAGCAGGCTGCCTCCCAAACTGAGAAATCTGCGGCGTGAATACTGGGCAAGGTGTTTCATGGCTGACCTTCCTGTGGCGTTTGCGGCGGCACGCTAAAGCCCTTATCAAAGGTATGAGTAACGTCAAGCGGTTGCCGGATCAGCCCGTTAGCCTGATAGAAATCGGCCGTGGCCTGCTGTTGGCGCACGGTCTGTGCGTCAATCGGTTGCCAGCGTAGTTGGCGGTTGGCGAACTGCTCGCGGGCGATATCGGGCGGGAAACGGATAATTTTTCCCAGCGTTTTGCCGTAGCTGTCGAGGTTGGCGTAGGCCCAGCGCTCCGCATTGGCCAGGCGGCGGAGATAATCCTGCAGCGCCTGGCGTTTGGCGCTATCGCGCAGCGTGGCATCGGTGGCCGCCAGGAAGGTATTTCCCGGCAGCAGACCGCTACCGCTGACCAGCACATGCCCTTGCCCGGTTTTAACCAGTTGGGTGGTGTAAGGCTCCCAAGTGGCCCAGGCGTCGACCGAGCCGCTGAGCAGCGCGATCTTGGCATCCACGGGGCCTAAAAAGACCAGCTGTACGTCCGCGGTCGTCAGGCCGGCCTGTTGCAGCGCCTTCAGCGCCACGAAGTGGCCGATCGAACCTTTACCGGTGGCGATGCGCTTTCCTTTCAGATCCTGGCCGCTTTTCAGCGGCGAGTTCTCGCCCACCAGCACCGCGGTGCCCGCCGGATTGCTTTTATCCACGGCGACCGCTTTCACCGGTGCGCCCTGCGCAAGGGCAAACAGCAATGGCGCATCGCCGATAATGCCGGCGTCGACCGCGCCGGCGTTCAGCGCTTCGGCAAGCGGGGCGGCGGCGGGGAACTCGGCCCATTTGATATCGTAAGGCAGGTTGGTGAGTTCGTTGGCCGCTTCCAGCTGTGAACGCATCCCGCCTTTTTGATCGGCGATATGCAAGGTGATACGTGCGTCGGCGAGCAGCGGCAGGCCTGCCAGGCCTAGCAGCAATAGGGCGCCCAGGGGGGATTTAATACGCAACATGTTGATTATCGTCCTGTGGTCTTAACGCAGCCTGGCCGGCTTTGATCCATGCGCTGTCGTTTTGTGGGGTATGTACCCGTCCGCAGAGTACGTTACGGTAGTGGCGTTCCAGCGGGTTATGGCGCGTCAGGCCGTGGTTGCCGCTCTGCGTCAGCGCTTTTTCCACCGCCGCTATCGCATTTTCGGTGATGGTCACTTTCGCCAGATTGGCTTGTTCCGTGCTGAATGCCTGCGCCGCAGCCTGACGCAGCAGGCTCTGATTGACCAGCAGCAGGCCGTCGATTTGCCCAACGGTTTCCTGTACGCGGGCCAGGCTGGCTAACGGTGCGCCCAGACTGGTCGGCGTCCGTTGTTGCAGCCAGGCGATCAGCCAGCGGCGCGCCGCCTGTGCAACGCCGTCATAGATGGCCGGCAGCAGGGCGGCGTGCGCATTGGCGGCGGCCCGGATCTGCGCCGTATCCGGCGGCGGCGGCCGATCGGCCGGGTAAATATCCGCCGCATGGCTCAACGGCACCGCCACATCGTGCAGGATCACCTCATGGCTGCCGCTGGCGCGCATGCCCAGATGATCCCAACTGCGTTTAATGGTGATGCCCGGGCTGTTGCGCGGCACCAGCCAGGTGCCCACCTGCGGGTTGGCATCATCGCTGCGCGCCCAGATGGCCAGCCAGCTCAGCCCGTCAATGCCGGTGGTATAGAGCTTGTGGCCGTTGAGCCGCCAGCCGGCCGAGGTGCGGGTCGCCACGGTGCGGGGCAGGCCGCCGCGCGCCGGGGAACCCAGTTCCGGCTCGACCCGCAGGCTGTTGATGAGCGCCCCGTGTTGAACCGCGCTTTGGCTGATTGCGCTGCGCAGCGCTTCCGGCCACTTGGGATTGGCGGCCAGGCGCAGGTGGTGCAGGTACTGCATGCAGACGATCAGCGCCGTTGACGGTTCGCCCTGTGCGATGGCGCTGACAACCTGCTGCAGAGTGGGCAGGTTGGCGTCGGCGCCGCCATAACGCTGCTCACAGGCCAGGCCCAGCAGCCCATATTCATGCAGCAGGGCCAGATTGGCGTGCGGGAACTCGCCGCTGCGATCCAGCGCTGCGGCCTGCTGCGCCAGTTGCTCGGCGATCTGCGCGAGCGGCGCCGGTATGCGCTGTCGCCGCGCAAGGAGAGGGATAGACTGAACGGAGCTCATACGTGGTGCCTCTTCCGTAGGCCATCAGGCGCTTTGTTTGGCGTTGCGTTGGGCGATTTTGGCACGGGCGATCGGCAACAGTGCTTTACCGTATTCCTGCGCGTCATTCAGGGGATCGAAGCCGCGGATCAGGAAGTTGCGCACGCCCAGATCGTAGTAATCAAGCAGCGCATCGGCCACCTGCTCCGGCGTGCCCACCAGCGCAGTGGAATTGTGCCCGCCGCCGACCAGTCTGGCGATGCCGGTCCACAGACGTTTATCCACCACGTCGCCCTGCGCCACGGTTTGCTGCAGGCGTTGCGCGCCCACGCTGTTGGGCTTGTTCTTATGGCTCACGCCGGTTTGCGCGGCATGTTCGGTGGCGACATGCAGGATCTCTTCGGCCTTTTCCCAGGCCTGCGTTTCGGTGTCGGCGATAATCGGCCGGAATGACACGCTGAAGTCGATGTGGCGCTGGTGTTTGGCCGCTTCGGCCCGTACACGCTGGATGGTTTCCTGGGTTTGCGCCAGCGATTCGCCCCACAGGGCAAACACGTCGGCGTGCTTGCCGGCCACGGCGATCGCTGCGTCTGATGAGCCGCCGAAAAAGATCGGGATATGGGGTTGTTGCAGCGGTTTTATTGCCGAAAAGGCCTGCTCGACCTGGTAAAAATCGTTAGCGGCGTCAAACGGTCGTTCCTGAGTCCAGACCTGACGCACAACGTCTAAAAACGCATCGGTGCGGGCATAGCGCCGATCGTGATCGAGGTAGTCGCCGTCGCGGCGCTGCTCGGCGTCGTTGCCGCCGCTAATGATATGCACCGCCAGGCGGCCGTTCAGCAGATGTTCCAGCGTGGCGAATTTGCGCGCCGCCAGGGTCGGCGAGACAAAGCCCGGACGGTGTGCCAGTAAGAAGTTGATTTTTTGCGTGGATAGCCCGGCCAGCGCCGTGACTAAAAAACCGTCGGGCTGATCGGACCAATGCCCGACCAGCAGGCGGTCAAAACCGGCGGCCTCGTGGGTCTGTGCAAAGCGCACAATGTAGTCGCGGTCAAATATCGGGCCTGCCGGGGGGATGATTTCCGAAGACAGGCGGTGGCCGATCATGCCTAAAAATTGGACGCTCATTAGAACTCCTTGCCAGGATGCGTGATAGGGTTGGGCTGCCGGCCAAAGGTTTGGCGATAAGCAGCGTTGTTTTTATACCCTATACGCGATGCTCTAATGATCTAAATGCATTTTTATCATATCTTAATATGCGAAAAGTTAATTATAACTCTAACTTGTTATTTTTAATCTCATTAATCGCGAAGCGACTGCACGATCTTCTCGGCAAAAAAGGTAGTGGGCCGCTGCAGGTTGCCCAGTCCCGGGCTGCTGACCTGCCACAGCTGGACCTTCGGCTGGAAGTCGGTCAGCTCAACAATGGCGATCTCGTCCTGATGCGGGCTATGGGTTAATGCGGCCCGGGGCACCAGCCCGAGCCCCAACCCCTGGGCCACCAGGCTGATTTGCAACTGCGCGCTGGCGGTTTCCACGTTGATTTTCAGCCCGAGCCCCTGCGACTGCAGGTCGCGGTTTAAGCCGGCGCGCAGGCCGCAACCGTCGGGGTTCAATACCCAGCCGTGGTGTGCGCAACGGCCGAGACGGCTGGCGTTGAGATTAAGGTTTTTGCCGGCGATCACCACAACCTCCAGCGGGCACAGCGCCTTGGCCGTCAGACTGTCATCAAAGGTTTGCTGAGCCGGCCCCATGGCGAGCAGGCTGTCCAACTCAACGTTTTCCAGGCGCTTTATCAGCTGCCCGCCCCAACCGCAGACCACCTGCGGGCGCAGTTGCGGGTAATGTTCGCCGAGGGCCAGCAGCGCCGGGCGTAAGGCAATTTCACTCAGGCTCTGCGGAATTCCCAGGCGCAGCGGGCCGCGCGGTTCCGCATCCTGATTAAGCAAACTTTCCAACCGCTTGGTTTCGCGTTTGATCGTCAGGCACTGCTCATAGACGCGATGGCCGATGGCCGTCAGTTTAAGCGGTTTGGTTTGGCGATCCAGCAGCGTGGCGCCCAGGCTCTGTTCAAAGCTTTGCAGACGGCGGGTCATGGCGGATTGGCTAATGCCAAGGTATTCCGCGGCCTGGCTAAGAGAAGCGAATTGCACCACCGCCAGCAGTGCGTCAATGTCGTCTGTACGCATGAAAACTCTCTTTATGTGAATTATGCATTTTAGTTTATTACAAAAATGCATTTAGATAATAAAAACTTCTTTGTTAGCGTGATAGGCACGGCTTCAGACAGGAAAACCCTATGACAGTGCCATTACGCTTAGACCGTTTACGCGGGTTCATCGAACAATTGGCCCGACTGCATCAACAGCCGCTGGGCGATACGGCGCGGCTGGAACAGGCGGCGCAATGGCTGTCCGAACTGGTCAGCCAGGATGACTGGCTGGCCGAAGAATACGCCCGCCCACACCCTCAGCATTACCAGCAGTACCTGCTGCACGTTGATTCCGCCCAGCGCTTTTCCATCGTCAGCTTCGTTTGGGGGCCGGGGCAGGTTACGCCGATCCATGATCACCGCGTGTGGGGACTGATTGGCATGCTGCGCGGCGCCGAAATCAACCAGCGTTACGTGCTCGACGGCCAGGGCGTGCCCCGGCCCGAAGGCGGCGCCGAGCGGTTAACCGCCGGGCAGGTGGTGAAACTGTCCGAGCAGGAGGGCGATATTCACCAGGTCAGTAATGCGTTTAACGATCGCGTATCAATCAGCATTCATGTGTACGGCGGCAATATCGGTGCCGTCAAGCGGGCGGTGTATGGCGAAAGTGGCGCGGTGAAGCCTTTTATCTCCGGCTACTCGAACACCCAACTGCCTAATATCTGGGATCTTTCTAAGGAAGTATAAGTATGTCTGCCTTTGTTTACCGTGATTTTTCCACCCTGCGCGCCGCGTTGTTGGCACGGCAGGA
Source organism: Serratia sp. MYb239 (assembly GCF_002966855.1). Lineage (NCBI taxonomy): Bacteria > Pseudomonadati > Pseudomonadota > Gammaproteobacteria > Enterobacterales > Yersiniaceae > Serratia > Serratia sp. MYb239. The sequence continues at coordinate 3,131,299 of NZ_CP023268.1, read as the reverse complement.
GTTGGCGTTGATCGATGTGCGCGAAGAGGCTGAATTTGCGCAAAGCCACCCGCTGTTTGCCGTCAATATTCCGCTGAGCAAGCTGGAGCTGGAGGCCTACCGGCGCATTCCGCACCGTGGCACCCCCATTACCGTTTACGACAACGGTGACGGGCGGGCCGAACAGGCGGCAGCGCGGTTACGGCAGTTCGGCTATGGCGACGTCGCTCTGCTGGCCGGCGGTCTGGCGGGCTGGCAAGCCGGTGGCGGCGAGCTTTTCCAGGACGTCAATACACCAAGCAAGGCCTTTGGCGAGCTGGTGGAAAGCCGCAGGCATACGCCATCGCTGACCGCGCAGCAGGTTAAGGCGCTGATCGATCAGCATGCCGATGTGGTGATCGTCGATGCGCGCCGTTTTGATGAATACCAAACCATGAGTATCCCCACCGGCACCAGCGTGCCGGGGGCGGAGCTGGTGTTGCGGATCAACGCGTTGGCGCCGGATCCCAATACGCAGGTGATTGTTAACTGCGCCGGGCGTACCCGCAGCATCATCGGTACCCAGTCGTTAATCAATGCCGGCATCAGCAACCCGGTGGCGGCGCTGCGCAATGGTACGATCGGCTGGGAGCTGGCGGGGTTTGCGCTGGAAAGCCAACAGCAGCGCCGCTACCCGGACGGCGTGGAGAATCGGGCGCAGGCTCAGCAACAGGCCCGGCGGGTGGCGGACGCGGCCGGTGTCGTGCGTATCGATCGCGAGACGTTTGGGTTGTGGCGGCAGGATACGACGCGCACCACCTATCTGTTTGATGTGCGCAGCCCCGAGGAGTATCACGCCGGGCATGTGCCGGGCAGTGATAGCGCGCCGGGCGGGCAACTGGTGCAGGAAACAGATCACTATGCCAGCGTGCGCGGCGCCCGCGTGGTGCTGGTGGATGATGACGGCGTGCGCGCCAACATGAGCGCCTCCTGGCTGGCGCAGATGGGCTGGGAGGCGGCGGTGGTGGACGGGCTGTCCGCCGCCGACTTTACCGAGCAGGGCGGCCCGGCGGCGCAGCTACCGCCGTCGCCGCCGACGGATGACATCACCCCGGCGCAGTTGGCCGCACTGCTGGCGCAGGAAGGCACGGTGCTGCTGGATTTCACCACCAGCGCCAACTATGTGGCGCGCCATATTCCCGGTGCGTATTGGGTCATCCGTTCACAGTTGCCGCTGGCGCTAGAAAAACTGCCGCCGGCGGAACGCTATGTTGTGACCTGCGGCAGCAGCCAGCTGGCGCGCTATGCCGTGCCGGAAGTGGCCGCGCTGACCGGCAAGCCGGTGCAGCTGCTTGCCGGCGGCACCCAGGCGTGGATAGCTGAAAACCGGCCGTTGGAAAAGGGCGAAGGGCGGTTGGCCGCGCCGCGCATCGATCGCTACCGCCGCCCGTATGAAGGCACGGACAATCCGCGTGACGCGATGCAAGCGTATCTGGACTGGGAGTTCGGATTGGTGGAACAGCTGGCGCGTGATGCAACCCATGGCTTTAACGTGCTCTGACTCATCGGACAATACGCATCACCGCCACTGATAAAGAGGAAAAGTATGGCACAGTTTTCTGTTTTACTTAGGGTTGTGGGGCTGGGCGCCATGTTATTGACGGCGCCGCTGGCACAGGGGGCGATCGGCGACGCCAAACTGGTGCTGGGCGATCAGGCCCGCGGGCTGCGCAGCCTGGTGGAGGCCGCCGGCGTGATGAAAGATGCGCCTTATCAGTATCAATGGGCCAATTTCCAGGGGGCGGCGCCGCTGTTTGAAGCGCAGCGCGCGGCCGCCGTAGATACGTCCTATGCCGGGGATCTGCCGGTATTAATGGCGGCGGCGGGCGGGGTGGATTTTAAGCTGATTCAGACCAACGTCGGCTATGGCCAGTCTAACGGGATTATTGTGCCGAAGGATTCGCCGTTGCACAGCGTTCAGCAGTTGAAAGGGCAAACGGTGGTGGTTTCCTCCGCGCGTGGCAGCATCTCGCAAAACTTGCTGTATGCGGCATTACAGGAGGCCGGGCTGAAGCGGGAAGATGTGAAGGTTCAGTTTGTGATGCCCACCGATGCCAGCGCGGCGTTTAGCACCGGCAGGGTGGCGGCCTGGGCGGTTTTTGATCCCTATTTGGGCGTTGCGGAGCAAAGCGGCGCGCGCCTGCTGCGTGATGGTCAGGGATTAACGCCGTCGCTCGGTTTCCTGACCGCCACGACGCGCTCATTGGCCGATGCGGACAAGCGAGCGGCCATCAAAGATTTTGCCGAACGCGTCGCCAGAGCACGGCAGTGGGCGATCGATCATCCGGAGGAATACGCCAGGGTTTACGCTCAATTGACGCGTTTACCGCTGAAAACCGCCCGGCACATTGCGGGTCGGACGTCAAAGGGCGCGCATAGCGTCAATCAACAGGACATTCAGGTGCTGCAGCCCGTGGCCGATTTGTTTTATCAGTTAAAGATTCTGCCAAATCGCGTGACGGTTAATGACCTGATCGATAAGGAGTTTAGCTTGGTTAAATGAACAGCGGATGGGACTCAGTGGTGGCGATGCCTGTTTCCGGGTTTGGCCGCCCATTTTTCCGATACGGCGGAGGACATCACAATGCACCGGGAGGTGTTTTCACGCTCGCTGATTGAATTGTAAGTATGCCGCATGCGCTGCTTGCAGAATACTCAACCGTGAAACAGTCGCTCAACGTGGGCTGAGTTCTAAAATATAACTCAGCCCACGTTGAGCGCTCATAAAACTAAACGATTAAAACTTTACTCTTCTGGTCTTTCGGGTAGAAGCTTAACAATAAGATATACAACGGCTATACTAACAGAAATATATATAAATCTTTCATGCCATGTTTCAAAGTGGAAGAACCAATAGATACATAAAAAAACTAATACTCCGCCAAGTAAAGAAACAGAGTACTCCAGAAAACTATGGAATATGCGTTTTCCGATTGGTAACTTTCCTTTTTTATCATTTCCCATAATTAACCTCTTTCTCTACAAGCTCTAGAATCTGATTGAATGCTGCTTCTCCCTGCGTTCTTCTCACTCTTAATGCTTCAACAAAAGGATGTAAAGCCGGCTCAACAAGAAAATAAAGGAAGTCATAATTTTTGGGGCGCAACGCGTTATATATTTTTGGTTCAGTGCGTTGAAGCCTTTGAGACGTATAAATGCTACGTTCTGCCATGCCTCCTGCTAAGAGCGTATTGCCGACAATGCCACCTCGCAGAGCGATCATAAGAGTACTACGTTGAGCTATAGATGTTGCTATTTTTTTTGATATTATGGAGTTGGTGACTGTACGACCCACTATAGACGATCCGACTTTAGCGTAAATGTTATCTCTTTTGTTTTTCGGTACGTATTGATTGAATTTTTTTAATATGGTTTCTATTGTGTTTATAAAGCTTTCATTTTGAAGAATGCCAAAGCGAACCGCCTTAATTAACCTAATGCGTTCCGTGTCTCTGTTATATCTGGATTCTGTATTCAGATAACCATAGGCCAGATAGCCTAAGTCTTGAGGTACGGATAATACACCATGCACAAAACCAATTGCCGTTTCGGGAGAAACAATAATCTTCGCGATGCGTTTTGCTATCTCTTTGTAAGTACTCATTAAGATTCCCTTCTTATCTATTTTCGTTAGACTAAAACAAAAATAAAATAAAAACAACTCCAATTTTAATTTGTAATTTTTTCACGCACTGAAAATAAATGAACTATCAATATGGCAATTAATTGACCCTGGAAATACCGGTAACAATGAATCAATCACCGTTTACGATTGAGCAATTGACCGGGTGAATGATAAAGCGCGTAGGCTGACTGAAGGGGATAGTCTATATATAGAAAAGCAAAAAGCCCGCTTAAGTTGCCTTAAGCGGGCTTTTCTAAATATGGCTCCTCTGACTGGACTCGAACCAGTGACATACGGATTAACAGTCCGCCGTTCTACCGACTGAACTACAGAGGAATCGTGTGAACGGGGCGCATAATAGCGAGGCGGCAGGGGCTTGTAAAGCATGAAAAAACGCATTTTGACGCGTTTGCTGTAAGAATGCCCAACCTGCTGCATTATTGAGTGATTGGGCGTGTTTCTGCGGGCGGCGCTGCTTCTTTTTGGTGCAGCGCGCCGGCGTAGCCGGCCTTCGGCGGCGGGCGGCGGCGGCCGGAGTGCGCCGGTTTTTCCTGCCTTTTTAGCCTGTTGGCGGCGTCATTGGCTTTTTCCCCCGATTATGGCCCGGATCTTGCTGTGGGGTTAGCGTTGTTTTTTGCGCATAACGGGGGCTCCATGAATTTCAGACGTCTTAAATACTTTGTCAAAATCGTCGATATCGGCAGCCTGACGCAGGCAGCGGAAGTGCTGCATATTGCGCAACCGGCGTTAAGCCAGCAGCTGGCGACGCTGGAAGGCGAACTTCAGCAGCAACTGCTGATTCGCAGTAAGCGCGGCGTCATGCCGACCGAAGCGGGCAACATTCTCTATGCCCATGCGCAGACGATTTTGCGCATGTGTGAGCAGACGCAGGCCGCCGTCAGCAACATCGGGCTGGCGGTCAGCGGGCAGGTTGCCCTCGGCGTCGCGTCCGGCTGCGCCGCCGCGCAGCTGGCGATGCCGCTGCTGCAGGCGATGCGCGATGCGCACCCCGGCATTCTGCTGCGCCTGCATGAGGATACCGGCCCGGCGCTGACCGATCAGGTGGCCAACTGCGCGCTGGATATGGCGGTTATTTATGGCACCAAGGCGCCGCAGGGGTTTAATACCACGGTACTGGCGAAAGAGGATCTGTATCTGGTGGCGTCGCGTTCGGTGCCTAATCCCGGCGACTATATCGATCTGCGGGCGCTGGCGCGGCTGAATCTGTTTTTACCGCACCGGGGAGACAGCGTGCGCGATCAGATTGAAGACGCGATGGCGGTGCGCAAACTGGCGTTGAATGTCGTCGGCGAGATCGAATCGCCGACCATGCTCAGCGCCGCCATCGCCGGCGGGCTGGGGGCGACCATTTTGCCGGAGTCCGCCGCGCGGGCGCTGACCGGCCCGGCCAGAGCCTGGATGGCGCGTATCAGCAATCCGTCGCTGGCATTGCCGCTGGCGCTGTGCGTGTCCGTTCAGCAGCCGCTGTCTGAAGCGGCGCAGGCGGTGAAAGCGCAACTCTTGGCGATGATTGCCGCTCCGGGCCAGCCGAAACGCGCGCTGACGTTGGTGCAGTAAGCGAAGTCACTGATGTTTTTCTGACAAAAGCCGGCTCTTTATCACCACGTCTATCGGGGGCGGAGGGGATATGGCAAGCCTAATCCCTTCTTTATCTGAATTTGCGCCCCCTGAATGGCAGATTCCCGATTCCTGTGTCAGCCTTATTTCGTCGCCGGTCGGCGCCGAAATAATAATGAAAAGGCATGGAGGATATATGGGCAAGCTCTGGGGGCAGCGCACGCTGCCGGTCAACACACGGTTATCGCGACTGCATATTGCGTTGGCCATGGCAACGCTGTCGATGGCCGGTACGGCCAATGCGGTTTTCGCTGACGATACCGTTCTTGATGGCGATCGCCACATTTCTCATTCGGTTACTTATGATGGGAAGGTGATTGTCGGGCAGGCAGATATCAGTCATTTACTGATTGATGGCGGCACATTCAGCGCCGATCAGCTGGTTATTGGCTCGGAAGGTCAGTCGCAGGCGACGGTGCGGGTCAGCGACGGCGCTAAGTTGGTGAACGATGAGGCCACGATAGCGTACGGTGTTGACGATACGCAGTATGATCAACGGCCGCAGGCGGTGATTAGCGGTCAGGGCAGCGAGTGGCGGGTTAACAATAAGCTGACTGTGGCGGGCACGCTGGATGTGCTTGATGGCGCGCGGGTCAGCGCCAGAGAGCTGCAGCTCGATTCCCCAAACTTGAATGGTAATAAGGCGGCGGATATTTACGTCGGCGGTGCAGGTTCGCAACTGCATGTCGACGAGGTGGCAAATATTGAGGGGCTTGCTTTGGTTGATGGGGGGCGTTTCAGTATCGATAGCAAGAAATTAAATACCAAAGGGGCCTTCGTGATAGGCAGCCGTGGCTCTTTTAACGGCTATGCACATATTTTCAGTTCCCCAGCGTTGTCGGGAGACATTCGGGATTATCTGACATTGGGGGAAGCACATGCACCAGGTGTTCTGGATCCCGATATTAGATTGTATATCGGTCATATTATAGGTGACTTACGGCGGAGCGCTCTTATCTTTAATCATACGTCGGATGATTATAAGCTCGACAATACGATTGCCGGCGGGAGTATGATCATCAATACGAGTGGTCAGACGACGCTGAATGGCAACCTGTCTGACTATGAGGGGGACATTATCGTTGATGGCGGCAAACTGACGATCAACAGCGATATGGGGCAGGGGGATCCGAATGTTTTGCTTCAACGCTACCAACTTCTGAGCGTGGAGAATGGCGGGACGCTGGTTCTGAACGGCACCATGGGCTTTTTTGGTATGCGTGGCGTTGGGTTTTCAACGAGCCTCTTTGTTAAAACAGGCGGAGTTTTGGCCGGCACCGCGACAATCGGCAGAACAGTGGTGGAGCGTGGTGCGCATATTTCCCCCGGCGACGGCGGCATTGGTAAATTCGATATTAATAGTTATCTGACCTTTAACGACGGCGCGTTCTATGATGTGGATGTCGCCGCGGATGGCCGTAGCGATAGCATGGCGGTTGTAGGGCAGGTCACCATCGGTAATGATGTCAAAGTGTTGGTCAATGCGCTCGATCCGCACACCAGTTACCAAAACGGGCAAACTTACCGTATTTTAACCTCCGAAAAAAATCTCGACGGTACATTTGGCAAAGCGGTGTTGGACTCCGCCTTCTTGGATGCCTCGTTGGCAAACGACGATAAGTCTGTCGATCTGATTATCCGGCAAAAAGACGCTGGCGGGGGCGATGATGGCGATACCGGCGGCGGTGATGACGGTAATACCGGCGGCGGTGATGACGGTAATACCGGCGGCGGTGATGACGGTAATACCGGCGGTGGTGATGACGGCCATACCGGCGGCGGTGATGACGGTAATACCGGTGGCGGTGATGACGGCCATACCGGCGGCGGTGATGACGGCCATACCGGCGGTGGTGATGACGGTCATACCGGCGGCGGTAAGCCGGACGTACCCGGCATCTTCCAGACGGTGGCGACCAGCGGCAACCAGTGGAACACCGCCGGTGCGCTGAGCTCGCTGGCGCAGCAGGGGCCGTCGCTCGGCCTGTACAACTCGCTGCTGATGCTGAACGCGGCCGAGGCGCGGGATGCGTTTGACCAGCTGTCCGGTGAGCAGTATGCGTCGGTGCAGTCGAGCCTGCTGCAGAGCGGTACGCTGGTAGGCAGCGTGGTAAACCAGCATATGCAGACGATGTTCGACGGCGACAGCCTGACGGTGCCGCCGCTGGCGATGAGCCTGGTGCAGAGTCCGGAGCGCGAGCGTAACGGGGCCTGGGGCCAGATGTTCGGCAGCTGGACGCGCAGCAAGGGCGACGGCAACGTCGGCAAGCTGGACAGCAACACCGGCGGTTTCCTGGTGGGTGCAGACCGAGAGCTGAGCGACGGGGTGCGGGCGGGTGCGTATGCGGGCTACAGCCGCACGCGTTTCGACGTAGACAGCCGTGCGTCATCGGGCCACAGCAACAACTACCATCTGGGTCTGTATGGCGCGGGGCAGCGGGATGCGTTGGCGCTGCGTGGCGGCCTGGGCTACAGCTGGCACCGGATAGAGAGCGAGCGCAACGTGGGCTTCGGTGGCTATCGCGACCGTCTGACGGGGGATTACGACGGCAATACGCTGCAGGCGTTTACGGAGCTGGGCTACCGGCTGCGTTATGAGTCATCGAGCGTGGAGCCGTTCGTCAACCTGAGTTACGTGCGTCTGCATACGGATGCGGTGCAGGAACAGGGCGGCGCGGCGGCGTTGAGCGTGCAGGATGAGACGATGAACACCTTCTACTCGACGCTGGGGCTGCGCGGCGCGACGGATATCCCGGTCTCGGGCGTTGATGTCACGCTGCACGGCAATCTGGGCTGGCAGCACGCCTACGGCGACACGGAGACTTCGGCGCGGATGGCGTTCGCCACCGGCGACAGCTTTGCCACCAAGGGCGCGCCGGTGGATAAGGACGTGGCGGTGGTGGGCGTCGGTCTGGACGTGCCGCTGACGCGTTCGACGCGGGTCGGGGTGTCCTATCAGGGACAGTACGGCTCGCAGCTGCAGGCCAACTCGGTTAATGCACAGCTGACGGTCTCGTTCTAAGAGAAAGTAGTCGGTTAACGTTCGTTTCGGGTGACAAGGTCACCCCCAATAAAGCCCGCTTAGGTTTTCTTAGGCGGGCTTTTCTATTGCTCGGTATCAGATGATATATTTTGCCGTATAAGTAGTTAGTTATCCGACTTACCGCCGCCTGAATGGCACATTTCTGATTCTTGTGTCAGCCTTATTCCGTCGCCGTCCGGCGACGGAATAATAATGAAAAACGGAAGGAGGACATATGGGTACGCTCTGGGGGCAATGTCGGTTGCCGGTTAAAACACGGTTGTCGCGCTTGCATATGGCGTTAGCGATGGCGACGCTGTCGCTGGCGGCCAATGCGGTGTACGCCAACGATACTGTTCTTGACGGGGATCACCATGTTTCTCATTCGGTCTCTTATGACGGGAGGGTGATCGTCGGGCAGACCGACATCAGTCGTTTACTGATTGATGGCGGCACGTTCAGCGCCGATCGGCTGGTGATTGGTTCGGAGAGTCAGTCGCAGGCGAAAGTGAAGGTCAGCAACGGCGCCAGGTTGGTGAATGACGGGGCCACGATAGCCTACGGCGTTGACGATACGGACTATGAGCAAAAGCCGCAGGCGGTGATTAGTGGCCAGGGTAGCGAATGGCGGATTAACGAACAATTGGCGGTGGCGGGGGGGCTGGATGTGCTTGATGGTGCGACGGTCAGCGCCGGAGAGTTGAAAATTGCCGACCGGCCGTGGGACGGAAGAAAAACGGCGGATATTTATGTCAGCGGTGCGGGCTCGCATTTGCATGTCGGGGGGCATTCCGTAGTGGATACGCTCGCTTTAGCCGATCGCGGTCGCTTTAGTAGTGCTGACAACATATTAGGCCTATCTGGGATTTTGGTGATTGGAAGTCGCGCCTCCTTTGATGGTCACTCGGAACTGGATAGGCCGAATGACGATGAGAATGTATTCCCTTTGCCAACGTTGGGTGAGGCTCAAGCACCTGGCGTGCTCGATCCGGGAATTGTTGTGCAAAGTGGCAAAGGGTATTACACGCCAGGCGTGTTGAATTCAATAATTTTTAATCATACTTCGGATAATTATCTTTTTGCTAATACAATTAATGATGACGAGGGATATATTTCATTAGTGAATATTGCTGGGCAAACAACCTTGACCGGCGATCTGAGTCAATATACTGGGAATATATATGTTAAGGGAGGGAAGCTCATCATTGATACGGATATGGGAAACCCTGACTTGTATCCCATGCGCTATCAAAAAATAAGTATTGATGATGGCGGAGTATTGATTCTAAATGGCGTAATGGGAAGCTTTACCGATAGGGATGGTTTTTCGACTTCACTTTTCGTTAACTCTGGCGGGAGGTTGGCCGGTACCGCGACAATCGGCAGAACGATTGTGGAGCGTGATGCGCATATCTCCCCCGGCGACGGCGGCATTGGTAAATTCGACATCAAGAGTTACCTGACCTTTAACGACGGCGCGTTCTATGATGTCGACGTTGCTGCGGATGGTCGCAGCGATAGCATGGCGGTTTTAGGCCAGGTCACCATCGGTAATGATGTCAAGGTGTTGGTCAATGCGCTCGATCCGCATACCAGTTACCAAAACGGGCAAACCTACCGTATTTTAACCTCCGAAAAAAATCTCAATGGCACATTTGGCAAGGCCGTGCTGGACTCTGCCTTCCTGGATGCCTCGTTGGCAAACGACGATAAATCTGTCGATCTGATTATCCGGCAGAAAGGCGCCGGCGATGACGGCAGCCACAACGGCGGCGGCAATTCCGGTGGCGGCGGCGATGGTAATACCGGCGGTAGTGATGTCGGCAATACCGGCGGCGGTAAGCCGAACGCACCGGGCATCTTCCAGACGGTGGCGACCAGCGGCAACCAGTGGAACACCGCCGGTGCGCTGAGCTCGCTGGCGCAGCAGGGGCCGTCGCTCGGCCTGTACAACTCGCTGCTGATGCTGAACGCGGCCGAGGCGCGGGATGCGTTTGACCAGCTGTCCGGTGAGCAGTATGCGTCGGTGCAGTCGAGCCTGCTGCAGAGCGGTACGCTGGTAGGCAGCGTGGTAAACCAGCATATGCAGACGATGTTCGACGGCGACAGCCTGACGGTGCCGCCGCTGGCGATGAGCCTGGTGCAGAGTCCGGAGCGCGAGCGTAACGGGGCCTGGGGCCAGATGTTCGGCAGCTGGACGCGCAGCAAGGGCGACGGCAACGTCGGCAAGCTGGACAGCAACACCGGCGGTTTCCTGGTGGGTGCAGACCGAGAGCTGAGCGACGGGGTGCGGGCGGGTGCGTATGCGGGCTACAGCCGCACGCGTTTCGACGTAGACAGCCGTGCGTCATCGGGCCACAGCAACAACTACCATCTGGGTCTGTATGGCGCGGGGCAGCGGGATGCGTTGGCGCTGCGTGGCGGCCTGGGCTACAGCTGGCACCGGATAGAGAGCGAGCGCAACGTGGGCTTCGGTGGCTATTGCGACCGTCTGACGGGGGATTACGACGGCAATACGCTGCAGGCGTTTACGGAGCTGGGCTACCGGCTGCGTTATGAGTCATCGAGCGTGGAGCCGTTCGTCAACCTGAGTTACGTGCGTCTGCATACGGATGCGGTGCAGGAGCAGGGCGGCGCGGCGGCTCTGAGTGTGAAGGATGAAACGATGAACACCTTCTACTCGACGCTGGGGCTGCGCGGCGCGACGGATATCCCGGTCTCGGGCGTTGACGTCACGCTGCACGGCAACCTGGGCTGGCAGCACGCCTACGGCGACACGGACACCTCGGCGCGGATGGCGTTCGCCACCGGCGACAGCTTTGCCACCAAGGGCGCGCCGGTGGATAAGGACGTGGCGGTGGTCGGCGTCGGTCTGGACGTGCCGCTGACGCGTTCGACGCGGGTCGGGGTGTCCTATCAGGGACAGTACGGCTCGCAGCTGCAGGCCAACTCGGTTAACGCGCAGCTGACGGTCTCGTTCTAAGCAAAAATACCCTGCGGATTGCCGTTGTCCGGCAATCCGCAGGTCACGTCTATCCCCCGCGTCGAGATCCCACAGGCCCAGATCCCTACCTGTCGTTTTATCTTTTCCTGCGTACCTCAGCGTAACGCCGAGAGTTCCTCTGCAATATTGCGCCACAGCGCCTGAAGCCGTGGGCCGATCTCCGGGTGGGCGGCCAGCGTTTGTTCATCGGCGTCCGGCAAGACATACGGTGCTGCCAGCGTGGCCTGCGGGCTGCAGGTTGTGAGCTGGCGACAGCCCATAATCTGCAGCGTTTCCGCCAGCTGTGAATGCGCCAGCTGCGCGCGTGGAGAGAGGTTGGGCAAAGCCAGCGGTTTATCGAGCAGTTCGCCGCTGCCGACGATCCAGTCCAGCGCGTTTTTCATCACGCCGGTCACGCCATGTGCGTATTCCGGGCTGACCAGCAGTACCAGATCGGCACGGGCCAGGGCGTTGCGCCAGTGCGTCAGGGCCGGACAGGGGCGATCTTCGCGATCGGCATTAAACAACGGGAGAGCATCCAGATGTGCGTAGCGGGTAAAGCTGACGTTTCCAGGCCGTAATCTGTCCATCGCCTGCAGAAAGCGGGTGTTTAACGAAGCGGCGCGCAGACTGCCTGAAATCCCCAACACATGGAATATGTTGCTCATAAAACTGCATCTCCCAACCCGGTTACAGGTATTTCATCGAATCGCGGCGGGCTGGCTCACTATCATCCGGACCTATTGCCCTGATGCGGCCATTGGTCCGCCACGGTGGTTGCGGGATACAGCATAGCAGAGCGGCCGATTGGACCGATGGTTTTCGGTGATAACGTGCTGCGTTCGTAAAAAAGCAGGAGGGCTTTTTCAGATAGCAAAAAGCCCGCTTAAGTTTCCTTAAGCGGGCTTCTCTAAATATGGCTCCTCTGACTGGACTCGAACCAGTGACATACGGATTAACAGTCCGCCGTTCTACCGACTGAACTACAGAGGAATCGTGTGAACGGGGCGCATCATATCCAGCCGCTCCGGGTGTGTCAACGCTAATTTAGCGCTTTTGATTCAACTGCTCAGCAACTGAGCAGAGCGGGCGTGGTTAGGCCTCGCCGCCGCCGTGTTCGCTCTGCCAGCGCTGCAGCCGCGCCAGCGGATCCTGGCGGTAGAAGCGGCAAAACTGCGGGTATAGCGTGGGGAAACGCTGGGCCAGCAGATCCGGCGCGCTGAAGAAATATTCCGACAGCACCGCAAAGCACTCGGCGGGATCGCTGGCGGCATAGGCGTCGATGCTGGCGGCTTCCTCGCCGACCAGATCGATCTCGTCCTGAATGGCGTCCATCGCGCCGTGCAGTTCGTGCTCCCAGGCCGCGACCTCGCGCAGCGGCATCGGAGGTACGCCGTTGGCGACGCCGCCGTTGCGCATATCCAGCTTATGCGTCGCTTCGTGGATCACCAGGTTAAAGCCGGACAGATCGAACGAGTCCTGCACGTCCTGCCAGTTCAGCACGATGGGGCCTTGCTCCCAGCTCTGCCCGGACTGCACCACCGGCCCGGAGTGCACCAGCCCCAGATCGTCCTGCCACTCTTCTTCCACCACAAACGGGGAAGGATACAGCAGGATTTCATTGAAGCCGTCCAGAACGTCGACGCCCAGCTCCAGCACCGGCAGGGCGAACAGCAGGGCAATGCGCATCTGCATCAGCGGCGTCAGCGGCAGCCCCTGCAGCGGCACGATGCGCTTTTGCTGCAGCAGTTTCTCGGCAAGCGCCGCCAGTCGGCGGCATTCATCGTCATCAAGCGGCATCAGCAACGGAATCGCCAGCGCTTCCTGCCATTGGGCGGGCGTCAGCGCCGGGGAGGGCGTGGTTTTCCATGGCCATCTAATCATCAGGGCACTCATCAATGCTTATAGGTTCGGTAGCGTCAGGCTTGCTTGAGTAAAAATGCCGCAAAATCAGCCGTGATAGCAAGTGTTTTAAGCGAGAGGCATCGCCGCCAGGGCAAAAATGCGTATAGTGACCATTCAAACACTTAGCGCTGTTTTAGTCAGCGACCGCAATCACAGTTAAGCAATATGATGACGACGCGATGTCGCAGGTATTTATTGGCAGATTTGCGGAAAAAAGTTTCACCGGTAAAACTTTATCGCGCAATCATTTATTTTATTCTACCGGACGCGCATTGCGTTTGTTCACTTCTTGACAACATTTTGGCCGGTTGCTAATAGTTAATCCATATATTAAATAATAAACAAAGTTCAATATATGAAACTAATGCCGGGGAGTTATGATAATGGCACTACGGTGGATAATGAGGCGGAAATTCTGGCTTCATTTCAGCACCGCAGCTGCGAGGTTTATCAAAAATTCAATTTTGACGGTGATATTCCCTATGGGGAATTGCCGCGTCAAACCATTGATTGGCTATATTCTCCCCATTCGGTTGTCGGCACGCTGATATTTATTCACGGCGGCTACTGGCAATTTTGTAATAAAGAAGATTTTGCCTTCATCGCTGCGGTGCCGCTGGCGTTGGGGCTGGATGTGGTGTTGGTGGAATATAGCCATGCGCCGCAGGCGACGCTGACGGATATCGACGGGGAAATCGGCGCGGCGCTGAGCGAGATCCAACGCCGGCTGGCGCAGCGACCGCCGTGCGGGCCGGTCTATCTGGCCGGGCATTCGGCCGGCGGGCAGCTGGTTGCCCGCTGGCAGCAGCATCCGCTGGCGGATGCGGTGTTCCCGATCAGCGGTATCTTTGAGCTGGAGCCGCTGCTGTCTACCTACGTCAACCACCGCCTGCAGCTGACGGCGGCCGAAATCGCCGCGCTCAGCCCGGCGCGGCATATTCCCGCACGGCTTACGCCGATGACGCTGTTCTACGGCGCGCAGGAGCTGCCGGAGCTGATCGGCCAAAGCGAACACTACTGCCAGGCGCTGCGTCAGCAGGGCTTGTCGGTCGGGCTGCAGGCGGTGGTCGGCGCCAATCATTACAACGTGCTGGACGCGCTGTTTGCCGCTGACGGGGCGTTGATTCATCTACTGCAACAGGGGGAAGATGGCCGATGAGAACCATCGTCGACACCGGGCTGCCAGATATCGGGCAGCCCTTTTCATGGGCGACACGCGGCGGCGGCATGCTGTTTACCGCCCACGGCCCGGTGCGTGCGGACGGCACGATTGAAACCGGCGCGGCGGAGCGGCAGATAGCGCTGACGTTCGATAATTTGGCGCAAACGCTGCGTGCCGCCAACAGCCACAGCGATAACGTGCTGCAGGTGATTGTTTATCTGACCGACGTGAATGACGTCAAACTGCTCGATGAAATATATAAACGCTATTTTAATCCGCCTTATCCCAACCGTTCGACGGTCATTGTCGATAAACTGGTGGTGCCGGGAATGAAAATAGAAATTACCGTCAGCGCCTGCGATTAAATTATTTAAATAATCTGCTTATTAACGCCGTGCCATTTTTATTTGGCGGCGTTATTTATTCCATTTACCTGCCGGCCCATTAATGATGGGCTAAGGATAACTATGTTCGCACATCTGCAACCTTCCGCCGCCGATCCTATTATGTCGTTGATGGAGGCCTATTTACGGGATGATAATCCGTAAAAGGTTAATTTAGGTATCGGCCTGTATTACGACGAACAGGGCAATATCCCGCTGATGCAGGCGGTGCGGCAGGCGGAGCAACGCTTACTGACGCAGGGTCATCCGCACGGTTATCCGCCGATTGAAGGCAGCGCGGCCTTTGCCGCGCAGGTACAGCGTCTGCTGCTGGGCGAGGAGGTCTCCGCATGCGGACTGGCGACGGTGCAGACGGTCGGTGGTTCCGGGGCGCTAAAGCTGGCGGCGGATTTTCTGCGTGATTATCTTTCCCGCGAGGAGATCTGGCTGTCAGACCCGACCTGGGCCAACCACGGGGCGATTTTCGCCGGCGCCGGCCTGCAAACGCACAGCTATCCCTATTTTGACGATATCGCCGGCGAGCTGCGCTTTGAGGCGATGCTGGAATGCTTCAACGGCCTGCCGGCCGGGGCGGTGGTGTTATTGCATCCCTGCTGCCATAACCCGACCGGCACCGATCTGACGCCGGCGCAGTGGCGCACGGTGATTGAGGTGATGCAGCGCCGTCGCCTGCTGCCGCTGTTTGACATCGCCTATCAGGGATTCGGCGACGGGCTGGAGCAGGACGCCTATGCGCTGCGTGCTGCGCACCGGGCCGGGCTGGACTGCCTGATCGCCAACTCATTTTCCAAAAACGCGGCGCTGTACGGCCTGCGGCTGGGGGCGTTGACGCTGTGCTGCGGTGATGCGCAGACGGCGGCAAATGCGCAAGGCGCGCTGAAAACCCTGATCCGCCGCAGCTACTCCTGCCCGCCGACCCACGGCGGCCGAATTATGGAAACCATTCTGACGGATGATGCACTGCGTCACCTGTGGCGCAGCGAACTTGACGCCATGCGCGATCGCATCCGTCAGATGCGCCTGCGGCTGGCCAGCGGGCTTGAGCAGGGCGGTTCGGCGCTGGACTACCGGCGAATTCGCGACCAGCGCGGCATGTTCAGCTACACCGGCCTCAATCCGCAGCAGTTGGAGACGCTGCGGCAGCGCTACGCCATCTACCTGGTGGCGCCCGGCCGCATGTGCCTGCCGGGCCTGAACCTGAACAATATCGACTATGTCGCCGACGCCATTCTGGCCGTTTCCCGCAGCGTGTGAACAAGGTGGATTAACGATGAAAGATCAGGCGCGTTTTGATGAAATCGCCCGGCGGCAGGGCGGGCTGAAAAAGCAGCTGACGGCCGGGCAGATGTCGATGCTGGCCATCGGCGGCGCGATAGGCACCGGCCTGTTTCTCGGCAGCGCTTACGCGATACAGATGGCCGGGCCGAGCGTACTGCTGAGTTACCTGATTGGCGGCGTGGTGGCGTTGCTGCTGATGGGCTGCCTGGCGGAGATGACCTCGCAGCACCCGACCTCCGGTTCGTTCGGCGATTACGCGGAGTTTTACCTCAGCCCGCTGTGCGGTTTTTTAGTGCGTTACTCCTACTGGTCGTGCGTGGTGCTGGCGGTGGGCACCGAGGTGACCGCCATCGGCATGTATATGCAGTTCTGGTTCCCGGATACGCCGGCCTGGCCGTGGGTGCTGCTGTTCTCCGCCGCGGTGGTCGTCATTAATCTGGTCGGCGTGAAGTCTTTCGGCCAGGTGGAGTATGCGCTGTCGGCCATCAAGGTGCTGGCGATTGGCGCGTTTATCGCCATCGGCGTCGGCATCCTGATCTTTTCCGCCAACCCGCATTTTGGCCTGCACAATTTTACCGCCGGCGGCGGCTTTTTCCCGTTTGGCCTGAGCGGTATGTGGTTTGCGGTGATCGTGTCGATCTTCAGCTACCTGAGCATTGAGATGATTGCGGTAGCCGCCGGCGAGGCGAAAAATCCGGTGGTGGCGGTACGCAGCGCCTTTAAGGGCACCATCTTACGGCTGTTTATTTTCTATATGCTGTCGATTGCGCTGATGCTGGCGATTGTGCCCTGGCGCCAGTCCGGTACCGGGGAAAGCCCGTTTCTGGTGGCGATGAACGTCATCCACCTGCCGGCGGCCGGCGGTATCTTCAACTTTGTCGTGCTGATTGCCGCCCTGTCGGCGATGAACAGCCAGCTGTATATCACTACCCGCATGATGTTTTCGCTGGCGCGCGCCGGGCAGGCGCCGGCGGCGCTGGGGCGCGTCAGCAAGCGCGGAATCCCGCTCAACGCGCTGGCGATGTCATGCATCGGCATTGTGGTGTCGATTGTGCTGAGCCTGGTGGCGCCGGAACAGTCTTTCGCCGCGATGATGTCGATATCGGTGTTCGGCGCCTGTTTCACCTGGCTGATGATTTTTATCACTCACCTGTTTTTCCGTCGCCATCACGGCGGGATGCCTCTGAAGTTCCGCATGTGGGGCTTCCCCTATACCACGTTGCTCGGGGCGGGGCTGATGCTGGCGCTGATGATCTCCACCGCCTTTACCGACTTTTTCCATATGACGCTGTGGTTCGGCATCCCGTTTACCCTGCTGCTGGCGGGCATCTATCTGTATCGCCTGCGCCGCCGGCCGGCGGCCCATGCGGTGAGGCCGACGCCGGGCATGGAGTAGCGGGGCGGAAGCGCCTCCTGCAGGAGGCGCGAAGTGTCCGTTAAGATACCGGAAAATTATGATGTGAAATCATAGACTACTTGCACAACGACACCTTTTTCACTTTTCAGTTTCATGACCATGACCGTTTCCACGGGGTCTTTGCCTTTCCAGCATTCATTGTCAATATTACAGTTATCCTGACGCTGGTAGCCAATGGATGTCAGGTAATTATCAATTTTGCTGGTATCCTCAGTCGCGTAAAAGTTTACGGCGTACACATGCGTTGAAGGACCTGTAATGTTGGCGAAGTCAAAGTCATAACGGGGGGAGATTCGTGGCATTTTTTTCAGGATATCTGGGGTATAAAATGCATACTCTCGCTTATCCTGCTCGGTATAGTGTGCACTGCCGGCAAACTCCATCTGGATTAACGGCCAGGAATAGAGCAACCCCGCGACAATCAGCACTGCCACGATGCCAACGATTTTCGACGACTTTTTCATAATGGCAAGATTCCCCCTCGTGCTCTGTCGATAAATGAGCCATTGCGAGACGCTACTACAACGTTGCCAGATTTGAAATCGCTATAAGGCCGGATTGTCTTCATAAAAGGGGGCAATTCTCCCAGACGTGGTTTGGCATGGGGGTATCTGACCGGGGCAGGGAATAATATTGGCAAGAAACAGGTGTTTTTGAACGATCCAATCGGACCATAGTGATCCCAACGTTTTAGAGCTTCTGCTTTACTGACAGGGCGCAGCAGTGGAAATGGGTTGTGAATAGACATCACGCGATAGAAACCCAGTAAGTCGGAAACCAGATCTTCACCACTAAAACCGCTGTCCGTCACTAGGTTGATGGGGAATGATGATTGGAATGCTTCAAACTTTCGCGCTAGTGTTGTCATCATCGCGAGAGCAATACTTTGTCGTTCATTATATGAACGCCCCCTCTTAATGCGCCAGGTAATGAATTTACCCATTTTAATGGTGTAGGTGGGATCGGTCATCGATTGTGAATACGTAACATTGTATTCATCCTGTCCGGAAGATTCACCAGCGTTAATTTTTCGCATCAATCCCCTGATGTCATTGCCCCGCGCATGACCTAAATCAATCCATCCAAGAACTTCGGTGTAAATCAATCCGTTGGATCTACCGTAATCCCGTCCATCAATGATGTCCTTTCGTTTACTCATCCTTAATCCTATCTTCCTGTTTGATAGATAGGTTTTAATATACGGCTAGGCTAACGCATGGCAATATATTTTCTCTTTCGTTGAACCTGAATATCGACTCGCTCTTATTATTTCTCAGATAAATAAAAAAATTAAATACATTATCTGAAAATAATGTGGAAGATTTATAAATTCGGGTAAGGACTCACCATTGTGCTAAATATCAAATTAACCATTGTGGTCTGTAGCGCTGTGCTGCTGGTCGCCTGCGAGTCCAGGCTGTTGGATATCCAGCCTGCCGACGTGACTATTAAAGATAACCGTCTGTGCGTGTCTATCCCGGCAGGGAAAAATGAATACCTGAACGGATTACAAATCGTTGATGCTGAGGGCCGCATTTTCCGCAAATACTTGGCTGCAGACGCCAGCGTGGCGCCTATTCCTGTACTTTCCGGCCGCTGTATTCCTGATTTCGGTTATCCGTTTAACGCGGGGGGCCGATACGGCATCCAGGTGGAGACCTTCTTTAAGGACATGCGGCAACCCGGTGGGAACAGCTACTCGGCGTCGTTCAGACTGTACCGCGAGCAGGGCGTGCTCAAGGTGGCCAGGGAAGGGTGACGGGGCGTCCGTGGCGGCAGGGTCAGCGTTAACCCCGCCGGCGGATTACAGCTGGCTTTTCGGCACCAGACGATCGCCGAAGGTCAGGCGCTGGCGGTCTGGCTCGGCTTCGCTCAGCGGCGCGACTTCCCGCAGGGTGGTTTTGCAGCGCGTCACCAGATCCTGATACTCCTGGGTGCCGACGCGTTTCCAGGCCAGCTCCTGTTCGCTCAGCTCGCGCAGCACCCGCGCCGGGCTGCCGAGCACCAGCTTATTGGCGTCGAACACCGCCGCGGCCTTGATAAACGAACAGGCGCCGACGATGGTGTTTTCACCGACGACCGCGCCGTCCATCACCACCGCATTCATGCCGACCATCGCGTTGCGGCCGATGCGGCAGCCGTGCAGGATGGCGCCGTGGCCGATATGACCATCCTGTTCCACCACCGTGTCCTGCTGCGGGAAACCGTGCATCACGCAGTTGTCCTGAATATTGGCGCCGTCCTCAATCACCAGCCGGCCAAAGTCGCCGCGCAGGCTGGCGTTGGGGCCGATATACACCCCTTTGCCGATAATCACATCGCCGATCAGCACCGCCGTCGGGTGAACATAGCTGCTGGGGTCGACCACCGGCGTCAGGCCGTCAATTTGATACACAGGCATGTGGCTACTCCTCAATAGGTGACGTTATCGCGCGGCAGGCCGCCAAAGCGCCGGTAATAGCCGGCGGCGGGCGCCGGCAGGGCGCCGATGGTGGTTTCCGCCAGCGCGCTGACATACTCCGTCGCGGCGCGGTCGACGCGCTGATAAATATTGATGCACAGGTTGCGGGCGATTTGTCCCTCCCACTGGGCGGGCAGCAGCGCATCCGGCAGCAGCGGGTCTTTCAGCACCACGCGGCGGAAGAAGTGAATTAATAATAGCTTGATCTGGAAGCAGCGCCGGGGCGTCAGCACCGCGTCGTCCGCCTCGCGCAGCAGCGCCATCAGCGGGCGGAAAGAGACGATAAACTCATGGTAATAACCGGCGACCTGCTCCAGCGCCCAGCAGTCGGCCACCCGCTGGCGCAGGGTGGTTTCGGAGCGGGCGTAGGGGTAGTCGGCGCGGAAGTAGATCACCTGTTCGCTGGCGTTCAGCTCGCCGAGCAGGGCGGTGACGTCGGTCTGCGCGTGCGTCGGCGCCGCCATCAGGTTACTGGCCAACTGGCCGAACCCCAGCCAGCCCAGCTCCTTCTTCAGCCGCGCGCGCTCGCTTTTTTCCGCCGTTTCCAGCAGCAACAGCTCCCACTTGCCGTCCCATTCCGGCTGTTCACTCAGGTAAATTTTGGATTCGGCGTGGCGAAACTGGCGCATGCCCTGTTCGGTTACGCGGTAATAGCTGCGGCGGCCGATTTTCTCCACGTCGAGCCAGCCCTCTTTTTGCAGCCGGAATACCGAGGTGCGCACAAAGCGATCGCCAAACCCCATCGATTCCAGCAGGGCGCTCAGGCTGCCCAGCCACACTTCGCCACCGCGATGGCTCAGCGCATCGCCATACAGGGAAATAATCAGCGACGTGCCGCTAATCGGCTGAGCCTCTAAAGCATGGTGGATAAAGTCATCCAGTTTTTGTTCCATATTTTTCCACGAGTTAGGCTACGGTGACTCACCACATTACCATATCCCCCGGCGGCTGCCAGCGGCGGCGCCATCCCTGGCGTCGGCGTCGTCAGCGGGGACGCAGGTCGACCACCCGCTGCGCCTTGCCTTCCGAGCGCGGAATATCGCCGCAGTTGGCGATGCTGACGTCGGTGCTGACGCCGACGATCGATTTGATATGGTGGCGCAGCTGATGGCAGATATCGCAGCGCTGCTGGTGGCTGAGACTGAGCGCCGACTCTTTGAGTTCCACCCGCACCGCGAGCGTATCCAGGTGGCCGGCGCGGCTGACCTGCAGCTGATAATGTGGCGACAGCTGCTCGAACTGCATAATCTGCTCTTCAAGCTGCGACGGGAAGACGTTGACGCCGCGGATGATCAGCATATCGTCGGAACGACCGGTGATTTTGCCCATGCGCCGCATCTGGCGCGCGTCGCCCGGCAGCAGGCGGGTCAGATCGCGGGTGCGGTAGCGGATTACCGGCAGCGCCTCTTTGGTCAGCGTGGTGAACACCAGTTCGCCGTGCTCGCCGTCCGCCAGCGGCGCGCCGCTGTCCGGGTCGATAATTTCCGGCAGAAAGTGGTCTTCCCAGATGGTGGGGCCGCCGCCGCTTTCGGCGCACTCCATCGCCACGCCTGGCCCCATCACTTCTGACAGGCCGTAAATATCCAGCGCCTTGATGCCCATGCGGCTTTCTATTTCATGGCGCAGCGCTTCGGTCCACGGCTCGGCGCCGAACACGCCGATACGCAGCGAGCAGCCGCGCGCGTCGCCGCCCAACTTGCGCTCCAGCTCGTCAATCAGCGTCAAGCAGTAGGACGGGGTGACCATAATCACGTCGGGCTTAAAGTCGAGAATCAGCTGCGCCTGCTTTTCCGTCTGGCCGCCGGACATCGGGATCACCGTCGCCCCCAGCCGCTCTGCGCCGTAGTGGGCGCCCAGTCCGCCGGTAAACAGGCCGTAACCGTAGGCGACGTGCACCTTATCCCGCGGCGTGGCGCCGGCGGCGCGCAGGCTGCGGGCGACGATGTCGGCCCAGTTGTCGATATCGCGCTGGGTATAGCCCACCACCGTCGGCCGCCCGGTGGTGCCGGAGGAGGCGTGGATGCGCACCACCTGTTCCATCGGCACGGCGAAAGTGTCGAACGGGTAGTTATCGCGCAGATCCTGTTTGGTGGTGTAGGGGAACAGCGCCAGATCGCTCAGCTGGCGTAAATCGTCAGGGTGGACGCCGGCCTGATCGAATTTGCGTTTATACATCGGCACGTTTTGGTAGGCGTGGTTCAGGCTCCACTTCAGGCGCCGTAGCTGCAGTGCTTCAATCTCATCGCGCGAGGCGAATTCAATGGTGTCGAGGGGCTGGGGATTGGTTGTCATTATTTTGGCCTCAGTGTTGGACGCGTTCAATAATCATGGCGATGCCCTGACCGACGCCGATGCACATAGTGCACAGCGCATAGCGGCCGTCCCGCCGTTCCAGTTCGTGCATGGCGGCCAGCGCCATTCTGGCGCCGCTCATGCCCAGCGGGTGTCCGAGTGCGATGGCGCCGCCGTTGGGGTTGACCTGCTCGGCGTCGTCCGGCAGGCCGAGCTGGCGCAGCACCGCCAGCGCCTGGGCGGCGAACGCCTCGTTAAGCTCAATCACGTCCATTTGCGCCAGGCTCAGCCCGGCGATTTCCAGCACCCGGCGGGCGGCCGGCAGCGGGCCGATGCCCATCAGACGCGGCTCCACGCCGCAGGCGGCGGTGGCGACAATGCGCGCGCGCGGCGTCAGCCCCTGCTGTTGCGCCATTGCCTCCGAGGCGACGATCAGCGCCGCCGCGCCGTCGTTAACCCCGGACGCGTTGCCGGCGGTCACGGTGCCGGGCTGGCGGAACGGAGTTTTCAACGCCTGCAGCTGCGCCAGCGAGGTTTCGGGGCGCGGGTGCTCATCGTCACTGACCTGGATAAGCGCACCTTTTTTCCCCGCAATGCTGACCGGCACGATTTCCTGCGCCAAAATGCCGGCGGCCTGCGCCCTGGCGGCGCGCTGCTGGCTGCGCAGGGCGAAGGCGTCCTGATCGGCGCGGCTGATGTTGAACTGTGCGGCGACGTTTTCGGCGGTTTCCGGCATCGAGTCGGTGCCGAACTGCTGCTGCATCAGCGGGTTGACGAAACGCCAGCCGATGGTGGTGTCGAACAGCTGCGCCTGACGGCTAAAGGCGCTGTCGGCCTTGCCCATCACCAGCGGCGCACGGGTCATCGACTCTGCACCGCCGGCCAGCACCCACTGGGCTTCGCCGGCCTTGATGCTGCGGGCGGCCATTGCCAGCGCGTCCAGGCCGGAGCCGCACAGACGATTGATGGTGGTGCCGGAAACGCTCTGCGGCAGTCCGGCCAGCAGCAGCGCCATGCGCGCCAGATTGCGGTTATCTTCCCCGGCCTGGTTGGCGCAGCCGAGGATCACATCGTCAACCTGCGTCCAGTCGGCCTGCGGGTGGCGCGCCATCAGCGCCCGCAGCGGCAGGGCGGCCAGATCGTCGGCGCGCACCGTCGCCAGCGCGCCGCCGTAGCGGCCAATCGGCGTGCGTACGCCGTCGCAGATGAAGGCGTGGTTCATGGCTGTTCCTCCAGGACCTGATGGCCAAGGCGATGGGCGCGGCCGCGGAACCAGGCCACGGTTTTCCCCTGTTGGTTGATAATTTCCACGTCGTACAGCCCGGTGGTTTTTCCCTGATGGCGCACTTCGGCGCTGGCGATCAGCCGGTCGCCGGCCAGCGCCGGGCGGATAAAGTCGATGCTGCAGCCGGCGGCGACCGCCGCCAGTCCCTGACTGTTGCAGGCGTAGGCGAAGGCGGTATCGGCCAGGCTGAACAGCTGGCCGCCGTGGCAGGTGCGGTGGCCGTTCAGCATCTGCGGGCCGACCTCCATACTGACCTGCGCAAAACCGCAGTCGACCGCATCCAGACGCATGCCCATCGCCTGGGCGCAGCTGTCTTGTTGAAACATATGTTCGGCGCAGCGTTGCGCCAGCGCGCGCGGCGTATTGGCGTTCATTGTTCGGCTCCTGAAGGGGGGAGGGCGTGACCGGCGGCGCAGCGGCGCAGCAGCGGCATCGGGCGGTAGCGTTCTTCAAGGTAGAAGCGCTGCAGGTTTTCCAGCGTGGCGAGGATCTGTTTCCAGCCCAGCGCCTGTCCCCAGGCCAGCGGCCCGCGCGGATAGTTAACCCCGAAACGCATGGCGTTATCGGTATCGGCCGCGCTGGCGATGCCTTTGTTGACCACGTCCAGTGCCTCGTTGACCAGCATGGCGACGGTGCGCATCACCAGCAGACCGGGATAATCCGGCAGTGTGATGACCCGTTTGCCCAGCGACTGCAAGCATTGAATCACTTTGGCGTTGTCCTGAGGGTTGTTTTGCGCCGCGCAGCCGATCGCCAGGGTATTTGCCTGCCGGTAGTCGGCTGACAGATCGAACAGCACCACCGGCGTGCCGATGTCTTCGGCGACCTGACTGGCTGACTTACCATTTGTTAACATAAAAGTAACATCATCGATCATCGCCAGCGGGCTGGTCTGGCCGGGTTGTTTGACCGACGCCGCATTTTCCGTCAGCAGCGCGGCGAAATCCGCCAGCGGCGACCAGTCGCCGTGCAGCGTGACCCGAGCAGCCGGGCCGGCGTTAGCGGCAGCGGCGTAGCTGGCCTGCGGTGCATCGACATCGTCGCCATAGCGGTAAAAACCACGGCCGCTTTTGCGCCCCAGATGGCCGGCGGCCACCCGTTCCTGCTGCAACAGCGACGGGGTGAAGCGCGTGTCGTTGAAGAAAGCGTCGAACACCGATTGGGTAACGGCGAAGTTAACGTCCTGGCCGATCAGATCGGTCAGCTGCAGCGGCCCCATGGCGAAGCCGCCGGCGTCGCGCAGCACGGCATCCAGCGTCGCCGCATCGGCGAGCTGCTCCTCCAGCGCCCGCAGCGTTTCGGCATAGAACGGCCGGGCGACGCGGTTGACGATAAAGCCCGGCGTCGAACGGCACACAACCGGTCGTTTGCCCCATTGCTGCGCCAGCTGGCTCAGGCGATCGCACGTCGCGGCGCTGGTTTCCAGCCCGGTGACGATCTCTACCAGCTGCATCAGCGGCGCCGGATTGAAAAAGTGCATGCCGGCCATGCGTTGCGGGTGGCGCAGCGCGGCGGCGATAGCGGTAATCGACAGCGATGAGGTGTTGCTGGCGAACACCGTGTCGGCCGGACAAATCGCTTCCAACTCGCGGAACAGGCTCTGTTTGACCGCCAGCTTTTCCGCTACGGCCTCGATCACCAGCGCGCTGTCGGCCAGTTCTTCCAGCGCCTCGGCGATGCGGATGCGGGCCAGCAGCTGTTCGCTGGCGCGGCGATCTGCCTTGCCGGCCTCGACCCGGCGCATCAGGCGCTGGCTCAGTGTCTCGTAGGCGCGCTCGGCGGCGGCGCGGTCAATATCGAACACGGTGACCGGATGCCCGGCGGCGGCGGCCACCTGCGCGATGCCGATGCCCATGGTGCCCGCGCCAATCACCGCAACGGGTGAGGTAAGGGGAATTGCGTTCATGATTATTTTCCGCTGAAGACCGGTGGGCGTTTGGCGAAGAATGCGCTGACGCCTTCGCGATAGTCGTCGCTGCGGCCGCCAAGGCGCTGCAGGTCGCGCTCCAGATCCAACTGTTGGTCCAGCGTGTTGGTGGCGGCGCTGTAGATGGCTTTTTTGATCAGCCCCAGGCCGTAGGTCGGCTGGGTCGCCAGATGGCGCGCCAGCGCCCGGGTATGGGCCTCCAGTTCGCTGCCGTCCACCACCTGCCAGATCATGCCCCACTCCTGCGCCTGACGGGCGCTGATTTTATCGCCGAGCATCGCCATGCCCATTGCGCGCGCATGGCCTGCCAGACGCGGCAGGAACCAGCTGCCGCCGGAGTCCGGCACCAGCCCGAGTTTGCAGAAAGATTGGATAAAATTGGCGTTGTCGGCGGCGATAACGATATCGCAGGCCATCGCCAGCGCCGCGCCGGCGCCGGCGGCTACGCCGTTCACCGCGCAGACGATCGGTTTGGGCAGCGCGGTCAGACGGCGGATCAGCGGGTTATAGAAACGCTCGACCGACAGGCCGAGGTCCGGCGCCTGTTGGTCGGCGTTGACGGTGCGATCGTTCAGATCCTGCCCGGCGCAGAAGCCGCGTCCGGCGCCGGTCAGCAGGACGCAGCGCACCGCCTCGTCGCGTTCGGCGAGAGTCAGCGCTTCCGCCAATTGGTGGTGCATCTCATCGTTAAAGCTGTTCAACCGGTCGGGGCGGTTCAGCGTGATGGTCAGTACGCCGGCGTCGAGGTGAGTGAGAATCAGGTTGTTGTCCATGGATCAGCGCCCTTTATAGTGTGGGGTACGTTTTTCGAAGAAGGCGGCAATGCCTTCACGGCGGTCTTCGGTGGCGGCCAGCGCGGCAAACTGCTGGCGCTCCATGGCCAGCCCCTGCGTCAGCCCGGTTTCCTCCGCCTGGCGCAGCGCCTGTTTGGCGGCGCGCAACGCCAGCGGCGCCTGTTGCGCTATACGTGCAGCCACCTGCTGCGTGCGCTCCAGCGTCAGCGCGTCGACGCATACCTCGCTCGCCAGTCCGCTCTGCAGCGCCAGGCGGGCGTCAATGGCCTCGCCGCTCAGCACCATCTGGCTGGCGCGGGATTTGCCGACGCAGCGAATCAGCCGCTGAGTGCCGCCGGCGCCCGGCATCAGGCCGAGGGTGATTTCCGGCAGGCCGAAGCGGGCGCTTTCGCCGCAGATGACGATGTCGCAGGCCAGCGCCAGCTCGCAGCCGGCGCCGAGCGCATAGCCGTTGACCGCCGCCAGCAGCGGCTTGCTGAACTGGGCCAATTGCTGCCACAGCAGCGGGCGCGGGTCACGCAGGGTGGCGGGCAGATCTTGCTGCTGCAGTTCACGCAGGTCGGCCCCGGCGGCAAAAAAACGCGCGCCGCCGGCGATCACCACCGCGCCGGTGTCGTCGTCGGCCTCGGCCTGTTCCAGCCGTTCGATCAGCTGTTGCAGGCAGGGGGTGCTGAGCGCGTTACGCGCCTCCGGGCGGTGCAGCGTCAGGGTAAGAACGCGACCCTGCCGCTCGTGCAATATCCAGGGGGTAGTCATCGGCGGCTCCTAAACGTCGAAATCCAGCGTCACTCCGTCGCCTTTCGGCCACGACTGACAGCTGAGGATGTAACCGGCGGCCAGCTGGTCCGGCTCGAGGCTGTAGTTGACGCCCATCTCGACTTCGCCGGCGGTAAGCTTGCATTTGCAGGTGGCGCAGACCCCGCCTTTACAGGCGTAGGGCAGGTCCGCCCCCTGACGCAGCGCGGCGTCGAGAATGCTGTCGTCCTGCGCCGTAACGTCGATCTCCTGCCGGCGACCGTCGAGCTGAATCGCCACCCGGGTGGCGTTGCGGCTGGCGGCATCGGCCGGTCTGGCGCTGACGCCGCTGGTGTTGAAGCGTTCGCTGTGGATGCGCCCGGCCGGCATGCCGGCCTGCTCCAGTACGCTGTGGGCGTCGTCCATCATCGCTTCCGGGCCGCAGATAAACGCATGTTGATAGTCGCGGTAGTCGAGCAGCGTGGCGCCGATGGCCTGCAGGCGTTCGCGGTCAATGCGGCCGCTGAGCAGCGGGCTGTCCAGACTCTCCTGGCTGAACAGGTACAGCGGCTGGAAGCGTTGCGGGTAGCGGTTTTTCAGATCGGACAGCGCTTCTTTGAACATCACCGAGCGACTGCTGCGGTTGCCGTAGATCAGCGTGAACTGGCTGTCCGGTTCCAGCAGCAGCGTGGCTTTAATAATCGACAGCATCGGCGTGATGCCGGAGCCGGCGGCGATGGCCAGATAGTTGCCGTGGCGCTCCGCCTGCGGCTGGTAGCCGAAGCGCCCCTGCGGCACCATCACCTCCAGCGCGTCGCCGACCTTGAGCCGTTGATTGACAAATGAGGAAAAACGCCCCTGATGAATGGCCTTGACGCCGATTTGCAACAGCCCGTCCTGCGGCGCGCTGCAGATGGAGTAGCAGCGGCGCAGCTCCTCGCCGTCGAGGCTGGCTTTCAGCGTCAGGTGCTGGCCGGGGGTATAGCGGTAGGCGCTTTTCAGTTCGTCGGGCACGCGCAGGGTAATGGCGACGGCGTCCGGCGTTTCGCGTTCAATAGCGGCGACATTCAGGCGATGAAAAACCGTCATGATGTTCTGCGCTCCTAGATGCATTTGAAATAATCGAACGGCTCGCGGCAGGCGCAGCAGCGGTAGAGCGCTTTGCAGGCGGTGGAGCCGAACTCGCTGATTTTCTCGGTATTGTCACTGCCGCAGCGCGGGCACTGCACCGGGCCGTGGCTGTCCGGTCTATCGCAGGTATGGCCCTGCGGCGGCGCGACGCCGTAGGCGCGCAGCCTGGCGCGCGCGTCGGCGTTCATCCAGTCTGTGGTCCAGGCGGGATCGAGCCGGATGGCGACCGTCACCGGGCTGAAACCGGCGGCGGCCAGCCGCTGTTTGATCGCGTCCTGCAAAAATTCGCTGGCGGGGCAGCCGGAATAGGTTGGCGTAAAGATAATGCGCCAGCCGTCGCCGTCGCGCTCCACCTTGCGCACCATGCCCAGATCGGTAATCGACAGCGCCGGCAGTTCCGGGTCGCTGATCTGCTGTAGGCAGTGCCAGATCTGCGGGATTTCGGCGGGCTCCAAGTGGGGGAGGATCATCAGTCACCTCGCTACCAGTTGCAGTTGGGGTAGGCGCGCTGCAGGAATTGCATCTCGGCGAGGATAAAACCGAGGTGCTCGCTGTGCTGGCCCTGTTTGCCGCCGAGGCGGAACGCCGGCTGCTCCGGCAGCGTCAGCGTCGCCTGGCGCAGCGTATCGTTCACCAGTTCCTGCCACGGCGCCTGCAGCTGACGCGGATCGGCGGCGATGCCTTGTTCGGCCAGCATCAGCTCGGTGTCATCGGCGTGGAACAGTTCGGCGGTAAAGCGCCACAGCGCATCCAGCGACTGCTGAATTTTTTGATGGCTGGTTTCGCTGCCGTCGCCGAGGCGGATCATCCAGCCCTGGCTGAAGCGCAGATGGTATTCCGCTTCTTTCAGCGATTTGGCGGCGATGGCCGCCAGCTGCGGATCGCGGCTGCGGCTGAGTTCGCGCTGCAGCAGCAGGTGGTAGGCATCCAGCAGGAACTGGCGCACCAGCGTATCGTTGAAGCCGCCGTTTGGCTGTTCGGCCAGCAGCAGGTTATGGAATTCGCGCTCGTCGCGACCGAAGGCCAACTGGTCTTCACTGCATTCGGGGCCGATCAGCGTCGCGGCGTAGCTGAGGATATTGCGCGCCTGGCCGAGCAGATCGAGGCCGATATTCGCCAGCGCCAGATCGATCTCCAGCTCCGGCGCGTGGCCGCACCAGGCGCACAGGCGCTGCGCCAGAATCAGCGGCGTATCGCCCTGACGCAAAAGATAGGTAATACGGGGATCGCGTTGCGTCATGGCCGCCTCACATGTTCTTGATGCCGTCGGGAATGGTGTAAAACGTCGGGTGGCGGTAGATTTTGTCCTCCGACGGATCGAAAAAGGCGTCGCGGTCTTCGGCCTGCGAGGCGATCAGGTGGCAGGACTGCACCACCCAGATGGAACAGCCTTCGTTACGCCGGGTGTAGGCGTCGCGGGCATTTTCCAGCGCCATCCGGTCGTCGGCGGCGTGCAGGCTGCCGACGTGACGATGCGCCAGCCCTTGTTTGCTGCGGATAAATACTTCATACAGCGGCCATTCGGCGTGAGTCATGGAAGAATCCTCTTGTTAAGCCGCTCGCGTGCGGTTTTTTTCGGCATGCGCCATGGCGCCTTCGCGCACCCAGGCGCCGTTTTCCCAGGCCTGACGCTTGGCCTGCAGGCGTTCGTGGTTGCACTGGCCCTGGCCCTTGATCACCTGGTACAACTCGCTCCAGTCGATGTTGCCGAAGCGGTAGTGGCCGCTGGCCTCATCCCAGGCCAGATCCGCATCGGGGGCGGTCATGCCCAGCGCTTCCAGCTGTGGAACGGTGTTGTCGACAAACTTCTGCCGCAGCTCGTCGTTGCTGTGGCGTTTGATTTTCCACGCCATGCTCTGCGCGCTGTGCGGAGAGTCGTTGTCGCTGGGGCCGAACATCATCAGCACCGGCCACCAGAAACGGTTAATGGCGTCCTGCAGCATGGCCTTTTGCTGTTCGCTGCCGTGCGCCAGCGCCATCACCGCCTCATAGCCCTGACGCTGGTGGAAGCTCTCCTCTTTACAGATTTTCACCATTGAACGGGCATACGGGCCGTAAGAGGCGCGGCACAGCGCCACCTGATTGACGATGGCCGCGCCGTCGACCAGCCAGCCGATCACGCCGACGTCGGCCCAGTTCAGCGTCGGGTAGTTAAAAATGGAGGAGTATTTCATCTTGCCGTCGAGCATCTTTTGGTAGATGTCCTGACGCGAACAGCCCAGCGTTTCGGCGGCGCTGTACAGGTAGAGGCCGTGGCCGGCTTCGTCTTGCACCTTGGCCAGCAGCACCGCTTTGCGCCGCAGGGTCGGGGCGCGGGTCAGCCAGTTGGCTTCCGGCAGCATGCCGATCACTTCCGAATGCGCGTGCTGGCCGATCTGACGGATCAGGTTTTGCCGGTAGGCGTCCGGCATCCAGTCTTTGGCCTCGATGGAGATATCGGCGGCCAGCTTGGCGTCGAAATGCTGCTGATGTTGTGCGTCGGTGGTCATGGTTACCTCATTGATGATTCGTATTTTTAAAGTGAATAATAAAAATGTGAATCACTTTAATAACCATAAAGCTACAAGTTGATAACCTAAAGATCAAACAAGGTTCTTAGGGTTTTGCGACGGCCTTCACAACTAATTTTCTTATTTTATTGATTTATATTTGCTTTTTGTGCCGTAAATTCGCACGGCTGCTGACGTACGGCCAGCTTTACACTCCCATTGTTTGTTTTTTGTTAAATTTTAACTTGGCGATGACTGGAAAATATGTGATACGTAATTACGCTTTATGACGTCACTTTATGAATTCAGGAGAAGCCGCATGCAGCAGTTGAACAGTTACCTCTCGGGGCGTTGGCTATACGGCCAGGGGCCGGCTCGCGAGATCCGTCACGCGCTCACCGGCGAGCCGTTGTATCAGGTTTGCTCTGAGGGGCTGCCGCTGGCCGACAGCCTGAACTATGCGCGGGAGCAGGGCGGCCGAGCGCTGGCGGCGATGACCTTCCAGCAGCGCGCGCAGATGATGAAGGCGGTGGCGAAGTATCTGCTGGCGCATAAAGAGACGCTGTATGAGATCTCCTACCAGACCGGCGCGACGCGCAGCGACGGCTGGGTGGATATTGAAGGCGGCATCGCTACGCTGTTTGCCTACGCCGGCCTGGCCGGGCGCGAGCTGCCGGACGACACGCTGTGGCCAGAAGACGAGCCGATTCCGTTATCGAAACAGGGCCAGTTTATGGCGCGTCACGTGTTGACCTCGCGCCCCGGCGTGGCGCTGCATATCAACGCCTTCAACTTTCCCTGCTGGGGCATGCTGGAAAAACTGGCGCCGACCTGGCTGGCCGGTATGCCGGCGATTGTGAAACCCGCCACCGCCAGCGCGCAGCTGACGCAGGCGATGGTGCAGCTGATTATCGACAGCGGTCTGGTGCCGGACGGGGCGCTGCAGCTGATTTGCGGCGGCGTCGGCGATCTGTTTGACCATCTGGACTATCAGGATGCGGTGACCTTTACCGGCTCGGCGCAGACCGGCCGGCAACTGCGCGCCCACCCGCGGCTGCTGGAAAAATCGATTTCGTTCACCATGGAGGCCGACTCGCTGAACTGCTGCGTGCTGGGAGAGGACGTGACGCCGGAGATGCCGGAGTTTGCGCTGTTTATTAAAGAAGTCTGCCGTGAGATGACCAGCAAGGCGGGGCAGAAATGTACCGCCATCCGCCGGGTGATGGTGCCGGCGACGCAGGTTGAGGCGGTGAAACAGGCGCTGTTGCAGCGCCTGGCCGCGGTGAAGGTTGGCGACCCGCGGCTGGAGCAGGTCAGGATGGGGGCGCTGGTCAGCCTGGAGCAGCGGGATGATGTGCAGCAGAAAGTTGAACTGCTGCTGCACAACGGTTGTGAACCGCTATGCGGCGCCAGCCTGCAGTCATTCAGCGCGCAGGGCGATGACGATCGCCAGGGCGCATTCTACCCGCCAACTCTGTTGTACTGCGCCGAGCCGCTGCGTAACAGCGCGGTGCACGATATTGAGGCCTTTGGCCCGGTCGCTACGCTGATGCCGTACGACAGCGGCGAGCAGGCGATTGAGCTGGCGCTGCTGGGGCAAGGCAGCCTGGCCGGCTCGCTGGTCACCGCCGATGCCGCCGTGGCGACGCGCTTTATCCGCGCCGCCGCCTGCGCCCATGGACGGATGCTGGTGCTGGACCGTGCGGCGGCGGAAGAGTCCACCGGCCACGGCTCGCCGCTGCCGATGCTGATGCACGGCGGGCCGGGACGCGCCGGCGGCGGCGAGGAGCTGGGCGGCCTGCGGGCGGTGAAGCACTATATGCAGCGTACCGCGCTGCAGGGCAGCCCGAGCATGCTGGCGGCGATCGGACAAGAGTGGGTGCGCGGCGCCGAGGCGCTGGAATCGCCGGTTCATCCGTTCCGCAAATATTTTGAACAGCTGCCGATCGGCGAAAGCCTGCTGACCGCGCGGCGTACGGTCACCGAGGCGGATATCGTCAATTTCGCCTGTCTGAGCGGTGACCATTTCTATGCCCATATGGATAAACTCGGCGCGGCGGAGTCGCTGTTCGGCGAGCGCGTGGCCCATGGCTACTTTGTGGTTTCCGCGGCGGCGGGGCTGTTTGTCGACCCGGGCGTCGGGCCGGTGATCGCCAACTACGGCATGGAAAATCTGCGCTTTATCGAGCCGGTGAAGATCGGCGACACCATTCAGGTGCGGCTGACCTGCAAGAAAAAGATCCGCAAGCCGCAGAAAAGTGCGGAGGATAGGCCGCACGGCGTGGTGGTGTGGGATGTGCAGGTGCTGAATCAGCATCAGCAGGCGGTGGCGCTGTACAGCATTTTAACGCTGGTGGCGCGGCAGCAGGGCGACTTCCCGCAGCAAGAGGCGCAGTAAGCGCCGCTTCTCTCCTTACGCGGGGCCGTTGTGGCCCCGTTGTTATTGGCGCCGCCTCAGGCGTGACACACCTGGTTCTTACCGTTTTTCTTGGCCTGATAGAGCGCCGCATCCGCCTGTTTGATCAGCGCGACCGGCGTGCTGTCGGCGTCGCCGGGAGCCTGAATGGCGACGCCGATGCTGACGGTAATCAGGCCCAGCGGGCTGCCTTCGTGAGGGATTTGCAGCCGACGCACATGCGCAAGCACCCGTTTGGCGCAGCTCATCGCCTCTGCCAGATCGGTATCCGGCAGGATGATCGTCAGCTCTTCACCGCCGTAGCGCGCGATCAGATCGCCGACGCGGTTAGGCATCTCTTTCAGCAGCCGGCCGATCTGCTGCAGGCAGCGGTCGCCGGCGACGTGGCCGTAGATGTCGTTGTACTGTTTGAAATAGTCGATATCCAGGATCAGCAGCGCCAGATCGCGCTGATAGCGTACGGCGTGATTGATATGGTTGGCCAGCGCCATATCGAAGCGGCGGCGGTTGGCTAGCCCGGTCAGGCCGTCCAGCAGCGCCAGCTCCTCCAGCGTCTGGTTCATCTGCGTAAGCTGATCGCGGGTGCGCACCAGTTCCGCCTCCGTCTGCAGGCTGTGGTTGATTTGCCGGATCAGCGCCATGCCCAGCGCCAGCAATATCGCCAGCAGTATGCCGCCGCCGAGGGCGAACAGGCCGGTGTCCTTGCGCCAACTGCTCAGTACATCGTGTTTCGACAGCCCGGCGGCGATCACCAGTGGGTAATGCGGTACGCGGGAGTAGCCGTAAATACGCTCCACGCCGTCAAACTGCGACACCAGCGTGGCGTTGCCGAACGCCGAATACGGCAGAATCTGCCGGAACAGCACCCCGAGGGCGACGTTCTTGCCGATGTTATTCGGCGCGTAAGGGCGGCGGTACAAAATGGTGCCGTCCGCCAGCAGCAGGCTGAGCGCATCGTTGTCCTCAAGGGCGAAGTCATCGTAAAAGTTGCGGAAATAATCGACATACAGCGTCGACAGCACCACGCCGGCAAAGCTGCCGTCCGGGTGGTTAAGCCGGCGTGAGATGGGGATCACCAGATCGTCGGTGGAGCGGCTGCGGATTACTTTGCCAATATAGAAGTTATTATTGTTGTGGTTCTTATGATATTGGAAATAGGCGCGGTCGCCGTTATTGGCGTGGGCGCCGGTCAGGCCGAACGAGGTCACCACCCAGCGCCCCTGCGCGTCAAAGATAAAGCTGCCGTGCAGCTGCGGCGAATTGGTGACCTGGTCATGCATCACTTTTTGCAGGCGACGCTGTTGCGGAGCGCCAAATCCGTCGTGTTCGGCGCGTTCTTTCAAATCCAGCAGGCCGTTATCCACCTGCTTGAAGGTGTCGTAGGCATGCTGCGCCAGCGAGCGCGCCAGATTAGAGGTGCCGTTATCCGCACTTTGCAGATCGAGTTTGCGGGCATGCCAGCTCTGCCAGACGTTAAACACGATCAGCGTAACGACGACGATCACCACGAACACGGCGGCTTGAAACAGCAACGGCGAAGTTCTGGACTTTGCTGACTCTGAGGACGGTGGCGTCATATCATCCTGATTATCGGGTAGTGATTAATGCGAACAAAACGTTGGGCGATGCGCGTTGAAACCTGCCCGCCGGCCGAATGAACGGGCGGACGTGGAAGGAATAAATTTAGTACAAGTTAACTGATTAATACAGGAAGGGGGACAAGGTGTCGGACTACATTATCATTACGCTGTTGACGTTGTCGGTCTATTATCCGCTGACGCTGGGAGCGCTGGCCGTGATGATGGCTATCGCCGTGCGCCGGCGGCAATCGCCTTACTGGCGGCTGGCGCTGCTGCTGTTTACGCTGCTGTTTGTGCTGTTCGCCATGGCGGCCTACAGCTGGCATCACTCGCGCTGACGCCCGCTGCAGGCCTATGGGCTTATTCCACGTTAATCATCCAGTTGACGCCGAACTGGTCGGTCAGCATGCCGAAACCTTTGGCCCAGAACGTAGGCTGAAAAGGCATGGTGACCGTGCCGCCCTGCGCCAGTTTGTTAAAAATTTCTTTACCTTGCTCCACGCTGCTGGGGTTCAGCGACAGCGAGTAGCCCCGGTGCGCGCCGTTGTCGCCGTCTTCCTGCGGGCAGCCGTCGGAAGCCATCAGCGCGCCGTCGCCAATCAGCAGGTGCGCGTGCATTACCGCCTGCGGGTCTACCTCCGGCATGTCGTCCTGTTTCGCCTCGGCGGGCAGATCTTTATAGCGCATCAGCATTTCCAGCCTGGCGCCCAGTTGCTCGACATAAAAATTAATCGCCTGTTCGCAGTTACCGTTAAAGAACAGATAGGGTTGAATCTGCATGGTATTGCCCTCGGATTATCTTCGGCCCCCACCGCCTGAGGGCGCTGATAAAATGGTTACGCCCGGCAACTGTTGCAGAGCGTGATTGGTTAGTGTAGCGGCTGGCAGGGAGAAGATCGGGCGGGGGATCACGCTCTGCGCATTTGCCATGATTAAACGAAAAAGCGGGACAGTGCATCCCGATTTTCGCTGATTATCTGCGCGATAAGACTTCCTATACTCAACGGCACCTTCACTAAAGGAGTTTATGGTTATGGGAAGTCAATCTCTTAATGGCAAAGTGGTCCTGATCGCCGGCGGGGCGAAGAACCTGGGCGGCCTGGTGGCGCGCGATCTGGCGCAAAACGGCGCGGCGGCGGTCGTGGTGCACTATAACAGCGACAGCAGCCGCCCGGCGGCGGAAGAGACGCTGGCGGCGGTCAAGGCCGCAGGCGCGCAGGCGATCGCCGTACAGGGCGACCTTTCCCGGCCGGACAACGTCGCCCGGCTGTTTGAAGAGGCGGTGAGCGCGTTCGGCAAGGTGGATATCGCGATCAATACCGCCGGGTTGGTGATTAAAAAGCCGATCGCCGAAGTGACCGAGGCGGATTACGACACCAGCTTTGACGTGAATGCCAAGGCGGCGTTCTTCTTTATTCAGCAGGCGGGGAAACATCTGGCGGATAACGGCCGGATTGTCACCATTGTCAGTTCGCTGCTGGCGGCCTATACGCCGTTTTATGCGGTGTATCCCGGCAGTAAGGCGCCGGTAGAGCACTTCACCCGCGCCGCCTCGAAAGAGTTCGGCGAGCGGGGAATCAGCGTCAATGCCATCGGTCCTGGCCCTATGGATACGCCGTTCTTCTACGGGCAGGAAAGCGAGGAAGCGGTAGCCTATCACCGCAGCGCGGCGGCATTGAGCAAGTTCTCCAAAACCGGCCTGACCGATATTGAAGATATTGCGCCGATCGTGAAATTCCTGGTGACCGACGGTTGGTGGATCACCGGGCAAACGCTGTTCGCCAACGGCGGCTATACTACCCGTTAATTGACGATATCGTTCAACCTGGCTGCGGCGTGACGCCGCAGCCGCAGCGTGAGGCGCCGGTGGATAAAATAGGGAGACTGCGGGTATTTATCCAGGTCGCCGAAGTGGGCAGTTTTGTGCGCGCATCGGAAATCATGCTGATGCCGAAAACTACGGTGTCCTCGGCGATCCAACAGTTGGAAAGCGAGATGGGCGCCCGGCTGTTCCACCGCACCACGCGGCGGGTGCAGCTGACCAGCGACGGCGAGCGCCTGCTGGAACGCGCGCGCATGTTGCTGGATGAGATGGCGGCGCTGGATCGGCTTTTTCTGCCGCCGGATGCGTCGATCGGCGGCCGTCTGACGGTGGATGTGCCCAGCCGCATTGCGCGGCGCATCATCGTGCCGGCGCTGCCGGACTTCTTTACCCGTTACCCCGATATTCAACTGTTTCTCAGTTCCAGCGATCGCCATATCGATCTGGTGCAGGAAGGCGTGGACTGCGTAGTGCGGGTCGGCGAGCTGCACGACAGTAGCCTGATCGGCCAGAGCCTGGGGCAACTGGGCATGATCAACTGCGCCAGCCCGGCGTATCTGCAGCGGCAGGGCGTTCCGCTGCGAACCGAACAGCTGACTGCGCATTGGGTGGTGGGCTATGCTCAGCCGAATTTGATGACCGCGAACGTCTGGCAGTGGCGACAGGATGGCGCGGCGCAGGAGAAAGCGCTGCCCAGCCGGGTGACGGTGAATAATGCAGAAAACTACATCGGCTGCTGTCTGGCAGGGATGGGGCTGATTCAAATCCCGCGTTTTGACGTGCAGCACTATCTGGATGCCGGACAGTTGGTGGAAGTCTTACCGCAGGCGCGCGCGCCTGCGATGAATCTTGCGCTGCTGTATCCGCACCGTCGCCAGCGCACGGCGCGTTTCAGCGCCTTTGCGGACTGGTTTAGCCGGCTGATTGCGCCTTTTTGTGAAACGGCGCAATCAGCAAACTAGTAAAGGGACGCTTCGCCTGCGGGGCGCGTCTTGAAACGGCGGTGCAGCCACATGTACTGGTCAGGGGCGAGTAAAACCTGCTCCTCTACCACTTTATTCATGTAGGCGGCCGCTTTGGTGTCGTCATCCAGCGGAAAATTGTCCAGCGGCGGCTGAATAATCAGCTCATAACCTTTGGCGTGCGGCAGACGGCGCGGCACGAAAGGTACGATGGCGGGCCGGCCCATGCGCGCCAGCAGATAGGTGCCGGTGGTGGTGGCGGCGTTCGGCACGGCAAAAAACGGCACAAACACGCTGCTCTGCCGGCCATAGTCATGGTCCGGCGCGTACCAGATGATTTCGCCCTGTTTCAGACAGCGAATCATGCCTTTTACGTCCTTACGGTCGATCATGTATTTGTTGGAGCGCAGGCGGCCCCAGGTCTGTACATACTCCATCAGCTTGTTGTTATGCGGGCGATGCACGCCGATGCCCGGGTTCTGCATGCCGAAGATGCGTGCGCCCAGTTCCAGCGTCAGGAAATGCATGCCGATCAGCAGGACGCCCCTGCCGTTTTCGCGCGCTTTTTGCATATTTTCCAGGCCGTTGACGGCAAACCAGCGGGAAATCCGCCAGTCGGGCCAGAACCAGGCCATGCCGACCTCAAACAGACCCATGCCGACCGACTCAAAGTTGCGGGTCACCAGGGCTTCGCGTTCCGCTGCGGGCATGTCGGGGAAGCACAGTTCCAGATTCCGTCGGGCTATTTTTACCCGACGTGGCATAAAGCGTTTGGCGATTCTGCCGAGCAGATGGCCGAGGCGATAAATAAGCGGGTAGGGGAGAAGAACTAACAAATAGAGTATGCCGAGACCGATCCAAAGTAGCCAGTATCGAGGGCGCAAGAAAGAGCGCTCAAAAGTTGGGCTTAATAACATTTGCTTTCAACTTCCTGCTGTTACGTGTTTTTTCTCAAAGATGGATTTGGTGAATGATAATAATATAATTTGAATCAACCGATCGACTTTTTCCCTTTAATGCCATTGCACGCCTGACGTCAGGGGCGCGTGAATCCGCCCGACGATTCAGATGATGTGAAATAGGTAACGCGCTGATTTTTGACTATAGTAATAAAGTGCAAACGCGTCGTTTCGTTGGGCACCCTGTCGCTGCCGGCGGCGTATGCGGGCGGCGGAGCAGGTGAAACATAAGGCGGAAAGACGCGCTCACACGCGGTGTGATGCGGGGCTTCCAGATTATGTTATGCTAAGGAATTGAAATGTTTGTTAAAAATGACAGTAAAGATCGTGTAGAATCGGCATGCGGCAGCGCCAGAGGGTGCGCATGTGAAGTGCGCGCCTGTGTGAAGGACGCTGTCGATTGTTCTTGTCGTTATGTAAAAGACAACCCGTGGGCTGGGGTTGGCGCCGGCGCCGTTGTTGGACTGGTCGTCGGTTTCCTTTTAGGCAAAAAGTAAATAGGGAGAGTATAAATGGGCATCATTTCTTGGATTATTTTTGGTTTAATCGCCGGTATTCTGGCTAAGTGGATTATGCCGGGCAAAGATGGCGGCGGTTTTATCATGACCATCATCCTGGGTATTATCGGTGCAGTTGTCGGCGGTTGGATCAGTACCTTCTTCGGTATGGGCCGCGTCGATGGCTTTAACCTGGGCAGCTTTGTGGTTGCCGTGATCGGTGCCCTGGTGGTGCTTTTTGTCTACAGAAAGATCAGAAGCTAATCCGGTGCTGATCAATGAGGGTCGCCCATGGCGGCCCTTTTTCGTTTAATTACAGGTGACGATCGCCCGGCGTATGGCCGGCGATCTGAGAAGGGGAATACTATGGGTTTGTTAGATGGCGCATTAGGCAATGTTTTAGGCAACGTGCTGGGTAATGCATTGGGTAATGGCGGTAAAGGCGGGATCGATATCGCGGCCATTCTGCAGTGGGTTGAGCAGCAGGGTGGTTTGCAGGCAATCCTGAACAAACTGCAGCAGGGACAGCTGGGCGATATCGTCGGTTCCTGGCTGGGCAACGGTGAAAACCAGGCCATCAGCGGCGACCACGTTCAGCAGGCACTGGGCAGCGATGCGATTGCGCAGCTGGCCGCCAAATTGGGCGTTGACAGCAACCAGGCGTCTGAAACCGTGGCGCAGCTGCTGCCGACGCTGGCGGATAAAGCCTCGCCAAACGGTGAAGTGAAACAGGACGAACTGGCCAACTACGTCGGTAAACTGTTCAGCTAAGCCTTGATGCCCCGGTTTGCCGGGGCATGTTTCTCTCCTGCCATCCGCGTCTGCGCCGCAGACGGTTTACAGAATTTCCTCGCTTTATACGCAAAATATTCCTTGCACCGCCGCTGGCGGAAACAAGGTCGTTTGTGGCAACCTTTTGGCTGCCGCATAGATGTGTGCGGTAGGTCGGTGCGTAAATCCGCCGACGATTAACTAAAAAAGAGGAACGTTGCGTGACAGGGATTATCTCAATACTGACGTGTTTACTGGCGTTGGTGACTATTGCGCCGATTTCAACGCATCCGGCCTGGTGGGTCCGCGTATGGGATTTCCCCCGTTTGCAGATACTGGCGCTGGCGTTATTGACGCTGTTGCTGAATGTGACGCTGCTGCCCTGGTCATCGCCGTGGGTTTGGGGCCTGGCGGTAGTCAATCTGGCCTGTGTGATTTATCAGGCGCGCTGGATTTATCCTTATACGCCGCTGAGCAAGCCGCAGGTGCTGGATTTTACCGGTTATGAGAAAAAGCCGCGCGTGCGCATACTGGTCGCCAATGTGCTGACGCCGAACCGCCATGCGGAAAAGCTGCTGGCGCTGGCGGCGTCAGAGCGGCCGGACGTGCTGGTGGCGGTGGAAACCGACGGCTGGTGGGAGCAACAGCTGGCGCCGCTGGAACAGGATTATCCCTATACGCTGAAATGCCCGCAGGACAACCTGTACGGCATGCACGTCTATTCGCGCCTGCCGCTTGTCGACGCAGAGATTCAGTATCTGGTGGATAAGGAGATTCCGTCGATGCATATGCTGGTACAACTGGATAACGGGCCGCAGGTGCGCTTGCACTGCGTACACCCGATGCCGCCCAGCCCGACGGAGAATGATGAATCGGAAGACCGCGATGCAGAACTGGTGCTGGTGGGAAAAAGCGTGGTCGATGCCAAAACGCCGGTGATCGTCACCGGCGATCTGAACGATGTCGCCTGGTCCACCACCACGCGGTTATTCCTGAAAATCAGCGGGCTGCTTGATCCGCGCCGCGGTCGCGGCATGTACAGCACCTTCCATGCCGGCTATCCGTTTTTACGCTGGCCGCTGGACCACGTTTTTCACAGCGATGATTTTGTGCTGGGCAGCCTGCGCCGCCTGCCCTCGATTGGCTCTGACCACTTCCCGATCATGGCCGAACTGGTGTACTCGCCGAAGAAGGGCGCACAGCAAGAGAGCCTGCAGCGGGAGAGCGAGGATGAGGCGCTGGCTCAGGAGAAACTGGCCAGCACCGACGCCACGCCGGCGGACGTCCACGCCCCCGGCGCCTGATGCCTTGCCCCACCGCAGGGCGGGGCAAGGATTATAGGGTGAGCATAATCTTGCCGATGTGCGCGCTGGATTCCATCAGCCGGTGCGCTTCGTCCGCCTGCGCCAGCGGGAAGGTCTGAAAGATTTGCGGTTTGATGGCGCCGCGCTCCAGCAGCGGCCAGACTTTTTGCTGCAGGTCGGCGGCGATTTGAGCTTTATCCTGCACGCTGCGCGCGCGTAAGGTGGAGCCGGTATGCGTCAGGCGCTTCAGCAGCAGCGGCATCAGGTTGAGCTCTTTCACCACGCCGTTTTGGGTGCCGATTTGCACAATGCGCCCCTCCATCGCCGCCGCCTGATAGTTTTTCGCCAGGTACTCTCCGGCGATCAGATCGACAATCACGTTGGCGCCCTTACCGTTGGTCGCTTTCATCGTCTGTTCGACGAAGTCTTCCGTGCGGTAGTTGATCGCCACATCGGCGCCGAGCGCCAGGCTGGCCGCCCGTTTTTCTTCTGAACCGACGGTGGTGATCACATGGGCGCAAAACGCCTTGGCCAGCAGGGTGGCGACCGTGCCGATCCCGGAAGTGCCGCCGTGGATCAGAACAGTTTCACCGGCCTGCAGGTGGCCGCGCTGAAAGACGTTCACCCAGACGGTGAAGAAGGTCTCCGGAATGGCAGCGGCTTCAGCCATGCTGAAGCCTTTGGGAACCGGCAGCGCATTGCTTTCATGCACCTTGCAGTATTCGGCATAGCCGCCGCCGGCGATCAGGGCGCAGACGCTGTCGCCGAGCGCATAGTGCTGGACGCCCTCGCCGACGGCGACCACTTCCCCGGCGATTTCCAATCCCGGGATATCGGATGCGCCCGGCGGCGGCGCATAGTGTCCACGCCGCTGCAGCACATCCGGGCGGTTAACCCCTGCGGCGGCAACCTTCACCAGTATTTCGCCCTGCGCCAGCACAGGCAGCGGGCGCTGGGCGGGCTGCAGCATTTCCGGGCCGCCGGCGGCGGTAATCTCAATAACGCGCATCTGCTCGGGCAGGTGTGTGACGGTCATGCGGTTCTCCTTATTGAATGGGGTGACGCTACTCTCTCAGTGTAGATAAGCGTTACGTTACATCATGATAAGAATGTTACCGCAAGCCGGCGCGGTGGATGTAGAAGAAAGGGAGATGGACGCCAGAGGCGAGGAAAGCGCCGCCGGAAGGCGGCGTAGGATTAATCATTGGGAGGAATGCGGAATCCTTTCAATGAAACAACGAAGTGTTCTTTTCCCTTGGTGATTTTGGCGCCGCGATCGCACCATAAACTGGCGAGCTGAAAGAAATCATCGCTGCCGATATCGTACGCCAGCTCAATTTTTTTCGCCGTGCCGGAGCGGATTAACGTTTCCGCCTGCTGATGGTTAACTGCTTTTATTGTAGCCATAGACGATCCCTGGAATAAACCGATAAGGATAGGGCGCTCACTATAATATGGCTTTATTGTGACGACGGTGTGACGGTAATGTTACCGTCGGCGGGGGGGGCAAACCGGGGCGTTTCCCCGGTTATTCATCGATTAACGGTCGTTTGGACGCACCAAACTGCTTTTTTTAACGTTTTTGAAGTGTTTATACATCGCAAAGCCTGCGACGCCAGCCAAACCGGCCAAGAGTAGTAAGTATTCAGTCGCCATAACGTGACCTCGGTAAAGTGCCCTGGAAGGGGCATATTTGTGACGGAAGTCACTCTGAACAGCAATGAGAAGATTCCTGAAGCGCGGGGCCGGGATACGGGGATAAAAAAAGCGCCTATAGGGAGGCGCATAAAATTTACAACACAGCTTGTAGTGTCCATCACCAGGAGGAGTGGTGAACTTATTATTATTTTATGGCCTTGCCCGGTGAGACGATATAGGGATAACTCCGAAAGCAGTCGTCGGCAATATATCTGTAAAAATAACGAACAGTGCGCTAAAAACGCGCATAAGGCGTGAAATCTGAACAAATGATGTTCTTTGGCGTCGTCAATGACGAAAAGAGTTGCTATTAAATGCCCATCGTGCGTTAATGCAGTTGGCCTGTGGTACAGACCTATTTATGCACGACATTTTGAGTAAAGTAGTTCAATTTTAGAGCGTTATCCCTGATAGCCTTCTTTGACGAATTTCCTTTCCGGTGCCTCCATAAGTAACTGATAACCGGCTATTAAACGCTGCCGATGGCGGCTAACATATTTTATTAAAGGAAATCGACATGTCCAACATGATCAAAGGTCAAGTGAAGTGGTTCAACGAGTCTAAAGGTTTTGGTTTCATCACTCCTGCAGACGGCAGCAAAGACGTGTTCGTACACTTCTCTGCAATCCAGGGTAACGGCTTCAAAACTCTGGCTGAAGGCCAGGACGTTCAGTTCTCTATCGAGAACGGCGCTAAAGGTCCATCTGCGGCTAACGTTACCGCTATCTAATCGGCATCCACGCTGATTAACTAAAAACCCGCCAAGGCGGGTTTTTTTGTGTCTGGTGGAAAAGATTTTTTGTTGGATGAAGAGCACTTCTCTAGTGGCGCTTCGCATAACCAATCGATCGCCTGCAGGCCAGGCCTGTAAACCAGGGAAGGCGAATCCAACCCCTGTTTCACCGTGGTTACTCGGTATACTCACTGCGATAAATTTCGACACTCACTAAATTTAATTCCGTTGATTGATAAAAAGATACGACATCTTTGCTGTGTGGAGAGCGCCAGCATTCAGCTTCTGTCTGGCATTGCTTCTGTGGTTCATAACCTTCAGAAGTCAGGTAGTCGCGAATCTTGCTGGTATCGGTTGTGCCGTTGAACTGTATACCGAATACAAACGCCTGCGGGCCACTGATATTGCTATAATTAAACTCATAATCTTTTGAAATTTTTGGTATTTTTTTTAGCAGGTCCGGTGTGTAATATTCATACTCCCGCGTATCTTGTTCGGTATAGTGGGCGCTGCTGGCAAATTCCATCTTCACGTATGGCAAGACCGCTGTCAGTACCATACCGGCGGCTAATATTACGCCCATCGCTACAGCTACACTTTTTCTCACAGACCACTCCTGTTGTTGTCGGCACCTAAAACTATAAAGGTTTTATCATGCTGGGGAAGCATCACGTTCCCAGACTGAAAATCGCTATAAGGAACGACCGTACGCATAAACGAGGGAAGAACGCTTTTATACGGTTTAGCGTTAGGGAATTTTTCTGGATCGGGGAACAGGAGGGGCAGAAACGTCTTGTTTTTCCAATTGCCGATTTTGCCATAATGATCCCAGCGCCTTAGGGCTTTTGCTTTACTGACTGGACGTAACAGGTGGAAAGGGTTATGGACAGATACTACGCGATAAAACCCTAACAGGTCAGAGACCAGATCTTCACCACTGAATCCGCTGTCGGTCACCAGATTATTAGGAAATGAGCTTTGGAACGACTCAAATCTTAATGCCATCGACATCATCATCGCCAGAGCGATGCTTTTCTGTTCATAATCGTGGCGGCCATGTTTGACCTGCCACGTCATTACCTTCCCTGAGCGAACAAGGCCCCATCGTGATGTCATGCCCTGAGAATACGTGACATCGTAAAACTCTTTTCCCGATGCTTCTCCTTGCGCAATTTTATTCAGGAGATAACGAATATCTGTACCTTGTGCATGTCCAAGATCCACCCATCCAAGTACTTCCGTATAAACTAAGCCTCTATTTTGGAAAGGGGCTTGCGAACCATCAATGATGTCTGACCTTTTGCTCATCCTTGGCATCCTTTTATTCCATTGTACGTTCAATGTAACCGGATGGAATGGTGCTTATCAATTCCCTCACATCTCAATTTTATACGACGACATCACAATTTTTTGACTGCACCGTAGCAACATATCTGCTGCCTGTATATCTGCACCAGTATGTATCCGTTGCGCTACGATAATCATTTAAGGTGTTGTAGAACTATTTGTTTTTATTATGATTAATGTGGGCGTTGCCGGGTTTGAAAATGAGATTTGCCGATGAAAAAAAGCCCGCCGGTGCCGGCGGGCAAAAGTTCCTTGTTAATTCTTTGTGTTTAAATTAATTAATTGATTTTTATGTATTTATTTATTTTATGATCCACATATTGACCACATTCTTT
Source organism: Serratia sp. MYb239 (assembly GCF_002966855.1). NCBI lineage: Bacteria > Pseudomonadati > Pseudomonadota > Gammaproteobacteria > Enterobacterales > Yersiniaceae > Serratia > Serratia sp. MYb239. The sequence continues at coordinate 3,086,309 of NZ_CP023268.1, read as the reverse complement.
AGACTATCGCTCCCCCCGACCCCATCCAATGGCCAGGCTGACCAAAAAGCCCATGAGGAAGATCCCAACCGCAGCGCCTATTGACTGCCACCATTCATCAAACCAGAACAGTGCAACAAACGCGGCTATCGAAAATAGGCCCAAGACAACCGACTCGACTAAATCAGCGGTTTGGCGTCCCACGAATTTGACGAATTTAGCGAGAAAGGATTTTATCGAGTTCATTATCAACACCTGCGCAAAACTGCTGTGATGGGCTGCTTATGTAAATTAGGTATGGTTCGAGGAAGTCCTCGACAAGAAAATAGGCCATATCAAGGTTCATTCCCCGCACTTTGTAATAGAGCCACGGATATTTCACTTGCATCCTACGTGATGCTAGAGCGGATTGCTCGATCATCCCTTGGAACATGACAATGTTCAGTGACACCGTGGTGCTGTATGAGATGAACCGCTTGTAAACCATCCCGTAGCTGGCCTTGCGGATAAGGGTTGATGCTATTTTATTGGCGACGTAAAACTGTGCTAGGCTGCGCCCAACTAACTTCCCCTCAACGCGGTTTAGTTTTCCGTTGACCGCTTTTTTGCCGTTATCATTCAGCTTGGTGTAAAACTCAGTGATGACAATCATCACCAGTTTTCTGATCGGCTCTTCTTTGTTAACTGCAGAACGAATCAGGGCGATAAATCGCTCTGTTTCTTTGCTGTTCCGTGCTTTAAGGTCACTACCAGCAGCGCCAGAACCTTCCCATGTACGGCGGACACTATACCCAAATGTTACTGGTATAGATGCAATCCCTTCAACGATCCCCTGCGCAACTTGCTTTGCGTCCATATGTCTTCCTTAAGTTAAATCAATCTAATTCAATCTAATTCAATCTAAGCGAAGGATAACCGGTGGCGATGGCGCATATCAATTCTTGTTGTTTCAGCTTCGTGATGCGTGGCGCAAAGATCCATCCCGTTGCACTTTTGCAAAACTTCCGGCGCTGCCCAGAACACCACAGAAGCCGCGCCAGCACTGGCCTCAAGGCGCTGTCTGCTCATTGCCGCAAAGGGGCGATTCTTGCCGCAGATCCTCACGGAAAGCAAAACAGATCCTTTCATATCATCAAGTTAACATTTTTTCCGGGCCTCGCTCACTCGGTTGTTTTTGCAAACCGTTGAAAAACATTGCAATCGTTGCAACGGCCTATCTTTCGCAGAAGCCCAGCCACGGCGCGGGCTGAGGATGGCAATTGCGGAAAAGATCCTTTGCAAAAATTTTATGACGCAAACCGTGCAGGCGGGTGCGGTGTAGCGCGGTTTCCGTGGCGTGATGGCTCCGTGCTGTGCCTGTTCCGCGCGCCCTGAGCGGCGTGGTGCTGCGTTCGTTGATTCGGCGTTGCCGGGTGGTGAAATGCGTCAGCGCCCCGCATAGAGGCGCTGAGGTCGTTTGGTGGGGTGGTGGTTTCTGACGGTGGTCGGTGCTAGCCGATCAGCGGCCCGTATTTGCCTTTCAGGGTGGCCGCGGTGGTTGATGCGTGCACTATCTCGCCGGCGTTGGTCGGGGTGCCGGTGTTGCTGTGCGTGTGGTTGGCGGTGCTCTGCGCCAGCGCGTCGATCAGGTCAAGCGTGTCGGTCAGCAGGTTCAGGATGTTTACGGCGCCATTGCCGATCGACGTGGTGGCCGCCTGCAGCTGCAGAGCGGCGGATACGCTTTGACGTACGCCGGCAATCCGTTCTGTCAGTGCTCCGCCAATGTCCACCGTTTTGCCCTGGGCGATTTTCTCATCAGCGGCGCGGGCGGCCGTCTTCAGGTTGGCCCCGGTGCCGACGGTGTAATCGCCGCGGGCGATGTGCGTCACTGCGCCCGCGGTGGTGCGCGCGGTGCCCATGACGGTTTTGCTGTCGTCAGCCTGGACGGTGATGTCGCGGTCAATCAGCCGGCGGGTTTCTTTGTCGGCTTCGACGCTGCGCGACGCGGAAATCTCTTTGATCTCCTGGTCGGTTTCCCGATGCCAGTCACCTGGCGCGGTCACTCGCTGGAACACGCCGGCGCGCTGCTGCTGCAGCTGCTCACCCGGTTTGATTTCCGGCAGGCTGCTGTTTGTCGGCAGTACCTGGCGGATGAACGGCTTATCCTGCCGGCCATCCTGAAACGCCAGCTCAACCAGAGTGCCCGGCGGTGGATACTGCATGAACCCGCATTCGTCCCCGCCCATTGTCACCGGTAGCTGTACTGCAGGATAGGCCGGCGTTCCCTTGCTGGCGTCGCCGTTCTCGTCAAGCAGCTGCACGCCAACGGCATATTTTGGCCGGAACGGGTCGGCAATGTCGCCCAGCGCTGCCGGCTCGGCGTAGTTTTCCACCCGTGCCAGCTTTGGCAGGTGTAGGCCGGCGGCAATCTCCGGGTTTAGCTGCTCAAGCTGGCGCTGAAACGGCGGCTTGGCCGGCGTGTTGCCGATGCTGGATCCTGCCTGCCAGGTGATGGTCATGTCGCCGTCTTTCACGGCAACGCGGGTAATGCGCCGGTTGTTCATCAGCACGCCCGGCCGTACCGACGGGATAAGCGGAAGTGTTGCCGAGTTGCCGCCGCCGGTCGCGTCCGCGTATTCAGCCGGCAGCTCAATCGGCAGATTGGCAAACCTGGAATGTCGCCAGTCTCCCAGCCAGACGCTGCCATCAGGCAGCTGCTGCCAGATGTAATCCGGTATGCCAAAGGCTCGCCCCAGTGAGTTCAGCAACTGCCAGCCCGTACCGCTATGAACAAAATGCGGGATCGGGCGATCGACATAGTCCGCAGCTGGTAACACAAATTGCACGCCACTGCCTGCGGTCAGCTCCTGCGTTACCTGGCGCAGTGTCGGATGCTGCAGGGATAGCGGCCAGCGTTTTTCAAAGATGCCGGTCATTTCGCGGACGAATAGGCGGCGGAATCCATTCCCCGTTTGCTGGTCGCGCTCAACATAGCCGGTAAACCAGCGAAACACGCCTGTGTTATACCCGATATCAAGACGAACAATCGCGCCGGTGGTTTCCGCATCGGTTTTTGCCGTGATAAATCCACGGCCGGTATCGTTCAGGTCGATCACCACCTCATAGGCTGAGACTTCCACCTCGTCAGGCCCGATTTTCAGCGTAATTATGGGTTTCATAGCGCCCCCAATTTGTCGTCAACTTTTTTCAGGATTTTTTCAAACCCGGTCAGCTCTTTTTCCTGCTCCGGTTGGTCGTTATTCGCGGCGGTGGTGGTGCCGGTTGCGCCCTGGGTTTTGGTATTGCCTGCCGGGGCGCTGGCGGCTTTACGCCCTTTGGATTTCTCGGCGGTGCTGATCTGCTCTGTCAGCGTAAAACTGACCTTCCATGCTAATTTGTCGTCTTGCTCGATGGCCTCAATGTTGCCAGTGAACATCCCCATGCGCATGTTGATGGCCTGCGCTACGGGGCAGGCAATCCGGTAGCGCTTCCCTGCGCCGCCGCTGCCTTTGGCTTCTGCCAGGGCAAAGATGCGCGACAGCAGCGCCTTGTTCTTGAAATCGACCAGGCCGGAGACGTTCAGCTCTTTGGCCTTGATGCCGTTCTCTGATTGGGTGGTGCTCGATGACTGCCCGGATTTGTCCTTGGTTTCAATCGTCATTTTCGGCGACACTCTGATCGCCTTCAGCGGTATGGCTTCGCCATCCAGCGCCAGCATAATGATTGTCATGGCGTTACCATCCTCAGCAGCTCGCTGACGTCGCCGGCGAACAGCGCGCCAAGCGTGAAAATGGCATCCTGTTCGGGGATGCCGTTCATCATGTTGTTTGCGATGCCGGCGGGGTGGCCGGCATCAGAGAACATCCAGGCATTAACCCGTACGCCTTTCAGTTTTTCCAGCGCGGCGCTGGCCGCTTCTTGGGCTTCTTTCGCCGCTGCGTCCAGGGCGCTGAGCGCATTGGTGATATCGTCAAATGACAGCCCGGCCCCCGTAGCCAGCGCTGCCTCATTGATGCGCTGTGCATTCAGCGCGGCGCGCGTGGTGCTGAGCGACAGTGGCGCGGCAGCCGGCAGACCGACAGACTGGACACCCGGCAACTGCATTTTTGTGACAGCCAGCTCAGCGGCGGCTGTAGCCTTACGCACCGTCTTCTGCAGGTCTGGCAGCGGTAGCAGGGCAGCGAAGTCGCTCATTTTTTCCAGGAAGCTGCCCGACTGGGTGCCGGTTATGAGAAAGGCGACCACGCCCGGCGCGCCGCCGGCATTGCGTAACTTGCCGGCCAAGTGTTTGATGGCATTCTCCGGGCTGAGGTAATTCCCCGACGGTGTCACCTGTCCGGCCCCGTACGTCCACGGGTTGACCGTAAGCAGTGAGCAGTTGATCGCCGCCATATTGTCAGGAAACGCCAGGGTTACGCGTTGCCACATTATGGGATCTCCGGCCAAGTAATATCACTGGCTTCGGTGTCGATACGTGACACCAACACGCGGTATTCTCGCCACTGGGCCAATTGGGCTGTTTCTTTCTGCGTAGCCATACCCAGATCAACGGCGTCGGCCAATACCTGAATACGGCTGGTTGCCTGGTTCATGAGTTTATTTTTCAACTCGGCGGTTTGGCGGATGTTCGCACCTTCGGCTTTCTTCACGGTGCCATTGCTATAAACCCAGTCACCTGAGATATCACAACCCGGCGGCAGTTCGTCGATATCAACAACGGTTAATCCGTCAGGGAATAGCGCCGAAACGTCCTGGGTGATGCAGTGAATAACGCCAGTGCGGGGATTGATCGCCAGCGTATAGACTTTCTTGAATTTATCCTGTGAGGCGTACCAATCACGCCCTTTATCATCTTGCAGGTATAACGCCAATGGGCCAAATTCCGGTGATTCTGGTGTGTAGCGGGTAAAGTTGTTCATGCGCATCTTTTATACTCCCATTGTGATCCAGTTGCCGCCAATCAGGTATTGCAATGGTGCGGCATAGCCATAGCCATCTGATGCGCCGAAGTCGCCCAGGCCGGTAACCACGTAACCGGCTGGCGCGAGCACATCGCCATCATGTCCACCAAAGCGAACATTAGCCCCCAGGCGCAGCTGTTGGGCAAAACGTCCCTCTGCCCAGTCTCTGATTTTTTGGTCTTCAGTTGCAGCATAGTTTTGCGCGTTGCTCTGTGCGTTTGCTGCCTGCTGCTCTGCGTAGGTTTTTGCTGATGACTCTGCGCTGGCGGCCTTTTGGTCTGCATATGCTTTGGCCTCATTCTCTGCGTCCTTGGCGCGGTTTTGTGCATAGTCTTCCGTGCAAAAACTCCCCAGCTTGCTCAAGATGCCGCCCGACTGTGTATCGAACTCCCAAACGCATTCCGCGCCGCCATCGCCCGCCGCGTGTATGATTGGGTGCGCGTGAACATCTTCTCCGGGCAGCAGATAACCAAAACTAACCGCAGTCGGCCACCCTTTTTCTTTGCGGGTTCCTTTGCCCTTTACCAGTGGCACATAGTGGCCGCCGGATGTCGGATCCCACTCAAACCAGTCCTGATAAAATTGCGCCTTACTCTCCAGCTGGTTGTCATAGGGGCCGCTACCGACCGGCGTGATGCCAGTTGTCGTACCATAATAATCAGCCGCGATTGTGCTTTTTAGCGTGAGTGGGCCGGTCATCGTGTCGCCGGCTTTTTTAACATAGCGGTCGTCGATAGCGCCGGTGCGGCGTAAATCGGTGACGCTGCCGTCTTCGTTGATGCGCGCCAGCTGCGTGACGTAGTGTGTGAACCCTTGCGCGTCGGTGTAGTTCTGCAGTTCGTCGGCCACGGTGAACGTGACGGCTGCTTCCCAGCGGCTGGTTACCTGGCCTTGCAGGCTGACATCAGCCCAGACAAGTGTCGGTGCGCTGCCAATGTCGATCGACACATTGGCCGGCAATTCGGCGCGTACTCCGCCGACATAACCGACGCCGGCCGCGGCTTGGTATGCCCCGTTGCTGTGGGTGACCAGGAACGCGTCGCCAAAGAATGCCCCGACACCGTAAACATCGATATTTGCCAGGCGCTGGCGTTCGTCAATACCACTCAGGCGAGCAGAAAAATCGATTTGCCAGGTCTGGGCGGTGACGTTGATCTGTGTGGTGCCGGCAGCGCCGTCGAATTCCATTGCCAGGGTACGCGTTAGGGTGTTGCCCTGGGCTTGGCCGCTGGTCGCGATTTTTCGCTGGGTTCGGGTGTGGACAATCATGCATAGCGTGCCACTGTCCTGGTCGAGCAGCCCGATCCAGTTGTAATTAAAATCCCCGACGGTGGTGTCCAGCACAACCGAGAACACCACGGCGTTACCGTTCAGCATGCCGTACTGCATCACCGGGGCCGTGTGAACGATATTGGCCTGTGCCGGCATTGGCTCGTCTCGGCTGATTTCCGTTTCCGGATCCTGATCGGGGATATAGGCAAAAACAAAGGTGTCAGGGCGTGCCGGCAATTTTTGCGCGGTCTGGCTTGCGGCCCATTGTTCGTATTTTCTTGTGATGATGGCTGACATTGCGGCCCCTTTTTTGTCACTGCAGCACGGTCGGTAACGTCTATGGCCAGCACAGACAGATCCGGCCGTGCCACCTGGTTAAACTGTCAAAATCTCGCCGCTTTCGGTCATGATGTAAGCGCGACTTTCGGTAATGATGGCGGCATCAACACCGACGCGGCCGACAAACAGCTGATGATCGTTGTCGAACTCGCCGGCACGGGTGCCGATGTTTGCCACGTTCAGGACTTCAAAGCGGTATCGCCGACAGGTGCGGCCGTATTTCCTGATGATTTCATTCATCAGCGTGGCATTGGCCGCCAGCTGGTTATCGTTGACGCGAATAATGATCACGTCCCAGTCAATGCCGGGCTGACGCTCCAGCTGCTGCACCTCGCCAATTTTTAACCGGTCGAAAATGCGGGCGAATCCGATCAGGCTCCCGCTGTCCTGGGCATTTGCAAAGGCATGCTTCACGCGTAAGCGGTAGAGCCACAGCGGTTCATTTTCGAAACGCTCTATATCGCGCTGGTACGCCAGCAGGTTCAGGATCTGAACCGTGCAGGTTTCCGGGTCGGTTTGCTGCAGCGGGAATGAAATCCACTCGTTGACCTTCACCCAGAACTCGGCGCAGGCGGCGGCCAGCTTTTTGACTTCGCCCTTACTCATCCAGCTGGGCAGGGTAATAACAGGTTTATCCATTGGTCAGCACCACGTTCAGAGACGCCAGGCGCGGTATGGATAGGCCGCTGATGATGTCGTCCTGTGAGAAGCGAACAGATTCCAGCGCCGAAAACGCCAGGTGCATTTCTTCGCCCAGGCGCGAGAAGCTAAACCGGCTATGCGGCCAGGTCTTGGTCACGTCGAACGTGGCATTTTCGCGGAACGCGCAGCGGACAAAGTTCTCAATGTCTTTTTGCAAGTCGGCCCGTTCGCCTTCTGTCAGGTTGAGCGTCGCGTATATGTAGGCGGTGACGGTCAAGTCGTGGTGCGTCTCCGGCATGGCAAAACAGCGCATGTCATCACCGTGGCCGTGATAGCCCTGCACCATAATGTGATCGTTGACGGCATCGATAAACGCATCCGCGGGTACGCCGGTATCCAGCAGCAGGTAAGCATTCGCCGTGCCAGGGCCGCGCGGTGCGTCGTGCTGAAAATAAACGCGGTCGGTACTGAGGCCGGCAACTGCGGCGATCATGCTGCGGTAAACGGCATCAATGTGATACGAGCCGACGAGGTTGTATTGATTTTTGCAGCGGTCGCGCAGCTCGTCGTCAGATTCCTGATCGGAGCCGGGCGCTGTTAACCAGTTCTCCAGGTTCTCGACGTGGCTGATGCCGGGGATCTCTGTCGGCAGAATACGGAAATACCCCGGAGCCAGGTTGTACGCGGTGCCGGCGGCTTCAGCCTTAACGGCGATAGCCTGGCTGGCCGTTCCTGCGGAAATAACCACTTCAGCAACCGTCATTACCCGGTAAATTTTGTCGTCAATGCGTTCAGTCTGGATCACGGTGCCGGCGGGGATAGTGACCAGCAATGTCGAATCAGACTTGAAAAAGGTTATTGCGCCCAGGGTAAAGGTGGCGTCTTTGCGCGTCAGGTTCACCGCCCAGGCGAATAAGTCCAGGTAGGTGCCGGCAGCGGTCGCCAGATACATGTTCGCCATGATGGTATTAACTAGGATGTCTTTCAGCCAGATCACCGGTTTGGTCACAATGGCGGTAATGAGCCGCCAGAATGGTGACATCGGTGATGTGTTGGTGATCAGGCCTTCTTCGTCAACCACCTTCTGAAACTCGGCTTTGACCTCGACTTCAGTCGTTGGCATGCCGCCGGCGCGCAGGGCATCTTCAAAATCTACACTGGGTTTGTTTGTCATAGTTCTACCTCGGTGCCCAGTGGGCCAAAGTCGTAAGTGTCAGCGTTAACCAGCAGGCGGCCGCTGGTTTCTTCGGTGATCTGGACGGTGGCCGGGATGATGCGGACATCATCTTCAACCAGCATAGAGATTTGCATCATGATGTCTGCGCGCAGGGTGGGGCTGCGCTCGGCAAGCAGCTGCGTCGCGAAGCCGCTTTCCATGATGGCGTGTTTGATGTCCTGGGCGATGCTGGCGCGGTTAGCACATAGTGCCGGCTCGTTGCCAGCGTTCAGTGTGAAATCGCGATCGGTGATCAGTAAGTCGATATACAGCGGTGTGTCAGCCATAACCGTAAAGCTCCATGTTTTCCTGCAGCGCCTGCGGGGTCAGTGGCTGCATCACGTTGTAGTTGATCTGCCCGATGGTCTGACTTTTCGCGTTGTTGTTGCTTGTAGCCTGCGATACCTGACCGATGATCCCGCCGCGTCCGGTTGATTGCGGCTGACCGCCGGTAAGAAGCGGCTGACCACCGGTTAGCCCGCCGGGGCTTAGTGCTTCCGGAAGGACACTTTTCATCTCGATGTCGATGCCGGGGATCATGTTGAGTTTTTCAACTATCCAGTTGTAGGTTTTGGCAAAGTTATTTTTCAGGTAGCCCCATAGCCCGCTGAAGGCGTCACCAATCGTGCCGGCAAAGTCTTTGAATGCTTGCACAGGTGACAGACCGCTGAAGAAATTGACCACCATTTGCCAGCCCAATTTGAGCGAGGCCCAGGCATTCGCGAACGCATCTGCGACTGACCCGGCAACGTCCATCACCCAGGCAAAGGCGGCGGTATTCATGATGGCGGCTTTCAATTCGTCCCAGTGGTCAATCAGCATCCAGATGCCATAGGCCAGCAATGCGATAAGCCCCACAATCAGCAGGATCGGCCAGGACATAAAGTTCACCGCCAGACCTGTCAGGAAGAACGCCAGACGCAGGGCCAGCAGCACAGGGCGGAATAACTTCAGAACGATCAGGAACCCCATCCACAGGAATTTACCCACCCCCATAGCGATATTGGCTAATGCGGACACCGCAACCAGTGAGGTTAAGGCGATAGCAACATAGCCAATCCAGCGGGCGATATTTTTAAACCTTTCCAGCCATTCAACGACCTGCGTACCCATGTCCGCCATGCGTTTTACCAGCGGGTTGATGACCGGCAGCAACGCGCCACCCACAGCAATGCGCATGCCGTTCCACACCTGCAGCAGCCTGTCGAATTGGTTCGTCATATCGGCCGCCATCTTCTTGGCGTTGTCCATGCCGTTGATTTTGCCGATCTGGTCGATATTGTTTTTCAGGCCGTCAACGTTCTGCGCCAGCAGCTTGATCAGGGATACCGCTTCATCAGAACCAAAGGCCTTTTTAATCATGTCCGAATCGGCCACTTTCTTGATGTCGCCGTATTTCTTCTGGATCAGGCTCATGATATCGACGATGCCTTTCATCGAGCCGTCTTGATTGACGAATGACAGGCCGAGGGTTTTCTGGGCGTTACCGACACCCTGCAGGAAGGCTTTATATTTTGTCCCCGCCTCGCTGCCGCTCATCGTCGCCTGCAGCTGGCCGAGGATGGCAAACTGCTCAGACATACCGATCCCGGCAGCGGTGGCATTGGCACCGATGGAGGTGAACGCGTCAGACATCTGCTTACCGTCGGACTTGAAAACCTTCACCGCTTCGGCCGTTTGGCCGGTCATGACTTCCACCCACTTGGAACGGCCCATCGCGTCGGCAGTCTTTTGAAACACGCCGTACATGGTGCCGATATAGTCGGTGATGGTGTTCGCGTCCGCGCGGGTGCCTTTTGCCAGGATGGATCCGGCGGTGGTGAAGGTGCGCAGCTCTTTATCAGACAGGCCATCGATAGCGCCGGCAATGGATGCGGCCGACGCGACGAACCCGGCCGCAGACTCGCCGTATTGCATGCTGAACATGACGGCGGTCTTGCTGAGGTTTTTTAGGGCCGTATCGGCAACGCCAATCGATTTTACCTCAGCGAGCGCGCGCTGCATTTCGTCAGCAGGGCCAAGGATCCCCATGATGGATTGTGCTACGCCCCATAGCGTGACACCGCCAGCAGCCACCTGACCGAAAGCGGTACGTGATTTGGCGGCGAAGTTGTTCAGCTCTCCGCCGGCCATTTTTAGAGGGCGGGTAAATTTGTCGACCAGCGACAACATAACCTCAAGCTGTTTCATCATCCGCCCTTAAATGCTCGGCCAATGCCGTTATTAACGGCAATAGCCATGTTGTGCCAATACCGGTTATCTAGCCAGATAGCGCGGGCGAGTGATTCCTGATCGTCAGGCTCGCCCGGCAGGTAATGCCGGCGCAGTGCCAACAACTGTTCCAGGTTGTTGTCGTCAATGGCCTGCGCGCGGCGGGCTAGTTTTTTACTTCAATCTCCAGATCTGGCGAGTAAATCTCGTTCACCTTGCCCGCCAGTTTCACCGCCGCACCCGGCAGCGCGATGATATCTTCCAGTGCGGCTTTGCTGTCCGCACTGATGATTCGGCGCAGGAAGTTCACCGCGGGGGCGACCTTGTTATCCAGGCTCATCTCGTTGATGAACTTATTAAACGCGGTGACGTTCGGCTCAAAGACCAGATCAATGCCGTTTACGGTCAGTTCAATCGTGTGTTTGTCGCTCATTTTGTTGCCCTTTCTCTTTGTTCGATTTCATCAGCCAACTGGTTATGCCTGGCTGCGCACGGTGGGTAAATTTTTCGGTACTCTTCCAGCGCGGCGGTCAGCGCCGCACCGGTGTTACTGTTTAGCCTGGGTAGCGTTGTCGGGCAGCGCGTCAACAGGTTCGCCTGATAGGGCACGTTCGGCGCGGCCGGAGGCGGCGTTGAACAGCCGGACATAATCATCAGTAGCGCACACATTACTGAATACCGGCTTAACCACTTCTGTTCGGATGACCCGCTCTGTGTGCGTTTCATTGGCGCTCAACTCCGCTAACTTGCTTTCCAGTAAGCGGGCCGACTCGCCCGCCATCTGTTCGGTATACCGTCGGGATTTCTCCGCGCCGGCGCTTGCCGCTCTCTCGATAACCAGTTGCTGGCTGTCCTGGTGCCATCCGGCAACCAGCCAGCCACCGCCGAACGCGGCAAGCAACGCGGCCAGCAAGAAGGGCGGCGGCAGGTTCATCAGCGAACGCCCTCATGTTCCAGGCTGAAATGATTGCCGTCCGGCCGGCTTTTGAAACGGCCGCCCCAGCTGCCGCCCAGGCTTTCCCAATACTCGCCCAGCGGCAAATACGCGGCGCTGTTGGTCTGATACTGGCCGTTAATAAACAGGTTCAGGTCAACGGCCAGGCGCTTGGTGTGCAAGCTGTTGCTGATGCCACTGCCTTTTTTGGCGTTGAGCGCTGCCTGTTCCGGCGTGCGGTAGGCTTCACCGAACGTCAGGCGCATGCCTTTCTCGTCAGCCCATAAAATCAGCTGCGCAATCAGCTTGGTGAACAGCTGCTGTTTTTCACTGAGCGTCATTGTTTTCACCTTTCATCCACTTGCTGCCGCGCCGGCGCAGCCAGCCCTCGACAAATTGATAGCCCAGGATCCCCAGCGCACAGCCAATACCGTTAATCGCGGTGTTGGGCAGGTCGGGGAACTGAATAAGTGCCGCGCCGGCAATCATTGACACAGCCGACCCCAGGATCACGCGCCCGGCAACCAGGCGCGGCGTGATGGGGTCATTGCTGACCAGCATTTTCGCCAGGGCGATGACTGCGCCGATCAGCAGTAGCGTCAGCATGTTCTTTTCGTGCTCTTGCATCCGTGTTACCCCAGCAGATCGCGCGTGTCTTCTTCGGACAGGTACGGAATACCGTTGATGTGTACGAAGTTTGGCGACGTGACGATGTACTTGATTTTGTGTTTCGCCTTGTCTGCGCTGGTCGGGTCGATGTTCAGCAAGTCAGAGATCGAAATCTTGCAGCCGAACGCCTCGACTTTCATTTCCTCGTTGCCGGCCTTGGCATAGAAGAGAAAGTCCTGGGGGGGAATCGCGCGCCAGCTGCCGGCACTGCGCGCGGCGTCCTGGGCGGCAATCAGGTTTTTGCTGTCCAGCTCGATCTCGCCGTCCGCTTCGACGTCGCCGTCGGTGTAGCCGTCCGGCACGCCGCGGGTTTTTGTTACCGCGGTGTTGTCGGTGATGTTCAGCGAGATACTTTCGGCATGGATCGAGGTTCCGCCCATGTCGAAATCAAAGCTCATGCCTGAAATGCGTTTACTCATTGTTCGTTACTCCGTCAGGCTGGTGTCCAGCAGGATGCCGATCGCAATCTCTTTCGGGCTGGCATACGGCCGGGCTGTGATGAAAATTTGCACCTTGACGCTGTTCAGCCAAGTGATCACGACGTCGCCGTCGCGTGGTGGCTTCACTTCGCCAGGGAACTGCACGCCGTTAATCTGGGAAGAGATCGCCATCTCCCGCAGTGGCCGGCTGAAGTAGGTCTGGTGCGCGGCGATGCTGCTGTCCGACGAATTCAGCGAACGGTCGGCAATTTTGGGGATTGCCAGCAGACGGACGCGGCGCGCGGCTTTATCAACGGTGCGCAGATACTCGATCACGACATAATCACCGCCTTCGACGTCCAGCGTCAGGCCGTCAGACCAATAAACGCCGTCATAGTCGGCGTACCACATCGGCACGCTGTAGCGGTTCGCGTTCAGTGCCTGCAGTACAGACAGATCCAACGCGACGCCGGCGCCATCGACAGGCTGGTCGTCACTGCCCAAGTCAACCAGTGCGCCGGTGCGCACGCGGGCAGGGCTGTCGGCAATGGTCACGGCACGGTTACACAGCCGGCCGGCCAGCACGCCCGGTTCATTCCCCCACAGCCGCGGAACCAGCTGGACGCTGGGGCCGGCAATGCCATTTTGCAGCGTTGCCAGTCGTGTGCTGTACTGCGCCCAGGTTTCTTCTGCAGTCGGGCCGCCAACTGACAAGATCGTCCAGCACCAGCGGCTGTACTTGCTGACCAGGTCAGTGCGCAGCGTTACCGCGGCGTTAATGTCTGCTTTATCGTTGGTGTCGATGCACAGCACCACACCTTCAACGGAGGCGGTTTTCTGGGCGTCCAGTACCGCAGCAACCCAGTTAGCGGTTTCGGCGGCGTCAGCGGCCAAAATCGCCACGTAAGCAAACCAGTTGCTGCCGGCATTGCGGCGGGCGGCGGCAATATTGCTTTTCAGTACGCTGTCAGCATCACCCAATACCGTATCCAGATTGGTGCTGCTGTTCAGTGACTGCAGCGTCCCGGCGTTGGTCGTTCCGACGCCGACGAACAGAACGACGCGCTCAATTTCTGTCGGTGCGCCCTGGTATTGGTTCAGCTGGTTAATTTCAACACTCGGCCAGGTCATAGTTTCCCCTTGATATCCTGTGCTTTGATGTCCCAGCCGAACCCGATGCCTTGCAGCTGGCGGGCCAGGATCCTGTTAAAGTCATCATCACTCACGCCGAGGAATACACGGCTTGGGATGTCGATCGTCCATGTGTTTTTACGGGCCTTGCGGCTCAGCTTTTTAATCAGATAGCCGGCCTGTTTCATGGACATTTCTGCAGTGATGTAACTGACCGCCGGCTTCACCCATTTGCCGTTCCACCACACCTTGAACCCCAGATCACGCAGGCGCTTGGCCTGGCGGCGTGTAGCTGTCTTGCCTTCCTGGCTGGGCTGGTTCCGATAGTTCGCCGCATTGACGGTGATCTGTGCGCCGCCCTGGTGTACGGCCCCGATAACACCGGCCGGCATACGACGTGCGCCGTTGCTGTAATTGCCGCCATGCAGGTAAATCCTGACGGCTTCACGCTCTGGCATATCGCGTACTTTCAGCAGCTTCGGCAGTTGCCGCAGCATTTTGCGGCGTCCGTGCTTGCGGGGTGCCCATGCGCTGCCGTCTGGCGCTTGCTGATTGCGTGCGTGGCGCTTTGACGCGGGGATAATGCCGCGCTTGGCAATACGCCATAGCAGCCGTTGCCGCTTGGCCTTGGGGAAATCGACATCCCTTAGTGCCTGCTTGAGTGCGCGCAGCTGGCTTTTGCTCAGTTCGCCGTTAACGATTGTCGCCATCTTTTACCGGTGCCCCTTCAACATCCGCCCCAAAAATGACCGCCTGTTCGGCATGGTCGTAAGTCGCATTGACGACGCTCCATTTCTGGCCGTCCAATGGGATGATCCCGTCCTCGTCTGGAACGATGAACACCTCGTCAACCAGCGGCACGGTAATGGTGATCAGCGCAGTCTCTTCGTCGTAGGGTTCTATCTCGATGTCTGGTTCGGACAGGTTCAAGTCGCTGCGTAGCTCGTTGGCTCCCTCTTCCAGCCAGGCCGCGACCAGGGCGTGCAATATCGCCGGGTCAAACACGCGATACGGCAACTTGTCCCATTCCAGCACGCCGTCATAAGTCGTAATGCTGATGCGGCGCTGTCCTTTGCCGATGTTTTTCATCGCCGGGATCAGCTTCTGGTTGTCCATCCAGCTGGCGGTGATTTTCACCCGTGGCGGCAAGCAGTTATCAATAAAGGCTGTCAGCTCGCTTAACTGGCTCATGACAGTGACACCGTTGCGCGGCCCAGACCGAGGATGGCACGCACTGCCTGGCTGGCCTCGGTCAGCAGCGCACCACGGGCGAACGATTCGGCGACGTCGCTGCTGGTGCCTTCCGGCGCGTTACCGGTGCCCAGCCTGCTCAGGCTGGTCACTTCGCCCAGCAGGTCGGCTTTCGCTATCGCATAAACGGCCTTTTTGTATTGCGCGGTGGTCTGGTTTTCACTCGCAACGCGTGCGCCTGGCAAGTCAGCGGCTTTCTGGTAACCCTCCGCGCGTTTGTCAGCCTCGAACGCCTTCAGCCGGCGGTTAATGTCGCCAATGGCGGACAGTACCGCCTGGATCGCCGTGTCTCCCTGCAGCTGCGGCGGGACTTTGCGCTGTAGCTGAAACTCGCCCAGGTTCAGATCGGGCCAGAAGCTGCCCGGCCCTTGCTCGATGGCGACGTCCTGATAGCTCAGGCTCTTACCGCTAAATCCGAGTGAACTCACACCTCACCCCCAGTTAAAGAAGCGGGCTGACCAGCATCCACGGCGCTAGACACCTCGCCGGTATCGCCCTCCGCTGCGCCCACTCCGCCGTGCGGCAGTCGTTTATTCAGCGCCCGCAGGCGCATCTCTATTTTTTCGCGTAGTGTTTTCACCCCGACAGGTGGGTGATAGGCATATGCCTGCGCCAGTAGGTCATCAGCCGCCTGCAAAACGCTGGCGTCTTCAATGGCAGACGGCAGCGGCCGACCGTTGCTATCGCGCAGCAGCAGCAGGGCGGCGAACTTAAACCACTTCGCGTTAATCTCTTCGTGAAGCCGCCACTTTTCGCGCACGCACTCGAACACGCGGGAAAAATACGGCTCTACACTGTGGCCGGCTTCGGCTTCCTGCTCGGCCCAGGCCAGCACCGTGTCAGCAACAAAGGCCGACAGGGTGCGTTTTACGTTGCCCGGCGTGGGCTGATGTTGCTCGATGGCAATGTCTGCCCACGTCAGCGCCTGGTCAAAGTCGCCCACGTCGAACAGCCAGATCACGCAGTACCCAAACACCGGGTTAGTGTATTGCTCGCCGCTGCTGAGGTAGCTTTCCACCGTGGGCCGCCACTTCGGCAGCAGCTTGCGGCGCTTCATGTCTACCCGGTCACGGATTGTCGGCAGCGCGCGGAGCCGTTCGACGTCCTGCTGCAGCTCGCGCAACTGGATGTGCAGGCTGTCAGGGTTGGCGCTGAGCGCCTGCCCCTGGCTTAACGCTTGCTTGGCGGCAATCCGGGCGTTGTGCCGCAGACCGGGAGACAGGCTCATAGTTAACCCTCAGCCGGTGGGGTGACGGCTTCCTCGCCCACGATGGTGACGGCAGACTCATCGATCGCGCCGTACAGCTCGCGATAGCCCAGGGCGTATCCCTCATTGCGCAGGTACTTGTTTTCGTACTGCGCGCGGTCTTCGACAAACTCAACCTTGCGCTGACGCGTGTTGCGCTGGGTCAATACCTGCAGGTTGGCCGGAATGGTGACCGCTAAGCGCTTGCCAGGCATAAACGGCGGGATGGCAGAACGACGGCCAGCGACGGAATCGGCCAGCAGCTGCGCGGCGATTTTTTCTGTTGGCTTGTCGGCTTTGCCGTACAGGCGGAATTGCTCAGCAGCAACCAGGTCAGCGCCAACCATGATCGTAAGGCGTGGATCATTACGGAATTCCTGCGGAATTTTGGTGTTGATGATGTCTGACGCCGCGGCGTCCAGTGATTTGTAATCCCCGCTCGGGCCGATAGTGACCGGGTCGGTGATGATCTGTGAACCGCCGTTGAACTCTTTGGCAATCTGGTGCCAGCCTTTGTTCACGTCCTGGCCCAGCGGGTTTTTGTCCGGGTTAGTCGTAGCGGCCACGCTGGTGCCGTTGAAGCCGATGCGCAGGATATCCAGCGAGAAGGCTTGCATGGTGAACGCGTTAACCAGCTGCATGAACTCGCCAGCGTCGCCACTGTTCGCCCAGTTCGACAGGGTTTCCCAGTCCAGATCGACCGCGGAGTCGGTTTTCGCCAGGGTATAGGTGTTGCCGTCAACGCCGATATTGCGGTGGAAGCGTCCATTTTGAGAACGGCCGGTATGCAGGCGAGACGCGCCCACATCGACAACCTGGCCGCTCATCTGATCCACGTCTTTCATGGTGATGAACTGCAGGAAGTCGAGCGACTCCTGCAGCGCCTTGCGGATGGCGGTTTCCATCGGCGGGGTGACTGCGTAATACTTGTTGCGGTCAGCGGTTTCCGGCTGGCCGAGATTTTTAAACAGCGTGCTGTAATAGGCGTCCATCGCCTGGCGGGCGCTATCGCTCAACACCGATAATTGTTGTGACATACTTTAATTTCCTCTTTCCCGCCGCGGTCAGCAGCGTAGTAATCGATACGACGACGCTTAAACGATCATCGCGGCGGCGGAGTTTTCTTTTTCGCCGGGGTTTGCTGTTGGCAATTTGCTGAATGTTTCATCCAGCTTTTTAAACTTCGGCAGCAGATCAGGCAGAGAACTAAACAACTGCTTGGCGTCTTCCGACTCCAACAGTTTTTTAATGTCGGAAAATTGCGATTTAATACCGCTGACTTCGCTCGCCAAATTTTTAGCCGCCTCAACGTCTGCGCTCATTTGGCTGAATTGATTTTCCAGTGATGCAACGGCTTCCGCCAATTTGCCGATAGCTTCGTCAGAGAATTTATTTTTATTCTCCGGCGTTGGTTCAGGCGTTGGCTCTGGCGTTGGTTCAGGATCTTTCATGCCAAACAGCGTGCGCCAATTTTTTTCACCAGACATATCTTTATCTCCCGGCCGTTCTGTGACCATATTGATGACAAGCGGCACCGGAGCGCCGTAGACAGATTTTTTTTCTTTATCAGCACTGAAACGAATACGCGTGGTGCCGACGCTGGCCGGCGAGTCTGTGACCGCCAAGCCTTCCAGGTAGCATTTGCCGGTGCCGCGGAAATCAGGCTCCGGCTCAATAGAGGAAAACAGCAACTGACCGCGGCGGTTGGTGTAAATCAGATCGTCGCTGGGGCAAAGCCTGGCATACAGTTTTGTGATGCCGTCTTCATTGCCGGTCTGCAGTGCCAACACTTCGCCGGAGTTGCCCCAGTAGCGTTCGTGGTTAGGCCAAATGAGCGCGGTGTGTAACTCCGGGTCATAGGTTTCGGCCATTTCAGTTAACCAGGCTTCTGGGATCTCTCGCCCGTCAACGGTTTCGCCAGCCGTGGCAATGCAAATCCAGTCTGTCATTAAATGCGATGATGGGCGGGGCATGAGTGTTATCCGTTATTGTTCTGCTGAAAAATAAAATGTAAGGCGAGTATTACGGATAAAATAAAGCGCGGCGAATAGTTTACTTCCGATATATTCGGATATAAGGCATTAGCCGAATAAACCCGAACATTAATTATCACCCGCATATAAGTTGCCCTGCATAATGCAATGCATGGCTATATATCCCGAATCAATCAGAAAGGTGGCGCGTTCGCTTTATTTAAAAAGCTGGACACCCAAAGAAATTGCCGCCGAACTTAAATTAACATCTGCCCGCATTGTTTATCATTGGGCGGAGAAGTACGGCTGGTCGGAATTACTGGTCGAAGAAAGTATCGAGGATTGCATCCAGCGCCGGATCCGGACGCTGACCCATCGCGATAAGAAAAACGATCTCGAAATGCAGGAGCTTGACCGGCTGATCGAGCATCACGTCAAGTTAATTGCTCAACGCAATAAGCACGCCGAAAAGTTAGCAGCGGCGACAGCTGCTGCGTCGCGTGGTGGCGACGGAAGCATCGGCTTTATTGCGGCCGGCGACGATGATACCGGCGGACGGAAGGGCAAACGGCGCGGCGGCAAGAATGACGTCAGCGTCATGACCAAAGAACGCTTTGACGAATTCGCCGATAACCAGCTGTTGGACTATCAAAAGACGCTACGCGCCAACAAGCATCAGTCTATCCGCAACCTGCTTAAATCCCGTCAGATTGGCGCGACCTGGTATTTTTCCTGGGAAGCGCTGGAAGACGCGGCGCTGACTGGCGACAACCAGATTTTTGTGTCGGCGTCTCGCCGCCAGGCTGAAATCTTCCGGCGCTATATCGTCAAGTTTGCCCGTGAAATGTTTGACGTCACGCTGACCGGCAACCCGATCACGCTCAGCAACGGCGCAAGCCTGATTTTCCTGTCAACCAACGCCAACACTGCGCAGGGTGAAACCGGACATTTCTATTGTGATGAATATTTCTGGGTGCCGAAATTCCAGGTATTCAAGGATGTGACCAGCGCGATCGCCACACACGACAAGTGGCGGCGGACGTTCTTCTCTACGCCCAGCGCCAAGACGCACGACGGCTACCCGTTCTGGACTGGCGACGAATGGAAAGGCAGCGACAAGAAGCGGCAGGCGCTCAAATTCCCGGACTTTGACGAGCTGCGCGACGGTGGGCGGCTGTGTCCTGACGGCCAGTGGCGGTATGTTGTCACGCTGGTCGACGCCTGCGCCGGCGGTTTGGACAAATATGTCACGCTTGAGCGGGTACGCAACGAACACAGCGTTGACGCGTTCAACTTGCTTTACATGTGCATCTTTGTTGATAGCGGTGACAGCGTCTTCAAATTCGACATGTTGGCGCGCTGCGAAGTGGATCCCGCCACCTGGCAAGACTTCAACCCGAAAGCCAAGCGGCCGTTTGGTGATAGGGAAGTGTGGGGCGGTTTTGACCCGGCGCGCAGCGGCGATACATCAACGTTTGTCGTAGTGGCTCCGCCGCTGTATGACGGCGAACGGTTCCGCGTGCTGGAAACCCATCACTGGCAGGGGCTTAGCTTCAAGTACCAGGCCGAGCAGATCAAAAAAATCATGCAGCGCTACCGCATGACCTACATCGGCATCGACGTGACCGGCATCGGCCGCGGTGTCTATGAGCGCGTCCAGTCGTTCGCGCCGCGTGAAGTGCGCGACATCCACTACAGCGCGGAAAGCAAAACCCGGCTGGTCTTGAAAATGGTGGACCTGGTCGAAGGCGACCGCATCGAGTGGGATGCCGAAAAACGCGGCATTGCCGGCAGCTTCCTGGCCATCCGCAAAAGCGTCACCAAAAGCGGCAACGCACTGACCTTTGTCGCCGAACGCAGCGCCGAAACCGGCCACGCGGACGTTTTCTTTGCCATTTCCCACGCGGCAATCAATGAACCCCTCAACTTTGATACCCGGCGTAAATCTACCTGGGCATTCTCACAGGCGGCAGCATGAGCAAAAAGAAAAAGAAACCGGCGCAGACTAACGCCTATTCGGCCGGCGCTGGCCTTCCTATCCCTGGCGACCGCAGCACGATTTTCATCGGGCCGCCGGAACTGGTGCTGACCAGTGGCACCGACTATCAGGAAATTTGGTATGACGATAGCTATGACTATTGGACACCGCCGATCAACCGCCTGGCGCTGGCGCGATTGCCTAATGCCAACGCGCAGCACGATGGGGTGATCTACGCCCGAAAAAACATGGTGATGTCTGATTACCTGGGCGGCGGCCTGACGCGCGACCAACTGGGCGGCCTGGTGTTTGACTGGCTGCTGTTCGGTGATGCGCCGCTGCTGAAAGTGCGTAACGGGTGGGGGCAGGTCGTTGCCCTGGCTCCGCTGCCGTCCATGTATTTGCGGCGCCGCAAAACGGGTGAGTTTGTCATTTTGCAGAAGGGCCAGCCGCTGATTTACCCGGAGTCTGAAATCATCTTCCTGAAGCAATACGATCCGCAGCAGCAAGTTTATGGTTTGCCCGACTATATCGGCGGCATCAACAGCGCGCTATTAAACAGTGAAGCCACGGTCTTTCGTCGCCGTTACTACGCCAACGGCGCGCACGTTGGCGGCATTCTCTACACCACCGATCAAAACCTGTCCGACGAGCTGGAGCAGGAAATCAAGAAGAAGATCGAAAGCACCAAGGGGCTGGGTAACTTCCGCAACATGTTTATTAACATCCCCGGCGGTGACAAAGAGGGCGTGAAATTTATCCCCGTGGGGGACATCAGCGCCAAAGACGAGTTTAGCAACGTGAAAAACATCAGTGCGCAGGACGTGTTGACGTCTCACCGCTTCCCGGCCGGTCTGGCCGGCATCATCCCCCAGAACACCGCCGGCCTGGGTGACCCGGACAAAGCACGGGAAACCTACCGCAAAGACGAAGTGATCCCCGTCCAACGCATGCTCAGTGAGGCCGTTGCCGCTGATCCCGAAGTGCCGGCGCGCTTACACATCAAATTCGACCTTTCAACACCTGCAGGGGAATAACAATGGCTGATGAATCGCTGCCAACCAAACGTATTAGTGAATTACCCGGCGCGCCGGCGCTGAATAACACTGACATTTTTCCGCTTTCACGCGTAGTCAGTGACGACGTTTTCGAAACGCAAAGCGCATCGCTGCGCATGCTGTGCGACTTCCTGTTCCGGCAATCCGGCCCGATGCAACTGTCGCCTGACGCCATCCTTGAGGTGGTGACCGCCAACGGTGTACGGCCGTTCGTTATCCGTGAAGAGGACGGCGCGACGCTGTTTGAAATGGTTGCCAAGCTGGTGACCGGCGATGATGGCCTGAAGTTTGGCGGCTCATTGTTTGATAATCACGCCCCTGATGGCTGGGTGTGGCTGATTTATACCGCTAACGGTGTCGTTGTTGCCGGCGCGAAAGAAGACGGCAGCACCGTAGGACTGGGTGGCGGCAGTAGCGGGCAAGCCGGTGGCATTACGCCGGGCGATACCGCGGCGGGCTATGACGATATCCGCGACTACACCGGTGACGCTACCGCGCGCGATGTCGTCGGGGCGCGCATTGGCGGGCGTTTTGTTGTCTATCCCGACCTGACGGATGACGACGACGGCGGCGGCGTTCTGGTGGGCGCTGACGGCCGGCGCTGGGTTCGGCAAACTGACTATGTGAGTTATGACATGTTCGGCGCACCGCGGATCCCCGACGCGATTTATGAGCAGTATGCCGAGCTGTCGAGAAACGGCGAGGAAGCTGCAGCACAGTCATTGCTGGCTGATATTGTGCCAGCAGACGAGGCGATCGCTCGCTGTCACGCCTTTGCCAACCGCTACGGCCTGCCCGTGGTGCAGAACGCGGGGGCGTTTCTCTGGGTGGGCGCGGAGTGGATTGTCCGCACGCCGTGCAACCTGGCCGGCTGCACCGTGGTTACCTGCAACCGTAGCGGCACCAACGAAACGCGCTGGGGCCGGGTTGACGGTGTCGATGATGGCTCACCGGAACCGATGTATATGTATCGCATTCAGGGCAAAAGCCGCATCGATTTTACTGCTGACGAGCTGGCCGATCTCAATGCCAACTATGCGCAGCACATCAAAAAAGGCAGCGCATACCTGCCGATGCCGAAGCTGTATCCGTACCGCGGCGGCCTGTTCGGTTACATATCTTCCGCTGTGGAGCTGTACCGCGGCGGCAACCAGGTAAACCCACGCACACAGGTAAAGTTCCGCGATTTTTCGCGCATTGGCCGCAATGGTGCGCTGTCTGACCAGCTGGTGAAGAACACGCCGGCCGGCACGATCTCTGAAGCCTGGATCCAGCCCAAGGAAAACGCCTGGCTCACCTTCACGCCGCCGGCGTTCTGCGAGGCTGGCAACGGCCGGAAGTTCGTCAATATTGAGATTGAGCGCTCAATGGTAACGGTGAATGATCTGGTGCTGGGCAACTGGGCGAGCGGTAACGTTGAATCTCGCGTCGTGGTCGGTGCCTATGGCGTCAGCGATATTCGGCTGAACAATGCCACGGCGGAATGCATGCCAAACGACGTCGGCGGCGCTTATGCCATTTGCCTTCGTAACAGCATTGAGGCACACGTCACCGGCTATTACGGCTTGTACGGCTGGGGGTTCCAAGGACACCACGGCGTTAAACGTCTGTTTATCGATCGCTCCGTCATGAATCGGTTCGACTTCCATTCATTCGGCTACGACGTGAACATCAGCCGCACGCTGTTTAAAGGCAAGCAAATTTACCTGCAGGGCGGTGGCAAGTACACGTTTGACGACAACACCTTCGTTGTGACTCAGTATTCCGTTGAGCAGGCAGGCGGCACGCTGGAATATCGCCAGGGCTACATGATTGCCATGCGTGAAGATTACGCCGGTGACTGCGAATGTAATTTGACCGTGCGTGACCAGGTGATCCGTTTCGACAGTAACATCGATAAAGCCTGGGCTAAGGGGGTGCTGTCGTTTGACGTGGTACTGATGAACTCCGGCGACGCGGTAAATTATGGTGTTACGACGAAAACGCCACACACCATTACTGGCGAAAATATCACGTTCGACCTGGAAGGCTCTCAGGCGTCGCTGCCGGATAACTTTGCGTTCACGTTCTGCCGGGCGTACCGCTCACGATACAGCACCTATAACCGCACCTATTTGCCGTCGCTGGTCAGTATTCGCGGGATGACCGCCATCAACGTGCCGGAAGAGAAGAATGCGGCAATGGCCGTTTTCCGAATCGGTGCAGACCTGGCGAGTAACCCCTACGGCAGCCGCCAGAAACTGCGGCCGGACGGTACAAACGCGCGGATCATCGGCGAGAACGTTATCAGCGTTATCAATAACCCAGTGATTGCCGCCAATGCCTGCCCGATGGTGTACCTACCAGGAAAAACCACGGACTGGGACAAAACCGTCGATGGCACGACGTACCGCCAAAGCCCTTACGCGTGGGTGCCAAAGGTGACGCTGATTAACTGCGACCCGGTGATCATCAACGCCGCCGGCGCGCGGGCAACGTTCGACATTCACGGCGGATTACTGGCGCGCTACGACGTCGGCGATACCGGTAACCGCTGCCGCATCACTGGGGCGGATATCCAGCTTTACCCTGATGCCACTGGCGCAACCTACTTCACCAGCAGCAATGTGCGGACCGCAAATTGTGACTGGTTAGACCCTGCAGCCGGGGCGACCTATGACGGAACATTGGCAGGCGTGGGAAATGAAAACCGCGGCACGCCAGAACACTCACCTAATATTGAAGGTAAATAATATGGCCGGTAATGGCGTTCGTTTATTCGCAAACAAAATCATTCGCTACAACGACTGGAACCGGATGTATGTGCCGATCCAGTCTAAATTACAGACGTTGTCACCGCTGCCGGCGATCGGCAGCCTTGACCTGCTCAACCCGTTGGACAACAGTGGTAACGGGTTCGAGGTTAAACAGGGCGGGGCGACAATCAACTATTGGGGCCTGCACTATGAGAGCGGGGCGAAACCGTCGGCCACGACGCTCACCAAGCCAGGCCAGGGCGCGGTGTCGTTTCTTACCGCCTTTCGCTTCGCGTCGCTGAACCGCTATACCAATATCTTCAGCTGTCGCAATGAGACGGCCGGCGAGGGGCACGGGTTTAACCTGTACTGGAGCGGCGATCTCCTGATGGGTTTTGCTTATCCGTCGGGTGAGGTGCGCAATATCAGCGGCGGCGATGTCGCACAGCCGGAGCTGAACAAATGGTATGTTGCCGCCGGCACATTTGACCCCGTCAACCGCAAAGCCAGCGTGTTGTTCAGCGAGCTGGGGCTGCGGTTCGGTGACCTGGGCGATAATATTGCCGCCGATCAGACGCTCAGCACCCCATTACATATCGGCGGCGGGCCAGAAGGAAAGACCACGTCGTCTATGCATGGCGATGTAGCCTTCACTGCGGTCTACGATGGCGCGTTCTCGGTAGAACAGCGTACGGCAATGATTGATGTCGGGCTGGAAGTCCTTGCCGATCGAGGGCTGCGCTAAATAGCTGACGACCTCCAGATCGGTTAAACTATGACAAACGGCCGATCTGGGGGAAGTAGTGATGTCACGTAATCTGAAAGTTATCTGTACTGAGTGCGGCGCGCCGGCAACGGTCAGCAAAACCAACCGCAAAACACCGCAGTTTGCCGATCTGTACTGCCAATGCAGTGACGTCGAGTGCGGCCACACTTTCGTGATGAATATGACGTTCTCGCACACCCTTAGCCCCAGCGCCCGCGGTGGCCGTGGTTTGGTCAAATCGCTGCTGAGCTTATTGCGGCCGGAAGATAAACAGATAGCCCTCGATTTGTTGCAGGGGCAACCAGGATAAATATGATGAATGGCTTTTTTGTCTTCTAATTAGGTGTACGGAAAAACCTTCCACGTTAAGCGATTGCAGATGCAGGGCGAGAAGCTAGCGGTGCTGTCTGACAACCCAACGTATGAAAAATGGTACGTAATTGACACAACGCAAGATCAGTTCTACGTTATGGGTAAAGCGCTGATCCATGAGTCGCTGAAGTACAACAAGCTCTGATTGCCCAGTGGCCGGAAGAGACTTTTAGCTAAGGAGATGGCATGTCAGTTTACATGTATGTGGCAATCCCAATGTTTTGTGTTGCGGCACTAATGTTCTATCTGGCGCGAAAGAGGCGCGAGAAGAACTTTCTGATTCCGGGGCTTGCCATGCTTGTGGCGGGCTTCGTGAACGCAGTGCTTGGATTGGCTTTAGGTTAGCGGGCGGAGTGTAGTGGTCAACAAAAACTGGCCACGGCTTTAGAGTTTTTCCAGAACAATCTTTCTGATTCATTCGGCGTCAAACCACCATTATATTGATGGGGTCTGAGCTGGCTGTAATATCCTGTGATGTAATTCGTTATTGCCGTGCTGGCTTGGCTAAAATTCGTGTAGCCATTATCCGGTACCCACTCTGTTTTCAGGCTTCTGAAGAACCGTTCCATTGGGCTGTTATCCCAGCAATTTCCCCGGCGACTCAGGCTTTGTTTTATCTGATATCTCCACAGTAACTGTCTGAAATTCCTGCTGGTATAGTGGCTGCCTTGATCCGAGTGATACAGTAAATTAGCCGGCTTTCCTCGCGCTTCCCAGGCCATGGACAGCGCTTTAGCTGTCAGTGCAGAATCCGGGAAAAATGACATAGCCCAGCCAACCGGTTTACGGGAAAACAGATCAAGCACTACGGCCAAATAAGCCCAGCGTTTACCCGTCCAGATATAAGTCACATCACCGCACCAGACCTGATTAGGCTCGGTTACAGCAAACTGGCGTTCCAGATAATTGGGGATCTCAACGTGTTCCTTAGACGCCTTCTTATACCTATGACCAGGCTGCTGACAGCTGATGAGATGAAGCTCTTTCATCAGCTTTGTTGCCCGCCAGCGGCTAAGTTTTACACCTTTGGTGGTGACCATCGCGGCAATGCTTCGCGCTCCTGCTGAGCCGTTACTTTCGCGATAAACTTCACGCACAAGGCTCAGTAATGCCACTCTCGTGGCGTCAGGCTTCCTGGGCTGCCGCCAGTATTTATAACTGCTGCGATGAACCCCAAACACGTTGCACACAACGGCAACAGGAAACCGCGCCCTGAGTTTTTCAACTAATGAGAATTGTTCAGGGAGTCTGACATCAAGAGTGCGGTAGCCTTTTTTAATATATCCCTTTCAATTTCAATGCGTTGAAGTCTTTTCTTTAGCTCACGTATTTCAATCTGCTCAGGTGTCATGGGTGAAGCAGTGGGTGATTTTCCCGCTCGCTCTTCTTTCAGTTGTCGAACCCATTTGTCCATTGTGGATTTGCCGACGTTCATTGCCGTAGCAGCGGCGGCAACGGTGTAATGCTGATCGAGTACAAGCTGGGCAGCTTCGAGGCGAAACTCGGGGCTAAAATTGCGTCTGTTACGTCCGGTCATAATGTCACCTGTTTTAACTGTGAGGTGATGATATCACCTCTATTCAGGTGGCCAAATTCAGTGTGCCACTACAATCAAGCGTCTGACCCGAAAAACAATCTGCTTCTCACGCTCGATTGAGTTGCATGAAAAAGTCATTGGGGCGTTCATTGAAAAATACATGTTCTACTAATTGGATGCACCACCGGAAAAAGATTTGTGATGGATGATATTTTAACCTCTGCAGGTTTATCACTATATATCAAGAAGTAGAACCATGACCAATTATATATAATGAATGAGATTGTTATATAAGAGAGAGGCCCTGTTATTCTCTCCTTTGCTGCATTAATAATTCCACTCAATTCTTCATTCATAACCTAACCCTAATGTGACTATTGGTTGCCATTATATATGGCTATCCTTTTTTAAAGCAAATACACGCCCCATGATAGTGCTACATTTTTCGGCATAGCTGGCTGGCAGTTCTCTTAGTGCTCCATCGGCTGCCACATGCCACCTCTTACCTGCAAGCATCAGCTCCTTACCTTCTGACAGCTTTCGAATCTCTATATCACTTAGTTGCAATCCAATCGAATAAGCAAAGTCGGCGATTTTTACTTCCCGCTCTGTCTGCATATTCGGTTCTTGTGGCGCAGCTGCGTGCCGGCGTCGTGATTTTTTCGCCTCCGCTATTAACCTTTCATTCAGCGCCCGCCGCTCTTTGCGCGTCATGCGCTCAAAGTCATCTATTTTCGGCCAGCTGGCACAGCTGTTTTTGTCTATATCTCCAGGTGCGCTAACGGAATTACTGCCCTGTCTGTCTGCTGCCTGCGGTGCTTCGCGTACAGTTATTGACAGAACTCCGAGGGGCGGCGGGGCCGCCTGAAGGTCAACGGCCAACCCCGGATCGGCGACAATGGGCACAATCTTGTAGGTGTTCATGCGGGTGAAAATGGCGGCCTCTTCGCCGGCAAAGGGCGAGTAGACGCCGACGATTTTGCTGATGTCGTCGCCGTAGTCGTTGCCGTTCTCTGTGATGTCGTATCGGATGCGCACGCGGATGTTTCGGCGCTCGACCAGCGGGCCACCCTGGGCGCTGGTATATCCGGCCCAGTCCCCTTCATCTGCGGCGTTATGCGCTGGCGAGATTTCAGGGTAGAGGAAGGACAGGTCACGGTCGCGCAGCCGGCGCAGTTCGCGATAAACCGTTACCGGCGCGCCACCGATCTGCTGAAACTGGCGTATGCGCCAGCGAGAAGCCCAGGCGTTTACGCGCTTGGCGATGTCCTTTAACGGCTGGCCCGTGTCAGTGTCCAGTTCGTCGTCAAGCGCGTAGCCGTCAATATTCTTGCTGATGTATTTCGCGATGTAGCCCGTTGCGCTGCCGAACTTCTCATCGATCGCTTTTACCGTGAAGCGGTACTCCTCCGCGCCCGGCTCGTCGCCATCGACCTGCAGCGCATAGCGTCTGAATATGTCGCGAGCCTGCTCGACGCGTTCTGGCTTGAGAAATAGCAGCAGATGCCAATGGGGTGTTTCGTCATGATGCGGCTCGGTAACGCGGAACCCGAACACGCGAATGCCGGCACGCTTCCAGCTGGCGCGAACTTTTGACCAGACTTTGCAGAGATAGCGCTGCGTTTCCCGCGGGCTGGCCCCTTGGTATTTGTTGTTGCGGTGGCCGGTCTTGGCCCGCATCGCGTGGTACTTTGATGGGGCGGTCAGCGTGTAAAACTCGCCGGCCAAGCCCTCGACTTTCGCCAGGTCTTCGAACCCTCGCATGCGGTTCATCAACTCGCACCGGCGCACGGCCGGGTTAGCGACGCTTCCGTCAACTTTATCGACCAGGGAAATGCGTTCCCCGGTTTCCTGGTCTTCGAGTTCCATTGCTTTGATGAACTCGCGATTTGCTTTCTTCTGCGCGTGCCATTCTTTCAGGCATGGATCGCTGCAGTATGGCGTCGCCTTATCGCTGACGTAGCCAGCGGCAATCATCAGGTGTTCGCGCCACTGGTCATGGAGGCGGCGCAAGCGGCGCAACCACCATGCCGGTGATTCGAGGCGGGCGAAGGCGCGCAAGGCGTCCTCTGCGGTTAAGCTGCAGGCGCAATAATAAGCCCAGCCCGGCGCTGACATATTCAGGTGCGAAACCAGGTAACCGATCCGCCCGTAGGCATAGATAATCGCGTGTTCAATATCGCCGTGGGTTTCGTTCTGGTTCTTGAACAGGCTCATGTATTCGGCCGACATCAGATCGGCGAGGCGGGAGGCCAGCCGTTTGAGGTCTTTTTTGCCGTAATAAGGGATGCGGAAAAAATCGTCGCGGAATGGGAGCAGCGCCGGCGGCACCTGGTCAACCTGGTATTGCTCGTTGACTGCATCGATACGGGGTAGGACGTGGCGCTCAAATGTATTCAGCAGCCACTTATTGCCGGCTGTTCTGCCCTTGCTGCTTTCTATCTTGTCCAGGCGCGCGGCGTAATATCGGCGGATGTACTGTGGCAGGGATGCCAGGCGACGGCGCAGGCGCTTGGCTGCTGGGTCGGCGACGGTGAACTGGCCGGCAATGTCAAACAGCTGGACGCGGGCATTCTCACCAGTATGGTCGGTGACGTTGAACAACTGGAAGGATGCCGGCGTATCGCCGCGAGCAGTCAGCACGGCGTCGCGCTTGGCGTTCCAGGAATATGCGTATTCAGTCGCAACAACGCCGCTGCCCGTGTAGGGCGGCGGCGGGGTAGGAGCCATACGGCCTCGGGTGTTTTGTGTCATGTACCGTTGCCGTTATTAGTAAAAATAGTTTTTCAGTGAGGCGAATGGGATCTCCATTTTTTCCGCAACCAGTTTCAAATTCATCCCAGAGCTGTGTAGCTGGCGAGCCATCTCAATATCTGCCTCTGGATACTTTCGGCCGTGGTATGCGTCGCCGCGCTTCCTCATTTCAACCCCAATAATGGCCGCACGATGACTGATGGCCCCTGCCGTTCTGCCGAGCAAATGGCCGATCTGTTTTGCTGTCATGGTGCTGGCATGGTCTTTTAAGGTCTTATCTTCTGCGCTGCTCCATCGTTTCATGCTGACGCCCTCATGGTTGCGATGATTTCCCGCGCAGGCTGGCGGCCGGTTGCTTTGCAGCTGATGGCGCGCGGCGCGGTGATCTGGGTGATTTTGAAATCGCTGTACATATCCAGTGTTTCGTCGGTCAGGCTGTTGGATGCGACAACGTGGCAACCCCTGCGGGCGGCGCGGCGTAGTGCGTCAGCAAGCCGGCGCTGGTCGTCCAGGGAAAAGCCCGCGGTGTGGTAGTTGGTGAAGTCGGCGGTTTTAGACGTCGGCACGTAGGGCGGATCGCAATAAATGACGTCGCCGGCGTTTGCCATTTCTAGGCACTCGTCAAAGTCGAGGCATAAAAACAGCGCTTTGTCTGCGCGTTCTGCGAACGCCCGGATCTCAGCCTGGGGAAGATAGGGCGCTTTGTACTTGCCGTATGGCACGTTGAAGCCGCCGGCGCTGTTATACCGACACATGCCGTTATAACCGTGGCGGTTCAGGTATAAAAACAACACTGCGCGATAGAATGGGTTACTGCTTTTGTTGAAGGCTTCCCGCAGCTGGTAATAGGAAACCGGGTTATTTTCATCACGAAACAGCGCCGCGGCATAGCTGATAAAGCGGCCGGGGTTGCGCTTTATCGTGTTGAACATGTTAATCAGATCGCCGTTGATGTCGCCGAGCAGATAGTTTTGATAGTCGGTGTTCATAAACACCGTGGCCGAACCGGTGAACGGTTCAACCAGGCGTTTGCCGGCGGGCAGGTGTTTACGTAGCGTGTTGATGATGCCGGCTTTGCCGCCGGCCCATTTAAGTGGTGAGCGGATCATTTATTCCGCTCCTTTGTGGTCAGGTTGTCGGCTGTTTTCTCCAGCCAGTCAACGAACGACACATCGGCGGCCGCCCCTTTCATGAAAGCGAGCGCTAGTCCGAGGCACTTCTCTAATTTCTGCTCTTTCTCTTTGGCCTGCTGCAACAGTGTCGCTTGCTCCCCCAACAGGCGTTCTTGTGCTGCAATGATGTCCTGATCTGCGTTTTCGGCACCGAACGGGATATCGTCAATCTTGATTAAATCGACAATGCGCAGGAAATCATCTTCAGAAAATGGCACGGGGCTTGGGTGTGCCTCGTTACAGGCGTTAACAATGGAAATGACGCCGGCTTTATATTGCTCAAGATGCTCGATGCGACGGCGCTGCGTCGCGTTTTCCGTTTCCAGTTCATGAATATGCTGGTCGGTATGACGGAACTTGACTTTAAAATTATTGTTGGATTTCTGCTGGCATTGGATGATTTGTTTAGCGCGAACAACGGCGTTATAGACACGCGGCTCCCAGGCGGCCGCCTCTGCAGCATGGTCTAATTCGTCCATGATGCGGGTGACGGGTTCAGGGTAACTTTTGCCGGCCATTGTTTTGATGACGCCCAGTGTTGTCAGGCAGTCGGAAAGTGCGCGGTGTGGTGTTCCTTCAATGATAACGCCCTGCTGTGCGGCGGCGTTGGTCAGCTTCTGCCATTTGTACCCGCCGCGGTTTCCTTTCTGGCCGTAAAACTCGGCATAGGCCAACATCGCGCAATGTGACGGGATATTGATCGCCCCAATCATGTTGGTAATTTCGCAAGACTGCTTAATCAGACGGATGTCATAGTCCGCGTTGTAAATAACGATCTCGCGGCCAGCAATGATATGGGCAACCTGATGAACAAAAACAAAAGGCCATGAGTGTGCAGAAGCCACCATCTCATTAGTGATGCCATGAATTTTTGTGGCTTCTACGGGGATTGGTTTGGATGGCTTCACCAGCGTATCAACCAGGACGTTGCCCGCGCAGTCGATGATGCTGATTTCCACGATCTCGGCATCGTCACCCAGGCCGGTGGTTTCGGTGTCCAGGATCAGGAAGTTTTTATCTAACCAATGCTTTGCGCTTTGTTGTGGGGTCATTGTGATGTTCTCCGTTAGTCGTAGTTGTGTTGTTCAGGTGGCAATTCTTTGCTGGCTTTGGTGAGGCGAAAAGCCAGCCAGGCCAGCAGAGCGATCCAGATAGCCCCGGTGGCAATTGAGGCGTAGACGGCAAATGTCGTTAGCATGGCGTTACCTTTTTTGGGCATGAGCAAACCCCGGCGCATATAAATGCACCTGTGATCACTCTGCTGGGTTAAATAAGAATCAGGCTAATTAGTCGCAGTCACCGATATTGACGTGTATCGGTATTTGCCCGCTCAGACGCTTGAGGGCTTCTATACCGCGAAACACCGCCCGGCGTTCGCTGCGGCTCATTTCCTCAAATGACATATCGATGTGCCTTGCGGTCAACGTTGCACGGCTTTCGGTATTACCGAGGGTGCAAACGGCTTTTTTCTCACTGCGCGTCAGTCGGTCATAGAAAACGGCCGTAGCATTCACGCGCTTGGCCTGGGCAAGCAGCTGCTTGGCGTTAACAAGGAATTTCCCAACGGATTCTCGTTGCTGAGTTGTCATTGTCATTGCGTCACCTTGGTGGTTGCCCATTTGAAAACACACCTACATGGATGCGTTTACAGATAGGGCCGGGCTTCCCCGGCTAAGCAAAAATTCCCATCAAGCGCGCGAACCAACGCGGGCGAGGGCGGGACATAAACGGTTTGCGCATGCCAGGGATAAACTGCACATCGGTAGCCCGTGGCTGAAAGTGGCGGCCGTCCGGGGTTTCAATCCAGCCGCGTTGGTGGCGGCGGTGGGTGATCTGCTGGCCGTTGGTCAGCATTGCGGCCAGTGATGGGCAGTGAGTCATTTCCATGTTGGTGATACCTCTTCGATTACTTCGGGAAAAAATTCCGGCTGTGTGCCGCATCGTTTCCAAATTACAGCGCGGTCGCGCAGTTTGATGGCCTCGTTACTTGCTGCGTAACCAGCGGCCAGCGCCAGATCAAGAAGACGATCGGCGGCCCACTCGATTTCAGACGGTGAATGCGCAGGGCTGGCGTGTTGCTGGCGCATCTCGTACATGCGGATCACGCGGTTGGCCGCGGCGTAGAACGGGGCGTTCATTGGAATGCCGCCGCTTTTTCCAGACAGCCATTACTCGCGGCGAGGCTCATTGCGTAATACGCAACCATGTTTACCTGCATGAGTTCGCGACGGTTTGGATCGATGCGTGGCATAAGAGGCAAATAGTTTCTGCGAGCATCGCTCTGAACCTGGCCCAGGGGCATATTGAAGAAATCAGCGAATTCTTTCAGCGTCATGCGTGGCTTGATGCCGTTCTTTGTGATGTATTCGAGCGCCATTTCCTGCGCGATTCTTTCAGTGACGGTGGTCGCCTTAGCCACACGGGCGCTAACACCGTGCAATTTGCGTCGATTAACTTCGCTTGCCTTTCTTTGTGCTGTAGCTGACATGCGTTATCCTCGCTGGATCAACTTAAATTCATTTCAATACCACTAAATAATCCTCAATTGAGGATGTTGGTGGTGAGGATAATCTTCAGGAGAGGATGATGTCAAGCGGGTACGGTGAAAAACTGAAGCAAATGCGAAACGCAGAGAAGTTAACCCAGCCGGAATTAGCTGAACTTACAGGGGTAAGTCTTGGCGCTATTAGAAATTATGAGACGGGGCAGCGCGAAGTAGGGTTGATCGTTTTAGACAAAATTATCAAACATCCTCGTTTTGAGAAGTACACGATGTGGTTAATGACAGGAAAAGCAATGCCGGAGGTGGGACAGATCTGTCCGGCTCTCTCCCCTAATGGGCAAGACGGCATATCCAACAACCAAAACGGCCAGAAGGTTGGTTAACTGTCTATAAAATTTACTTAAGTTGGGGCAAAGGGGGCATTGCTCATGAAAAATACTTTTGGTGATTGGGTTAAGAGCGGTCGATAAAAGATGGGTATCAGCAAACTTGACTCTGGGCAGTATCTTGTTGATGTCCGTCCTCAGGGGCGTGATGGGAAGCGCATACGTAAAAAATTTGAGACCAAGGCAGAGGCCCAGCAGTACGAACGCTGGGTCATAGCTACCCAGCATAATAAGGGGTGGCTTGATAAGCCAAAAGACCGACGGCCTTTTTCTGAGCTGATAGAACTTTGGTGGCTGCATTATGGGCAGACCTTAAAAGCAGGGCGCTGCACGTATTTGGCTTTGCATGCATTTGACCGCTATATGAAACACCCACGGGCCGATCAGATAACTCATGAACTGTTTGCAGATTATCGGGCTGCACGCCTGACGGAAGGCATTAGCCCCAGGACGATCAACAATGCCCAGATTCGTGTTAGTGGAGTTTTTACGAAGCTGACCGAACTGGGTAAGTGTCATGGCGACAACCCGATGAAAGGTCTGAAGCGAGCAAAAACGAAGAACTCTGAAATGGCGTTTTTAACGACACATCAGATCGCTTTGTTTTTACAGCAGGCACATCCTGATGATCTGTTAGGGATTCGGCTTGCGCTTGCTACTGGTGCGCGATTTGGCGAGGTCATAAGTTTACAGGCTGAGCATGTTGTAAAAAATCGCGTGACCTATATCGATACAAAGAATGGCAAGGATAGAACCGTCCCAATATCCAGCAGCCTCTACCGTGAGATCAAAGGGGCAATAACGGAACGTCGTGTTTTCCCTCAGTTGCACTATGAGCGGGTACGAAACCAATTAAAAAAGATGTTCCCGGACTTACCTTATGGGCAGGCCACACATGTATTTCGGCATACGTTCGGTTCTCATTTTATGATGAACGGCGGGAATATCTTGGCCCTGCAGAAGATTCTAAATAGCTGCGCCTAATACCGCTCCACTTTTGCCAGGCCATGTTTTCCTCCGGGGAATGGGCTGGCGGTTTCCATAAAATGCCGTACCTTTTTCAGCAGTTGCCACATTGAACGGCATTGATGGTTGCGCGTTATCGTGTTGTGCAACGCCTGCCATAACCGCTCAACGTGATTCACCCACGGCGAGTAAACCGGCTGATAAATCACCCTGAACTTCGGGTTCTCCTTCAGCCAGCGCTGGGTTTCCCGGCTTTTGTGGATAATGTAGTTGTCCACGATCAGCGTGATGGTTTTCGCCCGCCGGTACGTCGCTTTAAGCCGCTTCAGCAGGCTGATGAACAGCGCCGAACTTTTGCTGTTGCCGCCCACGTAGCTGACTTTGCCCGTGCCGCAGTGCAGTGCTCCGGCCAGATAGTATTTTTCGTTCTGTCCCGGCGTCACCACGCGTTTTTGCTGCCCGCGTAGCTGCCAGTCCGCACCGATTTTGGGATTAAGATGGATATCCACCTCATCTTCATAAAATACCGGATGCTCTGCGCTGCATTCGTCCAGTGCTTTGTGGATTGCCGCCATCTTTTCATCCTTATGCGGGTCACGGATACGCAGAGTTGGCGCGGCCCTGCGCCATACCATCCCGGCCGATGGCAGCCAGCGGCGAAGGGTCCCGGCATGTAACTGACATCCGGTTATCTCATTGATTTTTATTGCCAGCAATTCGGTACTCCAGCGTGAACGCTGATAGCCAAAATCACCGGGAGTGTGTTTTATCAACTCACGTAATAACGTGCAGATATGCTCAAAAGGCCAGCGACGGGAACGCCCTGCGGGGAGTGATTTGAGGCCTTCAACACCTGACTGCGTGAACCAGTTAATCCAGCGTCCGACGGAGGAACGGGCACAGCAGAGCGTTCTGGCAACGTCGATGACGCGGTCACCCCGATGTAGCATCAGCATGGCAGTCAGCCTGCGGGCATAATTTTTATCGTGCGTTTTATGGATTGCTTTCTGCATCAGGCGTCGTTCGTCACGGGGAATAGGTGCTATGATCGGCATCGCTCAGTCCGGTTAGTGATTTGGGATATTCAGCGATTGATCAGATCGCACAATCCGGACTGAGTTCCCTCAAAGTGATCTACTATTCCGCGCAGCTATTTAGGGCACGCGACCATTGAACAAACTATGACCTATGCGCATTTCGCGCCGGACTATCTGCTCGATGCCGTCAGGTTCAATCCTCTTGAGTATACGGCACCAAATGAGTGACCACATTTTGCCATCATTAGGTTTCTTTTGTTGAGCTTGGATTAACTTAGATTAATTTCTTTAAAATGCTTGTTATTATAACTCATTGATTTTTATGTGTTGTTTTTATGCTTTCAACGCCTTACAGCGCCTGAAGATAAAAAAAGCCCGCCGGTGCCGGCGGGCAAAAGTTCCTTGTTACTTCTTCATTTGCAGGCACCTCTCTGGGGGGAGATACCGTGATACAGACTACCTGCCGGCGATGTAAGATTCTGCCGGCAGAGTGTTAAGAATGCGAAAAGACGCAGCGACAGCTAAAATAGCGGCGGGATGCCAGGCATTGGCGCACGGTGTTATACACTGAGAGCAACGAACGGGGAGAGGTAACGATGAAAGTCAACGATGCGGTAACGGTGAAGACCGACGGCGGCCCACGGCGCGAGGGAACCATTCTGGCGGTGGAAGTTTTTAATGAGGGGACGATGTATCTGGTGGCGCTGGAGGATTACCCGGCTGGCGTGTGGTTCTTCAATGAAATCGACAGCCGTGACGGCACCTTCGTTGAGCCGCGCAATCCGGAAAAATATTAGCTGCGCTGACCAGTTGTGCTGGCCGGAAAGTAGTTTTGTCGGTTATTTTCACTCTGCGTAATGATAACTTGCGTATCTGTATGTCAGCACAGGCGGCGATAAAAATGAATAACCCGCTGCGGCAAAAAATGTCGCAGTCAGGCGTTTCATATTTAGTGGCGAAATACGTTGCTATACGTAATCTGATGGTTATTTAAACCTGCTTATCGCCGATTGTTGCGGTGATATTCTCGCCATTAGCGGCTATTAACAAATATTCCGCTGGTCAGCGTATCGGTTAAACGCACCACGTGATAGATGATCTGTTTATTATGCGTTTTAATCTTGCGCTTGATATTCCCTTTATGAGAAGAGACCGTTTTTGCTTTAATTTGCATCTGGTCGGAGATCTGGATTGTACCTTGCCCAGACATCCACATACGCAACATATTCGATTCGGTTTGGCTTAGCGTGACCGGCGTTTGATCGAGAGCGGTTTTTTCAGAGCGGGTTGCCGGCTTGCGTTCCAGGTAGTGGCTCAACAGCTGGTTCATCGTCTCCGGTTTGATGGATTTTGACGAGATGATGACATTTTTACGAACATATAAGTAATCGTCAAAATGCACATTGGTGATGGCCATAAAGATGAAGAACAGCGTATCCGGATGTAGTGAGATCACCCGTTTAATGCGTTCCGTTGCGTTGCTCTCATGGATGAAACAGTCTTCGTTAATAAATACCAGACTGGGTTTCAAACGTGTGCACTTTTCGTGCAGATTATCAATGTCGGTCGCGGCGTTTATTTGCCGTTTTTTCACACCGTTCGATGTCAGGTAATCCGTTAGACCCAATCGCGTATAGCTGCATGAGTCCATGATGATCGTTGGCATAGTTGCACCCCCACTTAAATCCGTTTTACCGCGGTAATAATGAGAAAAAGCCTGAAAGCCAAAAAGGCAAAAAAATCAAAATATCACTAATTAAGAATGTTCTACCAACAAAAGCGAAACGGCTCAATGATATTTTCTGACTAACCTTATCAAACAGATGAATTCATAAGTTTGGCTTAAGTCAGCACAAAGCTTCACCAATGCCTCCAGAGCACCACACTTGCTCTACAGCCTAAGGCATCTTAAGCACCGCTCGCCTGTTCATTGAGTCTGTTTATCATGTCACGATTTTAAATTTCAGATTGCTAGGAAAATTCTTAAAAAAAATTCATGTGTTGTTTTTTTGACTGATAATCGTCCATTTTTTATGCGCATTTTGCCTTCCCGATCGTTGTTTGTAGGGGAAAATTCCTATAATTCACTATGTTAGCATGGCTCATCGTATTGTTGAGAATGGTAATCTTTTCATTTTGTATCATTGCGCTTCTTTGCTTGTCACATTTTTTTAATATTTTCGGTGTATTTTTCGTTCCGCAATGCGATATGGAACAAAGAATTAGCGCTTTGTTGATGATTCGTTAATGGAAAAGTGACGAGGGAATACCTACCTATTGGTTTTTCTGAACTATTGCCGGCGAAATTTTCTGCGTAGCGCTTGCGTCCTATGGGCGTTCCGCTTAGTTTGCTTGAGCTAACCAATTTACTGGGAGAGGTCAACGACGATGGGGAATAACCTGTTTGGTCAATGTGTCGGCGATGCGTTACCCGCGTGGCAGCCAGCCGGAGAACCGGGAGCACAGACGCTGTCCGGGCGTTTTTGCCGGCTGGAGCCGCTGGATATCCAGCGCGATGCCGCAGCGCTGTTTCAAGCCTATCAACTGGCTGAAGATGGGCGCGACTGGACTTACCTTCCCTATGAACGTCCGCAAACGCCGAATGAATTTACCCGTTATCTGCAAAGCCAGGCTCAGGCCGGCGATCGAAAAACCATGACGGTGATCGATCAGCGCAGCGGCAGAGCGCTTGGCACCTGCGCTTTTATGCGTATTGACCGGGCCAATGGCGTGGTTGAACTGGGCATGATCAACTGGTCGCCGCGGATGCAGCGCCAGGCGAGCGGCAGCGAAGCGATTTTTCTGATGCTGCGTCACGTCTTTGACGATCTGGGCTATCGCCGCTGCGAGTGGAAATGCGACCAGCTTAATGCGCCGTCGCGTGCGGCGGCACTACGCTTTGGCTTTAGCTTGGAAGGCACCTTCCGCCAGGCCGTGGTGGTTAAGGGGCGCAACCGGGATACCGACTGGCTGTCAATGCTGGACCATGAGTGGCCGCAGCGTCGTGCTGCCTTTAACGCCTGGCTCTCTGCCGGCAACATTGACGATGATGGCCGGCAAAGGCAGCGGCTGCAGGCGTTTGCCACGTGGCATGCAGACCATTCTGCCGTAGTCAGTTCGCTGTAAACCGGCATGCCCGCAACGAATCCAGCGCCAGTGCGATATCGCTTTCTTCGGTCATCCAGTTAACCAGCGCGGCGCGGATCGCCGGCTGGCCCTGATAGTGGGTGGCGGTACAGCGTATAATGCCGTGCCGATCGAGCCGCGCCAAAAAGTTATCGCGCTCCGCTTCTGCGTCGCCGCTGATTCCCGTCAGTGCGAAACACACCACGTTAAGGTTGACCGGCGCCAGCAGACAGAATCCCCCACTGGCCGTCAGGCCATCGCCCAACTGTTTAGCCAGCAAGATATTGCGTTCAACCATATCGCGTATACCATCGCGGCCATAGGCTTTCAGCGCCATCCACAGCGGCAGCGCGCGAAAGCGCCTTGAGTTTTCGGGCGTCAGGTGCAGGTAATGATCCGGGCGCAGGGCCGGCGCTTCCATATAAGCCGACACGTTCTGGAACACCTGCATCTGCAACGCCAAATGACGGGTAAACTGGATGGCGCTGTCATAGGGCACGTTCAGCCATTTATGGGCATCGACGGTGATGGAATCCGCCTGTTGCCAGCCTTCCAGTAATGGGGCGTAGGCGGGGGAGCAGGCGGCGACGCCGCCGAATGCCGCATCGACATGCAACCAGAACCCGTAGCGTTCGCGCAGCGCCAGCAGACGGGAAATATTGTCGAACGCCGTGGTATTCACCGTACCGGCGCTGGCCAGTACGATGGTCGGCGTGGCCGGGTGTGCGGCCAGATGGCGCGCCAGCGCATCGGGGTCGATGGCTTCCGAATCCGGCAGGGGGGCGATAGGCACCAGAGCATCACGGCCGATGCCCAGCATGCCGAGCGCTTTCTCACTGCTGGAGTGGGGGTTGGCGGCCAACACCTGCACCGCGCCCAGCGCCGCCACGCCCTGCTGCGCCACGTTGATGCCGCGCTGGGCGCCCAGCCATTGGCGGCCAATCGCCAGTCCGCAAAAATTGGCCATCGTTGCGCCGCTGACCAGGCTGCCGCTGAATGTCTTCGGCAGGCCGAGTAAACTTTTTAGCTGTTCAATCGCTGCCAGCTCGATGGCGGCGGCTACCGTGTCATGGCTGAGCAGGCTGTTTTGGTCGAAAACGCTAACCAGCCAGTCGCCGGCCAGCGCGGCGGGCGTGGCGCCGCCGGTGACAAAACCAAAGTAACGTGGTCCGGCGCTGGCGGAAAGGCCGTCGGCATAATGTTGCCAAAAGTGCTCCAGCGCAGCCTGGGCGCCTACGCCCTCTGCAGATAAGCGATCGTCGCCGGGCTTGAGTTGCTGCGCTGCCGCCGGCGGGCAGACGGGGCGTTCATTCAGGCCGGCCAGAAAGGTTTCGGCCAGCCGGCGGGTGTGATCAAGGATCAGTGGAAAGCGGGTTAAATCTTGTTGCAGCGTTGGGTGCATTATCGGCTCCGGGTCAGAGTGGAGAGTGTTAAGCGTAGAGTAAACAGGTTGTCAGCCGGTGAAAATCGAGAAAGAATGACGCTTTTGGATAGAAAGGCTAACCAGTGAAATTTGACCGCTTGCCTCTGCAGTGTTTGCCGACCTTTATTATCGCCGCGCGGTTGGAAAATTTGCGCGCTGCGGCGCTACAGGTTCATCTGACGCATGGGGCCGTCAGTCAGCAGATTCGGCAGCTGGAACAGGCGCTGGGATACCGGTTATTTGAACGTCGCGGTCGCGGCGTACGCCTAAACGGTGCCGGTCGCGAGCTGTTGGCGGCCGCAGAGCCGGCGATGCAAGCGCTAGAGCAAGGGGTCTTGCGGGCGCGCGCCGTTGCTGCCGGTCAGGGGTTGCGCATCAGCGTATTGCCGTCATTTGCCCATTATTGGCTGCTGCCGCGTCTGCCCGCGTTTCAGGCGGCGCATCCGGATATCGTGTTGGATATTGACGCCTCCCTGACGGTGCAGGATTTGGCCCACCAAGGATTTGACGCGGCGGTTCGCATCGGCGCTGGCGAATGGCGCGGCGTGCAGGCGCAGCGGATTGCTGATGGTGACGTTATTCCGGTTGCGGCTCCTGACCTGGCGCAGCGCTGGCAAGCGGCGCTGTTGCAAGGTGGCGAAGAACTGCCGTTACTGGAGCATGATGTGACGCCGTGGCGTACATGGTTTCAGGCAAGGGGAAGGGAGGCGTGCGGGCAAACGCTGGCGCTGTTCAATGATGCGGGGCTGCTGCTACGCGCCGCAGAGCAGGGGTTTGGTATTGCATTGGTGAAGACCCTGCTGGCCAGGGATATGCTTGCCGCCGGCAGGCTGGTTGCGTTGGCCGATGCCTGGCGGCCGGAAGGCGTCGATTACTACCTGGTCTGGCCGCAGGCCAATGATAACCCTGCCGTGCAACGGCTGCTGGCGTGGCTGCAGCAACAGCTGTGACGGCCGTTTCCGGCAGATTATCGGCGCCGGTAATTATTTCGCCGTCAGGTTGACGCTTCGTTTAATAAAACCTGCTTTACTTAATAATTCCGCATTATTATACTTCGTGCAAAATCTATCAGGAGAAATTAATTGGACAGTTTTAGTTGCGATAAAATAAACAAGGCAAGCTGAACTATCTTCTTCTGATATGTTGCTTGCCGACTTTGGCGGGCAGCACCTTCCCAGTATTCCTGTGTTGTGCATTCCCGAATAATAACGCCGTATCCACCGCCTGCGCGTCGTGGATGATTGAATTCGGATATCGATATGGCACTTTTCCGCTTCAGCCTGTTCCCTCCAGGCCTCCTTTCGCACCTGCGCTGAGCATCGCTCGGCGTGCGTCCGGCCATGCTCTGCGCAGTCCGGCCGGTTCATTCTGATCAATGTGCTTCACCCGCTGGGTGATAAGGAGGCGTCATGGACGATCATCCCGGATTTTTATTGTCTGCATTACCGGCGGAGTAACATTCACGTCGGGTAAGTCTTATTAAATAAAATTCTTTCTGCGTAACGTCGTTAATTTATTTTCGGCGGAGGAACCCATGTGCGCAGAATAAAAATAAGAGCATAGCATTATGACTTATTTCAGCAACAAAACTCATCGCCGTCCGCAGGGGCATGAGTCGTATGCCATCGCGCAAGAGGCGACAAACAGCATTGACCAGACGCTGGCGCAGCTTAACTGTAATCGTCTTGGTTTGACGCAGGACGATGCGCAGGAGCGGCTCGCCTATTACGGGGCAAATCAGGTCGCTCATGAAAAAGCGCCGCATGCGCTGTGGCAGTTGGTCAGCGCTTTCAATAACCCGTTTATTTTTGTGCTGATGGTGTTGGCGGCGATCAGTTTCTTTACCGACTACTGGCTACCGGCCCAGCAGGGTGACGAAACCGATCTGACCGGTGTCAGCATCATCTTGATTATGGTGGCGCTGAGCGGTTTGCTGCGCTTCTGGCAAGAGTACCGCACCAATAAAGCGGCGGAGGCGCTGAAAAGTATGGTGCGCACCACCGCGACGGTGCTGCGGCGCAGCAGCTTCAGCGCCCAATCGCTGGTGGTGGAAATTCCGCTGCGTGAGCTGGTGCCGGGGGATATTATCCAGCTGTCGGCCGGCGATATGGTGCCGGCGGACGTGCGGCTGCTCAGCTCGCGCGATCTGTTTATCAGCCAGGCTATTCTGACGGGGGAAGCGATTCCGATTGAAAAATATGACACGTTGGGAAGCGTCAGCCAGAAGTCCTGCGATGCCGAGGCCGCCAGCGAAAGCGAGCTGCTCGAGATGGCCAATGTTTGCCT
The DNA here is from genome assembly GCF_002966855.1 of Serratia sp. MYb239. Classification (NCBI taxonomy): domain Bacteria; kingdom Pseudomonadati; phylum Pseudomonadota; class Gammaproteobacteria; order Enterobacterales; family Yersiniaceae; genus Serratia; species Serratia sp. MYb239. Next base: position 3,043,988 of record NZ_CP023268.1, on the reverse strand, counting down.
GATGGGCACCAACGTCGCCAGCGGCACCGCCAGCGCGGTGGTGGTGGCCACCGGCGGACAAACCTATTTTGGTTCGCTGGCAAAATCGATCGTCGGCAGCCGGGCGCAGACGGCGTTTGACCGTGGGGTCAACAGCGTCAGCTGGCTGCTGATCCGCTTTATGCTGGTGATGGTGCCGGTAGTGCTGCTGATTAACGGTTTTACCAAGGGCGACTGGGGGGAGGCGGCGCTGTTTGCGCTGGCGGTCGCCGTCGGCCTGACGCCGGAAATGTTGCCGATGATTGTCAGCTCCAACCTGGCAAAAGGCGCTATTGCCATGTCACGGCGTAAGGTCGTGGTTAAACGGCTTAACGCCATCCAGAACTTTGGCGCGATGGACGTGCTGTGTACCGATAAAACCGGCACCTTGACGCAGGATCGCATCATTCTCGAGCATCACCTGGACGCCAGCGGCGCTTCGGATAGCCAGGTGCTGCATCTGGCCTGGCTGAACAGCTTTCACCAGAGCGGCATGAAGAACCTGATGGATCAGGCAATCGTGCGTTTTGGCCGCGGTAAGACGGGCATAGAGGCCCTGGGGCGTTACAGCAAGGTGGACGAACTGCCGTTTGATTTTATCCGCCGCCGCCTGTCGATCGTGGTGCAGGACGAACGGCAGCAACAGTTGCTGATCTGCAAAGGGGCGGTGGAGGAGATGCTTGCTATCGCCAGCCATGTGCAGGAGGGCGACTGCCGGGTTACGTTGGATGAGACGCGTCGTGCGGCGCTGCTGGCGCTGGCCAATCAATATAATGAGGACGGCTTCCGCGTGCTGCTGCTGGCGACGCGCGAACTGGGCGTACAGGGCTGCACGCTGCCGCTCAGCGTGGAGGATGAGCGCGATCTGGTGATCCGGGGGCTGCTGACATTCCTGGATCCGCCGAAAGAAAGCGCGCAGGCGGCGATCGGCGCGCTGCAGGAACATGGTGTGGCGGTGAAGGTGCTGACCGGCGATAACCCGGTGATTACCTGCAAAATCTGTCGCGATGTCGGGCTGGAGCCGGGGGTGCCGCTTTCCGGGCCGCAAATCGAGCTGATGGACGATCGTCAGCTGGCGCAGGAGGTGGAGCTGCGCACCGTGTTCACCAAGCTGACGCCGCTGCAAAAGTCCCGCGTACTGAAAATGCTGCAGGCGAATGGCCACACCGTCGGTTTTCTCGGCGACGGCATCAATGACGCCCCGGCGCTGCGCGATGCCGACGTGGGTATTTCGGTAGACAGCGGCACCGATATTGCCAAGGAGTCGGCGGATATCATCCTGTTGGAAAAAGACCTGATGGTGTTGGAGGAAGGGGTCATCAAGGGGCGCGAGACTTTTGGCAATATCATCAAATATCTGAATATGACTGCCAGCTCCAACTTCGGCAATGTGTTCTCGGTACTGGTCGCCAGCGCGTTTATTCCGTTCCTGCCGATGTTGGCGATTCATCTGTTGATTCAGAACCTGATGTATGACATCTCACAGCTGTCGCTACCGTGGGACAAAATGGATAAGGAGTTTCTGCGTAAGCCGCGCAAATGGGATGCCAAAAATATCGGACGCTTTATGATCTGGATTGGCCCGACGTCGTCGATTTTTGATATGACCACCTATGCGCTGATGTGGTTTGTGTTTGCCGCCAACAGCGTTGAGCATCAGGCGCTGTTCCAGTCGGGCTGGTTTATTGAAGGGTTACTGTCGCAAACGCTGGTGGTGCATATGCTGCGTACCCAGAAGATTCCGTTTATCCAGAGTACGGCGGCACTGCCGGTGCTGCTGATGACCGGGCTGATCATGGCGATTGGCATCTATATTCCGTTCTCGCCGCTCGGCGCCTGGGTGGGGTTGCAGCCGTTACCGTGGGAGTATTTCCCGTGGCTGGCGGCGACGCTGGTCAGCTACTGCGTGGTCGCGCAGCTGATGAAGCGCTTCTATATCCGCCGGTTTGGCGTCTGGCTGTAAGCGGCGGTCGGTTACCATAACAGGGTAATCAGCAGCCCCAGCATAATCGTCAGGGTGAAAGAAAACAGCGTACCGAGCATCACATACTCGGTACGCATTTTATCGTCGCTCTGTCGCAGATCGCCAAAGCGGAAAATAGATTTGGCCGCCAGCAGAAAGCCAATGGCCGGAATATGCCCCAGCAGCACAAAGGTCAGGATCAGCGTTCTTTCCAGATAGCCGATCTGTTTGCCGGCGCGCAGCAAAGAATCGTTGTCCGTCTTGGCGTTCGGCTGCATCTGCGGCGTCCAGCTTGCCAGCAACTGCCCGATCAGCAGCCCCATCGGCATATAAATCAGCCCGTATCCCAGCGCCGCCAGGCCGACGCGCCAGCCGTCGAAACGCTGCCATAACGCCTCGAACAGCGTAGCGACATGCGGCACGATTGCCAGCCACAGCAGAATAATCACCAGCAGATGCAGGCCCTGATCCAGCAGGAAGCTTGCCGCCGGCTTCATCGGCGCCATCAGCGTCACCTTGGCCAGATCAATCACGTAGTGACTGATGCCGACCACCAGCAGCGCCAGCAGCACATCCGCCGACGAGACGCCGCCGTGCAGCAGACCGAAGCCGGCAACGGCCCAGGCCGCCACGACGCCGTGCAGCAGGGCGTGCAGCAGTAAAAAACGCGACCGGTGGCGGTATTGAGCCTTATCCTGCACCCAGGCGCGCGGTTGCAAAGGGAAGTCCGCCAGCAGATGGAGCACCAGCAGCCAGATCAACAGTGGCGCATAGGTTAAAGCCATACTTAAATGATCCTGTTAATTGCATCAATGAACCGGATAATTTCATCATAGGCCGCGCGTTTGAGCGTTGCGGAGACGGTTGACGCTGCCTTGCGCACCGCGGCGGCCGCTTGCGCGTTGGTCGTTGTCAGCATGCGTGCCTGGACGACCTGCGCTTCTGCCTGTGACAAACGGCTGAGGGTATGATCTAGCATCGGTAGCAGATCGCTGACAATGGCATTGGCGCGTTCATTGTCAATTTTCAGAGCCAGCCTGCAATTTTTTGTCATCAGGTCCAGCGCGTTGCCGGAATTGAGGAAGGCGCTGCCGTAACCGTCGCCCCGGCCCCGGCGTTTGCCCAGGCCGACGGCGATGCGCGCGTCCCAGAGCGCGGCATCATGTTGCGCTTTTAAGGCGGTACGCAGGTAGACGGCCAGCCACAGGCCGGACTCGGGCTGGCCCACGGCCTGAAAGGCGTCGCCGCGAAAAATTTCAAACTGCGTCAGCAGGCCGGCCTGTTGAAGCGCCGTGAGTTCGGTGCGTAACTGCGCGATGTAACGTGGGGTGTCAACACGTCGTGAGTTGACGAGATCGCCGGTGATAACGCTGATTTGCGCTTTCATAGTAGGCTGTCCAGAAAACGAACGGACATTTAAATTCGCATCTGAAGGCGAATTTGTCAATTATTCGTACTCAGATACGAATTTTTATGATATTCGCATCCAGAGACGAATTTTATGTATGGAAAATATGAGTAAATCCCGGCGTACCAAGGTTCAGAAGCTTTTCATCATCACTTCACGCGGCTGTTCTGCGCCATACTTGAGCAGATGTTCGAATGACTTTTCCGTCTGCTTAAGCTGCTGCAGGAATGCCTGCGGCGAGAGATCGTGCTGTTTGCCGCTCATATAGGCTAATGCCAATTCTTTGGCCTGATAACGTGAAAAATTGTACATGGCGCCCCCCTTGGCGATGTCTGGTTGTCAGTGCGGCGATTGTAGAGTGCTGCTTAGAACATGAACAGCGGCTTTACCGTATCGATTCGATAGCTGAAACTTTCACGATGTGCGGCGCGGCCGCTCAATAACATATGAATTTCCATATATGTTGTTGACAGCGTGTCGTGCAGGGTTAAGATTGGCCGGGCAATGGGATAAGGAGCCTGCGGAATGATGCTGACGCCATTACAACTGTTTAAAAACCTGTCGGACGAAACCCGACTGACGATGGTGCTGCTGTTGCGGCAGGCTGAAGAGCTGTGCGTGTGTGAACTGGCGGCGGTTTTAACGCTGCCGCAGCCTAAAATCTCCCGTCATCTGGCGATGCTGCGCGCAAGCGGCCTGCTGCTGGACCGCCGTGAGGGCAAGTGGGTCTATTACCGGCTTTCGCCGCATATGCCGGCCTGGGCGGCGGGCATTATCGAGCAGGCTTACCTTAGTCAGCAGGAGCAGGTGAGCAATCTGGCAAAACGCGCCGCCGCGGACGGGTGGACGGTGTGCCGCTAACGTAAAAATTTTAACTTTTCATATTTGAAATTTCGAATATGAAATCCAAGAGACAAGGAGTACGTATGTGGCTGGCGGGCGCGATTTTTATCCTGACCATCGTATTGGTTATCTGGCAGCCGCGGGGGCTGGGCATCGGCTGGAGCGCCTCGTTGGGCGCCGTTCTGGCGCTGCTGAGCGGGGTGGTGCAGCTTGGCGATATTCCGGTGGTGTGGCACATCGTCTGGAATGCTACCGCCACCTTTATCGCGGTGATTATCATCAGCCTGCTGCTGGATGAGTCCGGCTTTTTTGAGTGGGCGGCGCTGCACGTTGCGCGTTGGGGTAAAGGACAAGGGCGGCGGCTGTTCAGCTATATCGTGCTGCTGGGGGCTACGGTGGCGGCGCTGTTCGCCAATGACGGCGCGGCGCTGATCCTGACGCCGATAGTGATTGCCATGCTGCTGGCGCTGGGGTTTGGTCCGGCGGCGACGCTGGCGTTTGTCATGGCCGCCGGCTTTATTGCCGACACGGCCAGCCTGCCGCTGGTGGTTTCCAATCTGGTGAACATCGTCTCGGCAGACTTCTTCCAGCTTGGTTTTAATGACTATGCGGCGGTGATGGTGCCGGTGAATATCGCCGCCATTATCGCCACGCTGGCGATGCTGCACCTGTTTTTCCGCAAGGATATTCCGACCCGTTACGATGTGGCGCTGCTGAAGGCGCCGCATGAGGCCATTCGCGATGTGTCGACTTTCCGCGCCGGCTGGGGCGTATTGCTGCTGTTGCTGGTCGGTTTTTTTGTGCTGGAGCCGCTGGGCGTGCCGGTCAGTCTGGTGGCGGCGGTGAGCGCGCTGGTGCTGTTGCTGGTGGCGAAAAGCGGCCGGACGATCGCTATCGGCAAGGTGCTGCGTGGCGCGCCGTGGCAGATTGTGATTTTCTCGCTGGGGATGTATCTGGTGGTATACGGCTTGCGCAACGCCGGGCTGACCGATCTGCTGTCGGCAGTGCTGAACCGCCTGGCGGAACAGGGGCTGTGGGCGGCGACGTTGGGCACCGGTTTTATCACCGCTTTCCTGTCTTCGGTGATGAACAATATGCCGACGGTGCTGATCGGCGCGCTGTCGATTGACGGCAGCAGCGCTGGCGGCGTGATTAAAGAGGCGATGATCTACGCCAACGTGATCGGCAGCGATCTGGGGCCGAAGATTACGCCGATTGGCAGCCTGGCGACGCTGCTTTGGCTGCATGTGCTGGCGCGCAAGAATATCAATATCACCTGGGGTTACTATTTCCGCGTAGGTATTGTCATGACGCTGCCGGTGTTGTTCGTGACGTTAGCCGCCCTGGCGCTGCGTTTGTCGGTCTCATCGTAAAAAGGGGCAACCATGAAAACGATCACCATCTACCATAATCCGGCCTGCGGCACGTCGCGCAATACGCTGGCGCTGATCCGCAACAGCGGCGTCGAACCGACGATCGTACTGTATCTGGAAACACCGCCGAGCCGTGACGAACTGTGCCGGCTGATTGCCGATATGGGCATCCCGGTGCGGGCATTGCTGCGCAAGAACGTCGAGCCGTATGAACGGCTGCAACTGGCGCAGACGCACTGGCGTGATGAACAGCTGATCGATGTTATGCAGCAGCAGCCGATACTGATTAACCGGCCGATCGTGGTGACGCCGCTCGGCACCCGGCTGTGCCGGCCGTCGGAGGTGGTGCTGGATATCTTACCGGACGCACAGCAAGGCGAGTTTATCAAGGAAGACGGAGAAAGGGTGGTTGATGAGCACGGGCGGCGGCGGCGTTAGAGCGGGACGGCAGAGCGGAGGCCCGCTCTGCCGGGTCTGTCAGCCTAAATCGCCGCCGGCCACCGGCAGCACGGTGCCGTTAATATAGCTGGCCGCGTTGCTGGCAAGGAATAAAATGGCGGCGGCCTGTTCGTTTACCGTGCCGTAGCGGTGCATCAGGCTGCTGTTTAGGGTCTGATCGACCACCTGCTGATACCACGCCTCCTCCTGCGGTGTCGGCGTTTCCCGGTTGCGCGGCGTCAGGCGCGGCGGCGCTTCGGTGCCGCCCGGCGCGGTGGCGTTGATGCGGATGCCGGCGTTGGCGTACTCAAACGCCAGCGACCGGGTGAGCGCATTCACCCCGCCTTTGGCGGCCGAATAGGGCACCCGGTTGACGCCGCGGGTGGCGACCGAAGAGACATTGACGATCGCGCCGCCGCCCTGCGCCAGCATGTGCGGCAGCACGGCGCGGCAGCCCCACAGCGTAGGAAACAGCGAACGCTGAATCTCCGCCTCAATCTGCGCCGGCGCATACTCGGCAAACGGCCGCGCCCAGATGGTGCCGCCGACGTTGTTCACCAGTATATCCAGCCGGCCGAAGCGTTGCTGCGCCTCATCGATGGCCGCCTGCGTCTCCTCCCAGCGTTCCAGATCGGCATGAATCGCCAGCGCGTCGCAGCCTAGCTCCCGCAGCGCAGCGGCCGCCTCCTGCAGATAGGGCGCGCGGTCGATCAGCGCCAACTTCGCGCCTTCCCGCGCGGCCTGTTCAGCGACCGCTTTGCCGATCCCCTGCGCCGCGCCGGTGATGACCATTACCTTGTTGCTAAAACGTTGCTGTAGCATCAGCGACTCCTTACGCCGTCTGGCTGGGGGCGAATTTTTCATAGTGGAAACTGGCCGGCGTGAAGGCGCGCTGACGGAAGTCGTGCAGCACCGCCTCGACCATCGGCGGCGGGCCGCACAGGTAGACGTCCACATCGCCGTCGTGCAGCTGGCTGTCATCAAGATGCTGGGTGACATAGCCTTTGCGCGCCGCCTGCGAGGCGTCGCTGGCGACGCAGGTCAGGTAACTGAAATCGCTCAGCCGTGCGCGATAACTGTCCAGCTGTTCCAGCTTCACCAGATCGCAGTCGTGGGTGACGCCATAGATCAGCCGCACCGGCTGCCGGACGTCGTCCTGCGCCAGTTGCTCCAGCATCGACAGAAAGGGCGCCAACCCGGTGCCGCCGGCGAGGAACAGCAGCGGCCGCGTCACGCTGCGCAGATAAAAGCTGCCCTGCGGGCCGTGCAGACGCACTTTATCGCCGGGGCGCGCCCGGCCGCTCAGGTAGCTGCTCATCATGCCGCCCGGCACGTTGCGCAGCAGGAACGACAGCCGGGGCGCGTTGGGCAGGGAGCTGAACGAATAGGCGCGGCGGGCGTCGCTGCCCGGCACTTCAATGTTGACGTACTGGCCGGGCAAAAAGGCGACGCCGCCGTGGGCGTCATCCAACTGCAGGCTGAACTCAATCGCGCTGTCCGACAGCGCGGTGGCGCTTACCACGCTGGCGGAAAAGGTTTCGCAGCCGGTTTTACACTGCGTGGAGGCCATCGGCACGTCGATCACGCAGTCGGACTGCGGCACCATCTGGCAGGTCAGCACCTGGCGTTGTCCGGCTTCCTCTGCGGAGAGGGCATCATCCAGGTAGTCATCGCCCAACTGGTAGTCGCCCTGTTCGCAATGGCATTTACAGCTGCCGCAGACGCCGTCGGCGCAGTCCATCGGCAGATTGACCTGCTGGCGATAGGCGGCGTCGAGCACGGTCTCATCGGGATTGCACTGGATAAAACGGCTGACGCCGTCCTCAAAGTTAAGCGCAACGGTATAGCTCATCATCGCCTCCCATTAAACATGGTAAATATCAATCACATGACTGATGTAGTCGTTATTGAGACGGATCGTTTTGCTCAGGATCTGCGGCTGTTCGCCGCCAAGCGCGATGCGGCAGCGGCAACTGCCGAAAAACAGATCGGTTTTCTGATAGCGGTGGCTGTAGGTGCTCCAGTTGTAGCGTACGTCCACTGCATCCGCCGTTTCGCCGATCAGCTCCACGTTGCTGATATGGTGGGTGGTGCGCGGTTCCGGCGTGCTGGCCGCTGAACGCTCGGTCTTGATGCGGTAGACGCGGTCTTCCAGCCCTTCGCGGTTCGGGTAGTAAATCAGCGATACTTCGCGCTGCGGATCGCAGGTGAGCCGGTCATCCTCGCCCCAGGAGGGCATCCAGTACTCGACCTGCGGGCTGTAGCACGCCAGCCACTCATCCCACTGGCGGTCATCCAGCAGCCGCGCCTCGCGGTATAAAAACTGCTCAATACGTTGTTGCTGGCTCATGACTGCACCTCGGTGTCGTTCAGGCTGCGCAGCAGGGTCTGCTGCCAGTGATGGTGGTGGGGGACATACAGCGCTTCATCCTCGGCGCGCACGCCGCTCATCAGCGGCCGGATCGCCATCGCCTGCGCGTTGTCGTCGGGGCCTTCCAGCCAGCGCGTGGCGCCGCGGCTGATATCGCTCCAGGGCATGTTGCCGGCGAGATAGCCCTGCTGGCAGGCGCGGAACTCTTCCAGATCGTCCGGCGTGCCCATGCCGCTGACGTTAAAGAAGTCCTCATACTGGCGGATGCGCAGGGCGCGGTCCTCGGCGCTTTCTCCCTTCGGCGCGAAGCAGAAGGTGGTGACCTCGGTTTTATCCACCGCGATGGGGCGCATCACGCGAAGCTGGGTGGAGAACTGATCCATCAGGTAGAGGTTGGGGTAGATGCACAGGTTGCGGGTATGGTTGACCATAAAATCGGCGCGCGTCTCGCCGAAGCGGTCGCTCAGGCGGCGGAAGTGTTTGAATACCGGCCGCACCTCCGGGTTCAGCGCCCGGGTCCACAGCAGCATATGGCCATGTTCGAAGCCGTAGACGCCGCCGGTGCTTTTCGACCAGCAGGTGGCGTCCAGCGTCTGGGTACTGCTGGCGTCGTGGCTGCGGCGCGACATGGTCGAGACATAGTTCCAGTGCACCACGCTGACGTGATAGCCGTCGACGCCGTTTTCCATCTGCAGCTTCCAGTTGCCGTCATAGGTATACGAGGAGGCGCCGGTCAGCAGTTCGATGCCGTCTTCCGCCTGATCGACAATCAGGTCCAACACCTGCCGGGTATCGCCCAGGTATTCCTCCAGCGGCAGCACCTTGTCGCTCAGGCTGCCGAATAGAAACCCGCGGTAAGAGGCAAAGCGCGGCAGGTGCTTGAGATCGTGCGAGCCGGCCTGTTTGAAGCACGGGGGATAGCCGCCGCTCTTTTCGTCTTTGGCCTTGAGCAGATTGCCGGCGTTGTTAAACGTCCAGCCGTGAAACGGACAGGTAAAGGTGGCTTTGTTGCCCTTTTTGCGGCTGGCCAGCATCGCACCACGGTGCGAGCAGCTGTTGATCATCGCATGCAGTTCTCCCTGCTTGTCGCGGGTAATGATCACCGGCTGGCGGCCCATCGTCAGGGTATAATAGTCGCCCGGCTCGGCGACCTGGCTTTCGTGCGCCATATATACCCAGTTGCCTTCAAAAATTGCCTTCATTTCCAGTTCAAATATCGCCGGGTCGGTAAATATGCCGCGGTGACACTGGTAGACGCCTTGCTCTTTATCTACCCGCAATGCATTTTTTATTTTCTGTTCCAGCGTGGAATAAATAGCAGTTGTTGATGAGTTCATACTAATGACCTCGTTAATCACGTTGCGTAGGGTGCCCTGGGGAAATTTATTCCCCATGGCGCAGGTATTATTGTTGTTCTTTTTCCGGTTTAACTTTCCAGCGCGCGCGGGCGTTTAATTCGCTGTTCCTCTGCGCTGTCGCCGGCGGCGTAAATCATGAAATCAAAGCGGATTTCGGTATGTTCGCCGGGCAGATCGCGCTGTGCGGCCAGCGCCGGATCACTGATTTTGATCGGATCGGCGATCAGTTCATCGCGGGTAGCGAAGGCAAAATCGTCCCACAGGTAGCGGTCGCCGTTCAGGTTGATCTGAGTGGTGAGGTGCTTGTGGCCGGGAGCGGAAACAAAAAAGTGGATATGCGCCGGCCGGTTGCCGTGGCGGCCAAGGCGATCGAGCCAGGCCTGCGTCGGGCCGTCCGGCGGGCAGCCGTAACCGGAGGGCAAAATACTGCGCACCGCGTAGCGGCCGTCGGCGTCGGTTTGCACCCGGCGACGCAGGTTGTAATTGCTCTGCGACTTATCGAAGAACGAATAGTTGCCCAGCGTATTGGCGTGCCAGATATCGACGATGGCGCCGGCCAGCGGGCGGCCGTGCTGGTCGCTGACCTGGCCGTGCAGCCACATGACTTCGCCGCTGTCCGTACCGTCGTCCATCCGTGCGTAGCCGTCGCTCAGCGGCGCATTGGCGACATACAGCGGCCCTTCGATGGTGCGCGGCGTGCCGCCGTTCAGACCCTGCTGGCGTTCTCGCGCGTCCTCACGCATATCCAGATAGTGCTCCAGCCCCAGGCCGGCCGCCAGCAGCGCCGCTTCCTGACGGCCGCCGAGCTGATGCAGATAGTTAATCGCCCGCCAAAACTCTTCGGCGCTAATATCAAAGTCGTCGATCAACTGACAGATATTACCCAGCAGCTGGCGGGTGATGGCTTTAAAACGCGGATCGCCGTCGTTTCCGGTTAAACCGCTGCTGATATCCAGCAGCTTGCTGACGTCTTCAGACTGATTGAAGGATACGGACATTGCAGACTCCTCATTATAATAGAGCCGTAAATAACGGCGATGGCCGGCAGCGGCGCATCGCAATTATTCGGGCTGAGCTCGGGTTTACGGCGCCGAAAATAACCGGCTAACCCGTGGAGATGAATTATTTCTGCTTTATTTATCGTCGTCGTAAATGGATGACGGATGCCGGCACAAGGCCTCAATATGCATTTCCATATACGGGAACAGCGGCAGCGCCGATAAGATATCGTGCAGTTCGCTATTACTTTCCACGTCAAAGATACTGACGTTGGCGTATTTTCCCGCCACGCGCCAAAGGTGGCGCCATTTTCCCTGCGTCTGCAGCTCTTGCGCATAGCGCTTTTCACGCAGTTTGATCTCATCGGCGACGGCGGCCGGCATATCGGACGGCAGTTGCACGGACATTTCAACTTTGAACAACATCAGGCAGGCTCCTCTAGGTGCGCTGATAAAAACGCAGTTTGTCTTCATCGACCTCAATGCCGAGGCCCGGGCCGTCCGGCAGCGTGACCTGTCCGTCGGCGAAATTCAGCGGTTCGGCGATGATGTCGTCTTTTAGCAGCAGCGGACCGAACATTTCCGTTCCCCAGGCCAGCTTCAGCGTTGACCAAGCGTGCAGCGACGCCACGCTGCCGATGCTGCCTTCCAGCATGGTGCCGCCGTACAGCGCGATGCCGGCCGCATCGGCGACGTGCGCCAGTTTCAGCGCCTGCGCCGGGCCGCCGGCCTTGGCGATTTTCAGCGCATAGGCGCCGCGGAAACCGCCGGCGGCCAGCGCGTAGCCGTCATGGGCGTCGGCTACCGCTTCATCGGCCAGAATCGGCAGGGTGAACCGTTGACTCAGCTGCGTCAGCGCGGCGCGGTCCCACAGCGCCACCGGCTGCTCCACCAGATCGATGCCGATCTCCTGCAGCGCAGCCATGCCGCGCACCGCGCTGGCGGCGTCCCAGGCCTGATTGACGTCAACCCGGATACTGGCGTCGGCCCCCAGCGCCCGGACGATCGCCGCGGTGTGTCGCAGGTCGTCGGCCAGCGGTCTGGCGCCGATCTTGAGTTTAAAGGCGTTATGGCGGCCTTCCGCCAGCAGGCGCTGCCCCTCGGCGATATCGCGCTCGGTGTCGCCGCTGGCCAGCGTCCACAACACCGGCAGCTGCCGACTCTGCGCGCCGCCGAGCAGGGTGCTGAGCGGCTGACGCAGCACTTTGCCCTGCGCGTCGAGAAACGCGGTCTCCAGCGCCGATTTGGCAAAGGTATTGCCTTTGACGCTGGCGTTCATCAGATTGACCAGCGGCGTCAGGCCGTCAAACTGCTGGCCGGTCAGCAGCGGCGCCAGATAGGTATCGATGGCGGACTTGATCCCTTCCGGGCTTTCCGGGCCGTAGCTCAGGCCGCCGATGGTGGTGGCTTCGCCCCAGCCGACCAGGCCGCCCGCACAGGTGAGGCGAACGATGGTCAGCGTCTGGCAGCCCATGGTCGCCATCGACAGTTTGTGCGGCCGGATGGTGGGAATATCCAGCAGCCAGCTTTCAATGCGTTCAATACACAGCGTCATGGGTTATACCTCTGTCAGAAAGTCGAGTACGCGGTGGGCGAACAGCGCCGGACACGCAATATTGCTGATGTGCGAGGCGGGCAGGGTCGCCAGTTCCGCCTGCGGCGCGTTCGCCAACAGGAAGCGCGCGTCGTCCGGCGTGGTGATCGGATCCAGCTCGCCGGCGATCGCCAGCATCGGCTGCGGCATGTGGCGGACTTCGGCCCGCAGATCCGCCTGCGCCAGCGCGTCGCAGCAGGCGGCATAACCGGCGGCGTTGCCCTGCGCCAGCTGCGCGGCCAGTGCCGCCACCTGCTGCGGTTCGCGGCGTTGGAATTCCTCGCTGAACCAGCGCGCCGGCGACGCGGCGGCAATCTCCGCCAGGCCGTCACGGCGCACCGTCTGCGCGCGCTGATGCCAGCCTTCGGCGCTGCCGATGCGCGCGGCGCTGTTGGCCACCACCAGCCGCTGCAGGCGCTGCGGCTGATAGCGGTTGAGCCACAGGCCGGTCAGCCCGCCCATCGAAATGCCGCAGAAATGGGCGCGTTCAACGTCCAGGCTGTCGAGCAGGGCGACGACATCGCGGCCAAGGATCTCCAGCGTCAGCGGGGCGGCGGGCAGCGGCGTTCCGCCGTGGCCGCGCTGGTTATAGCGCAGCACGCGGAAATGGGCGGTAAAGAGCGCCATCTGCGGCTGCCACAGATCCAATGTAGTACCCAGCGAATTGGACAGCACCAGCAGCGGTGCGCCGGCCGGGCCGTCAAGGCGGTATTCAATCTCCATCACACCCTCTCGATAATCATGGCGATGCCCTGACCGACGCCGATGCACATGGTGCACAATCCGTAGCGTCCGCCGCTTTGCTGCAGCTGATAGGCGGCATTCATCACCAGCCGGCCGCCGGAGGCGCCCAGCGGGTGGCCGAGAGCGATGGCGCCGCCGTGCGGGTTAACCTGCGGCGCATCGTCCGGCAGCGACAGGGCGCGGGTCACCGCCAGCGCCTGCGCGGCGAAGGCCTCATTCAGCTCAATCACGTCCATCTGTTCGAGGCGCAGGCCGGCGCTTGCCAGCACTTTACGCACCGCCTGCGCCGGGCCGAAACCCATAATCGACGGCTCGATGCCGGTGACCGCGCTGGCGACGATGCGCGCCAGCGGCTGCAGGCCGTGCCGGCGCATACCGCGTTCGCTGGCCAGCAGCAGGGCGCAGGCGCCGTCGTTCAGCCCGGAGGCGTTACCGGCGGTGACGCTGCCTTGCGGATGCACCACCGGCTTGAGTTTTTCCAGCGCCGCACGGCTGGTGGCGCGCGGGTGTTCATCGCGGCTGAAGCTCAGCGCCTCGCCTTTTTTCTGCGGAATGGTTACCGCGATCAGCTGGCTGGCGAAGAAGCCGCTTTCCTGCGCGGCGGCGGCGCGCTGCTGGCTGCGCAGGGCGAAGGCGTCCTGATCCTGCCGGCTGATGCGGAACTGCTCCGCCACGTTTTCGGCGGTTTGCGGCATGGAGTCGACGCCGTACAGCGCTTTCATCTGCGGGTTGATAAAGCGCCAGCCCATGGTGGTGTCTTCCAGCCGCATGGCGCGGCTGAAGGCGCTTTCCGCTTTGCCCATGACGAACGGCGCGCGCGACATGCTCTCGACGCCGCCGGCGATCAGCAGATCGCCTTCACCGCTTTTAATCACGCGCGCCGCCATCGCCGTCGCATCCAGGCTGGAGCCGCACAGACGGTTGACGGTGCAGCCGGGTACGGAAACCGGCAACCCGGCCAGCAGCAGCGCCATGCGCGCCACGTTGCGGTTGTCCTCGCCGGCCTGATTGGCGCAGCCGAGCAGCACATCGTCCAGCGCGCTCCAGTCCAACTGCGGGTGGCGTTGCTGCAGCGCCTGCAGCGGCAGCGCCGCCAGATCGTCGGCGCGGATCCCGGCCAGGGTGCCGTTCAGCTTGCCGAACGGGGTGCGCACCGCGTCACACAGATAAGCGTGAGTCATCGTGTTGTTCTCCGTGTTGCAGGGCAAAAGTCAGCTCAACCGGGGTGACCTCCTGGAGTTGGCGTGGCGTCAGGCCGGCAAAAATCTCGCGCACCACCAGCCCGTGGTCGGTGACGTCGATCACCGCCAGGTCGCTGTAGATGCGGGTAATGCAGCCGACGCCGGTCAGCGGATAGCTGCACTCTCTGACGATTTTGCACTCGCCTTTTTTGGTCAGGTGTTCGGTCATCACATACACCTGACGCGCGCCGATCGCCAAATCCATCGCGCCGCCGACCGCCGGGATTGCCCCCGGCGCGCCGGTGCTCCAGTTGGCCAGATCGCCCCGTTCCGACACCTGATAGGCCCCCAGCACGCAGATATCCAGATGGCCGCCGCGCATCATGGCGAAGGAGTCGCCGTGGTGGAAAAAACAGCCGCCCAGCAGCAGCGTCACCGGCTGCTTGCCGGCGTTAATCAGTTCGGGGTCTTCTTCTCCGGCCGCCGGCGCCGGCCCCATGCCGAGGATGCCGTTTTCACTGTGTAAAAAGATCTCTTTATCGGCGGGCAGATAGTTGGCGATCTGGGTCGGCATGCCGATGCCCAGATTGACGTAGGCCCCTTCCGGAATATCACGCGCGATACGTTCGGCCAGCTGTTGATGCGTCAGTTTTGACATGATGGTTCCTCAGGCCGAAAGCCGTTGTGGGGTGGACGGTGCGCTGACCACGCGCCGCACGAAAATCCCCGGCGTGATCACCGCTTCGGCATCCAGCTCACCCAGGGGCACCAGATGATTGACCTCGGCAATGGTGCAGCCGGCGGCCATCGCCATGATCGGGCCGAAGTTGCGACCGGTCTGGTTATAGACCAGATTGCCCCAGCGGTCGGCGCGCTCGGCCCGGATCAGGGCAAAATCGGCCTTCAGCGGCAGTTCGAACACATAGTGCCGGCCGTCGATTTCGCGCACCTCTTTATCTGCCGCCAACTGGGTGCCGTAGCCGGTCGGGGTATAAATACCGCCGAGGCCGGCGCCGCCTGCCTGAATGCGCGCCGCCAGGTTGCCCTGCGGGATCAGCTCCAGCTCCAGCTCCCCGCGCCGGTAGAGGTCGTCAAACACCCAGGAGTCGGACTGGCGCGGGAATGAGCAGATGATTTTGCGTACGCAGCCGGCTTTCAGCAGCGCCGCCAGCCCGAAATCGCCGTTGCCGGCGTTGTTGCTGATTACCGTCAGGTTACGCGGGAGTCGGCGGATCAGGGCGTCCAGCAGGGCATAAGGCTGGCCTGCCGGACCGAAGCCGCCCACCATCACGCTGGCGCCGTCGGGAATATCGGCAACGGCGGCGTCGGTGGACTGCACGCTTTTATTAATCATTTCTTCTCCTTGGTAGGCTGATTCTTTAACGCCATATGGCCTGGCTTGAATTCAACTTAGGGGAGGAAAAAATCACCAGCAAGTGCGAATATCAGATCTTTGTGCGATTATCGGACGGTTTGTTATTTTGATGTTAATTTTGTGATGCAGCTAACTAATTCACCCATTTGCTGTAGCAGGTGGTTGCATACGCTGACGTAAGACGCTATTTGCATGATTATTAACGAAAAGGAGAGGCGGAATGAGCGATATGCCGGAATTAGGCGACGGCGAACTGCAGCGGCTGCAGGAGATCGGCGAGCTGAGCAATGATAAATATAAGGGCGACCCCAACTTTATGGCGTCGCTGGCGCGCGGGCTGGAAGTGCTGCAGGCTTTCAAGCCGCAGTATTCGCAGATGTCGGTGTCGGAAATCAGCCAGATTACCGGCATTCCGCGCGCGGCGGTGCGGCGCTGCCTGTACACGCTGAAGGCGCTGGGGTTTGTGCACTGCCCCGACGGTCGCCACTACCGGCTGCTGCCGCGGGTGTTGACCCTGGGGCACGCCTATCTGTCCTCTTCGGAACTGGCGAAGGCGGCGCAGAATTCACTGGATTACCTGAGTAAGCAGCTTAATCAGTCCTGTTCGGTGGCGACGCTGGACGGCGACAATATCCTGTATATCGCCCGCGCCTCGGTAAAGCGCATTATGACTATCGATCTCGGGCGCGGCAGCCGCCTGCCGGCCTATGCCACGTCGATGGGGCTGGTGCTGCTCAGCGCGCTGGATGAAGCGCAGCTGGAGGCGTATTTGTCGCGGGTGACGCTGGAGCCGCTGACGGCGCATACCGTCGTCAGCGAGGCGCAGCTGCGCGAACAGCTGGCCCGGGTGCGGCGCCAGGGCTATGCGATTAACGACCAGCAGTTGGAGATTGGCCTGCGTTCCATCGCGGTGCCGATGCACTCGCGCAAAGGCGGCGTGGTGGCGGCGATGAACGTCGGCGTCAATGCCTCGCAGGTGTCGGCGCAGGAGCTGCGTGAGCGCGTGTTGCCGCTGCTGCAGCGCACGGCGATGGAGCTGGCGCTGCTGCTGTAGAGGTTAACTTTTTATGGCGTACGCCGTTACCGGAATCAGTGCAGGTTGACGGGGAGCGTGCGCGTTGATAACTGCTCCAACAGCGTCGCCGACGGAATAAAGAACAGGCTGCCGGTCACCGCGTGGCTGAAGTCGAGCAGCCGGTCGTAATTGCCCTCCGGCCGGCCGATAAACATGTTTTCCAGCATCTGTTCAATCGGTTCCGGCGAGCGCGCATAGCCGATAAAATAGGTGCCGAATTCACGCATGCCCGGGCGGCCGAACGGCATGTTGTCACGCAGGATTTTCACCTCGTTGCCGTGTTCATCTTCAAGGGTGGTGAGGGAACTGTGGGAGGAGGAGGGTTTCACATCGTCGTCCAGTTCAATATTGGACTGTTTATGGCGGCCGATAATACCTTCCTGCTGCTCCACGCTCAGGGCGTTCCAGCCCGTCATATCGTGCAGATACTTTTGCACCAGCGCGTAACTGCCGCCGCTAAACTCGGCGTCTTCTTCGCCAATCACCGTAAAATCAACGGCTTCTCGGCCTTCCGGGTTTTCCGTACCGTCGACGAAGCCGATCATCGCGCGTTGATCGAAATAGCGGAAGCCGTGCACTTCATCAACCACGCTGACGGCGTCGCCCAGTTTGTCCAGCAACTGGGTCGCCAGTTCAAAACAGAGATCCATATCATCGGCGCGAATATGCAGCAGAATATCCCCCGGCGTGGCGACGGCGACGCGTCCGCCGGCGCCTATTTCGCGGAACGGGTGCAGTTGCGCGGGGCGCGGCTGGCCGAACAGCGTATTCCAGGCGCCGGAGCCGAAGCCGCAGACGCAGGATAACTTTCCGGCCGGCGCTCTTTTCCCGACCGAACGCACCAGCGCAGCGACGTCGGCGCACCAGTCGCGTACCGTATCGTAGTGTTCAGGGACGGGGTTAAGGGTGGCGACAATAAAAATGGCGCTGCGCGTTATCGGGCTAAAAACTGCTTGTGAATCATAATTATGGTTGTTCATGAGTCCTTTGCCGTAAAAGTGAGAATGCCACTGATATTTTAGAAGTAAAAAGTAGCGAGCGCCAAAATCGTCACGATATCGATTGGATATTTCCCCACATCATGAGCTTCAGATTGTTTCCTTTAAATACAGTGAGATAGGTCGATATTGTGTGTGATAGACCGTATCTATTGCGCCATAAAGTTAACCAATTTGACGGTATGTTATACAGAGGTAAAATGATTTTACATCGCAGAAAATAGCCGGACACAAATAAAAAATTGATTAGCCAGCGGCCGGTTATTTATTAAAAAGACATCGAGACAATTATGAAATTCAAATCAAAAATAAAGCCGTATAAAGCGGCCGCGGGCGGTTGGGGCTCATTGGAGGCCACCACGCGGTTTGTTTTTGACAGTAAACAAGCACTGAAGAACATGGTCAACCTGATGCGGATGAATAAATCCAAAGGGTTTGACTGCCCGGGCTGCGCCTGGGGTGACGATAATAAAAGCACCTTCAGCTTCTGTGAGAACGGCGCCAAAGCGGTGACCTGGGAAGCGACGCGGCGTCACGTCGATCGCGAATTTTTCGCCGCGCACCGCGTCAGCCGCCTTTATCTGGAAAGCGATTATTTTCTGGAGTATCAGGGCCGGGTGACTGAGCCGATGCGCTATAACGTCGCCACCGATCATTATGAACCCATCAGCTGGGATGACGCTTTTGCCCTGATTGGCAAACACATCAAGGGGATGGAGAATCCGAACCAGCTGGAGCTGTACACCTCCGGACGCGCCAGCAATGAAGCCTCGTGGCTGTATCAACTGTTCGGCCGGGTGCTGGGCACCAATAATTTCCCCGACTGTTCCAACATGTGCCACGAAGCCAGCGGCTTCGGCATGCGGCAAAGCCTGGGCGTTGGCAAGGGCACCATCCGCCTGGAGGATTTCGACCAGGCGGACGGCATCTTTGTCTTCGGCCAAAACCCCGGTACCAACCACCCGCGCATGCTGCACAGCCTGCGCCATGCCGCAGAACACGGCGCGCGCATCGTCACCTTCAATACGCTGCGCGAGCGTGGGCTGGAACGCTTTGCCGACCCGCAAAAACCGTTGGAAGTGGTGACGCCGATGGCCGGCGAAATCAGCCATCGCTATTACCAGCCGAACCTGGGTGGCGATATGGCGGTGGTGCGCGGCATGGTGAAAGCGCTGGCGGAAACCCACCACGCGCGCATCGCCGCCGGGGAATCCGGTCTGTTCGACACGCAGTTTATCGCCGACCATACCGAGGGCGTGGAGCGCTATCTGCAGGAAGTGGTGGCCACCAGTTGGGCGTTTATTGAGCGGCAGTCCGGCCTGAGCGAGGCGCAAATCCGCGAGGCGGCAGAGATTTATCAGCACGCAGAACGGGTGATTTGCACCTGGGCGATGGGCATTACCCAACATAAACATTCGCTGGCGACGGTGCGTGAGATCGTCAACATGCAGCTGCTGTTCGGCCAACTGGGCAAACCGGGCGCCGGTCTGTGCCCGGTGCGCGGCCACAGCAACGTGCAGGGCAACCGCACCATGGGTATCGATGAGCAGCCGCCGGCCGCCTTTCTGGACAGCCTGGGCGCGCACTTTGGCTTCGAGCCGCCGCGCGCCCACGGCCACAATACGGTGGATGCGCTGAGCGCCATGCTGCGCGGCGAGGTTAAGGTATTGATCGCGCTGGGCGGCAACCTGGCCGCGGCGGCTCCCGATAGCCGCCGTACGGAAGAGGCGCTGCGCAACTGCGATTTGACCGTGCATATCAGCACTAAACTTAACCGCAGCCACCTGGTGACCGGCAAAAAAGACGCGCTGATTCTGCCGGCGCTGGGGCGCACCGAGCAGGATGTTCAGGCCGGTGGCAAACAGTTCATCACGGTGGAAGACTCCTTCAGCATGGTGCACGCCTCCGAAGGTATTGGTAAACCGCTGTCTGACAGCCAGCGCTCTGAAACGGCGATCGTCGCCGGCATCGCCAACGCGGCGTTCGGCAATACGCCGACCATCAACTGGCTGGAACTGGCCGGAGATTACAACAAGATCCGCGACCATATTGCCGCCACCATTCCAGGCTTTAGCGACTTTAACCACAAGTGTGAGCAGCCGGGGGGCTTTTACCTGGGCAATGCGGCCGCCGAGCTGCGCTTCCCGACGGCGTCTGGCAAGGCGCAGTTCAGCCATGCGCCGCTGCCGGCCACGCTGTTCCCGCAGTTGGCGACGCAGCAGGACGTGCCGTTCGTACTGCAGACGTTACGCTCCCATGACCAGTACAACACCACCATTTATGGCCTGGATGACCGTTACCGCGGCGTTTACGGCCAGCGTGAGGTGCTGTTTATGAACCCGGAGGATATCGCCGCGGCCGGCTATCAGGCCGGCGATCTGGTGGATATTGAAACCATCTGGAACGACGGCGTGCAGCGAGCGGTCAGCGGCTTCAAACTGGTGAGCTACGCCATTCCCCGTGGCAACCTGGCCGCCTATTACCCGGAAACCAACCCGCTGGTGCCGATGAACAGCATCGGCGACGGTACCGGTACGCCTACCTCAAAATCCGTTCCGGTAAAAATTACCCGCACCACGAGCAGATCAACTCAGCGGATTGCATAACCTGTTTTCCGCACCGTCGGCGGATGATAAAAAAGCCTGTTTCGACAGGCTTTTTTATCGTTGGCGGCTCAGGTCAGGTTGAAGTGGCGATCCGGCTTATGCAGCGCCGGCAGCGGCTGCTGATCGTTCATTTCCATCAGGCTGCGTTCAATACCGTTACAGATGGCGCTGAGCGGCAGATCGTTGGCGGTGGTGCCGAACGGGTCCTCCAGCTCTTCGGCCAGCGAGTCCCAGGACAGGAAGGTGTAGGAAATAAATACCGAGACGAACGGCGTCATGTAGTGCAGGTCGGCCACCAGCGCGAAGGGCAGCAGGGAGCAAAACAGGTACACGGTACGCTGCAGGATCAGGGTATAGGCAAACGGCACCGGCGTATTGGCGATGCGTTCGCAGCCGCCGAGTACGTGGGCGAGTTCGTCGAGTTTATTATCCAGCATCCTGTAGGTGATGTCGCTGAGCCGGCCGGCCTGACGCAGCCGGCCGATTTCATGGCCGAGCAGCAGCAGGATACGGTTGGTCGGCATCGGGCTGGCGTTCACTTCTGCAAACGCCGGCTTCGGCAGAATGCGGTACAAATCGGCGGTCGCATCGGTGTGGCGCAGCTGGTGCTTCAGGCTCCAGGCGAAGGCGATCAGATACCGGGCGATATGGCGATGCAGCGCTTTCTCTTCCGGCAGCAGGTTTTGCAACTGGCGCAGCAGGGTGCGTTCGGCGATCAGCAGCGTGCCCCACAGCATGCGCGCCTCGACGAAGCGGCTGTAGCCGGCGTTGTTGCGGAAGCCGAGAAAAATGGCGATGGCGATCCCAAGCAAACTGAAAGGGGCAACGGTTAAATGAATGCCGAATTGCTCATACCATTGATAAAAGACAATGGCGATAATCGACATCAGGACATTTAAGCCCAGACGAAAAGTTATTTTTGACAGCACCGAGCCGCGCCAGTCAAACAGGCGCAAAAACCAGTGCTGGTTTGGACGAATGATCATAAGGTCAATATTTCCTGATTTTTACTGAAATATTTTATGGGATGAATAATAGGTTGTATTTTAACGGATGGTGGCGTCATTGAGAATAAGCTATTTAATCAACAACGGATTTTTATTATCCATCCGGATGACGGAAAGCTTCCTGATTAATTTATTACGCCAGAGGTCATGTTTTTCTCCGAAACAAAATAAAACCGGCCCTGTCGGGGGCCGGAAACAGCGAGCCTATGCGCTGCCGGAGCGCCACAGACGCTGCGGATGCGTATAGACGGTGGCGCGCCCCGGCTTGCTGAAGCCGACCAGGGTTAGATTGCAGCGCTCGGCCACCTCAACCGCCAGGCTGGTGGCGGCGGAGACGGCGAACAGAATTTCAATGCCGCACATCGCGGTTTTTTGCACCATTTCATAGCTGGCGCGGCTGGAAACCAGCACCGCGCCGGCCTGCCAGCCCTGCTGGCTGCGGTATCCCAGCAGCTTATCCAGCGCCACGTGACGGCCGACGTCTTCATAGCCGCCGCTCAGGTTACCGTCCGGCTGCAGCCAGGCGGCGGCGTGGGTGCAGCCGGTCAGCTGCCCGACGGTCTGATAGCTTTTCAGCTGCGCCAGCCCGGCATCAAGCTGTGTTAAATCAAAACGTTGGCTGAACGGCAGCGGGGCGATGGTGCGGGTGACTTCCTGCAACTGCTCCACGCCGCAAACGCCGCAGCCTGTGCGCCCGGTCATGCTGCGGCGGCGCTCTTTCAGCTGCATAAAGCGCCGGCTGGAGAGTTCGATATGCACTTCTATACCGTTGCAGGCAGGGTACTGCTGAATATCATAGATCTCGTCGGCTGAGGTGATAATGCCTTCCGACAGGGAAAAACCGATGGCAAAGGCCGGCAGATCCTTTGGCGTTGCCATCATCACCACGTGGGAAATGCCGTTATACACCAGCGCGACCGGCACCTCTTCCGCCAGCCAGTCTTCTTCCGCCTGTTGCAGATTATCGCGCTGCCAGACCGGGCGTTTAACCATGCACGTATCGGTGTTATTTTCAGGCGCATTTGTTATTAAATGTTTATTCATCATCTCTTCTTGCCGGCTGTGATTCAGATAACGACGCGACTAAACGGTCGAGATTTTATTATACACGGATGACGGTGGAGATTCCCGAAAATATTGGCGGATTGTTATTATCCGGCATCAGCAGTTTTATTTTTTATAATCTGAATAAAATCATCAAGCAGTACGCTGTCATCATCGCTTCTTACTTTGTGTCTTAATCAGGCGAGGAACTATGCGCCGGATGCTATTATAGGTTCAGGTGCTGTTTCTGCCGGCGGCACGCCGAATTACTCAGCCTCTGGGGAGCTAACGAAAGCTCGTTGGACGATTGATCTTATAGGCAACGACGACATTTAAAATGCTGTAGGCATAGCCTCTAACAAATATGAAATAAAATTCAGATAGGAGAATTCTGTTGACAGAACAACAGTATATAGAAAGGAGAGATACTCTTGAGGGGTTATCGATAGGTAACTTATGGAAGAATATTGATCCGGATAGTGTTGAGGGGCTAAAAACGCTCAGTTTTGATGAGGAAAAAGATATTTTCTTATGGTTTCTCCATCATTTACTGAGTGATGGAACTGTAAAGTTAGCGAGTGATGGTGTTTTTTTACCTGGAACGGCAGAGGAACAGATAAAGCACTTCACAGATGTTTTTCCGAGAAATCAGGATGAAATGGATGCCGGCGCGTTCGATGGGTATTGGTTTTTGACTGAACAGTGCCCTGGAGGGATCGTCTGGATCCACGAAGATGGCTATCAAGACTGGACCTAAATGCTAATGAGAACGGCTCTGCGGAGCCGTTTTTTGCTGCTACCGTTCATGTTGCCTGATATCACCCAGCCATCAGACAAAAACGTGCTCTCGTTACAGGAATGTATTCGCCTGTATACCGGATTACGGCTTTACGAACGGGGTGCCTTCCTACCATTTGCCCCATGCTGCACTATTCTTAAGTCACGCTGATTTTGCTCTTGGAGGCACGACGTGTCTTACCTGTCCGGGCGCTCGTTGCTGGCTTTACTGTTCTGGTGCGCGCTCTATTTTCTTACCGGCTATATCTCTTTGTATATGGATGCGCCCGTCAGCCGGGTCGCCGCCGTCTGGTTCCCTGCCGGGGTAGCGGTCAGCGCATTTTTGATCTTCGGCCGGGGTTATTGGCCGATGCTGTTTCTGGTGCTGTTCCTTACCCGGGTGCTGCTGGATGCCACGTTGCGGCATACGCTGGAAACCTCCCTGATTCTATCCGCGATCTCCCTGAGTAACAGCCTGGCGGTGGCGTGGTGCGTCAGGCATTTTTCCTCACTGCAAGATCAACTGCGCAGCGTGGGCGTCTGGCTGTTGGCGACGTTGGGCACCAGCGTGCTCTCCGGTCTGCTGGGCGGTGGCTGGCTGGCGTTAAGGCACGAGGTTGATTTTGTGCAGGCCGCTTGGACGTGGTGGGCGTCCAACGTGGTCGGCACCATTTTGCTGACCACCATCCTGATGGGGCTGCGCTGGCGTTCCGGGCCATTAAGCGTTCGCCAACTGCTGTCCGGCGGTGTGCTGTGGTTGCTGCTATGCCTGAGTGCCTGGTACGTTTTTCATCAGCCGATCGGCGGAGCGCACGGAACGGCGCTACAGTTTGCCCTGGCCTGCCTGCCGGTGATGCTGATGATTGCGATTCCGGTGATGAGCGGCAACCGGTTCGGTGCATTTTCCTTCCTGTGTTTTAGCATCATCGTGATTTATTACTCCTGGCAGCGCTATGGCCCATTTTTTATCCCCGGGCTGCGCGACGGTGAATCGTTGCTGCTGGCGCAGTGTTACCTGTCCGCCACGGCGCTGCTGTTGAGTTTTGTCTATGTGCAAAAGCGTGCGGCGGTAAGCGCATCAGAGGCGGAAGAACGCATGGCCGGCCCCGGACAGGGGAAGGCGGCCTACCATCTGGAGCCGCAGAGCGGGCGGCTGACGTGGGATGAAAACATCCATACCCCGCTGAGCCAACAACTGGCCGCGATAAGCAATGTTGAACAATTGTTTGCGCTGCTGTCGGCGGAGGACAGCAGCGCCATGCAGCAGCGTTGGCAGCAGGTGTTGCAGCAGGGGGGCAACAGTGAAACCTTCCGCTTCCATCTGGCGCTGCCGCCGTCAAACCGGATTGCGGTCAGCGAAAACCGTTTGCTCGGCCTGCGCGGGCCTGCTGGCGTGGTGATTGTCGGCTACTGGAGCGAAGAGCCGCACAGCAAAGTCTCTATTCACTCACCGCAGGGGGCGTAAATATGTTACAGCTTGCCTTGTTGCTATCCGGTGCTGATTTCGTAAGAAGGAATGCCCCGCTGCTGGCGGTAATCGGGCTGTTGTGGGGCGGACTGGGCGTCTCCATATTTATTGACGGTTTGCAGGGCATTCGCTATTTCCCCCTGCATATCTTTGGCATTCTGCTGCTGATTGAGAGCCTGGCGACGCTGATGCTGGCCCCTGGCGGCGTCGGTGCGCAAAAGGCGGTGCTCTATTTTAAAGGCGGCATTTTTTGTTTTGTTGCGTTGCTGATTTTATCCGGGCGTAACAGCAGTAATCTGTTACTGGCGGTCATTTTCGGTTTTGCCTTCTTTATTACCGGGCTGTTTGTGATGGCCTCGGCCTGGGTGGTGCGCTACCACGGCTGGCGACGGGCGTTTGCCGCCGGCGTTGCGCAACTGCTGTTCGCGCTGTTTCTTTTCTTCCCGTACCCGACGCACCATCATGGCACCGTTTCGCAGTTTCTTGGCGCGATTATGATGGCCGGCGGCCTGCAGTGCCTGCGGCTGGCCTGGCGTGCATTCCGCCTGCGAGACGGCGCGGCGGTGTTTAATTTGCTGGCGCCGGGCGGGCTGCTGCCGGAAACGGCAGCGCCGCCGCAGGAACCAGATCCGTTGCCCTATGACGGCTCGCTGGTGGTGCATATCTGGACGCCGGAAGGCTCGGCAGCCAGTAAACCGATCCGCCGGCCGGTGTTTAACCGCTATATTGCTGCGGTTGACGCCAACGGCGTGATTTCTACCGGCCATGCGGCGCTGGAAATGCCGCCGGAACTGTATATCAGCCTCTATCCGGCGGTGGATATCGACCGCTCGCCGTCGGAATTTTTCAATACCCTGAAGGCAATTCAGGAGAACAACGTCGCCGGGCAGTACCAGCAGAGCTACGCCAGCGAGTCGGCGGCGTGGTGTGAGTCCGACCGCAAGATTGTCTTCCACGACTTTAATCCCGAAGGGCTGCGGCGCTACTGGGCCAGCTATCGCCAGGCGGAGGTGTACAACCTGACCTGGCGCAACTGTTCCAGCAGCGTGGCCTACGGGCTGGAGGCGGCGTTGGACGGCGTTTTTGCCCGCGGCGGCTGGCTGACGTTTTTACGCCTGTTTTTTATTCCCGAACTGTGGATTGCCGCCCAGTTGCGCAAGCGCGCCACCACCATGGCCTGGACGCCCGGCCTGGCGCTGGACTATGCCCGGGCGCTGCATGCCATTGTGCATCCGGCACGCCTGTCATGGCGACGCCGGCGGCGTCAGGATGACGCTTCCTGATGCTTCGCCCGGTAGAAAACGGTGCGCCCTGGCTGGCGGAATACGCCCGGCTGGCCGGCGTGGTCTGGCTGGATAATGACCGCTTTCAGATTCGCAACGTACGCAATTTTCGCTACCGCAGCGTTGCTGAACCGCTGCCGGCGTGGGACGATCGCAGCTTTCGCCTGAGTGAACTGAACGCCACCGATCTGGTGCTTTCTTACTGGGGCGGCAACGCCATTGCCCACGTATTTCTCAGTTTTGGCTTTAGTAACGGGGAGTGGCTGGCGATCTCGATTGAGACCCGTCGCAGGGAGGATCAGCCGTGGTCGGCCATGGGGGGATTTTGGCGCAACTACCCGGTGATCTATGTCGTGGCCGACGAGCGCGATCTGATCGGCGTGCGCAGCGATGTGCGCCACGAACGGGTCTGGCTGTATGGATTAACGCTGACGGCCGAGCAACGTCGGCTGCTGCTGCGTGATTACCTGCTGCGTATTGAGCAGGTGAATGCACAACCGGAGTGGTATCACACGCTGTGCAATAACTGCACCACCAATATTCTGCGTCACGGCCGGGCGGTATCGCCGGCGGTCAAGTATGACTGGCGGCTGCTGCTCAGCGGCTTTGCCGACCGTTACTGTTACCGCATGGGGCTGCTGGACAGCCGGCTGCCGTTTGCCGATCTAAGGCGTCGCAGCCGGTTGCAGCGTCCGCCCGGCGCGCTGATTGACGGCGAGTTTTCCCGGGCGATCCGCCGCGGGCGCTCAACGTGATGCCGTCCGGCGGCTGAGCGACAGCACGGTAAACAGCGCGCACAGCAGCGCGGTCATATACGGCAAACCATGGGTAGCGGCTTCCATCGCTGCGCCTCCCAGCAGCGGGCCGAGCAGGGCGCCGGCGCCCCAGGCGACCGACATGGCGGCATAGATGCCCGCCAGCTGCGCGCCGCGAAACCGTGAACCTACCCAGGTGATGGCGACGGTATAGATGCCGACAAAGACCCCGCCCCAGACAAACAGCAGGCAGTAGGCCAGCAGCGGCGTGGTCAGCAGCAGTGGCCACACCAGCGCGCCGAGGGCTGAAATTGCCGCCAGCAGCGTCATCAGGCGGCGGCGATCCACTTTGTCCGCCAGCCAGCCCAGCGGCAGCTGCAGTACGATGGCGCCAAACATCAGCACCGAGATCAGCAGCGTCGCCCGTGATTCACTCCACCCCAGGCTGATGGCGTACAGTGACAGAAAATTCATTCCCGCCACTTCAATCGCGGCGTTGAGCGCGGTGGCGACGATCGCCAGCAGGGCCAGCTGCAGGCTCTGCCGCAGCCCGATCGGCGTCAGCTCCTCGCCTGGCTGCCGCACCATACCGGCTCTGTCGATCAATGGCACGGCGGCCAGGGCGATCAGCGCGCCAACCACAAACGGCCCGGCGCTGTCGCTGCCCATCATCGTCAGGATCAGCGGACCGGAAGCGAACCCCAGCGACATCCCGGCGGTATACAGCGCCATGGTTTTCCCTCTGGCTTGCTCGACGGTGGCGTCATTCAGCCAGGTTTCGGTCAGCACCATAATGATTTCGGTAAATATGCCCAGCCCGAAGCGCAACACAAACCATGCCGGCAGCGGCAGCCAGGGAAACAGCAGAAACAGCAGCGCGATGGCGCTGAGCGAGGCGCACATCAGCGCCAGCGGGCTGAAGCGGCGGAACAGCCGCGGCAGGAACGGGGCGACGGCGAATACCCCAAGGGCGTGCATGGCGGCGTTAAGCCCGATAGTGGTCTCGCCATAGGCGTTATCCGCCAGCTGCAGCGCGATAAGCGGTGCGCTGAGCCCGTAGGTCAGGCTGAAGACCGACACGGAAAAAATGACGGACAGAATGTTACGGTGCGCCTGTTGCATGGACGATCGATCCTTTCTGCAGAGAGCGGCCAGGGGTGATGGTGTGAGGTGTGAGAAGTATAGCAAGTGCGGAGAAAGGCGCGCCGGCGATGCACCGGCGCGGCGCGCGGTTATTTCCTGATGGGAACCACCAGAATATCCGTATGCAGGGTATTAATGGCGTTTCTGGCGGAAGAGAACAGGTTGCCCCAGAGATCCTGATGGTGGCCGAAGATAAACAGATCGATGCCTTTTTCTGCGGCGGCGTATTTCAGCTCATAAGCCAGCTCGCCGCGTCTGATAATAACTTCCGCGATCGGATAGGAGGCGGCCTGCAGCAGCGGCTGCATCTCCGTTCTGATCTTCTCCTCAAACTGGGTTTCGGAGAAGTTCGCCACCGGGCGGCCCAGTTCCGAATAGTAAGAGGCGTGATGCTCATCGACATAAATCAGCGACAGCTTCGCCCCGAGCGCCGAGGCGAGGGCGATGCCTTTGTCGATAAGCAGGCGTTCCTCATCCAGCAGTGAGGTGGCGACGGCGATATGCTGGTAGCTGCTCATAAGGCCTCCTGATTGGTCACTAACGGTACAACGAGGACATCGACGTCGAGATGATTAATCGCCTGCCGCGTAGTGGAGAACAGGTTGCTCCACACGTCGTGATGGTGGCCGAAAATAATCAGATCGATACCGCGCGCGTCGATTTCTTTTCTCAGTTCCGGCAGCAGTTCGCCCGACACGACGATCGAATCCGGTATCGGATAAGACGATTGCTGTGCAATGGCGGCTAGCTGCTTGCTGGCGGTGACTTCGGCGGGCACCTCGCCGCTGTAGTGGTAGGTCTGCAGGCCCAACGCCGAGTAGTAGGGCGCGTGGTGAATATCGACGTGAATTAATGACAGCTTGGCATCACAGGCGTCGGCCAGCGCCGCACCTCTTGCTAACAGTTGCCGGTTGTCGCCGTTAAGGTCGACGGCAATCACGATATGTTGGTAGCTCATGGCGCCTCCTTGGGGTTCTGACCCAATGCAGAGAGCGGTCCCACGCATCCATCCGCTGTTGGCGGGGTATGTAATTAGTTTAGTACAGAAATTACCTGCGGCCCGGCGACCGTTGCAAACGCAGCGCTAAAGGGGGGCATCGGGAGCGTCAATACGGCGTTGCAGAAAATCGATAAACGCCCGCACCTTCTCGGAGACATGGCGGGTATTGGGATAGAGAGCGTAGATGCCCTGTCTGGGAAAACGGTGGTCGGGCAGCAGCCGGGTTAAGGCGCCGCTGGCGATGTCCTCCCGCACCAGCCAGGCGGGCAGTAACGCTACACCCGCGCCGCTGCGGGCAAACGCCAGCAGTGCCGCCGCGCTGTCTGCCATGATTGTGGCAGGGGTGCTGGCCCGGAACAGCACGCTGTCGCCGGCCGGCGTCACCACCTGCCAGCTCAGCGGCGTGGCCAGACGGCTATGGGCGATCCAGCGTGCGTTTTGCAATTGCTGCAGGTCCGCGATTGTCCCGTCATGATGCGTCGTCAAGTAATCCGTTGAGGCTACAGGGAAAATATCAAACCACTCCAACAGTTTTGCATGGTGCGTCGAGTCCGCCAGCTGGCCAAGGCGTATCGCCACGTCAAAACGCCCGGCGATCAGATCGTCGTTTTTTGACGAGGAGACGTGTTGAATGCGCAGCTGCGGATGCAGAGCGGCAAACGCCGAGAGCGCGGGCACCACGACGTTGGCGCCATATTCCGGCGTGGTGGTGATGCGCAGTATGCCGTGCAGGCCGCAATGGTCGCTGCGCACATCGTCCAGAATTTTTTCCGCATCCTGCAGCAGCTGCAGACAGCGCAGATAAAAACGCTCGCCGGCATCCGTGACGGCAACTTTCCGGGTGCTGCGGGTGAGCAGGGAGACGCCCAGCTTTTCCTCCAGCTGCTTGATATTAAAACTCACCACCGCCTTGGTCAGCCCCAGCGTCTGCGCCGCGCCGGTAAAGCTGCCGGCTTCCACCACCGCCACAAATATCTCCAGGCGCTGCATATTCAACATGGGTTTTCCTCGCGTGGGGGAATAATTGTCAAAATAATTTTGACAGTGTAACCGCCAGGCGCCGATTTATCTTTTTTTTTATGATTTTATACTACGCGCACTGTGCTGTTTTTTATGGAAAACCTATGAATTACCGGCTGCGTGTCGCCAGCGTCTATCTGCTGGGATTTTTTATCGATCTGGTCAACATGTTTATCGCCAACGTTGCCTATCCGGATATCGGTCGGCAGCTTGATGCGCCGGTCAGTCAGCTGGCGTGGGTGAGCAACGGCTATATTCTGGGACTGACGCTGGTTATTCCCCTGAGCGGCTGGCTGGCAAAACGGATGGGATCAAAGCGCCTGTTGATGCTCTCGCTGGGGGTTTTCATTATCGGCACCTGCGGCGTAGCCGCCGCCGGCAATATTGGACAGCTGATAGCCTGGCGCGTGCTGCAGGGGCTGGGCGGGGGGCTGCTGATCCCGGTCGGCCAGACCATGACCTACGCCCTGTACCGCAGCCATGAGCGGGCCAGGCTCTCTGCCGTCGTGATGCTGGTGGCGCTGATGGCGCCGGCGCTCTCTCCGGCTATCGGCGGGGCGCTGGTCGACAGCGTTAGCTGGCGCTGGGTATTTTTGGCCAGCCTGCCCTTGGCGTTCGCCGCATTGATCCTCGCCGCCTGCTGGCTGAAGCCCGACGCCGAGGCCGGCGCGGCCGAACGGCTGGACTTCAGCGGCCTTATCTCGGGTTGCCTGGCGCTGAGCCTGATCCTGTTAGGGCTGACCAACATGGGGGAGTCTGGCCGTCTGGGCGTGGGGGCGATGCTACTGCTTGCCGGTCTGGCGCTGATGGGCGGTTATGTGCGCGCTTCATTACGCAAAACGCAGCCGCTGCTTAACCTGCGCCTGATGCAGGAGCCGATGCTGCGAACCGCGATGCTGATTTATCAGCTGATTCCCGGCATTTTTACCGGCGTCAGCCTGGTTGCGATGCTGTATCTGCAAAATCAGCTGGGTATGCACGCCACGCTGGTGGGGGTGATGATGTTCCCGTGGGCGATCGCCGCGTTTGCCGCTATCTCCCTTACGGGCAAAACGTTTAATCAGCTTGGGCCGCGCCCGCTGTTTATCATCGGCTGTCTGGTGCAGGGGAGCGGTATCGGCTTACTGTCGCTGATTGGCAGCGGCGATGACGTGGTGCTGGCGGCCTCCGCCTACGCGTTGATGGGGTTTGGCGGCAGCCTGTGCAGCAGCACCGCGCAGAGTTCGGCATTTATTCAGGTAGACGATACTGAACTGGCGGATGCCAGCGCGCTGTGGAACATTAACCGCCAGCTCAGCTTCTGTTTCGGCGTCACGCTAATCAGCTTATTGCTTAACGTATTACTCAATATGACCGGTATGCCGCCAGCGCGGGCTTACCACCTGTGTTTTGTCCTGGCGGCGGTCAGCACCGTCATCCCCGTTCTGCTCTGCCTGCGGATCGCCAATCGCAGCGTTATTCTTATGCTTAATCAGGAGAAATGATGAACCGTTATTTTCAGGAAGTTTTAGATGCCCATACGCTGATTCGCCGCTGGCTTGGCGATGGCGACAGCCCGGTGGCCGTGTGTGACGATTTATTGGCGCGTTTCAGCCCGGACTATTCCATGGTGACGCCGGGCGGCGCACTGCTTGATTTCCCCTCGCTGACTACATTTTTCCGCGCCCAGTGCGGCGCGCGGCCGGGGCTGGAGATTGAAATTGACAACATGCAGCTGATTGCAGAGAGCGCCGCCGGGGCGACCGTGACCTATCAGGAGCGGCAGCAACTGCCGGGCCAGGAGGCGACGCTGCGCTTTTCGACCGTGGTGTTTGAATTGGGGGCGGATAATCAGGTGGTATGGCGTCATCTGCATGAAACCATGCTTCCCCTGTAAGCGCGCTGCCCGCGTAACGCCGGTGGTTTGAGCCACGGCGGGTATGGAGCGGGCGGCGTAGCCGAAAGCGTCAAGAAAAGTGAACACCGGACGCCGGTAGCTGGCGTACATTCTGCGAGGTAACTCTCGTTTATTGTTGAGCAGTTGTTGCACGTATGGGCTATTGTTTTCTCTCAGTTTAGTAATCGGAACCCTGTTTCATATTTGAAACTGCGCGGAGAGAACAGATGAATCAACGGGAAATAGAGAGCACGGTTGTTACCGATTTTTCCAAGCGTATGAGCTACGGCGACTATCTGTGCCTGGACCAGCTGCTGGACTGCCAGCACCCGCTGTCCAACCCGCAGCACCATGATGAAATGCTGTTTGTGGTGCAGCATCAGACCTCCGAACTGTGGATGAAGCTGATGCTGCACGAGCTGCAGGGCGCGCGCCAGCTGGTACAACAGGATAAACTCAGCCACTGCTTCAAGATCCTGGCGCGGGTGAAGCAGATCCAGCGTCTGCTGTTCGAACAGTGGGCGGTGCTGGAAACCTTAACCCCGTCGGAGTACGTCGAGTTTCGCAATGTGCTGGGCAATTCGTCCGGTTTTCAGTCGCATCAGTACCGTTCGATTGAGTTTTTGCTGGGGAATAAGAATGCGGCGATGCTGGAGGTGTTCCGCAACGACGAGGGGAAATACGCCGCGTTGAAAGCGATTTTGGACGCGCCGAGCCTGTACGATGAGTTTCTGCTGTACCTGGCGCGCAAAGGGCTGCCGGTACCGCAGGCCTGCGTGGAGCGGGACTGGACGCAGCCTTACCAGCGCAACCCCGATTTATTGCCGGTGTTTAAAATCATTTATGACAATCCGCAGACTTACTGGGAAGCCTATGAAATGGCGGAGAAGCTGGTGGATATTGAGGAGAGTTTCCACCTGTGGCGCTTCCGCCATATGAAAACGGTAGAGCGGATTATCGGCTTTAAGAGCGGCACCGGCGGTTCCAGCGGCGTCAGTTTCCTCAAAAGGGCGCTGGAGCTGACCTTCTTCCCGGAGCTGCTGGATGTGCGCACCGAGATCGGCAACTGATGGGGCAGGGCGCCGGCGGGTTACATTGCCCGGCGCAATTCTTGCAGGCGATCCAGACAGGCCTGCCAGTATCCGCAGATGATAAGGCTGGCAAGGTGATTTTCGCAGAAGCGATCCATACGGAGATGGGCGGTCATTAGTTTGCGCAGCAGCGTCAGGTCGGCCTGTGCCAGCGTGCGCCGGCAGGTGAAACGCGGATCGCCCCCGCGGGAAAACTCATTCGTCCAGTCGTAGACAAAGAGAAACTGGCTGTGGCTCAGGGCCTGAATATGGCGCAGCAGAGGCTCATGAGGTACATCGTCAAATCGCCATTGGGCGTCCGGCGGCGGCGTAACGCCCGCAGCGCTGTCCAGCACGGCGTCGATGTCTTCTTTACTCAGTGGGGGGATGGGGGTCATGGGGGAGATGTCCGTGTTTTTAATGGGATGTTTATTGTTTATAAGGAGTTTAACCACTTTTTTCAGTATAAGCACGGTTCTGCCGGATCGGCGACAATGTCGTGTTCTTCGTAAGCGAAGATATCAACCGCATTTTTCTTGTTTGGTTGTATCGTAGCCCTTTAGCCAAAGATATTATCAACGTGATTTAAATTTCATCACGTTTACATTTTAATCTTCTGTAGATGCTTTGTTGCACTTTTTCTAATGGATGCGTTATCTGAGTGAGTTAATTTTTTTATTTTTTCTATGGATTCTTTTGTGTTTATCTTTGCTAGAGCTCTGATGCATTTATCAGCCAAGACATGATCTTCATCATAATCCAAGTAATCAAGATTTAATAAAGATGTTTCAAATAAACTATTTATGCTTGTTTCGCTTTTATATTGTGCCAACAGCCGGACTAGTTCTTCGTGTTTTTTATGCCAAGTTTCTGTAAGTAGATTGTTTAATAAATTTATACAAGTGTATCTGTAGCCTATAACGTCTCCAAAATATAAAAAAATATCTACTGCATCTGGATCTTTTTCATTGCGAGCATTGTAAAGTTCTTTGCATATATTTATCTCTCCGTAATTTTCATTATATGAACTGATCAGTTCAGTGGCGGTTATTTTATTCATGATAAATGATAGAATTAAATCCTTTTTATCGGTTGACATATGCAAATTAATCCTCGTGAGTCATTTTGTTTTTCGTTGAGGGTATAAGTAAGCGCCCAGTTTGGTTTCCTGTGTCACTGGTTGATTGCACTTAACCTCATGTTTTTTATATGATTGTATGTTATTGGTTGTTATAATTTCAACTGCTTTATCTTTTATTTATTTTTGTTGGTTCTTGACAGTGAATTTATTTTTTCTTTAGCATATGGAGTACTTACCTTTGCTTCAGCCGTTGGTTGATTTGTCCCTGTCGAGGTACTGGCCTTGATAGTGTCGGTCATGCGCTCCGGCAGGCCGTTGAGTTCGCTGTGGTACCAGTAAACCTCGCTGCTGTCGCCGTGGCGGTCGACGCGGGCCAGCGGCTCGTAGCTGTCTTCCTTGTACAGATACTGGATGCTGCGCTGCGGCTGGTCGGGACTGTGCTCGCCGACCATCTGCAGGCCGTCCAGTGGAACAGGGTGGTCTGCGGCTCGCCGTGGTGCGGGTAGAGGGTTTTCCGGGGTTGTAAACGGAGGCTGTGAATAAAAAACATAAAGCCGGAAGAGCATTAGAAGCTCTCCGGCTTTTTATTCAATTATTAATATTTCCCTGTGAACATAAACTCTTCAAGCATGTTAATGAACATAGATTTATCTTTTGTCTGCTTACTACCTAGGAATTTTTCCTCTTCTGTCTTTCCTGTCTTTTTATTTATTTTTATGATGAAAAAATCCAATACAAAGAAACCATTAGGTTCTCCTTCTGGTTCATATCGTGAATCGAAGCAAAGACCATCAAGAGAATTATGACCGCTAATCAAAATTGATCCATAGAACCAATCCATGTTTTCTTTAGTAGGTTCATAGTTGTAGAAGTTATTTACATCAATTACCCATCTGCTTGGTACTCTTAAAGGTTGAATGTTTTTCCATATTTCTTCTTTCATTAACGAACTCCTGGAATGTATTTTCCTACTTGTTCTAACGATGCGGGGAAACTATGAATTGTAGGGACTGGAGTATTTGTCATTTCAATCCTTACCCAATCAGTTAATTTCCCTTCATTGTATCCCACGTGTCCTTTAGGGTTTTTGTAAAACATGAATCGAGTTCCGCCATGATCGAAAGCATGACCATTCCGAATAGCTCCATATGCGGCTTGTTTCTCAAAACCAGACACTTTACCTGCATATTCCGGGAAGTAAGATGCTTCAGATCTTTTATCTAAAATTCCTTTGCCTACGCTCAGGTTTTTAGCTTCATCTGCATCTTTTGCATTAATATGTTTTGTTGCATGGCGACCAGCAGTAGGGCGTTGAGCATTATAGACATCTGTTCGAAGAGCTTTGCGTTTATGGTATCCGGTAGGGTCACACCTAGCCAACCCCAACGGATCCACCCAGCTAATCGGATCCGGGGTATACGCGTAGGTATTCTCCCCGCCGGCCAGCCCGATCGGATCTGACTGGGTAAACCTGCCGCAGTTCGGATCGTAGTAGCGGAACAGATTGTAGTGAAGCCCGGTTTCCCTGTCCAGATACTGGCCCTGATAGCGCAGGTTCTGCTGTGTGGCGAGGGTGCCGCTCTCGGCGTCGGTGGCGCCCCAGGCGGAGAAACGGCCGTGCCAGACGACTTTACCCTGTGCGTCGGTCATGCGCTCCGGCAGGCCGTTGAGTTCGCTGTGGTACCAGTACACCTCGCTGCTGTCGCCGTGGTGGTCGACGCGGGCAAGCGGCTCGTAGCTGTCTTCCTTGTACAGATACTGGATGCTGCGCTGCGGCTGGTCGGGACTGTGCTCGCCCACCATCTGCAGGCCGTTCCAGTGGAACAGGGTGGTCTGCGGCTCGCCGTGGTGCGGGTAGAGGGTTTTCCGGGTGCGGCGCCCGAGCGCGTCGTAACGGTATTCGGCACGCTGGTAGCGGCTGTCGCCGTCGAAGGTGACGGCGGTCAGGCGGTGTTCGGCGTCGTACTGAAAACGCTGCTCGACGCCGGTGTTGCCGTCGCGGCGCCAGCTGAGCCGGCCGAAGCCGTCATAGCCCCAGCGGTGGCCGTTCAGGCGCTGGAGCAGGTTGCGCCAGACGGTGACGGCCGGGCCGTCGCTGCGGTTGCCGGCGGGGTCGTAGTAAAAACGCTCCTCGCGCTGCGGCAGGATACTGTGGGTCAGCTGCCCGCGGGCGTCATAGCCGAAGCGGCGCTGCTGGAACTGCGGCCCGTCGGTGAGGTTGTCGTTCTCAATCAGCTTCTGCTGCACCACCAGGTCCTGACGGTCCCACTGGTAGCGGCGTTCGAACACCAGCGGGTGGCTGCGTTCGCTGCTGGCGCGGCGCAGGTGACTTACCGGTGCAGCTTGCAGCACTGCCAGCCGGCGATATCGTGCCGCTGGCCAACAGGGAGAGGGGGCTGCCGTTTTCCTTTATATAAAGATCACTCTTTACTCAGAATTAATTCTTTCCACTTTTCAAGATAGCCTTTGAACTTTTCTATTGTTAGAATCGTTAAGCTCTCTTCTGTGTACTCGTTAAAAATTTCGATGCCATCCTGTTTGATGGTAATAGTATGAGCATTGCCTGTTCCTTTCCACTCAGGAATATAACCATTATTGACGGATTCACATGCAGAAATATACTCGTTGACACCATATAAACTACTTTGAATACCTCCTTCTAAAAATGAAGATATGAGGTGGTGTTATTTTTCTGTTTTAACACGGCAATGACCACGTTCATCAATAAAACATTTCATTTTCATCTTCACTCGTTAGAGAACTGGAAGTGCTGTGTTTATATTTCCAATACGGCCTAAATAAGCATCAATTTTCACACCGTTTGGTGATATTTACACCAATCCACTATCATTGCTAATTACATTATTATGTGCACCTTTAATTTCTGTTGGTACTTTTTGTCGACTCCAAGGTTTATGGGGAATTAAAGACCTTTTTATATCCACTGTACAGTTTGAGGGTTAAATACCTCTATGGCTACGCGGTCACGGTGTTGAGTCTGTAGGGGGAACTATATTTTTGGGGCGGGGAATTATAAAAACCAGAATAATAATGATATATTTAGTGTTTTTCAAAAACTTATACTATACGATTTTTTTCGTAAGTACGTTTTACTAACATCGCAGATTTACATATTCATTGAAGGAATGATTTGAATGAATCATGCAATTTTTATTTTTTTTCATTGAATATAAATCGTAGCATGCTATTTCATCAAGGCTATTTGGGGGGGGCAACAAACTTCATCATCTTTGAAGTAGATTGAAGCTAAATGCGAAGGGAGTTGATATTGATCCTGGCAATATATTGCATCATAATATACTATCCCTCCTAAATCCGCCAATGGATCATTATCTTCAATGTCAGACATCTCTTGTTCTATAACGCCACCCCTCCTGTTTTTTCTAAGAAAAATTTAAAATCCTCAGGTGAATTTAGGGATGAATAGTGTTATAATCTAGATGTTTTCTCTTTATATTCAGCACCAAGCCACATAACCTCATGCTTTTTTGTTGACGATAGTTTATTTATTAAATCATCGATTATCATTTTATTTTTTGGAGATGATATTTTTAAATATATTAATTTTTGTACGCTATGGAATTATCATGTGGGTAAACGCCGAATGATCTCGGCGTTGTGCTAAAAGTGTAGTTGGACGCAGTAATGAACTATGTAAATTCATTGCTTTCACTACGTGAGGCATTGAGTGATGAGTATTTTATCGATGGG
This sequence comes from Serratia sp. MYb239, assembly GCF_002966855.1. Taxonomy (NCBI): domain Bacteria; kingdom Pseudomonadati; phylum Pseudomonadota; class Gammaproteobacteria; order Enterobacterales; family Yersiniaceae; genus Serratia; species Serratia sp. MYb239. The sequence goes on along the minus strand of NZ_CP023268.1, from coordinate 3,006,389 downwards.
TTACTATATTTTTGATTGTTATTTATTGTGGATTTTTCTTAAGTTTTCAATCTCATATTTATAATGATCTTTCTCAATGCCTTTTATTGTGGATAATCTTTCAAAAAAATCCAAAGCATGTTTTGACATTGCAGATACAAACTCATTCTTGTTGGTCAATGTTGTTACTTTTGAGTTGCATTTTACACTGATAAGTACATTGTCATTTATGGGTTTTAATTTAACCTCTATCGGTTGGTCTGGAAAATAAGTATTGAACTCATTGTTTTTAGATATGGCATCCAATCCTTCTGACAAATAAGCCCATAACTGATCAATGTAATCCCACATTTCAAGGTTGATCAAATTAACATTGTTTATGGTTAATTCCAAAGCGCCTTCGATATAGTTGCAGTCTTTTATTTCACCACTGAATTCTAATATGTTTATGTAATCTTCTTTTGACTTTATATAAGACTTTACTTCAATCATTACAATATTCTCTTATCACTTATCCAACTCATCGGATAATTTTGTGGCAATAGTATCTGGTCAGCACCGCCTTTAAGAACTTCGCCTGATATCATTGTTTGTTTTTCAAGCTTTCCTATTTGAAGGATAATACCTTTGGTGACTTTAATTATTGCTTCAAATTGCCTTGTGATCTTCCATTCGAGAAGAAGAGCTAACTCTATTTTAACTTGAATTTTATTCGCTATTGGTGATGTACTAACTTTAGGTAAAATAGGTGTGGTTGATTAATATAAGAGAGGGTGTAAAACTCCCACCGTTGTTATAAAAATAGCGCCCCCGCATTTTATTACTTATGCTATTTAATAGTAATATAGGAGCGTTATAAAAATTAATGATATCACCCTCCTATTTTAGTATGTCAGGATTAAATACTGCTAATTTTTTATTTTTCATGCCGCAAACCCATCCGCCCTTTTTATATATTTCAAAGATCCAGTCCATTAATTCGCTTTTTTCTCCTAAATATCTGCTGATTGATACCGTACCTAAAGCAAAAATAGCATCTTCTCGAGCATCTGAGAATATAAAGTCATCATATGCTGTGTTTGTTTTTTTTATTTTCATTTTCCTATAGGTTAATGTGTTTTTTTTATGTTTGTCATGATGTTCTTCTAAGAACTTTGACACGAACTCGTCTGCTTCAGAAAACTTACTGTCATTTCTCATTTCTTTCCTGTGGTTTTCTACCACATCTTTCCATATTTTAAATCCTGCAGGAGGGTTTTGGTCAAATGCTATTCTAAAGGCGTCGTTTAAATTACTGACTAAAATATAAGGTGCATTTATTCTCTCTGATATCCCACTGAAAATTTCATTGGAAAATAATAACTCCAATGGTTCTTCCACAAAATAATTCCCCATCACCAACCTCCAGTATTAAATATTTTCACCCATAATAAATTCACCTTTGCGTTGCCAAGGCTGCCACCGGAAACATCCATATCGAGAGGACGTATAGGGTATCCATTTTGTAGTCCTTTTCTAGCTATATTTTGGATCTCGGCCACTTGTTGACTAATAATATCTTTTGACTGATTTAAATCGATTTTATCAAGAGCGCCTTCTACAGATTTAGTGTAACCACTATGATTCCCTTGGTGCCTTGCCATTGCACTTGTCGCCTCATCTTTTTTTCTCAAGAATATACCGTTTTTAGCATCATCAATATAATAGCCTATTTTTTTTAATGCGGGGTGATTAGCCAGTTCCTTAGGAATAATGTGGTGCGCTTGATATCCTTTCCATGACGTAGATCGGGGTAATCCCATCTTTGCCATCATATTTTTGCCAAGGGTGGTTGAACATCCACTCAACCCCAACGGATCCACCCAGCTAATCGGATCCGGGGTATACGCGTAGGTATTCACCCCGCCTGCCAACCCAATCGGATCTGACTGGGTAAATCTACCGCAGTTCGGATCGTAGTAGCGGAACAGATTGTAGTGAAGCCCGGTTTCCCTGTCCAGGTACTGGCCCTGATAGCGCAGGTTTTGCGCCGTGGCGAGGGTGCCGCTCTCGGCGTCGGTGGCGCCCCAGGCGGAGAAACGGCCGTGCCAGACGACTTTACCCTGCGCGTCGGTCATGCGCTCCGGCAGGCCGTTGAGTTCGCTGTGGTACCAGTACACCTCGCTGCTGTCGCCGTGGCGGTCGACGCGGGCCAGCGGCTCGTAGCTGTCTTCCTTGTACAGATACTGGATGCTGCGCTGCGGCTGGTCGGGACTGTGCTCGCCGACCATCTGCAGGCCGTTCCAGTGGAACAGGGTGGTCTGCGGCTCGCCGTGGTGCGGGTAGAGGGTTTTCCGGGTACGGCGCCCCAGCGCGTCGTAACGGTATTCGGCGCGCTGGTAGCGGCTGTCGCCGTCGAAGGTGACGGCGGTCAGGCGGTGCTCGGCGTCGTACTGAAAACGCTGCTCGACGCCGGTGTTGCCGTCGCGGCGCCAGCTGAGCCGGCCGAAGCCGTCATAGCCCCAGCGGTGGCCGTTCAGGCGCTGGAGCAGGTTGCGCCAGACGGTGACGGCCGGGCCGTCGCTGCGGTTGCCGGCGGGGTCGTAGTAAAAACGTTCCTCGCGCTGCGGCAGGATACTGTGGGTCAGCTGCCCACGGGCGTCATAGCCGAAGCGGCGCTGCTGGAACTGCGGCCCGTCGGTGAGGTTGTCGTTCTCAATCAGCTTCTGCTGCACCACCAGGTCCTGACGGTCCCACTGGTAGCGGCGTTCGAACACCAGCGGGTGGCTGCGTTCGCTGCTGGCGCGGCGCAGGGTGATGCGTCCGACGCTGTCGTAACGGGTCTCCTGGGTGACTTCGCCGAGGGTGCAGGTCACTTCCCGGTGCAGCTTGTCGCGCTGCCAGCCGGCGATATCGAGCCGCTGGCCGGCGGTCTGCAGTGCGGTCTGCAGTAGGTGGCCACTGCCGTAGCGCAGCTGGGAGAGGGTGCTGCCGTCGGGCATGTGGGTGGCGCTCAGGTTGCCGAGCGGGTCATGGCTGTGCTGCCAGAGTCCGCTGTGGTTCTCTTCGGCGCACAGGTTGCCGGCGGCGTCGCGGCTAAAGCGCAGCGTCTCCGGCCAGTCGGGCTGCTCGCCGCACGCCTGCGCCTGCTGCCACAGCGCCAGCGGGGTACGCCGTACCTCCAGCGTGCGCGCCTGGTAGCGGTATTCGGTGCGGCTGTCGGCGGTCTCTTTGGCGGTCAGGCGGCCCAGCGCGTCATAGCTCAGACGGGTGTGGAGCGGCTGCGCCGCGTCGCCGTCCTGCGCCAGCGGGTACTCGGTTATGGCGCTGACCTGTCCCAGCGGGTTGTAACGGTACTGCCTGCGGCGGCCGGCAAAGTCGCTCTGGGCCAGCAGGCGGTGGCCGGCGTCGTAGTCAAACTGCCAGCGCTCGTTGTTGGGGTTGACCAGCGCGGTAAGACGGCCGAAGCGGTCGTACTGATAGCGTGTCTCGATGCCGGCCGGGTCGACGGCGCAGGTTATCTGGCCGCGCACGTTGCGCTCGACGCGGCGTTCGGAGAAGGCGTCGATGTTCTCGCGGCAGGGCAGACCGGCGTGGTCGTAGTCGTAGCGGGTTTCCCGGCCGTCGGGACGCACCAGCGCCTGCAGACGTCCGGCGGCGCTCCAGCGGTAGCGGGTGGCGTTGCCTTCGGCATCGCAGGTGCGGAGCAGATTGCCGGCGTCGTCATATTCGCGGCGGCTCTGGTGGCCGGAGCAGTCTTCGTCGCGGGTCAGCTGGCCGAGGGCGTTCCACCAGAACTGCTGGGTATTGCCGAGCGGGTCGGTGCGGGTCAGCAGGTCGCCCTGGTCGTTCCAGGTAAAGCGGCTGACGTTGCCGAGCGGGTCGGTCATCTCCACCACGTCGCCGAACGGGTTGTAGCGATATTGCCAGCAGGCGCCGTCGGGCAGCACCTCTTTTAACGGCAGCGCCCAGGCGGGGTGCCAGGTGGTATGGGTGGTGTTGCCGAGCGGGTCGCGCACCAGTATCAGGTTGCCGCGCTCGTCATAGCCCAGCTCCCAGCGCTGGTCGTCGGGGGTGATGACGGCGCTGAGGTTCTCGCGCAGGGCGGCCCAGCGGAAGCGCCAGCGGGCGCCGTAGCTGTCGGTATAGTCGGTAATGCGCAGCAGGCTGTCCCAGCGGTGTTCGGTGGTGCCGCCGGACAGGCAGGTGACGCTGGCGCGGCGTGCGGCTTCGTCCGCCTCCAGCAGCCAGTGCTCCAGACACTGCAGCTGCGCGTCCAGCACCTGATACTCGCTGACGCGCCAGTGGTCGCCGTCCGCCGCGCGCTGCCAGCGGTAGCTGACGCGCAGATCGGTGGCGTAGCTGTGCCAGGCCAGCAGGCCGCTGGCGTCGTCCCAGCCGTAACGGCGGGTGACGATGGCGTCGGCGTCGCGCACCGCAATCAGCTGCCCCTGCGGGTTGTAGTCATACTGCACCAGCAGGCGTTTTTCCTGTCCGACGTGCTGATGCACCGCAAGCAGACGGCCGTTGCGCGCGTCGTAGCTGAGCTCGACGTCCAGCGCCTGGTTGTCGCTGGAGATGGTGACCAACTGGCCGGCGCTGTTCCAGGCGAAGTGGTGGCAGTTCTCGTGGCGGTCATAAATGCGCGCGATGCGCCATTCGCCGACGCGGGCAGGATCCGGCTCGTACAGCTGGTGTTCGCCCTCGGCGGTCTGCAGCAGCATCACGCCCTGCAGCGAGCAGTAGAGGGTAAAGCCGTCCTCGGTAAAGCGAATGACGTCGCCGGGGGTGACGTTGCCGAGGCCGGTCTCGCGGCCGGAGGCGTCGCGCAGGATAAACTGCGGCTGGCCGTTGTCGTCCAGCATGCGCAGCAGGCGGGTTTCGAACGGCAGCATCCAGCCGACGCCGAGCATGCCGGCGGCGCGGTTGCGGCTGTTGTACAGGCGCTGCCAGTAAAGCGGGATGCGGTCGGGGAGGGTGAAGTCAAGCTCCTCCTCGCCGGCGAGGATTTTGGCGCCGGTGGGGATATGCACCGGGTGGCCGGTCTGGGTGGCGGCCACCAGCGTTGTACCCACGGCAGCGCCGGCGGCGTTGCCCGCCAGATCGGCGGCGGCCACGGCGGCCAGAGCGCAGCCGGCATCCTTCAGCGCCAGACGGGGCATTACGCGGCGGAACAGCGACTGACCGAGCGCCAGGCCCTGCTTGCCCAGGCCGCCAATCAGGCCGCCGGCAAAGTAGGCCAGCGCGTTTTTACCGCTGCGGATATCGCGCACCACGATGCCGTCGCCGCCAATGCGTACGCGCGGGTTGTCCGCCACCTCGATCTTGGCTTCGCAGGTGCTGCGGTCGCCGTTGCGTGCGGCTGGGTGGCCGTTGATCAGCACCTTCTTCGAGCCTTCGGCCAGGAAGTTGACGTTCTCCGCCATATGGCCCTTGGTGCAGGCGACGGTGTCTTTGTTGGCCGGGGTGGCGTACGGGCTGGCGCTCTCAACGGTGGGCTGGGTGATGTCGTCCCAGACGTCGCCGAGCCAGTTTTTCACCGATTCACCGTCGATGCTGGCGATCTTGTCGATCAGCGGGCCGGGATGCATCACGCTGGAGATGATGCCGCCGGCCACCGCCAGGGCGCTGTCGATCAGGCCCGGGCCTTCTTCAGCGCCAACGTCGGGACTGTTGAGAAAATCGTGGTCGACGGTGCCGGCGGCGCGGGCCGCCGGTTTGCCGTTCATATGGACGTTGTCGGAGCCGCTGGTGATAAAGGCGTCGGGCGGGCCGGTGCCGATCAGCGTATCCACCAGCGCGCCGGCGGCGGTGCCGATTTTCTCCGGAATGCCGGACACCATGGCGCCGGCGACTAGGGCGAAACCGACCGGTGCGCCGAGCCCGGAGGAGATCAGCGCGGTGGCGCCGGCGTAGATGCCGGCATAGATGGCGCCCTCAACCAGGCCGCTGACAAAGTCGGCCAGCAGCGAGCTGTGCACCAGCGGGTCGCCGAGACTCGCGGCGGTTAAATCAGACATCGCTTACGCCTCCGCTGCGTTGCCGGCCGGAATAAATCCCTGGCGGATCTGTTCCCAGGTGGCCTGCGCCTCGGCGGCGAAGGCGGCGCTGGTGCTGAAGGTCAGCACCATCAGGTGGCTTTCCAGGCGTACGACCAGCAGTTGCTGCTCGATGGCGATGCCCTGGTTTTCAAAACGCACGCTGACCGCCCGTGCCGGCAGCGGGCCGAAGCTGCTGTCCTCCACGGCGCGGGCGCTGAATTTTTTCATATCGCGCTTCACCTTGGCCAGCTGCTGCTGCAGGTAGGCTTCTTCCTGTCCCGGTTTGACGTCATAGGCGCGGGTGACCACCAGCGTGGCGCGCGCCTGCGGCAGTTTGAGGATGGTGACGCTGGTATCCTGCGCCGCTTCCGGCAGCGTCAGGGTGCCTTCGGACAGGGCGTAACGGGTCTGCTGCGTCATGCGTTGCCCTCCGAAGAGCTGTTGAACACCTTGGCGACTTCCTGCGTGATCTCCGCCGGGGTTGGCGTCGGCGTTTTACCTTTGGCCGGTTTTTTGATGTTGAGATCCAGCGTGCCGCCGGTGTTGATTTCGCCCTGCGCGCTGGCGTTGATTTCAAACTGGGTGCACTGAATCGAGACGGTGCCGTTCGGATTAAGCGTCAGCTTGCTGTCGCCGCTTACCAGCGTGATGCCTTCGCCGGAGCTCAGCATGATCTGCTGCTGCGTCTTCATCGCATAGTCGCCGCCCACCAGTTCACTGCGGTTGTACTGGGTCGACTGGCGGTATTCGCCGTTAACCTGGCTTTCATGGTTTTTAGTGACGATAAAGTTGTGGTGGCCGCCGACGGAGTGGCTCTCGTCATTCTTGACGTTGGTGTCCATATCGCGCTCGGCCTGGATCCACACCTGCTCGGAGCCGGCCTTGTCCTCAAAGCGCAGGGCGTTGGCGTTGTCCGGCGTGCCGTCTTTGGAGCGGCTCATAAAGCCCATCTGGGTGGCGGCGGCCGGCAGTGCCCACGGCGGCATGCTGGCTTCGTTGTACACGCGGCCGATGACGATTGGCCGGTCCGGGTCACCGTTGATAAAGTCGATCACCACCTCGTCGTTGACGCGCGGGATCTGCACGCCGCCGAAGCCCTGGCCGGCCCAGGCGCTGGAGACGCGCACCCAGCAGGAGCTGGTGTCGTCGCCTTTGGCCAACCGGTCCCAGTGGAACTTCACCTTGATGCGGCCGTATTTGTCGGTCCAGATCGACTCGCCCTGCGGGCCGACCACGCGGGCGGTCTGCGGGCCGTGGGTTTTCGGCCACGACGCGCTCTGCGCCGGGCGGAACTGCACATCGGCCGGGATGACGGTGAAGTCGATGCGGTGCAGGCTGCCCTGCGTATCGCCGCTGGCGTAGCTGTTTTCGCGCAGGTGATAGCGGGCGGAGAGCGTCAGGTATTCGCCGTTATCGGACATATAAGGCGCTTTGATCAGCGTAAAGGTGTTGCCGGGGGCGATGCCCAGCGCGGTAGCGGTGCCGGTCACCTGCTGATGCTCGGCCTGCCAGGATTCCTGACGCACGCGCGCGTAGAACTCGCCCTGCTGATGCTCGGTATAGCGGCCGGGCCAGTCGTAGACGTCAATCTGGCCGGGGGCCGGCGAGGCCGGGTTCTGCCGCGCCTGGAACAGCCAGGCGTTGGGCTTGCGGAAGTCGTAATCGTCCACGCTGTAGATGCCGGGGGTCACCTGATCGGCCAGCGTCCACTGGCTGATGCCTTCTTCACTGGTGACGCCGCCGGACGGCGTGACGTGGTACGGAATGGTCTCATAGCCGGGGAACGGCTGGTGATGGTGCGGGTTATCGGCCAGCACCATGGTGTGTTTGTCCTGCTCGTGCTTGAAGTAGTAGTAAATGCCTTCCAGCTCCATCAGGCGGCTGATGAAGTTAAAGGTGGATTCACTGTACTGCACGCAGTAGCCCCACTGGCGATACTCGCCGGTCAGCTGGTCTTCCAGCTGAATGTTCTGTTCGGCCAGCAGCGCTTTGACGATGTCCGGAACGGTCTGCTCCTGGAAGATGCGGAAGTTGCGATCCTTGAGCATCGGCCACAGGTCGGGCTGTACGCGCAGGGTGTACACCGAATAGCGGGTGCCGCTGATTTCTTCGCTGCTGACGGCGATGGCGGTGATCTTGCCGTTGAGATAGCGGGGCGGGCGCAGCAGGCCGGGGATCGGGATTTCCAGCGTCAGCGGCTGGCCGAGCAGCGCCTTGCGGTCCAGACGTGCGTCGGTGCTCAGCAGTTCGATGCGGAAATCAAACGGCGTGGACAGGGCTTCGGTGCCTTCCAGAGAACGAAACAGCAGTTGTTCAGGGCCAAGCGGTGTATAAGCTGTGATGCGGTCTAACATAGAAACATCCTTGGTGAATGACACTCCTCGTTACGGCGGCGTGGCCTTGGACCGGGGCAGTGATGTCAATCGCGTGGAGGTAAAACGGCGCCGTCTGACGGCGCCGGAATAGGGGACAATTAACCGGCGTCGGTCGGCGCGACCAGCCAGGTGCCGGCATGCTCGATCGTCAGCTGTTGGCGGCGCAATCTATCGTCGTTACGGTGGATTTCCAGCTGATAGGTGCCCGGCGCCAGATCCAGGCTGGCGAAGCCGTTAGTGCTTGGCTGCAGCGACTGGACTTTGCCGTCCAGCGTCACTTTTTCACCCGGGCGCAGTTTGAAATAGACCATCGCCACCGGCGCAGGCGGCGGTGCGGCTTCCTGCGCAGCGCTGTCCAGCTGCGGCGCACTTTGCTGCGGTGACAGCGTCTTGTCGGCCGGCGCGCCGTTTTCCGCCGCTGCGGTCGGCGCGGCGTCGTCCGGAGAGCTGCTGAGCCAGGAGATGATGCCAATCACCAGCAGCGCGGCAACGCCTGCCCCGATCATCATCGGCCGGGAGAACGTCATACCGCCGACGGTTATGCTGCCGGCGGCGGCAGTGCCGGTCGCCGGAGTGCTGGCCGGCAGCGGGGGTTCCGGCGCGGCGGCCGGCGTGCTGATGATTTCTGCTTCGTCGGCCACCGGCAGGTGCAGCAGCTCGGCCATTTCATCGATGGTTTGCGGCCGTTCTTCCGGTTTCAGTGCCAGCGTCTGGTCGATTACGCGCAGCAGCTCCGGCGAGTAGCCTTCGGGGCGGCGCTCGCTCAGCGGCTGGTAGCTGTCTTCAATGCTGCGCACCACGCTGACCGGCGGCGGGTTGCCGACGATCAGGGTATGCAGCACCGCGCCGAGCGCATAGATATCCGTCCACGGCCCCTGCTCGCCGTCGCTGTTTTCGGTGTATTGCTCGATGGGCGCGTAGCCCGGCTTCAGCATGATTTCCGTTTCGTCGGACAGGTTGCCGATCTCTTTACGGGCCGAGCCGAAGTCCAGCAGCACCGGCAGCTGATTCTCCTGGATTTGGATATTATCCAGCGAGATATCGCGGTGCAGGTAGCCTTCCTGATGGATGGTGTCGATCGCGCTGAACAGCGGCGGCAGCAGCCGGCGGATCCACGCCTCGTCAATCATCGCCGGCTGCTGCAGGCGGAAGTTTTTCAGCGTGGTGCCGCTGTAGAACTGGGTGCCCATATAGGCGGTGCCGTTCTCTTCCCAGAAGCGCAGTACGTGCAGCAGTCCCGGGTGGGAGAAACGGGCCAGCAGGCGCGCCTCCTGAATAAAGCTGTTCAGGCCGGCCTGAAAGGTTTTGCTGAAACGTTCGCCACGCAGGCTGAGGGTCAGATCGTCATTGCGTTGGGCCAACTGGGTCGGCATGTACTCTTTAATGGCGATGGTGCGTTCAAGCTGGTGGTCGTAGGCGCGATAGACGATGCCGAAGCCGCCTTCGCCGATCACTTCCTTGATCTCAAACTCGTTGAACCGATAGCCGATCGGCAGGCTGTTTGAGTTCGGTTTTTTGATCCCGTTTCCGGACATAGTGACTACTCTCTGTGATCAACTGGCCGCCGCGGCGGCCGGGGCGTTAAGCCTGAAATTGACAAATAAACTCGTTGTTTTGCAGCGCGATATGCAGCTGACGGTAGCGCTGGTCGTTGGCGCTGGCCGACAGCAGGGTATGGCTGATCTGCGGCAGCAGGGTATTGGTCAGAATGGCGTCGACCATACGCCCGCCGGATTCCACCTCGGTGCAGCGGCTGACGATCTGTTCGATCACCGCGTCGTCGAAGGTGGTGGTAATGTCGTGGTTTTCCGCCATCCGGCGTTGGACGCGGCCCAGTTGCAGACGCACGATGTTGCCCAGCGTGGCGTCGGTCAGCGGGTAGTAAGGCACCACCAGCAGGCGACCGAGCAGCGCCGCCGGGAACACCTCCAGTAGCGGCTGACGCAGTGCGCCGCTCAGCGCTTCCGGCTCCGGCATCAGGTCAGGGTCGCTGCACAGGCCGGCGATTAAGTCGGTGCCGACGTTGGAGGTCAGAATAATAATGGTGTTGCGGAAATCGATATGGCGGCCCTCGCCGTCCTCCATCCAGCCTTTATCGAACACCTGGAAGAAGATTTCGTGCACGTCCGGGTGCGCTTTTTCAATTTCGTCCAGCAGCACCACGCTGTAAGGACGGCGGCGCACCGCTTCGGTCAGCACGCCGCCTTCGCCGTAGCCGACGTAGCCCGGAGGCGCGCCTTTCAGCGTCGATACGGTGTGCGATTCCTGGAACTCGCTCATATTGATGGTGATAACGTTCTGCTCGCCGCCGTACAGCGTTTCCGCCAGCGCCAGCGCGGTTTCGGTCTTGCCGACGCCGGACGGGCCGGCCAGCAGGAAGACGCCGACCGGTTTGTTCGGGTCGTCCAGCCGGGCGCGCGAGGTGCGTACGCGGCGGGCGATCAGGTCCAGCGCGTGGCGCTGACCGATGACCCGCTCGTTCAGGGTGTCGGACAGCTGCAGCACCGCTTCGATTTCGTTTTTCACCATGCGGCCCAGCGGGATGCCGGTCCAGTCGGCGACCACGGCGGCGACGATATTGGCGTCCACCGCGGCGAAGATCAGCGGCGCTTCGCCCTGCAGCGTAGCCAGCTGCTGTTGCAGCACGGCCAGTTGGGCGCGCAGTTCATCTGCCGACGGCGCCGGTTCTGCGGCTTCAGCCGCCTCGGCGGTTTCCGCCGGCGTTTCCGCGTCGCTGTCGGTTGTGGCGTCGTCGTCCGGTTCCGCTTCCTGCTGATGCAGTCGGGCGCGCAGATCGATGATTTGCGCAATCAGCCCCAGTTCTTCCTGCCAGCGCTCGGTCAGTTGCGTCAGCTGCTGCTGCAGCTCGCTCAGCTGCGCTTCGATCGCCGCCGGGCGCTGCGGATCGCCGATGCCGACCTTGGTTTCGCGGCGGGCGATATCCAGTTCAATCTGCAGCGCGTCGATGCGGTGGCGGCAATCTTCCACCTGAGCCGGCTCGGCGTGCTGGCTGACCGCGACGCGGGCGCAGGCGGTATCCAGCAGCGCCACGGCCTTATCCGGCAGCTGACGCGCCGGGATATAGCGGTGGGAGAGACGCACCGCGGCGTCGACCGCTTCGTCGAGCAGCAGCACGCGGTGGTGCTGTTCCAGCGGGCTGACGGTGCTGCGCAGCATCAGCAGCGCTTTCTCTTCGTCTGGCTCGTGCACCTGCACCACCTGGAAGCGGCGGGTCAGCGCCGGGTCCTTCTCGATGTATTTTTTGTATTCCGCCCAGGTGGTCGCGCCGATGGTGCGCAGCTGACCGCGCGCCAGCGCCGGCTTCAGCAGGTTGGCGGCGTCGCCGGTGCCCTGCGCGCCGCCGGCGCCGACCAGCGTATGAATTTCATCGATAAACAGAATAATCGGCGTCGGGCTGGACTGGACTTCGTCAATCACCGTCTGCAGGCGTTTTTCGAACTCGCCCTTCATGCCGGCGCCGGCCTGCAGCATGCCGATATCCAGCAGGTACAGCTGCACGTCGCGCAGCTGCGGCGGTACGTCGCCGGCGACGATGCGCAGCGCCAGGCCTTCCACCACGGCGGTTTTACCGACGCCGGCCTCGCCGGTCAGCAGCGGGTTGTTCTGCCGGCGGCGCATCAGGATATCGACGATCTGGCGGATCTCTTCGTCACGGCCGCTGACCGGATCGATTTCGCCGTTGCGTGCGCGCGCCGTCATATCCTGCGCATATTGCGCCAGCACGCTGCCGCCGGACTGGCCCGGTACGGACACGGCAGCCGGTTCGCCGGCGGCGCTTTGCGCCTGAGCGTTTTCCGACGAATTGCCGACAATAGCGGCAAACTGGTCCATCAGCAGATCGGCGTTGATGCGTTCGAACTGGCCGGAAATGGCTTTCAGCAGATGGCGCAGGCTGTAGGTTTTCAGGATCCCCAGCAGTAAATGGCCGCCACGGATGGCGTGCGCGCCGAACTTCAGCGAGCCGTAGACCCAGGCGCGCTCGACCGCGCTGTCGATATGTTCGGACAGATCGGAGATGGCGCTGGCGCCGCGCGGCAGGCGATCCAGAGCGTCGACGATATCGCGCGTCAGTTGGTCTTCGTCGAGGGCGAAGTGGCGGATAATCTGCTGCAGATCGCCATCCTGCGCCTGCATCAGCTGATGCAGCCAGTGCGCCAGTTCAACATAAGGGTTGCCACGCAGCTTACAAAAAGCCGTGGCGCTTTCCAGGGAGGTGAAAAGCAGGCTATCCAGTTTGCCAAAGAGTACCGAGCGGCTGATTTCTGACATGGTTTTCCTCGTAGGGGCAGGGCAAGTCCTGCCTGCGTTTTAAACATATCGATGTAATTGACGGACGCGGCAGTGCGCGCCCTGCTAAATATCTTCCAGCGGTTCCGGGCTGAAAGTCAGATCGCCGGCGTCGTGCTGACGCCGTTCGGCGGCCATCCAGCTGCTGAGCCCCAGCCGCTGAGCGCCGCCGAGCTGGGTGCCGATCAGCTGTTCTTTTGCCAGAATCAGCCGGACTTCCCAGACAAATTCGATGCCCAGATACTGGCGCACCCAGTCGCGCAGCTGTTCGCATAGTTCGGCGCCGGGCAGGAAACGGTCGTATTCCTGCTGCGACATCGGGCCTAGCTCGATGCGGAACTTGTGCTGCACGTCGCGCACCGCCACGCCGAGAAACGCCGACTCGCCCAGCCGCGGTGCGCCGCGCCCGGCCTTAAGCCGCGCCTGTTCACGCGGGTCGACGCGCAGCCAGTGCGGCACGTTCTCCACGATGCGCACCGGCACCTGGAAATAGCCGCGTAAAATTTTGCTCAGGCCTTCCGGGTCGCGGCTGTGGCGAATCAGATGACCGGCCATAAAATGCTTGGCGTGCGCGTTGATGCTGTCGCGCTGGCGCTGCGCCGGCTGGCCGTTGCCGATCAGGCTCGACAGGTAGTCATTAAAGCTGCCGTTGTCGGGCCGGTCGAGCGACACCGTCGGCTGCGCATCGGCCCAGGCGCGGTAAAACAGCAGCGTCAGGCGGTGATGAAACAGGTCGGCGAAGGCCGTCAGGGTGGTGTCCTGATGGTGGTAAATCCGTTCGCGCGCGTATTCGGTCAGGTGCAGCGGCAGCGGGCCGTTGGGGCCGAACAGGCCGAAACTGAGGATCGACACATCATGCAGCGGGCTGCCGCTGCGCGGCGTGACCTTGGCCAGCGTCGACGGTGCAAAAGAGAGCGACGGCTCCTGCCCCAGACGCAGCATTTCATGGCGCGGCAGCGGGGCGCGCCCCAGCAGATAAGCCTGGCCGCCCTGAGCGTCCAGCCGGCGCAGCAGCTGGAACAGATCGTAACGGTAAGGCGCGGCGCGCAGCCGCAGCCAGAAGTCGTCCGGCAGGCGGTGCAGCGCGTTGATCTGCGGCGCGTCGCCGGCCGGCAGTTCGGTTACGCTTTCACTCATATCAGCGTCCTTTTGCCCATGCGCGCCTGCCAATGGGCGATTTCACCGCGCTGCTGACTGGACAGCGTCATTTCGGTAAAGGTGTTCATCGCCACCAGCCGTGAGAACAGCCGTTCCAGCACGCTGCCGAGCAGATAAGGGCTGTTGCCGGAGAACGCCTGATCGTCAACGGTCAGGTCGATGGCGATGCCGCGGGCGAACACGATCGGCCCCGGCTCCGGCACCCGGCGGTACACTGGCCGCAGGTTGCAGCTGCGCACGCCCTGAATCTGTTTGGCGATTGCCGGCTCGCTCAGGTTGCCGTACAGGCCGAGCAGCTGACGCAGGCTGGCGGCGCCCTGTTCTGGATCGCCGTCCATCAGGCTCAGGTAGTTAAGCTGCAGCTGGCTGATCAGCCGCCAGGTGATCATGCCTTCCGCCAGCGCCGGCCGCGGCGGCGTCGGCCCTTTGCGCAGAAATACCCGCTTGATTGGGATAGAGTCCGGCATCACGAAGTTGCCCTGGTCCTGCTGCATCAGCATCAACGGCAGATCGCGGCTGGTGCACAGCACGTCGGCCGTCAGGTATTTGAGATCGCTGTGCCAGGGCGACTGGCGCTCATCCACCAGCGAGACGAACACTTCGGAACCGACATAGCCGGTGCGGGTGCCGTAGCGCCGGGCGTGAGAGGAAAGGGTGCGCTGTTCGCGCCGCAGCGAGAAGTAGGCGCCGTAGTTGCCGTCGTCTTCGCTCAGCGTGCTGTAAAACGGCCGGAACTCCTGCTCATAGCGTTTCTCGCTGGCGCTGCCGCCCAGCCTTTGCACCGAGAACACTTCATAATCCAGCGGACGGATATTATCGACCACCAGATGGTATTCGTGATTTTTTTCGTTGAGGGTGATGCGTTCGGCCACCTTTGGGAACAGGTTAATCACCGGCGTGCAGTGCAGCGCCAGATGGCTGACGTCAATCACCCGCTCCAGCGCGGCGTCGTGGCGGTCCAGCAGTACCACGATCTCAAACTGGCGCAGCGTTTTCTTGCCTTCACGCACGCTGCGCAGCAGCGGCTGCAGCCCGCTGATGCTGAAGAACTGGAAGCGCGCCGGGAAGGCGAAGTATTCCTGCAGCAGACGGTAGCCGTCGAAGTTGCGCAGGTCGTTCGGCAGCAGCGCCTGTTCCGGAGCGAAGCCTTCCTGACGCAGCGCGTCATCCGCCAGCACGCGCCGCTGCGGCTGCGCTTCCACCGTCTGGCACAGCATGCCGACGCTGTGCTGCATCAGCAGCTCCAGCAGTTGCTGCGCCTGCATATCCGGCCCGGAGAGGTAGAACATCAGGTTGTCGAGATCCAGACTGTTCAGCGTGACGGTGTCATAGCACTCCAGCCGGATGCGCAGCGCGCTGACGCAGCCGCGGTTTTGCAACCCGAGGGAGGAAAACGGAATATCGGCCGGAATGCCGCCCAGTTCCACGCTGGCCAGCCGCACCGGCTGCAGCGTGACGTCGTGGGCGGTGGTATAGCTACAGGTGATGCCGTTCTTTTTCAGCGTCTGGCTGTCCATCATGGTGCCGCGCGGTACGGTAAAACCGTTGCTGATGTCGCCTTTGCTGCTGTCTGGCTGCAGTTCGGCAATCGCCATCGACGGCGTCGGCGACAGATAGTTCGGATAGATAATTTCCAGCAGCCGCTGCGAGAAACGCGGGAATTCCGCGTCCATTTTCAGCTGTACGCGCGAGGTCAGGAAGGCGAAGCCCTCCATCAGACGCTCGATATAAGGATCCGCCACGTCGATGCCGCGCATGCCGAGACGCCCGGCGACCTTCGGGTACTGTTCGGCGAACTCCGCGCCCATCTCGCGCAGATAGGCCAGTTCGCGGTTGTAATACTCTAACAGTTTACTGTCCATCGCCTTACCCTATGTCTTTCAGATCGAAGTGACCGTTTTCCAGGTCGACGTCGGTTCTGAACAGAAACTCCAGCGGATAGGGCACGCACCACAGGCGGCCCTTGATTTCAATCGATAACACGTTGTGCAGCTCCAGTGAGCCGGTGTCGGAGATGCAGCGCACCTGCAGGCCTTCAGGCAGAATGCGCGGCTCGAAATTCAGGATCGATTCGGTCAGCGCGCGCTGGATATCCTGCCATTCAATGTCCGACATTCGTTTGCCCGCCAGCGAGGCGACGCCGTAATTCACCGTGGAGCGGCGCACCTGAGGAAAATCGCCGAGGTCGAGATTGGATTCGCTGTTGACGCAGTTAAACAGCCACTGCAAATCGCGCAGCACGCGCCGCCGCAGTTCGCTGTGCGACACCAGATTGCGGATCTGCGCTTCCTGTTTTTTATGCGGTTCATCATCGGTCAGCAGGTCGAGCAGCACCGGCTGCATCTTGTCGCGTGACGTCAGGCGCTCGCTGTCCTGCCGCTGGCGATAGCCCTGCCGGCGCAGATCGTCGCCGTTATGAGCGCCCCATAGGTGCTTGTCGTTCATCTCAGGCGTCCTGATCGAAGCTCAACTGGCGCAGGCTGTGCAGCGGAAACTCGTCGCTGTCGCTCAGCCAGGTTTTCAGGCCGTAACCGAGATAGTGCGGGCTGTCGCCGAGCGGCTGCCATTCGGTGCGCTTGCCGAGCAGCAGGGCGTCGTCGCTGTCTGCCGCCAGCGGATAGCGCGCCGGCAGCTGACATACCTGCTCGCGGCCGTCGGTCAGGCGCACCAGCGCGTGGCTCCAGACCAGATCGATGGCGCTTTGCGGCGCCTGGAACTGGATTTCGGCGATGGCGGAGAACGGCAGCCAGTAGTACACGCCGTTGAGCGCCAATTCACACACCGGGCCGAGGCGGCCGTCGCCGTCGGTCAGCCAGTCGAAGGCGACGGTTTTTTCATCATCGCCGTCCGCCAGCAGCAGGCTGCCGCCGCTGGCCGGCGCGTCTTCCAGCGCCTGGTCGCGCAGCGCCTGCGCCTGTGCGGCGTCGCCGGCGACGTCCAGCTGCAGGGCCTTGACCATCTGTCCGATCCAAGGCTGATCCTGCTTCAGCAGCGCCGGTGCGGCCTGGCCGGCAAACACCGCCTGGCGCTGCAGTTCGGCCTCGACCGACTGCAACAGCAGCAGGGTGGTCGGCTGCGCCATCGGTTTCAGCGCCTGCCAGGATTTCAGCTGCGCTTTGGCGCGCTGCCAGTTGCCGCTCAGGCACAGCAGCTGCACCAGCGCGGCGCGCAGATCGGCGTCGGCCGGGCGCGCTTTGATATCGGCTTCCACCGCCTGGGTGGCTGCGCTGACGGAGCCGCCTTGCAATACGTCGGTTAATGATTTCACAACAAAATACCTCTTAATCAGTGGGCGGCGTTCTGGACGGTCAGATAACTGCCGCTGGCCGGGTCAACCCGGTCGGCGGCCAGCTGATCCACCAGCCGTACGCTGAGCGGCTCGCGATAGGCGCTGAGCAGCGGCAGCCAGGTTTCACGCACTTTGGCGACGCGCTGTTTCACCCGATCGGCATCGGCGGCCTGCTGGCGGGGGAACTCGGCAATCAGCGTGCCGCTGAAGAACCAGGCGTGCTGAGCGGCGTCAAACGGCAGCACCAGATAGCTGCCGGCCACCTGCGGATTGGCCAGCACCATGCGCTGGCGGTTGGCGCTGACCACGGTCAGCGTCTGGCCGGCCACGTCAATATTCATCAGCGGGTAGCCCTGCAGGAAGCTGATGGTCGGCGAGCTGCTTTTGCCATTGCTCTGCAGCTGGACTTTATCGCTGCCGCTCAGCCAGCCGTCGCTTTGGCAGGTGAGGTTACCGCCGGCAGGTACGAACATCGCGCTGCCGGCGTCGTTGCCTTGCCAGTAAGTGCGGAACTTGCAGCCTTTCGGCAGCTCGAACACCTGCGCCGGCGCGGCATCGGCCTGCGGTGAACTGACGGCGACCGCGGCCGGCGGCATAGCGGTTGCCTGCTGTGCTTCCGGCGTTGTTTCCGGCTGCGCCTGCGGCGCCGTTTTAACCTGCGGCTTCCAGCGCTGGTTTTTCAGCGCATCGCCGGCTGCCAGCGTGTTGCCGGCCTTATCGGTCAGCGTCCACGGCAACTGGCTGACTTTGGGGCACTGTTTCGCCAGCAGGCTGCCTACCCGCGGCAGGAAGCCGTCCAGGATGGCGGCGTCCTTTGCGTTAGCGGAAACAATACGCAGCGGGATGCTTGGCGCACACCAGCTTTCCGGCTTGTTGTTTTTAACGTTGTCGATAAAGACTTCGAGTTTCTGGCTGGGAGAATACACCAGCCGGTAATTTGCCGCGTGAACGGCGGGTACCGCCATCAGGGCGATTACACCGGGCATCCAATATTTCATCGTTAACCTTAGCTGTGTTATGCGGTTCAGTCGCGCGTGAGGAAACGTTCTGCATCCGCCAGCGAATGCAGCAGCGTGGTCTCTTGCGGTGAACCAATCCATACGGCGATAGCGCTGTAGTTATCGCTGTTGTTGTCTTTCTTCCATGCTTGCTGCATCAGGGCGATCCACTCGCTGGGGGAGTTGACCATATGCAGCGATTGCTCCAGTTCGGCCTGGGTAAAGCTGTGCCAGAAGCCGTCGGTGCACAGCAGGAAAACGTCGCCGTCCTCTAACTGCAGTACGTCGCTGTAGGTAGCGTCGCGCTCTTCACTCAGCCCCAGCGCAAAGTACAGCAGGTTGCTGTTGATGCCGCTGGTCTGGTAACCGGCGTCCTGCATCTGCTGGATCAGGCTGTGGTCGGTGGTAACCGCGTGCAGGTAGCCGCGACGGAACAGGTACAGGCGACTGTCGCCGGCGTGGGCCCAGTAGGCCAGCTGGTAATCCCGGTCGATAAACAGGCTGACCAGCGTGGTGCCCATCTTGCTGTACTCTTCGGACTGATTCTGCTGCTGATGGATGGCCGCATTCGCCTGCGAGATATGCTGGCGGATGCTCTGCGCATCCAGATGTTTTTCGCCGTTAAAATTGTCCAGGATGGTGTCGCGCGCCAGTTTGGCGGCGACTTCGCCGCCGGGAAAACCGGCGATGCCGTCGCACACCACGAAACAGGCTGCACGGTTGCCAACCACTTCGCCGGTCTGATCCTGATTTGAGGCGCGGCCGCCCTGATTAGAGGTAGAGGCTATGGTGATATTCATTACACGTCCGGTTTGGTTTGGGAGTCTTTGTACTGATTCACTTCAACATCATAGGCATGCAGGAAGGCTTCACCAAACAGCGTATGGAAGTCATCTTCGATCTCGCCCGAGGTCTGCTGGTAATTTTTTACAAAATAGTCCCACAGCGCCGCTTTACGGTTGGAAGGCAGCGCCAGCCGCGGCGCGGAGCCTTCTTTACGCGCTTCTTCTTCCAGACGGTCCGGGTTAAAGGACTGCAGCATGGCGGCGATGATGGCGCGAATGCCGGCGATCATCCCCAACTGGTGCGCCTGCAGATCGATCAGCGCATCGCGCACCGCCTGCTCCGGTGGCATAAAGCCCGGCATCTGGCTGCCGAACATCTGCATCAGCACGGTTTTACCGGACGGCAGCAGTTTGAACGGGTTATTGGCCTCGTCGAGAATCATGGTCATCTCTGCCTTCACGCCGCGCTTGAGGATAGAGCGCGAAGAGAGCAGGGCGACGGTGCCTTGAGAGAACAGGCTCAGCAGGCGACCGACCTGACGTACCTGCTGCTCGTCAAAATGTGGCTGCGGCTGCAGGTCGTCCAGGCCGATGCCCTGCAGCAACGCTTTGAGCAGCGGGCCTTCCAGCACGTCGCCGTTAGACGCCGCCGAGCCTTGGGCGCGGGCGTTCTGATAGGCGATAGGATCGATACCCAGCCGGTTGCCCGGGCGAGAACGCTGCTGGGGTTCCACATGCGGCGCGGCTTCAGGCGGCACGAGCGGTTCCGGCTGCGCGCGTGGCGGCTCCTGCGGTGCGGCGGCCTGCGGCTGTGGCTTCGGCGCTGGTGTTGGCTGAGCCTGTTGTTGCGGTTGCGGTTGCGGTTGCGGTTGCGGCTTGGCCTTTGGCGCTGCCTGCGGCTGCGGTGCAGGCTGAGGCTTTGCCGGTTCAACCGGGGCTGCCGGCGTTTGAGGTGCGGCCACGCTTGGTGCTGCTTCCGGCTGTGTCAGCGGTACGGCGCCGCCCATCAGCAGCCCCAGCGGATCGTTGCTGTTTGATGCGCCAGGCGTGCTGGGCGCGGAAGAACCGCCGAACAGCGCCAGCGGATCCAGCTCTTCATCTTTATTGCCGCTCTCCGTCACCGCCGCTTGCGGGCGTTTTGACGTTTCCGGTTTGGCCGGTTTCGGCTGGTTTTCCGCCAGCAGCGTGCTCGGCGTGGTATCGGTCAGGATATTGTCGCGCTCGAAGGTGCTGTCGGTTTTGAACAGTTCGGCCGGGTCAGTCTGTTTTTGCTGCAGCTGGTGCAGATCGACATCGCCGTCCAGTTGGCCCAGCGGGTCGCTGGGGTTCAGTTCGCGCTGTGGCCGATCGAGCAGCGGGTTATGGTCGGGCTGCGCTGCTGGCTCCGCTTTCGGCGGTACGGCCGCGGCGGCGCTTGCCGGTGTGAACTCTTCCACCAGGCTGTCCCAGATTTCGTTGGGGATCGGCGCGGCGCCGTTTGCCTTGGCGGCCGGCGCGGCATCGGCCACCGGCGCCTGAGGCACCGGTGGCGCAGCGGCTGCCGGCTGCACCGGCGCGGCCTGCTGATTCAGATCGTTGACCTGGATCTGATAATCATCGATACCGAGGATATCGCCATCCTGCAGCTCCACCTGACGGCCGCGCTCCAGCGGAATGTCGTTCAGCAGGACGCGGGTGACGTTGCCACGGTTGGTGATGCGGCACTCGCCGTCAGCGGAAATATGCACAATGGCCTGCAGGCGGGAAATCGCGCGCTCTTCATCCGGCAGAACCAGGTTGTTGTCCACGCTGCGGCCGATGGTGCCGCCCGGCGGCAGGAAGTCGCAACTGCTTTGCGGCGGGTTTTGGCCATTTTTGTTTTTTACAATAGAAAATCGCATAAGGCATTCCTGCTGATTAGGTTTGATGCAAACTGTTTTCACGCCCATGGCTGCGGGTAGTGATGAATAAAGAGGTTGTTACTGTTTTGGTTGCCGTGTTTCGGACGTGCCTTCAAAGTTAGTGACAGGGGGCAGTAACAGAAAATAGGCGACCATAAAGAATATGCTGCCGTACCAGACTTCAGGGTAATCGGGGAAGTCGATAGCCGGGTAAATGTGGTCAAAAATAGCTTCGCCATCAAGACAGATGGCGCTTTGCAACGCAATGCAGACGATTGTTACGCCAAAGTGCGCAATAAATAACGGAAACCAGTGCAGGCGTATGGTTTTTTTTCGTAGAAAGTAGAGTCCCAGCAGTACCGCAATGGAAATAAAAAAATAGCCAACAGGGAATCCGTAGGAGTAAGGGTAAGTTGATAATGGTGTTGTCATCGTTAGCCTTGTCTTTTGTTTTTATGTTGGTTTTTTTTACTATCACTCTTTAGCTTCTTGTAATACGTGTTTCGTGGCAGTAGAACAGAGTAGGCGATGGTAAAAAATAACCCACCGTACTGCACGACTTGGTATTTGATAAGTTCAACGGGGTAGAAAAGACTAAAGAAGTAATTGCCGTCACCAAAAACAATGAACTGCACGGCTCCGCAAATAACAACAATAACTGTCGATAAAATAAAAAGTGAATGGCTATGCTTTTTTGTGACGTATTTATTTAAATGGAAAAGTAAAACAAACAACGCTATGGAGATGGTAAAGTATGAAAATACAAATCCATATGAGTAGTTAAAGGTGGAGATAGTGACGTCATTGTTCATTACCAATCCATTAATTTTTGTCTTTATATTTTTCGATGATGCTATCAAGTTCCCGGCTGTGATAGAGGTCAATGCACTTAGTTAGCGTCATCGATTCGCCGGACATACTGTCATAATGCCTGGCAAGAAACCGTTGAGCCAGACTGCGCACTGCGCTATGTGCCTCAAGTGAGTATTCGCCAAACTCACTATAGCCTCTTGCCGCTGCGGCCGCGTCGTTTTTAACCTCTGTTGCCGAATAGCCTTTGGCAATACAAACGCTGATAGCGTAATTCTTCAGATAGCTCACTGCATCACCGTGGTAAGATCGCGGTGCAGCATAGACAGATAAAGAGGTGAAGAAACAGGCCAGGCTAAGGCAACTAAGAAACGATAATTTATTATTTTTCATAACTATCTTTCCATGTTTTACGTTGTCATTTCCCATGCTGACCGCCACCGTAAAGTGTTTGTTTTATTTACTGATGACTGCGTATTTCTTGAAAATACTTTTGGCTTGTTCTGATGTTGGTAATGAAAGACAGGCCAATGTGTTATAGCTTCCAGGCACTGAACCGCTACTCTTTTTTTGCAGGTACTGATGTATCAGCACTTCGCTGCTGTCAAAGGCCTCGATCGGTAGTTGACTAAATTCAAGATAAGCACTGGCAGAGCGGAATGCATCTTGCCGGGTGCTTTCTGAGTCAGTAAATTCACCGATGCAACGACTGATTAGCCAATTGTCATATATTTTATTTTGTGGTAGGTTTTCTATTTTCATATCATTTGCAAATGATGCACTTGAAGAAAATAAAAAACAGATAAATAGAAAGCGGCTTATTTTTGTTTTCATAACAAAATGTTCAGACGTTATATTTAGCCTTACCAATATGATGAAAGTGAGTCAATACGAGTCGACATTGCTTCAGTCAGACAATTTTTGTCATTCATGCACTTATCTCTTTGCTGTAACCATGATTTTTGTGATTTCATCAATGATGTGGATAAGTTTTTATCACCGATATTGTTGGATTGTTTTTTAGCCAGCAACCAGGCACGAGCGACACTTTTATCATAAGCGGCTAAATTAAAATCCGAACATATCGCTTTCTCAACGTTGCTTTTAGCATTAGAGCACTCGAATGAGGCAACGGGTTTAGGGTTTGCAGGCAACCTGTTAAGTTGCAATAACGAACCATCATACCAATTGACCAGTAATTTATTTGCGTTGAGTACGGCAATGCGGGCATTCATGGCGTTGTCGGCAGGGCCGAATGAGCCTGAGGCACAAGTTATTTCTTGGGCCAAAACATGCTTGTTACCATCCTCGTTTAATTCATAGCTTTTAGCCGTGATGGTGTGTTCGCCGCCCATCGTGTCGGTAATATATTGGTCAAGGCTGATTGTCTTTTCAGCAAGTTTTGGGGTGAGACAGTCACTGCCTTCTGGCAAGTTTGTTTGGATTTTATTATTGCTAATAGTAATGACTCTACCGACTAGTCGCGGATCGTTAAACTGATAACTAAGCGTACGTGTGGCATCGTTATTGATATTTGCCTGGTTAACTTGCCATTGACCTTCAATAGGGGAGACTATTGACGTATTATTGTTTTTGTCCGCAGCACATACGCTGAAAGAAAGTATAAATCCGCAGGCTAGTAATTTTAATGAATTCATTAGGTATTATCCTTATCGATAATTTCCATTTAGATATAGATCAACTTCGTAATTTCTTCTATTGATAAGACCTTTCATTACCTTTCCGGCAGAGGTTATTGCTCTTTTTATTTCTGTCATTGCGTCAGATATTCTATTTTGATTGATTAATGAAGCAACATTGTTAAATCTCCCTCCGGGGTTATAGGAAAAGCAAACTAACGCATCAAACTCTTGTTGGGTTAAGGGGACATGAATTTTACTTTTCACTAATTTTTCATACGCGGGGATGATAAATTTAAGTAATGAGGTTTCTTGCGCAGCAGTTAAAGCAACCAAATTATGGTTTTCTTGTGAAAAAATCCTGGCGTCTTGGTGTTTTAAACCAGAGGCCTTACTGATCTTATCTGCTGTTGTACTATCTAATCCTATGGCGATCATTGTGTTCTTTATAGAGTTAACAGAACGCGTTTTCATATCATAACCTGGGCCAAGGGTTACTCCACTTGCGCCACCTGGCCAGTGAAGATGGTTACTTACGCCTCGCCACGATTCAATATTGAATATAAACCTTAGTCCACTTTGTGATGTGGTCATTGCTCGCGTCCCTTGACGCCCGGACTTCCCTCCAATGGGGGGTTGTGGTGCCCGTACTACTGATGGTTTGCCTAAAGCTGAAAAAGTTTTTCGGCCAGCAATTACATCGATATGTAAACCTTTTTTAAGCTGAAACTTCTTGACTGCGAATTCTGTTTTTCCGCCAAAAATACCATCAGCATAAATATTCGCACCTTGTCCGATAAGCATCTCTTGTAGGGATTTTACATGAGATCCTTTATCACCTTTCCTGATAGCTTTCATTGTTATTTATTTTTAAGTTAATAGATAAATTTAAGTTGGACAAGAATAAACCTCCCCCAAGGGGGAGGTTATATTGAGATTAAGCTTCGCGGTTTTCTTTGATGTTCCAACCTGCGCTGCTTTCTGCGCCTTTACCACCTTTATCGCTCTGCTCCCAGTACTGCTGTTTAACTTTAGCCGCCTGGAAGGAGTAGGTTACGCCGACGGTGTCTTCACCGCCTGAACCGGTGTACTGCACAGCGGTAACCAGTACGTCGTCCAGGGTGATTTTTACATACTCAACCTGAGTACCGCCGGCTTTACAGACGGACAGTTCGATTTTGGTCAGGTGCTTACCGCTGGAGCAGTGCTTCAGCAGAGCCGGGGTGGATTTATCAACCAGCGCGTTAACGTGCAGGTCGTTAAAGCACACTTTACCGGCACCGCCGCCGCCGCCCACGCTCATGTTGCCCGGTTGGGACGCGCCCCAGGAGAAAGAAGTAATGTCGGTCCAGCCTTTGTGGTTGGAATCTTTAGATTCACCGCTGGCGCCTTCAACTTTCAGGAACATATCAATAGCCATAGTTTATTCACTCTTTTTAAGGGTTAATAATATTAACGTTGCGTTGAAAAATCAGGTAATAGCAGCAGGAATTGGAAAGTTGGCAATGCACTACCATTTAACGCTCCTTGTGCCATGCACCTTATGAAATACCGAAAACTATCGGTATTGTTTATCGAGATACTATTCTAAATAGTAATAACTCAATAATTATTTATGCGGGTTATCTGTTTCCCATGAGTGAGTTGGATTGCCGACGATTAACGTGCGGGACAAACCATCTAATTCATGGCTGTGATATAACCGCAGGCAGTTCAGGGTAACACCCTGACTGTTAGTTTCAGACTCGCTATGAAATTCATTGGTTCTTGACTTGAATTTATCAATAAGCGCGTTGATTCTATCATCTCCAGACTCTATATCAAACGGTATCCAGTCTCTTATTGCATTAGCCGTTCTAGCAGCGTCAATAGAAAAAGTTTTGTCTGAATCAGAAACCTGAGATAAGCAACGGGATAATGCCAGTTCTTTGACCGCCTGCTGATAAGGCATTTGCTTGATAAATGCTACCGGGTCCTGGGCATCTTTAGCAAATGATTGCAGGGAAAGACTTACTAAGACCGTAGTGAGACTGGTTATTATCAACTTACTCATGGTAATTCCCAGAAGTTAGCATGTGTGGTCGAGTACTGAGCACTAGCCTCATTAAAATAACAATGATCGGAACACTGAGAACCATTCCAAAAGGTTGCGTGTCCGCCGGCGTTACTCCAGCCCGTAATTTCGAATAGAATTAACCCTTTCCTATTAGCCAGTTGAGCTACAGGCAATTGCGGGTAACTCATTATTAAATCTGGCTTTCCCCATGTAGTGTTAAGGTAGGCAATCAAGTCCCTGACTCGAAAAAAATACCATTTCTTATCTGCGCCAGAGACGGTTAACTGACTTATCCTGGGGACGGGGTGGCCCGTGTAGTTAAGAACGTAACTCATTCTTACTGCACAACTATTTTCCCATCCGCCTTTATTTACAGGGATATCGAAATTGCGTTTTACAGCACCGCCGATAGTATTTTTTACTTTTCCCAACGGATCATTGGGATCATAAATATTTTTTGCAGCAGCCCATGCTGCAAGAAAACGTGGCCTCGTGCCCATAGACAATATCCTTATTTTAATCAGGCTGCGCATTACCGCAGCCTGTCATCGGCGCATCAGGACGCGTCATTCTTCTTCAGCGAAGGCAGTTTCGACACCAGACGCAGGGAAACGGTCAGGCCTTCCAGCTGGTAATGCGGACGCAGGAAGAACTTGGCGCTGTAGTAGCCCGGGTTATCTTCGATCTCTTCCACCTGAACTTCCGCCGCGGCCAGCGGTTTGCGGGACTTGGTTTCCTGCGAGGAGTTGGCCGGGTCGCCATCTACGTAGTTCATGATCCAGTCGTTCAGCCAGCGTTCCATATCGTCGCGTTCGCGGAAGGAACCGATTTTGTCGCGCACGATGCACTTCAGGTAGTGCGCGAAACGGCAGCAGGCGAACAGGTATGGCAGGCGTGCAGACAGCTGGGCGTTGGCTGAGGCGTCGGCGTCGTAATATTCCGCCGGCTTCTGCAGTGACTGTGCGCCGATAAAGGCGGCAAAGTCGGAGTTTTTGCGGTGCACCAGCGGCATAAAGCCGTTTTTCGCCAGTTCCGCCTCGCGACGGTCGCTGATGGCGATCTCGGTCGGGCACTTCATATCCACGCCGCCGTCGTCGCTCGGGAAGGTGTGGCACGGCAGGTTCTCTACGGCGCCGCCGGATTCCACCCCGCGGATCGCGGTGCACCAGCCGTACTCTTTAAAGGAGCGGTTGATGTTGGTCGCCATCGCGTAGGCGGCGTTGGTCCAGGTATAGTTGCCGTGCGTTGCGCCGTCGGTATCTTCTTCGAAGTCGAACTCATCAACCGGATTGGTGCGGATGCCGTAAGGCAGGCGCGCCAGGAAGCGCGGCATCACCAGGCCTAGGTAGCGCGCGTCTTCCGACTCGCGCAGGCTGCGCCAGGCGGCATATTCGGTATTCTGGAAGATTTTGGTCAGGTCGCGCGGGTTGGACAGCTCCTGCCAGGATTCCATCTGCATCACGCTTGGCGCGGTGCCGGCGATGAACGGGCAGTGGGACGCGGCGCTGATCTTGGCCATTTCACCCAGCAGTTCAACGTCCTGCGGGCTATGGTCGAAGTAGTAGTCGCCCACCAGGCAGCCGAACGGTTCGCCGCCGAACTGGCCATACTCTTCTTCATAGATTTTCTTGAAGATAGGGCTTTGGTCCCAGCCCACGCCCTTGTGGCGCTTCAGCGTGCGGCCCAGCTCTTTCTTCGAGATGCTCATAAAGCGAATTTTCAGCAGCTCATCGGTTTCCGAGTTGTTAACCAGATAATGCAGGCCATGCCAGGCGCCTTCCAGCTTCTGGAAATCTTCATGGTGAATGATTTTGTTGATTTGCTGCGACAGCTTTTCATCAATCTCCGCGATCAACGCCTGAATGGTGCGATAGGCGTCAGAGGAAACGGTCACGGTGTTTTCCAGCGCCTGCTGCGCCAGCGTTTTCACCGCGTTGGCGACGGCTTCTTTCGCCTGATCGGTCTTCGGACGAAACTCTTTGTTCAACAGTGCGCTGAACTCGTCGTTGGATAAGGTTTCGTTAGTCTGTAACGCTTGTTGTTGCTGAGGCGAGTTGCTCATCAATTAATCCTCACGCTCGTTATTGTCGTCTTTTTTCTCCGCCGGTTTCGGCGCGTTAGTCAGAGATTTCAACAGCTCCGGGTTTTGCAGGATCTGGGAGATCAGCTCTTCGGCGCCGTTTTTACCGTCCATGTAGGAAAGCAGGTTGGAAAGTTGGGTGCGTGCTTCCAGCAGGCCGCCCAGCGAATCAACCTTGCGGGCGATGGCGGCAGGGGAGAAGTCGTCCATGCTTTCAAAGGACAGATCGATGTTCAGCTTCCCTTCACCGGTCAGGGTATTGTCTACCTGATAGGCCACGCGCGGCTTCAACGACTTCATGCGTTCGTCGAAGTTGTCGATATCGATATCGAGGAACTTGCGTTCGTCGACGCTCGGCTGCGGGTCTACCGGTTTACCGACCAAATCCGCCATCACACCCATTACAAACGGCAGCTGAATTTTGCGTTCTGCGCCGTAGATTTCGACATCATATTCAATCTGGACGCGCGGCGCGCGGTTGCGGGCGATGAACTTCTGTCCGCTGCGGGATTTCGAGTTTGCCATGAGTTACTCCATCTAATGACGATTAGGAACGATTGCCATCGGTAACGGCGTCGTTCAAATTCTGGCCTGTTTCTGTTACTACAGGCAACGATAGTGGTCGAAACGAAAAACGACAAGCCGGGGTTCAGTTTCAGTGGTTGTCGTCGTTATCAGTGCGCCCAAGAATGGTTTCCAGTTGGTTAAGACCATCGGGCGCCAGGTCGCGGACGATTTGCATAAAGTCCAGAGCGATCAGGCGCTGCACGCGGTCAATCATCAGCGGCGCCGGATGGCTCGGTTCATTCAGCTGAAAATAGCTTTTTACTTTTTCCAGCATCAGTTGGGCATCGTCGCGCGACTGAATCTGCGCGCTGCGCCAGTTGAGCGCCGCCGCTGCGGCCGGTTGGGCGCTGGCGGGCTGCTCGGGTTGCTGCTCGTCGTGTGCTTCCGGCGTTGCGACGTCCGGCGCCGTGGTGCCGCCGGCCTGCGCAATCACGTTGAACATTTTCAGCAGGGTGTGCATTTCCGGCAGCGCGCTTTCGCCCAAGTGGCGCGTCACGATGTCGCGAATGGCGGCCAGTTGCAGAAGGATAGTGCGCACCAGTGCCACCGCCGGCTGTTCCGGCTGGCCCAGCTCATCCTGCAGGCGGGCGCGGCCGCCGGGGAAGGTAGGGCACTCCTGCTTGCTGCCATCCAGCAGCGAGCAGGCGTCGCGCAGCATAATCTCGCCGGCGGCGCTTTTCAGCAGCCAGGCGGATCGTACACAGCCGGCCAGGGCGGACTTGTCGCCGAGATCCGCCAGCACGTTAATGCGGAACAGCGGGTCGGCTTCGCCGTCAAATTCCAGCTGCGGCAGCAACGGTTCCCAGTAGCGATCCAGCGCCTGATGAATCAGCGTCAGGCCGTCGGCATAGCCTTGCAGGCCGCGCAGCTGTGTCCAGGCGCGCGTCAGCGGCAGCATTACCCGCAGATCCTTGGTGCGTTCCAGCAGTGCGGTCGCCAGGCGCTCCACCTGCACCCAATCCGGCGCTTCAGCCGGAATAATGGTGTCGCCGAACTGCTGCTCAGCCTTGCCGGCACAGGCCTGCTCCATCGCTAAAAAGTCAGCGTCATATTCCAGATTGTCGCCGCAGGGAGAATCCGCGTTAATCGGGGTCAGCAGGGTTTCGATAGCCATACACAGTCTCTAGATAAATGAAAACGCTGTTAATCAAACATTTGCGGATATTGCCCGCCGCGGCCGGGACGCGCCCAGCCGTTAGGCTCAAACAGCAGCGAGAACAGCTGCACCGTCAGGTTACCGCTGTGTACATGGGTATAAAGCGGATGACCATCGGCCTGATTGGTCCACCAAAAGCTGGTGTACTGCGCCGGGTCGAAACAGTCAGCGGCCTGTTGCCAGCCAAGCCCCGGCAGATCCGGATGGCGAAAGCCGATAATCGACAGGATTTCGGACTCGCTCTCTTCCGGCGGTGTCGGCAGCGGCGGTATGTTCAGCAGGCTCTGGTCGATCTGCTCGGCGGAAAAACTGTTGCGCACGCCGTTGAGCAGGGTGTGGCCCAGTTGCCGATACCATTCCGCCGCCATATTCAACTGCTGGATATGCCACTCTTCCGGCGTAAACAGACGGATGGCGCAGATCGGGTAGTGGCGCCCCACGCGGTCGCGCGCCGGCAGCAGGCAGCCCATCTGGATATATTGGCTGCCGAGTGTTGCGGGAATCACAAAATTCCACACCGGCGCATTGCTGAACGGGTTGCTGGCGTTATCGGGCAAGTTTTGTTTCTGGTTGACTAAACCGTTGTGAAACCACTGGGCCCAGTTGCTGACCACTAAGTCGGGCAGGCGGCGCTGTAAAAAATCACCGGCGGTGGGAATCTTTCCATACCAGCCGATGCTCGCTGTCGGGCTTTGGTCGTTGCTCATGGTGATGAATGTCCTTTCGGGGCTACGGGCAAGAGAATGCCGGCAGCTGGAACGGATTGCGGATACTGTTGGCGGTGAATTCCAGCGTGACGCGGTGGCCGTCGAGGTTAAACGTCGCCTGACGGCTCAGGCTGCTGCCGCCGGCCGACAGGCTCGCCATATCGACCATGCGATTCAGCGCCCAGGGGCCGCTGGTCAGCAGGCTGGCGGTGGTGCCGTTCGCCAGCGCCAGCTGCAGGTGCACCTGATTGGTATTACGGGTGCCCGGCCAACTGACCACCAGCGGCACCAGCGGACCATGGCTGTATTTGAACAGCTGCCCGTCAATATCCAGCGTCATATTGAGAATATCGTTATCCATCCGCACCGGACGCACCGTCACGCGGTACGACGGCGTAGCGGTGCCGTTGGCAAAGAAGGCGTCGCGAATACGCTGCGCCTGCTGGAACGAACGCAAGATACCTTCGCCGCCCGGCAGCGTTTTGCCATCGACGCCCGGGGTGAAACGCCAGTTGGCGCGGGTCGTGTCCACTTTGCCCTGCAGGTTTTCACGGAAGAAGCTGTCCATCAGCCCGCTGTTGGGCGCGAACATGCGCGCCAGGTCATCCGGCGTGACGTCTCGTTTTGAACGCGAGGAGAGGGGATAGCGGCCAGCTATCGCCTGTCGGCAGAAGCTGCCGACCTCAAAGCTGATGCGCTTTTTTACGTTCTCCATCTCCTTGCGTTGGGTATCGCTGCTGGCGCCGATCGCCAGCGATAACAGCATCTGTTTAAACGGCGTCGGCAAACGGCCGGATTCCGCCTGCAGGCGTGGGATCACGTCGCTCGGCGGCGCCGACATGCCGCTGTTGGCCGCACCCTGAACTGCCGTCAGATAGCTGTACAGCTCGTCGACCTGTTTCAGAACGCCGTCAAACACAATCGCTTTGCTGCCTTCGCCCTGGCCCTGGGCCAGTTCCAGCAGAGGTGCGAAGTGCGCCATCACCACCTGTTCCGGCTGGGCGGAGACGTCGCCGTCGGCGTTGCTCGGGCGGTTGGTGAACAGGGCTTCCAGCGTACGGTTGGCGCTCTGGTTGATGGATTCGCCGGCTTTATTCGCCAGCGAGCGTGCTTCCTCACCCTCTTTCTCTTCCCGCAGCGTGACGTTTTTACCGACGTTGACCAGCAGGTTGCGCATCGGCGACGGGTTGCCGGACAGCAGGCGTGCGCTGCTGATGCGTTGCGTCAGGTTGCCAATGTGGGCCAGCTGAATATCGCCCAGCAGTTCATCCCAGACGGCGATAAAATCCTGCATATAGAGCTGACGTACGGTTTTCGTCAGATCGGCGCTTTTCTGCTCCGGCGTCTGGGTGTTCAGCACCCAGACATCTTCTTGGCGCAGCGTATCGGTCACTTTGTCGATATTGCTGTCGAACGCTTTCCAATATCCCTGTGGCGTAAACAGGCCGGGGATGCCGTCGGTGATTGGCTTGCCGCTTTTGCGCGAGAACGCCAGCTCGGTTTGCGGGCCGGCGAGATCCACCAGACGAACCGGTTTAATCTCGGTCTGATTCAGCAACAGACGCTTCAGACGACCATACACGCGCTGCGACAGCGGAGCGCGGTTGATGGCGGCCTGCGCCTGACTAACCAGCGCCTCATCCTTGGCGTAAGGCGAAGCCTGAATCTGGCCGTCGAGCAACTGGCTCAGGTGCCATTCCAACTGCTGCAGCTGTTTTTGGGTGCTGCCCTGCGGCAGATTGCGCTGCAGGTTGAGCATTACCCAGGCGCGCAGGAATTTGCCGTCGTACTGCTTCGGCAGATACAGCATCTGGTAAGCCTTCAGCGCTTCGTAGCTGAAATCGGCGTCGCTGTGGTTATCGTTGCGCAGGGTAGTGGCGATCTGTTGCGCCACCTGCGGCAGCAGCAGCTCTTGCAGCGTTTTCTGATACAGCGCGTTGCTGGCGTCGCTGACCTGATCGCCGCGATACAGCCCCATGCGGTAGGTGAACGGCGGATCGTCCAGCGAAAAGTTCTGGCTGTCCGGCAGATGCAGCACGCTGTTCAGGAACGGCAGCAGGGCGAACATATCGCCGGAGTTCAGCTGGGTCAGCCCCTGGCCCTGACGCTCCACCGACGGCGCCTTGGCGGAGACTTCGGCCAGATAGGCCTTGTTATTGCCGTAGCTGGTGAACCAGAAAATCCCCAGAATCGCCAGCACCACCGCCAGAGCGATGTAACCGGCCCAGTGCAGCGCACGGTTGCGGTACTCCCACCAGCGGTTGCTGCCGGCCAGCCCGGACTCCTGGAAGATCACCGTTTCCAGCGTCTCTTTCAGGAAGAAGCTTTGCCCTTTGGCCGCCGGGATTGGTGCATCGTCGTTGACGCTGTCCCAGGAGGTCTGCGCGCCGTTGCGCTGGCCGTTGCCGGCTGACGGCAGTTGCAGATAGCGGTTCAGTTCGCCCATCACCCGGTCGAACGGCAGGCCTTCCTGGGTGCCGCTGGTAAAGTAAATACCGCGCGGCGTGAAGCGCGTTTCAAAGCTGGAGGTGGCGAACACCACGTCCAGGTACTGCGCCAGCAACGGTCGCAGTGCGGCGAATTCCTGCGGGAACAGGTAACTTTCCGAGCGCTGGCGGGCATCGTGTTCCACCAGCAGCGTATCCGGCAGTGCCGCGTCGAGACGCTGTTGCAGCAGCGTATACTGCTGCTCAAATTCGCCGCTGAGGTTGAAGTCGGGCTGGCGCGAGCGCTCATACGGGAAGGTGAATCCCCAGATCTGGTCGCGCTGCGCTTTGTCAAAGCCGCTGAAGTAGGCCATAAAACCGTTGAGCAGGTCGGTTTTGGTCACCATCACATACACCGGGAAGTGGATGCCCAGCTGTTCGTGCAGTTCAATCAGCCGTTTGCGCAGGGCGCTGGCCTGCGCATTGCGTGCTTCGGCGCTTTCCGTCATCAGGTCGGCGACGCTGATGGTCACCATCACGCCGTTGATCGGCTGGCGGGTGCGGTATTTCTTCAGCAGGTTGACGAAGCTTTTCCATTCGCCGGCGTCTTCTTCCCGCTGGCTTTCCTGAGTGGTGTAACGGCCGGCGGTGTCCAGCAGCACGGCATCGTTGGTGAACCACCAGTCGCAGTTGCGGGTGCCGCCGACGCCGCGCAGCGCCGATTTGCCGAAGCGATCCGCCAGCGGGAAGTGCAGGCCGGAGTTCACCAGCGCGGTGGTTTTCCCTGCGCCCGGCGCGCCGATAATCACATACCAGGGCAACTGATACAGATACTGGCGGCTGAAGCGGGTCATCCAGCGGTGTTTATCCCCCTGGCCGGGGGCAAAACGCGCTTTTTTCAGCAGTTGGGCGGCTTCGTCAAAGCGCTGCGCCAGCAGTTGATCCTGCTGCGGCTCCGCCTTGGCGTCGGCGTCGTCGGCCGGCGCCTGCTCACTGGCGCGCAGGTTGCTGAGCAGCTTACGGTTGAACCAGGCGCTGTAGATGCGCGGCACAATGCGGCACAGCACCCAAATCAGATAGATCACCGCGATAGTGATGATGCGGTTCAGTTCCGGCTCCAGCGGACGGTAATCGCCGATGGCCACCAGCGGGCCGATCATCCAGATGATGAACGCCATGGCGCTGATGCCGGCAAAACCCCATAACAGGCGGCTGGTGATGATGGAGAATAACGTACTAAGCATTACTTTCCGTTTCCTTGCTGCAGTCCGTTGATTTCCGCCTGAGTATTCTCTGGCGCAACCAACAGCGTAATTTCAACCCGGCGGTTCAATGCGCGGTTCTCTTTACTGTTGTTCGGCGCGACCGGGTTGCTTTCGCCGCGGCCTTCCGCTTTCACCCGCTGAGGGTTATCAAGATGTTTTTGCAGCCGTTCGCTGACGGCTTCTGCGCGCGCCAGCGAAAGTTCCCAGTTCGAGGCGAAACGGGCGCTGCGGATCGGCTGGCTGTCGCTATAGCCGGTCACCAGGATTTTGCCGCTGACGCCGTTCATTGCCTTGGCGATGCGGTCGATGACCGGGATATACGCCGGGCGTACGCTGGTGGCGGCAGAGTTGAACAGTCCATCGCCTTTGAGGATCACCACGCTTTGCTGCGCTTCATCGCGCACTACGACCAGGCCTTCGGCGATCTCCTTACGCAGGAAGCTTTTCAGGCTCAGCACCGGCGGCGCGGCCGGCGCCGGGTTGCCGATCGTCACCTGCGGCAGGTTGGTCTGGTAGATGGAGGCCAGCACCGGGCTGGTGGCATCGCCCAGACGCCAGTTCAGTACGATAAACAGCAGCGAGGCGAGGAAACCGGTCAGCGCCGCGCAGGCCCACAGCGGCACCAGCGGTCGCCACAGTTTTTGCTGCACCGGCAGATCGACCGCGTTCGGCGACAGCGGCGGAGCATAGCCACCGCGCACCGAGCGAATCAGCTGCAGCAGGCGCTGTTTCATGGTTTCCAGCTGCGAACGGCCGTTTTCCATCACCCGGTAGCGGCCTTCAAAGCCCAGCAGCAGGCAGTAGTTGACCAGCTCCAGCAGGTTAATGTGCTCGCGTGGGCTCTGCGACAGCTTGGCCAGCAGTTGGAAAAACTTTTCGCCGCCCCAGGTCTCGTTATGGAAGGTGACCAGCAGGCCGCTGCCCGACCAGACGCTGTTGCTGCCCCAAGGGGTGAGGGCGGCGGCTTCATCCAGCGCGGTGCACAGGCAGTAGCGCGCGCCGATAATCACTTCATACGGCAGATTGGCGCGTTGGCCGCGGACTTCAAAACGGCGAACTTCATCGATCAATTGCTGACGCAGCTGCGCCGGATTAGCGTGCGTCGCCGACTGCCGGATTTGCGAGATCGCATTCAACAGTGGATTGGCGGCGGCCACCAACGGGTTATCCCACTGCGCGGCCTGGATGTTTTCCTGTGTCATAGCTTATCGGTCCGTATGGCTGCGAATAGCCCAGAATTCCATATCCAGACCCGGGAATTCCCCTGCCAGATGCAGGGCGAAGGCGCTGGACTTTTCCATCTGTTTCCACAGATCGCCGCCTTTCTCCAGCTCGAAGTAGGTATAGCCGGCGTGGTACGGAATCTGACGCGGCGCGGCTGGCATGGTGCGCAGGCCGATGCCCGGCAGCTGTAGCTGCACCAGATCGCGGATGCGCGTCACCGGGGCAATTTTCATCTGCGCCGGGAAGTGGGTCAGCAGCACGTCGGCGGCGACGTCGGCGCGTACCGCCAGCACAAAGCCGAAGTCGCGCATCATTTTGGTGTCCTGCACCGTCGCCACGTTCAGCCCGTGCGAGCGTTCGACCAGCGTCAGCTGAATAGCATTGTCTTCCAGCACCACCGACAGCCCCTGGCGCAGCAGCAGCATCAGTTTACCGAAGCACAGCGCCGGGTTGTCGTGATCGTATACCGGCAGGCGGCCTTCCGGCGTGCGCTGCGGTGAAAAGCTGGACAGCTCGGTGGCGAACTGCAGCCATTCGGCAAACAGGCGTTCCGGGTGCAGATGTTCCAGGTGCCAGGCATGGCTGACCTGGCCGAGATAGCGGTTCACCAGCTGCAGCAGCATAAAATCGACCATTTCGGAGCTGCCGCCGCGGCCCGGCTGCAGCAGACGCTGGCTCATCTGCTGGCTGCGTTGCTGCAGCAGGCCCTGCAGATCGTTGATAAAAGTTTTCAGTGCCGGGCTGCTCTGGCAGTTGAGCGTCGGCGGAATCAGGTCTGGCTCCAGGCGCAGGCTGTTGTCGCTGCGTTTTTCCAGCACGCGGGTGACGGTCATGGCGGTCCATTCGGCGTTCAGATCGCTTTCCAGCATCAGGCGCAGGCGCAGGTTGCCGAACTGCAGCGCTGCGCTGCCGACGGAGACCGCATTGAGATCGTCCACCTCATTTTCGTAAGCCAGATAGCGCGCCAGCGCGTCCGGCGACTCCTGGAAGATAACGTCTTCACGGCCGGCGCGGTACGTCGGCAATGCCAGTACAACATTTTCGCCGGTTTTGTTCTCGGCAATGGCCAACGGGGCCGGTGCCTGCTGTGCGCCGTTGAAACGGAATGGCGTGCCGTCCGGCATAATGCCGCTGGCGGCGGTCAGGGCAATTTTCCCCTGACGCAGCAGGGTCTGATCCAGCTCAAGGGTCAAAAAGCCCCAGAAACACCCGTTATGCGCCTGTCCCCAGTTACGCACGTAACTTTCGAGGTAGTTTTCCGCCTGCTGGAAATGGTGGGGACGCAGAAACATCCCTTCACTCCAGACCACTTTATGAGCATCTTTCATCATCACACCTATGTAGAGGGCGGGCGCGCCCGCCCCAAATAATCAGTCTTCGTCTTTGACGATGCGCAGACCGTTAACATCGGCCACAACGTGCGCTTGCAGCTCATCCGGCGAGAATTGCCAGACCTTATAGAAATTGGTTTCGGTCGGGGCGGGCAGCGGCAGTGAAATGCGCCAGGCTTTGCCGTCCAGATTCTGGTATTCGGCGATTACGCCGATATAGCGCGTTTCCAGAGTGCTTTGGCCGTTCAGTTTTTTACCATTTTGGCCAGGCGTCAGGAAAAACTGGTCGCTGTCCAGCAGGCTGTTGCCCAGTACGCTTTTGGCGTCGTTTTGCAGGCTGAAGAAGTCGGCATCCATAAATTCCGCGTCAGAACGCAGCAGCAGCACGCGCACCTTGATCGGCGCGGGGCGCTGGCCGGCGGCGGCATTGACCTGCGGGACGGCGTCAAACGTCAGGCTGTAGCGCGACGGCACGCTTTTTGCCGAAGACATACAGCCGCTGAGCAGCAGCGCGCCCAGCATCAGCAGGCTAAAACCCCACGCACGCGGGGCGAATGATGATTTCATTATCAATGACTCCCAGCGAAAGGGGACTACTCAAGGATCCAGGTGGCCGATTTGGCGTCTTTACAGGCTTTGCCGTCGCTGCCGACCTGAACGCAGTTTTGCGGTTTGGCGGCGGCGCGTGCACGGCGCGGTCGGTCTTTTCGCAAGGTTGATTTGTATTTGTTTTCGGGCACGCCGGCGTTGTTCTGGATATAACCCATCAGGTCGCCGCCGCGTACGGCGGAGATGGCCAGCCAGTCGTTTTCCACTTCGCCGAGCGCGTAGAAGGAAGCGGCGTTGTCGAGGCGCGTAACGGTGGCGCCACCGTAACCCGGCTGGGTCATGACGCTGGCGGCGTACAGGCTGCGGTACTCTTCATTAATCGGTTTGAACTGTTTCGGTGCGGCGATCGCCATACGGTGCTGCAGCTTCACGCCGTTGATTTCGCTGGTGACCAGGGTATCTGAACTGATGACCGGCGGCGGCGGCGGCGTCGAACAACCGGCAAGGATCAGGGCGGAAAGCAGTGTCATCGTAATCCGTATTTTCACAATATCCTCTTTATATCTTTTGTTGTCTGTCGGCTAGAAGCGCGGTGATTAATCAACGTTCATCGTCACTGCGGCTGCGCATTGGCGATGTGGATGACGGGGTACGACGCGCGTTGCCATAGGGAAATGGTTCTGGACTGGCGCCGCCGAGTGCCGGTGCGGCAAAGGGCTTAGGCCTGCGCGATGGCGCCAGTGCGGATGCATTTCTGTCAGGGGTGGGGAGTAACGCGGCAGGGCAGGACGAGGCCGGCGGGAAAAACGGCTGCCGGCATCCCGCCGTGAAACGGCAGCGCCTGGTCGTCGCGTTTTCCCTGCGGTGGTGTGGGCAGCAGGCATGGAGAAGCCGCCGTTTTTACCCAGGTAAAAACGGCGGCTTCCCAGAAGATAATGTTCCTGCTGGTGGCCCAGACAAGGAGAGACGCCGTAGCGTAACAACATGGTAGTGGTAGCTTTCATTGTGTGTGTAAGGCTTCCTGTGGATATCAGCGCGCTGCCACGCAGCACCGCTCAAAACAGTCCCGTTTTAGGTTTTATAGATATCAGGCTACGTCACAAGAAATTATGTAAACGACAGGGAAATAAAAGGTAACGTTCCCTAAAACAAATGATTATGCGTATGCATGGCATCAGGCGCACATCCGTTCGGGCGCAGGGACCGGGGAATAGCGAGCCTTGTTGCATGCGACGGTTACGCGTTATTAAGCTGGAAAACAGCGGATAATGTGATGATTTTTGCTTAATGATTAGCGAGCGATTGAACGTTGCAGGTGCCGCTCAGACTGGCGTCTGGCAGCGCCGTGTGCCTCAATTCGCGCCATGTTTAATGATAAGCAGACACATACTATTTTTGCCGTTCAGGCATGGCTACCGCACGGGATTAACGCGCGATCCCGAGGGCGTATCTGTCACAAATAGAGCGTTTTATTATCCGAATATTTAACAATCTTTACACATCCACGGGTCTGGCTGCAGTTTACAATAGCCACAGGCATTTGCAAAATGACCGCGAGTAACCCATTTTGGTGAAGCTAACTTACGCAATTTTTTATTTTTATGCAATATAAACAGCGAGTTAAAATGCATCCCATTTTCCATGTGTATGATTTGGTGAATTGGTAATACCAAAAGCTTATGAGTCAGGTGTCTCTTAACCCTCTTAATTAAAACTATTTTTTAACGAAAATTAACTTTTCGCTGATTTTCTATCCTTACCATTCACATGATAAATATAGAGAAATACATAAATTAATCGAATATTATTTCAGATAAATCTCATTGGTGGCGGGGGTGGGGATGGCGATTTTTGATTGTAAAGCACTCATGCCATGGTGGGCTGAACGCATGAGTCTAGGTTTTTTCTGGTAAAAAAGTTAATGGGTTGAGCTAAATCTTAGGTTTACCCATGCTGGGGGCGAGCGCCCCCAGCGGCATGATATTGATTACTCTTCTGCGACGCGAATAACCAGTTTGCCGAAGTTTTTCCCTCTGAGCAGGCCGATAAAGGCCTGCGGGGCGTTCTCCAGGCCGTCGATGATATCTTCGCGGAATTTTATGTGGCCCTGATTGACCCAGGTTTCCATTTGCTGCAGGAACTCAGTGAAGCGCGGCGCATAGTCGTCAAAAATGATAAAACCTTGCATGCGAATGCGTTTACGCAGGATCAGCGCCTGCAGCATTGGCAGGCGATCCGGTCCGTTGGGCAGGCCAGTGGCATTATATTGGGCGATAATGCCGCAGACGGGAATGCGCGCCCTGGCGTTCAGTAAAGGCATTACCGCGTCGAACACCGCGCCGCCGACATTTTCAAAATAAACGTCAATGCCATTTGGGCAAGCCTGGGCGAGCCGTTCGGCAAAATCGTCGGCGCGATGATCGATGCAATCATCGAACTGCAGCTCATCCTTCACATAGCGGCATTTTTCTGCGCCGCCGGCGATGCCGACCACGCGGCAGCCTTTCAGTTTCGCCACTTGGCCGACCACCGAACCGACCGCCCCACTGGCGGCGGCAACCACCACGGTTTCGCCGGGCTGCGGCTGGCCGATGTCCAGTAATCCCATATAGGCGGTAAAACCGGGCATGCCTAATACCCCGAGCAGGCGTGAGGGGTGTTCCAGGTGTGCGCCAAGATTGCGCACGTTGCTGCCGTCGGTAAGTGAGTAGTCCTGCCAACCCGTGGCGCCCAGCACCCAGTCGCCGGGTTTAAAATCCGGATGTTGTGAGGTGACGACGCGCGATACGGCGCCGGCGACCATGACGTCGTCAACTTCTACCGGGGGAGCATAAGAAGGGGCATCGCTCATCCGGCCGCGCATATAAGGGTCGAGCGACAGATAAACAGTGCGCAGTAACGCCTGGCCTGCGGCGGGCTGCGGTACGTCGGTCGTTTCCAGACGTAAATTTTCCGGGGTGGGTTCGCCGTGCGGCCGTGAAGCAAGCACGATCCGGCGATTGTTTTGTGGTTGTTGAGACATAAAACGCTCCTGAGCTGCGGGTACCAGCCCCTAGTCTAGTCAGAAGCGATGGGGAACAACCAACGGAAAGTGCTCCGCGCCGCGCCGGGTCAGAGCGGGACGATCAGCACATCTGTCCGGCTGGTATCGATAAACCGCGCGGCTGAACAGCTCAGCTTGTTCATCAGATGGCCGCTGTGATTGCCGCAGATAACCAGATCAAAACTGCGCTGCTGGCAGGCGTAGCTGAGGCCGTCCCCCAGTTCTCCCTGCACCACCAGTAAGTCGGCGATCGGATAGCCGGCCTGCTGGCGGAGTTGTTCCAGGAACAATCGGGTCTCTTCTTCCATCAGGTTGCGCAGATCGCCGAGCATCGGGCCGGCGAAACTATTATAAAGCTCAGGGTTCGCCACCATGCTTAACAACGTGAGCTGTCCGCTGTAGGGACGGACGATGGAGACCGCTTTTTGCACTAATAATTGACTGTCGGCGGCCACGGCGACGGCAACCAGCACCTTTTGATATCCCATATTTCCTCTCCATCTATTGTCCCGATAAATAATCGTAGAAGCTGATGAGGGAAATAACCGTGTTTTGCATCACGCGCGACAATAAATTTTCCAAAAAGCCTTTATTGAGCAATTAAAGATAACGGTGGTTGCGCACGTTATGATTCGCAGGAAAAAATTAAAGCACGCGGGCCCATAATGTTTTAGGAATTTTTCCCAGGTCAAACAGTTTACCTGAAACCAACTCGGCGCGCCGGTGGTCTGCCGCACGGTACATGTTGCTCATTTCTGTATCATTATCAATCGAGTAGTGTAGCTTGTCGTAAACCTTTTCCAGGCTGTCCAGGCTGGAGCATTTACGAAATGTCATCAGGTATTCTAGGGTAGTTGTCATGATTTAAATATAGCCTGTTAATAGTTGTGATTAGGAAAAATCACATATGTAGAGTGATTGCACCGTTGCCGTGTATGGACGACAGACTAAAAAGTAGAAACTATGGTGAAAAACGAGCACCGGTGAAAAATAACGCGCCAAGTGCGCATAAGCGCCAGAATAGTAATATGCCCGTGCGTTGTCAGCAATGCGGCAACGCCCGATTTTTTATGAATTCAGCCTAGTCTTAAGCTGGCCGGCAGCGTTCAGGCTGCATTTTCAGATTTATGTCAGTCATGGCGTGTTGAATATTTCCGGAAGGCGGCGGGGAAGTGTGGCGTATCTGTGCCGATGGGCGGGATGCGCCGGCAACCTGTTTTGCGTTGCTTGGGGGCCGCGATAACCCCGAGTGAGAAAACGTCCGGCTATTCGGGGGACATTTGGTGTCGAACACTGGCCTGGCACATCGGCGGGAAAACGATAAACAGGCGAGTGTCTGAGCCGTTGGTTTTGAGCGATGAATGGCAGGGATAAAGGAAATATACACCTGGCATAAAAGACGGGAAAATACAAAACTCCGCGAACGTATTAATCTGGCGCAATTTTTCAGATTGTTTTTTTGCGGAAATATAAAAAAACAATTAAAGGATTAAACAATCCTGCCGATAGTTAGATTAACGCGCTCTATACATTTATTTTATGCAGATGGCCCGCGCCGGTGGATATGCTTTGTTACATCTCTTGGCTTTTGTCCCGCACTAGCCCGGCGCTTTGCCAAGACTATTCGCTATTGTCGAATAGTGATTCACTGAAATCTGCACTTTTTGCGATATCTTACCTACAAACAACCTTATAGTTGATGCGGCTAATTGTTAGCGTGCTGATGGTTAGATTGCTGTTAACTAGCTATTTACTCTGTATTTATCCGAGATATGCAGATTTTTGTTCTGTGATTTTGGTTTGGTGACGCTTTTGTTCGAATTGATCTAAAAAAGCTATTTTTTTGGCTGATAAATATCTCTTTTCAGACGTTTTTTTACTTGTGGCGCTTTTTTGCGCGTTGATCTGTGCAAAAAAAATGCTGCCAACCTGATATTTGAGTTAAAAAGGCTGCATTTTTGTGATCTACGTCACATTGTATTTAAAATTGCCGTATGCTTGCGTTGTGTGTGCTAACGGATCGGGGGTAGAGTTGCTGTTGTTTAGGAATAATCTTATTAACTTGTAAAAAAGCTTCACCGTGATTTCGCAACCAGCGGAGCAGGGTGTTGCATACCTATTCACATGGATTTGAGAGCGAATTATTTACTGAATGACGTTCCGGGAGCGTGAAATCGGCACTCTCTTTTCACGGATGATAATCAGGATTCATTTGCCAACTTCGAGAAAACCCAAGTCACGGGCGATAAAATTATCACCCAGCGTATGTTTTTAAACATAGTCTGTCGGGATGGGAAATATGGGTACGTCTGAATTACTTAAGCATATATACGACATCAATTTGTCGTACTTACTTTTAGCACAGCGTTTGATTAATGATGAAAAAGCATCGGCAATGTTCCGTCTGGGGATTGATGAGGATATGGCCGACGCCCTGTCGCAATTAACGTTACCGCAAATGGTCAAGCTGGCGGAGACCAACCAGCTGGTGTGCCATTTCCGTTTTAACGATCATCAAACCATCACACAGCTGACAAAAGAGTCGCGTGTTGATGACCTGCAGCAGATCCACACCGGGATTTTGCTCTCAAGCCATTTATTGCAAGAGCTCTCCGGTAAGCAGGACGGCGCGATGAAGAAAAGGGCTTGAAGATGGCGGATAAGAGTATTGTCAAGGAAGCCAAGGATATCCAGCTTGCCATGGAGTTGATCGCTCTGGGAGCACGGCTGCAGATGCTGGAAAGCGAGACGCAGCTCAGCCGCGGCAGATTAATCAAGCTGTACAAGGAACTGCGCGGCAGTCCGCCGCCGAAAGGCATGCTGCCGTTCTCTACCGACTGGTTTATGACCTGGGAACATAACATTCACTCGTCGATGTTCTATAACGCCTATTGTTTCTTGCTCAAAAGCGGGCAATGCACGGGCGTTGAGGCGGTGATCAAAGCCTACCGTTTATATCTGGAACAGTGTCCCCAGCAGCCGGGCGAGCCGCCGTTGCTGGCGCTGACCCGCGCCTGGACGCTGGTGCGCTTTGTCGACAGCGATATGCTGCAGCTTTCCGCCTGCAGCAGCTGCGGCGGTACGTTTATCACTCATGCACATCAGCCGCTGAGCAATTTCGTCTGCAGTTTATGCCAACCCCCATCCCGCGCCGTAAAAAGACGTAAACTTTCGCCGC
This sequence comes from Serratia sp. MYb239, assembly GCF_002966855.1. Taxonomy (NCBI): domain Bacteria; kingdom Pseudomonadati; phylum Pseudomonadota; class Gammaproteobacteria; order Enterobacterales; family Yersiniaceae; genus Serratia; species Serratia sp. MYb239. Next base: position 2,963,565 of record NZ_CP023268.1, on the reverse strand, counting down.
AACTGGCCGATATTATTCCACAACTGTTGGACGAGCCGGTTAAACGCGCAATGTAAGCCGGGGTTCCTCCGGCTTACGGCATCAATTTATCACCCATACGTAGGGGAGCCGGCGGCTCCCGTCGGCGCAGGCTGTTGCGCCGCTACGATGGCGTTTGGCATTGCTCCCGTCCTCCATCCACCTCGTTTAATTAAGGAATGCGTGTGTTAGTTATTTTGGGTTACGTAGTGGTTCTGGCCACGGTATTTGGCGGCTATATGATCGTGGGTGGCCACCTCGGCGCGCTGTATCAGCCGGCGGAGTTCCTGATTATCGGCGGCGCCGGCGTTGGCGCGTTTATCGTCGGCAACAACGGTAAAGCGATCAAGGCCACGCTGCGCGCCATACCTACGCTGATGCGCCGCTCAAAATACAACAAAGCGCTGTATATGGATTTGATGGCGTTGCTGTTTCGCCTGCTGTCCAAATCACGCCAGCAGGGGATGCTGTCGCTGGAGTTCGATATTGATAACCCGCAGGAGAGTGAAATTTTCTCTAATTATCCGCGCATTCTTGCCGATAACCATTTGGTGGAATTTATTACCGACTATTTACGGTTGATGGTGAGCGGCAATATGAACGCGTTTGAAATTGAGGCGCTGATGGATGAAGAGATTGAAACCTTCGAGCAGGAAAGCGAGGTGCCGGCCGGCAGTCTGGCAATGGTCGGCGATTCACTGCCGGCGTTCGGCATCGTCGCCGCCGTGATGGGCGTGGTGCACGCGCTGGCCTCGGCTGACCGGCCGGCGGCGGAGCTGGGGGCGCTGATCGCCAATGCGATGGTGGGGACTTTCCTTGGGATCCTGCTGGCTTACGGTTTTATTTCTCCGCTTGCCACCCTGCTGCGGCAAAAGAGCGCGGAGAACGTCAAAATGATGCAGTGCATCAAGGTGACGCTGCTCTCCAGCCTGAACGGCTACGCGCCGCAAATTGCCGTCGAATTCGGCCGTAAAACCCTGTACACCACGGAGCGGCCGTCCTTTGTGGAACTGGAAGAACATGTTCGTCAGGTGAGGGCGCCGGCGCAGCAGGCAGCGGAAGAAGAGCAGGCATGAAGCAGAATCACCCGGTCGTCCTGGTTCGCAAGCGTAAGGCGCACCATAACGCGCATCACGGTGGTTCCTGGAAAATCGCCTATGCCGACTTTATGACGGCGATGATGGCGTTCTTTTTGGTGATGTGGCTGTTGGCCATCGCCAGTCCGCAGGAGTTAACGCAAATCGCCGAATATTTCCGTACGCCGCTGAAAGTGGCGCTGACCGGCGGCAACAAAAGCAGTGCCGAAAGCAGCCCGATTCCCGGCGGCGGCGAGGATCCCACCCGGCAGGACGGGCTGGTAAAAAAACAGCCGAACGCCGAACAGCAGGCGGAAGCGCGGAGGTTCAATAAGTTGCGCGAGCGGCTGGATCAGCTGATTGAGTCCGACCCGCGCCTCAGGGCGCTGCGGCCGCACCTGCTGATTAACCTGATGGATGAAGGGTTGCGCATCCAGATTATCGACGGCAAGAACCGGCCGATGTTCAAAACCGGCAGCGCGCAGGTGGAGAATTATATGCGCGATATTCTGCGGGCAATTGCGCCGATCCTGAATGACTTACCCAATAAAATCAGCCTGTCTGGCCATACTGACGATCTGCCGTACGCCACCGGCGAGCGCTATTACAGCAACTGGGAACTGTCCGCCGATCGCGCCAACGCCTCACGGCGAGAGCTGATTGCCGGCGGGCTGGCGGAAGGCAAAGTGCTGCGCGTGGTGGGCATGGCCGCCACCATGAGTTTGAAGCAGCACGGGGCGGATGATTCGATGAACCGGCGCATCACGATCCTGGTGCTGAATAAACAAACGCAGCAGGGCATCGAGCATGAAAACGCCAAAAGCGAGGCGGCGGAAATCAGCCGGCCGCAGGCGCTGAAGCAACTGGCGCCGCAGCCTGTTGCCGCGTCGACACAAAAGACGCCGGTTGGAGAAGCGGCGGTTCAGCCGTCAGCGCCGGAGGCTCCACAGCCGGAGGCGCCGACGACGGACGTCTCACCGGCGCCGGCGGCAGGCCCATCGACTAACCCACAGCGTCTCACAGTAGAGGTGATCCCGTGAGTATGGATATTAGCGCTTTTTATCAGACCTTTTTCGATGAAGCAGACGAGCTGCTGGCGGATATGGAACAGCACCTGCTGGAGCTGGATCCGCTGGCGCCGGACATCGAACCGCTGAACGCCATTTTCCGCGCGGCCCATTCGATTAAAGGCGGTGCGGCCACCTTCGGTTTTAGCATTCTGCAGGAAACCACCCATCTGTTGGAAAACCTGCTGGACAGCGCGCGGCGCCAGGAAATGAGCCTGAGCACCGAGATTATCAACCTGTTTCTGGAAACCAAAGACATTATGCAGGAGCAACTGGACGCCTATAAAACGTCACAACAACCCGATGCCGACAGCTTTGCCTATATCTGTCAGGCGCTGCGGCAGTTGGCGCTGGAAGCGCAACAGGACGCTCCCGCACCGCCGGCAGCGGAGCCTGAGGTGGCCGCCCCGGCGATGCCGCCGTCCGCGTCAGCCGGAGCCGGCGGGCTGCATATTTCACTGACCGATCTGAAACCGAACGAAATCCCGCTGTTGCTGGAAGAACTGGGTAACCTCGGCGAAGTGCGCGATCCGCAGCAGGGTGAAAACAGCCTGTCGGTGACGCTGCTGACGTCCGTCAGCGAAGAGGATATCAGCGCGGTGCTCTGCTTTGTGCTGGAGCCTGAGCAGATTGCCTTCGCTGCGACCACAGCCCCGTCGGCTGAGGCGGCAAAAGTGGCCGGGCCTGTTCCACCGGCGGTGCAAACGGCGGCGCCGGCGGCAGACGCGCCGAAGCCGCGCAGCAAAGCGGCGACGGAGTCCAGCAGTATCCGCGTGGCGGTCGAGAAGGTGGACCAGTTGATCAACCTGGTCGGCGAGTTGGTGATCACCCAGTCGATGCTGGCGCAGCGTTCCGGCACGCTGGATCCGGTCGCGCACGGCGACCTGCTCAACAGCATGAGCCAGCTGGAGCGCAACGCACGTGACTTGCAGGAGTCGGTGATGTCGATCCGCATGATGCCGATGGAGTACGTGTTCAGCCGCTTCCCGCGGCTGGTGCGGGACCTGGCCGGCAAGCTGAACAAGCAGGTAGAGCTGACGTTACAGGGCAGCTCCACCGAACTGGATAAGAGCCTGATAGAGCGCATTATCGATCCGTTGACCCACCTGGTGCGCAACAGCCTGGACCACGGGATTGAAGACCCGCAGGTGCGTCTGGCTGCGGGCAAGCCGGAGGTCGGCAACCTGATTCTGTCGGCGGAGCATCAGGGCGGCAATATCTGCATTGAGGTGACTGACGACGGCGCCGGGCTGAACCGGGAAAAAATCCTGGCCAAGGCGGCCGCGCAGGGGCTGGCGGTCAGCGACAGCATGAGCGACGAAGAGGTTGGTATGCTGATCTTCGCGCCGGGCTTTTCCACCGCGGAACAGGTGACCGACGTCTCCGGCCGCGGCGTCGGCATGGACGTAGTGAAGAGAAACATTCAGGAGATGGGCGGCCATGTAGAAATTCATTCGCAGGCGGCCAAGGGAACCTCTATCCGTATTTTGCTGCCGCTGACGCTGGCGATCCTGGACGGGATGTCGGTCAAGGTGAATGACGAGGTGTTTATCCTGCCGCTGAACGCGGTGATGGAGTCGCTGCAGCCGCAGGCGGAAGATCTGCATCCGCTGGCCGGCGGCGAGCGGGTGCTGCAGGTGCGTGGCGAATACCTGCCGCTGGTTGAGCTGTACCGTATCTTCGACGTTGCCGGCGCGAAAACCGAAGCGACGCAGGGCATCGTGGTGATACTGCAAAGCGCCGGCCGGCGCTACGCGCTGCTGGTGGATCAGTTGATCGGCCAGCATCAGGTGGTGGTGAAAAACCTGGAAAGCAACTACCGCAAGGTGCCGGGCATTTCCGCAGCGACCATTTTGGGTGACGGCAGCGTGGCGCTGATCGTCGATGTGTCGGCGCTGCAGACGCTGAACCGTGAAAAGCTGCTGCCGGAGGCGGCGGCGTAACTCGTTAACCGACTTGGATAGGGCATGAATATGGCTGGATTGGCAAGCGTCAGCAAAATGGCTGGTGAAACCGTAGGGCAGGAGTTCCTGATTTTTACGCTGGGTAATGAAGAGTACGGCATTGATATTCTGAAGGTGCAAGAGATCCGTGGTTATGACCAGGTGACGCGCATCGCCAACACGCCGGCGTTTATTAAAGGGGTGACCAACCTGCGCGGCGTGATCGTGCCGATTATCGATCTGCGGGTGAAGTTTGCCCAGCAGGACGTCTCTTACGATGAAAACACCGTGGTGATTGTGCTCAACCTCAGCCAGCGGGTGGTAGGTATTGTGGTGGACGGCGTGTCCGACGTACTGTCGCTGACCGCCGAGCAGATCCGGCCGGCGCCGGAATTTGCCGTCACGCTGGCGACCGAATACCTCACCGGGCTGGGGGCGCTGGGTGAACGGATGCTGATCCTGGTGGATATTGAAAAACTGCTGAGCAGCGAAGAGATGTCGCTGGTCGACAGCGTGGTGAAAAGCGCCTGATTCACAGATGGCCGTCGCCGTTGTGCCGCCGTCTCCGGGCGGTGCAACGGCGGTAACCGACTCACACAAAATAGTTACCCGCAACCATAAAGTTCTCTTCGGCGCCGCCGATAACCCAGACAGATAACGTTTTGGGATTTATCCGAGTGGCATTCCAAGAAGGGGACACATGTTTAATCGTATGAAAGTCGTGACCAGCCTGCTGTTGGTGCTGGTGTTGTTTGGTGCGTTGCAGCTGATTTCCGGCGGACTGTTCTTCTCCTCGCTCAAGAGCGATAAGGAAAACTTCACCGTATTGCAGACTATCCGACAGCAGCAGTCCGAACTGAACGGCAGCTGGGTAAGCCTGTTGCAGGCCCGCAATACGCTGAACCGCGCGGGCATCCGCTACATGATGGATGCCAATAAAATCGGCAGCGGCGCCAGCGTGCAGGATTTACTTGCATCGGCCCGCAGCGCGCTCGGCGAGGCGCAGCAGCGTTACGCCGCTTACGAAAAAGTCCCGCTTGGCGAGCGACAGGACCGGCAGGCTGCTGAAAAGCTTAAGCAGCAGTATCACATTTTATACGGCGCGCTGTCGGAGCTGATCCAACTGCTGGACGCCGGCAAAATCAACGCCTTCTTCGACCAACCGACTCAAAGCTACCAGGATGCCTTCGAACAGGTCTATGTCGCGTATCTGATGAAAAACGGCGAGCTGTATCACGATGCGGTAGAGGCCAACGAACGCTCTTATAGTTCGGCGCTCTGGACATTGGTGACCGTGCTGCTGGTGGTGCTGGCGGCGATCGTGCTGGTATGGAGCGGTATTCATCATATTCTGGTACGTCCGCTTAACCGCATTATCGAACATATCAAACACATTGCTGCCGGCGATCTGACCCGGTCGATCGACGTCGGCAGCCGCAACGAGATGGGCGTGCTGGCCGCCAGCCTGCAGCATATGCAGGCCGAACTGACTAACACCGTCAGCGGCGTGCGTCAGGGGGCCGACGCTATCTACAGCGGCGCGTCGGAAATCGCCGCCGGTAATAACGATCTCTCCTCCCGCACTGAACAGCAGGCGGCTTCGCTGGAAGAAACTGCCGCCAGCATGGAGCAACTGACCGCCACGGTGAAACAGAATGCGGAAAATGCGCGCCAGGCCAGCCAACTGGCGCTGAGCGCCTCTGAAACCGCGCAGAAGGGCGGCAAGGTGGTCGCCGACGTCGTGCAGACTATGCACGATATCGCCGGCAGTTCGCAGAAAATCGCTGATATTACCAGCGTGATCGACGGCATTGCCTTCCAGACCAATATTCTGGCGCTTAACGCGGCGGTGGAAGCGGCGCGCGCTGGTGAACAGGGGCGCGGTTTTGCCGTGGTGGCCGGCGAAGTGCGCAATCTGGCGCAGCGCAGCGCGCAGGCGGCAAAAGAAATTAAAGGACTGATTGATGACTCGGTCAGCCGTGTCGATATGGGATCGGTACTGGTGGAAAGCGCCGGCGAAACCATGGGCGATATCGTCAATGCGGTGACGCGGGTCACCGACATTATGGGAGAAATCGCCTCCGCGTCCGACGAGCAGAGCCGTGGGATCGACCAGGTCGGCCAGGCGGTGGCGGAAATGGACCGCGTCACGCAACAGAACGCCTCACTGGTGGAAGAGTCGGCCTCTGCGGCCGCGGCGCTGGAGGAGCAGGTCAGCCTGCTGACGCGCTCCGTCGCGGTGTTCCGCCTGCATAACAACGGTCAGGAAACCGTCAACGCGCCGGTCATCAGCAAGGCGGCTGTCCCGAGCATTACGCCGCGTAAAGCCAGCGTCGGCGAGACGCAGGATAACTGGGAAACGTTCTGACTCTGAGGTGCCGTAACCGCCGCATGCTGTAGCGCGGCGGTTGCGGAGAAAGCGCCTCTGTTCCGTCGTCGGCTGGCCGCGTCCGGATGAAAGGAGATTCATCATGTTTAACCGAGTCCGTATTTCCATCAGCCTGTATCTGCTGATGTTCTGTTTTTGTCTGATGCAGCTGATCAGCACCGGTCTGTCGTTCAGCGCCTTCCGCGCCGACAGCCGCAGCTTTGAGGTGATAACGCAGGGAAGTCAACAGCGTGACGTGTTGACGATGAGCCGGATTGCATTGCTGCAGGCGCGCAATAGCCTGAACCGCGCCGGCACCCGTGCTGCGCTGCAGCTGCCGCAGGAGCAGGTGACCCCCCTGATGGATGACGCCCGCCGTTCGCTGCAGAGCGCCGAGCAGGGTTTTGGTCAGTTTCAGACGCTTGCGCCCGCCGGCGAGAGTGAACGCCGCCTGACGGCCCGCTATCAGCGGTTGCGCGCAGCGCTGCTGGAGCTGATCGGTTTGTTGGAGAGCGGCAACCTGCAGGCTTTTATGGCGCAGCCCACGCAGCAAATACAGGCGCAGTTTGACACGGAGTTCACGCATTACCTGCAGCAGTTGAGGGGCGAGATGGCGCAGGCGCAGCAGGCCAATCAGCGGGCCTACGCCTTGGGCGGCTGGATGCTGGCGGGCGCGGTGCTGATGCTGTTCGTCGTCGCCGGCAGCGCCATTTGGTGGCAGCAGACCGTGCTGCTGGGGCCGCTGAAAACCATGCGCCGCCATTTTGAACGCATCGCCGCCGGCGATCTGGCGATGCCGGTGGAGGTGAAAGGCAACAATGAAATCAGCGCGCTATTCGCCGGGCTGCGGCAGATGCAGCAGTCGCTGGCCAATACCGTCGGCGCAGTGCAGGACGGGACACAAGCCATGCTGATCGGGCTGCAGGAGATTGCGGCAGGCAATAACGACCTCTCTTCCCGCACCGAGCAGCAGGCCGCCTCGCTGGAAGAAACCGCCGCCAGCATGGAGCAATTGACCTCAACGGTGAAACAGAACGCCGACAATGCGCGCCAGGCCACGCAACTGGCGCGCGATGCGTCGACCATCGCCGCCAAAGGCGGCGAACTGGCGGGCGAGGTGGTCGATACCATGTGCGCTATCTCCGGCAGTTCGCAGAAAATCGGCGCCATTACCGGCGTCATCGACGCTATTGCCTTCCAGACCAATATCCTGGCGCTTAACGCGGCGGTGGAGGCGGCGCGCGCCGGCGAACAGGGGCGCGGTTTCGCCGTGGTGGCCGGTGAGGTGCGCAGTCTGGCGCAGCGCAGCGCGCAGGCGGCGAAAGAGATTAAAGATTTGATCGATGAGTCGGTGGCGCGGGTGCAGCAGGGGTCGACGCTGGTGGAACACTCCGGCGCCACCATGCAGGACATCGTGCGTTCGGTAACGCGGGTTACCGACATCATGGGGGAAATTACGTCCGCGTCCGATGAGCAAAGCCGCGGCATTGAACAGGTGACGCAGGCGGTGACGCAAATGGATCAGGTGACACAGCAGAATGCGGCGCTGGTGGTCGAGGCGGCCTCTGCCGCCAGCGGTCTGGAAGAGCAGGCGATCGCCCTGGCGGATGCGGTGTCGGTATTTCGTCTGGCGGACGCGCACGTCAGCGTGCCGGCCGCAGAGTGGTTACAGAGGCAAAAGGAGACGCCAGATTGTCAAACAGCATAAAACCGAGTTCTTTTCCGGGTAAGACGCGATGAAGCCTTTACCCCATGGCGCGGCGACGCCGCTGGCGCAGATGGCGCAGCGTCTGCCGCTGTCCGACGTGCATTTTCGCCGTATCAGCCAGCTGATTTATCAGCGCGCCGGCATCGTGCTGGCGGAGCATAAACGGGAAATGGTGTACAACCGCCTGGTGCGCCGCCTGCGCCTGCTGGGCATCAATGATTTCGGCAGCTATCTGGCGCAGTTGGAGAGCGACGTCAACAGCGCCGAATGGCAGGCGTTTATCAATGCGCTGACCACCAACCTGACGGCGTTTTTTCGTGAGGCTCACCACTTTCCTATTCTGGCCGAACATGCCCGCACGCGCCCGAACGGCTACTGCGTCTGGAGTACCGCCGCCTCGACCGGCGAAGAGCCGTATTCCATCGCCATCACCCTGAGCGAAACGTTGGGGCAACGGGGCGGCGGCTTTCAGGTATGGGCCAGCGATATTGATACGCAGGTGCTGGAGAAGGCGCTGGCGGGCATCTACCGGCAGGAGGACCTGCGCACGCTGACGGCGGGGCAGATGCAGCGCTACTTTTTACGCGGCACCGGGCCGCATCAGGGGCTGGTGCGTATCCGGTCGGAACTGGCGGCGCAGGTGCACTTTCAGCCGCTGAACCTGCTGGCGCCGCAGTGGGATCTGCCGGGGCAGTTCGACGCTATTTTTTGCCGCAACGTGATGATCTATTTCGATAAGGCGACGCAGGAAAAGATTCTGCGTCGGTTTGTTCCCCTATTGAAGCCTGGCGGGCTGCTGTTTGCCGGTCATTCCGAAAACTTCAGCCAGATCAGCCGGGATGTCTACTTGCGCGGGCAGACCGTGTATGGCCTGACCAAGGAGAGGTAATGAGTAAAATCAGAGTGTTAAGCGTAGATGACTCCGCCCTGATGCGGCAGCTGATGTGTGAAATTGTCAACAGCCACGCGGATATGGAAATGGTGGCGACCGCGCCGGATCCGTTGGTGGCGCGCGATCTCATCAAAAAATTTAATCCGCAGGTGCTGACGCTGGACGTCGAAATGCCGCGCATGGACGGATTGGAATTCCTTGAAAAGCTGATGCGTCTGCGGCCGATGCCGGTGGTGATGGTGTCATCGCTAACCGGCAAAGGCTCGGAAATTACCCTGCGGGCGCTGGAACTGGGGGCGATTGATTTCGTCACCAAGCCGCAGTTGGGCATCCGCGAAGGCATGCTGGCGTACAGCGAGCTGATCGCCGAAAAGATTCGCACCGCCGCCCGTGCGCGCCTGCCGTCGCGTACGCGCGCCGCCGCGCCGCCGATCCTCAGTCATACGCCGCTGCTCAGCAGCGAAAAGCTGATCGCCATCGGCGCCTCCACCGGCGGCACCGAGGCGATTCGTCAGGTGCTGCAGCCGTTACCGGCCACCAGTCCGGCGCTGCTGATCACGCAGCATATGCCGCCGGGGTTCACCCGCTCCTTTGCCGAGCGTCTGAACAAACTGTGCCAGATTACGGTGAAAGAGGCGGAAGACGGCGAGCGCGTGCTGCCGGGGCACGCTTACATCGCGCCGGGTGATCGTCACCTGGAGCTGGCGCGCAGTGGCGCCAACTATCAGGTGAAGCTGCATGACGGACCGCTGGTCAACCGGCACCGGCCGGCGGTGGACGTGCTGTTCCGCTCGGTGGCAAAGTTCGCCGGGCGCAATGCGGTCGGGGTGATCCTGACCGGCATGGGGAACGACGGCGCCGCCGGCATGCTGGAAATGCACCGCGCCGGCGCCTATACCCTGGCGCAGGATGAAAACAGCTGCGTGGTGTTCGGTATGCCGCGCGAGGCTATCGCCGGCGGCGGCGTCAGCGAAGTGGTGGAACTGGAACGGATAAGCCAGCGCATGCTGGCGCAAATCGCCGGAGGGCAGGCGCTGCGTATCTGACGCCGCCTGCGTCGGGGGCGAACGGATTTAGCCGGCGTCGCCGGAGTAGCGGCGGCGCGGCTGTTGCTGCAATTGGCTCAATAATGAGCATTAAACCTTAGGACTAACTATGGCAGATAAAAATCTCAGATTTCTCGTGGTGGACGACTTCTCAACCATGCGTCGCATCGTCAGGAACTTACTGAAAGAGCTGGGCTTCAATAATGTGGAAGAGGCGGAGGACGGCGCCGACGCGCTGGGCAAACTGCAGGCTGGCGGTTTTGACTTTGTGGTCTCCGACTGGAACATGCCGAACATGGACGGCCTGGAGCTGCTGCAGGCGATTCGCGCCGACGGACAGTTGGCGAAACTGCCGGTGCTGATGGTGACCGCCGAGGCCAAGAAAGAGAACATTATTGCGGCGGCGCAGGCCGGCGCCAGCGGCTATGTGGTGAAGCCGTTCACGGCGGCGACGCTGGAAGAAAAGCTCAATAAGATCTTCGAAAAACTGGGCATGTAAGGAGAAAGCGCCATGACAAATATTCCGATGCCTGCCAGCGATGCGGCGAGCGCGGGGGAGATTATCGCCCGTATCGGCCAGTTGACGCGGATGCTGCGCGACAGCATGCGCGAGCTGGGACTTGACCAGGCGATCGCCCAGGCGGCGGAGGCGATACCGGATGCGCGCGACCGGCTGGACTATGTCGTGACCATGACGGCGCAGGCGGCGGAACGCGCCCTGAACTGCGTTGAAGCGGCGCAACCGCGCCAGGCGGAGCTGGAAACCGGCGCGAAGGCGCTGCAGGGGCGTTGGGATGAGTGGTTCGCCAATCCGATCGAGCTGGCGGAGGCGCGCGTGCTGGTCAGCGATACCCGTCAGTACCTGGCGCAGGTGCCGGAGCACACCGCCTTTACCAACGCGCAGCTGCTGGAAATCATGATGGCGCAGGACTTCCAGGATCTGACCGGTCAGGTCATCAAACGCATGATGAGCGTGGTGCAGGAGATCGAAAAACAGCTGCTGATGGTGCTGATGGAGAATATTCCGGAGCAGCCGGTTAAAGATAAGCGGCCGAATGACAGTTTACTCAACGGTCCGCAGCTCGATCAGAACGGCGTCGGCGTGATCGCCAATCAGGAGCAGGTGGACGACCTGCTCGACAGCCTCGGTTTCTGAGGGATACCGGGCGCGGGTCGCCGCGTCCGGTGATATTTTTTGTGTAATCGATGCTCTGCGGCGGCAAAACTGACCGTAATCTCCGCGTCCGGTCGTTCCCCATCCCCGAAATAACTCACCTTTTCCCGCGCTGTTCCATCAATAAACTCCGCATTTTTTTGTCATGCTGACCGCAATTTTATTCCTTTCCGGCACGGTGAGCAGGCAGTGGCTGAAGACAGCGATCTGGAAAAAAGCGAGGCCCCCACGCCCCATCGGTTGGAAAAAGCGCGGAAAGAGGGGCAGATCCCGCGTTCGCGCGAACTGACGTCCATGCTGATGCTGATCGTGGGGTTGGCGTGTCTGTGGCTGGGGGGCAGCAATATGGCCCGGGAGCTGTCACAGATGCTGGCCGGCGGCCTGCATTTCGATCACGCCATGGTGAATAACGATAAACAGATGCTGCGCCAGCTGGCCACGTTGCTGCGTCAGGCGGTGTGGGCGCTGTTGCCGGTGCTGGCGGGGCTGGTGCTGGTGGCGCTGACCGCGCCGATGCTGTTGGGCGGCCTGCTGTTCAGCGCCAAATCACTCAAGTTCGATCTCAAACGGCTGAACCCGCTGTCCGGCCTGAAACGCATCTTTTCCAGCCAGGTGCTGGCGGAGCTGCTGAAGGGCGTGCTTAAAGCGCTGCTGGTGGGCTGGGTGACCGGTCTGTATCTGTGGCACAACTGGGCGGCGATGCTGCATCTGGTGACGCAGCAGCCGCTGGATGCGATGGCCAACGCGCTGCAGATGGTGGTGTTCTGCGGCCTGCTGGTGGTGCTTGGCCTGGTGCCGATGGTGGCGTTCGACGTGTTTTATCAGCTGTGGAGCCACTTCAAAAAGCTGAAGATGACCAAGCAGGATATTCGCGACGAGTTTAAGGAGCAGGAGGGCGATCCGCACGTGAAGGGGCGGATTCGCCAGCAGCAGCGCGCCGCCGCCCGCCGCCGCATGATGGCGGACGTGCCGAAGGCGGACGTGATCGTCACCAACCCGACGCACTACGCGGTGGCGCTGCAGTACAACGATAAAAAGATGAGCGCGCCGAAGGTGCTGGCGAAAGGCGCCGGCGAGATTGCGCTGCGCATCCGCGAACTGGCGGGAGAACACCGTATCCCGCTGCTGGAGGCGCCGCCGCTGGCGCGCGCGCTGTACCGTCACAGCGAGATTGGCCAACATATTCCCACTACCCTGTATGCCGCGGTCGCCGAAGTGTTGGCCTGGGTGTACCAGCTACGCCGCTGGCAGCGAGAAGGGGGGCTGATCCCGAAAAAACCTGAACATTTACCGGTGCCGGACGCACTGGATTTTGCTGGAGAAAGTAACGCTGATGGCTAATTTGGCCTCCCTGCTTCGTTTGCCGGGGAATTTTAAAGATACGCAGTGGCAGGTGCTTGCCGGCCCGGTGCTGATTCTGCTGATTCTGTCGATGATGGTGCTGCCGCTGCCGTCGTTTATCCTCGATCTGCTGTTCACCTTCAATATCGCACTGTCGATTATGGTGCTGCTGGTGGCGATGTTTACCCAGCGCACGCTGGAGTTCGCCGCGTTTCCCACCATTTTGCTGTTCTCGACCCTGCTGCGCCTGTCGCTGAACGTGGCCTCGACCCGCATCATTCTGATGGAAGGGCATACCGGCTCTGCGGCGGCGGGACGGGTGGTGGAAGCCTTCGGCCACTTCCTGGTCGGCGGCAACTTCGCCATCGGCATCGTGGTGTTTATTATTCTGGTGCTGATTAACTTTATGGTGATCACCAAGGGGGCCGGGCGGATTGCCGAAGTGGGCGCGCGTTTTGTGCTCGACGGCATGCCGGGCAAGCAGATGGCGATCGACGCCGACCTGAACGCCGGACTGATTGGCGAAGAAGAGGCGAAAAAACGCCGCGCCGAGGTGACGCAGGAGGCGGATTTCTACGGCTCGATGGACGGCGCCAGTAAATTTGTGCGCGGCGATGCGATTGCCGGCCTGATGATTATGGTGCTGAACGTGGTCGGCGGCCTGTTGGTCGGCGTGGTGCAGCACGGCATGCCTTTGGGGGCGGCGGCGGAGAGCTACACGCTGCTGACCATCGGCGACGGGCTGGTGGCGCAGATTCCGGCGCTGGTGATCTCTACCGCCGCAGGCGTGATCGTCACCCGCGTGGCGACCGATCAGGACGTTGGCGAGCAGATGGTCGGCCAGCTGTTCAACAACCCGCGCGTGATGCTGCTCAGCGCCGGGGTGCTGGGGCTGTTGGGGTTGGTGCCGGGCATGCCGAATCTGGTGTTCCTGCTGTTTACCGCCGGGCTGCTGGGGCTGGCCTGGTGGCTGCGCGGCCGTGAGCAGCAGGCGCCGCGCCAGGCGGAAGCACCGGCCGCGCCACAGGACAACCCGCAGGCGCTGGAGGCCAGCTGGTCGGACGTTCAGTTGGAAGATCCGCTGGGCATGGAAGTGGGCTACCGGCTGATCCCGATGGTGGACTTCCAGCAGGATGGCGAGCTGCTGGGGCGTATCCGCAGCATCCGCAAAAAATTCGCCCAGGAGATGGGCTACCTGCCGCCGGTGGTGCATATCCGCGACAATCTTGAGCTGCCGCCGGCCCGCTACCGTATTCTGATGAAGGGCGTGGAAATCGGCAGCGGTGAAGCGCATCCGGGGCGCTGGCTGGCGATTAACCCCGGCAATGCGGCGGGGGAACTGCCCGGCGAGAAAACCGTCGATCCGGCCTTTGGTCTGGAAGCGGTGTGGATCGACAGCGCGCTGCGTGAGCAGGCGCAAATTCAGGGCTTCACGGTGGTGGAGGCCAGCACCGTGGTGGCTACCCACCTGAATCATCTGATCGGCCAGTTCGCCAGCGACCTGTTTGGTCGTCAGGAGGCGCAGCAACTGCTGGACCGCGTGACGCAGGATATGCCGAAGCTCACCGAGGACTTTGTGCCCGGCGTGGTCTCGCTGACCACGCTGCACAAGGTGCTGCAAAATCTGCTGGCGGAACGTATTTCGATTCGCGATATGCGCACCATTATTGAAACGCTGGTAGAGCATGCGCCGACGCAGAGCGATCCGTATGAATTGACCGCCGTGGTGCGCGTCGCGCTGGGAAGGGCGATAACCCAGCAGTGGTTCCCGGGCAACGGTGAAATTCAGGTGATTGGCCTGGATACCCAGTTGGAGCGTCTGTTGCTGCAGGCGCTGCAGAACGGCGGCGGGCTGGAGCCGGGGCTGGCCGAAAGGCTGTTGGAACAGGCGCAGCAGGCGCTGCAGCGTCAGGAAATGCACAGCGCGCCGCCGGTGTTGCTGGTCAATCACGCGCTGCGGCCGCTGCTGTCGCGCTTTCTGCGCCGCAGTCTGCCGCAGCTGGTGGTGCTGTCGAATCTGGAAATCAATGATGAGCGCCAAATTCGCATGACCGCCACCATCGGCGGCGTCTGATGAGGCGTCTGTGGCTGCTGCTGTGGCTGTTCGGCGTGCCGGCGGCGCAGGCGGTCTCCGGCTCCTGGGCGGCGGACGGGCTGGGGGCGACGCTGAGCCACGGTGGTATCAGCACGCAGTCGTCCGCGCTGCGGCCGCCGAATGTCTTGCCGAGCGATGAGGCGCGCATCGTCAGCGTCAGCTGGCGTTATCTGCTGACATCACCGCCGCCGGCTGGTTTACAGGTGCAGCTGTGCATACCGGGACGTTGCGTACCGCTCGCAGGCGCCAGCGGCACTACGCTGGCGTTGCAGGACGCGCCGGCGGCCAGCGAGCTGCGCTTCAGCTATGTTGTGCAGACGCGCGGCGCGTTGTTTCCTCCGCTGCGGGTGCTCAGCAACCAGGTGATTGTCAATTATCAGTAATGTCTCAGGCGAGGATCGCCAGTCCGCTGCGTTCAACCAGCGACAGCAGCTTCATCGCCGCGGAGTTGGGTTTTGCCTCGCCGCGCTCCCACTTTTGCACCGCTTTTTTACTGACGTTGAGGTGCAGGGCGAACACCGGCTGGCTGACGTTTTCACGTTCACGCAGGGCGCGGATGTCGGCGGGCGAGTAGTGTTTAACCGGGTGTAAACAGAGCATATCGAAGGTGCGCATTGTCACATCGTCGACGAAGCCCGTTTGGTGCAGTCCCTGCACTTCCTGGTGGATCTCAGACAGAATTTTGCTCATCACACAGCCTCTTTAATTCCTTGTTGTTAACCAACTGATAAAGTCTATAAGGCGAGAAATCCAGATACAGAGCCGCCAGGCACTTTAATGCAGCCAGTTCGTCGCGGCTCAGGTTCTCCCGCTCGCTTTTGGCGAACCCGCGCATAAAAAACAGCCGGTTCTCCTCACGGAAGGCGATTAACAGGCGGTAGCCGCCGCGTTTTCCCCCGCCGTGTTTCGCGACCCGTTTTTTGTACACGCAGCCGCCGAGGTTGGCCTCGTAGTTTTCATGCCGTATTTCTCTGGCGGCTTTGATCACGGTGGCGTCGCTGATGCGTTCACGCGCGGCAAAAGCCTGAAACGTTTTGGTCAGGTAGATATCCGTCATTCACGCTCCCTGTGAAATCTATACCCTTGGTGGGTATATTTCAAGCGGTTTAACAACGCGCTCATCATGCCGCGTCAAACGAGGGAGGCACAGAGGAATAGAGGGATTATGCGGGGCGTGATGAATTTAAAAATGACGATATAGCGGCATTTATCAAAGGAATGCGCACGGCTGCGCAAAATGGTAAACGTCGTCCGGCGTTATGGGGCAGCCGGACGACGCGAAGAGGGATTTGGATTTAAACGCCGATTTTGCGCCCCAGCAGGCTGCCGCCGCGCGACTGTCCGTCCGGCCCGTACAGGTTTTTATTCTGTTTGTTCAGCACCGCCAGTGCCTGAGCGTTGTGGTCGATATGGCGGCTGAGCAGCAGGCCGTTATGCTGATTTTTCTCACGTAATTGCTGGCTTTGCTGCTGAACCTGCCGCCAGCGCGCGGTCAGCCCGTCGTGGCCGGCATAGGGCGCTTTCGGGCCGCCGCTGTTTTCCAACAGCTGTCGCTGCTGTTCCAGATGATTGACCGTCGCCAGCAGCTGGCTTTTGTCATCGGTAACGCGCTGCAGCGCAGGCCCCGGCAGCGTGCCGGCGCACAGCAGGGCGTGTTCTTCCGCCAGCACGCTCTCCAACTCGCTGAGCGTTTCCAGTAGCTTGTCCAGGTGCAGTGCCAGACTTTCCATGGTGATTGTTTACCTTTTCTCTCTGTACGTTCAGCGCGGTCCGGATGTCCACTGGCTGTCGTTTTGCATTTCCTGCAGCAGCGCGTCGGCAATCTTGCCGGCGTCCATAGTGAGATCGCCGCTGCGAATCGCCTGCTTGATCGCCTCAACCCGGTTCATGTCGATATCCTGGCTGCCGGGCTGCATCAGCTGCGCCTGCGCGTCGCTGAGCCTGACCTGCGTACCGCTCTGGCCGTTTTCCGCCTGGGCGTTTTTACGCGGTTTCAGCGGCGTTTCCGCCGAGGTTTCTCGGGGCTGCACGGCGGTAATGGCCTGCAGCCGTTGGGTGCGATCGATACTCATGTCCCATCTCCATCTACATCGCGCGTCTGCGGCGACGGAAGTCGTTATTACTCTGGGCGGCGCGCTCGGCCGCTGCCGTTGATAGTGTAACTATCGGCAGGCCGGCGCAAACCTTTAATCGCGTTCTTTATAACGTGATACGCACTTCGCCATCTTCGCCGACATGGCCGCTGACGATCCGCCCGGAGGTCATTCTCACCCGCACGCTGTCATCGGCGGCGGCGTTGTTCATCGCCTTACCGTTGCCGCTGATAGTAAAACTTTCGCCCTGTACCCGCACCTGCACCGGCTGGCCGGCTTTCACCAGCCAGGGGCGGCGCAGCATCGGGGCGGTTAGCGGTTGCGCGCGGCCGATATTGCGCAGGCTGACGGCGCCGAGGGCGCGGCGCGCGTCGCTGAGTGCACGCGGCGGCAGCGTATCCAGCCGCCCGCGCACGACTTTTACGTCTGCCGCCGTCAGCGCATGGCCGGCGCGGATCGCGCGTGCGGCCACCAGATAGCGGCCGGTCGCTGCAACCTGCGTCTGGATAAAGCGACGTTCATCGCCGCAGCGGGCGGACAGGGTGACGGCGCCCCAGAGGCGGACGCTTTGCGTCAGCGCCAGCTGCGGTGTGGCGCAGGCGGGCCATTGCGCCTTCGGCGTGCGCACCTCGACGTTGACCGTCACCGGGCTGTTGGCAAACTGCGCCTGGATAAAACGGTCGATTTGCCCGGCGAGATCGTCGGCATAGGCCGGCAGGCCCGGCAGCAGCGCCAGCAGTATGAGTAATAATCGCAATCCCGGCCTCCCGGAGGTTAGCGTCGCACGCGCCGCCGCGGCGACCTGTCTGATGGCGTCCAGTGTACCCGGAGTCCGCGCCGGTTAAGCGGGCAAATAGCGACGCATTTGACGTTTATTCTGGCGATAGGTTGGCAATGGCGGCGTTTATGCTGTCGGCTCCAAATTCTAACCTCGTGAGGGAGCATGCTCGACAAACTGGATGCCAGCCTGCGTTTCGGGCAGGAGGCGCTGAACCTGCGCGCGCAGCGCCAGGAGATCCTGGCGGGCAATATCGCCAACGCCGACACGCCGGGTTATCAGGCTCGGGATATTGATTTTGCCAGCCAACTGAACAAGGTGATGGCGCAGGGCCGCCCTAGCGGCAGCGGCGTGGCGCTCAGCCTGACCTCGGCGCGCCATATTCCGGCGCAGAACCTGCAGCCGCCGCAGCTCGAGCTGTTATACCGGGTGCCGGACCAGCCGGCGAGCGACGGCAACACGGTGGATATGGATCGCGAACGCACCAACTTTGCCGATAACAGCCTGAAATACCAAACCGATCTGACGCTGCTTACCGGTCAGATCAAAGGCATGCTGTCGGTGATTCAAGGATAAGGCGTATGTCACTACTGAACATTTTTGATATTTCCGGTTCGGCGCTGAGCGCGCAGTCGCAGCGGCTGAACGTCAGTGCCAGCAACATGGCCAACGCCGACAGCGTCACCGGGCCGGACAGCCAGCCGTACCGCGCCAAACAGGTGGTGTTCGAGGTGGCCTCAGCGTCCGGCCAACCTACCGGCGGCGTACGCGTCGCGCAGGTGGTGGAGGACCCGGCGCCGGCGCGCAGGGTGTATCAGCCGGGCAACCCGCTGGCGGACGCCCGCGGCTACGTCAAGATGCCCAACGTCGATGTGGTCGGTGAAATGGTCAACACCATCTCGGCCTCGCGCAGCTATCAGGCCAACGTCGAGGTGTTGAATACCACCAAGTCGATGATGATGAAAACCCTCACGCTGGGCCAATAACCGGAGCTTTTTATGGGCATTGCCGCAACCACCAATGAACCACTGGACAACACCGTCGCCGGCGCCAACGCCAGAAGCGGCGCGGCCGGCAACAGCAGCCAGGATCTGCAAAACAGTTTCCTGACCCTGCTGGTGGCGCAGTTGAAAAACCAGGACCCGACCAACCCGATGCAGAACAACGAATTGACGACCCAGTTGGCGCAGATCAACACCGTCAGCGGCATCGAAAAACTCAACACCACGCTGGGATCGATTTCCGGCCAGATCAACAGCAACCAGTCACTGCAGGCCAGCGCGCTGATCGGCCACGGCGTAATGGTGCCGGGCAAAGACATCCTGGTGGGCAGTAAAGAGGGTCAGGTCAGCACCACGCCGTTCGGCGTCGAGCTGGAACGCGCCGCCAGCAGCGTTACCGCCACCATCAGTGACGCCACCGGTAAGGCGGTGCGCACCATCGAGATCGGCGGCCTGGGCGCCGGCGTGCACGCCTTTACCTGGGACGGCAAGCTGGAAGACGGCAGCAACGCGCCGGACGGCGCCTATACCGTCGCCATTAACGCCAAGGGCAACGGTGAACAGTTGGTGGCAAACCCGCTGCGCTTCGCCATGGTGAACGGCGTCACCCGCGGCGCAGACGGCGCCAAACTGGATCTCGGCCTGGCGGGCAGCGCCACGCTGGAAGATGTGCGCCAGATCCTATAACACGCAGCGCCAGATTCAGCGACGGCGGTTTTAACTTACCTATTTGTTTTTTTGGAGACTACACATGGCTTTTTCTCAGGCAGTCAGCGGCCTTAATGCGGCGGCGACCAACCTTGACGTTATCGGCAACAATATCGCCAACTCCGCCACCGCCGGGTTTAAATCCGGCAGCGTATCCTTTGCCGATATGTTCGCCGGCTCGCAGGTCGGGCTGGGGGTAAAAGTGGCGGGCATTACGCAAAATTTTAACGGCGGCACGCCGACCAGCACCAACCGCGCGCTGGATATCGCCATTACCGAAAGTGGTTTCTTCCGCCTGCAGGACAGCGACGGCGGCATCTTTTACAGCCGCAACGGCCAGTTCAAACTGGATGAAAACCGTAACCTGGTGAATATGCAAGGCCTGCAGCTGACCGGCTACCCGGCAGCTGGTACGCCGCCAACCATTCAGCAGGGGGCGGATCCGCAGCCGCTGAGCATTCCTGAAGGGATGATGAACGCCAGAGCATCCACTTCCGGCGCGATGGTGGCCAACCTGAAGTCCACCCACAAGGTGCCGGAAAATACGACCTTCGATCCAAGCAAAACGGACTCCTATAACTACGTCAACGTTATTACCACCTACGACTCGCTGGGCAATGCGCACAACATTAACGCCTATTTCGTCAAAACCGCCGACAACAAATGGGATGTCTACACCCAGGACGGCAGCGTTGACGGCGCTCCGGCCGACAAGGCCGGCAGCCTGAACTTCAACACCAGCGGCACCCTGACTGAAACCCTGGACGCCGACGGCAACCCGAGCGCCACGGCGTTCAGCCTGACGATCCCGATGTCGGCCAAAGACGGCGCGCCGGCGCAGGACTTCACCCTCAGCTTTGCCGGCAGCATGCAGCAGAACGTCGGCAGCGACTCGGTGAGTAAAGTGTCGCAGGACGGCTACAGCGCCGGCGAATACACCAACTTCCAGATTGAGCAGGACGGCACCGTGGTCGGCCTGTACTCCAACCAGCAAAAACAGGTGCTGGGGCAGATCGTGCTGGCTAACTTCTCCAATCCGGAAGGGCTGGCGTCACAGGGCGATAACGTGTGGCAGGAAACCGGCGCCTCCGGTCAGGCGCGCGTCGGCGTGGCGGGCGGCGGCGGCTTCGGCAAGCTGACCAGCGGCGCACTGGAGTCCTCCAATGTCGATCTGAGCCAGGAACTGG
The DNA here is from genome assembly GCF_002966855.1 of Serratia sp. MYb239. Lineage (NCBI taxonomy): Bacteria > Pseudomonadati > Pseudomonadota > Gammaproteobacteria > Enterobacterales > Yersiniaceae > Serratia > Serratia sp. MYb239. The sequence continues at coordinate 2,943,070 of NZ_CP023268.1, read as the reverse complement.
TCAATATGATCGTCGCACAGCGCAACTATCAGTCGAACGCGCAGACCATCAAGACGCAGGACTCCATCCTGCAGACGTTGGTCAGCCTGCGCTGACGGCGGGGTTAAAGGAACCAAGCTATGGATCACGCGATTTATACCGCGATGGGGGCGGCGCGTCAGACGCTGGACCAGCAGGCGATCACCGCCAACAATCTGGCCAACGTTTCGACGCCGGGATTTCGCGCCCAGCTGGCGGCGCTGCGCGCGGTGCCGGTCGACGGGCCGAGCCTGCCGACGCGTACGCTGGTCGCCGCCTCGACGCCGGGCGCCGATATGCGCCAAGGGGCGCTGAACTACACCGCGCGCCCGCTGGACGTCGCGCTGCAGCAGGATGGTTTTCTGGCGCTGCGGCTGGCCGATGGCGGCGAAGCCTACACCCGCAACGGCAATATCCAGATTTCCGCCGAAGGGCAGCTGACGGTGCAGGGGCGGCCGCTGCTGGGCGACGGCGGGCCAATCGAGGTGCCGCCGCAGTCTGAAATCACCATCGCCGCCGACGGCACCATCTCGGCGCTCAATCCGGGCGACCCGCCGAACACCATCGCGCAGATCGGCCGGCTGAAGCTGGTCAAGGCGGATGCCGGCGAGGTGGCGCGCGGCGATGACGGGCTGTTCCATCTGACGCCGGCAAGCCGGCAGCAGCGCGGCAACCAGCTGGCGAACGACCCGCAGGTGCGGGTGATGCCCGGCGTGCTGGAAGGCAGCAACGTCAACCCGACGGAAACCATGGTCGATATGATCGCCAACGCCCGCCGCTTCGAAATGCAGATGAAGGTCATCCACAGCGTGGATGAGAATGCACAACGCGCCAACTCGCTGCTGTCAGTGAGCTAAGGAAAACAACATGATCCCATCATTATGGATTGCCAAAACCGGTCTGGACGCGCAGCAGACCAATATGGACGTGATCGCCAACAACCTGGCGAACGTCAGCACCAACGGCTTCAAGCGCCAGCGTGCGGTATTTGAAGACCTGCTGTACCAGACCATGCGCCAGCCGGGGGCACAGTCCTCCGAGCAGACCACGCTGCCGTCGGGCCTGCAGATCGGCACCGGCGTGCGGCCGGTGGCCACCGAGCGCCTGCACAGTCAGGGCAATCTGTCACAGACCAACAACAGTAAAGACGTGGCGATCAAGGGACAGGGCTATTTTCAGGTAATGCTGCCGGACGGCAGTCAGGCCTACACCCGCGACGGCTCGTTCCAGATCGACCAGAACGGCCAGTTGGTGACCGCCAGCGGTTTCCAGGTACAGCCGGCGATCACCATTCCTGCCAACGCGCTGAGCATTACCGTGGGGCGCGACGGCATCGTCAGCGTGACCCAGCAGGGGCAGACGGCGGCGCAGCAGGTCGGCCAGCTGACGCTGACCACCTTTATCAACGACAGCGGTCTGGAGAGCGTCGGTGAAAACCTGTACCAGGAAACTGAAAGCTCCGGCGCGCCGAATGAGAGCACGCCGGGGCTGAACGGCGCCGGGCTGCTGTATCAGGGCTATGTGGAAACCTCCAACGTCAATGTGGCGGAAGAGTTGGTAAACATGATTCAGGTACAGCGCGCGTATGAAATCAACAGTAAGGCGGTGTCCACCTCCGATCAGATGCTGCAGAAGCTGACGCAGCTGTAACCGATGCGGACGCACAGGGCGCAGCCTGCTGCGCCCGCTTAACTCTCTCGTAAACAAAGGCGATATTTGTTGTGCTAACCACTCTTTTGACGGCGCGCCGGCCATCGCAGGGCAAACGCGCGCTGGCCGCCACGGCGCTGTTGGCGCTCAGCGGCTGCGCCTACATACCGCACAAACCGCTGGTCGACGGGGCCACCAGCGCGCAGCCGGCGCCGGCCACCGCGCCGGTGCCGAACGGCTCGATTTTTCAGACGGTACAGCCGATGAACTACGGCTATCAGCCGCTGTTTGAAGACCGGCGGCCGCGCAATATCGGCGATACCCTGACCATCGTGCTGCAGGAAAACGTCAGCGCCAGCAAGAGCTCGTCAGCCAACGCCAGCCGCAACGGCGCCAGCAAATTCGGCGTCGCCACCGCACCGCGCTACCTCAGCGGGCTGTTCGGCAACGCGCGCGCCGATATGGAAATGTCCGGCGACAGCAGCTTCGGCGGCAAAGGGGGGGCGAACGCCAACAACACCTTTAACGGCACCATTACCGTAACCGTCAACCAGCTGCTGACCAACGGCAACCTGCACGTGGTGGGGGAAAAGCAGATCGCCATCAATCAGGGCACCGAATTTATTCGTTTCTCCGGCGTGGTGAACCCGCGCACCATCAGCGGCAATAACTCCGTGACCTCGACCCAGGTGGCGGACGCCCGCATTGAGTACGTCGGTAACGGTTATATCAACGAAGCGCAGACCATGGGCTGGCTGCAGCGCTTCTTCCTCAATCTCTCCCCGTACTAAGGAATCGCGATGCTGAAGAAATTACTGATTGCCGCGCTGCTGGCGAGCCTCAGCCTGCCGGCCGCGGCGGAGCGGATCCGCGATCTGGTGACGGTGCAGGGCGTGCGCGACAATGCGCTGATCGGCTACGGACTGGTGGTGGGGCTGGACGGTTCCGGCGACCAGACCATGCAGACGCCGTTCACCACCCAAAGCCTGAGCAATATGCTGTCGCAGCTGGGCATCACCGTGCCGCCGGGCACCAATATGCAGCTGAAAAACGTGGCGGCGGTGATGGTGACGGCCAAGCTGCCGCCGTTCTCGCGCGTCGGGCAAAATATCGACGTGGTGGTCTCCTCGATGGGCAACGCCAAAAGCCTGCGTGGCGGCACGCTGCTGATGACGCCGCTGAAAGGGGTGGATAACCAGGTATACGCGCTGGCGCAGGGCAACGTGCTGGTCGGCGGCGCCGGCGCGGCGGCCGGCGGCAGCAGCGTACAGGTCAACCAGCTGGCGGGCGGGCGCATCAGCAACGGCGCCACCATCGAACGCGAGCTGCCGACCACCTTCGGTCAGGGCGGCGAAATCAATCTGCAGCTGAACAATGAAGACTTTACGCTGGCGCAGCAGATCAGCGACGCGATTAACCGCCAGCGCGGCTACGGCACCGCGACGCCGCTGGACGCGCGCACCATCAAGGTACTGGTGCCGCAGGGCAACAGCTCTCAGGTGCGTTTTCTGGCGGATATTCAGAATATCAATGTGCGTGTCGGCGCGATCGACGCCAAGGTGATCATCAATTCGCGCACCGGCTCGGTGGTGATGAACCGTGATGTGGTGCTGGATTCCTGCGCGGTGGCGCAAGGCAACCTGTCGGTGGTGGTGGATCGGCAAAACAGCGTCAGCCAGCCGGATACGCCGTTCGGCGGCGGTCAGACGGTGGTGACGCCGAATACCCAGATCTCGCTGCAGCAGCAGGGCGGTTCGCTGCAGAAGGTCAACGCCAGCGCCAATCTGAATAACGTAGTCCGCGCGCTGAATGCGCTGGGTGCGACGCCGATCGACCTGATGTCCATCCTGCAGGCGATGCAGAGCGCCGGCTGCCTGCGCGCAAAACTGGAAATTATCTGATGAGCAGAGACGTCACCAGTATGGCCGGCGCGGCCTACGACGCCCAGGCGCTGAACGGGCTGAAAAGCGCCGCCGCCGCTGACCCGCAGGGCAACCTGAAGCAGGTGGCCCGCCAGGTGGAGGGCATGTTCGTGCAGATGATGCTGAAAAGCATGCGCGCGGCGCTGCCGAAAGACGGCATGCTGAGTAGCGACCAGACCCGGCTGTACACCTCGCTGTACGATCAGCAGATCGCCCAGCAGATGTCGCAGAAGGGGCTGGGGCTGGCGGATATGATGGTGCGCCAGCTCGGCAGCGCCGGCAGGCCACCGAGCGAAACGGCCGGCACGGTGCCGATGGCGTTGGACGGCGACAGGCTGCAGGCTCTGCCGCGTCAGGCGTTGGAGCAACTGGTGCGGCGCGCGCTGCCGCCAATGCCGTCGGTGCCGGGGAATCCTGCGCCGCTGAACAACGGCAACTTTGTCGCCCGGCTGTCAACGCCGGCGCGCCTTGCCAGCCAGCAGAGCGGTATTCCCCATCAGCTGATCGTGGCGCAGGCGGCGCTGGAGTCCGGCTGGGGACGGCGTGAAATCCCGGCCGCCGACGGTTCGCCGAGCCATAACCTGTTTGGCATCAAGGCGGGCAGCGGCTGGCGCGGGCCGGTGACGGAAATTACCACTACCGAGTTTGAACAGGGGGCGGCGAAGAAGATCAAGGCGCGTTTCCGCGTGTACGGCTCCTACGTGGAGGCGATCGCCGACTACGTCAAACTGCTGACCGGCAACCCGCGTTACGCCGGCGTCGCCGCCGCCCGCACGCCGGAACAGGCGGCGCATGCGCTGCAGCAGGCGGGTTATGCCACCGATCCGCACTATGCCCGCAAACTGGTCAGCGTGATTGCGCAGATGAGAAGCGCCGGTGAGCAGGTGGCGAAGGCCTACAGCCACGATTTGCAGGATCTGTTCTGATCACCATGCCCAGCGATGTGTCAGATTAAATGTCACGTCTGCCGGCAAAGTATCCTGAAAATAGGCTTTTAATAGCGATTCACCAACCCTGTCACGTATTTTCCACATGCCGCGCCGCCGTGAGTTTTCCCTCAAGTTTTTCGCCGCCCGGCCGATAACCCAGACAGGCTGGGCGGCGTCGTTCAGCAACCTGATGAAACCCTGTGGGCCTCCGGCGCCGCAGCACAAGGAATCTCTATGTCCAATAGCTTAATCAATACCGCGATGAGCGGCCTGAATGCGGCGCAGGTGGCGCTGAGCACCGTCAGTAATAATATTTCCAACTACAACGTGGCCGGCTACAACCGTCAGACCGCCATTCTGGCGCAGAACGGCGGTATGGGCACCATGGCCGGCTTTATCGGCAACGGCGTCACGGTCACCAGCGTGAACCGTGAATATAACCAGTTCATCACCAATCAGCTGCGTGGCGCACAGAGCCAGGCCGGCGCCCACAGCGCCTATTATGAAAAAATTTCGCAGATAGATAACCTGCTGGCGGACAAAACCAACAACGTGTCGACCAATATGCAGGATTTTTTCACCAGCCTGCAGAACGTGGTCAATAACGCCGGTGATGACGCGTCGCGCAACACCGTGCTGGGCAAGGCCAACGGCCTGGTGAACCAGATCGGTAATGCCGATAAATATCTGCGCGATCTGGATGCCGGCGTCAATCAGCAACTGAGCGAAAGCGCGGTACAAATTAATAACTACAGCCAGCAGATTGCCCGACTGAATGATGAAATCACCCGCCTGCGCGGCAGCAGCGGCAGCGAACCCAACGCTCTGCTCGATCAGCGCGACCAACTGGTGACCGAGCTGAACCAAATCGTCAATGTGCAGGTGACGCAGCAGGACGGCGACACGTACACCGTCTCTTTCGCCAACGGCCTGACGCTGGTGCAGGGCAGTAATACCTATCAGGTGGAGGCCGTGCCATCCAGCGAGGATCCGGCGCGGCTGACGCTGGGCTATAACCGCGGTAACGGCGCCAGCGAGATCCCGACCGGGCAGATTACCGGCGGCAGCGTCAGCGGCGTGCTGAAGTTCCGCAGTGAGGCGCTGGACGGGGCACGTAACCAGCTGGGGCAGATGGTGCTGGCGCTGGCCGACAGCTTTAACCAGCAGCATCGCGCCGGTTTTGATATTCATGGCGAACCGGGCGGCGATTTCTTCAGCTTCAGCGGCGGCCGGGTGGTGGAAAACAGTCGCAACAGCGGCGACGCCGAACTGAGCGTGAGCTATACCGATACCGGCAAAGTGCAGGCCAGCGATTACCGCGTCGAGTTTGACGGCAGCAACTGGCAGGTGACGCGCCTGTCGGACAACGTCAAAGTGAACACCACCCCCGGCACCGACGCTGACGGTAAACCGACGCTGGAATTTGAAGGGCTGCGGGTCGGCATCGACGGCACGGCCAACAAGAACGACAGCTTCACCGTCAAGCCCGTCAGCGATGTGGCCGGCAACCTGAAGGTGGTGATTAGCGACGCCGGCAAGCTGGCCGCCGCCGGCAGCGAGGACGGCGGTAGCGGCGATAACGACAACGTGAAAAAGCTGAGCGACCTGCAGACGCAAAAGCTGGTGGACGGCAAGGCCACGCTGAGCGGCGCCTATGCCAGCCTGGTCAGCAACGTCGGCAACCAGACCGCCACGGCGAAAACCAACAGCGTTGCGCAGGGCAATATCGTCAAGCAGCTGACGGAACAACAGCAGTCGGTATCCGGCGTCAACCTGGACGAGGAGTACGGCGAACTGCTGCGTTTCCAGCAGTATTACATGGCGAACGCGCAGGTGATTCAGACCGCCAGCTCGATGTTCGATGCTCTCCTGTCCATCCGTTGATTGAGGAACCCAGACTATGCGTATGAGCACCAGCATGATGTATCAGCAAAACATGCAGAGCCTGACCGACCGGCAGTCGCTGTGGATGAAGTCCGCCCAGCATCTGTCCAGCGGCACCCGGGTGTTGACGCCGTCCGACGATCCGCTGGCGGCCTCGCAGGCGGTGATGCTGACGCAGTCCCAGTCGGAAAACAGCCAGTATGCGCTGGCGCGTCAGTTCGCCCTGCAAAGTATCACCATGGCGGAGAAAGTGACCGCCAGCGCCGCCGGCAGCATCAAGGATATGAAAGGCCTGCTGGTTAACGCCGGCGACGGCGTGCTGAGCGATAACGACCGCGCCTCGCTGGCGACCCAGCTGCAGGGGCTGAAAGATCAGCTGCTGGGCCAGGCGAACAACTCTGACGGCAACGGCCGCTATATGTTCGGCGGTTTTAAGGACGACCAGCCGCCGTTTGTCCAGCAGGACGACGGCAAGGTGGTGTATCAGGGCAGCAGCCGGGCGATTGAGCAGAAGGTTGACGCCAACCGCACCATGACCGTCGGCTATACCGGTGATGCGATCTTTATGTCGCTGACCAGCAACCCGAAGCCGGAGCCGGACGGCAGCGCGCCGGTGAGCAACGTGTTTGACAGTATCGATCTGGCGCTCAAGGCGCTCAATACCCCGCTGCAGGACGCCGACGACGCGACGCGTCAACAGGTACAGGCGGATTTGGACAAGGCGCAGCGCGGTCTGGATAACGCTTACAACAACGTGCTGACGGTCAATTCCAAGCTGGGTACGCAGATGCAGGAAATTGAGACGCTGGATAATATCGGCAAAGTCCGTGATACGAACAATCAGGTCCAGATGAGCGCGCTGGTCGACGTGGACGTTGTCGAGGCTATCTCGTCTTATTTCCAGCAGCAGGCCGCGCTGCAGGCTTCGTATAAGACCTTCGGCGATATGCAGGGCATGTCGTTGTTTCAGATGAATCGCTAACGCTGACCATTGTGCGCCGCCGGTTGGCGGCGCATGCCGATTTGGCTGCGCGAAAGGGAACGTCCCGTGCTGACGCGGGGCGACCATTCCCTTACAAACCGGGCGCAGTCGTTTGGCCCGTTGCTCTTTTTCCCACTAAGGTTTGGAGCAACGGGCTTTTTTTATGCGCGGAATCGGCGGGCTAACTGCGCATGCCGCTGAGCACATCCGCCAGCCGGTTAAACACCTCGCCGAACAGATGTTCACAAAACGGCGCCAGCATCGGCATCATCATGCCGAGCGTCAGGATGCCGATGGTCATGGTGACGGGGAAGCCGATCACGAATACCGACAGCTGCGGCGTGACGCGGTTGAGCAGCCCCAGCGACAGGTTCAGCGTCAGCAGCAGGCAGATCAGCGGCAGCGCCAGCATCACGCCGTTGATAAAGATCAGCGAACCGGCCTGAGTCAGCGCCAGGAAGCCGTTGCCGTTAAGGGGCCGAGTGCCGATCGGCAAGGTGTGGAAACTGTCCGCCAGCAGCGAGATCAGCCACAGATGACCGTCGAAGGATAAAAACAGCAGCATCGCCAGCAGATTGAGCAAGCGCGCCAGCACCGGCATATTCGGCCCGCCGGAGGGATCGAAGAAGGTGGCGAACGACAGGCCCATCTGCATGCCGATCACTTCGCCGGCGGTGCGCACCGCGGCAAAGGCGAACTGCATGGTCAGGCCGAGTGCCACGCCGATCAGGATTTGCTGCAGCGCCAGCCACAGGCCGGCGGCGGAGAAAATCGGTATCTCGCTGGCCGGCAGCGTCGGCGCAATCAGCATGACGATCAGCCCGCCCAGCCCCAGCTTCACTTTTTTACTGATTTGCTTTTCGCTCAGCAGCGGGGCGGTGGCGATCAGCGCCAGAATACGCAGCAGCGGCCAGAAATAGTGGCTGAGCCAGAGGGTGAACTGCGAGCTGTCGAGGTTGAGCATGGTTAACCGATAATGTTGGGCAGATTGCCAAACAGCGTGCGCATATAGTCCAGCAGCAGGTTGAGCATCCACGGGCCGGCGATAATGATGGTGGCGACCACCGCCAGGATTTTCGGGATAAAAGACAGCGTCATTTCGTTGATCTGGGTCGCCGCCTGCATGAGGCTGACCACCAGGCCGCTGACCAGCGCCGCCAGCAGCAGCGGGGCGGCCAGCGCCAGCGCGACTTTCATCGCTTCGACGCCCAGCGCCATTACCGATTCAGGAGTCATTGCGTTTCTCTCCGCATAGTGCGGCGCTGAGCGCCGGAGGGAACGGGGTCAGGAATAAAAGCTCTGCGCCAGCGAACCCAGCAGCAGCTGCCAGCCGTCGACCAGCACAAACAGCATCAGTTTGAACGGCAGCGAGATGGTGGCCGGCGGCACCATCATCATCCCCAGCGCCATCAACACGCTGGCCACCACCAGATCGATAATCAGAAAGGGAATAAACACCGTAAAGCCAATCTGGAAGGCGGTTTTTAACTCGCTGGTGACGTACGCCGGCAGCAGGATGCGCATCGGCACCGCTTCCGGGCCGGCCAGCGGCGGCTGATTGGCCAGCCGGGCATACAGCGCCAGATCGCTCTCCCGCGTCTGGCGCAGCATAAATTCGCGCAGCGGCTGCGCGCCTTTTTCCATGGCGGCGTCGAGCGCGATCTTGTCCTGGCTGAACGGCAGGTAGGCGTCCTGATACACCTTGTCGAATACTGGCGACATAATAAAGAAGGTCAGAAACAGCGTCAGTCCCAGCATCACCTGATTCGGCGGCGCGGTGGGGGTGCCCAGCGCATTGCGCAGCAGGCCGAGCACGATAATGATGCGGGTAAAGCTGGTCATCATCAGCAGCATCGCCGGCAGGAAAGTCAGCGAAGTCAGTAGCACCAGCGTCTGCACCGACAGCGACCAGCTCTGGCCGCCGCCGGCGAGCGGCTGGCTGATAAGGCCCGGCAGTTGCGCCAGCGCCGGCGGGCTGATCAGCAGCAGGGCGGTGAGCGCCGGCGCACAGCAGCGGCTCAGACGGGTGAGGCGCGTCGGCGACGCGCAGGAAGGGCGTTGGGGTGCATTCATGCCGATTTTTCCGGGCGTTGCAGGACATTGCGTATCAACTGGCGAAAATCCGCCGGCGGCGTGGCGCTGGCGGCATCAGGCGCGGCCGGCGGCGCGCTCAGGGTATGCAGCGGGGTGATGTGCTGCGCGGTGACGCCCAGCACCAGCCAGGTGTTGTCCACTTCCACCACCACCACGCGTTCGCGCTGGCCGACCTGGCAGCTGGCGCGCAGATTCAGCAGCGCGCCGCGGCGTTTTTGCGGCGTAAAACCCAGGCGGCGAAACAGCCAGCCCGCCAGCACGATCAGCAGCAGCACGCCGCCGAGCGCGCTGCTGACCTGAGTCAGCACCGAACCGGCCGGCAAGACCGGTTCGGCAGGCTGGCCGGTGTGGGTCTGCACGGTCGCGCTCATCGGCTCAGGCGCCGCATGCGTTCGGACGGGGTGATGATATCGGTGATGCGGACGCCGAACTTATCGGCCACCACCACCACTTCGCCCTGGGCGATCAGATAACCGTTGATCAGAATATCCAGCGGCTCGCCGGCCAGCCCGTCCAGCGCCACCACGGAACCCTGCGACAGGCGCAGCAGCTCTTTGATGGTCATTTTGGTGCGGCCTAGCTCCACCGTCAGTTTGACCGGAATATCCAGAATCAGGTCGATGTCCTGCAGACTGCCGATGGCATCCTGCGCCTCCAGCGTTTTGAACACGCCTTCGGTGGTGACGCCCGGCTTTTCCGCCGCCTGTTGTTCGTTAAACGCGTCAGCCCACAGGGAGTCGGCGGATTCCTTTTCTTCGCCAGACGGTTGTTTCGGGTCACTCATTGGGCCGTTCCTCACTCAGAGCATGCAAAATAGGGTTAATCAAATGTTCAACGCGCAGGGCATATTGCCCGTTCAGGGTGCCGTATTGGCTGGTCAGCACCGGCACGCCGTCGACATGAGCGATCAGGCGTTCCGGTTTGTCGATCGGCAGTACGTCGCCGGGCTGCAGCTTCAGCACCTTCGACAGCCGCATCGGGATGTCGACAAAGTTGGCGATCAGCTCCAGTTCAGAGTGTTGCACCTGCTTCGCCAGCGTTTCGCGCCAGCGGTTGTCCTCCTGACGTGAATTCTCCAGCGGCGGATTAGTCAGCAGTTCGCGCAGCGGCTCAATCATCGAGAAGGGGATGCAGATGTTGAATTCGCCGGTCAGCGCGCCGATCTCCACCTGGAACGGCGTGGTGACCACGATATCGTTCGGCGAGGTGGTGATATTGGTGAATTTCACCTGCATCTCGGCGCGGACGTATTCCACGTCCACCTTATAAATCGCGCTCCAGGCGTCGCCGTAGGCGTCCAGCGCCAGCCGCAGCATGCGCCGGATCACCCGCTGTTCGGTCGGGGTAAACTCGCGGCCTTCCACTTTGGTCGGGAAGCGGCCGTCGCCGCCGAACAGGTTATCGACGGCGATAAACACCAGGCTGGGGGCGAACACGAACAGCGCGGTGCCGCGCAGCGGATTCAGATGCACCAGATTCAGGTTGGTCGGCACCGGCAGGTTGCGGGCGAATTCGTGATACGGCTGGATCTTGATCGGGCCGACGGTAATGTCCGGGCTGCGGCGCAGCAGGTTAAACAGCCCCATGCGGAACTGACGGGCAAAACGTTCGTTAATGATTTCCAGCGCCTGCAGACGTTCACGCACCACCCGGCGTTGGGTATTGGGATCGTAAGGCTTGACCTCGCTCTCGTTGCCGACCATCGCCGCAGGTTCATCGCCTGAGCTGTCGCCGTTGAGTAATGCGTCGATCTCCGCCTGAGAAAGGATACTGTCGCCCATAGTGGATTACCGCAGGATGAAGGCGGTGAACAGCACATCGCTGACCACCTGATTGGGTTGGCCGTTAACCAGCGGCGGGCTGAGCACTTCTTTGATCTGCGCCACCAGCTGCTGTTTTCCCTGTTCGTTGGCCAGTTGCGCGGCTTCCTGACGGGACAGCAGCATCAGCAGACGGCTGCGCACCTCCGGCAGAAAATCGTTCATCCGGCGGCGCGTCGCCTCATCCGGCAGCCGCAGCGTCAGGCCGATGTAAAGCACGCGGTCGGGGTTGTTGTCCGGCGTCAGCAGATTGACGGTAAAGGTGTCGAGCGGCATAAATACCGGCGCCGCCGGCGGCTGCAGTTTGGCTGCGGCGGTGCCGTCGCCGTGGCCTTTTTGTTGCAGCAGCCACCAGCTGTAACCCGCCGCACCGCAGGCGGCGACGGTGATCAGCAGCAACAGGATGACCAATAGCGGGCGCTTTTTCGGCGCCGTTGGCAGGGTATTTTGTGACATTACTTAATCAAATTCCTGTTATTGGCACGCGCAGAGCTCGCCCGTGCGTCCCCCTGACAAATAGGGGAGATAAAGATGGCGTTATTATCCCGTCTATCCCGGCATGCAATAGCCTGAATAGACGGGGAAAAACGTGTCAGCTTCGGCGTTTGCCGCGCTGCGTCAGGCGAAGATATCGACGCCGTCAACCGCCCGCGCCAGCGCCTGCAGGGTTGGCGGAGCGGCCGTCGCTTCCGCCGGCAGATCCGCACCGCTGTGCTGCTCACGGTAGGAAGGCGACCGGCCGTGCTCCTGTGAGGCCTGCTGTTGCGACTGTTGCGGCGTCGCGTCGCCGCCAACGCTGCTCTGGCCCAGATTGATGCCGCTTTCCGCCAGCGCATGGCGCAGATGCGGTATGGCGGCTTCCGCCGCGGCGCGCACCTGACCGTGCGCCGAGGCGATGTGCAGCTGCGCCTGCTGATCGTCCAGCTTCAGCGTAATCTGCAGCGATCCCAGTTCCTGAGGATGCAGGCGCAGTTCGGCGCTTTGCTGGCCGCCGCGGTGGAACATCAGCACCTGCTGGCTTAATGCCTGCTGCCATTCCGGACTGCCGAGCGGCGCGTTCAGCAGCGGCGCGGCCGGAGCCGCTACCGCCGCTGCGGGCTGTTGTGATGCGGTGAACTGCGGGGCTGGCGTCATGGCGTGCTGCGGCGCCGGCGACGATGCGCTATCGGTACTCAGCGGTACGCGATCGGTGGTGAAGAGGTCCGTTTTGATCGCCTGCGGTGCGGCGTCGGCCGCGCTATTTTGCGCTGCCGGCGTCTGACGAGGCGTTACCGGCGTAGCGACGCGCTCGGCAGACGGCGCGGCATCGTCATGCAATGCGCCGATCAATGAGACCGCCGGGGCGGACGGCCTGCCGGGGGGGCGGTTATCCGCGGGCGCAGGGACGGCGCGTTGTTCATCCGGCTGCGGTGCCGCAATCGCCGGCAGCATAGCCAACAGCGCCTGTAAGGTAGCGGCATCCGGCGCGTCATGGGTTTTCAGTGCGGATACGGTCGGGGGTTCCGACGTATCATCCTGCGCCACCGCCGCGTCGGCCGGCGCTCGTGCGGTGAGGTTCGCCAGCGTTTCGAACTGTTCCGGGACGTTCAGCAGTTGGCTGAGCGCACCATCGCCCGGCGTCGGCTCCGCATCGGCGGCCAAAGGCTGCGGCACGCCCGAGCGCTGTCCGGCGGGGCGAAAACGCTCGCCGAGCAGCTGCGCGAATGCCGATGACAGCGCATCGTTATCGGCAGCCGGCACCAGGCCGTCGGTTGCGGCGTCGCCTGCCGGCGTGAGGCCGGGCAGAAGGGTGAGGTTCATAGGTTACTGTTCCTGTGTGAACGACGTTGAGCAAACTCATCCATCAGTTTTTGGTCACGTTTATTTTCCCGCTGCTGTTCGGCGTGCAGCGCGCGCGTATGCAGGGTGTCGAAGGCGTTCAGCCGCTGCCGTTTGTCCTGCCACTGTTTCATCGCCTGTTCCACTTTCTGGCTCCACTGTTGTAACTGCTGGCGATGCTGGCTGATGGCCTGTTCCAGCGTGGCGATAAACTGCTGATAGTTTTGCCAGCTGGCGGAACCCATGCCGTGGCTCAGCGTGGCGTTGAGTTTTTGCCGGTATTCATCCTGGTAATTAAGCAGCATGGAAAGCTGCTGCTCCGCCGCCTGCTGCGCCTGACGCGCCTGGCCCAGCTGCTGAGTGGCCTGTTCCACCGCCTCTTGCGCCAGGTCGCGCAGCGTCAGCAGTGGCGAGTCTGATTTCATCGTGCCTGGCCCCCGTGTGGTTAAACGATCAGCTGTTGCAGTTGCTGACAGGCTTCGTCATAGCCGCTGCGTTCGAAAATGCCCTGCTGCAGATAGGCCTCCATCTGCGGATACAGCGCCATCGCCTTGTCCAGCAGCGGATCGCTGCCGGCCGAATAGGCGCCGACGCTGATCAGGTCGCGGTTACGCTGGTAGCTGGCCAGCATCTGTTTGAAATCGCGCACCCGACGGTAGTGCTCCTGGTCGATCAGCGCGGTCATCGCACGGCTGATGGACGCTTCGATGTCGATGGCCGGATAGTGGCCGGATTCCGCCAGCCGGCGCGACAGCACCACATGGCCGTCGAGAATGGCGCGCGCCGAATCGGCAATCGGATCCTGCTGGTCGTCGCCTTCGGTCAGGACGGTATAAAAGGCGGTGATGGAACCGCCGCCGCTGATGCCGTTGCCCGCGCGTTCCACCAGCGCCGGCAGCTTGGCGAACACCGACGGCGGGTAGCCTTTGGTAGCCGGCGGTTCGCCGATCGCCAGCGCGATTTCCCGCTGCGCCATGGCGTAGCGGGTCAGGGAGTCCATAATCAGCAGCACGTGCTGACCGCGATCGCGGAAATCTTCGGCAATGCGCGTGGCGTAGGCGGCACCCTGCATCCGCAGCAGCGGCGACACGTCGGCCGGCGCGGCGATAACCACCGAACGGGCGCGGCCTTCGGCGCCGAGAATATTTTCGATAAAGTCTTTCACCTCCCGGCCGCGCTCGCCGATCAGCCCGACCACGATCACATCGGCCTGGGTATAGCGCGCCATCATGCCGAGCAGTACGCTTTTACCCACCCCGGAGCCGGCAAACAGTCCCATGCGCTGGCCGCGGCCGACGGTCAGCAGGCCGTTGATGGTGCGCACGCCGACGTCCAGCACCTGTTCGATCGGCGTGCGCTGCAGCGGGTTGAACGGCGCGGTGGCCAGCGGCGCACGATAGCCGGTTTCCGGCGCCGGCAGGCCGTCGAGCGGTTTGGCGCCGCCGTCCAATACCCGGCCGAGCAGGGCGGGGCCGAGCGGCAGCTGTTTGCCGGCGCTTTGCCCCTCCGGCGCCAGACGGGCGTACACCCGCGCGCCGGGCACGATGCCTTCCACATCTTCCAGCGGCATCAGAAACAGGTGCTGGCCGTTAAAACCGACCACTTCGCTTTCCACTTCCTGGATCTCGCTGGCGCAGTGCCGCTCTATCAGGCAGGTGGCGCCGAGCGGCATCTGCAGGCCGGTGGCTTCCAGAACCAGCCCGGTGGCGCGGGTCAGGCGGCCGTAACGGCGCACCGGCGGCGCATGTTGAATGCGCTGCTCCAGCGTATCCAGCGCGCTGAGCCAGCGGCTGAGGCGGGGCGTCGTCATACGTCCCCCGGCGCCGCCAGGCGGCAGATTTCGTGCCAGCGGGTGGCCAGGCTGGCGTCGAGATCGCCTTCCTCAGCGCTGACTTTGCAGCCGCCGGGGTGCAGATCGCCGTCGGCCAGTAACCGCCAGCCGTGCAGGCTCAGGGTTACGCCGAGCTGCTGCTCCACGCGCGGATAATCATCGGGATGCACACGCAGCTGCGGCTTGCCGCTGAACATCGGTTCTTGCTGAATCAGCTGCTGGATCTGCGCCAGCAGGGCGGTGCCGTCGCAGACCGGCGGCTGGCCGAGCACCTGTTTGGCGGCAGTAAGCGCCAGCTGCATCAGGCGTGCGGCGATCACGCTGTCCAGCGCATCCAGCGTATGCTGGAATTCGCCGACCATCTGCCGCCACTGTTCGGTCAGCGGCTGCTGCTGCTGTTCGCCCTGTTCGATGCCCTGCTGGCGCCCTTCAGCAAGGCCTTGCTGATAGCCTTCCTGATAGCCCTGTTGCCGGCCTTCGTCATGGCCCAGCTGATGGCCCTGCTGCTGCGCCTGCAGGCGCAGCGCTGCCAGATGCTGCCGCTCGCTTTCCGCCTCATCAGGCGTCGTGTCCGCCGGCATCGGCGCGGCTTCCGTCGCGTCCTCCTCCGGCGGCATCGGCGTCGCTAAATCGTTAAGCTGCCACGGCTGCCAGGCGAGTGGGGAGCTGCTGTCAGACATAGGTATCCTCGCCGCCGCCGATAATCATTTCGCCGCTTTCCGCCAGACGACGGACGATCAGCAAAATTGCCTTCTGTTCGTTTTCCACCTGCGACATCCGTACCGGACCACGGTTGGCCAGATCGTCGCGCAGAATGTCGGCGGCGCGCTGCGACATATTCTTGAGAAACTTCTCGCGTAGCGGCTGCTCCGCGCCTTTCAGGGCGATCAGCAGCGACTCGCTTTCCACGTCCTGCAGCAGGCGCTGGATGCTGCGATCGTCGACTTCCACCAGGTTTTCGAACAGGAACATCTCGTCGATGATCTTCTGCGCCAGCTCGCCGTCGTAGTCGCGCATCGCGTCGATCACCGCCTCTTCCTGATGGGTCTTCATCAGGTTGATGATTTCGGCGGCGGTGCGCACCCCGCCCATTTTGCTGCGCTTGAGGTTCTGGCCGTCGAGCAGGTTGTTGAGTACTTCGGTCAGCTCCGCCAGCGCCGCCGGCTGCACGCCGCCGAAGGTGGCGATTCGCAGCATCACGTCGTTGCGCAGGCGTTCCTCGAACTGCGCCAGAATATCCGCCGCCTGGCCGCGTTTCAGATGCACCAGAATGGTGGCGATAATCTGCGGGTGTTCGTCGCGGATCAGGTCGGCAGCGCTCTGCGGCTCCATAAAGTTGAGCGTTTCCATCCCGGAGGTGGTTTCCCGCGATTCGAGAATATCTTCCAGCAGGCTGGAGGCGCGCTCTTCGCCCAACGCCTTTACCAATACCGAACGCAGATAGTCGCTGGCATTGACGCTGAGCGCGGCATACTGCTCGGCATCGTCCTCAAACTCCGTCAGAATATCGCCCAGCTGTTTGTGCGATACCTGCCGCATGCTGGCCATGGTGCCGCTCAGCTGTTGCACTTCGCGCGACGAGAGGTGTTTGAATACCTCGGCGGCGCGGTCTTCTCCCAGCGTCATCAGCAGGATGGCGCTTTTTTCTGTACCTGTCAGACTCATAATTCGTTACTCATCCATTGGCGGATTACCAGGGCGATGATGCGCGGATCTTTATCCGCCAAATCGCGGATGCGCTGGCTCTGAACTTCGGCGCTGACGCGCTGCTGTGAACGCCTGCGCTGCACCAGTTCCTCATTGCTGGGTTTGCTGCCGCCTTCGGCGGCGTGGGCCGGTGCGGCTGTGGCTGCGGCGGTGGCCTGCTGTTGCGCCTGACGATTTTGCCACTGCGGACGCACCAATTTGCGCCACAGCAGCCAGGCAATCAGCGCGATCAGCAGATAGCGGCCGGCGTTCAGCAATTGATCGATAAAGTGCTGCGACTGCCAGAACGGCAGTTCGCCGCCGCCGACCTCTACATCACTGAACGGCGAGTTGACCACGTTCAATGAGTCGCCGCGCGCGCTGGAGTAGCCCATCGCCTCGCGCACCAGCGATTCCACCTGCGCCAGCTGCGCTTTGTCCATCATGACTGGCTTACCGTCTTTATCCGTGCCGAGGGTGTTGACCACCACGGCCACGGACAGGCGCTGTACCGTACCGGCCTGGTGCTGGGTATGGCGGATGGTGCGGTCGACTTCGTAGTTGGTGGTTTCATCGCGGCGGCTGTTTTGTGGCCCGCTGACGGCGTTGTTGCCGGCATTGGTTTGCGCCTTGGTCTGGGCATCGGCGTTATTGGCCGGCGGCGTTTCAATCGGCGCAGCAGGCGCTGCGCTTGGCTGATTGGAGAGTGCGCCCGGCACGCCGCCCACCTGCGGGCCGCCGATCTGGTCGCTCTGGCTCAGCTGACGCGAGCGGATGGCGGCCTTCTCCGGCGTTGGGTTGGGCTGGTACTGTTCATCGGTCTGTTCACGGGTAGCGAAATCAATCTGTGCGGTTACCTGCGCCCGTACGTTGGCGCTGCCGACGATCGGCGCCAGAATCGCTTCAATGCGGCGCTGGTAGCGGCTTTCCACTTCGCCGGCGTATTTCAGCTGCGCGGCGTTAAGATCGCGCCCGCTGCCGTCGGACTGCGTCAGCAGCCGGCCGGCCTGATCGACCACCGTCACGTTGCCCGGCGGCAGGCCGGCCACGCTGCTGGCGACCATATAGACGATGGCGTTGATTTGGCCGTCATCCAGCGCCCGGCCCGGCTGCAGCGTCAGAGTGACCGAGGCGGAAGGGGATTTTTGCTCACGCACAAACAGCGACGGCTTGGGCATCGCCAGGTGCACCCGCGCATTCTGCACCGGCCCCAGCGATTCGATGGTGCGCGACAGTTCGCCCTCCAGCGCCCGCTGGTAATTAATCTGTTCGCTGAACTGGCTGATGCCGAATTTTTCCTGATCGAGCAGTTCAAAACCGACGGCGCCGCCTTTCGGCAGCCCTTGCTGCGCCAGACGCAGACGGGTTTCGTGCACCTTATCGGCGGGAACCATCAGCGCCGCGCCGTTATCGGCAAAGCGGTAGGGGATGTTCATCTGCGTGAGCTGCGTGACGATCGCGCCGCCGTCCCGGTCGTTCAGGTTGCTGTACAACACGCGGTAATCCGGACTTTTCACCCATAACAACAGCGCCACCACGATGGCTATCGCAGCGGAGGCTGCAATCAGCAACGGGATTTTAGGATTGGCGCGCAGGCGGTTCCACTGGGCCTGAAGGCCATTTTCACGGTTTTCACCGCTGGTGATTGAGGCGCTCATGCTGGCCCCTTACCTGGCTGAACAAAATGCTTAGCGTTGTGTGGTGACAAAACAGACTCCATGATGCACATAACTTGACGGGTTAAAACTGTCCCCATTTTGGGCATGCCATTATTTGCCCCGGACGATGATTTTGATGGCCCGATAAGCCGCGTTTTTTGCAGTTAATTAACCGCTTTAGCGGCAAAAGCCTGTGCTAGGGTGTGCATCATCAAAATTGTGTCGGGCGTACAGCAACCCGGTGACGATAACCACTAACAGGGGAACGGAATGGCGATTCAGGGGATTGAAGGCGTGCTGCAGCAGTTGCAGGCAACGGCGCTGCAGGCCGGCGGCTCAGGCGCGGCGCAGCCGGCGAAGGGCGTCAGCTTCGCCGGTGAGCTGAAGGCCGCGCTGGGTAAAATCAGCGATAACCAGCAGGCGGCGCGCAAACAGGCGCAGGATTTTGAGCGGGGCATGCCGGGCATCAGCCTGAATGATGTGATGGTGGATCTGCAGAAATCATCGGTGTCGATGCAGTTGGGTATTCAGGTGCGCAACAAGCTGGTGGCGGCGTATCAGGATATTATGAATATGCAGGTGTAGCGGGATAAGACGGCTGACAGATGGGTGATGCCATGGCAGGAAAGGTGAGAGTCCCAGATAATAAACCGTCCGCTGGTCGGCGCCGCCACTCGGTGGCGGAAATAGTCGCTTGGCCCCACTGCGCACATCTTTTCTTTGGGTTAACTCACGCATTTATGGCATAAGCCGTTTTTCTTGAACACACCGAAGTTGCCTGTGCCCCTTACTGTTTTTTATGGCCATTCTGGATGATTCGAACGTGTTAAAAAGAAACTGGTGATTGTTTTTTGCTCAACTATCCTAAGTATGAAAGTGAAATAATTTTTATGTATTTTCCAGAGTACTCTTTCATAACTGGAGGTGGTTGCCATGCAGAACGATCCCTACTTTTTACGCGTAGTTAAAGGTGACGTTATTCTGTCGCAGGTCTCAAAGATGTTGGGATGGAAATTCGTCCACTACGATGATGATGCGATGAAAGTTCAGGTGGAGTACGACGCAGAACAGGTGTTGACCAATCCGCTGGGTTGTATTCAGGGAGGGATCCTGTCGGCAATGCTGGATGATGCGATGGGGCCGGCGGTCTATATTACGCTGCCGACGCCGCTGCTGGCGGTAACGATTGAATCAAAAACCAGTTTTATCAGTCCGGCGCAGCCGGGAAAGATCAAAGGCATTGGCAAAATAGTGCGCAAGACAGGTTCCATCGTGTTTACCGAGGGTTTTTTGCATAATGCCGAGGGCGATCTGATTGCAACAGGCAGCGCGACATTCAAACTGGGTAAGTACGGCAGGATGCCGATTCCCTGGCAGGGGTAGGTGATTTTCTGGCGCCGGCCGGCGGCATAGAGTGAGCCGGCGTCATAATATGTTGATTAATCAAGTTGAACTATAATTTCAGCGTATAAATACGCGAGCTTTCTCCCCACGGATGGTAGCCGATTCCGTTGGAAACGAACTGCCGTTTTTCGTAAAAACCTGTCAGGTCGCTGCACAGGTGCAATTGAGTAAACCCCAGCGTCCTGGTCTGCGCCGCGATATGTTGAATCAGCCGGGTGGCGTGGCCCTGGCCGCGATGCTGTTCTTCAATAAACAGCGCGCATAGCCAGGGATAAAGCTCGCCACGGCTGATAAAATCATTGGTGATTAACCCTGCGCAGCCGATAACTTCCTGGTTCTGCATCAGCAGATACCACTGCGGCAGCGGATTTTCAGCGTTGATGGCATGGATAATGGCATCGCGGTACATCATCATCGTTTCTGGCGTGGCCCACTGGCGTTGAAAATAGGCGATGGCGGTTTCGGCTAACTCCGGGTGTTCCCGTACGGATATTATTTTCATAGTAAGCAGCAGGATTAATGTGTTATTTGAAATGGCATTCTAATTGAAAATTGTTATGCATGGAATTAAAACACGATATTTTTGGCTGCAAGGTGATTTTCATCGACTTATTAAATATTCGCGAAGAAAAAAAACGACAGGCGATGGTTATTTAAAATGTAATGAATTAAAATATCGGCGTTATTATTTGATGCAGTTAACACAGGGAACAGTATGAGTTTAAAAAGTGAAGCCGGATGGCGTAGAATAAGTTTTGTGATAATAGCTATTCTGATTGTATTAATTTATCTCATGATTACACAGTAACCGTTTACGCGGCCATGGCGACATGGCCGCTTGCCTTCTCCGCCGTTAACTGGCCCGCCGTCGACGTGAGATTAGCGGCTAAAAACTATTTGTTTAACATTCATTTAACTAAAAGGCACAAAATAATTAAATTTTTTTGGGCATGAAATTATAATTCCTGCGATTTTGACAGAACGACTCTATAGGACGGATTCTATGGTTGCAGTAATTATCATCGGCATTTTTATTATCAGCTTTATTTACGCCCACTCCCGCGGGCAGGAAAAACAAAAAGTTAGCAGACAACTTTTCGATCACTCCACCTTTATGGGGCCGATCAACATGTTTATGACCGGTTTCTCCCGCCTGCCGGCCAAACAGCCTTACTTTGCGCCGCAGACTTTTCCCGAGCTGCAGCACCTGACTGACAGCTGGCAGGTGATTCGCGAGGAAGCCCTGCGTTTGCAGGACCATATCAAGGCGGCGCAAAGCCACAACGACGCCGGGTTCAATACCTTTTTCAAGCGCGGCTGGAAGCGTTTTTACCTTAAATGGTATAGCGATACCCATCCTTCGGCGTTGGAACTGTGTCCCAACACCGTGGCGTTGCTAAACCAGATCCCGTCGGTTAAGGCGGCGATGTTTGCCGAGTTGCCCGCCGGCAGCCATCTGGGCAAGCACCGGGATCCTTATGCCGGATCGGTGCGCTATCACCTGGGGCTGGTGACGCCGAATGACGACCGCTGTTTTATTGAAGTGGATCGCCAGCGCCACAGCTGGCGTGACGGTCAGGCGGTGATTTTTGACGAAACCTACGTGCACTGGGCGCAAAACGGCACGGATCAGACGCGCATCATCCTGTTTTGCGATATCGAGCGGCCGATGAAATGGGGCTGGGCGCAGGCGGTGAACCACTGGGTCGGCAAGACGCTGATGTCGGCGGCCAGTTCGCCTAATGACGAACAGGATCGCACCGGTTTTATTAACCGTATTTTCAAATACGTCAATGCAATCCGCGATGCAGGGCAACGGCTGAAAAAACGCCACCGTCGCGGCTATTATCTGCTGAAATGGCTGGTTATTGCCGCCGTCTTTGCCGCCATTATTATCCCGAGCCTGAGTTAAGCCATCACGCCACTTGCCCTGTCCTAGGGCAAATGGCGTGATGTTCTCAGCCGGTCGCCGCCTCCATAACGCGCTGATGCCCGCGGATGGCGGTGGGGGCGAAACCGAAGCGTTTGCGGAAACGCTCGGCAAAGCGGGAGGCGCTCTCATAGCCGACGTGTTGGGCAATGGCGGAGATCGGCCAGTCGGTGGATTGCAGCAACGCCAGCGCGCTGCTCATGCGCACGTCGATCATCAGGTTGCGCAGAGCGGTATTTTCTGCTGACAGCTTACGCCGCAGCACCACTTCGCTCATCGATAAACTGGCGGCCACCTTTGCCGCGCTCCAGATGCTGTGCGGATCGGTCGCCAGGCAGCGGCGTACGCGCTGCGTCAGATCTTTGACTTCGCCGTGGACAAATTTGATGCCGTATTGCGCCAGCCAGAGCAAAATTTCCAGCAGTTTATGGCGGGTGATCGCCTGAGGAAAACTGTGGTGTAACGTGAGTGCCAGGTGCGTGGTTTCAAAGCTGTGAATAAATCCACAGGGGATATCCGGCAGCGTCCGGACGCCGGAAAACGCGCTGGCTGCAGATAAATCAACCGGCGCAGGCGAGGCGCTGAACAGCAACGGATCGCAGGTGATCAAATGGCAGCTGAAGCGGCCCTTATCGGAAATACTGTTAATAATGTCAACGGTCTGTCCGCCATCAATCAGCAGCAGATCGCCGGCGTTCGCCACCACTTCCTGCTGTTGCCAACGGATGCGTTTGCACCCCTCCTGAATCAGGTACAGGTGAGGTTGTTCGAAATACACTGAAGGGAGTAATAATTCAGTATGTTGAATAATATGCGCCGAGCTACCGATCCCGGGACAAAGATTAATTGTGCGTTCCATCGATATTCGCTTCGCAGCCAGTCTCTGAGAATATCTTTACGCGTTGCCGCCCATTGGAGCAACTTTTTTCCATACGCGGTGACGCGCAGTTCTGCTTATTTCCTGCCAAAAATTAATTTCCTGCTGAACAGAAAACGTCCATGTCGGGATGATATTTATCCATTGTTTTTCCCGCCGGCTAAACGGCGTCTGCCAAAGAAACCGTTGCCACCGTGAATAAAGTAAACAGGATAAACGAAAACCGTGCCGGACGTTAAAGCGTTATCAACGCTGCGGCCTGCGGCGGGAATCGGGTAGGGCGATTATGGGTTCTGCGGCTCCCCTAACAGCAGGGCGCGGTCGTGGAATTGCCCGTAGGCGGCGTTAACGGCGCTTTGCCGCGTTGACCGATCGATTAAAGACTTTAGCTCTGTCAGGCGCTGCTGCAATAAGGCGCGCAGTTGGGTTTCATTATCCAGAATCTGCTGCAGCTTATGGCGCAGCAGTTCCTGCAGCGCCATGGATGAAGCCATCACGTCAGAAAAGTCTGCGGTTTTTTCCACCGCGGTGACGTAGGTCAGCTCAAGTTCCACCAGGCGATCCCAGTCGCCGTTTTGCGCCAGCGCGAGCATTTGTGCGCTGAGGCCGGCAATGTGCTGATAGACGGATAACAGTTGCTGTTGGCGTTCCATTAAATGGCGTCCTGCGCGGGTTGATAATTGGGGCCAATCTGTCGCCAGGCGTCGGCGATATTTTCCAGCAGCTTCGCCACTTCGTCGAGCGCCTGCGGGTCGTTATGCAGATTAGCCTGCAGCAGACGGCGTTTCATATAGTCGTACAGCGCGTCGAGCTGCGCGGCGATCTCGCCGCCCTGCTGGTGGTCGAGCCCGCTTTTCAGGCCGTTGTCGATAATGTTTATCGCCTTGGACAACGCCTGGCCTTTACCGGTGATATTGCCTTGTTCCATCAGTATGCGCGCGCGCGACAGGGCATTTTGCGCCCCGTCGAATAGCATTACGATTAACTGATGCGGACTGGCGCTCATGACGCCGCTTTCTAAACCGACCTGTGCGTAGGCCTGTGTTCCGCTACGGTTATACATGCTGTTTTATTTACCTGTGGTTAATCTGTGTTAAGAGAACTGCTGAGTTAAGTAGTTACTGGTGCCGTTCAGTTTCGACATCATGGTGTCCAGCTGTACGAACTGTTGTTTATAGCGGTCGATGGTGTTCTGAATACTTTCCGTCACGCGGGTGATTTGCGTATTCAGCCGGTCAAGGCTGCTGTTGATGCTCTTGGTAGAGTTCTCAATAATGCCGCCGGCCTTGATATAGTTCTGGATTTCGTTATGAATCTCCGTCGCCATGCCGCTGTCTTTACCGTTGCCGGCAAAAAAGTTCGCCACCTGATCCGGCTTTTCCTCAATCGCTTTTTTCAGTTTTTCACTGTCGACTTCCAGCTTGCCGGTTTTGATATCGGTCTTGATGCCCAGGTTGCCGAACCCCTTCAGCTCCGGGTTGTCCTGCGCGGCGCTCAGCGCGTTTTTGATCGATGACTGAATGCCGCGCAGGGTGTTGTCGCCCAGCAGCGCGCCGTTGCTGTTTGACTGCGCCTCGCCGCTTTTTACCGGCGTGTACTTGGTCAGCGAGTTAAAGGTATCCAGCAGGGAGTTGTAACTGTCGGCCCACTCTTTGATCTTATCGGCGGAGCCGCCTTTATCGGCTTCAATCACCAGATTCTGCGATTCGCCGGGCTTGGTGAGGGTTTTCAGATCCAGCGTCACGCCCTGCAGCGCATCGGAGATAGCGTTGGTGCTGCGCTGAATCTGCGTGCCGTTGATGGTGACTTTGGCATCCTGGCCTTTCACCGTTTCCTGCAGCGCACCTTTGCCGCTGACGCCGTCGTAGTTCAGTACCGCGCCCAGTTTGTCGTCGTTATTCACCTGCACGGAGATTTTGCTCTCTGCGCCCGGGGTGCTGGCGCTGATGGCCAGTTTGTACTCATTATCACCGACGCGCATGATGCTGGCGTTGACGCCCGCCTTGGCGCCGTTGATGGCGTCACGCATCTCCACCAGCGAGGTCTGGTCGTCGCTGAGCGGGATGTTCACCGCTTTCGGCGGGTTGCCGGTGGTCAGGGTGAGGGAGCGGTCGCCGGCGCCGGTTGTGCCCAGCTTCTCCGTCTGACTGGCAATCTTGGCGTCGGTAGTCAGCGTTTGCGGCTGCGCCAGCTGGTCGACGGTGATGGTGTAGTTGCCCGGCACCGCTTTGGCGTTGGTGGTGACATTAAACTGATCGTGCTTGCTGGCGGTGGTATTGGTGAAAAACTCGGGTTTAGCCAGCTCTTTACTCAGGTTGTCGAACTTCTCCAGCGCGCCCTTCAGCGTGCCGTAAGCGGTCAGTTTGGCGTTGTAGCTGCTTTGCTGTGTGGTGTAGGGCGTCAGACGCTGCTGCTCCGCCTGGCTTAATTTGTCCAGTAATCCATTCAGATCCATGCCGGTACTGATGCCTAATGAACTGATCGATGCCATGGGTCGTGCTCCTTGGTTGATGTATTCGCTTACTGCGTTATCGGCCCAGCGGTGGAAAAGTTTATGCAAAAAAGCAAAAACCGATAGGGCAATGAAGAGGGAAAAAGCGTGTTATTTGCGTCATTGGCCAGGCATGAAAAAAAAATAAAAAAAATCTAAAGGTTGCAAGGGCAGCGCCGATACCTGAGTGGACGGTGATTGACGCCGTGGGCAACAGCCCGAACCTTTAATTGTGAATATGAATGACCCCGTGCATTCATACTGATTCGTAAGGAAACTCACACTATGGCACAAGTAATTAACACCAACAGCCTGTCGCTGATGGCGCAAAACAACCTGAACAAATCTCAGTCTTCTCTGGGTACCGCGATCGAGCGTCTGTCTTCCGGTCTGCGCATCAACAGCGCGAAGGACGATGCGGCCGGCCAGGCGATCTCCAACCGCTTCAGCGCCAACATCAAAGGCCTGACTCAGGCGTCCCGCAACGCCAACGACGGTATCTCCCTGGCGCAGACCACCGAAGGCGCGCTGAACGAAGTGAACGACAACCTGCAGAACATCCGTCGTCTGACCGTACAGGCGCAGAACGGCTCTAACTCTGACAGCGATCTGAAATCCATCCAGGACGAAATCACCCAGCGTCTGTCAGAAGTTAACCGCATCTCTGAACAAACTGACTTCAACGGCGTGAAAGTGCTGAGTAAAGATCAGTCTCTGACCATTCAGGTTGGTGCGAACGACGGCGAAACCATCAATATCGATCTGCAAAAAATCGACGCCAAGCAGCTGGGTCTGGAAGGCTTCGACGTGACCGTCAAAGGCCCGACCGCAGGCAGCGAAGTCGCCAAGGGCACGACCATCAAGGCGTCTACCGGTGAAGATGTCAGCTATGACCCGGATACGGCGAAGAGCGGCCTGGCGGCAGGTAAAACGCTGATCACCGGTAAAGATGCGGACGGTAAAGACAGCATGTTCGTTGAAACCACCGATGCGACCACCGGCGAGAAAACTTACGCGTCAGCGACCGTGGATAAAGACGGTAAAGTCACCGAAGGCGGTACCGCCGTCACCATGAAAACGCCGCTGGATACCCTGGATAAAGCCCTGTCTCAGGTTGATAAGCTGCGTTCTTCCCTGGGTGCGGTACAGAACCGTTTCGATTCTGTCATCAACAACCTGAACAGCACCGTCAACAACCTGTCTGCTTCCCAGTCCCGTATTCAGGATGCCGATTACGCGACCGAAGTGTCCAACATGAGCCGCGCCAACATCCTGCAGCAGGCGGGGACGTCCGTACTGGCGCAGGCTAACCAGTCAACTCAGAACGTGCTGTCTCTGCTGCGTTAATCACCTCTCTCCGATTAACCGTCGCTTACCACCCCGCCTGCCTCGGCGGGGTTTTTTTATCCTTGCGTACCGGTGCGTTGCCGCATGGGGCAAATAAGGCCCGTTTTCTGCGGCTGTTCCGTCGATTGTCATTACCGCCGCTGCGGATAATAGCGCTGACTCCTTTACCCGCAGGTTTTAGACATAGTGAGCGATCTGTATACCGCCGAAGGCGTGATGGACAAAAACTCTCTCTGGCTGCGCTACGTTCCGCTGGTGCGCCATGAGGCGCTGCGTCTGCAGGTCAGGCTGCCGGCCAGCGTGGAGCTTGACGATCTGCTGCAGGCCGGCGGTATCGGGCTGTTGAACGCCGTCGAACGTTACGACGCCCTGCAGGGAACGGCTTTCACCACCTATGCGGTGCAGCGCATTCGCGGCGCGATGCTCGATGAACTGCGCAGCCGCGACTGGGTGCCGCGCAGCGTGCGGCGTCACGCGCGCGAGGTGGCGCAGGCGATGCAGCAGCTGGAGCAGCAACTGGGGCGCCCGCCCGCCGAACAGGAAGTGGCGCAGGCGTTGGATATCTCGCTCAGCGATTATCGTCAGATCCTGCTGGATACCAATAACAGCCAGCTGTTCTCTTACGACGAGTGGCGGGAGGAGCAGGGCGAAAGCGCCGAACTGATGCTGGACGGGCATGAGGAGGCCAATCCGCTGCAGCTGCTGCTGGAGGGGAGCCTGCGTCAGCGGGTGATTGGCGCCATCGAGGCTCTGCCGGAGCGCGAGAAAATGGTGCTGACGCTGTATTACCAGGAGGAGTTGAACCTGAAGGAGATTGGCGCGGTGCTGGACGTTGGCGAATCACGCGTCAGTCAATTACACAGCCAGGCGATCAAACGCTTGCGCGCCCGTTTGGCTAATGATTGATCGGCGATAACAGGAGCCCTCATTAATGTCTGGAACAGTATTGAAAAAGCGGCCGCTGAGCCGTTATGTAAAAGATTACAAACACACTCAGACCCACTGCGGTCAGTGCGGTAAACAGCTGGACCGCATGGCGCTGGTGTTTCGCGGTAAAATCATCAACAAAGAAGCCATCGCCCGCATGGACCAGCCGATCGATGAACAGGTGTGGCAGAGCGTGCAGCAGGAGCTGACCGCACTATGCCGTTTCTGCAGCGAAATCTCCTGCAACAGCCACCCGAGCTACTTCGACATTATGGCGTTCAAACAATATCTGTTCGAACAGACCGAAATGAGCCACAGCACCGTGCGTGAATATGTGGTGCGCCTGCGGCGGCTGGACGAAATGCTGTGCGCGCGCAATTATCCGGCGGAGAAACTCAGCAACGGCTGCTGCCATCACCTGATTGACGACCTGCCCAGCGCCGGACATAACAACTATCGCATTGCCCTGCGCAAATACGACCAGTACCTCGCCTGGCAGAAGAGTTACTAAGCCTGTGACGGTCGCCCCGGGGCGGCCGTCGGCGCTCCCGCGATCGATAATAAGTGATTATTGACGTCACTTCTGTTACACCTAGCTGTCAGACGTTAATACCGCTTTACTGGGAGTAAGCTGTGAATCTGCAACAGCAACTGGCGCAATTCCCGCGCCTCGATTTGGTTGGCTCCGCCACGCCGCTGGAGAAACTGTCCCGCCTTTCTGACTACCTTGGCCGTGAAATATACGTTAAACGTGACGACGTCACGCCGATGGCGTTGGGCGGCAACAAACTGAGAAAACTGGAGTTTTTGGCCGCCGATGCACTCGAGCAGGGAGCCGACACGCTGGTGACCGCCGGCGCCATCCAGTCCAACCACGTCCGCCAGACCGCCGCCGTCGCCGCCAAACTTGGCCTGCACTGCGTGGCGTTGCTGGAAAATCCCATCAATACTCAAGCTGAAAACTACCTGACCAACGGCAACCGCCTGCTGCTGGATCTGTTCAACGTGGAAGTTGTGATGTGCGATGAACTGCACGCGCCGCAGCAGCAGTTGGAGGCGCTGGCGACGCGCCTGGAAGCGCAGGGGTTCCGGCCTTACGTGGTGCCGGTGGGTGGCTCCAACGCGCTTGGCGCGCTGGGCTATGTGCAGTGCGCGCTGGAAATCGCCAGCCAGGGCAAGGACGTTGCCTTCAGCTCCGTGGTGGTGGCCTCCGGCAGCGCCGGCACCCACGCCGGTCTGGCAGTCGGGCTGCAGCAACTGCTGCCGGAGAGCGAACTGATTGGCGTCACCGTTTCACGCCGCGCCGGAGAACAGCTGCCGAAAGTCGAACAGATTCAGCAGGCGCTGGCCCGTTCGCTGGGGCTGGAACAGGCGCTGGCGCCGATTACGCTGTGGGATGACTATTTCGCGCCGCAGTACGGTATGCCGAATGACGAAGGGATGGCGGCGGTGCAACTGCTGGCGCAGCAGGAAGGCCTATTGCTCGACCCGGTGTATACCGGCAAGGCGATGGCCGGACTGATCGACGGTATTGCCCAAGGGCGCTTCCGCGATGACGGCCCGATCCTGTTTGTGCATACCGGCGGTGCGCCGGCGCTGTTCGCTTATCACCCGCAGGTGTAGGCCGGGGGTGTAGTGATATTCCATTCTGAACTATATTTATTAGGTAATATTCCTTTATACCGCCATGCAGGCTGTTAAAGTCCTGAAATCAAAAAAGATAACATTCTATACGGGGTAGCTATGCTCTTTTCTAACGTTCGACGCCAGCTGGTTCTGGGGATGATGGCGGTGGCGCTGACCACCGGCCTGAGTGCAAACACCTTCGCGGCAGACAATCTGCTGGATCAGGTAAAACACAACGGTACGCTGAAAGTGGGCCTGGAAGGCACCTATCCGCCGTTCAGCTTCCAGGGGGAAGACGGCAAGCTGACCGGCTTCGAAGTGGACTTCGCCAACGCGCTGGCGCAGCATCTGGGCGTTAAAGCCAAACTGAGCCCGACCAAATGGGACGGTATGCTGGCGTCGCTGGATTCCAAACGTATCGACGTGGTGATCAATCAGGTCACTATTTCCGACGAGCGTAAGAAAAAATATGATTTCTCTACGCCGTACACCGTGTCCGGTATTCAGGCGCTGGTGAAGAAGGGCAACGAAGGGCAAATCAGCAAGCCGCAAGACCTGAAGGGTAAAAAGGTTGGCGTTGGCCTCGGCACCAACTACGAGCAATGGCTGCGCGAAAACGTGCAGGGCGTTGACGTGCGCACCTATGACGACGATCCGACCAAATATCAGGATCTGCGCGTAGGCCGCATCAACGCGATTCTGGTGGATCGTCTGGCGGCGCTGGATCTGGTGAAGAAAACCGGTAACACGCTGGCGGTCGCCGGCCCGGCGTTCTCCCGTCAGGAGTCCGGCGTGGCGGTGCGCAAAAATAACCCGGAGTTGCTGAACGCCATTAACCAGGCGATTGCCGAGATGCAGAAAGACGGCACGCTGGCGAAGATCTCTGACAAATGGTTTGGCGCGGACGTAACGAAATAATGCAAGAGAGTATCCAACTGGCGCTGGATTCAGCGCCGTTTTTATTGAAGGGCGCCATACTTACGCTGCAACTGAGCCTCGGCGGCATGGCGCTGGGGCTGATTCTCGGTTTTCTGCTGGCGCTGATGCGCCTTTCGCATTTCTGGCCGCTGTCGTGGTTGTCGCGTATTTACGTGTCACTGTTCCGCGGCACGCCGCTGATTGCCCAGCTGTTTATGATTTATTACGGCCTGCCGCAGTTCGGCATTGAGTTTGACCCGTTCCCGGCGGCACTGATCGGCCTGTCGCTCAACACGGCGGCCTACACGTCGGAAACCCTGCGCGCTGCGATCTCCTCGATCGATAAAGGGCAGTGGGAAGCCGCCGCCAGTATCGGCATGTCGCCGTGGCAGACCCTGCGCCGGGTGATTCTGCCGCAGGCGGCGCGTACCGCGCTGCCGCCGCTGGGCAACAGCTTTATCGGGCTGGTGAAAGACACTTCGCTGGCGGCGACCATTCAGGTGCCGGAGCTGTTCCGCCAGGCGCAGCTGATCACCTCGCGCACGCTGGAGGTGTTCACCATGTATCTGGCAGCATCGCTGATCTACTGGCTGATGGCGACGCTGCTGTCTGCGCTGCAGAACCGTCTGGAATCGCACGTTAACCGTCAGGATAAGGAATAAGCCCATGAGCGCCATCGAAGTAAAGGACGTAGTGAAAAAGTTCAATGGCCATACGGTGCTGCACGGTATCGATCTCGAGGTGAATTCCGGCGAAGTGGTGGCGATCATCGGGCCGAGCGGCTCGGGGAAGACCACGCTGCTGCGCTGCATCAACCTGCTGGAGGTGCCGGATTCCGGCACCATCCGCGTGGGTGATATCGAGATCGACAGCGCGCGTTCGCTCGGCAAGCAAAAGAGCCAGGTGCGTGAGCTGCGTCAGCAGGTGGGGTTTGTGTTTCAGAACTTCAATCTGTTCCCGCACCGTTCGGTGCTGGAGAACATCATCGAAGGGCCGGTGATTGTGAAGGGTGAGGAGCGCGCCAAGGCTGAGCAGCGCGCCCGCGAACTGCTGGCGAAGGTCGGGCTGAGCGGTAAAGAGCAGGCCTATCCGAAGCGGCTGTCCGGCGGCCAGCAGCAGCGGGTGGCGATCGCCCGCGCGTTGGCGATGCAGCCCGAAGTGATCCTGTTTGACGAACCCACCTCGGCGCTGGACCCGGAGCTGGTGGGCGAGGTGCTCAACACCATCCGCGCGCTGGCGGAAGAGAAGCGCACCATGGTGATCGTCACCCACGAGATGAGCTTTGCCCGTGACGTCGCCGACCGCGCCATCTTTATGGACAACGGCCGCATCGTCGAACAGGGGCCGGCGAAGACGCTGTTTGCCGACCCTCAGCACCAGCGCACCCGTCAGTTCCTCGATAAGTTTATTAACCAGTAAATAGAGCGCCGGGCGCTGATACGCCCGGCTTCGTGCTGTGAATTCAATCACACAATATATATTCTGCGGAACAAAGCGCGGACGCAGGCTCTATCCTTCACTTAACTAAAAATAACATTACCGACAGGGCCGGTATTGCGATGACAATTCCGCCCGTTATGCATGGAGCAATGCTATGGCGAGCATTGGGACGCCTTTTGATTTCCCGGCAATCATGGAAACCAAAGCCAGGGCGAATAAATTTACGCTTGATTCCGATCAACGACAGGTTATTTCCAGCTTAAACGCGCTGATTGCTGCCAACCTGAATCCGCAGAACGGTCACGCTCACCGCGACGGCGTTTATATTTGGGGAAAAGTAGGGCGGGGAAAAACGTTTATTCTTGACGCTTTTTATGACGCGGCGCCGATAAAAGATAAACGCCGCATACACTTTCATCATTTTTTCCGCGAGTTGCATCAACGACTTGCCGCGCAGGATACCCAAGGGCAGCCGATAGCCGAGGTATTAAGCGCTCAGTTGGGCGACTGCCGGTTATTGTGTTTCGATGAATTTCATTTGCACGATATTGGCGATGCAATGTTAATCAAACCCCTGCTGGACTTTATTTTTCACCAGAAAATCCTGCTGGTGGTGACTTCCAACTATCCACCGGATGAATTGTTAGCCAATCCCCTTTATCACCAACGGTTTGTGCCTTCGATCGCCCTGATAAAACAGCATATGGAGATCTTCGCATTGGCCGGCGGCCAGGACTACCGTTCGCTGGGCGCGAATGACAGCACGCCGTTTTGCCGGGGCGTCTATCTGTGTCCCGGCAATGCCGCGCAGCGCCGGGAGTGCGGGCTGCCGGAGCCTGACGGCCTGCCGCATGCCCTTGAGGTCGGTTACCGTACCCTGGCGGTGCTTTCTCCCGCCGGGGATGTTCTGCACTTTTCCTTTGCCGCGCTGTGCGCGGCGCCTACGGCGGTGATGGACTATCTGGCGTTATGCGAGCGCTGCCGCTGCTGGATTATTGAGGATGTTCCGGCGCTGGCGACCCAGTCTCCGGCGGCGCAGCAGCGTTTTATCAACGTGATTGACGTGCTCTACGACCAGAATTGCCGGCTGTATGTGATCAGCGACTATCCGCTGGCGGTGATGACCGACGGCGTCGAACTGGATGATATCCAGCGCACCCGCAGCCGCCTGAGCCAGCTGAAACACTACCTGCCCGCGGTATAGCGCCGGCCACGATCATACAATTAGGCGGATACTGACATGCAAGACGCACTGCAGCTTTCCCACTATCTGGTATTGGCCGGTGCACTACTGGTGGCTTATGTCATCTTCGGCATTGCCGGCTTCGGCACTGCGCTGATCGCCAGCCCGGTGATGGCGCTGTATATCCCGGTAGCGAAAATCGTGCCGTTGCTGGCGCTGTTGGATATGTGCGCGGCGATGGTCAATGTGAGCCGCGACGGGCGCAATGCACAATGGCCGGAATTAAAACGGCTGGTGCCGCTGATGATCGCCGGCAGCCTGATCGGCGCGCTCATTCTGCTGAGAACCCGGCCCGATATCCTGCTGTTGGCGCTGGGGATTTTCGTGGTGCTGTATGCCGCCTACGCATTAAGCGGGCTGAAGCCGGATCGCCGTTTCTCTGCCAGAGCTTCCGTTCCGTTTGGCCTGCTCGGCGGGGTGTTCAGCGCGCTGTTCGGCAGCGGCGGCTTTATTTACGCGATTTACCTCAGCGGACGGATTGAAAGCAAAGAGGCGATGCGCATTACGCAAACCACGCTGATCGGCCTGAGCACGCTGACCCGCGTGGTGATTTTTGCGCTGGCCGGGGTCTATTTTGATGCCGATCTGCTGCTGCTGGCGTTGGCGCTGGTGCCGGGTATGCTGTTAGGGATCACGCTTGGCCGCTATTTCACGCTGAACATGTCGCGCGAACAGTTCCTGAAGCTGATTAATGTGATCCTGCTGGCGTCGGGCAGTATGCTGATCTTCCGCTATCTGACCATCTCACTGTGAATACTGACCATGTTCCATACCAATAAGGGCGAGGCTGAAAATAAAGTCGCCTGATGGTTAAAACTCGCTCCCGCACAGGTATTCGTTCTACCGCCATACTCTCCTTGATTACGGGGGCTGTCAGTAGCTGAAACCGTAACACGCAGCTGTTTTCCTTGGTGTTTTCTGTGCTTTGTATTCTGTGATATATGCCCATTGTAATCGTTGAAACCTTGGACAGAGATCGTTTAAGGTACGTCACTCACATACCCCCTATGGCGTCATTATGACAAGGAGTCTTATTAATGGCCTTTCCTCCCCGTCAACGTATTGAGCCCGGTTATTGCGTCGTTGAAACGCCGGGTACGCTCTCTTCACAAGGCAATATTCTGTTCAGAAACCCACGCAGCGAAGCTGCCCGTTATTTTATGCAGCTTAATGCCGATACGCCCTGGGTGAAACCCGGACATATCCTGATCGTTATCTGACTGGCGGTGCTGCGGGGAATGCGATCGGTGAATTTGGCGGTGATTTTATCTATAAAATAGTGGGTGGCTAATGTTTTTGATGTTGGGATATGTCGGAGCAATAATATTTTTCCTAGCTTGCTTTATTGGTTTCCTTACCATGATTTTTTTCGGGATAAACCGCAAAAAGTATGAACGCCTCGTTGCTGTATACGAAAGGGAGGGTTTATATATGAACGATTTTAATCAACTTGCGGTATATTTTGGCTACTTTGGCAGCTACTTCCCGACCGTGTTTTTTTATAATTTGTTGAAAAATAAAAAGATAAAAATCGGGAAAGATACCTTTGCGCCCGCTGATGCCTATACCTTTATGCAGTCCCTACCTCGCGAGCTGACAGGATGGATCACGATATACTACTGGATGCATTTTATCTGGATGAGCATGATTGCGGTCGGGGGCGTCATGTTGACGATTGCCAAAGTATCGGGCCTCGATCCTACCGCCTGAGTCTGAACGAAGAGCGGTGCGTTGGGTGATGAAACCGCTCTGATAACCTGTTTGGTGAGCGCAGTGCTTGATTATCCGGTATGGATAGTCGGATTTTCAACAGGGTAATCATCGATGCTGCCCACAAAAGACAAACCCCGCCAAAAGCGGGGTTTGTCTTACCGAGTGGTAACTAATCAGCCGATAGTCATCAGGCTGGCGTTACCGCCGGCGGCGGCGGTGTTGACGCTCAGCGAGCGTTCAATCAGCAGGCGCTCCAGCAGAATATTGGTTTCGCCGTAGGCGAAGCCCTGCACGGAGACGATGGCGCCGCTGCGCTGGGCGATCTGCTCGCACAGGATACGCAGCTGATCGGCGTCGCCGTGATGCATGGCGGCGTCGAACTCCACCTTATCGCTCTGCCAGTCTTTAGTGAAGGCGATGCGCGCCTGCACTTCGTTTGGCAGACGACGGTACAGCGTGCGCTGCAGCTCCGCTTCCGGCCACAGCGCCTGGCTGCCGACCGCCAATACGGCAGCCAGCTGCGTCAGCGCGTCGGCGTCGTTATCCGCCAGACACAGCACGCGCTCGCGCGGCAGCAGGGCATAGGTGTTGCGTTCGCCGGTCGGGCCAGGCAGCGGACGTACGGTACCGCCCTGGCCTAGCTCGGCATAGCGCTGCGCCAGCTGCGCCAGATCGCGCAGGTTCTCCGCCACCGCCCATTTCTCCAGCGCCTGATGCGGCGCCAGCAGGGCCGGACGCGCACTGGCTTCCATCGGGCGCTCGGCGTCCTGACGGTCCAGCGTGCGCTGCACCGCGTCTTCCGGACGGTTAGCCAGCAGGCGATAGAGATACAGCGGGCCGCCGGCTTTCGGACCGGTGCCGGACAGGCCTTCGCCGCCGAACGGCTGAACGCCGACCACCGCGCCGACCATATTGCGGTTAACGTACAGGTTGCCCACCTTGGCGCGCTCGGTCACCCGTGAGATGGTTTCATCAATACGGGTGTGAATGCCCAGCGTCAGGCCGTAACCGGCGGCGTTGATCTGATCGACCAGCGCTTCCAGGTTGGCGCGACGGTAGCGCACCACGTGCAGCACCGGGCCGAAGATCTCTTTTTGCAGCTCGTCGAAGCTCTCCAGCTCGATCAGCGTCGGCTTGACGAAGGTGCCGCGCGGCCACTCTTTCTCATCCTGCGCGTTGTTCTGCGCCGCCTGATACACGTTGCGGCCTTTGGAGCGCATGGTCTGAATGTGGCGGTCGATGCCGGTTTTGGCTTCGGCGTCGATCACCGGGCCGATATCGGTGGACAGACGTTCCGGGTTGCCCATGCGGCACTCCGCCATCGCGCCGCGCAGCATCTGCAGCGTGTGTTCCGCCACGTCTTCCTGAATGCACAGCACGCGCAGCGCGGAGCAGCGCTGGCCGGCGCTGTCGAACGCGGAAGCCACCACGTCGGTGACCACCTGCTCGGTCAGGGCCGAGGAGTCGACGATCATCGCGTTCAGGCCGCCGGTTTCGGCGATCAGCGGCGTCGGCCGCCCCTGCGGATCCAGACGTCCGGCGATGCTGCGCTGCAGAATGCCGGCCACCGCGGTGGAGCCGGTGAACATCACGCCGCGCACGCGCTCGTCATTAACCAGCTGCGCGCCGACGGTTTCCCCCAGGCCCGGCAGCAATTGCAGCACGCCGTGCGGAATGCCGGCCTCCAGCAGAATGCGCACCGCCTGCGCCGCTACCAGCGGCGTCTGTTCCGCCGGTTTGGCCAGCACGCTGTTGCCGGCGGCCAGCGCCGCGGCGATTTGCCCGGTGAAGATCGCCAGCGGGAAGTTCCACGGACTGATACAGACCACCGGCCCCAGCGGACGGTGGCTGTCGTTGGCGAAATCGTCGCGCACCTGGCCGGCGTAGTAATGCAGGAAGTCGACCGCTTCACGCACTTCGGCGATGGCGTTGTTAAAGGTTTTGCCCGCTTCGCGTACCAGAATGCCAATCAGATTCTGCAGTTGGCTGTCCATCAGCTCGGCGGCGCGTTCCAGCACCGCGGCGCGCTCTTCCGGCGGGGTGGCGAACCAGATAGGGCCGGCGGCGGCGGCGGCGTCCAGCGCGCGGCTGACTTCGCCTTCGGTGGCTTCACGCACGTAACCGACGATATCGCTCGGTTCGGCCGGGTTAATCACCGGTTGTTCCACGCCCTGATCGGCGTCGGCGTCGATAATCGGATCGGCGCGCCACTCTTGCGCGGCGCTGGTGAGCAGGGCGCTGGACAGGGAAGCCAGACGCTGTTCGTTCGACAGATCCAGACCGCTGGAGTTAACGCGTTTTTCGCCGTACAGATCGCGCGGCAACGGAATTTTAGGATGCGGCAGGCCAATCTGGCCTTCGCTGGCGGCCAGCGCTTCCACCGCCAGCACCGGGTCGGCCACCAGCTCGTCGAGGGACAGCGTGGTGTCGGCAATACGGTTGACGAACGAGGTGTTGGCGCCGTTTTCCAGCAGACGACGCACCAGATAGGCCAGCAGCGTTTCATGGGTGCCGACCGGTGCGTAGATGCGGCACGGACGGTTCAGTTTACCGTCGGCGATTTTGCCAACCACCTGCTCGTAGAGCGGCTCGCCCATCCCGTGCAGGCACTGGAACTCGTACTGCCCCGGATAGTAGTTGTTGCCCGCCATATGATAAATCGCGCTCAGCGTGTGGGCGTTATGGGTGGCGAACTGCGGGTAAATCAGGTTCGGCACCGACAGCAGCTTGCGTGCGCAGGCCAGGTAGGAGACGTCGGTGTAGATCTTGCGGGTGTAGACCGGGTAGCCTTCCAGGCCGTCCATCTGGGCGCGTTTGATTTCGCTGTCCCAGTAGGCGCCTTTCACCAGACGGATCATCAGGCGGCGACGGCTGCGCTGCGCGATGTCGATCACCGCGTCAATGGCAAACGGGCAGCGCTTCTGATAGGCCTGAATAACGAAGCCGATGCCGTTCCAGCCGGCCAGCTGCGGTTCGAAGCAGAGTTTTTCCAGCAGATCGAGCGAGATCTCCAGACGGTCGGCCTCTTCGGCGTCGATATTGATGCCGATATCGTACTGACGCGCCAGCAGGGTCAGCGACAGCAGCTGCGGATACAGCTCCTCCATTACCCGCTCGTACTGCGCGCGGCTGTAGCGCGGGTGCAGGGCGGACAGCTTGATCGAGATCCCCGGGCCTTCATAAATGCCGCGGCCGTTGGAGGCTTTGCCGATGGCGTGGATCGCCTGCTGGTAGGAGACCATATAGGCCTGTGCGTCAGCCTCGGTCAGCGCGGCTTCGCCCAGCATGTCGTAAGAATAACGGAAGCCTTTGTCTTCCAGCTTGCGCGCGTTGGCCAGCGCTTCGGCGATAGTTTCACCGGTGACGAACTGCTCACCCATCAGGCGCATCGCCATATCGACGCCTTTGCGGATCAGCGGCTCGCCGCTCTTGCCGATAATGCGGTTCAGCGAGCGCGACAGGTTGGCTTCGTTATGGGTGGACACCAGTTTGCCGGTGAACAGCAGCCCCCAGGTGGCGGCGTTGACGAACAGCGACGGGCTGCGTCCCAGGTGGGAGTGCCAGTTGCCGGTGCTGATTTTGTCGCGGATCAGCGCGTCGCGGGTCGGTTTGTCCGGAATGCGCAGCAGCGCTTCCGCCAGACACATCAGCGCCACGCCTTCCTGTGACGAAAGCGAGAACTCTTGCAGCAGGCCTTGCACCATGCCGGCGCGTCCGTGTGCACTCTTTTGGTTCCGCAGCTTCTCGGCGATGCCGTAGGCCATCTTGTGGGTGGCCTGTGCAAGATCGGCCGGTAATCGCGCCTGTTCGAGCAACATCGGCACCGCTTCCTGCTCCGGGCGGCGGTAAGCGGCGGTAATGGCGGCGCGGGTGACCGACTGCGGCAGGATGTGTTCGGCAAATTCCAGGAACGGCTGGTGGGACTCTTCCTGCGGTTGCGGCATAATGTCGTCCGCGTCGCCACTGCTGGCGGCATTAACTGCAGGAATTTCAGGGATATCGGAACCGCTCTCAAGACGTTCGAGATAATTAAAAATGGCTTGCTTGATTAACCAGTGCGGCGTGCGATCGATGCGTTGTGCAGCGTTTTTAATGCGATCGCGCGTTGCCTCGTCAAGCTTGACGCCCATTGTGGTCGTGCCCATACCATCCAGCTCCTGTGTGTTTAGAACCTATCCCGGCAGGCTATACAAATTCCGGGCCGCTTTTAGCCTGCGGGGATAGGCTCGTGAAATATGTTGTGTATGTCTGAAGGCAGACAATATCCTGCATGTTGCAACTTTGTGCAACCTTGTTAAATCAGGCTGATTAACGAAGTGTGAGTTAACTCGATTTTTTGGCCGCAGGAAGCGGCATGGTTTTTGCTCGTTATTCAGTGGCTGCCGGGGAATATGCAGTATAACCGGTCACCCCTGAATTTTTATGGTTTATTCTGCCGGGGTGCAACTACGGGTGCGTAGGGGGAGTGCAACCGATAACCTGGTTAAATGTGACGCAGGGTGAACTTTGTGTAACTTTGTTGTTAAAAGTGTTGTTGAATGGCAAAAAGGTCATCTAGGATAGCCAGCGGTCTGACAATACCGGGCAAAAACGAGATTGACTACGCACTGCGCCGACGGCGTTTCGTTCCGACGCGTCGGCAGGCGACAGACACCGCACTACAGCGCGAATTAAAACACCCGAAAGAATTCACGGCGTTGCCGGCGAAGGATGAAGGGGAAAATGAAAGTGGAGAGTTGAATGACAATAAGCACACCTATGCTGGTGACCTTCCTGGTGTATATCTTCGGGATGGTGCTGATCGGCTTACTCGCCTACCGGGCGACCAACAACTTCGATGATTACATCCTTGGTGGCCGTAGCCTGGGCAGCGTGGTGACCGCGCTCTCCGCCGGCGCATCCGATATGAGCGGCTGGCTGCTGATGGGGTTGCCGGGCGCGATTTTCATGTCGGGCATTTCCGAAAGCTGGATCGCCATCGGCCTGGCGATCGGCGCTTATCTGAACTGGAAACTGGTGGCGGGCCGGCTGCGGGTGCATACCGAAGCCAACAACAACGCGCTGACGCTGCCGGACTACTTCACCAGCCGCTTTGAAGACAACAGCAAACTGCTGCGGATAATTTCGGCGGTGGTGATCCTGGTATTCTTCACCATCTACTGCGCTTCCGGCATCGTTGCCGGCGCACGCCTGTTTGAAAGCACCTTCGGCATGAGTTATGAAACCGCGCTGTGGGCCGGCGCGGCGGCGACCATTCTGTACACCTTTATCGGCGGGTTCCTGGCGGTGAGCTGGACCGACACCGTGCAGGCCGGCCTGATGATCTTTGCGCTGATCCTGACGCCGGTGTTCGTGATCCTGGCCGTCGGCGGCATTGATACCTCCATGATGGTGATTGAGGCGAAGAACCCGGCCAACCTGGATATGCTCAAAGGGCTGAATCTGGTGGCGATCCTGTCGCTGCTCGGCTGGGGGCTGGGCTACTTCGGTCAGCCGCACATTCTGGCGCGTTTTATGGCGGCGGACTCTCACCGCACCATCCGCAGCGCGCGCCGCATCAGCATGGCCTGGATGATCCTGTGCCTGGCGGGCACCATCGCGGTCGGCTTCTTCGGCATCGCCTACTTCGCCAATAACCCGGCGCAGGCGGGCAACGTATCGGAAAACGGCGAGCGGGTGTTTATCGAACTGGCGATGATCCTGTTCAACCCGTGGGTGGCCGGTATCCTGATGTCGGCAATTCTGGCGGCGGTAATGAGCACCCTGAGCTGCCAGCTGCTGGTGTGCTCCAGCGCTATTACCGAAGATTTCTACAAAGCCTTCCTGCGCAAAGGCGCCAGCCAGCGTGAGCTGGTGTGGGTCGGCCGTGTTATGGTGCTGGTGGTGGCATTGATCGCCATTGCCTTGGCCGCCAACCCGGAAAACCGGGTGCTGGGGCTGGTGAGCTACGCCTGGGCCGGCTTCGGCGCCGCCTTCGGGCCGGTGGTGCTGCTCTCCGTCACCTGGTCGCGCATGACGCGCAACGGCGCGCTGGTCGGCATGTTGGTGGGTGCGATCACGGTACTGGTGTGGAAACAGTACGGCTGGCTGGATCTGTATGAAATCATCCCTGGCTTCCTGTTCGCCAGCATTGCGATCGTGCTGGTCAGCCTGATGGGCCGCAAGCCTTCAGCCACCATGACCAAACGTTTCGACCAGGCGGAAGCGGAATTTAAAACCGTGTAACGCCTGCTGACGACAGCATGGATGACCAACGGCCTCCCACTGTGGAGGCCTTTTTATGCCGTATCCGGCGATGACGCCCCGGCACGGCTTTTGCAGGTTTCCGCCTATTCTAGCTGAACGGAGCCTGCACCATGAGCCGCAATTCCGCCTTTCCGCCCAGCGCCGCCGATTTCCTGCTGGCGTCGAAACGCTGTGAGATCGCCGTACTGCAACAGCTGCTGCACATGGGGCAGCTGGTGGGACAGGTGAGCCAACTGATCCATATGCTGCAGCGCGAGCGGGGCACGGTAAATATTTATCTCTGCTCGCAGGGTGCGCTGTTCGGCGATCGGCTGGCGGCGCGGCGCGACGATGTGGCGCAGGCCGAGCGGGCGGTGCAACGTCTGCTGGCGCAGATGGATGCCACCACCGCGCCGCTGGCGGCCGCCGGCCGGCTGTTCGGCCGTATCGCCGGCGCGCTGCAGCATCTCACCGCTTTGCCGGCGCTGCGTCAGCAGGCGGATGCGCGCAGCCTGACGCCCGCCGAGGCGATGCAGCATTTTAACGCGATCATTCACAGCCTGCTGGCGCTGGTGTATGAGGCGACGGATGCCTGCCTGGAACCGGCCATGGCGCGCCGGCTGATCGCCATGTTCAGCTTTATGCAGGGTAAAGAGCTGGCCGGGCAGGAGCGGGCGCTGGGGGCGGCGGGCTTTGCCGCCGGGCAGTTTGACGACGCGGCGCAGCAGCGGCTGCCGCAGCTGATGGACGGACAGGATCGCTGTTTTCACACCTTCGCCGAGTTTGCCGACCCCGCGTCGCTGGCGCAGTGGCGGCGGCTGCAGCAGCAGGACGATCGCGAGTTTGAACGCCTGCGGCGCGTTGCCTGCACCCAGCGGCAGCCCGGCGGCGATCTCAGCCTGCGCTGGTTTGATATCACCTCGGCGCGCATTGATGCGATGAAACAGATTGAGGATCGCCTGGAGGTTGCGCTGATGGACGGCTGCCGCGCCAGCCTGGCCGCGGCGCAGCGGGCGCTGACGCAGCAGGAGCCGACGTGGCCCGCGCCGGAGCAGGGCTATACGGTGTTTGTCAGCGCAACGGCCGACGGCGACGCACTGCTCGACGACGGCGTTAATCCGCAGTTGGGGCGTTCGCTGATGGCGATGATCCGGCAGCAGTCGCAGCGCCTGCAGGCTCTGTCGGAGGAGCTGGCGGCGACGCGCGCCACCCTGCAGGAGCGGCGGGAAATCGATCGCGCCAAAAGCCTGCTGATTCAGTATCGCGGTCTGACGGAAGAGAGCGCCTACCAGCTGCTGCGCAAAATGGCGATGGACCAGAATAAGCGTCTGATTGATATTGCCCGCGCCATGCTGGCGGTGGCGGATATCCTGCCGGGGAAATAGCCGGGGGATTTGCACGGCCTCAGTGCAGGCGATGCCTCGCCGTTGTGCAATCGCCGCCATACCGCGTGGTCGCCGTGCGCGTTGGCCCGCGCCAGCCGGCGCTGACAAACATTGGCACGTAAACTGCATTGTTTTATGCGTTATCAGCCAACGGCGGTTGATGACCTGACTAATTTGGATAAAGGCGTCCTTTCTGTGCGTTTCACCGTGGGTGAAGCGCGCCGACGGGACGCCTTTTTTGTTTTTCGCACCCAGATGAGGAGCTGTTGATGACGCACACCAAATCGCCGGGAATGGCGCTGTCGCGCCGCCGCTTTCTGCTCGGCAGCGCGGCGTTGGGCGGCAGCATGATGGCGCCGGGTCTGTTCAATGCCGCCTGGGCGGCAGGGTCGGACGCGCCGGAGAAAAAACGGCTGCGCGTCGGCTTTATTCCGCTCACCGACTGCGCCTCGGTGGTGATGGCGGCGGTGAAAAAGTTTGATGAGAAATACGGCATCGAAATCATTCCCAGCAAAGAGGCCAGCTGGGCAGCGGTGCGCGACAAGCTGCTGTCCGGCGAGCTGGACGCCGCCCATGCGCTGTACGGCATGATTTACGGCCTGCAGCTGGGCGCCGCCGGCCCGCAGCGCGATATGGCGGTGTTGATGACGCTGAACAATAACGGCCAGGCCATCACCCTGGCCAACCAGCTGAAACAGGCCGGCGTGCGTGACGCCGCCGCGTTGAAAACGCTGATCGACCGCGAGGAAAAGGGCGCCTACAGCTTCGCGCAGACCTTCCCCACCGGCACTCACGCCATGTGGCTGAATTACTGGCTGGCCCACGCCGGCATTCACCCCTACAACGACGTGCGCAATCTGGTGGTGCCGCCGCCGCAGATGGTGGTGAACATGAAGATCGGCAATATGAGCGGTTTTTGCGTCGGCGAGCCGTGGAACCAGCGTGCGATTGCCGAAAACATCGGCTTTACCGCCGTCACCACGCAGGAAATCTGGCCGGATCATCCGGAAAAGGTGCTGGGCACCACCGACGACTGGGTGCGCGCCCACCCGAACAGCGCGCGCGCCCTGACGGCGGCGGTGCTGGATGCCGCGCGCTGGATCGACGCCTCCGACGCCAACCGTGTGGCAAGCGCCAACCGGCTGGCGGGGCGCGCCTACATCAACACCAGCGCGGCGTTTCTTACCGGGCGCATGCTGGGCGACTACCAGAACGGCCTGGGCAAACGCTGGCAGGACGCGCATGCCATGCGTTTTTTCCGCGACGGCGAGGTGAGTTACCCGTATCTGTCCGACGGCATGTGGTTCCTGACCCAGCAGCAACGCTGGGGGCTGTTGAAGGCCGAACCGGACTACCTGGCGGTCGCCACGCGCATTAACCGTATCGATATCTACCGGCAGGCGGCGACGGCGGTCGGCGGCGTCAGCCTGCCGGCCAGCGCGATGCGCGCCAGCACCCTGATCGATGGCAAACGCTGGGACGGCAGCAACCCGGCGGCGTACGCCAACAGTTTTGCTGTTAAACGTGACGTGA
Source organism: Serratia sp. MYb239 (assembly GCF_002966855.1). Classification (NCBI taxonomy): domain Bacteria; kingdom Pseudomonadati; phylum Pseudomonadota; class Gammaproteobacteria; order Enterobacterales; family Yersiniaceae; genus Serratia; species Serratia sp. MYb239. The sequence continues at coordinate 2,899,719 of NZ_CP023268.1, read as the reverse complement.
GAGGTAGGCAATGAAAAATCTGGCTGAACGTATCGACGCCGCCGCCGAGCCGGTGAGCGCGCAGATTGTCCCGTTGAAAGAGGTGCAGACTGCGGCTGCCCCGGTTCCGGAAACCAAGACACCGCCGCGCCGCCGCCTGCGCTGGCAGCCGCTGCTGCGGCGTGCGCTGCCGGCGTTGCTGGGCCTGCTGCTGGCGATCGCCGTCTGGCAGATTGTCGCGCAAAACAGCGAGGGCATCCCGACGCCGCTGGCTACCTGGCAGGCGGCGCTGACGCTGTTTGCCGACCCGTTTTATTACGCCGGGCCGAACGATCAGGGACTGGGCTGGAACGTGCTGGCGTCGCTGCAGCGCGTGGCGGGCGGCTTTGCGCTGGCGGCGCTGGTGGGCATTCCCGTCGGCTTTCTGGTCGGCCGCTTCGCCTTTATGGCGCATATGCTGGGGCCGATTATCTCCCTGCTGCGTCCGGTCAGCCCGCTGGCCTGGCTGCCGATCGGCCTGCTGCTGTTCCAGCGTTCCGAACCGGCGTCGACCTGGACCATTTTCATCTGCTCTATCTGGCCGATGATCCTCAATACCGCCGAGGGCGTCACGCGTATCCCGGCGGATTACCTCAATGTGGCGCGGGTGTTGAAACTGTCGGAGTGGACGGTGATGCGCAAGATCCTGTTCCCGGCGGTGCTGCCGTATGTGCTGACCGGCGTGCGGCTGTCGATCGGCATCGCCTGGCTGGTGATCGTCGCGGCGGAGATGCTGACCGGCGGCGTCGGCATCGGCTTTTGGATCTGGAATGAGTGGAACAACCTCAACGTCGAAAACATCATCGTCGCCATTCTGGTGATTGGCGTGGTCGGCCTGCTGCTCGAGCAGGGGCTGATGTGGTTGGCAAAGCGTTTTAGTTATCAGAGCCATTAAGGAGCCCGCGATGAAACCGATTATCCAGATCCAGAACGTCAGCCAGCGCTTTGATACGCCGCAGGGCGAGTTTGTCGCCTTGCATCAGGTCAGCATCGATATTCAGCCGGGTGAAACCGTCAGCCTGATCGGCCACTCCGGCTGCGGCAAATCCACGCTGCTGAACCTGATTGCCGGGCTGACGCTGCCGAGCGACGGCGTGCTGCTGTGCGATAACCGCCAGATCGACGGCCCCGGCCCGGAGCGTGGGGTAGTGTTCCAGAACCACTCGCTGCTGCCGTGGCTCACCACCTACGAGAACGTGGCGCTGGCGGTGCATCAGGTGTTCCGCGGCCAGATGACCCGCGCTGAAATGCGCGACTGGATCGAACATAACCTGGCGCTGGTGCATATGGGCCATGCGCTGCATAAACGGCCGCATGAAATTTCCGGCGGTATGAAGCAGCGCGTCGGCATTGCCCGCGCGCTGGCGATGAAGCCCAAAGTCCTGCTGATGGATGAGCCGTTCGGCGCGCTGGACGCGCTGACCCGCGCTCATCTGCAGGATGCGGTGATGGATATTCAGCGGCGGCTGCATACCACCATCGTGCTGATCACCCACGATGTCGACGAAGCGGTGCTGCTGTCTGACCGGGTGATGATGATGACCAACGGCCCGGCCGCCACGGTCGGTGAAGTTCTGCAGGTAGCGCTGGAGCGTCCGCGCTCTCGCGTCGCGCTGGCGGATGACCCGGCCTATCACCGTTACCGCCAGCAGGTGCTGACGTTTTTGTACGAAAAGCACGCCAAGGCGGCGTAGGAGATGAGTATGGCAACGCAGCAACGCCTGGTGGTGATCGGCAACGGCATGGCGGGCATGCGGCTGGTGGAGACGCTGTGCCAGCTGGCGCCGCAGCGCTATGCCATCACGGTGATCGGCGAGGAGCCGCGCGGCAACTACAACCGTATTCTGCTGTCGCCGCTGCTGGCGGGCGAGAAATCCTTCGACGACGCGCTGCTGCATCCGCTGGCGTGGTATCGCCAGCATGGCGTCGCGCTGCGGCATGGCGAAACGGCGCTGGCGCTGGATCGGCAGACGCGGCGGGTTATCACCCGTGCGGGCAGCGTCGCCTATGACCAGCTGGTGTTCGCCACCGGTTCGCGGCCGTGGCTGCCGCCGACGCCAGGGATTGAACTGCCCGGCGTGTACGGCTTCCGCACGCTGGATGACGTCGAGGCGATGCTCGGCCGCTGCCGTCCGGGGGCGCGGGCGCTGGTGGTGGGCGGCGGCGTGCTGGGGATTGAGGCGGCGGCGGCGCTGGCCGCCCGCGGCGTGCGCAGCGCGGTGGTGCACCGGGGCGAGTGGCTGATGGAGCGTCAGTTGGATGCGCGCGCGGCGGGCATGCTGCAGAACAACCTGGCGGCACGCGGCATCGACAGCCATCTGGCGACGCAGGTCAGCGCCTTTTACGGCGACGGCGAACTGCAGGGCGCCAGACTGAGCGACGGGCGCGAACTGGCCTGCGATCTGGCGGTCATTGCCGCCGGCGTGCGGCCGGCCATCGCGCTGGCGCAGCAGGCCGGGCTGGCCTGTCAGCGCGGCATCATGGTGGACGAGCGCCAGCAGACCGACGATCCGGCGATCTACGCCGTGGGCGAGTGCAGCCAGCTGGGGGAAACCACCTTCGGTCTGGTGGCGCCGTGCTGGCAGCAGGCGACGCTGCTGGCGCAGCGGCTGGCCGGGCAGGCGAGTGAACCCTTCCGGCCCGCGCCGCTGAACACTCGCTTAAAGGTCAGCGGCATCGACATGCTGTGCGCCGGCGAGGTACAGCCGGCAGAGGGCGATGAGGTTCATTACGCCGAAGATCCGCAGGCGCAGCACTACCGCCGCCTGCTGCTGCGCGACGGCGTACTGCACGGCGTGCTGCTGTATGGCGACGCCGGCGACGCGCAATTTTATCTGCAACGGCTGGGCCGCCCGGTGACGGATCCGGCGGCGCTGCTGTTCGGCAGGACAGAGTGTGAAGCCGCAGTGACGGCGAACGAGAGGAAAAGCGATATGCACAAACCCGTATTGTTGGTCGCCGGTCACGGCATGGTGGGACATCACTTCCTGGAACAGCTGGTGGCGCGCGAGCTGCATCAGCGCTACCACATTGTGGTGTTTGGCGAAGAACCGGTGGCGGCGTATGACCGCGTGCACCTGTCCGAATTCTTTGCCGGCCGCAGCGCGCAGTCGCTGTCGGTGGTGGAAGATGGCTTTTTTGACCGCTACGGCATTGAACTGCGGCTGGGCCTGCGGGTATGCGCCATCGACCGTCAGCGCAAGTGCGTCACGGATAGCGAAGGGCGGGAAACCGCCTATGACCAACTGGTGCTGGCTACCGGTTCTTATCCGTTTGTGCCGCCGATCCCCGGTAACCAGCGGCCGGACTGTCTGGTGTACCGCACGCTGGACGATCTGGCGGCCATTGCGGCCAGCGCGGAGAGCGCCCGGGTCGGCGTGGTGGTGGGCGGCGGCCTGCTGGGGCTGGAGGCGGCCAACGCGTTGCGTCAGCTGGGGCTGGAAACCCACGTGGTGGAATTCGCGCCGCGCCTGATGGGCGTACAGTTGGATGACGGCGGCGCCGCCATGCTGCGTAAAAAAATCGAGGCGCTGGGGGTTAATGTGCATACCGGCAAGGAAACCCGGGCGATAGAGGACGGTTTGTTACACCGTCACTGCATGCATTTTGCCGACGGCGGGCGGCTGGAGGCCGACCTGATCCTGTTTTCCGCCGGCATCCGCCCGCGCGACCAGCTGGCGCGGGATGCCGATCTGGCGCTGGGTGAACGCGGCGGCATCGTGATTGATGACCAGTGCCGCACCAGCGATGCGGCGATTTTCGCCATCGGCGAGTGCGCGCTGTGGAACGGGCAGATTTTCGGTCTGGTGGCGCCGGGCTATCAGATGGCGCGCACGCTGGCGGATACGCTGGCCGGCGGCGTCGCGCAGTTTTGCGGTGCGGATATGAGCACCAAGCTGAAACTGTTGGGGGTGGAGGTGGCGTCAATCGGCGACGCCCACGGCCGCAGCGCCGGCAGCCAGAGCTACAGCTGGGTTGACGGACCGGCGGAGGTCTACAAAAAGCTGGTGGTTTCCGCCGACGGCAAAAAACTGCTGGGGGCGGTGCTGGTGGGCGACAGCGCCGAATACAGCACGCTGTTGCAGATGATGCTGAACGATCTGCCGCTGCCGGCGGCGCCGGAAAGCCTGATCCTGCCGGCCGCCGCCGGCGGGGCGCCAAAAGGGCTGGGGGTGGCCGCATTGCCGGCCGGCGCGCAGATCTGCTCCTGCCATAACGTCAGCAAGGGCGATATCGGCGCGGCGGTGGAACAGGGCTGCGGCGATCTGGCGGCGGTGAAAAGCTGCACCAAGGCGGGCACCGGCTGCGGCGGCTGCGCGGCGCTGGTGAAACAGGTACTGGAGCATGAACTGGCGCAGCGCGGCGTCGAGGTGAAAAAAGACGTCTGCGAACATTTCGCCTATTCCCGCCAGGAGCTGTACCACCTGGTGCGGGTCGGTAATATCCGCAGCTTCGACGAACTGATGGCAAAACATGGCCGCGGCCACGGCTGCGAAATCTGCAAGCCGCTGGCGGCGTCGATTCTGGCCTCCTGCTGGAATGAATACCTGCTGGAGCCGCAGCACCTGCCGCTGCAGGATACCAACGATCGCTTCTTCGCCAATATTCAAAAGGACGGCACTTATTCGGTCGTGCCGCGGGTACCGGCCGGCGAAATCACGCCGCAGGGGCTGATCGCCATCGGACAGATCGCCCAGCGCTATCAGCTGTATACCAAAATAACCGGCGGCCAGCGGGTGGATATGTTCGGCGCGCGCCTGGAGCAACTGCCGGAGATCTGGCAACAGCTGGTGGAGGCCGGTTTTGAAACCGGCCACGCCTACGGCAAATCGTTGCGCACGGTGAAATCCTGCGTCGGTTCCAGCTGGTGCCGCTATGGCGTGCAGGATTCTACCGGGCTGGCGATTGAGCTGGAGAACCGCTACAAGGGGCTGCGTTCGCCGCACAAAATCAAGATGGCGGTATCGGGCTGCACGCGTGAATGCGCCGAAGCGCAGAGCAAAGACGTGGGGGTGATCGCCACCGACAAGGGCTGGAACCTCTACCTGTGCGGCAACGGCGGCATGAAACCGCGCCATGCCGATCTGTTTGCCAGCGATCTGGACAGCGCTACGCTGATCCGCACCATCGACCGTTTCCTGATGTTCTATATCCGCACCGCTGACCGGCTGCAGCGCACCAGCACCTGGATGGATAATCTGGAGGGCGGGCTGGACTATCTGCGGCAGGTGGTGCTGGAGGACAGCCTCGGCATCGCCGCGGAACTGGAAAACGAGATGCAGACGGTGATCGCCAGCTACCAGTGCGAATGGCAAACCACGCTGGCCAGCCCGGAGAAACTGCGCCAGTTCCGCGCGTTCGTCAACAGTGACCAGCCGGACGAGGCGGTAGTGTGGCAGCCGGAGCGCGGACAGCGCCGCCCGGCCGAGGCGCGCGCTCAGGTGATTGAGGTGCAGCCGGCGCGGGAACCTGAGGCGCAGTGGGAAGAGGTGTGCGCGCTGGGCGATATTCCGCCGCACAGCGGCATCGCCGCCCGGGTGGCCGGACGGCAGGTGGCGCTGTTTCACCTGCCGGGCGCCGGCGTGTACGCGCTGGCCAACCGCGAGCCGGGCAGTTCGGCCAACGTACTGGCGCGCGGTCTGCTGGGTGACGCGGCGGGCGAGCCGGTGGTGATCTCGCCGCTGTACAAGCAGCGCTTCCGCCTGCGTGACGGCGTCAGCCTGGAGGACAGCAATGTGCGCCTCGAGGTCTGGCCGGTGCGGGTGGATCAGGAGCGGGTGTGGGTGTACGGCGAGCCTGGCCCGCTGCAGCCACAGGCGCAGGAGATGGCGGGGGCGGCGTTATGAGCGCGCTGCACTGCACCACCTGCCCGTATTGCGGCGTCGGCTGCGGCGTGGCGGTGACGACGCAGGGCGACGCTATCAGCGTCAGCGGCGACGCGGCGCACCCGGCCAACGGCGGCCGGCTGTGCGTCAAGGGCAGCGCGCTGGCGGAAACGCTGGATCTGCAGGGGCGGCTGCTGCAGCCGCAGGTTGACGGTCATCAGGTCGATTGGCCGCAGGCGCTGGAGACGGTCGCCCGGCGCTTTGCGCAGATCATTGCGCAGCACGGGCCGCAGGCGGTGGCGTTTTACGCGTCCGGCCAGCTGCTGACGGAGGATTACTATGTCGCCAATAAGCTGATGAAAGGTTTTATCGGCGCGGCCAATATCGACACCAATTCGCGTCTGTGCATGGCGTCGGCGGTGGTGGGCTACAAACGCGCCTTCGGCGGCGATGCGGTGCCCTGCAGCTATCAGGATGTTGAACTGACGGATGTAGCGATCCTGTGCGGATCCAACGCCGCCTGGGCGCATCCGATCCTCTACCAGCGCCTGATGCGCGCCCGTCAGCAGCGGCCGGTGATGAAGGTGGTGGTGATCGACCCGCGCGCCACCGCCAGCTGTGACGACGCCGATCTGCATCTGGCGCTGCGTCCCGGCAGTGACGCAGCGCTGTTTAACGGCGCGCTGCACTGGCTGACGCAGCAGGGCTTGCTGGATGAGGCATTTTTACAACGCCACACCGAAGGCGCGGCGGCGGCGCTGCAGGCGGCGCAAGCGTGGACGCCACAGCGGGTGGCGCAATACTGTCAGCTGCCGCTGGCGCAGGTGACGGCCTTCTTCCACCTGCTGGCGGAGGCGAAAAACTGGCTGACGCTGTATTCCATGGGGGTGAACCAGTCGTCGAGCGGAGCGGATAAATGCAACGCCATTATCAACCTGCACCTGGCCGGCGGCCGCATCGGCAGGGCGGGCTGCGGGCCGTTTTCGCTGACCGGTCAGCCGAATGCCATGGGCGGGCGCGAAGTGGGCGGGCTGGCCAACCAGCTGGCAGCACACATGGGCTTTGGCGAGGAGGAGGTCGACCGCGTGCGGCGTTTCTGGCAGGCGCCGAACATTGCGCGCCGGCCGGGGCTGAACGCGGTGGATCTGTTCCGCGCGGTGGCCGACGGTACGGTGAAGGCGGTATGGATTATGGGCACCAACCCGGTGGTGTCTTTGCCGGACGCCGATCGGGTGCGTCAGGCGCTGAAAGAGTGCCCGCTGGTGGTGGTGTCCGAGGTGATGGCCGACACCGATACCGCCGCGCTGGCGCATATCCGCCTGCCGGCGCTGGCATGGGGGGAGAAAGAGGGCAGCGTGACCAATTCGGAGCGCTGCATTTCCCGCCAGCGCGCTTTTCTGCCGCCGCCGGGCGAAGCGCGCGCCGACTGGTGGATCCTCAGCCAGGTGGCGCAGCGCATGGGCTACGGCGCGGCGTTCGACTACCGCCATCCGGCCGAGATCTTCAGCGAGCATGCGGCGCTGTCCGGTTTTGAGAATCAGGGGACGCGGGCGTTTGATATCAGCGGGCTGGCCGGGCTTGACCGCCAGGCCTGGCGGCAGATGACGCCGCTGCAGTGGCCGGTGAACGCGCAATACCCGACGGGGTGTCAGCGGCTGCTTGCCGACGGGCGTTTCTTCCACCCCGACGGCAAAGCGCGGCTGCTGCCGATCGCTCCGCGTCTGCCGCAGCATGCGCCGACGCTGCGCTACCCGTTGGTATTGAATACCGGACGCATTCGTGACCAGTGGCACACCATGACGCGTACCGGCAAAACGGCGCGACTGATGCGCCATATCAGCGAGCCATTCTGCGCGCTGCACCCGCAGGATGCGGCGGCGCTGGACATTGCCGACGGCGAGCTGACGCGCCTTGCCACGCGCCACGGTTGGATGATCGCGCGTGCGCAGCTGACGACGGACCAGCGGCGCGGCAGCGTCTTCGTACCGATGCACTGGAATGACCGTTTCACCGCGCAGGGGCGGGTGGACAGCCTGATCCCGCCGGTGGTCGACGCGCTGTCCGGCCAGCCGGAGAGCAAGCATGCGCCGGTACGCGTCAGCCGCTGGCCTGCCTGCTGGCAGGCGGAGATCTTTTTGCGCGGCACGGCGACGCCGCCGGCAGGCATCTACTGGAGCCGGGTCACGCAGGCGCAGGCGACGCATTTTATTATGGCCGGCCAGCAGCCGGTGGCGGATTGGGAAGCCTGGCTGCAACAGCACTTTGGCCTGGAGGGGTTGACGCTACAGAGTGCGTCGCTGTCGCAGCACGGCTATCACCTGATCGGCTGGCGGCGGGGAGAGGTGCAACTGGCGTTTTACGTGCGCCGGCAGGCGCTGGCGCTCGATCGGGCGGCAATCCTGGCGGCCTTTGAGCAGGCGCCGCCGTCGGGGCCGCCGCGGCTGGCGTTGCTGGCCGGCCGCGCCGCGCCGGGGCAGGCGGCGCAGGGGCGGACGGTGTGCAGCTGTTTTGGCGTCGGGGAGCCGCAGATTATGGCGGCGATCGCTCAGGGCTGCGGCAGCACTGAAGCGTTGGGCGAAGCGCTGCGGTGCGGCACCAACTGCGGTTCTTGCCTGCCGGAATTGAAGAAGCTGCTGGCGCAGCACGCCGGCCGGCAGGTGGCCTGAAGGCCGGGCGTTTTGACTACAGCGCACCGCTGATCTGTAGCTTGGCGAACACCGCCGGCAGGCTGTCGGTCAGCAGCGCCTGCAGATCGCCGTACCAAAACTGCTGTACGCCAATCAGATTGATGTACAGATAGGAAGCGACGCCGAGGCTGAAACACAGCAGCGTCAGCAGCACCCGGCTGACGGCGTCTTTCAACTGGCCGCAGATAATGACGATGAAGATCAGCACGAAAATCATCATATTGAACGAGTAGCGGTTAGCGACCTCTTCAAAACTGCTGGTGGCGAAGAAGATGGCGCAGGTATAGAGAAACATCAGCCGCACCGCGTAGGCGCTCTGCAGCGCCGGGTGGTCGCGGTGGCGGAAGTAAAAGCGGGAAAACTGATACAGCGCCTCCACCACGGCGATATACAGCAGCGTTATCTGAATTTTCCGCAGCGGATTATTGCCGAAGCTGCCGCTGACGTAGGCCTCGGCGCGCGTCGCCAGAAAGTCGTTGCCGACCAGCGCCAGCAGTTTGGGCATCAGCAGCGCGCCGCCCAGGTAGCAGGCGGCGAACGCCGCCAGCGCCGGCAGGGTGCCGATAGTGCGCCAGCGCGCCGGCAGCAGCAGGAAAGGCAGGAACAGGTAGGACGAAAAGTGGCTCAGAGAGGCCAGGATAATCCACAGCAGCATTGGCGCGCGTCGCTGCTCTGCCGCCGCCAGCACCAGAAAGGACAGCGCCAGCCCCTGACGCAGCAGATTGCCGTACAGCCCCTGAAAATTGTACTGACAGCAGAACAGAAACAGGATGACGGCAAAGTAGACCCGCGTCAGACGATAGACGCCCAGGGCCAGCAGCGAGAAACTGACAATAAAGAAAGCGGCGAAGGCGGCGTTGCCGCTGCCGAACAGCATGGCGCTCAGTTTGAACAGCAGGTGTGAGAGAAAGTCCGCGCCGGAAAACTGCGTCAGCCACTCCGTCAGGCCGTAGCCGCTGGCCTGCAGCATCTCAAGGTAGTAATTCACCTTGTCGTTCATCCGCGGCTCCAGCGTTTTGGTCGCCAGCGGCACCGCTGATATCAGCGTCAGGATCAGAAAGGCGGCCAGGCTCAGGCTGCGGCTGGGCCGCTGGCGCAGCAGCATCACGGCGGCGATCAGCCCGCAGCCCGCTACCAGCGAGATATAAGGTGCGAACCAGACGCACAAAGCCAGCGGCGGCAACAGCCACCCCAGCGCGGGAAAGCGCGTTTCCGGCATGCCTGCGGCCGCGGCGGATGAGTTTGGCATAAGCGGTTCTCCGTTGCCCGAATGTCCCTGAATGCGTAGTGCAGGCTAACATTCGTCGCTTCCCGCGCGCATGTGAGTTTTGGTGAAATGACGCAGGTTTCACCCCGCTGCCGGTTGGCTGCGGGGTGAAGAAGGAAAACGGGAGAGATGAAATTCAGTGAAATGGGGCGAATAAATCGGCAAAAGGCGAGCGCGCCGCGCTTATGCGCCGCCGTTGCCGGCCGGCTGGCGCTTGGCCGGCAGGAAGCGGCGGGTCAGCGCGTTGCGCAGCGGCACGACGAAACGCTCCTGGAACAGCAGGCACAGCATCACGCTCAGCAACAGATACAGCAGATAGCCGGTAATCGACAGTTTCACCTCGCCGGCGGCGGCGATACAGGCGCTCCAACTGCTGAAACAGCCCAGCGGATCGCCGCGCAGCCACTGTTCAACGGTGCGGAACAGGTTAAACAGCGGCACGTGCAGTGCGAAGATCGACAGCGAGGCGGCCCCCAGCCGTGGCGACCAGTGCTGTACCCAGCGGCTGGCCGGGGTGCGGGCCAGCGCGCTCAGATAGACCAGCGCGCACTGCGCCGGCAGCAGCAGGCCGTTATGCAGCAGGAAGTACCAGTATTTGGCACCGCCGTGGGTGAACAGGAAGGTGGCGATGACAAAGCAGGCGGCGATAAAGGCGACGCAGCCCCAGCGCCAGACGGCGCCGTGCGGCACCGCATCGGCGCGTCGCTGACGGAAGATGGCGTAACAGACGATGCCGGCCAGAAACTCCGGCAGGCGGAACAGCGGGCCGCGCTGCAACAGGCCGGTATACGGCATGCCATATTGCTGCTGCCAGATCACCCATATAGCCGGCAGCAGATACAGCCCCCACAGCAGCACAAACCACAGCTTTTTATTGCGTACGGCCAGCAGACGCGGCGCCAGCAGCGGGAACAGCAGGTAAAAGAAGAACAGGGTAGACAGTGACCACAGCGGGGCGTTAAAGGTCAGGAAGTAGGGGTTCCAGGCCTGCAGCATCAGCAGTTGCAGCAGCGTGTTAAACGCCAGCTGCGGGTTGGTCATATAGTGACGGAACATTTCCGGGTTGGTCCGCCCCAGCTCTTCATTGGTGTCGTAAATCACAAAGCGCAGGCTGGCGGCGGGGCCTTCCGGCGGAATCGCCCACCACTGCATTAGCGTGACCGTCAGGATGGCAATCAGCAAGGCCGCAATATGAATCGGATACAGGTTAAAGAAGCGTTTGGCCCAGAAAGTGCGTGCCGGTTCGCGCATTTGATTGCCGTTGAAATAGACGTGACTCAGCAGAAAACCCGACAGGATAAAGAAGGTACTGGTGGCGAAAAAGCCCATGCTGGTGAATTCCGGCAGCATGGGAATACTGCGGATTTGCGGGTACTGGTGGGCGGTGTGGTACACCATCACATAGCACCCCAGCAGAAATCTCAGCCACTCCAGGCCGATAAAGCGCTCTTTACTTGGTTGTTTCTGGCTCACTCAGCCTCCTGCTCTGCACGTCAAAGTGGTTCGAAGCATAGCAGGTTTCATGTCATTGCCGATTGAGTTTTATCTGATTGTTTTCTGGGGGCTACGGACTATGCTGCGGTATCGTCGTTTACTCCGGCGACTCACGGATAACGGGCGCGGGCCTGTGCTATAGTGAATACATCTTTGGCTGTCTGCGGTTCGGAGTAACCGTAGCAAAAATTGAGTTTACCCTCTCCCGTGGACGGGGACGTGGTGCGAGTTTAATGGCAGTTTTGATTCAACATTTCCGCAAAGTTAGACCTATTGCTGACGGCAGTGCGGCCCGCCGGGTTTCGCTGCTGTGTCTGTTAGTTCCTCTGCTTCCCATCTTGCCTGTTGCGGCAGAGTCGCCGCCGGCGCCCGACTCCGTGGTGAACCGGAATAAAAACGCCGCCGCCGACCTGCCGGAGCTGGGCGGCAGCACGCTGCTGGAAAGCGCGCGGGAAAAAGAGTGGGCGACCAAGGCCAAATCCTTTGGTGAGAGTAACCTGAATAAGGTGTCGAGGGAGCAACTGCGCACCCAGGCGGAGAACTACGCCATCGGCCAGGCGACCGGTCTGCTGCAGCAGCAGGCGCAGGAACTGCTGTCGCCGCTGGGAACGGCGAATGTCTCGCTGGCGCTGACTTCGGACGGCGACTTTTCCGGCAGTAAAGGGCAACTGTTCAGCCCGCTGTACGATGTTAACGGTCTGCTGACCTACAGCCAGCTCGGTTTCCAGCAGCGCACCGACAGTTCATTGGCCAATCTGGGGCTGGGTCAGCGCTGGGTCAGCGGCGACTGGCTGCTGGGCTACAACACGGTGTTTGACAGCGATCTGGAGAACCAGCGCAACCGCGCCAGCGTCGGCGCCGAAGCCTGGGGGGATTACCTGCGTTTTTCCGCCAATTACTATCAGCCGCTTTCGGCGATGCGTGAGCAGCAAAGCGACGGTGTTTTCCTCAGCCGTCCGGCGCGCGGCTATGATATTACCACCCAGGGTTATCTGCCGTTTTACCGCCAGCTTGGCGCTACGCTGAGCTATGAGCAGTATCTCGGCGACAATGTCGACCTGTTCGGCAGCGGCAATAAACAGCGCGATCCGCGCGCCATGCAGCTGGGGCTGAACTATACGCCGGTGCCGCTGATGACGCTGAAGGCGCAGCACAAGTTGGGCGACGGCGGTGAAACGCAAGACAGGGTGGAGCTGTCGGTCAATTACCGTTTCGGCGTGCCGTTGTCGAAGCAGATCTCGCCGGAATACGTGGCGCAGGCCAAGTCGCTGCGCGGCAGCCGCTACGATCCGATCGAACGCAACAGTGTGCCGGTGCTGGAGTTTAAACAACGCAAGACGCTGCAGGTGTTTTTGGCGACGCCGCCGTGGAACCTGCAGCCGGGTGAAACGCTGCAGCTGGTGGTGGATATTCGCGCCAGCAACAAGATTACCCGCGTCAGCTGGCAGGGTGATACCCAAACCCTGAGTCTGACGCCGCCGCGCAACAATACCGATCCGCACGGCTGGAGCGTGATTATGCCGGCCTGGGACGATACGCCGGGAGCGGAAAACCGTTACCGGCTGTCGGTGACGCTGGAAGATGAAAAACAGCAGCGCGTGACTTCCAACTGGATCACGCTGCAGCTGACGCCGCCGCTGAGCGCCGGCGGCGGCCGGGAAGACGAACTGTCCGAGCCGAAAATGCTGCAGACACCGCAGGTGCCGGCGCTTAACTGACGGTTTTTCCCTGCAGCACCCATACGGCGGCCTCGACGCGGGATTTTAGCTTCATCTTTTTCAACAGGTGTTTGACGTGCACTTTCACCGTGCTTTCGGTGATCATCAGTTTGCGGGCGATCAGTTTGTTCGGTAACCCCTGGGCGATCAGCTTCAGAATATCGCGCTCGCGCGGGGTCAGCTGCTGGATATCGCGTTCGGCGGCCGGACGGTTGTCGCGCAGGCTGGCGGCCAGGATCGGCGTTAGGGTTTCGCTCAGCACCATCTGACCGGCGGCGGCCTGATGCAGCGCCTTCAGCAGGACTTCCGGCTCCATATCTTTCAGCAAATAGCCGTCGGCGCCGTGTTTGAGCGCGCTGACGACGTCGTCTTCGTGATTGGAGACGCTGAACACCACCACCCGGCCGGACAGGGCGGTCAGCCGCAGCTGGTCGAGGGTTTCCAGCCCGTTCATGCCGGGCATATTCAAATCCAGCAGGATCAGATCCGGGTCAAACTGTTCCGCCAGCTCAACGCCCTGCGCGCCGTTACTGGCTTCGGCGATGACCTGCAAGCGGGAATCCATGCTGATTAACTGTTTGACGCCGTTGCGCAGCATGGGGTGATCGTCAATCAGCAGTATGGTGGCGGCACCTTCAGTTTCGGTGGTCATAACTTCTCCTGTAAATGTTCAATGGCCGGCGACCGGCGCTATTCCCTGATATATCAGGGGATCTCCGGGCGGAATACCACGCTGACCGTTGTTCCGCCTGCGTCTCCGGAGACGATCTCACAGCGGCCGTGCAGGTTTTTGGCGCGATCGCGCATAATTATCAGCCCGTAATGGTCGGGGCGTTCGCTGTTGGGCGGCAGTCCGCAGCCGTTATCGCTGACGGTCAGCGTCACTTCCCCCTGACGGTTGGTCACCTGAATGCGGACTTCCGTCGCCTTGGCGTGTTTGTGAATATTGCTGAGGGCTTCGCGGGCGATTTGCAGCAGGTGGATTGCCTGGTAAGCCGGGACGGTGCGTGGCCCGAGCTGATAATCCAGCGCGATGTCGATGCCGAGGCGTGTGTTGAACTCCCGCACCGTGCTCTGCAGCGCCGCCAGCAGGCCTGGCTCGCTCAGCTGCAGACGGAACGTGGTCAGCAGTTCGCGCAGTTGGCGGTAGGCGGTATTCAGCTCCTCGCGCATCTGCTGCACCAGCGTCAGACTGTCGGCCGGCAGGCCCGCTCCCTGCATCTGCAGACAGCTGGTCTGCATCTTCAGACACGACAGGGATTGGGCGATCGAATCGTGCAGCTCGCGGGCGATGGCGGCGCGCTCTTCCATCAGAATCAATTGCTGCTGATGGTCGACCTGCCGCTCAATCGCCAATACGCTGGTAAGCTGTTCGACCAGCGTACTGACCAGTTGTTGGTGTTCATCGCTTAATGGCTGCCGGCTTTGCGCCAGCAGGAGGCCGTAGTTACCCAGTTTATCGCTCAGGCTCCAGCTGAGCGTCGGGCCTTCATCCACTATGACGTCGTCACTCAGGCAGGCGCGGCAGGACGGATTGTGGCAGTGCTCCGGGCGCAGCGGCTCATGGCTGCTGAGCTGCTGGAACTGCTCCTGGCTGTTGTTTTCGTACAGCCTGACCTGCATGGCGCGCAGCGGCGTCAGGGTTTGCAGCTGGCTGAGCACCGGCATCAGCCGGCTGCACATCGGATCGCTGGTATGCAACTGGCGGCTGGCGTGATAAAGAAAGCGCAAAACCTGGTTTTTCTGCTGCAGATCGGCGGTTTTTTCCGCCACGCGCTGTTCCAGACGTGCGTACATGGTGGACAGTTCATCCGACATGCCGTTCAAGGCGCCGCCGAGCGAGGCCATTTCATCCTGCCGCCCGCGCTGGGGGAAGCGCCGGCTGAAATCGCCGCGTCCGACCGCCATCGCCATGGTGACCAGCTGACGCCAGGGGTGCAGCAGGCGGCGGCGCAGGTAGCAGATGGTGCCGGCCAGCAGCAGCAGCGTCAGGGCGATAAACACCCACTGCACCAGCGTTGCCGCCAGCAGCCGGCGTTCGGTCTGACGGTCGATATCCGATACCAGCGCGTCCAGCAGGCCGACGAAGTGCGCCACCTGCGCGTCGGCGTCGGCGGGGTGCTGCGCCTGGCGCAGGCGGGGCTGCAGCGTGTGCTGCCAGTAGTCGCGCAGCGCATAAAATTGCGGCGTAAGGCCTTCCTGCGCCACCGAACGTTGTAAATCCTCGCTGTCGGCATCGCGGTTCAGTTCAGCAATCAGCTTCTCGCTGCGCGCATCCAGCGGTAACGATGCCAGCAGACGATAGCTCTGCATACGCAGCGATCCCGCCTTGTTGATGGCATGCGCATTGCCCTGAATGCTTTGCGCCATCCAGGCGGAGATGCTCATGCCGCCGATGCCAAGCAGCGCCAGCAGCAGCATCAGCACGGCGACCTGATTAACGATGGAGAGCGGAGCCAGTAATGATTTCATACGGCGCAGATTCCTGAAAACAACGACGCGAAGTGAGGAACAATCGGAAGACGGGCGAGCCGTTCCGATAACAATTTGGCGCTATTTTTCATTATCCCTGCAGATAACCCCATACCTATAACGAAGTAACCATTAGTTTCCCCGCCTCCGGCACACCGGCTTTCCTGCGTATTGAGCGATGGCTATCTGGTTGAATATAAAAACCATTTAAACGATTTGGCGTTTACTCCCTAATAGAGTTGGGGGCATTTTGCGGCGACGGCTACCTGCACCCGGCTTGATTTATGTCAACTTTGCACTAAGGGGGGAGCTCTAGGGTGAGCGCAATTATCAGCGTGCTTTCGAGGTTATTTATGTCGCACATAGCAACGTCATCAAACAAAAAAACGGGCGCGGTTATTCAGGACTGGCGGCCCGAGGACAGCGAGTTTTGGCAGCAGCGTGGGCAGCGTATCGCCAACCGCAACCTGTGGATCTCGATTCCCTGTCTGCTTCTGGGGTTCTGCGTCTGGATGCTGTTCAGCGCCGTTGCCGTCAATCTGAACAAGGTCGGTTTTAACTTCACCACCGATCAGCTGTTTATGCTGACGGCGTTACCTTCGGTATCCGGCGCGATTATGCGCGTGCCTTACTCCTTCGTGATACCGATTTTCGGCGGCCGGCGCTGGACGGCGATCAGCACCTGTCTGCTGATCGTCCCCTGCCTGTGGCTGGGGATGGTGGTGCAGGATCCCGCTACGCCTTTCCACATCTTTGTGATTATCGCGCTGCTGTGCGGCTTCGGCGGCGCCAACTTCGCCTCCAGCATGGCGAATATCAGCTTCTTCTTCCCTAAAGCGAAGCAGGGCGGTGCGCTGGGGCTGAACGGCGGCCTGGGCAATCTCGGCGTCAGCGTGATGCAACTGGCGGCTCCGCTGGCGATTACGCTGGGGATGTTTACGCTGTTTGGCGGCAGCGGCCATCAGCAGCCGGACGGCAGCCAGCTATGGCTGGAAAACGCCGCCTGGATATGGGTGCCGTTTCTGCTGGTCGCCACCTTGGCGGCCTGGTTCGGCATGAACGACCTGGCGGCATCCAAGGCGTCGTTGCGCCAGCAGTTGCCGGTCCTGAAGCGCGGGCACCTGTGGTTACTCAGCCTGTTGTATCTGTCCACCTTCGGTTCTTTTATCGGTTTTTCCGCCGGGTTCGCCATGCTGTCGAAAACCCAGTTTCCGGATGTGGTGATCCTGCACTATGCCTTCTTTGGCCCGTTCCTTGGCGCGCTGGCGCGTCCGGTCGGCGGTGCGTTGTCGGATCGCTTTGGCGGCATCCGCGTGACGCTGATCAACTTTGTACTGATGGCGGTATTTGCCGGGCTGCTGTTCCTGACGCTGCCGGACGCCGGTTCATCCGGTTCCTTTATCGCCTTTTACGGCGTCTTTATGCTGCTGTTCCTGACGGCAGGGCTGGGGAGCGGCTCCACCTTCCAGATGATCGCAGTGATCTTCCGTAAAATTACCGTCGACCGCGTCAAGGCCGCCGGCGGCAGCGATGAAGAGGCACAGCGCGAAGCGGTGACCGACTCTGCCGCCGCGCTGGGTTTTATTTCCGCTATTGGCGCGGTGGGCGGATTCTTTATCCCCAAAGCCTTTGGCACCTCATTGGCAATGACCGGCTCGCCAGCCGGGGCGATGAAGGTATTCCTGGTGTTTTATATTCTCTGCGTGGTGATTACCTGGTTGGTATACGGACGTAAGCCGCGCGGATAATACGCCTTTCCCTGCAGGTATCTCCGCGCTAGGAGAGATACCTGCAACAATATGATTAAGCCCTGTAATATCAATAATATTAAATAACAGGATGGGTATTATTCCTAAGAAAACATGCGCCAACACCCAATGGTTAATTATGTTATTTAATAATGGATTGGGTGTCAGATTATTTATTCTAATGATTTTCATGCTTCCTTCCCTGTAATATAAATAGTAAAACCCCCCCAGAATTTCCCATTTTAAATTAATTGTCCGGCACTCATTCAATGAGATTAGTCTCATTCTTCTTTCATGCCACTTTTCACGATTGCTTTACAATAGGATTAGGTCGAAATGCCGAGTGCTTATTGTTTTCACTTGATTGATTTTATGATGAAATTTTATGATTTTATTGTCTGTTTTTTGTTTGTGCTGGTCTGCTTTTCTTTTTTAATTCATCTGGTTGGGTGCGGTGTTGTGCCGGGTGATTGCGCAGGGAAACAGTTTTCCACCAGGGGTTAAAAAGGCATTTAAATTATATGGATATGTATAAATAGCATGAGTGAAATTGACTTTTCATATGGGTAAAAATATAAATTCGCCAACTTGTTAAGTTTAGATTTGATTTCTTTGTCGTTTTTTCTTATTTCTATATCACGCGTGCAGGAGTGGGCTCATTAAGGAAATTAACGTGGATCTCGATAAAAGAATAACGATTAGGAATCTCAATGTATTGATCCCTTCCAGGAAAAGCACCCGCCTACGTTGGAAGGAGTATCAAATACTCTCACTGTTGGTTGCCAACTCCCCCGAACTGGTGACTCGGGCAGAGATTATAGAAAGCATATGGAAAGGTACTTACTGCTCTGATTCAACGATAAATCAGACCATTAAATCCATTCGCCAGAAGATCGGCGATAGCGATCATACCATTATCAGAACCATCCCTCGCTTAGGTTACAGGGTTGAAAACCGTGCAATATTTAATTTCTTGAGCGATGACAGCCATGATGATGAAGCTATTTTAGAGCACGAATCTTTGGTGGAAGAGGATATTCAACAGGAATCATCTGAAAGTGTTGGTCGGGGGAGTTTTTCTGAGGATATGGCAATAAGCGCCGAGCGCGATTCTGAGATGAATCAAGAAAAAATAGCGGCTCAGCATCCGCTTTGGCATACGCAGCCGTTTAAACCGCAAAAGAGACAAACGGGGACTTTTTCCCTGTTGATTACCCGCGGCGTCAAACTGGTGTCCGTGCTGGCGTTATTCGCGGTTATCGCAAATGTTTTCTTTTACCTGGGAAGTCAGGCGCGTCCGCTCGCGGAAGGAAGCCGTATATACAGCCCGACGCGGGTGATGCTGACGTTAAAGTTCAGCAATGCCGATAATCCTGATGCACCTTCGTCGCGCTCGCTGCTGTGCATGTATCAGGGAAATAAGTCCTTGCAGGTGACGATTGAATGCATTGATCCCAAGAAGGGGCGGTTCCGGCAGCAATATCGTTATGATGAAATAAAGGAGAGCAGCGAAATTCAGCTTACCCTGCCGGACAATCTGATGAACTCATTTGTTTCTCGCGAAAGAGAGAATTAGACAAAGAGAAATTTCACTTTTAATCCTGTTTTACATGGCGTGACGACTGCTATTTTATTTTTTGTTATTTGAAAGGGGAAGTTAATTTGTTCAGTCTGTGTCCGATAGTTAATCGCTATTGGCTTTCTGCCAGAATCACTGGCGGAAATAACGATAACAGGCTGAGTGAATATTATGGATGAGCGTAAAGTAGCTATTATCGGTGGCTCCGGCTTTATTGGCACACGGTTAGTCAAACGTCTGCGTTCGCGCAGCGATCTCACGCTGCGCATTATTGATAAAAATCCGAGTGAGGATTACCCCGAACTTTATCAATACGGCGATATCACGCAACCGCAAACCCTGCGCTCCGCGCTGGACGGTTGTGACGTGGCGATCAATCTGGCGGCGGAGCACAAGGATAACGTGCAGCCCAGTTCGCTTTATTATCAAGTGAATGTGGAGGGCGCACGCCACCTTTGCCAACAGGCTGCGGCGCTGGGTATTCGTCAGATCATTTTTACCTCTTCGGTGGCGGTATATGGCTTTGTCCAGCAGGAAACCGGCGAAGACGGCGCCTTTGATCCTTTTAACCACTACGGCAAATCCAAACTGGAAGCGGAATATGTTTATGAAGCCTGGCGCAAGGCGGATAAGCAAAACAAATTGACGATAATCCGGCCGACGGTGGTCTTTGGCGAAGGCAACCGCGGCAATGTGTATAACCTGCTGCGCCAAATTGCCGGCGGGCGGTTTGTCATGATTGGCAGCGGGAATAATTTCAAGTCGATGGCGTATGTCGAGAATATCGCCGCCCGGCTGGAACACGCGCTCGATCAACAGCCCGCCTATCAGATCTGCAATTATGTCGATAAACCCGATTTGACCATGAATCAGCTGGTGACCACGGTGTCGGCTTCGCTGGGCAAAAATAGCAAAACGTTACGCATCCCTTATTGGCTGGGATTGTGCGGCGCCGGCGCTCTGGATTTGGTGAGTAAAGTCACCCGGCGTCAGTTTCCCGTCAGCCGCATCCGCGTGCAGAAGTTTTGCGCCAGAACGCAGTTCAAAAGCGATGTGCGCACTGATTTTGTTGCACCGGTGCCTTTGGAGGATGCGATTGCCAAAACCATCAGGCATGAGTTTCGCGCGCGCTGATGCCATGGTGCGCTGACGCACCAGGAAATCGGAGGACGGCAGGCGGCGTCATTTCAGGGAGCAAGGAGGGAGAAATGGTTTATCAACTGGGAGTGATATTTTTTCTGGCGTTGCTGCTGATGGCGATCGCCAGGGGAGTGGCGCTGAAACTGGCGCTGGTCGATAAGCCCAGCGCCCGCAAACAGCATCAGGGCCATATTCCGCTGTGCGGAGGCATCGCGATTTATCTGTCGGTGGCTCTGTTCTCGCTCTGGCAGCCGGACGGCGTGCCTCATATGGCGGTCTACCTGTGCTGCGTGACGGCGCTGCTGCTGCTGGGCGTGCTGGATGACCGCTTTGAGCTGTCGGTCGCGCCGCGTATGGCGGTACAGGGCGGGCTGGCGCTGGTGATGATGCTGGCGGCCGGCATGCGGCTCTCTTCGCTGGGCAGCCTATGGGGCGGCGAAGCGTTGCAGCTTGGCTACGGCGCCTTGCTGGTGACGCCGCTGGCGGTGTGGGGCGCGATTAACGCTTACAACATGGTCGACGGTATTGACGGTCAGTTGGGCATACAGTCCTGCGTGACGCTGGCCGGACTGGCGGTGATGTTCGCTCTGGGCGGCCGTCTGGACACGGCGTTCTGGTGCCTGAGTCTGATTGTCACCCTGGCGGCCTACTTGTTGTTTAACCTAGGTTTTTTTGGGCGCCGCTACCGAATCTTTATGGGCGATGCCGGCAGCATGGTGATGGGATTTACCGTGTTGTGGCTGTTGTTGAGCGCGACGCAGGGCGACGGTGCTGTGATGCGTCCGGTCGGCGCGCTGTGGCTGATTGCCATGCCGTTGATGGATATGGTGAGCGTCATGCTGCGTCGTATCGCCCGGCGTCAGAGCCCGTTTCGAGCCGGTCGCGATCATCTGCACCATATTTTGATGCGCCGTGGTCTTAGCGCCCGCCAGGCATTGGCGGTAAGCGGTCTGCTGGCTTTGGCTCTGGCCGTTGTCGGCCTGTCCGGCGAGCTGATGGCGTGGCAGGAAAGCCTGATGCTGGCGGCATTTATGCTGTGTTCCGGCGGCTATTTCCTGCTGGTACGTGAACCTCGGCGGACAACAATGGCCGCCGGCTCGCCGGCAGCCGACCGTTAATTTTGTAGCAGGATGCTTGCATGAATTTTGATTTTACCCGCCTGGCGCGGGCTGTAGAGGATCCGTCGGTGGATGCCACTTTCGCCGCATTTCACTATATCACCGGTGAAGCTGGGCCGCGCTGCGGCTGCGTAATTGGTAAAAGGTAATGGTCGATGCAAGGAGCAGCGATGATAAAAAATAGTGCACAACCCGGTGCGGTGGCCGATGTGGAAGAGAAACTGGAGTGGGAGCGCCTGATCGGCCTGCTGTGGGATAACCGTTGGCGTCTGGCGCTGGCGACCATCTTGGCGGCGTTGCTGGGACTGCTGTACGCGCTGCTGGCGACGCCGATCTATGAGGCGACGGCGATGGCGCAGGTGGAGCAGCCGACCACCGGCGCGTCGCTGCTGCGCCAATCGCTGGACAATGCCGGCGAGCAGTTTTCCGCTACGCAGGATGAGATTGCGCTGGTTAACTCCCGCTACGTGCTGGGGAAAACCGTGGACAGCCTGGGACTGACGGTGCGGGTCAGCGCGGATGCTTTCCCGCTGGTGGGCAAAGGCGTAGCGCGTTTGCTTGGCCGGCCGGTCCCACAGTTGGCGATTGCCGAATTGGCGGTGCCGACGGACATGTTGGGTAAAGTCCTGACCCTGAGCGTGCGGGAGAACCAGCGCTTTACGTTGAGCCAGGACGGGCGGACGGTGCTGCGCGGCCGGGCGGGGGAGACGCTGCAGGACGGCGCATGGCGTCTGCGCGTGACGACGCTGTCCGCCGAGCCGGGCGCGACGTTTAGCGTGGTAAAGCTGGCGCGTCAGCAGGCCATCGACGATCTGCGCCGCAATCTGAGCATCACCCTGGCGGGTAAAGAGAGCGGCATCATGACCTTCAAACTGGAGAATGAAGATCCGCAGTACGCCAGACGGATTCTGCAGAGCATCACCGAAAACTATCTGCAACAGAATGTCGACCGCAAAACCGAAGAGGCGCAGCGCATGCTGGCGTTTTTGGCGCGTCAGCTGCCGCAGACTCAATCTTCGCTGAATCAGGCGGAAAACCGGCTGAACCAGTTCCGCCGGCAAAATGATTCGGTGGACCTGTCGCTGGAAGCCAAGTCGGTGCTGGATACGCTGGTGCAGCTGGAGGCGCAGCTTAATGAACTGACCTTCAAAGAATCGGAGATTTCCAAGCTGTATACCCGCGCGCACCCGGCATATCGCGCCCTGCTGGAAAAACGCGCCACGCTGGAGCAGGAAAAAACGCGTCTGGGCAAACAGGTGCAGAACCTGCCGAAAACCCAACAGGAGGTGCTGCGCCTGACGCGTGATGTACAGGTTGATCAGCAGGTGTATATGCAGCTGATGAACAAACAGCAGGAGTTGAACATCAGCAAGGCGGGTACGGTGGGGAACATCCGCATTATCGATGCGGCGGAAACGACGATTAAGCCGGTAAAACCGCAAAAAATGCTGATCGTCATACTGTCGCTATTGAGCGGCGGGACGATTGCCGCCGCGGTGGTTCTGTTGCGCGGTGCTTTTCACCGGGGCATTGACGATAGCGCCGTGTTGGAAAAGCGCGGTATCAATGTGTATGCCACGGTGCCGCTGTCATTATGGCAGACGAAGCGCAACCGCAGTCAGCAGCTTTTGCTGACGCGCTCCGGCGGTGAGCGGCTGCCGACCCTGGCGCTGGAACAGCCGGAGGATCTGGCCGTTGAAGCGCTCCGCAGTCTGCGCACCAGTCTGCACTTCGTGATGATGGAGGCGAGCAACAATATCCTGATGGTGTCCGGCGCCAGTCCGGCCAGCGGGAAAAGTTTCGCCAGCATTAATCTGGCGGCGGTGCTGGCTCAGGCCGGCCAGCAGGTACTGCTGATTGACGGCGATATGCGCAAGGGGTTTTTGCATCGCTGGCTGAGCAACGACGCACGGCACGGGTTGTCCGACGTGCTGGTCGGCCGCACTGAGCCGAGCCTGGCGGTGCGCACCACGGCGCAGGCCAATCTGGATTTTGTCCCGCGCGGTCAGGTGCCGCCAAACCCTTCCGAACTGCTGATGCACCCGCGTTTTACGGACTTTTTGCGCTGGGCAGGGCAGCGTTACGATATCGTGCTGATTGATACGCCGCCGATTCTGGCGGTCACCGATGCGGCGATTATCGGCCATCATGCGGGAACCTCTTTGATGGTGGTGCGTTTCGCGGTTAACAGCATAAAACAGGTTGAAGCCAGCCTGCGCCGCTTTGAACAGAACGGCGTATCCGTCAAAGGCGTGATTCTCAACGGCGTGGTGAAAAAGGCCGTTACCGATGTCGGTTATTACAACTTTGCCTACCCCAGCCACCGGGAAGAGGGCGACACGGTGCACAGGACCTAGCCCTATGAAGGCGATTTTGCACAATGCGTTCTGGCTGATGCTGGAGCGGGTATCGCTCAGCCTGTCGGGCGTGTTCGTTTCCGTCTATGTGGCGCGTTATCTGGGGCCGGCGCAGTTCGGCGCGCTGAACTATCTGCTGGCGACGATCGCTATTGTGGTGCCGCTGGTGCAGCTGGGCGCCGACAGCGTGATCTTCAACCGCGTTGCCCGCCGCCCTGACAGCGGCGTCCGGCTGATGATGGCCTCTATGCAGCTGCGGCGGCGGCTGTTTTTACTGCTGGCGCTGCCGCTGTGGTTATGGAGTTTTTATCACCATCCGGCGCCGCAAACCTGGATGAGCACGCTGCTGCTGGCAAGCGCCTATTTTTCCGTCCAGGACGTTTACAAGATTTACTACGATGCCCGGCTGCAGGCGAAGCGCAATACGCTGATTAACAACCTGGCGTTAGCGCTGGCGATCGTCCTGCGGCTGGCTTTGATCGGCGCGGCGCTGCCGCTGGTGTGGTTTGCCGTGCCGTATCTTATCGCCAGCGCGCTGCCTTACCTGACGCGTCTGTGGCTGTTTCGTCGCGGCTCACCGCCGGCGCCGTTTAACGCGCGCGCGATGCGGCGCTATGGCCGCTACCTGCTGCGTGTCGGTCTGCCGCTGGCCGCTGCCGGGCTGTCGATCGTCATCTATACCCGCATCGATCAAATCATGCTCGGCAATCTGCTCGGGCCGCAGGCGGTAGGCTGGTACAGCGCCGCCGTAACGCTGGGCCAGGGCTGGATCTTTATTCCTCTGGCGCTGGTGACGTCGCTGATGCCGGGGATTGCCCGCTGCGCCGCCGGTCCGGAACGGGAATACCGTATCCGTCTGCTGTGCCTGCTGGCGCTGCTGATTTCTCTGCCGGCGCTGCTGATACTGGGCGGCTACGCCACGCCGCTGGTGACGTGGCTGTATGGCGAGGCATTCCGCCCGGCCGCCGATGTTTTGGCGATGAGTACCCTGACCGCGCTGTTTTCGGTGCTGGGGACGGTGGCGTATCGCAGCATGGTGCTGTTGGCCGGTTACCGTTTTATTGCGCTGAAGATGCCGCTGGTGGCGTTGGCCAACGTGGTGATGAACGCCATGCTGATCCCGCGTTACGGGTTGCCCGGCGCGGCGCTGTCGACGCTGCTGGCTGAATTTTTCTCACTGTTTGTGTTAAACGCTTTTTTCCGCGGCGGACGGATCGTCCGTTTGCAACTGACCTGTTATTACGCTCTGCCACGTTTTATTCGCACGCTAAGGAGGCGGCATGCTTAATCGTTTATTGAAAGGGATCGTTCGGTGTTTGCCCGATGCGCTGCACCATCAGGTGAAATATGCGATGTACTTTAAGCGGTGGCCGCGTCTGGCGCACCCGCGCGGCTATAGCGAGAAGTTGATGCGGCGCAAGATTTATCCGCGCAGCGTTTACACCATGCTGTCGGATAAATACAAAGTGCGCGAGTTTATCGCCGGGCTTTGGGGTGACGCCTATCTGATTGAACTGTACGCGCACGGCGCGGAACTGAGTTATGACGTATTTCGCCGTCTGCCACGCCAGTTCGTGCTCAAGGCCAACCACGGTAGCGGTTATAACCGGCTGGTGTTTGATAAGGAACAGGTCAGCTACGCCGAACTCTACGATCAAACCCGGTGCTGGATGCGCGCCAATTTTTATCAGCAAAGCCGTGAGCGGCACTACCGCGATATTGAGCCATGCATCATGGTCGAACGGCTGCTGCTGGAAAACGGCGAGGTGCCGCACGATCTCAAGTTTCACTGCTTCAACCGCGATGGCGTGATTCGCATTTTTATTCAGGTGGATTACCAGCGCTTTGGCGAACACCGGCGGGATGTTTTCGATGAAAACTGGAACCGCACGGAAATTCGCCTTGTCCTGCCTAACGCCGAGCAGCCTCTGGCCGCACCGTCGCAATTGGCGGACATGCTGCGCCTGGCGCGCCTGACGGCGCAGCAGTTTTCCTATCTGCGGGTCGATTTTTATCAGGTGGGGGAGCGGGTCTACTTCGGCGAGCTGACGTTTACGCCCGGCGCAGGTTTATCCCGCCTGATGCCGGAGCGCATCGAGCAGGAATGGGGCGGCTACTTTACCGAGTAACGGAGGGCATGCCGCCGACATTGCTCCATGCCCTCCGTTACCGCAGATAAACGCGATTACCCACCATTATCCTTGAGGTAAGAAATGGATTTCTCAATTGTTATGCCAATTTATAACAGCGCAGGATTTTTACCGAAGACGCTCTCCCGCATTTTTGCCGCCTGTCGGGGATTCGACTACCAGGTGATTCTGGTGGATGACGGCTCGGATGCGATTGATATCGCTCAGGTGCGGCAAATTGCCTGCGCCCACAGTCAGGTAATGCTGCATGAGAAGAAGCAAAAGAGCAATGCGGCGGTATCGCGCAATCTGGGCGTGCGGCTGGCGGAGGCGGAGGTGGTGTTTTTTCTCGACGCCGACGACTACTTCACCACCAACTATATTATCCGCCGTCTGAAATACCACGAAGACGTCAGTATTGACATTATTTTTGGTAATTACGCCGAGGTGAGCGGCGTATCGGTGCGCGACTATACCTTCCAGTATCAGAGCGGCAGCGCCGGGGAAGATTTCCTGTTCCTGGAGATGGGCGACATCCGTTCTTCCACCATCAGCATGCGTAAAAAAAGCGATCGACGCTTTTTGTTTCCCGAATTTCTGTATAAGCACCAGGACTGGGGTTTTCTGGTCAACGCCACCAATCTGGGGGCGCAGATTGCCCACGATGCCGGCGGAGGAGTGTATCTGGACGTTGGCCGCGCCAGTCGGATGAGCACGCGACTGAACCTGGAAGCCAGCGATCTGTTTATCGACGCGTTCCTGTCCTCAAGCGCGCAGCATATCAGCGGCTTCGCCTGCAAACATCTGCTGGCTTCCCTCTACAGCGAGAATCAGCAGGCGTTCAGTTATTACTCTTCGCGCACTCTTCAGCACTCGCTGAGCGGCAAATTCAAACTGATCAAGCTGTACGGCGACTGCCTGACGCGGTTAGGTCTTTTTCCGCTGGGCGGTCGTCTGCTGCGCCATGCCCGCAACGGTTTTCGGAGGTGAAATGACGTCACGCAATATTGCCATTGTTATTGAGAATATCGCCGGGAAAGGCGGAACCGAACGCGTCGCCAGCGGCCTGGCCAATGCGCTGGCTGACAGCGACGACATGCGGGTCACGCTGTTCTCTTTCGGCGGCGAGCGGGCGTTTTTTCCGCTGTCGCAGTCGGTGACGCTGCGCCCGATCGGCAGCCGGGCACCGTGTTGGCCATGGCGGCTGGCGTGGGCGCTGCGGCGCGGGCGTTACGACGCCATCATTGTCGTCTCGATGGGGCGTTTGTCGGTGGTGATGACGCCGTATTTGCGCCTGCTGTGTCCCGATAGCCGGCTGCTGCTCAGTGAACACGTCAGTTTTCAGCAGTATCCGTGGCCGATGCGCTGGCTGAAACTGCTGATTTATGCCTTGGGCGACCGGGTGATTTTGCTGACGCACCGAGATCGGGCGCGGATCGGCCGTTGGATCCGGCAGGATAAATGCCTGGTGATCGAGAACGTTTCGCCGTTTACGCCGCAGCCGCCCGACTGCGGTCAACGGCGCAACGTCGCCCTGGCCATCGGCCGGCTCACCGAACAGAAAGGCTTTGACCGGTTGATTGACGCCTGGCGGCAGATCGCCCGTCAGGCGCCGTCATGGCAGCTGTTGATCGTCGGGGATGGCCCGGCGCGGCCGGCGCTGCAACGGCAGATTGCGCAGGCGGGGTTGGAGCGTCAGGTCTCTTTGCTGCCGGCGACGCCGGACGTGGCGCGCTATTACCGTCAGGCCAGTCTGTATCTGATGACCTCCCGTTACGAGGGGTTGCCGATGGTGCTGATTGAAGCGCTGAGTTTTGGCCTGCCGCTGGTGGCTTATGACTGTCAAACCGGGCCGGCGGAACTGATTGAGTCCGGGGTGAACGGCTATCTGGTGCCGGACGGCGACAGCCCGCAGTTCTGCGAGCGGGTGCTGGCGCTGATGGCGGATAACGCACTGCGGCTACGCTTTGCGCACGCTTCGTGGCGGCAGGCGCAGCGCTTTACGCCGGAACGTATTTACCCCTTGTGGCAACGGATTATCACGTGAGGAACATATGGAAAAAGTATCAGTTATTATGCCGGCCTATAACGCAGCGGCATCCGTCAGGGCATCGATTCTGGGCGTGCTCAACCAGAGCTTTACCGACTTTCAGCTGTATGTGATTGACGACGCCTCCACCGATGAGACGGCGGACATTGTGGCGTCGCTGAGGAATGAGCGTGTGACCTATATTCGCAACCCGCGCAACCTGGGGGTGGCGGCCACGCGCAATATCGGTATCGATATGGCCCGCGGCGACTACCTGGCGTTTTGCGACAGCGATGACGTGTGGCTGGGTAACAAGCTGGCGCGGCAGGTGGAGATTTTGCAGTCCGGCCGCTACGACGTGGTGTGCTCGCACTATTACACCTTTGAGCAGGATCTGCATCAGGTGAAGAACTACCGCGGCGCGGCGGAAGTTATTGACTACCCGGCGATGCTCAGGAGCAACCGCATCGGCAACCTGACCGGTATCTACAATCAGCGGCGCACCGGTAAGGTCTATCAGCAGCCGGTGGGGCATGAAGATTACCTGATGTGGCTGGCGGTGCTGGAACGGGCATACAACGGCCTGGCGTACTGCGTGCCGGAACCGCTGGCATTTTACCGGGTTTCCGACCATTCGCTGTCCGGCAATAAGCTGCAGGCGGCGGACTGGCAGTGGAAAATCTACCGTCAGTATCTGGGGCTGTCGTACCAGAAATCTTGTTACCTGTTTTTTGCTTACCTGTTGAATGCGGCGATGAAGCGGCAATGAGCGGTTTGATGCCGGCGATTGCCGCCGCCGCGCTGCTGCAGGGGATGCCGCCGCAGGAGTGTGCGCCGAATCTACTGCAAAACCCCGGTTTCGAACAGGGGCTGCAGGGCTGGCGCGGCGAAGGTGCCGGAGAGGATAGCGCGGCGCACGGCGGCAGGGCCAGCCTGCGCTATCACAATCAGGATGCCGCCCGTTACCACACCTTCAGCCAGACGGTCGCGGCGCAGCCCGGACAGGCTATCGCGTTTGGCGCCTGGCTGAAAGGGCGCGGGCTGCAGGGGGCGCCGCAGGATCGCGGCGCCAGCGTGTATATCCAGAGTTTTGATGCACAGGGGCGTTTTCTGGAGGGGCGCTACCCGACGGGAATCGTCGGCAACAGCGGTTGGCGGCATATCTCGGCCTTGTATCGCGTGCCCCGGCGGGCGGCGCGGGTGACGCTGGGGCTGTATCTGCGCCGTGGCACCACCGGGACGGCGTGGTTCGACGATGCGTATGCCTGCGTGCTGTCGCCGCAGGCGGCGCTCTATCCGGCGGGCGGTCGCACGCTGATTGAAACGCCGCATCCACAGTGGGTGACGGTCAGCAGCGTGCTGCTCGATCGGCAGCGCAAAGTTGTCGACCAGACGAACCAGCGGCGCTATATCGCCGAGCGCTATTGGCTGGGTTATACGCCGCCGCCGTTGCCGCCGGGGGAATATCGCCTGCGTCAGCAGGTGACCGAAGCGCCGACGGGGCGCAGCCGCAGCAGTGAGATCGCGCTGGATATCGGTCAGCCGACGCCGACGGTGGCGATTGACGGACAGGGGTTTACCCGTCGCCGCGGCGAACGGATATTTCCGCTGGGGATTTACACCACCCGCAGCGGCGATGACGATCTGGCGCGTATCGCCGCCGCCGGTTTCAACAGCGTGCTCAATTACCGTTATGGCGTTGGCAAGGACGCCGACGCTTTTTTTCGCCGCAGCCGGCGTCACGGGCTGCAGGTTATCTACGCCATCAAAGATCTCTATGCCGGCAGCCGTTTTGCGCCGGCGACGCGCGGCAGCTATGCGGCGTTGGCCGCCGCCCAGATTAATCGGCTGAAAAACCAGCCTAATTTACTGGCCTGGTATATCAATGATGAGCTGGGGCTGGAGTTTCTGCCGCAGATTGCGGCCAGGCACCAGCAGGTGCAGCGGCTTGACCGCCACCACCCGACGTTTCAGGTGCTGAATAAAACCGCCACGCTGGATGACTATTTCAACAGTGCGGATATTTTGGCGACCGATCCCTATCCGGTCGGTTCGGAGCCTCACCTGCGCCGCACCCTGCATGATACGCAGCAAACCGTGCGCGCGGCGCGCGGGGTGAAGGGCGCCTGGATGGTGATTCAGATTATGGATCATGCCGCCTATGATGACCGGCGTTCTGCGCGGGCGCCGACGGAAGATGAAGTCCGCACCCAGGCCTGGCTGGCGCTGATCGGCGGCGCGCGCGGGCTGCTGTTTTATTCCTATAACGACCTGTTTTATCAGCAGCGGCGTGGCCATTTTGACCGCGCGGCGTTTGAGACGCAGTGGCGCGGTATCGCCCGTGTGGCGCGTCAGGTTAACGGTTTCAGCCCTTACTTGCTTACGGGTGACGGTGTAACGTTGAAATTGCCGGGATCCGCAGCGGCGGCGCGAATCTTCGTGCGTGGCGACCGTGCGCTGCTGCTGGTCGCCAATCCGGAGGCGCGCCCGGTGACGCTGCATCTGCAGTTGCCGGATGGCTGGCGTCATCAGACACGCCGCGAGCTGGAGATACCACTGCCGCCGCTGGGCAGCTCCCATCGGTGGCTGCGTCGCTGAATCCGGTTTGCCGCCGCTGCGGCGCAGGAGTACCCCCAAATAGCCGACAGCAATGCACAAGATATGCACCGGCGGCGACGTTTTTAATTTCTTGTTATAAATCAATATCAAATTGAGTTTTCTGGCGTTATCCAAAAGGGGTATTGCCGCGCCTGCCCGCGTTTTTCCCATCATGTTGTGTTGATCGCAATCAATTTGCCGCCGCCTTTGCATCAGTAGCCTTGGCCGCAGATTGAGCAATGACGTCCATCATGATGACCCCAGACCCGAACCCCGGCGCAGGCGCCGGGCAGTGAGGGAAAATAACGATAAGAGCCTTCAGGAGAACTCCGGATGAGCAAATTTTTAGACCGGTTCCGCTACTTTAAACAGCTGGCGGAACCGTTCTCTGGCGAACATGGCCAGACGCTTGACAGCAACCGAGATTGGGAAGACGGCTACCGCAGCCGCTGGCAGCACGACAAAATCGTGCGTTCGACCCACGGCGTCAACTGCACCGGTTCGTGCAGCTGGAAGATCTACGTGAAAAATGGTCTGGTGACCTGGGAAACCCAGCAGACCGACTATCCGCGTACCCGCCCCGACTTGCCGAACCACGAACCGCGCGGCTGCCCGCGCGGCGCCAGCTACTCCTGGTATCTGTACAGCGCCAACCGCCTGAAATATCCGCTGATGCGCAAACGCCTGCTGAAACTGTGGCGTGAAGCCAAGGCGCAGCACAGCGATCCGGTCGAGGCCTGGGGCGCTATCGTCAGCGATCCGGACAAGGCCAAGAGCTATAAAATCGCCCGCGGCCGCGGCGGCTTTGTGCGTTCCAGCTGGCAGGAGGTGAACGAACTGATTGCCGCCTCCAACGTCTATACCGCAAAAACCTTCGGCCCAGACCGTATTATCGGTTTTTCGCCGATCCCGGCGATGTCGATGGTGTCCTACGCGTCCGGCGCGCGTTACCTGTCGCTGATCGGCGGCACCTGTCTGAGCTTCTACGACTGGTACTGCGATTTACCTCCCGCGTCGCCGATGACCTGGGGTGAGCAGACCGACGTGCCGGAATCCGCCGACTGGTATAACTCCTCCTATATTATCGCCTGGGGTTCCAACGTGCCGCAGACCCGCACGCCGGACGCCCACTTCTTTACCGAGGTGCGCTACAAGGGCACCAAAACCGTGGCGGTGACGCCGGACTACGCCGAAGTGGCGAAACTCTGCGACCAGTGGCTGAATCCGAAGCAGGGCACCGACAGCGCCATGGCGCTTGCGATGGGCCATGTGATGCTGAAAGAGTTTCATCTGGATCGTCAGGTCGGCTATTTCCGCGATTACGTGCGCCGCTATACCGATATGCCGATGCTGGTGCTGCTGGAGCCGCGCGACGAGGGTTATTACGCCGCCGGCCGCATGCTGCGCGCCAGCGATCTGGTGGACGCGCTGGGGCAGGACAACAATCCGCAGTGGAAAACCGTCGCGCTGGATGAAAAGAGCGGCCAACTGGTGGCGCCGCAGGGGGCGATCGGTTTCCGCTGGGGCGAGCAGGGTAAATGGAACCTGGAGCAGCGCGCCGGCCAGGCGCAGCAGGAGGTTGAGCTGCAGCTGAGCCTGCTGGGGTCACACGATGAGGTGGCCGAGGTCGGTTTCCCGTATTTTGGCGGCGCGGAAAGCGAACACTTCAACAGCGTGGCGCTGGAGCAGGTGCTGCGCCATAAGCTGCCGGTGAAACGTCTGCAGCTGGCGGACGGCAGCGAGGCGTTGGTGGCCAGCGTCTACGATCTGACGCTGGCGAACTACGGCCTCGATCGCGGGCTGGACGACGCCAACTGCGCCGCCGGCTATGACGACATCAAGGCCTATTCCCCTGCGTGGGCGGAGCAGATTACCGGCGTTTCCCGTCATCACATCATCCGCATCGCGCGTGAATTTGCCGAGAACGCCGAGAAAACCCACGGTCGTTCCATGATCATCGTCGGTGCCGGTATGAACCACTGGTATCACATGGATATGAACTACCGCGGTCTGATCAATATGCTGATCTTCTGCGGCTGCGTCGGCCAGAGCGGCGGTGGCTGGGCGCACTACGTCGGCCAGGAGAAGCTGCGGCCGCAGACCGGCTGGCTGCCGCTGGCCTTCGGCCTCGACTGGCAGCGACCGCCGCGCCAGATGAACGGCACCTCATTCTTCTACAACCACTCCAGCCAGTGGCGTTATGAAACCGTCGCTACCGAGGAACTGCTGTCGCCGCTGGCGGATAAATCCCGCTTCAGCGGCAGCCTGATCGATCTCAACGTGCGCGCCGAACGTATGGGCTGGTTGCCGTCCGCGCCACAGTTGAACACCAACCCGTTGCGGATTGCGGCGCAGGCGGCCGCGGCTGGACAATCGCCGTTGGATTACACCGTCGACAGCCTGAAGCAGGGGGCGCTGCGTTTTGCCGCCGAGCAACCGGACAACCCGCAGAACTTCCCGCGCAACCTGTTCGTCTGGCGCTCCAATCTGCTGGGATCCTCCGGTAAAGGCCATGAATACCTGCTGAAGTACCTGCTGGGGACGGAAAACGGTATTCAGGGCAAGGATTTGGGACAGCAGGGCGGCGTTAAACCGCAGGACGTGGAGTGGCAGGATCAGGGCGGCGAAGGCAAGCTGGATCTGGTGGTGACGCTCGATTTCCGCATGTCCAGCACCTGCCTCTATTCCGACATCGTGCTGCCGACCGCCACCTGGTATGAAAAAGACGACATGAATACCTCGGATATGCATCCGTTTATTCATCCGCTGTCGGCGGCGGTCGATCCGGCCTGGGAGTCGAAGAGCGACTGGGAAATTTACAAGGGCATCGCCAAGGCCTTCTCTGAGGTGTGCGTCGGCCACCTAGGGCAGGAAACCGACGTGGTGACGTTGCCGATCCAGCATGACTCCGCCGCCGAGCTGGCGCAGCCGCTGGGCGTACAGGACTGGAAAAAAGGCGAATGCGACCTTATTCCGGGCAAAACCGCGCCGCACATCATGGTGGTTGAGCGTGACTATCCGGCTACCTATGAGCGCTTTACCTCGCTCGGCCCGCTGCTGGACAAGCTCGGCAACGGCGGTAAGGGCATCAGCTGGAACACCCAGACGGAGATCGATTTCCTGAAACAGCTGAACTACGTGAAGACCGACGGCCCGGCGGCCGGCCGGCCGAAGATCGATAGTGCGATTGACGCGGCGGAAGTGATTTTGTCGCTGGCGCCGGAGACCAACGGCCAGGTGGCGGTAAAAGCCTGGCAGGCGCTCAGCAA
Organism: Serratia sp. MYb239; assembly: GCF_002966855.1. NCBI lineage: Bacteria > Pseudomonadati > Pseudomonadota > Gammaproteobacteria > Enterobacterales > Yersiniaceae > Serratia > Serratia sp. MYb239. Next base: position 2,866,271 of record NZ_CP023268.1, on the reverse strand, counting down.
CATCACCGGCCGGGATCACACGCATCTGGCGCTGAACAAGGAAGATGAAAAGATTCGCTTCCGTGATATTCAGGCCCAGCCGCGCAAGATTATTTCCAGCCCGACCTGGTCCGGTCTGGAAGACGAGCACGTCTCCTACAACGCCTGCTACACCAACGTGCACGAGCTGATCCCGTGGCGCACCCTCAGTGGCCGTCAGCAGCTTTATCAGGATCACGAGTGGATGCGCGCCTTTGGCGAGAGCCTGTTGGTCTACCGTCCGCCGATCGACACCCGCGCCGCGCAGCCGCTGCTTAACCGGCAGCCGAACGGCAATAAAGAGAAGGCGCTGAATTTCCTGACGCCGCACCAGAAATGGGGTATCCACTCCACCTATAGCGACAACCTGCTGATGCTGACGCTGTCGCGCGGCGGGCCGATCGTCTGGATGAGCGAGGAGGACGCCGCCGATCTGGGCATTGCCGATAACGACTGGATTGAGGCGTTCAACGCCAACGGCGCGCTGACCGCCCGTGCGGTGGTCAGCCAGCGCATTCCGGGCGGTATGACCATGATGTACCACGCGCAGGAGCGCATCGTGAATATTCCGGGGTCAGAGATCACCAGCCAGCGCGGCGGTATCCACAACTCGGTCACCCGCGTCTGCCCGAAACCGACGCATATGATCGGCGGCTATGCGCAGCTGAGCTATGGCTTTAACTACTACGGCACCGTCGGCTCCAACCGCGATGAGTTTGTGGTCGTGCGCAAGATGAACCGTATCGATTGGTTGGATGGCGAAGGTAACGACGACACCCAGGGCAGCCAGCAGGAGAAAGCCAAATGAAAATTCGTTCGCAAGTCGGCATGGTGCTGAATCTGGACAAATGCATCGGTTGTCATACCTGTTCGGTCACCTGTAAGAACGTCTGGACCAGCCGCGAAGGTATGGAATACGCGTGGTTCAACAACGTGGAAAGTAAGCCGGGCGTCGGCTATCCGCACGCCTGGGAAGATCAGGACAAATGGAAAGGCGGCTGGATCCGCAAAATCAACGGCAAACTGGAGCCGCGCATGGGCAGCCGCGTCGGCGTGCTGTCGAAGATTTTCGCCAACCCGCACGTGCCGGCGCTGGATGATTACTACGAACCGTTTGATTACGACTACCAGCATCTGCATACCGCGCCGCAGGGCAAGCAGCAGCCGATCGCCCGGCCGCGCTCGTTGATCACCGGCCAGCGCATGAAGAAGATCGAGAACGGCCCGAACTGGGAAGAGATCCTCGGCGGCGAGTTTGAAAAGCGCTCGCAGGATAAAAACTTCGCCAATATGCAAAAGGCGATGTACGGCCAGTTTGAAAACACCTTCATGATGTATCTGCCGCGCCTGTGCGAGCACTGTCTGAATCCGGCGTGCGTGGCGACCTGCCCGAGCGGCGCTATCTATAAGCGCGGCGAAGACGGCATTGTGCTGATTGACCAGGACAAGTGCCGCGGCTGGCGCATGTGTCTGACCGGCTGCCCGTACAAGAAAATCTACTTTAACTGGAAAAGCGGCAAGTCGGAGAAATGTATTTTCTGCTACCCGCGCATCGAGGCCGGCCAGCCGACCGTCTGTTCGGAAACCTGCGTCGGGCGTATCCGCTACCTGGGCGTGCTGCTGTATGACGCCGACCGTATCGAACAGGCGGCGGCGACGGAAAATGAGCAGGATCTGTATCAGAGCCAGCTGGATATCTTCCTCGACCCGCACGATCCGGCGGTGATTGCCCAGGCGCTGGCGGACGGCGTGCCGCAGAGCGTGATCGACGCCGCGCAGCAGTCGCCGGTGTACAAAATGGCGATGGACTGGAAGCTGGCGCTGCCGCTGCACCCGGAATACCGCACCTTACCGATGGTGTGGTACGTGCCGCCGTTATCGCCGATTCAGTCGGCGGCGGATGCCGGCGAGCTGGCGCACAACGGCGTACTGCCGGACGTCGACAGCCTGCGTATCCCGGTGCAGTACCTGGCGAACCTGCTGACCGCCGGCGATACCGCGCCGGTGCTGCTGGCGCTGAAGCGTATGCTGGCGATGCGCCACTACAAGCGCGCCGAAAGCGTGGACGGCGTGGTGGACACCAGCGCGCTGGAACAGGTGGGCCTGAGCGAAGCGCAGGCGCAGGAAATGTACCGCTATCTGGCGATCGCCAACTACGAAGACCGCTTTGTGGTGCCGTCCAGCCATCGTGAGCTGGCGCGCGAGGCCTTCCCGGAAAGCAAAGGCTGCGGCTTCAGCTTCGGCGACGGCTGCCACGGCAGCGACGGTAAGTTCAACCTGTTCAACAGCCGCCGTATCGATGCGATTGACGTGTCGCAGAAAACTGCGCGTCCGGAGGATGCCTCATGATGACATTACGGATTATCGCCCGCCTGCTGGACTATCCCGATCAGGCGTTGTGGGATCATCAGGATGAGCTGCTGGCGGCGCTGGAGCCGGCCTGCGAGCTGGATCTGCACTACAGCGCGCAGCTGATGCAGTTTATCCGCGAGTTGTGCGCCCGCCCGCTGCTGGACACGCAGGCCGACTATTGCGAGCTGTTTGACCGCGGCCGCGCCACCTCGCTGCTGCTGTTTGAGCATGTGCACGGCGAATCGCGCGACCGCGGGCAGGCGATGGTCGACCTGATGGCGCAGTATCGCGCCGACGGGTTACAGATCGACAGCCGCGAACTGCCGGATTTTCTGCCGCTGTATCTGGAGTATCTCGCCAGCCGCAGCCATGAGGCGGCGCGCGAGGGGTTGCAGGACATCGCGCCGATTCTGGCGCTGCTGGGTGCGCGCCTGCATCAGCGCAGCAGCGCATACGGCGTGCTGTTCGACATTCTGCTGGCGCTGTCCGGCAGCGATATTCAGGCGCAGGCGCTGCAGCAGCAGGTGGCCGCAGAGGCGCGCGATGATACGCCGCAGGCGTTGGATGCGGTATGGGAAGAGGAACAGATTAAGTTTCTCGGCGAACCGCAGGGCTGCGCTTCCGCGCAGCAAACCGCACACCAGCGGCGCTTCGCCGGTGCGGTGGCGCCGCAGTATCTCGATCTGTCGGATGCGTTAACCGGAACCAAAGGACGCTAATCATGCAATTTCTCAATCAGTTTTTCTTCGATATTTATCCGTATCTGGCGGGGACGATTTTTCTGGTCGGCAGTTGGCTGCGCTACGATTACGGCCAGTACAGCTGGCGCGCCGGCTCCAGCCAGATGCTGGATAAAAAGGGGATGCGGCTGGCCTCCAACCTGTTTCACATCGGCATCCTGGGAATTTTCTTCGGCCACCTGTTCGGCATGTTGACGCCGCACTGGATGTATCAGGCATTTTTGCCGATCGACGTGAAGCAGAAGCTGGCGATGATCGCCGGCGGCATCTGCGGCCTGATGACGTTGGTGGGCGGCGCGCTGCTGCTGAAGCGGCGTCTGACCAACCCGCGGGTGCGGGCAACCAGCAGCGTCGCCGATATTCTGATCCTGACGCTGCTGGTGGTGCAGGTCTGTCTGGGGCTGCTGACCATTCCGTTCTCCGCCCAGCATATGGACGGCAGCGAGATGATGAAGCTGGTGGGCTGGGCGCAGGCGGTGGTGACCTTCCAGGGCGGCGCGTCGCAGCACCTTGACGGCGTGGCGCTGATCTTCCGCCTGCATATGGTGCTGGGGATGACGCTGTTCGTGCTGTTCCCGTTCTGCCGTCTGGTGCATATCTGGAGCGCGCCGGTCGAGTATCTGACCCGCCGTTATCAGTTGGTGCGCAGCCGTCGTTAATCCTGCCATCCGCGCTGTCTGCCAGCGCGGATTTTTTTCCCTTTGCTGTTTCCCGATGATTTTCCGAGAAAAACCTGTCGCTTCTGCGAAGCGTTACGCAGTTCACTAATTGAACAGCGACGTCAATGGCGTTACAGTCTTCCCACCTTAGCCAAGGCCACAGGAGGTGGAATATGCGTCGTTTGCCGTTACTGGTTTCCAATGAGATTGATGACAGTTTAAACGCCATGGCCGCACGTCATGGATTAGCCAAAACCGAGGTGATTGTGAAAGCCTTTTCGTTACTGGCGCTTGCCGACCATCATTGGTTAAGGCAGGACGGCACCACGCTTGCCGTGGTGCGCGACACCGACGGCGGTGAACTGGAAGTGATCGGCAAGGTGCAGGGGCTGTTTTAATGTGTGCGCAACGGCGGGAGAAGCTGGTGGACGTCGGCGCGCTGTACCTTGACGCCACGGCGACATTTGACGAAATGGAGCGGTTGCGCCTGGCCAGGCAAGTATTGAGCGGTCTGTTTGTGATTAGCGCCGGCGTATTTGCCGCCCATGCCTACTGGGATGACAACCAGCCGCTGCGGCAGATGTTCGAACTGCTGAAAATCGGCGCATTGCCGTTGGTGACGCTGGTGGTGTCGTTTTACTTTCCGAACGGCGCCGCCGGCAAATAGTGCCGGCGGCGCGGGAGATGATGGCGGGGGTCAGTGCGACTTCATCCCCGCTGCGGTCATCAGCATGCGGAAAATCGTCGCCACCACAAACAGCCCCAGCACGCTGGCGCTCCAGATGATCACCAGCCAGCCGACGCGTTTCCACCAGGGGGCGGCGTCTTTCTCTTTCATCGTCGCCTCCTTCATCAGTGGTAACCCTGCTCATGGCTCACCTTGCCGCGGAATACGTAGTAGCTCCAGAAGGTGTAGACCAGAATAATCGGGATGATGAACAGCGCGCCTACCAGCATAAAGCCCTGGCTCTGCATCGGCGATGCCGCCTCCCACAGGCTGATGGACGGCGGGATCAGCAGCGGCCAGATGCTGATGCCCAGCCCGCTCAGGCCAAGGAACACCAGCAACAGCGTCAGCAGAAACGGCGAGTAGTGCGCGTCGTGATTCACCCCGCGCCAGATGCCCCAGGCGCTCAGCAGCACCAGAATCGGCACCGGCAGCAGCCAGAACAGGTTCGGCAGGCTGAACCAGCGGTCGGCGATTTCCGGATGCGCCAGCGGTGTCCAGATGCTTACCAGCGCCAGAATCACCAGCAGAGCCAGCAGCAGCGGCGTCGCCAGGCGGTACATACGCGCCTGCAGTTCGCCGGCGGTTCTCATCACCAGCCAGGTACAGCCGAGCAGGGCGTAAGCCGCCACCAGTCCCAGGCCGCAGAACAGCGCGAACGGCGTCAGCCAGTCGAGCGGGCCGCCGGCATAGGCGCGGTTCTCAACCGGGAAGCCGTTCAGAATGGCGCCGACCACGATACCCTGACAGAAGGTGGCGAGCAGCGAGCCGCCAATAAAGGCCTTATCCCAGATATGACGCTTGTCGGCGGTGGCCTTGAAGCGGAATTCAAACGCCACACCGCGGAAAATCAGGCCGATCAGCATCAGCGTCAGTGGAATGGCCAGCGCGTCGAGGATCACCGAATAGGCCAGCGGGAAGGCGCCGTACAGCGCGGCGCCCCCCAGCACCAGCCAGGTTTCGTTGCCGTCCCAGACCGGTGCGACGGTGTTCATCATCACGTCGCGGTCTCTGCTGTCTTTGACCCATGGAAACAGGATGCCGATGCCCAGATCGAAACCGTCCATCACCACGTACATCATGGTGCTGAACACGATAATCAAAAACCAGATAAGCGGAAGATCGATACCCATGTTCAACTCCTGTCGTCCAGATGCTCTTTGACCGCGGAAAGCGGACGCGCCGGCCGGCCTTCGGTGTCGTCCGGCTGCTCGCCTTCATGCGGCTGCGGCCCTTTGCGGATTAGCCGCATCATATAGGCGTAGCCGACGCCGAACACCGAGCAGTACACCACGATAAACGCCAGCAGGCTGATGCTCATATGCAGTTCCCCGTGGGCGGAAACCGCGTCCTTGGTGCGCAGCAGGCCATAGACCACCCACGGCTGACGGCCTATTTCGGTGGTGAACCAGCCCGCCAGCAGGGCGATCAGCCCCGAAGGCCCCATCCACAGTACGAAGTAGAGGAAGGGCTTCGAGTGGTACAGGCCGCCGCGCCAGCGCAGCCACAGGCTCCAGACGCCGGCCAGAATCATCAGCAGGCCCATGGCCACCATGACGCGGAAACTCCAGAATACGATGGTGGAATTGGGGCGATCTTCCGGCGGGAAGGACTTCAGCGCCGGGATTTGCTCCGTCAGGCTATGGGTCAGGATCAGGCTGCCGAGGTAGGGAATTTCCAGCTTAAAGCGCGTCTCTTCCCGCTCCATATCCGGCCAGCCGAACAGGATCAGCGGCGTGGCTTCACCGGCGACGTTCTCCCAGTGTCCCTCGATGGCGGCGATTTTGGCCGGCTGGTGTTTAAGGGTATTCAGACCGTGCGCATCGCCGATAAACGCCTGAATAGGGGCGACGATCAGCGCCATCCACATCGCCATCGACAGCATGGTGCGCATTGCCGGCGTATCGCGTCCGCGCAGCAGGTGCCAGGCGGCGGAGGCGCCAACAAAGAAGGCGGAAGCCAGGAACGCCGCGGTGGACATATGCAGCAGCCGGTAGGGGAATGACGGGTTGAAAATCACCTTCAGCCACTCCACCGGCACCACCTGGCCGTTGATGATTTCATGGCCCTGCGGCGTTTGCATCCAGCTGTTCGACGCCAGGATCCAGAAGGTGGAAATCAGCGTGCCGAGCGCCACCATACAGGTGGCGAAGAAGTGCAAGCCAGGGCCGACGCGATTCCAGCCGAACAGCATGACCCCCAGGAAACCGGCCTCAAGGAAGAATGCGGTGAGCACTTCATAGGTGAGCAACGGTCCGGTGATATTGCCGGCAAATTCGGAGAAAAAGCTCCAGTTGGTGCCGAACTGGTAGGCCATCACCAAACCGGAGACCACCCCCATGCCAAAGTTGACGGCAAAAATTTTCGACCAGAAATGATAGAGCTGCCGATAAGTGTCGTCCTGTGTCTTCAGCCATAAACCTTCCAACACTGCCAGATAGCTGGCTAGCCCAATGGTGATTGCGGGGAACAAAATATGGAAGGATACGGTGAAGGCGAACTGTATTCTGGCAAGCTCGAGTGCATCAAGACCCAGCATAGCGCCCCCTAGGGTTGTACATAACATGACCTCTTCAGTATAGACGTGTTTTTTTCAATGACCTCCCGGCGAGAAACCGCGTTCGGATGGCCGTCTGGCGGCGGAAAAATCACCCGTAAATCATCGCCGGAAAGCAAAGAAAACTTGGTGGTCAGTTAAACACGGAGTACATTGACTATAATAGTGACAGTTATTTTACTTTTACCTATAACAGTTTCTTTTGGCGCATTTATGACACGATATGAACAATTGGCGCAGCAAATCCGCGAACAGATCCAAAACCGGGTGTGGCGCGCCGGCGATAAATTGCCTTCTCTGCGGGAAAGCGGCAGGCGTGCGGGACTCAGCCTGATGACGGTGGTGCAATCCTACCAACTGCTGGAAAGCCAGGGCTGGATCGTGGCGCGCCCGCAGTCCGGCTATTACGTGGCCGCCCGGCCGCAGCCGTTGCCGCAGGCGACGCACGGTGAAAAGCTGCTGCTGAGCGAGCAGGTGGATATCAACGCCTTTATTTTCGACGTGTTGCAGGCCTGCAAGGATCCGCAGATTGTGCCATTCGGTTCGGCGTTTCCGGATGCGACGCTGTTTACCCAGCCGAAACTGGCGCGGGCGCTCAGCAGCGTGGCGCGCAAGTTCACGCCGCACAGTTCGCTGGTTAACCTGCCGCCGGGCAATGATGCGCTGCGGCGCAATATTGCGCAGCGCTATGCGTTAAGCGGCATGCAGGTGGCGCCGGATGAAATTGTCATTACCGCCGGCGCGATGGAGTCGCTCAGCCTTAGCCTGCAGGCTGTCACACAACCCGGCGACTATGTGGCCATTGAGTCGCCGGCTTTTTATGGCGCGCTACAGGCGCTGGAGCGGCTGCGGCTGAAAGCGGTGGCGATACCGACCCATCCGCAGCACGGTATTGAACTGGAGCCGTTGGAACAGGCGCTGACGCAGTATCCGATCAAGGCCTGCTGGCTGATGACCCATTTCCAGAACCCGCAGGGCGCCACGATGCCGGAGGTCAATAAACAGCGGCTGGTGGCGCTGCTGCGGCAGCGGCAGATCGCGCTGATTGAGGATGATGTCTACGGCGAGCTCTATTTTGGCGCTGAACGGCCGCTGCCGGCCAAGGCGCTGGACACGGACGGACTGGTGCTGCACTGCTCGTCCTTTTCCAAGTGTCTGGCGCCGGGGTTTCGCGTCGGCTGGGTCGCCGCCGGCCGGCATGCCGCACAGATCCAGCGTCTGCAGCTGATGAGCACCGTATCCGCCAGCGTACCGATGCAGATGGCGATCGCCGATTACTTGCTGCACGGCGGTTATGACACGCATTTGCGGCGTTTACGTCGCCTGCTGGCGCAGCGGCAAAGCGCGATGCGTCAGGCGATTGCGCATTATTTTCCCCCGACGGTCAACGTCAGCCAGCCGGACGGCGGCTATTTTTTATGGCTGGAGCTGGCGCCGGGCCTGTCGGCGATGGCGCTGTACCAGCGCGCGCTGGCGCAGGGCATCAGTATTGCGCCCGGCCGTATGTTTACGACCGGCGACCATTTCAACCACTGTTTCCGCCTGAACGCCTCGTTTGAGTGGAGTGACCGGCTGGAGGCGGCGATCCGCACCCTCGGCGAGCTGATCCGCCAGCTGTCGCCAGAATCCTAGGGAATTTCCCCCCATATTGCTGGGGCAAAATAGAGCATTTGCACCGTAATGGCGCATGGCCGGGCGGCCGACATTCGTTAGGCCGCTTATTTTTTGCGAGCGCGATCAGAAAAAACAAAACTTTTTGCTAATGAATAGTATTTCGTTGCCTATGGCGTTTTCAGGCTGCGTTTTTACATTTATGCAGTACAAATGCATAAAACTTGCATACATATGCAATATAAGCCGTTGTTTTAACGAAAAAAAATGAGAAATACCTCCCAAATCCGCTATTGGCACGATAACTGCTCTACACTCTTTATCAGACGGCATGTATTTTAACTGTCCGTTAACATTAATGGCCCGTTGCTGGCTGAGCTACACGACAGATATAGTAAAAAACCGCCTTTATGTAACAGATTTGTATCTCAAACGCCGGTGAAAGAGAGCATTATCATCGCCAGGCGCCATCAGATTCCGAGCGGTTTTTTGTATTGTTGTATCGCTTTACCGTGCAGAAACGGCCCTTCGGCTCAAAAATCTGTTTTTCGCTTACGTCATGAGGTCACTATGGAACAGCCAATCGCAGTTACCCGCCAGTCTTTCGACGACTGGATGATCCCGGTTTATGCTCCCGCCGATTTTATTCTGGTGCGCGGCGAGGGTTCCCGCGTCTGGGATCAGCAGGGTAAAGAGTATATCGACTTTGCCGGCGGTATTGCGGTGAACGCGCTGGGGCATGCGCATCCGGTGGTGAAGGCGGCGCTGGTGGAGCAGGCCGGCAAACTGTGGCACCTGGGCAACGGTTATACCAACGAGCCGGTGCTGCGCTTGGCGAAGATGCTGATTGACGCCACTTTCGCCGACAAAGTCTTTTTCTGTAACTCCGGCGCGGAAGCTAACGAAGCGGCGCTGAAGCTGGCGCGCAAATATGCGCTGGATAAGTTCGGCGCCGAGAAAAACCAGATTGTGGCCTTCAACAATGCCTTCCACGGCCGCACGCTGTTTACCGTTTCCGCCGGCGGGCAGCCGAAGTATTCGCAGGACTTCGCGCCGCTGCCGGGCGGCATCACCCATACGCCGTATAACGATCTGGCCGCAGCGGCGGAAATGATTAACGACCGCACCTGCGCGGTGATCGTCGAGCCGATTCAGGGGGAAGGCGGCGTGCTGCCGGCCGACGGTGAATTCCTGCAGGGGCTGCGCGAGCTGTGCGATCGCCACAACGCGCTGCTGATTTTCGATGAGGTGCAAACCGGTATGGGCCGCACCGGCGATCTGTACGCCTATACGCAGTACGGCGTGGTACCGGATGTGCTGACCACCGCCAAAGCGCTGGGCGGCGGCTTCCCGATCGGCGCGATGCTGACCACCGATGCGCTGGCGACAACCCTCGGCGTCGGCACGCACGGCACCACCTACGGCGGTAACCCGCTGGCGACGGCGGTGGCCGGTGCGGTGTTCTCGCTGATCAATACGCCGGAAGTGCTGAACGGGGTGAAGCAGCGCCATCTGTGGTTTATCGAGGAGCTGAATAAAATTAATCAGCAGTACCCGATTTTCTCTGAAATCCGCGGCGGCGGCCTGCTGATTGGCTGCGTGCTGAAGCCGGACTATGCCGGCAAAGCCAAACAAATTACCCAGTATGCCAATGAAGAAGGGGTGATCGCGCTGATCGCCGGGCCGAATGTGGTGCGCTTCACGCCGTCATTGGTGATCCCGGAAGCGGACGTACGCGAAGGTCTGGCGCGCTTTGCGCGAGCGGTAGCACGTATTTGCAGCTAATTTCTCGGCGGCGTCGTCAGCGGTGCCGCCGAATGACGTAGAGGTTCGCATTATGATGATTATTCGCCCCATTGAGCGTCGTGATTTGTCAGATCTGCTGACGCTGGCCGGTAAATCCGGTATTGGCCTCACCTCTTTGCCGCAAAATGAAGATACCTTGTCGGCACGCATTGAGCGGGCGCTGAAAACCTGGCAAGGCGAACTTCCCCCCGGTGAACAGTGCTATCTGTTTGTGCTGGAAGACAGCGAGCGCCAGCAGGTGGTGGGCGTCAGCGCCATTGAGGTCGCAGTGGGACTGACGGAGCCGTGGTACAGCTTCCGGGTTGGCTCACAGGTGCATGCCTCCAAGCCGCTGGGCGTCTACAAAACGGTGCCGACGCTGTTTCTCAGCAATGACCACACCGGCCATTCCGAACTCTGCACGCTGTTCCTCGATCCGGACTACCGTCACGGTGAAAACGGCAAATTATTGTCTAAAGTGCGTTTCTTGTTTATCGCCGCTTTCCGCGAGCGCTTCGCGCGCAAACTGATTGCCGAAATGCGCGGTTTTTCCGATGAAGACGGCCGTTCGCCGTTTTGGGAAAACGTCGGCAGCCACTTCTTTTCGATTGAGTTCGCCGAGGCGGACTATCTGAGCGGCACCGGCCAGAAAGCGTTTATCGCCGAGCTGATGCCGAAGCACCCGCTATACGTTGATTTTTTGTCGCAGGATGCGCAGCAGGTGATTGGCGAAGTGCATCCGCACACCGTGCCGGCGCGCCGTTTACTGGAGGCCGAAGGCCTGCGCTATCAGGGTTATGTCGATATCTTCGACGGCGGCCCGACGCTGGAAGCGGAAATCGACGATATCCGCGCGGTGAAACACAGCCGGCTGGTAAAAGTGGTGCTAGATGAGAAGCCGATGCGCGCCGATGCGCCGCTGCTGCTGGTGGCCAACGAAAACTATCAACACTATCGCGCGCTGCTGGTCGCGGCCGATCTGTATGACGACCGTCTGCACATGAACGCCGCCACCGCTGCGGCGCTCGGCGTGGAGCAGGGCAGCCCGGTGCGCGTGGTGGCCCTTTTTACACAGGAGAAAGTTTAATGTCACATGCGGCACAGTTAATTAATGGCGTCTGGCGCCCGGGACACGGCGCGGCGTTCAGTAAAACCGACCCGGTTGATAATCAACCGTTGTGGCAGGCCAACGGCGCCGATGCCGGCGACGTGGATGCCGCCTGCGAAGCGGCGCGCAGCGCGTTTCCTGCCTGGGCGCGCACGCCGTTTGCCGAACGCGAGCGGCTGGTGAAGCGCTTCGCTGCGCTGCTGGAAGAACATAAGGCGCAGCTGGCGGAAACCATCAGCCGTGAAACCGGAAAACCACGCTGGGAAACGCTGACCGAAGTACAGGCGATGATCGGCAAGGTGGGCATTTCCTTGCAGGCTTACCAGGCCCGCACCGGCGAAAGCCGCAGCGAAATGGCTGACGGCGCGGCGACGCTGCGTCACCGTCCGCACGGAGTGTTGGCGGTGTTCGGTCCTTACAACTTCCCGGGGCACCTGCCTAACGGCCATATTGTTCCGGCGCTGCTGGCGGGTAACAGCGTGGTGTTCAAGCCCAGCGAGCTGACGCCGTTAACGGCGGAGGTGACGCTGAAGCTGTGGCTGCAGGCCGGGCTGCCGGACGGGGTGATCAACCTGGTGCAGGGCGGGCGGGAAACCGGCGAAGCGCTGGCGGCCAACCCGCAGATTGACGGCCTGTTGTTTACCGGCAGCGCAGGCACCGGTTACCAGCTGCATCGTCAGCTGGCGGGGCAGCCGGAGAAAATTCTGGCGCTGGAAATGGGCGGCAATAACGCGCTGATCGTGGAAGAGATCGACGATTGCGATGCCGCGGTTAATCTGGCTATCCAGTCGGCGTTCATCTCCGCCGGACAGCGTTGCACCTGCGCACGGCGTATTCTGGTGAAACGCGGCGCGCAGGGCGATGCTTTTATCGAGCGTCTGGTGCAGGTAGCGGCCGCGCTGCGCGTCGGCCGCTGGGACGCCGAACCGCAGCCGTTTATGGGCGGGGTGATCTCTTCGCCGGCGGCAGAGAAAATGCTGGCGGCGCAGCACCACCTGCTGTCGCTCGGCGGCAAGGCGCTGCTGACCATGCAGCGGCTGGAAAGCGGCAGCGCGCTGCTCAGCCCGGGAATCATCGATGTCAGCGAGGTGCCGGCTCTGCCGGACGAGGAGTACTTCGGGCCGCTGACCACCATTATTCGCTATGACGACTTCGACCAGGCGCTACGCATCGCCAATCAGACGCGTTACGGCCTGTCGGTGGGACTGATCTCGCCGCAGCGCGCCCAGTTTGAGCAACTGCTGCTGGAAGCGCGCGCCGGTATCGTCAACTGGAATAAACCGTTGACCGGCGCATCCAGCGCCGCGCCGTTCGGCGGGGTTGGCGCGTCGGGCAACCATCGCCCCAGCGCTTACTACGCGGCGGACTATTGCGCCTGGCCGATGGCGTCGTTGGAAAGCGAAACCTTGCAGATGCCGGCCAGTTTGTCCCCTGGCGTGTCCTTTAATTAATCGCGAAAGGGGCCGGCTGATTGCCGGCCCTGGGAGAGCCGTATGGCGGGATATGAGGTCAATTTCGACGGATTGGTGGGGCTGAGTCACCATTATGCCGGACTGTCGTTTGGTAATGAGGCATCTACGCAGCATCAGAACAGCGTTTCCAATCCCAAACTGGCGGCCAAACAGGGGCTGCTGAAAATGAAGGCGCTGGCCGATCTCGGTTTTCAGCAGGGCGTGCTGCCGCCGCAGGAGCGTCCGCATTTACCGACGCTGCGGCGTTTGGGGTTCAGCGGCAGCGATGAAGCGGTGCTGGCGCAGGCGCAGCGCACTTCACCGCGCCTGCTGTCGGCGGTAGGTTCAGCCTCGTCGATGTGGACCGCCAATGCGGCCACCGTATCACCGTCGGCCGACAGCGCCGATGGCAAAGTACATTTCACCCCTGCCAACCTGAATAATAAGTTTCACCGCGCGATTGAGGCGGACACCACGTCCGCCGCGCTGCGGGCGATATTCAGCGACGCGCGCCATTTTGTTCATCACGATCCGCTGCCGCAGGTGGCGCTGTTCGGCGATGAGGGCGCGGCTAATCATAACCGCCTGGGGAGCGACTACCACCGGCGCGGGGTGCAGGTGTTTGTCTATGGCCGGCAGGAGTTTGGCGGCGAATGTGAGCCGACACGCTACCCGGCGCGTCAGACGCGTGAGGCCAGCGAGGCGATTGCCCGTCTGCACCAGTTGGATGAGCAGCATACGGTCTTTATTCAACAGAACCCGGCGGTCATCGATCAGGGCGTGTTCCATAACGATGTGATTGCGGTCAGTAATCAGCAGGTGTTGTTCCATCACCAGCAGGCGTTTTTGCATCAGCGACAGGCGCTGGACGAGCTGCGCCGCAAAATGGCCGCTGTCGACAGCGAACTGATGGCGATTGAGGTGCCGACGGCGCGGGTTTCCGTCGCAGACGCGGTGGAAACCTACCTGTTCAACAGCCAGCTGCTGACCAAGCCCGACGGCAAAATGATGATTGTGGTGCCGGAAGAGTCACGTGAGCACGCCGGCGTGTGGAGCTATCTGAATGATATGGTGGCCGGCGCAGGGCCGATCGACCAGATCCAGGTGTTTGCGCTGCGCGAGAGCATGCGCAACGGCGGCGGCCCGGCCTGTCTGCGGCTGCGGGTGGCGTTGAACGAGGAAGAGCTGCGCGCCGTTAATCCGCGGGTGATGATGAGCGATCAACTGTTCGCCACGCTGAATGACTGGGTCGATCGCTATTACCGCGACCGCCTGACGGCCGCCGACCTGGCCGATCCGCAGCTGCTGCGCGAAGGGCGGGAGGCGTTGGATGCGCTGACTTCCATCATGGGATTAGGATCGATTTATCCGTTCCAGCAGTGAGCCAGATAAATATATTTAAACCGACGGAGGATGCATGTTTGATCTATTGGCCATGACCTTGGCGGGTGAAGTGCCTGCGGCGCAGCAGGGGGAGACGGCGACGCTGCGCTGGCGCTGGTTAGGGGAAGGGCTGCTGGAGATCTGTCCGCAACAGGGCTACCAACAGGCGGTGCTGCTTTCCGCCGGTATTCATGGCAATGAAACCGCGCCGATTGAGCTGCTTAACCAACTGGTCAGCGATGTTTTACGCAGCGTGCGGACATTGACGGTGCGTTTGTTGGTGGTGCTGGGCAACCCGGCGGCAATGCGCGCCGACCGGCGCTATCTGCATGCCGATATGAACCGCATGTTTGGCGGCCGCTACCGTGATTTTCCGGCCAGCGGCGAAACGGCGCGCGCGCAGCAGCTGGAGCAGCTGGCGACGAACTTTTTTCAGCATGAAACGGCAGAGCGCTTCCATTACGATCTGCATACCGCCATCCGCGAATCACGCCTGCCGCGCTTTGGCATTTTACCGTTCCAGACGCGTAGTTATCACCCGCAGCTGCTTGCCCGGCTGGATGCGGCAGAACTGGACGCGCTGGTGGTTCACCGGGCGCCGGGCGGCACCTTCAGCCACTTTACCAGCGAGCACCTGGCGGCGGCCAGCTGTACGCTGGAGTTAGGCAAGGCGCGTCCGTTCGGACAGAACGATCTGGCGCAGTTTGCCGCCATCAACCGTGCGTTGCAGGGGCTGGTCAGCGGCGAAGCGCCGTCGCCGCGTCAGGGGCCGGCGATCCGCGTTTTCCACGTAGAGCAGTCGCTGATTAAGCGCCAGCAGGACTTTGTGCTGCACCTGAACGATGATACAGCCAACTTTACCGAGCTGGAGCAGGGCCGGCTGATCAGCGAGCAGAGCGGTGAGGCCTATCGGGTGCAACATGCCAAGGAATGGATTTTGTTCCCCAATCCGCAGGTTGCGCTGGGGTTACGGGCCGGTATGCTGCTGACGGAGGTTGAACGCAGTACGCTATTTTAGCCGCCGGTGCGGATGCATAGTTTCTCTTATTAATAAGGCCCGGTTCCGGGCCTTATGATTTTTTGTCATAGACAAAATTTATAACAACAGGCCGATATTACTTGGTGATGGTGATGTATGCCATCATCCCGGAGTTTATTAATCTTAAAATAGTCCATCAGGATTTGTTTTGTTCCGTCTGTTGTCGGCAGGGTTCCTATTATGCGAGTTTTGGCTAAAGAACCGCGCTGAATTAGCAAAGCAAGAAATGTGAATTAAATAACGCTTTTTATTAACGCACTAATAATTTCATTGCGATAGCGTTTGCCGATAAATTGCGCCACCTCTCATTTTTATGCACCAAAAAGGTGCGTCGCACCATTTTGGTTATAACTTATTGTGCAAAAGTATTTATAAATCATATCGTTAAATAAAATCTTTCATTAACATAACGTTACATTAAATCATGCTTTATCCACGTTGTTTTGCGCAAATTTTTATTTGCAGTGAGGATTCATGATGCTAATGTCACATGGCCCCTTATTAGGGGCGTTTATAAGATATTAAATGATAGCAATCACAGCCCAAAGTATAAATTGGGCGTGAGGGGCAGGGTTTAGCTAAATAAACAGGAAAATAATGATGAAACGCAGTGTATTAAGCGCGGCGCTTGCGCTGGGCGCAATGTCCTCATTAGCCAATGCGGCAGAAATCTATAATAAAGACGGGAATAAGCTGGATCTCTACGGCCGGGTCAACGCCAAGCACTACTTTATTCATAACGATGAAAGCGGCGGCGATAAGACCTATGTGCGTTTCGGTTTCAAAGGTGAAACGCAAATTAACGATCGGCTGACGGGGTATGGCCAGTGGGAATACAATGTCCAGGCAAACAACTCGGAGGGCAGCGACGCCAGCAACGGCACTAAAACCCGTCTGGGTTTTGCCGGTTTGCGCTTCGGCCAATACGGCTCTTTTGACTATGGCCGCAACTACGGCGTGGTTTACGACGCGGAATCCTACACCGATATGCTGCCGGAGTTCGGCGGTGATTCCTACAGCTATACCGACAACTTTATGACCGCCCGCTCCACCGGCCTGGCGACTTACCGCAACCGCGATTTCTTTGGCCTGGTCGAGGGACTGAACATTGCGCTGCAGTATCAGGGCAAAAATGAAAGCCGCGAGCTGCGGCGGCAAAACGGCGACGGCTACGGCCTGTCGCTGGACTATCAGGATATCGGCGGCAGCGGCATCGGCTTTGCGGCGGCCTACTCGGATTCCAACCGTACCGGCGATCAGAAACGCGCGAAAATCGGTGAGGGCGACAAGGCCAGCGCCTGGACGACGGCGGTAAAATATGACGCCAACCAGGTGTATCTGGCGGCGATGTATGCTGAAACTCGTAATATGACGCCAATCAGCGTCAACGGTGAGCAGGGCTTTGCCAACAAGACACAGAACATTGAGCTGGTGGCGCAGTACCAGTTTGAGAACGGCCTGCGTCCGTCACTGGCCTATGTGCAGTCGAAAGGCAAGGATATAGAAGGAATAGGGGATGCCGATCTGGTGAAATATTTTGATGTTGGCGCGACCTACTACTTCAACAAAAACATGTACGCCTATGTGGATTATCAGATTAACCAGCTGAGCGATGATAACAAGCTGAAGCTCAGCAACGATGATATCGTGGCGGTCAGCCTGACCTATCACTTCTGACGCCGCGTTTCCGGCTCGTCAGGCAAAGATAAACAGCGGGACTGCGTATTGGCGCAGTCCCGGCATGCTGTCAAAACGTGGCATACTCATTGGCGGGCAGCCAGAAGCCGTCAATAAAGTCCTCCACCGGATAGCAGCCGGCGTGGCGCAGGTTCTGTTCTTTCATTGCCACCAGACACTGCTGTTCGTCACGCAGAATATCCACCATGATATCGGTGCAACCGCCGTCCAGATAGCAGACAAACATCACCAGAGCGTACATCGTTCAGATTCCTCCTCTGCCATTATTCGCGAGGCTGTCACTATTGTGGCACGGTTTTTCTGCTTAATCATTAACCCTAGTGATGATTTAATCATCGGTAGGGCCAATTTCAGATTACTCTAACCGCCTAATCCATTGGGTTTTATTGAAAATTCACCCGGCGATGCTAAGCTTAACGGGTCTTATTGCAATGAACGTGGTGCTTACCGCCTTGCTGCGGCAACGGTGGGGTATCTCTTCCTCAACTCAGGAGTGAATATGGGATTGTTTAACTTCGTTAAAGAAGCAGGCGAAAAACTGTGGGACACAGTGACCGGTAATGCAGACGCGGCCGATCAGAGCGCTAAACTGAAAGAGCACCTTAACAAGAGCGGCCTGCCGGATACCGACAAGGTAGATGTACAGGTGGTTGATGGTAAGGCGGTGGTCAGCGGTGACGGTATTTCGCAGGAACTGAAAGAGAAGATTCTGGTTGCCGTGGGTAACGTGGCCGGCATCAGCGGCGTGGAAGATCACATCACCGTTGCTCAATCAGCGGGTGAAAGCACGTTCTATACCGTGAAAAAAGGCGATACGCTGAGTGCGATCTCGAAAGAGGTCTACGGCGATGCCAACCAGTACAACAAGATTTTTGAAGCCAATAAGCCGATGCTGTCCAGCCCGGACAAAATTTATCCGGGACAGGTGCTGCGTATTCCGCAGTAATTACGCATTGATAAGCTCGATCGTCGATCGGGCTTTTTTTATGTTATTTTTAATTAGTTTGTCTTATTAAAGTTTTGTTTTTATAAAACATGTGAATATTGCGTGCTGGTATCAGGCCGGTCTGGCGGGGATTGTTGACCGTCGGGGGGAAAGTTGGTAGCGTCTGCGGGATTCGGGGTTTGAAGCGGATGTGCAAACGACGGCCTGCGCCAGTGCGCGGCGGGTATCGCTTCAAAAAAACAATAAAATGCTGAAGACAGAACTCGTGAGACAACGGCGTAACACCCCGCAAGATAAAACATACCGCGACACCTTGGGTGACGCACAATTTGCCGTTTTGGTGTTGCTTGTTGCATCGGGCACGTTGATTTTTTTCACTTTGGCGGCCACGTTATGGCTGATGTGATTCTTTTTAACAACGGGAGAGAAAATGGAGCATGAACTCCATAACGAAACTAAACTGATTGCCATTATCGGGCTGCTGGTTTCCGCTTTGCTGGTGGTATCCGTTCTGTTTGGCATGACCTACTTTTCCGATCTAAAACACATCGATGATAAATTGGATGTGAAAGGCTGTTATATCAAAAACCCATAGCTATAATCTGCCGGCCTGCTGAACGTAACATCCCATTACCGCCTGGCTGAACGAGCAGCGTATTATTGACGCACTCGGAGTGTGGTTATTGGCTGGGGAACTGCGTCGGTGGCACCCATTATTATCGAAACGGCTTTAACCTTATTATAAATGCGGTAATTGGCGGTCTTGCTACGGGCGCTTTAATGTGACGGGACGTTCATTGAGCATGGGTGGCATGTCCGGCGTGAAGCTCCCGCGTTATCCGCTTGCGGCGCTTATGGCCACATCCTGCCGCCCCCGCTGGCTTATTGATATCAGTTATTTTTATATAACCTAATATATATGAACGCCGATTAAAATCGTTGCCGACTGGCTCCATTCAGCCATTGTGATTACAGCAATGAATATCATTTACATCTCTTATTCTTTTTTCGCCTTTTTTATTGATTTATTGTGATCAATGAATCATGTTTGTTAATAAATAGTCTTGTTAAGCTAAATAGTGATCTGAAGCAAGTTATTCTCTGGCATAAACGACTAGGATCTTTCCTAGAAAGACCCGGGTTATCAGCCCTTCAGAAAGAAGTAAGAGAGGTAGTATGAGCCAAATACTCTATCGTGCAAGATTATCCCATGTTGTTGTTGCAACGGCGGTGTTTTGGATCTCACTTGCAGCTATGGTAGTAGCTGCGTTTTATTAAACCAGCAGACAATATAAAAAAACCCGCTGCGGCGGGTTTTTTATATTTATAAATTATTTATAAAGATTTTTATATAACCAACTGGTCGGATGTCGATCTGATTAATCCACCCGGCAGCCGTTTTGTTTCCGGCGAGGCTCAGGCCATTTTTTGATGGATAACGTGCAACGGTGGGTCAATATGCAGATCGACACTGAGATCTTGGCGAAAATCATAGGGTGTAATATTGAAACGCTTACGGAACATGTAGGTAAAGTGGGACTGCGAGCCGAAGCCAAAATCCAGTGCGATGTCGAAAATCGAGGCGTTGCTGCTGCGCAGCTGATAAACCGCTCCCGCCAAGCGCCGTTCGCGGATATATTTGCCGAGTGAGATGCCGGTCGCTTCCTTAAACAGTTTTTGCATATGCCACAGGGAGTAGCCCGAGTATTCCGCCAGCTCTTCAAGGTGAATCACACGGCCAAGGTGGGTTTCAACCCATTGACTCAGGGCGCAGACCAACGAGAGGTGATGTTCTTGTATCATCAGTGCATCTGTGTGGGATCGACATACTGGGAGTATACACAACTTGCCGCCGCCGACAAAAAACGCCGCGCAGTGGCCAACCTGCGTCACATAATCCGACCGCTAATGCTTGTCAGTCGATAACGAATACCGCTAATCTGAACCCTAGCCCCGCTGCGCTGATATCAGGTAGCCCGGCCGCATATGCACCAAACAGCAGAAAGTCCACCGTACAACGCAGCGTTGATGGGGTGATTCTATGTTAGCGACCATGATTATTACTCTGGTTGTCATTGTTGGCGTAGCCGTATTTCTAGCGGCGCCGGCGGCGAGAGTGAAGAAAGCGGAAGGCGTGGGAGGTGAGAAACGGTGACGCTCTTTTTGGCCGCGCTCGGGAAAGGGCGCTGATACTCCATGAAAAAGCCTGGGTATGCGACACCCGGGCTTTTTGTTCTTTGGCCGTCAGACGTTTTTACGTTCGACCGTTTCTTCACCCCAGTACAGCTGGTCGGCGTCGGTTTTGGCGAAGGCCATTTCCAGTGCTTTATCGCTGCCTTCCTCCCAGATCTTTTGCGCCAGCGCCTCATCATTCCCTGCCAGTTCGAAAATCGCTTCGGCAATCTCAACCGAAGTTTCACGCAACGTAGCCCAAGATTTCACGTTGTGGTTCGCCATAACTCATCTCCTGTGTGATGTTGGCTGATGATGCTTACCAGTATAGGTCAAATACGCCGCAGATTTTGATGCCGAATGCGCCGTTTTACTGAAAATTCAGGCTGAAGCGGCTTTGGTGCGGCAAAGCCGCAATCAGCATGATATTCTGTGCGGCGTTTGTTTAAAGAGGAAATGATTATGTCCAATGCGTTAACTCACGATCAGGAAATCGCCTCCGATCTGGTCGCCTGCCAGCTGGTGATTAAGCAGATTCTGGATGTCATTGATGTGATTGCGCCGACCGAGGTGCGTGACAAAATGGCCGGCCAGCTGAAGAGCATTGATTTTTCAACGCATCCGGCGGGCGCCGATCCGGTGACCAAGCGGGCGATTGAAAAAGCCGTTGCCTTGATTGAGCTGAAGTTCAAGCAGGATTAAGCCAGGCCGCCCAGGACAGGCGGCCGGTCGGTGGTGCGCTTAGTCCACCACCGTTTCTATTTTCTTGAACAGCGGGCAGTCGGAAATGCCGATAACCCCGTTGTCGCCGTGTAAATATTGTGCGGTTACCACATTACGCGCGGTGAGATATTTGCACTGTAATCCCAGCCCGGCGACGTTTTGTTGACTGCCGATCAGTACCCCATAGCCGGAAAACAGCAGCGCACCGTACAGCACGGCCACCACGACCACCAGTTTGATTAACTTACTCATTCCTACTCCTTGTTAAATAGGCTGCTGTGATATAGCCACGCCGGAGGGCGGGACGCAACCGTAACATTCTTAAATTCATACCGGCAAGGGGAAATCTAAACGGCGAGTTAAACTTCGTTTAACTTTCCTGTGATAGACTGCAGGAAGTCAACTGAGTAACAATGAGGCTGCTAAGTTTGTTGCGAAACAAAATTCTGCTGATCGTTGCGACCGTGCTGGCATGCCTGTTCTTTAATCTGCTTGCCCTCGATAGCTATTGTGATCAAGGTGGAAACTTTGCGTTAGGGATCTGTTCGATAACTCGGATTATTCCTTGGTAAATCCTGCTATAACAGTGCGTACAAGGATGTTTTTGTTCAGCGAGGGAGTGGTAAGATAGCGACTGATATTTAGCTGTAGGTAGGGTTGTATATGTCTGATGCAGGGTTTTCTCCGTCGCTGCTCTCTTTGGGGATTGCGCTGGTCGCGCTGTTGCTGGGATTGTGGGTGTGGTTTTTGGTAAACCGCGCCAGCGTGCGGGCCAACGAACAGGTTCGTCTATTGCAGGAAATCGCCGAGCAGCAACAGCAGCAAACGGCGCTGCTGAAGCAGATAGCGCGCCAGTCGCGCGGTGAATCGGTGTCTGCTGTCGATGACGATTTCGGGCCGGCGATGGAATTCAAAGATGTCATCCCCGAGCGCTAAGGCGCTTCATCTCTGGTGAGAAGGCGGCAGGACACGGTCGGTTATCTCAGTTTCAGTTTTAACCATCAGCCTTCTCACCATCCTCAAAAAAAGTCATCTCCTGATAGGGTTGCCGCCGGCAGGCCGCCAGACGGCTGGCGAGGTCGCCTGCGTGCAGTTCCAGCCGGTGGCCGTCAGGATCGAGAAAATAGAGCGATTCGCCTTCGCTACGGTTACTTTTCCATTCGCGAATGCCGGCCTGACGCAAACGCGCGACGCTGGTAGCAAAATCCGCCTGCGGGACGCTGAAAGCATAATGTGTGTAATCGGGCGAGGGTGACGCTGCGTCGTCCAGCGACAGGCATAGCCAAAGGTCGCCAGCGGCCAGATATGCCCCCTGTCGCCAGCGTGCCAGGGGTTTTAACCCCAACGTGCGTACATAAAAGTGAAAACTGCGTTCAATATCGCGTACCGCGAGCGTCAGGTGGTTCAGTCCGGCGATCATGCCATTTTCTCCAGAGATTCAGTAATAAATACGGCGTAAATCGCCGTTGACGGCCAGTATCGGGCGAAATCCATTAATACAGATAATGTAAATCCTGTATGTCATAAAACTGTCGCATTGCCATCGTAATGTAGCGCCAACCCTACGAAAGATGGATAAAGCTGATGATTAAATGGTACGAAGAAAGTGACGCCGAGGTAAACCGCAGTATTGCAAGGCTTACCGGAGAAAATCCGGATAAATGGTACCCTTACGGCGGCGTCAAAGGTAAAGACTACTGCAAGAACCCCTCCGATGCCTGGCCGATTATCTGCGCCAACAAAATCAGTCTGAATCCCGCCGAACACTGCGACCAATCGCAGTGGCAGGCGCGTATCTCCACCGCTCACGGAGAATGGCAGGCGGACAGCAGTAGCCCGCTGCGCGCCGCGATGATCTGCTTTCTGCTGAGCCAGCAGCCGGACGACGCGTCTTACTAAAACACAATGTTAATGTTTTCCATAATCTGACAACGGAACTGTCTGTGGCGGAGGCTGTTTATGAAACGCATTATTAAAGGTGATACTAACCTGGCCCATCTGGTGGTTGCCCACGCGGCGATTGACCGTCATGCCGAAAGCTTCGGCCAGCGTCGTCAGGGCTGGCCCTCTACCTACCTTATCAAATATCAGAACGATCGCGTGGCGGTTGAAGTGGTCACGCGTCGTCAATCCTATGTCGCAACGCTGATGATCGGCGCGCGCACGCTGACGAAACTGTGCAGCCTGGTGGGCTGAACAGGCTGTTTGCCATCCTTCCCCGGGTGAAAAACAGCGCCGGAGACAGCACGCTTCCGGCGCTAATCCTTGATGCACTCGGGGTTAAGTGTTAAAAAGCCGCCCGCAGATACAATAATTGATTGGCGAAACGTTGTGCAGTTGCGGCAGGGTTTCTAGCCATATGAGGATAAGATGGGCGGTCAGCATCAGGATACTCCGTTAAAACGCGGTTTAAAAAACAGACACATACAACTTATTGCCCTTGGGGGCGCCATCGGAACCGGCTTATTTCTCGGCATTGCGCAGACCATTAAAATGGCCGGCCCGTCGGTGCTGCTTGGGTACGCCATCGGTGGTTTTATCGCTTTTCTGATTATGCGCCAACTGGGTGAAATGGTGGTGGAGGAGCCGGTTGCCGGCTCGTTCAGTCATTTTGCCTATAAATACTGGGGCGAGTTTGCCGGCTTCCTTTCCGGTTGGAACTACTGGGCGATGTTTATCCTGGTGGGTATGGCGGAACTGACCGCCGTCGGCATCTATATTCAATACTGGTGGCCGGAGATCCCTACCTGGGCATCTGCCGCGGTGTTCTTTGTGCTGATCAATCTTATTAACCTGGTGAACGTGCGCATTTATGGTGAAACGGAGTTTTGGTTCGCCATTATTAAGGTTTCCGCCATCATGGGGATGATTTTCTTTGGCGCCTACCTGCTGGCCAGCGGTACCGGCGGCCCGGAAGCCGGCATCGACAACCTGTGGCAGCAGGGCGGCTTCTTCCCGCACGGGGTGGAAGGGCTGGTGATGGCGATGGCGGTGATCATGTTCTCCTTCGGCGGCCTGGAGATGGTGGGGATTACCGCGGCCGAAGCCGCCGATCCGCGTCGCAGTATTCCCAAGGCCACCAATCAGGTGGTGTACCGTATTTTGATTTTTTATATCGGTTCGCTGACCGTGCTGCTGTCGCTGTATCCGTGGGCGAAAGTGGTGGAGGGCGGTAGCCCGTTCGTGATGATTTTCCACGCGCTGGATAGCAACCTGGTGGCGACGTTGCTGAATGTCGTGGTGCTGACGGCGGCGCTATCGGTGTATAACAGCGGAGTATACGCCAATAGCCGCATGCTGTTCGGGCTGGCGACGCAGGGGAATGCGCCAAAGGCGCTGACGCGCGTTAATAAGCGCGGCGTGCCGATTCTGTCGATTGGCCTGTCGGCGCTGGTGACCTCGATCGGCGTGCTGATTAACTACGTTATGCCGGGCAAGGCCTTTGAATTACTGATGGCGCTGGTGGTGTCCACGCTGGTGATTAACTGGGTGATGATCTGTCTGGCGCACCTGAAATTCCGTGCGGCAAAAAATCGTCAGGGAGTGATCCCGCACTTCAAGGCTTTGTGGTATCCGTTCGGTAACTATCTGTGCCTGGCGTTTCTGGCGATGATTTTGCTGATCATGTACTGTACTGACAGCATTCGTATTTCCGTACTGCTGATGCCGGTCTGGATAGGGGTGTTGTGGTTAGGCTTTACGCTCACGCGCCGCCGCGCCGCGACCGTCAAGAAAAACGGCACGCGCCGCATGCCATAAGCTTTAAGGGAGGCGCAGCAGGCGCCTCCCGAACGATTTAGCGGCTGCCGGCGGGCATAGTGCGTTTGCCCTGCGGATGACGGCCCGCACCGAACACTTTTCTACACAGCAGGAACAGCGTGGTGATGATATCGATCGCCACGACGCTGGCCATCATCAGCCCCAGAACAAAAAAGCTCATGACGGCGCCGGCCAGCAGCACCAGCGGCGTCGGAACGCGCAGGCGGCGCAGTTTCATGGCGGCATACATTTTCCAATACTGCGCCTGCGCCCGCATCGCGCTGCGAAGGCGCCCCAGACGGCTGCGTGATTGGCGTGATGATGAACGACCCATAACTTCTCCTTTTCTGATTGTCCCGAACAGTAAAACATAAAGTTCTTAAGAGATACTTAACAGGCTCTTGTCGGCCCTGCAAAACTTACAGTGACTCAGACAACGCGATTGGCGAAAAGGTCAGCCTCACCGTATGCTATTTTGCCGGGGCGTCTTAACGTGGCGGAGATTAACAGCAGGAGTCAGCCGTGAAGCGAGCAGCAAACAAGAAAGGGGCGGTTAACCGCTACTATGACGCCGGTAAGGCGCATCATACGCCGCAAGGGTTTCGCAACCCGGAACCGTCGCTGCGGCGCGAAGGGGATTTACGCCGCTGGCAGGACGAGCGTAAGCGGCTCGGTTTGCCGTCGCCGCCGCAGGCCGGCTACCGGCGTTTTGTTGAGCAGTGGTGGCAACCGGCGGATCTCGGCGGCGAACATGACGGCGTCTGGTGGCTGGGGCATGCGGCGTTGCTGCTGCGGCTGTCAGGGCGTTATATCCTGATCGATCCGGCGTTGTCGGAGCGGGCGTCGCCGCTGAGTTTCTACGGCCCGAAGCGCAAAACGCCGGCGCCGCTGTCGGTGGCGCAACTGCCGGCGCTGGACGTGCTGCTCATCTCTCACAACCATTATGACCACCTTGACCGGCGCACTATCCGGCAACTGGCGCGGCGCTTCCCGCAGGCGACCGTGGTGGTGCCGCTGGGGCTGAAGCGCTGGTTCCGCCGTTATCGCTTTGCCCGGGTTGAGGAGCTTGACTGGTGGGGCAGCCTGACGCTGGGGGAGACGGCGCTGCACGCCGTGCCGGCTCGGCACTGGAGCATGCGATCTCTCTGGGACCGCAACCGGTCATTGTGGTGCGGCTGGGTGATTCACCACCCGGCGCTGCGCTTTTATTTTTCCGGCGACAGCGGTTATTCCGAACGCCTGGCGGAGATAGGCCAGCGACTGGGGCCGTTTAATCTGGCGGCGCTGCCGATTGGCGCCTATGCGCCGCGCTGGTTTATGCAAGAGCAGCATATGGATCCCCAGCAATCGGTGACGTTGTATCAACAATTGGGTGCGCCGCGCGCCATTCCGATGCATTGGGGCGTTTTTGAACTGGCGGATGAGTCACTGGATGAACCGCCTGAGCAGCTTAGGCAAGCGCTGCAGGCTGCCGGCGTTGAACCGGACGGCTTCCGGCCGATTAAAATCGGCGCGCAGATCGCATTGCCCTGACGGTATGGCGACTGTCATTGTGCTTGTTACCTTCACCGCAGGCGAACTGTCGCCGGAATGATTAATGCGTTGTTTGTGCTCTCGCTGGGAAGCCGTTATTGCCGGCGGCATGCTGTGAATAACCCGTTATTCGGACGCGTAAGCGAGGCGAGAATATATTTAACATAGGCCGGAATTCCATTCAGAAACCTCTCTTTAGATAGGGGGATGCCTCATTTATGATTGGCCCTCAATCAAACCAAAAGGATGGGTGAGAGCAATGGCATCAAATGCGTTTTTAAAGGTGGATGGCGTTTCCGGTGAGTCTCAAGATTCAGGGCATAAGGGATGGATTGATGTTTCCGGCTTTGACCTGGGTGCCACGCAACCCGGTAATATGCACGTCGGCAACGGCGGCGGGGCGGGTAAGGTTCATTATGACGATCTGGTTATTTATACCAATGTCGACAGGGCGACGCCGACGCTGTTTCAGTATGCCGCCAGCGGTAAACATATCAGCAAAGTTGAACTCGCTATCCATAAAGCCGGCGGCGAGAACATTGAGTATTTACGTTTGACGCTGGAAGATGTTTTAGTCACGGAGGCCCGCTATGAAGGCGATCTGAGGCAATCGATCATTCCTGTTATCTATAAATTCCAGGCGGCTAAGGTTTTGCATAAATACTGGGAGCAAACAGATAAAGGCGGAAAAGGCGCGGAAGTCTCCGCTGGCTGGAACATCAAAGAGAATCAGGGCTGTTAAAACGTCAGTACGCGCCTGCGCAGGACACCTGACGCAGGCGCGATATGCCGATAACTTAACTTGAGCCAAAGCGACGCAGTGAGGTTTCCAGCTGGTAGTTTTCTGCTGCCTGGCAGGTATGCGTTTCTATATATTTACCAGGATCCTTGAATTCAAAATACAGAAAACCGCATTTGGCGCTGACATACTCACGCCACGTTGCCAAATATTTATTGAACGCTGCCAGGTACTCTTTTCCGTTGTCTTCATAGCCCTTGGTGCTGCGGTCGTAATAAGCCAGGTAGTCTTTGACTTCGGCCATTCGGTTATCCAGCTGCTGTTGAGAGTCTGACAGCAAAAGATCGGCGCATTCGGCCATCGCACGCGAGCTAGAGCCACGGGAGTCTTCAGTGATGCATAATTTCTCTTGTTGTATAATAATTATCTGCTGGGCAACATTTGGCACAACCGCGAGTTTCCTTTCATCGGCAAAAGAAGAACATACACCAGAGAGTAGCAGCAGGATGGCTTGCGCCGAATATTGATATATTTTTTTATTGTTCATTTACTGTTTACTGTTCCTCAGGTAATTGATTCTGGCGTTGTGTCTTGAAAGGTCTCCATTAATATTATCCCGAATGTGGTTAATCAGTTCCTCTTTGTTATCTCTCGCTGCTGATCTATATGTTTTTATGTTGGCGACGCCGTGATACACCATATCTGTAATAATCTCTCTGGTTTCAGATGATAAGTCCTCCCAAAGGATATAACCATTTTCTGATGCTGCGTGACGTTTATATACACGTTTTGCCACTCGTTCATATTCAGCATAAACTCGGTTAAATAACAGAATCTGCTGACTTGTGGTGATCTCTCCGATTTGATCGCGATGAGTACGTACAAAATTTCGCGCTGCGTCGCGCGTCAGTTTGACGCCACCGGCAATCAGTTCGGCTTTCTCCTGGCTGATGCCTGCGCAGGTAAGATCGCGAATGACCTGTTCCCTTTGGCGGTGTTTTAAGTCGTAGCCGCGGCCGATAGTGACGCCAGAGTATTTTTCTGGCCAATGTAAATGTCGTGAATTCCATTTTCCTGAATCATTACCCTCGTTATCATAAGTAAACTTTCCTCTCGCCACCGTTGGCTCTGACATAACTCAATCTCCATCCGTAGAAAATGACCTGGTCGATGTATAGAAAATAAACGCACCACCGATTTTGAATAATCGTTCTGCAAAGAGAAAGGGGAATTGTCCGCATTGAGTGTGATACGGCGCTCAAATACTCGTTGTAATAATCAGTTTTTTCGGGGGAGGGAAATAACGGACGGGTTTCTACGGAAACAAATTAGAAAAAAGAGAGAAAACACGGGCGAATTCCTAACGGTTTGTGATGACGTCATAAGGCAGCAAGATGGATATTCAAAGCAACCTGTAACGTGACACATTTATCGCTTACGGCGGCAGAGGCCGATTCGCTGTTGATGCTGTGGCCATATCGAATGAGCCGGGTGGGCATCCGCATGCACGCCTTAACACTAACACCGCTGTTCCTCATCGCCGCAGGCGGCGTTAACCTGCATGTTGTTACCGGGAACGCTCAGGAGCAAATGCGGAGAATATTGTTCGGCGAAGATTATTCATAAATATTCAAAAAACTTTAATCTTAAAGTCAGAAAACGTGCCCTGTAGCGTTTGCTCAGCGACGCATATGCAGCGAAAGTTTTGTTAAATTCCCGATGGGGCGGGGAGTACAGAGCATGCGTGATGCAGAGCAGAAAAGAGGAAAAGCTTCAACATATTTTAGCGTGTTCAGCCCGTTGCCGCGGCTGACCGTTTCAATTATGTGCGACGCGTCCATCAGTGATTAAAAATGGCTTGCCATTGCATACAGAGTATGTGATAACGCAATTGGGTAAAACGAGGTACAGTTCTGTATATGTGTGGCATTTCTATCAGTAAAGAAGTTCTGAGTAAAGACGTTAACGTTGAATACCGCTTCTCTGCCGATCCTTATCTTAGTGCCTCAAGCAGTAACGACTCTAGTTTGTCTATGTAACGCCTACGGGCGGTTTAAACAATCCAAAGGAAATACTCAAGATGGCAAAGATCAAAGGTCAAGTTAAGTGGTTCAACGAGTCTAAAGGTTTCGGTTTCATCACCCCGGCTGACGGCAGCAAAGACGTGTTCGTACACTTCTCTGCAATCCAGGGTAACGGCTTCAAAACCCTGGCTGAAGGCCAGAACGTTGAGTTCGAAATCCAGGATGGCCAGAAAGGTCCATCAGCAGTAAACGTTACTGCTATCTAATCAGCGTCAGCTGTAAAAAAAGCCCGCCAGCGTGCGGGCTTTTTCGTATCTGTCATTCAGGGATTGATAATGATGGCGGCGTACTGATTACGCCCTTTGATATCGGGATGTTGCGGATCCTGCGCCCGACGTTGGCTGTTGCGGCGAAAACTGGTGTATTTAAAGCGCTGCGGCTGTTGTGGCTCATCGTTGAGCGTACAGATGGTGCAACTGCCGGTGTGATCGACGGCGGAAAAACCCAGCGCCGTCAGCTTATCGTGGGCGATGGCGGCCAGATCCAGGTGACGAAAGCGCGGGCTGATCAGCGCGGGCGGCTGCGGCAGACGCTGCTGAAACTGCGCTACCAGCTCTTCATTGACTTCATAGCAGCAGGGGCCGGCAGCCGGTCCGATGGCGGCCACCCAGTTGGCGGGATCGTCATCGTGCGCGATGCGCTGCGCCATCTGTTCCAGAATACCGTCCAGCAGGCCGCGCCAGCCGGCGTGTACAGCGCCGATCGCCGCACCGTCGCGGCGGCTGAATATCACCGGCAGGCAGTCTGCGGTCAGCACGCTGAGCAAAATGCCCGGCTGCGTGGTGTAAAATCCGTCTGCCTCGCCGCAGAGCTGCCCTGGCTGCAGCACATCGACGATACGTGTGCCGTGCACCTGCTTTTTCTCGGGCAGCGTATCGCGGTAGGGCAGCAGCGATTCGGGCAGCAGCGCGCTTTTGTTGCCAAAGCCGTGCTGAATGGCCGGGATGGCGCTGAGCAGTGCGGAATAATCGGTCATGGTCTGATAACAATCCGTATTTGAAAGACAGGCACCCAGTGTAGCGAGCTTTTTCCCGCTTTGGCTAGCGTCGGCTGTATACCGCGCGCTGGCGCGCCTTGCATCAATACCCGGGCTTATTTAGACTAGCCGCGCCGTATCTCTCTGGAAGCCAAACCCATGTCCTATCTTTGCCCGTTGTGCCAGTTGCCGCTGCTGCTCACCCAGCAACAGTGGCGTTGTGAAAATAACCATCAGTTCGATTGTGCAAAGGAAGGCTACGTCAATCTGCTGCCGGTACAGCACAAGCGCTCGAAGCAGCCTGGCGACAGTGCGGAGATGATGCAGGCGCGGCGCGCCTTTCTGGAGGGCGCATTTTACCAGCCGCTACGTCAGCGAGTGGCTGAGCTGCTGGATAATGCGCTGGGCGCCGATGCGCAGACGCTGCTGGATATCGGCTGCGGAGAGGGCTATTACACCGCCGCGGTGTCTGAACGGCTGCGAGAGCAGCGCCAGATGGCCGTTTATGGGCTGGATGTGGCCAAGGTGGCCATTCGCTATGCCGCCAAGCGTTACCCTGAGGTGGCGTTCTGCGTCGCCTCCAGCCATCGCCTGCCGTTTGCCGATGCATCATTGGACGCGGTATTGCGCATCTATGCGCCTTGTAAGGCGGCCGAGCTGGCGCGCGTGGTGCGTCCGGGCGGGGTGGTTGTGACGGTGTCACCGGCGCCGCGCCATTTATATCAGCTGAAAGAGCAGGTTTATCAACAGGTTCAGCTACATGACGAGCATGATGAGACGCTGAGCGGTTTTCAACGTGAACACAGCGAACGGCTGGCGTATACGATGGCGCTGCCGGGCGAGCAGGCGGCGAATTTGCTGCAGATGACGCCATTTGCCTGGCGCGCCTCGCCGGAGGTGCAGCAGCGGCTGGCGGCCAGCGACGTCTTTGATTGTGAGACGGACTTTGCTATCAGCCTGTACCGCCGTGAGGCGTAGCATAGGCCGGGCGAAAAAAAGGGCTGAACAGCGTTCAGCCCTTAACGATGCCTGATGTGACCGTCAGGACAGGTAGCCCAGATGGTCCAGCAGAATATTCACCCCGATGCCGATCAGCACCAGCCCGCCGAGGATTTCGGCGCGTTTGCCCAGCAGCGGGCCGATAAAGCGGCCGATCATCATACCCAGCGTGGCCATTATCATGGTGGCGCAGCCGATGGCCATGGCGGTATGCACGATATTCACCTGTAAGAAGGCCAGACCGACGCCGATTGCCATGGCGTCGAGGCTGGTGGCGATTGCGGTGGCGACCAGCAGCCAGAATCCGTGGCGTTTGACCTTTTCAACCTCGTCCGGGCGGTTGCGTATCCCCCCGACGATCATGCGCACGCCGAGAATAAGCAGCAGGCCGAAGGCGACCCAGTGATCCCACTCCATAATGTATTGGCTGGCAAGCAGGCCCAGCGACCAGCCGATCAGCGGGGTAATTGCTTCAATGACGCCGAAGATAAGGCCGGTACGGAGTGCTTCGCGAAAACGGGGTTGATGCAGACTGGCGCCTTTGCCGATAGACGCAGCAAACGCATCCATAGACATGCCGAAAGCGAGGATCAGGGTAGCGGATAGATTCATGTGAAATAGTCTCGGCCGGGCGGCTCCATATACACGCAACCCACCCCCAACCAAACGACGGAGTTACGTGCCTATGGTCTCGCCAACCTGACTCTGGCTGCCCGCACCACGTTTCAAACGACAAAACGAGTATGTTGATACGGGCGTTTCTGATTGTGCGTAATCAGAAACCGGCTACTCCCCAATGACGGACGCAACCTTATCATATTATTTTTGCCAAAGACAACGTTTAATTCTTGGGGGTATTTAATGAAATTGATAATTGTTTTCATTAAATGATTGCAGGAGAAAAATAAAGCAGATAGTGATGATGTTATTGTGGAAATAATAAGCAGAGGGATCGGCGTCGTCGTGGATAAATTAACCGTTTTTGACGCCGGATTCGATAGGAAGTGAACGGCTACGTTTTAATGTTTTGATTTTCAATGAAAAAATCATAAATCTTTTGCAGGTCGTCTAACTGGGTGACCTGAATCAATAAGCGCCGCTGTTCCAGCGCAATCACCAGAATGCCATCTTCGGTTAAATTCATTGCCTTGATGCGGGAATAGGCAATAAAGGCATTGGCATAAAAGAAACCCTGCGTTTTAAATAATAATGTCGGCCAGCGAATATAAGCAAGATATATGGCGACCAGCGCCAAAGAGATTAATAACCAGTTGGTCAGCGGCGCTCCCTGATTGACCAGATTGCGGTACAGTAAAATTGCCAGCAGCGCGACAAAAATCAGGCTGTCGATGCGGTGGCGACGTTTGAGTTTTACTTTAAGCAGCGTAGGGCCTTTGAGCCGCTCCTGGATGATTTGGTCATAAATGGCGTACAGCAACAGCAAGACAATAAACAGCACGATGGCGATATCCGTCAGCGACATCTTACACTCCCTAACTGAAAAAGCCGGGGGCAAGCCCCCGGCGTGACGGTGGTTAACTAGCCCAGCAGGCCAATCCAGTAGCCGAAGATGCCGATGACGAAGAACCCCAGGATAATCCACAACGCATTGACCTTTTTACGCAACAGCCACATACAGCCGAAGGTCAGCAGCAGCGGGATCAGGCCCGGCATCAGCTGGTCAAGAATTGTCTGTACCGTGGTAACGGTGGTATGTCCGGTCTGATCGGTGATTTTCGACACCACCAGCGGAATGTTAACTGTAGTCCACTTATTGACCAGCGCTCCCATGACAAACAGGCCGAGAATCGACGCTCCCTCCGTCAGTTTCTGCAGGAAGCCGCCGCCCATATCGTTAACGATATCGGCGCCTTTACGGTAGCCGTAGGCCACGCCGTAGTAACGCACCAGTATACGCACCAGGTTAAACAGCACGAAGAACAGTATCGGCCCCAGCAGGCTGCCGGTCAGGGCGATACCGGCGCCCAGCGCGGCGAACACCGGCCGCATGGTGCCCCAGAAAATCGGGTCGCCGACGCCGGCCAGCGGCCCCATCAGCCCGACCTTGATGCCGTTGATGGCGGCGTCATCGATGGGGGCACCGTTGGCACGCTGTTCTTCCATCGCCAGCGTTACCCCGAGGATTGGCGCAGCGACGTAAGGGTGGGTGTTGAAAAATTCCAGGTGGCGTTTGATCGCCTGCTTGCGCTGGTCGTTGTTTTCCGGGTACAGGCGGCGGATTGCCGGCACCATGGAGAAACAGAAGCCCAGCGCCTGCATACGTTCGAAGTTCCACGATCCCTGAAACAGGTTAGAGCGGATAAATACGCCGCGAACGTCGGCCGGCGTCAGTTTCTTTTGAGCTGCAGTGGTATCAACCATTTCTCTCACCTATTCCTAGTCCAGTTCATTATCAAGGTCGTTCGATTGGGCGGGACCGCCCTGAACCACCTGCGGCTTGTTATATTTAGGGCTGAGCTGGATATACAGCACGGCCATCACCACGCCGATGACCCCCAGCGCCACCAGGTTGAAATCGGTAAAGGCGGCGGTGACAAAACCGGCGTAGAAGAACGGCATCAGATAGCCGGCACGCATCATATTGATCACCATGGCGTAACCGACCACGACGATCATGCCGCCGGCGATATTCAGGCCGGTGGTCACCACTTCCGGGATGGAGTTCAGCAGCGCGTGCACCCCGGCGGTGCCGACGGATACCGCAACGATCACGGCCGGAATGGCGATACGCATCGCCTGCAGCAGCAGGGCGGAGACGTGCAGCCAACTGATGGCGCGCAGGCTGCCGCGCTCGGCCGCACTGTCCGCCGCGTGCTGGAAGGCGACGGTTAGCGTACGCACGATGATGGTTAAGACCTGGCCCGCCGCGGCCAGCGGAATGGCCAGCGCGATACCGGCGCCGACGCTTTGTCCGCCGGCGATAACCAGAATGGTGGAAATAATGGAGGCCAGTGCGGCATCGGGCGCAACCGCGGCGCCGATGTTCATCCAGCCGAGGGCGATCATTTCCAGCGTACCGCCGATAATGATGCCGGTTTTCATATCGCCGAGGATAACGCCGATCAGCGTACAGGCGACCAGGGGGCGGTGAAACTGGAATTCATCCAGCACGGAACCCATGCCGGCAATACAGGCAACGATAAATATCAGTACAACCTGAAGCGTGGTTATCTCCATTGCACTTCTCCTATTGACCAAGAGCGCTGAGTAGAATAATGACGGCTGTCGCCATTAATTAAGTTTGTTGATCAGGTCCATCATTTTTAAACGCGTATCGGACGAGACCTTACGGACTTCCAGTTCAATGCCGCGTTCATTGAGTTTTTTAAACGCCTCAATATCTTTCTCATCCACCGACACGGCGTTGTTCACCTGGGTTTTTCCCTGACGGAACGCCATACCGCCGATATTGACCGACTTTATGTCAACGCCGTCTTCCACCAGACGCCAGACGTCGGTCGGGTTGGTAAACAGCAGCATCACGCGGTCATTGGCGTATTTCGGGTTGTTCCACACGCGGATCATTTTTGCCACATCGACCACGTGGGCGGTGACGCCCGGCGGCGCAACCTGGGTGAGCAGGGTTTTGCGCACGTTGTCGGCGGCGACTTCATCGCTGACCACGATAATGCGCGACACATTGGTTTCCTTGGTCCAGCGGGTGGCGACCTGGCCGTGGATCAGGCGATCGTCAATGCGCGCCAGGCCGATTTTCATATGGTCGTTGGGGCCGAGGGCGACGGCAGGCGCGGCCTTGGCCGGTGCGGGCGAAGGGGAGGCAGGCGCGGGGCTTTCCTCCGGCGGTTTTTTTAGCGCTTTCACGCCTTCGCGGCCGGTTTCCACCGCGATGGCCACCAACTCATCAAAGCCCGGATCGTCATCGCGTGCCATAAAGGTTTCTACCAGCATGGGAATGTTAACGCCGGTGACCACCTCATAATTCTGCTGGTCGACGGCGACCCGGCTGGCAGCGTTGAACGGACTGCCGCCCCAGGTATCCACCAGAAACAGCACGCCGCCGCTGGTATCAAGGCCGCTGATTTTTTCCTGGTATTTTTCAATTAAAGTTTCGGCATTCTCTCCGGGAACGAAATCGATAAAGGCGACGTTGTCTTGTTCGCCCAATAGCATTTCCGCCGTTTTCAGCAACTGCTCTGCGGCGCTCCCGTGTGTGCCGATGATAATAGCTATTGCCACTCGCTACCTCCTCGTTAAACCTCAGGTACAGATCGTTGTTTTTGCCGTCTTCCTGACGGTCAGTTTCACGGTTCAGATCCATTATGGGTGAAATTCGGCAAGGCAGAGTCGGCCCTGGTCGTACAGCGTTAGCCGGCCGGCCGGATAGACCGCTGCTTTCGTCATTTATTTTAGTGGGCGAAAAAATAAATAGTGTGACGCTGCTCCGCTATTAACTAAGAGAAATCGCATGTTTTTTCAGCTTGTTGGCAGATCAATGCGGCGATTTAAAATTGGCTTGGACAGTAAAATTTTTCCTGATAGAGTATCCGCTTCTTTCATTATTAGGAGTGAAGGGCCTCAGCCCACCCTATGGACTGTCACCGAAGTCGCTGTTTTCCAAGGTTATACCCGCCACCTGCTGGCATCACACAAGCAATCACGGCCGCCCGGCCATATCCCGGTACTACCACCCCGAACTTTTGCTATTTCCGCCGCACTGCGTCCGACATGCGATTCATCGCCCCTGCGCGTCGCTTAGCTAATCTGTCTTTTTCCGGAGTCTGACATGGAATTTTTAATGGACCCCTCAATTTGGGCAGGGTTACTGACCTTAGTGGTATTGGAGATCGTACTGGGTATCGACAACCTGGTGTTTATCGCCATTTTGGCAGACAAACTGCCGCCGAAGCTGCGGGATAAGGCGCGAATTCTGGGCCTGTCGCTGGCGCTGATTATGCGCCTGGGGCTGTTGTCGGTGATTTCGTGGATGGTCACGCTGACCACGCCGCTGTTCAGCGTGGCGGAGTTCAGCTTCTCTGGCCGCGATTTGATTCTGCTGTTCGGCGGTGTGTTCTTGCTGTTTAAGGCCACCATGGAATTGCATGAGCGGCTGGAAGGGCACTCGCACCAGGATGAGGGCAACCGCGGTTATGCCAAGTTCTGGGCGGTGGTGGTGCAGATTGTGATCCTTGATGCGGTGTTTTCGCTTGATGCGGTGATTACCGCCGTCGGCATGGTGAACGATTTGCCGGTGATGATGACCGCGGTGGTGATCGCCATGGCGGTGATGCTGCTGGCGTCCAAGCCGCTGACCAATTTCGTCAATGCGCACCCGACCATTGTGGTGCTGTGCCTGAGCTTCCTGCTGATGATTGGCCTGAGCCTGATCGCAGAAGGTTTCGGCCTGCATATTCCGAAAGGCTACCTGTATGCGGCGATCGGCTTCTCGATTCTGATCGAGCTGTTTAATCAGATTGCGCGTCGCAACTTTATCA
This sequence comes from Serratia sp. MYb239, assembly GCF_002966855.1. Classification (NCBI taxonomy): domain Bacteria; kingdom Pseudomonadati; phylum Pseudomonadota; class Gammaproteobacteria; order Enterobacterales; family Yersiniaceae; genus Serratia; species Serratia sp. MYb239. The sequence goes on along the minus strand of NZ_CP023268.1, from coordinate 2,829,738 downwards.
AGCATCAGGAACGTCGGCCGATGCGTGAGCGTACGGCAGAGGCCATTATGCGTTTGATGGGGCAGCAGCGTGCTCAGCAGCAGGCGACGGAAGACGTACTGCTACCGGCGGATGAAGCCTTCGCGGAAGAAGAGCGCTACATGATCAGCGGCGTACTGACGCTGGCCTCGCGCTCGCTGCGCAGCGTGATGACGCCGCGTACTGAGATCTCGTGGGTCGATTGCGATCGCTCACGCGACGAAGTGCGGGCGCAATTGCTGGATACGCCGCACAGCCTGTTCCCGGTGTGCCGTGATGAGCTGGATGAAGTTATCGGCGTGGTGCGCGCCAAAGATCTGCTGGTGGCGTTGGAACAGGGCGAGGATATCGCCGAGTTTGCCGCACGTACGCCGCCGATCGTGGTGCCGGAAACCATGGACGTGATTAACCTGCTGGCGGTACTGCGCCGTGCCAAGGGTCGTCTGGTGGTGGTCACCAACGAGTTTGGCGTGGTGCAGGGGCTGGTAACGCCGCTGGATGTGCTGGAGGCGATCGCCGGCGAATTCCCGGATGAGGATGAAACGCCGGATATCGTTGCCGACGGCGACAGCTGGCTGGTGCAGGGCGGTGCGGATCTGCATTCTCTGGAGCAGGCGCTGAACTGTCAGGATCTGGTGAGCCCGACGGAGGATTATGCGTCGCTGGCCGGTTTCCTGCTGTCGCATTACGGCCAGATGCCGGCGGTGGGCGAAGTGCTGGAACAGAACGGTTTACGCTTTGAAATCCTGGCGGCGTCCGAATACCGCATTGAACTGGTGAGGATCAGTCAGGGAATGCCGGAACAGGCAGACCCCGAGTAATCGAGTAATCACCCACCGGAGGCTCAGGCCTCCGGTTTCATTTCTCCCCCCGCGTGGGGGACTTCCGACGCTGCACGCTGGTGCGTTTCATAGTGCTGCAGCCACTGCGGGAACTCCTGAATCGGCATCGGCTTGGCAAAGTAATAGCCCTGCAGCGCATAGACCTGACGCAGGCACAGGTAGTCGGCCTGTTCGGCCGTTTCCACCCCTTCGGCCACCAGTTTTAACTTCAGCCGGTGGGCAAGCGTGATGATGGTATCGGTGACGGTGGCGTTGATGGCATCGGTGCCGATCGCGGCGGTAAAGGCGCGGTCGATTTTCAATACGTCCGGACTCAGCTTTTTCAGATAGCTGAGCGAACTGTGGCCGGTGCCGAAATCATCAATCGCCAGCATGACGCCCAGCTCTTTCAGCGCGCGAATATGTTCGTATTGAATCTCCGACAGCGCGGTGCGTTCGGTCAGCTCCAGCATCAGCGACGGCATGGGGTTGGCCGGCAGCCAGATGCGGCGGATATCGGCGAGGATCGTCTGCGCGTTGAAGTGCTCGGCGGCGACGTTGATGCTGATATAAAACGAAGGGCGTGGCGGGAACAGCGCCAGATTTTCCACCACCGTGGTCATCAGAAAGCGGGTCAGGGGGGTGATTAACCCGTGCTGCTCGGCCAGCGGGATAAACACGTCCGGCGAGATCCAGCCTTGTCGTTTGCTGTTCCAACGCAACAGAATTTCTATGCCGAGACAGCGACCACTGGCGCCGTTAATGATTGGCTGGCAGTAAACCTGGAACTCGCGGCGGTTGATGGCATGACTGATATGGTAAGACAGGCTCATGCGATTGGCGGTAATCAGATAGACCACATAGGCAGCCAGCAGGCTGATCAGCAATGCCAGCGGTATATGGGCGGGCAGCGCGTCGAGCGCCATTCGCTGGGTTGAGGGACCGAACAGCGAGATGGTGAAGGGATACAGTCCGGAGGCTGAGGTATAGCGCAGGTTACCGCGTAGGGTGTTGCTGTCGATGATTTCTCGTTTGGCATACTCCAGACTCTGTGCGCCGACGTTAAGCACGATACGCTGGCCGTAGGGCTGTTGCGGCTCCAGCAAAAAATCCGACAGCAGGTCGATATTGAACACGTGCAGAATGCCGCTGTGGACGTCCTGAGCCTGCGGCGTCCACATGACAAGCGTCGGCAGGCCTTTGGTCACCGACAGCGACGGACGCAGCACCAACTGCGTCTCGGCGGTCGGGCGCAGTTGTGGCAAGAGGGCGTCGAGCTGATACTGACGTTGGCCGAACAGGCTGGAACAATAAATGTCGTTATCTTTGACCAACAGCACGGAGCGCAGCGCCTGGTTCTGCGCCGCGCGATAACGCAGCGTCGCGGTCAGTGTGCTGCAGGGGCGGCCGACCAGCGCCATCGTGTGCCGGGCCTGCTCGCTGGCCGGCTGCAAAAGGCGTTCTATTTTGGTAATGGTGTGCGCCGCCAGCCGCTGTTGGCTGCGTTCGATGGTTTTAACTTCCTGATAGTAGCGAATGTATAATGAGATTAACAGGATAGCCAACCCAACCGCGCCGGCGAGCAACCAGCGATAATGGCGGTACTTGTTGACAGCAAATTGGGTCATTAACATCGACGTTGAATCCTTGTTGCGCTAAGTCATCCAATGTACAGCATCGGACTTGCTCCTACCTTCTGATTCTCGGCTAATTTTAGCCGTGATGGTAGAGGAGGAAATGATAGCGTAATAATTTATTTCAGTTGGCGTGAACAAAGGGATAAAACGCGGGTTAAACCGGAGATAGAGGCACAGCATGTCAGGAATGATGGAGTGACGTTGTCACTCATTGTTTTTAATTGGCTGAAAAAACAAACAAAAACCCCGCCGATTGGCGGGGTCTTATTATGGTTTAGTCACACTGGACTTTGATTGCCAGGCCGCCGCGCGAGGTCTCGCGATATTTGGCGTTCATATCTTTACCGGTTTCGTACATCGTCTCGATCACCTTATCCAGCGATACGCGCGGCTCGCTGGTGCGGCGCAGCGCCATTCGCGCCGAGTTGATCGCTTTAACCGAGGCGATGGCGTTGCGTTCAATGCATGGCACCTGTACCTGCCCGGCCACCGGATCGCAGGTCAGCCCCAGGTTGTGTTCCATGCCGATTTCCGCCGCGACGCACACCTGTTCCGGGCTGCCGCCCAGCAGTTCGGCCAGGCCGGCGGCGGCCATGGAGCAGGCGACGCCGACTTCGCCCTGACAGCCGACTTCCGCACCGGAAATGGAGGCGTTCATCTTATACAGCGCGCCGATAGCGCCGGCGGCCATAAAGTAGCGGATATAGATATCCGGGCTGACCGACTCAATAAAGTGGTCGTAATAGGCCAGCACCGCCGGCACGATGCCGCAGGCGCCGTTGGTCGGTGCGGTAACCACGCGGCCACCGGCGGCGTTTTCCTCATTGACCGCCAGGGCGAACATGTTGACCCAGTCGATGACGTTCATCGGATCGTTGGACAGTTTGTCGGAGGCGACCAGCATGCGGCGCAGCGCCGAGGCGCGGCGCGGTACGCGCAGCGGGCCGGGCAGCACGCCTTCGGTATTCAGACCACGGTCGATACAGGCGCGCATGGTTTGCCAGACGTTGCCGAAGTAGGCTTCAATATCCTGCTTGCTATGCAGCGCCAGCTCGTTTTGCATCACCATGCCGGACAGCGACAGGCCGGTATTATGGCAGTGCTCGAGCATTTCACGCGCCGAATGGAAAGGATAGGGCACTGTGACTTCGCTGACGTCGGCTTTGCCAAAATGCGCTTCGTCGACGATAAAACCGCCGCCGATGGAATAATAGGTGTTGCTGTAGACTTCTTTATCGCCGGCGAAGGCGTGGATGCACATGCCGTTTTCATGCAGCGGCAGGTTGTCGCTGCGGAACACCATGCCGCCGTCGCGCGGGAAGTCAACTTCGTGCAGGCCGCCTGCCAGCATCAGGCGCTGACGCTGTTCGACATCGCGAATAAAACCCGGAATACCGTCAATATCCACGCTGTCCGGCAGGTTGCCGGCCAGGCCGAGAATAATGGCGATATCGGTGTGGTGACCTTTACCGGTCAATGAGAGTGAGCCGTAAACATCAACGGCAACACGCGTGATAGAAGGCATCAGGCCTTTATTTACCAGATCGTCGACAAACTGTTTGCCGGCTTTCATCGGTCCAACCGTGTGAGAGCTGGACGGGCCGATGCCGATCTTAAACATGTCGAAAACGCTAATCACGCTAGAACTCCTTAAAGAGGCATATTGTTATGGCTGCAGCGGTTAAAAACCGCGCAGGGAACAGCGATATTGTAAAGAGGCCTTACGGGTTTGGCGCTCTTTTTCGCATGAAATTAAATAATCCGTGGCGTCACAAAATGGGTGATGGCTACGGGCATGGCGCCTGCCGTAAGCAGCGTCGTACCGAGCGTCTCTCGGGCCATCGCGCCGGCGTTCCTTAACCGCACGCGGTCGGCATAACCCTATTTGCTTAGAGGTTTATACCGATTGAGCGTATTTTACAGGCATATCGTAATGTTTAAGAGAGGGTTTACAGTTTTTTTAAAACCTCAATGGCCTGCAAGATAGTTGAATTGGCAGGCCGATGAAGTGATGGCGATCGCTTTCGTGCCGAAACCCGGAATAGTCCGTGAGCGGGATGTGACGGAGATCACTTAAAGGCGGGGTTACAGGCTGACCTGCTGCGCCAGACGACGGATGATGGCGGCGGTCAGCCCCCAGACGAAGCGGCGCTGATACCAGGACAGATACACCCGGTGGCGGTAGCCGTTGCGGTGAATATCCAGCGGGTAATAGCGTGACAGCGTCAGGGCTTCGTGCAGCGGCATTTCGAACACGTCCGCCACTTCGCCCTCATTGGCGTGAAAGCGGATATCGGCCGGCACCAGACCGACGATCGGCGTCACGCGAAAACCGCTGCTGCTGTCGAGCGGCGCCATCTGGCCAAGCACCTGCACCGCGGCAGGCGGAATGGCGACTTCTTCCTCGGCTTCACGCAGCGCGGTGGCAATCAGTGAGGCGTCTTGCAGATCGGCCTTGCCGCCGGGGAACGCCACCTGTCCGGCATGTTTGCGCAGCGTATCGGCGCGTCGGGTCAGCAGCAGCGTAGGCTCCTCACGGCATACTATCGGCACCAGCACGGCGGCGGCGCGTACGCCGTGCGGCGTTTGTACCGCCTGCGGCAGCTGTAGCTGAAAACGGCTGATAAAGGCGGCCAGCGAATCGGGATAGGTCGGTGGGTTCACGAAGGGTTAAACTCCCCCAGCAGCGGTAAGATTCTGCCTACTTTATCAAAAGTTTCCTGATATTCCGCCTGTTCCTGGCTGTCGGCCACGATGCCGCCGCCGGCGGCGCAGTGAATGTGACCGTTTTCAGTCATCAGCGTGCGGATGGCGATATTGGTGTCCATGGTGCCGCAGGCGCTGATATAGCCGATGCTGCCGCAGTAGGCGTTGCGCCGCTGTGGTTCCAGCTCTTCAATAATTTCCATTGCCCGCACCTTGGGCGCGCCGGTAATGGAGCCGCCGGGAAAGCAGGCGCGCAGCAGTTCGCTCGCCGGCGTAGCGGCCGGCAGGCGGGCGGTAATGGTGCTGACCAGGTGGTGCACGGCTGGGAAGGGTTCGACGACGAACAGTTCGGGAACGCGCACGCTGCCGGGCTGCGCGACGCGGCCGATATCATTGCGCAGCAGATCGACGATCATCAGGTTTTCGGCGCGGTCCTTCGGCGACTCGGCCAGCCGCTGCGCCTGAGCCGCGTCCTGTTGCGGGTCGGCCAGTCGCGGCAGCGTGCCTTTAATCGGCCGGGTTTGTACCTGCTGGCGCTCCAGCCATAAAAAGCGCTCCGGCGAAATGCTGATCACCGCATTGTGCGGCAGACGTAAAAAGGCGGAAAACGGCGCGCGGTTGCTGTCGTTTAGCCGCAGAAAAGCCTGCCATTCGTCGCCCTGATAAGGCGCGGAGAAGCGCTGGGCCAAATTGATTTGATAGCAGTCGCCGCTGCGCAGGTAATGCTGAATGCGCTGAAATTTCTCGCCGTACTGCGCCCGCGTCATATTCGCCTGCCAACTGCCGGTGAGCTGGAACGTCGCCGCCGGCACCGGCCGTTGGCTGTTTAGCCACTGCCAGCGTTGTTCAATATCGCCGTAGCTCAGCAGGGTGAGCCGCTGTTGCTGGTGGTCGGCGATCAGCGCCCAGTCATAAATGCCGACGGCCATATCCGGCAGCGTCAGTTCCGCTCGGGCCAGCGTCGGCAGCGTTTCTACCCGCCGTCCCAGATCGTAACCGAACAGCCCCAGCGCCCCCCCCTGAAACGGCAGGTTGTCGTCGGCCGGCGGGGTGAAAGGCAGCGCTGATAGCTGCTGTTGCAGCAGAGTAAAAGGATCGTCCGTCGAACTCAGGCAGTCGTCGCCATGGCGGATGTCCGTTGCCGCGCCGCGGGTGGTCAGCGTAACGCAGGGATCGGCCACCAAAATATCAAACCGGTTATGGGAGTGCTCGGCAAAGCCGGAATGCAGCAGCATGGCCCACGGCTGTGCGGACAACGGGGAAAACAGCTGCAGCAGCATGTCGCGGGTATAAGGCAAGGATTTAAGGTGCGGAGCGGTAGCAGTCATGAATTGTTATAAACCTGGCTAACGGGAACGTCGGTGTTGGGGCGTTAGTTTGCCACATTAGCGCATCGTGCGCATGTTTGACGCGCAGGGCAAAGGATAGCCGGCGAAGCATTTTTTGCTCCTTAAACGAAATTTAAATATGCAAAGATTCACGAATATTTACACGGTGTTTACATTGCTCTGGGCGATACCAGACTTTCCAGCCAGCGATAATCATGCGGTGTTGGGCGATGTGACATTAAACAGGTTAACTTTCCACCTGATAATAAGTAATAGAGCAAATTTATGTCGTTAATGCTGAGCGTTATCGTCCCGATGCATAATGTGGGCGAATTACTGGTGCCATTCCTTGAGTCTTTATTGGCGCAGCAGGAACAACGTCTGGAAATTATTATCGTCAATGACGGCGCTACCGATGGTTCCGCGGAAATAGCACACGACTATGCCGCACGTTATGAACATATTCAGGTCATCGATCAGAATAATGCCGGCGTTTCAGTGGCGCGCAATCGCGGCCTGGCGGTGGCGCGTGGTAAATATGTCGCGTTCCCTGATGCCGATGATGTATTGTCGCCGGAGATGTACGCAACATTAATCGAGCAGGCGGAAAAACATCAGCTGGATGTGATGCAGTGCAACGGCGAGCGTTATTTCGAGCACAATGGTGAGCTGCTGCCGATTATTCCGCCGCAGCGTTTGGCATCCACCGACGTTATTAGCGGGGTTCGGTGGTTTGAACGCGCATTAAATTCGCGGAAGTTTATTCACGTGGTATGGCTGGCGATTTATCGGCTTGATTTTATTAAACAACACCGGCTCTATTTTGAACCGGGTTTACACCATCAGGATATTCCGTGGACTACCGAGGTGATGTTTAACGCCAGGCGGGTGAAATATCTCAGCACGCCGCTGTATCGCCAGCGCGTACATGGCCAGTCGATCAGTAACCGCCGCCGCACCGGCGCGGCGAACGTCGACTATCAGCGTCATTATATGAAGATCATCGATATGCTGGTGGCGTTGAATCAACGCTACGCCGATCGCATTGCCATCCGCCCGGCGTTTCACTGGCAGATTACCCGCGAGGCGCTGGGAATTTGCCACAGCGTTCGCCGCGAGCCGGAACCGGCAGCGCAGCAGCAAATCGTACGTGAGTTCTATCAGCGTGGTATGGACGTAGTGATGGCGGCCAATGCGCGCGGAATTAAACAGGGCTGGCATGTGCTGCTGTGGCGCCATCGTCTGAAGCGGTGGCGAAGCGAGGATGTCGGCTATTCACAGGCCGCGCGACCCTAAGCTTGCGGCGGCGGCGGCGCGCGGTATAATCCCTCTCCAAATTTGCCGGAGATAAGAACATGCTTGGAATGCCGTCGCTGAACCACCAGGAACAGCAGGAAGCCGCAGAGCGCATCCATCAGCTGATGGAGCAGGGCATGAGCAGCGGCGAAGCTATCGCCCGCGTTGCACAGGAAATTCGTGAAAAGCATCAGGGAGAACGGGTTGCCGTGCTGTTTGATGAGGAAGACGAGGCCGATGATAGCGCGCCCGATGGGCAGGATACGCCCCGTCAGGATGCTGACCCGCAACACGAAGACGACGACGATTATTGATATCATTTCCGGGCGCAGCGTCCTGCTACGCCCGCATCAGTTTAACCTTGCACCACAACCGCTGCAGCCGCCTGTTTGGCGCGCTCCACTGCCTGCTCGGTGCTGTCGCCGCAGGCCAGCGCGACGCCTAAACGACGCCGTCCGGCAATCTCCGGTTTACCGAACAGCCGCAGCTGATTGGTGCCGTCCAACGCCTTATCCAGTCCGCTAAAGCGCAGATCGCCGCTGTCGAGCGTCGGTAAAATCACGGCGGATGCCGCCGGGCCGAACTGGCGGATGGCGCCGATTGGCAGACCGAGAAAGGCGCGCACGTGCAGCGCAAACTGTGAGACGTCCTGCGAAATCAGCGTGACCATGCCGGTGTCGTGCGGACGCGGCGAAACCTCGCTGAAAATGACGTTGTCACCGCAGACGAACAGCTCTACGCCGAACAGGCCGTAACCGCCGAGCGCTGTAACGACCTGGGCGGCAATCTGTTGCGCACGCTCCAGCGCCAGGGCAGACATCTGCTGTGGCTGCCAGGATTCACGGTAGTCGCCATCTTCCTGACGATGGCCGATAGGCGCGCAGAAATGCACGCCGTCGACGGCGCGGATAGTCAGCAGGGTAATTTCAAAATCGAATTTGACCAGCCCTTCGATTATCACCCGGCCGCCGCCGGCGCGGCCGCCCCGCTGGGCATAGTCCCAGGCGGCGCTCAGTTGGGAAGGATCGCGCAGCAGGCTCTGGCCCTTGCCGGAGGAACTCATCACCGGTTTGATAATGCAAGGGTAGCCGATATGTGCGATTGCCTGTCGGCAGCTCTCTTCATCATCGGCAAAGCGGTAGGTGGAGGTGGGCAGCCCGAGCGTTTCCGCAGCCAGACGGCGAATGCCTTCGCGGTTCATGGTAAGGCGGGTGGCTTCGGCGCAGGGGACGACCCGGTGGCCTTGTTGTTCCAGCTGCACCAGCATTGCGGTGGCGATGGCTTCAACCTCCGGCACGATATAGTCAGGGCGCTCCTGTTCGATAACGCTCTTCAGCGCTTCGCCATCCAGCATATTGATCACATGGCTGCGGTGCGCCACGTGCATTGCCGGTGCGTCGGCGTAGCGGTCAACGGCGATCGTCTCCAGCCCCAGACGCTGGCATTCGATAGCCACTTCTTTCCCCAATTCGCCGGATCCGAGCAGCATCACTCGGGTGGCGGAAGGGCGCAGGGCGGTTCCAATAGTTAGCATAATTTCGTACCTGATGTGAAAATGAAGCCAATGTAAATCAGCGCGCAGTATATACGAAAACGATTGTGTTGCCAGCCGGTGCGCCCGCCGGCCGACAGACCGTATAGGCGGAAGAAACGAAAAAATTTGCCCTGTAGGCATGATTATGCGTTAATAATCAGCGGTGAAAGAAGACCTACATAACGCAGGGCCTTCGCGCCGTAAGTGCCGTAAAGGCAGGTTTATCAAGTAAAGGAAAGTCAAATGGCTAAGATCACTGGTCACGTAAAATGGTTTAACGAAAGCAAAGGCTTCGGCTTTATCACTCCAGCCGACGGTTCTAAGGACGTTTTCGTTCATTTTTCCGCAATCGTTAGCGATGGCTTCAAGACTCTGGCTGAAGGCCAGCAGGTTGAGTTCTCCATCCAGGACAGCCAACGTGGCCCGGCTGCAGCCGATGTTGTTGCTATCTAATTAGCGACATCGCTGCCAAAAAAACCCGCTTAAGGCGGGTTTTTTTATGCGCAGTCGCCGGGAACGGCCGCCAGGTATTATGACGGCGCCGGGCCTTCTCTGTTATCATCTGCCCCTGATAAGCTGCCGACCGGCAGCGCCGCCTTTTCATCCGCCTATAAAGAGTTTATCGCCGTGAGCACAGTTTCCTTTTCTTCCCTGTCGCTGCCAGCCGCACAGTTGGCCAACCTCAACGAACTGGGGTATGCCGCCATGACGCCAGTGCAGGCCGCGGCGCTGCCCGCAATTTTGCAAGGGCAGGACGTACGCGCCAGAGCAAAAACCGGCAGCGGTAAAACGGCGGCGTTCGGCATTGGCCTGCTGGATAAAATCAATGTCGGGCAGGTGGCGACGCAGGCGCTGGTGCTGTGCCCGACGCGCGAACTGGCCGATCAGGTCAGCAAAGAGCTGCGCCGTCTGGCGCGCTTTACCCAGAATATTAAAATCCTGACGCTGTGCGGTGGCCAGCCGATGGGGCCGCAGCTGGATTCGCTGGTGCATGCGCCGCATATCGTGGTGGGAACGCCAGGGCGGGTGCAGGAGCACCTGCGTAAAAAAACGCTGCAGTTGGACGCGCTGAACGTGCTGGTGCTGGACGAGGCCGACCGCATGCTGGATATGGGGTTCGCCGACGATATCGACGATGTGATTGCCTATACGCCGCCGCAGCGCCAGACGCTGCTGTTTTCCGCCACCTATCCTGACGGTATTGAGCGTATCAGCGCCCGCGTACAGCGTACGCCGCTCAGCGTGGAAGTGGACGACGATGATGCGCCGCTTACCATCGAACAGCGCTTCTATGAGACGACGCGCGACCAGCGTCCGGCGCTGCTGCTGGCCGCCATCCGGCATTATCAGCCGGCTTCCTGCGTGGTGTTCTGCAACACCAAGCGCGACTGTCAGAGCGTGTGCGATGCGCTGGAAGCACGTGATATCAGCGCCTTGGCGCTGCATGGCGACCTGGAACAGCGCGACCGCGATCAGGTTCTGGTGCGTTTTGCCAACCGCAGCTGCCGCGTATTGGTGGCGACCGATGTCGCCGCGCGCGGGCTGGATATCAAAGATCTTGAGCTGGTGGTGAACTACGAAATGGCTTTCGACCCGGAAGTGCACGTGCACCGCGTTGGCCGTACCGGCCGCGCCGGCATGAGCGGCCTGGCGATCACGCTGTGTACGCCGCAGGAAATGGCGCGGGCGCATGCGTTGGAAGAGTATCTGCAACTAGATCTGAAGTGGGCGCGGGTAAGCGAACTGAGCGGGGCGAGCAACGCGCCGCTGGAAGCAGAGATGGCCACGCTGTGCATCGACGGCGGCCGCAAGGCGAAAATTCGTCCCGGCGATATTCTGGGAGCGCTGACCGGCGAAGCGGGGCTGACTGCGGCGGAGGTCGGAAAAATTGATATGTTCCCGATGCATGCTTATGTGGCCATCCGCAAGAACAGCGCCCGTAAAGCGCTGCAGCGCCTGCGTGAAGGTAAAATCAAAGGGAAAAACTGCAAGGCGCGCCTGCTGAAATAATTAACCGCGGAGGCCGCTTGTGCCTCCGCGTGGTATTACTTATACTGTATTTATATACAGTATTTAAATCTTTTGGGGAATACGCATGGCGGTTGAAGTTAAATACGTAGTGGTCAGAAACGGTGAGGAAAAAATGACGTTCGCCAGCAAAAAGGAAGCCGACGCTTACGACAAAATGCTCGATCTGGCCGATAATCTCGGTGAATGGCTGCAGCAGGCGCCGCTGGGGCTGGATGAAGAGCAGCGTGACACGCTGAGCTTCTTCCTGGCGGAACATAAAGAGATGCTGACGCACATTCTGCGCGGCGGTGCGCCACAGCAGGCGGACGCTAAGGCGGCAAAACCGAAGAGTGACAAGAAGGCGGCGACAAAAGCGGGAAGCGCGTCGGAAAAACAGGCTGCTTAATCACTATGTTGCAGCATTGTGATGAAAAAGGATCTAAGATGGGCGGTGAAATCACGTTCTTCAGCCGTTTCGAGCAGGATATTTTAGCCGAACGTAAAACCATCACCCTGCGTGATGCCAGCGAATCGCATTTCCAGCCCGGCGACGTATTACGCGTCAGTCGCCACGAAGACGGAGCGTTTTTCTGTTTTATCGAGGTGTTGTCAGTGACGCCGGTTCGTCTGGACGCGTTGACCGAACAGCACGCCAGGCAGGAAAACATGTCGCTCGATGCGCTGAGGCAGGTTATCAAGGAGATCTATCCGGGGGTGGATGAACTGTTTGCGATCGTGTTTCGTAAATGTTGATCGCCTGCCAGGCCTGATGCCAGTCAGCGCTCTCCGGGTAGTGTAATGACAACTGGAGGGTATATGAGAGCAACAGGATTGGGGCTGGCCACCGTGCTGGCGGTTATTTTGGGTTTTACCGGCAGTGCTCAGGCGCAGCAGCATGAGCAGCGGACGGCGAAGGTTGGTCTGTGCGTCGGGCTGCAGGCGGCGGACGTCGCCGCACAGGTAAAGCGCGATTTCCTGCAAAACCGCATCACGCGTTGGGCATCGGATAAAAAACTGCTCGGTACCGCAACGCCGGTCGCCTGGGTCAGCCCGGATGCGGTCAGCGGTGAGGACGACCTCTGGCAGGTGCCGCTAACGGTGCGCGGCAGCAAGGCGGATAAAACCTATCGCGTCACGCTTAACTGCAAGACCGGCGATATCGCTTACAGCGAACCGCAGTAACTCCTGCGCTAGGGCGCGACGCAGGCGCCCTGATTGGCGAATCTTTCCTGTCAACTTGCCTAATGCCTCACACAAATTTTCCCCGCCATACGTTAATTGACAAAAAATCCCCTAATCTGGAGTTTTAGCAGCGTTCCGGCACAGGTGCCCGTTCGCTTTACTATCCATGCGAGGGGATGCAATGAAAAACAGTTGGATGCAGCAGATTCAATCGCTGTTGGGGCAAAAAAAAGGCGCGAACAGCAGTACAGAAGGCATCGGCAAATTGTTGGCGCCCGGCGCGCTGGGCGGATTGGTTGGCGTATTACTGGCGAATAAATCCTCGCGCAAGCTGGTCGGTAAATTCGGTAAAAACGCACTGATTATCGGCGGCAGCGCCGCGGCAGGCGCGGTGCTGTGGAACAAATACAAATCACGGGTGAAAGATACCCATCAGGATGAGCCGCAGTTCGGCATGCAGTCGACGCCGGTCGATCTACGCGCCAAGCGGCTGGTGCAGGCGCTGGTGTTTGCGGCGAAAAGCGACGGTCATATTGATGATGACGAGCGTCGTGCCATTGACGACAGCCTGACGCAGCTGCAGATTGGCGACGAAGCGCAGGCCTGGGTGCAGCAGGCGATAGAACAGCCGCTCAATCCCGATGCGCTGGCGCTCGGCGTAAAGAACGAAGAGGAAGCGTTGGAAGTGTATTACCTCAGCTGTATGGTGATCGATGTCGATCACTTTATGGAGCGCGGCTATCTTGACGCGCTGGCGCGCTCGCTGAAAATTCCCGACGATGTGAAACAGGGCATCGAGGGCGATGTGAATCAGAAAAAGCGTGAGTTGGCGTAATGCAATGCGGCGCCGCAGGATAAAAGCTGCGGCGCCTACTTGTTAAGGCAGGGGCAATCATGCCACCCTTACGCCCATCAATAGACGTAAGTGGATGATTTGGTAATGATGACCCCTCCGAAGGCGGAAAAACGCCCGTATCCGATGACGCTGCACGGCGATACCCGCGTTGATGACTACTACTGGCTGCGCGATGACGAGCGCAGCGATCCGCAGGTGCTGGCATATCTGCAGGCGGAAAATGCCTACACCGACGCGATGCTGCAGCCGCAGCAGCCGCTGCGTGAAGCGTTGTATCAAGAGATGGTGGCGCGAATTCCGCAGCAGGAGCACTCGGCGCCTTATGTACGCAACGGCTACCGCTACCAGACGCGCTATGAACCCGGCAATGAATATGCGCTCTATGTACGCCAGCCGGCGGCGGAAAGCGATGCCTGGCAGACGCTGCTGGACGGTAACCAGCGGGCGCAGGGGCGCGAGTTTTATACCCTGGGCGGTCTGGACATCAGCCCGGACAACCGCATGATGGCAGTGGCGGAAGACTTCCTGTCGCGCCGCCAATATGACATCCGCTTTAAGCATCTTCAGAATGACGCCTGGGCGGAAGAAGTGCTGGAAAACACCTCCGGCAACTTCGAATGGACCAATGATTCCGCCAGCGTGTATTACGTGCGCAAACATCCGCAGACGCTGCTGCCGTATCAGGTCTACCATCACATCGTGGGGACGGACCCGGCCAACGATCGGTTGGTATATGAAGAAACCGACGATACCTTTTACGTCGGGCTGGAAAAAACCACCTCAGAGCGCTATATCCTGATCCACCTCAGCAGCACCACCACCTCGGAAATCCTGCTGCTGGACGCCGATCGGCCCGATGCGACGCCGCAGATTTTCGTGCCGCGCCGCAAAGATCATGAATATGCCATCGATCACTATCGGCAGACGTTCTATATCCGCTCGAACAAAGACGGTAAAAATTTCGGCCTGTACCAGAGCGACGTTGCGGACGAAGCGCAGTGGCAGACGCTGATTGCCGCGCGCGATGACGTGATGCTGGAAGGCTTTGAGTTGTTCCGCGACTGGCTGGTGGTGGAAGAGCGCAGCGCCGGCCTGACGCAACTGCGGCAAATCCACTGGTGCAGCGGTGAAGAGCAGCGTATCGCCTTCGACGATCCGACCTATGTCACCTGGCTGGACTACAACCCGGAGCCGGAAACCGCGCTGCTGCGCTATGGCTACTCCTCCATGACCACCCCGGCCAGCCTGTATGAACTGAACCTCGACAGCGGTGAGCGCAAACTGCTCAAACAGCAAGAGGTGAATAACTTTACGCCGGAAAATTACCGCAGCGAGCGGGTGTGGGTGAAGGCGCGCGACGGCGTTGAAGTGCCGGTTTCGCTGGTGTACCGGGCGGACCGTTTTAATCAGGGCGGCAATCCGCTGTTGGTGTACGGTTATGGCTCATACGGCAGCAGTATGGATCCGGCCTTCAGCGGCAGCCGCCTGAGCCTGCTGGACCGCGGCTTTGTATTCGCGCTGGCGCATATTCGCGGCGGCGGCGAATTGGGGCAGTTGTGGTATGAAGATGGCAAACTGTTCAACAAGCAAAATACCTTTAACGACTTTATTGATGTCACCGAAGCGCTGGTTGAGCAGGGCTACGGCGCCGCCGGGCAGGTGTACGCCATGGGCGGCAGCGCCGGCGGTTTACTGATGGGGGCGGTGATCAACCAGCAGCCGGCGCTGTTCCACGGCGTGGTGGCACAGGTGCCGTTCGTCGACGTGGTGACCACCATGCTGGATGAGTCCATTCCGCTGACCACCGGCGAATACGATGAGTGGGGCAACCCGAATGAGAAGCCGTATTACGATTACATCAAACAGTACAGCCCTTACGATCGGGTACAGGCGCAGGCGTATCCGCACCTGCTGGTGACTACCGGCCTGCATGATTCGCAGGTGCAGTATTGGGAACCGGCCAAGTGGGTGGCGAAGCTGCGTGAGTTGAAAACCGATGACCGTCAGCTGCTGCTGTATACCGATATGGATTCCGGCCACGGCGGTAAATCCGGCCGTTTCAAAGCCTATGAGGATATCGCGCTGGAATACGCCTTTATTCTGTCGCTGGCCGAGTAAAGCAGAACGGGCGGCCGCGCTGCCGCCCGTTCTGTCAGCCAATCAGATAGTACTTCAGCGTGTGTTTCATATCCGGGTTGAGATCGGTGAGATTTTTCAGCATCCACTGTAAATAGCCCGGATCTTCCTGGGCGATCTGCTCAATCAGCCGGCCGCGATATTTGCCGAACTTAAACGTTTTTATCAGCGAGGGCCGCTCGGTGATATCGGCCATCTCTTCGGCGCTCCAGGATGAGTCCTTGATAATACGCTGCAGCAGGGCGGCGGTGACGTAGCAGTCATACAGTGCCCGGTGCGGATACAGCGTATTGTCCTGCGGCAGCTGCACGTCGAGATTCAGCGCATAGCGCAGATACTGGTTGCCGTACTTGATATCCGGATACAGCATGCGCGCCAGTTTGAGGGTGCAGATCCAGCGGCCCCGCATCTCCGGCAGCACGCCGCGATCGAAGGCGGCATTATGCGCCACGTAGTAATCACTGCCGAGATAGCGGCTAATGGCGACGGCGATACGGGGTTTATCCTCGACCATCGCCTCCGTAATATGATGGATGGCCATCGCATCAATGCTGATGGGGCGGTCCGGGCATACCAAATCACTCATCGGATTGGCCAGTTGACCGTCGATCAGATCGATGGAGGCGACTTCAACAATGCCGCCGTCCAGGCCGCAGGTTTCAGTGTCAATAATGCGTAACGTCATGTCATGCTTTCCTCTTTTTCCTCCCAGCATAACGGTTGTTGAGTTTGTCGCCAAACGTTCGTTGCCGTAGAGGCGCTGGCCGCTGGTGAGAAAAACGCCGAAAGGTGACGTAATGATAAGCAATGCAATAGCCGGTCGTATTCATTTTAAGCAAACGAACGTGAACTGCCCGTTATCTGTCGGAGTTTTCAGGTTTTGCCGTTGACCTGATGGCATGCATGGGCTTTGATGAAAGCATCATTCACAGAGAGACGGAAAGCGCAATGGAACAATTACGCGGGTTATATCCGCCGTTAGCAGCGTATGACAGTGGCTGGTTGGATACCGGGGACGGTCATCGGATCTACTGGGAATTAAGCGGTAACCCGGAGGGGAAACCGGCGGTGTTTATCCACGGCGGGCCGGGGGGCGGTATTGCCCCTTATCATCGGCAGCTGTTTGACCCGGAGCGTTATAAAGTCTTGCTGTTCGACCAGCGCGGCTGTGGGCGCTCCCGGCCGCACGCCAGTTTGGACAACAATACCACCTGGCATTTGGTCGACGACATCGAACGGCTGCGTGAAATGGCCGGCGTGGAGCAGTGGCTGGTTTTCGGCGGTTCCTGGGGCTCGACGCTGGCGCTGGCCTATGCGCAAACGCACCCGCAGTGCGTCAGCGAGCTGGTGCTGCGCGGCATCTTTACGCTGCGTAAACAGGAACTGTCCTGGTATTACCAGGATGGCGCCTCACGCTTCTTTCCGGAAAAATGGCAGCGCGTGCTGTCGATTCTTTCCGCCGAGGAGCGTCAGGATGTGATCGCCGCCTATCGCCGGCGACTGACCAGCGAAGATCTGGAAGTACAGCTGGAAGCGGCGAAACTGTGGAGCATCTGGGAAGGGGAAACCGTCACGCTGTTGCCAAGTACCGAGTCGGCGGCGTTTGGTGAAGATGACTTTGCGTTGGCGTTTGCCCGCATTGAAAATCACTATTTCACCCATCAGGGCTTCTTGCAGAGCGACGATCAGCTACTGCGCAACGTGCCGCTGATTCGCCATATCCCTGCGGTGATTGTACATGGCCGTTATGATATGGCCTGCCAGGTGCAAAACGCCTGGGATTTGGCGCAGGCATGGCCGGAAGCTGAACTGCATATCGTAGAAGGGGCAGGGCATTCGTTTGATGAACCGGGGATTCTGCACCAGCTGATGCTGGCTACCGATCGTTTTGCCGGTAAAACGGTGTAAGCGCGCGGCGGATGCGGAGAGCCGCATCCGCCGCTGTTGTTATTTGCTTTTCGGTTCGTAAGGCAGGCGAGAGAACTTGTGCGACGCCATCCGGTAGTGGATGACGCGTTCGCGGAAGTAGTCGCGCAGGTATTCCGGCTGTTCACGCTCCACCACTTCAGGAATCACCGGCATATTATAGCGCTCTTTGAACGCCACGCCGGAAGCGGCTAAATCCACGTTAACCTTGTCCATCTCTTCTTTCGAGAGTTCTGCCAGATTGTATCCCACGCTATGCTCCTTACTGATACCGCATTTATCTGCGCAGAAGGTAATGCACCGCGCAGCGCTTGGCAAGCCCGGCGTGACGCTGCGAGCGCCTTACGGGGTAATGATAATTATTTTTATATAGCTGGGCAGCTAATGTCGTCATTATTTTTATTTGTGATATCTATTGTTGTTATTTCAAATAAGAATGATTCGCCTTTAGATCTCAGGCAAGATGAAAATAATTATCATAAATATTAACACTGGCGGGTTTTAATTTTAACCAAATGATAAATAAGAATATTTAAATTAATCATCATTTGATGTAAATCAACTGTTTTTATTTTGTTTTTGGCAGTGCATAATACGGCACATATAAAATATTGGCCTGCAAAATTGAAAGGAATAACTATGCTGACGCAAGAAATGACAAAGCAGTTGAATGAACAACTCAACCTTGAGTTTTATTCAGCGAACCTGTATTTGCAGATGAGCGCATGGTGTGCGGATAAAGGCTTTGAAGGCGCTGCAGCCTTCCTGAAAGAGCACTCACAGGAAGAAATGCAGCATATGCAGCGTCTGTTTGATTACCTGAGCGATACCGGTGCGCTGCCAGTGCTGGGCAGTATTGCCGCGCCGCCGGTAGAGTTTGAGTCGCTGGCCGATGTGTTCCAGCAGACCTACGAACATGAGCAACTGATTACCCGTCAGATCAACGAACTGGCGCATGTGGCGATGACCACCCATGATTACTCGACCTTCAACTTCCTGCAGTGGTACGTTGCCGAGCAGCATGAAGAAGAGAAACTGTTCAAATCCGTACTGGATAAGCTGGCGCTGGTCGGTACCAGCGGCAAAGCGCTGTTCTTTATCGACAAGGATCTGAAGAAAATGGGCGCGGCCGGCGGCGAAGACAGCAACGGCCAGCTGTAATTTTCAGCCCGGAAACAGCCGCGCCTGGCAGATAATGCCGGCGCGGTTTTTTTATGCCTGCCGTTATTGCGGTTATACAGCGAAACGTGCTGCCATTTTGAAAAATGGCAGTGATGTGCTCGACTTGATGATAACTCATCGTTATGATCTAACAGAATACGCTGTTCGGAAGAGGTTTTCTGCGTGCGTCACGCACGGTTTGTTCCTGTTCCCACGGCGTTGCCATCATGCCGGGTCGGGGCTGCTGACTCCCCCTCAATGAATTGGGTTGCCGCACGCAACGCGGGTCGTAGGGGATATATGGCTCTGGCGTGGTCGTGACCCGCGAGTACCCGTATTATTCGGCTGGCAGGAGCGCCAGGCTGCCTGCACCCCGAAGGCTGACGGGTATTCCGTCCTCATCTTTGTATTAAGGGATACCACTGTGATCGGTAAAATTCGCTCCTCATCTCGTCTGCTCGCCACGCTGTTCGCGCTGTTTGTCGGTTTGTCTTCGCAGCAGGTTTTAGCGCATGCTCACCTTAAATTGCAAACGCCTGCGGCGGATGCCACCGTCAGCCCGGCGCCGCAGGCGTTGACGCTCAGCTTCTCGGAAGGTATTGAACCGGGCTTCAGCAAAGTCAAACTGATCGGCCCGGATAATAAAGCGGTCAAAATCGGCAAACTGCAACTGGACGCCAAGGATAATGCCAAAGCCAGCATTCCGATTCCGGAAGTGCTGCCGGCGGGGAAATATCAGGTCGACTGGCACGTGGTTTCCGTTGACGGACATAAAACCAAAGGCCAATACAGCTTTACCGTAAAATAACCGATGACCCTGGCGACTCTGTTTGTCCTGTGTCGCTTCGTGCACTTTACGGCGGTGATGCTGATGTTCGGCATTGGTTTGTTCACCGCCTTACTGTCGCCGCAGCGGCTCTCTGCGTTACTTTCCCGCGATCTGCGCCCTTGGCTGGCTGGTTCGACGCTGGCGGCCGCCGTCTCAGCCGTAGCGCTGCTGGCCGTACAGGCCGGCCTGATGGGGGACGGTTGGCAGGATACCTATCAGTGGGATATCTGGCTGGCGGTGCTCGGCACCACCTTTGGTGAAGTGTGGCGCTGGCATTTGGCGCTGTCGCTCTGTTCGTTGGCGGCACTGTGGTTGCCGCTGCGCCTGCGCGCCGCGGCGAGCGCGCTGCTCGGCGGATTGTTGTTGATCAGCATGGCCTTTATCGGCCATGCGGCGATGCACAGCGGCCTGTTCGGCACGCTGCACCGCCTCAGCCATGCGCTGCATCTGCTGGCCGCCGGTTACTGGTTTGGCAGCCTGCTGCCGCTGCTGGTCTGCCTGCGCTACCTGCATCTGCCCCAGTGGCGTGCGGAAGCGGTAACCACGCTGATCCGTTTTTCCCGCTGGGGACATCTGGCGGTGGCGGTGGTGCTGATCACTGGCGTTCTCAACGGCCTGATGATCGTCGGCGGCTGGCCGCTGGATATATCGTCGCCGTATCAGCGTTTGCTGCTGATAAAAAGCGCGCTGGTGCTGCTGATGGTGGGCGTGGCGCTGACCAACCGGTATGCGATCGTGCCGGCGTTGCACAGCGTGCCGAATCTGGCCCAGCGCGGCGTAATCTTAGCCTGTTGGAGTGAGCTGGCGCTGGGCGGGGCGGTACTGCTGCTGGTCAGCCTGTTCGCCACCTATGCGCCAACGTGATATTGCGACTTGCGGTATCCCCCCGGATTACGGGAAAATTGAACCAAATAGCTACTGAAGGTCATTACATGAAACGTGCATTATTAGCCCTCGCACTGCTGGCGGGCGCAGGCGGCGCACTGGCCGCGGAAGGTCTGGAAAACGTCACCAAACTGGAGTTCGGCAAGCAGTGGGCATTCACCAAAGAGGAAGTCACCCTGCAGTGCCGTAAAGACGGCGCGCTGTTTGTGCTGAACAACAGCACGCTGATGCAGTATCCGCTTAATGATATTGCCCAGGCGCAGGTGGCCGCCGGCCAGCAACGTGCGCAGCCGCTGGCGACCATCCTGCTGGATGACGCCAATCACTCCGGGGAAAAGATGAGCGTCGAGCCGTTCCGCGCGCGTGCGCAAACGCTGTGCGCCAAGTAGGGCCAGTCGTCGCGTTGGCTTATCAATAGGTTAACAATCGGGTGAATTCTGTACGCATTTAATGCCACGTGGAAACTATCACCCGCCGTGCGCCTGGCTGGCAAAAGCCGCCGTGTAGGCTACGCTTAAAGTGCATGGCTGAACAAGCCCTGCAATAAATGCCAACTTTTAGCGCACGGCTCTCTCCCAAGAGCCATTTCCCTAGACCGAATATAGGAATCGTATTCGGTCTTTTTTTAAGTTGTTGATTTTATTGTGTTATATTGTTATTCGCGCATCGCTGGGAACTGTCGTTTCTGGCGGCATCAAGCAAGCATGCAATCGTCGTTGCCAACTGGGTTAAGCACTACGGCGGCAATTACATCGTTCGGTGAAAGCGCTCAACTTGTCCAAGAAAATTACGAATAGGGATAAGTTTTTTGGAAAAAATCCCGACCAAATCACTGGGTCTATCAGGAAATCATATACCTGATAAATATTCCATTATCTAGAGTTACAGATAGGGGAAGAGGGTCTATCTATAATTTTTTTTAGGCATTATTCACCTGTATAGTTTTCACTACTGAGGATAGAAAACTTTCAAATGTGTCATGAGATTCGTAGGATTCATCAATGGCAATACGATCCCGCATATCCCATTTTTGTGTACGGACGTCGTATACGAAAGTATCTGTTCCATTATTTCCAATAACGATTAGATGATCATATGATTCAACATAAGCATTAGGGGCTTTTTGGGATATCAAGGTTAGTTCATCATTGTATTCGATGAGTCGGTTATACTTGGACTTCCCATGATTTTCCAGGCCGTATATACGAATGCCATCTATCTGAAAACCATCCATTAGACGGATAAACTGACCATATTGTGCCCAAAAATCATGTTGCTGAGAGCCAATTTTCCTACCGAAATCATAATACGGTAGGTTAGCTGTAACACCAGGGTACACGGGGTACTCTAACAACTCAGCAAGTTTTTGAATTTCTTCGACAATATCATTCATATTCTTCATTTTAAATCTCACGGATAGATAACGCCTTTAGGTACAGGCCAAAGTACTTCACGCGGCTCCCCTGAGGACATTCCTCTGGTAATACGAGATTGTGTAGTTGTAAATACAGCGTGTTCATACCGCTCATTAATAAGAGCTAACTTATTGAAGTCATTAGTTCCGCTATCGTCTAATGGAAGTTTATGATGAACTGACCAGTCCTCAGGAACCCTTCCTTTGGCTATGAGCTCTAAATCATCAGAGTTAAACCTTCTGGTAACCTCAGGGTTATCAGAAATAGACTTAAGAAAGTTTTTCCTTACTTTTCCATCAAATTCTCTGCGTAATAGTTTTGCTTCCTCTCTGGAGCGTCGAACATAGTTCATCTTAATAACATCGATATTATCCAGTAATTTACGCTCGCCTTTATATGTACCCAAGAATTGTTGTAGTTCTTCCAGTGATTTGACATTGGCTACGCCACCACTTGGAAGCTTTGCCACGGCCACGATGGATGATAGTGCGATCAGCGAGCCAATAGACTGAGGGTTTGCAACCTGATTAAATCCATCCGCAGCCTCTCCACCGAGCTGTTTTGCTGTTTCAGCAAACCCCTCCACATTCTGGTTATATATCCCGCCTGCGGCTAGCAACCGTCCAACTGCTTTGCTATTTAACGTATTGAGCGCTTTTTTAGCGGTTTGAGGCTGCTGTGGAACAGGCCGAACGGTAGCTCGCGGGCGGCTTTGTCCGCGACGCGATGCGACAGCTTGCTCGTAATAGTGAATAATTCGGTTGGCGCCATCAAGCTTAAAGGCGCTGTAGCCAGAATTTGATACCAGAAACCCCTGATGATTGATGTAAAACGCGAAGTCTAACGGGTTCCATAGTGACTTGGTGTCGATATAAACAACGTCACCATGCTCGATGTTGTGTTTTATCGACTTGGCATAATAGCCTTGCTCATCAACCGGGGAAGAGTCCCAGGCAACGCGTTCCTTGATATCTGAACCAAAGTTACTAAAACCTATGGCGCTTTTATGATCGAATGTATAGCGGCGACAAATTTTATCCCATGCACGGGATGGTGTGACGATCCGGTCATACAGTTCAGGTACAAGTTCCCCATAGAACAGGTGGTACAGGTTATCAGGCAACCTCTTCACGATGAGCAACATTCCTTGTTAATTGACATGGCCGTAACATAGCCAACTACGCCCAAGGTTTCAATGCGCGAGGGGAGTGACTAAGGTAAAGGCTGATATAATCACAGGCTTTAAAATGGCCGGAACCCTCACACCGTGCTAACTGTGACGCCGCTCATCAGGTTTGTAAGCACCCGGCGAAACGACGTCTCCGAACCCCATCCGGGCAAGACCCCCAACTCACGCATCACCGCTCGCTGACCGCGCGGTCGGCCCATCCCCGGTAGAACGCCCGGTACTTGAGCACCAGCTTGTCGTACTTGCTGTACGCGCCGCCGCCGTCCGGCTTCATCCCGTTCCAGATTTTGACGTCGTACTGCGCTGCCTGTCTGGTCTGCAGTCCGAACAGCATGTAGTCGGTCGCGCGGCGCAGGGCGCCGCCCACCTTTTTGATCGAAATAAGCATGTGCATGATGTTCTTGTCGTCGCTCACCGGCGTCACACACTGGAGCAGCTTGTATTTGAAGTCTCCGTCCAGAGAGACGGTCATGACACATCCGCCGGGGTAGCCATCGAAGTGCAGGTTCATCTGCGACATGTTCAGACCGAGCGCACGCGCCAGCATGCCGAAGGGCCCGAAGTAGCGGTCCACGGTGAAGTCGATCCCAGCGCCGAACCACGCGCCTGACTGGGCCAGCGGCCCGACCTCCGGCCATTGGCGCCAATCGTCGAACAGCCGGAGTTCGAAGGCCGAGATCGGGAGCTCGTGCACCGGGGCCGCGTGCTGCGCGTCGTAGAAGTTCTCGACGATGCGCAAGACCGCCGTCGTCGTTTCGAACGCGAAATGCAGGTGCATAAAATCATCGTTGTCGACGTCGGCGGCGGCGATGTCGGGCAATGGATGCTGCGGCTCCGGGGAGCCGTACCAGACCCACACGTAGCCGTATCGTTCGGCGGTGACCAGCGTCGGCTGGCGCACCGAGCGTGGTACTGGCTCCAGGCTGCGTACCGTCTGACTGTGGCCGGGAATGTGAACGCACTGGCCTTGCTCGTCGTACTGCCAATGATGAAACGGGCACTGGATGCAGCCGTCCTTGACCTGCCCGTCGGCCAGGTTCGCGCCGAGGTGCGAGCAATGGCGATCCATCACCACGGCCTGTCCTGTTGCGCCGCGCCACGCCACGCACGGACGGCCGAAGAGCGTTAGCGCCTTCGGTTTGTCCTTGAGGTCGCTTGAACGTATCGCAACGTACCAGCTTGCGGCCACGGATGTTGTTGCGTCGTATGCCTTCGGGGGATGCGCCTTGACGCTTGCCTGATTCAATTGAATATCGTTCATTGTTTTTGGCTCCTCAACGGCCGGCTACTTCTTCTGCATCAAGCCGATGCGGGTGGTGATGTACGCCTTGAGGAGCGCGAACATCGGGTTGTAGTCGAAGTACTTTTTCACCTCTGCCGGCGCGCTGGTCTGTGTCCAGTACATCAGCTTCATCGCCGGCAGCAGGCTGTGCTTTGAGTTGTTGAGCTGCGGTTTTTCCCCGGTGATGCAGTAGCCAAAGCCGAACATATGCTTGGCGAAGTCCCGTTCGTCGATGAGGGCGTGGATCCGCGCTGCGGCCTCCTCGGGCGGCTTATGCCCGGCGCTTACGGCCTCGATCTCGGCTTTGGCGTCGTTGAACAGCTGATAGTAGCCCTCCATGTCCGCGCACAGGTACCCGAGGTACGGGGGATCGTTGTCAAGGTGGTCGAGATCGCCTTCGTTGCGCGACGCGCGGAACCTTGCGTGCGCCTGCACGAGCCGGAACTGCCCGAGGATCGTGCCGACGGCCCATAGCCGGTGGAACGCGTCCCACAGGCGGAAGTCCGAAAACGCCGTGTAGCAGCAGCTGACGAAGTCGTCGTTGTGGTCCAAAAGTTTTTGCTGTAGGCGTTCGATGTATTCGAAGCGTTCCGGGGAGAAGTCGTCGTCGTTCAGTGCCTTGATGAGGCGAGCCGCGAGCGCATGGATAGTCACCGCGGTGTTCTCTAGCCCACGGGAGAAGAGCGGGTCGATGAAGCCGTTCGCGTGCAGCATCAGGCAGTAGCGGTCGCCGACGCAGCTGCTTGATGAGAACTGCAGGCGGTCGGTCCTGATCCAGTCGCGCACCGGCACGGCGTCGCGGAACTGCGCCCCGATGCTCGGGAAGCGTGCGAGGAACTCGTCGAATTCTTGCTGCGCGGAGATGTCCGTTTTCGGGTAGACACGCGGGTCTAGCTGCAGGCCGACGCTCACCAGGTTGTTGGTCGAGCGCGGGTGGTTATTGAACGGAATCACCCAGAGCCAGCCGCCCTTGAACATATGGTGTAAGGTTCCTTCGTGCCAGCGCCAGCGCTGCCCCTTGACCTTGAAGATGTCGTCGAACGGTTTCACCCCGATCATATGCGTATAGAGGCTGCGTGAGTGCGTCTTGAAGCGGCACGGCTCTTCGCGGAGATTGAACTTGATCGCCAGCGGCGCGCGCGGGCCTCCGCAGTCGATCATATAGCGGCCGGTGAAGCGTTCGTTCTGCGCGGTGGTAATCGCGACGCCGTCTTTATCGGCGTGGAATTCGGTCACCTTCGTATTCTGAAGCACCGTGCAGCCGTATTTAATGGCGGCCTGCAGCAGGTAGGCGTCGACGTCTTGTCGGTAATAATGGCTCTCCGGTCCCCAGGGCAGCTCGGGTATGACGCACTGCGTGAACTCCTTCGGATCGTGCTCCTGGCCGGGTTTGTGGAACACAAAACCGAAGTTGCGCTTGATGCCGGTGCTCGACGCCACGTAACGCTGCGTCGAGTAGAACGACGTGATGTGGTCGAGTTCCGGAATGCCGTAGCGATCGGCGATGATGCGGTTCATCAGCGAGGTTTCGGGAATCGACGATTCGCCGATCGTGAAGCGCGGGTGTGACGACGCCTCGACGATCAGCACGCGAAACTGCTGTTTGGCCAGGATGGCTCCCATCTGGGTGCCGGACATGCCTGAGCCGATGATGATCACATCGAAGTGGTGGTTATCGCGCCCGTTCGCCGGGCTCTTCTGAGTCATGAGGGCAAATCTCCTAATGAGAGGAAACAGACAGCCGCGTGCGTCAGGACGGGTTGAGAGCGGCGCGAAGGCGGGAACGTGCGGCCAGCGTGAGCGTGAGCAGGTCGCCGAG
Organism: Serratia sp. MYb239; assembly: GCF_002966855.1. Classification (NCBI taxonomy): domain Bacteria; kingdom Pseudomonadati; phylum Pseudomonadota; class Gammaproteobacteria; order Enterobacterales; family Yersiniaceae; genus Serratia; species Serratia sp. MYb239. The sequence continues at coordinate 2,803,708 of NZ_CP023268.1, read as the reverse complement.
CATGCTGGGCGCGTATCCGCCACTGCCGACCGAGGGACCGCTGCGTCCGGCTTCGTATACCCGTTCCGCCAATTGGTGATGCGGCGCCCGGAAGCGCAGCAGGATCACGAAGAGCCGGTTGAGGGCCGTCAGTCCGGCCCGGACGGATTCGTCCTGCGCGCCGGCCGCTTGCGCCTCGGCGATCGCGCGGTCTACCAGCGCCGGCTTCCCGGCGAAGCGGGCGTAGACCGCTCGGTATCCAGGAAGCACGTAGGGCAGGTAGGTCTCTTTGAATTCCAGATAAACCGGATGATCCGATTGCGAGCCCCACAACACATGCTCCAGCACGAACAGGGGCATTTCTACGGCGCCGGGGCCAAGGTAGCTCTGGCCTCCGATTTGAATCGGTTCGTAGAAGGGGCGTAGCTCATCGTAGAAGACCTGCGGCGAGATAAAGCGGTACGCGTAGACGATCGATTCAACCATTTTTTGCAGATAGGCGGCCAACTCGTCGCAGCCCTGTGCAAACGCGGGCGAGCGCAGGGGCACCTCAGTCAGCTCGACGGTCACGGCGATGGCCGCTTCGAGCGCTGCCATCGACATGCGTACGCTCTCGAGCAGGTGCGTTTCATCGTCGAGCCCGGAATAACTGCGCTGCGCGTCGGCCGCTGAAGGGTTCCAGACCGTCACATGCAGCAGCGTCTCGCGCGGCGGCATCTCGGTGATGCGCGCCAGGTCGAGCAGCAGCGGCTCCAGCCCGGGCACCGCGTCCGCCGGCTCTTGTCCGTGTCGCTTGAGCGATCCCAGGAAGAACCCGATGTCCCGCATCGCGGCGGCGGCTTCGGTGAAGCCCCAGCCGGCGGGCACGCCGCCCACCGGCAGGAACTCGCGCAGCAGACCGACGATGCCGGGTACGTCCTGGTTACGGTTCAGGCCCGGCAGCTGCAGTACCTGCGGGCGCGCCTGCAGCGGGTCGCAGGCCGCCACGGCCGCGTGGGTGGCGGCGAAGGCACCAGCCCGATCCAGGGCGCGTTCCACTACAGGATCTCCGGCGACGCGGGCCGCGACTGTTCCGCGTAGCCTTTCTGCAGCGAGCGCAGGTAGTCATAGTTTGTCGGCAGGCTGGTGCGCAGACGCTCCGCCTCGTGCTGGATGCTGGCGAACATCGCTTCGGCTTTATCGATCGATTCCGGCCGCAGTTGCAAAAGCGGCAGCGAGCGGTCGGGCAGCATGTCCAGGCCGGCAAAGATGCAATAGTAGTTGCCGTTCAACCAGAAGTTCTTGAACTCAAAGTCGAAGGTGTCGTAGTAGGTGTCATCGTCGAACGAGGTGGTGGTCAGCGGCAGGCCCGCCTTGTAGCGCTCAATTTTCTCCTGGATGGCGTCGGAGAGCCGCAGCTCGTGCCGGTTGGCGAGCCAGAACGCGGTGTCTTCACGCGAGGAGGTGAAATAGTGCGCCTGAACAAAATCCCGGCAGTCGTCGAACATGTAGACGATCTCGGCGTTAAATGCGTCGGCCAGGCGCGGGTCGAACGCGGTGTCGGGGAAGTGCTTCACGAGTTGGTAAAGCGCCGCGTAGATGAAGTAGATACCCGTCGATTCCAGAGGCTCCAAAAAGCACGACGCCAGCCCGATAGCGACGCAGTTGTTGACCCACGCTCGCTTGTTGCGCCCGACCCGGAACGAGATCTGGTTGAGCGGCTGATTGTCCGAAAGGCCCCAGAGCTTGAGGAAGTCGGCGGTGGCCCGATCGCGAGAGGTGAACTTGCTGGAGAAGACGTAGCCGCTGCCAAACCGGCCCAGCATCGGAATCTTCCAGGTCCAGCCCGCGTTCATGGCGATCGAGGAGGTGTAGGGTTCGACCCCCGCTTGAGCGTCGTCATTGGGGACGGCGGTGGCGACCGCGCTGTCGCACAGCAGGTAGTCGGACATGTCAATAAAGGGCTCTTTCAGGGCCTGGTTGATCAAGAGCCCGCGCATGCCGGAGCAGTCGATAAACAGATCCGCCTCCAGCTTCCGGCCCTCCTTGGTGGATAGACTGGAGATGAAGCCGTGGTCGTTCAGGTTAACCTCCACGACCTCGTCGACCACGCGGTTCACCCCGCGGTCGACGGCCCAGCGTTTCAGGAAGTCGGCCACCAAATGCGCGTCGAAGTGCCACGCGTGGGACATCTGGCGGCTGCCGTCGTGCAGGCACGGAGCCAGATTGCCATCGAGCGCTCCGGGCTGCGGATAGCAGGCGTACGCCATCGACTGTTGAAAGCCCTGCTCGCGTTTGCGCAGCCAGTAGTGGGTAAGCGGCACGCCGTCGCAGTTCGGCACATTGCCGAACAAATGGTAGAAATAATCGTTGTGCGAGCGATCAGGAGACTCTCTCCAGTTCACGAACTTGATGCCGGCCTTGAACGCGCCGTTCACCTGGGGCATCCACTCCCGCTCCGGTATCCCGAGAAAGTCGAAGAACACCTTCTGTAAACTCGGGATGGTCGCTTCGCCTACGCCGATCCGAGGGATCGCTGCAGACTCGATGAGCGTAATGTTCGCCTGCTGCTGGAGCGCCCGGACGAGGTACGAAGCGGACATCCAGCCCGCAGTACCGCCGCCCACGATGACGATATTCTTGATCGGTTTGCTCATGACACTCTCCCATGGGAGTTTATGGGTATTTTAGACTGGAGTCTAATTTAGGTCGGATTCTAACCAGATTAGACTCTGGTCTAAAAAGTGCAAATGCCGCTGCCGAATGAAATGAATTACAGCGGATTGCCGCGAGATCAAACGCTCAGTGAAAAGCGCTTCTAAATGATAGAGAAATCAGCTGATTGTGATCCCTTGAGCTACGTGAACGGGCCGTCAGAATGGTGCTTGAGCAATGCGTCGAATATAAATCTGAATGGGAAGCCATTCACTTTATATTTTTAGAGGAGTAACTAATAGCTTAAAGAAAATAATGGTTGGCATTGTGAATTGTTCTTGTTATTAATAATCCCCTAAATGGATTTATTTATTTTGATAAGTAAAATTCTTTTATTACATGGCAATATCGCCCAGTGATGATGGTTTTCAACCGAAAAAACATGAGGCAGCAGAAAATTTTTAATATAAAAACGAATAGACGAAAGGGGTAGGGAGGGACTGGATGGCAGTTATAGATAAAATCCCGGTTATGTAAGAATGCGCGATTGCACGCCATTGTTGATGTTGCTCAACAATCATCACAGACGCTGGCGTGTTGAATTCTGCTTGGCCTACTGTATTTACTGCCCCCAGGGCTGCTCGCTGATATATTGTAAGAAGCTCATCATACCGAGGCAAACCAGTACGCCGACTATCACTATTACCGCTAATCTCATAATGCTACCTTCCGGTTGTTTAGTTATCTGTTGCATGATTTGCTCGCGGGCAGGCGCGTGAGCAAAACAAACTTATTTACCTTATGAATCATTGGCAATCCAGTATAGCCAGAACAGGCAAAGGTTGGGAGCAGGGAGGTAAAACGGTGAGACAACGGACGTAAAACAGGACTGATATCTATAACCAGCGTGTCGCTGTCTGTTTGTGCCAAGTCGTTAGGAAACTGCTTTACGAGCCGGAGGCACGCAGACCCTTTTTCATACCCCAGATAACTTATTGATATGCAATTGGTTTTCTGGGCGGTGAAAAAATAACATTTTTGTGCGCCATCGCCGGCAGTGCTTTTAAAAACAACGGGCTAGTGCTAATCTGCAACAGTTCACTGCCGTACAGGCAGCTTAGAAATCTGTTCTGATCCTCATACCATCATCGCCCCTGTTCACTGCCGTACAGGCAGCCTCCATTTCCTTATCGCTATTTTCATTCATCAGGCCGATGGCAGACCATTTCAATATTATGGCCGTCCGGCGCAATCACAAAGGCGGCGTAGTAATTGGTGTGATAATTGGGGCGCAGGCCCGGTGCGCCGTTATCTGTACCGCCGGCCGCCAGCGCCGCGCGGTAGAAATCATCCACCTGCCGACGGCTGTCGGCGACAAACGCCAGGTGCAGGTGCGCCGGCCGTTCTGCGGTTTGGTACAGACACAGTGATGCGTTGCTGGGAGAACTTAACTCTACGCCGTAGTCCGGCGTTCCTTCAGCAACCACGCTTACACCCAATGGCGCCAATGCGTTGAGAAAGAAGGTCTTGCTGGCGGCATAGTCGCTAACGCCGAATTTAACGTGGTCAAACATAAGCTCCCCTTAAAAGTGGGCAGTGCGTGCCACTCCAGTATAGCCACACCGGCGGTGTGCGTGCCGCCATGCTGTGACTTTTCTTATTCATCCAGCGTGTTTTTGACGGGGTGAGGCTTTACAACTATAAAAATAAGACCTGAGTATCACAATTGATGGTTTATCTGGGGGTACTATGTTCGACAAGTTCGAAAATGAAGATGATTTCCTGAGTTCGTTACCGAAATATTTGCGCGATCCCATTGTTAAATTTCATACCGCTATTAAAGAAACAATCGATAGTTTATCGCCTGAATCCTCTGAGCTTTTCCAATCCACGCTGAAACAAATGAAATCATTATCCCATGAGGTAGGGGAGTTTATTCACATTCGTGCCAGTCATCTTTCAGATTTATTTAGCAAACCGCTCACGTTTTTCAAGGATACCTTGGAAGGCGCTAAGAACCTTGCTGATAAAGTGGGGAATTCTTTCCATGAGATTAAGGAAAAGTATGATCAGCTGACGGATAAACCCAGCCATATTTTCGAGGGGATCAAACATTGGTTCGATGGCCTGCTGGGGGATAAGCAGGAAAAAACCAGCGCTGCGGAATTTAATTTGTACCTTGATGGACACGATCATGCGGCACCGGCGCACAGTGCTATCGACGTTAACGGCATTGCAACGTCTCATGCGGATATGCATTCAGTGATGTAAGCAGGCGCGAGAATCGCCCGGCCCGGCCCTGACTCAGGTGGTGCAGGGGCGCGCAGTTCTCGCGTTTTTACCGTTTACTCCGCGGCTCCCCAACGGTTGGCCCGGCCGAATGAGCCATAGTCGTTAAACCTGACGCCCATCTCTCTCATTACGCGGTGCGCCTTTGCCGCAGTCAACTGGCGGATATAGAACGGCTCATTAACCACGAAGTGGTGAATGCTGTGCGTGCTGCCGAAATTAAAACAAAACAGCTGCAGCGGCCATAGCCACCAAGGGTTCATCACCTGCGTCTGCTGCAGGATATTGTTGTGCTCTATATCGCCATGATAATGCATATTTGAACTGACGAAGTGCAGGCAAAAGCTCCAGAGAATATTGGGGCCAATCAGTACCACCACCAACATGTCGAGATAGCCGATCGGCGCTTGTGCTGCGCCGGACCAGGTAATCGGCATGCCGCTCAGCGTAGCAGCAAAATCGATGCCGTGTACGATCAGGAACAGATACCACAGCCCCCAGGTAAGAAAAGCGACGGGGAAGAACGCTTTGAGGCCGGTCAGTAATACCCCTCGTAGGTCGCCTTTGCCTTTGTCCTGCCAGGCGACGACGGCCAGTGCCACCATCAGATCCGCCGTCATCAGCAGCCGGAGCACTCCCCATCGAGTGCCGTTGCTGAGCGCACGTTCTTCAAGATCCTGCTCTGAGCCGGAATACTGGTGGTGTTTAAGGTGCAGCGTTTTACGCGCCCACGGGTTAGCGCTGCTTGGCCTGACGATCCACACTAAGGTCATCATCAGGTGATACATAAAGCGATTTTTTTTAAAATAGAGGTTATGAATTAAATCGTGTTCTATTTCATGGGCTAAAGAGAGACACAGTGCATTCAGCAGCAGGCATAACCACCAGGAAATCTGCTGATGAATATAGAACGTCGAGACGGCAACCAGTGAAAATATCGAGAAGAGCAAGATGCCTAAGCCGATGGCGTTCTGATATTTCAACACGGGGAAGCGCAGCTTAACGTCATTACCTGCCGCGATAATCTGTTGGCGGATGTATTTTACCCTGACGGGCAGGCTGAGCGGTGGGGCCTCGTCGACCATTTTCATCTCCTCACTATCCAAGTAAATCGGCGGATACTACTCACCACATTCCCTGAGTGGTTATCTTCGGCCACGGTAGCTGAGATGATTTCCTTGTAATAAGTAAAGGTAGAAACAATGAGGTGATTAACAAGTAGCGCTTAAGTTTGGCGTGTGCGATAGATTTGCCAGGAAATGATTAATGTACCAATTATTCAACGGATAATGATTAATTCCGCCTGTTTTTTTAGACGCTTGTTTCAGACTTTTACGCAAAAAACTGTCGCATTATGACTCAGCATTACCAGAGGAAAACCGGGGGACGCATGCCCCCCCGAAAGGCGATGATGCTCAGCGCGTCAGGCTCTGTACAATCTGGTATACCGCTTTTACACGCTCATCATTAGGGAAGTTTTTATTTGCCAGCATCACAACGGCGGTTTTCTGTGCAGGGATAAATACCGCGTAGGTGGCAAAACCGTTGGTCGAGCCGGTTTTGTTGTACCAGGCCTGCTGCTGAGGAGCCTGCGGCGGGGTTATTGCCTGTGCCGGCACGCCATTCATGATCACTTTCGCATCATTGCCCGCCAGCAGCGTATCCAGCGTGACCGGGTAAGGGTAGCTTTCCCACATCAGGTCCTGCGTGAACTCGCTGGCGTGGTAGTAGCCGCGATGAACGCCATCCAGCGCCTGCCGCCAGTCAGGCGCTACCTTGACCAGCCCCATATTGGCGTTCAGGTAACGGATCAGATCGCTGCTGCTGGATTTCAGGCCGTAAGATTCAGCATCCAGCGGGCCGGGGGTAACACGCACCGGTTGGTCTTCTTTATTGTAACCCTGCGCATAATCTTTCTGGGCGGCCGGCGGCACATTGACATAGCTGTGCGTCATGCCCAGAGCTGGCAGCAAACGTTGCTCCATCGCGATGGTAAACGGCTGCGCCAGGCTTTTGGCGGTGATCATGCCCAGCAGACCAATTCCCAGATTGGAATATACCCGGTAGCTGCCTATTGGGTGCGAGGGCTGCCACTGGCGGTAATAGTCCATCAGCTGTTGTTCATTGGTGATCTCATCCGGCACAAACAGCGGCAGACCGGAGGTATGGGTCGCCAGGTTCAGCAGGCTGACGCGGTCAAAGGCGCTGCCTTGCAGTTGCGGCAGGTAATGGCTGGCCGGTTGCGCCCAGTCAAGCTTGCCGGCGTGTTGCGCATAGGCGGCCAGCGTGGCGGTAAAAGTTTTGCTCAGCGAGCCGATCTCAAACAGCGTGTTCTGCGTAACCGGCAGCTTGCTCTGTTTGGATGCCACGCCGTAATTGTAGAATTGCGGTTTGCCGTCAACGGAAACGGCGATGGTCATACCCGGCACCGCGTATTTTTCCATTAATGGTTGTACGACTTTATCGATCTCTGCCTTATCGACGGCGTGACCGAACGTCGGCAGTAAAGCCAGGCACAGGGGAAGCAGGGGAAGCGTTTTTTTCAGCATAATAAAGTTAACCGAAGCGATGCATCACATGTCTTGGAAGTGCCGAACTGTCAGTCCGGCACCGATGGTTAATGCGCAATTTATCCCGTTGCGCTGAAATTACATCATAGAACAGTTACGCTTGGTTATTATCATTATTTTGGTTATGCGAATCATTCCGCTCAGGGCAGGCCAAGCCAGCGTAGCAGTGCGGTCACTGCGGCCGCGGCGACCAGCACGATAATTAACGGTACTTTACGCCAGGTGAGCAGTAAGCCGGTCAAGACGCCGACCACCCGCGCCGCGCCGGCGAAATGCTGATCTTCGAACAGCGTGGCGATAACGGCGACCGCCAGCAACAGCGTGGTGGCGGCATCCGCAAGCAGGTCGCGGGTGGTGGTGGAAAAGGCCATTTTTTGGCCGAGCAGGGCGCCGCTCAGGCGCAGCAGGTAGGTGCCGGCGGCCAGGATAATCATGCCGGTAACAATGGAGTGCAGTGACATCAATGCGTCCTCTTTCTGATCAGCAGCCCTAACAGGGCAAACAGCACCGGCATGCCAATGGGCGCCCAGGGTACGGCCGCCAGCGCGAACGCCGTGCCGGAAACGGCGGAGAGCAGGGTGCGGCGGTTTTTCAACGCTGAGACGATCAGCGCCAGCAAAATCGTCGGGAAGACGGCATCCAGACCAATGCTGTGCACGTCCGGGATTAAATTGCCGATCGAACCGCCGACAATCACCCCCAGCGGCCAGCACAGTGCGATACCGAGACCGCACAGCCAGTAAGCCGCCTTGCGCGCTGGCAGCGTCGGTTGCGATACGCCGAACACCACGCTTTCATCGTTCATAATATGGCAGCCGAGAAAGCGCGCCGGGCCGTGGCCGATCAAATCCTTCACCGCCATGCCGAAAGGCATATGGCGCGCGTTGACCAACAGCCCGGCGGTCGCTGCGGCAAATGGGCTGCCGCCGCCGGCGACGATGCCAATAAACAGAAACTCGGACGCGCCGGCCAGCACCAGGACTGACAGCGCCAGCGGCACCCACAGCGGGAAGCCGTAGCCGGTAGCCAGCGAGCCGTAAGAGACGCCCACGATCCCATCGGCGAGGCAGACCAGCACGATGCCTTTGACCACCTCACTGTTTAGCACGCTCAAGCGGTTGAACTTCATCTCCATGACCTTATAACGAACGAAAGTTTTGTTATAATGAACAACGCTGAAGTGTTTTACAAGTCGAACGATCGTTCGTTATAGGATTAAGGTGCCGTAATTTATGACGCAACCGATAACCATTATTGCCGATGCGCTGGTGCGTGAACGCCAGCGTGCGGGCCTCTCTCTGGCTGAGGTCGCCCGGCGTGCGGGCATCGCTAAATCGACGTTGTCGCAGTTGGAGGCGGCTAACGGCAACCCCAGTCTGGAAACGCTGTGGTCGTTGTGCGTCGCCCTGGATATTCCGTTTGCCAGGCTGATGGAGCCACAGCAAAACAGCACGCAGGTGATCCGTCGCGGCGAAGGGCCGACGGTGGTGGCGGAAATGGCCGACTACACCGCTGCGCTGTTGGCGACCTGTCCGCCGGGGGCGCGGCGTGATATCTATTTGCTGACGGCCCAGCCCGGCGCCGACCGCATTTCGCAGCCGCACTCGCCCGGTTCGGTGGAACATATCATCATCACTCAAGGCCGGGCGCTGGTCGGGCTGATTGATACGCCGGTCGAGCTGTATGCCGGCGACTATATCTGTTATCCCGGCGATAGGGCGCATATCTTCAAGGCGCTGGAGCCTGATACGCTGGCGGTGCTGGTTTCGGAGCAGAATTGAGTCGATGGCGCCGGTTATCCGCCAGATTAATTAACTATTGTAATTAGCGTAATCACTTTCATTCTCATTTGGCCGTCATTTATAATCCTGCGGCCTGCCGTTTTTATAGCCATTAATAAGAATGCTAATTAACTCTGTCCCAAGCTTTCGGCGCTCAGCGCCGCAGCGGTGGGGCCAGGGGGAGATCTTTACGGCAGGCGTCCCCCTCGGAATGGCATTCGCATAAACAGGGATTTCAGGAGAATGTTGATGAAACGGAGCTTACCGCTACTGACGGCGGTGCTGATGGGCGCGGCGTCTGCGGCCGCAGGCGCGACCTTTGATTTACAATATCACCCGCCGGAAGCGGCCGATCGGAAAGTGGGTAATGCGCAGCAGCCCCTCAAGCCTGTGCCGCGCCACCAAATATGGAATGCGGAAAAACTGGCGCAGGACAATCAGCGGGCGGAGAGTGAAGAGCAGGCTCAAGCACTGGCGGATTACCAGCGCCAGCGGCAACGCGCGCATATTCTGGGGGAGCAGCGGGAGCGGATTCGACGGCACCCGAACAGCACGCGGCCGGCGGCCAGAGACTATCTGGTGAACTGTATGCCGCCGGGGGACCGCGGCAGCCTGAAATGGGATGATGAAGGACGCGACCCGAGCCTGTGCGGGCGCATCAGCTGGGACTGAACATTCGCAAGAAAAACAAAAGGCCGGTCGCTGTTGACGTCCGGCCTTTCAGCGTGCGGCGACACGTTTTCAGGATGCCATCGCCTCTTCAACCAACAGAAAACCGTTCATCACGTCGTTGAAATAATCTGCCGCAAAGCGGCTTTCCATATAAATAAAGTGGCCAGCCTGCGGTACGGTAATAAATTCGCAGTTATTGATATAATTACTGAGTTCCTTAATATCTTGCGCTGTAGTGTATTCGTCCTGCTCGCCGTTAATGAACAGTATCGGCGTATCGATTTGTCGGAAGGTATCGATATAATCCGCCTGATTAAACTCGGTAATCTGCGCAACGTGGTAACGAACCTGCTTTTGCGCTGACTCATCAAACTGCCGCAAATGTTCGTAGTTCACCTGCTTTAACAGATTCGGCAGATATTTGCCGACCTCGGTGTTCAGCAGCATAGCCGCTTCATCGCCTTTGCCTTCATCCAGTAGTTTTTTACCCTGGCTGACGTAGTAATTCATCGCGTCGTTAACCTTGGTGGAGAACGAAGCAACGACGGCTTTGCGGATGGAGCGCGGGCGGGAGGAGAGCGCCATCAGTGCTGCCAGTCCGCCCCAGGAGATAGAGAGCAGATAAGACGGTTCATAATGGTTAATCAAACTCTGCAGAATGAAAACCTCATCGCTTTTCGCCAGCGGTTTGGTTAAATCATTGTGCTGACGGGACTGACCAAGGAACGGTAAATCGAAGAGAATGACGTTAACCCGGTTCTTGAAGTTTCGTACGCAGCTGCGAAAAGCCAGCGTGGTTGAAAAAGATCCATTAACGCAGATGACGGAATCCGTGACGCCGGGGTACATATATCGCTCTACATAGACCTGCCAGTCACCGACGCGAACAATTTCTGTTTCTGGTTTCATTTCCCACCCCCATGAATAACAATAAAATGATGCCGGCCCCTCAGAATGGCGCAGCAAACCCTGGCAAATATGTGAAAATTATTGCGTTCCGGTTATTTTGTTTCTGCGGCCAGAACGACCGCAGAGCGATATTATGAATCCGGGTATGGCTTACGCTGCGTGGTGTACGGCAGCGTCTGCGGCGTCAGTCACGCCGTTAACTTCTACAGCAGCAGGAGTAGCAGCAGCGGCAACGTCGCCACCGGTCTGCTCCAGTGCAGAGATCAGCGCGTCGGTTGCGTCAGTCGCACCGGATACGCCGTCGGTGACGTGGTCAACCACACCAGATACGCCGTCGGTGACGTGGTCAACAACTTTGCCGACATCGCCGCCCAGGTCGCTGATTTTATCCAGTACGCCGCCAACAAAATCAGTCACATTGCCGGCCAGGTCGCCTACGGTGCCAGCCACATCACCCACCAGACCCAGCAGAGAGCCTGCTACGCCGGAAAGCAGGCCGCCAACGCTGCCGGCTACGCCGCTAATCACACCCCACAGGCCGCCGCTGCCTGAAGTTACAGCGTCAACGACACCGCCGATAGCGCCGGTAGCGTTGTCAACGGTAGAGTCGACCAGATCGCCTACGGTGCCAGACACGCCGCCAACCAGATCGCCCGCAGTACCGGTAACGGAACCAACCAGATCGCTTGCGGTGTCAGCGACGTCTTTCACGATATTATCAGCCATAAATCCTCCTAAAAACCTTGCAGGGTTTTGCATTAACAGGGTAAGCATCCAAGCGAGAGTTATTCATCCATTCGCCTATAAAGTTAGAACCAGATCACGCTGATGATCAAAGTTTAATTAAGTATTAAACCCATGTTAAGAAGTTATAAATCGTGTGATTTTTTATAAAATAATTAAATATCAATGGATTGAAATTCTGGTTCGCTCATCGGATAAGTGAAATTTTTAGGAATAATTCTATTCACACAGTTTTATTACTGTTGTTTTATTAATTAATTGTGACGCAAACATTACCGTAGCGATATGTTCTGAATTTGTTAATAAAATTTACGTTTAGCGCTGAACTTTGCCGGCTTTATCCGCTGGCAGTGCAATAAACGCCCGATGCCGGCGACGGGCAGAAGAAGGGGGGAAGCGCGCATGTGTTATGCCGGCGCGCGGGGCGGCGAAGAGGGTCAGCGGCAATACGATTGCAACAGGCCCAGCGCATCGGCGTTGAGCTGATAGAGATACACCGGCCGGCCGGTGGTGCCGTACATAATGCGGGTGCTGAGGATCTCGCTGTCAGCCAGATAAATTAAATATTTACGGCATGAGACCCGTGATATGCCGATGGCGTTGGCCAGGTTGTCGGTGGAAAACTCCTCATCACGCTGCTGTTCAATCCACTCACATACCGTGCGCAGCGTAATGCTGGTTAACCCTTTCGGCAGTTTCTTGTTTTCGCTGCCGTTCGGCTGGCGGCGCAGCAGATTATCCACGTCAGACTGCGCGCAAAATGTACGCTGCGCCAACAGCTGTGACTGCTGCTGATAGTGGCTCAGCGCCTGTTTGAAACGGGTGAACTGAAAGGGCTTGATCAGATAATCCACCACGCCGTAATGCAGCGCTTTTTGCACCGTGTCGACGTCGCTGGCGGAAGAGATGACGATGACGTCAGTTTTCTCCCCCAGTTCGCGCAGCGCCGGCAGCAGGTCTAACCCATTCTCCTGCTTCATATAAATATCCAGCAGCACCAGGTCGATACGGGCGCTGGCGTCGGTGAGCAGGGCATGTGCCTGCGCCAGCGTTGCCACCGTGGCCTGGCAGTGAAAGCCCTTGACCTGGCTCAGGTAATATTTATTGAGTTCCGCCACCATGGGATCGTCATCGACAATCAGTACGTTAATCATGTTTTCAGCTCTTGGCCTGATAGGGAATATGCACATAAAACTGGGTCAGTTCACCCGGTTCAGAGTCAAAATCAATACTGCCGCCCAGCTTTTGCAGGTGGCTGAGAATTAATGCCAGGCCGATGCCGCGTCCTGACCCTTTGGTTGAAAATCCCTGTTCAAAAATGCGCGAGCCGACGATCGGATCGATGCCCGGACCGTCGTCACTGACGGTACAGTGTAAATGATTGCCATTGTGATGGAAGCTCAGGGTAATTTCATGTCCTTCCTCACCGTCGATGGCCTCAATGGCGTTTTCGATTAAATTACCCAGCACGCTGATCAGCACATGGGTGGTTTCCGCCTCTGCCGCTTCCGGCAGCAGGCTGTCCTCATCAATCACCAGATCGATGCCGGCCTCCTGCGCACGGTTGATTTTGGCGATAAAAAAGCCTGCGACTTCAGGCGATTTTATCCGGCGCAGCAGGGTGCCGATCTCTTCCTGATAGGTGCTGGCGGTATTGATCACATAGTTTTCCAACTGCTGATACGCCTTCATATGCAGCATGCCGAGGATCACGTGCAGCTTGTTCATAAACTCATGCGACTGCACCCGCAGCGCATCGGCATATTGCGTCATGCCGCTGAGGCGCTGCAGCAGTTGGCTGACCTCGGTTTTGTCACGAAAGGTCGCAATCGCGCCGACCACCTGTCCCTGAACGATCACCGGCACGGTATTGACCAGCAGTTCACTGCCGTTAAAGGCGATCTGCCGGTCGCGCCGCGGTTTACCGCTGGCCAGTACCTCTGCCAGATGCAATTGCGCCGGCCAGTGTTTGCTGGCGGCGCTGAGCAGCAGGTTTTCAACCGGCCCGCTCTGCCGCAGCAGCCGCTTAGCCTCATCATTGACGATACTGATGCGTGATTGATTATCGACGGCAATCACGCCTTCTTTAATCGATTGCAGCATCGCATTGCGCTGTTCGAACAGGTTGGAAATTTCGTAAGGCTCAAAACCGAGCATAATGCGTTTCAGCGCTTTTACCAGACAGAACGTGCCCAGCGAGCCGACCAGTGCGGCGAAGGCCAGCGTCCAGTAGATGATCCAGCGGCTCTCGTCGATAACCCGCTCGACGGTATCCAGCGCAATGCCCAGCGCTACCACGCCGATCTGCTGGTGGCGGGCGTTATAAACCGGCACAAACACGCGCAGCGCCGGAGCCAGCGCGCCGCGGTTAATGGCGCTGTTTAACTGGCCGCGCAGCGCCGGCGCCAGGTCGTTGCCGATAAAATGATGGCCGATCAGCGCCGGTTTGGGGTGCGAATAGCGGATGCCGTCCATATCCAGCACCACCACGAACAGCAGTTCATTATGCTGACGCACCTGCTCGGCGAAGCGCTGAATAGCGCCGTCCTGCCGCCGGTTCTGCAGCCCGTCGACGATGGTGTCGGACAGCGCCAGCGTTTCGGCGATAGCCATGGCTTTACGCTGCAGCTGGCTTTGTCCTTCATGGTCCATCTGGACAAAAAACAGCGCGTAAACCACCATCAGCACCGAGGCGATAATGGCGGACACCATCAGCGTAACCGAGGTGCTGAGCTTCAGCGGAAGCCTTGGCTGTGACATAAGAATTCTCCGGAGCAGGTTGTGACGCGCTATTCTAACGGGGAAAGGGGACGGGTGCAGTTACCGGCTGCAGATTACCACGGCCGGCAGCGGAGAACGGGAGTTATTTTAGTTACATAACGATGCGCTATGCCTGATGGTAAATCTCCAGCGCCTGCTCGCCGCCGGCGCCCTGGTGGATAATCGCCATCAATGCGCGCACCACCTGCGCCGGGTTATCGTGCTGATAAACGTTGCGGCCATACACCATTCCGCTGGCGCCTTGCGCCATCAGCGCGGCGGACTTGTCCAGCACCGCGCGCAGCTCGCCTTTGCCGCCGCCGCGCACCAGCGTCGGGCAGCGGGCCGCTTCGACGATGCGGTGAAAATCTTCCACCCGTTCGGTCGGGTCGGCCTTGATGATATCGGCGCCCAGTTCGCGCGCCAGCCGCACCAGCGGCACCATTTTCTCCACATCACCGATCGAGCCGTAGGCCGCACCCTGGCCGGCCGGCGCCATCACCAGCGGCTCGATCATCAGCGGCATGGCGTAACGCTCGCAGGCGTGACGCAAACGGCCGATGTTCTCCACGCACTGGCGGAAAATGCCGGGCTCATCCGGGATCATATACAGGTTGACCACCACTGCGGCGGCATCCATTTGCAGGGCGGCGAGGAGCGGCTGCTCCGGATTATGCAGCACCGCCCACATTTCACGATGGCGGGCGGCGTTATAGGCATTGCCGACGTCGGTGCGCATTACCAGCGCCGGCTTGTTGCGCTGCGGGGCAGCCTGCAGCAGGTCGGCCTGGCCGTAATTGACCTGAATGGCGTCCGGGCGGGCGTCGATCAGGCTGCTCATCACCCGTTCGATATTCTCCAGGCCGGACAAAAAATCCGGCTCGTTGGCGATACCGTGGTCGATCGCCACATCCAGACATTTACCCTGATTAAACAGCCGGTTCATCCTCGCCTGATTACCGATTTGCATACCCTGTCTCCGCCCGGTTTACCGTCTACACAGTATTGGCGAGGATGCGCCGCGCTGAGCGAACAATCGCTTAAATTGCGCTGCGGCTCGCAATTTTTAACCGGGGAGAACAGGGAGGACGCGGCTCAGGTCAGGAAATCCTCCCGCTGCGGGGTAAAAGTATCCAGCAGGACGCCGGCTTCCAGACAGACGCAGCCGTGTACCACGTGAGGCCGCTTATACAGCGTATCGCCGGCGCTGACCTGATGCGTCTCCTCGCCGATGGTGAATTCAAAACGTCCGGACAACACGTAGGTCAGCTGCTCATGGGGGTGGCTGTGCAACGGCCCCACCGCGCCGGCGAGAAAGTGCACCTCCACGGCCATCATGCCGCCGCCGTGAGCCAGAATACGGCGCGATACGCCATCGCCCAGCGTTTCCAGCCGGGTATCTTGTTTAAATACAAACATCATGCGCTCCTGATAACGGATGAGTCCGCTGAGGATAAATTAAAACGATGTTTTAATTTTTGCAAGGGCTGCGCGCGCCGCTGGCGGAGCATGGAATATTGAACCAGGCAGCAACCGGGGGCGCGTTGGCAGTTGCGCGCGCGGACCCGGCGACAGTATGCTAATCCTGCCCGATTTTACGGGGCGCTCGATTATCGCCAGGAAATAAGGGAATCCGTTATGCAAGTTACACGTCGGTTATTACCACTGATGATGCTTATACCGCTGTCGGCGCCGTTACTGGCGATAGCGCAGCAGGAGCCGCTGCTGAAGAGCCATGCCGCGTCTGCGTCGCAAAGCAAAGCGCCAATCCCCAGCCTGCTGCTTGGCCGGTGGCGCGTGACGAAGACGCTGCCGACACAGGCCGCCGTCTGCTGGGATCGGCAGCAGATCGACAGCGTGCTGAATACGCAGATCAGCTATCAGCCGGACGGTTTTAGCTGGAACAACCAGCAGCGGCGCAGTCTGGGCGTGGTAAGCAGTACGGTTGAGGAGCAGGAGTTTGTCGAGGATAACTCGGATGCCGATTCCGAGACGCCGGCCGTCGATTTCGCCATGCTTGGCATTATTGCGCCAGCGGTGGAGCGGATCGCCATCATGCATACCGCGAAAGACTCAGCCTCCAATACGCCGGATGACGACGAATTCCCCGGCGCGACGGTGCTGATCAAGAACCCGGACACGCTGATCTTCTCAATGTGCAACCAGTACTTTGAGGCCCAGCGTCAGCGCTAAATGCTGACGCTGGCGTCAGACCTTCACCCGCACTACCTCGATCCCGCTTTTTTGCAGCTCGCCGAGGCTGTCTGCGGGAATGCCCTCATCGGTGATAATGGTATCGATACGCTGGGTATCGATGATTTTGTGCAGGCTGGAACGGTTGAACTTGCTGGAGTCGGTCACCACGATGATACGTTCCGCCACTTCGCACATCCGGCGGTTCAGGCGCGCTTCGTCTTCATTGTGGGTGCTGATACCGCGCTCCGGATCGATAGCGTCGACGCCGAGAAACAGCATATCGAAGTGGTAATTCAGCAGCGCCTGCTCCGCCTGGTCGCCGTAAAACGAGAGCGACTGGCGGCGCAGGTGGCCGCCGGTCATTAACAGCTCTACGCCTTCCGCCTCCAGCAACGCGTTGCCGACGTTCATGCCGTTGGTCATCGCGATCACCTCATGGTGGTGACGCATCAGCCGGGCTATTTCGCAGGTGGTGGTTCCGGAGTCGAGTATCACCCGACTGCCGGGCAGGATCATATCGGCCGCGACCTGGGCGATGCCGTGTTTTAACGCCGTATTCAGCGAACTTTTCGCTGCGACACTGGGTTCGGCTGCGGGGAGCGTACCGTCGCAGATCAGCGCGCCGCCGTAGGCGCGCACGGCAATGCCCTGTTTTTCCAAGAATGCCAGATCGTTGCGAATGGTCACCGTTGAGACGCCAAACCAGGCGGAAAGATCGTTAACCTGCACGCTTCCTTGCTGCCGCAACCGCTGGATAATCTGTTCACGCCGTTCGCTGGTGCCGGTGGCGCGCTTGTCGGCGGAAAAGTCGCTGCTGCTGCTCATATGAGCTCCTTTCATTAAATCTTTCGTTTCATTTCGATTCGCCTATTAACCCCTTTCCTTTGACAGAATGCAAGCGTAAAAATGCCGCCTTCAGTGCGCTTCCTCACGTCTGAACTCTTTCATTTGCTTTCTTTTGTGAAACAGATCGGAAAATTAATATCTTTCGTTTTGTTTTTTAAACACCCTGCAGCAGGATAAAAGAAACGAAACGAAATGCATCGCCGCGCGTCAGCCGGAGAGGGGGAGGAAAGTGAAGCAGCTAACCGAGATGGTAAACAGACACAAACAAGGGCAGACGAACGGCATTTATGCCGTGTGCTCTGCGCATCCGCTGGTGCTGGAGGCGGCATTGCGCTACGCCCGGCAGCGGCAGACGCCTTTACTGATTGAGGCGACGTCCAATCAGGTCGACCAGTTTGGCGGTTATACCGGCATGACGCCGGCGGACTTTCGCGGCTTTGTCTGCCAGCTGGCGCAGAAGCTGGATTTCCCCGCATCGCAGATTATTTTCGGCGGCGACCACCTCGGCCCCAACCGCTGGCAGAGCCAGCCTGCCGAGCAGGCGATGACGCAGGCGGAAACGCTGATCGAAAGCTACGTCGCCGCCGGCTTTAAAAAGATTCACCTGGATTGCAGCATGCCCTGCGCGGATGATCCGCAGCCGCTGAGCGATGCGATCGTCGCCGAACGCGCCGCGCGGCTGGCGCAGGTGGCCGAGCGTACCTGCCGCACGCAGTTTGGCGTTTCCGATCTGGCGTATGTGATCGGCACCGAGGTGCCGGTTCCCGGCGGCGCGCATGAAACCCTGACGACGCTGGCGGTTACCGCCCCGGACGCCGCGCGGGCGACGCTGGCCGCACATCGTCAGGCGTTTGAACGGCAGGGGCTGGGCGACGTCTGGCCGAGGATTATCGCGCTGGTGGTGCAGCCCGGCGTCGAGTTCGACCATACGCAGGTAATTGATTACCAGCCGCAACAGGCCGTGGCGCTCAGCGCCATGGTGGAGTCCTGCGATACGCTGGTGTTTGAAGCGCATTCCACCGATTACCAGACGCCGCAGGCGCTGCGCCAGCTGGTGAAAGACCATTTCGCGATACTGAAAGTCGGGCCGGCGCTGACCTTCGCCCTGCGCGAGGCGCTGTTTGCGCTGGCGGCGATCGAGCAGGAACTGCTGCCGGCGAACGCCTGCTCCGGCCTGCGTCAGGTGCTGGAACAGGTGATGCTCAAACGGCCGGAATACTGGCGCAGCCACTATCACGGCGATGAGTCCGCCCGTCGGCTGGCGCGCGGCTACAGCTACTCCGACCGCATACGCTATTACTGGCCGGATGAACAGATTGAGCAGGCATTTACACAGCTGCTGCGCAACCTGACGGACACGCCAATCCCGCAGCCGCTGCTCAGCCAGTATTTACCGCTGCAGTACCCCAAGGTGCGGGCGGGAACGCTGGCTGCCGCGCCGCGTGCGCTGATTATCGACCATATCCAGAACGTTTTGGGCCAGTACCACGCCGCCTGTCAGGGCGAGGCCCTGCGTTCCGCATAACAACAACGAGGAAAACGCTATGCCGAACATTGTATTAAGCCGTATCGACGAACGTTTGATTCATGGTCAGGTGGGCGTTCAGTGGGTCGGGTTCGCCGGTGCGAATCTGGTGCTGGTGGCCAACGACGAGGTGGCTGCGGATCCGGTGCAGCAAAACCTGATGGAGATGGTGTTAGCGGAGGGCATTGCGGTGCGCTTCTGGTCGCTGCAGAAGGTGATCGACAACATTCACCGCGCCGCCGACCGGCAAAAAATCCTGCTGGTCTGCAAGACGCCGGCGGATTTTCTCACGCTGGTGCAGGGCGGGGTGCCCGTGACGCGCATCAACGTGGGCAATATGCATTACGTCGAAGGTAAACGGCAAATCGCCAAAACGGTCTCCGTCGACGCCGGCGATATCGCCGCGTTTCACGGCCTGCAAACCGCCGGGGTTGAGTGCTTTGTGCAGGGCGTACCGACGGAACCCGCGTTGGATCTGTTCAAACAACTGTGAGGGACAGGCAATGGAAATCACTCTGCTGCAGGCCTGCGCGCTGGGCATTCTCGCCTTTATCGCCGGCCTGGATATGTTTGACGGTTTAACCCATATGCACCGCCCGGTGGTGCTTGGTCCGCTGGTGGGGCTGATCCTCGGCGACCTGCATACCGGCATTCTGACCGGCGGCACGCTGGAGCTGGTGTGGATGGGGCTGGCGCCGCTGGCGGGCGCGCAGCCGCCCAATGTGATTATCGGCACCATCGTCGGCACCACCTTTGCCATCACCACCGGGGTAAAACCGGACGTCGCCGTCGGCGTCGCGGTGCCGTTCGCCGTGGCGGTGCAGATGGGAATCACCTTCCTGTTCTCGGTGATGTCCGGCGTGATGTCACGCTGCGACAGGATGGCGGCCAACGCCGATACCAAAGGCATTGAGCGGGTGAACTACCTGGCGATGCTGGCGTTGGGATGCTTCTACTTTCTGTGCGCGTTCCTGCCGATTTACTTTGGCGCGGAAGACGCCAAAACCGCGATCGATGTGCTGCCGGCGCGGCTGATTGACGGCCTTGGCGTGGCGGGCGGCATTATGCCGGCCATCGGCTTCGCCGTGCTGCTGAAGATCATGATGAAAAATGTCTATATCCCCTATTTTATCATCGGCTTTGTGGCGGCGGCCTGGCTGAAGCTACCGGTGCTGGCGATTGCCGCGGCGGCGCTGGCGATGGCGCTGATTGATTTGTACCGCAAAGGCCCTGAGCCCAATGCGCCGGCCCCACAGCAGGAGGAATTCGAAGATGGCATCTAACCCGAGCACGCTGCCGAACAACGTTTCAGACGGAGAGGGGACGCTGTTGACCGGCGCTAATGAGAACCTGTATGAAGACCAGCGCGTCGGCGCGGAGCTGAGCCGCAAGGACATCAACCGCGTCGCCTGGCGCTCCATGCTGCTGCAGGCCTCGTTCAACTACGAACGCATGCAGGCCGCCGGCTGGCTGTACGGTCTGCTGCCGGCGCTGAAAAAAATCCATACCAACCCGCGCGATCTGGCGCGGGCGATGAAAGGACATATGGGGTTCTTTAACACCCACCCGTTTCTGGTGACCTTTGTCATCGGCATTATTCTGGCGATGGAGCGCTCCAAGCAGGACGTGAACAGCATCCAAAGCACCAAAATCGCCGTCGGCGCGCCGCTCGGCGGCATCGGCGACGCCATGTTCTGGCTGACGCTGCTGCCGATTTGCGGCGGTATCGGCGCCAGCCTGGCACTGCAGGGTTCGATCCTCGGCGCGGTGATCTTCCTGCTGCTGTTTAACGTGGTGCACCTGGGGCTGCGCTTTGGGCTGGCTCACTATGCCTATCGCATGGGCGTGGCGGCGATCCCGCTGCTGAAAGCCAATACCCGGCGGGTCGGCCATGCGGCGTCGATCGTCGGCATGACGGTGATTGGCGCGCTGGTGGCGACCTACGTACGTTTGTCGACGACGCTGGAGATCACCGCCGGTGACGCGGTGGTCAAGCTGCAGAGCGACGTGATCGACAAGCTGATGCCGGCCTTCCTGCCGCTGATGTATACCTTGCTGATGTACTACCTGGTGCGGCGCGGCTGGAGTCCGCTGCGGCTAATCGCGATCACCGTGGTGTTGGCGATAGTCGGTAAGTTCGCTCACTTTCTGTAAGCCGGAGGCGTTCACGATGATAGGCATTATTCTTTGCGGCCACGGCGGCTTCGCCAGCGGGCTGGCGCGGGCGATGACGCAGATACTGGGCGAGCAGCCGCAGTTTATGGCGATCGATTTTACCGAAAGTTCGAGCACATCGCTGCTGACCGCACAGTTGGAGCAGGCGGTTGCGGCACTCGATGCGCACGAGGATCTGGTGTTTCTGACCGACCTGCTGGGGGGCACGCCGTTCCGCGTCGCGTCGACGCTGGCGATGCAGCAGCCGGGGCGGGAAGTGATTACCGGCACCAATCTGCAACTTTTGTTGGAGATGGTGCTGGAGCGTGAGGGGCTGAGCAGCGAAGCATTTCGCCGGCAGGCGCTGGCGTGCGGACGCCGCGGGTTGACCAGCCTGGCGGATGAGCTGGGGCGCTGCCGAGAGGAAAAGCCGCTGGAAGAGGGCATATAACCCACTGCATGCGAATAGCCCAAAAACGTCATCAGGCGAAATGCCGCCACGCCCGATATTGATGTCACACGACTAAGGATGAAGTTATGCCACAAACCGAGACTTGCCCGACCGGTGCTACGGGCACCTGGACAGAAGCCGAGATCCGCCAGCAGCCGGCCAGTTGGCTACGGGCGTTAAATGCTATCGATAACCTGCGCCAGTCGCTTGAGCAGTTTCTTGCGCCGCTGCTATTGAATGAGGATTTACGCATTGTGCTGACCGGCGCCGGCACCTCGGCGTTTATCGGCGAGATTATCGCCCCCTGGCTGACGTGCTACACGGGCAAGAATTTCAGCGCGCTGCCCACCACCGATCTGGTCACCAACCCGATGGACTACCTGAACGCCGCCCACCCGCTGCTGCTGGTCTCCTTTGGCCGCTCTGGTAACAGTCCGGAAAGCCTGGCGGCCATTGAGCTGGCGAATCAGCTTGTGCCGGAATGCCATCACCTGGTGATTACCTGTAATGAGGGCGGCAGCCTGTATCAAAACGCGCGTGACGACGGCAATGCCTTCGCACTGCTGATGCCGGCAGAAACGCACGATCGCGGTTTTGCCATGACCAGCAGCATCACCACCATGATGCTCAGCTGTCTGGCGGCGTTTGCGCCGGCGGTATTTAACGTCGGGGCGTTCCGCGACGTAGCCGAGCGCTGCCGCAGTATTCTGGCGTCGCTGGACGATGTCCGCGAGGGCGTGTTCGGCAGCCTGCCGTGGAAGCGCGTCGCCTACCTCGGCAGCGGCGGCCTGCAGGGGGCGGCGCGCGAAGCCGCGCTGAAAGTGCTGGAGCTGACCGCCGGCCGGCTGGCGGCGTTTTACGATTCGCCGGCCGGCTTCCGTCACGGCCCGAAATCGCTGGTGGATGACGAGACGCTGGTGGTGGTGTTTATTTCCAGTCATCCCTATACGCGGCGTTACGACCTGGATCTGCTGGCCGAGCTGCGGCGTGATAACCAGGCGATGCGCGTGCTGGCGATCGCGGCAGAGCCGGACGCGATGATTGAGCAAGGCCCGCATATCCTGCTGCCGCCTTCACGCGGGTTCAACGATGTGGAGCTGGCGTTCTGTTTCCTGATGTATGCGCAGATGTTCGCACTGAGCGAATCGCTGAAAGCGGGCATCACGCCGGATACGCCTTCCGCCAGCGGCGCGGTAAACCGGGTGGTGCAGGGCGTGGTTATTCATGCATGGCAAGCGTAGGAGGCACCATGAGCATTATTTCCACCAAGTATCTGTTACTGGACGCGCAGGCCAACGGCTACGCCGTGCCGGCGTTCAATATTCATAATGCCGAGACTATTCAGGCGATTTTGGAAGTGTGCGCCGAACTGCGCTCGCCGGTGATTCTGGCGGGGACGCCCGGCACCTTCAGGCATATCGCCTTTGACGAGATCTATGCACTGTGCCGCGCCTATTCCGACAGCTACCGGATGCCGCTGGCGCTGCATCTCGACCACCATGAATCGCTGGACGATATCCGCCGCAAGGTGCAGGCCGGGGTACGCAGCGCGATGATCGACGGCAGCCATTTGCCGTTTGACGATAACGTCCGGCTGGTGGCGTCGGTGGTGGCGTATTGTCACCGTCATGACTGCAGCGTGGAGGCCGAGCTGGGCCGCCTGGGCGGCGTGGAGGATGATATGGCCACCGACGCAGAGCAGGCGTTTATGACCGATCCGCAGGAGGCGCGGCGCTTTGTGGAACAAACCGGCGTCGACAGCCTGGCCGTCGCCATCGGCACCGCACACGGCTTATACACCAAGCGGCCGAAGATTGATTTTCAGCGGCTGGCGGCCATTCGCGATGTGGTCAGCGTGCCGCTGGTGCTGCACGGCGCCAGCGATGTGCCGGACGACTTCGTGCGCCGGGCGATTGAACTCGGTGTCTGCAAAGTCAACATTGCCACCGAGCTGAAGATCGCCTTCGCCGGGGCGGTGAAGCAGTGGTTTGCCGATAACCCGCAGGGCAACGATCCCCGTTATTACCTGCGCGTGGGCATGGATGCAATGAAAGAGGTGGTCAGCAATAAAATCAGCCTGTGCGGCTCGGCGGGCCGCATCGGCGCGGAGACGGCGCTGACGGCGTAATGCGCCGTTATTACCGTTACCTTCGATAACAACAATAAGGACCTCTGGAATGAAGAAAGTCACCCGCGTGGCGCTGTTGGCGCTGCTGGTTGCCAACGGCGCGACCGCCGCGCAATATGCGCTCGACAATGAGAAGATTGCCGTAACCTTTGACGAGGGCAAATCGGCGCTGGCGATTAAAGATAAGGCCGGCGGAAGCCGGCTGGCGCCGCAGGAGCTGTTTTTTCTGACGTTGCCGGATGAAACGGTAATTCATGCTGCGGATTTCACGCTGAAGAGCGTCAGCCAGCAGGGCGATGCGATCGTGCTGGCGTATACGCGCCCGGACTTCAACGTCAGCGTGACGCTCAACACGCTGCACGGCAAGTATGCCCGCATCGATTATAAGATTACGGCGCTGAAGCAGGCGCGCAGCGTGGCGAAGATCACGTTCTTCCCGACGAAGAAGCAGTCCCAGGCCCCGTATGTTGACGGTGCGATTAACAGTTCGCCGATTATCGCCGACTCATTCTTTATCATGCCGGAAAAACCGATAGTCAATACCTACGCCTACGAGGCCACCACCAACCTGAATGTGGAACTGGTGACGCCGATACAGCCGGAAACGCCGGTCAGCTATCGTATCTATTTCGGCACCTTCCCGCAGGTCGGCCAGCTGCGCCGCAGCGTCAACCAGTTCATTAATACGGTGCGCGCGCGGCCGTATCAGCCTTATCTGCACTACAACAGCTGGATGGATATCGGCTTTTTCACCACCTATACCGAACAGGATGTGCTGAAACGGATGGACGAGTGGGACAAAGCCTTTATCAGCGGGCGCGGCGTGAAGCTGGATGCGTTCTTGCTGGACGACGGCTGGGATGACCGCACCGGCCGCTGGCTGTTCGGCCCGGCCTTCCGCCACGGCTTTGGCACTGTGAAAAAGAAAGCGGAAAGTCTGCACAGTTCGGTCGGCCTGTGGCTGTCGCCGTGGGGCGGCTATAACACGCCGCGCGATATACGCGTCTCCCACGCCAAAGAGTACGGCTTTGAAACCGTTGACGGCAAGCTGGCGCTGTCCGGCCCGAACTACTTTAAGAATTTTAATCAGCAGATCGTCAAGCTGATCAAGAACGAGCATATCACCTCGTTCAAGCTGGACGGCATGGGCAACGCCAACGCGCATCTTGCCGGCAGCCCGTTCGCCTCGGATTTTGATGCTTCGATCGCGCTGCTGGACTCTATGCGCGCCGCCAATCCGAATCAGTTTATCAACCTGACCACCGGCACCAACGCCAGCCCGTCCTGGCTGTTTTATGCCGATTCCATCTGGCGGCAGGGGGATGATATCAATCTGTACGGCAAAGGTTCGCCAGTGCAGCGGTGGATGACCTACCGCGATGCGGAAACCTATCGCTCGATCGTCAGAAAAGGGCCGCTGTTCCCGCTGAATTCACTGATGTATCACGGCATTATCAGCGCGGAAAATGCCTACTACGGCCTGGAGAAAGTACAGAGCGACGACGACTTTGACGACCAGGTGTGGAGCTTCTTCGCCACCGGTACGCAGCTGCAGGAGCTGTATATCACCCCGTCGATGCTGAACGACCATAAGTGGGATACGTTGGCGCAGGCGGCGACGTGGTCGCGGGATAATGCCGATGTGCTGGTCGATACCCACTGGATCGGCGGTGACCCGACGCGGCTGGAGGTATACGGTTGGGCGTCGTGGCAACCGGAGAAGGCGATTTTCGGCCTGCGTAACCCGCTGGATAAGCCGCAGGCCTATTACCTGAACCTGAGTAAAGACTTTGAAATCCCGCAGGGCGCCGCCACCCGCTTTAGCCTGAAGCCGGTTTACGGCAACAATGCCACCTTCCCGCAGGCGTATCAGCAGGCGCTGGTGGTTACCCTGCAGCCGCTGGAAACGCTGGTGTTTGAGGCGACGCCGGTCAAATAGGCGCAGCTTAATTCCGACTAGTAAAAATCCACGCTGCGGCGTGGATTTTTACTATCGGCTCAGACCCGTTCGCCGCCAATCACCTCGCGGATGCGTTTGGCGATGTGCGCCACGTGGGTTTCCAATGCAAAGTGGCCGGTATCGAGCAGCTCGACGACGGCATCGGGGGTGTCGCGCTTAAAGGCTTCAGCGCCCGGCGGAATGAAAAAGGGATCGTTTTTTCCCCAGATAATCAACATCGGCAGTTGGGCTTTACGGAAGAACGCCTGAAAATCGGGGTAGCGCTTCAGATTGTTGGCGTAGTCGAGAAACAGATCCAACTGGATGTCCTTGTTGCCGGGGCGCTCAAGCAGCAGGGCATCCAGGTGCCAGGTTTCGGGCGCGACGCGTTCAGGTTCCGGCACCCCATGCAGATACTGCCAGCGAATACCCGCCAGATTCAGCACCGCGTCGTTAACCGCCTGACGGTTGTCGGCGGAGGCGTCCTGCCAGTAGGCGCGGATTGGCGCCCAGGCGTCGCCGAGCCCCTCCAGATAGGCATTGCCGTTTTGTGAGATAAACCCGGTTACCCGCTCAGGATGGTTGAGCGCCAGCCGCAAACCGGCCGGCGCACCGTAGTCGAAAACAAACAGCGCGTAGCTTTCCAACCCCAGCGCCTCGACAAAATGCGTAAGTGTCTGACCCAGTGCATCGAAGCTGTAACGGTAGCGGCGCTGCGCGGGGATTTCGCTAAAGCCGAAGCCGGGCAGATCCGGCGCCACCAGATGGAACTTATCCGCCAGCAGCGGGATCAGCTCGCGGAACTGGTGAGATGAACTGGCAAAACCGTGCAGCAGCAGCAGGGTCGGGCTTTGCGGATCGCCGGCTTCACGGTAGAAAACGCGTACGTCGTCGGCATCGACAAACTGATAGCGTACGGGGAAATAGCGGTTCATGGTCATCATCTGGCTCCGTCTGTAACTGTTAAAGTTGTTTTTAATGGTTACCTGAAGGGTGAGTATGGCGAAATAATGTAACCTGTCAATTGTGTTTTTAATGGTTACAGTGGAAGGGTGAACCGCAAAAGGCGGGGAGCCGTGTAGATATTTTTTCTATTTCATCTGGTTAGCAGCAGCGTTATCGCGTTGGTGTGCTGCTTCACATCGGTAAAATGATTTTGTAACTGTTAATTTGTCAGTTTATGAGTTACGTTACGGTTCGTTTATGTGCCACGGAGGCGTCGATGTCTGCCCACTCCCATAGCGTTGAAGGTCCGCTGTTTGTTGCCGACCACGGCGCGCTCGATTTCTTAAATACGGTAGCGCAGTTGGACGGGCAGCCTTATGACTTTTGGCAGTCTGATGATGACGTCCACCACTGGCTGGCGCTGGCCGGGTTGGCCGCTGCGCCGGACACGCCGACGTTTGCCGAAGGTGCTTTGCTGCATGAAGCGCGCCGGCTGCGGGACACCGTCAGGCAACTGGTCAGGCAGAGAAAAGCCGGAGAAACGCCGGATCCGGCGGCGCTGAACCGCTACCTGAGCGCCGTCGTCAGCCATCAGCAACTGGTGGCGGATCGGCAAGGCGGGCTGAGTATTAAACGCATCTATAGCAATCAGACGCCGAGGCAACTGCTGGCGCCGGTGGCGGAGCTGGCGGCGTCTCTGTTGGTCGAGACGCATTTTGAGCTGGTGCGTGAATGTGAACACCCCGACTGCACGCTGTGGTTTTATGATCGTACCAAGTCGCACCGTCGCCGCTGGTGCAGCATGGCGCTATGTGGCAACCGGGCGAAGGTCGCCAGATTTCGCCAGCAGAGGAAGTAAGCTGCGGCTTGGTGGGCGGCTTTTGTCCATTGGGTGATAACCCCGTATAACCGATTAAAATATTGCCGGTAACGCGTGTTCAGCGGTACAGGCCAATTCTCCTGTCCCTTATCCCCGACCTCCATTTCATGATGTCCGCGCCTTAAACAGCGCGGGCTGCGCTTCGGCCACGGGAAACGGCCTGGCGCGCTGACGCATCCGACGTAGCGATTTGTGAATTTTTTTCATAACCACATTGAGCAGGAAACTGTTAATTATTTGTCTAATATTTGTAAATATAAAAAGTCTTCTTCATCTCCGTCATTTTTCTGACGTACCCACCCTTATCAGCATTGCGGGGTAGCCATTGCCTGAGCCTGCAAGCTGAACAGCCGTCATTGTGAGCACTATTTTATCTGGAGCGGTTAGCGATGGAACTCGATATCAACAACAAGATTTATCAGACCGATGCGGACGCGGATACGCCGCTGTTATGGGTTATCCGCGACGATCTGGCCATGACCGGCACGAAATATGGCTGCGGCCTGGCGCAGTGCGGCGCCTGTGCGGTTATGGTGGACGGCCAGGCCGTGCGTTCCTGCGTGACGCCGCTGGAGACCGTCGCCGGGAAAAAAATCACCACCATTGAGGCGATCGAAAGTGATGACGTCGGCAAGCGCGTGGTGGCGGCGTGGGTTCGGCATCAGGTGCCGCAATGCGGTTATTGCCAGTCTGGCCAGGTGATGGCGGCAACCGCCTTGTTAAAGCATAACGCTCATCCTTCGGACGAGGAGATTGCTGCGGCGATGGTGAATTTATGCCGCTGCGGTACCTACAACGCTATCAGCGCCGCCATTCATGAGGTTGCGGGGGAGGGAGACAACGCATGAAACGACGCGATCACGATCTGACAGCTCTGGATGAGCAACCGGTTAACCTTTCACGGCGTCGTTTTCTGCTGGCCGGCGGCAGCCTTGCCGGCGCTTTGGTGCTGGGCGTCGGTTTGCCGATTGGGCAGAGCCGCGCTCAGGCGGCTGAAGCCGTTTTAGCGCCGGGGACGCGGGTGCCGGCATTCCTAGAAATCCTCCCCGACAGCTCGGTGAAATTCCTTTCGCCGTTTATCGAGGGCGGACAGGGGATATTTACCGCGATGGCGCAGATAGTCGGTGAGGAGCTGGATGCCGATCCGGCGACCTTTATCGTCGAGAATGCTCCTGCCGGTTCACAATATCAGGTGATGGAGGGCGGGATGCGCATCACCGGCGGCAGCCAGTCGGTGCGGGCCAGCTACACCACCATGCGTCGTCTCGGCGCGCTGGCGCGGCAGATGCTGCTGCAGGCAGCGGCGGCGGAGCTTTCCGTGCCGGTTGACCAGCTGCAGACCGAGCCGGGACGGGTTATCCATGCGGCTTCCGGTCGTTCGCTGAGCTATGGCGAACTCGCCGCCCGCGCCCGCGATTTATCCGTTCCGTCGCCGGATTCAGTGACGCTTAAAGATCCTGCCCGCTTCCGTTGGATCGGCAAACCGGTTCAGCGCCTCGATATGCATGAAAAGTCGACGGGCAAGGCCGTCTATACCATCGACTGCCGCGTTGACGACATGTTGCATGCCGCCGTCCAGCATGCGCCACGGCTTGGCTTGCATGCCGGCAAGTTGCGTAATGAAGATAAGGTCAAGGCGATGAAAGGCGTGCACTCGGTACATGTACTGCCGGGGGCGGTGGCCGTGGTGGCGGAGCGCTGGTGGCAGGCGAAACGCGCCGCCGAAGCGCTGCAGGTTGAGTGGCTGGAGCCTGACACGCCGGACGGTAACTATATGCCTGCCGATTTCTCCTCTGAAGCGTTTGCCGCCGTGCTGGCGCAGGAGCCGGGCAAGGGCGAAGACGCGGAAGTGAAGGGTGATATCGCGCAGGGAATGTCAGCGGCGGAAACCACGCTGAGCGCGACCTATCACAGCCAGTATCTCAATCATGCCCAGCTTGAGCCGCCTTCCGCGCTGGCGCGCTTTAATAACGACGGCACCCTGGAGCTGTGGATACCGAATCAGGCGCCGGAAATGTTTCAGGCCGACGTGGCTAAACGCACCGGACTCGCCCCTGAAAAAATCATTATCCATTCACCGCTGCTCGGCGGTTTCTTTGGCCGCCACTTTGTCTATGACACCGCGATGGTGTATCCGCAGGCCATTGCGCTGGCCAAAGCGGTTGGCCGGCCTATCAAGCTGATCTGGAGCCGGGAGGAGGAGTTTCTGCGCGACACCCATCGGCCGATGGCCGCAGTGCGTTTCCGTGCCGGGCTGGATGCGCAGGGCTACCCCGTGGCGCTGGAGGCGGTCAGCATCTGCGAAGGGCCGACGGAAGGGCAGGCAGGCAAACACGGCGAGCAACTGGATCCCACGGCATTGGAAGGCTTGACGGGTAAAGCGTATGCCATTCCCAACGTGCGTATCGCGCAGATCTATAAAAAGGGGCCGGTCAAGCTGGGCTACTGGCGCTCGGTGGGCAACTCAATGAATGATTTTCTCTATGAGTGTTTCCTCGATGAGATCGCCGATAAGAGCAAGCTGGATCCTTTAGCCTTGCGACTGCATTTGTTGAAGGGGAATCAACGGCTGACGACGTTGCTCAACACAGTGGCGGAGATGTCCGGCGGCTGGCAGGCCGGCCCTTATACCGCGCCTGACGGCAGCCGCCGGGCGCGTGGGGTGGCGATGGCCTCGCCGTTTGGCTCTGAGGCGGCGGCCATTGCCGAGGTTTCCATCGAGAATGGTCAGGTTAAGGTGCATCAGGTCTGGGAGGCGATCGATCCCGGCAGCATTGTTAATCCGGCAATCATTGAGGCGCAGGTCAATAGTGCGGTTGCCCTTGGGCTATCTCAGGTGCTGCTAGAAGAGAGCGTGTATGAAAAAGGCCAGCCGGTCGCGCGCAATTACGATATGTACCCGATTCTGCCGCCCTCGCGCATGGCGCCGGTGCAGGTACGCATTGTGGAGAGCGGCGCCAAAATGGGCGGCATTGGTGAGCCGCCACTGCCCGCCATACCGCCGGCCGTGGCGAACGCCGTCTCCCGCTTGACCGGCGAGCGGATCCGCTCCATGCCGCTGTCACGTTTTAACTTCAGCTGAGCCGCAGGCGCTTAAGGGAAAGAATCATGAAACTGAAAAGGCTCGGCCTGATAGTGGCCGGTTTGGTGGGCGTCGCCGCGGTGGCGACCGTGTGGCTGCTGCGTACGCCTGCTTCAACGTTTGATCATGAGCCGACGGACACGTCGGCAATCTCCGCCGATCTGATTCGCCAGGGGGAGTATGTCGCCCGGCTCGGCGACTGTGTGGCATGCCACAGCACGCCGGACGGCGCGCCTTTCAGCGGTGGCCTGGCGATGGCGACGCCGGTAGGGAAAATCTACACCACCAACATTACGCCTGATGACGAGACCGGCATCGGGCGCTACACGCTGGCCGATTTCGATCGCGCGGTGCGCCACGGCGTCGCACGTGACGGCCATCGCCTGTACCCAGCCATGCCGTTTCCTTCTTACCAGAAGCTGAGCGATGAGGACGTGGCGGCGCTGTATGCCTTTATGATGCAGGGCGTTAAACCGGTATCCCGCCAGAATAGCCCGACAGAAATTCCGTGGCCGCTGAATATGCGCTGGCCGCTGGCGCTGTGGAGCGCGGCGTTTTCCCGCGGTGGGCCTTATCAGGCGCAGGAGAGCCAGGACGAACAGTGGAACCGTGGCGCGTATCTGGTGGAGGGGCCGGGGCACTGCGGCAGTTGCCATACGCCGCGCGGGCTGGCCTTTAATGAGAAGGCGCTGGACGCCGGCAGCCAGGAGTATCTGGCCGGCGCGCTGCTGGACGGCTGGTATGCGCCAAGTCTGCGTAACGATGCCAATACCGGCATCAGCCGCTGGAGCGAAGAGGACGTTGTGACATTCCTTAAGCAGGGGCGCAACCAGCACGCCGTGGTGTTCGGCTCAATGACTGATGCGTTCAACAACTCAACCCAGTTTATGAGCGATGACGATCTGCGCGCGATCGCCCACTATCTGAAGGCGTTGCCGGCCAGCAGTAATAACAACGGTAACGCCTGGCGATATCCGCAAGGAGAAGCCTCAGCTGCTGCGCCGGACGGCAGTGGGAGTCATCCCGGCAGGCAGACCTATATGGCGCGCTGCAGCAGCTGCCACGGTGCGGATGGTCGCGGTCAGGCACCGTGGATCCCGCCGCTGGCCGGCGCGACGTCAATGCAGGTTGATGCGTCGTCTTCCATCAACGTGGTGCTGAACGGCTCCGCGCGTATTGTGGCCGACGGCGTGCCGGATGCCTACCGTATGCCGCCGTACCGTAAACAGCTTACCGACCAGCAGACCGCCGACGTACTGAACTTTATTCGTACCTCATGGGGGAATCAGGGCGCGGAGACGGATGCCAAGGCGGTTGGGGAGCTACGCGAGAAAACCGATCCCGCCAGCAGCAACGTTATTATCCTGCAGATGCGTTAAGGGCGAGCGGTGATGATGAATAAAAAAACCACGCGTTAGCGTGGTTTTTTATGGGGAGAGGTTGGCTATCAGACGTTAAACAGGAAGTTCATTACGTCGCCGTCTTTGACGATGTACTCTTTACCTTCAGAGCGCATCTTGCCGGCTTCTTTCGCGCCTTGCTCGCCCTTGTAGGTAATGAAGTCGTCAAATGCGATGGTCTGCGCGCGGATAAAGCCCTTCTCGAAGTCGGTGTGGATCTTGCCGGCTGCCTGCGGTGCGGTAGCGCCGACCGGGATGGTCCAGGCGCGTACTTCTTTGACGCCGGCGGTGAAGTAGGTCTGCAGGTTCAGCAACTGGTAACCGGCACGGATCACGCGGTTCAGGCCCGGCTCTTCCAGACCCAGTTCGGCCATAAACTCGTCGCGCTCTTCGTCATCCAGTTCGGCAATGTCGGACTCAACGGCGGCACAGACGGCGACCACCACGGAGCCTTCGCCGGCGGCGATTTCACGCACTTTGTCGAGGTACGGGTTGTTTTCAAAGCCGTCTTCGTTCACGTTGGCGATGTACATGGTCGGCTTCAGCGTCAGGAAGCTCAGGTAGCGGATGGCTGCTTTCTCTTCCGCACTCAGATCCAGCGCGCGCAGCATGCCAGCGTTTTCCAGGTGCGGCAGGCATTTTTCCAATGCGGCCAGCTCTGCCTTGGCGTCTTTATCGCCGCCTTTGGCTTTCTTCTGGATGCGGTGCATGGCGCGTTCACAGGTATCCAGGTCGGACAGCGCCAGCTCGGTGTTGATCACATCAATATCCGATGCCGGATCGACCTGGCCGGAAACGTGAATGATGTTGTCGTTTTCAAAGCAGCGCACCACGTGGCCGATCGCTTCGGTTTCGCGGATGTTGGTCAGGAACTGGTTGCCCAGGCCTTCGCCTTTGGAGGCGCCTTTCACCAGGCCCGCGATATCGACGAATTCCATGGTGGTCGGCAGGATGCGCTGGGGTTTGACGATCTCGGCTAACTGGTCCAGACGCGGATCGGGCATCGGAACCACACCGGTGTTCGGTTCAATGGTGCAGAACGGGAAGTTGGCTGCTTCGATACCCGCTTTGGTCAACGCGTTGAACAGGGTGGATTTGCCTACGTTTGGCAGGCCGACGATACCGCATTTGAATCCCATGTTGTTATCACCTTAAATATCTTAACTAACAACCAGTTAGCATTAACTGGCCGCATAAAGGGCAGAATAATTGCGTCATTATACACGTAATGCGCATCTATCACGATCCCGGCGTGAGGGCGGAGAGTTTTGCTTACGAAGTTTGTGTTGAGATCTTGCTCACGTTTCAACATACTGTTTACTATCTTTAACCAACAGGAAACGCGCGGATGTACTTCTTGCCTACTCCACCCTGAGTTTTCCCGCCCGCTTACTCTCTCTGTAACAGCATTGGCCTTGCGCCGGCGCTGATGTTTTTTGCTGCCTGCATCAGGCATGCACTGTTTTTGCAATCTCAGACTATCTGGAAAATTTATGCTTAACCTGAGCAACTTCAGGCTGGCGGACGTCAAGAATGAAGTCCTGGCCGGCTTTGTTGTCGCGGTATCCATGATCCCGGAAGCCGTCGGCTTCTCCCTGGTCGCCGGGCTGTCGCCCATCGTCGGCCTGCATACCGCATTTATTATCGGCCTGACCACGGCGCTGTTCGGCGGTAAACCCGGCATGGTGTCCGGCGCGGCCGGCTCCATCGTGGTGGTGTTAATGAGCCTGGCAGCCCAGCACGGGATGGATTACGTGCTGTGGGCGACCATTTTTGCCGGCGTGATTCAAATCCTGATCGGCATTTTCCGCCTGGGGAAATTTATTCGTCTGGTACCGCTGCCGGCGATTCATGGCTTCGTCAACGGCCTGGCGATCGTTATTATGTTGGCGCAGCTGCATATGGTTGCCGGGCAGGGGCCGCTGATGTACGGCCTGGTGCTGCTGGCGATTCTGGTGGTGGTATTCTTCCCGCGTCTGACCAAGGCGATCCCGGCATCTTTGGCGGCGCTGATCGTGGTGTCGGCGCTGGCGATCGGGTTTGGACTGAATACGCTGCGGGTGGGGGATTTGGCGGATATCTCCGGCAGTCTGCCGCACTTTAGCCTGCCGATGGCGCCGTTTACGCTCGATATGCTGAAGGTGGTGCTGCCATACGCCGTGATTATCGCGTTGGTCGGTTTGATTGAATCGCTGTTGACCATGACGGTGCTGGATGAAATGGGCAACAGTAAAGGCAACGGCAACCGTGAAAGCATCGCCCAGGGGGCAGGGAATACTATTTGCGGGCTGTTTGGCTGCTTTGCCGGTTGTGCGATGATCGGCCAGTCGATCATCAACTTCACCTCCGGCGGCCGTGGCCGCATCTCTGCAGCGGTTGGCGCTATTTTGCTGATTCTGTTTGTGGTCAGCCTGTCATCCTACATCGGTTATATTCCCGTTGCCGCGCTGGCCGGCATTATGCTGGTGGTGTGCTATAACACCTTCGAGTGGAGTTCGCTGCGCCGCTTAAAAAGAATGCCGAAAGAAGACGCCTTTATTCTGCTGACCGTCACCGTTATTACGGTATTTGCAGATTTGGCCGTGGCGGTTATCAGCGGTGTCATTATTTCGGCGTTGGTCTTTGCCTGGAAACAGGCAAAAATATCTATCCGTGATAAAAAAGAAGAAAACAACACCGTTGTTTATTCTTTAGCGGGGCCGCTCTTTTTCGGATCCACGACGGACTTTGCCGAGCTCTTTGACCCTGCACACGATCCGGCGTTGGTTATTTTAGACTTTGCACAGACCCGGGTGATGGATTCCAGCGGCGTAGAGGCGATTGATAAGCTCACGGCGCGCTACCTGGCCGCCGGCAAGACGGTGCGTCTGCGTCATCTAAGCGCTGACTGCGTCAGTCTGCTGAAGCAGGCTGGTCCGTTCTGTCTTCATGAATTGGACGATCCCACCTATCGCGTTGCCGCAGACTAAAATGTCAAACCCCAATAATAAAGATTATTGGGGTTTCTCTAAGTATTATCTAATTAAAAAATAATCATATTCCATT
The DNA here is from genome assembly GCF_002966855.1 of Serratia sp. MYb239. Classification (NCBI taxonomy): domain Bacteria; kingdom Pseudomonadati; phylum Pseudomonadota; class Gammaproteobacteria; order Enterobacterales; family Yersiniaceae; genus Serratia; species Serratia sp. MYb239. The sequence continues at coordinate 2,768,779 of NZ_CP023268.1, read as the reverse complement.
TGTTAGTTCTACGCATCTAAACTTTTTTGTAAAGTTTTGCTTGTGCTTTATTGTTGTATTTACTGAGCCGCTTACCTCATATTTTAATTGTTTTGGCGTTTGGGAGGATATCAAGGAGGATAGTTTAAATGAATGGGATTTTAATTTATATAGCGCCAAGTTTATCAATATTGTCATTGCTTTCTTTTTCACTGCACAGTCGTAATATGCTGAGAAAAAAGCCTGTGCAGCGTCATTGGTTAAAGAAAAAGCGTCGTTCCGTCCGCAGGCGTTTAGGCCTCACCTGTCTGACGCCATATTGCCAGTTGCCTCAGGCGGCAAATGGCGGCGGAGCGGGAGGAGGAAAAACCAGGCTACATGGCAATCATGCAGCCTGAAAGGAGGGGCTTCAGTTACCGGCTTTAAATGCATGCAGACGGTTCATGGCCTTGGTCATACCGTCTTTTAACAGCACTTCGGTGCAGCGCAGCGACTCGTCTATTGCTTCATCGATCAGGTTCTGTTCGCTGGCCGGCGGTTTGCCCAGTACGAATCCCACGACTTTGTTGCGGTCGCCCGGATGACCGATGCCAATACGCAGACGATAAAAGTTCGGGTTGTTCGCCATCTTGCTCTGAATATCTTTTAAGCCGTTATGACCGCCGTTGCTGCCGCCCAGTTTTAACTTGGCGACGCCCGGCGGCAAATCAAGCTCATCATGAGCGACCAGGATTTCATCTGGCTGGATGCGATAGAACGACGCCATGGCCGCCACGGCCTTACCGCTCAAATTCATAAACGTGGTTGGCACCAACAGCCGGACGTCGTTTCCGGCCAGGTTCAGGCGTGCGGTATAGCCGAAGAATTTGCCTTCTTCTTTCAACGCCTGGTTATGGCGTTGCGCCAGTTGATCTACGTACCAGGCGCCTGCATTGTGGCGCGTTTGCGCATATTCGGCGCCGGGGTTGGCCAGGCCGACAATCAATTTGATACTGCTCACGGAGAGATTCACTATGCTCAAAATAATGGAAAGGGCATTAGTCTACCTTCCGTTGCGCCGAATGACAAAACACGTCGTGTTCGGTAATAAACGACAGCCCTTTACTTTGAAAAGTGAATAATGCACACGGGTTATAGTTCAACTTTATAGCTAGTTGCTGCTTCTAAAGTAAAGATTTGTCAGTGTTAATTACACATCTGTGATCGCCAACGCAATACCCTTGCCCCGGGAGTGTCTATAATTAATTCATCGCAGGGAGTTAACAATGACTTATTCATCCCGCTGGCATTTAGCGCTATGGAGGTGACATATGAAACGTAAAAACGCGGATGTGATGGGTAACGCTCTGATGGGGCTTGGGCTGTTGGTGATGATTGGCGGCGTTGGCTATTCCATTGTCGCCGAGGTCTCTCAGTTCAATTTACCGCAGTTTTTCTCCCACGGAGCGATATTCAGTATCTTTATCGGCGCCTTGCTGTGGCTGGCCGGCGCGCGTATCGGCGGACGTGAACAGGTTGCGGATCGTTATTGGTGGGTAAAACATTTTGATAAGCGTTGCCGCAATAGCCATCATCGTTCATCGCATTAGTCATTACGTCAGGGAGACAGAGGGCACAGGTACTGTGACGCGTAACCAGGTTTAACGCTATGAGCGCTTTAAAATAGAAAACCCGTTGTTGCCGAGGCGCCAACGGGTTTTTCTTTTACTGCGTCTGACCATGTTCAACGGCGGCGCGGAATGCCCGCGCCGACGGAGAATTAATGTTCGAACATCGCAGAGATTGACTCTTCATTGCTGATACGGCGGATAGCTTCAGCCATCATGCCGGACAGGGTCAGAGTACGTACGTTTTTCAGTGCCTTGATTTCTGGTGACAGCGGGATGGTGTCGCAGACGATCACTTCATCAATCACGGAATTCTTGATGTTGTCTACGGCGTTGCCGGAGAAGATCGGGTGCGTCGCGTAGGCGAATACGCGCTTGGCACCGCGTTCTTTCAACGCTTCAGCCGCTTTACACAAGGTGCCGCCGGTATCGATCATGTCATCGACCAGAATGCAGTCGCGGCCGGCAACGTCACCGATGATGTGCATCACCTGAGAAACGTTGGCGCGTGGGCGACGTTTATCAATAATGGCCATATCGGTATCGTTGAGCAGCTTGGCAATTGCACGTGCGCGCACGACGCCGCCGATATCCGGAGAAACAACGATCGGGTTTTCCAGGTTCTGCTGCAGCATATCCTCAAGCAGAATCGGGCTGCCGAACACGTTATCAACCGGTACATCGAAGAAGCCTTGGATCTGTTCAGCATGCAAATCCACGGTCAGCACGCGGTCAACCCCGACGCTGGACAGGAAGTCGGCAACCACTTTAGCGGTGATTGGCACACGCGCGGAGCGAACGCGACGGTCCTGACGGGCATAGCCGAAGTAGGGGATAACGGCGGTGATGCGGCCTGCAGAAGCGCGCCGCAGGGCATCGACCATGACAACCAGTTCCATCAGGTTGTCATTGGTGGGAGCGCAGGTGGACTGGATGATGAAAATATCACCACCGCGTACATTTTCGTTGATTTGCACGCTCACTTCGCCGTCGCTAAAACGACCTACAGCGGCGTCACCAAGGCTGGTGTACAAACGGTTGGCAATACGTTGTGCTAGTTCCGGGGTGGCGTTACCAGCAAAAAGCTTCATATCAGGCACGAGAAGAACCTCAGGCTTGCGTCCAGAGAAGATGCTATTGACAGTCGGCCAGCACAGGGGGCTGTTGAGCATGGCTGACGCAATAGACATACGGGTATGTAAAACTTATGAGGCGTAGCCGCGCAGGGAACAAAGCCGGAGAAAACAGGCCCAGTACAACGAACGTCAAGCTACGACTCAAATTTGCCCGGAACGGGTACGATGTAGTGGTGAAATGTTAACGCCACGCGCTACAAAACCACGCAACCACGCCGGGGCTTGATTTAACACCTGGCGGGCTTCGGACTCGGTGTTGAACTCTGCAAACACACAAGCACCTGTGCCGGTCAGGCGTGACGGCGCGTATTGTAACAGCCAAGAAAGAAGCTGTTCAACCTCGCGAAAACGTTTTCTTGCGATCGGTTCGCAATCATTGGCGTATGGTAATTGCAACAGTTCATTTAGCGTGCGCACCGGCGTATCCCTTTTCAGTTCGGCATCGCCGAAAATCAGCGGTGTAGGAATACTGACGCCGGGGTGGGCGACCAGATACCATTTTTCCTGCGGATCGGCAGGCTGCAGCCGTTCGCCGATGCCTTCGGCGAACGCGGCGTGGCCGCGCACGAACACCGGCACGTCGGCGCCGAGGCTCAGACCCAGTTCGGCCAGCCGTTCGTCGCTAAGGCCGCACTGCCACAGGCTGTTCAGCGCCACCAGCACCGTCGCCGCGTTTGATGAACCGCCGCCCAGGCCGCCGCCCATCGGCAGCACTTTCTCAGCCCGGATGTCGGCGCCGCGCGGCGGGGTGGCGATCTGCTGTTCATCACAGTAACGCTGCAGCAGGCGGGCGGCGCGTACGATCAGGTTGTGCTCATCCTCAACGCCGTCAACCGGCGTCAGCAGGCAGATTTTATCATCCTGACGCGGAGTGATGGTCAGCGTGTCGCCGTAATCAAGGAATTGAAACAGCGTCTGCAGCTGATGGTAGCCGTCTGCACGACGGCCGGTGATATATAAAAACAGGTTTAACTTTGCCGGCGAGGGCCACTGCTGAATCATTTGAGCGTCCAGTTATCCATTTTCAGCTTGATGCGTTGGTCGCCCTGCTGCAGCTCCAGACGGCTCGGCAACTGGGGCTGAATATCGCTGTTATAGTCCTGATAGCTGACTTTCCAGCTCAGGCCTTCCTGCTGGTAATTCAGTTTGCTCAGGCGGTAGCGGTCATCCAGGGTAAAGTCGGTCGCTTCTCCGGGCAGGCCGAGCATCCACTGACGCAGATTATTCATCGGAATCGCCATGCCGGTCATCTTACGGATCATCTCCTCGGCATTGTCGCTGACGTAGCGTTTGCCCTGATTATCGGTCAGCTGCACCACGTTTTTCTGCACGTTCAGCTCCAGCTCGGTGCTGCCGAGCGGGTTGGTCAGCAGCAGACGGTAGCGATCCGGCGAATATTGCTGCCAGAAGAAGCGGGCGTAGACTTTTTTGCTGTCGGAAAGATAGGCGAAAGCGCCGCGGGTCTGATACTGGTTTAACTGCTGCACCGCTTGCTCATGGGCTCGCCACTCAGGAGACGTCGGGCTGGTGGCCGGGCCGGTCGGTCCGGTGGTGGTACAGGCCGCCAGCACCAGGCTGGCCAGCGGGATAAGGCGTAGCAAACTGACTTTGCGGATAGGCATAACGATTTTTTGTCCTTTTGTCCTGGCGGGCTGACGTGACGCCACCCATTTTTGCCACCACGCTAACGGCACAGGCGCGCAGCGTCAATATTATGATTCAGCGCGTCCGGCGTCAGGGCGGACGAATGTTCATAGTGTACGCGGAGATAGGGGGAAGGATGTAGCAAGAAGATGAAAAATGCGGTTTTTTCTCAGAAAACGGGGCGCCGCGCCGGCAAGGCGGGCGCCCGTACGATCAGAAGTCGTAACGCAGACGTACGACGGTCATATCGCCAAGGTTGTCGGTGCTGGAGGTGAACACGTGTTCCACATCGGTACGGAAGCCGTAGTCGAACTGGAAGGTGACGCCCAGACCGTTATCGATACGCTGATAGTTGCGGCCGCTGACGTATTCCAAGCGGTCGCCCATCACATAAGGGGTGACGGATTTCAGCGCATACTGGCCGACCGGTGCGGTGTAGCCGGCGTAGTATTCAATACCCCAGGCGTCGCCGGCGAAGTAATTGTGCACGTCGGTCTGCTTGGTGGTCAGGAAGTTATTGTACCAGCCGCCGCCGAAGCTGAAGGTCCAGTTGTCAGGCTTCCAGCTCAGCGCAGTGCCCAGGATGTTCTGGTCGTAGGTTTTGCTGTCTCCGCCGGTCGGATCGCGCATTTCCGCACGGGTGTAGTTCCACGCGGTGCCCCAGGTCAGGTCGCGGGTCAGATGGTAATCGACGCCCAGTGAGCCGCCGCCTTTGCGCTTATAACGCAGGCCGTTGCCCGGCAGGTAGTCGCTGTCGCTGAACAGGTAAGAGGCGTAGACGTCGGCATCACCGAAGGTCTTCTTGTACTTCAGCATTTTGCGGGAACGGTAAGAGCCGTCGTAGTCGCCGTTGATGCCGTTGCCCGGCGCCTGGGCGAGCATGTCGTAATCCCAGATATCGGTTTTGGCGCCGACCACATCATAGTAAACGCTGTTTTGCTGGCCGAAAGTCAACTGGCCCCAGGTATTGCTCTTCAGGCCGGTGTACAGCATGCGGCGGCTGGTGTTGTTGGCGCCGTCGGCGTAGTGGTTGTCCCAGTCAAACAGCGCCGGGATGTTGACGCCCAGTTCGTAGTAGCTGATCCAGCTGATGTCATCGAACAGGTAGTAGTCAGCGGCAAAGCGGAAGCGGGTGCCGCCGTCAAAGCCGTTGCGTTTGTAAGAGCCTTTATCGCCGTCGCCGGTCATCATATTGAACTGCGGACGGATGCTGCCGCCGACGGTGAAGTTGAGACGGCTCAGCGGATCGCCTGCCTGCGGATCCTGTTTCAGTAAGGTGATTTCTGCCTGCGCGGCAAAGGCGGTGCAGCCAGCTATCAGACCAACGGCTACGCCGCGGGCTAAACGACTAATTTTATGTGCCATATCCATACCTGCTTTTTATATTTATACAATTTTTTAATTCCGACGAATGGTTCGCACCGATGCTCAAACCACCCGCGGCGTCCTTTATATAATGCATTATCACTTCGGGCGCCGATGTTATCGGGGCTGAACGGATAAACCGATATTATTCGCTATGTACGAATTTATACGGCGCGGAATTATGCGAACAGGCGGACAGAAATTCAATAATAACAATTGGGAAGGTTGCCAGTGGTTATAATCATAACCAACTATTGATTAATATCCGTACAGGTTCAGCGCAGGAGCGCCATGGCGCGGCGAGTTTTATCTGGCCGGCAAAAAGCGCTAAACTACACATAACACGCGATCGTTACCTGATTTAATCGGCCAGCGGCGTCGGTTCTTTAGTTTTGATCGTCATTATAAATTAATGGTTTGTTTTTAAGCGGTTGTTTGATGTGTGCCGACGATGGCAGCGATTGGGCGTAAGATGCGCTTGTTGCTTTTATTGATGCCGCGCATCAAGTAGAATGCCGTCAACGAAACCCGTACCAACAGAAGTATTACTTGAAGCAATGACCCTGCTTGCCTTAGGCATTAACCACAAAACCGCACCGGTTGCTTTGCGGGAAAAAGTCACCTTTTCTCCAGAGAGCATTGACCAGGCGCTCAATAGTCTGCTCCAGCAGCCGCTGGTGCAGGGCGGCGTCGTGTTGTCCACCTGTAACCGCACCGAGCTGTACCTCAGCGTGGAGCAGCAGGAGCACATTCACGAGCAACTGGTGGCCTGGCTGTGTGAATACCATCAGCTGAGCCCGGAAGAGGTGAAAAAGAGCCTGTACTGGCATCACGGTAATGATGCGGTCAGCCACCTGATGCGCGTTGCCAGCGGTCTGGACTCACTGGTGCTGGGCGAACCGCAGATTCTTGGCCAGGTGAAAAAAGCCTTTGCCGAGTCCCAACGTGAGCAGTCGCTATCCGGTGAGCTGGAGCGCCTGTTCCAAAAGTCCTTCTCCGTCGCCAAGCGCGTGCGTACCGAAACCGAGATTGGCGCCAGCGCCGTGTCCGTGGCGTTTGCCGCCTGTACGCTGGCGCGCCAGATTTTCGAGTCGTTGGCGGATCTGAACGTGTTGCTGGTGGGCGCGGGCGAAACCATTGAGCTGGTTGCGCGTCATCTGCGGGAACATCAGGTCAAGCATATGATCATCGCCAACCGTACCCGCGAGCGGGCGCAACTGCTGGCGGATGAAGTCGGCGCCGAGGTGATTACGCTGCCGGAAATTGACGCGCGCCTGGCCGATGCTGACATCATTATCAGTTCGACGGCCAGTCCTCTGCCGATCATCGGCAAAGGCATGGTTGAGCGGGCGCTGAAGGCGCGCCGCAATCAGCCGATGCTGCTGGTGGACATCGCCGTTCCGCGCGATATCGAGCCGGAGGTCGGCAAGCTGGCGAACGCCTATCTGTACAGCGTTGACGACCTGCATGCGATTATTCAGAACAACCTGGCGCAGCGTAAGGCGGCGGCAGTGCAGGCGGAATCCATCGTTCAACAGGAAAGCACCAATTTTATGGCCTGGCTGCGCTCGCAGGGTGCGGTGGAAACCATTCGCGACTACCGCTCGCAGGCCGATCAGATCCGCAGCGAAATGGAAGCCAAAGCGTTAGCGGCCATCGCGCAGGGTGCCAATGTGGAGCAGGTGATCCATAAATTGGCCCATAATCTGACCAATCGTCTTATTCATGCCCCTACCAAATCCCTCCAGCAGGCTGCCGGCGACGGCGATGTGGAGCGGTTACAAATATTACGCGACAGCCTCGGGCTGGATCAGCACTAGTTTCTCTCTATTTACAGGGTTTAAAACCACGCATGAAGCCTTCTATTGTTGCCAAACTGGAAGCGTTACAAGAGCGCCATGAAGAAGTTCAGGCGCTGCTCGGCGATGCCGGCGTTATTGCCGATCAGGACCGGTTCCGGGCATTGTCGCGCGAATATGCGCAGCTGACCGATGTCAGCAACTGTTTCCTGCAGTGGCGCCAGGTGCAAGACGATCTTGCGACCGCCGAGATGATGCTGGAAGACCCGGAAATGCGCGAGATGGCGCAGGAAGAGATTAAACAGGCCAGAACGGTGATCGAAGAGCTGGAGCAACAGCTGCAGCTGTTACTGTTGCCGAAAGACCCCGACGATGAGCGCAGCTGTTTCCTCGAAGTGCGCGCCGGCACCGGCGGCGACGAGGCGGCGCTGTTCGCCGGCGACCTGTTCCGGATGTACAGCCGCTATGCCGAAACGCGCCGCTGGCGGGTAGAAGTGATGAGCGCCAACGAAGGCGAGCACGGCGGTTTTAAAGAAGTGATCGCCAAAGTCTCGGGCGAGGGCGTATACGGCCAGCTGAAGTTTGAATCTGGCGGCCATCGCGTGCAGCGCGTGCCGGAAACCGAATCTCAGGGGCGCATTCACACCTCGGCCTGCACCGTTGCGGTGATGCCGGAGGTGCCGGAGGCTGAACTGCCGGATATCAACCCCGGTGACCTGAAAATCGACACCTTCCGTTCTTCCGGCGCCGGAGGTCAGCACGTTAACACCACCGATTCGGCGATCCGTATTACCCACCTGCCGACCGGCATTGTGGTGGAGTGTCAGGACGAGCGCTCACAGCATAAAAACAAAGCGAAAGCGATGTCGGTGCTGGGCGCGCGCATCCGTGCCGCCGAGGTGGCCAAACGCCAGCAGGAAGAGGCATCAACGCGGCGTAACCTGCTGGGCAGCGGTGACCGTTCCGATCGTAACCGTACCTATAATTTCCCGCAGGGCCGCGTGACCGATCACCGCATTAACCTGACGCTCTACCGGCTGGACGAAGTGATGGAAGGGAAGCTGGATATGCTGATCCAACCTATCGTGCAGGAATACCAGGCGGATCAGCTGGCTGCGTTGTCCGCCGAGCAAGAGTGATGGATTATCAAAGCTGGCTGAAGGCGGCAACGGCCCGGCTGACGGAGAGCGACAGCGCCCGGCGGGACGCGGAAATCCTGTTGGGGTTTGTCACCGGGCGCGCCAGAACCTATCTGCTGGCGTTTGGCGAGCGTTGCCTGACCCCTCAGGAGATCGCCCGGCTGGAAATATTGCTGACGCGCCGGGCGCGCGGCGAGCCGATTGCCTATCTGGTGGGCGAGCGTGAATTCTGGTCGCTGCCGCTGTCTGTTTCCCCCGCAACCCTGATTCCACGGCCGGACACCGAATGTCTGGTCGAGCAGGCGCTGGCACGTCTGCCTGCCGGCGCCTGCGCCATTCTCGATCTGGGTACCGGCACCGGCGCCATTGCGCTGGCGTTGGCCAGCGAACGTCCCGACTGTACGGTAACCGGCGTTGATTTCCAGCCTGAAGCGGTGGCGCTGGCGCGCCATAACGCGCAAAAACTGGCGATTACCAATGCGCAGTTTGTTCAGGGCAGTTGGTTTTCGCCGCTGGCCGGGCAGCGTTTCCAGCTGATTGCCAGTAACCCGCCTTATATCGACGCCGCCGATCCGCATCTGTCGCAAGGGGATGTCCGCTTTGAGCCGGACAGCGCGCTGGTGGCGGAGGAGAACGGCCTGGCGGACTTACGCGCCATCGTGCGCCAGGCGCCGGAGTATCTTTTGCCGCAAGGCTGGCTGCTGCTGGAGCACGGCTGGCAACAGGCGGCCAGCGTGCGTGAACTGCTGGCCGAGGCGGGCTTTGGCGCCGTGGAGAGCCGCCGTGACTATGGCGGCAACGAGCGGGTAACGCTGGGGCAGTATCTGCCGGCCCAATAATAATTACTGGAAAGCAAAGGGAATGACCATGACAGCCTACGCCGCGTTAAAAAATTTGCATCTGTTGACGGTAACCATCAGTATTGTTTTGTTTGTATTGCGTTTTTTCTGGAAATGGCGTGATTCGGCGATGATGAACCGGCGCTGGGTGAAGATAGCGCCGCATATTAATGACACCGTGCTGTTTCTGAGCGGCATTGCACTGGTGGTGATGTTCCAGCTTTACCCGCTGCTGGGCATGGACTCCTGGCTGACCGAAAAGCTGTTTGGCGTTATTATCTATATCCTGCTGGGCTACGTTGCACTGAGCAAGAAAGTCCGCAGCGCGGGGTTACGCACGTCGGCGTTTATTCTGGCTCTGGGCTGTCTCTACCTGATTATTAAACTTGCCACGACGAAAATACCGTTTCTGATGGGATACCTATGAGTAGCATTGCTGATTTTGAATTTAATTCTTCACCGCTGAGCGCAGGGGTCATTCTGGTGTCTCAGCGCGTGCGGCGAGATTTTCCTGCTGCCGACGTGGCGCGCCAACTGCAGCGATTGTCTGAAGAAGCGCGGGCGGCAGTGCCGGACGATCTCAGTCAGGAACAGCGATTAGAGGCACTCATTGAGCTGTTTTACCGTACCTGGGGGTTTGGCGGGGCGAGCGGCGTCTACCGTCTTTCTGATGCCATCTGGCTGGATAAGGTGTTGGAAGGGCGCCAGGGTACGCCGGTATCGCTGGGCACTATCTTTTTGCACATCGCCCATCAGCTCGGTTTACCGCTGATGCCGGTAATTTTTCCGACCCAGTTAATCCTGCGGGCCGACTGGATGGATGATGAGATGTGGCTAATCAATCCGCTTAACGGCGAAACGCTGAATGAGCATACGCTTGAGGCCTGGATCAGGGGCAATCTGGGTTTATCCGCCGAACTGGAAGATGACGATCTGGATGAAGCGGAGAATAATATGGTGGTGCGTAAGATGCTCGATACGCTGAAAGCCGCCCTGATGGAAGAAAAGCAGATGGAAATGGCGCTGCGCGCCAGTGAAACGGTGCTGTGCTTTGACCCGGACGATCCGTATGAAATTCGTGACCGTGGTTTAATCTATGCGCAGCTGGAGTGCAACTATGTGGCGATTTCTGACCTCAACTATTTTATCGAGCAGTGTCCTGAAGATCCGGTCAGCGAAGTGATCAAAGTACAGATCCACGCGATCGAACCCAAACAGGTGACGCTGCACTAATTTTGGCGACTTACCCTCAAGAAAGGCGAAAGCATGAAACAGAAAGTGATTAGCATTGGCGACATCAACGTAGCGAACGACCTGCCGTTTGTGCTGTTCGGTGGTATGAACGTGCTTGAATCGCGCGATTTGGCGATGCGCATCTGCGAACACTACGTCACGGTGACGCAAAAACTGGGTATTCCTTACGTCTTCAAGGCTTCATTTGATAAAGCCAACCGCTCTTCCATTCACTCTTATCGCGGGCCGGGCCTGGAAGAGGGGATGCGTATTTTTGAAGAGTTGAAGCAAACCTTCGGCGTAAAAACCATCACCGACGTGCATGAGGCTGCTCAGGCTCAGCCAGTGGCGGAAGTGGTTGATGTCATTCAGCTGCCTGCGTTTTTGGCGCGTCAGACCGACCTGGTGGAAGCGATGGCGAAAACCGGCGCGGTGATCAACGTTAAAAAACCACAGTTTGTCAGCCCGGGCCAGATGGGCAATATCGTGGAGAAATTCAAAGAAGGCGGCAACGACCAGGTTATTCTGTGCGACCGCGGCAGCAACTTTGGCTATGACAACCTGGTGGTTGATATGTTGGGCATCAACGTGATGAAGAACGCCACCGGCGGCCATCCGGTGATTTTCGACGTGACCCATGCGCTGCAAACCCGCGACCCGTTTGGCGCCGCTTCCGGCGGTCGTCGCGCTCAGGTAACTGAACTGGCGCGCGCCGGTATGGCGGTGGGCCTGGCCGGCCTGTTTATTGAGGCGCACCCGGATCCGAACAACGCCAAGTGCGACGGCCCGTCAGCGCTGCCGCTGGATAAGCTGGAGCCGTTCCTGGTACAGATGAAGGCGATCGACGATCTGGTGAAAAGTTTCCCGGAACTCGATACCAGCAACTGATTCCCAGCTGTTGAATGGAAAAAAGCCCGACATGACGTCGGGCTTTTTTATTGCGGTGTTGAGCCGGCTTCAGGTTGCCGCCAAACGGGCATGATGAGTGATACCTGCCAATCCTGTCGCGGGGGCTGGGAATATAGCCTGAACGAGAGTTCAGACTTTCTCTTGGAATATGACGGTGAGGGAGGGATGTATTCGCTGCGACTGTGTCACTAACGATTGTGCATCAAGGGAATAGTTTTTAGGTCGTTGACGTTAAAACCCGCAGCTGATTTTCCCGGTAAATACAGATTCGGGTATTGACCTTCGGCGCGCATCACGGGCTGCTGAACAAGGAACCTGTGCCGCCTCAACCGGACAGGGATGTCCGGTTGAGGCGGCACAGGCAGGAATGCCAGTAGAGCCGACCCGTCCGGCGACGGTGACGCAGAGAGGGCACCTGCGAAGCAGGCAGAACGTGCCTAAGCGCGGGCGCGGGTGAAAGGGGCCACGCCTACGGCCCCTTCAATTGCCGTTCTCTGTTATCGCAGAGAAGTACCGTACGTGTACGGCAATTCTAATTACTCAGTGCTAACAGAAATTATACATAACAAAAAAGCCTGAACATGAGTTCAGGCTTTCTCTTGGAATATGGCGGTGAGGGAGGGATGTATTCGCTGCGCTCACCCTGCGGGCAGCCTGACGTCTGTGCAAAACGCGTTGCGTTTTGTCGAACCCTGTCGAGGGTTCTCACCCTCCCGGACGGGGAATATAAAGCAAAAAAGCCTGAACGTGAGTTCAGGCTTTCTCTTAGAATATGGCGGTGAGGGAGGGATGTATTCGCTGCGCTCACCCTGCGGGCAGCCTGACGGCTGTGCAAAACGCGTTGCGTTTTGTCGAACCCTGTCGAGGGTTCTCACCCTCCCGGACGGGGAATGTAAAGCAAAAAAGCCTGAACATGAGTTCAGGCTTTCTCTTGGAATATGGCGGTGAGGGAGGGATTCGAACCCTCGATACACTTTCGCGTATACACACTTTCCAGGCGTGCTCCTTCAGCCACTCGGACACCTCACCATATTGTCGTTGCGCTGAATGCGTCAGGGCAACGGGGCGCTACTATAGGGAGTGAGAGCGGGTGGGTCAAGCATATTTTTTTGGTTTCGTAACGGGTGGTTAAGTTGTGTTCTTTTTGGCTGAAAGTCAGGCTGAGTTGGCGATGATCATGGGGTCAGCTGTCAGCTCTTTGGCAACAGGAAGGCCGCTCGGCGCATTTCCCTGTCAGGGGACAGCGACCGCCTCGGTTAACAGCCACGCGATAAAGGCGCGTACCTCGGGACGAAGGGCGGCATCGGGCTGGTATACGATGTAGTAGGCAAATCTCGCGGGCCAGGGTTTATCCAGTATTTGTACCAGGCGACCGGCGGCGATCTCTATCTGCGCATAGGCTGCCGGCACCAGTGCCAGGCCTTGTCCTGCCTCTGCCGCACGGATGAGCAGAAAGTCATCTTCAAACACATTGCCACGGTCGGCTCGAGGATCTGTAGCCACACCGTGCGCACTTAACCAGAGCGACCAGTCGGTGCGATCACTGTTATGCAACAGAGGATAATTCAGGCAATCTGCAGGTTCGCTCAGCGTCTGGTCAGCGGTGAGCAGATGGGGGGAGGCCACCGGCACCAGCACGGGCGACATCAACGGAGTGACGGCCAAACCTGGATAATCACCCAACCCGTGGCGTAGGGCAATATCGACGCGATCGCGGCGTAAATCCACCAGGTTTGCCGTGGCTTCTACTCGGACTTCAATACCGGGGTGACGCTGCTGAAAATTTCCCAGGCGTGGAACCAGCCAAGAGGCGGCAAACGCGGCCACCGTGCTGATGGTCAGGCACTGAGGGCTTTCACGTGTTTTCAACTCTTCTAGCGACCGATCAATGTGCGCAAATGCGTCACTGAGCCTCGGGTGGATGCTGGCACCGGCCTCCGTCAAACGCATTCCCAGGCGGTTGCGCTCAAGTAGTACGACGCCAAGCCGTTCTTCCAGCGAGCGTAGCTGTTGGCTGATAGCACCGGGCGTAACATGTAGCGCCTGCGCTGCTGCCTGGACGCTGCCGCGATGTCCGATTTCAACAAAGGTGCGCAATGCCTGAAGAGGAGGTGCTTTCATTTAGATTTCCTAAATACTGATGTTAAGAAGTATCGCTTTATCCATGCTGATTAAAGAAGGAGTATGGGCGGGTGATGGTTACCATCATCGAGTTTAGTAAAACTAAATAAAGGTGTCATATGTTGAATCTCTATACTGACAGTTCACCTAACGGCTTTAAGGCAACGATCGCTCTTGAAGAACTGGCGCTGCCTTATCGTCTACACCATGTGCGTATCGAGGCTGGTGAGCATCGTCAGCCGGATTTTTTGGCCTTGAACCCGTATGCCCGCATCCCCGTCCTGACTGACGATGAGACTGGTGTGGTACTGTTCGAGTCGGCGGCTATTTTGCTGTACCTTGCCGATAAAACCGGCCGGCTGATGCCGGATGATATCAAGGGGCGTTGGGAGGCGATCAAGTGGTTGCAATTTCACGCTTCAAGCGTGGGGCCGATCGTCGGGCAGCGTGTACACTTCGAGTTATTTGCCGCTGAACGTATTCCGGCCGCGATTGAGCGTTATCGTAGCCTGACGGAGGATGCTTTCGCGGTACTTGACCGCAGATTGGCCGCAAACAGCTATCTGGCTGGTGATGCCTATTCCATTGCCGATATTGCTCATTTTGGTTGGATGCACATCGCCCGCATCATCCGGTTTGACTTCAGTCGCTATCGTCACCTGGACGCCTGGTTCCAGCGGATAGCGGAGCGCCCTGCTGTCCAAAAGGGAATTACCTTGCCTGCGCCAGCAACGGGAGCGTAAGTTGAGGGGGCTCACCCTCCCGGACGGGGAATATAAAGCAAAAAAGCCTGAACGTGAGTTCAGGCTTTCTCTTGGAATATGGCGGTGAGGGAGGGATTCGAACCCTCGATACACTTTCGCGTATACACACTTTCCAGGCGTGCTCCTTCAGCCACTCGGACACCTCACCATATTGTCATCGTCAGCGCCTTGCGTTGTCGACGGGCGCTAATGTAGGAGAAACTGATCCCAGCGTCAACACTCTTTTTACGCTTTCAGTTTGTTTAGCTAAACTTGCAGCAATTTGCTGATTTCACGCACAATAATCAGCTATTTATTCTTCACCTGCCGCCGAGAATGGCCGATAAGAAACTTGGAACTGTCGTCTGGTTTGTTATTTGAGCAAATTATCCATTTGTAGATTAATATTCCACCGTTTCGTTATGTCGTATTGCCAATGTATTCATTAATACTGGATTATTAGTCAAATATGCCGCTAAATGGAGTGACGAGCGTCGGGGATTTTTGCAAGGAAACATCAACGTCCGCGCCGCTTACCGCGCTATTGATGCCATTTCCTTATCGGTTGCACCGGCTCTCCGCCGCGTGTAGCGAAGGCGTAGGGCAGATAGCGCAGACAGGGATAAAACCATCAAATAATAATGCAGTAGAGGTTTGCTTTGACTGACTCAGATTCCACACTGGCGGCGTCGTCACGCCATGTTGCCCCTTCCGGCGCGGGAGCGCTGTTCTTTATCCAAATTTTCGCTACGCTAGGCTTTGCCGTGCTGTACTCCACGCTGGTGCTGTATGCCACCAAGCGTCTGGGGTTCAGCGAAAGCAGCGCCAACGCCATGATGGGCGTATTCGGCGCGTTCAACTATGGCCTGCACCTGTTCGGCGGCTACCTGGGCGGACGCTATCTCAGCAACCGCAACCTGTTTGTCCTGGGGATGGTGCTGCAGGTGGCGGGGTGCGCGACGATTGCTCTGGCCGGCGTCTGGGGGCTGTATTGGGGGCTGGCGATGTTCCTCACCGGCAGCGGGCTGAACGTCACCTGCATTAATATGATGCTGACGCAGCGGTTCAAGCCCGAGGATGACCGGCGCGAGATGGCGTTTTTGTGGAACTATGCCGCGATGAACCTGGGTTTTTTTGTTGGCTACAGTGCCGCCGGCTATTTCCAACTGACGGAAAGTTACCGCACGCTGTTTCTGTTCGCCACGCTGGGCAACGCCGGGGCGATTATCGTTGCGGCGCTGCGCTGGCGCATGCTGGCCGATATCAATACCCCATTGCTTGATACGACGCCGTCGCAGTATCGCCGTCGGTTGTTGGCCGGTCTGGCGGTATTAGTGATTCTGGTGCCGGTGATTCGTCTGATGCTGACCCATGCTGAATTCAGCGGTTACTTTGTGATTGGCCTGGGATGCGCCATTTTCTTGCTGCTATGTCTCGTTACGCTACGCCATCATCCGCGCGATGAGCGTCGGCGGATGAGCGCCTACCTGATTCTGGCCTTGGGATCGCTGGTCTTCTGGATGCTGTATCAGCTGGCGCCGATGGGGCTGATGCTGTTTTCGGAGCACAATATCAATCTGAACCCGTATGGCATCCATGTTGCCCCGCAGTGGATCCAGAACATCAACACGCTGGTGATCGTCATCGGCGGCCCACTGCTGGCCTGGTGGTTTAACCGCCTGCGCGCCCGCGGCTGCAAGATTGATATTCCCCTGCAGTTTTCCGGCTCCTTGTTCTGTATGGGGCTGGGGATGCTGGTGCTGCCGCTGGGCATCAGCCTGGCGGGCGGCGACGGACTGGTGGCGTTTAAATGGATCGTTATCAGTTACGTGTTGCAGAGCATTGGCGAATTGCTGATTTCGCCCATCGGTTACGCCATGATCGGCAAGTTGGCGCCGGCGCGTTACCAGGGCGTCATGATGGGCTGCTGGATGATGGTGACCGGCGTCGGCTCAGTGCTGGCGGGCTATGTATCCGGCCTGATGCCGGAAAACAGCGGCAGTACGCCGTTGTTAACCAACCCCGGCTACAGCCATGTCTTCAGCATGCTGGGGTGGGGAGCGGCCGGCGTGGGCGTGGTGCTGTTGATCCTGATACCACTGCTGCGCCGCCTGATCCAGCGCGTCTGACGGCGCAGCGGCACTAGCCTGAGCGAAACAGCCCCACTGGTCGGGGCTGTTTTTATTTGTCGGTTTTACTCTTGCATCTTCTGACGATTCGCGGAAACCTGAGGGGACAATAACAGCGAACAAGCAGGAGCCTCTCTTACCATGAACATTATGTTTTACCATCCTACGTTTAATGCGCAGCAGTGGCAGGCGGGCATGCAGCAGCGTTTGCCCGGTTCCACGCTGCGCATCTGGCAGCCGGGGGACGATCGTCCGGCAGACTATGCGCTGGTCTGGCTGCCGCCGTATGAAATGCTGGCCGGGCGTCATCAGCTGAAAGGCGTGTTCGCCCTGGGAGCCGGCGTTGACGCCATTTTGCAGCAGGAGAGGCAACATCCCGGTACGCTGCCGGCGGGGGTACCGCTGTTACGGCTGGAAGATACCGGTATGGCGCAGCAGATGCAGGAGTATGCGTTGAGTTACGTACTGCGCTATTTCCGCCGTTTCGATGAGTACCAGCGGCAGCAGCAACAGGGAGAGTGGCAGCCGCTGGAGCCGCATCAGCTACAGGATTTCACTATCGGTATTCTCGGCGCCGGCGTGCTGGGCAGGGCGGTGGCGCAAAAACTGGTGGACTTCGGCTTTAACGTCCGCTGCTGGAGCCGCAGCGCCAAGCAGATTGACGGCGTGAGCAGTTTCGCCGGCGAGGCGCAGCGGCCGGCATTCCTGGACGGCGTCAAGCTGTTGATTAACCTGCTGCCCAATACGCCGGAAACCCAGGGTATCCTCAATGGTGAGATGTTTGCCCATTTAGCGCCGCAGGCTTATCTGCTCAACCTGGCGCGCGGCGCGCATCTGGTTGAGGAGGATCTGCTGGCGGCGCTGGAGCTGGGGCAGATTAAAGCGGCGACGCTGGATGTCTTTGTGCAAGAGCCGCTGCCGCCGGCGCACGCCTTCTGGCGTCATCCCGCCGTTACCATCACGCCGCATATTGCCGCGATTACCTTGCCTGAGCAGGCGATGGATCGGGTTGCCCAGAATATTTTAGCGATCGAAGCCGGAGAGACGCCGACGGGAATTGTGGATATTCGCAGAGGTTATTAATGAGCCGGTTAACTGCTATGCTAAGGCGCAACTGCGCCTGCCGTTTGCGCATGGCGGCTGACCCACGAATAAGGAGAAGCAATGTACCCCGTTGATTTACACATGCATACCGTTGCCAGCACCCATGCCTACAGCACGCTGCATGATTATGTCGCCGAAGCCAAGCAGAAGGGCATCCAGCTGTTTGCCATTACCGACCACGGCCCGGATATGGCCGATGCGCCGCACTACTGGCACTTTATGAATATGCGCGTCTGGCCGCGGTTAGTGGACGGCGTCGCCATTTTGCGCGGTATTGAAGCCAACATTAAGAATCTGGACGGCGATATTGACTGCACCGGCCCGATGCTGGATGCCATTGATGTGATTATCGCCGGTTTCCATGAGCCGGTGTTTGCACCGCAGGATCGGGCCGCCCATACGCAGGCGATGATTGCCGCGATGGCGCAGGGCGATGTCCACATCATCAGTCATCCGGGCAATCCGCGTTATCCGATTGATATCCCGGAGGTTGCCGCCGCCGCTGCGCGTTATAATGTGGCGCTTGAGCTGAACAACTCATCGTTTACGCATTCACGTAAGGGCAGTGAAGCCAACTGCCGGGCGATCGCCGCTGCGGTGCGTGATGCCGGAGGCTGGCTGGCGCTGGGCTCAGACTCGCATATTGCCTTTTCGCTGGGAGGTTTTGAGCACTGTGAACGCATCCTTGCCGAGGTTGAATTCCCGCAGGATCGCATCCTCAACGTCAGTCCGCGTCGTTTACTGAACTTTCTTGAGCAACGCGGCAAACCAGCGATTGCGGAATTGGCCGATCTGTGACATCGTCACGGCAAAAAATTTCCGCCTTTGCATAGGATTTCATCATGAATGAGTTTTCCATCGTCTGCCGCGTGCTGGGGACGCTGTTTTACCGTCAGCCGCAGGACCCGCTGCTGGTGCCGCTGTTCAGCCTGATTCAAGAGGGTAAACTGCAGCAGCACTGGCCGCTGGAGCAGGATGAATTGCTCCAGCGTTTGCAGCAAGGCTGCGAGCCGCACCTGCTGGCTGCCGACTTTAACGCGTTGTTCGTTGGCGCTGAATGCAGCGTATCGCCGCTGCGCTCAACCTATGTTGAGGGGGCGACGGAAAGCGAAGTGCGCAGTTTCCTGCAGCAGCGCGGTATGCCGCTCGGCGAGGCGCCGGCGGATCACTTCGGCTCGCTGCTGCTGGCGGCATCCTGGCTGGAAGATCAGTCGCAGGAAGATGAGGCGCAGGCGCAAATTACGCTGTTTGATGAATATTTGCTGCCGTGGTGCGGACGTTTCCTCGGCAAGGTTGAAGCCCATGCAACCAGCGGTTTTTATCGCACATTGGCGATGATTACCCGTGATGCATTGCAGGCGATGCGCGATGAACTGGCGGAGTATGAAGAGCAGGAAGGCTCTGAAGACGACGAGCAGGCGTAAAACCTGTCAGGCGCAGCGGTTGCTGCGCCTTCATGCGCTGAATTTAATCAGTAAACGGAATCACCAGTTCGCCCGGCTTCACTTCCAGCCCTTTGGCCAGTTTGCGCGCCATGGCTTCGGTTTTGCTCTTGTTCGGGTCCAGCACATAGGCCGGTTTCTGGTTGAAGTAACTTTTCAGTGACTGATTCAGATAAGGCGAAATCGCCTTCATCACGGTATCCATTTTTTCCGGCTGCACTTTATAGTCGGTCAGCTCCATATCTTTCAGGAAAATGGCTCCTTTCTCACGGTCATAGGTCGGCTGCGCCTTCAGCGTCAGCTGCATGTCCGCCTGCTGTGGCCCCAGAATCGAGGTGATGTCCACTTTGGCATTGCCGGAAAGGGTAACTTTGCCCGGTTCGCTGCGGCCGATCTGGCTCTGCAGCTGCGTCAGCACGATATGCGCATCCACCAGCCCTGGCACGCCGATCTGCTTCTGGTAATCATTATGTTTCTGCAGGTAGTCATTAACTTCCTGTTCGCTGAGCGTGTACTGGGTCAGCTTGTTGCAGCCGGCTAGCGCGCCGACAAACATCAGGGCGGCTGCGCCCATAACCATCTTTTTCATACGTGCCTCATAACTACTGCTAATAAAAATGCCAATAATGAATTGATTATCATTATAAACATGCGCGCATTCGCAACCCAAGCGATAAACCCCGCGCGCGTTGATAGTGCGCGGGAATCGGTGGTGCGCCTATCGGATAACGCCGAATCTCCTGCTCCTCATCGCCGCAGCCGCAGAACCAGAAGGACGATGCCGCCGATGCAGGCCAAACCGCCGAGCAGCGGAAACAGCGGCACGCCCCATAAGCGTGGGGAGACGTGCATCAGATAGGGCGCCAGGCCCAGCGCAAAGGCGGCGGTGACAATGGCGATAGCCAGCGTCACCGCCGCACGTTCCAATGCTTTACTCAGCTGTGAAAGATTGCTGACGTTGATGTCGGCATTGAGCTGGCCGCGCGTCAGACGCCGCAGCAGCTGGCGCAGGTTTTGCGGCAGTTCATCACTGGCATCCAGCGCGTCGGCACCCAGCGCAAACATGCGCTGACGCAGCGCTTCCGGCGCGTAACGCTGCAGCGTGAGCTGTTGCAGCATCGGTTTCAAGGTGCTGATAATGTCAAAGTCTGGATCCAGCCGGTGCAGCACGCCGTCGGCGGTGATCAGCGCTTTAAACAGCAGCGCCAGATCGGGCGGCAGCGCCAGCTGGTGTTCGCGGGACATCGCCAGCAGGTCGGTCAGCGCTTTGCCGAGCGTTAAGGTGCCGAACCCCTGTTTGTCCAGATAGTTCTGCGCCGCCAGTTCCAGATCCTGCACGTCGGGGTTATTGCTGTCTGACCAGGCGAGCAGCGTGTTGACGATGCCTTCGCTCTGCCGCTCGGCAATTGCCTGCAGCACGCGCAACAGCTGATTGCGCCGCGTTGCTGACAGTTGCCCGACCATCCCGAAGTCAATAAAACCCACGCGGTCGCCGTCAAGAGCCATCACGTTGCCGGGGTGCGGATCGGCGTGATACAGGCGGTGTTCCAGCACCATACGCATAAACGCCTGCGCTCCGCGCTGTGCCAGCAGCGGGCCGTTAAAGCCGGCCTCCGCCAACTGCTGCGGGTTTTCCGGCGCGATGCCGGGCAGAAACTCCTGCACCAGCAGCCGTTTACCTGACCATTGCCAGTAAATTTTCGGGATCTTCACCTCTGGCCGATCGCTAAAGCGCAGCGCGACCTGTTCGCAGTTATTCCCTTCGTGGGTCAGATCCAGCTCGTTATTCAGCGCGGTGGCCAGCGTCTGCACCATCTGCACCGGGCGATAGCGCGCCAGCGCCGGGCTTTGCTGTTCCACAGTTTCGGCCAGATAGCGCAGCAGACGGACATCGGCCTGAATGGTTTTTGCCAGGCCCGGACGCAATACTTTGACGATCACCGCTTCGCCGCTGTGCAGCCTGGCGCGATAAATTTGCGCCATGGATGCCGCCGCCAGCGGTTGGGTATCGAACTGCGCAAAGATCTGCTGCGGGTCGCCGCCCAGATCGGCATGCACCTGGCCGGCCAGCGTTTGCCAGGGCAGTGTGGACGCCTGACTGTGCAGCTTGTCCAGCTCGCTGGTCCAGCCGGCGTCGAGCAGATCGGAGCGGGTCGCCAGTATCTGGCCGAATTTGACAAAAGTCGGCCCCAGCGCTTCCAGCGCCGCGCGCAGACGTTCGGGCAGTGAAAGCGGGCTGTCATCCGTCTGCGGGGTGCCTTTGCCGGCGGTTAGCAGCGGGCTTAAACCCAGCAGACGCACCACATCCTGTAGACCGTAGCGGATCAACACCGCAGAAATTTCAGCCAGCCGCGCCCGATCGCGCGCGGTGACGAACACCATTTTCAGCATCTGTGCGCTCCTCCTTTGACCGCAGCGGCGGTGATTACTGTTCCATATTCAGCAGCAGCGGGATATCGCTGCGTTCAGCCATGCGGTTACGGTAGGCCTCAACCGGCTCCGGTAGCGCAACGCCGGCGACGATGGACAGCGAACGCAGCAGCGGGAACAGGTGTATATCGTCTTCCGACAGCGTGCCGTTGACCGCCTCCGGCGAGACGATCAGCGCCGCCAGCGCCGGCAGATCCTGCTCCAGACGGGCGATAAGGTCGGCGCTGTTCGCCAGGTGTTGGGAAAAGTCGCCGATCGCCGCCTGTTTTTTATTAATAAAGTACTGACGGGCGCTGTCGGTGGCGAACTCTTCAAAGTCGGCCTGGGCGAAGCGCGGCAGCAGCAGCTGCGGCGTATATTCCGCCGTCTGCGCCAGCCATTCGCCGATAGCCGGGTTGCTGGAGCCGGTCAGCAGCGGCTTATCGGCCAGTCGATCGATATAGTGCACGATGTCCATGCTTTCCGGCAGATAGCTGCCGTCATCTTTTTGCAGAATAGGCGCCATCTTTTTACCAATCATGGTGGTCGGCGTGATTTCGTCGTCGTTAAGCAGGGTGACCAGCCGCACCGGCTGACCTTGCAGACCGAAAATCATGCGCGCCTTAACGCAGAATGGGCAGTGATCGTAGATAAACAGTTTCATACTCGCTCCCGTTGTCAGGTGATTGCCGCAATAGTTAGCACAGCTTACGGATGCTGTCGCCCGCTATTCTTGCCGGAAGATGCCTAATAGGCGTAACCCACCGTACCACGGCAGGTTGCGCCTGGGGGAGAGGTTATTCTTTGGCGGGAATGGAATTGAACACGTCAATCAAATGCTGGCGGGCCTGCTCTAAATCGACTTTATCGCGCTCGGTGGCGGCGTTAACCTGCTGAAGCTGTTCAATCACATCGCTTTTCAGCGCGTTGTCATCCGCCAAAATACGCGCCAGAGCTTTCTCCATCAGCGTGGAGCGGGCATAGATCATACGCAGGTTCAAAACCATATGTTCCAACAGCTGGGGCAGGTGATTGTTTTCTTCGGACATGCTGACGACTCCTGATGTGAATGTACTACCAGAATAGCAGTTGATATAAATATTGCTGATTTTCTGGTGACTTAGCGCGTATTTTACGTCTGTTTGCCGAAGCGTTGACCACCTGTTTCCGGATGAGGTCGCCGAAATAACGGGAGCATGCCGACAAAAGCGCGGGAAAAAAAGCTGACCGCTTATTTACTGAGCGCTTGGGGTTTTACCTGTGAGGCAGGCTACGGTTATATTCAATGACGGGAAATACGGTTTATGCCGCTTGATGCATAGGGCGCAGTTCCATCACTCTCTTTTTATCGAACCGTTCCGAATAGCGGGGGAAATGATGTTCGGCTATCGCTCTGCATCACCAAAAGTACGTCTTACCACCGATCGCCTGGCCGTCCGTTTAGTGCATGAGCGCGATGCCTACCGCCTGGCGGATTATTACGCGGAGAATCGCGCCTTCCTCAAACCCTGGGAGCCGGTGCGTGATGAAAGCTATTGCTATCCTTCCGGCTGGCAGGCGCGGCTCGGCATGATCACGGAAATGCAAAAGCAGGGCAACGCCTACTACTTCATTCTGCTTGATCCGGATGAAAATGAGGTGCGCGGCGTTGCGAACTTCAGCAATGTGCTGCGGGGCTCTTTTCATGCCTGTTTCCTTGGCTATTCACTCGGTGAGAAATGGCAGGGACAGGGATTGATGTATGAAGCGCTACAGGCGGCGAACCGCTATATGATGCGTCAGCAGCGAATGCACCGCATTATGGCGAACTATATGCCGCATAATCAGCGCAGCGGCGCGCTGTTGGCGCGTCTGGGCTTTGAGCGTGAAGGATACGCCAAGGACTACCTGCTGATCGACGGCACGTGGCAGGATCACGTGCTGACTGCGTTAACCAATAAAGAATGGCTTCCGCCACGTTGAGATAACGATAATGAAATATCAATTAAGCACGCAAGAGGCGCGGGTGATCGGCTGTCTGCTGGAAAAGCAGGTGACGACGCCGGAGCAGTATCCGCTGTCATTGAACGCCATCACATTAGCCTGTAATCAGAAAACCAACCGTGAGCCGGTGATGGCGTTGAGTGAAGGCGAGGTTCAGGAGGTGCTGGACGAACTGGTGAAAAAACACTTTCTGCGCACGCAAAGCGGTTTTGGCAACCGGGTGGTGAAATATGAGCAGCGTTTCTGCAATTCCGAATTCGGTCAGTTGAAGCTCAGCGACGCGGAACTGGCGTTGGTCGCCACCTTGCTGCTGCGCGGTGCTCAGACGCCGGGCGAGCTGCGTACGCGCGCCGCGCGGCTATATGATTTCAACGATGTCGCCGAGGTAGAACAACTGCTGCAGCAACTGGCCGGGCGGGAAGACGGCCCGTTTGTACAGCGCCTGGCGCGTGAACCGGGCAAGCGTGAAAGCCGCTTTGCGCATTTGTTCGGCGCCGAACAGGCGGTAGCGACCGCCGCCGTCGAAGATGAGCAGGAAAATATGTCATTAAGCCAGCGCGTCGCCGTGTTGGAACAGCAGGTCGCGGCGCTGACGCAGCAACTGCAGCAACTGACGGCGGAGGGGCGGGATGACTAAGCTACGTATTGGTGTGGTCGGCCTGGGCGGCATCGCGCAAAAAGCGTATCTGCCGATCCTCAGCCACGCGGCCGACTGGCAACTGGTGGGCGGCTTTTCGCCGAACCGCCAGAAGGCACAGCCGCTGTGCGACAGCTACCGGATGGCCTGTTTCTCCCGCCTGGATGAACTGGCGCAGCAGTGCGATGCGGTTTTCGTACACAGCAGCACCGCCAGCCATTTCAGCGTAGTGAAAAGCCTGTTGGAGCAGGGCGTGCATGTCTACGTTGATAAACCGCTGGCGGAGACGCTGGAGCAGGGCGAACAACTGCTGGAACTGGCGCAGGCGCGCGGTAAGGCGCTGATGGTCGGCTTCAACCGCCGTTTTGCGCCGCTGTACGGGCATTTGCAGCAGCAGATGCGCCAGCCGGCGTCGATCCGTATGGATAAGCACCGTGCCGACAGCGTAGGGCCGAATTTGCTGCGCTTCACCCTGCTGGATGACTATCTGCACGTGGTGGACACCGCGCTGTGGCTGGCCGGTGGCGAAGGCAAACTGCTGGGCGGCCGGCTGAGCGCTAATGACGCCGGTGAAATGCTGTATGCCGAGCATCATTTCCGCTGCGGTGAGACAATGGTGACCACCAGCATGCACCGCCAGGCGGGCAGCCAGCGGGAAAGCGTGCAGGCGGTGACCCGCGGCGCGGTGTATCAACTGGACGATATGCGCCAGTGGCGGCGTGAAGACCGCGACGGCGTTCTGGAGCAACCGGCGCCCGGCTGGCAGACCACGCTGGCCCAGCGAGGTTTTGAGGGGGCGGTGCGTCACTTTATTCAGTCGGTGGCAAATCAGACGCCGCCGCAGACCGGAGGTGAACAGGCACTTTACGCCCAGCGGATGATTGAACAGATACTGCGCGACGCGGATTTGCCGGGTAACCCCATGTAACATATGGCGTTGGCTATTCTGCCGCGGATGCGTAAACTGAAGCCGTTTCTTGACTGACGCCTGCTGTTGCAGGCGTTGATATTTACACGTAGTACTCACCAGAAAAACCACATGAACCTACTAAAATCACTGGCGGCCGTCAGCTCGATGACGATGTTCTCCCGGGTGCTGGGCTTTGCGCGTGACGCCATTGTCGCACGCGTTTTTGGCGCCGGGATGGCGACGGATGCCTTCTTCGTGGCGTTCAAACTGCCGAACCTGCTGCGCCGTATCTTTGCCGAAGGCGCGTTCTCTCAGGCGTTTGTACCGATCCTCGCCGAATATAAAAGCCAGCAGGGGGAAGAGGCGACGCGTACTTTTATTGCCTATGTCTCCGGCCTGCTGACGCTGGTGCTGGCGCTGGTGACGGTGGCCGGGATGCTGGCGGCGCCCTGGGTGATCTATATCACTGCGCCGGGCTTTACGGATACGCCGGACAAATTCGCCTTAACCTCGTCGCTGCTGCGCATTACGTTCCCCTATATTTTGCTGATTTCGCTGGCGTCGCTGGTGGGGGCGATTCTCAATACCTGGAACCGCTTTTCGATACCGGCGTTTGCGCCGACGCTGCTTAACGTCAGCATGATCGGTTTCGCCCTGTTCGCCGCGCCTTATTTCAATCCGCCGGTGCTGGCTTTGGCCTGGGCGGTGGTGGTCGGCGGCGTACTGCAACTGGGTTACCAACTGCCGCACCTGCGCAAGATCGGTATGCTGGTGCTGCCGCGCATCAAGTGGCGCGACGCCGGCGTATGGCGGGTGATGCGTCAGATGGGGCCGGCGATCCTCGGGGTGTCGGTCAGCCAGATTTCACTGATTATCAACACCATTTTCGCCTCGTTCCTGGTGTCTGGTTCGGTTTCCTGGATGTATTACGCCGATCGCCTGATGGAGTTTCCTTCCGGGGTGCTGGGCGTGGCGCTGGGCACCATTTTGTTGCCGTCGTTGGCAAAAAGCTTCGCCAGCGGCAATCACGATGAGTATTCCCGCCTGATGGACTGGGGGCTGCGCCTGTGCTTCCTGCTGGCGCTGCCGAGCGCGATTGCTCTGGGTATTCTGGCTAAACCGCTGACCGTATCGCTGTTCCAGTACGGCAAATTCAGCGCCTTTGATGCGGCGATGACGCAGCGTGCGCTGGTGGCTTACTCTGTCGGCCTGATGGGGCTGATCGTGGTGAAGGTGTTGGCTCCCGGCTTTTATTCGCGTCAGGACATCAAAACGCCGGTGAAAATCGCCATTGTCACGCTGATTATGACGCAGGTAATGAACCTGGCCTTTATTGGTCCGCTGAAACATGCCGGGCTGTCGCTGTCGATCGGTTTGGCGGCCTGTCTGAACGCCTCGCTGCTGTACTGGCAGCTGCGTAAGCAGGATATTTTCCGTCCGCAGCCGGGCTGGGCGCTGTTCCTCACCAAGCTGGTGGTGGCGGTGCTGGTGATGTCGGCGGTGCTGGTCGGTATGCTGTGGCTGATGCCGGCCTGGGATAACGGCAATATGCTGGAGCGCCTGCTGCGCCTGGCGGCGGTGGTGGTGGCCGGCGTGGTGGCCTACTTCGGCGTGCTGGGCGTGCTGGGCTTCCGGCCGCGCGACTTTGCCCGCCGCGTCGCCTGATGCGGCATCATGGGCGCGGCACGCCGCGCCT
The DNA here is from genome assembly GCF_002966855.1 of Serratia sp. MYb239. Classification (NCBI taxonomy): domain Bacteria; kingdom Pseudomonadati; phylum Pseudomonadota; class Gammaproteobacteria; order Enterobacterales; family Yersiniaceae; genus Serratia; species Serratia sp. MYb239. The sequence goes on along the minus strand of NZ_CP023268.1, from coordinate 2,741,955 downwards.
TAGCCCGCGCTGACGGGACAATAAAAAAGGGTCGCCTTTGGCGACCCTTTTGCTATGCGGTGTTCGGCAATTACATCCGCTCGACGGTTTCGATCCCCAGAGTATCCAGACCGGTTTTCAGCGTCTTGGCGGTCAGCAGCGCCAGTTTCAGGCGGCTCTGGCGCGCTTCTTCGCTGTCGGCGTTAAGGATCTGGCAGTGCTCATAGAAGCCGGAGAACAGGCCGGCCAGATCGTACAGATAGCTGCACATCACGTGCGGGGTGCCTTCGCGCGCCACCACGGTGATAGTCTCTTCAAACTGCAGCAGGCGGGTTGCCAGCGCAATCTCACGCTCTTCGGTCATCGCCAGCGGCAGCGTCAGATCGCTTTCGTCGACGCCGGCGCGTTTGAACACCGAGGCCACGCGGGTATAGGCGTATTGCATATAAGGCGCGGTGTTGCCTTCGAAGGACAACATGTTGTCCCAGTCAAAGATATAGTCGGTGGTGCGGCTTTTTGACAGGTCGGCGTATTTGATCGCGCCGATGCCGACGGCGTTGACCACTTTTTGCAGTTCATCGGCCGGCATATCCGGGTTTTTCTCGGCGATCAGCTTGCCAGCGCGCTCAATGGCTTCATCCAGCAGGTCGGACAGCTTGATGGTGCCGCCGGAGCGGGTTTTGAACGGCTTGCCGTCTTTACCCAGCATCATGCCGAACATATGGTGTTCGAGAGATACCGAATCCGGCACGTAACCGGCTTTGCGCACGATGGTCCAGGCCTGCATCAGGTGCTGGTGCTGGCGGGAGTCGATGTAGTACAGCACGCGGTCGGCACCCAGGGTTTCGTAACGGTATTTGGCGCAGGCGATATCGGTAGTGGTGTACAGGTAGCCGCCATCCTTTTTCTGGATGATGACGCCCATCGGGTCGCCGTCTTTGTTTTTGTATTCGTCCAGGAACACCACGGTAGCGCCTTCACTTTCCACCGCCAGCCCTTTGGCTTTCAGATCGGCCACAATACCCGGCAACATGGCGTTGTACAGACTTTCACCCATGACATCATCTTCGGTCAGCGTGACATTAAGACGGTTATAGGTGATTTGGTTCTGCGCCATGGTGATGTCCACCAGCTTGCGCCACATTTTCAGGCAGTAGTCGTCGCCACCCTGGAGTTTAACCACGTAAGCGCGCGCGCGCTCCGCAAACTCGGCGTCTTCGTCGTAGTGACGCTTGGCTTCGCGGTAGAACTGTTCCAGATCTGACAGCCCCATCTCATTGGCGCTTTCATTCTGCATTTTTTCCAGATAGGCAATCAGCATGCCGAACTGCGTGCCCCAGTCACCGACGTGGTTGGCGCGAATCACTTTATGGCCGAGGAAGCTCTGAGTACGGGCGGCGGCGTCGCCGATAATGGTGGAACGCACGTGACCGACGTGCATCTCTTTCGCTACGTTAGGCGCCGAGTAATCGATCACGATAGTCTGCGGCGCGACCGGCGCAATGCCCAGTTTTGGCGCGCGCAGCACGGCGTCGGCCTGCTGGGCGACCCACGTGGCGTCAAGGAAGATATTGATGAAACCCGGACCGGCGATTTCGACCTTGCTGGCGATGCCGTCCAACTGAAGCAGTGCGACGACTTTTTCTGCCAGTTGTCGTGGCGGCATGCCAAGCTTTTTGGCAACGGACATGACGCCGTTGGCCTGATAATCACCAAATTGCGCTTTAGCAGATTGACGGACCTGTGCTTCGCAATCGGCAGGCGCGCCTGCGGCAATCAGCGCCTGGCTGACTTTATCTGAGAGAAGTGCCTGAATATTCACCGGGATACCTTAAATGACAAATGCAAAGACGCCTGTTGCGCCCCTGCGGATTCAACGGTGGCTCTATAGGGGGACTCACGTCCGCAGCCAACCACAAAACAGCCCATAATTGTAACCGATTGATGACGTCACGTCAGCAGTTGCGGCGGTGGCGAGATATAAAGTCTGCAAGAGAAAAGGGGACGGAAAACGAAGGACGTCACCCACAGCTTCCGCAAGTGGGTGGACGGATTCACAGGTGTTGTTATCTGGATGATAAAAAGAGTACGGGAGAGATTCCGTTACTTCTTGCGACGACGACCATCGAACGCACTGCCACGGCGCGTTTTGAAATGGCGTAAAATTGCATAAACGGCAATAACGATGAGTACTACAGATATCGTTAAAAGAAACATAATCATTTTCTCAGCTATAACATGGTCTCAAGCTAACTTAATTACTATGCTGAATCAATTAACGATGATTGATTTAAGATAAGTCTCAGGATGTGTGTTCAGTAAATAACTGTTTAAACAGTCGGATAGATTGGTTTTGGTACAAATAATAAGCGCTCGTGGCGCAGGGGTTGCCTCAGTGAAATACTATTGTAGAACCTGGTTTAAACAGCAATAAAGATATTTTTATTAGTTTAATTTGCATGCAAACTGTGAATATTCTATTTCTCAGATATTACACTATTTTTCTTATGGGATAAATCCTAAAAAATATAAGTGGCACGAATAGTTAACGGGGAGAAAAATAATTCTACGGGCCGTACTTTCTCTTTCCTACGCCCGCCATATTGCCCATCGGCGGTCATGTGATGATTTCCGCGCCGGCAGATGTAGCCCTCGTCGCTCAGGCGCGGTAAATTACGCCCCTAAAAACAGCTTTAGCGGACAACAATACTATGAATCCTTTCTCAACCATCGCCGAATTGCAGGATCTGGCGCTGGACTTACCCCGTTACGAACAAACTCTGGCACAGTTCGCCCAGAAGCTACAGCTTGATCTGGCGCAGTTTGATGCCGACCATATTTCGGTACGCTGCCACCAAAACGCTACGGCGGAACGCTGGCTGAGTGGCTTCCGGCAATGCGCTGACGTGATGTCCGACGCCATCATCAACGGTCGGCCGATTTATCTGTTCGACCTGCATCAGCCGTTGCAGGTGGGGCCGTGGCAAATTGATTGTATTGAACTGCCGTTTCCCGGTAACAAGCGTTACCCGCATGAGGGGTGGGAGCATGTGGAGCTGGTGATCGCCGGCGATCCGCAAACCCTGTATGCGCGCGCGCTGGCGCTGTTACCGGACGAAGCCCTGCTTGCGCCGGGCATTAAGCTGAAGCAGAGCGCGCCGCAGGGGGAAGGTGAGCGCTTGCCGAACCCGACGCTGGCGATTACCGACGGCAGCGTCACCATCAAATTCCATCCTTACGCCATTCGCGAGATCGTCGCCAGCGAGCGCGATTAGCCGGTCAAAGCATGCACTGCATGCTCGATACGCTCCAGCGCGCGTATCAGCAGTGCGCGCTGGCAACCGAAGTTTAAGCGTACGAAGCGGCGGTCGCCAAAGTCCAACCCGGGGCTCAGACCAACGCCGGCCTGCTCAAAGAAGGCATGCGGGTTATCGACCGGCAGCCCGCTGCAGTCAATCCATGCCAGATAGGTGGCTTCAACCGGCGACAGATGCAGACCCGGCAGGGCATTGATGCGCGTCATCACCAGATCGCGGTTGGCACGCAGGTAATCCAGCTGCTGGTCAAGCCACGGCTGTCCGTGCTGATAGGCGGCCTGCGCGGCGACCAGCGCCAGCACGTCGACCTCCGGCACCAGACCGCGACGCGTGCGACACAGCGAGCGGCGCAGACGATCGTTGGGAACGATCGCCATTGATGCGCCAAGTCCGGCGATATTAAAGGTTTTCGACGGAGACATCAGCGTCACGCTGCGCTGGGCGGCGTCCTCATTCAGCGCGGCAAACGGAATATGTTGCAGACCTGGCTCCAGCAGTAAGTCGCAGTGGATCTCGTCGGAACAGACGATCAAATCATGTTGCCGGGCAAACTGCTGCAGCGCCAGCAGTTCATCGCGGCGATACACCGTGCCGCCCGGATTGTGCGGGTTGCACAACAGCATCAGTTTTTCCCGGCCGTCAAGCTGCGCGGCGAGCGACGGCAGGTCTGGCAGCCAACGCCGGTTCTGCATGCGCATCGGCACCGACAGCTGGCGTCGTTCGGCAAACTGCGCGGCTTTGCGAAATGGCGGATAAATGGGGGAAGGCGCAATAGTGCCTTCGTCTTCAGCGGTAAACGCGCGCACGCACAGGTTCAGGCCGCAGACCAGTCCGGGCAGGAACACCAGCCATTCGGGCCGGATATGCCACTGGTAACGTTCCGCCATACGCTGAACGAAAAGCGCGATCAGCGCGGGAGAAGGGTGACCATAGCCGAACACACCGTGTGCGACTCGCTGGTGCAGCGCCTCGATCACCGCCGGCGGCGACTGGAAGTCGGTATCGGCCACCCACAGCGGAATAATATCGCGATCGTGATATTTATCCCATTTCACGCTGTCACTGTGACTGCGGTCTATCCATTGATCAAAATTGAATGCCATAGTTACTCCCTGAACTGTTTTTCGCTGATACTTGCAGCCTACGCGACAAGTATGCGGATAAACAAGACGGGTAGTGAGCTGGCCGTCATCTGGAGGTGATAATGATTAAACTGGAAGTTTGTTGCTATAGCGTCGATTGCGCGCTGACGGCTGAACGCGCAGGAGCGGATCGAATTGAATTATGCTCCAGCCAAAGCGAAGGGGGCCTGACGCCCAGCTATGGATCATTGGCGCTGGCGCGGGAGAGGCTGGCGATTCCGGTGCATCCCATCGTCCGGCCGCGCGCCGGCGATTTTTGCTATAGCGCCGTTGATTTCAGCGTGATGAAAAACGACGTGGCGCAGGTGCGCGAGCTGGGCTTCCCCGGCGTGGTAATTGGCATGCTGGACGAAGAGGGCCACATCGACCTGCCGCGCATGCGGGAAGTCATGGCGCTGTGCGGTGATATGGCGGTGACCTTCCATCGGGCGTTTGATATGTGCCAGAACCCGATGCAGGCGCTGCAACAGCTGACCGACTTGGGCGTGGCGCGCATTTTGACCTCCGGCCAGCAGCAGAATGCCGAGCTGGGGTTGCCGCTGCTGCGTGATTTACTGCAGGCCAGCCAGGGGCCGGTGATTATGGCCGGTGCCGGCGTGCGCTTAAGTAATCTGCACAAGTTTGTCGATATCGGCATTCGGGAGCTGCACAGCTCTTCCGGCCATACCGTGCCGTCCACCATGCGCTACCGCAAGGCCGGTGTTACCATGTGCGCTGATAATGAATTCGACGAGTTCAGCCATTATTGCGTTGACGGTGAAATGGTGGAAGCGATGAAAGGCGCGCTGGAGCTGGTCGACCCGCTGGCGCAGAGCGCCTAGTTACCGAGACTGAATCTACACAAATCCTCTCTCGCCCGGCATTCGCCGGGTTTTTTACCTTCTATAAAAGCTTAACTAAGATTTTTCCTGTGATATATTCCCGCCGCAACGTTAATTTTTACATTATTAGGCAACATGATTAACCCGATAGTAACGAAGTTGAAAGTAGGGGGCGCGCGTTTGTGGCCGCATCCGTTAGCCGCAGGGAATAAAGAGATTGCGCTCGCCAGCCTTGGCGCGGGTCTGGGGCTGATGGTCGCCGGCTGGGTCAGCCACTGGATGTTGGGCAGCGTCAATTTATGGTTTGTCGCGCCGATGGGCGCCTCGGCGGTGCTGCTGTTTGCCGTACCGGCCAGCCCGCTGGCACAGCCCTGGTCGATTGTCGGCGGTAATCTGGTGGCGGCGCTGATTGGCGTCAGCTGCGGCAAACTGATCGGCGATCCGGGCATTGCCTGCGGCGTGGCCGCGTGCCTGGCGATTGGGATAATGTTTAAGCTGCGCTGCCTGCATCCCCCGAGCGGGGCGGTGGCGCTGACGGCGATCCTCGGCGGCGATGTCGTTAAACAGCTGGGCTATGCGTTTGTCTGGTCGCCGGTGTTACTCAACTCCGTGCTGATGGCGCTGCTGGCAATAGTGTTTAATAACTTGATGGGCAGACGCTACCCGCATGCGCTATCGCCCGCCGAAGCGAAGCCGGAACCGGTGCCGCTTGATGTGCCGATTACCCGCGCCGATCTGCATCAGGCGCTGATGGACGGCGAATTTCTGGATATTGATGAAGACGATCTGCAGGCGGTGCTGCAGCGCGCGGAACAGCTGGCGCAGCAGCGGACGGCGTCTTAACGCTGATTGATGCGGCGTATCGTTGGATACGCCGCGGAGAAAGTATCAGGGCTTTCTCGCCACCAGCACGGCGCGGCGCGGCGCCGGGTAGCCTTCACGGGTTTTCGTCGGGTCGTCGGGGTCGAGGAAGTCGGCCAGCGATTCGCTGGTCATCCAGCCGGTGCGGCGCTGCTCTTCAAGGCTGGTGACACAGACGTCGGCCACCTTCACATCGACAAAACCGCATTTTTCCAGCCAGCCCTTCAGCGCTTCGGTGGACGGGATAAAGTAAACGTTGCGCATCTGCGCGTAGCGGTCGCCCGGCACCAGCACCTGATGGCGATCGCCTTCCACCACCAACGTCTCCAGCACCAGTTCGCCTTCACGCACCAGCTGATTTTTCAGCTGATACAGGTGATCCAGCGGCGAGCGACGGTGATACAGCACCCCCATGGAGAAGACGGTATCGAACGCAGCCAGCTCCGGCAGCTGTTCGATCCCGAGCGGCAGCAGATGCGCGCGCTGGTCGCCGCCCAGCAGCTTGCGCACCGCCTCAAACTGGCACAGGAACAGCTGCATCGGGTCGATACCCACGACAAACTGCGCGCCGGCGCCGAGCATCCGCCACATGTGGTAGCCGCTGCCGCAGCCGACGTCGAGCACGGTGCGGCCCGCCAGCGGCGAGATATGCGGCAGCACGCGATCCCACTTCCAGTCGGAGTGCCATTCGGTTTCGATATCGATGCCGTACAGGGAGAACGGCCCTTTACGCCACGGCATCAGCGTGCGCAGCATGGTTTCAATGCCCTCAAGCCGGCCGGCGGACAGCGGCTGGTTCATATCGGCGTGCACGCCGTTCAATAGGTCAAGCCGCTCCGGCGTCAGCAGCGGCAGGTGTTCCACCGCGTTGAACCATTGTTTGAATTTGCCGTGCAGCGATTCGCGCTGCCAGGCGCTGAGCTGTGCGGGCAGGGTGTCTAGCCAGTGGCTGAGCGGGCTTTTGGCTATTTGCTGGTAAAAATCGCCGAACTCGATCATGCGCTTTCTCCCGCTTTCAGGGCGATCAGCGAACCGAAGTTAAAGCACTGGAACCACACTTCCGCGTGTTCAAAGCCGGCCTGCTGCAGGCGCGCTTTATGGGCTTCGACCGAGTCGGTCAGCATGACGTTTTCCAACATGCTGCGTTTCTGGCTGATTTCCAGCTCGCTGTAGCCGTTGGCGCGCTTGAAGTCGTGGTGCATATTGAACAGCAACTCGCCGACCGGCGCGTCCTCGAAGCTGAATTTCTCCGACAGCACCAGCGCGCCGCCCGGGCGCAGCCCACGGTAAACCTGTTGCAACAGGCGCAGGCGGTCGGCAGGTTCGAGAAATTGCAGGGTGAAGTTCAGCACCACCATCGAGGCGTTCTCGATCTTGATGTCGAGAATATCGGCTTCAATCACCTCGACCGGCGTCTCGGCGCGAAAGGCGTCGATATGGCGACGGCAGCGCTCGACCATGGCCGGCGAGTTGTCCACCGCAATGATTTTACAGTCCGCCACGCTGATATTCCGCCGCATCGACAGCGTGGCCGCACCCAGTGAACACCCCAGATCATAGACCTGGCTGTGCGGCTGCACGAAGCGTTCCGCCAGCATGCCGATCATGGAAATAATATTGGAGTAGCCGGGCACGGAGCGCTGGATCATATCGGGGAACACTTCAGCAACGCGTTCGTCAAAGGTCCAGTCGCCCAGCTTGTCGATAGGGGCGGAAAACAGAGTATCGCGGTTTGGCATAGCGGCAAAAAAATCAGGTCAGAATTCGAAGGGGCGTATTCTAACAGATATCGGCGTGAGAGATCACATTATCGATGCGGAAACAGGCGGCATCGCCGCCTGGAAAGCGAGGGTTCAGTGCAGCGAAAAGATCAGTTCCCATGGCAGATAGTAGGTATTCGCCAGCACCATCAGCACCAGGGAGATATAGGTGGCGGCCATACCTGAACGGCGCCAGCGGACTTCGCGGTTGCGCAGGCCATAGAAATGCACCAGACGTCCGGCGATCAGCATCAGGCCGCTGAGGTGAATCAGCCATATTTCTGCGCCGTTCATCTCCATCAGCACCAGCAGTACGGCGGCGATCGGAATATATTCTACGGCGTTGCCGTGTACGCGGATGGCGGTCTGCAACTCGTAAAAGCCCCCGTCGCCGTAAGCGACGCGGTACTGCATCCTGAGTTTGACTACGTCATAAGAGAGTTTGATTAACAACAATGCGCCGAGCACCACATAGAGCGCGCTTACCATTTTTAACTCCATTCCCTAACCAAAAACTGGCCCCTGCATAATAGCCGCCATTTGTTTGGCTGTCGCGGAGAAAAATCTGATGTAATACGCCAGATTAATTGGTTAAAACAGTGAATCCTGTTCGGGCCAGTCGGGTGCAGCAGGCAGCGACGGTATCTTTTCCCGCAGCAACTGCCAGATCTTTTGCGCCTGCTGCGGCGAATCACCGTTATCCGGCGTATGGATAAACAGATAAGGCGTATGCTGTTGCCAATCCGCCAGCTTATGTTGCCAGGCATCGAACCAGCGCAGGTTGTCGCCCAGTACGTTGCCGCCGATAAAACGCACCAGCGGATTGTCAGCGGTAACCAGAGCGTGTACCGGCAGCTTCGGCTTCTTTTGCTGGGCATCGCGTACCGCCGCACTGTTCGGCGCGGCGTGGTGCACCGGTCGGCTGTCTAAGATCACCCGGTTAATGCCGCGTTGGTGCAGCCCCTGGTTCAGCAGACGCTCTTCTTCGCCTTTGGCGAAGAAGGCGGGGTGGCGCACTTCGACGCCGTAGGTGAATGCGCCGGGCAGGGTGTCGAAAAACGCCCACAGCGCCGGCAGTTCCGCCGGACCGAAGGCCGCCGGCAGTTGCAGCCACAGCTGGCCGATACGCTGCTCCAGCGGCGCCAGGCACTGGTAAAACGCCTGCACGTCGGCGTCGCAATGGCGCAGCGCCGCCTTATGGCTGATTTCAGCGGGGAATTTGAAACAGAAGCGAAAATCGTCGTGGGTCATCGCTCGCCAGCGCTGCACGATCTCAGCTTTCGGCAGGGCATAAAAGGTGGTGTTGCCCTCGACGCAGTTAAAATAGCGGCTGTAGTCCGCCAGATCCCGCAGTCCGATGCGGTTCCAGGCGGGATGGTGCCATTGCGGTAATCCGATATACATCCGTTCCTTCGCAAGTTATCGGCTGCCCGGCGGGCGGGCAGCGCAAAATAGAAAGTGCTTACGTTAACCCGTCGCTTACAGCGCGGCAAGAATTTCGCTGGTGCTGCGTACGCGCGCTAGGCGCGGGAGGATATTCTGGAAGGCGAACTGGTGCATGTCCGCGTTCTGCGCGCTGCACATATCTTCGGCGATCACCAGGTTGAAGCCGCGTTCCCACGCGTCGCGCGCGGTGGATTCTACGCCGATATTGGTGGCGATGCCGCCGAGCACGATGCTTTTAATGCCGCGGCGGCGCAGCTGCAGCTCCAGATCGGTGCCGTAGAAGGCGCCCCACTGGCGTTTGGTGACCAGAATATCGTCATCACTGACCGCCAGCGTTTCCGGGAAGGTCCACCAGTTATCGGGCAGGCCGCCGACCGGCGGTGGAGAAGGCTGATCAACCGGCTGTTGCAGCGCTTCGGCAAAGCTTGCGGACCAGCCGACGCGTACCAAAATCACCGGTGCGCCAAGTGCGCGGAAGCGTCCCGCCAGATGGGCGGCGTGAGTGACGACCTGTTCAGCGCTGTGCGGGCCGCCGGCAAAGGGTAAAATACCCTGTTGCAGGTCAATCAGTACCAGAGCGGTGGTTGAGGTATCAAGTTTCAGCATGGCGTTGTCTCATTGCGAAAAGGGGGTTGGGCGGTTTGCCGCCGGGTTTGTAACAATCAAGCGTAAACCTAGGCTACGTGAACATTTGCGCCGCTGTTAACGGGAAATTTGTTAATCAATGTGTGGTTCGGACAAAAAGGCAGCATTTAGTCGCAGAACAATACGCGCTTCGCACTTATCGGGCGGATGAATTTCCTTTATAATGACCGCCTTTTTTCAACTCTCTTTAATCCAACGACCTATGCCGATTTATGAATATGCATGTGGTGCTTGCACTCATCGATTAGAGAAATTGCAGAAATTTTCCGATGCGCCGCTGACGGATTGTCCGGCGTGTGGGCAGCCTGCGTTGACAAAATTGATCTCCGCAGCCGGATTCCAGCTGAAAGGCACCGGCTGGTACGCGACTGATTTTAAACCGGGCAACAAGAGTTCATCAGATAACAGCGGCGCCCAGGGCAACCCGTCCGGCGCGGCATCGGCTGAGTAAAAGGATAGCGTATGCGTACTGAATATTGCGGGCAGTTGAATCTGTCCCACGTGGGCCAGGAAGTGACTTTGTGCGGCTGGGTAAACCGTCGCCGTGATTTGGGCGGCCTGATCTTTATTGATATGCGCGATCGCGAAGGCATCGTGCAGGTGTTCTTCGACCCGGATAAAAAAGCGGCGTTCGACAAAGCGTTCGAACTGCGCAACGAATTCTGCATCCAGATCGTCGGCACCGTACGCGCGCGTCCGGACAGCCAAATCAATAAAGATATGGCCACCGGCGAAGTGGAAGTGTTCGCCCATGCGCTCGAGATTATCAACCGTTCCGAGCCGCTGCCGCTGGACGCCAACCAGACCAACAGCGAAGAAGCGCGTCTGAAATACCGCTACCTGGACCTGCGTCGCCCGGAAATGGCCGACCGTCTGAAGACCCGCGCCAAGATCACCAGTTTTGTCCGTCGTTTTATGGACGACCATGGCTTCCTGGATATTGAAACGCCGATGCTGACCAAGGCGACGCCGGAAGGCGCGCGCGACTATCTGGTGCCGAGCCGCGTACATAAAGGCAAGTTCTACGCGCTGCCACAGTCGCCGCAGCTGTTCAAACAGCTGCTGATGATGTCCGGTTTTGACCGCTACTATCAGATCGTCAAATGTTTCCGCGACGAAGACCTGCGTGCCGATCGCCAGCCTGAATTCACCCAGATCGATGTCGAAACGTCCTTTATGAGCGCCGAGCAAGTGCGCACCGTAATGGAACAGCTGGTGCGTGAACTGTGGCAGGATGTGAAGGGCGTGGATCTGGGCGACTTCCCGATCATGACCTTTGCCGAAGCGATGCGCCGCTACGGTTCCGACAAACCGGATCTGCGTAACCCGCTGGAGCTGGTGGACGTGGCCGATCTGGTGAAAGACGTCGAATTTAAAGTGTTCTCCGGCCCGGCCAATGATGCCAAAGGCCGCGTGGCGGTAATCCGCGTACCGGGCGGCGCGCAGCTGACCCGTAAGCAGATCGACGAATACGGCGCATTCGTTAACATCTACGGCGCCAAAGGGCTGGCGTGGCTGAAAGTGAATGACCGTGCCGCCGGGATGGAAGGGGTACAAAGCCCGATCGCCAAATTCCTCAGCGCGGACGTGCTGGAAGCGATGCTGGCGCGCACCGACGCACAAAGCGGCGATATTCTGTTCTTCGGCGCTGACAGCAGCAAAATCGTCACCGATGCGATGGGCGCGCTGCGTCTGAAGCTGGGCCGCGATCTGCAGCTGACCAAGCTGGACGCCTGGGCGCCGCTGTGGGTGGTTGATTTCCCGATGTTCGAAGAAGACGACGAAGGCGGTCTGGCGGCGATGCACCATCCGTTTACCGCTCCGCGTGACTCCTCGCCGGAAGCGCTGGCGCAGGCGCCGACCGAAGCCATCGCCAACGCCTACGACATGGTGTTGAATGGCTACGAAGTGGGCGGTGGCTCGGTGCGTATTCACCGCAGCGAAATGCAGCAGACGGTGTTCAGCATTCTGGGCATCGACGAACACGAACAGCGTGAGAAGTTCGGCTTCCTGCTGGACGCGCTGAAGTACGGCACGCCGCCGCACGCCGGCCTGGCTTTCGGCCTGGATCGCCTGGTGATGCTGCTGACCGGCACGGAAAATATCCGCGACGTGATCGCCTTCCCGAAAACCACCGCTGCCGCCTGTCTGATGACCGACGCACCGAGCTTCGCCAACCCGGCGTCGCTGCAGGAGCTGTCCATCAGCGTGGTGAAAAAGGGCGCGGCGGACGACGCTAACTCAGAGAACGCGTGATGAACTATAAACGCCCCGAGTCGGTTCTGGTGGTGATTTATGCGCGTTCCAGCGGCCGGGTGCTCATGTTACAGCGGCGGGACGATACCGAATTCTGGCAGTCGGTGACCGGCAGCCTGGAGGCGGATGAATCGCCGCTGCATGCTGCGCAGCGTGAAATCAAAGAAGAAGTCGGCATCGATGTGGTGGCGGAGAATCTGCCGCTGTTCGATTGCCAGCGCTGCGTGGAGTTTGAACTCTTTGTCCACTTGCGACATCGCTATGCGCCGGGAACCACGCGCAATAAAGAGCACTGGTTCTGTCTGGCATTGCCCGCAGAGCGCGATCCGGTGATTACCGAGCATCACGCCTATCGGTGGCTTGAGGCGGCGGAAGCCGTCAAACTGACCAAGTCATGGAGCAACCAGCAGGCGATTGAAGAGTTTGTGATTAATTCAGTCCAGTAGTTTTTTTTGGAGATTTTTTATGGCAGGTCATAGTAAGTGGGCCAACACAAAACACCGTAAAGCGGCGCAAGATGCCAAACGCGGTAAGATTTTCACCAAAATTATTCGTGAACTGGTCACCGCGGCCAAACTGGGCGGCGGCGATCCCGACGCCAACCCGCGTCTGCGCGCGGCGATGGATAAGGCGCTGTCCAACAACATGACGCGCGACACCATGAACCGCGCCATTGCCCGCGGCGTCGGCGGTGAAGACGACAGCAACATGGAAACCATCATCTATGAAGGTTACGGTCCGGGCGGCACCGCCATCATGATCGAATGCCTGAGTGACAACCGCAACCGCACCGTGGCGGAAGTGCGTCACGCCTTCACCAAGTGCGGCGGCAACCTCGGCACCGACGGCTCCGTGGCGTACCTGTTCACCAAAAAAGGCGTGATCACCTTTGCGCCGGGCCTGGATGAAGACAGCGTGATGGAAGCGGCGCTGGAAGCCGGTGCGGAAGATATCGTGACTTATGATGACGGCGCGATCGACGTTTACACCGCGTGGGAAAACCTGGGCGAAGTGAAAGACGCGCTGGCGACCGCCGGCTTTACCGCCGAAGCGGCGGAAGTGTCGATGATCCCGTCGACCAAAGCCGATATGGATGCGGAAACCGCGCCGAAGCTGCTGCGTCTGATCGATATGCTGGAAGACTGCGACGACGTGCAGGAGGTTTACCACAACGGTGAGATCTCCGACGAGGTGGCGGCTACGCTGTAATGCGTGGTGAATATGGCGCTGTGCGGCTGCAGCGCCTGACGCCGTTGGCGGGCAAGACGGAGCGGATGACATAATGGCGATTATCCTCGGTATTGACCCGGGTTCGCGCATCACCGGCTATGGCCTGATTCGTCAGCAGGGGCGTCAGCTGTCGTATATCGCCAGCGGCTGCATCCGCACCGTCGTGGACGATATGCCGACGCGGCTGAAGCTGATTTATGCCGGCGTCAGCGAGATTATTACGCAGTTCCAGCCGGATTTCTTCGCCATCGAACAGGTGTTTATGGCCAAGAACCCGGACTCGGCGCTCAAATTGGGGCAGGCGCGCGGCGTGGCGATCGTTGCTGCGGTCAACCAGAATCTTGAGGTGTTTGAGTACGCCGCCCGTCAGGTCAAACAGACGGTGGTCGGCACCGGCGCGGCCGAGAAGGCGCAGGTGCAGCATATGGTGCGTTCGTTGCTTAAACTGTCCGCCAGTCCGCAGGCGGACGCCGCCGATGCACTGGCTATCGCCATCACCCACTGCCACCTCAGCCAGAATGTGCTGCGGATGAGCGAAGGGCGGTTAAGCATGGCGCGCGGGCGTTTAAAATAAGCGTTATCAGGCTGCGGAGAGATTGCGGGCGGGTAACGGGCAGGCTGGATATTCATCCAGCCTTTTTTATGTTATAAGCTTAGCAGCATGGCATGGCCGCGGGCCGTGAACAAGAATTGAAGCTGGAGGGTAAATGATAGGTCGTCTCAGAGGTAATATCCTGGAAAAACAGCCGCCGCTGGTGTTGTTGGAAGCGAACGGTGTCGGTTATGAAGTGCATATGCCGATGACCTGCTTCTACGAACTGCCGGAGCTGGGGCAGGAAGCGATCGTATTTACCCATTTCGTGGTGCGTGAAGACGCGCAGCTGCTGTATGGTTTTAACGATAAACAGGAACGCGCGCTGTTTCGCGAGCTGATTAAGGTTAACGGCGTAGGGCCGAAGCTGGCGTTGGCGATCCTGTCCGGCATGTCGGCGCAACAGTTTGTCACCACGGTAGAGCGTGAGGAAATCACCGCGCTGGTGAAGCTGCCGGGCGTGGGCAAAAAGACCGCCGAGCGTCTGGTGGTGGAAATGAAAGACCGCTTTAAAGGGCTTAACGGCGACCTGTTTGCCAACAGCAGTGAGATCAACCTGCCGGCCAACGCCGGCAAGGCATCGGAAGCGGATATTGAAGCCGAGGCCGCTGCGGCGCTGGTGGCGCTGGGATACAAACCGCAGGAAGCCAGCCGTATGGTCGGTAAAGTGGCCAAGCCGGGCGCTGATTGTGAAACCCTGATCCGCGACGCGCTGCGCGCGGCCCTGTAACCGCCGGGATAAGGATAAGAAATGATTGAAGCCGACCGCCTGATCTCAGCCGAGCCGATCACGGAAGAAGAGGTGATCGATCGCGCCATCCGCCCCAAAATGCTGGCGGAGTACGTGGGCCAACCGCACGTTCGCGAGCAGATGGAAATCTTTATTCAGGCGGCCAGACTGCGGGGCGACGCGCTCGATCACCTGCTGATTTTCGGGCCGCCGGGGCTGGGGAAAACCACATTGGCCAATATCGTCGCCAATGAAATGGGTGTCAACCTGCGCACTACCTCCGGTCCGGTGCTGGAAAAGGCCGGCGATCTGGCGGCGATGCTCACCAACCTTGAACCGCACGACGTGCTGTTTATCGATGAGATTCACCGGCTGTCGCCGGCGGTGGAAGAGGTGCTGTACCCGGCGATGGAAGACTATCAGCTGGATATTATGATCGGCGAAGGGCCGGCGGCGCGTTCGATCAAAATCGATCTGCCGCCTTTCACCCTGGTCGGCGCCACCACCCGCGCCGGCTCGCTGACCTCGCCGCTGCGCGATCGCTTCGGCATTGTCCAGCGGCTGGAGTTCTATCAGGTGGCCGATCTGGAGCACATCGTCTCGCGCAGCGCCAGCTGCCTGGGGCTGACGCTGTCGCCGGACGGCGCACACGAGGTGGCGCGCCGGGCGCGCGGTACGCCGCGTATCGCCAACCGCTTATTGCGCCGGGTGCGGGATTTCGCCGAGGTGCGGGCCGACGGCCAGATGACCGGCGAAGTCGCGGCGCAGGCGCTGAATATGCTGAATGTGGATGCGGAAGGGTTCGACTATATGGACCGTAAGCTGCTGCTGGCGATTATCGATAAGTTTACCGGCGGGCCGGTAGGGTTGGATAACCTGGCGGCGGCGATTGGCGAAGAGCGTGAAACGATTGAAGACGTGATTGAGCCGTTTCTGATTCAGCAAGGCTTTATTCAGCGCACGCCGCGCGGACGCATGGCGACCAACCATGCCTATAAGCATTTCGGTATTGAGCGCGAAGAGTGACAGGAAGAATTGACGAAAAAAGGGTCGCGTAAGCGACCCTTTTTGCTGGCTAACGGCGATTACGCTTGCTGTTTTTTCGACAGGCTGAAGACAAACAAAATGGCTGCGCACAGCACCACCGACGGGCCGGCCGGCGTATCGTAAAACGCCGAGAAGGTCAGGCCGCCGGTTACCGCCAGCATGCCGACCAGTACGGCGATGCCGGCCATTTGCTCCGGCGTGCGGGCAAATCGGCGCGCGGTGGCTGCCGGGATAATCAGCAGCGAGGTAATAATCAGCGCGCCGACAAACTTCATTGCCAGGCCGATGGTCAGCGCGGTCACCATCATCAGCACGATGCGCGTGCGCGCCAGATTGACGCCGTCAACGTGCGCCATTTCCGGGCTGATGGTCATCGATAGCAGATTGCGCCACTGCCAGTAGAGCACCAACAGGACGATCGCCACGCCGACGGCAATCATCGCAATGTCATCCGTGGTCACCGACAGCAGATCGCCAAACAGGTAGGCCATCAGATCGACACGCACATCGGACATCAGCGCCACCACTACCAGGCCGAGCGACAGCGCACTGTGTGCCATAATGCCCAGCAGGGTATCCAGAGAGAGCTGAGGACGCCGTTCCAGCCATACCAGCAGCAGTGCCAGCAACAAGGTAACGGCGATTACCGCGTAAAACGGATTGATGTCCAATAGCAGGCCGAAGGCGACGCCCAGCAGCGACGCGTGCGCCAGCGTATCGCCGAAATAGGACATCCGGCGCCAGACGACAAACGAGCCCAGCGGGCCGGCGGCGGTGGCCAGCAGAATGCCAGCCAGCCAGCCGGGGAATAACAGTTCGATCATGCGTCACGACTCCCGGTTTTCTTTAATACGATACGTCCCTTTAAATCGTGACGGTGATTATGGTGATGGCGGTAAATAGCCAGTTGCTCTGCGCCGCGGTTACCGAACATGGCAATAAATTCGGGATGTGTCGACACCGCCTCAGGTGTACCGGAACAGCAGATATGCTGATTCAGACACAGTACTTCGTCGGTTTTTGCCATCACCAGATGCAGATCGTGGGAAACCATCAGCACGGCGCAGTCCAGCTCATGGCGCAGTTGGTCGATCAGATCGTACAGCGCCAACTGGCCGTTGACGTCGACGCCCTGCGTCGGTTCATCAAGCACCAGCAACTGCGGGCGGTTTAGCAGCGCCCGGGCCAGCAGCACGCGCTGTGTTTCGCCGCCGGACAGCTTTTGCATCGGCTGTTCCAACAGATGCGCCGCCTGTACCCGTTTGAGCGCCGGCAGAATATCTGCCTTTTTGACCCCGGGCTTGAGCCGCATAAACCGGCTGACCGTCAGGGGCAGGGTGGCATCCAGATGCAGCTTTTGCGGCACATAGCCGATACGCAGGCCCGGCTGGCGCTCAATGTCGCCTTTGGTCGGCGCAATAAGGCCGAGCACCACGCGCACCAGCGTCGACTTACCCGCACCGTTCGGCCCCAGCAGCGTTAGTATGCGGCCAGGTTGCAGGCTGAGAGAAATATTCGACAGCACATTGCGGCTGCCGAACGAAACGGAGATATTTTTTAACGTTGTCAGTGTAGACATTTCTGATTACATCTTGCAGGACTTACCGAATGTTATAATATCACGCTTCGCTGACAAACACGACGGGATAACACACGATGATACAGAAAAAAAAATGGCTGCAGCGTGCGCTGTTGGCAAGCGCGCTGATGATGGCCGGTAGTGCGACGGCGGCGGTGGTGACATCGGTTCGTCCGCTAGGGTTTATTGCCTCCGCCATCGCCGATGGCGTGACGGAAACCGAAGTTCTGCTGCCGAACGGCGCATCGCCCCATGACTTCGCGCTGCGTCCCTCCGATCTGCGCCGTCTGCGCTCGGCTGACTTGGTGGTGTGGGTCGGCCCGGAGCTAGAGGCGTTCCTCAGCAAGCCGCTGCAGCCGATTGATGCGCAAAAGCAGCTGTCCGTGGCCGCGCTGCCGGCGATAAAACCGCTGCTGCTGAAGGATGCCGAAGGGGGCGAACATCATCATGAAGGGCATGACGATGAGCACGAACACGGTCACCATCACGGCGAATACAATATGCACCTCTGGCTGTCTCCGGAGATGGCAAAAGTGACTGCGATCGCGATTCATGACAGATTGTTGGAACTTATGCCGCAAAATAAAGACAAACTAGACGCGAACCTGCGTCAGTTCGAGAATCTGCTGACGCAAACTGACAAAAATGTTGGTAAGATGCTTACGCCTGTGCAAGGCAAGGGATATTTTGTTTTTCATGACGCTTACGGTTATTTTGAAAAACACTACGGCTTGAGTCCACTGGGCCATTTTACCGTTAACCCTGAGATTCAGCCTGGAGCACAGCGCTTACACCAAATTCGAACACAGTTGGTTGAGCAGAAAGCAGTATGCGTTTTTGCTGAGCCACAATTCAGGCCGGCCGTAATCACTGCCGTTGCCAAGGGTACCAAGGTGCGTTCTGGAACGCTGGACCCGTTGGGTAGCGGCATCGCATTGGGGAAGGACAGCTACGGGAACTTCCTGACAGCGCTGTCGAACCAATACGTGAGCTGCCTGAAGTAAAGCTTATGAGGATATCCAAGAGTGCAGCAGATAGTCCGAACTATCGCTCTGGCGTATAACAACCTGCCTCGGCCCCATCGCGTCATGCTGGGGTCGCTGACAGTCGTCACATTGGCCGTTGCTGTTTGGCGGCCTTTTGTTTATCACCCAGACCATAACCCCATCGTTAAGAACGTCGAACTAGAATCCAGCCAGCTACATTCGCTGTTGCCTGAGGCCAGCGAACCTATCGATATTGATCAACCCACCCCAGATGATGAAATCCCGCAGGATGAGCTGGACCAAAAGGTCGCCGGCGAGGAAGGGGTGCATGAATATGTTGTATCTACCGGCGATACCCTGAGCAGCATTTTGACACAGTACGGCATTGACATGTCGGATGTCGCGCTGCTGGCGTCGCAAAACCGCGATCTGCGTAATTTAAAAATCGGCCAGCAGCTCTCCTGGACGGTGAACGAGGCCGGCGATCTGCAAACGCTGACCTGGGAAGTATCCCGCCGCGAGACCCGCACCTATGAGCGCGTAGGCAACAATTTCAAATCCAGCGAAGAAACCCAAGAGGGCGTGTGGAGCAACAAGGTTATCAGCGGCCGGTTGAACGGTAGCTTTGTCGCCAGCGCTTCCTCCGCCGGGTTGAGCCGTGCTGAAATCAGCGCGGTGACCAAGGCGCTGCAGTGGCAGCTGGACTTCCGTAAGCTGCGCAAAGGCGACCAGTTTGCGGTGCTGATGTCGCGTGAGCACTTTGAAGGCAAGCGCGAGCAAAGCCAACTGCTGGGCGTGCGTATGCGTACCGGCGGTAAAAACTACTATGCAATTCGCGCCGAGGACGGCAAATTCTACGATCGTCAGGGTTCCGGCCTGGCGCGCGGCTTTATGCGTTTCCCGACCATGAAGCAGTTCCGTATCTCCTCCAACTTCAACCCGCGCCGTGTTAACCCGGTCACCGGTCGTATTGCGCCCCATAAAGGCGTCGACTTTGCGATGCCGGTCGGGACGCCGGTATTGGCGGTGGGCGATGGAGAAGTGGTTATCGCCAAGCGCAGCGGCGCGGCGGGCAACTATGTGGCTATTCGTCACGGCCGCCAATACACCACGCGCTATATGCACCTGAAGAAACTGCTGGTGAAGCCAGGTCAGAAAGTAAAACGCGGCGATCGCATTGCGCTTTCCGGCAATACCGGCCGTTCTACCGGGCCGCACCTGCACTATGAGTTCTGGGTTGGCAAGCAGGCGGTGAATCCGCTGACGGCCAAACTGCCGCGTTCTGAAGGCCTGAGCGGTAAAGATCGCCGTGAATACCTGGCGCAGGTGAAGGAAGTGGTGCCGCAGTTGCAGCTGGACTGAGTCCGCCGTTAAAATTTATTCATTGGCCCGATCCGCGATCGGGCCTTTTCCTTATTTGGCGTTTCGCCGTGGCGAATTGCAAATTCATCATCTGCAATTATTATACCCAATAGCCTTTGAATCGCGCGCGAGTGGGAAATCGCCGTGCAGCGCGTAATGTCTGGGATAATAGCCGAATCGCTAAGTTAAGAGTTGGTGCATGCAAAACGAAAAAAAGTCGAACGTAGAATTTATCCCGCAGTTTCAAAAAGCCTTCTTCCATCCGCGCTACTGGGGCGTCTGGCTGGGGACGGGGCTGATGGCCGGCGTCTCGCTGATACCTGCGCGGATGCGCGATCCGCTGCTGGGCGGCTTGGGCCGGTTGGCCGGTCGGGTGGCAAAAGGCGCCCGTCGTCGCGCCCGTATTAATCTGTTGTATTGCCTGCCGGACGTGCCGGAAAGCGATCGCGAGCATATCATTGATGAAATGTTCGCCACCGCGCCACAGTCGATGGTGCTGATGGCGGAGCTGGCTTGTACTAACCCGCAGCGGGTACTGAAGCGCGTGCGCTGGCACGGTGAAGAGGTGCTGGATAAGATCCGCGCAGAAGGGCGCAACGTTATTTTCCTGGTACCGCATGGCTGGGCGGTGGACGTGCCGGCGATGCTGATGGCGGCGCGTGGTCAGCCGATGGCGGCGATGTTCCATAACCAGCGTAACCAACTGGTGGACTATCTGTGGAATGCGGTAAGACGCAAATTTGGCGGCCGCATGCATGCACGTAACGACGGCATTAAACCCTTTATCAGTTCAGTTCGCCAAGGGTACTGGGGCTATTATCTGCCGGATCAGGACCATGGTGCAGAGCACAGCGAGTTTGTCGACTTCTTCGCTACCTATAAGGCAACGCTGCCGGCGGTCGGACGCCTGATGAAAGTGTGCCGCGCGGCGATCGTGCCGTTATTCCCGGTGTATGACGGTAAAACCAGCATGTTGGATATCTATATCCGCGAACCGATGGACGATCTGGCTCAGGCTGACGACAACCGCATTGCCCGGCGGATGAATGAAGAGGTGGAGAACCTGGTGGGGCCGAACCCTGAGCAGTACACCTGGATCCTCAAACTGTTGAAGACGCGTAAGGAAGGGGAGATTGAACCCTATTCGCGCGATGATTTATACCGCTGATGCGTAGGTGAAATAATGTAAAAAGGCGCCCAAATGGCGCCTTTTGTTATTTACGCGTGCACCATACACCCTCGTTCGATCAGCAGATCGAGAATCGCAGGGTAGCGGGTGAAATCATTCCAGCGTAAATCAAGCCGGCGCAAACTTTTCATCTCGGCCAGACTGGCCGGTAACGTCGTGAGCCGATTAGCGCGCAGATCCAGAGTTTGCAACTTGCTCAGCTGTCCTATGTTTTCAGGCAGGTGAGTGAGCTGATTAAAGCGCAAATTAAGCTCACACAGTTGGGAAAGCTGACAGAACGTATCCGGCAGGTGGGTAATGACGTTGTTGGAGACATCCAATATGTTGAGCGTGCCTAACTCACCAAAGCTGGCCGGCAATGACGTTAACTGATTGTGCATCAGATGTAATTCCCGCAGCAGTGACAGCCGATGGACGGATTCAGGCAGATGAGCGATCTGATTATGGTAAAGCCTGAGCTCTTGCAACGACGTGAGCTGACAAAGGAAGTCCGGCAGGGTGGTCAGGCGGTTGTCAGTAACGTTCAGATAGCGTAGCGCTGTTAGCCCGGACAAGGATACCGGCAAATCGCTGAGTTGATTGTCGCTGAGGTAAAGGTATTTCAGCTTGTCGAGCTGACCGATTTCGTCAGGGATCACGCTAAGTTGGTTGTGTCCCAGATCGAGCATTTCCAATTGCCGCAGTTGAACAATTTCATCCGGCACAGCAGTTAACTGATTCACGGATATGTTCAGCACTTGCAGTTGGCTGTGGTTGACGATCTCCGGCGGAAATACTTTCAGTTGGTTGTTATAGAGGCTTATTTTACGCAGCCCCGATCCTGCCAGCATGGCGGCATCAAGCTGGTCGAGCTGTTGACCGTCCAGTTCTAAATTTACGGAGCGATTTGTATCAAGATGCGGGGTATGTTGATGCAGCACGCCGTACTTTCCTTATGGTTAGGACAACGTTGAAGGGTTCCATCATTGGTAAAAGAACACCGGCCTGCTCAGGGCAGGCCGGTCAATTGAGTATAAGATTACTCGATTCGCAGGATACGGCTGGTATTAGTGGTGCCGACGGTGCCCATCACGTCGCCCTGCGTGACCAGCACTAAATCGCCGGACAGCAGGTAGCCTTTGTCGCGCAGACGGTTGATGGCGTCATTGGCGGCGGCAACGCCGTCGGTGTGGCTGTCGAAATAGACCGGCGTGACGCCACGGTACAAAGCAGCCAGGTTTAATGTGTGCTCATGGCGTGACATGGCGAAAATCGGCAGGCCAGAGCTGATGCGGGACATCATCAGCGCGGTGCGGCCGGATTCGGTCATGGCGATAATTGCCGTGACCCCTTTCAGGTGGTTGGCGGCGTACATCGAAGACATGGCGATTGCTTCTTCGATGTTGTCAAACTGCACGTCCAGACGGTGTTTGGAAACATTGATGCTAGGGATCTTCTCCGCACCGAGACACACGCGCGCCATGGCGGCAACGGTTTCCGCCGGGTATTGGCCGGCAGCGGTTTCCGCCGACAGCATTACGGCATCGGTGCCGTCCAGCACGGCGTTTGCCACGTCCATCACTTCCGCACGGGTTGGCATCGGGTTGGTAATCATCGACTCCATCATCTGGGTAGCGGTGATGACCGCACGGTTCAGCGTACGGGCGCGGCGGATCAGCGTTTTCTGAATGCCTACCAGTTCCGGATCGCCGATTTCCACTCCCAGGTCACCGCGTGCCACCATCACCACGTCGGACGCCAGGATGATATCGTCCATCGCTTCTTCATCGCAGACGGCTTCCGCACGTTCAACCTTGGCAACGATTTTGGCATTACAGCCCGCATCACGCGCCAGACGGCGTGCGTAGTGCAGGTCTTCACCGGTACGCGGGAAGGAGACCGCCAGGTAATCAACGTCAATTTTGGCGGCGGTGATGATGTCGGCCTTGTCTTTTTCGGTCAATGCCGCGGCAGACAAACCGCCGCCCAGTTTGTTAATGCCTTTGTTGTTGGACAGCGGGCCGCCGACGGTCACTTCGGTAAACACCTTCATGCCTTTGACTTCCAGCACTTTCAGCTGCACGCGTCCGTCGTCGAGCAGCAGCACATCGCCCGGCACCACATCGGCAGGCAGGCCTTTATAGTCGATGCCGACTTTTTCTTTATCGCCTTCGCCTTTCGCCATTTCGGCATCGAGCAGGAATTTATCACCAACGTTCAGGAAGACCTTGCCTTCCTTGAAGGTGGATACACGAATTTTTGGCCCCTGAAGATCGCCGAGGATAGCAACGTGCCGACCCAGCTTCGCGGCGATTTCACGCACTTTATCCGCTCGAGCCTGGTGGTCTTCCGCATTGCCATGGGAAAAATTAAGCCGGACTACGTTGGCGCCGGCAGCAATGATCTTTTCCAGATTATTGTCGCGGTCGGTAGCCGGACCCAGTGTAGTAACGATTTTGGTTCTTCTGAGCCGTCTGGACATGTATTACTCCGTTGACTGGTGAAGCAAATAAAAAAAGTGTTGCGATAAGCATCGGATAACGCGAACCAGCGTGAAACGTTACCATAGCCACGTTTCATTACGCTGGCGTCACACCCGGGTTATCCGCAGGAACGTGTTACACGGTACAACCTATAGTGCCGCCGATCAAATCGCCTCGCAGAGGCTGTCCGGCGGCGAAAGAGGGCCATTTCGATTATGACTCGAAACTGTTGGGGATCTCTACGTCTTTATCAAAGCGCGATTCTTTCAACGCTTCCTTGACCCGCTTCAAGTTATCTCTGAATTTATCCCCGCGGCGCAGGGTAAAACCGGTCGCCAATACGTCAATCAGCGTAAGCTGCGCGATGCGCGATACCATCGGCATGTAGACGTCGGTATCTTCCGGCACGTCGAGCAGCAGCGCCAGCGTCGCTTCACGCGCCAGTGGCGAATCATGCGAGGTGACGGCGATCACCGCGGCATCGTTGTCGCGCGCCAGACGCGCCATTTCCACCAGATTCTTGGTGCGGCCGGTGTGTGAAATCAGCACTACCACGTCGCCTTCGCCGGAGTTCATGCAGCTCATACGCTGCATCACAATGTCGTCGAAGTAGGCGACCGGGATATTGAAGCGGAAGAACTTGTTCATGGCGTCATGGGCTACCGCCGCAGAGGCGCCGAGGCCGAAGAAGGAGATTTTTTTCGCCTGGGTCAGCAGGTCTACCGCACGATTTATTGCGGCAATATCCAAATTTGCCTTTACTGTATCCAGGCTGGCCATCACCGATTCAAAAATTTTACTGGTGTAAGCCTCGACGCTGTCGTCTTCCTCGACGTTGCGATTGACGTAAGGCGTACCGTTAGCCAGGCTCTGCGCCAGATGCAGTTTAAAATCGGGAAAACCTTTGGTATCAAGACGGCGGCAAAAGCGGTTTACCGTTGGCTCGCTGACGTCGGCCATACGCGCCAGCGTGGCGATGCTGGAATGGATCGCCGTCTGCGGCGATGCGAGGATCACTTCGGCGACTTTTCTTTCGGATTTGCTCAGCTGTTCTAAATGGCTCTGAATTTTTTCCAGCGTATTCATATAACGGGTGTCACTCATGGTTTTTTACCCTGCATATTTCCGGTTGCCGGTGCGTAAAAAACGCGCCTGATATCTACGGGGCGGCGCGAGTGGCCGGCCTGCGCCAGGATGCAACGAGAAATCAATTGGGTATATCGATTTCAATCAAAGGAGAAATCAATGCCGGTTTAGTGAAAATATACTACGTGCTGGTAACCGTTGGCAGTCTCGACAGAGCGTTTGCTGGGATTTTTCACCAGAATATGAGCTGTGTCTAACTTTCATAATGGTAAAAGAGCGACAAAAAAGACAGAAAATTACAATTTTGGCTAACGTTGGCGGTATCGGCAGACTTTCAACGTATAGCCGCAAAGTTTCTGGCGTTTTTCTGCTTTTAATCCGGGTTTACTGGCCGTAGGTAAAGAGAGTACATTAGTAATGTAAGAAAATTACAAATATCCTGCAACGAGGAGATGAACATGGCGGTAACCTCTACAGCCCAGGCGTGCGACCTGGTTATTTTCGGCGCGAAGGGGGATTTGGCGCGCCGTAAGCTGCTGCCTTCCCTGTACCAATTAGAAAAAGCCGGTCATATCCACCCGGACACCCGCATTATCGGGGTGGGCCGTGCAGAGTGGGATAAAGACGCTTATATCAAGATCGTCAAAGAAGCGCTTGAAACCTTTATGAAGGAAAAGCTGGATGACGAACTGTGGGCTACGCTCAGCGCGCGATTAGATTTCTGTAATCTTGATGTCAACGACAGCAAAAATTTTGCCAAACTGGGCAAAATGTTGGATCAGGAAAACCGTACCACCATCAACTACTTTGCGATGCCGCCAAGCACCTTCGGCGCGATCTGCAAAGGGCTAGGCCAGGCCAAATTGAACAAAGAGCCGGCGCGCGTAGTGATGGAGAAACCGCTGGGCACCGATCTGGCCTCTTCACGCCTGATCAACGATCAGGTTGCCGAGTTCTTCAATGAAAGTCA
Organism: Serratia sp. MYb239; assembly: GCF_002966855.1. Taxonomy (NCBI): domain Bacteria; kingdom Pseudomonadati; phylum Pseudomonadota; class Gammaproteobacteria; order Enterobacterales; family Yersiniaceae; genus Serratia; species Serratia sp. MYb239. The sequence goes on along the minus strand of NZ_CP023268.1, from coordinate 2,716,495 downwards.
GGTGTACCGTATTGACCACTATCTGGGCAAGGAAACGGTGTTGAACCTGCTGGCGCTGCGTTTCGCCAACTCGCTGTTCGCCTCCAACTGGGATAACCGCACCATTGACTCGGTGCAGATCACCGTTGCGGAAGAAGTGGGCATTGAAGGGCGCTGGGGTTACTTCGATCAGGCCGGTCAGATGCGCGATATGATTCAGAACCACTTGCTGCAGGTACTGACCATGATCGCCATGTCGCCGCCGGCGGATCTGACCACCGACCGTATTCGCGACGAGAAGGTGAAAGTGCTGCGTTCTCTGCGCCGTATCGATCAGCGCAACGTGCGTGAAACGACGGTGCGCGGCCAGTACACCTCCGGCTTCGTGCAGGGGCGTAAGGTTCCGGGTTATCTGGAGGAGGAGGGCGCCAACAAGAGCAGCAATACGGAGACTTTTGTCTCCATCCGCGTGGATATCGATAACTGGCAGTGGGCCGGCGTGCCGTTCTATCTGCGTACCGGCAAACGTCTGCCGGCTAAATGCTCCGAAGTGGTGGTGTACTTCAAAAACCCGCCGCTTAACCTGTTCAGCGACTCATATCAGCAGCTGCCGCAGAACAAGCTGACCATCCGCCTGCAGCCGGATGAAGGGATTGAGATCCAGGTACTGAATAAAGTGCCGGGCCTTGACCATAAGCACCATCTGCAAACCACTAAGCTGGATCTGAGTTTCTCGGAAACCTTCAACCAGGAGCACGTAGCCGACGCCTACGAGCGTCTGCTGCTGGAAAGCATGCGCGGTATTCAGGCGCTGTTTGTCCGCCGTGATGAGGTGGAAGAGGCCTGGAAGTGGGTCGATTCCATCATGGACGCATGGAAAGCCGACAATGACGCGCCTAAGCCTTATCAGGCGGGTACCTGGGGGCCGGTGGCATCGGTGGCGATGATCACCCGCGACGGCCGTTCCTGGAACGAGTTCGAATAAGTTGTTACGCCGGCAGCGAGTCTGCCGGCTTTTTTTTGCCTGTCGATCAGGCTGAGGGTACGGCCGGACTTTTCAGACCATGATCTGAAGGCCCTGTGGCAGGGGCGTGCCATACACCAACCTCAATGTGGAGAAAATGACGATGAATCACTGGAAAACCAGCGCGCAGCAGATTCTGACCGCGGGCCCGGTTGTGCCGGTTATTGTGATTAACAAGCTGGAACATGCGGTGCCGTTGGCGAAGGCATTGGTCGCCGGCGGCGTGCGCGTGTTGGAAGTGACGCTGCGTACCGAGTGCGGGCTGGATGCTATCCGAGCTATTGCCAATGAAGTGCCTGAGGCGATTATCGGCGCCGGTACGGTGATCAACCCGCAGCAGCTGCAGGCGGTGACCGAGGCAGGCGCACAGTTTGCTATCAGCCCGGGGCTGACGGCCGATCTGCTGCAGGCGGCGACAGCCGGCAGCATTCCGTTGATTCCGGGTATTAGCACCGTGTCTGAACTGATGCTGGGGATGGATTACGGCCTGCGTGAGTTCAAGTTCTTCCCGGCGGAAGCCAACGGCGGTGTGAAAGCGCTGCAGGCGATCGCCGGTCCGTTCCCGCAGGTGCGCTTCTGCCCTACCGGCGGGATCTCGCCGGGTAACTATCGTGATTATCTGGCGCTGAAAAGCGTGCTGTGCATCGGCGGTTCCTGGCTGGTTCCTGGCGATGCGTTGGAGCAGGGCGACTATGCGCGTATTACCAAACTGGCGCGTGAAGCGGTGGATGGTGCGCGTGGCTAAGCCTTGTCGCGCCTGAGTTTGCCGCATCCTTGTACAAGGCATGCTACTCAGAGGCTCAATCATTGATTGAGCCTTTTTTAGTTTTCTATTTATATAACTTTCTTATTTTTAACTTATTTTTTGTCATTTGTTTATCAAAATGGCGGTTTGCTTTATTTTAAAGCCTATGGTACAACTATCTCCGTTAAACTTTTCCATAATGAGGATATTGAGCGAATCGTACGGGTTTTGTGATATGTACGGCTGAAGATAGCGAGATAACTATGATGACTACAAATAAAAACCCCCTTAGAACCTCAACCTGTCAGCTTTTCCTGTCTGCCATCCTTGCCAGTGAACACCACTGGTGCAGTGAGCTATAGCACCTTTCTCCCTTAACCGGTTGCGATAAGGCTGCGTTTTTCAAGCTTTATCTCCGCATAACCGGACACTCTGTTTTTACAACATTTGGGTCAGTTTATCCCCAGGGATCTCTACGTCCCGATGCGGTGAAATGCCGCTCGGACGAGATAAATCGGGATAAATATACCTTTGCGTGCGTTATTCGCCGTTTGGGAGAGAAATCATGATTTATTGGCTGTTTTTAGGTTTGGCTATCGTTACTGAAATTATCGGCACCTTGTCGATGAAATATGCCAGCGTCAGTGGGGGCATGCTGGGGCATATGGTGATGTATGTGATGATTACCACGTCATATATTTTGCTGTCCGTTGCGGTCAAGCGTGTCGCCCTGGGTGTGGCCTATGCGCTGTGGGAAGGCATCGGCATTTTGTTTATTACTCTGTTCAGCGTGCTGTGGTTCGATGAACCGATTTCCCTGCTGAAGGTATTGGGTCTGGCGACGTTGATTGCGGGCATTATGTTGGTGAAGTCCGGCACCCGTAAGACGCCGAAGTCTGACGATGAGCGAGGTGCGCAGCATGCAACAGCTTGAGTGGGTTCATATCGGTTTTCTGGTGCTGGCTACGGCGCTGGAGATTGTCGCCAACATTTTTCTGAAAATGTCAGACGGTTTCCGCAGGGTGTGGCTGGGGTTGCTGTCGCTGCTGTCGGTACTGGCCGCCTTTAGTGCGCTGGCGCAGGCGGTTAAGGGGATAGACCTGTCGGTTGCGTATGCGCTGTGGGGTGGTTTTGGTATTGTCGCCACCGTGGCCGCCGGCTGGATCCTGTTCGGTCAGCGTCTCAATGGCAAAGGCTGGTTGGGCGTTACGCTGTTGTTGACGGGAATGGTGCTGATTAAGCTGGCATAAAGGCGCCGTGGCGGCGCCATGGCCATTATGCCGCGGTCTGTAAGGTCCGCGGCATGACAATTATTGGGCGGCGATGATTTTGATTTCAACCTTGTATTTCGGATTCATCAGCTTCGCCTGCACGGTGCAGCGCACCGGTGCGCTACCGGGCACCACCCAGGCGTCCCAGGCGGCGTTCATGGCGGCAAAATCCGCCGCGTCGGCGAGAAACACGGTGGCGTCCATGACGCGGCTTTTGTCTGAGCCTACGCGCGCCAACAGGACGTCAATCGCCGCCAGGGCGTTTGCGGTCTGCGCCGTCGCGTCCTCATCCAGATTTTCCGGCACGCTGGTGTAATAGATGGTTTCGTTATGCACCACGGCTTCCGACCAGCGCTGTTCAGGATCAATGCGTTCGATATTCATTCAGTTATCTCCATATTGTTGGCTCGCTTAGGGTAGCACAGCATAGCGTCCGTTGCTGCCATCTGCACGGCGCTGCGGAATGTGTATATAATCACAGCTGAATTTTTTCGGCGGTGAGGCAGCGTGGCAGACGATTTCGCAACAGACGGCGCATTGGCGCAGGCAATTACAGGGTTTAAACCGCGCGAAGCGCAGCGGCTGATGGCCGAAGCGGTCGCCGAGGCCATCAATTTTAAACAGGAACTGGTGGTGGAAGCGGGAACCGGAACCGGTAAAACGTTTGCCTATCTGGCGCCGGCGCTGCGTTCGAATAAAAAAGTGATTATCTCTACCGGTTCCAAGGCGTTGCAGGATCAGCTGTACGCGCGCGATCTGCCGACTATCGCCAAAGCGTTGCAATTCAAGGGTAAACTGGCGTTGCTGAAAGGGCGCTCTAATTACCTGTGCCTGGAGCGTTTGGAGCAGCAGTCGCTGGCCGGCGGCGAACTGGCGGGGCAGACGCTGATCGATCTGGTGCAGCTGCGCGGCTGGTCGTCGCAGACCGTGGAAGGCGACATCAGCAGTTGCAGCGACGTGGCTGAAGACAGCTTCGTCTGGCCGCTGGTGACCAGCACCAATGACAACTGCCTGGGCAGCGATTGTCCGCAATATCAGGACTGCTTCGTGGTCAAAGCCCGCCGTAAGGCGATGGACGCTGACGTGGTGGTGGTTAACCATCACCTGTTTTTGGCGGATATGGTGGTGAAGGAAAGCGGTTTTGCCGAGCTGATCCCCGAGGCGGATGTGATGATTTTCGATGAAGCGCATCAGATCCCGGATATCGCCAGCCAGTATTTTGGCAAACAGTTGACCAGCCGTCAGCTGATGGATCTGGCGAAAGATATCACCATCGCTTACCGCACCGAGGTGCGCGACGCGGCTCAGTTGCAAAAGAGCGCCGATCGCTTAAGCATGAGTACGCAGGATTTTCGGCTGGCGCTGGGGGAACCGGGCTTTCGCGGCAACCTGCGCGACGTGGTGAACCAGCCCAATGTACAGCGTGCTTTGCTGTTGCTCGATGATGCGCTGGAGTTGTGTTACGACGTGATGAAACTGTCGCTCGGGCGCTCGGCGCTGCTGGATGCCGCGTTTGAGCGCGCAAGCCAGTATCGCACCCGCCTTAAACGCCTGAAATCGGTCAATGAACCCGGCTTTAGCTATTGGTATGAGTGTAATGCGCGCAATTTCGTGCTGGCGCTGACGCCGCTGACGGTGGCGGAACGTTTCCGTGAGCTGCTGGATGATAAACCGGGCAGCTGGATTTTCACCTCGGCGACGTTGTCGGTGAATGAACAGATGGGGCACTTTACCGAACGGCTGGGGCTGAACAAGGCGAAGACGCTGCTGTTACCCAGCCCGTTTGACTATGCCAACCAGGCGCTGTTGTGTGTGCCACGTTTTCTGCCGTCACCGAATCAGCCGGGTGGAGCGCGCCAGTTGGCGCGGATGCTGCGTCCGATGATTGAGGCCAACCAGGGGCGTTGTTTCTTCCTGTGTACCTCGCACCAGATGATGCGTGAGTTGGCCGAAGAGTTTCGCACGTCGATGACGTTGCCGGTACTGGTGCAGGGGGAAACCAGTAAGGGGCAGCTGTTGGCGCAGTTTGTCGAAGCGGGCAACGCGCTGCTGGTGGCGACCAGCAGTTTCTGGGAAGGGGTGGACGTGCGCGGCGATGCGCTGTCGTGCGTGATTATCGATAAACTGCCGTTTACCTCGCCGGACGATCCGTTGCTCAAGGCGCGCATTGAAGATTGCCGCCTGCGCGGCGGCGATCCGTTTAATGAGGTACAGCTGCCGGATGCGGTGATTACCCTCAAGCAGGGTGTCGGCCGCCTGATCCGCGATACGGATGACCGCGGCGTGCTGGTCATTTGCGACAACCGGCTGGTGATGCGTCCCTATGGCGAAGTCTTTCTCAATAGCCTGCCGCCTACGCCGCGCACGCGCGATCTGAGCAAGGCGATCGCCTTTTTGCAGCAGGAATAACCGGGGAGCCGCGCCCGTGTGGCTGCGGCTATGCCGGTAATCGGGGCTGTGCTACAATGCGCGCCCTGTAAAAAATACTGATATTTCCCGCCTGAGGTTGGCATGTCCACGCGAATTTTAGCGATCGATACCGCAACGGAAGCCTGTTCCGTTGCCCTCTGGAATCAAGGCGAAACCCACGCCCTGTTTGAACTGTGCCCGCGTGAACACACGCAGCGTATCCTGCCGATGGTGCAGCAGGTCCTGGCCGAATCCGGCGTGACGCTCGCCGAGCTTGATGCGCTGGCCTTTGGGCGTGGCCCCGGCAGTTTCACCGGCGTGCGTATCGGCATTGGTATCGCGCAGGGACTGGCGTTAGGCGCCGATTTGCCGATGCTGGGCGTTTCTACCCTACAGACCATGGCGCAGGGCGCCTGGCGTATGACCGGCGCGCAGCGCGTGCTGGCGGCGATCGACGCCCGTATGGGCGAGGTTTACTGGGGCCAGTTTGAGCGTCAGTCCGATGGGCAATGGCTGGAAAGCGAAGGTGAGGCGGTATTGTCGCCCGAGCAGGCGCTGGCGCGCGCGCAGGGCCTGCAAGGCGACTGGGCGCAGGTAGGCACCGGCTGGCAAACCTACCCGCAGCTGGTTGCCGGTGCGCCGATTACTCTGCATGATGGTCAGATATTGCTGCCGCGAGCGGAAGATATGCTGCCGCTGGCGCTGCATGCCTGGCAGCAGGGGCAGGCTTGCCCGGTTGAACAGGCTGAACCGACGTATCTGCGTAATGAAGTCACCTGGAAGAAGTTACCGGGGCGCGAATAGCCCTTTGCACGTTATGTGCGCTTTATACGTGACAGGGATGAAACGTTCTGCAACTTGCGGCGAAAATAACAGTCGAAGTGACAGATATTTCAGGAGATTGCGACCATGTTAATCCGTACCGTAATTCAACGATTCACGCTGCCGGCATTGGCCGGCGGCGTTCTGATGCTGTCCGGCTGCGTCACCGTCCCTGATGCGATTAAAGGCTCATCCCCAACGCCGGTCACCGAGCTGGCGTCGGTGCAAAACGCGCCAAGCCTGTTTAACGGTGCGGAGGCCCGCTTTGGTGGTAAAGTGGTGAATGTGGCGAACGAGCAGGGCAAGACGGTACTGGAAATCGCCGCAGTGCCGCTGGACGATGGCGCGCGGCCGATTCTCGGTGAACCATCGCGCGGGCGAGTGCTGGCGACGGTAAACGGTTTCCTTGAACCGACGGACTTCAAGGGGCATCTGGTCACCGTAGTCGGTTCGATAACCGGCGTGCAGCCTGGCAAAATCGGTGCGACGCCGTATAAATTCGTTACGATGAACGTCAGCGGCTTTAAACGCTGGCGGGTGACGCAGCAGGTAATGATGCCTCCAGCGCCAATGGGCCCTTGGGGTTGGCGTGGCGGCCCGTGGGGACCTGACTGGGGCCCGGGGTACGGCTGGTACAGCCCTGGCCCGGCACAGGTGCAAACGATCGTTACCGAGTAAGTTACGCGAAAATTCAATAGATTGTGAAGGCGGCTTATGAGCCGCCTTTTCTTTTGGCGTAGGGAAGCGCCGGTAATTAGTGACACGCATCGCAACCTGCAAATTGTTTAAAACCTAAACTGGTCTGCTGAGTTAAAATATTGTTATAACCTGGCTGCGCATTTAGGGGCTGCGATGATAATGAGAAATGATTTCGGGAGTAATACCTTGGAAAAGGTCTGGTTAAAACGTTATCCGGCAGATGTGCCAGCAGAGATTGACGCCGATCGCTATCCGTCTTTGGTTGAAATGTTTGAAAATGCCGTACAGCGTTATGCGGATCAACCAGCATTTATCAATATGGGCGAGGTGATGACCTACCGCAAGTTGGAAGAGCGCAGCCGGGCATTCGCCGCCTACTTGCAAAATGAGCTGGGGTTGAATAAAGGCGACCGTGTCGCTTTGATGATGCCAAACCTGCTGCAGTACCCGATTGCGCTGTTCGGCATTCTGCGGGCCGGCATGGTGGTGGTTAACGTGAACCCGCTGTATACGCCGCGCGAATTGGAGCATCAGCTCAACGACAGCGGCGCCAGCGCTATTGTCATCGTCTCCAACTTTGCCCATACGCTGGAAAAGGTGGTCTTCAAAACCCAGGTTAAGCATGTGATCCTGACGCGGATGGGGGATCAGCTCTCGGCGGCCAAAGGCACGCTGGTCAACTTTGTGGTGAAGTATGTCAAACGCTTGGTGCCGAAGTACGACCTGCCGGACGCCATCTCTTTCCGTACGGCGCTGCAGCGCGGCCGACGTCTGCAATATGTAAAACCGGACATCATTAACAGCGATTTGGCTTTTTTGCAGTACACCGGCGGCACCACCGGGGTGGCGAAAGGCGCGATGCTGACCCACCGCAATATGCAGGCCAATCTCGAACAGGCCAAGGCGGCTTATGCGCCGCTGTTCCGTGCCGGACAAGAGCTGGTGGTGACCGCGCTGCCGCTGTATCACATTTTTGCGCTGACGGTGAACTGCCTGCTGTTTATCGATCTTGGCGGCCGTAACCTGTTGATCACTAATCCGCGCGATATCCCCGGCCTGGTTAAAGAGCTGGCCAAATACCCGTTTACCGCGCTGAGCGGCGTCAATACCCTGTTCAATGCGCTGCTGAATAACGAGGAGTTCCTCAAACTGGACTTTTCGACGCTGCGTTTTTCGGTGGGGGGCGGTATGGCGGTGCAAAAGGCGGTGGCGGATAAGTGGGAGCAGACCACCGGGAAGCACCTGCTGGAAGGCTATGGCCTGACCGAGTGCGCGCCGCTGGTGGCCGGCAACCCGTATGATTTGCAGCATTACAGCGGCAGTATCGGGTTACCGGTACCGTCGACCGATGTGCGCCTGGTGGATGAGCAGGGGGAAGACGTTGCCATGGGCGAACCGGGTGAACTGTGGGTCAAAGGGCCGCAAGTTATGTTAGGCTATTGGCAACGTCCCGACGCCACGGATGAAGTGCTGAAAGACGGCTGGCTGGCGACCGGCGATATCGTCACGGTGGATGAACAAGGCTTTATTCGCATCGTCGATCGTAAAAAAGATATGATTTTGGTATCGGGTTTTAACGTTTATCCGAATGAAATTGAGGATGTCGTCAGTCAGCATGCTAAAGTGCTGGAGTGCGCGGCAATTGGCGTGCCGAGCGAAGCCTCCGGCGAGAGCGTGAAAATTTGCGTGGTGAAGAAGGATCCTTCGCTGACCAAGGACGAGTTGCTGACCCATTGCCGTCGGCACCTGACCGGGTATAAAGTGCCTAAAATTGTTGAGTTCCGCGACGAGTTGCCGAAATCGAACGTCGGCAAAATTCTGCGACGCGAACTGCGTGACGAACAGACAAATGCCAAGGCGGCCGATGCCGCCTGATGTTGTCCGGTCACACTTACTTATCAACAGCGCCGGTGAATGCCGGCGTTGTTGTGTTTGGCTCATGAAATAAGAGAATGAAGTTTTGAATTATACGTTGATCACTACCGATGCCGGATTGCAGCAGGTCTGCGAACAGGCCAGAACACATGCTCAAATCGCGCTTGATACCGAATTTGTCAGAACGCGCACCTATTACCCGCAGCTTGGCCTTATCCAGTTATACGATGGTGAACAACTCTCCCTGATTGACCCTTTGCCGATTACACAGTGGCAGCCGTTTATTGACCTGCTGAGCGACAAGGCCGTGGTGAAATATCTGCATGCCGGCAGCGAAGATCTTGAAGTATTCCTGAACGCTTTCCAAACCTTGCCGACGCCGCTGGTGGATACCCAGATCCTGGCGGCATTCACCGGTCGGCCGCTGTCGTGCGGGTTCGCCACGCTGGTTGCTGCCTATATGCAGGTCGAATTGGACAAAAGCGAATCGCGTACCGACTGGCTGGCCCGGCCGCTGACCGAGCGTCAGTGTCAGTATGCGGCGGCCGATGTGTTCTATCTGTTGCCGATGGCCGGCCAACTGGTGCAGGAAGTCGAGCAGGCCGGCTGGACCGATGCGGCGAGCAATGAGTGCCTGCTGCTGTGCCAACGCCGTAGCGAAACGTTGGCGCCGGAGCTGGCCTACCGCGAAATCAATAATGCCTGGCAGCTGCGCCCGCGCCAGCTGGGCTGTTTGCAAAAACTGGCCGCCTGGCGACTGCAGCAGGCGCGGCAACGCGATCTGGCGGTTAATTTTGTGGTGCGGGAAGAAAACCTGTGGGCGGTGGCGCGCCATATGCCGTCTTCAATGGGCGAGTTGGACGCACTGGGCCTAAGTGGCCCGGAGATCCGGTTCCACGGTAAAACGCTGCTGGCGCTGGTTGCTGAGGCTAACGCGCTGGATGAAGCCGAGCTGCCGGCACCGGTGGCCAATCTGGTAGAGCACCCGGGTTACAAAAAGGTCTTCAAGGATATCAAGGCGGCGATCGTTACCGTCAGTGAGCAAAGCGGTTTAAGCAGTGAACTGCTGGCATCGCGCCGGCAAATTAATCAGCTGCTGAATTGGCATTGGAAACTGAAAAACAGCGACTGCCAGCCGGAATTAATCAACGGGTGGCGTGCGGAGTTATTAGCCGAGCCGTTATTGGCAATCCTACAGGGTTATTAATAGAACAGAAGCGGATGCGGGGCAGGGGAAAAGGAAACTGCTCCGTTTATTGTGGGATGGATTTAATTTCAGATAATACTGGCGCCAGTATTAAGTTTAAATAACATTACCACCAGATTAATTGGGATTAATCTCAAACGGTAAAAATAGATATTTTGCTGTTTTCCCGTTCAATGCCTGGACGCATATACAGTATCCCCCTGCAAAAAATACAGGGGGATATTTATTGCGTCGCGATCATTTAGCGGCTTCTTCTGACTCCGGTAACGTGACGTTGAGTTCCAGTACCGAAATATCGTCTCCTTTCTGCTCAAACTGAAGGTGCAGCATGTCAGGGTCAATCTGAATGTACTTGCAGATGACCGCCAGGATGTCACGCTTCATATCGGGCAGGTACGGGGGTTCACTGTCTCCCCGACGACGCTCTGCGACGATAATTTGCAGCCGCTCCTTGGCTACAGTGGCTGTACTTTTTTTGCGGGACAGAAAGAAGTCTAACAAAGCCATGGTTTATCCCCCAAAAAGGCGTTTCAGGAAGCCCTTCTTCTCTTCTTCAATGAAGCGGAAGGGGCGTTCTTCTCCTAACAAGCGGTTAACGGTATCGTCATATGCCTTGCCGGCATCGGACTCGAGATCCAGAATCACAGGTTCACCCTGGTTGGATGCGCGCAGTACGGACTGGTCTTCCGGGATAACCCCGACCAGAGGAATGCGCAAAATTTCCAGCACGTCTTCCATGCTCAGCATGTCGCCGCGGCTGACGCGGCCCGGATTGTAACGGGTCAGCAGCAGGTGCTCCTTGATCGGGTCCTTGCCTTGTTCGGCGCGGCGCGATTTGGAGGACAGAATGCCGAGAATACGGTCGGAGTCGCGTACCGAAGACACTTCCGGGTTGGTGGTGATGATGGCTTCATCCGCGAAGTACAGCGCCATCAGCGCACCGGTTTCAATACCGGCTGGTGAGTCGCACACCACAAAGTCAAAGTCCATCTTGCCAAGTTCGTTGAGCACTTTCTCAACGCCTTCGCGGGTCAGCGCGTCTTTATCGCGCGTTTGAGATGCGGGCAGAATGTAGAGGTTTTCGGTGCGTTTGTCTTTGATTAACGCCTGGTTCAGCGTGGCATCACCCTGAATTACGTTAACGAAGTCATAAACCACGCGACGCTCACAGCCCATAATCAAGTCAAGGTTACGCAGACCGATATCGAAGTCGATAACGACGGTTTTCTTGCCTTGTTTGGCCAGACCGGTCGCGATGGCTGCGCTCGAGGTGGTTTTACCAACCCCCCCTTTACCCGATGTAACAACAATAATGCGTGCCATGAAGTGGTTCCTTGTCAAAAGGGCTCAATTTAAAGGTTGTATGGTTAAAGCGTTATCCAACAGGCTGAGTCGTACTGCCTGCCCGAACGAGTCGGACGGGATCTGGTCGCTCAACCAGTACTGCCCTGCGATAGAGACTAGCTCAGCGGCCAGATGCGTGCAAAAAATCTGACATGAGGCATCGCCGGATGCGCCAGCCAGCGCACGACCGCGCATCATGCCGTAGATGTGAATATTGCCGTCGGCAATCACTTCTGCACCGGCGCTGACGCTGCTGGTTACGATTAAATCGCAGTTACGGGCATAAATCTGTTGGCCGGAACGGACAGGTGTGCTGATGACGCGTGTTTTGGCGGGAGCGTTGTCGGCTGCCGGCTCGGGAGCCGGAGCCGGCACCTCGGCAGCGGCCACTTTGTGGCCTTTTCCTTCGCTCAGCAACGGCAGACCGGCACGGGCAACCGCCCGTTTTTGCCGCTCATCTTTGCAACCGCTGATGCCAACCACCCGCAGACCTGCCGCTGCGACCGCCTGTTGGAGTTCTTTCCAGTTTGCGTCGCCGTTAAGCGCTGCAATGTTGATAACAACAGGGGCGTTTTTCAAAAAAGCGGGAGCTTGTTCCACTTTTTCTTGCAACGCCTCGCGAATTACCTCGGGTTCCGAATTATGCAAATGAACAACCGATAGGGTAAAACTGCTGCCTTTTAGCTCAATTGGCGATTGTGACATCTATCCTGACTCAGTTTCAGCAACTTTAAATCCCCGGAATTCCACTCGGGGTGCGATATTCCGATGTACTAGAAGCATGTTATAGTCAGAGTTATATCCAGGCAAGACACTGCCCCAATTAAATAGAGTTAAAAATATGCTTTGTGTGATCTATAGAAGTTCAAAACGCGATCAAACTTATCTTTATGTCGAAAAAAAAGACGACTTCTCGCGCGTGCCGGAGGATTTGCTGAAAAGTTTTGGCGCGCCGCAGTTCGCTATGTTGCTTAATCTTGATGAACGGAAAAGATTAGCCAATGCGAATATTGACAAGGTGAGAGAGGCCCTGAAGGAAGAAGGGTTTTATCTGCAGGTGCCGCCGCCGGTTGAGAATTTATTGAGCCAGCATTTGGGCGGCGGGAAATAATTGTCGTCTGCCCCGCATGTTGAGCGGGGCGGAATTGAGTTGCAGAAAAGGACACCGCGATGAGATTGTCGACCACGGCTTTGACACTGACGGCTTTGATACTGGCCGGCTGTGCCAGCCATAAGAACCAGGCGCTAGCGGCGCCAACCGCCACGCCGCCTGCGTCGGGAGGGATGCTGAAGCCTGCGGCCGGCAGTCCCGGAGCGCCGGCTGCGAATACGCTGGCCGCTACCGGTCGCGACCCGGCGCAGTTTCCCGCCTATGTTGAACAACTTAAAAGTCAGGCATTAGCGCAGGGACTGAGCCGGAAAACGGTCGACAGCGCCTTTGTCAATATCCATTTTGTCGATAGGGTGATTAAATCCGATCGCAATCAGCTGGAAAAGAAGATAACCCTGGACGTTTATCTGCAGCGCGTGCTGTCGGCCAGTAAAACGCGGCAGGGGCGCGAGATGATGCGTAAATACCAGCCGCAGCTGGCACGGGCGACGGCGCGTTACGGCGTGCCGGAGCGCTATATCGTGGCGCTGTGGGCGATGGAAAGTCATTTCGGCAAGATTCAGGGTAAGGAAGATGTGGTTTCCGCGCTGGCGACGCTGGCGTTTGAAGGGCGCAGAGAGGCGTTTTTCCGCAAGCAGCTGATGGCGGCGTTGCAGATTATTGAGCAGGGACACGTGACGGCCGGACAGTTGACAGGCTCCTGGGCGGGTGCGATGGGGCAAAGCCAGTTTATGCCCAGCTCATTCTTGACCTATGGCGCTGACGGCGATGGCGATGGACGCATTGATATCTGGAACAATGTCGATGATGTTTTTGCCTCGACGGCCAATTACCTGTCGACAGAAGGCTGGCAGGCAGGCAGCAGCTGGGGGCGTGAAGTCAAACTGCCGGCAGGTTTCAGCGCTGCCGATCTGGGGCTGAAAACCCGCGGACGCACGGTTAATCAGTGGGCGGCAATGGGCGTCACGCAGCCTGACGGCGCCGCGCTGCCGGATGCTACGCTACGCAGCTGGGTCATTACGCCGGACGATGCGCAGGGGCGAGCGTTCCTGGTGTATGATAATTTCCGTACCATCATGCACTGGAACCGTTCATATTATTTTGCCATCAGCGTGGGTATGATGGCGGATGCCGTTGGCCAATAAGCCGCACCGGCGGGCCGTCAGCGATACGGCGCTACTGTAACGACAACGGGCCTGGCCTGCGGGCTGAGCCCCTACATGATTTGTAGGGAGAAACGGAATGTATCAACATCGAGACTGGCAGGGGGCATTGCTGGATTTTCCGGTAAGCAAAGTGGTGTGTGTCGGCAGCAATTATGCCGATCACATCAAGGAGATGGGCAGCGCCAAATCCGCCGAGCCGGTGCTGTTTATCAAACCTGAAACCGCATTGTGCGATATCCGCCAGCCGGTGGCGATCCCGAAAGATCTTGGCGCGGTGCACCACGAGGTTGAACTGGCGGTGCTGATCGGTACGCCGCTGAAGCAGGCCAATGAAGATCGCGTGGCGCGGGCGATCGCCGGCTACGGCGTGGCGCTGGATCTGACGCTGCGTGATTTGCAGGCGGGGTTCAAGAAAGCCGGCCAGCCGTGGGAAAAGGCCAAAGGCTTCGATGGCTCTTGCCCTCTCTCCGGTTTTATTCCGGTCGCCGAGTTTGGCGACGCGCAAAATGCTGAACTGACGCTGAACGTTAACGGCGAGATCCGCCAGCAGGGCAATACGCGCGATATGATCACACCGATCCTGCCGTTGATCGCCTACATGAGCCGTTTCTTCACGCTGCGCGCCGGCGATATCATTCTCACCGGCACGCCGCAGGGCGTCGGGCCGATGGCCTCGGGCGATATGCTGACAATCTCTCTGAACGACAAGACGCTGACTACGCGCGTGATCTGATCCTGCCGGCCGTCGTGTAAAAACGGCGGCAAGGCTTGCATCTGCAGGCTAAAATGTCTATATAGTGCCCCTCGCAGTCTGTATGCAGGCTAACATTCATTTACTCATCCTTAATCGCCGATCGCGCGGCTCGGGCAAGCATGCCGGGCTGGCTGAAGGTATTAAGGGGTTATACCGGATTTCAACATGTCACAACGTCCTTTTTGGCAGAGCAAAACGCTGGCGGAAATGTCAGAAGAAGAGTGGGAATCGCTGTGCGACGGTTGTGGGCAGTGCTGTCTGAATAAACTGATCGACGAAGATACCGACGAAATCTATTTTACCAACGTTGCCTGCAACCAGCTGAATATTAAATCCTGCCAGTGCCGCAACTATGAACGACGTTTCGAACTGGAAGAAGACTGCATCAAACTGACGCGGGAAAATCTGGTGACTTTCGACTGGCTGCCGCCAACCTGCGCCTATCGTCTGATCGGCGAAGGCAAGCCTCTATACCCTTGGCATCCGCTGATCAGCGGTTCAAAGGCAGCGATGCATGGTGAGCGTATTACCGTACGCCATATTGCCGTGCGCGAGAGTGAGGTGGTGGATTGGCAGGACCATATCCTCAATAAACCGGACTGGGCGCGTTGATTGACCGTATTGAAAGGCGTGAACTGACGAGGTTGGCGCCCAAGACATGGATATCGCCGACGCGGAAATAGTGTCTGACATCGTCAGCAGGTCGTGTTACCGGCCATCTGCATTTGTAATCCTGATAACCCCGCTGTGCGCATGCGCGCATTGGGGTTTTGCCCTGTTCGGGCAGATCTCTCCCCATTTTTATCGGCTATTCCGCCACTCGACCACGTCTTGATTAAAGCCCCTGTACATTTGCCACACCGTTATCTTCCCGAATGGAAAGAAATAAAGTTACGTACGTTCGTAAAGATACGCGTAAAAAATGCGCTGAGCAATGGCACAACGGGTTTCGGTTTATTATCAATGCTGACAATGATTAATATCTTACACAGAACGCAGCGAATCGATTATTTATACGGTAAGTATCCGGTTACTCGTTCGTCATTTTATTTATCTGCATAAGACAGGAGAAATAACGTGGAAGATATTAACGCGAAATCAGTTATTCTGGATCAGGGTGGTACGGTACAAGACGCTGTAAAGTACATTACGCCGGAAATGTTTGGCGCAGTGGGTGATGGCAGCGCTGATGATGCTGGTGCCATTATCGATGCAATGAAGCATGCAATCAATACTGGTATAAATGCGGTGCGTGGTGATGGTATTTACCGGATTGATAAGGGTATTCCTTGTCTCTCTGGTCTTAATAAGAATGATAATGGCACAATGTACCGCTTCGGCTTTAATCTTACGTTAAATGTCGTCATTGTTGGTGATAAATTCCCGGCCTTACCAGAAAAATGGTGGGATGCCGAGGGGGCATTCTATTCTGCTGGGAGCGGTTCAACGGAGAATTTTAACTTAAATGTGAGTGAGTTCTTCGGTAACTTCAGAGCAACGTTTTTTAAAGTTCAAGGCAAAGGGCTATCTACAAGTACTATCTCATGTGATGAAATGCGCGGGCATATTATCGGATTTAAAAATTATCTGGATCCAGAAAAACAATCCGGTATGAATAAAATTCGGGGAAAAAACTGGCAGACCGGGTATATCGCCTGCTTGATTGGTGGTAGTGGTAAAGGTGGCGGGAACAGTGAATGCCACAATATTGATATTACCTGGTGTGCAACGCATAGATTTGGTGGTATTTCACTACAGGATCGCAGCCAATACGCGAATATAAACAATGGTACTTATGATTATAACGGTAAGTACACATCCGTTCTTACCCTGAGCGATATTGTGACCGAGGACGCATATAGCGTTGAGTTTGGTTATGATATTGTGAGTGGTACTAAAAAATCGGTTGCGTTATCGAGCATCATGCGGGGATATGAAAACAAATGGCAGCTCGTTGTTGCCGAGGACTCCGATATCACCGATGGGGAATCCAAATTTGCTGTTGGTGATGTGATCACGGCGCCAGGTTTTTCTGCAACGGTTGCAGAGATCACAGTGCCAAGCAAAAAGACCACTATCTATATGGATATTATTATCAGCAACAGAAAGGGCGATTTTAGCAAGGTTCGCGTAGCTGCTGATTATGTCGGTGGTATCTTCGGACACAACCTGTTCACCAGCGATATCTGGGGGCCAAGCTCTGCACAAAACGTTAGAAACATGTCGTATCGTGGCTTAGGCGTTGGTGGTACAGCATCTAAGTTAGAGATGTATTCGACACAGCATAATGTCAGGTTGCCTTTTGCCGCGGTGACGGACAGCGATTTCCAACTAAATAAAAACCTGACAATCAACAGCACAAACAAATTACAGGGGACGGCGGGGAATGTGGTGGTTCAGCATAATACGCCGGTATGGGCATTATCGCTAAACTCTGGTTCAAATACGCCGGTGTCGATGTGGAAAATCTATGTTACCAGCACGGACAGCAATATCTATGGTGAGTTTACCGTGGCCAATACCTCAAGCTTTGCCAAGCTCATCAGCGAGAATTCTGGATATGTCACTCTTACAACTGAAAATCACAGAATAATGTTAAGCCAGAGCTCCGGGTCAACCAGAACGCTTTACTATAATGCTATTCGCTTAATGTAGTCTCAGTCTGTGACATCTATAGAGTAAACATTAGCGCAAAACGACTCAAACCTGAGAGGGCGCGATTTGTCTTGCGCTAATAATTTTTCCTATTTTATTTCACTCTGGTGCAGAGCCACTGATGTTGTTTCCGGACTATATATTTTGCTGGATATACTGAACGTAGCAGGTATGGTCGGTCGCGTTGAGTCGGGGGTCAACGCAGTTTTATACGGGAGCTGTACACCGGCTCTTCGGCGATCACCTCATAACGGCTTCTGCTGCGTCGCATGACGTCACCCGATTTGGAAAACAGTAGGGTGGTGAGAATGATGCAGACTACCACCAAGGCAATTTCAATTCTGTTCATAGTATCTGTTGCTGGATAACCAAGAGTTATGCGCTTGCCCGACGGTGCCAGACGCCTATCAACGTCGTCAGATAAGGTGCGGTTTGCCACTCAGGCGGAAACGATGGCGCAACATACCCGGCTAATCGGCAAGAGTAAATACTTTACAACAACGCGGGGGAGCATGCCGGTTGGTGTAAATATGTACAAACCATTAACCAATCTTATTAATAATGTTTCATTTTATGTGTGGCTATTGAAGTGGAAGGCATAGTTGCCTAAGTTTTAAAGGCGTGTTTATTGTGGGTAGTTACAAGGAGATGTGAAGTATGACTGATGATAAACGTCTTAATCTGCTGGAGAAAATGGCTGTTCTGATGTTTGCTGTATTGCTTGCCTATATTGTACTGACGTTTGGATTATCGTTTTTCGGTCTGGATCATCCTTGGCCGTGTCCAAAAAGATAAAGAGCTGCATTTACCAGGGAAACACTAAAACAATAATGCTAATCATCGTTGTACGCCGTCTTGCATCACGGACGATAAAACCCGACAAACCATACGCCCCGTGGGGCATCGCTTCTCTTTATGTGATTTTTCCGCCGTCTCATCGTGCAGAATAGCCCCTATAAAAAAGGCGCCGTCAGGCGCCTTTCAGATTGATACCGATACGTTTTACTCTGCGTCAGCTTTACTGACGTGAACGCACTATCTGGCTGAGCAGCACGATCGCGGCGACCAGCAGGTAGGCGGCGAAGATGCCGACCAGCCACTGCGGCATTTCCAGCGTCAGGAACTGCCATTGGCGCACCGAACAGTCGCCGGAGGCATGAAATACGGCCGGCATCCACTTGTCCAGCGGCAGCCAGGAAGGGAAACTGACGAAAAAGTCGCAGGTATTGAACGGTGAAGGGTGCAGCATAATCATGGTGTGTTTCCACGCCAGCTGCAGCCCTTCCCAGGCGCTGTAGATCCACAGCAGAATGGCGGCATAGCGCAGCGGCGTTTTCGGCGCGATAGCGCCTAGCAGTGAAGCGCCCAGAATGCCAAACAGCGCGCAGCGCTCATAAATACACATCACACAAGGTTGCAGCAGCATAACGTGCTGGAAATAGAGCGCAGTCAGTTCCAGCGCCAGCGCGGTGATAGCCATCAACAGCCAGGCGCGGCGTCCTTGTGAGCAGCGCTTAAAGAATCGCAACATATTTTGAGTCTTCCATGCAGTAAGCAATTGAACCGGCAGTGTAAACCACAATTCAACCGTGTTGCCAGCCATCAGAGACCCTTTTCGAGGTAACAAAGTATGGCTGGCAACGTCACGGGGGCTGAATCAGTGCCCCGCAGCCTCCAGATGCGGCAGCGTGAGCCAGTGCCACTGCGTCAGCAGGTCGGTCACGGGCGCCAGGGTAAACTCAACGCACAGCAGCCCGACCAGCGCCAGAACGATGGTATATGGCAGTGCCATCCAGACCATACGCCCATAGGAAAGGCGCACCAGCGGGGCGATCGCCGAGGTCAGCAGAAACAGAAACGCCGCCTGGCCGTTTGGCGTAGCGACCGAAGGCAGGTTGGTGCCGGTGTTGATCGCCACCGCCAGCATTTCAAACTGCTTCAGCGAGATGGCGCCGCTGGTGAGGGCGGCTTTGGCTTCGTTGATATAGACCGTGCCGACAAAGACGTTATCGGAAACCGCCGACAGCAAGCCGTTAAACACGTAGAACAGCATCAGCTGCGCCGACGGCTCGGCCTGCAGCACAAACGCGATAACCGGGCTAAACAGATGCTGTTCGATGATTACGGCCACCACGGTGAAAAATACCGTCAGCAGGGCGGTGAACGGCAGGGCTTCCTGGAAGGCCTTGCCGATGGCATGTTCGTCGGTTACGCCGCACAGCGAGGTGGCGAGAATAATGACCGACAGGCCAATCAGACCGACCTCCGCCAGATGTAGAGCCAACGCCGCCACCAGCCAGATGCCGATCAGCGCCTGCACCACCAGTTTGACTTTTTCCTGGCGGTTGCGCTTGGCGCTGGCCTGGCGGTCAAACTCGGTCAATACTTCGCGCACGCGCTCAGGCAGTTGCGCACCATAGCCGAAAACGCCAAAGCGCTCCACCAGCAGACACACCACCAGGCCGCATACAAAGACCGGCAGGGTAACCGGCGCCATACGCAGGAAGAAATCAATAAAGCCCCAGCCGGCGCTTTTGGCGATAATCAGGTTCTGCGGTTCGCCGACCATGGTCATCACGCCGCCGAGCGCGGTGCCGACGCCAGCGTGCATCAGCAGGCTGCGCAGAAAGGCGCGGAACTGTTCCAGCGTCTGTTTGCGGTCATCGCCGTCGATGCCGCTGTCGTCGTTCACGTTATGCGCGTCTTCCGGCTGGTTGGAGGCGACATTGTGGTAGATAGAATAAAAACCGCTGGCGACGCTGATTACCACGGCGACGACCGTCAGGGCGTCAAGAAACGCCGAGAGCACCGCCGCAGCCAGACAGAACGCCAGCGACAGCAGCATTTTGGAGCGGATGTTCAGCAGCAGCTTGGTAAATACGAACAGCAGCAGCTGTTTCATAAAGTAGATGCCGGCCACCATAAAGATCAGCAGCAGCAGCACTTCAATATTGTTGGCGATCTCTTCACCGACGTGCGCCGGGCTGGTCATGCCGATAGCTACCGCCTCCAGCGCCAGCAGGCCGCCGGGCTGTAGCGGGTAGCACTTGAGCGCCATCGCCAGGGTGAAGATGAATTCCGCGACCAGCAGCCAGCCGGCAGCGAAGGGGCTTATCAGGAAAAAGACCAGCGGATTGATAACCAAAAATATCAGGATGGTTAATTTATACCAGTCAGGGGATTGGCCGAGAAAATTTTTCACAACGGCGCTGCGTGTTGTCATTTCCATATATGTCTTACTACCTTGAAGAAAAATTGTTGCTACCCTACCAACGCCGGCGGTTGCGATGCAACTGCGGCAGAAATTTCAACCTAAAATTCATGGGTTTCGCCGTTTTCGGCTGTTTTTTGCCAGGTTATGCACACTTTCGTTTATAGTTTCCCGCTCGCACTATGTCATACCAGCATGATCTGGTATGATCAGCGGACTACTATTACTGATATCGTTGCAACGGAACGTCAAACACATGGTCATTAAGGCACAGAGTCCAGCCGGTTTTGCGGAAGAGTACATTATTGAAAGTATTTGGAATAATCGCTTCCCTCCTGGCTCTATTTTGCCCGCGGAGCGTGAGCTATCTGAACTGATAGGTGTCACGCGCACCACGTTACGCGAGGTTTTACAGCGTTTGGCGCGAGATGGCTGGCTGACGATTCAGCACGGCAAGCCGACCAAAGTGAATAACTTTTGGGAAACATCCGGCCTCAACATTCTGGAAACGCTGGCGCGCCTCGATCATAACAGCGTCCCGCAGTTGATCGATAATTTATTGTCGGTGCGCACCAATATTGCCTCTATCTTTATCCGCTCTGCGGTGCGTAACCACCCTGAGGAAGCGCAGGCCGTCCTGGCGAAGGCGTCGGAGGTTGAAGATCAGGCCGAGGCGTTCAATACGCTGGATTATGAAATTTTCCGCGGTCTGGCCTTCGTGTCCGGCAACCCGATTTACGGGCTGATTTTCAACGGTCTGAAAGGGCTGTATACCCGCGTTGGCCGTTACTACTTCTCCAACCCGGAAGCGCGCAAGCTGGCGCGTTCGTTCTACAGTAAGCTGTCGATGCTGTGCCATGAGAAAATGTACGACCAGGTGATGGATACCGTGCGTAATTATGGCAAGGAGAGCGGCGCGATCTGGCAAAGCATGCAAGGCACCATGCCGAGCGATCTGACCGAAGCGCGCCGTTAACGGCGGCGTCGCGTTGGTAAAAAACAAGGGCGCATCATGCGCCCTTTTTGCTGCGTGTTACAGCGCGCTGGGGCGCGGAGGGCAGCGTTCCAGCAGTTCGACGCTGCCGTCTTCGTTTTGCTGTTCCAGAATCACGTCGAACCCCCACAGCCGGTACACATGTTTCATCACCTCGCGGCGGCTTTTATCCAGCGGCGCGCGTTCCTGCGGCACATAGCGTAGCGTCAATGAACGATCGCCGCGCAGATCAACGTTCCAGACCTGGATGTTGGGTTCGTGATTGCTCAGGTTGTACTGTGCCGACAGCTCTTGGCGAATCGCCCGATATCCCGCCTCATTGTGGATGGCCGAAATCTCCAGATAGTTGTTGCGGTCGTCATCCAGCACGGTGAACAGGCGGAAGTCGCGCATCAGTTTCGGCGACAGGAACTGGCTGATAAAGCTTTCGTCCTTAAAGTCGCGCATGGCGAAATGCAGCGTTTCCAGCCAGTCTTTGCCGGCAAAATCCGGGAACCAGTAGCGATCTTCTTCCGTTGGCGACTGACAGATGCGCTTGATATCCTGGAACATGGCGAAGCCCAGCGCATACGGGTTAATGCCGTTGTAATAGGGGCTGTTGTAAGGCGGCTGATACACCACGTTGGTGTGGCTGTGCAGGAACTCCAGCATAAAGCGCTCGCTGACGCGGCCCTCGTCATACAGATGGTTGAGTATGGTGTAATGCCAGAAGGTGGCCCAGCCTTCGTTCATCACCTGCGTCTGCTTTTGCGGGTAGAAATACTGGCTGACCTTGCGCACAATGCGCAGGATTTCCCGTTGCCACGGCTCCAGCAGCGGGGCGTTTTTTTCCATAAAGTAGAGAATATTTTCCTGCGGCTCGCTGGGGTAACGACGTTCTTGCTCCGGCGCGTCTTCGCGTTCGACGCGCGGCAGCGTTTTCCACAGCGAGTTCACCTGGCTTTGCAGATACTCCTCCCGGCTCTTCTGACGGGCTTTCTCTTCCTGCAGTGAAATTTTTTGCGGACGTTTATAGCGGTCCACGCCGTAGTTCATCAGCGCGTGGCAGGAATCCAGCAGTTTTTCTACCTCTTCTACGCCGTAGCGCTCTTCACATTCGCTGATGTAATGGCGGGCGAACAGTAGGTAATCGACGATCGAACTGGCGTCGGTCCAGCTGCGAAACAGGTAGTTGTTCTTGAAGAATGAGTTGTGCCCGTAGCAGGCGTGCGCCATCACCAGCGCCTGCATGGTGATGGTGTTCTCTTCCATCAGGTAAGCAATACAAGGATTGGAGTTGATGACGATCTCATAGGCCAGCCCCTGCTGCCCATGTTTGTAGAGCTGTTCGGTTTCGATAAATTTTTTACCGAATGACCAGTGCGTATAGTTAATCGGCATCCCGACGCTGGAATACGCATCCATCATCTGCTCAGAGGTGATGACCTCAATTTGGTGCGGATAGGTATCCAGTTTGTAATGTTTGGCGACGCGGTCAATCTGCTCCAGATAGACCTGCAGCAACTCAAACGTCCAGTCTGGTCCATCGCTCAGACGTTTTTCATCCATAATTTGATCATGTGTTGAAGTTGTCATCAGCGCACCCTCGTTTTGTACGGGCCAGGCTCATTACGGCGGCCCTTAATCAATCGTAGCTCAAAAAAGAACGGGGCGAGGGGGTTATAAAGCCTAAAAATTCAACGTCCTGTCTGAACTTAACGGGAGGAGCGGATAGCGGGTGAGTTTTTTCTGCTGTTTTGCCGCCGATGTTTCCTCGCAGGATATGTTGATGTTTTGCGTTTTTTGTAGATTAATATTTTGTTTTGTATGGCAGGGTTGATTTTATATTCTGTTAACAACCTGTTGCACATGAGGGCGATTTTTAGTGACTTCAATGCAGTCATTGATTGCATGAGGGGGCGCTATTCTCTCCAGAAACCGGCTTTCACCGCAGGTTATCGCTATTTAAATCCGGCTATTGCAAAAGGAAGCGGCTTGAACGATAAATTAATTGTGAAATCTGTCACGATTAAAAACTAATTTGTTGGATGGTTTTTTCTACTGAGTTAATTTGCCGTCAACAGAAGATTATGCTTTGTTAAACCTCGGGCTGGAGTCAGTGATGCGAGTTTTGATTTTAGGTAGTGGAGTGGTTGGCGTAGCCAGCGCCTGGTATCTGGCGAAAGCCGGGCATGAAGTGACGGTGGTTGATCGTCAGCCAGGGCCGGCGCTGGAAACCAGCGCCGCCAACGCCGGTCAGATCTCGCCGGGTTATGCTGCGCCATGGGCCGCGCCCGGCGTACCTCTGAAGGCCATCAAATGGATGTTCCAACGCCATGCGCCGCTGGCTATCCGCCTGGACGGCACCGGCTTTCAGATCAACTGGATGTGGCAGATGCTGAAAAACTGCAATACGTCCCATTATGCCACCAACAAAGGGCGGATGGTGCGTCTGGCGGAGTACAGCCGCGACTGCATCAAGGCGTTGCGTCAGGACACCGGTATCGAATACGAAGGGCGTCAGCGCGGCACGTTGCAACTGTTCCGTTCGCAGCAGCAGTTTGAGAATGCGGCGAAAGATATTGCGGTATTGGAAGACGCCGGCGTGCCTTACAAACTGCTGGAGTCCAGCCAGTTGGCCACGGCGGAGCCGGCTTTGGCGCAGGTGGCGCACAAGCTGACCGGCGGTCTGCAACTGCCGAATGATGAAACCGGTGATTGCCAGCTGTTTACACAGCGCCTGGCCAAAATGGCGGAGCAGGCGGGCGTGACCTTCCTGTATGACCAGCACGTCGATCGCCTGCTGGTGGATGGCGATAAAATTACCGGCGTGCAGTGCGGCGGGCAGACTTTGACGGCGGACAGTTATGTGGTGGCCTTCGGTTCCTATTCGACCGCGCTGCTGCGCGGGCTGGTGGCGATCCCCGTTTATCCGCTGAAAGGCTACTCGCTGACCATCCCGATTACCGATGAGACGGCGGCGCCGTACTCAACGGTGCTGGATGAAACCTATAAAGTCGCTATTACCCGCTTTGACCAGCGCATTCGCGTTGGCGGTATGGCGGAAATCGTCGGCTTTAATACCGAACTGGAGCAGAAGCGACGCGAGACGCTGGAGATGGTGGTGCGCGATCTGTACCCCAACGGCGGCCGGGTTGAACAGGCTACGTTCTGGACCGGACTGCGGCCGATGACGCCGGACGGTACGCCGATTGTCGGCCGCACCTCATTGAAGAACCTGTACCTCAATACCGGCCACGGCACGCTGGGGTGGACGATGGCCTGCGGTTCCGGCCAGTTGCTTGCCGACCTGATCTCCGGCATCACGCCGGCGATCCCATTTGACGATCTCTCCGTGGCGCGTTACAGCGGTGGTGTGACCCATTCGCGGCGTGCACCGTTGAACGACGTGCATCCGGCGCGTTAATCCTCATCGCCGGCCGCAGCGGCAGACTGCGGCCGGCGTCAAACCGGCTGAAGGAGAGCCCATGCCCCGCCCAATTACCGCAACGCTGCACCTGGCGGCGTTCGACAACAATCTACAGGTTATCCGCCGCCATGCGCCCGCTGCGAAGGTTTGGTCGGTGGTGAAGGCTAATGCCTATGGCCACGGTATTAAACACGTCTGGCGCAGCCTGGCGAATACTGACGGCTTTGCGTTACTGGATCTGGCGGAGGCGGTGCTGCTGCGCGAGTCCGGCTGGCAGGGGCCGATCCTGCTGCTGGAGGGGTTCTTTCAGCCGCAGGACCTGGCGCTGATTGACCGCTATCAGTTGACCACCGCCGTACACAGCGACTGGCAGCTGGCGGCGATCGCCGAGGCACGGCTCGCGGCGCCGCTGAATATTTATCTGAAGCTGAATAGCGGCATGAACCGGCTGGGCTTTGCGCCCGAGCGGATACGCAGCGTCTGGCAACGGGCGCAGGGCATCGCCAATATCGGCGCTATGACGCTGATGAGCCACTTCGCGACTGCCGATGATGCGCGTGGCGTAGCGCAGCAAATGACGACCATTGATCGCGCGGCGGCGGAACTGCCGCTGCCGCGCTGTCTGGCCAATTCGGCGGCTACGCTGTGGCATCCGGATACGCACGGCAGTTGGGTGCGGCCGGGCATTATCTTGTACGGCGCATCGCCGAGCGGCAACTCGGCGGATATTGCCGCGACGGGGCTACAGGCGACGATGTCATTGCGCAGTGAGATTATCGCGGTGCAGACGCTAAAATCCGGCGACAGCGTCGGCTATGGCTGGCGCTATACCGCCAGTGCCGTACAGCGGATCGGCATTGTCGCCTGCGGCTATGCCGACGGTTATCCGCGCCATGCGCAGAGCGGCACGCCTATCTGGGTTGACGGCGTATTGACGCGCACCGTAGGTACGGTATCGATGGATATGCTGGCGGTGGACCTGACGCCGTGCCCGCAGGCGACTATCGGTGCCGAGGTGGAATTGTGGGGGCGGCATTTGCCGGTGGATGACGTGGCCGCCGCAGCCGGTACCCTGGGGTACGAGCTGCTGACGGCATTGACGCCGCGGGTGCCGGTGGAAGCCGGCGCATAAGCTCAGCCGATCCGGTTTAACTGTCCCTTTAATTGTTTACTGCGCTGCCGGGCGTGCAGCGCCAGTAAACAGCCCGCCGCCATCACCAGCGCCAGCGCCATTTTCGGTTGCAGAGGCAGCGCCATCGCCAGCAGTCCCAGCGCAGCGCCGCCGGCCATCTGTACGAAACCGACCAGCGCCGAGGCTACTCCGGCCTCGTTGGAATACGGCTCCAGCGCATAGCTGGTGGCCGGGCCCATCACAAACGCCAGCCCGGCGCAGCCGATGGCAACCGGCAGCATATAGGCCAGCCAGTGGGTTTGCGCATCGGCCGTCAGGAAGGTGATATCAAACAGCAGGGCAAGGCACCCCAGCCCCATCAGCACACCGCCGGTTGCCAGACAAAACGGCCGGCCGACCTTGCGAATCACCCGGTTGGCGAAGAAGCTCACCAGCATAATCCAGAAACCGTTGGCGCCGAACGCCAGGGAAAATTGCAGCGGCGTCAGGCCGGCGGTACCCATCAGCACATTAGGCGCCAGCGACACGTAGGTGAGCGCCATGCCCATGGCCCCGGCATTGACCACGGCGAAAGAGAGAAAGCGTGACTGACGCAGGATCTGTGCGTACTGGCGTACGGGGAGCCCTTTGACCGGCCGCGTATCTGCCGGTCGGGTTTCCGGCAGGCGCAGAGCGATCAGCACGAAGACCAGCAGCGCGTAGCCGACCAGGAACCAGAAAGGGGCGCGCCAGCCAAACGCTTCCGCCAGTAATCCGCCCAACAGCGGCGCCAGCGCCGGGATAATATTCAGCGTACCGTTGAGGAAACCAAAGGCGCGCGCGGCATCGTCGCCGTTCATACGGTCGCGCACGCCGCTAAACGCCACTACGGCGGTGCAGCATACCGCGATGCCCTGCAGCAGGCGTGAGGCGATAAATAGCGCCGGGCTGTTGGCCAGCGCGGCCATGGCGGCGCCGATCATATACAGGATAATGCCGGCCAGCGCGACCGGCTTGCGTCCGTAGTTGTCGACCAGCGGCCCGGCGACGATCTGCCCCAGTCCTAGCACCAGAATAAACAGCGAAATGGTGGATTGGATCACCGCTTCGCTGCTGTTCAGGCCCAGCGCGATGGCCGGTATCGCCGGCAGATAGAGGTCGATGCCTAACGGGCCCAGCAAGACCAGACTCAGCAGGAGAAGGAGAAATTTTTGCATAATGAAAAATAGCACATCCAAGTGACAAAGTGGCTTAGGGTAGTGCCTTCGCAGTGAAATGGAAAGGGCGGTGCACCAGGTTGTTATACAGAGAGAGCGGCAGGCGCGATGCCGGCAGCGGAACAGCGCCTGTCCGGATCAGGGCAGCAGTGCGGCATCGTGGCGGAAATAGCAGTTGGCCACCACGTCGGCGACATATCTGGCCTGATGCTTGGCATCGTCCAGCGCCCGGTGTGGCGTACCTTCAAACGGCCGTGCCTTTTTGGGGTTAAAGCCGTGCAGTTCTGCCAGCGTCACCAGGGTGCGGACATCCTGCGTGTGCCAAAACTTCCACGGGCAGGGCATCGTCAGTTGCTGGAAGGCGTGCTCCAGGATGGCGCAGTCAAACTCTTTGCCGTTGCCCCAGACTTTTACCGTGTCGCTGCTGTGCATATGAATAAAGCGGCTCAGGTTGGTCAGCACGCGTTTTAAGCTGTCGCTGCCGCCAAAGGCCAATTTACGCGCCTCATCGGATTGCTTGGCCCACCAGGCGACGGTGTCCAAGCTTATTGTCCTGCCGTCTTGCTCCTTCTGCGGGCTGACGGCCGCTTCAAATTCCTCGCCCAACTGACCGGTTTTGGGATCGAAAAATACGGCGGCAACCACCAGAATGACCGCGCTTGGCTTCACATCCAGCGTTTCTATATCCAACATCACATGGTGCATCAGGTTTCTCTGCTCGCCAAAAGAGAGTGACAGGATACTACAAAGCCGGCATTGCCGCGCAGCGTCAATTCCAGGCAGGCGAAAAAGGGCGAATCACGGTATGATACGCATAGGTTTTGTTGAAGGTGGCTGCCGGAGTGAGAACGCTGATCTTTATTTGTTGCATGTTGGGGTATGCGCTGGTGCTGGGGTATCTGGGCACCTTTGTGGCAGACAAAGTCTGCGAAGGTTACAGCAACTACAGCAAAATCTGCCGCATGGTGGATATCTCTGAACCACATATCTCCAAAACGCCGCCACATCCGGCGAAGTAATCGCCTGCCTTTTGTTCCTCACCTTGATTTTACTGCGATAGTCCTCGTAATTTTCTGATGGCAAACGCCAGGCGTACTTGAACTCCCTACCTATAAAAGATAATAATTATCATTGTTATTATCTTTACCAATATTTTCATTTTCTTAACACCAGCGCACCGCATCACGTTCTGACCAGACTGTCATCGAAATTGTCTTGTCTTGTTGCGGTGTACATTTTACGGCTTCCAATAGGAATTACGGCTATGTCTGGGATTTTTCCTGTCAAACGCTCCCGTCTGTTATGCGCTATTGCCCTGTTTTTACCGCTGTCCTCCTGGGCGGAGGATACGCTGCTGGTGACCGCCAAGCCGGCGGACACGGCGGATTCGGCAACTCATGGTTATACCGCCGGCACCAGCCAGGGGGCGACAAAAACCGACCGACCGCTGATTTTAACCGGGCAGGCAGTATCGGTGGTGACGCGTCAGCAGATGACCGACCAAAATGCCTTAACGGTCAATGATGCGTTGAAGTATACGCCGGGTGTGTTCACCAACTTTGCCGGCGGGGCGACGCGTTATGACACCATTGCGCTGCGGGGCTTTCACGGCGGCGATGTGAATAACACTTTTCTGGTCGGGCTGAGGCTGCTGAGCGACAGCGGCAGTTACAACGCATTGCAGGTTGATCCCTGGTTCCTGGAGCGGGTTGACGTGATTAAAGGGCCGTCTTCGGTAATGTACGGCCAAAGCATTCCTGGCGGTCTGGTGGCCTTGACCAGTAAGCGGCCGCAGTTTGCCACCGAAGGGCACCTCACCCTGACGGGCGGCAATCACCATACCCAGGGCGGCGCGTTTGACGTGACCGGTGCGCTGTCGGATCAATGGGCATACCGCCTGACGGGCATGACGCGCAGCAGCGATACCATGTATGACCACCAACGTGAAGAACGCTACGCGATTGCGCCGTCGCTGTTATGGCAACCGAGTGAAGATACCTCGCTGTTGCTGAAGGCCTACCTGCAAAAAGATCCGTCCGGCGGCTATCACAGTGCGGTGCCGGCGGACGGCAGCCTGTATGCCAGTCAGGGCGACAAACTGGGGCGCGGGTTCTTTGACGGCGACAGCCGCCATAACGTATTCAAGCGTTGGGAGCAGATCTACAGCTATGCCTTCTCGCACCGGTTTAATGACGTCTGGACGTTCCGCCAAAACGCCAGCTACACCCATTCGAACGTCGAGTTGGAGCAGGTGTATCAGGCGGGCTGGAATGAAGAGCATACCTTGCTGAATCGCTATTACAGCGGATCCAGCACCTCACTGGACGCCTATGCCGTGGATAACCAGCTGGAAGCCGAGTTCGCCACCGGTCCGTTGGACCATAAAGTGTTGCTGGGGCTGGACTACCAGCGCTTCCGCAATAATCTGTGGGATGAAAGCGGCGGAGCGTCACCGTTGAATCCCTATACCGGCGTAGCGGGGGAGCCGTTGCTGACCGACGTGGTGCGCACCGACTCGCGCCGTCACTATCAGCAGACCGGCGTCTACCTGCAGGATGAGATCGCCTTGAACAACTGGTATCTCAACCTGGCCGGCCGTTACGATCGCCTGGAGAGTAAAAATACCAATCTGACCGCCGACAGCACCGATTCGCGTAACGATCACCACTTCAGTGGTCGTGCCTCGCTGCTGTATCACTTCGACAGCGGCTTCTCGCCGTACGCCAGCTACAGCTCGGCGATCACCCCAGAGGCGCTGGCGGATAATGACGGCCATATGCTGAAACCCAGCACCAGCAAGCAGTATGAGGTCGGCCTGAAGTATCAGCCGCCGGGCAGCACATCGTTGTACAGCGTGTCGCTGTATGACCTCACGCAAAAGGACGTGGCGAACCGGGTGGTGCAGCAAAGTTATTATGAACCTGCCGGTAAGGTGCATTCGCAGGGGATTGAGCTGGAAGCGCGTTCCCAGGTGACCGATCGCCTTAATGTGATTGCGGGTTACACCTATAACAAGGTGAAATTTAAAGACGCCATCGACGGCAATAACGGCAATACGCCATATTTGGCGCCGAACCAAATGGCGACGCTGTGGGGACAATATGATGCGGGCTACGGGCTGAATCTTGGCGCGGGCGTGCGTTATATCGGCAAGCAGTGGGCGGATAATGAAAATACCCAACGCATTCCGTCCGTGACCTTGCTGGACGCATCAGTACGTATGAACCTGGCGCAGGTGGCGCCGAGCCTGAAAGGGGCGTACGTACAGCTGAACGTCAATAATCTGGCGGACAGAAAGTATGTTGCGGCCTGTTACGGCACCAGCTATTGCTATTGGGGGCAGGAACGCAGCGTGGTCGCGACGGTCGGTTACGACTTCTGATGGGCATCGCCGTGCCGGCATGGATGGACGGCGCGGCGATCTCGGCGGGTGCTCAGAACAGGGAAAACATGAGCACGACCGGTAAACTGAGCGGCCAGGTGAGGCCGATGGTGAGGGCGCTGAGACAGCGAATTTTAATCGTATCCCGGCTGACCAGATAAGTAAAAACCACAGAGAATAAAAAGCCAAACAAATAAAAATATTGTGTTGCAACCCACAGCGACGACATGAAACCCATTCCAGTAATATTTCTCAGCGCGCATTTTAGGAGTATCGCCACGTATAATCAACGACCAGCGCCGACTAATCATGGCGCGCGTTATTCCCTGGGGTCATATATCCCTATAAACAACAAGCTATCACCGGGCGTAAGACTACGCCGAAAAAGAGATACAGTGCTGATAACTTTTTGAAAATATTAAGCAGATATAATATGTTGGCAGGGAACAAGCACACTGAGGAGGCATTATGGGCTTTTGGCGTATCGTATTTACCATCCTTATACCGCCACTGGGCGTGCTGCTGGGCAAAGGATTAGGCGGCGCATTTATTTTGAATATTATTCTGACGTTGCTGGGATATTTCCCGGGCCTGATTCATGCGTTTTGGGTGCAGACCAAAGATTCCTGATGGAAGAGGAGGGCCGGGGAATACCCGGCCCTGAGAGACGGCCTTCAGGCGGTTTGGGTGTGGAACAGCTCGCGGAATACCGGATAGATATCGTCCGGTTCACGAATATGCTGCATGGCAAAGTTGTCGAACCTGGCCTGTAAGTTTTCATATTCACGCCACAGAGTTTGATGCGCCCGGCGGGTAATTTCGATATAGCTGTAGTAGCGCACGATCGGCAGCAGTTTTTTCGCCAGTAACTCATGGCACAGCGGGGAGTCATCGGCCCAGTTGTCGCCGTCCGACGCCTGCGCCGCGTAGATGTTCCACTGCGCCGGGTTGTAACGCTCCTCCACCACTTCGCTCATCAGCTTCAGCGCGCTGGAAACGATGGTGCCGCCGGTTTCCTGCGAGTAGAAGAACTCTTGCTCGTCGACTTCTTTGGCCTGCGTATGGTGGCGGATATACACCACCTCGACGTTTTTGTAGGTACGGCTAAGGAACAGATAGAGCAGGATATAAAAACGCTTGGCCATATCTTTCGTCGCCTGATCCATTGAACCAGAAACGTCCATCAGGCAGAACATCACCGCCTGGCTGGATGGCTCCGGACGGCGTTCATAATTCTTGTAGCGTAAATCGAAAGTATCGATAAAGGGAACGCGTTCGATTTTCTGCCGCAGTTCGGCAATCTCTTTACGTAGCCGCTCCTCTTCCAGCAGTTGCACCGGTTCGGTATTTTCCATGGTGGTCAGTTGCTCTTCCAACTGACGCAGTTCGCGGCGTTTGCCGGCGGTCATTGCCGTACGCCGCGCCAGCGAGTTTTGCAGGGAGCGTACGATACTGATGTTGGCGGGCACGCCGTTGGCGGTGAAGCCGGCGCGATGGGTTTTGAATTCGGTGAGCTGTTTGTACTCATTTTTTTTCAGGTTCGGCAGCGCCAAATCTTCAAACAGCAGGTCGAGATATTCGTCTTTGGAGATCTGGAAAACGAAATCATCCTGACCTTCACCGTCCTGGCTGGCGTTGCCCTGACCGCTGCCGCCGCCACCGCCGCCCTGTGGCCGTTCGACGCGATCGTTCTGTACGAAATGATCGTTACCGGGGTGGACGCGATGGCGCGTGCCGCCGCGCCCCTGATGAAACATCGGTTCGTTGATATCGGCGTTGGGAATCGATACGGATTCGCCACTGTCTATGTCGGTGACCGAACGCTTGTTGATGGCCTCGGCGATCGACTGTTTAATTTGCGACTTGTAGCGGCGCAAAAAGCGCTGGCGATTCACCATGCTTTTGTTTTTGCCGTTCAGCCGTCGATCAATGAAATAAGCCATAGTTCCCCCAACCATTGCCAACTTTCTATGCCCTGGCGCCCGCGAACCGCAGCCCGCGGGCTTATTAAGGCATCCCTCTACGACGTCACTCGCAGCGCGTTATCAGGAGGATTTTCTGACCCGCAGATACCATTCGCACAGTAAACGCACCTGCTTACGGGTATAGCCTTTTTCCATCATGCGATCGACAAAGTCGTCGTGTTTCTTCTGCTCGTCCGTGGAGGTTTTCGCGTTAAAGGAGATGACCGGCAGCAGTTCTTCGGTATTCGAGAACATTTTCTTCTCGATAACCGTGCGCAGCTTCTCATAACTGGTCCAGTTAGGATTGCGGCCATTGTTGTTTGCCCGGGCGCGCAGCACGAAGTTGACGATTTCGTTGCGGAAATCCTTCGGATTGCTGATGCCGGCAGGTTTTTCAATTTTCTCCAGTTCGGCGTTAAGGGATTCACGGTCAAACAGCTGGCCGGTATCCGGATCGCGGTATTCCTGATCCTGAATCCAGAAGTCCGCATAGGTCACGTAGCGGTCGAAAATATTCTGACCGTACTCGGAGTAGGACTCCAGATAGGCGGTCTGGATCTCTTTGCCGATAAACTCGGCGTATTTCGGGATCAGATAACCTTTCAGATGCTCCAGGTATTTTTCCGCCAGATCCTGCGGGAACTGTTCGCGTTCTATCTGCTGTTCCAGCACGTAGAACAGGTGCACCGGGTTGGCCGCCACTTCGGTATGATCGAAGTTGAACACGCGTGACAAAATTTTGAAGGCGAAGCGGGTCGACAGGCCGTTCATCCCTTCGTCCACGCCGGCATAGTCGCGGTATTCCTGATACGACTTGGCCTTCGGATCGGTATCTTTCAGGCTTTCACCGTCGTAAACGCGCATTTTTGAGTAGAGGCTGGAGTTTTCCGGCTCTTTCAGCCGTGACAGCACGGTAAAGCGCGCCAGCGTTTCCAGCGTGCCCGGCGCGCACGGCGCGTGGGTCAGTTCACTGTGATCGAGCAGTTTGTCGTAGATTTTTATCTCTTCCGACACCCGCAGGCAGTACGGCACCTTGACGATATAGACACGGTCAAGGAAGGCTTCGTTGTTTTTGTTGTTGCGGAACGTCACCCATTCCGATTCGTTGGAGTGGGCCAGAATGATGCCGTTAAACGGCAGGGCGGAGATGCCCTCGGTACCGTTATAGTTACCTTCCTGCGTGGCGGTCAGCAGCGGGTGCAGCACCTTGATCGGCGCCTTGAACATCTCGACGAACTCCATCAGCCCTTGGTTGGCCCGGCACAGGGCGCCGGAATAACCGTAGGCGTCGGGATCGTTCTGCGCGTGGTTTTCCAGTTTACGGATGTCCACTTTACCGACCAGAGCGGAAATGTCCTGGTTGTTTTCATCGCCGGGTTCAGTTTTGGCGATGGCGATCTGTTCGAGAATCGACGGACGCACTTTCACCACTTTGAACTTGGTGATGTCGCCGCCAAATTCATTGAGGCGTTTCGCCGCCCATGGCGACATAATGGTGCCCAGGTAGCGGCGCGGAATGTTGTACTCTTTTTCCAGGATGCCGGCGTCTTCCTGCGGGTTGAACAGGCACAGCGGATGATCATTGACCGGGCTGCGTTCGCCGTTGGCGCTTAGCGTATAGATAGGCACCAGCTGCATCAGTGCTTTCAGCCGTTCGGCCAGCGAGGATTTACCGCCGCCGACCGGCCCCAGCAGATACAGGATCTGTTTTTTCTCTTCCAGGCCCTGTGCGGCGTGTTTCAGGTAAGAGACGATCTGCTCGATAGCCTCCTCCATACCGTAGAACTCTTCAAAGGCCGGATAGCGCGCGATCACGCGGTTGGAGAACAGGCGCGACATGCGGGACTCAAGCGCGGTGTCGACCATGACCGGTTCACCGATAGCCATCAGCAGACGTTCCGCGGCATTGGCGTAGGCACTGCGATCTTCCCGGCAAATGGTAAGAAATTCCTGCAGTGTGAACTCTTCGTCCTTGGCAGCTTCATAGCGCTGGCGATAGTGGTCAAATATGTTCATGGCGATGCCCGTCCTTTCGTTATTAGCACAGGTTAAAGGGAGCAGGTGATAGACCCGTTGGGATTGAGACTGTGGCCGTAGCGCCGCAACTCAATAACATTGAGTACCCATTCCGGCCCCCGAAAGAAGAAGTTAAAACCTGAGTACAGCAACCCGTATGCCAACCTGTTGCGCTTATTATCGCGAGTTGCGCTGTATTGCCACTGGGCTCAGGGTAATTTCAGCTTCTGATTTAAGCTTAGTTGGCATAGCGGAAAATTTCCTGTCAGCGAAAAAGCTTTTTTTAAGTCATATCAATGACTCAGTTATTTCAGGGTCAACGGAGGGCCTTATTGGCTGCGGCCTGAGGGGGGAAACGTCATGTTTCTGACATGCCTTATACATATTTCAACATTAATGTTGCCGATCCGGCGTGATTTAACATGTAAAGATAAAGCGCGTCACTAAAATTTCACCTAGAATATGACGCTATTTTAACGGCTCCGATCCGAGCATGGCATGACAACGCAGTATCACGGATGGCCTAGGGACGTCTGTATCGGGGAGCGCGTTGCCGGGCTGGCGACGCAACGTGTTTATACAAGAACAACGAGGGGAATCGAACGGGTGAAAATTTTCAAATTCAAAACGTTGGCAATCGCCGGTGCGCTGCTTTGCGCGCAGGGTGCTCAGGCGGGAACCTGGTCGCTGGGGGCATCGGCGCTGTTGACGCCGGACCCTTACAAGGGCAACAACACCCGCCTGTATCCGGTGCCGGTGATCAACTATGACAGCGAGGATTTTTACTTCCATACGCTGACCGCCGGTTATTACCTGTGGAACGATGAGGTCAACAAACTCAGCGTGATGGCGTACTATTCACCGCTGCACTTTAAGCCCGGCGACAGCGATGACGATAGCATGAAACGGCTGGACAAACGTCGCGGCACGCTGATGGCTGGGATGGCCTATTCGCATAATGCCGAGTGGGGCACGCTGCGTGCGGCCTTCAGCGGCGATACGCTGGATAACAGCAATGGATTGGTCGGCGATCTGGCCTATCTGTACAAGTTCCAGCTGGGCGACTGGAGCCTGGCCCCGGGCGTCGGCGTGACCTGGAGCAGCAAAAACCAGAATAAATACTACTACGGCGTGAGCGACAACGAGTCGCGCCGCAGCGGCCTGAACAGCTACAAGCCAAGCGACAGCTGGGCGCCATACCTGGAGCTGACGGCGAACTATCAGATCAACAAGAGCTGGAACGCCTTCTTTATGGGACGCTACGTGCGCCTGTCTGATGAAGTTAAAGACAGCCCGATGGTGGACTCGTCTTACGACGGCATGCTGTGGAGCGGTGTCACGTATACCTTCTGACGGCGGCTGTACGCCAAGAGAAAAGGGGCGCTATCGCCCCTTTTGCTTATCTGCCGTCCGGCACGGACTTAGGCGTCTTTGCGGCAGCGGAAGGTCACCGCCAGACGGGCCGGCTGTTCGCCCTGCGCCAGCAGCGGCTTGCTGAGTCGTCCGGTTTCAACACACACCATGGTTTTGTAGCCGTCGTTGGCCATATCCGCCATGCTGCAGGAGAGTTCAGCGCCCGGATTCCAGGCGATCACATCGCTCATATAGTGGTGTTGCACTTCAATCGTGCGTTGCAGCGCCGGATCCTTGATCAGGCTGCATGTCGTCGGCTGGGTGTAAATACGGTCGGTCTGGCCGCTAAAGGTCACATCGCCGCTCTGGCGGGTTTCAGCGCCGTTTGCCACTTTATCCAGATACGTTTCTCCAAGCCCGGCAACGCTGACCCTGGCGATATCGCCGATTTGGAAATAGCTGTGCAGCGCTGCAGTGGCCTGATAGTCGCCGTGTGATTCCAGCTCGATTTCACAGCTCTCCCCCAGCTTGAAGCGGGCGATTAGCGTAAAGGCGTGCGGCCACAGCTTGCGGGTCTGTTCGTTATCCTGCAGCGTAAAAGTGAGGATGACGCCATCCTGATCTTCGTCATGTGCGGTCAGGCGCCAGGGTTGATTACGCGCAAAGCCGTGCGAAGGCTTGCCGGCCGGGCCGAACCATGGCCAGCAGATCGGTACGCCGCCGCGGATGGCGTTGCCGGCTTTAAACGGCGTGTTTTCGCTCAACCAGATGACGGGCCGTTCGCCGCTCGGCTGCCAGCCGATCAGATGCGCGCCTTGCAGCGTTACCGCCGCGCGAACTTTGGGGTGAGACACCACCACGACGCTTAACTCGTCCAGCTGTCGTTGGCTGATATACGGAGAAATCTGTTTGCTAATGGGCAGGGTGAAAACTTTTTCGTTCATCGAGTCACCTTATCTATCGCCATATACTCTTGCTGAGCAGGGGAGAAAAACCAATAAAAAAGGGCGACATTAATGTCGCCCTCGTCAATCAGCTGTACATCACGCCATTATTTGGAGATGTGAGCGATCAGATCCAGTACTTTGTTGGAGTAGCCAGTTTCGTTGTCGTACCAGGAAACCAGTTTCACAAAGTTGTCGTTCAGCGCGATACCTGCTTTGGCATCGAATACGGAAGTCAGCACTTCACCGTTGAAGTCGGTAGAAACCACGTCGTCTTCGGTGTAGCCCAGAACGCCTTTCAGCTCGCCTTCAGCGGCTTCTTTGATGGCTTTCTTGATGTCTTCGTAAGTGGCAGATTTTTCCAGACGCACGGTCAGGTCAACCACAGATACGTTTGGAGTCGGAACGCGGAACGCCATACCGGTCAGTTTGCCTTTCAGTTCAGGCAGAACAACGCCTACCGCTTTTGCTGCGCCGGTAGAAGAAGGGATGATGTTCTGGGATGCGCCGCGGCCGCCGCGCCAGTCTTTGTGAGACGGGCCATCAACGGTTTTCTGCGTTGCGGTGGTAGCGTGAACGGTGGTCATCAGGCCTTCAACGATGCCGAACTTGTCGTTGATGACTTTAGCCAGCGGAGCCAGGCAGTTAGTGGTGCAAGATGCGTTGGAAACGATATCCTGGCCAGCGTATTTTTCAAAGTTGGCGCCGCGTACGAACATTGGGGTCGCATCTTTGGAAGGGCCGGTCAGCACAACTTTCTTCGCGCCTGCGGTGATGTGTTTACGTGCGGTTTCGTCGGTCAGGAAGATACCGGTGGCTTCAGCAACAACGTCAACACCCACTTCGTTCCACTTCAGGTTAGCCGGGTCTTTCTCTGCGGTAACACGGATAGTTTTGCCGTTAACAACCAGGTGGCCGTCTTTAACTTCTACCGTACCGTTGAAACGGCCGTGGGTAGAGTCATACTTCAGCATGTAAGCCATGTACTCCGCGTCCAACAGATCGTTGATTGCAACGATTTCGATGTCGGAACGTTCCTGAGCAGCACGGAAAACAATGCGGCCGATACGGCCAAAACCGTTGATACCTACTTTGATAGTCATATATTCCACCAGCTATTTGTTAGTGAATAAAAGGTTGGTTGTAAAATTACAAAAACCTTACCCAGCGTCAAGCGGAATCGTGTCAATTCTTGCGGCAAGTCAAAGCTGAGAGCTGAGTTTGCACGCTTATTGTACATTCCGTTTGCGTTCGGCCTCATTGGGACAAATGGGGGCAAACCGCCGAGTTTAAAGAGCGCTTGGGTCAGATATGTGATCGCCATCACATAACGCCCCGGCGTGGACTTTATGCGCTACAGTTTAGGCTAAAAAGGCCTGCAGCGCTGTTAATTTTTTGTTATCATTAATCATTGTTTTCGTTGACATTATCCATATTTCGGGAATCGCATCTATGAGCAAAGATCACGCCCCCCACACCCCGGTCACGGAACTGAATGAAATACAACGTTATGTGACCCAGGAACACGGTACGGAAGCGCCGTATTCCGGCAAATTGCTGCAGAACAAACGCGATGGTCTCTACCATTGCCTCTGCTGTAATGCGCCGCTGTTTTATTCCGAAAGCAAGTATGACTCCGGCTGTGGCTGGCCAAGTTTCTATGAGCCGGTGTCCGACGATGCCATCCGCTATCTTGATGATAATTCACATAATATGCAGCGAGTTGAGATTCGCTGCGGTAACTGTGATGCGCACCTGGGCCACGTGTTCCCCGACGGCCCGCAGCCGACCGGCGAGCGTTATTGCGTTAACTCCGCCTCGCTGAGTTTTACCGACGCCGCCAACGGCGAGAAGACGGCAGGCTGAGCGAATTTTTTAGAAAAATCGATTCAGCTATTATTCAACGGCAGTAGGAATAAGTGAAGGACGGCCCTGATGGACGTGAAGGATTTGGTTGCGGCGATGACGCCGGAGATTTACCAGCGCCTGGCGCAGGCGGTTGAGCTGGGTAAATGGCCGGACGGCGTGGCGCTGACGCCGGAACAGAAAGAAAACAGCCTGCAGGCGGTGATGCTGTGGCAGGCAATGCATAACCACGATCCGCAACATATGAGCATCGGCACCGACGGCCAGATCGTGATGAAGAGCAAGCAAGAGTTGAAGCAGCAGTTCGCCGCAGAGCCGCTGATTAAGCTGAAACCGCAGTAAGCGGCGGGCAGGGCGCAGTGTGCAAACGGGCGATGTCAGATCGCCCGTTTGTCGTTTAGCGCTGCAGAAATTGTGACAAGGTCACTAATTGCGCGCCGGTCTGCTGCATTGCCTGCAGCGCCCGATCGCTGTCATCGGGCTGCAGGTTGACGCCGCGGCAGCCGTCGCTAATGACCTGAACGGCGTAACCCAGCTGCAGGGCGTCCAGCACGCTGAACTTTACGCAGTAGTCGGTTGCCAGCCCCATGATCGTCAGCGTGCTGACGTTGCGTTGTTGCAGCCAATCATCCAGCGCGGTTTTTGCTCGGTGGCCGTTATCAAAAAACGCGCTGTAGCTGTCGATGGCCGGATCCTGTCCCTTGCGAAATACCGCATCGATTTGCCGCTGCTGCAGGCGCGGATGAAACTCGGCGCCGGCGCTTTCCTGGACGCAGTGAACCGGCCACCAGACCTGCGGCAATCCTTCCAGCTCACCCAATTCGCCGACCAGCCCTGATGAATTAACGGCAAAACTGCGATGCTGCATCGGATGCCAGTCCTGACTGGCAACCACCCAGTCGCCGCGGTCGTGGCTGGCGGCGATCGCCTGGTTGGCCACTGCGATGACGGCATCGCCATCTGTGACCGCCAATGCGCCGCCGGGGCAGAAGTCGTTTTGCAAATCAATCAATAACAGGGCGCTGTTCATCGTCTCTCCCGGTATTTTAGCCCGCGGCGCTCAGTTCGCCGCGCAAGTCTTGCTGCATCTGCTGGCGGATCTCGGCGGGCGTCAGCGGCAGGCTCAGCAGATAGTGCAGTTTCGTCAGCGCGGCTTCGACGGTCATATCAAAACCGCTGATGACGCCGGCATGCGCCAGCGCGTTGCCGGTGGCGTAGCCGCCCATATTTACCCGGCCGGACATGCACTGGGTGAGGTTGACCACCACGATGCCACGTTCGGACGCGGCGCGCAGTTCATCGACCAGTTCAGCTTTTTGCGGCGCGTTGCCAACGCCGTAGGAGCGTAAAATCAGCGCCTTGACCG
The DNA here is from genome assembly GCF_002966855.1 of Serratia sp. MYb239. Lineage (NCBI taxonomy): Bacteria > Pseudomonadati > Pseudomonadota > Gammaproteobacteria > Enterobacterales > Yersiniaceae > Serratia > Serratia sp. MYb239. Next base: position 2,676,601 of record NZ_CP023268.1, on the reverse strand, counting down.
GCTGCAGCAGGAAATTACGCACCACCGCGCCGGAGATGCCAGGGTAAATGGTCACCACGCCGATCGGCTGCGGCGTAATATTGTGCACCTTCAGCTCACCATGACAGGCCGGCGACGCGATGCCGCTTTGACGGCGGATGTGGATACCGGCTTCCAGCAGCGGCGGCAGGTTGGGCGAGGCGAAGGCGTCAAAGCCGTCGGCATGCGCCTTGGTGGTGCGGTTGCCGCGGAACAGCTTATTGTTGAAGAACAGGCTGACTTCGTTCACCGGGTGGTTAGCGGCCAGATACAGCGCGTTCAGCAGGTTGGTTTGCCCGTCGGAGCGCAGTTCCGCCAGTGGAATTTGTGACCCTGTCACTATTACCGGCTTATCCAGATTCTCCAGCATAAAGGAGAGCGCGGAAGCGGTGAACGCCATGGTGTCGGTGCCATGCAGGATCACAAAGCCGTCGTAACGGTGATAGTTATCTTTAATATCGTCGGCGATATGCTGCCAGTCTTCCGGGGTCATATCGGAGGAATCGATCAGGGGCGCATATTCATGAATGGTGAAGTCAGGCATTTCCGGGCGATGGAACTCTGGCATCAGCGCCAGCTGGCGCTGTAAGTGGCCAGAGGCGGGGATATAGCCCTGTTCGGAACGCTGCATACCGATGGTGCCGCCGGTATAGGCGACGTAAATGGATTTTTTTTGCATGGCAGGGAATCGGTAGAGAATAAGATGGGCTGAATTATAGGACGATAAATCCAGAAAAAAAGCCCGGCGTTGCGCCGGGCTGAAGATTAATGACTTATCGGACTTCGCCGCAGGTCAGACAAATGGCGTAGCGGTTCTGCGGATCGTTCATGTTATTGAACAATCCCGGCTGCTCTTTCATCGCCATCGCCACCGAAGCCAACGGCGCCGGCAGCATGGATTGGATGGCGGCAGGCAGCATGGCGTGGATGGAGACGCCAAACTGGCTGAGCACCATATCCGCCATGCTCGGCGAGTCAACAAACCAGTTCAACTGCCACTGCTTCAGTTTGGCCAGCTCGGCGGCTTTCTTCACCGCGTCATCGAAATCACCCAGTTGATCGACCAGACCGTTGGTTTTGGCGTCGCTGCCGGTCCAGACGTGGCCCTGTGCGATTTTATCCACCTGTTCCGGCGTCATTTTGCGCGAGTCCGCCACCAGGCCGATAAAGCGCTTGTAGCCGTTCTCAATGTTGAGCTGCATCATCTGCGCAAACTCCGGCGGCAGCGCTTTGGTTACCGCCAGATCGGCCAGCGGTGAGGTCGCCACGCCATCGGTGTGCACGCCGATGCTGCCCAGCGTGTCCTGATAGGTATTGATCACGCCGAAGATGCCGATCGAGCCGGTCAGGGTGCTTGGGCTGGCGATAATGTAATTCGCCGGCGTAGAGATCCAGTAACCACCGGAGGCCGCCATGCCGCCCATCGAGACCACCACCGGTTTGCCGGCGGCGCGGGCGGCCGCCAGTTCGGAACGGATCACCTCGGAAGCGCTGACGCTGCCGCCCGGGCTGTTAACCCGCAGTACGATGGCTTTTACTTTCGGGTCCAGACGCGCCTGGCGCAGTTCCGCAGCGGTGGTGTCGCCGCCGACCGTGCCCGGCGTCTGTTGGCCGTCCATAATGGCGCCATTGGCGAACACGACGGCGATCTGGCCGCCTTGCTCCGGCGTTGGCGCAGGCTGGTAGTCGTAAATGCTGATGGCGTTAAAATCGTTGGTCTGTTTATTCCAGCCAAAGGCCTTGACCAGCTTATTTTCCATTACTGTGCGTGAAGCCAGCTCATCCACCAGTTTGTTGTCGAGCGCATACTTGGCGGTGTCGCCCTGGGCGGCCTGCAAACCGCTGAGAACGCCGGCAGCGCCGGGGAACAGCTGCTGCGGCGTAATTTGGCGGTTGGCTGCCACGGTGTCCAGGTAGTTCTGCCACAGGTTGCCTATCCAGCGGCTGTCCGCTTCGCGCGCGGCCGGCGACATGTCGTCGCGCAGCAGCGGCTCAACCGCCGATTTATAGGTGCCGACGCGGAAGATATTGGTGCTGACCTTCAGTTTGTCGAGCAGTGTCTTGTAATACAGGTTGTTGGTGGCGAAACCGTGCAGGTCGACGTTGCCCTGCGGCGACAGGTAAATCTTGTTGGCGTAGCTGGCCAGATAGTACTGCGTCTGGTTATAGCTATCGCCAATGGCGTAGATCGGTTTGCCGCTGTCGCGGAACTCCCGTAGCGCTTTGCCGATATATTGCAGCGATGGCTGATCGGCACCGGCAAAATCATTCAGCTGCAGTACCAACCCGGTAATGTTTTTATCGTCCTTAGCCTTGCGGATGCTGTCGACCAGATCGAACAGAGAGTTCTCCTGCAGCTCGCTGGCGGAGGCGCCGAGGAATTCGCGGCTGCGTTGCAGCAGACGGTTTTTCATGCTGGGCTGATCGACCACCACGCCGCTCAGGTTGACCAACAGTGCGCCACGGGTGCTTTCAGCCGGCGGGGTGCTCTGGAAGGCAAAATAGATGCCGACGCCGATCAAAATCAGCACGATTAAAAACAGGTTGAGAATAAACTCTCTGACAAAATTCAGCAGACGCCATGTCCACCTGAACGTTCCGGCAATAATACGCCACAAAGTATGCATGTTTTCTCCAAACATGGGCTGAGGATGTCCCGTTATCCTAATGAGCGGCCAGCCAAATGTCAGCTTTAAATCACTGTCGACAGCCGTTATTGTCAATGCTGTAACTTGCTGTTTAGCTGTGCTACCGTGATGAAAATGAAAATTGTTATCAGGAGTTTGTGATGGATGCGCTGGATCTGTTGTTGAACCGCCGTTCGGCCGCTCGCCTGGCGGCCCCTGCGCCGAGTGGTGAAGTACGGCAAAATATTATCAATGCCGGTTTACGCGCGCCCGACCACGGCGCGCTGCAGCCTTGGCGTTTCGTGCTGATTGAAGAGCAGGGGCTCGAGCGTTTCAGCCAGCTGTTGCAGACGGCCGCCAGACAGGATGGGTTGGACGATGCGGCGATTGACAAGGCCAGACAGGCGCCGTTCCGCGCGCCGCTGATTATTACCGTGATCGCCCATTGCAGCGACAACCCCAAGGTACCGCAATGGGAGCAGGTGGTGTCCGCCGGCTGCGCAGTGCAGGCGATGCAGATGGCCGCGCTGGCGCAAGGATTTAACGGTATCTGGCGCACCGGCGCCTGGACCGCGCATGCGCAGGTGCGTGAAGCGTTCGGCTGCCGTGAGCAGGACGAAATCGTCGGTTTCCTGTATCTGGGCACGCCGCAGCTGAAGGCGGCCAGCAAAGTTGTCGCGCCGGATAGCGCGCCGTTCGTCAGCTACTTCTAAATTTTTCCGGGCGAGACGCAAAAAACGCGCAATACCCTGTGTTTTTGTACTGTTTATGAGCAGGTCGACGCATTATCGTCGGCTTGCTCTTATCAATCCCTCCGGCAAGCGCTACCCTATATTCCAATTGATTGAAGTTGTACCCAGGTGGCATATCAATGCGCCTTCAGCCGGGTGATGCACCGGGCTGGCATCGCGGCATATATGTTATCTTGAAGGCTGTTAACCGAAGGAAGTGGACTATGACATCGCCAACCATCCGCCTGACCCAGTACAGCCACGGTGCTGGCTGCGGCTGCAAGATTTCTCCGCAAGTACTCGAAACTATTCTGCACAGCGAACAGGCCAAATTCGTCGATCCGCGTTTGCTGGTGGGTAATGAAACCCGCGATGATGCGGCGGTTTACGATATCGGCAACGGCACCGGCGTGATCAGCACGACTGATTTCTTTATGCCGATCGTCGACGATCCATTTGATTTCGGCCGTATCGCCGCGGCCAACGCCATCAGCGACGTGTATGCCATGGGCGGCAAACCGATCATGGCGATTGCCATTCTTGGCTGGCCGGTGGACAAACTGCCGCCAGAAGTGGCGCAGCAGGTGATCGACGGCGGACGTTATGCCTGCCGGCAGGCGGGGATTGCGCTGGCCGGCGGCCACTCCATCGATGCGCCGGAGCCGATCTTTGGCCTGGCGGTCACCGGCATCGTCAGCACCGAACGGGTGAAAAAGAACAGCGCTGCGCAGGCCGGCGCCAGATTATTCCTGACCAAACCGCTGGGGATCGGCGTGCTCACCACCGCCGAGAAGAAAAGCCAGCTGCGGCCAGAACACGCTGGGCTGGCGACCGAGGTGATGTGCCGGCTGAACCTGCCGGGCGCTGAATTTGCCGAGGTCGACGGCGTGAGTGCGATGACTGATGTGACCGGCTTTGGTCTGTTGGGCCACCTGAGCGAAATGTGTCAGGGCTCCGGGCTACAGGCGACGCTCTGGTTTGACCGGGTGCCGAAGCTGCCGGACGTTGAACGCTATATCGCCGAAGGCTGCGTACCGGGCGGCACCGGCCGTAACTTTGACAGTTACGGCCACCTGATAGGCCCGATGAGCGACGTACAGCGTCAGCTGCTGTGCGATCCGCAGACCTCAGGCGGACTGCTGCTGGCGGTGATGCCGGAGGGCGAAGCGCAGGTGCAGGCGATTGCCGCGCGCCACGATCTGCGGTTGGAAGCAGTTGGCGAACTGCACGACGCGGTGGCCGGTAAACCGATGATCGAGGTTCAGTAGCGGTGACGGTACAAAGCAGGGCGGATTGCAACGACTACCGCCAGATTTTCCTGCAGGATGTGCCGCTGATTGACGTGCGCGCACCGGTTGAATTCAGCGCCGGCGCGTTCCCGCAGGCGGTGAATTTGCCTTTGATGAATGACCGGGAACGGCAGGCTGTGGGCACCTGTTATAAGCAGCATGGCCAGCAGCAGGCGATTGCCTTGGGCCATAGCCTGGTGAACGGCGCACTCCGCCAGGCGCGAACCGAAGCCTGGCTGGCCGCCTGCGCCGAACGGCCGGCGGGTTATATTTACTGCTTCCGCGGCGGGTTGCGCTCACAGTTGGTGCAGCAATGGCTGCACGAAGCGGGCGTTGACTACCCGCGCATTGTCGGCGGCTATAAGGCGTTACGCCACTATCTGCTGAATATCCTCGAATACAGCGCCGAGCTGCCGATGGTGATCGTCGGCGGCAATACCGGCAGCGGCAAAACCCTGATGGTGAATGAGCTGTCGACCGGTATCGATCTGGAAGGGTTGGCGCGCCATCGCGGGTCATCATTTGGCCGCACGCTGACCGGGCAAAGTGCACAGATCGATTTTGAGAATCGTCTGGCTGTGTTATTGCTGAAAAAACAGCATGGTGGCTGCGGTCAGTGGGTGCTGGAAGATGAGAGCCGCCTGATTGGCGCCAACAGCATACCGCTGCCGATGTTCAATCGTATGCAGCAGGCGCCGGTCGTGGTGATTGACGACCCGTTCGACGTGCGTCTGGCGCGTCTGCAGGCGGAGTATATTGACGATATGCGCCAGGCATTTACCCAGGCCTACGGCGAACAGGACGGCTGGCAGCGCTACGGCGAATATCTCCACCACGGGCTGTTCGCCATTCGGCGTCGTTTAGGCATGGAGCGCTACCAGTTGCTGACGCAGCGGCTGGAATGGGCGCTGCAGTTCCAGCTAGCCAGCGGCAGCAGTAACGCCCACCAGGAGTGGCTAGTGCCGTTGCTGCAGTACTATTACGACCCGATGTACCGTTTCCAGTTGGAAAAGAAAGCCCGGCGGATTGTGTTCCGCGGCAACTATGCTGAAGTAAGAGAATTCCTGATGACGTATAGCCAGAAAAACGGTGAATAATGCGACTGTTTATAGCCGAGAAACCGAGTTTGGCGCGCGCCATTGCTGATGTGTTACCCAAACCCCACCGCCGCGGCGATGGTTTTATCGCCTGTGGCAAGAATGATGTGGTCACCTGGTGCGTCGGCCACCTGTTGGAACAGGCCCAGCCTGATGCCTACGACAGCCGCTTTGCGCGCTGGTCGCTGGCAGACTTGCCGATCATTCCCGAAAAATGGCAGCTGCAGCCGCGCCCGTCGGTCAGCAAGCAGCTGAATGCGATTAAAAAGCTGCTGCTGGAGGCGGATGAAGTAGTACACGCCGGCGACCCGGATCGCGAAGGGCAATTGCTGGTGGACGAGGTGCTGGACTATCTGGCGCTGACGCCGGAAAAGCGTCAGGCGGTGCGCCGCTGCCTGATTAACGATCTTAACCCGCAGGCGGTTGAACGGGCGGTTGAGCGTCTGCGCGATAACCGGGACTTTATCCCGCTGTGCGTGTCGGCGCTGGCGCGCTCACGCGCCGACTGGCTGTACGGCATCAATATGACCCGCGCCTATACGCTGCTGGGGCGTAATGCCGGCTACGACGGCGTGCTGTCGGTAGGCAGGGTGCAGACACCGGTACTGGGGCTGGTGGTACGCCGTGACGAAGATATTGAAAACTTTGTACCGAAAGACTTCTTCGACGTAAAAGCACATATTGTCACGCCGCAGGAAGCGCGTTTTGTCGCCCTGTGGCAGCCGAGCGAATCCTGTGAGCCATACCAGGATGAAGAGGGGCGCTTACTGCACCGTCCGCTGGCCGATCACGTGGTGAAGCGCATTGAAGGACAGCCGGTGCTGGTTACCGCTTATAACGATAAGCGTGAGTCCGATATCGCACCGCTGCCGTTTTCGCTTTCTACCCTGCAGATTGAAGCAGCGAAGCGTTTTGGCCTCAGCGCCCAGCAGGTACTGGACGTTTGCCAACGCTTGTATGAAACCCACAAACTGATCACTTATCCCCGCTCCGACTGCCGCTACCTGCCGGAGGAGCATTTTGCCGGCCGCCATGCGGTGCTGAACGCCATCAGCGTTCACCAGCCGGATCTCTACCCTCAGGAGGTGATCGACAGCGAACGCCGCAACCGCTGCTGGGATGATAAAAAAGTCGATGCGCACCACGCGATTATTCCTACCGCGCGCGCCAGTAAGGCCAACCTCAGCACTGACGAGCTGAAAGTGTACGGGCTGGTGGCACGACAGTATCTGCTGCAGTTCTGTCCGGATGCGGTATTCCGTAAATGCGTGATCGAACTGGACATTGCCGGCGGCAAGTTTGTTGCTAAGGCGCGTTTTCTGGCCGAGGCCGGCTGGCGTACCCTGTTAGGCAGTAAAGAGCGGGATGAGGAGAACGAGGGCGCGCCGCTGCCGGTGGTTGCCAAAGGTGATGAACTGCTGTGTGAACGCGGCGAAGTGGTGGAGCGGCAGACCCAGCCGCCGCGACCCTTTACCGACGCCAGCCTGTTATCGGCGATGACCGGCATCGCGCGTTTTGTACAGGATAAAGCGTTAAAGAAAATCCTGCGGGCGACCGATGGTTTAGGTACTGAAGCCACGCGTGCGGGTATTATCGAACTGCTGTTCAAGCGCTCGTTTCTGTATAAAAAGGGGCGTTATATCCATTCGACGGAAACCGGGCGGGCGTTGATTCACTCTTTACCGGAGCTGGCGGCGAGGCCGGATATGACCGCGCACTGGGAGGCAACCCTGACGCAGATTAGTGAGAAATCCTGTCGCTACCAGGATTTTATGCAGCCGCTGGAGGGTACCTTGCAGGAGCTGATTTATCAGGCTAAACAGAGCAGAGCCAGCCTGGCGTTTCGCGGGTTGCCGCCGCCGGCCAGCGCCGGTGGTAAAAAACGCAAAAAAAGCGCCGCCAAGGCGCGGGGGAAAAGCGAATGAATTACCCGATGCCGTTGGCGATCGCCGTCGCTGGCATGCTGTTTTCCTCAATGGCCGGGGCACACCGCGGCGACGTAGACGTGGTGCTGCCGGTCGCGCCGGAGATCTGGGGCGCAGCGAAGAGTACGGCGGCACCTGCGCCATGCCTGCGCTGCTGTATATATCAAGATCAGAACTATTCGGAAGGGGCGCTGCTGAAGGTTGAGGGTGAGTTATTGCAGTGTCAGCGTGATAAAACACAGGTAGGCACCCATTCGTTGATTTGGGTGCGCCTGAGCAAGTGACGGTGTCACGAGTGATGTGGCGTTTCGCCGCGCAGATAGTCAGCCAGCAGCGGAATGTCCGCCGGCGCCAGCGGGTAGGCGCCGGCCCGTTGCGGCTCTACCCAAACCAGCGCCGAATGACAGCGCTGCTGCAATTCGCCGCTGAACGCACCAACCCGCCAGGCATGCAGACGAATAAGGCGTTCACCCGTCTGCCAGTTATTGCTGGCGACATAGTCGCCGATAACCGCTTCAATGCCCAGTTCTTCCGCCAGCTCTCTGGCTAACGCCTGCGGCTGGCTCTCGCCGGCCTCGACCTTTCCGCCGGGAAACTCCCATAAGCCGGCCTGATCGCTTTGCGCATCGCGTTGTGCCAACAGAATTTTGCCGTCGCGTTCAATAATGGCCGCAACCACGTCTATGGTTTTCATACTTTTTTTGAATAAGACCCCGGCAAAGTTACCGGGGTGGGATGATTACAGCGAGAACTCGGCCCATACGGGCGCGTGGTCGGATGGCTTTTCCATACCGCGGATCTGATAATCGATGCCGGTAGCCACGCACTGTGCCGCCAGCGGCGTGCTGGCTAACAGCAGATCGATGCGCAGGCCGCGGTTGTCATCGAAACCTTTGGAGCGATAGTCGAACCAGGAAAACTCATCGTTGCGCTCTGGATTGGCATGGCGGTAGGTATCAACCAGGCCCCAGTTCAACAGACGCGCCATCCACTCGCGTTCTTCCGGCAGGAAGGAGCATTTGCCGGTGCGCAGCCAACGTTTACGGTTCTCTTCGCCGATACCGATGTCGTAATCGCTTGGGCTGATATTCATATCGCCCATAATCAGCACCGGGTTCTCTACCGACAGCTGCTGTTCAAGATAGTCTTGCAGATCTTGATAGAAGCGGGTTTTTGCCGGGAATTTTACCGGATGGTCGCGGCTTTCGCCCTGCGGGAAGTAGCCGTTAATCACCGTCAGCGTGCCCTGCGGCGTGGCCAGATCGGCCATGATAATGCGGCGCTGCGCATCCTCTTCATCGGTCGGGAAACCGCGACGTACGGCGATAGGCGCCTCTTTGGTCAGCAGGGCGACGCCGTAGTGGCCTTTCTGACCGTGGTAGAACACGTGGTAGCCGTGTTTGCTGACTTCTTCCAGCGGAAACATGTCATCGTGAACTTTGGTTTCCTGCAGGCCGATCACGTCGGGCTGGTGCTGTTCGATAATTGCGGCCAACTGATGGGGACGCGCGCGCAGTCCATTGATATTAAAAGAGACAAACTTCATGAGCGGTGCCGTTTTCACGAGAAAAATGTGTTGTGATAGTAGCAGAGTTTGGCGCTAAATGTAACGTAAGCCAGCGACCGCCGCCGCTGGCCGTCGGCCATTATTTTGCCCAGCGATCGTAATTTTTCGGTTGGTAGTCATCGAACTGCTGCAGCAATGTAGACGCTGAGTCGCTGGTATGCAGGGTGCCGAGATAGTCATGGCGCATAAAGCCCTGATCGGCAACGTGCTGCAGGAAGTGATTTAAAGGGCGGTAGAAGCCATTGATATCCAGCAGCCCGACGGGTTTATTGTGATAGCCGATTTGGCCCCAGGTCCAGATTTCGAACAGTTCTTCCAACGTGCCGATGCCGCCCGGCAGGGCGATAAACGCGTCCGCCTGTGCGGCCATGCGCGCCTTACGGGTATGCATATCGGGCACCACTTCCAGGCTGGTCAGGCCGCGATGCGCGGTTTCCGCTTCGACCAAACGCTCAGGGATAATGCCAATGGCTTCTCCTCCCGCCTCCAGTACCGCATCCGCGACAATGCCCATCAAGCCTTTCTTGCCGCCACCATAGATTAAACGTCGTCCCTGAGTGGCTAAAGCGTGTCCGAGCTTGCGGGCGTGCTCGGCATAATCGGGATTAACGCCTTCACTGGCGCCGCAAAAAACGCAAATATTATGACGCATGCACTTTTCCTTTCCTTACTGCGTAAAAGAAGCATGTGGTATAGCTAATTGCGCCGGGGAGTTCAAGTTTGGGCGTAGGAAAGTGGTCAGGATATTGCCGTTTCGCGATGTTTGGCACGCAAAACAGCGCGCGTCGCGAACCTTGTCGAAGCTTCTCATCCTTCCCCAGTGCGGAGAATTATGTGGCTTTTGAGACGCTGGTATGCGTTGAGAGCTTTGAAGAGATGGTGGTGGGGGAAGGATTCGAACCTTCGAAGTCTGTGACGGCAGATTTACAGTCTGCTCCCTTTGGCCGCTCGGGAACCCCACCATGATATTCATGGATTTACAAATTGTAGATGCAAACATAGAAGGTGTAACGCACATGAGTGCACTGCATCATAATGCTTGCTAAGCATCCTCTTGAAAAGAGGAAGATGGTGGTGGGGGAAGGATTCGAACCTTCGAAGTCTGTGACGGCAGATTTACAGTCTGCTCCCTTTGGCCGCTCGGGAACCCCACCACGAAATTCGTGGATTTTACGAATTTTAAACTACCAGGAAGCTGACCGACTTCCCTTGCTACCTTGGCTGCGTAAGCGCTGTCTCGGTAAGCGGGGCGCATCATATCAAATGAAGCGCCGGTGTAAAGCATTGAAATGCAGAAAATGAATTGTTTGCCGTTTTTTTATTCTTGGCGCTGCATCTGTGAACAGAGTGCGATGTTTTTATGCAATCTCCCGCCGCCGACCAAGCGGCAGGAGATGGCGGGGTAACGATTACAGAATAACGGTTCGGTTGCCGTAGACGAACACCCGCTGCGCCAGCACGTGATACAGCGCGCGGCTGAGAACGTTTTTCTCTACGTCGCGCCCGGCACGCATCATGTCTTCGGCAGAATAGGTGTGGTCGACGTGGATCACGTCCTGCATGATGATTGGGCCTTCATCCAGATTATCGTTCACATAGTGTGCCGTGGCGCCGATGATTTTAACCCCGCGCTCGTAGGCCTGGTGATAAGGGCGCGCGCCGATAAACGCCGGCAGGAACGAATGGTGGATATTTATGACCTGATTAGGGTAATGCTGGACGAATGCCGGCGTCAGCACGCGCATATATTTGGCCAGCACCACGTAGTCGGGCTGATATTGATCGATCTGGGCGATCATCTGCTGGTCATGCTGCTCGCGCGTCAACCCCTCATGACTTACCAGATGGAAAGGAATGTCGAAGCGCTCCACCAGCGTTTGCAGGGTATCGTGATTGCCGATCACCGCAGCGATTTCAACATCCAGGCCGCCGTAGGCGCTTTTCATCAGCAAATCGCCCAGACAGTGGGCTTCTTTGGTGACCAGCACCACGATGCGGCGGCGTCCTGCGCTGTGCAATTCGCGCGCTGAGCCTTCCGGCAGTGCGTCGTCCAGGTCGGCCAGCAGCGTGCTGTCGTTGAAGATGCCTTCCAGTTCGGTGCGCATAAAGAAACGCCCGGTGCGATGGTCGACGAACTCATTGTTTTGCACAATATTGAGCTGATGCTTGTAGCAAATATTGGTGATCTTGGCGATCAGCCCTTTCGAGTCAGGGCAGATAGTGCGTAATACTTTACGTTGTATATTTTGGTGTGGCATGGATGAGGATCCTGTCTGATACTGAAGCGCCGGTCATTGCCGGCGTCAGCGTACTTTTCACCGCGAACTTAACGCCCGCAGCATTTTTTATATTTTTTCCCCGAGCCGCAGGGGCAAGGGTCGTTTCGTCCCGGTTGCGGCCGGGTGCCGTCGATATAGTACCAGCGTTGCTCCTGGCGAAGGAAGCGGGAGCGTTCATGCATGGCCTGAGGGCTGGCATGGTCGCCGTCGGTAAAGCGGGCTATAAACTCGACGAAGCCTTCATCGTCGTCTCGGCCGTTTTGTTCCGCCACAATCGTTAGGCCCAGCCAGCGGGTGGTTTGAAAACTTTCGACGATAGCGTCGCGCCACTGTGCGGCGTTGCAATCCGGATGCCAGCTGGCGATCAGGTAATCGACCTGCTGCTTGACATAGGCCGTATAGCGCGAGCGCATCAGCTTGCCTGGCGTTGGTGCGGTTGCAACGCCGCTGATATAAGACTCACAGCAGGCGTTGTACCCGGCGCCGCTGCCGCAGGGGCATAATTCAGACAAAATAACTCCTAAAACCTGCGGCCATTGTCGATACTGGCCGATATTCAGACACATTGAGCGCATATGTTACCTAACAATATTTATTGGTGACAATGTACCCTTTAAGACAATGTGCAAAACAATTTCACCGGCAGAAGGCGGACGATCATGCGACAAATCAAAATTGGACTGGCGTTAGGGGCGGGATCGGCCAAAGGATGGGCGCATATCGGCGTCATCAATGCCCTGAAGAAAATGGGGATCGAGCCTGATATTGTCGCCGGTTGTTCCGTCGGTTCGCTGGTGGGTGCGGCTTATGCCTGTCACCGGCTGCCGGCGATGGAGAAATGGGTACGCTCATTCAGCTACTGGGACGTGATTCGTCTGATGGATCTGTCCTGGCGGCGCGGCGGCCTGCTGCGCGGTGAACGGGTCTTTAATGCGGTGGGGCAACTGCTGAATATTAACGACATTGAACAGTGTGCGCTGAAATTTGGCGCGGTGGCCACCAACCTCAGCACCGGCCGCGAATTATGGTTAACCCGGGGGGATATTCATCAGGCCGTGCGGGCGTCGTGCAGTATGCCGGGGTTGCTGTCGCCGGTTTGGTTCGACGGTTACTGGCTGGTGGACGGCGCGGTGGTGAACCCGGTGCCTATCTCGTTGACCCGTGCGCTGGGGGCGGATATCGTCATCGCGGTTGATTTGCAGCATGATGCGCATCTAATGCAGCAGGATCTGTTTTCGGTACGCAGCGAAGCGGAGGAGCCGGTGGCGATGGCGGATAACTGGCGCGGACGGTTGCGTGAGCGTATCGGTAAAATGCGCATCAAAAAAACCAACTTTACGCCGACCGCGATGGAAATCATGAGCACATCGATTCAAGTGTTAGAGAATCGTCTGAAACGAAACCGTATGGCGGGCGATCCGCCGGATGTCCTGATCCAACCTTACTGTCCGCAAATATCCACGCTGGATTTTCATCGGGCGGAGGAAGCTATCGCCGCGGGAAGCCTGGCGGTGGAAAAACAGCTTGAGCAGCTGTTGCCGTTGATAAAACAAAAATAGTTACCGCGATTCACGGCAAAACGCAACGTCAGGCTGATTTCCGGCAGGCGCAAGTGGCCATTTTGAGCCACTATTACAACATGAAAAGGGAAGAGGCTCGGCTAATGGCACTACCACTGACAGGCAAGCGCATTTTGATTGTTGAAGACGAACAGGTCTTTCGTTCGGTGCTTGTCGGCTATCTGAAATCGTTGGGCGCGCAATCGCATGAGGCCAGTAATGGGTTACAGGCGCTGAGTGCCGTTGAGGATGTGCAGCCCGATCTGATTCTGTGCGATCTGGCGATGCCGGAAATGGGCGGGATCGAGTTTGTTGAGCATCTGCGTCTGCAAGGGGACAAGATCCCGATTCTGGTGATTTCGGCCACCGATAAAATGGCGGATATCGCTAAAGTGCTGCGTCTGGGCGTCCAGGATGTACTACTGAAGCCGTTAACCGATCTTAATCGCCTGCGCGAAGCGGTGCTGGCCTGCCTATACCCCAATATGTTCACCTCACCGGCGTTAGAGGAAGCCGACCTGCTGCAGGACTGGGATGCGCTGAGTAAGAACCCTTCCGAGGCGGCGCGTTTGCTGAAGCAGCTGCAGCCGCCGGTTCAACAGACGATTGCCCATTGTCGTATAAATTACCGTCAGTTGACCACCGGTGAGAATCCCGGCCTGGTATTGGATATCGCGGCGCTGTCAGAGAACGATTTGGCGTTTTATTGTCTGGATGTCACTCGCGCCGGCGATAATGGCGTGCTGGCCGCGTTATTATTGCGCGCTTTATTTAATGGCTTGTTACAAGATCATTTAGCTAATCAGCGTCACCGTCTGCCGCAAATGTCAACACTGTTAAAACAAGTTAATCAATTATTGCGTCAGGGGAAATTGGATGGGCAATTTCCCCTGCTTCTTGGTTACTACCATGCCGAATATAAAAACCTGATTCTGGTTTCTGCCGGCCTGCACGCCAACGTCAATACCGGTGATAATCAAATACAACTGAGCAACGGCGTGCCGCTGGGCACCCTGGGCGCGGCCTACATGAACCAAATCAGCCAGCGCTGCGCGGCTTGGCAGTGTCAGGTGTGGGGGACGGGCGGCCGATTACGCTTGATGCTCAGTGCGGAATGAATACGCAATTGTGTCCATATATTCGACATAATTTACCACGCAATTAAGGGTTAATAATCATCGTAAACCCGGTACTTGGGTAATTGTCCTAATTTCTCCCGATTTCAATAAGGGGTAATGCTCGCTGCTATTTAGCTGGTATACTCCGAGAGTTTTGTATAACGGATAAAAGCTCATAAATTGAGCGTAGTTTAAGAGAGGAATAATGTCTGCTTTAAATCGGAAAGTCAGAAAAGCAGTGATCCCGGTGGCTGGATTAGGCACACGGATGTTACCGGCAACAAAGGCGATACCGAAGGAGATGCTGCCGCTGGTGGATAAGCCTCTGATCCAATACGTCGTCAATGAATGTATTGCCGCTGGGATCAACGAAATCGTTCTGGTAACGCACTCCTCTAAAAACTCTATCGAAAACCATTTTGATACCAGCTTTGAACTGGAAGCCATGCTGGAAAAACGCGTGAAGCGCCAGTTGCTTGACGAGGTTCAGTCTATTTGTCCGCCAGGCGTAACGGTTATGCAGGTACGTCAGGGGGTTGCGAAAGGCTTGGGCCACGCGATCATGTGCGCCTATCCGTTGGTCGGTGATGAGCCGGTAGCGGTGGTGCTGCCGGATGTCATTCTGGATGAATACAGCGCGGATCTGACCAAAGACAATCTGCATGACATGCTGACGCGTTTCGAACAGAGCGGCACCAGCCAGATTATGGTTGAACCGGTACCGCAGGAAAACGTCGGCAGCTACGGCGTGGCCGATTGTAAAGGTTACGATCTGCAGCCGGGTGAAAGCGCGCCAATGGTCAGCGTGGTAGAAAAACCATCGCCGGCGCAGGCGCCGTCCAACCTGGCGATCGTCGGGCGCTATGTGTTGTCTGCCGATATCTGGGCGCTGCTGGCTCACACCCCACCGGGAGCCGGTGATGAAATCCAGCTGACTGACGCTATCGATATGCTGATGCGTAAAGAGTCGGTTGAGGCTTATCACCTGAAGGGTAAAAGCCACGATTGCGGCAATAAACTGGGCTATATGCAGGCGTTTGTCGAGTACGGGCTGCGCCATGCCAGCCTGGGCAAAGAATTTTCCCAGTGGTTGCAGCAGTTTGCCGCCGCTGAAAAGATCTGATCCATTTTCCGTCTTAATTTGAAAAACTAGGATTTCCCATGAAAGTAACCGTTTTTGGTATTGGCTACGTAGGCTTGGTACAGGCTGCGGTGCTGGCTGAGGTTGGTCATGACGTAATGTGTATTGACGTTGATGAGCGCAAAGTCGAAAACTTGAAGAAAGGGAACATCCCTATTTTTGAACCGGGCCTGACCCCGTTGGTGCAGCAGAACTATGAAGCTGGCCGGTTGCACTTCACTACCGATGCCAAAGCCGGTATTGAACACGGCATCATCCAGTTTATCGCCGTAGGTACGCCGCCGGATGAAGACGGCTCTGCCGATCTGAAATATGTGACGGCAGTAGCCCGTACCATTGCAGAACATATGGCCGATCATAAAGTGGTGATTGACAAATCTACCGTGCCGGTCGGCACTGCAGATAAAGTGCGCCAGGTAATGGCCGAGACGCTGGAAAAACGTGGCAGCACGTTGACCTTCGACGTGGTTTCCAACCCTGAGTTCCTGAAAGAAGGGGCGGCGGTTGCCGACTGTATGCGTCCGGAGCGTATCGTTATCGGTACGGATAACAAAGATGTTATCGAGCCGATTCGTGAGCTGTATGAGCCGTTTAACCGCAATCACGATCGTATGATTCTGATGGATATCCGCAGCGCCGAGCTGACCAAATATGCGGCTAACTGCATGCTGGCGACCAAAATCAGCTTCATGAATGAAATCTCTAACCTGGCGGAACTGCTGGGTGCCGATATTGAAAAAGTGCGTCAGGGCATCGGTTCCGACTCACGCATTGGCTACCACTTTATCTACCCGGGCTGCGGCTACGGCGGTTCCTGTTTCCCGAAAGATGTGCAGGCGCTGATCCGCACCTCTGAAAATATTGGCTACCAGCCGAAACTGCTGCAGGCGGTGGAGCAGGTGAACTACCAGCAGAAGAGCAAACTGGTGCAGTTTATCAAACACTACTTCGGTGAAGATCTGCGTGGTAAAACCTTCGCACTGTGGGGATTGGCGTTCAAGCCGAACACCGACGACATGCGTGAAGCTTCCAGCCGTGTACTGATGGAAGCATTGTGGGAAGCAGGCGCCAGCGTGCAGGCTTATGATCCTGAAGCGATGAACGAAACGCAGCGCATCTATGGCGACCGCGACGATCTGAAACTGATGGGGACCAAAGAAGCAGCGCTGAAAGGCGCCGATGCACTGGTCATTTGCACCGAATGGCAGAACTTCCGCGCGCCGGACTTTGACGCGATTAAAGGCGCATTGAAGGAACCGGTGATCTTCGATGGCCGTAACCTGTACGATCCTGAGCGTCTGCAAAACCGTGGCTTCACATACTATGCGATTGGCCGTGGTGCATCGGTGCAGCCGGTCATTTAAGAGGTGAGTATGAAATTTTTGGTTACAGGCGCCGCTGGGTTTATTGGCTATCACGTTGCCGAGCGTTTGTTGACCGCAGGGCATCAGGTTGTCGGTATCGACAACCTGAATGACTACTATGACGTCAGCCTGAAAGTCGCGCGTCTTGACCTTTTGGCCGGGTATCCGGCCTTTCAGTTTATCAAGCTGGACCTGGCGGACCGTGAAGGGATCGCAACATTGTTTGCCGAACACCAGTTTCAGCGGGTGATTCACCTTGGCGCTCAGGCCGGGGTACGTTATTCGCTGGATAATCCAATGGCCTATGCCGATTCCAACTTGATCGGTCATTTAAACGTATTGGAAGGGTGTCGGCATAATAACGTTGAGCATTTGCTTTACGCGTCTTCCAGTTCGGTTTATGGCCTTAATCGCAAGCTGCCGTTCTCTACGGAGGATTCTGTCGATCATCCGGTTTCTCTGTACGCAGCGACGAAAAAAGCCAATGAGCTGATGTCACACAGCTACTCGCATTTATATGGCTTACCTACCACAGGCCTGCGTTTCTTTACCGTCTATGGCCCGTGGGGGCGCCCTGATATGGCGCTGTTCAAGTTTACCAAGGCAATATTGGCCGGTGAAAGTATCGATGTATATAATCACGGCGAGATGCATCGTGATTTTACCTACATCGATGATATTGCCGAAGCCATAGTGCGTTTGCAGGATATCATTCCGCAACCGAACGCCGAGTGGAGCGTTGAGCAGGGGTCTCCGGCCACCAGTTCCGCGCCATACCATGTATATAATATCGGCAACAGTTCACCGGTTAAGCTGATGGAATATATCAGCGCGCTGGAAAATGCGTTAGGCGTGACGGCGCATAAAAATATGCTGCCGATGCAACCTGGCGACGTTTTGGATACCAGTGCAGATACCAAGGAGCTGTATAGCACGATTGGCTTTAAGCCGGCGACCAGCGTCGAGGAAGGGGTGAAGCGTTTTGTCGATTGGTATAAAGCGTTTTATCACGTGCAGTAAACAAGCTGCTTACTGCGAAAATTAAAGGGGCTACGGCCCCTTTTTCTATTTCCGCTTATGGCATCATTTGACATGCCTGGCTCATTTCACGTAACGAAACGTGATATTGCGAGAGGGCGACAGACAGCAAAAAGGCCCCCGCAGGAGCCTTTTTAATGCGATTAAGCAGCGCTATTACAGCAGGAAATCTTCCAGAGATTTACCTTGCTCTTCGATAGCTTTCTTGATCACGGCTGGAGTACGGCCCTGGCCAGTCCAGGTTTTGGTTTCGCCGTTTTCATCTTTATATTGGTATTTAGCCGGACGTGCAGCACGCTTTGCTTTACCAGCGGATTTAGCGGCCATGGTCTGCAGCAGTTCGTTAGGATCAATACCGTCTGCAATCAGCATTTCACGGTATTGCTGTAGTTTACGGGTACGCTCTTCGATTTCTGCTTGAGCCTGGCTGTCTTCTTCGCGACGTTCGTTCACAACAACTTCCAGTTTCTCAAGCATCTCTTCCAGAGTGTCCAGGCTGCATTCTCTGGCTTGCGCGCGCAGAGTACGGATGTTGTTCAAAATTTTTAAGGCTTCGCTCATTGTCCTAGTCTCAATTTATATTGGTGGGGGCGTCTGGATAATAATAGAGTGCTCTTTTCTTTTCTGCAATAGCCAAATTGCGAAGAGTCCCCAAATATGCCATTTAAAAACCATTACTCGGAACAGTCCGGGTTATTACACCGCTTTATGTTCGGTTTTAATGGTGGGCTTTTTAAGCCAATTTTTCAACAGCAATTGTGCATGTTTGTGAGCTGCAGGCTTTCATTGCCGGGAAATAATTGCATTTTATATCGATATTAGCCTCTGCATTGACGAGTCAATCCGACATGATGGTATGTAAACAATAGGGGTATATGCGTAAAGATTTTGTCAGGATGTGATGTTTGAGGATGACGAACTATAAATAGCAGTTCGCGCCCTGTGGGTAATTTATTTAGCTAACAAGGATGGTGTCTGGGCTATACGGCGTTACATCTAAACGTAATGGGTAGCCCGTATCTTTTATCTCAGGGCAAACCATTAGCATTAATTAATAGTGTGTGGGCCATCCTCCGGCGGTAAATAGCCTAAAGGGGGGGAGGGACAGCAGGGCGTTTTACGCTACGCGGTTATCGATACTGGCGCATCGTCAGCTTGTGATACACTTGATTCTCAGAATCGATATCTGAATATTTCTTATACCACCTGGAATTGCTGGCTCATGGCTCAACTTTATTTTTATTACTCGGCAATGAATGCGGGGAAATCCACCGCGCTGTTGCAATCTTCATATAATTATCAAGAACGTGGTATGCGTACGCTGGTGTTCACTGCAGAGATTGACCACCGCTTTGGCGTCGGGAAGGTAAGTTCGCGGATTGGTCTCTCATCACAGGCGCAGCTGTATAATAATGACACGTCGCTGTTTGCCATGATTAATCAGGAGCACCAGCAACAGACGGTACACTGTGTGCTGGTGGACGAAAGTCAGTTCCTGAGTAAAGCGCAGGTCGAGCAACTGTGCGACGTGGTTGATCAGCTGGATATTCCGGTATTGTGTTACGGTCTGCGTACCGATTTTCTCGGTGAACTGTTTATCGGCAGCCAGTACCTGCTGGCATGGGCGGATAAGCTGGTGGAGTTGAAAACCATCTGCCACTGCGGCCGTAAGGCGAATATGGTGTTGCGGCTTGATGAACACGGCAAAGCGATGCAGGCGGGCGCTCAGGTGGTGATTGGCGGCAATGAGAGCTATGTGTCGGTGTGCCGCAAACATTACAAAGAGGCGATGCACGCGGAGGATTAATCTGCAGCGTGATATCGCATAAAAAAACCCGCCTGACGGCGGGTTTTTGTGTTTAGCCGCGGAAGATTACTTCTTGGCTTTTTTCTCCGCCTTGGCGGCGGCCGGCGCTTTTACGGCTTCTTCAGCTTCGCTGAACTCACGGCCGTAGAAGGTATCCAGCATGATTTGTTTCAGCTCGGCAATCAGCGGATAGCGCGGGTTGGCGCCGGTGCACTGGTCGTCAAATGCGTCTTCGGACAGCTTATCGACTTTCGCCAGGAAATCGGCCTCTTGTACGCCCGCTTCGCGGATAGAGGCGGGGATACCCAACTCGGTCTTCAGCTCGTCCAGCCATGCCAGCAGCTTCTCAATTTTCTGTGCGGTACGGTCGCCCGCAGCGCTCAGGCCCAGGTGGTCGGCGATTTCTGCATAACGGCGACGAGCCTGCGGACGGTCATACTGACTGAAGGCCGTCTGCTTGGTCGGGTTGTCGTTGGCGTTATAGCGAATGACGTTGCTGATCAGCATGGCGTTAGCCAGACCGTGCGGAATATGGAACTCAGAGCCCAGTTTATGGGCCATGGAGTGACAGACCCCGAGGAAGGCGTTGGCGAAGGCGATGCCGGCGATGGTCGCCGCGTTATGCACGCGCTCACGCGCCACCGGGTTCTTCGCGCCTTCTTTATAGCTGACCGGCAGATACTCTTTCAGCAGTTTCAGCGCCTGCAGCGCCTGGCCGTCGGAATATTCGTTCGCCAGTACCGACACATAGGCTTCCAGCGCGTGGGTTACCGCATCCAGGCCGCCGAAGGCACACAGCGATTTCGGCATGTTCATCACCAGGTTGGCATCGACAATCGCCATATCCGGGGTCAGGGCATAGTCCGCCAGAGGGTATTTCTGGCCGGTTTCATCATCGGTCACCACGGCGAATGGCGTAACTTCAGAACCGGTGCCGGAGGTGGTGGTAACGGCGATCATCTTCGCCTTCACGCCCATTTTCGGGAACTTGTAGATACGTTTACGGATGTCCATAAAGCGCAGCGCCAGATCTTCGAAGTGGGTTTCCGGATGTTCGTACAGCACCCACATGATTTTGGCCGCATCCATCGGCGAACCGCCGCCCAGCGCGATAATCACGTCCGGCTTGAAAGCGTTCATCTGTGCAGCGCCTTTACGCACGATACTCAGCGTCGGGTCGGCTTCCACTTCAAAGAATACTTCTGTCTCAATGCCGTGGGACTTCAGCACGCTGGTGATTTGGTCGGCATAGCCGTTATTGAACAGGTAGCCGTCGGTGACAATAAACGCGCGTTTTGCGCCATCGGCCGCCACTTCTTCCAGCGCGATAGGCAGAGAGCCACGGCGGAAGTAGATAGATTTCGGAAGTTTATGCCACAACATGTTTTCTGCTCGCTTCGCTACGGTTTTTTTGTTGATCAAGTGTTTTGGACCGACGTTTTCCGAGATGGAGTTGCCCCCCCATGAGCCACAGCCCAGCGTCAGCGAAGGCGCCAGTTTAAAGTTGTACAGGTCGCCGATGCCCCCTTGCGAGGCCGGAGTGTTGATCAGGATACGGGCGGTTTTCATCTTATCGCCGAAGAAGGCGATACGTTCCGCCTGGTTGTCCTGGTCGGTGTACAGGCAGGAGGTATGGCCGATGCCGCCCATCGCCACCAGTTTTTCCGCCTTGTCGACGGCGTCGGCAAAATCTTTGGCGCGGTACATCGCCAGCGTCGGTGAGAGTTTTTCATGGGCGAAAGGCTCGGATTCGTCCACCAGTTTGACTTCACCGATCAGTACCTTGGTGCTGGCCGGTACGCTGATCCCCGCCATTTCGGCAATTTTCGGCGCCGATTGGCCGACGATGGCCGCGTTCAGGCCGCCGTTTTTCAAAATAATATCCTGTACCGCCTTCAGCTCTTTACCCTGCAGCAGGTAGCCGCCGTGCGAGGCGAAGCGTTCGCGCACCGCGTCATACACCTCATCGACAACGATCACGGACTGCTCAGAGGCGCAGATCACGCCGCTGTCAAAGGTCTTCGACATCAGAATAGAGGCGACGACGCGCTTGATATCGGCGCTCTCATCGACCACCACCGGCGTATTGCCGGCGCCGACGCCGATGGCCGGTTTACCGGAGCTGTAGGCCGCTTTGACCATCCCCGGGCCGCCGGTGGCGAGAATCAGGTTGATATCCGGGTGGTGCATCAGTTGGTTGGACAGCTCGACGGAAGGCTGATCGATCCAGCCGATGATGTCTTTAGGCGCACCGGCGGCGATTGCCGCCTGCAGCACGATATCTGCAGCTTTGTTGGTGGCGTTCTTGGCTCTTGGGTGCGGCGAGAAAATAATGCCGTTACGGGTTTTCAGGCTGATCAGCGCTTTGAAAATGGCCGTAGAGGTCGGGTTGGTGGTGGGCACGATGCCGCAGATAAGACCGATAGGCTCGGCAATGGTGATGGTGCCGAAAGTATCGTCTTCGGACAGCACGCCGCAGGTTTTTTCATCTTTATACGCGTTGTAGATATACTCGGAGGCAAAGTGGTTTTTAATCACCTTGTCTTCAACGATCCCCATACCGGATTCTTCAACGGCCATTTTGGCCAGCGGAATACGCGCATCGGCAGCGGCGAGGGCAGCAGCACGGAAGATAGCGTCAACCTGTTCCTGGGTGAAGTTGGCGTATTCGCGCTGGGCTTTTTTGACACGTGCAACAAGCTCGTTCAATTCAGCGATATTTGTTACAGCCATAATGCTCTCCTGATAATGTTAAACTCTTTCAGTAAATAAGCCGTGTAAGCAGCAAGTATAGTCAGGTATCGGAACACCATGGAAAACGTCGGTTTTCTTTACTGGTCAGCTACCTATGATGCTGATTTGCTTAAAGAGCTTTGCTCAGGAACTTGATGTCGCTCAGGCAACGGCGGAAGTTGCACGCTGTCTGACTACGACTAAAAGCTTAACTACTCTTGGGTAGTGTTTTTATGATTTAAATCACAAAAAGTGCAAGCTGACACCTTTCAGCTTGGCGTTATCGAGAAAATTCTTATTTGAAGCGCATTGCTGTCTTCTTGAAACATAAAAACCACTAAAAAACACATTGCGATAACATGTTGGCAAGGTGGTTATTACAAACCTTGTCTGAAAGAAAAATGCTGTCTTCGGCGGATGGATTAGCCGTACTATTTCCATTACATTAGCGCGCATGGGGCAGTGCGCCCTAATACAGCGATTAATGCGGAGTTCTTGTGGGGCAATCATTGTTGGATTTTTCCGGCTATATCAAATTCTTTGTCGGCCTGTTTGCGCTGGTGAATCCAGTGGGGATTTTGCCGGTTTTTATCAGTATGACCAGCTACCAGGCGGAAGCCGGACGTAATAAAACCAATCTCACCGCCAACCTTTCCGTAGCGATTATCCTGTGGACGTCGTTGTTTATCGGCGAGGGGATTTTGCGCCTGTTCGGTATCTCTATCGATTCGTTTCGTATTGCCGGCGGGATTCTGGTGGTGACCATCGCCATGTCAATGATCAGCGGCAAGCTGGGGGAAGATAAACAGAACAAGCAGGAGAAGTCGGAAAGCGCGATTCGCGAAAGCATTGGCGTGGTGCCGTTGGCGCTGCCGCTGATGGCCGGGCCGGGCGCCATCAGTTCGACCATTGTCTGGAGTTCCCGCTACCACAGTTGGCAGAACCTGCTGGGGTTTACGCTGGCGATCGCGCTGTTTGCCTTCTGCTGTTGGCTGCTTTTTCGCGCCGCGCCTTTATTAGTCCGTCTATTGGGGCAGACCGGCATCAATGTAATCACGCGCATTATGGGCCTGTTGCTGATGGCGTTGGGCATTGAATTTATTGTTACCGGCGTGAAGGCTATTTTCCCCGGTTTACTCTGAGGGTGTAATTTGAGCCGGAAGCGTCATTTTCGGCTCAAATTATTTTTAAACTTTAAACTTATTTAATTAATGCATTAATAGGGTGCACGATGCGTCCGTTTTTTATACCAATGCACTATTTTGTGGCATAGCTCTCACTTTATTTGGCGATAAAGTACCCATCACGTTATTTTTTTAACCTTTATTTGCGCCTTCCCCGCTGTTTTTGATTATCTGGTGAACTTTTGTTGTTAATTTAATCACATCATTCTGTGGGGCTTGTCTCGGCCTCATCCAGGTGATATTAGTGACTAGGCTCGCATTGCCAGATGTTTATTCTTTGAATGTTCTATTTGTTAATTTAATGTTTGTTTTAGGTGGCGCGCGACGTGTTGGCGGTGTGCCGGATGGCTATCTTTGTTGGTTTTATCAGTAAAATCATTGTGATAATGTGACTTTTCTCTATGGGGACCTGATGGGAAGCGCTGAGGATGCCGCTAACAAAAGAGAATTGCTTAACATTTTTATAAAATTTATTGGCGGTGGATTTTGGCATCTGCTAATTTCCGAGCAACTTTTCCGCGCTGTTTGCACGCGTCGCTGACAAACAGGAATGATTTTTGCTGGTATCCGTTTATTTAAAATAATTATAAGCATTTCACAAAATTCCATAAGTCATGCTTATTGATAGCGAGGAGCCCCCGACTATGCAGCAAGTCGTAACGCGTACGCCTTTAGCCGTTTTTATTACCGGATTGTTTTTTTCTGCGCTGAATGTCAGCCAGGCGGCTCAGGTGCCTGCCGGTATTCAACTGGCACCGCAGCAAACTATTGTGGTGAATAATGGTTCGGAAGTGGCGTCGCTCGATCCGCATAAAGTAGAGGGCAACCCGGAAAGCAACATAATTCTCAATTTACTGGAAGGGCTGGTGAGTTCCGACGCCAACGGCCATGTGGTGCCGGCGGTTGCGGAGCGTTGGGAGAATGAGCAGTTTAAAGTCTGGACTTTTCATCTGCGTAATACGGCACGCTGGAGCGACGGCTCCCCGGTGACTGCGGAAGATTTCGTCTATAGCTGGCGTCGTCTGGCGGATCCTAACGTCGCGTCGCCTTATGCCAGCTACCTGCAGTACGCCAAGATTGCCAATGCCGACGCGATTCTGAGCGGTAAAAAGCCGCCGCAGGACCTGGGCGTGAAAGCCCTTGACGCACACACCCTGCAGGTGACGCTGAGCGAGCCGGTGCCTTATTTGCTCAGTATGCTGACGCATACCTCGATGAAACCGGTCAAGCAGTCGGTGGTAGAGAAGTTTGGCGATAAATGGACGCTGCCGCAGCATTACGTCGGCAATGGCGCCTACCGGCTGAAGCAGTGGGTGGTTAACGAGCGCATCGTGCTGGAACGCAGCAACACCTATTGGAACAATGCGGCGTCGGTGATTGAGCAAGCCACCTTCCTGCCGATCGCCTCAGAAGTCAGCGACGTTAATCGCTACCGCAGCGGTGAGATCGATATCAGTAACAGCGCCATTCCGCCAACGCTGTTTGGCAAGATGAAACGTGAAATCCCTGAGCAACTGCACGTCAATCCTTACCTGTGTACGTTCTATTACGAAATCAATAATAAGAAGGCGCCGTTTACCGATCCGCGGGTGCGTGAAGCGGTGAAGCTGACGCTGGACCGCGACATCATCGCCAACAAAATTATGGGGCAGGGACAGATCCCGGCTTACGGGTTTACGCCAACCTTTACCGAGGGTGGCAACTTCACCGTGCCTGAGTGGGCGACATGGACACAGGCCCAGCGCAATCAACGCGCCAGGCAACTGCTGAGCGAAGCCGGCTACGGTGCGGATAACCCGCTGAAATTCTCGCTGCTGTACAACACTTCCGATCAAAACAAACAGCAGGCGATAGCCGCTGCGTCGATGTGGAAAAAGAACCTCGGCGCAGACGTTACCCTGAGAAACCAGGAGTGGAAAACGTCACTGGAAAGTCGCCATCAGGGGGAGTTTGACGTTGCACGTGCCACCTGGTGCGGCGATTACAACGAACCGAGCGCCTTCCTGAATCTGGCGCTCTCCAACAGCAGCAACAATACCCTGTTCTATAAAAATGCACACTTTGACGCGCTGATGGCCGCCAGCCTGCAGGCGCCGGACGCCGCCGCGCGCACCGCGGTGTATCAGCAGGCGGAGACGCAGCTGGATAGAGATTCAGCGCTGGTGCCGGTTTATTACCGCGTCAGTGCGCGCCTGATCAAGCCGACGGTGGGTGGGTTCACCGGTAAAGATCCGCTCGATTATATCGATGTGAAAAATCTGTACATGATCAAGCAGTAATGGGTATTACACCATGCCGGCAACGGCGGGTAATACGGGGGAGAAGCCAGCCGCCGCAGTCGTTCCGCGACGGCTGGATACACGGCCCGCATAACGGGCCACGCCGTCTCGACATCGAGCCGGTGATAATAAAAAACTGGAGTGGATAATATGACCAACATCACAAAGAAAAGCCTGCTGGCCGCGGGGATTATGGCCGCGCTAGGCATCAGCGCCGGCGCGTTCGCCGCCGAGGTGCCGGCGGGGGTTCAACTGGCTGACAAACAGGAGATCGTTAAAAATAACGGCTCTGAGGTGCAGTCGCTGGATCCGCATAAAATTGAAGGGGTGCCGGAAAATAACGTCACCCGCGATTTGATGGAAGGCCTGGCCAACAATACGCCGGACGGCGGCATTGAGCCGGGCGTGGCGGAAAGCTGGGACAACAAGGATTATAAGGTATGGACTTTCCACCTGCGCAAAGACGCCAAATGGTCGAATGGCAAACCGGTAACGGCGCAGGACTTCGTCTATAGTTGGCAGCGTCTGGTGGACCCGAACACCGCCTCGCCATATGCCAGCTACCTGCAGTACGCGCACGTTGAAAACGTCGATGACATTATCGCCGGTAAAAAAGATAAATCGACCCTGGGCGTGAAGGCGCTGGACGACCATACCTTCCAGGTGACGCTGACCGAACCGGTGCCTTATCTGGTGGAAATGACGCCGCACTACGCCATGAAGCCGGTGTATAAAGAGGCGGTGGAGAAGTTTGGCGAGAAGTGGACGCTACCGCAAAACTATGTCAGCAACGGCGCGTATAAGCTGAAGAACTGGGTGGTTAACGAACGCATCGTGCTGGAGCGCAACCCGGAGTATTGGAACGACGCCAAAACCATCATCAATAAAGTGACGTTCCTGCCGATTTCTTCCGAGGTGACCGACGTTAACCGTTACCGCACCGGCGAGATCGACATGACCTACAACAATATGCCGATCGAACTGTTCCAGAAACTGAAAAAAGAGCGGCCGAAAGAGGTGCACGTCGATCCTTATCTGTGCACTTACTACTACGAAATCAACAACCAGAAAGCGCCGTTTACCGATGCGCGCGTGCGTGAGGCGCTGAAACTGGGCCTCGACCGCGACATTATCGTGCATAAAGTGAAGAACCAGGGCGATCTGCCGGCCTACAGCTTTACGCCGCCGTATACCGACGGGGCGAAACTGACGCCGCCGGCGTGGTTCGGCTGGACGCAGGACAAACGCAACGAAGAAGCGAAAAAACTGCTGGCGGAAGCCGGCTACGGCCCGGATAAGCCGCTGACCTTCAGCCTGCTGTATAACACCTCGGATCTGCATAAAAAACTGGCCATTGCCGCCGCGTCCATCTGGAAGAAAAATCTGGGCGTCAACGTCAAGCTGGTTAACCAGGAGTGGAAAACCTTCCTCGATACCCGTCATCAGGGCAACTATGACGTGGCGCGCGCCGGCTGGTGCGCTGACTATAACGAACCGAGCACCTTCCTGAATATGATGCTGTCCGACAGCAGCAGTAACACGCCGCACTATAAGAGCGAAGCCTTCGATAAGCTGATGGCCAATGTGCTGACGGCGAAAAGCAAAGATGAGCGCGCTGCTCTCTACCAGAAGGCGGAAGTGCAGCTGGATAAAGACTCAGCCATCGTGCCGGTCTATTACTATGTGAACGCCCGTCTGGTGAAACCTTACGTGGGCGGTTATACCGGTAAAGACCCGCTTGATAACGTGTACGATAAAAATCTGTACATCATTAAACATTGATACGGTAAGGGCCGGTGACGTTGTCACTGGCCCGGTCAAAATAATAAGCCGTTATCAGGCTGTAGCACAGGGTTAGGGCAATGCTGAAATTTATACTTCGACGCCTGTTAGAGGCGATCCCGACACTATTTATCCTTATTACTATTTCATTCTTTATGATGCGCCTGGCGCCCGGCAGCCCGTTTACCGGCGAGCGCGCGTTACCGCCGGAAGTGCTGGCGAATATCGAGGCCAAATATCATCTCAACGATCCCATCTGGAAACAGTACGGCAATTATCTGCTGCAGCTGTCAAAAGGGGATTTCGGCCCGTCGTTTAAATACAAAGACTATTCGGTGAATGATCTGGTGGCCGGTTCATTCCCGGTATCGGCCAAACTGGGGGCGGCGGCGTTTCTGCTGGCGGTGATCCTGGGCGTCAGCGCCGGGGTGATCGCGGCGCTGAAGCAAAATACCAAATGGGACTATACGGTGATGGGGTTCGCCATGACCGGGGTGGTGATACCCAGTTTCGTGGTGGCGCCGCTGCTGGTGCTGATCTTCGCCATCACGCTGAAGTGGCTGCCGGGCGGCGGCTGGAACGGCGGCGCCTTCAAATTTATGGTCCTGCCGATGGTGGCGCTGTCGCTGGCCTATATCGCCAGCATCGCGCGTATTACCCGCGGCTCGATGATTGAAGTGCTGCACTCCAACTTTATCCGTACCGCGCGCGCCAAAGGCCTGCCGATGCGGCGCATTATTTTCCGCCATGCGCTTAAACCGGCGCTGTTGCCGGTGCTGTCATATATGGGCCCGGCGTTTGTTGGCATCATTACCGGCTCGATGGTGATTGAAACCATCTACGGCCTGCCGGGCATCGGGCAGTTGTTCGTCAACGGCGCGCTGAACCGCGACTACTCGCTGGTACTGAGCCTGACGATCCTGGTCGGCGGCCTGACGATTCTGTTCAATGCGATTGTTGACGTGCTGTATGCCGTTATCGATCCGAAAATTCGCTATTAATCTGGAGCACGCCAATGATGTTGACCAAAAAGAACAGCGAAGCTCTGGAAAACTTCAGCGAAAAGCTGGAGGTCGAGGGGCGCAGCCTGTGGCAGGACGCCCGTCGGCGCTTTATGCATAACCGCGCGGCGCTGGGCAGCCTGATCGTGCTGGCGCTGATTACCCTGTTTGTGATTATCGCGCCGTGGCTGTCGCAGTTTGCGTATGACGACACCGACTGGGGGATGATGTCGGCGCCGCCGGATCTGGAGTCCGCCCACTATTTCGGCACCGACTCCTCCGGTCGCGACCTGCTGGTGCGCGTGGCCATCGGCGGGCGTATTTCCCTGATGGTCGGTGTGGCGGCGGCGCTGGTGGCCGTCGTGGTCGGTACGCTGTACGGCTCGCTGTCCGGCTATCTGGGCGGCAAAGTCGACTCGGTGATGATGCGCCTGCTGGAGATCCTCAACTCCTTCCCGTTTATGTTCTTCGTGATCCTGCTGGTGACCTTTTTTGGTCAGAATATTTTTCTGATCTTCGTGGCGATCGGCATGGTGTCGTGGCTGGATATGGCGCGTATCGTACGCGGCCAGACGCTGAGCCTGAAGCGTAAAGAGTTTATCGAAGCGGCGCTGGTGTGCGGCGTCTCCACCCGCAACATCGTACTGCGCCATATTGTGCCGAACGTACTGGGGGTGGTGGTGGTGTATGCCTCGCTGCTGGTGCCCAGCATGATCCTGTTTGAGTCTTTCCTCAGCTTCCTGGGGTTAGGGACGCAGGAGCCGTTAAGCAGCTGGGGCGCCTTGCTCAGCGACGGCGCCAACTCGATGGAGGTTTCACCGTGGCTGCTGCTGTTCCCGGCCGGTTTCCTGGTGGTCACCCTGTTTTGTTTCAACTTTATCGGCGATGGCCTGCGTGACGCCCTCGACCCGAAAGATCGTTAAGGAGCGCCATCATGACTACCCTTGAATATCCGCAAGCTGCGGCCGCACAGGCGGCCGACGGCGCGCCGCTGCTGGACGTGCGCGATCTGCGCGTGACGTTTTCGACGCCGGACGGCGACGTGACGGCGGTTAACGATCTCAACTTCGACCTGCGCGCCGGTGAAACGCTGGGCATTGTCGGCGAATCCGGTTCCGGCAAGTCGCAAACCGCGTTCGCCCTGATGGGACTGCTGGCGGCCAATGGCCGTATCGGCGGCTCGGCACGCTTTAACGGCCGGGAAATTCTCAACCTGCCGGAGAAGCAGCTCAACAAACTGCGCGCCGAAGAGATTTCGATGATCTTCCAGGATCCGATGACGTCGCTCAATCCTTATATGCGCGTGGGCGAACAACTGATGGAAGTGCTGATGCTGCATAAGAACATGAGCAAAAGCCAGGCGTTTGAAGAGTCGGTGCGGATGCTGGATGCGGTTAAAATGCCGGAGGCGCGCAAGCGCATGCGCATGTATCCGCATGAGTTTTCCGGCGGGATGCGTCAGCGGGTGATGATCGCCATGGCGCTGCTGTGCCGGCCGAAACTGCTGATTGCCGATGAACCGACCACCGCGCTGGATGTGACGGTACAGGCGCAGATTATGACCTTGCTGAACGAGCTGAAGCGCGAATTCAATACCGCGATCGTGATGATTACCCACGATCTGGGCGTGGTTGCCGGCATCTGCAACAAGGTGCTGGTGATGTATGCCGGGCGCACCATGGAGTACGGCAGCGCCCGCGACGTGTTCTACCGGCCGAGCCATCCGTACTCGATTGGCCTGCTCAATGCGGTGCCGCGTCTTGACGCCGAAGGGGAATCGCTGCTGACCATCCCCGGCAATCCGCCGAACCTGCTGCGGCTGCCGAAAGGCTGCCCGTTCCAGCCGCGCTGCCCGTATGCCATGGATCAGTGTGCGAGCGCTCCCGCGTTGGAGCCGTTTGGTGAAGGGCGCCTGCGCGCCTGTTTCAAGCCGGTGGAGGCCTTGGTATGACGACAGCAACCGAAAAGAACGTTCTGCTCGAGGTGGCCGATTTAAAGGTGCACTTTGATATTAATGATGACAAAAAGTGGTTCTGGCAGCCATCGAAAACGCTGAAAGCGGTAGACGGCGTGACGCTGCGCCTGTTTGAAGGGGAGACGCTGGGCGTGGTGGGGGAATCGGGCTGCGGCAAGTCGACCTTTGCCCGGGCGATTATCGGCCTGGTCAAGGCCACCAGCGGCAGGGTGGCCTGGCTGGGCAAAGATCTGCTCGGCATGAGCGACACCGACTGGCGCAAGGCGCGCAGCGATATCCAGATGATCTTCCAGGACCCGCTGGCGTCGCTGAACCCGCGCATGACCATCGGCGACATCATCGCCGAGCCGCTGCGCACCTACTATCCGAAGATGCCGCGCCAGGAAGTGCGGGACAAGGTCAAGGCGATGATGATGAAGGTCGGCCTGCTGCCGAACCTGGTCAACCGTTATCCGCACGAGTTCTCCGGCGGCCAGTGTCAGCGTATCGGCATCGCCCGCGCGCTGATTCTGGAGCCGAAGCTGGTGATTTGCGATGAGCCGGTATCGGCGCTGGACGTCTCCATTCAGGCGCAGGTGGTCAATCTGCTGCAGCAACTGCAGCGTGAGATGGGGCTGTCGCTGATCTTTATCGCCCACGACCTGGCGGTGGTGAAGCATATCTCCGACCGCGTGCTGGTGATGTATCTCGGCCATGCGGTGGAGTTGGGCACCTATGACGAGGTGTATCACAACCCGCAGCATCCTTATACCAAGGCGCTGATGTCGGCGGTGCCGGTGCCCGATCCGGATAAAGAGCAGGACAAGCAAATCCAGCTGTTGGAAGGGGAGCTGCCTTCGCCGATTAATCCGCCTTCCGGCTGCGTATTCCGTACGCGCTGCCCGATTGCCGGGCCGGAGTGCGCCAAAACGCGTCCGCTGCTGGAGGGCAGTTTCCGCCATGCGGTCTCCTGCCTGAAGGTGGACCCGCTGTAACTAACGGCGGAAAAACAAAAAAACCTGCCGTTTGGCAGGTTTTTTTATCAGTACCTTGTGGTTACTCTTTCCACAAAATATGGCACAGCTTGTGGTCTTTCTCGCGGCAGATCAGCACGCGGGCAAACACGTCGTTGATCGGTTCGCCGTCACTTTCCGCCAGGCCAATCACCACTTCGGCAAAGAAGTCCGGGTTTAAGTCGTAATCGACATGCTCATGCCAGTCTTCCGACGGATCGTACAGCTCGGCGCCGCCGCGCTCCTCAAACTGCAGGTTGAACAGCAGAATATCCGCCGGATCCAGATTGTCGCCGGCCAGTTCGAGGAAGATATCGTATGCCTGTTCCAGCGTTTCATCTTCGGTAAGGCGGTTATTCAAATCCATAAAAAATTCCAGTCATAAATGATGTGGCAAATAGTAAACCATGCCCGGCGCTAATTACAGCAGCGGGCTGAAAAAGTAAAATACGCGCTCAAGGATACGGTGCCAGAATGGCCGTTTCAGCCACTCTTTGGACTCCAGCAGTCTGGAGCGGGCGATATAATCGTCCTGAACGCAGGCCAGATCGCTGCCGAAACCGTCATCATCGATCACCAGCGTGATTTCAAAATTCAGCCACAGGCTGCGCATATCCAGATTCACGGTGCCCACCAGGCTCAGCTGGCCGTCGACCAGCACGCTCTTGGTATGCAGCAGGCCGCCTTCGAACTGGTAAATTTTCACCCCGGCCTCCAGCAGCTCGGAGAAGAAGGCCCGGCTGGCCCAGCGCACCATCATCGAGTCGTTATCGCGCGGTACGATAATGCTGACCTCAACGCCGCGCAACGCGGCGGTGCAGATGGCATGCAGCAGGTCGTCGCTCGGCACGAAGTAGGGGGTGGTCATAATCAGCTGCTCGCGCGCAGAATAGACCGCCGTCAGCAGCGCCTGGTGGATCATCTCCTCCGGGAAGCCGGGGCCGGAGGCTATCACCTGAATGGTATGGCCGCTTTCCTGCTCGAACGGCATAATATTCATATCCGGCGGTGGCGGTAATATCCGCTTGCCGGTTTCAATCTCCCAGTCGCAGGCGTACACAATCCCCATTGTTGTGGCAACCGGGCCTTCCATACGCGCCATCAGATCGATCCACTGACCGACGCCGGCGTCCTGCTTGAAATAGCGCGGGTCTACCATATTCATGCTGCCGGTATAGGCGATGTAATTGTCGATCAGCACCACCTTACGGTGCTGGCGCAGGTCCATGCGACGCAGGAATACGCGGAACAGATTCACCTTCAGCGCTTCGACCACTTCGATGCCGGCGTTGCGCATCATGTTCGGATAAGGGCTGCGGAAGAACTGCAGGCTGCCGGCGGAGTCGAGCATCACCCGGCAGTGGACGCCGCGGCGCGCGGCGGCCATCAGCGACTCGGCAACCTGATCGGCCAGCCCGCCGGGCTGCCAGATATAGAACACCATCTCGATATTGTGGCGCGCCAGCTCAATA
The DNA here is from genome assembly GCF_002966855.1 of Serratia sp. MYb239. Classification (NCBI taxonomy): domain Bacteria; kingdom Pseudomonadati; phylum Pseudomonadota; class Gammaproteobacteria; order Enterobacterales; family Yersiniaceae; genus Serratia; species Serratia sp. MYb239. The sequence continues at coordinate 2,643,623 of NZ_CP023268.1, read as the reverse complement.
TCGCGAATCATCGCCTTCAGCGTGGCGTCGGTGGTGGTCAGCAGCTGCAGCTGGTTGCCTTTGACGCCGTCGATGCCCTGACGCCGGTGGCAGAGCTGAAACAGCGGCCGCGCCACTTCACTGTATTGCGTGGCGAAAATACGACGGCTTTCCTTCAGCTCATTCAGCCAGCGCGCGGTGGAAGGCCACATGGCCTTGGCGCGCTCGGCGCGACGTTTCCCCAAATGCAGCTCGCCAAAGGATAAATAGGCGACGATGCCGACCAGCGGCAGAATGTAGATAATCAACAGCCAGGCCATAGCCGAAGGCACGGCGCGACGTTTCATCAAAATACGCAGGGTAACACCGGCGATAAGTAGCCAGTAGCCGAACACCAGCAGCCAACTGATTACGGTATAAAATGTTGTCATAAAGGCGAAAAATCCCGTTCGCAAACCACCAACGATGAGTGTACGCACAGATCATCAAAGGGGAAACCTTTTCCCGGATCTTAAGTGACATAAATGTGTCGAAGAGAAACGGGATGTACAGCGTGGAAATAACTTTTTATTTGGCATAACGCGCCGTTTATTACTGTTTCATTGCATCACTGCCGGCCAGACGGGGTGCAGCCGGGGGGGCGAAAGGTATATAATGCCCCGCGTTTGGCAATGACGTATAAGTGGTAAAATTATGAGACGCAGTAGAAATGAAGTGGCCCGTTGGCGGATGATGCGACAGAATCAGCGGCGCAGGCACCGTTGGCTGGAACGCCAGTCGAGAGGGTATCGGCATATTATGCAGGTGCGGCGGCTCCTGGATAATCAGCACCGGCGAGCCTTGCTGTTTACTGTGTCTTGCGAATGGTGAAGCGACGGCGAGAGCGATAAAAACAGTCCCTGACGGGACTGTTTTTCGTTGGGGCGTTACTTTTTCATCGCGCGGGAAAGCACAGCGGCGCCGATGGCCATCAGGGCGGCAGCGGCGGCCAGCACGGCGATAAAGGCCTGGTCAAAGGAGGCGCGCGCCAGTTTAATCAGCGTCGCTCCCTGATCCGCACTCAGTTCACCGGCCTGGCGTAACGCCTCATCCAGGCTGTCATAGGCCAACTGCGTCACCGGTAGATCGGCAGGCAGGAGCAGGCTGTAACTGTAAACCACGGTCATCAGGCCACCCAGCAGCGTGATGCCCAAAACGCTGCCCAACTCATAGGCCACATCTTCAATCGACGCCGCCATACCGGACTTTTCTTCCGGCGCATTGAGCATAATGGCGGTGGATGCGGCGGTGATGGCGGCACCCAGACCAAAGCCGGCGGCAAATAGCAGCGCCAGTTGCCATAGCGGCGCACCGTGATAACACCCAATCAGTCCGGCGATGGCCAGCGTGGTCAGCAGCAGACCGCCCAGTATCAGAGGCCGCTCTCCCCAGCGCGGCAGCAGCAGCCCCGCCAGCGGGCCGGAAAGGGCGGAAGCCAGCGGAATCGGCAGGATAAACAGCCCGGCCTGCAGCGGCGTCAGGCCGCTGACCAGTTGCAGGCGCTGGCTCAATACCAGCTCAATGCCCACCAGCGCGATCATCGAGATCACCGCCACGGTGACGCCGCTGGCGAACAGCCGGTTGCTGAACAGCGAGAAATCAATCATCGGCGATGCCGCCCGACGCTGCCGACGCGCGAACAGGATTAAAAACAGCAGCCCCAACGTAGCGGAAAGCGCCAGAATCGGCAGTGACGGCTGGGTCTTGCTCAGTTCTTTTAACGCATAAATGCTGCTGACCAGCCCCACCATAATCTGCAGCGAACCCGCCATGTCAAAGGGACGCTGGCTGTTGCCGCCGCACTGGGGAATCAGCCGCCAGGCCAGCGGCAGCACGACCAATACCACCGGAACGTTGATCAGAAATACCGATCCCCACCAGAAGTATTCCAGCAAGATGCCGCCGACTACCGGCCCGACCGCCGCGCCGCCGGAGGCGACCGCCGACCAGATGCCGATCGCCAGCGCCCGTTCGCTTGGCTCGGTAAATACGTGGCGTACGATAGAAAGCGTCGCTGGCATCATCATGGCGGCACCGACGGCCAAAAAGGCGCGGGCGGCAATCAGCATTGCGGCGCTGGGGGCAAAGGCGGCGCACAGCGAGGCGACGGCAAACATCGGCAGACCGGCGATAAACATTTTTTTGTGGCCGATACGGTCGCTGAGCATGCCGGCGCCCGGGAGCAGACCGGCGACCACCAGCGGATAGGCGTTAACGATCCATAATTTTTCCGATGCGCTGGCTTCCAACGCCGTCGTCAGCCGCGGCAGCGCGGTGTACAGCACGGTCATATCAATGATAATTAAAAAAAGCGCGCTGGAGATCATTGCCAGGATCAACCAGCGGTTATTTGCGTGCATAATGACATCCTAAATAGAAACGGGGCGGCGAAACGCCGCCGTAACCTATCCCCAAGTTTTGGTGGGGTTAACGCGCATACTATAAATCCATACGTTCGTATTGAAAAGGGGAATGCAATGGGGCGACAGCGAAGTATCGATCGCGATCGAGTGTTGGATGCGGCGGAAGAAATCATTGCAACGCAAGGGGCATCCGGCCTGACGATTGATTCTGTGGCGAAGGCAATGGGGATTTCGAAGGGCGGCGTACAGTACTGTTTCGGCAGTAAGGATGCGCTGATTGACGCCATGTTTGACCGCTGGGGCAAGGCGTATGATAACGTTTTCGACCAGATTGCTGGCGACGACCCTGCACCGTTGACCAGGGTGCGGGCGCATATGCTGGCGACCTGCAACTCCGATCACACCTCCAGCGCCAAGGCGGCAGGCCTGATGGCGACCCTGATACAAACGCCGGAACATCTGCAGAGCAGTCGGGAGTGGTACCGCGAGCGGATTGACGGCCTCGATCTGGCCTGCGAAGAGGATAAACGCGCCCGGCTGGCGTTCCTGGCCACTGAAGGTGCCTTTATGCTGCGTTACTTTGGTTTGATGGATATCTCGGAACAGGAGTGGGAATCCATGTTTGCCGATATGCAGCGCTATATTCTGGATACGCAGTCGGCGTCATAACGCGGCGGCATCGCCTATCGCACCGATAGATGGCGATGCCCGGCGCGGCGGAGTATGTTTACACCACAACATATTCCCTCGAAGAACCCACTTGGCCAGCGACTCCGCGCTGGCTTTTTTTTGCCTAAAATACCTGTTTGAAGGGTTTGACCACCACGTCGCCGTACACGCCGGCGGCAACGTAGGGATCCTGCTGCGCCCACTGCTGCGCATCGCTCAGCGACTCAAACTCGGCGATCACCGTCGAACCGGTAAAGCCGGCGCTGCCGGGATCGTTACTGTCGATGGCGGGGTTCGGCCCGGCCACCACCAGACGGCCCTCATCGCGCAGCGCCTGCAGGCGGGCGAGGTGCGCCGGGCGCACCGCCAGACGGTTTTCCAGCGTGCCGGGCAGGTCTTGCGCATAGATCAGATACAGCATGTTTCACCTTTAAAATCATCGTTATATCAGGGGTAAACCAAAGTAGCCTAAAAGCATCGGCAAAGAAATGATTTTTGCGGAGACTGGCGTTAATGCCTTGAAGGCGCTAGTTTTTATTCGTATAGTGCGGCCCGCATCGGGACGAGAGAAGAATTAAGGTGAAAGTATGACGGAATTTGTGCGGGAAAAACTCAATCTGCCGGCGGGGAAAAGCAAACTGCTGCTGCACTCGTGTTGCGCACCCTGTTCAGGCGAGGTGATGGAGGCGATTCAGGCGTCCGGTATCGATTATGCCATCTTCTTCTATAACCCCAATATTCATCCGCAAAAAGAGTACCTGCTGCGCAAAGAGGAAAATATTCGTTTTGCGGAGAAACATGGGGTGCCGATCATTGATGCTGACTACGATACCGATAATTGGTTCGCGCGCGCCAAAGGGATGGAGCACGAGCCGGAACGCGGTATCCGCTGCACCATGTGTTTCGATATGCGCTTCGAACGTACGGCGCTGTACGCCTATGAGCATGGCTATGACGTGATCTCCAGTTCACTGGGTATTTCGCGCTGGAAAAATATGCAGCAAATCACCGACTGCGGCATTCGCGCGGCGCAGAAATATCCTGAACTGACGTATTGGGATTATAACTGGCGCAAGAAGGGCGGCGCGTCGCGCATGATCGACATCAGCAAACGCGAACGTTTTTATCAGCAGGAATATTGCGGCTGCGTCTATTCGCTGCGCGATACCAACCTGCACCGCAAAGCGCAGGGACGCCCGTTAATCAAGTTGGGCGTACTGTATTATGGTGATGACGAGGAATAATCCTGCTCTGTCAGGCTGAACGAGGCGGGGAATGGCGAATTATAGATTCGCAGCAAATACCGAAGGCGGCCGGCCGAATTGCTTACTGAATGCCGTGCTGTAGGCGCTGTGGCTATCGTAACCACTCGCCAGCGCCACCTGCGTGATCGGTATTCCCTGCATCAATAGCGTTAACGACGACATCAACCGCAGTTGCTGACGCCATTTGCCGAAGGTCATACCGGTTGATTGAAGAAAACGCCGGTGGAACGTTTTGTCGCCCATTGCCAGCCTGTTTGCCCACTCGACGGCGGTGGCGCTATCGCCTGGGTTATCCAGTAGCGCCTGGCATACATGCTGCACCGGGTTGCCGGCATCGCCCGTTGGCCACGGCAGATGAAGCGGCAGCGCCGGCTGGGTATGTAGTTCTTCAACCAAAAGCTCACCGAGCAAATGTATACGTTTCGACGGTATGATCTGGTGGTCGGCCTGGGCCAGCGCCATGATCAACTCGCGCAGCAGGCCGGAGACATGGACGACGCAATCGCGCTCCGGCAGGCGGGGGCAGACATCTTCGCGCACGAACAGGCCGCATGCTTGCAGCGCCACGGGGGCAACCAGACGGTGCGCCACGCCAGAGCGCAGCCAGACCGCCGCCGTAGGCGGCACCAGCCATTGCCCGCTTTCAGCTTCCACACGTAACAGACCGTGATTGGCATATATCAGATGACCATACGCATGTTTATGCAAGGGTACGATATGGCCCGCAGGGTAGCGCACGGCTACGCCAAATACCGGCAGGCCGCAGGTATCTTTGGTGCTCAGGTCGAGCGCGTGACCACCGTCTTCAGGAGAGGAAAAACCCATATCGCTGCAGTTTGTCCAAATAAATAAAGAATATGTCTATTTTTATGTAGATGGCCGAGGTGCGCAAGCCTAATATCGAAGGCAGGCAATCTACCGGGACTATTTACTCATGCACGCACTTGGGCTTTTGCAACGGCTACTAACACTGGCTCCCGGTCGGGGTCTGCGCGCGCCCGTTCGCGCCATGACCCATCCTGATTCCCCCTGACCCCGACCATAGTCAGCTTGTTCCGAGCCAGGGGAATCGGGTGTCAACGATTCCCCTGGAGTGTTTTTATGCTGACCGATCCTTCCCAAAAATACCGTCCCATCTCACCGGTCGTTCTTGCCGAGCGTCAATGGCCATCACGTACCCTGACGCAGGCCCCGATCTGGCTGTCCACCGATTTGCGCGACGGCAATCAGGCGTTGTTTGAGCCGATGAATCGCGAACGCAAGCTGCGCTTGTTCCACAAATTGGTGCGCATCGGTTTCAAAGAAATTGAAGTCGGTTTTCCCGCCGCATCGCGCACTGATTTTGACATTGTTCGCCACCTTATTGACGCAGGGCAGATCCCCGATGACGTCACCCCGATGGTCATGACGCAACTGCGGGATGATCTGATCGCCGAGACGGTGCGCAGTGTGGCAGGCGCGCGGCGCGTGATCGTGCATTTCTACAACGCCATCGCACCCGCATGGCGCGAGATGGTGTTCGGCATGGGCGTACCGCAGATTATCGAAATGGTAGAACGCCACATTACGCTGTTCAGGCAACTGACGGATGCCCATCCGGAAACCGAATGGGTCTTGCAATACTCGCCTGAAACTTTCTGCATGGCCGAGCTGGATGTTTCACTGGCCGTCTGCAACGCCGCTATTCGTGCCTGGGATGCCGGGCCGCAGCGCGCGATGATCATCAACCTGCCAACCACGGTAGAAGTCTCTACGCCCAACGTCTTCGCCGACCAGATTGAATGGATGGATCGGCGGTTGGAACGGCGCGAGCACATTGTGCTGTCCGTGCATCCGCATAATGACCGGGGGACGGGCGTGGCCTGCGCCGAACAAGCCATGCTGGCCGGTGCGCAACGGGTCGAAGGCTGCCTGTTTGGCAATGGCGAACGCAGTGGCAACCTCGATGTGGTGACGCTGGCGCTGAACCTGTATACGCAAGGCATCGCGCCTGGGTTAGATTTTTCCGACATTGCGGCGATTGCCCGCGTGGCCGAGGAGTGTACCGCGCTGCCCATTCACCCGCGACATCCGTATGTGGGCGACCTGGTATTCACGGCGTTCTCCGGCTCGCACCAGGATGCCATCGCCAAGGGTCTGAACGCGCAAAAGGGTGATGCGATTTGGCGTGTGCCTTATTTGCCCATTGACCCCAAAGACCTGGGCCGAACCTACGACAGCATCGTGCGCGTCAATAGCCAGTCGGGAAAGGGCGGTATCGCATTTTTGCTGCAACGCGATCACGGCATCACCATGCCGCGCCGCATGCAGGTGGAGTTCAGCGCCATCGTTCAGGCACTGGCCGACGGCAGCGAAACGGAACTGACCAGCGAGCAAATATGGGCGGTGTTCGAACGCACTTATCTTGCCCCGACATGGGAACAGACCCGTTTCATTTATCGCGGGCATCGCCTGTTCGAGCACGCGGACGGGCAAGGTATCGCGTTGGAAATGGCGGATGCGGAGGGCAATATCAAGACGGTCGAGGGGACAGGCAACGGCCCGATTGCCGCGACGGTAGCGGCGTTAGGCCAATCGTTACGCATCGATAGCTATGAGGAGCGCTGCCTGGGCGCGGGTTCCGGTGCGGCGGCGCTGGCCATTGTGGAGGCTGCCATGCCCGGCGTGCCCGGCTCACGTTTTGGCGTGGGTCAACACGCGAACATCGTCACTGCTTCGGTACTGGCGGTGTTGAGCGCGGCGGCCAGGTTCTCGCCGCCAGATGAAACGGTCGGCTGACCTGGCCTATCTGTTCGCGGATTCGTGATGCGTTGCGACTTGGCGCGCATCACGAATGACGTACACCAACGGTATCTGCAGTTCCCTCCACAACGTCATATTTCCTGCAGCTGTTAATTTATTGGTTTTACATCCTGCGTCATTTATACGCAGGCTTGATGCGGTTTTTTTGTGCCCGGCGGGAGAAACACAGGTTAAAAAAACGTGTAGCAGCGGCGTATAAAGGCTAACGGTCAGTTAACCATTTTGCGTTTTTGGCGGCGGAAGTGACGAATCATGCCGATTACAGCGATAGTTTGCCGTTCGTTATTGAATATGATTGCTATTTGCATTTAAACTTGGCGAACCAGAGGAAACTGAACCATTATGCTGCTAAAAAAGATGTTCCCAATTCGCCGTTTGTCAGTGCCGATTGTCCTCTCCGTTGGCTTACACAGCGCCCTGGTGGCCGCTTTACTCTATGCCTCCGTCAAGGAGGTGATGATGCCGCCCAAGCCAGAGGATGCGCCGATCAGCGTCATGATGGTCAATACCGCCGCGCTGGCGGAACCGCCGCCGCCGGCGCCTGCCGAGCCGGAGCCTGAGCCGCAGGTAGAACCAGAGCCGGAACCTGAACCGATCCCGGAGCCGCCGCCGGTGCCGAAAGCGATTCCCAAGCCGGAACCGGTGAAGCCGAAACCAAAGCCTAAGCCAAAACCGAAGCCGAAGGTGGAAAAAACGGTAAAACGCGAGCCGAAGAAAGCCGAGCCGCGTCAGCCTTCGCCGTTTGAAAATGATGCGCCGGCCAAACCGGTCGATAAAGCGCCGGTGAAGCAGGCGCCGGCAGCGCCGGTGCAGGGGCGTTCAACCGATACCGGGCCGAAGCCGCTGAGCCGCGTGGCGCCATCATACCCGCCGCGTGCACAGGCGCTGCAGATTGAGGGCAGAGTGCGGGTACAGTTCGACGTCGACAGCGATGGCCGCATCAGCAACGTACGCATTTTGTCGGCCCAGCCGCGCAATATGTTCGAGCGTGAGGTGAAACAGGCGATGCGTAAATGGCGTTATGAACCGAAAGCAGCGAAAGACCGCATCGTCAATATTCAGTTCAAACTGGACGGCACCGCCTCGCTGAATTAATGCCGGCAAACAGCTAAAGAAAAAGGGTCGCTAGTTAGCGACCCTTGTTATTTTTGCGTTTGTTGCGGCTTACTCTTCAAAGCCGACGCGGAAGTTCATCTTGCCGTCCGGCAGCGCGCGCGGGTTGCCTTCGTCGTCCACCGCCACATAGGTAAACAGCGCTTCGGTCGCGCGATAGCGTTGGCCAATCGGCGAGGTGGACACCTTCTTCACCCACACTTCAACATTGATGGTAATCGAGCTGCGGCCGGTGCGGATACAGTGGGCATAGCAGCACACCACATCGCCGACGGCGACCGGTTTAAGGAACGTCATGCCGTCGACGCGCACCGTAACAACGCGTCCTTCGGCGATCTCTTTGGCCTGAATCGCACCGCCGATATCCATTTGCGACATCAGCCAGCCGCCAAAAATATCGCCGTTGGCGTTAGTATCCGCCGGCATGGCCAGCGTGCGGAGCACCAGCTCCCCGCTGGGTAAAGGTCGTTGTTGTGTCATAGTCGTTTATTTTTTTGAGAAGTGGATCACATTATATTGCCCGCAGTTGCCGCCGCGGGCATTAACAATTTTGTAACTATTTTTTCTGTTCTTCCGGCATATGCTTATAAATATAGACGCCGCTCAGCAGGGTAAACACCAACGTCAGCGCGGTTAGGCCGAATACTTTAAAGTTGACCCACACGCTCTGCGGCATCCAGAAGGCCACATAGATATTGGCCAGCCCGCAGGCGAGGAAGAACAGCGCCCAGGCCAGATTGAGGTTGCTCCAGATACGGTCCGGCAGCGTCAGCTCTTTGCCCAGCATCCGCTGGATCAGCGGTTTTTTCAGCATCAGTTGGCTGACCAGCAGCGCGATGGCGAACAGCGTATAAATCACCGTGACTTTCCATTTGATAAACAGATCGCTGTGGAACACCAGCGTCAGCGTGCCAAATACCGCCACCATCAGGAAAGTGATCAGCGTCATTTTTTCTACCTTGCGGTATTTCACCCAGGTGAACACCAACGCCAGTGCGGTCGCCACGATAAGCGCGCCGGAAGCGACGTAAATATCGTAAAGCTTATAAAACGCAAAAAAGACAATTAACGGGAGAAAATCAAGAAACTGCTTCATAAATCAATCCATCATCTGTTCGTCGGCCGACTATACCGGATTCGGCCGGATCTGTGTACCGCCGGAGGGCGCTGATTATCGGCGTTTTGTCCGCGGATTTCCGCTTTCCGGGCAAGAATTTGCATAAAATTACCAAAGGGCATCCCGCCCGCGGCTGTCTACCTGGCGCAATAGCGTCCGTTGATAATTTACCATGGAAAGTGGTTGGCATCAGAACGTCGGAGGAGGCAGGGTTGTGGAGGGGAGGATTATAGTGACATTGTCACTTTATGGGACGCCGTGCGCGACGGTGAAAATAAAAGGGCACGCCGAAGCGTGCCCTTAAAGCGTTCCACGGCCGTAATCAGTTGCGCAGCAGCATATACAGACGGAACAGATATACCAGCAGCAGCGCGGTCACCAGATTGCTCAGCGCGGTCAGCACCACGCCGGCAACGCTTGGCGCCAGCGCCGACAGGTGGCTGACCAGCAGCAGCACCAGCAGCTTGGCCGCCAGCCACAGCATCATGGCCGGTACAATCAGCCGGGCGTTGGCAAAGGCCAGCTTGGCGCTCTGCCGCAGCGACGCGAACACGCCTTGCTTATCTGCAGAGCAAATCACCGGCGCCAGCGAAAATGCGACGGCGATAATCACCCCGGGCACGACAAACAGCGTCAGGCCGAGCTGAATCAGCAAGGTGCAGATAAACAGCAGCAGCAGCAGGCGCGGCAACTCCGGCGCGGAAGCGCCGATCGCACGCAGCGCGCTGACCGGCTGCCCCTGAGAAACCAGACGGATCAGCGTCAGCATACCGCCGACCAACAGTAAATTCCCCACCAGCGCGGCAAAGGTGGCCGCGGCTGATTTTTTCAGCATCACCATTTGCTGTTCCGGGGTCATCTGCGCCACAAACTCCTGCAGCCCCATCCCGGTGGATGTAGATAGCTCATTAAACGCGGCGTCCAGTATCTTGAGCTGTTCGGCGTCGGGCTGGAATGCCTGATCGAGCAGTATCGAAATAAACGCGGTCAGCAGCGCCAGCAGCAGAATCGTAGCCAGCTGGTTGCGGAAAAAGTTAAAACTGTCACGGTACACAGTGTTAGCCGTGATGGACATGCAGACTCCTTGGCGTCGGGAACAGAGATAATCAGTGGTGGATTGTACCTTGTTCCGGCTCGCTGTGGCACCCCGCAAGCGCTATGGCGCTGATTTCTTCAGCGATTATCGTTTCCGGCAGCGCCAGCGGCTGAGGAACGGGCAGCGGCGGCAGGCCGTAGCGTTCGCGTGCGCGATCGCAGGCTTCATTGCGCAGCCCGTTTTCGCCCGAGGCGTCAAATTCGCGGCACGGCGTCGGCCGGTTAAGGTAAATAGAACAGGATACGGCCTGGCCGATTTCACCGTCGAGCGCGGTGCAGCGCGGAGACCTGCTGTTGGTTCCCTGCATACAGCGCAGGAACGGGGTTAACGGCTCGGTGAGCGCGCTTGGCACCACGCCGCCGCCGTCATCGCCTTCAGCCCAATAGAATGACACTCGAAAATAGGCGCAGCACGCGCCACAGCTAACACAGGGATTGAGAATTTCGCTCATCTTGATTGCCACCATCTCCTAACGGTCACCAACCAAAACCAACACGGAGCGAAAAAATTACTCAGCGCCGCGCATTTCTGCAACTGATATTTCACTTGTTTACATTTTCACAACAAATGACCTTTTTTGATTTAGATCAATTCTTGATTTATTAATCGCTTAGGTAACCCTGATTTTTGTGCGAATTAATAGTTTTACACATAAGATGTGATCTCTATGCGATCAAAAATACCTTGTAATAGGTATATTCGGCAGGGCTAGAAACCACACATATGGAATGGATGATGATGAAGAAGACTACTTTAGCGGTATTGGCGGCGATGGTCGCGCCAATGGTGCCAATGGCGGCAAATGCGCATCAGGCCGGGGATTTCCTGCTGCGCGCTGGCGCGGCGACGGTGCGTCCGACCACCGGTTCGGATGACGTGCTGGGTCAGGGCTCATTCGACGCCAGTAACAATACCCAGCTTGGGCTGACTTTCGGCTATATGGTAACGGACAACATCGGCGTTGAATTGCTGGCGGCAACCCCGTTCCGCCATAAAGTGTCGCTCAGCGGCCAGGCGGTCAGCGGCGATATCGCTACCGTGCACCACCTGCCGCCGACGCTGATGGCGCAATATTACTTTGGCGACCGTCAGGATAAGCTGCGTCCTTATCTGGGCGTGGGCGTCAACTACACCACCTTCTTTGATGAAAAATTCAATCAGAAAGGCAAGGACACCGGTCTGAGCAACCTGAGCCTGAAAGACTCCTGGGGCGTTGCGGCGCAGGCTGGCCTGGACTATAACCTGGATGAGCACTGGATGCTGAACATGTCAGTGTGGTGGATGAACATCGAAACCAAAGCCCGCTTTGACGATGCGTCCGGCGGCCATCACAGCATTGATACGCGCCTGGATCCGTGGGTATTCATGTTTGGTGCCGGCTACCGTTTCTAAGCAGCGCGTGTTTCACGGGGAGGCGCCTTGCGGCGCCTCCTTGGGTTTTACTTCAATTGCATCACGTTTTCTACCGACTTCACGCCGGCGACGCCGCGGGTAACCTGCACCGCACGGTTGGCGTCTGCGCTGGTGCTGACAAAACCGCTTAGCTGCACGCGCCCTTTAAAGGTTTCGACGCTGATCTCCCGCGATTTGATGTTTTTATCCGCCAGCAGCGCCGATTTCACCTTGGTGGTGATTACTGTGTCGTCAATATAGCCGCCAGTTCCCTCTGATTTCGCCGTCGGCGCGCAGGCCGTTACCGCCAGCGCCATCACACCGGCCATACACAGTGCCGCAAGGGTTTTAAATAGCTTCATAGTTACTCTCCATGCCATGTTATTTTTTTAACGACAGACTACGTTGGCGTACGGATTGCCGCAGCCATCATTAGTGTGAAACAAAGGACAGATTAGTCAATCGGATATTGGGAAATATGATGAGGTTATTCTTAAAGCCGGGTGCGTGGGGCGCACCCGGTAAAGCAAGGTTCAGCCGCGGGTGGCGTCCTTCATCTCACTGACGAATTTGCCCAGCTTGGCGAGCATCTCTGCCGGCTGTTGCTGGTACTGCTCAATGATTTTCACGATGGCGGAGCCGGAAATCGCGCCGGCAGCACCGGCCTGCAAGGCCTCACGCACCTGAGACGGCTCTGAAATACCAAACCCCTGTAGCGCAGGCGCGGCATGATATTCACGGAGCGTATTGATCAAGTGGTTCAGCGGCTGCTGCGCGCGGCTTTCGGTGCCGGTGACCCCGGCGCGGGACAGCAGGTAAGTATAACCGCGCCCGTGAGACGAAATCTCGCGCAGCAGATCGTCATTGGCATTCGGCGGACAAATGAAGATCGGCGCGATATCGTGACGCAGCGCGGCGGCGCGGAACGGCGCGGATTCTTCAAAGGGCACGTCGGCGACCAGCACCGAATCCACACCGACGTCGGCACAGCGCTGATAAAAATTATCGATGCCTTTATGGAACACCAGGTTGGCATACATCAGCAGGCCGATAGGAATATCGGGATGCTTCTGACGGATGGCCGCCAGCATTTCAAAGCACTGGCTCGGCGTTACGCCGGCGGCGAAGGCGCGCAGCGTGGCGTTTTGAATGGTAGGACCGTCCGCCAGCGGATCGGAGAAGGGGATGCCCAGCTCCAGTGCGTCCGCGCCGTTCTCAATCAGCGTATCGATAATCTGCAGCGACAGCGTCGGGTTAGGGTCGCCCAGCGTGACGAACGGCACGAAGGCGCCTTCCTGCCGGCTCGCCAGGCGCTTGAACAGTTGCTGATAACGTTCCATCACATTTCTCCCCGTGCTTTCAGAATATCGTGAACGGTAAATATGTCTTTATCTCCGCGGCCGGACAGGTTCACCACCAGAATCTGCTCTTTCTGCGGCGTTTCACGGATCATTTTCAGGGCGTGCGCCAGCGCATGGGAGGACTCCAGCGCCGGAATAATGCCTTCGTGACGCGAGAGCGCCTTGAAGGCCTCCAACGCTTCGTCATCGGTGACGGAGACATAATCCGCCCGGCCGATGCTGTTCAGATGGGCGTGCTGCGGCCCGACGGACGGGAAATCCAGACCGGCGGAGATCGAGTAGGATTCTTCGATCTGGCCTTCCGCGGTCTGCATCATCGGCGACTTCATGCCAAAGTAGATGCCGACGTGGCCGTGTTTCAGCGGCGCGCCGTGCTGGCCGGTTTCGATGCCCAGCCCGGCAGGCTCGACGCCGATAAGTTTAACACTGGTCTCATCGATAAAATCGGCGAACATGCCGATGGCGTTGGAGCCGCCCCCCACACAGGCCAATACCGCATCCGGCAGGCGGCCTTCGCGTTCTTGCATCTGGGCCTTGGTCTCTTCGCCGATCATGCGCTGGAATTCGCGGACGATGGTCGGATAGGGATGCGGGCCGGCGGCGGTGCCTAACATATAGTGCGCCTTGTCATAGCTGGCGGACCAGTCGCGTAGCGCTTCGTTACAGGCATCTTTCAGCGTGGCGGAGCCGCTGTGCACCGGGATCACCTCGGCGCCCATTAGCCGCATGCGGAATACGTTCGGCGACTGGCGCTCAACGTCTTTGGCACCCATATAGACGCGGCACTTCAGCCCCAGCAGCGCGCTGGCCAGCGCCGACGCCACGCCGTGCTGGCCGGCGCCGGTCTCGGCGATAATTTCAGTTTTGCCCATGCGTTTCGCCAGCAGCGCCTGTCCCAGAACCTGGTTGGTTTTGTGGGCGCCGCCGTGCAGCAGGTCTTCACGTTTCAGATACAGTTTGGTGTTGGTGCCGGCGGTCAGGTTTTTACACAGCGTCAGCGCGGTAGGGCGCCCGGCGTAGTTTTTCAGCAGGTCGATAAACTCGGCCTGAAACTCTGGATCGCGCTGGGCGCTGACAAAGGCTTCTTCCAGTTGGATCAAAGCCGGCATCAGAATTTGCGGCACGTACATTCCGCCAAATTCACCAAAATAAGGGTTAAGCAGCGTCATCGAGGTTCCCGTCCTATGCGTTAATTCGTTAAAAATGTCTGCCGTTCAGTAAGCGCGCAGCGTCTGGAAGACGGCGCTCAGACGCTGCGCGTCTTTAATGCCGGGCTCGCTTTCCACCCCGGAATTGAAATCCAGACCGGCGCAGCCGAGCTGTGCGGCCTCAATACAGTTATCGGCGCTCAGGCCGCCGGCCAGCAGCACGTTATCCAGCGGCTCGGCGTGCAATACGCTCCAGTCGAAGCGCTGTCCGGTGCCGCCGGCGCCGTTATCCAACAGATAGCGGTCGACGTGCTGCAGATCGCGCGCCGGCACCTGCGTTTTAACGCTCAGGGCCTTCCAGATCTGGCAGTCGGCGGGCAGGCGGGCGCGCAGGGCGCTGATATAATCCTGGTCTTCGGCGCCGTGCAGCTGTACGGCGCGCAGGCCCAGACGCTCAACGGTTTGCGCCACGGTGTCGACCTGCGCGTCGCAGAACACGCCGACGTACTTCAGCGGCGCGCCGGCGATCACTTCGCGTGCGCGGCTGATATCCACATAGCGCGGTGAACGGCCGACAAAAATCAGCCCGCCATAGTTGGCGCCGGCCTGATACGCCGCCGCCGCGTCCTGCGGCCGGGTCAGGCCGCAGACTTTATTGTCGCCGAGGATCACGCGACGCACTGCCGCACGCAGATCCGGCTCCGACATCAGCGCGCTGCCGATCAGGAAACCGTTGGCAAAGCGGCTGAGCTCGCGGATCTGCGCGTAGTTATTGATGCCGGATTCGCTGATCACCGTGACGCCGTGCGGCACCTGCGGCGCCAGCGTGCGGGTGCGGTTCAGGTCGATGCTCAAATCGCGCAGGTCGCGGTTATTGATACCGACGACTTTGGCGCCGAGCGTAACTGCCCGCTGCAGCTCTTCTTCGCTGATGACTTCGGTCAGTACGCCCATCTTCAGGCTGTGCGCGACCGCCGCCAGCTGTCGGTACTGCTCGTCGCTGAGCACCGACAGCATCAGCAGAACGGCGTCGGCCTGATAGTGGCGCGCCAGGTAAATCTGGTAAGGGTCGATGATAAAGTCTTTACACAGCACCGGCTGGCTGACGGCGTTACTGACCAGCGGCAGGAAGTCAAAACTGCCCTGGAAATACTTTTCATCGGTCAGCACGGAAATCGCTGAGGCGTACTCTTTATAGACGCCGGCAATCTCCGCCGGATTGAAATCTTCCCGAATCAGCCCCTTGGAAGGCGAGGCTTTCTTACATTCGAGAATAAACGCCGTTCTGGCGCCCTGCAGGGCATGGTAAAAACTGCGTTCGCTGGGGACCAGTTCGTTCTGAAAGCTGGCCAGCGGCTGTTGTTGCTGTCGTGCTGCGACCCAGAGCGCTTTATCACGAACAATCTTGTTGAGCACGGTTTCCTGCATCATTTATCCTCTTGCTGCCAACGCGGTTACTCGCTCATAGGCTTGGCCGCTGTCAATCATCGCTAATGCCTGCTGCGCGTTTTGGCGCAGGTCTTCCTGTCCGAATAATTTCAGCAGTAACGCGACGTTAGCCGCCACTGCTGCGGCGTGAGCAGGCTCACCTTTACCTTGTAACAACCGCGCAAGAATGTCACGGTTTTCTTCCGGCGTCCCACCCAGCAGCGCCTCCAGCGGGTAGCTCGGCAGGCCGAATGATTCCGGCGTCAGGGTATAGGTGGTGATGTCGCCGTTGTTCAGCTCCGCCACCTGCGTGCTGGTGTGGATCGCCACCTCGTCCATGCCGCCGCCGTGTACCACGGCGGCGCGCTGATAGCCCAGCACCCGCAACGTTTCGGCGATCGGCAGCACCAGTTCGGGGCTGTAAACGCCAATCAGCGCCAGCGGCGGTCTCGCCGGGTTAATCAGCGGCCCCAGCACGTTGAACACCGTGCGGGTTTTCAACTGCTGACGTACCGGCATCGCATGGCGGAACCCTGTGTGGTACTGCGGGGCGAACAGAAAACAGACGCCCAAATCGTCCAGCGCCTGACGCGCCTGTTCGGCTGGCAGATCCAGACGGATGCCGAAGGCCGCCAGCAGGTCGGAAGATCCAGAACGGCTGGAGACGCTGCGGTTGCCGTGTTTGGCCACCCGGGCGCCGCAGGCCGCTGCGACAAAGGCGCTGGCGGTGGAAATATTGATGCTGTTGGTGCCGTCACCGCCGGTGCCGACGATATCGGCGAACAGGTAGTCCGGGCGAGGGAACGGTTGAGCATCCGCCAGCAGCGCCTTGGCCGCGCCGGCAATTTCCGCCGGCCGCTCGCCGCGTACTTTCATGCTGATTAACGCGGCGGCCAGCTGACTGGCTTCCAGTTCGCCGCGCACGATGGCGCTGAACAGCTGCTGGCTTTCCTGCTGGCTCAGCGACTCGGCGCGGTACAGTTTTTCAAGAATAGGCTGCATTATTCTGCCCCCTTTGGCGGCTGAGCCAATGCCCAGGCCAGCGTTTGTTCCAGCAGGCGCGCGCCGTGCGTGGTTAAAATCGATTCCGGATGAAATTGGAAGCCGCAGACGCGATCGTCATCGTGCCGCACCGCCATCACCATGTCGCCAAAGCGGGCGTTCACCGTCAGGGCGGCGGGGATGTTGCTGCCCACCAGAGAATGGTAGCGCGCGACCGGCAGCGGGTTCGCCATGCCGGCGAACATTGCGTCATCGTCGTGGCGAATGGCCGAGGCCTTACCGTGCAGGATTTCGCCGGCCTGGCCGACGTGGCCGCCGTAGGCTTCCACAATCGCCTGATGCCCCAGACAAATGCCGATAATCGGCAGTTGGCCGCGCAGACGCTGCAGCAGCTCCGGCATACAGCCGGCGTCGGCCGGTGCGCCAGGCCCCGGCGACAGCATCAGCACCGGTTGTTCCAGTTGGCTCAGCCGTTCAATAATCACCTCGGCGGCAATCTGGTTGCGGTAGATCACCACCTGATGACCGCTGGCGCGCAGCTGATCCACCAGGTTGTAGGTAAAAGAGTCGACGTTGTCGAGCAGTAAGATATCGGCCATCAGAACACCTCCTTGGCATGATGCGCGGTGGCGATGGCGCGCAGCACGGCGCGTGCTTTATTGCGGGTTTCGTCGGCTTCCGCCTGCGGGACAGAGTCGAGCACTACGCCGGCACCGGCCTGCACGGTGGCGATGCCGTCCTCCACATAGGCGGAACGAATCACGATGCAGGTATCCAGATCGCCGGTGGCGGTGAAATAGCCCACGGCACCGCCGTAGCTGCCGCGGCGGCTGCCTTCGCTGGCGGCGATCAGCTGCATGGCGCGCACCTTCGGCGCGCCGCTCAGCGTGCCCATATTCATGCAGGCCTGATAGGCATGCAGCACGTCCAGATCCTGACGCAGCGTACCAACCACGCGTGACACCAGATGCATCACGAAGGAGTAGCGGTCCACTTTGGTCAGATCGGCCACGTAGCGGCTGCCGGCCTGACAGATGCGCGCCAGGTCGTTACGCGCCAGATCGACCAGCATCAGGTGCTCCGCCAGCTCTTTATGGTCGGTGCGCATCTCCAGTTCAATGCGGCTGTCGAGGTCCCGATCCAGGGAGCCGTCGGCTCGGCGGCCGCGCGGGCGGGTGCCGGCAATTGGATAGATTTCAATCTGCCGGTTGCCGGCGTCATATTTCAGTGCGCTTTCCGGCGATGCGCCGAACAGCGTGAAATCGTTGTCCTGCATAAAGAACATATACGGGCTGGGGTTGTTGTCCTTCAACGTCTGGTAGGCCGCCAGCGGCGTCGGGCAAGGCAGGGAGAAGCGGCGTGACGGCACCACCTGGAAGATTTCTCCGTGGCGGATCGCCTGCTGTAGTTCGCTGACCGCCGCACCATATTGCTCATCGCTCTGGTTGCAGCTTAGCTGCATGTTTTCCAGCGTCTGGTGGGGAATCGGCTGCGGCGTTTGCTTCAGCTGCTGCTGTATCTGTTGCAGACGCTGTTGCAAACGCTGCTGCTCCGCATCGTCGCCGGTAAACACGCTGGCCTGCAGGCGGGCGACGCCGCGCTGGTGGTCCAGCACCAGCAGTGTTTCCGCTAGATAGAAGCAGAAATCCGGGCAGCGCTGGTCCTGACGCAGCTGCGGCAGCTCTTCAAAACCGGCCACCAGGTCGTAAGCGAACAGCCCGCCCAGCATCATTGCCTCGCGCTCGTCGGCCGGGGAGTCGACCAGCTTCAGCAGCGTGCGCAGCGCATCGAATACCGACAGCGAACGCAGACGCGCATCTTCATCCTGCACTGCATCAATCTGCGGGAAGGTCAGCTCACGGCCATTGGGGCGTACGGCAATCTGCACCTCGGCCGGCAGCGCCTCATCCAGCAGCGGCAGCAGCGCGGCGCCGTTGGCGCTCAGCGCCTGCAGGCTGACCTGACGCCCCAGAGCGGTAATGCGCAGTGCGCTATCGATCACCAGCAGGCTTTGCAGGTTCTGTTTGCTTTCAATTTCCGCCGACTCCAGCAGCAGTGTGGCCGGCCGGGCGCCGCACAGCTGGTGGAACAGGGTGGTGGGGTCGCCCCGGTAGTCGGCTTGCGCCTTGAGTAATGTCAGTTGTGGTTTGCTCATTGACTGTACTTCCCGTTAAATTTTGCCCATAAAAAAGCCCGCATTACTGCGGGCCTGGAGAATCTGCATTGTCGGATGACAGGTATGCGTGATTACACCGCCCGCGAAAGGGAGGTACGCCACCAACGAAGAAGAGAAGTTTGTTTGCTCATTATCGCGCTCTCGCTAATTATCATCCAACA
Source organism: Serratia sp. MYb239 (assembly GCF_002966855.1). Taxonomy (NCBI): domain Bacteria; kingdom Pseudomonadati; phylum Pseudomonadota; class Gammaproteobacteria; order Enterobacterales; family Yersiniaceae; genus Serratia; species Serratia sp. MYb239. The sequence goes on along the minus strand of NZ_CP023268.1, from coordinate 2,624,512 downwards.
CGGGGATTGCCGTGAACTTGTGTACTAGTTAACTGGTTCATGGCTGCGATGTCAATACTTTTAATCAGCAATGTTTTTATCAGCGTCGTGAATTATTTTCATCCAACGCATCGTCGGGGCCGGAGAATAGATTTCCGTCCGGACGGCATTAGCGGTTATGATAAAAAGCTAAGCCATTGCAGGATATTTCTTTTGACTGACACCACTGCTCCATCCTCTGCCTTTACCCTGTACGATCTCCACAGCCACACTACCGCTTCAGACGGGTCTTGCACGCCAGCACAACTGGTACAGCGTGCGGCGGAGATGCGCGTCGGCGTACTGGCGATTACCGATCACGACACCACCGACGGCCTGGCGGCGGCGGCGGCGGTCATTGAGCAGCAGGCGCTGCCGCTGCAGCTGGTCAACGGCGTGGAGATCTCCACCCTGTGGGAAAATCACGAGATCCATATCGTCGGTCTGGGCATCGATCCGGCACATCCGGCGATGGTGCAACTGTTGGCGGAGCAGATTGAACGGCGGCAGCAGCGCGCGCAGGAAATTGGCGTCCGTTTGGCCAAAGCGCGTATCGAAGGCGCCTTTGAAGGCGCACAGCGGCTGGCCGACGGCGGAGCGGTAACGCGCGGACATTTTGCCCGTTATCTGGTGCAGGTCGGCGTCGCCGACAATATCGCCCAGGTGTTTAAAAAATATCTGGCCAAGGGGAAAACCGGCTACGTTCCGCCACGGTGGTGTACAATAGAACAAGCCATTGATGTGATTCATCAATCCGGCGGACAGGCGGTTGTCGCGCATCCCGGTCGTTATGATCTGACGGCGAAATGGCTAAAACGCCTGCTGGCGTATTTTGCCGAACACGGCGGCGATGCGATGGAAGTTGCCCAGTGTCAGCAGGCGCCGAATGAACGTACGCAGCTGGCGCAATATGCCCAGGATTTTCAGCTGCTGGCGTCGCAGGGCTCAGATTTTCACCAACCCTGTGCTTGGATTGAACTGGGACGCAAACTGTGGCTGCCCGGCGGCGTAGAGCCGGTGTGGCGTGATTGGCCGCTGGCGCGGCAATGATTGGTTAGCCTGACGCATCAGGCATGAGTGCGGGCGGCGGCGTCCGCGTGCAGCACTTTTAGGAGTAACAGATGAGCCAGCTTTTTTATATTCACCCGGACAACCCGCAACCGCGTTTAATCAATCAGGCGGTTGATGTGCTGCGTAAAGGCGGGGTGATCGTGTATCCGACCGACTCCGGCTATGCGCTGGGGTGCCGGCTGGAAGAGAAATCGGCCATGGAGCGTATCTGCCGTATCCGTCAACTGGACGGCCACCATAACTTTACGCTGATGTGCCGCGACTTGTCGGAGCTGTCGACCTATGCCTATGTGGATAACACGGCATTCCGCCTGATCAAGAATAATACGCCGGGGCATTACACCTTTATCCTCAAGGCGACCAAAGAAGTGCCGCGTCGCCTGATGAACGACAAGCGTAAAACTATCGGCCTGCGCGTACCCTCCAACCCGATTGCGCTGGAGCTGCTGGAAGCGCTCAATGAACCGATGATGTCGACCACGCTGATGCTGCCGGGCAATGATTTTGCCGAATCCGACCCGGAAGAGATTAGCGATCACCTGGGTAAACAGGTCGATCTGGTGATCCACGGCGGCTTCCTGGGGCAGCAGCCGACCACGGTGGTAGACCTGACTGAGGCCGCGCCGGAAGTGATGCGCGAGGGTGCCGGCGACCCGTCGCCGTTCCGCTGATAACTCTATAGAAATTCTGAAAATCGGCTTTCGCGACCGCAAACGTGGCGAAAACCGCTATTCTACGATAACAAAATAATAAGTAATGGCAGGGCGCGTAACAATGATAAAACAGACTTTACTGGTCGCTTCCTTACTGGTTTCTTCGGCGGCGAACGCCGGTTTTTATTCTGGCAGCGCGCTGTTAGCGGAAAGTGACGGCTATGTGAAGAATAAAAACGGCGTGGCGACCGTCGCCGAGGCGTTGAACGGCGGTATGTTCATGGGCTATGTCGCCGGGGTATTCGATACTTATTCGATGCAGGGCAACCGCAACATCTGCCCGGATGCCGGAATGAGCGTCGGCACGGCGTCCGACGCGGTGATGCAATACCTCAACGACCATCCTGAACAACTGCACTATTCGGCGCCGTCGGTGATTATGCTGGCGCTGGCAGCCGCTTATCCTTGCGAGCGTCACTAATGTTGTCAGAGGGCTGGCGCTCGCCGGCCCTGTCTTGCGGCTGATGCCGTATTCCCCACTTTGTAAGATTCTCAGCGTTTACCCTTGGCACCTGATCCCTGGTGATATCCGGCTAGCATAAAGTAACGCCTGTGTTGTGGCCGAGGCGGTTACTGATAATTCCTGGCGGTACACCGTCATTCCACATGCTTTGCGCTGGCGTCATGCGCATGGTGTGCGTAGAAACGTGCTTATGCGTTATTAGGCTTATTTCAGGCTGTCAGCGCTGGGTGAAAAACGAACATTCTTTTTAGAATCATTAATTCTAAAATTTGTGTAGAATGTGCGGCCACGTTGAATGATGCGTGGTAGCTGGTGTGGTGCCGCGTGTGCCATGCAGCGTGCCAAAAAGTGTGCAAGATTATAGGGTTATGGCGCCGATTGCCGTAACTGATTGAACGTATAGTATACGCAGACGCCTGTGAAGGCGACGCAAGAGGTTGCTCCATGAGCGAAAAATTACAGAAAGTTTTAGCGCGTGCCGGTCACGGTTCGCGTCGTGAAATTGAAGGCATGATTGAAGCCGGACGCGTCAGCGTCGACGGTAAAGTGGCGACGCTGGGCGATCGCGTGGAAGTGAATCCGGCGATGAAAATCCGTATTGACGGCCATGTGGTGTCGGTAAAAGAGTCGGAAGAGGCTGTGTGCCGCGTACTGGCTTATTACAAACCGGAAGGCGAGCTCTGCACCCGCAGCGATCCGGAAGGGCGCCCGACGGTGTTCGATCGTCTGCCGAAACTGCGTGGTTCGCGCTGGGTGGCCGTGGGCCGTCTGGATGTGAATACTTCGGGGCTGCTGCTGTTCACTACCGACGGTGAACTGGCCAACCGTCTGATGCACCCGAGCCGTGAAGTTGAACGTGAGTATGCCGTGCGCGTATTCGGTCAGATTGACGACGACAAGGTGAAACAGCTGAGCCGTGGCGTACAGCTGGAAGATGGCCCGGCGGCGTTCCGCACCATCAAGTTCCAGGGCGGGGAAGGCTTGAACCAGTGGTACAACGTAACGCTGACCGAAGGACGCAACCGCGAAGTGCGTCGCTTATGGGAGGCGGTCGGCGTACAGGTCAGCCGTTTGATCCGCGTGCGTTATGGTGATATCGATCTGCCGAAAGGCCTGCCGCGCGGCGGCTGGGCTGAACTGGATCTGTCATCGATCAACTACCTGCGCGAACTGGTGGAGCTGAAGCCGGAAACGGTCAGCAAGCTGCCGGTCGAGCGTGAGCGTCGCCGTGTGAAGGCCAACCAGATTCGCCGTGCGGTGAAGCGTCACAGCCAGGTCTCTCCAGGACGCCGTGGCAACGGCGGCGGCAAGCCGGCGGGCGCTAAATCTGCCGCCAAGCCGACGCGTAAACGCAGCTAATCCGCAGCCCCGCGTAGCCGCCAATCGACGGCTATGCGGAGGATGATTACCAGTCGATGCCCTGTTGGGCTTTGATGCCAGCGTCAAACGCATGTTTCACCGGTCGCATCTCCGTCACCGTATCCGCCAGTTCCAGTAAATCACGATGGCAGCCGCGGCCGGTAATTATCACCGTCTGATGGGCCGGGCGCTGCGCCAGCGCCGTCATTACCGCTTCCAGTTCCAGATAGCCGTACGCGACCATATAGGTCAGCTCATCCAACAGCACCACATCCAGCGACGCATCGGCCAGCATGCGTTTACCGTGCTGCCAGACCGCCTGACAGGCCGCCGTATCGTTCTCTTTACTTTGCGTCTCCCAGGTAAAGCCGGTAGCCATCACCTGAAACTCCACGCCATGCTGCTGCAGCAGATTCTTTTCACCGTTGGGCCATTCGCCCTTGATAAACTGAATGACGCCGGCCTGCATGCCGTGGCCTACCGCGCGGGTGACCGTGCCGAACGCCGCGGTGGTTTTCCCTTTCCCGTTGCCGGTGAATACCAACAGTAACCCCCGACTTTCCTGCGCGGCGGCAATACGCGCGTCGACCTGCTCTTTTAACCGCTGCTGACGCTGCTGGTGGCGATCTTCAGCCATAAGGCATTCTCCCTATTCGGCGGCGCCGGGTTTGCGGTTGGGCTGGGCGTCAAAGCTCATGCCGGTTTTACGGCGGCTGTCATCACCCATCAGATACAGGTACAGCGGCATGATATCCGCCGGGGTTTTCAGCTTGTTTTTGTCTTCATGCGGGAAGGCGGCGGCGCGCATACTGGTGCGCGTTCCGCCCGGATTGATGCAGTTTACCCGCAGATGGCGGCTTTTATACTCTTCCGCCAGCACCTGCATCATGCCTTCGGTGGCGAATTTGGAGACGGCATAAGCGCCCCAGCCGGCGCGTCCCATGCGGCCAACGCTGGAGGTGGTAAAGATCAGCGAGCCGGCAGGGGATTTTAACAGCAGCGGCAGCAGCGCCTGGGTCAGCATAAAGGTGGCGTTGACGTTGACCTGCATCACATCGTGCCACATTGCCATATCGATCTCGGCCATTGGCACGATATCACCCAACAGGCCGGCGTTATGCAGTACGCCGTCCAGACGCGGCAGCTGATCCGTCAGGTCGGCGGCGACCTGGCGGCATTGCTCCTGCGTGGCATGCAGCAGATCCAGCGTGACGGTCAGCGCCGGCGCGCCGCCCTGGGCGGCAATTTCGTCGCGAACAGCCAACAGTTTGCTTTCGGTGCGGCCCAGCAGCACCAGCTGTGCGCCGAAACGCGCATAGGTTAATGCGGCTTCGCGGCCGATGCCGTCGCCTGCGCCGGTAACCAGAATGATGCGTTGCTCCAGCAGATCGTGTTTAGGGTTGTAATGCACAATAATTCCTCGCGCTGTGACGGGCAATTTCCACCGTTTTCGGGGAAATGCAGTGGGTGTGGGAGGCCGGCGGCGGGCGTGTCGGTTCGACGGTCGCGCTGGCCCCACAGCGAATGCGATGATCACATTGATAAATAATGCGTGTTATATGCCTGAAACGGATCGCATTTTCAATGATAAGGCGGGCGAAACGGCATTCTTTTGTAACAAAAACGGAACAATCCCAGCGTGCCGCCCGGGTGAAAACGCTCATCCGATGCGTAGCGTATTCCAGGAAGGGGAATTTGCCGCGACAGCCGGGGGAACAGTTGGCTAGAATGAACGAAGACAACTAACAACCTGTTATCAAGGCGGAATCTGTGGAGTTTATATCTGTTTACGGCCTGTTTTTGGCCAAGGTCGCCACGGTGGCGATCGCTATCGCCGCGCTGGCGCTGCTGGCGGTAAGTCTGGGACATCGCAAGAGCCAGCAAAAAGGGGAGCTGCGGCTGACCGATCTCGGCGAACAATACCGCGATATGCAGCGCGATATGCGTCTGGCGCGGATGGATGCGGCAGAGCAAAAAATCTGGAACAAGCAGTTTAAGAAGCAGACCAAGGCCGACGATAAGCTCAAAAAGCAGCGGGCGAAGGCGGGCGCGGTGGAGGCGGGTAAGCCTTGTCTCTACGTGCTGGATTTCAAGGGCAGCATGGACGCGCATGAAGTCTCTTCACTGCGCGAAGAGGTCTCTGCCGTGCTGGCGGTGGCGACGGCGCAGGACGAAGTGCTGCTGCGTCTGGAAAGCCCTGGCGGCGTGGTACACGGTTACGGCCTGGCCGCTTCGCAGTTGGAACGCCTGCGCAACGGCGGCATCCGCCTGACGGTGGCGGTGGACAAGGTCGCCGCCAGCGGCGGTTATATGATGGCCTGCGTGGCGGATCGCATTGTGGCGGCGCCGTTTGCCATCATTGGCTCCATCGGCGTGGTGGCGCAGATCCCCAACTTCCACCGCCTGCTGAAAAAGAACAATGTGGACGTCGAGTTGCACACCGCCGGCCAGTTCAAACGTACGCTGACGCTGTTTGGTGAAAACACCGACGAAGGGCGTGAGAAGTTCCGCGAGGAGCTGAATGAAACCCATCTGCTGTTCAAGCAGTTCGTCCATCAGCAACGTCCTTCGCTGGATATCGACAGCGTGGCGACCGGTGAGCACTGGCTCGGCACGCAGGCCCGGGAAAAAGGGCTGGTCGACGCGGTGGGCACCAGCGATGACCTGCTGATTGCCGAAATGGAAACCCATGAGGTGATCGGGGTGCGCTATACCCGCCACAAACGGCTGATCGACCGCTTTACCGGCAGCGCGGCGGAAAGCGCCGATCGTCTGCTGCTGCGCTGGTGGCAGCGTGGAGAAAAGCCGCTGCTGTAAGCCGAACTTTGGCACGGGGGCTTTGGCTCCCGTTTTTTATCCATCGCTCAATCGACCAAGTGGTATTTTTCCGAAAGTCGGTGAGCGAGATGTTTAAACATATTAAATACCGCCGTGGTTTTTGCCGTAGGCAAACCGTCCGGGTCTAAAAAGAATTCGCCGCGAAATACCAGCACGCCGTTTTTTTGTTCGACATCGGTGGCGACCATGCCGTGGAGATAATCCTCATGCTGACGGATGATGTTATTTGCTTCTTTGAGTAACGTCTCACGGTTAATCGGTGAAGTATTATTGTTCATTTATTGCACTCCGGATATCTTTACTGCGCATATACTAGCGCCGCTTTCCGTTTATCCGCAAATAAACTAAGGTTTAGCCGCCGTCCGGACGGCTGGCAGGCTATAGAAGTTGGCGAAAAAGCGTTTTCCGTGCTAATTAGGTTGCGTGGCGCTTTTTATCAGGTACAGTGTGGGATTTTGCGGCCTCAGGTGGAAATTTTTGTTTACGCCAACGGCGAGCCATAGACGGCCATACCTCTGGAGCATGGCTGAAAGGCGGGGGCGATCAGCAACTTGCGTTCAGGTTGAGCAGTTAAGCAGCCAACGGAAAAAAACATGTTGATCTCCGGCCAGACTGCCGCAATATAAAAAAGAGATGTGAATTGCCGCGGCACGGCGAGATAAAAGACTTCTTTTCAGAAGAAATAAATTAGGTAAAGGTAAATATGGGTAAAGCTCTTGTAATAGTTGAGTCCCCGGCAAAAGCCAAAACTATTAATAAATATTTGGGTAATGACTACGTGGTGAAGTCCAGCGTCGGTCATATCCGTGATTTGCCGACCAGTGGCTCAGCCAGCAAAAAGAGCGCTGACTCAAGCGAAGACAAAACCAAGGCCAAGAAAAAAGTTAAAAAAGACGCAACGACGGCGCTGGTAAACCGAATGGGCGTCGATCCTTATCACGGCTGGAAAGCGCATTATGAAATCCTGCCTGGTAAAGAAAAAGTTGTCGCAGAGTTAAAATCGTTAGCGGAAAACGCCGACCACATTTATCTCGCAACCGACTTGGACCGCGAAGGGGAAGCCATTGCCTGGCACCTGCGGGAAGTGATCGGCGGCGACGACCAGCGCTTCAGCCGCGTGGTGTTTAACGAAATCACCAAAAACGCCATTCAGCAGGCGTTCAGCGAGCCGGGCGAACTGAATATTGACCGGGTTAACGCCCAGCAGGCGCGTCGCTTTATGGACCGCGTTGTGGGCTATATGGTCTCGCCGCTGCTGTGGAAGAAAATTGCCCGCGGCCTGTCCGCCGGCCGCGTACAGTCGGTGGCCGTCCGCCTGGTGGTGGAGCGCGAGCGTGATATCAAAGCCTTCGTGCCGGAAGAGTACTGGGAACTGCGCGCCGACCTGCTGGCGCAGGGTGAAACCGCGCTGCAGATGGAAGTGACCCATGCGCACGGCAAACCGTTCAAACCGGTAAACCGCGACCAGACCTACGCGGCGGTGGCGTTGCTGGAGAAAGCGCGCTACACGGTGCAGGATCGTGAAGACAAACCGACCAGCAGCAAGCCGGGCGCGCCGTTTATTACCTCCACGCTGCAACAGGCGGCCAGTACGCGTCTGAGCTTCGGCGTGAAGAAAACCATGATGATGGCGCAGCGTCTGTATGAAGCGGGCCACATTACCTATATGCGTACCGACTCCACCAACCTGAGCCAGGATGCGCTCAATATGGTGCGGGGTTATATCGGCGACAGCTTCGGTGAGAAATACCTGCCGAAAGCGCCGAATCAGTACAGCAGCAAAGAGAATTCTCAGGAAGCGCACGAAGCGATTCGTCCTTCGGACGTGAACGTGGTGGCCGAACAGCTGAAAGATATGGAAGCGGATGCGCAAAAACTGTATCAGCTGATCTGGCGTCAGTTTGTCGCCTGTCAGATGACGCCGGCGCAGTACGATTCCACCACGCTGACGGTAAAAGCCGGTGATTACCAACTGCGCGCCAAAGGCCGCACGCTGCGTTTCGACGGTTGGACCAAGGTGATGCCGGCGTTGCGCAAGGGCGACGAAGATCGCACTCTGCCGTTTGTCGACATCGGCAGCGAGCTGGATCTGCAGCAGTTGATCCCGAGCCAGCACTTTACCAAGCCGCCTGCGCGCTACAGCGAAGCATCGCTGGTGAAAGAGCTGGAAAAACGCGGCATCGGCCGTCCTTCCACCTATGCCTCGATCATCTCCACCATTCAGGATCGCGGCTACGTGCGGGTGGAAAACCGCCGTTTCTATGCGGAAAAAATGGGCGAAATCGTCACCGACCGGCTGGAAGAGAACTTCCGTGAGCTGATGAACTACGATTTCACCGCCCGCATGGAAGATGGCCTCGACCAGGTGGCGAACAACCACGCGGAGTGGAAAGCGGTGCTGGACGAGTTCTTTGCCGAGTTCAGCGAACAGCTGGAAACGGCGGAAAAAGACCCGGAAGAAGGCGGGATGCGCCCGAACCAGATGGTGCTGACCAGCATCGACTGTCCGACCTGCGGCCGCCAGATGGGCATTCGCACCGCCAGCACCGGGGTGTTCCTCGGCTGTTCCGGCTATGCGCTGCCGCCGAAAGAGCGTTGCAAAACCACCATCAACCTGGTGCCGGAAGCCGAAGTGCTTAACATACTGGAAGGGGACGATGCGGAAACCAACGCCTTGCGCGCGCGCCGTCGCTGCCAGAAGTGCGGCACCGCGATGGACAGCTACCTGATCGATAACCAGCGCAAACTGCACGTGTGCGGCAACAACCCGGCCTGTGACGGTTACGAGATTGAAGAGGGCGAGTTCCGCCTGAAAGGCTATGACGGCCCAGTGGTTGAGTGTGAGAAGTGTGGTTCCGAAATGCACCTGAAAATGGGGCGCTTCGGTAAATACATGGGCTGCACCAACGAAAACTGTAAGAACACGCGTAAAATCCTGCGCAGCGGTGAAGTCGCGCCACCGAAGGAAGATCCGGTGCCGTTGCCGGAATTGCCATGCGCCAAGTCGGACGCCTATTTTGTGTTGCGTGACGGCGCGGCCGGCGTGTTCCTGGCGGCCAATACGTTCCCTAAATCGCGCGAAACCCGTGCGCCGTTGGTGGAAGAACTGCAGCGCTTTAAGGACCGTCTGCCGGAAAAACTGCGTTACCTGGCCGATGCGCCGGTGGCCGATCCGGAAGGCAACAAAACGCTGGTGCGCTTCAGCCGTAAGACCAAGCAGCAGTACGTCTCTTCGGAGAAAGAGGGCAAGGCCACCGGCTGGACCGCATTCTTCGTGGATGGCAAATGGGTTGAAACCAAAAAGTAATCGTTGCTGACGGCAGCAATCTTAAAAAACCAGCCCGGGCGGCTGGTTTTTTTATGCCCGTGCCCGGGGAAATCGGCCATTCTGGTGCGTTTTAATCACCGTGGACCGGCGTTGCGCATTGATAGTAATGCGAAATAATCGTTATCATAGTGTGACGTGGATCTATACTTGAAGCTATGGCGTGATATAGTGGTTATATAAAAATATGTATTTATGATTAAAGCTTATTAACAACGGCGTTTTCTGCAGCATCTGGGTTAACACTGTGTTATGGCTCACCAACTTTTCAGCATACCGGGAAACACCGATATACCTGAATGCGGCCTGGCCGCAGTGTTTAACCTAGGATGGTATAAGATATGAAATTGCAGCAGCTTCGTTACATTGTGGAAGTGGTTAATCACAACCTGAATGTGTCATCGACAGCGGAAGGGCTTTATACCTCTCAGCCTGGCATCAGCAAACAGGTGCGTATGCTGGAGGATGAACTGGGTATTCAGATCTTCGCCCGCAGCGGCAAACACCTGACGCAGGTGACGCCGGCAGGCCAGGAGATTATCCGCATCGCGCGCGAGGTGCTGTCCAAGGTCGAGGCAATCAAAGCGGTTGCCGGCGAACATACTTATCCGGATAAAGGCTCCCTGTACGTCGCCACCACCCATACGCAGGCGCGCTATGCGCTGCCTAACGTGATCAAAGGCTTTATCGAACGTTATCCGCGCGTCTCATTGCATATGCATCAGGGGTCGCCGACGCAGATCGCCGAAGCGGTGTCCAAAGGCACCGCCGACTTCGCTATCGCCACCGAGGCGCTGCATCTGTACGACGATCTGATTATGCTGCCGTGCTACCATTGGAACCGCGCGGTGGTGGTGAAACCCGATCATCCGTTAGCCGGCAAAAGCCATATCACCATTGAAGAGCTGGCTGAATATCCGATAGTGACCTACACCTTCGGCTTTACCGGTCGTTCAGAGCTGGATACCGCCTTTAACCGCGCCGGGCTGACGCCGCGTATCGTGTTCACGGCTACCGATGCCGACGTGATCAAAACCTACGTCCGCCTGGGGCTAGGGGTGGGAGTGATTGCCAGCATGGCGGTTGACCCGGTGCAGGATCCGGATCTGGTGACCGTCGACGCCCGCGATGTGTTCACCTACAGCACCACCAAAATCGGTTTCCGCCGCAGCACCTTCCTGCGCAGCTATATGTACGACTTTATCCAGCGCTTTGCGCCGCATCTGACGCGCGACGTGGTGGACACCGCAGTGGCGCTGCGCTCGAATGAAGAGATCGAGGCGATGTTCAAGGACATCAAACTGCCGGTGAAGTAGGGCGTAAAATTAACGACTTACCGCAGAATCAACATTCGGGTGTTCGCTCACCTGTTTCAATCTGTTGATTGAAACAGGCTGTAAAGCCAGACTTACCGGGAGGGAACATTTATCCCTCCCGTTTTCATATCTCCTTAGAGCGCAGCGCCAAGGCGATATTGATTCACGTTACATACTCACCACACACCCCTTCTAACGTGCCCTCGACGCTATCACCTATAGAGCTGAGTTATGGTCTGATAGCTTTTTACTAACATGGAGTGGGTCACGCATTCAAAAGTGTCATCGGGGCTATTCACTGTAAATTTACTCTAGACCCAGGTCGCATCTTTTTCTGTTTATACCCTTAAAATAATCTGCAGATTTTCCAGCATGCATGTGCTAAATATTAATAAAAATCAATATGTTAATCTGAAAGCATATAGGTTATGAGTACTCGACGGGATATACAGGATGGAGCGAAATTTGAATGGCTGACAAGCGGGCTTGTTTACACCGAGGTCTTAGGGTGGCTTGATATGGGGCACGCTCGCGGTGATGATATCATTGCCCTGAAACGCCAGTTCTTGGCGGGTGAGAATAGCGGGAAAGATTTTTATACCGTGATGTATCGCCAAGATATGCGTATTGCCAGATTTGGGAGCCGGTTGGGTATCGGGAAATTTTCACGGTGGCAGATCAAGCGAGGGCGCAGCGGTAGTGATGTTAACCGTATTATGTTGGCGATGATGTTGAGTACATCGTTTTTCTTTGAAAACTTACAAAGCCAGCGTGTTTTTTCGTGGTATACAGACAGCGGCTATAGTGGTGAAGATCTCGTTTCTAACTGTTTGTATTTTATCGTTATATGATTTCTGGCCGATATGATTATCGAGTCAGGCCCGTGAGTTATACTGCGGCTGTGCGTCGATGGGATTATTACGGCTCTATCGGCTCCCATAAAAATAGCGGTTTTCTACCGATACTTTTTCCTGATCCAAGCGACCCTTGTGTCAGGCGCCAACCGTACAAGGTAAATCTTCCACATTTTATGACGTGGATGCGTCCGTGGGATGACTTTACGTCCGGGACTGTCAACGTTCTTACGGGCAATGGAACATCATTTGAATTCAAAGGAGTGAGGTAACCGTGAGAACGTTGTTGAAGTGGGGCAGTTTGACGCTGATGGGCGTGCTTCTTCTTAGTGGTGTGTTTATCTATGTCGTTGCATCAGGCGTTAATGAGGTGACTGAATACACGGAAAACGACTTTTTTACCTATCGCATCCTGACGGATAAAGAGATCGCGCAAGCGCCGCGTATTTCAGCGGATTACGTTTTTGTCTCGCAACCCGGCGACGGGCATGCACCATCAAACGCTATTATTTTTCAACGTGCCTCTGACATTGAGCCGCTCAGGATTTATCTGCGGGGCTTGGGTTACGCTCTGGATAAGCGGCGACTTGGCGCTAATGAGGTTTGGTCGCAGCAGGAACGACATGGCGGCGCGGTTTTTTATCTCTCTTTTAATCGCGGCACTGGTGAAGCGGTATTGACCAAAGTGCAGAACGATTAATTCCTGCCGGATCCCGGCGTTACTTTTTGCCTGCCGATGCCTCGGTGTTTTCCTGTCTTTTGTCGCACGCGGCGTCCACAATCCTTGCCAATGATGTGGTTATTTATTACTCCTTTTTTGGTGGGTTTCATCCTAACCCTTTGACTTAGCTAACACTTGTCGGCGCGCCATCGCTTTTGCCTATCGCTGTGATCAAATCGTGTTGTTATCAAAACGTTACATCACGTTTGTGTTATCTTTAAACAAGACCTCAGTAATTACCCTGTTTTTGACATAATAAAAATGGAGGAGCTATGTCGTCCAATCTTAGTGAAACGAGTATGGATAAGCTGGTTGCACTGAATAGCGAATATCACTATTACAGCCTGCCACAGGCGGCCAAACAGCTCGGAGATATCGACCGGCTGCCGAAGTCCATGAAAGTGCTGTTGGAGAACCTGCTACGTCATATCGACGGCAATACGGTGCAGGTTGAGGATTTACAAGCGATCGTCGACTGGCAGCGCAGCGGACATGCCGACCGTGAAATTGCCTACCGCCCGGCGCGTGTGCTGATGCAGGATTTTACCGGCGTGCCGGCGGTGGTCGATCTGGCGGCGATGCGCGAAGCGGTGCAGCGGCTGGGCGGCAATGTCGACCAGGTCAACCCGCTGTCGCCGGTAGATCTGGTGATTGACCACTCGGTAACCGTCGATGAGTTCGGCGACCAGCAGGCATTTACCGATAACGTGCGTATCGAAATGCAGCGCAACCACGAACGTTACACCTTCCTGCGCTGGGGGCAGCAAGCCTTTAACCGCTTCCGTGTGGTGCCGCCGGGCACCGGGATCTGCCACCAGGTCAACCTTGAGTATCTGGGCCAGACCATCTGGCATGAGGAGCAGGACGGCAAACGCATCGCCTACCCGGATACGCTGGTGGGCACCGATTCCCACACCACCATGATTAACGGCCTGGGCATCCTCGGCTGGGGCGTCGGCGGTATCGAAGCGGAAGCGGCGATGCTGGGGCAGCCGGTATCGATGTTGATCCCGGATGTGGTGGGCTTTAAACTGACGGGTAAACTCAGTGAGGGCATCACCGCCACCGATTTGGTGTTAACCGTCACGCAGATGCTGCGTAAGCACGGCGTGGTCGGCAAGTTCGTGGAATTTTACGGCGACGGCCTTGCGCAATTACCGCTGGCGGACCGCGCCACCATCGCCAATATGGCGCCGGAATATGGCGCTACCTGTGGCTTCTTCCCGGTGGATGAGGTCACGCTCGGCTACCTGAAACTGAGCGGACGCAGCGACGAGCAGATCGCGCTGGTGGAAAGTTACGCCAAAGCGCAGGGCATGTGGCGTCATCCCGGCGATGAGCCGGTCTTCACCAGTTCGCTGGCGCTGGATATGTCGACGGTGGAAACCAGTCTGGCCGGGCCGAAGCGGCCGCAGGATCGGGTGGCGCTGTCGGCAGTGCCGCAGGCCTTCCAGGCCGCGACCGAGCTGGACATCGGCGGCCAGAAAAACCGGGCGGACTCCGTTCCTTTCACGCTGGACGGCGCAACACATCCGCTCAGCAACGGCGCGGTGGTGATTGCCGCCATCACGTCGTGCACCAATACCTCTAACCCCAGCGTGATGATGGCCGCCGGCCTGCTGGCGAAAAATGCGGTGGATAAAGGCCTGCAGGTGAAGCCATGGGTGAAAACCTCGCTGGCGCCGGGTTCCAAAGTCGTGACCGACTACTTCGCCAGCGCCGGGCTGATGCCTTATCTGGAGGCGCTGGGCTTTAATCTGGTGGGTTACGGCTGCACCACCTGTATTGGTAACTCCGGCCCGCTGCCGGAGCCGATCGAGCAGGCGATTAAAACCGGCGATCTGACCGTCGGTGCGGTGCTGTCCGGCAACCGTAACTTTGAAGGACGTATCCATCCGCTGGTAAAAACCAACTGGCTGGCGTCGCCGCCGCTGGTGGTCGCCTATGCGCTGGCCGGTAATATGCAGCTGGATCTGGCCAAGGATGCATTGGGAGAAGGGCGCGACGGTAAACCGGTGTATCTGAAAGACATTTGGCCAAGCAATACCGATATCGCCAAGGCGGTAGAGGAAGTCCGCACCGAGATGTTCCGTAAGGAATACAGCGAAGTGTTTAACGGCGACGAGGAGTGGCGGGCAATCGAGGTGGCTGCGTCGGCGACCTATAACTGGCAGGAGGACTCCACCTATATCCGCCATCCGCCGTTCTTCAGCACCATGCAGGAAAAACCCGAGCCGGTGCAGGATATCAACAACGCGCGTCTGCTGGCGATCCTGGCGGATTCTGTCACCACCGACCACATCTCCCCGGCGGGCAATATCAAGCACGACAGCCCGGCGGGACGTTACCTCAGCGAGCACGGGGTGGCGGACAGTGACTTCAATTCCTACGGCTCACGTCGCGGCAACCATGAGGTGATGATGCGCGGCACCTTCGCCAATATCCGCATCCGCAACGAGATGGTGCCGGGGGTGGAAGGCGGCTATACGCGCCATATCCCGTCACAGGAAGAGATGGCGATTTATGACGCCGCGATGCGTTATCAGCAAGAGCAGGTGCCGCTGGCGGTGGTCGCCGGTAAAGAGTACGGCTCCGGCTCCAGCCGCGACTGGGCTGCCAAAGGGCCGCGCCTGCTCGGGGTGCGCGTGGTGATCGCCGAGTCTTTCGAACGTATTCACCGCTCAAACCTGATCGGCATGGGGATTCTACCGCTGGAATTTCCGCAGGGCGTGACGCGCAAAACGCTGGCGCTGAGCGGGGATGAGAGCATCAGCGTCGGCGGCCTGCAGAGTCTGCAGCCGGGGCAGACGGTGCCGCTGCATATCACCTATGCCGACGGCCGTGAAGAGGTGGTGGATACCCGCTGCCGCATCGACACGCAAACCGAGCTGACCTACTACCAGAACGATGGCATCCTGCATTACGTCATCAGGAAAATGTTGTAATAAAAAAGGGCGCCTGCGGGCGCCCTGATTATTTTAGCGTGGGTTACTTCTGGTCCAACAGATGGCCCATTTTGGCCGCTTTGGTCGCCAGATAACGCTCATTTTTCGGGTTGCGGCCGACGATCAACGGCACCCGTTCGACGATGTTAATCCCGGCTTCACTCAGGATCTCCACCTTTTTCGGGTTATTGGTCAGCAGACGCACCGCATCCACGCCCAGCAGTTTAAACATGTCCGCACACAGGGTGAAGTCACGCTCATCCGCCGCGAAGCCCAGTTGATGATTGGCCTCCACCGTATCGGCGCCTTTGTCCTGCAGCGCATAGGCGCGGATTTTGTTCAGCAGGCCGATGTTGCGGCCTTCCTGGCGGTGATACAGCAGGATGCCGCGGCCTTCTTCGGCAATGTGCTCCAGCGCGGCTTCCAGTTGGAAACCGCAGTCGCAGCGCAGGCTGAACAGGGCGTCGCCGGTCAGACATTCCGAATGTACGCGCGCCAGCACCGGCGTATCGCCGCTGATATCGCCGAAAACCAACGCCAGATGATCGTGCCCGGTGGCGAGTTCTTCAAAACCCACCATCAGGAAATCGCCCCAAGGTGTCGGCAGTTTAGCCTCTGCCACCCGTTTAAGCTGCATGTTACTCTCCAACACTTTCGATTCAATCGCTGCAACGCATGGTACGTCCGACATGAACGCCTGACCAGCATTAAACGCGCCGCCGCGTATTCTAATGGCTTATTATCGACTATTCTGCCATAACTTCTTGCCCAGTGGTGCTCAGCAAACCAGCATCCGGCGCCGTGCGCCACCTATTGATGCAATAGGGGGCCGGGCTTTCCTCCGCCTGGCGGCCTGCGTCCGTGCCGTCTGCTATGTTCTTGAGATTACAAGGTTGTTACACTGAGCTCTGAACCATAACCGGGATGATAAAATGTTTGATATCGCAAAACGCACCGCCGGCGGAACCCTGTTGCTGTTGTTAATACCGCTGGCCGTTTGGCTGACCGGCTGGCAATGGCAGCCCGGCGGCGATAATGCGCTGCTGAAAGTGATGTTCTGGATGACGGAAACGGTCACCGCGCCGTGGGGCATACTGACCAGCGTGCTGTTGTCGGCCTGGTTTTTGTGGTGCCTGCGCTTTCGTCTTAAACCGGCGATCGGGCTGATGGTGCTGCTGCTGGCCTCGATCCTGGTGGGCCAGGGGATAAAATCGCTGATAAAAGAGCAGGTGCAGGCGCCGCGACCGTTCGTGATGTGGCTGGAGCAGCAGCACAATATCAGTGAGGAACACTTTTATTCGCTGAAGCGTAAGCAGCGCGCGGCGCTGGTGAAAGATCAGCTGCAGGGGCAGCCGCTGGTGCCGGAGTGGCTGCGCAAGCACTGGCAGTTTGAAACCGGCTTTGCTTTCCCTTCCGGCCATACCACGTTTGCCGCCACCTGGGCACTGCTGGGCGTTGGTCTGCTGTGGCCGCGCCGGCACTATAAAACCGTGGCGGTGCTGATGGTCTGGGCCGCCGGCGTGATGATCAGCCGTCTGCTGCTGGGGATGCACTGGCCGCGCGATCTGGCGGTGGCGACCTTAATCAGCGCATTACTGGTGGCGATCGTCTGCTGGCTGGCGCAGCGCTGGTTCGGGCCGTTGACGCCGCCGCCGGAAGAACAGCAGGAGATCGCGCATCGCGGCCACAGGCGTTAGGTCGTTGTTGTGACGATGTCACGTTGGCGACGAATGCCCGTCGCCAACGTATTAATCCCCCCGCCTTGTAATTGATCGCTTTCGCCCCCATTTCATTATTAATTCACTATTTTGAGATGCGTTCTCATCTGGGTGTCCGGTGACGTCGTTATTGCCGAATATACCAGCGTCTTTATGCATTTATCGCACGCCAGGGTTTCCCTGCTGCTGCGGGAAATGCTAACTTAATGTATTACGGACGCCACCCTTGGGCATAATTCATCCGATAAACTCGGCATCGCGGGAAAGAATGTGAAATATTTACTTATTTTTTTGCTGGTTCTGGTGATCTTCGTTATTTCCGTAACGCTTGGCGCGCAGAACGATCAGGTTGTGACGTTTAATTATCTGGTGGCGCAGGGCGATTACCGGGTATCCACACTTCTGGCGACGCTGTTCGGCATGGGGTTCGTACTTGGCTGGATTATCTGCGGCCTGTTTTATCTGCGTACGCGCCTTGCCCTGAGCCGCGCCGAGCGGAAAGTAAAAAGGCTGGAGTCGCAGCTGGAAACGCCAGCTGAACCGGTGACTCAGCCCGTTGTCAGCAAGGAATAACCTTCTATGTTAGAGCTGCTGTTTCTGTTGCTGCCCGTGGCTGCCGCCTATGGCTGGTACATGGGGCGCAGAAGTGCTCAGCAGGATAAACAGCAGGAAGCCAACCGTCTGTCGCGTGAATATGTGGCCGGGGTTAACTTTCTGCTTTCCAACCAGCAGGACAAAGCGGTCGATCTGTTCCTCGATATGCTGAAAGAGGACAGCAACACCGTGGAGGCCCACCTGACGTTGGGTAACCTGTTTCGTTCCCGCGGTGAAGTCGATCGCGCCATCCGTATTCACCAGGCGCTGATGGAAAGCTCGTCGCTCACCTTTGAGCAACGCCTGCTGGCAGTTCAGCAGCTGGGGCGCGACTACATGGCCGCCGGGCTGTATGACCGCGCTGAGGATATGTTCAGCCAGTTGACCGGTGAGCAGGACTTCCGGCTGGCCGCGCTGCAGCAACTGCTGGTGATTCACCAGGCGACCAGCGACTGGCAGAAGGCCATTGAAGTAGCCGAGCGTTTGGTCAAGCTGGGTAAAGACAAACAGCGCGGCGAAATCGCGCATTTCTACTGTGAGCTGGCGTTGCAGGCGATGGGCAGCGACGATCTCGATAAGGCGATGTCGCTGCTGAAACGTGCCGCCGCCGCGGACAAGCAGTGCGCCCGTGTATCGATCATGGTCGGCCGCATCTGTATGGCGCAGGGCGAGTATGCCAAGGCGGTGGAGTCGCTCAAGCGCGTGCTGGATCAGGATAAGGATCTGGTGAGTGAAACCTTGCCGATGCTGCAGGAGTGCTATCAGCACCTGCCGCAGCAGGAAGCCGCCTGGGCCGAGTTCCTCAAGCGCTGCGTGGAGGAGAACTGTGGCGCGACGGCAGAGCTGATGCTGGCCGAAGTGATCGAGCAGCATGAAGGGCGCGACGTGGTGCAGGTGTATATCAACCGTCAGCTGCAGCGTCACCCGACCATGCTGGTGTTCTACCGCCTGATGGACTACCACCTGGCTGACGCGGAGGACGGCCGTGCGAAGGAGAGCCTGCTGCTGCTGCGCGATATGGTCGGAGAACAGATCCGCACCAAGCCGCGCTATCGCTGCCATAAGTGTGGCTTTACCGCCCATTCGCTCTATTGGCACTGTCCGTCATGCCGCTCCTGGGCTTCGGTGAAGCCGATCCGCGGTCTGGATGGCCAATAAAAAACGGGGCGAATCTTTCGCCCCGTTTTTTTAAGCGTGACCTATTTCTTCTTGCCGCTTTTGACGTTTATCTTCAGCAACTGCCGCAGTTTTCTCAACTCTTTCTGGCTCAATGGGGCTTCAACCACTTCTGTGGTTTCCTGGCTGTCAATCTCCGCCTGTCGCTGCGCCTTTTTCTGACCGGCGGCCGGCGTGGCGAAACTGTCCGCCAGGCGCTGGCAAACTTCCGCGCTCAGCGAGCATTCGCCGGCCAGCGCTGCGGCTCTGACTTTCTCTTTCAGCTCAAGAGGGATTTTTATCGTTAGGGTAGATATCTCGCTCATGTCACAGCCTTGTATGAGATAGGGAGACTTCACGCTAATCCAGCCAGGCTACACCGTCTAGTGAGTCACAAAAATTTAATATTGGGCCTGTCAGCGGAGGCTGGCTCCGCAGGTAAAAGAAGTGCGGGGCAGAATGCCCAGACATCGTGCAGTTAACGTCTTGCGGCTGGGATTTCCGGCGGCCGGCATGTAGAATGCGGCGTGCCGTTTTTGCGGGTTCGCCCTGCGGAGTACTCCGGGGAAGGCCGATGTCCATTTTACAAAGGGTAAAAGCAATGAGTTCTGAAAGTAACGTTAATAACAATGGCTTAAAATCATCTCCGATCGTTGTTGCGCTGGATTATGCCGATAAGAACGCCGCGTTAGCCTTTGTCGATCGCATCGACCCGCAGGATTGCCGCTTAAAAGTGGGCAAAGAGATGTTTACCCTGTTCGGCCCGCAGCTGGTGCGCGATCTGCACCAGCGCGGCTTTGACGTATTCCTCGATTTAAAATTCCACGATATTCCCAACACCACGGCGCATGCGGTGGCGGCGGCGGCCGAGCTGGGCGTGTGGATGGTTAACGTCCACGCCAGCGGCGGCGCGCGCATGATGAGCGCGGCAAAAGAGGCGCTGCAACCATATGGCGCCGATGCGCCATTGCTGATTGCCGTCACGGTGCTGACCAGCATGGAGGCGGAAGACCTGCGCGCGATCGGCATCGACATCAGCCCGGCGGAGCAGGCGGAACGTCTGGCGCGCCTGACGCGCGACTGTGGCCTGGACGGCGTGGTGTGTTCCGCACAGGAAGCGCAGCGGCTGAAAGCCGCCTGCGGCAGCCAGTTCCAACTGGTGACGCCGGGGATCCGCCCGCAGGGCAGCGCGACCGGCGATCAGCGCCGCGTAATGACGCCGGTCGAGGCGCAGGCTGCCGGCGTCGACTATATGGTGATCGGTCGTCCGATTACCCAATCCGCCGATCCGGCCGCTACGCTGGCCGCTATCCGCGCATCATTGCGATAATTCGGAGGCCAGGATGAAAGACAGCAATAGCCGGCTGGTTTACTCCACCGACGGCGGGCGGGTGAAAGAAGAAGAGGCCAAACCGCAGCGTCCGCGCGGCGACGGTATCGTACGCATTCAGCGGCAAACCAGCGGCCGTAAAGGCAAGGGCGTTTGCCTGATAAGCGGTCTCGATCTGGATGACGGCGCACTGGACAAACTGGCGGCGGAGCTGAAGAAGAAGTGCGGCTGCGGCGGTTCGGTGAAAGACGGCGTCATCGAAATTCAGGGCGACAAGCGCGATCTGCTCAAACAGCTGCTGGAAGCAAAAGGCATGAAGGTCAAGCTGGCGGGCGGTTAAGCGGATTTATTGCCATGCCGCGGTGGTGCATTGCGGCATGGCTTATCGTGTGTTTGGGTGGTGAACCCGGTGACTGCAGGAAAAAGCCACAGACAAAACAGAGCGACCTGAAATTATTTTTTTCGTTATCTACAAACTTGCCGCTTTTGCCGGTTTACCGACAGCGGTCTGCGCCATCCGCCGGGTTATTTACCAACCTGATGACCGATGATCCCACCGACTGCCGCGCCGCCAAGCGTACCTAACGCGCTGCCGTCGGTCAGTACTGCGCCGCCGACTGCGCCGGCGCCGGCGCCGATAGCGGTATTACGATCGCGCTTGGACATGTTGGAGCAGGCGCTCAGCGAAAATGCCAGCGTAATCGCCAGAGCGGCGGTAGCAAAACGTTTGTTAATGATCATCATAATGACTTCTCCTTAGCATGGGCTATATGGAAGTGCCTTAAGTAAGTATATACCCTGTCACTTTCCTGCTGCTTTTTTGTTGACGCCGGCGTTGAGTGCCGCCGCCAGCGTATGCTGCAGAAAGGGGCCGGGCACAGGCGTAAACCATACATCAAGCCTGCTATTCACACCCATACAGTAGCAAATAAACCGCCGGCGCCATGCCGGCAGATAAAAACGCGGCAGGTTGTGCCGCAGTAATTCAGTATAAATAGTTACATTTCCATTTGCAGGTAAATATTCTGAAACTTTTGGCGTGTTCTATCGCCAGAATCCGAAGTATGCCCGATCGCACGCTTTGCCCGCGGCAGCAGAAAGCTGCCTGTCTTTAGCCAATTTGCCCATACCCGTTGCCGCCGGCGCCTTTGACAATAGCGGCAAAGCCGGTGAATTGAGGAAAAACGATGCTTAACGCGCTAAAACAACAGGTTCTGGCGGCGAATTTGGCGCTGCCGCGCCACCGACTGGTCACCTTTACCTGGGGCAACGTCAGCGGCGTGGATCGCCAGGCGGGGCTGATGGTGATCAAACCGTCCGGCGTCGAATATGAGGCGCTGTCGCTGGAAGATATGGTGGTAGTGGAGCTGGAGAGCGGCAAGGTGGTGGAAGGCAACAAAAAGCCGTCATCCGATACCGAAACGCACCGCGCGCTGTACCTGAATTTTGACGACGTCGGCGGCGTGGTGCACACCCATTCCCGCCATGCCACCATCTGGGCGCAGGCCGGTCTGGATCTTCCCGCCTGGGGCACCACCCATGCCGATTATTTTTACGGCGACATTCCCTGCACCCGCAAAATGCACGATGCCGAGATCGAAGGCCGCTATGAGTGGGAAACCGGTCAGGTGATTGTGGAAACCTTCCGCCAGCGTCAGCTGGACGCCGCCGCGGTGCCGGCGGTGCTGGTGCATTCACACGGTCCTTTTGTCTGGGGCGCGGACGCCGCTAATGCGCTGCATAACGCCGTGGTGCTGGAGGAGATCGCCTATATGGGGATCTTTTCACGCCAGCTGTCGCCCGATCTGCCACAGATGCAGCCGACCCTGCTGGATAAGCACTACCTGCGTAAACACGGCAAGCATGCCTACTACGGCCAGTAAGCGCAGGGCGTTATTCGCCCACCATATCGAGCTGCACGCCCTGATGCTGCAGTAATTGCTGATAGGCCGGCGCCAGCCGCGTGTCGGTGATCACCCGGCTGATTTGCTGCGGCGTCGCCAGCGGGTTGGGCTGTATCTGGCCGAATTTGGAGGCGTCGGTCAGCACGATATTCTCCACGCCTTTCGCCAGTACGGCGTTGACCACGTCGGCGCGCATCATATCGCGGCCGGTAAAGCCGGTATCGGCGTGATAACCGTCGATACCGATAAACGCCTTGCTGAAATGCACCTGCTGAATGCACAGGCGCGTCAGCGGGCCGACCACGGTTTCGCTCTGCTTCTGATACATCCCGCCGAGGACAATCACCTCACAGTCGCTCTCTTTCAGCAGATGGGCGATGTAATGGCTGACGGTGATCAGCGTGATATGCCGGCGTTCCGCCAGGTAGCGGGCCAGCAGGGCGTTGGCGCTGCCGCTCTCGATGAAGATGGTTTCGCCGTCGTTGACCAGCGACGCGGCATAGCGCGCCAGCTGCTGTTTAAGCACGAAGTTGGACATCATGCGGGCATCGACGTCATCGCTTTCCAGCGCCACGGCGGCGCCGTGGATGCGCTTTAGATAGCTGCGCTTTTCCAGCAGATTCAGATCCTGCCGGATGGTCACTTCCGAAACGCCAGACGCGCGCGCCAGTTCGCCGACGCTGATGCGCCGCCGCTCGTTGACCCATTGCAAAATGTTCTGTTGTCTTGCGTTCATAGGCTCCTGATGGGCGGAGTGCGCCTGTTTTCAAAGAGATAGATGGGGGGATAATAGCATGCTGCGTCGGCAGGGTAATGCGCTAAAGCCCCTCGCATCGTCAGCGGCGCGCTTTTGGTTTAGCATAGGGCAAACGGCGTTTGAATCAGCAGATAACTATGCAGGAGTCCGAAATGGAGATTTACCTCGATAGTGCGGATGTCACGGCGGTAAAGCGTCTGGCGCGGGTGTTGCCGTTACAGGGGGTGACCACCAACCCGAGCATTGTCGCTAAAGAAGGCAAGCCGCTTTGGGAGGTGTTGCCGGCGCTGCGTGATGCATTGGGCGGCACCGGCAAACTGTTTGCACAGGTGATGGCGAACGATGCGGAGCGGATGGTGGCGGACGCGGTGCTGCTGAATCAGCGCGTACCGGGGCTGATTGTGAAGATCCCGGCGACGGGCGAAGGGTTGGCGGCGATGAAAAAGCTGCAGTCGATGTCGATTCCGACGCTGGGCACGGCGGTGTACGGCGCCACGCAGGGGCTGCTGGCGGCGCTGTCCGGCGCCGAGTATGTCGCGCCGTACGTAAACCGCGTCGATGCGCAGGGCGGCGATGCGCTTGAAATGGTGCGGGAGCTGCAGCAACTGCTGACGCTGCATGCGCCGCACGCCAAAGTATTGGCCGCCAGCTTTAAAACGCCGCGTCAGGTGCTGGCGTGCATGCTGGCGGGCTGCCGCGCGGTAACGCTGCCGATCGAGGTGGCCGAGCAGCTGATCGCCACGCCGGCGGTGGACGCCGCGCTGGCGACGTTTGAGCAGGACTGGCAGGCGGCGTTTGGCAGTACGGTATTGAGCTGAGCAGACCTCCATGTCACTAGGCGGCAGCTGCCGCCTTTTTTGTGCGCTGTGCTTTATTTTGGAATGGTGGCCCTATAAAAATAAAACATCGTTTTAATTTTATGCATGCGATCACTTTTATTCCTGTCGTGAACCGTTAGTGTGGATAACCCAATCGTTTCGCAGCGGCCCGGGAAGGCGGCAGTCGACGATGCGTTGCTATAACCAGTTCATCCAGACGGAGTGAGTGATGCAGATAAAACGTGCGATAGACAAGATCCCGGGCGGCATGATGTTGGTGCCGTTGTTCATCGGTGCGGCTTGCCACACCTTTGCCCCGGGGGCAGGCAAATATTTCGGTTCGTTTACCAACGGGTTGATGTCCGGCACGGTGCCGATCCTGGCGGTATGGTTCTTCTGTATGGGGGCGGCGATCAAACTGAGCGCCACCGGCACCGTATTGCGCAAATCCGGTACGCTGGTGGTGACCAAGATCGCCGTCGCCTGGGTGGTGGCGGCGGTGGCCTCGCGCCTGCTGCCGGAACATGGGGTGGAAGTCGGCTTCTTTGCCGGGCTGTCGACGCTGGCGCTGGTGGCGGCGATGGATATGACCAACGGCGGCCTGTACGCGTCGATTATGCAGCAGTACGGCACGAAAGAAGAGGCCGGGGCGTTTGTGCTGATGTCGTTGGAATCCGGGCCGCTGATGACGATGATTATTCTCGGTACCGCCGGTATCGCCTCGTTTGAACCCCATGTGTTTATCGGCGCGGTGCTGCCGTTCCTGGTGGGATTTGTGCTGGGCAATCTTGACCCGGAACTGCGCGAGTTGTTTGGCAAAGCGGTGCAGACGCTGATTCCGTTTTTTGCCTTCGCGCTCGGCAACACCATCGATCTGAGCGTTATCGCCCAGACCGGCCTGCTGGGGATCCTGCTGGGCGTCGCGGTGATTATCGTCACCGGCATTCCGCTGATCGTCGCCGATAAACTGATTGGCGGCGGCGACGGCACCGCCGGCGTGGCGGCTTCCAGTTCGGCCGGCGCTGCCGTGGCGACGCCGGTGCTGATTGCCGAAATGGTGCCGCAGTTTAAGCCGGTGGCGCCAGCGGCGACCGCGCTGGTGGCCACCTCGGTGATTGTGACGTCGATTCTGGTGCCGATCGTGACCGCTGTCTGGTCGCGGCGAGTAAAGGCGAAAGCGGCGATGCGTGAACAAATCGCGATGGTGAAGTAAGCGTTATTGATGCCGGTGTGCAAGGTCAGGTGCGCCGGCGATTCGGTAGGGATGCGGCTCAGGGACGGGCCGATATCGACCCGCATCGCAGGTATACGTATATCCTCTATAACGGTTTACGCTACGGGGGGAGCAGGAAATGCCGGTCAGTGAACCTGACCGGCATCCGGACCGTGTGGTGAAAAAATCACCGGCGGTTCAGTTGGTAATACACTTCATTCCAGCGCAGTTCATTCTTGAATACCGGCAGCGTCGTCTCATTATCAATCAGCAGAAACTCAATGTTGTGCATCTCTGCATATAAACGCAGGTAGTCGGCGTTCAGCGCCTGTGAGAACACCGTATGGTGAGCGCCGCCGCCGAGGATCCAGGCTTCGGCGGCGGTGGCGAGCGACGGCTGCGCCCGCCAGAT
Source organism: Serratia sp. MYb239 (assembly GCF_002966855.1). NCBI lineage: Bacteria > Pseudomonadati > Pseudomonadota > Gammaproteobacteria > Enterobacterales > Yersiniaceae > Serratia > Serratia sp. MYb239. The sequence goes on along the minus strand of NZ_CP023268.1, from coordinate 2,598,988 downwards.
GGCGCGCGCCACCGGCAGCTTCGGCAGCGGGTGCGGCTGCTCTATGGTATCGACCTGATTCACCAGCAGACGGAAGCGGTCGCCCATGTCGATCAGGCTGGCGTTGACCGCCGGCCCGGCCGGGGTGGAGAAGATCAGCCGCGCCGGATCGTCTTTACCACCGATGCCGAGCGGCTGCACGTCCAGCAGCGGTTTCTGCTCGGCAATCGACGGGCAGACCTCCAGCATATGAGAACCGATCACCAAATCATTGCCTGGCTGGAAGTGATAGGTATAGTCCTCCATAAAGGAGGTGCCGCCTTGCAGTCCGTCGGCCATCACTTTCAGAATGCGCAGCAGCGCGGCGGTTTTCCAGTCGCCTTCGCCGCCGAAGCCGTAGCCCTGCTGCATCAGGCGCTGCACCGCCAGCCCCGGCAACTGCCGCATGCCGTGCAGATCTTCAAAGTTGGTGGTGAAGGCGTGGTAACCGCCCTGTTGCAGGAAACGCTGCATCCCCAGTTCGATACGCGCGGCGTCCAGCAGATTCTGCCGCTTGGCGCCGTGCAGGGTGACCGCCTCGCTCAGCGTGTAGCTGGCTTCATAGTCGTCGATCAGCGCGTCCACCTCGCCGTTGCCGACCTCGTTAATCACGCTGACCAGGTCGCCGATGCCGTACGCGTTGACCTCATAGCCGAACTGAATCTGCGCGCCGACCTTATCCCCTTCGGTCACGGCCACCTGACGCATATTGTCGCCAAAGCGCGCTACCTTCAGCTGCTGGCTCTCCTGACGCGCGGCGGCGACGCGCATCCACTGCGCAATGCGCTGATGAGACTGCTTATCCTGCCAGTGGCCGGTGATCACACTGTGCTGCTGGCGCATGCGTGCGCCGATAAAGCCGAACTCGCGGCCGCCGTGCGCGGTCTGGTTCAGGTTCATAAAGTCCATATCCATACTGTCCCACGGCACCTCGGCGTTGAACTGGGTATGGAACTGCAGCAGCGGCTTGCTGAGGATTGACAGACCGGCGATCCACATCTTGGCCGGCGAGAAGGTGTGCAGCCAGGTGATAATACCGATGCAGGCCTGCTGATAGTTGGCGTCGCGGCAGACGGCGCTGATTTCATCCGGCGTGGTGAGCAGGGGTTTTAACACCAGTTTCACCGGCAGGCCGGCGTCCTGATTAAGGCTGTTAACCACCTGTTCGGCGTGTTGTTTCACCTGCTGCAGGGTTTTCGGGCCATACAGGTGCTGGCTGCCGATGACAAACCAGACTTCGCGTTGTGTAAATACGTCCATCAGAAACTCCAGGTCGGTTGGCGGTTATTGGGCATGGTCAGGGCATGATGCCGGCGCGGCATAGCGCGGTTCGGCGGCCTGACACCACTGTTGATAGCGTTGATAAAGCTGCTGGTAGCGCGCAACGCGCTGTGGGTCGGGCTGTAGGGTGCGCTCCAGGCCGCAGGCCATATGGCGCTGTGCCGTCGGGATATCGGCATGCCGTCCGGCGGCGACGGCGGCGAAAATCGCCGCCCCCAGCGCGCAGCACTGATCGGAGGCGACAATCTGCAGCGGGCGGTTCATCACATCGGCGCAGGCTTGCATGATGGTCGGCGATTTACGGGCGATACCGCCCAGCGCCAGCACGTTTTCCACCGGAATATCCTGCTGCTCAAAGCACTCCATAATGGCGCGTGCGCCAAAGGCGGTGGCGGCGATCAGGCCGCCGAACAGCGTCGGCGCGTCGGTACCGAGATTAAGATCGCCGATCACTCCCTGCAGGCGCTGGTTGGCATACGGCGTGCGGCGGCCGTTGAACCAGTCCAGCACCACTGGCAGATGTTCCAAAGAAGGATTGGCGGCCCAGGCGTCGGTCAGCGTCGTCAGCAGCCGCTGTTCAATCTGCGCCAGCTGCGGCTGCAGCTCCGGCCGGCTGCGGGCGGCTTCGCGCAGCGGCCAGCTCAGCAGGCGGCCGAACCAGGCGTACATGTCGCCGAATGCCGATTGGCCCGCCTCCATGCCGATCAGCCCAGGCACCACGCTGCCGTCGACCTGGCCGCAGATGCCGGCGATCGCCCGGTCGCCGACGCGCTGAGGCTCGGCCAGCAAAATATCGCAGGTCGAGGTGCCAATCACTTTGACCAGCGTATGGGGACGGGCGCCGGCGCCCACCGCGCCCATATGGCAGTCGAACGCGCCGCCGGACAACACCACCTGCGGCGACAGGCCGAGCCGCTGCGCCCACTCGGCGCTCAGCGTGCCGACCGGCTGTTCGGCGGTCCGGGTTTCTTCAAACAGCGGATAGGGCAGACAGTCAACCAGCAGCGGATCCAGCGCGGCGAAGAACGCCCGCGGCGGCAGGCCGCCCCAGTCCGGGTGCCACAGCGTTTTGTGGCCGACGCTGCAGCGTCCGCGGATAAGGTGCTGCGGCGCCGTAGTGCCGGACAACAGCGCCGGCACCCAGTCGCACAGCTCTACCCAGGAGGCCGCCGCCCGGCGCACCGCCGCATCCTGGCGTGAGACGTGCAGGATCTTGGCCCAGAACCATTCCGATGAGTAAACGCCGCCGATATAGCGGGTGTAATCCGCAAACTCGCCGCTGCGGCACAGGCGGTTGATCGCCTCCGCCTCATCGATCGCCGTATGATCTTTCCACAGGACAAACATGGCGTTCGGGTTATCGGCGAACTCCGGCCGCAGCGCCAGCACCTGGCCATGTTCGTCGATTGGCGCCGGCGTAGAGCCGGTGGAATCGACGCCGATGCCGATCACGCTTTGACGCTGCGGCGGCGTCATACGCTGCACCAGCGCGACAATCGCCTGTTCCATGGCGTCGATATAGTCGCGCGGGTGATGGCGGAACTGATTCTGCGCCGCGTCGCAGTAGTCGCCGCGCTGCCAGCGCGGGTAATAGGCCACTTCGGTATCCAGCTCCTCGCCGCTGCGGCAATCTACCGCCAATACGCGCACCGAGTCGCTGCCGAAGTCCAGTCCCAGGGCGATTGCGTCTGCCGTCATGATAGTGACTCCTGATTAAAAAGGACGGCTATCACCATAAAAGCGCGCCGGGTGGGCCGGTGAGGATACGTTGGCTGGATGTATGCACATTTCTGCTTCCCGCAGCGATTTTGTGATGGCTATCAAAAGTTGGCGACAGACTGAATCGGCTAAATATATGGACTTGTCTGCTGTTATCTCTGGATGTGATAGCGCTCTACATTTCATTAACAAATAACCGCTAAAACTTATCCGGTCTGCATGCCGACGCCGGGCAGGTCGCGCCAATAAGCGCCTTACCGATGAGGCAACCGAAAATACCCTAATGAGAACGTTTTCACTGCGCGAGATTTTCAGCGCCGGGGAGAACCACACAGCGGAGAGCACTATGCATAAATTCACTAAGGCGCTGGCGGCGATAGGACTGGCGGCGGTTATGTCACAATCAGCTATTGCCGAAACCATGAAACTGGGCTTTCTGGTGAAACAGCCGGAAGAGCCGTGGTTCCAGACCGAATGGAAATTTGCCGATAAAGCCGGTAAGGACCTCGGCTTTGAAGTGATAAAAATCGCGGTGCCGGACGGCGAAAAAACCCTGAACGCCATCGACAGTCTGGCGGCCAGCGGCGCCAAAGGGTTTGTAATTTGTACGCCGGATCCGAAACTGGGTTCGGCGATCGTCGCCAAAGCGCGCAGCTATGACCTGAAAGTCATTGCCGTTGACGATCAGTTCGTCACTGCCAAAGGCAAACCGATGGACAGCGTACCGCTGGTGATGATGGCGGCCAGCAAAATCGGCGAGCGGCAGGGGCAGGAGCTGTGGAAGGAGATGAACAAGCGCGGCTGGAACGCGGCAGAAACCGGCGTGATGGCGATTACCGCCAACGAGCTGGATACCGCGCGCCGCCGCACCACCGGCTCAATGGACGCTCTGAAGGCCGCCGGCTTCCCGGAAAAACAGATCTATCAGGTGCCGACCAAATCCAACGATATCCCCGGCGCCTTTGACGCCGCCAACTCCATGCTGGTACAGCATCCGAAGGTGAAACACTGGCTGATTATCGGCATGAACGACAACACCGTGCTGGGCGGCGTGCGCGCCACCGAGGGCCAGGGCTTCAAGGCGGCGGACGTGATCGGCATCGGCATCAACGGCGTTGACGCCGTCAGCGAACTCTCCAAGGGGCAGGCCACCGGCTTCTACGGCTCGCTGCTGCCAAGCCCGGATATCCACGGCTATAAGAGTATCCAGATGCTGCATGACTGGGTTGCGAAAGACGTTGAACCGCAGAAGTTTACCGAAGTGACCGACGTGGTGCTGATCACCCGCGACAACTTTAAAACCGAACTGCAGAAAAAAGGCCTGATGTAATGCCTGAGCCGCCCGGTTTACGCCGGGCGGCGTGTTTTCGCAAGCCATGAGGAAAGCATTATGACCGCCAGCACGCCTTATCTGGCCTTCCGCGGCATCGGCAAAACCTTCCCCGGCGTCAAGGCGCTGGACGATATCAGTTTTAGCTGTCAGGCCGGGCAAATTCACGCGCTGATGGGTGAGAACGGCGCCGGCAAATCCACGCTGCTGAAGATCCTCAGCGGCAACTACGCCCCCAGCCAGGGGGAGATCTTACTGCAGGGACAGCCGGTGCGTTTTAACGCCACCACCGAGGCGCTGGACGCCGGCGTGGCGATTATCTATCAGGAGCTGCATCTGGTGCCGGAAATGACGGTGGCCGAGAATATCTACCTGGGGCAGTTGCCCAGCAGGCGCGGCCTGGTGGATCGTAAACTGCTGCGCTATGAGGCGCGGCTGCAGCTGGAGCATCTCGGGCTGGATATTGACCCGGATACGCCGCTGAAATACCTCTCCATCGGCCAGTGGCAGATGGTGGAGATCGCCAAGGCGCTGGCGCGCAACGCCAAGATCATCGCCTTTGATGAGCCGACCAGCTCACTGTCGGCGCGCGAGATTGAACACCTGTTCCGGGTGATCCGCGAACTGCGCGCCGAAGGGCGGGTCATTCTGTACGTGTCCCACCGTATGGAGGAAATCTTCGCCCTCAGCGATGCCATCACGGTATTCAAAGACGGGCGCTACGTGCGTACCTTTGACGATATGAGTCAGGTAGATCACGAGCGGCTGGTGCAGGCGATGGTCGGCCGCGATCTGGGGGATATTTACGGCTATCAGCCGCGTGAACACGGCCCGGTGCGGCTGCAGCTGGATAATCTGCAGGCGGCCGGAGTGAAAACGCCGATCAGCCTCAGCGTGCGCGCCGGCGAGATCGTCGGCCTGTTCGGGCTGGTGGGCGCCGGGCGCAGCGAACTGATGAAAGGCATTTTCGGCGCCACGCGCGTCGGCGGCGGCCGGTTGACGCTGGACGGCGCGCCGCTGACCATCCGCTCGCCGATCGACGCCATCCGCGCCGGCATCATGCTGTGCCCGGAAGACCGCAAAGCCGACGGCATCATCCCGGTGCACTCGGTGCGCGACAATATCAATATCAGCGCGCGGCGCAAAAGCCTGCGGGCGGGCTGCCTGATCGACAACGCCTGGGAAAACCGCAACGCGGAGCAGCATATCCGTTCGCTCAATATCAAAACCCCCAGCGCCGAACAGCTGATTATGAACCTCTCCGGCGGCAACCAGCAGAAGGCGATCCTTGGCCGCTGGCTGTCGGAGGAGATGAAAGTGATGATGCTCGACGAGCCGACGCGCGGCATTGACGTTGGCGCCAAGCATGAAATCTATAACGTGATTTACCAGCTGGCGCAGCAGGGCATCGCGGTGCTGTTTGCCTCCAGCGATCTGCCCGAAGTGCTGGGGCTGGCGGACCGCATCGTGGTGATGCGCGAAGGCGCGATTTCCGGCGAACTGGCGCACGATGAGGCCAGCGAGGAACAGGCGCTCAGCCTGGCGATGCTGCGCACCCCCGATATTACCCCTGATGCCGCGGCGGCGGTGGCCTGACCGTGGAGGAGAAAAAGATGTCGACCCTAACGACCAATTCGGTAAAAAACCGTGGCAGCCTGGGGCTGTCGCGCATCTGGGACAGCTACGGCATGCTGGTGGTCTTCGCGGTGCTGTTCCTGGCCTGCGTACTGCTGGTGCCTAACTTCGGCTCATTTATCAATATGAAAGGGCTGGGGCTGGCGATCTCCATGTCCGGCATGGTGGCCTGCGGCATGCTGTTCTGCCTGGCCTCCGGCGATTTTGACCTGTCGGTGGCGTCGGTGATCGCCTGCGCCGGGGTGACCACGGCGGTGGTGATCAATATGAGCGAAAGCCTGTGGATCGGCGTCGGCGCCGGGCTGCTGCTGGGCGTAGCCTCCGGCCTGATTAACGGCTTTGTGATTGCGCGGCTGAAAATCAACGCGCTGATCACCACGCTGGCGACCATGCAAATCTTCCGCGGCCTGGCGTATATCATTTCCGACGGCAAGGCGGTGGGGATTGAGGATGAACGCTTCTTCGCCCTCGGCTACGCCAACTGGCTGGGGGTGCCGGCGCCAATCTGGATCACCATCGGCTGCCTGATCCTGTTCGGTTTCCTGCTGAATAAAACCACTTTCGGCCGCAACACGCTGGCGATCGGCGGCAATGAAGAGGCGGCGCGCCTGGCCGGGGTGCCGGTGGTGCGCACCAAAATCATCATCTTCGTGCTGTCCGGGCTGGTGTCCGCCGCGGCGGGCATTATTCTGGCGTCGCGCATGACCAGCGGCCAGCCGATGACCTCGATCGGCTATGAGCTGATTGTGATCTCCGCCTGCGTGCTGGGCGGCGTTTCGCTGAAGGGCGGCATCGGCAAGATTTCGTACGTGATTGCCGGGATACTGATTCTCGGCACGGTGGAAAACGCCATGAACCTGCTGAATATCTCACCGTTCTCGCAGTACGTGGTACGCGGAGCGATCCTGCTGGCGGCGGTGATTTTCGACCGCTACAAACAGCAGAGCAAACGTACCGTTTAAGGCACGCTATCGCGTTGTCGGCGCAGGGCCGGCAGCGCGGCAGGATAACCGAGTATTATGGAGGCCAGATGTACCATCGTATGGCGCAGGAATCCCAGTCAGACCCGCTGATGCCGGGCTACAGTTTTAACGCCTACCTGGTGGCCGGCCTGACGCCGATTATGGCGGAAGGGCCGTTGGATTTCTTTATCGACCGGCCGGGCGGCATGAAGGGCTACATCCTCAATCTGACCATCAAGGGTCAGGGCAAGGTGTTTGACGGCGAGGAGACGCTGTACTGCAACCCCGGCGATCTGCTGCTGTTTCCGCCGAAGGCGGCGCACTATTACGGCCGCTCGCCGGAGAGCGACTGCTGGCACCACCGCTGGGTCTATTTCCGCCCGCGGGCCTACTGGGCCGACTGGCTGGAATGGCACAGCAAGAATCATCAGGTCGGACGGCTGACGCTGCCCAACGGCCAGCTGCTGCAGGAGTTCGACCGCCTGTTCGCCAATATCGAGCAGACGCAGCGTTCCGGCAGGCGGCTGGCGGAAGAGATGAGCATGAACCTGCTGGAGCGTCTGCTGCTGCGCGCGATGGAAGAAGACCCGCTCAGCCCGCAGAAAATTATGGACCCGCGGGTGATTGAAGCCTGTCAGTTTATTACCGGCAATCTGGCGGGGGAGCTGCGTATTGAGGAGGTGGCGCGCCACGTCTGCCTGTCGCCGTCGCGGCTGGCGCACCTGTTCCGCGAGCAGGTGGGCATCAATATTCTGCGCTGGCGCGAAGACCAGCGGGTGATCCGCGCCAAACTGCTGCTGCAGACCACTCAGGAGTCGATCGCCGCCATTGGCCGTGTGGTGGGCTATGACGACCAGCTTTACTTCTCGCGGGTGTTTCGCAAGCGCGTCGGGGTCAGCCCCAGCGACTTTCGTCGCCGCAGCGTGGAGATTAATTATCCGGCGCAACGAGGCCGCGAACGGGCCTGGAACAACCCGGGCGTTGCGGCTGCAGATTAACATTTAATTTACTTCTTGTTCCGTCCGGCATCATGGTGTCAAATCACAGGGTGATAACTGGCCTTGCAGAGGAAACACCATGGCTGAAACTCTTCGCGTTGGGCTGGTGGGCTACGGCTACGCCAGCAAGACCTTTCATGCGCCGCTGATTGCCGGCACGCCGGGCCTGGAACTGGCGGCGGTGGTCAGCAGCGACGCCGGCAAGGTGCACGCCGACTGGCCGGCGCTGCCGGTAGTCAGCGAACCTCAGGCGCTGTTCAACGACCCCTCACTGGATCTGATCGTCATTCCCACCCCGAACGATACCCACTATCCGCTGGCGCAGCAGGCGCTGGCGGCGGGCAAGCACGTGGTGGTGGATAAACCGTTTACCGTGACGTTGTCACAGGCGCGTGCGCTGCAGCAGCAGGCGCAGCAGCGTGGCCTGCTGCTGTCGGTATTCCATAACCGCCGCTGGGACAGCGATTTTCTGACCTTGAAAACGCTGCTGCAGGAAGGTTCGCTGGGGGACGTGGTCTACTTTGAATCGCACTTTGACCGCTTCCGGCCGCAGGTGCGCCAGCGCTGGCGCGAACAGGGCGGCGCGGGCAGCGGCATCTGGTACGATCTGGGGCCGCACCTGATCGATCAGGCGCTGCAGCTATTCGGCAAACCGCAGACGCTGTTTGTCGATCTGGGCCAGCTGCGGCCCGGCTCGCAGTCGGTGGACTATTTCCACGCGCTGCTGCAGTACGGCAAACGGCGCGTGGTGCTGCATGCTTCCATGCTGGCGGCGGCGGAAGGCCCGCGTTATATCGTGCACGGCACCCAGGGCAGCTATATCAAATATGGCCTGGACCCGCAGGAAGACCGGCTGAAGGCCGGCGAACGGCTGCCGCAGGCCGACTGGGGCTATGATATGCGCGACGGTGTGGTGACGCTGTCACGTGATGATGTGCTGGCGGAACAGCCGCTGCTGACGCTGCCCGGCAACTATCCGGCCTACTACGCCGCCATCCGCGACGCGATTAACGGCGACGGCGCCAATCCGGTGCCTGCCGCCGAAGCGATCGCCGTGATGGAAATGATCGAACTGGGGATTGAGTCGGACAAACAGCAGGCCGCTTTGCCGGTCAGCTAACCCGTACGTCTTTTTTATGACGGGCTCAGCCGCTGAGCCCGTTTTTTTGGCAAGGAATTCTGATTGATGTCTTGGTTACAACGTCTGCGTATCGATAAATTTTTACTGGTTTTGATTCTGGTCGTCGTGGTGGCTTCGCTGTTCCCGTGTGAAGGGGTATGGCAGGTGTTTTTTGAGCGGCTGACCACCGCGGCGATCGCGCTGCTGTTCTTTATGCACGGCGCCAAGCTGTCGCGACAGGCGATTATCGCCGGCATGAGCCACTGGAAACTGCATCTGGTGGTCTTTCTCAGCACTTTTGCGCTGTTCCCGCTGCTGGGACTGGCGATGAACCTGCTGGTGCCGAGCTTTATGACGCCGACGGTGTATCTCGGCTTCCTGTATCTGTGCGCGCTGCCGGCGACGGTGCAGTCGGCAATCGCCTTTACCTCCGCCGCCGGCGGCAACGTAGCGGCGGCGATCTGCAGCGCTTCGGCCTCCAGCATCCTCGGCGTATTTCTGTCGCCGCTGCTGGTCGGCGCGCTGATGCATACGCAGGGCGGCAATACCGACGTGCTGCACGCCATCGGTGCGATTATCCTGCAGCTGATGGTGCCGTTTGTGATTGGCCACCTGGCGCGCCCGCTGATTGGCAAATGGGTCGACCGGCACCGCAAGCTGATTAACCTGACCGACCGCTCCTCGATTCTGCTGGTGGTGTACACCGCCTTCAGCGCCGCGGTGGTTGAGGGCATCTGGCATAAAATCGACGGCATGTCGCTGCTGGTGATTCTGGTTATGTCGCTGGTGCTGCTGACGGTGGTGCTGATCATCAATACCTACGCCGCACGCCTGCTGGGCTTTAATACCGCCGATGAGATCACCATTGTGTTCTGCGGTTCGAAAAAGAGCCTGGCGAACGGTATTCCGATGGCGAACGTGCTGTTCCCGGCCGCGGCGGTGGGGGCGATGGTGCTGCCGCTGATGATTTTCCACCAGATCCAACTGATGATCTGCGCGGTGCTGGCGCAGCGCTATGCGCGTAAAACGGCGCGTGAGCAGCAGGCTGCAGCGGCGGAATAAGTCCGGTGGCCGGCAGGGGTTAACGGAACCAGGTCGGCCATTCGCGCTGAGCGCAGCGGTGTAACTCGTCCGCCTGTCGGCGGCAAACCGTCAGCAGCAGCTGCCGGAGCCACTGATGGGCGGGATCGGCTTTTCTGCGCGGATGCCACATCTGGGAAACGGTGATTTCCGGCGTGGCGACGGGCAGACTGAAAGCCTGCAGCGTCTGCCGGGTGCCGCCGCCCAGCGTTTTCTGCATAAAAAACGATGCCGGCACCAGCGCCACCAGATCCGACTGCGCGGCGATGGCCAGCGCGGCGGAAAAATCCGGCGTGACGGCGGCGATGCGGCGCGTCAGCCCGTGTGCGGCCAGCGCCTTATCCACCGGCCCCGCGAGTTTGCCCTGCCGTGAGGTGATGACGTGCCGGCAGGCGGCGTAACGCTCGGGCGTGACGGGCATTGGCGTGACCAGCGAATGCCCCAGCCTGACGGCCGCGATAAACCGATCCCTGAACAGCGTCTGGAGGTGGATTTCCGGCCCCATGCCGTGTAATACCCCGACCTCTATATCAATGTCGTCCTCTCGCAGCGAGCGCGGGGTTTTCTCCGGCTTCGGCACAAAGCGCAGACATACCTCCGGCGCCGCCTGCGCCGCCGCCGTCACCAGCGCGGCGCCAAACGTCTCGACAAAGCCTTCGTTAGTCCGCAGACGGAACGTTTGCCGCAGCGTCCGCAGATCCAGCCCCGAGGCCGCAGGCAGCAGCAGGGAGCGCGCCTCGGTCAGCGTCTGCCGGGTACGGTCGCGGATCTGTTCGGCATGCGGGGTCAACACCATGCCGCGTCCGGCCCTGACCAGCAACAGGTCGCCGGTCACCTGGCGCAGGCGGCTGAGGGTTCTGCTCATCGCCGAGGCGCTGAGCCCCAGGCGGCGGGCCGCACCGGCCACGCTGCCTTCTGCCAGCAGCGCATCGAGGGCGGCCAGTAAATTAAAGTCGGGGTTACTCATGTTCGACTCCTGTTTTGGCATGGCGTCTGCTGCACTTTATAAATGCAAATGCTGCGTCTTCCGCCTTATATCATGGAAGCCTATATTGCCTGAACAGACTTTACATGCGGTAAATGCAGGAGTGAGCCATCATGATGAAGAACACGCAGAGCGGCAGTATTTTAATCGTCGGCGCATCACGCGGCCTGGGCCACGCCATTGCGCAGGAGTTTCTCCGGCATGGCTGGCAGGTTACCGGCACGGTGCGCGGCGACAATACGCCGCTGCATCAGCTGGCGCAGAATTATGGCAGCCGTCTGCAGCTGGAACAGTTGGATATTTGCGAAGAGGCGCAGCTTGACGCCTTACAGCAGCGCCTGGCGAGCCGCCGCTTCGATATGCTGTTTGTTAATGCGGGCATCACCAACCGCGATCCTACTCAGACGATTGGCGAGGTGAGCGCGCAGGAATTTATGCAGGTGATGCTGACTAATGCGCTGGCGCCGATGCGCGTCATCGAGCGTTTGGCAGAACGGGTGGCGGACGACGGCCTGATTGGCGTGATGTCCTCCGGCCAGGGCAGCGTGGCCAACAACCATACGGGGCAGCGCGAACTGTATCGCGGCAGCAAGGCGGCGCTGAATATGTTTATGCGCAGCTTTGCCGCCCGCCAGCACGGCGGCGCCCGCGCGCTGGTCGCCATGGCGCCGGGATGGATCAATACGGAATTGGGCGGTGCAGACGCGCCTTTGACGATTGAGCAGACGATTCCGCAGCTGGTCAGGGTGTTGCTGGCCAAACGGGAGCGGCCGGGGCTGGAATATCTGGACTATCTCGGCCGGACGGTGCCGTGGTGAAGGCGACAGCGGCATGACGCCGCTGTCGTGATGAGCCGGCGTTAACCGGCCACTTTGGCGCGCAGCGCCTGTTTTTCCTGCTCGCTGAGAAACGCCATGGTCAGGCCGTTTTCCTGCGCGCGGCGCATCTCTTCCGGCGTCAGTCCCGCCTGCGGCGCGGCCACGCGGTATTCATGCTCAATCTCGATGCCCTGTACGGCAGGATCGTCGGTATTGATGGACGCCGTCACGCCGTGGCGCAGGAAGGTCGCCAGCGGGTGCTGCGCCAGCGCCGCTACGGTGCTGGTCTGAATATTGGAGGTCAGGCAGGACTCAATGCCGATGTCGTGCTCGGCGAGGTAATCCATCAGCGCCGGGTCTTCCACCGCTTTCACCCCGTGGCCGATACGTTCGGCGCCCAGCTCGCGAATCGCCTGCCAGATGCTCTCCGGCCCGGCGGCTTCGCCGGCATGGACGGTAATACGCAGCCCGGCGTCGCGCGCCCGGTTAAAGTGGGACAGGAACAGGCTGCCGGGGAAGCCCAGCTCGTCACCGGCCAAATCGAGCGCGGTGATCGCGTCGCGGTGCGCCAGCAGGCCTTCCAGCTCTTGCAGACAGGCTGCCTCGCCGAAGGTGCGGCTCAGAATGCCGATCAGGCGAATATCGATATCATGGTCGCGGCAACCGGAACGAATACCGTCGACGACCGCCTCGACCACGCCGGCTACCGGCAACTGATGCTGCAGCGCCATGTAGTAGGGGGAAAAGCGCAGCTCGGCATAGTGCAGGCCGGCGTTGACCGCATCCTCGACGTTTTCATAGGCGACGCGGCGGCAGGCGTCCAGATCGCCCAGCACCGCCACGCCCCAGTCCAGTTTTTGCAGAAAACTGACCAAATCCGGTTCGGTATGGGTGATCTGCACGTGCGGACGCAGGCTTTCCAAATCGTTCGCCGGCAGGTCGAGGTTGAACTGGCGGCCCAGATCGAGAATGGTTTGCGCACGAATGTTGCCATCAAGATGGCGGTGGATATCGGTAAGCGGGAGGCGTGGGTCAATCATGTTGTGCACTCGCTGATGAGGGAAGGTAAAGTGCAGAACAGTATAAAAACAATTTGATGAAAATAGCCATGCTGTTACATAAAAAAGTGACAACAATCACAATGAAGCCGCGCTGTGGCGTGTTTTTATGCAACGGCAGACGGCAAGCCTGCCGTTGCGTCAGATCAGTCGCGCACCCCAAGCGCCGCAACGGACCGCCGTTCTGAGTGCGCGTGGACGGGCTGCAGGCGGTGCGTCTGCAGCCAGCGTTCAATATGCGGCAGGCAGAGTGGCTGGGACTGATCGAGCGTCAGCACCGGCCCCAGCGCCATCGGCGTCGCGCGCTCGGCCAACTGGCGCAATTCCGGTACATACTCCGCGCCGGGGTGGCCGTCGGCACGCTGGTGCAAGCGGCTGGCATAGCGTTCAGCCGCCAGATCGCCTGATATCTGGTTCCAGATTTCCACGACGTGCGCGATCCCGGCCTGCTGCAGATAGCGCTGCAATTCACTTCTGGGCTGGAAACCGAACCAGGCATCAATCACATAAACGCAGTTCGCCGGCGCATGCGCGACAATCGACCAGATCGTCTGATACGCCGCCCGGCCGATGTTACGATTCAGCTGGCGATCGACCGGGGCGAACAGCTCCATAAAAGGCTCTTTGATGCCGTCAATGGTCAGATAGGGGAAACCAAAGCGTTCGGCAATGTGGCGAGCCACGGTGCTTTTCCCCGAAGCGGGAACGCCGTTGACCAAAATGACGCATTTATTGCCGTTGGTAGAGAATGCTGCACTCATAAGATCTCCACAACTTGCCGCCATTGGGTTGCGGCCCGCAGTTTTGCCATCGTCTGCGGGTCGTCCAGCCATTCAACAATCGCACGCAGGCCGGCTTCAATGTGGTCATCACTGCTGGTGGCGCCGAACAGGATCACGATATCGGCTTTTTCGCTGCCCTGGAAAGCGATGGGCTGGTCAAGCACCACCAGACTAAAGCAGTTCTTAATCACGCCGCACTCGGGCCGTGCGTGAGGAATGGCGATGCCTTCATCAAAAACGTAATATGCGCCATGCGCCAGCGTATTGTTGATAACCGCCTGGCAGTAGGATGCTTCAATATAACCTTGTGTCACCAGCGGCTGCGCCGCCAGGGTAATCACCCGTTGCCAGTCCTGCTCCTTAACGCCGAGCTGGATGGCGTTGGCTTCGATCAACAATTGTTTTATCGACATAGCTGGTCCTCAGATACTTTTTCTTATGACATTGCGTAACTCATCAATCTTCACAAAGAGTTCATCAACCCGATCGCGATACGCTTTACTTTTAGCGTATATTTTTAGCGCCCGGTTATATTCCAACATTAATTGTTTCTGTATTTCGCCGTCCTGCGGATGGCTGTCTAACTGGCGTTCCTGGCGGGCGATACTTTCCGCGATTTGCGCCGCCTCCCGGTGATATTGATCGTCATCGGCAATCACCGTTTTATGCCGCTTCATAAATTTAAACATGGTTGTCTCCAGCCCCGGAGCGCGCCGGGGCGCCAGGCATGATTTTCTTTCAACGTTTAAAAGGGAATAAAATTATTCAGCGAAATAAATTCATTTTTTCAGTTAATACATTAGTCACCGCTTCATTCGCCGGGATCAGAAATTTACGTACGCTGTCGCTGACTTTGCCTTTCTCAAACGTTTCTTTGCAGCGCCCGACCCATTGCACATTCATTTCCGTGCCGACGTTAACCTTATCAATGCCGCCGCTTACCGCCCGGCGCATATCATCATCGCTGACGCCGGTACCGCCGTGCAGCACCAGCGGCGTAGCGGTGGCGGCGGTAATTTCCATCAGGCGCTGATGCTGGATTTGCGCCTTGCCGGTATACAACCCGTGCACCGTGCCGACCGATACGGCGAGCATATCGACGCCGGTTTCATCGACAAAACGCTTGGCATCGGCCACCGTGGTGAAACTGATGTCTTCGGCGGCGACCATCTTCCCATCCTCGGCGCCGCCGATGGCCCCCAGTTCCGCCTCCACCGAAACGCCGCGCGGCCGGGCCATCTCAATCACCAGGCGCGTATTGGCGATATTCTCATCGATGTTCAGGTGGGAACCGTCATACATGACCGAGCTGAACCCGGCGTCGATGGCCGTACGGATCGCGCGCGGATCGGAGCAATGGTCCAGATGCAGGCAGGTTGGTATCTGCTCGCTGGCGGCGAGAGAAGAAACGGCGTCGACCAGCAGCTGATAACCCAGATATTCGGCGGTGCCGGTGGATATCTGAATCATCAGCGGGCTGTCGGCGCGCTGCGCCGCGCGGAAATAGGCGGGCAGCATTTCCAGACAGTGAAGGTTGAAAGAGCCGAGCGCTTTGTAGTTGCGGGCTTTGGCCAGCTGTAACAACGCGGGAAAGTTATAAAGTTTCATGGACTTTTTCCTCATGGTGCTTGGTTGATTTACCGTTAACGAACCACGCGAGAAGCGCGACAAAAGCAATAAACAGGCCGACGAACAGCCAGTTGTGCTGCAGAGCATTGCCCAGCACCAGCCCGCTGCTGATGACGTCGGAGTCGCTGAAGGTCAGCCCGACGAAGCCGTAGCTTTCGAGCATGGGCACTAACAGCGCCGGCAGCAGGGTGATAAACAGGCCGTGCACGACGCCGCCGATCATGGCGCCGCGCCGTCCGCCCAGCGCATTGCCGAAGATCCCGGCGGTGCCGCCGGCGAAGAAGTTGGTCAGCAGGCCAGGCAGAATCATCGCCAGGCCAAACATCGGGAAGACGATCATGCCGATGACCGAGCCGAGCGTGGTGGCGAGAAAACCGACGATCACCGCGTTGGGGGCGTAGGGAAACAGCACCGGGCAATCGAGCGCCGGTTTCGCGTCGGGCACGATGCGCAGCGCTATGCCGCGGAAAGCCGGCACCAGTTCGTTGAGCAACAGGCGTACGCCGCTGTAGAGGATGAACACCCCGGCGACAAACTGAATGGACTGCATAAAGGAGTACATCAGGTAGTTCATGCCGTCGGCGTATTGGGCGATATACTGCGGGCCGGCGGCCAGCGCCGGGATCAGGTACATCGGGACCATCACCACCGCCATCGACACATAGGTGTCCTGCAGGAATTTAAAGTTGTCCGGCAACTGCAGATCTTCTGTGGAGCGGGAGCCTCTGCCGACCACTTTGGCCACCGCCGCCTGCACCAGATAGCCCAGCGTGCAGAAGTGTCCCAGCGCCACATCGTCGGCGTCGGTAATACGACGCACCACCGGCTGCGCCAGCGCGGGCATCAGCACCGCCATCACACCGCCAAAGATCCCGCCGGTCAGAATCAACGGCAGCCCGCTCAGCCCGGCCTTATAGCCGACCACTGCGCCGATGGTGGCCATCCACAACAGCGCCTGACCGGTCAGAAAGATATATTTGAACGGTGTCAGCCGGGCGATGATGATATTGACCACAAAGATGACCAACAGCGTCAGCGCCACTTCAGAACCCAGTTCGCGATTAGCCACCCCGGCTATTGCGGCGACGTCGGTAATATAGCCGTGCATGCCGAAACCGTGAGTGAATATATCGTTTAGATAGGTCAGGGCGCCGACGATAATATTAATGCCGGCCATCATGATTAAAAAACCCAACAGCGTTTTAAAGGTGCCTTCGGCCACTTTACCCGCGGACTTTTTCTGTAGCAGCAGTCCTAACATGGCAATCAACGCAATAAGCACCGATGCCTGACCCAGCAGGTCCTTTACGATGAAATTTATCATGCTGTTCATGATGGCAGCCCTTGCATATTCCGTTCTTTAAGAAACGCGACGATCTTCTGCTCAATCTCCGCTTTATCCGTCAGCTTATTAAGAATGATGACCCGTTTCTTTTCTTCCTCGCTGGCATCGGCATTGAGAATATCCGCAAACGTTTTTTGAGTGAGAATAATATCGGACTTAAAGGCTCCGGCTTCTGAAATAGTGGTGTGGTCGATATCCGCGTCGATCTCTAGTTTTTTGAGTACTGCCTTGGCGCTCATTTCAATAGCAAAGCTTGAACCTAAACCACAGCCGCATACGCAGAGTATTTTTAACATGACGTTGCTCCTCAAATAATATTTAACTGTTTGGCCAGTTTGTAATGGTGCCCTTCGGTATCTACCAGACGCTTTTTCATACTGATTAAATCAATGGGAATTGCCTGATTGCCGGCATTAATCACGATGGCTTTATTTTTCATGCCGGATTGAATACAGCGCGCGACCTCATTGGCCATCAGCGTGCCTTGATAAATCTCTTCGCCGGTGGGGTCGCCGTTGCGCAGGCCATACCCAACGATGGTCTTGCGAATACGGACGCCGATATGCGGCTCCAGCTGCTTGATCATGGTGTCGATCGCCCCCTGGAAGCCCGGTGAATACTCTTTGGTGTAGCCCTCGGAACACAAAATAATTACGCTGTTTTGCGATGTCAGCTTGTGTTTTATTCTCTCGGCCAGCTCCGGCAGGTTATATTGACACTCCGGAATGAGCGCGAAATCGGCATTGGATTTAATGGCGGACTGCAGAGTCAGTTCGCCGCAATATCCGCCAAGCAATTCCAACATAAATACGCGGCCGGGCAGTGCCCTGCCGGTATTACGTAATTTGGCGACCTCTTTGAGTATTTGTTCGCAGGCGGTAGAAAAACCGACGGTATAGCTGCTGCCGAATACGTCATTATCAATGGTCATGCCGATGCCAAAACAGTTGACGCCAAATTCGCTCAGGGTATTTAAAAACTGCAGGGAGCCGTCGCCGCCGGCCATAATAATGACGTCAATCCGCAGTGCCTTGAGTTGTTTACTGATGCCTTCATATTCCGATGCGTAGAGTTTCCGGCTGGTTCTGCCGGAGCTAAGAAGCGGAATAGCGGAAATGGCATAATCGATCAGATCGCGTTGTGTCATAGGGCGGTGCCGGTTTGCCAATAACCCCGGAATGCCGCCGTCAAATAAAACTATTTCGGCATGCGTCAGATTGGCTATTTGAAAAATAAAATTATTAATACCGCTGACATCGCCGCCGCTAATCACTATACCGATTTTCATCGTAGGCCCCCTTCGTTGCTTTAACGTCATTGTTGAATTTTAAATAGGGGTAAATTTGCAAGCGACATCACAAAATAATGACAAAAATCGTCGTTATAGCGATTGACTCATTAGTTTTATGGACATTTTTTGCGAATTAAATCACATTTCTAGAATCAGGCCATACTGGGGACGATGAGGTTTTTTTATTTTTATTCAAAGAGTTGATTGATTTAGCCGCTGAAATCATGGGCTGATGGGAAGGGCGCTCCGCTAATTCGGAAAAACTTAATACAAATGTGAGATTCATCGCATTTTATTGCGTATTTGGCATTTTTCGCCGGTAAGCAGCGTCTGGCGCACCGTTAAACGGCGCGCGCAGATGTCGCCCGTCAGGCTTTAATGACGCTGACGCCCGCCTGTTGCAGCGGGGATATCAAGGCCTCGTCGGTGGCGTGCTCCACAATAATGGACTGCGCCAGCGTAATATCGCCGATGGCATACTGTGAGGCCGCGTTAAGTTTGGCGGCGGAAGCCAGCACCACGGTTTCTGCCGCGCGCGCCGCCAGCGCGCGTTTGATATAGGCCTCCTCCAAATCGCCGGTGCTGAGACCGGCGGTAGGGTGAACGCCGGTCACGCCCATAAAGTAGAGATCGGCGCGAATATGCGACATCGCCTCTACCGCGGCCGCGCCGACGGTGACGATCGAATGTTTAAACAGCCGGCCGCCAATCAGGATCACCTCGATCTGCGGGTGGTCCACCAGCCCGACCGCCACGCTGGGGCTGTGGGTGACAATGGTCGCCTGTAAAGACAGCGGCAGCTGTTTCACCAGCTCGGCAGAAGTGGTGCCGCCGTCCACGATCGCCACCTGGCCCGGCAAAATCATGGCGGCGGCGGCGCGGGCAATGGCGCGTTTGGCACCGGACTCCTGCTTGTTGCGTTCGGCAAATGGAGCGATGGCGGGGGATACCGGCAGCGCGCCGCCGTGCACGCGCTGGAGTAAGCCTTCGCTGTCCAGCTCGCGTAAATCACGCCGGATGGTGTCTTCCGACAGCCCGAACATCTCACTTAACTGTTTGGCCAATACCTGGCCCTCGCTGGCAAGTTTCTCCAGGATTAGCTTCTTGCGCTGGCTGGTCAGCATACGTCCCCGTCAATTTTTTGTTTGCACGAATTATCTTGATCATACACGAAACTGCACGATAGTATCAATGCGACCCACAACCTCTTTGGAGCAGATAAGATGATCCCAACAAAAGATCGCGTACGCATGGTGGCAACGCAGGTGTTATCCGATGACTGGTATGTGCTGAAAAAGAACACCTTTGATTTTCTGCGTCGCGACGGCAGCTGGCAGCGGCAAAGCCGTGAAACCTATGACAGAGGCGACGGCGCCGTGATTTTACTGATCAACCGCCAGGCGCAAACGGTGATCCTCACGCGGCAGTTTCGTTTTCCGGTGTTCGTCAACGGTCACGACGGCATGCTGATTGAAGCGGCGGCCGGCCTGCTGGATAACGCGTCGCCGGAACAGCGTATTCGTGCAGAAGCCGAAGAAGAAACCGGCTATTTCGTGCAGAACGTGCGGAAAGTCTTTGAGGCTTATATGAGCCCCGGTTCGGTGACCGAAAAACTGCATTTCTTTATCGGTGAATATGACGCCTCGGCGCGTATGCATCAGGGCGGTGGCCTTGAGGATGAGGGTGAAGATGTCGAGGTGCTGGAGATGACGCTGAAAGAGGCGCTGCAGGCCATCAGACAGGGAACGATCGTCGATGCCAAAACCATCATGTTATTACAATTTATCGCCCTGAATCCTGACTGGGAGAATGCCCTATGAAAGCGCAACAAATTCTGATTGCTGGCCCTTATCGCAGCGGCACCAACGGTGATGCGGCGCGTATTGCCGCCAATCTGCATCGTCTGGAGCAGGCGGCGCTGGCGGTCTATCAGCGCGGGCATGTGCCGGTGATTGGCGAATGGCTGGCGCTGCCGCTGGCCGGCGCCGCCGGCTCACAGCAGGTGGGGGATGAGATCAGCGAGGCCTACCTGTATCCGGTTGCGCATCGGCTGATTGCCCAGTGCCAGGGGATTTACCGTATTGAGGGCGCTTCGCAAGGGGCGGATAAGGACGTGGAAGTGGCTGAGGCGCTGGGACTGACGGTCTATCGTCAACTGGCGGATATCCCTGCTGTGCAGTAATCGACAACGGCGGGCGTTGGCCCGCCGTGATGCGTCAGACTGGCGTTGCCACAAACCGCAGGCCGGCGATCAGCCGGTCCATGCCATCCTCCAGCTTGCTGCGCGGGCAGCCGACGTTGAGACGAACAAAGCCGCGACCCTCTTCGCCGTAGGTAAAACCGGGCATGATCGCCACCTTTTCCCGCTCGATCAACGCCTGTTGCAGCGCATGGTCGTCAATATTCAACGGACGCAGGTCGATCCACGCCAGGTAGGTAGCCTGCGGCGGCTGCCACGCCAGCTGCGGAAAGGCCTGATTAAGCCGTTCGGCGACGTAGCGCAGGTTGTCCTGCAGATAGTCGCGCAGCGCGTCCAGCCAGGGGGCGCCGTGGCGGTAGGCGGCAATATGCGCCACAATTGCCAGCACCGCCGGGGAGGAGAGGCCGTCGCGGCCTTTAAGCTGGTGCAGATAGGCGTCGCGCGATGCCTCATCGCTGATAAAGCCGTAGGCGCCGGTCAGCGCCGGGATATTGAAGCTTTTTGAGCCGGAGGTCAGCAGCGCCCACGGCGTGGCACCGACCTGGCTCCACGGCAGATGCCGATGTTCGCCCCAGGTCATATCCATATGGATCTCGTCGCTGATGACCCGAACCTGATGGCGCTCGCACAGCGTTGCTATCTGCTGCAGCTCTTCGGCGCTCCACACTTTACCGGTCGGGTTATGCGGGCTGCACAGCAGCAGAATTTTGCTTTGCGGCCGGGCCAGCAGCGCCTCCAGGTGGGCCATATCGCAATGCCATTGGTTACCGGCCTTCTGTAGCGGGCAGGCCAACAGCTGACGTTGGTTGCCGAGAATCGCCTTGTAAAACGCGTCGTAGGCGGGGGTATGGGTGACCACGTATTCCCCCGGCGCTGACCACTGGCGGATCAGCTGGGAAACCATATAAATCACCGATGGCCCATACACAGCGTCGGCGGTATCGATCGCGGTCTGGAAGCGCAACTGATACCAGTGGCGCAATGCGCCGAGGAAATCTTCATGCTGCCAGCGGCTGTAGCCCAGCACGCCGTGCTGCAGCCGCTGCTGCAGTGCATCCAGAATGCAGGGCGCAGTAGCGAAGTCCATATCCGAGATGGTGAACGGCAGCAGATCGGCGCTGCCGAAGCGGTCGGCGATATAGTCCCACTGGGTACACCAGGTGCCGTGACGGTCGATCGGGGTGGAAAAATCAAACATGGGTTGCTCCAGACAGTTCTGCTGCAGGCCGGCTTGCCGCTATTAATGAGTCTAATTCATCTTTGACCGACTGTACCTGCGGGCCGATCACCACCTGCAGGCTGTGCGCGTTCAGGCGCACCACGCCGATGGCGCGGTTCTCCTTCAGCGCCGCATCGTCGACCTTGCTGATATCCGCCACCGACAGCCGCAGGCGGGTAATGCAGTTATCCAGCGAAACGATATTGCCGGCGCCGCCCAGCGCGGTGAGGATCGCCGGAACATTATAGCCCGACTGGCCCACCGTACCTGACGGGGCGTGCGCCGCGCTGCCGGCGTTGTCACTGTCGCGGCCCGGCGTCTTAATGTTAAAGCGCAAAATGGCGAAACGGAAAATGGCGTAGTAGGCGGCGAACCAGATGGCCGCCACCAGCGGCACCAGATACCATTTGGTGGCGGTGCCGTGCAGAATGCCGAACACCACAAAATCGATGATGTTGCCATCGGTATTACCGATGGTGACGCCAAGCAGCGCCATCACGGTAAAACCGAGGCCGGTGAGGATCGCGTGGATCAGATACAGGAACGGCGCGACGAACAGGAACAGGAACTCGATCGGTTCGGTGGTGCCGCCCACCACGCAGGCGACCACGCCGGAAATCAGCAGCCCTTTGATCTTATGCCTGTTCTCTGGCTTGGCGCAGTGATACATCGCCAGCGCAGCGCCCGGTAGCCCGCCGAGGAAGGCCGGCATCTTCCCCTGCGACAGGAAGCGGGTGGCGCTTTCCGCAAAGCCGTGGGTGGTCGGGCAGGAGAGTTGGGCCTGGAAAATGGTCAGCGCGCCGCTGACGCTGTGGCCGCAGACGTCCAGCGTGCCGCCGGCGTCGGTAAAGCGGATCAGCGCCACCAGAATATGGTGCAGACCGAAGGGCAGCAGCAGGCGTTCGCCGCTGCCGAAGATCATCGGACCAAAAGCGCCGGCGCCGTTAATCACCCAGCCCAGGCCGTTAATGCCGGCGGCAAACCACGGCCAGATCAGCGGCACTACCAGCCCGCACACGCCAAGCGTCAGGGTGGTGATAATCGGGACAAAACGCGTGCCGCCGAAGAACGCCAGCGCATCCGGCAGGCGGATGGTATTAAAACGCTCATGCAACAGATAGACGATAATGCCGACCAGCACCGCGCCGAGGATGCCGGTATCGATCGACTGAATGCCGAGCACGTTCTGGATATTATGCGCCTTGAGCACCAGCGGATCGCTGCTGGGCAGTACGCCGCTGGCGGTCAGATAGAAATTGGTCGCCAGATTGAGCACCGCGAAGCCGACGAAGCCGGAAAAGGCGGCGACGCCTTTATTGTCCCGCGCCATGCCGAGCGGGATGGCGATGGCGAACATCACCGGCAGGAAGCTGAAGGCGAAAGACCCCACCTTGCTCATCCAGGTAAACAGCAGCTGGCAGGCAGGGTGGCCGAGGAACGGCAGCAGGCTGATGACATCGCGGCTGCTGAGCGAACTGCCGATACCGAGCATAATGCCGCAGAACGAGAGCAGCGCAACGGGTAGCATAAAGGTTTTGCCCAGGCTCTGGAAAAACTCCCAGAGGGTAACTTTGGGTTTTTGACTTGCTGGCATTACCGGAGACTCCTGGCGAATGAAAATGAGCAGGCAAGCGCGCCTGCCGAAGGTAAAAATAAGATAAAACGATTTACCTATTAAAAATGCGCCGATTATCACAATTAAACGGTGAACTTTTCACCGCTATACAGAAAGCCGGTAAATCGTTTTACTGTATCGGACTGATGGGTATACATTTAGCGCCATGGCCATCGTTTGTTGAGGTTACACCATCAAAAAGATCACCATTACCGATGTTGCACAGCACGCCGGGGTGTCCGTCAGTACGGTTTCGCTGGTGCTGAGCGGCAAAGGGCGCATTTCTTCGGCTACCGTGGCGCGGGTGCATCAGGCTATCGAACAGCTGGGCTATGTGCGCAACCGACAGGCGGCGACGCTGCGCGGCGCGGCGTCCGGCGTGATTGGTCTGATCCTGCGTGATATCGGCGATCCTTTTTATGCGGAGATGACCGCCGGCCTGAGCGAAGCGCTGGAAGCGCAGGGCAAGGTGCTGTTCTTGATGCAGAGCGGACGCGACGGCGCCGGGCTGATGCGCTGCTTTGACACCTTGTTGACGCACGGCGTCGACGGACTGGTGCTGGCGGGGGGCGCACGCGCTGTCGACGGCCTGCAGGCGCAGGCGGCAGAACAGGGCGTACCGCTGGTGTGCGCTGCGCGCTCCGGCGGCGTGGCGGAAGTGGACGTGGTGCGGCCGGACAATATGCAGGCGGCGCAGATTGCCACCGAATTCCTGATTAAACGCGGCCACCGGCAGATTGCCTATCTGGGCGGGCGCAGCGACTCGCTGACCCGTGCCGAGCGGCTGGGAGGCTTTTGCGCCACGCTGGTGCAGTACGGTTTACCTTTTCGCTGCGAGTGGATTATCGAGTGTGAGAGCCAACAACAGGCGGCGGCGCTGGCCGCCGAACAGCTGCTGCGTCAGCACCCCAACATCAGCGCCATGGTGTGCGATAAAGCCTCGGTGGCGCTGGGCGCCTATTTTGGCATTATCCGCAGCGGGCGCGGCATCGGCTCGGACGGCATCGACAGTTTCCTCAGCCAGCAGGTGGCGCTGATCGGCTTTGGCGACGCGCCGGATGCGGCGTTGAGTGAACCGCCGCTGACGCTGGTTTCCACGTCGGCGCGCGACGTCGGGCGCAGCGCCGCCGCCCGTTTGCTGCAGCGGATTGAGTCCCCCGAACTGCCGCCGCAGGACGTGATTCTGGCGCCGAAACTGATTGAGCGGGCGTCGGCATAGCGGCCGGGTTTCTTATGGTCTACATTGATGCATTCCCATGCTGATAACAAGGAGGGCACGATGCAGAGTCTGCCGATCGTTCCACGCCTGATGACTGACGTGCGCACCGGCGCAAAACGCCACACCATCCGTTGGCAGGAGCGCACGATTTCACCAGGTCTGATGCGCTATGTCAGCACTGAGGATCCAAACAGCACAGCCACGGTGAGGGTTAGCGCTGTCGTCACCATGCCGCTGTCATCGGTTGCGTGTTATTTGGGTAAATCAGATGAATGGCCGGATGCCGTGCTGCTGGAAGGCATGAGAGAGCACTATCCTGATATTCAACTGGATTCGCGGGTGGAGGTGATACACCATTCCGCGCCTTTGCCGGATGCTGAAAAATAATATTTGGCAGCCTTAGCAGCGCTTTTCGCGCAGAAAATCGATAAATACCCGCAGCCGCGGGGGAATATGCCGATTGGCAGGAAAATAGAGGAAAAAGCCGGCGGCTTCGCTGGCGTGATCCGCCATCACTTCCACCAGTTGTCCGTTTGCCAGTTCCTGCGCTACCGTCGCGTGAAAGCGTTGAGTTATCCCCAGCCCGGCTAATGCTGCGTCTTTCAACAGCCGATCCTCATTGAAAATCAGGTTGCCGTTTACCTCTATCACTCGATGAGCGCCGCGATGCGTCAGGAACCAGGGTTCCAGTTTACCGCTGCCGGGGAAGCGATAGCGCAGGCAATTATGTTCGTGTAGTTGTTCCGGCCATTGCGGAGCGCCATGCGTGGCCAAATAGCTCGGGGCGGCAATCAGCACCCGTCGCTGTCCGTGGTCGAGCGGGACGGCGATCATCTCTTTTTGCAGCATGGCGTGCATGCGAATGCCGGCGTCAAAATTGTTCGGTACCAATTCCGCAAAGCGATCGTCGGTGCACAATTCCAGCTGAATTTCGGGGTAACGTGCCTGAAACTCGCCAAGCAGCGGCATGACCAGCAGTGATGCGGCCAACTGCGGCAGCGTGATACGTAACTGGCCGCTTGGCATTCCCTGCCGCGCCCGAAGGTCGTCGGCCGCAATGTCGATATCGCGCATGGCTGGCATAACACTGTGATAAAAGCGCTGTCCTTCATCGCTGAGCCTGACCGAGCGGCTGGTACGATTAAATAAGCGCACGCCCAGGCGGTTTTCCAGTGCCTGAATATTTTGTGATACCGCCGGCGGCGTGACCCCGAGGTGATTGGCGGCACGGGTAAAGCTGCTGAGGCGGGCGACGGCCTCAAAAAAGGGCAGCAGGTGCAGGAGTGAGCTCATTAATCATTAACCTCTGCTTTATGATGTATTAAATTTTAGCGTATTTAATTTTATGTTGAACACCCTAGACTGGATTGATCGTCAATTCAGGAGCGTTCATACGATGTCGGCCAACTATCATTCGGTTATCAAACGGTTACAGACGGTAAATCAGCGGGCTGTTGCACAGGGCAGCATTGTCGGCAGCGTAGTGCTGGTGGCGCAGCATGGGAAGATCATTGCCGCACTGGCCAGCGGTGAGGCCGACCGTGAAAGACGGCGACCGATGAGGCGCAATGCGCTGTTCCGGCTGTCTTCGGTGTCTAAGCCGTTTATCACGTTGGTGGCGCTGCGGATGGCCGAACAGGGAAAGCTGACGCTGGACGACGCGGTGAGTCGCTGGTTGCCGTGGTTTCGTCCGGCACTCGACAACGGCGAGACGCCGGTTATCCGTCTCCGTCATCTGTTGACTCACACCGCCGGGCTGGATTATCGGTTTAAACAACCGGCGGATGGACCGTACCATCAGCGGGCGGTGATGGACGGTCTGGAGTTATCGACGCTGACGCTAGAGCAGAACCTGCGGCGGCTGGCGGAAGTGCCGTTGACGGCAGAACCGGGCAGTCAGTTCAGCTATTCGCTGGCGATTGACCTTTTGGGCGCCGTGTTGGAACAGGCGGCAGAGATGCCTCTACCGTATCTGTTTAACCATTGGGTGGCGCAGCCGCTTGGGCTGGCGGACAGTGGTTTTGTTGCTCAGGATACCGAGCGGCTGACAGGCGCCTATTACAATACCGATGCCGGACCGGCGGTGATGCAAGATGGTCAGCGTTTGTCTTTGCCGCCTGAATTCGGCTTTGACGTTGAATTTTCCCCGTCACGCGCGTTGGACGCCACGGCGTACCCGTCAGCAGGTGCCGGTATGGTTGGTTCGGCGGATGATGTGCTCAAGCTGGTGGAAACGTTGCGCAACGGTGCCAACGGCCTGCTGCAACCGGCAACGGTGGCACTACTGCAGCGGCCGCATGTCAGCGCTGCCGCCGAAGTTCAGGGGCCGGGCTGGGGGTTCGGTTTTGGCGGCGCATTGCTGGTAGATGCTGAACTGGCATCGACACCGCAGCATAATGGCACGCTGCAATGGGGGGGCGTTTATGGGCATAGCTGGTTCTGCGATCCGCAGGCGGGGCTTAGCGTAGTGGCGTTAACCAACACGGCGTTTGAGGGGATGTGCGGTGATTATCCGCAGGAAATCCGCGATGCGGTGTATGCCGGGCTGGCGACATAGGGGATAGAGAAAGGGGGCTGTAACAGCCCCCATAATGCGATTATTGTGCCGGAGCCGGAGCCGGAGCCGGAGCCGGAGCCGGGACTGGCATTGGCGCCGGCGGTACGCCCTGTTCCGGGCCGGCCAGCATGCCGAACATGCCGAGGAATTCCTGCAGCGACATCTTGTTGCCGTTCAGCTCCACCTGATTATCGGCATAGTGGAAACGGGAGCCGATCACATCGTCCTTCAGCGTGGTCAGCTTAAACATCTGCCCCATGGCCGCCAGACCCTGCACCTGCTGTTGCGCCAGCTTCTGCGCCTCTTCGGCGTTGTAGCCCTGCAGTTTGGCGGTTTGCGCGGTGGCTTCCGTCGCCATCGGCACAGGAAGATTCAGGCTGGCGTCGAGTTTCTTCACCGCGCGCGCCAGCAGCAGATCGTCCGGCGCCTGCGGGGAGACGCCCTGGGTCGGATCGACCAGATCCAGGTTCAGCGTGAAGGTGCCTTCGCCTTTGCTGTTTTTCCAGCTCAGTGGCGCAACGTTAATGGTCGGGTTGCCTTTCAGCAGCAGCGGCAGGTTCTGCATCACGATGGCGCTGGCCTGCTCCTGATAGGCTTCAGGCGGCAGCGACTGGCTTTGCTGCAGCAGGGCGGTCATCTGCTGATTGTAGCGGTCGGCGAACTCTTTCAGCGATTTGCCGTCCAGCTTGTCGATTTTCAGCGTCAGCTTGCCGGAGCCGAAGTCGGCGCCCTGCAGCTTCAGCGCATCCATGGTGTAATCGATCTGGCCGTTCAGGTTGCCGTCCTGCTCGCCAAATTTGCTCGCCAGATTGAAGCCGTCCAGCGTCAGCGCCTCTTTGTTATCGACCGCGACTTTCAGCTGCTTAATGTTCAGCGCCTGATCGCCGAGGCTCAGATCGAACTGGCCGGTGCGGGTGTCGGTTTTCAGCGTAATGCCCTGTAGGGTGATCTGCTCGGTCTGGCCAAATTCGGTACGGCCGGACAGCGTGGCGCTGTCGCTGCTGCCGTCCACCTGCACCGCTTTCAGATCGCGGGCGACGTCAATGGTCAGATCCGCGCCGGCGAATGTCAGCGTGTTGCCGTCCTTCTGGTAATCCAGCGGCAGCACTTTGAGCGCCGTGGAGGTATCGCCGTTATAGGCAATGCGTGAATCGGCGGTAAACGGCGCTTTGCCTTTCGCGATATCGAACAGCGTTTTCACCGCCGGGGTATTGGCCAGTTCGGTGCGTACCGATGCCATGCTGGGGATCAGGTTAAAGCGCTTGAGCTGGGCGAACGGGAAGGGGCCGTGGTCGATCACCTCCTGCAGCACCACTTCCTCACCCGGCTGCAGCGCCGCCTGCTCGCCGCTGGCGGTGCCGTCCGGACGGATGACAAAGCGCAGGTGGCTGCTGAACAGGCCGCGCTGGTAATCTTCATAGCTCAGTTTGATGCCGGCCTGCGGCAGGTAGCTTTCCAGCTGGCTGTTGGTGCTGCTCACCACTTCGCCCATCCGCTGCTCAATGAGTTTGCCGGTGTACCATGAAGCCCCGGTCCATGCTGCGCCAAGAATCGCAATAACGCCGACGGCGACGACTGACTTTTTCATCGTTCTCTCATCCTGTTGTAAAGGGTTTGGCATTCCTGTGGCGCTTAACACTGCGCGTAAGCGGTGGCTGCATCGTCGCAAGGCGAACAGGGCCAACAAAAAAACGCCCGCAGGCGTTTAATTGTGAAGGCATGCGCCTGCTTTTAGCAACCCATTTGCTGAAATTTACCAAATGGTTACGACAAAAGAGTATAAACCCGCGCGATGCGGCCGCTGCCGCTGACGCTCACCGGCGACTCGCAGGCGGGGATAAAGCAGGATTCGCCCGGCTGCAGCCGCAGCTGCTGATCCTGTCGTTCCAATATGGCTTCGCCATCCACGCAGAATACGATGGCCGCGCTCTGTTGCGCCAACGGCTGGGGCGCGGCGGACAGCGTATGCAGCGAAAAGGCGAAATCGTCCACCGGAATCGGGAAGAACAGCTCGTCGCCGCGCGGCTCCGGCCGGGTCAGCAGCGCGTCGGCGGACTGCGGGCGGAACTGCAGGTTGGCCAGCAGCTCCGGGATATCAATAAATTTAGGCGTCAGGCCGGCGCGCAGCACATTGTCCGAGTTGGCCATCACCTCCAGCGCCACGCCTTGCAGATAGGCGTGCGGCGTTTCTGCGTACAGAAACATCGCTTCGCCCGGCGCCAACTGCACGACGTTCAGCAGCAGCGGCGAGAACAGGCCGTTATCATCCGGGTAAAAACCGGCGATAAAGCGGATGGTGTTCCAGGGTTCGCCCTGCTGATTGTTGAGCGCCGCTTTCAGCACGCCCAGCGCCCGGGCTTTTTGTTCGCCCTGCATACTGAGCAGGCCGGCGAACAGCTTCGCCAGGCGTTCCGTGTCCGGCTGCTGCAGGAAAGCGGCGATATCATGATGGGCGCTGGCGATGGGCTGCAGCAGGGCGGCAATATCGTCCAACTGGCGGAAACCGTTCATCGCCAAAAACGGCGTCAGGGCGAATACCAGCTCCGGCTTATGGTTCGGATCCTTGTAGTTGCGCTCGGCGGCGTCCAGAGGAATACCGGCGGCGTTCTCTTTGGCAAAACCGATTTCTGCGGCGGATTTGCTGGGGTGCACCTGGATCGACAGTGGCTGATCGGCACACAGCACTTTAAACAGGAACGGCAGCTCGCCAAAGCGCTCGGCGACCTGGCGCCCCAACTGCTGCGGTTGGTTTTCATTAATAACATCACGTAATGCGCGCTGCGCGCCCGTGGCGTCCGTCACCTGAGAACTGCTTTTGGGGTGTGCGCCCATCCACAGTTCCGCCATCGGTTTTCCCTGCGGGTTGGCAATGCCGTACAGTTTGGTGAGCGCGTCGTGGCTGCCCCAGGCGTAGTTTTGCACCGTATTGGTCATTTTTTGCATGATGACTCCCTGAGTGAACAATGAATTGCCGCCAGTAAACAACGCCGCTCGGGGGCTTGCAAGCGGATAAGTCGAAAAGCGGGCCATCATCATTCGCTAAATGCGAATAATTATTATATCGCTATACTGGAGTGGTGAGTTTTTAGGCGATGTACTAAGGAGAAGGTAATGGCAGTCATGCGTAGCGAAAAAGATTCGATGGGGGCGATTGACGTTCCGGCCGATCGTCTGTGGGGCGCTCAGACGCAGCGCTCTCTGGAACACTTTCATATATCTACGGAAAAGATGCCGACCGCGCTGATTCACGCGCTGGCGCTGACCAAGCGCGCCGCCGCCGAAGTTAACCGGCAGCTTGGCCTGTTGCCGGACGAGCGCGCCGGGGCGATTATCCAGGCGGCGGACGAAGTGCTGGCGGGGCAGCATCCGGATGAGTTCCCGCTCTCTATCTGGCAAACCGGCTCCGGTACCCAGACCAATATGAATATGAATGAGGTGCTGGCTAATCGCGCCAGCGAGCTGCTGGGCGGCGAACGGGGAGAGGGGCGCCGGGTGCATCCCAATGACGACGTCAATAAAAGCCAGAGCTCTAACGATGTATTTCCTACCGCGATGCACGTCGCCGCCGTGATTGCGCTGCGTCAGCAGCTGATCCCGGCGCTGCAGACGCTGCAGCGTACGCTGAGCGCTAAGGCCGAGGCGTTTCACGACATCGTTAAAATCGGCCGCACCCACCTGCAGGACGCCACGCCGCTGACGCTGGGGCAGGAAATTTCCGGCTGGGCGGCGATGCTGGCGCACAGCCTGCGGCATATCGACGCCAGCGTGCCGCATATCGCCGAACTGGCGTTGGGCGGCACCGCCGTCGGCACCGGGCTTAACACCCATCCGGAATATGCGGTGCGGGTTGCCAAGGCGCTGGCGGAGCTGACCGGCGAACCGTTCGTCACCGCGCCGAACAAGTTTGAGGCGCTGGCCACCTGCGACGCCCTGGTGCAGGGGCACGGCGCGCTGAAGGGGCTGGCGGCCTCGCTGATGAAAATCGCCAATGACGTCCGCTGGCTGGCTTCCGGTCCGCGCTGCGGCATCGGCGAAATCGCCATCCCGGAGAACGAACCGGGCAGCTCGATTATGCCGGGGAAGGTCAACCCCACCCAGTGTGAGGCGATGACCATGCTGTGCGCGCAGGTGCTGGGCAATGACGTCGCGCTGAATATCGGCGGCGCATCGGGTAACTTTGAGCTGAACGTCTTCCGCCCGATGGTGATCCATAACTATCTGCAGTCGATCCGCCTGCTGGCCGACGGGATGAACGGTTTCAACACCTACTGCGCCTCCGGCATCGAGCCGAACCGCGAACGCATCGGCCAGTTGCTGAATGAATCGCTGATGCTGGTGACGGCGCTGAATACCCACATTGGCTATGACAAGGCGGCAGAAATCGCCAAAACGGCCCATAAGGAAGGGCTGACGCTGCAGGCCGCGGCGCTGAAGCTGGGGTATGTGACGGAGCAGCAGTTCGGCCAGTGGGTGCGGCCGGAAAATATGGTCGGCAGTATGAAGCCGTAGCGGTTGCCGGGCGGTGTAAAATGGGCCTGCCGAGAGGCAGGTCCTGTTTGAACGTGGTTATTATCGGTTCAAACTTTCCTCATGGCATAGTGCCGTTATACGGTTAATTACCGGCTGAATATTATTATTAACGTAATCCATCGTGCTGAGATGGATGATGTTTTTTGGCTCAAATCCTTGGCTATAGAACTGAAAGCGCAGCCCGGGGGCGCAAACCAGGAGTTTGACCCGCTGTGCGATAATCTTCTCTATATCGGATTCGGTATTATCACTGGCTACGGTCCATGTGGTGTGCTTTTCTTTTAATCCTTGTCGTAAACAGGCAAGGTATTCCTCTTCTTTATAGTGACCAAAAAGCCCTCCGCCCATGCCGTGGAGTGGGGAGCGGCCGAGCGTCGGTGAGGGGCTGGAAATAAAATAAATCGTTTCAGTGTCCATTTTACTCCTCATGATTCATCCGATTTGGTGGCACGCTAGCGTTGAGTTTCATTGCGATTGTTCCTTAATCAAGCAACGACAGGTTCATCGTTAGGGGTATTTATGGCGTTGATGCTTTCAGATAAGGCTAATAATTTTCTGTATTCTTTGGCTTCGGCAAATATTATCCAGTTTACATCGATACCCACGGCTTCGATATCTGTTCGGTATCTTTAATCCTGATAGTAAAGCGGATTAACCCTTGTTCAAGGGGAATCCCTCAGAGCGTAGGCGCATCGGTATACAGGTGCAGACGCTTTACCACCAACCGCAGCGGTTTGGCCTGCGGCTTATGCTTATGTTTTACCGCGTTGGCGTCGTAGTTGAGCAGCTCGCCAATCTTTGGCACCGCCGCGCCGCGCTCCAACTGACACAGCGCCAGCAGCGGCAGCGGGCAGGGGTGCTGCACCTGCTTTTGTTGCTGCTGATACCATACCCTGGCGATAGGCTGCACCTTGACCGGGCGCTTGATCTTCAGCGTCGCCTGCTGCGGCAGGCGGCTGACGTCGTCAATCTCCCGCTCGACCAGCTCCGCCCACTGCTGGCGGTTATACGGCGGCACCGCGCGTCCGGCCTTCAGGCTTTTTTCCAACTGCTGCAGCACGTCGTCGCGCTTTACCTTCTTGATAATATGCTTATTGGCCCAGCCGAAACGCACCGAGTCCGGGTTGGTGAGTAGGGTAATGGTGCGGTAGGCGCTGAGGGTGATCAGCCCGTGAAGATGGGTATGGACAAAGTCGAAGCGCTGTTCCGGCGCCAGCCCGGATTCGACGGTGATGATATGTTCCAGTTCTGCCTTCAGACGGTTGATCCGTGAGATCTGTTGCTGCAGGGCGGCGTACTGCAGCGGCTCCACCGCCAGACAGAGCACGCCCGGCAGGCGAACCGCCGCCTTGCTGCTGACGTGCTGCTTATTGTGATGGATAAACAGCCGCTGGTAGTGCTCAAGCGCCAGGTCGCGCGCCGCCTGGCCGAGGTGCTGCTCAACGGCGATCTGTTCGATGGCCTGGTGTTCTTTACCTTTCTCAATCTCCGGCAGGCTGAACACCCGCGCGGCCAGCAGCCGCAGCGGCACGATCTGCTGGTGGAGTTCCGCCAGCGCCGCTTCTAATTGATTAAAGCACTGGTTCATCCGGGCAATCAGGTCGTAGTTGCTCATCGCTACCTCGTATTTTAGTTACAACATGCATTGTAGGGTAGGCCAACCAAGGGGGCAACCTCAGCAACGGTAAATAAGGGGAATAACGGTGTAGTCAAGGCCAAACAGGACAGACAAGGTGAGACGGGCGGAGAATATAGGCGCGGCGAGGGCCGCGCCCACAGCGGCAGAGTTAAACGCGTGCGGCTTCAGGCAGTTTGCGCAGGTAGTGCACCACGAACAGCGACAGCAGCAGCATCACGCCGATAAAGGCCACCACGCCGCTCCAGCCGAAGCTGTGCCAGAACACGCCGCCGAGCGTGCCGGCGACGCTGGATCCGGCGTAATAGCTGAACAGATACAGCGAGGAGGCCTGGCCTTTGGCGCGGCGCGCGCGGCGGCCAATCCAACTGCTGGCCACCGAGTGGGCGGCGAAGAAGCCGGCGGTAAACAGCATCATGCCGACAAAGATCACCGCCACCGGCGCCAGCTCGGTGAGGAGAATGCCGCTCAGCATAATCAGGATCGATCCCAGCAGCACCGGGCCGCGGCCAAAACGCGCCGTCATCGCGCCGGCTTTCGGCGAACTGTAAGAACCGGTGAGATACACCACCGACAGCAGGCCGACAATCGCCTGGCTCAGGTGGTAAGGGTTTGCCAGCAGCCGATAGCCGATGTAGTTGAACAGGGTGACAAAGCTGCCCATCAGCAGAAAACCTTCGGCAAACAGCAGCGGCAGCCCTTTATCGTGCCAGTGCAGCTTGAAGTTGATCATCAGCGTGCGCGGGCGCAGCGAACTGGCGCGAAAATGTTTAGAGGCCGGCAGAATGCGCCAGAACACAAAAGCTGCGATCAGCGCGAACAGGCCGATTACCGCCAGCGATACGCGCCAGGAGAAGAAATCGGTCAGTACGCCGGTCACCAGACGGCCGCTCATGCCGCCGATGGAGTTACCGCTGATATACAGCCCCATGGAGAACGCCACAAAGCTGGGGTGAATCTCTTCGCTCAGGTAGGTCATGCCCACCGCCGCCAGCCCGCTCAAGGACAGCCCGATCAGCGCGCGCATCAGCAAAATGCCGTGCCAGCTGGTCATCACCGCGCAGATCAGCGTACACACCGCCGCCAGCAGCAGCGCCACCACCATCACCGATTTACGGCCGATGGCGTCGGACAGCGGGCCGGTAAACATCAGGCCGATTGCCAGCAGCCCGGTGGAGAAGGAGAGCGACAGGCTGCTTTCGGCCGGAGAGATGCCGAAGTCCTGCGACAGCACCGGCAGGATCGGCTGTACGCAGTACAGCAGTGCGAAGGTGGCCAGACCGGCGGAAAACAGCGCCAGCGTCACGCGCATAAACTGCGGCGTACCGCGTTCAATATAGGGGAGTTTGTTCAACGAAGA
The DNA here is from genome assembly GCF_002966855.1 of Serratia sp. MYb239. NCBI lineage: Bacteria > Pseudomonadati > Pseudomonadota > Gammaproteobacteria > Enterobacterales > Yersiniaceae > Serratia > Serratia sp. MYb239. The sequence continues at coordinate 2,564,601 of NZ_CP023268.1, read as the reverse complement.
GCGTTGGTTTTTTGGCGCAGCGGCCGCCGTTTCATCATTGGCGGCCCGCGTCGACGGCGTCTTGGCCGCAGAACGCATTGGGGAATTCACACAGGTTCCTTACCGGACTTCGGAAATACACAGCGATGGTTGCTGTATAAAATCATAGGGAGCGGCGAATTTTTTGTCTAATATATTAATAATTAAAATTGAGACGTTTTAAATATGAATATCGAACTGCGCCACCTGCGTTACTTTATCGCCGTTGCGGAAGAGCTGCACTTTGGCCGCGCCGCCCAGCGCCTACGGATTTCGCAGCCGCCGCTCAGCCAGCAGATACAGGCGTTGGAAGAGATGGTCGGCGCGCGTCTGCTGGCGCGCAACAACCGCAACGTCAGCCTGACGCAGGCCGGCGAAATGTTCCTGAAAGAGGCCTGGCAGGTGATCGACCAGGTGAATCGTGCGGCGGAAAAGGCGGCACGTCTGGAGCGCGGCGAATCGGGAGAACTGACCATCGGTTTCACCTCGTCGGCGCCGTTTATCGGCGCGGTGTCGCGTAATCTGCGCGCATTCCGGCAGCAGCATCCCGACGTGCATATTAAAATGCGTGAAATCAATACTAAGCAACAGTTGGAACCGTTATTGAACGGCGAGCTGGATCTGGGCGTGATGCGCAATACCAAGCTGCCGGATGCCTTGCGGCACACGCTGCTGCTGCGCGAACCGATGCTGGCCGTGGTGCCGGAAGGGCACCCGCTGGCGCAGCTGGCGCCGGATGCTCTGCGTTTTAGCCATCTGGCGCAGGAGCCGTTTGTGTTTTTCTCGCGTGAGGTCGGCACCGCGCTGTACGATGAAACGCTGCTGCTGTTGGAGAACGCCGGCATCACGCCGTATATCACGCAGGAAGTGGGCGAGGCGATGACCATTATCGGCCTGGTGTCCGCCGGGTTGGGGATTTCCATCCTGCCGGCTTCGTTCGGCCGGGTGAAGCTTGACGGCGTAAAATACCTGCCGCTGGCCGAACCGCAGGCGCAAACCGAAGTCTGGCTGGTGCACCATCGCCAGCGGCCGTTAACCGCTGCCGCCCGTGCGCTGATGCAAATGATGTTGACGCGCGCCGAAGCGCCGGTTTAACCGGCGTAAATACGATGAACTTCACTGAAACAAAGCGGAATTTGTGCTGCTAATCACATAACGAATCAAATAGTTGACGCTTTATTATAAAAGCTCCACCATACCCTTTAGTCTTTATTTAGCAGCGCGAAAAATAGTAGGAGCCGGTTTGTGATTGCGGACGCTCAGCCTGGGCATATTGATCAGATCAAACAAACAAATGCAGGGGCGGTGTACCGACTGATCGATCAGCACGGGCCGATTTCGCGAATTGAACTGTCAAAGCGCGCCCAGCTGGCGCCGGCCAGCATCACCAAAATCGTGCGCGAACTGCTGGAAGCCCATCTGGTCAGAGAGACCGAATATCAGGAAGTGGGCAGCCGCGGCCGCCCGGCCGTCGGGCTGGTGCTGGATACCGAGGCCTGGCACTACCTGTCCGCCCGCATCAGCCGCGGCAGCATTACGCTGGCGCTGCGCGATCTCAGTAGCAAAATGGTGGTGGAAGAGCAACTGCCGCTGGCGGCGGAGCATGACGAGCCGCTGCTGACGCGTATTCTGACGGAAGTCGATCAATTCTTCAGTCGCCATCAGCGTCTCCTGGAGCGCCTGACGGCGATCGCCATCACCCTGCCGGGGATGATCGATGCCGCCAATGGTATTGTGCACCGTATGCCGTTTTATACGGTGGAAGATATGCCGCTGGGGCCGGCGCTGTCGGCCCGCACCGGTTTGCCGGTGTTCCTGCAGCATGACATCGGCGCCTGGACCATGGCCGAGGCGCTGTACGGCGCCTCACGCGGCTGTCAGAACGTGATTCAGGTAGTGATTGACCATAACGTCGGCGCGGGAGTGATTACCGGCGGGCGGGTGCTGCACACCGGCAGCCAGCGGGTGGTGGAGATTGGCCATACCCAGGTCGATTCGTACGGCAAGCGCTGTTATTGCGGCAACCACGGCTGCCTGGAAACGGTGGCCAGCATTGAGAATATGCTGGAGATAGCCCAGCAGCGGTTGCAGGTATCCGCTGGTTCTACGCTGCGCGATCAGCCGCTGACGGTGGAATCCTTGTGCGATGCGGCGCTGACCGGCGATCGACTGGCTAAAGATATTATTTTAAGCGTCGGGCACAGCGTCGGACGCATTTTGGCGATAATGGTCAATCTGTTTAATCCGGAAAAGATCCTGATCGGCTCGCCGCTTAACCGTGCGGCGGAGATTCTGCATCCCGCGATCATGTCCTGTATTCTCCAGCAGTCCTTACCAATTTATAGCCAGGCGCTGCAGGTTGAGTCCACGCAATTTTTCAATCAGGGCACCATGCCCGGCGCAGCGTTGGTGAAAGAGGCGCTGTACAACGGTTCGCTGTTGGTGAAACTGTTGCAGGGCTAGCGCTTTTGTCGCTGCACGCCAGCTCGTATCAGAGATTGTTATTATTTAACGACAAAATATTGAGCTACCTCAATCCGCCCGCATTTTGTATCCCCTAGAATTTCTCCGTTCTACCTTCCGCCGAAGTGATGGCATTTTTTTTGGTTAACGGAGCATCCCGGGGCATTTTATTCATGTTAAAGCGTTTATTTGTTACAGGTACGGACACCTCTGTGGGTAAAACGGTGATTTCCCGCGCTTTACTGCAGGCTTTCGCCGCACAGGGGCGTAGCGCCGTAGGCTATAAGCCTATTGCGGCGGGCTGTCAGGAAACCAGCGAAGGTATTCGCAATAAAGACGCTTTGGTGCTGCAGGCCTCTTCCTGCGTGCCGCTGAGCTATGAGGAGATCAATCCGATCACCTGTCTGGATGAAGTTTTTCATGCCCACGCCAGCGATGGCGTCAACTACGAGCTGATGAGCCGCGGCCTGAAACAGATAGCGGAAAAGGCCGAGGTGGTGGTGGTTGAGGGCAGCGGCGGTTGGCAGGTGCTGATGAGCGATCTGCGCCCGTATGCCGATTGGGTGGCGCAGGAACAGCTGCCGGTGGTGTTGGTGGTGGGGATTAAAGAAGGCTGCGTCAGCCATGCGCTGTTGACCGCGCAGGCGATCGCCCATGCCGGCCTGCCGCTGCTGGGCTGGGTTGCCAACCGTATCAACCCGGGGCTGGCGCACTATGCGGAAACCATCGATGCCCTACAGCAGCGGATTGCGGCGCCGCTGCTGGGGGAAATTCCTTACCTGCCACGCGCGGAGCAGCGCGAACTGGCCCATTATCTGGACATCAGCGCGCTGCTGAATGGCTAAGCGTTGTGGTAGACCGATACCGGACGTAACCCGCGGGAGATAGTGGTGGCGATCACGCAGGAGAGCAGGATGCCGGGCAGCAGGGTGTATTCGCCGGTCATCTCGAACACCATCAGCGCCGCCATAATCGGCGCATGGGTGGTGGCCGCCAGCAGGGTTGCCATGCCGGTCAGCGCCATCAGCAGCGGGATCGCGCTGCCCAATTCCGGCCACAGGGCGCACAGCTGGCCGACCAGCGAACCGAGCGCCGCACCGACGAACAGCGTTGGCGTAAATACGCCGCCGGGTGCGCCGGAGCCGCTGCTGGCCAGCACCGCCAGTAGTTTGCAGATCAGAATCGCGCCGACCAACAGCACGCCCGGCGGTGCGCTAAGCAGCGCCTGCACCACGCTATAACCGTTCCCCCACACCTCAGGAAACAGCAGCGACAGCAGCCCGACGATCAGCCCGCCCAGCGCCAGCTGCAATGGCGGCGGCAGGCGTAATGAGCGGAAAGCGCGTCCGGTGGCGGACATCGCCGACAGAAACAGCGGCCCGCAGATGCCGGCCAGCACGCCGAGCAGCGCCATCAGCAGATATTGCAGCGGCAACGGAGCCGGCAGCGGTTCGACGTTATACAGCGGCGCCTGGCCGCCGCTCAGCAGATTGGTCACCAGCAGGGCGCTGACGGCGGCGATCACCACCGGCCCCAGCGACGCCAGCATCAGCGTGCCAAACAGAATTTCCGCAATAAACAGGCTGCCCGCCAGCGGGGCGTGGTAGGCGCTGGCCATCCCGGCGGCGGCGCCGCAGGCCACCCACAGTTTCCATTCGCTTTCACGGGTAAAACGCTGGGCAAACACCGAGGCAATCAGCGCCGCCAGCAGGATCATCGCGCCTTCGCGGCCAATGGCGCTGCCGCTGGAGACCACCAGCAACGACGCCAGACACTTCACCAGACTGGCCTTGACGTCCAGCCGGCCGTCGCCGGTTTCAATCGCTTCCATATAGTCGGTCGGCGCGTTGGGCTGCTGATGCTGATAGCGCTGATAGATCCACAGCAGAAAGCCGGCCGCCAGTCCGCCCAGCGCCGGCGTCAGCACGCGTCGCCAGGCGGGCAGCGAGGCAGCGGCGGCCACCAGGCTGCCGTCTTCATGGTCGAGCAGCAGCCACTCCAGCCCCAGCATGGCGCGGTGAAACAGCCAGACCACCAGCGCGGCGGCAATACCGAGGAAGACCGCAATGAACAGGCGGCGCAGCAGGGCGCGATAGTGGCGCAGATGAATCCGTCTTTTCATGCGTCCGTCAAAATAAAATAGTGAATAAAATGAATGAGGCAGGAAGGCATTGTGCTTGTCTGGCGGTGGGAAAACCAGCGAATCTTTGCAGATCCGCTGGTGAGACGACATTCTGGCTTAGTTCGCCGGCGGGGAGGAGGGTTGGTATTTGCCGGTCATGCCATCCAGCAGCGCGACCAGGTCGTCGACGTCGCTGTCAGGCAGCGTGACGCCGACCTGATACTTCAGCATATCCTTCACCGCCTGGTGCAGGCTGGTGACGCTGCCGTCGTGGAAATACGGGGCGGTCAGCGCGACGTTGCGCAGGGTCGGCGTCTTGAAGCGGTGACGGTCGGCTTCATTTTTAGTGACATTGTAACGTCCGTTGTCGGCCTCGGTCAGATTGCCGCGGTCGGCGAAGTAGTCGGCTTTCAGCCCCATCACTTCATATGACTGGCCGCCGAGGTTTTCACCGGTATGGCAGGTGCCGCATTTGTTGTCGCGGAACAGCTGATAGCCGCGCTTTTGCTGGGCGGTCAGCGCGCTTTCGTCGCCTTTCAGATAGCGATCGAACGGGCTGTCCGGCGTCAGCAGGGTTTTTTCAAACTCGGCGATGGCGTCGGTAATGTTATCGCCGGAGAAACCGTCGGCGTAAACGCGCTGGAAATCCGCCTTCAGTCGCGCGTCCTGGTCCAGCTTGCCGATAATCTGATCCCAGGAGGTGGAGGCCATTTCAACCGGGTTGAGCGGCGGTCCGCCGGCCTGCTGCTGCAGATCCGCGGCGCGGCCGTCCCAGAACTGTGAAAAGTTCAGCGCGGCGTTAAACACCGTCGGCGCGTTGATCGGCCCGTGCTGGTCGTTGACCCCCAGTGAAGTGACGCGACCGTCCACGCCGCCGGCGCCCAGTTGGTGGCAATGGGCGCAGGAGATGCTGTTATCGGCAGACAGACGCGGATCGTGGAACAGGCGGAAGCCCAGCGCCACTTTTTGTGCGTCGGTCGGCAGCGAGTCAGGCAGCGGCTGCAGCGCCTGACCGCGCAGCGCTTCCGGCGTACCCGGACGGGTATAGAAGCGTTCACGCTGGGTGCGGATCCAGCTCAGCAGGGTCTGCCGGTCGGCGTCACCCAGTTCGCCGGACCAGTGCACCGCTTTATAGCGCATCGGTGGCATTTCACCGCTTTGCAGCACCGCTTCCATTTTCGCCAGATCCACTTCCGGCACCGCGCCGTCCTGGCTCAGTGCATTCAGGGTCGGGTTCAGGTCGAAATGTTGCGAACCGGTTTTGATATCGTACTGCATCAGCTGCTTGGCCACCGGCAGGCTGGCGTAGAAGGGCAGTTCGGCGGATTGGGTATGGCAGTAATCACAGCCATGCTTGGTGAAAATAGCGTTGATGTCATTATCGGCAGTCGCGGGCTGGCGCTGCTGATCGTAATGATAGATATAACCGACGATGCCCAGATACCCCGCGATCGCCAGGATCGCACACCCCAAAATAATTTTTTTCATCTTGCTCTCGCTCCATTGAGTTTGCTTACAGTGATTGCCGCGCCATCCAACGGGATGGCGAAAAAAACGGCAGTATGGATTGTCGGAGGACGGGCGCGGATGATACTTGATTGATATCAAGCAATTATAGAGTTATGGGCTATCGCTGGAATAGGTTTTGGCTATGGTTCAGAGAAACGGCGGCCGGGGCCGCCAAATTTCAGAATTTACTGAGGATTCAAGGCCCTGCGGGTACGCCCGGAGCTAAGATAATCAGCGATATAATCTTGCGAAATCTCCCCGCTGTAGCGGCCGTCTTCATCGACGATCGGCATCCATGAGGTGTTGTGCTCATACAGCTTCGACAGCACCACCCGCAGGTTTTCCTCGGCTTTGCCGTGCACGCGGAAGTGGTGAATGGCGTCGGCGCAGACGCCCTGTGCGCCGCGCGCCTCACGGCGTTTGACGTAGCCCAGCGGCTTACCGTCATCGTCCACCACCGTCACCGAACGCGCATCGTTGTCATCCATCAGGGCGAAGGCGTCGGCCAGCGAGGTGGATTTACGCACCGTGACGGTGGGCTGCTGGTCGGTGACGTCGCCGGCCTGCACCAGCAGCAGGCGCTTCAGCGTACGGTCCTGGCCGACAAATGAGGCGACGAACTCATTAGCCGGGCGCGCCAGCAGCTCGTCCGCGCTGGCGTTCTGCACGATTTTGCCCTGACGGAACACGGCGATGCGGTCGCCCAGTTTAAGCGCCTCATCAATATCGTGGCTGACCAGCATCACGGTTTTCTTCAGCTGGCGCTGCATATCGAGAAACTCATTCTGGATAGTCTCACGGTTAATCGGGTCGACGGCGCCGAACGGTTCATCCATCAGCAGCACCGGCGGATCGGCGGCCAGCGCGCGGATCACGCCGATACGCTGCTGTTGGCCGCCGGACATCTCTTTCGGATAGCGGCTGAGAAAACGCTTCGGATCCAGCGCCACCATGCTCATCAGCTCTTCGGCGCGCGCGCGGCAGCGCTGTTTGTCCCAGCCCAGCATGCGCGGCACCACGGTGATGTTCTCCTCAATGGTCATATTGGGGAACAGGCCGATTTGCTGGATCACGTAGCCGATATTGCGCCGCAGGGTGACGGTGTCCAGGCCGGCGGTATCCTCACCGTTAATCAGGATTTTGCCGCTGGTCGGCATAATCAGGTGGTTAATCATTTTCAGCGTGGTGGTTTTGCCGCAGCCGGACGGGCCGAGCAATACGCAGATTTCGCCGGCGGGCACTTCCAGATTAACATTATCGACGGCGTTGAACGCTTTGCCGTTCTTCTGTACGAACTGTTTGGTCAGGTTTTCTAATTTAATCATTAGCGGATCCCCTTGGGCGTGAGGGCAATTTGTAAGCGGTGCAGCAGCCAGTCAAGCACGATCGCCAGCAGGCTGATCATGACGGCGCCGGTAATCAGTTGGCGGATGTCGCTGCCGCTGATGCCGTTAAGCAGCAGCAGGCCGAGGCCGCCGGCGCCGATGACGGCGGCAATCGCCATCACGCCGATATTCATCACCACGGCGGTGCGGATGCCGCCGAAAATTACCGGCAGCGCCACCGGAATTTCGACCCAGCGCAGCCGCTGCCAGAAGGTCATGCCGATACCCTGGCCGGCTTCACGCAGGCCGCCGGGCAGATTGTCCAGTGCGGTGTGGGTATTGCGCACGATCGGCAGCAGCGAGTAGAGGAACACCGCAGTGACCGCCGGCAGGTAGCCGATGCCGTGACCGATCAGCGAAAACAGCGGAATCATCAGGCCGAACAGCGCAATGGACGGAATGGTCAGCACGATGGTGGCCAGGCTGAGAATGGGCGTCGCCAGCCATTTATGGCGCACGATCAGCACGCCGAGCGGGACGCCAATCAGAATGGCCAGGCCGACGGCCAGCCCGACCAGCATCATATGTTCCAGCGTCAGACCGGCGATGTAGCCCCAGTTCTGCCATGCATAGATTAAGGTTTGCATCATCTCTCCTTAAATCAGGCCCTGTTGCTTCAGGAAGTCGCGGGCGACCTGCTGCGGCGTCTGATAATCGATATCGACTTTGGCGTTCAGGCGGGTGATCACCGGGTTGGTCAGCTGCTTCGACAGGGTATTGAGCGCCTTTTCCAGCCCCGGCGTGTTTTTCAGCACGTCGGCGCGCACCACCGGCGTGACCGCATAGCTGGGGAAGTAGCCTTTATCATCGTCCAATACCTGCAGGTCGAAGCCCTGCACCCGGCCGTCGGTGGTGTAGATCAGGCCGGCGTCGACAAAGCCGTCGCGGATGGCGTTATACACCAGCCCCGGATCCATCTGACGAATCTGCGGGCGATCGAGCGGCATGTTGTACAGCTTCTGCAGCGGCTTCAGGCCGTCGGAACGCCCGGCAAACTCCAGGTCCAGTCCGAGCAGCCAGTTATTATCGGGGTCGTCCCGGCGCACCTGCTCGATTTTGGCCACCAGTTGCGACATGGTGCGGATATTTTCCTTTTCGGCGCGTTTGCGCTGCATGGCGAAGGCGTAGGTGTTGTTCATATCCGCCGGCTGCAGCCACACCAGGCCGAGTTTGGCGTCGAGTTTTTTCACCGTGTCGTAGGTTTGCTGCGGCGTCATGCGCTGCTTAATATGGTTAAAGATAATCAGCGAGGTGCCGGTGTATTCCCAGGTCATATCGATCTGCTTATTGATCATCGCATTGCGGGTGATCACCGTGGCCAGGTTGGTTTTCGGCTCCACCTGGAATCCCTGCGTGCGCAGATACTGCACCGTGATTTCCGACAAAATACGCTGTTCGGTAAAGTTCTTGCTGGCCAGCGTCAGCGGAGCGGCCCAACTGACGCTGGTAAACAGCAGCAGCGCGCTGAGCAGCGCCGCTTTACCTTGTTTCAGCCAAGGGGTCATGGTGTTCTCCTCAGGATGCGGTGTGCGGGCTGAGCCAGCGGCCCAGCCCGGCCAGTGCCAGATCGAGCAGCAGCGCAATCAGCGCGGTGGCGGCGGCGCCCAGAATCAGGGTCGGGAAATCGTTGAGATAGATGCCCGGGAAGATCAGTTCGCCGTAGCTGCTGGCGCCGATCAGGAAGGCCAGCGGCGCGGTGCCGACGTTAATCGCCATCGCAATGCGCACGCCGGCCATAATCACCGGCAGCGCGTTGGGCAGTTCGACCTGGCGCAGGCGCTGGGCGGCGGTCATGCCGATGCCGTTGGCCGCTTCCAGCAGCGGCGCCGGTACGGAAATCAGCCCGGAATAGGTGTTGCGTACGATGGGCAGCAGCGACGCCAGAAACAGCGCCACCACCGCCGGCTTGTCACCGATACCGACGATCACCATCGCCAGTGCCAGCACCGCCAGCGGCGGCAGAGTGTTGCCGACGTTGAAGATTTGCATGACGTATTCGGCCCAACGACGGGCGAAGGGGCGGCTGAGCAGGATACCGCTGGGAATGCCGACCAGCAGCGCCAGCAGCATGGAGCAGAACACCAGGAACATATGCTGCTCGCCGAGATAAATCAGGTCGACCTGCCGCGCTTTTATCGTCTCCCAGCCGATGCCGTAGATCAGCAGAGCGATCACGGCCAGCAGCAGCAGGCCGCCGAGAACAAAGCGCCGTTGGTGCGCTGAGGTAGTCATGTGGTGCGTCCTCCGTAGTGCGTAACGCCGGTTATAGGGCGCAGTGACGCGCGATGGCGACCCACAGTTGCCGGTGGGGGCCAAACGGGCGTATCGCATTAAAAATGGTGTTATTGGGCAGAAGGCGGCCTCGTCCATGCATTACGCAGAGTGCTGTCCCAATAAGGCTTTAAAATCAATTGTTAATAATGATTTTAACGATTACGAAAGCTGCCGGATCGTGCTGCGTCCGGCTGAATCAAGGTATAACATCCTGTTGTTTTGCTTGACAAGTTTTGCCAGCGAAATCAGGCGATTGAATTTAACAATTTTTTTACCTTAGCCCGCATGGTAGCTAGCCGTAGGCGGTAATGAAAAAAATTACCCGACTTTTCGTTACGCTGTCACAAAATGTTCAATTGATGCCTTTTTAAACTACCGAGATCGCAGAGCGGACAGCGAGCCGGCGGCTTGTCGAGCTGCGCTGATATACTTGATTCTTATTGCCTCACACTTGCGGATTTACTGGTTAAATAATGACTAATGACCTTTTTGCCACCAGGGTGGCGCACCGGCCGCTGATTCTGATCGCCTGTATGCTGGCGATGTTTATGTCGGCCATTGAAGCCACCATTGTGGCGACCGCCATGCCGACCATCATCGCCGATTTGGGCGGCTTTTCGCTGCTTGGCTGGGTGTTTGCGGTCTATTTGCTCACCCAGGCGATTACCATTCCGATTTATGGCCGGCTGGCGGATCTCTATGGTCGCAAGCGGGTCTTTTTCTTCGGCGCTGCGCTGTTTCTGCTGGGGTCTATCCTGTGCGGCTTTTCGCCGAATATGTACTGGCTGATTGGTTTCCGTCTGCTGCAAGGGCTGGGCGCCGGGGCGGTGATGCCGATCGCCACCACCATTATCGGTGACGTCTACGGACCGGACGAACGGCCGAAAGTGATGGGCTATCTGTCCAGCGTGTGGGGGTTTTCCGCCATTATCGGCCCGCTGCTGGGGGCGTTTATCGTCGAACATCTGCCGTGGGCGCTGGTGTTCTGGGTCAATCTGCCGATCGGCCTGCTGGCGATGGCGCTGCTGGGGCGCTACCTGCCGTCCGGCGAGCGGGTGCGCAACCACGCGCTGGACTGGGCGGGCACCGCCTGGATGACGCTGTTCGTCGCCAGTCTGCTGCTGGCGCTGCTGCAGGCGGATACGCTGGGGATAGGGATCGTGCCGATGCTGCTGCTGGCGGCGCTGTCGCTGTGGCTGCTGATTCGTCAGGAGCGCCGCGCGCCGGAGCCGCTGTTCCCGCTGGCGCTGTGGCGCAGCCGGGTGATCGTCGCCGGCAACGTCGGCGGCCTGGCGATCGGCGCGGCGATGATGGGCATCAGCGCATTTCTGCCCACCTTTATTCAGGGCGCGATGGGCGGTACGCCGCTGCAGGCCGGCACCACGCTGGCCCTGATGTCGATAGGCTGGCCGCTGGCCAGCACCTTCAGCGGCCGGTTGATGCTGCTGACCTCTTACCGCACCACGGCGCTGCTGGGGGCCGGGCTGCTGGTCGCCGGCGGGGCGATTTTACTGCTGTTACAGCCGGACGGCGGTCTGCTGTGGGGGCGGGTGGCGGCCTTTATGGTCGGCGCCGGCATGGGGCTGTGCAACACCACTTTTCTGGTGTCGGTGCAAAACGCCGCGCATCACAGCATCCGCGGCATCGCCACCGCCTGTACGGTGTTTACCCGCATGATGGGCTCGGCGATCGGCACCGCGATTCTCGGCGCGACGCTGAATATCAACCTGCAGCTGCGTTTGCCGCAGACCGCCGATCCGGTACAGCAGCTGATGGATCCGGCGCGGCGTGCGGCGCTGGATGCGGAAACGCTGGGGGCGTTGAGTCATCAGGTTGCGCTGTCATTGCACTGGGTATTTCTGGTTTCGGCGCTGGTGTCGCTGTGCGCGTTGGGCGCCGCGCTGCTGGTGCCGGCGCATCAGCGGCCGCAGAGCGAAGAGGGCGAGGCGGAGCGGGTTTGAAAGGAAGCGGGCGCAGCGTGCTGCGCCCGTGAACGGTTATTGCGGTGCGTTGGCATCCTGGCTGGTGCCGGTGGCCGCTGCATCGCTGCCGTCATCGCCGTTGGCGAGACGGGTGTAGACAATTTTCTGTGTGTCGTTTTCGCAATGGCCGACAACCTGGCCGCCGGCCTGTTCGGCCTGATCGTTCGGCACGATATCCAGTTTGAAACCGGATTCCGGTACGCCGTTGGCGATAATTTTTTGCGAAATTTCCGCCTTCACGCTTTCGCATGAGGCAAAGGCCGCCAGCGGCGCCGTGGCCAATAACAGTGCACTCAGTATCAGCGCTTTTTTCATCATTCTGTCCTTGGTTGAGAATGAATTTCCTTTATCAGGATAGCAGTTGCCGATGTGAAAATTAACGCCTACGCAGCGGCTGCAGGCGGTTTAAGGATTAATCCGACGGCCGGTGGTGCGGTCAAGACATTTCAGCGTTGACGGCTCCCAATAGGCGTTGACGTTCAGGCTGTCGTTACAGCGATCTTCATCATCCGCCGCTCTGTCCAGCTTATCGAAGTCTTTCTCCACGCGGGTATTGACCTTGTGGCGCAGGTTACGGGTGTCGTTCCACTGCTCTTTGCTCTGGCGCGCGTTTTCATTGGACATGGCGGTGCCGCCGTTGCCGTCAACGGTAACGCAGGTACTGCCCTGGGTGCAGCTGGCGGCCAGCGCCGGCAGTTGCCAGGCGCCAGACAGCGCCAATGCCGCGACCGGCAGCATCCTGCGCAGCAGTCGTTGGGAGAAAAGTGATTTCATCTTGTTATCCTTATGAGTTAGTGTTGCGACGCCGGACGCGCCGCGGCTGCGGCGATCCGGCACCTGACACGCGCTCGATGAGCGTTTGGTTAATAATAACACTGCGCACTTGCCGGAGACCAGCCAGGCGCGCTTTTCGTTTACCTTTTAGAGAGCTCAGGCACATCATGCTAAAAACCACCTTGCTCTTTTTCGCCACCGCCCTGGCGGAGATCGTCGGCTGCTTCCTGCCGTATTTGTGGCTGAAAAAGGGGGCGAGCGCCTGGCTGTTGTTGCCGGCGGCGCTGAGTCTGATGGCGTTTGTCTGGCTGCTGACGCTGCATCCGGCGGCCAGCGGCCGGGTCTATGCGGCCTACGGCGGCGTATACGTGGCGACCGCGCTGCTGTGGCTGCGGGTGGTGGATGGGATAAAACTGACGGCGTTCGACTGGCTGGGTGCCGGGGTGGCGCTGGCGGGGATGCTGATTATCGTGGCCGGCTGGCGTGCAGCCTGAGAAACGGCGGCAGACAGCGTCTGCCGCGTGAGGGTCAGGCGTCGCGGTGGACGCTCAGTCCGGCGAAGGACTGGCTGACCGGCATGATTTCCAGCGTATTGATATTCACGTGCGACGGCAGCGTCGCCACCCAATACACCGATTCGGCGATATCCTGCGGCGTCAGGGCGTTGGCGCCCTGATAGGTGCGGTCCACCTTGTCGTCGTCGCCTTTAAAGCGCACGTTGGAAAACTCGGTGCCGCCCACCAGGCCTGGCTCAATATCGGTCACGCGCAGGCGGGTGCCCTGCAGGTCGGCGCGCAGGCCGAGACTGAACTGCTTGACGAACGCCTTGGTGGCGCCGTAAACGTTGCCGCCGGCATACGGCCAGTTGGCGGCGACAGAGCCGATATTGATCACATGGCCGACGTTGCGTTCCACCATGGCCGGCAGCAGTTCACGGGTCATATTGACCAGCCCTTTGGCGTTGGTGTCGATCATGGTTTCCCAGTCATCGGCGTTGGCCTTGTGCGCCGGCTCCAGTCCCAGCGCCAGCCCGGCGTTATTCACCAGCACGTCCACCTGACGCCACTGCGCCGGCAGGGCGGCGATGGCCTGATGAATGGCGGCGCGGTTGCGCACATCGAGTTGCACGGTATGCAGGGCGTCGCCCAGCTCATCCTTCAGACTATCCAGACGGTCGATGCGACGACCGGTGGCAATCACCTGGTGGCCTTGCTGGACAAATTTACGTGCAATAGCCTCGCCAAAACCGGCGGTGGCGCCGGTAACAAAAATAATCATCCCTCTGTTCCTCAACTGTTTTTACCCATGTCTGCATCTATGATTAGCATATTCCGCGCCACGGCGGCAAAGGAAGATGGCGGTGCGGCGCAGATTTGCCGTAGCGTGCTGCCGGGTGGCGAAATCAGCGCAGATTATTCGCTGAACGGCGGGATATGGTAGACCAGGCAGTCGAATTTGATGTTATCCCGACGGCCGTTGAATTCACCGTCCAGCGACTCGGCCAGCCGGCGGCTGGGAAGGTTCTGCTCCGCAACCGGATAGATAAAGTAGTGCGGCCGATAGCGTTCGCCGGCCCAGCGGGCAATCGCCTGCAGCAGTTCGCGGCCGTAGCCCTGATGCTGCTGGTCCTCTTTTACCCACAGCCCCAGCTCCGGCGTCGGCGAGCGCAGATTGTGCACGCCGCCCATACCGACAAACTGTTTGTCTTCGCGTCGGCGGACGACAAAAAAGATCTCTTCCCCTTCACGCATCAGCGGCAGCCAGCCCTGCCATACCTCGGCAAACGCCTCGGCGGAGGGTTCCGGCTCAAAACTCATAAAGCGGGTCAGGGTCGGTGTAATCGCCTGGTAAACCTCATCGGCGTCGGCTGCGCTAAAAGGGGTCAGCAACAGCCGTTCGCTGTTTACGCGGCACTGAGAAAGGTCACTGTGAATCATTATTCTTACCTCGCTTTTCAGGCCCGAATGGCAAAAAATCCGCCGGGCTGACGCCGGGCGGATCGTCGATATTACGTGGATTGTCAGCCGATGCGAGCCATTTTTACCCACCGGCGGATAAAAGGGCACAAAGCGTGCGGTTAACCGCGTTTTCCGCTCTCCGGCGCTGAGATAGGCGGCGTTTGCCGGCGAATTTCATTGCCGGCTTCGGCAGGCAGGCCGAAGCTGTCAACCACCGACAGCAGCGCAATACCGCCGATCACCACAAACGCCAGCTGGAAGTTGGCCAGCGGGATTGCATCGCCCGCCGGCGGGAACCAGATCTCCGCCAGCCGCAGAACCAGCGCGCCCACCGCGATACCCAGCCCGCCGCCCATCTGCTGCGCCACGTTGAACAGCGTATTGGCGTCGTTCATTTTACTTTGCGGCACTTCGGAAAATGCCAACGTATTGAGCGCGGTGAACTGCATGGAGCGCGTCAGGCCGCTGACGAACAGCAGGGCGATAATCAGCCAGATTGGCGTCTCCGGCGTCAGCAGCGCGCAGCCGAAGATAGCGGCGGCGTTGAGCAGGCCGTTGACCATCAGCGTGGTGCGGAAATTAAAGCGGTACAGAATGGCGGAGGTAAAGGGCTTCATCGCCAGGTTGCCGGCAAACACCGCCAGCACCAGCAGCCCGGCTTCAAAGGCGCTCAGGCCGAAACCGATCTGGAACAGCAGCGGCAGCAGAAAGGGCACCGCGCCGATGGCCAGCCGGAACAGCGTGCCGCCCCAGATAGTGACCGCGTAACTTTTGACCCGCATCGCCCACAGGTTGATCAGCGGAGCGGCATGCCGTTTGGCGTGGCGCACCGCCAGCGCGCCGACCGCCAGGCTGGCGGCGATGCACAACAGCGGCACCAGCCAGGAGAGCTGCGGATGGTTGATCAGATCCAGACCGAACATCAGGCCGAAGCAGGCAACGCCGGTCAGCACAAAGCCGATGCCGTCAAACGGTGCGCGCTCCTGCTGCGCCTCACCCGGGATCAGCCGCCAGGCCAGCGGCAGCGCCAGCAGCCCCAGCGGCAGGTTGAGAATAAAAATCCAGTGCCATGAGGCATAGGTGGTGATGAAGCCGCCGACCGGCGGCCCGAGGATCGGCGCCACCAGCCCGGGCCAGGTAATGGTGGCGATGGCTTTAATCAAACCGCTTTTATCGGTGTTGCGCAGCACCGCCAGCCGACCCACCGGCACCATCAGCGCACCGCCGAAGCCCTGCAGAATACGGGCGGCGGTAAAGGTGACCAGATCCGCGCTCAGCGCGCACAGCACCGAGGCCAGCGTGAAGATGACAATCGCCGCCGAGAACACGCGGCGTGCGCCAAAGCGGTTGGCGATCCAGCCGCTGGCGGGGATAAATACCGTCAGCGTCAGGATGTAGGCAACAACGCCGATATTCATATCCACCGGCTGCACGCCGAACGCGGCCGCCATCTGCGGCAGCGCGGTGACAATCACCGTACCGTCGAGGTTCTCCATAAAAAATGCGCCTGCCACCAGCAGCGGCAGCGCGCCGACGCGTGAAAAAACGCTCATAACAGAGCGTCCAGAGTAAAACAGCGGCGATTTTCCGGCATAACGGCAACCCAGTGGCGTAGATATTGGTACAGACAAGAGGGTGAGCATAGCGCAATGCGCCATTGTTAAAAAGTGGTTAATAAAGTGAAGGCATCTTTTGAGAATTACCGTAAATGTGAATACCGGATGGCAAAGGAGCGAGCGGCAAGCCGGCCTGCTGCCGCTGGCGCGAGCGGGGCTGCAGCCGTCTGCATGCTGATGGTGCAGCGTCGGGGATATGTGGCGTAACTGAACAGAAATGCTAACGCGTTGGCTCAAGGCTAATACGCATAGCCATTGGCCGGACGGCGAAAAATAATCGTTGCGCAACAATGGTGCAGCGCAATATTGCATGAATAAAGGCAAACGGTTGCTATTTAACCGCAACCGTTTGCTTATGCGGAGGATATTTATCCTGTGATTTTACGCATAATGGAGTGTTTTTTAATTGACTGATTTTTCAGTGTTTATTCTGTTTTCTGCATGCTGGCATGGCGATTGCTATCTTTAATTTATCGCCTGCAATTGATGATAAATTCGCCATGCGTTAACCGGTGAAATATTTATCGCCGCCGGTTGCGCTATGCGCGCCAGAAAAATAGGAACAGCATTATGAGCATGTCATTTACCCACGCCATTCGTGGCAATTTTTTCGATATTGCCGCCTGCGTGGAACAACCGGAACAACTCGGCGCCCAACTGCGGCATCTGCCGGACGGTCTGCTGCTGCTGAATCAGGGGCGCATCGTCTGGTTCGGCGAGTGGCAACAGGGCGCAGCGCTGCTGCCGGCCGGCACGGCGGTGACGGACTACCGCGATAAACTGGTGGTGCCGGGCTTTGTCGACTGCCACATTCACTATCCGCAAACTGAAATGATCGGCGCCTATGGCGATCAACTGCTGGGCTGGCTGCAGCGCTACACCTTTCCGGTCGAAGGGCGCTTTGGCGACGCGGAGCATGCTGAGAATATCTCTGCATTTTTCCTGCAGCAGCTGTTGAGCAACGGTACCACCACCGCGCTGGTGTTCGCCACCGTGCATCCGCAGTCGGTCGACGCGCTGTTCACACAGGCAGCTGCGCTCAATATGCGGCTGATTGCCGGCAAAGTGATGATGGACCGCCACGCGCCGGAGGCGCTGCTGGAGACGCCGGCGCAAAGTTATCAGCAAACGCGGGCGCTGATCCGCCGCTGGCACGGTAAACAGCGGCTGGGCTATGCCCTGACGCCGCGCTTTGCGCCCACCAGCTCCCCGCAGCTGCTGGCGCAGGTGCAGCGCCTGTGGCAAGAGTTTCCCGACGTCTGGCTGCATACCCACCTGAGCGAAAATCGCGATGAAGTGGCCTGGGTGAAAGAACTGTTTCCGCAGCAGCGCAACTATCTGGACGTTTACCATCAATACGGGCTGACCGGTGAGAAAAGCGTCTTCGCCCACTGTCTGCATCTGGAAGACGCCGAATGGCAGTGCTTGTGTGATACCCGCTCATCGATCGCCTTTTGCCCGACCTCCAACCTGTTTCTCGGCAGCGGGCTGTTTAAGCTGCAGCAGGCCTGGCGGCGGAAGGTCCGGCTGGGCATCGGCAGCGACGTCGGGGCCGGCACCACCTTTAATATGCTGCAGACGCTGGGGGAAGCCTACAAAGTGGCGCAGTTACAGGATTACAAACTGGCGGCCGGCGAAGCCTTCTATCACGCCACGCTGGGCGGCGCGCGCGCGTTGGCGCTGGACAGCCATATCGGCAACTTTGACGTCGGTAAAGAGGCGGATTTTGTGGTGCTCGATCCGGCGGTCTCGCCGCTGCAACAGCTGCGCTACGCCAACAGCCGCACGCTGGATGAAGTGCTGTTTATGCTGATGACGCTCGGTGATGACCGCAACGTGTATCGCACCTATGTGGACGGCAAAGTAGTGTTTCAGGCGCCGCAGCGGCAGGAGGCGGCATGATCCAGTTTCTGCTGAACGATACGCTGAAAAGTGAACGGCTCGATCCCAATACCACGGTATTGCAGTATCTGCGCCGCCATCTGCGCCGCTGCGGCAGCAAAGAGGGCTGCGCCTCCGGCGACTGCGGCGCCTGCACCGTGGTGCTGGCAGAGGCCGACGGCGAGCGGCTGCGTTACCGCAGCGTCAATGCCTGCCTGACGTTTGTCAGCGCGCTGCATGGCAAACAGTTGCTGACCGTTGAGGATCTGCGCCATCAGGGGCGGCTGCATGCGGTGCAGCAGGCGATGGTGGACTGCCACGGCTCTCAGTGCGGCTTTTGCACGCCGGGGTTTGTGATGTCGCTATTTTGCCTGCAAAAGAACAGCGACGGCTATCAGCGCGAGCAGGCTTTGCAGGCGCTGGCGGGCAACCTGTGCCGCTGTACCGGCTATCGGCCGATCGTTGCGGCGGCGCAGCAGGCGTGTACGGCAAAAACGCCGGATCAGTTCGATGCCCGACAGGCGGAGACACTGACTCGTCTGCGCCAGATCCCCGCCGCAGACGAGTCGGCCGGCGACGGCAAACGCTGCCTGATGCCGCAAACGCTGGATCAGTTGGCGCAATGGTATGTGCAGCATCCGCAGGCGAAATTACTGGCCGGCGGCACCGATCTGGCGCTGGAAGTGACGCAACGCCACCAGGATCTGCCGCTGACCATCGCCATCGGCCAGCTTGCCGAACTGCGGCAGATTGAGCGGGGCGCGCAGTTACGCATTGGTGCCGGCGTGACGCTGAGCGAACTTTACCGCGCGCTGGGGCATGAGCATCCGGCGCTGGGGGCGCTGCTGCAGCGTTTTGCATCGCAGCAAATCCGCAATCAGGGAACGCTGGGGGGCAATATCGCCAATGCCTCCCCGATCGGCGACGGCGCGCCGCTGTTGCTGGCGCTGGATGCGGTACTGACGCTGCGCTGCGGCGCCCAGCGGCGTGAACTGCCGCTGGACGCCTTCTTTCTCGCCTACCGGCAGACGGCGCTGCAGCCGGGGGAATTTATCGAAAGCATCCAGCTGCCGGCGTCGATCCCGGCGGATTTCCGCATCTGGAAAGTCTCCAAACGGTTGGAGGATGATATTTCCGCAGTGTGCGGCGCGTTTAACCTGCAGATTGAAGACGGCAGGGTGCGCTCTGCGCGCATCGCCTTCGGCGGCATGGCCGCCACGCCGAAACGGGCGGTCGCCTGCGAGCAGGCGCTGCTTGGCGCGCGTTGGGAGCACGCCAGCGTGGAGCGGGCGGCACAGGCGCTGACGCAGGATTTCACCCCGCTCAGCGACTTTCGCGCCAGCGGCGCCTACCGCATGTTGGTGGCGCAAAATTTGCTGCGCCGCTATTTCATCGCGCTGAGCGCGCCGGCCACCGTTATTGAGGTAACCAGCCATGAGTAAGCGACCCCAACCAGAACGCAGCCAGGCCGAGCTGGCCGCACAGTTCGGCCGGCCGCTGCGCGGCGGCGTCGGACGTAGCCAGAAGCACGAGAGCGCCGATAAGCACGTCAGCGGCGAGGCGCAATACATTGATGACCAGCTGGAGTATCCGCGGCAGCTGCATCTGGCTGCACGGCTGAGCGAGCGTGCACATGCGAAGATTGTGGCGCTGGACTGCGCCGCCTGCGCGCAGTTTCCCGGCGTGGTGCGGGTGATGACCTGGCAGGACGTACCGGGAGAGCTGGATATCGCCGCGCTGACCGCAGGCGATCCGCTGATGGCCAAAGATCGGGTCGAGTATGTCGGTCAGGTGGTGGCGGTGGTGGCGGCGGAAGATGAGGAAACCGCCTGGCGAGCGGCGCAGTCGATCGTCATCGACTATCAGGATCTGCCGGCGCGCCTGGACGTTGAACAGTCATACCGCAACGGCTGGCTGGTCGAGGAGAGCCATCGCCACCGTCGCGGCGACGCGGAGGCGGCGTTGGCGCGTGCGCCACACCGGCTGCAGGGCGAGCTGCGCATCGGCGGCCAGGAGCATTTCTATCTGGAAACCCAGATTTCTGCGGTGGTGCCCGGCGAGGACGGCAGTATGCGGGTCTCTTCCTCTACCCAGAACCCGAGTGAGGTGCAGAAACTGGTGGCCTCGGTGCTGGCGCTGCCGCTGCATAAAGTAACGGTCGACACCCGGCGGATGGGCGGCGGCTTCGGCGGTAAAGAGACGCAGGCCGCCGGGCCGGCGTGCCTGTGCGCACTGGCGGCGCACCTGACCGGCCGGCCGGCGAAGATGCGCCTTAACCGCCGTGACGACATGATGATCACCGGCAAACGTCACCCGTTCTACATTCACTACGACGTGGGGTTTGACGACAGTGGCCTGTTGAGCGGTATCAACATCGACCTGGCGGGCAACTGCGGCTATTCGCTCGACCTGTCCGGTTCGATCGTCGATCGGGCGATGTTCCACGCCGATAACGCCTATTTCCTGCAGGATGTGGTGATAACCGGCCACCGCTGCCAGACCCATACCGCGTCGAATACCGCCTATCGCGGCTTCGGCGGCCCGCAGGGCATGATGGCGATCGAGAACATTATGGACGTTATTGCCCGCCACCTGGCGCTGGATCCGCTGGCGGTGCGGAAAACCAACTACTACCGGCAGAAAACGCGCAATGTGACCCATTATCAGCAGCCGGTCGGCCAGAACCTGCTGGCGGAGATTACCCGGCGGCTGGAACACAGCGCCGACTACCGGGCGCGCCGCGCGGCGGTGCGGGCGTTCAATGCGCGCAGCCCGCTGCTGAAAAAGGGGCTGGCGCTGACGCCGGTGAAATTCGGCATTTCGTTTACCGCCAGCTTCCTCAATCAGGCCGGGGCGCTGCTGCTGATCTATACCGACGGCAGCATGCAGCTTAATCACGGCGGCACGGAGATGGGTCAGGGTCTGAACACCAAGGTGGCGCAGGTTGTGGCCGAAGTGTTCCAGGTGGATATTGCGCGGATTCAGATCACCGCCACCGATACCGGCAAAGTGCCGAACACCTCGCCGACGGCGGCGTCGTCCGGCACCGATCTGAACGGCAAAGCGGCGGAAAACGCCGCGCTGACCATTAAACAGCGGCTGATCGACATGCTGGTCAAACAGCACCAGGTGCCGGCGCGGCAGGTGGTGTTCAGCAACGGCCAGGTGCGGGTCGGCGAGCGCTACTTCAGTTTTGAACAGGTCGTCCAGCAGGCCTATCTGAACCAGATTTCGCTGTCCAGCACCGGCTATTACCGCACGCCGAAGATTTTCTACGATCGCGAGGCCGGCGCCGGGAATCCCTTCTATTACTTCGCCTACGGCGCGGCCTGTTCTGAAGTATTGATCGACACCCTGACCGGCGAGTATCAGCTGCTGCGCGCTGATATCCTGCATGACGTCGGCGACTCGCTCAATCCGGCCATTGATATCGGGCAAATCGAAGGGGGATTTGTGCAGGGCATGGGCTGGCTGACCTGCGAGGAGCTGGTATGGGATGAACAGGGCCGGCTGCTGACCAACGGGCCGGCCAGCTACAAGATCCCGGCAATAGGTGATGTGCCGGCCGATCTGCGGGTATCGCTGCTGGAAAACCGCCGCAACCCGCAGCAGACGGTATTCCGCTCCAAAGCGGTGGGCGAGCCGCCGTTTATGCTGGCGATTTCGGTCTGGTGCGCGATTAAGGACGCGGTCGCCAGCCTGAGCGATTACCGGCGTCAGCCGGATATTGACGCGCCGGCTACGCCGGAGCGGGTGCTGTGGGGCGTACAGCAGATGCTTTCAGGTGACAGTGTCACCAAAAGTCTACGGGAGGGTGAAGATGGCGCACTGGATTGATGCCTTGGCCGCCCTGCGGCAGCGCGGCGAACCCTGCGTGCTGGTCACCGTGATTGATGAGCACGGCTCCACGCCGCGCAACCGCGGCGCGAAGATGCTGGTGACCGCCGGGCAGGCGCTGGACACCATCGGCGGCGGGCACCTGGAGTTTCAGGCGCTGGAAATTGCCCGCGCCATGCTGCAGCAGGGCGAGACGGCGCTGCGGCTGGAGAGCTTTCCGCTGGCGGCGCGGCTGGGGCAGTGCTGCGGCGGCCACGTCCGCGTGCTGTTTGAGCCGCAGAACGCGGTACGGCCGCAGGTAGCGCTGTTCGGCGCCGGCCATGTGGGACGCGCGCTGGCGCAGATCCTGGCGACGCTGCCGCTGCAGGTGCGCTGGTTCGACAGCCGGGTAGAACAGTTTCCGCCGCAGGTGGCCGCCAATATTTTGCCGCAGCTGTGTGAGGATCTGCCGGAAGCGGTCGATGACTTGCCGCCGGGTTGCCTCTATATTGTGATGACCCACGATCATGGTCTCGATCTGGCGCTGGCGGAGCGTATTCTTAAACGTAACGACGCCGCCTATTTCGGGCTGATCGGTTCATTGACCAAGCGGAAGCGTTTCGAGTATCAGCTCGGTTTGCGCGGTGTAGCACCGACGGCGTTGGCGCGGATGCGCTGCCCGCTGGGGCTGGCGGACGTGAAGGGCAAACTGCCGGCGGAAATCGCCGTCGCCGTTGCCGGTGAAGTGATCGCCCATTACGCCGGCGGGCAAGAAGCGCGGCGCTAATCAGTTGTTTTTGCTGAATCTGACAACTGCGCCTAAGCTTGGGATGGCATTGGGGAAGCGTGATTCCCCGCACCCTACATGGAGGAGTTTGAATTGATGCGTTTATCCACTTTAGTGTTAGCGATGAGCATGGCATTGGGCACGCAGGCGCAGGCCGAGGAGAGCAAAACCCCCTCCGAACATGCGGCGCTGCCCAGCGGCCAGGCGAAGGAGGCGACGGTGACCGGCGAAGCCAATCAGCACGAGAACCAAAAAAGCGACAACCCGTTCTTCTACCAAAGCCGTCTGCCGTATCAGGCGCCGCCGTTCGATCAGATTAAAGAGAGCGACTACGCGCCGGCGATTGATGAGGGCATCAAACAGAAACTGGCGGAAGTGGACAAGATCGCCAATAACCCGGCCAAGGCGGATTTTGACAATACCCTGGTGGCGCTGGAAAAAACCGGCGCGCTGCTGACCCGGGTGATGAGCGTATTCGGCGCCATGACCTCCGCCAATACCAGCGACGCCCTGCAGAAACTGGATGAAGAGGTGTCACCGAAGCTGGCGGCGATGGACGACGCCATTATGCTCAACAGCAAGCTGTTTGCGCGGATTAAAGCGGTGTATGCGCAGCGTGACTCGCTGAAGCTGGATGCGGAATCCCGCCGTCTGCTGGAAGTGGCTTACCAAAGCTTTGAGCTGGCCGGCGCCAACCTGTCGGACGCCGACAAAACCAAGCTGAAGGCGCTGAACCAGGAAGCGGCGACGCTCAGCACCCAGTTCACCAATAAGCTGCTGGCGGCGGCGAAGAACGGCGCGCTGGCCATCAGCGACAAGAGCAAACTGGACGGCCTGTCCGCCGGCGAACTGGCGGCAGCGGCCCAGGCGGCCAGCGAACGCAAGCTGGATAAACAGTGGCTGCTGGTGCTGCAGAACACCACCCAGCAGCCGGATCTGCAGACCCTGAAGGATCGCGACACGCGCAAGGCGCTGTTTGACGCCTCATGGACGCGCGCCGAGAAGGGCGACGGCAACGACACCCGCCAGACCATCGCCCGGCTGGCGAAGATCCGCGCCGAGCAGGCCAAACTGTTAGGCTTCCCGGATTACGCCTCGTGGAAACTGCAAAATCAGATGGCGAAAACGCCGAAGGCGGCGCTGAGCTTTATGCGCGATATCGTGCCGGCGGCGACCGCGCGTGCGCAGCGCGAGGCGAAGGATATTCAGGCGGTGATCGACCAGCAAAAAGGCGGCTTTAAACTGGCGGCCTGGGACTGGCAATACTACGCCGAGCAGGTGCGCAAGGCGAAGTACGACCTGGATGAATCACAGATCAAACCTTACTTTGAGCTGAATAACGTGCTGAATAACGGCGTGTTCTACGCGGCTAACCTGTTGTATGGCATCACCTTTAAACAGCGTAAGGATATCCCGGTGTACCAGCCGGACGTGCGGGTGTATGAGGTGTTTGATAAGGACGGCAAATCGCTGGCGCTGTTCTATACCGACTACTTTAAGCGCGATAACAAGGGCGGCGGCGCTTGGATGAGCAACTTCGTCGAGCAGTCGAAGCTTAACGGCACCAAACCGGTGATTTACAACGTCGCCAACTTCACCAAACCGGCGCCCGGCCAGCCGGCGCTGCTGTCGTATGACGATGTGATCACCATGTTCCATGAGTTTGGTCATGCGCTGCACGGCATTTTTGCCGATCAGGAGTACCCGAGCCTGTCCGGCACCAATACCGCGCGCGACTTCGTCGAGTTCCCGTCGCAGTTTAACGAGCACTGGGCGCGCGATCCGAAAGTCTTTGCCCACTTCGCCAAGCATTATCAGAGCGGCGAGGCGATGCCGCAGGAACTGGTCGACAAGATCAACAAGGCCGACAAGTTCAACAAAGGCTACGATATGACCGAACTGCTGTCGGCGGCGCTGCTGGATATGCACTGGCATATGCTGAGCGCCGATCGGCCGCAGCAGGACGTCGACAAGTTCGAGGCGCAGTCGCTGCAGAAAGATAACATCGATCTTAGCTATGTGCCGCCGCGCTACCGTTCCAGCTACTTCCAGCATATCTGGGGCAACGGCTATGCCGCCGGCTACTACGCCTATCTGTGGACCGAAATGCTGGCGGACGACGCTTTCCAGTGGTTCAGCGAGCACGGCGGCCTGACGGCGGAAAACGGCCAGCGCTTCCGTGATATGGTGCTGTCGCGCGGCAACAGCGAAGATCTGGAAAAACTGTATGAAACCTGGCGCGGTAAAGCGCCGAGCATTGAACCGATGCTGATCAACCGTGGGTTGAAAGAGCAGTGATTGATCGCGAGGGATACCTCACGGTGAAATAGGGGATCCGGGCAACCATCCGCCTTCCATCTGAGAAGGCGGATCGTTTAAAGGCAATCAGATGGAGCGGCTTACGCCGCCGTCGACGCGGATATTCTGGCCGGTGACGTAGCCCGCGCCTTCCGACAGCAAAAAGGCCACGGTGTCTGCGATTTCCTCAACGGTTCCATAGCGGCCCATCGGCACGCTGTCGCGGCGTTCAGCGACTTCGGGAAGGCTGTCGATCCAGCCGGGCAGCACGTTGTTCATGCGGACATTCTGCGCCGCATAGGCGTCCGCAAAGAGCTTGGTGAAGCTGGCAAGACCCGCCCGGAATACCACCGACGTCGGGAATAGGCTGGACGGCTCGAAAGCCCAGGTCGTCGAAATGTTGACGATGGCGCCACCACCTTGCGCGGCCATGATCGGTGCGACCAGACGAATCGGGCGCACGGCGCTCAGAAAATAGACATCCATGCCCTGGCGCCACTCCTCGTCAGTGATGTCGAGTAGCGGTGCGCGCGGACCATGGCCAGCGGAATTGACCAGTGCGTCGATCCGTCCCCATGTTGCCATTGTCAGATCTACGATTTGCTTCACGTCGTCGATGGACTGGTTCGAGCCGGTAACGCCGACGCCACCCAGTTCCTGGGCCAGCGCCTCGCCCTTGCCCGACGAGGAGAGAATAGCGATACGATAGCCACTCTGAGCCAGTCTGCGTGCGGCAGCGGCCCCCATACCGGATCCGCCGCCCATGATGAGTGCAACTTTTTCTTCAGCCATAACAGTCTCCTTTGGTTAGGTTATACAGGTATTGTGTCAGGTGACAGCTGAAGTTTCGTGTGATAAATAAACGCGTAAGACTGTAGAAAAACTATAGGGTACCGCTATGACGCCATCCCGCCGTAAACTCCCCCCGCTTAATGCTCTGCGGGCCTTCGAGGTTTCAGGCCGCCGGCTGAGCTTTCGGGCCGCCGCCGAGGAATTGGGCGTCACCCAGGGCGCCGTCGCACAGCAGGTGCGCGCGCTGGAAGAGCACCTGGGCCAGAGCCTGTTCCAGCGTCTGCCGCGCGGTCTTGCTCTGACGCCACAGGGCGCGGCCTACCTGACGGAAGTGACCCGCGCCTTCGATACGCTCGGGGACGCCACCGGGCGGCTACTTGAGCGGCCAGACACGGTCACGATCAGCGTTACGCCGACCTTCGCCGCAAAGCTGCTGATCCCTCGTCTGGCCGAGTTGAACGCCGCGTTACCCGGCGTGGAATTGCGCACGGTCGCCACCGAGGCGCTCTGCGATTTTGAGCGTGACCAGGTGGACATCGCAATGCGGCTAACCCGTCCCCCGTTCCCATCCGAGCTGGAGGCCAGGCTGCTGTTCCATCAGGAACTGGTGGCGGTCGCCAGCCCTCATCTGGTCAAAGATTTACCGCTCCCGCTATCTAGAGAACGGCTTAGGGAACTTCCGCTCCTGCATGATGCGCTCGACCATTGGCCGCTGTTTCTGCGTGCCGACGGCAAACTGCCCGGTGCGGTATTTAACCAGACGACGCTGGCGCTGGATGCGGCCCTGGCCGGCCAGGGCATCGCCTTGGCATGCCGCGCGTTTGTGGCGAGGGATCTCAAGGCCGGGCGTCTCATGCAGGTCACGGATGAGACCATGATGATAGAGCCCAGCTATTTCCTTGTCCGCAAGCGCTCATCCTTGCCGCTTGCCCCGCAGGATGCGGTATGGGACTGGTGCGTGGCCCGGCTTTCGCTTGCTGCCGATTAGCGGGGCGCTCTCCCCGGCATAACGGGCGAAGCGCGCTTCGTCCGTTAAAAGCAATGCGTTACGTGAAATACAACGTACCGGCCGCACACGTATCCAAGATTGTTCCTGAACTTAACTTTTTCAATCGGTTATCTGCGTTTTCTCTCCCGGACGTTATTGAACTGACCGCGGCGGTTGGTTATGTTGTGCGCACGCGATTTAACAGGGAATAAAGATAGAGCGGAATCTATCTGTCGTTAATCAGGGAGATAATCAGGGATGAGTAAGCGCAGCGATATTATTGACAGCAGTCAGGCGCACACCGCGTCTTATGGGCTGGTTTATACGGAAGTGCTTGGCTGGGTGGATCTGGGTCATGCTCAGGGAACCGATATCAAATTGCTTATGGATAAACTCAATACTGGAGAACTATCAGGCGATGAACGGTATGATGTGACTTACTCACAGTCTATGACTGACAGATTTAAACTCACTCGTATGGGGAAGTTTATTAAATGGCGTATCAGACGGGGGCGATCGTATTATGAGCGGCAAAGCATCGCGCTGGCGATGATGATGACGCTAGCACGCAAGTTTGAGGCATTCCAATCATCATTTCCTATCAACCTGGTTACCGACAGCGGTTTTAGCGGTGAAGATCTGGTTTCCGATTTACTCGGGTTTTACCGCGTGATGTCTATTGAAAATCCGTTTCCTTTCCTGCGTCCCGTTAGTAAAGTTGAAGCCTTAAGGCGTTGGGACCATTATGGCCCGATCGGTTCGTTCAAGAACGAGAGTTTTTTACCGATACTATTTCCCGATCCGGTCAGGTATCCCCATGCTAAACCGCGCAGAGGAGATCTGCCGCCCTTTATGAAAACCATCAGACCCTACGGTGATTTTAACTCTGGGAATGTTGCTGTCGCTACTCGGAATGGCTCTTTTATGCAGGGTGGGAAAGGAGAACCCATAGTATGAAGACGTCAGTAAAAGTTACCCTTGTCCTGATTATCGGTATTGTCGCAGCATGGACTTATTGCTGGCCGTTCATAAAAATGAATTTTGCCGGCAGTGCACAATATACCGAGCAAGATTCTCGACAGTATGAGTTCTACACTCCTGAATTATTCAAGAACATGCCGCGCATTACTGACCACTATGATTTCAATTATGCAAATGTTGCCGGCCCAGAAGCCTTGATCTATGCGGTGACATTTTATGGGACTGACGATACTCGTCATGTGAACGACTATCTGACCGCCATGGGTTACCAACCGCAGCCTACCTGTATGGTTGTGGCCGAGTGCTGGCGCACAACGGGTTCAAAAGATGTGGTGATGGTTGCGCAGCTATCAGAACCGGAAAGGGTATTTATCCAGATTTACAGCAGTCCCTATACGCGTTAATAAAAACGGCCAGGCTTTAGCCTGGCGCGTAATCACCAATGCGACTTTCATTGACTACAGCTTGGCGCGGTATGCCTCTTCGGCCTGCGTCAGCGTGGCCCAGAACGGTCGCGGCGGCTGATTGTTCAGGCGATCGACCAAAATATCCAGATGGGTGTGCCAGCCGCCGGCGACGCTCAGCATCTGGCTACGGTCGGCCAGGCGGCGGTGGGTGACGGTCAGCAGCACGTTGTCGCCTTGCTCGGTCAGCTCAAAGGTGACTTCCGACGGGCGTTCTTCGCCTTTTTCTTCCCAGGTGAAGCTCAGAACCTGCGGCGGAAACAGGCAGATAATATGCCCGGGATTGGTGACCGGGCCGCTGTAAGCCTTGTACTCCGCCGGCGTGGGTTCATCTTTGCCCGCCAGTTCGCCGTTATTGAACACCAGCTCGAACGGCGCGCCGCGTTCCAGCTTCATTTCGCCCGCCGCCAGCCAGGTGGCGCGTTTGTCTGACTCGGTCAGATAGGCCCATACGCGCTCAATCGGGCCGGGCAGCAGACGCTGGATCCTCAACGTGCCGGTTTCAATTACCATACCGTAATCATTCATCGTTCACTCCTTGGGAGTGGACGGCTCCGACTGCCGCAGCGCCTGTTCCAGCGCGTCGAGTCGTTCCGTCCAGAAATGTTCATAGGATTGCAGCCATTGCATGGCCTGCGCCATCGGCTCTGGTTCGAGTCGGCAAATATGGTTTCTTCCCTGCACGGTGCGCTGCACCAGTCCTGCCTGTTCCAGGGCTTTGATGTGCTTGGAGGCGCCGGCGAAACTCATGTTAAGCGGCGCGGCCAGCTCGCCGATACTGCGCTCGCCCTGCGACAGCCGCGTCAGGATCGCGCGTCTTGTCGGATCGGCCAGCGCATGAAAAACGGCGTCCAGCTGAGAGTGCGGTAATTTAACCATAT
Source organism: Serratia sp. MYb239 (assembly GCF_002966855.1). Lineage (NCBI taxonomy): Bacteria > Pseudomonadati > Pseudomonadota > Gammaproteobacteria > Enterobacterales > Yersiniaceae > Serratia > Serratia sp. MYb239. Next base: position 2,535,612 of record NZ_CP023268.1, on the reverse strand, counting down.
GGTTGAATATAGAACGATGCGTCGGATATTCAATCTCTTTTTGTCTGGTTTTTTCCGGCGACGTGATACAGGTGGCAAAACGGCATCCGAGGAATAAAACGTGACGAATGAGGATTTTTTTGGCAAAAATGCGGCATTTTTTCAACATAATCCTATATTTTCAGCCACTGGCGTCGGCAATGATCGCCCGTCTTGGAAGATTTTTCGGAGAAAACGTATGGAAACCATTGGGCAACGCGTGCTCGGCACACTGGCCAAACTACAGGGGATTAATAAATCCAACATGTCGATTGATGCAGATTTCTTTTTCGATCTGGAAATGGACTCGCTGGATCGGGTGGAGGCGCTGACGCTGCTGGAACAGGAATTCGGCATGACGATCCCGCTGGCGGATGCGGCTAAATTCAGCCGGGTGCGCGACGTGGTCGACTACCTGACGCCGCACCTGAGCGGCGTCTGAGGGGACGGCGACGCTAGCCCATCGCTTTCGCCAGCGCGTCAAGAAACACGCCGACCCGCAGCGGCAGGTAACGATGACTGGGAAACAGCGCCCAGACGGCCAATGCCTGCGGCTGAACATCCTGCAGTTCAATGGCGACCAGCTCACCGCGGCGCAGTTCCTCCCGAATATCCCAGTGGGTGAGCTGCGCCAGCCCCAGCCCCGCCTTGCACAGTGAACGCACGCCCTCAACGCTGCTGCAGCTAAAGCGCCCGTCGATACTTATTCCGGTGGTCTGACCGTCGTCGGAAAATGTCCACTGCAGCACGTTACTCAGCCGCAAGCAGGCAAAGCTGGCAAGATCCGCCAGCCGCTGCGGCCGGCCGTGCCGTTGCAGATAAGCCGGCGCCGCGCACAGTACGCGCGGATTATCGGCAATCTTGCGGGCGATCAGGTTGGAATCACGCAGCGGGGCGACACGGATCGCCACGTCAAAGCCCTGGGCGACGATATCAACGACCTCGTCGCTCAGTTGCAGATCCACTTTCATATCAGGATTTTCCGCCAGCAGCGTCGGAATGAGCGGCACCAGAATACGCTGCCCGAGCCCGGAGGGGGCGGTGACGCGCAGCTGACCGCCAGCGCCTTGCCGCCCGCTGGAAAACAGGACGCGTGCGCTTTGTTCCGCTTCCAGCATGGTGCGGGCGTAAGGCATAAACTCCACGCCTTCTGGGGTGAGCGACACCGCGCGGGTGGTGCGGTGCAACAGGCGCACGCCGAGCGAGGCCTCCAGCGCCGCCAGCCGCCGCGAGACCGACATCGGCGACATGTCCAGACGGTGCGCCGCCTGCGTCAGGCTGCCGGTCTGGGCCACCTGCAGGAAAATTTCAATCTCTTTCAGGTTCATTATAATGAATTCCGTTATACGGGTTTATCTGGCCCCGGTATTTTTCCTGACCAAACCCGGGATTACAATTGGTTTTGTTTATAATAAGCTAACCGGAGAGGCCTGTCATGAATCATTCCGCGCTGTTCCAGACGCAGCAAATCAACCAACTGTTGTTGCCCAACCGGCTGGCGGTGGCGCCGATGACGCGGGTTTCCGCCTCCGCCGACGGCGTGGCGGGCGAGAGAATGCGCCAGTATTATCAGCGCTTCGCGCAGGGCGAGTTTGGCCTGATCGTCAGTGAAGGCATCTATATCGACAGCGCCAGCTCGCAGAGCTATGACTTTCAGTCCGGGCTGGTGAACCAGGCGCAGCAACGCGGCTGGCAGCAAGTGACGCAGGCGGTGCATCAGCACGGCGGCAAAATCTTCGCCCAGCTCCAGCATGCCGGCGCGTTGTCGCAGGCAAACCGCCATCGTATGCATACCGTCGCCCCTTCAGCGCTGCGGCCGAAAGGCGAGCAGATGGCCTTTTACCGCGGTGAAGGGCAATATCCGCTGCCGCGAGCGCTGGACGACGAGGAGATTCAACAGATTATCGCGGATTTCGCTACCGCGGCGGAACGTGCGCTGCACGCCGGTTTTGACGGTATCGAGATTCACGGCGCCAATGGCTACCTGCTGGACCAATTTTTCACCGACTACAGCAATCAGCGCGATGACCGCTGGGGCGGCGATATTATCGGCCGGCTGTCGCTCAGCCTGGCGGTGATCGACGCGGTGCGTCAGCGGATTGGTCGTGCGGCGCCGCTGGGAATTCGCCTGTCGCAGGGCAAGGTGAATGATTTTGACCATAAATGGTCCGAAGGTGAGGCCGGGGCCAAAGCGGTGTTCCAACGGCTGGCGGCCTCGGGCATCGATTTTCTGCACATTACCGAACATGAGGCGTGGCAGCCGGCATTCGACGCCGACGGGGCGTCGCTGGCGGCACTGGCGCATCGCCATGCGCCGTCGCTGACGCTGATTGCCAACGGCGGGCTGCATCAACCGCAGCGGGCGCTGCAGCTGACGGAGCAGGGGGCCGATGTGATTGCGTTGGGGCGCGGCGCGCTGGCTAACCCTGACTGGCCGCGGCGGGTGCGTCAGGGGTTGGCGCTGCAGGAATTCGACCGCGCGCTGCTCGGGCCTATCGCCGATATCAAAGAGAGCGAGCTGCGGCTGGCGTAATGCGACTTCCCTGTCGCGGTGCGGCCTACAGCTACAGCCAGCCCTTGATCTGCCGGATGATTTCGGTGGTGGAGATGCCGTAACGGTCATGCAGGGTCGGCAGCGCGCCGGCCAGCAGGAAGGCGTCCGGCAGAGCGATCTGCCGGAACGCCGGCGTCACGCCGTTGCGCAGCAGGGTTGACGCCACGGCTTCCCCCAGACCGCCAATCTGTGAATGGTTCTCCGCAACGATCACCAGCCGGCCGGAGACGCCGGCCTCGCGCAGAATGGTCTCCTCATCCAGCGGTTTGATCACCGGCGAATGCACCACCGCCACGCTGACGCCGCTCTGCTCCAGCTGTTCCGCCGCCTCCAGCGCACGCATGGTCATCAGGCCGCTGGCGATAATCACCACATCTTTACCGTCACGCAGCCGCTGGGCCTTACCGTGACGGTACTGATAATCGTAACGGTCGAGCACCAGCGGTACTTTGCCGCGCAGCAGGCGCATATACACCGGCCCCTGATGCGCCGCCACCGCCGGCACCATCTGGCTCAGCTCCAGCGCATCGCAGGGATCGATCACCGTCAGGTTCGGCATGCCGCGGAAGATCGCCAGATCTTCGGTGGCCTGATGGCTCGGGCCGTAACCGGTGGTCAGCCCCGGCAGGGCGCAGGCGATTTTAACGTTCAGGTTCTCCTCGGCGATCGCCATACAGATAAAGTCATAGGCGCGCCGGGCGGCGAACACCGCATAGGTGGTGACGAACGGCGTAAAGCCTTCGCGCGCCATGCCGGCGGCGGCGCTCATCAACAGCTGCTCCGCCATGCCCATCTGATAGAAACGCTCGGGAAACGCCTTGGCGAACAGGTGCAGATCGGTGTATTTGCTGAGATCGGCGGTCATGCCGACGATGTCGTCGCGCTGCCGGGCCAGCGCAACCAGCGCTTCACCAAACGGCGCGGACTGTGTCGGCTGGCCTTCGGCGGCGATGGAGGCGATCATCGCCGAGGTGGTTAAACGCTTTTTGCCGCCGGCGGGCGTGGTGGTGGTCTGGCTCATGGTTGTTCTCCGATTTCCAGGGCGGTCAGCGCCTGATCCCATTCATGTTCATCCACGCGGATGAAGTGCGTTTTCTCCCGCGCCTCCAGAAAATGGACGCCTTTGCCCATGCGGGTGTCGCACAGGATCACCCGAGGCTGGGGTTTATCGTGGCGGCGCGCGGCGTCGAAGGCGGCCACCAGTGCGTCGAGGTCGTTGCCGTCTACCCGCTGCACATGCCAGCCGAACGCCTGCCAGCGGTCGGCCAGCGGTTCGAAGGAGAGGATTTCCGACGAGTGGCCGTCCGCCTGCTGATTGTTGACGTCCACCAGGGCAATCAGGTTATCCAGCCGCCAGTGCGCGGCGGACATCACCGCCTCCCAGGTGGAGCCTTCATTGAGTTCGCCGTCGGACAGCAGGTTGTAAATAAACGCCGGGTTGTTTTTGCGCTTCAGCCCCAGGCAGGCGCCCACCGCGATGCCCAGTCCGTGCCCCAAGGAACCGCCGGTGATCTCCATACCGGGGGTGTAGGCGGCCATGCCGGACATCGGCAGACGGCTGTCGTCGGCGCCGTAGGTTTCGCGCTCATCGAGCGGCAGAATGCCGGCCTCCAGCAGCGCGGCGTAGAGCGCGATAGCATAGTGGCCGATCGACAGATAGAAACGGTCGCGCTGTTCCCATTCGGGATCGTCCGCGCGGTAGCGCAGGGCGTGAAAATAGCTGACCGCCAGCAGGTCTGCAGCGCCGAGCGCCTGGCCGATATAGCCTTGCCCCTGCACCTGGCCCATAATCAGCGCGTGCCGGCGAATGTTGTACGCCCGCTGCTGCAGTGAGAGCGCGGCGGTCTGCGGTACATCGATTGTGGTCATGTTTTAACTCCGTGATTATCGGTTAACCTGCGCGGCCGGAATGCGGAACACCAACAGCGAACCGGCCAGCAATACCAGTGTGATCAGATACATGCCCCAGGCGGGTGAGCCGGTGATGCTGCTGATGCCGCCGATCAGGTAAGGGGAGAAGAAGCCCGCTAGGTTGGCGAAGCAGTTCACCGCGGCGATGCCGGCGGCGGCGGAAACGCCGCCCAGCAGATTGGTAGGCAGCATCCAGAACAATGAGGAGGCGGAGAGGATGCCCGCCGCCGCCAGGCAGAGAAAGGCGACCGACAGCGCGACATAATGGCCGAACTGGGTGGCCAGCAGCAGCGCCGCAGCGCCCGCCAGCATCGGGATCGCCAGATGCCAGCGCCGTTCACGATGACGGTCGCCGCTGCGCCCGGCCAGAATCATCGCCACGATGGCGCACAGATACGGCAGACTGCTGAGCAGACCGATCTGCAGCGGTTCGCGGATGCCGGCGTTTCTGACCAGCGTCGGCAGCCAGAAGGTGAGCGCATACTGGCCCATCACCACGCAGAAATAGATCAGCGCCAGCAGCCACAGCCGCCTGTCGCCGATAAACGCGGCGATGGTGCCGTGCTGGTGTTTATGCTGATCGTCGGCGTCGAGATCGGCACGCACCAGGCGTTTTTGGTGTTCATCCAGCCAGGGCGCGTCCTCAACCCGGTCCTTCAGCGCCATCAGTACCACCAGCCCCATCAGCAGCGTGGGCACTGCCTCCAGCGCAAACATCCACTGCCAGCCGGCCCAGCCGTGCACGCCGGCAAAGCGCTCCATAATCCAGCCGGAGATCGGGCCGCCGATCATGCCGGACAGCGGAATGGCGATAAACCACAGCACCGTCATGCGCGCGCGCCGCGCCGCCGGGAACCAGTAGGTGAGATACAGCAGCAGGCCGGGCGCCAGGCCGGCTTCCGCCACGCCAAGCAGAAAGCGCAGCAGGTAAAACTGCCAGGCGGTTTCCACCAGGGCGAACAGGCCGGAAATCAGTCCCCAGGTGATCATGATGCGGGCGATCCAACGTCTGGCGCCCACCCGGTGCAGGATCAGATTGCTCGGTACTTCGAAGAAAAAATACCCGATAAAGAAAATGCCGGCGCCGAGACCGTAGACGGTTTCGCTGAGAGCCAGATCGTCCATCATCTGCAGCTTGGCGAAGCCGACGTTTACCCGATCAAGGTAGGCGCACAGGTAGCACAGCATCAAAATCGGCATCAGCCGCCAGGCGATCTTGCGGTAAGCCGTGTCGCGCACGCCGGCGGCGGCGGTCAGGTTAAGCGTTGTCATGATGTCCACTCCTGAAACAGACGGGGATCCCCCGCGGTGCGGGGGCCGTAAGGCGGGCGAGGCCGGGTCAGTGAATCAGCATGCCGCCGTTCACGTCCAGCGTGATGCCGGTCAGGTAGCTGGAGAGGTCGCTGGCCAGGAACAGCGCGGCGTTGGCGACGTCCTGCGCGTTGCCCAGCCGGCCGAGCGGAATGCCGTCGATAATGGCGTGCCGGCGCTCGTCCTGCATCAGGCCGCCGGTGATATCGGTCTGGATCAGGCCGGGGGTGATGCTGTTGATGCGGATCTGCTCCGGGGCGAACTCGCGCGCCATCGCCTTCGCCAGCCCGAGCACGCCGGCCTTGGCGGCGCTGTAGTGCGGGCCGCCGAAGATGCCGCCGCCGCGCTGGGCGGATACCGACGACAGGCAGACGATGCTGCCGCCGCCGTTGGCGCGCATCGCCGGGATCACCGCCTGCGACATCAGCAGCGTACCGCGCAGGCTGACGTCCAGCACGCGGTCGTAGTCCTGCATGCCGATCTCCAGCGTTTTTACCGGCTGGGTAATGCCGGCGTTGTTGACCAGTACGTCGATGCGGCCGTAGTGCTCGAGGATTTGCGCCACGGCCTGATTGACCGCCTGCGGGTCAGCGACGTCAACCGCCAGTCCCAGATGGCCGTCGCCAAGCTGCTGCGCGGCATGGGCCGCCGCGTGGCGATCCAGATCCAGGATTGCCACGCGTGCGCCGTGGGCGGCAAAGCAGGCGGCGGTGGCGCGGCCGATGCCGCGCTCGGAGGCGGCGCCGGTGATAACGGCGATTTTATTGTTCAGTAACATCTGCGACTCCTGAGTATTTTTATGTTTTTACGGCCATCGCGGCCGGTAGGGTGTGTTCAGCATTGAAGGAGATGCACTTTTCGGCAATGCAAAAAAATTCAGTCGATGATGAATTAAACTTATGTTTTGATCGGCTTAACATTTTCAGCTCCGGCGACGTGACAGGCTGTGACGAAATCACGGCAAGCGGAGGTACGGCGGTTGGAGATACAAAAGGCGGCGATCCCCTCAATCAAGGCGCTGCAGGTGTTTGAGCAGGTGGCGCATTTCGGCAATGTGGCGCGCGCGGCGGAAGAGCTGAATATCACGCCCTCGGCGGCCAGCCACCAGTTGGCCAAGCTGGAGAAACTGGTGGGCAACTCGCTGTTTAACCGCTCGGCCAAAGGGGTGAGCCTGACGCTGGCGGGGGAAACCTACCTGCGTGAAATCAGTCAGCTGCTGCTGAACCTGGCCCAGGCCACGGCGCAGATCCGCGACCAGAAAGAGAACAATGCCTTGCGCATCCATTGCGCCCCCAGCTTCGGCCTGCTGTGGTTGCTGCCGCGGCTGAAGCAGCTGCATGAGGCCTGTCCGGAGCTTAACGTGACACTGTCATGTTCTTATGAAAACCTGTCGTTCAGCCGCGATAACATCGACGTGGCGATCCGCCACGGCTTCCCGGACTGGTCGCCGTTTGATATCAAAACGATACGTGATGAATGCATTACCGCCATGGCATCGCCGGACTATCTGCAGCGTCATCCGGCGCCTTCGCCGGCAGCGCTGGCGGAGCACCAGCTGATTCTGTCGGAAACGCCGTTGATCCAGTGGCCGCAGTGGTTCGCCGCCCACCATCTGCCCCAGCCGGAGCGCCCCTGGGTGTTCAGCTTTGACCGTTCCTACATGAGCCTGCAGGCCGCGCGACTGGGACACGGCGTGGTGCTGGAGAGCGAACTGCTGGCGCGGGACTACCTGCGCGACGGCTCGCTGGTGCGGCTGTTTCCGGCGGCGCTGAGCCTGCCGGTCAGCGCCCATCATCTGGTTTATCCGCGCGGTTTCGGCCAGCTGGCGCGGGTGAAGCGCTTTTTGCACTGGATGCAGCAGGCGCTGGACAGCGACAGGATGTACTGACGGCCCGGACGCGCTATCATCGCGCCTGGTTGTCAGACACAGACATTGGAGATCGCCTATCAATCTTGAACACGCGGATCGGCTGTCGCGCGATAAAACGGATTACCGCAAACGCCTGGCGCTGATCGAACAGCTGCGCCAGCGGCCGATCGACGGCGGCCAGGCGATTTTGCTGCGCATGCTGCGGCAAGATTTTGTTCTGAGCGTGCGGCAGGCCGCCTGGCAGGCGCTGGATGAGCAGGGCGTTGCCTGCAAGCGACCCAAAGCACCGCAGCCAGAGACGTTACTGCCGCCAAACCGGCGGCGCAGAAACGTCCTGGAATTCCTCTATGACCTCCTGTGGCCGTGGGTATGAGGCGCAAGCCACTGCTAATATGCTTCATGTTGATGCAAATGTGCATGTTGCTGCCGAGACCGGCGCCATCTGGCAGATAAGTCCGAGTTAACCGGCAACGCCAGTGGAATCCCCAGCCTTTCGTTTCCGTTTCAGTGATTTATGTCAAAAAAAATGCAAGTCACTTTTTTGGCATAAGGATATAACGCCTACGATGAAAAATGGCGCATTGTAAAAGACCAAAAGTCTGTTAAATATATTCACCAGCTTTTTAACGAAACGGTCACTTAAAAAGACATTATTATTCCCCATCAGATATTGTCGCGCTAAAAACGATCAATAAAACATGTGAACAGCGGCACAAAAAATAACCGTAAGATGATCCTTTCGGCCGTGCCGCTGCGATATAAATATAGGGTGTTTTTCCCCTGTGTTTTTTATTTCTCTATTTAAATAACGGAATGGGTTTATGGAGTTGGAGCGTGATACGGTAAGCCAGGGACAGGGCGTCAATATTATTTTTATGGCAGTAGCCTTAATATTAGGAATGGCGGGCGCGTTACAAATGCCGGTTGTCAGCCTGTTTCTGACGCGGGAAATCGGCGCCAGTCCGTTTATGGTGGGGATGTTTTATACCGTTAACGCGTTGGCCGGCGTAGGCGTCAGCCAACTGATGGCGCGAAAGTCGGATTCGGGCGGTAATCGCCGCCGTCTGATCCTGCTGTGTTGTTCGGTTGCCATAGCCAATGCCTTGCTGTTCGCGTTTAGCCGGGATTATCGCATTCTGGTGTCGGCAGGCGTGATACTGTCGGCGCTGGCGACAACGGCGATGCCGCAACTGTTTGCTCTGGCGCGTCAGTATTCGGTCGGCGCCGATTTTGACGTTATCAAATTCACCACCCGGATGCGTGCCCAGATTTCGATCTCCTGGGTGATCGCGCCGCCCGTCGCTTTCTTTATCATCGCGCATTTCGGTTTTACCGCCTTGTATCTGCTGGTGGCTCTGCTGTTTGTATTGGGCGGACTTTTCGTCCTGTCCTCGCTGCCTGCGGGGGACGTGCCGCCACGTTCAGCGACGCCGGCGACGTCCGCTACCCCGACGGCCACGGGTCGGTCGCAAGAAGCCTGGCTGCTGTTTGCCGCTTTGGCGCTGCTGTGGGGCGGCGATACGATGTACCTGATCGATATGCCGATATATATCAGCAGCCTGCCGGGTATGGGCAGTAGTTTCGCCGGCTGGCTGTTGGGAGGCGCGGCAGGGCTGGAAATTCTGATCATGCTGTTCTGCTCGCCGGTGATCAAGCGCGTTGGCACGCGCCCTATGATGCTGCTGGCCGCCGGTTGTTCCGCGCTGTTTTACCTGGGCATGACACAGGCGGTTTCTCCATGGGCGCTGGCGGCGATTCAGGTGCTGAATGCTGTTTTTATCGGTATCGTCGGCGCACTGGGTATGCTCTATCTGCAAGAATTGATGCCGGAGAGCCCGGGAACGGCCAGTACGCTGTACAGCAACAGTATTGCCACCGGGGCGATTTTTGCCGGTTTGCTTCAGGGCGCCATCAGTCAGCATTGGAATCATCAGGCCGTTTATTATGCGGCGCTGTCACTGTCGCTGCTGGCATTATTGTTGTTGTTAAAGGTTAAAGACGCCTAGACGATATTCGCAAGAACAAAATAGTAAAATATCAGGAATAATATAACGGCCATTGTTTTGGCAGGGAATGCCTGTTTTTACTTTCTGATAAATAATTAATGCACCGCTGGCGAGAGCCCGCCAGATAATGGTGTGGGAATATTTGTGTCGTTTATTTTGGATGTTTATTTTCCCGGTTTTATTCTTACGCAAGACAGGAGTGGTTGGTGAAAAATACGATTGTTATTATTAATGCGCTATCAACGGGAAATGAACTGGCGGCGGCATTTATGTCGCGCGGCTGCGACGTGGTGCATATCTGGCAAGATTTTTCGCGCCAAACGCGTACTCAGGGATTTGTCGAAACCATTAATTATGCCGGATCGCTGGATGACCTTATCCAGCAGCTGAGACCGTATGATATTCGCTATGTGATTGCCGGTGCGGACAGCGGCATTGCATTGGCGGATATGCTGGCGTCAGCCATGGGGATACCGGCGGCGAATGACCCTGAAACCACCGACTGGCGACGGAATAAGTATATTTCGCAGCAAAAGCTGGCGGAAAAAGGCATTCGCTCAATCAGGCAGTGCAAAGCCTCTTCAGCCGCGGAACTGGTGTCCTGGGCCGAGCTGAACGGTTATCCCGTGATTGTAAAACCGCTGAACAGCGGCGCCAGCGACGGCGTAACGCTGTGTGAGAGCGGGGAGGACGTGCAGCGTGCGGCAGAACAACTGCTGGGCAAAGAGAATCTGCTGGGTTATGTGAATGATGAATTGTTGATCCAGGAACTGATTGACGGCACCCAGTATTTCGTCAACACGCTGAGCTGGCACGGACAGCATTATGTGACGGACATCTGGGAGCAAGTGCGCAGCCGGGTGAGCGGCGGCGCTTACAATTTTGAAGGGATGCACCTGATCGATGCGCAGGAAACGTACGCCAGAGCGCTGGCGGATTATACCCTTGAGGTATTATCCGCCTTGGGCGTCGATTATGGCGCGGCGCACAATGAGGTGATCCTGACGGCGGAAGGGCCGGTGCTGATTGAAACCAATGCCCGCCTGATGGGCGCCTCCATCAATGACGTGACATTCAGCGCCTGCCTCGGCTACACCCAGGTCAGCCTGTGTGCGGCCATGTATCTGGCGCCGCAGGATTTCATCGACCGCTACGTGGGCACGCATTACCGCATGCATGCCTATGTGTCTGAAATATCCTTTTTGTTCAAGCGCGACGGCGTGCTGGAGGCGATGCCGGGGAAACGCGCGATAGAGCGGCTTCCTTCCTTTTCCAATTTCTTTGCGCTGCCGCGTCCGGGACAGCGCGTCACCCGCACGGCGGACACCAAGGGATTGCCCGGATTCGCTTATTTACTGCATCAGGATCAATCCCAGTTAACGCGCGATTTTAATCAGATCCTGGCATGGCAGCAGCGGGATGATATTTATCGCATCGTCGATGAATAAATAACATGCGGCACGCCGGCGACGAGCGTGTGACAGGCAACGCGTCTGGCCGGCCTTATTGTGGCCCGTCATCACTATCTACATGAATCAACGGATGTTTGTATGCCAACTCAGGAGAGTGTTTTATCCATCGTGGGCGCGCTTAACCAGCGCTATCCTCATGCCTGTTCACTGTCATTAGGGCGTCCCAACCCTGATATTTACGCCAGACTGGATCTTGAACGTTATGCGCGGATCTATCAGGCGTTCTTACGGACAGAAAAGCACTATGACAACGCGAAAATCAGAGAGAATCTTTACACTTACGGGCCCAGCCAGGGGATGATTACTGCTCATCTCGCCAAATGGTTGGCGAATGATGAGGGGATCCACGCTGGCGAGAAGGAGATTCTGGTGACCAATGGTTGCCAGGAAGCCTACAACCTGGTGCTACTGCACGAATTACGCCAGCCCGAGGATTGCGTGCTGATTATTGAGCCCAGCTACTTCGGATTTACCGATTGCGTCGCGGTCCTGGGGAAGTCATCCGTTAAAATCGCTATCGACGATCTTGCCGATCCTGCCGGCGGCGTTGATTTTACGCTGCTGCCGGCGGTTATCGAACAGTATCGCCGGCAGGGTAAGCAGATAAAACTTATCTATATCAATCCTGATTTTAATAATCCGATGACCTACCAACTGAGCGAGGCGGAGAAAAGCATGCTGCTCGCGGTCTGCACTCAGCAGGGGGTGAAGATTATTGAGGATGGCACCTATTCGGCGTTCTATTACGATGGCATACAGCCCCGCGCAATAAAAACCCGGGATAACGCAGGCCAGGTCTATTATATCGGCTCGTTTTCCAAAACGTTATGTCCGTCGCTGCGTCTGGGCTATCTGGTAATAAGCCGGCACGGCGACGCAACCTTTAACCATTTGCTGCATATTAAAGATCACACCAGCCTGAGCAGCAGTGCGCTGAATCAGCAAATTGTCGCCGGTTTTTTAATCGAGCATCAATACTCACTGGAAAACTGGATCCGTCCGATCCGCGATGAATACCGTGCCCGGCGTGACGCGATGCTGCAGGTGCTCGAGCAGGAATTGGACGCCGGTCTGCTGCAGTGGCACGCGCCTGCCGGCGGCTTTTTCGTGTATATCCGCTTGCCGCAGGAGATCAACACCGCGCACCTGCTCGACTGTGCGGAGGGGTATCAGGTGACATTTCTGCCGGTCAGTTATGCGGTGCGGGACGGCCGGCAGCGCGCTCACGGTATCCGGCTCGCCTTCAGTTATTACCCGCCGGCCGCGATTGCGGCGGGAACCCGCAAGTTTTGTCAGTTTCTCAATGAAAAACTCTTGCCGCAACAGATCTGAACGTTAAACAGCTTCATTCACAGAGTGATATTTCATTTTCCCGCTAATCGAATGGAATTCGATCGGGTATTTATAGATGACGGTGGGTATTTGCAGATGAAAGAGAGAACGAATAACGGAATGAACGCCTATATTCTGGCCTGTGCGCATGATGTACCGGAAACCGCCTATTCACAGAGCGAGGTCTGTGACAACCTTAATATTACGGATAGCCGCATTCGCTCCATATTTATTAACAGCGGAATCAGCAAAAGACATTTGTCGATAGACAATATGGCGGGAAGCGCCGCCGAGGGTGAAACGCATGCGCAAATGCTGGCGCGTCATGAAAAAAATGCGCTCAAACTGGGGGGGAATGCAATCCGCAAGTGTCTGGATAAAATCGGCATGCGGATTGAAGATATTGACTGTATTTGCTGCGTGACGTCGACGGGTTTTTTAGTGCCGGCATTAAGCGCCCGTTTTTGTGAATCGCTGGGGGTGTCGGACTTTTGCAACCGGATTGATATTGTCGGCATGGGCTGTTCCGCCGGGCTGAACGGCCTGGACGCGGTAAAAAACTGGTCGCTTGCCAATCCGGGCAAGCTGGCGGTGGTGGTCTGCACGGAAATCTGTTCTGCGGCCTACATTGAGGACGGCACGCTCCCTACCGCGGTGGTTAACAGTCTGTTTGGCGACGGCGCCAGCGCTGCGGCGGTCGTCAGCTCGTCGGAAGACGATGCGCCACCTGCCGGCGCGATCAAACTGCGGGCGAAGCTCAGCCTGACCGAACCTTCGGCCATCGGCATGATGAAGTTTGATTGGAATGATGAGCAGCATAAAAACCGCTTTTACCTCTCAAAAGACGTGCCGTATGTGGTGGGATCGAAAGTTGAAAAAGTGGTGCATAAACTGCTGGGCGAACATCAGCTCAACGTCAGCGATATTGATCACTGGGTCGTGCATTCCGGCGGCAAAAAAGTGCTCGATTCAATTTGTATCAATTTGGGATTAACGAAAAGCGATCTGCGCCACACGCGCAGCGTATTAAATGATTTCGGCAATCTTTCCAGCGGTTCATTCCTGTTTTCTTTAGAACGTCTGCAAAATGAAAAAATAACGTCAGCCGGAGATATCGGGGTCTTTATGACGATGGGCCCCGGCGCGGCGATTGAAACTGCCCTGGTGCAATGGGAAAAATAATTTAACGTAATTGAGGTCATTTATGGAACGTCTAACAATCAATTTTACCGGCTCAGCGGCAATTACCAGCGACATGATTGAACAACTTAATCAACTTTGCGCTCAGGTTGAAAATACTCCGGCGATCGATCAGGTGCTGTTCGCTTTTGCGGGCGGCGCTGCGCCGGCGCAGGGAACAGAGAGTATGGATGTCGGTCTGTTGCACAAGTGGGAAAAGGCGCTGCGCCGGGTGGAAAACCTGAATGCGCTGCTGATCGCCACCACCGACGGCGAATGCGGGCTGGTGGCCTTATCCATTATCGCCATTGCCGATCTGCGTCTGGGCACGCCTGACAGCACCTTTGCCCTGCGCGGGAAAGATATCACGCTGCCGGGGATGCTGATTCACCGCTTAACCAATCAGCTGGCGGCCAACTGGGTGCGTTTGCTGCTGGTGCTGGGGAATACGCTGTGCGCCGAGGAGGCGTTGTCGAGCGGTCTGCTGGACCGCACCAGCACGCAGCCCGCCGCGCTGGCGGAGGATCTGGCGATGGGCATGAACCCGCACGCCTTTACCGATATCCGCGTGCGCCGCAAGCTGATGCTGGAAGCCTGTCATACCTCGTACGAGGACACGATCGGCCTGTCGCTGTCCGCCAGCGACCGTACGTTGCGTCAGGGGTAAGCGCCGGATGATGAGTGAACATACCGATGAGTTCTCCCATGCGCTGCGCCAGCAGGCCGCGGCGTTAAAGACCGCGCTGCAGGCGCATTACGGCAATAGCGCCCTCAGAGACGATATGATCATTGCCGAATGCGCTGCCGACCCGGACGTTACGCAGTTTTTCTCGCGCTACGGGCTGGCGTTGTACCGGTTATGGACGGGGCACTATTGCCGTTCTCAGCGTATTGAGGCGCTTTATCAGTCTGCTGCGGAACTGCTGTTTGGCGAGATCGCGCAAGGCACGCCGCAGCAGGCGGCTGCCGATTACTGTTTTTCGCTTTTGCTGGCGCAGGTGCTGCAGGACGAGGACGCCGGTACGCATCTGCTAAACGCCATGCTGCAACCGAAAGACGCGTCGCTGCCGTTGGTCGAGGCCTTTAACCGCAGCGGTTACGTCAGACTGACGGCGCTGGAGATCCGTCAGGAAGGCGAGGCGGCGGTGGTCACTTTCCTTGATGGCGATACGCTGCATGCCGAAGACGGCGACTTTGTCCGCGATTTGGAAACGGCGGCGGATATTGTCCATTTATCGGACAAGGTTAAAGCCGGTGTGCTGCGCGGCGGCGTGGTCAGCCATCCGAAATATGCCGGACGCCGGGTGTTCTGCTCGGGCATCAATCTGAAAAAACTGCACGATGCCGGCATCTCTTATCCGGAATTTTTGATTGGCAGAGAGATGGGGTGCATTAACAAGCTGATCCACGGCGTCGTTTGCCCGTCAGAGGGGGCGGCGGTCAGCATCACGAAACCCTGGATCGCCCTGGTGGAGACCTTCGCCATCGGCGGCGGTATGCAGATGGTGCTGGCCTGCGATTATGTGATCGGCGAGCAGGGGTGCTATGTCTCGTTGCCGGCAGCCAAAGAGGGCATTATTCCCGGCGTTTCCAATCTGCGGCTCACCAGCGCGACCAGTGAGCGCTTTGCCAAGCAGGTGATTTTGCATGGGCGTAAAGTCAGGGCTGACGATGCTGATGCCGGATTTATCTTCGATCGGGTTGTGGCTACAGAGGCGCTGGAACGGACCCTGCAGGAAGCGATTACGCTGATGGCGGCGCCGGCCGTACCGGTGAATAAACGCATGCTGGTGCTTGCCAAAGAGCCATTGGCGGCGTTCCGCGACTATATGCAGGCATTCTGTCGCGAACAGGTCATCAGAATGTATGCCGTCGATGTAAAAGAAAAGACCGGTAAATTCGCCAGAAAAATCCCCGAGGTACCGGTGGAGTAATGACAGGCGCGCTGACCGGCGCGCCTGATGAAACAGGATGAGGCAATATGGCAGAACGAGACAATCTACCGCCGGCGGTGTTATACGAGAAAAGGGGGCATGTCGCCTATATCACCCTGAACCGCCCGGCCGTGCTTAACGCGATGAATCTTGACATGCACAGGCAGTTGCTGACGGTATGGGAAGATTTTAACCATGACGACGAACTGTGGGTGGCGGTGCTGGCCGGGGCGGGCGGCAAATCCTTCTCCGTCGGTCAGGATTTGAAGGAACTGAAAACGCGCTACGCTGACGGTGAACCTTTTTCCAGCCTGGGCAGCGCCGGACGTCCGGGCTGGCCGCGACTGACCGAACGCACTGATATTTACAAGCCGATTATTGCGGTAGTGGAGGGGTACGCCTTTGGCGGCGGTTTTGAACTGGCGCTGGCCTGCGATTTGATTGTCGCCAGTGAAGCGTCAGTTTTCGCTCTGCCTGAAGCCAAGCTTGGTTTGATTCAGGGGGCGGGGGGCATTTTCCGTTTGACCCGGCAGATGCCGATGAAACTGGCCATGGAGATGCTGCTGACGGGCAAACAGATCTCGGCGCGTCAGGCGCAGGCGTTCGGCATTGTCAATCAGGTGGTCGACGGGGCGAAACTGGCGGATACGGTTGAACAACTGGTGAATGATATTCTGCGCTGCTCGCCGGCGGCGACGCGCGCGATTAAAAATATCGCCTACGACAGCGCCGATAAAAGCCTGCCGGAGGCTTTTCAGGCGCAGTATGCCGCAGAACAGCGGCGCTTGCACAGCCAGGACCTGCTTGAGGGGGTGGACGCCTTTCTGGAAAAAAGGCCGCCGGTTTGGTCGGGCACGTGAATATCGCCAGGCTATCTGCCGGCCCGGCGCGGCAACGACGGGGTTAACGCACCGCTTTGTCGCGCCGGTAGTTGTTGGCATCAATGCCATAGCGCTTGAGCTTGTTATACAACGCGCCGCGCGACAGGTTCAGCGCCAGCGCCACCTGGCGCAGGTTGCCGGCCTTTTCCGTCAGACACAGGATAATCAGATTTCTTTCACTTTCCTGCAGGCTGTGGCTGCCGCTTATCGCGTGGCCGCGCGCCGCGCCGGCGGTTTGCAGAACATCCGGCAGATCCTGCTCGTCAATCACCCGGCTGTCCGTCAGGTTGAGGGTGCGCTCGACGATGTTCTCCAGTTCACGCACGTTGCCCGGCCAGCCGTAGGCCTCCAGCCGGCGCAGGGCGGCGGCGGTAAAGCGCGCCTTCTCTCGCCCCAGCGTCCGGCAGATCTGCTCGCAGAATCCGTCCGCAAGTTCGCTGATGTCTTCTTTACGCTGACGCAGCGGCGGGATCTGCAGGTCGATGACATTCAGGCGGAACCAAAGGTCACGGCGGAAAGCGCCGCCGGCGACCTCTTTTTCCAGATCGCGGTGGCTGGCGGCAATGATGCGTACGTTGACCTTCAGCGGGCGGTTACCGCCGATGCGCGTCACCTCGTTCTCCTGCAGCACGCGCAGCAGGCTGGCCTGTGCATCCAGCGGCATATCGCCGATCTCATCCAGAAACAGCGTGCCGCCGTCGGCCAGTTCAAATTTGCCCGCCGCGCCGCCGCGGCGTGAGCCGGTGAACGCGCCGTCTTCATAGCCGAACAGCTCGCTCTGCACCAGATCGCGCGGGATTGCGCCGCAGTTGACCGCCAGAAAAGGGCCGTTACGCCGCGCGCTGCTGTTGTGGATCGACTGGGCAAACAGCTCTTTCCCCGTGCCGCTTTCGCCGCCCAGCAGCACGGTGCTGTCGCTGCGACTGGCGGTGCGCGCCCGGTTGCGTATCGCCTGCATGGCGGCCGACTGGCCGAGGATCATGTCGAAGTGGTAGCTGGCGCTGCTGCCGATTACCTTGTGGGTGATATCGCGGATGCGGCGGTTTTCCCGCAGTGAAATGACTTTACCGCCGTCCGGCGTACAGACGACGGAAATCAGGCAGGTGATGCGGCTGCCGCCGTCCGGGCAGAAAGTAATGCTGCGGTCTTTACAGGCGTTCAGCGTCTTCAGCGAGCAGGCTTCCGGCTGCAGAACGTTGTCGATATCCTGATTGTCCGCGCGTGGAGAGATGCCCAGCACCTGGCGGGCGTAGCTGTTGAGCTGGCGGATATTGCCCCGTTGCCCTAGGACGATCACCCCTTCATTGATAGATTCCAGCACCGATTGCTGCTCCTCGAGCAGCTGACACAGCATCAGCTGCTGGGAAATCGCCTCTGCCGCCGCCTGCACGGTGCCCAGCGTATGGTAGTGGAAGTTGCCGGAGTTGGCGGTCAGCGTCAGCACGCCGATCGTCACGCCGTTTTCGTCCCTGACCGGCGCGGCGGCGCAGTGTTTATCACGTTGACGCAGGGCGCGTTTGTAATTCTCGCCGTTCAGCAGATACACCAGGCGGTTTTCGCTCAGGCAGCGACCGGTGCAGTTGGTGCCGGAAACGTCCTCGCTGAGCATACTGCCCACCGGCGTCAGATCCTGGCCGCAAAAGTAGAGCGTAATGCCGCTGGCGTCGGTGAGATTAATATGTCCGTTGGGATTATAAGCCAGCAGGTTGCGCATCACGCCGCGCGCGATGGCGATCAGCGGGGCGTTGTGCGCCAGTATCGTCTGCAGCCGTTTCTCTTCGCAAAACCGGTATTGAAAATGGTCGGGATCGATGCCGTTGCTGCGGCTGCGCGCCCAGGAGGCGTGCACGGCGGCGCGCACGCCGGACGGCGTCTCACCGCGCCAGAACACCCGCCAGGCTTGGTGCAATGCCTTGATATAACGGCTGAAAGCCTGCTCATTATTAAGCCTGGCAATCAACTCCCACTCCTCATCCCAGTACCGTTCCGGTGTGTAATCCATGGGTAGTGTCCGCAGATCATAAAGTGTTCAGTATAGAGACATGTGGCGTGAACATGTCTTGTTTGTGAACATAATGTGATCACGATCGTTTTTTACTTTTCCTTATAAAACAGTGCGTTAATTTTTGGCATGGCGGTTGCTAAGCAATATCGCTCTTACCGATAAGACCGATAAATCTAACAATAAAAACGTGGAGAGAAAGCGCCATGTCGCAACGCAAACACAACGTACCTTACATCCTGTTTATCTGCGCGATCGCCTCACTCAGCGGCGTGATCCTGGGCTATGACGCCTCGGTGATTTCGGGGGTGATCGACCCGCTGACCGAGCATCTGTCGCTGTCGCCGGCGGAGAGCGGCTGGGCGGTGTCCAATGTGATTCTGGGCTGCGTCATCGGCGCCTGGGGCGTCGGCTACCTGTCTGACCGCTGCGGGCGCAAAAGCACCCTGATCGTCACCGCCGTGCTGTTTATTATCTCCGCCGTCGGCTCGGCGCTGGCGCACGACCTGACCGACTTTGTTATCTACCGCATGATCGGCGGGCTGGCGGTTGGCATGGCCTCCGCCGTGACGCCGCTCTATATCGCCGAGGTCTCGCCCAAGGATCTGCGCGGGCGAATGCTGGGCATGCAGCAGATGCTGATGGTCGGCGGCCAGCTGACCGTCTATGTGGTGAATTTCCTGATCGCCAAGGGGATGCCTCATGAATGGCTGGTCGCCACCGGCTGGCGCTGGATGCTGGCGTCCGGTCTGGTGCCTTGCGCGCTGTTCCTGCTGCTGGCGTTCTTTATGCCGGAGTCGCCGCGCTGGTATGCCATGCGCGGCAAGCAGGACAAATCGTTGAAGGTGCTGGGTTCGCTGTCGAATCCGGAACACGGCCAGCGGCTGCACGGAGAGATTATGCGTTCGCTGGCGTCCGAGCAGGCGCAGGCAAGAAAAAAGCCGGGCATCCTGCAGGATAAAAAAGCCAGCTACATTCTCTGGATCGGCTGCGCGATTGCCGTGCTGCAGCAAGTTTCCGGCATCAATATTTTGCTCTATTTCGCGCCGTCGCTGTTGCAGAACGTGACCGGCAACACCCAGGACTCGCTGTTTCAGAGTATTTTCCTCGGCGCCGCGCTGCTGGCGGGCGTTGTTATTGCGCTGTTCGCCGTTGACCGCCTCGGCCGTCTTCCGTTGCTGCGCTGGGGCTCGTTAGGCTGCGCGCTGTTTCTGTTCTTCACCGCCTGGACGTTTATGCAGGAGATGAAAGGCTATCTGCCGATCGTCGGGCTGGTCGGCTTTGTGCTGGTGTTCGGCCTCTCCTGGAGTCTGGGCGCCTGGCTGCTGATCTCTGAAATTTTCCCCAACCGCATGCGCGCCGTGGCGATGGGCTTCGCATTCTGCTCCATGTGGGCGGCCAATTTTATCGTGACGCAAAGCTTTCCGATGATGAACCGCAGTCCTGCGCTGATGGCGCATTTCCACGGTGCATTTCCGCTGCTGTTGTGCGGCGGTTTCAGCCTGATCGCGTTTTGGTTTGTCGGGCGATTCCTGCCTGAAACCAAGGGCGTCTCCCTGGAGCATATCGAACCGCTGATGCTGTCGAAATCCCGGCGCTTTGGCGGTGAACAGGCGGAGATCTCCGCTACACAGCCGGTTTCCCACACTAAATAGTCAGTACCTTACCGATAAAAAAGGAGAACGTTATGGCAGTTGCAAAGATGGTGCGCGTTGGTTTGATTGGCGCAGGACGGATGGGGAGTTTCCACGGCCAGACGCTGGCGCAGCGTATTCCGGGGGCGACGCTGGCGGCGGTGGCCGATCCGGTGCCGGGGGCGGCGGAGAAGCTGGCGGCGACGTTGGGGGCGGCACGCGCCTATACCGATCCGCAGGCGCTGTTTGACGATGGCGATATCGACGCGGTGGTCATCGCTTCGCCGGCCCGTACCCACGCCGAATTGGTGACGGCGGCGGCCCGGGCCGGGAAAAGCATCTTCTGCGAGAAGCCGATGGCGGTGACGCTGGAGGAGGCGGATGCGGCGATCGCGGCGGCGCAGCAGGCGGGCGTGGTGCTGCAGGTCGGCTTTAACCGCCGCTTTGCCAGCGGCTTTGCCGCCGCCTATCAGGAGATTAAGGCGGGCCATCTCGGCGTGCCGCAGCTGATGCGCTCCGTTACGCGCGATCCGGGGCTGGGCGATCCGACGCCGATCCCGCACTGGACGATTTTCCTGGAAACCCTGATCCACGACTTCGACATTCTGCTGCACCTCAACCCCGGCGCGAAACCGGTTGAAGTGTACGCGATGGCCGATGCGCTGGTGCGACCGGACTTTAAAGCGCGCGGCCTGCTGGATACCGCGGTGGTCAACATTCGTTTCGACAACGGCGCCATCGCTACCGCCGAGGCCAACTTCCAGGCGGTGTACGGCTACGATGTGCGCGGCGAGGTGTTCGGCAGCCAGGGCATGCTGCAGGCGGGCAATATCAATATCAACAACTGCGTGCGCTACAACGCGCAGGGAATATCCATCGATACCGCCCGCCGGGATACGGATCTGCTGCGCGATGCCTATATCGCGGAGCTAGGCGATTTTGTGCGCTGCGTGGCGACGGGGGATACGCCGCAGGCGACGGGGCAGGATGCGCGCAACGCGCTGGAAATCGCGCTGGCCTGCATTGCTTCCGTGCAACAGTCCAAACCGATCGTACTGTAAGGGAGAACGCGCATGTCAGACTTTACGCTTTCCGTCTGCGCCGAAATGGTGTTTCTCGATTTGCCGTTTATTGAGCGGGTGCGGCGCATTCATCAGCTGGGATTCGGCGTTGAAATCTGGGACTGGACGCAGAAAGACATCGAGGCGCTGGTGCAGACCGGCGCGCGCTTTACCTCGATGACCGGCTATATCAGCGGCAATCTGCATGACGAGGATGCCATTGGCCAACTGCTGGACAGCGCGCAGGAATCGCTGCAGGTGGCGCAGCGTCTGAATTGCCCGGTGCTGAACCTGCACGGCACCGGGCTGGATCACCGCGGACTGCCGGTCAGGCCGGTGGCGACGGCCAGCGGTGCGATGTGGCTGCAAGCCTATCAAACGCTGCAGTCGTTGGCCGCGCTGGGAGAGCGGGCGGGCCGCGTGTTTACGTTGGAGAACCTGAATACGGCGGTCGATCATCCCGGCACGCCGTTCGCCAGGGCGGAGGAGACGCTGGCGCTGGTCAGCGCGGTGGACAGCCCCTTTGTGAAGATGAATCTCGATCTCTACCACGCGCAGATTGGCGAAGGGAACCTGTGCGAGCTGATTCGCCGCAGCGCCGCGCATATTGGTGAAATACAGGTGGCCGACGTGCCGGGCCGTTGTGAACCCGGCAGCGGGGAGATCAACTATCCGGCGATCGCCCGCACGCTGCGGGAGATTAACTATCAGGGCGTGGTGGCGTTGGAGGGATGGGCGTCCGGCGATCCGGAGCCGGCGCTGCAGGCGTTCCGCGCGGCATTTGCATAACCGTTTTAGGGATCTGACGCCAGCGCGGATGCGGCGGCGCCTGTGCAGAGGAAGATACTGCGGCTGGATTATTATCCAGGCGGAGCATGTTCCCCGTCGCGCGCCGCCATCAGTGACGGTGTCATGCGCGCGCGCCGGGGGACGGTCAGTCAATCTCCCGGCACACCGCGCCAATCATCTCTCTGAGCCAGCGATGCGCCGCATGCTCCTGCGTGCGTTGATGCCATAACAGGTGAAACTGAATCTGCGGCATCGGCAGCGGCGGCTCGGTGATGGTAAGCGCCTCGCGGCAGGCCGAGGTTGCCGCCACCCGGCGCAGCACCGTGCTGACATAGTGCGAACCGGGCAGCAGCGCCGGGATGGCGAACATGCTGGGCAGCGTCAGCGCCACCTGGCGGGTCAGCCCGCGTTCTCTGAGCATCTCATCCATCAGTCCGTAGCGGTTGCCTTCCGGCGACGCCAGGATGTGCTTCATCGCCAGAAAGCGTTGCAGCGTCATTTCGTCGCGCGCCGTCTCGTCGTCTTTTGCCGTCAGCGTGACAAACTCATCGCTCAGCAACGGAACGGATACGATCCGGCGCTGCGTCTTGGTGGGCGTTACGCTCAGGGCCGCGTCAATTTTACCGCTGTCCAGCAGCGCCACCGTTTCATCGCGGTCGGTAAAACTGCGGATGTGCAGCGTGCCGTTCGGCGCCAGCGCCGCAAATTTCTTACTCAGCGCCGGCAGCGCGATATGCAGCGGATACTCCGTCAGCCCCAGGGTAAAGCTGAGCGTTTGCGCCGCCGGATCGAATGCCTCGGCGGGGTGCATAATGCCGCGGATGCGCGCCAGCGCTTCGGCAACCGGCGGGGCGATGGCCTGCGCCTTGGCGGTCGGTTGCAGGCCTTCCGCACTGCGGATAAACAGCGGATCGTCGAACGCGCGCCGCAGACGCGCCAACGCCGCGCTCATCGCCGGCTGGCTGACGCCCGCCATCGCCGCCGCTTTGGTGACATTGCGTTCCGCCATCAGCGCGTCAAACGCCGCAAGGAGATTAAGATCGAACCCCTCAAAATTCATATTTTATATATTACTCTATACATGAAATTTGTTGGATTGATGATGGCACGGCGGTGAATACTGCGCAAGGCGGTGAGCTGCACCGCCGATAGCAAAAGGCTTCCAGGCATGACCGATACTGACGATCTGACCCAACGTTTACAAACCGAGCGCGCCGCCGTCGAGACGCTGTACCGCGCGTTTAATGATAAAGACCCGGAGCTGGTGCACCTGGCGGTTACCCGCGACTGGCAGGATATTCCGCTGGCGCCGGGACAGGGGCCGGGGCCTGACGGCTTCAAGCCGCTGCTGGCCGGATTTATCGCCGCGTTTCCCGATATCCGCATCACCATTCACGAGATGCTGCAGGAGCCGGGCAAAGCCGCCGTTCGCGCCGAAATTACCGGCACCCATCTGGGCGAATTTATGGGCATTGCGCCGAGCGGGCGCAGCATCAGCGTCAGGCTGCACGAGTTTCATACCCTGAACGGCGAGCGTGTAACCGCCACCTGGCACATGGAAGACTGGCTGGCGCTGTATCAGCAGCTCGGCCACGTGCCGCCGCTATAATTACTACTCGTGCCGGCGGCGCGGCCGTGCGCTGCTGATGACCAACCAACCCGGCGACCGTGCCGGACAGGAGAACACGTATGTCGGTGGAGAACAAAAGCGCCATTGTGACCGGCGCCAGTAAAGGCATAGGGCGCGATATCGCGCTCACGCTGGCCCGGGACGGTTTTGATATCGTGCTGGGTTTTGGCAGGGATCGCGCAGCGGCGCAGGCGGTGGCGGATGAGATCGCCGCGCTGGGCAGAAAAGCCGTCCTGGTGGCGGGAGACGTCGCCGAGCCGGACGTGGTAGCCAGTCTGTTCAGCGCCGCGCAGGCCACCTTTGGCCGGCTTGATACGGTGGTTATCAATGCCGGCATTATGCGCATGGCGCCGATTGCCAGCGCCAGTCTTGCGGACTTTGACGCCATGATGAACGTCAACGCCCGCAGCGCTTTTCTGATGATGGCGGCGGCCGGCGAGCAGTTGTCGGCGGGCGGCAGCATTATCGCGCTGTCTACCAGCGTGATTGCCAAATCGATGCCCGGCTATGGCCCTTATATCGCCTCGAAGCTTGCCGTGGAAGGGCTGGTCAGAGTGATGGCGAATGAGCTGCGCGGGCGGGATATTACCGTCAATGCGGTCGCGCCCGGGCCGACCGCCACCGAACTGTTTATGCACGGTAAGAGTCAGCAGCAAATTGACGCGCTGGCGCAGGCCGCGCCGCTGGAAAGACTGGGCGTGCCGCAGGACATCAGCGAGGTGGTGGCGTTTCTGGCCGGCGGACAGGGGCGCTGGATTAACGCGCAGGTGATCAGGGTCAACGGCGGTTTCGCCTGATCGCCTGCGCGACAGGATCCGGGCGGGGCGTTAGTAGATCTGGGTCACCGCGCTGCGGGGGATATCGCCGTCCAGGTAGAACGCCTCGGACTCCCCATCACTTTGTAAATGCTCCAGCGCATTTCTGACCGTGCTCGGCGAGACTTTCTTCGCCGCCATCAGGCGGTCCGCATCGTCCAGCAGGATCTGCGCGGTGGTTTTAAAGCGACCGGAAAAGGCGCTGGCGTCGATTTGCACCACGGTGCGGCCGGTGGCAAAACGGCGCGCGGTCTGCAGCGAGCCGGACAGCGACAGCACGCCGCCGCTGCTGCCGCCGGTGCGCGAGGTGTGCTTGATAATATCCGCCAGATAGTCGTCGCCGCTCTTTTTATCCGATGCGTCGGAACGTTCCAGGCCGTAGGCGTCAATCTCGTCGCGATCGCCAAAATGGGCGCGATACAGCGTGTTAGGCAGCGGGTTGTTGCGGGCAAAATCCCGCAGCTCATGAATCGAGTTAAAGCCGGTTGGCTCCACGCTTCTGTCGTTCTGGTTGGCGCCGCGTTGCAGTAAATCCGCCACGGTGACGGGACGGGCGGTTTCTTGTTGCGGCGGCGGATTGACCCGGTTGCTGCTGAAGACGTTTTTGATCTGTGGCATTTTCACCTTGATGACTCCTGACTGAATACATAGTCATTGAGTGGCGGCAAAGCGGCATGAGTTTCAATTTTTTTGTAACGCCCGGGGATGAACGTATGATAATTCTGACATCCATCCATACCGTTTCGGAGAACAGAATCCCATGGCGTCAACGCATAATGCGCCGCGCAGCGAAGACTGGCTTACCCTGCGGCGTGATGACGACACCGGTATCGAAAGCGTTCACGCTCATTTTCGCGGGCACGCTTACGATCCCCACGATCATGACGAGATGCTGGTCGGCGTTACCCAGCAGGGATTACAGCGCTTCAACTGTCACCGTTCGCTGCATACCAGCCGCCCCGGGCGCGCGATCCTGATAGAACCGGGTGCGGTGCACGATGGCCACGCGCCGCAGGATGAGGGCTTTACCTACGGCATGCTGTATCTGCCGCAGAGCTGGGTATCCGGCGTGATGCGGCGGCGCGGGCTGGGCGATGTGTCGACGTTGGAAGGGGCGTTCCGCCACACGCTGACCGACGATGCCCGGTTGAGTGCGGCGATCCAGCAGGCGTTCTGCGCCGTGCACCACAACGAAGGCCGGCTGGCGCGCGACCAGAGTCTGGACCGGCTGATCGATCTGCTGGCCCGCCATATCCAGGTGAGGCCCTCGTCGCTGAGCGATGAGTCGCAGGTGTTGATCCATCGCCTCAGGGAATACCTGCACGCACATATGGCCGACAATATCGGGCTGGACGAACTGGCCCGGCAGAGCGGCATCGATCGCTTTCGCCTGACTCGCCAGTTTAAAAAAGCTTTTGGCCTGTCGCCCCACGCCTATCTGGTGCGGCTGCGTCTGCGCGCCGCGCGTATGCGGCTGGCGCGGGGCGAGCCGCCGGCGCAGGTGGCGATGCAGGTGGGGTTTGCCGACCAGAGCCACCTGGGCCGCTGGTTCCAGCGCGCCTACCGGCTGTCGCCGCAGGCCTATCAGCGCCAGTGCACAAACGTTCTATACTGACGGACGGCCGATCTCCGATGATGCGTTTTTTAGCAACCAACGGAGTACCGGCAGTGATGTTTGATAGCAAAATCGCCTTTATCGTGCGTGACGATCTGGCCGCCTGGCAGCGGCTGAATGTGGTGGCTTTTCTGGCGACGGGGATTGCCGCAGCCGCACCGGAGATACTGGGCGAGCGCTACGTGGACGCGCACGGCCGCCATTACGGCGCGATTTCCGGCCAGCCGATGCTGATTTTTGAGGCGGATATTGCCGGGCTGCAGACCAGCCACCGAAAAGGGCTGGAGCGTGAACTCACCCTGATCCCCTACGTGCACGCCATGTTTACCACCGGGCACGATGAAGCCAACCGTCAGGTGTTTTTGGCGGAGGATGCTGATAATCTGAATCTGGTCGGTCTGGCGCTGCTCGGGCCGAAGAAGGCGGTGGATAAGGCGATCAAGGGGTTGGCGCTGCACGGTGCCTGATTTTCAATACGCCGTGGTTTTTCCCGGTGAAGATCCGGGCAGAGGGCAAAGACGGCGGTATGGCCGCCGTCTTTTAGCTGGCCGAGGATGTTAATTACCAGCCTTTAATCGCGTCGCCTTTATACACTTCCATCGCCTTGTCGGCGACGGCCTGGGACTGGAAGGCGTCTTTCAGTTCCTGAATCTTCTTGCTGTCCTTATTATCTTCGCGCGCCACAATCGCGTTGACGTACGGCGAGTCTTTCTCTTCCATGAACAAGCCGTCGCGCACCGCAGACAGCCCGGCCTGGGCGGAGAAGTTGGTGTTGATAATCGAGATCGCCACGTTCGGATCGTCCAGCGTGCGCGCCAGCTGCGGCGTATCCACCTCAACAATCTTCAGGTTTTTCGGGTTGGCGGTGATATCCATTTTGCTCGGCAGGTAACCCACGCCGTCTTTCAGCGTAATCAGCCCCTGCGCCTGCAGCAGCAGCAGGCTGCGGCCCAGCGTGGTGACCTCGTTGGAGATGGTGATGGTGGCGCCGTCTTTTAACTCGCTGATATTTTTTATCTTGTGCGAGTAAGCGGCGATCGGGAACACAAAGGTTTTGCCGACGATGGCAAACTTATAGCCGCGCTCCTTCGACTGATCCTCCAGGTAAGGCAGCGTCTGGAAGGCGTTGGCGTCGACATCTTTATTGTTTAACGCTTCGTTAGGCAGCACGTAATCGTTAAAGGAGATAACGTCGACATCCAGATTATATTTGTCTTTTGCCACCTGCTGGACGACTTTCCAGATGGCTTCATCCGGGCCGGTATTGATCGCCACTTTAACGTTATGATCGTTATCCGGTGAACAGGCGGATAACAACACGGCGGACGTGGCGATTAACGCCGAAAACAGCAGTTTTTTCATCAACAATACTCTCCGGTATCAATTAGTTAACCGATACTATGATATTCATTATCCGGTGTATAGTTGTTTGCTGAAAATACCTCATTGGTCACTGCTGGCTCGTGGGGCAGGCGGAGGATAACGGTGTGAAATATTGCGGGGGGTTGACGCTTCGCGCTCTGGCCAGTGATGCCTGCGGATTGACCAGCGCATCATGTCGGCCATAGATAAACAGCAGCGGCGCACGGACGTTTTTCAGCCCCTGCTCAAGCGGGATCGTCATCGTCGGTACCGCACGCTGCATCGGCCAGGCGGCAAGCGCCGCATTGGCCAGCAGCCGTTCGAACGTTACCCGATCCGGCTGCTGATAAAAGCACAGGCGCAGAAAGGCGCGCTCGCCGTCCAGGTGGGTGCCGAGCCGCTCGGCGGTCATCGCGCTATAAACCTGCGGATGGGCGGGGATCAGGTCAGGGGTTAATTTCACCACGCCGTCGACATAGACGGCGCCGCTGATGTTGCTGTCGCCGTAGGCCGCCAGGTAGTTGGTGATCACCGCGCCGCCCAGCGACCAGCCGACCAGCAGCGGTCGCCGGGCCTGCGCGTTGTTGATGACGGCAGCCAGATCGTCCGCCCAGCGTTTGCCGTCGCGGTACGCCGCTTCCTGCTGCGGCTTGCCGGACAGACCGTGGCCGCGCAGATCAAAGGTGATGAGCCGGTAGCGCTGCAGCTGCGGGGCCTGTTGCTGCTGCGTCCAGTTCAGATGGCTCCCCAGCAGGCCGTGGATAAAGATAATCGGCGGGCCGGCGGGGTTGCCCGATTCCTGCACGGCGATCTGCACGCCGTCGGGCGCGCTGACGGTGTAGTGTTTCTCTGCGGCGGGCAGAGTGGCGGAAACCAGCGCCAGCATCAGCGCCAGAATAAGGTGACGAAGGGATAACGGCATAAAAAGCTCCTGTCTCAATAACGATTCCCGGCTATGCTAAACCCTGACATTAATGTCAGGGTCAAGCGCTGATTCAGGGGGAGCAATGCAGTTATCAATCGGGGAGCTGGCGCAAAAAACCGGCGTCAGCGTACGGGCGATCCGTCATTACGACGCGCAGGGGCTGGTAACTTCAACGCGCGCCGAGAATGGTTACCGTTATTTTTCCGAACGGGCGGTCACTCAGGTACGCCAGATTCGGCGGCTGATTGGCATCGGGTTCAGCATTGCGGAGATCCGTGCGTTTCCGGACTGCATGCTGTTGGTAGAAGGCGCCGCGTTTTGTCCGGAAACGCAGGCGGTGCAGTATCAACGCCTGGCGGATATCGAACGGCAGATTGACGAACTGGAGCAGCGGCGGGCACGGCTGATGGCGACGCTGGCCAGCGCGCTGCCGGGGAATAACGCTTAATTCGCGCCGTTAGCCAGTGCGGCGAAAATTTTTGCGTAAATCTGCCGCACGGTCTCCTGCTTGTTGCGGTTGTAATCGGTCATGGTGTTTACGCCTTGCTTTGCGCGCCGTTTACTGGCGGCGTACAGCTGCCGATCTTCAGGATGCGCGATCAGCCAGTCGCGGAACAGCCGGTGACGCAAATGCTCGGGGCTGCCGGCGGCAAAAACGTGCAGATTGATCTGCGGCGCGTCCAGCCGCAGCATCCGGTGCTGATACCATGACGGCTCGCGCACGGTATGGGTATAGCCTAATGCGGTCAGCGGCGGTATGTAGCCCGCTTCATCCGCCGGGTCGGCCACCAGCAGATCGATATCGATAATCGGCTTGGCCGCCAGCGCCGGCACCGCGGTGGATCCCACATGCTCAATATGCAGCGCGTATGACCCCAACGTGCGCTCAAGCCGCACCTTTTCCTGTGCGAAGCGCTGCGGCCAAGACGGGTCATAGTCGACGACGTCGATCTCCTCCACCCGTGGTTTGCCGGCAACCCAGGGGTTTTCATCAGGATCGCCGTCGGCGAAGGTCATCACGGCGACGCGTTCGGCGGGGGTGAGGGGAAATGGCGCTGGCATAATGACTCCGTTATCGAAAGAGACAAAAAAACACCGCCGTCGGCGGTGTCGTCAGTATAGCCTTGAACCTTGCGCAAAGGGACTTATAAGCCGCGTTTTTCCATCAGCAGCGCCAGATCGATCAGGCGGTTGGAGAAGCCCCATTCGTTATCATACCAGGCGAGGATTTTCACCATCTTGCCGCCAATCACCAGCGTCGACAGCCCGTCAATAATTGAAGATCGCGGATCGCCGCGGTAGTCGCTCGATACCAGCGGCTCATCGCTGTAGCCCAGAATGCCCTGCAGCGGGCCGGATGCGGCGGCGCTGCGGAACGCGGCATTAATTTCTTCAGCCGTCGCCTCGCGCTGCAGGTTGACCGTTAAATCGACGATGGACACTACCGGTACCGGAACACGCAGCGAATAGCCGGTCATCCGGCCGTCCAGTTCGGGGATCACTTTGCCGATCGCCTTGGCGGCACCGCTGGAGTACGGCACGATGGAAACGGCGGCGGCCCGTGCGCCGCGCAGATCTTTTTCCGGCTGGTCGTGCAGCGCCTGGCTGTTGGTATAGGCGTGGGTGGTGTTCATCAGGCCATGTTCAATGCCGAATGCCTGATGCAGCACCTGGGCGGCAGGCGCCAGACCATTGGTGGTGCAACTGCCGTTGCTGACCACCTGATGCCGCGCCGGATCGTACTGCGCGTCATTGACGCCCATCACGATGGTGATGTCGTCATCCTTGCCCGGGGCGGAAATAATCACGCGTTTGGCGCCGCCGTGGGTGATATGCGCCATCGCTTTGGCTTTCTCGGTGAATAAGCCGGTGGCTTCGATAACCACGTCCACCCCGGCGCTGCGCCAGGGGATCGCCGCCGGATCCCGTTCTGAAAACACGCGGATCGTTCGGCCTTCAACCTTCAGCTGGCCTTCACCGGCCTCGACCTCCGCCGCGAATGTGCCGGCCAGTGAATCATATTTCAGCAGATGGGCCAGGGTGCGGCTGTCGGTGAGATCGTTAACCGCCACGACCTGAAAATCTGTCCGTCCAAGCGCGGCGCGCAACACGTTACGTCCAATCCTGCCGAAGCCGTTGATGCCTACGTTGACCATGATGAACTCCTTCGTTATCGGTGTCTGTCATCAATGTAGTGCGGCGCAGTTTTGGCGTAAATGACAATAAACAATCAATTCAGGACAGGTGTCGTGCGCAAAAGCGCTGCCGGTACTCCGTCGGCGTCAGCTGCAGGTTTCTCTCGAGCACCCGGCGTAGATTGAGGCCGCTGCCGAAACCGGTGTCCACGGCGATCTGCTCAATGCCCTGCGTCGTTTGCTCCAGCCGCTGTCTGGCGGCGTTCAGGCGTACTTCTTCCACGTATCTGGCCGGCGTGACGCCGGTGGTGCGGGTAAACACCCGGGTGAAATTGCGTGGGCTCATGGCGACGCGTTCCGCAAGCTGGGTGACGGAGAGCGGTTGCGTGAGGTTCTCCGCCAGCCAAGTCTGCAGCTGACAGATAGGGCCGTCACCGGCCTGATGCAGCAGGTAACGGCTGAACTGCGCCTGTCCGCCGGGACGCCGCAGGAACATCACCAAATCCTGCGCCACATCCCGCGCCAGGCTGAAACCGTGATCTTCTTCAACCAGCGCCAGGGTCAGGTCGAAGCCGGAACTGACGCCGGCCGAGGTCCAGATATTGCCGTCCTGCACATAGATCGGCCCTCTGTCGACCGTTACCTGCGGAAACTCCGCCTGCAGACGTTCCAGCAGCCGCCAGTGGGTCGTGGCGTGACGGCCGTTCAGCAAGCCGGCCTGCGCCAGCAGCAGCGCACCGCCGCAGATTGAGGCGATCCGGCGGGCGTGGTGCTCCGCCTGCTGCAGCCAGTGCACCACGCTCAGGTTCTCGGCGTCGGACTGGCCCTTATTGGCGACCATCACGGTGTCGTAAGGATGCGTAGGGTCAAGATCGCACAGCCGCCGATCGGCCAGCAGATTCAGGCCTGAGACGCCGTGCACCACCCGGTGCGACTGGGTGGTGGCCACCGTTACCCGATAGGCGGCGCCGGGGGCATCCTGCGGCAGCAGGCGGTTGGCCTGCGTCAGAATATCGGCGACGCCCGCCGCCTCAAACAGCATGCCCCCGTCGGGGACGATAATCAGAAAATCATGCATGGCGGATAAAGTCTAATTGATATGAATGGAGACAAGTTTAAGGCCTGCGCGGGGGGCGTGCCAGTCCTGATGTAACCGGCAGGGTCATCCCCGCTTGTGATGCTGGGCAGAGCTTCTGCCCGTCACACGGTATTGATTAAAAATGGCGCATTGATCAATCAAAACGATAGAAAATAGCGTCGTGATGAATGCCCGTACCACCACTATCCTTAAACAGAGCCGCTGCCGGCATAACCGTGCAGTCGGCGAAGTGAGTTCACACCATAAACCTGAGGGAGAAATGCAATGGGATTTGTCACAACGAAAGACGGCGTCGAGATTTTCTACAAAGACTGGGGCCCGAAGGATGCACAGGTTATCTTTTTCCACCACGGCTGGCCGTTGAGTTCAGATGACTGGGATGCGCAGATGCTGTTTTTCCTGGCGCACGGCTACCGCGTCGTTGCCCACGATCGCCGTGGGCATGGGCGTTCCAGCCAGGTTTGGGACGGACACGATATGGACCACTATGCCGATGACGTGGCGGCGGTGGTTGATCACCTCGGTATTCAAAAAGCGGTGCACGTCGGCCACTCAACCGGCGGCGGCGAGGTGGCGCACTATATTGCCCGCCACGGTGACAGCCGCGTCGCCAAGGCGGTGCTGATCAGCGCGGTGCCGCCGCTGATGGTGAAAACCGACGCCAACCCCGGCGGCCTGCCCAAATCGGTGTTCGATGATATGCAGGCGCAGCTGGCCGCCAACCGGGCGCAATTTTATCATGACGTGCCGGCGGGGCCGTTCTACGGCTACAACCGTCCCGGCGCGCAGCCTTCCGAAGGCATCATCAGAAACTGGTGGCGTCAGGGTATGATGGGCAGCGCCAAGGCGCACTATGACGGCATTGTCGCCTTTTCACAGACCGACTTCAGCGACGATCTGCGTAGCATCACCATTCCGGTGCTGGTGATGCACGGCGACGACGATCAGATTGTGCCTTATGACAATTCCGGTCCGCTGTCGGCCAAGCTGTTGCCCAACGGCACGCTGAAAACCTATCACGGTTTCCCGCATGGCATGCCAACCACCGAGGCAGAGACGATCAACGCCGATCTGCTGGCATTTATCCAGAACGGTTAATCCGCTTGCCTGAGCCGGGGGAAACCCCGGCTTTTTATATTACCCTGCAGAATCGCGAAGCAATGCCTTTTGCTTACTGAAATCTCCCTGCCGCCAGTTCCTACCTCAACGAGGCAATAAACCGCTCGTCCTCCGTGGCCGATCTCGCAATCCCTGGGTAAAGTCATGGCGCCATGGCTGTTTTTCGCGTAACGTCTTCTGATAATTTTTTATCATTTTATCTCATGTTGGAAGAGCGATGGCGGCAAAAAAAGTGACGCTGGCGGAGATCGCCAGGCAAGCGCAGGTGGGGATCGCCACGGTTGACCGGGTGTTGAACAACCGGGCGCCGGTGAGACCGGGTACGGAACGTAAGGTGCTGGAGACCGCCCGGCGGCTGGGCTTTAATCTGGAGCAATCCCATTACCGACTGGTGGCCGGCAAGTCAGCGGTCAGCCTGAAAATGGGTTTTATTCTGCTGCGCGAATCGCACTCTTTTTATCACCTGCTGAGCGAGGCGCTGCAGCAGCATGCGGCACCTTACCATCACTCACAACAGGCGCCGATATTTATCCATCACGATATTAACGCCATTGAACATACCGTGGCGGCCATTGAGCAGCTCAGTGAACAGGTGGATGTCATCGGCCTGGTCGCGCTGGATAACCCGCTGATTCGCCATGCTGTGGAGCAGGCGGTCGCCAGAGGGGTACAGGTTTTCACGCTGTTTTCGGATCTGTCCGCACCAGGGCGGACGGGCTATATCGGCATGGACAACCAAAAAATGGGGCGTACCGCCGCCTGGGCCATTGACCGTATGAGCCGGCCCGACGGCGACATCGGGATTATCATTGGTGATAACCGGTTTATGTGTCAGGAGACCTGTGAGATCAGCTTTCGCTCCTATCTGCGGGAGCAGGGTAAAGGGCGAAGGGTACTGGAGCCGGTGCTGGGCCATGAGCAACAGCAGCAGGCGTTTGCCGTCACGGAACGCCTGCTGCAGCAGTACCCCGCGCTGACGGCTCTCTATGCGCCGTGCGGCGGCGTGGAAGGCATCATCGACGCGCTGCGCCAATACGGCAGGCAGCAGGAGGTGATGCTGGTCTGCCATGGCCCGGTTCAGGGCGGCGAACTGGCGCTGATCGACGGCAGCGTGGATGTGATGCTGTCGCAGCGGCTGGATGCGTTGGCGGCGGCGGTGATCCGCACCTTCGTCAATGCCGCGCTGCAAACACCGGGCGGCTTTATCAGCGCTCTCCAGCCGTTTGATATCATCACCAAAGAAAACCTCTGATTCCGTAAAAAACCTTCACCTTGTCATCGCTCCATGCCTCATGCGTGGAGCCGCGTCGGTTTGTCGCTATTTTTGATAAAAAACCATCATATAGACTATCAAAATAAATATGACCCTCGTCAAAAAATGAAAATTCCATCATTGCTGACAATGAAATTTTCATTCAACACTGAGGGCATTTCCTCGACAGCGTGAACGCATGAAGGCTTCAGGCACAAAACATCATATCCGCTACGTGATGGCCATTTGCTGTTTGACTATGATTCCTCGGTGATTTCCGGCGCGATTGAACCGCTGGTTAGCGAAAGTTTGCGTTACTTACAGTCCGTCGGTTTTAAACAGGAGACAGCAGTATGATTAATGGTGTTAAACCACTGGAGAGATCGCTGCGCTGGGGCATGGTGGGCGGCGGCGGCACCAGTCAGATTGGCTATATTCACCGTTCCGCCGCGCTGCGCGACGGCACGTTTACGCTGCTGGCCGGCGCTTTCGATATTGATGCGCAGCGCGGACGCGCATTTGGCGTAAGCCTGGGGGTGGCGGAGGAGCGCTGCTATGCGGATTTTCAGACGATGTTTCAGGCGGAGGCGGCGCGGGAAGACGGCATTGAGGCGGTTTCCATCGCGACCCCCAATAACACGCACTATGCCATTTGCCGTGCGGCGCTGGAGGCCGGTCTGCATGTGGTCTGTGAGAAGCCGCTGTGCTTCAACAGTCAGGAAGCCGAGGAACTGGCCGCGCTGAGCCGCCGGCAGAATAAAATTATCGGCGTGACCTACGGCTATGCCGGCCATCAGCTGATTTTGCAGGCGCGGCAGATGATTGCCGACGGACAGCTCGGCGAGATCCGCATCGTTAATATGCAATTCTGTCATGGTTTCCACGCCCAGCCGGTTGAGCAGGACAACCCCAGCACCCGCTGGCGCGTTGATCCGCGCTTTGTCGGCCCCAGCTATGTGTTGGGTGATTTGGCGACCCATACTTTATTCCTCGCGGAGACCATGGCGCCGATGCTGAAGATTCAGCGCCTGATGTGTTCGCGCCAGAGTTTTGTCAAAAGCCGAGCGCCGCTGGAAGATAATGCCCATGTCCTGATGGAATTTGATAACGGCGCCATCGGTTCACTGTGGTGTTCGGCGGTCAACAGCGGTTCGATGCACGGGCAGAAAATCCGCATCGTCGGTGAAAAGGCCAGCCTGGAGTGGTGGGATGAACAGCCCAACCAGCTGCGGTTTGAAGTGCAGGGCGAGCCGGTGCGCATTCTGGAGCGCGGCATGGGCTATCTGGACGCGCTGGCGCTGCAGGACGATCGCATCGGCGGCGGCCATGCGGAAGGGCTGTTCGAAGCCTGGTCGAATCTGTATCGCCGCTTTGCCGTCGCCATGGACGCCAGCGATCGTCACGATGAAGCGCTGCTGAAAGACTTCTGGTATCCCGATGTGAACGCCGGCGTAATGGGGGTGCGCTGGGTGGAAAACTGCGTCCGCTCGGCAGACAACGGCGCCAGCTGGGTGGCGTTTAGTTAGTCGGACAAACGCAGCCGGCGAGGTGGCGCTGCGCGAAACGGCCAGAGCGGCGATAGGGAAATTACCGTTCTGGCGCTGAGTAACGGATACTGCCTACTTAATCACAATGCCCTTAAAGAAACATTGCGTTAATGTCCCCGGTACGTGCAGGCCATGTGCCCATTGGGTTACCGTGCGTTTTTCTTTTGCTTCCACCATCCCGCCCCAGACATCAATAAATTTATTGTCGTTAAAGAAAAACACGCCGGGATCGGAGATCTCCGTGGATGCAAAAACGGCCAGCCATTTATCTTCGGCCAGCACCTCGGTGATGTCGATGGTTGCCAACTTTACTTTTTCGGTTAACGCGCTTTGGACCAATTCCTGATAAACATGCCTGTTGTCTGCATTAATCGTGGTTTTCAGCGGTGCGCAACCGTCAGCGGCGCTGGCCAGGTCGGTAAATAAGAAGAGCGGGAGGGTAAACGCCAGTGCTGTTGTTCTCATTTGCGGGTCTCGCGTTGTTTGGTGGCCTGGAGTATAAAAAGTGGAGTCAGGCATAGCGAAAAACACCTCCGCCACCTGCTGAAAACGCGCTGCCCACAGGGTTGGCTGGCAGCGCCTGAAGGGCTATTTTTTCTTTCTCGCCTCCCGGTCCAAGGCGCGCTGTTCATCGGCATCTTCGAGTTCATCCTGCCGCATCAGGCAATTGGCATACGCCTCGGTTCCCCGGGTAAAACCATAGCCGTCACAGACTTTTTGGTGATTTTCCAGCGTGATCGCATCAAGTTCGTCACTGAGCCCGCATCCGGATAAAAGTACTACTGCCGCCGTAAACAATACCGTTCGCATGTGATTCCCCGCGTTTAAAAGACAACCTGTCCTTGAGACGTTTGCGTTTAATCATAGGTAAGGCTTTACCGTTGCGCCAACCCTGGTCGCGATTGCGCATACGGACGAGCGCTGCGCGGGGAATCAGAGCGCTGCGTCAGCCGTCAGTTGAGCGACTGGCCGCTTCCCAGGCATCGATCTCGGTGATCATCCGCTGCAGCTTGTCCCTGACCAGCGTTACGGCATCACTCCCCAACAGCAGCGACGTCGGGGGCGCGGGGCTGTCAAGTAACTGCAAAATGGCACTGGCCGCCTTAACCGGATCGCCGGGCTGATGGCCGCTGCGCTTCATGCGCGTCTCACGGATGGGAGCGAAGCTGCGGTCGTAATCGCTGATGCTGCGTGCCGCACGCACCATGGAACGCCCGGCCCAATCGGTGCGGAAAGATCCCGGTTGAACGGCCGTCACGACAATATTAAATGGCTTCAGCTCCTGCGTTAACGTTTCTGAAATACCCTGCAGAGCGAACTTGCTGCCGCAGTAGTAACTGATGCCAGGCATGGTGATAAATCCGCCCATTGAGGTGATGTTAAGAATATGGCCAGCGCGTCGTGCGCGGAAATAGGGCAGAAACGCTTTAATCAGCGCGACGGCGCCAAAGACGTTGACGTTAAACTGCTGGATCATGTCATCCATGGGTGACTCTTCCATCACGCCTTCATGGCCGTAACCGGCGTTATTGACCAGCACATCGACGGCGCCAATGTCCTGCTCTACGGCGTCAACCAGCGGCGGAATGGCGCTGAAGTCCGTAACGTCCAGGATCCTGCCGAAACACCGGCCAGGCGACAGCGCTTCGAACGCTTCTTTAGCCTGTTCATTTCTTAACGTGCCGACGACCCGGTACCCGGCCTGCAGCGCCTGTTCCGCCAGCGCGCGGCCAAACCCGCTGCTGACGCCGGTGATAAACAATAACTTTGCTGATGTCATCAGGTATTCCCTCCGTTATGTAGAGCCGCCAGCATACGGCGGGGGAAGCGTTGCGCGTAGCCCGGATCCTCTCGGTGTTTTGCCTATTCCTATGAGCGGGCTGGACGCGTCAGAACCGCAGTGGCACACTGGAAATCCCTCCCACGGCTAGCACAGGCGCTATGACACACACATCCCGACAGATCCGCCGCCAGATGGTTACGCTGCTGGATCGTCTGACGCCGCATGAAGGCTATAACCTCACCGCGTTGCCCGATGTCCGTTTTTTACGTTCCAACCGGCCGCTGCTGCGCACGCCGGTGCTGTATGAGCCGGGGATCGTGATTGTGGTGCAGGGAAGCAAGCGCGGTTTTCTGGGAAATGATGTCTATTTGTATGATGCGCAGCATTATCTGATGGTCTCGGTGCCGGTGCCGTTCACCATGGAAACGGACGCCAGCGCGGCGGAACCGATGCTGGCGATTTACATCCGGCTGGATTTTAACTTGGCCGCCGACCTGATGCTGGCGCTGGATGGCCGCGGTGTTGCCGATACCGACGCCCCGCGCAGTATGATGTCGAGCCGCATGGATGCGCCGCTCAGCCGTTCCGTACTGCGTTTTCTGCAGATTATGGCGTCGCCGCTGGATGCAGAGATGTTAGGGCCGTCGATGCTGCGGGAACTTTACTACCGGGTGCTGAGCGGCGAACAGGGGCCGGTGATGAGAAGCGCGCTCACGATGCAGGGCCAGTTTGGCAAGGTGGCGAAAGCCTTGCGCAAGCTGCACGCCGAGTACGCTTCACATCTGGATGTGGCGGCGCTGGCGCAGGAAGCCGGCATGAGCGTGCCGACCTTCCACAGCCATTTCAAAACTGTGACCAATACTTCGCCGATACAATACCTGAAATCGACGCGGCTGCATCAGGCTCGCCTGCTGATGCTGCGCAATAACTTCACGGTGTCGGCCGCCGGCGTCCGGGTGGGTTATGAGAGCGTTTCGCAGTTCAGCCGTGAGTTCAAGCGCCTGTTCGGGCTGACGCCGCTGCAAGAGGTTGAACGAATGAAACGCACCTTCGCCATACCCGCGTCGATGACACCTTCAGAATTTGTCTCTTCGCATTGAGCGGGGAAATGGCGCATGGCCGTATTATCCCTGGCCGTGCCAGCGGTTCCAGGCCAGAATCAGCAGCCAGGCGGCGACCAGCCAGCACACCACCGCGGCAGTCAGCGCCGTCGGCAGTTTGACATAGCCCAGCAGCACATAGAGCGAAACCAGGTAGGCCATGTAGGGGAACACCGCCCACATGCCAAACAGGATGGTGGTGCGTAAATCTTCCAGAGAGCGTTCGGTGCCGACAATATAGTGGGCGATCAGGGCGAAGGTAGGAAAAAGGGGAACCAGACCGGCAATATAGTAGTTGCGTGATTTGGATAATACGCCGATCAGAATGACCACCAGCGCACCGATTAACGCCTTGATTCCCAGCCCCATATCGTACCCTTGTAAGCTTTAAGCCACTGATTTGGCTATGTTGGCACGTCTGTTGTTTTTTTGCACGTGCAAAGTGGGGCGGGTTTGGCGGTGTAGCGAAACAGGGGGCAAGGTGATATGCAGGATATGGCCGTTAGGATATTGAAATACATATCTCACTTTGTATGAGTAACAATCAGGGAGTGTTTGGACCTATTTATATGTTATTTTTAGATAAAAGGAGGGAACGTATGAGTGAAT
Source organism: Serratia sp. MYb239 (assembly GCF_002966855.1). NCBI lineage: Bacteria > Pseudomonadati > Pseudomonadota > Gammaproteobacteria > Enterobacterales > Yersiniaceae > Serratia > Serratia sp. MYb239. The sequence goes on along the minus strand of NZ_CP023268.1, from coordinate 2,496,667 downwards.
TAAAGGAAGGTAGCCTACGGTTGCTTACGCTAGGTGAGATAAAGATCGCAAAATCTGTTTTTGGAGATGCGATCTATTATAACAAAGTTTGGATTCATCATGGGAGCTTTCTCCCTTTCGGTCTGCAAAACAAAAATACGGGTATGGCCCCCAATGGGGAGTTGTACTTCAGGCGTTGGTATACTCAGGATTTTTCAACGGCTTCCTACCCTCACAGACGTCTTTTTATTCATGAGCTCACCCACGTTTGGCAACGTGAGAGAGGGATGAATGTGATGGTAAGGGGTTTGATGAGTTTTGCTGTTAGCTATCGCTACAGGTTAGATGGCAGACCCTTGAGACGTTACCCTATGGAACAACAGGCCCAGATTATCGCTGATTACTTTATCCTCCATAATTACGGCTATCCGGTTTGGTTGACACTCAAACGAAGGGGCGACGTCACGTTAGATGGCGACTTCTCCGAGTCTGTTATCCGACGACAGTATCAGGAAGCAATGCGTTATTTCCCATGGGGATGATGATGAAAACTAAAATCTTAAATCGTGCCACTTTGCTGTTCGCATCGGTTCTTCTGCTGTCAGGATGTCCCGGAACTGGCGACAGGCTAACGTCTGACGAGACAGCCACGGCGAGTAAGGTCGGGGAAGACGTTTGTTTCCAGGTTCCTGACAGCAAAGACTATCAGCCATCTCTTATCTCTATAAATCCCAGGAATACTCCGCCGCAGCGATTATCGGTGACCGATTCACCCGATTTAACGGTAAAAAACGGCATGCTGTGTATCCCCCCCGAGTTTTATCAGTTTCCGCTAACAGGGCAATTTATCGTGCAATATATACTGGCCTCGCCGACGGAGAGCACATCATCAAGAAGCGTGGTGGCCGGGATTGAGTTATCGGGCGGGCAAGTTAGAAATATACCGCTCACTGACGCGGAGATAACGCGTTGATGCATAATGCCGCCAAACAGGATGGTGGCACCTAAGCACCAAAATGCGTTTAATACCTATAACAGTCAACTCAGGGCAGACGATGAAAAGACGCTATGTTATTGCGGATGTTTTTACGGATCGGCCGTTTCTCGGTAATCCTGTCGCGGTTGTTTTAGACGCCGAGGGGATGAGCACGGAGCAGATGCAGCGGATTGCCGTTGAATTTGGTTATAGTGAAACAACGTTTGTGCTTCCTCCGGAAGAGACGTCCAATACGGCACGCGTCCGAATTTTCACGCCATCGCGTGAAATTCCGTTCGCCGGGCATCCTAATGTCGGCACCGCTTTTGTGCTGGCAAGCTATGCCGCAGTCAAGGGAGAGGCGCTTCCTGATACTGTGCTTTTTGAGGAAGGCGCCGGTCTGGTGCCGGTCAGGCTGATAAAAGACAACGGGGCAGTCACCGGCGCAGAGCTTCTGGCGCCAGAGGCATTGTCATGCCGTTCCGAAGTCAGTCTGGAAAACGTGGCCGCCTGCCTTTCACTGGCAACGGAAGATATCCGCACACAAGTGCATAGGCCGCAGGTTGTTTCGGTTGGCTTGCCTTTCCTTGTGGTGGAGCTGGTGTCCCGTGATGCGCTTCGCCGCTGCGTGCCAAATCTGCAGGGATTTCGTGCCGTTCTGCCGCTTGATGGTGCGGTGTCAATCTATGCGTATACGTCAGACACCACACCCGAAGAGCGGTGCGACCTGCAGGCGCGCATGTTTACTCCCCGTATGACGGAAGATCCGGCGACAGGCAGTGCGACCGCGGCGGTGACGGCTCTGTTGGCACAGCGCCATGGTAAAACGCTGCTGTCTCTGCGCGTCAGCCAGGGGGTAGATATGGGGCGTGCAAGTTTACTTTGTGCAAGCTATGACGCCACGTCGACAAGGCCGTGTATCCGGGTAGGAGGCAACAGCGTCATCACGATGGAAGGGACATTTAGCCTGTGACGCCGGATCGGCTCCGTCAGCAGAGCCGGCTTCGGTCAGATATTTGAAGTCCGCTTTCTCGCGGCAGCGCACGATCATCCATTGATATTGTTTGCTGATGGCGGGAGAATTCGCTTACTTTATCTAGTGCACTAGAATATCAACCAACAGATTTTTGCGATGACGATGAATAAAAAAGAACCGCGGGGGATTGGCACAGAGCTTTCCTTCGCGTTGTACGGCGCGGCAAACCGGATGCACCGGATGCACAAACCTTTTCTCGACCCGCTGGGGCTGACTTTCCCGCAGTACCTGGTGATGCTGGAACTGTTCAGCGGGACGCCGCGTTCTGTCGGGGAACTGGGTAACAGTCTGGGGATGGATACCGGGACGATAACGCCTTTACTAAAGCGGCTGGAGGCTTCGGGCAGGGTATTGCGCCGGCGCGATCCGAGCGACGAGCGCCGGGTGCTGATCACGCTGACCGCCGGTGGCGAAGCGCTGCGTGAGGAACTCTGGTCCGTCACCGACAAAATCCGCTCGGCGTGCCAGCTGACGGAGGAAGGATTGGTTCAGCTGCGCGATACGCTCAACGACTTTGCGCATCCGGCAGCGGAATAAGTCATAAACGATTCAGGATACTGAGGAGACCTACGATGAATATCAGCATTATTGGCGCAGGCAGCATCGGCGCGACACTGGCGAGTAAACTTTCTGCCTGCGGCCATCACGTGAAGCTGGCAAACTCCAGGGGGCCGGCGACGATCGTTGATATCGCCCGCCAGGCCAACGCCGTGGCGGTGAGCCGGGAAGAGGCCGTCAGTGACGCCGAGGTGATTATCCTGGCCATCCCGTTTGCTAACCACACCGACGTCGCGACCTGGCTGAGCAACGCGCCAGCCGGCGTGACGATTATTGATACCTCAAATTATTATCCGTTCCGCGATGGCGCTATCGCCGAGATTGAGCAGGGCAAGCCGGAGGGCGTTTGGGCCAGCGAGCAGCTCGGACGGCCTCTGATCAAAGCGTGGAATGCGGTGCTTGCCGCCACGCTGGCGGATAAAGGCTTGCCGGACGGCGCCGCTGAACGCATCGCGATTCCCGTGGCCGGAGATGATGAAAACGCCAAATCCATTGCCATGGCATTGGTCAGTGACACGGGATTCGAGCCTGTCGATGCGGGCCAACTGGCAGAATCCTGGCGTCAGCAACCCGGCACGCCTGCCTATTGTACGGAATTGTCTCCTGCCGAGCTAAAGGCGGCTCTGCAGCATGCGGATAAAGCCCGCGCAGCGAAAAACAGGGATGTGCTGCTGGATGAGTTTATGTCTGCGGGCGAAACGCTGACCCACGATCGCATCGTGGCCCGCAACCGGGCGGTAACCGCTCCACGGTAGAGGGGCGTTTGGCGACGGACAATTCCCCCTGCCGGTCACAACGTAACAGCACGCCACAGGAATAATAGGGAAGCCCTGGGTCGAACACATTCGTGTAACCTTATCGCAAACTGGTCACTTGTTGTCGCTCAGGGCGCATTACGCTAAGCTGGATAAATGACTAAACATATCAATACAACCCCTGCGCGGGGCCCCGCGGACCACAGCGTCCGCGATCAGGTCGTGGACGCCGCCACCGAGCATTTCGGGCACTTTGGCTACGAAAAAACCACCGTGTCCGATCTCGCCAAAGCGATCGGTTTCTCCAAGGCGTATATCTATAAGTTTTTCGATTCCAAGCAGGCGATCGGCGAGGTGATCTGCAGTAACCGGCTGGCGATGATCATGGAGATTGTCCATGCGGCCATCGCCGATGCGCCGACGGCCGCCGAGAAGCTGAGACGCCTATTCAAAGCCCTGACGGAAGCCGGCAGCGACCTGTTTTTTCACGATCGCAAGCTTTATGACATCGCTGCGGTCGCTGCCCGTGACAGCTGGCCTTCAGCCGCGGCGCATGAGGAGCGTCTGCGGCAACTGATCGAGCAAATCATCCTTGAGGGCCGGCAGAACGGCGAGTTCGAGCGAAAAACGCCGTTGGATGAGGCGGCGCATGCGATATACCTGGTCATGCGGCCTTACATCAACCCGGTTCAGCTGCAGTACAACCTGGAAACGGCCTCATCGGCTGCCGTATTGTTGTCATCATTGATACTGAGAAGCCTGTCGCCTTGATTGGTGACTATTGACAATATTGGTCACTAGTCTGAGAATGCGGTTACTGTCCTGTTACCTCAATAAGGGAACCCATGCTCAGGCTCAAACCTGTCTCTATTGCCATTTGTTCGTTGTCCTTTGCCCTGGCGGCATGCGGCGACACGTCGGGGAGCGATGATCCGCGCAATCAGCCCCCTCTGGTAAGAACGGCGGCGGTGGCCGCTGCCGTCGATGCTTCCCGCGCGTTCACCGGCGTTATCGTTGCCCGGACGCAAAGCGATCTTGGCTTCCGGGTGTCAGGAAAAATCCTTGAGCGTCTTGTTGATACCGGCCAGACCGTTGAGCGCGGGCAACCGTTGATGCGTCTCGATCCCGCCGATCTGAACCTACAGGCCAAGGCTCAGCAACAGGCGGTTGCTGCCGCACGGGCGCGCGCCAGACAGACGGCGGGTGATGAGGCGCGCTATCGCGGTTTGGTTGCTACCGGCGCCGTATCCGCCTCCGCCTACGCCCAAATAAAAGCCGCCGCTGACACGGCCCGGGCAGAGCTCAGTGCCGCCCAGGCGCAGGCTGACGTAGCGAAAAATGCGTCGGCATATACCGTATTGCTGGCCGATGCCGACGGCGTGGTCATGGATACGCTGGCTGAACCGGGGCAGGTTGTCAGTGCCGGGCAGCCGGTGGTCAGGCTCGCCAGAGCAGGGCAACGTGAGGCCAGCGTGCAGTTGCCCGAGACGCTGCGGCCGGCTATCGGCAGCGAGGCGCGGGCCTCACTATACGGAAACCATACTCAGGCAGTGGCGGCGAAACTGCGCCTGCTGTCCAATGCGGCCGACCCGGTGACCCGCACCTTCGAGGCGAGGTATGTGCTGGAAGGTGCGCTGGCGGGTGCGCCGCTGGGTTCAACCGTTACGCTGCAAATAGCGAAAGATAAAATAGCCCGCGATGTTATGCAGGTGCCTTTGGCCGCCCTCTACGACCCGGGTAAAGGTCCGGGGGTCTGGAGTATTTCAGGCAAGCCTGCCAGGGTGACGTGGCGGGCGGTTCAGGTGCTGAGTCTGGGGGACGATGCGGCAAGCGTGAGCGGTAACCTCAAACCCGGCGATCGGGTGGTTGCACTGGGCGCGCATCTGCTGCATGACGGCGAGACCGTCAGAATGGCTGAACAGGGCGATGCCCGCGTAGCCGGGAGCAAACCATGAGCGACGGGCGTTTTAATCTTTCGGCGCTTGCCGTTCGCGAGCGTTCCATCACCTTATTCCTGATTATTCTGATTACCGTGGCCGGGATCCTCGCGTTCTTTGGGCTGGGGCGTGCGGAGGATCCGCCGTTTACAGTCAAACAGATGACGATTATCTCCGCCTGGCCGGGAGCGACGGCGCAGGAAATGCAGGACCAGGTTGCCGAACCGCTGGAAAAGCGTCTGCAGGAGCTGAAGTGGTATGACCGCAGCGAAACCTACACCCGCCCCGGTATGGCCTTCACCATGCTGTCGCTGCAGGACAGCACGCCGCCTTCGCAGGTGCAGGAAGAGTTTTATCAGGCGCGCAAGAAAATTAATGATGAGGCAAAAAACCTGCCGGCCGGCGTCATCGGGCCGATGGTCAACGATGAATTTGCCGATGTCACCTTTGCGCTCTTCGCGCTGAAGGCGAAGGGGGTGCCGCAGCGTTTGCTGGTGCGTGATGCTGAATCACTGCGCCAGCGGCTGTTGCACGTTCCGGGGGTTAAGAAGGTCAATATTATCGGCGAGCAGTCGGAGCGCATCTTTGTTTCTTTCTCCCATGACCGGCTGGCGACGCTGGGTATTTCTCCCCAGGATATTTTCTCGGCGCTGAACAGTCAGAACGTCCTGACGCCGGCAGGGTCGATTGATGCGCGCGGGCCGCAGGTCTTTATCCGTCTGGACGGCGCCTTCAACAAGCTGGATGCGATCCGCGCGACGCCCATCGTCGTACATGGCAGAACCCTGCAGCTTTCAGACGTCGCAACCGTGGAACGTGGTTATGAAGATCCGGCGACTTTCCTGGTGCGCAATCAGGGGGAACCGGCGCTGCTGCTCGGCATCGTGATGCGCGAAGGCTGGAACGGACTGGAGCTGGGGAAGGCTCTGGATGCGGAAACGGCCAACATCAATGCGGATATGCCGCTGGGCATGGCGTTGACCAAGGTCACCGATCAGTCCGTCAACATTAGCTCAGCCGTCGACGAGTTCATGATCAAATTCTTTGTTGCACTGCTGGTGGTGATGGTGGTCTGCTTTATCAGTATGGGGTGGCGCGTGGGGGTTGTCGTCGCCGCGGCGGTGCCGCTGACGCTGGCGATCGTCTTTGTGGTGATGGAGGCATCCGGCAAAAACTTCGACCGTATCACGCTGGGCTCACTGATTCTGGCGCTGGGCCTGCTGGTCGATGACGCCATCATCGCCATCGAAATGATGGTGGTGAAAATGGAAGAGGGCTATGACCGCATCAAAGCCTCCGCCTATGCCTGGAGCCATACGGCGGCTCCGATGCTGGCGGGTACGCTGGTAACGGCCGTTGGCTTTATGCCCAACGGCTTTGCGCAGTCCACCGCCGGCGAGTATACCAGCAACATGTTCTGGATTGTGGGCATCGCCCTGATTGCATCCTGGGTGGTGGCGGTCGTATTTACGCCTTATCTGGGCGTGAAAATGCTGCCGAAAATCAAAACGGTGGCAGGGGGCCACGCGGCGATTTACGACACGCGTCATTACAACCGTTTTCGCCGGCTGCTGACCCGCGTCATCGCGCGCAAATGGCTGGTGGCTGGCGCCGTGCTTGGCATATTTACCGCGGCCATTCTCGGCATGGGGCTGGTTAAAAAACAATTTTTCCCCACCTCCGATCGCCCGGAAGTCTTGGTAGAAGTACAAATGCCTTATGGCACCTCAATAGCACAGACCCATGCCGCAACGGCGAAAATTGAAGACTGGTTGCATCAGCAAAAAGAAGCAAAAATTGTCACCGCTTACATTGGGCAGGGTTCGCCGCGTTTCTATCTGGCCATGGCGCCAGAATTGCCCGATCCATCATTTGCCAAAATTGTGGTGCTGACGGACAGCCAGGAAGCGCGTGAAGCGCTCAAGTTCCGGCTGCGTGAAGCGGCGGCCAACGGGCTGGCGCCTGAAGCCCGCGTGCGTGTGACGCAGCTGGTGTTTGGCCCGTATTCCCCGTATCCGGTGGCCTACCGCGTTATGGGGCCGGATCCCGCCAGGCTGCGCGAGATCGCAAAGCAGGTGAAAACCGTCATGCAGGCCAGCCCGATGATGAGGACCGTCAATACCGACTGGGGGCCGCGGGTGCCGACGCTGCATTTTACGCTCGTTCAGGACCGACTGCAGGCGGTCGGGCTGACATCAAATGCCGTTGCCCAGCAGCTTCAGTTTCTGCTTTCCGGCGTGCCGATCACCGAAGTGCGCGAAGACATTCGTTCCGTGCAGGTCATGGGGCGCGCGGCGGGGGATATCAGGCTCGATCCGGCCAAAATAGCCGGTTTTACCCTGGTGGGGTCTGCCGGCCAGCGGGTGCCGCTGTCGCAGATTGGCGAGGTTGACGTGCGAATGGAAGATCCCGTACTGCGGCGCCGGGACCGTACCCCGACGATTACCGTGCGCGGGGATATTGCTGAAAACCTGCAGCCGCCGGATGTGTCTGCGGCGATAACCAAAGAGTTGCAGCCGATCGTGGATAAACTGCCGGCCGGATACCGCATTGAGCAGGCAGGGTCGATTGAAGAGTCCGGCAAAGCCACCAAAGCGATGGCGCCGTTGTTTCCGATCATGATTGCCATCACGCTGTTGATTATTATCCTGCAGGTACGCTCAATGTCGGCGATGGTGATGGTATTTCTTACCGCGCCGCTTGGGCTGATTGGGGTGGTGCCGACGCTGCTGCTGTTTAACCAGCCTTTCGGCATTAATGCGTTGGTTGGCCTGATTGCGCTGTCGGGCATTTTGATGCGCAACACGTTGATTTTGATTGGCCAGATCCACCATAACGAACAGGAAGGGCTTACGCCGTTCCATGCGGTGGTGGAGGCGACCATCCAGAGAGCCAGACCGGTGTTGCTGACCGCCCTGGCGGCAATTCTGGCGTTTATCCCGCTGACGCACTCGGTGTTCTGGGGGACGCTGGCTTATACCCTCATCGGCGGCACGTTCGGCGGCACCATCATCACGCTGGTGTTCCTGCCGGCGATGTATGCCATCTGGTTCAAAATCCGCCCGGAGGGCGCAAAACAGGCAGGAACCCCGATAACGGATTAGCAGGATGTGAACGTGGCGGGGTATGCCCGCCCGTTCACGGGGTGAAGGCGGGATAACCTGACAGATAGCAGCAGACCCGCCGCTAACTGTCAGAACAAACGTGAACGTATCGTGATTAAGCGAGGATGCCGTGGGGATCCAGAACGTATTTCGCCGCCACGCCGGCATCAAAGCTGGCATAGCCCTCGGCGGCGCTTTCCAGCGGGATCACCTTGGCATTCACAATCTTGGCGATCGGCAGGCGGTCATGCAGAATCGCATTCATCAGCTGCCGGTTATAGCGTAGAACCGGCGTCTGCCCGGTATGGAAGGTTTGCGCCTTGGACCAGCCGAGACCAAACTTCAGGCTTAACGATCCTTCGCGCGCCGCCTGCTCATGGGCGCCCGGGTCATCCGTTACATACAGCCCCGGAATACCGATATTGCCAGCCACGCGGGTAATGTCCATCATACTGTTCAACACTACCGCCGGCTGTTCTTTACCGGAGTGGCCCTTGGCTTCAAAGCCTACCGCATCAATGGCCGAATCGACCTCCGGCACGCCGACCACTTCGGCGATCATCTCGCCAAGCCGATCGTGTTTGCCTAAATCGATCGGCACAAAGCCCATTCTTTCGGCGTGCGCGAGGCGTTCTTTATTGAAATCGCCGACCATCACCACCGCTGAACCCAGGATCTGCGCGGAGGCCGCAGCAGCCAGACCCACCGGGCCGGCGCCGGCGACATAGGTGACAGAACCGACGCCTACACCGGCGGTGATCGCCCCGTGAAAGCCGGTTGGCAGGATATCTGACAGCATGGTCAGATCCAGAATTTTTGCCAGCGCCTGATCGCGGTCGGGGAATTTCAGCAGGTTGAAATCGGCATACGGCACCATAACGTATTTGGCCTGTCCGCCGACCCAGCCGCCCATATCCACATAGCCAAAGGCGCCGCCCGCGCGCGCCGGGTTAACGGTCAGGCACACGCCGGTATCAAGCTCGCGACAGCAGCGGCAGCGGCCGCACGCCACATTGAAGGGGACGGAGACAATATCGCCGACGTTAAGCATTTCAACATCGGAACCTTTCTCAATGATTTCCCCGGTGATTTCATGCCCCAGAACCATGCCGGCCGGCGCGGTAGTGCGGCCGCGAACCATATGCTGGTCCGAACCGCAAATGTTGGTCGACAGAACTTTGAGAATTACTGCGTGGTCGATTTTCTTGCCTGACGGGCTGACGAACTTTGGTTCATCAATATCCATCACCTCAACGTTTCCCGGCCCCTGGTATACAACGCCTCTGTTTGATGAGTGTCCCATAGTTGCTCCATATCATGCTGTAAGATGTCTATCTCTGAAGCAGAGTGAGCACTAAGTACCGCGATAGCGCACTGGTTCTGCACGCCCAGTCTAGGTGAATGGCGTTCCTGCCACTGATCTGATAACGACATAGGGAATTCTTATAACCTGCCTGATCGCGACATGCGGGGCGTTTATTGTCAGGATGCGGACGGCGAGTCTGTCAGTTGCACGACAACTTTCCCTTTTGCATGGCCAGCGGCGAGATAAGACAACGCGTTGATGCTGTCAGCAAATGAAAAAGTCTTATCGATTACCGGCTTCAGTTTTCCGGCATCAATCAGTGCGGCAATCTCTGACAGCTGGTCGCCGTTTGGCGAAACAAACAGGAAAGAGTAGCGGATCTGGCGGCGGGCGGCGCGGCTGATGATTTTCCGGCTTAACAGCCAGAACAGCGCTTTCATCACGCTATTCATTCCCCGCTGACGGGCGAACGGAAGATCCGGCGGACCGACGAGAGAAACAACCTCGCCATGGGGTTTCAGGATCTCAAGCGTCTTTTCAAGACCGTCACCCCGAACGGTTGCCAGCGCCAGATCGTAATTGCTCAGGATTTTATCAAAGTCGGCTTTCTTGTAATCGATCGCCTCATCGGCCCCCAGAGCGCTGACCAATTCCATGTTGGCCGCACTGGTCGTGGTGCCGACGCTGGCGCCAAGATGTTTTGCCAGCTGAATGGCGAATGTCCCAACCCCGCCGGAACCGGCAGGGATAAAGACGCGCTGGCCGGCGCTTAACTTCGCTCGCGAAAAGGCCTGCCAGCAGGTCAGAGCAACCATCGGGAGGGACGCCGCCTCGATAAAATCAAGGCGGGCCGGCTTCAGGGCGGCGGCACGCTCAGGCACCGCGGCATATTCCGCCAGCGCCCCTTGGTCCATATCAAACAGGCTGGCGAATACCGCGTCGCCCGGCTTGAAGCGGGTGACGTTTTTACCGACTTCCTCAACCACTCCGGCCAGATCGCTGCCCATAACCGCGGGCAGCGTCAGCTTGAGAATGGGTTTAAAACTCCCTGTCGGGATCATACAGTCGATCGCATTCAGCCCTGCGGCATAAACCCTGACCAGCAACTCATCATCGTTGATCGCCGGTCGGGGGATATTTTCAAACTGTAACTGGGCTGATTTACCATAACTTTTCAGCTGTAGTGCTTTCATCATGTATGTCCGTCGCTCTTTAAGGGAGATAGATTGCCGGGTTACTCGGTATCACGGGTATAACGTGGCGCCGGCTGCGCCTGCTGGAAGTTTGGCAGCATCGCCTGACGCGCCTGGTCAAACTCCGTCCATAACCGTTCTTCGTGCAGTGGGGGAATGGTCACCGGTTCGCGGCGGTCAAAACCGGCAAGGGCCGCATCCACCAGATCGCCGGCTTCCATCACGCCGCTCATCGTCGTAATGTCCGCCCCCGAACGCTGCCATATTTCGGTACGCGTCACGGCGGGCAGCACGGCCTGAACATATACCCCCTGCGGCGCAAGTTCGAGGCTCAATCCCTGGGAGAGGAACTGCACAAACGCTTTGGTGGCGCCGTAAGCCGTCAGGCCGAGTTCAGGAGCCAGCCCAACGACGGAACCGATATTGATGATGGCGCCGTTGCCGGCCGCAGCCAGACGTGGCGCCACGGCGTGCGCCAGGCGGACAACCGCAGACAGATTTACGGCTATCATCCGATCGATATCGGCAGCGCTCTGCGACGTAAAGCTGCCTGACAGCCCCATCCCGGCGTTATTCACCAGCACGGTGATGTCCTTATCGTCCCGCAGCCGCTGCGCCACGTTTTCGATCTCTGAAGGCTGGCTGAGGTCAGCCGGCAGGATGTCGATGCTCACGTTATATTGCGCGCGCAGCCGTTCAGCCAGCGCCGCCATACGCGTGGTATCGCGGGCAACCAGGATAAGGTTGTGTCCACGGCGGGCAAAACGATCCGCATAAACAGCGCCGATTCCCGTTGAAGCGCCGGTGATTAATACCGAGGTGGTGTCTTTCATCGCAATCTCTCTTAGGTTGTGGTTGTGGCAAAAACGCATGCTTTTTAAATGATGCTCGACATGTATAATAAATGTCAACCATCATTTAAAATGAAGGGCGATCGATATCCGGCGTTCAGGCGTTTGTGAGTGGGGGGCTGGGTAGGGATTCAATGGCTGGTGGTATGTACGATGAATCCACACTAGCCACACAGGGCGGCTGAAATGATAAGCAATGGGCTTATATCCACCAGATTGCTGCTCTCTGCCGCGAGGCGGAGTATGTTAACATCATCCCGCCGCACGCCAGACAGGCTGGGGATGCGGCGGTTGGAGCGATTGATCCGCGCTGATATTACGGGCTACAGGAGGAAAAATGGGACGCGTATCTAAAGAACAGATGGAACATAACCGGAAAAATATCATTAAAGCGTCCTCAGAACTGTTTCGTCAGCGGGGGCTTGACGGTGTCAGCGTAAACGACATTATGTCGGCCGTCGGCCTGACCCATGGCGGCTTTTATGGGCATTTTAGTTCCAAGGATGAGTTAGAGGCGTTGGCCTGCCGCCAGGCATTTGATGATACGGATGCTTTCCTGGATCAAGGCGACATGGGCAGCTTTGCACAACTGGTTGAATACTATCTTTCAACGGAACACCGTGATAACACCCGTAGCGGATGTACGGTCTCGGCGCTGGCCAGCGATGTGTTGCGTAAAGATCGTGAAAAGCCGGTTCGCGAGACTTACAAAGCTGGCGTCAAAAAAATGGCAGAGCGCCTGGCCGCGATTGAGGAAGATAAACCGGATACGGCGCCTGCCGACAAGCATCTGACACAGCTAGCGCTGATGGCGGGGGCGTTGATGTTGGCAAGGGCAACTGAAGGGGATGAAATTTCCGAACGTTTCCTTTCGGCAGCAAAAACAGCGCTACTCGGGACAAAGTGAAAGTGGCGTTAAAAATAGTGAAAACTTAAAAATACATTTAGGGGGTATTTTAATTGCAATCGGATGAGCAGATGTTAATAGCCTATAATAGGATTTAAATAAAATATAAAAACATGAAAAACGACGCTTCGATATCTAAAAGCGACAGGTGAATAAATAGTATTTAATATCTGGCGCGCCTCCCTAAAAAATCACGCCGTAATAAAAAATAAAATCAATAGGTTATCCTAAGCAAGCGACCAAACCGGCAGCGATTAATGTTATCCCTCCAGTATTTTTCTCTAAATGAAAATCATATGGTAGCCAATGATTTTATATAACTAATTGATGTTTATTGTGTTTTATTGATGGGTTCATTCGTGAATGTTGTTGTTATTTGGTGTGTAACGACGGTTTTGTTGAACACCCAAAAACTTTATGCGACTCTGCGGTTGAACTTGTCTGTCATTAATTTTCGAATTAGAAGTTAATCTGTTATCAATAACGGACTAATGACTTAATGACAGAATCAAAAAGACAGCGAATATTCCACGCTATAACCGCGCAGGGGAAGCGCATTCCCCTGTAATTTCGACCTACATCTGGTTAGAACACCCAAACAGGGGGAAGATGGCTATGGATAATATGACGTCCGTCTCGGCAGCCACGCTGCGTAAGGTGACAACCGCCGCAGCGATTGGTAATTTTGTCGAGTGGTTTGATTTCGCCGTCTATGGCTTTCTGGCGACGATCATTGCGCAACAATTTTTTTCGGCAGATCTGCCGCAGGCGGCATTGTTACAGACATTCGCCGTATTCGCCGTGGCTTTTGCACTGCGCCCGCTGGGCGGGGTGATATTCGGTATGCTGGGCGACAAACTGGGCCGCAAGCGTATTTTGTCTTTAACCGTGTTACTGATGGCGGGATCGACCACGATCATTGGTCTGCTGCCCACCTATGCCAGCATTGGCATGCTGGCGCCGCTGTTTCTGACCCTAACCCGCTGTGTTCAAGGGTTTTCTGCTGGTGGTGAATATGCCGGGGCCTGCGCCTATGTGATGGAGCATGCCCCTAACCACAAACGCGCCTGGTACGGCAGTTTTATCACGGTTTCTACCTTTTCCGCCTTTGCCGCAGCGGCGACGATTACCTATCTGCTGGATGCCAGCCTGAGCGCGGAGCAGATGAGCCGTTGGGGTTGGCGTATTCCTTTTCTGGTGGCGGCACCGCTCGGCCTGGTTGGCGTTTATCTGCGGCTGCGTATGGAAGAGACGCCGGCGTTTCGCGCGGCGCTTGCTGAATCCGCCACTGCCCACGCACCGTTAAGCGAGACGTTACGCCAGCAGGCGGGGAATATCTTGCGGCTGGGGGCGTTTATCTCTTTGACGGCGCTGTCGTTTTATATGTTCACCACTTATTTTTCCACCTTCCTGCAACTGGAAGGGCATTTTAGCCGTGCTGCCGCGCTGTTGGTTTCCACCGTTGCGCTGCTGTTTGCCGCTGGAATGTGTCCGCCGGTCGGTGCGCTGTGCGATCGGATAGGGCGCAGAAAAACCGTCGCCCTGACCGGAGTCTGGGTGATACTGAGCGTCTATCCTGCCTGGCAGTTGGCCAGCTCAGGCCATCTTTGGGCAGCGATTCTCGGCGATCTGCTGTTGGCGACCGGGGCGGTATTGTCCGGCGTGGTGACCGCGGCGCTGCTCTCGGAAGTTTTCCCCACCCGAGCGCGCTATACCGCCTCCGCGATTACTTATAATCTGGCCTACACAATTTTTGGCGGAACGGCGCCTTTAGTCGCGACCTGGCTGATCGGCTACACCGGCAGCAGCGTGTCACCGGCATTTTATCTGGCGCTGGTGGCATTACTGGCGCTGGCTGGTGGCCTGGCGCTGCCGGAAACCTCGCGCATTTCGTTGCATGGAGAACAAGATAAACGGTCGGCGCAGGCAGGCTTCAAGGCATTGAAAGCAGGGGGAGAGGGTTAGACGTCTCGTCGAGGTGTATAAGATCCCGGCACCGTCCGGGATCCACACGTTAAGGTGTATCTATCCGACTGAGCTATTGAATAATCTGCATATTTCGGTAGATTGAGAACCCTCTCAGTCAAACCTAGCGGGTTAGGGTAAATGCACAAAAGTGATAACGTAACGCCACGCGCTTACAAACAGGTGGATGTATTTACCACCTCGCCACTACAGGGAAACCCCCTGGCGGTGATCCTGGAAGCGGAAGGGTTGGATGAAGCGCAGATGCTTGCGTTAGCGCGCTGGACCAACCTTTCGGAAACCACCTTCGTTTTCAAGCCGACGCATCCGGCCGCAGATTACCGGGTGCGCATCTTTACCCCTGAAAAAGAGTTGCCCTTTGCCGGGCATCCGACATTGGGCACGGCCCATGCCTTACTGGAAGCTGGTTTGGTGACCAAACAACCGGGGGTGATGATGCAGGAATGCGGAGTCGGTCTGGTGGCGGTCAATATCCTGCCGGAAGGCACGCTGGCGTTTGCCGCGCCGGAGGTCACGCTGCGCACGCTGACGGTTGAAGAACGGCAGCAGTTGGCGGCCGATTTTCAACCGGCGGTAATGGCTACAGAGATTCTGCCGGTGGTGGCCGACATGGGCATCCGTTGGCTGATGGTGCGTATGCCAGACGCGCAATCCTGTCTGGCGATGACGCCAAACCAGGCCATGATTAAGAAGATGCAAATTGATTATCAGGTTGACGGCGTGGTGATTTATGGCGCTTATCCATCCGGCGATCCCGCAGATTACGAGATACGGGCGTTTCTGGTTGAGTGGGACAAGCTGGTCGAGGATCCGGTGACCGGCAGCGCTAATGCGTGTCTGGCCCGTTTGCTGCAGACCAATAATTTCCCCGACGGTGGTGTAACAGCACAAGGATATCAGGTCCGGCAAGGCACTCAACTGCATCGCGAGGGCCGGGTCAGCGTAAGTTTTATTCGCGATGAGCCGTGGATTGGCGGTCAGAGCTGTACGCTGATTGAAGGGGTGCTGAAGATTTAGGTGTATTTGGTGAGATTAAAAACGCTGAACGAGCTAATTGCTTATACGTAGCGGTTCAGCTGCATCTGCCGGCAACGCGTAATTTCTCAGTGTGATGCCGTTGATAAGGCAATCCGTCACGCTTTTCGATTACGCACGATATTTTCAATCTGCTCCGTATGCCGCTCTCCCCACTGACAGAGCGGTGCTAACGCGCGGGCCAGAGAGTCGCCGAAACCGGTTAAGGCGTACTCAACCCTGGGTGGGATTTCGCCGTAGTCGGTGCGCTCAACCACGCCATCTTGCTGAAGTTCTTTAAGCTGTTGAATCAATACCTTATCGCTTACTTTTCCAATAGCGCGCTTCAGCTCCCCGTAACGATGTACTTTATGGGCGAGGTAAAACAGTATCAGCGGTTTCCACTTTCCGCTTAGTACCGCCAACGACGCTTCCAGACCGCAGTTGAATTTTTTATTTAGCATAAGCTCTCATTCGCCGGGTACTTACCAAAAGGTGCATACTATACTAAATATTTAACTCTGTTTATGCTAGAGCTTTCCACTGTTGAGGAGAGCGTTATGAGCAGATTAGCGGGAAAAATCGCGGTGATTACTGGCGGAAATAGCGGTATCGGTCTGGCTACGGCCAGGCGCTTTGCCCGGGAAGGCGCTCAGGTGATCATCACAGGGCGGCGTCAGAAAGAGCTTGATGAAGCCATTGCGCTGATTGGTCATGAGGCGCTTGCGATTCAGGGTGACGTATCAAAACTGGCCGATCTGGAGCGTATTTTTTCTCATATCCAGCAAGTGAAAGGAAAAGTTGATGTCCTTTTCGCTAATGCGGGCTTGGGTGAGCTTCAGCCGCTTGGCGCGATTACCGAGGAATCGTATGAGTATACGTTTAACGTTAACGTCAAAGGGACGCTGTTTAGCGTGCAAAAGGCACTGCCGCTTATGCCGCAAGGCGGTTCGATTATTCTTACCGGCTCGACAACTGGCTCAATGGGCACGCCAGCATTTAGCGTTTACAGCGCTTCGAAAGCAGCAGTCCGTAACTTTGCCAGAAGCTGGGCGCTGGATCTGCAGGGAACAGGGATCCGTGTAAATGTCCTTTCACCTGGCTCCACAGCGACGCCAGGGCTGTTTAATGTACTGGAAAGCTCAGGGAAAAAAGAGAGTTTGTTGGCCAATTTCGCGCAGGAAGCGCCGCTTGGACGCATTGGTGATTCGGATGAGATCGCCGCCGTTGCCTTATTCCTGGCCTCTGACGAGAGCAGCTTTATGACTGGCAGCGAGGTCTTCGTTGACGGTGGTCTGGCGCAAATTTAAGGATACTCTGTATAAACCTGTAATGCCGCTCGGCAGACATAGCGCTGCCGGGCATAAATAAGCCGTGCGTTTTGGTGAAATCTGCAGAGGTAAGATAGCCATTCATTCTCAGATTTCACGTAGCGCGATCAAAATAGGAGGGCGTTTTGACCGATTATTGCGGGCTTTTGTCGGTACTCCAGTCATTGGAGATTCAGCTGCATCTGCCGGCGATGCGTAACAACACAGAGATCGTTGGCGAGTTGCTGCATGATGAATTTGAAGAAGTCGGTCGTTCAGGACGGCGCTATGACAAACGGCAAACCGTTGCGGCGCTGGCAACGGAAACTGAGCAGCTGCAAATTTTCGCCGAAGGGTTCCAGCTGACGATGATTAGCGAAGGCGTCGCATTGCTGAGGTATAAAAGTTTTCAGCGTGATACCAGTGGCAAAGTTGTGCGTCACACGGAACGTTCGTCAATCTGGCTGCTATCATCATCAGAAAAAGAAGCTCGTTGGCAGATGCGTTTTCATCAGGGCACGCCGATCGATGATTAAGCCTGGAGAAAATCTTTAAACCAGAATGATGGCCAAGGGATAAACCTTAGCAAATACTGTCGAAGATATCGGGCAAAGGTTGAAGGTGAGGTGAGATAGAGCGCCAAGAGATAGCCGGGTGCGCATCCATCAATCCAATTTAACATAATATACATTATGCGCACCTAGGTGCCGGTACACGGAATCTGTGTCTTTGGGCTTTATCATGGGTTTTCTACGTAATCCCACCTTTGTACATTCTATCCGGCAGATTCACTTTTTCCCCGGATCGACAACAACAGCTCAACCATATTCTGCGGATAAACAACTTCGCGGGTTGTTTTGAGTTCTTCCTCACTCCACCAGTGATGCTCGCTGATAACCTGCTTTTCATCATGGCTCCAGTTGTCACCATTGATCTGATGGTTAGCCACCCGCACGACGAAAAACCTTTCTTCAGCTTTTACTGTTTCACCGCTCGGTAACGTCATAACGAAATTTCGCTGTGCGACGCTTGCACCTATCTTGTCGCTTACAATGCCGGTTTCTTCCCACAGTTCTCTGATGGCCGCTTGCTCAAATGACTCGCCGCATTCAACGCCGCCACCCGGCGTTGCCCAATAAACAGGCTGAGAAAAACGGCGGGCTGAAAATCAAAGGCAGCGCTGATAAGGTCAATGAACTCTTGAGTTATATGGATAAGTTCGAGTTCTGGTTTAATATTGTAACTCCGTAAGGAATAGCCAGCGCCCTGCGGGGCGCTGGCTACGCATGTTTTCACCGTTTGAGGAAAGAGATCATGATAAAAACATGGGTGTTATCCGCCGCTCTGCTGCTGCCCGCCTTTGGTGCAACCGCCGGAGCCTACGACAGCCTGGCCTTTGCGCTGAATCAGCAAACGCTGATTAACGATCTGCGCGCGCACTGCCAGATCGCCAAAGAGGTGCCGGACGAGAAGATCAAATCGGTATTTATCAACAGCAAGGAAAACCACGACGCGCTCAGCGCCACCGCCAGCGCGTTGAAGAACCACCAGCAGGAACGGTATCAGCAACAGCTGAAACGCATTCACTGCCCGGACTTCACTCAGCAGTGATATCAGTATGACCAGCGATCGCGCCCGGCCTGCTTGGCGCGGTACAACGCCTCATCGGCCTCGGCAATCATCTGCGGCGGCGTCAGCCGCCCGGCCGAGGCGGCAATTCCCAGGCTGACGGTAACCAACCGGCTGACTGCCGATGCGGCATGGGGTAATGCCGCCTGCTCTATCCTGGCCCGAATCCGTTCGGCAACCTGCGCAGCCTGCTCCGCATTAGCGTGCGCCAATACCAGGGTGAATTCTTCCCCGCCGTAGCGGGCAACCAGATCTTCCGGCGTTCTGACCGCCGCTGCCAGCAGCGCGGCGACGTCCGTCAGGCACGCATCCCCCGCCTGATGACCATAGCGATCGTTGTAGTGCTTGAAGTAGTCGACGTCGACCATGATCAGGGCGAACGGTACCTGTACGGCGCACAGGCTGGCGAGATGGGATTCCAACGCCCTTCTGTTGGCCAGCCCCGTCAGCGGGTCCTGCAACGCCAGCGTCTCCAGGCGAGAGATCAGCAGTTGGTTTTCCTGATAGCGTGACCAGGCTTCATCAAACCAGCGCAGCAAGGTCTGACGACCGTAAATCACAATAACGGTGAAGATCAGCCATATCACCGCAAAATGGCCGTTGACGCCATGATTAAGCTGGATGCTGGCCAGCGGCGTGATAAGCCACAGCGGAGTAAGAAACAGCGCGAACCCCGGAGGATAAAAATAGAGTGAGGTCATGCCGGTCAGCATCAGTATGCATACCAACGGCCAGGCGAACGGCAACTGCCAATAAGCCACGAAGCCAAAACAGCTGATAGCCCAGAGCACGCCCAGCAACGGCAGCAGCAGTAAGGCCCACAGGCGGACACGGCGACCGTCGCCACCTTTTCCGATGCGGGAAACACCCCACAGAATAAGTGACAGCGTCACTACTGTCGCCATCATGCCATCCATAATAAAGGGGATAACGGCGCCGATATGCAGCGTGGCGTCGAAACCGGGGAACAGCAGATTACGCAATACCACCAGCATGGCGAAGGCGATATTGATGGACGCCAGCCAGGGAAGACTGCTGCATATCGCCTGGTTGACCATATCATCCCGATGCGCCAATACTCCGGGTTGTCGCCGTTTATTCTCTTTTCCCATATCTACGTTCTGCCGCTAGCCAAGGTTATCACGTTCCCCTTCCCTTAACGCCAAGAGCCGGAAGGTCACACGGAGATAATTCTCCATTATTCTCCACGTATTTTCCTGTTTTAGCTTAGGTAAGACGTTGCGGAACCGCAATGATAGGGCATTCTTTATCAGAAACGCGGGTTACATGCGAGGGAGTGCGGAAACATGCCGGACAGCGCTTCCGGCATGTCAATTTACGCTATGGCGTTACTTGCTCAGTTTTGCCTTGGTGGGCGTGGCGGTAAAACTGACGTCACTACAGCTGAAGAAAGTTTCCCGCGCCGGATCGATACGTTCCCACTGCACATAGAGCAAAGTGTGTTGACCGTTCACCCGATCCTGCGGAATGTCCACCTCGATCTGATAGACCCCGGCATTGTCACCCGGCGGAACAATCACCTCGGTCACCGTCAGCGGTTCCAGTACGCCCCAGCTCAGCGTTTGCGTGGTTGGATCGAACTCTTTTTTGGCGATATAGATATTCCACTTACTGGGTTCGTGGATCTTGGTGGCGTCATAGTACAGCGTTGCTTTGCCGTCTTTGACCGTTACGCTGGAAACCTGCCAATCCTTATGCGGCTGGTCGATACCTTCAAACTTGGCCACCCCGGCGGAGCACAAATGGCCATCGGGCACTTTATCCGCCGGCGAGCTGGTGCCCTCCAGGTTTTGCGAATAGGCCGGCCATTCGACAAACATCTGCCGGCGTTCCCAGACCGGGATGCTGTCCTGTTTAAACAGAAAAGC
Source organism: Serratia sp. MYb239 (assembly GCF_002966855.1). NCBI lineage: Bacteria > Pseudomonadati > Pseudomonadota > Gammaproteobacteria > Enterobacterales > Yersiniaceae > Serratia > Serratia sp. MYb239. Next base: position 2,476,237 of record NZ_CP023268.1, on the reverse strand, counting down.
GGCGCGGCAGGCGGCGTTGGGTATGTTGGAACCGTCATCGGGGTAGTTATAGCCGCCGTCGTTCTCGCAAATCACCTGACGCGCCTTGGGGATCTGCGTGGCGCCATGCTTGGGGCCAATACTTTGTTGGACTTCACTTCTCTTACTGGCCTCCTCTGCCTGAGCGGACAACGAGCAGGTAAACGCCAGCAGTGCACATAATGACAAGGTCTTGGTGCGGTTACTCATCGGGTACTTTCCTTATGCGAACGTTCCCGCCTTCAGGGAATGAAGGCGGAGCTTGATACGGCAGGGGTAATAACTGCCCTGCCACCTACAAAAATCCGCATGGTGTTGAAGTCATGAATAACAAGCAAAGTCGGACAAGGAATATGACAGTTTCGTGACGCCAGCTTACTGTAGGCCAGGAGTCAGGAACGCGCAAACTTGCTTCTGTGCACCAATTATTCGCTGAGTAACGGTTGTCGGTTGACGTCAGTGAAAATTCAGAGCTTTCTGTCTGTCGCTCTCCTGGCGTTATGCATATGCCCTTTCCTTGTTTATCCGTGGCTCAATCAATAACTTTTTGCTCTATGCCGGCGCACTTTATATCGTCGAATAAAGCCTTATTATTTATCCCAGAAAAGGTTATCGAAGAAATAAATGTGGTTTATAAATAATCGCTTAGCCTTTGTTGCGGCCGCCCGTCGGTGCGCCTTTTATCACTAAACGATAAAAAACTCGTTACAAGACAGTATGTTGCAAAAAAGTAACAGTTCGCCCTCTTGTTAAACCCGGCGCGATTCTGTTATGGCGCATATTTTCGGCCACAAAATCAACAACGTATTGATTCATATAGGGAAAATCTAAACAAAATTAAACAAAATAAATGATTGAGCCACAGGTTAAAAACAAATATATTGGGCGCGCTTTTATGCAGAGCAAATCATTTGTTAATTCAATTATTCAATCAGGCGTTGTCAATAACCCTGGTTGTAGGAGTGATATGATGACGGATAAAGTCCGTATTGATACTTTAGGTGCCGATTCATTTAATGGAAACAACGAAACCTATTTGGCCAGACAGGCTGAATTTGAATCAAACGTTAGGAGTTATCCTCGTAAATTGCCATTAGCGATTGCGAAGGCTCAGGGTGTCTGGCTGACCGATGTTGAAAACAAACAATATCTTGATTGCCTGGCCGGCGCGGGTACGCTGGCGCTGGGCCATAATCATCCTGATGTCCTGCAGAGCATCCAAAATGTCATTACCAGCGGCTTGCCGTTACATACGCTCGATCTGACTACGCCGTTAAAAGACGGCTTCTCTGCCCACCTGCTCTCTCTGCTGCCGGGTCAGGGGAAAGAGTACTGCCTGCAGTTCTGCGGCCCTTCCGGCGCCGACGCGGTGGAAGCCGCGCTGAAACTGGCGAAGAAGCACACCGGCCGCAGCGGCGTGATCAGCTTCTCCGGCGGCTACCACGGCATGACCCACGGCGCGCTGTCGGTCACCGGCAACCTGTCGCCGAAAGAAGCCATCAACGGCATGATGCCGGAAGTGCAGTTCATGCCTTACCCGCATGAATACCGTTGCCCGCTGGGTATCGGCGGCGAAGCCGGCGTCAAGGCGCTGAGCTACTACTTCGAAAACCTGATTAACGACGTTGAAAGCGGCGTGCGTAAGCCAGCGGCAGTGATCCTGGAAGCAGTTCAGGGCGAAGGCGGCGTGAACCCGGCGCCGGTCGAGTGGCTGCAGCGTATCCGTAAGGTGACGCAGGAGCACGGTATTCTGCTGATTATCGACGAAGTGCAGGCCGGCTTTGCCCGTACCGGTAAATTCTTCGCCTTCGAGCACGCCGGCATTGAGCCGGACATCATCGTAATGTCGAAAGCGGTCGGCGGCGGCCTGCCGTTGGCGGTGCTGGGCATCAAGAAGCAGTTCGACGCCTGGGAGCCTGGCCACCACACCGGCACCTTCCGCGGCAACCAGCTGGCGATGGCGACCGGCCTGACCACGCTGAAGTACCTGCAAGAACACAACATTGCCGACAAAGTAGCCGCTCAGGGCGAATGGCTGAAAGGCAAGTTGGCCGAACTGCAGCAGCGTTACCCGGTGATTGGCCACGTACGCGGCCTGGGTCTGATGCTCGGCATCGAGATCGTCAAACCGCACGAAGCGCCGGATCATATGGGCAGCTACCCTGCCGATGGCGAGCTGTCCGCGCTGCTGCAGAAAAAATGCTTTGAAGGCGGCCTGATTCTGGAACGCGGCGGCCGTCACGGCAGCGTGCTGCGTCTGTTGCCTTCCCTGCTGATCAGCAATGAAGAGCTGGGCGTATTCCTGGATAAATTTGAAAACGCTCTGTTGAGCGCGGGCGTTAAGCCTGTCTGAGTGGAGTTGAACGCAATGTCCAAGTCAAACCCGATCCTGGCCGGCTCAGCGCAAAGCATTGAAGCCTACCAGCAGGCGATCGCCCAGAGCAGCGAGGCGGTGGCACAGTGGCTGCAGCAGCCTGAGATGTATCAGGGTAAAACCGTGGCCGAACTGCGCGAGCGCATTCAGCTGGACTTCAATCCGCAGGGCCTGGGCAACCAGGCGGCGATTGAACGTGCGGTTGAATACTTCCTGCAGGACAGCCTGGCGGTACACCATCCGCAGTGCGTGGCGCACCTGCACTGCCCGAGCCTGGTGGTCAGCCAGGCCGCCGAGGTACTGATTAACGCCACCAACCAGAGCATGGACTCCTGGGATCAGAGCCCTTCCGCCACCATCATCGAGATGAAGCTGGTCGAATGGCTGCGTGAACGCGTGGGTTACCAGCCTGGCGACGCCGGCGTGTTCACCAGCGGCGGCACCCAGAGCAACCTGATGGGGCTGATGCTGGCGCGCGATGCCTTCTTCGCCCGTCAGGGACACTCGGTGCAGCAGGACGGCCTGATCGGCGATCTGCGTAAAATCAAAGTGTTCTGCTCTGCCAATGCCCACTTCTCGGTGCAGAAGAACATGGCGCTGCTGGGCTTCGGCTATCAGTGCGTGACGCAGGTGAAAACCGACGAGCGCGCGCGGATGGATCTGAACGATCTGGCGGAAAAAGTGGCTCAGGCGCATGCCAACGGCGAACAGATTATGGCGATTGTCGCCACCGCCGGCACCACCGACGCCGGCGCGATCGACCCGCTGCGTGATATCGCACAGATTGCGGCGCAGCACCAGATCTGGCTGCATGTGGATGCCGCCTGGGGCGGCGCGCTGCTGCTGTCCGAGCAGTACCGCCACTATCTGGACGGTATTGAACTGGTGGACTCCATCACCCTGGACTTCCACAAGCAGTTCTTCCAGACCATCAGCTGCGGCGCGTTCCTGCTGAAAGAGGCGCGCCACTATGAGCTGATGCGCTATCAGGCGGCTTACCTGAACTCCGAGTTTGACGAAGCGCAGGGCGTGCCGAACCTGGTGTCCAAATCGCTGCAGACCACCCGCCGTTTTGACGCATTGAAACTGTGGATGGGGCTGGAAGCGCTGGGGCAGCAACAGTACGCCGAGATTATCGATCACGGTATTACCCTGTCGCAGCAGGTGGCGGAATACGTCAACGCGCAGCCGACGCTGGAACTGGTGATGCAGCCGCAGCTGGCCAGCGTACTGTTCCGTTCACGTCCGGCACAGCTGGCGGACGACGCCGCGGTGGCGCTGCTGAATCAGCGTATCGGCGATAACCTGCTGGAATCCGGTCAGGCCAACGTTGGTGTGACCGAATTTAACGGCGTCACCTGCCTGAAGCTGACGCTGCTGAACCCGACGGTAACGCTGGACGACGTCAAGCGCCTGCTGGATCTGGTAGACAGCGCCGCACAGGGGCTGGCAAACGCCTAAGCGCCCTGCCGACAGACAACAAGCCGATAACCCAGGTTATCGGCTTTTTTTATCGCCTTACGGCTCTGCGCCGGCGTTCTGGCCGTTGCGCGCCAGATTTTGCTCCATCTCATCCAGCGCCGCCTGATTATCCAGCCCCCACTGATACATCTGCTCAATCGGCTGCGCCAGCGTGCACCCCAGCGGGGTCAGCGAATATTCCACCTTCGGCGGCACTACCTGATACACCTTACGCTCAATCAACCCGCGCAGCTCCAGTTCACGCAATGTCTGAAACAGCATCTTCTTGGAAATGCCCTGCAGGCTGCGCTGCAGTTCACCGGTGCGCGCGCCCGGCTGCGGCCAGTGCCACAGCGCATGCAGCACCATGGTGCTCCACTTGACGGCAAACAGCGACATCAGCCGGCGCGGCGCCGAGTCGGCATAAAAATAGACTTTCCCATCGATCCAATCCGGCATCGGAGACTCCTGAACATCATGGTTACCAAATGGTGACTACTATCAATAAAGGAACCTTTTGTCTATAGTCTGCCGCCCTCAACGCAAGTTTGTCCGTACCGCTGCGGACAGATGCCGATAACGAAAGGTGAAACGATGAAAATTAACGCTATCGCGGCCAGCCATGCCGACCGCCCTTTGGCCCCCGCCCAGATTACGCTGCGTGATGTACAGCCGGAAGACGTCAGCATTGAGATCCTGTATTGCGGGGTATGCCATTCCGATCTGCATATGGCGCGCAACGAATGGGGTGTCAGCAACTATCCGCTGGTGCCGGGCCATGAGATTGTCGGCCGGGTGCGGGCCACCGGCGCGGCGGTAACGCGCTTTCAGCCGGGCGATCTGGTGGGCGTCGGCGTGATGGTGGATTCCTGCGGCGACTGCCATTTCTGCCGCCAGCAGGAGGAGCAGTACTGCGAGACGGGCTTTGTGCCAACCTATAACGGCACCGACAGATATACTGGCCGGCTGACGACCGGCGGCTATGCCGAGCAGATCGTGGTAGACCAGCATTTTGTGGTATCGGTGCCGCAGAACCTGCCGCTGCACGCGGTAGCGCCGCTGCTGTGCGCCGGCGTGACCGTCTGGTCGCCGCTGCAGCACCTGAAACTGCAGCCGGGCGATAAGGTCGGCGTGATCGGCCTGGGCGGGCTGGGCCATATGGCGGTGAAGCTGGCCAGCGCACTGGGGGCGGAGGTGACGCTGTTCACCACCTCGCCGGAAAAAGGCGCCGATGCGCGCCGTCTGGGCGCCAGCCAGGTGGTGGTATCCAAGGATGCACAGCAGATGGCCGCCCAGCAACACAGTCTGGACATTATTCTCGACTGCGTTGCCGCGCCGCATCAGCTTGATCCTTACCTGGCCTGCCTGAAGACCAACGGCCATCTGGTGCTGGTCGGCATTCCGGACAGCCCGCACCCGCCGACGGACGTGACGCCGATGGTGTTCCGTCGCCTGAGCATTACCGGCACCTCGATCGGCAGCATTGCGGAAACGCAGGCGATGCTCGACTTCTGCGGCCAGCACAATATCACCGCCGACGTAGAGCTGATTGATGCCGGCGAGGTAGAAACCGCGTTTAGCCGCATGCTGCAGGGCGACGTGAAATATCGTTTTGTTATCGATATGCAACGCGCCCGCTGGGATCAATAAGCGATACTTTTCAGCCCTCCTTTCTCGGGGGGCATTAATACTTTTCCGGCGGATGAAATATGCGCCATAGCGATTCCTTATCATTCAAGCGCCGCATCATAAAAACTATTCTGCCGTTATTATTGCTGCGTCTTTCTGTTATTAATCTTGCAGCCGCTTACGGTAAGCATCATTTCTGTGAACTCCGTCATCATTAATAACCTGCTCGTGTCAGTTTAAATTTATGAGCCATATCACGAAAAATAACTTTGGCTTATTGCCCTATGCGGCGGCACTGGCCGACGGTGTCCCGGATGTGCGGGGAATTTTGCCCGAAACCTACTCGGCACCCCATTATAATCAAACACCTATGATAATCCCCGACGTTAACGGTGTTCCTGTGGATCACGTATTTACCAGCGGATTATGCCATTTCTTCAGACAATCATTCCGCCATCTGCGGGCGTGTCCAGCATTCTGTTTGGCTCGCGGCATACCGTTTCACCGGTGGCGTAATAAATAAAAACAATGTGGTCATATTTATTTCCTTGGTGCCTGTTGCGCGGCGTTGATTTAGCGTCTATTGCAATAACAACAGAAAAAAACCAATAATTACGACGCTGAAACAGAAATTATTTATTCACACTTTCTCTTATCTTCAAAGCATCCCATGTGCCTTTCCCCCGGTAATCTTGACGGGGGAGCAGACTAAGCGCCGCGTCTATTCGGCGCTAAGGAGAACGCAGATGAAGTTAGAGGATCCCCGTCTGTTTCGTCATTTCGCCTGGATTAACGGCGAGTGGTGCCACAGTGAGTCCGGCGCTGAATGGCCGGTGTATAACCCGGCCGATAACAGCCTGCTGGGGCATATCCCGCTGCTGGAGCCGGCGCAGATCGAACGGGCAGTGGATGCCGCCGAACAGGCCTTCAGTCGCTGGCGTCAGGTGCGTACCGACCGGCGCGCGGCATTGCTGATGGCCTGGTATCAACAGTTGCTGGCGCACCGCGACGATCTGGCCACCCTGCTGGTGAATGAACAGGGCAAACCGCGCCGCGAGGCCGAAGGCGAAGTGGAGTACGCCGCCAGTTTTATCCGCTGGTTTGCCGAAGAGGCGGTGCGGATCAACGGTGAAACGCTCGCCGTACAAATCGACGGCACCCTGCCCGGCACGCTGAAACAGCCGGTGGGCGTCTGCGCATTAATTACTCCCTGGAACTTTCCGCTGGCGATGATCACCCGCAAAGCGGCCGCGGCGCTGGCCGCCGGCTGCAGCGTGCTGGTCAAACCCGCCAATGAAACGCCCTTTTCCGCGCTGGCGCTGGCCGAGCTGGCGGAACGCGCCGGGCTGCCGAACGGCGTGTTTAACGTTATTACCGGCGATCCGCCGGCGGTCTGCGCCCAGCTGTGTGAAGAACCGCGCGTGCGCGCCCTGTCGTTTACCGGCTCCACCCGGGTGGGCAAGCTGTTGCTGGCCCAGTGCGCCGGCAGCGTGAAGCGCGTGTCGCTGGAACTGGGCGGCAACGCGCCGTTCGTGGTGGCGCCGGACGTGGATATCGATGAAGCGGCGACGGCGGCCATCGCCGCCCGCTTCCAGACCAGCGGTCAGGACTGCCTGGCCGCCAACCGCATTATGGTGCATCAGCAGATCCACGACGCGTTTATTGAGGCGTTTACCGCACGGCTGCGCGAACTGAAAGTCGGCCCCGGCGACAGCCCGGACAGCGATATCGGCCCGCTGATCCACCGTGAGGCGGTCGAGAAGGCGCAGGCCCTGGTGGATGACGCCCTGTCCCGCGGCGCGCGCCTGATCCACGGCGATCAGCGTCAGGCGCCGGGCGCCAACTACTTTATGCCCACCCTGTTGGCCGGAGTGACGCCGGCGATGCGGGTCTGGCAGGAGGAGAGCTTTGCCCCTATCGCCACCGTCGCCGCCTGGCAGCAGGATGATGAGGCGATCGCTCAGGCCAACGCCACCGAATACGGGCTGGCGGCCTACCTCTGGACCCGCGATCAGCGCCGGGTCTGGCGCTACATCCGCGAGCTGGAGTACGGCATGGTGGCGGTGAACAGCGTCAAAATGACCGGCCCTACCGTGCCCTTCGGCGGCGTCAAACAGTCCGGCCTGGGGCGCGAAGGCGGCCGCACCGGCATCGATGAATATCTCACCACCCGCTACTTCTGCCTTGGCGGTTTGTCAGGCGAACCCACTCTGCCCTCAGTAACAGGAGAATGATCATGGAACAGCGCAACGACTTGATTTCCCGCGATCGTCAGGTGACGTTTCACGCCTCCACCCATCTGCGCGACTATGCGCACGGCGAACTGCCTGGCCGGGTGATGACCGGCGGCAGCGGTATTATGGTGCACGATGCCGACGGTAATCAGTTTATCGACGGGTTTGCCGGCCTGTACTGCGTCAATATCGGCTACGGCCGTGAAGAGATGGCCGAAGCCATCTATCGTCAGGCCAAAGAGCTGGCCTACTACCACACCTATGTCGGCCATACCAACGAGCCTCTGGTGGCGCTGTCGGAAAAGATCATCGCCAAAGCCGGGATGAACATGTCCAAAGTCTATTACGGTATGTCCGGCTCCGACGCCAACGAAACCCAGATCAAACTGGTGCGTTACTACAACAACATTCTCGGTCGGCCGCAGAAGAAGAAAATCATCTCACGCCTGCGCGGCTACCACGGTTCCAGCATCGCCGCCGGATCCCTGACCGGGCTGGCGTCGTTCCACGACCATTTCGACCTGCCGATTGACGGCATATTGCATACCGACGCCCCCTACTACTACCAACGGGCGCCGGAGCTGGCGGGCGTCAGCGAACTGGCGTTCTCGCAGCACTGCGCCGAGCGGCTGGAGGCAATGATCCTGGCGGCGGGGCCGGACAGCGTGGCGGCGTTCATCGGCGAACCGGTACTGGGCACCGGCGGTATCGTGCCGCCGCCGGAGGGCTACTGGCCGGCGATACAGGCGGTGCTGGATAAGTACGACGTCCTGCTGATTGCCGATGAAGTGGTCTGCGGCTTCGGCCGTACCGGCAGTGAGTTCGGCTCCCATACCTACGGTATGCGCCCGGATCTGATCACCATCGCCAAGGGGCTGACCAGCGCCTATCAGCCGCTGTCCGGCGTGATCGTCGGCGACAAGGTGTGGCGCGTGCTGGAGCAAGGCGCCGGCGAATACGGTCCGATCGGTCACGGCTGGACCTATTCCGGCCACCCGCTGGGGGCGGCGGCGGCGCTGGCGAATCTGCAGATTATCGAGCGGGAAAACCTGGTGCAGAACGCCGCCGACACCGGCGCGTACTTCCAGCAGCGCCTGCACGACAGTTTTGCCGATCATCCGCTGGTCGGTGAGGTGCGCGGCGTCGGGCTGATGGCGGCAATTGAATTCTCCGGCGACAAAACCCGCTGCCGGCCGTTCGATCCGGCGCTGAAAGTAGGGCCGCGCGTGTCGGCAGCGGCGCTGGACAACGGACTGATCGCCCGCGCCATGCCGCAGGGGGATATCCTCGGCTTTGCGCCGCCGCTGGTGATCAACCGCGCCGAGGTGGATGAACTGGTCGACCGCGCCCTGCGGGCGGTGAACCGCGTGGCCGATGAGCTTGGCTCCGCCGGCCAGCTACGCTGACAGAAGGAACAACGATGAATCCTGAACTTCCCGGCGGCGTTACGCTGGCTGATGTCTGGCAGGCGCGCCGGCGCATCCGCGCTCAGGCGGATAACACGCCGCTGCGCTATTCGCCGTACCTGTCGCAGCGCTATGACGCCAAGGTCTGGCTCAAGCTGGAAAATCTGCAGCCTACCGGCGCGTTTAAACTGCGCGGCGCCAGCAACATGATCGCCGCCCTGCTGGAGCAATACGGGCCGCAGCGGCTGCAGGCCGGCGTGATTACCGCCTCCACCGGCAACCACGGCCGGGCGGTGGCCTGGGCCGCCCGGGAACTGGGCATTCCGGCTACCGTCTGCCTCTCCTCGCTGGTGCCGGCCAATAAGGTAGCGGCCATTGAGGCATTGGGCGCCGAGGTCTGCCGCTGCGGCGACAGCCAGGATGAGGCGTTTGAGACGGTGGATGAACGGGTGACGAGCCGCGGCCAGGTGGCGATTCCGCCCTTCGACCACCCGCTGATTATCGCCGGTCAGGGCACGCTGGCGCTGGAGATCCTCGAGGCGCGGCCGCAGCTCGATATGGTGTTCGCGGGCCTGTCCGGCGGCGGGCTGCTGGGCGGCATCGGTCTGGTGATGAAGCAGCTGAGTCCGCGCACCGAGGTGGTCGGCGTCAGCCTCAGCGACGGGGCCGCCATGTGGCACAGCCTGCAGGCGGGGAAACCGGTCAGCGTGCCGGAGACGCCGAGCCTGGCCGACTCGCTGGGCGGCGGTATCGGGCTTGATAACCGCCACACCCTGGCGCTGGTACGCGCGACAATGGACAGCCACTATCAGGTGCCGGAGACGGCCATCGCCCGGGCGATGGTCACCCTGCTGGAGCAGGAGAAGATGTTGCTGGAAGGGGCCGCGGCCGTCGGGCTGGCGGCGATAGAACACCACCGTATCCCGATCGCAGGCAAGGAGGTGGCGTTGGTGCTGAGCGGCAACAACGTCGCGCTGGAAACCTTCGATCGGGCCAGACAGGAGCAGGCACAGGATGCAGATCTATAACCGACAGCAGATTAGCGCCGCGGTGCGGCTGGATGCCGCCGCGCTGGCGGCGGTTGAGGCAGGATTCCGCGCCCTCGGCACGGGCAACGTGGTGCAGCCGCCGATCCTTTCGATGGCGCTGCCGGAGGTCAACGGCGAAGTGGACGTCAAAACCGCCTGGATCCGCGGCAGCGACAGTTTCGCCATCAAAATCAGCCCCGGATTTTTTGATAATCCCCGGCGCGGGTTGCCCAGCCTTAACGGGCTGATGGTGGTGCTGAGCGCCGAAACCGGCGTCCCACGGGCGCTGCTGCTGGATGAGGGCTACCTCACCGCCGTGCGTACCGCGCTGGCCGGGCTGCTGGCGGCCAAATATCTTGCCCGGCCGGAGAGCCGGCGCATCACGCTGATTGGCGCCGGCGAACAGGCGCGGCTGCAGCTGGCCGCCCTGCGTCTGCTGTTTCCGGTCGAACAGGTATCAATCTGGGCGCGGCGCACGGAGGCGGCGCAGCGGTTGGCCCGGGAACTGTCGGATGCCGGGCTACAGGCGACGGGATACCCGGAGAGCGGCGCCGCCTGCGCCGGGGCGGACATTATCGTCACCACCACGCCGTCCCGCGAGCCGCTGCTGTTTGCCGAGCACCTGCCTCCCGGCGTACACGTCACCGCCATGGGATCCGACAGCCCGGACAAGCGGGAGATTGATATCAGCGCCCTGCTGCATGCCGACCACGTCGTCTGCGATCTGCGCAGCCAGAGCGAGCACAACGGCGAGCTGAAAGCGTTTAACGGGCAGACGCCGCCCTTCACGGTGTACGAACTGGGCGCATTAGTTGCCGGCGGCACGCCGCTGCGCCTTACGCCGCAAGACATCACCCTGTGCTGCCTGAGTGGCACCGGGGTGCAGGACAGCGCCATCGCCGCCTTTGCGCTGGCGCAGTTGGAGCAGTTGGAGCAGTTGGAGCAGTCGCAGTAACCCCGCGCCCTGGGTACAGGGTAAACAGGCCGGCGTTTCCCCGCCGGTCAGGGCTTTCACGCTTGCGATGAGTGATAAAACAGCATGTTGACGAAAACTTTGCCCTTCACACGCGAAGAGTACGACCAGCGGATCGCCAAAACCCGCGCCGCCATGGTGCAGCAAGGCATCGAGCTGTTGGTGGTCAGCGACCCTTCCAATATGGCCTGGCTGACCGGTTACGACGGTTGGTCTTTTTACGTGCATCAGTGCGTGCTGCTGGGGTTGGAAGATGAACCGGTGTGGTTCGGCCGCCAGCAGGACAGCAACGGCGCGCTGCGCACCTGCTGGATGGCCGACGAGCGGATTATCGGTTACCCGGAGCGGCTGGTGCAGAATCCGGACGAACATCCGATGCGCGCCCTGGCTCAGGAAGTGCTGCCGCTGTTCGGCTGGAGTCAGGCGCGCATCGGCGTGGAAATGGATAACTACTACTTCTCCGCCCTGGCCTTTCTGAACCTGCAGCTGAACTGCCCGCAGCAGGAATTTATCGACGCCACCGCCTTGGTGAACTGGTGCCGGGCGGTCAAGTCGCCGCGCGAGCTGGCGTATATGCGTATCGCCGCGCGCATCGTCGGCAGGATGCATGAGCGCATTTACCAGATGGTGGAGCCGGGTCTGCCGAAAAACATGTTGGTGGCGGAGATCCAGCGCTGCGCCATCGAAGGCTGGGTGGACGACGACGGCGTGCGTTTCGGCGGCGATTACGCCGCGATAGTGCCGCTGTTGCCGGGCGGCGCCGACGCGGCCGCGCCGCATCTCACCTGGGATGACCGGCCGTTCCGCCGCGGGGAAGGCACCTTCTTTGAGATCGCCGGCTGCTACCGTCACTACCACGCGCCGCTGTCGCGCACCATTTTCCTCGGCGACGTGCCGGATCACTTCCGGCGCGGTGAAGAGGCGCTGCTGTCCGGCATTGAGCTGGGGCTGGCCGCCGCCCGTCCGGGCAACACCTGCGGCGATGTCGCCCGGGCGCTGGAAGGCGCCATGCGTCGTGCCGGCATCGATCGCGGCGGCGCACGCTGCGGCTACCCCATCGGCATCAGCTACCCGCCGGACTGGGGCGAACGCACCATGAGCCTGCGCGCCAGCGACGAAACGCCGCTGCAGCCGGGCATGACTTTCCACTTTATGCCCGGTCTGTGGATGGATGACTGGGGGCTGGAGATCACCGAAAGCATCGTTATCACCGCACAGGGCGCCGACGTCCTGTGCGACTACCCACGACGTCTGTTCGTCAAATAAGGAGCCAACAGCATGAGTCATGAAAAGCCCAGCCCCGTGTATGCCGGGGTGGATTTCGGCCAGCCCGGCGTGCAGCACGGCTTCCTGAAGCTGCCCTGGTCCCACGACAACTCCGCCTGGGGCGCGGTGATGATCCCGGTGACGGTGATCAACGGCGCGCCGGGGCCGACGGCGCTGCTGACCGCCGGCAACCACGGCGATGAGTACGAGGGCATTATCGCCCTGCTGAAACTGGCCAACACGCTGCAGGCCGACGAGGTTCAAGGGCGGGTAATCATCATTCCGATGATGAACGCGCCGGCGGTACAGGCCGGTAAGCGCACGTCTCCCATCGACGGCGGCAATCTCAACCGCAGCTTTCCCGGCGCGCCGGACGGCGGCGTCACCGCGCAGATTGCCGACTATTTTACCCGGGTGCTGGTGCCGATGTGCGACGTGGCGCTGGATCTGCACTCCGGCGGCCACACGCTGGAAATCATGCCCTTCGCCGCGCTGCACGCGCTGGATGACGAGCGTCAGCAGGCCGATAACCTGGCCGCCGCGCAGGCCTTCGGCGCGCCGCTGACCGTGATGATGTATGAGCTGGACGCCAGCCAGCTGTACGACACGGTGGTGGAGAGCCAGGGTAAGGGATTTGTCACCACCGAGCTGGGCGGCGGCGGCACCACCACGCCGCAGCGCCAGCAGTTGGCGGAACGCGGCGTGCGCAACTTTCTGGCCCATCACGGCGTGCTGGCGGAGACGCCGCAGCCCTGGGAGGGAGAAACGCAGCTGCTTGATATGCCGGATGCATCCTGCTATGTACAAAGCGAGCACTGCGGCATTCTGGAATTTCTCTGCCCACTGGGCCAGCGCGTAAACGCGGGTGAACTGTTGGCCCGCGTTTATGACCCTTCCCGCAGCGGCCAGCCGCCGGTGGAGTACCGGGCGTTGCGCGACGGCATTGTGCTGGCGCGGCGCTTTCCGGCACAGGTTGCGATGGGGGACACGCTGGCCGTTATTGCCCGGGAGATCGTATCGCCATAGCGATTAACGGCCCCGGCGCGCCGGTCGCCATTAAGGATGTAATTACCGTATGAAACTCGATCGCTATGACCTGAAGATCCTCGACATTCTGAGTAAAGACGGCCGCATTACCAAGTCGCGGCTGGCGGAGTCGATAAACCTGTCCGTCAGCCCCTGCTGGGAGCGGGTAAAACGCCTGGAGCAGGCCGGACTGATCGAAGGATATTACGCCAGGCTCAACGCCCGGGTGCTGATGAAGCGCCTGCCGATTTGGGTATCGATCGAGCTTAAACAACATAACGCAGAGAGCTTTGCCCGTTTTGAAAAACGCGTGCTCAATACGCCAGAACTGACCGAATGTGTGGCAGTGGGCGGCGGCGTGGATTACTGGGCCAAATTCGAAACGCTGTCTATCGACGAGTATCAGCGTCTGATTGACAGCTGGCTGGATTCCGACCTGGGCATCGAACGCTATTTTACCTATATCGTCACCAAAAACGTAAAGTCCGTCGCGGCGCTGCAAAGCCTGCGCCGTGAAGGCGACATAGAGGTATAAACGCAGGGAATATGGGTAATGCCGTGGGCGGCGCTTCGTTCCCGCCGCCCCGCTCTCCAGATTAATCATGGAGAAAAATAATGAATAGCAACACATCACCTGCATCACAACATCATGCTGACGCCGTCCCCGATGTCACCATCATCGACAAATCCCTGGTGAAACGCGCCGTGGCGGCGGCCTCACTGGGCAATGCCATGGAGTGGTTCGACTTCGGCATCTACGGCTATCTGGCCGTGACCCTGGGGATGGTCTTCTTTCCGGAGATCAGCCCCGGGGCCCAACTGCTCTCCACCTATGCCGCCTTTGCCGTCGCCTTTCTGATCCGCCCGCTCGGCGGCATGTTTTTCGGCCCGCTCGGCGACCGTATCGGCCGCAAACGGGTGCTGGCGCTGACCATGATCATGATGGCGCTCGGCACCTTCGCCATCGGCCTGATCCCGAGCTACGCCAGCATCGGCCTGTGGGCGCCGGCGCTGCTGATCGTGGCGCGCGGCGTACAGGGTTTTTCCACCGGCGGCGAATACGGCGGCGCCGCCACCTTTATTGCCGAATATGCGCCGGACAGAAAGCGCGGCCGGCTGGGCAGCTGGCTGGAGGTCGGCACCCTGCTGGGGCTGATCTTCTCCGCCGCGCTGGTCACCGCCATGACCCTGCTGCTGGGCAATGAAGCGATGCGTGAATGGGGCTGGCGGGTGCCGTTTCTTATAGGCGGCCCGCTGGGGCTGATCGGCGTCTGGCTGCGTCTGCGGTTGGAAGAGACCCCGGCCTTCGCCAAACATATGGAAAACAGCGCGCCGCCGCCGGGGCTGCGCCAGCAGTGGCGGGAGATTGTCACCCATCACCTGCGCGCCTTCCTGCTGTGCATCGGCATGGTGTTTATCCTCAATCTTGCCGACTATATGCTGCTGACCTGGATGCCCGGCTATCTGAACGTGGTGCTGGGGCTGAGCGAGCTGGAGGGGCTGACCATCGTGGTGGCGGCCATGCTGTGTATGATGGTGGTGCTGCCGTTTATGGGCGCGCTGTCCGACAAGATCGGCCGCAAGCCGCTGTGGACCCTCGGCTGCGTCGGTTTTCTGCTACTGACGCTGCCCTGCTTTTACGCGCTGGGCAGCAAAAACCTGGCGCTGACCTTTATCGGCATGCTGGTGATGGGGCTGCTGCTGACCTGCTTTCTCAGCACCGTGGCCTCTACGCTGCCGGCGCTGTTCCCCACCGCGGTGCGCTATGGCGGGCTGGCGATCGCCTATAACCTCTCCACGTCGCTGTTCGGCGGCACCGCGCCGCTGCTCAGCGCCTGGCTGGTCAACGTCACCGACAACCCGCTGGCGCCCGCCGGCTATCTGATGTTCGGCGCGTTGGTGGGGCTGATTGCGGTACGGATGAGTAAAGAGAGCGCCTGTCAGCCGCTGGAAGGCTCGCCGCCGGCGATTGAGTCGCGGGCCGAGATTATGGATCACCTGTATCGGCACCAGCGCCGCAAGCGTCTGCGCCTCAGCGCCCTGTCCAGCGACGGCTGAGGATGAAAAACGCCGTCCGGCTGATGTTGCCGGACGGCGCAGGCAAGATAACGGGTCTGGCCGTCGCGCCAGACCCGGGTTAACGCGTTATTGCGCGGCGCTGATGCGCCAGACGCTGTCGCCAGCGTCATCGGCAATCACCACGCCGCCCTGCTTATCCATCGCCAGGCCGACCGGCAGGCCGCGCACCTGCTTCTGGTCGTCGGTCAGGAATCCGGTCACCACCGGCTGCGGCTTGCCGACCGGCTTGCCGTTTTCAAACTTCACCCACACCACCCGGTAGCCGTTGAGCGGCGTGCGGTTCCAACTGCCGTGCTCGCTGATAAACGCCCCGCCGCGGTACTGCGGCATATTGTCGCCGGTGTAGAACAGCAGCCCCAGCGGCGCGACGTGTGAGCTGAGCGCATAGTCGGGCTTGATCGCCTTTTCCACCAGATCCGGCCGCGGCGGCTGTACGCGGCTGTCCACATGCTGGCCGAAATAGCTGTACGGCCAGCCGTAGAAGCCGTTCTCCTGCACCGAGGTCATATAGTCCGGCACCAGATCGGAACCGATTTCATCACGTTCGTTGACGATCGCCCACAGCTTGCCGCTTTGCGGCTCCCACTGCAGCCCGGTCGGGTTGCGCAGACCGCCGGCATAAATACGGCTGGCGCCGCTGTCGGCGTCCACTTCCAGCACCGCCGCGCGGCGATACTCCGCGCCGATGCCGTTTTCCGTGATATTGCTGTTGGAGCCGACCCCGACATACAGCTTGCTGCCGTCCGGGCTGGCGAGCAGCGCTTTGGTCCAGTGGTGATTGAGCGGGCCGCCCGGCAGTTCGGTCACTTCAACCCCCGGCTCGCGGATCTCGGTTTGCCCCTCCTGGTAAGGGAATTTCACCAGGCTGTCGGCATTGGCCACCCACAGCGTGTTGCCGATCAGCTGAATGCCGAACGGCGAGCGTAGATTTTCGATAAAGGTGTGTTTCTGCCACTGGCCGTCAACGTTGCGCAGCAGCGTAATGCGGTTGCCGCCCGCGCCGCCCTTGCCGGAAGATTTCTGCACGATGCCCATAATCAGCTGCTTCGGCCGCGTGGTGGGCTTGGCCGGCCCGTTGGATTCGGCCACCAGAATATCGTTATTCGGCAGCACGTAAACCTGGCGCGGGTGCATCAGACCCTCGGCGATTTTTTCAATTTTCAGCCCTTCGGCCACCTTGGGCATCTCGCCCTGTTTCCAGGCGGTGCCTTCCGGCACCTGCATCGGCGGCATCAGGAAGTTTTTCGCCTGCGGCAGCTCCGGGTCCGGGCCTATCTGCTTTTGCGGATCCAGCTGTGAGCCGTTGTCGCACCCCGCCAGCAGGGCGCTGAGGACGGCGGCGGTCAGGACGGTATTGAGTTTTTTCATGGTCGGCTTCTCCTTAAGCGGCACGTTGACGTAACGCAAATTGCACATTGCCCAGCAGCAGCAGGATCACCACCAGGGTCGAGAGCGTGACGCCCAACGGCACCACCGCGTAGGCGTCGCGGCTGTGAATAAAGGCGTTGACGATTGCCAGCAGGATGGCCAGCAGGTTCAGCCAGAAGTGCAGTTTCGCCCCGCTCTCACGCGCGCTGCCGCTGAACCAGACCTGCACCAGATTAATCAGCCGTGGAATAATGGCGATCACCAGCCCGATGGCGATCAGCCAGCTGGCGGCGTGGGTCCACATCAGTACAAAAGTTTTCAGGTAAATAATGTCAAAGACCCAGGCGGCAACAAAGAATCCGAGCGGAATCGGGTTCAGCAGTTCATACAGCGCCACGGCAAGCGTCGATTTTCCCGAGGTATTATGGTGGATAGTCATTTCCGTCTCCTAAACGCATCCAAAGGTATGCGCAGCCGCCAACATGCGACCGCGCCTGTAATAGATTAGTAAAGATGATGGAACGTGCGGGCGCGCAGGACGAAAAAAACGCGAAAAAAAACAACGAAAAAATCAGGGGTAATCAAATTTAGAATCATCCTGCCCCCGATATATTGTGGCAATAAAATTAAGGGTATATTTCACCGGCGCGTGAATAGCCATAAATAACGTACGATATTTGATGATTAATAAACCATGCGCTATCGCTCTGTGACGGGTGACGCATTAATTGTTCATCGGCCGCGCTTCCCGCCTCAGGCCGCATGATTACTGGCCTGAGGCGCTCTCCAGCCGGTGTTGCGGCGGTGAAAAAACGTGCGTCTTACCATTAAAGCTCTACCATATCTGTGAAATAAGTCTCATACTTGCGCATCTTTATTGATTCCAGGGTCAATAAAGCGACCGGCCGAACGCTATTTTCGGCCCGGTGAAACAAAAAAACAGAATGCTTTTTGAGATTTGGCTTATTCTCAAAATGAAGCTTTTTTAATTCACGGTGGTTAATTCTATGGAAAAAAAACACCCCTCATCCATCCTGATCCTATTAACAGCACTGTTCGCTGCGTTAAGCGGCGTATATCTGTTAGTCGGCGGGATATGGTTGACCAAACTTGGCGGCTCGTTCTATTACATCGTCGCCGGTCTGGTAATGTTAATAACCGCATGGCTGCTGTATCGTCGTCGTGCTACTGCTTTACTGTTGTACGCCCTGTTCCTGTTGGGCACGGTGATCTGGGCGCTGTGGGAAGTCGGCCCTGATTTCTGGGCGCTGACGCCGCGTCTCGACGTCACCTTCTTCTTCGGTCTGTGGATGGTGCTGCCGTTCATTTACCGCAAACTGGTTGCCGGCGGCAAACTGGCCTACGGCGCGCTGAGCGCGGTGCTGGTGCTGACCGTGGTGGTGCTGGTCTATGCGGTGTTCAACGACCCGCAGGAGATCCACGGCACGCTGGACCCGGCGCAGACACAGGCGGTGGTCGATCAGGCCGCGCAGGCTGACGGCGCTGACTGGCCGGCCTACGGCCGTACTCAGGAAGGTACCCGCTACTCGCCGCTGAAGCAGATCAACGACAAAAACGTCTCTCAGCTGAAAGAAGCCTGGACCTTCCGCACCGGCGATCTGAAAACCGAGAACGACCCGGGTGAGATCACCAACGAAGTGACGCCGATTAAAATCCGCGACACGCTGTATCTGTGCACCGCGCACCAGAAACTGTTCGCGCTGGACGCCGCTACCGGTAAACAGAAGTGGCAGTTCGATCCGCAGCTCAAATACAACTCGACCTTCCAGCACATCACCTGCCGCGGCGTTTCTTATCATGAAACACCGGCTGCGGCGCAGGCCGATGCCAATCATACGCCGGCTGCCCAGTGCGCCCGCCGTATTATCATGCCGGTGAACGACGGTCGTCTGTTTGCGTTGGATGCGGAAACCGGCAAACGCTGCCCGGACTTTGCCAACAACGGCGAGCTGAACCTGCAGAGCAATATGCCGTATGCGTCGCCGGGCCGTTATGAGCCGACTTCGCCGCCGGTGGTCACCGATAAAGTGATCATCATCGCCGGTGCGGTCACCGATAACTACTCCAACCGCGAGCCTTCCGGGGTAATCCGCGGCTTTGACGTCAACAGCGGCAAACTGCTGTGGGCCTTCGATCCGGGCAGCGCCGATCCGAACAAGATCCCTGCCGACGAACACCACTTCGTGCCGAACTCGCCGAACTCCTGGGCGCCGGCAGCCTATGACGCCAAACTGGATCTGGTTTACCTGCCGATGGGCGTTCCTACCCCGGATATCTGGGGCGGCGACCGTACGCCGGAAATGGAGCGTTACTCCAGCAGCCTGGTGGCTCTGCATGCCAGCACCGGTAAACTGGCCTGGTCTTATCAGACCGTGCACCACGACCTGTGGGACATGGATATCCCTGCCCAGCCGACGCTGGCGGATATCACTGATAAAGACGGCAAGAAAGTACCGGTCATTTACGTACCGACCAAAACCGGCAACATCTTCGTGCTGAACCGCGCCACCGGCAAACTGGTGGTGCCTGCACCGGAGCGTCCGGTACCGCAGGGCCCGGCGAAAGGCGACCGTCTGTCACCGACGCAGCCGTTCTCCGAGCTGACCTTCCGTCCGGAAGAGAAACTGACCGGTGCGGACACCTGGGGTGCGACCATCTACGATCAGCTGGTCTGCCGCGTGATGTTCCACAGCCTGCGCTATGAAGGCACCTTCACCCCGCCGTCCGAGCAAGGCACGTTGGTGTTCCCGGGCAACCTGGGGATGTTTGAATGGGGCGGCCTGTCGGTGGATACCGACCGTCAGGTGGCGATCGCCAACCCGATGGCGCTGCCGTTTGTCTCCAAGTTGATTCCGCGCGGTCCGGGCAACCCGATCGAACCGGATGAAAATGACAAAGGCGGCACCGGCTCCGAGTCCGGCATTCAGCCGCAGTACGGCGTACCGTACGGCGTAACTCTGAACCCGTTCCTGTCGCCACTGGGCTTCCCGTGCAAACAGCCGGCCTGGGGTTACATTTCTGCGGTCGATCTGAAAACCAACAAGATCGTGTGGAAAAAACGTATCGGCACCGTGCGCGACAGCTCGCCGGTTCCACTGCCGTTTAAAATGGGTATGCCAATGCTGGGCGGTCCTGTGACCACCGCGGGTAATATCTTCTTTATCGGCGCTACCGCAGATAACTACCTGCGTGCGTTTAACGTCAGCAACGGCGATAAACTGTGGGAAGCGCGTCTGCCGGCCGGCGGCCAGGCAACGCCAATGACCTATCAGGTCAACGGTAAGCAGTACGTGGTGATCGCCGCAGGCGGCCACGGCTCGTTCGGCACCAAAATGGGCGACTACATTGTGGCCTATGCCCTGCCAGACGGCACCGAAAGCAAGTAATCTGACGCGCTAACGCGTGTGAGTACAGCAGATGGCCGCCCTTCGGGGCGGCCATTTTTTTGTGAGAGCTTAGGCAGGGAAAGTGGGGAGACGATCAGTCATTTCAACCCGCCATGAACGTTATCGTTATAGGGCGCGCTCTGCGCCCTTTTCTTTACCTATCTGAACCTGCGGTTACCCATCCAGACGATCGGCAGAGAGAGCGCCGCAGACGCTATGAGAGTCACATCTGCAAGCAGGTTTGTTATTCCCTCCGCATCGTGGATATCAAGCAGGCTCGCCAGTGAGCGGATCAGACTATCCGGCATAATAGCCCCCAGAATAAACATCAGGACGATAGCCAGCACCACAAAGGCTATCAGGCTCAAGAGAATGCGTTTCATATCACTCTGACCTCACCGTAGGCGTAAAGGTTTGAGCCGGGGATTTTGAACTTTGGAGAGTTGAGGATACGCCACCGGAGCACATTGAATTCACGCTGATTGAACAGGGTGATGCAGCCCTCAGAAATCTTACGCGGCCCCGCTGGATGCAACCGGAATCCACCACGCATAACGCCCTGTGTGAACGTCACATCATCTGTCTTTCCATCGTCCCGGAACCGGCCAAACCATAGACTTATTGCTGGTCATTCCTGCCCTCATACCATGACATTCGATGAAGAACAGTAGAGGGCACTCTTCGGCATCAGTCTTTTTTGGGAGTAAACTTGTCGATCACGATAAGCAACAGGACGCCAACAACAACAATCCCTAACGGGGCTATAATCTTCATGTTGCCGGGTTCCTCGTAGAAGTACGCAAAACTAAGAAGTGCAGCACCTCCCATCACGGAACCCACCAGACCGAAAAGTAAACGCATGAGGAAAATCATATTCTCACCCTTTAAAATCTAGGTTTCGTACAGACTCCTGCAACTGAGCCGGGCTGTTTTGATACGTTTGGATGAGCTTGGTAATTTTACCGATCGGCTTTTCAAACATAAAGTACAGCATATCAAAGTCTTTGATGTAGAGCTTGCGATACAGGGCGGGGTTAGTCAACACCAGTTCACGGGATGCATTAGCTGCATTGGCTAGCAAGCCTTGCGTTAATATCAAACCTACCCCAGCGGTAAGGGTTGTACGGATCGTGAGCTTGAAGAATGCACTCATCATTACCCCTTCACAAAGTTGTTGCGCAAGGTAGGTGACAATTAAGTTTTGCATAACCCAGCTACTCTCCGCTTCCGTCTGTTTTTGCGTTACAGCACTATGCAGCCATCGCAGAACCGGTTCAGGAACTTTATCAATTACATCATCTAATATGATTCTGGCTATGTCGTATATCTGATTGCGGTTCTTGGCTATCTTAATCATACCGCGAGCAAAACGGGCATCCTCTGCCAGATTACGGCGCTGATAGTAGCTACGTCCATCACTCAGGTTTAGATCCTGCAACGTGCGTTCTAACCCTAAATATGCATCACGTGGAATACTGGCAATACCTAATGCAATAGCTTTCCCTGCATCCATAACATCCATTTATAACTCTCCCTATCAGTAAGTTTCCTGATGTTAATGTGGGTAGAGGGACGTATCAATAGGAGCTATCTGGCAGGAAGATTATTTGTGCGAGGTGTACAACTTTTGATAGTAAAAAATGGGGAAAACAGGTGTCACACAGGCACTGCTTTAACTCGCCACCAAAAATCAAGAAATTGCGTCCTTCGGGGCGGCCATTTTTTAGCGACTTGCCGCACAAACCACCGTTCGGCAAGGTCGGCGGTTGCCCTGTCCCGGCAGATCGGGGAACATAGACGCCTACCTGCCGACAGAGCGAAACCACCATGACGACCCCAGCGCCCCACGCCGTATTTGACGGCCATAACGACCTGCTGCTCAAACTGTGGCTTGACCACCCCGACGATCCGGCCGGCGCCTTTTACCATCAGGTGGCGGGCGGCCATCTCGATTTTCCGCGTATGCGGCGCGGCGGTTTCGCCGGCGGGCTGTTTGCGGTATTTATCCCGCCGGTGGCGTATGTCGCCCAGCAGCGCGGGCAGTCTGAAGCGCAGGTGCAGGACTATTTCGATCCGCTGACCATCGTCGAGCAGCAGATCGCTATTATGTATCAGCTGGAGCAGGCGGCGCCGGAACGGCTGCGCATCTGCCGTACGGCCGACGATATCCGCCAGTGCCGGGCCGACGGACGGATCGCCGCGGTGCTGCATATTGAGGGCGCCGGCGCGCTGGACGCCGATCTGTCACAGCTGGATCATTTCTATCAACTGGGCGTACGCAGCATCGGCCCGTTCTGGAATGTGCCCAACGCGTTTGGCGAAGGGATACGCGGCGCGTTTCCCGGCTCTCCGGACAGCGGCCCCGGCCTGACCTCCGCCGGCAAAGCGCTGATTGCCGCCTGCAACCGGCGGCACATCATGATCGACGTCTCGCATATGAACGAAAAGGCTTTCTGGGACACCGCCGCGCTCAGCAATGCGCCGTTGGTGGCGACCCACTCCAACGCCCATGCGCTCTGCCCGCAGCCGCGTAACCTCACCGACGCGCAGTTGGAGGCCATCGCGCACAGCGGCGGCATGGTCGGCGTCAACTTCGGCACCGCATTTTTGCGCGCCGACGGCAAACGAGACAGCGCCAATACCGATTTGACCGAAATTGTTAAACATATTGAGTTTCTAATCGCTAAACTTGGTGAAGACCACGTTGGATTCGGTTCGGATTTTGACGGTGTGAATGTGCCGCAGCCGCTGGGAGACGTCAGCGGGCTGCCGACGCTGATTCAGACGCTGTCGCTGGCGGGTTTTGACCAACCGCTGCTGGACAAGCTCTGTTGGGGCAACTGGATAAAAACGCTTGATGTCAACTGGCGCGCGTAGCCAAAAACTTTTACCCTTTAAAGGTTGCGAAGTTCATCACATTTATTCAACATCGCAGCGGCCGAATGTAAACGGTTTTCTAAATGGGCGCTTTTTGCCCGCGACTATAAAATAGGAGTACGACATATGACCACCTGGACTAAACCTGAATTCGTCGACCTGCGCCTGGGCCTGGAAGTGACGCTGTACATTTCCAACCGTTAATTGCCCGTCATGCCCGCCCTGTGCGGGCATCTCTTTGGTTTTCCCTTATCTGGTCCACACATGCAGATTAAAGTTCTCGGCTCTGCGGCAGGCGGCGGTTTCCCTCAGTGGAACTGCAACTGCAAGAATTGTCAGGGCGTGCGTAACAACACCATCAAGGCGTCGCGCCGTACCCAGTCCTCCATCGCCATCAGCGACGACGGTAAAAACTGGGTGCTGTGCAACGTCTCCCCCGATATCTGCCATCAACTGCTGGCTTCGCCTGAATTGAATAACCCCGACGTGTTGCGCGGTACCGGCATCGGTTCGATTATCCTGACCGACAGCCAGATCGATCACAGCGCGGGTTTACTCAATTTACGTGAAGGCTGCCCGCATCATGTCTGGTGCACCCGTGAAGTGCACGACGATCTCAGCAACGGCTTCCCGCTGTTCACCATGCTGTCGCACTGGAACGGCGGGCTGATCCACCACCCGGTTGAACCGCTGGAGAGCTTCCAGACGGCGGTCTGCCCGACCATCCGCTTTACCGCCATCCCGCTGCTGAGCAATGCACCGCCCTATTCGCAGTATCGCCACCGTCCGCTGCCGGGGCATAACGTCGCCCTGTTTATCGAAGATACCGCACGCGGCAGCAACCTGCTGTACGCGCCGGGGCTGGGCGAGCCGGACGATGCCCTGCTGCCGTGGCTGCAGCGCGCCGACTGCCTGCTGATTGACGGCACGCTGTGGCGCGACAATGAGCTGGCGGACACCGGCGTCGGCCGCAACACCGGCAAAGACATGGGCCACCTGGCGCTGGCCGAGGAACAGGGCCTGGCGGCGCTGCTGGCTTCGCTGCCGGCAAAACGCAAAATCCTGATCCATATTAATAATACCAATCCGATCCTGGACGAAGATTCCGCCGAGCGTCGCAGCCTGACGCAGGCCGGCATCGAAGTGAGCTGGGACGGTATGAACATCGACCTGTAGGTTAACGCCATGACACAGCAACATCCCCTTTCCCCGGCCGAATTTGAAGCGGCGCTGCGGGCGAAAGGCGCGTATTACCATATTCATCATCCGTACCATATCGCCATGCACAACGGCGAGGCGACGCGCGAGCAGATCCAGGGCTGGGTCGCCAACCGTTTCTATTACCAGACCAGCATCCCGATCAAGGACGCGGCGATTATGGCCAACTGCCCGCAGCCGGACGTGCGCCGCAAGTGGGTGCAGCGTATTCTCGACCACGACGGCTACGGCGGCGGCGAAGGCGGTATCGAAGCCTGGCTGCGGCTGGGCGAAGCGGTGGGCCTGCAGCGCGAGACTCTGCTGTCTGAAGAGCTGGTGCTGCCGGGCGTGCGCTTCGCCGTCGACGCCTATGTCAATTTCGCCCGCCGCGCCT
This sequence comes from Serratia sp. MYb239, assembly GCF_002966855.1. Classification (NCBI taxonomy): domain Bacteria; kingdom Pseudomonadati; phylum Pseudomonadota; class Gammaproteobacteria; order Enterobacterales; family Yersiniaceae; genus Serratia; species Serratia sp. MYb239. The sequence goes on along the minus strand of NZ_CP023268.1, from coordinate 2,451,500 downwards.
GCTGGCAGGAAGCGGCCTGCAGCTCGCTGACCGAACTGTTCGCACCGCAGATCCATCAGGCGCGCCTTGACACCTGGCCGCAGCACTATCAGTGGATTGAGGCCGAAGGCTATGACTACTTCCGCAGCCGCCTCGGCCAGGCCAACCGCGACGTAGAGCACGGCCTGGCGCTGGCGCTGGAGTACTGCGACAGCGTAGAGAAGCAGCAGCGTATGCTGGAGATCCTGCAGTTTAAACTGGATATTCTGTGGAGCATGCTGGACGCCATGACCATGGCCTATACCCTGAACCGAGCGCCGTACCACACCGTGACCGATGCGCGGGCGTGGCATACCCAGAGGCTGGTGTAATGACCCTGAATCCAGAACAAACCCCGATGTTCCGCCGCGGCTACCGCCTGCAGTGGGAAGAGGTGCAGCAGAGCCATGTGATTCTGTACCCTGAGGGCATGGCCAAACTGAACGACAGCGCCGCCGCCATTTTGCAACTGGTGGACGGCAAATCGACGCTGCAAGGCATCATAGACCAGCTGAACGCGCGCTTTCCCGGCGCCGACGGGCTGGCGCAGGACGTGCTGGAGTTTTTCCAGAGCGCCTACGAGCAAAAATGGGTAATTTTCCGTGACTGAGAATGCTGTAAAACCGTCGGTTAACCCGCCGCTGTGGCTGCTGGCGGAGCTGACCTACCGCTGCCCGCTGCAATGTCCCTACTGCTCCAACCCGCTCGACTTCGCCGCGCAGGAGCAGGAGCTGACCACCGAACAGTGGATTGAGGTGTTCCGGCAGGCACGGGCGATGGGCAGCGTGCAACTGGGCTTTTCCGGCGGCGAGCCGCTGGTGCGCAAAGATTTGCCGGAGCTGATTGCCGCCGCGCGCGATCTGGGGTTCTATACCAACCTGATCACCTCCGGCATCGGGCTGACGGAGAAAAAGCTGCAGACTTTCGCCGACGCCGGTCTGGACCATATCCAGATCAGCTTCCAGGCCAGCGATGAAACGCTGAACGCGGCGCTGGCCGGTAACCCGAAAGCCTTCCAGCAAAAGCTGGCGATGGCAAAAGCGGTCAAGGCGCTGGGCTACCCGATGGTGCTGAACTTTGTGCTGCACCGGCATAACATCGACCAGATCGACCGTATTATCGAGCTGGCGATTCAGCTGGAGGCCGACGACGTGGAGCTGGCGACCTGTCAGTTTTACGGCTGGGCGCAATTGAACCGCGAAGGCCTGCTGCCGACCCGCGAGCAGATTGCCGATGCAGAACAGGTGGTGCAGCGCTATCGTGAAAAAATGGCCGACAGCGGCAACCTGGCCAACCTGCTGTTCGTCACGCCGGACTACTACGAAGAACGGCCGAAAGGCTGCATGGGCGGCTGGGGCGCGATTTTCCTCAGCGTGACGCCGGAAGGCATGGCGTTACCCTGTCACAGCGCCCGTCAGCTGCCGGTGAAATTCCCGTCGGTGCTGGAGCACAGCCTGGAGCACATCTGGTACGAATCATTCGGCTTTAACCGCTATCGCGGCTATGACTGGATGCCGGAGCCATGCCGCTCCTGCCCGGAAAAAGAGCAGGATTACGGCGGCTGCCGCTGCCAGGCGTTTATGCTGACCGGCGACGCCAGCAATGCTGACCCGGTGTGTTCGAAATCAGCGCACCACGGCACCATCCTGGCGGCACGCGAGGCGGCGAACCAGACGCAGATCGGCATCGATCAGCTGCGCTTCCGCAACCGCGCCAACTCCCAGCTGATCTTCAAAGGTCAGGCCTAACCATGCCCCAGCCCCCGGTTACGCTGCGGCTCGCGAGCGGCCTGCAGCTGAAACTGCTGGCCGATGCGGCTGCCCCGCGCGCGGCGGCGTTGATGCAGATTGACGCCGGCAGCCACCACGAACCGTCGGCCTGGCCGGGGCTGGCGCATCTGTTGGAACATATGCTGTTTCGCGGCAGTCGCACCTTTGACGACGATCAACGCCTGATGAACTGGGTGCCCGCCCACGGCGGCCGCCTCAACGCCACCACCCGCGAAACGCAAACCCACTTCTTTTTTGAAATCGACGGCGAACGCTTCGCCGACGGTTTGGCGCGGCTGATCGACATGCTGGCCGCCCCGCTGCTGGCCCTGCCGGCGCTGGCGCAGGAGGTTGAGGTGATCGAGGCCGAATACCGTCTGTTGTGCAAAGACGCGGATACGCTGTGCGAGGCCGCGCAGCAGCAGGCGTTTGACGGCATCGCCGCCATGCGACGCTTCACCATCGGCAACCGTCAGGCGTTTGGCGAGGATATGCCGGCGTTACGCGCCGCCCTGTGCGATTTCCATCGTCGCCATTACCACGCTGCCAACATGACGCTATGGCTGCAGGCGCCGCTGCCGCTCGACACTTTGCGACAGCTGGCCGAGCGGCTGACGGCGACGCTCCCTGGCGGCGATGTGGTCCTACAGGCGGAACCGCCGCGGCTGATCCCGCAAGCCGATCGCCGGCTGTGTCTGCCGGGACTGCCGCAGCTACGCTTAACCTTTGCGCTTAACCAGCCGGACGCCGCCGCCCGTGACGGACTGCGCCTGCTGGATGCGCTGCTGCAGGACGAAGCGCCCGGCAGCCTGATGGCGCTGCTGCGCCGTGAAGCCTGCTGCGACGGCGTCCGGCTGCAGCATACGCCCTGCGCCGAAGGACGCGCGCTGCTGACGTTTATCTTTAGCGTCAACCGGGGCAGCGCGGCGGAAGCCGCAAGGATTGAAAGCGCCCTGCTGAACTGGCTGCGGCAGCTGCCGTCGCTCAGCGCAGCACAGCGCGAGCACTACATGCGGCGTGGCAATCAGGACTTTATGCGCTTGCCGCCGCTGGATCAGCTGCGGGCGCGGGCGTTCGGCCTGCCGCCGGCGACTGAAGATGCACCGTGGACGGCCTGCCTGGCCGCACTGACGGCGGGCAATCTGCGTCGTCTGCTGGTGACCCCGGAGGGAACGGCAACGCCGCGCATACTGCAAGGGTTACCGCTGGCGCTGGCCCCCTTTGTCGCCACCCACAGCACGCGCATTGCGCCGCGCTATCGCTTTTATCCGCACAGCGACGCCCCGCCGCCGCCGTTGATGCTGCCCGCTGAACGGGCACCGCTGACATGGCATTCTGACGGCGATCATCCGCCGGTATTGCTGCTGCGCCCCGCGCCGGCAACGCCGCTGGCGTCGGCGCAGGCCAGTTTACTGACCTCGGCGCTACGCACGCTGGCGGCAGAAACGGCGCATCAGGGCGGCTATCTCGGCGTGATGCAGAGTCACGGCGTCTGGACGCTGCAGCTGTCCGGCGACGCCCCGCTGCTGGGTCGGTCGCTCAATCAGATCAATCAGCGCCTGACCTCCCTTGACGATGCTCTTAAACAGGAGGCGGCACTCAGCTGGCAGCGTACGCAGCTGCGCGCTCAGGGCGAGATCGCCGTGCGCCGTCTGGCGGCGCAATTACCGGAGGTTCTGACGCCGCCGGGCGATGCGGTGTGTTGGCAGGCGACGCTGTTTGCCGGCGATGCGGCGCTGCATCAGCAGTTGAGTCGGCTGTTGTCCGCTTTCCCGGCACCGATTATCGCCGCGCAGGATGCCGCAATGATCACCGACGCACGGCCGGTGATACTCAGCGACGAAGATGACGATCGGACCCTGCTGCTGTTTTGCCCGCTGTCGGATAGCTCGCCGGCGGCGCGACTGGCGCTGCGGCTGCTGGCGCAGCTGTATGCGCCCCGCTTCTTCCAGCGGCTGCGGGTCGAGCTGAATATCGGCTATGTGGCGCACTGCGCCTATCACCGCTGCGCCGATCGCGACGGCATGCTGTTTGCCCTGCAGTCGCCGCACTGCAGCCTTGCGCAGTTGCAGCGCTATACCCACGAGTTTTTACAGCAGATGCGGCAGGAATTAGCCGTGCTGAACGATACGGCGCTGCAGCAGGCGAAACAGACGCTGGCCCAGAGCCTGCAACTCTCCGCCGGCGACTATTTGCAGCACACGCGCGAAAGTCTGTTGGAACAGCGGCCAGACGCCGCCGCGCTGGCGGCGCTGGATTTGCCGGCGCTGCTTGACGGGCAGCGCCGGTTGTTCCCTTCGATCTAAATCTTCACATTAATCCTTTTTATACAACACATATCTGTAACGACAAAAACGAATCAAATGGTACAATAAAGCCTTCTTAACGGTTTAATTGCCCCGCCATGCGCCGCGTTCGTGGCGCAATACCGGCTAACGATTACACTTTGTTAACACACAACGATAAGTAACATGATTCGGGAGAGTCACTGATATGTCTGATACAAATGCCCGACCGGGCATGAAAATATGGTGCGCGCTATTGGGGATCGTCCTCGCCGCCACCGGGCTGTTTTTCGCCATTGCCGGCGGCAAACTGGTCTCGCTGGGCGGCAGTTGGTACTTTCTGATCGCCGGCGTGGTGACGCTGCTGGCGGCCATCCAGCTGTTCCGCCGCCGCTCGTCGGCGGTGGTGCTGTTCCTGCTGATGTTTATCGGCACCCTGATCTGGTCGGTGATTGACGCCGGCTTCGACTTCTGGCCGCTGGTGTCGCGCCTGATGGTGCCGACCGGCCTGATGCTGCTGGCGTTTCTCACCTGGCCGGCATTGCGCAAGGCGGAAGGTAAAGCGCCGCTGGGCAAACTCTCCTACCTGCTGTCGGCGCTGCTGGCCGTCGGCATGGTCGTGACCTTTGTGCAGATGTTCCAGCCGCACCCGACCGTCGCCTTCAGCGGCGAGCCGCTGCCATTGGTGCCGGTGGATAAAGCCAAACAGCAAAAAGACTGGGACAACTACGGCAACACGCCGGGCGGCGACCGCTTTGTGGCGCTGGACCAGATCACCCGCGATAACGTTAAAGATCTGAAAGTGGCCTGGACCTTCCACACCGGCGATACCCCGCTGAGCCCGGACGGCAACGGCGCGGAAGATCAGCAGACGCCGCTGCAGGTTGGCAACCGCATTTTCCTCTGTACCCCGCACAACAACGTGATTGCGGTTGACGCAGACAGCGGTAAAGAGATTTGGAAGCGTGAAATCAACGCCAAATCTCAGGTCTGGAACCGCTGCCGCGGTCTGGCCTATTTCGACGTTAACAAGCCGATCCCGCAGCCAAGCGTTCCCGGCTCCACCCCTGCCGCGCCGGTTGCGCTGGCGGCCGGCGACACCTGCCAGCGTCGTATTCTGATGAACACCATCGATGCGCGTCTGGTGGCGATTAACGCCGACAACGGCGAGTTCTGCCACAACTTCGGCCAGAACGGCATCGTCGATCTGAAAGCCGGTCTCGGCGACGCCGCCGATCCGAAATATCAGCTGACCTCCGCGCCGACGCTGGCCGGCACCACCGTGGTGGTGGGCGGCCGCGTGGCGGATAACGTTCAGACCGATATGCCGGGCGGCGTGCTGCGCGGCTTTAACGTGATCACCGGCGAGATGCGCTGGGCGTTCGACCCGGGCAACGACGATCCGAATGCGGCGTTGAAACCGGGCCAGAACTATGTGCGCAGCACCCCGAACTCCTGGGCGCCGATGTCCTATGACCCGGCGATGAACACCGTGTTCCTGCCGATGGGCAGCTCGTCGGTGGACCTGTGGGGCGCCAACCGCACCAAGCTGGACCACAAATACGGCGCGTCCATCCTGGCGCTGGACGCCACCACCGGTAAAGAGAAATGGGTCTACCAGACCGTGCATAACGATCTGTGGGACTTCGATATCCCGATGCAGCCAAGCCTGATCGACTTCCCGATGAAGGACGGCAGCACCAAACCGGCGCTGGTGTTTGGCGCGAAAACCGGTCAGATCTTCGTGCTGGATCGCCATACCGGCAAGCCGCTGACCGAAGTGAAAGAACTGCCGGTGAAAACCCGCAACATTCCGAACGAGCAGTATTCCGCCACCCAGCCGTTCTCGGTCGGTATGCCGCAGATTGGCGCACAGAAGCTCAGCGAATCGGATATGTGGGGCGCCACGCCGTTCGACCAGCTGATGTGCCGCATCAGCTTTAAATCGATGCGTTATGACGGCCTGTTCACCGCACCGGATACCGACGTATCCCTCAGCTTCCCCGGCTCGCTCGGCGGCATGAACTGGGGCGGCCTGTCGGTTGACCCGAACAACCACTATATCTTCGCCAACGATATGCGTCTGGGCCTGTGGGTGCAGATGATTCCGCAGAAACAGGAAGACGCCAATGCGCCTGCCAGCACCGGCGGTGAATCGGTGAATGCCGGGATGGGCGCGGTGCCGCTGAAAGGCACGCCATATGCGGTGAACAAAAACCGCTTTATGTCGCCGCTGGGCATTCCGTGCCAGAAGCCGCCGTTCGGCACCCTGTCCGCCATCGATCTGAAGACCCAGAAAGTGGTCTGGCAGGTACCGGCCGGCACCGTGCAGGACACCGGCCCGTTCGGCATCAAGATGCGCGCGCAGATGCCGGTCGGCATGCCGACGCTGGGCGGTACGCTGGCGACCCAGGGCGGCCTGGTGTTTATCGCCGGTACGCAGGACTACTACCTGCGCGCCTTTGACTCGTCAACCGGCAAAGAGGTATGGAAAGCGCGTCTGCCGGTCGGCAGCGGCGGCACCCCGATGAGCTATATTTCACCGGAAACCGGCAAGCAGTACATCCTGATCTCCGCCGGCGGCGCACGTCAGTCACCGGACCGCGGCGACTACGTGATTGCCTACGCGCTGGATAAATAATTCCGTACAATAAGAACCAGCCCGCTTGGTCGCCAAGCGGGCTTTTTTATGGCGACCTAACGGGCGCTTTAGTCATCCGTTTTGACGATCTTGCCATCGTGAGTTTTTAGGTAGGATGAGTACTCAAAATTGAAACGTGTTTCACCACTGCGTGTTCGGTTAATGGTCATCAGAATGTCTTTATCGATGCAATTTTTTGGAGGCTCGACATCTGAAAAACAGCGTCGATCTTTCTTTTCCTCTTCTTTATAACCATCGCCGAATGCAAAAACAGTAATATAAACAGGCCCGCCGTCATCGCTTGAACGGATATGGTATTTCGACAGAATCTCATGTTGATTTTTTAGCCACCAATCAATACTGGCTGCAGCCGATAGCGGCAAATGATCAACCAGTATCTCGGCGGTGTAAGTACCATGATGTGCGGCAAACACCTTAATAGCTCGCTGGTTCAGATAGGTATAACTGCCGATAGCAATAGCTCCGATAGCGGCACCTGCGAACAACCATTTTCTCATCACCGCCCCCCTTCCATGTCAATCGTTGCCTCCAGGTTGGTGAAGAACGGCTGGAAACCAAACCTGTCATAACGTTGTAGAATGAACCAAATCCTAAAGAATTGAAATTGATAAAATCTCAGTTTACGGATGTCATCAACATCCAGGCCAAAATGATCCTGAGCAGAAAATTTAACCTCAGCTCGCCAACGGTTTTGCTTCACATCTAAACGCAATATTTCAATACGGGTTGCGTGGACATCATGAATAGTAATACCCATTCCATTTATTTTATCCATGATTAAAGAGTTAAATTTTGGCAATACTCTGGCATTGATTAGCTCTGTTATTTCTGGGATACGTCTTTGTGGATACCCTCGCCTGTCGTAATCAACGTAGTTGTTTATCATCTGGTAAATGGTTGATCGCGTACTATCGAATTTATTCTCGCTAAAGATGCGCGATTTATATGCAGCATTAAGCTGCATGTCTGTAAATGGAGCTCCAGTGGATTGTTGGAAGTGCCTGAGCATTTTATTAATCAGATATTTATAAGAACCAACGAAGGCATAAGGCAATGAGGTTACCTGCATCTCGTCGAATAGTAATTGAGCGCACTCTTGAACACTGACAACGCCTCCGCGACGCTGATTGCCATAGACACCTGCAAATCTTGACTGAGGATTATTAAAGGCTGTCAATCTTGTTAATGTATAGGGATCAACGACATTCGATACAGAAATCAGTCTGAATTCGTTTTTTAACCGGGCTGCTGCAATGTCGCCATACCGCATGTCGTCAGTACCATAATCATTAAATTTGCGCTGCGTGGTATAGATGGTCTGTGGGAGCTTTGCCATTGGCATATACGTTACCTTTCCTTGTAACTTGTTGTATTAATTTAAAATAAAAACACTTCCTAATGGCGAAAGTACATTCTTCCCCCCATAAAAAAAAGCGTTTTTTTCTTAAAAACCGAAGTTATAAGGTAAATAGCAAAGATAGAGAGGACGTTGCATGAGGGATTATTGAATTGCGGTTATTGAATACTAAGTGAGGTGCAATGAAATGGAGGTTCTTTAACAGCCCGCTCTACAATCAAGCGGGCTTTTTTGTGCCTTCTGCCTGTGCCGTTAACCAACGGTCAGCACAATTTTGCCGATATGCTTACCGCTGTCCATTTCCTGATGTGCGCGCGTTACCTCGTCCAGCGCCCAGGTCTGGTAGATCAGCGGCGGGCGGCACTGGCCGCTTTCCAGCAGCGGCCAGACGTGCTGCTGCAGCTCGCGGGCAATCTGCGCTTTTTCCTCTTTGCTGCGTGCGCGCATGGTGGAGCCTGTCACCCGCGCACGCTTCAGCACCAGCTTCATCAGGTTAGCCTTTTCCGCCTCGTTGCCGCCGAGGAAGCCGATAATAATCAGCTGGCCGTCCTTTTTCAGCACCTCAATATTCTGGTTAAAGTAACTGCCGCCCATAATATCCAGCACCGCATTAACGCCTGCGCCATCGGTGTGCTTCTCAATCGCCGCAACAAAGTCATCGCGGCGGTAGTTGATGCCGATGCCGCCCAGTTCGGCGATGGCGGCGCATTTCTCATCGCTGCCGGCGGTGGCGTAGGCGGTAATGCCCAGCGCCCGGCACAGCATCAGCGCGGAGGTGCCGATGCCGCTAGTGCCGCCGTGAATCAGTACGCTGTCGCCCGGCTTCACCCGCTGGTCGGCCAGCAGGTTGGCCCAGACGGTAAAGAAGGTTTCCGGCAGCGCCGCCGCCTGCTCCATGCTGAACCCCTGCGGTATCGGCAGCAGTTGGGTTTCCGGCACCACGCAGTATTCGGCATAGCCGCCGCCGTCGGTCAGCGCGCAGACGCGTTCGCCAAGGGCGAAACGCGTCGCCCCTTCCCCGCATGCCACGATCTCGCCGGCAATCTCCAGCCCGGGAACCGGCGTGACGCCGGCAGGCATCGGGTATATTCCCTGCCGCTGCATAATATCAGGGCGATTAATCCCCGCCGCCCGGACGCGGATCAACACTTCACCGGCGCCGGGGCGCGGCAGCTCGGCGCTGACTACCTGTAACACCTCGGGGCCGCCGGGTTCGCGGATAATGATTTGCTTCATACTGGTCGGCAGCGTCGTGCCGTTCGCTTCAACTGACATCTGTGTATCCCGTTTTACGTTAACTCTGTTACCATTTAGCTTAAACTTGGTACACGCAAGCCACAAATGCCAGTTTTAGAATTCATTGTTGCAATATTGGAACGTAAAGATGCAGAACCTGGATGATATGTATTACTTTGCCCGCGTGGTCGAACACGGTGGCTTCAGCGCCGCCGGGCGCGCGTTGGGCATTCCCAAATCACGGTTAAGCAGACGTATCAATGCGCTGGAAGAGCGGCTGGAGATCAAACTGATTAACCGCTCCACCCGGCAGTTTTCCGTCACCGAACTGGGGCACGCCTACTACCGCCACTGTATGGAGTTGACTGCGGCGGCGGAGGCTGCGCAGGCCATCGTGCACCAGAGCCAGACCGAACCGAAAGGCGGCATCCGCATCGCCTGCCCGACGGCGTTGCTGAACTTCCTGGTGACCGGCATGCTGGCGCGCTATATGAAACGCTATCCGAACGTCGAGATTTATCTGGAGAGCACCAATCGCCAGGTGGATATTCTGCGGGAGGGTTTTGACCTGGCGCTGCGTATCGACGTGCCGCCGCTGCCTGACAGCGGGTTGGCGAGCAAACGGCTGTCGCCCTGCACCTATCAGCTGGTCGCCAGCCCGCAGCTGCTGGAAACATACGGTACGATCGGCGATCCGGCGGCGCTCGACCGCTATCCCAGCCTGTCGGTCTCCACCGCCTATCAGTCGCACGAATGGCAACTGCACGGCCCCGACGGCGCGGAACGTCGTATCCGCCACAGCCCTAATCTGGTGACCGACGATATGATCACCCTGCGCCGCGCGGCGCTGGAAGGCCGCGGCGTGGTGCAACTGCCGACCTTTGTGGTGTACAAGGATCTCAAACGCGGCAAACTGAGCACAGTGCTGCCGGCCTGGCAGCCGAAGCCAGCGGAGGTAAACGCCCTGTTTCCGTCGCGGCGCGGTCTGATGCCCGCCATCCGTAGCCTGCTGGATGCGCTGACGGAAGAGTTCGCCCATATTGACGTGGCCGCGCTGTACGCCCGTTACCAGCAAAGCGGCGACGGCGACGCCTGTATTCTGATGGATGAATCCTGACGCCGTGTGCATTGCCGGGCAGCAACGCTAGCCGATAACCAGGATACCTAAGCGCTCCATCAGCTGCGACGCCTGCTCGCTGTCCAGTTTGACCCCTTGCAGATCAACGTTGCGCAGGTCCAGCTCGCCCAGTTCCGAATTGGTCAGGTCGCAGTGGGTAAAATCGGCGGCGCGCCAGTCGAACGAAGCAAACTCGCCGCCGGAAAGGTCGGAGCCGCTGAAATTTGCCCCCAGAATCTGAGCGCCGTTCCAGCGGTTTTCCCACAGTTCGCACTTCTCCAGCACCACTTTTGAAAAGTTGGCGTAACTCAGGTTGCTCTTGGTGATGTAGGCGCTGCAAAACCAGCTGCGTGAGGTGATCATGTTCATAAAGCTGGCGCCGCGAAAGTCTGCGCCCTGCGCTCGGCATTCACGGATTTCAATGCCTAACGCGCTGACGTTTCTGAAGTCCGTCATGGATAAATCACAGCTTTTGAAGCTGGCGTCCTTCAGCTGCGCCCGGCTGAAGCGGCACCCTAACCGGCTGTCGCGGTCGTAGAACGTGCAGCCGATAAACTCGCTGCCGGTCAGGTCCGCCCCCGAAAAGTCACAGTTGTGAAAGGTCGCATTTTCAACTTTTGCACCGGTAAAGCGGTTGCGGTCAATCTTTTCGCCATCCAGGGTCAGCGTCATAGCAAATACCTGTTTATCCATACATGAGTTGCGTATTGTAGCCCCCTTTTTGCCGCCGGGTAAACTGGTTAATAGCGCCCGGCCTGTGCTATTATTCGCCACGTTTCCTTTTCCCATCTCACCCTGAGGCATTGATGCTGGAGCATGTAATCATCTGATAATTGGTTTCCCATTTCTCTGAAAACGGGACTGATTATCACCACGCTAAAACTTTTTACGCTGACACCCGGTGTCGGTTCGTTTTTGCATATGATGATTACAGGTAATTAACAGCATGAATATCTCCCGTCAGGAACAGCGGACGCTCCACGTCCTCGCCAAAGGCGGACGCATCGTCCACACCCGGGCCGCCTCCGGCCGCGTAATCGCAGTGGAATGTTACAGTCGTGAAGGACTGCTGCTGAGCGACTGCACGCTTACGGTATTCAAAAAACTGCGGACGAAGAGACTGATTAAGTCAGTCAATGGCCAGCCGTACCGCATCAATACCACCGGCTTGGCGCACGTCCGCGCACAGCTCGACAACCGTTAAAACCCCATTGCCTACCGGCGCGATCGGCTCCGCCGGTAGGCTTATTGACGTGACAGCAATATCTATCAGGTAACGATATGAACATAACCATTAGTTTAGAAACCCCGCAGGATATCCCCCAGGTGCAGCAGGTGATTGCTGATGCTTTCGGCTCCCACGAAGAAGCGGCATTGGTGAATCAGCTGCGCCAGGACCCGGGCTGGCTTCCAGCGCTGTCGCTGGTTGCCAAAGACCGCCATGGTGCGGTTATCGGCCACGTTGTCTGCACCCGCGCCAGCGTCGGCGCACATCCGGCGGTAACGTTGGCGCCGCTGTCGGTGCATCCGGCACATCAGGGTTCCGGCGTCGGCAGCGCACTCATGCTGGCCTGCATTGAGGCGGCGCGCGCCGCCGGCGAGAAAATCATCACCGTTCTTGGGCATCCGCTGTATTACCCGCGTTTTGGCTTTATACCGGCGGCCGGCTGTGGGGTGACCTGCCGCCTCAATAACGGCCCTGACGACGCCAAAATGGTGATGTCACTGGATGGCGCGCCGATTCCGCCCGGCGAAATGGGGTTTTGCCGCCCGATGACCGAGGCGATTCAGGCCTATCAGCCGGCGGCGGATAACCCGTCGGCAGCGCGTTAAGCCCTCCGCCCGCAGCGCCTGATAATAAGGCGCTGTTTTTTCGGTCGACATAGGCGAACCAGTATTGAAACGGCACGGAGATTAGGTAGTATCCGCTGTGCGAATTATGCACAGCGGCATAGTGAACAAGGACAGGAAGGATTCTTAGGGATGAGCAAACGTTCAGATATACTCGACGGAAAATACGCTGCGACTGAAAAATATGGTCTGGTTTATACAGAAGTACTCGGTTGGATTGATCTAGGCCATGCGCAAGGAACTGATATTCATGCTTTGCTGAATAAGCTAGCCCGTGGAGAATTATCCGGACATAAATACTATGATGTGACTTATTCTCAAGGCATGAGAGACCCATTTAACTTAATCCGCTCGGGTAAAATGATAACGTGGCGTATCAGACGTGGCCGCCCTTTTTGGGAGCAAAAAAGCATCGCGTTGGCTATGATGATGACACTGGCGCGAAAGTTTGAGGCTTTCCAGGGCACATTCCCTATCAACTTTGTGACTGACAGCGGATACAGCGGTGAAGATCTGGTTTCTGATTTGCTCGGTTTTTATCGCGCCGTGTCGATTCAGAACCCTTTTCCTATGCTGCGCCCGGTCAGCAAGGTGGAAGCGCTAAGACGCTGGGATCATTACGGAAAAATTGGCGCATGGAAAAACGAAGAATTTAAACCGCTATTGTTTCCCGACCCGAAAAAATTTCCTTATGCCAGACCACGTAAAGGCATGCTACCGCCGTTTATGCAAACGATCGTACCCTATAAGGATTTTTTATCGGGGAATGTGATTTTACCACGCCGTGATAAAACGTTTTTCGTTATAGGTACAGGTAACGGCAGGATGAAACTATGAAGACGTTTAGAATACTGACAATCGTGCTCGTTGCCATCGGCGCTATGTTCGCCTTCGCCTGGCCCTATATAAAAATGGAATTTGCCGGTAGCGCATACTATACCCAGCAAGATAGTCGGGAATATGCGTTCTACACGCCTGAACTGCTGAAAAACATGCCGCGTATCGCGGAGCACTATAGCTTTGAGTTTGGTAACGTCAGCGGGCCGGAGGCGCAGGTCTTTACCGTTAGATTCGACAACGCAACGGATACAAGCAAAATTCGCAGTTACCTAGCGTCTGCGGGCTATCAACCACAGTCTCGATGCGACGTTGAAGCAGAGTGCTGGCGCACTCCGCAGTCCAAAGATGTTGTGACCTTAATTAAATATACTTCGCCAAATAGCGTTGTGGTTCAAATCTACCGCAGTCCGCATACCGAGTAAGCCTGATGGGTTTCCCCTCATTCATTTTGAACAATGGCGGCAAGCGCTTTTTCAGGGTGTCGATCGGCATAACGGTTATGGGTATGGTTTTATTTTTCGCCTGGCCGTATATAAAAATGGAGTTTGCCAGCAGCGCATATATACCCAGAAAGAGCGACTGAACGGTCATCGCCAGCCAGCAGGCCAAATCCAAACGTAGCAATGTGATCAGCACTGCCCCTTGGCGTCGGGAAGAGATACACTGGTGAAAACAACAAGATTAAGGGAATGAAAATGCGCCAGAGAGTCATCGTGTGCCCGGTGATACAAAACAACGGCGAGTATCTGCTGGCTAAAATGGCCGCCGATCGCGGGGTTTTCCCGGGACAATGGGCTTTGCCCGGCGGCGGAATGGAACCCGGCGAAACCATGGAAACCGCGCTAAGGCGCGAAATCATGGAAGAATTAGGCGAAAAACTCTGCATCACTGATGTTAAACCATGGGCGTTTCGTGATGATATCCGGACCAAAACCTATCCGGATGGAACCACCGAAGAAATTTACATGATTTATCTGATATTTGACTGTGTGAGCACCAACAGGAAGATTACGTTTAACGAGGAGTTTCAGGACGTTATCTGGGTGCCGGCCGAAGCGCTGAAAAGCATGGATTTGAATGAAGCGACCCGGTTCACGTTTGCCCAGAAGGGGCTCATTTAGCGCGCCAGCCCTGACCTTCACGGCTTAAGGGCAAAAAGGCCGGCAGCGCTATCACGCCAACAGGCAAACCCGCGCCTCGTAAGGGCGCAAAGTATGTGACACCGTAACATCAGGATCATTCCCCAAGCTTGTCCATAAGGCTACGCGGATAAATCTGGTACACCACCGCCTCTTTCCACCACCGTTGTTTCATGCCTGCTCCTTCGGTTAGTGCGCCTGCTCGGAGGGAAGCTGGCGCGGGAACGCCCGGCCGTAATGATCAAACAGATAGCAGCACTCCACCGGCAGCCGCACGCCGACGGTCTCGCCCGCCGTAATCGGCGAACGCTGCGGGTTGCGCAGCACCCAGGGCTCGCCGGCGTTGCCATTGTCCAGGTAAAGGTAGGTCTCGTTGCCCATATGTTCGACAAACATCACCTCGCCCTGATATTCACACTCCTCTAGCCGGCCGCCGCGGATATGCTCCGGGCGGATGCCGAGGTTGACGCTTTGCCCTTCCGCCGCCTGCGGCGTCGCCACAGGCAGCACCAGCTGCTTGCCGTTATCCAGCTCCACCACGCTCTGCCGTTCGCCGGCGCGCTTGAGCACCGCCGGGATCAGGTTCATTTTCGGCGAACCGATAAACTGCGCGACAAACTCATTGGCGGGATGGTCATACAGCTCCAGCGGCGTGCCGACCTGTTCGATATGCCCTTTGTTCAGCACCACGATGCGGTCGGCCAGCGTCATCGCCTCCACCTGATCGTGGGTGACGTAAATAATGGTGGCGCCGAGGCGCTTATGCAGCGCGGCCACCTCCATCCGCATCTGTACGCGCAGCGAGGCGTCCAGGTTGGACAGCGGCTCGTCAAACAGAAACAGTTTGGGTTCGCGCACGATGGCGCGGCCGATCGCCACCCGCTGGCGCTGGCCGCCGGACAGGTCTTTCGGCTTGCGGTCGAGCAACTGCTCCAGCTGCAGCACGCGCGCGCTGTCGCGCACCCGGCGGTCAATTTCGCTTTTGCCGACCTTCGCCAGCTCCAGCGCAAAGGCCATATTCTGATACACCGTCATATGCGGATAGAGCGCGTAAGACTGGAAAACCATGCCGATGCCGCGTTCCGCCGGCGAATCGTCGTTAACGTAGTTACCGTCGATATACATGCCGCCGCCGCTGATCGCCTCCAGCCCGGCGATCATCCGCAGCAGGGTCGATTTGCCGCAGCCGGACGGGCCGACGATCACCACGAATTCGCCGCTGTTGATCTGCAGATCCAGCGATTTAATCACCTCGGCGTGGCTGCCGTAGCGTTTTTGCAGTTTTTCCAGCGTAAGTTGCGCCATAAGGGTCTCCTGTTCGCGACGTCGATGGCGGCGGAGCGACGTGCGCCCCGCCGCAGCGGCTTATTTCAGATAGTCCAGCCACGGGCTCTGGCGGGCGATCATCAGATCCACCAGCTCCGGGATGGCGCGGCACTTATCGTTCACCGAATCCACCAGCAGCGCCTGGATCACCAGATCGCGCGAACCGTTGATCACCGCCTCGGCGGTCAGGTCGTGCACCGCAATCTGGTTGCTGAGCAGCCCGCCGATACCGGCCGGCATCTCCACCTTAATGCCGTGAATGCCCTTCTTGTCGACGATCGCCGGCACCTCCACCGCGATAAACGCCGGCAGCTGTTTGATAAAGCCGCGATTGGGAATATTTACCGCCGCCTCTTCATAACCGGCGTCGGTCAGCATGCCTTCCATAATCGGCACCACGCGCTCTTTCAGCTTCAGTTCAATGCGCGGTTCGACGTGGCCGAGATAGTTGCGGTAGAAGGTGTAGAAATCGAGAATGCCACGGTGATCGCTCACCTCGTAGGCCCAGCGGATATACTCGCCGAAGTGGCTATCGCCGGTGATCGGCAGGTGGTGGAACTTCTCCAGCACCTCTTTGAACAGCGTGCGGTCCGCCCACGGATAGAGGCTGTCTTTGCCGCCGAGCGCGTCGCGTTCGGTGCTGCCTTCCGTCTCCACCAGTTTGCCGTACTGGCGGGTGTAGGCCAGAATATCGCTGTAGCCCGGCAGGCGCTCAAAATAGCCCGGCGCTTTGGCGCGCACGTCCGGATAGGCGTCGCGGCCGCTGTCTTTGTAGCTGGCCTCCAGCAGTACGCTGAAGTGGTTCAGGCCGGCGGCGCGCAGCTGCAGGTTGCTGAACGGCGTGCCGAGCATTTCCGGCAGATAGCGCTCCAGCGAGGCGATTTCGTGGCACATGCCGACAAAATTCAGTTCGGGGAACTTACGCTGCACCGTGGTGCAGATGCGGCTCATAGGGTTGGAGTAGTTAAACACCCAGGCATCCGGGCAGATGTCGGCAACGTCGGCACAGATATCGAGGATCGGCGGGATAATGCGCAGCGAATGGAACAGCCCGCCCGGCCCGCCGTTTTCACCGTAAACCTGCTGGATGCCGTACTGCTGCGGGATCTGCCAGTCCTGATCCCACAGGGCGAAGCGGTCGCCGACTTCGATGGAGATAATCACGAACTCGGCGCCCTGCAGCGCGCTTTTGCGGTCGGTGGTGGCGCTGACGCTGAACGGCAGATCCTGCGCCGCCAGGAAGTCGCGCGCGGTCTTTTCAGTTACCGCCAGCGAGGCGGGGTTGATGTCGTGCAGCACAATCTCACTGCCGTACAGCGTCTTGCTCTGGAAGATATCCCCCAGCGTACCGAAGCCGAACTGTGCGCTGCCGGCACCTACCAATACGATTTTTGTCGCCATTGTTTTTTCCTCTTACCTCAGGGTTAGTCGATATATCAGCCTTTTACGGCACCGTTCGTTAAGCCGCTGACGATGCGACGCTGGAAGATCAGCACCAGCACCACGATCGGCAGCGTGACAATCACCGAGGCGGCCATAATCGCCCCCCACGGCAGTTCAAACTGCGAGGCGCCCTGCAGCATGCCGATAGCCACCGGCACGGTGCGTTTGCCGCTGGAAATGACAAACGTCAGCGCGAACATAAATTCATTCCAGGCGCCGATAAACGCCAGCAGCCCGGTGGTCACCAGCGACGGCCCCATAATCGGCGCGAAAATGCGGCTGATAATGGTCCAGGTGCCGGCGCCGTCGACGATCGCCGCCTCCTCCAGCTCCAGCGGGATGGATTTCATAAAGGTGGTCAGCACCCAGACGGTGAACGGCAGCGAAAAGGTGGCGTAGGACAGTACCAGCGCCCCCAGCGAGTCATACAGTCCGAGAAAACGCACCAGCTCAAACATGCCTGACAGCACCGCCACCTGCGGAAACATCGACACGCATAAAATGGTGAACAGCAGATACTTGCGCCCGCGGAACGAGATACGCGCCAGCGCGAACGCCGCGGTGATCGACACCAGCAGGCACAGCCCCACCGTGACGCCGGCCACCAGTATCGAATTCAACAGGCTGCGGGCGATGCCGTTCTCCATCAGCGCGGTGACATAGTTGCCCCAGTGCCAGGCGTCCGGCAGATAGGCGACGCGGAACAGATCCTGCCCGCCGCGCAGCGAGGTAATCAGCGCATAGTAGAAAGGAAACAGGCAGATCACGCTGGCCAGCGCCGCACCGGCGTAGATCATCGCGCGATGGCCGAACTGCTGTTGTTGCCGCGTCAGTTTCATGCGCGTTTCTCCTTATCGTTCAGACGGGACAGCGTCAGGAAGCAGGCGGCGATGCCGGCCACCATCATAAAGACCAGTACCGAAGCGGCCGAACCGGCACCCATCTCCTGGTAGCTGACCATCTGGTCGCGGGCATAGCCGGAGACCGATACCGTGGCCTCGCTGTTGGAGGTCAGCACGTAGATCAGGTCAAATACCCGCAGCGCATCCATTACCCGGAAGATCAGCGCCACGATCATCGCCGGCATAATCAGCGGCAGCGTAATGCGGCGGAAGCGCTGCCAGGCGTTGGCGCCGTCCACCCGCGCCGCCTCATACAGATCGCCGGGAATCAGCTGCAGCGCCGCCAGCAGCATCAGCGCCATAAACGGCGTGGTTTTCCACACGTCGGCGATCACCACCGCCCACATCGACAGCCCCGGCTCGGCCACCCAGGCCAGCGGCGTATCGATCAGACCGATTTTCAGCAGCAGGTCGTTCACCACGCCGTACTGGTCGTGGAACATCCAGCCCCACATTTTGGCGGAGACGATGGTCGGAATGGCCCACGGCACCAGAATGGCGGTGCGCACCAATCCCTGCCCACGGAATTTCTGATTCATCAGCAGCGCCAGCAGCATGCCGAACAGCAGCTCCAGCGACACCGACAACAGACTGAAGCGCAGCGTATTGCCCACCGCCTGCCACCACAGCGGGTCCGCCAGCACGCCGTAACTGCGTTCGTCGGCCAGATCGAGATAGTTGGCGAAACCGACAAAGCGCCATTCGCCCGGCATATCCAGCATGGCGTCGGTAAAGCTGTAAAACAGCGTGCGCAGCAGCGGCCAGCCGGCGATCGCCAGCAGTAACAGTAAGGCGGGCGCGACCAGCAGCCAGGCGATGCGGCTGCGTTTTTGCTGATAATTCAGTTTACGGCGCGTTTGCGCGCGCTTTTCCAGCGGAGGATGGGCCACCGTCAGAGACAAAGGTTGCGTATCGCGTTTCATGGCATAAGGCTCCTGATGGTTAATCGGCGGCGCTTAGCGCCATCCCCGGGCGCGAATGCGTTCCAGACGCGCCTGCAGCGTCTGCACGGCATCGGCGCCATCGCTGTCGCGACGCAATACGTTGAATGAGGTGTTGTAAATCGCCTTGGAGACCTGGGCGTATTTGCGTTGCGTCTGGGTTGCCGGCCGCGGCGTGGCCTTGGCCAGAATGCCGCTGAAGGTTGCCAGATACGGCGCCTGCGCCAGCACCTGCGGATCCTGATACAGCGCCTGGCGTGACGGCGCCCAGCCCAGCAGCGCCTGCGCTTTTTTCTGCGATTCGGCATCGCTGACGATTTTCAGCAGCGCCACCGCCGCCTGCGGATTTTTGGTGTAGCTGCTGATCGCCCACTGCCAGCCGCCCAGGGTGCTGACCGACTGGCCGTCGACGCCGCCCGGCACCGGCATCACGCCCACTTTGCCGCGTATCGCGCTGCTTTTATCCTGCGTCAGCACATAGGCGTACAGCCAGTTGCGCATAAACACCGCATCACCGTTCTGAAACAGCGCGCGCCCCTCTTCCTCCATATAGCCCAGCACGCCGGGCGGCGCGATGGTGCCGACCCAGCCGGCGGCCATCTCCAGCGCCCGCGCCGCGCGCGGATTGTTGATGGTGATGTTGCCGTCGGCGTCGATAAAGGTGCCGCCGCCCTGCGACGCCACCCACTCCAGCGCGTTGCAGGTCAGCCCTTCATAAGATTTGCCCTGAAACACCAGACCCCAGAGGCCTTTATGCCCGTTCTCACGCTCCGCCTGCTGAATGCGCGCGGCGATACGCGTCAGCTCGGCCCAGGTTTTCGGTGGCTGTTCGCCGTACTTCTCCAGCAGGTCTTTGCGGTAGTAGAGCGCGCCGGTGTCCATATAGGCGGGAATCGCCTTAACGCGGCCGTTCACCATGTCGTTGCGCCAGGCGGCGGGAAAAAAGTCCTGCTGCATATCGCTGACGTATGGCGTCAGATCGAGCAGATGTTTATTGAGCACGCCGATCCACACCGTGTCGGCCTGGAACAGATCGATGGCGTTGGCGTCTCTGGCGGCAAACAACTGCTGAAACAGCGACAGCTTCTCGTCAGAGGCGCGGGGTAAATCGATAAAGGTCAGGGTGTGCCCGGTCTGGGCTTCAAACCGCTGTTTGACGTAATGGCAAAACTCACGTCCTTCTTTGCTGGGCGAGCACTCCATCCTCAGCGTATCGGCCTGCGCCAGCGCCGGCAGCAACGCCAATGAGCAGGCGGTCAGGTTTAACAACAGTTTTCTCATGGCGTCCCCTGTGCGGAATCAATCGGCATAGGTGCACGCTATCGGCTGGGCGTCATTGGCGGAAATTGTTTTTCGCACCTACGATATAGAAATCTTCTATATCAACAGCGGAAAACATGATCGTGGACAAAATTCTGCGCCAGTTTATCGAAGTCGCCATGTTTAAAAATGTGAGTCATGCAGCAAACAAACTCTGCCTCAGCCAGCCGACGCTGACGCATAACATGAAGAAACTGGAAGAAAATCTGGGCGTGCAGCTGCTGGAGCGCACCTCCAGCGGCGTGACCACCACCCAGTATGGCGAGCTGCTGCTGGAGCAGGCGCAGATGATGCAGCGTATCTATGATAATACGCTGCTGAAGATGGCGGCGATCAAAGCGCGTCAGGCGCAGAGCCTGCGTATGGGCAGCGGCCACGCCTGGTGGTATATGTTCGTGCGCGACTGCTTTAACCGTTACCGCGAGCAGCACGCGACGGTCAATATCCATATTGACCTGGGCAACCACCTGCGGCTGATGGATCTGCTGTTAGGCGGTGATATCGACCTGTTTATCGGCCATGAAATTCAGGGGCTGAACCCGAAGGCCGGCATTACCTTTCTGCCGCTGTTCGCCACCGCCGACACGCTGTTCGCCCGTCAGGATCATCCGCTACAGGGGCGCGCCGTGCGGCCGGACGATCTGCTGGATTACCCCTGTGTAGAGCTGACGCCGGATGAAACCCGCTATCAGCATATGGTGGCGGATATGCAGCAGAAGAAGCTGACGCGCAACCGCCAGCATCTGGCGGAGCGGGTGATCTGGTCCACCAACTCGATGATGTCAGCGATTGATATGGTAAATGATTCTGACGCGGTGATGCTGACCTATCCCCGCTGTATGGCCGGCTACTTTGCCCGCTACGGCATTGCACCGCTGAATATGGAATCCCACAATGTGTGCACCGTGGGTATGTATCTGATACGGGAAAAGGCGGACGCGCCGCAGGTTCAGCAGATGCTGGCGCTGATGCGCCAGCATATCGAACGGCTGGGGCCGCAGCTTCAGTAGTCGCGACCGGCGGATTCGCTCAGCGCCTGATACAACGGCCTGGCGTTGCCGGGGCCGACTACCAGTTGGTACTCAACGCCGCCCTGTGTGTCCGGCACTTCCAGCAGGGCCTTGATGCCCTCCAGCCCGGCGATGCCGTCCCGGTTCAGCCTGCCATCTTCTTTAAGCGAAACGCGGATACGGCTGGCGCAGTAGCGCAGGCGATCCACATTCTGCGCACCGCCGAAGGCCGCCAGCAGTACGTCGGCCAAATTCACTAACGTCATAACCCCTCCGTCAAGCGTGATAACCCGATCAGCATGCGCCGCGACGGCACAAAAGTGAAATTGATTTGCGCGGCGTAAATATAGATTTTTTCTATGGGCTGCGCGCAGCAATTACGCCGAAGCCTCCTTATCCTCCGTCAGCTGCTGCTGGCGCTGCCTCATGACCACCACCTCCTGCGGACTGGAGAGATGCACCTGCTCCTGACGCAGCAGCTTGAGGATATTGAACAGCAGCTCGCTTTTGGTGGCGCCGACCATGCGCGGGCTGGCGACATAGCCGGTAACGCTGAGGATAATGCCCTCCGGGCCGAGCTGGCTGAAGCGCACATAAGGCGCCGGCGACTCCTGAATCGCCTCATATTCCTGGTAGGCGGTCAGCAGCAGGTTGCGCACCTGCTCGGGGTCGATCTCGGTCGGGAAGGTCAGCGCGATGGTCACCACCCCCTGCGCGTTGCCCATGGTGGCGTTACGCACGTTCTGCGAAATCAGCTGCGAGTTCGGCACGATCATGGTGGAACGGTCGCTGAGCTGGATCTCGGTAGCGCGCACGTTGATGCGCCGCACGTCCCCTTCCACGCCGCCGATGCCGATCATATCCCCCACTTTCACCGGCCGTTCGGTCAGCAGTATCAGGCCGGAAATGAAGTTCTTCACAATCTCCTGCAGGCCGAAACCGATACCCACCGACAGCGCACTGACGATCCAGGCCAGGTTATTCCACTGGATGCCCAGCGCGGCCAGCGTGATCAGAATCAGCAGCACATAGCCGACGTTGGTGAACAACGTCACCAGCGAGGCGCGAATACCAACGTCGTTAATGGTTTTCGGCAGCAGTTCGTTATTCAGCCAGCGGCTGCTGGCGCGCAGAATATAGCCGCCTATCAGCAGGCAAATCAGCGCGTTAATCAGATTGCCGGGCACGATATGCAGCTTTTTCAGCCCTTCGCCGCTGAGAATGGCGACGATTTTTTCCAGCAGCGAGTTCGGCGTGGTGGTGCCGAAGGTGCCGTTGAGCAGCGCCACGATCATCAGCAGCAACAGCCCGCACTTAAAGGCGGCGGTAAAGACGATGGTCAGCTGTTCCAGATGGCGCTCGCCAAGGCCGAGCGAGCGCATCAGCGAACGGCCGCTGGCGGTATGCGACGAGAAAATGGCGCTCCAGACGTCGGTGGAGAACTGAATCAGGAAATAGAACGCCATCAGCACCAGCGTCGTCCAGATCGCCTGATAAATCAGGAAACGGGCAAACGAGATATAACCGATGAGCAGCGCCAGCAGCACCACTAACGACACCAGCAGCGTGGCGAGCTGCGCCAGTCCGCCGATCATCGAGCGTTTTTCCAGCTGTTCGCCCTGGCGTTCGCTGCGCTGGCGCAGACGATGGGCGCGCAGCGTTATCGCCAACAGCACCAGCGCCATCAGCGCAGCCAGCAGGCCGTTGCTGAAAATGGTGGAACCAAGGCTGGCGCCAATCACGTTGTTAATCAGTTCGACCGTGCCGAACGCCAGCACCAGCGCCGCCAGCAGCGGCGAGAAGTTACGCAGGCCGGCGGCGATGGTGTCGTCAATGGCAGGCAGACGCCAGGAGGGACGACGGTTGGACAAAAATGCCCTTCCCAGACCGGCGATCAGCGCGCAGAAGATGCCCAGACGGGTGAAGCCGTCGGCAAAGTCCTGCAGCATCGATGACAGTTCGGTCGCGCGGGTGAACGCCTGATACAACAGATTAAGCGCCAGCGCGGTAGTGCACAGCGTAATCAGCGCGGTGCCGAGTGCGGTAAAGCTGCGGCGCAGGCGGCCGTCCGGCAGATAGCGGATGCTGAACCAGGCGAGCGCCTGTTCGGAGAAATAGCGTCCCAGCGACCAGATCACCCCGGCCAACAGCAGCAGGCCGGCGGTGCCGTAACGCCACGGCGCCTGCCAGCTGGCGTCCCAGACGGCGCGCAGTTCAGCGGCGAACTCCGTTAGGCGCTGTTTGTCCTGCGGCTGCGGCGCAATCACCGGCGTCCAGAACGACAGGCTGAGCACGCTGCCGGAATTCAGCGCCAGTTGAGACTTGAACGCCACGCGGCGTAAATCGCCGATCTGCTGCGTCAGCTCATGGGCGCTGCCGCGAATGGCCTGCGAACGTTTTACCGAATCATCCAGCAGCTTTTTACTGTTGTTCAGACTGTTACGCTGTTGCGCCACCGCGGCGGTTTCCGCCTGCGCACCCGGCGCCGGCGGTGGGCCGAGCACATCCAGCTGCCCTTTCAGCTTCTCCTGCATCGGCTGCAGGTCGGTCAGAAACTGTTCGGTATTGCCCGCCAGCTGCTGCGTACGCTCCTGCAGTTTGCTCAGTTGGTTATCGGTGGTGGCTTTGGAAACCTGTTGCTTAATATCGTCCAGCTCTTTTTGATAGTTTTTCAGCGCTGCGGCAATATCCTGCTGGCTCAGTTCGGCCCGCTCGGCAGGCTGCGCCTCTTCGGCGGCATAGCCGCTGTGCGGCGACAGCGGCAGCCCGAACAGCACCAGTAGCAACAGAACGATCTGTAACGGCCTAATCATAAATCTCGATGCCCAACATAGTTGATAGATAGATAAAACAGATGAGACAGCCGGGCTATCCCGTCTATAACAATAAACCGAGATTATGATAGCTGCTTAATGATAGGCAGAACATCGGAATCCTGCGCGCTGTGCGCAGAGCGGTAACGCAGGCCGTCAGCGCTGCGATTTATGGCGTTTTCGTTCACCGCGCCGGCCGACAAAGCGCCATATTACGCCCAGCAGCACCAGAGTGCCGGAGAAAGTCAGCAGCAGGCTGATAAAGAATTCGGATTCACCGGTGGAGGAAAAGTAGATCTCATTGATGCCGACGGAGATCATCAGGATGGCATACAACAAAACAAAAATTGAAATAATCATGATAGCAACACACTGTGCAACCGCATCCAGGTTAGGTCGTTACGATCTCCTCCCCGTAATACGCAGTGTGATTGCGGGGAGGAGCTGACTGGGTGGATCGTTAAGATTCATTTAGTCGTCCCATTTGATGCTCATATAGGCTGCCAGCAGTCCCAAGGTGCTGATCAGGCCCAGAAAGCCGAGAAATACCGTCATGTTTCCCATTTTCATATCCTCAAGTTAAGTGTTTTCGATAGTGACCTCGCGTCGTCGCATTAAGAGTTTCAACCTCCCTATCCTTGATGGCATAAGTTGCCGTTTCAGATGTGCGGTGCTGGTGGTTTGATGGCAAAAAAACCGCCCCGCTACGCTGTTTATGCGGCGGGTCGTCAGGAGAGTAACCAAAGAGGGAGTGCAGGAAGCCTATCTCCGCGTCCAGGTTTTAGCACTATACAACGTATCTGAATGAAATATCAGAAGTTACCTTGGGCTAAACCTTAATCCGATCAAGCCTGTCTTAACCTTGGGCATCTCTCGATGTCGTCAGATCAGTAACCTGTGTTTGTATAGGAGCCTCGCCAAACGAGATATCGCTATAAACGTCGCGGGGATTATAAGCAGGATTGATTTATGTTGCCGATAAATATGCCTTTTGTTTAGGCGATGTTTAATAACCGCCGCTAACGCCTGACTCACCGCTCCTCTTTCGGTGTTTGGCTACAAAAAATCAGGCAATCTCCTATTTTGCTATAAAAAATGCAAACCGCTAATTAAAAAATTTATGCCACGGTTTATGTTGTCCGTTCGCAGGAACAGCGTTTTTTATATCAATCATGGATAGAAAACATGGCACTATACGGAAAGTTTATAGTTAATGATGCGGATTATTCACCGCTGACTCTTTATGGTATCGGTACGTTTCTCGCCTTCTCCGGCAACGGGAATTACCGGAACGCACCGGGGTGCGAAGCAATCCCCGACAACGGCCCAATTCCGGCGGGGAAATACTGGATTGTGGATCGCCCCTCTGGGGGCGTCAGGGAGCCAATAAAGACGTGGTTTAGTGACGTGGTAAACCGTCACTTATATAACGTGCCAACGAGTAAAAATGACTGGTTCGGACTATTCAGGGACGATGGTTCGATAGACGATTACACATGGATAAACGGGGTTAGGCGAGGAAACTTTAGACTACATCCGGGCACTCTGTCCCTTGGCTGCATTACGTTAAAACACCACTCGGATTTTGCTGCAATTCGTACCGCGTTGCTTAGAACTAAGACAGTCCCCGTCAGAAATACGAGATTTCGTGCTTATGGTATGATTGATGTGATTAGCCACGGAGAATGCAAGGTAAACGGATGAAAAAGTCATTTTTAATACTGGCAAAGATAGCTGTTTTCATCGTATTAATGATAATTATGGGTGCGTGGTTACCATATTACTACTTCATTAGAGTAAACATGAGTCATATCATGTCATTGGATACTGCAATATATATAACGGATATTATCGGTGGATATCCAGAGCCATATGATCTTGCAGCGCTATTAATTGCATTTGCTTTAAATGTTCTTATATCAATAGTGTGTTGCAAGTTGATCTTCATGTTAGCCCGGCGATTGAAAAAAACAATTTCCCCGTCAAATTAAATCATGGCCGGTTAACACCGGCCGTTTTCCATCCGAGCGCCCGGGGAAACTACGCCCGGGCGTGTTCATATTCACGCTAGATTATACCGGCCACCACGCGCCGATCGCCACTCTCAGGCCTGCGGGTGTTACCTGCCTCATCCTGTCACTTCCGGGGTAAAAGCAATAACAATAAAATCAACATATTGAAAAGCTACGCCTATCGCAGCCATAGGTTAATAAAATCACCGGGGTAAACTACGATTAAGGAGCATCCGGCAGCGACAGCGCCGGATACGGTATGAGCGCCCCACGCCGGGGCGCCCTTTCATTAACGGGTATATGGCGCCCGCAGCGGCGCCGAGTCAAACGCCACACGGCTAAGCAAGGTTAATTATGGCACGCACTACCCCTATCGAACGTTACCGCAATATCGGCATCTCGGCACATATCGATGCCGGCAAAACTACCACCACCGAGCGGATTCTGTTTTACACCGGGGTCAGTCACAAGTTGGGCGAAGTGCACGACGGCGCAGCAACGATGGACTGGATGGCACAGGAACAGGAGCGCGGGATCACCATCACCTCGGCGGCGACCACCTGCTTTTGGAACGGCATGGAACATAATTATCCGCAGCACCGCATCAATATTATCGACACCCCGGGACACGTCGATTTTACCATTGAGGTCGAGCGCTCGATGCGCGTGCTCGACGGCGCGGTGATGGTTTATGACTCGGTGGGCGGCGTTCAGCCGCAGTCGGAAACCGTCTGGCGGCAGGCCAATAAATATCATGTGCCGCGGCTGGCATTCGTCAACAAGATGGATCGCGTCGGCGCCAACTTTTTCCGCGTGCGGCAGATGATGATCGACCGCCTGAAGGCCAACCCGGTGCCGATTGTCATTCCGATCGGCGCTGAAGATAACTTCAGCGGCGTGGTGGATCTCATCCGCATGCAGGCCATTTTGTGGGACGATGCCAGCCAGGGCATGACCTTCCGCTTTGAGGCCATTCCCGCCGAGCTGCAGGCCGAGGCTGACGAATGGCGGGAGAAAATGGTGGAAGCCGCCGCCGAAGGTTCGGAAGCGCTGATGGAGAAATACCTGGCCGGCGAAGCGCTGAGCGAGGCGGAGATTACCGCCGGCCTGCGTGCGCGCACCATCGCCGGCGAAATTCAACCCATGCTGTGCGGTTCGGCGTTCCGCAATAAAGGCGTGCAGCGCATGCTGGACGCGGTAATAGAATTGATGCCCTCGCCGCTCGACGTACCGCCGATGGAAGGCCACGATGAGGATGATCGGATCGTGGTGCGCCATGCCGACGATGAGGAAAAATTCTCGGCGCTGGCGTTCAAACTGATGACCGATCCGTTCGTCGGCCAACTGACGTTTGTGCGCGTCTACTCCGGCGTGCTGGCGAAAGGCAGCAGCGTCTACAACCCGGTGAAAGGCAAGAAAGAGCGCATCGGCCGCATCGTGCAGATGCACGCCAACGACCGCAAAGACGTCGATGAGCTGCACGCCGGCGATATCGCCGCCTGCGTCGGGCTGAAGGACGTCACCACCGGCGATACGCTGTGCGATCCCAACGCGATTATCACGCTGGAGCGTATGGTGTTTCCGGAGCCGGTGATCGCCCAGGCGATCGAACCGAAAACCAAAGCCGACCAGGAGAAGATGGGCATTGCGCTTCAGCGCCTCTCTTCCGAAGATCCGTCGTTTCGGGTACGTACCGATGAGGAGTCCGGTCAGACCATTATTTACGGTATGGGCGAACTGCATCTGGAAATCATCGTCGACCGCATGCGGCGCGAATTCGGCGTGGACACCAACACCGGCAAGCCGCAGGTATCGTACCGCGAAACCATCCGCAGCAAAGTGAGCGATGTGGAAGGCAAATTCGTGCGCCAGTCCGGCGGTAAAGGCCAGTACGGTCACGTGGTGTTAACGGTCGAACCGAACGAAGCCGGCAAAGGCTTCGAGTTTTTCGATGAGATCAAAGGCGGCGTGGTGCCGGGGGAATATATCCCGGCGGTGAAAAAAGGCGTTCAGGAGGCGCTGAACAACGGCATTCTGGCCGGTTTCCCGGTGGTGGACGTCAAGGTGCACCTGACCTTCGGCTCTTACCACGACGTCGACTCTTCGGAGCAGGCGTTTCGCATGGCGGCGATTTTCGGCTTTAAAGAGGCCTGCCGTCAGGCGAACCCGGTGATCCTGGAGCCGATTATGAAGGTGGAAATAGAGACGCCGGAAGAGTATGCCGGCGGCGTGATGGGCGATCTGTCATCCCGCCGCGGTCAGCTGCAGGGCATGGAGGATATCGCCGGCGGCGGCGGTAAGGAGATCCATGCCAAAGTGCCGCTGTCCGAGATGTTCGGCTACTCCACCACCCTGCGTTCAATGACGCAGGGGCGCGCCACCTTTACCATGGAGTTCAGCCACTACGCGGAAGCGCCGCGCAATGTGGCCGATGAGATCATCAGCCAGCGCGCGCGTTAACCCCCTGTCTGCCGCCGTCGGCGGCAGACATTACGCCTTGCTGTCCAGCGAGACCACTACCGGCTCCGGCCGGATGCGCATGGCGTAAATCACCCCGATCATCAGACAGGCGATGCCGGCACTGGTCAGCAGCGGCGGCCAGCTCTGGCGCAGAATAAACGTGTAGGCCAACCCCGCCAGAATCTCGAACACGATCAGCGGCCCGACCAGCACCGTCGGTAAACGCTGGCTGGCTTCGTTCCAGCACAGCGTGCCGATCCACGAGCAAAAAATCCCGAGCACGACCATCAAAGCGACAAACACCCACGGTCTGGGGCCGAACGGCAAGGCAAACTCAGGCTGTGTCAGCGCCAGCTGACCACAGACCAGCAGATAACCGACCAGCGACAGTGGCAACGTCGCTACCCCCATTGCCGTCGCCCAAGTGGTCGGCCGCAGCTGCGGATGTTCGCGCAGCCAGCGCGCATTGCGCAGCGGATACCAGGTCCAGCAGGCTACCGCCAGCAGCGCCAGCGCCAGACCGCTGACGTAGCGCCAGAGATCCACAGGCACCGTGCTGCTGTGCAGTTCCGCGACGTTAACCAGCACCAGCCCCAAGGCGATAAGCAGCAACGCCGGTGTCAACCGTCGCCAGGAGAGCCGCCCTTCATGACGGCCGTAACACAGGTTGGCGGTGACCGACATCACCACCGGCAAGGTGCCGATAATCATGGTGGAAATCGGCGCGCCGGTGCGTTGGATGGCGCTGGCCAGACACACGTAATACAACAGGTTACCGATGGCGGTAAACTTCAGCGCTTCCAGCCAGTCCTGACGCCGCAGCTTTTTCAGCCGCTGGCGATCGAGCCAGGCCAGCGGCAGCGCGATCAGGCCAAACGCCAGATAGCGACCGGTGGACTGCAGCGCTGCAGGGTAATCCGGCACGATCAGCGGCCCGACGAAAATCAGCCCCCACATCAGCCCGGCAGACAGCGCAAACATAATCCCTAAAAACATGGTGACTCCATAAAAAGAGCCAGAGCGCATACGATAACGCTCTGGCAGTGTGCGAATAACCGGTAATGGGTGCCAATCTAACGCAATTAGGCATGGCTGGCTTGTAGCAAATTGCTGTTTTAAAAGTTATCAGGCAGAGAATACCTGTTTTTGATAACCGGCGGGAGTGACACCGTAACGAGCGGCGAAGGCGCGCGTCAGGTGCGCCTGATCGCTCAGCCCCACCGCCGCCGCGACCTGTGCAGCCGGCACCCCCTGCGTCAGCAGCTGTTTGGCACGATACAGGCGGATCGCCATCAGCATCTGGTGCGGCGTTACGTGGAATTCCGCCTTGAATTTACGTTGAAAGTGGAACGGGCTGAGCATCACCAGCGCGGCCAGCTGCGCCAGCGTCACCGGTTGGGCGTAGTTGTCCCACAGATACTCCCTCACCACCGCGAAACGGTGGGCGGTTTCAGAACGCGTCGGCCGCGCAAGCCGCGCGTGGGGGCGGAACGTATCGACGATATCCAGCAGCAGGCCGTCCTGCGCCAGCGGATCGTCTGTCCGCCACAGCGCGCTCAGCGTCACAGCAATGCGCTGAGAAGCCTGCGGATCGTGACGTACCGCATCGCTGAACCACATGTCCGCCTCGCCGCTGATTTGCGCCAGCGTGGCCGGTTCCAGATAGATCATGCGGTAATGCCAGCCGCCGTCGCTGGCGGATTCGCCGGTATGCAGTTCATCGGGATTCATCAGCACCAGCGAGCCGGGCGCCGCCAGATGCTGCGCACCCTGATAGCGAAAACGCTCCGCGCCCTGCACCACGGTGCCAATGCCGAAGGCATCATGCGTATGGGGCGCGAAGGCGTAGCGATCGATATAGGCATGATAAAGCTCTACCCCGGCATGCTGCGACAGATGGCGAAAATGGGCATGATCTTTTTTATCGGGGAATCTGTCGGGTACGCCTTGCATATCAGAGCATCCTGTTGGCAAAAAAATCCTGTAGCGATCATAGTAAAGAATTGCCTGGTTTTTGAGTAGTACGTTCACATCCTGTGCGTTGCCGGAGCGAAAAACCACACTGGGCTAGAATTAGCCTGGCGAACATGCCACTCTAGACGACTGGTCTAATCCCACTGAAGGAACCCATGATGAAAATTCTAATGGTGCTCACATCGCATGACCAACTGGGCGATACCGGCAAAAAAACCGGCTTCTGGCTGGAAGAGTTTGCCGCGCCCTATTATATCTTCAAGGATGCCGGCGTGCAGCTGGTGCTGGCTTCGCCGGCCGGCGGACAGCCGCCGCTGGACCCGAAGAGTAATGAAGAGGAATCGCAAACCGCCGATACCCGCCGTTTTGTCAACGACGCGCCGGCGGTAGCGGCGCTCTCTTCCACCCGGAAACTGGCGCAGATCGTGCCGCAGGAATTTGATGCGGTATTCTATCCGGGAGGTCACGGGCCATTGTGGGATTTGGCCGAAGACCACCACTCCATCGCGCTGATCCAGGAGACGCTGGCGCACGGCAAGCCGGTGGCCACCGTGTGCCATGCGCCGGGCGTGCTGCGCCATGTCAAGGATTCACGCGGTCAGCCGTGGGTGAAAGGCAAGTCCGTCACCGGCTTCAGCAACAGCGAAGAGGATGCGGTCGGTCTGACTGACGTCGTTCCGTTCCTGGTTGAAGAGGTGTTGAAACAAAATGGCGGCCGCTATAGCAAAGGCGAGGACTGGGCATCGTACGTGATCACCGACGACCTGCTGGTGACCGGCCAGAACCCCGCTTCCTCGGCGGCCACCGCCAAAGCGCTGCTGGCGCTGTTGAATCAGAAGTAAGACATTAAAAAGAGGCCATATGTACCCAAATACGCAATTATTTATCGATGGTGAATGGCGCGACGCCGTCGCCGGTAAAACCCTGACCGTCACCAACCCGGCCACCGATGCCGTTATCGGCCAGGTGGCGCACGCCGGCGAAGCCGATCTGGAGCTGGCACTGGCCGCCACCGAGCGCGGTTTTAAGCTGTGGCGTGAAACCTCCGCCCACCGCCGCACCGCCATTATGCGTCAGGCGGCGGTGCTGCTGCGTGAACGCGCCGGTGATATCGCCAAAGTGATGACCGCAGAGCAAGGCAAGCCGGTCGCGCAGGCAAAAGCCGAGATCCTCGGCGCCGCCGACGTGATCGACTGGTTCGCCGGCGAAGCCAGCCGCACTTACGGCCAGATCATTCCGTCGCGCCAGCAGGACGTTCAGCAGCAGACTCTGAAGCTGCCGGTCGGCCCGGTGGCCGCCTTCACGCCGTGGAACTTCCCGATTAACCAGATCGTGCGCAAGCTGTCCGCCGCGCTGGCGGCCGGCTGCTCGATCATTGTCAAAGGCCCGGAAGAGACCCCTGCCTCGCCGGCCGCGCTGATTCAGGCCTTCGTCGACGCCGGCATTCCGGCCGGCGTTATCGGCCTGGTGTACGGCACGCCGGCGGAGATCTCCGAATACCTGATCCCGCATCCGACCATCCGTAAAATTTCCTTCACCGGTTCCACCCGTGTCGGTAAACATCTGGCGGCGCTGGCCGGCCAGCATATGAAAAAAGCCACCATGGAGCTGGGCGGTCACGCGCCGGTGCTGATTTTCGACGATGCCGATCTGGATGCCGCGGCCAAAGAGCTGGCGGCCTCCAAGTTCCGCAACGCCGGGCAGGTGTGCATCGCCCCGACCCGTTTCCTGATCCAACAGGGCGTTTACGAAGCCTTCGTTGAGAAGTTTACCGCCGAAGTGAATAAACTGGTGGTGGGCAACGGCCAGGAGGACGGCGTCACCATGGGACCAATGGTGCTGGGCCGCAGCGTCGACGCGATTGAGACCTTTGTTGAGGACGCGATTGCCACGGGTGCCAAGCTCACCACCGGCGGGAAGCGTCTGGCCGGCAACGGTAATTTCTTTGCGCCGACCGTACTGCGCGACGTGCCGCTGAACGCGCGCGCCATGTCGGAAGAGCCGTTTGGCCCGGTGGCGCTGCTGCGTCCGTTCAACGACTATGACGAAGCCATCGCTGAAGCCAACCGCCTGCCTTACGGGCTGGCGGCGTATGCCTACAGCCGCAACATCGCCACCGTCAACGCGCTGGGTCGCGATGTCGAAAGCGGTATGCTGACCATTAACCATATCGGCTTCGGCCTGCCGGAAACGCCGTTCGGCGGCGTGAAAGACTCCGGCCACGGCACCGAAGGCGGCAGCGAAGCGATCGAAGCCTATCTGGAAACCCGCTTCGTCACCGTCGCCGGCCGTTAATTTACCCTCGCCCGTGCGATACACAACCGGTTAGCGTTCGCTAACCGGTTTTTTTATCCCCGTTTTCCGTCACGCCTGCCGCTGCATAAAACGACGGCGCCACGGCTGCAGCACCCACAGCGCCAGGCCGGCGGTGATAAAATCCAGCGCAATGGCGCAGCCGAACACCAGATGCCAGCCGCCGGTATATTGATACATCAGCGCCGCCAGCGGCCCGCCGAGGATGGAGCCAATGCCCTGCGACATGTATAACCAGCCGTAATTGGCGGTGGCATGCCGACTGCCGAAGGTATCCGTCAGCGTTGACGGGAACAGCGAAAAGATCTCGCCCCAGCCAAAAAACACCACGCCGGACAGCAGCACAAACAGTACGGCGTTATCGCGCGACATCAGCCACAGCGTCATCGCGCATCCTTCCAGGGCAAACGCGATAAACATGGTTTTTTCCCGGCCGTAGCGGTCGGAGATAAAGCCGAACAGCGGCCGCGTCAGGCCGTTGGTAAAGCGGTCGAGCGTTAACGCCAGCGGCAGCGCCGCCATGCCGAACACCACCACGTCAGCGATGCCGAAGTCACGGGCAAATATCGCCATTTGCGAGGTCACCATCAGGCCGGAGGTCGACATCATGGCCATCATGGCAAACATCAGCCAAAACAGCGGCTGGCGCAGCATCTCGCCGGAGCGGTACTGGCGCGACGACTGCGCCACAAAACGGCTGGCCGGCTCTGTCACCTCGTCCAGCGGCGCTTTCAGCCCCTGGCTGGCCAGCAGCCCGACCAGCGAAAAAATAGCGCCGAACAGCCACAGCGTGTGTTCAAGACCGTACGCAGCCAGACTGTTCGCTACCGGAAAGGTGGTCAGAATGGCGCCCATGCCGTAGCCGGCGGCAACCGCACCGGCGGCGAACCCGCGCTGCTGCGGGAACCAGCGCACCATCAGCCCGACCACGCCGACATACACGATACCGGTGCCCAGCCCGCCAAGGCAGCCATAGGCCAGATACAGCCCGGTCAGGTTGGTGACCTGCGAGGCCAGCACCCAGCTCAGCCCCGACAGCAGCGTACCGATAGCGATCAACCGGCGCGGGCCGAAGCGGTCGATCAGTTTGCCCTGAAACGGGGAGAAAAAGGTTTGCAGGATAATCAGCAGCGAGAAAGTCACCTGCAGCTCCGCCAGGCCCACGCCTATTTTCTCCGCCAGCGGACGGGTTAATAATGTCCAGACATATTGCGGGCTGGATATTGACGCCATACAGACCAGCCCAAGAAATAACTGAATCCATTTGGTGCGTGCGCTGACAACGACGGGAAGGTTAAGCGTAGTCATATTTCCTCCGGCAAAAGGCCAGGCGCCCTATTTGGCGCAGGCAACGATGCGTTATATTGAATAAGCGTGCTCACAGAGGTATGCATCAGGCATGCCACTATTAATAAGTCATTATTAAACAGTGGGTAACAGCAGGTGTGCGCTATTTCTTTGCGGCATAAACTCACTGCGGGCGTGCAGCGGGAGTTATTTTAGTGCAGCCAGATTGTGCTTATTTTCCATTAATGAAAAATATCACTATGTCTATTAATTAAATCTATTACATCTTCACATGATCAATAAACGCCCGGAGCTTCGGCGCCAAATATTTTCTGCTGGGGAAATAAAGATAGAAGCCGGGGAAAGTCGGTAGCCATTCATCCAGCAGCGTCACCAGCTCACCGCGTGCGAGGTATGGCAGAAAGGTCTCCTCCATGCCAAAGCTGATACCGCCGCCTGCGCAGGCGGTGCGCACCATCACGCCCATATCGTTCGTGGTGAGCTGAGGATTGACGGCCACATCAAAATCACGCCCCTGCTCGGCAAACTCCCAGCGGTAGGGAGAGGCACCAGGCTCTTTACGCCAGCCGATGCAGCGGTGATGAATCAGCTCATGCGGATGCTGCGGCGTGCCGTGCCATTCTTCCATTTGCGCCATATCACGAAACCCGACCTTCATCCGGCGTCCTGCCGTTTCTGCTGCTACTTTCTTTAGGCCGATCGCGGCGCCGCTCTGCAGGCTGCTGTCCGGTAAGGAAAAACCTAATAAGAATCTACCCTACAAGGAATCATTATGCAGACTCGTCTGTTCAAAATCCTGACGCTCAGCGCCGCCATCATGGCGACCAGTACCCCGCTGCTGGCGGCGGATCTCACCGCCGGCGCCGTCGCCGCACCGGATGAATACGGCGCCAAAGTGGCGGCACAGATCCTGAAGGCCGGCGGCAACGCGGTGGATGCCGCAGTAGCGACAGCATTTACGCTGGCGGTGACCTATCCGGAGGCCGGCAATATTGGCGGCGGCGGTTTTATGACGCTGTACGTCGACGGCAAACCCTACTTCCTGGATTACCGTGAAATCGCGCCAAAGGCCGCCAGCAAAGGCATGTACCTGAATGAAAAAGGCGAAGTGATTGAGAACCTCAGCCTGATCGGCAGTAAGGCCGCCGGCGTGCCGGGCACGGTGCTCGGGCTGTGGGAGGCGCACAAGAAATTCGGCAAGCTGCCGTGGGCGGAGCTGCTGACGCCGGCCATCGGCTATGCGCAACAGGGCTTTAAGGTCGCCGGCCAGCAGTATCAATACCGTGAAGACGCCAATAAGCTGTTTGCCGGCAAAACCAACTTTGGCGACTACTTTGGCAAGATGCAGCCGGGCGTAGTGTTTAAACAGCCGGAGCTGGCGAAAACGTTGACCAGAATTGCCGATAAAGGCGCGGCGGATTTCTATCAGGGGGAAACCGCCGCCCTGCTGCTCAGGCAGATGCAACAGGACGGCGGGCTGATCAGCGCACAGGATCTGAAAGACTACCGGGTGAAGTGGCGCGAACCGATGCAAATCAGCTGGCGCGGCAACACCCTGTATACCGCCCCGCTGCCCAGCTCCGGCGGTATCGCGC
The DNA here is from genome assembly GCF_002966855.1 of Serratia sp. MYb239. Taxonomy (NCBI): domain Bacteria; kingdom Pseudomonadati; phylum Pseudomonadota; class Gammaproteobacteria; order Enterobacterales; family Yersiniaceae; genus Serratia; species Serratia sp. MYb239. The sequence continues at coordinate 2,415,809 of NZ_CP023268.1, read as the reverse complement.
TGGCGCAGCTGCTGGGCATTAAAGAAGACCGCGCGGCAGACTTTATCGGTGTTAAGCTGAACTCGGCGCGCTATATCCACCTGCTGGCAGAAATTGAGAAGCGGGTGTTTGCCGATCGCGCCGACTATCTGGGCGACCCGGATTTCAGCGACGTGCCGGTAGCAAAACTGATCGCCGCTGACTATCTGCAGCAGCGTGCGGCAGAGGTCAATCCGCAGGCGATCTCCGCCACCGAGAAGGTGCGGCCGGGGCTGGAGAGCCACCAAACCACCCACTTCTCCATCGTGGATGCCGACGGCAACGCGGTCAGCAACACCTATACCCTGAACTGGGACTTTGGCAGCGGCGTGGTGGTCAAAGGCGCCGGCTTCCTGCTGAATGACGAAATGGACGATTTCAGCGCCAAGCCCGGCGTCGCCAATGCGTTTGGCGTGGTCGGCAGCGATGCCAACGCCATCGAACCGGGCAAACGCATGCTCTCCTCGATGAGCCCGACCATTGTCACCCGCGACGGTAACGTGACGCTGGTGATCGGCACGCCGGGCGGCTCGCGGATCTTCACCTCGATTTTCCAGGTGCTGAACAATATTTATGACTATCACCTGCCGCTGCAGCAGGCGGTGGCGGCACAGCGGGTGCATCATCAGCTGTTGCCGAAAGACACCATTTACTTCGACAGCTTCGCGCCGTTAACCGGCGAGGTGGCGGCACAGCTGAAGACGATGGGCTATACGCTGGAAGATCAGGGCTGGAATATGGGCGATATTCAGGTGATTCGGGTCAATAACGACACGCCGGAAACCGCTTCGGATCCGCGCGGTCGCGGCACCGGTCTGGTGGTCGCCAAGTAAACGCACAGCCCGGCAGCTGCCGGGCTGTGGTCATTACGCTTTATTCAGCTTGCCGTTGACGGCCGCCGCGACGGTTTCATAGCGCTGCCGCATCTCCTGCGCCTCAAGGTAGTTGTCATACAGCGCCTGATAACGCTCGGCACAGTAAATCAGCACGATAGGCAGCAGACTGCAGAGATAAAACGGCACAAAACTTTGCGGCAGCTCCATCGCCTGGAAAAGCAGGCAGATCGCCACGCTCCACAGCGCTACCACCACCAGCCAGATAACCAGCCGCCACGGGCGCGTCAGCCTGGCAGTCAGCGACCAGGGCGCGCAGGGGGCGAAGTCCGCAGCAATATTGCCGATCAGCATATCGCCCAGGAGCACATAACGGCGTGGGCGGATGGCGAAGAAGAACATAAACAGCATCACTATCGTCAACAGAATCATAAACGCGACGATAAACGCCGGATTGCCGTAACCGGCCGCCAGACTGAACTCGGCCTTACGGCCGATGGGCAGCACCAGGGCAAAGTTGATCAGCAGCCCGAGCAGCAGATCCTCCGCCAGACAGCCCGGTAAACGCCGCGGCCGCGGCGTATGGCTTGCTTTATCTTTATGAATCATCATCGCCTGACGGATTAAAAAGGGAATGGAACGATACAACTGCCATAACATCACTGCCGGCAGCAGCACCACGCCCAACAGACCAATCAGCGGATAACGGTACTGCGGTCCGCACAGCCATGCCGCCAGGCTCAGCGCCACTACCACGCCCAGCGTCACCAGCGAAGCGCCAAGCGGCTGATAAAACAGCCTGGACGCGCCGCCCAGCGGCAGGTGTTCAATACGCCGTGCGATCTCCTCCGGCGTTTCGTACACCCGCATCGTATAGACCGTGTAAACCCAGTAGCCGCGCCCGTCACGCATCATGCTCCAGACGATCGACAGACAAATCGTCCCCAGCCCGGCCAGCATCTCCCACAGGCTGATATCGATCACATTGCGCAGCAGCGATGAGGTCAGCAACGCAGAAACCAGTACGACAGGAATGCGCGCCGCCCGCAGGTAGCGCGTGCTGAAGGTATCAAAATTCGGGATCATCCGCGTTACCCTGCCTGCCGCTGCGTGTCGCGCTGTAGCTGATAGTAATGCTGAATGTCATGCCCGCTTTCTGCGGCATAGTGCTCATGCAACAGATGGCCCAGCATTTTTTTATTGCCGATCTCCAGAAAACGGCGGTAGCCCATGCTTGACCACAGATCCATACTGTCGCGCCAGCGGACGGTATCGGTCAGGTGATGCGCCAGGTTCTCCTTAATCTGCGCGATGGCGTATTCCGCCCGGCCGCTGCGGTTCATAATCACCGGGCAGCTCGGCGAGGAGAACGGCAGCACTGCCAGCGCTTCACGCATCTGCGCCACGCCTTCCGCCATCAATGGCGTATGCCAGGCGCCGTTAACCGCCAGCTTGATGGTGGTCACGCCCTGCCGCGCCAGCTGATTGATCAGCGTTTTCAGCGCCGCCACCTCGCCGCCGACCACCTGCTGCTGGCGGCCGTTGTCGCAGCAGACATTCAGCCGATCGCCCAACTGCATCTCGTCGATCAGCCGCCGCAGTGCCGCATACTCGTACGGTTTCACCACATACATCGCCCCTTTGCGCTGTTCCGCCAGTTGCTGCATGATGGCGGCCCGCCGGCTGACGGCGTGGAACAGGGTTTCCAGATTCATGACGCCGGCCGCGTACAGCGCGCTGTATTCGCCGGCGCTGTGGCCGGCATAGCCGCTTTCCGGCAGCGTATGGCGTTCGCGCAGCAGCGTCAGCATCGCCGTATTAACCGTGGTGACCGCCAACTGCTGATACAGCGTTTTGGTCAGCCGCGTCATCGGCCCTTTCTGACAAAGTTTCCGCATGTCGATACCGGAGATATCGCTGGCGCAATCCCACACCGCACGGGTGCCCGGTGAAACATCGCATACATCGCCGCCCATGCCGATCGTCGGCGATCCCTGCCCCGGAAAAATCACCATCCAGCCCTCGGCCAGCGTGGACGCCATAAAACGATTACCAACTGATTCGCATACCTGCATACAGATTCCCTTTTTCGCCAAAGATGCCAAATTCGCTGTCCCTGCGGCCAATACTGGCGACGGCGCCAGCGTACAATTCAATATTGTTTTTCATCGGCGCGCGGAGATGCACATTCAGTACCGTGCTGTAATCGACCAGATTGGCCATGCTCGACACGGACCAATCGATCTCCCCGACCCGTTCCTTGTTGGTACGGGTATAAAATGTCAGATAGTGTTTGCCGAACAGGTTGCCGCCGCGGCTGACGTTGGTGGTTTCCGCCGCCATCAGGCGTGAATATTGCTGAAAACTGTCGCGCACCACCGGCAGCCAGAACGGATCCAGCCGGTCGGCATAGCCTCCGTTGATAAACCTGATGGTATCAGTGTTATTACGCCATTCGCTGCGGCTGTACCCCTGGCTTTGGCCATAGTATTCCACGCCGAATTCCGTTTGTTCGGCCGTGGTATAACGCAAGCCGACGCCGATCTCCCCTTCAATGCCCTTGCCGTTTATCCGGTAGGCTTCTTCGCGATACGCCAGATCCTCACGCATGTCACGCGCGTAGCGGCTGTCCAGATGTCGCCAGGTTTCCCCGTGGGACACGGCGCCCTCAATGCTCAGGATCAGGTTATCGGTCAGATTGCCGCTGGCTCCCAGCGCCAGCGTTTTTTGCTGGCCCGCCAGCAGCGATACCGTCGGGTTGAATGTGTTCAGCCCGGTAGAGGTGTAACTGGCGTAATAGCGCTCGCTGCCGTTGGTGCGCAGCAGCGCATCCCATTCCGACGCGGCCTCGCGCCGCGGCGGAAAACGCTTCAGCCGCGGCAGCACCGCCAGCGTATAGGTGCCCTCTTTGCGGTACAGCGTGCCGCCGGCGCCGTAGCTGCCTTCATCGTATAGTCCGCGCCAACTGTCGCCGGTGGCGTACACCCGCGCGGTGCGCAATCCGCCGCTGACGTTGCGCAGCAGATCGAGCGGCGCGCGTGAGAACAGATAGCCGCTGGTATGACGCAGTTTGCCGAGATCGAGATAGAAGTTATCGCGCACCGCCAGGCTGGCCACCAGTTCGTTGAGGATTGCCACGCCCTGCTGCCGTTTATCCTCCAGCTCACCGGGCCGGCGCGCCTGCTGCGTATAGGCGCCGCTGGCCTGCCCCTTGATGCTCAGCGTTTCGCCGAGGGTGCAGCGCGCCACCGACGTCAGATACAGGTTGGCGATGGCGTTGTTGCGAAACGCCGGGTCGTCGAACTTCCATAACGAACCGGACGTCAGCGCCGCCACGCCCTCCACGCCGGCGAAACCGCGCTGCAGCCGGCACTCCGCCGCCGCCCAGGCGTTACCGCCACAGGCCAGCAGCATCAGCCCCGCCAGCGGCAGCCGGTTGACGCGGTTCATCCGTTCAGTCTCATCAGGTACTCTTTCTGGAAATTACTCTCCGGCAGCGACTCCAGCTCCAGATTGCTGTATTGCATGGTGGTGTAATTGTCCTTGCGCAGCGCGTCTTCCACCACGATGGTGCCCGGCCGCAGGCGGCCCAGCGCCTGCTGGTAATCGCGGTAATAAGAGCGTTTGATCAGCACGCCGTCCGCCGACAGAAAGTCCGCCCGGCTGGGGTTGCCGGTGTCCTTTTCCACCCAGTAGTCGATCGCCGGGTAAGTCACATAAGGCCAGCGGCGCTTCAGCGTCAGCTTGTAGCAGGTTTTGTCGCCGCAGGCCTCTTCACCGACCAGCGTGGAGATGTAGGAATAATCAAAGTCCGCCGCCACCACGTCGCCGTTAGAGACTTGCCCCATCAGCCGCTGCTGACGCGATATCGGAATCGGCCGCCGCAGGTCGGGGGCGTAATACCACATCTTGTCCAGATCGGAGAGCAGCGCTTTGCCGCGATCGCGCGCCGGCGACACAAAGCGCACCAGCGCACGTGCGTCGCCTTTCTCATAGCGTTCCGACGGTTTATAAAAACGCATCGAAACATCCAGCACCTGCTGGTTCTCGGTGAGATCGCGCCCGCCGCGGTGCTCGGTCAGCGTCAGGGTATAGCGGAACGGTTGCTCCGGCGCCCTGACCCGGTCCGCGTTGCGGATAATGTCGCGCGCACGCTGGTCTTCCTGCGTCAGTTTCTCCAGTTCGGTGCGATCCAGTGATTTCGGCAATGACTCATCGGCCCATACGCTGAGCGACATGCCGCATAGCAGCCAGCCGGCGATAATCGAAATTCTCATGGCCTGTTCTTCCGTAAATAGGGGTTAAGCTTCCAGCGACATGCCCAAATCAGCGATCAGCGTGGTGCCGCGTATTGCGCTTGAGCGATCGGAAATCAGGAACGAGACGATATCCGCCACTTCCTGCGGCTCCAGCAGCCAGCGGCGCGGCAAGTGCTCGTATCGGTCGTGCAGCGAGGGCCACAGATCTTTCAGAAACTGCGACATATCGGTGTTGACCATGCCGGCGCACACGCCGTTAACGCGGATATTGCGCGGATGCAGTTCCACTTCGAGGTAGCGCACCAGATTCTCCAGCGCCGATTTGGCGATGCCGAGCGGATATTTCGGCAACACCCGCTGGCTGCCCATGCTGGAAATGGCGCAAATCGTGCCGCCGTCTTTCATCAGCGGCGCCACTTCCTGCACGCAGGCGGTGTTGCCGATCAGGTTGGTGTTGAACAGCAGCTTCCAGTCGCTGCGCGTCATCTCCATAAAACCTTTGAACGGCGCGGCGGCGGCGTTTAGCACCAGGTGATTGATGCGTTCCACGCCGTCTGCCCGCAGCTTTTTCATCATCTCCTGAATATCACGCGTTTCACCGATGTCGGCCTTTGCCAACCGTACCTTGACGCGGGTTTCCGCCGCCTGAAAGCGCTGCAGGTTGGCGGCGCTTTTGCCCTGATCCTTGCGATAGTTGAGGATCAGGTCATAGCCTTCCGCCGCCAGCGTTTCCGCCACGGCCATGCCGATGCCGCGCCCTGCGCCGGTAATCAGTACGGTTTGTCCTTTAGTCATTCATGTTCTCCCTGAGTGTTAAACGAAACGGAACGCTTCTGCGATCACCAGTTTTGAGGCGCGACGCGCCGGAATAATGGAGGCAATCAATGCGGTCACCAGCGGCAAGGCGCAGGAGAACCAGAACAGGTTGATGTCCTGATCCCACATGACAAAGGCCAGATAGCCCTGGGTATAGCCCGGCGACGGCGGCATCGGAATGCCGTTGATATTGATGATGGAGGCGATCAGAATGCCGAAGCTGACGCTCAGCACCGAACCGATAATGCCGATAATGATGCCTTCCAGTACGAATAAGCGGCCGATATAAGATTGGCTTAACCCCAGCGCCCGCAACGTGGCGATTTCGCGCGTGCGCTCCACCACGTTCATCATCAGGGTATTGCCGATCATAAACACCACAATCACGCTGACGATGGATTTGATAAACAGGAAGATGCCTTCGAACAGGTTCACCACCTGGTGGTAGAACACCGCCAGATCGTCCCAGGAGCGCGCCTCCAGCGGCAACTGGTGCTGTTCAATCAGCCGGTTGATCTGCGCCAGCACCGCCGGCGTCCGCTCGGTATCCTGCAGCATGATGATGATCTTGCTGACATCACTGGTTTGCAGCAGTCGCTGCGCGGTTTTCAGCGGCAGTTTGATCGCCGTGTCGTCATACTCTTTAATGCCGGACTGGAACACGCCGCGCACCTGAGACGACATGGCGTTCTGCCCTCCCTGCGGGTTCACCACCAGCATATCCACCCAGTCGCTGTAGCCGGCCGACAGCGCATTGGCGATGCCGGAGCCGACGGTGATGTCCTGCTGCTCCACGCGCGACAGATCGCTGCCGGAAACAATGCGATCCAGCGAACCCAGCACCAGCGACGTCTCCGGCTCAATGCCCACGCCGGTAAAGAAGGTTGAGGTACCGGTATCGTACTGGGAAATAATGCCGGAAAACGCCAGCTGCCCGGTGACGGTGGCGATCTGCGGCGCGATCTGCGCATCCGCCAGCAGCAGCCGTTTCACCTCGTCATAGTTTTTGATGGTGTACTGCAGCGAATTATTGGCGCCGCCGGTGAGGTAGCCCTTCTCATACAGCTGAATATGCCCGAGGTTGGTGCGGATGGTTTGCTCCCGCAGCGCCCAGAACGAATAGTCGACAAAACCGCCGAAAATAAACACCGCCACGCCGCCCAGGGTGATGGCCAGCAGCGTTACGCCGGAGCGACGGCGCTGGCGGAACAGGTTAAGGAAGGTGTAACGGATATCGGTCGGCTTGCGCAGCGCGGTGACGACCACCACCAACAGCGCATACACGATGATGATATTGGAGATCCAGAACAGGATATTCATCATAACGCGCCCTCCGTCAGCGGCCGGATCACCAGGCTCAGCTCCGCAGGCGCCCACGCCGGTGCTGGCTGATTGCGCAGCGCCAACAGCCGTTGCCCCTCTTCACCCTGCCTGCCCAGCGCCGTCCAGGCGGCGGCGGCCTTTTCCTGCTGCTTGCAGGTCTCCAGCGCGCGCGCCGACATCAGCGTGACCATCGGCCGCAGCGGCGCAGGCAGCGATGCGCTCTGCTGCAGATAGTCGGTATCTTTTACCGCCACCACGCAGCGGCCGTTGCTGGCCGGTACGAAAGCGTCCATCCGCGCCCGTAAAAAGCGCAGACGCCAATCGCCGTCATCCGTTTCCGCCGCCTCATCAATGTAGAAAAATCCCAGCTTGGAGGATTCGGCGGCGCGCAGGTAGTTCTTTTTCTTTAAAAAATCCGTAGCGATAAACAGCTGCCCGTAGCCATAGAACATCTTGCCGACGCTGTAATCCGCATGTTGCTCAAACTGCGCCTTCAGGCTGGCGGTGGCGCGGTTCAGATCGGCGATCGGCGCCTGCGCGTTAATCGTCAGAATGGTCTGTAGCCGCCCGCTCTCCGGCGCGGCGCGTTGGTCGGCGGCAGAAGCATTGACGCCGATGGCCAATAATATTGTGACACCGTAATGCTTAAGCATTGTGAAAGTCATTTTTCAGCTCTCCGTCCTTGATTTCCAGCACGCGTCTGGCCTGATCGCGCAATTTCAGCGAGTGGGTCGAAATCACAAAGGTGGTTTTCAGCTCCTGATTCATCGTCAGCAGCAAATCGACAATCTCCTGCCCGGTGCGGGTATCCAGGTTACCGGTCGGTTCGTCGGCGACGATCAGCCGCGGGCGCTTGACCAGCGCGCGGGCAATGGCCACCCGCTGCTGCTGGCCGCCGGACAGCTCGCCGGGCTGGCGGCGGTAGTGGTCGACCAGCCCCACTTTCTCGATCATGTCCATCACCTGATCCTGCGCTACGCGGCGGCTGAAGCCGTTGAGCATCAGTGGGTAATAGACGTTATCGAACACGCTCAGTACCGGCAGCAGATTGAAGAACTGGAAGACAAAGCCGATGGCGTCGGCACGCAGACGCGCGGTCTGTTTATCGTTCAGCGTCGCCAGATCGTTGCCCAGCAGATAGACGTGGCCGCCGGTTGGATAGTCGATGCCGGCCATCAGGTTCAGCAGCGTACTTTTGCCGCTGCCGGACGGCCCGCACAGCGCGATAAACTCGCCGTCATGGATCTCGGTACTGATCGCCGCCAGCGCGGTGATTGCGCCGGGGCCTTTGCCGAAGCGTTTGCTGGCCTGTTGCAGGGACACCACGGGCAAGGGTTGTGCAGCGTGTATCGTCATAATCCTTTTTCCTGAACGTTGGGCGGTAAATGGGATGCCTCCGGCACCAGCCGCAGGCGGTAATCCGCAGAGATTTCGTACACCAGATAGCCGTCCCGGTTGACCCAGGAGCGGTGATTCGCGTCCCGTCGCGGGCCGCTGCTGACGATCTGGCACAGCCCTATGGTCACGGCGCTGTCGCCGGGCAGCGTAAAATCGCCGACGTTGACATAACGGCTCTCGACCTGCACCACTTCACCGTCAATCGGCATCAGCATCCGGTGGCTGCGCTGCGTCCCCGCCTGCTGCGGCGAGCAGGGGTTGGGAAAGCGCAGGGCGAACAGCGGGAAATCAAACGTCTCTTTCGCTACCGTCTTCGCCTCCTGACGCCGCTCGTACCGTGTCGCCAGCGTCAACGCTCTTTCATTGGGACGCCAGCGGCCGATGACCTGACGCGTCTTGCCGTCGTTATCTTCTTCAATCCGGTAGCTGAACCCGCCGTCGGCGCCGTAGCGCACTTCATCGCGGTAGCGGTACTGGTGCGAGCGCAGCAGCACCCGCCAACGAAACTGAATGCTGGCCTGCTGCAGGTAGCTATTGCTGTCCGGCTGCCAGCGCTGACTGACGCGGTATTCCCCGATCGGCACGTCGCCGCGCAGCGGCAGGATGTGGTACACCGCCTGGTAATCGGGCCGTGGCGCGGCCGAAAGCGGCGCGGCGGCGATCAGCATCAACAAGCCGTATTTCTTCACGGCATCGCCTCCGTCAGCCAGCTCTCCAGCAACCAGGCGCCGTCCTGGCCATCCAGCACGTTCAGCAGCGCATGGCCCGGCGGCATCGGGAACTGCTGCAGATAGCGCCAAAACAGCGCGGGGTTCATGCAGCCGCTGTCGCCGTACAGTTCGTTCAGCGCCCGATGTGCCAGCGTAACGGGCAGGCGATCGAACGCCTGCTGCTGCAGCTGACGCAGCGCGCCGGCCGGCGGCGTAACGCCCAGTACCTGACGGGTATTGGCGCCGCAATGCTGCAGCCAGCTGTCCGCCAGATACTGCGCGGCCTGGCGCGACGAGTCCGGCAGCCGCAGATAGCGGCTAAGGTGCAGCCAGGGGCCGCCGGGGGCGGTTTTTTTCAGGATCAGGCAGCCGATCCGTTCTACGCTGGCCTGGCTGTTGCTCTGCGTACCGCCGCGCGCGCGGGCATAACGCTGCATTTCCGAGAAGGTCAGCACCGGGATGCTGCGGAAGTGGCCGCAGATAATCACGTTGTCGCTGAGATCGCTGTTCAGCATGTCCTGCGCGATCAGCAGCGCGCTCATTAACCCGTTGCGCTCGCCGCGCAGCTTGCCGCTGAAGCCGTTGATGCCATAGTCGCGCACGATATTTTTCGGCAGGATGTCGACGCTCAGCGCATCGCGCCAGCTGTTGACCTCTTCAAAGGTAGTGGTTTCTCCCCAGGCGTCGACGTACAGCAACGCATTACGCTCATGGCGCAGCTGAAATTCACCTTTGGCGCCCAACTGCGCCACCGCCTGATGGCAGGCGTCGCCCAGGCCGTTCAGCCAGTCGCGGTAATTGGTTTTGCGCAGTGCCTCGGCGGGCAGCATCGCATCATCAATTCCGAAGCGGCGCAGCAGCCACTGGCGGCTGCCGGATCTGGCGTTGGCTTTTTTATACAGCGACGCCTCCCAGACGTTGAACCAAGTCGGCTGAAAACGCTGCAGCAGCGTGTTCGGCTCCAGCAGGGAAAAACCGGCCAGGCGGACGGCGTCCGCCGGTATCTGACGTTCAGACGGTTTACTCATGGGGGCTCTCCCGGCAGTCTGAGAGCACCATGGCGATCACCGAGCCATCCAGCCCGATGCCGGACTTGAGCAGGTGCGGGGTATGCAGAGGCAGCGGCGGCGCGTCCATATGCACATGGATCGGTAAAGCGGCGTCGACCGGATGACGGCCGGCGGCGGCCAGCAGGCGCCGCTGCAGCAGGGCATCCGCCGCCAGCATAAAGTCCAGCACGCCGCTGCAGGTGGCGACATAGCCCGCCTGCCCTTTGTAACTGACGACCGGAATGCCGCCTTTGCCCCACACTTTCTGCAGCGCCATCGCTTCGGCCTTGTCGCCGGCGACGGTGCCGTTGGCGTGCGGCAGTGCGCAGGCGATATCCTGCGGCGTCAGCCCGGCCGCCAGCAGCGCGCTGTCGATGGTTTGCGCAATGGTGCGAAAATCGGCGGTAAAGGCGCCGCCGCGCCCGCCGCTGCTCTGGCGGCACACCGAACTGCGGATGGCGACCGCCGGCGTGACGCCGCGCCGTCTGGCGTGATCTTCACTTTCAATCACCAACGCCACCGCGCCGTCGGCCAGCAATACGCTGTTGTCTTGATTGCTGAACGGCTGCGATTGTCCATTGCCGAGCATGCCTTGCCCGCCCATAAACACCACATCCTGCAGCACGATCTTCAGCCAGCCGGCCACCAGCGCCACATCGAGCCGGCCGGCGGCAATGCCGGCCTGTGCCAGATGCAGCGCCGTCAGCGAGGAGTTGCTGGCGCTGTACACCGAAGTCGGTGGCCAGTCGAGGCGATAAGTGTCGACAAAGCGGCGCGCCAGCGCGTCCTGCGCGTAACTGTCGGCATGCAGCCGTTTGATCGCCGGGAAGAACAGCAAATCTTCCCCGTCATTGCGATCCTGGTAGCCGGCAAAGTCGGCGATATTCGGCCGCATGCCGTTGCCGGCCAGGAATGCCCGCACGCGCGGCCCCTGCAAAGCGGACGCCTGCAGGCCGGCCATCGCCAGCGCCTCGTCAATCACCGGCTGCAGCTGCTGCCACGGCTCGGCGTCAGCGCGCGGTGCGTGCACCGTATGCGGATTACTGCCCAGCCGCAGGTTCTGCCAGTCATCGTCGTTGTCGAACCAGGGGGTGCCCGTCGCACAGCGTCCGGCGGAAATCGCCTCAATCAGCGCCGGAAAATCCGCCGCCAGCGGGCTGCACTGCCCCCAGCCGCTGGCTATCACCCGCGGTTTCACGCTGCCTTCCTCAGCACCACGGCGTAGTGGTTACCGCCTTCTGTGGCGCCGATCACCAGCGCCGTATTCACCGTCTGCTGCAGTGGCGCGTTAACGAAGTGGAAATCTTCGGCGCAGAATTCCTGCGTATACGGAATCGGCAGGATTTCACCGCGCCGCATGATTTCACTGACCACGGCGATATTGAGCAGGCCAATGCTCGATTCGACCAGACCGAACCAGCCGTTATAGTTGACCAACGGCACCTTGCGACGCGCCTCACCCAGACTACGGCGCAGCGCGTCGACTTCCACCGCATTGCGCAGCGGCGTGCCGTCGCTGGTGCCGCACACCAGATCTAACTCATGCGGTTCGAGCGCCACTTCCTGCAGCGCCTGTCCGATGGCGCGCGACAGCGAGGCCGACCGGGCCACAACATCATGGGGATCAAAGAAGCTGCCGTCGTTGTCTTTGCCGTAGCCGATGATTTCGGCGTGAATATGCGCCCCACGCGCCTGAGCATGCTGCAGATCTTCCAGGAGCAGCATCGCCGCGCCTTCACCGGGGATGTAGCCTTGTGCATGATTGCTGTACACCTGAAAAGCCGCCGCATCGCAGGTCAGCTGCAGATCGCCGCTGAGCGCCTGCAGATACACCGCGAAGGTGCTCATGTTTTCATCTGCGCCGCCGACGATTACCTGCGGCTGCAGCGCCTGACGCACCAGCTCGTAACCATAGGTCAGCGCCCCTAATCCGGCGTTGATGCCGGTCGCCAGCGAGGTGTTATACCCCTTGATGCCTTCGGAGATGGAACAGAAGGTGGAGATGGCGTTCATCAGCGAGCCGGGGAATTCCGACGTCCGCACTTTGGTCGGATCCGGGAACAGGCTCTGCAGATAGCGATCCACCGTCGCCTGCGGGCCTTTGGACATGCCGAGTATCATGCCCAGCGTCTGGCCGTCGCGTTTGATTTTGCGCCCGGCGTCGTTCATCGCCTGAGTCAGCGCCAGCAGCGCAAAGGTGCTGATCAGGTTGGCCTTGCGCGGATCGAAGCGGCGCAGCGTCTTGCGCGGATCCAGACCGGTGATTTGGTGCAAGCCGGTCGCCTTGTCCAGTTCGGCGTCGATGTCCATACCGGCGAAGCGCTGGTTCAGGAAGGCGCGGGATTCACTGTTCTGGTTGACCGCACCCAGCATCTGCCGGAACTCTTCACGCGTCTCCTCATCCAGCAGCAGCGGTTGCAGACTGTCCGGCGTCTGCTGCTGCCACATACGCTGCAGCATCGCCTGCAGCGTGTGGCCGGCGGCGCTGACCGCGCCCATCCCGGTGATTGCCACGCGCTTCGGCGCGTAGACGCTGGGAGGACTCTGCTCCGGCTTTACGCTGGCGATGACGCAGCAGTTATTGCCGCCGAAGGCGTAGTTGTTTTTCATAAACAACCTGACGTCGCCGTCCTGGAACTCGTTAGGCACGTAGTTGAGATCGCAGTTGGGACGGGGGGTGGTGAAATTAAGCGTCGGTAGGATTTTGTTTTCCGGCAGCGTCAGGAAGCAGGCGATCAGCTCAATGATACCGGCGGAGCCGATATTGTGGCCGACATAGGCCTTGGTGGAGCTGACCGGAATGTCCATGATGTTGGGAAACACTTTCTTCATCGCCAGCGTTTCACAACGGTCGTTGGCCTCGGTGCCGGTGCCGTGCGCGTTGATATAGCCGATATCTTCCGGCGTCAGCGCCGCATTCTGCAGCGCGTGGCGCATCACCTGTACCGCGCCCTCGCCGCGCGGATCCGGCGCGGTTTCATGGTAGGCGTCGCAGGAGGTGGCGTACGACACCATTTCACCATAGATGGTCGCGCCGCGCGCCAGCGCGTGCTCATACTCTTCCAGCAGCAGCGCGCCGGCGCCTTCGCCGATCGACATGCCCGGCGAGCCGGAGAACGGGCTGGACGGCGTGCGTTTCATGGCATGCAGCGCATAGAAGCCGGCGAAGGTCGGCAGATAGATAGGTTCGGTGCCCACCACCAGCGCGGTGCTGTTCTTGCCGTTCTGGATCAGGTCATAGCCGATGCCCATGGCGTTGGTGCTGGCGGTACAGGCGGTGGCGACCAGTTCAAAGCCGCCCTTCAGCCCCAGCAGCGAAGAGACAATGGCGCTGCACGAGGCGAAACTGCCGGAAATGATGGCTTTCTGCAGTGAAAACGCCTCCATACGCTGCTCGATCAGCGGAATAAAGGCTTCGGTGCCGGCCGAGGAGACGCCGATAATTAACGCCGTTCTGTCACGCAGCGCGCCCGGCGGCAGTTCCCCCTGCTCCAGCGCTTCATGGCCCACCTTATAGGCCCACAGCGCGGCGTTATCCAGCGAAGCAACCATCTCGTCGGACAGTCCCGGCCAGCTCAGCGGCTGCAGCACTTCCGAAGCGTTGGCGTCTTCAAACCATTCCAGGTACTTTTCACTCGGTTTAATACCGCAGGTTTTATTGAGCAGCGCCTGCTTAAACTCAGGCACATTGGTGGCGATGGAGGAGAGGTGCCCCATCCCGGTTATCACCACGCGTTTGCGAGTAACAGTCATAATGTCTTCCGTGTCATGTCTTGCGTGTCGGCACACCCGAATTAAGGGTGACGCGCCCCGAACCGGGCGCGTCGTGAGCGTCAGGCCTGCGGCGGCTTGTCGGCCGATGCCTGCTCTGCCTGCTCCTGCGCGGCTTTTTCCGCCGCTTCCTGTTCTTCCTTGATGCGCTGCCATTCAAACTGCTGCAGCAGATCGCGCGGACGCGTGCTGTCGACGTAGCTGTGCTCCGACGGGTTAATCAGGAAGCTGTAGTTGCGGGCGAACGGCACCGCAGCGGTGTTCACCGTCACCAGCGCGTCGCCGCACTGCACCTGATAGCAGTCGATATCCGCCCAGGCCCAGGCGTTGCGCAGCATCAGACGGCCAAGGCTGGCCTCCAGATCCGTGGAGTAGTCGCAGACGATCACTTCGCCGATGCACTCGCCGTTCAGCAGCACTTTATCGCCGCGCTGCGGCATCGGTTCACTGCGGCCGGCGATGGTCATGCCGACGGCGCGCTGGGCGACGCCCTGCTCTACGCGCTCGCCGATGGCCTCCTGACCGGTGAACTGGTCTTTGTCATAACGCACCGTCCACTGCATCTGCAGTTCGATCGGGCAGCGGCTGTAGTCATTGAACAGCCCCGGCTCCCAGCAAGGGTTCTCCAGGCGGGCCAGACGCTGATAATCCAGACCGCCGGTGCGCAGATCGAACTTCTCGCCGGCTTCCTGCAGCTGCCGCCATACGTCGGCCAGTTCGTCACGCGGCCCCATCAGCTTGTAGGAGAATTCGCCGTGCTTGCCGCTGCGCAGCAGGATCAGTTCGTCAACGTGCATATGCTCTTGGAACGGCAGGCCGATCACGTCCATACCGTACAGCTCCGCCAGCAGTTCCCAGGCGTACGGCCCTTCAAGGTGCAGCGTGCCCCAGTCCGGCGTCAGCGACTCGATGGTTTCAATCTCGTCAAACTCTTCCTCATTGCCCGCCAGCCGATCGCGCAGCAGCTGGCACAGAGCCTCGCCGGTCATCCATTCGGAAATCAGCAGGAAGCGTTCATCATCGCAGGCGATATACAGATCGCTGACGATCATGCCGTCGCGATCGAGGATCAGGCTGTACATCGCCTGTTCGTCACGGATGGAGGAGACATCGCCGGACACCACCTGGTTCAGCAGCGCCCAGGCGCTGTCGCCGCTGACGCTGGCAATGCCGAAATGCGAGTAGTCGACCAGTAGAATGTTCTTACGCAGCGCCTGGTGCTCGGCGGCGGCGTCGAAGTAGCGCAGTGGGACGGCGACGCCGTTGCGTTCGCCCATGATGGCGCCATTTTGCTGATGAATATCGCTCAGTTTCATGCCTTTTCCGCCTCTTCTGCTGCCTTGGCTGCCGCCATTTCTCCCTGCTTGCCGATCACAAACGACGCCAGGGTGTTCACACTGCGCATATAGGAAGGGTCATCGCCCTCCTTCACCCGGATATTGAAGGTTTCATCGAGCAGTACGATCACCTCGGTGGCGTCTACCGAATCCAGCTTCAGCCCGCTGCCGAACAGCGGCGTATCGTCATCAATCTGCTGTACGTTCTGGTACAGGTTGAGACGCTCGATCAGACCCGCCTTGATTTTTTCCAGTACCTGTTGTCGTTGTTCAATCACGGCGTTTAGCCCGGTGTTACTCATGGTGTTGGTTCCCCGCGGTTAGTTAATCTGTATGCCCTTGGCTTCCGCAATGCTGCGGTCGATGCGGAAATTGACGATACGGCCGGCGCAGGCGATATGACGCCCGACGCGGGCCTCCACTTCGTAATGGTGGAAGCCGTTGGGATCGGCGAACGCCAGCTTGCTGTGCACCTCAATGGTGTCGCCCGGATTCACCACGTGGCGGTACTTGACGTCCTGCGACGCCAGAAAACCGATAATGCGGTGGCGCTCGGCCATCACCCGCTCGACCCCTTCGGCATTCGCCAGCGAACGCGCCACGTCATCGAACTTTTTCAGCGGCGTTGCGGTTTCCCGCTCATGGCGCTGGCAGTAATCGCACAGCAGGCTGAAATACTCGCTGGCCTGGCCGAAAATCTCGGCGATCAGCACGCCCGGCATCACCGGGTTATCCGGGAAATGCCCCGGAATATACGGTTCATTGAAGGTGACGTGCTTGATCACGGTGATCGAGCCTTTCTCGCCGGGGGTAAAATCCACGATGCGGTCGACCATAAAAATAGGTGCTCGCCAGGCGCCCATCCGTAGCAGCACCGAAGGGGTAACCAGACTTTTGTTATAGTTAGGCATGCGACTTTCCTGTCTGTTAACGCATAATCAGGCCGCCATCGACGATCAGGGTCTGACCGACGATGTAGCTGGATGCGTCCGAACTCAAAAAAGCCACCACGTTGGCGATCTCGTCGACATGACCAAGACGCTTGAGTGGAATGGCGGACATCACGTTGCGCACAATCTGGCGCGGGACTTTTTTTACCATGCGTGATTCGATCATCCCTGGCGCCACCGCATTCACGCGCACCCCTTTGGCGGCCATCTCGGCGGCCAGCGTGCGGGTAAAGCCGACGATGCCGGCCTTGGCCGCGCTGTAGTTGGTCTGACCGAAGCTGGACGTAACGCCGGATACCGACGAAATATTGACGATCGCCGCCTGACGCGCGAGGCGCAATAAGCGCATAAACTGCTTGGTCATATTGAAGGTGCCGTACAGGTTGACCTTGATCACCTGGTCGAACTCCTCAAAGCTCAGCGCGCTGAATAAATTATCTTTATAAATCCCAGCATTGTTAATTAGTACATGAATAGAGCCGGCCTCAGCATCGAGCGTATTCACCAGTTCATCGACGGACTGAACGTCCGAAACATTGCACTGATGAATATTTAGCGCCTGCCCCTGCGGATGTTTATTTTTTAATTTTTCCAGCCCGCTGGCATCATTGTGATAAACAGCATAAACCGTCGCGCCTTGGTCAAGATATTTCTTGCATATAGCCAGACCAATATCTCCGCTTGCGCCGGTAATCAGCACATTTTTCCCATTTAAATCAGGATATATCGACATAAATAATCCTTTATATTAACAAGTCAACTGAATGCCGCCGCCGCAATAGCATGCGTCCGGCAATGTGAAATACTCAGCGTAGA
The DNA here is from genome assembly GCF_002966855.1 of Serratia sp. MYb239. Lineage (NCBI taxonomy): Bacteria > Pseudomonadati > Pseudomonadota > Gammaproteobacteria > Enterobacterales > Yersiniaceae > Serratia > Serratia sp. MYb239. The sequence goes on along the minus strand of NZ_CP023268.1, from coordinate 2,398,529 downwards.
TTGCGCCAGACCACGTTCTTTCATCAGGCGTGCAAATTCACCCGAGAAAAAATAAAAAGGCCGGCCTAATTTATCATGGCGCACTTCAATGTCGTGAAAGGCGATACCGAGGCGAAAGCCGGTTCCCAACGCTTTCACTGCAGCCTCCTTGGCCGCCCAAAAGCCGGCGACGCGCTCGCAGTTATGCGTAATGTCGCCCAGTTCTCGCCGCTCATCATCGGTTAAAAGGCGGAGCAATAATTTATCTCCGCTGCGTTTTATTGCCATTGCGACGCGATCTATTTCTATAATATCGACACCAAGATTCACTCTGACTTTATCCTTAGTCATGCAATCCAAAAAAAATATTGCACGGCGAACGCGGGCAATATTTAACGGTTGGAATGGAGACATCCATTCCCGGAGGCTGAGTGCGAATTTTATTGATTAAGTACGGCGGAATCCCATCCGCGTTTGATGAAGAATGTTAGCGCATGTTATTTCAAACAATCAACAAAGCGCTAAATAAAAACAGCCGCGCATATCAAATTGGAGTTTTAGCCTAAAAAACAAAGAAAAAACAAAATCAATATATGAAAAAATAAAAATAATCCAATTTAAAAACCACGGTAACATAGTGAATCGATATCTTGCGCTGCAAGAATAATCCTTGCGCGTTAAAATCATCCCAACCAGGCAGGAGTATTTTTTGAAAATAACCAAGAAATCACTTGAAGATTGATTATTGATATAAAAATATATCAAATAATAAAGCTGACTTGTGTTTAATTTTAACGGATAAATGCAGTAAAGCTCGCTCCATGCCTTAATGTCCGGATGGAGCGGCCTGCTTGTTTTAGACGGCGATACCGATTATTTCGCCAGTTGAGTGGAATAGTTGGCCGGCACCCAGCGATAACCGTTGCCCTGACGCTGCACATGTCCCAGCCCCGGGAAGGAGATATGCGCAGCGGCCACCCAGAAGCCCTCTTTCGCCGCCTGCGCCAGGATGCGTTCGCGCGTGGCGATCGCCTGCCGCCGGTCGACGTCAAAGTGAATCGCCACCTGTGGTTCCGGCATCTGCACCGCTTTGGCGTGGATAATATCGCCCCACAGCACCAGCGTCTGCCCCTCGCTTTCTATGCGGTAGGTAACGCTGCCCGGCGTATGCCCGTAGGCCGCCTGCGCCTGAATGCCCAGCGGCAGCCGCGCCGGCGCGCTGAAGGTTTTCAGTTTGCCCGCGGCGATCAGCGGATTGAGCGCATCGGCGGATTCTTTAAAGGTGTGGCGCTGTCCCTCTTCCACCTTGCTTTGGTTGGCATCGTTCAGCCAGAAATCCGGATCGCGTTTATCAACATAGACATCCGCATTGGGGAACGTCGGTTTGCCCTGCTGCGACACACCGCCGGAGTGGTCGCCATGCACGTGCGTCAGCAGTACCGCGTTGATGCTGTCGGCCGGGTAGCCCGCCGCACGCAGGTTTTCCAGCAGATGGCCGCCATTGTTGCCGAACAGCTGGCCAGCGCCGGTATCCACCAGTACCCGCTGTTTGCCGTCGTCAATCACAAAGGTATTGAGCGAGGTTTCCGCCTGCGGCGTCATCGCGTCCTCCGCCATCCGGCGCTGCAGCGTTTCCTTGTCAATCGGCACCAACAGCTGATCGAGCGGGATGGTCACCGTGCCATCAGACACCGCGGTGACGGTCAGTTTGCCCAGCGCCATCCGGTAATATCCCGGCGCCTGCCGCTGCGTATCGGCGGCCTGAACCGCGGCGGTGGTCATCAGCAGGCCGGCGGCCAGCACTAAATGTCGTTTCATAAACTCCCCATATGAGATTTAACGTCGTCTTTAACGCTGGCAGAGATTATTGTATTGTCCAATAACATCATTCAAATTGATTAGGTTGATTGTGAACATCAGAGAAAATGATTTTAATCGTATCGATCTGAATTTACTGACGGTATTGCTGGTGCTGTACCGTGAACGCAGCGTGACGCGCGCGGCGCAGAAACTGTTTCTTGGCCAGCCGGCGGTCAGCGGCGCGCTGGCTCGCCTGCGCGAGATGTTTAACGATCCGCTGTTTATCCGTTCGGCCAAAGGCATGGAGCCGACGCCCCGCGCCGTATCGTTGGTGACGGAACTGACGCCGCTGATGGAAAATATGCAGCAGGTGCTGTTTCAACAGCCGGAGTTTTCCCCTGCCCGCGCCCGGCAAACCTTTCGTCTGGGCGTGACCGACTGGGTGGAAAGCTGGCTGATCCCGCCGCTGTATCAGTTTTTGCGCCACAACGCCCCCGGCGTCCGCCTGCAGGTGACGGCAACCGACCCGTTTCAGGACGCCGCGCTGCTGGTGCGGGACGAGATCGATCTGGCGATTTCCGTCGCCAATGACGCCCCGCACGCGGTGGTGCGCCAGGTGCTGACCACCATGGACTACCAAACTTTCTGGCACCCGCAGCAACAGCAGCCGCCGACGCCGCTGACGCTGGATGCCTATACCCGCGCCGACCACCTGCTGGTTTCCTACCTCGGTGCTGACAGCAGCCTGATCGATCGCCAGTTGGCCGAGCTGGGAAAGCGTCGCCGGGTGGTTTACACCACGCCCCATTTTGCCTCGCTGCCTCTGCTGCTGCAGCGCAGCGCGGCCTTCGCCACCGTGCCTGCAGGGCTGGCGGCGGGCTGGCGGCAGCATTACGGGCTGTGCGTCAGCCCGCCGCCGCTGGATATCGCCCCGTTTGAGGTAGCGATGCTGTGGCACCGCCGTCGCGATCGCGAGCCGGCGCTGCAGTGGCTGCGTCAAGCGGTGATCTCACAGCTGGCAGAGACAGAATGCGCCGTCTGATGGCGTAAACAGACGGCGATTTTGCCCTGTTTTTCTCCCTTTGCTTTCTTTGCGTGCGGATTAGAGTGACCGTTGGTGTTGTAGCAAGTCTTACACAAGGTCTTTCTGAGCGTGACGAAACCTTTTTTACGCAGCGGCAGTCTGGATAAGCTGGTCGCTCTGGGGGAAAATGGCCAACCCATTTACGCCCAGGCGCAGTCAATCCGCGAGGCGCTGCGCCTCAAGAATCAACCGGCAATCGCAGACTGTCTGGCTATCCCGCAATTAAACCTCCGACAAGATCGCATCGATTGGTATGCGCCGTTCAGCGGTGAGATCCGCCCGTGGACGGAGGCCGACGATAATGAACGACGTGCGGCGCTGGCCCAGCTGGACGCCTGCCTTACCGAGGTTGAGGCGCTCAGCCGCCAGGCCGTTGCCGCGCCGCAGGCGGCGCAGCAGCGCTTCGGTACTCTGTTGCGTTATCTGCTGCGCTTCCCTGATGCGCAGCAGGTTTATCTGGTCGACGGCAAACCGGTGCTGACGTTCTGGGGGTTTGACCATGCCGAACAAGGCGGCGGCAGTGACCCGTTTGCCTGCCTGCGGCCGGAGGAAACCTCGCCGGTCGCCGCGCCGGTTATCGCTGCCGAAACGGCGATCGGCGCGCCCTCCGCGCCGCAATATGACGTCCGGCCGCCGCGCGCCGGCCGTCCAGGCTGGCTGCTGCCGGCTATCGTCATGGTCATGACGCTGGCCGCGCTGGGCTGGCAATGGCGGCAGTCTCACGACGCTGCGCCGCCGGTTGCCGGGACCGCGCCGGTTGCCGGGACCGCGCCGGTTCTTCCGATGCCGCCGGCCGCACCGCCTGCGATCACGCCCATGCCGCCGTTGCCACTGGCAAAGGCGACGTTGCAGCCGGCGCCCCCTACGCCGGAGCCTGCCGCGCCGCCGAGCGATAACCACGCCCTGATCATGCCCGCCGCAGCGGTGAAAGCCGGTTCCACCCGTTTTCTTAACGGCGAATGGCGCGCCGTGCCGGATGTCAAAACGCCGCTGACCGGTCGGCTGCCCAGCCTGCGGTACCGGTTGCATAACGGTAAAGGCAGCCTCAGCATCCGCCAGGCGGATAACGTGCGCTGCCGGGTTGACGTCGAAACCGGACTGATGCCGTCCGGCAACCTGGTGATTAACAGCCGCACCAAGGCGCACTGCAGCGACGGCTCCCGCTATCAGATACCGGAAATCGTCTGCCAGCCGCAGGAGGACCGCCCCGCCGCGTGCAGCGGCCGCTACGGCGCCGACACGCTTTACCCCATGACCATCACGCGCGAGAAAAAATGATGCTGGCGACCCTTCCCCATTACCCCGCACAGATCACGCTGGTGCAAAACAGCGGCGTACAGTTTCTGGACTTTGGTCTGCCGCCGGAGAATGCTGCACCAACGCTGCCCGGCGCCTATGTGCGTAAAACCGCCAACGGCCCGCTGCTGCGGCTGCGCTTCGATACGACGTCAGGCAAGCACTTGCTGAACCACGACGACAGCACACCGCCGGAAACGGTCCGACCGGAGCTGCGTCTGCCGTTTGAACGTTCGCTGGCACTGCTGGCAGAACAGTGGCTGCCGTTGCCTTTCTTCCGTTTCAGCCCGGCGGGCGGTTTTCTCAACGGCCCGGCAAACTGGGCGCGGATGCGCTTTACGCCGTTGACGCAGCCCGACGAGGATGGCTGCCTGTGGCGCATTACCCTGACGTTTGATACCCAGTTGCGGGAGGCGGATACCCCGTCGCTGGCGCCGGATGCGAATGACGTCAACGCCGGTCTGGCGTTTGCGCTGGCGCATCACAGCCGCGATCTCGACGAGTTTCTCGATCAGACCTGGGTCGACGGCTGGCTGCGGGACGTGTTCCGTCAGCAGGCCGCCGAGCGCGAGCAGCGCAGCGAAAACGCGCTGCGTGGCGCGCTGAAAGCGTTCGAATATCAGGCGCATTATCTGAACCTGCTGACGCTGCTGGCAGAGCGGCTGCAGCTGCCGGCGATCCGTCTGATCGCCGCCGGCGGACAAACGGCGCCGATTCCGGTCGATTTGATCCTCGACGTCGGCAACTCCCATACCTGCGGCATTTTAGTCGAGCAGCATGCGCAAGAGCGTGACGGTCTGAAGCAGACCTATGCGCTGCAGCTGCGGGATTTCAGCCAGCCGCACCAACTGCATCAGGCGCCGTTCTCCAGCCGGGTGGAGTTTGTTCAGACACAGTTTGGGCCGGAGAACTACTCTTTTCAGAGCGGTCGCGAGCGGGCATTCTGCTGGCCGTCGCTGGTGCGGGTCGGCGATGAGGCCAGCCGGCTGGCGGCGCAGCGTCAGGGCGCCGAGGGCGCCACCGGCCTCTCCAGCCCGCGCCGCTATTTGTGGGACGACGCCCCCTATGACCACGGCTGGCGCTTTAATCAGGCGCAGGAGCCAATGGCCGCCGCCGCACCGCTGTCGTTATTACTGAACGACGAAGGCCAGCCGTTATCTGGCCTCGCACCGTCACAGCAGCTGCCGGTATTCAGCGCCCAGTACAGCCGCAGCGCGCTGATGACGCTGATGCTGAGCGAGCTGCTGGCGCAGACGCTGATGCAGATCAACAGCGTGGCCCAGCGTCTGACCCAGCCGCACGGCAACACGCCGCGACGGCTGCGGCAGATTATCCTTACCCTGCCCGCCGCGATGCCAAAGCCGGAGCGCGAGCTGTTTCGCCGCCGCATGGCCGAAGCCATCGGTCTGGTCTGGACGGCGCTCGGCTGGCAGACGCACGACGCGCCGCCGCAGCCTGAGATCCAGATGGAGTGGGATGAAGCCACCTGCGGCCAGATGGTGTACCTGTATAACGAAACGCAGGTCAATTTTGCCGGCGACAGTAAGGCGTTTTTTGCCGCCATGGCGCGCCCGGATCGCCCTGCCGCACAGCGCGGTACGGCGCTGCGCATCGCCTCGATCGATATCGGCGGCGGCACCAGCGATCTGTCGGTCACCCAGTTCTCGCTGGACGACGGTCTGGGGCATAACGTAAAAATCATCCCGCAGCTGCTGTTCCGCGAAGGTTTTAAACTGGCGGGAGACGATATCCTGCTCGATGTGATCCAACGCTATCTGCTGCCTGCGCTGCGGCAGACGCTGGAGCGGGCCGGCGTGGCGCACCCCGCCGCGCTGATGGACACGCTGTTCGGCAATCAGGGACGGCTCGACGGCCTGTCAACGCGGCGGCAGCAAACGGCGCTGCAGCTATTTATTCCGCTCGGCCAGGCGATTTTACAGGCCTACGAAACGTACGATCCGCTGGACGCCGGCGCCGAACTGGCGGCCACCTTCGGCGAATTGCTGCCGCAGCGGCCGACCGACGGCGTACTGCACTTTATCAACGCAGAGGTGCAGCGCCAGCTTGGCGCCGATGCGCCGGCCTTCGACATTCTGCACACCCCGCTGCTGCTGCCGCTGCGCGATCTGCACGCGGCGTTTCTATCCGGACAGATCCGCATCAAAGCGTGCCTGCAGGCACTCAGCGAAGTGGTGGCCCATTACGCCTGCGATGTGCTGCTGCTGACCGGCCGCCCCTGCCGCCTGCCGGGCGTGCAGGCGCTGCTGCGCCATTTGCAGCCCCTGCCGGCGGGCCGCATGCTGTCGCTGGACGGCTATCACGCCAGTCAGTGGTATCCGTTCGCCCGCCACGGACGTATCGACACGCCGAAATCCACCGCGGCGGTCGGCGCTATGCTGTGCTTACTGGCGCTGGACCTGCGCCTTGGCAGTTTTTATTTCAAGGCCGGCGATTTCCGGCCTTACTCCACCATCCGCTATCTCGGCATGCTGGATGCCCGGCAGAGCCTGAGCGACGATAACGTCTACTATCGCGATATCGATCTGGATCGCCGCGACTTCATGCTGGATAACCGCGCCTTTACCCTGCGCGGCCCGCTGCGCCTGGGTTTCCGTCAGTTGGACAATGCGCGCTGGCCCGCCTCGCCGCTGTACAGCCTGCATATTGTCGATACGCAACTGGCGCGCCGGCTGGCCGGCAGCGCGGTGCTGCAGATACGGCTGCGGGTTGCCGACGGTGAACGCTTCGAACTGGCCGACGCCACGCTGGACGATGGCGAAGCGGTGCCGCTGACGCACCTGCAGCTGAAATTAAATACCCTGGCGGCCGGCGACGGCGCGGCAAGCCATTACTGGATCGACAGCGGGAGCGTGTTTCCATCATGAGTGATATTTCTTTACCGGCGCAACGCCTGCACGACGTTGCGCAACGGGCGCTCGACTGGCTGCAGGACGCTCGCCATGATTCAGCGCGGCTGGCGGCGGAAGCGGAGAGTCTGGCGCTGCGCCTGCGCCGCTGTCGGCGCGACGCACGGCGGCTGACCATTGCCGCTGACGAGAGTTTCAGCCTGGGTATTTACGGCAATGCGCGGCAGGCAAAGGCCGCACTGCTACGCCAGTTGGGCGTTACCCCGCACCCCGTCGGGCAGCCGGCGCTGACGGTGCGCTATCACCAGACGCCTCAGCCGGCCACACCACGCCTGACGCTGCTGGAGGAAAGCGACCTCGTTGGGCTGCTGTTTTTCGCCGCCGGCGCGCAGCCGCCGGATCGCCGGCAGCTGGCGACAGGTTTATCCGCCCTGCGCCGTCAGCCCCACGCGATACCGGCAGAGGGCGTTGACGAAGATCGGCTGCTGACGCTGTGGGAGACGCTGAGCCACTACCATCCGCAGCTCGCCGACGATCCGTTCTGGCCGGCGGCGCTAGCGCTGGCGCCCGGCCTGAATATCGATCAGCGCGCAACGCTGTTTGCTCCGCTGTGGGGAGAGCGGCCAGCGTTCACCGCCCTGTATCGTCAGCTGGCGCACCGGCTGCGGGAGCTCGGCAGCCGCCAGTTCACGCTGACGGAAGATATCGACACGCTGAGCGCGGTGATCGACGGTTCAGCAGCGGCCTGGCTCAACGGCGAAGGCGACCGCCATACCGTGCTGCTGCCGCTGACTGAGGCGCAGACGCCGCAGCGCTGTTCACAGGCGGAACTGGCGCTGCTGACGGCCGAACTGACGCTCACCACGCCGTCAGGCGACGGCATCTTTGGTCATCCCGTCGTTCTGCAGGATATCCCCGGCGTTTCGACAGGATGTGAGCAGGCGCTAACATCCTCTCTGCTGTCTGCCAAACGCCGCTGGCTGTTGCACTACTGCAGCGAGCGCAGCCAACCCACGCTGCTGCTGGTCAGCGGCGCGGCGACCGATCGACAGACAGTATTGCCGGCCGCCAAAGCGCTCAGCCATTGGCAACAAGGCGGACTGCCGGCCCCGGATGAGGCAGGCAAACCGGACCTGATCTGGTTGCTGACCCCGCGCAGCGCTGCGGCGCAGGATTATGAAGCCGCCGTGCAGCGCCATATCGGCGAACCGGGCGTACACTGGGGGACGTTGCTGGCGCAGGATGAACACGATCACCGGCGCCTGCTGGCCTATCTGACGACGGCGGTCGATAACCGCATCCGTCAGCGGCGGCTGACCAAACGGCTGCTGACGCTGCACACCGTTCTGACGGAAGCGGTGCTGGGCGACTGGCTGCCGGCGGCGGATGGTGATGAACGGCCGCAACAGCAGCAGGTCGCCCGGCGTCTGCTGCAGACGCTGCAGGCCCGCACCGGGGTGCACGGCGAGTTGCTGCAACAGCTGCTACCGCCGCAGGAAGCGCTGCTGCATCTCTATCAACAGCCGGCGCCGCTTACCGGCGGTGAGCCGTTGGGTATCGGCATCGAGCTGGATCTGCTGGCGCCGGTTGCGGACGGCAGCGATATTTCCCCGCCGACATCGCGTTTTGCCGACGCTGCATTCCGCCTGTGGCTGGAACATCTGCGCCGTCTGGCGGATAACCGCGCGCTGAAGCAGCAACTGGATATCGACAGCCGCTGTCTTAGCCTGCTGGCCGATACGCTGATTAACGCCGCCTGGCGGCTGGGCATTGACCGTCAGCTGCGCGACGCGCTGATGACCGACAGCGGCAATGCCCAGCGTCAAACCTCACTGGCGCTCGGCGTACTCGGCGATTTTGTCGCCTGGCTGGGCTTCCAGCACTGCTTGCCGCAACGACGGCCAACCAGCCGCATCCAGCAGGGGCAGCCGATCTTTACCTCTCCGCACGCGCCGTCCGGCGATCTGACGCCGCCGCGTCTGACCCGGCTGGCGGCCGCACCGGTCAATAACGCCGCCTTCTATATTTATGACTGGCTGGTGGGATTAAATACGCTGGCGGCAGACAACGTCGGCCATCGCGCAGCGGCCGGCCTGTCGGCACGGCAGCAGCGGCGTTTGGCGCAGATCGTGGCGGCGCTGGATGATGGCAAATTGGCGGGGGAATAATTTACAGACTGTGACGTACGGGCCTTGGCTGTACCGCGTGAATAGCGGCCCGGAGTCACCGTTATCAGGTCAACATCCTTTCATCTTTCTGGAGATAAAATCTATCCCCTTATGGATAAGGTAAAACGCCACCACCGTCGCGGTGATGGATGTCAGACGCGCAGTCACCGTTTCAAAGTGAAAGAAAAAATAGACGCATAGCGCCAACATGAAGAAAAGCATCAGTTGAAACAGCACATCCCGGAAAAAACCAATGCCTCGTTTGAAAATTCCAGCGTTTTTCATTGCGCTTTATGTTCCAGAATCTGAAGTATCTTCATAAACTCCCCTTCGCCGTATCGGCTACGAACACTCAGTGCATTAATGAAAGGTTCCAGATACGGTTTCAGTAAGAAGTAAGGAAGTCCAGGTTACCGGCCTGCCTTAATTTGTAGTACACCTGCACATTCTTGCGTTCTAACTCGAAAGATTTATATATGCAGTGCTCAATAAGCCCGCCGGTCGTCAATATGAAGCCCACTGAACCCGCTACGGTTTTAGATAAAAACGCAGCACTACCTGCTGCGATCACTCGATTGGCGATAGTAGCGGCAATGATACCCGTTGTAAGCACTCTTCCTGCAACCGGTGAAGCCATCCCTCGGTAAACGCGATCTTGCATATCTTTAGGAATATAACTCACAAAAACATCAATAATGATACCGATTGCTCGCATTATTTGGTGATGGTTAAGCATGCCTGAACGTATGGCTGTGATGAGACGGATTCGTTCTGTCTGCATACGCCAACGATTACCGGTATCGAAAACACTCAGCGCCAAATACCCCTAGATCGATGGGCACCGACATAGCGCCACGCGTTAACCCGGTAATGGTTTCCGGTGACACTACCACCTTAGCTATCCGTTCTGCTATATCAGAGTAATCCATTTACTCCTAGTCCCTTATATTTTAAAAGTAAAAAGACCAATCATTGGTCTTTGCATTGGTATGGGGCCGTAGCCCCATACCGGAGACGATCAGTAACGATCGACGCTGACAATCTGCTCGAGAGGCAGTTTGCCGATGCGCGGATAAGGCTGGCTGACGCCTTTGCCGATCGCCACTATCAGGGCGATCTGGTAATGGTCCGGTTTGTTGACGATCTTGCCGACCGCGTCAAAGTCGAAGCCATCCATCGGACAGGAGTCATAGCCCTGCGCTTTGGCGGCCAGCATCAGCGTCTGGGCGAAAATACCGCTGCTGCGCATGATTTCATCGCGCTGCACCTGCGGTTTATCGCGGTAATACTGGTCAATCGCCGGATAGATAAACTGCTGTACCGGTTCTGCCGCCTCGTGCCAGATGTTTTTCACCTGTGATTCCCAGCTGGACAGGTCGCCGCACAGCAGCACCAGCATGGAAGCATCGGTCACCTGCGCCTGATCCCAGGCCGCTTCGCGGATCGCCGCACGCTGGGCGGCATCCTCTATCAGCAGCGGACGCCAGTGTTGCAGGTTAAATGCGCTCGGCGCATTCTGCAGCGCGATATCCAGCAGCGCTTTTTTCTCATCCAGCGTCATGACATGCTGGCTGTCGAACTGTTTGGTAGCCCGTCGTTGTGTAATCGCGTCAAGCGTATTCATCCGTTACCTCATAGAATTAACATTTAGCGTCGCCATTATTCTCAGAATATTTAGCCGGATGTCCAGCCTGCGCACGCAGACGCGCACGTTTTGTCATATTCCCTGCCGCAGGTAGGCGGCCATTTCGTCCTCCGGTACCATGCCGCCGCCGGTGGCCCACACCACGTGGCTGGCATTTGCCATCTGCCGTTCGCTCAGGCCTTGCTGCATCAGCCACTGCGGGTTAGCAACCACTCTCCACGGCCCCGGCATGCCGGCCAGCGCCGAAGGCTCCAGCCGGATTTGCTCATGGCGATCCAACAACGTCAGCAGCTGATACATCTCTTCATCGCTCAGGGTATAAAAGCCGTCCAGCAGGCGCTCCATCGCCCGGCCGACAAAGCCGGATGGCCGTCCCACCGCCAGGCCGTCCGCCGCCGTCAGGTTATCGATGCCGATATCCTGCACCGCAATCGCGTCGTGCAGGCCGGTATGCACGCCCAATAACATGCAGGGGGAATGGGTCGGCTCGGCAAACAGGCAGTGGACGTGGTCGCCAAAGGCCAGCTTCAGGCCGAACGCAACGCCGCCGGGGCCACCGCCCACGCCGCACGGCAGATAGACAAACAGCGGGTGCTGTTCATCCACGACAATTCCCTGCCGTTCACACTGCTGTTTCAGCCGGCCACCGGCCACCGCGTAGCCGAGAAACAGCGTTTTTGAGTTTTCATCGTCAATAAAGAAACAGTGCGGATCCGCCGCCGCCTGCTGACGCCCCTGCGCCACCGCTACGCCATAATCTTCCGCATATTCGATGACGTTCACCCCGTTTTCCCGCAGTTTCTGCTTTTTCCAGTCGCGGGCGTCGGCGGACATATGCACGCTGACGTTAAAACCCAGTTTGGCGCTGATAATACCGATCGACAGTCCCAGATTGCCGGTCGACCCCACGGCGATGCGGTACCGGCTGAAGAACGCGCGAAAATCGTCGGAGAACAGGCACGTATAATCATCCTCCGGCTGCAGCAGCCCGGCGTCCGTCGCCAGTTTCTCCGCATGGGTCAGCACTTCATAAATGCCGCCGCGCGCTTTGATCGAGCCGGAGATGGGTAAATGACTGTCTTTTTTCAGCCATAGCCGTCCCGTCAGCGCACGCTCATAGCGGCCGTTCAGCGCCTGGCGCATCGCGTCGATCGCCACCAGTTCCGATTCGATGATGCCGCCCGCCGCGCGGGTTTCCGGAAAGGCGGCGCTCAGATAAGATGCAAAACGCGTCAGTCGCTGCTCCGCCTGCGCCACCTCCTCCCGCCCCAGACCGACGAACGGCAGCCCCTGTTCCAGCGTGGTGGCGCGCGGATTAAACCAGGTGAGCGGCTCAAGGGCCTGCAGTCTGGCGACCAGCGGATAATCGTTTATCAGGGCATTCAGTTGTTGTTGATGCATAACGGCGGCTCCTTGCGGGGGAATAACAGCAGCATGACGCAATATCTGTGATAACGGTATCTTTTTCCTGCATTTTCCCTCCCCGTTGCGGAGAGGGAAAACGTCGCTTACGCTTTATTGGCCGCCGCCTCCAGCGCGGCGATATCAATTTTACCCATTTTCAGCATCGCTTCGGCTACGCGCTGCGCCCTGGCGCGATCGTCACCCCGGATCAGCTCGCCCAGCCGTTTCGGCACCACCTGCCAGCTGATGCCCCAGCGGTCCTGCAGCCAGCCGCAGGGTTCGGTCTTGCCGCCTTCGCTGAGCGCCGTCCACAGCCGATCAATTTCCGCCTGATCGTCACATTCGGCGGCAATCGCAAAGCGGTGGGTAAAGGGATCGATCGGCTGCGCCTCAAAGGCCAGATAACGCTGATCGCCAAGGATAAAACCGGCCATTTTGACGCTGCCCGCCGGGCCGGACGGCGACTCTGCGGGCAGCGTTGTATGCCATTCCAGCCTCGAGCCGGGAAACAGCGCGATATAACAGGTCAGCGCTTCTTCCATCTCTTGCGCAAACCACAGTTGCTGCCTGATGATGGCCATAGCGCCCCCCTTTACTCGTCGAGCAGCGTGGAGAAACCGCCAAAAATCATCCGCGCGCCGTCAAAAGGCATCTCATTACCAAACTCCTGCATCCGCGGATCGCTGCGCATCCTGCCGTTTGCCTCGTCGCGCACCTGTTTGGACGGGTACTCAATCCAGCTGAACACCACCACCTCATCAGCCGTGGCCTTTACCGCGCCGCGAAAATCGGTGAGTTTGCCGTCGGGCACGTCGTCCCCCCAGCACTCCACCACGCGCGTGGCGCCAAACTCCTTAAACAGCGGCGCGGCTTTCGCCGCGAGCGCACGATACGCCTCCTGATTGGCGGCGGGCACCGCCACCACAAAACCGTCTACATATGTCATGCTCAGGCTCCTCTGTCTTATCAGACAGTCAGGTTGTCGATGGCGCCGACGAAAAGCCGGCGCCCCCTACCATTTTAGTCGCTGAACAAGATAGTCACGCAGGTTAATCAGTTTTATCCGTCGCCGGCCGTGCGCTACCGCCGCCCATCACCTTATACAGCGTGATCAGATTTTGGTAATGGGTCTGCTGCACGGAGATCAGCGACTGACGCGCGCTGTACAGCGTACGCTGCGCCGTCAACAGGTTCAGATAGCTGTCAACGCCGTGGCGGTAACGCAGCTCCGCCAGATGCGCATACTGCTGTGCCGCCGCGACGTTGCCGCGCTGCGCGCTCAGTTGCTGATGGAGCGTCGCGCGGCGCGCCAGCGCGTCCGACACCTCCTGAAAGGCGGTCTGCACCGTTTTTTCATAGCTGGCGACATCGGCCCGCTGCTGGGCGTTGGCGTAGTCCAGCGCCGCCGAGTTGTAGCCGCCGCTGAAAATCGGCAGGCTGATGCTCGGCGCGAACGACCAGATGCCGGCCCCCCGGCTGAACAGCGATGACAGCGACGCGCTGCCGACGCCGCCGCTGGCGGTCAGCGAAATGGTGGGGAAAAACGCCGCCCGCGCCGCGCCGATATCCGCATTGGCCGCCTTCAGCGTATGTTCCGCCGCCAGCACGTCCGGCCGGTTCAGCAATACCTGCGAAGAGACGCCCGCCGACAGTTCCTTCATGCTGTCGGCCAGCGCGTCGATGCCGTCCGGCAACAGGTTGGCCGCCACCGGCTGGCCGACCGCCAGCACCAGCGCATTGTTATCCTGCTCCACCAGGGTGGCGTATTCGGCCACGTCGGCGCGCGCCGCCTGATAAACCGTTTCCGCCGAGGCGACGTCTACCAGAGAGACAATACCGTGCCGCTGGTTGTTGCGCGTTACCGTCAACGAGCGCTGCGCGCTGGCCGCGGTATCCTGCGCCGCCGCCAGATTACTGCGGTCGGCCGCCAGCGCGATCCAGGCCTCCACCACGGTGGCAATCACCGTTAAGCGCGTGCTGCGCGCCGCTTCGGCGCTGCTCAGGTAATTCTCATACTGGGCGCGCGTCTGGCTGCGGTTCTTGCCGAACAGATCCAGTTCAAAGGCGCTGGTGCTGGCCTCCGCCTGATAGCTCTGACTGATGGTGGTGGCATTGCCGCTGCCGGTCAGCGCCCGCGAGCGGCTGCCGTCAAGGCCGGCGTCGAGGGTCGGCAGCAGCGAGGCGCGGCTTTCGGCATACAGCGCGCGGGCGGCGGCGATATTGGCGATCGCTTCGCGCAGATCGCGGTTGGCATCCAGGCTCAGCGCCACCACCTGCCGCAGCCGGGCGTCGGTGATATAGTCACGCCACGCCAGCTGTGGATAGCCGTCCGTGTGGTCAGCCGCGGTGCTGTCGCCGAGCGTGACCGGCAGCGCCGGCCGCTGATAGTCAGGATCAAGGGAAAGGCAGCCGGCCAGTAGCCAAGGCAGGGAAAACACGGCCAGGCGTTGCCACCGTTTATTCTGCATCATGTGAAGCGCCCTTATCGGTCAGTCCCTGCGGTTTGCCGGAAAACACGCGGCGCACCAGAACGAAGAACAGAGGAACAAAGAAAATGGCCAGTACGGTCGCGGTCAGCGTACCGCCGAGGATACCGGTGCCGATGGCGATCCGGCTGTTGGCGCCGGCGCCGCTGGACAACGCCAGCGGCAGGATGCCGGCGCCAAAGGCCAGTGAGGTCATCAGGATCGGCCGCAGCCGCAGCGCCGCGGCCTCCACCGCCGCCGCCGTCAGCGTGGCCCCGCGCCGGTAAGCGTCTTCGGCGAACTCGACGATCAGAATGGCGTTCTTCGCCGACAGACCGATCACCGTCAACAACGCTACCTGGAAGTAAACATCGTTCTCCAGACCGCGCAGGCCGATCGCCAGCAGCGAGCCAATAACGCCCAGCGGCAGCACCATCATCACCGAAAACGGTACCGACCAGCTTTCATACAGCGCAGCCAGACACAGGAACACCACCAGAATCGAAATGGCATACAGCGCCGAGGCCTGCCCGCTGGTCAGTTGCTCCTGATAGGACAGGCCGCTCCAGGCATAGGTGGTGCCGGCAGGCAGTTGCTGCGCCAGTTTGGCCATTTCCGCCATCGCCGTGCCGGAACTGACGCCGGATGCGCCCTGACCCTGAATCTCATACGCCGCCAGGCCGTTGTAACGCGACAGGTTCTCCGGCCCGTTGATCCAGCGGCTGCGGGCAAAGGCTGAAAACGGCGTCATGCTGTCGTCGCTGCCGCGCACAAACCATTTATCAATA
This sequence comes from Serratia sp. MYb239, assembly GCF_002966855.1. Classification (NCBI taxonomy): domain Bacteria; kingdom Pseudomonadati; phylum Pseudomonadota; class Gammaproteobacteria; order Enterobacterales; family Yersiniaceae; genus Serratia; species Serratia sp. MYb239. The sequence continues at coordinate 2,383,033 of NZ_CP023268.1, read as the reverse complement.
TCCTCCGGCTTGCTGCGGAATGGCGCATCGCCCTGCAGATAGACCTTTTTCACCCGGCCGCCGTCGATAAAATCATTGACGTAACTGCCGCCCAGCGCGCTGCTGAGCGTGCTGTTGATATCGCTGGTGCTCAGCCCCAGCGCGCCGGCTTTGGCATCGTCGACGTCCACCTGCAGCTGCGGCATATCCGGCAGCGTGTTGGCGCGCACCGCCGACAGCGCCGTATTCTCACCGGCCTGCTGCAACAGTTGGTTACGCATCGCCAGCAGTTGCGCCCGCGTAGTGCCGGCGCGCGCCTGCAGCTCAAAGGTAAAGCCGTTCGACTGGCCCAAACCAGGCACCGACGGCGGCGTCAGCGAGAAGATCTGCGCGTCGCGCTCGCGGGAGAAATAAGCCATCGCCCGTTTGGCAATCGCATCGGCGCTGTTCTCGCTGCCCGGCCGCTCGCTCCAGTTCTTCAGCGAGACGAAGCCCATGCCGGCATTCTGCCCGCTGCCGCTCAGGCTGAAGCCGGATACGGTGAACACTACGTTGACGTTGTCTTTCTCTTTGGTCAGGAAGTAGTCCTTGATTTTATTGCTGATGACCGCCGTTCGCGCGTCCGTCGCGCCGGCCGGCAGGGTGAACTGCACCATCACATACCCCTGATCTTCCGTCGGTAAAAAACCGGTCGGCAGGCGGAAAAACACCAGCGCGCAGCCCGCCAGCACCAGCGTATACAACAGCAAATAGCGCGCCGGACCGTGAATCACCCGGCCGATACGCCGCTGATAACGCGTCTGCAGCCGCTGGTAACCGCGGTTGAAGCGGCCAAACAGCCCGCGGGTGCCGTGTTGTTCATCTAATGGCTTCAGCAACGTGGCGCACAGCGCCGGGGTCAGCGTCAGCGCCACCACCACCGACAGCACCATGGAAGAGACGATGGTGATCGAGAACTGGCGGTAGATCACTCCGGTGGAACCGCCGAAGAACGCCATCGGCAGGAATACCGCCGACAGCACCAGCGCAATACCGACCAACGCGCCGGTAATCTCCCCCATCGACTTTTCCGTCGCCTGGAGCGGCGGCAGCCGCTGTTCGCGCATCACGCGCTCCACGTTTTCCACCACCACGATGGCGTCGTCCACCAACAGGCCGATAGACAGCACCATGCCGAACAGCGTCAGCGTATTGATCGAGTAGCCGCATGCCGCCAGCACGCCGAAGGTGCCAAGCAGCACCACCGGCACGGCGATCGCCGGGATCAGCGTGGTGCGCAGGTTCTGCAGGAATACAAACATCACCGCCACGACCAGCACCATCGCTTCCAGCAGGGTTTTCACCACCTCTTCGATCGAGATATGAATAAAGTCGGTGCTGTCCAGCGGATAGGCCACCTTATAGCCCTGCGGCATGCCGCGCTGGAAGTCGGCGATGGCGGCTTTCACCGCCTGAGCCGTTGACAGCGCATTGGCACCCGGCGCCAGCATCACCGCAATCCCCGCCCCCGGGTGGCCGTTGACCTGTGAATGAGCGCTGTAATCTTCCGCCCCCATCTCCACCCGCGCCACATCGCCCAGGCGCACCAGCGCGCCGCTGCCGGCACTTTTGACGATAATCTGGCGGAACTGCTCCGCAGTCTGCAGCCGCGAACGCGACATTACCGTGGCGGTCAGTTGCTGATCGCCGCCCGACGGCAGCGCGCCGAGTTTGCCCGACGACACCTGGGTATTCTGCGCTTCGATAGCGCTGGTCACGTCTGACGGCATCAGCGAGTAGGACGCCAGTTTGGTCGGATTGAGCCAGATGCGCATGGCATGCTGCGCGCCGAACACCCGCACGTCGCCCACGCCCTGCACCCGCGCCAGCGTGTCCTGCATATTGCTGACCAGATAGTCGGAGATATCGTTGGCGCTGCGGCGGTCGGTGTCATCGTACAGTGACATTATCAGCAGAAAGTCGCTCTGCTTTTTGGTCACCGTAATGCCCTGCGCCGTCACTTCGCTCGGCAGGCGGCTCTCCGCCTGCTGCACCTTGTTTTGCACCTGCACCTGGGCGATATCCGGGTCGGTGCCCTGATCGAAGGTGACATTGATGGAGACCGAGCCGTCGGAACTGCTGGAAGAAGAAAAATAGAGCAGACCGTCGAGGCCGGTCAGCTGCTGCTCAATCACCTGCGTCACGCTGTTTTCCAGCGTTTCCGCCGAGGCGCCCGGATAGGTGGCGGAAATGGCCACCGACGGCGGCGCTACGTCCGGGTATTGTGAAATCGGCAGCGAGCGGATCGACATCAGGCCGCACAGCATAATGATAATGGCGATCACCCAGGCAAAGACCGGGCGGCGGATAAAGAATTTCGCAAACATATTACTGCACCTTATCCTTGGCGGCCGTCACTTCGACAGCGTTGACCCGGCTCCCCGCCTTCACCTTATCGGTACCTTCGATAATCAGCCGGTCGCCCGCCCGCAGGCCGGAGGTCACCAGCCAGTTGCTGCCGACCACCCGGTCGGTAACCACGCTGCGCTGTTCAACCTGATTCTTCGGGTTCACCACCCAGGCCGTGGCGTTGCCGTCGGCATCGCGGCCGATCCCCTGCTGCGGCGCCAGAATGGCCTGCGGATCGACGCCGTTTTCCACCGTCGCCCGTACATACATGCCCGGCAGCAGCTGGTGCTGCGGATTGGGCACCACCGCACGCAGGGTAACCGAGCCGGTTGACTCGTCCACCGCCACTTCGGTTAACGCCAGTTTTCCCGGCTGGGCATAGGCGCTGCCGTCTTCCAGCTGAACCTTTACCGGCACCGTCTGCGCCGTTTGGGCGGCCGTCAGACGTTTGCGCAGCGTCAGCAGCTGGCTGCTGGACTGCGTCAGGTCGATATAAATCGGGTTAAGCGCACGGATGGTGGCCAGCGCGTCGCTCTGACCGGCGGTGACCAGCGCGCCGGGCGTTACGGCGGAAATGCCGATGCGGCCGGCAATAGGCGCCCGCACTTGGGTATAGTCCAGGTTGATTTTGGCGCTGGCGACCGCCGCGCGGTACTGCGCAACCGACGCCAGCGCCTGTTGATAGGTCGCTTGCGCACCATCGGCGTCCTGCTGAGATACGCCGTTTTCTTTTACCAGCGCCGCATAGCGCCGGGCCTTGAGGCGGCTGGATTTCACCGTCGCCCGGGCATTTTGCAGCTGCGCCAGCGCCTGATCGTAGCTGGCCTGATAGCTGGCCGGATCGATCTGATACAGCAACTGACCGGCTTTCACCTCCGCCCCTTCGGTAAACAGCCGCTGTTTGATAATACCGTCAACCTGCGGACGCACCTCAGAACTCATCGCGGCGGTCACCCGCCCGGAAAGCTCGCTGCTCAGCGTCACCGGCCGGGCCTGTAGCGTCCGCACGCCCACGTCCAGCGGCCTCGCCGCCGGCGTGTCCGACGGTCGATCGCAGGCGCTTAACAGCAGCGACAGGCTGAGCAGCACAACACTTCTTACTTGCATAGAAAATCACCGACACATAGAGAATGAACGTTTATTCTCAATGATAAGGAGATCGCCGTCTGGCAACCGTCAGGATTGGGTAAAGGTTAACGACGCAGAGTGAAAAAGTGGTTAACAACGGCGAATATCGGCACACAGTGTGCAGAGGTGCAGAGGTGCAGAGGTGCAGCCAAAAACGGCGGCTGAGGGAAAAGTGCAATAAAAAAGGGCCGAACCGGATAGCGATTCAGCCCTGTTTATTGGCGTAACGTGATTACGCTTCGGCGTTGGCGGCCGCGGGTTTGACGCGCGCTTCCGTAGCCGGTTTCGCCTGTGCAGCGGCGGCTGGCGCGGGTTTTTCTTGCTTCTTGCCGGCGTTGGAAATCAGGTTAAACAGTTCGCCCAGGCCATAAATCACCCCCAGCAGAACCGCAACCATGACCGGCACCAGAATAACCACCGTAGCCAGGCTTTCTAACATCTCAATCATCGTCGTCTCCTGGTCAAAATAATCTCTGACGACGCATTTGGCCATCAGTCGAAAAATGAGCGAAACATCCCTTCCCGAAGAGAGTGATTTCTCAGGGATTTTCCTCATCGAATAAGCGTGTCTTATATGTGACAAAAGTGGTCACACTTTTGACGTGGATCAATGTAACGTACACAGTTACATTAAATCAATGCAAAAAAATGCTCTTTAAAGAGCCAATGATTCACGGGATTGATTAATTAGGCAGGTTTGTTGTCGATGCGGGTTCACAGGGGGTGAAAGGATAGCCGGCACAGGCTTCTACCCGGCCGACGATATCAGCCAGCGTGGTTTTCTCCAACGCATGGTCCATCTGGCGGCTGATACGTTCAAACTCCCCTTCCAGTACGGGCACAATGGCGTGTCCGATGTAGCAGGCATCATTGGGCTTGGAGCGGTGCAGCGGGAAATAGGGCTGCTCTTCCACCGCATGGTAAATATCGCGCAGCGTAATGTCGTCGGCAGGCCTGGCCAACAAGGCGCCGCCTCCTTGCCCCATCTGCGAGTGCGTCAACCCGGCCTCCGCCAGCGCGCCGAGAATGCGGCGCACCACCGTAGGATTGGTATTCACACTGCGGGCAATATCCTCTGAACGCACCGCCTGGCCGCGAAACAGCGTAATATTGGTAAGTATGTGAATAGCAACGGCAAAACGGGTTGAGGTAGACACGCTGGCACCTGCTGAATTTCTTATGACCGGATAAGAATGTCATATTAGTGACACGAGAGTCCCATACTGAATAGCAGACCGCCAAAAGTCAATGAACGCGGCGTACGCCGTTAGCTTTTTGTGTCATTGATAACACAATTGCGCGTAGCGGCTCTTCACGCCGGGCGTGCCCCACCGTGCGGCATGGTTGGCTATTTCGCCCCAAACGGCGATTTCCCGCACAGGCAAATAAGATTCCCTCTACAAAAAATTAAGAATATTTCCCTATTTTATTTTTGAACGGCGGAATACATTCACTGCAACTTTTACCGAGGCATTAATCTTTACGTTGTCGTTTATTAATTCCTCACTTTTACCAGGAAACAATATGAACATTAAACGTGCCGCTGGCGTAGCTGTTTTGATTCTGTCAACGCTGTCTGTCACTGCGTGTGGCCACATGTCCAATCGCGATCGTAATACCGCTGTCGGCGCCGGCGTCGGCGCGCTGGGCGGTGCCGTACTGACCGACGGCAGCACCCTGGGAACCCTGGGCGGCGCTGCGTTGGGCGGCATCATCGGCCACCAGACCAGCCGTTAATCGCCCCTGTAATCCGACGTGCCGCTCCCTGGCGGCACGTCGGATAATTAATTTTCTTCCTTATTAATTAGTCCATTTCCTTTCTTCCGCGGGCAATGAAAAATGTCGCTGCACCGCCACCGTCTATTTTCTGGTTATTTTTATAGCGCAGCCACTTATTCCAGCGCTTTATCTCCGGTTTCCTCAAAACGGGCCACCGCCAGCAGCGAAATTAATACGCAAATCATCATATACCAGGCCGGCGCCATTTTATTGCCGGTAACGTCCAGCAGCCAGGCGGCCACCAACTGCGCCGTACCGCCGAACAGCGACACCGCCACCGCGTAGGCGCTGGCCATATAGCTGGCGCGGATATGACGCGGGAAGCTTTCCGGCATCAGCGCATAGGCCGGCGCGGACCCCATGGTGTAGAACAGCATCAGCACGATCATCACCGACATCACCGCCGGCAAGGTGGGAAAGTGCGTCATGGCCCAGAATGCCGGGTACAGCAACAATAGCAGCATCAGGCGGCCGAACATCGCCAGCGGCTTGCGTTTGCGCAGTTTATCCGACCAGGCCCCGTAGAGCGGGCACATAACAAATGAAATCACGCTGGTCGCCAGCGCCACCATAATCGACAGCCGCTCCGGCAGCCCTAGTTGCTGGATGCTGTAGGTCGGCAGATAGTAAATCATGATGTAGCTGGAAACCGACATGCCCATGATCGAAAACACCGTCAGCAGCCAGTTGCGCACGTGGCGCGCCTCGAACACCCGCCGCTCTGCCGGTTTGGCCGCCGGCGGCTCGTCAACGATATGCCGGCGCAGATAAATGCCCACCGGCACAATCAGCGTGCCGAGCAGGAACGGAATACGCCAGCCCCACTCCGCCAACGCCTCCGCCGACAGCGTGAAGGTGAGAATCGCCGCGACGGCCGCTCCCAGCAGCGCCGCGGCTCCCTGGCTGGCGAGCTGCCAGCTGGCGCGAAAACCGCGGCGCTCGTCGGAACCGGTTTCCAGCAGCGTGGCGGTGGCGGCGCCGAACTCACCGCCCTGGGCGAAGCCCTGAATCAGCCGCGCCAGTACGATCAACGCCGGCGCGGCCACGCCGATAGCGGCGTAGTTGGGCGCCAGGCCAATCATCGCCGCCCCCAGCGCCATCAGCATAATGGTCAGCGTCAGCGCCGCACGGCGTCCTTTCTTATCGGCATAATAGCCCAGCACCACGCCGCCGAGCGGCCGGGCGACGAAGCCGATGGCAAAGGCGGAAAACGCCAGCATGGTGGAGATCACCGGATCGTGACTGGGGAAAAACTGCTTACTGATCGCCAAGGCGAAATAGCTGTAGACGGTAAAATCATAAAATTCGAGAAGATTACCGAACACGGCAGCGACAATAATCTTTCGCTGCGAGGTTTCAACCGTGTGCATAGACACTGCTCCTGTCTGTTAACCCTGTCTGTCATTAAAGCCGCGCCAGGCGGCGTGTTGTTGTTATGGTTATGCCGTGAGGAAACGTTCCGTCAGCCGTGCCCAATAAGCGGCGCCGACCGTCAGGTTGGCATCGTTAAAGTCGTAGGCGGCGTTGTGCAGCATGGCGCTGTCGCCATTGCCGAGACGCATAAAGCAGCCCGGGCGCTGCTGCAGGTAATAGGCGAAATCCTCACTGCCGGCGATCGCGGGAAACGGCGCGACCACCTGTTGTTCACCCAGCAGCTCTGTGGCTACCTGACGGGCGAACTCAGTTTCCTGTTCGTGATTGATCAGCACCGGGTAGCCCGGCAGGATATCGACCTCGGCGCGCGCGCCGTAACCGGCGGCATGCTGCTGCGCCAGCTGGCTGATGCGCTGTTTTAACTGTTCACGCACCTGTGGATTAAACGAGCGCACGCTCAGTTCCATCGTGGCGCTTTGCGGGATAACGTTGGCGGCGTGGCCGGCATGCAGCGAGCCGATGGTGACCACCGCCGCCTCGGTCGGGTCGATATTGCGCGCCACCACCGTCTGCAGCGCCATCACCAGGCTGCTGGCGGCGACCAGTGGATCGACCGCCAGATGCGGCCGCGCCGCATGGCCGCCCTTGCCGTGCAGCGTGATGGTGATGGTGTCGCAGGCCGCCATAAAGGGACCGCTGCGGAACATCATGGTGCCGGCGGGATAGCCGGGATGGTTATGCATGCCAAAAATGGCGTCGCACGGGAAACGCTCGAACAGGCCGTCGGCGATCATACGCTGCGCCCCGCTGTTGCTGCCGATCTCTTCCGCCGGTTGAAACACCAGGTGCAGGGTGCCGGAGAAGCTGCGGCTCTGCGCCAGGTAGCGCGCGGCCCCCAGCAGCATGGCGGTATGGCCGTCATGGCCGCAGGCATGCATCACGCCCGCCTGCCGGCTGCGGTAGTCGTGGTCACCACTTTCTTCGATCGGCAGCGCGTCCATATCGGCGCGCAGCGCCAGGCGCTTGCCGCCGTCGCCGATCTGCAGCGTACCCACCACGCCATAGCCGCCGATGCCGGTGGCGACCTGATAGCCCCACTGCCGCAGTTTGTCTGCCACCAGCGCGGCGGTGTGCTGCTCAAAATTGGACAGTTCAGGGTGCTGGTGCAGATGGCGCCGCAGCGCGGTCAGCTCTTCCTCCAGCGGCGCGACATCCGCCAGCGCCGTATAATTACCGTTATTTTTCATTTGGTTATACCAATAATTCAGCAAAGGGAACCATCGAGTCTAGCATCGGTTTTTTACTGCTCACATAACATACCGCGTGCTATTGTGTTGCTTTTAAGTCAACAGTTGAGGCGGCAATAATGCGTGGGGACAGCTTTGTCAGCGAGGTGGATGAACGCCAGCTGCGTTATCTGTATGAAGTGGCCAACTACGGCGGCGTGCGGGCCGCCGCCGATAAACTGGGCGTTAACGCCTCCGCCGTCAGCCGCCAGTTGGCCCAGTTGGAACACAAACTCGATATGGTGTTGCTGGAGCGCCAGGGGCGCGGCGTCACGCTGACGGAAATCGGCCTGCATCTGGTGGATTTCTACCGCGAGCGGCTGCAGCGCCAGCAGGAACTGACCATGCAGCTGCAGGAGTTTCGCCAGTTAAAACGCGGCCATATCGCGATCGGCGTCGGCGAAGGGTTTATCGACCGGCTGCTCGGTCGCGCGCTGCGCGATTTCAGCGAGCACTACCCGGATATCGTGGTCGATGTGCGCTGCGGCTCTACCGCCGAGATTATCGCCATGGTGCGCGAAGGCCAGGTAGATATGGGGCTGTGCACCGGTGTCGATGACTTTGACCCGCTGCTGAAAGTGCGTTCATTCCGCGGTGCGCCCTTTTCCGCCGTGGTCAGCGTCAGCCATCCTTTGGCCAAACAGCGCAGCGTAACGGTGCGTGAACTGCAGAGCCAGCGGCTGATTTTTATGCCCGATCACTTTGGCGTGCAGCGCTATTTACACGCGCTGGCGCAGGCCGAGCAGATCCACTTCGCCCCGTCCTACCGCTGCAATATGTTTACCGCCGCACAGGCGATTGCCGCCGCCGGGCTGGGCGTGGCCTTTATGTCCAGCGACGCCACCCGCCATCCGGTCGACGAGCGGCGCGTCACGGCGATCCCGATCGATCATCCGATCGCCCGCGCCTTTCCCAGCCAGTTGATCTGCCGCGTCGGACGACGTATGACGCCGGCGGTCAGCTACCTGTGGAAACAGCTGGAGCACGGGATGATGCGGACGGGCGTGAAGTAGTAACGGGAACAAGCAGCCTGCCGGAACGACATCCGGCAGGCCGTGGGGTTTAGCCTTTAATGTGTGACACCACGTTCAGCGGCTGGGCGTCCGGCAGGATATTCATATGTTCCAGCACCTGGCCCATTATTTTGCCGAACACCGGGCCGGCCACCGAACCACCGAAGTGCTTGCCGGCTTTCGGGTTATTGACCATCACCACCAGCGCCACCTGCGGATCGCTGGCCGGCGCAACGCCGGCGGTGTAGTTGATATAGCCGCCGTCGTATTTGCCGTTGGTACCCATTTTCTCCGCAGTACCGGTTTTTATCGCCAGACGGTAGCCCGGCACCGCAGCGCTGACGCCGCTGCCGCCCGGCAAGGCGTCACTTTCCATCATATGCACCACCGACTTCACCACCGAGGCCGGCATAACGCGCTGGCCCACCACCGGCGGCGTCACCTTGGTGATCGACAGCGGCCGATAAACGCCGAACGCACCGATCGCCGCGTACTCACGCGCCATCTGCAACGGCGTGACCCGCAGGCCGTAGCCAAATGAGAAGGTGGCGCGTTCGATATCCGCCCAGCGCGTGCGGTGCAGCGGCAGGTAGCCGCTGCTCTCATTGCCGATGCCCAGTTCGGTCGGTTTCCCCAGACCGAAGTTCTGATACACCGCCGGCAGAATGGTGGCAGGCATCGCCAGCGCAATATGCGACACCGCAATATCGCTGGATTTTTGCAGCACGCCGGTGATGCTCAGCTTCGACCAATGGCCCACGTCGCGGATCAGATGGCCGTTGACCCGGTACGGCGTGGTGTCCAGCACGGTATCGGGCTGGATCAGGTGGCGGTTCAGGCCGACCATCACCACCAGCGGTTTCACGGTCGAACCAGGTTCAAAGCTGTCGCTGCTGCACACGTTGCGAATATTCTGCGACGGCGCGTTGGCGTAGTTATTCGGGTTAAAGGTCGGGTAGCTCGCCATGCCGAGCACTTCGCCGGTGTTGACCTTCACCAGCACCGCGCAGCCGGAGTCCGCCTGGTTGGCGATCACCCCGTCGCGGATCTGGGCAAACAGCACATACTGAATAAATTTATCAATGCTCAGCGTGATGTTCGGCGGCGGCACCGGGTCGACGTTTTTCAGCACGTTAATCACCGCACCGTTGCCGTCTTTCTGGTACACCCGCAGGCCGTTTTTGCCCTGCAGCAGGTGGTTAAAGCCGCGTTCGATGCCCTCCAGCCCCTGGTTATTCTGACCGACGATGCCAATCAGCCCGGCGGCGTCTTGCCCCATCGGATAAAAGCGGCTGAAGTCCTGCTCGCTGCTGACCCCGGTCAGGTGCAGCTTCTTGATATATTCCGCATTGTCATCCTCCACTTTACGCGCCAGGTAGACGAAGCGTTTGCGGGCGTTACGCTGGATCAGCGCCTGAATATCGCTCAGCGGCATTTTCAGGATATTCGCCATACTTTGCCAGCGTTCGTCGCCGGTGTTGGTCTGGCTGTCGATAATATGTTTCGGGTCGAGCACGATATCGCGCGAAGATACGCTGACCGCCAGCGCTTCGTTGTGGCGATCGCTGATCATGCCGCGGTTGGTCGGCACCACCTGGGTACGCACTGAGCGCTGATCCGCCTGACTGGTCAGTTGTTGATGCTCCAGCAACTGCAGATAGCCGACGCGCAGCATCAGCAGGATAAAGCAGAGCAGTATCCCGGCGCAGATCCAGCCAAAGCGCAGCGAAGAGTAATTTTTAACGTTTTTTTTTGAAGATGGTGCCACTGTTAACCCTGCGTTTTTATTCGGATTATTTATCCCTGCAGTCTACTCAGAAAAATCCAGTAGGAAGATTGCAGTTTGTAAGAAAGTAACAATAAGCTTCAGTTACTGTTGCACATCAGCACTGTCGCTCATCGGCGCTTTCACTTTTTCCGGCTCGCCGGCCGGCGGCGCGTTGGCCGGGTCGAAAATATGGTCGAGGATCGCCCTCGCGGTCGGCCCGGCCACCACGCCGTCTCCCCCGCCGTTTTCCAAAATCAGCGCCATCGCCACTTTCGGATGTTGGTACGGCGCAAACAGGGTGTAGAAAATATGGTCGCGCAGCCGCACCGGGATCATTTTGGCGTTATAGGTCTGGTTCTCCTTCAGCCCGAACACCTGCGAGGTGCCTGATTTGGCGGCGATGTGGTAAGGCGCGCTGTGGAACAGTTTATAGCCGGTGCCGTTGGGCAAGTTGGCCATGCCGTACATGCCGTTACGCACGATGCCCCAGTACGGCGAGTTGGGATCGCCGACCTGCGCGCTGGGCGCCGGCTGCTGATAACGGTTTATCTGCGCGCCGCGCTTCATCGAATACAGCAGATGCGGATTTTTCACCTTGCCGTTATTGAGCAAAATGGTCAGCGCTTTGACCATCTGAATCGGCGTGGCGATCCAGTAGCCCTGGCCGATGCCCACCGAAATGGTGTCGCCCTGATACCAGGTCTTTTTATGCACCCGCTGTTTCCATTCGCGGCTCGGCAGCACGCCGTTGTACTCTTCGTTCAGGTCGATGCCGGTCGGTTTGCCGTAGCCGAACTGGCTCAGCCAGCTGTGAATGCGGTCGATCCCCAGATCGAAGGCTACCTGATAGAAGAAGGTATCAGCGGATTCCTCAATCGCCTTGGTGACGTTCAGCATGCCGTGGCCGCTTTTCAACCAGTCGCGGTAGCGGCGTTTGGTGCCGGGCAGCGTCCAGGTCGGCGCGCCGAAATAGGTGGTGCTCGGCGTGATCACGCCGGAGAATAAGGCGGACAGCGCCATATAGGGCTTCACCGTTGACGCCGGCGGATACAACCCCTGGGTGGCGCGGTTAATCAACGGCAGATCGGGGTTGGACAGCAGCGATTTATATGATTTGTAGCTGATGCCCTTCACAAACGGGTTGGGATCGTAGCTCGGGCTGGAGACCATCGCCAGAATGCCGCCGTCGCGCGGGTCTTCCACCACCACCGCCGCACGCTGGTTTTTCAGCACCGATTCGATGTACTGTTGCAGGCGCACATCCAGCGTCAGGTAGATGTTTTTACCGGCCTGCGGCGGCTGTTCTTTCAGCAGCCGCACGATGCGGCCATGGTTATCCACTTCAACTTCCCGATAGCCGGTGACGCCGTGCAGCGCCTTTTCGTAATAACCTTCGATGCCCTGCTTACCGATATTGTGGTCGGCCGCATAGTTCTCCATCTCCCCGTTTTCAGTCAGCCGTTTGATGTCGCGATCGTTGATTTTCGACACATAGCCCACCACGTGCGCCAGCTGCGCGCCGTAGGGATACTGCCGCTGCTGATAGCTGTCGACCGTGACGCCGTTGAAGCGGTATTGGTTGACGGCAAAGCGCGCCACCTCCGTTTCGCTCAGTTCGCTTTTTAACGTTACCGGCTTATAGCGGCTGGTGTGCGCCATCTGATCGCGGAAACTGCTGATATCGTCCGGCGTTAAATCGACGATCGGCGTCAACGCCTGCAGCAGCGCCGACATATTGGCGATTTTGCTGGGAATGACCTGCAGTTGGTACAGGGTGAGATTGCGTACCAGCGGCACGCCGTTACGGTCATAGATCAGCCCGCGGCTGGGGGCAATCGGCACCATTTTGATATCGTTCTGGTTGGAACGCGTCTGATAGAAATCGTGTTGTTTCACCTGCAGGCGGTACAGGTTGTAAATCAGCGCGCCGAAGCAGGCCACAACGACCAATAACGCCACGCCGGCGCGGCGGACAAACAGCATTTCCTCGGCGGAATGGTCGCGAATTTTCTCTTTTAATAGGGCCATGCGGGGCGGGTTACCTGTTTGACAGCTTATTCCCGCTGTAAAAACAACGGGTTGAAAAACGGCCAAGCATAGCGTTATTCATCACGCTGCCCCATGAAAAGGTTGCTAATGATGTGGCAGAAATGTTTCAGCATGTTTGAATGTGTCGCGAAACGGTAATTTCCTCCGGCGAAGGCATTGAGCCGTAAATCAGGGTGATGCTACAATGTGATCAGGATCACACTATTGATCCTGCTTTTTCTTCACGTCGCTTCCACCGCTCTGCGTTATCGGCACGCCGAATTGAGACGGACGAACGCCAATTTTGTAGTCAAGGATCAGTTTCGATGAGTACCATAGCCACGGGCTTTATCATGATGCGCTGGGAATTGCTGAGCGCCGTCATGATGTTTATCGCCAGTCAGTTAAACGTTGTTTGCCGCAAAGCCAGCCGTAACGGCATGGCGTTTATCTTCAGCAGCCTCGGGCTGTTTACCACCATCTGGTTCGTCATGGGGTTAATGGGCATCACCCTGACCCAGGAAGGCGTGTCGCACTTCTGGGCGGTGAGCAAAGATGTGTTTATTGATGTGATGAGCAATATGCCGACCGACTGGCCGATCCCCTGAGCAGCATACGCGCCGGCCTGAAGACCGGCGCGTCACGCTTATGACGCCGGCGGCAGCGGGCAGCTGGTATCACCTTCCGGACACGCCAGCAACTGTTTGAACTCTGCGGCGCGCGCCTGCGTTTTATCCGTCAGGCAGTTACTCAGGACAAATCCGTGCAGCGAACCGCCTTCGCTGGCGCCGGCGCTGAACTGGCAGTCCGCATCGCGAAAGCCAATCCAGGCGCGCTGCGCGGCAACCAGCCGCTTAGCGGCCGCCGCATCGCCTTTTAACCGGTTCTGTAGCTGTTTATACAGCGTATTAAGCTGCGCATCCGCCTGTTTGTACTCGTCTGCGGCGCAGATGTTCATTTCGGTCTGGCTGTTTTTATCGCCGCACGCCTGTGCCGCCCAGACCGTTTGCGATGTCGCCATCAGCAGCGCGGCGCCCAACAGAGCTACTTTCATAATGCCTCCCGGCCAGTTTTGTTCTTTCGTTACGAATCTGCCTAGTGTGCTGTCAGTGTAATCCCCTTAATCAAACGGTGAGTTGTTTTTTATGATGGGGGTTTCTTTCGGGTACATCCATGAGTACAACATCTATCGCAGTGCGTTTTATTACCTGCTTTTCATTCGCCAAGTAAAGGCGAACTCATTGCGATCGCTCTGAGCACTTAAGGGCCGCTAACTTTTTCTCAGCTTTTTGCTGTACCAGCGTGAAGAATTCCTGCGCCGTGGTTCCCCAACTCTCCGGGACAAAATCGGCAGAAAATTGTATAGCCATCTCCTCGCTCAGACGCCCGGCATAGGTGGCTTGGAACTCTCTCACCTCCTCAAGGATATCACCGATCACCTGATAGCCGTTTTGTTCTAGAAAGCCATCAATCACCCCCTCTACCGTTTCAGCATCGGTAAACAGGTCGTAGTCCTGGCCAAAGTAGAGGTTAATCAAATGGTTTAATTCGCTGAAATCTCCATGAAATCGCATAGTTACCTCAAAAATCGGGAAATGCAGTGAGTATGAAATAGGGCTTACCGTTAAATTCCTGGTGGTGCAAAATCACCTTCAACCTTGCAGTTTTCACTATCCGCGGAGAATCTTTGCCAAGGCCGTAGCCAATCTCACTCCCCATCATGTGGGTAAGCTCGAGGTTAAGCCGTCCTCCCGGATTTATTACCCAAAGTCTGATCCACTCCTTATTCGCTTTTAATGCTGAACTTATTGCTATCTCAGCCGGAACGTAAAGAGTTAAACGAAGATGCCTTGCGGATGCGCGGATTTTTCAAACGTTCTGCTAATTGTTCTTTGGTCAACCCTACATGCCGAGCAATAGTATGCCCGCCTGGTTTAACTCCCGTCATTGATTCATGCATAATCAGTTTTATCCTCCCGCACAATGTTTAAACCTTCCTCGTTAGCCATAACATTTCCATCCATTGGATTGTTTCACTGCGTACAGGAATAACCAGCGGCGTTGGCCGACGCCGCAGTACGGAGCCGGCGCACGGTGCTCAATCCTTCAGCTGTTTCTCCATAATATCCGCCGTTTCGGCCGCTGCCCCCTTATACAAATCCATATGCTTGCTCGTTTTCTTGCCGATATAAATAAACATGCCGGCCATCAGCAGGAACGGGCCGGCCACATATATCCCCAGGAAGCCCAGCCCGAAGAGCAACGGAACCAAAAGAATGATTGCGGAGATAATTAAGCAAACCCAGCCCAGCCGGCTAAAACTTTTGCCAAACTTCTGCACGCCATTGGTCTGAGCTTCCAATAATTTCCTGGTATGACTCATTAGCAAACTCCCTGTTTGTTATCGATGAAATTAAACCGTCTCAACCACGACGGTTGATATCGGCTGCGCTGATTCTATGCCTGAGCCGGATAAAATCAACGCCCCGGAACGCAAATTTACACCTTATAAAACAATAACATCGGAATCTCATTGGCTATGAAAAATAAAGACGAATGACTCATCATAAAAATGAATTCACGACTTCACCTGTAAACGAAATATTCACAAAAAACGGTAATTGCACGCGCTCAAAATATCTATTTAACACACAGCCCGGGGCGGCTGTTGTTGCTCCGTTCCGGCCACCACCATGCCGCTGATGATTTCCCTAACTTCCTATCATCAAATCCAGCCTGTGGCGGTGAAACTTGCACGAACCGAGATAACCCATTAGGGTTAATTGTGACGTACGTCACAAAATCCACGCTGAGGCGCGCGCTCCGCATCTGCGGCGCCACGTAATGACCGATGGGGATAAGATGCTGACGCTGAAAGACAATTTGCTGATTTTTACCGATCTGGACGGCTCTTTGCTGGATCATGACAGTTACAGCTGGCAGGCGGCGCAGCCCTGGCTGGGCCGCCTCAGCGCCGCGCGGATACCTCTGATTATCGCCAGCAGTAAAACGGCGGCGGAAATTGCCATACTGCAGCAGCGCCTTGGCCTGAGCGCCTTTCCTTTTATCGCCGAAAACGGCGCGCAGATCGTTTTCCCGCCCGGCTGGCGTCACCCTGCGCGTATCTTTGGCGCGGACTATGCCGCCATTGTCAACGCATTGCACCGCCTGCACGCCAGTTTCGCTTTTCGCGGCTTTGCCGACGCCGACGATGCGACGGTGGCGCAGTGGTGCGGATTTACCCCGCAGGAGGCCCGGCTGGCGCGACAGCGCGCAGGCTCCGAACCACTGTGCTGGCTGGACGATCAGCAGCAGCTGGCGCACTTTCGCCATGCGCTGGCGCAACAGCGGCTGACGCTGACCCGTGGCGGCCGCTTTTACCATGTGATGGGACGCGGCGTCAGCAAGGGGCGCGCCGCCCGCTGGTTGATCCGGTACTATCAGCGACGCCATCAACGCCCTTTCACCACGCTGGCGCTGGGCGACGGGCCGAACGACCTGCCGCTGCTGCAGAGCGCGGACTATGCCGTGCTGATCCGCTCCCTGCGCTCTGACCCCCTTCCATTGCCAGCGACACGGCGCGGCCGGCTGTACCGCAGCCGACAAACCGGCCCGGCCGGCTGGAGTGAGGGACTGGACCACTTTCTGTTACCCGGTAAAGCGCGGAGGATTGCCCATGAGTGAGTTTTATCAGGATGGCATCATCACCAACTTCCATAATCTGACCCGTCGGCCAATTGCCGAGCTGGAGTATGAGCTACAGGTGTTCGCCGGCCGCACGCCGCTGGGGCTGATTTTACCTTCGCTCTATACGGAGCTTGAAGGGCCGGCGCTGGACCATATCGTCGAAACGCTGGCGCAGGTGCCCTATCTGCAGGAGATCGTCATTGGCCTGGATCGCGCCGACCGGCAGCAGTTTGAGCATGCCAAACGCTTCTTCTCCCGCCTGCCGCAGCGGCATCGTATCTTGTGGAACGACGGCCCGCGCCTCAGCGCCATCGCCAGCCGGCTCAGTGACAAAGGGCTGGCGCCGAGTGAACCCGGCAAAGGCCGCAACGTCTGGTTTTGCAGCGGCTATACGCTGGCGTCACGCCGCAGCAGCTGCGTAGCACTGCACGATTGTGACATTGTCACTTACGATCGTCATCTTCTGGCCCGCCTGCTCTATCCGCTGGCCAATCCGCACTTTCATTATGATTTTTGCAAAGGCTATTACGCCCGCGTGGCGGACGGAAAACTAAATGGCCGGGTCGGCCGGCTGCTGGTTTTCCCGCTGCTGAAATCGCTGCAAAAAGTGTATGGCAACTCAGACTTTCTGGAGTATCTGCGCAGCTACCGCTATCCGCTGTCCGGTGAATTCGCCATGCGCACCCATATTCTCAACAATCTGCGCATTCCCAGCGATTGGGGGCTGGAAATCGGCGTACTATCGGAAGTGCAGCGCACCACCGCCACCAACCGCATCTGTCAGGTGGATATTGCCGATAATTACGATCATAAACATCAGCCGATGTCGGAACATGACCCCGCCGGCGGCCTGCAGCGCATGGCCATTGATATTACCAAGGCGCTGTATCGCAAACTGGCGATCCAGGGCGTCAGCATCACCAGCGACTCTTTTCGCGTGCTGCGCGCCACCTACTACCGCACCGCGCTGGATATGATTGACGCCTTCGACCACGATGCCAGAATCAACGGCCTGACGTTTGACCGCCACAGCGAGGAGTCAGCGGTGGAGCTGTTCGCCCAGGTAATTACGCAGGCCGGCCAGCAGTTTATGGACGCGCCGGCGGAGAGCAAACCGTTTGTACCCAGTTGGAATCGCGTGCAGTCGGCCTTCCCCGATATTCTGCAGCAGCTTTATCAGGCGGTGGAAGAAGATAATCAGTAGGCCGCTCAGGCCGATGTTGTACCCTGGCGCATTTGCTGCGGCGTCATGCCGTAATACGCCTTGAAGCGGTTGCTGAAGTGGCTGGCGGAGCTGAAACCGCAGGCCAGCGCAATCTGGGTCACCGGCAATACGCCGTGACGCAGCAGGTGCGCCGCCCGCTGCAGCCGCGCCCGCATCACGTATTGGTGCGGCGCCAGACCGGTATCGTGTTTAAACATGCGGGCAAAGTGAAATTCGCTGAGTCCGGCCTGCGCCGCCAGTTCACCCAGCAGCAGCGGCTGCTCCAGATGTTCATTGATAAAATCGCACACCCGGCGCAGCACCGCCGGCGCCAGCCCGCCGCGTACCGACGGCAGCCGCCACTGCAGCTGCGTATAATGCTGCAGCAAATGCGCCATCAGCATGCCGGCCGCGCTGCTGATGGTCAGTTGATTGGCGCTGTCCTGCCAGTCGACGTTCAGCAAAAACTGACGGTAGAGCCGCGTAATCTGCGTATCTTCGCCGAAAGAGCGCGCCTCAACGTTGATAGACGCCGGGCTGCGGTCCCAGGTCTGCTCGACCAGCTGCCGCAGATGACGATCGGTGCAATACAGATGAGCGAACGACAGATTGCTGCGCACGTCCCAGGTTGACTCATACTGACGCGGCATAATGCAAAAATGGTCCGGCCCGCCGCCGTTGCGCCAGCCGTCCGGCACCTTTTGGTAGCACTCGTAGCCGTCGGCGACGTACAGGCTGAGGGTATGGTGGTCGGCGCTTTCCTGAGTAATGCGATCGTCACAGTTGGACCAGGCCGCCAGCTCCACGCCGGACGCGAGATGCAGGTGATGATGCAGCCGGGCCTTATGCTCCTGCAGTGTGGTAAACGCCTTGTACGCTGACATGCCTGGCTCCGAGGATGATAAACAGGCTTCCAGTGTAAGGAGTCGCGAGCCGCGGCACCACTGCGCCGGTAAAAAAAGCGCAAGAATATGCAACTCGCCGCAGGCGTCTGCAAGCGCTCCACGGTCCGGCAACGCATAATCGCCCCTCTTTCCCGCTGGAGTGATTACCTGATGAATGCGTTGTTATACCTGGCGGTGGTGCTGATCTGGGGCACCACCTGGATTGCGATTAATCTGCAGCAACAGGGACCGGTCGCCATTCCGGTCTCCATCAGCTACCGTTTCGCTATCGCCGCGCTGGTGATGTGGCTGGCGCTGCTGCTGACCCGCAGGCTGCGCCGCATCAACCTGCGCGACCATCTGTTCTGCCTCCTGCAGGGCTGCTGTGTGTTCGGCTTCAACTTTTACTGTTTCTATCTGGCCGCGGCGGCCGTCAGCAGCGGCCTGGAGTCGGTTATTTTCTCCATGGCGGTGCTGTTTAACGCGCTTAATGGCCTGATATTCTTCGGTCAGCGCCCCGGCCCGAACCTGCTGCCCGCCGCGTTGCTCGGCGTCAGCGGCATTGTCGCGCTGTTCTGGCACGAGCTGCGGGCCGCACAGCCGGCACCGGAGCTGCTGCACGGCGTGGGGCTGTGCCTGCTCGGCACGCTGGGTTTTTCGCTCGGCAATATGATCGGCAGCCGCCACCAGCGCCACGGGCTGGATATTCTGTCGACCAATACTTACGCCATGAGCTACGGCGCGTTGTTGATGGGGCTGCTGGCCTGGGCGCAGGGGGCGTCGTTTCAGATTGAGTGGAACAGCCGCTATCTGGGGTCGCTGTTATATCTGGCAATTTTCGGTTCGGTGATCGCGTTTGCCGCCTATTTCAGCCTGCTGGGACGCATCGGCGCCAGCGCCGCCGCTTACAGCACCCTGCTGTTTCCTCTGGTGGCGCTGACCATTTCGACGCTGTATGAGGGGTATATCTGGCATGGCAACGCGGTGATCGGCCTGTGCCTGATCCTGCTCGGCAACCTGGTTATGTTCAGCAATCCCCGCTGGTTCAGACGGTTAGTGCAACGCCGCATAGCATAACCTGCATGCCTCATGGTGCAGTTGCCCGGCCGCCGTGATGCGTTACAGTGCAACGCTGGCCGGGAACCACAATAAATCAATGAGTTACAAGTTGGCACGATTCCTGCCCCTGCTCCTTGCCACGATTTTTCAGCAAGGAGAAGTGCAGATGCAAGACAGCCATACATTAAATGTAAAACGCAGACAGTTATTAAAACTTTCGGGCGCTCTGGCCGGCGGCGTCGCGCTGGCGGGACTGAGCCGCAGCGCCCTGGCCGATGCGCAGCCGTCGTCCTCGGCCGGCTTTACCACACCGACGGCCGAACATCCTATCCGCATCAATTTCAATGAAAATGCGCTCGGCATGTCGCCGCGGGCGCAGGCGGCGGCGCGCGACGCCGTGGTCAAGGCCAACCGCTACGCCAAAGAGGAAATTATCGCGCTGCGCAGCCAGCTGGCCGGCCGTTATCAACTGCCAGACGAGTCCATTCTGCTGACCGCCGGCTCTTCGGAGGGCATTCGCGCCGCTATCGAGGCTTACGCCACATTGGATACACAGCTGGTGATCCCGGCGCTGACCTACGGCGACGGCGAGCACTTCGCCGCCATCGCCGGGATGAAAATCACCAAAGTGCCAATGCTGGACGGCTGGCAGTTCGATATCAACGGGCTGAAACAGGCGGTTGCCAACCACGCCGGCCCGTCGCTGGTGTATCTGGTCAACCCGAACAATCCCACCGCCACCATCACGCCGGCCGACCTGATCGAACCCTGGATCGCCAGCAAACCGGCCAATACGGTGTTTATTGTTGATGAAGCCTATGCCGAATTCGTCAACGACCCGCGCTTCCGCTCGGTCGGCCCGCTGCTGAAACAGGGCGCCGACAACGTGATCCTGCTGAAAACCTTCTCCAAAATCTACGCCATGGCCGGCATGCGCGTGGGATACGCCGTGGCGCAACCGGCGCTGATCGCCCGCCTGGCCAATCACGTGGCCGGCGAAAAGATCAATTTTTGCGGCGTGGACGCCGCTCTGGCTTCGCTGCACGATGAGGCCTTCGTCACCTACAGCAAGAAAAGCAATGATACTTCGCGGCAGATATTGCTGAAGACGCTGGACGAATTAGGCCTCGACTATTTACCGTCGGAAGCCAATTTCGTGTTCTTTAAGCTCACCACGCCACTCACCGCCTTCCAGCAGCAAATGAAACAGGCAGGCATTCTGGTGGGACGTGCTTTCCCGCCGGCCGATGACTGGTGCCGCATCTCGCTGGGAACGCCGCAGGAAATGACCTTTGTCGCCCACACCCTGAAGCAGTTCCGCAGCCAGAAGCAGCTGTAGCCGTCCGTCGCCCCGCTGCTGCGGGGCTATCGCCCAGCGTTGACCGTTCTTTACCCTGCGCGTACGCATTAGCCACTATACTCAGGACTCTTTCGCTTTTTATAAGGACTTCAGGATGTTAAAACTTTCCCGTTGCGCCCTGCTGGCGGGCGCGCTGTTGCCCTGCGCCGTCGGCGCCGCTGAAAACCCGCAATATGGCGTCGAACTGCAAGGTTTTCACTACCCTTATCCGCTGCAAAAATTCAGTTTCCGCTCACAGGGTCAGACCTTAAACATGGGTTATATGGACGTCGCGCCCGACGGCGACGCCAACGGGCAGACCGTGGTGCTGATGCACGGTAAAAACTTCTGCGGCGCCACCTGGGAAGATACCATCAAGGCGCTGAGCAAGGCCGGTTACCGGGTGATCGCCCCGGATCAAATCGGTTTCTGCAGCTCCAGCAAGCCGCCGCATTACCAATACAGCTTCCAGCAGTTGGCGCAAAACACCCACGATCTGCTGAAAAAACTCAAGATCACCTCAGCGACGCTGGTCGGCCACTCGACCGGCGGTATGCTGGCCACGCGCTATGCGCTGATGTATCCGCAGCAAACGCGGCAACTGGTGATGGTCAACCCGATCGGCCTTGAGGACTGGAAGGCGAAAGGCGTGCCCTGGCGCAGCGTCGATCAATGGTTTGAGCGCGAGCTGAAAACCAGCGCCGCCGGCATTAAACAGTATGAACAGAAAACCTACTACGGCGGCCGCTGGCAGCCGCAGTATGACCGCTGGGTCGATATGCTGGCCGGGCTGAACAACGGCCCCGGCAAACGGCTGGTGGCGTGGAACTCGGCGCTGATCTACGACATGATCTATACCCAGCCGGTCTATTACGAATTTAAAAACCTGCAGATGCCGACCACCCTGCTGATCGGCACCGACGATACCACGGCGATCGGCAGCGACATTGCCCCGCCGGCGGTCAAGGCGCAGATTGGCGACTATCACCAATTGGGCAAGCAGGTGGCGAAGCTGATCCCACAGGCGACGCTGGTCGAGTTCCCGGGTCTGGGCCATGCGCCGCAAATGGAACAGCCGGAGAAATTCCACCAGGCGCTGCTGAAGGCGCTGCGCTCACGGGGGTGAATTGGCAGAGTCGGCGTCAGCGCTCTACCCTTAAAAGGTAATAATCAACCGAGGGTAGCATTATGCGACGGATTATCGTTGGCGCCTTTCTCAGCCTGGACGGGGGGATGCAGGCGCCGGGCGCGCCGGAAGAAGATCGCGCCGGCGGGTTTCGCTACGGCGGCTGGACGGTGCCCTACTGGGACGACCAGATCGCCGCCGCCATGGGCGATCTGTTCTCCCGCCCGTTCGACCTGCTGCTGGGGCGCAGAACCTATGACATTTTCGCCGCGCACTGGCCCTATGTGGAAAGCGACCCTGCGGCCGGCAGTTTCGATCAAATCAGTTACGATGCGGCGCGCTTGTTCAATCAGGCGACCAAATACGTTGCTACCCATCACAGCGACACGCTCTGCTGGCAGAACAGCCACTCTCTGGGCCAGAATGTGCCGGCGGCGCTGAATGCGCTGAAGGCCGAAGACGGGCCGGATTTAATCGTGCAGGGCAGCGGCGAACTGGTACAGCAGCTGTTGTCCTACGATTTGGTGGATGAACTGCGGCTGCTGATTTATCCGGTACTGCTGGGAGACGGTAAACGGTTGTTCGCCGAGGGGCTGACGGCGATGGCCTTTACGCTGGAAAAAGCGCTCAGTACCCCCAGCGGCGTGGTAATTGCGCACTATCAGCGCGGCGGGGAAATCGAGCTGGGCACCTTCGCACTGGAACATGCCCGCGAGCCGGAACACCCCTGGTAAAATTGGTTATGGCAGAAGCTTTAGTTTCTGCAGCAATGAGTCGGCATGCCTGCGCTTAAAGGGCGCAGGGCACCTCATCTCAGGCAATCAACAGCCCCAGCAGCGCGCCGCCGGCCAGTACCCACAGCGGATGCAGCCGTTTGTGCATACTCAGCAGCGTGGCGACGCCAATCAGCAACGCCAGACGCCAGTTGCTGGCCGATGCCTCGGCGATCAACGCGCCGCTGGCGGCGACCAGCCCCACCGTTACCGGCACCAGCCCGGCCTGCACGTAGCGCCGCCACGGCCGATCCTTGAAACGCTTCCACACCTGCATCACCAGTAAGGTGACCAGCGACGACGGCACAAACTTGGCCAGCGAGGACACCAGCAACCCTGCCCAGCCGGCGACGTGCCAGCCGATCAGCGGCACCACCATCATATTCGGCCCCGGCGCCGCCTGTGCCATAGCGAACAACGCACTGAACTCCTGCGCACTCATCCACTGATGCACCTCAACCACCTGTCGCTGCATCTCCGGCAGAATGGTGATGCCGCCGCCGAACGCCATCAGAGAAAGCTCGCTAAAGATGACCGCTAACGCGATAAGCACTGGAATCATAACCATTTTCTCCAGGCCAGCAAAATGCTGAGCGGCGCCAGCGTCAACATGGTCGGCAACAGCGGCAGACGCAGCCAGGCGATCGCAAGCAGACACAGCGCGGCGACCGCCAGCGCCAGCCAGCGGCCACGCAGCGGCTGCAACATTTTTAACGCGGTCGCCAACAGCAGCCCGGCGGCGGCGGCGGCCAGCCCGGCGAACAGATGCTGAATATGAGCGTCGTTCTGAAAACGCGCATAGACCGCGCCCAAGACAACCACAATTGCCGTCGGCGCGCAAATCAGCCCCAGCAGCGCGCTGCAGGCGCCGCGCAGGCCGCGAAACTCCATACCAACCGCCACCGACAGGTTAATCACATTGCCGCCGGGCAAAAACTGGCACAGGCCGAGCAGATCGGTAAACTGCTCGCCGCTCAACCAGCGCCGCTCTTCAACCAGCATCCGCCGCGCCAGCGGCAGCACGCCGCCGAAGCCGATCAACCCCAGCATTAAAAACCCCTGAAACAGCGCCCAGTTGCCGGGAACCACCGTTTCTGTTGATACCTTCACCATGTTCGTCTCAGCCATGACGCCTCTCACTTGCCGTTTGATGGCTGGTATGATGCGCGCACGCATGCCATGATGTCTAATGCATTTCCTGGATACAAACCATACCTTGAGGGTATTGATATGATTGAACTGCGCCGGCTGAAAGCCTTTGTCACCGTGGTTGAGGAAGGCAATATTACCCGCGCCGCCGAACGGCTGTGCATTCAGCAACCGCCGCTCAGCCGCCTGCTGCAGGGATTGGAGGAGGAACTGGGCGTGCAACTGCTGCAGCGCCTGCCGCGCGGCGTGCGCGCCACCGACGCCGGCGATGTGTTGCTCCGTGAGGCGCGGGCGCTGCTGGCACGCGCCGCAACGCTGGGGGATGCGGTACGCCGCGCCGCCCGCGGTGAACAGGGGCATATCGCCATCGGCTTTACCAGCTCGGCGGCGCTGCACCCGTTCGTGCCCAACCTGCTGCGCCGCTACCGCGAAATCCTGCCGGACGTCGCCACACAGTTGGAAGAGGCCGGCAGCGGGGAGTTGATGGATGCGTTGGTTGACGAGCGGCTTGACGCGGCCTTTGTGCGTTCGCCGGTCAGTGAAATTCCCGGTTTAAGTATTGAACCGGTGCTGCGCGAAAGTATGCTGATCGCCCTGCCGGTCGGCCACCGGCTGGCTGACAATGCCCAGACGCCGCTGCCGCTGACGGCGCTGGCCCATGAAGCATTTATTCTTTACCGCCGCCCGGCGGGACAGGGGCTGTACGACGCCATCCTTGCCGCCTGTTACCGCGCCGGCTTCAGCCCGCGCATCGTGCAGGAGGCCCCGCGCCTGCCGGCGACGCTCAGCCTGGTCGGTGCCGGCCTGGGGCTGTCAATCGTGCCGGCGTCGATGCGCCGCCTTGGCGGCGACGGCATCGTTTATCGCGCCATCCGCGATGCGGATGACCTGGCCGCGCCGCTGTATCTGGCGCTGCGCGGCAACCGACACTCACCCATCGTCAGCCGTTTTCGCGAACTGGTCAGCGAAGCGGTGGCCGCAGAAAAGTAGCCTGCTTATTATTAATCGTGGGGCGTTTGCTCAAAACCTCGCCCCGTTCCCCCTATTTTCTCCACATTTGCTCGGCAGACTCATGACGGTATCTGTTAATCGTTTTAGTCAAAAGTCACGGTGTCATGTCATTGTTTAATTCTCTTTCCCGCCGGCTGATAGCCGTCGCAGCCGCCTGCGTCATGCTGTCCACAGTCTCTATTGCACAGGCTTCCGCCCCGCTCGCTCTGCACTCCCGCGCCGCTCTGGTGGTCAATGCCAAGACCGGCAAGACGCTGTATCAGAAACAGGCCAACCGACGTATGCCGATTGCCTCACTGAGTAAACTGATGACCGCCATGGTGGTGCTGGATAATAAACGCCCGCTGGGCAATAAAATAAAGGTGACCCGCGCCGACCGTGATTTACTGAAGAAAACCCACTCGCGTCTGACCGTCGGCTCCGTCCTCAGCCGACGCGATATGCTGCATATTGCGCTGATGTCGTCGGAAAACCGCGCGGCGGCGGCGCTGAGCCGTTACTATCCCGGCGGGCGTCCGGCATTCGTCGCCCGGATGAACCGCAAGGCGCGCCAGATCGGTATGAAAAACACCCGTTTCCGCGATCCGACCGGGCTGACGCCGCGCAATGTCTCCACCGCGCGCGATCTGCTGAAAATGGTGAAGCACGCCTACCGCTATCAGACCATTCGCGCCTTCAGCACCGATAAGCAGCAGATTGTGCACCCCGGCCGCGGCCAACTGGTGTACCGCAGTTCCAACGGTCTGATTAACAATCATGCCTGGGATATCCGGCTGCAAAAAACCGGCTACACCAACGAGGCCGGCCACTGTCTGGTGGTGCGCACGGTCATTAAGGGCCAGCCGATCGTGATGATTTTGCTGGGTTCACAGCAGCGCTATGGCCACTACAGTGACGCCATCCGCCTGAAGAACTGGCTAGAATCCTGACCCCGAACGGCCGCGTCACGCGCGGCCGTTGCCGATGTTTTCTGCTGTCGCCCCACTCCCCGCTATCTTGCTATCGCTTATTGCCGCGCACGGCGCGATAATCAACCGTAAACTCTTTTTCGGTTAAGGAAGCGCCCATGCCACAGTTTTCCTCTTTGTCGCCTGCGCCGATCGATGTGATCAGCATTCAGTCACAGGTCATTTACGGCAGCGTCGGCAACGGCATTGCCTACCGCACTCTGCTGGCCAAGGGGTTACAGGCGCTGCAGGTGCCGACGGTGTTATTCGGCTGTCCGCCCTATTATGGCCCGCCGCACGGCGGCGTGATCCCCGACGACTGGTTCGGCGGCTTTCTCGACGATCTGCTGGCGCGCGGTGTGGCCCAGCGGGCGCGTGCGGTCATTGTCGGCTATCTGGGTAATGACAGCCAATGTCAACTGCTGGCGAACTGGCTGCGGCGCGTCAGAGAACTCAATCCGCAGGTGTTGATCGTGATTGACCCGGTGATGGGCGATTACGGCGAAGGGGTTTACGTCAACCAGCGGCTGGTCGACAGCTACCGGTCACCATTCCTGCAACTGGCCGACGGGCTGACGCCCAACGGCTTTGAGCTGGAGCAGATCTGCGGTGAAACGCTGACCAGCCCGGAACAGACCATACGCGCCGCGCGGGCGCTGCTGAATGATGTCACCCGCTGGGTGCTGGTAACCAGCGTCCCCGACCAGCGGGCCGATCCACAGGAGATCGGTCTGCTGTGGGTTACCGCCGAGGAAGCCAGATCCATCAGCCATCGCAAAATTGACGCCAACGTCAAAGGCACCGGCGATATGTTTACCGCGCTGCTGGTCAGCCGGCTGCTGGCCGGCGAACCAGCGGAGAACGCCGTTTATCACGCGATTGAAGAGGTATGTGCCGCTCTGACGGAGGCGGCTCGTTACGGTTGGGGAGAAATTGGCCGTCTGTCGGCGTCAGAATAAAGCAGGCCGGCGCGGCACGCCGCGCCGCTCAACGTTTTTTCTTTTTGTTGAAGTCCAGATCGAATGCATACACCGCGCTTTGTAATTTGCGCATTGTGGCAGGACTGACATCGGTAAAACGGCAGGAAAGGCGGGAAAAATGCCGGTTATCCTCTTCATCTTCCGGGCTGACGTCGTGATCGTCGGAGATCGCCAGCAGTTCCATATTCACTTTGAAGGTGCCGTAACTGTCCAGGTTCAGCTGGACTTTGTGGAACATAAAGCCGGGGTGCAGAAACGACGGAACCTCGCCGTCCAGGCGCAGGCCGACGCCGCCCACGGAAATATCATGGATGCGCAATTGCAGAGGCGAACCGTCGGGGCAATCGCCGTGACAATAGAAATCGCGCCAGTAAGGCGTAGTAATCCGCGGCTGACGGCGACGTTGAATGTACCTCAGTTCTTTCGGCAGTTGGGCAGAAAATGCCTCGTTTTCCTGATGACGTATCCGCTCGGCGCTATCGACCAAAAACTCGATTTTGGCGTCATAGCCTTCAATCACCACCTGCAGCTGACCGCCGGTGCACTGCTGACAATCGCTGCAGTCAAAGACGATATTGCCGGCGCCCACGCTTAATAGCTGGCTGTAAAAGAATTGTTGCTGTTGATTAGCGATGCGCATCGGCGTGCGCTGCTTGTAGATATCTCGCAAAATGGCCAGAACTTCAAAACGCTCTTGCTTGATAAACAGTCCGTTATTGAGCTGCTCCACTCGTCTCTCCTGACTTTTTCACTCATACTTACAAATTCCTTACGCTTATCATTACTGCGAATAATCTTAAAGTCAAATTTACATATTTTTACATCTAAACAAAGAAATATCTGCTAGTTACGTATTTACGGGTGAGGCAGCGGCAGGCGAAGCAACGCGTGCCCCTGACTATTCTTTTGTCAGGAGCAGCGTAAACGGCAGGATAACGGGTTAAGGCGTGATGCGCTGGCGGTGCTCGTCTGCACCCTGCGTCGGCTGATGGATGGCGATATAGCGCTGATAGCGGGCCGGTTTGAGTCTGGACAGATCGACCAGCACCAGCCCGTCGATACAGTTATTAAAGGCCGGATCGGTGCCAAAATCGATAAACTGTACGCCGCCCGGCTCGCACAGCTCGCTGTACTGTTTGTAAAGCGTCGGAATCGAACAACCCAGGTTATTCAGCAGGCTTTTCAGCCGAACCAGATCGCCCTGATAGTCATCGCCGGCAAACTGCGCCAGCACCTGCGGCAGCGAAGCAGGATAAGGCTGACGCGACTGGGCCAGCGGATTGTCAGAGGCAAAATAGAGCCGGTAAAAGGCAATCAGCAGATCCCGCGCCGCAACAGGCATGCCACCGGAGATCGACACCGGCCCGAACAGATAGCGATATTGCGGGTATTTGGCCAGATAAGCACCAATGCCCAGCCACAGATAGTCCAGCCCGCGTTTGCCCCAATAGGTCGGCTGAATAAAGCTGCGGCCCAACTCAATGCCCTGCGCCAGTATCGGCATCATATCGCGGTCATAATCAAACAGGCTGTTGCTGTAGATGCCCGCCAGCCCTTTGCGTTCCAGCTGTTCGCCGGTGGGAATAAAGCGGTAGGCGCCGACGATATCCAGCGCCTCTTCATCCCACAGCACCAGGTGATAATAGTCGTCGTCGTAGCTGTCCAGATCGCGGCGGCGGCCGGAGCCTTCCCCCACCGCGCGGAATGCAATCTCCCGCAGGCGCCCCAATTCCCGCAGGATTGGCGAGCGCGCATCATCCTGCCGCCGATAGAGGAAAATCGCTTTGCCATCGGGAGTTTTTCCCAGTTGTTCACAGGCTTTCAGCGCTTTTTTCAGTTCCTGGCGGTCTTCCGGCAAGGCAATGGGCGACTCGCTGGCAAACAGGCCGCTTTTCCCCTGACCCAGGCGGTACACATGGCGGCGAAAACGTTCGGCCAGATCGCGGGCGCTGGTGTGGCCGTCGTGCCAGCTGTTAAACGGAATCCGCCCGCCGATACGCATTTTGATGCGGCCGCCGCGCTGCTGGAACATTTCGCGCACCAGCAGCAGCGTCGACAAAGGGCGATACGCCAGCGAGGCGAGATAAAACAGACTGCTGTTGCGGGCGCTGATATGAATCGGCACGATTGGCGCCCGTGCTTTGGCCGCCAGCCGCAGAAAGCCGGTATGCCAGTGGCCGTCGCGGATCCCCTGCGGGCTGATGCGCGATACCTCTCCGGCCGGGAACATAATCAGCACGCCCTGCCGTTCCAACTGCTGCTGCATGGCCTGGATCTGCTGACGGCTGGTCTTGTACGCCACATTGTCGACCGGGACAAACAGGCTGCTCAGCGGCTCGATATAGCTCAGCACCTGGCTGGCGACCACTTTCACATCCTGACGCACCGCCGCCACGGCGCGCAGCAGCGCCAGGCCGTCCAGCGAGCCTATCGGATGATTAGCCACCAGCACCACCGGCCCCTGGCTCGGGATATTCTCCAGATCGCCGTCCACCAGTTCACAGCTGAGGTTGAAGTAGTCCACCACCTGCTCAACCAGGTCAAGCCCGCGCAGATGCGGATAGTCGGCGGCAAACTGTTTGAATTCTTTTTCGAAGAGCAGATTTCTCAGCAGGCTACGCTGCCAGGCGGGGGGATTGCGATGCGGAAAAGCGTCTTGCAGCAAAGTGTCCAAGCTAAACATCGTGTTATCTCCTTGGCCTAGTCGCAGCAAAGTTAAGCCAGCGGTATGACTGCGACATGTCAGAAAGATGACGAAAAAATTAAACCTCCCGCCCCGCCGCACGTCCCGGGCGGTGAAAAAGGCATCAGGCTTTATTGAGCATAGTCCGGCTTTGAGCCTGATTCAAAAATACGCGCGCAACCCTGCTAATACCTTGTGGGTAATGTGCAGGTTAATGTCCGAAAGCCGCCATCGCCGCGCGTGGTTTCATGTAATAATCGGCCCATCAGTGAAGAGGAGTGAACGTATGCAGACATTTTTAATTGACCGGATGCCTACGCCGATAGGTGAACTGGTGCTGATTGCCGATGAG
The DNA here is from genome assembly GCF_002966855.1 of Serratia sp. MYb239. NCBI lineage: Bacteria > Pseudomonadati > Pseudomonadota > Gammaproteobacteria > Enterobacterales > Yersiniaceae > Serratia > Serratia sp. MYb239. The sequence continues at coordinate 2,353,096 of NZ_CP023268.1, read as the reverse complement.
CAAGGTCAGCTGCGCGCCGTCGACTGGAGCGACTATTACGACAAGCTGATCAAGCTGCTGAATACCCATTACCGCCGCGGCGGTTTCCAACTACAGGAACAGCGTGACCCCGGCGGTCTGAGCAGCCTGATGCAGCGCTACTTTGCCGGCGAGCTGGAGGTCATCAACAATATCCCGGTCATGACCGCCGGCAGTGAATTCCAGCGTACCGTCTGGCGGCAGCTTCGCCGCATCCCCTGCGGGGAAACCATCACCTACGGCGAGCTGGCAAAACGTATCGGACGACCGACCGCCTCACGCGCCGTCGGCATGGCGAACGGCTCCAATCCCGTCAGCATCGTGGTGCCCTGCCATCGGGTGATTGGCTCCCAGAGCGCGCTGACCGGCTATGCCGGCGGCGTGGCGCGCAAACAGTGGCTGCTGAAACACGAAGGCTTTTTACCAAAAGATTTGCTGTAGCGTTTTTAAAGCCGCGCACCGGCCCGTGTGCGGCTTTTCATTTCAAATCATATAGTTTGCTCGCGAACAGCATAAAAGCACAGCGAAATGATTAAATATCGCACACTATGCCCCTATTCTTCCTATTGATACCCTTATAACCTGCCGCAAAAGATGTTAAAATTGACGCATATCAATTATTGCGTGAGCGTAATCTATGATCCCTGAAAAACGCGTGATCCGTCGTATCCAGTCCGGTGGTTGTGCGATCCACTGTCAGGACTGCAGCATCAGCCAGCTGTGCATCCCTTTCACCCTCAATGCCCATGAGCTTGACCAGCTCGACAACATCATTGAAAGGAAAAAGCCGATCCAAAAGGGTCAAACGCTGTTCAAAGCTGGTGATGAACTGAAGTCCCTGTATGCCATCCGTTCAGGAACCATCAAGAGCTACACCATTACCGAACAAGGCGACGAGCAGATTACCGGCTTCCATCTGGCCGGCGATCTGGTCGGCTTTGACGCCATCGGCTCGCTGAAGCATCCGAGCTTTGCCCAGGCGCTGGAAACTTCGATGGTCTGCGAAATCCCGTTCGAAACGCTGGACGATCTGGCCGGTAAAATGCCGAATCTGCGCCAGCAGATCATGCGCCTGATGAGCGGCGAGATCAAAGGCGATCAGGACATGATCCTGTTGCTGTCGAAAAAGAACGCGGAAGAGCGTCTGGCGGCGTTTGTCTATAATCTGTCGCGCCGCTTTGCCGAACGCGGTTTCTCGCAGCGCGAGTTCCGCCTGACCATGACGCGCGGCGATATCGGCAACTACCTCGGTCTGACGGTAGAAACCATCAGCCGCCTGCTGGGCCGCTTCCAGAAAAACGAAATTCTCAGCGTCAAAGGCAAATACATTACCATCGAGAATGCGGATGCCCTGTCGCAACTGGCCGGCACCCCGCGCATCAGCGTCGCTGCCGTCTGATACCATCGCCGGATCAATAATTTCTAATTATTGATCCGGCTCATCCTCTCTCCGCTGTTCTGTTTTTCAATGTTGGGTTACTCTGTAAATTAACAGACTGTTGATTTCAGCTGTAAGGAGGCCCTAATGGCGATGTATCAGAATCTTCTGGTGGCTATTGACCCCAACCAGGATGACCAGCCGGCGCTGCGCCGGGCGGTATACCTGGTCAAGCGGAATGGCGGGCGCATCAAGGCCTTCCTTCCTATCTATGACTTCTCTTACGAAATGACCACCCTGCTGTCGCCGGATGAACGTACGGCAATGCGCCAGGGCGTTATCAGTCAGCGTGCCGCATGGATCAAGGAACAGTGTCGCTTTTATCTGGAAGATGGCGTGCCCATCGAAATCAAAGTGGTCTGGCACAACCGTCCGTTTGAGGCCATTATTCAAGAGGTGCTGAACGGACAGCATGATTTACTACTGAAAATGGCGCATCAGCATGACCGGCTGGAATCGGTAATCTTTACCCCGACCGACTGGCATCTGCTGCGTAAGTGTCCGTGTCCGGTGTGGATGGTGAAAGACCAACCCTGGCCGGAAGGCGGCAAGGCGCTGGTGGCGGTCAACCTGTCCAGCGAAGAGCCGTACCACGACCCGCTCAATATCCGTCTGGTGCAGGAAACCGTCGAACTGGCGGAAAACGTTAACCAAACGGAAGTCCATCTGGTCGGCGCCTACCCGGTTACGCCGATCAATATCGCCATCGAGCTTCCCGATTTTGACCCCAGCGTTTACAACGACGCCATTCGCGGCCAGCATCTGATCGCGATGAAGGCGCTACGCCAGAAATTTGGCATCAATGAAGAGTTTACCCACGTCGAGAAAGGTCTGCCGGAAGAAGTGATTCCGGATCTGGCCGAGCACCTGCAGGCCGGCGTGGTGGTGCTGGGCACCCTGGGGCGCACCGGTATCTCCGCCGCCTTTATCGGCAACACCGCTGAACATGTGATCGACCATCTGAAATGCGACCTGTTGGTGATCAAGCCGGAAGACTTCAACTGCCCGATTGAGGCCGATGAAGATGATGAGCATGACGATGAGGACTAGAGCAACACGCCAGTCATAAACAAAACAGGGCCCCGCGGGGCCCTGTTGACGTCTGGCTGAGAATTACAGCTCGATAACGTCGAAGCGCACGTCCGGGTTGACGTCCGCATCGTAGTCCACGCCTTCCAGACCGAAGCCGAACAGGCGCAGGAACTCCTGCTTGTAACCGGTGTAGTCGGTCAGCTCGCTCAGGTTTTCCGAAGTGATGGACGGCCACAGGTCGCGACAGGCCTGCTGCACGTCGTCACGCAGTTCCCAATCGTCCATACGGATGCGCTGATGGTCGTCCAGCGCCTTGTCGTCGCCGTACAGACGGGTGCGCATCAGGCGGTAGACCTGCTCCATGCAGCCTTCGTGGATGCCTTTCTCTTTCATGATTTTGAAAGCCATGGAGATATACAGCGGCATCACCGGAATGGCGGAGGAAGCCTGGGTCACCACGGACTTCAGCACCGCTACGTGTGCAGTGCCGCCTTTAGCGGACAGATCGCCGCGGATAGCGGTCGCTGCGCGGTCCAGATCTTCTTTTGCCCGGCCGAGCGTACCGTGCCAGTAGATTGGCCAGGTCAAGTCGGTGCCGATATAGGAGTAAGCCACGGATTTCGCGCCTTCCGCCAGAACGCCGGCGCCTTCCAGCGCGGACATCCACAGTTCCCAGTCCTGACCGCCCATCACGGTGATGGTGTTTTCAATTTCTTCTTCCGTCGCCGGTTCAACGGTGGCGGAGACGATCTGATCCTTGTTGGTGTCAATCGCCGTGGTGGTGTACACCTCGCCGATTGGCTTCAGCGCAGAACGCACCACTTCGCCGGTTTCCGGCATTTTACGCACCGGAGAAGCCAGCGAGTAAACCACCAGATCGATCTGGCCGAGGTCCTGTTTGATCAGTTCGATCACTTTTTCGCGGCATTCGTTGGAAAACGCATCGCCATTGATGCTTTTCGCGTACAGGCCTTCTTCTTTGGCAGCCTTGTCGAACGCGGCGGAGTTATACCAGCCGGCAGTTGCGGGCTTGGTTTCGGTGCCGGCTTTTTCGAAGAACACGCCGATAGTGGCCGCGCCGCTACCGAAAGCCGCAGCGATACGGGAGGCCAGACCATAACCGGTGGAGGCGCCGATAACCAATACGCGTTTCGGGCCATCAGCGATAGCGCCCTGCTGTTTGGTATAGGCAATCTGACGACGAACATTGGCTTCACAACCCACCGGATGAGTGGTGGTGCAGATAAAGCCGCGAACCTTAGGTTTGATAATCATATTGGGTCTAGGATCCGTTAAATGGATGAAATCGGGACATAAGATACCGCATTACGCCCCTTAATTGTGATCTGATGTGTTGGATTGCACAAATTATGGCCCATCTGACGTCAAATTCCGCATTTTTTACCCGTCCGCACGCCGGGATTGTCCTGATGAACGCCGGCGACATGCCGCCTGGCGGGCTTCAGTCGTCCGGCAAGGCCCAGTGCGGGTTCCACACCACTTCCCATAGATGCCCGTCCGGGTCGCGAAAGTAGCCGGCATAGCCGCCATAAAACGTCCCCTGCGCAGATTTGACGATCCCGGCCCCGGCGCGCTGCGCCGCCGTCATGATGGCATCAACCTCCGCCCGGCTGGCGACGTTGTGCCCGATGGAAAAGGCGGTCGAACTAATGGGCGTTTTCGCCAGTCCGGTGTCGTGCGCCAGGTCGTCCTGCGCCCAGATGGCAAGTTTGACCCCGCCGGATAGTTCGAAGAACGCCACCGCGCCGTGTTCAAACTCACGGCCGATAATACCGTCGGTCGGCAGGCCCAGACCGTCACGATAAAAGGCCAGGGATTTTTCCAGATCGGCAACGGCCAGCGTCAGCACGGAAATTCTCGCTTTCATCATTCACCTCAGGCAGCTTGTCGGTGACATTGTCACTCAACGGCGCGCGTAATACGCGCTCCCCTTCATGCACTGTTGCTGAACTACTCAGCATAGGCGGCCAGGCGGTTGACCGCAAAAAAATGCCGGCCACGTAACGTGACCGGCATTGCAGTTTTCATCATGCCGACGCCCGACGATTACAACGCGTTTTTAATCGCATCCACGCTGGCTTTGGCGTCGCCGAACAGCATCTGGCTGTTTTCTTTAAAGAACAGCGGATTCTGCACGCCGGCGTAGCCGGTATTCATCGAGCGTTTAAACACGATAACGTTCTGCGCCTTCCACACTTCCAATACCGGCATGCCGGCAATTGGGCTGCGCGGATCTTCCAGCGCCGCCGGGTTAACGGTGTCGTTGGCGCCGATCACCAACACGGTGTCGGTATCGGCGAAGTCGTCGTTGATCTCGTCCATTTCCAGCACCACATCGTACGGCACCTTGGCTTCCGCCAGCAGCACGTTCATATGGCCCGGCAGACGGCCGGCGACCGGGTGAATGCCGAAGCGCACGTTAATGCCGCGGGCGCGCAGTTTCTCGGTGATTTCCGCCACCGGATACTGCGCCTGCGCCACCGCCATCCCATAGCCCGGCGTAATGATCACCGAGCTGGAATTACGCAGCAGTTCAGCCACCTCTTCCGCCGTAGTTTCCCGGTATTCGCCCATCTCTTCCGCCTCGCCGGTAGACGAACCGTCGGTGCCGAAACCGCCAGCAATCACGCTGATAAACGAACGGTTCATCGCCTTACACATAATGTAAGACAGGATGGCGCCGGAGGAGCCGACCAGCGCGCCGGTCACGATCAGCAGATCGTTGCTCAGCATAAAGCCGGCCGCCGCCGCCGCCCAACCGGAATAGGAGTTGAGCATTGACACCACTACCGGCATATCCGCCCCGCCGATCGAGGCCACCAGATGCCAGCCGAACGCCAGCGCGATCGCCGTCATTACCAGCAGTGCAAACACCTGCAGCCCTACGCTGTCGCTGGAAACGAACATCACCATCAGCAGGAAAGAGACCACCAGCGCCGCCAGGTTCAGTTTATGGCGGTTCGGCAGCATCAGCGGCTTGGAGGAAATTTTGCCGCGCAGCTTGCCGAATGCCACGATGGAACCGGTAAAGGTCACCGCGCCGATAAAGATGCCGAGGAACACTTCGCTCAGATGGATATTCTCCATCACCGGCTCCATCGGCGCGCCATGGTCCAGATAGCTGTTAAAACCGACCAGCACCGCCGCCAGGCCGACGAAGCTGTGCAGCATCGCCACCAGCTCCGGCATTTCGGTCATTTCCACCTTCTTCGCCAGATAAACGCCGATCGATCCGCCGATAATCATCGCGATAATGATCCAACCCACGTTGCCGGCGTCCGGCCCGAGGATGGTGGCAATCAGCGCAATCGCCATCCCGGCGATGCCGAAGCGGTTGCCCAGCTTGGAGGTTTCATGACGCGACAGCCCCGCAAGACTCAAGATAAATAAAATAGCGGCAACAATGTATGCTGCTGTAACTAATCCACCAGACATTGGTTACCCCTTATTTACGGAACATCTTCAGCATGCGCTGAGTGACGGTGAATCCGCCAAAAATATTGATGCTGGCAATCAGCACGGCGATAAAGGAGAGGAAACTCACCCAGCCGCCGTGGCCAATCTGCAACAGGGCGCCAACCACAATAATGCCTGAAATCGCATTGGTGACCGACATCAACGGCGTATGCAGCGCGTGGCTGACGTTCCACACCACGTAGTAACCAACCACGCAGGCCAGCGCAAACACGGTGAAGTGCGACAGGAACTCTTTCGGCGCGGCGTCCGCCAGCCAGCCGAACAGCACCACGGCCAGCGCCATCAGGCCATACTTCAGCCACGGCGAAATCGGTTTTTTCTCCTCTTTGGCCGGCGGTTCCACGGCCTGCGCCTGCGGTTTCGGCTGGGCGGAAACCTGAATCGGCGGTGCCGGCCAGGTGATATCGCCGTCGCGCACCACCGTCACGCCGCGGATCACGCTGTCTTCAAAGTCGATATCCAGCTCGCCGTTTTTCTCCTTCGCCAGCAGCTTCAGCAGGTTGACCAGGTTGGTGCCGTACAGCTGAGAGGACTGGGTCGGCAGGCGGCTCGGCAGATCGGTATAGCCGATGATTTTCACCCCGTTGTCGCTGGTGATGATGCGATCGGCGACGGTCAGTTCGCAGTTGCCGCCGGTTTGCGCCGCCAGATCGACAACCACGCTGCCCGGCTTCATGCTGGCGACCATCTCTTTGGTAATCAGCTTCGGAGCCGGCTTGCCCGGAATCAGCGCGGTGGTGACGATAATATCCACCTCTTCCGCCTGCGCGGCAAACAGCGCCATCTCCGCCTTGATAAAGGCTTCGGACATCACCTTGGCATAGCCGTCACCGCTGCCCGCCTCTTCCTCGAAGTCCAGCTCCAGGAACTCCGCGCCCATGCTCTGCACCTGCTCCTTCACTTCCGGGCGGGTGTCAAAGGCGCGGACGATCGCTCCCAGACTGCCGGCAGCGCCGATAGCCGCCAGACCGGCGACGCCGGCGCCGATAATCATCACTTTCGCCGGCGGCACTTTACCGGCGGCGGTGATCTGCCCGGTGAAGAAGCGGCCAAATTCGTGCGCGGCCTCTACGATGGCGCGGTAGCCGGCGATATTGGCCATCGAGCTCAGCGCATCCATCGACTGCGCGCGCGAAATACGCGGCACAGAATCCATCGCCAGCGTGGTAATACGCCGCGCCGCCAGTTTTTCCATCAGCTCAGGGTTCTGCGCCGGCCAGATAAAGCTGACCAGCGTGCTCCCCTCGCGCATCAGGGCAATTTCCTCTTCCTGCGGCGCGTTGACCTTCAGGATCAGATCCGACTGCCACACCTCTGCGGCGTCGGCCACCGTCGCGCCTGCCTGTTGATAAGCGACATCTTCAAAGCTTGCCAGTTTGCCCGCATCGTGCTCGATAGCGACGCTGAAACCCAGTTTCAGCAGTTGCTCCACCGTTTTCGGCGTAGCTGCGACGCGCGCTTCATTGGCCAACCGTTCTTTAGGTATACCAATACGCATAATATTCCCTTCCGGATTATGATCTTATTATCTTCCAACCCCATAGTGATAACGCCGTCCATTGACCCGTTGCCGAAGCGTGCCGGCGGATAAATGGCGGCGTTACCTATAACCTACTGAAAATAGGATCGATGATCTACGTTTGCTTAACCCATCGGATGAGTTTTTACATAAAAATGCATGCAGCGACATGACAGAGCGCAATTTTCTCTGAAAAAAATAACCAAAGTCCTAATGAAAACAGGCAGTTTTCTTACCGTGAGCCATCAGCGCAGGCACAGTACTCTGCGGCAATGCGGCATAAAAGTTATAAAAATGTGAATAAACAATGCTTATTCAAACAAAACCTTTATTATGGATGCTTATATCCGAAGACGATGAAAAAGAACGCCACGCCATTAACAGATTTGTCTCAGGCGATGACATAAAATGCTGAGACACCTGCCAAGATTACATGTAATAATCAATGGCTGAATAACACCTCAACAGTTCAGCACGTTATAAACGTTAATGCGCTAGGCGAAAGGATTTTTTATGAAGCTGAAGAACACGATCATCGCATCAGCCTTGTTATCACTTACCGCGCTGTCCGCTCATGCTGCGCAAGAGTTAACGCCTGAGAAAGCGGCGGCTATCAAGCCATTTGATCGCATCACCATCACCGGCCGTTTCAACGCCATCAACGAAGCCGCCACCGCCGTCTCTCGCCGCGCCGATAAACTGGGCGCAGACGCTTTCTATATTCAAGATATTAATAATAGTAACAATGGCGGCAACTGGCGCGTAACGGCGGACATCTACCACAGCGACGCGCCGGAAGTAGAGAAGAGCAACTATCGCGTATTCAACGGCGTGAAAGAGCTGCCGAAAGACAAGGCCTACCAGTTAGAGCCGTATGATACCGTCAGCGTCAGCGGTTTCTTCCGCAGCCAGCCGGACGTCAACGACGCCATCTCCAAGCAGGCGAAGAAAAAAGGCGCCGATTCCTTCTTTATCGTCCGTCAGGTTGACGCTAACAAGGGCGGCAACCAATACGTCACCGCTTACGTCTATAAAGCCGATGCGCCAAAACGCATCGTGCAGAGCCCGAACGCGATCCCGGCCGACTCCGAAGCCGGTAAAGCCGCGCTGGCCGCCGGCGGTGCCGCCGCGGCGAAGGTAGAGATCCCGGGCGTCGCCTCTTCCGGCTCACCAAGCCGTGAAGTCGGCCGCTTCTTCGAAACGCAGTCGTCAACCGGCAAGCGTTACACTGTCACCCTGGCCGACGGCACCAAAATCCAGGAAGTAAACAATGTGACCGCCGCGCAAATGCAGCCGTTTGACTCCGTGACCTTTACCGGCCACTTCAACAGCATGACCGACGTCTCCACCGAAGTGGCGAAGCGTGCGGCCGCCAAAGGCGCCAAGTACTATCACGTCACCCGCCAGTGGCAGAACAAGAGCGGCGGCAACCTGACCGTCAGCGCCGATCTGTTCAAATAAACCGCGTTTTACCCCTTCCGACGGGCAGCCCTGGCGCTGCCCGTTTTTCTTTCCGTCACGACTGAATAATTTTTTAACCGTTCCGCATATTCAATCATTGCATCCCGCTGCGTCCGTCCGTAGAATCTGCGCCGTTTTTCAGGGCTAATTGTCTAAACGCACGGTGATCGTCACCCTGTTTTTACTGCTCAATCGGCGCTCTCCAGCTGTTTATTCTGTATTCGGGATCCTTCATTGGAAAAAAAATTAGGTCTACTCGCATTAACCGCTCTGGTGCTCAGTTCCATGCTCGGCGCCGGCGTGTTCAGCCTGCCGCAAAATATGGCGGAAGTCGCCAGCCCGGCGGCCCTGCTGATCGGCTGGGGCATTACCGGCGTCGGCATTCTGTTCCTGGCCTTCGCCATGCTGCTGCTGACCCGGCTGCGTCCCGATCTGGATGGCGGTATCTTTACGTATGCCAAAGAAGGCTTCGGCGAGCTGGTCGGCTTCTGCTCCGCCTGGGGCTATTGGCTGTGCGCGGTGATTGCCAATGTCTCTTATCTGGTGATCGTCTTCGCCGCGCTGAGCATTTTCACCGACCGCGGCGGCGCGGTGATCTTCGGCGACGGCAACACCTGGCAGGCGCTGGTGGGGGAATCCATTCTGCTGTGGGTGGTGCATGCGCTGGTGCTGCGCGGCGTGCAGACCGCCGCCAGCATCAACCTGGCCGCCACGCTGGCTAAGCTGCTGCCGCTCGGGTTGTTTGCCGTGCTGGCGGTGATCGCCTTTAAGATGGACGTATTCACCCTCGACTTTACCGGCGTGGCGCTCGGCAAACCGGTGTGGGAGCAGGTAAAAAACACCATGCTGATCACTCTTTGGGTATTTATCGGCGTGGAAGGCGCGGTGGTAGTATCGGCACGGGCGCGCAACAAGAAGGATGTCGGGCTGGCCACCATGTTGGCAGTGGTGTCCGCGCTGGCGGTATACCTGCTGGTGACGCTGCTGGCGCTCGGCGTGGTGCCGCGCAGCGAACTGGCGCAGATGCGCAACCCGTCCATGGCGGTGATGATGGTCGATCTTCTCGGCCCGTGGGGCGATGTGATTATCGCCGTCGGCCTGATTATCTCGGTATGCGGCGCCTACTTGAGTTGGACCATTATGGCGGCCGAAGTACCGCTGCTGGCCGCGCAGCACGGCGCCTTTCCGAAAGTGTTCCGCCGGCAGAATAAAAACCACGCCCCGTCCGCCTCGCTGTGGCTGACCAACGGCGCGGTGCAGATTGCGCTGGTGCTGATCTGGTTTACCAGCAGCAACTATAACTCGCTGCTGACCATCGCCTCGGAAATGATTCTGGTGCCCTATTTCCTGGTCGGCGCCTTCCTGTTCAAAGTGGCGCGGCAGCGCAATGACAAACGCCTGATCGTGGCGGCAAGCGGCGCCTGCCTGTATGGCATCTGGCTGCTGTATGCCTCAGGGCTGATGCATCTGCTGATGTCGGTGCTGCTGTACGCGCCGGGGTTGCTGGTGTTTATCTATGCCCGTCGCGGCCATGATGACGTGAAATTGCTGAACAAGCTGGAAAGAAGCAGCATTCTGCTGCTGCTGTTGGCCACCGTGCCGGCCGGCTGGTTTATGCTGCAGTAATGAGTGAGGACGGCCGGGTGAAAACACCCGGTCATTTTTCCTGCGTGCTGATGGTGATGCGCTCACCCACCTGCGTTAATACCACGTTTGTCGCACACTCCTGCTGAATCGCCGCCAGTTGAGCTTTATCCAGCGCATAAGGCAGCAGAATATCAAATACCGCCAACCCCTGCTGTTGCCCAAGATCGATCAGACGCACAATATTGGTTTCATCGCTGACCTGGGTGGACACCACCTGCAAAGCCAACTCTTTTAACTGTTCTGTACGCGTTTGCGTGGATACCACGCGTGATTTCAGCACCATGCCAAAAATAGGCATAACGCCGTATATTGCATCAATAAAGCGCCAGTGCTTCTTGCACGATGCAGACAGAAATTCCATGTAGTCAAAGCAGATTGTTTCACTGCGCGCGACGGATGCAAGGTGACCGTTACTCATCCCCTCAGTTCCTCTTTTGGCCAGCGTATACCTGTCGCCCTGGATATTTAGGGTATATTACATCCTGAAATGGATAATCGATGCGAAGCTATAACGATTTTACGCCGTATAATGGCATAATTCCCCTATTGTTTGCCAGCCTGTTCAGGAGCTTTAATCGATGGAACCCTATGACTCTGCGCCGGTAGTGATCACCGGCGGCGCCCGCCGCATCGGCCTGGCGCTGGCCAAATCGCTGCTGCAGCGCCAGGTGCCGGTAATCGTCGCCTACCGCAGTGACTATCCGGCGCTCGCCGAACTCAAATCGCTGGGCGCCACCTGCATTCAAGCCGACTTCTCCACCCATGACGGCATCTACCAGTTTGCCGCGCAGGTGCGGGAAACCACGCCTAAACTGCGGGCGCTGGTGCATAACGCCAGCGCCTGGCAGGCCGAATCGCCACAGACGCCGCCGGAGCAGGTGATGGCGTCGATGCTGCAAATCCACGTTTACACCCCTTACCTGCTGAATCAGCTGCTGGAGCCCTGCCTGCGCGGTCAGGGACAGGCCGGCGCCGATATTATCCACCTGACGGATTACGTGGTGGAGAAAGGCAGCGATAAGCATATCGCCTACGCCGCCAGCAAGGCGGCGCTGGATAATATGACCCGCTCGTTCGCCCGCAAGCTGGCGCCGGAGGTGAAGGTCAACGCCATTGCGCCGGCGCTGATTATCTTTAACCCCGGCGACGATGAAGCCTATCGCCAGCAGGCGCTGCAAAAATCGTTGATGAAAGTCGCCCCCGGCGAAAGCGAAGTGGTCGAACTGGTGCATTACCTGCTCGGCAGCCGCTATGTAACCGGCCGCACCCACGGCGTCGACGGCGGCCGTCCGCTGCGCTGATCGTTGCCGAGCGGAGCATGGCGCAACGTACAGCGGCGCGCTATGCTGAATGCCGTCTTGCTGATAACTCCCCGGAAAAAATGCACAAAATTGTTTTTGTAGAAGACGACGCCGACGTCGGTAAATTAATCGCCGCCTATCTGGGCAAGCATGATATTGACGTCTTGGTCGAACCGCGTGGCGACACCGCCCTGGAGCGCATTGCGCAGGAGCAGCCGGATCTGGTGCTGCTGGATATTATGCTGCCCGGCAAAGACGGCATGACGCTGTGCCGCGATTTGCGGCCGCAGTTTCACGGCCCGATTGTGCTGCTGACGTCGCTTGACAGCGATATGAACCATATTCTGTCGCTGGAAATGGGTGCCAACGACTATATTTTGAAAACCACGCCGCCGGCGGTGCTGCTGGCGCGCCTGCGCCTGCATCTGCGTCAGGGCGCCGCAGGGCATGAAGATCCCGCCGCCCTGACGCCGCACAACGCGCTGCATTTCGGCCTGCTGTGCATTGACCCGGTCAACCGCCAGGTGACGCTGGCGGACGAGACCATCACCCTTTCCACCTCGGACTTTGACCTGCTGTGGGAACTGGCGACCCACGCCGGGCAGATTATGGACCGGGAGGCGCTGCTGCAAAACCTGCGCGGCGTCAGCTATGACGGACTGGATCGCAGCATCGACGTCGCGATTTCCCGCCTGCGCCGCAAGCTGTACGACAATGCGCTGGACCCCTTCCGCATCAAAACCGTACGCAACAAAGGCTACCTGTTCGCCCCCAACGCCTGGGAACAGGCGCAGCCATGAGAAAACTCTTCGTACAGTTCTTCCTGCTGCTGTTCGTCTGCTTTCTAGTGATGGCGATGCTGGTCGGGCTGGTGTACAAGGTGACCGCCGAACGCGCCGGCCGCCAGTCGATGGACGACCTGATGAAAAGCTCGCTGTACCTGATGCGCAGCGAACTGCGGGAAATCCCGCTCAAAGACTGGAATAAAACCATTGATACGCTGGATCTCAACCTCTCCTTCCAACTGCACATTGAGCCACTGGGCAAGCAGAAACTGAGCGATGAGATGAAAAAGCGGCTGCGGCTGGGGGAAATCATCGCGCTGGACGATCAGTACACCTTTATGCAGCGCATTCCGCGCAGCCACTACGTGCTGGTGGTCGGCCCCATTCCCTATCTGTTCTATCTGCATCAGGTGCGGCTGTTGGATCTGGTGGTGCTGCTGCTGATTGGCCTGTCGCTGGCGCTGCCGGTGTTTCTGTGGATGCGCCCGCACTGGCAGGATCTGCTGAAGCTGGAAAACGCCGCGCAGCGCCTCGGCGCCGGACATCTGGACGAGCGCACCCATTTTGATCCCACTTCCAGCCTGAACCGGCTCGGCGTGGCGTTCAATCAGATGGCGGACAATATCAACACTCTGATCGCCAGTAAGAAGCAGCTGATTGACGGCATCGCTCACGAATTACGCACTCCGCTGGTGCGGTTGCGGTACCGGCTGGCGATGAGCGATAACCTGTCCGACGGCGAACAGCAGGCACTGAACCGCGATATCGGCCAGTTGGAATCGCTGATCGACGAGCTGCTGACCTATGCGCGCCTTGACCGCCCGCAGGTGGCGCTGAATATTGAACCGATCGACCTGCCCGGCTGGCTGCAGGACAAAACGGAAGATCTGTGGCTGATGCATCCTGAGCGCGATATTGCACTGGATATCCCCCATCGCGGCGACTTCGGCGGCGTGGATCTGCGCCTGATGGAGCGGGTGCTGGATAACCTGGTAAACAACGCGCTGCGCTATGCGCAACGGCGCCTGCGCATCGGCCTGTGGTTTGACGGCGACATCGCCTGCCTGCAGGTGGAAGATGACGGGCCGGGCATTCCGCCGGATGAGCGCCAGCGTATTTTCGAACCGTTTGTACGCCTGGACCCCAGTCGCGACCGCGCCACCGGCGGCTGCGGCCTGGGGCTGGCCATCGTGCACTCCATTGCCGTTGCCTATCAGGGGCAGGTTTTCGTCGACGCCAGCCCGCTCGGCGGCGCCAGTTTCCGCTTCAGCTGGCCGGTAAAATCCCCTGCCTTGTTAAATGCCGAGCCGACAGCGCGTTAAGGGGATAAGGGCAATCCCGTTCAGACTGGTTGCGGATATATCAAGCGAGAGTGAACGAACGACTACGTTTCTGTATCCGCATCACTCGCCATGTAAACGCATACGTTTAATGTCACGCTGCGGAGATTCACCAAATTCCCGGCGGTATTCGCGACTAAACTGCGAAGCACTTTCATAACCAACGATTAAAGCAGCGCTGCCGGCGTCCAGATGCTTGCTCAGCATCTGTTGTCTGGCCTCCTGTAGCCGGAGCTTCTTCTGGTACTGTAGCGGGCTCACCCCCGTCACCGCCCGAAAATGTTGCCGAAACGTGGATGGACTCATATAGGCACTCGCGGCCAATTCATCTATGCAGACAGAACGCGTGAAATTCTGTTTAAGCCAGCCAACCACCCTGGCAATATTCTGCCCCGGAGAGCCTGCCGTTGCCAGATGCCGGAGCTGGGGGCCATGATTACTGGCCAATAAGCGGATAATAATTTCCTGTACGATGAGCGGCGCGATCGGGCCGATTAAATCCGGCTCGGCCAAGAGCTTTATCAGACGTTGCAAAGCGCCCGTCACCCCTTCATCCAGAGGCTCAACAGACAGCGGATTAAGCAATGTTTCCCTTACAGGCTTCGCAGAAGGCATAAGCGCAGCCGTCTGTACCACAGTCCGGGGATCAAATGTCAGCACCAACCCCAGAAAGGGCTCATCCTGGCTTGCCTGAGTAACATGGGAGACCACTGGCAGATCTATCGTGGTCAGCATAGACTCACCTGCGCTGTACCGGGTTAGTTTCCCCGCCAGCATGACCTCTTTCGCTCCCTGCACCACAACGCCCAGTCCCATCTGATAAATACAGTGCACGGGCGCCGTGGGCACACTACGGCGATGAATGGTGAGTGAAGAAATGGCCGTAGAATAATCACCATCGTTTTGGGCAATCTCTACAATCATATCCGCAATATTTTTTTGGTCGGAATTCGGATTTTCAGTGGCCATACATGCACACCAGAACGATAATTTTAATGATTTTCTAAATTTACCATTATCAAAGCCGACTTTGCACCTTTCAATAATGATTAATCATTTTAGGCAATTTTTTCGGCGAATATGACAAGGGCATCGGATAAGAAAGGACTATGATTACGCTCATACTTCACTTGGATGGATGAGAGGTCGATGCCTGATTTGTTTGATTCCTACACGCTTAAAGATATTACCCTGCGCAACAGGATTATCGCCTCACGCATCCCGACGGCCTTGCTTCCGTCGCTATGCACCATGCCGGCGCCGAGTGGCGCGGGAGTTTAACCTTCCCCGTTTTGCCGGTTCCGTACGCGTACTGGCTGCAAAACCGGACAAAATAGTGAGTGACAACAAAGCAGCAATTAACCCCGTACTAAGGAAACTGAGATGACAGACAATATTAAAGATAAAGTAATTGTAATAACCGGTGCTTCAAGCGGTATGGGTGAAGCTGCAGCTCGTCACCTTGCCAAAAAAGGTGCCAAATTGGTACTTGCAGCCCGCCGCTCCGATCGTATAGATGTGTTGGCCAAGGAAATCAATGATCAAGGCGGAACTGCAATTGCTGTAGCCACCGATGTAACCCGTGAAGATGACGTTAAAAAGCTCGTTGATACTGCCGTTAACCAACTGGGTCGCATTGATGTACTGATTAATAATGCCGGTGTTATGCCGCTATCGCCGCTCGATCAGGTTAAAGTGAATGAGTGGAATCAGATGATCGATGTGAACCTCCGTGGTGTTCTGCATGGCATCGCCGCCGCCCTGCCATATATGAAAGCCCAAAAGTCGGGACACATCATCAATACGGCATCCGTTGCCGGCCACCTAGTCTTCCCGGCATCCGCCGTTTACTCTGCCACAAAATATGCGGTACGCGCACTCACCGAGGGGCTGAGAAAAGAAGCCTGCGCTTATAACGTCCGTGCAACCATTATCTCTCCAGGGGCGGTATCTACAGAGTTGCTCGAGCATATCAGCGATAAAGACGTTCAGGCTGTCAATCAGGAGTACGTAGGAAAAGTTGGCGTTCCGCCGGAAACCTATGCCCGCATGGTTGCTTTTGCCATTAGCGAACCCGAAGATGTGGGTGTTAACGAGATTATTTTCCGACCAACAGCCCAGGATTTGTAAGCCTGTACGACAAAAGCGGGAGAGTCTGGCAGACGGCTCTCCCACATTCAAAAAATACTCTGTGTACAGGGAGTTACGAGGTTTTCCCCGGAGGAATTACGGGGTTATATCTTACCGGCATCCGTACTGAAATGACTGATAAATTAGTCATGGAACGGCTCCCCGCCATTTATGCCAGGGCGTACTACTTATCGCGTTCTGAACAGAATATTCTATGTATGGCATAGCTACAAAGTATCGATAATAGGTGAATCGACTATCCACACACCTAACTCTAATATACCCCCCCTGATTTAACCGCGTAACCATCATGGATATCATGATTTGCCAATGAGAGTAAAAAGCACCGCCGCTGTTTAGTAAACACCGGGGGCTGCGCATGACTGTTTTCACAAAAGCGATATTCGCTGCCTTACCCTGTCCGGTTGCCGCTTGCCTGCGCCACCTTTCCCTTATAGATTGCTGCCTATCGGCGGAGCAAAGCCGCCCGCAGCGGCCGGCAACCATAAGGATAGCGACAAGATGGCCAATATTCGCGACGTTGCCCGGCGAGCCGGCGTTTCCATCAGCAGCGTGTCAAACCTGCTTAATCATCGCGCCCATCAGATGAGTGAAGAGACGCGGTTGCGCATTGAGCGAGCGATGGACGAGCTGCATTACCGGCCGCAGAGAATGCCGCCGCGCACTAGCGGGCAGCCGACGATTATCGGTTTACTGGTGCCGTCGATTGTCAATCCCAGCTTTTCGGCGCTGGCGCACCAGGTCGACCTGTCCGCCCGGGCATACCGCTACCGCGTGCTGCTCGGCAACTCGTATCGTCAAGAGGAAGAAGAACGCGCCTTTATCACCGATATGTTCGCCCACGGCGTGCGCGGCATTATCGTCGCGGCGAGCGATATCCGCCAAACGCACTTTGTCCGCTGTGCCGAACAGGGGATGAGAATTGTCAGCTACGACAACCGTTTTAGCGGCAGTATGGCCGCCGATACCCGGCTGGTCGACAGCGTCTCTATGGACAACGTTGAAGCCGGCCGGCTGGCGGCGAACCACCTGATTGAGCGTGGCTGCCGGCAGATTGTTTTTGCCACCGAGGCGGCCCTCACCCTGAGCCGCAGCAATAAAATCGACGGTTTTCTGGCGGCGTTGCGCAGCCATCAGCTACCGGCGTATGAACGGGTGATAGAAGGCAACGCCAGCAGTGAATATGGCGATACGGAGATGTTTGAACTCGGCCGGGCGCTGGTAAGCCGTATACTCGCCATGACGCCCCGTCCGGACGGTATTGTGGCAATCAACGATGCGCTGGGCATTGGCCTGATGACGGGGCTGCGCGCCGCCGGGGTGCGCATACCGCAGCAGATATCCATCGTTGGCATCGACAATATTTCGCTGGCCGGATTTTCCGAACCGGGACTGACCTCGGTAATGCCGCCGCTGGCCGCTATGGCGCAGCTGATGGTCGAACGCTTAATTAAACGCATCAACGATCCTCTGCTACCGCCCGGTGAATTTCTTTTTCCGCCGACCTTGATCGGCCGTCAGTCAGTAAAAGATTAGCGCCAATTCGGCACGGCGACAGATATATTTCGACGCTGGGGGCTCCCCTGCGTTATCGGCAGCGGTATACGTAAATCAATAGGAATAAATAATGAATATCAATAACCCACTAATAATGCGCTAACACGCAACGTCATCACATCAGGCAATCGTTTATTAATTAACACCGGCGAGCATTAAAGCCGGGGACGGAACACGCCAATAAACAAAACTTGGATAAATAACCATGAACAAAAGAACGCCGCAGGATATTGAACGCAGCGCAATAAGAAAGCTGACGCTGCATATCGTCCCCTTAATGATTCTGTTATATTTTCTGGCCTTTCTTGATCGTAACAATATGGCTTATGCCGCCATAGCGTTGGAAGACAGCCTGGGGCTCACGGCCTCTGCATTCGGTTTTGCCTCCGGTATTTTCTTTATCGGCTATTTTATGTTTGAAATCCCCAGCAATGCCGGCACGATCAAGTTCGGCCCGCGTATCTGGTTCGCCCGCATCCTGATCTCATGGGGCATCTTCGCCACCCTGATGGGCTTTGCACGCACGCCGATGGAACTGTATATCTGCCGTTTTATGCTGGGTGTCTGTGAGGCTGGCTTCTTCCCCTCCGTGGTCTACTATTTTACCGTATTTTCCCGGAAAAATACCGCACCAAAATTCTGGGCATGTTTATTATCGTCCAGCCTTTATCCAACGCCATCGGCTCACCGATTTCCGGTTTTATCCTTAATATTGACAACGGCTGGTTTGGCCTTGAACCCTGGCAACTGCTGTTTATTATTGAAGGCGTGCCGCCGATCATTATCGGCCTGATTATTCCGTTTATCATAAAGAACTCACCAAAAGACGTCGGTTACCTTGACGTGGAGGAGAAAGCCTGGTTAATGAATAATAACCAGCGTACCAAATCCGGATCACAAATAACGCTGGGTGATTTCTTTAACGGTATTAAAAACAAAAAATATCTGATCTACGCCCTGCTGAATTTCGGCATGGTCTGCGGCATTTACGGTTTTGGCATGTGGCTGCCCTCCATCCTTACCGCCATTTCCGGCAACGATATTTTCCACGTCAGCCTGCTGGCGCTGATCCCCTATGGCCTGGGGGCGCTGCTGGTTTATCCGTGGAGCCTGTGGGCCAGTAAAACCCGGCAAATCGGCATTTTTGCTGGCATCAGCATGGTGATGGCCGCCATCGGTCTGGCCGGCGCGGTAGTCTTCTTCCAATACAACCTGTTCGTCTCGCTCTCTTTCTTATGTCTCGCCGCCGTCGGTATCTACACCGCCGTTCCGCCGTTTTTATCCATGCCCGCCAATATTTCGTCGGGCGCGTCGGCCGCCGCCGGCCTGGCGGTGGTGAGCTGCATTGGCAACATCGGTGGCTTTGTCGCCCCCTATGTGGTGGGCGTGCTTAACGAATTTACCCACAGCAGCATTCCGGGGCTGGTTTTCCTGGCGCTGTGTCTGCTGGTCACCGGCCTGATTTGCATTTTCTACTGCGCCAAACAGCGCGAAGGCGTCATCAGGGCGTAACTCACTTTTCCCCCTTAACACGAGGTATTCACCATGGGCAATCTTAGCGGCAAGAAAGTCTTTATCACCGGCGCGGAGCAAGGCATCGGCCGGGCCACGGCAGAACAGTTGATCCAGGCCGGCTGCGATATTTATTTGCATTACCACAGCGGCGAAGAAGGCCCCAAGGCGCTGGTAGAGCTGGCGCATTCGCTGGGGCAGCGCGCGGCCTATGGCTACGCGGATTTAATCGAGACCGCAGACGCCGAACGCTGCGTGCGCGCCGGGGCGGAGTTTCTCGGCGGCATCGATATTTTGATCAATAACGTCGGCGGCATCGTCGGCCGTAAGTGGCTGGGAGAAATCGACCGCCAGTTCTGGCAAACGGTGCTGGATGTCAATATGACCACCATGCTGAACGTGACGCAAAGCGCGCTGCCATTCTTGAAGGCGGCAGCAGACGGCGCCAGCGTCGTCAATCTGGCCTCGCTGGCCGGCCGCGCCGGCGGACATTCCGGCTCGCTGGTCTACTCGTCCTGCAAGGGCGCGGTGCTGACCTGGACACGCTCGCTGGCGGCGGAACTGGGTGAACACGGCGTCCGGGTGAACGCGGTGGCTCCCGGGTTGATCCTCGGCACGCGTTTTCACGATCGCCACACCACCCAAGCCTCGGCGGAAGAAACCGTCCGCGCAATCCCGCTGGGCAGAGCCGGCACGCCGCAGGATGTGGCGCGCGTGATCGCCTTCCTGGCGGCGGAATATGACGGATTCGTCTCCGGTGCCACCATTGATATCAACGGCGGCATTTACCGCATGTAACCTACCGGCCGGCAGTCCGAAACGGCTGCCGGCATTTCAGACAGAGAACCAACATGATTAAATCAGAACTTATCCACCCGCCTCTGCTCGGCGCGCTGGCGGCATGCGGCCACAAAAGTCAGCTGTTAATCGCCGATGCCAATTACGCGGTAACCAGCAACGCCCGTAAAGACGCGACCGTGGTGTATCTCAATCTGTCGCCGGGGATGATCCCCGCCGCGCTGGTGCTGGAGAAAATCCTGACCTGTATCAATGTGGAACATGCCGCCCTGATGACGGCGCCGGCGGATTTTCCCCATACTGCGGCCGCCGACTACCGACGCTTGCTGCCTACCGACTGCCCCATCAGCTATCTGGAGCGGGAGCAGTTTTACGCCGAGGTCAAATCCGAACGTACGGCGTTGATTATCGCCTCCGGCGAGCAGCGGCGCTTCGCCAATCTGCTGCTGACGGTCGCCCCGGTTTTTTGACTCTCCGCTGGGAGACCTAATCCATAGCGCACGTTCTTACCGATTACGCGGCGGCCGCAGAGTGCCGCCCTGTTGCACTCTATATGTATGTTGTAACTAAAATGAGAGGGACACACCGGCAAATGTGATAAGGCCGGTGCATTTCCCCATCGGTCAGTGCGGCGCCATATGCTGCGCAATCAGCGTCGCCAGTGGTAAACGCAAAGGTTGCGGCAGGTCATGCCCCATATCCGGCACAATATGCAGCCTGGCATGGGGAACCGCCCGCGCCACGGCAGCTCCTCCGGCCTTGCGCACCATACGGTCGGCACTGCCGTGGATCACCAGCGTCGGCGCCTGAATGTTCCGGCTGTAACGCCGCAGATCGCCGCTGCCCAGTAAGGCGGAAAACTGACGCTGCAGCCCTTCGCTGTCGCCGCCGCGCTGCAATAGCCGGCTGACCAGCGCATCCAGCTCCGCTTCCTGCATCGGGTAACGTTTACTGGCCAGCAGACGCAAACGAGTTTTACAGTAATGGTGCTGCTGTGCGCGCGACGCCTTAACGGGAAACGGCCGCAGCAGCTGGAATAACAGCGACGGCGCCGGCGGCGGCAACAGCGGTTGATTGGTGCTGGAAAACAGCACGATCAGGCTGCGCACTCGCTGCGGATACTCCGCCGCCAACACCTGGGCAATCATGCCGCCCATTGAGCCGCCCAACACATGCGCCTGCCGAATGTGCAGATGATCCAGAAGCTGAACAGCATCGGCCGCCATGTCCGCCAGCGTATAAGGTACCGCACTTTGCCAGCCAAGCTGAGCGCGCAGTATCAGCAGCCACAGCGGCTGCCGGCGATGCCCGTGGGTTTTGCCGGACAGGCCGGCATCGCGGTTGTCAAAGCGAATCACCCGGTAACCCTGTTCAACCAGCGCCCGGCAAAACTCATCCGGCCACAGCAGCATCTGTGCGCCAATGCCCATTATCAGCAATAAGGGCGGCGCACTTTCGTCACCCCAGTCTTCATACGCAATCGGTATGTCGCCGTTTGGCGCAACCCCGCTCCGCACCGCAATCTGCTGCATAAACAACCTCTTAATCTCCGCCTCGCTGAGGCCAGTGTAGCATGTACATGCCGTTACACGCCGAAACCAATCATGCACGGAAAGCCGGCGGCGCTTTCCCTATGCTGTTATCCACGGCCCCGCAGTGGGGTTAAGACACGAAAAATCACTTGAGGAACCGACAATGAAAAAAACATTAGCTCTGGTTGTTGCCGCTGCAATGGGCCTGTCCAGCGTCGCATTTGCCGCCGATGCCGCCACCGCAGCCCCGGCTAACAGCACCCACGTCAGCCACCATCACGCCAAGGCCAAAAAAACCGTGGCGCAGAAAGCGCAGGCCGCTAAAAAACAGGTGAAATCCGCCCACAAAAAAGCGCCGGTGCAGAAAGCCCAGGCGGCGAAAAAAACGCACAAGCACGCCAAACAACAGAAAAAAGCGGCGCACTGATCTGCCGGGGCACTCCGCCCTGACTACGTATGACGTTCATCCAAACACCCGGCCTGCCGGGTGTTTTTTATCGGAGGCTGTCATCTATGCTGCGCCGTTATCTGTTCGAAATCGTACTGGCCGTACTGATCCTCTGCGGCCTGATCGCCGCGGCGTTTTATCTCTGAGCATTGGCGTCCATGCACGCAGAATTTATTGAAAAATCAATCAACGAACGTTTCAACACGTCAATTTCCGTCTATAGTAGACATTCAGTGAGTTTATGGATTACCCCGTATCAGGCAAGAGATCTATGCGCATATCCGCTTTGCTGTTGTTGTGCTCATTTCCACTGATTAGCGCCGGCCCGGCCCGGGCCGACGGTCCCTCCCATGCGGAGAAAACCCGCCTGTTTTTTGGTAAAGACGACCGGATAAAAGTGAGTGAAACCCGCGGCTGGCCCTGGCAGGCTATCGGCCAGATCGAGACCGTCAGCGGCAATTTATGCACCGCCACCCTGATTTCACCACATCTGGCGCTGACCGCCGGCCACTGCGTGCTGGCACCGCCCGGCGTACTGGATAAAGCGGTAGCGCTGCGTTTTATCGCCCAGTCCAAAGGCTGGGCTTACCAAACGGATAATATTGAAACGCTGGTTGATCGGAAGCTGGGGAAGAAACTGAAACCGGACGGCGACGGCTGGATCGTGCCGCCGGGCGCGGCGGCCTATGACTTTGCGCTGATACGGCTCAAGGATGCGACGCCGCTGCCGCTACGGCCGCTGCCGCTGTGGCAAGGCGATACGCCGACCCTGACGCAGGCGATGAAACAGGCCAGAAGGCTGATTACCCAGGCCGGCTACCCCGAGGACCATCTGGACAGTCTGTACAGCCATCAGAACTGCACGGTGACCGGCTGGGCGCAGCAAGGCGTGCTGTCGCATCAGTGCGATACCCTGCCCGGCGACAGCGGTTCACCGCTGCTGCTGAAAACGGCAGACGGCTGGCGCCTGATCGCCATTCAAAGCTCCGCGCCGGCGGCCAAAGACCGCTACCGTGCCGACAACCGGGCGCTGGCGGTCACCGCTATTTATGCCCAGTTGCAGGCACTTGAACAGCAAGAATAGCGCGAGCCGGCGTGGAAGACAGACCCGCGCCAGGCGTTAAGCCGACAGCTGCTCAATAGTCTGCAGAATACGTTTATCAGACACCGGATACGGCGTACCCAACTGCTGGGCGAACAGGCTGACGCGCAACTCCTCGATCATCCAGCGCACCTCCTTCACCTCCGGCTCTTCCCGGCGCTTTGGCGGCAGCTTGTTCAGCCACTGCTGCCACGCCTGCTGAATCTGCTCCACCCGCAGCATCTGGGCGCGGTCACGGTGCGGGTCGATCGCCAGCTTCTCCAGACGACGTTCAATCGCCTGCAGATAACGCAGCGTATCCGGCAGACGCTTCCAGCCGTTGTTGGTGACAAAACCGCGGTACACCAGCCCGGCCAGCTGCGCCTTGATATCCGACAGCGCAAGCGCCAGCGACATATCCACCCGTCCTTTCAGGCGTTTGTTGATATTAAACACCGCGGTCAGGATCTGTTCGACCTGCTGCGCCACCTCCACCACGGTGTCGTTCAGCTCGGCGCGGATACGCTCCTGCAGCTTGGCGAACGCCTGCTCCTGCCACACCGGACCGCCATACTCGGCAATCAGCTTGTCGATACCGCAGGAGATGCAGTCGTCGATCAGATCCAGCACCTTGCCGTACGGGTTGAAGTACAGTCCCAGCTTGGCCTTGTTCGGCAGTTTTTCATGCAGATACTTGATCGGCGACGGAATATTCAGCAGCAGCAGGCGGCGCGTGCCTTGCCACATCGCCTGCTGCTGCTCCTGCTCGCTGTCGAACAGGCGGATCGCCACGCTGTCTTTTTCATCGACCAGTGCCGGGTAAGCCTTCACCGAGTAACCGCCGCGTTTTTGCTCGTAGAACGCCGGCAGTTCACCGAAGCTCCAGATATGCAGATCGCTCTGCTCCAGTCCGTCATCGGCCACCGCCGACAGCGTTTCCTGCACTTTCTCTTTCAGCTGCAGCTTAAGCGCCGTCAGGTCTTTCCCTTCGCGCAGGGTCTTGTGCTTGTCGCCCACCACACGGAAGGTCATTTTTAGATGATCGGGCACCTGTTCCCACTGCCAGTCATCACGTGACACCGTCACGCCAGTCATGCGGCGCAGCTCGCGCTCCAGCGCATCCAGCAGCGGCATCTCCAGCGGCGTCACCCGCCCCAGGAAGGCTTCAGCATAGTTCGGCGCCGGTACAAAATTGCGCCGTACTGGTTTCGGCAGCGATTTGATCAGGGCAATCACCAGTTCACGGCGGATTCCCGGGATCTGCCACTCGAAACCGGCTTCTTCAACCTGATTAAGCAACGGCAGCGGAATATGCACCGTCACGCCGTCGGCGTCGGTGCCCGGCTCAAACTGATAGCTCAGCCGCAGTTTCAGGTTGTCCTGATGCCAGTAATTCGGGTAATCCAGCGCGCTGATTTTATTCGCCCCCTCTTTGATCAGCATCGCTTTCTCAAAGTTGAGCAGATCCGGCTGCTGCTTCGCCGCCTGTTTCCACCAGTTATCAAAGTGGCGCGCCGAGACAATGTCGGCCGGAATGCGGCGATCGTAGAAGCTGAACAGCGTTTCATCATCCACCAGGATGTCGCGCCGGCGCGATTTGTGTTCCAGCTCTTCAACCTCTGCCCGCAGCTTCAGGTTGGCGCTGAAGAACGCATGGCGCGTCTGCCAGTCGCCCTCCACCAGCGCATGGCGGATAAACAGTTCCCGGCACAGCAGCGGATCGATATTGCTGTAATTGACCTGGCGCGCCGCCACAATCGGCAGGCCGAACAGCGTTACCTTCTCGCTGGCCATCACCGCACCCTGCGATTTCGACCAGTGCGGCTCGCTGTAATGCTGCTTCACCAGATGCTGCGCCAGCGGCTCAATCCACTCCGGCTCGATACGTGCCGCAATGCGCCCCCACAGCTTGCTGGTTTCCACCAGTTCCGCCACCATCACCCACTTCGGCGGCTTTTTAAACAGGCCGGAACCGGGGAAGATGGAGAAACGCGCGTTGCGCGCGCCGGTAAACTCCTGCTTATCCGTGTCTTTCTGGCCGATATGCGACAGCAGCCCCGTCAGCAGCGCCGTATGTACGCTGCGTAAATCTGACGGCTCGCTGTTGATCGGCAGCCCCAGCTCCTTCACCACCTGGCGCAGCTGGGTGTAGATATCCTGCCATTCGCGCACCCGCAGATAGTTGAGGAAATCGGTGCGGCACAGGCGGCGGAACTGGCTGGAAGAGAGCGCCTTCTGCTGCTCTTTCAGGTAATCCCACAGGTTGACGAAGGTCAGGAAGTCGGAATCTTTGTCGGCGAAGCGGCGGTGCTTCTCATCGGAGGCCTGCTGTTTATCCAGCGGCCGCTCGCGCGGATCCTGGATCGACAGCGCCGCGGTGATGATCATCACTTCGCGCACGCTGCCGCTGTTGCTGGCTTCCAGCACCATGCGCGCCAGACGGGGATCGATCGGCAATTGCGCCAGCTGCCGGCCGCGCGCGGTCAGCTGATAGTGACCGTTCGGCGCACTGTTAATCGCCCCCAGCTCTTCCAGCAGGCGCACGCCGTCCTGCACGTTGCGCTTATCCGGTGCTTCCACAAACGGGAAGGCGGCGATATCGCCCAGCCCCAGCGAGGTCATCTGCAGAATGACCGACGCCAGGTTGGTGCGCAGAATTTCCGGGTCGGTAAACTCCGGCCGCGACAGGAAATCCTGCTCCGAATACAGACGGATGCAGATGCCTTCCGATACGCGGCCGCAGCGCCCTTTACGCTGGTTGGCCGACGCCTGGGACACCGGCTCAATCGGCAAGCGCTGCACTTTGGTGCGGAAGCTGTAGCGGCTGATGCGCGCGGTGCCGGGATCGATAACGTATTTAATTCCCGGCACCGTCAGCGAGGTTTCCGCCACGTTGGTCGCCAGCACGATGCGTCGCCCATGGTGCGACTGGAATACCCGGTTCTGTTCACTGTTTGACAGCCGTGCATACAGCGGCAGCACCTCGGTATGCGGCAGGTTCAGCTTGTTCAGCGCGTCGGCGGTATCACGGATTTCACGTTCGCCGCTCATAAAGATCAGGATATCCCCCGGCCCTTCGCGTCCCAGTTCGTCCACTGCGTCAAAGATGGCCTGCAGCTGATCGCGTTCACCGTCGTCGGCGTCATCCACCACCGGACGGTAGCGCACTTCCACCGGATAGGTGCGGCCGGAAACCTCAATGATCGGCGCATTATTGAAGTGGCGCGAGAAGCGCTGCGGGTCGATAGTGGCGGAGGTGATGATCACTTTCAGATCCGGACGCTTCGGCAACAGCTCGCGCAGATAGCCAAGAATAAAGTCGATGTTCAGGCTGCGTTCGTGCGCCTCATCGATAATCAGCGTGTCGTACTGCATCAGCAGGCGGTCCTGCTGGATTTCCGCCAGCAGAATACCGTCGGTCATCAGTTTGACCAGCGACTGTTCGCCGACCTGATCGTTAAAGCGCACCTTATACCCGACGCTGCCGCCGAGCGGCGTGTCCAGCTCATCGGCAATGCGGTTGGCGACGGTGCGTGCCGCCAGACGGCGCGGCTGGGTATGGCCGATCAGCCCTTTCACCCCGCGCCCCAGCTCCAGGCAGATTTTCGGCAGCTGAGTGGTTTTCCCCGAGCCGGTTTCACCGGCGACGATCACCACCTGATGGTCGCGAATCGCCTCCAGAATCGCCTGCTTCTTCTGACTGACCGGCAGCCCCTGCGGATAGCTGATGGCCGGACAAGACGCGGCGCGCGACTGCACTTTCTGCAACGCCACCGCCATGTCGCCGGCGATTTCATCGGCGACCGCCTGCTGTGCATCGGAATTTTTGATTTTGCGCGCACCATGCAGCCGGCGCTGCAGGCGCTGTTGATCACGGAGCATCAGCTCGCCCAGTTGGGAAGATAATGCCGCGAGCGGAGATTTCACGTTTGGTATTCCTTGTTTCCGCGCTGCGCAACGGCTGGTCGGCAACGCCATTTAAATAAGTTCAGCATCACAACGCTGTTAGCCCGACAGAGTAACACAAGGCGTTTTTTCTCCATAACCCCTCTGTTTCCGCAGGCAATTGTCTTTCAATAAAATCGAACAAAGGTCTCGAAATATTCCGCTATCCCTGTAGGCAAAAGCCAAATAGAGTGTAATCCATGCGAGGGGCGCTAAGTCCTGCAGTTCCCCATCCTCACCCAACGGCCTTAACACGGCGGGTATTACGATTACGTAAGGAATTTACGATGAGCAAATTACTGGTTCTGAAATCGAGCATCCTGGCAAACTACTCACAGTCTAACCAACTGAGCGACTTCTTCGTTGAGCAGTGGAGCAAAAACCACGGCGGCGACACCATCACCGTACGTGACCTGGCGGCTAACCCGGTGCCGGTGCTGGATGGCGAACTGGTCGGCGCCATGCGCCCTTCCGACGCGCCGCTGACCCCGCGTCAGCAAGAAGCGCTGGCGCTGTCCGATGAGCTGATCGCCGAGCTGCAGGCCAACGACACCATCGTCATCGCCGCGCCGATGTACAACTTCAATATTTCAACCCAGTTGAAAAACTACTTCGACCTGATTGCCCGCGCCGGCGTGACCTTCCGCTACACCGAAAACGGTCCGGAAGGCCTGGTGAAAGGCAAACGTGCGATTATCCTGACCAGCCGCGGCGGCGTTCACAAAGGTACGCCAACCGACCTGGTTGAACCTTACCTGCGCCTGTTCCTGGGCTTCATCGGCATCACCGACGTGGAATTCGTGTTTGTCGAAGGCGTGGCCTATGGCCCGGACGTTGCCGGCAAAGCACAGGATGACGCCAAAGCTGTGCTGACTCAGGTGCTCACCGCCTGATAAACCGTCGAGGGCGCCGCGTGCGCCCTCAACGATTTCCCTGCCTGTTATTTCTGTTATTTCTTCAGCCACTGGCCGTTAATGCCGCGCACGTATTCCCCCGACGGCGCACGCGCCACCAGCTTCTGCCCGGTCATGCGCGCCACATCGTCCAGCGCAATATGGTTGCCCTCGGCAATCTTCTGATACTGTTCCGTTCGACCATCGTTGATGCGTTTCACCAGCGCCAGCGTATCGTTATCCTGTTTCAGCGGTGCGACATAGCCGCTCAGCGTTTCGCCGACGCGCCCCTGCTGTTTCGCCTCGTCCAGCGTCAACGCCATCACGCTGCCGCTCAGCAGCCAGCCGGCGCCAATCAGCCATAAATATCGCTTTTTCATTTACCCCACTCCTAGAACAGATCGCTGCGGTTTTTCAGCATATTTTCAACGTCTTTATCCACTTTGATATGGATTTCATGTTCGATCTTGACGTTCATATTGATGGTGATCGGCTCTTTCGGCGTCGCCACCTCAATACGCGGCACGCAACCGCTGAGCAGCACGCTGCCGACAACGGCCGCCAGAGCCGGCCCGGTGATGATCTTCATGGTTGTTCCCCTGGTTGTGCGAGGGCCTGTTCCAGCCACTCCTGCAGGTTGTCGCCAAAGCGCAGGCTGCGCCACAGCTGAAACACGTTTTCCTGATGGCTATAGTTCAAAATAACCTCTCGTTTGGCGTTTTTCTGCGGGTTAACCCCGTCGATTCTGGCCGTTAACGTCAGTACGCCCAGGTTGTCGAGATCGACCCTGGCCTGTGAGCGATGAATTTCCATATAGCGCAGCCAGTCGATGGCCGCGCCGGTCGCCATATTGTTGCTGGCGATGGCGTCGGCCATATCCTTATCCAGCCGCAGCGTCAGCAGGCCGGCGTTGGCGATCCAGCCGTTGCGCACCAGCCATTGCGAGTTATTCAGGTACAGCGGCAGCTCGCCGTTCACTCGGCCGGACATGGCGAACTGTTTCGGCTTCAGAGCGGTAAACAGCGCGCTGAGGTCGACGCGATCCAGCTTCAGCACCGCAGCGTCATGCTGCGGCAGGCGCAGCGCCGACAGGCCGATGTGGCCGTTCAGCATATCCACGCCGACATTGCTCAGCGTCAGCGGCTGGCGTTCACTGTAGGGGTAGTAACCCTGCAGATTCGCGGTGATGTTCTGCATCTCAAACAGGTTACTCAGCGATTTAATGCGCAGCGTCACCGGCTGCTTGGCACCCAGCAGCCACTGGTGGTTCTGCAGCCGGTAAGACATGACGAAATCCAGACCGCTCATTTCGCCGTCCTTCATCCACATGCCGCCGTTTTTCACCACCCAGTGGCCGCCGGCGGCGAAGCCCTGTTCACGCGCGGCGGAGAATGCCGCCTGGGCGTAAAACTCGCCGTCGCGCAGCGTAATATTCAGATCCGGCGCCAACAACGGCTGGAACACCGCCAGGCGCTGCTTCGGCCACCAGCCTTCCCCGCGCAGGCGCTCACCGTCCCAGCGGCCGCGCAGCGCAATCGGCCCGATATCCTGCGCCTGCAACTTACCCTGCCACTGGAAGTTCTGCGGATCGCGCCCCTGCAGCCACAGCGCCAGCGTCGACGCCGGCAGATGACCGCCGCCGTTGAAACTGACCTTATCCGCCACCAGCTGCAGTTCACCGTTCAGCGACGGGAGTGCGTCATCGCGCTGCCAGCGCAGCGGCTTGTTCAGCGTCAGGCGCGGCGCGGCCACCGTGACCATGCCATATTTCAGCCGATCAAAGCCGGTGGAGAGGCGATCGAGCGTCAGGAGGCTGTCCTGCCAGTCGCCGCTGCCCGCCACGTCCCACTTCGCCTGTAGCGGCGGCAGCCGGCCGTTGCCCCAATAGCGCCACTGCCAGCGCCCTTTGTCCGGCCAGAAATCTTGCGCCAGACCGTCCAGATGCAGTCTGAAACGTCCCCAATAGCTGTCGCTGGCGCGAATAATCGACTGCAGACGGCCGGTAATGCCATTGGCGGTGACTTTTACCCCGGCCAGCGGCAGACGCGCCTCTTCCAGCTTCATTTCCGGCGAGGCGTTGCCCCAGGCGCGCAGCAGCGAACCGGGCCGCAGCTCCAGCGTCGGGTTGAGAATAGAACCGCTGACCACGCCGGGAATCGACGCCGTCAGGGAAAAATCGGCCAGGTTGGCCTGCCCGGTCAGTTGGAAGTCGAGATTGCTGCGCGTCAGGCCAACGCTGCCCGGCCCCAGCGTCAACACCGCATTGCCCTTGCCGTTGTGCCCGGCGGTGATCACATTCAGCCGAGCGCTGATTTGCGTTTCATCCAGTCCTTTGCTCCAGTCATGCAGCGCAATGTTGACGCCGCCGCTTAGCGGCTGGTCAATATACGGCCAGCGCCATTCTCCTTTGTCGATGCGGATTTGCTGCGGCGTGACCGACCAGGGCAAGGTTGCCAGCGGTTGCTTATCGCCTTTTTCCGTCAGCGTCACCACCCCTTGCCCCTGATGCCAGTTAATGTCCATCAGCAGCGGCTGCTGCAGGTAGGCGGTTTGCACCTCGCCCCGCAGTTTGCCCTGCGGCGGCAGTGCGGCGAAATCGCGCGCTATGGTGATATCGCCGCTGAACCGCAGCGGATGTGGGCTATTGGGCGGCAGTACATTCAGCGAAGAGATTGCCAGCTGCTGCTGGTTATTCAGCAGCGCTTCCGCCTTGAGATTTTTACCCTGATAAAACAGCCGTTGGCCCGCAGCGGTATTATGCAGCTGCAGTTTGCCGGCATAGTGCTGCCAGGGCAGGATAGAGAGTTGGTTGATGCTCAGATCGAGCGCCGGCAACTGGCGCTGCAGCGCATCCAGGGTCAGCGGCGCGCCGTCGTCTTCGCCGGCGGGCAACTGGCTCAGGCAGGCGCTGTCAACGCTAAGTTTGTCGCTGTCCAGCAGCCAGCGACCGCCGCGATAATGCAGACGCGTCGCGCCCAAATCGGCCAGCAGGCACTGCTGCACTTTATATTGCGCCCCCGGCAACGATAGGCCACCGTTTTGCCAGCGCAGCGGCCCCTGCAGCGTCAGTTGGCTGCCTGCCGGTAGCCAGTACGCCGCCACGCGCGGCAGCCAGCGCGGCACCGTTTGCCACAGCACCAACAGCAGGATCAGGATAGCCACCACAATCCCTATGAATATTCTCAATCGTTTAGCCATTAAATGATTGCTTCATTCCTAGATAAGCATGCCCGCAGTTGCATTAAGTCTATGCCGGAAAGGGGAATTATGATGGCATGATTTTAGACCAGGGTGAAGTTAGATAGGACACGGGAAGCCCCTTTCTGCCATTTTCACCGATCTTTATCCGTCATTTGTCGATTTTGCTTACATATTAGCCGCCTGGCGCACGGCGCATTTCAGACTTTTGTTATTGTCGTTGCTGCTGATGATTAATAGTCTGGCAATGATTCTAATAAGTAAGTTGTATACCCACCGTATCCTAGCGTGATGGTATATATGAAGAAGCCATTTCCCCACCATGAATGTGGGGATTTTTTTGCCCGCGCCGTCCCCTCTCCCCCCCGGTCCATAATGGCTAACTAATTGTCAAAATTGGCAAAAAACACTAAACTAGCCATAATATTCTCGGTGGAGAAACCACAATGAAACTGGCGATATACAGCACAAAACAGTATGACCGCAAATACCTTGAGTTGGTAAATCAGCAGTTTGGTTACGAACTTGAGTTTTTTGATTTTCTGCTCAGTAAGAAAACGGCCAAAACCGCAATCGGCTGCAAGGCGGTGTGTATTTTCGTCAACGATGACGGCAGCCGCGAAGTGCTGGAAGAGCTGGCGGCGTTAGGCGTAGAGATTCTGGCGCTGCGCTGCGCCGGTTTTAACAATGTCGACCTGGCCGCCGCACAGCAGCTCGGCATCAAGGTGGTGCGCGTACCGGCCTATTCGCCGGAAGCGGTGGCGGAACACGCCGTCGGTCTGATGATGAGCCTGAACCGTCGCATCCATCGCGCCTACCAGCGCACCCGCGACGCCAACTTCTCCCTGGAAGGACTGATCGGCTTTAATATGCATAACCGTACCGCCGGGGTGATCGGCACCGGTAAAATCGGCGTGGCTACCATGCGTATTCTGAAAGGCTTCGGCATGAAGCTGCTGGCCTACGACCCTTACCCCAGCGCACAGGCGCTGGAACTGGGCGCGGAATACGTCGATCTGCCGACGCTGTACGCCCAATCGGACGTTATCACTTTGCACTGCCCGCTGACGCCGGAAAATCATCACCTGCTGGACGCGCAGGCCTTTGCCATGATGAAAGACGGCGTGATGATCATCAATACCAGCCGCGGTGGCCTGGTTGATTCCGCCGCCGCCATCGACGCGCTCAAACAGCAGAAAATCGGTGCGCTCGGCATGGACGTGTATGAAAACGAACGCGATCTGTTCTTTGAGGACAAATCCAACGACGTGATTCAGGATGATATCTTCCGCCGGCTGTCGGCCTGCCATAACGTGCTGTTTACCGGCCACCAGGCCTTCCTGACGGAAGAGGCGTTGACCAGCATTTCTGAAACCACACTGCAGAATATCGATCAGCTGACGCGCGGCGAACCCTGCGCCAACCAGCTGCATGGCTGAAACACAGGGAACAACAACCTCAGGAGAGCAACAATGAAATCATGGATCCCGCTGGCGCTGGCCAGTACGCTGCTGGCCGGCTGCGCCGGCGGTACGCCTGCCGGCAAGCCGGTACAGGAAAGCGATCTGCTGCATCACAACTTTGTGCTGCAGAGCGTGGACGGCGTCGCCGCCAATGCACAACAGGGGCGCGGGCCAAGCATTGAATTCGGCGAGAAGATGCATATCTCCGGTTCAATGTGCAACCGCTTCTTCGGCAACGGCCAGTTGGACAACGGCGTGCTAACGGTTAAAAACCTGGCCTCGACGCGAATGATGTGTGCCGACCCGCTGCGTAACCAGTGGGATCAGGTCATCGGCAGCGTGCTGAATAACGGCGCGCGCGTCACGCTGGATGCCCAGCAGCTGACACTGAGCGACGGTAAACACACGCTGGTCTATACCCTGAAAGACTGGGTGCAATA
Organism: Serratia sp. MYb239; assembly: GCF_002966855.1. Taxonomy (NCBI): domain Bacteria; kingdom Pseudomonadati; phylum Pseudomonadota; class Gammaproteobacteria; order Enterobacterales; family Yersiniaceae; genus Serratia; species Serratia sp. MYb239. The sequence goes on along the minus strand of NZ_CP023268.1, from coordinate 2,320,039 downwards.
AGCCCGCATTATCCTCCGGGGGCGGCGTTTAGCCGGCGCTGGCGCAGGCCCCCTGACCTAATGCCCACTCCTCGCACTGCTTGCCGTCCGGCATCTGACACATTCTGACCGCCTCGCCATTCAGCGTATGGGCAATGGTGGTGGTGCCGCCGACGTTGGCGCAGTGTGCGCTGGTCGGTAAGTGGTCAATTCTGGCGCTGGTGCCCTGCTGCTGCGGTTCATCATTATTGCTGCTGCACGCGGCCAGCAGCAAAACGGCGCCGGCCAGCGACCATTTGTGTATTTGCATTGCCATTGTTTTTCTCCTGAACCTGATTATATAAAAAATAACAACGCCTCTTGATGGGCATATGATCGTGCAATTAATACAAACCTATACCCGAAATAATTCAAGTTGCAGGAAGGCAGCAAGAGAAGTAACCCTGATAAACTTACTCGGTAAGTGATTCGGGTGACTGAACGCGGCCAACACACCTGTAACTTGGAGTATGACGGGTGTATTTAATTTAGCCTGTTCGTTTAATAATGAGAATACATCGCCGCCATTATTTTGCGCTTTTTTGCGCCAGCCGAAACTTTATCACTGTCAGACACTCCTTATCACCATCGGTCGCACGCAGAATTACGGCGCAAACGGCCGTCGGCGCGTGCTGGGCAGCAGCACGGCACGCCGCATTTTCTGCCACGTTGAAAGTGCGGCTCAGCGCGTATGCTATAGGCGCTAAGAGATTAGCATTCCACTATTTTTCAGTTAATTAACTGAGCTCTTCACCCCGCATGATTAACGTCATGCGGGCTTTTTTATTCATCGTAATATTAGTGAGCGCTGGTTTTTGACAATAGGTTAATCACCAATACTCCGGCGACGATTAATCCCATGCCGATAATTGCCGGCCAGTCGAGTTTCTGGTTATAAATAAATACCGCAGCGATAGACACCAAAACGACGCCCATGCCGGACCAGATCGCATACACAATGCCCAGCGGCATGCTTTTCACCACCATCGACAGGCCCCAAAAGGCCACGCCATAGCCCAGCACCACCACCAGCGAGGGCCACAGGCGGGTGAACCCTTCCGACGCCTTCAGCATGGTGGTGGCAACCACCTCGGCGATAATCGCCATGGTTAAATACATTAATCCCGTCATTTGTCCCGCTCTCTGTTAATAGCCAACGCCGCCATGATGGCAATAAAGCGCTAAATTATGGTTAAACCGCACCGCCACCGCCAGCGGATAATGCGATTTCCTTGCGACATATCAGGTTACAACGTTCCGACGCTGAAACCGCGCTCTGCACACAAACGTGATAAAGAACGCGATTTTCCCTCTGCTAGACTTTATTTAACGCTGTTTTTTTCACCCGGCTCCAGGGCATTTTTTTCCGCATGGCGCAACGCCATGGCTGAAATAAGGTACTTTCCATGATTACGACAGATGGCAACCATGCCGTTGCGTCGGTGGCTTACCGCACCAGCGAAGTCATCGCAATTTATCCTATTACGCCCAGCTCCACCATGGCCGAGCACGCGGACGCCTGGTCCGGTGACGGCCGCCAGAATATTTGGGGGGATACACCACGGGTGGTAGAAATGCAGTCGGAAGGCGGCGCGATCGCCACCGTGCACGGCGCCCTGCAGACCGGCGCGCTGTCGACATCGTTTACCTCCTCGCAGGGATTATTATTGATGATCCCGACGCTGTATAAACTGGCCGGCGAACTGACGCCGTTTGTGCTGCACGTCGCCGCGCGTACGGTGGCCACCCATGCCCTGTCGATCTTCGGCGACCATTCGGACGTGATGGCGGTACGCCAGACCGGCTGCGCCATGCTGTGCGCCAGCAATGTGCAGGAGGCGCAGGATTTTGCCTTAATCTCGCAGACGGCAACCCTCAACAGCCGTATTCCGTTTATTCATTTCTTCGACGGCTTCCGCACCTCGCACGAGATCAACAAAATCGTGCCGCTCAGCGACGATACCCTGCGGCAGATGATGCCGCAGGCGGCGATCGCCGCCCACCGCGCCCGGGCGCTGTCGCCGGAACGCCCGGTGGTACGCGGCACCTCCGCCAATCCGGATACTTACTTCCAGTCCCGCGAGGCCGCCAACCCGTGGTACGCGCAAACCTATCGCCACGTCAGCGAGGCGATGACGCAGTTCGCCGCGCTGACCGGTCGGCAGTATCAGCCGTTTGAATACTACGGCCACCCCGATGCGCAGCGGGTGGTGATACTGATGGGGTCGGCAATCGGCACCTGTGAAGAAGTGATTGATGCGCTGCTGGCGCGCGGTGAAAAGGTCGGTATGGTGAAGGTGCGTCTGTTCCGCCCGTTCTCGGCGGCCCACCTGCTGGAGACGCTGCCGGCCAGCGTGCGGAAAATCGCCGTGCTGGACCGCACCAAAGAACCGGGTGCGCCGGCCGAACCGCTGTATCTGGACGTGATGAGCTCGCTGGCCGAAGCCTTCAGCCGCGGTGAGCGCGATACCCTGCCGCTGACGATCGGCGGCCGCTACGGCCTGTCATCCAAAGAGTTCGGCCCTGACTGTGCGCTGGCGGTGTTTGCCGAACTGGAACAGGAACGGCCACGCCCGCGTTTCACCGTCGGCATCTTTGATGACGTCAGCGGGCTGTCGCTGCCGCTGCATGATAATCCGCTCCCCTCTCACGCCACGCTGGAGGCGCTGTTTTACGGCCTCGGCAGTGACGGCTCCGTCTCAGCGACCAAGAACAATATCAAAATCATCGGCAACGGAACGCCGCTGTTTGCCCAGGGCTACTTTGTCTACGATTCGAAAAAGGCCGGCGGCCTGACGGTGTCGCACCTGCGCGTCAGCGAACGGCCGATCAATTCCGCCTATCTGGTCAGCCGCGCCGATTTTATCGGCTGCCACCAGGCGCAGTTTATCGATAAATACCAGATGGTCGAACGTCTGAAAGACGGCGGGATTTTTCTGCTCAATACCCCTTACGGCGCTGACGAAGTGTGGGACCGGCTGCCGCAGGAAGTGCAGGCGCTGCTTCAGCAACGCCAGGCGCGCTTCTATATTATCAACGCGGCCAAACTGGCGCGCGAATGCCAGCTTGGCGCGCGCATCAACACCGTGATGCAGATGGCATTTTTCCATCTGACGCAGGTTCTGCCGGATGACGTCGCTCTGCAACAGCTGCAGGACGCCATTGCCCGCAGCTACAGCAGCAAAGGTCAGGAGATCGTCGAGCGCAACTGGCAGGCGCTGGGGGCAACGCGCCAGGCGCTGACCGCCATTCCGCTGCGCTCCGTCAACCCCGCCAGCCCGCAACGCCCGCCGGTGGTGGCCGACGCCGCGCCGGACTTCGTCAAAACCGTCACGGCGGCGATGCTGGCCGGGCTGGGAGATGCACTGCCGGTATCCGCCTTCCCGCCGGACGGCACCTGGCCGGTGGGCACCACGCAGTGGGAAAAACGCAATATCGCCGAAGAGGTGCCGATCTGGCGGCCGGATCTCTGTACCCAGTGCAACCACTGCGTCGCCGCCTGCCCGCACTCGGCCATTCGCGCCAAAGTCGTGCCGCCGGCGGCCATGGAGCACGCGCCGGCCAGCCTGCAGTCGCTGGATGTCAAAGCGCGCGATATGCGCGGGCAGAAATACGTGCTGCAGGTGGCGCCGGAAGACTGCACCGGCTGTAACCTGTGCGTGGAAGTCTGCCCGGCCAAAGATCGCCAGCAGCCGGAGATCAAGGCGATCAATATGGCCTCGCGCCTGGAACATCTGGCGGAAGAGAAAGCCCATTACGACTTCTTCCTGCAGCTGCCGGAAATCGATCCGGCGCAGCTTGAACGCATCGATATCCGCACCTCACAGCTGATTACGCCGCTGTTCGAATACTCCGGCGCCTGTTCCGGCTGCGGCGAAACGCCTTATATCAAGCTGCTGACCCAGCTATACGGCGATCGCTTGCTGATCGCCAACGCCACCGGCTGTTCGTCCATCTACGGCGGCAACCTGCCCACCACGCCGTACACCACCAATGCCGCCGGCCGCGGCCCTGCCTGGGCCAATTCACTGTTCGAGGACAACGCCGAATTTGGACTGGGCTTCCGCCTGACGGTCGATCAGCATCGGCAGCGCGCCTTGCGTCTGCTGGCGTCGCAGGCCGATCGTCTGCCGGCGGAGCTGGTCAACGGGCTGCGGATGGATGACATCGCACCCGCCCTGCGGCTGAAGCAAATCGCCGAGCTGCGCACCCAGCTGGCGCAGTTCGATGACGGTAACGCCCGCCAGCTGGCCGACGATGCCGATCATCTGCTGGATAAATCCATCTGGCTGATCGGCGGCGACGGCTGGGCCTATGATATCGGTTTTGGCGGGCTGGACCACGTGCTGAGCCTGACGGAGAACGTCAACGTGCTGGTGCTGGATACCCAGTGTTACTCCAACACCGGCGGCCAGCAGTCAAAGGCCACGCCGCTTGGCGCGGTGACCAAATTCGGCGAACACGGTAAACGCAAGGCGCGTAAGGACCTCGGCGTCAGCATGATGATGTACGGCCACGTGTATGTGGCACAGATTTCGTTAGGTGCGCAGCTGAATCAGACGGTAAAAGCGATTCAGGAGGCGGAAGCCTACCCCGGCCCGTCGCTGATTATCGCCTACAGCCCGTGTGAAGAGCACGGCTACGATCTGGCGCTGAGTCACGACCAGATGAAACAGCTGACCGCCAGCGGTTTCTGGCCGCTGTACCGCTTCGATCCGCGCCGCACGCAGGAAGGCAAAGCGGCGCTGGCGCTGGATTCACGGCCGCCGAACAGCGACCTTGCCGCCACCTTGCTGAAGGAGCAGCGTTTCCGCCGCCTGAACAGCCTGCAGCCTGAGGTCGCCAGCGCGTTGTATCAGGAGGCCGCGCAGGAGCTGCAGCAGAAATACGACCTCCTCAGTCTGCTGGCCGGCAAGGCGGAGAAATCGGCCAACGAGTAAATCCTACCGGGCGCGCTGAATGCGCGCCCGTCATTTGGGGTAGTAACATCAATTCTCAACGCTTGCGTAAAACAACATAGACGTCCCAGGCTATTTTACTGCCTTTTTCCCCTTTTAGTTCGACACGTTCCTTTATTCCCTTAACACATCCAATAAAAAAATAAGAAAAAGTCCTGTTTTTCATAAAAACATGCGGGGATGTTTTAAAAAAAATCCATTCGTTTATGTTTGCTTCGGTGTAAAAATAGCGTTTATTGATATGAACCAAGGATAGAAAATATGGCACTATATGGAAAATTTATAATTAACGATGCGGACTATTCTCCGTTAACGATTTATGGCATCCTCTGGAAAAGGCGCGTACAGGAATGTTCCAGGATGCGGCATGGTTCCCAATGCAGGCCCGATCCCCGCTGGCAAATACTGGATAGTTGACAGGCCGTCAGGTGGTAGCATGTGGCACGTTAAAACATTCGCCTATGATGCATGGAACAGATTTGCACGGAATATACCAACGCCCAGCAGGGACTGGTTTGGGCTATATCGAGACGATGGAGCGATAGACGACTATACATGGATAAATGGAGTAAGGCGCGGGAATTTCAGATTGCACCCCGGTGCACTTTCCCTCGGCTGTATTACACTAAAACACCATTCCGGTTTTGCCGTAATACGCAATGCGCTACTAAGAACGAGAGGAGCAAAATTAAAAAGGAAACATTAAATCATACGGGGTTATAGACGTGATAAGCAATGGCGAATGTGGGGTTAGTCATGGTGACGTGGTTTAAGATATTAGCAAAGACAGCGTTATTCATCGCGCTACTGATAACTTTGGGCTTGGTGCTACCTTACGAATACATTTATGAATGGCTAATTATAAATATGACGGAAGGCACGGCCGCTCGAATATCTGATTTTTTTGGCGGATACCCGGAACCGCTTTATTACACTTACACGTTAATATGCTTCCCGATAAATTTAATGCTATCCATTATTGCATACAAGATAATTATAATAGCATTTAATCGGATGGATAAAGGCCGGTAGTTCCGGCCTTTTTTTATCAGTACACCTTCCAGGCAGAGGACGCCAGCGGATCGTTACCCTACTCGCGCCAGCAATAGAGGCACCGGCCTGCACCGTAAAGTGGTGATTATTTTTCACCATCGCGAATATGGACGTAGCGAAAAACAGCGTCTGCGGTTTGTATTCATGCCACGAATGGCAAAAGGAAAGCAGGCACCTCACTATGCGCTATTCTCGATCGGGGCGCGATGGGATGCCGCAGTAAAACGTGCTGGCATTCGTCGCCGTAATCCGTACCATACTCGCCAAACTGCACCTATGCCGTGAGCCGTGTTGATCGCGCTGCGGTCAGGATGCCACTGCATGTAGCACCGTGGGCGCGGATGGATTTTTCCTATCCGCCCGTTGAATGGTAAACTGGCCGCTAACGGCGCCATGTCCATAGTGCACCCCAATGAGAACGAGCACGATTTAAATGTCAGAAAAACAAACAGTGAGCCAGAAAGAACAGTACAACCTCAATAAGCTGCAAAAGCGCCTGCGCCGCAACGTAGGCGAGGCCATCGCCGATTTCAATATGATTGAGGAAGGCGACCGCATCATGGTGTGTCTGTCCGGCGGCAAAGACAGCTACACCATGTTGGAAATTCTGCGCAACCTGCAGCAGAGCGCGCCGGTTAACTTCTCGCTGATAGCGGTCAACCTGGACCAAAAGCAGCCGGGCTTCCCGGAACACATCCTGCCAGCCTATCTGGACGGACTGGGAGTGGACTATCAGATCGTAGAAGAAAATACCTACGGCATCGTTAAAGAGAAAATTCCAGAAGGCAAAACCACCTGCTCACTGTGCTCGCGCCTGCGCCGCGGCATTCTCTACCGCACCGCCAGCGAACTGGGTGCCACCAAAATCGCGCTGGGCCACCACCGCGACGATATTCTGCAGACGCTGTTCCTCAATATGTTCTACGGCGGCAAGATGAAAGGCATGCCGCCCAAGCTGATGAGCGACGACGGCAAACACGTGGTGATCCGTCCGCTGGCCTACTGCCGTGAGAAAGATATCGAGCGCTTTGCCCAGGCGAAAGCCTTCCCGATCATTCCCTGCAACCTGTGCGGTTCACAGCCGAACCTGCAGCGCCAGGTGATCGGCGATATGCTGCGCGACTGGGATAAACGCTACCCCGGCCGTATTGAAACCATGTTCAGCGCAATGCAAAACGTGGTGCCTTCGCACCTGTGTGATACCGAACTGTTTGACTTCAAAGGCATTCAGCACGGCGACGAAGTGGTAAACGGCGGCGATCTGGCGTTCGATCGCGAAGAGCTGCCGCTGCAGCCGGCCGGCTGGCAAGCCGCAGAGGCTGACGAGATCGTCGCCGCACCTGAACGGCTGAACGTATTGGAAATCAAGTAAGTCTACACGCCATCCACCCTGCGGCGGATGGCGTTTTCCCCCGCCGAGCTTTACGATCCCGCTCACATTTGACGCTAAAAAACCGCCTGTCGTCATCGGCTTTGCTCTATACTGTTTTTTCATACAGTAATATGGAGTTTACTTACCGATGAATATCACCCCTTGTCTGTCCCACGTCTCCATCGGAACCAACCATTTCGACCAGGCGGCGGATTTTTACGATCGGGTACTGTCCGCCTTGGGCTGTCGCCGCGTGCTGGAGCACCATGGCGCCATCGGTTATGGCCGCGACTACCCCGAATTCTGGCTGCAAACCCCGCTCGACGGCAAACTCGCCAGCATCGGCAACGGCGTCCATATCGGTTTTTTCGCCACCAGCAAACAGCAGGTTGATGAATTCTATCGTCAGGCACTGCAGGCCGGCGCAACGGATGAGGGCGCTCCAGGCTCCAGGCCTCACTACGGCGAGCAATATTACGGCTGTTTTGTCCGCGATCTGGACGGGCATAAAATTGAAGCCAGCTTCTGGGATGAAGCGGCGGCCTAGTTCGGTATCGTGGTCAACAGCAGCCTGACCGCGCGGAAAAAAGACGAAAAAAATGCCGGTGATAACACCGGCATCGTGTGAATCAAATTTGCTATGCAGTAATTCTAAAAATAAGAAAGTAAGACAATTATGGAGCGCAACGCCCATCGCTTGACGTTGCATTCACCTGCGGGAAGAATAATGCCGCATTCTCCGACGGCAAATGTTGATTTCGCGCAACTTTAATCAGGTTTTGCCGTATTTTCTTCTCCGATGACTACAGCCAGCGGCGACGTTTCAGCCACCAGGCTACGCCCGCTCCCAACGCCACCAAAAGCAGGCAAAACAGCGCAAAGCCGAAGGGTTTGTCACCGCCGGGAATACCGCCCAGGTTGACGCCGAACAGCCCCGTCAGGAAGGTGGCTGGCAGAAACACCATCGCCAGCAGCGACATCGTGTAGGTACGCCGGTTCATGGCATCCGCCATCACGGTGGTGATTTCATCGGCGAGTATCGCCGTACGCGCGATGCTGCCGTCCAGATCGTCCAGACCGCGCCCCAGTCGGTCGGCAATATCCTGCATACGCCGGCGGTCGTCATCGCTCATCCAGCTCAGGCGGTCGCTGGCCAGGCGAGAAAAGACATCCCGCTGCGGCGCCATATAGCGGCGCAACACAATCAGCTGCTTGCGAATCAGCGCCAACTGGCCGCGTTCGGGGACCTGCTGATCCAGCAGCGCATCTTCCAGATCGATAATTTTATCGTGCAACTCCTCGATAAACTCGCTGGCATGGTCGGTCAGCGCATCGCTGATTTCCACCAGCCAGTTGCCACAGTCGGTCGGCCCCACGCCGTTTTGCAGTTCGTTGACCACCTCATCAATGGAATACACTTTACGGTGACGCGTGGAGACAATCATCTTATCGGTGATAAACACGCGAAAAGTCACCAGCTGGTCAGGACGGGAATTAACATTAAAGTTGATGCCGCGCAGCGTAATCATCGTGCCGTCCCCCTGCCGCGTCACCCGCGGCCGGGAGCTGTCGCCGGCCAGCGCATCGCGTACAGAATCCGGCAGCAGCGGCGTTTCGCTCAGCCATTGCAAACTTGCCGGATGAGCATAATCCAGATGCAGCCAGCAAGGCTGCTGACTGGTGATGCTATCCTGCGGGCCAATCGGCGTTACGCCGCCCTTGCCATCCAGCCGAAACGCATACACCGCATCGGCAATTTGTAGCTGGCTGCCGTCAATGACGTCCATTTGCCACCCTCTTATTTTTATTCATTAGCGCAAAGTTTAGTCTTTATGCTTTTTAAATCAAAGAAGAAGCCGGTAAGCAGCGGTGTCAAAAGCGGGCAAAAAAGCCGCACCTCAGCGGGTAATTATTGCCCTTTATGATTCATTAACATTTCCACATCTTTTTTAATTCCAAACAACAATAAAAAATAAACAAAAGTAGGTTTACCTCAATTTTCATCGGCATATACTTGCGTCTACCTACGAGGAGGTAGTGTAGTTATGTTAAGAGACCATTTGAAAATAGATGAAAGCCATACGCTGGAGAAGGTTAATCACATCCAGCTGCGTCACCAAGGTCAGGAAGAGATTAGCGAATTTATCGTTAAGGACGCCGGCGGAAACCCCATCGGCAAGGTTTCCGTGTATGACCACCTGAGTACCCGCCGTTCCTACCCAACCTCCTACCGTGTGACTCAGACCGACATGGCTGGCCGCGTTGTCGTTGATACCCTGAGAGAAGTTCTTTAACGCCGTCAGCTGAGGACCGTGTGAGAACAAAAAAACCCGCTATTTCAGCGGGTTTTCTGTTTCCGCCATGCAACAATCGTTCGCTGAACTCAGCACTCCCTGACTCCATGCGTAAAAAGCGCGCACTGCGGGAGGAAGGTATCTGTTCTGCGGATACACCAGGGATAAGGGTAAATCAAAAGCGTCGTCGTGCAGGCACGCAATAAGCGCTCCGCTACGCAAATAGGGAGTCGCCAGATAGCTGGCCACGCGAATTAACCCCAGCCCCTGTACGCCGGCCTGTATGTAGGCATCCGTATCGTCTACCACCAGCGTTTCCGGCATACGGATCGCCCGCACGGCGGTATCATGCGCAAAAAACCACTCTGTCGTGCGCCCGGTCCGGTGGTTAAGGTATCCCACCGCGCGATGGCCGTTCAGATCGTCCAGACACTTCGGCTCGCCATAGGTATCAAGGTATTGTGGTGCTGCCAGCACCACCCATTTAAAATTCGCCAGCGGACGGGCCACCAGCGTGGTGGAGTCCTCAATTCTGCCCGCCCGGATCGCACAGTCGTAGCCCTCCCGTATGAGGTCCTCCACATGATCGCTTGAGCAAAGCATTAGCTCCAGATCGGGATAATGCTGCAAGAACGTCTGAATTTTGGGGATGATGCAGTGCCGGGCCAGGGATTGCGGCATACCGACTTTAAAGCGCCCTTTGGGTTGGCCAGATTTACCGGGGAATGAGGACTCCATGGCGGCAATATCAGCAAGCAGCCTTTTACATTCCGTGTAGTATCCCTCTCCGTCGGACGTCACGCTGAGCTTGCGTGTGGTTCGCTGTAACAACTGCAGCCCAAGGTAAGCTTCCAGTTCCTTAATCACCCGGGATACCGTTGAGCGCGGCATCCCCAGCACTTCCGCCGCCTTGGCAAAACTCTGTGTCTCAACGACATGCGCATATACCCGCATTGATTCCAGTCTATCCACCTTCTCCCCCTAGCTGCGCACCCTGATTATCCCATATTAACGAACAGTCTAACCTACACCCGCTGACTTATCGAATGTAGCTCTCCACCGTAAACTTGCCCCACATTCCATCAACACCAGCAGTGAGGTGCAAAATGCAACAACATGACGTGAACGCAGATAAACGAGTATTGGTGCTGGGAGCGGGACAACTGGGAGATGCGGTACTGGATGCGCTGCTGCCGGCGGTCACACAGCGCAACGGGGCTGTTTCCGTCATTGTTTCGCCCGCATCCCGCGATAAACACGGTAAACTGCAGTCGGCAACGCATCAAAAACATGCTGATGCCGGCGCAACCTTTATCGGCGTAGACCTGGCCGCCTGTTCGGCTGAACAGTTAAGCAGGATATTTAAGCCGTTTGATACCGTTATTAACTGTATGGGGTTCGTTGCCGGGGCCGGTACGCAGCTCAAGATCACGCGCGCGGTGTTACATGCCGGGGTGCGGCGATACTTCCCCTGGCAATTCGGCGTTAATTACGATGTGGTCGGTAAAGGAAGCGGCCAGCCCGTCTGGGATGAACAGTATGATGTCCGGACGCTATTACGGGCGCAGAGCACCACGGAGTGGGTGATTATTTCAACCGGCATATTCACCAGCTTCCTCTTCGAACCGGCATTCGACGTCGTCAATTTATCGGCCAACACCATCAACGCGCTGGGAGGATGGGACACTCAGGTCACCGTCACCTCGCCGGCCGATATCGGCCGACTGACCAGCGCCATCTATTTACATCAGCCGCGGATCGTCAACGACGTCATCTTTGTCGCGGGGGAAACAACATCATACCGGCAACTGGCCTCAACGATTGAACACGTTACGCAACGGAGCTTTACCAAAAACGTGCTCACCCTGCCGGCGCTGCTGGAGGCCCTGCGTTTACGCCCGAATGACCAGATGCTACGCTATCGCGCCGCGTTTGCCCGGGGTGACGGCATGTGGTGGCCAATGCGCGACACCTACAATGCGCAAAATGCGATTCAGACCCAGGATATTGCCTCCTGGCTTATGGCATCTATTTAGCCTCCGACAAGAAACGGCCGGCGCGTAACCTCGCACCGGCCGCTTTGTTGAGGAAACAACACCCGTCAATGCTTGACGATATACATCGTCTGGCTATAGGCCACGTCTTCCGGGTTGGTAATCGGATAACCTTTTACCCAGGGTTTGATCAGGCGGCCATTGGTGTACTGATAAATCGGCGCGATCGGCGCCTGATCGGCCAGGATCTGCTCCGCCTTGTTGTAGTCGGCGTTCAGCGCCGCCGGGCTGGTGCGCCGGCTGGCTTCCGCCAGCACGCGGTCATAGTCTGCGTTGCGGAACTTGGCGATATTGCCGGCATGCGAAGAACCCAGCAGCGACAGGAAGGTGGACGCCTCATTGTAATCCCCCACCCAGGAGGCGCGGATCACGTCGAAGTTGCCGGTATTACGGCTGTCGATATAGGTTTTCCACTCCTGATTCTGCAGCTTAACATTCACCCCCAGCTTTTTCTTCCACATCGAGGCCACGGCAATGGCGATCTTCTGATGGCTTTCCGAGGTGTTATACAGCAGCGTCAATTTCAGCGGGTTATCCGGGCCATAGCCGGCAGACTGGATCAGCGCCTTGGCCTGCGCATCCAGCTCCGCCTGCGACTGCTGCTGCAGCAGGCTATCTTTGGCTTTGAAGCCGGCGGTCACGTCTGGCGTAAAGTGGTATGCCGGCTTTTCACCGGTGCCCAGCACTTTTTCAGCGATAATCTTGCGGTCGATGGCGTAAGACAGCGCCTTACGCACCCGCACATCGTTGGTTGGTGCGCGCTGGGTGTTAAACGCATAGTAATAGGTGCCCAGCTGATCGGGGGTATAGACCTGATCCGGAATATCCTTCAGCAGTTTGCGGTACATATTTTTCGGGAAGGATTCGGTGATATCGATATCCCCCGCCAGATAGCGTTTGGTGGCGTTGGATTCCTGATTGATCGGCACAAACGTCACCTTGGTCAGCACGGTGTGTTTATGATCCCAATAGTGTTCATTCGGCACCAGCACCAGCTTCTCATTCACCACCCGCTGCTGCAGTTTAAAGGCGCCGTTGCCGACCAGGTTGCCGACCTTGGTCCAGTCGCTGCCGTATTTCTCCACCACCGCTTTCGGCGCCGGGAACAGGCTGAAGTTGGCGGTCAGGCTGACAAAGTACGGCACCGGCTTATTCAGCTGTACCTTCAGGGTATGGGCGTCCACCGCCGTCACCCCCAGCTTTTCGGCAGGCAGCTTACCGGCGATGATCGCCTCGGCGTTCTGGATCCCCGCCAGCTGGGCAAACCAGGCAAAAGGCGACAGGCTTTTCGGGTCCACCAGCCGCTGCCAGCTGTAGACGAAATCGTTCGCCGTGACAGGGTCACCGTTTGACCAGCGTGCGTCTTTGCGCAGGGTAAAGAGGAAGGTCTGGTTATCCGACGTCTGCCAACGGCTGGCGACGCCGGGGATAATATTGCCCTGCGCATCCTGATTCACCAACCCTTCAAACAGATCGCGCGCTACCTGCGCCTCCGGCAGGCCAACCGCTTTAATCGGATCGAGCGACGCGGGCTCATCTTTAATATGGCGCACGATTTCCTGCTTATCGGCCAGGGCCGTACCGGCCGGCACCTGCGCCGCACTGACACCAAAGCTCAGGCAGACGGCCGCTGCACAGCCTGCCAAACGGAAACCCCGTTGAATTTTTTTTCTCGCCATCGTTATTATCCCGCGTTAACCATCTGAATTTTTTATCATATACCCAAAAGCGCCGCGGCGCATCATGGCGGCGGCGGCCCTGCGGGAAAAACAACGCCGGCGGTGTGAAAATGCGATAACGGCCGCGCTTTGCACCGCCGGACGCTGGCCGGCGGCACGGCCTGAAGGCTTAATCGTAGAGATGAACGGTGCGGATGCGGTAGGTAAACTCTTCACCCTCTTCTTCATCAAAGATGGTGAACTGAGCGTTCTCTTCCAGCGGTTTTAGCTGAATATCGGTGGTTTGCAGCTGGCGGTCGTTAACGTCGTCATAACCGTAATCGAGGTAGAAACTGTTTTTCTGGTAGTCCACATGCAGGGTAAACGGGTAGTTGGATTCATCTCCGCGCCCATCATCATTTTTCACCACGCCGAACCACTCCCCCTGGCGGATTTGATTCTCATCATCCACGCCGCACAACAGCGTGAGCGTGTCCTGCTCGTGTTCCGTATAACTGGCGACTATTCTGGCGACTGGCATGTTAAATCTCCTTGCTGATTATCGGCTTGGCTGTCTGCTTAGTATAACAAGCGGCAGCCGTATCGGCAGCGAACATTACGCCACGCCGCCGCTGATCGCTCAGATAAGACGCAGAGCAACAATGTTGTGGGAAAGTCACACAAAAGCGTAATACACTGAATAAAATAACAATGCATTTTCACCCACTGGCGATACAGGGCGACACCATGACTCAACAACGACCGCGTAGCGAACGCGGCCAGCTGGCCGTGGCTGGAGAAAGTTACGGAAAATCGTTATTAGGCGCACCGCTGCTTTATTTCCCCGCCGTAGCACGTGGCCCGGACGCCGGGCTGATCATCGCCGGCACGCACGGTGATGAAAATGCCGCCGTCGTCACCCTGTCCTGCGCATTGCGCAGCCTGTCTCCCGCCGCGCGGCGCCACCATGTGGTGCTGGCGGTCAACCCGGACGGCTGCCAGTTAGGATTGCGCGCCAACGCCAACGGTGTGGATTTGAACCGCAACTTCCCCTCGGCCAACTGGCGTTCCGGCGATACGGTCTACCGCTGGAACAGCGCCGCGCCAACGCGGGAGGTCAAGCTGTCAACCGGCGGCCGGCCGGGTTCCGAACCGGAAACGCAGGCGCTCTGCCATCTGATCCACCGGCTGAAGCCGGCCTGGGTGGTCTCTTTTCATGAACCGCTGGCGTGTATTGAAGATCCGGCCAGCTCGCACCTTGGCGTCTGGCTGTCGCACAAATTCGCCCTGCCGCTGGTCAGCAGCGTCGGCTATGAAACGCCGGGTTCGTTCGGCAGCTGGTGCGCCGATCTGTCGCTGCCGTGCATCACCGCCGAACTGCCGGCCATCTCCGCCGATGCCGCCAGCGAACAGTATCTGGATGCGATGATTGAGCTGCTGACCTACCCGCAGTAATCCCGCGCTTATACGTCGCCCAGCCGGATGACGCCGCAGGCAAAATCCAGCCCCGGCTCAACATCCTGCGCCAGCCAGGTCGGCCCGTCCAGATCGATAAAACGGGCCGCCGGCGCCAGCGGCAGCGCCGCCGTCACCGCCCGCGAGGTGCACAGCATGCAGCCGAGCATCAGCGTAAAGCCTTGGCTGACGGCCTGCTCGGCCAGCGCCAGCGCTTCGGTCAGGCCGCCGGTTTTATCCAGTTTAATATTGACCATCTGATAACGGCCGGCAAGCCGGGCCAAATCGGCGCGGGTATGGCAGCTTTCATCGGCGCAGATCGGCAGCGGATGGATAAAGTTCGCCAATGCCTCATCGTTATCGGCCGGCAGCGGCTGCTCCAGCATCGCCACCTGTAAATCCGCCAGCAGCTGGCAGCGCGCCGCCAAACCTTCAGCCTGCCAGGATTCGTTGGCGTCGACGATCAGCGTCGCCTCCGGCACCGCGCCGCGGATCGCCACCAGCCGCTCGCTGATGAGCCGGTCGTCCAGCTTGATTTTCAGCAGCGTCGCCCCACGGCGGTTAAGCTCCAACGCGGCCCGGGCCATCGCCTCCGGCGTATCGATGCCGACGGTTTGCGCCGTCGTGACCTGCGGCGGCGGGTTCACCCCCGCGCGCTGCCACAGCGTTTGCGCCTGTTGGCGACACGCCAGATCCCATAAGGCGCAGTCCAGCGCATTGCGCGCCGCGCCGGCCGGCATCAGCTGCTGCAGCGCGTCGCGCGACAGGCCGCGTTCAATGGCCGGCCTGACCGCCTCCAACTGAGCCAGCACCGAGTCTTCGCTTTCGCCATAGCGCGGGTACGGCGTGCATTCCCCCACGCCACAGACGCCCTGCTGTTCGATTTCCACCACTACCACGTTGGCCACGCTGCGGCTGCCGCGTGAAATCACAAACGCGGCGCGCAGCGGCCAGGCCTGTGGGTAAAAACGCATGCTTCTCATCACCGCTCCTGGTTGAATAGTACGCGTAATATCAGCGCTGTACGCAAGGGTATGCCAATATATACAACTGTTTAGCCAATTTTGTATACCCAAGCGGCATGCATTGACATAGACTGACGGCAAGGTGTGAACCTAATGTTAAAATGGGCGTGAGCCGCTCGCCGATTAGGTGCACATCTTTTGTATAAACACCTGTCAAAGGAATCAAGTCATGACTCAGACCGTAAAGTTCCAGAGTAACCCCGTAGCCGTTGCCGGCCAACTGCCGAAAGCCGGCGAACAGGGCAAACCGTTCTCCCTGGTGGCGAAAGATCTGTCAGACGTTGCGCTGGGCAGCTTTGCCGGCAAACGTAAGGTGCTGAATATTTTCCCAAGCATCGACACCGGCGTCTGCGCCACTTCGGTGCGTAAATTCAACCAGTTGGCCAGCGGCCTGGATAACACCGTGGTGCTGTGCATCTCCGCCGACCTGCCGTTCGCCCAGTCCCGTTTCTGCGGTGCGGAAGGCCTGAGCAATGTAGTAACCCTGTCCACCCTGCGCGGCGCCGAGTTCAAACAGACTTACGGCGTAGAAATTGCCGACGGTCCGCTGGCGGGCCTGACCGCCCGTGCCGTGGTGGTGCTGGATGAGCAAGACAACGTGCTGTACAGCGAACTGGTGGACGAAATCACTTCTGAACCGAACTACGACGCAGCCCTGGCGGCGCTGAAGTAATTCGCGCATAAAAAAGCCCGGTCAGTCCGGGCTTTTTCTCGTCATTATTCCTCAGCGTCTTCCGCCGGTTTGCGGCTGCTGAGGCCGTAGTCACGCAGTTTATTGGCAATTGCGGTATGTGAGACCCCCAGGCGCTTCGCCAGTTTGCGCGTGCTGGGATAGGTACGGTACAGCCGGGTCAGCACCGAGCGCTCAAAACGCTTGCTGATCTCATCCAGCGTCCCGTCAATCGCCTCATCCCCCAGCGACATCTCGACCTCAAACTCCGGCAGCACGATATCCTGCGGGCGCAGTTCAAAGCCTTCGGTCTGGGTCAGTGCGCGATAAATCGCATTTTTCAGCTGACGTACGTTCCCCGGCCAGCCGTACTTGCTCAGGAAACTGTTCAGATCGCTCGACAGCTTCGGCCGGGCGACGCCCTGCTCATCGGCAAAGCGCGCGACAAACAGCTCGGTCAGCGGCATGATGTCCTGCGGGCGCTCGCGCAGCGGCGGCACCGTGATGGTCAGCACGTTCAGGCGGTAGTAAAGATCCTCACGGAACTCGCCGCGCTGCACCAGCTCAATCAGGTTTTTCTGCGTGGCGCAGATCACCCGCACGTCCACGTGCACTTCATGATCTTCGCCAACGCGGCGGAAGGTGCCGTCGTTCAGGAAACGCAGCAGTTTGGTCTGCATCCGCGGCGACATTTCGCCAATCTCGTCCAGCAGCACCGAACCGCCGCTGGCCTGTTCGAAGAAGCCCTTTTTCGCCGCACCGGCGCCCGGATAGGCGCCCGCCGCATGGCCGAACAGCTCGCTTTCCGCCACGTCATCCGGCAGCGCCGCACAGTTGAGCGCCAGGAAAGGCTGTTTGCCGCGCGGGCTGCGCAGATGGCAGGCGCGGGCCAGGATATCTTTGCCGGTGCCGGTATCGCCGACAATCAGCAGCGGTGCATCCAGCATCGCCAGCTTGCGCGCCTGTTCCAGCACCTGGCGCATTTTCGGGCTGACCGCCACGATATGATCGAACTCGGTGTCATCGTTCACCGACAGATTCTGCAGCTGCCGCCCCATACGCGCGGTGGATTTCAGCATCACCACGGCGCCGACCACGTCCGGCTGCTGGTTTTCATCTTCCAGGTGGATCGGCGTGATATCCATCAGGAAATCCTGACTGCGTATCACCACCCGCTCAGCGTGCGGTGCGGCGTGTTCATTCTCCAGCCAGCGGCTGAAGCTGTAGCCGCCAATCAGCTGCCCCGCCGTCTGGTTGCGGATTTTATCTTCGTTCAGGCCAAACAGCGCCAGCGCCGCCGGGTTGGCCAGCTCGACCTTACCTTTCATATCAATGGAGAATACCGGCTCCGGCATGGATTCCAGCAGCGCGCGCAGCGCCCGGTGTTCGCGCTCGGAAGGCATGAAACTGACGGTGCGCACGTCGGTGACGCCGGCGATGCGGCGGATTTCCGCCATCAGGGCGCGGAAGGTATCAAAATCAAGCTGGGAAAAATTAAGGTAAATCCGGCCGATAGGATCGATTTCGATACCGCGTAAATCAATGCTGCGTAATACCAAGAGATCCAGCAATTCTCGGGTAAGACCGATCCGGTCTTCGCAAAATACTTCCAAACGCATCAGTATTGGCCTTATCTGCAGGTTTTGCGTACACGGGATGAGTGGCGCTCATCATACTCTCTCACCCCGGACAGAAGAAACGTTCCGTCAGCAAAAGTTGACAGAACGCTGATTTATCATTGTGGTTATTGATTCTAATCGCAAATGAATAACACCATCCGCGTCATTTTAGCTTATTGCCAGATATTTATCATGACTCGGAGATTATTTTTGGATAATTATCACGAAATTACAGCAGGATGTTCTTTCGTCAACGCTGGCTTACGCCACACGGAACAGCGCCGCACCGGACGGTGCGGCGGCGGGATTATCAGGCTTTCTTGTCGCCTTTTTTCATCACGTCCTTCAGTTGGCCGACTAACTGGCCGCGGAAATCGCTCAGCTTGGGCTTATCATCCTCCAGCCACGGCAGCGGCCGACACAGCTCCATCGCCTTAATGCCCAGACGCGCGGTCAACAAGCCGGCGCCGATACCCTGCGCGGCGCGGGCGGACAAACGCGCCGCCAGATCCTGCGACACCCAGTCCATCCCGACCTCGCGCACCAGTTCAGAGGCGCCGGCAAAGGCGATGTTCAGCAGCACCAGCCGGAACAGGCGAATACGGCTGAAATAGCCCAGCTCGATGCCGTACAGCGCGGCGATGCGGTTGATCAGCCGAATATTGCGCCAGGCGATAAACGCCATATCCACCAGCGCCAGCGGGCTGACGGCGATCATCAGCGTCGACTCGGCCGCAGAACGGCTGATCTCGCGCCGCGCCTGATTATCCAGCACCGGCTGCACCAGGCGCGCGTACAGCGCCACCACTTCACGGTCGTTCTGGGTCTCATGCAGCGACGCCTGCCAACGCTGCAGCGCCGGATGCCCCTGATCCAGCCCGGCCTGACGCGCCAGTTTTTCGCAGAACTCGCGCCCTTTGCCCAGCCCGTGGCTGTGCAGCAGTTCCCGCGCTTCGTCACGCTCTTCGGCGCGCTGGCGCAGGCGATACAGGCGACGCCATTCCGCCACCACCGAGCCGACGCCGGCACCGACGATCAGGCCACCGGCAACGCCGCCGCCGAGCGCGATCCAATCCTGCTGCAGCCAGGCCTGATGCACCCACTGCACGCCCTGCGCCACCACGCTGACGCCGAACAGCGTCAGCCCGGCGGTGACCATTTTACGCCACAGGCTGCGCTTCGGCTTCAGCGCCGCATTGACGATGCCTTCAACGCGCCCTTCTTCCTCCTCCTTTTCCAGCTCCGGCGCGGCGGGAAAGAAGTTATCCGCCTGCTGTTCGTCAAAGGCCATACCGGCGCGCAGCGTCGGCTCCTGCGGCGGCTGCAGCGGCTCTTCAAAATCGATACGCGGTTTTATCGGCTCGCTCATCGCACTTTATCTCCCAGCAAAAACTCCATCACCGCGTCCAGACGAATATGCGGCAACGGACTGTCCACGCTCATGGCGCGCGGACGAAATTCATCAAAGTGGAACCCCTGCTGCTGCCAGAACGCCGGCCCCGGCAGGCGTGCCGGCACTTCGCCGGGGAATACCGTCAGCGGTGCGCCGTCCGACAGACGGTTGCCTTTCAGCGCCGGAATACGCTGCCCCTGATGGTCCACCATGCCGCTCTCGGTCGCCTGCACCGAAGCCAGCCCGACGCAGTCCATGCTGATGCCCTCAAATGCCGCATTCTGCCAGGCTTCCTGCACCAGTTGCTGCAGCAGCGACACCAGATTGGCGTGCTGATCGGCGGTAATATGGTCGGCTTTGGTGGCGGCAAACATCAGTTTGTCGATGGTGGGCGAAAACAGGCGGCGGTACAGCGTACGCTTGCCGTAGTGGAAGCTCTGCATCAGTTGGGTCAGCGCCAGGCGCATGTCGTTAAACGCCTGCGGCCCGCTGTTAAGCGGCTGCAGGCAATCCACCAGCACAATCTGGCGGTCGAAACGCACAAAGTGTTCTTTGTAGAAGTTTTTTACGATCGACTGGCAGTAATAACCGAAGCGGGCGCGCAGCATGCCGATATTGGTGTGCTTGTCGGCCTGCGCCAGTTTTGATTCGCTGCCGGCGTCGACGTTCGGCCAGGGGAAAAACTGCAGCGCCGGCGCGCCGGCCATATCGCCCGGCAGCACAAAGCGTCCCGGCTGGATAAAGTGCAGCCCTTCGGCCTTACAGCGCAGCAGATAATCGGTGTAGGCCTGCGCGATCGCCGCCAGTTTATTTTCATCGGCCGCCGCCAGCGGATCCAGCGCGTTGCACAGCGCCAGCCACGGTTTGGCCCATTCGGCACGATCGCCCTGCAGCAGCCCGGTCATCTGACGCGACCAGGTCAGGTAGTCCTGTTCCAGCATCGGCAGGTCGAGCAGCCATTCGCCCGGATAATCGACGATCTCCAGATACAGCGTCGAGGTTTCTTTAAAGTGGCGCAGCAGGGAGTCATTGGAGCGGTAGCGCAGCGCCAGGCGAATTTCGCTGACGCCGCGGGTGGGGGTCGGCCAGGTCGGCGGCGTGCCGTACAGCTGCGCCAGCCCCTCATCATAGGTAAAACGCTGAATGCCGAGATCGCGCTGCGGGATGCGTTTTACCCCCAGCAGGCGCTCTTCGCGCACCGGCGAAAACAGCGGCAGCCGCGCGCCGCTGTGGACATGCAGCAGTTGATTGACCAGAGCAGTGATAAAGGCGGTTTTCCCGCTGCGGCTCAGGCCGGTCACCGCCAGACGCAGATGGCGGTCCATACCGCGGTTGACCAGCGAGGTTAATTCATTTTTTAATCGTTTCATTCTTCTCCTTGGCATAAATACCCAAAATCACTCAGCGCTGCGGCGGGGCTGCGTCGGCCACCGCCCAAGGCAGCAGCGACTTAGCGGGTATAACGCCCGAATGCCTTATTCAGCCCCTTGCGGAACATCGGCTCCAGCACCATCGCCAGCAGCAGGCGCAGCGGTTTACGGCTGACGGTTCTCAGCAGCCATGAGGTGGCCCCCGCCGGGCCGTAACTGAGTAACGCTATGATGATGACTTTAGACAATCTCTTCAACATTGCACCAGCTCCTCGTTGGAAAGTGGCGGATTGGCCGCCGTTGGCGGCGTGGTTTGCTCTGGTCATAACTGCCCTCCGGCAAAGGTGACGGCGGCGTCCGGCACGGCAACCGTCAATTACAGCTGACGGAAACGGCTCTGTACGCCGAAGGTATCCGAGGTCACGTAGCGTTCAACCTGGCGCAGCTGGCGCTCGCCGCTGCCCAGTTCATACTCCAGCTGATCCAACAGCTGGCGCGGCGTACGCTGATGTTCGCCGTCGAAACGGCTCGCCGGCGCCGCTTCCAGCAGGTAGCCCATGGCGAAATAGGCGACGACGGTAAAGAAAAACAGGCCGAAGATCATCGACAGCACCACCATCACGCGGATCAGGCGCACCGGTACGTCAAAGTAGTGCGCCAGGCCGGCGCAAACGCCCTTCACCATACCCTCTTCAGGCACGCGATACAGTTTTTTACTGCCCAGCAAATTACCCATCAAGACTGCCTCCAGTTCGGATGTTCGGCATCCAGAATCTCTTCCAGCGCCTGAATACGTTCGCGCATGCGTTTGGCGTCTTCAGTCAGCTGCGCCAGCCGCTGCATTTCCTGATGCGTCAGCTGGACCCCGTTCTGTTGCCGATTGCTGTAATGCAGCCAAAGCCAAATCGGGGCGACGAACAGCACAAAAATCGTCAATGGAATGGCTAACAATAACGCACTCATTTCAACTCCTTGTTATTCCCGCCTGCCGGACGCCGCGCTGCGGCGTCGGCAAGCCGGGTTTCTGTTATCGGACGGCGGCCGCCGGACGGCCGCAAAAAACGGTTACTCTGAGCGGTTCATCTTGGCTTTCAGCGCAGCCAGCTGCTCGCTGATGGCGTCATCCGCCTTCAGTTCGGCGAATTCCTGATCCAGGGTTTTCTTTTTACCCAGGCTGATGCTTTCAGCTTCCGCTTCCATATGGTCGATACGGCGCTCAAACTGCTCGAAACGCGCCATCGCTTCATCCAGCTTGCCGCTGTCCAACTGACGGCGCACTTCGCGGGAAGACGACGCCGCCTGATGACGCAGCATCAGCGCCTGCTGACGCGCGCGGGTTTCGGTCAGCTTGCTTTCCAGTTCGCCGATTTCGCTCTTCATCCGGCTCAGGGTTTCTTCCACCGTCTCCACTTCATGGGTCAGCGTGGCGATCAGATCGGACACTTTCTGCTTCTCAATCAGCGCCGCCCGCGCCAGATCTTCTTTATCTTTGCGCAGCGCCAGCTCCGCTTTTTCCTGCCAGTCATCGAGCTGCTTCTCACCCTGTTCGATACGACGCAGCAGCTGCTTTTTCTCCGCCAGCGCGCGCGCCGAGGTGGAACGCACTTCAACCAACGTGTCTTCCATCTCCTGAATCATCAGACGCACCAGCTTCTGCGGATCTTCCGCCTTATCCAGCAGCGTATTGATGTTGGCGTTCACAATGTCGGCAAAACGAGAAAAAATACCCATAATTCACTTCCTCTTGGTGTCAGTGGCGTCTTCAGCGCCGTCTTAAGTCATACTGCGGACGCCAAGATATAATCAAGATGCGTGCCAACTTTTATTTGGCTGATATTAAAGGACTATTTATTTTTGACTCTGCCGTGCCATGCTGTAAAGTGATTATTTTCACCAACTATTGGCGAATTTCATCATGAGCGAGCAGATCGACCCCCTGATGGGCGAAGCAAACGCCTTTGTAGAAGTATTAGAACAAGTCTCGCAGCTGGCAACCCTGAACAAACCGGTGCTGGTGATTGGCGAACGCGGTACCGGCAAGGAGCTGATCGCCCACCGGCTGCACTACCTGTCCAACCGCTGGCAGGGGCCGTTTATCTCCCTCAACTGCGCGGCGCTGAATGAAAATCTGCTGGATTCCGAACTGTTCGGCCATGAGGCCGGCGCGTTTACCGGTGCGCAGAAGCGCCATCTGGGGCGTTTTGAACGCGCCGACGGCGGTACGCTGTTTCTTGACGAGCTGGCGACAGCGCCGATGCTGGTGCAGGAGAAGCTGCTGCGGGTGATTGAATACGGCCACCTTGAGCGCGTGGGCGGCAGCCAGCCGCTGCAGGTGGACGTGCGCCTGGTGTGCGCCACCAACGACGATCTGCCGGCGCTGGCGGCGGCCGGCAAATTCCGCGCCGATCTGCTCGACCGACTGGCGTTTGACGTGGTGCAGCTGCCGCCGCTGCGCCAGCGGCAGCAGGACATCATGCTGCTGGCGGAGCACTTCGCCATCCAGATGTGCCGCGAACTGGCGCTGCCGCTGTTTCCCGGCTTTACCGCCCGCGCCCGTGAGACGCTGCTCGGCTACGGCTGGCCCGGTAACGTGCGCGAACTGAAAAACGTGGTCGAGCGTTCGGTATACCGCCACGGCAGCAGCGAACAGGCGCTGGACCAAATCGTGATCAACCCGTTTGCCCGCAGCACGCCGGCGGATACACCGGCCGCGGAAGCGCAGGCCGCCGGCATCCCCGCGCTGCCGCTGGATCTGAAAAGCTGGCAGAGCGAGCAGGAGAAACGGCTGTTGGAGCAGGCGTTGCGCCAGGCGCGTTTTAACCAACGCAAAGCGGCGGAACTGCTGGGGCTGACCTACCATCAGCTGCGCGGCATGCTGAAGAAACATGCGCTGCAGCCCGGTGAAGAGCCGTCCGCCTGAGGCCCAGGTCAGCAACGCCATAATATGCGCCCGCAGCCACCGGTGTGCCGGATCGCGGTGGCTGCGCTCGTGCCACAGCATCACCATCTCGAACCCCGGCACGGCCACCAGCGGCTCCCGCACCTGCAGAGCGGCATTGCCGCGCGCCAGCCGTTCCGGCGGCAGAACGGCGGCGACTTGACATCCCGACGCTGACGCTGCGCGCGGATCTCGCCCCGGGACAAGGCGGATTAGGCGTACATCGCGAATAAATGGGGATCGACAGGCAAAAAAAAGCCAGCACCCGAGCTGGCTTGAAAATAATACTGGAAGCAATGTGAGCAATGTCGTGCCTTTCACGTCAGCGCCGCGGGAGCGGCCTTCCGTGAACTGCGAGGTGATGATAATGGTTCTCAATATCAGCTGTAAAGCTTTTTGTTGAGAATTTTTCTCATCTCCACAACAACATTGTGCAATTACCAGGCAGGAAACGGGTCAGCCATCTCCAACCAATACGCCAGACCGGCCGCCATCTCCGCATCGCTCAGCAGACACGCATCCAGCCGGCGCACCATCTCCGCCTGCGGCAGATGCTGACCGATAAACACCAGCTCCTGGCGCATATCGCCAAACGGTTCAACCCAACGTTCCAGAATCTGCGCCCGCGTTTCCTCATCCTGCGGCCAGCTATCCTGCGGAATGGCGCGCCAGAACAACCCCGCGACGCCGTAGCGGGCAATGCCGCCGGCCTGGCTCCACTGCCCGGCGTGCTGCGGCCGCGTCGCCAGCCAGAAAAAACCTTTCGAACGCAGCAAGTTGCCGCCGGCCCAGTCGCCGTTAATCAGGCGATAGAATTTGTCCGGCGCAAACGGCCGACGGGCGCGGTAGACAAAGCTGCTGATGCCGTAATTTTCCGTTTCCGGCAGATGCTCGCCGCGCAACTCCTTCAGCCAGCCCGGCGCACGCTGCGCCTTTTCAAAGCTGAAGCGATGAGTGTTAAGCACTTCGTCCAGCGGCAGCGTGCCCGGCGCGATCGGGATAATCTTCGCCTCGGTATTGAGACTGGCCAGCAGCGCCGTGACCTCCGCCAGCTGCTGCGGCGTCAGCAGGTCGGTTTTACCGATCAGTATCACGTCGCAAAACTCGATCTGTTCAATCAACAGATCCGCCACGCTGCGCAGGTCATCCTCCCCCAGGCTTTGCCCGACTTCCTGCAGGCTTGCCGCCTGCTGGTACTGCTCAAGGAAATTAACGCCGTCCACCACCGTGACCAGCGTGTCCAGCCGGGCAAACTGCGACAGGCTCTCTCCCGCCTGATCCTCAAAGGTAAAAGTCTCCGCCACCGGCAGCGGCTCCGAAATACCGCTGGATTCAATCAGCAGGTAGTCAAAGCGGTCGGCCTGCGCCAGCTCACGTACCGACACCAGCAGATCTTCCCGCAGAGTACAGCAGATACAGCCGTTGCTCATTTCCACCAGCTTTTCCTGCTGGCGATCGAGGGTGACTTCGTTGGCCAGCAGCGCGGCGTCGATATTCACCTCGCTCATATCATTGACGATCACCGCCACGCGCATGCCCTGACGGTTGTTCAGTATATGGTTAAGCACCGTGGTCTTGCCGGCGCCAAGAAAGCCGGAAAGCACCGTAACCGGAAGTGGTTGCATGGCAGCCTCACTAAAATTCGTTGCGTAATGCCTGATAGCCGCGTACCAGATCGACATTGGTGGCGGCCACCTCCTCTGAAAATTGCAGCGCGTCGCGGTCCACCTGGCCATAGCGCGACAGATCGCTGTCTGCACCGACCCGTTCGGTGGACGGGATATAGCACTGCTCCGGCAGCGTCACGCCGTCCACCACCGCGTTATAACGCACCACGCAGCCGCTGCGCAGATGGCAGTTGAACAGCACGCTGTTAAAACCGACGAACACCCGGTCATCGATGCGGCACGGCCCATGCACAATGGCACGGTGGGCGATGGAGCTGTAGCTGCCGATGGTTACCGCCGCGCCGCTTTTGGAATGGATCACCACGCCGTCCTGAATATTGGAGTGGGCGCCGATCACAATCGGTGCCATATCGCCGTCGGCGTTAACTTCATCGGCGCGAATCACCGCGTAAGGCCCGACGTACACGTAATCGCCGATAATCACCCGCCCGCAGATAATCGCAGTGGGATCGATATAGGCTTGGGCGGAGACCTGCGGCAGATGGCCGCTGGGATTTTTACGCAGCATCAGCGTCCTCCCGCCAGCTCAGCCGGGCCACCGCGTTATGCGCATGCAGGCTTTCCTGATGCTCCACCCGCACGCTGAAGGCGCTGTAGCAGCACGAGCGGCGCAGGGCGTCATACAACCGGCGCGCGGCATCTTCACAAAACATCAGGTTGCGGCCGTTAGCCAATGCAAACGCCTGCTCGTCCTGACGCTTGACCAGCGTCTGCACCGGCGTCCCCAGCGCATGCTCGATGCGGTCGATCAGCGAAATCACAGGCAGTACTTTTTCATCGCCGGACAAGGTGACCGTCACCCACGCCCAGCTGCGCTGGCTGTGCGGCGTCGCCGGCATGCCGTGCGTCCCCAGCCAGTCAGCCACCTGCTGCGTGCCGACCGTTTCATCATCCGCCTCGATATCGACCAGAAACTGCTGCTGCGCCGCCTGACGGCTGAGAGCCGCCGACGCCGGGCAGGTGGATGAATAAGGCACGCCGACCTGCAGCGTCAGCGTTGGCAGCAGCTCCAGCGCTGCGGTAATGCGCAACGGGTAACTTTTCCAGCCGCGCTGCGGGCTGATCAGCGCCGGACGCGACAGCAGCAGTTCCCCGCCGATCTCCAACTGCACCCGATAGCTGTCCGTACTCTGCGACTGCAGACATTCAGCCAGCGTGTTGATAATGCGTCGCGGCGTCAGTTCCCCCTGCGTCAGCGCATCCAGCGTCAGATACAGGCGCGACATATGAATGCCGCGCGCGCCGTCACGGTTGGCGCAGACGTTAACGCCGACGCTTACTTCGGCATTTAGCGGACGCCCCGCCACCTCCAGCGGCAGCGCGATGCCCTGCATTCCCACCCAGTCAAGGGCGATATCGCTCATCTCCCCGTGTCCGCTCTGCACATCCGGCAGCGGCTGACGGTGAGCCATAGCCGTATTTCCCATGTTTCCCCTGCAGTTGTTAGTGACCAGGCAAAAACGGTAACACGAAATGGATATGTTATAACATAACATTTTGTCTTTTTTTCCGCCTGCACGGCGCCGTGACGCCCGGTTGGTCAATCAAGCCGCAGAAAAATCGACGTTTTTATCTGAAGAATTGGGCAGTTCGCCAGAGTACGGTACACTAACGCTATCGCTTATTAACCCATGAAGCCTCTATGCGTGGTTTACCCATTTGGATCCTGTCGTTATGCCTGGGCAATTCGCTGATGGCCGCCGCTGCGGCTGCGCCCGCGGCTGATGCTCCGGCGCCCCTGCCGGACGTACATCAGAGCGGTTTTGTCTATTGCGTCAACGGCATCCTGAACACCTTTAATCCACAGATGGCCAGCAGCGGCCTGACGGTCGATACGCTGGCGGCGCAGCTGTACGATCGCCTGCTGGATGTTGACCCCTATACCTACCGGCTGATTCCAGAGCTGGCGCAGCGCTGGGAGGTGCTGGACAACGGCGCTACCTATCGTTTCCACCTGCGTAAAGACGTGCCGTTCCAGCACACCGCCTGGTTTACGCCAACGCGTAAAATGAACGCCGACGATGTGGTATTCAGCTTTGAGCGGGTGTTTAACCACAAGCATCCGTATCACGACGTCAACGGTGGCGAGTATCCTTACTTCGACAGCCTGCAGTTTTCTGATTCGGTGCAAAGCGTGAAAAAGCTCGACAACTACACCG
This sequence comes from Serratia sp. MYb239, assembly GCF_002966855.1. Taxonomy (NCBI): domain Bacteria; kingdom Pseudomonadati; phylum Pseudomonadota; class Gammaproteobacteria; order Enterobacterales; family Yersiniaceae; genus Serratia; species Serratia sp. MYb239. Next base: position 2,292,315 of record NZ_CP023268.1, on the reverse strand, counting down.
TCGAGATCCGCCTGCAGGCGCCGGACGCCTCGTTCCTGTGGCATCTGGCTACCCACTATGCACCGGTGCTGTCGGCAGAGTATGCCGACAACCTGAGCAAGGCCGGCGACCAGCAGATGATAGACCGCGAGCCGGTAGGCACCGGGCCTTTCCTGCTCAATGAATACCGCTCCGGGCAATATATCCGCCTGGCGCGCAACCAGGCCTACTGGAAAGGCGAACCGCGTATGGCGCAGGTGGTGATTGACCTGGGCGCCGGCGGCACCGGTCGCCTGTCGAAACTGCTGACCGGCGAATGCGACGTACTGGCCTATCCGGCCGCCAGCCAGCTTTCCATTCTGCGCGACGATCCGCGCCTGCGTCTGACGCTGCGGCCGGGGATGAACATCGCCTATCTGGCCTTCAACACCCGCAAACCGCCGTTCAATAACCTGAAGGTGCGTCAGGCCATCTCGCTGGCGATCAACAACCAGCGTCTGATGCAGTCGATTTACTACGGCACCGCCGAGACCGCCGCGTCGATTCTGCCGCGCGCCTCCTGGGCGTATGACAATGACGCGCACGTCACCGCCTACGACCCGCAGCAGGCGCGCCGCATGCTGAAAGAGGCCGGCATCGACAATCTGCAGCTGAAGCTGTGGGTGCCGACTGCCTCGCAGTCCTATAACCCCAGCCCGCTGAAAACCGCCGAACTGATCCAGGCCGATCTGGGCCAGATCGGCGTGCACGTCACCATCGTGCCGGTGGAGGGCCGCTTCCAGGAGGCGCGGCTGATGGAGATGAATCACGACCTCACCCTGACCGGCTGGGCCACCGACAGTAACGACCCGGACAGCTTCTTCCGGCCGCTGCTGAGCTGCGCGGCAATTCGCTCGCAAACCAACTATGCTCACTGGTGCGACCCCGGTTTTGATGAAACGCTGCAAAACGCCCTGCTGTCGCAGCAGCTGGCGCAGCGCATTGACAGCTACCGTCAGGCGCAAAAAATTCTGGAGCAGCAGCTGCCGGTGCTGCCGCTGGCGTCATCGCTGCGTCTGCAGGCCTACCGTTATGACATCAAGGGACTGGTGCTCAGCCCCTTCGGCAACGCATCATTCGCCGGCGTGTATCGTGAAACGGCGGAGGGAGAAAAACCGTGATTATCTTTACTCTGCGCCGCTGCCTGCTGCTGATTATCACCCTGTTTTTCCTGACGCTGGTAGGCTTCAGCCTGAGCTACTTCACGCCGCACGCGCCGCTCAGCGGCGCCGGGCTGTGGGATGCCTACCAATTTTATTTCACCAGTCTGCTGCACTGGGATTTCGGCGTGTCCAGCATTAACGGCCAGCCGATTGACGAACAGCTGCGTGAGGTGTTCCCGGCCACCATGGAGCTGTGCATTCTGGCCTTTGCCCTGGCGCTGTTTATCGGTATCCCGCTTGGCATTATCGCCGGCGTGATGCGCGGCAAATGGCAGGACACCGCCATCAGCACCTTTGCGCTGCTGGGCTTCTCCATTCCGGTATTCTGGCTGGCGCTGCTGCTGATGCTGTTCTTCTCGCTGCATCTGGGCTGGCTGCCGGTTTCCGGCCGTTTCGATCTGCTGTATCAGGTGCAGCCGGTCACCGGCTTTGCACTGGTCGACGCCTGGCTGTCCGATTCGCCGTACCGCAGCGAAATGATCGCCAGCGCGCTGCGCCATATGATTTTGCCGATCGCCGCGCTGGCGGTGGCGCCGACCACCGAAGTGGTGCGGCTGATGCGCATCAGCACCGACGAGGTGTTCAGCCAGAACTATATCAAGGCGGCGGCCACCCGCGGCCTGTCGCGCTTTACCATTATCCGCCGTCACGTGCTGCACAACGCGCTGCCGCCGATCATCCCGAAGCTGGGGCTGCAGTTCTCCACCATGCTGACGCTGGCGATGATCACCGAAGTGGTCTTCAGCTGGCCGGGTCTGGGACGCTGGCTGATTAACGCCATTCGCCAGCAGGACTACGCCGCCATTTCCGCCGGCGTGATGCTGGTCGGTTCGCTGGTCATCACCATCAACGTGCTGGCCGATATCCTGGGTGCGGCAACCAACCCATTGAAACATAAGGAATGGTATGCTCTTCGATAACGTATACCGCGAAAAGAAAATGCCGAGCCCGCTGCGCTATACCTGGCGGATATTTTACGGCGACGCGCTGGCGATGATCGGTTTTTACGGCGTGATTGCGCTGGTGCTGCTGTCGCTGTTCGGCAGTCTGCTGGCGCCCTATGCTCTCGACCAGCAGTTCCTCGGCTACCAGCTGCTGCCGCCTTCCTGGTCGCGCTACGGCAACGTGTCGTTCTTCCTCGGCACCGACGATCTGGGGCGCGATCTGCTGAGCCGGCTGCTGACCGGCACCGCCGCCACCTTCGGCTCGGCGCTGGTGGTGACGCTGGGCGCCGCCTTCTTCGGCGTGATCCTCGGCGTGCTGGCCGGCGTGACCCACGGCCTGCGCTCGGCGGTGCTGAACCATATTCTCGATACCCTGCTGTCTATCCCGTCGCTGCTGCTGGCGATCGTGGTGGTGGCGTTTATCGGCCCGAAACTGGAGCACGCCATGCTGGCGGTGTGGCTGGCGCTGTTGCCGCGCATAGTGCGCACCATTTACAGCGCGGTGCATGACGAGCTGGAAAAAGAGTATGTGGTGGCGGCGCGGCTGGACGGCGCCTCAACCCTGCAGATCCTGTGGTATGCGGTGCTGCCCAATATCGCCGCAGTGCTGGTGACCGAGTTCACCCGCGCGCTGTCGATGGCGATCCTCGATATCGCCGCGCTCGGCTTTCTCGACCTCGGCGCGCAGCTGCCGTCGCCGGAATGGGGCGCCATGCTCGGCGATTCGCTGGAGCTGGTATATGTCGCGCCCTGGGCGGTGATGCTGCCCGGCGCCGCCATTCTGATCAGCGTGTTGCTGATCAACCTGTTGGGTGACGGCATGCGCCGCGCCATTAATGCGGGAGTGGAATAATGCCGTTGCTCGATATCCGCAATCTGACGATTGAATTTATGACCGCCGACGGACCGGTCAAGGCGGTAGACCGCGTCAGCATGACGCTGAGCGAAGGCGAAGTACGCGGGCTGGTGGGTGAATCCGGCTCCGGCAAAAGCCTGATCGCCAAGGCGATCTGCGGCGTCACCAAAGATAACTGGCGCGTCACCGCCGACCGTCTGCGCTTTGACGACATCGACCTGCTGCAGCTGACGCCGCGCGAGCGCCGCAAGCTGGTGGGCCACAACGTCTCCATGATTTTCCAGGAGCCGCAATCCTGTCTCGATCCGTCCGAAAGCATCGGCCGGCAGCTGGCGCAGGCTATCCCTGGCTGGACCTATAAAGGCCACTGGTGGCAGCGCTTCAACTGGCGGCGTCGCCGGGCGATTGAGCTGCTGCACCGCGTCGGTATTAAAGATCACAACGATATTATGGGCAGTTTCCCCTATGAGCTCACCGAAGGGGAATGTCAAAAAGTGATGATCGCCATCGCGCTGGCCAACCAGCCGCGTCTGCTGATCGCCGATGAGCCGACCAATGCGATGGAGCCCACCACCCAGGCGCAGATTTTCCGCCTGCTGGCGCGGCTGAATCAAAACAACAACACCACCATTTTGCTGATCAGCCATGACTTGCAGATGATGAGCAAATGGGCTGACCGGGTGAACGTACTTTACTGCGGCCAGACGGTGGAAAGCGCCCGCTGCGAGGAGTTGCTGGCGGCACCGCATCATCCGTACACCCAGGCGCTGATCCGCGCCATGCCGGACTTCGGCCGTTCGCTGCCGCATAAAAGCCGGCTCAATACCCTGCCGGGGGCGATCCCGTCACTGGAACATTTGCCTATCGGCTGCCGGCTGGGGCCGCGCTGCCCTTACGCGCAGAAGAAATGCATCGAAACCCCGCGCCTGCGTGCGGTGAAGAATCACCTGTTCGCCTGCCACTTCCCGCTCAATATGGAGGAACAGTGAGATGGAAACGCTATTGGAAGTGCGCAACCTGAGCAAAACCTACCGCTACCGCAGCGGTCTGTTCCGTCGTCAGCACGTCGAAGCGGTCAAGTCGGTGAGTTTTACCCTGCGCGAACGCCAGACGCTGGCGATTATCGGCGAGAACGGTTCAGGCAAGTCAACGCTGGCGAAGATGCTTTCCGGCATGGTCGAACCCAGCGCCGGCGAACTGTTGATCGACGACCATCCGCTGAACTACGGCGACTACCGCTACCGTAGCCAGCGTATCCGCATGATTTTTCAGGACCCCAGCACCTCGCTCAATCCGCGTCAGCGCATCGGGCAGATTCTGGACGCCCCGCTGCGCCTGAACACCGATCTGGAGCCTGAGGAGCGCGAGCGGCGCATTAACCAGACGCTGCGCCAGGTCGGCATGCTGCCGGACCACGCCTATTACTACCCGCATATGCTGGCCTCCGGCCAGAAACAGCGCGTAGCGCTGGCAAGGGCGCTGATTCTGCAGCCAAAGGTGATCGTCGCCGATGAGGCCCTGGCCTCGCTGGATATGTCGATGCGCTCGCAAATCATCAACCTGATGCTGGAACTACAGGAGAAGCACGGCATCTCCTATATCTATGTCACCCAGCATTTGGGAATGATGAAACACATCAGCGATCAGGTGCTGGTGATGCATGAAGGGGAAATCGTCGAGCGCGGCAGCACCGCCGAGGTGCTGGCGGCGCCGCTGCATGAACTGACCAAGCGGCTGATCGCCAGCCACTTTGGCGAAGCCCTGACCGCCGACGCCTGGCGGCGCGACGGCGGAGGCCGCTTCTGACATCAACTTCCGGGCGGTGTCGGCGCCGCCCGGAGGCCGTGCCTGCGCGGCGGGCCGTTACCCGTCAGGCGCAAATACAAATTACATTTTTGTGATATATCATTATATTTTATTCCCTTCAGTTATTGATTAGCACGTAACATTATTTTATCTCGCTATTCGAATCAGTGAAGATATCCCTACGTTGAGTTGATTAAACAACAGGATATCTCACTGATGACGAGTCCACGCCTCAGGGAACAACAGCGCCAATATCATAGCCAGTGGTATCATGAAACCCAGTGCAGCGTACGCGGCGATATGCCGTTAGAGCCGCGGGCCGCCCTGATCCGCGACCGCTTTTTGCTGGGACTGGGCGAGTTTGCCGACCCGGCATTGAATCAGGCGCTGATCGCCCGGGCGCCGCTCTTCAGCGCCTCGCTGGCGTGCTGCAGCGTACTGTTTCCCGAGCAGGTCGCGCTGTCGCGCCACGTGACGTTGTCACCATACGATCGCCTCTGTACCGCGCTGACGGTGGCGCAGGTTACCGGCGTGCAGTCGCTGTGTAGCCACTACGCCGCCCGCCTCGCCCCGCTCGACAGCCCCGACGCCTCCCGTGAAAGTAATATCCGCTTAGCGCAAATCACCCAATACGCCCGCCAGCTTGCCACCCAGCCCACGCTGATCTGTCGTAAGGCGCTGCAGCAGTTGAGTGATGTCGGCCTGAGCGTAGCGGATATCGTCTCCTTCGTGCAGATTATCGGTTTTGTCAGCTATCAGGCACGGGTAGTCGCCGGCATCGCCGCGCTGGCGGGCCGGCCCGCTGCGGTGGCACCAGGCTTCACCACCCAGCAGGACGCCGAGGCGCTGCGCCTTGATGAACGCCCGCCGCTCTGGCGGTCACGCCTGACGCTGCTGCAACCCGAAGAGGCGGCGGCCGAACAGCTGGACGTGCTGGATCAGAGCCATCCGGACGCGCGAAGTGAGGATTACTACCTGCTGCTGGCCCATGATGCCGCCGCCCTGCGTGAACGCAACGGCGTATTTAACGGTATTCATGGCAGTAATGATGAAACGAGCCGTCGACTGATGGCGCTGGCGGCGCTCTGCACCTCACGCATCAACGGCAGCCGCTATTGCGCCGCCAGCGTCGCCGCCGATCTGCACAACCCGCCGCTGGTGCACGCCCTGTGCGACAGCATCGACGCCGGCTATCAGCTTGCGGCGGATCCCCGGCAAAAGGCGGTGATTCAGATCGGCAGCGCGCTAACCCGCAGCCCGGAAAAGTTTACGCCGCACAGCGTACAACCGCTGTTTCAGCAGGGTGCAACGCAGGCGCAGGCGCTGGATCTGATACTGACCAGCGCGCTGTATGCCTGGGAGAACCGTCTGCGCTATAGCCTGGGCGATACGCTCAGCATCGGCACGGAAGACGAAGAGTAATTTACTGCAGCAGCCAACTTTGGGCCGCGTCAAAGAAATGCTGGGCCAGCGGCGTCGCCCGGCCCGGCTCGGCCACCACCACCGCCGCGTGGCGCGTCATCGGCGCTATCGCGATCGAACGGCGCTGCAGCTGCGGCGTCATTTCCGGCAGTAAATTGCCGCGCGGAAAGATGCCACAGCCTAAACCGACGAAAATCCCCTGCAGCAGTTGCAGCAGCGAGCTGCTTTCCAGCCGCGTATGCAGCGTTAACCCGGCGTCGCGGAAGTTCTGATCGATATAGCGGCGGAAATAGCGCGACGGTTCCGCCAGGCACAGCGGCAAGTCGGCGACCTCACGCAGCGTCAGCGGCGTATCGCCGACCAGCTGCGGAAAGTGCTGCGAATGAAACAGCAGATCGACGCCGCTGTCCTCCAGCGGCTGCGACTGGAAATGCAGCTCGTGCAGCGTCTGCAGCTCGAAAAAACCGATGCCGATGTCTACCGTATGGGCGGTCAGGGCCTCCAGCAGCTGATCGGCGCTGAGTACCGAAACGCGGAAATCCAGCCGGGGAAATTTGGCGCTGACCGACTTCAGCAACTGCGCCAGCATGATGCTGCACTGCGGCACCGCACCAATCACCAGCGTTCCGTTCAGCCCGTGCTTGAGCGATTCCACCTCCAGCTTCAGCCCCTGATACACCGAGACGATTTCCCGCGCCCAGGCCAGCACGCGTTCGCCCTCTGCGGTAAAGCCTTCAAAATTATTGCCGCGGTTGATCAACGCCACGCCCAATTCTTTCTCCAGGTTTTTCAACCGCATAGATAGCGTCGGCTGGCTGACGAAACTGGCTTCCGCCGCCCGGCCGAAATGGCGTTCGCGCTCAAGATTACACAGATAAATCAGTTGCTTAATATCCATTAATTCGCTCGGATGATGACATCTAAACCAAGTATATCATTAAGCAGCAAAAAGCGGGCCCGTGCGGCGTCGGCCGGGCCCGGAGGGAATAGTTATACTTTGAGTTTTATGTAGTCCACCAGCCGCGAGAAGATCCCGCCCTGATTAACCGGCTGCAGCGCCACCAGCGGCAGCGTTTCCAGCAGTTTACCGTCGTCGCTGATGCGTACTTCGCCGACGGTCTGGCCCGCCTTCAGCGGCGCTTCCAGCCGTTTGCCGTTCAGCACGTACTGCGCCTTAAGCTTCTGCACCTCGCCCTTCGGCAGACTGAGCGCGTGATCCTGCTGGACGCCGACCTGCACCTGCGACTTATCGCCGTACCAGACCGTCTCATTGCCCAGTGCGGCGCCGGCCTTGAACACCTGCACGGTGTCAAAGTCGCGCAGCCCCCAGGTCAGCAGTTTACGCGCCTGCTCTTCACGCCCTTTCGAGCTTTTACCGCCCATCACCACGGCAATCATACGGCGGTTGCCTTCGGTGGCGGAGGCAATAATGTTAAAGCCCGCCGACGCCGTATGGCCGGTTTTCAGGCCGTCAACGTGCAGCGTTTTATCCCACAGCAGGCCGTTGCGGTTCTGCTGCGTGATGCCGTTCCAGGTCAGCGATTTTTCGCTGTACATATGATATTCCGCCGGTTCGCTCATGATGATCGCCCGCGATATCTGCGCCAAATCCCCGGCGGTAGTGAACTGACCCGGCGCATCCAGGCCGTGCACCGTTTCAAAGTGGGTGTTTTTCAGCCCGAGCTGCGCCGCTTTCTGGTTCATCAACTGTACGAAAGCCGCCTGACTGCCGGCCACGTAATCGGCCATCGCCACGCAGGCGTCATTGCCGGAGTCAATGATAATGCCACGGCTGAGATCGCGCACCGTGACCCTGTCACCTGGCTTTAAGAACATCAGCGAGGACCCTTTAAATACCGGGTTGCCGGCGCCCCAGGCGTCCTGGCCCACCGTCACCACGTCATCCAGCCCAATTTTGTGCTGATCGAGAGCGTGGTCGACCACCAGGCCGGTCATCAGTTTAGTCAGGCTGGCGGGATTGCGCCGCTCGTCAGCATGATCCTGCGCCAAAATCTGGCCGGTGGTATAATCCATCAATACGTACGAAGCCGCATCGATTGGCGGCGGGGTCAGCGCAGGAACCTGCGCCGGCGTTGCTGCCGCCTGGGCTGCCAGCGGCAGTAACATTCCACATACAACGGCCAATACACTAGGCTTCACGACGATATCCTCTTCATATTTCTCTGTTTTAGGCGGGCTAGACTGCACCAAACGGCGCGGCAGCGGAATCACCAGTCTTTTACAGCAGATAACAGAGTGCAACCATTTGTATGTGTTATGCCGATCCGGTAATAAACCTTGCCGCCCGCAAGCCGCGCCGTCACGTTTTGGCGAAAAAAACGGCGCGCCGGCTTTAAAATCCATTCCGGTTGTTATCAGACGTTGCCGGATGTTGCCGCCCGCCACACGCTTCCTGCAAGACAGGGTATACTCAGCACAGCGTTACAGATAAAGCATCAAGGAGAAAAATTATGCCTCTGAACGAGTTATTAAACCTGCCGGGCGTCGCCGACCAGCCGGAAAGCGTTACCGGTGGTTATGTGTTTAACCACACCATGATCCGCGTAAAAGATCTGAGCAAGGCGCTGGACTTCTATACCCGCGTGCTGGGCTTTACGCCGGTATATAAAGAAGACTTTGCCGAGGCGGCGTTTACCATCGTGTATCTGGCCCGCGTCCCGCGCGACCAGATCCCGCAGGATGACGAGCAGCGCAAGCAGTGGGCGCTGAGCCAGCCGGGCATCCTGGAGCTGACGCACAACCACGGCACGGAAAATCAGCCGGATTTCCAGTACCATAACGGCAACAGCGAACCGCGCGGCTTCGGCCACCTGTGCGTCACCGTGCCGGACGTACGCGCCGCCTGTGAACGCTTTGAACAGATGGGCGTCACCTTCCAGAAGCGCCTGCACGAAGGGCGTATGAACTACGTGGCGTTCATCAAGGATCCGGACGATTACTGGATTGAGATCCTGCAGCCGACGCCGCTGCAGGCGTAATCGCCCCGCCGTCCCGGCCGCTCGTCGGGACGCTTTTCCGCCCCCTGCCCGCAGAATGACCAAAAATAGTCCGCCTCGCCGGGAAAAGCGCGACGTCAGGCTTGCCCGCAGCGGGTGATTCGCGTAAAACTGTCAGCCGCAAATCTTGCCACTCACAACCCATTCACTGGACGATATGTTTCAAGATAACCCGCTGCTGGCGCAGCTTAAACAGCAACTTCACTCTCAGACCCCGCGCGTTGAAGGCGTAGTAAAAGGGACTGAGAAAGGCTTTGGCTTTCTTGAGGTAGACGGTCAAAAAAGCTATTTCATCCCACCGCCGCACATGAAAAAAGTCATGCACGGGGATCGCATCGTCGCCACGCTGCATACGGAAAAAGAGCGCGAAATCGCGGAGCCGGACTCGCTGGTCGAGCCGTTCCTGACGCGCTTTGTCGGCCGGGTGCAGAAAAAAGACGATCGCCTGTCTATCGTGCCGGACCATCCGTTGCTGAAAGACGCCATCCAGTGCCGCCCCGCGCGCGGCCTGAGCCACGACTTCCAGGCCGGTGACTGGGCGGTGGCCGAGATGCGTCGTCACCCGCTCAAGGGCGACCGCACGTTTTACGCCGAACTGACGCAGTACATCACCCACGCCGATGACCACTTCGTGCCGTGGTGGGTGACGCTGGCGCGCCACAATCTGGAGAAAGAAGCGCCGGAGATGGCGGAAACCCACGCGCCGAGCGACGCTCTGCAGCGTGCAGATCTGACCGCGCTGGATTTTGTCACCATCGACAGCGCCAGCACCGAAGATATGGACGACGCCCTGCTGGTGCAGGAGAACGCCGACGGTACGCTGCAGCTGACCATCGCCATCGCCGATCCGACCGCCTTCGTCGATGAAGGCAGCGCGCTGGACGACATCGCCCGCGTGCGCGCCTTTACCAACTACCTGCCGGGCTTCAATATCCCGATGCTGCCGCGCGACCTGTCCGACAACCTGTGCTCGCTGCGCGCCAATGAGCGCCGTCCGGTGCTGGCCTGCCGCGTCACCATCGCCGCCGACGGCGCCCTCGGCGACGATATTCACTTCTTCGCCGCCGAGATCGAATCAAAAGCCAAGCTGGTGTACGACGAAGTTTCCGACTGGCTGGAAGGCGTCGGCGACTGGCAGCCGCCAAGCGACGCCATCGCCCAGCAGATCACCCTGCTTCAGCGCGTCTGCGCCGCACGCAGCTCTTGGCGTCACCAGCATGCGCTGGTATTCAAGGATCGACCGGATTACCGCTTCGTGCTGGGCGAGCAAGGCGAGGTGCTGGATATCATCACCGAGCATCGCCGCATCGCCAACCGCATCGTTGAAGAGTGCATGATCGCCGCCAACGTCTGCGCCGCCATCGTACTGCGCGACCGTCTGGGCTTCGGCATCTACAACGTGCATAACGGCTTCGACCCGGCGCTGGTTGAACAGGCCGTCACCGTGCTGCAGGCCAACGGCGTTGAAGCCGACGCCGAGAAGCTGCTGACGCTGGACGGGTTCTGCGAACTGCGACGCCATCTGGACGCTCAGCCGACCCAGTTCCTCGACAGCCGCATCCGCCGTTTCCAGACCTTTGCGGAAATCAGCACCGAACCCGGCCCGCACTTTGGCCTGGGGCTGGAAGCCTACGCCACCTGGACCTCACCGATCCGTAAATACGGCGATATGGTCAACCACCGCCTGCTGAAAGCGATCATCAGCGAACAACCGGCGGAGAAACCGCAGGATGCCATGACGTTGCAGCTGGCGGAGCGCCGTCGCGCCAACCGCATGGCAGAACGCGACGTCGGCGACTGGCTGTACGCCCGCTTCCTGCAGAACAAAGCCGGCACCGATACCCGTTTCAATGCGGAGATCATCGATGTGACGCGTGGCGGCCTGCGCGTACGCCTGCTGGATAACGGCGCCGTCGCCTTTATCCCGGCGCCGTTTATCCATGCGGTGCGCGATGAGCTGGTGTGCAGCCAGGACACCGGCACCGTGCAGGTGAAAGGCGAAGTGGTTTACCGCCAGAGCGATACGCTGCAGGTCAACATCGCGGAAGTGCGCATGGAAACCCGCAACGTGATCGCCAAACCGGCGGCGTAACCCTCCGCGCTCCCCGCGTTGGGAGGCCGACAATACCGAGGCCGGGCTGACTGCCCGGCCTTTTTATTGGCCGCCGCCGATATCGCCGTGCTTTCACGTCATTTCATCACATTGTTTTTACAATAAAACAATACTAGCCTCACATTTCTTCGCCGCCCGGCTTCTCTTCCCGTCTAAAACTCCTATTTTTAAGCTGTTATTCATTACTTATACCAACATCTCTGTTCGTTTCCTGCACAGCAAGGAGTTGTTTACCATGAAGAACGTCAAGTCCGGAATTATCTGGCTGGTGGTGGCGTTGGTCGGAGCCGGCGCGTTTGCCATGCTGGCGCTCAGCCGCGGCGAACACGTCAATGCAGTCTGGCTGGTGGTGGCGTCCGTCGCCTGTTACAGCATCGCCTATCGCTTCTACAGCCTGTTTATCGCCAAAAAGGTGTTTGAACTGGATGACCGCCGGCTGACGCCCGCCGAACGGCACAATGACGGCCTGGATTACGTGCCCACCAACAAGTGGGTGCTGTTCGGCCACCACTTTGCCGCCATCGCCGGCGCCGGCCCGCTGGTGGGGCCGATACTGGCCGCACAGATGGGCTTCCTGCCCGGCACCATCTGGATCCTGATCGGCGTGATGCTGGCCGGCGCGGTGCAGGATTTTCTGGTGCTGTTTATCTCAACCCGCCGCGACGGCCGTTCGCTGGGGGAAATGGCCAAACAGGAACTGGGGGCCTTCGCCGGGGTGATAACCATGCTCGGGGCGCTGGGCGTGATGATTATTATCCTGTCGGCGCTGGCGCTGGTGGTGGTCAAAGCGCTGGCGGACAGCCCGTGGGGGCTGTTCACCATCGCCGCAACCATTCCTATCGCGCTGTTTATGGGCATTTACATGCGCTTTATTCGCCCCGGTAAAATCGCCGAAATCTCGCTGATCGGCTTTGTACTGATGCTGCTGGCGATTATCTACGGCGGCAACGTGGCGCAGCACCCTTACTGGGGGCCGTTCTTTACCCTGCACGGCACCACGCTGACCTGGGTGCTGGTGATTTACGGCTTTGTCGCGTCGGTGCTACCGGTCTGGCTGCTGCTGGCGCCACGCGACTATCTGTCGACCTTTATGAAGATCGGCGTCATTATCGGTTTGGCGGTGGGCATCGTGTTCGCCATGCCGGAGCTGAAAATGCCGGCGGTATCGCGCTTTATTGACGGCAGCGGCCCGGTGTTCTCCGGCGCGCTGTTCCCGTTCCTGTTTATCACCATCGCCTGCGGCGCCATTTCCGGCTTCCATGCGCTGGTATCCAGCGGCACCACGCCGAAACTGGTGGAGCGCGAAAGCCACATGCGCTTTATCGGCTACGGCGCGATGCTGATGGAGTCCTTCGTCGCCATTATGGCGCTGATCTGCGCCTCGGTGCTGGACCCCGGCGTCTACTTCGCCATGAACTCGCCGGCGGCGCTGATCGGCACCACGGTGGAAAACGCGTCGCAGGTGATCAACGGCTGGGGCTTTGTGGTAACGCCGGAAACGCTGTCGCTGATCGCCCGGGAAGTGGGCGAAAACTCGGTGCTGTCGCGCGCCGGCGGCGCGCCGACCTTTGCCGTCGGCATGGCGCATATTATCAGCGAGGTGTTCAACAGCCGCGCGATGATGGCCTTCTGGTACCACTTCGCCATTCTGTTCGAGGCGCTGTTTATTCTGACCGCCGTCGACGCCGGCACCCGCGCCTGCCGCTTTATGGTGCAGGATCTGGTGGGCGTGGCGGTTCCGCGTCTGGCGAATAACCGCTCCTGGTTCGGCAACCTGGCCGGCACCACCGTAGCGGTGGCCGGCTGGGGGTTCTTCGTCTATCAGGGGGTGATCGACCCGCTCGGCGGCATCAACACCCTGTGGCCGCTGTTCGGCATCGGCAACCAGATGCTGGCCTCGATGGCGCTGATCCTCGGCACCGTGGTGCTGTTCAAAATGAAGAAGCAGCGCTACGCCTGGGTCACCATCGTGCCCACCGTCTGGCTGTTCGTCACTTCGATGACCGCCGGCTGGCAGAAGATTTTCCATGAAAAGCCAAGCATCGGCTTCCTGGCGCAGGCAAACAAGTTCTCTGCCGGCATCGAGCACGGCGAGATTATCGCGCCGGCCAAAACGCTGCAGGATATGCAGACCATCGTGTTCAGCAACCAGATTAACGCCGCGCTCTGCGGGTTCTTTATGCTGGTTGCCGTCACCATGCTGATTTCGGCCTTCTTCGTGATCCGCCGCGCGCTGCGCTCCAATACGCCGACGGTGCAGGAAAGCCCGGTAACGCTGCGGGAGGAGAGCCGCCAGGCCTGAAGCCTGCAGCAAAGACGGTTTCCGTAACGGAATAAGCATTGCCGTCGACGCACGGCAATGCTTTCCGCCTCAACACCGCACGCATGGGGATGACGGCGTGGGCATTACCCGCTACTCTATGCCGCAGTTTGCCTTAACCCGTTATCCAGGAAGCCGTTTATGTCCCACGCTGAATACAATCGCATTGGCGGTTGGCTGTTGGCCCCCATGGCCTATCTGATCGTCACCCTGCTCAGCGCCACCCTGATGCTGGCGCTGTACGCGATGGCGATTATCACCCCAGAGTCGCGCGAATATCTGCTGACCAACGCGCAGGCCTTCACGCTGCAGTGGTACTTTTCCGTGCTGACAACGCTGGCAATGTGGGTCTTTACCCTGTGGCTGCTGTGGCTGTTCTGCCACCGTTCGCACCGCTTTCCCAAACTGTTTCTGGTGTGGCTGCTGATCACCGTGCTGCTGGCGATCAAATCCTTCGCCTTCGCGCCGATTCCCGACGAAGTGGCGGTGCGCAGCCTGGGCTGGCCGCTGCTGATGGCGGCGATTTTTGTCCCTTATCTGCGTCGCTCGCAGCGGGTGAAACAGACTTTTACCGAATAATTTCAGCAGGAAACGCACGATTCGAACGGTAATTCGTGCGTTTTTTGACCAAAACAGAACGAAAAGGTATGATCCCTGCGATTCATAGGTTGTCGTTCTACCGCTGATTTCCGATAATAAGCGGCTTTTCTTTTTTTAGGCGTTGCAATGACCGAATACCTGCTTCTTTTTGTCGGCACCGTGCTGGTGAACAACTTTGTCCTGGTGAAGTTTCTTGGCCTCTGCCCGTTTATGGGCGTCTCCAAGAAGCTGGAGAGCGCCATCGGCATGGGCATGGCGACCACCTTTGTAATGACCATGGCGTCTATCAGCTCCTGGGTGATCAACACCTTTATTCTGGTGCCGCTCGATCTGATTTACCTGCGGACGCTGGCGTTTATCCTGGTAATCGCCGTGGTGGTGCAGTTCACCGAAATGGTGGTGCGTAAAACCAGCCCGGCGCTGTACCGTCTGTTAGGCATCTTCCTGCCGCTGATTACCACCAACTGCGCGGTGCTCGGCGTGGCGCTGCTCAATATCAACCTGGGCTACAACTTCCTGCAGTCCGCCGTCTACGGCTTTAGCGCCGCGGCGGGCTTTTCGCTGGTGATGGTGCTGTTCGCCGCCATCCGTGAACGTCTGGCGGTTGCCGATGTACCTGCGCCGTTCCGCGGTTCGTCCATCGCGCTGATCACCGCCGGGCTGATGTCTCTGGCCTTTATGGGCTTTACCGGTCTGGTGAAATTCTAATGAGCGCGTTGTGGATTGCCGTTGCGGCATTAAGCGCCCTCGGGCTGCTGTTTGGCGTGGTGCTCGGTTTTGCCGCGCGCCGTTTTGAGGTGGAAGAAGACCCGGTTGCCGAGCAGATCGATGAGATCCTGCCGCAGAGCCAGTGCGGCCAGTGCGGTTATCCCGGCTGCCGCCCCTACGCCGAGGCGGTCGCCAACGGCGAGATGATCAACAAATGCGCTCCGGGCGGCGAGCAGGTTATGCTGAAACTGGCCGAACTGCTCAACGTCGAGCCTCAGCCGCTGGACGGCGGTGAGGAAGTCGCCCAGCCGGTGCGTAAAGTGGCGTTTATCGATGAAGCCAACTGCATCGGCTGCACCAAATGTATTCAGGCCTGCCCGGTAGACGCCATCGTCGGCGCCACCCGCGCCATGCACACCGTTATTGCCGATCAGTGCACCGGCTGCGATCTGTGCGTCGCGCCGTGCCCGACCGACTGTATTGAAATGATCCCGGTCGCCGCCACCACCGCCAATTGGAAATGGGATATGAAGACCATCCCGGTGCAAGTCATTCACGTGGAGCAACATGTTTAATCTGTTCACCGCCTTTAAAAAAGATCGCATTTGGGATTTCGACGGCGGGATCCATCCACCTGAAATGAAGACGCAGTCCAGCGGCGCGCCGCTGCGCACGGCACCGCTGCCCGACACCTTTATCATCCCGCTGCAGCAGCACCTGGGGCCGGAAGGCGAACTGCTGGTGCAGGCCGGCGACAGCGTACTGAAAGGCCAGCCGCTGACCATGGGCCGCGGCCGTACCCTGCCGGTACATGCCCCCACCTCCGGCACGGTGATCGCCATCAAACCGCATATCACCGCCCACCCGTCCGGGCTGGCCGAACTGTGCGTGATTATCCGTCCTGACGGCGAAGACCGCTGGTGTGAACGTCAGCCGGCGGCCGACTATCGCAAGTTGGACGCCGACGAGCTGCTCCGGCGCATCCATCAGGCCGGTATTGCCGGCCTGGGCGGCGCCGGTTTCCCGACCGCCAGCAAACTGCAGGGCGGCGCCCACGGCGTCGAAACGCTGATCCTCAACGCCGCCGAGTGCGAGCCTTATATCACCGCCGACGACCGCCTGATGCGCGAGTGCGCGGAAGAAATTCTGCAGGGCACCGATATCCTGCGTCATCTGCTGCAGCCTAAAACCACGCTGATCGGCATCGAAGACAATAAACCGGAGGCCATCGCCGCTCTTAAAGAAGCGCTACGCGCGCATCCGGGCATCGGTCTGCGGGTGATCCCGACCAAATACCCTTCCGGCGGCGCCAAGCAGCTGACCAAGATTCTGACCGGCAAAGAAGTGCCGCATGGCAAACACTCTTCCGCCATCGGCGTGCTGATGCAGAACGTCGGCACCGCCTTCGCCATTAAACGCGCCATCGTCGACGGCGAACCGTTAATCGAACGCGTGGTGACGCTGACCGGCGAGGCGCTGAGCCAGCCGGGTAACCTGTGGGCGCGCATCGGCACCCCGGTGGAGCATCTGCTGAAATTCGCCGGTTTCCGGCCGCAAAGCCAGCAGATGGTGGTGATGGGCGGCCCGCTGATGGGCTTCACCCTGCCCGCGCTCAACGTGCCGATCGTGAAAATCAGCAACTGCCTGCTGGCGCCGACCGTGGATGAAATGGCGCCGCAGGAGCCGGAACAGTCCTGCATCCGCTGCGGACTGTGCGTCGACGCCTGCCCGGCCGGGCTGCTGCCACAGCAGCTGTACTGGTTCAGTCGCGGCCAGGAGCACGACAAGGCGCGCCAGCATAATCTGTTTGACTGTATCGAGTGCGGGGCCTGCGCCTATGTGTGCCCGAGCAATATCCCGCTGGTGCAGTATTACCGCCAGGAAAAGGCGGAAATCAAGGCGATCGATCAGGAAGCGGCGCGCGCCGCCGAAGCCAAAGCGCGCTACGAAGCCAAACAGGCGCGTATGGAACGTGAGAAACTGGCGCGTGAAGAGCGCCACAAGAAGGCGGCGGTCAAGTTGACCGATAACGACCAAAGCGCCGTTCAGGCGGCGCTGGCGCGCGTACGCAGTAAAAACGATGCGGCGACCGGTGAAGTACAACCGGGCGCTACGCCGGATAACAGCGCCGCCATCGCCGCCCGCGAGGCGCGCAAAGCGCAGGCGCGGGAACGCAAAGCGCAGCAGCAGACGGTTGACGTGCCTGCGGTTGACGCCGCTGAGACTGACGATCCGCGTAAAGCTGCCGTTGCCGCCGCGTTGGCGCGGGTAAAAGCCAAGAAAGCCGCCCAGCAGGCCGACGATGCACCGGCTGAAACCCCGGTGCCTGCCGCAGCGGACAGCGATGCCGATCCGCGCAAGGCCGCCGTTGCTGCCGCTATCGCCCGCGCCAAAGCCAAGAAGGCTGCACAGCAGGCCGACGATGCACCGGCTGAAACCCCGGCGCCTACCGCAGCGGACAGCGATGCCGATCCGCGCAAAGCCGCCGTTGCTGCCGCTATCGCCCGCGCCAAAGCCAAGAAAGCCGCCCAGCAGGCCGACGATGCACCGGCTGAAACCCCGGCGCCTGCCGCAGCGGACAGCGATGCCGATCCGCGCAAGGCCGCCGTTGCCGCCGCTATCGCCCGCGCCAAAGCCAAGAAGGCTGCACAGCAGGCCGAGGATGAGCCGACTGAAACCCCGGCGCCTGCCGCAGCGGACAGCGATGTCGATCCGCGCAAGGCCGCCGTTGCCGCCGCCATCGCCCGCGCCAAAGCCAAGAAGGCTGCACAGCAGGCCGACAGCGCGCCGGCTGAAACCACGGCGCCTGCCGCAGCGGACAGCGATGCCGATCCGCGCAAGGCCGCCGTTGCCGCCGCTATCGCCCGCGTGAAGGCCAAGAAGGCTGCACAGCAGGCCGACGATACACCGGTTGAAACCCCGGCACCTGCCGCAGCGGACAGCGATGCCGATCCGCGCAAGGCCGCCGTTGCCGCCGCTATCGCCCGTGTGAAGGCTAAAAAAGCCGCTCAGCAACCGGACGTCGCACCGGCTGAAACGCCGGCCCCTGCCGCAGCGGATAGCGATGCCGATCCGCGCAAGGCCGCCGTCGCTGCCGCCATCGCCCGTGTGAAGGCCAAAAAAGCCGCTCAGCAGGCAGAAACGGAAAAACAGTCCTGACCAAAACGCCTCGCGTAGCGCGAGGCGTTTTTACTTCGTCGCATACACAAGATAGAGGGTAGAGAAAAGATCGTGAAGGTGCGGGGTTCCCCACGCGGCGTACGCAACCCTGAGTAAACGGATTGCCAGCCGGCGTGTGAAATTAGTCGATAGAAATCAGGTAGGTATAGTCAACGTCAATCTGACGCAGTTTAGCATCCATTTGCCATTCGTTAATCTCGATAATCTCCATCTCCACGCTGCCCTTCACGTCATGACGCAAACCCGGCATCACATGAGTGCTCAGGTAGGCAAAAAACTGGATGCACTCTTTGGCCGAGCCCTTATGGGTTATTGAGATATATTCCCGCGGCGGCAGCGTAATATTGTCGGTATGATGACCGGACACAATATCCTTACGGTGCTGCGCCTCGACCGCCATCGAATGGATGCCAGAACAAAGCCCCTCATGTTGCAGCCGGGCGGAGTAGATGCTGTAAACCTTGCGGCAGCCGACGTCCAGCCCCTTGAAAAAGTCGTTGAAGATTTCATCTTTCATCGCCATGCAGGAGTCGTGCTCAATCTCTTGTTCTTCAAAATCCAGCTGGCGTGAAAAACCGACCAGCTGCATTTCCGGCAGCGTCAGCCGTTTGACTTCCGGGTAGTAGCCTTTGTCATACTGCGCCTCGAAGCTAAAGCGCGGCATCAGATTTTTTACGTCCCATTTTTCCATGGAACGGTAGCGGTTTGGCGTGGTGCCAAAGCGCTGTTTAAACATGCGGGTAAACGTTTGTTGTGAATCGAAGCCCAGTTCGTCAGAGATATCGATAATTGAGCGGTGGGTAATGCGCAGGGCCACCGCCGCGCGGGTCAGGATACGCGAGCGGATATAGGTCGCCAGCTGAATGCCGGTGATGCGCTTGAATTTACGTTGCAGATGCCATTTGGAGTAACCGGAGATGCGTGCCACTTCATCCAGGTTCGGGCGTGTTTCCAGATGTATTTCAACCCACTCGATCAGCTCTTCAATAAAAAATATGTCTTCATTCGTCATTATTATCAATTCACTAACTTAGTAAGACTCGGGATAGTAACCTGTATACATTATATCATGGTTGATATTTTGTGCGAAAAAATGTACCCAAAATAACATGTTAGGATTGTGGGATTAGGTTCTGCGCGATTTTATACTGCGCCCCCGTATTGTCTAGGATTAAGCTAACGCAAAACGTTGCTGAATAAAACCACAGTATGGCATGAATAATGCGAAAAATGGCGGCCAAACGCCCCGTGTCCTGATCATTGCTGCGGCGTTTTTGCGCTGGGAACAGGTTTTAAAATCCACGCTGAAATATCGCGTAAAGCATTCTCCTCCCCGGTGCAACGCCCTCGGCGGCACAGGGCCTCAGCCCTGGATACGGCCGAAAGAAATGAAAAACAATGTGACAGATAATAGTGATAGCGCGCTGTTCAATGTAAACTACGCCGGTTCTGTTCATTCGGCAGGAAGCCGCACGGCCGGATACCGGGCTTTCTGACAACGCCATCGCGTTGAGAGCCCCCATATTTTACCCGCGCGCAGGCACCGCTCCACACTCGGCGGCCCTGCGGGATATGAATTTAAGTCGTTGTTTTTACATTAAACTGACGGCAAGTTATTGATAAAGTAATCCTGTCATAATGGCGGGACAAACAGGTGTAGTGACTCTATGAAGTTTAGGCCGGTAAAACAGTCTGCCACCAAAGGCTTACATATCGCCAGTTCCCCTTTTACCCACAATCAGCAGAGTACCAGCCGCATTATGCTCTGGGTGATGCTGGCGTGCATTCCGGGGCTGGGCGCGCAAATCTGGTTCTTCGGCTATGGTTCTCTCGTACAGACGGCGCTGGCAATGGCCACCGCCCTGCTGGCGGAAGGCACCGTGCTGGCATTGCGCAAACAGCCGGTGCGCGCCCGACTGGCCGACAACTCTGCCCTGCTCACCGCCCTGCTGCTCGGCATCAGCCTGCCGCCGCTGGCGCCGTGGTGGATGGCCGTTATCGGCACGCTGTTCGCCATCGTGATCGCCAAGCATCTGTACGGCGGCCTGGGACAAAACCCGTTCAACCCGGCGATGGTCGGCTACGTGGTACTATTGATCTCCTTCCCGGTACAGATGACCAGTTGGCTGCCGCCGGAAGCGCTGCGCGCCGAAGGGTTACCGTTTCACGATGTGCTGCTGAGTATTTTCAGCGGCCAGACCAGCCAGGGACTCTCCCTACACCAGCTGCAACTGGGCGTTGACGGCGTCAGCCAGGCCACGCCGCTGGACGGCTTCAAAACCGGCCTGCGCAGCGGCCATTCGGTAGAACAGGTGCTGCAGACGCCGATATTCGGCGGCGCGCTGGCCGGCATCGGCTGGCAGTGGGTGAACCTCGGTTTCCTCGCCGGCGGGCTGTTTATGCTGGGACGCAAGCTGATTCACTGGCAGATTCCGTTCAGCATGCTGGCCGCCATCGCGCTGTGCTCTGCCCTCGCCTGGCAGCTTGACCCGGCGCATCAGGCGTCACCGCTGATCCATCTGTTCTCCGGCGCCACCATGCTCGGCGCGTTCTTTATCGCCACCGATCCGGTCAGCGCCTCCACCACGCCGAAAGGCCGCCTGATCTACGGCGCGCTGATCGGCGTGCTGGTCTGGCTGATCCGCGTTTACGGCGGCTATCCGGACGGCGTGGCCTTCGCGGTACTGCTGGCCAATATCACCGTGCCGCTGATCGATCACTACACGCAGCCGCGTGTTTACGGCCATCGCTAAGGAGCCATCATGCTAAAATCAATGCGCAAGCATGGCACCACGCTGGCCTTGTTCGCCGCAGCCACCACCGGTATGACCGCGGTGGTCAATGCGTTAACCCAGAAAACCATCGCCCATCAGGCAGCGCTGCAGCAAAAAACGCTGCTCGATCAGGTGCTGCCGCCTGAACATTACGATAATGATATGCAGACGGAGTGCTATCTGGTCAGCGATCCGGCGCTGGGTGACACGGCCGCACACCGGCTGTATCTGGCGCGCAAACAGGCCAAACCGGTGGGCGCCGCGCTGGAAACCACTGCGCCGGACGGCTACTCCGGCGCGATAAAACTGCTGGTCGGCGCTGATTTCAGCGGCACCGTCTTCGGCAGCCGGGTGGTTGAACACCATGAAACGCCGGGCCTGGGTGATAAAATCGAGCTGCGCCTCAGCAACTGGATCACCTTCTTCAGCAACCAGAAGATCGAAGGGCCGGATGATAAGCGCTGGGCGGTGAAAAAGGACGGCGGTATGTTTGACCAGTTCACCGGCGCCACCATCACGCCGCGCGCGGTAGTCAACGCCGTGCGCCGTACCGCGCTGTATATGGAGACGCTGCCGACTAAACTTGACCACTTACCTGCCTGTGGAGCAGCCAATGAGTGAAGCAAAAGAGTTAATGATTCAGGGGTTGTGGAAGAACAACTCCGCGCTGGTGCAGCTGCTGGGGCTGTGCCCACTGCTGGCGGTGACCTCCACCGCCACCAACGCCCTCGGCCTCGGGCTGGCGACCACGCTGGTGCTGATGATCACCAACGGCTCAATCTCCGCCCTGCGGCGGCTGGTGCCGAGTGAAGTGCGCATCCCGATCTATGTGATGATTATCGCCGCCGCGGTCAGCATCGTGCAGATGTTGATCAACGCCTATGCCTTCGGCCTGTACCAGTCGCTGGGGATTTTTATTCCGCTGATCGTCACCAACTGCATCGTGGTCGGCCGCGCCGAAGCGGTCGCCGCCAGAAAACCGGTCAACCTGGCGCTGATCGACGGCCTGTTTATCGGCCTGGGCGCCACCGGCGCGATGTTCGTGCTCGGTTCAATGCGTGAGCTGATCGGCAACGGGACGCTGTTTGACGGCGCCGATATGCTGCTGGGCAACTGGGCCAAGGTGCTGCGTATTGAAGTGGTGCATTTCGACAGCCCGCTACTGCTGGCGATGCTGCCGCCGGGCGCCTTTATCGGCCTCGGGCTGATGCTGGCGGCGAAATATGTGATTGATGAGAAGATGAAAGCGCGCAAGGCGCAGGCAATCGCCGACGCGGCGCCGGAGCACGGAGAGCCAGAGAAAGCCTCATGAATAAACAAAAACGCCTGGAAATACTGACCCGGCTGCGTGACAACAACCCGCACCCCACCACCGAGCTGACATTCAGCACGCCGTTTGAGTTGCTGATCGCCGTGCTGCTGTCGGCGCAGGCCACCGACGTCAGCGTCAACAAGGCCACCGCCAAGCTGTATCCGGTAGCCAATACGCCGGCGGCCATGCTGGCGTTGGGCGTGGACGGCGTTAAAGAGTACATCAAGACCATCGGCCTGTTTAACAGCAAGGCGGAGAATGTGATTAAGACCTGCCGCATTCTGCTGGAACAGCACGACGGCGAGGTGCCGGAAGATCGCGCGGCGCTGGAAGCACTGCCCGGCGTCGGCCGTAAAACCGCCAACGTGGTGCTGAATACCGCCTTCGGCTGGCCGACCATCGCCGTCGATACCCATATTTTCCGCGTCAGCAACCGCACCGGCTTCGCACCGGGCAAAAATGTCGACCAGGTTGAAGAGAAGCTGCTGAAGGTGGTGCCGGCCGCGTTCAAGGTCGACTGCCACCACTGGCTGATTCTGCACGGGCGCTATACCTGCATCGCGCGTAAGCCGCGCTGCGGTTCCTGCCTGATTGAAGACCTGTGCGAATATAAAGAAAAAGTCTACCCAGACGCCTGATCTGCCGCCGGGCGCATACCACGTCCGGCCTCTCCCTATTGACGCCTCTTTTTTATCAAAAATGTGATATTGCGCAGCATTAACCTCGGCAAGATCGTGGATTTCCGCAGAATCTGATATTCCACTTAATTTCAAGCGAAAAATTAGCATAAAATTGCGGCCTGTATCACGATTCAGATTAAACAATGCATTCACAACTTGGCTACAAGTTTTGCGAGATTTCTATAATTCCGCAAAACAAGCGATATGCATGACATTGCAACAGATTATCACCCACACCCATTGATATGGTCTAAAAAAAATCCAAATAGCAGAACATATCACTAGATGCGGCTTGGATATCTTTTAAACAAAACAAAAGCTCGGCAAATCAAAAAAACTCAAACGTTAATTCTGCATAACATTTGCAACATAGTTGTTTCCCTGCCTCGTCGTTATATGTAACCGAATATGACAAAGAGCTTGCCAGGTTGACAAAGATAGTGAACATTAACCGCCGTCATCCCATCTTATAACAACGCAGAAGGATGCTTTCGGCATCACCTTTTGTATTTTCCTGTCACTTATGACGGGTTGTGAAAAATCGAGGTACTTGTGTCAACAGCAAACAACAAACACCCGGAAGACATCAGCCTTAATGCTTTTAAGCAGCCGAAAGCATTCTACCTGATCTTCTCTATCGAACTCTGGGAACGCTTCGGCTACTACGGCCTGCAGGGCATCATGGCGGTGTATCTGGTCAAGATGCTCGGCCTGAGCGAAGCCGACTCCATCACCCTGTTCTCCTCGTTCAGCGCCCTGGTCTATGGCTTTGTCGCCATCGGCGGCTGGCTGGGGGATAAAGTGCTCGGCACCAAACGCGTCATCGTGCTGGGAGCGCTGGTGCTGGCGGCCGGTTATGCCATGGTGGCCTACTCCGGCCACGATATTTTCTGGGTTTACCTCGGTATGGCGGCCATCGCCGTCGGCAGCGGCCTGTTCAAGGCCAACCCGTCCTCGCTGCTGTCCACCTGCTATGAGAAAGATGACCCGCGCCTGGACGGCGCCTTCACCATGTATTACATGTCGGTGAACATCGGTTCCTTTATGTCGATGCTGGCTACCCCGTGGCTGGCGGCCAAATATGGCTGGAGCGTCGCCTTCTCCCTGAGCGTGGTCGGTATGCTGATCACTCTGGTCAACTTTATGATGTGCAAGAAGTGGGTGAAGCAGCACGGCTCCAAGCCGGACTTCAAGCCGCTGCACCTGCCGAAGCTGCTGATGGTGCTGGTAGGCATCGTGGCGCTGATCGCCATCTCCACCTGGCTGCTGCACAACCAGACGATCGCCCGCTGGGCGCTGGCGATTATCTCTGCCGGCATCGTGCTGGTGTTCGCCAAAGAGACCTTCACCATGCAGGGCGCCGCGCGCCGCAAGATGATCGTCGCCTTCCTGCTGATGCTGGAAGCGGTGGTGTTCTTCGTGCTGTATGCCCAGATGCCGACCTCGCTGAACTTCTTTGCGATCCATAACGTGGAGCACAGCATTCTGAGCATTCCTTTTGAACCGGAACAGTATCAGGCGCTGAACCCGTTCTGGATCATGGTGGCCAGCCCGATTCTGGCGGCCCTGTACAATAAAATGGGCGACCGCCTGCCGATGCCGCACAAATTCGCCTTCGGCATGATCCTGTGTTCCGGCGCTTTCCTGGTGCTGCCTTGGGGCGCCAGCTTCGCTAACGACGCCGGTATCGTATCCGTTAACTGGCTGATTCTGAGCTACGCGCTGCAGAGCATCGGCGAGCTGATGATTTCCGGCCTGGGTCTGGCGATGGTGGCGCAGCTGGTGCCACAGCGTCTGATGGGCTTTATCATGGGCTCCTGGTTCCTGACCACCGCCGCCGCCGCGCTGATCGCCGGTAAAGTGGCCGGTCTGACCGCAACGCCGGCCGGCGAGCTTAACGACGCTCACGCTTCACTGGCGGTTTACAGCCACGTCTTCCTGCAGATCGGCATCGCGACCGGGGTGATCGCCATCCTGATGATGCTGACCGCGCCGAAGCTGCACCGCATGACGCTGGACAACCCCGAGGACGCCACGCAGAAAGCGCCGGCGACCTCCGCCAGCCACTGATTGCTCCTGATGCACAAAAAAGCCGGTCAACTGACCGGCTTTTTTTATGCTGTCGTTTACCCTACCGCCTAGCCTGCGCCGTTCAGGCTGTGCCAGAGGAACTCGCTGACCAGCGCGGCGTTAAACGCCGACTGTTGCTTATCCGCCGCGGCGCTGTGGCCGCCGGCGGTATTTTCATAAAAGTACGCCTGCTGATAGCCCATCTGCTGCATACGCGCCGCCATTTTACGCGCATGGGCCGGATTGACCCGGTCGTCGCTGGTGGCGGTCAGGAACAGCACCGGTGGATAGGCAACGTCCGCCTTCAGGTTATGGTACGGCGAGAAGGTGCGGATATATTCCCACTCCTGCGCCTTATCCGGGTCGCCGTATTCGGCAATCCACGACGCACCGGCCGATAGCTTGGTGTAGCGCCGCATATCCAGCAGCGGCACCTCACAGACGATACAACCGAACAGCTGCGGATAGTGCGTCAGCATATTGCCGACCAGCAGGCCGCCGTTACTGCCGCCGCGCGCCGCCAGTCTGCGTGACGATGTCACTTTTCTGTCCATCAAATCCTGCGCCACGGCGGCAAAATCCTCATAGGCGCGATGGCGGTTCTGCTTCAGCGCCGCCCGGTGCCAGGCCGGGCCGTACTCGCCGCCGCCGCGAATATTGGCGATAACATACACGCCGCCCCGCTCCAGCCAGGTCGGCGCGCGCGCCCCCAGATAGCTCGGCAGCAAGGAAACGTCGAAGCCGCCGTAACCATACAGCAGCGTCGGGTTATCGCCGTCCAGCCGCAGCCCTTTACGCGCCACCTGGAAATACGGCACCCGCGTGCCGTCTTGCGACGTCGCAAAGTGCTGGCTGACCTGATACTTATCGGCGGCAAAGTCCTGCGGCGCCTGCTTCAGCAGTTCAGGTTCGTCCTCATCGTCCAGACTGCCCAGATACAGCGACGTCGGCTGCAGGAATCCGCTGACCGTCAGGAAGTAATCATTGGTCTTATTGTCAATGCCGCCGGCGGCGACGGTGCTCAATTCGACCGGTACGCCCAGCGGCCGGGAGTGCCAGCTGTCGCCCTGCGGCGTCAGCACCTCCAGGCGGTTGGCCACATCCTGCATAATGCCGACGATCAGGTGGTCGCGCGTCGTACTATAACCGCTCAGCGCCTGGTTGGCGCTGGGGGTAAACAGGACTTCCAGCTTCCGCCTGCCGGCCAGATAGTCGTCGAATTTGGCTGCCAGCAGTGCGCCGGCCGGATAAGTCCGCCCCTCCAGTTGCCAGTCGCTTCTCGGTTTAATCAGCAGCCAGTCGCGGTGGCTGTTGATCTCCGCATCAGACGGCACCTCAATACGCTGCTGTTCGCCGTTGGCATGTAGCAAGAAGGTTTCCTGCCGATAGAAGTCGATCATGCGCACGATATAATCGCGCTCAAAACCGGGCGTATCGTCGTGATACGCATAGGCGCGCATATCCTCCGGCTGCGCCTGATACAGCGTTTCCGCGCTGTCCAGCGGCGTCCCCCGCCGCCAGCGCTTCACCGTACGCGGGTAGCCGGACTGGGTCAGTGAGCCGCTGCCGAAATCGGTGGCGACGAACAGTTCGTCGACACTGGCCCAGGACACCACGCTTTTCGCCGCCGGCAGGCGGAACCCCTGCTCGACAAAACGTTTGTTGTGTAAATCGAACTCGCGCACTTCTACCGCATCACCGCCGTCCGGCGACAGATTAATCAGGCAATAGCGATGTTCTGGCTCCAGCGACTGCGAACCGTGATACACCCACTCTTTCCCTTCCGCTTTGCCCAGCGCATCGATATCCAGCACCGTTTCCCAGACTGGCTGCGGCTTGCGGTACTCGTCCAGCGTGGCGCGCCGCAGCAGGCCGCGCGGATTTTTCTGGTCCTGCCAGAAGTTGTAGTAATAGTCGCCAAATTTGGTGACCCAGGGGATCTGCGTCTCTTTATTCAGAATATCCAGTACCTGTTTTTCCAACTGCGGAAAGGCGCTGTCCTGCGCAAACTGCTGCAGCGTGCGCTGATTCTGCTGTTTGACCCAGTTGAGCGCTTCGCTCCCCTGCAAGGGTTCCAGCCACAGCTGATCGTCCGCGGGCGGCTGTGCGCCCGCCATGGCAAGGCGGATACTGTTAGGCAGTGAAGTCATGGCGATAACGGCTCCTGCGGTTTGTGCACCGAGTTTAAGAAATTGACGTCGATTAGCGAACGGCACCATCAAGCTCCTTTTGCTGTGCGGCATAACCGGCACGGTTAAACAATCAAATGAGAGTGATTATCAACAAACTACCCATTCACTGCCATGCTGTCAAAACGCGGCGAACGGGTTAAGTACGCGGGTAATGGATCAGATCGTGAATATGCACCGCCTGCGCACTGCTATTGCGGTAGGCATGGGGACGGTCGGCCTGAAAGCGCATCGCCTCGCCGGCCGCCAGACGGTGCCAGCGATCGTCGATCGCCAGCTCCAGCTCGCCGCTCAGCACCACCACATGTTCGATCACCCCCGGCTCGTGGGGCGTCGATTCGCTGAAGGCGCCGGGCGCCAGCTCGATGGCGAACATATCAAAGCCCAGTTGCGCGTCAAACGGGAACAGCGGCGTCACACGCATGGCGGCGTTCTCCTGCATAAAGGCCGGCAGCGCTCCCTGACGGTGCAGCGTCGGCGTAGGCGGCGATGACGGCGCCAGAAAAGCGGAAAACGCCACGTTAAAACCGGTGGCGATTTTCCACAGCGTTGCTACCGTCGGGCTGGACTCCTCACGCTCAATTTGTCCCAGCATTGCCTTGCTGACGCCGGTTTGATCGGCAGCCTGGCTCAGGCTCCAACCGCGCTGATGACGCAGTGCTTTCAGGGTTTGCGCCAGATGGCCGCTCATTGGTTGCATCATTTCTCCTCGCATTGCTGGGCCGATTATAGCGCCTTGTGCGCTATAACGCACAGTGCTATGCTCGGCGCAATCGTGCGCTATAACGCACAAGCACCAGGGGATAGGATGAAACGGGCAAGCGGCATATTCCTGCCGGCATTGATCGCCGGCTTTGTCGCCGTACTGGTAGGCTATACCAGTTCGGCGGCGATTATCTTTCAGGCGGCCGCGGCCGCCGGCGCCAGCGCGCAGCAAATCGGCGGCTGGCTGAGTATGCTCGGGCTGGCGATGGGCGTCAGTTCACTAGGGCTGTCATGGTATTACCGCACGCCGATTCTCACCGCCTGGTCAACCCCCGGCGCGGCGCTGCTGGTGACCAGCCTGCCCGGCACCTCGCTGCCGGAAGCCATCGGCGTGTTTATCTTCGCCTCCGGGCTGATTCTGTTGTGTGGCGTCACCGGACTGTTCGCCCGGCTGATGCATATTATTCCGCCGTCGATCTGCGCCGCGATGCTGGCGGGCATTCTGCTGCGCTTCGGGCTGGACGCCTTCGGCGCGCTGCAGAGCAACCTGCCGCTGGCCGGCGCCATGTGTCTGACTTATCTGCTGGCGCGCCGTCTGCTGCCGCGTTACGCCATTGTGCTGACGCTGCTGGCCGGGCTGGCGGTCGCCGCGCTGCAGGGCACGATCGCGCCGATACCGTTACACGGCGCCATCGCACCGCCCGAGTTTATCGCGCCGCAGTTCAGTCTCTCTACACTGCTAGGGATCGGCGTTCCGTTCTTTATCGTCACCATGGCGTCGCAGAATGCACCGGGGATTGCCACGCTCAGCGCCGCCGGCTATCAGGTTCCCACCTCGCCGCTGATTAGCTGGACCGCGCTTACCGCGTTGCTGCTGGCGCCGTTCGGAGGCTTTTCCGTCTGCATCGCCGCAATTACCGCCGCCATCTGTATGGGGCCGGACGCGCACCCGGATCCGAAACGACGCTATCTGGCCGCAATGGCGGCCGGCGGCTTTTACCTGCTGGCCGGGCTATTCGGCGGCGCTATCGGCCTGCTGCTCAGCGCGCTGCCTGTAGCGCTGATCCACACTATCGCCGGGCTGGCGCTGCTGGGCGCCATCGGCGGCAGTCTGCAGCGTGCTCTGCACGATGAACGGCAGCGCGACGCTGCGCTGATTACTTTTCTTATCACCGCCTCCGGCATTACGCTGTTTGGCGTCGGCGCGGCGTTCTGGGGGCTGGTTGGCGGCGTATTCGCCCATCTGCTGCTGGCGTGGCCGGCACGGGCAATGCGCTGAAGACGGGTCGCATCCGGGCGGATATTCTGGTTAACTGAGATCCAGCGCGTTGGCCGACTCTGCTTGTACAACGCTCACTCCATGAATAAGTGACGGGGTAACGAATCTATGTCTGAACATGCCGCACAGCTACGCCAGAAACTGATCC
Organism: Serratia sp. MYb239; assembly: GCF_002966855.1. NCBI lineage: Bacteria > Pseudomonadati > Pseudomonadota > Gammaproteobacteria > Enterobacterales > Yersiniaceae > Serratia > Serratia sp. MYb239. Next base: position 2,263,011 of record NZ_CP023268.1, on the reverse strand, counting down.
GCAATTACCATCAGATCGCCAAACGCCACGACAGCCGTCCGCCGCTGTACGACAGCCTGTCAGCACGGCTGGGTACCGGCACCGCCGCCAGCAAGCTCGGTGCCTCCATCGATACCGTCGCCCCCGGCAAACGCTCCTGCCCTTATCATTTCCACTACGGGCAGGAAGAGATGTTTATCATTCTGGAAGGCTGCGGCACCCTGCGCGTGGCCGACGAAATGCTGCCGGTCAGCGCCGGCGATACCATTTTTATCCCGCCGGGGCCGGACTACCCCCACCAGTTGATCAACAGCTCCGACGCGCCGCTGACCTATCTTTCCATCAGTACCCGCGAACAGCCGGAGCTGGTGGAGTACCCGGATTCCGGCAAGTATCAGGCCATGGCGTTTACCGGCGATTATCAGGCGCGCTATCTGCAGCGACCTTCAGCATCGCTCGATTACTGGCAGGATGAACCCTGAGTCGTCCGGTGGCGACAGCCCCAGCGCGGTCGCCGCCAGTTCAGCCACGCGGAAATCGATATCCGCCGTATCGCCGTCCTCCATAAACCAGGCGGCGGACAGCCCGGCCCAGGCCAGGATCCACTGCAGCAGACGTCGCCTCTCAAAGCCGGCCAGCGCGCAGACCTGCTCAACGCGCCGCTGAAAGCGCTGCGGATCGGTGGCGATGCCGTAATTGGGATTGCAGAAGATATTGGCGTAATCAAAACCGCGTTCGCCATACAGGCGCTTGGGATCGATGGCCAGCCAGCCGCGTTCGCCGAAATCCAGCACGTTGTCATGGTGGATATCGCCATGCAACACGCACTGCTCGCGCGGGCTACCCAGCAGTTCCGCCGCCACGCTGGCGCTCAGCCGCAGCATGCCGCCGTGCGCCTGCGCCGCCGGCCACAGCGAACCAAACCACTGGTCCAGCGCTATCAGCGTCGGCAGCGGCTGCGCGCGCGGTTTGTGCAGTCGGGCGACCACCTGACACAGGATTGCCGTTGCCCGCTCGTCATCACCGGTACGCACCAGCTGGGTCAGCGACTGCGCCCCCTGCGCGCGCTCCAGCAACAGCGCGTCGCCGTGACAGGCCAGCACCTGCGCCGCGCCGTCGCCCTGCCACCAGCACATCAGCCGTGCACCGAATTTTTCCTCCGGCTCACGGGCAATTTTCAACATCGCCGGCGCCCCCTGGTGGCGCACCGGCATCAATAGGCTACTATGGGTTTCAAATGCCTTACCGTCCGGCGTCAGCGCCCAGCGCTGCAGGTAGGGAGTAAAAGCCTGATTCATCGCCCTCTCGCATCTTGATAGCTGAAAGTGCGGGCGCACGTTATGCCGCCCTGTCAGCCCAGTGTATCGATTTTATTGCCTTCGCCTTAAGGGGAAATTACGTATGTCTGGACTAAAACGCATTAATTACCCATTTTTAACCGCGCCCGGCGGCCCGTATGTGCATGCGGTGCGCCATGGCGATCTGTTGTACGTTTCCGGGCTGACGGCATTCGGCGGCGAGGCGCAGGGAGAGACGGCCGCACGGCAAACGCAGGCCGTTTTGCAACAGCTGGACGCCATTGCCCGTAATGAGGGCGGCAGCCTGGCAACGCTGATTAAACTGACGGTGTTTCTGACCGATATCGCCGACCTGCCGTCGGTGCGTCCGGTGCTGGCAGAGGCATTGGCAGATGCGCTGCCGGCCTGCTCCCTGCTGGCCGTCAGCGCGCTGTTTTCTGCAGATGTGAACGTTGAGATCGAAGCCGTTATCGCGCTGTAAGCGGCGTCACAACGCCCCTTCGTCTACCACGCAGGGGCCAACGGTGATCCAGGCGCGAGCGATTTTCCCCTGGGTAATCTCATAAATCACCAGCACGTCCATACTGCCGCGTCCGTTGGGAAAATTACGCGTCACCCGCAGTTGATCGACCACTTTATTGGCAACCACAATACGCTTTACGCGCTCGGCAAACAGGCTCGGCTCGCGAAAGCGCGCGATATGGTACTCGCGAAGTTCCGCCTTGCCGCTGGCCAGCAGTTTGTCGGGATGTTGATAGTACTGCGCATCCTCGGCCCAACAGGCGAGAAAAGCGTCGATATCCCGCGCGTTGTGAGCCTCAAGCTGCTGTTGCACCAACTCTTCCGGTCGTAACGTTCGATGGTTCATCACATTCTCCTCGCGGTGGTTACAGTTCGGCTATCTCCGTCACCCGATGCTGAAAAACATAGGGGTCTGAAATCAAACCATATGCCTCATCATCCGGATAAGTGACCGCCTGTTGATAATGCTCGCCGGCAAATTGCCTGATGGCCTCCAGCGACTCCCAATACGTAGCCAGAAAAAAGTGCACGTAGTCGCCCTGCAGTTCCTGCCGGACAAAAGCGCCACAGTTTCCAGCCGTTGCCTTAGCATGCTGCACGCCTGTGACAGCCAGATGATCGGCAAAACCCTGCCGATGTTGTTGCGGCACGCAGCCGTGCCAGGTACGAACGATCATACCGCCCTCCAGAGTGAATAAAAAATCACATTATCAGAATAAACAAGCGACCGGGTAGTAAAAGCATCTTCCCGGCATGCCGATCTGCCCCTCTCTGCCGCCATCACTCAGAAAAAACTCAGATTAACCGGTTCGGTAATCATCAAATCTCTGCTAATTTATTTCTAATAAAAATCCCAGACAGGAAAATCATGCAGAAAAAACCAGTGCTCGACGAAGCCAGACAGTTGAAACGCCTGAACGCGGCAACGCGGCGGCAGTCCCACGTCTATAAATGGTTTGCGCTGATCGCCGCATTGGATACCCTGCTGGTGTACTGTTATGACCAGGATATGCGTAATATGGTGTTTTCCGGCGCGGTGGCGCTGGTGTGCGGCTATCTGTGGATCCGCGATCGCAACAAGGCGCGCGCCTACCGCCGCGAGTTTGACCGTAAATTCGGCGTCCGGGACGATGTCTGACCCCAGACAGCGATCGTCCGCACCGCGCTATTAGCGAAACTCATCAGCCTTCGGCCATCATGAATAACAATGTTATCAACCTGTTATAAATTGACAGCCCGATCGGGAGTATTCATCATCATCCCCTATTATCCCGTTATGAGAACGCCATCATGCCGCTGTACTATCCCCCGACATACCGCCCGAGTGCGCCGATGTTTGCCGGCGGCCTGATCGATACATTGCAGAAGCAGCCGCTCGTCTGACCGGGGCGCTGTCCTGTCAGATGAGCTGGCAGCACGACGCGCAACGCCCATTCGCTGCTTTTTCATCTGGCCTCTCTCACGGTCACTCAGAAGGAATTTTTATGGCCTCTTTTTCCGGTATTTGGGTAGCGTTAGTCACCCCGTTTAATCAACACAACGTCGATTTTCCCGCGCTAAAACGTCTGGCGCAGCATCTGCTGGCCACCGGCGTCGACGGGTTGGTGGTGTGCGGCACCACCGGCGAAGCCGCCGCGCTCGATAAAGAGGAGCAACTGGCGGTGCTGGACGCGGTGCTGGAAGTGGCGCCGGCGCACCAGGTCGTCATGGGGCTGGCCGGCAACAATCTGACCGCCACCCTGCAGATGCAGCAGGCGATTGCACAGCGCGACATTGCCGGCGTGCTGGTTCCCGCACCTTATTACATCCGTCCGTCGCAGTCCGGGCTGGTTGAGTACTTCACCACGCTGGCCGACGCGTCGCACGTGCCGGTGATCCTGTACAACGTGCCTTATCGCACCGGCGTCACCCTTGAGCTGGACACGCTGCGTCAGATTGCCCGCCACCCGCAGGTGAAAGCCATCAAGGAGTGTGGCGGCAATCCGGACGTCACCATGGCGCTGATCGACGACGGCGAGATTGACGTGCTGACCGGCGAGGACAACCTGATTCTCTCCACGCTGTGCCTCGGCGGCACCGGGGCGATCTCCGCGTCGGCACATCTGTACCCGGAGCGCTTTGTGAAGCTGGTGCAACAGGTCGCCGACGGCGATCTGCCCGCCGCGCGCGCCAACTTCTACGCACTGCTGCCGATGATCCGTCAGATGTTCAGTTTCGCCAACCCGGCACCGGTGAAAGCCGCGCTGGCGCAGCAGGGACTGCTGCGCAACGAGCTGCGCGCGCCGATGCAAACCGCGCCGCTGGCGCTGCAGCAGCAAATTGCCGCCACGCTGGCGCAACTGCAGCCGCAGGATGAAGCCGTCAGTGAAATTTGTTAGCTGAAGCGCGGCAATTTCATCGCGGCGGCGCTAGGATAGAGGGTTAGGCACGCACGCCTTTTATCCTTATCAAGGAGTCAAACGATGAAACTGTTCTATAAAGCCGGCGCCTGTTCCCTGTCTCCGCATATCGTGCTGCGCGAGGCGGGGCTGGACTTCACCGCGGAAAAAGTCGATCTGGTCAGCAAAACCACCGAGAGCGGCGCCGACTATCTGGCGATTAACCCTAAAGGACAGGTTCCGGCACTGCTGCTGGATGACGGCAGTCTGCTGACCGAAGGCGTGGCAATAGTGCAGTATCTGGCGGATCGGGTGCCCGACCGTCAACTGATTCCGCCGGCGGGCACGCTGTCGCGCTACCATGCGATCGAGTGGCTGAACTTTGTCGCTACGGAGCTGCACAAGGGCTTTACCCCGCTGTTCAACCCTAAAACGCCGGAAGCGTATCTGGCGATGGCGCGCGCCAAGCTGGAGCAGCATTTCCACTATCTCGACGACGTGCTGGCGCAGCAACACTACCTGCTGGGCAGCCGCTTCTGCGTGGCGGACGCCTACCTGTTTACCGTGCTGCGCTGGGCGGTAGCGCTGCAGTTCGATCTGCAGCCCTATCCGCACCTGACCGGCTATATGAAGCGCGTGGCGGCACGCCCGGCGGTCGCCGCAGCGCTGAATGCCGAAGGTTTGCAGTAAGTGTTTGTCTTCCCCGCCGCAACGGCGGGGAAAGAATTATGCCCCGAGCTTCACCGCCGCAAAATGGCAGCGCGGGTTGACGATATAATCCTGCGCGGCAACCACCTGCAGTTCATACTCGCCCATCTCCTTGGTGGTCAGCATCACTTCATACACCGCCGCCGTCACGTGCTCCAGCGCCTGGTCCAGCGCCTTGCCCTGCAGCAGATCCACCAGCAGCAGGCCGCTGGTCAAATCGCCCACGCCCACCGGCTGACGGCTGCCGAAGTCCACCAGCGGACGGCTGATATGCCAGGCTTCCTCCGCCGTCACCAGCAGCATCTCAAACGCGTCGTGGCGATACCCGGCGCGGCTCAGGTGTTTCACTAGCACCACTTTCGGCCCGCGCGCAATCAACGCGCGCGCGGCGTCAACCGCCTGATCGACGGAGGCGATCTCACGCTGGCTGAGCTGTTCCAGTTCCAGCACGTTCGGCGCCACCATATCGCTGCACGGCAACGCCTGCTGACACAGAAACTCCGCCACGCCCGGCGCCACGATGCAGCCCTTTTCCGGGTGACCCATCACCGGATCGCAAAAATACCAGGCGTCGGGATTCGCCTGTTTCACCTGGCGCACGATATCCAGAATATGGCTGCCCTGTTCGGGAGAACCGATATAGCCGCTCAGCACCGCGTCGCAGCGCTGCAGCTGGTCGATATCCGCGATGCCCTGGGCGATCTCGCTCAGGTGGCTGGCGGGCATCACGCAGCCGGTCCAGCGGCCGTACTGCGTATGGTTGGAAAACTGCACGGTATTCAGCGGCCAGACGTTGACGCCCATGCGGCGCATGGGGAACTCCGCGGCGCTGTTGCCGGCATGACCGAACACCACGTGTGATTGAATGGAAAGAATGTTTTTCATTGGCGTGCGTAAATCTCAAAGGCCGGGAGCGTGCCGTTCCTGACCGGGTAATGACAAAGGGGCCGCAGCGGGCCCCTTTCTGTTAATTGCGATTACTGCCACTCAACCAGGCAGTAATGTTTTTTACCGCGACGCAGCAGCGTATAGCGGCCGAACAGGCGGTCGTCGTCGCTGAAAACGTATTCCGCGTTGGACTGCTTCTCGCCGTTCACGCTCACCGCATTGGAGCCGATCATGGTGCGCGCCTGGCCGCGTGACGGCACCAGCTCGGCGTTAACCAGCGCCTGCTGCAGATCGGCGTCTTTATCCAGCTTGACCGACGGCATACCGTCCTGCGCCAGCTGCGCGAAATCGGCTTCGGTCATCTCATGCAGCGCGCCGGAGAACAGGCTCTGGGTAATACGCTGCGCCGCCGCCAGCCCCTCTTCGCCGTGCACCATACGGGTCACTTCTTCCGCCAGCACGTACTGGGCGCGCGGCGCTTTGCCGCTGTTGCGGTCCTCTTCTTCCAGCGCGTTGATATCTTCCAGGCTGATAAAGGTGAAGAACTTCAGGAAGCGGTACACGTCCGCATCCGCGGTGTTGATCCAGAACTGGTAGAACTTGTACGGGCTGGTTTTTTCCGGCGCCAGCCATACCGCGCCGCCTTCGGTTTTGCCGAATTTGGTGCCGTCCGCCTTGGTGATCAGCGGCACGGTCAGACCGAACGCCTGCTGTTGATGCATACGGCGGGTCAGGTCGATGCCGGAGGTGATGTTGCCCCACTGGTCGGAACCGCCGATCTGCAGTACCACCTGATGACGACGGTGCAGCTCGGCAAAGTCGTAACCCTGCAGCAGATTGTAGGAGAACTCGGTAAAGGAGATGCCGACATCGTCACGGTTCAGGCGCTGCTTCACCGCTTCTTTGTTGATCATCTGGTTAACGGAGAAGTGCTTGCCGATGTCACGCAGGAAGGTCAGCACGTTCATATCGCCGAACCAGTCGTAGTTGTTGGCAGCGATGGCGCTATTGTCGCCGCAGTCGAAATCGAGGAACGGCGACACCTGTTTGCGGATCTTCTCCACCCACTCGTTAACGGTATCCGTGGTGTTCAGCTTGCGTTCCGCCGCCTTGAAGCTCGGATCGCCGATCAGACCGGTCGCCCCGCCCACCAGCGCCACCGGTTTGTGGCCGGCGAGCTGAAAACGCTTCAGGCACAGCAGCGGCACCAGATGGCCCAAATGCAAGCTGTCAGCGGTCGGATCGAAGCCGCAATACAGCGCAATTGGCCCTTGCGCCAGTCGCTCTGCTAACGCTTCCTCGTCCGTCACCTGGGCCACCAGGCCCCGCTCTTGCAATTGTTGAATCAGGTTGATGCTAGCCATCAAGTTCTCCATGTATAAACGAATGCACCTTTGCCGGTACACGGCCTTCCGCCCAGTGGCGAAATAATAAAATCGGAATGAAGCGCATAGAATAAAGCGCCGGCCTCAACTCTGCCAGCGCTTAACGGTATTTTCTGCGCGTCAGGGCGCCAGTCGGTCAATTTTCCAGTCATTCCCGTCGCGCTGGTACAGGAAACGGTCATGTAAACGGTGTTCGCCGCCCTGCCAGAACTCAACGGAGTCGAATCTGACGCGGAAACCGCCCCAGAAACTAGGCAGCGGCACCTCGCCGGACTGGAATTTCTGCTTCAGCTCGAGGAACTTGCTCTCCAGCACGCCACGCGCCGAGATGCGCGTTGACTGCTGCGACACCCAGGCGCCGATCTGGCTGTCTTTTGGCCGGCTGCTGAAGTATTTCATGACTTCCAGCGTCGACAGGCGCTCCGCCGTGCCGAGGAAACTGACCTGCCGGTCCAGCGTATGCCAGGGAAAATGCAGGCTGATTTTCGGGTTGTGCGCCAGCTGTTGCGCCTTGCGGCTGCCAAGGTTGGTGTAAAACACCAGCCCTTTGTCGTCATAGTGCTTCAGCAGGACAATACGCTGATACGGCTGCCCCTGCTCATCCACCGTCGCCACGCACATGGCGGTGGGATCGGCCAGGCGCGCTTCGCAGGCCTGCTGCAGCCAGCGCTCAAACAGATCCAGAGGGTTTGCCGTAAGGTCCTGACGACGCAGGCCGCCACGGGTGTATTCGCGGCGCAGGTCCGCGACATCAAACTGAGAGTTATCAGACATCTGGTGTATCAACCAACCAAAAAATAGGTGGGATTATTCTGCGCCCGACGCGCCATAATCTCAATCTTTACCGCACGCCGGGCGCCATCTCAGTTCACCAGCGTGCAGTCGCTCATAATCACTTTATCGTCACGTTCGACGAACGCGCTCTGCCCCTTGGACCAAAACGTATATTTGCCGTCGCCGTATTTGGCGCCGGAGGCGGCCAACTGCTGCTTCAGCGTCAGCTGCTGGCCATCCAGCAACAGGTTGACCGTGCTGTCTTCACCGTTAAGCGCCACGGTCAGCGGCGTGGTGCCGCACTGGTAGTGCAGCACCTGGCTCTGCTGCGGCAGGAAATAGCTGCACCCGCCGAGCGCCAGCGTCAGGCCGGCAAGAAGAAGTTTTTTCATCGGGTTATTCCTTGTAGTCAGGCGATCGTTTTTATCCTAACAGAGCGGACGCCGGTGCGATGGGAAAACCGGATAAATCCCACCGAGCAGCGTTTCGCGGCTGGCGCCGGTCACCGACGGCAGGTTGCCCGGCTGGCCGGACAGGGTACGGAACGCCAGCCAGGCAAACGCCAGCGCTTCCATATCGTCACCGCTGATGCCGAAGCTGTCGGTGGTACTGACCTCGGTGCCGGGCAGCAATGCCGCCATGCGCGCCATCAGTAGCGGATTGCGCGCCCCGCCGCCGCACACCAGCAGCCGTTCACTGCCGCCGGCCAGCATCACCTGTTCGCAGATAGTGACGGCGGTCAGTTCTACCAGGGTGGTCATCACGTCCGCCGCGCTGACGCCCGGCAGCCGCGCCAACTGCTGCTCCAGCCAGCCGATATTGAAATATTCCCGTCCGGTGCTTTTCGGCGCCGGCAGCGCAAAATAAGGATCGGCCAGCATCTGCTGCAACAGCGGCAGGCAAACCCGCCCGCTCATCGCCCAGGCGGCATCTTTGTCATACGGCTGCTGGCGATGGCGCCATACCCAGGCGTCCATCAGCATATTGCCCGGCCCGGTGTCAAAGCCGCGCACCGGCATCCCCGGCAGCAGCATAGACAGGTTGGCGATACCGCCGATATTCAGCACCATGCGCCGCTCCGCCGGATGCGACAGCAGCGCCTGATGGAACGCCGGCACCAGCGGTGCGCCCTGCCCGCCGTAGGCCATATCGCGGCGGCGAAAATCGCCGACGGTGGTAATGTTGGTCAACGCGGCGATGCGGTTATTGTCACCCAGCTGCATCGAAAAACGCGTGTCTCCTTCCGGCTCATGCCAGATGGTTTGCCCGTGGCAACCGATGGCGGTGATCTCATGGGCCGGCACGCCGGTTTGCTCCAGCAGCCCCAGCACCGCTTCGCCGAACAGCGTGCCCAGCCTGGCGTCCAACTGCCCGACGGCGGAGACCGTGGTCGGCTGGCCCTGGCACATGCCGAGGATTTCATGCTTAAGCGCAATCGGCAGCGGATGGCTGTAGCTGGCCTGCTGCGCCACCATACGTTCATCAATGGCGGCCAGCACCACGTCTACCCCGTCCAGACTGGTGCCTGACATAACGCCGATATAGCGGCCTGACTTCATAAACCTGTCCTTTCCCCGTCGCGGGTCTGCTTAACCGTTGTCACTCAGACAAATAAACCAGAATTAATCTATTAACGCCATGAATTAGGATGCCTTTTTTGCGATTGTGAGAGAAAACGTTTATTTTTAGCACGCGCCAGGCGCACGTTTTACCCTGAGCCGTACGGCGATACACTGTGATAAATTTAAACAGCTGTTTATTATTGGTTGAACGGTGCACGATTATGCTGGAAGGAGAGGTAAGGTGCGGCACGCGCGGCCTAATAGGCATTTGCGCAGCTTTGAGCCATACTTTGTCTATCTTTCACTGACTCTCGCCTGGGATGGCCAGGTTATGGAACACTAAAATCAGGAGTTTTATATGATCAAACGTCTTATCGTTGTTGCTCTAGCCGGGCTGACGCTGGCCGGTTGCGCCAATGATTCCATGTCCGGCGACGTTTATACGTCGGCACAGGCGAAGCAGGTGCAGCAGGCCAGCTACGGCACTCTGGTATCCGTGCGTCCGGTGAAAATCCAGGGCGAAGGCGGTTCTAACATGCTCGGCACCATCGGCGGCGCAGTGATCGGCGGCTTCCTCGGCAACACGATCGGCGGCGGCACCGGCCGTAGCCTGGCCACCGCAGCAGGCGCCGTCGCCGGCGGCGTGGCGGGCGACCAGATCGGCGACGTTGCCGGCCGTACTTCCGGCGTCGAGCTGGAAATCCGTCCGGACACCAAAGGCGACAACATTGTCGTGGTGCAGAAAGCAGGCGCCACCAAGTTCAGCCCGGGCCAGCGCGTGCGTATGGCGCGCTCCGGCAATACGGTTACCGTATCTCCGCTGTAACACGCTGTTTCCCAACGTAAAACCGGAGGCCCTGGCCTCCGGTTTTATGTTTTGCTGCTGTAAATGTAATCGTGCAAAAATCTTGAAGATTATTGTTTGTTTTGTAGGTCGGTAATGTTCTGCTCAAGCTTGCCAATCAGCGTCACCAACAGCTGTACCTCTTCCGGCCTGATGCCGTTCAGGATTTCACCGCGTGTCGAACTGATAACGCTGTCCACCTCGCGGATAATCGGCGCGGCGGCCTCGGTCAGTTTAATGCGTTTCGCCCGCCGGTCGTTGGCGCAGATATGCCGCGTGATCAGCCCCTTCTCTTCCAGTTGATCCAGCGTACGCACCAGCGAGGGTTGTTCAATGCCAATCGCCTTCGCCAGCTGAATCTGCGACTGCTCCGGCGGCAGCCGGCTGATATTGTGCAGCGTCACCCAATGCGTCTGGGTGAGCTCCAACGGTTTTAGCCGATGATCGATGAGCGCGCGCCAAACACGAACCAATCGTGCTAAATCCGAACCTAAAGTTGATTCCACTTACCCCTCCTTATAATTAGCATGCTAATATTAATCTCCCAGACCATACTCTATTTTGGGTAAATCACATTAAAAATACAAATGTATATAATGGATATTCTCAAAGCCGTCAGTAAACTTAGCAGTATTTGGTTACCAAATACTCGAATATATTACACATTTGCACGTAGGAATAGTTAAATTGATTACGCCATGGTTACATTCGAGCGCAGCACTGCCCGATTTGGTATTGGGCGCATCGCTTTATTTCCCCCCCATGTTTAAAGCATTCTTACTAGGTCTGGTTTTTTGGTTGCTGGTGCATCGCCTGCTGCGCGACTGGCTCTATTCCGGCGAAATTTGGCATCCAATGTTAATGGATTTATCCATTTTCGTCATTGCCGTGAGCGGCTCTTTGTGGATCTTAGCGAGTTTGTAACCGATGAAGTATAAAACATTAAAATATTTTTCCACGGTCATTGTCTGCGCCATCGCCATTTGCGCCGGTTGGTGGCTGTGGAATTATTATATGCAGTCTCCCTGGACCCGCGACGGCAAAGTACGCGCGGAACTGGTCAATATCACCCCGGAAGTCTCAGGCCGGCTGACCAAAATAACCGTACACGATAACCAATATGTTTCCGCCGGCAGTCTGATATTTAGCCTGGACGCCGAGCCTTACCGCATCGCGCTGGCGAATGCCGAGGCGGCGCTTGCCAAAGCGCAGTCCGACCTGGCGAAGGCCGAACATGAAGCCGCCCGCCGCCGCGGACTGCCGCGCGATGTTATTTCCAGCGAAGCGCTGGACGCTGCAAATTTAACCGCACAGGCAATGAAAGCGGCTTATAAAGCCGCTCAGGCAAATCTTGAACAGGCAAAATGGAATTTAAGTAAAACGCAAATTTATGCGCCGACGGACGGTTATATCACTAATTTACAGGCGCGGGTGGGTAACTATGCCAGCACCGGCACCCCGCTGGTGGCGCTGGTCGATGTGCACTCTTTTTATGTGCTCGGTTATTTTGAAGAGACCAAACTCAAGCATATTAAAGAGGGAAACAAAGCGGATATCACTTTATATAATGGCAATATGCCTTTACAGGGACAGGTCGAGAGCATCGGTCGCGCTATTTATGACCAAAGCGTCGAAAACGGCGGCAATTTATTAATGGATGTGAAACCCAATGTGCCCTGGGTACGTTTGGCGCAGCGCGTGCCGGTACGGATAAAATTGCTCAATGTGCCCGCCGACCTGCCGCTGGTCGCCGGCACCACCTGCACCATTTCGATACATCAGAAAGGTTAATCAATGAATCTGCCGTTTCTGGAATGGAAACGCACGCCGTGGGGGCGCGCCACCGGCGGCCAGTGGCGCTATGCGCTGCGTAATTCGTTGGCAATGTGTCTGGCGCTCTGGGTAGCGTTCGCCCTTGATCTGGACGAGCCCTACTGGGCGCTCACCTCGGCGGCGGTGGTCAGTTTCCCCACGGTGGGCGGCGTTATCAGCAAGAGTATCGGCCGGATTATCGGCAGCCTGATCGGCGCCGCCGCATCGGTCGCCATCGCCGGCCACTGCCTGAACGATCCCTGGCTGTTCACGCTGTTTATCGCCGCCTGGATCGGGCTGTGCACCTATATTTCCAACCACTACCAGAACAATGTCTCCTATGCCTTCGCCCTGTCGGGCTACACCGCCGCCATTATCGCCTTCAGTACGGTGAACGTGACGGACACGCTGGATATTTTCAACCTTGCCCAGGCGCGCGTCTGCGAGGTGATTACCGGCATCCTGTGCGGCGCGCTGATGATGATGATCCTGCCCAGCACCTCTGACGGCGAAACGCTGCTGACCTCCCTGCGCCGCATGCATCTGCGCCTGCTGGAGCACGCCGCCATGCTGTGGCAACCGGAGGTGACGCCGCAGATCCGCACCTCCCACGAAGGGGTCATCAGCCAGATCCTCACCATGAATCTGCTGCGTATTCAGGCGTTCTGGAGCCACTACCGGCTGCGCCGGCAAAACCATGTGCTCAACTACATGCTGCACCTGCAGCTGCGCCTGACCAGCGTAATTTCCAGCCTGCGGCGTATGCTGCTCAACTGGCCGGATCCGCCGGCCAATCTGGAGCCGGTACTGACACAGCTGCTTGACGAACTGCGCAATGCGCATACCGACAAATACCGGCTGGCGAAAATCCTGCAGCAGATCGCGCCGCTGGATGAAACGGACTATCGCCACCATGCTTTTTTCCTGCGGCTGCGCGACTTCTGCTGGCTGTATCTGCAGGCCAACCGCTGGCTGCTGCAGCTGGAAAACGCCACGCCGGTCAGCAATATTCAGCCTCCGGCGGTCAGCGCGCTGGCGCGCCATACCGACAGTTATGAAGCGGCCTACAACGGGCTGCGCACTTTTTTAAGCATCGTGCTCGGCTGCGCCTACTGGATCAACACGCAGTGGGAGGCCGGCAGCGCCGCTCTGACGCTGACCGCCATCAGTTGCGTGCTCTACTCCGCCACGCCGTCGCCGATCAAAAGCATCACCACGCTGTTAAAAGCGCTGGTGCTGCTGTCCGTCGGCTGCTTTGTGGTGAAATTCGGTCTGATGGTGCAAATCGATGATTTCTGGCTGTTCTGCGCCTTTCTGTTCCCGGTGCTGGTCACCATGCAAATGCTCAAGCTGCAGAATCCCCCCTACGCCGCGCTGTGGGGACAGCTGATTGTCTTTATGGGCTCTTTTCTTACCATCACCAACCCGCCGAGTTACGACTATCAGTCATTCCTCAATGACAATATCGGCAAGATCGTCGGCGTTCTGTTGGCCGGGCTGGCCTTCCAGATCCTGCGCCCCAGTTCGGACAAGCGCAAAAGCCGGCGCATCATCCGCGCCCTGCGGCGCGATTTTATTGACCAACTGAGCCAAAAGCCGCAGCTGCGCCAAAGCCGCTTCGAATCGCTGATTTACCACCGCATCAGCCAGTTGAATCAGAGCCAGGACCAGGAGGCGCGCACCTGGCTGCTACGCTGGGGCGTGGTGCTGCTGAACTGCAGCCATATCGTCTGGCAGCTGCGTGACTGGCAGACGCGCTCCGATCCGCTCTCGGCGGTGCGCGATCGCTGTATTCACTGCCTGCGCGGCATTATGACGGAAAGAGGCGTTCAGCACCGTTCGCTGGATGCGACACTGCGGGAGTTACTGCGGATAGGCGATGCGCTGGCGCAGCATCATGACGCGGCGGCGCGGGAATTGGCCGGGCTGGTGTGGCGGCTATACTGCTCGCTGCAACAGCTGCGGCAGGCTATCGCGCCGCCGCAGGACGATGGGGCCGCCGTCATGACGGCCCCATCCTGACGCACGGTTATTTGATCACCCCGCAGGCGAAGCGGTCACCGCCGCCGCCCAGCGGTTTCGGCCGATCGGCATGGTTATCGCCGCCGACGTGCACCATCAGCGCCTTGCCTTCAATGTCGCTGATTTTTTTCAGCCTTGGCGCCAGCACCGGATAGCTGGCGGTGCCATCTTCGGCAACGTAGATAGCCGGTAAGTCTCCCAGGTGACCAACGGCATACGGCCCCAGGTGTTTGCCGGTTTTTTCCGGGTCAAAGTGGCCGCCGGCCGCCAGCGCCGCCACCGCCTTGCCCTCTTTCATCGCCGGCTCGCAGCTGCCGTTCTCATGTACGTGAAAACCGTGGATGCCGGCGGGCAACGCTTTGAGCTGCGGTGTAAACTGCAGCCCGTACGGCGTTTCGCTGATGGCGATCTTACCAATATCCTGACCGATGCCCTGCGCGGTCACCAAATGAATATCCACCTCTTCCGTTGCCGCCTGGGCAACGCCGCAGGCCAGCAGGCCGATTGCCGCACACCAAAAATGTTTCATAAATCAACCTCTCCATTCACGTCCGTTATCGAACTTTGAGTATAGAAGACGAGCCTCGCCGCACCCGACCGGAGCGCAATATTGCCTGCCCGGCTCGCATAATTATCCATCTGTGCTAATACTTCTTTACCGCTTGTGGTCAGTCATCTGACCAGTTGTCGTTCGGTTTATCCTGTTTAACTTAATCCCGGCTGCCGAAGATCATCAAGCGAATCACCAACATAACGGCAACCGGCATCAAAAGGAACCGGCTATGGGCATTTTTGATTATCGTGAGACGGACGCCGCTGCGTCCAAAACGCTGTTTGCCGACGCGATGGCGATCTCCCACTATGCATACCATAACATCGATAACGGCTTTGCCGTCGGCTATCAGAATAACGGCTATGGCCTGGGGCTGCCGCTGACGCTGGTTGGCGGTATCCTCGGCAGTACCGACTCGCAGGGCGCGCTGCCCGGCATTCCCTGGAACCCGGATGCGGAAAAGGCCGCGCTGGAGGCGGTCACCGAGGCTGGCTGGACGCGGGTCGATGCGCAGCAGTTGGGCTACCAGGGTAAAACCGACGCCCGTGGCACCTATTTCGGCGAAACCAGGGGCTATGAAACCGCACAGGCTGAAGTGCTGGCGAAGTATGACGATGCCGGCAAGCTGACCGAGATCGGCATCGCCTTCCGCGGCACCAGCGGACCGCGCGAATCGGTCATCAGCGACAGTATCGGCGATGTGATTAACGATCTGCTGGCCGGCTTCGGCCCGGCGGGTTATGCCGACCATTACACGCTTAACGCCTTTAATACGCTGCTGGGCGACGTGGCGCGCTTTGCGCAACAAAACGGCCTGACGGGCGAAGACGTGGTGGTCAGCGGCCACAGCCTGGGCGGCATGGCCGTCAACAGTATGGCCAGCATGAGTGACGCTAACTGGGACGGTTTCTACGCACACGCCAACTATGTGGCATTCGCCTCACCCACTCAGCACCAAGGCGACGATCGGGTGCTGAATATCGGTTACGAAAACGACCCGGTGTTCCGCGCCCTCGACGGCAGTACGCTGACCGCCGGTTCGCTGGGGGTGCACGACGGCGTAAAAGAGAACGCCACCAATAATATCGTCAATTTTAACGATCACTACGCCTCCGCCGCCTGGAACGCGCTGCCGTTTTCCATCCTGAATATTCCCACCTGGCTGTCGCACCTGCCCAGTGCCTATCAGGACGGTCTGACGCGCGTGCTGGACTCGGCGTTTTACGATCTTACCGGGCAAAATTCGACGGTGATCGTCACCAATCTGTCCAACGTGACCCGCGGCTCGACCTGGGTGGAAGATCTCAACCGCAATGCCGAGACGCACAGCGGACCGACCTTTATCATCGGCAGCGATGGCAATGATCTCATCAAAGGCGGTCAGGGCAACAATTACCTCGAAGGGCGCGCCGGCGACGATACCTTCCGCGACGGCGGCGGCTATAACTGGATCCTCGGCGGTGACGGCCGCAATACGCTGGATATCCAGCAGCCGCTGCAGGATCGCGAAGTGGCGTACGACGGCGTAAACCTGTATCTGCGCGACGCCGACGGCGGGATTACCCTTGCCGAGAATATCTCTACGCTGCGCAGCAAAGAGTTGCAGCTCGTCGTGCTGAATAAAAACGTCGATCATCAGGTCACCGCCGATGGCCTGCTCTCTGCGTCGGGGCTGACCGCTTACGCCGACTCGCTCAACGGCGGCGACGGCGGCGACAGCCTGACGGCAACGCAGGCCGGCGGCTGGCTGTTCGGGCTGGAAGGCGACGATACGCTGAACGGCCAGCTCGGCAACCATACGTTTGTCGGCGGAGCCGGCAACGACCAACTGCAGGCCGGCGGCGGCGGCAATACGTTTCTGTTCAGCGGCAGCTTCGGCCACGATCGGCTGGAGGGGTTGCAGGCAAGCGATAAGCTGGTGTTTATCGGCGCCGGCAGCCGGGTCGAATACCATGAAGCGGATAACAATCTGACTATCGGGCTGGGCGACAGCAGCGTGACGCTGGTCGGCGTCAGCCCGCAGTCGCTGCAGGACGGCCAGCTGATTGTGGCCTGATTAATGCGCCGGCCGACAGTGGCCGGCGCACGCCGTCAGGGAACGTCATACCCCAGCGCCGCCTTGCGGATGCGGAACCACTGCTCGCGGCTCATCGTCAGCTCCAGCGCCCGCAACGCCGATGTGACGCGTTCGATTTTACCCGAACCAATAATCGGCAGCGGCGCGGACGGCAGACGCATCACCCAGGCGTAAACCACCTGTTCAATCGTGTCGGCGCCGATCTCCTGCGCCACACTGTGCAGTTCGTTGCGCAACGGCTGGCTCTCCGCGCCGCTGAACAGCCGCCCGCCCCCCAGACAGGACCAGGCCATCGGCTTGATACGCAACTGCTGGCACTGGTCGAGCGTGCCATCCAGCAGCACCGGCTGATGTAGCGGCGAGATCTCGACCTGATTGGTGACCAGCGAAAACGGCAGACGGGACTGCAGCAGCGTAAACTGCGCCGGGGTGAAGTTAGACACGCCAAAGTGGCGCACCTT
The DNA here is from genome assembly GCF_002966855.1 of Serratia sp. MYb239. NCBI lineage: Bacteria > Pseudomonadati > Pseudomonadota > Gammaproteobacteria > Enterobacterales > Yersiniaceae > Serratia > Serratia sp. MYb239. The sequence continues at coordinate 2,245,748 of NZ_CP023268.1, read as the reverse complement.
ACCGCTTTTGTGCAGATCGACAAAGGCTTCGGCCACCTCGTCGGCGTCCATCAGCGGATCGGGACGGTGAATCAGCAGCAGATCGAGATAGTCGGTATGCAGCTTTTGCAGCGAATGCTCGGCGCTGCTGACGATATGACTGCGGTCGGTGATGTAATGACCGATCGGGTTGCCCGGCTTGGCGGTGGTGGCAATGCCGCATTTGCTCACCAGTTCCAGCCGCTGACGCAGCGCCGGCTGCAGCCGCAGCGCGTCACCAAATGCCTGCTCGCACGCATAGCCGCCATAGATATCCGCGTGGTCGGCGGTGGTGATCCCCAGCTCAAGGTGCTGCTCGATAAACCCCAGCAGCTGTTGCGGCGACATGCCCCACTCCATCAGCCGCCAGTAACCGCAGACCATACGGGAAAATTCCGGCCCCTGCGGCGCCAGTTGAATACGATGACCCATGTTCAGACCTCATAACGGTGTTTTCCCCAGCATACACAAGCCGGCGACGCAGGGAAACGCAGCGCGCGGCGGCCCGTGCGCAGGATCGGAAAATTCATGGGAAAAGTGCTCAGAATAGCGAAGGCTGATCGGGGTTTTGTTCTTCCGCCGCCTTATTGGCGCGCTGCAGACGCAGCAGCCGCTGGCGGCACAGGCGCAGCACGTCGCGCTTTTGCGCATCGCTCATGTTCATCCAGCCGAAGCGCTCCTCGCGGCTGCGCAGGCAGCCACGGCAGTATCCGCGCTCGTCGGCCTGACAAATGCCGCGACACGGGCTGGGAATGTCGAAGAACTCAAGTTGCTGCGGCACACCACCTCCTGACTCGTCCCTTAATTGAAGACGTCATCGGCGTTGATGGCAAGCGACTTTTCCGCCAGACGGCGAAAATAATCGCGTAGATAGCGCAGCGCCTGGCGGGTTTTCTCCGGCATTGCGCGTTCCAGCGTCAGCGCATGCAACCGCAGCGGCGTCGGCCGCCAGGCGGGCAACAGCGCAATCAGCTCGCCGCGCCGCAGTTCATCGCCAATCTCATACAGCGGCTGACCGGAGATGCCAAGCCCCATACGGGTAAAGGCGCGCATCACGTGCATACTGTCGCTGACGATCTGGCCCTGCGCCTGCCGCAGCCTGAAGGTCTCCCCCGAGGCATGGTGCAAATCCAGCGGAAAAGCGGCGTTGTTGCCGCTGATCCAGCGGTGCTGCTGCAGCGCCTGCGGCGTTTCCGGCACGCCGTGCTGGCTCAGATAGCGCGGCGCAGCGCACAATACCATCGGCCACTCGCTCAGAGCGTGCGCGATCATCGAGGTGTCCGCCAGCTGCCGGCTGACCCGCAGCGAAATATCCACCCGCTGCTCAATCATATCCACCACCCGGTCATCCGCCAGCACGCGCAGCGTCAGCTGCGGATGCGCCTGCAACAGCGGCGCCAGCGCCTCGGCCAGCGGCCCGCCGCCGATACCGACGGTGGTGGCGATGCGCAGCTCCCCCACCAGCGTGTCCCGCAATTCCGCCAGCCGCTGCTGCGCCTGTTGCGCCTGCTGCAGCATGGCTTCGCAGCCGGGATAAAACGCCGCGCCGGCCTCGGTCAGCGCCAGTTTGCGCGTGGAGCGGTGCAGCAGCGGCACGCCAAGCGAACTTTCCAACGCGCGCAGGTGCTGGCTGACCGCCGATGACGACATGCCCAGCCGCCGTGCCGCCGCCGCCAGCGATCCTTCGGCCACCACCACGGCAAACACCGCCATTCGATTGAGTTTATCCATCACTATAAAGTTTTACTTAATAAAGAAAGCATCAATATGGCACTAATCAAATCTATTGTTAAGATCTAGAGTATCTGCATCACGCCGGGGCACGACCTCGGCCCCACGGTTGCCTTATCACTTATCAGGAGCAAGCAGATGAAAATTGCCATTATTGGAGCCACCGGTTTTGTAGGCCGTCGCGTAGTGGATGAAGCCCTGTCGCGCGGACTGGACGTCACCGCCATCGCCCGGCAGAAAAAAGATTTACCGGATAACGCCCGCCTGCATATCGCACTCGGCGACGTGGCCGATACCGACTGGCTGACTACGCAGCTGCGCGGGCAGGATGCGGTGATCAGCGCCTTTAACCCCGGCTGGGGGGAAGATAACCTGTATGACAAAACCGTGGCCGGCATGCAGCAAATTCTCAGCGCGGTGAACGCCGCCGGCGTCACGCGTTTTCTGGTAGTCGGCGGCGCCGGCAGCCTGCAGGTCGCGCCCGGCGTAGAACTGGTCGATACGCCGGAATTCCCGGAAAATATTCGCCCCGGCGCTCGCGCGGTGCGTGATTTGCGCAACCAGCTGCTGCAGAACCACAGCCTGGAGTGGACCTATCTGTCTCCGGCCGCCATGCTGGAGCCGGGCAAACGCACCGGCCAATTCCGCCTCGGCACCACCAGCCTGCTGATGGACGGCGATGCGCCGGCGCATATTTCGGTGGAAGACCTGGCGGTGGCGATCGTCGACGAAATCGAAAAACCGCAGTTTATCCGGGCGCAGTTTACCGCCGCCTACTGATATCGCCAGCCCGGCCGCTCCGCGCGGCCGGCATGCCTCTAAGGTTATCTTAAGTTTCACCCGCTAGATTGCCCTGCATGACTTTCTACAGGATGACAATGCGGCAATGCGGTTACTACCAAAATTTTCATGCGGCAGCCTGAGCTTTATCCTAGGCTGCGCGCTGTTCTTTACGCTATTTCAAAATGCGCTGTTTTTGCATACGGCGTGGTCATATATCCGTTTCGGCAGTTTCAACAACCTGCTGTTCGCCGCCACCATGCCGGTGGTGATCTTCTGCGCGCTGAACATCATTTTCAGCATGCTGACCATCCCCTATCTGCGCAAACCGTTAATGATTGTTTTCCTGCTGGGCAGCGCTGCGGCCAACTACTTTATGTATAGCTATGGCGTCGTGATCGACGGCGATATGATGCAAAGTGCCGTTGAAACCAATGCGCAGGAGATCGGCGCGCTGCTGACGCCGCAAATGGGGCTGTGGCTGCTGCTGCTTGGCGTGCTGCCGGCAGCGGCGGTGTCTATCGTCAGGATTCGCCAGACCCGCCCGTGGTGGTACACGCTCGGCCTGCGCGCCGCCAACGTGATGCTGTCGCTGGTGGTGATTCTGCTGATCGCCGCATTATTCTATAAAGACTACGCGTCGCTGATTCGCAACAACAAAAGCGTGGTGAAAATGCTGACGCCGTCGAATTTTATCGCCGGCGCCATCAAGCTCACCGAACAGCGCGAACTCACCCGCAGCCTGCCTCTGGTGAAAATCGGCGAGGACGCCCATAAGGGGCCGTTGCTCCGCGCCGAGCAGAAAAAGACGCTGGTGATACTGGTGGTCGGCGAAACCGCGCGCGCGGAAAACTTCTCGCTGGGCGGCTACGGGCGCGTCACCAACCCGCGCCTGCAACAGGACAGCGTGATCTATTTTAAAAACGCCGCCTCCTGCGGTACCGAAACCGCGGTATCGGTCCCCTGTATGTTTTCGAATATGACGCGCAGCAGGTATAACTCCACCCTGGCCGAGCATCAGGAGGGACTGATGGACGTTTTGGCCCATGCCGGAATCAACGTGCTGTGGCGCGATAACGATAACGGCTGTAAAGGCGCCTGTGACCGGATCCCTCACGTCGATATGACCAAACTGCAACTGCCGCAGGATTGTGAAGGTGACGTCTGTATGGACAGTGTGCTGCTGTATCACCTGCGGGACTATATTGATAGCCTGAAAGACGACGGCGTGATTGTGCTGCACCAGATGGGCAGCCACGGCCCGGCCTACTACCGCCGCAGCACGCCTGAGTTCCGCCGTTTTACCCCGACCTGCGACAGCAATCAGATCCAGGACTGTAGCCACCAGCAACTGATCAATACCTATGACAATTCGCTGCTGTACAGCGACGCCATGCTCGACAGCACCATCAAACTGCTGCAGCAGTACAGCGACCGTTTCAATACCGCGCTGGTATACCTGTCGGATCACGGCGAATCGTTAGGGGAAAATGGTATGTACCTGCACGGCACGCCGTATCTGTTCGCACCGAGCCAACAGACGCACGTACCGTTCCTGATGTGGATGTCGGCAGACTATCAGCGCAGCTTCGGCATTAACCGCCAGTGCCTGCAAAATATCGCGCAGCGGGATGCCGTCTCGCAGGATAATCTGTTCCATACCCTGCTTGGCATGCTGAACGTGCAGACCCGGCAGTATCAGTCTCAATTGGATATTCTGCAGCGCTGCCGCAGCGACAGCGCTTAACTTCCCTGCGCCGCTGAGGCACAATACTCACCATCATGGCCGGCGCCTCAGCGTCGGTTTTTTTCTTTCCCTCTTGATCTAGACCAACTGGTCTATTATGCTCAGCCTCATGACGACGAAACATACGCATTGCAACACAGATACACGCGAACACCTGCTCGCCACCGGCGAGTCACTCAGCCTGCGCCTGGGGTTTACCGGCATGGGCCTGAGCGAACTGCTGGCTACCGCCGGGGTGCCCAAGGGCTCGTTTTATCACTACTTCCGCTCGAAGGAAGCCTTCGGCGAAGCCATGCTGCAACGCTATTTCGCGCATTATGACGTCGCCATGCTGGCGTTGTTCAACGACAGTGGCAGCGATGCCCGGCACCAGTTGCTGAGCTATTATGCGCAGGCCATCAGTTTTCACTGCCGCAGCGAATGTCACAATTCGTGCCTGGCGGTAAAACTGTCCGCCGAGGTCAGCGATCTGTCGGAACCGATGCGTCATGCGCTGGAAACCGGCAGCGCGCAGGTGATCGGCCGGTTGCAGGACGCGATTGAACGCGGTATCCGCGAAGGGTCGCTGGCGATAACCATGAGCCCGGCGGCCACCGCCGAAACGCTGTACGCGCTGTGGCTCGGCGCTTCACTGCGCGCCAAAATTCGTCGTTCGGTTGCGCCGCTCACCAGCGCGCTGGAAAGTATTGAACTGCTGCTGCGCCCTGCGCAGCCTTAAGCCCCTCCCCTGGGATGCCAAGATCCGACATCACAGGGGTTTTATTTAATGTATCACTAGTCGACCGGTCTATTCAGGATGGATGCTTTATGAAAATTGAAAAACTATTTACCCCGCTGAAGGTTGGCGCCGCCACATTGCCCAACCGCGTATTTATGGCGCCGCTGACGCGCCTGCGCAGCATTGAACCGGGCGATATCCCGACGCCGCTGATGACAGAGTACTACGCCCAGCGAGCCAGCGCCGGTTTGCTGATCACCGAAGCGACGCAAATTTCCTTCCAGGCTAAGGGTTACGCCGGCGCGCCGGGGCTGCATACGCCGGAACAAATTGCCGCGTGGAAAGAAATCACCCGGGCGGTGCATGAGAAAAACGGCCATATCGCCGTACAGCTATGGCACGTAGGCCGCATCTCTCATACCAGCCTGCAGCCGGGCCAGCAGGCGCCGGTCGCCCCGTCCGCCATCAACGCCGACACCCGCACCACCGTGCGCGATGAAACCGGCGCCTGGGTACGCGTGCCGACCTCTACGCCGCGCGCGTTGGAAACGGCGGAAATTCCCGGCATCATCAATGATTTCCGCCAGGCAACCGCCAATGCGCGCGAAGCCGGCTTTGATTACATTGAGCTGCACGCCGCACACGGCTACCTGCTGCACCAATTTATGTCGCCGGCTTCCAACCAGCGCAGCGACCAGTATGGCGGCAGCATCGAAAACCGCACGCGTCTGACGCTGGAAGTGGTCGACGCCAGCATCCAGGAATGGGGCGCCGAGCACGTCGGTATCCGTATTTCACCGCTCGGCCCGTTCAACGGCCTGGATAACGGTGAAGATCAGGAAGAAGCGGCGCTGTACCTGGTGGAAGAGCTGAATAAGCGCAACATCGCGTTCCTGCATATTTCCGAACCGGACTGGGCCGGCGGCAAGCCTTACTCTGACGCCTTCCGCGATGCGGTGCGCGCGCGCTTTAGCGGCGTTATCGTCGGCGCCGGCGCCTATACGGCGGAAAAGGCCGAAACGCTGATCGAAAAAGGCTATATCGACGCCGTGGCCTTTGGCCGCAGCTATATTGCCAACCCGGATCTGGTCGAACGTCTGCAGCAAGGCGCAGAGCTCAACGAACCGCAGCCGGAAAGCTTCTACGGCGGCGGCGCTCAGGGCTATACCGACTACCCGTTCCTGGCGAAGTAACCCCCGCGTTTACGCTACGGGCCGGCCCTGCGCCGGCCTTTGGTGTTTTATTGGCCGGCGCGGTTTTTGTTACACCGTCACCTAGAGGCATCCGCCGCCGCGCCATTTGAATTCCCTTCTGCGACAACGCTATACTGAACGACGTTTCAATAACTCAGCCGTTAACGACGGCAAACACCTGCAATTAGAGGAAATTATGCGCCTACTCCATACCATGCTCCGCGTCGGTGACCTGCAACGCTCTATCGACTTCTACACCAAGGTATTAGGCATGCGCTTGCTGCGTACCAGTGAAAACCCAGAATATAAATACTCGCTGGCATTCGTTGGCTATACCGAAGAGAGCGAAGGTGCGGTCATTGAACTGACCTATAACTGGGGCGTTGACAGCTACGAGATGGGCAGCGCCTTCGGCCATCTGGCGCTGGGCGTCGACGACGTCGCCGCCACCTGCGACGCCATCCGTCAGGCCGGCGGCAACGTCACCCGCGAAGCCGGCCCGGTCAAAGGCGGCACCACGGTGATCGCGTTTGTGGAAGATCCAGACGGCTATAAAATCGAGCTGATCGAGAATAAACACGCCGGCCACGGCCTCGGCAACTAAGTTTCCGTCGGGCGCGTTCTGCGCCCGTTTTATTATCCGCATGATAACCGCCTGCACGCCGCGGCAAAATTTGCCATAATGCGCGCTGCATTCGATGAAGATAAGAAACTGATGGCCGATAAAAGTGATCTTAACGCCCTGAGTGGTCGTTTTCGTGGGTTTTATCCCGTAGTAATAGATGTAGAAACCGCCGGCTTTAACGCCCAGAGCGACGCGCTGCTGGAAATTGCCGCCGTTACGCTGAAAATGGATGAGGACGGCTGGCTGCAGCAGGATGAAACTCTGCATTTCCACGTTGAGCCTTTTGAAGGCGCAAATCTGCAGCCGGAAGCCCTGGCATTTAACGGTATCGACCCGCACAATCCGCTGCGCGGCGCGGTGAGTGAATATGACGCGCTGCACGCCATTTTCAAGGCGGTGCGCAAAGGCCTGAAAGAGCAAGGCTGCAACCGGGCGATTATCGTGGCGCACAACGCCAACTTCGACCACAGTTTCCTGATGGCGGCCGCAGAACGCGCCGGCCTGAAGCGTAATCCTTTCCACCCGTTCGCCACCTTTGATACCGCCGCGCTCAGCGGTCTGGTGCTGGGGCAAACCGTGCTGGCCAAAGCCTGCATCGCCGCCGGCATGACCTTCGACAGCAGCCAGGCGCACTCCGCGCTGTACGATACCGAGCAGACCGCCCTGCTGTTCTGCGAGCTGGTTAACCGCTGGAAACGGCTCGGCGGATGGCCGCTGGCGATCGGCGCCGCCGGCGACGACGAGTAATACAAAAAATGGGCGCAGCGGTATACACCGACTGCGCCCATTATCCTTCCGCTGAAAACCGTCGTTACGACTGCTGGTCTTCCTGCTTGTACTTTTCCGCCGTCTCTTTGATCAGCGACTGCAGTTCGCCGCGCTGATACATTTCGATGATGATATCGCAACCGCCGACCAGTTCGCCGTCAACCCACAGCTGTGGGAACGTCGGCCAGTTGGCGTATTTCGGCAGCTCGGCGCGAATGTCCGGGTTCTGCAGAATATCCACGTAGGCAAAACGCTCGCCACAGGCGGACAGCGCCTGTACGGCCTGCGCGGAGAAGCCGCAGTTCGGCAGCTTCGGTGAGCCTTTCATGTACAGCAGAATCGGGTTTTCTGCGATTTGTTGCTGAATTCTTTCAATCGTCGTCATCATTGCTTCCTCAAGCCATCGGATGGCTACAACATGCGTTACACCGGGCTATTGTAGCGGCTGCGGCCGTTGCAAAAAAACGCCATCTTTTGCAAGGACATTCCGCCCGCCGAACCAGCGGCGCCGGCAACGCCCTTACGCGCTAAACATGCTCTCAGAATAACATTTTTAATCTGACCATTTCACTAATATATTTTCAGCAGCGCCCTGCTGCGAAATATTAACCTGCGCGGTCAAAGCGGCGTTTTTTTCTCCGCCCGGCGATTAAATTTCAGCCAGGTGAAATCTTATTAACGTTTTCTCACAATATGGATTACGCTTTATTAAGTTCCGCGCTGTTTTATATCGCGGATTTGGGGAATACTGTGTTTAATTCAATCTCTGACTCGGGACCAAGGTTGGTAACGTCGACATGCGTCTAATAGTTACGCTTTTTGTGCTGCTGTTTACCCAGCTGTTCTTCAATCTGGCGCACGCTGCGCCACAGTCGCGCGTTGCCGCTGAGCCGCGTAAAAGCCACGTCAGCGATGCGCGCCCGGACGAGCGTCGAAAAAAGAAAACGCTGAAGAGCAGTAAAAAAGCCCGCACCGCCACGGCGCCAAAAACCACCAAGGTAAAAGCGCATAAAAGCACGACGATTAAAACCGCCAAAAAAACGACCCGCATTAAATCTACGCGTAAAGTGACGCACCTGGCGAAAAATAAAGTCACCCCGCCGAAGAAAGGTTATAAAAAAGGCTACGGTCGTCACCGCACCCACGGCCTGGCAACCAGCAAACTGCTGAGCGACGATAAACCGCTCAAGCTCAGCGCGGCGCATAAAAAGCGCTATCAGCGGGCGAAGCAAACCGCAATGACCAAGCTGATGAATCAAATGGGCAAGCCCTATCGCTGGGGTGGCGCCTCGCCGCGTACCGGCTTTGACTGCAGCGGTTTAATTTATTACGCCTATAAAGACGTGATGAAAATTAAAATGCCGCGTACGGCGAATGAGATGTATCACCTGCGTGATGCCGCGCCGATTAAGAAAAGCGAATTGCAAAAAGGCGACCTGGTATTCTTCCGCATTAATAACCGCGGCGTGGCCGACCACGTTGGCGTTTACCTCGGCGACGGCAAGTTTATTCAGTCGCCGCGTACCGGCAAAGATATCCGCATCAGTCAGCTGGACAATAACTACTGGCAAAACCATTACATCGGCGCCCGCCGCGTGATGACGCCGAAAACCGTTCGCTAATCCGCATGGCTGAGCTTGCCTCAGCCATTCCCCCGTTCCCGCCATTGCCGACGCTTTAAGCAGTTGAACGCTCCGCACGTTTTAAACCTTCCCTTCCCTTTGAAAGTGGTTAGAATTAATAACCTTAAAAAAAACATAACAACTCGATGCCCGAATATGCCCTAAATATGCTGTATGACGGGTATAAATAGCGCGGCTTCGTCTGGGGGACCACCCGAACGATCGCATCCCACAGGCGGCCATGGGCATTTTAGCGCTGTATCAATAAGGAGAAAGCAATGTCGTTTGAATTACCTGCATTACCGTACGCAAAAGACGCTCTCGAACCGCACATTTCCGCTGAAACGCTGGAATACCACTACGGCAAGCACCACAACACCTACGTGGTGAACCTGAACAACCTGGTGAAAGGCAGCGAGTTCGAAGGTAAAACCCTGGAAGAGATCGTGAAAACCTCTACCGGCGGCGTATTCAACAACGCGGCGCAGGTGTGGAACCACACCTTCTACTGGCACTGCCTGTCACCTCAGGGCGGCGGCGAACCAACCGGCGCGGTGGCGGACGCCATCAATCAGGCTTTCGGGTCTTTCGCCGCGTTTAAAGAAGCGTTCACCAAATCCGCTGTCGGCAACTTCGGCGCAGGCTGGACCTGGCTGGTGAAAAAAGCAGACGGCTCACTGGCGATCGTCAACACCTCCAACGCAGCTACCCCGCTGACCGGTGAAGACAAACCGCTGCTGACCGTGGACGTGTGGGAACACGCTTACTACATTGATTACCGCAATGCGCGTCCTAACTACCTGGAAAACTTCTGGGCGTTGGTAAACTGGGCGTTCGTGGCGGAAAATCTGGCATAAGCGCCGGTTCACCCGCAAACAGAAAAGGCGCAGTAATTACTGCGCCTTTTTATATTTCGCAGAACAATCAGTTCAGCGCGGCGGTAAAGCTAAAGGCGATAATCATCACCAACGCACATACGGTGGTGAACAATGACAATTTCAACTCGGTTTCCATCAGAAACTCCCTTATCTGTTTCGCGACGCCAGCATAAAGCCCCCAGCGTTAATGGGTCAAATGATTTTCCCACAGTTCGCGGCCATTCCCAATTGATTTTGCGCAACGCCCGATCGTGTTGCGGCAAAAAAGAGGCCAATATAAAAATATTGCCCGCTTTCCTGGCGGATAATACCGATTTCCTCTTCCACTTTTGCGCAATATACGCCAAAATTCGCAGTTCACTGCTGCGTACCGGCCAATAAGCCCCTCCAAACCAAGCAAGCGGCTTACGACTTCCAAACTAAAAACTACGTTTTCGAGATTTTGGAGAAGGATCTGCGCAGGCAAACGATTAACAACATGCTTACATACTGCAAACATGTGAGTTCAGGAGTCATCTTTACATGGCAACGATTAAAGATGTGGCCAAACGCGCGGGCGTTTCCACCACCACCGTTTCGCACGTCATCAATAAGACCCGTTTCGTCGCCGAAGAGACTAAAGCGGCGGTCTGGGCCGCCATTAAAGAGCTGCACTATTCACCCAGCGCGGTTGCGCGCAGCCTGAAGGTCAACCACACCAAATCCATTGGCCTGCTGGCGACTTCCAGCGAGGCCCCCTATTTTGCCGAAGTGATTGAGGCAGTGGAAAACAGCTGCTACAGCAAAGGCTACACCCTGATTCTGTGCAACTCGCACAACAATCTGGACAAGCAGCGCGCCTATCTGGCGATGCTGGCGCAAAAACGCGTCGATGGCCTGCTGGTGATGTGTTCCGAATACCCCGATCAGTTGCTCGGCATGCTGGAAGACCACCGTAATATTCCGATGGTGGTGATGGACTGGGGCGTGGCGCGCAGCGACTTTACCGACACCATTATCGATAACGCCTTCGAAGGCGGCTATCTGGCGGGTCGCTATCTGATCGAGCGCGGCCACCGTGAGATCGGCGCCATTCCCGGCCAGCTGTCACGCAACACCGGCGGCGGCCGCCATCAGGGTTTCCTGAAGGCTCTGCAGGAGGCCAATGTCGAGTTGCGCAACGAGTGGATCGTCCAGGGCGACTTCGAGCCGGAGTCCGGCTATAAGGCAATGCACCAGATCCTGTCGCAAAAACATCGCCCGACGGCGGTGTTCTGCGGCGGCGATATTATGGCGATGGGCGCCATTTGCGCCGCGGACGAGCTGGGCCTGCGCGTACCGCAGGATATTTCAGTGATCGGCTATGATAACGTGCGCAACGCGCGCTACTTCACCCCGGCCCTGACCACGGTGCACCAGCCGAAAGAGCGCCTGGGCGAAATGGCCTTCACCATGCTGCTGGACCGTATTATCAGCAAACGCGAGGAGTCGCAGGTGATCGAAGTCCATCCTAAACTGATCGAACGGCGCTCCGTGGCCGACGGTCCCTTTATCGATTACCGCCGCTAATTGCGACTGGCCGGTGCGCTTACTCCCGCACCGGCCCCGCTTCCTCTGCTTCGCTCAGCCACTCCTGATTCAACGTTTCGCTGTCCCCCAGATAATCCAGCAGCCAGGCGATGGCCGGCGACTGATTAGGTTGCTGCCAGGTCAGACAGCAGGCGCTGGGCGGAAACGGCTCGTGCAGCTGCAGTACCGCCAGCTCGCCGCGCGCCACCAGCGGCAACACCCGGTGCGCCGGCGCCATGCCGACGCATAGACCGCCACGCAGGCAATCCACCGCCGATACCCAGTCCGGCACCACCAGGCGGCGCTGGTTGTCCAGCGACCAGGTAACACGCTTGGGCAGATTGCGCGATGTATCCTCCAGCAACAGCGCCGGATAGGGGCGCAGCTGTTCATCACTGAGCGCGCCGTTCAGCCCGGCCAGCGGATGATCGGCGCTGACCACGCACAGCCAGTTCATAAAGCCCATATCGCGAAAGGCGAACCCGCCGCCGGCGGGCACCGCGCGCGTGGCGCCGATGGCCATTTCGGCGCGGCCATCCACCAGCGCATCCCATACGCCGTTGAACACTTCCGGCTGCAGCAGCAGCTCAACGTCCGGAAAGTGGCGATAAAAATCCAGTACCAGCTGCCGACAGCGCTGCGGCTTGACGATCAGATCGACGGCGATCTTCACCTGCCCGCGCCAGCCGTTGGCGACCTGCTGGCACTGACGTCGCGTGTCGAGCATTTTTTTGATGACAGCGCGCGACTCCTGGACAAACAGCGCCCCCGCCGGCGTCAGCGTGACGTCGCGATGACGCCGCTCAAACAGCGGCACCGCCAGCCACTGCTCCAGCTGACGCACGGTATAGCTGACCGCGGAAGGAACGCGGTGCAGCTCCTGCGCCGCCGCGCTGAAGCTGCCGGTACGCGCTACCGCATCGACCACATCCAGTGAATATTCAGACCACATACGTTTGCCTGCAAAAATTTTCAAACCAGTATGCAAATATTACCGTTTCACAACCAGAGATCCAGCCGGATACACTGCGCGGCGTGAAAACCTGCATCACAAATAACGATTGAGAACCACTATGCGAAACTTTGGATTTATGTTTTATCTGGCCGGCCTGAGTATGCTCGGCTTTCTGGCCACGGATATGTACCTGCCGGCCTTCGGCATGATGCAAAAAGATCTGCAAATCTCCCCCGGCGCCATTAGCGCCAGCCTGAGCATCTTCCTGGCCGGCTTTGCCTTTGCGCAACTGCTGTGGGGACCGCTGTCCGATCGACTGGGACGCAAGCCGGTGCTGCTGATCGGTCTGGCGCTGTTTGGATTGGGCTGCCTTGGCATGATGTGGGCGGACAACGCGCAGCAGCTGTGGACGCTGCGCTTTATACAGGCGGTCGGCGTCTGTGCCGCCGCCGTAACCTGGCAGGCCATCGTGATCGACCGCTACCCGGGCAGCCGCGCCAACCAGGTGTTCGCCACCATTATGCCGCTGGTCGCCCTCTCGCCGGCGCTGGCGCCGCTGGTCGGCGCCTGGTTGCTGAACCACCTGAACTGGCGCGCCATTTTCGCCGTGCTGCTGGCCATTACGCTGTTGCTGCTGTTGCCGACGCTGCTGCTGCGCGACAAACCGCGTCCGCGAGCCGATGAAGGCGCTGCGCCTGGCATCGGTTTCCTGCAGTTGCTGAAATCGCCGCTGTACAGCGGCAACGTGCTGGTGTACGCCGCCTGCTCAGCCGGTTTCTTCGCCTGGCTGACCGGCTCGCCGTTTATTCTGGGCAATATGGGCTACAGCCCGAACGATATCGGCCTGAGCTATGTGCCGCAGACGCTGGCGTTTCTGCTCGGGGGGTTCGGCTGCCGCGCCGCATTGAACCGTACGAACGGCAATACGCTGCTGCCGTGGTTGCTCCTCATGTATGCCGTCAGCATGGTGGCGCTGTATCTGGTCGCCACCCTGACCACGCCGACGCTGACCACACTACTGATCCCATTCTGCCTGATGGCGCTGGTTAACGGCGCTACCTACCCGATCGTGGTGGCAAATGCGCTGACGCCGTTCCCGGAAAGCACCGGCAAAGCGGCGGCGCTGCAAAATACCCTGCAACTGGGCCTGTGTTTTGTCGCCAGTATGCTGGTCTCCGCCTATATCGCCCAGCCGCTGCTGGCGACGGTGACGGTGATGGTCGCCACGGTGGCGCTGGCCGCCGCCGGCTATCTGCTGCAGCGCGGCGACAGCGCACGGCAAAAGAACGCCGAACGCCGTCAGCATGCTAACTCTGCGTCATAATTACCAGTAATAATATTCACTTAAATGACATGTCTGCCGGGTGCGATTTGCGGTTGAGGAAGCGCCCCGGCAGGCCTATACTCAAAAAAGCGCTAAAATAAGATAGTAAAATCTTGTAGTAATCCGTGGCGTTTCGTGGTCGCCAATGGCGTCACTTTTTTATTTTATTGATGAGTTTACCCTGCCAGCCGGTACGGGCTTCTCTTTGAATTTTCCTCTGTTCATGTCGGATATCGGACGCCGCGGTGCAATCCTCCGCAGGTATACGTATGTGCCTACCGAAATTGGCTAAGCTTTTTTTGGTGGCCATAAGTCAGAAGAAAGGTGATGGAGAAACTAATGAGTTCATCGTGTTTAGAAGATCTGAGCATCCAGGACAACCAATGGTATCGTATCGCCCATGAAATGCTCAGCATGGCCGATATAGAAATAAACGGCACCCGACCTTTCGATATTCAGGTAAAGAACCCCGAATTTTTTAAACGCGTGCTGCAGGAAGGCTCTCTCGGGCTGGGTGAAAGTTATATGGATGGCTGGTGGGAGTGCGAGCGGCTGGACTGTTTTTTTCATCGCGTGCTGGCCGCCGGCCTGGAAAGAAAACTCCCCCACCATTTTAAAGATACGCTGCGCATTGCCGCCGCGCGTTTAACCAATCTGCAGTCGAAGAAGCGCGCGTGGATCGTGGGGAAAGAGCATTACGATCTCGGTAATGACTTATTTACCCTGATGCTGGATCCCTATATGCAATATTCCTGCGGCTACTGGAAAAGCGCCGAGACGCTGGAACAGGCGCAGGAAAATAAATTGCGTATGATCTGCGACAAGCTGCAATTACAGCCGGGCATGCGCCTGCTGGATATCGGTTGCGGCTGGGGCGGACTGTCAGCGTTTGCGGCAAAAAATTACGGCGTCTCGGTGGTGGGCGTGACTATCTCCGCAGAACAGCAGAAGCTGGCGCAAGCGCGCTGCGCCGGGCTGGACGTCGATATTCAACTGCAGGATTACCGCGATCTGCATCAGCAGTTTGACCGCATCGTCTCGGTCGGCATGTTTGAACACGTCGGGCCGAAAAACTACCGCACCTATTTCGACGTGGTGGAGCGCAATTTAAAACCCGACGGTTTATTCCTGCTGCACACCATCGGTTCAAACAGAACCGATATGAATGTCGATCCGTGGATTAATAAATATATCTTCCCGAACGGCTGCCTGCCCTCGGTGGCGCATATTGCCCAGACCAGCGAAGGCCATTTCGTGATGGAAGACTGGCATAATTTCGGCGCCGACTACGATCGCACCCTGATGGCCTGGTATGAACGCTTTAAACAGGCGTGGCCGCAGCTGGCCGAGCGCTATTCCGAGCGTTTCGAGCGGATGTTCAGCTACTACCTCAACGCCTGCGCCGGCGCCTTCCGTTCGCGCGATATTCAGCTGTGGCAGGTGCTGTTCAGCCCGAAAGGCGTTGAAGGCGGCATACGCGTACCGCGTTGAGTTTCATGCGTTCGCAATAAAAAACCCCGGCATTCAGTCCCGGGGTTTTTATTATCTGGCCACGATCAGCCGCAGTAAACGCGTGTGATTTTATCGTCCCGATCGCCGAGGAAGTTCAGGCGGGTCAGGTTGAAGTCCATGGTGACCGCAGAATTATAAGGAATGGTGCGCACCTGACGGGCGTCGATCTGCACGCCATCCAGTGAAGAGAGCGGCTTGCCCACGTAGTTTTGATACTGCGACGCGCCGCAGGTGTCATCCGCATCGACCGACGACGCAGAGGCGCCGTTCTCTGACGTACTGCTACAGGCAGCCAGCGTCATCAGCGCCGCCAACATCAATGTTTTCCGATAAAACTTCACGTTTAGCTCCTCTTTTTTGCCTTCAAACAGATCGTGCCCGTTCAGGGTTTCGGCGTCGGATCCGCAATCTGCGCCGTCGCCGCTTCACGGCTGGCCAATACGCGCTCGACGGTATCCACTACCGCCTGCGTTTGCGGATCGATTTCAATATTGACCTTGTCGCCCAGACGTTTTTTACCCAGCGTCGTGCGCTCCAGCGTTTCCGGGATCAGATGCACGCAGAAACGGTTGTTCACCACTTCGCCGATGGTCAGGCTGATGCCGTCAATACCGACAAACCCCTTATGCAGCACATACTTCATCAGATCGGCATTCGGCATACGCAGCCAGACCTGACGGTTGTTTTCCGAGGTGAATATCTTGGCGATTTCCGCAGTGCAGATAATATGGCCGGACATCAGATGGCCGCCGATTTCATCGTTAAATTTCGCCGCCCTTTCCACATTGACCTTGTCGCCGACCGTCAGACTGCCCAGGTTGGTCAGCCGCAGGGTCTCTTTAATCAGATCAAAACTGACGCGGTTGCCCTCCACCGCCGTAACGGTCAGGCAGCAGCCGTTATGCGCCACCGAAGCGCCCAGTTCCAGACCGGGCAGCAGCTCATCGGGCATTTCAATCACGTGGGTACGGAAATTGGGTTTTTCTTCTACTGCAACCAGCGGCGCAATGCCTTGTACGATACCGGTAAACATGGGTGCCTCTTTCTGAAAATAGATATACAGCGCTGGTAGGCAGTGTGCCCCAGATGGCGGAGAAAACCAAATCCGCAGCGGTAAAAATTCGTTGTCTGCGCACGAAATAAACCCGTTTTCCCATCGCCGCCGGCTATCCTGCATTAAACAACGCCAGTGGCTTAAATAAGTCCGAACGGTTACACTACGCTGGTTATCATTCCGCGATTAAATTGCTGTCCATTCGTGACAGCCGTTCTTTCATTGCTTAATACTCAAAAAGGTGTAATGCGTGCAGAAGTACCTTATTGAAGCGCGTAGTTTATTAGCCCTCGCTATTCCGGTCATTATCGCGCAAATCGCCCAGACGGCGATGGGCGTGGTGGATACCATTATGGCGGGTGCATACAGCGCCACGGACATGGCTGCAGTTGCAGTCGGCACATCCATCTGGCTACCGGCTATCCTGTTCGGCCACGGCCTGCTATTGGCGTTAACGCCGGTTATCGCCCAGCTTAACGGCTCCGGCCGCCGCGACCGCATCGCGCATCAAATCAGTCAGGGCTTCTGGCTGGCGAGCGGTGTTTCGTTGCTGATTATCGCCGTGCTGTATAACAGCAAATATATGATCGACATGATGCACAATGTCGATCCGCAACTGGCGGAAAAAGCCGTCGGCTACCTGCACGCCATTATGTGGGGCGCGCCGGGCTATTTATTCTTCCAGGTAATGCGTAACCAGTGTGAAGGATTATCCAAAACCAAACCGGGGATGGTGATCGGCTTTATTGGTCTGCTGGTGAATATTCCCATTAACTATATTTTCATTTACGGCAAATTCGGCATGCCGGAACTGGGTGGCGTCGGTTGCGGCGTTGCTACCGGCAGCGTCTATTGGGTGATGTTCCTGCTGATGCGCTGGTACGTGCGCCGCGCGCCGTCGCAGCGCGACATCAAACCAGAGCGCGCCTGGCCGCCGGTCGACTGGGCCACGCAGCGACGTCTGGTCGGCATCGGCCTGCCGGTCGCCCTGGCGCTGTTCTTTGAAGTGACGCTGTTCGCCGTGGTGGCGCTGCTGGTGTCGCCGCTCGGCATCGTCGCCGTCGCCGGCCACCAGATCGCCCTGAACTTCAGCTCACTGATGTTCGTGCTGCCGCTGTCGCTCGGCGTCGGTTCCACCATCCGCGTCGGCCACCGGCTGGGGGAAAGCAACGTCGACGGCGCGCGCGTCGCAGCCTACAGCGCCATTGGCGTCGGTATTGCCATGGCCTGCGGCACCGCGCTGTTTACCGCCCTGCTGCGCGAGCCGATCGCGCTGCTGTATAACGACACGCCGGCGGTGGTCGCCATGGCTTCGCACCTGATGCTGCTGGCCGCTGTCTACCAGATTTCAGACTCCATTCAGGTGATCGGCAGCGGCGTACTGCGCGGTTACAAAGATACGCGTTCGATCTTCTTCATCACCTTTATCGCTTACTGGGTGCTGGGGCTGCCGAGCGGCTATCTGCTAGCGCTGACCGACTACATCGTGCCGGCGATGGGGCCGAGCGGCTTCTGGATCGGCTTTATTATCGGCCTGACCTTCGCCGCCATCATGATGGTGCTGCGCATGCGCTGGCTGCAGCGTCAG
This sequence comes from Serratia sp. MYb239, assembly GCF_002966855.1. NCBI lineage: Bacteria > Pseudomonadati > Pseudomonadota > Gammaproteobacteria > Enterobacterales > Yersiniaceae > Serratia > Serratia sp. MYb239. Next base: position 2,227,687 of record NZ_CP023268.1, on the reverse strand, counting down.
CCCGCCGCGCTGATTTTGCAGCGTTCCACCCGCTGATTTTTCCGCCGGCTCCCCGCGGGCCGGCGACTTCCCACGCTGAATTTGCGGAAAAAACCGCCTCACTGCGCATAAGCGCAGCAGTCGCGCGAAATAGCGGATAAAATTACGTTTTTCCCCTTGCCAGCAGGCAGGTTGCTCGTTAATATTCGTCCCCGCTGTCAGCCATGACAGACAGGAAAATGATGCGTCCGTAGCTCAGTTGGTTAGAGCACCACCTTGACATGGTGGGGGTCGGTGGTTCGAGTCCACTCGGACGCACCAAATTCCTACAGCAGTTCAGTGCGTCCGTAGCTCAGTTGGTTAGAGCACCACCTTGACATGGTGGGGGTCGGTGGTTCGAGTCCACTCGGACGCACCAAATTACTGCAGCAGCTCAGTGCGTCCGTAGCTCAGTTGGTTAGAGCACCACCTTGACATGGTGGGGGTCGGTGGTTCGAGTCCACTCGGACGCACCATTTCATCGCAAGCCGTAATATCCTTCCCTGCACAAATACCTTTTAAATAGCCACTCTCTTTTTCGTATGACGCCAGTTCGGATATACCACACGCCGCCCTCTCGGTTTATCCCTCCTAAACACCGTCACACTCCCATTAATGTTCCACCGCCGCCATATTGATCCTGACGCTGTTGATCATGGCAAACCAGGCAAACAGCGCCGACCCCAGCAGCAGCAACAGACCAAACGCCAAAGGACTCCACCAGCCGAGCGCGTCAAACAACACGCCGCCCACACCTGCGCCCAGAGTAATCGCCCCCTGGATCACCGCCACCATCAGGCCGCCGCCCGTCTCGGCGTCATCGGGCAACGCTTTGCTCAACCACAGTCCCCAGGCCACCGGTGCCGGCGTCGCCACCAGTCCCCAGAGCGCCAACAGCGGCCCGACAAACATAAAAGACGCACCGGTTTCAATCAGCAGGCCGGCAATCAGCGCCATGGCTAACGGGATCGCCACCAGCCAGGCGAACAGACAGCGCTGCAGCAGATGACCAATCATCCAGGTGCCCAGCAGGCCGAAGGCCCCCAACGCCAGCAGCGTCAGAGAAAGCTGATTGACGGAAATCTGCGTCACCTCTTCCAAAAATGGCCGCAAATAGGTAAAGACCGCAAACTGCCCCATAAAGAACAGCATAATACCGGTCATTCCCAGCGCCACCTGCGGGTAACGCAACAGGCGAAACGGATTGGCCGAACCCTGCTGCCGCGACGCAGCGGGCAAATGCGGGATCGCTCGCCACTGCCAGACAAAGGCAACGATCGCCAGCGGCACGACGATAAAAAACGCCCCGCGCCAGCCGATATACTGCCCTAAAAAACTGCCCAGCGGCGCGGCGATGGTCGCCGCCAGCGCATTGCCGCCGTTAATCAGCGCCAGCCCCCTGGCTACCGCATGCACGGGTACCAGACGCATCACGGTCGCCGTGGACATTGACCAGAAGCCGCCGATGGCAACCCCCAGCAGAGCGCGGCCGGTCATAAACATCACGCCATTGGCGGCGAAGGTCACGATCAGTCCGGAAAAAGTCAGCAGCAAGGTGAAGCCGATCAGCACTTTTTTCCGATCGAAGCGGCCGGTCAGCGGAGTATTCAGCAGGCTGGTCAGTACCGCAAACAGGCCGGATACGGAGATGGCCTGCCCCGCCTGGCCCTGACTGATGACGAGATCCCGCGCAATCGGCGTCAGCAGACTGACCGGCATAAATTCGGAGGCGATAAGCACCACCACGCCCAGCGCCATAGAAAATACGGCGCCCCAGGCGGGATGCGGGCTGGCGATACGCGATGTTGAAAAGGTATGAACTGACGGCATGCATTATTCCTGTTTTCTAACGATAGGCAGATCCTAATACGCCGGCAGTGTTATGATTAGAGGGCGTAATCTGTATGTACTTGTGAAAAAATCTCATCAATTTGCAGCGGCAACGGGTTTCCGCCGGCAACCGCCGGACACCATTGATATACCAGTTCAATAATCAGGATCGGCAGCCATGAATGACATCCTCGCTTTTCTTGCGGTGGCTAAAGCGCAAAGTTTTACCCGGGCGGCGAAACAGCTGGGCGTCAGCCCTTCGGCATTAAGCCATACCGTCCGTAACCTTGAAGAACGGTTAGGCGTACGTTTATTAACGCGCACCACCCGTAACGTGGCCCCCACCGAGGCCGGCGAGCGGCTGATGACCTCCACCGGCCCGCTGTTCGAGCAGATAACGGCGGAAATAGATAAAATCGGCGAACTGAGGGATAAGCCCGCCGGCACCATCCGCATCACCTGCTCTGACGATGCGGCGGAACAGATCTTACGCCCCGCGCTGCCGGCATTTCTTGCCAAATACCCGGATATCAACGTTGAAATCTGCATTGATTACGGCTTTACCAATATCGTCGAGCAGCGCTTTGACGCCGGGATCCGGCTGGGCGAGGCGATCAGCCAGGACATGATCGCCGTGCGGCTCGGCCCGGACTGGCGGCTATCGGTAGTCGGCGCGCCATCCTACTTTGCCGCTAGCCCGACGCCGCTGCACCCACGCGATCTGACGGCCCACAACTGCATCAATATCCGTCACTCGCCGGGAGGAAGCCTCTATGCCTGGGAGTTTGAAAAAGACGGCCAGCCATTAACCGTGCGGGTTAAGGGCCAGATGACCGCCAACAGCAATATCCATATTCTCAACGCCGCGTTGGACGGCATCGGGCTGGCCTATCTCCCCGATTTTATGGTGCAGCCTTACCTGGACGACGGGCGGCTGGTTGAGGTGCTGGCCGACTGGAGCCCCTACTTCGCCGGTTTCCACCTGTATTACCCCAACCGGCGCAATGCTTCTCCGGCGTTTTCCGCACTGGTTGAGGCGATCCGCTACCGCCAGCCCTGACAGATGAAAATTGCGTCAAGAGTCAACGCGCCTTGGCCGACGGCGCAAAAACTTTGGCTCCGCCGTACCGATCGGCTATCATCGGCGGCCTGATTGACCAAGAGGGTGCTATGTTGAAATTTATTGCCGCATCGGCGTTTACCACGCCCGATAACGGCCAGTCCCGCCGTGAGGGACAATTAAGCGACGGCCGCGTCGCCGCGGAAGTCCGCTTTGAAGCCGGCGCCTTCGGCCAACTGAAAAAGCGTGCTGACGCCGTGCACATCCGGGTGATCGACGGCGACTTTGAATTTACCGTCGGCAGCGATATTCTCCTGCTGCAGGCCGGCGAAAGCGTGGCTGTTCCGGCGCAGGTGCCCAGCGGCTGCTTCTGCCTGAGCGCCGGTACGCTGCTGGAAATCAGCGCCTGACGTTAACGGCTGCGACGTTTTATTTACACTGCAGTAATTTGCGCAACAAACTCGCCGCACGGACGCATATTTGCGCCACATTTGCTCTCTTTTTGACTAAACCTGCGCCAGCCATCGGTTTTTTGTTTTGCTTCCCACCCTGATGGCCTTATAATGCGCGCGTCTTTCAGTTGAATGGTTTCAGCCCTTGATCTGTGAAAACGCAATAACAACAATCCTATTTTCCAATCGTTTTCGCCGTATCCCCGCACGCCGGCGCGGGCTGAATTTTTCCGCCCCATTTCAACCACGGTCACCTATTCTTAACTATGATTTGCCCTATCAGGTTCGACTCAAATTCCATACCGGCGGTCTGGCCGTCGGTTTTATTCGTTTTATAATCCATCACAACTTGTAGAAAAAATCGTCATGAAAAAGACCAAAATTGTTTGCACCATCGGTCCAAAAACCGAATCGGAAGAGATGCTGACCCAACTGCTGAACGCCGGCATGAACGTAATGCGCCTGAATTTCTCGCACGGCGACTATGAAGAGCACGGCAACCGCATCAAAAACATGCGTGCGGTCATGGCCAAAACCGGCACCACCGCCGGCATCCTGCTGGACACCAAAGGCCCGGAAATCCGCACCATGAAGCTGGAAGGCGGTAAAGACGCGGCGCTGGTCGCCGGCCAGACCTTCACCTTCACCACCGATCAAAGCGTTATCGGCAACAACGAACGCGTCGCCGTAACCTACCCTGGCTTCGCCGACGATCTGAAAATCGGCAACACCGTGCTGGTTGACGACGGCCTGATCGGCATGGAAGTGACCGATATCAGCGAAAGCGAAGTCGTGTGCAAGGTGCTGAACAACGGCGACCTGGGTGAAAACAAAGGCGTTAACCTGCCGGGCGTCTCCATCCAACTGCCGGCGCTGGCGGAAAAAGACAAACGCGACCTGATCTTCGGCTGCGAACAAGGCGTGGACTTCGTGGCCGCCTCCTTTATCCGTAAACGTTCCGACGTGCTGGAAATCCGTGAACATCTGAAAGCTCACGGCGGCGAGCAGATCCAGATCATCTCCAAGATCGAAAACCAGGAAGGCCTGAACAACTTCGACGAAATCCTCGAAGCCTCTGACGGCATCATGGTCGCCCGCGGCGATCTGGGTGTGGAAATCCCGGTGGAAGAAGTGATCTTCGCCCAGAAGATGATGATTGAAAAATGTAATCGCGCACGCAAAGTGGTGATCACCGCCACCCAGATGCTTGACTCGATGATCAAGAACCCGCGCCCTACCCGTGCGGAAGCCGGCGACGTCGCCAACGCCATTCTGGACGGCACCGACGCCGTTATGCTGTCCGGCGAGAGCGCCAAGGGCAAATACCCGCTGGAAGCGGTCAGCATCATGGCGACCATCTGCGAGCGCACCGATAAAGTGATGCCTAGCCGCATCGACAGCCTGAACGACACCCGCAAACTGCGCATCACCGAAGCAGTGTGCCGCGGCGCGGTGGAAACCGCCGAGAAACTGGCCGCACCGCTGATCGTGGTCGCCACCAGCGGCGGCAAGTCAGCCAAATCCGTGCGCAAGTACTTCCCGGACGCCAACATCCTGGCGCTGACCACCAATGAAGTCACCTGCCACCAGCTGGCGCTGAGCAAAGGCGTCATCCCGCAGATGGTCAAAGAAATCGCCTCTACCGACGACTTCTACCGCATTGGTAAGGAAGCGGCGCTGGCCAGCGGCCTGGCGCAGAAAGGCGATATCGTGGTGATGGTTTCCGGCGCACTGGTGCCAAGCGGCACCACCAATACCGCCTCCGTTCACGTGCTGTAATTTAAAAAGTGACAAAAATCTGATCGACAAAACGCCGCTTTGCGGCGTTTTTTTTGCTCGGGTAAACGATATTTCCGAAAACGCAATAGCAGGCTCGCTATTATTAAGTGAATAATGAATAGGAGCAGTCTGATGGAATCCGGCTGTTTTGCTTCACTTTTTTAACTATTGCGTAAAACAAGATGCAAGTTTGAGCGAACGATCAAAATAAAGCCCTCCAACGCAAAAAATTTATTCTCTTTCGAAAAAAGTTTGTGTAATACTTGTAACGCTACATGGAGATTAACTCAATCTAGAGGGTGTTATAATGAATCGTACTAAACTGGTACTGGGCGCTGTAATCCTGGGTTCTACTCTGCTGGCTGGTTGCTCTAGCAACGCTAAAATCGATCAACTGTCTTCTGACGTTCAGACTCTGAACGCTAAAGTTGATCAACTGAGCAACGACGTGAACTCTATCCGTTCCGACGTTCAAGCAGCTAAAGACGACGCAGCACGTGCTAACCAGCGTCTGGACAACCAAGCTCATTCTTACAAAAAGTAAGAGAGTTTCGGTAATTAAAAACGGCGCACCCTGTGCGCCGTTTTTTTATGTCTGTCCGCCGTGTCAAACCGCCCTTTCTGAACCTGCCCCACGACGCCATAAAAAAAGCCCAGCGCCTGGCTGAGCTTGATACCGCTTACGCGCGCTGTGCGCTACTGTGCCTGGCTGATCGGCGCTGCCTGTGTCTCGGCCTGCTTACTGCCGCCAAACAGCTGTACCGACGGCAGAGGGACGTCTGCAGGGTTCTGCCCGACGCTGACCAGCACCGGCATGCCGGAGCGGCGCGTTATGGCGCTGTCAAACACCGACTTATCCGTTTCTGCGCTATCGGCAAACTTCTGCTGCGACTTGGAGAGCGAAATCGGCATGGTCTGCGGATCGTCGCTTTCAACTTTCGACAGCGGCTGATGCACTTCCGCATAGCGTTTGCCGTCCGGCTCAACCGATACCTTCACCGGCTCGTTGATAATCTGCACGCGGGTGCCCTTCGGCACGCTGTTGAACAGCGCTTCGATATCGTCAGGGCGCAGGCGGATACAGCCGGAGCTGACGCGCATGCCGATGCCGAAGTTGGCGTTGGTGCCGTGGATCAGATACTCCCCATGTCCCATCGACAGGCGCATGGCGAACAGCCCCATCGGGTTATTCGGGCCGGCCGGCACCACCGCCGGCAGCGTCTCGCCTTTCGCCGCATAACGTTTGCGGATATTGGCGGTCGGCGTCCAGGTCGGGTTAGGGATCTTCTGGCTGACCGAGGTAACTTTCAGCGGCGTGTGCATCCCGGTCTGACCGATGCCGATCGGGTAGACGATCACCTTGTCTTCGCCTTTCGGGTAATAATACAGACGCAGCTCCGCCAGATTGACCACAATGCCCTCGCGCTTGGTATCCGGCAGCAGCATCTGCGTCGGAATGGTCAGCACTTTGCCCGGCTTCGGCAGGTAAGGATCGGTGCCAGGGTTGGCCTCCAGCATGCCCAGCAGGCCAATCTGGTATTTGGCGGCAATCGCCTCCAGCGAAAGGCCGGCATCCGGTACGGTGTAGGTGGTATTCTCGCCGATCAGACGGCTGTTCGCCGGCGGCAATGGATATTCGGTCGCATTAGCGGCCTGACTGCCGGCCAACACGGAGGCGAATAGTACGCCCATTAAAGTCAACGCACGTTTCATGCTCTTCCCTATTTTCAGTACGGTTCGGCCACAAGGCTAGCTGTCGCCTGTTCACGGGTAAATCAGACAATAACCTGTTTAATACTAGCAACGTTGGGTGTAAAGGCAATAACTCGCCTAAAAATCAAAGTGTTATAAACTAGCTTCCTGCAGGAATTGTCAATGTAACGTCAACAACTAAGCGGTTGAAAAAACATTGATTTGGCGTTAGCGGCATCGCTCGACGGCGTTTTGTAAAGGCTCATTGACATAATCAATGAGCCGGTATGACGGGCGGGAAAATGATTACAGCTGCGCGGCTTTTTGCCGGATGGCGCGGATCATCGCCTCCAGCCCCTGTGAACGCGACGGCGTCAGATGCTGGCTGAGCGCCAGATCGGCAAAGAAAGGACGGACGTCCAGCAGGGCGATCTGCTGCGGCGTCAGGTCGCGATAGACAATAAACACCACGGTCAGCAGCCCTTTGACAATCGCGGCGTCGCTGTCGCCGCTGAACTCGACCTGGCCCTGCGCGTTTTTCCGCATCAGGATCCACACCTGGCTCTGGCAGCCCGAAATCAGGTTCTCCGGGCTGTGCGCCTCCTCCGCCAGCGGCGGCAGACGGCCGCCCAGCTCGATCACATACAGGTATTTCTCTTCCCAATTCAGGCAGCGTGAAAAATTACGCGCCAGTTTATCTTTATCCGGCAAGTTGGCCATCAGGCTTCCTATCGTTGTTCCACCGCCGGGCGCTTAGCCCAGCAGTCGCTGAATTCTCTGCAGACCGGCCACCAGCCGATCCACCTCCTCGCGGGTATTGTACATCGCCAGCGAAGCGCGGCACATGCTCGGCACCTGATAAAACGCCATCAGCGGCATCGCGCAGTGGTGACCGGTGCGGATGGCGATGCCGTACTGGTCCAGGAAACTGCCGACGTCATAGGCATGGTGATCGCCCAGGTTAAAGGCGATCACCCCGGCGCGCTGCGCCGGCCCGTAGATGCGCAGCTGCGGCACCTGCTGCAGCGCCTCCTGCGCATACTGCATCAGCGCCTGCTCATACTGCTGTATCTGCGCCAGCCCCAGCTGCGACACATAGTTCAGCGCCGCGCCCAGCCCCATGATGCCGGCGGTATTGGGCGAGCCGGCCTCAAAGCGCCACGGCGCTTCGGCATAGGTGGTGCCCTGCGTCAGGCTGACCTGCTGAATCATCGAGCCGCCCCCTTCCCACGGCGGCATCTGCTGCAGCAACGCGGCTTTGCCATACAGAATACCGATGCCGGACGGCCCATACAGCTTATGGCCGGAGAACACATAAAAATCGCAGTCCAGCGCCTGTACGTCCACCTGCTGATGCATCACCGCCTGCGCGCCGTCCACCAGCACCTTCACCCCGGCGGCGTGCGCCTGGGTGATAATTTCCTGTAACGGGTTGACGGTGCCCAGCACGTTGGAGACCTGGGTAATCGCCAGCAGCCGGGTGCGGTCATCGATAAGGCCGGGCAAATCGGCCACATCCAGCGTGCCGTCCGGCTGCAGCGGCCAGACGCGCAGCGTCACGCCGCGCGCCTGCGCCAGCATCTGCCACGGCACAATATTGGCGTGGTGCTCCATCTCGGTGATGATGACGCTGTCGCCCGGCTGCAGCAGGCTGCCGTAGCTGTTGGCCACCAGATTGATGCCTTCGGTGGTGCCTTTGACGAACACGATCTCTTCCGCCGATGCGGCGTTGATAAAGCGCGCCGCCTGTTCACGCACCGCCTCCATTTGCTGCGTCGCCTCCGCGCTCAGGCTGTGAATGCCGCGGTGCACCGCGGCGTAGCCATGGCGGTAAAATTCCATCTCGCGCTCAATCACCGCCTGCGGTTTTTGCGCGCTGGCGGCGCTGTCGAGGTAGGCCAGTGGCTGGCCGTTGACCTCACGCGTCAGCAGCGGAAAGTCCCGGCGCACCTGTTCGATCGGATAACTCATACGGCCTCCCGCGGCAGACGCTGTGCGATATGCGCCAGCACCCGCTCGCGAATTACGTCATTGCCGATGCCTTCGGTCAGTTCCGCGGCAAAGGCGAAGATGATCATCTGCTGCGCATCATGCTTGGCAATACCGCGCGACTGCAGGTAGAACAGCTGCTCTTCGTCAATGCGGCCAACGGTGGCGCCGTGGCTGCATTTGACGTCATCGGCGTAAATTTCCAGCTGCGGCTTGGTGTCCACTTCCGCCACCTTGCCCAGCAGCAGGTTGTGGTTGGTCATCTGGCCGTCGGTCTTGATGGCGTGCTGCGCCACTTTGATCATGCCGTTAAACACCGCTCTGGCGCGGTCGCTGACCACGGTTTTATGCAGTTGGCGGCTTTCACAATACCCCTTGTTGTGCTCCAGATAGCTGCGGGTATCGCAAATTTCTTTCCCTACCGGCAGCACCAGGCTGTTGAGCTGCAGATTGGCGCCTTCGCCGTTCAGCTGTGCGCTGGTGTTATGGCGAGTCAGACCGGCCCCCAGCAGGAAGCTGTCGCTTTTCACCCGCGCGTCGCGGCCAATCTTCAGATCGTTATGAGCAAAGTGATAACTCGGCTGATTCTCAAACGCCAGCTTGCAGTGATGCAGCTGGGCGTTGTCGCCCACCGTCGCGGTCAGGCGCGCGCCGGTAAAGTGCGCGTGCTCGTTCAGGCTGACGTAATGCTCAATCACCTCCGCCTGCGCACCGGCCGCCACCTCCAGATGATGGCGGTGGTGCACGCTGTTAATTTCGCCGGCGCCGCTGCGCCCGCTGCTGATATGCAGCAGGTAAAGTGGACGAGCGGCGACTTTGCCGGCAGGCAGGCGAATCAGGCTGCTTTCCAACGCCAGGCTCTCGGTCAGGTGCAGGAAGATCTCCGGCTGAATCGGCTCCGGCAGCTGATACCCTGCCATTTCCAGCTGGTAATCGCCGAGATCGGCGTCGCTCAGATCGGCGCGATAACGGCCATCGACAAATACCAGCCGGTAGGCATCGAGGGGCAACGCCAGCTCGGCGCAGCGCTCGGCACTGACTGCCGCCGGCTGCGGCGCATGGAACTGATGCTCCAGCAAACCGTCCAGCGGCGTGTATTTCCAGTTCTCATGTTTGCGCGTCGGCCAGCCCAGCCGCAGCGCCTGCTGCCAGTTCGCCAGCGCATGCGGGGAGTGCTCGCCGCCCTGCGCCTCGAACAGGCTGTAGAGCTGTTGCAGCGCGCGTGAATTACTGTTGGTCGGCAAGCCAGCCATAGCCCTGCTCCTCCAACTGTTTCACCAGAGAGAAATCACCGGATTTAACGATGCGCCCCTGGGAAAGTACGTGGACGTAATCTGGTTTGATGTAATCCAGAATACGCTGATAGTGGGTGACGATAATAAAGGCGCGCTTGCCGTCACGCAGCGAGTTCACGCCGTTGGCGACGATCTTCAGCGCATCGATGTCCAGCCCGGAATCGGTTTCATCCAGAATGCACAAATCCGGCTCCAGCGCCGCCATCTGCAGAATGTCGTTACGCTTTTTCTCACCGCCGGAGAAGCCGACGTTGACCGAACGGGTTAGCAGGTCGGCCGGCATATCCAGCAGCGCGATCTTCTCTTCGATAAAATCGGCGAAGTCGAAACGGTCCAGCGCCTCCTGACCGCGGTATTTACGCACCGCGTTGACCGAGGTCTGCAGGAAGAAATGGTTGCTGACGCCGGGGATCTCCACCGGATACTGGAAGGCCAGAAAGACCCCTTCGCCGGCGCGATCTTCCGGGTCCAGCTCCAGCAGATCCTTGCCCTTAAACGTTACGCTGCCGCCGCTCACTTCATATTCTTCACGCCCGGCCAGCGTCGCGGACAACGTGCTCTTGCCGGAGCCGTTCGGCCCCATGATGGCATGCACTTCGCCCGGTTTAATCTCCAGACTCAGTCCTTTCAGGATCTCATTGTCTTCCGCGCTGACGCGTAAATCTTTAATACTTAACATGCTGTATCCTCAGGTGGCGTTGTCACGCCAAAAATCTTGTCGCTGCCGCCAAACCGGCAGGGTTAACCGACGCTGTGCTCCAGGCTGATGGCCAGCAGCTTTTGCGCTTCCACCGCGAATTCCAGCGGCAGTTCGGAGAAAACGTCCTTACAGAAACCGTTGACGATCATCGAGATGGCGTCATCTTCGCTGATGCCGCGCTGCAGACAGTAGAACAGCTGGTCATCGCCGATTTTTGAGGTGGTGGCCTCGTGTTCCAGCTGCGCGCTGTTATTGCGCGCCTCGACGTACGGGAAGGTGTGCGCCCCGCTGTCCGGGCCGATCAGCATCGAATCGCACTGGGTAAAGTTACGCGCGTTTTCCGCCCCCGGCAGGATCTTCACCAGTCCGCGGTAGGTATTCTCGCTGTGGCCGGCGGAGATGCCCTTGGCAATAATGGTCGACTTGGTGTTTTTGCCGATATGGATCATCTTGGTGCCGGTATCCGCCTGCTGATGGCCGCTGGTCAGCGCCACCGAGAAGAATTCGCCGATCGAATTATCCCCCTGCAGGATCACGCTGGGGTATTTCCAGGTGATCGCCGAACCGGTTTCCGACTGGGTCCAGGACATTTTCGAGTTCGCCCCTTCGCACAGCGCGCGCTTGGTAACGAAGTTCAGGATGCCGCCTTTACTTTCCCCGCCGGCGAACCAGTTCTGCACCGTCGAGTATTTCACCTCGGCGTCTTTATGCAGGATCACTTCCACCACCGCCGCGTGCAGCTGGTAACTGTCGCGCACCGGCGCGGAGCAGCCTTCAATATAACTGACGTAGCTGCCCTCATCGGCAATCAGGATGGTGCGTTCGAACTGGCCGGTTTTCGCCGCGTTGATGCGGAAATAGGTGGACAGCTCCATCGGACAGCGAACGCCCTTCGGCACATAGACGAAGGTGCCGTCGGAAGCCACCGCGGCGTTCAGCGCCGCAAAGAAGTTATCGTTGGACGGCACCACCCGGCCGAGATACTGGCGCACCAGCTCCGGGTGCTCCTGAATCGCTTCGCCGAACGAGCAGAAAATCACCCCGCTTTCCGCCAGTTTCTCACGGTAAGTGGTGGCAACGGACACCGAGTCGAAAATGGCGTCCACCGCCACTTCGCTGCCCTCGCGTACCGGCACGCCCAGCTGTTCGAACGCCTGCTCCACTTCGCTGGTCAGGTAGCCGTTCTCATTCAGCGCGGCGCCCGTCTGCTGCTCGGCCCCCGGCTGGGAACCGCAGGCGTCGTCGCAGCTGCCGCAGGACGGCGCCGAGTAATAGCTGTAATCCTGATAGTTCAGCTTGTCATAATTGGCCTTCAGCCAGTGCGGCTCTTCCATCTGCAGCCACGCGCGGTAAGCCTCGAGGCGGAATTCCAGCATCCACTCAGGCTCGTTGCGCTTGGCCGAGATCGCCCGCACCACCTCTTCGTTAATGCCTTTGGCGAGCTCATCGGTCTGCAGCTGGGTAAAGAAGCCTTCTTTATAGCGTCCCTCGCTGACCCAGGCCTGCACATTATCAGGAACTTCTACATTTACATTGCTTCGTGTCATGGCGATCACATCACTCAAACGCCAAAGCTCTCGCCGCACCCGCAGGCGTGCTGAGCTTTAGGGTTATTGAACTTAAATATCTGATTCAGCCCTTCGCGGACGAAATCCACCGTGGTGCCGTCGATAAACGGCATCGCTTTTAACGGCACATACAGCCTGGCGCCGTCGCGCTCAAACAGCAGATCGTCGTCGGCCGGCTCGCGGGTCAGATCCAGCACGTAGCCGAAGCCGGCGCAGCCGGACTGTTTCACACTCAGCTGCAGCCCTTTTACCTGCGGGTCCTGCTGCATCAGTTTAATGATTTGCTGCACGGCGCTGTCGCTGAGCGAAATCCCCTGCCAGGTCTGCTCATCCAGCGAAAAAGTGCCGACATTTTCTGTTTGCATATGACCTACCTCATACTGGTCTCTGACGAGACGCATCATCCTCTTCCCGTCGTGTTACACGCGACGCGCGCACGCTGCGCGGGATATCTGCCAGCCATGTTAGTGATAATGATTATCACTTCAACCGTTGATTTTGCAGGGGTATCGCCCCCGCGGCCCGATTTTCCATCTTCCGACCGGCAAGCTGCGCGGACACCCGGCGCGGCGATGGCCGCGTACCGACGGCCAGCATTTCCTACCAGACTGAATTTTAATGCTTTTACTTGCATTTTATCCGCGAACCGCCCTGTCCCGTATTGCTGCCGGCCGTGCCAATTCGTCGTTGCTTAAACATTCATAGAAAATACCTATTTCTGCCATGCTGTCTGGTTTAAAAATGCCCTTGCGCGCTAAAACGTCGCCGCCGTCACACCGGCGGTGAATTTTCCTTATAGGTTAAAGTTTAGTCGTTAGCGGGCAAATGGATCGCTACGCTCTGAATACCGAAGCAGGAAAAAAAATTTCGCCGTGATGATTGATCGCCGCAGCGGCTGCAAATATGATAATGATTATCATTTACTTTATCAGGCGTGGGCAAATGAACATTTCGATGAATGCATGGCTGCTGGGCAAGATTGATGAGTACAAATTCAGTATCCGCGACGCCACGGTGGATTTCTATATGGCGGAGGCGGCGCTCAAGCGGCCGACGTGCAACGTCGATCACCTGAAGCGTTACAACGGCGTCTGCCTGAATATGGCCAATCTGTGCCTGGAGAACGGCGACGACGACAGCTATCTGCACGCCCTCAGCAAGCTGCATAACCGGCTGATCGTCGAGATCAACAATCCGCAGCGCTGTCAGCTGTTTCGGGTACAGAGCTACCATTTTGCGCGCCACACCCTGACGCTGATCTGTCAGAAATACGCCATGGAGGGAACCTGGGAAAAGGCTAACGCCTATCAAAAGGACTTCGTCAAACGCGTGCCCTTTCAGCTGTAAGGGCAAAGAATAAGGCCCGGCGCGGACGCCGGGCCTCAGTGTGTTACTCAATCACCGCCGTGGTCAGGCGGGAGATGCAGCACAGCTTATCCCGCTTGTCGAAAATCTCGATCTGCCAGACCTGATTGCGCCGTCCGGCGTGCAGCGCCCGGCAGACGCCGCGCACCCGGCCGTCAAACGCCGGCCGCAGATGGTTGGCGTTGATCTCCACCCCCACCACCTGCTGGTCGCCGGTGGTGCACAGGTAGCCGGCCATCGACCCCATCGACTCCGCCAGCACCACCGACGCGCCGCCGTGCAGCAAGCCAAAAGGCTGCGTGGTGCGCGAGTCTACCGGCATGGTGGCTTCCAGAAAATCGTCGCCGATTTGGGTAAATTCAATCCCCACATGCCCCACCATGCAGCCCTCTCCGGAACGGTTTAACTGTTCCAGCGTTGTCTCTCGTTTCCACAGCTTCACGCAATCATCTCCAGCAGCGCCTGTAATGGATGCCGCACGCCGTTGCCCTCAATCCGTTTGACCTGGCTGCGGCAGGAATAGCCGGTGGCCAGGCAACGTTGACGCGGCAACCGCCGCAGCGCCTGATGCCATGATAACTCATAAATCCCGAGCGAATTTTGCAGGTTCTTGCTTTCATGACCATAGGTGCCGGCCATGCCGCAGCAGCCTACGCTGACGCTTTCCAGTTTGGCGCCGAAGCGGGCGAAGATCGACGCCCACTGCTGGCTGCTGGCCGGCAGCGCGGTGGTTTCGGTACAGTGGCCGAACAGATACCAGGCTTCGCCGGTGGCCGGCTGTTCTGCCCGCTCCGCCAGCAACGCCTGCAGCCATTCATGCACCAGCTGTACGCGGAAATCGCCGCGCGTCTCGCCGAGGATCTCCTGGTATTCATCGCGGTAGCACAGCACCAAGGCCGGATCGACCCCGACCATCGGCATCCCCAGCCGGGCGACGCGGTTAAGGAAATCGGCGGTCTTGCGCGCCGTTTTGGCAAAGCGCGTCAGGAAGCCCTTCACATGCTGCGCCTTGCCGTTTGGTGAGAACGGCAGCAGCACCGGCCGGTAGCCGAGTTTTTCCACCAGCCGGACAAAGTCCGCCACCACCACGGCGTCATAGTAGCTGGTGAACGGATCCTGCACGATCAGCACATACTGCTCGCGCGCGGCATGCGGCAGCGCCTCCAGCTGTTCAAGCGTCATATTGATCGCCTGATGGCCGGACAGCTGCTGACGCAGCGTCGGGCTGGAGAGCAGCGGCACATCGACCATGCCGATGGCGTTGCGGTTCAAATCGCGCAGCCACGGCTGCTTCAGGAAGAAGTTGAACACCTTCGGCGCCTTGGCCATCAGCGGCGCATAGCTCTCCACGCCGGCCACCACGTAGTCACTGGCGGGACGCAGATAGCGCGTGTGGTACAGCTGCAGGAAACGCGAGCGGAATCCCGGCACGTCAATCTTGATCGGGCACTGGGTTGAGCAGGCCTTACAGGCCAGGCAGCCGGACATCGCTTCTTTCACCTCGTGCGAGAAGTCATACTCGCCCTTATCGGCGTACCAGCTGTTGCGCGTTTTTTCGATCAGATTACGGAAGCTCATACGCTGCTGCGGCAGCTGTTGCTCCAGCTGCAGCGGGTCGACGCCCTGCTCGCTGAGCAGGCGCAGCCATTCGCGCACCAGCGCGGCGCGCCCTTTCGGCGAATGAATGCGGCTGCCGGTGATTTTCATCGACGGACACATCGGGCTGCGCGCGTCAAAATTGAAGCACAGGCCGTTGCCGTTGCACTCCATGGCGCCGCGGAAGGAACTACGTACGGCGATCGGAATGCGGCGATCCAGCGTGCCGCGTTTTACCGCGTCCACCTTCATCATCGGCGCATCGACGCCGAGCGGCGGACAGATTTTGCCGGGGTTAAGGCGATTGTCCGGGTCGAACGCCGCCTTGATGCGGCGCAGCTCGTCATACAGCGTCTCACCGAAGAACGCCGGGCTGTATTCGGCGCGGAAGCCCTTGCCGTGTTCGCCCCACAGCAGGCCGCCGTATTTGGCGGTGAGCGCCACCACGTCGTCGGAGATCTGCTTCATCAGCATCTCCTGCTGCGGATCGCACATATCCAGCGCCGGACGCACATGCAGCACCCCGGCGTCAACATGGCCGAACATGCCGTAGCTCAGGTTGTGTCCGTCGAGCAACTGGCGGAACTCGGCGATATAGTCCGCCAGGTGCTGCGGCGGCACGCAGGTATCTTCCGCGAACGGGATCGGCTTGGCCTGCCCTTTGGCGTTGCCCAACAGCCCGACCGCCTTTTTACGCATGCCGTAGATCCGCTCGATGCCAGCCAGATCGCCGCACACCTGGTAGCCAATCACGCCGGCCTGCCGCTCCGCCATCAGCGAGTCCAGACGCTGGCACAAGTCGTCCAGCTGCTGTTCAATCAACGCTTCATCATCGCCGGCAAACTCGACGATATTCAGCCCCAACATCTCCTTATCCGGCACGTCGGCGATCAGCTCACTGACCGAATGCCAGACAATATCTTCCCGCGCCAAATTCAGCACCTTGGAGTCGATGGTCTCCACCGACAGCGCCTTGGCCTCCACCATAAACGGCGCATTGCGCAACGCCGAATCAAACGAATCGTACTTGACGTTCACCAGCCGGCGCACCTTGGGCAGCGGCGTAATGTCCAGCCGCGCTTCGGTGATAAACGCCAGCGTGCCTTCGGCGCCGGTCAGAATGCGCGTCAGATCGAAGGTCTGCAGATCGTCGCTCAGCACGTGGCGCAAATCATAGCCGGTCAGGAAGCGGTTGAGCTGAGGGAATTTTTCCAGAATCAGCGCGCGCTGGTCGCGGCAGCGGTTCAGCACGGTGTGGTAAATGCGCCCTTCGGAGGTTTCTTCCTGGGCAATCGTTTCCGCCAGCGCCGTCGGCATGGCGCGGGTGTCGATCATATCGCCGCCCAGCAGCACCGCGCGCAGACCCAGTACGTGATCGGAGGTTTTGCCGTACACCAGCGAGCCCTGCCCGGAGGCGTCGGTATTGATCATGCCGCCCAGCGTGGCACGGTTGCTGGTGGAGAGTTCCGGTGAAAAGAAGTAGCCGAACGGCTTCAGGTACTGATTGAGCTGATCTTTGATGACCCCGGCCTCGACCCGCACCCAGCCCTGCTCCAGATTGATGTCCAGAATGCGGTTCATATGGCGCGACATATCCACCACGATACCGCTGTTGAGCGACTGGCCGTTGGTGCCGGTGCCGCCGCCGCGCGGGCTGAAAGTCAGCGTATTGAAACGTTCCTCGCCGGCCAGCCGCGCAATCAGCGCCACATCGGCGGTGGAGCGCGGAAACAGCACCGCCTCCGGCAGCAGTTGGTAAATGCTGTTATCGGTCGCCATCGTCAGGCGATCGGCATAGCTGGTGGCGATATCGCCGTTGAATCCGTTGTGCTTTAACGCTTCCAAAAAATCCAGCACCCGCTGAACCAACCCGGGCGCCTGAGCTATTTGTGGGATCATTGCTTTTGTAGACCCTGTCCGTCTCATTTTGATGCGCTGATAAACGCTGAATCAGGCCCGTCGCAGGCCTGCCCTAAATTTTTGTTATCGCTATAGATGACATATTGAAATGGATACCGGGGAAAAACAAGCAGAGCTGACCACCTTTAAGCAAACGGCTGCCTTGCCGTAACCATATTCATTGTTGGTCCGGCACATTTTCCCCCACCAAGTAACGCGGGTATTGGATGACAACCAGAGTGAAAATGCACGGTGCTTTATCAGACTCAATCACCCAATGTATCGTCTCTCCATTTCAACACATTGAAACCGCCCCCCCTATTGGTTATGTTACGAACAAATGTCGTTGAGGATGTGAGTATGGATACTATTGAAGAGTCAGGTGGGACTTACTTCTACGCAGGAAGATACAATTTAAGTGCCAGCGAGTTGTTTTTCATCATTTTCTGTGAAGAAACGGCCAACCAATTAGGCATCGATGACTTTGCAGCTATTGTCGCGATTTATTCAGGACGTAATATCTCCAAAACAAGGGCCAAACCTGCAGGAACTATTAAAGACACCTCCTATGCTTCCCGAGGAGCAAGGCGAATATTTGGTCTGGCTACCTTTCCATGGGGAATCAAACTTCCATCGATAATTGGCGGTTACCCTCCAAGTACCATGAAATTCCGAATGACAGCAAAGATAGGTACCTTTACTGGCAGAGCAGTGCCTGTTGTCGGGTGGATAATTCTTGCCAAGGATGTAACCGAAATTTCGTTCAAAACTGTAACTAAATACAACATGATAGCGAGAGGCGCCGACAAGTTATGGTAGATGAAATCGAAGAACAGATTTATGCGTTGGTCCGCAAACATGATGGTGTCTATCTGTTTAAGGAAAAAACGCTCACCCCAGACACTGACCTGGACACGGATCTACAACTGGAAGACGATGAAGCGGAAGCATTGATGAACGAGTTTTTTGAACAATTTGGCGTTGAGAGGGGGAGTTTTGCCCTAGAAACCTACTACCCAGCGGATCCGCCGCTGCGCGAACTGTTAAATCCGTTCAAGAAGAGGGATATCCCTATAGTCCCTGATTTTACCATTAATATGCTCATCGAATCCGCCAAGGCTGGCCGCTGGCTGTATAAATGAAGTCTCCACGTCCGGCCTATGGCCGGGATTTGTTGCCTGCTCCATGCGGACTGACAACCCTTTCTGTTTTTGTCATTCTTACTACGCCACCCCAGCAGGCAGGACAAACCGTATCCGCCGGCGCGCTCGCCCCCATCCATCAGTATTAATTACCTGTCACACTGTGAAATTTAGCCAAAATGCATCATGATTAACGGGAACAACGGAATTTATCCCCCGCCAATCGCTGGCGGGCGGGTACTGCAAACCATAGGATGAGAGCCCTTCATGACACTCCCACAACCTCGTTACGATTTACCAAGGCTAATTTTTGGCGTGCTGTTTATTGCCATTATGATCATCGCCTGCTTTTGGGTGGTGCAGCCCTTCATACTCGGCTTTGCCTGGGCCGGCATGGTGGTGATCGCCACCTGGCCGGTGCTGCTAAAACTGCAGAAGCTGCTCTGGGGACGGCGTTCGCTGGCGGTGCTGGCGATGACGCTGCTGCTGGTGCTGCTGTTCGTGATGCCGATTGCGCTGCTGGTGAACAGCGTGGTGGACAACAGCGCGCCGCTGGTCGCCTGGGCCAGCACGCCGGGTAAAGTGCATATTCCCGATCTGGCCTGGCTGCACGCGGTGCCGATGATCGGCGACAAACTGTATGACAGCTACCATACGCTGATTCAAAGCGGTGGCGGCGCGCTGATCGCCAAGGTTCAGCCCTACTTCGGCCGTACCGCGACCTGGTTCGCCTCGCAGGCGGCGCATATCGGCCGCTTCCTGATGCACTGTTCGCTGATGGTGCTGTTCAGCGCGCTGCTGTACGCCCGCGGCGAACAGGTGGCGCTGGGCATCCGCCACTTTGCCGTACGCCTCGGCGCCGAACGCGGCGACGCCGCCGTGCTACTGGGCGGCCAGGCGATCCGCGCCGTGGCTCTGGGCGTGGTGGTCACCGCGCTGGTGCAGTCGGTGCTGGGCGGCATCGGGCTGGCGGTCGCCGGCATTCCGGCGGCGGTGCTGCTGGCGGTGCTGATGTTCATCTTCTGCGTCGCGCAGCTCGGGCCGTTACCGGTGCTGGTGCCCGCCATTATCTGGCTTTACTGGAGCGGCGACACCACCTGGGGCACCGTGCTGCTGGTATGGAGCTGCGTGGTCGGCACGCTGGACAACTTCCTGCGGCCAGTGCTGATCCGCATGGGCGCCGATTTGCCGATGGTGCTGATCCTGTCCGGCGTCATCGGCGGCCTGCTGGCCTTCGGCATGATCGGGCTGTTCATCGGTCCGGTAGTGCTGGCCGTCTCCTACCGCCTGCTCACCGCCTGGATGAATGAAACACCGGAGCCGACCGCCGATCTGGAAGAAGTCGCCAAGGATTTGGAAGAGATGTAATTTAATCCCGCCTGCCCGCAATGGGCAGGCGCGTTCACACAATACAATTAACAGCATTCCCCGCCGCACGACAATTCGCATTAATATAAAATCTATTTCGTCATGCCAAATGGCGCGTTAATAAACATGCCGTAAGGATACATGTTCTATTTTCTGTAAATACGAGGGGAAATAATCATTTAATGGTTTAAATTGCAATTATTAGGACAATTCTTAATGACTAAAACGCGCTAAGTGCCTAGTATTATTGCCATATCTTGCTTTAACTCGCTGAAGCCAAGCAAGTTTCCGAACAATGTAATGCCATACATATGAATTGCTGTGTGTAGTCTTTGCCCGTCTTCTTAGATGGGCTTTTTTTTATTCTATTTTTCTCCCCGCTTATTTTCCCTCATTACCAAGTTACATTCAGAAATAAAATAGCCGCAACATTGTTGCGGCTATGGCATTAATCTTAATTTAATTAAAACGGCTTATTTTTGTTGCGCCAAATTAATCCAGGTCTGCACCACGGTATCCGGGTTCAGCGACAGGCTGTCAATGCCCTGCTCCATTAACCACTCGGCAAAATCCTCATGGTCGGAAGGCCCCTGTCCGCAGATGCCGACATACTTGCCGTGGCGCTTGGCCGCCTGAATCGCCATCGCCAGCAGCGCTTTCACCGCTTCGTTGCGCTCATCAAACAGTTCCGATACCACGCCGGAATCGCGGTCCAGGCCCAGGGCCAGCTGCGTCATATCGTTGGAACCGATGGAGAAACCGTCGAAGTGCTCCAGGAACTGATCCGCCAACAGGGCGTTGGACGGGATTTCGCACATCATGATCACTTTCAGACCATTTTCACCGCGCTTCAGCCCCTGCTGCGCCAGTTCGGCCACCACCGCTTCCGCCTGCGCCACGGTACGCACGAACGGCACCATGATTTCAACGTTGGTCAGCCCCATCACGTTGCGTACGCGTTTCACCGCTTCGCACTCCAGCGCAAAGCAGTCGCGGAAGCTGTCGGAAACATAGCGACCCGCGCCGCGGAAGCCCAGCATCGGGTTCTCCTCGTGCGGTTCGTATTTATCGCCGCCGACCAGGTTGGCGTACTCGTTGGATTTGAAGTCGGACAGACGCACGATCACCCGCTTCGGCCAGAACGCGGCGCCCAGCGTCGCGATGCCTTCCACCAGCCGGCCCACGTAAAACTCGACCGGATCGTCGTAGCCCTGCATCATGCCGCGGATTTCCGCCTGCAGTTCCGGCGTCTGCTGGTCAAATTCCAGCAGCGCGCGCGGGTGCACGCCAATCATGCGGTTGATGATAAACTCCAGACGCGCCAGGCCGACGCCTTCGTTCGGCAGGCAGGCGAAGTCGAACGCCCGATCCGGGTTGCCGACGTTCATCATGATTTTCAGCGGCAGCGACGGCAGTTCGTTGACTTCGGAGCTCTGCACGCTGAAGTCCAGCTCGTCCTGATAGACGTAGCCGGTGTCGCCTTCGGCGCAGGAAACGGTGACCTTCTGGCCGTCTTTCAGCAGGTCGGTGGCGTGGCCACAGCCAACCACCGCCGGGATGCCCAGCTCACGCGCGATGATCGCCGCGTGGCAGGTGCGGCCGCCGCGGTTGGTAACGATCGCCGCCGCCTTTTTCATGATCGGCTCCCAGTCCGGGTCGGTCATGTCGGTGACCAGCACGTCGCCCGGCAGAATGCGATCCATTTCGCTGATATCGTGGATCACTTTCACCGGGCCGGCGCCGATGCGGTGGCCGATCGCGCGCCCTTCCACCAGCACGTTGCCGCTGCCGTTCAACTGATAGCGTTCCATCACCTGGCCGTTGGAGCGCACGGTTTCCGGACGCGCCTGCACAATCAGCAGCTTGCCGGTATGGCCGTCTTTGGCCCACTCGATATCCATCGGGCGGCCGTAATGTTTTTCAATCAGCATCGCCTGATGCGCCAACGCCTGCACCTCGTCATCACTCAGCGAGAAACGATTGCGCTGCGCCTCCGGCACGTCTTCAATCTGCACCTGCTTGCCGTGATCCTGCGACGGCGCGTACACCATGCGGATTTTCTTCGAACCGAGGTTGCGGCGCACAATCGCCGGCTTGTTGTTCTGCAGCGTCGGTTTGTGCACGTAGAACTCATCCGGGTTGACCGCCCCCTGCACCACCATTTCGCCCAGACCGAAAGCGGAAGTAATAAACACCACCTGATCAAAACCGGATTCGGTATCGATGGTGAACATCACGCCGGAAGAGGCCAGATCCGAACGCACCATGCGCTGTACGCCGGCGGACAGCGCCACGCCGCGGTGATCGTAGCCCTGATGCACGCGGTAGGAGATGGCGCGGTCATTAAACAGCGAGGCGAACACGTGTTTAATCGCCACCATCACGGCGTCGATGCCCTGCACGTTAAGGAAGGTTTCCTGCTGGCCGGCAAACGAGGCGTCCGGCATATCTTCAGCGGTGGCGGACGAACGGACGGCAAACGAGGCCTCCGGTTCGCCGTCGGCCAGCTGCTGGTAAGCCAGGGTGATTTCGCGCTCAAATTCCGGGTGGAACGGCGTATCAATAATCCATTGGCGGATCTGCGCGCCGGCCTGCGCCAGCTGCGTGACGTCATCAACGTCGGTGTGATCCAGCAGCTGGTAAATGCGTTGGTTAACGCCGCTTTGTTCCAGGAAATCGTTAAACGCCTGTGCGGTGGTGGCAAAACCGTTTGGCACGGCCACGCCCAGATCGGAAAGATTGGTGATCATTTCACCGAGCGAGGCATTCTTGCCGCCAACGCGGTCAACGTCGTTCATGCCAAGCTGGTTATACCAAAGCACATTACGCAAGTCTGGGCCATTGTTGGGCATCGAGACAATCCTTATTGCTATCAGTAGGGTATAGACGGACTTTAGGCTGCGCATCGGCTGAGCACCGGCCCGGCGTATGCCGGGCCGGTTATTCGCGTTGCTCATCGCTTATTGGTGCCTGAGCGCAGCCTACTTCAATTGCGTTAACTGCTCGTTGGTTTGAGCGCAATCAGACTAGCACAATCATCCATGAGAAATGGAAAGGTGAATCGTTCAACCCAATGAAGAAAATGGATTTTAAGAGTATTACCTAAATGAAACTTTTATGATGGTATCGTTCCCTTTTTAGCTAACCGCTTTTTATTTCAATAAATTACATAATATTTAAACTTTAAATTGAAAAAAGCCGCCCGCCGGCGCGCCAAAGCGCCATTTTCCGCGTCAGTCCCCCCCTCAACGCCGGAATTGATATTTCATAAAAAAAGAAAAAGTGTTTCAGGCAACGATGGCAGCCGATTATTCCTATTTTGCCCCGTCTCTGCCCATTCCCTGAGCAAGCGTCTCTTGCCGTCACACTTTTTTTGTTAGCCTCTTTACCGCTGAATCATCTGGAGCCCATTATGCTTAACCTTCAGGCAGACCCATTGCCGCAGCAGCAGGATTACTGTTTCTCAATTAAGGAGTCACGGGTGGAAAGAAGCGTTTTCTATATTTCGGACGGCACCGCCATTACCGCAGAGGTATTAGGCCATGCGGTGCTGTCGCAGTTCCCGGTCACGGCGACCACCTATTCGCTCCCCTTTGTCGAAACCGAGGCGCGCGCGCGCGCCGTCTGCCAGCAAATCAACGATATTTACCAGCAGACCGGCGAACGCCCGCTGGTGTTTTATTCGATTATTTCGCCGGAAGTGCGTCAGGTGATCGTGCAGAGCGAGGGCTTTTGTCAGGATATCGTACAGGCGCTGGTCGGCCCGCTGCAGCAGGAGCTGAACGTCGACCCGACGCCGGTGCCGAACCGTACCCACGGGCTGACCGCCAGCAACCTGGGCAAATACGACGCGCGCATCGCCGCCATCGACTACACCCTGGCGCACGACGACGGCATCTCGCTGCGCAATCTCGATCAGGCGCAGGTGATCCTGTTGGGCGTCTCCCGCTGTGGCAAAACCCCCACCAGCCTCTACCTGGCGATGCAGTTCGGCATCCGCGCCGCCAACTACCCGTTTATCGCCGACGATATGGATAACCTGCAGCTGCCGGCAGCGCTGAAGCCGTTCCAGCACAAGCTGTTCGGCCTGACCATCGACCCGGAGCGCCTGGCCGCTATTCGCGAAGAGCGGCGGGAAAACAGCCGCTACGCCTCGCTGCGCCAGTGCCGCATGGAGATTGCCGAAGTGGAGGCGCTGTTCCGCAAAAATCAGATCCGCTATCTGAACAGCACCAACTATTCGGTAGAGGAAATATCCACCAAAATCCTCGATATTCTCGGCATGAGCCGCCGCATGTTCTGATCGCCCCGCATTTGTCACGCCGCACGGGCGGCGTGACGGTATGCAACGCCATTTTTTACCGCCTCAGGTCAATAAATCTCGTTTTGTACGGTTGAAATCAGCCGCTTTTGCGTTATTGTGATCGTCATCACTTCCCGGTACTCCTGCCGTAGAGAAGAAACAGATTCAGAGAACGTCATGCACAAAACAGATGAACTGCGGACCGCGCGCATCGACAGCCTGGTTACGCCGCAAGCGCTGGCGGACAAGCTGCCGATTTCTGCGGCGGTTGCCGATAACATGACAGCGTCACGTAAACGTATTGAACGGATCCTGTCAGGCGAGGATAAACGCCTGCTGGTGGTGATCGGCCCCTGCTCGATTCACGACCTCGACGCCGCGCTGGACTACGCCGGCCGCCTGAACGCCCTGCGCGAACGCTATCAGGACCGGCTGGAAATCGTGATGCGCACCTACTTCGAGAAACCGCGCACCGTGGTGGGCTGGAAAGGCCTGATCTCCGATCCGGCGCTGGACGGCAGCTACCAGGTCAACCGCGGCATTGAAATGGCGCGCAAGCTGCTGCTGGACGTCAACCAGCTCGGCCTGCCGACCGCCACCGAATTTCTCGATATGGTGATCGGCCAGTATATTGCCGATCTGATCAGCTGGGGCGCCATCGGCGCGCGCACCACCGAAAGCCAGATCCACCGTGAGATGGCCTCGGCGCTCTCCTGCCCGGTCGGCTTCAAAAACGGCACCGACGGCAATACCCGTATCGCCATCGACGCCATCCGCGCCTCGCGCGCCGGTCATATGTTCCTCTCGCCAGATAAAAACGGCCAGATGACCATTTACCAGACCAGCGGCAACCCGTACGGCCATATCATTATGCGCGGCGGCAAAACGCCGAACTACCACGCTACGGATATCGTCGCCGCCTGCGACAGCCTGCGCGAGTTCGACCTGCCGGAGCACCTGGTGATCG
This sequence comes from Serratia sp. MYb239, assembly GCF_002966855.1. Classification (NCBI taxonomy): domain Bacteria; kingdom Pseudomonadati; phylum Pseudomonadota; class Gammaproteobacteria; order Enterobacterales; family Yersiniaceae; genus Serratia; species Serratia sp. MYb239. The sequence goes on along the minus strand of NZ_CP023268.1, from coordinate 2,202,664 downwards.
ATTTCAGCCACGGCAACTGCCAGAAGCTGCACCGCCGCCAGCTGGACGTGGCGGAGAACGTCTGCCAGCAGATCCGCGCCGGCTCCTCCGCCGTCGCCGGCGTCATGGCGGAAAGTTTCCTGGTGGAAGGCACGCAGAAAATCGTCGCCGGACAGCCGCTGACCTACGGCCAGTCCATCACCGACCCGTGCCTCAGCTGGTCAGACAGCGAACAGCTGCTGGCGATGCTGGCGGACGCGGTGGACACCCGCTTCTGACAGATTCCCGGCCGGGGTTACCGCCCCGGCCTGCCCGCAACGCATCATGCTCCGTCTGTTCGCCAATGTTTTTACCCCAACCCCATTTTTACGATAAATCCCCGACGCAGGTTTAAGGCATACTGCAGGCTGTTTCAATCAGCCTTGACAGCCGACATGACCGAACAACTTCATATAACACTTGTCGTGGAGCTCAGCCGTTGGATAGAAAACCACCTTGGCCGGGCCATTCAGTTACCCGAACTCGCCGCCTACTCCGGCTATTCGTTATGGTATATGCAGAAGGTTTTTAAGGAGATTTCCGGCTATTCGCTGGGACGTTACATCCGCGAACGCCGGCTGATGGGTGCGCTGCGCAAGCTGCGCTTTTCCGAGCAGAGCCTGTTTGATATCGCCATCGATTTTGGCTTCGGCTCGCAGTCGCACTTTTGCTATATGTTTAAAAAGCGCTTCGGCTTCACCCCGTCCGAGCTGCGCAGCTCGCCGGCGCTGCCGGTCACGGTCACGCTGACGCCGCCGCTGCATGAGCAGCTGCCGCAGGCCGCCTAAACCGGTTATCACCCGCACACGATGTCTGTCAGTCGCGGGTAACCTGAATGGCCGTAAACGCCCGGCACTTCTCTGTCGCCTCAATGACCGGCAATTGCAGGAGCCGTTCACGCGCCCCTGCAATTGCGCTTATAAAAGCGTGGGAGAGCGGTTTTATCCCACGGTCACGATTATTTTACCGACCTGACCGTTTGCTTCCATATAGCGATGCGCATCTGCGATATCTTCAAGCCTGAAGGTTTTATCGATGACCGGTTTCAGTTTGCCAGAACGCAAACCTTCTGAAACGAAGGTTTTCGCTCGCTCCATTTTTTCCGCGTCGGTGGTGATTTCGAACAGCTCATAGCCGCGTAGCGTGAGATGTTTACCGAGAATATCGAATACAGGCACCAGCATGTCACGGCTGTCGAGCGCACCGTACTGGAAGTACATACCTTGTGGTGCCATGATTTGAGTCAACTTTGCCACGTCCGGGCCACCAACAGGATCAAAAACAATGTGCACACCTTCGCCATGTGTCGCCCGGTTGATTTCAGCGACCATATCCTGCTCCGCAGTCGCGATCACAGCGGCCGCCCCTGCTTGCAGAAGCATGTCGCGTTTTTCGCTGGTTCGGGTCAGGGCAACAGGTTTGGCCCCCAACATGTTCGCGATCTGAATAGCTGCCAGGCCAACGCTGCTTGATGCTGCGCGGATAATAACATTCTGCCCGGCCTGCAGGTTACCGTATTCAACCAGTGCGCCATAAGCCGTGACGAACATCATCCAGCTTGCGGCCGCTTCTTCGAAAGACAAATTGCCAGGATGTTTCACCACCGCGTGTAGCGGCGCGTTAACACGCTCACCGTACATACCATATTCGTTAAACATGAATGCAGGGATCACGCTGACCACATCCCCTTTGGCGAACCCTTCGACATTCTCACCGACAACCTCAACCACGCCAGCCGCTTCATAACCCAGACGTGCCGGGAATTCGGGGGCAGTCACATACTGACCATTTCGGTACATAATTTCAGCACGATTGAGGCCAATTGCATGTACGCGGATTTGGACTTCCCCTGCGGCAGGCGCCGGCACCTCTACATCAACAACCTCAAGAACTTCCGGACCGCCGGTGCGGTTAAACGTGACAACTTTAGACATATATAGACCTCGTCAGTTAGCGGTATACCTTATCGATAGCGTGAAAGGTGTACTCGATTAATCTGCGAACAATCTACGTGGTTGTCACCCGGGTAAAAATAGCCGCTGAGGAACTTCAGTGTTATTCATTCAGTAACAATCTGTCGGTTTCAGCCGATCTGCCGGCAAAAACCTCGCTGAACCAGTCGATAAAGACGCGCACCTGAGGGGAAAGATAGCGCCGGTCCGGATACATCACCGACACGGGTTTGGCAACGGAGGGATACTGCGTCAGGATTTCTTCAAGCTTACCGGAGGCGATATGCGGGGCAAGGGCATCACTGGAGGCCTGGATGATCCCCAGACCGGCCAGGGCGCAGGACAACAGAATATCGGAGTTATCGACCAGCATGCTGCTGGCAGGGCGCAGTGAAACCACCTCCCCATTCTCGATAAACTTCCACTCCATCACGTCACGACTGTGTTCGCTGAAGAAGTTAACTGCCCGGTGCTGTTCCAGTTCTGCCAGTGTTGCCGGCCTCCCATACCTCTGCAAATAGGAGGGAGCGGCGCAGGTGGCCATCCTGATATCCCCGAGACGTCTGGAGATAAAGCTTGAATCCTGCAATTCCCCCAGGCGTACCACACAGTCCACGCCTTCGGCGATCAGATCGTTTTTTTTATCCGATGAAACCAGCACCACGTCAATATCGGGATATAACGACTTGAACTGCGTCAGGTGGGGAATAAGGATGGTATGGGCCAGCGCCAGCGGAACATCAAGCTTGAGCCGCCCACGCGGTGGTAAGGTTGATGAAAAGTTGGCCATCATGCCATCGACTTCAGCCAGAACGTGTTTGGCATGCTGATAAAACTCGTCCCCTTTCGCCGTAATACTCAGCTTGCGGGTGGTACGATGTATGAGTTTTACGCCAAGTTCGTCCTCGAGCTGCTGTATCGCTTTACTCACTGCGGGGCGGTGCAGCTGCAGAATATCAGCAGCTTTGGTGAAGCTGCCCTGCTCAACGACCTGTATAAAAATGCTAATATATTCAATTATGTTAGAACGCATATCACTACCGGAGCACCCTCATCTACCGACCGAACCGAGCCGTTTTATCATTCAGATTGACCTACCGCGGCATCCGAACTCTTATGTCGGCAAGAAATTAATCGTTGATCCCACTACGTGAATTCTAACCTATATCCTTCAGAACCGATCCACGAGACAGACAAGAGCAAAGTGACCCAAGTATACCTCTGCTTCCGACCTGTAGTGCTTCGCGCTTCGGCACCAGGCAGCCGTAAGCGGGCAAGCTAACGGAGCTGAAGGTCCGCTGTGAGCGAGAAGCGGACGTCAAAATCATGGCGATAGGGTAGTTATGCCACATTAGACATAAAATTCCTTGGGCGGCCCCCTGCAGAGCGCCTTAGCGTCATTTTGAGGCGAGATAGCCGTTTCTGCTACCTTTACTCCGGCAAGAATCCTGAAAAAAGCTCCTGATGATTTCGGCACGTCTGAATGGTTTTACCGGATTTGGACTGTTTTACGTCACGTTTGACCGTTGTCTTGTATGGACCCTCATGATTATCGATGAATAGTCAGGTGTGTACCTTGATATCCGTCGGCTTGATATTCAGCGCCCGCTTCAGGTCAGCAATTCTGACAGCGTCATAGCCATGTTCATGAAAGTGTGCCTGTGCAATTGCGACTAATGCTTCGCGATCAAATGCAGTTCATCGCAACCTGTTTTCTTATTTCAATTTGCTTCCTGAATCCATTTTTGTAGTAATCACTAAAATTATCAGCATAAAGTTATATATCCATATTATTGATATAAAATATTTTTTTAATTTATGTTAATTTTTTAACTTGCAGTGTTTTACTTTTACGTGTAGTGATCACTATACACCTAACTCACGGCAATGAGGAGAATACACAGTGACTCACTCTTTTCAGAACAAAATCGCGGTTGTGACCGGCGCATCATCTGGCATTGGGCTTGGGATCGCACAGGAATTAGCAGCACTCGGTGCAACTGTGATCATTACCGGGCGGGACAAGAATAAACTTGAATCTGCACTCAGTACTCTTGGACCGGATGCGAGTCAGTTTCAGGTGAATGTATCCAGCCTCTCCGAACTGGATAATTTTTATAAGCAAATATTGTCCCGGTTTGGTCGCATTGACATTCTGATAGCAAATGCCGGCATGGGCGAATTTGAACCCCTCGGGCAGATTACCCCGGAGAAGTTCGATCGTCAGTTCACAACGAACGTAAGGGGTGTCACGTTTACCGTTCAGAAAGCATTACCACTTATGAAACCAGGAAGCAGCATTATTATCACGGGCTCAACGGCATCCATTAATCCCGGTCAGGGCCTCAGTGTTTATGGAGGCACCAAGGCTGCTTTACGTGCAATGGTACGCAGCTGGATTGTGGACATAAAAGGTGCTGGCGTTCGCATTAATATCCTCAGCCCCGGACCGGTGGATACTCAATCCTTACACGATTTCCTTCCTGATCCCGTTGACGCCATCCTGCAGTCTTTGCGTGACCGCAGCCCGATTGGCCGCATCGGCCAGACAGAAGAAATAGCAAAAGCTGTTATCTTCCTCGCCAGTGATGATGCCAGTTATATCAACGGCGCGGAAATTTTTGCCGATGGCGGCGCATCTCAGATCTGACTGTTGTTACTGGAGAAGGAATATTTTTGGGCAACATAGCAGTCCTCCCTTCTGCGGGAACCGGCCCTGCTGCCACGATTTGGTCCGGCACAGATGCTTCCTGTCGGCAGTGGACCTGTTGCGCTGATTTTCAACGGCAATATTTAATGTGGTTCGCCTAGTTGGTGCGTGGCGGATCCATTTCAACCCTGACCTTAGGAGTTCAAATTATGATTAATTCCGTTCGTGCAGAAAATGAACAGCATTATTTCGATGAGTTAGAAATTCAGCGGTTACTCGCTACCTATGCCCACAACCTGGATGACGGGAAATTTGCTGAGAATGCCGAATTGTTTAAACATGCTGAATTTATTGTTCTTAGTGATATGGCTCATGGTAGTGAAGAGGTTGAGCAGTTTCTTAACCGTGGCGTTCAGCGTCATAAGGACGGAACTCCCCGGACGTGGCATAACGTTTCTAATGTGCTGATAGATGTTTCACCTTCCGGTAATTCAGCTACCTGCGTCAGCTATTTCACCGTGCATCAGGAACTGGAGGGGTTTCCTTTGCAGCCCGTATGCACAGGACGGTATTACGACAGTTTTGAAAAACACGACGGCCAGTGGCGGTTTACATCGCGCAACGTGGTTCCCCGTTTGATGGGTGCACTTCAGTTTCATGTGGGCACGCCTATCGACAGTTCGCAGACTGAGAGAGCGTAGTAGACTTCACTTTTTTATACCCGTCAGCCATCAGTGCCAGAACGGCAATGCGGGGCACCGGCCAGCTCAATGCTGACCGGTGCAGCTTATTAATAAAGTCAGGACAGTTGGAGCCACGTACCCGGAATACTCAGCGCAAACTCACTACCGAAAACGATCGCCGGTGTCTGAAAACCGGGAAAACTGTCACCGTTCAGGACACGCCTCGCAGCCTCTGTGGCCGCAAGCGGCGTATAGGAATATCCGTTAACCGTCCCGATCACAGCCCGGTGGACCCTCCCGTCAGCCCCGGTGACCTCAGCAACAGCGCGTGCGCGATTTGCATCGCGTTCATCCTGCCCGGGTCCTTCAGGAAGCAGGGACAAATCACCCTGCGGAAAGGCATCCCCTGTTACATGCACAAACATCTCAATATTCGGAATACCGGTTGAATGCCATGCCGTCACCAGATCGCCAAAGGAAAGCGGCGCACAGGCCACAGGGCCTTCACCAAAATCAAACCAGCCGGGCTGCGCATCCTCTTTCGTCATCAGAATACCGTTAACACGTTCCAGCAGGCCGGCTGCGATTATTTCGCCTGCGCTGACGGCAGACCCCCGGGACATCGTTCCGGCCACCTGTAATGCTATACGCAACCGTCGTGGTTCCGGTACATGTCGTGCAAGGCGAACGGCCAGGCAGTCGGTAGGTACCACGTCCCAGCCCACGCCCGGCAGTAGCATACTCCCGGCCCGCGCCGCTCTTTCTCCCAGTGACTCAGCCAGCCTGTAAATGTTAATTTCCGCTGTGATATCAAGGTAATGAATACTCTGGTCTATACAGGCTTTCATCAGCGGTTCTGCCGTAGCAGTAAACGGCCCGGCGCAGTTCAGCACAATGTCGACGCCTGCCAGCTGCAGCGCGGTTTCAGCAGCGTCCTCCAGGCCGAATACCCGCATACTGACGTCAAGTTCACCGGCAAGTGCGGCCAGTCGCTGCCTGTTTCTGCCGGCAATAATAATATTCAGGCCGGCACTTTTAGCCTGCGCGGCGGTCATGCGTCCCGTGTAACCGGTGGCGCCATAAATCAGTAATGTTTTCATGGTTGAGGGTGCTGCCATTCTTTATAAACAAATTCCAGGCTGTAGCCATCGGGGTCGAAAACGCCGGCGGCGTAGTAGCGGGGATCGTAGTGAAGCCGGGCACCGGGTGCGCCATTGTCAGACGCGCCGGCACGCATGGCTGAAGCATAGGCTTCATTCACCATTGTCTGATTTCGCGCGACAAACCCGACATGTACAGCAGCTGGCGCAACAGTTCCTTCGCGTAGCCAGAAAAAGATCCGGCCCTGAGCACCGAACCCTTTCAAATCCGGGTGGCCGGGCGGCCCCTCTTTTCCGTCATAATCATGACGAACCGTGATGCCGAGAGGGGCAAGCACTTCCGTATAGAAACGGACAGAACGGTCTGTATCGCTGACCGTTAAAAACAGATGATCGAGCATAAAACCTCCGGAAGGATTCAGATTTGGTAGCCGCCGGCAACCTCGATGGATTGTGCGTTAATCCAGACGCTGTCATCAGAGACCAGGCCTGCGATAACCCGGCCGACATCATCCGGCTCTCCCACGCGTTCCAGCGCGGTCTGTGAGGCGAGCAGAGTCTCAAATTCATCATTCAGTCCTCCGCCAAGCGGCGTACGGATTGCACCCGGAGAGACTGCGTTTGCCCGGATGCGCCGCGGCCCGAACTCTTTGGCCATATAGCGGGTCAGTACTTCAAGGCCGCCTTTAAAGGCAGCGTAGGGCGCAACACCTGCCGTAGCCACGCGCGTGGTGGCGCTGGTAACGTTGATGATGTGCCCTCCATCGCAAATCAGAGGCAGCAGCTTTTGGGTCAGGAAAAAAGGGCCCTTCAGGTGTACGGCAAAAAGACTGTCGAACTCACTCTCCGTCACCGTTTCAATCGGGTTGAAGAGCCCAAACCCGGCGTTGTTGGCCAGCACGTCAATATGCTCACGTTCCCAGGTGACACTCACTATGTCCAGTAAGGCGTCGCGGAAAGTGCCGAAAGTTTCGGTGCGAGCCACATCCAGATGCAGCGCAACGGCACGGCCGCCTGAAGCCTCAATCTCCTTCACAACCCTCAGGGCAGATTCAGGATGGCTGTTATAAGTCACAATCACCCCCATCCCTTTAGCCGCGCACTGTTGCGCCACGCTGGCGCCGATCCCGCCACTGCCGCCGGTAACCAGTACAATTTTCATGATTTCATCCTTTCTGTCTGCGATAGAAAAAGGATAAAACTTCCCGGACAGGTCAACCTCTGCGTTCCTGCTCGATTCTTGCCTTTTTCTGCTTTATGCTCGCTTTAATCATCATACTGAGGAGGCTGACTTTGATACTGGAACCCCTGCTTGACGAGCTGCGTCTTCTGGCCGCTCATGCCCGAAACTGGCGAACCGAAACCGGTATCCCCCGTGTGGCCATGGTGCAGGGTAACGTTCCCGCACATGCACTGGCTGCGGTCTATGAGCCGATGGTTAATCTCATATTGCGAGGCAGTAAATCCATGACGGTGGGAGACCGGGTATTCAACTACAATCCTGCTTCTTACTTTGTTATGTCAGTAGATTTGCCAGCCGTAGGCGAAGTCCATCCCGAGGCAACCGGTGAGCCGTATCTCGCGGTCAGCCTGACCCTGACGCCGGAACGGATTGCGACACTGCTGGCTGATTTACCTCCCGTGAAGGCTGATTCACAGTCGGGTGCTTTTTCCGTTGCTGCCGTCACGCCCGAACTGCTGGATGCCTGGGTAAGAATGCTTCGCCTGATGAAAAGTCCTGAAGATATCCCTGCTCTCGCACCGGTGTATGAACGTGAAATCCTTTATCATGTTCTGAAAGGCCCACATGGCTGGATGCTGAGGGATATTGCTTCACCGGGAACCATGCTGGCGCGGATAGGTAATGCGATTCGCTGGATAAGACATAATTTTGCTGATGAATTTGTGGTTGAATCACTGGCCGGGCAGGAGGCCATGAGCGTATCGGCCTTTCATCGTCATTTTAAGTCTGTGACAAACATGAGTCCGGTCCAGTATCAGAAGCGCGTCCGTCTTCTTCATGCCAGAACCAAATTACTGGCGCGTCAGCAGAGCGTCACGTCTGTTGCCATGGAGGTGGGTTATCGCAGCGTGCCCCAGTTTAATCGTGAGTACGCCCGTTTCTTTGGCCGCTCTCCTTTAAAAGACGCTGCAAGTCTCCGGAACGACGCTGATGATGCAGAAAGCTCTCTGAATCACCACGTTTAATGCGACAGTGAATTTTGCTGTCGCAACGAGGCAATAACTCACCTCAAGATATTTCACTCCGTGGGTAGCAGCCAGGAAAACCCAACACGCAGTAACTCAGACGTAGTTCAATTTCGCAAAGTGACGGCCGGCACTCTTACTCATCCTTCCTGACAGACGACTTCGATGTTATTACCGTCAGGATCAAGGATGAAAGCCGCATAATAGTGTGAATGATAATGATCGCGAATTCCCGGCGCGCCATTGTCTATACCGCCTGCCTGTAGAGCGGCACGCCAGAATTCGTCGACTATGTCCCGCTCACTGGCAGCAAAAGCCAGATGTGTTGAAGCGCCAGTTATGTCTTTATCATGAAGCCAGAGCCTCGGATATCCCTCCGGGCCCAGCCCGTACCGGGCACCTCCCGATAAAGTACGCTCCGGAGGCACAGAAATAATCAGGCTGAACCCCAGCGGAGCGAGAGCTGCTTCAAAGAATTTGAGCGATACCTGAGCATTTTTTACAGCAATTTCAACATGGTCGATAACAGACATAACTTTTATTTCCTAGTTAAACATTTTTTGGCTCCAGGAGAGCGCTGAATGCCTGACCGGCCAGCTGAGCCACGGCAGTTAACCTGGCTTTTGACAGTCCCGTTACTGCGGCTGCAGAAAAGCCCCGCAGCGTTGTCACGACATAATCAGAAAGCTCGCGGGCCCGTGCAGGTTCATACTGCCGGATATAATTTCTGATAAACTGAATTCCTGCCTCACCATAGCGACTTGCCAGCTCCCGGGCCTGCGGATCGTCGGCACGCATACCTTCAGCCACAAGACAGCCTCGCTGGACCGGGGATCGGGCGTATAAACGTGCAGCAGTCATAAAAAGATCTGCAACCGCCTCATCCAGCGGCCTGCCCGGAGTCAGAATTTTGTCAGCCGGCAGGTTTCCTTCTGCAACATAGAGATCCAGGCAGCGTTCAAACAGCCCTGCTTTACTACCGTAAGCGGCGTAAAGGCTGGGAGGATTTATGTTCAGCGTCTTTGTCAGTTCCGTGATACCTACAGCATCATAACCATGCTGATGAAACAGCGCTTTAGCCGTCTGCACGCCAGACTCTCTGTCAAATATCCGCCTGGGTGCTTTTATTGTTTTTTCGGTATCGCTCATAGGTTTTTTCCCTTGCATCAGAAGTATTTCTGAATGCCATCTTAAAACTTTTTTGTAGTGAACGCTACAATCAGTTAGTGACAGCCTGTTCAAGGTTGAATATAGTGACCACTACAACAAGCCACAAGGTGCAATTATGAATCAGACATTTAAGGGAAAGTTCGCCGTTATCACTGGTGGCGGAAGCGGTATTGGTCTGGCTATAGCGAAAGATCTGAGCGACGAAGGCGCAGATGTCATTATCACTGGCCGGAATGCACAAACCCTTCAGGAGGCGGTAAAGGCGCTGGGGAAAAATGTAAAAGGTATTGTGGCTGACGTCAGCAGCAAGGTTAGTATTGATGCGCTTTATGAACAGGTTAAAACGGAATTCGGCCACATTGATATTCTTGTCGCTAATGCCGGCGGTGGGGTCCATGCTCCGCTTGGTGAAATCACTGAAAAACAGATCCACGATCAGTTTGCCACAAATGTTAAAGGTGTTGTGTTGACTGTTCAGCAGGCTATGCCCCTGCTTGGAAAGGGTTCGAGCGTGATTATCATTGGTTCGACGGCGTCAGCAGACCCGGGACCCACCATGAGTATTTATGGTGCGACCAAAGCCGCAGTCAGAAACATGGTGAGAAGCTGGATTACAGAGCTGCACGGGACGGGTATACGCATAAACATTGTCAGCCCGGGTCCTGTGAATACAGCGTCTCTCAGAGCCGCATTTGGCGATAATGCCGAAGAGGGGATCGCCTTCCTCACCGCTAAAAGTCCGTTGGGACGTATCGGAGAGCCGGAAGAAATAGCCTCTGTAGTTTCATTCCTGGCCAGTGATGCCTCAAGTTATGTGAATGGTATAGAGCTGTTCGCAGACGGGGGTGCCTCTCAGACCTGACAGATGACAGGTACGTTCATTTAATACAAAATTACTCTCGCTCTCCCGTTTGTGTTGGCCCAGAACGCAGATGTCCGCTTATGGCACACAGCAGACAAACACGTGACGCTGAAGGTCTGCTGAGAGCGAACAGCGGACGTTGACGTTCTTTATAAAAATTCGGTTTGTGTTGTTTTGCATTAGTTTAGAGACGAAAAATATTGCGTCGGTGATTTACCCAGCGCTTTTCTGAACATCGTAATAAACGCGCTGACCGAATCATATCCCAGCGTTCCGGCTACACGCTGCACGGACTGACCTTCAGCCAGATGGCTCAGGGCAATCATCAAATGCAGTTGTTGACGCCAGCGACCAAAGCTCATTCCTGTCGCCTCTTTTATCAGCCTGGCCAGCGATCGTTCGCTGGTGACCAGATGTGCAGCCCACTGCTTTAACGTTCGCCGATCATCAGGCTCATTAAAAAGTGCCTCCGCCATATTCCGGATTTTAGGATGATCGGATACGGGAAGATGGAGCGCTTCAACCGGCACATCCGGAATATGCTCCAGCAGCACCGCTGCGAGCCTGGCAGTTTTACTGTCAGGAGAATAAGCCTGTCCCTGCTCTGCCAGATACAGAACAAGCTCGCGGACCAGAGAAGTCATCGCCAGGGTACAGCAGATTTCCGGCATCGCTGCCGCGCCGGGTTCGATGAACAAAAAGCAGGTATCTGCATTCTTCGTGACCCGGCAACTGTGGGGAATTTTACCCGGAACCCAGACAGCATGTCCCGGTGGAACAAGCCACAGCGCATCCTCAACCTCACAGCTCACTGCACCGCGCAAAGAGATAATAAGTTGTCCCTTACGGTGAGAGTGCGGACTCTGACCTGCATACTCGCCTGACGATGATACATGCAGCGCGATAGCAGCCTGACTGAAAGCATCGGCATTAAACTCATCCGGTGAGGTCACCGGTTTTTTATTAACTGGCATGATTTAGTTATATGTTGTCAGATTATCTATATTCTGTAACTCATGCGTCCTTTAAAGTCTTTCTTTTTACCAGAGAAAGCAAAATTTATGTCCCACACTACGAACAAGTGGTCTTCAATCATACTTGTGACCGGCATCCTTTTTATAGCTATCAACCTGCGTGTTCCTTTTACCGCTATCGCACCCGTTTTAGAGTCTATTCGCCATGATTTTGGGCTAAGTATTACTGCCGTTGGGTTGCTTAACTCGCTGCCTTTGCTGGCCTTTGCCGCCTTTTCACCGCTGAGCGCATCCATCTCACACAAGTACGGTCTTGAACGCACCCTTTTTGGTGCCTTGGCCGTGATTTCAGCGGGCATCCTGCTTCGCTCCGCAGGCAGTGTCTGGGCGCTTTATGGCGGAACCATATTGATAGGTATCGGGATTGCCCTCGGCAATGTCCTGCTGCCTGGCCTTATCAAACGTGACTTTTCTGGCAACGTGGCTTCCGTGACGGGGGCATATTCCATCACCATGGGCGCGGCTGGTGCTATTGGTTCAGCCATTGTCATTCCTCTGACGCAGGGCTGGGGCTGGAACATCGCGTTAGCCATGCTGGTTATTGCACCGCTGCTTGCGTTGCTTTTATGGTTGCCCCAGTTAAAGATGAAGCATCAGTTGCCAGGAGAGGGTGAGAAAAAAGCGGCGACCGTCGCGGTCTGGCGCTCGCCTCTGGCATGGCAGGTCACCTTGTTTATGGGCCTGAATGCGATGCCGTTTTATGTTGCTGTCGGCTGGCTACCCGCCATTCTAACGGACAGTGGACTCTCCTCAGCCCAGGCCGGTGAAGTACACGGCATTCTTCAGCTGACCACAGCTATTCCCGGCCTGATTCTGGCGGCCACGCTGCATCGCCTCAACGATCAGAAAGCAGCCGCTGCCGGCGTCAGCCTGTTAACCGCTGCGTCCTTTATCGGCATCCTATACCTGCCAAATCTGGCGATGTTGTGGGCTGCTCTTCTCGGCTTCGGCTCGGGTGCCAGTATGATGCTGGGCCTGACCTTCATCGGGCTACGTACCAAAAATGCCGGTGACGCCGCCGCGCTGTCAGGCATGGCGCAGAGCGTCGGTTATCTGATGGCGGCGATGGGTCCGCTGTTGCTGGGCAAAGTACAGGAGTTGTCCGGAGGCTGGACATTGCCATTACTGATGACCGCAGCAATCGCGGTCGCTGGTGCCTGCACAGGAATGGCTGCCGGACGAAATGCACACCTGGAACCGGCACAGCAGCCGGGCTGAATTTGCTGACACTGCAGGAGAGCGCTCTGTTCTCCTGCTGTGGATACTCTCCATTATCGTTCCGATAAATATTCCTGCTACTTAAGGCGACCTTTTACAGAGAAGACCGTTTTTGACCTGCGCCATCGTTAAAAAGCCCGGCGACCCAGTCAGCAAAAGCACGCACTGCGGGAGAGAGAAAACGCTGATGCGGATAGAGCATCGTCACCGGCACTGAAGGTGGCTGCCAGTCCGCCAGAACCTCGACCAGCTTGCCTTGCTGCAGATTCTCCGAAATCACATTCTCAGCAAGCTGCGCCAGCCCAAAACCCTCAAGACACAGTCTGATATAGAGTCCCGTTTCGTTAACGGCTGCGTCTCCTTCTACCGGAACGGAAAGCATCTCAGTGCCACGCGTAAAACGCAGTTCATTGGTCCGTCTTCCCGAACCGGAGAAATAATGGATCGCACGATGCTGCGACAACGCTTCCGGCATCTCAGGGATACCGTACTCCCTGAGATAGTCCGGCGAGGCACAGGTCACCCAGCGAAACCGGCCAAGGGGACGGGCAACCAGCGTGGAGTCGGTTAATTCCCCGGTTCTGATGACGCAATCCACACCCTCCTGAACAAGATCAACCTGCCGGTCGCTGACGCCAATCATCAGATAAATATCCGGATAGAGCCGGTAAAAATCTTTCAGATTCGGCATGACGATAAAATGGGCGATCCCACCGGGCATATCTATCCGCAGTCGCCCCTGGGGCCGCCTGACGGAATCGGTCAGGCTGGATTCCGTGTGTTCAATCAGTGAAAGGATTTCCCGGCACTGCCCAAGATACTGCAGGCCTTCAGGAGTGAGTCTGACCCGCCTCGTCGTCCGGTTAAGCAGACGCACCTGCAGGTATCTCTCCAGATTTTTAATCGTGCTGGTGACGGTGGAAGCTGGCAGTGACAGTGTCTCTGCCGCGCGCACAAAGCTTCCGGCTTCAGCAACTCTTATAAAGACCTGCATAGCCTGAATCCGATCCATCGTCCTGCTCCTGGGTAAAAGTGAGTCTGATTATTCGCGAATTATGAATTATGAAAACGTTTTAAGCATCTTTTTTAGGCTAATGACGTGGCGTATCGTTTCCCCATTAATCAGGAAAGAGGCAGGTTTAATGACCGACTACATCCGAAATATTGTTAACAATCAGAATGTCACTTCACGGGCTACGTTGATTCGTGGCGCGACGATACTGAGCATGGACGGGAACGTCGGTAACATTGAGCGCGGCGATATTCTCATCAACGGCTCAACGATTACCGCCGTGGGCCAGAACCTTGATGTGCAGGGTGCGCATGTCATTGATGCCACCAACATGATCGCCATGCCGGGAATGGTCGATTCTCATCGTCACGCATGGGAAGGACAGCTGCGCCGCATTAACCCAAACGCCACCTGCCTGGACGACTACAGCAACGCCACGCACTTCTCCTTCGCTAAATATTACCGTCCTGCCGATATCTATGTTGGCAACCTGCTGACGGCGCTGGGCGCTATTGACGCGGGCATCACCATGATGATCGATAACTCGCACAACAGCCGAACCGCAGCGCATTCCGATGCCGCCGTGGAGGCCCTGCTTGATACCGGCATTCGTGCCATTCATGCTTCCGGCGCACCGGTAGCTGGCGAATGGGATAAAGCCCACTGGCCGGGAAACTGGCAGCGTCTGCAGGATAAGTATTTCACCGACAACCCTGAAAGCCTGGTCTCTCTCGCCGTCATGGCCCAGCTGGAGCCGGAGTTGTGGGCCGAGGCCCGCAGGCTGGGACTGTCGATTGTCACTGAGTTCTTTGGCGCTGAGATGGGGTCTGAACTTGAGTCGCTGCATCAGCAAGGGCTGCTGGGTCCGGACAATATTTTCAATCACTGCACGGCGCTGCCCGACCGGGGATGGAAAATTCTACGGGAGGCCGGTGTCCGGGTGAATGTCTGCCCGCGCTCAGATTCGCACTATGGCATCGAAAGCGGGATGTTCGCCATTGAGGCCGCGCAGCGTCATGGCATCAACCCTGGCCTGAGCGTAGACAATGAAACGTCGTACAGCACCGATATGTTTATGGAGATGCGCGTCGCCTTTTACCTGCAGCGCGTGATGGGCATGCATCAGCAGCAGTGCTGCGATTCTGAACATGCGCTGAAAACGCTTCCGGCGGCGCAACTCCTTAAAGCCGCGACTCTTGATGGCGCTGCCTGTGCAGGGCTGCAGGACAAAGTGGGCAGCCTGACGCCAGGCAAACAAGCCGACCTGGTGCTGATTAGCGTCAGTGATCTCAATCTTTACCCGTCCGGCAATGCCTTTGGCACGGTGGTTCATGCCGCCGAGCGCAGCAACATCGACACCGTCATGATCGGCGGACGCATCGTTAAACAGAACGGTAAGGTGCTGGGCGTAGACAGCGCGCGACTACGTGCGGCGATTGATGAGTCGCGTGAGCACCTTTTTGCAGCCTCTGGCTACCAGCCTGACATTTTTGCTGACACCTTCCTGCCGCTGGTGCAGGCCGACTGACCAGGGTGAAAAGCATGGGCATGATCTATTACGTAATCGCTTTTGCCGCAGGTCTGGGGATCACCCTGCAGACGACCCTGAACAGCCAGCTGGCAAAGGGACTGGGCGGCGACCCGGTCACTGCGGCGCTGTTTTCATTTACGGCGGGCGCGTTCAGTCTGGGGATTTACGCGCTGCTGCGGGGTGGGTTGATGACATCGCTAGCGGCGATCCCGTCGCAACCCCTCTGGAGTCTGGCGGGCGGAATGATAGGCGCATGTGCCCTGTTCAGCTATGTCGTGCTTGCGCCGAAAATCGGGTTTTCAGCTCTGCTCGGGCTGGCGATTGTCGGACAGTTACTTTCCTCGCAGATGATTGACCATTTTGGCTTGCTGGGCGCTGTGCGGCGTCCGGTTTCGTTACTCAGGCTGGGGGGAATGGTTGTCATGCTGATCGGACTTGCCGTCATGCTTTTCGGCGATCGGCTCTCTGCACGTTTTCTGCAGTAACTGCGTTATCCACTTTTGCCCTCGTGCAGTACGACCTTTTATATCGGGGTTCTACGCCGGAACCGCCGAAATTTCCGCTACCCCAGTTTCAGCCCGGCAACCAGCGCATCTAGGTCAATAATTTCATTGCTGTTCTGGAAGGTATAATGCCCGTTCAACAAAATGTGCTGCCAGGCCACCGGCGATATCCGGGTCAGAGCCTCAACGCCTTTGTCGTTACCTTCGGCTTCTATTCGCTCCAGTAATCGCGACAGGATCGCGGAGTTGTAATAAACGATCGCGTTGGAGATCAACCGCCCGCACTGATTGCTGATTTCCGTTTCAATATCATTTTTCCCGGTTAACTCCTTCTTCCCGCCGACTTTGGCGACGGCGGCACGTAGCTGGTGATAAGATTCAACCCGGTTCTGGGAACGACGGATATTGCGTTCCAGTTGCGGATCGCGCAGATACTTCAGCGTGTAAATGCTACGAACCAGCCGATCATATTCAAATACCGCCTGTCTTGTCGGGTTGGTTGTTGTGTACGTACATAATTTGCGGATCAGCGTTCCCTGCGTCATTTCTTTCAGCCCCAGCGTAGCGACGATGCGATCGAGATTGCTTTTTTCACGAGCGATAAGGTTCAGGTCAATCTGTCCGGCAGGCTGAATCAGGCATTTTTTATATGCTGATGGATCTCTGGTGCAGTACAACTCCTGCAGTTGCTTGTTCAGGTCAGTAAAATGAGGTTCAAAGCGAAGGCCAAACCAGTGCAGGAGCGCAAAATTGGCTTTGTTGATACTGTGCATGTCACCGGTGATGGCCGTGGGTTTCACACCTGAGGTGTTGCGGTACCAGATATCAAAGACATGGTGACCCTCGTAGTCGTTTGTACCAATCAGGTATCCGTTGATAGGAATATGGTTGCACAACAGCGTGTAGGCCACCATGCCTTTACCGCGACCAAAGTATTTACGTGAATACCTGGCTTTAACTGTCGGCCTTTCAACGCCAAATTTCTGCCCGTCAACGGCACCATAAAGAGTATCCGGATCAAATGAATAGTGCGGGAAAATCGGCAGTGCCTCTATGGCATCAGTAATACAGTCATTGGCCGTGAGCAGCGACGCCAGCCGAAGGTACTGTTCGTATGTGGTTTCCAGCACATGAAACGGAATATCGCTGGTTCGCGCCATTACATGATTGCCATGGTTCATCGCCTGGGCAACGATGACCGCCATCAGGCTATCTGTATCGGCTTCTTTTTTGGCGTAACGGGGTTGCAGTGGCTTCATAGCGGGAAAAAACCGGCACTGTTCGTTAACAAAGCGGAAGACGTCGGTCACATCGCAGAATGGCAATTGCTCATAAAAACGCGTTTCCAGTGCCTTATGACGGCTGGGCACGGATTTATGCCAAGTCAGTTTCTGTGTTTCTTTATCGTATTCCAGGTGTTTCAGCTTCCCTTGCTTCAGCTCGCGGTTGAACACTTTCCATTGCCGGTGCAGTTCAGACGCCAACGCCTTTAGCTGCACCTTAATGGTTTTTTGCAGAAAGGGGATGTTCATTTCAGCCAGCACAGCGGCCTGTTCCCCTTCTGGTACCAGTTCATCAGAAAGATGACGGTGCCGGAGACTGTCATTGAGGTGGAATTCACCCGAC
This sequence comes from Serratia sp. MYb239, assembly GCF_002966855.1. Taxonomy (NCBI): domain Bacteria; kingdom Pseudomonadati; phylum Pseudomonadota; class Gammaproteobacteria; order Enterobacterales; family Yersiniaceae; genus Serratia; species Serratia sp. MYb239. Next base: position 2,185,097 of record NZ_CP023268.1, on the reverse strand, counting down.
TGAAAACGCTTTCTTATCTGACGATAGAGCCAGAACTCATAGCGCCCGGCATTCAGACCTGCGGGCTCGCCATCCTCGCCGAATTCAAGCAAAAATGGGCGTAGCCGTTTGGGTAACGTTTCCAGTGGGCATTCCGCCAGTGGTCTCTGCGAGAGCGTCTGCTTTTTGCTGAACACCATTCTGAGCCAGCTTAGCGCCTCATCCCACGGGCTGTTCTGAACCACGCTGGTGAGGTCGAGTGACAGATATAATGGCCGCAGGTGACGTCGGATTAATGCCGTCATACCGTCCACGGCCTGCCACTGCAAAGCCAGTTCACTGATGGGTTTTACACTCATGCGTTGTGCGGTAGTTTTCAGCGTCTCACGCGGCATGATTTTCCAGGCACGACGGCGGACTTCGCCAAAGGTGGTGGGGTCCGGAACGCTGTCGTCAACATAAAGCGACAGCAGACGTCCGATTTTAGACGTTTCCCGTCGGTGTTTTTCCTGCACATCAGCCATAAGTTGTTTAGCCACACTGCGGCTTTCATTCTCAAGCTGTTTCATATGGAAAAACATCGCATCCACCAGGTTATCGCTGAACTGGCGATAACGAACCCAGGCATAGCACAGCAGGTAAAGACGGGCCTGCTCCGGCTTCAGGTTGCGGAGATCGTAAACGGTATAAAAATTTGCCAGGCTGGCGTAATACAACAGGTTTTGTTGAGAAATATTCAGTACCGGTAAGATGTCGCAGGATTTACGGTGCAGAGGTTCGAGAATAGCTCGTTTCTCGCGTTCGTGGACCATCTGACGCCAGCCAAAATCACGGGCATCCTGTCTGAGTACCGCGAGCTGGGAAAGGGTATCATCACGTTCAATAAGCTTGTCCAGGCCGGCAATGGTGGCATCATCAATCTTTTCCGTCAGAATACGCCCCAGCCGCTGCCTTTCGTCAGAAAGAACCCGGCTCACCAGCTCCTGCAGCGTGGTGTAACCAGGACGGATGATTTTATGCTCGTTGAGCCAGATAATCAGTTCGGTAGCGACAAAACCAGGTGTCACATCACGATGTACAATGTGAGCTGCCTGCTGTTCAAGTGGTAAATAAAGCGTCGAGGACCACGGCTGCCAGCCATACAGTGCGCAGATCTTTCCTCGCTGAGCATAGCGCTCGTGTTTAGAGATAGGTTTATCCGGAAGCGACTCTCCGTGGAAATAACGACTCAGAACAAAACTGCAGTCGTCCTTAACATCATTCCACCCGAAGCGGAAAAACAGATGTTTGGCCTTAAAATAAGCGATCTGCAGAATGCAGTAGATTTGAGCATGAAGTTCCTGACGACTACAGGCCAGTGCAAGTTCAGATGCATCCAGAGCCAGAAACTCCAGCCTCTGAGCGTCATCGAAATCAGGGAGGCCATAAAGTGCCTCCTGTTCGGCATCGTTTAAAACCGATAGTCGTTCACTTTGGCCTGCCGCTTTACCACGAGTTGTCATCCTGACCCCGAAAAATCATGTCCGTAAGAGGATCGTTCAACGGACAGTAAAAATTAATTTTTGTACCCCAGGAAAAATCACTGCTGACGTTGTCTCATATAACTGGTACGGTATCAATCTCTTTCATGGCCCCTTAAACGTACACATTTATGACTGAAATACGGATCGGCTATGCCCGATGCTCTACTGATAAGCAAGATTTAACCGCCCAGCAGGAGGCGCTGGTAAAACTCGGCGTCTCCCCAGACAGAATTTACATGGATAAAGGGCTGACCGGTTCAAATCGGCAGAGGCCCGGACTGGATCAGGCCCTGGCTGCTGTCCGCAACGGAGATACCTTAGTGGTACCGAAGCTTGATCGGCTGGCCCGTTCGGTTCCTGATGCGCGTCAGATCGCCGATGCCCTACTGGCCAGAGGAGTGAAGTTGGCGCTGGGAACCAGCCTCTATGATCCGGCAGACCCGATGGGGAAAATGTTCTTCAACGTGCTGGCTACCTTTGCCGAGTTTGAAGGGGACCTGATACGTCTTCGTACCCGGGAAGGAATGGCCATTGCCCGGGCGAAAGGAAAACTGCGGGGGAAACAACCCAAGCTGTCTGATAAACAACAAAAAGAGCTGTGCCGAATGCATGAAACCGGGCAATATTCGATCAGCGACCTGGCTGAATTATTTTCGGTGTCACGACCGACAGTTTACCGAACACTGGCCCGCCATAAGGACAGCTAAAGGCTCCCATTTATCTGTAAAGTCAAAATGTTCGGAGATTCAAACATGGAGCCACAAACTGGAAAATAGGAAAAAATTATCTATACTCGGTGGAGTATAGCCATCTCAACAACCAGATCCAGATAAGGAACGAGACGATGTAATTGACATCACATGGAGGGGAATCAATTCAATTAATCGTTTAATGGTCTTGAGGTGACTATGTTTTTGATATTGTTACGCTCAATGCGTAAGTATCTTTGGTTAAGGATACTCGTGTTGGCGCTAATTTGCAGTTCCGTAGGTTCTGGATTGACGTTCATTATGGTTTTTGGCGAGCTAGCCAGATTGAACGCGGCGCCGTCTTCCTTTGCCTTGGCGTTTATTTTGTCAACATCTCCGGGTTTTTTCGGGAGTATTGCAGGAAAATATCTGCTTGCACGTATTGAAGCAAAATATTGCTTCATGATCGCTGAATGCATTGGCGCACTGGGTTTGATTATTCCCTGGTACGGATTGGTTCATGGTTCTGTGACCATCCTGCAGCTTGCTGGCGTTGCCTCGTCGGTATCTGCGGGGATCACCATTCCTGCCATTAATCATTATACCAAAGCTAAGCTTGCTCCAGAAGATATTGGTGCCGGTGCGGTTATCGACACGCTGGTGTTTGCTTGCCAGGTTTTATTTGGCATAGGTGTTGGCGTATTCCTTTATGGTACCGTTCAGAGCAATACCTATTTGTTAGCAAATCTGCTCAGCTACATCATAGCCATTACATTTATATTTTCACTGCCAAAGCTGGCGAATTATGCAGAACAGAATGTTTACGCACAAGGGTTGCCTAAAAGGTTGTCATCAAAACAACGTGCTAGCCTCTATTTATTGCCGGCACTGGCAATGACTGGAGCTCCGGCCATGTCGCTCCTGCCCACATTGGTCCACAGCAATAATGACCAAAAAGAAACACTACTGTTTTTATTGTTCGCCCGCAGTCTGGGACAACTTCTTGGGCCATTTTTGGTCAAGGAAGAGCGTTACAAGAATCAGTCATCACTGTTTATTATTGCGTGCATGACGGCGTTTATTGTGTGCTATTTGTTCGTTCCGCTGACACCCTTCTTGAGTGTGTCATTACTACTGGTTTTTTCTGCCCATGTATTTTCCAATATTATCTATAGCCTTGGCTGGTACAGTTTGCTGACGAACTTTGACAACGATCAGGTAGCAGCCGCCTCTGCCAGCAGCTACAGAAAACAAATTATTATCGGTGCAGTGATCAGTATCTCGGCGGGCATACTGGCTGATAAAGTAGGCAGTCCGCTGGCACTTGTCATTTGTTCTATGACAGGGTTATTGCTGTCTTCTCTGCTGATTTTGCATGTAAAACGTCAGTCTTGATGACATTAAAACGGCCGGTATTGATTACCGGCCGTAGCTTCAGCTTTTATGAAAAAAACCAGCAACGGAACAACGCATATTGTCCCCGGCACTGGCATCAACCTTCTTGATGCAGTGTGAATAATTTGGTTTTATGATCACAAGTCGATTGGGTTTTGGATAAATAAATGTCCCGACCCCAGAGTCATTGATACTGCGTTCACGGATGGTCCATCCAAATTCCGGTCCGACTGCCCCCCCGGTTATCCCTGACATGCGTAAAACCTCTTCAGAAGCATTGTAGGTTTGTTCGGACAGTCCTGCACTGGAGTTAACAGGTGTGTTGATGACGCAAAGCTCCCCACCCCAATTAGGTTTCCATTCGGGGTGCGCATAAAATATGTATGCCCCTTTATATTGGGCATCGTCTTCATGCCAGCCCAGCCCGCTACCTGCTGGATACAGGAACGTTGTGAGTGAAAATGCATTCCAGTCTTCCCCAAGAAAATTACGCAGGCGTGATGTTATTATGCTGATTTTTTTACTTAAAATATGAATGCCAGCCGTAATGACATTATCATCCAGGGTGGTTTTTTCTGTCAGCAATGAGTAAAAATAACTGACACTAACCAAAGGCTCGCCATCGGTCATCCTCCATGATTTTGACCACCCCTGAGAATGAACGAGATAGTAACTCTCAAATTGCATATATAACTGAAGGGCGAAGAGTTCATCGTTACTCAAAAAATCGTCAAAAATCAGATAGCCTTCCCCTTCGACTATATTACTCATAATGATTTCTCCGAATTGAAATATTTATCCGTCTCATTTTCAAACTTCCATTCTTCGATGAGTGATTTCCATGGAGGTAAGAAGGTGTCCCTGACGTGATATAACCGTGCGGCCAGATTAAATCGCATCATTTTTGCAGTACTTACTGCTTCATTTATCCATATCAATTCTTCTGGTCGATATGTCTCAGAAAGGTGCTGAGCCACTTTACGTCGATATTTAACAATTTCACCATAGACGTAACAGGCATTGAACGCTTGAGTATAACTGAAAGTCCGGTCTTGTCGCTGCGGGAAATTAATCAGCGCCGCTCCATGGCTTCCATGGCAATATTGCTGGTCATGAAATGCGTTGAACGCGTGTACCTGATGATGGAGTGCTTCGTGATAAAGATTTTCGACAAATCCAAGTATCCCGAACTCTCTTGGAAGCTGATGGTACGGTGGAACAAAGAAGAGGGTGGCATCGGAAATAAAGGTAATATGTGGAAGCTCGTAAAATGATGCATTTCCATTATTGGCGGTTGTATTTTTAGGAGTTAACCATACCAAAGTGGAAATGAAATCAGTGATGAATTCCATTTCACTCTCATATAACGATAGAAATCTATTTATGCCGTCATTGAGGAATGCCAATCTATTTTCACATACCGGAATACTGCCGACATCTGAGATCCCCATCAGCAATGCCATTGCCTCTCCAGCCTCAGCATGCACCCAGTTAAATGACCCGTTACCTATATCAACCTTTGAGACCTGCTTTCGGAGTAGAGTAAAATGATATTTCTCGTGAGTGGCGTGATCGCGAACTTGTGCGCAAATTGAAGGCCACTTTTCGCTGATGTCTCTGTGGAATGCAGATCCCTCGCTGCATGAGTAGTAATCATTCAGCATATCATTTCCGCTATAGGAAAGTATTGACATTTAGCCCTCCTGCTAAGAAATATTAATTTCTTTCAAAAACTCGAAGTTTACCCTCTCCTTGGTGGGTAAAGAGCCTGGGATGTAAAGCGTGTGGCGGTAAGTGACTTTTGAAAGTAATGCCTCTATATCAGAAATATCACCTTGTAACTTATCCGAAGATTGTCCTTTTTCGGTTGATGCACTCAACAAGAATATAGTGGTATTAGCGGGGTAATGTTTTAATAATTTCGACTTCAAATAGGTGACTTTATTTGATGTCTGCGGTGATGAGTAATCCGTATTGGAATTACCAATAGAGCAGACATGATAGATAAAGTAATTGATACAGGGTTCCATTGCGTAATCATAGATGATCAGCCGATTTACATCGAGTACACTGACACCTTCTTCCAATGGGTCAATGCCAATATCATTAATCATCGCGTCGAAGCTCGAAATACCAGGATAACAATGAAAAGAAAAACTCCCATCCTGAGATGATTTTTGCAGTAATTGAACGATCGTCACGCCGACTCTCGGGTGACCAGGAACAATAAGGCCGACATGTTCACACTCAGAAAGCGCATTTGTCATGTATTGGATAATACTGGCATAATTGTCAACATCGACTCCGCCATCTTCATACAAATGCGATAGGTCCTCATGATATATTTCATGATGGTAAAGATATTCGTTCAGACCAGCAATGTCTCCGATCCAGAAAACTCTATCGGCATTCTGAATGACGGAAAAACCTTCTGTGGTGATTTGATTGACACCCAGCATGCCACTGCCAATGACAGAGATTGTGCTCATGAAAAATCCTTTTAAAAAATGCCTCAATACAAGATTGAGGCATGGAATATTTAACTAGAAGCCACCGATAACCTTAGCCAGGTTCATAGGGGCTGCCGCCTGCAAACGCGGGTGCAAGGCTTTGGTGGAATCAAACCCTCCGATGACCTTGGCCAGATTCATTGGCGCAGCTGCCTGTAAACGCGGATGCAACGCCTTGGTAGAATCAAAACCACCGATCACTTTAGCCAGGTTCATAGGAGCGGCCGCTTGCAAACGTGGGTGCAGTGACTTGGCCGAGTCAAATCCGCCAATGACCTTGGCCAAATTCATCGGTGCTGCTGCCTGTAAACGCGGGTGCATTTTGATGTTAACTTTTTCCATGAATATATCCTTATTTTCTATTTAGTTAATGAGATTATTGATCCACATCTAACTTCTCAGAACTACTGGTATTTCAACTAGTAAAAGTGAACTCTTTGCTGATCCATCACGCCTATGCGTTAGCAATCGTACAAACGGCATAGCATAGACAATTTACATTTATAGTATGTTTTTCCATCATTGCAACAACAATTCATAAACAAGATTTACATATTTAGACGAAGCTGATGATTAGAATCTAGAGCGGGGTTACTCAAAAAAGTCTAATTAATTATGCTGATAGCCTTAAATACCCATGGCTATAGAGTGATGAGATTTTACATTTTCCATTTAGTTAAAAACCAATTTCTTTCCTGCTTTCTTGAGCAATTATCTCCTTCGTGACAAAATTTTGGCGGGTTCCCGCTTAGAACCCCAGATCTGATACGTCTGCGCACTCGCGAAGGTATGGCCATTGCCCGGACGAAAGGAAAACTGCGGGGAAAACAACCCAAGCTATCTGATAAACAACAAAAAGAACTGTGCAGGATGCGTGAAACCGGGCAGTACTCGATCAACGATCTGGCTGAGTTATTCGCAGTATCTAGGCCAACAGTTTACCGGACCCTTTCTCGTCATAAGCAGGATTAGTGATGCGTATACCCGAAAATACAATTTTATCGACCCTGCGAAACGGTGGGTGCATTAAAAGCTTTTACCGGCGAGCGGCGCGGAGTCCCCGACAGGAGAAATCAGTGCTGGCCGACGGCTATATACTTGAATCACCCGATGAACAGGGTGAGATCATACTGAGTCATGCCGATTTCTTGTCAGTGAAAGAGAAACTGGCAGAAACAGAAACTTGGGAGCAGGTCGTGGGTAACATACTTTTCGGTGGAAGCAGCTGGATGCTTTGCTCCGATGTGGACGATTAATTGCTGAATTAGCATGCGGGAATTTTTGGCGGATTTCCTCTTAGAACCTCTGAAGATCACGGGCCGGAAATTTCGGCGGTTCCGGCGTAGAACCCCAATCAAATTATTTCTACTTTCTCCCCACCACTGAAAAGCGCCGCCGCCCCCCGGCCGCCGGCCGGGGAACAGTGTCGCTATTAATGATGGATGTTGTAACTAGCTACTTAATCGCTATCGGAAGTATTGCTGAATGTTCCGAATACACGCCCGTAAGCGGCCCTAACGGCCCGCTAACGCGGAGATACGCCACAGCTGCGGCTTCGCCTTGCTGTGACCACTCCGACGGCGCACACAGATATATACGTCGCGTTTAGCGGAACTGGTCTTACAGGGCGAGGGATGGGATAGGTGATACCTATCAGACCTGGGCGGCTGCGCCGCGTCACCGGCGACCCTCACCTGATGGCGTTCTCTTGCCCCGCAGCTGTCGCCTTCATGCGCTGACGCGCATAAATCCCCAGCGATAAATGTTATTTGACGGGCATAATCACTTAGCTTACAGTTGTGTTGATATACAACACAGGAGAGCCTTATTATGGCGAGAACAACCAGTGTTACCCTCGGGGAGCAACTTGAGGTTTTTATTAACCGACTGGTCAACAGCGGTCGTTATGGCTCAACAAGCGAAGTTATGCGTTCAGCATTACGGCTGTTGGAGCAACAAGAAACCCATGATGAGGTTGTAAGGCAAGCTGTTACTGCTGGGTTGGATAGTGGGGTAAGCCCTTTATCATTAAAGGATATTGCAGCCCAGAGGAAGCAAAAACTTCGTGTATAAACTCACAAAACTAGCGGTTGAGGATTTTTCCACCATTTATGATTATACCTTCCAGCGTTTTGGAGAAAGGCAAGCTGATGCTTACACCGAAACACTGGAGGCGTTTTTGAATTCAGTCGCAGATATGCCAAGTTTGGGGAGATATTACCCTACTATCCCTGATGTCAGGCGGATCGAATTTCAAAAACACTCTATTTTCTATAAAATAGAGCACACGGATATTCTGGTAATACGGATCCTTCATCAACAAATGAATCATATACAGCATTTAATTTGAGGCACCGTGTTGGTGTGAGGCTGGGGCTTAAAGACGGTTGAGGCAGCAACGCTGCCGTGCTCGCACCGCAGGGGCGCTACGTTCATGGTTAGGAAACTCAATCGACCCTTTTTGAGTTTCCTAACCATGAACGGTGGCAATGAGGATCAACATGTGGTGCGACCTATCGCGAGGTAATGCGTAAAAATGCCAACTTTGCTGAGTTTTTAAACCAAAACCCATTTTTCAGGCGCACTAATCCAGAGCTGGGCTCTGAAGCCATCGTTTTTTCGCCATCCGCTGCAGCCGGTCAGAGAGCATTTTTGTAGCGTGTTCACCCGCCATAGCGCCGGCAAAACGCAATCGGCCTTTGCACAAGATACACTGGTACGGATCGGTGCCCAGGAAGCCCTTCATAAGTACTGCGAACCCGGGCCGTTTCGGTTTTTCCCGTACCGTCATCGCCAGCGCGTCGTAGACCTTCGGCAGCAGCGAGCCGCGCTTGCGGTTGGCCAGAAAGCCGTAGTAGCGCACCATTTTAAAGTGTCGGGCCGGGATATGGCTGACGTAACGCTGCAGCATCTCCTCCTGGCTGATTTTCTGGCGTTTGTGTTGCTGCGTGCGGTGATCGTAATACTGATGGACCACGGCACCGCCGCGGTAGTGGCGCAGCTGAGAAGCGGCCACCGGCGGGCGCTTCAGGTACCGGCCGAGGTATTTCACGCTGCGCCAGGCACCGCGCGTCTTTTTGGCAAAATGCACTTTCCAGGCGCGGCGATATTGCGCATGCAGATAACGGTGCCACCGATCTTCATTACGGATATGACCGAGGCCCGGCAGGCCTCCAGGGTTGATTTGGGCGTAGTTGTCGCGCAGCAGGTAAACCACGGCGTTGCGCCAGATTTGCTCTACCTCTTTCTTTTTGAAGAACAGCTGCCGCCAGGTGCCGTGTTTGATGTCGAGGCCGCCGCGGGTGACGGAGACGTGGATATGCGGGTGCTGATTGAGCTGCCGGCCGTAGGTATGGAGCGCACAGAAGATACCGACTTCGATCCCCTGTTGGCGCGCCCAGCGGAGCATGGCGCGGGTGGCGCAGCGAAACAGATCATTGAGCAGGAGCCAGTTGTTATTGAAGAACGGCCACAGCAGGTGCGGCATGGTGAAGGTGATGTGTTGCCAGTCGCAGTCGGGCAGAATGTGCTGCTGTTCGGCGATCCACTGCTCGGTGGCCTTGAGGCCACAACTGCTGCAGGCCTTGGACTTGCAGCTCTGGCAGAAAAAGCGGGCATGGGTGCAATCCGGTGAGGCACAGCAGTAGCGGCGAACACCCATGGCACAAGTGCCGCAGGCGAGCATGCGCTCGACGGCGAGTTTGGTCCAGTCGCTAAGGGTGTCACCGTGTTTGTCGAGATAGCGGCTCCAGCCGTCGTCATGCTGGAACAGCAGCTTTGCGGGTCGCGGAATATACATGGTGCAGAGTCTACAGGGCGTTATCGGGCAGGAAAAGTGCGTCGGCACCAGCCGGCTCACGCCACAGGCGTGCTCATTTTATGCGGGTGTCAACGCGGCGGTGGGGTATGCGCCACCGTGCGAGCTGCCGGGCCGTCAGGTGGCATCGGCGTTGATGTGAAGCTGGGGCTTAAAGACGGTTGAGGCTGCAAAGCAGCCGTGCTCGCCCCGCAGGGGCGCTACGTTCGCCATGGTGACGGATAGCCTTGCGAAAGAAGCGTAGGGCCGCTGCCGTATCCCGTTTGGCGGTCAGCAGAAAATCGATGGTCTGTCCCGCGCTGTCAACGGCGCGGTATAGGTATTTCCACTGCCCTTTGACGTTGATGTAGGTTTCGTCCATGCGCCAGCGGCGCCCCACGGCACATTTATGTCGGCGAAATGCCTTATCCAGTAACGGCACCAGGCGGATGACCCAGCGATGCAGCGTGGAATGGTCAACGATGATACCACGCTCCGCCATCATTTCTTCCAGATTACGCAGACTCAGGGCATAAGCGAGGTACCAGCGAACACACTGGTCGATAATATCAACGGGATAATGCAGCCGCTGGAAGGCTTTTCGGATCAAAGGCATGGGCAAGTATCATCATAAAAAACAGCATGTTATCCGACACAACCTTAATGCTACAGAGCCGTTTTGAGCAGCGATCCGGCGTAGCGCGAACCGAACACCTTCACGGCCAGCGTGTGGGTGTGCAGCGCCAGCGCCATGGTCGGGTTCTCGACCAACTGTCACCAACGCCCCCATAACGAAATGAACGCCTGATGGTCAATGGACCTACGGCGCAACAGCACCACGTTAGTTGCTGAATAAATCATTCCACTGCTGTTCAACAAAGGTAATGAAGTCCCTGAACAGCAGGGAATAATTACTTCGGTAGCGCCAGACCAGATAGGAGGGCAGCGCAGGAAGAGACCAGTCCGGCAGCACAGTCTGGAGGCGTCCGTCTTCAAGGTGCTGCCTGACAGTCCACGCAGGTACAGCCAGGCAGATCCCTCTACCTTGCGTGGCCATCTGAACGAGGCTGCTAACATTATTGGACGTAAAAACCGGGCGGGTTTCAGCGACATGAACATTGTCGCCGTCCTTTCCCGTGAACGTTAACGGCCCGGCCAGCGACGGATGCTGCAGTTTGAGTATACTGCAGTTTACCAGTTCGTCCGGATGAACGATCTGACGGCAGGACAGATAGTCCGGGGACGCATAAATCCCGAGAGGGACCGGGTTGATTTTTTTATGCACTAGGTCGGAACTGTCTATGTAGCCGCTTTTTATTACCAGGTCGTCAAACTCCTGCGAGTTGCTGGAAAAGCTGCTTCCCTCCCGTGACTGAAGATTGATGACCGCCATCGGATGACTGTCCGTGTAGGCCATTATCCAGCCGGGAATGATGCAGTCACTCAGCACGGTCGGAGCGGAAAGCCTCAACGTTCCCTGTATCTGACCGGAAGATGCCTGCAGTTTCGCGACCAAATCCCGATAAGCCCGGTACATCTCCAGGGCTTTCTCGTAGGTTGCCTCCCCGGCCGGGGTCATCTCAAAATTCCTAGCATTCCGGCTGATCAGCTGGGTGTTTAAGGTGTTTTCCAGTTTTGACACCGACTTGCTGACAGCCGACACGCTACGGTTCAGATACTGTGCGGCGGCTGAAAAGCTCTGGCACTCCACTACCCGGATATAAATCAGCCAGTCGCTAATCAGATGGTTCGTTCTGTCAATCACACTTCGGTCCTCTTGGCATGCTCCCGTAAGGAGCCGGACCGGCGACCGCTGGGTGCTGTTTTTTTGAACGTACAAATATACTCGCCATGAAAGAGAAACACATAAATGGAAATAAAACGAAACAGTAATTTGTTAAAAGTTATCTTAAGCGCAGTCCGGTTCGGCTTTGCTGTTACGGCGCGGGGAGAGATCACACATACTAACGTAGTTTTCTTAATATTTATGTTACTTGTGTAATTATATGTAATACTTTATCAGTGTTTAGGTCTAACACAATCGGAGAATAGATGAAAAAATACCACATCGCAGTATTGCTAACCATGATGGTGAGTGGTTGCGCACAGCAGGCGTTCACCCTGAAAAATGAACCTGCCGGAATGCCGGACAGAACTGTAACCCATCACTTCTTCGTTTCCGGTATCGGCCAGAAGAAAACCATCGATGCTGCCGCTGTATGCGGGGGAGCCGACAAGGTGGTTCGTACTGAATCTCAGGTTACTTTTGTTAATGGACTGCTCGATGTTATTACCTTTGGTATTTATACGCCGCGTGAAGCCCGCGTCTACTGTTCCCGTTAACGTGTATGAAAAAATTAACCGCAATAGAAACTGTACCGCAACTCGCTATTCCCGTGTTGTTTGGTTGCTCAACCTACCTGAGTCAGCTTGAAAAAATAGGTCCGGGATAGTGATTTCCTTATTTGTTTTTAGCGCCTAAGAGGCACCGTCCCGGCAACGGATTAATAACCTTATTGCAACGTAGGGCATTTATGAAACGCAAATCTTTACTTACAGGTCTTATTCTCGCAACCCCTCTGATACTGAACGGATGTCACTCCTATCAAAATGTGAGCTTAAAGCAGCATCCCCTTGGCGAAAGTTATTATTATCTCACCGAACCACCGCTATATGTCGGGGATAAAATAAAATATCAACTGAAAACGGGCGAGAAAGGAGAACTGACGGTGGCCAGCGTCAGTCCGCAGAGTATAAACGGCACCAATAACATCACCCTTCCCCTGAACCAGTTGAGTTCACTGGAGAAATCGGAAATATCTAAAACAAAGACAGGGGCTGCGGTTGCCGGTGGTACTACTGTAGTGGTTGTTGCTGTTGCCGTGATTATTTCATTTGCTATCGCAGGTGGACTGGTAGCGGCTGCGGCTGGATGAGCGATCCTACCCACGTAATGTGGACTGTAGTGGTTTACTGAATTTGGCCACCTGAACAGAGGTGATATGCTCACCTCAGAACAACACAGGTGCTCCAATGAAAAGAAGAAATTTCAGTCCTGAATTCAAACGCGAATCCGCTCAGCTGGTTGTCGACCAAAATTACACCGTCTCTGACGCAGCTAAGGCTATGGATGTTGGTCTTTCCACGATGACAAAATGGGTCAAACAACTGCGTGATGAGCGTCAGGGGGCTCCGTCGCATTAACGACAGTATGTCAGCAAAAATCGCGCTGCCGTTTTTTTAGGCAGCCAACAGATAAAATTGTTCTGCTGGTGACAATCCATCACTTTGCGGATGTTGATATTGCCCTTTACGTATCATGTTGAGCAGCTCTATGCCAATCAGCAGCGTCTGTGCTCGGCGAAACGATTTGAATCCCAGCATCTGTCGTATCCGACGTTTGATATGACGGTGATCTTGCTCAATCAGGTTGTTCAGATACTTGCTTTGCCTGACGGTGATGCTTTCCTCCTCGGGGTTGTCGGCATTGAACGTGGTCAGGGCGGCGGTATTGGCGCCGCTTTTATCGATCGTCACCACTTCAGGTTCGCCATGGTGACGGATAGCCTTGCGAAAGAAGCGTAGGGCCGCTGCCGTATCCCGTTTGGCGGTCAGCAGAAAATCGATGGTCTGTCCCGCGCTGTCAACGGCGCGGTATAGGTATTTCCACTGCCCTTTGACGTTGATGTAGGTTTCGTCCATGCGCCAGCGGCGCCCCACGGCACATTTATGTCGGCGAAATGCCTTATCCAGTAACGGCACCAGGCGGATGACCCAGCGATGCAGCGTGGAATGGTCAACGATGATACCACGCTCCGCCATCATTTCTTCCAGATTACGCAGACTCAGGGCATAAGCGAGGTACCAGCGAACACACTGGTCGATAATATCAACGGGATAATGCAGTTGCTGGAAGGCTTTTCGGATCAAAGGTATGGGCAGGTACCATCATAAAAAACAGCATGTTATCCGGCACAACCTTAGTGCGACAGAGCCCCTCCGTTCAGGGGAGTCATTATCATGCCGGAATTCTGTTTCTGAATGGAGCAGGATTTTTGGTCAGGGTCATACCGAGGTGGGGAAGTCCAGAAAAATACTTTTTTCTTTCCTTTTTGGAAAGGCAAGTTTTCCAAAATAACGGATGTTTTATTTTTATGTTTATGTACACTTGCTAAGCTCTATTTTGAGATTGTTTCTTAATATAGTGATGACTATAAGTGGGTTTTTAGTATAGCATTTAAATTAACGGGTGATATTTTAAAAGTTAAAATTACCTTTCAGTTGATTGTATTAATTAATAAAAACATTTTTTACTGGGAAAAGATTAATTATGATTTCAAGTTCTAACTCAATGCAGAAAAAACTAATCACCATTTCAATAATGGCCGTGCTGGGCCTGGGGTCCGGTTTCGTCAATGCAGCATCAACCGGTACGATTACTTTTAATGGTAAAGTAACGGATACAACCTGTAATGTAAATGTCGACGGTCAGGGATCGAATGCCACAATAGTATTGCCGACGGTATCAACCTCTGAGCTGGGAAGTGCAGGGAAGACTTCGGGACGTACCAATTTCAATATGAACCTGACCGATTGTACTGTGAGTGAACATGGGGCAAACACCGTTTCGGCTTTCTTTCAGACAGGCGCAACTGTCGATAATAATACCGGGCGTCTGAAGCAAACTAAAAGCGATGGTGCCTCTAACGTTTCTCTGCAATTACGCGATGGTACTAATGGTAATGCCATTTTTGCTGGTAACCAGAATCAGGCGACAAGAAATGCCTTTTCTGAAATTAAGACTGGCGAAAATGTAGTGTTACCTTACTCTGTTGAATATTATGCAGAAAATCAAGCGACTGCTGGCGCTGTAAGTTCCAGTGTTGTATACAACCTGCAGTACAAATAAATTACAATGGTCTGGCATGATTGTGTCAGACCATATTGAATGGCGAAAAATTAAACTGGCTATTTGTTTTATGCGAAAAATATTTTTGTGTATGTTATTGCTGTGCACATCTCAGGTTATGGCCAATGTTGTTATTACCGGAACACGTGTAATTTATCCGGCTGACGAGAAAGAAATCACTGTAAAACTGAACAATAAAGGTAATGGACCTGTCCTCATTCAGACATGGATTGATAGCGGGAATGTTAATGCCACTCCTGATGATATTCGCGTTCCTTTTTTGATAACGCCTCCAATGAACCGTGTGGATCCACATAAAGGCCAGACGTTGCGCATTTCTTATACAGGGATGCCTCGTCTTCCGGATGACCGGGAAAGTGTATTCTGGCTGAATGTTCTGGAAATCCCTCCCACTAAAATGAATGGCGCTGGTGATAATAAATTACAAGTAGCATTCCGGTCACGAATTAAGTTATTTTACCGGCCAGCGTCTCTGAAAGATGATATGACCTCTGCAGCAGAAGGTATACAATGGCAGGTAAGTGGAGGAAAACTGGTCGCGGTTAATTCATCCCCTTATTTTATTACGTTGCTCGGCGTACAATCTGCACACGGTAAAACAGAGTCACCAGAAGAAATGCTCATCCCATTTGGTCGACTCACGTTTAAAAACAAGAAGGGACACTTCACTGCCGGAGAGAAAATGATTTATCAGTATATCAATGACTGGGGAGCCGTTAAAAAAATCGAAAGATAAACCAAAAAAATAATTTGTGAAATGAATAATGAAAACTCCCTCCTCTTTTAGATGTAACATACTTACTGTATTGCTTTTTCCAGCTTTAACAGTTGTTCCAGGTTATGTATTTGCGACAGATGGCGATTTTCATGTATCTGATGCCAAAGAGTCTTCACCAGAAGCAGTGACATTTGACCCCATATTTTTAAGTCCGGGTGCAGCGAAAAAAACAGACCTAAAACGCTTTGAAAAAAAGGCTTCTGCTCTGCCTGGAAATTACAAAGTGCAGATTTTCATCAACGACCTGAGCATGGGATATACCAATGTTACGTTCAAAGAAGATGAACACGATAACATCACTCTGTACATGACGCCGGCATCCTTGCGTAAAATCAATCTGAATGAAAAACAGTTACCGGCCAGTTCAGTCGCTGATATGAGACAGACTGGTGACAGTTGTCTGGATGTGAAAAAACTGCTTCCCGAAGTTGATATTAATTATGATTCGGGCACTCAAAACCTGTACCTGACCATACCACAGGCTTATCTGCGTAACAGCAACGACGGTTATGTCAGCCAGGAATACTGGGATGAGGGCGTATCCGCTTTCATGCTGGGATATCAGAGTAATTATTACACCATGTCTTCGCACGGTAAACGTTATGATTCGGCTCATGTGGGGCTGAATGCCGGACTTAATCTGGGAGCATGGAAACTGCGGCATAACGGTAATTACAACTGGATGCAGGAGAGCGGCAGTTCATACCAACGGACCAATGCTTATGTACAGCGCGATCTGCCGCTTATCCGGGGACGTTTTCTTGCTGGTGAAAATAACACCAGTGGTAGCGTCTTCGACACTCTGGCATTTCGTGGTGTGGAACTGCGTGATGAAGAGCGTATGCTGCCGCAGTCAGAACGCGGTTATGCGCCGGAAGTCCGGGGTATAGCCCATACGAATGCTAAAGTGACCATCCGTCAAAACGGACAGATTATCCGGGAAACCACTGTACCACCCGGTCCATTTATAATCGATGACCTTTACCCTAACGGCTATGGTGGTGAGCTGGAGGTGACGGTAACGGAAGCTGACGGTTCAGTTCAACGCTTCAGCGTGCCTTATGCCTCTGTGGCTCAGTTGCTGCGTCCGGGAACCCATCATTACGATGTGGTGGTCGGTGAATCCAGTGACAGCCGCGCCGCAAGGCGGCGTGGGCTTTACCAGCTGACTTATCAGCGGGGGCTGACCAATACATTTACCGGCTATGGCGGATTCCAGAGCAGCAACGCTGACTATTATTCCATCCTGCTGGGAACCGGGATTAATACCCCCTTTGGAGCACTGGCTGTTGATGCCAGCCACTCCCGTACGCATTTTAATGGCCCGGTATCAGGGGACAACAATCTGTCCGGACAGAGCTACCGGGTGAGTTACAGTAAGTTTGTGCCGCAAACCAGAAGTAATGTTTCCATTGCGGCCTACCGTTATTCGACCTCAGGTTATCTGGATTACCGTACTGCAATACTGATGCAGGACGAAGTTGAAAATGGAAGAAGTGTACAAAATATCTACCGGCCCAAAAACCGGTTCACCACCACGCTGAATCAGGGACTTACTGATGGGTATGGTCAGTTATACATGACGGGGTATACGCAGGATTACTGGAATAAAAGCTCACATTCAGACCTGCAATACCAGCTCGGTTACAGCAACAATTTCCATTCGGTCGCTTTCGGATTTAATGCCGGACGCACCCGTAACGGAAGCAGTAAGAAAGAGACTACGTTCATGTTCAACCTGAGCATGCCTCTGGGCGGTGTGGGGATGGCCAATACGCCTAACCTGACGGCAGGATTAAGCCGTGACGGTCAGGGGAATTATGGTCAGCAACTGGGCCTTTCCGGTACAGGGGGTAAAGAACATCAGTTCAGCTATGGCGCTACCGCCACCCGATATGGAAACGGTACAGGTAACAGCGGTACCCTGAATGGTCAGTACAGAACACCATACAGTAATCTCAGTGCGTCAGTCAGTAAGGGGAAAAATTACAACAGTGCTTCAGCTGGTGCCAGCGGAACCCTGTTAGCCTGGTCAGATGGTCTGGTCTTGACACCATATACCAGCGACACATTTGCGCTGGTCGAAGCGGAGGGTGCCAGCGGTGCTACGGTCGGGAATTACACAGGGGTGAAAATTGACAACTTTGGTCATGCCGCAGTGCCATATCTGAACCCCTATGAAATGAATGAAGTGGCACTGGATCCAAAAGGAATTTCACCGAATGTTGAACTGGAAAATACCAGCCAGCGTGTGGCGCCTCATGCAGGCTCCGTAGTGAAACTGACTTTTGCGACACGGAAAGGCTATCCATTGCTCCTGAGTCTTGACAACCGGGACCTGGTGATTCCGTTTGGGGCGGAAGTGCTGGATACCAGCGGCAGTAATGTTGGTATTGTCGGCCAGGGAGGGGAGATCTATGCACGAGTGGATAAAGAACAAGACATTCTGCATGTTCATTGGGGGCAGAGCAGCAATGAACAATGTACCATTCCTTATTCACTCAGTCAGTTACAAACTGAAAGTAATAAACTGATTTCGGTGAGAGCAACCTGTACCTTTAATAAATAAGTGTAAATATGACTAACTGGATAAAAAAATCTGTAATTCAGGGAATGGTCCTGATTACGACACTGATGGGATATTCAACGCTGCTCAGGGCTGACGTTGCTTGCTTTGTTAATAATCCTTTTAGTATTTCTGTTCCATTGCACGCCAGTATTTATGCCGGTAGTGACTTACCCGTTGGTACGGTGCTTTACCGTACACATTTAGAAACGAATTATGGCCCTGATTTCGGTTGTGATTCAGGATCAGAACCATGGGAGATTAAAGCCACCAGTATTGCCGCAACGGAACCATCGGGTCCACCCTTCAGTGTGACCGGTATGCCGTTTAATGGAGATATCTACCCGACAAATGTTGATGGAGTGGGTATCGCATTACTTGTAGGGAATAATACATTTACTGCATCCAGGCCGTTTAACATTACTCAGGGTGCGAAAAATGGCTCAATACATATGAACAGCGGACTACGCTATGACATTGCATTGATAAAAACGGGTAATGTCACATCTGGTTCGCAGATACAGGGAAGCGCATTACCCATAATAAAATTCAGAGGAGTAGAAACCCCCGGTTATACCGGGTTGCCGATGGATTTACAAACACTGTCGTTTACCGGAAGCGTTACTGTCACAACGTCGACCTGTGAAACACAGGATACGACTGTACCATTAGGCGAATATGAGTTGCGCGGTACGTTTAAAGGTAAAGGGTCTGTAACACCGTGGAAAGACGCATCCATTATGTTGACTAATTGCCCTCGTTTTATTGGCTACTATGGGCTGCATGGTGGTCAATCATCTCTGAACGAAGCCCCCCCTTCAGGGGGAGGAACACCTAATAAGCTGCTGGTCACGCTGACCGCAAATACCGGTGTCATTAATGCGGAACAGGGATTGATCAAAATAAACGAATCGTCTCCATCCTCCGCATCCGGTATCGGCATTCAGCTGGGGTTTGGCGACACCAGTTCCGCTGTACCATGGAATTTAGCCGGGGCGCAGGAAATCACGCCACCGGCAGACGGTTCACAGACAATCAGAATCCCTCTGGCTGCACGATACTATCAGGTTGAAAATGTTGTTATACCGGGAAAAGCGGATGGACAGGTAATGTTTACCATTAACTATAACTGACCGGTAGCTCCGGGGAGACACCAAAACAGTCCAGAGTTCTGTCCACATTCACGGATAAATGTTACCAACGGTGCAAAACTGATCCACCCCAACGGTTGAAAACTGGTCTAGGGGTTAATCTGCTCCTATGTCGTGTCGTGGTTATGGCTGCTTGTCTCCCTGACCGCTGGCCTGTGGCTATTTCCCGGCACCCCTGTGGTTCACGCGCCTGAGAGACACGGTGCGTGGCGGCGATTTTTATGTGGCAGATATGCCATGGAGGATGTCATCACGACTGGGTTATTCGTGGGGGGCGGGGCGATATGGAGCAGAATTGCGGGATTGCCGGTCATGAGCCTGCCGTTGGGTGGGGTTGTCGTCATGATGGGACGTGCCGTCTTGTTCGCCGCATTCAATACCGGGTGACACAATGCGTGCTGGTTCCGGTATTGCCTCTGGCTGGGCATGATACTGGCCAGTGGGGGCTTGGCCTGTTCCATCTCGGCATTCACATGTTACATGAACCATAAGGGAATGCATTGTTGAGCCTATTATCGAAGAACATCCTGGCACGCGCGGCCGTGCCCCCACAGGGCAACGGCACACCGGCATCATTGACCTCAACCTTGCCATGGTGTTGGGATGTGACACTCGTTTCCCCTTGCGCATATACCCGCAAGGGATGGGAAATGCTGCTCTCTGAGCCCGCCATGGCAGGCACCCTGTCCGGCGTCACTGTTGCCGGCTCAGTCGAGGCCCTGCCCCCCCACGCGTCACGCGCCGGGTGCTCCTTGCCCCGCTCTCTCGCTCGCAGTCTGATTGTGCACTTGCCGCCCTTTCCCCCGGCTGCCCTGTTGTTATTGCTTCAACTGGGGGGAGGGAAGGCGTGCCTAGCGCATTATCACCAACTGATTGTGTGCAGTCCATTTTCCAGCGACGTGACTCGCACCGCCCTGATGGGAACGGGGATACCGGGGATTGTCCGTATCACACCGGGACGGCAGCCGTTGACCGCCCTGTACCGTGCGGCCGTGATGCCCTCGCCCGAGACCTTTTTTTCGCGCTCATGGCAAGCGGAACGACTCCCCCTGTTACCCGACGGCCGGCTGACGCCAACAGAGCTGCGGGTTCTGCAACAATCACTGCGCGAAGTGTCCGTTCATTGGCAGGCAAAGCTGAACTACGTCAGCACAAAGACCATTTACACCCACAGGCGCAAAGCGCTCGCGAAGTTTGGGTGTCGGGGAGTGACGGATTTGCTGAACATGTTTTCAGGGTAACCGTGGCGGCAGCGAGCATTTGATGCCGCCCGGGAGGGTTCTGTCGCATTAACGGCAGCGGGTTGTCAAAAAGTGCATTGCCTGTTTTTCAGGCACCCAACAGGTAAAACTGATCTGCCGGAGATAATCCCTCCCCGTCCGGATGCTGATATTGCCCTTTGCGTATCATGTGGACCAGCTCGATGCCAGCCAGGAGCGCCTGTGCCCGACGAAACGATTTGAATCCCAGCATCAGTTTTATCCGGCGTTTGATGTTACGGTGATCCTGCTCTACAACGTTATTCAGGTATTTACCCTGCCTGATGGCGATGGTTTCTTCATCCGGTTTACCGGCATTGAGTATGGCCAGTGCCGCGGTGTTGGCGCCACTTTTATCGATGGTGACGACTTCCGGTGTACCGTGATGGCAAATGGCCTTGCGGAAGAAGCGCAGGGCTGCTGTGGCATCCCGCTTCGCCGTCAGCAGAAAGTCGATTGACCTGCCTTCGGTATCGACCGCACGGTACAGATATTTCCACTGCCCCCTGACTTTTATGTAGGTTTCATCCATTCGCCATCGACATCCCACCGAACTTTTATGCCGGCGGAAGGTCTTATCCAGCAGCGGCACCAGACGAATTACCCAGCGGTGAAGCGTGGAATGGTCAATGGTGATACCGTGCTCAGCCATCATCTCCTCCAGATTACGCAGGCTCAGGGAGTAAGCCAGATACCAGCGGACGCACTGAGCAATAATATCGGTGGGATAATGAAGGCGTTTAAAGGATTTTTGGATCAGGGACATGGTCAGGCAACATTGCAAAAAAAAACAGTATGTTACCTGACCGCGCCTTAATGCGACAGAACCAAAATTGCGACAACCTATTGGTCTCTGCGGCCTTGAAGCCTGATTGTCGCTGATGCTCGGGAGAATTCAGCAATACATTCAGTTCTGCTTCACTGAAGACTTTGATGGTGGCATTGGCCGTCTTAATACGCGGTATGTCGCCGGCGCAATCGAGCGGGCAGAGATAGGTGATCTGGACGTACTCCTTCATCAACGCAGCATGACAGAGCGTTGTCGCCTTCATCCTGTCGGTAGCCGCAAGTGGGTCACCGGCAGGAAAAAACAGGGCACACCCAGTTTTTTTAATCCCCGGATCAGATGCCATTCCATAAAGAGCGTGACGTGGGCATAGGAACATCTATTAACCGTTTGCCTAAATTCCCGGAACGCATGGGAGTCCGAGATCTCTTTATCTGTCATGCCCGCCGGTAGCTGCCACAAGTGGTCGAAGGCATCAATAAATTCATCCGGTACTGCCTCAGTCATTGCTGTTATCTCCCTTCATCGTGGTGTTCTGGATTATAGCTAGCAAAACTCTATAAATATCAAGGGTTTTCCCTGCCGGCAGTGCCAGGTTGCGCTATCATTATGCCGCCGCCGGGGTATCCGATCAATCCAAATGGCCGATGTACCTGGCCGACTCGCCCCATACGGCGTGTAGTGAATTTTTCTAGGATGAAGAGTTCATCGATCGTTCGGACTTTGAGACCAACTGCATGGCTGAAATCACCACAGAACGGCCATTGAAGGTGTTTGATCTGACCCGGTTAGGGCCTCATCTGAGGCAGCCTGTCGGCGATTTGATGGCGCCCAAGGCGACCTATCCGTTGACGCAGGAACTGGCAACGGAGATGGCACAGCATGCAGATGGCGTTGAGTATTTGTCCAGACACACCGGTAAGCCGTGCCTGGCTCTTTGGTCAGACAAGGTAGACGGGGATGGCATCCTGCCGACAGCATCAGTGACACCGCTGAGTCAGTATGAGCACCGGGGGAGAACCGCAAGGCAGATCCTGAGAGCTGATTGCAATATCCGGATCGCCGGATAAATAAGGAAAAGCAGTGCCAGGGGTGACTGGCACCGCTTTTGTTACACCGCGTTCTGCGTGCCGAAGTTTGCGGCCAGAATACGCAGGTGCGCCATTTCTTCATCGGTGGCGCCACGGCGCAAAATATCGAGCGCGCTGATTTTCTCACCGCTGCCTGGCATTTCAACCTGACGGGTAAAGAAGTTGCATTTACGCAGGTTGCTCACGTTATGGGTGATGCATGCCAATAATTCCGGAACGCCTTTAAGCATGCCGTTTTCACTGTTCTTTTCATCAACCGAGAACTGAAATACCGGATAGAGCTTTTCAACACCCCAGTCTAGAACAATCAGCTTGTTCTGCTTGCTATATTTGTGGACGGTCGGCACCGACACACCCAGTATATTTTTCACGGCCGTTGATTTATGAACGCCGCCGTATTTCTCCAGACTTTTTAAGAATGCCAGCCGGGCTTCGGCATAATATTCCTGCTCCTCTTTTTCCTCGCTGACGTTATTAATCAGCGACTGAGTGAGGGCCATGATTTTAACTTCCGACCAGAACTCATCGTCGGACAGGGTTAATAAGGACAGTAATTTGTTTTCATCCACGGCATCGAGTGCAGCAACAAATTTTTTGCCGACGTTATCTATGCGCGATTGGATCAACGCTTTTTCAACGTGCTCAGGGTTGAGCCGGGGAGCACGGGCCGGTTTGGTCATGTTCAGTGTAGTCATGATAGCCTCGTCTCTGTGTGTTTAAGATTTCATAACATCCATTTTAATGAAAATCTGAAACGCGCGCAACTTTTATACATCCGTCTGGATGTGACACAACGCCCTTCCGTTTTCTGCTATTTCCGGCAACGCCCCCGCCCTGCCCATCAGGCACAAGATGAAGTGGTTTTTGGCAGTAACAGGTACTGCATGTTGTGTTTTAGACCCGAACCCCCTGCCCCGCGGTGCGGGGCGGTGTCGATTATTTGCTTCCGAGTTTGGGGATAATTCCAGAAGTCGGAAGAAAAACGGATGGGCTGACCGATCACCGGCACGAATTATTTCCCTTTTGGATTTCTCATATTGGGCCTCTTCTATCTTTTGTATCTGATTCGGCTTAACGCGAGGAAAGCCGATCCCCCACAAACTTATCCCCAGTTTCTGTGGATAACGCATATATGGTATATTGGGTGCGGTTTTTAAGGGGGCCGCTTGGAAAACGGAAAATATCCTACGTTAAGCCTGTTTTTTAAGCAGGAATGACAGGCAGCAATGAGCGAGGAGCGGACGTTCGCAGTTGTTCTCATTACTGATGAAGGCATTACTTAAATCGCGGTGTGTAAATCAACGGGGGATTAAGTCATATGGCCTGAGATGCTTCACGGTATTGACGAGAGTGTCGTTCTAGCAAGCTCTATCGCCGTCAGCCCAGCGCTTGATATCACTTATATTTGGCGACCTGATTCCCACACTCAAGATGTTCTTGGTTGTGTATAGGCTGACCTGGGCTTTGTCCCCATCATTTCTTTCTATTTCAATTAGCGTGTTGTTAATCAACAGTCCCTGCGCAAGGAGCTTTTGATTGATCTCACCTTCATTGCGCTCACCGTCAAACTCGCTTAATACGATGACCGGATTTCCTGAATATGCCTCATATTCCAGGCACTGCCTTGCCATGTGCCTTAAGGTTCGATAGGTGTCGGAGGGCTTCGTCTTGCTCGTGAAGCTGCCGTCATAAGATGATTGACCGCTTTTTAATTCGCTGATGGTTATGGCGCACCCGCTGATTGAGATAGAAAATAATAGTGTAGACAGCGTCAAATATTTCAATTTCAACTCCATTGTTCTTACAGAGAGAGGCCCTCCGCTGCGCTGGTATCAAAATCATGTTTTCTTTCAGGCGGACTTGTAGTTTGGAAAGTCAACAGTAACCATGAGCCCACCTTCTGCAGACGTACTTAGGCATACGCTGCTGTTGTGTTGCTGCGCAACCGCTTTGACTATTGCAAGTCCCAATCCACTCCCGCTTTGTATCTGATTGGGATCGCGAAAAAACCTATCGAACACGCGCTCCCTCAATTCAAATAGAATGCCGGGCCCTGCATCTGAAACACGTAGCTGAGTAGATTTATCAATAGATCGTACATCTACCTCAACCCGTCCGCCCTCAGGGCTGTACTTCACGGCATTTTCAATTAAATTATCAATCAGCGACATCAGGCGTTCCCTGACGCCTGTGATCCAGACTTCATCATCAGAGTAGAATTCGAGCTCAACCCTGCGCTCAGCCGCTAGCGGTGCCAGTGCAGCCATTCGCTCTTGTATGAGCGTTGTCAGCGGCACAGGCTCCATAACAGTGTCAATGCGCACTTCGCTGTGCATCATCAGCAGCAACTGATTGACAAGACGCGCTGCACGGCTATTGCTGCGAATAATCCCTGCAAGCAACTCCTGTTGATTATTGCTGCTTACATAGGACTGCAAAGCCTCCACATTGATTCGCATCGCAGCCAGTGGGGTACGCAGTTCGTGAGCGGCATCTGCAATGAAAACCCGTTCCCTATCAGAACTCTCTTGCACCCTGGCAAGAAATAGATTAGTAGCGTCCACCATTTGGCGAAGCTCCATGTGCTTTGGCACTTCTTTTAAGGGAGAGAGATCTTCTGAAGTTCGTAAGGAAATTTCATTTATCACCTTGTTCCAGGGTCGCATTGCAATACGGATTGACAGCCACGCGGGAAACAAAAGAAAAGGAATGCACACCAGCAGCGGCAATATGTAGTATCCACGCGAGTTCAGGTATATAAAAAAGTTCCAGCCTCCGGCAGGCGTGACAAGTGTTACCTCCGCATCGGACCTCCCGGACTTGAGAGTACGGCTAGTCCAGGTGCGACCTTCACTCTGAATGCTCTGAATTTTCCCATACAGGGTGTTTGTCACCCCTGCCGGAGCGCCATCAGATGAATAAATTATCTCTTTATTCTTCCGAACGATTAGGCTGATTGACAGTTTCGGATCTTCACCTCCGCCATAACCTTCCCGCAACGCTGTGCTGAACTTTTCCAGCACAGCGTTGCGATCCTGCGGGCGATCATCCATACGATCAACCAATGTAAGAATGGTTTCGTAGGTATTGCTGCCCGTTAGCATCGGGGGGCTACGCAAGTTCTCCCACAAAATGTAGGTCAGAAAAAGACACCAAAGCAGTGTAAGCAGTAACATCTGGGCGATCATAATTCGCCGTACGAGCGTTGGAGTTCTCAGGTGGCGCCAAAAATTTCGCATCAACCGGCCCCTTTCTGAATCGGTACGGTATCAATGACATACCCTATGCCCCTCACCGTTCGTACATAACCGTCGCCGATTTTGCGACGTAAATTACCCATATGCACATCGAGTGCATTGCTCATATTTTCTTTTGCGCCGAATATCCTTTCCTCCAGAAACCTTCGTGTAAGCACGCGATCAGTGCGCATCATTAAAGTTTCAAGCAGCGCATATTCACTTGCCGTCAACTCAACATTCCGCGCGCTCACTGTCACGCGACGAGTCGGCACGTGGAGAGATAACCCACGAATTTCTATCACCTCATTCTTAAAACCGTAACTGCGTCGCGCAAGTGCTCTTACCCTGGCCAACAACTCGGCGAGAACAAAAGGTTTGACGAGATAGTCGTCAGCACCGGCATCCAGCCCGCACAGGCGATCCTGCAGAGTGCCTCGCGCGGTCAGAATGATGACGGGGATCCCCTTGAGCTGCTGGCGCAAGTACGCCATCAGGCTCATGCCATCGCCGTCGGGCAGTCCGAGGTCGAGCAACACAAGTTCCGGCACGCAGGCATCGAGTTGATGCAGCGCATCCACTTTGCGGCGAACCCATATTACATCTAATCCTTGATCTGCAAGGGCAATACGTACGCCGTTGCCGAGATCCAGGTCGTCTTCGATGAGGAGAATTTTCACAATAGTTACGTTATCAACAGTGAATGAAGAACGTCTGAAGAAAAAAACGGTATCAGGAAATTTATCAGGTTTGTGTCACCGGTACGTGCTTAAGTATTTCTTCATTTTTAGCTCATGAGAACTTTAGGGTGCGTATTCAAACTGAGCGTTCTGGCGTTTAAAACCCGCTTGCATCGTAATCGTTTGAATCCATAAGGACTTCTTTAATGAGCAACTTCGAACTGCGTCATAAGTTCCCCTATTCACTCTCAGGACGCACCCTGAAAAAAATGCTGCCGGGCGCGCTGCTGGCGTTACTGGCCACCCCAACACTTGCGGCAGAACCACAACAGGGTAACGCCTTAACGTTGGGAGGAGGCGTGGATGTTACGCCACTTTATTCTGGTTCGGATGAAAACCGCGTCACGACAGCCCTGTTACTTGATTACTCGATGCATAATGGGTTCTTCGTGAGTACCACGCGGGGTATCGGTTACGGCAACAGCACCGGCAAGCTGGATTACAGTACTGCGCTGAGCTATCGCGCAGGCCGTAAGGATCATGACGTGGACAGCGACTCACTGAGCGATGGCAGTGACGACTTGCGGGGTATGGGCGATGTCAAAGGCTCGGCTATCGGGGCATTGGGTCTGGGGTATAAGGTCACCGACTGGCTTCATTTGCAATTGCAGGCTGAGGTGCCGTTTTCTCAACGGGACAATGGCGCGGCCGTGCATTTCGGTATTATCAGCCCGCTTTATAACTCATCGGAAAATACCGTGACGATGGCGCTGACCAGCAGTTGGGGAACAGGCAACTATATGCAAACTTACTACGGGGTAAGTTCATCACAGTCAGCCGCATCGGGGTTTAGTCAATATGATGCCGGTTCCGGGATTTATGCCTATTCAATGAATATGGACTGGACGCACAAGTTCAACCAAGACTGGAGTGTAGTGGCCGCTACAGGCTTTACGCAGTTGGCTGGTGATGCACGTAACAGCCCGATTGTGCAACGAAAAGCATCGCCCAATGGAAGCTTGAAAGTGACATATAGCTTCTGAACGTTGTTCGATTGCACTGTCAATAAATACACACTCGATCTGCCCCGATACAGATGATGGGGTGGTACTCACAAAGGACGTAAGGATAAGGCGTTGATCCCACCCCTACTGGATGCAAGCGAGATTCTTATCAAAGAGGAATCGGGGTAAACCTTATCCTAACTCAGGGAAATGATATCCGGACGCCGCCTATCCTGCAGGTAATCAAGGAAGAAGGCGTCAGGGCTGTAGTTTATATCGGTTACGGCGAAGGTGCCGTCATTCCGGGCCTCAGGGGATGCTGTTTAAACCGATGAGGTTCTGCCTCGATGTTCTTAGTTATGAACTATAAGGTGGCTTTCAATCGCGGGCGGGCAGAGCTGAGGGGGCTAAAGCGGTTAACCATTACTTCCTGCTGCCTTTCTGTCGGTTATTTCTACAACACGAAGCTTCATTTCACTCAAAGAAAGCTCACACATTGTTGTTTCCCCTAATTACAGTAACTGGCAAAAATAACGTGCTTATTTCTCATGGAGAAAACCCATTGAGAAGCTGAAATGGCATAGTTAATGTTTTTTATGCCAAATTTTTCCAAGTCTTCCGGAGGGTATGAAAACCATTTCTCCGGAAATCTTTCTTCATAGTCATCTTTTAATTGCGGACAAAATGACACCCTGATGTTCACACCAATTCTTCTATAGAATGCAATGTCATCATTTTTTAATTTTTTAAGTTCCTGAAGCATAAAAAAATCATCTTTAGAAATATTTCCTGATACTGTAACTTCTCTCTCAGGTCCGTTGACACCACCATGCCACAGAAGATATGAATTATTACCTAGATATTTATTCTTCCCGGCCGGGAAAATATAGTTAGCACAGGCAGAAGCGCAAACACTGCGTACATCAACACCGAGGCCATTTTTGTAGATGTAGTCACCTATTTCCATAGCATTTTTAGCATCACCACCAATGCTATTTATAGATATTTTTTTGATGTCATGATTTATGGTTAGATTCAAAACAGCAACGTAAGAAGTGTCTGTAATTTTTCCATTATAATAAAGGACATCCCCCCTGCTATATATTTCAGGAGGATCTAAAAGAACCTTCACGTCCGGGAGATCGATCTCCTCATATGCTCCACATGGTGCCGGGGTTAATCAATGTCTGCTTCTGGCACACAGCAGACAAACACTTGACGCTGAAGATCTGCTGACAACGACTAGCGGATAACAAATAGAGCGGAAAAGGAGGAGGAAATCTCGCTGTTTTTTTCAGGCCAGCCACCTGGTTCAGCTGGCCTTCATTGAAACTTTCTTACAGGGGAAGTGGTCAGGTCAGAGCGACCCTCACCTTTAGTCCAATAACGAGCGTGGCAAAAAACATTATGCAACCAGCGGTGATGAAAACATCTGTTACGCCGCTGATACCAAAGAGTAATCCTCCCAACGCAGCACCCGCCGCAATTGAGGACTGAACTGCTGCGACTACCATGCCGCCAGCGGTTTCAGCCTGATCGGGAACGGAACGCGCTACCCAATTTGACCACGCAACGGGTACGCCACCAAATGCCATCCCCCACAACGCGACGAACAACACCAATCCTTTTTCCTCTAGTGGCAGCAAAATCATGCTTAATGCCGCGAAACCGACAAGCGCTGGCATGAGTATCAGTGTGAGACGCAGGCTTCTCTCCATCAGCCACCCGGTTAGCAGCGTACCGATAAAATTAGCGATGCCAAATCCAAGCAGTATCAAAGACAAACGATCCACATCAAGTTGGGCAATATTTTCGAGAGCCGGACGAATATAGGTAAACAGCGCATACTGACCGGTATGGGCAATCACACACCCCGTCATACCCATCGCAATGCCTGGGCGACGGAGTAAATCCATGACAGAGGCTGTTATCATCATTCTACGCGGAGCCATTCCAGGAAGGGTAAACAGCTGAAAAATCAGTGTCAGCACGCCTACTGCGGTTGCAGCGATAAAAGCACTACGCCAGCCATAAAGCCCACCCAAATAGCTCCCCAGCGGGATCGAAACCACGGTACCGACAGCAATACCGCTAAAAATAATGGAGAGAGCGCGCGGGACGCTTTTAGCAGGGACCAGCCGCATAGCGACGGCAGCAGCCATACTCCAGAAGCCTCCCAGCGCGATGCCCAGCAAAATGCGCATGACTAACAGAACAGCCAGACTGGATGAAAGTGCGACCAGCAGGTTGGAGGCAATCATCAGCACGGTAAAACCAAGCAAAACATTTCGGCGATCATAATTACGCGTCAGGCGGGGAACCATCAGACCAGCAAACAGGGCCACCACAGCCGTTACCGTCACAGCCTGACCAGCTAGAGCTTCGGTCACACCGAGATCGGCAGCCATGGGGGTCAACAGGCTGGCAGGAAGATATTCTGCAGTCAGCAAGCCAAACACACCCATAGTCAGTGAAATAACGGCCATCCATGCGGATTCTTTGGGTTCCGAACTATTCAAACTCGCGGATACAGCTTCAGTTGCTTCATTTCTCATAACACACTCTACCTGGAGAAAAATTATAACGCCTAGTCTAGAGTTGAGTCGCTGGACGATCTATGATGCTACATCCTGATTTTTTACCCGAAACTCCGATTATGCATGTGAACAGACATTTTGCCCTTACATCCGAGCTCATCAGTGAATTGCTGCTGGAAATGCGCCTGCGTGGCGTGCAGTATCGCCGTTTACAGACTGGCTCTGAGTTTGGCGTGGGTTTTAGCAACAGACCGGGACATGCCTATTTTCATTACATCGCTGTAGGTACTGCTCTGCTTCGCACACACGATGGTACATTGCACGAACTGAAAGCTGGCAGCATGGTATTCATGCCGCAGGGTGAGGATCACCAGCTTGTATCGGATGTCAGCTGTTCATTTCAACATATCGACACGTTAGGCTCTGCTCCTTTAGGCGAGGCCGTCAGCGGAATCAATACTTGCCCGAGTTCGCATCCGACACCCAGCACGGTTCTGTTTTATGGCTGTATGGAGTTCGATCTCGGTGGAATGCAGGGTCTTGGTAAACTGATGCCGCAAGCCATAGTGGTTGAGGCAAATGAACAGATCTATCCGGGGCTGGTTCCCATTCTGGGCGCGATGAAATTTGAAATCTGTTCCGGACGCGCTGGCTTCGCGGGCATTCTGGCCCGCCTCGCAGAAGTGGCGGCTGCCATGATTGTGCGTGGATGGATCGAAAACGGCAGCGAGAACGCAGCTGGCCTGATCGCTGCGTTACGTGATCCACGACTCGCCCGTGCAATTCTGGCCATTCATCGCGATACGGGTCGGGAGTGGTCTGTTGCTGAACTTGCTGCACAGTCACATGTGTCACGTTCTGTTTTTGCTGAACGCTTCAAATCAATCATCGGCATACCTCCCCTGCGCTATGCAAGGGAGGTGCGAATGCGCATCGCAGGTCACTGGATTATTCACGATAAGATCTCAATTGACACCGTTGCTCTTCGCCTCGGCTATGCCTCACAGGCAGCGTTTAGCAGAGCTTTTAAGCGCATCAATGGATATCCGCCGGGCGCTATGCGTCAGCGACCAGCAAGAGGCGTTAATACAGTAAATGAGTGAATGTTCCTTTAGCATTTGCTGGATTCACTGTAGGAGGCCGCTCTCAACATTAAAAACTGAGCGGAAACGGCTTTTCACCACTCAAGGTATCGCAATTTCTTTTATGTCCGCTATTGGCTGTGAGTTCAATGGGTCGATGCAACGCTATCCTTAATCAAGGGGGGACGTTGCCATGAAACGAAGAACTCGGATTAACTACACGCCAGAGCAGAAGGCGATTATCTGGGACAGGTATAAGCAAGGTGATTCCCTGCATGATATCGCCAGAATGTTCGACAGATTTCATTCTTCTATTATGCCGACTATCCACCAGACTGGTGGGTATCGCCCTCCTGTTCGAAAGCGGCACCGGCTGGCTCTTTCACTTGATGAAAGAGAGGAGATATCCAGAGGATTGGTAGCAAGACGTAGCATCAGGGATATCGCTGATAAATTATCAAGAGCCCCCTCAACGATTAGCCGCGAGATCAAGAGGCATGGAGGTGCAAAACAATACCGTGCAGCAAAAGCAGATACAGCTGCGTGGGAAAGTGCTCTGAGACCAAAACCTTGCAAGCTAATTGAAAGCCCCACATTGTGTAAACTCATTGCAGAAAAGATGCATCAGGACTGGTCGCCGGAACAAATCGCCGGTTGGCTGAAACGCTGTTATCCGGATAATCAGGAAATGCATGTGTCACACGAAACGATTTATAAAACGCTTTTTATACAAACCCGGGGAGCATTAAAAAAAGAACTACAGCAATGCCTCAGAAGCGGAAGAGCGGTTCGTAGATCCCGAACGTCATCACTTAAAGGGAAAGGATTAGGGAAAATCCCGAATTCGATACCTATCAGCGAAAGGCCACCGGAAGCCGCAGACAGAGCCATACCTGGTCACTGGGAAGGTGATCTGATCCAGGGCTCGAAAAACTCCTATATCGTCACCCTCGTAGAACGCCATTCCCGCTTTGTTATGTTGGCTAAAATCAGGGACAACAAGACCATAACGGTTATATCTGCACTCATCAGACAAGCCCGGGAATTGCCTGTTGAGCTTTATAAAACATTAACCTGGGATCGGGGAGCTGAAATGACCAGCCACACCCGGTTTACTGTAGCAACAGACATCCAGATTTACTTCTGTGATCCTCAATCTCCCTGGCAACGTGGCTCAAATGAAAATACGAACAGGTTGCTCAGACAATATTTTCCAAAGGGAACTGACTTATCGGTTCACAGTCAGCAGAGACTAAACAGCGTTGCCAGACAGCTCAACGAAAGACCGAGAAAAACGCTAGACTATGAATCACCCGCAGAACGGTTCAATAAGTGTGTTGCGTCCATCAGTTGAACTCACAGCACGGAGCGGACAGAAAGCAAAGCCATAAGGTCCGCTGTGAGCGAGGAGCGGACGTTAGGCCTGAAAAACATTCTGAACAACAGAGCTTGGGATACGCCTGCCTTATTCCCAAGGCGCTCCCTGCTCCCAGCTTTCAATAAGCAGGTCAATAAAAGAGCGAATCCGCGGTGATAAATGCCGCTTACTGGGATAAATCACCCGAATAGGTTCCGGTGGAATAGGATATTCCTCAAGAACGGGTATCAATCTTCCGCTACGCAAATCCTCACCGAGCAAATAGGTTGGTAAGTGGACTATTCCAAACCCGGCAATAGCCGATGCACGCATGGCTTCAGAACTGTCGAGGTTAAGTCGCCCGGGTCCTTCATACACAAATGCCCCTTCCGGGGTGGCAAACCGCCAGCTACGTCTTTTCTCTGCACTAAGAAGAAAGATAGTGTCATGGTCGATTAAATCCGCAGGTGTCTTTGGAATACCTCGAGAGGACAAGTACTCAGGTGATGCGCATGTGACAATATGCTGCAACGCTATCGTTCGGGTCAGAATGCGCGAATCATCGCGCGGTTCACCTATGCGAATGGCAATATCAAAACCTTCTTCAATAAGGTCCACAAACCTGTCGCTAAAAGACACCTCCGCGCGAAGTTCTGGCCATTTCTTTAGATAAGCATCCAGAACGGGAAGAATATGTCGCTGTCCAAAAGAGAGCGGCGCGCTAAGCCGGAGAGTCCCCGTTGGCTTAACTCTGCGCATGGCCATGGTGGCATCGACCTCCTCGAGGTCTTCGAGTATCTGACGACAACGATCAAACATTATCCTCCCTTCATCAGTAAGACTCAGACGCCGCGTAGTACGGTTAAGAAGACGAACACCAAGACGTGTTTCAAGCCTGACAATACTTTTGCCAATAGCAGAACGTGTAAGCCCAAGGGAACTCGCCGCATGGGTGTAACTCCCCGCTTTTACCGCAGCGACGAATGCTGCAATATCACCAATACTATTGATCTCCATGCATTATTTCTCTCTTCAAATACGGGCATTAACGCCCCCTGATATGGGAACCATATTCCCCAAATGTTTGTATATCATAGGCTCCTGTCAAATTTAAACGCAAATATACACAGGAGCACTGATGATGAATCAACAAACCAAACAAGCTGTAAAAGAATGGTCAGACAGTCTGGCCGGTCTGGGGCCAATCCTTACAGGTCAGGATACCGTAACGCCGATGAGTGAGGTCCGTAACGCCTACACCCGTATGCTGGCTAAAAATCCTGCACCTGCCGGAGTGAGCTTTAATGAGGTTGATATGGGGGGCGTACCAGGCACTTTGGTTACGCCCGACATCCTTGAAACCGATGCTATCGTTATGTACATCCACGGCGGGGCCTATATTGTCGGTGAACCAGCTGGCTATCACGGTATTGGCGGCAACTACGCCAATATGCTGGGCGCAAGGGTCTACATGCCGGACTACCGACTGGCTCCGGAGTATCCTTTCCCTACGCCAGTTACCGATACGGTTCGTGCCTATGAGTGGTTGATTGAACAAGGCTTTGATGCCAGTAAAATCGTGCTGGCAGGCGAGTCTGCGGGTGGAGCGATGGTTGTTACCGTCATGGTTGCCGCACGTAACAAGGGTCTCCCGCTTCCGGCCGCTGGTGTCTCTATCTCACCATGGGCCAATCTTGAACATACGGGTGTATCCATGACCAATAGGGAAGGTCTCGATCCCTTAAACACAAAAGCAGGTTTGGATTTTCTGGCGCGCACCTTCCTGGGTGATGCGTTGCCTAACCATCCAATGGCATCACCGGTATTTGCCGATGTGACGGGTCTACCGCCAGTGCTCATTCAAATTGGCGAAAACGAACTTATGCTGAGCGACGCGATGCGTCTGGCAACGCATCTGGGTGATAACCGCGTTCGTGTAAATCTGGAAGTCTGGCCGGGTATGTTCCACGCTTGGCATTTCTTCTCAACGCTGCAGCCAGAAGCGGTACAGGCTCTCGAAAGTTCAGTCGCCTTTATTAAGCAAGCCCTGCAGGATGCATCCAAGTAATTACCCATGATGATTGCATAAAAAACGGGCGCATCTTATTGCGCCCGTCAGAAGTGAAAATGACATATTTATAGAAAAACTTTCTTTATCCCCCGTTCTTACCTCACATATGGCCTAACAGGTTCTGCAATTATTTTTTATAAGCGTTATTGATTCAGCGGCACCCGTACAATGCTGTCCGGCCCCTGGGTCGAGCCGTCCTTGTTGAACGCCTGCTTCACCGTCACGTACAGGGTTTGTCCGTCAGCGGACAGCAGCAGGCTGTTCGGGTGCGGCGGCAGGCTGACGCTGCGCTTGGTCGCATAGCTGTGCGCATCCAGGATCAGCAATTTGCCCGATTCGCGCTGGGTCAGGTACAGCTCCTGGCGCTGCGGATTATACTTGACCGCCAGCGAGTCGCCGTTGTCCAGTTGCTTGATCAGCTTGCCGCTGCGGATATCCAGCACCAGCGTGGTTTTGGCTTTGGAATTATCGGTGACGAACAGGCGGCCGCCTTGCTTATCTTCCGCCAGATTCAACAGCAGCGCTGGCTTCTCACCCAGCGGCTGCCAGCGTTGCTCAATCGCGTAGCTGCGCGGGTTGATCACCAGAATTTCACCGCCGCCGTTGGCGGCATACAGACGTTGGGTCTGCGCGGAATAGTGCAGACCGGTGACCCATTTCCCGGCGTTATTAATGCGTTTTTTCAGCTTCAGCGTTTTGGCATCCACCACCCAGATCACGCCGGGATCCGCCACGCCGCCGATAAACAGCTGGCCGTCATGCCAGAGAATTTCCCGCGCGCCGTAGGGGAAGCCTTTCTCATTACGCTCGCTGAACAGCAGACGGCCGGTAATCTTGCCGCTGGCGATATCCAGTGCGCTGACGCCGCCGTCAAGCGAGTTGGTGATGTACAGCGTCTTGCCCTGCGGATCCATCGCCACGCCGAAGTTTTTCAGATCGGTATGGGTGATCCCCAGCACCTTCAGCGTGGCGGGGTCCAGCTTATAGATCGCTCCGCCCTGCACGTCCTTAAAACCCTGCGCGCTGGCGACATACAGCGCCCGGCCGTCCGGCGTGAGGGCCATTTCATACAGCCCGTCCCCCAGCGCGTTCTTTTGCAGCTGCGCGCTCTGCGTGGCCGCCGCGGCCGGCGTGCCTGTCGCCGTCGCGGATGCGCCGCCGCCCTGCTGGGCGCTGCAACCGGCCAACGCCAACCCCACCAACAACATCAGCGCAGATCTTTTCTTATTCATCGCAAACCTCTTTTTTCAGCATAAAAATTAAAAACGGTAGTTGGCGGTCACGGACACGTTACGCGGCGCGCCGTAGACCACGTACTGACTCACACTGGTGTCGTAGCGTTTATCAAACAGGTTGTTCAGGTTGGCCTGCAGCGACAGCTGTTTGGTCAGCTGATAGCGGCCGAACAGGTTGACCAGCGCATAGCTGCCCTGCTCGGCGTGCAGGGTGCCGTTGCCCTCCGGGCCGGCAACGTCCTGCCAGGTGTGCGTCTGCCAGTTCACCCCGCCGCCGACGGTCAGCTCGCGCAGCGCCGGCGGGTTATAGGCGGCAAACAGCTTCACGCTGGTGCGCGGCAACATCGGATTGACCGCCTCACCCTTGCTGTCCTCCGCCACATAGCGGGTCGCGCCGAAGGTCATCTGCAGGTTGTCGGTCACCGCCCCGTTCACTTCAAACTCGATGCCTTTACTAACGGTGCCCTGCGCCGGGGAGTAAGCGGTTTCGGCGGTGCCGGGGATCACGTGGCCGGTGCTCTGCGCCACGTTGTCCTGCTCGATGCGGAAGATCGCCAGCGAGGTGGTAAGACGGCTGCTCAGCCAGTCGCTTTTCACACCGGCCTCGTAGTTTTTACCGGTGACCGGCGACAGATAGCTGCCGCTGCTGTCGCGGTAGGTTTGCGGCTTGAACACGGAGGTGTAGCTGGCATAGGCGGACCAGCTGTCGTTAATGTCGTACACCAGCCCGGCGTACGGGGTAACGTTGTTCTTCTCCATGTTCTGCGTCAGCGTGCTGGTGCTCCACTGGGTATAGCGCGCGCCGGCAATCAGGTGCAGCGAGTCGGCCAGCGAGAAACGCGTCGCGGCGTAGGCCGATTTTTGATGGATGGTGTCCTGCTGCGCCACGCTCATCTCGCCCCAGTCGGTTTCCGGGAACTGGCTGTTCCAGTGATTAAAGTTGCCGACATCGTCGGGCGACAGGTTGGCGAAAGCGTTCAGGTAGCGGTTGGTCTGCCGGCTGTAGCTGACCCCGGCCATCAGCTGGTGCTGGCGGCCGAACAGCTGATACGGCCCGCTGGCGAAGGCGTCGATGGCATGCACCTTGCGCGTGCCGGTGTTGTAGCCGGTGCCGCCGACCACCGGGTAGTTCGGATAGGAACTGACGCCAATACCGCTGTCGCGGTCAAAAAAGCCGTCGATATACAGCATCTTGCTGTCGAGCTTGGTTTCGGTGTGGGTGCCGTTCAGGGTGAACTGCCAGCCGTTGTCGAAGCGCTGCTTCAGCGTGGCGAACAGTTTGCGCGACTGCTTGTCGTTGTAGGCCCAGTCCGGCGCGGTATTGAACGAGCGTGAATAGTCGGTTTTGCCGCCGTCGCGATACCAGCGCGGCACGCCGCCCCAGGGCGGGTTGTCGGCGTTGGTTTCCTGATACTCGTAGCCCGCCGACAGCGTGGTGCTGTCGGTCAGATCGGCATCCACCACGCCGTAAATAAACTTCTTGTTGGCGCTGTAGCGGTCGATATAGCTGTCGTTATCCTGATAGCCGGCCACCATGCGCCCGCGCACATTGCCCGAGGCGGTCAGCGGCGCGGAAAGATCGAGCACATAGCGCTGCTTGTTCCAGCTGCCGTAGCTGGCGGACACATTGCCGGTAAACTCCCGGCTGTCCGCATGCTTGCGCACCATATTCACCGCGGCGGACGGGTTGCCCGCGCCGGTCATCAGGCCGGTTGCGCCGCGCACCACCTCGATCCGCTCATACAGCGCGGTATCCGACGCGGAATCCCCTAGATTCCAGCGCTCCTCAAACACCGTGGGAATATCATCCACCATGTAGTTATCGATCAGGAAGCCGCGCGAATAGAAGGTGCTGCGGTCAAAGTCGGCCACTTTCTCCGTCACTCCGGTGGTATTTTTCAGCACGTCCCCCAGCGTCTGCATCTGCTGGTCCTGCATGCGCGGCTGGCCGATAACGCTGACCGACTGCGGGATATCGCGCGCGGTCAGGTTCATCTTGGTGCCCGCCCGGGTGATCGGCACGCTGTAATCCTGCTGCGCCGCCTCATCGTCGCCTGCTGCGGCCTCCACCAGGATGTTGTCCTCCTGTTCCGTCTCCTGCGCGGCGGCATCCGGCAGGTGCAGCGCGGCGGCGACCAGAACGGCAATGCCTGACAGCGCCGGCATCATCCGGCCGCCAGAGGTCAGGAGACGGCCACGGCGTTTAGCCATAATCATTATTTTATCCTTCGGGGTTTTATTATTGTCAGTGAGCGGAATACGCCGGCGTGATTGCCGCCGCGCCGTTCCGCCGATATTCCCTGTGTCCGTGCTGAATCATCCGCAAAAACGGCGATTCCGGTGTTGATGTCTTTCCCTGAGGCATATTAATTGACGCGATAGCACAAACGCCCTCGCGAAGTAATACGAATGAGAACTATAATTATTTGTATTGTTGATGTAAAAACATATTGCAAAAAACCATTAGTCAGCTAGCCATTGCCCAGCAACCAGCCACCCTGACGTGATTTATTTTTCCGCCTCGATATCAAGGAGTGACCGGCCGTGCAGCCCTCGCGTTTATTTCCGCTGTTTTCCACCCTACTGACTTTTCTACTGCTGCTCGCCAGCCCGCCAGGCCGCGCCGCGGACGCCGGCTGGCCGCGCACCCTGCATACGCCACGGGGCGACGTGGTGCTGCAGCAGCCGCCGCAGCGCATCGTCTCCACCAGCGTAACGCTGACCGGTTCGCTGCTGGCGATTAACGCTCCGCTGGTCGGCTCCGGCGCCACCGCACGCAACTCGACGGTGGCCGACGCTCAGGGCTTTTTCACCCAGTGGAGCCAGGCCGCGCAGGCGCGCCGGCTGAAGCCGCTGTATATCAGCGAACCCAATGCCGAAGCGATCGCCGCCGAAACGCCGGATTTAATCGTGATGTCCGCCACCGGCGGCGACTCCGCGCTGAAGCTGTACGAACAGCTGTCGAGCATCGCCCCGACGGTGGTGATTGATTACGGCAATATCAGCTGGCAAGGTCTGACGCAGAAGTTGGGAGAAATAACCGGCCATGAGGCGGATGCGCAGGCCGCCGTCACGCGCTTCGAGCAGCGGGTGGCGGCGCTGAAGCAGCGTATCGCCCTGCCGCCGCAGCCCACCTCGGCGCTGGTGTATTACGAGGACGGTCGCGGGATGAATATCTGGACGCCGGCGTCGGCGCAGGGTCAGCTGCTGCAGGAGCTGGGCTTTACCCTCGCGCCGCTGCCGCCGGACATCAGCGGCAACCACACGCAGGGTAAACGCAACGATATTATTCAGCTCAGCGGGGAAAAAATGGCGCGTGCGGTCAGCGGCGCCACCATACTGCTGTTTTCCGCCGACGGGCGGACGGTGAAGAAGTTTACTGGCAACCCGTTCCTGTCGCAGCTGCCGGCGGTGCGCCAGCAGCGGGTTTACGCCATGGGGCTGGATACGTTTCGGCTGGATTATTACAGCGCCAACAACCTGCTGGACTATCTGGAACGGCAGTTCGCCAACGCGGCGTCGTAACCGCCGTTCCGCACGTCAAGAACGGGAGTCGGCCGTCACCGGCTCCCCGTCCGCCGGCTCCTCTTCCTGCGGCGACGCAGGCAGCACACAGTGGCGCAGCGTACGCACGCTGCACGCCAGCAGCAGGCCGATCAGCGCCGCCGCGCCGCCAAAGGTGAGCACGCTGAGCAACGGCGTCAGCACCCGGCCGACCACCCCCAGCCCCAGCGCCCCTAGCGAATCACCGGTCACGTCCTGCGCGGTGCCGAGGCTGTTCACCCGCCCCAGCAGGTGGTCCGGCGTATTGCTCTGAATCAGCATAAACTGCAGCAGCGAGGCGATGGCGTTGGCATAGCCGTAACACACCAGCGCGATCAGCGCCGGCAGCAGGCTGCTGAACACTCCCAGCGAGGCGATGGCGGCAAAGGCGCAGATCGCAGCGCTCAGCATCAGCGCGCCCGGCCACCGGAAGCGCGGCACCCAGCCGCTGGTAAAGGCGCCCAGCATCGCGCCCAGCGGCACCGCCGAATACATCAGGCCGATGGCCGAGGTGCCCACCCGATAGGTATCCTGCGCCAGCGCCGGAAACAAAATACGCACCGCGCCGACGATGCTCATCAGCATTCCCAGCAGCACCACCGAGCCCACCACTTTGTGCCGCCAGACAAACTGCACGCCGCTGGCCAGCGCCCGCAGCGGATGTTCCGGCTCCTGCGCCTGCGGCCGCAGCGTCGGCAGGCGCGTCAGCGGGATCAGCGTGCCCAGGGTGCCGGCCGCCGCCACGGCGAACGCCGCCCCCACGCCGCCGGCGACGATAATCACGCCCCCCAGCGCCGGCGCCAGAATCGCCCCCAGACGCACGGTAATCATGCTGAGCGCCCCGGCGGCGGCCAGATTCTCCCGCCCCACCAACAGCGGGATCACCGCCATCAGCGCGGTCATGCCCAGCGCGCCGAAAAAGCCGTCCCAGGCGGCCAGCAGATACAGCGCCCACAGCGACGGCGCCGGGGCGAAGGCGTTCAGACTCAGCGCCACAAAGCCCAGGCCGCAGGTGCCGCGCGCAAACAGAATCAGCTTACGCCGGTCGAAGCGATCGGCCAGCACGCCGCCCAGCATCAGGCCGATAAACATGCCGACGCCGTCCAGCGCCACCGCCACCCCGACCTGCAGCGTCGAGCCGGTCATCGCCTGGATCTGAATCGGCACGCCGACCGCCAACATTCCCAGTGAAAAGACCGACAGCATGCGGGCGCAGAAAATCGCCCGGAAGTGCGCATTGGTTCTCAGTAAACTGAAATCAAGCAAAAAAGAGGGTTTAGCCATAATGTCTCACAATAAACTTTATCGTTATTACAGACCGGCAGCCGCGCTGGCCGCCGGCCTGTCGGTCAGGCCAGACGGTACTGGCGCGTTAACAGCGAATGCAGCAGCGGCCCGAGCGTTTCCAGCGACGCCGGCGACAGAATATCCGCATGCTCACAGGCCTGCGGATAGCAGGTCAGCCGCTGCAGATACGGCGCCCAGGTGGCGTTGACGTCCATCACCGCCGGCAGGGTTTTGCTGGCGACAAACAGCGTCGCCGTGCCGTCGAAGCGCGCGCTGCGGGCGGTAGACAGCAGACGTACCGCGTCCTTATAGTTGGCGACAATGTCGTTGAACATCGCCGCCTTCTCCGCGCGCAGCGCCGGATCGCCGTCGTCCTCCGCCATAAACTCCGCCTGCTCCTGCGCCACCTCCTGCTGCGCCTGCTCCTCGCTCGGCCCGCTCCAGTCCTGTCCTTCCGGCGGGTAGGTGTCGAGCATACCGAGGAACGCCACCTCTTCCCCCTGCTGCTGCAGACGCGCCGCCATCGCATGGGCCAGCGTGCCGCCCAGCGAATAGCCCAGCAGGTAGTACGGGCCGTGCGGCTGCAGGTCTCGCAGGTTCGCCAGATGACGATCGACCATCTGATCCAGCGTGTCGCAGCGGGCAATAACGCCGTCCGGCCGCGGCGACTGCAGGCCGACGATCGGGAAGTCGCCCGGCAGATAGCGCATCAGGCCGGCGTACTGCCAGGCGAAGCCGGAAGCCGGATGCAGGCAGAACAGCGCCGGTCCGTCGCCGCCGCGCAGCCGCAGGATTTCGCCGGCGCCACGGCTTTCGGCGTTGCCGCCCGGCTGCGCCTCATCCAGCAGCGCCGCCATATTTTCCACGCTGCGGGCAAACATAATCTGCCCGACCGACAGCGAACGCCCCGACTGCTGACGCAGTTCCGCCGCCAGCCGCATGGCGAGCAGCGAATGCCCGCCAAGCGCGAAGAAATCGTCCCCGGCGCAGATGCCGTCGCGCTGCAGGATCCGGCTGAACAGCCCGGCCACCAGCAGTTCGCTGTCGCTGCGCGGCGCACGCCCCGCCGTCTGCTGATACTGCGGTTTCGGCAGGGCTTTGCGGTCCAGCTTGCCGTTGGCGCTGAGCGGGAAACTGTCGGTCAGCACATAACTGACCGGCAGCATATGCGCCGGCAGACGCTGCGCCAGCGCCTGCGCCAGCACCTCGCTATCCAGCGCCATGCCCGGCTGCGGCACCAGCCAGGCCACCAGCTGACGCATATCGGCTCCGCCGGCGGCAGCGGCCTGCGGCGACAGCACGATGGCATGCGCCGCCTGCGCCACGCCGGGCTGCGCCAGCAGCGCCTGCTCGATTTCCCCCAGTTCGATGCGCTGACCGCGGATCTTCAGCTGATCGTCACTGCGCCCCAGATATTCGACGCTGCCGTCCTCCAGCCAGCGGGCGATATCACCGGTGCGGTACATGCGCTGTCCATCCCCCGCCGGCGACGCCACAAAGCGCTGGGCGGTCAGGTCGGCGCGCCGCAGATAGCCCGCCGCCAGCTGTACGCCGCTGAGGTAAAGATCGCCGGCACAGCCGACCGGCACCGGACGCAGCAGCGCATCCAGAATGTGCAGCTGGGTATTCCACACCGGACGGCCAATCGGCACCCCGGCGCCGCTGACCGCCGCCAGCGCCGCGCCGGAGGCCGGCTGATAGGTGACGTCCACCGCCGCCTCGGTCGGGCCGTACAGGTTATGCAGCGGCGCGCCAACCTGCGTCTGATAGCGGACCGCCAGCTCGCACGACAGCGCCTCGCCGCTGCAGAACACCTGCTTCAGGCTGCGGGCGCGCTGCGGCGACGCCTGCTCCGCCAGCGCCTCCACCCAGATGGCCAGCATCGACGGCACGAAGTGCAGCGTGGTGACGCGGTACTCATCAATCAGCGCCGTCAGCGCCTGCGGGTCGCGGTGCGCCTCCGGCGGCGCCATCACCAGACGCGCCCCCACCATCAGCGGCCAGAAGAATTCCCATACCGAGACGTCGAAACTGCACGGCGTTTTCTGCAGCACCACATCCTGCCCGTCGAGCGGGTAGGCGTGCTGCATCCAGTACAGCCGATTGATAATCGCCCGGTGGCTGACCACCACCCCTTTCGGCCGTCCGGTTGAACCGGAGGTATACAGCACATAGGCCGGGGCATCGGGGTCGATCGCCGGCCACGCTTCCGCCGTTGGCGACGGCTCATGTGACAATGTCACCTCGTCAAACGTCAGCACCGGCGCCAGCGCGGCGAAACGCGCCTGCAGGGCACTGTCGCTGATAATCAGCCGCGGCTGCGCGTCCGCCACCATATAGGCCAGACGTTCGTCCGGGTAGCCGGTATCCAACGGCAGCCAGGCGGCGCCGAGCTGCACCACCGCGCTCAGGGCCAGGCTCAGGCGCACCGAACGCGGCAAGGCGACGGCGACGATATCCCCCGGCCGGATGCCGGCCTGCCGCAGCCGCTGCGCCAACTGCTGCGTCTGCTGTTGCATCTCCCGGTAGCTGAGACAGTGCTGCGCATCCTGCAGCGCGACAGCGTCCGGCGTTCGCGCCGCCTGCTGCGCCACCGCCTGCGGCAGCGTGGTCGCCGTCAGCGGATGCGCGGTCTGGTTCACCGCCGCGATCAGCGCCTGCTCCTGCGGCGTTTGCAGCTGCCACTGCGCCAGCGGCCGATCGGGCTGTTCGATCCACTGCGTCAGCAGCAGTATCAGCCGTTCGGCGAAGCGCTGCGGCTGCGGCACCGACGCGCGGTACTCCATCAGCAGGCGCAGGCGCTCACCCGGCAGCACCAGCAACGTCAGCGGATAGTGGGTATAGCCTTTGTTGGCAATGGCGTCGCAGCGCAGCGGCCGGTCACCGCCCAGCAGCGCGCCGTTGTCTGGGTAGTTTTCCACCACCAGCAGCGTGTCGAACAGCGTGCCGGCCCCCGCCAGACGCTGGATCTCCCCCAGCCCCAGATCGTCATGCTCCAGCAGTGCGATCTGCTGCTGCTGCAGCTCCGCCATCTGTTCACACAGCGAGCGCTGACCGTCCAGCCGCACCCGCACCGGCAAGGTATTGCTGAACAGGCCGACATGTTCTTCCACCCCGTCAACCTGGCCGAAACGGCCGGACACCGGCGAACCGAACACCACGTCCTGCTGACCGCTGTGGCTGGCAAGCTGCAGCGCCCATATGCCCTGCATCACGCTGTTCAGCGTCAGGCCGCGCTCGCGGCACAGGTTCAGCAGCCGCTGTTCCAGCGCCGGCGGCAGCGTCATCTCCCGTTCATAGACCTGTTCATCATGCGAGCGCTCGCCGAACAGCAGCGTCGGCCGCGCGTTCTGCAGCGTCTGCCGCCAGATCTGCCGCGACGCCTCGGCATCGCGCGCCGTCAGCTGCCGCACGATATCGCCGTAGCGTGAGCGCAGCGGCGGCAGCGCCGACGGCCCCTGATACAGCGCGGTCAGCAGATCGCCGAGCACCACCGGCGTCGACCAGCCGTCGACAATCAGGTGGTGAGCGTTCAGGAACAGCGTATAGCGCGCTTCGTCGCCGTGCCTGACCAGCAGCGCATGCAGCATCGCTCCGCCCTGATTGAACAAATCGCGCGCCAGTTCCTCCTGCTCCAGCGTGCGCAGCGCCTGCGCCTCCTGCTGCGCCGACTGCGCCGGCAACGGCTGCACATCCAGCGGCCACGGGCTGTCGCTCTCCGCCAACAGCGGCAGCAGCTGCAGCGGCTCGCCTTCACGGGTAAAGCGCGCCGCCAGCTGCGGATGACGGCGCACCACCGCATCCAGCGCCTGCTGCAGACGCTGCTCATCCAGCTCGCCGCTGAGGCTCAGACGGGTCAGCGAGTTATAACTGCCGCCGACGGCGGCGGTTTGCGCATGGAACAATAGACCGTGCTGCAGCGGCAGCAGCGGCAGCGCATCCGCCAACGGCCCATGGCGCTGTTGCCACTGTTGCAGTTGCTCATCGCGGACCGTCAGCGGCGCCAGTTCGGCAGCCACCAGCGTCGCCGCCGCCTGCGCCGGCTGACGTGCGGCAAACGCCGACAGCTCGGCCAGCGCCTGTTCGATACCGTCGTGCAGCGCCGCAATATCCTGCTCGCTGAAGATCGCCGGCAGCCAGCTCCAGTTCACCGCCAAACGCGGCTGCTCCCCTTCTTCGACAAAAATATTCACTTCCAACGGATGGCTCAGCGTCTGTTGCGCATCCTGCGCCACCGCAAAGACGTCGCGGA
Source organism: Serratia sp. MYb239 (assembly GCF_002966855.1). Lineage (NCBI taxonomy): Bacteria > Pseudomonadati > Pseudomonadota > Gammaproteobacteria > Enterobacterales > Yersiniaceae > Serratia > Serratia sp. MYb239. The sequence goes on along the minus strand of NZ_CP023268.1, from coordinate 2,140,359 downwards.
AGCGCTGCTGCGTGCGCTGCGGCGTCCACAGCGTCTGTTCCTGACCGAAACGTCCGAGATAGTTGAACAGGATCTCCGGCGCATTGCGCGCCGCCAGGGCGCTCAGCGCATCGCGATGCTGCGGGTGCAGATAGCGCAGCTGGCCGTAGCCGATGCCGCGGTCACGCACCGCGCGCACCACCTGTTTCACCGCGCGTACCGCCTGATGCGCCGGTTCTGCTTCCAGCGCAATCAGCAGCGGATATTCCGCCGTCAGCCAGCCCAGGGTGCGCGCCAGGTCATTGGCGCCAACCTCGGCGCGGCCGTGCGACTCAACGCCGATACGCAGCTGTGAAGCGCCGAAGCGCTGACGGCAGGCCAGCGCCAGCGCGCTGAGGATGATCTCCTCGACGTTGGCGCGGTATCTGTGCGGCAATGCGCCCAGCAGCGCGGCAGTCAGTTCACCGTCCAGCAGAGTGCGTCGCTCACGCAGCGCCGCCGGACGATCCTGCGCCGGATCCAATGCCCGAGCGCCCAGCCGCGGTGCGCCGTCCGCCAGCATCGCCCGCCAGAACGGCAGCTCCGCCGCGCGTGCCGCGCTGTCTTCCCGCAGCCAGCGCGACCATTCATACAGCGAGGTCTCTTCCGCCGGCAGCGCCGGCGTCTCGCCGCGCATCGCCGCTTCCGCCAGTTGACGCAGCTCCTCCAGCAGGATGCGCCAGGAGACGCCGTCGGTCGCCAGGTGGTGGATCACCAGCACCAGTCCCTGCGATTCGCCGCCGCATGGCAATAATACCGCCTGCATCATGACGCCGGCGGCGGGATCGAGCCGGCTCAACGACTGGTCGAACGCCTGTTCGGCGGCCGCTTCCAGCCCGCCCTCCGTCGTCTGCACGCGCAGACAGTCGGCCCCGCCGCTTTCCCCGACCCACAGTTGCCCCTCACGGGTGCGTGCGTCCAATACCGGGTGCGCCGCGCGCAGCTGCGTCAGTACGCTGCGCAGCTGCCCGGCCTCCAGCACCGCCGGCACGCGCAGGAACACCCCGTGGGCGAACAGGCGGTTGATATCGCCCTGTTCGCCGAACGCATGCAGGATCGGCAGGCCGTCGATCGGCCCGTGTTGTACTTCGCGCAGCGGCTGTCGCTGCGCCGTCAGCGGCTGCATCGCCTTCGCCATCCGCGCCGGCGTATGCTGCGCGAAGATATCGCGCGGCCGCAGCAGATAGCCGGCGCGCCGCAGCGCGGTGCCCAGCCCCATCGCCGAGATGCTGTCGCCCCCCAGCGCAAAGAAATCATCGTCGGCGCCGACGCGCTCCATGCCCAGCAGCTGCGCCATCGCCTGACAGATCAGCCGCTCGGCGTCGTTGGCCGCGTCACGGCTGACGTTGCTCACCGCCTGCTGCGGCTGCGGCAGCGCCTGACGATCGATTTTGCCGTTGACGTTCAGCGGCAGCTCGTCCATCACCACCAGCAGCGCCGGCACCATATAGTCCGGCAGACGGCCCGCCAGCGCTGCCAACAGATCGCTTTGCAGCGTCGGCGACGCCCGCAGCGCCGCATCCTGCACCGAACAGTAGCCGATCAGCCGGTGGGTGGCACCGATCGCTTCGGCGATCACCACCGCGCGCCCCACCTGCGGCAGCGCCGCCAGCGCGCTTTCCACCTCGCCCAGCTCCACGCGGAAGCCGCGCACTTTAATCTGGTGATCGGTGCGGCCGATAAATACCAGCTGCCCCTCGCTGCTCCAGCGCATCAGGTCGCCGCTGCGGTACATCACCTCGCCGCGGCTGAACGGGTTGGCGACAAAGCGCGCCGCGCTCAGATCCGGGCGGCGCAGGTAGCCGCGCGCAATGCCTTTGCCGGCGATATACAGCTCGCCGGCGACGCCGATCGGCACCGGCTGCAGCTGTTTATCCAGCAGCCACACTTCGGTGTTGGCCACCGCGCGCCCCACCACCGGCTGTTCGGCGGCGTCAACCGGCGCGCCCAGCGTATCCACGGTGTATTCCGACGGCCCGTAATAGTTGTGGATTTCCACTTCCGGGTGCTGCTGCATCAGGTTCCACAGCGTCGGCGTTGCCGCCTCCCCGCCGATCATCACAAACGACGGCCGCGGGAAGTCGCCCTGCAGCAGCCCGCAGTCCACCATCTGCGAGAAGAAGGACGGCGTGATATCCAGCAGATCCACCGGCGTCTGGCGGGTCTGTTCCAGCAGCGCCCAGGCGTCGCGCCGCAGCTCTTCGTCGAAGATATACAGCTCGCAGCCCATGATCATGCAGAACAGCGGCTCCCAGGAGGAGTCGAACGAGAACGATGCGGTGTGTCCGGCGCGCATGCGCCGCCCGTGGCGAGCCTGATATTTCTCAATCGCCGGGCCGAACAGGTACGCCTGATGGGACAGGAACAGATTCAGCAGGCCGCGATGGGTCGACATCACCCCTTTCGGCCGTCCGGTCGAGCCGGAGGTGTAGATCATATAGGCCAGATGGGCCTCATGCAGCGGCTCGCGCCGTTCAGCATCCTCAATCGGATGCGACGCCGCCGCCGCGCACAGCGCCCGGCAGTGCGCATCATCCAGACACAATACCTGCGGCAGTTCCGGCATCTGCGGCAGCGTACCGCGCTGCGTCAGCAGCAGCGCCGGTTTGGCATCGTCGCACATCAGCGCCAGACGCTCGCGTGGGTAGTCCAGATCGAGCGGCATATAGGCCGCGCCGCTGGCCAGCACCGCAAACAGCGCCACCAGCGTGTCCACCGAGCGCGGAATGCCGATCGCCACCACATCTTCAGCGCCGATGCCGTGATCAATCAGCACCCGCGCCAGCTGCATCACCCGTTCCGACAGCTGGCGGTAGCTGAGGCTCTGCCCGCCGCACGCCACCGCCGTTGCCTCCGGCTGCTGCGCCACCCGCTGCAGCAGCGCGTCGATGATCGAGGTCATGCCGGCAGGCGTCGTCAGTTCACGTCCGCGCCCCCAGGCGGCCAGCCGTTGCCGTTCCGCTTCGCCGATCAGCGGCAGTTCGCCGTTCGGCCGCTGCGGCTGATGCGCCAGCTGCTGCAGCAGATGGCCGATGCGTTCGGCATGCTGCCGCAGCGTGGCGGCGGAATATTTCTGCGGGTTGGCCACCAGCGAGACGTACAGCGCCTCGTTCTGGAAGCCCAGTTCAAACTCCAGATCGTCCACCGGCCCCATCGCCAGCGTATGCGTCACCGCCGGCTGGCCGTCAAAGGATAAGGCGCTGTGATACACCTTCACGTTAATCACCGGGCCGTACAGCTCCTGCTGCTGCCCCACCAGCCCTAAATCACGCCGGATTTGCTCCGCCTCATAACGCTGATGGCGGCGCACCTGTTTGATTTCCGCCACCACCGCCCGGCAGGTTTCCGCCAGCGACATCTGCGGCGTCACCGTCAGCTGCAGCGGCAGCACATTCACCACCGGCCCGATCGCCGCCAGCGCCTGCGATCCCATGCGGCGCATAAACGGAAACCCTACCGACAGACGGCTTTCACCGCTGATGCGCGCCAGATACACCACCAACGCCGCAGTGACGATGTCGGCCGGCTGTGCCTGCTGCAACGCCTCCTCGCCCTGCAGCGCGTCGAACAGCGTCGCCGGCAACACCAGCGACTGTTTGAGCGGCCGCGCCTCCCCGGCAACGACGCAATTTTCATGCGACAGCGACAGCGTCGGCGGCAGGTCGCGCAGCCGCTGCTGCCAGAACATCGCCGCCCGCTCCGCCGCCGGCGAACTCGCCCACTGGCGGTACTCCGCCACCACCTCGCCGAACGGGGTGAACGGCGACGGCGACGGCGTCTCGCCCTGACGCAATGCGCGGTAAATATCGGCGATCCGGCGGGTAACGGCGTCAAAACTGAAGCCGTCCAGCATGATATGGTGGAAGCGCTGGTACCAGAACCAGCGCCCTTCGCCGACCTGCATCACCACCTGACGGTACAGCGGCCGTTCGCCGTCGGCGGGCAGCGGCTGCGCCAGATCGTCTTCCATCAGCACCAGCGCGGCCTGCTCCCCGTCCGGTTGCCGGCTGAAGTCCAGCCACTCGGCGGGCGCGACCTGCGCCGCATCGGCCCGCAGCGGCAGACGCTGCAGCGGTACACCGTCCGCCGACTCATAGAAACGCGCCTGCACGGTGTCGGCCTCCGCCAGCCCCTGGCGAATGGCGCGCTCCAGGCACGGGCGGTCAATCTCGCCGCGCAGTTCGGTATAGTGCGCCACGGCGAAGCTGTTGCGCCGCAGCGCGATTTGATCGGCGATCCAGATGCCCGGTTGCGCCGCAACCAGCGGATATTCCTGGTAGTCGAGCCGGGTTTCAGGCAGTGAAAGGGTTTCTGACATGCTTTCTATCCTTTTCCTTAAACGGAACGTGTCGGAACTTGAGCGCGCGGATTACGGCGCCGGCGTTACGCTGTTTTTCAGCGCCGCGGGGCGCATGTCCTGCCAATGGGCTTCGATAAACGCGATGCACTCGGCGCGCGTCGCCGGCCCCATCACCTCATGCCAGCCTGCCGGCACGGCGGCAAACTGCGGCCACAGCGAATACTGCTGTTGCTGGTTGATCAGCACCAAAAACGGCAGGCTTTCATCATCAAAAGGGTTTTGTTGTTCCTGAGTCATTTCCATCACCTGTTAGTCGAAATGTATGTCGTCCATATCGGAAAGCAGCCAGTGCAGTCCGTCCAGCAGCCCGCCGCGCCAGCACAGCGCGTCATGGCCGCCGGAAAATACCCGGTAGTTGACCCGATGCCCGGCGGCCTTCAGCGCCTGCTGCATCTGTTGATTCACAAATTCGATATCCGCTTCCCGGTCGCCGGCTTCCTGAAATACCGTCAGCGTGCCCGCGGCCACCCGGCCCTGACGCACCTGCTGCGTCAGCCAGCCTTCGTCAAACTCCGCGCGCCGGGCAAAATCGGTGACGTACTGCACCGTCGGCCACCAGAACGAACCGGACTGGCTCAGCACCCGGCCGAAGCGCTGCGGCCAGTGCAGCCCGGCGTACATCGCCGCCAGCCCGCCGTAGCTCTGCCCCGCCACCACGGTGCGCGCGCCGCTGTCGCTGAACGCCATGCGTTGGCGCACCAGCGGCAGCAATTCCGCCTGCAGCGCCAGCCAAAAGTCGGCATTGCAGGGCAGCTCCCGCTCGCGGTGCTGGCCGTCGATCACATCAATCAGCAGATAGCAGGCCGGCGGCAGACGACCGGCAGCCGTTTCGCGCGCCAGCACCGGCAGCAGCGGCTGGCCGTCCACCCAGTTCTGACCGTCCAGCAGGATCACCAGCGGCCGCTCAGCCGCAGAGGCGCCCTCGCCGCTGGCGTACGCCCAGATGCGGCGCTGATTGCCCAGCGTTTCGCTGCGCCACAGGAAGTGGTGTAACCGCGACACATCAAGCGGCGGCGGCGTGGTCAGCCAGGCGCGCTGATCGGCGGCGTCCGGCCCTTGCGCCAGCGACAGCGGCTGGCCGATGCGGGTCGACGCGGCGGGATAGGGATTGAGCGGATCGGCAATTGCCAGCGGGAACAGAGAGATCCACCAGGCGCGCTGCTGCTGGCGGCACTGCGCCCGATCGGCGCTGAAAACGGGGGGAAGCTGCGCATCCTGCACCGGGATCAGGCTGTAACTGCCGCGCCAGTCGCGCGGCAGCAGGGTTGACCAGTGCCAGATATCCGTGCCCGGCAGACGCTGCAGCGTACTTGGATCGGTGCTGTGGTGGTCGGTCACGCCGTTGATATCGACATACACCCGCCGGATCGGCGAACGCGGCTCATCCCCGTGCGGATCGCGCCACAGCCAGGTGAAGCGCGCCTGCTGCCGATCATGCTCTTCGACGATCGGCGTTCCCCGCTGCACAACCTGCTGCCACCACGCCGCCTGCCCGGCCTGTTCAGCCTGCAACCACCGGCTGACCGTCCCTGCCGCTACCGTGCTCTGTGCGCTTACTGCCGCTCCCTGTCGGGCGGCTGGCAAAATATGCATGTAATTCCTTACGGTAAAGTGAGGTACTTTTACGAAGATTTACAATCGTATTGATAATCATTCTTATTTTCAATATCATTTGCGAGCTTTTTTGCTACGGCGCGTTTCGGCAAATCAGCAACGGCCGACAGGTGGGATAAACAAGGCCGTCAGCAGGCCGCGTGAGGAGTAACGCACGCCTTCATACAGCACACGTTTTTATTCAGGGGTTACAATGAGATTGAAAAACAAAGGGATAATTAGAAAACAACCGGCAACGTCGGGGCAGCTGTTCTATTTGTTATTTTCACCTTCCCTCATCCTGTTGCCGGCGCTGCCGGGCTATGCGGCGGACGAAGAGAGCATGATCGTCACGGCGCAAAGCGTGACCGCGCCGCTGAAAGGCCCGGTGGCCAAAGACAGCGCCGCCGGCACCAAAACCGCCACCCCGCTGCGCAAAACGCCGCAGGCGATTTCCGTGATTACCCGCCAGCAGATGGACGACCAGGCCGCCCTCTCCGTGTCTGATGCGCTGAACTACACCAGCGGCCTGCTGACCAACTACCGCGGCGGCTCGAACCGCAACGATGAGGTGATCGCCCGCGGCTTCCGCTATATGCCCAAGTTTCTTGACGGCCTGAGCTACGGCCTGTCCGGCCAGGCCGGCGCGGCGGGCCAGATCGATCCCTGGCTGCTGGAGCGCGTCGAGGTGGTGCACGGCCCGGCTTCCGTGCTGTATGGGCAGGTCAACCCCGGGGGCATTATCAGCATGACCAGCAAGCGCCCCACCGCCGAGAGCATCCACAAAATCCGCCTCAGCAGCGGTAACCGTCACTACGGCGAGGCGGCGTTTGATTTCGGCGGCCGGCTCAACGACGACAACACGCTGTTCTACCGGCTGAACGGCGTCGCCAGCACCCAGCATCAGTCGATGAAAGACAACAAGCAGCAGCGTCTGGCCATCGCCCCGGCGCTCACCTGGCTGCCCAATGCCGACACCAGCTTTACGCTGCTGACCAGCTACCAGAACGAACCGAAAGCCGGTTTCCGCAACTTCCTGCCCGCCAACGGCACGGTGTTCAGCACCAGCGCGGGACGTATTCCCTACGACTTCAACGTCAGCGACCCGAGCTACAACCAGGCAAAGCGCGAGCAAACCTCAGTGGGCTATATTTTCGACCACAGCCTCAACGACGTGCTCACCTTCCAGCAGAACCTGCGCTACACCAATATGGACGAGTCCTACAAATATCTGGTGTACACCTTTGACGCCGACGACCGTAACGATCATTCCATCAACCGCCGGCCGCAGCACGATAAAATCGAGTCGCAGGAGCTTGGCATCGACAACCAGCTGAAGGCCGAATTCGCCACCGCCGACGTCAAGCACACGCTGCTGGGCGGGCTGGATTACAAATGGAGCGACGTGGACAGCAAGCTGTGGCGCGACAGCGGCGATCAATACATTCTCGACTGGGCGCACCCGACCCCGGTGCATATCGATGAAAGCACCTTCAGCCTGGCCACCAGCACCCGTAAAAAGCTGGACCAGCTGGGGATCTACCTGCAGGATCAGCTGGAGTGGAACCGCTGGAACCTGCTGCTGTCCGGCCGTCAGGACTGGTCGGAAGTCCGCACGCAGGACCGCGTGGCGGACAGCGACGTGCAGCAGAACGACAGCAAGTTCAGCGGCCGCGCCGGCCTGCTGTATGCGTTCGATAACGGCCTGTCGCCGTATATCAGCTACAGCACCTCCTTCGAGCCTAACCTGAGCAGCGGTGCGCCGGGCAGCGATCCGTTCAAGCCCACCACCGGCGAGCAGACCGAAATCGGCCTGAAATATCAGCCGCCGGGCAGCAACACGCTGCTGACCCTGTCGGCCTTTGATATCACCCAGAAAAACATCACCGCCTATAACAGCGTAACCGGCTATAACGAGCAGGTCGGCAAGGTGCGTTCCAAAGGGATCGAGGCCGAAGCGCACGTGCAGCTGACGCCGGCGATCAACGTCATGGCCGCCTACAGCTATACCGATGCGGTCACCAAGGAGAGCGCCATCGGCGAGCAGGTCGGCCATACGCCCGCCAGCATTCCGCGCCACGCCGCCTCCGCCTGGGGCAGCTACCGCTTCCGGCACGGCGCGCTGCAGGGGCTGACGCTGGGCAGCGGCGTACGCTATACCGGCACCAGCTGGGGGGATTCCGAAGGCGGGTTTAAAATTCCGCACTACACCTTGTACGACCTGATGGCGAAGTATGAGCTGGGCCAGGCCAGTCCGTCTCTGCGCGGCGCCACGCTGCAGCTGAACGTCAACAACGTGGCGGACAAGCACTATGTCGCCTCCTGCGGCAATACCTCGGCCTGCTTCTACGGCAGCGGCCGCAGCGTTATCGCCTCGGTGGCTTACAGCTGGTAAATATCCCGCCGGCGGCCGTCAGATCGCGGCCGCCGGCTTTTTTCGTCACCGCATCTAGCTTATCCCGACGGCGCCGCCGCCCACCGACAGTCCCAGGCACACTGCCATGGCGGGTCACTAAATTGCAAAGAAAGCGACTATCGAATCCTTAGCCTCAAAAAGCAAGAAAACCTATTTATTTTCAATTGGTTACACACAAATCGCCGTGAGTTTAGGCATGCAACACCTTGCATTCCCTTCCAATAAAATCATGTACTTACCAGTTCTCTCGTTTTAATTCGGGAAAATTTCGGCAGCACAATCACCAAAACAAATATGATGCAGGGAATCATAATTAGACCGAGCTCCATCCCGGCCACCATATCTTTTGAGGTGCTGCCCCTGCCGATGTTCAACCCACACGAACACTACGAGGCCGGCATTGGGGCAGCAGATTTTATATAGGTTCAGAGTTTAAATTTTCAAGGCGTCGCAGTGGGCAGTTGATGGCTGTATTGACGGTTTCTCATGCCCGTCTATACTTTTCAGCAAGGGCAGATATAGCCCGCATATACCTACCTGATATACCCGGCGTCGTGTCCGGGCTTTTTTTTGCCCACAGCGCAGACGTGATCGATCACCAACTCCTCCATATATAGTCCAATCATGTGTGGGTACCGCTCGACTATCCTCGATACACATCACAAATCAGAAACATTATGTTGCAAACAGCAAAATAATAACACACACTAAGTTTAAGTGGACTTTTACGTACCCACTTACTAAATGGATATCCCAAACTTTAATCCCGGCATGCTATCCATCATGCTGGGATTTTTTTGCACCCTGCCGATATTGATTTAAAATTAAAAATCAAAGGCACTTATAGCCTCGACATATGCCTACCTAATAGCCCGGTGCCGTAGCCGGGCTTTTTTTTCGTCAGCATATGAACTGCAGTAACTACAACCCAAGATTTAGCTCGACCCCGTCGGTGATTTCAGCCGATTTTTTACTTTGTCATTTCAAAGTTAAGGAGCAGCAATCGAATGACCATAGATGAGAAAATCGCCAAATCAAAAGTCCTAGCATCTCGAGTCCCACGTGAAATAATTGAGGAAATGGAAACCGTAAAGTTAGAAGGGGAATCGACAACACACTTCATCGTTTCGGCCATGCGTGGTGAAATTATCCGCAGAAAAACAGAGGGTGGGCGCGAAAGCCCCCTCCTATCCTCCTTAGATGCACTAACTCGCGTTGAAACCATCGGAACAAAAGCTGTCTCTGAAATAGAGCAGCTCATTGATATTGCTCGTGAGGAGCTTCAACGCCGGATAAGCGGTAAGGTTGGAAGTGGGATGTAACCCGCCATGAAATAGTATGTCATATCTCTTGAGCCAATCATTTCAATCCGTTATCGTTACCCAGTGAAAGAATTCCTTTCACACTGTCTATTGCTTTAAGCCGTTCATTCCCCCGGTTGTCGTGGCCGGGATTTTTTTTGCCTGCCATGTGCTCGTCTATACAACTTGATCGATTTAACCGATCGATACCAAAAAACCGATCTATACAACCAATTGTTATTTTGCATACAAACCGTGTAATCATTGACCACATACCAACTACAACAGCACCAGGGAATCCCCTCACTGCGCCCATGCCTGCACCGCATGGGCTTTTTATTACGGCAGGAACAGCATGAATACCTTCATTAAAGCATTCGTTCGACTCGGCGCCGCTGTGTCTGCGCTTTCCCTTATCTCTGGGTTCACCCACTGGCCCGAGGCCATGTTCATCTATAACTTCGTGATGTTAGCCATCTGGGTGCATGCAGAGTGGGACTGGCATCGAAAATGACTAATAGCCGGGAGATATCCCCCGGCGCCCATCACTAAACGACCACACCATACGTGTTTTTGAAGTAACGCTGAGAACGGCCGTATTGAACCTTCAGCTCATCCAAAGATAACACCCGGTCATAAATCAACACTTCAGCAACAGCCAGCCCTGTATTGGGACTTGAAGGCGGCACCGGCGGCAAGTTTGGATTGCGCCAGGTGATAATGCGATAGAAGCTTTCCGCATCCTTTTCCGTCACCGAACGTTCGGCCAGATTCGCGCCTTCAGCGAGTGTTGCCGGGATAATGTCAGCGCTGGCAGAAGGTACATATAAGCCGCCCTGGTTACCTGCGCCATCAACAGTGACAGCAGTAAATACAAAGTTGTTACGGCTTGAAGTCGCCTCAGAAGGCCCTGCCGCCGTACCATACAGTTTTTCATTGTAGGCTTGACCGCCAATACTCAATGAACGCCGGCGAAGTGCGTCCACTGATACATCCGTAATGGCAATGCCTTCCCCGTTTGCCGAGGCCGACTGCACAATGTTCCCTACGGGGTAACCGAACGTATTCACATCAGCAGCCTGGCGGTACACCGCAATCATGGTGCGCTGCAGTCCGTCCGGTACATCGGTAATAAAACCGTTATCTTTATCGCCTGTCACAAAGAACGCGTTAAATACTGGCGTACCGACAGCCTTTAACGTGTGTCCGTTCCCAGACAGATCGGAGAAACCATCCCCAAAACGCCATCCAGCCATCAGGCCCGACACCGTGGCAAACGGCTCAAACAGCGGTGGTAATGTTGGGTTCTTAATTTCCATATCCAGATTGCGAATAATCGTTGTCATTTCGTTACCTTACTTAAAAAATTACGCACCAGTTGTGCAGTTTGCGCAAAACACCTGCGCTGTCTGTGTAGTTTTCGCCAGGTAAATCCCCTTCGCTATCGCGCAGGTTGCCGCGCGGCCCCGTCGTTCTGCCGTTCGTCAGCGGATCACCTGCCTTGCCCCATCCGTAAGTGACGATTTCGCTATCGCGCAGTGGCCGCGATGTCGTGATGCGGACACGGTCGGGGCCAGCAATATCGACGGACGTGATAATGTCTATGACGTCGAGCGAAACGCTGTCACGAATGTAGAACCCCATGTTTTCCGCCGGCGCCACCCAGTCTGTATCGAAAACCAGCGGCGGAGCCGGCACGTTGAAATAGAGCATGGTGAAGATGCCCTGCCGGATTTCATCGATCACATCAAGACGATGCATACGCGTCACGCCCTCCAGCATGTCCCGCCGCTTTTTGTAAATCATGCGGCCCGTATACTGAGAGAACATGTAGTACGTTTCAGGCATACCGTGGATGTGGTCTGATGCGTAGTAATCACCGATGTAGCCGGGGTAAGCGATTTCCGTTTTACCCAGCATTGCAGCGTCACGCAGTGCCAGAGCGACAAGCGGGTCACGGCGTCGGTACGCCCGGTGCGTGCTGAGCTGGTAGCTGATAAAAATGGGGTCAAACAGTTGGCCGGTGATCGCTTTTTTGTCTGCCAGCGAATCGGCGATGTACTGCAGGTAAATAGCGAGATAGTCAGCGCGCGACGTCTGATCGCGATAATCTGATTCGCCCTGCATCCACACAACAGCCAGTTCAGCAAACGTTCTTCCTTCGTCAGCGGCCAGGCGTAGACTGTTGGTAACGTGGGCGATCATGCGACTATAGGCTGCAGTGCCTTTAATCAGGTTCTTGATAGGCTGACCGCCAGTGCCGGGCGCAGAACCGATATAGGCGCTGGCCTGATGGTCAAAGGGTAGCCCTGTTTCTGCCTGGATCATTTCCACCAGCTTATGCGTCGCGCCGGTAACAGGGGTTTCCGCTGCCGGCCAGGTTCCCTCTGACGGTTGGTAACGCTTTTCCACCAGTGGCACCAGTGTGTCTGTGTCGGTCATGCCGCTGTTGTTATTGGTGCTGAATCCCTTGTTCCCATAGCGCTGTTCTGTGCTGACAGGCTGTGGGTCATCGTTGGGGTTCGCGGCACCAAGAGACAACGACTGCCCCTCACTGCGCACCCCCATGTAGTCATACGGCCGGAACGGCACCGGTGGAATATCAGGCTTCGGGGGGGTAGAGCCAATCACGGGAATATCCAGATCGGTTTCATACCCTGGATCACAGGCATAAGGGACATAACCTTTATCGACAAACACAACGCCTGGTGGCCCCGGAATTTCAACAATCTCAACCCGGCCAATGATGACACCGCCCATTTTCGAACCGCCGATATACGGCACGTTCTTTTTATCTGTCTGCGCCCAATCATATTCATGATGGTTGCCAAGATTTTTAAACTGTACGCCGGTAATATTGACGTCACCATTTTCTGTATAGTTAATCGGTGACACACCGTTCGCAGCAAAAAAACCGCCCCCGACTAATACACCCTCTGTGTCATAGACCTTTTTTTCAACGCCATACCCCTGCGTGCGCTTATCTACCTCACCACTCTGTGATAATGATTTGCTCGCAAAGTCAATGGCATTCTCAACATCACTGGCACCGGCTGCACTTGCAAACTCCAGTGCGGTGCCATTCAGGTTCATATAATATTTAAACCCTTTCCCTTCCCCCTGGCCGACGCGGAAGCTTTTCCCGAAAGGCGTACCGGCAAGGCCGGCAATCGTTCCATCAGGATCATCAGGGGTGATGTAATACGTGTTGGCGTCAGCAGTATTCTCCGCCCTTCCTGCGGCATCCTCAGCCCTTTCCGTCAATCCGTCCAAAACAGACTTGTCGGCAAAAAGTTTAAAACCGTCTACAAGACTGACGAGATTACCGGAGCGATCAGAAACCAGCGACTTAATAAGTAATGACATTAATATTTTTTTGGTTCGCAACAAACCATCACCGTCGCTTTGAGAAATAACAAGAAGGTCATCAATTAACGAATTCTCAGCCGAAGGAAGTTCCGATATTTTCATTTCCTTATCGACACCGATGGGGTCACTGACCACCTTTTGCTTTAACCTGCTAACCATGCTGCAGACTCCCGTTATGTTTTATCAAAATAGCCAATACCATCATCTTTCTTTTTCCCCGATTTTTTCCCGCCCTTCCCTTTTGGCGGCTTGATATCCGTCGCCAAATTGAACGCGAACGACATTCCCTGGGAGGTGAGAGAAAACACCAACGATTCGATTAACCAGCTCCGATCCTCCACCGCGCCGAAGCCCTGGGTAATAACCCGGCTCTCTGCCGTCAGTGGAATATGTGCCGGCCGGCACGGCCCGCTAAGCGTCATGCGGCGCTCATTGCGGCTTACCTGCGTTTTTCTGGATTGCGCGCTGTGGTTGGCGGCGGTTTTGGTCGGCTGGGTGAAGGGGTGGGATTGTGACGGACCATCATGTTCGAGTGATTGCGTTTTCGTTCGCCCGTCCTCCGGGTCAAAGTACGAAACACTGATTTTGCCCTTCTTCCCACCCTCACCTTTTTTACCGGGGCCAGTAGTGGCCCCGCGCTGCTGGCCATCGGTATAACTCCACTCCGACACCTCTTCCTTTAAAATCGTTACGCTGGCCAGCGGCTTCCCGCCGACGCTTAACGACTCCCCCTGCTGAAGAAACAGCCAATAGCCGCCGGACGGCTTACTGATCGCATTAAAACGACTGGCAAGTCGGGTCATTAACGCGGCATCCGACTCATTGACCTGATCGAGGTGCCCGACCGCGATGTCTGCCAGTGCGCCGGCCACTTTGGGGATCAACCCGTTGTCACTGGCGACAGTCTTCACAATGTCGCCCAGGTTCACGTCGTCCCAGCTGCGGCTTTTCTGGTTCAGCACGTCACCGGGCTGGCGCTGGGCGTTCATCGGTGCCGCCGTGGCATAAATAACGATTTTGCGCGGCGGGCCGCTACTGGAAATACCGCTGACAACAAACCATCCCTTGTCCTGCAATACCCCGTTATATCCCAGTCCCATCCGCAGGCGAGCGCCTTTGTTAGGGAGCGCCATGGTTTCCGACAAAATGGTGATCTGCAGTTCGTCGGCCTTTGCCGTAGCGCCGCCGTTATCCGTCAGCCTGATTTCCACCAGGTTCTCACGCATCAGCGCAGTAATATCCCGCCCTTCCGCCGTGAGGCTAAACTCCGGGCGATATTCTTCTCTCTGCACGTTTTCCATTTCAGTCCCACAATTGAACCGTTGACTCTGCAACCTGCGTTTCGATATCAGGCAGCGTAATGATCAGGCCGGAAGGGTATATCGCCCCCAGCGCGGCCAGCTCCCTGTTGGCATCCAGCACTTCCGTCAGCGTCTGAGGGAGGTTTGCCAGACCGTAATGCCTGGCGCAGATGGCATCCAGCACATCGCCTTCATGGGTTATGTATGTCGTCGGCATAATGTTTTATCGTGATCGAGTAGGTTTTCTTTCGCGGAGAACCGCCAGGCAGGAATGCAGGCGTGGTATCGGTAAAGTCCGTAATCACCCACCAGCCCAGCACATCCCCGGCGCCACTAACTAGCTGCTGGGGCTGCGCCTTGTCGGCGAGATCGTACAGTGCATCGATGGACGTGACCCCGTTGCGGAAAAAAGCGTGGGCCTCACCGTCCAATTTGACGCTGCGGGCTTCCTTGCCCGTGTACTGCAGCAGGTCCTGTTTGCCGATCCGCTCCTGCTCCTGCCAGCGCCAGCGCGCCTCCCGCGTCAGCTGGTTATAGGCTGCCGTGTCGATGGAGAATTCAAAGTCGCCCAACATCATCATGATCTTGGCATTTTCTGCCGGGCGCCCGTTCGGCGCGTTGTAGCTGTACGCGCCGGTTATCGTTCCGATGATGTCTATATCGCTCATCCGCTCCAGCCTCCCGGTGCGTCATACATCGCATTGTTCCCGTTGAATACGTCCAGCTTGCCTATCTGCGTTACCGCGTTATCGGCGATGCTCTTGGCGTCCTGCCCCGGTGAACCGTTGACGGTCATATAAATATTATTCCGGCGGTTGTCGGTGACAGTCGGCTTATCCTCCTTACTGTCCAGCAAGCCGGCTTTTTTCATCATCTGGGTGAATGCTGTAGCTACTGGATCACCCTCTTCATTCCCAACGGTGCTTTCATACAATGCATCAATATGCTGGTCGAAAGCCTTGCTGTCCTTAAACATGCCAAAGAATTGCGTACTTCCCGTATTTGCAGCAATGGCTTGTTTAGTCAGGTTCGGGTTAGCAGCAACCTGCTGATCAAACCACTCCCCTAGCCCATAACGGTCGGCCGTCTGCCTGGCTAGCTCCGTGGAGCCGTTATAAGCCAGCGAACGCAACACCTTTTTCTTATTGTCGGCCTCGTCCGGCACAAACTGCCCCAGCCACTTCGCAATGTTTACGGCCACCTTGCTGAAGGTGAGCAACCCATTGCCGAACTCAATCAGCGCAGGTATCCAGGAATTTCGGATCGTTGACGCAATCACCTCAATACCGCCGTTTTTGAACCAGTCGGACAGCTCATCGGCCAGCTTGGTGACCATCGGAGCCAGGTCGCCGCCCAACTTGCCGGCGATCTGGTCCACAGCGCTGCTCCAGACCGTTCGCAAGTTGCTGAACGCGATGTTGCTGCGCATCGCCCCTTCCGCGCCGTCACGGGTCACCAGGTTGTATCGCTTCTGTTCGTTCATCAGGTCACGATAGCTTTTGCCGGTCAGGCGCATGTAGGTCAGGATTTTGTTGGCTTCACCGCCGAAGATGGAGTCCGCGTAACCGGCCGCCAGCTGTTCGTTACCCAGCTTCAGCAGGCGTTCAAAAATGCTCGACACCTGGTCTTCATTGCTTTTGCCGTACATATCGCCGGCCTTGAACCCCAGCAGCGGGAAGTTCTCTGCGATAGCGCCTTTCGTCGGGTCCTTCTTAAAATCCGAGACCTTATTGCGGTACTCTTCAAACAGGTCTCCGAAGTTCTCCCCGTTCAGCCCCATCTGCTTACCGAGGCTCTGCCATGCATTGTAGGTGCCAATACCTACGCCATAACTGCGGGCGATGCCGTATGACTCGGCGGTTTCCGCATTAGAACGAACAGGAGACATGACCGCACCGATCCCCGCCCCGATTAACCCGCCGGCGGCAGCAATCCCCAACCCGGCGCCGAGTGTTCTTCCCGCCCGGCCTACAAGGCCGCGTCCCATAGCACCCGCCCTGCGAAAACGTTCAGCGCGCTGCAGGCTGCGGTTCAGCGATTCCTGCTCCTGCTCCGTCCGTTTGATAGAGCGCGTCACAGTGTCGTAATCGCGCTTCAGGGCGCTGACATCCTTGCCCGCCAGCTTGGTTTGCTTCATCCGATCCGCCAGCGCCTTTTGCTGCTTGGCGAGGTGTTCAGATTGTTTCTCGACGGTTTTCAGCCCTTTGTTAAGCCCGTCCGTCGAGCGGCCCCAGCTGCCGTCGATGTTGCCGCCAAACGTTATGACGGCTTTCAATTTTTGACTTATGCTGCTCATTTACTCACCCGCTCATATTCGTCTTTAACAAAGTCGTAAAAGGCGGAAAACGGCATGGAGAGCCAGTCCCCCATGCTGTAATTCAGGGTGCGGCCAACCAGCCTCAAAGCTTGTCGGATGTCGCCTTCTGACGCTCCCCAGGAGGCAGCAAAAAATTGTTCCAGGCCGCCTCAAGCTGGTAATAGTCAGCCGCAGTCAGTTGATAGACGTCCTCAACATTCATGCCGCACAGATCGGCCAGCATGCCAATTTCCTTTTCTGCATCGCTCCCCGGACGTTTGACATACTCGATGCGGTCACGCACCAGCGGTTCGCGCATCGTGACTTTTTCAAGCTTGCTGCCATCGGCCAGCGTCAGCGGGGAGTACAGTTTGATTTCTACGTTGCTGCCTGGGTAATTCATGGTATTGCTCCAATAAAAAAGCGGCACAAAGGCCGCTTAATAGTTGTTGGGTGGGGATTAGATGCGGATTTTGCTGCGCAGGCCGCCCAGCTGATCCACGCCGTTCACACGGCGGATAAAACGCTCGGTGTCGATTTCAAACAGCTCCATACCGTCGCGCGTCTGCTTGTAATAGCTCATCGCAATCTCAACCGTGATCGCCGTTTCCCCCATGTTTTCATTGCCCCGCGCATCCGGCGTGACCTTCGAGACGAACCCTTCAATCTCTTCGATCGTGCCGACTGCCCGGCCGTTACTCAGATAGCCCTGATACGCCATAAAGCGCGGGCGGCTACCGGAGATAAAGCCAAATCGGCTCAACACGTCGGTATCAATGCCCCAGAACTTGATAGAGCACGTCAGCGCCTCCATGCCATCATCCAGCGGGGTCGGTGCATCCTGGGCACCGGTACGCAGCTGGGTGGTGACAATGGACAGCTCCGGCGGCGTAAACTCATGCGCGCCGGTAACACGGAAGCCGCCGGCAAAAATGGTCCATGCCCGTAACGTATTTTTTTCGCTCATTGCGCGGTCATCTCCTCAACGGCGTAATCATTATTGATGCGCACACGCATGGTGATGCGCTCGGTCGGCGACTTCGGCCCGAAGTCATAGTTGATATACAGCACACCAGCGGCCAGGGATTCTGCCGTGTTCAGTTCTTCGTCCAACCACGCAGTACCGCCAAAGATGGCACCCAGGCCAACAAGCTGGCGCAGGTAGGCATTCACCGTGCCGAGAATGTCATCAGCCGTCTCTTTATCCAGTGGCCGGTCGTTATAAATCATGACCGTGTTCTGGATACTGTCTTCGATAACGTCTGCAGTGCGGCGAACCGACTCGAAACGCCACTGAGGGTGATCGATGCACAGGCGGTTGCCCCAATGCTTGTACCCCGTGCGGCGGATGATGGTGCTGACGTTCTGCATGTTCAGCAGGTTCGCTTCACAGTTCGGATCGCCAAGAATAAACTCGTCAACCTGCTCAAGGCCGAGAATGCTGTTGATGTCCTGATTGGACTTGCTCCACCACCAGCCTTTCTCCAGATCGATGCGCGCCCGCAGGCCAGCTGCAAAGGCGGAATACGGCCGGAACTCCAGCTCGCCGCCGGCATTCACTTTTTGCACCCGAGGCCGCAGCAGTTCGACGCGGCCACCGTACATCTGCCGGCGCTGTACTACTTCCGGCAACGTTGCCATCGAGGCGCAGTCCAAATAAGCCACGGCGCGGAGTTTTTCGGCTGCCGTTTCCAGCCCTTTGCCGATACCGTCATCTTCACTGAACCCCGGCGCAATCAAGATGCGAGGGCGATAACCGTTGACCGATTCACTGGATGACCAGGCGTTGATCCCCGCCAGGATATTCGCGCGGATATCGATATTGAAAATCTGATCAGACAGCAGGCGCTGTTCATCCTCGGCGGTGATCGGCTCTTTTTCTTCGGTGGAGACGGTGACCGGCTGTTCATTATCTTCAACGCGCACAATGACGATCAGCGCGTTGGTCTGGTCGGCAATCTCCTGCACGGCCGGCGGGATAGTTCCTGCACTACCCAGCGCCCGCATCTGCGTACCTCCGACGACGGCTACCGGTGTGTTGAGGGGAAAGGGTTCATCCTGTCCGCCGGACAGCACCACGCTAAACGGGCTGACCTTGCCGGTGTCAGCGCCCGGTAATACGGTGACCAGGCTGTCAGTCAGTGCCAGAACCGCGTCGGACACCTCTTGCGCGGTGGCGGTGAGTTTGCCGTCGGTATCGCTGGCCAGCAGAATTTCCAGCACGCCTCGCGCATAGGTAGCACTGGTTTTTCCGCCGGCCGGCGCTGCAGCAGCGGTCACGCGGAGCTGGTTACCCGCCCGCCCCGGCTGCGAGGCCGTAAACGTCAGCTCATTATCCAGCAGCGCAGTCCCGGTGACGGCCTGCGCCTTGGTTCCCGGCGATGCGTCCGGGGCTGTACCTACCAGGCCGATAACCGCAGTCTGGATCGTGGTAACGGCAACCGTCCCACTTGTCAGTTCAATTGTTTCTACGCCGTGCAATTCGGCCATAGTATCCTCCAGGCATAAAAAAACCCGCTCGATGGCGGGTCATTGTTTAATTGGGGTTGGTCGGGTTGGCCAGGAGATATCCGGCGCCTGATTAACATCGATGCGGCTTAGCGCCAACCGGTATTTTTTCCACTCTGTCAGAGCCGCCTGTTCAGCCTCAGTGGCGTCACCAAACTCTACCGCGTCCTGCAACGGTGCAATGGCTTCAGCGGCTTCAGCGCTACGTTGCGCCAGTTCATTCTTTGCAATTTGAAGCTGCTCGCTCTGCGCCTTGGCTTCGTCCGTTACCCATTTCTCACCGTCCCACGTGTCATACGGTGTGTTCGGCGGCGTAAACGTACAACCGTCAGGCAAAGGGCCGACCTCAAACATGATGTGTTTATTCGCCTGCGCATCCCAGTACGGTGAGCCTCGGTAATCATTAACATACTGCCATTGCCCATCATTCCAGACGCCAGCCTGGCCGGTTTTCGGCGCGCACTTCGTTGTCGTGCAGTTGGCTGGTAATCCGGTGTGTGGCGCGACATAAAAATTCAGGGTGCCAGTAAAAACGTTATTTTCATCGAAATTGTAAATCCACACCCAGCGCGGCTGGGCAGAAAATTCGAAGTCTGTGCTCATTATGCAAGCCTCACGATATAGTTAAATGCAATGTTTTTGACGGTGGTTTCCGGGTTGCCGTCCGGGTTTATGCGGCCGCCGTGGCTGTGCCAACCTATCGGGACATCGTGCGTATGAGACGGCAGAGGTTCAATCAAGCCAAAGTCAGCGAAACTTCTTTCCTGGTCGATGCTGTGGCGTGAACTTTCGCCGCCATCCAGAGAGGTGTTAGAGCGGTATGAGCGTAACTTCAGTTGATAAGCGCCGCCCGGCGTAGTCTGCCTGGTGCCCAGGTCAGTGCCATCAATCTCCAGTCCATGCCCGTGATATTTGTTGCCATCGGCCTCAAAGGTCAGCAGCTCGCGACCGTCCGGTTTACCCTTAATCGTATTACCGCGCATATCCGGCAGCACGCCGGACGGATAGGCTTGCGCAAGGCGCGGGTAAATGGCCTTATCAAATCCCTGGCCTAACAGGAATGCATAACCGGGTGGCGGTGAACTTAGCGGCCAGGGGATAGGGGCACCCACCGGCATCAGTGGTGCGTTGCCCACATAAACTTCATCGCTGACCGTCAATGTGCCGATTTGTGCCGTTTTGGCAATGGATAGCGTGTTTGCGCCAAGTGCTCCACCGATACTCACTTCGCCATCGACAGCAATATTATTTTGGACATGTAATTTTCCGGACATAACGTCACCGGATTTTTTCACATATCGCTTATCTGCCTCTGAAATGGTTAACGCGGAGACATTAGGATCGACCTCAATCACCACGCTCTCAGCATGCGTCAGCGTCATCACGAAGTTAATGATGATCTCTTTCATCACCGGCGCACCGTCCGCCGGCAATACCGTGTCCGGGTAATCACCGTACGCCACCAGCACACCGTCGGCACTGACCAGCCCTACTTCTCGCAGAACTTTGCCGGGATACTTCCTCGCTTCGATAACGGTCTGGCCGCTAATCATTCCTTCCGTTGATGTCCCGCCGGTAAAGGGCGCATCGCCGAACTTGTTTACCAATGCCGTCGCGCCGGGATTCGGGGTTATTGGTTTGCCGCCACCGTCACCAAACGCCGCCAGCGTAATTTTTATGACGGTTCCCGCCTGGTAAGCGGCCTCGATCGCCGCAGCGCCGGCAGTCGTCAGAATAAGACCACTCATTAAGTTAACTCCCGTAACTGGTTATCTCGGACGTCACCATGTAGGAGGCCGAGTATGCGGTGCCTTGTGTGGCATTTTGAAAGGACATGTCGAACCACGAACGCAGGTTTTTACTGCGCATCACCGCGTTCTTAAAATCCTGAATATGCTGCTCGTTCACCGGGTTCCCGGCTTGCTCAACCACCAGCAAAAACGTGTACGGCTCCCCGCGCGGCGTCTGTTCAAACCACTCGGTTAACTGGTAGGTGAAGGGCAGACCTTCCAGCGCCGTCTCTATCGCACCACGCGTCCCCCGGTGCCGGTGAATATAGGTAGCGCTCCGTATGGCTGCGCGCTTTTGTTCCTCACTCCACTCAGGCAACCAGGTATCTACGCTGTATTCCCATGCCAGCCAGGGCAGCAGTTCCGCCGGGCATGTGTCGGGGTTCTTTACGGCGCGGATGAGGTCGGGGATCGACAGCACCTCTGTCGTGGTTGCCTCTTCCAGCGCCCGCTCGGCGGGCAGCGCATTAGGCGGCAATAACGTTTTATGCATCGACATTGACGATCACCTTTTTCAGCGTGATTTCCGTGCAAAGCGGCGCCTGACCGATATCCATCAGCAGATCATCGACCGGCGAGGCCAGCTTAACCGTGACCACACCCGGCTGATGCAGCGCCCGGTCAATCCCCGAACGTGATACGCGGCTGCCGATCCGGTGTGTCTGTTCGAGGTAGGTTTCCAGCGCCCGCCGTGATGCACTCATCACCGTGTCGATATCCGGGCCGGAGGGGATGTAGATATCTGCCGTTACCACGAACTTCACCATTGCCGCCGGTTTCACGGTGACAAAGTCGGTCATGGGCCGGACGTCCTTCGCATTAACGGCCTGATTGACCTTTTCCAACACCTCCGTCGTGGGGATACCGTCGTTATCACGGGAAAGCACGTAAATATCTACCTCGCCGTGCCGGCCATGATCCAGCGGCCCATAGGCGCGAACATCCAGAATAGAGGGGTCTGCAGAAGCGGCAAAGAAGGTATAGGCGTTCTCGGCGCCGGCGGTGCTGAGTCGTGACCAGGCCAACTGGATGCGCGTGCGAAACGCGTCATCATCTTCATAAACCGGCTCAACCGGCGGCACTGCATTCGGATCGCCCGGATTTATCAGCAACCGCGCCACGTCAAAGTTTGCGCCAATCTGGTCAAGGTCAGCGCCTTTTGCGCTGGCCAACAGCACGGCGCGGATGGAGTCATTCATCGCCACGCGTAACAGCGTGGAGTGATAGGCCAGAACTTCACCCTGTTTGTACACCGGATCGGAAGGCAGCAGCGCATCATAGACCGGGTCCAGCCCGCGCAGACGGTTTAACCACCCTTCAAAAATCAGGCCGGCGTCCGGGACTTTCACCGCATCCGGCACCGGCAGCTCGGAAAGGTTAATTGTTGCTGAATTCGTCGCCATTAATGCTTATCTCCGTCAACGTGATCGGCTGGCTGCTCTCTATGTCCGTGCCAACGATGGTGAGGTCAAAATGACCGTGGGTAACAAACGCCACCTGTACCGATGACACACGAATGCGTGGCTCCCAGCGAGCCAGGGCGCCGGCCGTCGCCGCAATAATACGGACGCGGTTGCTTTCGTCCTGCGGGTTATCGACCAGATCAACCAGCTCGCTCCCGTAGTCACGGCGCAGCACACGCGAGCCGATCGGCGTGGTGAGTATGTCAATGACGGATTGCCGTAAATGCTCAGTGCCGGAGAGCCGCTTGCCGTTGCCGGCATTAACACCGTGCATGATTACCCCCATAATAAAAAACCCGCGCTATCGCGGGTCACATCTTGCTGTTTGGCGCGCCTGTCGTGCCGCCGCTGTCTCCTGGGTGGGCGTGGTTGTTATAAACCTCCCTCACCCGCTCCAGCGTGCTCTTGCCATCCGATATCTGGCCGCTGACGGACAAGTCCCCGTTAACGCCGGTGTTGGCATTGATCTGCGTGACGCCCTGAACCGTCAGAGTGTCGGTGATCTCCACCGGGCCGCGCAGCGTTCCCTTCCCCTCAATCTCATACGTGCCGCCTTCGGCAATAATGATTTTCAGAGCATGGGCGCCGCGGTCATAACGGATTTCCGTGCCGTCACTGTATCGGGTGACATGCTCGCTATCGCTCCCGTCCGGGACCGGCATTTTCCCCGTGTTCCAGCCGGGGAACACCCGGCCGTTATTCAGGTCGCCGGCTTCGCTGATGACGGTAACGGCATCCCCTACGGCAATCGGGTTAGAGTCAGCCCTGTTGGCGCTGGATGACGGCTGGCAGACCGGCAACCAGGTCGTGGTAATGTCGCCTATTTCTACCCGGCATTGCGGCTGCGGGCCGTGCTTAACTGCCTGAACGACGCCACGGCGGATCATGTTGGCCACGCGCCGGGCAAGGTCCCCCATATCCTGTGACATCATTCCTCCTTGCGCTTGTAGATAAGCCGGTAGTCATTAATGTGCGCAGCACCAATTTCCGGCGCCGCACCCAGCCAGACTTCACGCAGCGGACCAGCAACCGATTCGAACGGGTCTTCCCCCATGGCTGCAGACTGGCTATACGTGATGCGCCAGACGATATAATCATCCATTGCAGGATCGAAGCTGTCCGGCCCCGCGCTGATAAACGCAGCTGGCTGCAGCCCTTCAAGCCCGAAGGTTTGTCCGTTGATCCACTGGCTGATATCCGCCGCCGCCGAGCGGGCGTAAATTTGGGGTTTATCGATGGTGTTGCTGGCCTTGTCGATCACCACAAACAAATCACATTCAAACTCAACATTGAGCTGCCCGTCACTGCTCGGCGACTGTTCCCAGCCCATGATCGAAAAGAACACGGCCGGCGTGGTGAGCTGCGTTGCGTGTTCCGGGTAGTCGTCGGCATTGTTTACCCACGACAACGACCGCAGCGCTTCAATGACCGCGTCGTGATAAGTCGGCATTAAAATAGGCTTGGCCACTTACTTCCTCCAGCTGTTCACATTAACCCGCGCCTTTACCCTACCCCGGATATCGGTTTCAAAGTGATGCAGAAATATTTCAATAACATCCGCAAACGCGTTGTCTTCGATGTAATCCAGCATCGGCGCATAAATATCGACTTCGGCTTCACGGGTACGCCGCGTCGCCGCGTCGCGGATCAGCACCGTCCGGCGTCCTTCTCGTTTGCTCCGTCCGACCTCGCCATTCTCAAACGTTTTGGCTGACAACAGGTTGCCGCGCGGTTCATAACCCACAGAGTTTGCCCGCCGGCGCGACGGGGCATAGCGCCCGGTTTTCGGGTCACGGCGGGTATGATGCGGACGCATACGGCCGTTAATACGCCCCTTCAGGTCCTTGACCTTGATTGCATTCAGACCGAACCACAAGCGCCCTTCATCCAGCAACGAGCCGCGAGAAACACGAAAGGAAAGCAGGCGCTTTCTCACCATCGCCATACTGCGCGGTGCCAGCCCATCCTTGATATCCGCCATGGCCCGCTTGCGCATGGTGGCGGCGGTTCGCTTCAGTGCGCGGGAATACGCGGTCATGTACTGCTTGTGCGTTGCCCCGACGGCCAGGGCAATGTCACGCAGAACCATGGTGTCGATATCGATCGGGAGATCACGGCGTAACCGCGTAGTCCTGGCCATCGTTACTTACTCCATTTGTTAATGGGGTCCACATCTTTCCCAGGGACGCCTCTGGCAAGCTTCACGCGCGTTCTGCCCGCTTCATCAGCACCGATATGCGTCACCCAATAGCTGGCCCCGCCGATCAACGCCTGGCATTTCTTTTCAAGCCCAACAATGTCAGCCGTATACACGCTGATAGCTGGCGCATGATCCTGAATTTCACCGCCGCCCTGCACCAGGGCCATATCATCCGGGCTTTCAAAAATTGCGACGACCGGACGGGCTTGCCCCTCAATGACTAAAACCACCGAGGGGTCTTCGGCGAAATAGCGGTCCACACGACGATCAGCACGCTGCATCCGTTCCGTGAACCGGTTCATTTAGAAACCCAGCCGCACCGGGGCGTCTTCCTGTCCGGCCTCGCCGGCGCTCCATGCCGAGCCGGCCAGAGGGAACGCTGCAGCAGTTTCTGCGCCGTCAGTGGCTTTTGCTGTCAGCGCGCCAGTGGCATCCAGATAAACCTTGTCACCCACCGCCCAGGTTTCATCCGCCACCTTGGGCAGAACAAATACCCCGACGGTATGCAGCACGCCCCACGCCCCTGCGGGGATATCGGCATGTGCAACACCGACAATGCCACCAACAGCCACCGGCTGACCGGACTCAACCAGTGTTGCCGACGTGTTCTCGTAATCCAGCGTGGTGCCATCCTGCTGTAAATTCTTTGCCATAATGATTTTCTCCAGAAAGTAAATGGGTGGCGACGCCACCCACGGACATAAAAAAACCGCCGTATCAGGCGGTTTATCAAGCTTTGCCGGTAGACTTCACCAGACCGCGCCAATCCATCGGCGCGACGCCGGCGTCAATGCGTACCTTGAATGCCGCACCGTCAATGGTGAAACCCTGCTGCTGTTCCAGATATGGCGTATCAATGCCATCCAGATACGCCACTTCGATCGTGTCCTTGCCCTGTGCTGCCGTCAGATACCATGCTTCCGCGCTGTTATCATCCAGGCGCGCTTCGGAGATAACTTCCACAAAGTTCTGGATCGGGTTGTTGATGCCGCTGTTGGCATCGGCGCCCGGTACGCTGGCAGAGCGGATCAGCTGATTGGCTTTCGACTCCAGCGCCACCGGCGTCAGCATATAAGCCGGACGAATGTTAAGCTTACGCTTGCCGTTGGTCTGCAGCAGCATCGCCTGGCGGGCCTTATCCAGTCCGTCAATAGTGAGAGGCTGGTTCACCAGGTTATTGTGATCCGCACTGAACAGGGCTTTCCCGTCGCTCATCTTCTGGTTGCTGGTCAGCACCGCCCAGACCAGCTCACCGACGGTGTAACGTGCTGCGCCGCCCATCATCGCAGGAATACGCGTCAGCATGTCCATGTCATCGTTAATGATGGTCTGGCGGTCAATGCTGAACAGTTCGCCATAGGTTGCCAGGGCGATAGGCTCCCCTTTGTCACCGACCGTAATGTATTTGTATTCCGCACCCGGCTTCACTTCACGCAACTTGTCCAGCGCGCCCAGGCCAACGCGGTGCGCGGTTTTAAAGTCGGTCAGCGTGCCTTTACGCGTCCAGCGGTCAAAGGTTTCATTCGCCTCCTCCCACCCTAACAGCGTAGATTTATGGGCCACATCCATCAGAATGTTGCCAAAGTCGGAGCTTGAATGGGTAAATGCCAGACCGACCACACCCTGACCAGACATGCCGGCTACGCCAATGCCGCGATCAACCAGCGAGGCGCGCGCCAGTTCACGCAGCGTCATCCCCTGGTAAGGGTTGTCTTTTTCCGCCTGCGCATGACCGGCACGACTCATTACCGAGGCACGGACCGAATCACCGACCAGGTTACCGTTGCCGGCATGGATATGCGCGGCACTGGCGCCAATGCTCGGCGTGGTGCCTTCCGCCAGCTTAGCCAGCAGGCGATCTTTCGCCATGTTCGCATCGCAGCTCATATCGTTGATGCACTCGGTGCGCAGCGCGGCCAACTGAGGAAAACCTTCAAAGACGGCATTCACATCCGTGATGCGTGCGGTGTTGTTGGCCTGCAGCGTCTGCTGCAGCTGCGCCGCCAGCGCCGCCACATCGATTTGTGGAGCCTGTGCAACCGGCGCGGATGGAGCAGGCGCCGGCTGAGAGACCGGAGCCGGGTTCTGTGAATTTTGCGCGTTAGGTGCCGAGGTCTGCGCACGTGCGCCGAAGAGGTGATTAGCTGCTTGTGGCATATTGTGATAATCCTTCAGTTTGTTTTGATTGAGCGATGCGGCTGCATCGAGTGGTTCTTCCAGCACATCAGCGAAGCCTTTAGCAACCGCCTCCGCACCATCCATCCAGGTTTCGGCCTTCAGTAATGCCGCGATTTCTTCCCGCGACAGACTGGTTTTCGACATATACGCCGCCAGCATCATCTCCTCGTTACGATCGAGGAAATTGGCATAATCGCGCATTTCGTCAGAATCCCCGGCCATGCCGCCCCACGGCTTGTGGATCATGATCCAAGCATTGGAGGGCATATGTACCGTGGCATTCGGCAGGCAGGCGATAACCGAAGCCATGCTCGCCGCCAGGCCGTCGATATAGATATCGACCTGCCCGGTCAGCCGCTGCAGCGTGTTGTAAATGGCGAACCCGTGCATCACATCCCCGCCGGGGCTGTGGATGTGCAGCTCAACGTTTGTGGCCTCGAACACGCCGGCGTCGCGGCAGTCGTTGATAAAGGATTGCGCCGAAATACCCCAGCGGCCGATCTCTTCATAGAGATAGATTTCTACCTGTCCCGGACGGCCCAGCGCGGCACGGATTTCATACCAGGTTTCGGTATTCACCGCGTCGATACCGCTAAGACTTGCTTTCGGGGTCATCCACCCCGGATTTTTTTGTTTCATTCGCTTTCGCTCCTGAGTCGTTGGCTGCGTCAGAGTCCAGCACCAGACCGTGATCGCGGTTAAATTCAACTTCACGTACACGCTGGCGTTTAATCTCCTGCGGTGACTTGCCGCGCGCGCGTACCCATTCAGCCTCGGTGCCAGCCCCACCGCGCACGATGGTTTTCCACGATTCAGCCTCTTTCACCGGATCAATCCACGGCATTACCGGCCCCAGATAGAGCGCGTTGTACAGCGAGGACATATCCACATCATCGGGAAGGCGGATTTTCGACAGACGCAACATGTCTACCCAGGCACGGTAAACCGGGCGGCTGTATTGACCGACAAACCAGTTCTGCAGGACGTTGTAGCCCTCGAACCCTTCAACCAGCTCCTGGCGCTGGCTGGAATAACTGCCGTTATAGTCGCGGGAAATACTGGAATAACCGCTGCGCGTACCGCCGGCAACGGCGCGGAGCTGGCCGTTACGGTATTCAGACAGGTGCACATTGGGCCGGTTTGACTCAACCATCCCCAAATCCTCACCGGGGCGCAGTTCGTCGAAGATCATGCCCGGCGCAATGTCAAAGTTACGCGCCGTGCCTGGCTCCGAAAACTCCGCCTCATCACCAGAAGCGCCATCGCCACGCTTGATATAGAAGCTCAGCGCCGCAGCGATACGCGCGGCAACACGTTCCGACTCTTCGTAATCTTTGATATCAGCCAGACGGGTAATCACGCCGTGTAGCAAACTGATCCCGCGCAGCTGGTGCAGCCGCTTGCGCATTGCCAGGTGCAACATGTTTTCGGCCGGCACCCGCTTGGTCGCCGTAGACATACGCAGCGTGCTGGCTGGATGTGCCTTATACACGTTGTAAGCCACCGGCCGCCCCCAGGCATTAACCTCAATGCCCTGCTGAACATTCCCGCTGCCAAGGCTCCCCAGATTCATCGGCACAAAGTCCGCCTCCAGACATTCCAGAGACAGCTGGATGCCTGTGGCATGCTTCAGCCCCGACACCGGCCCCCGCACCAGTTGCGAGAACACTTCGCCGTCACGCAGTGCTGAGCGCAGGATCAGCCGTTCAACCTCGGCGCGCGTAAACATGCCGGTGACTTCTGGCCGGACGGACCATTCGGACCAGTGCGTAGCCAGCAGCTCCGCGCATTCCTCATGCAGCGTGCCATCCTTCCGTAACGGCTGCGGCTCGACCTGAATACCCTGCGCCCCGACGACTCGTTCTTCCAGTTTGTCGAGGATGCCGATCACAATGTCGTGGTTTTCGTCCAGCCAGCGCGCCTGCTCACGCAACGACACACCGGCCGCGAATACGGCCGAATCAGCAGAACGCCCCTCGCGCTTGGCTTTTTGCAGCCGTGACACGTTGGCCGCTTCATACGCCCGCAGCTGATAACGATTTTTGGCGCGTGACAAGGCCCACCCTGGCGCCACAACGCCGAGTGTCTTTTCTATAAATCCCATGGGTTACCTACACGAAGTTAGCGAGCTTATACCCACCGCCACGACAGGACGCCTTTCGTAGCCGGCCTTCCCAATATTCCAGCTCTGCACGCATCGCCGCCGGATCGTGGTTTGTGATGGTGCGGCCGTTGACGCCGGTAAAGGACACGGATTTACCGTCGAGCGAGTCCGTGTAGAACCCCCTGACACGCACCACCATGTCCCGGATTTCCTGTTTCGTCATAACCAGCCTCCTCCCCCCGTACCGCCACCGTTCATCCATCCGCTAGAGGTATGCTGAGGCGCAGCCTGTTTCGGTTCCGCCTTGGTTTTTTTCTTCGTCAACACGACCTCCCTTGATGAGTTCTCGTTGAAAATATTGGGGTTCGTATCTTGTGATTCAGCCCAGGCTGGCGGCTCATCCCACTTGATACGCTCGTAACGGCGTAACATCACGACGGCATGCACATAACAAAACAGGTCAAAGGCTTCGTTATTGCCCTTCCCTGGCTTACGCCACTTGCCATCTGATCCACGCTCTTCGTAGGTCAGTTCGTCAAAAAACCATTCCCCCAACCAATTCGGGAAGTGAATATACCCGGCGCCTGGCGCTTCACGACTCAGCGCGTTACTGAGCTGGTCTTTCAGCGTGTCGGTCTGCAACAGGTAGACAGGAACGTCACCGCGCGCAGCTGCGCGGCGGTCGCTTCGGTCGGTGTTGTCCGGGTGGATTTTTGTAATGGTTTTCTGACGCCGGGTGCTGTCCCCTTTGATGAGATACACCCGCTTATGCACGCCATCGCGGCGGCACTGACGCCAGAATTTATACGCGTTGTCGGTCACGCCATCTTCGCCGCCGCTGTCTACGGCCATGGCGAGGATTGGCATACGCTTGTCCTGATTGCTTTGCAGCCGGTACGTTTTATCGAGCACGTCAGTGATCAGCAAGTTCCAGTCCTCCGGGTATGCCCCCGGATGGATCGGCAACGCTTCACCCGTATCGGGATCACACCGCATCGACTGCTTGATGTTGTACCGGTCCACCAGCCACCGCTCGCCGTTTTCGCCATAGCCGACAATCTGGACCACAAAGCGGCGATTCTTGCCGCCCTGCACATCCACCGCCGCGATCAGGAATCTGACCTTTGGCGGTACCAGGCGTTTACCGTAATCCTCCACGCGCGCCAGCAGTTCGTCACTGCGGCGCTGTTCAGAGGCAGAACGCGGCAAATACGGCCGGCCCCAGTCGGTATTGATAACCGCCTTGAGCGTTTCCTCCGATCCCGTTGTTTCGTAATCCTGCTCAGCGGTCAGCAGCTTGTAGACGAGCTGTGACCAGGTCTGATATGCCGCCGCCGGCCCCTCCATCCAGAATGACGCAATACGTGAACGGCGCGGCTCGCCTGTCCGGTTGCCTTCGGCGTCGATCGACTCCCCTTCACGCAACCACACACCAGACTGGTTCAAGGTTCGTTTCATATCTGCCGTTATCGTGCCGCTGCAGTGAGGGCAACACATATGCGCAGACTCGCTGGCTTTTACCGGATCGGGGATTTCCCGGTATCCGGTCATCACTTCCATGATCGGCTGGAAATATTCGCCGCAGTGCGGACACTGCCAATACCATTTGCGGCGATCGCCACGGTTGAACAATGAAAGGATGCCGGTGGTTGGCGGGGCCTCATGCTCTGAGCGGCGCCGCCATTTTGAATCCAGAATATCGCGACCTGGTGAACTCTCTACCAGCGTCATGCCTGCACTCATAAACGTTGTGGTACGTTTTGACGCCAGCGTGAACCCGTCGCCCTCGCCGTCGATATCTTCCTGCATCCGGTCATAATCTGTCAGCGCGGTGCATTTGTAGTCCGACGAGGACATGATATTGACCGATGGCCAGCCAATCTTCAGATAGTTCCCCGCCAGAAAGGTCCGATCGTGAACGTTGTTATCATTGCGCCGGGGGCTGAGACGCTCAGCCACGTCTGGACTCACGCGGAACGTGCGCGCCAGGCGCTTTTTGGAGTGTTCCCGCGCTTTCTCTTCCGAGATTTGCACGACCAGCATATCGGAGGGATCGCACACGATGTTGTAAACAATCCAGCCATCAATCAGGCCGATGGTTTTACCCGTACGCGCCGGGCCAACAAACACCACGGCGTCGTATTCACGTGACGCCAGGCAGTTCATCGGCTCAATCACATACGGCGCCACGCTCGGGTCCCACTTAACAGAGTTGCCCGCGCCCATAGGCACCCGCATAAACTTTTCAACAGCTTCGGCAACCGGCATGCGGCGCGGAGCCTGAATAATACCGGCCATATTCCGCCGGGTTTCTGCGGCTGATGCCTGTGCAACCATTACTCCTCCTCGGGCATTTCCTCCTCAATCTCTGTATCAGCGTTCATAACCTTCAGCGCTATCTGATCGCGCAGGTCATCGATAATAGACTGCACACGGGAAACGGCAGACGGCGGCAGCGCGCAATCACGCTCCAAGATATCCGGTAATGTTTCCAGCACCTGAACCATCGCCTTTGCCATCGCAGAGAATTCGCGAGCAACATCTTCTGCAGGGATCAGTTCATTGGTTTCCTGTTCAAACTTGAGCCGCTCGCGTTCCGACTGGAACCACGCTTTTCTGTCAGGCGGTAGCATTTTGTCAACATCATCCACCGGCGCAGACTTCACCAGTTCAGCCAGCACATCCGGCAGCGTGTAAAGCTTCAGCTTGGCATTACTGCCGGGGGCAGGTTCGACGTTTTTCAGGCGCGCAGCGATGGTTTGCCGATGTGATCCCGTAATTGCCGCCAGCTGATTCAGGTTCAGCCTGACGTTCTCCAATTCTTTATCCATGATGATGAACACTTTTTATACGATTCGACATCTTGAAAAAATAATTTCAAGTGAAAACAATTACGTGAGCACATGATGATGATGTCAATAAAATGCAAAAAACTAGCCGTTTCCCGCGTGTCGCCGCCCCCTCGGTGTTCAAAATCACGAAAGGGACCCGAAAACGAGAACTGTTATCACTTGAGCAAGGGCCACTATCTTCACGATTCACCGAGGGCAGCCTGCACGGCCCCCCTCGTAGCGGTCGCCCCCTCCCTTCTATCACCCAATCGACGGGGAAGTCAGGCAGATTCAGTGACTTTGCTTTGCGCATATCGCAGTAGCCTCGTGAAACTGCTCTGCGAAGCGTATCCGCTCATCATACCAATGCAAAATTGCATCAGCATTTTCACCCTTAAAACCCTACAATAACAGCGCGTTACTACCGTGACGTTTTCCCTGGTGTTGTGTATTGCTTTGCCCCTCTCCTTGAGGGGCTTTTTTTTGCGCATTACGCAGCGTCCGTGTGGGCGCTCAGGAATGGACAATAAAAAACCGCCCGGAGGCGGCTTTATTTATCTACGTGCTATTTTCGCCTGAATTTCACAGGCTCATCAGCAGGCTTTGCCTGAAATTGTGGCTTACGCCCAGACTGTTTTTCACAGCTCCGATTGTATTGTTCAAAAAATCTTTCACAGCAAATAAATTTCTCATCATTTTTGAACCCTCCTTAACGGTATATCCCGCAACGACACTGATTACTTCTGCAATTAAGAACTGTGTTACAAATGAGGTTAAGCTCTCGCCAGTCCCAACTAAAGAAGCCGTGAGCATCAGTCTAAGGAAGAAGCCACACACGCCGGTGAATCAACTCAACTATACTGAGATGATTGAATTTTATAGTTTTATCTAACCATACACTTCCTATTCGTTCAAGCATTATCTGGCCACCGCGGATAGGCGCTCTATAATGCAAACCGACTGCTTTATGTGGTCACTGCTGATAAAATTAATGATCTGAATTATCAATGACGATGAAGGACGCATATGAAAAATCCAGCACAGCACGTTCGCCATAGAGTTCGTGTAACTGTGAACGGAATTACTAGTGAACACCGCAGCACATTGGCTGCTTGGGAGTTTTATGAGATCAAACCATGGTCACGCCATCAGAGTTGGAGAACCAACGTTCTCAAGCCTCAGAAAAAGGCCATTTACTCGTATGATGGAAAGGATTACCTATTTGAGCTAATCGAGGCTTGAAGTGTCATTATCGAAGCCCCTCACTGAAGGGCTTCTGTCATGCCGCCACACTTTCGCAGTGGCCACGCTCATGCCCTTGAGTCGTCCCCCCCCCAGTTCGTCTCTGCTCCCCGCTGGCTCTAACCAGTGCGTGATTGGCTGTCACGCGGCGACACCGGTGCCTCTTTTCATATTAACCCTCGCCAGATGCAAAGCTGGCTCTCTACGCGGAGACTCGGGCGCAGGTCATAACCCTGCGATTGCCGCCTTTCGGCTGCTACGGTCTATCCGTTTTATTTCGGCATGGTTTGCCTCCACTTGTTGAGCGTTTCAACCTTGCCGGCGCATATTTTCAGTGATGTCTGAAGCGCCAGCGTGTAGCTGACTGCGTCTCCCCACGTGTCGCCCTGCAGTTCTGGCTGCTCGCACGTAGCGAATACTGTTTCAGGGGGCATGCTTATCACCTGCTCTGGTGCCGGCGGCGGTGTTCTGCTGCAGGAGCTCAACAACAGCGGCAGGCATAGGGCTATTGCCGCACTTATCACCTTTAAGTGCATCACGCAGTTTCCTCTGGTAAATTTCGCCCTGCTGGCGCAGCAGCTGCTCTCTCTGTTGCTGTTCCGCCATCAGTGAGCGATTACGGGCGTCATCCGCGCGCATTGTTGCGAGCAGTTCGGCCTGCTGCGCCAGCGTCTTTTTCTGCTGTTCAGCCCGCTGTTCCACCATCAGCAACTCTTTGCGCAGCCCCCAGTTGCTGGCAGCGAAATAAATCAGTGACGTAATAGCGAAAGCAACCAGAGCGACCTTGATGTGGAATAACAAGTTCATCGCTGCCCCCAGGCGCAAACGGTATTTTCCACCTCGCGACGGGTGACAAGCCCTTTCCACTCTTTACCGCCGGCGTACTTCCAGCGCTTCAGTTCACCACATGCGCCGGTGGGATCGCCCACATTCAACTTTTTCAGCATCGTCGAACGAATAAACGCATTCGGGCCGACGTTGTAGGAGAACGAGTAAATCGCGGCGCGCTGGGTTTCCGTGGTTTTAACCTTGATAGCGGGATCGACAATGTGGGCGACTTTTTGCAGATCGGCTTTTAGGAGCGCATCACATTCTGCATCGCTGTAGCCTTTGCCGGGAATAATATCGGCACCGGTATGCCCATCGCAGACCGTCAGAACGCCGACGACGTCGCGATAGGCTACATACCGCCGCCCCTCTAATCCATCATGGCCGCCGAGCATCGCAGTCGCGATAACGGCAGCACCACCGCCGCCGGTAATGGCTGCGATAATTTTCTTCCTGAGTTGTGGTGTCATGGTTAGTCCTTCTGCGGCGGCGCCGTCACATACCCACGCTTTAGCGCCGCTTCATATGCTTTCGTCTGCCGATTTTTGAAGTAGACGTTAACGGCGAAGGTCGCCACGCCGATAACAAAGCCGCCGACGACGGCGATCAGATTCCAGTCGAGGTCATGCAACCAACGCGCAATACCGCCCCAACAAATGAGGCCGCCCGATGTGCAATACCCGATCGCTGTGGCGATTTTATCAGGCATGATTATCTTCATCCTTTCCCCTTTCCGGGGCTTGTCCCGGTCTCCGGGTGATAGAAACGAAAAAGGCCGCGCGTTAGCGCAGCCCTGAAATAGAAAAGCCCCGGCGTTAGCCAAGGCTTGTTACCAGTATTTCCTGGTCGTCACTTTTAAGCACAGTAGCGTCTGGGGGACATCACTGTTCAAAAAGCATGCCATGTATATCCAACTATTCTGAATTACATACAGAAAGGGGATGCCTAAACGTCGCTACCACCCTAATCGAAGCCCCGCCAGAGCGAGGTTTTGGAAGTTGCTAAGCTACGTGACTACGTAATCATTCTTATCACGTTACAACACTTTTTGCGTACGCGTTAGCTTTTTTGTATCATCGTGATGACATTATAAGTAACTACATAATGAAAAAGGAAATATTCTCATGAGCCGCAAGCATTTCACTCAGCAAAAAGACATTCCAATTCAAAATATTCTTTTAGATACAGGTAATGCACGTATAAGAGCTGGGAGCGATCAAAACAACTGTATATCTAGGATATTGAGAAAAGAAAAACAGCTTTTGGTTTTGATGGAAGATATAGCGAAAAATGGCTTAACCACAATGCCCATTATAGTCATGCCAACAGATGACGGGAAGTGGGTTGTGAAAGATGGAAACAGAAGAGTTACAGCATTAAAGTTACTTAATGATCCCAAACTATGCTCAGAGCAACACTTAATAAATAAAATAAAAGATATAAAGAAAACGTACTCGGACAACATACCTTCGAAGATAGACTGCTTATCCAGCGACAACAAAGACGCCATATTTAAAGAAATCGTCGCAAGACATTCAGGTGCCAGAGATGGTGCTGGATTATATGATTGGCATGCTTATATGAGGACTGTTTTCCTATTAAACAATGAACATCCTACAGACTATAAGAGAGCTGGGCAATATCTCATCTTAGCTGAACAAGGCGGTCTAGACGTAGAAGATGATTTCCCTATCACAACTGTCCATAGATTCTTCACCATAGCCAACCTTAAATTACTCGGATACGAGGTGGAAAACGATAATTTAAAACCTATATTATCGAAGGATAAAATACTTAAAATGGCTTCAAAGATAAACACTGACTTCTCGCAAAAAATTGTAGATGTTAACTCAGTGTTTACACCAGAGGCAGCTCTAAATTATTTAAGAAAAGTCAGGTCATTTGCAGGGATATATGAAGACGAAAGTTCATATAACAAAAACGATGATGAACAAGAGAGGGATGGAGAGGGAGAAAAAAAAGAACAGGACAATAGTAAAAATAGTTCATCATCAAATAATACTGATGGTACTGATGGTACTGATGGTACTGATGGTACTGATGGTACTGATGGTACTGATAACGTTAAATCATCATCAGGTCGAGGAAAAACTCCCAAAAAAAGACCATCAGAAAGAAACAGGGTTCTCGGAAGAGGTAAAATTGGTATAGAAGTGCCTGATGAAGATACAAAAGTTAGAACAATCATTGCTGAACTACGGCAATTGGATGTAAAGAAAACAACGCTTGCAGCAACCTTCCTATTAAGGGCGCTGCTCGAACTTAGCGAGAAAGAATATAGAGGGTTGAATAAATTAAAAGATAAATCCAGTCTTTCAAAAAACATTGCTGCGTGTGCGGATCATATGTTGGAGCGGGGTTTGATAGATAAATCAGAGCACAACATTATTATGACATATACGAGAGGAGAGCAAGGGGCATTACATATTGAAACCTTGCAAAAACTACTCCATAGGGAGACGCACCACCCAGACTATATCACAATAAATATATTTTGGGATAACATAGGTTGTTTTGTTCGTGCTTGTTGGAAAGACTAAATCTCTGGCCACTATAAGTGGCCAGATTTATCATCCGCTCTTGACCATAGAGGGAATTTTATGCAGATCTATATTTTTATAGACCATAATTTCTGTGATTTTTGGTCGAGTTAAATGTGTTGAGTAATGAAAGGAAAACTCCTCAACACTCTCTCCCCTATACATTTCACGTATCTGCTCACAGTTATCATATGTAACTAAAACAGGAGTAGATAATTTTTTTACTCGCTCTGCAATTTTTTCATGATCATCATGTTTATAATGATTTCTATATAATTGACTCCCTTTAACATAATAGGGAGGATCGAGATATATTAGAGAATTTGTTGGAAGATCACTTTCAATCTTATCAATCAACTTAATAGCATCAAGGTTATACAGGCTTACATGAGATTTTATTTCTCCGATACTTTTTATTCTCTCTGCAAGCTTTATCTTATTGAACCTCGCATCAAGCTTATATTTACCGTCTTGTTTCTTTCCTCCAACAACTCCTCCAGTGAGAATTCCGGAACGATTCGTTCTATTCAGAAAAAATGCGGCAAATCCTACAGTTAATGGATCATAACAAGTATGGTTAGCGATTATTTCTTTTTGCTTATACCAGTTTTCCATCGTAATGTCTGTTCTTTCCAAAAGGCATAAAAAATCTTTATTTTTATTTAGAATGGACCACCAGAATGCATGGATTGCTGGGTCAATATCATTAATGACTATATGGTTTACATACCCGCGCATTAATAAGAAAAGAGCAGCACCGGCACCACCTGCATACGGTTCGACATACCATCCACCACTTATAGCATTAAATCTCAACAATTCAGACAGCCAAGGTCCCAAACGCCCCTTACCTCCAGGATAACGTAGTGGAGTAATAAATGCTGACATATCCAAGCCCCTAGCTATAACAAATTTACAAATTTAATGGGAGGTATTTTAACGTAAAACCCCCTCTCTCCCCTACAAAAAACTAAAATTATTCAAAGATAGAACCAAGTTGTATGTTTAACATGCACAACACCCCCATGATAAACCCCTCGGCAGTCTGCATCTCCTTCCGCACCGTGCCATCAGAGCACTTACGCCGCTTGGCTATCTTGCGCAGCGAAACCCCGTAAACATGGTGTGCAATCACCAGATCGTACTCGTCGGGCTTATACTTTTTCAGCCTGGCCACGCAGCCATCGATTAGCAGCCCGTCATCATCGTTACAGAACTCTTTCCCTGAGCTTGCCGGCGGCAGCAGCCCTTTGAAACCGGCGGCGATCGGTGAGTAGTCGATACCACTGCTTTCACGTGCCCATACGCCCCAACGAGACAACACCTCATACATATCGAGCATCATAATTTCCCCTCACCTCTCAAGATTGCTTGCGTGCGAAATACTCCCTCGGCATGCATTAGCCGCAGGTCATCGCGCGTGTATTCTGTTTTTGTTCTGCCGTCGACCGCATCGTGGCATGCGTTGCAG
The DNA here is from genome assembly GCF_002966855.1 of Serratia sp. MYb239. Taxonomy (NCBI): domain Bacteria; kingdom Pseudomonadati; phylum Pseudomonadota; class Gammaproteobacteria; order Enterobacterales; family Yersiniaceae; genus Serratia; species Serratia sp. MYb239. The sequence goes on along the minus strand of NZ_CP023268.1, from coordinate 2,102,529 downwards.
CCCCACGCGCCCTGCGCATCGTCTGGCTTGATTGCCGTGCCGCTGGTGCCGGTCATGCGATAGTGCGCCAGCACGGTCGTTTCTGGGTTGAAGTTGCAAACGCCCGGGATACGGATCTGGCAATCCCGGCCGCGGGCCTCTTTGCGTAAATTAGCCATGATCACCCCCACATCCGGTTGCGCCAGCGCCGGGCTGGGCGTGGTGTATTTTTGCTTTCTGGCAGGTATGCGCTGACCGTCCATGTGCTGAGATCGTGATTTAGGCTGCGCTCAACCTTCACGCCGCGCTGGCGATACCGAGAGACCAGTTCGTCAGCTTGAGTGGTCGAGCATTCGAGATGATGGAACCAGGTTTTTTTCATAGCCATTAATGCCCCTGACCTGTATAGCTGAGCAACTGGGCGGCAGCGTTCTCTGCTGCCTGCTGGCTGGGGAACGAGCGGAACAGGATGTAGTTCCACAGTACATCGATGGTGGCTTTGTAGAGCTGGGAGAACTCGATATCGTCCATCTTTGCGAACGATACGCTGCGGGGTTCCTTGCGCACGCTGCCGTCGGGCATCTGGTATTCGGTGTAATGGCCAGATTGGATCGTTACCCAGGAGCGGAACGCCTCGAACGATTTTGTGATGGTGATATTTCCGGCGCGCTTTTCGGCTACATCATGCAGATATTCGTCTGCGGCGGCCTGCAGTGTTTCCTCGTTGCCTGCGTAATACGCCAGAAACTTCACATACCCGGTGAGCAGCTCTTTATCGGCCGGGGATATGGCGCCGCCGGTTGGCTCCCAGTATTGGTACCCGAGGTTTAGCAGCGAGAAATATTTACGGTGAAATGCCGGGTTACGCGCCTGGCTGAAATCCGCGTACATGACAGCGCCAAACTTAACCTTGGTTTTGAGAAATTCCAGTGCGTCCGGCGTTGCCGGAACCAACATATTTCCTGCGGATTTTACAAACGAATACTGCGCCATTAGGTGATCTCCTGTAGCGCAGCAGTTGTTCAGAAATTGAATAGGCCGGGTGTTCAGTCCGACCCATTAATTATAGCTTAATCCCGTCTGGTGACACAATCGAATAACCTGCGGATTTTGCCAAATCAATCAACGCGTTAAATGATGCAACGTGTTCATTATTGTATACGTTACGAATGCTCTCCACGCTACCGTTTTCACAGCGAATAATGACTCGTCCTGTGTATGGTAAATTATCGATAGCATATTGTTTCGTAATCATTTTTGTTTCTCCCCTGGCACAACCAATTCACAGGAGAAGTATGTCACAAAAATACTGTATAAATACACATGACTTGTTGTGTGGTGGTGGAATAAAAACAGCCCGCACTAACGGGCCGCTCAAGATTATGGCGTTTGGAAGGCAATCAGTACCCGTCCCAACTGTCCTCGTCACCACGTTTACGTGTCATCACATACCGCGCGATCAACGTCATGATTGCTGTGTTAGCGAGCCAGAGCGCTACTGACGCCAAGCCAAGGATATTCCCTAGCAGCAGCAATGGGCTGCAAATTAATAACCAAATAAAAAATAACTTCACAAAACTATTCCTTTTGAATCTTTCACTGCTCTCATTAAGAATTATCTCATCAATTTTGACATTAGTTTTATTCATTTCTGCCATCCTCCAGCGCAGCAAGTCGTGGTACCAAGTGAGTGACAATGCCGTGTTCAGTGTCGCCGCGCATGCCCCCCTTCATGCTATCTCTGGGCAATAAAAAACCCCGCCGGGGCGAGGTTGTTTTGTGTAGGGTGTTGCTAAGGTCTTGGGTCTACCATTGAATGTAATATTTTAAAATCCACATCTTCCGGGACAAAGCCATCTTCTATCGCTAGCATATAAATCTTTCCATTGATGGATGATTTGTGCTCGTGGACTGTGAAGGTGACCTTAGTCAGTGGTTGACCAACAAATCCACCTGATTCAACAGATAACGCTCCAACGCCAATAGGGCGGAAGAAATCCACGGTTCCCTCTCCGTTATAGTCCCCCTCTTTTCTATCACCATCGTAGCCGTGGCCAAAGACAACAAAATCCATAATCATTTAGTATCCTCTGTTGGATAAAATACCGAACCTGGGAACTGCTTGCTAACGCTATAATAGTACATTAACTATTCCCGAAAATACTCTCAGACGTTGATCTTACATATTATCAACATTGAGAGATCAATAATTCAAAAGACTTGCTTAAAGATGCTTTAAGCTCACTCTGTAACTGTAAGTCATGTGGACTTATGTGTGGTGTATAGTCTAAGTAGTAATTTTTCCCATCAGAATGTTTTTTATATATTAACCAATCACCAGTCACTTTGTTTTTTGAATAAAAAACATTATTAATCATGACATTAGTTTTTTCCTGAAGTGATGCAAGCACCTTGTCAAGGCCAACTTTTTTTACATGACTACTATGACGAATGCTTTCCACTAAATGCTGGCTATTATCCTGACTGTAGGGAATGTTACAACTTTTAGCATATGACTCTAAAACCTGTATTGTTACATACTCAATAACCTCATCTGGCTCGGGATTTTTCACCGGATTTCGTTTTTTTTTACCAACGTTATTTATTGTCCTGCTGAGGACGTTTTCAGCGACATGGATGTGATAAAAACCAGCCAGCTCACCTTTAAACTCTCTTTCCTTATGAAGCATGGCTTTTGTGGACTGCGCAACGGTATCACCTTCGAGAAGGCGAATAGCCTCCAAAACCCCTCGAGCAATAACCCCATCGGCTTTAATATTAGATAGAACTTTTTCTTTAAGTGAATCCGACACCCTATCAGAATATTTATGATCAAATAATTGGCACATAGTTATCCCTATCCATTGATTAAGTATATAGGTGTGAATTTTAGCGCACACTCTAAAATATAACTACACCCCGCTATCGGTAAACAGGCTACCGGCATTACTATCTGCCGTTACTGTCCCATGATTGTGGCCCATGAGGTGTTTGAAAATCTGCACCAACCGATTTCAGCTCTTCCAGTTGCTTATTCATCGATATCCGTTCTCCACTCATAATTTTGAATACAGATCATCGCCCTACCTCCTGCCCTATATAGCAGCGGTGCCACCCCTCCGTTCCGCAGCGAGGGCATTTAAGTGCCTTTCCTTCCGACTGCTTGATATGCGAAAAGAACGAATCACGCGTATGGCTTTTGAGTGCCGCGGCAAAGGTGGTATGTAGTGTTTCGGCCTCACACCCATCAGCGGAGTACAGGGCCAACTTTTTTTGCAACCGTTCTTTTGCTTCCTGCAGCTGCATGCCCTGACATACTCGCAGGATGTATTCGGATATCTGGCCAATGGCTATTTCGGTCTGATTAAGCATTTTCGGCCCCCTGGATCGGTTTAATAGATTCGAGTACCAGACGCCGGCGCGTATGCTCGGCAAAATGGCGCTTACCAGTGTCTTTTCGGTAATACTCGTTTTTCCCGACAACCCACATCGAGCTCGTTTCGTGTAGCTTCTTGCGCTTAGGTCCGTCTTTCGTGATAACCGTGCCGATGTGAGTTTTTACGATGCTCGTTTTCATGTCTTTATCCCGTCTTTACGCTCACGCCAGTAATTCAGGCGCGATCTGAAATGTTCGCGGTAGTGCTCCGGTGCTTCTTCAATCGCCACCAGCACTTTTGTGCGGGTGATTTTCCGTGCGTACAGGTCACGGATCAGGCCGCAGGCGCGCAGGTCGTACTGCTCCAGGTCGCGTTGTTCCTGCGTCCAGGCTCCTCGATTGAATGGCAGGCCGGGCGGTAAGTAATCCGATTGCCCGGCCATCGGTCAGAGGCTCCCTGATGACTTCTCAGAGTTGGCGTAATAGCACCCGTCTACTTTTTTCAGCGTGTATTCAGGGGTCGGTTTTTCGTGCCGAACGATATCGACGTGCGGGGAGTTGAGCATCTGCGTCAGGCGCGTCTGCAGGTTCCGTTTCGTCAGTCCATGCCCCGGATAATGTTTATTCAGGGCCATCATCACACCGTTAAACGTGAGGGTTTTACCGAGCATGACAGCAGCAAGGTTTCGCGCAGGAAAGCCCGTTTTTACCGGTTTCACCTTGGCGCGAACCGTCCGATCTTTTTGGGCTGGCTTAGCTTTTTCGTGGCGTGGTTTGATTACCTGCACCGGTACCGGCGGCAAAACGAACGCAGAACGGGTACGCGCCCGGGCGCCGGCATTCATACGCCAAATGATCAGCGCAGTGTGGTCGCAGCCATCATCGATAACTGCCGAGGATTTTGCGTAGAACAAATCTGTAGTCGTCATATGGGTCTTTCCTATGGTCAAAAACGCGCTGGTCAGGCGCTGGTTAAAATTTCTTGCTTGAGTAAGGTCTTTGCTTGGGTTGTGGGTTTTGAGCCTCCTGAGCCATTCTGGTGGCCTCCTGTGCGCTGACTTGATCAACCGGCAGGAAGTGGCCGTTTTTGAACTCTTGGTAAACGGTGCCGTTCTCGCCAAAACGGTTTTTGCCGACGATGACTTCTGCGAAACGTGCTGCCGGGCTGTCGGCGTTGTAAACGCCCTCCCGATACAGCATGAGGATGCTGTCCGCGTCCTGCTCAATAGAGCCGGAATCACGCAGGTCGGACATAATCGGCCGCCGGTTTCCCGCCGGGCGTTCATCGACTTTGCGTGACAGCTGGCTGAGTGCGAAGCACGGCGTGCGTGTGCGCATCGCCATCGTTTTCAGGCTGCGTGATATGTGCCCGACGGCCAGGTCGTTACGCTCCGCCTTGGGCTTTTTGATCAGCCCGAGGTAATCGACCATGACCATGGACAGGTGCGGGTGCCGGCGCTTGTGCGTCTCCGCGATTGCCTGTATCTGGTCAACGGTCAGATCCGTGGCATCGACGATCCAGATATCGCGCTCGTTCAGCGTTTCCAGCGCGCTGCTGATACGGCCCCAGTCTTCGTCGCACATCTCAAGAGGATTACGCAGCTTTGAAACAGGCAGGTTCCCGGCACCGGCGACGGAACGTTCCACCATTTGCAGGGCGGCCATCTCCATACTGAAAATCAGTGCACCACCGCCGTTCCGGGTCGCTCCCTCGACAACTTTCAGCGCAAATTCTGTTTTACCCATGCCCGGGCGGCCGGCAATCACAACGAGATCCTGCGGGTTGAAACCGCCGGTTATCGCGTCCAGCTCCTCGATGCCGCTCAGCAGGTTCCGGGTTTCCGCATCACCGGCCATGCGCTTATCCAGCAGATCCATGTAACCACCCAGCAGCTCGCCAAGGTGTACCGGCACCACACCACCAGCATCAGCAGTCATCTCGATCAGCTTCGTGACCGATGCCTGCACGGCCTCGTCGCGTTGTTCTTGGTTCCTGGCGCCGCGGATAGCGTCGGCCCCTTCCTGCAGCAGTTCGGCCATCACCCTGCTACGCCAGCCTTTGACGGCCAGGTTGGCAAAGCCTTTCAGGTTGGCCAGTGCGCCAGGTGCGCGGCTGATCTCAACCAGCGACGACAGGCTGCTGCCGCCCAACTTTTCGCTGATCAGCACGACGTCGATCACGCCATCGGTCAGCGCCTGCTTTTTGATTTCCCGGTATGTGTCACGGTGAAACCTGACACTGAAAGCCTCTTCAGGCATGGTCGCGATCACGTCCATCGCGTCCGGCGTGGCGCCGCCGATCAGCAGGCCGCTCAGCACCACGGCCTCCATTTCCTGCTGTGTCATAACGCACCCTCACGGGTTTTTGTCAGCACGTCAGAACGCAGCAGGTAATCGAACCCGGCGCGCCAGGTGCGGTTGTTGTCGCCAAAATAAAACGGCCCCGCAGAATCCCGGAACGTCTCAAAGTACGCCCGGACGACCTCAAGCGTCGGTTCATGCAGCTCGCCAAGCAGGCGCTTGATTTGCCGCTTGCGCTTGTCGTTCAGCTCCTGAACCTTCGGCAGTCGTTCACCGAGGATTTCGTTGTAGGCGTCAGCCACGTCCTGGTATTTAATTTTTGGCGGCTCAACCGGCGCGTCAGCGTCGTCCCCCTGGGGGTTAGGGGGTATAGGTTCATTGACTGGTTCTAAACTGACTGGTTCTGGGTGCAGCTCCTGCACCCTCCCCCCTGCAGCAGATGCACCCATGGGTGCAGGATTTGCACCATAGGGTGCAGCATTTGCACCATACTCCCCCAGCACTAAGTGATAGATATTTGAGCGATTAAGGCCGTTCTCTGCTTTGCGCTCTTCGATGCGCAATAAGCCATCTTTCACCAGTTGCTGAATGTGATTTTGGGCGGAGCGTTTGGAGATCTCACACTGTTCGGCGATGTACTGAACTGCTGGCCAGCACTCCCCCTGATCGTTGGCGTTATCAGCCAGCTTTAGCAGCACCAGCTTGCGCAGCGGGTTTCCCACTTTGATTTTCATCGCCCGAACCATCATTTCCATGCTCATGATCAGATCCCCAGTGAATCCGCAAGCTGGCGGCACGCATCCTGGTACTGCTCCGGCGATAGATTTTCGTCACGCAGCTCTGCCTTGTGCTGCTCGTACTGTTCCCAGATGCTCGCTCTTCTCTCTTCGAAGATCGGACGAATATCTGCGATGTCTGCCGGCGCTCCGTTCAGGCGCCAGCCATTCCGGTATGTGATGTGATCGGTCATTGGTCTTTCCTAGCTGTGGTGTTAAACGCTGGTCAGGCGTTGTGTGTCTTGTAATGCGCTGAGCGCTCCGGCAATCCGCTGCTGCGTGTCACAGGCATCGAGCAGAATTGCGATAACTGCCGCGGCAAATTCACGAATGGCCACGGACAGCAGATACTGCATCGACACCCCGCCCAGGCGGGCGCGCCTATCAGCAGGCAAAGCTGCGGCCATCGCGTCGGCCAGCGCTCTAACCTTTGCCCTAGCGGCCTTCGACTCCCCGCGTAACCAGCGGAAAATCTGCTGCCGGTTATTGTTTATTGCGCGCCAATCAGCCCTGCCGAAATCATCCTCGATCGGGTGAAGGCGCACCGCTGACGAATCGCCGCCCAAAATGAACCACATCCGGCTGATCTCGATGGCCACATGTTCCTGTCCGCGTTCTGTTGCCCAGGCTGCTATCTCGTCTTTCAGGTTTTCGATGTTTTCCACGTCGCGTCTCCTGTCGCTGTAAACCTGATTACGCGTAATCAGATTTTGTGGGGGTTGGTTGTTAAGCTTCATTCGTTTGTTGCTGATAAAGCGCTGGGTCATATTTCAATGCGCCATCGGTAAGCCGTTCTAAACGGGCTGCTCGTTTCTCTGGGATTAACACTCCCCAGGCGCTAGCAGATGGCAACTTAACCCCAGCCGCTTGAGCCAATTTGGTCAGGTTGCCGAAGTGCTTAATAGCTTCAGATTTGTACATATCACCTCCGATTTGTAAGTTATGGCTAACAAATTAGATGGTAATACTAACTTAGTCAATAGAATTTAGTATTAGCTAACTATGACAACACAGACTCCAGGCTCTCGAATTAGAGCACGCCGCAAAGAAATGAAGTTAACGCAACGGAGCCTCGCGCAGGCTCTGGGTATTTCTCACGTCTCAGTTTCACAGTGGGAACGCGATGATAGTGAACCCTCTGGAAAAAACCTTTTCAGCCTTAGTCGCGCCCTGCGGTGCTCGCCTACCTGGGTTCTTTTCGGTGATGAAGAGCAACAACCATCTCAGGTCGATGAAATCCCGCGCCAACTCAATGAGCAACAAATACAGCTACTTGACCTGTTTGACCAACTGCCAGAGTCCGAAAAGGAAATCCACCTATCAACGCTGCGGGACAAAGTTGACGACTTCAATAAGCTATTTGAAGAACTGCTGAAGGCCCGTAAAGGCAGAAAAAATATTTAATTTAATATCAAAAAGTTAAATTACTTACGCCAAAAATGTTAGTTATAACTCAATTTTAATATTGCAATTGAGATTAGCCATGACTAACATAATCCCATCAACAGCGCACTAACCATGCAGCGGTTGTTCAGAATGTTCCGCCAGCCGGGCGTTACGCGGCAAAAAATTACCATTGCTGTGTGTAGTCTTCGCCCCGTGCGTCGGGGCATTTTTTTCACACCGCATGAATTAGGAAAGACCGACGGGCATGACCAGCCCTGACAGCCGGGAAAGACCGGCAACATACAGACGTAAAAAAGCCCGCCGAAGCGGGCCTCTTTACCCCGGCGCCGACCAAAGCAACCGGGATTTGCCGGGAACCACCCCGGCTAGGAAAGACCGATATCACCAACGAAGGCACTACCGATCAGTGCCGATTATATCAGGAGTTGCTATGAAAGCACTACAGATACCCGTCACGCTCTACATCCACGCGAACGTTAGCCAGTACACGCAAGACAAAATCTCCGTGTTCACCATGGATATGTCGCAATACCCCGAATACGTGCTGCTGGAAACCCGCCAGATCCACATCGATGTAAATCAGCCAGAACCGATCGATATTATCGGCAAGCAGGTTGAAGCGCTGCAGCTTGAAAAGGCACGTCTCACCGATGCCGCTTACAAGCGCATTGCTGAAATCGACGATCAGGTGCAGCAGCTGCTTTGCATTGAGCACTGCCCTGTCGATGCCGACGAACTCCCGTACTGAGGTCGCGGCCATGGATATCGAAACCCACAACCTGCGCGCCGAGCTGGCGCTCTACGAACAACACGACACCGCCGCGCAGCGCGACCAGTTCGAGGCGGCAGCAACGCACGGATACTCCGACGAGGCGATCGAGGTGTTTACGTACATCGACGGCGAAGATGCGGACACCCGTGACCGGCTTCTGATGGCGGTAATGATGGCAACGCCCGACACCCTACCGCAGCGCCAGCGTGAGTTATACAGCTGGTATTGCGACAACGTGAAAGCCGTATTACGCGATAAATTTTAACCAACCCCGGCGCCTGACCAGCGCCGGATACTTCAAAAGGAAAGACCGAAAATGCCAACTTACATCTCACTTTTTGAACCAAAGAAAAAAGCCCTGGCGGCCGGCGCCGTGCCGCTTGTTATTGCACTGGATGCACCGAGCAAGCGTGCGGCTGAAAGCATCGCGCTCGGTAAGCTGTTCGAAGCGTATCCAGAAGGTGGCGACAGCTTCCTCTCCCCGAAAACCGTAGAGGATCAACCTGGTGCCCCTCGCCCAGCCATTGGCCAGTTCGATGAACAGTTTGCGGCCGAGAATGAGTTCGACGGTAAGGCGTGGTCACCGAAAGCGCCCGAACCGGAGCCAGAAGCGCAGACCGGTGCGGTAGATTTAATGTCTCAACCGGCGAACGTTCGGATCGCCGCGGTAGTGATGTATGGCGACGGTGAAATCGATAACAGCCAGCTGTCGCTTGTAGTCGATATGCTCAATGATGACGAAACGCCTGATGATACGGGTATGCGTGCGGTGATCGATGGGTTAGTTTCCGTGCCAAAGGTCGGCATCATGCTACCTATCGGCATTTACAGATTGGTATCTGCAATATTCCAGCAGGCTGGCGAATCAATGCCGTCACAAGAGGATGTGGCAGCGTTCGCACACTCCTGGGTAACCAATCCTAATGACCGTGAAAATCTGAAGCTGTCTGGCACCGCTACAAACGTAGCTGCCGAAAATGATGCGCCGGCTGAATCCGTGCACGATGAGGAACGAGGGTATCCGCACACGTTAGACAGCCTCGATTACGAAATCTCTGCAGCCCTGCTGCCGATGGACTTCGATATCTTTAACATTCCAGTCGCGATCCATCGCCGAGCAAAAGAGGTTGTGGCCAAGAAGGAAAGCCCATGGAAAGAATGGTCGGCAATGCTGCGTAAAACCACCGGGGTTTTGGAGTTTAGCCGCGCGCAAATCTTCGACCTTATTCGTTCGGCTAATCCTGACCTGCACCAGTTCCCGACAAGCCATAGGGAATACATCAACGCCAATCTCGGCCGCCAGTCAGCACCCAAAAGCAAAGTCAAAGAACCGCAGGTCGCGTCTCTGGGGGATGGGAAATTTACCATTGACGGCCTGACCGGTGAGCAGCCGGACACCGCCTCAAATCAAGCCGAAAAAACGGAAGTGGATCAGCAGCAGGAAGTTAACGACGCCACGGCGGAGCAGGCCAAGCAGCAGCTAGATCAGATGGGCTATGGCGTTTACGCCAGCGCGCCAGAGGATAAATCCCCAGCTCTGCAGCAGGCTGAAGAAAACGCAGAGCGCGCAGAGGGACTGGCAAAGCAGCTAAAGGCCGACGATTTCCAGCAGCGCGCTGCACAGGTTGAGCAAGTGATCGCCGAGCAGCCAGCAGAAGCCCAGCAGAATCTCGAAATCTGGAAACGCGTCATGCGCACAGATCCTCGATACACGAAGCCGATCGAGGGGGCCGGTTATGTCGGTACCAGCATCAACAGCGAATACATGTTTATGCGCGCAACCGAAATTTTCGGCCCTATCGGCACTGGCTGGGGTTTTGACATTGTCGAAGAGAAGATGATCGCCGGCGCACCAATGAGCGAGGCGGTATTCGAAGGCGGGAAAATTATTGGTAACCGCATTCTGCGCGACGCCGATGGCACTATCTTGTTCGAGCAGAACCATAGCCTGCAGGTCGAATTTTGGTATGTCCTGAACGGAACCAAAGGCCGCGTTACAGCTTATGGCGCCACGCCGTACATGTACAAAACGAGGCGCGGTTTTATGGCTGACAGTGAAGTGATGAAAAAGAGCCTCACCGATGCGATCAAAAAGTCACTTTCCATGCTGGGCTTCTCTGCCGATGTATTCCTCGGCTGGCATGACCTGCCTGAATATCGGGAAGAGAACGCAACGGAGTTCGCTATCAAGAACGCCAGCGACAAAGCCGAAGACGTCACGCGGCTGCGCGAAGAGCTGGACGAGAAACTGTCTGCAGTGGCCGACACCATTAGCACGGCCGTTACCGTCAATGAAGCCAGCAAAGTTTATAGCTCGATCGCTCGCGAAGTGGAAACACACCGCAAAGCAGCCGAGGCCAAAGGCGATACAGAACACGCTAAATACCTGGCCAGCCGTCTGCGCCGCCTTACCGTTCTGAAAGAAGAGCGCATCGCCACACTGTCAGAGGAGAAAGCATCATGAGCGTCAACGCCATTGCATTAGCATCCGATTACGCCAAATTACAGGCGCTGGTTGAAACCTCTGACGAGCTGACGCCGGAGATGATCGCTGACACCCTCGAGGGCATCGAGGGTGCACTGGGCGACAAGCTGGACGCCGCCTTTATCCACGTGCGCAATATCGAAGGGCAAGCCGCCATATTGGCAGAGGAAATAAAACGCCTGACCGAACGTAAGAAGTCATTCGAGAACCGTGCAAAATCGATCCGCATGTACGTGCTGACGTGCCTGCTAGCCAGCGGCCAGGGCACCATAAAAACCACGGCCAATACGTTCACGGCCAGAAAAGGTACGGCGAGCATTGTTGTCGATAATGCCGATATTCTTCCCGACGAGCTGGTTACCGTGCAAACCGTCGTTTCACCAGACAAGAAAGCCATTAAGGAGGCAATCGAGAACGGCGTGGAAGTTAAAGGCGCGCATATCGAAATCGGCGAACCGTCTCTGCAGGTTCGGTAATCACCCGGCCCCGGCAACGGGGCCAATACTGAGGATCTCACATGCTGAGAATGTATCTGGCCAAGGGTGACGCCGTGCACGTGACATTCCCCGACGGCTCAACCGGAATTATTGAAGTAGAAAGCCGCAGCGAATTGGCGTTCCACTTTCCCCAGAAAGTGCGCCTGGCGCGGGAAAAGCAAGCGTTCAAAAAGTTGATTAACGATAATCAGAAATAACCCGCCGCCACCGCTAAATTGTCCCCTCTCCCACACAACGAGGAAATGGCAATGCAGCGGTGGCAACCAGGAATGATCCTGCTTTCTGATTTCGATCTAAAAATTGGCCGTCTATCTTCCAGCGTTCGCAAAACAACACTGGCCGATGCGGACATTAAACGGGCTTGTCGTGTGACCGACGACAGCATAGCCAAGATGATAAAACCGAGGAAAGACCATGCCCAACAACCCGATCCCAAGGGGGTGGGATAATCACCGCCCCGCTGACTGTGGCAAAGAAAAGCTGCTCACTTTGAAAGAATGGTGCGACGGCACGTACGAGAGCTACAAACCGAACATTCAGACACTCTGGCGCTGGGCGCGCAACGGCAATTTCTACCCACCAGCGGAGAAGCACGGCAGTCGTTACATGCTGAAGCCCGGCACGATTTACATCAAACCCAACGATCCGTCGTTGGGCAAGAAAATTAAGGAAGCGCAGAGCGCCGCGCCGGCGCGCGAGGCGTTTATGGAGAAAGTGATCAATGACACGGCGAAAAGGGAGGTATGACATGCAATTGCCTAAAAATCTGACTTATCGCCAAAAAAGCAAGTCATTCTACTGGCGGAATCCGATCACCAAGAAAGAGATTTCAATGGGGGCAATTTCCCGCCGTGATGCAATCGCTCAGGCGATCGAAGCCAACCACTACATTGATCAGAACTACTCACCAGTACTGCTGCTGGAGAAGATTAAAGGCACCCACGAATACACGCTAAACAACTGGTTAGAGCGGTACTACATTCTATTCGAACGTAGAAATCTATCAGCTAAAACGTGCAGATTTCGCCGCCAGCAATTTGCCGTCATCAGCGAAAAAATGGGCAGCATGATCCTGTCAAAAATCACCACTCGGCATATCGCAGAATTTCTTGAAATATGGGTAAGACAGGAGAAAAAGACAATGGCGGCAGCGATGAGGACAGTGCTATCTGACATCTTCCGAGAGGCTATCGTTGAAGGTCATATCGAAAGCAACCCGGTCACTCCAACGAGATCGGCCAAACCGGTTATAAAGAGGGAGCGGCTGGAGCTAAAGCAATACATTCCAATACGTGAAGCAGCTGACACCCTGCCGGCATGGCTCTCATTGGCAATGGATCTCGCACTTGTCACCGGCCAGCGACGTGCAGACATCGCAAAAATGAGGTTTGATCACGTCGTGAATGGCCGTTTGCTGATCGAGCAGGATAAAACAGGGGCAATGATTGCCCTTCCCCTGAACCTTGAGCTGCAGGCCGTTGGCTTGCATTTGGGAGCAGTGATTGACCGTTGCCGCCAGGTCAGCAAGACAGATTACATGATTAGCGCTGGCATCCGCAAAAACAGCCCTGACGGGGCGATAAGCCTAAATAGCCTGACTGGTAAATTTGCTATAGCACGGAAATTGACGGGAATAGAGTTTGAAGCCAGTCCTCCACCATTCCACGAGATCCGCAGCTTGTCTGGCCGGCTTTATGATAAGGAAAAAGGGAAGGATTTTGCACAGAAATTGCTGGGGCATAAATCGGGGGTTATGACAGAAAAATACCTTGATGCACGCCGGAAAGAATACGTTATGCTTTAAAAAGTAACTATCAAAATTCGAGTAAATTTCGAGTAATTTCGGAACAATAAAAATAAAAGGCATGGAATCAGATGGTTACAAAAAGTATACCTATCGAATCCGTAGGCCAATTCAAATATCTCTTACTAAAACCAAAGGATATCGTAACGGTATTCATCGAGTGCAAAGGGAGTAAGAAATGAGCAATCCAACCGACAAATCAACGTCTTCAACGACCGCGAAATGCCCCTTCCATGCCGACGTGCCTGAGCAATACGCCGGCGGAGGCACCACCAATCAGGACTGGTGGCCCGACCAACTGCGTGTGGATCTGCTAAATCAGCACTCCAACCGCTCTAACCCGTTGGGCGAGGATTTCAACTACCGCGAAGAATTCAAAAAGCTGGATTACGCCGCGTTAAAAGCGGATATCCGTCATCTGCTGACCGACTCGCAGTCGTGGTGGCCGGCGGACTGGGGCAGCTATATCGGCCTGTTTATTCGCATGGCCTGGCACGGCGCCGGCACCTACCGCGCCGTTGACGGTCGCGGCGGCTCCGGGCGCGGGCAGCAGCGCTTCTCGCCGGTTAACTCCTGGCCGGACAACGTCAGCCTCGATAAGGCGCGCCGTCTGCTGTGGCCGATCAAGCAAAAATATGGCCAAAAAGTCTCCTGGGCGGACCTGTATATTCTAGCCGGCAACGTGGCGCTGGAAAACTCCGGCTTCCGCACCTTCGGTTTCGGCGGCGGTCGCGAAGACGTCTGGGAACCGGATCTCGACGTCGACTGGGGCAATGAGAAAACCTGGCTGGCGCACCGCCACCCGGAAAGTCTGGCCCATCAGGCGCTGGGTGCCACCGAAATGGGGCTGATCTACGTCAACCCGGAAGGGCCGGAAGCCAGCGGCGAACCGCTGTCGGCCGCAGCCGCCATCCGCGCCACCTTCGGCAATATGAGCATGGACGATGAAGAAACCGTCGCGCTGCTCGCCGGCGGCCATACGCTGGGTAAAACCCACGGCGCAGCGTCCGGCGACCACCTCGGCCCGGAGCCAGCTGCGGCGCCGCTGGAGCGGCAGGGTCTCGGCTGGGCCAGCAACTACGGCAGCGGCTCCGGCCCCGACGCCATCACCTCCGGTCTGGAGGTTGTCTGGTCGCAAACGCCGACCCAGTGGAGCAATAATTTCTTCGAAAACCTGTTCAAATATGAGTGGGTACAAACGCGCAGCCCGGGCGGCGCCATCCAGTTCGAAGCCAAAGACGGACCGGAAATTATTCCCGATCCGTTCAACCCGGGGGTGAAGCGTAAGCCGACCATGCTGGTAACCGACGTGACGCTGCGCCTCGACCCTGAGTTTGAGAAAATCTCGCGTCGCTTCCTGAACGACCCGCAGGCGTTTAACGAAGCCTTCGCCCGCGCCTGGTTCAAACTGACCCACCGCGATATGGGGCCGAAAGCGCGCTACCTGGGGCCGGAAGTGCCGGGCGAAGATCTGATCTGGCAGGATCCGCTGCCGCAGGCGGTACAGCAGCCAAGCGCGGCCGATATCGACAGCCTGAAGACGGCGATCAAAGCCTCCGATCTCAGCGTCAGCGAGCTGGTCTCGGTCGCCTGGGCCTCGGCCGCCACCTTCCGCGGCGGCGATAAGCGTGGCGGCGCCAACGGCGCACGGCTGGCGCTGGCGCCACAGCGGGACTGGGAAGTCAACGCCATTCCGGTCAGCGTGCTGCCGACCCTGAAGGCGATTCAGCAGGCCTCCGGCAAAGCGTCGCTGGCGGATGTGATCGTGCTGGCCGGCGTGGTGGGCATTGAGCAGGCCGCCGCCGCCGCGGGCGTACAGGTCAGAGTGCCGTTCACGCCAGGACGCGTCGATGCGCGTCAGGATCAGACCGACGTTGAAGCGTTTAACCTGCTTGAACCGCTGGCCGACGGCTTCCGCAACTATCGCCGTTCGCCGAACGGCCCGACCACCGAAGAGCTGCTGATTGACCGGGCGCAGCTGCTGACGCTGACCGCGCCGGAAATGACCGTACTGGTCGGCGGCCTGCGCGTATTGGGCGCCAACTTCGACGGCAGCCAGCACGGCGTGTTCACCGATCGCGTCGGCGTACTCAGCAACGACTTCTTCGTCAATCTGCTGGATATGCGCACCGAATGGCAGGCCACCGATGCCAGCGCGGAGCTGTACGAAGGTCGCGACCGTCAAAGCGGCGAGGTGAAATACACCGGTACCCGCGCCGATCTGGTGTTCGGCTCCCACTCGGTGCTGCGCGCGCTGGCGGAAGTGTACGCCAGCAGCGACGGTCAGGAGAAGTTTGTCCGCGACTTCGTCGCCGCCTGGACCAAGGTGATGAACCTGGATCGCTTCGATCTGGCGTAACAGACCGGCTACGGCAACACTCAAGCCTCCGCATGCGGAGGCTTTTTTTATGCGCTGTCATTACGCCGCAACGCCGGCTATATTGCAGACAGACAATACGGAGAGCGGCTTATGGCATGGTTGGGATTTATCAGCGCACGGGCGTGCAGGCACTGGCAGGACGCGTCGCCGTTTCTGCCGGCGTTCAGCTTTTACGAAAGGCACCAGTCAGCGCCGATCGACGCCGCGCCACAAGCCATTATTCACGCGGTGCAGGCGCTGGATATGCAGGAGGATCCGCTGATCCGTCGCCTGCTGGCGCTGCGACAACTGCCGGACAGGCTGCGCCGGCGCGCGAAGCCCGCCCGCCCCTTCGGCTTTGACAGCTTCACCCCGCTGCATCAGGACAGCCACGAACTCTCCCTCGGTCTGGCCGGCCGTTTCTGGCGGCCAACGCTGGTTCTGCCCAGGCCGGAGGACGCCCGGCAGTTTCTTCAGTTTGCCGACCCCGACGCCGCCAAACTGGTGCTGCGCTTTAAGGTCGTCGCAGATCAAATCGGCCAAACGCGGCTACGAACCGAAACCTTTGTCTACTGCCCCACGCCGCAGGTGAAAGCGCGCTTTGCCTGCTACTGGCTGCTGATCCGTCCGGCCAGCGGCTGGATCAGACGCCGCACCCTGAGCGCGGTGCGGCGTAAGCTGGCTGCTACCGCCTCATCGTTCCAGCCATAGAACGCTCTGGCTTAATTTTCCTGGCTACCTGCCGTTACTCGCCTACGCTAAGGTTGTCGACAGCGTGCGGCAGGCTGCGCACGCCCGATGCCGACGGCATTGCCGCCGGCGCCTTGTACGATCATCGTCTTAATTAAGGAGTAAGTCATGGGCAAACCCTATGTCAGATTGGATAAAGACCAGGCGGCGGTACTGTTGGTCGACCATCAAACCGGGCTGCTATCTCTGGTGCGCGATATCGATCCGGATAAATTCAAGAACAACGTGCTGGCGCTGGCTGACCTGGCCAGCTACTTCAAGTTACCCACCATCCTGACCACCAGCTTTGAAACCGGCCCCAACGGCCCGCTGGTGCCTGAACTGAAGGCGCAGTTTGCCGACGCACCCTATATCGCCCGCCCCGGCAATATCAACGCCTGGGATAATGAAGACTTTGTGAAGGCGGTGGAAGCCACCGGCAGAAAACAGCTGATCATCGCCGGCGTGGTGACCGAGGTGTGCGTAGCGTTCCCGGCGCTGTCGGCGATTGAAGCGGGCTATGAGGTGTTTGTGGTGACCGACGCCTCCGGCACCTTTAACCCCATCACCCGCGATGCCGCCTGGCAGCGCATGACCCAGGCCGGTGCGCAGCTGATGAACTGGTTCGGCGTCGCCTGCGAGCTGCACCGTGACTGGCGCAACGATGTCGAGGGTCTGGGCAAACTGTTCAGCGAACATATTCCCGACTACCGCAATCTGATGAGCAACTTTGACTATTTAATGCAGAAATAAGCCCAAACGGCAGGCGCCCGGCGTCTGCCGTTGCGCGGCAAATCCGTGACCTGATAACAGCGATTGCTCTACACTAGGGGTGTTATTTACCGAGACAGGATCCGCCGCATGCTCCCATCGCTATTATCCATTCCCTGCACTACGCTGCAGGGCGAAGCCAAAACGCTGGCCGACTTCCCGGCGCGCGCCTATCTGGTGGTGAATACCGCCAGCAAATGCGGTTTTACCCCGCAGTATCGCGGGCTGGAGAATCTGTGGCGCTATTATCGCGATCGCGGCCTGGTGGTGATGGGCTTTCCCTGCAATCAGTTCGGCGCACAGGAGCCGGGCAGCGCACAGGACATCGCCAGCTTCTGCAGCCTGAACTACGGCGTCAGTTTTCCGCTGTTCGCCAAGATCATGGTCAACGGGCCGGATGCCCATCCGCTGTTTAACGAACTGAAGCGCCGTGCGCCGGGGCTGCTGGGCAGTCAGCGCATTAAATGGAACTTCACCAAATTCCTGCTCACCGCCGACGGCCAGCGCGTGATGCGCTTTGCGCCGCTGACTAAGCCGGAGCGCCTGTTCGAGCGTATCGAGACGCTGCTGAAATAACTCTCGTGCCGGGCGGAATCCCTTACCCACCGCCCGCGCCGTTCAGTCTCCCCGCTCCGGTTTCCCACGTTAAGAACCCGATCCCGCCGGTAAGCAAATTTTCCTTGCTGTAACCCAATGTTCACATGATAATGATTATCACTATGATAAACGTTATCAATTAACTCTTTTATTCTTCAGACAGCAATTATGGATAATAAACAGCACGAGGCGCCCGTCGCGCCTGCCGCTCCCGCGCAGGAAACGGCCCCCCCACCCAGCTATGACAGCCGGCAATTGCTCGGCCGTGACGGCGTCGCGATTATCACGCATCAGGGCCAACGCTATCAGCTGCGCCAGACCAAAGCGGGCAAGCTGATCCTGACCAAGTAATACCTTACAGCCCCAACGCCAGCCACCCCGATCGTCACGATCCAGGCAGCCAGCAAATCATTTGATATGTTGTAAAACATACGGAGAGTTGCACTATGCCTGCTATTTTTGCCACCCCGCGGCGTCTGTCCGCCCTGAGCCTGGCCATTGCCTGCGCCCTGCCTACGGTGGCTTTTGCCAACACCAGCCCCGTTTCTGACACCGGTTCGGAAAAAGCGACCGACGATACCCTGACGGTAGTCGCCACCGGCAACCAGCGCAGCAGTTTCAGCGCGCCGATGATGGTCACGGTGATCGACGGCACGTCGCCGCAGGCGCAGACCGCCGGCACCGCCGGCGACCTGTTGCGTCAGGTGCCGGGCATCACCGTCACCGGCACCGGCCGCAGCAACGGCCAGGATATTATGATGCGCGGCTATGACCGCCGCGGCGTGCTGACCTTGGTGGACGGCGTGCGTCAGGGCACCGATACCGGCCATCTTAACGGCACCTTCCTCGATCCGGCGCTGATCAAGCGGGTGGAAGTGGTGCGCGGCCCGTCGGCCCTGCTGTACGGCAGCGGCGCGCTGGGCGGCGTCATCTCCTATGAAACCGTCGACACCGCCGACCTGCTGCTACCGGGGCACAATACCGGCTTTCGGGTTTACGGCAGCGCCGCCAGCGGCGATCACAGCCTCGGCATGGGCGCCAGCGCCTACGGCAGAAGCGACAATCTGGACGGTCTGCTGTCGTTCGGCACCCGCGACGTCGGCAATCTGCGCCAGGGAAACGGCTTTGACGCGCCGAACGATGAAAACATCAATAACCTGCTGGCCAAAGGCACCTGGACCATCGATGAAAACCAGGCGCTGAGCGGTAGTTTCCGCTATTACAACAACCGCGCGCAGGAGCCGAAAAACCCGCAGACGCCGGCCGCTTCCGCCAGCAACCTGCAGACCGATCGCTCCACCATTCAGCGCGACGGACAGCTGACCTATAAGCTCAAACCGGTAGGACAAGGCTGGCTGGATGCACAGGCGCAGCTGTACTACTCCGAGGTGCAGATCAACGCCCACCGCGACGGCAGTGAAGACGAGGCGCGCAAGCAAACCACCCGCGGCGCCAAGCTGGAAAACCGCACCCGCCTGTTCAGCGACAGCGCGGCGGCGCACCTGTTCACCTACGGCACCGAAGCGTATAAGCAGGAGCAGACGCCGGGCGGCGCCACCGAGAGCTTCCCGCAGGCCAAGATCAACTTCGCCTCCGCCTGGCTGCAGGATGAGATCACCCTGCGCGATCTGCCGGTATCGATTCTGGCCGGAACGCGCTATGACAACTATAAAGGCAGCAGCGACGGCTACGACGACGTCAACGCGGACAAATGGTCATCACGCGGGGCGGTCAGCATAACCCCCACCGACTGGCTGATGCTGTTCGGCTCCTATTCGCAGGCGTTCCGCGCGCCGACCATGGGCGAAATGTACAACGATGACAAACACTTCTCGATTCCGATGGGCCCCACCACCATCACCAACAACTGGGTGCCGAACCCGAATCTGAAGCCGGAGACCAACGCCACCCAGGAGTATGGTTTCGGCCTGCGCTTCGACGACCTGCTGCTGGCCGACGACAGCCTGCAGTTCAAGGCCAGCTATTTCGATACCAAAGCCAAAGACTATATCTCCACCGCCGTCACCATGGATATCGGAGCCGGCCCGCGCGGGCCTTACTGCATCAGCTGCACCACCTACTCCACCAATATCGACCGCGCCAAAATCTGGGGCTGGGACGCCGCGCTGAACTATAAAACCCGCTGGTTCGGCTGGGATCTGGCCTATAACCGCACCCGCGGCAAAGATGAAACCAGCGGTGACTGGATCGCCAGCATCAACCCGGACACCGTCACCAGCGTGCTGGACGTGCCGCTGGGCGCCAGCGGTTTCTCCACCGGCTGGGTCGCCACCTTGACCCAACGCTCGACCCACGTGCCCAGCGGCACTGCCGAGCAGGCCGGCTACGGCGTCAACGATTTCTACCTCAGCTACAAAGGCAGCGCCGAACTGCAGGGGCTGACCACCACCGTGGTGCTGGGCAACGCCTTCGATAAAGAATATTACTCGCCGCAGGGCATTCCGCAGGACGGACGTAACGCCAAACTGCTGGTCAGCTATCAGTGGTAACGACAGGAGAATAACCATGAACAACGACCTCTATGCACGCTATCTGCAAGCTAAACAGGATCACCCCGGTAAATACGCGCGCGATCTGGCGGCGCTGCTCGCCGTCAGCGAAGCGGAACTGACCCACGCCCGCGTGGGCCACGACGCCCGCCGTCTGCAGGCCGACGTCCGTACGCTGCTCGGCGAGCTGGAACAGGTCGGCGTCACCAAATCGCTCACCCGCAACGACTATGCGGTGCATGAACAGATGGGACGCTACCGCAATCAGCAGTTAAGCGGCCACGCGGGGCTGATCCTCAACCCGCGCGAACTGGACCTGCGGCTGTTTCTCGGCCAGTGGGCCAGCGCCTTCAGCCTGAGCGAAAGCAACCAGCGCGGCGTACGCCACAGCATCCAGTTTTTCGATCATCAGGGCGATGCATTGCATAAGGTGTACAGCAGCGATGAAACCGATCTGACCGCCTGGCTGGCGCTGGTCGAACGCCATGCCGCGCCGGACAACCCGCCGCTGGCGCTGCAGCCGACGCCGGCCCGGACGGAAAACCGCGACGCCGACGCCGCGCGCATCGACAGTGAATGGCGCGCCATGACCGACGTGCACCAGTTCTTCCAGCTGCTGAGCCGCCATCAGATCGGTCGTCAGCAGGCGTTTCGCGCCGTCGGCGACGATCTGGCCTACCGCGTCGATAACGGCGCGCTGGCGCAGTTGCTGAACGCCGCGCAACAGGCGCAGAACGAAATCATGATTTTCGTCAGCAACCGCGGCTGCGTGCAGATCTTTACCGGCCAGATTGAGCGCCTGCTGCCACAAAACGGCTGGCTGAACGTGTTTAACCGGCGCTTTACCCTGCATCTGATCGAAGAGGCCATCGCCGAAAGCTGGATCACCCGTAAGCCGACCAAAGACGGCATCGTCACCAGTCTGGAGCTGTTCGCCGCCGACGGCACGCAGATCGCCCAGCTGTACGGCCAGCGCAGCGAGGGCCAGCCGGAACAAACCCTGTGGCGTGAGCAGATCGCCGCACTGCAGCCGCGGGGCATCGCCGCATGACGCGCTTATTCTCCCACGCGCTGGCGCTGTGCGCGGCGCTGATGACGCCGCTGGCCGGGGCGGCGGAACGCATCGTCTCCATCGGCGGCGACGTCAGTGAAATCGTCTATGCACTCGGCGCCGGCGATCGGCTGGTGGCGCGCGACAGCACCAGCCTCTCCCCCGCCGCGCTGCAGGCGCTGCCGGACGTCGGTTACATGCGCCAGCTGAACGCCGAAGGCATTCTGGCGCTGAAGCCGACGCTGGTGCTGACCAGCGATCTGGCGCAGCCGGCGCTGGTATTTCGCCAACTGGCCGACAGCGGCGTGCGCGTGGTGCATATCCCGGCCGACAACGCGCCGGAAGCGGTCAGCGAAAAAATCGCCGCCGTGGCCGCCGCACTGGATCGTCGGCAGCAGGGACAACAGCTGATCGCGCGCTATCGCCAGCAGTTGGCGGCGGTCAACACCCGGCCGCTGCCGGTAAAAGTGCTGTTTATCATGAGCCACGGCGGCATGACGCCAATGGCCGCCGGGCAGGACACCGCCGCCGACGCCGCCATTCGCGCCGCCGGCCTGCGCAATGCGATGCAGGGATTCAGCCACTACCGGCCGCTGTCGCAGGAAGGCGTAATCGCCAGCGCGCCGGACCTGTTGCTGGTGGGACGCGACGGCGTGAAAACCCTCGGCGGCGTGGAACAGCTGTGGAAACTGCCCGGCATCGCCCTGACGCCGGCGGGGAAAAAACGCCGCGTGCTGGTGGTCGACGATATGGCGCTGCTGGGGTTCGGCCTGCAAACGCCGGACGCCCTGATTAAGCTGCGCCGCGCCGCGGAGCAGCCGTAATGCCGTGCCGCCGTTCGCCACGGCTGGCGCTGGTGACGCTGCTGGCTCTGCTGACCATGCTGTCGCTGATTGCCGCCAACTACGGCGCGCTGACATTGTCATTCCGCACCCTGTGGCAGCAGCCGTTCGGCGATGCCGCCTGGCATATCTGGCTGAATATCCGCCTGCCGCGGGTGCTGCTGGCGGTGCTGATCGGCTGCGCGCTGGCGGTGGCCGGCACGGTGATGCAGGGGCTGTTCCGCAACCCGCTGGCGGACCCCAGTCTGCTGGGGATCAGCAGCGGCGGCGCGCTGCTGGTGGCGCTGTCGATTGTGCTGCCGCTCGCGCTGCCGGCGATGTTGGCGCTGTACGGCCAGATGCTGGCGGCATTTCTCGGCAGCCTGCTGGTCTCGGCGCTGATTTATGCCATCAGCCGCGGCGGCCACGGCAGCCTGTCGCGGCTGCTGCTGGCCGGCATCGCCATTAACGCGCTGTGTATGGCGGCAATCGGCGTCTTGTCTTATCTCAGCAACGACCAGCAGCTGCGCCAGTTCTCCCTATGGATGATGGGCAGTCTGAACCAGTCGCAGTGGCCGACGCTGGCGGTGGCGGCCTCGCTGATTCTGCCCGCCTGCCTGCTGACGCTGCTGCAGGCGCGCCGTCTCAACCTGCTGCAGTTGGGGGATGAAGAAGCGCACTATCTGGGCGTTAACGTGGCGCGGGTTAAATTACAGCTGCTGCTGCTCAGCGCCCTGCTGACCGGCGCGGCGGTCGCCGTCAGCGGGGTGATCGGCTTTATCGGCCTGGTGGTGCCGCACCTGATGCGGCTGCGGCTCGGCGGCGATCACCGCTGGCTGCTGCCCGCCTCGGCGCTGGGGGGCGCTTGCCTGCTGCTGGTCAGCGATACCCTGGCGCGCACGCTGGTGGCGCCTGCGGAGATGCCGGTCGGCCTGATGACCAGCCTGCTGGGCGGCCCCTATTTTTTATGGCTGGTGATGCGCCAGCAGGAGCGTAACCGTGGCTAAATCCGCCAGCCTGACGGCGCAGCAGTTGCGCTATCGCCTGGGCGAACGCCGGCTGATTCATGATGTGTCGCTGAGCATCGCCAGCGGCGAAATGGTGGCGATTATCGGCCCCAATGGGGCCGGCAAATCCACCCTGCTGCGCCTGCTGACCGGCTATCTGCAGCCGGACTGCGGCGAGTGCCGGCTGCTGGAGCGACCGCTGGAACAGTGGACGCCCGACCGGCTGGCCAAAGTGCGCGCGGTGATGCGGCAGCACAGCGAGCTGGCCTTCCCGTTCAGCGTCGAAGACGTGGTGGCGATGGGACGTGCGCCGCACGGTATGCGCGACGCGGCACAGGCGGTGCATGAGGTGATGACGCAGACCGACTGCCTCAGTCTGGCGTCGCGGGATTACCGCCGGCTCTCCGGCGGCGAGCAGCAACGGGTGCAGCTGGCGCGGGTGCTGGCGCAGCTGTGGCAACCGCAGCCGTCGCCGCGTTGGCTGTTTCTTGACGAACCCACCTCGGCGCTTGATTTATACCACCAGCAACATACGTTGCGGCTACTGCATGACCTGACGCGGCAGCAGCCGCTGGCGGTGTGCTGCGTACTGCACGATCTCAATCTGGCGGCGCTGTATGCCGATCGCATCCTGCTGCTGCATCAGGGGCGGCTGGTGGCCGACGGTACGCCGGCCGAGGTGCTGCAGGCCGAAACCCTCACCCGCTGGTATCAGGCAGACCTCGGCGTGATGACTCATCCGGAATTCACGACGCCGCAGGTGTATCTGCGCCGCTGAGGCGGCGTCAGCTGGAACAGGAAATTTCCAGGTGCTTGCCCCACTCCGGCGGCAGCGCCGCCAGCGCGTCATAGCGCGCATCGTCGTCATACGGCTTCAGCAATGCCTGGTGCAGATGCGCCAGCTTGCTGACGTCGTCCTGTTCTGCCGCCGCGATCGCCTCCTGCGCCAGGTAGTTACGCAGGATCAGTTTCGGGTTCACTGCCTGCATGGCCTGCCGGCGCTGCGCATCGCTCACCTGTTCCTGCTGCAGCCGTTCGCGGTAGCGGCGGTACCAGCCGTCAAACGCCGCACGGTCGATAAACTCATCGCGCAGCGGCGAGTGCGCCTGCTGCTGCTCCACCTCGCTCAGCAGACGGAAGGTGCGGGTATAGTCGCGTCCCTCCTGCGCCATCAGGCTCAGCAACTCGGTGAGCAGATCGTTATCCTGCCGCTGCTGGCTGAAGAAGCCCAGCTTGGCGCGCATGCGTTCGCCATAGGCGCGCATCAGCGCCGGCTCATACGCCGCCAGCGCCTGCTGCAGCTGCTCTGGACTCATCAACTCCGACAGCGCCTGCGCCAGACGGTGCAGGTTCCACAGCGCCACCGCCGGCTGGTTGTCAAAGGCGTAACGCCCCTGATGATCCGAGTGGTTGCAGATATAACCCGGCTGATAATCGTCGAGGAAACCGTAAGGGCCGTAGTCGATGGTCAGACCGAGAATCGACATATTGTCGGTATTCATCACGCCGTGAGCAAAACCGACCGTCTGCCAGTCCGCCATCAGCCGCGCGGTGCGCTCCGCCACGTCGGTGAACCAGAGCAGGTATTTATCCTGCCGTTCGGCCAGCTGCGGCCAGTGGCGTTCAATGACAAAATCGGCCAGTTGCCGCACCTGCTCCGGCTGCTGGCGGTAGTAGAAATGCTCGAAATGGCCGAAACGCACGTGGCTTTCCGCCACGCGCAGCAGCATCGCGCCGCGCTCTACCTGCTCGCGGTAGACCGGCTGGTCGCTGGTTACCACCGTCAGCGCGCGCGTGGTGGCGATACCCAGATGATGCATCGCCTCCGACGCCAGAAACTCGCGGATTGCCGAGCGCAGCACCGCACGGCCGTCGCCCATGCGGGAATACGGCGTCAGGCCGGCCCCCTTCAGGTGCCAGTCGAGATGCGTACCGTCCGCCAGGCGCTGCTCCCCCAGCAAAATGCCGCGCCCGTCGCCCAGTTGCCCGGCCCAGACGCCAAACTGATGGCCGCTGTAGACCTGCGCCAGCGGCTGCATGCCCGGCAGCAGTCGCTCTCCGCTCCAGACCGGCGTATTTTCCGCCGTAAACCAGCTGTCATCCAGCCCCAGCTGCTGCGCCAGCGGCGCGCTGTGGTACAGCAGGCGCGCGCCTTCCAGCGGGGTGGGCGTCAAGGCGGTATAGAAACCGGGCAGTTGCCGGTAATAAGCGTTATCAAACTGCGGCATAGGATCTCCGTGAATACTGGGCGCGCCCCGCCGCCTCAGGCAACGGTGCGCGGGTCTCCGCCTACTCTACTGCCTGCGGCGGTCGATTAACACGGAGTAATTACAAGGAGAAAGACATTCCGGCGAGCGGCAAGCGCCAGCGGGCAAATTACCGGCGCCGCGAAAGTATCGGCGCCGTAGAATTAACGCCGCCTACACCCATTATTGATAAGGGTATATCTGCAGTATTAAATACGTTCAGGATTAATGATTATCCGGCGCATCAGCGTCGATAAATTCTGGCGGAACTTTGCACAAGGTATCCAACTGTTCTCCCCCAACGGCCGGCCATAAAAAACCCTGCAGTCCTAAAACACCGGCGCGATCGAGATGATTAAAGTAGGCTTTTTTTTCAATACCGCCAACGATAATACCCTGACACAGTAAATTGATATTTCTCAGCAGCGAATCCATCACCGTATCGGATCCCGGATGTGAAAACAGCCGCCAGTAAAAACGTTTGTCTATTTTTACATAGGTAAATAAACCGTCATACAACGGCGTCAGCGTAGCCTGACCGGAGCCGAAATCATCCAGCCAGAGCGTGAACAATTCGCTGAGCCGGCGGACGGTCGCATTGTTTTTTCCGGCCGACAACTGGGGAAAACTCTCGCTGATTTCAACTACGATAAACGGCTGCCGCCGCAGGCGTTGACACAGTTGATTATCCTGCAACAACAGTGCCGCCAGCGTGGCGTCAATATTAATACTTAATAATACCTGATGCTCAATAAACCAATCCGCATAGGCTTCTATCACCCCGAGTTGCTCATAAAATAACGCTGCTTTCTGCGCTGGCTGCAATAAATTAACGCCAATCTCCGCCGGCATCGCCAGGGCGCCGTCCGGACTATTGAAACGGCTTTGAATTTCTAACGCTAACAGCCGTCCGCTGAGGGTATAGACAGGCTGGAATACATGGCGAATGGTAAAGTCAGTTTCAAATTGGATTTTCATTTTAATGCCGGAATAAAAATGGCGAGCATCTCATCGTATATCAATAATTTTTATCGATCAATCACCGATAGATTAATCGGAAATAACGATGCAAATACCAATAAATAAGTATTAGATTGATAGCTTTAAACTATAAGAAAGTCACGCCCACGACTTAAAAATGAGATAAAACTGAGAGACAAAATAGTTTACAGCCAGCTGCCGCACACTTTTTTCACTTAATGCATCGCAGTATGCTAACAATTTGACTTAATTATTTTAATTACGCAGAAACATGAATGAACACCAAGAAAAATCTTATCTTTTATTTTTTCACGCACGCCGATTTGCGTTACATCGGATTCAATATGATTAGACAGCAATTATCGGCGTTATTCCCGGCATTGAACGGCAGAAAAAATGCCTGCCCTCATTTGCCGATATTGAACG
Organism: Serratia sp. MYb239; assembly: GCF_002966855.1. NCBI lineage: Bacteria > Pseudomonadati > Pseudomonadota > Gammaproteobacteria > Enterobacterales > Yersiniaceae > Serratia > Serratia sp. MYb239. The sequence goes on along the minus strand of NZ_CP023268.1, from coordinate 2,075,634 downwards.
GGCAACAGGCGGGGAATACCGGACGGCGACGAAAAATATCCGCTGCCGTCCGCTCAGCGCGACGGTTATTTGATGGTTTCGCTGAGCCAGCGGCACAGTTCCGCCAGCTCCGTCCGCTGGGCCGGATATTCATCAATCAGTTGCCGACAGCACGCCGCCACCGCATCGCTGCGGTAGGCGCAGCCCACCAGCAGCTCGGCCAGCCGCTGCAGCGCCGCCGGCTGCAGGCTGTCGGTAAAAATCTGCGACCGGCTGATAGCGCCCTGCTCAACGTCAAAAAAGATATCCACCCCGCCCCAGCTGAAACGCTCGTTCAGCAGGTGGCTGAAGGCCGGCGCCTTGCCGAAATTCCACGCCCAGCTGCTCTGTTTGGCAAACTGTTCGGCAAAATTAGGCAGGTCGGGATACACGTCGGGCGAGATCACCTCCGCCACAGCGCTGCCGCCGTAGTAGGCGAAAAACGCCTGCACGATGGCGTCGCACACCTGCTGATGGGTGATCGTCGGCAAAAACTCCGCCAGATTGGCCACCCGTGAACGCACTGAGGTAATGCCCTTGGCCTGCAGTTTTTTCTCATCGGGGTTCAGGTAGTCCGCCAGGCGGTTCAGATCGGCATTCAGCAGCAGCGTGCCGTGGTGAAAGCCGCGATCCGGTGTTTCGCGGTAGGCGGAACCGGAGATTTTGCGCGTGCCCTCGGCGGTGTCGATCACCAGATCGTTGCGCCCAGAAGCCGTCGCACGGATGCCCAGCGTCGCCAGCGCCTGCAGGATAATCTGCGTTGACACGCTTTTATCATAGCCCGGCTTGCCAGCCATAAAGGTAAAACAGGTATTGCCCAAATCGTGGAATACCGCCCCGCCGCCGCTGCTGCGGCGCGCCAGCCGAATGCCGTCCTGTTCCATACGGCGGGTGTTGCACTCTTTCCACGGGTTTTGCGATTGGCCTATCACCACCGTTTCCGCATTGCGCCACAGAAACAGGATTTTTTGCGTGCTCATCTCGCGGAAGATGCACTCTTCCACCGCCAGATTGAACCAGGGATCGTAAGAATCGGAAATCAATACGCGCAGGGCTGTCATCACAGTTACCGGTCAGAACATCATGCCGGTATGATAACGGAATACAACATTTTCGCTTACCGAAAAAAGCGGGCGCCTAGATGCGGCGCGCCTGCCAGTACACCTTTTTCCAGTAGACGTTATTCAGCGAGGAGCGGATCACCCCGCGGCTGGTGGAAGCATGGATAAACTGATCGTTGGTGTCATAAATCCCGACGTGCAGGCCGTTTTCCCCGTGGCCGGTTTTGAAGAACACCAGATCGCCCGGCATCAGTTCATCGCGCGAGACTTTACTGCCGAGCGAGGTTTGGTCTTCCGTCGAGCGCGGCAGCTGCATGTCAAAGCGGTCGCGGAAAGTGCGATAGACAAAGCCGGAGCAGTCAACGCCGCCGCGGTCCAGCCCGCCGTAACGGTAAGGCGTGCCGTGCCACTGACGCAGCTGTTCATTCAGCTGCGCCACCACCACGATGGAATCCGCCAGCCGGCCGCTCGGCGGCGGCGCATGGCTGCTGCAGCCGGCCAGCACCAGGCTGAGCAATAAGAACCAGGTACGCATTGTTATCATCCCTTGCTTGCATACGTTGCCGCATCGCCCGCGCGGCGGGAAGTCACGGCGCTATGCGGGTAATTTATCCTCGCCGATGGAAAAAAGGCAAGTTTCAACCGGGATAATTCTGATATGGCACCAATTTTTAGCGCTTCCGGGCATCCTGCCGCGCTATCAGCCACACCCCCAGCAGTATCAGCAGCGTACCCAGACTTTTTAACCAACTGGCGGATTCGTTAAACCACGGCAACGCCACCGCCGCCAGATACACCAGCACATAACTGACGCCCAGCAACGGATAGGCGCGGCTCAGCGCCAGGGTGCGCAGCGCCATCAGCCAGCACAGCATCGACAACCCGTAGCCGGCGATGCCGAATGCCACCGCCAGCAGCGCCGGCAGGCTTCCCGCCGCCGGCAGCGCCAGACTATGCAGCGACAGCGGCGGCAACTGCACCATGCCCCACTTCATCAGCAGCTGCGCGGCGCTGACCAGCAGCACGCTGGCGATGCCCCAGATGTAGCCCTTTCTCATAACGGCGCGCTCATCAGCAGGATCCCCACAACGATGGCGACGACGCCGCACCAGTGACGCGGCGCGATCGACTCCTTAAACAGCAGGCGGGACGCCAGCGTCACCAGCACGAAATTGAGGCTGAGCATCGGATAAGCCTGGCTGAGCGGCAGCCGCTGCAATACCGCCAGCCATACCGCCATCCCCGCCGCCAGCAGCGTCAACGCCAGCGCCAGCCAGCGCAGCAGGTAGCGACGGCGCACCCTGGCAGGTAAGCGCCAGCCGCGCGCCGCCTGTTTCTGACACAGCTGCCCACCGCAGGTCAGCAGACACGCCAGTAAGACCAGCAGGTAGCCGCTCATGGCTGCTGCTGATACCAGTACAAAACGTAGCGGTTCATGCGCTGCATCTTATCCGGCGGCGGCAGCCGATCGGACAGGCTCTCCCCGCGCGACAGCTGCAGCGCCAGTGCCACGTTGCCCTGCCGGCGCGCCTGCGCCAGCCATGACGCGAACTCGCCCTCGCTGATAAACCGGTCGTGCGCATCCGCATAGCCCAGCCCATACCCCACCTCACCCTGTTCGTTGTACATCAGCACGTCGCCGCGCTTTAACTGCCAGGAGAGGCCGGCAGCCAGCCCCACGCTGTCGCTCAGTACGTAGCGGCTGTGCGCCAGCAGCGTCTGATTGGTGCGGATAAAGTTCTGCGGCTGTTTGGCGTCGATCACCTGCTGCGGAATGGCATAACCGATCAGCAGGCACAGCAGCAGCGGACAAGCGGCTGCCCACGTCCAACGCCGGCCGCCCTCGCCCAGCGACAGCACGGCAAACAGCAGCCAACCGGCAAACGCCGTCGCCCCCAGCGCCAGCTTTATCCCCTCGTGTGGGCCGAACAGCGGCGTGCCCGGCAGCAGACCGCTGCCAAGCAGCAACAGCGCGAGCAGCCCCAGCGCGCCGAACAGACCGTTAAGCAGCGCATTAATCCTGAATACCCGGCTGCGCAGCGCGCTCAGCCGCGCTTCGGCATAGTCCGCGATCAGCAGCGCCAGCGGCGCCATGCAGGGCAGAATATAGGTCGGCAGTTTGCCTTTGGCGATGCTGAAAAACAGCAGCGGCATCAGTACCCAACTGAGCAGGAAGAACAGCTCCGGCCGCGCGGCGCGCTCGCGCCAGCCTTTGAACAACGCCCCCGGCAGCAGCGCCAGCCACGGCAGTACGCCGGCCATCAGCACCGGCAGGTAATACCAGAACGGCGCTTTATGTTGGGCATCATTCTCCGCAAAACGCTGGATATGCTCCACCCAGAAGAAATAGCGCCAGAAGTCCGGCTCGCGCTGAGCGATCGCCTGCGCCCACGGCAGGCTGAGCAATGCCGCCGTGACAATCGCCAGCGGGCCGTAGATCAACAGATCGCGCCAGCGCCGCTGCGTAATGGCGATCGGCAGCACGGCGATCACCGGCACCGCCAACGCCAGAAAGCCTTTGGTCATAAACCCCATGCCGCAGGCCAGACCGAGCAGCGCGTAAGCGCCCAGCTTGCCCCTGACCGAGACGGCCTGCAGGGCCAGGTAATAACTGACCATCGCCGCCGTCATCCATAACGCGATCATCGGGTCGAGCACGCTGTAGGTGCCGATGCTGAACACCAGCACCATCGACAGGAAAATCAGCGCCGCCAGCCCGGCGCGGCGCGCGTTGCGCCACATCAGCATCGCCAGAGCAAACACCAGCAGCGCGCTGACGCCGCTGCAAAATACCGCACCAAAACGCACGGCGAAGTTGCTGTCGCCAAACAGCCACTGACTGATGTTATTGATCCAGTAACCCGCTACCGGCTTTTCAAAATAGCGCAGGCCCAGCAGATGCGGCACGACCCAGTCGCCGCGCTGCAGCATCTCGCGGCTGATCTCCGCATAGCGGGTTTCATCCGGCTGCCACAGCAGGCGGCCGTTGAGCGGCAGCAGATACGCCAGCACAAAAAACAGCGATGCAACGATGGCCCAGGCGTTTTTTAACGACTTCATGCAACGTCCTTCACGTCGGTTTGGCGGCCCAGCCAGCCTTCACGGCCGGGAAAAGGCCCGCGTTCAATATCGCCCGGCGGCAGCGACGACAAATCAGCCGGCAACAGCACGCTCAGCGGGCAGAATTCAATGCCCTGCTGCTGCGCCCGCTGCAGTAGCTGCTCAAACATCGCCGCCTGCGACATGCCTTCCACTTCGGTGTGGATGGTATAAACCGGCACGCCGGCGTCTTGCGCTATCGCCCGCAGAATATAGTCATTGAAATCCGTCATGCTGACTTCACGACCAATCACTTCATCAAAGGTCGGCAGCGTGACCGGAATCTGCACCGTGCCCAAACTGCCGTCATCAAGCCGCGGCCGGAACGGATGCGTACCGCGGCAGTCGCTGTTGTAGTCAAAAGCAAAACGCTCTTTCACCGCCAGCACGCGCCGATCGGCGCGCCAGCCGGCGACCGCCGAACAACGCACCGGCTGGCCGGCGGCAGCGCTCAGCGCATCGACGCCCAGTTGGATCTGCCGCGCCAGCTGCGCCTCGGACCAGCGCCCGGCGTTGGCCTGCCAGCCCTGATGATCCCAGGCGTGCAGCCCGACCTCATGGCCGGCATCAGCGGTCTGTTTCATCAGCGGCGCCAGCCGGCGCGCAATATGGCGGCCGGGCCAGGCGGTGCCCGCCAGTAAAATATCCCAGCCGTAGAGCGAGGCGGCGTTGGAGCGCAGCATCTTCCACAGAAACTGCGGCCGCAGCAGGCGCCACAGATGGCGCCCCATATTGTCCGGCCCGACGCTGAAGAAGAAACTGGCGCGGATAGCGTACCTGTCGAACAGCGCCAGTAAGCGCGGCACGCCGTCCCGGGTGCCGCTGAAGGTGTCTACATCCACCCGCAGGCCGACTTTTTTCATGCCTCCTCACTTTCCTGCACGGTGGCGCGCAGGAAGTAGTCCAGCGTCTCGGCAACGGTCTGCTGCATGGCGATGGTCGGCTGCCAGTCCAGCAGGCGACGGGCGTTGCGGATGCTCGGCTTGCGGTGCTCCACATCCTGGTACCCCTGGCCGTAATAGCTGCTGCTCTCGACGTTTTTAAAGCCGGCAAACGGCGGGAAACGGTCGCGCAGCGGGTGGTCGTTAAAGCTGGCCAGCAGCATCTCCGCCAGTTCGCGAATGCTCGCCTCATTGGTAGGGTTGCCGATATTGACGATCTGGCCGTCGCACGCGCCGCCTCGGTTTTCAATAATGCGGTACAGCGCCTCAACCCCGTCGTTGATATCGGTAAAGCAGCGCTTCTGCGCCCCGCCGTCCATCAGTTTGATCGGCGAGCCTTCCACCAGGTTCAGGATCAGCTGGGTGATGGCGCGCGATGAGCCGATGCGTGCGGCGTCCAGGTTGTCCAGCCGTGGCCCCATCCAGTTGAACGGCCGGAACAGCGTGAACTTCAGCCCCTCTTTGGCGCCATAGGCCCAGATCACCCGATCCAGCAGCTGTTTGGATACCGAGTAGATCCAGCGCTGTTTGTTGATCGGCCCGACGATCAGGCGGGAATGATCTTCGTCGAACGCCTGGTCGTCGCACATGCCGTACACTTCCGACGTCGACGGGAAGATAATACGTTTGTTGTACTTCACGCAGTCGCGCACGATCTTCAGGTTTTCTTCAAAATCCAGTTCGAACACCCGCAGCGGGTTACGGGTGTATTCGATCGGCGTGGCGATCGCCACCAGCGGCAGCACCACGTCGCATTTCTTGATGTGATACTCAATCCACTCAGAATGAATGCTGATATCGCCCTCGACAAAGTGGAAGCGCGGATTGTCCAGAAAACGGCTGATGGCATCGGAACCGATATCCAGCCCGTAAATTTCATAGCGATCTTCCCGCAGCAGCCGTTCAGTCAGATGGTTGCCGATAAACCCGTTCACGCCCAGGATCAACACGCGGGTGCGGCGCTTCAGCGCCGACTGCGGCTTGGCCAGCAGGCGAACATCGGCCACAATGCCCATCTCCTGCGCCAGCCGGCTGCCCTGCACGTACAGACCGGCCTCATTCTGCCCGGCGATAATTTCCAGCGCGCCTTCGCCGCAGGCCACCACCAGCGGCGAAGCGCTGAGCACCGTGCCCGGCTGTTTGTCATGCGCAATCGCCAGCGGACGCGAGCGCCAGACAATCAGTTTGCGCTGCCCCAGATAGCTGAACGCGCCGGGATAAGGTTCGGTCACCGCCCGCACCAGGTTATGGATGGCGTCGGCGCTGCGGTGCCACTGAATTTCGCCGTCGGCGGCGCTGCGGCGGCCAAAATAGCTGGCCTGGGATTCATCCTGCGGGCTGAAGGTTGCGCTGCCGTTTTTCAGCTTCGGCAGCTGTTCTTCCAGCAGCTGCGACGCCGCCGCCAGCACTTTCTTATGCAGCGTCAGCGCGGTGTCATCGCCGGCAATCGCCACGCGCTGTTGGCCGACGATATCGCCGGCGTCCGGCCGTTTAACCATTTTATGCAGCGTAACGCCGGTTTCGCTTTCACCGTTAACCAGCACCCAGTTCACCGGCGCGCGGCCGCGGTAGCGCGGCAGCAGCGAACCGTGCAGGTTGAAACCGCCCAGCGGAGCCAGCGACAGCACGTCGTCACTCAGCAGGTTACGGTAGTAGAACGAAAAAATAATCTCCGGCTGCAGTTCGCGGATGCGTTCGACCCACAGCGGGTGGTTCACGTCTTCCGGCGCGTATACCGGCAGGCCCATGTCGGCCCCCAGACGCGCTACCGAAGAGAAAAACTGGTTTTCACCGGGTTGGTCGGTATGGGTAAATACCGCCTGGATGTCGTAACCCGCGTTGCTCAGCGCCTGCAGACCGGCGCAGCCAATATCATGGTAAGCAAATACAATCGCTTTCATCATTCTTCTTCCTGAGTCTCTTGGTCAGGCTGTTTGCCGACCACTTTCTGAACAAAATAACGCGGGCGAGCACGCACATCGGTGTAGATGCGCCCGATATACTCGCCGAGCAGTCCCATGCCGACGAACTGGGCGCCAATAAAGCTGAACAGGACGGCAAATAACGTGAATACCCCGCCTTCGGCCCACTCCGGCCCCAATATCAAACGCAGGACGATCAGCAGCAGCGCCAGCACAAATCCGCACAGCGCCACCACGCTGCCGACCACGCTGAGCAGACGCAGCGGCGTGGTGGTCAGACAGGTGATCAGGTCATACATCAGATTGATCAGCTTCATCAGGCTGTACTTGGAGTCGCCGAATTCGCGCTCGGCGTGCCGGACGTCGATTTCAGTGGTGCGGCGGGCAAAGGTGTTCGCCAGAATCGGGATAAAGGTGCTGCGCTCGTGGCAGTGCAGCATCGCCTCGACGATATGGCGCCGATAGGCGCGCAGCATGCAGCCGTAATCGCCCATCGATTTACCGGTGGCGCGTTGGATCATCATATTGATCACTTTGGAGGCGCTTTTACGGAACCAGGAGTCCTGCCGGTTGGCGCGCACGGTGCCCACCACGTCGTACCCCTGCTCCGCGACGCTGACCAGCCGTGGGATCTCTTCCGGCGGGTTTTGCAGGTCGGCGTCCAGCGTGATCACCAGATCGCCGCTCACCTGATTAAAACCGGCCATAATCGCCGAATGCTGGCCGTAGTTGCGGTTCAGCAGCACGGCGATGACATGGCTGCCTGGCCGTTCGGCCGCCGCACTCAGCATATCGGCGGAGTCATCGCTGCTGCCGTCATCCACCAGAATGATTTCATACGCCTGCGTCAGCTGATGACAGGCCGCCATGGTGCGTTCCAGCAGCGCCGGCAGGCTTTCCTGCTCGTTATAGACCGGAATGACGATCGAGACTTTGTTGATCGGTTCAATCTGCGACACGTGACGCCTCCAGTACACTGAACAGCGCACCGACCACGCGGTCGACGTCCGCCTCGCTCATATCCGGGAACAGCGGCAGCGTGCACAGCCGCGCCGAGTTCCATTCGGTATGCGGCAGACTCAGCTGCGGATAACGCTCACGGTAGAATTTTTGCGTATGGGCGGCGCGGAAATGCAGCCCGCTGCCGATGCCCTGCGCCTTCAGACGCTCCATCAGCGTATCGCGGTCGCACCCACAGCGCTCGGCGTCCACCCGTACCATAAACAGGTGCCAGGCGTGATCGTGCGGATAATCCGGCAGCCCCAGCGGCTGGAACGGCGACCCCTGCAGCGCCTGCAGATAGCGTTCGGCCAGCGCCTTGCGGCGTGCGTTCAGCTGCGGCAGACGCGCCAGCTGCACCACGGCGATCGCCGCATGAATGTCGGACAGGTTGTATTTGTAGCCGGGCTCCACCACCTCCGCCTGCGGCGTGCGCCCCTGAGTCTGGCGGTCGAACGCATCCACGCCCAGGCCGTGAAACTTCAGGCGCCGTACGCGCTCGGCCAGTTCCGCATCGTCGGTGGCGATCAGTCCGCCTTCGGCGCAGGTCAGGTTTTTTATCGCATGGAAGGAGAAAATCGCCGTGCCGCGCGCGCCGATCCACTCATCCTGATAGCGGGCGCCTACCGCGTGTGCGGCGTCTTCAATCAGCGGCAGCCGGTGACGGCGGGCAACGTCGCGCAGCGCATCCAGAGGCAGTGGCGCGCCGGCATAATGCACCGGAATAATGGCTTTGGTGCGGGAGGTTATCGCGGCTTCCACATCGGCAGCGCTGACCATCAGCGTCTCGCGGTCAACGTCAATCATGACCGGCGTCGCGCCCAGTAACTCGATCATATTAAGGGTGGACACCCAGGTTTGCGACGGAGTAATCACCTCGTCGCCCAGGCCGATACCCAGCGCCATTAACGTAATATGCATGCCTGCCGTAGCTGAACTGACCGCCACCGCGTGCCGGCAGCCAAAGGTGCGGCAAAAGTCCGCTTCCAGCTGCTGGTTTTGCGGCCCGGTAGTGATCCAACCGGATGTCAGCACCTTGCCTACCGCCGCAATTTCTTCATCGCCAATTGCCGGGCGAGAGAAAGGCAAGAATTGATCCATAGTAAACCTCAAAGATTGCGAACGTGATTTCAATTACAATGTAAGGCGCTTTTATTTAACGGATAGTAAACGCCGGAGAAAGTCGTTCCCGGTTGTTCCATGGTCAATGTACGGCGGCAAGCTTAACTAAACCTTAAGATGAAATTCATTTTCTGCAGAAGTTTTGACGGCGGAATCGCCGTGAGGAATAGAATAAATCCACCAAAAAGCAATAAGTTATAATTATTAACAATTATATCTTAAAATAAGTGAACTTATATTAAGCCTAGCACTTGAAGTGTGTTTTTCAAGGGAGCGGTCGAATTTAACTCAAATATATCAGCACGAGATGCCGGTATTTAGCCGGCTATTTTATGAAGTTTGTTTATATTCCGTTTACTTATCCTGCGCGTATAAAACGCTTAGGCGGTGGTAGTCATAATCCAGCGCTGATTGCCCGTCGACTGCATATGAAAATCCACCTCATAAATCTGTGACAACAGAGCCGGCTCCATCACCTCATGGGTTACGCCCTGCCTGACCACCTGCCCGGCCTGCAGCAGCCAGACGCGATCTGCCTGCTGTAACGTATGGTTGAGGTCGTGCGCGCACACCAGCGCGCTGCGCCCGCTGCGGCAGAACTCATGCAACAGGCGATCCAGCGCCACTTTTTGCGCCACGTCGAGCGCGCTGGTCGGTTCATCCAGCAATAACAGCCGGCTGTGCGGATTAATGCTGGGCCATACCTGCAGCAGCGCCGCCGCCAGCCGCACCCGCTGCCACTCGCCGCCGGAAAGCTGCTGCAACATGCGCGACAGCTTATCGGTCAGCTTCAGGCTCTGACACAGGTAAAGCATGGCGTTTTCCACCGCCTGCGCCGCTGCGCCCACCGGCTGGTGCAGAGCCAGGTACTGGAATACCGGCATCAGCGCCGCCGGCGGCTGTTGCTGGCTCAGATAGGCACGCCGCCGTGCCAGCTCACCGGCCTGATAGTCGTCCAGCGGCCGCCCGTCCAGCGCGATCGTTCCGTCCCCCGGCAACAGCCCCGCCAGGCGCGCCAGCAGGCTGCTCTTGCCGGCACCGTTCGGGCCGATCAGATGCACCTGCAGCCCTGCCGCGATCTGCGCGCTAAACGGGGCCAGGCGCCCCGTAACCCCGACCTGGCTAAGCTGCAGCATCGTCTCCATATCCCTTAACGGCTCAGCGCCCGCTCCACCGCCGCCGTCAGCAGCGGATCTTCCGGCGTCATATCCGGGGCAAAGCGCTGGATCACCTGGCCGTCACGGCCAATCAGGAACTTTTCGAAGTTCCACAGGATATCGCCGGGCTGTTTCGGCCCCTGATCCTTACTGATGCGTCGCGCCATAAATTCGCTGCCCTGCGGCGCCAGCGCAGCAGGCTGCGCGGCGATCAGCGCCTGATACAGCGGGTGACGGTTGGCGCCGTTCACCTCGATCTTGCTAAACAGCGGGAACTGCACGCCAAAATTGGTGCGGCAAAATGCCTGAATCTGCTCATTGCTGCCCGGCTCCTGCGCCAGGAACTGATTGCACGGGAAGCCCAGCACCGTCAGCCCCTGCTGACGATACGTTTCATACAGTTTTTCCAGACCTGCATACTGTTTGGTCAACCCGCATTCTGAAGCCACATTGACCACCAGCAGCACATCGCCCTGATACGCCTGCAGCGTGGTCTGGCGGTTGTCGATCGTGGTCAGCGGAATGTCATAAATAGCCTGTGTCATCATCGTTATCCTGTGAGTTTGAGAGTCGTCATCGGTAAAAGTCCGGCGCCTGCGCCGGATGCCTGCCACAGCCAGCTTACGCCTTCACCCGGGTCAGTAGCCAGATAAACAGCGGCGCGCCGAGGGTGGCGGTTACCACGCCGATCGGCAGCTCCGCCGACAGCAGCGTGATACGCGCCACCACATCGGCGGCCAACAGCACGCCGGCGCCGGCCAGCGCGCAGCCGGGCAGCAGGTAACGCTGATCGGTCAGGCCGCTCAGCCGCAGCATATGCGGGATCACCAGACCGACAAAGCCGATCACCCCCGCCAGCGCCACGCTGACGCCCACTAACCAGCCGACGGCCAATACCAGCAGGTTGCGCCACAGGTGCAGCGGCAGGCCCAGCTGACGCGCCTGAGTTTCCCCCAGCGTCATCAGGTTGAGCGCCTTACCCTGCCGGCACAGCCACAGCACCACCGGCAACAGCGCCACAATCAGCCATTTTTGCCGCCAGTCGACGCCGCCAAAACCGCCCATCATCCAGTACATCAGCTGGCGCAGATCCAGGCTGGAGCTGAAATAGACCGCCCAGGTCATAACGGCGCTGCAGACGATGCCCAAAGCCACCCCCACCAGCAGCAGGCGCGTATTGGTCAGACGTCGCCGGCGGGCAAACCCGAGCAGTAACAAGGTCATCGCCAGCGCGCCGATAATCGCGCTGAGGCTCATCCACGCCACCGGCAGCAGCCCGTGGCTCAGAAGAATCGTCAGCACCAGGGCCACGCCGGCACCGTTGGCGACGCCCAGCAGCCCCGGTTCCGCCAGCGGATTTTCAAACAGCGCCTGCATTACCGCACCGGCCACCGCCAGGCTGGCGCCTACCAGCATCACCGCCAGCGCGCGCGGCAGACGCAACTGCCAGACAAACAGCCGGCCGGCGTCGCCAAACCACTGGTTCGGCCACAGCCAGAGATCGCCGGCGCTCAGGCTGAACACCAGCGCCACCGCCACGCCCAATGCCAACAGTGACAGATAGCGCTTATCGCGCCGGCGCTGGTTTTTCAGTAAAAGCGTGAAAGTCTGGCTGGTTGGCATAAACGCGGCAATTCCCTGTGGGCCGAAGAAGCCGGCCGGATCGTTAACATCTGTAGTTAAATATTAGGGGGTTAACGACGTCAGGGAAAGCCTTTGTCGCATCGCGGAGGGGAAAATGGCAGCCAGCTCGCCCTGCCGTTCAAAGGGCGAGCACGGATAACTGCGTAAGCGGTAAGCGATCAGCGATGCTCATCGCCCCGTTTTGGGTACGGTTTACCGCTATCCTGCGCGCCGTGACCACCATCATGACGATCGTTGCTTTCATGCGATTGCTCGTGATCAGCATGCGGATGCCCGTCATGATGGCTGCGGTCGTCGTCAGCGTGGTGTGCATCGCCGCGGCGGCCTTCCCCATGCTGCGCCGGAGGCTGCCAGCGGCCGCCGTCCCAGTAATATCCACGGTCGTTACGTTCGCCGATGCCGCGCCCCTGATGCGCATGCCACCACTGCGGCGGACGCCAGTCGTAGCCATCCCAGTAGTAACCGCGATGATCCCGATCGCCCAGATGCAGCGACACGCCGGGCACATTGATATCGATAAACACCTCCGCCTGCGCCGCCACCGGCAGCAGCAGGCACATCAGCAACAACATTTTATTCATGTAATAGTCTCGGGTTATTTGAAGCAGGCGCCGTTATAGCAAGGTGACTATTTCCCGACTATCTCACCGATGCCTATTTGCAGATTGTTTTCGGCATCTTTACGCAATACTGACATTACGCTGCCAGAGTCAACGGAAATATGACTGCTAACAGCGCTTAACGATTTACTGACGGACGCTGCGGCCGGCGGTTATTTATAATCACTGCACCTTGTAACCCGGAAAATGATTATGACCAAACGTATTATCGCCCTGGTCGGCGCTGCCCTGCTCACCACCCTGTTGAGCGCCTGCTGTTTCGGCCCCCATGGCGACGGTGGCCCGCACGGCGGCGGCCACGGCGGCCCGCAAGAGCACTATCGCCATCGTTAAGCTCAGGGGCTGCGGCCCCTTTGATTATCATATCAATGTCTGTTTACCTAATATCATCCCCTTATCGCTTTACGATATTCCATTGGCGTCACGCCTTTAAATCGCCTAAATGCCCTGATCAAATTGGTGCTATAACTAAATCCGACTTTATCGGCCAGGGAATATAATGGCTCATCGCTATCGGCCAGCAATCTGGCAAGCAGGTTCATCCTGGCATTATATATATAACGGTAAGGGGCCATACCAAACGTGTTTTTAAATAATCTTGAGAAATGAAACTTACTGAGTGATACAAGTGCAGCCATCTCATCCAACGACAACACACCATCCAGGTTTTCTGCAATATATTCTCGCACAAGCTCCCTTTTCTGCATGGATAAAGAACCGTTTCCGGGTACCTCAATCGTCTTAAGCTCTGCGTGATTTTTTAAGATATGTATCGACAGTACCGCTGATAATGCCTCTCCATACGAACAGCCATAGAGGCTAGGCGCTATCATTTCGTCCCGAAGCTGCCGGGCAAGCTGTAACATAAAATCATCGACAATACCGATTCGCGGGATTAAATTTATCGAAGAGTCGGCATTCAGCTGTAAAGCCGCATCAGCCAAAGATTGCGCTGACAGCAGGATGCGAAAAATATACGAGTCCTGGTCTGTCTCCGTCATATTTTTCCAGCGCCAAACGCTTCCTGAACCACCTGCAGGAGCTATATACCACTCATTTTTCCTTTTAGTATATTTTTTCCATGACTCCTGATTAAAACTCACTTCACCGCTTTCTGTTCCGCCACAATACAGTACCAATTGATGCTGTGCCGTGGCAGGTCGTTGACACTCATCAGTATCGAGTCGCTGTTTATGCAACACCGTAAAGAGGCTTCGCCACCCAGAAAGGGTAGAGTCCGCGATCACATCTGCCGAAGGAAAGCCAAAATTACGGATAATCTCACTATCGTGCTGAGTATTATCAATTTTATTCATATTGGCTCCTTCATCATTGCTCACCATTATTGACAGAGCAAGTATAGCACTAAGATAGGTTCTCAATTTTTCTGTTTTTTTACACCGTGACTTCGTGCCTTTCCGACATAGTTTACGTTAACCCAGGCAAGTAATGCCGATATAAGACACAGAATTAACGAAACAATAGCAGTAACAGAAAAACCCCACTGATTAAATATATACCCATATAAAAAACTGCCGATCATCGCCCCTCCATATGATAAGGCACTATAAATACCTAATGAGGTCGTCTTACATCCAGGACTAAGTTGTATTATCATGCTAACAATAACATTCAACCCAAAATTATTAACCCCACCCCAAATCAAACAGATCATAAACAGAAAAAACAAACTAGAACTATTCTGAGAGATAGCAAAGTACACCAAAGATATAGCGACAAATATTAACCAGGCTATCGACTTAGGACTATAGCGATCAATTAAACCTGATTTTATACTTGCCAGACCGAAACCCACACCATAAAACATGGTAACTCCACTGGCTAACGTAGCGTTATCATTAAAATTGTTTCTGGTAAAGGTACCAATAAACGAGTACACCCCATAAAATGATGTCATGTAAAGCAAAGTAATCAAAAAAACAATCAATATTTCGGGGTTCGAGCGATACGCATAAAATGAAAACCCTGATCTCTCATCTGATGTATCTATTTCAGGAAGTTTTATGCTGAAGAATAAAAATACCCCCCCCATTATAGCCAGAATGCCATATGCAATACGCCAGTTTGCCATGTCAGAAATGGCGGCAGAAAGGGGGACGCCCGCCACCATCGCCAGCGACCACCCCGCGATTACCTTACCGAGGGCAGCCGACGAGCCCCCCTCTGGCGCGACATACGCTGTAATGGCATAAGTCGCCGGTAACATCAGCCCCGCGGCAATCCCAGTCAACGCTTGAGCAAGAATAAGCATCCCCCCTGTCGTAGCGCCCGCACTCAGCACTATACCCATCACCATCAGCATTGCGGCATAACGCATAGACCTTGTTACACCAATCATAGCGGCATAGGGAGCCAGGAATAACGAGGAAAGTGCGGTAGCCCCACCATAAGCCGCAATGGCTCTGGCTATTTGTGCTACCGAAACCGAAAGGCTCGAGGCAATGTCATTCAGGATAGGACTGAGCAGGAAAGCATTACAGCCAATAATCGCTACTGCAATCATCAGTATTAAAACACTTCTTTCATCAGAATGACTTGAACACATAATTCTTCCCTCATTGATTTTTGATCAAACCGCCTAATTTATTTTCAGATCTATCATGAATATAAAAACACCTGCGATTAAGCCGCCTATATTTTAATATACAGCACAGTCACCGAATAATATTATCCTGAACAGCGCAATAGTTATCCTATCTTGCTAAGAGCTTTAAAAATCTGTATTCCTACGCGCCGAATGGTAATCCCGACGGCATCAAAATCATGTCGCTCAACAAGGTGGCAACGAAAAGCAATGTCTTCACCATCAAGAAAGTTCGACGCCCGTCGCATCACCTATCAACTGATGGACGGCAAGTAGGGAAACGTCGGCTCAATGGGCGACGAGGAGAAAGCTGCAACAGTCTTTGTTCATAATGAACTAACGCGCGTTTCAAGGAGCTGAATAACTGACAGGGGATTGAAGTGATCCGATTTAAAAAATATACCCTCGATAACGATGACGAGTAACACACGAAACCGCCCTGCAGGGCGGTTTTTTTAATCGTTTGTTTTCCTGTTTGAACGACGGTCAGGGGTAAGAAAGACAATCAAGCTTCCGACCACTATCACACACACCGGCACGACATATTTAAAATACTCATGCTCGATAAAAATCACCCACGCCAGTACCGCCATCCCCCCGGTAAGTACAGGAACAAGGGTATGAACAAGCCCATAAAACAGCGATTTTACCTTATCCCATACGTTCAATTTCATTTAACACCTGTTCGAATCGTCCATCACCGGCATGATGCATGCGGCTCAGTTGAATATAGGGTTTTAACATCCCCTCAAAAAGAAAATACAGCATGTCAAAATCTTGGTGGCGCAGCTTCCAGTACAGACGCGGGTTATCATTAAGAAGCCTGCGTGATGCCTCCGAAGCCCTCGCTATCATTCCCTGAATAACCAGCCCACCGGCAATGGCTCCGACCGACATTCGAGTGATGCGGGAAATGGCAACGGACAACAATGCATCAGCAAGTATTTTTTTCGTGATATAGCCGACAACAAATAACTGCGTGGCCTGACGTGACGCAAGCTTCGTCCCGCCGGTTGACATATTGTCGTAAATTTTTTGTATTGCGGAATCCGGGAGTTTATCAAGACAGTCATTGATGATGATGGTCGCTATATCCCACGATGTGCGCGGATTACTGACCAACTTGCGTAATGCCCTACCGAACCGGGCATCGTCGGCAAAGTTCCGTTGTTGATGTAGCGGCCGTCTGTGCTCAACCTCAGGTCTTGTAAGGTTCTTTCCAGCCCTAACCATGCATCCTTGGGTATCGATACGACACCATCAAATACAGCCTTACCTATTCCATATGCATCCATACAAAACGCCTCCTTAATCGCGCATTATTACAGCATAATAACGATTTTAAGAAAGAATCCAACCAACCCGCACCAGAAGCTCGCCACAAGGCGCAAAACCCGCGCCCTCATTGCGATACGCGCCCATGGTCGGCACACCAATCGGCTTAAACTGTGGAATGCGCCACGTCGACGCCCACGCCGTCATCGCCATATCACGCAACGGCTCACCGGTGTCATGGCCTATCGTTTTTTTGCAAGATGCGATTTCATACAATCCACTAAGAGGAAAAGTCGAAGTTTAACGTCCGCATCGTGTCCACATCTGAATGTTTTTCAAGTGCCTGCATGGACTATCATTCTTTTTAACTCATTGTGTTATATGAACTGTGCCGCGATACAAGGCATGAAAAAGGCCGCATCAGCGGCCTTTTTAGTGTTACTACCCGTGTTAGTTTTTCGGGCTCGCGTTTTCCACCCGGCTTTTTAACTTCTGCCCCGGACGGAAGGTCACCACGCGGCGCGCCGTAATTGGGATGTCTTCGCCGGTTTTTGGGTTACGCCCCGGACGTTGATTCTTGTCACGCAGGTCGAAATTGCCGAAGCCGGACAGTTTGACCTGTTCACCGTTCTCCAGAGCCCGACGGACTTCTTCAAAAAACAGTTCTACCAAATCTTTCGCATCCCGTTTGCTAAGCCCCAGCTTTTCAAACAGGTGTTCAGACATTTCAGCTTTAGTAAGCGCCATAGGTTCAATCCCTCAAGGATGCTTGGAATCGCTGTTTTAGAGCCTCTACGCATTTTGCAACGGTAGCGGCGATCTCCTCTTCTTCCAGTGTACGGGCGGTATCCTGCAATACCAGGCTGATAGCCAGGCTCTTATAACCCTCTGCTACGCCCTTGCCACGGTACACATCAAACAAGTTTACGCCAACTATCTGATTTGCGCCAACTTTCTTACACTCCGCCAAAATATCTTCTGCCGGCACGTTTTCAGCCACCAAAACGGCGATATCACGACGGTTTGCCGGGAAGCGAGAAATCTCCCGCGCCTGAGGCACGACGCGGCTTGCGACCTTATCCCACTCCAGTTCAAACACCACGGTGCGACCGTTAAGATCCAGTTTACGCTCAAGTTCCGGATGCACCACACCGATGAAACCGATGCGCTCACCGTGTAAATAAATAGCCGCACTCTGCCCCGGGTGTAACGCCGGATTGGCCTCTGCCTTGAACTGAATCTCGGATAATTTACCGGTCAACTCCAGGACAGATTCCAGATCCCCTTTTAAATCATAGAAGTCCACCGGCTTTCTTGCCAGATCCCAGTGTTCATCGTGGGTATGGCCGGCAATTACGCCCGCCAGCATGACATCCTGACGGATACCCAGATCTGCTGAACTATCAGGCACAAAGCGCAGGCCGCTTTCGAACAGGCGCAGGCGCGTCTGCTGACGGTTCTGGTTGTACACCACCGCCGACAGCAGGCCGGTCCACAGCGACAGACGCATCGCCGACATCTCGACCGAGATCGGGCTTGGCAGGATCAGCGCCTCTTCGTTCGGGTGCAGCAGCGCCTGAACTTTAGGATCGACAAAGCTGTAGGTGATCGCTTCCTGGAAGCCGTGATCGACCAGCAGGGTTTTCACACGCTTCAGCGTCAGGTCGGCCTCGCGATGCTGGGTCATCACCAGATCGGCGCGCACCGGCACGTCAGGAATATTGTTGTAGCCGTAGACGCGGGCCACTTCTTCCACCAGATCTTCTTCGATTTCCATATCGAAACGCCAGCTCGGCGCCACCGCCTGCCAGTCATCGCCCTGCTCGGTCACTTCGCAGCCCAGACGGCGCAGAATATCGCTCACCTGTTCGCTCGGCACCACGTGGCCGATCAGGCGGTCCAGCTTCTCACGGCGCAGCGTGATGGTCGCGCGCTGCGGCAGTTCGCCTTCATGCGTCACATCAATCACCGGGCCGGCCTGACCGCCGCAGATATCCAGCAGCAGGCGGGTGGCGCGTTCCATCGCCTGGTACTGCATCGCCGGATCCACGCCGCGCTCGTAGCGGTGGGAAGCATCGGTATGCAAACCGTGACGACGCGCGCGACCGGTAATCGCCAGCGGGCTGAAGAATGCGCACTCCAGCAGCACGTCCTGCGTCTCTTCGTTCACGCCGGAATGTTCGCCGCCGAAGATACCGCCCATCGCCAGCGCCTGTTTGTCATCGGCGATCACCAGGGTATCGGCCTGCAGTTTGGCTTCGTTGCCATCCAGCAGCGTAATGGTTTCCCCTTCGTTCGCCATCCGCACGTTGATGCCGCCGTTGATGCGGTTCAGGTCGAAGGCGTGCATCGGCTGACCCAGCTCCATCAGCACGTAGTTGGTGATGTCCACCACTGCGTCAATGGAACGGATGCCGCAGCGACGCAGTTTTTCACGCAGCCACAGCGGGCTTGGCGCTTTGACGTTGATGCCTTTCACCACGCGGCCCAGGTAGCGCGGACACGCCTGTGGCGCACAAACGCGGATCGGCAGGGTATCGTCGATGGTGGCGGCAACCGGCGTCATATCCGGCACGTTCAGCGCCAGCTGGTTCAGAACGCCGACGTCGCGCGCCACGCCGATAATGCCCAGGCAGTCGGCACGGTTCGGCGTTACGCTGATTTCGATCGCGTTATCGTCCAGTTTCAGGTATTCGCGGATATTAGTGCCTACCGGCGCATCCGCCGGCAGTTCGATAATGCCGTCGTGATCGTCGGAAACGCCCAGCTCGGAGAAGGAGCACAGCATGCCTTCGGACGGTTCGCCGCGCAGCTTCGCCGCCTTGATTTTAAAATCGCCCGGCAGCACCGCGCCCACGGTCGCGACCGCCACTTTCAGGCCGGCACGGCAGTTCGGTGCGCCGCAAACGATGTCCAACAGACGCTCGCCGCCGACGTTAACCTTGGTGACGCGCAGTTTATCGGCATTAGGGTGCTGGCCGCATTCGACCACCTCGCCCACCACCACGCCGGTAAACGCGCCGGCAACCGGTTCCACGCCGTCCACTTCCAGGCCGGCCATGGTGATTTGTTCGGATAATGCTTCGCTGCTGATGGCCGGGTTTACCCACTCGCGCAACCAGAGTTCACTGAATTTCATGTGATATTCCCGCCTTACTTAAACTGTTTGAGGAAACGCAGATCGTTTTCGAAGAATGCGCGCAGATCGGTCACGCCGTAGCGCAGCATCGTCAGACGCTCCATGCCCATGCCGAAGGCGAAGCCGGAATACACTTCAGGATCGATGCCCACGTTACGCAATACGTTCGGGTGCACCATGCCGCAGCCCAGTACTTCCAGCCATTTGCCGTTTTTGCCCATCACGTCGACTTCGGCGGAAGGCTCGGTGAACGGGAAGTAAGACGGACGGAAACGCACCTGCAGATCTTCTTCAAAGAAGTTGTTCAGGAAGTCGTGCAGCGTGCCCTTCAGGTTGGTAAAGCTGATGTCTTTATCGACGATCAGGCCTTCCATCTGGTGGAACATCGGCGTATGGGTCTGATCGTAGTCGTTACGGTAGACACGGCCCGGCGCGATGATGCGGATCGGCGGCTGCTGGTTTTTCATGGTGCGGATCTGCACGCCGGAGGTCTGAGTGCGCAGCAGGCGCTTGGCGTCGAACCAGAAGGTGTCATGGTCAGCGCGCGCCGGGTGGTGGCCCGGGATATTCAGCGCATCGAAGTTGTGGTAATCATCTTCGATTTCCGGGCCGGTCGCCACGGAGAAGCCCAGCTCGCCGAAGAAGGTTTCAATGCGGTCAATGGTGCGGGTAACCGGGTGCAGGCCGCCGTTTTCCATGCGACGGCCCGGCAGGGAAACGTCGATGGTTTCTGCCGCCAGACGCTCGTTCAGCGCCGCGGTTTCCAGCGCGTTTTTACGTGCGTTAAGCGCTTCCTGAACCTGCTGTTTCGCCTGGTTGATCACCGCCCCTGCGGCCGGACGTTCTTCCGCCGGCAGTTCGCGCAGCGACTGCATCTGCAGGGTGAAATGGCCTTTTTTGCCTAAATATTCGACGCGTACCAAATCCAACGCGGCAACATCCTGGGCATCTTCTACGGCTGCCTTGGCATTGGCAACCAGCTCTGCGAGATGTGGCATTGCTTTCCTCTTCCTCTGGCCGGTGTGGCCCGCTAAATAGTCGTTAAGGGATTACCGTTTAATAATACCTTGATAAATAAGTAGTTATCTATCTTTTCGTCCGCCTTTGGGGCAAAAAAATGCATTTTCCTTCGCCCCAAACAAAAAAAGCCTCCACAGGGGAGGCTTAGGCGCTACTTTCCGTTTCTTTTCTTACGCGCAAAGCCTCCTGAAGTCAGGCGCTAAAGTAAAAAAAGAAACGGAAAATAGCAGCGTGCATGCTTGCATTACCTTGTTGGTTGCGGTTTAACCACATTGATAAAACGGCGCTCAATAAAAGTCAACACCTGCCCGGCGGGCAAAGATTAAAAGAGGGAGCAAGCTCCCTCTTCCACTGACTTACGCCAGAGCTGCTTTCGCTTTTTCAACCAGTGCGCCGAAGGCCACTTTGTCGAATACTGCGATGTCAGCCAGGATCTTACGGTCAATTTCAATAGAGGCTTTTTTCAGGCCGTTAATGAACTTGCTGTAAGACAGACCGTTCTGACGAGCAGCTGCGTTGATACGTGCAATCCACAGCTGACGGAACTGACGCTTACGCTGACGACGGTCGCGGTAAGCATACTGACCTGCTTTGATTACTGCCTGGAAGGCAACACGATATACGCGCGAACGGGCACCGTAGTAGCCTTTCGCCTGCTTCATGATTTTCTTGTGACGTGCGCGTGCAATTACACCACGTTTTACGCGAGCCATATGCTCTCTCCTAAAGTCTTATTCTTGAATCAAAAAATGTGGCTTATGCGTACGGCAGGCACGCGGTAACCAGGACCAGATCGTTTTTAGACACCATGCCTTTCGGACGCAGGTGACGTTTACGCTTGGTTGCTTTTTTGGTCAGAATATGACGCAGGTTAGCATGTTTACGCTTAAAACCACCGCTGCCGGTTTTTTTGAAGCGCTTGGCTGCACCACGTACAGTTTTAATTTTTGGCATTTTAATTAAATCCACTTCGCATTGTTAAACAACGAATCAGTGAGGCGAATAAAACCCACACAACGCAAGCGCTGCGCGGGTTCGATTACTTGGAAGCCTTACTGTTTCTTCTTGGGTGCGAGCACCATGATCATCTGACGGCCTTCGATCTTCGTAGGGAAGGATTCGACCACTGCCAGATCCATATCTTCACACAGGTCTTTACGGACGCGGTTAAGCACTTCCATGCCGATCTGCTGGTGCGCCATTTCACGCCCGCGGAAACGCAGGGTGATTTTGGCTTTATCGCCGTCTTCCAGAAAGCGAATCAGGTTGCGTAGTTTGACCTGATAGTCGCCATCATCGGTACCAGGCCGGAATTTGATTTCCTTGACCTGAATAACTTTTTGCTTCTTCTTCTGCTCTTTCGTCGACTTGCTCTTCTCGTAGAGGAATTTGCCGTAATCCATGATTCGGCAAACCGGCGGTTCGGCATTAGGACTGATCTCGACTAGATCGACGCCAGCTTCCTCAGCCTTTTCAAGAGCTTCTCTCAGACTGACAATACCAATCTGCTCGCCATCCAAACCTGTCAAGCGAACCTCTTGGGCGCGAATCTCTCCGTTGATGCGATTAGGGCGCGCCGGTTGAACTCGTTTTCCGCCTTTAATACTTTATTCCTCCAGTTGATGAAGACTACGGCTGCGAATCTCGTGCAGCAGCTTGTCTACGACTTCACTTACGTCCAGACTTCCCAGGTCTTTGCCACGGCGGGTACGAACGGCAACTTTGCCTGCTTCGACCTCTTTATCACCGCACACCAGCATATAGGGAACCCGACGTAAAGTATGTTCGCGAATTTTAAAGCCAATCTTCTCATTTCTCAAGTCCGCTTTAACACGAATGCCTGCATCTTGCAGTTTTTTGGTTAATTGCTGGACGTAATCAGACTGACCGTCGGTGATATTCATCACCACCACCTGCACAGGGGCGATCCAGGTTGGGTAGAACCCGGCGTACTCCTCGGTCAGAATACCGATGAAGCGCTCCATGGAGCCCAGAATTGCACGGTGAATCATTACCGGCACCACGCGTTCGTTGTTTTCGCCAACGTACGAAGCGCCTAAACGGCCCGGTAAGAAGAAATCGAGCTGCACGGTACCACATTGCCATGCACGATCCAAACAATCATGCAGAGTAAATTCAATTTTTGGTCCGTAGAATGCGCCCTCACCCGGCTGATATTCAAACGGAATGCCGTTTTCAGTCAGCGCGGCCGCCAGGTCATCTTCCGCTCGGGTCCACATTTCGTCGGTGCCGATGCGTTTCTCAGGACGGGTGGATAATTTCACCGCAATCTTGTCGAAACCAAAGGTGCCGTACATATCGTAGACCATCTTGATGCAGTCGTTCACTTCGGCGCGCACCTGATCTTCGGTACAGAAGATGTGGGCGTCGTCCTGGGTGAAGCCGCGCACGCGCATCAGGCCGTGCAGCGAGCCGGACGGCTCATTGCGGTGGCAGCTGCCGAACTCGCCCATACGCAGCGGCAGGTCGCGGTAGGACTTCAGGCCCTGATTGAAGATCTGCACGTGGCCCGGGCAGTTCATCGGCTTGATGCAGTATTCACGGTTCTCCGAAGAGGTGGTGAACATTGCGTCCTTATAGTTATCCCAGTGGCCGGTTTTTTCCCACAGCACGCGGTCCATCATAAACGGACCTTTCACTTCCTGGTACTGGTACTCTTTGAGCTTCACGCGCACAAAGGCTTCCAGCTCGCGGAAAATCGTCCAGCCGTCGTTATGCCAGAACACCATGCCCGGCGCCTCTTCCTGCATGTGATACAGGTCGAGCTGCTTGCCGATTTTACGGTGGTCGCGCTTGGCCGCTTCTTCCAGACGCTTCAGGTAGGCGTTCAGCTGCTTTTTATCCGCCCAGGCGGTACCGTAGACGCGCTGCAGCATTTTATTCTTGCTGTCGCCGCGCCAGTAAGCGCCGGAGGTTTTCTGCAGTTTGAAGTGGTGGCAGAAACGCATGTTCGGCACGTGCGGACCGCGGCACATGTCGATGTATTCTTCGTGGTGATACAGGCCCGGATGGTCATCGCGGCTGATGTTCTCATCCAGAATCGCCACTTTGTAGCTTTCGCCGCGGGCGGCGAAGGTGTCGCGGGCTTCTTGCCAGCTGACCTTTTTCTTGATGACGTCATAATCCTTGTCGGCCAACTCATGCATCCGCTTTTCCAGCAGATCCAGGTCTTCCTGCGTCAGGGTATGGTCCAGATCAACGTCATAGTAGAAACCGTTGTCGATCACCGGGCCGATGGCCATTTTGGTGTCCGGCCACAGCTGTTTGATAGCATGACCCAGCAGGTGCGCGCAGGAGTGGCGCAGAATCTCCAGCCCCTCTTCGTCTTTGGCGGTAATAATCGCCAGTTGCGCATCGGACTCGATCAGATCGCAGGCATCGACCAGCTCGCCGTTCACACGGCCGGCAATACAGGCTTTCGCCAGGCCAGGGCCGATATCGCGGGCAACGTCCAGGGGGGATACGGCGTGGTCGTAATGACGCTGACTGCCGTCAGGAAGCGTAATAACAGGCATTAATAATTCCTTATCTACAGTGGTGACCCACACGACAGATCACATATAGAAAAACATTTTTGTTTAACATCGATGAGTTATTGGCGCTATTTAGCTTCACTCTGCCAAATATATACACGCACCGGCACAGAATTTGCGATGTGCCGCTGGTGTGACGCCATAACGCCGGACAGTGTATCACCTTGAGCGGGCGGACTTCTACCCGTGACTTCCCAGCCCCCGGATGAAAACGCAGCAATGCCCGGTCTCATACGCCGGGCATCATTAAGGGAAGTTAAAGCGTTCCCCACTCACGGCGTTTAATCTCGCCCTGATAATCCCGATCTAAATAGCTTCTCCAATCGCCATCCGCATAACGGCTGCCATCCCAGCGCTTCACTCTTCTTTGACTCGGAGTATGACCCGCATCCACCAGGTAGGTTTCGCCGTTAATCAGGAGATATTCGCCCGGCACGGCCGCCGTGGCCAAAATTTCCGTATAGCCGTCGCCGCGGTAATTATATAAGGCGTATCCTTTCCAATCTGGGTGATATTGCAACATCAGGCTGCCGCGCGCGAAGTTGATTTCTCCCGCCCCGTTTAAGTCAGAAAAATGCCCGCGATCGCAGGTACCTATCGAGAAACGGTTAGGGAAGTTCCCCGGGCTGCCCAGCGGCGACATCAATGCCGGAAAGCCGTTTTTCTGTCCGCCCATAATGAACTGCCGGGCAACCAGGCTTCTGAGGGCCGCAACTGGATAGTCCGTCGTTGCATCCAGCTGGACAATAAATCGCTCAATATCAGCATGGGTGTTCTCACCAATGAATACCCGCGTTGCCATGCCGTTGAGCCTGATCGCGCTCTGCAGGCTGGTGAAATAGTTGCTCTGAATCAAACAGTTGCCAGAACTATTAATCACCCTCAGACCGTAGGCCGTGTTACTGGCCGTACCTGCAATTCTGTTGCCGGTAATCACGTTATTAAATGAACCGGAATTGATTCGGTTGCTGACAATGCCAATCCCCGCTACCTCAGCGATGTCATTCGCGTTGATAACGGCACCCGAGCAGGATTCGATAAAAATACCGTTCTTGTTATTTCTTAATATATTGCCGGTAATATTCATCTGGCGGGCGGTACCGGAAGCGCTTTCCGGCGTATTACCTTCAATATCAATGCCATTATCCCCCGTATTCATCACGTAGTTCCCCGAGATGATAATCCCGTCAGGGCGCTCTGCCTGAATACCGATATAGGCGACATCCTGTACATAGCACGCGGTAACCATGCTCTCCTGACAACCATATGCTGAGGTTGAGCTGCCGCTTCTACGTAAATAAATACCGCCGGCCCTACCGACGTTATTGTTATGAACCCGGACCTGATGAATGCGGACTCGTCGGGAATCGACGATATTGATCGCCACCATACTTAACGCGCTGACCTGGGAGGCATTACCGTCAATGGTGATCCCTGCAATGCTGATATCGGTGCAAGCACCGCTCCAGTTGGTCACGATCGCGCCCGGGACGGTACCTGCCGTACCGGGCATCAATTTAATCGTCCCGCTGCCGCACAGCGTCACGCCCGAGCGCATATTCAGGCAGCCAAAACCAGCCGAGACCTCGCCGGCAATCGTGGTTGAGGCCGGGTTTTTCGATACGATATACGTTCTCGCTCCCAGCGTCACGAGACAGGGCGTCCCGTGCAACAAATAAGATTGATGTGCCGCATCAATCGCCGCTTGAATCGCTGTACGGTCGTCGGCCACACCGTCACCGGCGGCGCCGAACATTTCTGGGGTATAATTTCCCTCGCCCGCAACGGCATACCGTTCCTGGTTTCCCGTCTGAACATGTTCCATATTGACTCTCCTCGTCGATATTGCTCTGTATAAACGTCATGACTACGCTTGCCCGGCCAACGCGCCTGGAAGCCTCAGAGCATTTAAGAGGAAATACGGCAGAAAACCGAGCCAATCCGGTATGTTGTGACCCCACACAACAACGGCTATCGCGTCATTAACGCCCCCACCACAACAGTCCGCCCAGCATCGCCAGGAAAATCAGCAGGGAAATTAACAACCGCCGCCACAGCGGTCCTTTCAGGCAGGAAAATACCAGTTCGGTAATATCACAAAGGAACGTCAGCAACGTGCCGACAATATTAATGATGACGTTGGCAATTATTTCAGTCATTTTCTGGCTTATCGATTCGTGCCGGCAAAGACCGCCGGCCCTGGCGCCACGGGAAAGCGCGGCGCCCTCCCGTTTTTCCGGTCAGGTTACTTGCCGCCCGGCGCCTGAGCGCCAAGTACGCCCTTGCCTTCAGGCACTTCGGTAAAGTTCTTCAGGATGTCGCTATAGGTCTGCGCCGGATCCAGCGTTTTGAACTGCGCCGGGTAAATAAATTTCGCCAGATACTCCAGCCCGACAATATTGTACGGATGGTTATAGAAGTTATGGTAGATACCGTAGAAGCGCCCCTGTTTAACCGCGTCAATCTGGGCAAAGCCCGGGCGCTGCTTCATCCGGGTAAAGGCGTCGTCCACCTGCTTTTGCGTGACGCCGTAACCAAACGGCACTGCGGCGTTGGTTTTTGTCGCCCACTGCGAGCCGGACACGATATACACCTGCGGCTTCATGCTGATGACTTTCTCCAGCGAAACGTCGCCGGTGGCGCCGGGCAGCAGCTCAGAGCCGATATTACGCGCGCCGACCGCTTCCACCAGCCCGCCCCAGCCGACATGCGCATGGGTAAAGCAGCAGGACTCCAGGCCGTTCAGCCCGGCTTTCGCTTCGATAAACACCAGCGGCTTGGGTTCGATGGCCTTAGTTTTCGCTACGATATTCTGATAGTGCTGCTGATAGAAGTCGGTGTACTGCTTGGCTTCAGGTTCACGATCCAGCGCCTCGCCCAGTAAGGTCACGCTTTTCGGCGTATTCTCCACCGGTTTCAGCATGGTATCGATAAACAGCACCGGCACCCCCAGCGCTTTCAGCTGCTTGAGCACGCCGGTCTGTTCCAGCGAGGGTTTCGAACGCAGCTGGGCGATCATCAGGTCAGGCTGTTTGGCGATCACGCTTTCCAGATTGACCTCGCCATGGTCGCTAAAGCCCATATCGAGGATGTTATTGGCCGCCGGCCATTTGCTTTTCAGGATGTCCCAGGTTGCCCCGTCGCTCTTTTTCAGCAGGTTATTCCAGGCTACCAGCCGGCTGAACGGATCGGCGCGGTCCAGCAGCGCCAGCGTCAGAATATCACGGCCGTCCTGCACCACGACGCGCTTCGGCTCCTGCTTCAGCGTCACACGCTGGCCGGAGGTGTCGGTTAAGGTTAACGGATATTGGGTCGCCAGGGCCTGGGCGGAGAAAACGCTGGCGCAGGCTAACACCAGCGGAATAATTCGACGGGACACACGCTGCTCCTTAGTAAAATATCAACCAGGAAAGCATAATGAGAATTACTTTTATTATCAAAAATCAACGGCGTTTTTCAGCGGCTGAATTGCAAACAGGTGTTAACAACCATCAAAAGAAACCGGCGCATCCTGCGATGCGCCGGCGGTATTACATCAGGCCGTAAATCAGCGCCGACAGGGCAATCAATCCCATCACCAAGACGAAGATATTGCTCAGGGCGCGGTACTTATGCATCGACGGCACCGCACGCACCGCATACATCGGCAGGATAAACAGGATGACTGCGATCAGCGGGCCGCTGATGGTTTCGATAATATGCAGCGCGCTCGGGTTCCACACCGTCGCCGCCCAGGTGAGCAGGAACAGCACCACCGCCGAAATACGGTGCGTGGCACGTGAGCTCAGCGGCTTACCCAGCGCCCGGGTGACGCCGTCAATCAGGCTGGTCGCCCCTTCAGTAACGCCCAGCGAGGTGCCGAGGTAGGATTTCGCCATCGCCAGCATCGCCATGATCGGTCCCAGGTAGGCGATCAGCGGGTTGGAGAACTTGTTCGCCAGCGTGGTCAGCACGGTAATGTTCTGCGCTTTGGCCTGCTCCATATCCTGGTAAGACAGGCTCAACACGCAGCTGAAGACAAAGAACAGCACGGTGACGCAGATCAGCACATAGCTATAGCGCATAATGCGCGCGCAGCGGCGCTCCGCCTTATCGCCGTACAGGCTTTTCTGCGTCGAGGCGAAGGAAGAGATGATCGGCGCATGGCTGAAGGAGAACACCATTACCGGCACCGCCAGCCACAGCGAATGCCACAGCGACGGGCTATCAAACTGCGTGCTCATTAGCCCCTGGGTGAAATGCGCAGTATTCCAGCTCGGGATCAGATACAGCGAAATCCCCATCAGGAACACCAGCAGCGGGAAGACCAGCATCCCCATGGCGGCGACAATGCCGTCTTTACCGCGCAGCAGCACCAGGTTCAGCACCACCACTACCGCCAGGCTCAGCCACAGGCGCGGCGGCGGCGTGACGTGGAACTGGTGGATCAGGAAGCTGTTCAGCGCATTGGTGATCGAAATGCTGTACACCAGCACGATCGGGAAAAACGCCAGCAGATAGAGCACCATGATAATTTTACCGGCCAGCACGCCAAAGTGCTCCACCACCACATCATGGATATTGCCGTCGCGGCTGGAGCCGGACAACACAAACCGGCTCAGGGCGCGGTGCGGCAGATAGGTCAGCGGAAACGCGAACAGCGCCATCAGCAACAAAACCAGCGGGCCGTTCAGGCCGGCGTTAATCGGCAGAAACAGCGTGCCGGCGCCGACCGCCGTGGCATATAAACCGAACATCCATACGGTGTCCGTTTTGTTCCAACGCGACGATGGCGGGACCGCCAGAGCGCCGGAATCCGGAGAAATAGTACTCATGAGACAGCTTACCTTAATCTGTAACGACAACGATTGCGCTCAACGGAACTTCCTTCTCCGTGATATTTTATTTTATAATTCAATGATTTAATCAATGAAATCATATTATTGCCTGTTGAAAGGACGGCAAAGGATAATTAAAAATGCAGGATGGGTCTATGTTTATGCGGTTAACTGCGCGCTTCGTGAACGATTAATCCATAGTTCCCGTACGGGTTCAGCATAATCATGCACGGTTTACGCGAAAAGCAGGGAAAGTATCAGGGAGAACCGGGCGAAGGCCGAGGCTGCTGATTTTTACGCCGGCGGTAACCCATTAGAACATCAGGAGAAAGAGCCGCGGTTTACTCACTGACGCGCGCGGCGCATCATCGGGTGGGCATATCCTTGACACGACGGCGCAGCGTCATACGCTCGCGTCGTCGTATGCAGGTAAGCATTAAGAGAATTTCAAATCTGCCAGGTGACTATACGCAGTCTTGCTCACAGTCAGCGAGTCCCCGCGCACGAACCTGAACTCGATGAAACGTACGCTGTCGCCGGTAATCTTCACGCTCTGGTAATCATTACCGACAAAGGCGCGCATCAAGGTATCCATCTCCGCTTTTTCGGCGGGGGTATAGATATCGTTATCCTGCATCACCTTATCTTCAAAACTCTGCGCATTGGCGCTATTGTCACGCGCATAGGCGATTTTTTTGCGCCGGATTTCCTTGTTGAACTCAAGCAGCGAGTTGTGCGTGGTGTTGTACATCTCCGCCAGGCTCTTCAGATAGCCCGCAATCTGGTTAACGGACTGGATCTTCTTGGTGACGAAGTGCGTCACCCAACCGGTGGCGCCTCCGGTGCCGGCCGTGAGCAAACTGCGGCCTAAAATACTGCCGGCGCCCCCCGCCCCCAGGCTAAACAGCATCGCGCCCGCAGCCACCAGCGTCGCGCCGCCGCCGGCTACCTTGCTGACGTTATCCAGATACTGGGCCTTGATCCCCCAGCTTGGCGGCATCATCGGCAACGAAATGCGGTTGTCGATATGTGAAATCGTGCCGCCCGGCCGGGTGCCGCCGCGCTCCCTGTCAGTGTTCTGCAGTTTATTAATCTTATCGCGGTAGTCATTCAGGGTGAAGGCGATCTGGCTTTCCGACACTTTGGTCAGTTTGGAAACCTGATCCGGCGTCATCGAACCGACGATTATCTGCGCTTCCCTCATGACCTCCGGGGTGAGGAAATTTGCATCTACGTTAAGTTCACCTGTAGGACTGACCGTTAACCCTGCTATTTCATGCGCTTTGAGAAATGCCATAACGACTCCGTTAAGCTGTCACAATCGACAGCCGGTTAATCAAACTTCTTTATTCTGTTTGATATCCCAGCCGGCAATGGAAGAAGGCCCTTTACCGCCGTCGGCGGTTTGCTCACTGTACTCCAGCGAAACCTTGCCCGCCTGGAACGAATACGCCATGCCCAGCGTGGCGCCGTAAGACTGGCCGATAAACTCGGTGGCGGTAAGCAGCACTTCTTCCAGCGTGATCTTGGTGTATTCGATTTCCTGGCCGCCTGATTTGCAGATGGATAATTGCAGTTTGGGAAGGTGTTTGCCGGTAGAACAGTATTTCAGCAGTGCGGGAGTGGATTTATCGATCAGCGCCTGGATGGTCAGGTCTTGGTAGTTGACTTTGCCGCTGCCTCCGCCGCCGCCTACGGCGACATTGCCCGGCTGCTTCGCGCCCCAGTTGAAGGAGACAACATCAATCCATTTGAGATGTTTGGCGTTTTTCGACTCGCCTTCAATACCTTCAACCTTTAAAAACATATCTATCGCCATAACATTTTCCACCAAAATAATGACAATTTTTTAATATATTAGCCTCATAATCGATATGCAACCCGGCAATTGGTCAAAATTTGACACGGGTATTCCCCGTGGCAATAGCGCGGGTGATTATCGGATTAACCTCAGCGGACAACGCCATAAAAAAGGCCCCTTACGGGGCCTGAACATTTATCGGTAAGCAATCGCCGTTACTTATGCGCGTCCGGATGATCCGGCACCGCAGCGCTGCCCATCTCTTTCTCATTGCGGATCATTGAGCGGTCCTTACGCACCGCGGCAACATCTGCAGCGCTGACCGCGCCGGCCTTGTTGCCCCAGCTGGTGCGGATAAAGTTCACCACGTCCGCCACCTGCTGGTCGTTCAGACGCCAGCCGAACGGCGGCATGGTGATGTTGGACACCGCGCCCTTCACCGCCGGCGTGGTGTTGCCGGTCAGCACGATATGGATCAGCGAGGTCGCGTCCTCAGTCTGCACCACCGGGTTGCCTTTCAGCGCCGGGAAGGCGCGCTTATAGCCCACGCCGTCGGTGCGGTGGCAGGCCGCGCAGTTATCCACATACAGCGCCGCTCCCGGCTTGCTGTCGTCGCCGCGCCACAGATCTTTGGCGACGCTGTCTTCCACCGGCGCAGCCTGCTGCTTACCGCCTTTCGGCGGCAGCGTTTTCAGGTAGCGGGCGATGGCAGTCAGGTCTTCGTCGCTGAGGTACTGCAGGCTGTGTTCAACCACATCGCTCATGCCGCCGAACACGATGGCCTTGTCGTTACGGCCGGTTTTCAGGAACTCGGTCAGCTCGGCTTCGCTCCAGCTGCCCAGGCCGTCCCTGTTCTCACCGCGCAGGCTGGAAGCCACCCAGCCGTCAATCGGCGCATTGCTGCCGGACAGGTAGTCGTCGCCCTCTTTCTCGTTCAGCGCCTTTTCCTGCATGGTAATGCTGCGCGGCGTGTGGCAGGCGCCGCAGTGGCCCAGCCCCTCAACCAGATAACGACCGCGCTCCACCACCGGATCGGCTTTCGTATCTTCGACAAAATCGGCCGGCGACGGCGCAAACATGCCGCGCCAGATGCTCAGCGGCCAGCGCATCGACAGCGGCCACGGAATGTCGGAATCCTTATTGGCCGCTTCCACCGGCTGCACGCCGTGCATAAAGTAGGCGTACATGGCGCGCATATCGTCTTCTTTGATCACCGCAAACGACGGGAACGGCATCGCCGGATACAGCGTACTGCCGTTTTTAGCGACGCCCTTGCGTACCGCGTTGTCAAAATCTTCGAAGCTGTAATCACCGATGCCGGTTTTCTTGTCCGGCGTAATGTTGGTGGAGTAAATGGTGCCGATCGGCGTCTCCATCGCCAGGCCGCCGGCAAACTCTTTGCCGCTCTTGCCGTTGGTGTGGCAGGCTACGCAGTCACCGGCGCGCGCCAGATACTCACCCCGCTTGATCAGCTCGCTGCTGACCGTGGCGTCCTGCGCGAACGCAGAGAAACTCAGAGCACTGGCGACCAGTGCGGGAATAATTGCTTTCATCATCAGCCGTCCTTATGCCTGCACCAGTGGGCCCGGGTTCTTCAGATACTGTTCGCGAATCGCGCGCGCAGACCAGTACGCCAGCGCCGCAACGGTGCCGGTCGGGTTGTAGCCCAGCCCCTGAGGGAAGGCCGACGCGCCGATAGAGAACACATTGTGTACATCCCAGCTTTGCAGGTAACGGTTAACCGCGCTGGTCTTCGGATCTTCCCCCATCACCGCGCCGCCGTTCATATGGGTGGTCTGGTAACTGGTGGTATCAAAGTGACTGTCGGCATTTTTCGGGCTGCCGATGATATGTTTCGGGTTCATCGCCTTGGCAATCGGTTCCATCTTGTTGAACATGAACTGCGCCATCTTGATGTCATTTTCCTGCCAGTCGAAGGTCATGCGCAGCAACGGCTGACCGAACACGTTTTTGTAGTTCGGATCCAGATCCAGATAGTTGTTGCGGTAAGACTGGTGAGCACCGTGAGCATCCATCGATACGTGGTGGGTGTAAGAGTCCGCCACCGCCGCTTTCCACTCGCTGCCCCAGTTTGGCGTACCGGCAGGCGTAGGGACGCCGGAGATCGGCTTGGTGCCCGCCTGGTTGACCCAGAACGGCGAGCCGCCGACAAAGCCTTCTTTCGCATGGTCGAAGTTGTCGGCGTTGAAGTCATCCACCCCGACGCCGTTGCCGCCCGCGCCGATAAACGGGTTGGTGTGCACATTCTTGTCGAAGAACGCCTTGATGGTGGTCATGTTCTGATAGGCGAAGTTACGCCCCACCACGCCTTCGCCGGTCACCGGATCGTACGGCTTGCCGATGCCGGACAACAGCATCAGATGCACGTTGTGGAACTGGAAGGCGCCCAGGATCACCAGATCGGCCGGCTGTTCCACTTCACGCCCCTGCGCGTCGACATAGGTCACGCCGGTGGCGCGCGATTTATCGTCGGTCAGGTTCACTTTCAGCACGTTGGCGTTGGTGCGCAGTTCAAAGCGTTTTTCCATCCGCAACGCCGGCAGGATATTCACGTTCGGCGAGGCTTTGGAGTACATATAGCAGGCATAACCGCTGCAGAAACCGCAGAAGTTGCATGGCCCCATCTGCGCGCCGTACGGGTTGGTATAGGAATCCGAGGTATTGGCGGACGGCAGGTTGTACGGGTGATACCCCACCTCGCGCGCGGCCTTTTCAAACAGCTGCGCGGAATAGGTGTTTTTCTGCGCCGGCAGCGGGAAGTCGTCGGAGCGATCCGGCGCAAAGCGGTTACCGCCCTTGCCTTCGCCGACCACTTTACCCTTGATTGACCAGGCGGTGCCGGAGGTGCCGAACACTTTCTCCGCCTTATCGAAGTACGGCTCCAGTTCGTCGTAGGTCACGCCGAAATCCTGGATGGTCATATCCTTCGGAATAAAGTTTTTGCCATAGCGTTCTTCATAGTGGCTGCGCATGCGCAGTTCGATCGGATCGATGCGGAAATGCACGCCCGACCAGTGCAGGCCGGCGCCGCCGACGCCGGTGCCCGGCAGGAACGCCGCCAGCTGGCGGTAAGGCACCGCGGTCTGGCTGCTGTTGTGGCGAATGGTGACCGTGCTTTTCGACAGATCCTGGAACAGCTTACGGCGAATATTGTAGGTCAGTTCGTCGATCACCTGCGGGTAAGAGCCGTCCGGATAGGTATCGCGCATCGGGCCGCGCTCCAGCGCCACCACATTCAACCCGGCTTCGGTCAGCTCTTTCGCCATAATGGCGCCGACCCAGCCAAACCCGACAATTACCACGTCCTTTTTCTTCATTAGCGTTGCCATTGTTATCCCCTTTCCCCACGAATTGATACCGGCGGGAAGGGATAACGTTCCCCTCGCTCAACCCAGTCCATAAAGTCGGCGCGAGCGCCCGGAAAATTAATCAGCTTCCAGCCGACCATGTCTTTATTACCGCCATGGATCGGATCGCTGAAGAAACCTTCACGAGTGTTTTGCAGCAGGTAAGAGAAAAACAGTTTGGACGGCAGCTGCTCGAACGCCGCTTTACCGGCCTCCATTTCTTGCAGCAGCGCATCTTTCTGCGCATCCGTCAGCTCGGCAAACACTTTACCGTGCTGTTTTTTACTGTAGGCGTCCGCCTCGGCGATGCCCAGGTTATAAATCTGCTTCGGCACCAGCGGCAGCTGGTAGCCCATCTCTTTCGGCACGTCAGGGTTGAATGGCCCCTGCATATACCAGATGGAGCCGGTAGCGTACGGCGTATTCATCTGACGATCGATAAACTCCGGCACGCCGGCTTCCAGCGCGCCCGGACCGCGATCGTCGGCCGGAATCAAACGCGCCACAGCGGCGTTGATAAAGGCCCACTCTTCAGGCGTGAAGAAGGTCGGTTGGTAGTCATTGTTTTTTGGTGCGTCATCAGCGGCAACGGCCGGTGCGGGAGCCGTCAGCGCGCCAACGCTGCTGCCACCGATCACCGCTGCAGGAATCAAGGTCACCGATTTCAATAAGAAATCGCGCCGAGAATTGTTAGTTTTATTGTCCGACATATCACATTCCATCCAAATATAATCACAACTATTTAACCTCAACCGTGCGGTTGATGCGGGTTTTAAAAATATTTTGTAACCTTTTTGTCTATTTATTGAAGGTCATAAAGTAAACTTTAGCAAAAATGTTACCGGTAACTTATTGAATGAGCGCAAAGAATTGCCTTATTGAACCGCATGAACTTTTCGTGCGGTTTTTTCATGATTCTCGGCAGGAATGATTAGAAATGGGAGCTTGGTCGCTTTTTTTAGCTACTAAAGGGAGAAAAACCGGTCACTTTGCAACCGGTTTGTAACATTTGACGCAGACTATTCCATCGCCTGATAGGCGGTGGTCACTTTCCACAGGTAACGAGGTGCCTGCGGCGCCGGATGTTTCTTTTGAATATGTTGGTAAAACTCGTCCGGAGTCAGCTGATTAATGCGGTTGACCGCCACACGCCGGTCCGAGGAAAACGTACGCAGCATGGCGCCCGCGCCGTTGGCGTAAGAGACGATGGTGGCGTACTGCCGGGTTTTCGGATCGTTGATCCCGGCCAACTGTGCCTGCAGGATATTGATATAGGCCGCGCCCAGATCGATATTCACCGCCGGATCTTTCAGCTCCCGCGAACTCGGCTGCCCGCGTCGCCCTTTCATCCGATAGGCGTCACGCCCGGCAGTCGACGCCTTA
This sequence comes from Serratia sp. MYb239, assembly GCF_002966855.1. NCBI lineage: Bacteria > Pseudomonadati > Pseudomonadota > Gammaproteobacteria > Enterobacterales > Yersiniaceae > Serratia > Serratia sp. MYb239. The sequence goes on along the minus strand of NZ_CP023268.1, from coordinate 2,040,089 downwards.
AGCTGCATCAGCCCTACCGCATTCGACTTGCTCACCGCCAGGGGATTAAAACCGGATTCCACCTGAATAATGGCTTTAATCAGGTTTTCATCAACGCCGTAATTGCTGGCGGCCTGGCGAATATAATCGCTGTACGCCACCGGCGTGCCGGTGTGGTTGCTCGCAGTCTGCTGCTGCGACGGCGGCTGCAGCCAGCCCCCGGAAGAAGTGCCGCCAACGCCCGTTGTGCTGTTGGTGGTCTGCGGGTCTTTCGCACAGCCCGCTAAAAGCGTAATTGCCATCAGGCAACCAATCTTGGTTCTCACGGAATCCTATACTCCTTTCAATGAGTTGCGTCGCATAAACAACGGGTAAGGACGCCTGCATCACTTTTTTGGTCTATTCTCAAGCTATCCATATACCAAGAGGTGATTTATGAGTCAATCGGCAACCACGTGTTTTGTGGTGACTTTTCACTATCAGGAAGCCGGATTAACCGATTTGGCGAAGCTGACCGGCCAGCTGACCCGGGAAGGTTTCACCACCACGGTGGTGGATGAAAACGGCGTTTCTCACGAGCTGGGCAGCAACAGCTATGCGATTATTACCGCTTTGAATCAACAGGATATCGAAAAACTGGCGCAGGGGCTGGGGCAGGTTGCGTTGGGAAAAACGCCGCAGGTTAGGTTGCTCGTCTGGGATGAATATGTCAGACAGTTACATGAGGATACATAAAACCACCGCCGTTAATCCGATGAAAATAATCTGCCATCAGCGACACATGATGCTTGACCTGCGCCCAACTGATATTGATAATCATTTTCATTTAACTTACAGGGAGTCACCATGTCGCTGAAATATCACGTATCCCCCTTCTTGCGCCGGTTCGCCCGCGCCGCTACGCCGTTAACTCTGAGCGCCCTGCTGTGCGCCAGCGTCCTGCTCAGCCCCGCCGCGCTGGCGGAGAAAAAACTGCGCGTGGTGACCACCTTTACCATTATTCAGGATATCGCGCAAAACGTGGCGGGCGACGCCGCCGTGGTGGAATCAATCACCAAACCCGGCGCAGAGATCCACGACTATCAGCCCACCCCGCGCGATATCGTCAAGGCGCAACACGCCGATTTAATCCTATGGAACGGTATGAACCTGGAGCGCTGGTTCCAGCGCTTCTTTGAAAATATCAAGCAGGTGCCCGCTGCCGTCGTCACCGAGGGCATCACCCCGCTGCCGATTCGTGAAGGACCATACAACGGTAACCCCAACCCGCACGCCTGGATGTCCCCCACCAACGCGCTGGTGTATATCGAAAACATCCGCAAGGCGCTGGTGAAATACGACCCGGCCAATGCGGAGACTTACAACCGCAATGCCAAAGCCTACAGTGAGAAGATCGCCGCGCTCGATGCGCCGCTGCGTGAACGCCTGGCGCGCATTCCCGCCGCCCAGCGCTGGCTGGTTACCAGTGAAGGCGCCTTCAGCTATCTGGCGAAAGATTATCAGCTGAAAGAGATCTATCTGTGGCCAATCAACGCCGATGAACAGGGTACGCCGCAGCAGGTGCGCCGGGTGATCGACGCGGTGCGCAGCCACCAGATCCCGGTGGTGTTCAGCGAAAGCACCATTTCCGATAAACCGGCCAAACAGGTCGCCAAAGAGACCGGCGCGCAGTATGGCGGCGTGCTGTATGTCGATTCACTCTCAGCAAGCAACGGGCCGGTGCCTACCTATATCGACCTGCTGAACGTCACCGTGCAAACCATCGCCAAAGGATTTAATCAATGAGCGCAGAGGCATTTATCCGACCAGCGCTGCGCGTCGACGATGTCACCGTGACCTATAACAACGGCCACACCGCCATTTACGACGCCAGCTTTACCCTCGACGGCGGCGCCATCTGCGCGCTGGTCGGCGTCAACGGCAGCGGCAAGTCGACGCTGTTTAAAACCATTATGGGGCTGGTGCGCCCCACCCGCGGCCAGGTATCGCTGAGCGACCAGCCGATCGCCGCAGCGCTGAAGAAAAACCTGATCGCCTATGTGCCGCAGACCGAAGACGTGGACTGGAACTTTCCGGTATTGGTCGAGGACGTAGTGATGATGGGGCGCTACGGCAAAATGAACTTCCTGCGTATCCCTACGCGGGAAGACCGGGAACGGGTTGCCAGCGCGCTGGAGCGCGTGGGGCTGACCGCCCTGCGCCACCGCCAGATCGGCGAACTGTCCGGCGGCCAGAAAAAACGGGTGTTTCTGGCGCGCGCGCTGGCGCAACAAGGCACGGTGCTGCTGCTGGACGAACCCTTTACCGGCGTCGACGTGAAAACCGAGAACGCCATTATCGACCTGCTGCGGGCGCTGCGTGACGAAGGGCACCTGATCCTGGTATCCACCCATAACCTCGGCAGCGTGCCCGAGTTCTGCGACCGGGTGATCCTGATCAACCGCACCGTACTGGCCGCCGGGCCGACGGCGACCACCTTCACCCAGAGCAATCTGGAACAGGCCTTTGGCGGCGTACTGCGCCATATCAACCTCTCCGGCCCCGACCTGCACGACGACAACGATCCGCGCACCCTGACGGTACTGACCGACGACGAACGTCCGGCGGTGTTCTACGGCCACAGCAAAAGCGATCCGCCGGCCAAAAGCCAGCCGAAAGGGAAAGAGGAGCAACAGTCCTGATGTTGGAAATCCTGCTGCAACCTTTTAACTACAACTACATGGTGAAAGCCATCTGGGTCAGCGCTATCGTCGGCGCCGCCTGCGCCTTCCTGTCCGCCTATCTGATGCTGAAAGGCTGGTCGCTGATGGGGGATGCGCTGTCGCACTCGGTGGTGCCCGGCGTTGCCGGCGCCTACGCGCTGGGGCTGCCCTACGCTGCCGGCGCCTTCTTCACCGGCATGCTGGCGGCGCTGGCAATGACGCTGGTGCGCCATATCACCCGCCTGCGCGAAGACGCAATTATCGGCTTTATCTTCTCCACCTTTTTCGCCGCCGGCCTGCTGATCGTTTCTCTCAACCCAACCTCGGTCAACGTCCAGTCGATTATCTTCGGCAATATTCTCGGCATCGCCGATGAAGACGTGCTGCAGGTGGAAATTATCATCGGCGTATCGCTGCTGATCCTCTGTCTGCTGTGGAAAGATTTGCTGGCGGTGTTCTTCGACGAAAACCACGCCGTGTCCATCGGTCTGTCGCCGCTGCGGCTGAAAATTCTGTTTTTCACCCTGCTCAGCGCCTGCACCGTCGCGGCGCTGCAAACCGTCGGGGCGATACTGGTGATCGCCATGGTGATCACCCCCGGCGCCACCGCCTATCTGCTGACCGACCGCTTCAGCCGTCTGATCGTCATCGCCCTGTGCATCGGCGCGCTGACCAGCGCCGGCGGCGCCTACCTGAGCTTCTTCCTCGACGGCGCTACCGGCGGCGTGATCGTCACGCTGCAAACCCTGGTGTTTTTATTGGCGTTCGTGCTGGCGCCCAAACATGGCCTGCTGGCGTCCAGACGCCGGGTCGCACATGTCGACAACCATCAGGAGGAGGAGCCGTGATGGAAATACTCTATCAGTGGCTGAGCGAACCGTTCGCCTACCCGTTTATGCAACGGGCGATTATCGCCGCCATCGTCACCGGCGTCGTCTGTGCGGTGCTCTCCTGCTACCTGGTACTCAAAGGCTGGTCGCTGATGGGCGACGCTATTTCACACGCGGTGCTGCCCGGCATTGTGCTGGCGTTCGTCACCGGTATTCCGCTGGCCATCGGCGCCTTTCTGTCCGGGATTTTCTGTGCGCTGACTACCGGCTATCTGAAAGAGCACAGCCGGGTCAAAGAAGACACCGTAATGGGCATCGTGTTTTCCGGCATGTTCGCCTTCGGCCTAGTGCTGTTTTCACGGGTGGATACCGACCAGCACCTCAGTCATATTCTGTTCGGCAATATGCTCGGCATTACCGACGGCGAGCTGCGGCAAACGCTGTGGATTGCCGGCATCACGCTGGCGGTGGTGTTGCTGAAACGCAAAGACTTTATGCTGTACTGCTTCGATCCCAGCCACGCGCGCGCCGTCGGCCTGCCGGTCAAACTGCTGCACTATGGCCTGCTGTGCCTGCTGGCGCTGACCATCGTCGCCGCGCTGCAGGCGGTGGGGGTGATATTGGTGATCGCCATGCTGATCGCGCCGGGCATTATCGCCTTCCTGCTGTGCCGCAGTTTTGATCGCATGCTGTTGGTCGCCATCGTGGCGTCGGTCTTCTCCTGCGTACTCGGCACGCTGATCAGTTTTCAGATAGACGGCGCTACCGGCCCCTGCATCGTGCTGGTACAGGCGGTGCTGTTTGTGCTGGCGCTGCTGTACAGCCGCTGGCGTACGTTACGCCGTCACGCCTCCGCTACGTTGGAACCGCCGCGCGCTGCTGAATAATGGTCTAATAAAAATGGTGATAACCGGCCCTTTCCCTGGGCCGGTTAAACCGCAAAATGGCGCTGTTCAGGTTTTGTTAACGTCGTGGAGCGCCATTGTATGAACAGCCAGACCAAACCGTTATCTGCCGCCGTCCCGCCTTCCGGCTGGGTTAACGGCTTTATCGGCATGCTGATTTTCAGCGGTTCGCTGCCCGCCACCCGGCTGGCGGTCTCCGCCTTTGATCCCCTGTTTCTCACCGCCATCCGCGCCGGCATTGCCGGCTGTCTGGCGCTGTGCGCCCTGCTGCTGACCAGGCAACAGCGCCCCGCACGCGCCGACCTGATCCCGCTGCTGTGGGTCGCCGTTGGCGTGGTCGCGGGGTTCCCCCTGCTCACCGCCCTGGCGCTGCAGCATATGACGTCGGCGCACTCGCTGGTTTATATCGGCCTGCTGCCGCTGATGACCGCCTGCTTTGCCGTCTGGCGCGGCAGAGAACGCCCGAATATAAAATTTTGGGCCTTTTCCGTCGCCGGCGCCGCGCTGGTGGCGGCGTTTGCCCTGACCCACAGCAACGCAGGCTCCGGGTTCGGCGACCTGATGATGCTGGGGGCGGTCGCTCTGTGCGGACTGGGCTATGCCGAAGGCGCGGTGCTGTCGCGCCGCCTCGGCGGCTGGCAAACCATCTCATGGGCGTTGACGCTGGCGCTGCCGGCCACCATCCTGCTGACGCTGCTTTACGCTCCGGCCTCCTGGCCAAAAGCCGGCGCAGACGCCTGGCTGTCACTGGCCTATGTGTCTTTGTTCAGTATGTGGATCGGTTTTATTTTCTGGTATCGCGGGCTGGCGCAGGGCGGCATCGCCGCCGTCGGTCAATTGCAACTGTTGCAGCCCTTTTTCGGCCTGCTGCTGGCGGCGCTGCTGCTGCATGAACAGGTACAACCGGCGATGATTGCCGTAATGGCCGGGGTGCTGCTGTGCGTCGTGGGCGCCAAACGCTTCGCCCGCTAGCGCCGCACACTCATCCGCACCGGCTGGCCGTCAGCAACAGGCTATTCAGCGTGATGACCGCTTGCTCCACCTGCCGGTCGCTGTAGCCGCCCAGGCCGAGAATCAACCCGGTACGTCCGCGGCCGGCGGCATACATCGACGACAGCGCCCGTACCGACACGCCGGCCTCCTGCGCCAACCGTTCGACATGCCGATCGTCCAGCCCGCGCCGCAGCCACAGCACCATATGCATGCCCTGATCGCAGGGCTGCAGCTCCGCCAGTTCGGCGTTAATATGCCGGCCGACGGCGTCGATCACCACCCGCCGTTTTTCCGCATACAGACTGCGCATCCGCCGCAGGTGGCGCGCCAGATGCCCCTCCGCCATAAACTGCGCCAGCACGTACTGGTCAGCATTCGGCGGATGCCTGTCCATCAAAATACGCGCGCCGCAAAATGCGCCGACCAGCAGCGGCGGCACGATGGCATAACCCAGTCGCAACGAAGGAAACAGCACCTTACTGAAGGTGCCCAGATAGATAACGCGCGCCGGATCCTGCCCTTGCAGCGCAGGAAAGGGATGGCCGTCATAGCGCATCTCGCTGTCGTAATCGTCCTCCACAATCCAGGCGTTAGTTTCACGGGCCCAGGCCAACAGCGCGCTGCGCTGCGCCATACTCATCGGCATTCCCAGCGGGTACTGGTGCGAAGGCGTGACAAACGCCGCCCTGGCATCGGGCGCCATCATCCTGCCGGTGGCGACATCGATACCGTCTGCGCCGACCGGCACCCGCACCATCTGCCGGTCGCGCAGCGCCGTCGAGAACAACGCGGTCACACCGGGATAGGCAGGATCCTCGACCCAGGCGCGATCGCCGGCATCCAGTAAAATTTGCGCCGCCAGATACAAGCCCTGCTGGGTGCCGCAGGTCACCACAATCTGTTCCGGCGTACAAATTACCGAACGCGACTGACGCACATACTCACAGATTGCGCGACGCAGCGGCAGCGCCCCCAACGGATCGCCATAGCCATCCGGCGCGCCCGGCCCGCGCGCGCGCACCCGGTTGCCAAGTCGACGCCAGATATCCCCCGGCGCCGTATCACCGACAGGCAGCGACACGGTAAACGGAGCAGGCAACAGCGGTTTCAAACCACCGGCAAAGCGGGCGAACGCCTGCGCCTGCTCAGAAAGCGCCGGCTCGCCGCATTGGGCGCCAGGCAACACCGCCGATGCCGGCGGCGGCGAATCAATCGGCGCCACGCGCGTTCCCGACCCGGCCAGTGCCGTCAGTACGCCTTCGGCGATCAGCTGTTCATAGGCGACGGACACCGTACCACGCGACAGACGCAGCGCCACGGCCAGCGCACGCGTAGAAGGCAGGGGATCGCCCGCCTGCAGCTTCCCCTGCCGCACCGCCGTCCTCAGCGCCTGCGACAGCTGGCGGCTAAGTGACCCGGCCTGCCGATCAAGGGGGCCGATAGCAGGGATTTCAATAAGTTTGGCTTTGCGTGGCATCGCGATAACCGTCTGAAAAAACACCGCGTCAGTATAGCCCAGCCGCCATACCCGACGCGGACAAAAATCCCACAGCGGCGAACTGTATTTAAATTAATCAATAGCGTATATACTTTGAGCTGATGGCGGGCGGTAAAAACCGGAGAAAGATTAATGCCGGCTGTGCGCCACATCGAGTTTTCACGCCGTTAAAGACGCTAAGCTATTCAAACAGCAGGCAACACAGAGGGGGGAATACCATGTGGCAAGCCGTTAGCCGTCTGTTAAGTGAACATCTTGGCAGCGCAGAAATCCGCGAAAGGACTGAACTGCCCGGTGGCGAAATCCACCCGGCATGGCGCGTGAGTTACGGTGACAGCGAGGTGTTCGTGAAAAACGACGCCCGTGAGTTACTGCCTGTTTTTACCGCCGAAGCCGATCAGCTGGCGCTGCTGGCCCGCAGTAAAACGGTGCGCGTACCGGAGGTGTATGGCGTGGGCAGCGATCGCGACTACAGCTTTCTCCTGCTGGAGCATCTGGAGCTCAAACCGCTGGAAGCGCACGGCGCCTACTGCCTGGGACAGCAGTTGGCAAACCTGCACCGCTGGAGCGAACAGCCGCAGTTCGGCCTCGACTTCGATAACCACCTGGCCACCTCACCCCAACCCAACGCCTGGCAGCGTCGCTGGGCGGAATTCTTCGCCGAACAGCGCATCGGCTGGCAGCTGCAGCTGGCGGCGGAGAAAGGCATGTCCTTCGGCGATATTGATGAGCTGGTGGATATCGTCTATCTGCGTCTGCAACACCACCAGCCGCAGCCCTCACTGCTGCACGGCGATCTCTGGCCGGCCAACTGCGCCATGACCCGCGACAGGCCGGTACTGTTTGACCCCGCCTGTTACTGGGGCGACCGGGAGTGCGATCTGGCGATGCTGCCGCTCTACCCGAATCTGCCGCCGCAGATCTACGACGGCTACCAAAGCGTCTGGCCGCTGCCGACGGACTTTATCAAGCGTCAGCCGCTGTACCAGCTCTACTACCTGCTCAACCGTAGCAACCTGTTCGGCGGGCAACATCTGGTGGCGGCGCAGCAGGCCATCGACGCACTGCTGCATCCGCAGGACGCCTGACGTAAAACGGGGCCTTCAGGCCCCGTTTATATCATCACTCTTCCGTCGCCGGGCGTTACGCGCCGGCGGCCAGTTTGCCCAGCAGGCTAATCACGAAATAAGCCACCACCGCAATCGTCACCGGCAACACATACAGCGGGAAATACTGCAGGGAAATGCTGTGATGCGGCAGCGAAATACGCGACTCCAGCTGTTCGCGCGTCAGTCCTTCCGTCCCTTTCGCCTGCTCCAGAATCAGCTGGTCCTCCAGCCGTTCGCGGATAAACTTCACCTGCCGCGTCATACGCGAGCCGGAAGCGCGCAGCGCCAAACCGACGAAAATCAGCAGGTAGATAATAATAAACATCAGGTTGCCGCCGCTGAACAGGCTCTTATCCAGCCCCGGCACCGGCGAGTTATACCAGAACAGATTAAGGAATGGCGTATTGAAACGCACCATATCGACGATGACGTGCACGAAGTCGATCACCACCGCATTGATGCCTTTAGTTTTTTCACTGTATTGGTAAACAAAATTCAGCAATGAAATCAGCGTCGACACTAACGCCAGGATAAACAGCACCCACCCCAGAATTTGTTTGATAATGCCAATACGCCCTGCCTGTTGATACGTCATGTGTTCCCCTTGTTAACGACGCAACGGTAATAAACCGCGAGTTTACCCGTAGTTGCCCGGCCAAGCCCACCGTTTTCTTTACACAGGCACCACGGCCGCGCCCACAAACAGCCGTTTGTCCAGCAGGCTGGCGCTGCGTCCGGAGCGGCGATTTTGGTCGCGGCGATGGCAATGGTAGAGTAGCGCAGAGATCCCATCCACCGTATCGGCAGGAGTTAACGCACTAATGGCTTATTCGCAACGCATTGAAAGCGCAATTTTTGATATGGACGGCTTACTAATTGATTCAGAACCCTTATGGTTGCAGGCCGAGCTGGATATTTTCGGTTCGCTCGGCTTGGATCTTTCCGACCGTGACAAACTGCCGGATACCCTGGGGCTGCGCATCGATCTGGTCGTAGAGATGTGGTATCAGGCCATGCCGTGGCAGGGGGCGTCGCGGGAGCAGGTTTCCGCCCGCATTATTGAGCGCGCCATTGAGCTGGTGCAGGAACGCCGCCCGCTGCTGCCGGGGGTTACGCAGGCGCTGGAGCTCTGCCGCAGCCTCGATCTGAATATCGGTCTGGCTTCCGCCTCGCCGCTGCATATGCAGCAACAGGTACTGAATATGTTCGGTCTGGAACACTATTTTGACCAGCTGGTTTCCGCAGAATTTCTGCCGTACAGCAAGCCGCACCCGGAAGTATATCTGATTGCCGCCGAACGGCTGGGCAGCGATCCGCTGCGCTGCATTACGTTGGAGGACTCATTCAACGGCATGATCGCCACCAAGGCGGCGCGCATGCGCTCTATCGTGGTGCCGGCCGCAGAGTATCGCCAGGATGCGCGTTGGGCACTGGCTGACTATCAGTTGACGTCGCTGGAGCAGTTGACGCCGTCTCACCTTTCCTGACGATTACCCTCTTTCTGCGCCCGCCCCCGCACGCCGTTCTGCCGGCACGTGCGGGGGCGTTCAGTTTTAAAAACGTCGACCCACGTCAAAAAATAAATAAAACGTTATTTCATTTTTATTGAATTCGCATACCGACCGCTCTATGCTGTGAACACCACAGAAAACGCCGGGCGGTGGTTTTGCTGTCACTGCCACACAGCACACCAGCCGCCCGGCGTTTTCTCCCCCTCACCACAGCGAGGCCCTGAGATGGACGTCCGTCAAAGCATTCACAGCGATCACGCCAAACAGCTCGACACCGCCGGATTACGCCGCGAATTTCTGATTGAAAAGATTTTCGAGGACGACCAGTACACCATGACCTACAGCCATATTGACCGCATTATCATCGGCGGCATCCAGCCGCGCCGGCAAAGCGTCACCATCGGCGATGAGGTCGGTAAACAGCTGGGCGTCAGTTACTTTCTCGAACGGCGGGAAATGGGCATCATCAATATCGGCGGTGCCGGTCTGATCGAGGTCGACGGGCACAGTTACGAGATCGGCACGGAAGAAGCGCTGTATATCGGCCAGGGTGCCCGACAGCTGACGTTCCGCAGCGTTGACGCCGAACGACCGGCCAAGTTCTATTACAACAGTGCGCCGGCGCATACCCACTATCCCAACAAGAAAATCACCCTGGACGACGCCGCGCCGCAGACCCTGGGCGACGACGCCACCAGCAACCGGCGCACCATCAACAAATTTATCGTGCCCGACGTGTTGCCGACCTGCCAACTGACGATGGGGCTGACCAAGCTGGCCGCCGGCAGCCTGTGGAACACCATGCCGTGCCATACCCATGAACGGCGCATGGAGGTCTACTTTTACTTCGATATGGAAGATGAAACCGCGGTGTTCCATATGATGGGGCAGCCACAGGAGACCCGCCATCTGCTGGTGCACAACGAACAGGCGGTGATCTCCCCCAGTTGGTCGATCCACGCCGGCGTCGGCACCAAGCGCTACACCTTTATCTGGGGCATGGTGGGCGAAAATCAGGTGTTCGGCGATATGGACCACCTGGCCGTCAGCGAGCTGCGCTAACCCCCGCCGCCGGCCTCTGCGCCGGCCGTCAAGCTGCAACCCTGTCCGTGCGGCCAGACCGCACGGCGAGAGAATATGTCTATGACCATCAATTCCTTTGATTTAACCGGCAAAGTCGCCATGGTAACCGGCTGCGACACCGGGCTCGGCCAAGGTATGGCAGTCGGGTTGGCACAGGCCGGCTGCGATATTATCGGCGTCAACCGCAGCGATCCCGAACACACCAGCGCACAGATCAGCGCGCTGGGCCGGCGCTTTCTCAAGCTGCATGCCGATCTCAGCCGTACCGACGTCATCCCCGCGCTGATTGACAGCGCCGTCGCCGAATTCGGCCATATCGATATTCTGGTGAATAACGCCGGAATTATCCGCCGGGAAGACGCACTCGATTTCAGCGAGCAAGACTGGGACGACGTGATGAATATCAATACCAAGACGCTGTTTTTCCTGTCGCAGGCGGTGGCCCGGCAGTTTATCCAGCAAGGCGGCGGCGGTAAAATTATCAACATCGCCTCCATGCTGTCGTACCAGGGCGGCATTCGCGTGCCTTCTTATACCGCCTCCAAAAGCGCGGTGATGGGTCTGACCCGCCTGCTGGCCAACGAGTGGGCCAAACACGGCATCAACGTTAACGCTCTGGCGCCCGGCTATATGGCCACCAACAACACGCAGCAGCTGCGGGCCGATGCGGGGCGTAATCAGGAGATACTGGAGCGTATTCCCGCCGGCCGCTGGGGCGTGCCGCAGGATATGATGGGGCCGGTGGTCTTTTTGGCGTCATCGGCGTCTGACTATGTCAATGGCTACACGCTGGCAGTGGACGGCGGCTGGCTGGCGCGCTAAAACGTGACGTTTACCGGCTGGCGCACGGTTGCCGGCCGGCATATCGCTGACGGAAAAGCAGGCTCCCCCCATACAAAAGCACCCAACTCTTTGTAAAGCAGAGTAAAACAAACAATTAGTTACAGCGTCACCTATTCCATTACTGGGAAAATCCCCATATACTGGATAAATTACCAGTTTACCAGTCGGAATAGCAACCAGCATGACCGCGGAAGGACACCTTATTTTTTCTGTCGCTTGCGCGATCTTCGCCAAGAAGGCGGAAGTGACGCCGGTACTCGCCGACGGCGACTGGTGGCATATCATCCCCGCCGCCCTGCTGACCTCACTGCTGCCTGATATCGATCATCCCAAATCGCTGCTCGGCCAGCGCCTCAGCTGGATCGCCAAGCCGATCGCCCGCGCCTTTGGCCACCGTGGCTTCACCCACAGTCTGCTGGCCATCGCCGGCGGCATGATGCTGTTCCAGCTGAACGTACCGCGCAGCTGGCCCATTCCCGCCGATGCGCTGCACGCCATGATTATCGGCTACTTCAGTCACCTGGTCGCCGATATGCTCACGCCGTCCGGCGTGCCGCTGCTCTGGCCCTGCCGCTGGCGCTTTCGTCTGCCTCTGCTCAATTCGCAGCAGGGTAATCAGTTGGAGCGCGTGTTGTGCCTCGCACTGGTCGCCTTTGCCATTTACTGGCCGGGCGGCTGCACCATTCCGGTGCAGTCATATTTTGAACAGTTGAAAAATATTAGATGGTGATCACAAAAAACCGACCGTTTTATCACCCATTTGCCGTAATCTTAATCAAATTAAAAACAAAAGTTATATAACATTCCATTTGGGTATAAGCCCGCACCCCGGCAAACTGTTACGATATTTACATCGCTACACACTGGTGCGTAGCCATTTTTATATAAGAAAAGATTTGGAGACACGGGGATGAATTTACCGCTCGTCATTAACGTGGTGGTTTTTGTCGCCCTCCTTTTGCTGTTGGCGCAATCCCGCCATAAGCAATGGAGCCTGGCGAAAAAAGTACTGGTAGGTCTGGTGCTCGGCGTAGTGTTTGGCCTGGCGCTGCAGCTGATCTACGGTGCGGAAAACCCACTGCTGAAAGAATCCATCAGCTGGTTCAACATTGTCGGCAACGGCTATGTGCAACTGCTGCAAATGGTTGTCATGCCACTGGTGTTCGTCTCGATCCTGAGCGCGGTCGCCAAGCTGCATAACGCCTCCTCACTCGGCAAGATCAGTTTCCTGTCGATCGGCACGCTGCTGTTCACCACGCTGATCGCCGCGCTGGTGGGAGTGTTGGTCACCAACCTGTTCGGCCTGAGCGCCGAAGGTCTGGTGCAGGGCACGCAGGAAAGCGCGCGTCTGGCCGCTATTCAGAGCAACTATGTCGGTAAAGTCGCCGACCTGACGGTGCCGCAGCTGGTGCTGTCGTTCGTGCCGAAAAACCCGTTTGCCGATCTGACCGGCGCCAGCCCGACCTCGATCATCAGCGTGGTGATTTTCGCCGCCTTCCTCGGCGTGGCCGCGCTGCAGCTGCTGAAGGACGATCAGGCGAAAGGCCAGCGCGTCCTGACCGCTATCGATACCCTGCAGTCCTGGGTGATGAAGCTGGTGCGCCTGGTGATGAAGCTGACGCCATACGGCGTGATGGCGCTGATGACCAAAGTGGTTGCCAGCTCCAACATTCATGAAATCATCAAGCTGGGTAGCTTTGTGGTCGCCTCCTACCTCGGCCTGGCGATTATGTTCGGCGTACATGCGCTGCTGCTGAGCTTTACCGGCGTTAATCCGGTGAAATTCTTCCGTAAAGTGTGGCCGGTGATCACCTTCGCCTTTACCAGCCGTTCCAGCGCCGCCAGCATTCCGCTGAATGTGGAAGCGCAGACCCGTCGCCTGGGCGTGCCGGAGTCAATCGCCAGCTTCTCGGCATCGTTCGGCGCCACCATCGGCCAGAACGGCTGTGCCGGCCTGTATCCGGCGATGCTGGCGGTTATGGTTGCGCCAACCGTTGGCATCAACCCGCTGGATCCGATGTGGATTGCCACGCTGGTTGGTATTGTCACCGTCAGTTCCGCAGGCGTTGCCGGCGTGGGCGGCGGCGCCACCTTCGCCGCGCTGATCGTACTGCCGGCGCTCGGCCTGCCGGTCACGCTGGTCGCCCTGCTGATCTCCGTTGAGCCGCTGATCGATATGGGCCGTACCGCGCTGAACGTCAGCGGTTCAATGACCGCCGGTACCGTCACCAGCCAGCTGATGAAACAAACCGACAAGTCGGTGATGGACAGCGAAGACGACGTGGAACTGGCCCACCAGTAATTCCCCGTCACAACAAAAAAAACCGGCGCCCTGTGCGCCGGTTTTTTTATGCCTGCCGCTACGGCCTCTCGCCGTTTGCCAGCCGCCGGTCGATCGCGTCCAATATGCCCGGCAACTCCGCCAGCGTGTCAATCACGTAATGGGCGCCGGCGGCATAGAGCTTCTCCGCCGCCAGCCCACGCCGCCGCGCTACCTCGGCGGCATCCATCCGTTGGTACTCCTGCCACTGAACACCGAACTCATTGCCGGACAGCGCCAGCCCCACGCTCCACATGCCGGCATTCAGCCCTTCGGCAATGCCCGGCACGGCATCATCCACCTTCACGCAGTGGCCGACGGCGTCGACGCCCAGCGCAATCACATTCTGCAGCGCCATCCACGGCCCCGGGCGGCCGCCGGCAGGCAGATCGTCCGTCGCCACCCAATAGTCCGGCGCATAGCCGCGTGCAGCGGCGGCCGGCGCCAGCACGTCCATCACCGCGCGCGGATAGCCGGAACAGGAGCCGATTTTTATACCCTGCCGCCGCAGTTCGGCAATCACCTCGGGCACGCCGGCAATCGGCTCGGCGAAATCCACCACCTTGGCAATCTGCAGCGGCATAAACGCCTGGTACAGCGCATCGATATCCTGAGGAGTCATTGAGCGCCCCAGCTTTGCCCGCCAGCGGGCGTCAATCCCGGGCAGTTTGCCCAGCGCCTCGATATGCTGCCATTTGCCCAACCCCATCGGAATACGCGCCTCCTCCAGAGTGATGGCGATACCAAAGGTCTGTTGGAAGGCCTCGACGAAAATCTGTGTCGGTGCAAAGGAGCCAAAATCCACCGTAGTGCCGGCCCAGTCGAGAATAACGGCGTTAACCTGTTGCATCACAACTCCTTATTGTTGCCAGTACATGGCGCGACCGACGGCGTCCAGCAGACGGTCGATATCCTGCGGATAGACCTCGCCGATGTTGCCGATACGGAAACAGTCGCTGTGCGACACTTTGCCGGGGTAGATAACAAACCCCTGGCGTTTTAAACGTTGGTAAAACTCGCCGAAGCGGTAATCTTCCGCCCGTGGGGAGTAAAACGCGGTGATAATCGGCGAGTGCAGCGCATCATCCAGCAGGGTTTCAAACCCCAGTACGCGCATCCCCGCCACCAACCGGCGCTGGTTTTCACCATAACGCGCATAGCGCGCGGCGATACCGCCTTCCAGATCCAGCTCACGCAGCGCCTGCGCAAAAGCCAGTACGCTGTGGGTCGGTGAGGTGAAGCGCCACTTTCCGGCGTGGTCTTCCATACAGCGCCACTGGGCATACAGATCCAACGACAGAGAACGCGAACGGCCGGCGCATTTTTCCAGTTCGCTGCGCCGGGCGATCACAAAGGCGAAACCCGGCACGCCCTGAATGCATTTGTTGGCCGAGCTGATCAGAAAATCGATCCCCAACTCCTCCACGTCCAGCGGAATGCCGCCGAAGCTGCTCATCGCGTCAACGATAAAGGTCTTCCCCCGGCGTGCCGCCAGCGCCGCCACCTGCGCCAACGGATTAAGCATGCCGGTGGTGGTTTCACAATGTACCATTGCGATATGGCTGATGCGCGCATCGGCCAGCAGCAGCGCTTCCATCGCCGCCACGTCCGGTTCCGCCACTTCTCCGCAGTCATAACAGTGGTGATCGATGCCCATCAGCGCCGCCATCTCCGCCATTCGCGCGCCATAAGCGCCGTTGCTGACGACCAGCACCTTATCCTGCGCGCCGAGCGCCGTCCCCAGCACCGCTTCCACCGCATAGCTGCCGCTGCCCTGCAGCAGCACCGAGGTGTAGCCGGACGAGGCGGTGGCCAATGTTTCCAGGCGGGCGCGAATCGTCTGGACTACGCCGATATTGTAATCCTCATCCCAGGTACAGCTGTCGAACAGCATTGCCTGCTTCACCGTATCAGAGGTGGTCAGCGGGCCGGGCGTCAACAGCAGGTAATCGCGATCGTTCATCTTTTTACCCTTCCGATTGGTCTATACCAGATGCGCGCATTGTGCCGGTTAAGCATTCCACAGGTCAAACGCCAACCGGCCCTGAAACAAAAAATTCATCCGGGCATGTATAATGGAGCCTGCCGACATGCCATAGCGAGATAACATGAAACACCCTCAGGGCGATCTCCCCCACTATCTGCAGATCAAAGCGCAGTTACAGTCACGGATTAGCAGCGGTGCGCTGAAGGCCGGGGATAAGCTGCCCTCCGAACGGGAGCTGTGCGCGGCCTTTTCCACTACGCGTATCACCATTCGCGAAAGCCTGGCGCAGTTGGAGGCCAGCGGCGCCATCTATCGTGCCGACCGCCGCGGCTGGTTTGTCACGCCCGAACGGCTGCGACTGGACCCGACGCAGAACACCAATTTTCACCGTTTATGTCAGGAACAGGGACGGCAGGCGCGCACTGCGCTGTTGGCGGGGGAACACGTCGGCGCATCGCCGGAGGTGGGACAGGCATTGGCGCTCGAACCGGGCGCGCGGATCTACCTGCTGCGCCGGGTGCGCTATGCCGACGAACGGGCCATCTGTTATTGCGAGAACCACTGTTTACCGCAGCGGGTGCCGGGGCTGCTGCAGCACGATCTGAACGGCAGCCTGACCGAGATTTATCAGCAGCATTACCAACTGCTCTACAGCAGCATGCACCTGTCGTTTTACCCCACCGCGCTGCCGCCCGAAGCCGCCACCGCGCTGGGGGCAATGGTCGGCCTGCCCGCCCTGCTGCTGCGCCGTCTGAATTACGATCGGCACGGGCACATTCTTGATTTTGATATTGAGTACTGGCGCCATGACAGCCTGCGTATTGAGGTCGATACACAGTAAACGTCATGCATGGAAGTGGAATCGGCGCATGATGGAGTCAGCGTCAGTTAATCATACAGCCAACGCCCGGCCTTGGCAGACTCGGCGAACATACGCACGGTTAAAGGCTTTCTGGTCTTTTCTACATCAGCTTTTTGGTATTTGGTCCAACGCTCCCAACGAGATAAATTTTCCCAAGGGTAGTAGTAGCGCATATCGATGGACGATACATCTACATCGAATTTTTCAGCGTAGTCCTCAATCGCATAGAAGAATTCGTCACCTACAGCGTAGTCCTGCAGCATAGTGTCCAGTTCAAGCGGAACCATCTTCATCGTCCAGGTAAGAGGAACAGATAACTCATCGCGGAAAAAATCTAAAACCTCCTGCTCCGTTACCATAGCTTGTCACTCCCACGGGCAATAGTGTTGTACTTAACCACCGTCCGAAAAGAAATCTCGGTAATGTCTTTCGCCAAAATAATCCACCCAAGGACAGGTACAGCGCGTCCCACAAATGTTCCCAACTTACGCGTTAAAATAACTCTCATTGTAGAGGGAGGATATCCTCCAACAACAGACGGTAATTTTATATTACCGGGAAAAGTTTTGTTGCCGAATACCTTACGAGCCCCCCGGGAAACATAGGAGGTATCAGTAATATTTCCTCTAAATTTGCCCCGGGTTTTTGAAACATTGAATCCCCCCAAGATAGCGGCAACCGCCCCAACATCCTGAATGCCTAATTGGTTAGCTGTCTCTTCACAGAAGATCATGAAAAACAGCTCACCGATGCTTAGATGATATCTCCCCGCATAGAAATAGCGCCCACCTAATTCTTCAATCGTGTCCATTTACCGTGCTTTCCCTTTGTTGTTCTCCTGGTAAAAGATACTAACGCTCAGAAAACCGGCAGACAATCAGAGCGTTCTCGGGTTGGTGGTGATACTGAATTGGGCTCAGCAAGAAATATAAAAAAACCTGTCGTGAAGACAGGTTTTTCGGTCATCGGCAGGCGCTCATCATCGCCTTATACGGCACGCACTCAGAACAGGTAGTCGTGATAGCCCTGCTGTTCGGAAATAATACGCGCCGCATGGTGCAACTGACGCACATAGCCGGCCTTCGCCTCTTCGGAGAAGCGGATGGTCGGGAACGAGATGCTCAGGCCGGCAATCACTACGCCGAAGCGGTCAAACACCGGCACCGCGATACAGCGCAGCCCTTCTTCCTGCTCCTCCACGTCTTCACCAAATCCTTGCTGGCGCACCTGCGTCAGCACCGGCAGCAGTTGCGCCGCGCTGGTGATGGTATGCGCCGTGCTGCGGGTGAACTCGATCTGCGACAAAATATCGCCCACTTCGGCCTCATCGCGCCACGCCAGCAGAACTTTGCCGATCGCCGTACTGTGCAGCGGGTTACGGCGACCGATACGGGAATACATGCGCAAATTGTATAAAGAATCAATTTTATGGATGTAAACGATACTGTCTTCATCCAGCGCGCCCAGATGGATTGTCTCGCGGGTCTGTTGCGACAGTTCGCGCATCTGGATATCCGCACTGCGGATCAGATCCACATTCTGCAGCGATTTGGCGCCCAGTTCGAACAGCTTCAGCGTCAGGGAGTATTTTTCCGACTCCCCCTCCTGCGCCACGTAGCCCAATGATTTCATGGTTTGCAGAAAACGGTAAACGGTGCTTTTGGACATCATCACCCGCTGAGAAAGCTCGGTAATACCGATTTCGCGTTCCTCACCCAGCGCCTGCAAAATACCAAACACTTTCAGCACCGATGAAACCGCATCCGGTTGTTTATCTAGATCCGTATTCGCCATCAACAATCCCAGCCTATTTCCGTTTTAAGAAATTTAAACAAGGGTTTCAGTATAAGCGGAGCGCTTAATCCTGTGCAATGTAACCCGCAGAATAAGCGCTAGCCGCTCACTGCTGTTTACAATTAGCCGCCATCGGGCAGATACAATTAGCGTAAAAATTGTTAGCATGGTCACATTCCGCACGTTTATCTATGATTTCACTATGACACTCTCCAGCTCTGACGGGTTGCCCGTGCCGCAGCGCTACGGCGCAATCCTGGCCATTGCCCTTGGCATCACCGTTTCCGTACTCGACGGGGCCATCGCCAATGTTGCGCTGCCCACTATCGCCCGCGACCTTAACGCCAGCGCGGCCAACTCTATCTGGGTTATCAATGCTTATCAGCTGGCCATTACCGTCTCGCTGCTGTCGCTGGCCTCGCTGGGAGACTTGCTCGGCTACCGCCGTATCTACCAATGGGGGCTGTTGGTTTTTAGCCTGACGTCGCTGTTTTGCGCCCTGTCCGACAGCCTGACTACCCTGACTATTGCTCGCGTGCTGCAAGGGTTTGGCGCCGCAGCCATCATGAGCGTCAATACCGCGCTGATCCGCATTATCTATCCGCAGCGTTACCTCGGCCGCGGCCTGGCGATTAACGCGTTGATCGTCGCCTTCTCGTCCGCCGCCGGGCCAACGGTTGCCGCTGGCATTTTATCGTTCGCCTCCTGGCCGTGGCTGTTCGCGATAAATCTGCCGATCGGTCTGGCAGCGTGGCTGCTGGGCATGCGCTATCTGCCGGCCAACAGCCAGAAAAGCCGCGGGCGCTTTGACCCGCTCAGCGCCGTGATGAATGCGCTGACCTTTGGTTTGCTGATCGCCGCCCTCAGCGGCTTCGCCCAAGGTCAGAGTCTGACGCTGGTGGCGGCGGAACTGGCCGCCCTGCTGGTGATTGGCTGGTTTTTCGTGCGCCGTCAGTTGCAGCAAAGCGCGCCGTTACTGCCGGTCGATTTGCTGCGTATCCCGATCTTTGCGCTGTCGATGGGCACCTCAATCTGCTCGTTCGCCGCCCAAATGCTGGCAATGGTGTCGCTGCCGTTCTTTCTTCAGCAGGTGTTAGGGCGTGACGAAGTCGCCACCGGTCTGCTGCTGACGCCTTGGCCGCTGGCGATCGTGGCAGTTGCGCCGCTTGCCGGCCGGCTGATTGAACATGTCCACGCCGGGCTGCTGGGCGCGCTGGGACTCGGCCTGTTCGCTCTTGGATTATTCCTGCTGGCGACGCTGCCGCAGAACCCGGCCGATCTGGACATCGTCTGGCGGATGGCGCTGTGCGGCATCGGTTTTGGCCTGTTTCAGTCGCCAAACAACCACACCATCATCTCTTCGGCGCCGCGTCACCGCAGCGGCGGGGCCAGCGGCATGCTGGGC
Organism: Serratia sp. MYb239; assembly: GCF_002966855.1. Lineage (NCBI taxonomy): Bacteria > Pseudomonadati > Pseudomonadota > Gammaproteobacteria > Enterobacterales > Yersiniaceae > Serratia > Serratia sp. MYb239. The sequence continues at coordinate 2,020,268 of NZ_CP023268.1, read as the reverse complement.
ACCGCACGCCTGCTGGGTCAGACCTCCGGCGCCGCACTGGTGGCGTTGATGTTCAACCTGTTTCCGGAGAACGGCACACATGCATCGCTGCTGCTGGCCGGCAGTTGCGCCACCTGTGCCGCGTTGGTCAGCGCCTTACGCATCCGTCAGCCGCGCGCCGCTGCGCACTAAATCGTCACCTTGTGACATAAAAAAACCCCGGCAAGCCGGGGTTTTTTAGTGATGCTGGATTACTTCAGATACTGACCGGAACGCAGCGCTTCAATACGCTTGTCCAACGGCGGGTGCGACATGAACAGCTCGCTGAAGGTTTTGGATTTACCGTTAATGCAGAACGCCATCATGCTGCCCGCTTCCTGCGGCTCGTAGCTGGTTTTCAGACGCTGCAGCGCAGCAATCATCTTCTCACGGCCCACCAGTTTGGCCGAGCCGGCATCCGCATGGAATTCACGGTGACGCGAGAACCACATGGTGATAATGCTCGCCAGAATACCGAACACCAGCTCCAGCACCATGGAAACCGCGAAGTAGATCATCGGATTGCCGTTGCCTTCCCCTTCACCGTCACGGTTACCCAGGAAGCCAGCGGCCACCTGCGCCAACAGACGCGAGATAAAGATCACGAAGGTGTTCACCACCCCTTGGATCAGGGTCATGGTCACCATATCACCGTTGGCGACGTGGCTGATTTCATGGGCGATAACCGCTTCCGCCTCATCACGGCTCATGCTTTGCAGCAAACCGGTGCTGACCGCGACCAACGACGCGTCACGACGCGCACCGGTGGCGAAGGCGTTGATATCCGGCGCGTGGTAAATCGCCACCTGCGGCATAGCAATGCCTGCCTGCTGAGACTGACGACGTACGGTTTCCAACAGCCAGTTTTCGGTTTCATTACGCGGTTGTTCAATCACTTCCCCGCCGACGGAGCGCAGCGCCATCCATTTGGACATCAGCAGGGAGACAAACGCACCGCCGAAACCAAACAAACCGGCCATGATCATCAGGCCCTGAACGCTACTGGATTGAATTCCTGTCAGGCTGAGCACCAGCCCGAAAACCAACATCACCGCCAGGTTGGTGAGCAGGAACAGAGCTATACGCATCATAAAATGTTTACTTCCTCATAAAATGTTAACAAGACGCTGCTGTAGATACTTTAGCAAGTATGGGCATCCGGCACAGTTTCAAGCCAGAAAAGCCATTAACCCACTAAAAATACGAAACTTTACAAAAACGGCGTTTCCCGCCGGATTTACGAATTGTAAACGATTGTTGCGGCTGACGGGGAAGTTTTAGAGAAAACCCGCGGCAATTGCAGGTTTTTTATGCGGCCATGCCGCACTTGCCGCTTGATGGCAAGGCGGTATAACGTGATAAGGTAACGGCGGCAAACGTATGGCGGGGCTTTACCCTCTTCCGTGAAGCATAATCACGATGGAAGATTAAAAAGCAGCATAATATGCCCGACGATAACGATCGCCGCGCAGGTCAAACGAAAGAGACGCATATTGCTTCACTCAGTCTGGCAGATAAATCGATATTTACAGCTAAACACAAAGAAAACAACTGGAAAAAGTCTGATAAGACCCACGGTCACAACGGATTGGAAGAGTATATTTATGATGTTAAACAAAGGTTTTATACGATTAGCGGGCGTGATATCCGTTGTTTCTGTCGCCACTGGCTTCACCCGCTGGCCTGACGTGATGTTTATTTCCAGCTGTGCGATGATCGTTATCTGGGCTCATGCCGAATGGGACTGGCGCCGCAAGGACAAATCCTGATCTCTGCACGCTGATGACCGCCCGATGGATTGAAAACTTGGCTGCCGCAGTGCCGCCCTATGCGTCGGAAAGTCATAGCAGGCCATCCGGCAAGATTGCGCACCGACTATGATTAGCTAGCTGACGGCTCTCCTTCCAGCGTATCTAAGCGCCGGTAGTTCTCTGACGCGCTACAGAAGTCAGATTGATATTTAAAAGCGCTGCCGCGCCTGTCCATTCCCATAGTGATGTAAGCGCAATAATCGGTTCTATAACCCTCCCAGGATGTCTGCGCAGTTTCAAAAGCGGCGCGATACTCAACATCCCCGAGTACCGCCAGATCCTTTCTTATTTCCGCCAACCGCGCGTTAAGCCTCTGCTCAGAACGTGCAGATAAACGCGTGACGCACGCCAATAATGCCGGATAGTTTTTATTAACATTTATCTTCCGGCATGCCGCAGGATCCTTGGATATCAACCCTTCAATGTCGGAAACGGCCCCGGCACCGGAAAAAACCGGCATACAGGCCAAAATGATAATGCCATATCTTTTCATCCTTTCGCTCCCTCGTTAACCCTCACCGCACCGCCCTTCGCCGTTGAAGTCATACATTCCATGTCATACGCCGGTCATCCTCTATAGCCAATAATCGCTGGCTGGACTACAGCCCCTATCACAATTTGTTGAACTTACGCCCATAAAAAAACGCACCCTAAGGTGCGCTTTTTACGTTCATCGGCCAGAAACTATTTACCGGCGGCAACCTGCTGGGCCGGCTGCCCCTGTTCCAGATGCGCCAGGTCCAGCGCAATATGCACGCTTTCATCCAGATACGGATCCGGCTCTTTGTAGTCTTTCGGCAGGTTGTCGAGCGACTTCAGCGGCTTCTTGCCGGCGTGCTGCAGGCGTTCGTTAATCCGCTTCAGGCGCGTAGCGTCATCGTCATGGTTCTCTTTCTCACGCTGGGCCAGATTGAGCGAGACGATGTTACGTTTGTCTTTCAGCGCCTTGTAGTGAGCAATATCCTGCGCAATGTATTGGAACTCCGGATCCTTGGCGATGCGTTGCTCGTGATCCTTCAGCAGTGCCGGCTCAAACGGCTTCAGATCGCCAACCCGACCGTAGGTGGCAGCGTTAATGCTGTCCCACGGCATCGCATTGTCTTCGAAGCTTTCACCGGTTTCTGCCGGATCGACGCCGGTCGGCATCAGGATATCTGGCGTCACGCCCTTACGCTGGGTACTACCGCCGTTCACCCGATAGAATTTCTGGATGGTGTACTGCACCGACCCCAACGCCGGCCACTCAGGGCGCAGCATCTGATCGTAGATACGGCTCAGCGAGCGGTATTGCTGCACGGTGCCTTTACCGAAGGTCGGCTCGCCGACGATCAGCGCACGACCGTAATCCTGCATCGCTGCCGCGAAAATTTCCGACGCGGAAGCGCTGAAACGGTCAACCATCACCACCAACGGCCCTTTGTAATAGGTTACGCCGTCGGTATCCGCATCTTCGCGGATTTTACCGTTGTTATCACGCACCTGCACTACCGGGCCGCTCGGGATAAACAGACCGGACAGCGACACCGCTTCGGTCAGCGCGCCGCCGCCGTTGGTGCGCAGATCGATAATCACGCTCTTGACGTGCTGCTTGGCCATCTTCTGCAACTGAACTTTGACGTCATCGGTCAGCCCGACGTAGAAGCCGGGAATATCCAGCACCGCGACTTTCTCTTTGCCGACGGTCTTGATGGTCATTTTCACCGCACGGTCTTCCAAGCGGATGCGTTCACGCGTCAGGGTTACCACGCGGGTTTTGCTGCCCTTGCCGGCCGGCAGAATTTCCAGCCGTACCTTGCTGCCCTTCGGCCCTTTGATCAGGGAAACCACATCGTCAAGACGCCAGCCGATCACATCGACAATCGGCTTGCCGGTCTGGCCGACGCCGACGATACGGTCACCAACGGTAATCGACTTGCTTTTCGCCGCCGGGCCGCCCGGCACCATCGAGTTGATCAGGGTATAATCGTCATCCATCTGCAATACCGCGCCGATGCCTTCCAGCGACAGGCTCATCTCGGTGTTGAACTGTTCGGTATTGCGCGGAGAGAGATAGTTGGTATGCGGGTCGATTTCATGCGCAAAGGCATTCATCGCCAGCTGGAACACGTCTTCGCTGTTGCTTTGCGTCAGACGCTTGATCGCGAACTGATAACGCTTGGTCAGCGTTTCGCGAATTTCCTTATCATTTTTGCCGGCCAGTTTCAGGCTCAGCTCATCGTACTTGACCTTGGCATCCCACAGACGGTCAAGTTCGGCTTTGTCTTTCGGCCACGGCGCTTTGCTGCGGTCGACGTCGATCGTATCGTTGCCGGTGAAATCCATCGGTTTTTTCAGCAACGACAGCGCATAGGTGTAACGTTCGAAGCGGCGCTTCTGCGCCAGGTTGAACAGCGCGTATGACGTGGTCAACTTACCGGTTTTCAGCTCTTCGCCGAAGGCGGTGCGCTTATCGGCAAACTGCGCGACATCGGAGGCCAGCAGAACGTTGTGGTTGTAGTCGAGCATATTCAGGTAGCGATCGAAAATCTTGCCTGAAAACTCCGCGTCCAACGCAAACTGACGATAATGAGAGCGAGTGAAGCGCGCCGTAACGCGCTCACTCACCGTAGCATGCTGCGGTTCCTGATGCAGCTGCGGCAGTTGGTCGATGCGGATGTTGGCGGTATCCGCACCGTAACTGACGCCAGCCCACATCAAGGCAGCGACTGCCGTTAATCTGACAAATTTGTTCATGCCTTAGTTGGCCTCCGTATCAGAACTGCAAGTGTTCTGCGCGCACAATCATCGCCAGACCGGAAGAGAGCTGTACACGTACGCCATCTTTAGCGATTTCGAGTACGGTAGCATCCATCGCGCTCTTGCCTGCTCTGACCTTGATTTCCTGGCCGATCTGCAGTGCGGAGATATCCGTGACGGGTACATGACGCTGCTGACTTTCTTCTTTGGCAGCGCGAGGCTTGCGGGCTTGCTGAGGACGCGGCTTGCGGTTTTCCACTGCGGCGCCTTCGCGGCGTGCAGCCGGTTTTTTACCTGCGGGACGCGGACGGCGCGGCGCTGCGGCATCGCCGGCGGCCTCACGCTTTTTGGCGTTCTGCTCGGCACGCTGGGCCTGAACGCGCGCTTTGGCTTCCTCAAGCTGCTGACGCGCGTGGTCGACGTGCTGCTGTTCCAGCTCGCCGCACGGGTTGCCGTCCAGGTCAACGCGCTGCGCGCCGACTTTTACGCCGTACAGGTAACGCCAGCTGGAGGTATACAGGCGCAGCGCAGAACGCAGTTGCGTCTTGCTCAGGTTTTCCTCCCCCTGCACGCGCTCCACCAAATCCTGAAAAATACCGATTTTGAGCGGACGTGCTTCGCCCTCGGCGCTAAAGCAGAGCGGAAAACGCTCGGCAAGAAAAGCAATAACTTCTTTACTAGAGTTCAACTTAGGTTGATTTTCCATGAAATTTCCTGATTACAACGGTGTTGCCAACAAGCCGCAGGCATGAACAGGCGTCATTATAATGACGCCATCGCTAAATGCCACGTTAACCGTAGATCAACTTGCCGCTACAGTGACGTATTTCGCACAATCGCACTGCTCCAGCTGTGCGCAAAGCCCCGCCACCACTGCTTTCAGGCCTTCTTCATCCTGTTCGTCGAAGCGTTGATAAACTGTGCTGTCGATATCGAGAACGCCGATAACCTGACCGCCGACTTCCAGCGGCAGCACGATTTCGGCGTTGCTGGCGGCATCACAGGCGATGTGTCCCGGGAAGGCATGGACATCACCAACGCGCTGCACGGCGTTTTCCGACACCGCAGTGCCGCACACGCCCTTACCCACGGGGATTCGCACGCAGGCGATCTTGCCCTGGAACGGCCCCAGCACCAGTTGCTGGCCGTCCATCAGGTAGAAACCGGCCCAGTTCACCGCGTCCAGGCGTTCGTTAATCAACGCGCTGGCGTTGGAGAGCGCAGCAATAAAGTTGGTTTCACCATCCAACAACGCACAGAGATCGCGTTTGAATTCCGCGTAGAATTGTTCTTTTGTCATGTAATAACCATTAAAACGCTGTAGATAACTTCAAGCCCGGGGCTTAACCCCTATAAAATAAGCATTAAATGCGTATAGTCACAAGGTTAATCATCTGTTACTTCACAAAACCCCGTCCGACAGGGTATGTTTGCCTCGCATAAACCGCGCTTTGCCGCGCTTTTTTCTCCCTTGGGCAAAGGCAGCGTAATTTTCCAGCTACGCTAAGTAAACCGGCGGGCTTCAGAGCTATTGTTGACGATGAAAATACAGGCAATCACCGCCCCCCTTTCCAAAGCGCGCTACCAGCGCTGTTGCGAATGCGATCTGCTGTTCAGGCTGCCGGCGCTGAACGGCGGTCAGGCGGCCTATTGTCCGCGCTGCAACGCCAAAGTGGTCAACGGCCGCGACTGGTCGATGGCGCGGCTGACGGCCATGGCCGTCACCATGCTGCTGCTGATGCCGTTTGCCTTTGCCGAACCGCTGATTAACATTCGCCTGCTTGGTACGCCGATTCACGCCAGCCTGCTGGAAGGCATCTGGCAGATGAGCCGTCAGGGCGATCCTATCACAGCCAGCATGGTAGCGTTTTGCACGATTGGCGCACCGCTGACATTAGCGCTGTCGCTGCTTTACCTGCGCATCGGCCATCGGCTGGGGATGAACCTGCGCCCGGTGCTGCTAATGCTGGAGCGGTTAAAAGAGTGGGTGATGCTGGATATTTACCTGATCGGCATGGCGGTAGCGGCGATTAAAGTCAAAGAGTACGCCGATATCGAAGCCGGCAACGCGCTGCTGGCCTACCTGGCGCTGACGCTGCTCAGCATCCTGACGCTGATTCATATGAATCTGGAACAGCTGTGGGAGCGTTACTACCCGCAGCACCAGCCGGAAGGTGCGCCAAACGCGCTGCACGTCTGCCTCTCCTGCCACTTTACCGGCTATCCGGACGAGCGCGGCCGCTGCCCACGCTGCCATATTCCGATGTGCCATCGCCAGCCCCACAGCCTGCAGAAGACCTGGGCGGCGCTGATCGCCGCGATGATTCTGCTGCTGCCGGCCAACCTGCTGCCGATCTCCATTATTTACGCCAACGGCGCGCGCATGGAAGACACTATCTTCTCCGGCGTAGTGTCGCTGGCCACCTCCGGCAATATGCCTATCGCCGCGATCGTCTTTATCGCCAGCGTCCTGGTGCCGTTTACCAAGGTTATCGTACTGATCACGCTGCTGTTCAGCATACACTTCAAGACCTGCCACAGCCTGAAAACCCGAATTCGCCTGCTGCGGCTGGTGAAATGGATCGGCCGCTGGTCAATGCTCGATCTGTTTGTTATCGCCTTGATGATGTCGCTGGTTAACCGCGAACAATTATTGTCATTTACTATGGGACCGGCAGCCTTTTACTTTGGCTCTGCGGTCATTTTAACTATTCTTGCCGTTGAGTGGCTGGATAGCCGACTGATTTGGGATGCACATGCAACAGGAAACGCCGAATACGCCGACTGAAGCGCGGGTTAAAAACAAACGCCGCATTTCACCTTTTTGGTTACTGCCGTTTATCGCCCTGCTGATCGCCGGCTGGCTGGTGTACAACAATTTTCAGGAGCGCGGCACCACCATCACCATCGATTTCCAATCGGCGGCGGGCATCGTCGCCGGCCGCACGCCGGTACGCTATCAGGGCGTGGATGTCGGCACCGTCCAGTCGATCCGGCTGAGCGAAGATTTGGGCAAGATTGTGGTTGAGGCCAGCATCAAAAGCGAGCTGGAAGATTCACTGCGCGACGGCACCCAGTTCTGGCTGGTGACGCCGAAGGCCTCGCTGGCCGGTGTTTCCGGGCTGGATGCGCTGGTCGGCGGCAACTATATCGGCATGATGCCGGGCAGCGGCAAGGCGCAGACCCACTTCTCCGCGCTCGATACTCAACCCAAATACCGGCTCAATACCGGCGAGCTGATGATTCATCTGCATGCGGAAGATCTCGGTTCGCTGAATACCGGCTCACTGGTGTATTACCGTAAAATTCCGGTCGGCAAGGTGTACGACTACACCATCGCCAACGGTAATAAAGGCGTCACCATCGACGTGCTGATCGACCGCCGCTTCGCCAATCTGGTGAAAACCGACAGCCGCTTCTGGAACGTCTCCGGCTTTAAGGGCGACTTCAACCTCTCGGGCGCCTCGGTACAGATGGAGAGCCTGGCGGCGCTGGTCAACGGCGCCATCGCCTTCGACTCGCCGGAAAAGAGCCAGCAGGCCAAGGCCGACCAGAGCTATCAGCTGTACCCCGACCTGGCCCGCAGCCAGCGCGGCGTCAGTATCACGCTGGATCTGCCGAGCGGCAATAACCTGAGCGCCAACCATACGCCGCTGATCTATCAGGGACTGCAGGTCGGCACCCTGACCAAACTGACGCTGCAGCCGGACAACAAAGTGACCGGTGAACTGACCATCGACCCGTCGGTGGTGGATCTGATGCGCAGCGGCACGCGCATCGCCATGCGCAGCCCGAAAATCAGCCTGAATGACGCCAAACTCAGCCAGTTGCTGACCGGCAACACGCTGGAGCTGATCCCGGGCGACGGCGAACCGCAGCACCACTTCAACGTGCTCGACAGCAGCGAAACGCTGCTGCAGCAGCCGGGCGTGCTCACCCTGTCGCTGAATGCGCCGCAGAGTTACGGCATTGACGTCGGCCAGCCGCTGATTATTCACGGTATCAAGGTCGGCCAGGTGCTGAACCGCACGCTGACCAACAGCGGCGTCACCTTCCGCATCGCCGTCGACGCGCAGTACCGCGCTCTGGTGCACAAAGACAGCAAGTTTGTGGTCAACAGCCGCCTGGACGTCAAGCTGGGGCTGGACGGGATGGAAGTGGTCGGCGCCAGCGCCCAGGAGTGGCTGGACGGCGGCATCCGCATTATTCCCGGCAGCCGTGGCGAACCGGCAACGCAGTATCCGCTGTACGCCAACAGCGACAAGGCCAAGGCGGGCATCACCGGCAATGCGCCGGCGCCGACGCTGACGCTCACCGCCTCCAGCCTGCCGGACGTGCAATCCGGCTCGGTGGTGCTGTACCGCAAGTTCCAGGTGGGCGAAATTCTCGACATCCGCCCGAAAGCCAATGCGTTTGAGGTCGATGTGTATATCGACCCGCAATACCGCAAACTGCTGGGCAAGCAGACCGTCTTCTGGGCCGAAGGCGGCGCCAAAGTCCAACTGAGCGGCAGCGGCCTGACGGTGCAGGCTTCACCGCTGAACCGGGCGCTGAAAGGCGCGATCAGCTTCGATAACCTGCAGGGCGTGGCGCTGGGCAAAGGCGACAAGCGGGTGCTGTACAGCAATGAAACCGCCGCCCGCGCGGTCGGCAGCCAAATCACCCTGCGCACCTATAACGCCAGCAAACTGGCCGCCGGTATGCCGATCCGCTATCTGGGCATCGATATCGGCCAGGTGGAGTCGATGCAGCTGTCGCCTGACCGCACCCAGGTGCTGGCGAAAGCCGTGCTGTATCCGGAATACGTGAACAACTTCGCCCGCTTCGGTACCCGCTTCTCCATCGTCTCGCCGGAGATTTCCGCCGCCGGGGTCAATAACCTTGATACCCTGCTGCAGCCGTATATTAACGTTGAGCCGGGCCGCAGCAGCCGTCCGCTGCGCAGCTTTGAGCTGCAGGAAGCCAGCATTACCGATTCGCGCTATCAGGACGGCCTGAGCGTGGTGCTTGACGCTGCCGAAACCGGCTCGCTGCAGATCGGCACGCCGGTGCTGTTCCGCGGCGTTGAGGTCGGCACCGTCACCGGCTTCTATCTGGGCGCGATGTCCGACCGGGTGCATGTCGCCCTGCGCATCAGCAAGAAATATCAGCATCTGGTGCGTAACAACAGCGTGTTCTGGCTGGCTTCCGGCTATAACCTGCAGTTCGGCCTGACCGGCGGCGTCATCAAGAGCGGCACCTTCCAGCAGTTTATCCGTGGCGGTATCGCCTTCGCCACGCCGCCGACCATCCCGCTGGCGCCAAAAGCCGCCGCCGGCAAGCACTTCATGCTTAATGCGGAAGAGCCGAAGGGGTGGAAAGCATGGGGAACCGCCATCCCACGCGATTAACCTTAACGGGGCCTGTAACAACAGGCCCCGTTTTTTTGCGGCTCTGTGCTACAATTTCTCCTTCCTTCTTATTTTCTCGCAAGAGTTTTCTGTGGTTAAAACTGCTTCCGTATTTCTTCCGCCGGCGTTTCTCGACGCCACACGCGCTATCATGCCCGCCGATCTGTCAATGGACGATTTTATCGCCGCCTGTCAACGCCCGTTACGCCGCAGCCTGCGCGTAAATACGCTGAAAATCAGCGTCGCCGACTTTCTGACGCGGGTAAAAGAGTACGACTGGCAATTAGAGCCTATTCCCTGGTGCGCCGAGGGCTTCTGGATCGCCCGCGACGATGAAAGTCTGCGGCTGGGCAGCGCGGCCGAACACCTCAGCGGCCTGTTTTACATCCAGGAAGCCAGCTCCATGCTGCCGGTCAGCGCGCTGTTTGCCAGCGGTGAGACGCCGACCCGGGTGCTGGACGTCGCCGCCGCTCCGGGTTCAAAAACCACCCAGATTGCCGCGCTGATGCATAATCAGGGCGGCATCGTCGCCAATGAATACGCCGCCAGCCGGGTCAAAGTGCTGCATGCTAATGTCAGCCGCTGCGGGGTCAGCAACTGCGCGCTGACCCATTTTGACGGCCGGGTGTTCGGCGCCGCCCTGCCGGAAGCCTTTGACGCCATCCTGCTGGACGCGCCCTGCTCTGGCGAAGGCGTAGTGCGTAAAGACCCCGACGCCATGAGCAACTGGTCGCCGGAGAGCGTCGCCGACATCGCCGAAACGCAGCGCGAACTGATTGACAGCGCGTTCCACGCGCTGGCGCCGGGCGGCGTACTGGTCTACTCCACCTGCACCCTGAATGCGCAGGAGAACCAGGCGGTGATCCAGAGCCTGCTGGCCAGCTATGGCGATGCGGTCAGCATCGAGCCGCTGGGCGATCTGTTCCCCGGCGCGCCACAGGCGCTGACGGAGGAAGGTTTCCTGCACGTGTTCCCGCAAATCTACGACAGCGAAGGCTTTTTTGTCGCCCGCCTGCGCAAGCACCGCTCGGTGCCGGCGCTGGCGAAACCGACCTATAAGGTGGGTAAATTCCCCTTCACGCCGATGTCGCGCAAAGACGGCGAGCTGGTGCGCCAGGCTGCCAACGCCGCCGGCCTGGCCTGGGATGACGCCGCCCATGCCCTGTGGACGCGCGACAAAGAGATCTGGCTGTTCCCAAGGGCGCTGGAAGCGCTGATCGGCAAAGTGCGCTTCTCACGCATCGGCCTGAAGCTGGCCGAGCGCTTCCCCAAAGGTTACCGCTGGCAGCATGAGGCGGCGATCGCGCTGGCGGACGGCCAGGGGCCGCAGGCGTTCGAGCTGGACGCAGCGCTGGCGCAGGAGTGGTACCACGGCCGCGATCTGTATCCAGACGCGCCGCCGCAGGGCGATGAGTGTATCGTCACCTACCAGCAACAGCCGCTGGGCATCGCCAAACGCATCGGCAGCCGGATTAAAAACAACCTGCCCCGGGAACTGGTACGCGACGGCGCGCTCGATTTCCACCAGTAATCTCCTTTCGTTCACGCTTACGATGGCGGCAAACCGGCCGCCATCGCCACCCTCGCGGCAGATAAAATTTTTCGGTGACATTTTGTGCACCTTTGTCTATGCTCATTGATGACGGGCCAGCTGGTCATACCTCCTGCATCTGGCTGAAAAGGAGTATTCATGAGCGTATCCGTAGTGAAAATAGGCAGTTTTGAGGTCGATGATGCCATTCATTCCGCTGCCGCCGAACAGGCGGAGAGCAATGGCCTGCTGACCATTCCATGCAAATCGGACCCGGATTTGTGCATGCAACTGGATGGCTGGGACGAGCACACCAGCATTCCCGCCACGCTAAACGGTAAGCAGTTGTTGCTGTATAAACAGCATTATGATCGTCAGCAGGACGCCTGGATTATGCGTATCGGCTGAACGGCGATAAGGAGAGTCACAGACGCGCTGCGCGGCGAACGCAGCGCGTTTTTTATTTCACCGTGATAACGCGCCCGGCGAAAAATCGGCCGAACGCTTCAGGTGACATTGTCACGTTTTCCTGCGTTTCCGGACGATCGCCAGACGGGTTATGGAACTGCAGCCGCCCCGCCGGCGCCGCAGTGATCAGCACCAGATGCCCGCCCCGCTGCGGCGGCGTCTGCAGCGGCTGCCGGATGGAGGGATGCACCGAGGCAATGATGTAGCGCCACTCGGCAAGCAGCGCCGGCAGTTGTGCGGCCGTCATATCGACCTGCACCGCCGCCTGCAGCGCAAAATGTTCGTCCACGTAACGAACAAAAGGCGCATAAATCAGCCCCTTTATCCGTTCGTCGTCCTGCCGCACATAGGCGCCGTATGGCAGGCTGCGCCGCGCCAATGCCAGCAGCGGCGGCGCGCTGCCGTCCCGGTGAAGCAGAATCATCCGCAGACAGGCCATGCCGCACACGTGGTTGGCCCATTCCAGGTATTCCGCCTGTTCCAGCGCGCCGCTGGCCGCCCAGTTCGGATCATCTGCCAGCGTGGCGCGGCCGGCAATCAGATCGGCCGCCAGTTCCGGCGTCGCCCACTGGCAACAATACGGCACCGCGCACATCGGTCTAAAACGCCTCAACCACGGTAAAATGCATCAGGATCAGCGTCATATCCGGCGCAAACATATCGTAGGCCTCAAAGAAGCGCCGGTGCTCGCGGCGCCAGTAGGCCAGCGTGCGGTCGCCTTCCCCTTCGGCGAAGGCGTGCGCTTCATCAACCTGATCGTAACTGCGCACATCGACCGAAGTCAGTTTGATCGCGCAGGCCGGTTCCCCCCGGCCGTCCACCACCACGAAAATATCGCCGGCCTGTGGAATGCCGTCCTCATCCAGATTGGAACAGGTGGCGGTCTTGCTGCCGTTCAGGATCAGCTGCACCAGCTCATCCGCTAATTCTTCGTTATCGCCGAACGCCCAGCGCTCCGCCTGCTCATAGTGTGCCGGTATTACCTTGGCCATGGTTGTCTGCCTGTCAGAAAGCGTATTGATACCGCGAGCATACTACAAACCCGACGGGGCGTCGCAGCTTCGCTCAAGCGCCGCCGACCAGTCTTTACCTGATATTTACGGAAATGCCCTGTGCCCGCCGCGTTATGGCAGGCATACTGGGGACTCATTCACGGCTGGCGAATAGCCTTAGGCGAGTAGTATTATGAAAGAGTGCGGCAAAGACCCCGACGATACCTTCAGCGACTTATTGCAAGCCGTCACGCTGGTTGTTCTGGTTGTCATCGGGCTGAGCATCGGTTTTCTCAGCGTCTGAAGCACGAGGAGGCACTGTTGGTCACCAAACGTATGCGCGCCAAGCATGGCAAAATGCTGCTGGTGCTGCTCGGCATCTGTCTGGCCCTGCTGTTACTGCGCTGGGCGGCGATTGCCTTCGGCTAAGCGACCGGCAGGCCGACCGCTTAGCGGTTTAGTGCCGGGCGACAGGCTTTCTGGCCGTCGGCTCCAGCAATTCACGTAAATAGGCTACGCGTTCTTCTCCCTGCGGCAGCCACCAGCGACAAAGCGGATGCTGAACTTCCGCCGTGCGCGATGTGCGGTAATACTCCGCCAGTTGCTCCACCAGACTCATCATTTTCCCCTCCCGCTGTACGACGCTTTAAGTATTGAACGGTAAAAGCAGAAGAAATACTGACGGTTTGATTTTTATACTTCCGGTTTTATGGTTAGCGCGTGCGGCGCTGGCGCTGGTGTCGGCCAACTGCTACATTGAGCAAAAAATCACCGACCGAGGTTAACGATGAAGTTCTCGGAGCAGGAGATAAAACCCGTTTGGGACGAAGTCGCCCGCCTGATCGGCGACGGCGTGATGCAGCTGCGCCATCGCGGCGAAGCGCTGTCGGTGGAAACCTTGGCCAGGCAGCTGGCGCGCCAGTCGGCGGCCTGTCAGGATATTGAGCAGCGTATTCTGCTGGGCGCGGCAATTAATATGCTCAAAGGGGGAGAATGAATCGCCAACCGTATGGCTGGCGACTCGGCAGACATCCAAGGTATGCAAGCCCAGACGTCTGGAAAAATTATCTCACGAACAATCTGAAAATTTAATCAGAATTATCGGCATTACGTAGAAAAAACTGATTTTTTTCCTGAGATTACCTCAGCGTGACAGCCAGCCCAGCAACAGCGTCGCGCCAATTACCGTCGATGCCCCGCCGATACGCGTGGCGATCTGCGCAAACGGCATCAGCCCCATACGGTTTGATGCCGACAGAATCGCCACATCGCCGGTGCCGCCCAGCCCGCTATGGCAACAGGTGACAATCGCCGCCTCCACCGGGAACATCTTCAGCCGCGGCGCAATCAGAAAACTCACCAACCCCATCGACAGCACCACCGAACCACAAACGATGACATAGCCGACGGAGAATACCGCCACCACGTTCTCCAGCGGCACATACAGCATGCCCAGGCCAATCATCAGCGGCCACACCAGCGCGGCGGAAACGAATTTATAGAAACTGTGCGCACCGCTCTCCATATTGGCGGGAATAATCCGACAGTATTTGCACAATACCGCAAACAGAATCATCAGCACCGGGCCGGGAATATGCACCAGATGTTCAAACAGTCCGCCGACGATAAAAAAGGCGCAAATCACCAGTAAACCGCCGCCCATCCAGTGGAAATTAACCGCGCCGCCGCTCTCCTGCTGCGTGAACAACGCGTTATCCTGTGCAGAGCGAATCAGCATCCCGTCGCCGCTCAGCGTGCGACGTTTTATGCCGATACGCGCCAGCACGCCGGCGGTGACGATGGCGAAGATATTGCCCAGCACCGCCGCCGGCGCCAACTGCGCGACATACACGTCCGGCGTGGCGCCGAGGATCGCCGAGTAGGCCAGCGACAGCGGCAAAATCCCCTCGCCGATGCCCCCGCCGATAATCGGCACGATAATAAAAAAGAAGGTGTGATAAACGCTGTAGCCAAACAGCTGCCCCACCAGCAGCCCGGTCGCCACCGCAGCCAGCGTCCCCGCCAGCAGCGGCACGAACATGCGGATCATCCCCTGAATCAGGATCGTCCGGTTCATGCCGAGGATACTGCCGACCACCAGGCTGGCGATCACAAAGTACAGCAGGTTGGCCTCTTTCATCAGCAGATTAACGGTCGCCAGCACATTGGGTTGAAAGACGTTAAAATAGACCAGCACCGACGGCACCATCAGGCATAAAATCGCCGGGCCGCCAATTTCCCGCAATAGCGGAATAGACTTTCCCAACTGCGCCAGGGCAAAACCCAGCGTCATGATGATCGCCAATCCGCCGATCATGTTTTTCGGTAAAAAGTTGGCGTAGGCCGAAGTACCGACGATGGCGCAAATAGTGACAAACAGCGCAATCGGCACCGTGCCGATATCCATCCTCCGTATTTTCCATATTATTCCGGACGAGTCTGATTGTGGCGTGACTTTGTCACGACCGAGTTCAACATTTATCTGTTTCATTATTCACCTTACCCGCAAGTGTCTGATAAATCATGGGCCGAACTCGCCCAAATGAAAATAATTAATAAATAAAAACATGAGGTTACTGACCAGCACATCGATATGCGCCGGGTTATTAGAGGTAGATAAAACAGTAGACAAGGCCGAAGATATGATAAAAAATAAAAAAGCAGAACAAAATTAATCCGTCGAAATTAAATAGTGTGACACTCCGCCAAGCTTGGCGTTAATTAATTATCGTCAGCATTTTGTAATTAAATTAAGCGGGATTATTTTTGCTCCCATGTTATAGGAGTCGGCAAATAACTGCTGATTTGCAGAAATAAGAACCGGAAATAGCACGGCTGAATCCGGTCAGCAAAATAAAACGTCCGATGCCGTTACGCCTCGTCGTTAGCCCGTCGGACACACGATAACGGTACCTCAGGTAGCTGACCCGGCGGTTTACACAACGACGGCGTCACACCGAAAGGTATGATAAGGAAGTAGACTATGTCTTCAACCGCTGTAACCCCACAAACCCTCGCCCGCTACGGTATCCATCAGGTTAGCGATATCGTTTACAACCCTGATTACGAACTGCTGTTCAACGAGGAAACCCGCGCCGATCTGCCGGCGCTGGAGCGCGGCACCCTGACCAACCTCGGCGCGGTCGCCGTTGATACCGGCGAATTTACCGGTCGTTCACCAAAGGATAAATATATTGTGCGTGATGACGTCACGCGCGACACCGTCTGGTGGTCGGACAGCGGCACCGGCAAAAACGATAATCAGCCGATGTCGCCGGAAGTCTGGCAGCAGTTGAAATCCCGCGTAGGCGATCAGCTGTCCGGTAAGCGCCTGTTTGTAGTTGACGCCTTCTGCGGCGCCAACGCCGATACGCGTCTGAAAGTGCGCTTTATCACCGAGGTCGCCTGGCAGGCACACTTTGTGAAGAACATGTTTATCCGGCCAAGCGATGCCGAACTGGCGGACTTTGAGCCGGATTTTGTGGTGCTGAACGGCGCCAAATGCACCAATCCGGACTGGCAGCAGCAGGGGCTGCACTCGGAAAACTTCGTCGCCTTCAACCTGACGGAGCACATGCAGCTGATCGGCGGCACCTGGTACGGCGGCGAAATGAAAAAGGGTATGTTCTCCATCATGAACTACCTGCTGCCGCTGAAAGGCATTGCCTCCATGCACTGCTCGGCCAACGTCGGCGAACAGGGCGACGTGGCGGTATTCTTCGGCCTGTCCGGCACCGGCAAAACCACCCTGTCCACCGATCCGAAGCGCCAGTTGATCGGTGATGACGAACACGGCTGGGACGACGACGGCGTGTTTAACTTCGAAGGCGGCTGCTACGCCAAAACCATCAAACTGTCGCCGCAGGCCGAACCGGAAATTTATCAGGCGATCCGCCGCGACGCGCTGCTGGAAAACGTCACGGTGCGTGCCGACGGCAGCATCGATTTTGACGACGGTTCAAAAACCGAGAACACCCGCGTCTCCTACCCGATTAACCATATCGACAACATCGTCGCACCGGTGTCCAAGGCCGGCCACGCGCAGAAAATCATCTTCCTGACTGCCGATGCCTTCGGCGTGCTGCCGCCGGTCTCCCGCCTGACGCCGGAGCAGACGCAGTATCACTTCCTGTCCGGCTTCACCGCCAAACTGGCGGGCACCGAACGCGGCATCACCGCGCCGACGCCGACCTTCTCCGCCTGCTTCGGCGCCGCCTTCCTGACGCTGCACCCGACGCAGTACGCCGAGGTGCTGGTAAAACGCATGGAGGCCGCCGGCGCGCAGGCCTATCTGGTCAATACCGGCTGGAACGGCAGCGGCAAACGCATTTCAATCAAGGATACGCGCGGCATTATCGACGCCATCCTCAGCGGCGAAATTGAGCAGGCGGACACCATCACCCTGCCGATCTTCGGCCTGGCGGTGCCAACCGCGCTGCCGGGGGTCGACCCGGCGATTCTCGACCCGCGTAAAACCTACGCCGACGAATCATTGTGGCAGGAAAAAGCGCAGGATCTGGCGCAGCGCTTTATCGATAACTTCGCCAAATACACCGTCACTCCGGCGGGAGAACGCCTGCTGGCCGCCGGCCCGCAGCGCTAACCCGCAGACCTCGACAGGGCGCAATCACTGCGCCCTTTTTATTTCCGTCGCCCAGACAAATAAATAAAACTCATACCTCGTTAATCATTTTCCGGCAGACAACCTGCGGCGCACTCCCTAACGTGGTTAGCGAGGCGTCAGCAACAATTAAGATAATTCATTGATACAAATCAATTTAATGCTATAAACATTTAAAACACATCGGCTGACGCTCATCCAATACGTTTCCGGCCTGCGGCCAAAGTTTTAATCCGATCACATATTAATAAAAAAAACAGAGAGCGTACCCGATGAGCAACCACAACATTGTTGACGTCAAAGCGTGGATCGATTCGCGCCCCATCTCCGGCTATCAGTGGCTGGTATTAATCCTGTGCTTCATCATCATTATGTTCGACGGTTACGACGCCGCGGTGATGGGCTTTATCGCCCCGGCGCTGATCGAAGACTGGGGCATTTCACGGGGCGAAATGGGGCCGATCCTCGGCGCGGCGATGCTCGGCGTCGCTCTCGGCGCGCTGATCGCCGGCCCCTACTCCGACCGCTTCGGCCGCAAGAAAGTGCTGCTGCTGTCGATCCTCTGTTTCTCGCTGTTCAGCCTGCTCAGCACCTTCGCCCGCACCCCGCTGGAAATGGCCGTGCTGCGCTTTCTTACCGGCCTCGGGCTGGGGGCGGTGATGCCCAACTGCGTGACGCTGGTGTCCGAATATATGCCGGAGCGCCGCCGCAGCCTGATGATCACCCTGATGTACAGCGGCTTTAATATCGGCTCCGGCGCCGGCGGTTTTATCGCCGCCGGCATGCTGCCGAGCCTGGGGTGGAAATCGGTGCTGTTCCTCGGCGGCCTGCTGCCGCTGCTGATGCTGCCGCTGCTGATGTGGATCCTGCCGGAATCCACCCTGTATATGGTGGTGCGCAACCAACATAAAGACAAAATCGCCCGCATCCTGCGGCGCGCCGGCGGCGTATTCAGCGCCGGCACCACCTTCGTGCTGAAAACGCCGGCGATCGCCAAGAAGGCCCGGGTGCTGCAACTGTTCAGCAACGGCTACGCCAGAGGCACGCTGGTACTGTGGCTCACCTATTTTATGGGGCTGTTTGTGATTTATCTGCTCAACGGCTGGCTGCCGACCATCGTGCGCGGCGCCGGTTTTTCGCTGGAGCGCGCGGCGATTATCGCCGGCTTATTTCAGCTGGGCGGCACCATCGGCGGGCTGCTGGTGGGTAACCTGATGGATCGCTTCGTCGCCAAACGGGTGATCGCCCTGTTCTACCTGATGGGCATGTGCTGCCTGCTGGCGCAGGGCATCTGGGGCTTTGGCCCGACGGCGCTGGCGGTGCTGGTGTTTATCAGCGGGGTATGCATCAACGGCGCGCAAACCGGCCTGCAGGCGTTCTCCCCGGCGTTCTACCCGACGGAGAAGCGCGCCACCGGCGTCAGTTGGATGCACGGCATCGGCCGCAGCGGCGCAATTATCAGTTCATCGCTCGGCGGCGTGCTGCTGGGGATGTTCCCCGGCGCCACCAGCATTTTCATTATCCTCGCCACCCCGGCTCTGCTGGCGGCGATCACCATTATCAATCATCAGCACGCGCGTCCGGCGGAAAGGGTAAAAGGCATTGGCCTTAACGACCTGCCAGCGCTGTCGCGCACCATGAATAACCGGTAAACACTTTCAGACAGAGGTAACAGGATGGCAACGATCATTGGCGGACTGGCCGTGTCCCACACCCCCACCATCGGCTTTGCGGTGGATCACAATAAACAGCAGGAGAGCGCCTGGGCGCCGATTTTCGACGGTTTCGCCCCGATGCAGCAATGGCTGGCGGAGAAAAAGCCCGACGTGCTGCTGTACGTATTCAACGACCACGTCACGTCATTTTTCTTCGACCACTATTCAGCATTTGCGCTGGGGATTGACGACAGCTACGCCGTCGCTGACGAAGGCGGCGGGCCGCGCGATCTGCCGCCCGTCGCCGGCCATGCGGCGCTGTCCCAGCATATCGGCGCCAGTCTGATGGCGGACGAATTCGATATGGCGTTCTTCCAGGACAAACCCCTGGACCACGGCCTGTTCTCACCGCTGTCCGCTCTGCTGCCCTGGCAGGATAGCGGCTGGCCGACCCGGGTAGTGCCGCTGCAGGTCGGCGTGCTGCAGTTCCCAATCCCGTCAGCCCGTCGCTGCTATAAACTGGGCCAGGCGCTACGGCGGGCGATCGAAAGTTTCCCGGAAGATCTGAAGGTGGCGGTGGTCGCCACCGGCGGCGTCTCGCATCAGGTGCACGGCGAACGCTGCGGCTTCAATAACCCGGAATGGGACGCTCAGTTTGCCGATATGCTGGTGAACGATCCGCAGCGCCTGACCGACATCACCCTGGCGGAATACGCCACCCTCGGCGGCCTGGAAGGGGCGGAGGTGATTATGTGGCTGATTATGCGCGGCGCGCTCTCCGCCAACGTGGAAAAACTGCATGAGGCCTACTACCTGCCCTCGATGACCGGCATCTCCACGCTGATTCTGGAAAACCGCGCGCGCGAAGCGCCGGTCGACGTGCAGCAGCGCCAGCGCGACAAAATCAATCAGCAGTTGGCCGGCGTGGAAAAACTGCCGGGCACCTACCCGTTCACCCATGCCCGCAGCCTGAAGGCGCTGCGCATCAACCGCTTTCTGCACCGGCTGATCCAGCCGGACTGGCGCGCCCGTTTCCTTCAGCAGCAGCAGGCGCTGTTTGATCAGGCGGCGCTGAGTGACGAAGAACAGCGCATGCTGCGCGAACTCGACTGGCGGGCGATGATCCACTACGGCGTCAGCTTCTTCCTGCTGGAGAAGCTGGGCGCGGTGGTCGGCAGCTCCAACCTGCATATTTACGCCGCCATGCGCGGCGAAACGCTGGAGGAGTTCCAGAAAACGCGTAACCAGCAGGTGCTGTATTCGGTCGCGGGGAAAGACGCATGACAACACTATTTAGCCAGCCGAAGATCGACTGCCACCACCACCTGTTCGACCCGGGTCATTTCCCCTATGCGCCGGACAGCGCCTATCAACCGGCCGGCCATGAGCTGGCGACGTTGGCCCACTACCGCGCGGTGATGCAGGCCTACGGCATTCGCCATTCGCTGATTGTCGGCCCCACCTCGGGCTACAACACCGACAACCGCTGCCTGCTGGCGGCGCTGGCCGGCGGTGAAGGCCGCCATAAGGGCATCGCGGTGGTGCCGTTCGACAGCAGCAGCGAATCACTGGCGCAACTGCAGGCGCAGGGCGTGGTCGGCATCGCCCTCAACGTCGCCATGCTCGGCGTCGCGCCGTTTCTGCAGCTTGACCGGCTGATGGCGCAATTGGCGGAACTGGGGCTGTACGCGCAGATTCAGGTACAGGATGACCAGTTGCCGGCACTGCTGCCGCTGCTGCGGCGCAGCCGCGCCAGACTGCTGTTCGACCACAGCGGCCGCCCCGACGTCGACGCCGGGCTGGAGCAGCCGGCCTTTCAGGCGCTGCTGCAGCTGGCGGAGCGTGAACATGTGTATATGAAACTGTCCGGGCTGGCGAAGTTTTCCCGTCAGCACTACCCGTTCGCCGACGCGCAGCCCTATGTGCAGGCGCTGCTGGCCGCCTACGGCGCGGAGAAGTGCATGTGGGGCTCCGACTGGCCGTTCCTGCGCGCCACCGAACGGATGGACATGGGCACGCTGCTGATGCTGTGCGAAAGCCTGTTCCCCGACGCGCAGACGCGTCAACAGATTCTGTGGCACACGCCGCAGCGCCTGTTTGGTTTTACTGACTAACGGAGAGACGATGAAAACCATTTACGTGCTTAACGGCCCCAACCTCAACCTGCTGGGCAGCCGCGAACCGGAAACCTACGGCCATGACACGCTGGCCACTATCGAAGCGCTATGCCGCCGGACGGCCGCCGAGCTGAATGTGGAACTGGTATTTCTGCAGACCAACCACGAGGGGCAGATGATCGACTGGATCCAGGAGACGCGCGGCAAGGCGCAGGCGCTGGTGATCAATCCGGCTGCCTGGACCCACACCTCGGTGGCGATTCGTGACGCTGTCACCGCCGTCGCCCTGCCGCTGTTTGAAGTGCATATCACCAATGTGCACAAGCGCGAACCGTTCCGCCACCACTCCTACCTGTCCGATGTGGCGCAAGGCGTGATCTGCGGCTTTGGCATTCAAGGCTACCGCTACGCGCTGATGCAGGCCGCCAGCCTGCTTTAACCGATACCGGCGCACTGCGCGCGCAGGCTGTCGATCAGCGCCTGCGCCGCCGGCGAATGCAGGCTGCCGGTACGGAACGTCAGGCCGATGGCGCGGCCGGTGTTGGGCAGCGCCAGCGGCAGCTGCACCAACTCCCCCGACGCCAGTTCATGCTCCAGCTGGTGCGCCGACACCGCCGCCAGCATATCTGAATTGAGCAACAGCCCGCGCACCAGCGCCAGATCGCCGGTTTCCACCACCGGCGACGGCGGCGGCATCGCCATCGCCAGAAAGCAGTCGTCCAACAGACGCCGCGCCGGGGTGGCCGAGCGCGGCAGCACCCAGCGCGCGCCCTTCAGCTGCGCCGGCTGCAGCCCGGCCTGCGCCAGCGGATGACCGCGACGCGCCAGCAGCACCATCTCTTCGGTAAACAGCGTTTCGCTGTACACATCCGCCGCATAATCGCTGGCGCGTAACGCGCCAAAAATAAAATCGATATCGCCGGAGCGTAATTCAGACGCCAGCGCGGAAAACGCGCTCTCGTTGGTCACTACGCTGACGCCAGGATAGCGCGAGGTCAGCTGGACAATCGCCTGCGGCAGCAGCCGGGTACGCCCCAGCGGCAGCGCGCCGACCCGCACCGCGCCGGTCAGCACCCCGCGCCGGGCGGCGATATCCGCCGGAATATGGTGCAGCTCATTGAGCGCACGCCGGATGTTGGCCTCAATTTCCCGTCCGGCCAGCGAAGGCACCATGCCGTGCGGCGTCCGCTCCAGCAGCGGCGTGCCGACGCCGTTTTCCAGCACCTTCAGCGCCGCACTGATCGCCGGCTGGCTCAGGCCCAGCAGCGTCGCCACGGTCTGCATATGCCGCGTTTCACACAGGCAGACGAAAATCTGCAGCCGGCGTACGTTAAACAGGTACAGCGGTTCGCTGTCGGTACGCGCCGCCCCTTTACCCAGCAGACGCGCCAGCAGCGCCGGCACCTGATGCAGTTCCGCAATCGCCCGCCGCGCGCGCGGCAGCACGCACTTGCCGAAATCGGTCAGCAGCATGCCGCTGGCATGACGCTCAAACAGCGGCACCGCCAGTTTTTGCTCCAGATCGCGAATCGACCGGGTGATGGCCGACTGTGTTCTGAATAACTCATCGGCGGCGCGCGAAACGCTGCCCTGCGTGACAACCTGGCTGAATGCTCTGATTTGCATCAGGTTTGTCAGCGCGTCTTCTTCATAGTCCATGCTCAACCTCCCGGGCGGCGATGCAGGCAATATAAATAAAACGCATACCTGCTGCAATCAAATGAATTATCCGCCGACGCGGGAAACTGACAGCATGAGCTCACTCCAATCAGCCAAGGAATCCGAACATGAGTGAGATAACCGCAAACAAAACCGCCCTGGTGGTCAGCGCCCATTCCGCCGACTTTGTCTGGCGCGCCGGCGGCGCCATTGCGCTGCACGGTCAGCAGGGTTATCAGGTGCATATCGTCTGTCTGTCGTTCGGCGAGCGTGGCGAATCGGCCAAGCTGTGGCGCAAAGGCGAGATGACCGAGCAAAAAGTGAAGGCTGCCCGCCGGGAAGAAGCCTGCGCCGCCGCCGAAATCCTCGGCGCCAGCATCGAATTCTTCGATATGGGCGACTACCCGCTGCGCGCCGATAAAGAGCATCTGTTCCGCCTGGCGGACGTGTTCCGCCGGGTGCAGCCGCACTTTGTGCTGACCCACTCGCAAAAAGATCCGTACAACTACGATCACCCGCTGGCCTGCAACCTGACGCAGGAAGCGCGCATTATCGCGCAGGCGGAAGGCTACCGGCCGGGCGAGCCGATCGTCGCCGCGCCGCCGGTGTACCTGTTTGAACCCCACCAGCCGGAGCAGTGTGAATGGAAACCGGACGTGCTGCTGGATATCACCTCGGTATGGGATAAAAAATATCAGGCAATTCAGTGCATGGCCGGCCAGGAACACCTGTGGGAGTACTACACCCGCGTCGCCCAGCAGCGCGGCGTACAGGCCAAGCGCAACGTCGGCATCACCAGCGGCAAAAACATCGTGTATGGCGAAGGCTATCAGAGCATTTTCCCGCGGGTGACGGAGGATCTGGCATGAGCATCATCGGTAAAAAAGGCGTGGTGGTGCGTTCTGTCCCGCGCAGCAGCGACGCCACGCTGGCGGCGCTGGCGGCGTTCGGCGTCGCCACGGTGCATGAGGCGCAGGGTCGCAAAGGGCTGCTCGATCCGGCCATCCGGCCGATTCAGCAGGATCGCGGGATCGCCGGCAATGCGGTCACCGTGCTGGCGGCGCCGGGCGATAACTGGATGTTCCACGTGGCGGTCGAGCAGTGCCGGCCTGGCGATATTCTGGTGGTGGCGCCGACCTCCCCCTGCATCGACGGCTACTTCGGCGATCTGTTGGCCACCTCGCTGCAGGCGCACGGCGTGCGCGGGCTGGTGGCCGATCTGGGGGTGCGCGACACCCGCACGCTGCGTGAAATGGGCTTCCCGGTCTGGTCGCGGGCGGTGTATGCGCAGGGCACGGTGAAGGAGACGCTGGGGTCGGTCAATGTGCCGCTGGTGTGCGCCGGGCAGCTGATTTATCCGGGCGATGCGGTGGTCGCCGACGATGACGGCGTGGTGGTGGTGCGCCATGCCGAGGCCGAAGCGACGCTGGCGGCCAGCCGCCGCCGCGCCGAGCTGGAGGAGAGCAAGCGCCTGCGGATGGCCAACGGCGAGCTGGGGCTGGATATTTACCAGATGCGGCCGCGTCTGGCGGAAAAAGGCCTGACCTACTACGACTCACTGGACCAGTTGGAGGAGTAACATGCGCCAACGTCGGATCCCCTGCCTGCTGATGCGCGGCGGCACCTCAAAAGGCGCATTCTTTCTGGCGGACGACCTGCCGTCACAGCCGGCGGCGCGCGACCGCGTACTGCTGGCGGCGATGGGCTCGCCAGATATCCGTCAAATCGACGGCCTCGGCGGCGGCGATCCGCTGACCAGCAAAGTGGCGATCGTCAGCCGCTCGCAGCGTGCAGACGCCGACGTCGACTATCTGTTCGCTCAAGTCAACGTCGACCGCCCGGTGGTGGATTACGGCCAGAACTGCGGCAATATTCTGGCGGCGGTCGGGCCGTTCGCCATCGAGCGCGGCCTGGTGGCCACCGACGCGGCGTTCACCGAAGTGCGCATCTTTATGCAGAACACCGGCCAGGTGGCGGTGGCGCACATCCCCACGCCGGACGGCGAGGTGCGCTACGACGGCGATCTGTCCATCGACGGCGTGCCCGGCAGCGCCGCCGAAATTGTACTGACCTTCCGCGATATCGCCGGCTCCAGCTGCGGCGCTCTGCTGCCGACCGGCCGGGCCTGCGACCAGATTGACGGCGTGGCGGTCACCTGTATCGACAACGGCATGCCGGTGGTACTGCTGCGCGCAGCGGATCTCGGCCGCAGCGGCTACGAAAGCCGCGACCAGCTGGATGCCGACCAACAGCTCAAACAGCGGCTGGAGCACATTCGCCTGCAGGCCGGCCCGCTGATGAACCTGGGCGACGTCAGCCAGCGCAGCGTGCCGAAAATGACCCTGCTGGCCGCGCCGCGCGCCGGCGGCGCCGTCAGCAGCCGCACCTTTATTCCCCACCGCTGCCACGCCTCGATCGGCGTACTGGGCGCGGTCAGCGTCGCCAGCGCCTGTCTGCTGGCGGGCAGCGTGGCGCAGCCGCTGGCTCAGGCAGGCGACGATGAACAGCAGCGCGTCAGCGTGGAGCATCCCAGCGGCGAATTCAGCGTCTTGCTGACCCGCACGCCCGCCGGCGAACTGACACAGGCCGGCCTGCTGCGTACCGCCCGGCTGATTTTCGCCGGTGAGGTGTGCATTCCCGGCGCGATCTGGCCGGCCTAACCATAGGGAGAAACTGATGACCACCTTTACCCCACGGGTCACGCTGATCGGCTTCGGTGAAGTCGGCAGCATTCTGGCTCAGGCACTGAGCGCTCAGGGCGCATGCGTTACCGCCTATGACCAGCACATTACGCCGGCGATGCTCGCCACCGCCGAGCGCTGCGGCTGCACGCTGACCGAACAACTGCCGGCGGCGCTGGCCGACGCCGAGCTGATTTTTTCCGTCGTCACCGCCGCCAATACGCTGGCGGTCGCCACGCAGTGTGCTCCGCTGCTGCGCGCCGGCCAGTACTTTTTCGACCTGAACTCCGCCGCCCCCCATACCAAACGCGCCGCCGCTGCGGCGATTGAGCAAGCCAGCGACGCGCGCTATGTCGAGGTTGCGGTAATGGCGCCGGTGCCGCCCAAGCGGCTGCAAACGCCGCTGCTGCTGGGCGGCCCGGCGGCGGCCGAGGGCGGCGCCCGGCTGCAGCCGTTAGGATTTAACGCCAGGATTCACAGCGATCGCATCGGCGAGGCCTCGGCGATCAAAATGTGCCGCAGCGTGATGATCAAGGGGCTGGAGGCGCTGACCGTCGAATGCCTGCACGCCGCCCGCCGCTACGGCGTCGAACGGCCGGTGCTCGATTCGCTGCACGCCAGTTTCCCGTCGCTGGGCTGGGACGAGCGGCTGCCCCACTACCTGATTAGCCGGGTGGCGGAGCACGGGCAACGCCGCGCCGAGGAGATGGGGGAAGTGGTGAAAACGCTGCAGGACGTTGGCGTGGAACCGCACCAAAGCCGCGCGACGGTGTTATCGCAGCAGGGGCTGGTCGACGCGATGAAAGCGCAAAATATCCGCTATTCGCAACTGGAACCTTTCGTTTGGCAACAAGCACTTGAGGCGATCTACGGCAAATTGTGATCGGCATCAAATAACGATTTATTTTCGTTAAATTCACATTGTTAACAAACTAACAACAAAGTATTTTGAACCAAAAGGTACATAAAAACAGGACGCGCGGGCAAGCCGCAGCATGGTGACCCCGCCCGCACGCTCCGATGACTTCTCTCTTGGCACTGGAAAAACACCGTAATGAAAAAAATGCTCCTGTTAACCGGCGCGCTGCTCTCTGCCAGCGCCGGCCACGCCATGGCGGCACCCGTCGCGCCGCTGACCAATCAGCAGGCCAATCAGGTGATCGACAACGTGCGCCACAGCCTGCAAACGCAGCATAGCGTCGGCTGCGTCGCCGTGGTGGATCGCGCCGGCCTGCTGCTGGCGTTCCAACGCTTTGACGGCGCGCCGCTCGGCTGTGTGGACGCCGCGCTCGGCAAGGCGCGCACCTCCGCTCTCTACCGCACGCCTTCACTGACGTTTATGCAACGGCTGCAAAACGGCGAAACCACCGTGCTCGCCATCCCGCATGCGGTGGCGCTCGGCGGCGGCTACCCGCTGACGCTTGGCGGCGACGTGGTCGGCGCGGTCGGCGTCAGCACGCCAAAACAAGAGCTGGATAATCAGGCTTCGCAAACCGCCGCCTCCGCGCTGCAGTAACCCCTGCCAAAAGGAACCTTTCTATGATCGCTCTTTCACGCCGCCGGCTGGTGCTCGGCTCGGCGGGGTTGCTGGCGGCCGGCGTCCTGGCGCAAAACCTGTTGGGACGTGCCGCGCTGGCGGCGCCTGACGCCGCATCGCTGCCGGACGCTTTTCTCACCGTCTCTCGTTCGCTGACCGGTATGCCGCTGCCCGACCCGCAGCTGGCGCAGCGGCTGTATCAGGCGCTGCTGCCGCGCTTCCCGCAGCTGAATCCGCTGCTCGACGCGCTGGCAACGCTGCTGCAGCAACACGGCACCCAGGACGGCGCAGCCCTGCAACAACAGCTGAAACAGCATGCCGCACCGCTGACGCGCCTGTATCACGCGTTGATCGGCGGCTGGTATCTCGGCGTTATCGGCGATGCCGCCCAGCCTGAATGCATCGCCTTCGAAAACATCGTCAGCTATCAACTGGTGCGCGATTCATTAACGCCCCCCAGTTACTGCCCGGGCGAGCCAAATTTCTGGATCCGACCGCCGCATAAGGAGAATAACCATGCCTGATTCATTAAGTGCCGACGTGGTGGTCATCGGCGCCGGTATTGCCGGCTCGCTGGCGGCATTAAAGATGGCGCAGGCCGGCGCCTCGGTGCTGATGCTGGAGTCCGGCCCGGAGATTAAACGTGACAACGCGGTGGAGCTGTTCCGCAACTCGCCGTTCAAGGGCGATTTTACCGAACCGTTTCCGCCGCAGCCCTGGGCGCCGCAGCCCAAATTCGTGCCGAGCGATAACAACTACCTGATCCAAAAAGGGCCGGACCCCTACCGCGCCCAGTATCTGCGCGGTATCGGCGGCACCACCTGGCACTGGGCCGGGCAGGCGTTCCGCCTGCTGCCGAACGATATGCGCCTGCAGAGCCTGTACGGCGTAGGCCGCGACTGGCCGATCGGTTACGCCGATCTGGAGCCTTACTATTGCGAGGCCGAATACCAGATGGGGGTTTCCGGCGACAGCGATCTGGACTCGCCGCGCTCGCGCCCTTACCCGCTGCCGGGGATCCCGCTGCCTTACGGTTTTGAACGGATTAAACAGCGCGTCGCCGGGCTGGGTTATGAGGTCGGCATCGGCCCGCAGGCGCGCAACAGCGTTCCCTACGACGGTCGCCCGGCCTGCTGCGGTAATAACAACTGTATGCCGGTCTGCCCGATCGACGCCCAGTATCACGGCGGCATCTCCGCCCGCAAGGCGCTGGAGGCCGGCGTGCGCATCGTCGCCAATGCGGTGGTGTACCGTATTGAGGCCGACGACAAGGGTAATATCGTGGCGGTGCACTATCTGGATCGCAATAAACACAGCCACCGGGTCAGCGGCAAACGCTTCGTACTGACCGCCAACGGTATTGAAAGCCCGAAAATCCTGCTGCTGTCCAGCAGCGAACGTTATCGCCACGGCATCGCCAACAGTTCCGGCATGGTCGGCCGTAATCTGATGGATCATCCGGGCAGTTCGGTAGAATTTTACGCCGACGAACCGGTATGGTTCGGCCGCGGGCCGATGCGGCCCGGCAGCATCAACAACCTGCGCGACGGCGCGTTCCGGGCGCAGCGTTCAGCCCTGCGGGTCGATCTGGCCAACACCTCGCCGGTGCGCTACCTCACCGAGCGCCTGATCCGTCAGGGCTATTACGGCAAGGCGCTGAATGAAAAGCTGGCGTTCCAGTCCGAACGCTACGTACAGCTGAAATGCCTGCTGGAGATGCTGCCCGAGCCGGAAAACCGCGTGCAGCTGAGCAAAACCGAGAAAGACGCCTGGGGCATCCCCAAACTGGAAGTCTACTACCGCTTTCCGGAGTATGTGCACCGCGGCTACGACCAGTCGATGGTCGACTTCCGGCGTATCGTCAAACAGATGGGCGGCAGCGAGGCGCTGTACAGCCGGCGCGGCGTTTATGACAACAACCAGCACATCACCGGCACCATGATGATGGGGCGCGATCCGCGCGATTCGGTGGTTGACGGCGACTGCCGCAGCCACGACCACCCCAACCTGTTTATCGCCGGCACCGGCATCATGCCTTCCGCCTCCACGGTCAACTCGACGCTAACCGGCGTGGCGCTGGCGCTGCGCATGGCGGACAGCGTGCTGAGCAGTCTGCAGGGAGGCATGGCATGAAGAAGACGCTACTGGCGCTGTTTCTGAGCGCCGCGCCGCTGTGGGCGCACGGTGACGATGCGCTGATCAAGCGCGGCGAATATCTGGCGCGCGCCGCCGACTGCACCGCCTGCCATACCGCGCCGGGCGGCCCGGCGTTTGGCGGCGGCTATCCGGTCAGCACGCCGTTCGGCGTGATTTACGGCAGCAATATCTCGGCCGACAAGCAGTTCGGCATCGGTAACTGGAGCGATGACGAATTCGTCGCGGCGGTGCGCGACGGCGTGGGTAAAAACGGCCAGCAGCTCTACCCGGCGATGCCGTACGACGCCTTCACCAAAATGAAGCGCGACGACGTGCTGGCGATCAAAGCCTACCTGCTGGCGCAACCGGCGGTGCATCAGGCGACGCCGCGCACCGATCTGGCTTTCCCGTTCAACCAGCGCTGGGGCATGCGGTTATGGAAGCTGTTTAACTTCAGCGCCGGCGAACTGCGGCCGGACCCGGCCAAAAGCGACGAATGGAACCACGGCCGCTATCTGGTGGAAGCGCTGGCGCACTGCGGCACCTGCCATACGCCGCGCACTCTCACCATGGGGATGGACGAGGACAACGCCTTTGCCGGCGGCGACCTCGGCGGCTGGACGGCGTATAACATCACGCCGGATAAACGCGCCGGCATCGGCAGTTGGTCGCAGCAGGAGCTGGTCGACTACCTGAAAACCGGCAACGTCGCCGGGCGCGCATCGGCCGCCGGGCCGATGGCGGAGGCCATCGAGCACAGTCTGCAATACCTGCCGGACAGCGATCTGCACGCCATGGCGACCTATCTGCGCAGCGTAAAGCCCATCGCCGATGATGCACAGCGCAAGGCCCGCGACGCCTGGGGACAGCCGACGCAGGACTACCTGACGCTGCGCGGCGGCAATGGCGGCGAGGCCTCCGGCGCGGCGCTGTTCAACCGCCACTGCGCCAGCTGTCACGGTGCCGACGGCGCCGGCAAGGGGAGCGGTTTCCACGCCTATCCATCGCTGCTGCACCACGGCAGCACCGGTGCCGCGGACAATAAAAACCTGGTGGCGGTGATCCTCGGTGGCGTACAGCGCCATATGCAGCAGGGGGAAATCCTGATGCCGGCCTTCGCCGGCGAGCTGAGGGATGACGAGGTGGCGACGCTGAGCAACTACGTCAACCGCCAGTTCGGCAACCCGGCGGCGGCCAACGCCAGCGCCGAACAGGTGGCGCGCCAGCGGCAGGATGCCAATCTGCCGCAGCCGCCGACGGTGCTGCAGGGCGACCGGCCGTAAGCCCGGCATTTTTGCGCCCCCTCAACCGGAGGGGGCGCACTCGCATTTCTGATAAAAACGCATTGCTTGTTGTGCCCGGCAGCGTCTAAATAATCCATAGGCAAACCAAATGCCCTGTTCTGCCCCCCGGATGATTGGTTAAGGATCAGCATGACAGCAAACTCCGCAGTGATGGACAGCCGCCGCTCACGTCAGGCGCTGTTGGCCGGTTCGGTCGGCAACTTTATTGAGTGGTACGAATTTGGCGTGTACGGCTTTCTGGCCACGGTGATCGCCGCCAACTTCTTCACCCTGCAGGGCGAAAATGCCGTTACCAGCCTGATCCTCGCCTATGCCGCCTTTGCGCTGGCGTTTTTCTGCCGTCCCATCGGCGCGGTGATTTTTGGCCGTATCGGCGATCGTATCGGCCGGCGGCCGACGCTGATCGTGGTGGTGCTGCTGATGACGCTGACCACCGCGCTGATCGGCGTGATGCCGACCTATGGGTCAATCGGCGTCGCCGCCCCGCTACTGCTGACGCTGCTGCGTATGCTGCAGGGGCTGTCCGCCGGCGGTGAGTTCGGCGGTGCGGTCGCACTGCTGACCGAGTTCGCCCCGCCCGGCAAACGCGGCCGCTTCGGCGCCTGGCAGTCGCTGACCGTAGCGCTCGGGCTGCTGGCAGGCGCCGGGCTGGTGGCGTTGCTCAGCGCGCTGCTCAGCCACGAGCAGCTGCACGACTGGGGCTGGCGCATCCCGTTCCTGCTGGCGCTGCCGCTCGGCGCGCTAGCGCTGTGGCTGCGGCTAAAACTGGAGGAGACGCCCAGCTTCACCCGGGCGCAGCAACGGCCCGCCGCCGCCGAGCGCCCGGCGTCCGCCGCGCCGCTGGTCGTGGTCAAAACCATAACCGTCGGCATTGGCCGGATGATGGGCTGGTCGGCCGCCGGCTACACCTTTCTGGTGGTGATGCCCACCTATCTGCAAACTTCGCTGCACGCCACGCTGCAACAGGCGTTGGCGGCCACCGTGCTGGCCAACGTCGGTTTTGCCCTGACCATTCTGCCGGCCGGTATCCTCAGCGATCGGCTGGGGCGTAAAACGGTGATGATCGGCGCCATCAGCGCGGTGATCCTGTTTACCTTTCCGCTGCTGCATCTGCTGCAGGACGCCGGCGCGGCGCTGTGGCAAAAAGGTGCGGCGGTGCTGGTGGCCGGCGCGGTGGTCGGGCTACTGGCCGGCCCCGGCCCGGCGATGCTGGCAGAGATGTTCCCCACCCGAGTGCGCTATACCGGGCTCGGGCTGGCCTATTCGCTGTCCAACGCGGTGTTCTCCGGCTCCGCCGGGCTGATTATCACCGGTCTGATTCGTGAAACCGGCAATATCGATATTCCGGCCTATTACGTGGTGGCTACCTCACTGATCAGCCTGCTGGCGCTGATGACGCTGCGGCGCGACGACCACCTGCGCCCGCTCGACGCGGCCTAACCCCTCAGCCGACCAGACGTGATAGCGATCACAACGCCAAAATGTTAACGTTAACTTTTGTGATTAACATCGCAATCATCGCGTAAGATGACTTCCAGCCAAACAAAGTTAACGTTAACAATCAGGCTATCTTCCTTCACCGGGGCATCATCATGAACCGCAAAACAAAAAAATATTACTTTCTGTTGAGTGGCCTGCTGTTCTTCTTTTTCTTTACCTGGTCATCCAGCTTTTCGCTGATTTCACTGTGGCTGAGCCAAAAAATCGGCCTGAAAGGCGCGGAAACCGGACTCATCTTCTCTGCCATCTCGCTGGTGGCGCTGTGCGCCCAGCCGCTGTACGGTTTTATTCAGGACAAACTCGGCCTGCGCAAACACCTGCTGCAGTACCTCGGCGTAATGCTGCTGCTGACCGGCCCGTTTTTTATCTATGTCTACGCCCCGCTGCTGGCAAGCAACCTGCTGCTGGGCGCGCTGGTCGGCGGCGTGTTTATCGGCGCCACCTTCTATGCCGGCATCGGCGCGCTGGAGTCCTATACTGAGCGCGTCAGCCGCATCGTCGGCTTTGAATTCGGCCGCGCCCGCATGTGGGGCTCGCTCGGCTGGGCCTGCGCCACCTTTCTGGCCGGCTTTATCTTTAATATCGACCCGGACATCAATTTCTGGCTGGCGTCGGCGTCCGCAGTGGTATTCCTGCTGCTGCTCAGCCAGGTGCGCGAGCTGAAGGCCAACGCCATGGCCGAGCTGGAGTACGGCAAAGCGGAAAATCTGCGACTGCAGGACGCCGTGGCGCTGCTGCGCCTGCCCGGCTTCTGGGCGCTGGCAATCTTTGTACTCGGCATCAGCGTGTATAGCGTGTTCGACCAGCAGTTTTCGGTCTATTTCGCCGCCCAGTTCGCCACGCCGCAGCAGGGCAACGAGATGTACGGCTTTCTTAATTCACTGCAGGTATTTCTGGAGGCCGGCGGCATGTTCCTGGCGCCGTTGCTGGTTAACCGCATTGGCGCCAAGCAAGGGCTGTTGCTGGCAGGCGCCGTGATGACGCTGCGTATGCTCGGCTCCGGCCTGGTCAGCGGCGCGCTGCTGATTTCCCTGATGAAGCTGCTGCACGCCGTTGAACTGCCTATCCTGCTGATCGCCATTTTCAAATATATCGCCACGCGCTTCGACAGCCGCCTCTCCTCCACGCTGTATCTGGTGGGATTCCAGTTTATTACTCAGGTGATGGCCAGCTTTCTGTCACCGCTGGCCGGTTACGGCTATGACCGTATCGGCTTTGCCGACACCTACCTGCTGATGGGCGGCGTGGTCGCCGCCACCACCCTGCTCTCCTGCTGGCTGCTGCGCGGCGAAACCGCCGGCGGTAAGCACAACATTCATCCCTTAAGCGAGCCAAGCCAATGAAAGAACTCTTAGCCCAGGCCGATCACGCCGTAGAAAAACTGCACGCCGCGCGTCAGGACGACCTGTATCCGCGTTTCCACCTGGCCGCCCAGGCCGGCTGGATTAACGACCCCAACGGACTGATTTTCATCAACGGGGTATACCATGCGTTTTATCAGCATCACCCCTTCGATGAAAATTGGGGGCCGATGCACTGGGGACACGCCACCAGCCGCGATCTGGTGCACTGGCAGCATCAGCCGATCGCGCTGGCGCCCGGCGACGCCGACGACCGCGACGGCTGCTTCTCCGGCTGCGCAGTCGATGACCACGGCGTACTGACGCTGCTGTATACCGGCCATGTCTGGCTCGGCGAGCCGGGTGACGACTCAAAGCTGCGCGAGGTGCAGTGCCTGGCTACCAGCGAGGACGGCATCCATTTCACCAAGCACGGCACGGTGCTGACGCCGCCGGCGGGCATCATGCATTTTCGCGATCCGAAAGTGTGGCGGCAAGATGAGCAGTGGTGGATGGTGGTGGGCGTCAAAGACAGCGATCTGGGCCAGGTATGGCTGTACCGTTCCGACGATCTGCGCGACTGGCGCTTTGAACGGGTGCTGGCCGCCGCCGAGCATGCCCGGCAGGGCTATATGTGGGAGTGCCCGGATTTCTTCCCGCTGGGGGAACGCCAACTGATGATTTTTTCCCCGCAGGGACTGGCGGCGCAGGGCTACCGCTATCGCAACCTCTTCCAGAGCGGCTACCTGCTCGGTAACTGGCAGCCGGGCGAGGCCTTTGAAGTGACCCAGCCGTTCAGCGAGCTGGATGCCGGGCACGACTTCTATGCGCCGCAGACCTTCACCGCCGCCGATGGCCGTCGCCTGCTGTTCGGCTGGATGGATATGTGGGAATCGCCGATGCCCAGCAAGGCGCACGGCTGGGCCGGCGCGCTGACGCTGCCGCGCGAACTGTCGCTCAGCGCCGCCGGGCAGGTGCGCATGCAGCCGGCGCGCGAACTGACGGCGCTGCGCCGCGAAGCACGGCAGTTTGACGCCGTGCGCTGCCGCAACCAGCATCTGCCGCTGGGGGATGCGCTGCACGAACTGCTGCTGACGCTGGATCTGACCGGCAGCGATGCCGAACGCTACGGCGTAAACCTGGGCGACGCGGCGCGACTGTATGTGGATAATCAGGCGCACCGGCTGGTGCTTGAGCGGTTCAGCGACGATCCGGCGCTGTGCGGCTGCCGCAGCGTGCCGCTGCCGGCCGGCGACCGTCTGCAGCTGCGGCTGTTTATCGATCGCTCTTCGCTGGAAGTGTTTGTCAATGACGGCGAAACCTGTCTGACCAGCCGCATCTATCCGCAGGACGGCGATTGCCGGCCCGGCCTGTTTGCCGAAAGCGGCGAGGCGCATTTCCCCGCGATCGCCGGCTGGACGTTGAACAGCATCTGGCAATAATCTGTGCGGCCCGCGCTGCCGGGCCATGCAGAAAAGCTACAGCGACGCGCGCAGCAGCAGCGGGCACGGCACCTTGACGCTGTCGCGGTGCTCACGCTGCTCGATCAGGTGCAGCGCCGCCTGGCGGCCCAGTTCATAGTGCGGCAGTTGAACGGTGGTGAGCGGCGGCTGAAACAGTTCGCCAATCCCCACCATGTTGTCATAGCCCAGCACCGCCACCTGCTGGGGTATGCGCCAGCCCTGCGCCAGCAGCGTCTGGTACACCAGGAACGCCACCCGGTCGTTGCCGCACACCACCACGTCGCACTCCTGCCGCCCGGGGGCGAAATGGCGCGCCAACAGTTCGACGCAGTCACGGTAATGCTCATCGCCGCCGCTCAGGTTGAGGTGGTACTGCCGCAGCTGCGCCATATCGCCGCCGCCCTCCCGCCAGGCGCGCTCCAGCCCGCGTCGGCGCAGCGTCGCCGCCGGCACGTCTTCCGGCAGATAAATACACAGCGGCGCGCGGTAGCCTTTGTCGAGCAGCGCGCGCGCCGCGTCATACTGCCCTTGTTCATCATCCGGGATATAGCTGGCGATACGCTGCGTACGGCTGAAACAGTTTGCCAGCACCAGCCGCTTATCCAGCAGCTTGGCTGGCAGCGTCACCTGGCGCAGCCCCATGGTGGTGAAAATCACGCCGTCCGGCCGGTGCGCCAGCAGCAGATCCACCGTATGCTCCGCCGATTCATCGTCAAACAGGTTGACGACAAAGCTGTTCCAGCCATGTTCGCGCGCGGTTTTTTCTATCGACAGGATCATTTCGACCGAGAACGGCGTGGTGGCGGTGTCCAGCGCCAGTACGCCGATGGTCTGCACCCGGCCGCCGTCGCCGCGGATGCGGCGGGCGGCCAGATCCGGCACATAGCCCAGTTGATCGATGGCCTGCTTCACCCGGCGGTAGGTTTCCGCCCGCAGTTTATCAGGCTCGTTGATGGCGCGAGATACCGTCATCAACGAAACCCCGGCCAGTTTTGCAACGTCTTTCAGCGAAGCCATGTACCCTTCTCTGCCTTGACTGGGAAATGAAACGAGACCTCGCATAATCCCATAACTCAGCCGCAGAGACTACCGCCGTTTACACCCGGCTGAGATCGGCCCACAGCGCCAACGCATCCGCGCTCAACGGTGCGGCCTGCCCGCCATGTGCCGCCTCCGGCCACCAGCCGCCCTGCCGGGCGCCGAGCCGGGTTTCTGCCGGCAACTGCCATTCGCCGCGCAGCACATACCAGACGCCGGCGTGGGCGGCCGGCAGCTCACACGCCGCCGTCAGCCGCCGCACCGTGGCGCGCCAGCGTCCGCGCCGGGTCATGATATTAAAATCCTGGCTGATGCCCCCCAGCAGGCGCGCCTGCAGCGCCGCATCGCCGGAGAAGGCGAAGGGTTCGCCTGCCGTCTC
This sequence comes from Serratia sp. MYb239, assembly GCF_002966855.1. Classification (NCBI taxonomy): domain Bacteria; kingdom Pseudomonadati; phylum Pseudomonadota; class Gammaproteobacteria; order Enterobacterales; family Yersiniaceae; genus Serratia; species Serratia sp. MYb239. The sequence goes on along the minus strand of NZ_CP023268.1, from coordinate 1,983,892 downwards.
CAGCCGGTGGTCAATGCCGTCGCCGAACAGGTGGACGCCGTCGCCCTCCAGCAGGGTAATCGAACGGTCGATACCGTCGAAGGCGGAAAACGGCCCGTCCTGTGCGATGGTGGCGATACTCGCCCGCCAGTCGAAATCGACGCCGTCTGCCGGCTGGCAGACAATTTCACGCGTTTCTCCGCCGCCGTTGCGCCACGGGCTGACCGGCAGGTCGGCAAAATCAAACCGGTTAATCAGCATCACGCCTCCTGCTGGAAAGTTTTGAGCACCTGCATAAACTCGGCGCGGCTCTGCTGCTGCAGCGCATGGCGCCCCTGCTCAATCACCTGCGCTCCGGCAACAAACACGTCGCGGATCTGCGCCTTGCCGCCGGCAAACAGCCAGCGGTTGAGGATCGCCGCGTCCGGCGCCGCCGCCAGATACGGATCGTCGCCGTCCAGCACCAGCCAATCGGCGCGGTAGCCGCTCTGCAGCCGGCCGATCGGCGCGCCGCAGGCCTGCGCCCCCCCTTGCAGCGCCTGCTGATACAGCACATCGCCCACCGACGGCTGTTCCGCCGTCGTCAGACGATTGCGGCGCCGGTCGCGCAGGCGCTGGCCATATTCGAACCAGCGCAACTCCTCCACCACATTCAGCGAGACATGGCTGTCCGAACCGATGCCCCAGCGTCCCTGACGCTGCAGGTAGGCGTCGCCGGGGAAGATGCCGTCGCCCAGATTGGCCTCGGTGGTCAGACACAACCCCGCCACCGCCCGGCTGTGTGCCAGTTGCTCCAGCTCGGCGTTATCCAGATGGGTGGCGTGCACCAGACACCAGCGGCTGTCGACCGGCAGATGCTCATACAACCACGCCACCGGGCGCTGGCCGCTCCACTGCAGACAGTCGTTCACCTCTTTTTGCTGTTCGGCGATATGGATATGCACCGGCAGCGTGCTATCGGCCTGCGCCAGCACCTGCTCCATCTGCGACAGTTCCACCGCGCGCAGCGAATGGAAGCACAGCCCCTGATTCTGCAGCGGCTGCCCCGCCAGCTGACGGGTGATAACCTGCTGCTGCGTCAGATAGCTGTCCACATCCTGGATAAAGCGCCGCTGCCCCGCCTGCGCCGGCTGCGCGCCGAAGCCGGCATAGCTGTACAACACCGGCAGCAGCGTCATGCCGATCCCCGCCTGCTGCGCGGCGCGGCTGAGGCGGCCGGTCATTTCGCCACGGTCGGCGTATGGCTTGCCGTCGGCGTCATGATGCAGATAATGAAACTCCGCCACCTGGGTATAGCCGCCCTGTAACATTTCGATATACAGTTGGCGGGCAATGATTTCGACCTGCTCCGGCGTCAGGCGCTGCACCAGGCGGTACATCAGATCGCGCCAGGTCCAGAAACTGTCCTGCGGATCGCCCGCCACCTCGGCCAGCCCCGCCATCACCCGCTGAAACGCGTGCGAGTGCAGGTTCGGCATCCCGGGCACCACGTCGCCATGCAGCAACGCACAGCCTTCCGGGCTGGCATCCGGGGTAACCTGGGTAAGAAAACCGTGAGCGTCGACGTCCAGCCGGACGGCATGCGCCCAGCCGGTGGGAAGCAGTGCGCGTTTAGCGTAGTAAGCAGGCATAGCAATATTCCAACGTTGGTGTAACGGCGAAAGCGCGCAGCGCGCGCACAGGTAAATGTTTCAAGCCGGTAACATTAATCTGGAGAATCGGCTATTACTTGTATATACATATACAGATGCCCTAATCAACAGTAAACTGATGTTATTATTTTTTTATTTGACGAGGTTAACGTCGTGGTTGATCAACAGAGCGTGTTACAACTGGCTACGGCCATGAGCGATACCCCCGCCCCCATCTACCAGCGGGTGAAACAGGCGATCGTGGATCAGATCCGCGCCGGCCACTGGCAGCCGCACCAGCGCGTGCCCTCGGAAAGCGAAATGGTGGCGGAGCTGGGCGTCAGCCGTATGACCATCAACCGTGCGCTGCGTGAGCTGACCAGCGAAGGCTTTCTGGTGCGAATGCAGGGCGTCGGCACCTTTGTCGCCGAGGCCAAAGCGCACACCGCGCTGTTGGAAGTGCATAACATCGCCGATGAAATCGCCGCCCGCGGTCACCGCCACAGCAGCAAGATACTACAGGTGACGGCGCGCACCGCCAGCGATGAAGAGGCCGCCGCGCTGGGCATAGCACCGGGACAGCAGCTATTCTATTCGCAGATCGTCCACTATGAAAACGAGATGCCGGTGCAGTTGGAAAACCGCTGCGTCAACCCGCTGGCCGCACCCGACTATCTTCAGCAGGATTTCGATCGGGTGACGCCTTATATCTACCTGACGCAGGCCGCGCCCCTGACCGCCGGCGAGCATATCGTCGAGGCGGTGGTCGCCAGCAAGCAGGAGCGCGAGCTGCTGCAGTTGGAAGAGCGCGAACCCTGCCTGCTGATCCATCGCCGCACCTGGTCAGGCAAAACCGTGGTCACCTCGGCGCGGCTGCTGTATCCCGGCAGCCGTTATCAGCTGTTTGGACGCTTCGACGTTTAATCCCTCCGCGCGGGGCGCCACGCCGCCCCGCCGTTTATCCCCGCCATACTGCAAATTGCAGGTGCGTTGGCTGCATTCAGTCACCCGAATCACTGACCGGTGTAAGCGTATCGGGATTCTTTCATTCGCCGCCCTCCTGCCATTTGAATTATTTAGGGTATAGCGATCACATTTCCGTAACAAATTATCCCTGCTACCTCTTGTCGACCGTTGATGAATGCGCTAGCTTGTGTTTAATTGTATATACAACCAAGCAAGGCGGGACAACGATGACCAGCGAGATTCACTGCGACAGCCTGTGGCACGGGGCGGATATCGTCACCATGCGCGAAGGCAAATACCATATTCTGCACGACGGCGCGATGGCGGTGCGCGACGGTAAAATCGTCTGGATTGGCGAATACGCTGCACGCCCGGCGATTACCGCAGATGAGACGGTGAAGTTCGAAGGCGGCATCATTACCCCCGGCCTGGTGGATTGCCATACCCATCTGGTGTTCGGCGGCGACCGCAGCGCGGAATTTGAACAGCGGCTGAACGGCGTCAGCTATGCCGAGATCGCCGCGCAGGGCGGCGGAATCATTTCCACCGTCAACGCCACCCGCGACACCTCGGAACAGCAACTGCTGGAGCAGGCGCAGTTCCGCCTGCGCCCGCTGCTGGCGGAAGGCGTGACCTGCGTGGAGGTCAAGTCCGGCTATGGGCTGACGCCGCAAAGCGAGCTGAAAATGCTGCGGGTGGCGCGCCGGCTGGCCGACACGCTGCCGGTAGAAGTGAAGACCACCTGTCTGGCCGCCCACGCGCTGCCGCCGGAATATGCCGGCCGCGCCGATGACTATATCGATCTGGTATGCGACACCATTATTCCACAAGCCGCCGGCGCCGGCCTGGCCGATGCGGTCGACGCCTTCTGCGAACATCTGGCCTTTTCGCCGCAGCAGGTGGAAAAAGTGTTTGCCGCCGCCGAACGCGCCGGGCTGCCGGTGAAGCTGCATGCCGAGCAGCTGTCCGCACTGGGCGGCAGCGCTCTGGCAGCGCGTCATCATGCGCTGTCCGCCGATCATCTTGAATACGCCACCGAGCAGGACGCGCAGGCGATGGGCGCCGCCGGCACCGTCGCGGTGCTGCTGCCGGGGGCTTACTACCTGCTGCGTGAAACCCAGTGTCCGCCGATCGAACTGTTCCGCAAACACCGGGTGGCGATGGCGATCGCCAGCGACGCCAACCCCGGCACCTCGCCGGCGCTGTCGCTGCGGCTGATGATGAACATGGCCTGCACCCTGTTCCGCCTGACGCCGGAAGAGGCGCTGGCCGGCGTCACGCTGCACGCCGCCCGGGCGCTGGGGCTGCAGGAGAGCCACGGCTCGCTGGAAAGCGGCAAGGTGGCGGACTTCGTCCACTGGCCGCTGTCCCGGCCGGCTGAACTGACTTATTGGCTGAGCGGACAGCTGCCCTGCACGGTGATTTTCCGAGGAGAAATACGTCAATGACCATTCGCGATCCGTTCCATTTCCAAACCGGCAGCCTGCCGCTGTTAATCAGTATTCCTCACGCCGGCACACAGCTGACGCCGGCCGTTGAGGCCGGGCTGACGCCAGACGCGCGCGCGCTGCCGGACACCGACTGGCATATTCCTCAGCTGTATGACTTTGCCCGCGACCTTGGCGCCAGCATTCTGGTAGGTAATTACTCGCGTTTTGTTATCGACCTCAACCGCCCGGCGGACGATAAACCGCTCTACAGCACCGCCACCACCGGGCTGTATCCGGACGTACTGTTTAACGGCGAACCCAGCTTTCTGCCCGGCAAAGCGCCGGATGACCAGGAGCGCGCCGGCTATCTGCAACAGATTTGGCAGCCGTATCACCAGCAGCTGCAGGATGAGCTGGCCAGGCTGAAGGCGCAGCACGGCTATGCGCTGCTGTTTGACGCCCATTCCATTGCCTCGGTGATTCCGCGCCTGTTCGACGGCAAGCTGCCGGATCTCAACCTGGGCACCAACGATGGCGCCAGCTGCGCCGTTGCGCTCAGCGACCGGCTGGTGAGCTGCTGCGAGCGGCAGCAACAGTTCAGCCATGTGCTGAACGGACGCTTTAAAGGCGGCTATATCACCCGCGCCTACGGCAAACCGGCGGAAAACCAGCATGCGGTGCAGCTGGAACTGGCGCAGGTCAATTATATGTCCGAGCAGTATCCGTTCGCCTTCGACGCCGCGCGCGCCGCGCCGCTGCAGCAACTGCTGAGCCGGATGATCGACAGCATGATCGACTGGGGCGCGCAGCAACGCTGAGCCGCCCGATCGGCCCGGAGAATCTTTGCCGGGCTGCAACTCCCCCGCCTAAACGGCGTAATCTGCGCTCTGTATCGCAAATTTCAACAAACTTCTCCGATCTGCCGCCAACACCGCACAAAACAGCGGATGCCGGCCGCTCTGCTGCGCCACAATCGAGCCAAAAGCACCGATTAGACGGTGATATAACAGACCGGATGGCGTCCTTTATCTGCGCGTACAAACCGGCGGTAGCGGCGTTCTGCGCCCCGTATCATTGAACTCTGGAGGCTAACTATGTCTGACACCCAGCTACGCTGGCGTGAAGCCCGGGCCACGGCCGAGCGCTTACTGGCCGGCTGGCGCCTGCCGGGCGACCCCGGCGGCGCTATTACCCTGTTTGATGCACAACACACACAGGCGGTGGCGTGCGCCGGTCTGGCCGATCTGGCGCGCGGCGAACCCTTTAGCGCCGACAGCGTGGTGCGCTACGCGTCGCTGACCAAGCATATCTTCGCCGCGCTGGCGCTGAATGCGACCGAGGGTTCGCTGCGCCTCGACCAGACGCTGGGAGAACTGCTGCCGCAGCTGCGCGGCGAGCCGGCCGCAGTCAGCGTCGGCCAGGCGCTGGATATGACCGGCGGCCTGCCCGACGTGCGTGAAACGCTCGGGCTGCTCGGCATCTCCGGCTACAGCGTCAGCCACGCGGAGCCGGTAATGACGTTCATCCAGGGGCTGAAGCGCCTGAACTTCCCGGCGGGCAGCGAAATCAGCTACAGCAACACCGGTTACCGTCTGGTGGAGGCGGCGCTGCAGGAGCGGGGCTACCGCTTTGAGCAGTTGGTTCAGCAGTATATTGCACAGCCGCTGCAACTGCGCTGGCAGGCGCCGGAAAGCTGGTTCGACATCGTCCCCGGCCTGGCGCCCGGCTACTGGCGCACGCCGCAGGGTTGGCAACAGAGCAGCGCCGGCCTGCACCTCTCCGCCTCGGGCAGCCTGGCCGGCAGCCTCGGCGATCTGACCCGCTGGCTGCAGGCGCTGCTTGGCGACCGCGGCCCGGCCAGCGGCGTGCTGCAGCAGCTGAGCGCGCCGCGCTATCTGACAAACGGCCAGCCCAGCGCCTACGGGCTGGGACTGGCGCGCACCCCGCTCGGTCCGCATGTGTTACTGGGCCACGGCGGCTCTCATGCCGGCTATAAAACCTATTTCCTGCTGGCGCCGGAACGACAGGCCGGTATGGCGCTGGTGGCCAACCGCGAAGACTGCGACAGCGCCAGCATCGCCCTGCAGGTGATGGCCGCCCTGTTGGGTGAACCACTGCCGCCGCGCAGCCGCGCCATTCCTGACGGCATCTACGCGACGCTGGCAGAACCGTACTGGCTGGAGGTCAACAACGGTAATGTCGCCTATCTTGGCTGTCCGGAGACGCTGTATCAGGCGGGGGACGGTTATGCGGTTTCGCTCAGCGCCCAGCGGCCAATGCGGCTGAAATGGAACGGCGAAAACATTGAAGGAGAAGTGGGCCACGTCGCCCGTACCTTCTGGCCGGTACAGACCAGCGGCCGCTGTTTGTCGCATGTGCAGGGCACCTGGTACCACCCGCACTACCGCACCGCTTTTGAGATCCGCGGCGACCAGGTGCATATCGGCGTCGGCCCGGCGGCGCATACCGGCACCCTCAGCCCGCTGGGCGACGGCCGCATGCTGGTTGAAAGCCGCGACGGACCGTGGCTAAAGCGTTTTTGTCTCTATTTCCGCGGTTACAGCGTTGACCTGATCGCCGAGCGCAGCCGGGTGCTGACCTTCAGGCGCAGCACCGGCAACCATGCGGAATAACGCGCCCTGCTCAGCGCCCGTTGAGTTTGACCATTAACAGCGCGTCAAACAGCCGCTGCTTATCCGCAGCGGTCAAATTAACCTGTTGGATGGTTTGGATAAATTCCTGGCGCTCGTTCTCGGCGATCGGCCCTTGCCGAAGGCGCTGCACCAGCCGCTGCAGGATTTTGTCGCTCAGGCGGGCGATCTCCGGCCGGACTTTATCCAGCGGCTGCGGCTGCCAGCCCGTCTCCGGCTGCGCCAGCCAGTCAGCCCGGTAGCGGTACTGGATAGCCTTGGCCGCATCCATCTGCGCAACGATAAACGGCTTCACGGACTGCGGCTCCAGCCCCAGCTTTTCTGCCTGCGCCTGCGTGTTGGCCAGTACTTTGCCCTCCTGCGCCAGATCCTCAATCGGCAAATGCTGCTGCGCCTTATAGCCGGCCACGTCTTTCATCAGCGCCAGACGCTGGTTCACCACGTCGGCGATCGACGCGCTATTATCGGCAAACGCGGAACAGCTGCACAGCAGCCCCGCCATCAGACAGATTTTCAGCATAGTTCCTCAGTTATCCCATTAAGCATCCGGCAAATATAGTTCACCGCTTTCGGCAGGTCACATAATTTTACCCCCACATAAAAAAGCCCCGCATAAGCGGGGCCTGATCAGGGTAAAACGGCTTAGTCAAACACGCCGTTAATCACCGATGCAACCAGCGCAGTGCTCAGGGCGATCAGCACCAGGTCATCGCCCACCACGCGCCACTCATAGCCCGGATAGTGCGGTAGCTGGCCCAGCAGCGATGCCGGTACGGTTTTCTTGGCAATGCCCGGGGGCAGCGGCTTGCCGCGCGCCAGATTTTTCGCAATCCCCGGAGGCAGCGACTGGTAACCGGTCAGGCCGTAGTTCAGCGCCAGCGAGCGGGCGCGGTCATAGGACAGGTCGACCCGCACCAGGCCATGGTCGTCCGCGCTATTACCGCGCTTGCCTTTGTTGCCATGCTCGTCGCTAACGCCTTTGCCGTTACCGTTGCCTTTACCATTGCCATTGCCATGTTTGCCATCGTAACCCTTATTGCCGTGGTTACCGCTGTTGCCATGGCCGTTACCGCCGTTGCCGTTACCGCCTTTGTCGGCGAAGACCGGCGCGCTGCTGACGCCCAGAGAAGCGATCAGCGCCAGTGCCGTGATGGTCATACGACGTTTTTTCATGTTGATACATCCTCGGTTGGGGAATTGTGCTGACTATAAGTATAATTTACCCCATAAAGAATGAGGAAAATTCTTATATTTCGGCGTTGCTGTCCTAATCGTCCATACGCAGGCGCTTATCATCGGTCTGCTGGCAGATTATCCCGTTGTCCGGCGATAAAAGCGTATCAACGCATAATTATTCAGCTTCCGCGCCATCATAACCAAAATGTACTTGCGACGCCGCCGGTGTTCCAGTAGTTTTGAACTACGCGCCATTGTCAGGAGCCTTCCCGGCAACCATGACGCGCCTCACGCAGTTTTATTTCATCCATACAGTCTATGAATCATCCGTTTCCCGCGCGGTATGCGGGACCTTTTTTCTATTGCTATCAATACCCTTAACAAAACTAAGTGTTGAGATTTTGTTGTCAATATCTTAAATTTGTTCCCGGAGAAACCTTACCTCCCGTGACGAGCCAGCAGGCCGTGCGCGGGCGCTCAGGAGCAAAAGCAATGCAAATGACACTCATGGAATACATCACGCGGCATTTCAATGGCGACCTTAGCCGTTATGCACAAGCGGAAGGCGTAAGCTGTGAACAAATCATCAAGTGGATCGACAATGAATGCTATGTCATTAAAGGGCGGTTATTTATGCCGGTCAAACACTTGCCCAGCCAGGACGCCTAAGTAATGAAACAAAAAACCCCGCAATGCGGGGTTTTTTGTTTTGCGCGGGATCAGAAGTTGTAACCCACCACCAGGTAGTAACCCCAGCCGGTTGACTTGATCGGCCCCTGCGGCGTGCCGATATCCACACCATCCTGCCACTGGCCGCCGTTATGGAAGTAACGCGCCACTACCGAGTAGTGCCAGTGGTCGTAGTTCAGCGCCAGGATATGGCTGGAGGCGATGGAGTTGCTGGTGCGCGCCTGACGGCCGTTCACCGTAAAATCATCCTTGCCCAGATCGGAGCCGAAGTCGAAGTTGGTGAAGCCGATATAGCTCAGGTTACCGCCCCATACCTGGGTCAGCGGCACGAAGTACTTAATCTTGAAGCGGTAGCCGTCCCAGCTGTTTTCATTGGCCGCGCCGTAGTTCTGCCACTGATACTTGGCGTAGATGTTCATCGACAGGTTCATCGGCAGGCCGGTATCGATATCGGTGCCCAGGCCCATATACCAGGTATTCTGGCGCGAAGCCTTGTTACGGCCCATATCGTAGATATAGTTGTTGGCGAAGTACCACTCTTTAAACGGTCCGAACGCCAGGCTGGTGCCGGTCAGCTTATCGATGGAGAAACGCGGTTCGATCTCCATAAACATCGGCGAACCTTTATCCCAGATGCCACGGTCCGGCGTATTGCCAACGCCGAAGAATTTCGGCACGTCGATGTAGCCGTAGAAATCGAACCATTCGTGCTTGGCGAAGGCTTCATATTCCAGATAGACGTCGTTGTTAAGCTGTGGCCCGAAGCGAGTATGGTAACTGCCCACCACGTTCACACTTTGATGCCACCAATCCGAGACAAACTCGCTGTCTTTGCTATCCGCCACTGATGCTGCACTGTAAGACGCCGCAAGAAGTACGCCTGCTGCAAGAGCTATTTTTTTCATTTTATTACCACATGCTTAAAGGGCTATTCGCTGCCCGTTAGAAAAAGATGACAAATAAGTCTGAACCCTACAGGGTGTAAACAAGCGTTACCCACTCAACTCACCGGCGCATTATAGAAACCTCCGATGGTAGGAATCTGTGATCTAACCACCTGTTTTGCGAATAGGTAATCGATTGCTTTCACATTTGTCAAATTATGTTTCACGAAAATTCATAATCAATGTGATTTTTATCATCAGTGGTGTTTTTTCAGGCAATAGCATGGCGCACGACGGTCAGCCGGACGGAGAGCACATCAAGGATAAGCAACGGTGATGGAGAGGCGGCGATGTTTCGTCGGCAAGCCAGTGCCGCCGACGAACTGAGATGTGTGATACAGGATGCCGCACGCGCTGAGCCAACGGCCTCAGCGTGCGCCCGGCACCGCCTTGGCGATATTTTCCTCACGGAAGACCACCTCGTCGCCGCGTGCAATCTCCCACTCCTGCGGCGGGATGTCTGTTTTCGGCGCGGCGGCGACCACTGCGCCATATATCTGCCGGCCTGCGCGGCGCAGGATGTTTACATCAAGTTGATATTCATGCCGTAAATTAGCCGTCGTCAGCCGTACGGTATCGCCGTACATAAACGTCTGATCGTCAATCGCCGGCTGGGGAAGAAACTGGATATCACTGCGCATAGTTCACGTTCCTTCAGCAAGAAGACGTTATATGATCTTAGTCTAATTTCCCCGCCAGGGCGCTGTTTACGCACGAAAACCGCGCGCCTTGCGCGCCGGAATACGGCGCGCAAGGCGAACAATTACGGCAACGGCTGGCGCTCAAACTGCGGCGGCGGCTGGCGAAAACGCCGGGTCAGGTACGCCAGATAAATCACGCCCGCCCCGGCCCAGCACAGCCCCATAGTCAGCGAACTTTTCTCCAGGTTCAGCCACAGCACGCCGACGGTCAGCGCCCCCACCAGCGGCAGGAACAGGAATTGGAAACGATCTTTCCAGGTTTTATTGCGCCCTTCGCGGATAAAGAAGTGGCTGATCACCGACAGATTGACGAAGGTAAAGGCCACCAGCGCACCAAAATTGATCAGCGCGGTGGCGGTGACCAGATCGAACGACAGCGCGGACAGCGCCACGGCGCCAACCAGCAGCACATTCAGCGCCGGCGTACGCCATTTCGGATGCACATAGCCAAACAGTTTTTCCGGGAAGACGTTATCGCGCCCCATCACGTACAGCAGACGCGAAACGCTGGCATGCGACGCCAGACCGGAGGCCAGGGTGTTGATAAAGGTGGTGCAGAGGAAAATGGACTGGAACAGCTTGCCGCCCACGTACAGCGCTATCTCCGGCAGCGCCGCGTCCGGCTCCTTGAAGCGTTCAATGGTGGGGAAGAACAGCTGGATAAAGAACGACACGCTGATAAAGATCACGCCGCCGTACAGCGCGGTGAGGAAAATGGCGCGCGGGATCACCCGGGCAGCGTCAGGCGTTTCTTCGCTCAGGGTAGTGACCGCATCAAAGCCCAGGAATGAAAAACAGAGGATGGTGGCGCCGGTAATAATCGGCAGCAGGTGTGCGTTTTCGCTGATAAAGGGCTGCAGGCTCCAGACGGTGCCGACCCCTTCCCCCTTATGCAGCCCGTGTATCACCAGAACAATAAACACCACGATGATCATCACCTGCGCCAGCACGAACAGCGTATTAAAGTTCGCCACGATGTTGACGCTCTTCAGATTGATGGCGGTCATAATCAACACAAAGCCGACCACCCACACCCACGGAGGGACTTCGGGGAACAGCGCGGTCAGATAGATTTTTGCCAGTAGGGTATTAATCATCGGCAAAAACAGGTAATCCAGCAGCGACGACCAGCCGACCAAAAAGCCGACGTGCGGGTTGATCGCCTTTTGCGCGTAGGTGTAGGCCGAGCCAGCGGTAGGAAACTGGCGCACCAGTTTGCCATAGCTGATGGCGGTAAACAGCACGCCGGCCAACGCAAACAGATACGACGCCGGCACGTGGCCGTCGGTCACGCCGGACACAATGCCGAAGGTATCAAACACCGTCATCGGCGTCAGATATGCCAACCCCATCATTACCACTTGCCATAGCTTCAGCGATTTACGCAGTTGCGGTTTCGCCGCGCCGTTACAGTCGATGGCCTCTGCCGTCATGGGTCGTTCCTCGTCGGCGTCCTGTACGCCTGATTAGGAATAGCAGTTACCGGGCGCGCGGCCTCGCCGGCCACAGGAGAGCCGGCGAAATGCGCCAGACGCGCGCGGTGCGTGACATTAAGCAGATCAGGCGTTTTTCAACATCCACTCAATCTCGGTTTCGGTGATCAGACGCTCAAACTGCAGCAGCTCATCGTTTTTACAGGCCAGATACACATGGCTGAAGCGTTCGCCAAGCAACGTTTTCCACAGCGGCTGCTGCGCAAAGGCGGCCAGGGCGTCGCTCTGGCGGATCGGGAACGGCAGCCCTTCCTGCTCCAGACCGTTGCCGGTGACCGGCTCAGGCAGCGGCAGCGGGTTTTCCAGACCGTGCACAATGCCCGCCAGCAGCGCCGCCATCACCAGATACGGGTTGGCATCCGCGCCGGCCACGCGGTATTCCACCCGGTGGCTGTCGCGATCGCCGCAGGGAATACGCAGCGCCACGGTGCGGTTGTTATGCCCCCAGGAAGCCTGGGTCGGGACGTACATCCCCGGCTGGAAGCGACGATAGGCGTTGACGTTCGGCGCCAGCAGCGCCATCGAGGACGGCATCAGCGCGATCATCCCCGCCAGCGCCTGCTTCAGCAACGCGGAATCTTCGCCCTGCTCATCGGCGAACACATTCTCGCCGTCGGCGTCCAGCATGCTGATATGGATATGCATCCCGCTGCCGGCATGCTCTTCATAGGGCTTCGCCATAAAGGTGGCCTGCATATGATGCTTTTCCGCCACCGTGCGGATCAGGCGCTTGAGCGCCAGCGCATGGTCGCAGGCCTGCAGGACGTCGCCGGTATGATGAAGATTCACCTCAAACTGGCCGGGTGAGGCTTCCGCCACCGCGCCGTCGGCCGGGATGCCCTGCAGCCGCGCCAGCTCATCGATTTCACTCAGCACCTCGGCAAAATGGTTCAGGTTATCGACCGAATAAACCTGGCTCTGGGTGTTGCGCTCCTGAGTACCCGGCGCACACGGCGGCTGCAGATAGCCTTCCGCATCGCGCTGGCGATCGATGAGATAGAACTCCAACTCTACCGCTACCACGGGCGCCAGCCCGCGCTGCCGCAAACGCTGCCAAATCCGGTTCAGCACATTGCGTGGTTCAACGTCAAAGGGAGTGCCATCTTCATCCAACATGGTGAGCTGTACCTGGGCGATATACTGCGGGTCGCTGGCGGAGGGCGTCAGTGTGCCCGGCACCGGCACGCATACCCGGTCCGGCTCCCCCAGTTCCTGCCCCAGCCCGGTTTCTTCCACCACATTACCCAGAATATCCATGGCGAATACCGAAGCCGGAAAATAGCACCCCTTCTCCAATTTGTTCAAGCCCGCCACCGGAATGCGTTTGCCGCGGAAACCACCGTTCAGATCGGTCAGCAGGACATCAATATGCTGGGTTAAGGGATAACGTTCCAGATAATGATTCACCTCCCGCTGGAAGGTGGTACTTCGCCGTTCTTCATTGTGCTGCACAAAGTTTTCCACTGCTACGATATTGGTCTGCATGAGTCACCCGCCGTTGTTGAGGTTGCTATCGATGATTACGACCGTACTGCTCAATATAATTTCCACCCAATGAAACATAGATGCAACAAAAATGTTTTTCAAGTGTTAATTATGGTTTGAATATTGCCCACCCCGCTGCTAGATTTAGTTAATATTGAACAAAAAGGCTACTTTTACGCCATCTCGTTCATAATTTCGAACAGGCCAAGGGGAAGACAATGGGCAATATATTTAACAGACCAGTTATCGGCGTGGTGATGTGTCGCCACAGGTTAAAGCAGCATCCAACGCAGACCTTGCAAGAAAAATACCTGAATGCAGTATTGGCCGCTGGCGGTTTGCCGGTCGCCCTGCCGCACGCCCTGGCGGAGCCGGAAATTCTGGCGGATCTGCTGCCGCGCCTCGACGGCATTATGCTGCCGGGCAGCCCCAGTAATGTGCAGCCGCACCTTTATGGTGAAAACGGCGATGAGCCTGACGCCGATCCCGGCCGTGACGCATTGAGCCTGGCGTTGATTCGTCTGGCGCTCGACAGGCGCATTCCCCTTTTCGCCATCTGCCGCGGTATGCAGGAAATGGTGGTGGCGACCGGCGGTACGCTGCACCGCCGGCTGTATGAACTGCCGGAACTGCAGGAGCACCGCGAAGATCATGAACTGCCGCTGGAGCAGCAGTACGCCCCCGCCCATGAAGTCATCGTGCGCGAAGGCGGGCTGCTGTCGCAGCTGATTCCGGACTGCAACCGCTTCTGGGTCAACTCGCTGCACGGTCAGGGCGCCAAAACCCTCGGCCCCAGCGTGCGCGTCGAAGCGCACGCCGCCGACGGGCTAGTCGAGGCCATCAGCATTCGTGACCAGCCGTTTGCTCTGGGAGTGCAGTGGCACCCGGAGTGGAACAGCGACGAATACGCCCTCTCGCGTCTGCTGTTTGCCGGGTTTATCGACGCCTGCCGGGCGTATCGCAAGGAACCACGCCCATGAGCGAAATCAGTCTGGCGCCGGGAAAACGGCTGGCACAAATCCGTCAGCAGCTCGGCCTGTCGCAGCGCCGCGTGGCGGAGCTGTCCGGACTGACGCACAGCGCGATCAGCACCATCGAACAGGACAAGGTCAGCCCGGCCATCAGCACGTTGCAGAAGCTGCTGACGGTCTACGGGCTGTCGCTGTCGGCATTTTTTGCCGAACCGGAAAAGCCGGCTGAACCGCAAATTGTGATCGACCAGGAAAATCTGATTGAAATCGGCAGCCAGGGCGTCTCGATGAAACTGATCCATAACGGCGACCCCAACCGCACGCTGGCGATGATGATAGAGACCTACGAGCCGGGCACCACCACCGGTGAACGCATTAAACACCAAGGGGAAGAGATCGGTACGCTGCTGGAAGGCGAAGTGGTGCTGCAGGTCAACGGGCAGAACTACGCGCTGAACGCCGGCCAGAGCTACGCCATCAACACCGGTATTCCCCACAGCTTCAGCAACACTTCAACGCGCATTTGCCGCATCGTCAGCGCGCATACGCCGACGACATTCTGATTAACGGAGCAAGGTATGGATTTCCACCACTTGCAGTACTGGCAGCAACGGGCACAGGCCCTGACTATTGAGAACCGACTGTTTATTAATGGCCGCTATCAGCCGGCCGCTGAAGGGGGCACCTTTACGGTGGAGGATCCTGCCGGGCAGCGCGAACTGACGCAGGCTGCCCGCGCCGGCAGCGCCGATGTCGGGCTGGCGGTCAGCGCCGCACGCGCCGCCTTTGAGCGCGGCGACTGGTCGCGCGCCGCGCCGTCCCGGCGCAAAGCCGTGCTGCTGGCGCTGGCGGAGCAGATAGAGCAGCATGCGGAAACCCTGGCGCTGCTGGAGACGCTGGACACCGGCAAGCCAATCCGCCACAGCCTGCGGGATGATATACCGGGCGCCGCCCGCTGCCTGCGCTGGTACGCCGAAGCCATTGATAAGGTGTACGGCGAGATCGCCCCGACGGGTGCCGATGCGCTGGCCCTGATTGAACGTGAACCGGTCGGCGTCGTCGGCGCCATTACGCCATGGAACTTTCCGCTGCTGCTGGCCTGCTGGAAGCTCGGCCCGGCGCTGGCGACGGGCAACAGCGTAGTGCTGAAGCCATCGGAAAAATCGCCGCTGAGCGCGATTTATCTCGGCCAGCTGGCTCAGCAGGCCGGGCTGCCGGACGGCGTCCTCAATATCATCAGCGGCTTTGGCCATGACGCCGGCAAGGCGCTGGCGCTGCATCCTGATGTCGATGCCCTGACCTTTACCGGTTCGACGCTGGTGGCCAAACAGCTGATGGTTTACGCCGGCGAATCGAATATGAAGCGCGTCTGGCTGGAGGCCGGCGGCAAAAGCGCCAATATCATTTTCGCCGACTGCCCGGATATTGATAAAGCGGCGCGCGCCGCCGCCGCGGGCATTTTCTACAATCAGGGGCAAGTCTGCATCGCCGGCACGCGTCTGCTGGTGGAAGAGAGCATTCAACAGCCGTTCCTGCAGGCGCTGCACAAACACGCCGCCGCCTTTACGCCCGGCAACCCGCTGGATCCCGACACGCAGATGGGCACGCTGATTGACAGCGGGCACAGCGCCAAAGTCGCCGACTTTATTAAACAAGGGCTCGATCAAGGGGCAACGCTGTTTCTTGACGGGCGCGGCAGCGGCCCGCATGACGCTTATCTCGGCCCGACCGTGCTGACCCAGGTGGATAACACCATGCAGGTGGCGCGCGAAGAGATCTTCGGCCCGGTGCTGGCCGTCACCCCGTTCAACGGCGAGCAGCAGGCCATCGAACTGGCCAACGACAGCGACTATGGCCTCGGCGCCGCGCTGTGGACGCGCGATCTGTCACGCGCTCATCGCCTGGCTCGCCAGCTGCGGGCCGGCTCGGTATTTATCAATAACTACAACGACGGCGATATGACGGTGCCCTTCGGCGGCTACAAGCAGAGCGGTAACGGCCGCGACAAATCGTTACATGCGCTGGACAAATTTACCGAACTGAAAACCACTTGGATTTCGCTGGAATAAGGATTGAAAAGATGACCGAACACGTAAAAAGTTACTATGCGGCCAGCGCCAACCCGCATCAGCCCTATCCGCAGCTGAATGAATCCATCGAGTGCGACGTCTGCATCGTCGGCGGCGGCTATACCGGCCTCTCATCGGCGCTGTTTCTGGTGGAGGCCGGCTACGACGTGGTGGTGCTGGAATCGGCGCGCATCGGCTTTGGCGCCAGCGGCCGCAACGGCGGCCAACTGGTCAACTCCTACAGCCGCGATATCGACGTGATTGAACAGCGCTACGGCGCCGACAGCGCCCGCCTGCTGGGCAGCATGATGTTTGAAGGGGCGGAGATTATCCGCAGCCGCATCAAACGCTACGCCATCGAGTGCGATTACCGTCCCGGCGGGATTTTCGCCGCGCTGAACAACAAGCAGTACCACATGCTGATCGAGCAGAAAGGCCACTGGGAGCGTTACGGCAATACCCAGCTGGAGCTGCTGGACGCCGACCGCATCCGCCAGGAGGTGGCCAGCGATCGCTACGTCGGCGCGCTGCTCGACCACAGCGGCGGGCATATTCATCCGCTGAATCTGGCGCTGGGGGAAGCGGAAGCCATCCGCCTGCAAGGCGGGCGGATCTTTGAGCAGTCGGCGGTCACCAATATCCGCCACGGCGATCCGGCACTGGTCAGCACCGCCCACGGCCAGGTCAGCGCCCGCTATGTAATCGTCGCCGGCAACGCCTACCTCGGCGATAAGCTGGAGCCGCGGCTGGCCAAGCGCAGCATGCCCTGCGGCACCCAGGTGGTCACCACCGAGCCGCTGGCGCCGGAGGTGGCCCAGTCGCTGATCCCGCAAAATTACTGCGTGGAGGACTGTAACTACCTGCTGGATTATTACCGTATTACTGCCGATCACCGGTTGCTGTACGGCGGCGGCGTGGTCTACGGCGCGCGCGACCCGGACGATATCGACAACCTGATCCGCCCCAAACTGCTGAAAACCTTCCCGCAGCTCAAAGGCGTACGCATCGACTATCGCTGGACCGGCAACTTCCTGCTGACGCTGTCGCGCATGCCGCAGTTTGGCCGTCTGGAGAATAATGTGTATTACATGCAGGGCTACAGCGGCCACGGCGTGACCTGTACCCATCTGGCGGGCAAGCTGATCGCCGAGCTGCTGCGCGGCGATGCGGAACGGTTCGACGCCTTCGCCAAGCTGCCGCACCTGCCGTTCTTCGGCGGCCGCAACCTGCAAATTCCGTTTACCGCCATCGGCGCGGCTTACTACACGCTACGCGATCGGATCGGCGTTTAAAAGAAACAGGCCCGGCAAGCCGGGCCGTTATTACACTTCAGACAATTTTCGGCTGACCGTCGGAAGCCGTCGCCCCGCCGTCGACCGGAATATTGGCGCCGTTGATAAAACTGGCGTCCTCACTGGCGAGAAACGCCATCACCGCCGCCACTTCTTCCGGCTCCGCCGCGCGTCCCAGCGCAATCCGCTCATTAAACTTATCGCGGATTTCCTGCGGCCAGCCGTTGGTCATATTGGTTTTCACCAGGCTTGGGCAAACGGCATTCACCCGCACGCCTTCGCCGCCATGATCCAGCGCCATGGCGCGCGTCAGATTAACCACCGCGCCCTTCGCCGCGCAGTAGTAAGCCGCGCCCCAGTCGCCGCCCAGGCCGGAGACCGATGCGGTATTCACAATGCAGCCTTTGCTTTTCAGCAAATACGGCAGCGCGAATTTAGAGCAGAACACCACGCCGTCGATATCCACCCCGGCGATGCGCCGCCAGTCGGCGACGCTGGTTTCCAGCACGCTGCCGGCCACATGCACCCCGGCATTGTTCAGCAGTACGTCGATATGGCCGAAGCGCGCGGCGATCTCATTCATCATGGTTTCTACCGCCTCGGCGTCGGAGACATCGATATGCACCGCATGGGCCTTACCGGCCGGCAGCGAGGCCGCCACCGCATCCACCGCATCAATGGCCCAGTCCGCCAGCACTACCGTGGCCCCTTCTGCGGCAAAACGGCGCGCTGCCGCTTCCCCCATGCCATTCCCCGCCCCGGTAATGATCACCACTTTATTGTCAAAGCGCATAACACCTCCTCCGTGTGAATTAACTTCGCATTAATCATAAAAATTAATAATCATTCACAGGGTAATTCCGCACATCACGGCGGGAAAGACAAAATGTGCGATTTTATAACCCAAAAGAGGTAATAAAGATTTTCTATGATCTCGCTAAACAAAACCGCTTATTTGGCCGCTATCGTCTTGATATTATTATCCATGGATGAAATTAAAAGCAGGCGTTTAATTGCTTAGAGGAATAAATGGCATCACCGCCGGCGCTTCCCTGGCGGCGGCGATGGCAATCAGTTATCGATAGGGATCACTAATACGTCTATCTGCAGCGTATTGATCGCCTGGCGCGTCGCGGAAAATAGACGGCTCCAGAGATCGTGGTGGTGGCCAAAAATAATCAGATCAAATCCCTTGGCCTGCGCCGCATTGTTTAACTCCTCGCTTAATTCGCCGCGGCCGATGATCACTTCTGCAATGGGATGCGGCGTCTGATTTCTGAACGACTCCAGAATGCTCGCCGCCCGCTCAGAGAATTTTTGATCGGTATAATTGTAAGCGCCGATCCCCAGCTCCGCGTAGTAGCCGGTGTGATGGATGTCGATGTAGATCAGAGAGAGCTTGGCGCGCAACGCGCTGGCCAATTCGGCGCCTTTTTGCAGCAACTGCGTCGCGTTTTCTCCCAGATCCGTCGCTACCACAATATGTTGATATGCCATGATTGCTTGCCCTCCGTATTACCCTGACAAAGGACCTCCGCGTTCAGCATGCCATGCCGATACATTAAGTGTAGGCCAGCCCTACCCGGCATTCCTGTTTTATCCGCGCAGGGAAAATACACGGATAAAAACTAGCGCTGGTTTTATAATAATTTAATTATTAACACCGGATGTTATTATCACACACTAAATTATATAACTTATTTCGCGACATAAATTAGCCATTGCGTTTTTGCTCACGATCAAGAAACAGCCCAAAGAAATCACATAAGATTATTCTTATTGAAATACCGATACGTTTTCCAGGAGAGCACATGAGATGAGTCAGGTGATTTATCGCATTGAAGGGAGCATTATCTTTAGTCCGGAAGATACAGGACTTTACCGACATAACCAGGCTGATAGCATTGTTGCCATTTCCAGCGCCGCAGCCAGACTGTTTACCTTACTGATCAAAAATAAAGGACATATCGTCGAGCGGGAGACCATTCTGGAAAAAGTCTGGGATGAATACGGTCTGCAGGCCAGTAATAATAATCTCAATCAATGCTTGAGTATATTGCGTCGCATTATCAAAAATATGGGCATCGATAAAAATATTATTGAAACCATTCCCAAAGTAGGACTGAGGATCTCTCACGTCATCCAGATAGAAGAAATTAATCTACACCCGCCGGTGCCTGGCGATCCGCCCGCGCCCGACAAACGCAGCAGGAAAAAAATCAAAAAAAAACTGTTTTACTCCGCGCTACTCGTTGGTTTACTGCTGATGTTTTCTCTCTTTTTTAATATTTTTCATTTATATAACAGCTACCAGAGCAGGCCGGCATCGCTTTCATTATTGAATTCCACACGGGGACAGGCCGCGCTGTGCGCCGTCCCGCCAGCGGAGACACCGCGGCTGTCGACGGTATCTCTTCGCACACCCCACTAGCTTCCCCGGCCCGGCATATATGCTGGGCCATCCGCAGGCAATCTGCCAGACCGCCCGTTACTCTATTCCTGCACCAACCTCATTCGCCTACTGACCTATATAAATTCATCATAGTGATGCATTTATGCATCAATTAAAATATTGAAACTCATGTCTCAAAAAACCTATACTTTCTGAAGGTAATCTAATTACCTTTTCCCTGGTGTTGTTGTATTTTTGCCCTTCTATTTGAAGGGCTTTTTTCTTTTCTGGCACTGATACCCCTCCCCGAACAATTTCTGCGCAGCAGCGCCCGCCCAGCGTTACCACTACCCGACGTCATTCATCATCCCCCGGCCATTTGCCAGCGAGCAATCTTTGCACGCTCTGCTATCCTCAGTGTTGGGCCTACAATCACAAGGAGCGAATATGTTTGGTAAAGCTGAAGATAAAGCAAAAGAAGTTGCCGGTGCTGCGCAAGAAGCGTTTGGTGAAGCCACGGGTTCACCGGAGCATGAGATAAAAGGTGCGGCCCGTAAATATGCCTCGCAGGCCAGTTATGCGGTCCGCGACGGCGCCGATGTCGTCAGACACCGGGTGGAATCAAACCCGCTGGCCGGCGTGGCGGTGGCCGCTGCCGTCGGCGTCGTTTTTGGCTACCTGCTTGGGCGCAAATAACAACGACGACATCTAATAACAAGGCCTGCGGGCCTTTTTTATCGGAGGTGGGCAATGGAATCACTGGACTATCTGGCATATTTACCGGTCGCCATCGCGCTTAACCTGGTGGCGATTGTCGCCGTCGCCGGCATTTCCCTGTGGAAAATCTGGCGCAGAAAACTCCGCGCCTGACCACGCCTGCATCGCTGCCGTTTCCCCCGTTATTGCGCCATAACGCCACCGCTGCTGCGACCGTCGATGTCACTGCGGCTGGCGTTTAATGCCGCGCCATATCTGCATCGTTCATCCTCGTTTACAGTTTCCGCCCCCCTTCGCTGCCCAGCCCGGATCCGTAACATCGGCGCAAAATTGATATCGCCGCAGGGTCGTCTACAATTTAATCGGAATTCCTCCCTATAACGTCAGTATTAATTCATATTAGAGGTGATTATGTTACCTGGACACGAGAATGTAGTAAGTATGACTAGCCTAAGCCGTCAAGCTACGCAGCAATTAATGCCGTCGTTTTCTGATTTACCCCATACCCAGCATGCGGATGGTAAATACCGCTTACGCCGCTACTCTGTCATAACCTTCCGTAATAATCAGGTTGAGGATATCGGGCAACGTAACTTCGTACAGTCGGATGAATTCAACCACTTTCAGGGCAACGTAGTCCGCCACTTCGAGCCGATTGACAGCGCCGTATTGCAAAGCGAAGGCATGGCGGAGATGTGTGCCCTGTTTGCAGACGTTAACGGCCTGCCCGACGGCGCAAAAATAGAGATCCATCAGATGCGCGTGGTGGCGATTTACAATGAGACCCCGGTGGCGCCGGAAGGGATCCATCAGGACGGCTTCGAGCATATCGCCATGGCCTCCATCAACCGGCACAATATTGTCGGCGGTGAAGTTATGCTGTACGACGATAATCGCAGCATGCCGTTCTTTAGGCGCGTACTGGCGGACAGTGAAACCGTGCTGTTGGCGGACAATAAGCTCTGGCATTACTTCGCGCCGATCACCGCCGTGGCGCCGGGAGAAGAAGGACACCTGGATCTGCTGATTCTGACCGCACGGAGAGAGCACGCATGACGTTTACCCCCGAGCGAGCACGCGCGCAGTTCGGCGCGCTGTCGCAGCACTATCAGGATAAGCCGGCGATCTTTTTCGATGGCCCCGGCGGTTCCCAGGTTTCCCACAGCGTACTGGAAAAAATGACCGGCTACCTCGGCAGCTATAACGCCAACCTGGGCGGACACTACTTTTCCAGCCAGATGACGGAACAGGTGATGCATAACGCGCGCGCATCGGTACGCGCGCTACTAAACGCCCCCTCGCCCGATAATATCGTCTTCGGCATGAATATGACGTCGCTGACCTTCCACCTTAGCCGCATCATCAGCCGCGACTGGCAGCCCGGCGATGAGATTATCGTCACTGCGCTGGATCACTACGCCAACGTCTCCAGCTGGCAGCAGGCGGCGGAGGATAAACAGGCTATCGTTCATCATATTCCGCTGCGCCCTGAGGACTGTACGCTGGACACCGAGCGCCTGTGCGCGCAGATCAACGACAAAACCCGGCTGGTGGCGGTGACGCACGCATCCAACGTGACCGGCAGCGTGGTGGATATCCGGGCCATTACCGCCGCCGCGCAGCGGGTCGGCGCACAGGTCTACGTTGATGCCGTGCACTATGCGCCGCATAACCTGATCGACGTACAGGCGCTGGGCTGCGACTTCCTGGTCTGCTCCGCCTATAAGTTTTTCGGCCCGCATATCGGTATGGCCTATATTGCCCCGCAGTGGTTACAACGCCTGCGCCCGTATAAAGTGGAGCCAGCAACCGATATCGGCCCGGGACGCTTTGAAACCGGCACCCAGAGCTTTGAGGGACTGGCCGGCGTCACAGCGGCCATTGACTATCTGGCACAGTGGGGCACGCCGGGCGCACCGTTAAGGCAGCGTCTGCAGGAGAGTTTCGCCGCTTACCACCAACATGAAGAAGATCTGTGCCGCTATTTTCTGCAGCGCTTACGACAGCTGGAAGGCGCTCGGCTTTACGGCTACCCCGAACCAGACAGCACGCGCCGCACGCCGACCTTTGCCTTAACCTTTAAGGACTTCTCGCCGGAGCAGATCGCCATGTTGTTAGGCCGGCATAATATCTGCGCCGGCAGCGGGCATTTTTACGCGCAGGGACTGATACGGCAGCTCAACCTGCAAGAGCATGGCGGCGTGTTGCGCATCGGCATGATGCATTACAACACCCGCCAGGAGATCGACCGCCTGTTCGAGGTGCTGGAGGATGCGCTGGCCGAGGCGGACAGCCCGGCAGCCGTGGATGGGCGTTAATCCCCTTTCGCCACGCGATAATGACCAATAAATAACGGGAACCCTAGGGTTCCCGTTATTTATCTGACCGGCAGAAATAGCAGAGGCTCGCTTCATGTCTATGCCTGGTTAGCGTTCCCATTAAACCAGGCGATCAACTTTCCTGCTATCCGGAATAGATTAAGAAAACCAAAAAAAACAATCACCGACAGGAAAACATCAACCAGCGAGTTGTGTTCTCCCATAATTGTCATTGATGAGAGCGACACACACAACAGGGTTAACGGTAAGCTTAGAATAGCAGATATTTTATTTAACATTTCCACTCCCTACGCAATTCTTCATATCAATGATTTTTTTACAAGCCCCATAGGACACGCAACCTCTGTTAGTTTGTCTGCTTCAAACTTAAAGCCCGCCTTCTCGCCCAATCGAGTTGTGATATAGTATTCACCACCTATTCTTGCCACAATAGATAACTTCACGATATCGATTCGAATGGTTTGAGACACCATATCCTGCGGTATGTCATACTTCGTCAAATCCTTGGCATAAAAACACTCATTTAAATTACCAAACCCTATGACAGAGGATACCCTCGGCGCAATAAAATCTGACATCAAAAAAGGGCTGGCAAATATACCTTCCGCCACGATAAGGACAATAACCATACTTCTAACAGCATGTCTGTTCTTTTTCATGATATTTTTTGTTTTAACAGCGCCCTTCCCTTTAAATGGGCCAGAAGACATAGATAAAGCGATAAAGACCGCCACCACGACCAATGCCTTCAATACATTATTAATGCTTTTGATTTCCGCAGGAAAAAGAAGGTAAATAGTAATTAGAATAGAAAAACATATCAGAGTATCTATCGTATAATAGAACAAAAATGAAACAACAGACCTGAGCCTCTCCCCTTTAAAATCTTTAAAGGTAATAATGGCCGCAACTACGCTTAAGACAAAGACAATCGAAGAATAAAAATAAACTGGCAAAGAGTCAAAGTACAAACATAATCCGAATGATGAGAATTGAAATATTTTAATAAAAAAATACACCAGCAATTCTTTATCTCGGAAAATACACTGTGTCAAACCACTTACCAAACGATCATGTTCTTTCTCCGCAAGAAATTCCCCAGTGAAAGTCAATGTGATAGGTAAAACTAAAACGGACATAATAATTACAAGGGACAATATACCAAAAACCAGCATGTAATTTGCAGTGTAGACATTTATGAATGGGACGCTGTAATCCACGCAATAATTAAACAACAATAAAGAGCCGTATAATGTAGAAAATACCACCAATACAGGGAAATATTTTTTTACCATATCAACCATAAAGTCCAAACTTTCACGTATACTCGTAGTCCTTTTTTTCCTATACTTCATACCTATGCTCCATCGCACATTAACCAAAAAGTCAAAGTGTAGCACTTCGTAATGGATCGACTAGTTAATTTAAAAGCTAAAAAAACAGCCAGTGATAGATAAAAATACCGATTATTCATCGAGAGTAGCACATTTATCTCTTCGCATTTATCAGTTAATTCTCACCTACTGTACTGTGCAAAACAATCAGGTCTTATATCAATGGCATGTACGGCAGTGAACGCCCAGCCGTTTTTTATCGACTCCCAAACATTTTTCTAAGCTGCCTGTACGGCAGTGAACGCTGAGCGTGATACGCTGGCGGCGGAGAATGCTTTCTAAGCTGCCTGTACGGCAGTGAACTGTTAGAGTTTAAGGCCAGCGGATTAATAATTAAAGCTTTTTCCCCTTTTCAGCCGCTGATACCCTTTTTTTACGCCCGCTCAGACGCCCATTAAATATCAATAGGTTACGCATAGTGCTAAAAAAAGGGTTGTTGGCGCAGCCCTACGTTGCCGCTCTCTACCGCGCGAACCTCCTCGATTAGCACGCTATTTATTGTCACCCACACTTGTAAATTTCTGTAAGCATGGCATTATCCTTGCGCTTTATATTGATTAGTTAAAAGGGAATTGAAAATAATGAAAAAATTACTCGCCGCCGTAGTGCTTGCCATGACGGTTACCGGCTGTGCACAGCAAACGTTCACCATGAAACACGAGACTGTCGCTGTACCTAAGCAGACGACCACTCACCACTTCTTTGTCTCCGGCATTGGCCAGAAGAAAGCCATTGATGCAGCTGCGGTATGCGGCGGCGCAGACAAAGTGGTACGCACCGAAGTGCAGCAAACCTTCCCGAATATCCTGCTGGGCATTGTGACCTTCGGCATCTATACCCCGCGCGAAGCTCGTATTTATTGCGCTCAATAAAACGCGGCGGCAAATTAACAACAGCCCGCTCTAAGCGGGCTGTCATTCTCAGTAGCAAATAATCCCTACCTCACCGTTTACCAAACTCCGCCTTGGCTTTGGCCAACGCATCGGTAAAACCTTGATTACTGTGCAGCGCAGCCACCACTGCCGCGCCCATCAAACGTCCGTTATCTACATCGCTTTGCCAATGAGCGCCGCACACCACGCGGCTCTGACCAAAGTCATAACCCCGCTTCAGTATCTCGGTTTCGCGAGCCGGATTGATCTCCGCCAGCACCAGCGCCGTCGCCCAGCCGAATGAGGCGTGTCCGGAAGGATAGGACCCCGTTTTCGCCATCGATTTATCCTTCTCCGGCGTACAGGTGCTGTCCTTGTACACCACAAAAGGCCGCACGCGCATATAGTGATCCTTGGCGGCTCTCATCGCATAGTCGTGGCTGTCCTGCAGGACGCCCTGAAGCAGCGCATAGAGAGCCGGCATTTTCTCTTGCGAAATCTCTTCGCCAAAGGCGGCGGAAAAAGCGGCAGAGATATTTTTATAGTCCGCATCGCTGGCCGCCAATGCCTGACGCTGCGCATCTTTTAGCGTCTTGCCCGTCTCATAGGCGGCCTTATCGTTTAAAAACGCCGTGGTATTCTCCGCCGGCGGCGGCGGTAATATCTGCAGGCTGTCAGGTGCGGTTTCAGGCGTTAAAAACCCATGACTTTCCGCAGCAAATGCGCCGGAGGCGGAGAACAACAGAGCAGCCATTGAGCATACGGCAACGCGTTTTTTAAAATGTAATTGCATCGTTTTATCCTTTTTAACAAGTCCCGCTGCAAACGTTAGGGGTACGCCAGCGCTGGCGCTTAACAAAATATGCTATTAGCACTTACAGCAAGACATTGTTACTTAACAGATAAATATTGATATAACCATTTACAGAGTGCAGGCAGATGGCATGAAAAATCCTATTGCCAGACGCATACAGTATTTCCCCGTAGCCACACCGGCCAAGAAAATCAGTACCAGAATAAAAATAAGCAATATCGTGAAGAGTCAAACGGGTATATTTATGATGGGTTGCATAGTTTTCCCCGGAAGGGATTATTCACAAAAGTGACCATAACGCTTAATTTACCAAAACACTACCGCATCAGAATGACAACAGAGACCAGGCCGGTAACTTCCAAGGCTGATCCTTGCCTTAGAAGAAGGTTAATAATTGTCACAGTATCAGCCAGAATATTTATCAGCTTACGGACTTACGCCTATAAACCGAAATCAGCGCCCATAACAAGGCAAATATCGTTGAGTACAAAGCAGCAAAATCCAGCCAGGTGTTGAAACCGTAGGTAATAATATTAAAAAGTATCTTTTTAAAATGAAAATAATCTTCATGACGGAAAACGGTATGTGATGCAATTACCCATACAATAAACAGCCATAAAAATGCAAATGCGTATCCCAGATTTGCCGTGCCCCACCCGATTATAAATTTGTAAAAAGCCAATTTTTTCATGCAGTAACAATCCACTTTGTATACTTTTGCAACCAAAACAGGCTTGCCGTTATTCACGCATCCATGGAGTCACATTCCTATATCCACATTGGAGTCCGGCACTCGCTATTAGTTCATTGATATGCGCCGACTTTGCCTTCATTTAGGGATGGTTGAGGATCCGGTAGGCTGCCAACGTTAATCAGCAGTACCCACATGGCAAAAGGCTTTATCTAGCGAGTCAGAAATAAAGGCCTGATTTATGCATGGCTATAATCATCAAAAACAGACTAACCGCTATCACGGCAATCGTGATAAAAACTGGAAACTCTAACGGTGTGAACGAGAGTTTTTGGAAGACGCTTTGATTGATAATGTTTTGACAAAAATTGCAGATTGAATTGTCCATTGGACGCTAAAGCTCTTTCCCTACCGTGTCTTAAAACAATACTTTGGCATCCAGGTAATAGCCGTAACTCACTGAGTTTAAAACACCTGCTATGGTTTTTTGATAACCGATAATCGCGCATTTTAGCACACTCTTGCCTGTGGCAAATCACTCACACGCGTCGTGTACGCCGGCGACAGCATTTCACGTTTCATCGACCACTGCTGATACATTCCCTGCCCTGCAAACCACAGTTTTGCCCGACCCGAGTTATTGATACGATCCAGAACGCTCATCAACCGTTCGCTGTTATGCTGCGGTTGGTACTCATCAAACAACCCCAGCTGCGCTACGCCGTGGCTGAAGAAGTCCTGCAGCATGACGCCCGCTTTTTGATAGCGATGTCCGGGCTGCCAGATAGCGTCAAAGCAGCGCATGGCTGCAGCAATAATGTCGCGGGTATCTTGCGTTGGCGTGCTCAGTTTTATGCTTGCCGAGTTACCGTAATATTGCTCATTGATGGCGAACGGACTGCTTTTGAGCCAGGCGCTGATGTGCATGCAGTACTGATGCTCCCCACGTAGTTTCTCCGCCGCGCGCGTCGCGTACATGCAGATCGCCTGGCGCATATCGTCATATTCAGTGATACGCTCGCCGAACGAACGCGAGCAGAGAATCTGCTGCTTCGTTGGCGCAAACTCTTCAAGCTCCAGGCACGGTTCGCCGCGCAGCTCACGCACCGTTTTTTCTATCACCACGCTAAAATTCTTTCGTATCATTGCCGTGCTGGCATCGGCTAACTGCAGCGCCGTATCGATCCCCATGACCTGCAGCTTTTTCGCTATCCGCCGGCCGATGCCCCAAACCTCTGCGACAGACACCAGCCCCATCAGTTTGCGCTGGCGTCCGACGCTGGACAGATCCACCACGCCTCCGGTCCCCGGCCACTTTTTTGCCGCATGGTTGGCAAGCTTTGCCAGCGTCTTGGTTTGGGCAATGCCTATACCTACCGTCAGGCCGGTATCGCGCAGCACTTTCGCCCTCACCTGGCGGCCGAAGGTTGCCAGATCAACGCAGTGACGCACACCGGTCAGATCCATAAAGCTCTCATCGATCGAGTAAATTTCAACGCGCGGCGCCACCCCTTCAAGTACAGACATCACGCGCATCGACATATCCGCGTACAGCTCATAATTGCTGCTGAAGGCAATGCCTCCGGCACGCTCAAAAGGGTGCTTAACCTTAAAGTAAGGCACGCCCATTTTAATGCCGAGAGCCTTTGCTTCTTCGCTTCTGGCCACCACGCAGCCGTCATTATTTGAGAGAACGACGACCGGACGGCCGCGCAGGTCCGGGCGCCACAGCGTTTCGCAACTCGCGTAAAAGCTGTTCACATCCGCGAGCGCATACATTATTTGAGCCTCGTAATCGAAGACACGACAACACCCACCACTTCCAGGCTATCCCCATCATCATGTAGAACGATCGGCTCATACTTTGCATTCATTGGCTCCAACTGGGCGCGCGGATGCAAACAGAGACGCTTTACCGTGAACTCCCCGGCAATACACGCGATGACGATATCGCCATGTGCCGGGGCAATGCTGCGATCGACAACCAGCATCGAGCCTTCGGTGATCCCCGCCTCAAGCATCGAGTCGCCGGTCGCATAGAGAAAATATGTCGCATTGGGATGGCTGATACAGTATTCGTTCAGATCGATTCGCGAGCTGACGTAATCCGCTGCAGGGCTGGGAAAACCAGCGGGCACCTTGTCAGAGAACAGCGGAAGTTCAAGTTTTACCGGGTTTGGCGTTGGAAAAAAGAGAGTCATAATGTCGCCTTTACACTGTGTTTTTATACAGTGTAAGCGCAAGATTTTAGCGGAGGGAAGTTCGGATATTACTTAGAAATGTAGGGTACTGATCGGTAAAGAAAGATAGATTTTATGGATGGAAATGAGGCTCTACCGTTATCTCGGACTGACCCCATACCGCTGCAATTTGCATAAAAAAACGGGAACCATCAGGCTCCCGCTCGGTCAAACGCTCAACACATTACATGTGTTCGACGATAGCGTCGCCAAACTCTGAACATTTCAGCAGTTTAGCGCCTTCCATCAGGCGTTCGAAGTCATAGGTCACGGTCTTGGCGGCGATAGCGCCTTCCATGCCTTTAACGATCAGGTCGGCTGCTTCGAACCAGCCCAGGTGACGCAGCATCATTTCTGCAGACAGGATAACGGAACCTGGGTTCACTTTGTCCTGGCCGGCATATTTTGGCGCGGTGCCGTGGGTAGCTTCGAACAGCGCGCACTCGTCGCCGATGTTGGCGCCCGGCGCGATGCCGATGCCGCCAACCTGCGCAGCCAGTGCGTCAGAGATGTAGTCGCCGTTCAGGTTCATACAGGCGATCACGTCGTACTCCGCCGGACGCAGCAGGATCTGCTGCAGGAAGGCGTCGGCGATCACGTCTTTAACCACGATCTCTTTGCCGGTGTTCGGGTTCTTGATTTTCAGCCACGGGCCGCCGTCAATCAGTTCGCCGCCGAACTCTTCGCGCGCCAGTTCGTAGCCCCAGTCTTTGAAGGCACCTTCGGTGAACTTCATGATGTTGCCTTTGTGAACCAGAGTCACAGAGTCACGGTCGTTGGTGATCGCGTATTCGATCGCCGCACGCACCAGACGTTTGGTGCCTTCTTCTGAACATGGCTTCACGCCGATGCCGCACTGCTCTGGGAAACGGATTTTCTGCACGCCCATTTCGTCGCGCAGGAATTTGATCACTTTATCCGCTTCGGCAGAACCGGCTTTCCATTCGATACCGGCGTAGATGTCTTCGGCGTTTTCACGGAAGATCACCATATCGGTCAATTCTGGGTGTTTAACCGGGCTAGGGGTGCCCTGATAGTAGCGCACCGGGCGCAGGCAGACATACAGATCCAGCTGCTGACGCAGGGCAACGTTCAGAGAACGGATACCGCCGCCGACCGGGGTGGTCAGTGGGCCTTTAATGGCAACGCGGTAATCGCGGATCAGGTCCAGAGTTTCGTCCGGCAGCCACACGTCTTTCCCGTAAACGTGGGTAGATTTTTCGCCGGTGTAGATTTCCATCCAGGAGATTTTACGCTCGCCGTGGTAAGCCTTATCAACTGCAGCATTAACCACATTAATCATGGCAGGGGTCACGTCAACGCCGATACCGTCGCCTTCGATGAACGGAATGATCGGGTTATGCGGAACAACCAGTTTACCCTGGGCATCGACCGTAATTTTTTTACCTTCTGCCGGAACAACTACTTTGCTTTCCATCAACCTCTCCTTCAAGCGCAATTTTTGTTAATGCTTTGTAAGATGCATGTCAATACTACTCGAATATTCAATCCGCGCCAATCCGAAACGGATTCAGTTATAATGCGCCTATCATCCGCAAGTACAATAGATATGAATAAATTCCCTGTTAAAAAACACCAAGTTAAACGATTCAGCCGACCGAATAGCGCCAAACGCCCCGTCCCGCCGGGGCCGCGCCGGGTTGTGTTATTCAACAAACCCTTCGATGTGCTGCCACAGTTCACCGATGAGGCCGGCCGCAGCACGCTGAAGGAATTTATTCCCTTTAATGACGTCTACGCCGCCGGGCGCCTGGACCGCGACAGCGAAGGGCTGCTGGTGCTGACCAACGACGGCAAACTGCAGGCGCAGCTCACCCAACCGGGCAAGCGCACCGGCAAAGTCTATTACGTCCAGGTAGAAGGCTCTCCGCAGGAGAGCGATCTGGCGCAGTTGCGCAGCGGCGTAACGCTGAAGGACGGTCCCACCCTGCCCGCCGGCGTCGAGCGGGTGGCGGAGCCCGCGTGGCTGTGGCCGCGTACGCCGCCGATCCGCGAACGCAAAAGCATCCCCACCAGCTGGTTGAAAATTACGCTGTATGAAGGGCGAAATCGTCAGGTGCGTCGCATGACGGCGCATATCGGGTTCCCTACCCTGCGTCTGATTCGCTACAGTATGGGGAATCTTTCATTAGGCGATTTACAACCTGGTGAATGGAAAACCACGGATTCACCGTAGCCAATCGGAGAGTTGCGCCATGAAAACGTTAGGTACCCTGCTATTAACCACGCTGCTGTTAACCACGCTGCTGTGCGCCGCCGGCGCGCAGGCCGCCAGTTTTGATTGCCGCAAAGCGGCCTCAAAGGATGAACAGGCGATTTGCGCCAGCCGTTCGCTGAGCGATAAAGACGTTGAAATGGCCACCAAATATCA
The DNA here is from genome assembly GCF_002966855.1 of Serratia sp. MYb239. Classification (NCBI taxonomy): domain Bacteria; kingdom Pseudomonadati; phylum Pseudomonadota; class Gammaproteobacteria; order Enterobacterales; family Yersiniaceae; genus Serratia; species Serratia sp. MYb239. Next base: position 1,952,563 of record NZ_CP023268.1, on the reverse strand, counting down.
GTTTCTGCGCGGCCTGTTCGCCATGGGTTTTCGCGGCGAAATGCAGGATCGGCAAAACAGCTGGCTGGCAAAACGTAAACAGTGCGGCAGCGACGTCAGCTGTCTGAGCAACAGCTACCGGCAGCGCATCGGCGAGCTGGACGCGATTTACAACAAAATCGACCGACCGCTGTAAGGAGACACCATGTTCAAACCGCACGTTACCGTCGCCAACGTGGTGCACGCCGCCGGCAAGTTTTTAATCGTCGAAGAAACCGTGAACCACAAGGCGCTGTGGAACCAGCCCGCCGGCCACCTGGAGGCCGAAGAGACGCTGCTGCAGGCCGCCGAACGCGAACTGTGGGAAGAGACCGGCATCCGCGCCGCGCCGCAGTCGTTTCTGAAAATGCACCAGTGGATCGCGCCGGACGGCACGCCGTTCCTGCGCTTTTGCTTCGTCGTCGAACTGCCAGCCATCGTGCCTACCGCGCCGCAGGACAGCGATATCGACCGCTGCCTGTGGCTCAGCGCCGACGAGATTCTGCACGCCCCCAACCTGCGCTCACCGCTGGTGGCGGAGAGCCTGCGCTGCTACCGGCAGCCCGAGCGCTACCCGCTTTCGTTGATCGGCAGTTTTAACTGGCCGTACTGAAGCACAATAAGTGCCGTGCGCGCAGGCCGCCATCGTGTTAAAATCCTGCGCCTGTTTTTTTATCAGCACGGTTCGTGTTCAAGTTCGTGAGATCCCCATGTCAGACAACAGCCAGAAAAAAGTAATCGTCGGAATGTCCGGCGGCGTCGACTCTTCCGTTACCGCCTATCTGTTACAGCAAGAGGGCTACCAGGTCGCTGGGCTGTTTATGAAGAACTGGGAGGAAGACGACGACGAAGAGTATTGCTCCGCAGCGACCGATCTGGCCGATGCCCAGGCGGTATGCGACAAACTCGGCATTGAGCTGCATACGGTCAACTTCGCGGCGGAATACTGGGACAACGTATTCGAGCTGTTCCTGGAAGAGTACAAGGCCGGCCGCACGCCGAACCCGGACATCCTGTGCAATAAAGAAATCAAGTTTAAAGCCTTCCTGGAGTTCGCCGCCGAAGATCTGGGCGCCGACTATATCGCTACCGGCCACTATGTGCGTCGCCAGGACGTTGACGGTAAGAGCCGTCTGCTGCGCGGCGTCGACGGCAACAAAGACCAGAGCTATTTCCTGTATACCCTGAGCCATGAGCAGGTGGCGCAAAGCCTGTTCCCGGTCGGCGAGCTGGAAAAGCCGGAGGTGCGCCGCATCGCCGAACAGCTGGAGCTGGTCACCGCCAAGAAAAAAGACTCCACCGGCATCTGCTTTATCGGCGAACGTAAGTTCCGCGACTTCCTCGGCCGCTATCTGCCGGCGCAGCCCGGCCCGATTATGACCGTCGACGGTCAGACCATCGGCCAGCATCAGGGGCTGATGTACCACACGCTGGGCCAGCGTAAAGGGCTCGGCATCGGCGGCATGAAAGACAGCAGCGAAGATCCGTGGTACGTGGTCGACAAAGACGTCGCCAACAACGTACTGATCGTCGCCCAGGGTCACGACCATCCGCGCCTGATGTCGCTTGGTCTGATCGCCCAACAGCTGCACTGGGTCGATCGCCAACCGCTGACCGCCCCGCTGCGCTGTACGGTGAAAACCCGCTACCGCCAGCAGGATCTGCCGTGCACCATCACGCCGATCGACGATCAACGCATCGAAGTGCGCTTTGACGAACCGGTCGCGGCGGTGACGCCCGGCCAGTCGGCGGTGTTCTACCAGGGTGAAATCTGCCTGGGCGGCGGCATTATCGAACAACGCCTGCCGCTCGAGGAAGGTTAAGCCGCGGTATAGCCGGCACCCGGCCCGGCGCGCCGGTAATGCGCGCTGGGTTTAGCCCGCGTTTTATGGCATGATTTGCAACATTCACGATCATTATCGTTACCGGCGCGGGCAAAGGTTATCGTTTTGCCGTCACGCAGCCTGTCACCGTAAGCCATGTACCGTATACAGGAGTATTCGTGGCGAAGAATTATTATGACATCACGTTGGCCATGGCCGGAATCAGCCAGTCAGCGCGTTTGGTTCAGCAGCTCGCGCATGAAGGGCAATGCGACCGCGACGCGTTGCACACCTCGCTCAGCAGCCTGCTGCAGATGAACCCCTCCTCTACGCTGGCGGTATTCGGCGGCGAAGAACGTAATCTGAAAGTCGGTCTGGAAACGCTGATGGGCGTACTGAACGCCAATAATAAAGGCCCCGGCGCCGAACTGACCCGCTACACCATCAGCCTGATGGTGCTGGAACGCAAGCTCAACGCCAACAAACAGGCGATGAATACCCTCGGCGAACGCCTTGAACAGCTGGAGCGTCAGCTGGCGCATTTCGAGCTGGAATCCGACACCATTATCAGCGCCCTGGCCGGCATCTATGTCGACGTGGTCAGCCCGCTGGGGCCGCGCATTCAGGTCACCGGTTCACCGGCCATTTTACAAAACAGCCAGGTGCAGGCCAAAGTGCGCGCCACGCTGCTGGCCGGCATCCGCGCCGCCGTGCTGTGGCAACAGGTCGGCGGCAGCCGCCTGCAGTTAATGTTTTCCCGTAATCGTCTGTTCACACAGGCGCAAAATATCGTTGCTCATTGTTAATTTTCCCAGGAGTTGCTACCGATGGAATTATCCTCACTGACCGCCGTTTCCCCCGTTGACGGACGCTACGGTGATAAAGTCAGCGCACTGCGCACCATTTTCAGCGAATTCGGCCTGCTGAAATTCCGCGTACAGGTTGAAGTACGTTGGCTGCAAAAACTGGCGGCCTGCGCAGAAATCAAGGAAGTTCCTGCTTTTGACGCCGACGCAAACGCTTTCCTCGACAAGATCGTTGCAGAATTCAGCGAAGAAGACGCTCAGCGCATCAAAACCATCGAACGCACCACCAACCACGATGTGAAGGCGGTCGAATATTTTCTCAAGGAAAAAGTGGCGGCGGTGCCGGCCCTGCATGCGGTGTCCGAGTTTATCCACTTCGCCTGTACCTCCGAAGATATCAATAACCTGTCCCACGCGCTGATGCTGAGCACCGCCCGCCAGGATGTGGTGCTGCCTTACTGGCGTCAGACTATCGACGCCATCGCCAAGCTGGCGCAGGAATACCGCGATATTCCGCTGCTGTCCCGCACCCACGGCCAGCCGGCCACGCCGTCTACCGTAGGCAAAGAGCTGGCCAACGTGGCTTACCGCATGGAGCGTCAGTACCGCCAGCTGGAGCGCGTCGAGATCCTCGGTAAAATCAACGGCGCCGTCGGCAACTATAACGCCCACATCGTCGCCTACCCGGAAGTGGACTGGCACCGCTTCAGCGAAGAGTTCGTCACCTCGCTGGGCATTACCTGGAACCCGTACACCACCCAGATCGAACCGCACGACTACATTGCCGAACTGTTCGACTGCATCGCCCGCTTCAACACTATCCTGATCGACTTCGATCGCGATATCTGGGGCTACATCGCGCTGAACCACTTCAAGCAGAAGACCATCGCCGGCGAGATCGGCTCATCTACCATGCCGCACAAGGTCAACCCGATTGACTTCGAAAACTCCGAAGGCAACCTGGGCCTGGCTAACGCCGTGCTGGGCCATCTGGCGAGCAAACTGCCGGTGTCCCGCTGGCAGCGCGACCTGACCGACTCCACCGTACTGCGCAACCTGGGCGTGGGCATCGGCTATGCGCTAATCGCCTATCAGTCCACCCTGAAGGGCATCAGCAAGCTGGAAGTGAACCAGGCGCACCTGCTGGATGAGCTGGACCACAACTGGGAAGTGCTGGCCGAGCCGATCCAGACCGTGATGCGCCGCTACGGTATTGAAAAACCGTATGAGAAGCTGAAAGAGCTGACCCGCGGCAAACGCGTGGACGCCGCCGGTATGCAGGCGTTTATCGACGGCCTGGCGCTGCCGGAAGACGAGAAAACCCGTCTGAAAGCAATGACGCCGGCCAACTATATCGGCCGCGCCACCACCATGGTGGACGAACTGAAATAATCCTGCGCCCGTACGCAGCCAGGCGGCCTCCGGGCCGCCTTTTTTATCGCCCCGCCGTCGCCACGTTCTATCCGTTTAAGTTTGGTTAAGCTTCACCCCACCGTCGTTGAGTCAACGTTTACCGGTCGCTGCCGATAATTAAGCCGCAATCCGGGAAAACCGTGCTTAATTGCGTGATACCTATATAATTTGGGTGATTGGAGCCGCACCCGCGCGAAAACAGGAGATTATCGATGCGAATACTGGTGGTTGAAGATAATGGTCTGCTGCGTCATCACCTTTCGGTACAGATGCGCGAGATGGGACATCAGGTCGACGCGGCGGAAGACAGCAAAGAAGCAGATTATTTTCTGCAGGAACACGCGCCGGATATCGCCATTGTCGACCTCGGCCTGCCGGGTGAGGACGGACTGGCGCTGATCCGCCGCTGGCGCGCCCATCAGGTCAAACTGCCGATTCTGGTGCTGACCGCCCGCGAAAGCTGGCAGGACAAAGTGGCGGTGCTGGAAGCCGGCGCCGACGACTATGTCACCAAACCTTTCCATCTGGAAGAGGTGATCGCCCGCATGCAGGCCTTGATGCGCCGCAACAGCGGCCTTGCCTCACAGGTCATCGTGCTGCCGCCCTTCCAGATCGATCTGTCGCGCCGCGAACTGTGCGTTAACGAGCAGCAGATCAAATTGACGGCGTTCGAATACACCATTATCGAAACGCTGATCCGCAACGCCGGCAAGGTGGTGAGCAAAGATCTGCTGATGCTGCAGCTCTATCCCGACGCCGAGCTGCGCGAAAGCCACACTATCGACGTGCTGATGGGCCGTCTGCGTAAAAAGCTCCAGGCCGAGCATCCGCAGGAAGTGATCACCACGGTGCGTGGCCAGGGATACCGCTTCGACATTAAGTGAGTGTTATGTTCAACAGGGATAAAAAGCCGTTCTCGCTGCGCGCCCGCTTTCTGATGGCGACCGCCGGCGTCATTTTGGCGCTGTCGCTCTCCTACGGGCTGGTGGCGGTAGTCGGCTACATTGTCAGTTTCGACAAAACCGCCTTCCGTCTGCTGCGCAGCGAAAGCAATCTGTTTTTCAGCCTGGCCCAGTGGAAGGACCAAAAACTCACCATCGCCATTCCGCCCGATATCGATCTTAACTCCCCGACGCTGGTGTTTATCTATGATGAGCACGGCCATCTGCTGTGGAGCCAGCGCAAGATGCCCGAGCTGGAAAGGCTGATCGATAAAAAATGGCTGAAAGATGCCGGGTTTTATGAAATCGACACCGACACCCGCATCAGCAGCGAAGTACTGGGCGACAACCCCAAAGCGCAGGATCAGCTGAAAGACTATGACGCGTCCGACCAAAATGCGCTAACCCACTCGGTGGCGGTCAATACCTATGCCGCCACCGCGCGCCTGCCGGCGCTGACCATTGTGGTGGTCGACTCCATTCCGCAGGAACTGCAGCGCTCGGATGTGGTGTGGGAGTGGTTCAGCTATGTGCTGCTGGCCAATCTGCTGTTGGTGGTGCCGCTGCTGTGGTTGGCAGCCTACTGGAGCCTGCGGCCGATAAAAACGCTGATCCATCAGGTCGGCGATCTGGAAAACGGCGAACGCGATCAGCTGGATGAAAATCCCCCCAGTGAACTGCGCGGCCTGGTGCGCAACCTGAACATTCTGTTACGCAACGAACGCCAGCGTTACACCAAGTACCGCACCACGCTGTCCGATTTGACCCACAGCCTGAAGACGCCGCTGGCGGTGCTGCAGACCACGCTGCGCTCGCTGCGTTCCGGCAAGCAGACCACCATTGAAGAAGCGGAGCCGATCATGCTCGAACAGATCGGCCGCATCTCGCAGCAGATTGGTTATTACCTGCACCGCGCCAGTATCAACTCCGGGCAGACGGTGCTGACGCGGGAGATCCACTCGGTGCCGGCGCTGCTCGACAGCCTGAGCCTGGCGCTGAACAAGGTGTACCAGCGTAAGGGCGTGGTGATTACGCTGGATATTTCGCCGGAGGTCACCTTTATCGGCGAGAAAAACGACTTTATGGAAGTAATGGGCAACGTGCTGGAAAACGCCTGTAAATACTGTCTGGAGTTTGTTGAGGTCACCACCCTGCACTCCGATGAACACCTGACCCTTATGGTGGATGATGACGGCCCCGGCATCCCGCAGAGCAAGCGCACGCTGATTTTTCAACGCGGCCAGCGCGTCGACACCCTGAGCCCCGGCCAGGGGCTGGGCCTGTCGGTGGCGGCGGAAATTATCGAACAGTACGACGGGGAGATCACTATTGCCGACAGCCCGCTCGGCGGCGCGCGCATGATGGTTACTTTTGCCCGCCAGTACGATACGCATGGCGAATAATCCCGCACACCGGCGCGCCACGCGCCGGATCTCTGCCGACAATGCTGCAGCTTCAGCGGCGAAGAGTATATAATCCTCTACAGGCACACTCCTCTCCTGGAATACAACATGGATTATCAATTAGATCTGGACTGGCGCGATTTTCTGCAGCGTTATTGGCAAAAGCGTCCGGTGATTCTCAAGCGCGGCTTTAAAAACTTTATCGATCCGATCTCTCCGGACGAACTGGCCGGGCTGGCAATGGAAAATGAGGTAGACAGCCGAGTCGTCAGCCATCAGGACGGGCGCTGGCAGGTGGCGCACGGGCCTTTCGAAAGCTATGACCACCTGGGTGAAAACAACTGGTCGCTGCTGGTGCAGGCGGTGGACCACTGGCACGAGCCATCCTCCGCGCTGATGCGCCCGTTCCGCCAACTGCCGGACTGGCGCATGGACGATCTGATGATCTCCTTCTCGGTGCCGGGCGGCGGCGTAGGGCCGCACCTTGACCAATATGACGTATTTATCATTCAGGGCACCGGCCGCCGCCGCTGGCGCGTCGGGGAAAAAGTGCCGATGAAGCAGCACTGTCCGCATCCGGACCTGCTGCAGGTAGAGCCGTTCGACGCCATTATCGACGAAGAGATGGAGCCGGGCGATATTCTCTATATTCCGCCGGGCTTCCCGCATGAAGGCTACGCGTTGGAAAACGCGCTTAACTATTCGGTTGGTTTCCGTGCGCCCAACGGCCGGGAGCTGATCAGCGGCTTCGCCGATTACGTACTGGCGCGCGAACTGGGCAGCAAACGCTATGGCGACCCCGATATTCAGCTGCGCGAGCACCCGGCCGAGGTACTGCCGCAGGAAGTGGACGCGCTGCGCGCGATGATGCTGGATCTGGTACAGCAGCCGGAGCACTTCCAGCACTGGTTCGGCGAGTTTATTTCTCAGTCGCGCCACGAGCTCGACGTCGCACCGCCGGAGCCGCCATATCAGGCCGGTGAAATCTACGAGCTGCTGCAACAGGGTGAAGCGTTGCAGCGTCTGGGCGGCCTGCGCGTATTACGCGTCGGCGATCGGTGTTTCGTCAACGGGGAGCTGATTGATACCGAACATCTGCAGGCTGCCGATGCTCTGTGCCAGCACTTCAGCGTCGATGCCGAGCTGCTGGGCGATGCGGTCGACGATCCGTCCTTCCTCGCCCTGCTGACCGCGCTGATCAACAACGGCTATTGGTATTTTAACGACTGACGCCGCCTGTAGGCTCATTTATCAGCCCCCGATTCCGGGGGCTTTTTTTCGCCGGCAGCCTAGCCCAGCACGGCGGTAAACGCATGAATATCAAAGTTCATCGCCACGCTCTCCGACCGCGCAATCTCCCGCACCGCGGCGCTGAACCGTTCGATATACGCCTGCCCGCCCTCTTCTTCGATATAGCGCGTCACGTAGCTGGTGGATAAAAAGAACAGCGCCACCTCTTCCGGCGTCAGGAAAATGATATTGGCGAACACCTCGCGTCGGGCCTGCTGCAGGTGGCGGCAGCCCTGCATTATTTCCAGCGTGTCATCGTACTGCGTCAGCCGGGGATCGCGGTAACGCGCCCAGTTGGTCACCAGTTCCCGCTCGATAAAATCACGCAGCGGCCCGTACGCCAGCGGAAAATCATATTTGTACGCGCAGAACAGCCCGCCGGGATTCAGCCACGCCGGCAATTTCATCAGCACCGCCTTGCGATCCATCCAATAAAACGACGTGGCGCTGGTGATAAGGTCAAAACGGCGGGCAGGCGCAAAATCTTCCGCAGCACAGACGCTGAAAGTCAGCGCCGGGTAGTTCTGCCGCGCCTTCTCGATCAGCGCCGCACCGATATCGCAGCCTTCCACCTGCTGAAACAGCCCCTGCAGACGCACCGTAGAAACACCGTTGCCGCAGCCGATATCAAGCGCAGCGTTATGCGCCGGCGCTCTGGCCGCCAACGACGCATACAACGCATCGGGATAGCTAATCTTGCTGCGCACCGCGTTATAAGCCTGCGCATGGGTATTAAACTGCTGCATTCCGTGTTCCCCTATATTTTTCCGAACAGTCGACGTCAGCCGTATTACACGGAGTCAGCCCGTGCCAGCGCGCGATAGCCTTCCAGCTCGGCCTGCGGCATGCCGGCCGTCTGCGCCGCGGCGCAAATCTGCTGCCAGGTATTGGCATCAATCGGGATACCATCCTGCAGGCGCAGCGCACGGTTCATCTCTTCCCACTCGCCCGGCACCTGAATCGGCTCGTCGCCGCTTTCCGGCGAAGCCTTCACCCAGTCAACAAAGGCTTCAGCCTCAGCCTGCATTGCCGGCGCTTCAAAGGCGTCCGGGTTGAGAATAATGGTGGTCATGCCGTTGATGATCGCGTCGTTGGTTACCTGCAGCGTATCATCATGGGTGGTTTGTCCGCCGGACAGCGCGCCGCCCAGAATTTCGCACAGCGTCGCCAACGCATAGCCCTTATGAGCGCCGAACGGCAGCAGAGAACCAAACGGCGCTTCATGCATTACCTTTGGTTCGTTGGTCGGCCGGCCCTGCTCATCGATCAGATAGCCGGGCGCTACCGTCAGGCCTTTGTTGTACGCAACGCGCGTTTTGCCGTAAGCAATGCCGCTGGTGGCAAAGTCCAGCAACAGCGGCGCCTGGCCAGGACGAGGAAAAATCATGCAGAAAGGGTTGGTGCCGAAGCGGCGGTCGCTGCCGCCAAACGGCGCCACCATAGGATCGCCCATCACATTGACGAAATGGATAGAAACAAAGCCGGCACGCGCGCACTGCTCCGCCCAGTGGCCGATGCGGCCGATATGGTGGGCATTGTGCAGCGCCACGGCGGCAATTCCCAGCTGGCGCGCCCGTTCAATACCGAGCTCCATCGCTTCGCTGGCGACCACCTGACCAAATCCTTTGCCGCCGTCCAGCGTCAGCACCGCGCCGGCATCCTTCACCACCCTGACATGGGTATTCAGCTGCAGATGCCCCTGCGCCAGCGATGACATATAGCGCGGGATCATGCCGACGCCGTGCGAATCATGCCCGGCCAGATTGGCCTGCACCAGGTGTTCCGCCACCAGCTCAGCCTCACGGGCGGAACTGCCGGTATGGCGCCAGATCGCCTGAACAAACCGCCCTAATCCCTGGCTGCCGATACGATACTCAGAACTCATGCCGCAAATCTCCTTGTGCAAAATGTTACTCAACCCTAGGCACAAAAATTAATTGCGGCAAGTTAACAACTCATCAACCTTTGGCGCGTTCCGCCGTCAGGGTCGCGATACGCATAATCACCGCCACCGCCTGCTCCATCCCCTCCAGTGTAATAAATTCGTGTTTGCTGTGGAAATTGTAGCCGCCGGTAAACAGATTGGGGCATGGCAGCCCTTTGAAAGAGAGCTGCGCGCCGTCGGTACCGCCGCGGATCGGCTTAATGATGGGCTCAATTCCGCAGTCGCGCATCGCCTGCTGCGCCAGTTCCACCACGTGCGGATGCTCAGCCACCAGCTCGCGCATGTTGTAGTAGCTGTCCTCAATGGTGACGTCGATGTGGCACTCACGCGGCAGCCCTTTGCCCACCAACTCTGCCGCCGCCATCAGTTGACGTTTGCGGGCGGCAAAGCCGTCGCGCTCAAAGTCGCGCAGGATATAGTGCATCTCGGCGCGGTCGACCTGCCCCTTGATGCTGCTCAGATGATAGAAGCCCTGATAATCCGCGGTGTTTTCCGGCGTCTCATCCGCCGGCAGACACTGGTGGAAACGGGTCGCCAGCGTCAGCGCGTTGACCATCACGCCCTTGGCGCTGCCGGGATGCGCATTGTTGCCAACAATCTTCACCAACGCCGAGGCAGCGTTGAAGTTCTCACACTCCAGCTCCCCCACGCCACCGCCGTCAATGGTATAGGCCCAGGCGGCGTCAAAGCTCTCGACGTCAAAATAGCGGGCCCCTTTGCCGACTTCTTCATCGGGCGTAAAGGCGATGCGGATATCCCCGTGCGGAATCTGCTGCTGCCGCAGACGCACCATGGCGGTAATGATTTCCGCAATGCCGGCCTTATCATCCGCCCCGAGCAGCGTTTTGCCGTCGGTGGTGATCAGCGTCTGCCCCAGCAGTTGATGCAACACCGGGAAGCGCACCGGCGACAGCACCTCATCGCCGATGCCCAGCGCAATATCACCACCGCGATAATTCTCCACAATTTGCGGATTCACCTGTTTGCCGCTGACGTCCGGCGAGGTATCAAGATGGGAGATAAATCCGATGGCGGGCACCGGCCAGGCGACATTGGCTGGCAGCGTCGCCGTGACGCAGCCGTGTTCGCTGAGCATCACCTGCGCAAAACCCAGCGCCAGCAGCTCCTGCTGTAACGCGCGCGCCAGTTTCAGCTGCCCGTCCGTACTTGGCACATGTTTAACGTTCGCTTTGGATTGCGTATCAAAGGTGACGTAGTTAAAAAAACGATCGAGTAGTTTATCCATGATGGCGCCCTTCAGATTATCGCAAGTCATTATGCTAAAGCGCCTGGCGGGAAATATTGCGTCAGGTCATTTTTAACCAGAATTAGTGAGAATCATTACCGTCGGTAATGATTTATTGGCGTAATGAATACGTTAAATTGTCGTATAGTGCGGCTATAATGGTAAAAATCAGCGCGTTGCCGGCGGTTCGGCTTTCAATTCACTGCCACAGCGTCTATCATGCGCGCTCTAAAAATTTCGAGCGGCGCCACTGGTTTTGAGCTTTTGTACGGCGGGGTATTTCGCCAGCTCTCGCAGTCTTTTCCAGCGGCGGTTCTATCTGCAAGAGTTCACGGGATAGAGTGACACCATAAATGACTGAGAAATCCTCTCTGAAGCCACTTGTTGAATTGAAAGCGTTAAGCAAAGGATTCGACGGCAAAACCATCATCAGCGATCTTGACCTCACCATTAATCACGGCGAGTTTTTGACGATCCTCGGCCCCTCCGGCTGCGGTAAAACCACCGTGTTGCGCCTGATCGCCGGCCTGGAAGATGTCGACAGCGGCCAGATCGTGCTCGACGGTCTGGATATTACCGACATTCCGGCCGAACACCGCCACGTCAATACCGTCTTCCAGAGCTACGCGCTGTTCCCGCACATGACGGTGTTTGACAACGTCGCCTTCGGCCTGCGGATGCAGAAAACGCCGGCGGCGGAGATTACCCCGCGGGTGGAAGAAGCGCTGCGCATGGTGCAGTTGGAGGCCTTTGCACAGCGGCGTCCCAGCCAGCTGTCCGGCGGCCAGCAGCAGCGCGTCGCCATCGCCCGCGCGGTGGTGAATAAACCCAAGGTTCTGCTGCTGGATGAGTCGCTGTCGGCGCTGGACTATAAGCTGCGCAAACAGATGCAGAACGAGCTGAAGGCGCTGCAGCGCAAGCTCGGCATCACCTTTGTCTTCGTCACCCACGATCAGGAAGAGGCGCTGACCATGTCGGACCGCATCGTGGTGATGCGCGAAGGCCGCATTGAGCAGGACGGCACGCCGCGCGAGATCTACGAAGAGCCGCGCAACCTGTTTGTCGCCAGCTTTATCGGCGAGATTAATATCTTTGACGCCACCGTGCTGCAACGCATCGACGCGCAGCGGGTGCGCGCCAACGTCGAAGGGCGCGAATGCGATATCTACGCCAGCCTGCCGGTCAGCGCCGGCCAGCGCCTGAAAGTGCTGCTGCGGCCGGAGGATCTGCGCGTTGAGGAGATCAACGGCGCCGAGCAGGTCGACGGCCTGATCGGCTATGTGCGCGAACGTAACTACAAGGGAATGACGCTGGACTCGGTCGTCGAGCTGGAAAACGGCAAGATGGTCATGGTCAGCGAATTCTTTAACGAAGACGATCCGGACGTCGACCACTCGCTGAATCAGAAAATGGCGGTGACCTGGGTTGAAAGCTGGGAGGTGGTGCTGGCCGATGAAGACCTCGCGTAAACTGTTCCAGAATGTGGTGATTACCGGGGTAGTCGCCTGGCTGGTGCTGTTCGTGTTTATGCCGAACCTGATGATTATCGGCACCAGCTTCCTGACCCGCGACGACGCCAATCTGATTCAGATGGTGTTCACGCTGGATAACTACACCCGGCTGTTCGATCCGCTGTACGCCGAAGTGCTGCTGCACTCGCTGAATATGGCGGTGATCGCCACCCTGTGCTGCCTGGTGATCGGCTATCCGTTCGCCTTTATTCTGGCGCGCCTGCCGCAGAAGGTGCGGCCGCTGCTGCTGTTTCTGCTGATCGTCCCCTTCTGGACCAACTCGCTGATCCGCATCTACGGCCTGAAGCTGTTCCTCAGCACCCGCGGCTATCTGAACGATTTCCTGCTGTGGCTGGGGGTGATCGACAAACCGTTTCGCATCATGTACACCTCCGAAGCGGTGGTGCTGGGACTGATTTATATTCTGCTGCCGTTTATGGTGATGCCGCTCTACTCCAGCATTGAGAAACTGGATAAATCCTGTCTGGAAGCGGCGCGCGATCTCGGCGCCAGCAAGCTGCAGACCTTTATCCGCATCATCGTGCCGCTGACCATGCCCGGCATTATCGCCGGCTGCCTGCTGGTGATCCTGCCGGCAATGGGGCTGTTCTTCGTTGCGGACCTGATGGGCGGCGCGAAAAACCTGCTGATCGGCAACGTGATCAAGAGCCAGTTCCTGAATATTCGCGACTGGCCGTTTGGCGCTGCTACCAGCATCTGCCTGACGCTGGTCATGGGCCTGATGCTGCTGGTGTACTACCGCGCGGCGAAGCTGCTGAACAAGAAGGTGGAACTGGAATGATCGGACGCCTGCTACGCGGTGGTTTTATGACCATCATTTACGCCTATTTATATATTCCGATCGTGATTCTGATCGTCAACTCGTTCAACGCATCGCGCTTTGGCATCAACTGGCAAGGGTTTACCGTCGACTGGTACTCGACCCTGCTCAACAACGACAGTCTGCTGCAGGCGGCGGGCCACTCGCTGACCATGGCGGTGCTGTCGGCCACCTTCGCCACGCTGATCGGCTCGCTGACCGCGGTGGCGCTGTACCGCTACCGCTTCCGCGGCAAGCCATTCGTCAGCGGTATGCTGTTTGTGGTGATGATGTCGCCGGATATCGTGATGGCGATCTCCCTGCTGGTGCTGTTTATGCTACTGGGCATCTCGCTGGGCTTCTGGTCGCTGCTGTTTTCGCACATCACTTTCTGCCTGCCGTTTGTGGTGGTGACCGTCTACTCGCGGCTGAAAGGCTTCGACGTCAAAATGCTGGAAGCGGCGCGCGACCTCGGCGCTGGCGAGGTGACGATCCTGCGCAAAATCATCCTGCCGCTGGCGATGCCGGCCGTCGCCGCCGGCTGGCTGCTGAGCTTTACCCTGTCGATGGATGATGTGGTGGTGTCTTCGTTCGTCACCGGGCCGAGCTATGAGATCCTGCCGCTGAAGATCTATTCGATGGTCAAGGTCGGCGTCTCGCCGGAGGTCAACGCCCTCGCCACCATTCTGCTGCTGATGTCGCTGGTGCTGGTGCTCGCCAGCCAGCTGATCCTGCGCGATCGCAACGTCAAATAATCGAACGGACACATTCCAATTGTGAATGTGTCCGTTTCTCACCTGCCGTCCCGTTTTCCAGACTAAAAGCCGCTATTTACCAAGGGGATAACCGCCTTTACCCCGCGCCGCCCGCCGCCTATAATGGCCGCTCTCTGGGGTATAGGACCGCCGCGCCGCTATTCGGCCTATACTGTTAAACGCGATAACTGCTGAAGGATACGCTGCATGAAAAAGTGGTCACACCTGCTCGCAGCCGGGATGATGGCACTGAGCATCGGCTCTGCAACCGCCGCCGATGACGGCAAAACCCTCTATTTCTATAACTGGACTGAATATGTGCCGCCGGGCCTGCTCGATCAGTTCACCAAAGAAACGGGGATTAAGGTGATCTATTCCACCTATGAATCCAATGAAAGCATGTACGCCAAGCTGAAGACCTATAAAGACGGCGCGTACGATCTGGTGGTGCCTTCCACCTATTTCATCGCCAAGATGAGTAAGGAAGGCATGCTGCAGAAGATCGACAAGAGCAAGCTCAGCAACTTTAAGGATCTGGATCCCAACCTGCTGAACAAACCGTTCGATCCGAATAACGATTATTCCATCCCGTATATCTGGGGCGCCACCGCCATCGGCGTCAACAGCGACGAGATCGACCCGAAAACCATTACCTCATGGGCCGACCTGTGGAAGCCGGAGTACAAAAGCAGCCTGCTGCTGACCGATGACGCGCGCGAAGTGTTCCAGATGGCGCTGCGGAAACTGGGCTATTCCGGCAACACCACCAATCCGCAAGAGATTGAAGCCGCCTATAACGAGCTGAAAAAGCTGATGCCGAACGTGCTGGCCTTTAACTCCGACAACCCGGGCAACCCGTTTATGGAAGGGGAAGTCAACCTGGGCATGGTGTGGAACGGCTCGGCCTTTGTCGCCCGTCAGGCCGGCACGCCGCTGGAGATTGTCTGGCCGAAGGAAGGCGGTATTTTCTGGATGGACAGCCTGGCGATCCCGGCTAACGCCAAAAACGTCGACGGCGCGCTGAAGCTGATCAACTTCCTGCTGCGGCCGGAAATTGCCGTGCAGGTGGCGAAAACCATCGGTTACCCAACGCCGAATCTGGCCGCGAAAAAACTGCTGCCGCCGGACATTGCCAACGATAAGTCACTGTATCCGGACGAAGCAGTGATCAAAAACGGCGAATGGCAGAACGACGTCGGCGACGCCAGCACGCTGTACGAAACCCAGTTCCAGAAGCTGAAGGCCGGCCGCTAACGCCAGCCTCTGGCTGATTCAGGCCGGGCGCAATGCCCGGTCTTGTTTCCTCCGCTGCCAGCGCTGCAGCGACGCCAACAGGGTTACGGCCGATCGGCGCGTTCAATCTTCCCCATCAGAAATTTATGCACAAAGCGCGGCACCACTTCACTGGCCGGCCCGTAATGCTTCTCGGCAAACTGGCTTTCCACCTGGCTCGGCTCCAGATTCAGTTCCATGGTATGCGCACCGCTCAGCCGCGCCTCATGCACAAACCCGGCCGCCGGATACACATGTCCGGAGGTGCCGATAGCGACGAAGAAATCTGCCCTCTCCAGAGCCTGATAGATATCGTCCATACCGATCGGCATTTCGCCGAACCACACCACGTGCGGGCGCAGCGGCGCCGGGAACTGGCAGCAGTGGCAGCGGTCGTCGACGCTCAGATCGCCGGGCCAGTCAACCACCTGGCCGGACTGCGTGCAGCGCACCTTCAGCAGTTCTCCATGCATATGCACCACCCGGTGGTTGCCGGCGCGCTCGTGCAGATTGTCGATATTTTGCGTAACCAGCAGAAAGTTATCCCCCAGCCACTCTTCCAGACTGGCCAGCGCACGGTGCGCGGCGTTCGGCGCAATATCATCCTGCTGCAGCTGGCGGCGGCGCGCATTGTAAAACGCCTGCACCAGCTCCGGATCGCGTTGGAAACCTTCCGGCGTCGCCACGTCCTCCACCTTGTGCTCTTCCCACAAACCGTCCGCTGCGCGGAAGGTGCGAATGCCGGATTCCGCAGAAATACCTGCCCCGGTCAACACCACCACAAACGGCTTTTTCAACTCCGCCGCCGCCATGGTATCGCGGTGAAAAATCCGCGAACGAAAACGTTGGTGCAGCACATGTTTGCTCTTGCGAAACTGATGCAGCCGATGGCGCGTACGCATAACTACTCCTTATTCAATGATCCGCCAGGTTGAGAAACGCCGCCCCACGCACGCCGCCGGCGTCGCCATAGCGCGCCGGTTCGATCCGCGGCATCTTCGCCACGCGCAACAGGCTGCGCGGCAGACGTGACGGCAGCGCCTGGTAGATCGCTGCAAAATTCGATAATCCCCCGCCAATCACCACCAGATGCGGATCGATGACGGTCAGTAAATTGCCCAGACAAATCGCCAGCAGATCGAGAAAACGCTCAACGTGAGCCTGCGCCTGCGGCTCACCGGCCTGATAATGCGCAATAATTTGCGGCGCAGACAAGCGCTGCTGATAAAAATGCGCGTACAGCCACTCAAATCCGCGGCCTGATATGTAATTTTCAATGCAACCATGATGACCACAGCCGCAGGCAACGCGAGGTATATCACGCCCCAGCACTTCCAGCGCATCAACCGGCAGACGCAAATGCCCGAATTCGCCGGCGATATGATTACGGCCAGACACCACCTTGCCGTCGACGATCAGGCCGCCGCCCACGCCGGTGCCGAGGATCAGCCCGAACACCACCGGATAGCGACGGAACTCCTTATCCCACGCCTCCGACAGCGCGAAGCAGTTGGCGTCGTTTTCCACCCGCACTTCCCGGCCAATCAGAGCCGCCAAATCGCGCGGCAGCGCCTGCCCCATCGCCGCCGGCACGTTGGCGGTAAACAGCGTGCCGTCATCATCGTTAGGCAAACCGGGAATGCCGATACCCACCTGCCCGGCAGCGCCGCAGACGGCGTCCGCCTCCAGCGTCATATCACGCAGCGTCGCCAGCAGTTGGCGATAGTCGTCCCGCGGGGTCGCCACGCGCTTTTGCCAGATGCGTTGCAGGTCGGCGTCGAACACCCCCAGCTCAATTTTGCTGCCGCCCATATCAAAACCGTAGAACATCCGTTACCTCACGTAAAAAAATGGGGCTGCATCACTGCGCCCCATTTTTAACCCGATCACTGACCGCTTAGCACCCGCGCCGGATCGATACAGCTGGCGCGTCGCGCCGGATACCAGCTGGCCAGCAGGCTGAGCACGATCGCGGTCGCCAGCACGATGACGACATCCAGCCAGTGCAGCTCCGACGGTAAGAAGTCGATAAAATAGATATCGCCGGACAAGAATGAATGACCGACCATCTTTTCAATCAGCTTGATGATATTCGTCAGCTGCAGCGAGGCAAAGATGCCGACCACCACGCCGCTCAGGCTGCCCACCAGCCCCGCCAGCAGGCCATACCAGACGAATATCGCCCGGATAAAGCCGTCTTTGGCGCCCAGCGTACGCAACACGGCGATATCGCCGCTCTTGTCCTTCACCGCCATCACCAGCGTGGAAACGATGTTGAAGCAGGCCACGCCGATCACCAGTACCATAGCCAGATACATGATGGCGCGGATCATCTGAATATCGCGGTACATATAGCCGTACTTGCCGATCCAGCTCTTGATATAAACGTAGGCGTTGGTCACCTCGCCGGCGTCGCGCACCAGCTTATTGGCGGCGAACACGTCGTTAACCTTGATGGCGATGCCGGTGACGCTGTCACCCATGTCCAGATAGCGCTGCGCATCGGCCAGCGGCACCATCGCCAGGCTGTGATCCAGCTGGCCGCTGAGCTGCAAAATACCGCTGACATGCAGGCGAATACGCTTCGGCTGCAGCAATTTCATCTGCGGATCGCTGTTGGGGATCATCACCGTAACAGAGGAGCCCTGCTTGACGCCCAGCGCGTCGGCGACGCCTTTACCCAGAATCACCTGCTGTTCGCCGCCCTTGAAGTTGGCCCAGGCGTCGCCCTGCACATACTTCGGCAGCGCGCTGAGCTTCGCTTCCTGCGCCGGGTCGACCCCTTTCAGCTGCACCGCGCGCAGCTGGGCGCCGTTTTCCATCAGGCCGGTGAAATTAATATACGGCGCGGCGGCCAGAATGCCCGGCACCTTTTCCACCCGCTGCATCATCGCCGGCCAGCCGTTAAACGGCTGATTCACCGGCTCGATTTCCCCGTGCGGCACCACCGACAACACGCGGTTCTGCAGCTCGCGCTCAAAGCCATTCATCGCGCTCAGGCCGACGATCAGCACCGCCACGCCCAACGCAATACCGATGGTGGAGATCACCGAAATCAGCGACACCATGCCGCCGCGCCGCCGACCGCGGCTAAAACGCAGCGCCGTCAGCAGTGAGAGAGGCAATGCGCGCATTACTCGGCCCCCAGCAGCGTCAGCTGCGCCTGCAAATGACCGTCGCGCATTTCCAGCTGGCGGTTAAGACGCTTGGCCAGCTGCAGATCGTGGGTCACCACCAGAAACGCGGTGCCCTGACGCACGTTCAGCTCCCCCAGCAGGTCAAAAATGCTGTCGGCGGTGCGGTGATCCAGGTTGCCGGTCGGCTCATCCGCCAGCACCAGCGACGGATTATTCACCAGCGCACGGGCGATCGCCACCCGCTGGCGTTCACCGCCGGACAGTTCTGACGGACGGTGTTTGCTGCGTTTATCCAGCCCGACCGCCGCCAGCATTTCCATCGCTTTCTCCTGCGCCTGCGCCGGCTTAACGCCGCCGATCAGCAGCG
Organism: Serratia sp. MYb239; assembly: GCF_002966855.1. NCBI lineage: Bacteria > Pseudomonadati > Pseudomonadota > Gammaproteobacteria > Enterobacterales > Yersiniaceae > Serratia > Serratia sp. MYb239. The sequence goes on along the minus strand of NZ_CP023268.1, from coordinate 1,933,816 downwards.
GCATCGCCGCGTTTTCCAGCGCGGAAAAGTCCGGCAGCAGGTGGTGAAACTGATAGATAAAGCCCAGCTCGCGGTTACGCAGTTCGGCCTTGGCGGCGGATGACAGTGAATTCATCGCCTGCCCCTTGAATACCACGCTGCCGGAGGTCGGTGAATCCAGCCCGCCCAGCAGGTGCAACAGCGTACTTTTCCCCGAGCCAGAGCTGCCGACAATCGCCATCATCTCGCCGGGCTGCATGGCAAAACTGACATTTCGCAGCACGTCGGTATGCAGATTGCCTTCCTGATAGGTCTTGCACAGGTTGTCACACTGCAACAAAGGATGGTTACTCATAACGTAAAGCCTCAGCGGGTTGAACGGCGGCGGCGCGCCATGAAGGGTACAGCGTGGACAGCAGTGACACCGCCATCGCCGCGACGGCGATGATCGTCACCTGCAGCGGTTCAACCGCCACCGGCAGCGACGCGCCGTCAATCAGCGCGCCAAGCGCCGGCATAATGGTATTCAGGTTCAGCGCCAGCACCACGCCCAGCAGCGTACCGAGCAGCGAGCCGATAATCCCGGCGCTGGCGCCCTGGGTCATAAACACCGCCATAATCTGGCGGCGCGTCAGCCCCTGGGTTTGCAAGATGGCCACTTCGCCCTGCTTTTCCATCACCAGCAGGCCGAGGGAGGTAATGATATTAAAGGCGGCAACCGCCACGATCAGGCTCAGCAGCAGCCCCATCATGTTCTTTTCCATGCGCACCGCCTGGAACAGCTCGCCTTTGCGATCGCGCCAGTCTTTCCAGCTTGCGCCCTGCGGCAACGCCTGCTGGCTCAGGCTGTCGACCGCCAGCGGCTGCTGCAGGAACAGGCGCCAGCCGGTGATATTGCCTGCCGGGTAGCGCATCACACGCGAAGCGTCCTGCTGATTGACCAGCAGTTGGTATTCGTCCACATCGCTGTTGGCATGGAAGGTGCCGGCCACGGTAAACACGCGCTGGCTGGGAATGCGCCCCATCGGGGTAAACTGGCTGGCGCTCGGCACCATCAGACGCAGCCTGTCGCCGCGTTTGACGCCCAATTTGCCGGCCAGCACTTCGCCCAGAATGACGTTGTACCCGCCAGGCTGCAGCGCCTGCTGTTTGACATTAACCAGAAACGGCGTCAGTGGATCGGCTTCGTCCGGGTTGACGCCAAGCATCACCCCGACCGCCACGTTGCGCGGGCTTTGCAGCACCACGTCGCCGGTGGTCAGCGGCGCCACGCGAGTCACGCCGCGCAGCCCCTGCACCGCAGAGGCCGGCAGATGTTGAGGATTGACCGACCCGCTCGGAGTGGTGACCAGCGCTTGCGGCATCAGGCCCAGAATGTTGTTTTCCAGGTCTCTTTCAAAGCCGTTCATCACCGATAACACGGTGACCAGCGCCATCACCCCCAGCGTAATGCCGATCGTGGAAAGCCAGGAGACAAACCGGCCAAAGCGGTCTGAAGCCCGCCCGCGCATGTAGCGCAGGCCAATGAATAACGCGACAGGTTGATACATGAAATCCGTTTTGTGGCCGTAGCTTAAGCAAAGTGATCATGGATAATAAAGGCTCCGCGCCGATTAGGGAACCGTTCGGCGGCTTTTATTCTGCCAGAGCGGCCGCATGCGGGTTAATTAACCGTCACTAAGCCCATTTGCCTATGTCAGTTTGCCGGCCAGTGGGCTAGTATAAAGCAAACAAAAGCGCCGCCTGTCGACGCCGGATCACCGTCAATTTACAGATCAAAAGATACCTGATGAGCATTTCCGATAACCGTAGTCGTTCCGCAGCACTTACCTCCCGCTATGACCTGCCGAACCGCGCAGGGGATTTACGCCAGCTGGGTCAGCTGACCGGTTCGGCCTGCGCCGTTGAGTGCGCCGAAATCGCCGAACGCCACGACGGACCTATCATGCTGATCGCGCCGGATATGCAAAATGCCCTGCGTCTGCGCGATGAGATCCAGCAGTTTACCGATCAGATGGTCACCACGCTGTCGGACTGGGAAACGCTGCCTTACGACAGCTTCTCGCCGCATCAGGAGATTATCTCCGCCCGTCTCTCCAGCCTGTACCATCTGCCGACCATGGCGCGCGGCATTATTATTCTGCCGGTCAACACGCTGATGCAGCGCGTCTGCCCGCATGAGTTCCTGCACGGCCATGCGCTGGTGATGAATAAGGGTCAGCGGCTGTCGCGGGATAAACTGCGCGCCCAGCTGGAGCAGGCCGGCTACCGCAGCGTCGATCAGGTGATGGAGCACGGCGAGTTTGCCACCCGCGGCGCCCTGCTCGATCTGTACCCGATGGGCAGCGACGAACCGTACCGTATCGATTTCTTTGATGACGAAATCGACAGCCTGCGCATTTTCGACGTCGACACTCAGCGCACGCTGAGCGAGGTCGAGTCGATCAACCTACTGCCGGCGCACGAATTCCCGACCGATAAAAACGCTATCGAACTGTTCCGCAGCCAGTGGCGTGAACAGTTTGAAGTGCGCCGCGACGCCGAACATATTTACCAGCAGGTCAGCAAAAGCAGCTGGCCCGCCGGTATCGAATACTGGCAGCCGCTGTTCTTCAGCCAGCCGCTGCCGTCGCTGTTCAGCTATCTGCCGGCGAATACCCTGCTGGTTAATACCGGCAACCTGGAGAGCGCTGCCGAGCGCTTCTGGCTGGATGTCAATCAGCGCTATGAGAGCCGCCGCGTCGACCCGATGCGCCCGCTGCTGGCGCCGGACACCCTGTGGCTGCGCGTCGACGCCCTGTTCGCCGAGCTGAAGGCCTGGCCGCGCGTGGCGCTGAAAACCGAGGCACTGCCAGCCAAAGCGGGCAACACCAATCTCGACTACCAAAGCCTGCCCGACCTGGCGGTACAGGCGCAGCAAAAAGCGCCGCTGGATAACCTGCGCCGCTTTATCGAAGGTTTTGACGGCAGCGTGATCTTCTCGGTGGAGAGCGAGGGCCGGCGTGAGACGCTGCAGGATCTGCTCGGCCGCATCAAGCTGGGCACCAGCCTGATTCAGCGGCTGGATCAGGCCGACGACAACGGCCGTTATATGATGGTCGGCGCCGCCGAACGCGGCTTCCTCGATGCGATGCGCCAGCGGGCGCTGATTTGCGAAAGCGACCTGCTGGGCGAACGCGTCAGCCGACGTCGGCAGGATAACCGCCGCACCATCAATACCGATACCCTGATCCGCAACCTGGCGGAGCTGCACCCCGGCCAGCCGGTGGTGCACCTTGAGCACGGCGTCGGTCGCTATGTCGGCCTGACCACGCTGGAAGCCGGCGGCATCAAAGCGGAATACCTGATTTTGTCCTACGCCGGTGAGGACAAGCTGTACGTGCCGGTTTCCTCGCTGCATCTGATTAGCCGCTATGCCGGCGGCGCCGATGAAAATGCCCCGCTGCATAAACTCGGCGGTGACGCCTGGTCGCGGGCGCGGCAGAAAGCGGCAGAGAAAGTGCGCGACGTCGCCGCCGAACTGCTGGATATCTACGCACAGCGCGCGGCCAAAGCCGGTTTCGCCTTTAAACACGACCGCGAACAGTATCAGCTGTTCTGCCAGACGTTCCCGTTTGAAACCACGCCCGATCAGGAACAGGCGATCAATGCGGTGCTGAGCGATATGTGCCAGCCACTGGCGATGGACCGTCTGGTGTGCGGCGACGTGGGCTTCGGCAAAACCGAAGTGGCAATGCGCGCCGCCTTCCTGGCGGTGGAGAACGGCAAGCAGGTGGCGGTACTGGTGCCCACCACCCTGCTGGCGCAACAGCACTTCGACAACTTCCGCGACCGTTTCGCCACCTGGCCAATCCGTATTGAGATGATGTCGCGCTTCCGCAGCGCTAAAGAGCAACAGCAGGTGCTGGACGACGCGGCGGACGGCAAGGTTGATATCGTTATCGGCACCCACAAGCTGCTGCAGAGCGATCTGCGCTGGAAAGATTTGGGGCTGCTGATCGTCGACGAAGAACACCGCTTCGGCGTACGCCACAAAGAGCGCATCAAAGCGATGCGTGCCGACGTAGATATTCTGACGCTGACCGCGACGCCGATCCCGCGTACGCTGAATATGGCAATGAGCGGCATGCGCGATCTGTCGATTATCGCCACCCCGCCGGCGCGCCGTCTGGCGGTAAAAACCTTTGTGCGCGAATACGACAGCCTGGTGGTGCGCGAAGCGATTCTGCGTGAGACGCTGCGCGGCGGCCAGGTCTACTACCTGTACAACGACGTGGAAAACATCGAGAAAGCAGCCGAACGGCTGGCGGAGCTGGTGCCGGAAGCGCGCATCGCCATTGGCCACGGCCAGATGCGCGAGCGCGATCTGGAGCGGGTGATGAATGATTTCCACCACCAGCGCTTTAACGTACTGGTCTGCACCACCATTATTGAGACCGGCATCGATATTCCCAGCGCCAACACCATTATCATCGAACGGGCCGACCGCTTCGGTCTGGCGCAGCTGCACCAGCTGCGCGGCCGCGTCGGTCGTTCGCACCATCAGGCTTACGCCTACCTGCTGACGCCAAATCCGAAAGCGATGAGCAGCGACGCCCATAAACGCCTGGAAGCCATCGCCACACTGGAAGATCTGGGCGCCGGCTTCGCGCTGGCCACGCACGATCTGGAAATCCGCGGCGCCGGCGAACTGCTGGGAGAAGACCAGAGCGGGCAGATGACCACCATCGGCTTCTCGCTGTATATGGAGCTGCTGGAAAGCGCGGTGGATGCGCTGAAACAGGGACGGGAGCCGTCGCTGGAGGACCTGACCAGCAGCCAGACCGAGGTGGAACTGCGTATGCCGGCGCTGCTGCCGGACGATTTCATTCCGGACGTCAACACCCGTCTGTCGCTGTACAAACGCATCGCCAGCGCCAAGCATGACGGCGAGTTGGAAGAACTGAAGGTGGAACTGATCGACCGCTTCGGCAAACTGCCGGATGCCACGCGCAATCTGCTGCACAGCGCCGCGCTGCGTCAGCATGCGCAGACGCTGGGCATCAAGCGAATTGAGGTTAACGAACGCGGCGGCTTTGTCGAGTTCGGCGAAAAGAACCGCGTCGATCCCGGTTACCTGATCGGCCTGCTGCAGAGCCAGCCGCAGATCTACCGGCTGGACGGCCCCACCAAGCTGAAGTTTATGCTCGATCTGACCGACCGGGCCAAACGGCTGAAGTTTATCGAGGATCTGCTGAGCGCCTGCCGCGAACATACGCTGGCGTAAAACAGCCGCAGCCCGCAGCGCGGGCAAACAAAAACCCGCAGCCGACGGTGACGTTGGCTGCGGGTTTTTTTTGACGCCGAAGTGGCGTCAAAGCATCAGGCCTGTGTGGTATCGGTGCGGTTCAGGATCAGCTGACCGCTCTTATCCAGCGGGATCTGAGTGCCCGGATCGTGATCCATGCGGATTTTGCCCTGCTGATCGCCGATCTTGTAGGTCACATCATAGCCCAGCAGCTTCTGCGATTTGTCGTACACCGTTTTGCAGCGCTGCTGCACGCTGGTGGTGGTGTCGTTGTTCTGCATCGACCCTTGGATCTGGTTGCCGGCATAGCCGCCCCCCAGCGCGCCGACCACCGTCGCTACGTCGCGGCCGCGACCGCCGCCGAACTGGTGGCCGATAACCCCGCCGGCTACGGCGCCCAGCACGGAACCGGCAATGCGGTTCTCATCCTGCACCGGCGCACGGTGGGTGACCGTCACGTTGCGGCATTCACGCCGCGGCGTTTTGATGGTTTCATTAATCGGCTTGGCGTTGAGAACCTGCGCGTATTGTGGGCCGGAAGAAAATACATCCAGGCTGGCAACGGCAGCAATACCCAGAGCAGCTGCGATACCGATACCTACACCGGCTAACATTGACTTGTTCACAGGAAATCCTCCTGAAATTGTTACCACGCATTTTGCACCGGGTGTGTTACCAACGTTGCACCGCGCTTATTATTTTGCGCATTGGCGGCACGGGCCTCCCGGTTTACGGCGTGCGTGCTGCGCCGTCTGTAAACACGTCAAAGTCTGCACAATCCTTATTGTTGCTGCAATAAGACGAAGTAACCAAAGATGCGGGAAAATGTGTGATTGTGGCTTGTTTAGGAAGAATCCTAAGGTTGTGGCGGGAAAGCGCCCGATTTTATGCTGCCTCTGTACCAGCATGGCAAACATCGGCCTGACGCGAAAATAAAAAAACCCACGCGGTCGCAACGGCGTGGGTTGGATAGCGCAATATGGTGAAATCAGTGCATTTTCAAACGCGGACGAATCACGCGGTTGATGCCGCCCACCAGCATCATCAGGCCGGTTTTGATATAACCGTGCAACGCCACCTGATGCATACGATACAGTGAGATATAAACAAAGCGCGCAATACGTCCTTCCACCATCATCGAACCGCGCATCAGGTTGCCCATCAGGCTGCCGACGGTGCTGAAGCGAGAGAGTGAAACCAGCGAGCCGTGGTCTTTATAGACATAGGGCTTCAGCGTCTGGCCGTTAATCAGCGCCAGAATATTGCTGCCGCAGCGTGACGCCATCTGGTGCGCCGACTGGGCGCGCGGCGGTACAAAGCCACCGCCCTCTTTCGGGCAAGAAGCACAGTCGCCGATAGCAAAGATGTTCGGATCGCGCGTGGTCTGCAGCGTCGGCTCAACCACCAGCTGATTAATACGGTTGGTTTCCAGCCCGCCGATCTCTTTCATAAAGTCCGGTGCTTTAATGCCCGCCGCCCATACCATCAGATCGGCCTGAATAAATTCGCCGCCTTTGGTATTGAGGCCGTTGTGCTCCGCGCTGGTGACCATGGTGTTGGTCAATACCCGCACGCCCAGCTTGTTCAGCTCCTGATGCGCGGCGGCGGAAATACGCGGCGGCAGCGCCGGCAGAATGCGCTCGCCGGCTTCCACCAGCGTCACGTTCAGCGCGCTGTTGTCCAGGCCCTCAAAGCCGTAGCTATGCAGCTGTTTCACCGCGTTGTGCAGCTCCGCCGACAGTTCAACCCCGGTGGCGCCGCCGCCGACGATGGCGATATTGACGCTCTCCTGCTGCCCCGGCTGCGCCGAGAACTTCAGGAACAGGTTGAGCATTTCGTTATGGAAGCGCCGCGCCTGGTGCGGGTTGTCCAGGAAGATGCAGTTATCCTTCACGCCCGGCGTGCCGAAATCATTCGAGGTACTGCCCAGGGCCATCACCAGGATGTCGTAAGACAGCTCACGTTCAGGCACCAGCTCGTCGCCCTGCTCATCACAAATTTGCGCCAGCTGGACGGTTTTGTTGTCCCGGTCAATATTGGTCAGCGAGCCAAGTTGGAAGCTGAAGTGGTGATTACGGGCGTGGGCCAGGTAGCTCAGCGCATCGACGCCGTCATCCAGAGAACCGGTCGCCACTTCGTGCAGCAACGGTTTCCACAGGTGGCTGTGATTACGGTCGATCAGAGTAACCTCGGCCTTGTTTTTACGGCCGAGCTTATGCCCCAGGCTGGTCGCCAGCTCCAGGCCTCCGGCACCGCCGCCCACAATGACGATTTTCTTGATTGGCATTGTCAAAATAACCCTCTAAATGTGAACCATTTGTTATCCAAGGGTAAACAAATAATATCCTTAGAATACATGGGGTTCGCGTAAAATAAACCTGCAATCTGCGGCCAGAATAGCATGGGAGGTTATTTGGTCATACCATAATTGATGCATATCAAACTTTTTTGCTTAAAGGCTGGACGCGGAGCTTTTTTGACGATTGCGATTCAAATAGTTAGCGTCAGGTCACATTTTTTTGCGCCGCCGTTGGCCACTGACATATTTGCCAGAACAATAATAAAAGCCGCGAATTATCCTTCGTCTGGATAATAATCGCGGCCGGGCAGTGCGTTATGGAACTGTTACGCGAGGGTCTTGAAGGCTTTGATGCGTTGCAGGTGCGGGGAGATATTTTTGAACTTGTGCGTCTGCTGCTCGTCCCAGACGATTTCGTAGTATTTGTGCAGCAGATCGGCGCTGCGCTGGCTATCCAGCACCTCGTCATGGCGCGATAGCACCACCAGACAGCGATCGCGGTTCTTTTCACGAAAGTCCGCCACGCATTTGGTGGCGATATCCAGGTACTCTTCCGGCCGGTCGATTTTGCCGTGCATATGCTCTTGCGGAAACAGGTTCGGGTTAAACGCCACCTGACGGATGCCGCACAGAAAGCCGATGCGTTCCGCCCAGAATCCGCCCAGCCCGACGCCGCAGATCAACGCCTGCCGGTCTCCTTCCTGCTGCACCGCCTTGTCGACCTCTTTCAGCAGATGCTGCATATCATGGCGCGGGTGCAGGGTGCTGTAACTGATAAAGCGTACGTCCGGATCGATAAACTGCAGCTGCAGCACCTTCTCATGATTGCCGGGACTGGTGGAATCAAAACCATGCAAATAGATAATCATGTGGATCCTCGCAATAAACGGAGGGCCAGGTCGGCCCTCGCCGGCAGCGCCGTATTACGACGCCCTTACGGGTTAACCTCGCCGCGCTGTTTGTAAGCTTCCCAGCGGTCGCTCAACGCGCTCAGCTGCTGATGCGCCTGCTTCCAGCGTTCGGAGTCGCGCAGCGTCTGACGGGTAAACTGTCCCTGATGATACAGCCGCTTGAGCTTATCAACTTTGACCGGGGACAGGTTATCCAGCACGCTGACCGCGCCGGCGCGGTTGTTGCACACCAGAATCATATCGCAGCCGGCATCCAGCGCCGCCTGGCCGCGTTCGGCATAGCTGCCCATGATCGCCGCGCCTTCCATCGACAGATCGTCAGAGAAGATAATGCCGTCAAAGCCCAGCTCCTGACGCAGGATTTGTTTCAGCCAGTACGGCGAACCGCTGGCCGGACGCGGATCGGCCTCAGTATAGATGACGTGGGCCGGCATCACCGCATCCAGCAGCCGTCGCTCAATCAGCGCGCGGAAAATCGACATGTCGTGATTGCGGATGGTCGCCAGCGGGCGCGGATCGCGTGGGGTTTCTTTGTGCGAGTCGGCGCTGACCGCGCCATGCCCCGGAAAATGCTTGCCGGTAGTGCGCATGCCGGCGCTGTGCATCCCCTGAATAAAGCGCTCCGCCATCGCCAACGCCTGCGTCGGATCCTGATGGAAAGAGCGCTCGCCAATCGCCGCACTGACGTGGCCGATATCCAACACCGGCGCAAAGCTGATATCGATATCCTGCGCGATCATCTCCGCCGCCATCAGCCAACCGGCTTCCTGCGCCAGCCGCCCCGCTTCCGCCGCGTTATTGAGGGCGGCAAAGGACTGCGCTGCCGGCAGAGGGGTAAAACCGTCGCGAAAACGCTGTACGCGACCGCCTTCCTGATCGACCGCCACCACCAGCCGATCGTGGGACGCCGCGCGGATTTGCCGCACCAGCTCGCGCAGCTGCTGCGCATCGTGGTAGTTGCGGGTAAACAGAATCAGGCCGCCCACCAGCGGATGCTGTAAAATTTCGCGCTCTTCGGCATCCAGCTCATAGCCGGCGACGTCTAACATTACTGGGCCCACGGCCACCTCACTTCATTAATTCATACAGAAACAGGGATCATAAACAAAAACGCTGGCGCAGCGCTGCGGCGCAACGCAAAAATTGCGCATCGCCGCTCTGCTGCCAGCGGACTTCAAACCACATCAGCATCAGGTAATCAACCCATGGCAGCCAGCGTTGCACCTGGCGGCTCAGCGCCGTCAGGTCGTGATAGCCCTGGCGAGCGTACTGCTGCAAAAACTCACGCTGCGCGGCGGCAGACCACTGATTGAAACGGAACAGGGCCGCCAGTTCGAGCGCCACATCGCCGTCGCCGGCGTATTCCCAGTCAATCAGCCGCAGCCGCGTCTGCTGTTTTATTAAGTTTTCCGGGTGAATATCCATATGCAGCGGCGCCAGCTTCAGCGGCCGCGGCGGCTTCGCCTGCAAAAAATGGCGTTGCCAGCGCAGCCAGGCCGGAGTAATGCGTCGCCGGTCAAGCTGCTGCCAATAGCGTCGGTATTGGGCCGGCAGATTCAGCCGATAACCGCTGCGCGGCCGGCGATGCAGCGTGGCAATCAGCGCCGCCAGTTCGCCCCCTTGCCGATAATGCTCAAAACCGTCGCTAGTGACAACGTCACCAGCAAGCCATTCCACCACCAGCCAGCGCCGATCTTGCGCTAGCGGCTGTGGCCCCAACGCCCCGGCGCTGCGCCGCAGCACGCGCGCTTCGCGCCGGCGGTTGACCCCCAGCACCGCTTTTTCCGCCCCCTGCTGACGCGCCAGCAGCACTGCGCCATCGGCGGTCTGGATACGCCAGCTTTCACCGGTCAGGCCGGCTACCGGGCTGAAACGACTACCGGCGGTTTTCACCGCCGGCAGTTTGTGTTGCAAGAGTTGCTGCAGCTCGGCCTCAGCGTTTAACCGCGCCATTGCCCGACCAGATGATTTCGCCGGTCTGCACCAGCATCAGCTGCATATCCAACTGCGGTGACTTCACATCGCCGCTGGCGTCGCTGTACAGTACGTATTGCGCGTTGACAATACGCGCCAGGCCAATCGCCTTGCTGCGTGAACCCAGGCTGTCTTCCGCCGACAGTCCCAGCGTCTGTTTGGCGCTGGTCAGCTGCGCCTGCGGCACCACGGTAAAGGTCTGGTTGGCACCCAGCGCTTTGTGCAACGCCGCGGTCGCCTTGCCGGTCTGCAAAGAACCGTTGGTATTATTTTTCACGCTATCGAGCAGCAGCACGCTGCCCGGCGTCACGCCATCGGCTTTCAGCATCTGCGCAATCAGCGGCTGTACGCTGCCCAGCCAGTTAAAACTCTGAATCTTCGGCGGCTGCGGCACCGGTTCCGAGGTTGGCGGCTCCGGCTGCTCCGGTACCGGCGTCGTCTCCTCCGGCGTCACCGGCGTGATCGTCGCCGGCGGTTCCGGCTGTTCAGGCGGACGCTGTGGACAACCGGTCAATACCAACGCGGCCGCTGCCACAAACAGATACTTTTTCATTATTTTCTCCAACTGGCCCGAGGATTATAAAAATAGATACAGGCGCGCACGCTTGGCATCAAAGTTGCCATTAATCGAATAAACCTGCGCCGTCGCATTCGGCGCGATGGTAATGGCGCGCGGTTTTTCAAACGGACGAATATCCAGCCCCTGGTCGTCATACCAATAGAAACGGTAGCGCAGAGTGACCGAGGTCGGCTGCGTATTGCTGAGCACCGCGGTAGCGATCACTCTACCGGAGGCATCATTTACCACCGGCCTGTCGGCCAAAATGCCGGCGGTCAGCACCGATGGCTCCATCACCACCGTCTGTCGTTCATTAACCGCGATCCCCTGCGGGCTGCTGCAGCCCATCAGTATCGCGGCGGGCAGCGCCAGCGCCATTAGGCAACGCAGCGGTTTGTGATAGCGCATGGCGGCTTCCTCAATCAGTGTGACAGCATAGGGCCGAGGGCATGGCCGCCCACCAGGTGCATATGAATATGATAGACCTCCTGGCCGCCGTGGCGATTGCAGTTGACGATCAGGCGGTAGCCATCCTCGGCGATGCCTTCCTGCTCGGCAATTTTCGCCGCCACGGTCATCATCCGCCCCAGCGCCGCCTCATGCTCGCTGGTCACGTCGTTCACCGTCGGGATCAGTACGTTCGGCACGATCAGGATATGCGTCGGCGCTTTCGGCGCGATATCGCGAAAAGCGGTCACCAGCTCGTCCTGATACACCACATCGGCAGGGATTTCACGGCGGATAATTTTACTGAAAATCGTTTCTTCGGCCATCTGGAATTCCTTGTTAGCGTTAAAGAAAAAGGTATACGCAGTATGAGTGACAAATTCTACCGCTTTCAACCTGATTGCGCACTTTCTACATCGAGTGGCGCAGAATCAGACAATCCCGGCCTCGTGAGGTACTGGCACACCCTTTCTTTCTTTTAACGCCAGGCGCTAACCCCCTGCGCCGAAAAGTCGAGAGTAGGCATCATCGGCACCGCATTGTTATCACCATAGAAGAACGCCGAATTGGTGAAAGAATACACTTTACCGGTGAAGTTGATGCTTACCCGGTTTCCGTCACCCTTCACCACCGCATCAGGACGATCGGCCGTCAAAAATGGCGCGCTCTGCTCCAGAATCGCCAGCGGCGCCTCACGAATGTCCCGGTTCAAATAGTAGCGGTAAACCTCGCGGTCAGTCGCCCCCGCCCGCTGATACTGGGTAATATAGAGCCACATTTCGTCCGTCAGCTGTTTTTTGCTATACAGGATGTCATCATACGATGCAGTCGTAACATAGAGATAACCGCCCAGCGCGGCGACCAGTATTAGCAAAACGACCGTCAGTAGCCGATGTCCCCATTTAATAACCATGCCGGTTTGCATAATTAATTCCTTGTTGAATCCAATACTGGTCCCAAGGATCATCTCCACAAGCGGGATACGGAAAAAGGGGATAATATGCCTATTTTTCAAACGAATAAATAGGCCATCAAGTTAGGGTTTCATGTTATATAAAAGGCTATTTCCCCTCTATCGCCAATTAATATCCATATAAATAAGCTATTTCTTATCCGTAATTAACTGCGGCGCATGGCTGCGCATCCAGTCGGCCAGCGAATCCAGCGTCGGGCGCAGCGTCTTGCCCAGCGGGGTAATCTGGTATTCCACCCGCGGCGGCACTTCCGGAAATATTTGTCGCGTCACCAGACCGCGTCGTTCGAACTGGCGTAGCTGACGCGTCAGCTCCTTTTGTGCAATCGGCGCCACGGCGCGCTGCAGTTCACCAAAGCGCACCGGCGCGTCCATCAGGATCAGACGGTACAAAATCGGTATCGCCCACTTGCCGGACAACAAATTAACAAAATCCACCATCGGGCACGGCTGCCCCACCGCCGGCAGCGCCGCCAAATTTTTTTCCTGCTCGCTATGCGCGGAACCCGTCATTTCATACCTCCCGGCGCCTTAGTATCCATTCGGTACCTACTATGCAAAGGATAGTTTTGCCGTAAATAATGCCAGCAAGCTCAGCAGGAGGAAACCGTAATGACACGATTAGCAGACAAATACGCGCTGATTACCGGCGCAACCAGCGGCATCGGGCTGGAAACCGCCCGTCAGTTTATTGCCGAAGGCGCCAACGTGGCGATAACCGGCCGTTCGTCACGCGGCCTGGAGGAAGCGCAACGGCAGTTGGGCGAAGCGATCGCGTTGCAAAATGACGCCGGGGATATTGCCCAACAGCGCCAGCTGGCGCAGCAGTTGGCACAGCGCTGGCCGCGTCTGGACGTGCTGTATATCAACGCCGGCGACGTCACCCACCAGCCGCTGGAGCGGTGGGACGAGCAGGGCTACGACCGCCTGATGCATACCAACCTCAAGGGGCCATTTTTCCTGATCCAGGCGCTGCTGCCGCTGCTGGCCAACCCGGCGTCGATTATTCTGTGCGGTTCGGTCAGCGCCCATATCGGTCTGCCGCAAAGCAACGTCTACGCCGCCAGCAAAGCCGCCCTGCTGTCGCTGGCGCGCACCCTGTCCGGCGAGCTGCATACCCGCGGCATCCGCGTGAACAGCCTCAGCCCCGGCCCCACCGAGACGCCGGCCTTCGGCAAGCTGGGGCTGCAGGATAAGGATGAACAAACGCTGAAGGACGAGATCCGCGCGCTGGTGCCGATTGGCCGGATGGGCACCAGTTGGGAGTTAGCCAAAGGCGCGGTCTTCCTCGCCTCTGATGAGTCGGCGTTTATGGTAGGCACTGAACTACAGATGGACGGCGGCGTGGGCAATTTATAGCCGCAGCGGCAGTCACCTCCGTCCGCCCTCTGAGTGTACAACGTCACCGTTGCGTCGATAATTGTTATGTTATATTGTAACTTTTCATTTTTTATATCGCTGGGAGATATACGGTGACGATTCATTTTGGCAAGTTGGCGCTCGCGCTGGGAACGCTGCTTATCAGCAGCCAGGCACTGGCGCATGCCCATCATTCACACGGTAAGCCGATGACGGACGTCGAGCTGAAGGCCGCCGCAGGCGTTTTTGACGATAAGCAGGTGCAGGACAGAACGCTAAGCGATTGGGATGGCGTCTGGCAGTCGGTGTACCCTTATCTGCTAAACGGCGATCTCGACCCGGTATTTAAAAAGAAGGCGGAAAAGGACAAGAGCAAAACCTTCGCCGAGGTGAAAGCCTATTATCGCCAAGGGTACGCCACAGATGTGGACACCATAGGCATTGAAAACGGCGTGATGGAATTTCACCGCGGCGATAAAGTCAGCAGCTGCAAATACGATTATGCCGGCCATAAAATCCTGACCTATACGTCAGGCAAGAAAGGCGTGCGCTACCTGTTCGAATGCCAGGATGCCGGCAGCCAGGCGCCTAAATACGTGCAGTTCAGCGACCATACTATCGGCCCGCGCAAATCGGCCCACTACCATATCTTTATGGGAAATACCTCTCAGGAGGCGCTGCTGAAGGAGATGGATAACTGGCCGACCTATTACCCGTATCAACTGGAAGGGAAGCAGGTGGTGGACGAAATGCTGCATCACTGAAGGCTAAGGCCGGATGATGACCTGCCGGTTCACCGGGATTCAGGCAATCTAATTACGGTGTACGGTGCTGATTTCATGCTTAGTAACACAGGCTTTACGCATGGCGATCTCCTTCATTGGTAATGATGAGTATGCCGGAAGATCTCTCAATGTGAATGGTTCGATTATGCGGGATACTTACAATACCATCAGACTTTATCCCGCAGGACGCGTTCCCCACATCCCACTACGGGCGCGATCAGTTCAACCTCTCATTTAAGAAGAAGCCCCGCCTATCGCGGGGCTCTTTTCGTTATAGTCAATTACTAAGTATGTCATTCAAGCCAGCAATGAGACCGGGGAAATAGCTCTGATCGATGAGCATCCCTCCTTGCATGGTCCATAAGGTCAACATACTCGGGCAAACCTTGAAGTTGAAACCTATGGTGTCAGTATCTTTAGCCTGGACAATTTCACAATTAAACGTTGGAACACGAGGAGAATAGTCGATCTCTTTAGGAAAGCGCCCTTGTGATAAAGACTGATAAAACTGCTCTAATTGATCGCGTAATGTCTTAATATCAAACAGACTAAACTCGCACTCGCATTGCAGGCTCATGCCCGATCCCTGCACCTCCAACCAGCAGATAATCAGATCTTGATTTCTGTCTTCAATTTCTTCCAATCTTTCAACGAACGTGAATCTAAACAGGGAATCGTCTGCTTTTATCTCAAACATAATCACTTTTCTCAGAGGAGGTTGTCGTAATGAAAGTGCGTAATCGTCCAATCTTTTTCTCTGACGACCACGTGCAGTTTATAACGTGTACGTACATATTGAATCTGGTCGCCCACCTTGCGTTTAACCAGTCTGTTCATTTCTGCACGGTAAACAAACTGTCCTGTCACTCCATGAGGGTCGGGACGTCTAACACCATATCGGATAGCTTTCTCCTGGATTTGCAATGGTACAAAACGCCCAGGGTCTCTCATTCGTCGAGCAACGGTTTCCGTAACCTTTAGGTTTCGCGCCGACAGCCCTAACTTTAGGCGTCCACGTAGAAAACTCATCGTTGCATTACTGAGTTTCACAGAGATAGCGGCCTTCGTGCCAGCCTCGAGCAGTGCCCGCCCTGTACGAAGAATACGAAACACACCAAACGCTATTAGTACCAGATCGCCCTGCATTAACCACTTTCGTGCTCACCGCGGACACCATGTGGACACTGGAAATGGAAAGCATTAATAAATCAATTATATAATAAATAAAAAAGGGAGGCTTTCGCCTCCCTCCGTTGATGCCTGTCTGAATCAGTGATTACGGATATATTCATCCATATCGGTTTTCAGGTTATCGGACTTGGTGCCGAAGATGGCCTGAACGCCGGAACCGGCAACCACCACGCCGGCGGCGCCCAGTTTCTTCAGACCGGCCTGGTCAACCTTGGACACGTCGGCCACGCTGACGCGCAGACGGGTGATACAGGCATCCAGGTTGGTGATGTTGTCTTTGCCGCCGAATGCCTGCACCAGCGCAGCGGACATTTCCGTGCCGCCCTGCGCACTTTGGTCAGCAGAGCTGTCTTCACGACCCGGGGTTTTCAGATCCAGCTTGGCAATCAGCACGCGGAAGATGGTGTAGTACACCAGACCGTAAACGATGCCGACGATCGGGAACAGCCAGATTTTGCTGCTGTTGCCGCTCAGTACGATAAAGTCGATCAGACCGTGTGAGAAGCTGGTGCCGTCGCGCATGCCGAGCAGAATACAGATCGGGAACGCCAGGCCGGCCAGAATCGCGTGAATCGCATACAGCACCGGCGCCACGAACATGAAGGAGAATTCGATCGGTTCGGTAATCCCGGTCAGGAACGAGGTCAGCGCCGCGGAGATCATGATGCCGCCCACTTTCGCGCGGTTTTCAGGCTTCGCCGAGTGCCAGATGGCGATAGCCGCCGCCGGCAGACCGTACATTTTGAACAGGAAGCCGCCGGACAGTTTACCAGCGGTCGGGTCACCCGCCATATAGCGTGGAATATCGCCGTGGAACACCTGGCCCGCCGCGTTGGTGAACTCGCCGATTTGCATCTGGAACGGCACGTTCCAGATATGGTGCAGACCAAACGGCACCAGAGAACGCTCAACAACCCCGTAGATGCCGAACGCCACTACCGGGTTCTGGTAGGCCGCCCACTGCGAGAAGGTCTGAATGGCGCTGCCGATTGGTGGCCAAATGAAGGAGAGCAGCACGCCCAGCACGATCGCCGCCAGGCCGGAGATAATCGGCACAAAGCGTTTACCGGCAAAGAAGCCGAGGTATTCCGGCAACTGGATACGGAAGAAGCGGTTAAACATATAGGCCGCAATGGAGCCGGAGATAATCCCCCCAAGCACGCCGGTATCCGCCAGGTGTTTGGCGGCAATCTCTTCGGCCGGCAGATGCAGCACCAGCGGCGCCACCACCGCCATGGTTTTCACCATGATGCCGTAAGCCACTACCGCCGCCAGCGCGGAAACGCCGTCGTTATTGGTGAAGCCCAGCGCAACGCCGATGGCGAAGATCAACGGCATATTGGCGAACACGGAACCGCCCGCCTCCGCCATCACATGCGAGACTACCGCGGGCAGCCAGCTAAAGTTGGCTGAACCGACGCCCAGCAGGATACCTGCAATAGGCAGTACGGATACCGGCAGCATCAGCGATTTACCTACTTTTTGCAGGTTTGCGAATGCATTTTTGAACATAGTTGAGTGTGCTCCTGAGTAATAGGCTTAGCGACTTCTTGTTGCGCGATTTTCGCGCTGCAGAGGAGGAAGGAAACCCTCTACAATTCAGGGTGTCTGAGCACCCCTTGAATTTTTACGCAGAGTAAAATAAATACCTCGGACATTGTTTGATGGCAGTCACGTTTCAATCAATAACCCCTGTACTATTTCTGAAATTGGCGGTTTTTTGTAAAAAAAGGTGAATACGCATCCGTTAACGGGCCGAACGGGGGAGGAACCTTACCCGTTCAGCCGATTAATTACGAGAGTTAAAATAATTCCCGCGCATCGTGGCGGCAACCTAAGCCTAGGTCATGAATCAGAATTTGATGTGAAATAAGCGAGAAAAATTGGCGGTAGTGGCGGCGGCCAGCTCTTCCAGGCTTACGCCTTTCAGAACCGCCATATATTCAGCCACGTCGCGTACGTAGGCCGGTTGGTTTTCTTTGCCACGGTGCGGTACCGGGGCCAGATAAGGCGAGTCGGTTTCCACCAGCATACGATCCAGCGGCACATAGCGCGCCACATCGCGCAGCTGCTCGGCATTACGGAAGGTAACAATGCCGGAGAAGGAGATATAGAAGCCCAGATCCAGCAACACTTCGGCGGTCGCCCGGTCTTCCGTAAAGCAGTGCAGCACGCCGCCACACTCCTGCACCTGCTCTTCACGCAGAATCGCCAGCGTGTCTTCCCGTGCATCGCGGGTATGCACAATCACCGGCTTGTTCAGATCGCGGCCAATGCGGATATGCTGACGAAACGACTCCTGCTGCAGCGCCCAGTTATCCTTCTGGTAGAAATAGTCCAGCCCGGTCTCCCCCAGCGCCACCACCTGTTCCGCCGCCGCCAGCTGGCGCAGCTCGGCGTAGTCATAGCCCCCTTCCAGGTTTAACGGGTGCACGCCGCAGGAGAACGCCACGTCAGGGCGCTCGCCAATCAGTGCCGTCATCGAGCGGTAACCCGGCAAAGTGGTGGCGACCGCCAACACATAGCCCACGTCGCGCGCTTTGGCCTTCGCCAGCGCGTCGTCCACGTTTTGGTGCAGCGCCTGATAGTCCAGGCTGTCGAGGTGGCAGTGAGAATCGACTAACAACATAATTTTTAACTCTTTACAGCGAATGAGGATGAGTATAGCCGCTGGCTGTGAACATCTGTTCCCAGCCCAGCAGACGTTCGGTCAGCAGCAGTTCACGGTTAACGCCCACCACGCTGAGTAATTGATGCCGGCAGTGCAGCCACTGCTGCACGCTATGCTGCAGCGAGCTGCTGCTTAACCGCGCCGCCAACAGTTGCACCAGCTGCTGTTGATCCTGGTTGAGCACAAACGCCGCAGCGCCCTGCTGCCACTTCATAGCGTCCATCAACAGCGCACATAGCCAGTGCAGCCGCTCGGCGGCTTCATCGTGGTTCAACTGCGGCAACAGCTGCAGCATATCCTGCGACTGCAGCGCATTGCCAAGCGCCGTACACAGCGCGCTGCGCTGCTGCCAGCGTTCCGGCTGCAGCAGACGTTCGGCAGCCAGCGGCGCGCCGTCATGCAGGCGTAAAGCCGTCAGACGCTCCGTCTGAGTACCGGCCGCTCCCTGCCGCTCCAGCCATTGCAGGCTCAGCGCTTCATCAGGGCTGGACAGGTGCCAGTACAGACAGCGGCTGCGCAGCGTTGCCAGCAGGTTGGACGGCTCACGGCAGCTCAACAGAAAATAGGTGTGCGCCGGCGGCTCTTCCAGCGTTTTGAGCAACGCATTGGCCGCCGCCTCGGTCAGCTGTTCCGCCTGCGGCAACCACACAACTTTGGCGCCGCCCTGCTGCGCATGGGCATACAGGGTTTCACTCAGTTGACGCACCGGTTCGATACCCAGGCTGCTTTTCCCTTTTTCCGCCGCTAACACGTGATAATCCGGATGGCTGCCCGCCATCATCAGGCGACAGCTGTGGCACTCTCCGCAGCTTTTTTCCCCGTTGCGCCGCTGGCAAATCAGCCAGCGACTGATGCCGTACACCAGCGCGTCGTCGCCGTTGCCGGCCGCCGCATGCAGCAGCAGCGCATGGTGGCCGCGCCCGCCGGCATATTGCCCGACGAGTTGCCGATAGGGCGTATTCAGCCACGGATACCAATTCATCAGGCCGTTTCCTGTTGCTGCAGCCACACGCTGACGCATTGACGAATGTCGGCGGTGACCTGTTCCAGCGTCTGCGCCGCATTCACGGTGACGATCGAATCATCCGCCGCGGCCAGTTGCAGATAGCGCTCGCGCGTGCGTTCAAAGAACGGCAGCGCCTCCTGTTCAATGCGGTCCAGCGCGCCGCGCGCCTGCGCGCGCTGCAGCCCAACCAGCGGTGGCAGGTCGAGATACAGGGTTAAGTCGGGGCGGAAATCACCCAGCACGGTATCCCGCAGCGACGCCATCAGCTGCGGGTCGACGCCACGACCGCCGCCCTGATAGGCCTGTGACGACAGGTCGTGACGATCGCCAACCACCCAGGCGCCGCGCGCCAGAGCCGGTTTAATCACCGTTTCTACCAGCTGCACCCGTGCCGCATATAACATCAGCACTTCCGCCTTGATGGTGGGCAGTTCGCCTTCATAGCCACGCTTAAACAGATCGCGCAGTTTTTCCGCCAGCGGCGTACCGCCCGGCTCACGGGTAAAGACCATGTCGTCGATACCGTGCTCGCGCAATACGCTGACCACCGTATCGCGTGCGGTGGTTTTCCCTGCGCCTTCCAGCCCCTCAATGACCACGAATTTACTTTTCATTCTTTTCCTTCACTAGCTGGCGATAAATCCGCACCGCCTTATTATGGCTGGCCAGATTGGTGGTAAAGGTGTGCCCACCCTTGCCGTCAGCAACAAAATAGAGATAAGGCGTTTTTTCCGGCTGTGCCGCCGCCGTCAGCGATGCCTGGCTCGGCATGGCGATCGGCGTCGGCGGCAGTCCGCTGATCGTATAGGTGTTATAGGCCGTCGGCGTATCCAGATCCTTACGGGTAATGGTGCCAGTATAGCGCGCGCCCATGCCGTAGATCACCGTCGGATCGGTCTGCAGCCGCATGCCGATGCGCAGGCGGTTGACGAATACTGACGCCACCTTGCCGCGCTCCGCCGCCACGGCGGTCTCTTTCTCGATGATGGAGGCCATGGTCAGCAGCTGCTCCGGCGTTTTATACGGCAGCGCCTTGTCACGTTTCTGCCAGGCGTCGTCCAGCGCTTTTTCCATCCGCACATGGGCTCGTTTCAGCAGAGCGATATCGCTCATGCCGGCGGTATAGGAATAGGTATCCGGGTACAGACGCCCTTCCGGATGCGCATCTTCCGGCATGCCCAGCGCAGCGGCGATTTCCGCCTCGCTTTTACCGGCCAGCGTATGCTTCAGGTATTTTGCCTGCTGCAGAATACTCATCCAGTCGCTCAGGCGCGATCCTTCGATAAAACGTGCGTTGAACTGTGCTTCTTTACCGCTGGCCAGCAACTCCAGCATCTGGCGTACCGTCATCCCCGGGGTGAAACGATAGGTACCGGCTTTAAACTCCGCCAGTTTCGGCTCAATCTTCAGCAACCACGGGAACCATTTGCCGCTGCGGATCAGTTTGTCGCGCACCAGCAGCCCTTCCAGCGCCACCCGTCCGGTACCCGCCGGCAGTTTAAAGATAGTCTCCTGCTTAATCGCCAGCGGCGTATCGGCAAAGCGTTCAACCTTCTGATAGCCCCAGAACAGCAGGGCCAAAATCACGACGACGAGCAGTGCAACAAACTTTACTTTCTTCATTAATCGGCCTGGTTAAATTTGGTGTCGTAAAAACTCATAAAGCTGGCGCGAATCATAGCGCCACAAATGGGCGGTATTGACCGGCAATAACGGCATCAGCGCGTTACTGATCAACACCTCTTCTGCCGCCGCCAGCGTTTCCGGCGGCTCGGCGACGTAATGCAGCGTATATTCGCTGTCCGTCAGTAACTCAATCACCCGGCGACGCATTAAACCCGCCACGCCCGACTGACTCAAATCGGGGGTATATACCGCTTTCCCCTTACGCCAGAATAAATTAGCCGCACAGCATTCCACCAGCAGCCCTGCGGTGTCAAGCACCAGCGCCTCGTCGGCGTCAGTCTGCTCAAGATGCGCACGGATCAACACCTGTTCCAGCCGGTTCAGATGTTTAATGCCCGCCAGCAGCGGGTTACGCGCCAGCGGCACCGGGCTTAGCGCCAGGCTGACGCCCTGCTCGCGCCACTGCAGGTAGTGCTGCGGATACGCACCGCATGACACGATACGGGTTGGCTGCTCACAGCCGGCAGGACTATAGCCGCGCCCGCCGACGCCCCGCGTCACGATGGTTTTGACCACGCCAAGCGGGATTGATTCTGCCGCCTGACGCATTTCCTGCTCTAGTGCCGCCCAGTCCAGCGACGGCAGCAGCAGGCGCTGTGATGCCTGCTGCAGGCGTTCAAGATGCCAGGACAGCAGATCTATCCGGCCATCAACCACGCGTGCGGTGGTAAAGCAGCCGTCGCCGAACTGTATACCGCGGTCGCCAGCCGCCAGCGCGTCACTCTGCGTTCCATTAATCCAGTACATAGCACTTTCCCCTGCTTCCCGTATCTCGGCGTACAGGATAACAGGCGCAGCGGGCCAGATCCCGGACGACAGACGTAAAAAAGCCCGGTATAAACCGGGCTTTTAATCTAGAGTGCAACCACGTTACACGCGACGGAAAATCAACGAGCCGTTGGTGCCGCCAAAACCGAAGGAGTTACACAGCGTGTACTCCATATCTTTGGTCTGACGCGCTTCATTCGGCACGAAGTCCAGATCGCAACCTTCATCCGGGTTATCCAGGTTGATGGTTGGCGGCACGGCCTGATCGCGCAGCGCCAGCACGGTGAAGATCGACTCAATCGCCCCCGCCGCCCCTAACAGGTGACCGGTCATGGATTTTGTCGAACTTACCATCACGTGTGCGGCATCGGCGCCAAATATCGATTTCACCGCCTCTGCCTCGGCCTTATCGCCTGCCGGGGTAGAGGTACCGTGAGCATTGATATAATCGATCTGTCCGGCATTCAGGCCGGCATCGCTCAGGGCATTCGCCATCGCCAATGCAGCGCCCGCGCCGTTTTCCGGTGGTGACGTCATGTGGTAGGCATCGCTGCTCATACCAAAGCCGACCACTTCCGCATAAATTTTAGCACCGCGTTTTTTCGCATGTTCGTACTCTTCGAGCACCATCATGCCTGCACCGTCGCCCAGAACAAAACCGTCACGGTCTTTATCCCAAGGGCGGCTGGCGGCCTGCGGATCATCATTGCGGGTGGAGAGCGCGCGTGCGGCGCCGAAGCCGCCTACGCCTAATGGCGTACTGGCTTTTTCCGCCCCGCCGGCCAGCATCACGTCGGCATCATTGTAGGCAATGATACGCGCCGCATGGCCGATATTGTGCACGCCGGAAGTACAGGCGGTGGCAATCGAAATGCTCGGCCCACGCATGCCATACATGATGGTCAGGTGGCCAGCAATCATATTAACGATGGTCGACGGCACGAAGAACGGGCTGATCTTGCGCGGACCGCCGTTAACCAGCGAACTGTGGTTTTCTTCAATCAAACCCAGGCCGCCAATGCCGGAGCCAATCGCGGCGCCAATACGGCAGGCGTTAGCCTCGGTGATGTCCAGCCCGGCGTCCTGCATGGCCTGCATGCCGGCAGCAATACCGTACTGGATAAACAGATCCATCTTGCGCGCATCTTTGCGGGAGATGAAATCTTCGCAATTAAAATTCTTTACTAGGCCGGCAAACTTGGTTGCATAGGCAGTAGTATCGAAATGGTCAATCAGGCTGATGCCACTCTGACCGGCAAGAAGTGCGTTCCATGTGGACTCGACCGTGTTGCCGACAGGAGACAACATGCCCAGTCCAGTCACAACTACTCGACGCTTAGACACGTTTGTCCTCCAAGGAGGGATAATATGACACTAGGATAGAAAAACTTAGGCGGTCGAGTGACCGCCTAGATATGTTCGCTTACTGCTGGCTAGCGTTGATGAAATCAATAGCTGCCTGAACAGTAGTGATTTTCTCAGCTTCTTCGTCTGGAATCTCGGTGTCGAATTCTTCTTCCAGTGCCATTACCAGTTCAACGGTGTCAAGAGAATCGGCGCCCAGGTCTTCAACGAAAGAAGCGCTATTTACCACTTCGTCCTCTTTAACACCCAGTTGCTCAACAATGATTTTCTTAACGCGTTCTTCGATAGTGCTCATACTCTTAAATTTCCTATCAAAACTCGCTTTCGCGATGGTTTTCGTAGTGTATAAAATGTTGAAAAAGATGCAACTAAATCCCGGCTGGTCAAACCACGATTTTACGCTATTTTGCGGTTTTTACCTCAAATAACGCAAATGGTTTTCGCATTTTTTAGACCATGTACATGCCGCCATTGACATGTAAGGTCTCACCGGTGATATAGCCAGCCTCATCAGAGGCTAAAAATGCAACAGCGCTGGCGATTTCTTTAGCATCCCCCAGACGATTAGCCGGTACAGATGCCAAAATGCCTGCACGCTGTTCTTCTGTCAACGCCCGTGTCATGTCCGTTTCAATAAAACCGGGCGCCACGACGTTGACCGTAATGCCACGAGAAGCAACTTCACGTGCCAAGGACTTGCTAAAGCCGATCAGGCCGGCTTTAGCCGCCGCATAGTTTGCCTGCCCTGCGTTCCCCATGGTGCCAACCACGGAACCGATGGTGATGATACGGCCAAAACGCTTTTTCATCATAGCTCGCATTACCGCTTTTGACAGACGGAATACGGAAGTCAGATTGGTGTCCAGGATATCCTGCCACTCATCGTCCTTCATACGCATCAGCAGATTATCACGCGTAATACCGGCATTATTCACTAAAATGTCGATTTCGCCAAATTCTGCGCGAATAGATTCTAAAACGCTGTCGATAGATTGCGCATCAACCACGTTCAATTTGAACCCTTTACCGCTCGCGCCCAGATAGTCGCTGATGGCTTCAGCGCCTTTGTCACTGGTCGCCGTGCCGATCACCTTGGCGCCGCGCGCAACAAACGATTCCGCAACAGCACGGCCAATACCGCGGCTGGCGCCGGTGACCAGAACAACTTTTCCTTCGAAGCTCATTGTTTTCCTCTTTATTGTGCAAGCGCCGCCGACAGAGTGGCGGGATCGTTGATCGCCGCCGCCGTCATCGTGTCAACGATGCGCTTGGTCAGGCCGGTGAGCACCTTGCCCGGGCCGACTTCCAGCAGAGAGCTCACGCCCTGCGCTGAGATAAATTCTACGCTTTCCGTCCAACGCACCGGGCTGTACAGCTGACGCACCAGCGCGCTGCGGATCGCCTGCGGATCGTTTTCGATCTTCACGTCGACGTTGTTCACCACCGGGATCTGCGGCGTATTGAAGGTCACCGCCTCCAGCGCTACGGCCAGTTTGTCGGCCGCCGGCTTCATCAGCGCACAGTGGGAAGGCACGCTGACCGGCAGCGGCAGCGCGCGCTTGGCGCCGGCCGCTTTACAGGCCGCACCTGCGCGTTCGACCGCTTCTTTATTACCGGCAATCACCACCTGACCCGGCGAGTTGAAGTTAACCGGAGACACCACCTGCCCTTCGGCCGCATCGGCGCAGGCTTTGGCGATGGCGTCATTGTCCAGGCCGATAATTGCGTACATGGCGCCGGTGCCTGCCGGCACCGCTTCCTGCATCAGTTTGCCGCGCAGCTCGACCAGACGCACCGCCTCCTGGAAATCCAGAACGCCGGCGCACACCAGCGCAGAATATTCGCCCAGGCTGTGGCCCGCCATCAGCACCGGCGCTTTACCGCCCTGCTGCTGCCATACGCGGAAAATCGCCACCGAGGCGGCCAGCAGCGCAGGCTGCGTCTGCCAGGTTTTATTCAGCTCTTCAGCCGGGCCCTGCTGCACCAGTTGCCACAGATCGTAGCCCAGCGCAGCAGATGCCTCGCTGAACGTCTGCTCAACAACGGGAAATTCAGCGGCCAGTTCGGCCAGCATGCCAACGGTCTGCGACCCCTGGCCCGGAAAAACAAAAGCAAATTGCGTCATTTTTATTTCCTGTCAATCAGAAACGAACCAGCGCCGAACCCCAGGTAAAGCCGCCGCCGAAAGCTTCAAGCAGCACCAGCTGGCCGCGCTGAATACGTCCATCGCGCACGGCTTCGTCCAGCGCCGCAGGTACCGAGGCGGCGGAGGTGTTGCCGTGTCTGTCGAGCGTCACCACCACTTTGTCCATCCCCATACCCAGTTTTTTCGCCGTCGCGCTGATGATGCGCAGATTGGCCTGATGCGGCACCAGCCAGTCCAGCTCGCTGCGGTCCAGGTTGTTGGCGTTCAGCGTTTCATCGACGATATGCGCCAGTTCGGTGACCGCCACTTTGAAGACTTCATTGCCCGCCATGGTGACATACGCCGGCTTGTCTTTATCCTGACGGTCTTTGTACGCCAGCGTCAACAGATCGCCATAATGGCCGTCCGCATGCAGATGGGTGGACAGGATGCCCGGCTGCTCGGAAGCCCCCAGCAGCACCGCGCCCGCGCCATCGCCGAACAGGATGATGGTGCCGCGGTCTTCAGGATCCAGCGTACGCGACAGCACGTCAGCGCCAATCACCAACGCATGCTTCACCGCACCGTTTTTGATGTATTGATCGGCCACGCTCAGCGCATAGGTAAACCCGGCGCAGGCCGCCGCAAGATCGAACGCCGCGCAGTCTTTAATGCCCAGCATATTCTGAATCTGGCAGGCAGAGCTCGGGAAGGCGTGGCTGGATGTGGTGGTCGCCACAATAATCAGACCGACATCTTCCTTGGCCACGCCGGCCATCGCCAGCGCATTGGACGCCGCCTCGAAGCCCATGGTCGCCACGCTTTCATCAGCGGCGGCGATACGACGCTCACGGATACCGGTACGCGTTACAATCCACTCGTCCGAGGTATCCACCATTTTTTCTAAATCAGCATTGGTGCGCACTTGTACGGGTAAATAACTCCCCGTACCGAGAATCTTTGTATACATGTACGATCAGTCACTCTTGGGTAATACAGCCTCAAGGCGCGCCGCAATCCGGTTGGGGATTTGCCGCTGCACCGCCTGCACAGCCTGTTCAATAGCTACCGCAAACGCCTTTTGGTTCGCAGCGCCGTGGCTCTTGATTACGGTGCCCCGCAATCCTAACAGACATGCACCATTATACTGGTCGGGGTTCAGGTGGCCGAAGCGTTTCGCCACCCGTTTTTGTAACCAACGGCCCAACAATTTTAACCACCACGCCTGCCTGCCACCGTCGCCTGACGATTTCAGCAGCGATAAAAATAGCCTTATTACGCCTTCCATTGTCTTCAGCGTAACATTGCCGACAAAGCCGTCGCAGACCATAACATCGGTTTTACCTGTGAGCAGATCATTGCCTTCCAGATAACCAATATAGTTGATTGTCGGAGTTTTTCTTAATACAGCGGCGGCTTCGCGAATATTATCTAAACCTTTGCTCTCTTCTTCGCCGATATTCAGCAGCGCCACGCGCGGCTGTGAGATACCGACCACCTCTTCCGCCATCACGGCGCCCATCACGGCAAACTGCACCAGCATCGTGCTGTCGCATTCCACATTCGCGCCCAGATCGAGCACCACTGTTTTACCATGTTGCTGATGCGGAAGCACCGTCATCAACGCCGGACGCTCAATGCCGTCCAGCGGCTTGAGCAACAGTTTGGCCAGCCCCATCAACACGCCGGTATTGCCGGCGCTGACGCACGCCTGCGCTTCACCGTTTTTTATCAGCTCCAGCGCCACGCGCATAGACGTGCCGCGGCTGGCGCGGATCGCCTGAGAAAGCTTGGCGTCGCCGGCGATTACCGATGTAGCGGGCACGACGTGCAGACGCTCCAGCAAATGCGGATCGGCTTTGGCGAGTAAGGGAGAGATTGCGTCGGGATCGCCGACTAGCAGAAGATGGAGTTGTAAATTAGAGGCCAGTGCCTGCAATGAAGCAGGCACTGTGACGCAGGGACCGAAGTCCCCGCCCATAGCATCTAACGCCAGGGTTAGACGAGTCAAGGTATCGCTAACTTAGCCGATAACCTTGCGACCGCGGTAGAAACCGTCGGCAGTGATGTGGTGACGACGGTGGGTTTCACCAGATGCTTTGTCTACAGACAGGGTAGTCGTAGTCAGCGCATCGTGTGAACGACGCATGCCACGCTTGGAACGGGTTGGTTTGTTCTGTTGTACGGCCATGGACCTTACTCCTCGATTACTTACGCTTTAAACTGGCTAATACGGCAAACGGATTCGGTTTCTCCGCCTCTGCAGGCAGTTTGCCAAATACCATGTCCGCTTCGGACACTTCACAGTGTTCAGATTCATGTACCGGAACGACAGGCAGTGAAAGAATAATTTCGTCTTCAATCATTGCCAACAGATCGACTTCGCCAAACTCGTCAACTTCGATCGGTTCGTACGCTTCCGGTAATGCCTCAGCCTGCTCATCATTGACGACCGGGCTAAAACAATATGTTGTGTGTACATGATGCTGGAACGGCTCGCCGCAGCGCTGACACGATAACGTGACCGTGACATCTGCCTGACCGGTGATAACCGCCAAACGCTGGTTGTCGATATCAAACGACAATTCAGCGACAACATCGCTGTCCACACTGACCACGGACTCGGCAACACGGGTAACCTGCTCAGGCGCATAGACACCAACATAGTCCAGGCGTTTCTGAGCGGTACGTACCGCATCAATGGTCAAGGGTAATTTTACCTTTTGCATAGGGCGCGCATATTAACTTTGTAACGACATAGAGTCAAAGAAAAAGGCCGTGAAAACGGCACCTTTCACCAATATTCGCTTCCGCAGCGGCCGACAGTTTAAAATGCTGCCACCATTTACGCTACGGTTTACGAAAAAAATTATGCAACAACTTCTTCTGGCCTCCACCTCCCCTTACCGCAAAATGCTGCTGGAAAAACTGCATTTGCCCTTTATCACCGCCGCGCCGCAGGTGGATGAAGCCCCCCTGCCGGGCGAAAGCGCCGAAGCGCTGGTGCTGCGGCTGGCCGCCGCCAAGGCACAGGCGTTGGCGGACGCCTACCCCGATCGCCTGATCATCGGTTCCGATCAGGTGTGCGTGCTGAACGGACAGATTACGGGCAAGCCGCACAGCGAGCAGCAGGCCTGTGAACAGCTGCGCCAGGCCAGCGGCAATATCGTCACCTTCTATACCGGCCTGGCGCTGTACAACAGCCGCACGCAGCATCTTCAGGCGGTCTGCGAGCCGTATCAGGTGCATTTCCGCCCTCTCGGCGCGGAGGAGATCGCCAACTATGTGCGTATCGAACAGCCGCTGAACTGCGCGGGCAGTTTCAAAAGTGAGGGGCTGGGCATTGCCCTATTCGACAAACTGACGGGCCGCGATCCCAACGCGCTGGTCGGGCTGCCGCTGATTACCCTGTTGGAGATGTTGCGGGCCGAAGGGGTCAGCCCGCTGGCATAATGCTTACTGCTGCGCCTGTTTGCGCAGCTGCTTCAGGCAGTGGCGCAGTTGGTCATCCATCGGCGCTTCAATACGCAGCGTTTCGCCGCTGGCCGGATGTTCGAAGCGCAGCGCCGCCGCATGCAGGAACAGCCGTTTCAGGCCGGTCGGCGCCAGCTGGCGGTCAAACTCCCGGTCGCCGTAGCGATCGTCACAGGCGATCGGGTGGCCGGCGTGCAGCGTATGAACGCGGATCTGGTGGGTGCGTCCGGTGATCGGGCTGGCCTTGACCAGCGTGGCGAACGCGAAGCGCTCCTCCACCTTAAAGCGGGTTTCGGACGGTTTGCCTTCACTGCTGACCCGCACCACCCGCTCGCCGCTTTGCAGAATATTCTTCAGCAGCGGCGCCTGCACCGCTTTGCAGTGGGACTGCCACTGGCCGCGCACCAGCGCCAGGTAATCCTTCTGCATGGTTTTCAGCCGCAGCTGCTCATGCAGCGCACGCAGCGCCGAGCGTTTTTTCGCCACCAGCAGCACGCCGGAGGTATCGCGGTCCAGCCGATGCACCAACTCCAGGAAGCGTGCTTCCGGACGCAGCGCGCGCAGCCCTTCGATCACGCCGAAGCTCAGGCCGCTGCCGCCGTGCACCGCCGTGCCGGACGGTTTGTTCAGCAACAGCACATGGTCGTCTTCATACAGGATGCAGTCGGCCAGCGCCGCCACTTTATCCAGTTTGGCGGACACCGGCGCCTCTTCGCGCTCGGCCACGCGCACCGGCGGTACGCGCACCACGTCGCCGGCCGCCAATTTATATTCCGCCTTGATGCGCCCTTTGTTGACCCGCACCTCGCCCTTGCGCACGATGCGGTAAATCATGCTCTTCGGCACGCCTTTCAGGCGGGCAAGCAGAAAATTGTCGATTCTCTGACCCGCTTCGTCGTCAGAAACCGTGATGAATTGTACTGCAGGATTGTTCGTTTTCATGGGGCGGGATTCTAAATACAGCAGGTAAATAGCGCCACCTCTTTTTATATGCTTAACTGTCAGTCTGAGTGCGGAAGTCGCCGCAGTGAACAATAAGGCAGCAAGCCGGTTTGATCGTTTGCGATTTCTTCCGCAGTTAAGGCAAAGTCACCTTGCTATAACGGTATCAGCAGTGGAATAATGAGTTCGCTTTCCGCGTTGATTCTCGTTAAAGCAGAGTAAAATGCGGAATTACCAAGGTTTGTCTGATAACGCAAAAACGCAGCAATGGCGTAAGACGTAATGCGATATCAAACAATTAGCGGGCTGCGGGTTGCAGCTTGGCCGGCAAATGGAATGTGATCTGTCGACGTAAATCAGAGGCTATTCCCCGAGTAAAAGTGCTGTTTTTCACAAAGAAAAACAGGCTTACCGAGATAATGCGCCCCTATGCAGGCGACAACCGGGAGGTTGACGACTTTGCGAGAAGACACGGGGTTTTCGGTTTTAACCCGGCCATAGAGGTTATGCCCAAATAATTCAGGTGGCGCTAAAGCGGCGACCGCGCACACGTCCGGCAACATGGGCGGATGCGAGAGAAGGCCGCGACGCAAGGCAACCTGAACGATGACGGATATATTGCCCGCAGCTCTGTCGATAATGTAAAAAATAACGAGTAAGTTAAGATGAAAAGAATGTTGATTAACGCAACTCAACAGGAAGAGTTGCGTGTTGCCCTTGTAGATGGACAGCGGCTGTACGATTTGGATATCGAAAGCCCGGGTCATGAGCAGAAAAAAGCGAACATTTACAAAGGCAAAATCACCCGTATCGAACCAAGTCTTGAAGCAGCGTTTGTTGACTACGGCGCAGAACGACATGGTTTCCTTCCTCTTAAAGAAATCGCCCGCGAATACTTCCCTAACAGCTATTCCTCCCATGGCCGCCCCAACATCAAAGATGTGCTGCGCGAAGGCCAGGAAGTGATCGTACAGGTTGATAAAGAAGAACGCGGCAACAAAGGCGCCGCTCTGACCACCTTTATCAGCCTGGCCGGCAGCTATCTGGTGTTGATGCCGAACAACCCGCGCGCCGGCGGTATTTCCCGCCGCATCGAGGGCGACGACCGCACCGAACTGAAAGAAGCGCTCTCTTCACTGCAACTGCCCGACGGCATGGGCCTGATCGTCCGCACCGCCGGCGTCGGCAAATCCGCCGAAGCGCTGCAGTGGGACCTGTCGTTCCGTCTCAAGCACTGGGAAGCCATCAAGAAAGCCGCCGAAGGCCGCCCTGCACCGTTCCTGATTCACCAGGAAAGCAACGTTATCGTCCGTGCCTTCCGCGATTACCTGCGTCCTGACATCGGTGAAATCCTGATCGATAACCCGAAAATTCTCGATCTGGCGAAAGAACACATTGCCGCGCTGGGACGCCCGGACTTCAGCAGCAAAATTAAAATGTACAGCGGTGAAATCCCGTTGTTCAGCCACTACCAGATTGAGTCGCAGATCGAATCCGCTTTCCAGCGTGAAGTGCGCCTGCCTTCCGGCGGTTCCATCGTTATCGACACCACCGAAGCGCTGACCGCGATCGACATCAACTCCGCACGCGCCACCCGCGGCGGCGATATCGAAGAAACCGCATTCAACACCAACCTGGAAGCAGCGGATGAGATTGCCCGTCAGCTGCGCCTGCGCGACCTTGGCGGCCTGATCGTCATCGACTTTATCGACATGACGCCGGTACGCCACCAGCGCGAAGTAGAGAACCGCCTGCGTGATGCGGTGCGTCAGGATCGCGCACGCATTCAGATCGGCCGTATTTCCCGCTTCGGCCTGCTGGAGATGTCCCGTCAGCGCCTCAGCCCGTCGCTGGGCGAGTCCAGCCACCACGTCTGCCCGCGCTGTAACGGCACCGGCACCGTGCGTGACAACGAATCGCTGGCGCTGTCCATCCTGCGTCTGATTGAAGAAGAAGCGCTGAAGGAAAACACCAAAGAGGTGCACGCCATCGTGCCGGTTCAGGTTGCTTCTTACCTGCTGAACGAAAAACGTGAATCCGTCAGCGCCATCGAAAAACGTCAGGCCGGCGTGAAAGCCGTCATCGTGCCGAACGATCAGATGCAAACCCCGCATTACTCAGTACTGCGCGTGCGTAAAGGCGAAGAAACGCCAACCCTGAGCTATCTGCTGCCGAAGCTGCATGAAGAAGAGATGGCGCAGCCGCCGGAAGAGATCCCGATGGAACGTAAGCGTCCGGAACAACCGGCGCTGGCTTCCTTCTCTCTGGCCGCCGATGCGCCGCCGCCGGCGGCTGAACCCGCCACGGCGAAGAAACCGACCGCCAGCCAGCCGGCTGCGCCAGCCGCAGCGCCAGGCCTGCTCAGCCGCTTCTTCAGCGGTCTGAAATCGCTGTTCGCCGGTGAAGAGCCGCAGCCCGTTGCGGAAGAGAAACCGGTTGAAACCGCGAAAAGCAGCGGCGGCGAGAACCGTCGTCAGGATCGTCGTAATCAGCGTCGTCAGGGCTCTGGCCGTAAAGAGCGCGGTGAACGTAGCGAGCGCGGTGAACGTGGCGAGCGTGGTGAACGTAGCGATCGCAATGAGCGTGGTGAGCGTAAGGAGCGCGGTGAAGGCCGTGAACGCGACAACCGTGAAGGACGCGAACGCGATAACCGCGAATCTCGTGACGAGCAGCGCCGCAATCGCCGTAACGCCGCGAATAACGCGCCGGTAGCCAGCGATGCGCCAGTTGATGAAGCCGCAAAAGCGCAGCGCGAAGAGCAACAGCAGCAGCGCCGCGAGCAGCGCGCCGAGCGTCAGCGTCGTCGTCAGGAAGAGAAGCGCCAGGCACAGCAAGAAGCGAAGCAGCAGGAGAAGGCCACCGTCGCACCGGTAGCTGCCGCTGAAGAAGATAAGGAAGAGCGCCATCAGCAACCGGCTCAGCGTCGTCAACGCCGCCAGCTGTCGCAGAAGGTGCGTATCCTGTCAGCAGAAGAAGAACTGCAGCGCGCTGCGGAAGAGCTGCTGGCGCCAAAAGCACCGGCGGAAACCGCTGAGGAAGCCAAAGCGCCTGCGGCAGACGACAGCGTTAAACTGCTGCCGGAAACCGTAGCCACCACCGGCGAAGAAGACACGCAGGAAAACCGTAACGGTGAAAACGGCATGCCGCGCCGCTCACGTCGTTCACCGCGTCATCTGCGCGTGAGCGGCCAGCGTCGTCGTCGTTACCGCGACGAGCGTTATCCGACCCAGTCGCCGATGCCGCTGACGGCTGCGTTTGCCTCTCCGGAAATGGCGTCTGGCAAGGTCTGGATCGGTTACCCTGTCACAACAGCTGCGCAAGCGGTTGAAGAGACTGAGGTTAAGCGCCAGCCTAGCGTCACAGCTGAACAGCAGCCGGTAGCGGAAGTTGCCGCCAGCGTTGCTGCGCCGGCAATCGTCGCCGCCCAGGAAGAGGTTCAGGCTCCAGTCGCCGCCGCTAACGTCGAATCGGCTGAAAGTGCGCCAGTTGCCGCGCCACTGCAGGAAGAGGCCAAAGCGCCGCAGCCGGCAGCCGTTGAGGCACCGGCCGACGTCGCCAGCGATGTTCAGCCTGCGGCTGAGGCCACACCGGCCCCGGCTCAGCCTGAAGAGCAGCCTGTGCCTGCCGCCGCTGAACCGGCAGCCGACGAAACTGCCGTTGAAGAAGCTGAAGAAAAAGCGGTAGCTGCAGAGAAGGCCGTTGAGGAACCGACCATTGCGGCGCCAGCCGAAGCGGTCGTCAGCGAACCAGCTCCGCAGACGGCAAGCGATGAGGCAGCGGCAGCCCCTGCGCCAGTCATCGCGGCTCAGCCGGCAGAGACGCGTTACAAGCACATCGCCAGCGCACCGATGACCAAAGCGCCTGCCCCGGCTTATCAGCCGGAAGCGCCGAAGCACAGTGACTGGCAGCGTCCGGCCTTTGATTTTGAAGGCAAAGGCAGCGCCGGTGGCCACTCGGCGGTAAACCAGGCCACCGCCCCGGCCACCAAGCCACAGCCGGTTAACGATTAAGTTAAACCGTGAAAAAAACCCGCCGATTGGCGGGTTTTTTATTGCACGATATTCAGGCTATTTTTTTCAGCTGCTTGATATCCAGCAAATCCAGCTTGCCGTCAATCTGACGGACAAAATGCTGGAAGTGTTCGGTGGCATTATGTTTGTTCAGTGCCTCCGCGCTGGCCCAGCGCTCAAAGAATACAAAGGTGCCGGGTTTATCCAGCTCGCGGTGCAGATCGTACTGCAGATTTCCCAGTTCCTGGCGGCTGGCATCGATAATCTGATGCACCGCTTCATTAACGTCATCAATAAACTCCGCTTTAGCCTGCAAAGTGGCAACCACGCGAATTTCCATTTCATCCTCCTGTAGGAATAAAAAGTAGCAAAAATCATCGTCAACACGATTACTATGCGCCCGTTTCCCTATTGTTTTCAACTTTGGTTAACAAACAGATGCATCAGAAACGCTTTCCGCTTATGCTTATACCCCGGCGTGAATAACCCCCATTATTCGCTTTTACTTAGACGTATTTCTGACCGCCGGAGCCTTGCACCATGACAGCACAACCTCAAGCCATGAAAATTCGCCGCCCTGACGACTGGCACATCCATCTGCGTGATGATGAGATGTTGAAAACGGTCCTGCCCTATACCAGCCAGGTATTCGGCCGCGCGATTGTAATGCCGAATCTGGCTCCGCCGATCACCACCCTTGACGCCGCACAGCGTTATCGCGACCGCATTCTGGCGGCGGTGCCTGCGGAACACAATTTTACCCCGCTGATGACCTGCTACCTGACCGACACCCTGTCGGCCGACGTGCTGACAGAAGGGTTTAAGCAAGGTATTTTCACCGCCGCCAAACTCTATCCTGCTAACGCCACCACCAACTCTAACCACGGCGTCAGCGATGTAACAGGCATCTATCCGCTGTTTGAACAAATGCAGAAAATCGGTATGCCGCTGTTAATCCACGGTGAAGTTACCGATGCCGACGTAGATATCTTCGACCGCGAAGCCCGCTTTATCGCCCAGGTAATGGAGCCGATTCGCCGCAGCTTCCCGGAGCTGAAAATCGTTTTCGAACATATCACCACCAAAGATGCAGCCGAATATGTACAGGCCGGCGATCGTTTCCTGGGCGCCACCATCACGCCACAGCACCTGATGTTTAACCGTAACCATATGCTGGTTGGCGGCATCCGTCCGCACCTGTTCTGCCTGCCAATCCTCAAGCGCAATATCCATCAGGAAGCGCTGCGCAAGGCGGTAGCCAGCGGCTCCGACCGTTTCTTCCTCGGCACCGATTCCGCACCGCACGCCAAGCACCGCAAAGAATCCAGCTGCGGCTGCGCCGGCGTGTTCAATGCGCCAAGCGCCATGCCGGCCTATGCCACGGTGTTTGAGCAGTTAGGCGCGCTGGAGCACCTGGAAGCTTTCTGCTCACTCAACGGGCCGCGTTTCTACGGCTTGCCGGTCAACGAAGACTTTATCGAGCTGCAACGAATCCCTTCCGTTCAGCCTGAAGAGATTGCTCTGGGTAATGAATCCATCGTGCCATTCCTGGCCGGTGAAAGCGTTAACTGGACGGTGACCGCCAGCTAATCTTTTTTAATTTACCCTCTTGCTCCCGAACCTCATTAACTGTATAAATAAACAGTAGATAACTTCGGGGGCAATTATGCGTGTTGAAGTAACCATAGATAAGACCAGGCCGCTGCCGCCGGGGGCAATTGAAGCCCTGAACGGCGAATTGAGCAAACGGATTAACCGTCAGTTCCCAGATACGGTGGTTCAGGTCAGGTATTCCGGCGCCAACGGGCTATCCGTACTCGGCGGCGTCAAAACAGATAAAGATCTGATCGCCGAGATCCTCCAGGAAACCTGGGAAAGCGCCGACGATTGGTTCAGTGCCGAATAATACTGCAATGCTGTTTTTGCCGGAGGTCGCTCTCCGGCTTTTTTATGCCTGCAATCGGCAAAGCGAGTTGAAATGTGCTGGCATAAAAATGCCATCTGATCTGTAATAAGGGTGAGTGCGGGCGCTATTACTACAGGAGGTCTCTTTCCATGGCCCTGGACAAAGAAAAATCAGAAGAAGCAATGACCTTCGGCGAACTGCTGACGGTTATTGCCGATCAAAAACGGCGCCTTAGCGTGCTGGAAGTCGCCTTCTCCTATCTGGCCTTCGGGCTGGATGACAAAGCTAACCAATTGCTGATCCATAGCCTGAAGCTGGAAGCGCAAAACCAAAATCGCGATGCCGAAACGCAACAGCACTTCGCCCAGCTGGCAGCCGAACTGGAAAAACATCTTCAGCCTCCCGCCGTTTCTCCTGCAGCAGAATAAACTGCCGTTCTACGGCTTGTCGTTCCATAAAACGGCAAGCCGCCCCTCTTTTTTGCTGAATTATTGCGCAAATAAGCGATTATTTGACAAATTTTCGCAGGAAAAGCCCGCGGCAGTCAGCCACCAAGCGTATACTGTAAAAGCTCCTCATGAAGATGAGCCGCATCGATCCTCGTTAGTCACTCGCGTTAGTTACTACTCAATAAGGGGTCTTTATGGACAGAAATGATGAAGTTATTCAGACACACCCGCTTGTTGGATGGGATATCAGCACCGTTGACGTTTACGACGCCATGATGATACGCCTTCATTACCTGTCTTCGCTAGACCAAACGCCCGAGGAAGCCCAAGTAGACAGAACGCTTTGGTTAACCACAGATGTCGCCCGACAATTGATAAATATCCTAGAGGCGGGCATCGCAAAAATTGAATCAACGGAATACCAGGATCTTGACCGTAAGAAACACTGATTCATTAAGCCAAACGTCCTAAGCGCCGGTGCTCATTCCCGGCGCTTTTTCTTTATCTGCCGCCGACAACGGGTGCATTGGCGCGCCCAACCTTTTATCATGCTGGGTTCAGCAAAGCGCAACAGTGAGGATAGGTTACGTGGAATATGATTTAATCGTCGTCGGCAGCGGTTCCGTTGGTGCCGCCGCCGGCTACTACGCCACGCAGGCAGGATTGAAAGTGCTGATGGTCGACAGCGAAATCCCCCCGCACAGCAACGGCAGCCACCACGGCAATACGCGTATTATTCGCCATGCCTACGGCGAAGGTGAAAAATATGTCCCGTTATTGCTGCGCGCACAGGCGCTGTGGAATGGTCTGACGCGGGACAGCGGCGAGCAGCTGTTTCACGCCTGCGGCGTCCTTAACCTGGGGCCCAAAGACGCCGAATTTATCGCCAACGCCCGACAAAGCGCACGTACTTTCCGCCTGAATACTCAGTTGCTGAGCGCCGATGAGGTACAACAGCGCTGGCCGGAGTTCAGCGCACCGGCGCACTATGTCGGCGTCTTCGAACCGGATGCCGGCTTTCTGCGCTCCGAGCAGGCCATCAGACAATATATTCGCCTGGCGAAAGAGGCCGGTTGCAGCCAGCTGTTTAACTGCCCGGTAACGGCGGTTAACACCATTGACGGCGGCGTTGAAGTCACTACGGCAGAAGGTAGCTATCAGGCGAAAAAGGTTCTGATCGCCGCCGGTACCTGGGTCAAAGCGCTGTTGCCGCAGCTGCCTATCACGCCGCTGCGTAAAGTATTTTCCTGGCATCAGGCCGACGGACGCTACAGCGAACCCAACCGGTTCCCGGCCTTTACCGTTGAAGCACAGGACGGTTGCCACTATTACGGTTTCCCCGCTGATAACGACGGTCTGAAGGTCGGCAAGCACAATGGCGGCCAGCCGATTGAGACACCGCAACAGCGCAAGGCATTCGGCAGCATCGCCAGCGACGGCAGCGAAGTGTTTAATTTCCTGCGCCAGCATCTGCCCGGCGTCGGCGTGTGTCTGCACGGCAAAGTCTGTACCTATGACATGAGCCCGGATGAAGACTTTATTATCGATACCGTGCCCGGCAGTAAAAATATGATGGTAATCACCGGGCTCAGCGGCCACGGCTTTAAATTCGCCAGCGCGCTGGGTGAAATCGCCGCGCTGTTTGCGCAGGATAAAACCATCCCATTCGATCTGGCACCGTTCTCGCTGCAGCGTTTTAACTAAAGACGCCAACACAGTCGCAGCCTTTGTCCGCATCGGCTGCGGCCTTTCCCTCTCATCCTCGCCCCTTTAAATCTATCCACGGAAAAAGCTCACGCAACAATCCGGATTTCCGAATTGATTGCCGCTGACGTCCCCCCTATTTTAACCTTGTAGTACCCGGTATTATTTGCCCGATCACAAGGATGTCAGCATGAAACTACTCGTCGTGGACGAATGCGGTTATACCCGTCTCGGTATTGCCAGCTATCTGGCCGACAATGCCGCCAATACCGTTACCTGCTGTGCTACGCTCAGCGCTGCGGTACAATGCCTCCCCAGCTGTAACCCTACGCATATTCTGCTGAATCTGACCAACTACTGCCGGCCAAATCAAGACGACCCATGGTTACAAACATTAATCGACGGCAGTGCCGGGGCCGTGCTGTTTATTTACCTCGACACTCCCTATCCTTACAGCGATCGGCCGATGCGCATTGCCGATAATGCGTTTCTGTTCAATAAGGGGGCACTGCCCAAAGCACTGCGCATCCTGCGCGATACGCCGAATGCGTTAATGGAAAGCAGTCTGCACTCGCTGTTCAGTCCGCAGGAGTTGACGGTAATGAAGTACTGGATGGCCGAGGTACCAAACTATCGGATCGCCCGTAAACTGCAGATCAGCGCACATACCGTTTATGTGCATAAACGCCATATCACAGAGAAGATTAACGCCCGTAACCGGCTTGAGTTTTATTCGCTGTACAACATACTGCGTTTTTTTTATCCCCCTGATGCGGCCGGCCTGCGCACCATGGTGCGGATGGCGGGCTGAGAAGCTCCCAGCCGCGCCAAAGGCGCTAACACCGCACTTATTCTGCCTGGCGATCCGGAGCGTGCTCATCCCGGCCATCGCCCAGGATTACCGCTATTTTCCGGCCGTTTTCACTGGCTTCCAGTGCAATGCGCGCAATGATGGTGAGCGGCACCGACAGCAGCATCCCCACCGGTCCCAGTAGCCATCCCCAAAAAATCAGAGAGAGAAAGACCACCAGCGTCGACAGACCAAGACCGCGCCCCATCACCCGCGGCTCGAGGATGTTGCCAATCACCAGGTTGATCAGCACAAAACCGCCGGCCACCACCAATGCATCGCCAAAACCGTTAAATAACAGCGCGGTAATCAACGGAGGCACGGCGGCGATCACCGAGCCGATATTGGGAATAAAGTTGAGCAGGAAGGCCAGCAACCCCCAGATAAACGCAAAGCGCACCCCGATAATCGCCAAAAAGACCCAGACAATAATACCGGTCGCCAGGCTAATCGCCGTTTTAATCACCAGATAGTGCGTCACCCCCTGCACCGCCCGCTGCAGGTTGGCGATGCCCTGAGTGGGCCTGCTCAATACCTGCCGCAGCTTCGCCGGCAGCAGCTGCACTTCAAACAGCATAAATACCACCGTCATCAGCAGCAGGAAAATGTTGGTCATGGCGCCGGAAAGGTGACTCAGCATGCGCGTCACCAGATTCATCGTGGCGCTGGGATCGATATAATGCACGATCGCCTCCGCCGAAATCACGATGTTGAAACGGTCCGCATAGCGCTGCAATTCATGCATTTTCTCCGCCATCATGCCACGATACTGCGGCAGCGAACGGGCAAACTCATTCAGCGACGCCCCCATCATGCCGATGAACATCACCAGGACTATCACCACCAGCGTCACCAACAGCATCACGCCCAAAATACGCGGCACCCGCCATCGCTCCATGCGGGTAACCAGCGGGTTTAGCACGATGGTTAAAAAGATCGCCAGCAAAAACGGCACCACAATTTCCGAAGAGGTTTTAATCCCGGCAAGGATCACCACGATCATCGCCAGCATAATCGCCAGACGTAACGGGCGATCGATGAATAAATTCCGGCTCAAGATAACATCCTTTCTTTTCCCGATAATGCGCAGACACGGCGCAAGCCATTGAAGGATTGATTTTAACAAACTCTGCATCAGGCGGCGGGGTAATCATCAGTATTTATAATATCATCCGCACAGAAAATCAGCGGGCGCAGGACAGCGGTGGCAACGTATCTCCGGCCGAAAAAGCGCGTTGCCGAATGCCCCTGCAGAATTTACGCAACATGACAAAAACTGACAATAAAATAGAAAATCTTTTTATTTCAATTCACAAACGAGAATTAACCGTCTCTTTTTCCTTACCGGTTCAACGATTCCTTTGATTAATTTATCCGATCTTGTGCAAATCCACTGACTAATATTATTAAGTCGTAACATAGTTAAATTTATTATTGATTTTATGTTTTTTCATGTTAAATATTGCAGCCGGCAATAAGGAATTAAGGAAGTCCGATGCTTTGGAAAAATACCCCCGACCGTTTCGGTCATCTGTTTATTTTGATCCACTGGTTGGTTGCTCTTGTGGTGTACGGCATGTTTGCGCTTGGCTTATGGATGGTCACGCTGGGCTATTACGACGTGTGGTATCACCAGGCGCCGGAGATCCATAAAAGTATCGGCGTATTGCTGTTTATCGTGATGGTGGTGCGCGTTGTCTGGCGTCTGATTTCTCCACCGCCAAAACCGCTGGCCAGCTATTCCCGCATTACCCGCGTCGGTGCCGTACTGGCGCATCTGGCGCTGTACGTCATTCTGTTCGCTATTCTTATCAGCGGCTATCTGATATCCACCGCCGACGGCCAGGCGATCAGCGTGTTCGGCTGGTTCGATGTTCCCGCCAGTATCAGCGGCATGGGTGCACAGGCCGATACCGCCGGTACGATTCACCTTTATCTGGCCTGGACCGTTGTCGTACTGTCGGTACTGCACGCTCTGGCCGCGCTTAAGCATCACTTTGTGGATCGTGATGTCACTTTGAAACGGATGCTGGGTCGCAGCGCCGATTAACCTCTTGGAATAATGGAGATAACCATGT
Source organism: Serratia sp. MYb239 (assembly GCF_002966855.1). Taxonomy (NCBI): domain Bacteria; kingdom Pseudomonadati; phylum Pseudomonadota; class Gammaproteobacteria; order Enterobacterales; family Yersiniaceae; genus Serratia; species Serratia sp. MYb239. The sequence continues at coordinate 1,893,018 of NZ_CP023268.1, read as the reverse complement.
TGAAAAAGACCGTATTAGGCCTGACCGCAGGCGCACTGTTACTGAGCGCCGGTTCCGCGCTGGCCGCCGACTACAAAATCGACAAGCAGGGGCAGCACGCCTTCGTTCAATTCCGCATCCAGCATCTCGGCTACAGCTGGCTGTACGGCACCTTCAAAGATTTTGACGGCGCCTTCACTTTCGATGAGAAAGACCCTTCCAAGGATAAAGTCAGCGTCACCATCAACACCGCCAGCGTAGACACCAACCATGCGGAACGTGATAAGCACCTGCGCAGCGCCGAATTCCTCAACGTGGAAAAAAACAAGCAGGCGAAGTTTGAATCCACCGAAGTGAAAAAAGACGGCGAAGGCTACGCCGTAGTCGGCAATCTGACCCTTAACGGCGTCACCAAGCCGGTTACGCTGGACGCCAAGCTGATTGGCCAGGGCAACGACCCATGGGGCGGCTACCGCGCCGGCTTTGAAGCCAACGGTAAAATCAAGCTGAAAGACTTCGGCATTACCACCGATCTCGGCCCGGCCTCACAAGAGGTTGAACTGATCATCTCCGTCGAAGGCGTTCGCGAAAAGTAATAAAAAACAAGGGCGCGGTATAACCGCGCCCTTCTGTTATCCCCATCCGGCCAGGATTATTCGTCTTCCGGCGCCGGAATATGCATGGTGGTCTGCAACAGCCCTTTCGATTTGTTGAAGATCTTCACGCCGTTCTCCCGCCCGGCGCGGCGCGCGCGCTGCTCTTCGCGGGGCAGTTTCAACTCTTCACGACAGATCTCGCTGCAACAGCCCTCAAACTTGGCGGCACAGCTCGGGCACTGGATAAACAGCAGATGGCAGCCGTCATTTTTACAGTTGGTGTGGCTGTCGCACGGCGCGCCGCACTGATGGCAGTGAGCGATAACATCATCCGAAATTCGCTCACCCATACGCTCGTCGAACACGAAGTTCTTGCCGATAAACTTCAGCGGTAACCCCTGCTCTTTTGCACGACGGGTGTACTCAATGATGCCGCCTTCCACGTGATAAATATTTTTAAAGCCTTTATGCAGCATATAGGCGCTGGCTTTTTCACAGCGGATGCCGCCGGTGCAGTACATGACAATATTTTTGTCTTTCTGCTCCTGCAGCATTTCCACCGCCATCGGCAGCTGATCGCGGAAGGTGTCGGAAGGCACTTCGATAGCATTTTCAAAATGCCCCACTTCGTACTCATAGTGGTTGCGCATATCGACAAACAGCGTATTCGGATCGTCAATCATCGCATTGACCTGATCGGCCTTCAGGTACTCACCCACGTTAGAGGGATCGAAGCTGCCGTCGTCGATACCGTCGGCAACAATGCGCTCACGCACTTTAAGGCGCAGTACCCAGAAGGATTTACCGTCATCTTCCAGCGCGATGTTCAAACGCACCTGATCCAGCGCCGGATGTGCAGCAAACAGCGCCGTTTTAAACGCCTCAAAATTATTCTGCGGCACGCTGATCTGTGCGTTGATGCCCTCTTTCGCCACATAAATGCGGCCAAACACCTTCAGTTTTTCAAACTGAATGTACAGGCTGTCGCGAAAGGCTTTGGGATCATCGATGGTAAAATACTTATAAAAAGAAACCGTGGTGCGCGGCTCGGTTTCAGCCAGCATGCGCGCCTTCAGTTCCTCATTGGAGATTCGGTTATGTAACACTGGCATGGTGTACGTTCCTGTTCTTTCTGAGGTGAGTTATTGCCGCGCCCCCCTTCCGGGGCCGCGCGCGGCGCACATCATACCTGAAAATATCCGGCAGCACATCATGAACTGCCCGGCCATCTTTGCGGCTGCTAAACTTGATGCAGTTCACAAATCCACATGTGGATAGTGTGAGCACGCTATTCAATGCGACCTGAAAAGAGGATATCAATGAGCCAGTTATTCAAACCGATTTCCCTTGGGAAACTCAGCCTGCCGAACCGCATCATTATCGCGCCGATGTGCCAGTATTCTGCCGAACAGGGCGCCGCGACGCCGTGGCATACCATGCACCTCGGCAGCCTGGCCATGTCCGGCGCCGGCCTGCTGATTGTCGAAGCAACGGCGGTATCGCCGGAAGGGCGCATTTCGCCGCAGGACCTGGGGTTGTGGGACGACGCCACTGAACAGGCATTGGCCGAGGTCGTCAATGCGGTCAAACAGCACGCCACTATGCCGCTGGGCATTCAGTTAGGCCACGCCGGACGTAAAGCATCCACCGCAGTGCCCTGGGAAGGCGGTGGCCAGATAGGCCAGGCAAACGGCGGCTGGCAAACTATCGCGCCCTCCGCAACGCCGTTCCATCCCGACGACGAAGCACCGGAGGCGATGAGCCTGTCGCAAATCGCCCAGTTGAAGCAACAGTTCGTCGACGCGGCCAAACGCGCCGATCGCCTGGGCTTTGAGCTGATTGAGCTGCATGGCGCCCACGGTTATCTGCTGCATCAGTTCCTGTCGCCGCTGGCCAACCAGCGCGATGACCAGTATGGCGGCTCACTGCCCAACCGTATGCGGCTGCTGCTGGAGATTTTTAGCGAGGTACGTGCGGTATTCCCGGCGCACAAAGCCGTCGGCGTACGCATCTCCGCCAGTGACTGGGTACAGGACGGCTGGGATGAGCAACAGTCGGTAGCGCTGACCAAGGCGCTGAAAGAGCTGGGCTGCGACTATATTCACGTCTCCAGCGGCGGCCTGTCACCGCAGCAGCAAATTCCCGTCGGCCCGAATTATCAGGTGCCCTTCGCCGAGACCATCAAGCGCGAGGGTGGCCTGCCGACCATCGCCGTTGGTTTAATCACCGAACCGGAGCAGGCCGAGGCGATCGTCGCCACCGGCCAGGCCGATATGGTGGCGCTGGCGCGCGGCATTCTGTACAACCCGCGCTGGCCGTGGCACGCTGCGGCCAAGCTGGGTGCAAAAGCCAGCGCGCCGCCGCAGTACTGGCGTTCAGAGCCTCACGTGCTGAAAGGGCTGTTCAGCAACGGCTAAGCGCGCTCCCCTGAGGCAACATCATTCGGCCGTTAGTCAGGCTAATGGCCGAATTCTCCCCCCTCCGCTATCGCCAAACGCGGGAAAATACGCCACAGAGCGCACCATAACCTAATTCAGGATTTTCCTGTCACGCCAGAAAATGCCACAATAACTGCCATTACCGGCAGAAAATGATACGCGTGCACAGAGTCCATTCGGGCAACGGACCATGCTAATTCGCTGTTATGACACCAATAATTACCAAAAAGCTGAGAATACATGACACAACTTCCTTCGTTTAATCGTTCCCTGCTGCATCCGCGTTATTGGCTAACCTGGTTTGGCATTGGCCTGTTATACCTGCTGGTACTGCTGCCTTATCCCGTCATCTACCGCCTCGGCACCTCGCTGGGCCGTTTCTCCATGCGTTTTCTGAAGCGCCGCGTGGTCATCGCGCAACGGAATCTGACGCTGTGTTTCCCGGATATGCCGCAGGCGGAGCGTGATGCGCTGGTAGTGAAGAATTTTGAGTCGGTCGGCATGGGCCTGTTTGAAACCGGCATGGCCTGGTTCTGGCCGGACTGGCGCATCAAACGCTGGTGCCGCCCTGAAGGGCTGGAACATATCCAGCAGGCACGCGACAACCAACAGGGCGTTTTGCTGATCGGCCTGCATTTTTTAACGCTGGAATTGGGCGCCCGTATTTTCGGTATCTATAACCCCGGCATCGGCGTTTATCGCCCGCATGACAATAAGTTGTTGGACTGGCTGCAAACCTGGGGACGGATGCGCTCCAACAAATCGATGCTGGACCGCAAAGATATTAAAGGCATGATCCGCGCGCTCAAACAGGGCGATATCATCTGGTATGCGCCGGACCACGACTACGGCCCGCGCAGCAGCGTCTTCGCTCCGCTGTTTGCCGTAGACAACGCCGCCACCACCACCGGCAGCTATATGCTGGCGCGGATGGGCAAACCGGCGATTATCCCCTTCGCTCCACGTCGTCTGCCGGATGGCCAGGGTTATGAGTTACTGATTCAGCCAGCGGTGGAAGATTTCCCACTGGACAGCGAACTGAGCGCCGCCACCCGGATGAACCAGGTGGTGGAACACGGCATTCTGCTGGCGCCGGACCAATATATGTGGCTGCACCGCCGTTTTAAAACCCGCCCGGAAGGTGAACCCTCGCTGTATTAAACATGACCCGCCTGACGGCGGGTTTTTTTATGCCTGATGGCTTGAGCCGCGGGCGAAACAGTGTGAAGGTAAAGGTTTCGAACCTACGCTAACCGTGGAGCGCATCATGTATATTGTCAGTCTGACCTACCATCGCCCGATTGAAGAAGTCGACAGCCATCTTGAAGGGCATATCGCCTGGTTGAAAAAATATTTCGCCCAAGGTGATTTTATTGCCGCCGGGCGTAAAAACCCGCGCAACGGCGGCGTAATCCTCGCCAAACAGATGGCACGTTCACAGCTGGACGCCATTCTGGCGCAGGATCCGTTTACCGCGGTGGCGAACTACGAGGTGACCGAACTGGCGGTAACCGCCGCCGGCGAAGATTTCAGCAACCTGCTCAACCTGTAATTCTCCCTCCCGCGCCGCTCAGCGCGGGATCGCACCCTGTTTTATTTTTGAAACTTTATTTTATTTTTCCGTCTCTCCGTCCCGAACACATTTGAAGTCCGCGCATCGAAGGCGCATACTGAGCAGGCTAACTTTTTTGCCTTGGCCGCAGCGCCATCGCCTGCCTCTTCTTCTGCTGTTACGGTAACCCATGGCTCCGGTATCAGAACCTATTAACTGGAAACGCAACCTCTTCGTCGCCTGGCTCGGCTGCTTTCTTACCGGCGCCGCCTTCAGCCTGGTCATGCCCTTTTTACCACTCTACGTCGAATTGCTTGGCGTCTCCGGGCATGAGGCGCTGAACCTGTGGTCCGGGCTGGTGTTCAGCATTACCTTCCTGTTTTCCGCCGTCGCCTCGCCTTTCTGGGGCGGACTGGCCGACCGGCGTGGGCGCAAACTGATGTTGCTGCGCTCCGCGCTGGGCATGGCCATCGTGATGGCGCTGATGGGTATGGCGCAAAACATCTGGCAGTTTCTGGCGCTGCGCGCGGTGCTCGGCCTGCTCGGCGGCTTTATTCCCAATGCCAACGCGCTGATCGCCACCCAGGTGCCGCGCAACCGCAGCGGCTGGGCGCTGGGCACCCTCTCAACCGGCGGCGTCAGCGGTGCATTGATCGGTCCGTTGATCGGCGGCCTGTTAGCCGACCAGTACGGCCTGCGCCCGGTGTTCTATATCACCGCCGCCGTCCTGTTTATCTGCTTTATGCTGACGCTGTTTTTCGTCAGGGAACAGTTCACCCCGGTACAACGGAAAGATATGCTGCACGCCCGTCAGGTGTTTGCCTCGCTGAAAAACCCCAGATTGATTTTGGCGCTGTTCGTGACCACCATGATTATTCAGATCGCCACCGGCTCTATTGCACCGATCCTGACGCTGTACGTGCGCGATTTGGCCGGCGATATCCATAACCTGGCGTTCGTCAGCGGGCTGATCGCCTCCGTGCCCGGCGTTGCCGCGTTAATCAGCGCACCGCGTCTGGGGAGGCTGGGCGATCGCATCGGGCCGGAACGTATTCTCGTCTGTATGCTGCTGTTCTCCGTATTGCTGCTGATCCCTATGGCTTTTGTGCAGACGCCATGGCAGCTGGCGGTGCTGCGTTTCCTGCTGGGTGCCGCCGACGGCGCCCTGCTGCCTGCGGTTCAGACGCTATTAATCTACAACAGCAGCAATCAGGTGGCCGGGCGCATCTTCAGCTATAACCAATCCTTCCGTGACGTCGGCAACGTCACCGGCCCGCTGCTCGGCGCGGCGGTTTCCGCCAGCTACGGTTTTCGGGCGGTATTCGGCGTGACGGCGCTGGTGGTGATGTTCAACGCGCTCTATTCGTGGCGCTGTCTGCAGCGTCGTCCCAAACGCCCGCAGGAAAAACAGCTGCAAGAAGAACCATAATCCGCAGCCCGCACTATTTTTTATCATTAGCGGCCATTTTCAGCACTTTCATTATTCATGGCGTTTCGTCGCCGCTGATCGCCAGTCGCGATAAAGAAACCACCTATCCAATTGTTTATAAAAACAATTAAAAAAACTGCTCAATAAACGCCCTGTCAATCACATTTACCGCTTTGCCAACATAAAAACTAAAAAAGTAGATGTTTGTCGACTTTTCATCTAATAAATGGGATACAGGTACTAGACAAAACCAACAGTCGATTATCAAATGGCTGAATAATATCACGCAGAGTGCCTGCACTCTGCTAAGTGAAGAAAGGGTCGCGACGCTTTCCACGGCATACGGGCGTTGCGGCCGCGGTTTTGTCCGGTAACCCGCTTTTGCGGAATTATCACGCTTAACAACATATACATACCACACTATAAGCCGGTGCAATCGGCAGACTTTATTGGGAATACGTTATGCAATCCTCTAGCAACCAACAAGAAAGCCGGACCTTTTTCGGCCATCCATACCCGCTCGGTTCACTGTTCTTCACCGAAATGTGGGAACGCTTTTCGTTTTACGGCATTCGCCCGCTGCTGATTCTGTTTATGGCCGCCACGGTTTATGAAGGCGGAATGGGACTGGCGCGCGAAAACGCGTCGGCTATCGTCGGTATCTTCGCTGGTAGTATGTACCTGGCCGCACTGCCCGGCGGCTGGCTGGCCGATCACTGGCTGGGGCAGCGCAAAGCCGTCTGGTACGGTTCGATTCTGATCGCTCTCGGCCACCTGTCGATAGCCCTGTCCGCTATTATGGGCAACCCGCTGTTCTTTATCGGCCTGATGCTGATCGTGCTGGGCTCCGGGCTGTTCAAAACCTGTATCTCGGTGATGGTCGGTACGCTATATAAGAAAGGCGACGCCCGCCGCGACGGAGGGTTCTCGCTGTTTTATATGGGCATCAATATGGGCTCATTTATCGCGCCGCTGATTTCCGGCTGGCTGATCAAATCGCACGGCTGGCACTGGGGCTTTGGCATCGGCGGTATCGGTATGCTGGTGGCGCTGGTGATTTTCCGCATCTTCGCCGTGCCGGCAATGAAACGCTACGACAAAGAAGTGGGGCTGGATTCTACCTGGAACAGTCCTGTCGTGAAGAAAAACGGCGTGGGCACCTGGCTGGGAGCCATCGCGCTGGTTATCGTGGCGCTGACCATGCTGGTCGCCAACGGCACGATCGTGATTAACCCGGTGGCCGTCGCCAGCATGCTGGTTTACGTCATCGCCGCTTCTGTGACGCTCTATTTTATTTACCTGTTTGCCTTCGCCGGTTTGAACCGCAAAGAACGCGCCCGCCTGTTGGTGTGCTTTATCCTGCTGGTTTCGGCCGCCTTCTTCTGGTCCGCCTTTGAGCAGAAGCCGACCTCGTTCAACCTGTTCGCCAATGACTACACCAACCGCATGATCGGTGATTTCGAAATCCCGGCGGTCTGGTTCCAGTCCATCAATGCGCTGTTTATTATCCTGCTGGCGCCGGTATTCAGCTGGCTATGGCCGGCGCTGGCGCGTAAGCAAGTCCAACTGAGCAGCATCACGAAATTTGTGATTGGCATTCTGTTCGCCGCCGCCGGTTTCGGGCTGATGATGATGGCCGCCCAGCACGTTCTGAGCAACGACGGCGCCGGCGTATCTCCTATGTGGCTGGTGGGCAGTATTCTGATGCTGACGCTGGGAGAACTGTGCCTGAGCCCTATCGGGCTGGCGACCATGACGCTGCTGGCGCCGGAGAGAATGCGCGGGCAGATGATGGGCCTGTGGTTCTGCGCCAGCGCGCTCGGCAACCTGGCGGCCGGCCTGATCGGCGGCCATGTGAAAGCGGACCAGCTGGACTCACTGCCGGAGCTGTTTGCCCGCTGTTCCATCGCGCTGCTGATTTGCGCCGCCGTGCTGACTCTGCTGATTGTGCCGATTCGCCGCATGCTGGCCAATACCAAAACCAGCAGCGAGCAGCAACCGGCCACCAGCGTCTGATCGCTCTGAGTTTTCGCACCGGCCGGCGCATTACGCGCCGGCTTTTTTATGCCTGCCACGTCTGCCGTTGCAGTACGACACGATAACCATCCAGATCGGCGAAAGTCTGACCGTTAATATCCCAGTACGGGTTATAGGCGCTAACCCGGTTAAAGCCCGCCGCCAGCATTTGCCGGCACTGCGCCTGCCATTCGGAGGCATCTGGCAGGTAGAACACCAATAAATTGTCCTTGCTTGGCGCATGCCCCGCCGATTCCCCGCGATGATGGGTAAACTCGAGGTGATAGGCATGGTGCGGATGCCCCAGCATCACACCGTCAAAACCCTGATGATCGTAAAACTCCCCTAACCGGCTAAATCCCAGGCCATCGCAATACATGGCCGCAATAGGCTGCAGCCGATCGGTGGGCCGTGCTATACGCAGAACGGTATTTTTAGGCAGCATGGTTTCTCCTCAGTAAATACTCCGTCACCGGCCTGATGGTATTAACAAAAAACCGCAAGTGAGTGATTATTGTCGCCAGACTACTATGCTCAGGTAAATAATGGCTGTCCGGGAAGACGTTTATCTGGAAAACCTCACCTTTCATCCGTCAAATGACGCTAACGTTCGAAAAAAAACAAAATTAACTTCAATAACCATTTTAATCAAAGCATTACATAAAATATCTTGATTCCAGCTCAGCCATCTCTATTAAGTACGAATGAGCGCAGCTCATTTTTTCCTTTATTCCCCCTCTCATTACACCCTTACCCAATATAACGTCGCCAGCGGTAACATAAAAAATAATGCATAAAAAATTTGCATCCTGCGCGACGGCGACAACAATTAATTTTGACGCCTGTCATCCAGCTTCAGCCCCTGAAGCTCGCCAACCCAACACACTGTGACCGGAGACGATTATGGACCTGTATGACACGCTGGAAGAAGCGATTGAAGCAGCGCGCGAAGCCTTTATTGAGTCCACCGACGGGGAAGGTGACGAACCGCCGGCGGCGCAACAGTTCAATTTGCAAAAATACGTGATGCTGGATGGTGATATCATGTGGCAGGCGGAGTTTTTTGCCGAAGAAGGCGCGTCGACGGAGTGCCTGCCGCTGCGCAGCGGCGCCGCCGCCCAGGCCATTTTTGCCGGCGACTATGACGACATAGAGATCCGCGAAGAGTGGCTGGACGAAAACACCCTTTATGAATGGGACGACGACGATTTCCAACTGGAACCGCCGTTAGATACCGAAGAGGGGAAAACCGCGGCCGACGAATGGGATGATGACCGCTAACACGTCCATAAGCACTCAGCGGCTGCGACAGAATTGAAGGAGCGACAATGATCATCAGACCGGCCCAGCCCGCCGATTACCCCGCCATTCTCGCGCTGCAGGCGCAAAACGTGCCGGAGCATCTCAGCGCTGAACGGCGGCGACAAGGATTTATCGTTTCGAAAATGGATGAAGCCCAGCTTGCGCACATCAATACGGAGCTAGGCATTCTGGTGGCGGACGCGGAAGGACAACTGGCCGGCTTTGTCTGCCTGACGCAGGCGCATATGCAGCCTCGCCCTGAGGTCGTCGACGCCATGCTGGCCGCACTGGACGCACAGCACTTTGACAACCGGCCGATTCAGCAGCAGCGCTATTTTCTCTACGGCCCGGTTTGCCTGGACCAACGCTGGCGCGGCAAAGGGGTGCTGAAACAACTGTTTGCGGCGGTAAAAAACCATACGCGGGCGTCGTTCGATCTGGGTATTTTATTTATTGACGACGCTAACCCGCATTCGCTCGCCGCCCATCAGCAAGGTCTGGGTATGACGGTGGTAACGACATTTACCTGCCGGGGCAAGCGCTATTCCCTGCTGGCATTCGCCACCCGCTAAATAGCTGCGCCTAATACCGCTCCACTTTTGCCAGGCCATGTTTTCCTCCGGGGAATGGGCTGGCGGTTTCCATAAAATGCCGTACCTTTTTCAGCAGTTGCCACATTGAACGGCATTGATGGTTGCGCGTTATCGTGTTGTGCAACGCCTGCCATAACCGCTCAACGTGATTCACCCACGGCGAGTAAACCGGCTGATAAATCACCCTGAACTTCGGGTTCTCCTTCAGCCAGCGCTGGGTTTCCCGGCTTTTGTGGATAATGTAGTTGTCCACGATCAGCGTGATGGTTTTCGCCCGCCGGTACGTCGCTTTAAGCCGCTTCAGCAGGCTGATGAACAGCGCCGAACTTTTACTGTTGCCGCCCACGTAGCTGACTTTGCCCGTGCCGCAGTGCAGTGCTCCGGCCAGATAGTATTTTTCGTTCTGTCCCGGCGTCACCACGCGTTTTTGCTGCCCGCGTAGCTGCCAGTCCGCACCGATTTTGGGATTAAGATGGATATCCACCTCATCTTCATAAAATACCGGATGCTCTGCGCTGCATTCGTCCAGTGCTTTGTGGATTGCCGCCATCTTTTCATCCTTATGCGGGTCACGGATACGCAGAGTTGGCGCGGCCCTGCGCCATACCATCCCGGCCGATGGCAGCCAGCGGCGAAGGGTCCCGGCATGTAACTGACATCCGGTTATCTCATTGATTTTTATTGCCAGCAATTCGGTACTCCAGCGTGAACGCTGATAGCCAAAATCACCGGGAGTGTGTTTTATCAACTCACGTAATAACGTGCAGATATGCTCAAAAGGCCAGCGACGGGAACGCCCTGCGGGGAGTGATTTGAGGCCTTCAACACCTGACTGCGTGAACCAGTTAATCCAGCGTCCGACGGAGGAACGGGCACAGCAGAGCGTTCTGGCAACGTCGATGACGCGGTCACCCCGATGTAGCATCAGCATGGCAGTCAGCCTGCGGGCATAATTTTTATCGTGCGTTTTATGGATTGCTTTCTGCATCAGGCGTCGTTCGTCACGGGGAATAGGTGCTATGATCGGCATCGCTCAGTCCGGTTAGTGATTTGGGATATTCAGCGATTGATCAGATCGCACAATCCGGACTGAGTTCCCTCAAAGTGATCTACTATTCCGCGCAGCTATTTAGGCAGGCTACTCATAAGGCCCGTGCTGCGCGTCAAACGGCAGCATAAAGGTATCCACCACCATCGACAGCGGCACATCAATCACCGTCAGATAGCGCCAGGGCGTGTCACGCAGGTCCCACTGTACGCCCGGGTAATATTGATGGCCATGGCCGGCACCGGGCACCGTACGGCTGATAATACTGCCGCAGCCGGACAGCGTCATGACGCCCAGCGTTAATAACGCCACCCGCAGCAAGAAACCTGTTTTCACTCTCTTAACCTATCCGTCGCCTGATAATACCGGCGCGCAGTGTAACATGATGACCGGCACACAGAATGTCAGCATTATGTAAGCGCCATAAAAAAAGGACGCGTAACAACGCGTCCTTCCGTTAGGCATCCAAACCGGCGCTTAGCGCTGCCCGGCCGGATGAGCCTGCGCATTATGCGGTAACTGCTGATAATACGTCCGCCAGCCCTCACCTTCCGGCTGCTGCCAAACGCGCTGATGCAGGCGGGAGAGTGCCACCGGATCGCTGAGCAATTCCAGACGCTTCAGTTTTTCCAGTTTTTCCGGACCAACCTGCATCGCCTCATTGACCCGCTCCTCACGAGCACGCTCAATCGCCGCGCGCAGATGGTGACGCGCCGTCGCCATCGCTGTTGCCAACGCATTGAAGGACGGGTTCACCACCGCGTGCATAAAGCCGTCACGCAGCGCACGAGCGCGGTTCTGCTGCAGATACTCCTCGGTCGCCACCAACACTTTCGGCGGCGAGTACTCTTCCGGGATCAGGAACAGCTTGCCACGCTTGCTCTTCAGGCCGAGCGTCGCGCGGCTGGAGAGCACCGACACGAACGGCGACAGAATCAGCGAGAATACGATCGGCGCCAGCCACCACAGGAAGCGCAGATCCAGCCACGCCATGCCGCCGGCCCAGACCAGACCCAACAGCATTTGCGAACCGTGACGTTTGAACGCTTCGCCCCACGGCGTATCGTCATCGTCACGCTGCGGCGAATTCCACACCACTTCCCAGCCGAGGAAGGCACTGACCACAAACACGGTATGGAACAGCATGCGCACCGGCGCCAGCAGCACCGAGAATAGCATTTCCATCAGCATCGAGATCAGCAGGCGGAATGCACCGCCGTATTCTTTCGCGCCCTTCGCCCAGATCAAAACGACGCTGAGCAGCTTCGGCAGGAACAACAGCACCAGCGTGGTGGAGAACAGCGCTATCGCCAGCTCCGGACGCCACTGCGGCCATACCGGGAACAGCTGTCTCGGCTGCAGGAAGTACTGCGGCTCCATCAGCGTATGCACCACCTGCAGCGCCGTCGACAGGGCCAGGAACATAAACCACAGCGGCGCAGACAGGTAAGACATCACGCCGGTCAGGAACACCGCGCGGTGCACCGGGTGCATGCCTTTCACCAGGAACAGGCGGAAGTTCATCAGGTTGCCGTGACACCAGCGGCGGTCGCGCTTCAGTTCATCCAGCAGGTTAGGCGGCAGCTCTTCATAACTGCCCGGCAGATCGTAGGCGATCCACACCCCCCAGCCGGCACGGCGCATTAGCGCGGCTTCGACGAAGTCATGGGACAGAATCGACCCGGCGAACGAACCTTCACCCGGCAGCGGCGCCAGCGCGCAGTGCTCGATAAACGGTTTGACGCGGATGATCGCATTGTGGCCCCAGTAGTGGGACTCACCCAACTGCCAGAAGTGCAGACCGGCGGTAAACAGCGGCCCGTAGACCCGCGTCGCAAACTGCTGAACGCGCGCATACAGCGTATCCATACCGGAGGCTTTCGGCGCAGACTGAATGATGCCGGCGTTCGGGTTGGCTTCCATCAGACGCACCAGCCCGGTGAGGCACTCGCCGCTCATCACGCTGTCCGCGTCCAGAATCACCATGTAGCTGTAATCACCACCCCAGCGACGGCAGAAATCATCGATGTTGCCGCTTTTACGCTTCACACGACGACGACGACGGCGGTAGAAAATACGCCCGTGGCCGTCAACATCGCGACACAGTTCCATCCAGGCTTTCTGTTCCGCGACGCAGATATCGGGATCGTAACTGTCGCTCAGCACGTAAATATCGAAATGATCCAGCTGCCCGGTCGCCTTGACCGACTCGTAAGTCGCACGCAGACCGGCGAAAACGCGTTCAACGTCTTCATTACAGATCGGCATAATCAGCGCGGTGCGGTGTTCTGGGTTAATCGGCTCATCGCCCTTGATGGTGGAGGAGATGCTGTATTTATCCTTGCCGATCAGCAGTTGCAGGAAGCCCATCAGCGCCGTCCAAAAGCCCGCCGATACCCAACAGAACAGAATGGCGAACAAAATCAGGATGCCGGTTTGCAGTACATAAGGCAGCAACTGCAGCACCGACTGCATCAGATCCTGGTCGAGCATGGCGATCGGGTCGATCAGCGCCCAGCCCTGATACGGCAGAATGGTTTTCATATACCAGGTGGCGATACCGGTTTGCACCAACATCAGCACCAGCAATACATAGCGGCGCATGGAGCCCGCGATACGCCAGCGGTTTTCCGCGTCGGCCTCTTCTTTGCTGGCGTGACGATTGTGCGGCGATCGGCCCAGCAAAGAGTCCCAAAAGCGCGCCACCGGGTTGGTGCGCCAGGCTTCCGGAAACATGCTGGTGCGTTTGATCGGCGGCGTCGCTTTCAGAATGGCGCGCCCTTCCGCATCGGTATCAAAGTTTTCGTCGTCAACCGCATCCGGCCAGGCGTTTTCAATGCGGCTTTTAACCGAAGCCAGCGCGATATCGTCTTCCGGCAGCGTGGCGACGTTAGCGTCTTCAGCACCCATCTGGCGGTGCAGCGCTTCCAAAGACTGGCCGCCATCGGCGGCCAGTTGCTGATTGAGCGCCTCTGACCGCTCAGCGGTCAGAGGCATTGCCGCAAGATAATCCTGGGCAGTTTGAGTAGACTTATTCATTGGCAGGTAGCTGATAGCTCCAGGTTTCCGACAGGGTCTTATCACCATTAACCAGTGCTGCACGCATTTCTACAGGTTTCTTGTCGTCTTTCACTTTCACACGCAGCGTCAGACGCCAGCCTTTAGTCACTGGGTTATAGCGAACGTTGTTTTCCACCATTTCACCGTTATCACCGACACTCACCTGTGAAGCCACCGGCGTTTTCTCATCCAGGCCTTTCAGGACCGGACCGACGAAGTCCACCAGGAAAGCAACGCTGCCGTCCGGCTCGCGAATCAGGTTGGACTGCTTCACATCGCCGGTGGAGCGCATGGTCTGGCTCACATAGGCAATATCCTGTGAATGCAGTTTGTCCTCATCACGGGTGAAGTGCAGGCGATAGTTCAGCGCCAGCGGCGTTTTGGCATCCGGCAGCACGTCCGGCGTCCAGAAGGCCACGATATTATCGTTGGTTTCATCAGCGGTCGGGATCTCCACCAGCTCAACCTTACCCTTGCCCCAATCACCGCGCGGTTCAATCCAGCCGCTCGGACGCTGATCGTAACGATCGTCCAGATCTTCATAGTCTTTGAAGTCGCGACCGCGTTGCAGCAGACCAAAGCCTTTCGGATGCTCGACGGTATAGGTGCTGACGGACAGGTGCTTCGGATTATTCAGCGGACGCCAGATCCATTCGCCGTTGCCGGCATGAATCGACAGACCGTTGGAATCATGCAGCGCCGGACGGTAGTTCATCATCGGCGATGGCTGGTTCGGCCCGAACAGGAACATGCTGGTTAATGGCGCAATACCCAGCTTGCCCACTTTATCACGCAGGAACACCTTGGACTGTACGTCCACCACAGTGTCGCGGCCCGGATAGACCACAAAACGGTAGGCGCCGGTAGCGCGCGGTGAATCCAGCAGCGTATAAATCACCAGGTGTTTGTCGCCCGCCTTCGGCCGTTCGATCCAGTATTCGCGGAAGCGTGGGAACTCTTCGCCGGAAGGCAGCGCGGTGTCGATCGCCAGACCGCGGGCGGACAGACCATACACCTGATCTTTACCCACCACGCGGAAATAGCTGGCGCCCAGCATGCTCATGATTTCATCGTTCTTATCCGCACGGTTGATCGGATACAGCACTTTGAAACCGGCAAAGCCCAGGTTCTTCACCGACTCGGGATCGTGTTTCACCGAGCCGAAGTTGAAGTAATCCGGGCTATATTTAATCTGTTTGACCGTGGTCGCGGTGACTTCGTTGATTTTCACCGGCGTGTCGAAGTACATGCCCTGATGATAAAACTCAAGCTTGAACGGGGTTTTCAGCTTGTTCCAATACGCTTTATCGTGATTGAACTGGATCTGTTGGTAGTCCGCAAACTTCATGTCGCGGAACTGAGAAGGAAGGTTGCTCTTCGGCGCTTCAAAACGCTTTCCTGCCAACTCCTGCGCCTGCTTGGCGACATCATCAAGCGTAAAGGCCCACGCCTGCGAGCTGAACAGCGTTAACAACACGGTGGCACCTAACCAACGAACGCTCACGGCGCGTGGTTGTCTGGATAAAATATTAACTGGCACATCCCCCCCTATTCGTGTGCTCAAATCATTTAAAATCCATATTAATGGATTATTCAGCTATCCGACAACATGATAAATGATTGGTTCATGTTTATGGCTCAGAGTTTAGGCAGCTGACGAAGCCCAGCGTAGCAAGCCTGCGCGCAAGACGCTATGGAAAATTATGAGGTGATATAGTAGGGTCTGAAATGAGATTTAACCCATGCTTGATTAATAAGCAGGTTAAAGAAGACTCAATAAAAACTATCTGCGGTATCTTATGACTAACGGAAACAACCAGCGCGAGTTTTTCCTGGATTCTATCCGGGCATATTTAATGTTGCTCGGCATCCCTTTTCATCTTTCTCTGATTTACTCCAGCCATACCTGGTCGGTGAATAGCCTCACGCCATCATTTTCATTAACGGTGTTGAACGATGTCATCCACGCTTTCCGTATGCAGGTGTTCTTCATCATCTCCGGCTACTTCTCCTTTATGTTGTACCAGCGTTATGAACGTAAACGCTGGCTCAAGGTGCGGCTGGAGCGGGTGGCCATCCCGCTGTTAAGCTCCATCCCCTTAATTACCCTGCCGCAGTTTTTCCTGCTGAAATATGCGACGCATAAACTGGACGGCTGGGACGGGTTTGACCTCTATCAGAAAATTAACGTTGCCGTTTGGGAGTTAGTGTCCCATTTATGGTTTTTATTAACGCTGTCGCTGCTCACCTGCGCCGCTTTTTACCTGTTCCGGAAAATTAAGGCGATAAAAACGCCTATCGCGCCGTTCCCGATAAATAATATGAACAGTTTAGGAAAGATCTCACTGTACTTCTTTATCTACGGGATAGCCTATTCGGCGGCGCACCGGATTATTTTAATTACCGCTCCGCAACTACCCGGCAACGGTCTATTCAATTTTGTGGTGATGGAAACGCTGTTCTACCTGCCGTTCTTCCTCCTCGGCGCCTATGCCTTCAAATACGCCTGGTTAAAAGAGATTTTCCTCACCCCTTCACCCAAGGCGGTGCTGGGCGCGCTGTTGCTGTTTATCGCCTATATGCTGAACCAGAAGCTGCTGGCTCATAGCGACCTGATGTTTGAAGTGGAAGTCCTGATCAAGATCGTGCTGGGCATCCTGATGACCAACGTGGTGTTTTCATTCGGCCACCGGCTGTTGAACTATCACTCGCCACGTATCACCTATCTGGTGAACGCTTCCTTATTTATCTATCTGGTGCACCACCCGTTGACGCTGCTGTACGGCGCTTTCGTTACGCCATATATCAGTAATAATATTGTGGGATTCTTGGTGGGCCTGGTATTTGTCTTCGGCCTGGCTTTTATATTGTATGAAGCGCATAAGCGCGTACCGCTGCTGCGTTT
The DNA here is from genome assembly GCF_002966855.1 of Serratia sp. MYb239. Lineage (NCBI taxonomy): Bacteria > Pseudomonadati > Pseudomonadota > Gammaproteobacteria > Enterobacterales > Yersiniaceae > Serratia > Serratia sp. MYb239. The sequence goes on along the minus strand of NZ_CP023268.1, from coordinate 1,876,100 downwards.
CCTGTTTTCCGGCAAACCACAGAAGTAAGCCGAGGCGCATTTTCAAGAATCATCCTAATCTCGGCGACGTTCTCCCTGCCACAACATGGGGTTTATTACCCCATGTTGTTCCTCACCTCACCTCTCCCTCCCTAAATTCGTTAAACGGCATATAATTTACTTTCGCAGCTATCGATGACCAAAGCGCACGCATTGCTCGCAGGCCGGCTGACAATTACGGCACAGTAAGCGTGCAAACGGCGAACGCCGCTGCGTAGTAAATGGAAATCCACATCCCTGCCTCACGGTAGCGATTGGGCTCACTGAACCCTAAGGGAAAGCGCCGTCGCCGAGACAGCGTCAGCAGCATCTCCCTTCCGTCACGACAGAGAGGATTTTTCAATGACCGACCCAAACACCACGGCCCAAGACGCCGCACCAGCCAATGCCACATTACTTAAAATCCTGGGCAGGCTGCTCTCCGCGCTGGACGCCTCGATAAGCGGCAAGGATCGCAGCATACTGGTGCACGACCTGTCCCACTTCAATCTTGATGGCGTTTCCGAAGCGGAAAGGAAGCTGGCGGCGGAATTAATCAAACGCGCCCTACAATCCCTCGACCATTAATGCAGCTCTAGTCGCAAACCATTAAACCTGATTCAGGTTTAATGGTTTTGCCGCCCGCCGTGCTTTTATTAGCAAACCTGGCTTTCCAATCATCTGATATAGCTATATAAAAGTCCGAACACCGACAATTTTGGCTGGTTTATCCTATTTCCCCTAAAAAAAAGCAATAATCACTAAACAGCCGCAAATCATCCTTAGCGTTTTACCCTGAAAACAGGCTATCATTAACCTGCCGCACGCAGCCGCGTACCGCCTTACCCCAGCCAAAGGAGAACGTTATTTTGGATGCCAGCACGATCAACAACCTGTTTATCATCGGCGCTGTGTTGGTAGGAGCCAGTATCCTGCTCAGTTCATTCTCTTCACGCCTCGGCATCCCTATTCTGGTTATTTTCCTGGCGATTGGCATGCTGGCCGGCGTTGACGGCCTCGGCGGCATCCCTTTCGACAATTATCCGGTCGCTTATCTGGTCAGTAACCTGGCCCTGGCCGTCATTCTGCTGGATGGCGGCATGCGCACCCGCGTCAGCTCCTTCCGCGTCGCCTTATGGCCCGCCCTATCGCTGGCGACCGTCGGCGTGGTGATTACCGCCGGCCTGACCGGCCTGGCCGCCGCCTGGCTGTTTAATATCGATCTGATTCAGGGGCTGCTGATCGGCGCGATTATCGGCTCAACCGATGCCGCTGCGGTGTTTTCACTGCTCGGCGGGAAAGGTTTGAACGAACGCGTCGGCTCCACGCTGGAGATTGAATCCGGCAGTAACGATCCCATGGCCGTGTTCCTCACCATTACCCTGATCGCCATGATCTCCGCCGGTGAAACCATGATCAGCTGGGACTTCCTGCTGCATCTGCTGCAGCAATTCGGCATGGGTATCGTCTTCGGCCTTGGCGGCGGCTGGCTGCTGCTGGGGCTGATCAATCGCATTAAATTACCGGAAGGGCTATATCCTCTGCTGGCCGTCAGCGGCGGTATCCTGATTTTCGCCCTGACCACCGCGCTCAACGGCAGCGGTATTCTGGCGGTGTACCTGTGCGGTCTGACATTGGGCAACCGCCCTATCCGCAACCGGCACGGTATTGTACAAACCTTCGACGGGCTGGCCTGGCTCAGCCAAATCGGCATGTTCCTGGTGCTGGGGCTGCTGTTGACGCCAAGCAACCTGCTGCCAATCGCCATCCCCGCGCTGCTGCTCTCGCTGTGGATGATTCTGTTCGCACGCCCGGTGTCGGTATTTATCGGCCTGCTGCCGTTCCGCAACTTTACCCTGCGTGAACGCATCTTTATCTCCTGGGTGGGGCTGCGCGGCGCGGTGCCGGTTATTTTAGCGGTATTCCCGATGATGGCCGGCCTGCCCAATGCGCACCTGTTCTTCAACGTGGCCTTTTTCGTCGTGCTGGTCTCGCTGCTGCTGCAGGGCACCACGCTGACGCTGGCGGCGAAAAAAGCCAAAGTGGTGGTTCCGCCGGCGCTGGCGCCAATCTCGCGCGTCGGGTTGGATATACACCCGGAAAATCAGTGGGAGCAGTTCGTTTATCAGCTCTCAGCGGAAAACTGGTGCGTCGGCGCCGCACTGCGCGAGCTGAAAATGCCGCAGGGCACCCGTATCGCCGCCCTGTTCCGTGGTAAAGAGCTGCTGCACCCCAGCGGCAGTACGCGGCTGCGCGAGCAGGATATTCTGTGCGTTATCGGCCATGAACACGATCTGCCGGCGCTGGGCAAACTGTTTAGCCAGGCCCCGGCCGTTACGCTGGACGAACGTTTCTTCGGCGATTTTATACTGCAGTCGGACGCGCGTTTAAGCGATATCTCCCAGGTTTACGGGCTGAATCTGCAAGATGGTATCGATGAACAGCAAACGCTGGGCCAGTTTGTGATACAGATGATCGGCGGGGAACCGGTAGTCGGCGACCAGGTCGAGTGGGATGGATTGACCTGGACCATTGCAGAAATGGACGGCAATATCGTCAGTAAGATCGGGGTAAAAATCGACGCCGATTAACCTTCACGCACCGGTGGCGCGCTTCCGCGCCGCCGTTTTCCGCCATCCTCTCCCGACCATCAGCATGCTTAGCCCGTCTGACAACCAAATGGGGAACTTCTGACCGTAAGTAAGTTCTTAATCAACAGTGGTCGGCCTGCCCGACTGCTGCAAAGAACGATAAAACGACGGGATAGGTATCACGTGAATAACGGGAAAAAGTTCGTTTCAGCAATGCTGGTTTTAGCATTAGTATTGGTTGGTTTGAACCTGGGCATTGCCGATTTGGTTCATAAACTTATAGTTGGATAATTTATCGTGGCACAGCACGGGAAAGACAAAGATATTTTAGGTAAGGTGTTGCTCAGCGTTTCAGCGCTCTGCCTCGCCGTGGTTATCGGTTTTCTGGTCTGGGCGTTCATCCTTGACTAAACCGCCGCCAATAAAAAAACCGCCGCGGCGGTTTTTTTATTGGCAATGGCGATTAAATTTTGCAGCCTTCGCAGTCCGCCTCATCCTCAAGGATGTCAGGCACTTCACTGGCCTTCTCCGCCGCTTTTTTTTCTGCTTTCGCGAGTTCGGCGTCAATATCAAAATCAAAAATCTCATCACTCATCGCAACTTCCTCATGCTTCTTTACAGGCTCAAACGCTGAGTATAATCGACCTCGGTGTCGACGCAACCCTTAGTTGACCAGAGCAACCGATGCGGCGGGCGTATGCAGTTTTTTACCGTAGGCCAAATCATAGACGTCATAGAAATCGACCTCGCCCTTGTTGGCTAAAATTTCGCGTACGCGCGCTTTCAAAAGCGGGCTAATCGACGGTTCCGCCAGCAAATCAGCCACCGCATGGGACGGCAGCGCGCGGGTAAAGTACCACTCGCCGTTATAACAAACGCGTAAATCAAGCACGCCGATATCTTCAAAGCGGTAAACGGGCTTGATCTCCATCAGCAACATGGCAAACATAAACAGCACAAAAGCGGTAAAGCCAAGCAGCGCCCCAAGCCCTAAATAGGGCACCGGATACATCACGGCAATCACGGCGAAATAGCCGGCGAACATCGCCAGACACAGATAGCGGTGATTACGGGCAAATTCGCTGTTGAAACGCGGCTTACCGTCACGCCCTTCCCGCTGGTTGATCAGCTCGATCTCTTTCACCAGAATGTTTTTTATCGCGTCCATAATTTACTGCCTTAGCCTGAGAGCAAAATGGCTATCAATCGTTACCCTTCACGCTAACACAAGTACAGTTTCCCCAGGTATAGCAGTTAAGCAATTAAAAACCGGCAACTGTTATAGGTGGAGCTAACGCGGCTGCGAGGCTTTGCCCTGGGCAAACATAAACATCCGCTGCGCAACGTCATCCGCCTGTTTGATCCTGTCCTGTTGCACGGCGTTGCCGCGTTGGATCGCACGTGCATAGGCAATTTCATGGGCGCGATCGATCATGCCGATAACATTATCACGCAACGATTTATCCAGATTACCCAACAGGGTCGTCAGGATCGCCTGGTAAGCATTGGATTCCGCAGTCAGCGCCTTCTCCCGCGCTTCCAGCACGGCGATACGTTGCATCAGTTCCTGCAGTTGAGCGGATTCAGACATATCGACCTCCGGTTATCAGACAGAAAGCCTGCCTTAATAACAGTCTAGCAAAGGATCGATATGCGAAAAGTAACGGTGGACGGTGGACGCCTAAAGAGCGGGAAGATGGCGCGCTATGCAGGACTCGAACCCGCGTCTATCAATTTTGTAGCCAATAAAGCATGTTAAAACCAATCACTCTGCCAACTGAGTTAATAGCGCACTCCCCTATGCTTTGGCGACATTATCCATAACGTCGCCGTGGGTACAAGACAAATCACTGGCAGAGGGATATTTTACAGATAAATCTCAGTATATAGTCAAACCTGGCATAACTATTCACTGAGAAAAACATCGGGGTCGGCCATTACCGCAAGCGGCGTCACATCTGGCGGGGTTTCGCCAGATACTGGCAGGTAGCAAACAGGCAGAATGCATAGCCGACCAATTCGCACCCCTCTTCCACCATATTTTTTACCACCCGGTCATAACCATCCAGCAGTAAACCTTCCCATAACAGGTGCATGCCGAACAGACGGGAAAACACCAGAATACACAGTAAGCCGGCACACATCATGCCGTAGCTCGGATGGTTAAAGAAATGGGCTAACCCATGCAGCGCCGAAGCAGCATGGCGAACCGCGTATCCCAGACAGAGCACCGTGCTCAGCAGAGCAAACCACACCCAGGCGCCGTGATGCAGATAATCGAACACAAAATCCAGTTCGCGAATCAACATGCACAGAAAGAAGCCGCCAATCAATACCCTGGCAGCGCGATACTCGACATGGCGACGAGCGGAGACAAAGAAACCGACCGCGATAGCGGCAAGAAACAGTTCCTGCATCAGCTCCGTCAACGACATTTCATAGACAAAGTTATGTAGCCAATAAACATCAATAAAAATCAGCCCCATCAGCACGGCCAGCGTTGCTGAATAGAGCAGAAAGAAAGAGAGTTTTTTTACAATAATATTGAGGTTAGTACGGTACTGCATAGTCACTTCCGTTATTATATTCACGCGGGGTATGTTACCTGCCGTAACCTCTTTTACCTTGGCTATTCATGCGCTTGCTGCCGATCTTGCGTAATTATTTATACGTCCGTATTGATAAACAAAATTGCTAGATTTGATCCCCATCACATATAACGTTAAGCTATATATGGATTTTTATTAATCACACAAGTGACATATCAATGGGGAAATAGGTCAAATTTCAACAAAATAGTCAGTTTAATGATTGAGGGACTCCAAAGTGCCAACGGCACACTAAAATTAGAAGAGTTAATGTTTGGGCAGAAAAACGGGAACGGGAACGGTTGATTCACGTTCAACTCAATATTTAAGGGATGATGCTATGAAGCTAAGAAGAAAACGACATAAACCGCTACATATTAACGACATAACCATTATTGACGACAGCAAGCTGAAAAAAGCCATTACCGCCGCCGCGCTCGGTAACGCGATGGAGTGGTTTGACTTCGGGGTTTACGGCTTTGTTGCCTATGCCCTTGGACAGGTGTTCTTTCCCGGCGCCTCTCCCGGCGTGCAGATGATCGCCGCGCTGGCGACCTTTTCGGTACCGTTCCTGGTACGCCCGTTGGGCGGCGTGTTCTTTGGCGCCATGGGGGATAAGTTCGGTCGCCAAAAGGTACTTTCCGTCACCATCATTATTATGGCGATCAGCACCTTCTGTATCGGGCTGATCCCGTCCTATGCCAGCATCGGCATCTGGGCGCCGATCCTGCTGCTGCTGGCCAAACTGGCACAGGGCTTCTCGGTGGGTGGTGAATATTCCGGCGCGGCCATCTTCGTCGCCGAATATTCACCGGACCGCAAACGCGGCTTTATGGGCAGCTGGCTCGATTTTGGCTCTATCGCCGGTTTCGTGCTTGGCGCCGGCGTCGTGGTGCTGATTTCCAGCATTGTCGGCGAAGCCAAGTTCCTCGACTGGGGCTGGCGTCTGCCCTTCTTCCTCGCGGCGCCGCTCGGCATCATCGGCCTGTATCTGCGTCACGCACTGGAAGAGACGCCTGCGTTCCAACAGCATGTCGACAAAATGGAACAGGGCGATCGTGACGCGCTGCAGAATCCGCCGCGCGCCTCCTTTAAAGAGATCGCGACCAAACAATGGCGCAGCCTGCTGGTTTGCGTGGGGCTGGTTATTGCCACCAACGTCACCTATTACATGCTGCTGACCTATATGCCGAGCTATCTGTCGCACAACCTGCACTATTCGGAAAGCCACGGCGTCCTGATTATCATCGCCATCATGATCGGCATGCTGTTTGTACAACCGGTGATCGGCCTGACCAGCGACCGCATCGGCCGTAAACCGTTTGTGATCGGCGGCAGTATCGGCCTGATGTTACTGGCGATCCCCTGCTTTATGCTGATCAACAGCGGCGTCATCGGTTTGATTTTTGTCGGCCTGCTGGTTCTGGCGGTGCTGCTTAACTCCTTTACCGGCGTTATGGCATCAACACTGCCGGCCATGTTCCCGACACATATCCGCTATAGCGCACTGGCTATTTCGTTCAACATCTCCGTACTGGTTGCGGGCGCAACGCCAACCGTTGCCGCCTGGCTGGTCGAGTCCAGCGGCAATCTGTATATGCCGGCCTATTATCTGATGGTGGTCGCCGTCGTCGGCCTGCTGACCGGCCTGTATATGAAAGAAACCGCCAACAAACCGCTGCGTGGTGCAACGCCGGCCGCGTCAGACCGTTCCGAGGCCAAGGAGCTGTTACAGGAAACCTACGATAATATCGAACAGAAGGTTGAAAACATCAGCGATGAAATTGGCGATTTGGAAGAACAAATCAAAGCGCTTGAAAAAAGGAAACAGGCGCTGATCGATCAGCATCCAAAGCTGGACTAATCGTCAGCAACAAAAACCACCTCAAACGAGGTGGTTTTTTTATGTTGCTCGCCGCACATTACCAAGCTAGTAACGCAGGTTAAATCCTGCAGCGCAGAATTAATGATAAAATGGTTTTTCTTTTCGCTATTTATTCAACGCGCATGAACGCCGACGGTTTCCAGAGCAACGCGATAATATTTTTGAATATCTTCCGGCTGACGCTCAATTTCCTGCACCAGATATTTCATAATATTATCTTTATTCACCATGCGTTGTGACGAAATCAAATGCAACACGCTCTCACCGAAAATAACCATCAGCTTTTCCCGGTAGATTTTGGCATTATCTTGCGGCATCCCGTACAGACTGTAATCAACCATTTTTAAATTTTCTCTCAAAACAAACGCCGCTGGACTATCCTGTAGTAGATATCATTATCCAGCGATTACAACAGGATAAAAAAGGACAATATTTCACACAGTTAGTCGAACAATAAGAGTTTTCCTAGCAAACGGCAAGCATATAAAGCCCTGACGCTAATGTTTAAGATTTTTCGCACCCCACATGCTTACCGCTATATTTAACCACAATAAAAACAATGAATTCTAATTATTGTAGCGGCCGTCTAATAATCCATGCGCAACAATCATGCCGATATTTCGCATTATAAATATTATAAATGCGACAAACTTCACGTTTTTTTGGCAGATTACCGATTTTATCTTGCCTATGGCCATCCAGAAAGCTAGCTTGCTACAGCCGATTTGGTAAACCATTACTTTTAACAATATGAAATAAAAGGTTATTATGTCGATTACCGTTAAAAGCAAGAAAGAAGCTAAAGTTGCCATCTCGACAGGGAAAGCAAAACGCATCAGGCTCGATTATGCGGTTAGCGCTGATGATGTTTCAGAGCTGACGATGATATGCCGTGAGAAAGGCGCAAATATCATCAAAGACAATGATAATTTTATCATTGCCATGGGCAACCCTAGCATGCCTAAAGTGGCCAGCTTCCCGTTCTGAGCCCCTATTATCACCTCGCCCCGTTCGGGGCGTTGTTTATCCCCGCCCGCCTTCAAATTCATCTCCCCGCCACAGCGTGAAACAGTCAAAAAATGCGGCTCGGCTTGAAAAATTGAAGCGCTTCATTTATTTTTCTCCGACATCAGCGCATGTTTCCTGCATGCAATAAAGCGCTTCACAAAGAGGTTATTATGAATTCCCTGCCAACCCGCCTGCGCCGCCTGAGAAGTTCCGAGGCGCGTCGCTCCCTGTTCCAGGAAGATGAATTACGGCTGTCCGACCTGGTGTTGCCTATCTTCGTTGAGGAAGGCACCTCGGAATATCTGGAGCTGAACGCACTGCCGGGCATCAAACGCATCCCTGAATCCAGACTGGCTTTTGAGCTGGAAAAATACGCGAAAAGCGGTATTCGCAGCATTATGACATTCGGGGTATCTCACCATAAAGACGATATCGGCAGCGATACCTGGGACGAGAACGGTCTGGTGTCGCGTATGGCCCGTATCTGCAAAGATACCGTGCCGGAAATGATCCTGATGTCGGACACCTGTTTTTGCGAATACACCACCCACGGCCACTGCGGCGTGGTCCACGACCACTCCGTCGACAATGATGCAACGCTGCTGAACCTGCAGAAACAGGCAGTGGCGGCGGCACATGCCGGCGCGGACTTTATCGCCCCTTCTGCCGCAGCGGACGGCCAGGTTCAGGCCATCCGTCAGGCGCTGGACGAAGCCGGCTTCGGCAATACCGGCATTATCTCTTATTCCACCAAGTTCGCCTCTTCCCTGTACGGGCCATTCCGCGAGGCCGGCGGCAGCGAACTGAAAGGCGATCGTAAAACCTACCAGATGAACCCGATGAACCGGCGGGAAGCGCTGCGCGAGTCGCTGATTGACGAAGCCGAAGGCGCTGACGCGCTGATGGTTAAACCGGCCAGCTATTACCTGGATGTCATCCGCGATATCCGCAACGCCAGCACTCTGCCGGTTGCGGCCTATCAGGTCAGCGGGGAGTACGCGATGATTAAATTCGCCGCTGCCGCGGGCGCGATCGATGAAGCTCAGGTGGTACGCGAGTCGCTGTCGTCAATCAAACGCGCCGGCGCGGACTTTATCTTCTCTTACTTCGCCGCCGATCTGGCGCAGCAAGGGCTGTAAACGGCACGGCATAACGGCGCGGCCCCACGTCACGCCGTTATGTCGTTTCCCTCGGCGCCGCAAGGCTTTGCCGGAAGATCAGAGAACACGCCAATTCGGCACGCCCGGTAAACGTTGTTTGCTCCACCATGCTGACAATGCGCCGGGCGGCCAATGTGCCAATATCGCGCGACGGCACGTCAATGGTCGTTAATGCGGGCTGCGTCAGCGCAGAAAACTCAATGTTGTCCATCCCGGTTACCGATATATCCTGCGGCACCCGCCAGCCAGCCTGCTCAAGCTCATTAAGCACGCCCAGCGCCTGTACATCTGTCATGCACAAAATGGCCGTCGGTGGTTTACCATCGGCCAGGAGTCGCCGGGCAGCCTCTCGCCCGCCTTCAATGGTGAATGGCGCCTCAACTATCCGCGACTCGTCTAACCGTAACCGGCGTTCTTTCATCGCCTGCACAATGCCGCCAACGCGCTGACGACTTCTGTTATTGTTTGCCTGGCTGCCGCAGACCACGGCGATAGTCTGATGACCCAGCGCAATCACCTCCTGCGCCATCCGATATGTTGCATGCCAGTTGTCGAAACCGATACTGACACCATAAGGAGGCTCATCCATCTGCCAGGTGAGAACCAGCGGCAGCTGGCGCTGGCGCAGCAGCTCATAAACCCGTTCCTCATGCGTAGAACCCACCAAAACGATGCCCTCAACGCCGCGTTCCACCAGCGTTTTGATCACGTCAAACTCGCGCTCGGCCTGATATTCATGCGTTGCCAAAATGACCTGATAATTCATCGACCACAGCGTTGCCTGTAAGGTCTGTAAGGCATCGACAAAAGCCTGGTTATACATCGTGGGGAAAACGGCGCCGATGGTATAAGTGCGCCGGGAGGCCAGCGCACGCGCAGCCCCGTTGCTCACATAGCCCAGTTGCTCAACGGCAGAACGAACGCGCTGCAGCGTCGCAGGTTTGACCCTTTCGGGAACCGATAACGCCCGTGAAGCACTGCCCAGCGAAACGCCGGCCAGCTCGGCGACCTCGGCAAGGGTCGGGCGCTTAACGCTGTTTTTAATTGAAGAAGACATGAAAACCACTTGCACCAGGGCAGGAAGACAAAAATTATACCCCATCGGCTAAAGTGATGACCAGCCGGTGAGTTCGCACCGCCGGTGCATGTTATTCTCGGGGCAGATTAGGAAAGGTAAACCGTTTTTGACGGGAATGATTAAATCGTCGTACAAAGAACCAATGGAGTAAGGTTGCTGACATTCCCTGTCATACTTTGTACGACGAGCGGTAACATAACATCATCAATTACAAATTAATACATAAATTCAATGGGAATAATCCCAATAACAAACAAAATCAACCATACCCGCTACACTCTCTGCCATGCGCTATGTGCCATACTCCCCGGCAGAAAGGGCTGCGTCCTGAAGCACAGAATGCCGGCACCAGCCGGAAGCCGGGTCAATAAGATAATAGCGTCAACCTCATATAAAGCGGCGCCGTTACCGATGCAGGCAGCCCTTTATACGCCGTCTTCCCCCAGGATATCTATCCTCGCCGGCGCATGCCCTTTCTCTTTTTTCCAGTAATATCCCGTTTGCAACAGGGCGATAAACTCATCCTGGGTTAAAGACAGCGTTTCAACCCGCTCAACCCGCTCCTGATCCGGCGTCGGACGTAACACATCAATAACCAGCGTCCCCGGGTCGTAAGACTGACTTTCAATGCGCAGAGGCAGGCGGTCAAATACTTTGGGTTCGGTAATCAGATGTTCCGGAACAAAATCGCCGGAAAAAAGGCCATCCAGCGTCGCAACCGTTTCATAACCCGCAAAGCACTCAAACCGGACCTTTAAAATAGCGGCATGTTTGAGTTTTAAAAATGCTGGCCAGTCCGAATAACCGAGTTTATCGCTATAGAACGCATCACCGCGATGAAACGCGTAGCGATTCCCCTGCGTCCAGGTTTCATACTTATAGCCATCAAAGACCGCCGTCGTTTGTTTGATATCTAATGCCTCTTTGAACACGGACTTCACGGCAAAGCGCCAGCCGACCGCATAACCGTCGACAAATTGCGCAATTAAAATATTGCTGCGCGGCAAGGACCTTAGCGTATTAAACGTAGCGGCCATGTTCTCCTTCAGAGCCTGCAACTTATCGAGGTCGGTTGCGTCATTTTCAGTGTGTATGCTGTCAACTTCTTCGGATTTATAGGGAATTTCCCCGGTTGCCATAAAATTCCGGAACTGATCGCCGCTCAGAACCAGCGCACCTTTGGCATTTGCTTCCTCGATTTTTCGCCAGCCCGCATTAGCGCCACAGCACAGAAACGTCAGCTTAGCCGTCACACCGCTTCTCACTTTAAGCCGAGACGAAGCGGCAAGAGCGGTAAGCTCATCCTTTTCCTGTTTATTAAACCCCGTAAAACAAATTTCCAGACTGCCGTTTTGTGATAATTGGCTGCGTGAGATAGGCGCCGGCTCAACGCTATCGCGGCATCCCGATGCCAGGTCGAACGCCTCCAGTTCAGCTTGAGTATCAAACATTGTCACAATGCGCTCTTTTCTGAATGTTCGATAACTGCGGCGACTGACCGAATACCCCTGAATATAATCGCCTTTGTTGACCACGTTCATGACCGCATGCTTAGACACATTCCCTTCCGCATTCGAATAAAGAAAAAATGCTTCCCTATTGTTTGTTTTCTTCAGGTCAAACATCATTATCACCTATCATTATCTTCCCGGATCACACTGTCCTTTTCCGATTGGCATTATGTCCAATCGATTTTCATTAAGGTTAGTTATTCAATAAATAAATTTAACAACCTGGCAATCTTAACCCATATTAACCGGAAGTAAACAGCACACGATTTGTACGCAAAAAAAACAGATGGGAAATAAAAACCATGACAATGATATAGTGACATGCCTTGGGAGGAAAAAAGTATTAATCAATCATAAAATAAATATAACAACACAAAGCAATATACCTAGATTATGAGTAATATCACACGTTGAGCATTCCCCTAATTTTCCAACTGAACCAGTTGCCTCATTACCGCCCGCAACCGAGCGATAAATTCACCGTCTCGCCCTGCTGTATTTTTACTTTGCTTAAGGAAGTAATCGATCTCGTCCGTTAGCTCCGGGTATTGACGGATAAACTTTATCGCATGCTCTTCAAGCGTGTCCGGCCAGTCGCTATCACACTCGCCGCGAAACAAACTTGTGGCGCGGATCAGTTTCTTCGCCGCCGACTGCCGTAAGCGCGCGTACTGATTAACATCGTCCGCATGTTCAATACGCGCGATATAGCCGTTCAACACGTTGATATAGTCCCCGTTTACCGCCATGGCAATGGCTCGTGAAGGTTTAAAACGAGGAAACTGCTCGGTCAGATCCACACCATACACACAGCGACAATGATGTTTTAGCCAATAACCCCAACTGTGCCGGTACTCTGCCGCCAATGCCTCTGACAGGATGCCGCAGTCAAAATCAATCTTGCTGACAACGGGGTGCGCCTTCTCAAGCTTCACACGGACAGACGCCAGCGCAGTGTCCTGATCCGGCAGGACCGGGCGATGAAATATGATGCAGAGATCCAGATCCGAGCTCCCCACCGTCGCTTTCCCCCGTGCAACGCTGCCATACACATAGATGCTATGGATAACGCCGCCCAGCGTTTTCGTCAGCTGACGTACCGCGTCATCAATAACGCATCCAAACGCAGGTTGGAAGGTGACCGCACAGGGTGTGGTGATATATCCATTATGATCGACAGCCATTATCATCTTCCGGAAAGGCGTCCGGCGCCTATGGGGAGAAAACGCGTATCCTAATGACTGTATTACAAAGAAGACGAATCATAAACCCAAAACGCTGCCGGGCGCTCACAAAGCAATCGCGGGGTCTTACCTGCGTGGTCTGTCCAGAGCAAGCGCATACCATGAGATAGACTCGGAGAGCCTTCACATTCAAGGCTGCTACTTCTTTTTGATTTTTATATCCTTTATCCAATAACCGACAATACCAGAAGGATCTCCGGCCATGCCGCGCAGCAAAGCGACGCTTATACTCACCTGCATTTTCCTCTCCTCAACCCTCGCCGCCTGCGCCAGGGAGGAAAGCGCCCCCTTCACCCCCGATCCTCAATGCCAATTCACCCACTTGGCAGGCAAACATATCACGGCCGTTCAGCTATGCGCCGATGCAAAAACGGGAAATACGGTTACCGTAATCAAAGACGGGCAAGCCTACGATGTTGCGCACATCGCCTATACCCGCTTCCAACGCTTCAAATTCAGCGCCGATCCCGATGCCTTCTTCAGCAAGGTGATTGAGCCGAACCATACGGTGACGCCTTACCAGGGAAGCACGCGTCCACACGGCTGACCCACCAAGCCATCATCTATTTATTCTGTACGGGGGAAACGTGTTAAAAACATTGAATATCGCCACAGCCAGCCTGATTTGCATCCTGACACCCGTTTTGGGACACACTGCAAGCGTATTACGCCTAGATTGCCCAGAACGGGCCTTGATGACGGTCACGCGCTTTAACTATGGCCTGACCACGTTGGAATGGGCTGAACGCCACTTTCAGGTTGCGGCGGGTGTAAAACGCAATAAAACGGCGGAAGGCTCGCCTTTTCGGGTAATCAGCTTTCGCAATGGCGATGACCTTGTGTACTTCCCCGAGAAGCATCTGCATGTCTTTTTTTATGCCGGCAGCACTAACCCCGTGGTCTGCAAAGACATAGACACCTTTACGACACATGCCATCAAGCTTCCGCGTTATCACTAACATGCCATAGACCAGGAACGACCTTTATTCAACATACAATACGGCATAAAACCTCATACTGCCGATGCATTTTTGCAACAGATTCATTGACATAAATCAAATTCGAAAATATAGACTCCCGTATCATCGTCAGTGAAAGATTTTCCCTGGTGTTGATGCCTTTCCCCTCCTTGCGAGGGGATTTTTTTGCCTCAGACGTTCCACAGACAATAAAAAACGCCTCATGGCACCATCTCTAACGCATTATTACCCATGTTACTGGTTGGCCTGCGATGCCGTTACCCTTTATAAACAGTTAAGCCACGTTATCACATTCACAAATAATTATTATCGCTATGGATTCAAAGGCTGACCACATAGGCAATCCGAGATAAAAACACGTCGTAATAGGATAGCCAGTAAAGCATAAGGGTGATATATTTTTTATTTATTCAATCAATGTTAATGGATGACAAATGAACTTTAGGATTATAGTTATATTGCTGATGACTGCATTACTCAATGCCTGTTCCAGTGATGGAATATCACTATCATCGCCCTCGGTTTGCCAAGGTTTTGGATGCGAGAAAAAGCCGGGTGAACAACCAGACCAGGCGGCAACGCATAAGCCGACCAAGGATGAAAAAATCCGAGCACGTAGGGGCGAAAACCCTAACTTTGGTTCGGATAACATCACTCTCAGCGGCCCAGGAATATCATTCTGAATGTTGACCCAGCAGGCAAAGACACCGAGGTTTATCGGTATCTCCGCTTGATATAATCCACACTGGGAACGGCGAGTAAAAAGACTCGGTGTTGACGCCGCGGATCCCCCTGCGGCCACCATCAATCAAGAAATTTTAAACTCACGGCCTATAGACTTAATAACTACACAGGCGATAAGTAACCTATTGAAATAACATTGTTATAAGCCACCTTTGATAACCCGACAGCCCCTCGTACAATAACCAACCATTGAAACCTCCGGCATGGTTGATTATGTTACCACCATACCAATCGCTCAGAATCTCCATCACCCAACCTGGAGTATCAGCAATGATTGGAAGCCTGCTCGGGTTTGTTCTGCTGGTCAGCCCTTGTGGTTATGATGCGTGCGACGCACTATTGGCTACTGAAACGGTTTACCCGACCCGCTCGGAATGCGTGGCGGTCAAAGACGCTATCCAACGGCGTCTTCCTGACGTCGTGCTGTTTTGCACCGAAGCCTATCGATATGAAAACTGATTACAGCCAAGTGAGCTGGCAACCAGATCAAACGTAGCAGATTGAACAACATCACGCTTATCGCTCCCCGTGTAGGGAGCGCTAACCTGAGGACTATATGGTCAAGCTTTACTACTCCCTGTGCGGCATCGTTTTTATCATCGGCATCGCCATGTCTATTCTCAGCGTAGAGTTCCCCGGCAGCACCGATAGTGGCGAGATGCCATTAGCTTTTGGTGCCGGCCTGGATATCGCATTTATCGGCATTATCGGCTTTGCCGTAGGCCTGATAGCAAAATGCCTCTCGACGATGGTAAGAAAGAAAAACAGATAACCGCGCTCCCGGCGTTGTAAACACGCAGCCGTAGTTCCATGCGCTTTTTAACATCCTGTTCCTATGATGTGGAAGCGAGCTTAAGGCAAACGGCACGATCATCCGGGATACTGACAGCATTTTCTGAATGATGTTTTAAGGGCACAAAAAAACCGCCTTTCGGCGGCTTACGACACTGCTTATTGCTTTGATTATTCTGATGTTTCCCATGGTACCCGGGGCGGGACTTGAACCCGCACAGCCATAAGCCGAGGGATTTTAAATCGTGGTTGTATTTGTTTGTAATCAATATGATAGATGTAATCTTCATAACTAACTCGTTATTAATTTTCTATTACTTTCAACAACATATAAGATAGAACATCCGAAAGTTATGAACAAATTGACGCCCCATCACAGCAGGATACTGTATATACAAACAGCATATATCCATAGGGAAGAAAATGTCACATAAAGACGATATCATTGGTATGCGGCTTTTAACTGGTTTCCAGACAGACCACAGTGCCTACGGCAGATTTGTGTTACTGCAGTCATCCTTCGTAGATACGATGTCCTATGTATGCCCAGATAAAGAAAATGACTACCCAGACCAAGAAATAATGATACGTCTGGAGGTCGCTAAAGAGTTGATCCACGAACTGCAGAAACGCGTCGATTACATCGAGGCTGGCATAGAAAACAACGCTGTGCACCTAGTGGATTAAATCTTGGTAATAGATTGGTGTGGTCACCACCTCGCGGCAAGGGTAACAATTTGAAAGTCTTAGAAATATCCGACATTATGCATGGATTTTTGTCCATGTGGTCACCACCTAAAGACGCTGCCCCTGCCGATGTTCAACCCATGTGAACACTACGAGGCCGGCGACGGGGCAGCAAATTTTAGATAGGGTCAGCGTTTAAATTTTCAAGACCTCGAAGTGGTCAGTAGACAGCTGAATTGACGGTTTCTTATCCCCATCTATACTCTTCGTTAAGGGCAGTTATAGCCTCGACATATGCCTACCTGATAGCCCGGTGCCGTACCGGGCCTTTTTTATCCACGTTAATGCTTTGTCAGGCAATAGAGGTCAGGATACGTCTGTATCAACACATCAGCGTTGATAGCCTGGATAGCTTGCGTGTAAATTTCTCGGTATATCGAATCATCAAACACACCGCGGCGCCACTCAAGCTGCATCAGGATATTGTCCTTGGTAATATCCCTTCCCTCTTTGACCAACCCCAACACTATCTGGCCAATGAGATTAACGATCTGCTTTGCGCGCTCTTCCGTCATGTTTTCTCCCGGATCATCTAGAAACCAATAAGACCATCAGTATAGACCCCAAGCTCACAACATTTTATTCCCGATGCCAATCCAAGAGCATAAGGGTCAACTTGTCCCTCTATAAGTGAAGCGGTCTATACAACTTGATCGTTTTCACCGATCGATGCGATAAAACCGATCTATACAACCAATTGTTAATTAACTTACCAATCGTGTAACAATTGAGCACAGACCAACTACAACAGCACCAGGGAATCTATCCCCCACTATGCCCATGGCAACACCCCATGGGCTTTTTATTTACTGCAGGAACAGCATGAATAACTTCATTAAAGCATTCGTTCGACTCGGCGCCGCTGTGTCTGCGCTTTCCCTTATCTCGGGACTCCCCCACTGGCCCGATGTCATGTTCATTTCCAGCTGTGCCATGATCCTTATATGGGCGCACGCCGAATGGGATTACCACACACATAAGCAAAAAAAATAGCCGGGCATATCGCCCGGCTTTCTTATGGCACCACCACGCCCTTTGTGGCCATGAACACGCGCATATTGTTAATCTGCGCGGCCATTTCCTGCAGCGTCATTTCCCTTTCATAAACCGCCACGCCGCCATACGTTCCATCAGCGCCGTCGGTGATCTGACTGCCAGCCGGTGCACCATTCAGAAAGATAGTGTTACCGCTTTTTGCCCGGCCGGCTGTAATGTCTGCCGTTCCATTGGCGCCGGAACCACGTAGAAATGCAATTTTCGAATCAGAGATGGTGAAGGCAAACGCCGTCCATCCACCAGTAATCCCACCAATATCCAGCCCGGTCGTAGAAGCCGGATCGGTCACACCGGTAGCAACACGGATGGTTCCCACGCCATTGGTTCCCTGAGTTAATCGGAAACCTACCCACGGCGCGACGGCCGGTGATAACGTGGAAATAATGTTCCGGGCCTCTGCCGGATTGGCAGGTAGGTTAATTGCCATAACGACGGTGAGTGCGTCCGGTTCAACAACGGGGATCTCAGCAGCGGAGCCAACCTTCGTTCCCACCATGCCTTGGGTATTAAACGAAGCGGCAGTGATCAGATCATTACCGCGGCCGCTGAAGTCACGCCGCGATGCCATGGAGTAGGTACCGAAGCTGGCGGGGTCATTCATCGACATAACAGGAAACGCCGGCGGGTACTTCACGTCATAGTCTGCACTTTGGTCAATATAGAGCGGCATTTTTTAAACCTCGGTTGTATCTGCAATGGTGAACAGTCCACCCTGCGCGATCTGCAGAGTGCCGTCTTGTGCTTTAGTTACGATGGTGATTTCGTCAAACCCGCTGGGTGCCGTGAAATCAAAGTAAAAATATCCATACCCATCGGTTGATAATTTCCAGTTCCGGATGCCGGCAAGGTAGACAGTATCTGCAGTATCCTCAGCGGAGGCGCCGGCAACAACATAGCAAGACACCCAGCTCGAAGAGTTAGCCGCCATTTTGACTTCTACCCCAAACCCGTATTTTTGCCCCTCAATGACCGGCAATGTCCGGCGGCCTGCGGCAATTGAAGAACCACTACCGGTCATGACAAATGCGTTCCCCAGGATGTCCGGATCATCAACAACGCTATACGTTCCTGACTCATCAACCTCCCAACCAGCAGGAACCCCATTCGTATGCTCAATGAACAACGGGTTTGGGAGAATGTTGTCGCTGTTATCTGGCGTTGTCACCGATACCGCCTTACGCGGGGTATTAGGTGCCTGCCACTCGACCATTGCATCTGCAACTGCTTTACCCATTGCCTGGGCGCCCAGAGGGGTTGGGTGCGATGGGTCTAAGCTTCCGTCAGAACGCACCTGGTTGTATCCGCTTTTCCACTCACCAGTTAACGGGTCAGTTGTTGCTGTGTGCAAATCGACTAGAGGCAACCCATATTTAGCTGCATAAGCCCGGCAAAACGCGTTAATTTTGTAGCGCGCAATATTCATTTCATCCGTATTCCCGGACTGAGCAGACATTGTGCAGACAATTGGGATGATCCCGGCGTATCGCAGCTGCTGATAAATTTGGGTCATCGCGGGGATTGTCACATTCTCGATATCGATATGCTTCACGACATCGTTTCGTCCGGCAAGGACGATGCAAAATGTTGGCTTCGCAGCAATGGCTTTCGGCACATGCGTTGCCAGGATCTGTGACGCAGTGTAACCACCGGTCGCAGACATTCCCACGAATCGATAACGACCGCCAGTCATTAACATTGCCCAGCCGGCCCAACATTGGGCATTTATCAACGGTCGATAAATGGTTCCGGTTGCGTTGCTGCCGGATGACGCCTGTCCGAACGCGGTAATCGAGTCGCCAATACTGAATACATCATTTGGCATCAGCCCGCGCTGGGTCGTGATGGGTACACCATAAAGCTCAAACGTTTTTTTTGAGCGGCGAAACCCTACAGCCGTGTGCTGATTTTTCCCCGCAATACCCCACACATAATCAGAGTCGTCAGCCGGTATCTGATCTACGCTGCCCATCGTCATTTTCTCCGCAATTGCCATCGTGTACGCCAGTGAATTGCCGTAGAGATTTTTTGCCCCATCGGCCTGGATCTCCAAGGCCATACGCCCTTTTGGATCCGCAAAAATATGGCGACCATCTTCCGCGTTGACGGTATAGATACCGCCTGTCCGGTTGCTGATCTCCCTGATATAATTTCCGTCGGCAATGAATGGCCCTTGCTTCACCAGTTTCCCGCCAACATTCTTGTACTGTTCCGCTATCTTCGGATATTCGGCATAAACGAAAACATAGCCACCCTCTTGTATTTCACCCGAACTGACAGCTTCGACAGCTTGTTCCATAGTCATTGCCTTGCCTAATGGAGCTACAAGACTTCTAAATCCTTCCCAGGAGACTCGGTCATTACCCAGGCGGTCTACCCACACCGCGCCCGGAGCGAGCATCGCTACATCAAAATTTTCTGCGTTGTCATAAAGGTCACGAGGATCCGCAGAACCTACCGGGTTACCGGTTTTGTAAGTTGTCATCTGCTACTCCAGATAAAGAAAAACCCGCCGGAAGCGGGTTAGTTAATGCGGAAGTCAGTTACTGGACGTTGCCCGGATAAGTGGCGTCGTCATATTGATAAATCAGGGGGGTGTATTGCAGGGCTTTGATCTGAGTGGTTCCGTCTGATCCTGGCTCTATTGAGTCGAAAATACCGTCGTAGCCGACGCGACTTGATGAGCAGAAGATAAGCCGCGGAGGCTCTATCGCTGGATCATCCATAATCCACTCATCAAGGCGTACATCATCCGTGTTATCCACGGCCAGCGTATAATCATCAACGCGTGATGCCACCAGCAGCGATGAGGCAGAGCCATCCTGGAAACGTATGATGCAACGGGGGTTATTAAACGCCCAATCAAGCTTCTCACTAACGTGAATATGCACCGTATTTTCGTCATGCTGCTCTTCGACGATCAGACAGCTGATTGTCTGGCTTCCGGGAATGTCATCAGTCAGCACAATCCGATCGCCATAGTTGTAGCACAATGCATCCATTTCCGTGCTCGTCGAATGGTTAAGTCGCTGGTACCGGTATTTCATTAAGCGACGCATGCCGATGCGGTATGCGTTGTCAGGATCACTGACGCCATCCAGCTTATAGCTCTCTACTTTTAACGCTGTAGGGTTATCTGCAAACCGGCATTGGATAGTTTCTTCCGCCCAGGTCGTCCCATTAACGTAAGTGACATCAACCCCGTCGAAATCATCTTGGGAAAGTGCTTTAAAACTGGTCTGCAGCTCCTCTGTTTGTTCCTGTGGGCTAATTACCCCTGACCAGTTTTTTACACCTTCACGACCCACGGATGCCAAACCATCACTGAGAAGAAAATAGCCCATCCCTGCAGTTGCTATCTTCTGCAAAACCTCCAGAGCGCTGGTTGAGTCAGCGCCGGCCGCCCAGTCAAACGTTTCTCCACGGGGTGTCCAGTATGTGCTTTCCAGCGTATTGATTGTCTGGTAATCGATCTGGTCATCGGTATATCCCAAACTTTTCAATACGTGGAATATGGCGCCGCTGATACTCCTCGATGTATGGCCATCATAGAGGCGAGTAGCCACCATATTCACTCGCCGATCAGATTGGGAAGCCAGTCGGTTACCGGTGCGGATCGTTAACGCGATAGTAGTAACATCTCGGTAGCTTGTTGGGCGTTCCGATAACTTCGCTCTCATCGACTGCCATTGCACAGACTCTCGGGTCGTCCCTCCCCAGACTGGCGTATCACGTTTCATGCGCACTTCATAATTACCGGCGGTCGGGAACGTGATTGTTTCGGTATAACCGACTTCATTAACAGTATTGTTGCCGTGCTTTATCTTGACGCTTGTCCATTCCTCAGAGCTGGATAATCGGTACTGAACCGTCATTTCAATGTCATGCCAGTGGATAGCGCCGTCCTTACTTCCTACGTCACAAAGTCCCTGCGGGTAGACGAAGTTCAGTTCAATTTCACTGGTTTTCTCGCTGTCAGGGCAGCATAAGAAAGGCCCCATCCAGTCATACTTATCATTAAGGCCGGTAACCGTGGAATCGAGTAACGTTCGGCTGGTAAATCCTGGCCATCCACTATCAACGGTTTTCGAACCATCTGAATTTTCTATCAGACGTTCAACGCTTAGCGTCAGACCATCAATCTCCGTAATACGGAAATGGTACCCTTTTAAACCAATGGCAATCCGCTGTAGCCCCGTAGGGATACCAACAAATGGATCGCCACCGGTACTTCCCCATGCTAGCGCGATATGCTCGCTGACTGCCGGCGTTCCTCCCGTTGATGCGGTGCCGGCAACAACTGCTGGATCACTGCCGAAGAGCACCTCCGGCAAAACGGTATATCCAATGCTGTTACCGCTGAATGGGCTTTCTTTCTCTCTGATAACAATCTTGGTATCTACGGCAACGACGTCTAGACCAGAACCAGAAAGCTGATCTGCAATTTCATCAGTCAAGCCTGACATGGTCACATAGTTTGCCGACAACGAAATTACGTAACTCGCCCCTCCCCAAGTCAACGTAAAGGACAATGGCGTAGTGCTGAAGTCATAAGTCGTTGGCGCCGCAGATGCGGTAATACTGGCGGCATTCCCCCCTTCACCCGGTATTGCAGGCTTGCCAGGCTCATGGGCAGAAATGAACAAATCCAGCCTGGTGGCATTCCACGTAACAGAGACGGACTGGCCAACAGAAGGTTTTAGCTCCGCAAAATCACCATAAATAACGTTGCTGCCGCCCTCTATTGCCACGGTATAGGTATCTGGAACCTGAATAGTAAGATCAGTACCAACAACCCAGGAGTCGGGGATCACCGCATCGCCATTATCATCAGTCGTTCCGCCGACTACTGTCAGGCTGTTGCCGGATACGCTGATAGCGTCGGCGGTGATGCTTACCGAATCAGGCCCGGTTGATGCCAGATCAAGGCCGGCAGTTCCTGACGTTGTTCCGCCAACTTCTGTTGATGAATACCAATTTTCAGTACGACGATCAGCGCTAACATCCGCTCCCGGCGGGTATATCGTAAAACTGACGTCATCGCCAAAGCTTCCTACCGGGGTATTGCCGATTTTTATCGATGACTGGTTGATAACGAAATTGCCGACGCCAATACACAGGAACATTTCTGTCCTGTAGATCTGCGGGTTTTCCTTGTCAAAACGGCTGACTGGCTGCACAAGGTAATCAGGAAAGACTCGAGTCCGCCCTAACACTTCTCGTATCGGATCCCCCAACTTTGCCGAGTTCGCCTTTGCCGGCGTCAGATCAAGTGAATCCCCGTTTGCCGTCGAAGACATGCCGTCTTTACTTAACTGCGACATCATGATCAATGAATAAGCTGCCGATGCCACAGCGACTGCTACAGCTGCCCACACAGCGATTTCCAATCCAGTACCATACGGAACTGGATAGATACGGACATCGTCGTCTGGCTTAACGTAGCAAAGCGGCCATTCTGCTGCAGGGATGGCTTTATGATTCACTTCAACAACGATCGGATGACGCATATCCGCCTCATACCCCGACACGTTGCCCACCAGCCATTGGTGCAACGTCATGGCCTTATGCTCATGAGTCTCTAGCGGATCACCAGGAAGTCTGGAAGGGTAAACGCGTATCGTCACTGGTAATACTCCACTTTTACAAAACGGCGCATGAAACGTGTTAACGGCAAAAACGTTACGTTTGAGTTCGGATTACATTCCGCAGCATGCAACACACCATCGATATTGACGACGATCGCCACATGCGTTACCACACTCCCTGAGTAACAGGCGATGCCGGCTCCCTCGCAAGGTTCACATCTATTAAGATCACCCATAAAAGATCGCGCGGCTCGGTCGAGGCCATTACCATCCTTAGTGATACCGGCAAAATCAGGCCAAACAGTGAGCCCCAGGTCACGCCTGATTTCATTAACGATGCCAAAGCAGTCGAGATTAGGAAAAGTACGACCGCCCTTCAGCCAGGTAACTGAAAGGTATTTATCAGGATCAAACATAGGGTAGTCCTTACGAAATGTACCGAAGTCCCGGATAGTCAGGGAGCGTATAGCGGTTCCGCGGCCACGCAGAATCAAGCACGTTCATATAACCTGCGGTGATCTGAACAACTATCGGCGTCCAGTAGCCTGATTTTATCGTTAGGGTAAAAGGGGGTGACTCAGGGGCCGACAAATCGGTCGAAAGATAATGCCGATATGTGAGCGTTCCAATCTCCTGACCATCAAGAGCAGCCCGGATCGTGTTTGAAACCTTCCCGTCGATGTTACAGATGGCAAACTTTAGATCCTGGGTTCCATCCGCATTTCTTGCCGGAAGCGATAACTCAATGCCACACGCCTCGAACGTAACCTGCACACCATTTTCTAATGTTGCCGTAATATCATCCCAGCCGTTGGTTAACCAGTACGTGGAATCCCCTACCTTAACCTCCAGTGTCTTTATCAGCACCTCAGAACCAGACGACGCATAGAACCGATTTAATATCGTCATGCTTTTGGCCACTCCCGATTCAATGCCATGTCGATGATACTTTGCCCCGCTAAAAATTCAGGGAAGTTGCCCCATCCCGCATCAGGAATAGGCCGCTCCCAGAGTTCAAGCGTGGCGCTGTACTGCCAGTATTTACCGCCGGTCAATACCGGGCCATCATAAATATCGGTGAACCGGCACAGATACGGTTTAACCCCGATCGGGGTACGGAGCACCATATTGAACCATGCAGAACCATCCGATAATGCATCTCTAAACCATGCTTCAAACGTCATTCCCTGTACGTCATTCATCAACCAGGAAACCGTCGTTTGTGTCGGCGTTGATGTATATCGCCGGCGCTGTCGCGCGCGTCCGGTTACCATATCTGTACGGAGCAACGGACTGATTGGCTTTAACGCATACCCTTCCTGTAAAGCCATGGGTAAATAGTCATGCGGGTAATTGATATTGGATGTTAACGCCATCAGCTGGCCCTCCGTTTGGTGTTCCATCCCGCCATAAGAGCTTTTGACATATCACCTCGCCCTGTTGCTACATCCCCGGTAACCCGGCCATAAACCCGTTTTTCTCCCCGGGCAACAGCTTCTTCTATCGCGCGAATAGTGCTTTTATCAGGATCACCATTCACTACGATATTATTAACGGGCATTACACCAGATACGGATTGTTTGCCGACTCGATCAAGCGTGGCATCCAGCTTTGCGCTGGTCTTGGCTGTGGTAACACGCTCACCTTTTTGCAACAGCCAGGTACCTGTCTCTGGAACACTATCCAATCCATCGTGAGCCATGCCAATCGCAGATATGTTTGAAACTATACCTGCCGTTGCCGCAGCAACAGAGGCCATAGCAGCCAGGTTAAGAGGGAATGGGTTAGCAGCAGCCATTGCAATACCTTGTTGAATAGCAATAGCCGATTGAGCGATAGCCGCAGCCTTTTGGGCGACAAATGCCGCCTTATAGATAGCCGACTGTTCACCAAAAGCAGATTTAGTGACATCGACTACTGAGCCAAGCCCATCACTGACGCTACTTAGCATCAGCTGGTTACGCTGGTCATTGAGAGATTGTAGGCTATCTGCATGCTGCTTACGCAGTTCGAGTTCTTTTGCGTCCCACTGTTCATTGAGTTCAGACTGTGACTGGCGATACTCATCGAGCATATTGAGTTGCGTTGAGTACCACTCCTCAAGTTCTCCCTGAGCTTTATCGACCTTTCTCAGCTCACCGAGCTGGCCACCGAACATCGGATCAATGCCGCCAAACTCCGGCGCCTTTTCAAAAGCGTTATTGGCAATGGCTTTCGAAGCCTTGGCATAGTCATCATCATTCGTCAGTCCAGCATCTTTGGCATCCTTGAGAAGCTTTACCCTCTCACGCGTTGACTCGAGAAGTTTCTCTTCCGGGGTTAATAGCTCTTCCTGAAGACCCTGGTATTTTTCCAGAAGCTTAAATCTATCAATTTCAGCGGCAAGACCTTCTAGCCTGGCCTGCTGCTGCTTATTAATACCAACAAGCTTACCAGATGAAATATCCAACCGTAATTTTTCAAGTTCTGTCGCTTCTTTGGTTTTTCCATTTAATTGGTCAGTTAATGCAATTTGCCTAATATAGCTTTGCTCAGTAGATTTGAATGCGCTCTCGATAGCCTTAGACGAACCAGATGATTTGGGTATTTTAGGTGCACTTGGTTTACCATTCGATTCTCCACTTCCTAGAGAATACTCTCCATTACCAATGGTAGCCTGCCCAAGAGGCAATTTCATTGCACCTCTGGCGCTATTGTTTACCTTTTCGATTTGTCCCTGTAACTTTGCTATCTCCGTCTGATAATGCTCCAAGCTATCATCATTACCAAGGATATTACCAAGCCATGTCCCGCCGGGTTTAGCGTTATCAGCCTGCATCTGCAAAAATTTTATACGTTCTTGCATCGCAGGGACATTATTATCCGAAAATGTTCCAAAGACGCCCTGATGCCTTGCCGACACTTTAACAGCCAAATCACCAGCAGATGCAGCAGCTTTCACTAACCACCCGGCAAGCTCCGCAACTTCACTGACGAGATTAACAATGCCCTGCAAAACCTGAGGGTCAGTCAAAACATCTTGAAGTTTATCAAGAGAGCCCTGCAATGGGGATAAATCGACTTTAGCCAGACCTGAAGCAATCTCTATTTTTAACCCTTTAACTTGAGACTCCATATTCTCAAAAAGGGTATTTACTTTCACCAAATCATCGATTGAATCAGGGTCAGGGGCAACACCATAATCTTTCGATAACTGGATAAATTGCTTTAATTTCTCGTTATTATTATCAAACAGCGGCAACATCTTTGAAAGATCGTTACCCATACTTTCAAGTATGGTTGTTTTCTCTGCGTTGGTATTTATCTTCCCTAATGCTTCACCTATTGCCAACAGCTGCTTATCTGGTGATACCTTAGACAATTTATCAGCAGATAGTCCTAATGCATTCAATGCATCTACAGCTTCCCCTGATTTATTTAATACTGCATCACCAATTTTATCGCCTAAATCTTTAAATATATCCGCCATGTTATCGGCAGATAAACCAGCCTTCTCAGCTGCAAATTGCCATGCAAGCAGTTCCTGAGTTGACATATTCAATGATTTTGCCCAGCGATCAGCTTCAGCCATCTGGTTAGATGTAGACTTCAACAACTGATACCCAGCGATACCAACGGCGGTACCAGCAGCGGCGGCAGCAGCAGCCATCCCAGCTAATGCTTTGCTCGCTCCCTCGACGTTTTTTTGTACTTGCTTGCGCCACTTATCTGACGCTCTTTCAGCCTTATCCATGCCAGAAACAAACCCACCGACCTTGGCGACAAGATCAATAGTCAAAGTACCAAGAGATTTGCTGGCCATACCGACTCCGACAATAAAAAACCCCGCCGGGGCGGGGTTCGTCACAAAGGTGATAAATCAGCTTGCGCTTTCGCAACCAGGCTGACTTCTATCAATGATCAAGTTGCCCTCGACACGGAGGCCAATCTTACCAAACAGGAAAGCATGATTGAGCTGAGTAACCACTACATCAGTCAACCCAACGGCACACTTGTCTTTCTCAATGGCTCGGTCTGCCGCTGTTTTTACGTTAGGGATCCCCAGAGGGAAGATCACCACGGGATAACTGTCTTCGGCAGTAACCCTTTTGCCAGTAACAAATTTCCCACCATTAAGGTTGTAGTTTTTCGTACTTGCTACCGTCATATCAGCAACACGCACAGTACACCCAGAAAGTAGAAGAGCCCCCAAGGCTAACGCCAACACCTTTTTCATTTTAAAGTTTCCTTTGATTGCAATCGGAAACATCCTAACGCCTTGCGTGGAAATGTTCAAATTAGGTTATCCCCATATTAAATATGAGTAAATTACCTCCACTCTTCCATGGCATCATCAAGCGTTACTGGCTTCTCATTAATGTGAGGAGCAAAGTCAGTGACTTTGAACGCCGGTGTGTCCTTGCCCTTGTTCACATTTGCAATCGTGCTTGAAACCAGTGCAGCAGCCCACTCAGTACGCATGATCGGGTTCAGACCGCCATACTTATCGCGATATTTCCCCCATAGCCAGAACTCGTTAATACTCATCCTCTCCTGGGCTTCCGCGATAGTTCTCCCCCCGATCCCGTTAAGCACTAATTCGCACCAGATTTCTTCTTCTCCGGTGAGCTCGCTGTCTTTCCCATTTCGGAAACTTCCTGAATGGCCACCAGCAATGCAACAGTGAGTGAACCATCAAGCGCGCCACGTTCTGGATCAGCTTCGCCGGTAATATCTTCAGGGGTGAAAACTGGTTTACCGCTTTCATCACAGATTGATGCAGCAATGCGGCCAGCGATAGCATCGTTCTTACCACCATGGGAGAGGATGTCAGATTTTGCCGAATGGTACCCAGCAGGACGAACATAAACCGTCGCGGTAAACTCCTTATCACCCTGTTTCCACGAAATTTTCTTTTCGATTGGTCGGCCGGTAAAGGCTCCATTTTCTTTCAAAGCATCCAACGTAAGTATCATTTCATCACCATTAAATATGAATTGCCGGGGCGAAATACCCCGGCTTGATTAACTGGTTTGCTCTGCTTTGGGGATCCACACAGCAGGGCCAGAACGCTGGATAGTTGCAGTGGTGGTGACCACCGCGTTGGCTTGAAAATCAAACGGGAAATCGCTGACATATCCCTGAAAAACAAACCACGTCCGGTCAGAAGGAAGCAGTAGACCATCCACTGCGTCAGGATCGCCAGGTTCGGCAATAGATGGTGAAGACTCACCATCAGACCATCCCAGAGCAAAGGTCAACTTGGATTCATCATCAGACTCTGCCAACTGATGCAACATTAAGTGGCTGGCATTTTTAGGATCAGCATTCAGCGTTACTGATGCTTGGCCAGGAGTCTGCAAACCTTTTAAGTAAGTTCGGCTTTTACGCTCACTTAAACAGGTATCTTCAATCTGATCTGCGGGGTTTCCACCCGGCGTGAAAGATGTAATACATTCAACCTCGCTGACAACACCATTAGCGAGAACGTAGAACTGCGTGCCTTGTGTCAGAACAGACATAAGTTTTCTCCGGTCATAAAAAAACCGGCGCAAGGCCGGCATGTTGAAAATAAGGAGGATTAGCGTCTGACTATCCAATCAACATCGAATGAATAGCGATACCGCTTTGTGGTTGCATCACGCGTCTGTCCACCCCAGCGGGTAATGTATGCATGAGGTTCAATAGCATCGCGTAATGCCCGGGCAACGGCTACACACCCCGCGGCGGTGTCTGCGTAAATATCCACCTGCAGGGAGTAGCGATCAGCGTCGGGACGCTGGTTAAGATAGTTTTCTGGATCACCAGAAATGTTTTGCCACACGGCATATGGATAGATGACCGTATCGTCATGCAACCCGAACGGGTATAAACGGACGGGTTCACTACCCAGCAATGCCCTTACTTCATCACTACCGGAACATATAGCGAAGATCGGTGCCATCATGGTTTTACACCTCGCTTCTTCGCCCGAGCAATGCCTCGATCAATGGATTTCTCATACTCGACAGCAAACGTATTTATCGCAGGAACGGCTCCCTCTTCGGCCGCCGGCCGCATAATAGGTTGCGCCCGCATATTTTCCGTACCAAACTCAAGGAGCCGCCAGTGAGGGGTCGGTGCATTCCTGGCTTTGTCCGGGTGATTTTTCAAGACGGCTCCGTGGAGAACACCAATTCGAAAAGCCAAGTTACCGGTTCGCTTGAATTCCCGACCGTTCCAGCGCAATGCTATGTTGTCAGCAATACGCCGGCCGGTTTCAGGATCATCAACACGCGCCGCATTATCTTTCGCCTTATTGACGATCACATTTGCAGCCTTGCGCAAAGCAGCCCGGCCGCCTTTTCGTTTCAAGTCATAGCTAACAGAATCAAGCTTTCCAAGAAATTCGTCGATACCAGTAAGGCGATAATTAATGCGGTCAACCATCATTCACCCCATCCGAACACGGCAACGTTAAGTATTCCAGCCCACTATCTGGATCTGGGAGAACGCCCTCGACGTTATAAATTTTCCCGCGATGGAGGATCCGACACTGCGGGAAAATATCATCACGGAACCGGATCTTTATCCTTGTTGTTACGGCATTCTGGAATGCCTGGGCGGCAACAAAATCTCTCGCCGATGCTGCAACGACCTCCCCATATATACCGCCGTCAGAAGTGGAATTGACGAGGTTAACCCACTGCGTAACAACTTCGCCGGTAACAGGATCCTGGGATGAAACCCTCTTTTGAGGAATAATGCGGTGCCTCAGTTTTCCTGCATGCATAATTCTTACCCTATCGGTTTCCCATTGAGATAAGTTGGACGCAGATCGCTAACAAGTTCTGACGGCTCCCCTTCCTCCATCAACGTCTGCAAAATTAGATTGCAGAGTGCATTATTAGATTCAGCCAGGAGGTTTAACGCTGCGGTCTGCTCCTTTTGCGCCTGCGTTTGTTCCCGCAGCGCTACTATCAATTCGCTTACCTGTTGCTCGTTCATAGGCAATCCTCGTCCACTTTTTTAACCATTCACGGCGCCGGCGACATCCTTCACAAGCCATAAGCCCTCACATAATTGTTGGGCAGTGCAGATCGTAAATAAGCATCGAAACAGAGAACGGCAGTTCTCCCTGTTTCAGCTTATCTTCTTCTTCACCACCACGGTTACGGTCAAGATACCCGAGCAATACCAACAGCGCCGTCTTAACCCGGTACAAAGGCTCACCATCAATCAGCTTTCCATCATCCGAAACAACCAATTTTCTGTTGTCTTTCAGATATGCGAGCAGCGCAGCACTACCGGACTGAATCTTCAACGTCAGATCGGCATCGGAATAATCCTCATCAATCCGCAGATGCATTTTCGCTTCTTCAAGGGCTACCAGTTCAATCATGGCTTATCTCCCGCCAGCGGACGCATTACGGCCTCGCTTCACTGATAATGTCCACCCTTTGGAGCCAGTTTCACCGGGTTTATCAGATGTAGTTTCATCGCAATGCCACAATGAACCGCCCCACGTCACCGTATCTCCTGGGCGATAATCAGCACCGGACTTAAACACCCCGCGGTAGATCATAACGGGAACATCGAAAGACTTACTGGTACTGGAGCCTGAGGATCTTTCAACTGTTACAGTAAAGTGGCGATGATCATCCTGCTCAATATCAACTGTAGTAATACCATCCACCAGACATTCCCACCCGCGCATGCCTGCGGTCTTTTCAAATGACCGCCAAAGCCCGCCGCTATGAGTGGCATATGTTCCGCGCGGATAGCTCTTTTCCGCGTCAATGTCTGGCAATATTTCAATCTGCAGGGCATCACGACCATCTTCACCATCGCGCGCCGGTGGAGGCATCGCCGCGGTAACAGCCTCATCAACCATCGACTTTATGTCCGGCACCTCCGGTGCCACCGGTACCGGAATTTCTGCAACAGCAGTGTTCACCAGCTCTTCGAGCATCGGCCGTACATCGTCAACGGTGATACTCTGTCCATCCTGCGCCGGCGGAGGCATCGCCGCGGTAACAGCCTCATCAACCATTGATTTAATGTCCGACAGCTCCGGTGCCGCGGGAATTTCTAGACGGCCAACGACCTCACCGATCCGCGTCTCAATATCGGGAGCCTCTTTCAGTTCTGCGATAGATAGGGTGAGTTCGGTAATTTTCTCTTCAAACGCCAGCTGTTGAGCGGATAATTCACTCGTAAACTCCTGACGCATAGACTTAATTACCGCCCCAAACTCCTCGCTGATGGCCTTTATCAGAGATAATTCACGTTCATTCATATTTCATAATTCCCCTGATCATCGCTTTTGCCGCCACCATCTCAGCAGGAGACAAGGATTTACCGTCATCAGCCAGCGGCTCACTGCTAGGTTGCTTTGAGGGGCTATCAAATGGATTTTCTGAAGCATCACGCCGTGCCAGCGCTTCCAGACTGAAGTTTTGCTGCTGTAAGTAAAGAGAATCACCGCCAGGAACAGGGGGTAAATTCTCTTTTTTGCGCGCTTCATTGGGCGACATAATGGTATTTTTCACCGCCTCGCCTAATGTTTTGATCCGGCGCTCAGTGTCCATACGGAGTAATGCGTTAACGTCAAACTCTGTTTCTGCATCTCCTTCAAGCTCAAGCGCTTCATCCAGCAGAACTTCTATGGACTCAATGAGGATCTGCAAACATTGTGAGTAATACTGCTGCTCAAGTGCCTCAATGTTGTTGAATGATGGGGGTTCCCCTACACCCACTTTGTACGCCGGGACATGGAACGTTGAACAGATAATTTCTGCTGCCATTTTCAACTGCTCAACCATCTGAGCATCAGCCGCTGAGACAACAGTGGTAACATATTTGGCGCCATTGCTCAGTATCCCCGTTTTACCGGCGTTCTCACCGGTATAACCGCTATCCCAAGCCTGTTTTATTTTTTTTGCATTCTCCTCACTCAGTGTGCCTGGTACCTCAATCACACCGCTCGGCTTACCACCATTTTTGAAAAAGAATGTCGAATTCTCAAGGATATGGTGCCCTTGCATCGCGGCCAAACCAGCAGCATAGATCGGCGACAGCCCAACCAGGGGGTGAAATAAGCAATTAAAGCGGTCGTGAATAATTTCCCGGGCCGGCACAGTGACCTGTTCGGTTAGGCCACTAATATTTTCAGGGCTGATCTGATAAAAAACTGAACCGTCGTCCGCAACCAACGGGGTAACCTTGTGCGGATCCAAAATCCTAAGCTCTTCAATGGAGCCAGCAGAGTTACGGATCTTCATGACGTAGGTATTGCCATGGCACAGTTTTGAGTTCACCCAGCTTTCGAAAAACTGGATACTGTTCTGGAATGCATTCGGCTTTTTAAGCAGGGCTGACACACGGCCTGTTCGTTGTTCTTGCCACACCCCTTTAGAATCCCGGCGTTGGTGGCCTGCCGGCATCTTTGCAATATCACTGGCTATCAATGAAATACAGGAGAAGACCGCATAGAACGAAGTGACGGTTTTGTCATTTATTTCAAGGTTTTTTTGCCAGGCACCGGAAAACGGCTCATGGATAAACGAGAAAATTCTCTGCCAATTTCCCTGCCCGGATGGCTGCTGCAGCGATTTTTCTTTGCGACGAAAAGGATTCCACATCAGCCGTTCCCCACACGCTTATTTTTCTTCGGACGACCACCAGCACGCTTCATACCGGTGTACTCAGCTTTGCCCAGCAGCACCAGCACTCTGGCACACTGATCATCCACGTTTTTTTCATCCCCAGGGATTGAATCGTGTGTGCGCTGTAGGTACCTGATTTTTGCCATGCAAAACGGCGGGGTTTCCCCCGCCCTCCCGTGTTAGCTGGATGGAATTGAGCTGTAGTTAACACCAGTAATAACGGCTACTGCAGCTGTGCGACGACGCTTCCAGTTAATCCAACGTTCGGCACGAACCGCAACACTGTTGGTCTGGAACATTGATACCAGTTCAACCGGCGTCGGCGTAGTGCTATCGCCAGTTGGCTCACTCTGCATTTCAAGAGAAGCCTCACGCGACATATCAACAGCTACACCACCGTCGTCAGCCAAATAGACATCCGGGGCATTAACCAGAACCAGCAGGTCACCGACGTATTGAGAAACAATGACAGGCAGGCCCTGGAAAGTACCGCCCAGCAGTGTCATTTCTGGATACTCTTTCTGACCGAGCGCGTTCTTACGCTGTGAAAGAGCCAAAGCGGTAGTGCCTGACATTAGCCAGACGGCACCTGTCGGCTGCAGGTTTGCAGTAATAAACTGACCGAAGGCGGCGGCGGCATCGTCGTCTGGATTGCCAGTAGAAGGTGTTGCTGCGATGCCGTTAGTAATAGACGACGGAGAAACGTTGGCTACTTCAGCTTTGTTTGGATCGATGAAGTCAGTATCCAAACGGGCAATAACAGCTTCGGCCAGTGCGTTACGCACCAACGCATCAGCTGCCGGATTGGAGAAGCGGATCAGTTCATCAGTCAGAACCGCAATCGCCGCTACTTTGGCAAAACCGAAAGTAATGGATGCAAAATCAAACTTGGTCAGTGGCTTCGCCTTACCCTGACCAACCCAGTTTGCGGAACCGCCCGAAGTTTGCGCAGGAATGCGCACATTAAATGGAACATTACGCAGCGCCGGGATATTACCTTGGCCAAATCGGCCGATGATGGTCTGCGGACGCAGGTATTCAACAAAATCCTGCGCATATTCCTGGTACTCAACCAACGCGCCGGCCCATGCCGGATCGGTAGTAGTACCCGCCCCTACGGCCGCTTTCAACACATGATGGAGTTTTGCATCATCAGGGTATTGTTTGCGGGCAATCTCCAGCGCTTCTGAGCGACTACCATTGGCGGCTGCCAAAGATTTAGCGAAGCGCGCAAACGCAATACCTTTTTCCAGCTTCTGCTCAACACGGATAATACCGGGTGCATTGTTGATCACAGTATTAACGGTGCCACTGGCTGCAGCCTTTGCATTCACCGGTTTAGCCGTTGCTGCATAAGAAGCTTCCATATCACGCAGGCGCTTCAGGTGGGCATCAACAGATTTAACCTCTGATGACGTGTTGTCATACTGCTCTTCTTCTTCAACGTCCAGGGTACGGCCCTCTTCTGCAGCCTTGGACATGATATCTTCCAAGGATGCCGCCAGCGCCGAACGCTTACTTTCAAAGCTTTTAATCTGCTCTGCGATATTCATAGTTTTTCCTTTAATTTCAGTTGATTTTTTTGCTGTAGCGCCAGCGGTAGCATTAGCCTTAACCACCGGTTTATCTTTGCCGGACGCGGCGAGTAACTGGCGGTCATATGACTTAACGGTTTGGATAGAACATTCGGCGTTTGCCGGAATGGTGACTGCTGATACCTCCAGCAGATCCCAGGAAAGAAAACGGATACCGCCGTCATCAATGAAGGCGTATTCAATAGGCCTGAATCCGATAGAAAGGCCTTTAACCAGACCTGACTTGATCGACGCCCAAGCCTCATCGAGACGGGCAATAAGCAGCGAAGGCATATCCGGAGTCGGTTTCACCAGCTTCGCGGTGATTTCCAATCCCTCTTTCACCATTCGTGGTGTGCAGCTGCCGATCGGCTGTGACCGGTCATGCTGCCAAAGAAATGGGGTATCGCTGCGGAATTTGGCGCCGTCTGGCTCCATAATGTCACCGTCTCGATCAGGTGAAGGCGTAGACGCGATGCCGGTAATAACCCGTTCATCCTCGTTGATCGCTTTCACTTTCATGAGGGTGCATGCGCGATTAAGCGTCATTTACTGACCTCCAGAAACGAGAAAACCCGCCGGAGCGGGTCTGTTGCTGACGTTGTTGTCATATGAAAAATACTTGGTAGTCTCTTTTTTTCGCTTCTGGATTGAGAGCCATCAGCGAGACTGCATTGAACATGGCCATCAGCGGGTCTATCTTGCCCTTCCCGCTGGCCTGTTTTGTTATGAGGATGGCGTTGCCTTTTGGCTCAACCCGTGCATTACTCACACACCATGTCATTAATGGCTGGCCACCATGTATAAGGACGCCTTCGGCAAGCTTCCTCTCGGTGGTTTTGATCGCTCCCCCCAACCTCCAGCCCTGGCTGATGCCAACTACATCATCTGCAGGGATTTCCTCAACGGTCAACGCGTCAAGTATTGAGCCAACGCCAGACGGGTCAACACCGACTTTGTCGAGCAGGCCGGCTTCGTAAATACGAGCAACGATACCGGCAAGCTCATCGGTATCTTGGCCTATAAACTCAACAATCGTGAGGTCTCCGGCTTTTTTCAGGTCATGGAGCCTGGAGGCTTCGCTTTTACGTCGTTCAAAAACTATCTTATGCGCCCATGCATGGCACCAGCACAGCCATTCTCGCGTTTCTTTATCACGGCCAATGACTGCAAAGCCCAGCAAATCATCAAGGCCACCGCCATCAATCCCAACTGTCACCACCTCAGAACGCGTGATAATGTCATCCAGCGTAACAACCCGGGCTTGTTGCTCCCAGACGTCTACGCCAGCCCATCGGTCGGTACGCAGATTCAACCCAATTTCTATATTGAGGTGTTTAGCCAGGAATTGTTGCAACGTTCCGTCTGTCTTTGTCTGGTTTTTCCGCAGGTTATCTTCAATCCACTCATCACTGACAGAACGCCCGATATTCGGGTTGGTGATATAGAAGTTTTCTGGCAGCAGATAGTCTTTGTTTTCGACCATCCTTTCCGGGAACTCGTACAAAATACCGAGCGTTTTTGGATCCTTAATTTTCCCATCGCGCACATCACGCCAATAGTCAAGCCGCTCTTTGAAAACTCCCGCCGGCGGTTCATCACTCTGGGTTGTCAGGAAAATTACCCATCCTTCATTACGAGAAACCTGGCCGCCCAAAGCCTCCATGAACATGGCCTCTGCGTTCTGTCGTTTGCCAAATACCCAGAGTTCATCAACCAAGATCCTCCCGGACTTCTTGCCAGAAACGGTGTCAGTATCAGCCGCCACAACCTTCAGCGTGTTACGTGAAACGCGGTGCGTAATCGTCCTGATATGATCCTGAATCTGAAACATGTCAGATAGCTCTTCATCAGCACGAATCATCCCCGCTGCAGGTTTAAAGCTGTTATCAGCAACCTCTTTTGTCGGCGCCAGGATCAAATGTTCCTCATCCTCACGCCAGCATAAGATCAGCGCGGTGAGCATAATTCCTGCTGCGATGGTCGATTTTGTATTTTTCTTGGAAATAAGCAGCCCATATTCCCGGATAAGCTGTCGGCCAGTTTCAGCCTCATACCCTCCAAATATGACCTTTACAAAGTCGAAAACCCATTCTTCAGAGCACTCACCAAACGTTGGTTTACCGGGAAGATCCGAAACTCGGAGTTCCTTGAAAATACTCAGTGCATGCTCGGCCTGGTCAGCAAAAATCGGTGGGGGAATTATCGACGTTCTATCCACCAGCCTCTTTTCCCAATCCAAGCAGGCTGTTGTCCATTCCGCCATAATTACCCCTTGTTATTGACAACCAGCTTTGGCGGCGCCATCGCGCCAAATTTGCTGGCAGTTGCCGCCACTTTTGCCGCAGCATTGCGGGCATCTTTCTTGCCGCCCTCGCCTTTTTTCGGATGGATATAAGGCAACATCGCCTTTGCGGCATCCTTTCGGGTGTCGATGTCTTTTGCCGGGTCGTTCATTACTGACTTGAGAAAATCGAGCGGATCGTCGTAGGTGACGTTTTCGGTGGGTCGATTTTTAGCAGCGGCACTATCAGAAACCGGCGACGCGTGAGCGCTTTTTCCTCGCTGCTCTTCCATAAACGCGATGACGCCCGGGTCTTTAGCCAGCTGCGAGCCCTTCGACCGAGCTGATTTCTCAGAATACCCAGCCTCAATGGCCGCGGCGGTCTGAGTGGAGCCGGACATCAGCGCCAAGGCAAACTTGCGCTTCTGTCCTGTTAACATGTTTACACCTCTGAAGGGGGATTTTTTCTGCGCGTGAGAGGGGGCGCGGTGTCCGTGGGGATCGAGGTTTACTTTTTCCCCCTCCCCCCCCGGCCTATTTGATAATAATTATCATTTCAAATGAAGTGATTTCATCATGAAACCATCACAAACCTGAATCGGCAGGTTCACTCAAAACGCAATGAAGCGGCTCGACTCGTCACCCGATGGAACCTGATGCTTCAATGCCTCTTCGTCAGGCTGTCCTGCTGACGCCTCACGCGCTGATTTTCCGGCATGGCATTCGGTGCATAATGTCCAGAGGTTCGATGCATCATTATTGCCCCCAAACTGTAAAGCGATGCGGTGATCCAGTTCGCTATCGTGCAGGTCAACAACCCGGTCGCACATGCAACAGTGACCACCGTCGCGGACGTAGATCTGACGCTTCATGTTATATCGAGCGCTACCGCTTACCCGGCGCTTCTCACCGTATACAGGCTTTATGCGCCGGGTATCCATCGCTTTCAATCGTGGCTGTAACGTTGTCAATTTAGCCATATAACCTCCAGGCGCGACGGCGCTCATTGCGGGGCAAGCCATCCTTAGCACGCTCAACGGGAATGCCGTCTGCATGATCAACAAGCGACTGGCACGGGTAGATAACCTGTCCGCCATACGCATCGCCGACAGCATAATCCGCAGCTTTTTTGCTATCCCATTTTGCAAGCACTTTGGGTATATGCTGGCGCGGCATGCTGTAACAGACACCGTGGATCAGGCGATGCATTTCGATGTAGTCTTGCCTTGTTCTGTCGGCCGCAATCAACTTAACGGCGATCTCCATCTGATACTGTGGCGGCCGGCCGGTGCCAAGATAGAAACTGATCAGGTGCTCGGGAAACATATCCAGCCATTGACCAACCATGCTGAAGCCAGCAACCGGAACAGCGTCATCCTCAAGAACAACGACACGCTGACTCTGCTTGGCTGCATATTCCATCGCGCGCCGGTGATTCCAGTTGGCGCCGTGGTGTTCCTCATCAATCAGCAGATGAGCTCCCAGAGAGCCAGCTAATGCTGCGGCCTGCTCACGTCGCTCATGATGGCCAACGACCACAAAGGCTATTTGTGTTTCCACCAGGCGTACTCCTTCCCCAATCCGTTCATTTTAAAGACGGTATGGACGCGAGGCCCGGTGACGACGCGGTCGCCAAAAGACTTGGCAACCATGCCAAAGGCCATCATATCTCCGACCGCGCTAGCACCCTGCTCCATCTTCCAGAAGCGATAACTTTCGATGCGGTAATACAGGCGAATAATACCGTGAGCAAATGCCATAACGTCTTCGCGGCAGCCACCCAGCAGACCAGCATTAAACATCACGCTGCCGCGGTTATTTTCGATAAAGTCCTGGTAGAGACGCTCGGGATGCTTTGCCTTTGCCCACGTATCACCATAGGTTTTTGGTTCGGAGCCGACATATACATAGCCAGGCTCCATGTCATCCCATGGTTCGCGTAGCATTTCAACGTCAGTTCCATCCGTGCACCACACAAACCGGTACTCCGGGTGATCGCGCAGGTATTGATAGATGTGGAGCCAGCGCCGGTAATATACGTTCATTGCTACATCAGGCACAGAAACCAGCATGGCGCCGGCAGGCGGCGTTGTCAGCTGATCGGCCAGCACCACCGCTGCAGCGCCGGAAATTGACTTAGCCCAAGTCGATAGCACCAGCGGGTCTGGTGTCATACGCGTTCCGCGCTGTGAATCAGGCTCACTGGTAAGTAACGACGTGATCACAACATCTCGCTTTTGCCGGTATTCTGCATAACCGGTATAGCCAGCATCACGCCGACCGTTGTGGATCTTTACGTTACGCTCCACCAGCGACTGTCTGTCAGTTTTGGGAACTGAACGAACAACGGCATCATGCTCGTCGAGCGAATGGATCAGCTTTTCAGACCCCGTAACATCGGCATACGCCCACGTCGTCATCCCGGCATTATGGATACGTAAAGCAAGATCAGAATGCTCGTACATACCACGACCATAAATCGGGTCAAATCCACCAACCGTTTCAATAGCGCGCCGGTGGTAATACAGCATTACACCACGCTGCCCGGTATAAGACACATGCTGATCATCACGATAAAGCACGGCAATATCTTTCAGCTTGCGAGGGCCGGATAGATCGAGAAACTGATACGCCAGGTGGGGTTCAGGGGACTCGATATATGGAACATGCCATCCATCAGAAATAGGCCATGCGTCGTCGTCAAACAGAAATAGGTGCTCACAGCCGGCGTTCATTAACGCTTCGAGGCTTGCGTTCTTTGATGCAACAATCCCCAGCGACTTTTCATGCCGGATAAGTTTAATATCCGCAGGAGCCGCTGCTGCTGGTATCGAGCCATCATCAACAATGACCACCAGCGCGCCGGCCGGAAGATGCTTAATATGCTGATCAATGGCCCGCTTCAGAACATCGGGCCGCTGGTGGGTCGTGATAGCAATGCCAATCCGTGATGATCCCTGCTGCTGTGCAGGCTCATATTGAATACCGTCGATAATCACCTGCATAGCGTTCCCTTAATGATCTGCAGGGTTGGTGTACGTGGCCACCGTCCGGTTATTGCCGTTTACCACATAAGCGGTATCACCAGGTAGCAATGCTATCGTCAGCGATTCACCGGCATGTTCATCGGCATAAATGGTCTTCTCGGCAGCTTTCCATTCGAGGCTTTTAGCCGCGTGAAGGATTTCGTTCTGGTTAGCTGTAACAATCTTTACTGTATACATGGCGTGTTCCTATTGGTGGTGGTAGTGGTTTACAAATTAAAAAAGCCACCAGCCGCCCAGTGCGCTGGGTGCGCGGTGGGTGCCGGTGATGACTTTGTCTATCGCTCATTACACAGCACCCGGCTGATAGGCGCTCTGTGATGAAAAATAGGTACAAAAAAGCCCCGCATTAGCGAGGCAGCTGTTTAACATATTTTTAGTAGAGTAATTATTTCGTTATCTGGCTTAATTTTAAATTTATCTCCGGTTGTTAGTTCTACCGAGCAAATAACCTTGCCAGGGTCTCGGCCTTGTTCCCTAATCTCTTTAGCAACCCTTTCCAGCCAGTTCCTTTCATCAGGGTAAAGAGGAATCCAAAACCTAGCTTCTTCGCCATGCTCCAACTTTGAAGGGAGTTTATGTGACTTAACGTCTGAAAAGTAACTTGCAATTACACTATCACCGCCATATTCCCATTCAACTGATGAAATCGTTATCGCATGGAGGCTTTGATTAACCACCTTAATTTGAATTCCTCTTTCTGTATCAAGTCCGAAGTCATCTTGTATAAAAAACAGTGATCTGGAAACACTACATTTCACTATGGCCTTGGGCTTTCTGTTTGCAAGATATAAAGCCATCCAAACTGCTGAAAATGTTGCTATTCCAGAGAACCATGTGCCTATCATGGCCCAATATGCCCATGTTGCTGAATCCTGTGCAGACTGCAAAGCGGCAAGTGCTGCTACCTTCTCATCCATAAAAACCTCATTTCATTGCCTTTTGGATGAGTATATTTGATTGCATTATCACAGGCACTCGTCGAATGCCTGTTGTAATGCTTAACCTACCGGCTGAGAAATGTCTTCAGTGCTTTCAGCGTTCTTTACCGGTGACGAGTCCGCCTGAATGGCTTTCATCCGGGCCTGCACCGCGGCCTCAATTTCATCAGCCTTCGCCTTTTCTGCCGCCTCCCGGGCTTTAGCCTTGGTTTGCTCTTTGGCCTGAGCCTTTGCGCGGAAATAATTGCGGATCTTTACCCACCCGCCAGCGATAAGAAAAAGAGTGATGATTACGGAGTTCAGATACGTAAGGAGCGAGGTCATTGATTTTTCCTTGATTGCTCGATGGGCTGTATGTCGATTCGCAGCAGCTGCCACACCTCACGGGGTTGCTTCGCCACTTCCGTCTTTCCGGCTGCCAAGACGTGATCACCTCCTGCTAGGCTTCACTGTCTCATTCCTTGTCGGGGGAATTATTATCGGTCAGTTAGCAATCAGCATCAGGCCTAGCCACCGCACGGCAGGCCCACATGCAGGCTTCCTGCATCTTGGTGCGGGCGATAGCCAGGCAGCGCATTGCCTCACTGCGGCTGGCATCTTCCAGGGAGCCAACATCTACCACCTCCATGGAGAGGTGTGTGCGTTCGAGGTCGAGTTGCTCGCAAAAATTACGACTGATTTCTTTCAGTTCATTCATTTGCGCGATATCGTCGGCGGTCAGGGTGCGGTATCCCTTCACGGTGCTGCCGTCTTGCGGCTTAGCTTCGCTCATTGTTTTCTCCCGGCGGCTTCCCGCCATTGATTAAGCGTGGCCACCTGGCCGGCGCATATTTTCAGTGAGGTTTGAAGCGCCAGCGTGTAGCTGACGGCGTCTCCCCAAGTGTTACCCTGCAGTTCTGGCTGCTCGCACGTAGCGAATACTGTTTCAGGGGGCAGGCTTATCACCTGTTCTCGTGCCGGCGACGGTGTTCTGCTGCAGGAGCTCAACAACAGCGGCAGGCATAGGGCTATTGCCGCACTTATCACCTTTAAGTGCATCGCGTAGTTTCCTCTGGTAAATTTCGCCCTGCTGGCGCAGCTGCTGCTCTCTGCGTCGCTGTTCTGCCATCATTGTGCGATTACGGGCGTCATCCGCGCGCAAAGTGGTAATCAGCCCGGCCTGCTGCGCCAGCGTTTTTTTCTGCTGTTCAGCCTGCTTCTGCACCTGCAGGTAATTATCCCGGTAGTAACTGGCTATGCGGCCAGCGACTACCACGGCCACCAGCAGCAGGCCTATAGCCATCGTTCGCCAGCTGATGCTCATCGCTGCCCCCAGGTGCAAACCTCGCGCTCAATCTCACGCCTGGTCATCAGTCCGCGCCACTGTTTGCCGCCGGCATACGTCCAGCGACGCAGCTGCTCGCAAGCCCCTTGCGTATCGCCCTGATTCAGCTTGTACAGTAGTGTCGAGGTCTTGAAGTTTCCCGCGCCGACGTTGTAGACGAACGAGTACAGAGCAGCTCTGGTGTGTTCCGGTATATCAACCTTGATGTACGGGTCAATTTGCCGTGCCACCGAGTGAAGGTCTTTGCTCAGGAGAGCCTGGCATTCGGCTTCGGTATACGTTTTCCCGAGCATGATATCTTTGCCGGTATGCCCGTAGCAGACAGTCAGAACTCCAACCACATCACGATATGGCTGATGTTCCACACCTTCGAAGTTGGGGATTAAAACTGCGGCGATCGCCAGAGCTCCACCACCAGCCGCAGCCACCAGCTTCTTTTTCAATGCTGAGTTCATGGTTAGTCCTTCTGCGGCGGCGCAGTCACATACCCACGTTTTAGCGCAGCTTCATATGCCTTCGTTTGTCGATTTTTGAAGTAGACGTTAACGGCGAAGGTCGCCACGCCGATAACAAAGCCGCCAACGACGGCGATCAGGTTCCAGTCGAGGTCATGCAGCCAACGCGCAATACCACCCCAGCAAATGAGGCCGCCCGATGAGCAATACCCGACCGCTGTGGCGATTTTGTCAGGCATGATTATCTTCATCCTTTCCCCCTTGCCGGGGCTTATCCCGGTCTCCGGGTGATAGAAACGAAAAAAGGCCACCCAGAGGCAGCCATTAGATAAATAATTAGCTATACGTTGACATGATTAGATAATTAACTTATTATCTAATCATCCCAAGCGGATATGCTCTTTAACAAGCGAGGAAACATGGTAACGGTTCAGTGGACGAAGAAAGCAACCAAACAGTTGATTTCGATAGACACAAGATACCGGAAAGCCATTAAGGATAAGGTCGGTAAGTTAACCACCTTCCCAGCGGTTGAGCTTGATATCAAAAAGCTTAAAGGCAGCGACAGCCAGTACCGTATGAGGGTCGGGGATTACCGAGTTATCTTCCAGATTGAAAATGGCGAACCGGTTATCTGCACGATTCAGGAAGTAAAGCGCAGAACATCGACAACCTACTAAGGCGGGGAAACCCGCCAGTTTCCTCGGTGACATTAACCGCGACTCTTAGCAACCCGGAATGAAATATGTCAAAACCTCAATACATTAACGATGTGGCAGGCAAACCGCAGTATGTTGTACTGCCAATCGATGAATATGA
Source organism: Serratia sp. MYb239 (assembly GCF_002966855.1). Classification (NCBI taxonomy): domain Bacteria; kingdom Pseudomonadati; phylum Pseudomonadota; class Gammaproteobacteria; order Enterobacterales; family Yersiniaceae; genus Serratia; species Serratia sp. MYb239. Next base: position 1,833,046 of record NZ_CP023268.1, on the reverse strand, counting down.
ACGCCTCATCAGTAATGATTGGGCGGACGTTCCATACCGTGCCGGCGACAACGACGACGAAGTGATCCCTCATGATGTCGTATCAATCATGGTTGACCAGGACGTCAGCCTGATCGCCGCCTGGCGTATTCACCGTGGGCTATCTCAATATGAGGTAGCCGAACGGCTCGGTACCACACAATCAGCCGTTTCGCAGTGGGAATCCGTGGATTCAAAACCACAAAAAAAAACCCGCGAAAAACTTGCGGCACTATACGATTGCCGACCAGAGCAAATGACACAATGAACAAAGGCCCTTAACGGGCCTTTTTTTACGCTTTTCTGCAATGAAAACCGTCACTATCGCAGCAAAAATTAGTAGGCTTTTGGCTATATTTTTTATAACTCAACATTTTTAACCCTATCCCACTCTAATTTTAGAAAAGCTTGCGTTTCTTTTGTCAGCATGGTCACACTGGACTTTACCTTTAAAAGTAAAGCAGATAGCTCTTCCTTATTTTCATATTTACAATCGTACACGTCATTGATTATAGCGTCCATTATTTCTGTTATTTTTATACAAGATTCCTCTTGAGGATTCATCATCATCTTTAGTCGTGATAATCTTGCATTTATTTGTTGCCTTACTTCATAGTGCGTTTTGTGTCGATCCTTCAAATCATTTACACCACATGTGAACGCCTCAGAAACATTCTTATTTTTAAGAAGGGTATCCTGACCTTGCTTTGAAATGCTATCAAGGTATGAAAAATGCAGGGCTAGTTCTTTCCTCGCATCTATTAACGGCTCTATCAGTGATATAAACTCAGACATTATATCTGAAAATTTATTAATCCACTCCTGCCTACCAGATGCAATTATTTGAGCCCTAATGGTTTCAGTTGCTATATTTTTCTGAGTTTCTCTTTCTGATTTTATAGTTCTATTCTGCTGCATAATGGCGTAAGCAGCGATAGCCGCTGGTATCACTGCAGATAAAATTGGAGCAATCAAAGTACGCCAATCAAAAACCGAATCTAGTTCAATTTTTGGAATTTGGTTTATGTATAAGGAACTGCTAGTAACAATATCATTCACATCGATTAAAAAAGGAACCCCAAGCCAACTCATCTTAATCACCAACTGTCATCATATGCTCTCGTATATAATGACAAAAAAACCCCGCCAGTGCGAGGTTTTGAAAGCTGATAAGCTACGTGACTACGTAACCACTCTTATCACAATAGCCCGTGAAATTCGTAACGAAAAGCAGAATCTTACGCCACCTTTGAAATTTCTGATTTATGCGTCCACGCATCCATCTCCAAACTGGCCCCGGTCATCGCTAGGCATCCCTCGATAAAGCTCTCTGCCATCATCAGCTTCTGCCGAACGTTACCCTCAGATATCTTCCAGCGGCGCGCTATCTCTGACTTTGATACCCCGTAGCGATAGTGCAGCATGATTACCCCCAGTTCCCGCTCATCCCTGACCTTCTTCAAGCGCCCCACCGCTCCGTCAATGATCAGCCCATCACTATCACAGCAGGAATCTTTGCTTTTCCCTGTTGCCGGCAACAGCCCTTTAAAACCTGCAGCGATCGGCGAGTACCCCACCCCGCTGTTATCTTTTGCCCACTGCCCCCAACGTTCCAGCACCAACTGAATATCTCTCATGCTTTTTTCTCCCGGCGGCCGGCCGCATACCGGCGCGCCATATCTCACACGTTATTTGATTGAACCGACCGACAATGACCAGTCCATAAATTTGAACCACAGCTCTATCTGACTTCCGTACTCCTCTTCAAATCGTGACATGTCACGATGTAGATAATCGTGGTGTTTTCGGCACAGCGGGATAGTGAACAGGTCATGCGCTTTTGTCGCCATGCCACCCTGCCCGTGGCCTATGATGTGGTGCGGATCATCAGCAGTCCCGCCACAAGCGGCGCACGGCTGCGATTTAACCCACTTCAGGTATGGCTTGCTTTCCCAGCGCTCCCTCTTTGGGAATTTCATGAAAGACTTAGGCGGCTCCGGATCGATAACCAGCGTCTTTGCCGCTTTATTCACCTTCTCAGCCACAACCTGGCGCGCCGCTGGCGTGTGCGTTATCTCCGATTCTTTCCGGCCGCCGGTGTGGATCTTCGCTGGTGGCAGGCGCAGAGAGGCAGAGCAAACATCGTCTGGTAGTAGGTCAGCGACACCGCGCATCACCGCCCACCAGCACAGCTCAGGCATGGTCACTTGATGCCCCTGGTCGAGCAGGAAGTGAGATCGCACAGTTTCGAGAATGTATGCCGCTCTGTTGGCGTCAGCGACTATCTGTAATTTCTCGATAGACTGCCCACGTAAGCGGTTGTCGCACCCTTCGCAGAGCCTGATCGCGCTGTTGTCGTAGCGTAACGTCGTCATGTGGCGGGTGTGGTCCCCTTCAATCTGGCAGCTACGCTTCAGAGAAACCCAGTGCTCCAACGAATTGATCCCCCCTGCGGCAATTAGAACGCGCTCATGCTGATAGAACGGTGTAAAACGCGGATCGTTAGCCAGCTCTTGCCCTGGTGCCGGCAGCGCGCCAGATGGCAACTTTGCAAACTCGCTCGGCTCACGGCAGACCAACAGACGACCCGTCAGATGAGGCAGCAACTCCTTGCCAGGTCGCAGGATGATTTGCCCCAGCTCCGGTACGGTGATCGATTTGAGCAATGCCCTCATACGCCCACCTCACTGATCCGCAACTCCACCTTCCCCCCCTTCGTCACTGGTCCCCACTCCGCAGACAGCTTTTTGATCTGGCTGTCATCAAGCCAAATACCCGCTTTCGTCATCGCGTCAAACAGCGCCTTGAAGTAGTTATCCAGATCCCGCCTTGCGCGGCTCGGTGGGTAAAACACCACTGAAACGGCCAAATCACAAGTTAACACCCGCGGCTTACGGTTTAACTGCTCAAGAATGCTCGCCAGCGCCTCACTGTTGAATTTTCTCCCCCTATCGCTAATCAAGTGCCGGCCTTTAAGAGATCCCTTGTTAGGCGCTCTCCAGTAGCCGTTTACGCTTGGCGGAAATGGCAACGTCAGGATCATGCTGGTACCTCCGCCTTTCCCGGCACCAGCACAACTGACTGATCGCACTCGTTACCCCAGCTATCCCAACCATCAGCCTGCTGCCGGGCGAACAGCTCAATGCGTGGTACGTCGCCCACCAGCTGCACCAGCTTTTCCCGGAATACATCAGGCTTGGCGCTATGCTCCATGCGTGTTGCTGTCACATGCTGACTGATCGAGGCGTCATGGCGCTGCAGCAGCTTCCCGCGTACAGCAAACAGGCAGTCTTCGCTGTTGGCGCGCGTCATCCAGCCCATGCCCAGCGCGTTATTGCCTTTGCGCAGGTTCGTCTTGTGCCATGTAAAGCCCTTCATCGTCATCAGTCGGAATCCCCAGGCGCGCATCACCTGCAGCGCTTCCTCCGGCTGCGTTGGCACCCACCACATCGCCAGCAGGCAGTTTTCAGCAGCCAGATCCCACACCGGCAACCGGCAGATATCGGCAACGCTCATTGTCGGGTACTTGAACCCGGCGCCACGCTTCCCTGATGCGCATTTGTCTTTGTAGCTCCATGGCGGATCGGCATAAATCAGCGAATACTTCATGCCACCAGCTCCTCTGCAGCCACCAGCCGGTAGAAATAAACCAGCTTGCCCGTATCTGGATCCTTGACTGCCCGGCGCTCTTTCACCAAACCATGGACCTTTGGGTTAACTTCACGAAGCCGCGCGCTGATGGCTGCCTGGGTATCCGCCACAAAGAACATCATGAATACGGTCCTCTCCAGCTCGCGCAGCGTCATCCATTTGGCACCAGCTGCAGCCTGAATAACTCGCCCCATCTGATTCTCTGGGTTGTCTTTCAGTAGGCCGGCCAGAACTAATTTGCGGATCCCGCTGTTGATGCGTTCGCTCTCAAACACGTCAACGTCGATCGTCAACTTTTTCATGATTTCATCCCCTTACGGCCACGCATGCTGGACCATGTGAATGGCACCCAAATGCCGCCATCGGTTTGACGGTCCATGATTCGCTCGCCGATCATCGCCACCATTTCATCGAAGTTTTTATTGGTCAGCATGCCCGTGGGCTTCAGCTGCAGCTGGCGACGATCAACGATATTGGTCAGCAGATTGATTTCGTACTCGGAGCCTTTCTGCAGCCCAACTTCATCCAACACCAACAGGTCGATATTGCAGAGATCACGGAGCAAACCGGCCTCTTTCACAGGGCTGTCCTTGCTGAACGTGGCTCGGTGGTTTTCGAACAGCTCAGATACGGTCATAACCATTGCCGAGTGGCCACGCTTGATCAGGTTCTTCGCGATGGCGCTGCCCAAGTGATTCTTCCCAGTACCGCAATTCCCTGAAAATACGAAGCCACCATGACTTTTGCCGAACGAAGCCACAAAGCCTTTGGCTGCATCCAGTGCCGCCTGCTGCTCTGGGCATTCAACGCTGTAGTTGCTGAATGAGCATTTCTGGTGCATTGGCTGGATACCAGACCGCCCAATGATTTTTTCCATCCGTGCCTGCCTGTTCCGGTCCGTCAGTTGCTGGTTAGACTTCATGGCTTCTTCAGCCTGAAACTTCTTCCAGCCTTCCACCGTGCTGAACAGCGGTTTTACATGCGCCGGCTTAAGCGCCATCAGGCGCGCCATCACATCAGTTTGCGAAGCCATCATGATCATCTCCTGCTGGTAAGCCATTGCTGAAACCCGGCGGTATCGCGCCAGTGGCTGGGGTTACTCGGTGATTCGTGCTGGTCTGCCATTTGCCATTGATGCAGGCTGGCCGGCCCTTCTTGTCCCATGCAGTGCTTGACTGCTGGTATCCGGGAAACTTGGTTGGTCCAAATAGCGTGGTTGGGCGCAGGTAATCCGACATCGCCAGATCGTTGCCCCACTTCGCCGTCATGTAATCGACGGTCAGCGTGAGTTGCTCGACAGTGAACCCATCACGTAACCGTGCTCGGATGTTCTCCAGTGAGCTTTTCGAGGTCTGATAGCGGGAGCCGGTCACCAGATTCAGGTGTTTTAAAACGTCCTTCGCCTGGTCGGTGATCAACACCTCCGGGTCGGCCTGCACAGCAGGCTGACAAAGAGTGTTTTTACCTGATGGATCTTGTTTTGAATTTACTGACGGATCGTATCCAGATTCTGGAGGGTCAAAACGCCCTTTTTTCTTGGATTCTGATGGGTCAAATTTTGATGTGTCAGATTTTGATGCATCGAATTTTGATGCCTCAGATTTTGACACCTCAGATTTTGGAGGGTGAGAGTTTGCCGCGGCTTGCAGCTTTTCAACGTTCAGTTGCGTCATGCTTGACGTGTTACGGTTGCCTTTTCTGCGTTGCTGACGAGTTATCCAACCCTCTTTTTCCAGCTTTGCCAAAGATGCACTCACTGTGCTTTCGCTTGCGCCAATCTGACGGGCGATCGTCTTCACTGACGGCCAGCACAGCCCCTCGTCTGAAGAGAAGTCTGCCAAGCGCGCCATAATGGCAACCATTGATAATTTCATCCCTGCCGCCGCGCAGCCGTCCCACACGTATGCGGTCAGTTTCGTACTCATGCAGCAGAACCTCCTGCTAAAAATTTCCCATTACCCACAACCCAAGCGGCATAGCTGTGGTTGATGGAAATCCAGCAGCCCTGTACATTCAGCTCATACGAAAACGCCGCAGCACTACGACCACCGGACACTGGCCGGCAACGCAGTTGCGGAACACTCGAAAAATTGCGTAAACTGTTCATGCGTTAATTTCTCTCACACGTTAAATTGATGCGCCGACGCCCGGGACCGCATATCCTGGGCGTCACCCTTTCCGAACATCATCACTGTCACGGCGTAGATCTCCGCCACCAGCGTCTGAATCCGGTAACCTTTAGCTTTCAACTTCTTGCTTTCGTCGCCGTCCAACACGCCGTCGGCGGTAAAGTCGTTGTGCGCCTTGGCAAACACACCCAGCGCCGCCATCAGTTCGTTGAACTTGATCAGCAGTTCTTCGTTATCCACCTGGCCAACTTCCGGTAGCCTCACAAACACACCACCAGCGCGCTTACACATCGCTTCGGTGATATCTGTGCGCTCGCTGATCTGCTCCATCTGAATGGCCATACCCATTGGCACGACCTGACCACCGACTTGGCGGACGCGGTTACGCAGCGCGTTATGGGTACCATCGTGCGCCAGCTCCTGCGCCATGGATTCATATCCACCAGCGAACGACGTGATCAAACGGTGCATTGCATCCGTGATATCGCTCTGGGTTGGGAAGTCTTTGTTATCCACAATGTTTCTCCGATTGTTGTGGTTTTGGTTAAGCCGCTGGGGCTGTAGACTTTTTGTAAAGGGATAAATCGACAAGTAATTCGCCACTGGTCAGCACCTGAATTTCAAAAGCCCGGCCTTTGGGAATGATTTCACCCCACCCCGACACGGAGGCATGCGACAGACCCAATGCCTTGGCTGTCTTGCCAACCCCACCGAAGTAGGAAATAACATCATCTTTTTTCATAACGGTCTCTATGGTAGGGGAATAGAACACAACGATAGTAGGATATCTTACATTGAAGAGTCAAGGAATCCTACATTACTAAATGGTAGGATTGCCTACATGGAAATGAATGATCGAATTAAAGCTCGACGCAAAGAGTTGAAGCTGACTCAAGACTCCTTAGCCAAGCGAGTCGGGGTAAACCGTGTCACAGTCACAGGTTGGGAATCTGGTGACTATAAACCTGGTGGTGAAAACCTTCAGGCGCTTGCTGCTGCTCTAAACTGCAATCCTGGTTGGCTGCTGGATGGCGGAGATATCAACGAACAAATCACATATGTAGGCAAGGTTCGGCCAGGGCTAGTCCCTGTAGTTGGTGATGCCGTTTTAGGAGTTGATGGCATGATCGACATGGTCGAATACCGTGGTGGATGGCTCAAAATTTATAGCGATGACCCTAATGCTTATGGATTACGAGTCAGAGGCGACAGCATGTGGCCTCGCATTCAGTCAGGAGAGTTCGTGCTGATCGAACCAGGTAGCACCGTCCACCCTGGTGATGAAGTGTTTGTGCGCACCAGTGATGGCCACAACATGATCAAAGTGCTCAACTACACCCGAGATGGGGAGTACCAGTTTAACAGCATCAACCAAGACCATCGCCCTATCACCATGGCTCGTGCTGAGGTTCAGAAGGTTCAGTATGTAGCCGGAATCCTGAAAGCATCACGACATGTAGATAACGATACGGTAACAGACTCCATACTTTAACTATCTATTATCATTAATGACTACACAGCTCTCAGGATTAAGAAATGGGAATTATTGTTATTGCCGCATTACTCGGGCTAATACCCGCATTTATTGCACAAAGTAAAGGAAGATCGTTCGCCGGTTGGTGGGTATACGGATTTTTGCTTTTTATAGTAGCTATTATTCATGTACTTATAATTCCAGCAAAAAATAGTAACATTATCGAAATTTCTTCCAGTGATTTGAGAGATTGTCCTTTCTGCGCAGAGCCGATTAAGCGACAAGCATCAAAATGTAAGCATTGTGGAAGTGAGGTTGAGCCAGCTCCCATGCTCCCATCGTTATCGGATTCCTCCGTGGGTGATGGTACTAAAATTGAGTGGAAAAGAGTCCTCGTTTTAGTTTTAGCCATTGGTATTACCGTTTTTATTATTAAAAACTTTGGATAATCATCTCTTAAATTACTTACCTTAAGCCTAAAATCCGGCCATAGCGCCGGTTTTTTTGTGCCCTCTCCCCTCCTCCATACCCTTCCTTACCCCAGCGGACAAAAGCCAAAAACGCAAATGTAAGATTACCTACAAAACATCATTGACATAAAATGTCAGATATCCTACATTAAATCCATCAACAGCGAACAGGCAGGATGCCCACGAAGTAGCCGCCCGAGGCACACGAAGATCGGGATGATTCGCTAACCAGGTACACAGCAGAGGGTTACACGATGAAAAGTTACGACATGGTTCTCTACCGTGAACTTCGTGCAGATGGATTTGCAGCAATAGCAGCGCTGTTCTACTCCCGCAAAGCAAAACGCGGCTATTAACACCCACCGCGCCCTACGGGGCGCACGAAACAGACTGAACGAATGAGGGTTTCAGCATGAAACGATGGAGTGCAGCAGAGGATAAGGTTCTAAAAGACCATGCCAGCACCCTGACTGCCAAACAGATCGGTCATTTGCTCGGCAGAACGGCAAAATCAATCGGGGCACGAGCAGCCGTTGTTGGGATTGAACTTAGGAAACGCGGTGACGCGTACCACGGCCGAAAGTATTCGGAAGCCGATATCGAAATGGCCCGCCAACTACATAGCGCCGGGATGGGGTTAAGACTGGTAGCGGAAAAAATGGAGATCCCATTCGCCTCACTAAAAAATTATTTTTACTAATGAGGCTGCAACCACCGCGCCCGACTGGGCGCCACTATCAAAGAGCGCGGGTAGAGAAAAATATTAAACACCTTGGCAACGGCAGTCTGAATCCCGGAGAAGGTTGCCAGTAACGGTGAGTACCGCTCTTTTTGATAGTGATGAATGCGGCCTGCCGGGGCCACCGTAGCGAAAGCGAGCGCGGATATCCGGCAACTAATGCAAGCTGTGTGTAGTATTTGGCGGCTGTTCCATGGGTTGGTGTCAGCCGCACTTTTTTCACAATTGACGTGGTTCGCTGTGCCGGTTTCCCCTTAAACCTTTACACAGTATAAGCCCCGACGCGGCGCACCACTTGAGTTGTGAGAGAAACGCGGGATCCGCAGCTATGCGGGCTGTCGGACTCCCCTTCTAAAACCCGATTTTCTATCTGCGAAAAATTGCCAGGTCTGGCAGGGCTTCGCTTTGCCGAAAATCAGCGAGAAGGAATAACGTATGTCGTGGATTACCACATTTACCGGCCAACACTTTAACTTTGCGGCGCCGGACGTTGAAAGCATCTGCATTGAAGATATCGCCCAGGCACTTTCGCATGAATGTCGCTTTGCCGGCCACCTGCCGAACTTCTACAGCGTCGCGCAGCATTCCGTTCTGTGCAGCCAAATTGTTGAGCCAGAGTTCGCGCTGGAAGCGCTGCTGCATGATGCCACTGAAGCATACTGCAAAGACATCCCCGCCCCACTGAAACGCATGCTGCCTGATTACCAGGCGGTTGAATGCCATATCGACATGGTGATCCGTGAACGTTTTGGTCTGCCGCTGGTAATGGATATTGCCGTTAAGTATGCCGACCTGGTGATGCTTGCTACCGAGCGCCGCGAGCTGGATATCGACGACGGAAAAGAATGGCCGATGCTTGCCGGTATTGAGCCAGCCGAAATGCTGATCACGCCAGTGATGCCAGTGCAGGCACGCGCAATGTTCATTGAGCGCTACAACGAGCTGACCGAATGGGGAGTGCTGTGATGATCAACACAATCACGATTGATACAGAAACAATGGACGTTCAGCCGTCGGCTGTGATCCTCTCAATTGGCGGATTTGCCTTTGATATTGAAGATATCGACAGCGTGCAAAACTCAATCATTGACGTGGCTCGCGATCCGGAGCTTGCCGACTACTCAAAAACGGCTTTTTACGGCCTTGTTGATACTTTCGGTCAATTAATGCAGGGCCGAACTGTCGGCGCCGAAACCCAGAAATGGTGGATAAAGCAATCCGAGGATACTCACGAAGCGCTGACAGGCCATCGCGAGCCACTGAGCCAGACCCTGGTTAATCTCTCATCATGGATCCAGCAGCACCCTGGTGCCCGCGTGTTTTTCCGTGGAACGGATTTTGATGGCTCCATTCTCGAAAACGCATACCGCACCTGCGGGCTTACTTGCCCGTGGCATTGGGGCGGCAAGCGTGACGTGCGGACCTATATCGATGCCATGACCAAAGGCACCAAAGGTTACCTGCCGAAAACCCACCAGCCATGCTTCGCGATGGTTAAGCATAACTCCCTGCATGACGCGATGGGCGACGCTGAGCAAATGGCTATTGCCTATCAGCTGAATAGCCGGCAGGTAGCCGCAGAGCTGCAGGAGACAACAAAGTGAGCAAAGTAGGCGATTACTTTTTCGAGTTCCCTGCATCCCGTGGACTGCAGGGGAAAACGGTCACTCTTCTGATGACCATTCCAGGTCGCACTTTGGCGCGCGTGCTCGCATCTGACAATGTCGGCCACACGCTGGAACGTTCACAGCGCGAAATTAACCAGAGCCGTGTCAAAAAATTCTACGAGTACCTGGTTGCTGCGGCAGAGAATCAGGAACCGTTTATCGTTCCACCACTGGTTGGCAACTGCGATTCGGAGATTGAATTCGAGGAGTTCGGCAACACTAACGTCGGCGTCGTCCGATTCCCTATGGACGCCGAGATTAAACTGTTCGACGGGCAGCACCGCGCAGCAGGCATCCGCGAATTTTGCCGCAATTCTGATACGTCACTGATGGTGCCGATTATGCTCACCCACCAGCTGCCCCTGAAAACGCGCCAGCAGTTCTTCTCTGACATCAACAACAACGTATCGAAGCCTTCAGCAGCGATCAACATGGCATACAACGGCCGTGATGCACATGCCCAGGGCATGGTGGCTTTCCTAACATCGCATGATGTGTTCTCTGCAATAACTGATTTCGAGCATAACGCGGTGCCGGCCAAAAGCCGACTCTGGGTGAGCTTTAAGGCACTCAGTGACGCCACAGCAAAATTTGCCAACGCTGGCGGCAAGCAGCTGCAACAGGACGAAATTGAAGCCATCTGGGAAGCGTGGATTAACTTCACCGCCATCAGCGATATTCGCCATGGCACGAATCAGGCCGAATACAAACGCGATTACATCCAGTTCCACGCAGTAATGATTAACGCCTTCGGTTATGCCGTAAGCCGCCTGCTGGAAAATAACAGCCCGCGTGACGTGTCACGGATGATTGACGATTTCGCCGTTAATGCCGAGACAGCGGAGCGTGAAGATCTGTTCCTGATATCAGCATGGGGTGGCATCTGCGCGAATACAGAGAAAGAGCGCCCGACTGTCATAGCTAACGTCTCTGCGCAAAAAGCGGCAGCTGAACGCCTGGTGCAGATCATTACCGGACAGGAGAAAACACCGTGAGCAAGACACAAATGCAATTTGCCAACAGAGCGTGGCGCAAGAACACCGCAAGTTGGGGAATGGATAAGAAGCGACACCGCGCATTTTGTCGCGAGAACGCAGAGATAACCGTCCATGAATATTGCGGGCGCGGTGAGGATTTTCAGTGCCAGGCAGACGCTGATTACCAGGTGGCCGAAGAATTGACGTATTGGGAGGATTGATGAATAAGCAACTGGAAGAGCTGGCGCAGGAAATCGTGTTAAATCTCGTCGATTGCGACTCCGCCGACCCTGACGCCATTAAGCAATACGTCGCGTGGACAAAGAAAAAATTACACACGGCAATGGCTAAAAAAGATCAGCGCATCGCAGAGGCAGAGATCAGGGGCGTAGAGAAACTGGCTGCCGCATTCAAATCATGGGCTGGTGATGGCTCATTCCCGGATCGCGAGGCTCAGCGGCATTGGGCTACTGCAAGCCAAGAGGCTTTATCTTTCGCTGATGACCTTCGAAATGGGGAGTTGTGATGATCGATAAATATCGGCTCGATAACCTGCGGTTACTGAGTGGTGAGAAAGGCGAACTGGCGCGATGGGTTATTCAACTTCAGGCAGATTTAGACACTGAACGGCGCAAAAAAACATCGCTGGATAGTGTCATCGCGGAGCTGGAGCGCGAAGTGAGTGACTGGCGGCGGCGCGCAGAACATTTCGAAGGACGATTCAATGACGCATTCACAAAGCTGGCCGCACGGGAGGCGGTACCTGTGTATCAGATGCGCATACTCGACGGCAGCCAAGAGCAATACACGTGGGCGGAAGTGACCCATGACGAATTTAACACGCCGCTTAAAAACCTGGAGGGATGGGAGAAGCGAGTTCTGTTCACCGTCCCGCCAGCACCGGAGATGAAGCCGTGAAAACGCTCATTATCAGCGCAATAGCCACCAGCCCGGTCATGCTGTTATATCCAGTGATCGGTTGGCCAGCGGTGGCTATTTTGATCCTAAACACACTAATTTTAGCGGGGGTCGCGCGGTATATCTCAAATAGAAATCGTGACGATTCAGATAGTTGGGACGGTTATTAGAGATCCTCATAATGGCAAAGACAGCAGCTGAAAGAAAGGCCGCACAGCGGGAAAGGCAAAAAAATGATGGCGTGGCCAAGTTCGAATTGAAGCTCGACCAGCAAGAACTGGAAATGCTACGCGAGAACTGCGCAGTGCGCCGGCCACAGCGGGAACCGTACGACATGGACGAGTACATCACGATGCTGATCAGGAAGGATAACGCTGAACTAAAAAAGCAAATGGCGGCGCTCAGTGAACGCTGCTGCGGGAAGTGCAAAGACAAGCTGCCCGGCGATCCTGCCGGGTGTTACTTCCTCGGTGATTCCGAATGCTGGCAGACGTACGGCTGGCATGATTTAAAAATAACTGTGTGACATGTCACGATAGATAATCCGTATGCGGCGGGTGTGTGAGGGAATGATGAAAGCACATGATGAAAACGAGATCATTTCAGAAGCAGATATTGAGAGGATTACAGGGTATAAAATTGCATCAAAACAGTGCGAGGCTTTAAAAACCTCAGGGATATTTTTCATCACCAGGAAAGATGGGAAGCCGAGTACCACATGGGCACATTTCAATAACCCTCTTTCTCATCGAAATGTATTAAATAATGTGGATAGCGGTCCACAGCCTGACTTTGGAGCACTCGACTAATGGCTCGAGCACGAAAGAATAAAGAAGACTCATGGATGCCGCCACGAGTTTATCTCGGACGTTCTGCATATGAATACCATCCCAAAGGAGGCGGAAATATACGCCTCTGTGATAGAACCTGTACCCAGGCTCAAGTTTGGGCTGCGTGGGAGGCATTAATCACAGAAAAGCCAAATGGCTCCACCTTTGAAGGACTCGTTGATAAATTTTTCAAATCCGGTGATTTCTTTGAATTAGCAGTAGAAACGCAGAAAGATTATCGTAAATACTCGAAAAAGATAATCGGGGTTTTTGGTGCAATGCCACCAGATAATATTAAACCGGAACATGTGAGAAAATATCTCGATAAGCGAGGCATAAAAAGCAGGACTCAGGCGAACCGCGAAAAGGCATTCATGTCCCGAGTCTTCCGCTGGGCATATGAACGTGGTTATGTGAAGGGTAACCCAACGAAAGGGGTTAAACAGTTCAAAGAGACTGGCCGTGACCGATATATAACGAATGAGGAGTATGACGCTCTATACAGCATTTCTCCTGATGTCGTTCGTGTGGCCATGGAGCTGGCCTACCTATGCTGCGCACGCCAAAACGATGTATTGGAAATGAAAAAGAGCCAACTTATTGCAGAAGGCATATTGATTAAGCAAAGCAAAACAGCTGTATCTCAGATAAAGGCATGGTCTGATCGTCTAGCTGCCGCTATAGATTTGGCTAAAGCCCTCCCACTAAACGCTGGAATGAGCAGCCTCTATGTACTGCACCAGGCGTCGGGACATAAATACACAAGAGACGGTTTCAACAGTCGATGGAGAAAGGCCAAAGAAGAAGCTCGTTTGAAATACCCTCACCTCTGCTTCGACTTCACTTTCCATGATCTGAAGGCTAAAGGAATCTCAGATTTGCAAGGGAACATTTATGAGAAGCAGGCGATATCAGGGCATAAAAATGTTGAACAGACTGCGCGCTACAACCGGAAAATAGCTATCGTCCCGGTTGTCGGCGGACAGTGAATATTATGAAGTGATATTATGAATGGCGGTTTCAGGCACAAAAAAACCGCCTTTCGGCGGCTTACGACACTGCTTATTGCTTTGATTATTCTGATGTTTCCCATGGTACCCGGGGCGGGACTTGAACCCGCACAGCCATAAGCCGAGGGATTTTAAATCCCTTGTGTCTACCGATTTCACCACCCGGGCTCGGGAAAGTTGGAGGCGCGTTCCGGAGTCGAACCGGACTAGACGGATTTGCAATCCGCTACATAACCGCTTTGTTAACGCGCCGTATTCTGTTTGCCTTTTCAGGCTGAAAGCTGGTAATAACCAACCTTCTAAAATTTGGAGCGGGAAACGAGGCTCGAACTCGCGACCTCAACCTTGGCAAGGTTGCGCTCTACCAACTGAGCTATTCCCGCGTCATCAGAACTTACTGATTTTTTTGCTAACTTTCTGCAAATCATCGCTGCCGTCTGATGCGATGCATTCTACTTACCTGACGTGATGAGTCAACAAAATTGTTCACCCACCACGGCCGTTTGCCGATTTTTGCATCGAATCGATCACGGTTCCAGCAAATCGTTACGTGCGGCGTTCAAATATTGGAACATTGACCAGAAAGTCAGCACCGCCGCGATGTACAACAGACCGATAGCCGCATACTCAACGCTACGGTCAGGGCGCCATAACAGCCCCACCAGCGACAACATCTGTGCGCTGGTTTTAACTTTGCCGATCCAGGAGACCGCTACGCTGCTGCGCTTGCCAATTTCCGCCATCCACTCGCGCAGCGAAGAAATAATGATTTCACGCGCAATCATCGTCGCCGCCGGCAGCGTAATCCACCAGGCGTGATAGTGCTCCGCCACCAGCACCAGCGCCATGGCGACCATCACCTTATCGGCCACCGGATCCAAAAAGGCGCCAAAGCGGGTCGTTTGCTTCCAGCGGCGGGCTAAAAAGCCGTCAAACCAGTCGGTTACCGCAGCAAACACAAAAATGACGGCGCAAACCATCGGGGCCCAGTTGAACGGCAGATAAAATGCCAGCACAAAGAATGGGATCAGAACTACGCGAAACAGGGTGAGCCAAGTCGGTATATTCAATTGCATAATGCTACGGTAACTATCTGGCTGGAGTGGAATTAAGAGTATGTTGCTACATTGCCTTCAGTGTTTCAATGCATTATAGATCTTTTCTGCCAATGCTTGTGAAATACCCGGCACTTTTGCAATTTCCTCAACGCTGGCGTTCATCAACGGTTGCAGGCCGCCCATAAATTTCAACAGCGTTTGCCGCCGTTTCGGCCCCACGCCCTCAATCAGCTCCAGCGCGCTGGTATTTTTGACCTTGGCGCGTTTCTGGCGGTGGCCGGTGATGGCATGATTGTGAGAATCATCGCGAATATGCTGAATCACATGCAACGCCGGTGAATCCGCCGGCAGCGAAATTCCCTCGCCTGCCGGCACAAAGAACAGCGTTTCCAGACCGGCTTTACGATCGGCGCCTTTGGCAATGCCAATCAGCCGCGGTTTGCTTTTATCCCAGCTAACCTCCAGCGAATCGAACACCTCCAGCGCCATGCCAAGCTGCCCCTTACCGCCATCAATAAAGATCACATCGGGAACTTTTTTCTCTTCGAGCGCCTTGCCATAACGGCGCCTCAACACCTGCGCCATCGCTGCGTAATCATCTCCCGGCGTAATGCCCGTGATGTTATAGCGACGATATTCGGAACGCAGCGGGCCGTTTTCATCAAACACGACGCAGGAAGCGATAGTCTGCTCACCCATCGTATGGCTGATATCGAAACACTCCATCCGGCTAATATTATCCATCTGCAGAACCTTCGCCAGTTCCGCCAGACGCTGATGAATCGTCGACTGCTGAGACAGTTTGCTGGTTAACGCCGTCGCCGCATTGGTGCGCGCCAACTTGAGGTAACGAGCGCGGTCGCCGCGCGGCTTGCTCTGAATGTGGATCTTACGCCCCGCCAGCTCGGACAGCGACGCGGCCAACAGATCCTTTTCCTGCAGAGTGAAGTCCAGCAGAATTTCCGTCGGCAAAGTGCGCGACTGGCTGCCCTGCAGATAAAACTGGCCGACAAAGGTCTGCACTACTTCGCTGAGGTCAGTATCGCCCGGCACTTTAGGGAAATAGCTGCGGCTGCCGAGCACCTGTCCCTGCCGGATAAACAGCACGTGCAGGCAGGCCATACCGGACTCGAAGGCGACGCCGATCACATCCATATCATCACCGTGGCCGGAGACAAACTGCCGCTCGGTCACGCGGCGCACCGCCTGAATCTGGTCGCGCACCCGCGCGGCTTCTTCAAAATTCAGCGCCTTGCTGGCGTTTTCCATCCGCTCAATCAGCTGATGCAATACCTGCTGATCCTTGCCGGATAAAAATAGCCGCACATAGTCAACCTGCTGCCGGTACTCTTCTTCACTCACCAGGCCAGCGACGCAGGGGCCAAGGCAGCGGCCAATCTGATACTGCAGACAGGGCCGAGAGCGGTTACGATAAACGCTATTTTCACACTGGCGGACGGGAAACAGCTTTTGCAGCAGCGCCAGAGTTTCGCGCACGGCATAAGAGTTAGGGAACGGGCCGAAATATTCGCCTTTGGCGTGTTTGGCACCGCGGTGAATTGCCAGCCGCGGATGGGTATCAGCGCTCAGGAAGATCAGCGGATAAGATTTATCGTCGCGCAAAAGAACATTATATCGCGGCTGATATAGTTTAATGTAGTTATGTTCCAGCAACAGCGCTTCTGTTTCGGTATGTGTAACAGTAACGTCTATTTGCGCGATATTTTTAACCAGGGTTTCGGTTTTACGGCTGCCGACCTGCGTGCGGAAATAGCTCGCGAGGCGTTTTTTCAGGTCTTTGGCTTTACCGACATAGATAACCGTACCGCCGGCGTCATACATACGATAGACGCCGGGCTGACTGGTTACGGTTTTAAGGAATGCTTTAGCATCAAAACGATCATTCACCGCTTAACAACGTCTCCGCATTGAACAATCCATGTCGGATAGCCAGGTGAGTCAATTCCACATCGCCGCTGATGTTCAGCTTGCTGAACATCCGGTAGCGGTAGCTATTTACCGTTTTAGGGCTGAGGTTCAACTGCTCGGAAATTTCGTTGACCTTCTTTCCTTTGGTAATCATTAACATAATTTGCAATTCGCGGTCAGAAAGACAGCTGAACGGCGTTTCGGTTTCCGGCTCGAGCTGGCTTAACGCCATCTGCTGCGCAATGTCGGATGCAATATAGCGCTGCCCGGCATGCACTGAACGTATGGCGTTCACCACTTCCTGCGGCGCGGCCCCTTTGCTCAGATAGCCGGCGGCCCCCGCCTGCATCACTTTAGCAGGCAAAGGATTTTCTGTGTGGATAGTCAACATGATGACTTTGATGTCGGGTGCATAACGCACAATCTTACGGGTGGCTTCCAGCCCCCCGATACCCGGCATATTCATGTCCATCAGCACGATATCAACAACATTGTTGCGACACCATTTTACGGCGTCCTCGCCGCACTGGAGTTCACCGACAACCTTTATGCCTTTGATATCTTCAAGAATGCGTCGTATCCCTGCGCGCACCAGTTCGTGGTCATCAACAAGAAGAACGCTAATCAAGGAACAATCTCCAAAAAATAGGGGAGTAACGCAATCAATCTCTGTTATCGCGATAGATATTACTTGTTTTTCAACAAAGAATGAATACAGATTAATATGTATGCTCGATTAACTCTGCGGAACAGGCCTAATTTTTCGTATTTTTACACCTGATGACGCGAGTTTGCGGCGTTGCGGACGGATAAAAATCCGACAGCGCATATACCTGACCGAAAGACCGTTGACAAAACAAAGGATACGGCAAGCGCTCCGCCTGAGTAAAAATCAACGCGGGCAATCATAACCAAGCGTAATAATAACATTCTTTCCGCTGAGAATTAACCCTTTAAAATCACGGCGCTATAATAGCACATGCCAGCCGGCAGCGTTATCACTTTAGGTTTCTGCCGCGATAGGTATCGGCAAAATGGCGCTATTTACAATAAATCCGCCCCTTCCGGCTGCAGGAACATGCATGAAAAGTGCTTATTATGCATTTGGAAATATGCCCGAACGCAACTTTCCTGACTTAATTCGACATACCTATTCACTGCTGTGCAATAAACATTGGATATAATAAATATCATTAATATTCATCAGTTGAAGAGGTGACTGGCGAAACTGCAATTTATGTTATACTCGCCAGCAGAAAACGGCGCTAACGCCTGCATGATGCGGCGACGGCCCGGCGCAACTGCGCACCTTTTTCCGGCTATGGCCGCAGAGTTCAGGAGATAAAATGAGCAATATCGATTTCACTACGTCCGCAAACCCAGAAACACTGGCAACTGAAGTAGCCTGCCTGAAAGCCGCTTTAACGCTAATACTGAAATCGATTGGTCAGGCCGATGCGGGCAAAGTCATTATCAACCTGGAGCGCTTTATTGCCCAGATTGAAGATCCGACGCAGGCCGAAGTGTTTAAAAACAGCCTGCAGCAGATCAAACACGCATACCGCCAGTAAGCAGTATAGAGGAAACAGGCCGGTCATGCAGCACCGGCCTGAGCAATTAACCGCGTCCTGGCTTCAGGATAAAACCGCTCTGCATATCACCGCCAATCCGCAGGTAGCGGACGTCTCCGGCACGCAGGGTCATCGGTTGCTGCCCGGCGGTTTCGCGCCAGATGCACAGGTGGCTTTCGATCATATCCTGACCAATGCTGACCACATGATTGCCTACCGGCATGCGGAACTCCGCCTTCTCTTTTGTCGCCAGTGACGCGGCAAACTCACCGTCAACGTAGACACCGGTCCGGCAACTTCCGGCCAGCATGCCGCTGTCACGCACCACAACCACCGTGGCATACGGCGTAGTCGGCAGGTTTTGATAAAGCATCAGCCGGCTTGGCGGCGGGGATTTAGCCTCCTGTGGCGGTACAGCCTGGGTAGCGCAACCGGACAATAACACAGAGGAAATAAGTAACGCAGCGTAACGCTTCATCCTGAACTCCTTACAAAAATAGGCCCCGATAATAACAAGATAATCCCTCCCTGCGCCAAGCATCCCGCCCCCAGGCAAAAAAATAAGATTAATCCCTACAACATCTTGATGTTACCTACAGACTATCGCTCATACCGCATTCAGCAAGGACTCAGAGCAATATCCCGCCCTGTCGGCCGCACCTCTCGCACGGCATTTTTCCAGCCCAGCTATTCAACCTGGAAATACGCCCTTATTCAGTTTTATCCGAATAACTTTCAATTACCTCGATATTCAAATAGAATTATCTTAACTCCCTGCCATATTTTCGGCACGCCACGGTCGGAATGAGGCGGTAAAGTATCAGCCGAATAATATAACCTCCGGTTATTTTTCCTAATAGTTTATTTCACCTATAATGCCCGGGTTTTATCAACACGATACCGGCACGGTGATGTCTGTAAACAATGACGACGGCATAGCCGCTGTCGCATCGATACAAGCTTGGCACCCTCAGCCGGTTCGGTAACCATTTATAGCACGCCGCTTTTATCAGCGTCAGCAACCCTTGAAGAAGAATATTCTTAGTCGAGACCGGGTCCGTGCGTGATTATAAAAAAATAATAGGGATATAATGAAAACATACGGATTATTAATGATCATACCCGCACTTTTCCTCACCGGCTGCGTACAGTGGGAACGCAGCGATGCCAGCAATAAAATCTGGCAGGCCGAACATGCCAAATGCAAGGAACGCGCCTATCAACAATTTCCGCCCGACGTCGTCAGAGACGTTGAGGTCGATTACAACGATCAATACGTTCCCTGCAAGAAAAACAAGAAAACCTGTCCGGACGGACATCGCTATGAAGCACGGCCAACGCTGCGCACATTACACAGCGATAACAACAAAGATGCCCGCAACGCCGCCATAAAATCCTGCATGTACGATAAAGGCTGGTATGAAAAGGTCTACTATTGGCCGCGCGGCTAATCCCGGTCTGAGCCTATTCGTCGTCGCCGTGCGGCATACCGGTTTTCGGCTTGCTTTTGCTGTCATGCGGCTTATCTTTCGCCGCCGATAATGCCTTGCCCATCAGCCATAGCAGCAGCGGCACCAACAACAGGCATAATATCAGTGTAATCAGCGCATTAGTCATTCATCATCCGCCTGTTTCATGGAGTATTATGCCTGAGTGTAGCAGTTTTATACGTCGGATTCGCGCGCCATGCAGCACAGCAACGTTTCGATGCGCGCTGGCGTCAGCGGCGCCCGGGGCGGAGGCAGCGGCCAGTCGAACAGGTAACGCGCCGCCGTCGCGCAGACTTTCCCCTGGCAGGCGCCCATACCGCAGCGGCTGGCCAGTTTGGCGCTGCGCCAGTCCGCCTGCCCGGCCACCTGCCCCAGCATGACATCTTCACAACGGCACAGCACGGTTTGCGCCGTCGCCAGAGACTTTAGCGAGGGATCCAGGCGAAACGTCGTCGTGACCGCGGTGGCAAAACGCTGCCAGTGCTCACGCACCCGCAACGCCCGCATCGGCGTCGGCGCGCCGCTGGCTGCATAGCCGGCTATCGCCCCCTCCGCCAGCGCTAGTTCGCTGCCCCCGACGCCGGTGCATTCCCCCGCTGCATAAATATGTGCCACGCTGCTCTGCTGCTGTGCGTTAACGGCGACCGCCTGTTGTTCGATCCGACATCCCAGCAACAGCGCCAGTTCGATATTCGGCACCAATCCATAGCCGCAGGCCAGCCGATCGCAGGCCAGGCGGCGCACACGTCCGTGCTCTTGCACCTCAATACTGTCCAGCCGGGATTCGCCATGGGCAGCCAGCACGCGGCTGTCGCCGCGGTAACGCGCATTAACCAGCCGCACGGACTGCCGCAGCTTGCCCGGCCAGCGCCATAATTCCCCAACAAAACGTGCCGTGCGCCGCAGCGGCGCCTGTTCAGCCAACAGCACCACCCTACCGCCGGACCTGCGCACCGTGTCCGCCACCGCCAGCAGCAGCGGGCCGCTGCCGGCAATCGCCACCCGCTGGCCGCGTACGTCCAGCCCCTGTTTGATTTGCGCCTGCAACCCGCCGGCGCCGGTCACGCCCGGCAGGGTCCAGCCGGGAAACGGCAACAGCAGTTCACGCGCGCCACAGCACAAGATGAGACGCCGATACTCAATCACCCCGCAGTGCTGCGCATCTTCATACAGCAGTCGCCGCGTGCCGCACAAAGCCACCACCTTGCAGCCGTGCAGCCAGCGGATATTCTTTTGCGCCGCCACCGCCTGGCGATAGCGCCGCGCCAGAACCGGCAGTTCAACCGCTGGTCCGGCGCGCCAGATTTGCCCGCCCGGATGTGGATTATCGTCCAGCAGCAGCACCGATTTACCGCTTTGCGCGGCGGCCAACGCGGCGGATAATCCGGCCGGGCCGGCGCCAATCACCACAATTTCTCCGTACAAATCAGCCATTGTCGCTCCTGGTAATATGCATTTCGGGCTGGCACAGCGTCTGACAGGCCAGCCGCCGGACGCCGTTAATACTGACGCGGCACTCCTGACAAATGCCCATGCCGCAAAACGGCGTGCGCGGCTGCCCGGTCACCGAACGGCGGCAATGCGGCTGCGGCGTCATACTCAACGCCGCCGCAACGCTGATGCCCGCCCTGACCCAAAAGCGCTCTCCATCGATCGTGATGGCAATCTTGCTCATGCGGAAACCTCCTCAGCCGCCAGCAGCCGGGCCGGCAGGTAGGGCGTATCGTCAATCGCCGGGCGCTGTCGCAACAGGCGGTCAGCGATAAGCGCCGCGCTGCCGAGCGCGGTGGTTACGCCCAGGCCCTCATGCCCCAGCGCCAGCCACAGGCCGTCATGAACCGGATGAGGGCCCAACAGCGGCAGCCCGTCCGCTGACGCAGCGCGCTGGCCGGTCCAGCAGCGGATGATATTCATCTGCGCCAGCGACGGTACAAACTGCGTCGCCCGCTGCAGCATCGTCGCCAGCAGCGACATATCCAACACGTCGTCCGGCACATCAAACTGACGCGAAGAACCGATCAGCAACTGGCCGGTGGGGCGCGTCTGCAGATTAAACGCCACGGAGGTTCCGCCGCTGGCGTGCGCACTGGCGCCGTACCCCAGTTCAACCAGTTGATGACGGACCTGCGGCGGATAACGATCGGTAATCGCCAACTGCCCCTTTTTGGCCCGCAGCAGCGGCTCTGCCAGCAGCGCATTGGCCGCCAAGCCGCACGCCAGCAGCACCGCATCGGCCGTCAGCCGCGTGCCGTCGGCCAGTAGAACCGTCTGCGGCTCCAGCGCCACGGCGCTGCCGCGATAGCGCACGATCGCCTCTTTCCCCTGCTCTACCAGCCAGCGGGCCACATTCGGCGCGTATACAATGCCGTCGCCGGGAACGTGCAGCCCGCCGGCCAAGCCGTGACGCAACTGCGGCTCACGTCGCCGCAGTTCGCCGGCGCTGAGCAGATAACTCTCCGCCTCTGCGGCGGCCAACCGCTGCTGTTTTTGCTCCGCCAGCGCCAGCTCATCGTCATGTTCCGCCAGCCACAGCGTACCGCAGCCGCGCCAGGCGCAATGCGCCGGCATCTGGGCGGCCAGCTCGCGCCACAGGCGCAGCGAATAGGCACAGAGCGCCAGCTCGGCCGGGTTGTCATCCATGCAGACCAGGTGCCCCATTCCCGCCGCGGTCGCCCCCGGCCGGCCGTCATCCACCAGCGCCACCCGCAATCCCCGCCGCGCCAGTTGCCAGGCGCAGGCGCTGCCGATAATCCCGGCGCCGACCACAATCACGTCGGCGCATTTCATGCGCGGATCCCCCAGACAAAGGGATCGCGCGGGTCGAGCAACAGCCGGCTGTCGGCGCACACATAGGCTTCGCCGCGAATCGACGGCCGGATCCCGTGCGCCAACGGCTGATAACTGGCGCGGAACTCGCTGCCGATAACGCTGGCCTGACGCCAGATCTCCCCCGGCGCCAGCTTGCCGTCGGCCGCCAGGCAGGCCAGCTTGGCGCTGGTGCCGGTGCCGCAGGGCGAACGGTCATAGGCTTTGCCGGGGCACAGCACAAAATTGCGGCTGTCGGCGCGTTCGTCATCGGCAAACAGTTCGATATGATCAATCACGCCGCCGTCTTCACCGCGCACGCCCTCCAGATCCAGCGTCTGCCGCACCGCCCAGCTGAACGCGGTCAGCGCGTCAATATTGTCGCGCTCAACCGCCAGGCCATGCCCGGCAATCAAAAAGAACCAGTTGCCTCCCCAGGCGATATCGCCGCAGACGCTGCCATAGCCGGGCACCTCGATGGTCACCGCGCGGCGGTAGCGGTAGGCCGGCACGTTCTGCACCGTCACGCTGCCGTCCTGATGCAGCCTGGCGCTGACCGTACCCACCGGCGTCTCAATCTGGTGGTCGCCGGGGCGGATGCGGCCCAGATAGGCCAGCGACGCCATCAGGCCGATAGTGCCGTGGCCGCACATGCCGAGATAGCCCGTATTATTGAAAAAGATCACGCCGGCGCTGGCCGTCGGCGAGCAGGGCCGGCACAGCAGCGCCCCAACCAGTACGTCGTTGCCGCGCGGCTCAAGAATAATGGCGCTGCGCCAGTGGTCATGGCATTCGGCAAACAGCGCCTTACGTTCCGCCATACTGCCGTCGCCCAGATCGGGAAACCCATCAACGATCAGGCGCGTAGGTTCACCGCCGGTGTGGGAATCAATCGCCCGCAGTGCGGTGATGGATGTGGAATCGGTCATCGGAATCTCCAGCGAGTTGATGAAATCTTCACGCCAGCCTGACCGAATCTCCCGCCGCCGGCTTGATGCATTTCGGCGCGATGCATGGCGAAATCAGCACAGTCGCGCCCGGCCGACGAGAGGAAAACCATAACAATCTCTTATTTATCATGCTGTTATTTTTATGCTAAATCAGCCAGAGCGTTCGCTGCGCCGCCACAGGCAGCCTGGCGACGCAAAATTATGCGGTGATCCGCAGTTTTGGCGGTCGGCGCTTGCCAAGTTAAATAAAAGTTAATATTGATCCAAAACCGTTAAATTCAGCGGCCAACAGGAAAGGTACTGCGATGCGTTTAGCCAGCAATCCCCCGCCAGCGCCCGATATGATGGCAGTAGCGGCCGACGATGATTTTGCCGTCGAAAAACTCAGCCAGCTGTGCGACGGTCTGGCGCAGCAGCGCCCCCACAGCCTGCACAGCGTTCTCAATTCCCTGGCGCTGATTGCGCCGCTGTTAAACGCCATTCCCAACGTGGTGTTTTTCCTGAAAGACGCCCAGGCCCGCTATCTGCTGGCCAACCTGACGCTGGCAAAGCGCTGCGGGTTCAAAACGGTGGCGCCGCTGCTGGGAAAAACCTCCGCCGATGTGTTCCCCGCCCAGCTCGGCGCCGGCTATACCGAGCAGGATCTGCGCGTACTGCGCCACGGCGTACACATTCAGGATCAGCTGGAGATGCACCTGTACAGCGGCCGCGAAACCGGCTGGTGCCTGACGCAAAAGCTGGCGCTGTGCGATACCCAAGGCAAAATCATCGGCATGGCGGGCATCTCGCACGACCTGCAGGAGGCCAAGGCCAACCACCCGGCCTATCAGCGGCTGGCGGCGCTGGATGACTATATCCGCCGGCATTACGCCAGACAAATTGCGCTGGAGGAACTGACCGCGTTGACCGGGCTGTCGGTGGCGCAGATCGAACGCTACTGCAAGCGTATTTTCCACCTGACGCCACGCCAGATGATCCACAAAGTACGGCTGGAAAAGGCCAGCGCGTTGCTGGCCGGCGATACGCCGATTACCGATATTGCCCTGCAGTGCGGCTATACCGACCACAGCGCCTTCAGCCGTCAGTTCAAAGCTATGACCGGCTCGACGCCGCGGGATTTCCGCACTTCATTACACGCCTGAAGCCATCAATATTAAGCCGTTTATCGGCTTTCCGTTCACCGCGACGGCCGGCGTTGTGCCCGCTTACTGTGCTGATTTCGTCATGCCCGACGGCGAAAAGCGTCAAGCCGTCGCCGCGGATTCCGGTCACTCTGTTATCGAATTTCACCAATAACTCACCATCAATTAACACATTCGACGACAGGAAAAACAGCATGAGCCAAAAAGCCATTAACTGGAGCGGCGTGTTCCCCGCGGTCAGCACCCAATTCCGCAGCAATTTTTCTCTCGATCTGGAAGCCACCCACCGGGTGGTGAGCAACCTGGTTGACGACGGCGTCTCCGGACTGGTGGTATGCGGCAGCGTCGGCGAAAACACCTCGCTCAGCGCACAGGAAAAACTGGCGGTGATCGAAGTGGCGAAAGACGCCGCCCGAGGCAAAGTGCCGGTGATTGCCGGCATCGCCGAATTCACCACCGCCTTTGCGCAGGATATGGCGCAGCAGGCCGCCAAAGCTGGCGTCGACGGTATTATGGTGATGCCGGCCCTGGTGTATTCGTCCAAACCGCACGAAACCGCCGCGCATTTCCGCAGCGTCGCCGCCGCCACCGATCTGCCGATTATGGTCTACAACAACCCGCCGATTTATAAAAACGACGTCACGCCGGAGATCCTGATCTCGCTGGCGGACTGCGACAACATCGTCTGTTTCAAAGACTCCTCCGGCGATACCAGCCGCTTTATCGATCTGCGCAACACGGTCGGCGACCGCTTTGTGCTGTTCGCCGGGCTGGACGATGTGGTGGTGGAAAGTATCGCCGTCGGCGCCGAAGGCTGGATTTCCGGTATGTCCAACGCCTTCCCGCGCGAGGGGGAAACGCTGTTCCGGCTGGCGAAGCAAAAACGTTTTGACGAGGCGCTGGCGCTGTACCGCTGGTTTATGCCGCTGCTGCACCTCGACGCCCGGCCGGATTTGGTGCAGTGCATCAAGCTGTGTGAAGAGCTGGTCGGCCGCGGCAGCGCGGTCACCCGCCCGCCGCGTCTGGCGCTGGAGGGCGAAACCCGTCAGCAGGTGGTCGCCATCGTCGAACAGGCGCTGGCGCAGCGTCCGGCGCTGCCGGACGTCGGTCTGTAAATCCTGACGCGCCCCTTGCCGCATTCAGGGGCGCCGCAACCACAGCGGGGACACTATGCCTATCACCACCCTCAGCGGAAAGCAGTTTATCGGCGGCCGCCGCGTCGCCAGCGGCACGGCTGAACTTGTCAGCCTGCGTGCCGATAACGGTCAGCCCACCGGCTATCGCTTCCATCAGGCCAGTCGGCACGAGGCCGCTTGCGCCGCACTCGCGGCACAATCAGCGTTTATTGCCTACGCGCAGACCAGCAGCCAACAGCGCGCGTCCTTCCTTGACGCCATTGCCGATCAACTTGATGCGCTGGATGATGACTTTTTTACCGTCGTCCAGCAGGAAACCGCGCTGCCGCCGGCGCGCCTGCAGGGCGAACGCGCCCGCACCAGCGGCCAAATGCGGCTGTTCGCCGAACTGCTGCGCCGTGGCGACGTTATCGGCGCACGGATTGACAGCGCCCAGCCGGAACGCACGCCGCTGCCGCGCCCGGATTTACGTCAGTACCGCACCGCCATCGGCCCGGTGGCGGTATTCGGCGCCAGCAATTTCCCGCTGGCGTTCTCCACTGCCGGCGGCGATACCGCTGCCGCGCTGGCCGCCGGTTGTCCGGTGGTGTTTAAAGCGCACGGCGGCCATATGGCCACCGCAGAGCTGATCGCACAGGCGATCGAACGTGCGGTAGCACAGCAGCAGATGCCCGCCGGGGTGTTCAATATGATCTTCGGCGATCGTATCGGCGCCGATCTGGTACAGCATCCGGCCATTCAGGCGGTCGGCTTTACCGGATCGCTCAAGGGGGGCCGCGCGCTGTTCGATCTGGCGCAGCAGCGCCCGCAGCCGATCCCGGTGTTCGCCGAGATGTCGAGCATCAACCCGGTGATCGTGCTGCCGCAGGCGCTGGCGCAGCGCGGACGGCAAATCGCACAGCAGCTGGCGGCGTCGGTTACTCTGGGCTGCGGCCAGTTCTGCACCAAGCCCGGTTTGATCCTCGGCGTGCGCAGTCCGGCACTTGAACAATTTATCACCGCGCTGAGTCAACAGATCGAAGCGGCCGAACCGCAGACCATGCTCAATACCGCCACTTTGCACCATTATCATCAGGGGCTGAACGAACTGGAACAGCATCCAGGCATCGCGCACCTGGCCGGCCGGCGTGACGCCCCTGGCCATCAGGCCTGCGCGCAGCTGTATCAGGCGGAAGGCCGGCTGCTGTTGACGGCGGATGCGCGGCTGCAGGAAGAGGTGTTTGGCCCGGTCGCCATCGTGGCGGCGCTGGACGACGAGCAACAGCTGCAGCAGGCGCTGAACGCGCTGCAAGGGCAACTGACCGCCACGCTGCTGGCCGATGACGCCGACCTGACCGCCGCCGCGCCGCTGCTGGCCTGTTTAACGCATAAAGCCGGGCGGGTGCTGTTTAACGGCTACCCCACCGGGGTGGAAGTTTGCGACGCCATGGTGCACGGCGGGCCTTACCCCGCCACCAGCGACGCCCGCGGCACCTCGGTCGGCACGCTGGCGATCGAGCGTTTTATGCGACCGGTCTGTCTGCAAAATGCGCCGCCGTCGCTGCTGCCTCCTGCCCTGCAGGATGAAAACCCGCTTAATTTGCTGCGTCTGGTAAACGGCGTTTACCGGCGCGATCCGCTGTGAACCGCACCTGCAATGAGATAATAAAAGGGTAGCCACCATGACCACACAGGGTAAATTCAAGAAGCAGCTGACGCTCACCGATCTGACATTTATCGGCCTGGGCGCCATTTTTGGCTCCGGCTGGCTGTTCGCCGCCAGCCACGTCTCATCCATCGCCGGCCCGGCGGGGATCTATTCCTGGCTGATCGGCGGGCTGGCGGTGCTGCTGCTCGGCATTGTCTATTGCGAACTGGGCGCGGCGCTGCCGCGCGCCGGCGGCATCATCCGCTATCCGGTATTTTCTCACGGCGAGCTGATGGGCTACCTACTCGGCTTTATCACGCTGATCGCCTTCTCCAGCCTGATCTCGATTGAAATCGTCGCCGCCCGCCAGTACGCCGCCGCCTGGTTTCCCTTCCTCAGCCAGCCGGATTCGGGCGATCCCACGCTGCTCGGCTGGCTGGTGCAGTTGCTCTTGCTGTGCCTGTTCTTCGCGCTCAACTATTACAGCGTGAAGACCTTCGCCAAATCCAACAACTTCATCAGTATTCTGAAATTCCTGGTGCCGCTGCTGGTGATAGTGGTGCTGTTTACCTTCTTTAAGCCGGAAAATCTGCACAGTCAGGGCTTCGCCCCTTACGGCGCAGCCGGCGTGGAGGCGGCAATTTCCGCCGGCGGCATTATTTTCGCCTATCTGGGGCTGACGCCGATTATCTCGGTAGCCAGCGAAGTGCAAAAGCCGCAGCGCACTATTCCCATCGCCCTGATCCTCTCCGTACTGCTCTCGACGGTGATCTATGTCCTGCTGCAGCTGGCTTTTCTCGGCAGCATTCCCTCCGAGATGCTGAGCGGCGGCTGGTCTGGCATCAGCAAGCAGTTCTCGCTGCCCTACCGCGATATCGCCATTACGCTCGGCATGGGCTGGCTGGCGTTTCTGGTGGTCAGCGACGCGATTATCTCCCCCAGCGGCACCGGCAACATCTACATGAACGCCACGCCGCGCGTAGTCTACGGCTGGGCGCGCGCCGGCACCTTTTTTAAAGTTTTTACCCGCGTCGACGGCGAATCCGGCATTCCGCGCCCGGCGCTGTGGCTGACCTTCGCGCTGTCGATCTTCTGGACGCTGCCGTTCCCGTCCTGGGAGCGGCTGATCGGCGTAGTATCCGCCGCGCTGGTGCTGAGCTATGCCATCGCGCCGGTTACTGCCGCCGGGCTGCGCCGCAACGCGCCGGATCTGCAGCGGCCGTTTTTCGTGCGCGGCTTCTGCGTGCTCGGTCCGCTGTCGTTTATTATTTCCGCGCTGATCGTCTACTGGTCCGGCTGGAACACCATTTCCTGGCTGCTTGGCCTGCAGATCCTGATGTTTCTTATCTATATCCTGTTCAAAAAGCAGGTGCCGACACACGCCGTCAGTCTGCGCCAGCAGGTTTACTCCTCACTGTGGCTGGTCGCCTTCTATGCGCTGATCATTATCGTCTCCTATCTGGGCAGTTTCGGCGGCATCGGCGCCATCGGCCACCCATGGGACACCCTGACGGTGGCGGTGATTGCATTGGCGATCTACTACTGGGGCGCCTATACCTGTTTACCTCAGGCAAATTTTGTCGGGGATGAAGAAGAGTAAATAAGGAGGGTACACCATGACGGCAAGCGTACGCCTGACGCTGGATCAGGCCTACCACTTAGCGCAGCGCGCACTACGCAGCAACGGGTTCAGCGCCGAACACGCCGACGCGGTGGCGCAGAACGTCACCGCCGGAGAGCGCGACGGCTGCGCCTCTCACGGGCTGTATCGCATTCTCGGCTGCGTACACTCGCTGCAGATGGGGAAAGTTTCCGCCGATGCCGAACCGGAGCTTATCGACAGCGCCCCCGCCATTATGCGGGTCAACGCCCACGGCGCCTTTTCGTTGGTGGCCTACCGCCGGGCGCTGCCGGCGTTTGTTGACAAAGTAAAACACAACGGCATCGCCGCGCTGGCGATCAACCACTGCGTACACTTCTCGGCGCTGTGGGCCGATATCGAACCGCTGACCGACCAAGGACTGGTGGCGCTGGCCTGTACTCCCAGCCACGCCTGGGTGACGCCGGCCGGCGGCAGCCAGCCGCTGTTCGGCACCAACCCTATCGCCTTTGGCTGGCCGCGCCCCGGGCAGCCGCCTTTTGTGTTTGATATGGCGACCAGCGCCGCGGCGCGCGGCGAGATAGAGCTGCACCGGCGCGCCGGCAAACCGCTGCCGCCTGGCTGGGGAATCGACAAAGAGGGCCGGCCATCAACCGATGCCGCCAGCGTGCTGGCCGGCGCCATGCTGACCTTCGGCGGGCATAAAGGCTCTGCGCTGGCGGCGATGGTGGAATTATTGGCCGGACCGTTAATCGGCGATATGACCAGTAAAGAGTCACTGGCGTTTGATAATCAGACCGGTTCATCGCCTTACGGCGGCGAGTTGATTATCGCCATGGATCCGCAGCGCTTTTTGGGGGAGCAGCAGGCAAGCTATCTGGCCCACGCCGAAACGCTGTTCAACGATATGCGGCAACAGGGCGCACGGCTGCCCGGCGAACGACGTTTTCGCCAGCGCCCGCTGAGCGAGCAGCACGGCATCGAACTGCCGCAGGCGCTGTACGATGAGATTGAGGCGCTGTGCCGTTAAACCGTCCCCCTCTCCCGTCGGGAGAGGGGGTTACGCTTATCTGACCACCATCACCGAGGTTTTGGCATGGCGCACGATCGCCGCAGCGTTGGAGCCGAGCAGATAGGTTTTCACGCTGGGACGCCGTGAGCCGACCACGATCAGGTCAGCGCCGATCTCGTCGGCCAGCTGCAGCACTTCATCACGCGGTGAACCGAAACTGATGGTATAGGACAGACGCTCCAGCGGCAGCTCCATTTCCGAAATGATGTTCTTCAGCTTGTCGATCGCGTTAACTTCCGCCTGATTTTCAAATTCTTTAATGCCGAACGAATAGGCAGTGACAAATGCCGATGCGTCCGGCAACGCATGAAACAGGTGTACCTTGGCGCCCGAAACCTTGGCCAGATACTCCACATGCTTGATTGCGTTGTCCGTCAGTTGCGGCTCTTCAAGATCAACCGGTACTAAAATCATCTGGTACATATGTCATCCCTATTTGGTGGTAGCCCTGTGGCTTCCAGCTTACTGCTGACGACGATGCGGATGAATTGATTTGTCGGTTTTTTGTGATCGGGGGTTAATACTCTTTCACCGCTTGCGCGGCGTTAACAAAAGGCGGGCGAGAAGATCACGCCGGAGGCCGCATACCGCCGCCCCCGGCACAATATTTATGCTTTGGTTTTTTCCAGCTGTTTGACCAGTACATAACGCAACGAGGACGCATCGGCTGGGACATTATCCAGCTCGCTGACGTTTACCTGCAGTTTATAGCGATAGCCGGGGGTAAACTCGAAACCTTCAATCTGGGTGTAAAACAGCTCCCACTGCGCATCCGGCGACTGACGCACCTGCATGCATTTCATCGGCGCGACGCCCACGCAATCCACCAGACGGCTGTTGACGTATAAGGTTTCGTTTTTGCCGGCGGCCGGCGCTGACGCTTCCGGCGACGTTGACGGCTGGCTGCAGCCGGTCAGACCGGCCAGTAATAAGAGCGCTAATGATTTGTTTTTCATTGTTTGTTTCCTCAGAGATCGAAGCGGCATGATAACAACATAGCTCGTCTGCAAACAAAATATAAAACCAGATTTAACGACATATCCAGCCAATCAGATTGATATGAAGACAAAAGGCAGATGAGCCATCTGGTCGTGCCTGATGCTTGAGTTGCTTAAAATTTCGCCACACCACCACGGGTGCCGTAAATTTTGTGCATGACAAGAAATAGGGATAAAAAGCCGCGCATGCGTTCCCCGAGGCAGTAAATTTGCGCCAGATCACCTTTCTGCATTCACGGTGAAACGCAACGGTCATTTTGCGTGGCATCGCACAAATTTGCGGCCTTCTTGCCAGCCTGATCTTAAAAGAAATTGGCTAAGCTGATGATTTGTAGCGGCCTGCCGTTCCGTAGCCAGCGCCGCCTGACGTAAGCCACATTCCGCTGTCGCCACGTCAAACATCAGCACCTGGCGGCGGAAAGGCGCCGGACATCCATTGCCGGCGATACGTTTTTACGCATTAGTTTTTCTCATGCTAGAAATTTAACCTATTGGTATATCAACAAGATAGCGCCCGCAAAGGCTGTTAATTTGCTATGCCGGAAGGTAACCTTGCGTCCTCTGAAGGTCCGATTTACCTCCTGTGTACAAGAAACAATCAACCTTTCCCCTTGGCGTTAAATGTTGTAAACATGTTGCAAAAGGGTGAATTAGTAACACTACCTTAATTCAAACCGGGCAGCCGGATAAACGTATAAGAAAGAGCCAATTTAGAGCTCATAATTTCACTCATGACAGGTAAGACAGGACATCATCAGATGGTAGACCACTCTAAAATTACCGCCGACGCCGCGGAGGCGTCAGACGATCATCTACGCAGAAACCTGACCAACCGCCATATTCAGCTGATCGCCATCGGTGGCGCTATCGGCACCGGTCTGTTTATGGGCTCGGGCAAGACCATCAGTCTGGCCGGTCCTTCCATCATCTTCGTCTATATGATCATCGGCTTTATGCTGTTCTTCGTGATGCGGGCGATGGGCGAGCTGCTGCTGTCCAACCTGCAGTACAAATCCTTCAGCGATTTCGCCGCCGATCTGCTCGGTCCGTGGGCCGGCTTCTTTACCGGCTGGACCTACTGGTTCTGCTGGGTGGTGACCGGGATTGCCGACGTGGTGGCGATCACCGCCTATGCCCAGTTCTGGTTCCCCGGCCTGTCGCAATGGATCGTCTCGCTGCTGTGCGTGCTGGTATTGCTGACGCTCAACCTGGCGACGGTGAAGATGTTCGGTGAGATGGAGTTCTGGTTTGCGATGATCAAAATCGTCGCCATTATCGGCCTGATTATCACCGGGGTAGTGATGATCGCCACCCACTTCCAGTCGCCGAACGGCAGCGTCGCGTCGCTCTCGCACCTGTGGAATGATGGCGGCATGTTCCCGAAAGGCATCAGCGGCTTCTTCGCCGGCTTCCAGATCGCGGTCTTCGCCTTTGTCGGCATCGAACTGGTCGGCACCACCGCCGCCGAAACCAAAGACCCGGAAAAATCGCTGCCGCGCGCCATTAACTCCATTCCGCTGCGCATCATCATGTTCTACGTGTTCTCACTGATCGTCATCATGTCCGTGACGCCGTGGAGTTCCGTGGTGGCTGACAAGAGCCCGTTCGTCGAGCTGTTTATGCTGGTCGGCCTGCCGGCGGCGGCCAGCGTGATTAACTTCGTGGTGCTGACCTCTGCGGCTTCATCCGCCAACAGCGGCGTCTTCTCCACCAGCCGTATGCTGTACGGCCTGGCGCAACAGGGTGACGCGCCGGAATCGTTCGCCAACCTGTCCAAGCGCGCTGTGCCAGCCAACGGCCTGACTTTCTCCTGTATCTGTCTGCTGGGCGGCGTGGTGCTGATTTACCTGATCCCGAACGTGATGACGGTATTTACCCTGGTCACCACCGTCTCCGCCATCCTGTTCATGTTTGTCTGGACGATAATCCTGTGTTCGTACCTGGTGTACCGCAAGCGACGTCCGCAACTGCACCAAAAGTCGATTTACAAAATGCCGGCCGGCAAGCTGATGTGCTGGGTATGCATGGCATTCTTTGCCTTCGTGCTGGTGCTGCTGACCCTGCAGGACGACACGCGCCAGGCGCTGATGGCCACCCCGCTGTGGTTCGTGCTGCTGGGCATCGGCTACCTGATGGCGCGCAACAAAAAAGCAGCCTGACACTGACTGAAAGGGGAGGCTTAGCCTCCCCTGATTCTGTCCTGCTCTAACTCTCCGCCAGCGCCTCGCGCTTTTTCTTCCGTCGAATACGCAATTCGCTGACGATCACCCCCAGCACGATCAATGCCCCGCCCAACAGCGCCGCTCCCGGCAGACGCTCACCGGCAATGCGCCCCACCACGCCGGCCCACACCGGTTCACCGGCGTAAATGACCGTCGCCCGCGTTGGCGAAATACTGCGCTGCGCCCAGTTCATGGTGAGCTGAATCAGGGCGCTGGCGATCCCAAGACCGACGGCGCAGTACAGTAAATAATCGGAATAGGCCGGCACCTTTTCGCCGCTCGGCAGCATCATCATAAAAGAGAGCAGCGATGCGGTCGCCAGCTGAACCACGGTCACCCGTTTGACGTTCACCTTCCCGGCATAGGCGCTGATAAGTATGATTTCCGCCGCCACCGCCACGGTGCTGATCAGCGTAACGGTCTCTCCCAGGCTAAAGCTGACTTCGCTGCCGTTCGGCCCGGCCAGCAGCAGCAGGCCGCTGAAGGCCAGCACAATGCCGATCCACGCCATGACGCCCGGAAAACGCTTGAGCACCAGCCACTGCAGCAGCGGCACCATCGGCACGTACATCGCGGTGATAAACGCCGACTGGCTGCTGCTGATGGTCTGCAAGCCAATACTCTGCAGGCTGTAGCCCACAGCAATCGTCACCCCGATCAGCATCCCGGCCTTGCATTCATACCAGGTCAGCCCGCGCAGGCTGTTCAATGAAAACAGCATTAACGCCAGTGCGGCTGCGCCAAAACGCAGCCCGACAAAAAAGAACGGGCCGCTAACCGTCATGGCGTAATGAATCGCCAGGAACGTACCGCCCCAGATCATGGTAATAACAATCAGGATCGCTTCCTGCGGCCTGATTTTCAGCAACAGGCCTGAAGTAGAAGATGTTTTGCTCATAGATGTCGACTTGCCCTTGATCAACACAACGTGCAATATAATGCACAGATCCTGCCAGTATGAGACATCACGGAAAAATGAGCAATATAGTGCACAATGGTAAACCCGACGCTCCCCAGGTGCTGCAATACCTCAGCAGCAACGTGCGCGGTTATCGTCAGCAGGCAGGGCTGAGTCAAATGGCGCTGGCGACGCAGTCCGGCGTCAGCCGCCGTATGCTGGCAGGCATTGAATCCGGTGAGCGCAACGTCAGCCTGGCGGTGTTGGATAAGCTGGCGGCGGCGCTCGGGGTCACTTTCAGCGATCTGATTCAGGCGCCGGCGGCGCGCGGCAGCCATCTGGTCGGCGAACTGGCCTGGCAAGGCGAGCAGGCGGCCAGCCAGGCGATTTTTACCGCCAGCGTGCCGGCGCGTCAGCGGGTAGAGCTGTGGCAATGGACGCTGATGCCGCACGAGCAGTATCACTCACAGCCCGATGCCGAAGGCTGGCGCGAGATCGTTTATGTCATTGAGGGGTGCCTGACGCTGCTGCTGGAGCAGCAAACCCTGACGCTACACGCCGGCGATACCCACGTCTTCAACAGCGATCAGCAGTATACTTACGCCAACCACGGCGAAAGCCCTTTACGCTTTATCCGCAACGTAACCTTTTAGTCATCCGCCGACTGGCCCTGCAGCCAGTGCAGCAAGGTTTCCACCGCGCTGCCCGGTGCCACCGGCTGCGGCATTAGCAGGCTGTAGCCGCTGCCGTCGTGGCGAAAACCAAACGGCGCCGCCAGCAGCCCGGCGCTGATATCGTCACGTACCTGCTGCCACGGCCCGATCGCCACGCCCAGCCCGGCGACCGCCGCCTGCAGGCTGAAGTAAAAATGCTCAAAACGCTGCTGTGGCATACCCTCAATCGATATCCCCTGCGCCTGCGCCCAATCTGCCCAGGCGTTGGGACGGGTGGCGGTTTGCAACAGCGCCGCATCGTGGCGCAAACGCGGCTCTACCTGGCTGCCTTCAATAAAATGCGTCAGCATTTCCGGCTTGCACACCGGGCCAATTTTTTCACTAAACAGCGGGATGCTGTGTACATTCGCTCCCCAGTCAAAATCATTGCGCCGAATCGCCAGCGTAATGCCATCCTGAAAAGTCACCGCCCCGCCGCCGGCCACCAGCTGTATATGCATCGCCGGATGGGCGCGCAGAAACTCCGGTATGCGCGGAATCAGCCAGCGCATCAGCAGCGTCGGCTCACAGGAGAGCACAATAGGTGCGTTTTGCGCCTGCTGATACAGTTCCTGCACGCTCTGTTCAAGAATATCGAACGCCTGCTGGGTAGCCTGCCACAGTTTACGTCCGGCCGCCGTCAGATAGACCCGGCGGTGACGCCGCTCGAACAGCGCCAGCCCCAGTTCATTCTCCAGCCCCCTCACCGCCCGGCTGATGGCGCCATGGGTCAGGCTCAGGCTATGCGCCGCCAGGGTGAAGCTTTCCAGCCTGGCCGCCGCCTCAAAGCAACGCAGCCCTCCCAGCGAAATATTTCTGCCGATTTTGCGTGAGGTGGACTCACCGATATCGTCAGTTTTCATCGTTTGTCTCCCTGTCCGCGACGTTCAACAATGCTGCCCTGTCCGATCAATAACTTATACAGGCTCACTATGACTGAACTTATTGCCGTCGTCACCCTGACTTTACTCGCCGTTATCAGCCCCGGCCCGGATTTCGCCATGGTATCGCGCAACAGCCTGACCGGCTCACGCGCCTCCGGACTCTACTGCGCGCTGGGTATCGGTCTTGGCGTACTGGTCCATGTGGGATACACGCTGGTTGGCGTCGGCCTGTTGATTCAGCGTTCGCTGTGGCTATTCACCGTGCTGAAATTTATCGGCGCGGCCTACCTGATTTATCTCGGCCTGCAGATGTATCGTCATGCGGCGACGGCGCCGACTCCCGCCGCAACGCCTGCGCACAACATCGGTGAATGGCGCGCACTGAAAACCGGGTTTCTGACCAATGTGCTGAACCCCAAAACCACCATTTTCATCGTCAGTCTGTTTATGCAGGTGGTTAATCCGCAAAGCTCACTGACGGTGCAGATCGGTTACGGGCTGTTTATCTCGGTGACGCATATACTGTGGTTTGGCGCCGTGGCGCTGTTCTTTTCCTCCCCGGCCATCAGCACGCGTTTTCTGCGCCTGCGCAGCGGCATCGACCGTCTGTTCGGCGGGCTGTTAATCACGTTCGGCGCGCTGCTGGCGCTGAGTAACCTGAGCCGCTGACGCTACCCGCGCCGGGACAAACGCAGATAACATAATTTTTATGATATTTTTATATCGTCCGCGCTATTCTATATCTACTTCTATCAATGTGTTGACGCACAGTCCTTCGGCAACCCGGGCGCAAGCATGGTTAAAACAAAACAACTGGTTATTGTTGTTCATCTTTGCAGTTTTTTGGTGGTTCTCTACAGCCTTTCCATGATTCCCCCGTTATTAATGGCGTTGCTCTACAAAGAAAAAAGCATCTTCTCTTTTTTCTATACGTTGGTGATCGCCGCATCGGTCGGCGGCCTCGGCTGGTTCAGTAGCCGCCAGTCGAAGGTGCAGTTGCGCACCCAGGACGGCTTTTTGATCATCGTGCTGTTCTGGCTGCTGTTTTCCATTATCAGCGCCCTGCCGCTGTGGCTCGACGATACGATAAACATCAGCCTGGTGGATGCGATGTTCGAGGGGATATCCGGCATCACCACTACCGGCGCGTCGGTGCTGAACGACGTCTCCTCGGTGCCGAAGTCTTTCCTTTACTATCGCGCGCAGCTGAATTTTGTCGGCGGTTTGGGGATTATCGTACTGGCGGTGGCGGTGCTGCCGCTGCTGGGGATCGGCGGTGCCAAACTGTATCAGTCGGAAATGCCCGGCCCGTTTAAAGAGGAGCGTCTGACGCCACGCCTGGCCGATACGGCCAAAAATCTGTGGCTGATTTATCTCGGACTCGGGTTACTGTGCACCCTGGCGTTTCGCCTGGCCGGCATGCCCTGGTTCGATGCCCTGTGTCACGCGCTGTCCACCGTGTCGCTGGGCGGTTTTTCCACCCGTAATGAGAGCCTGGGCTATTTCGACAGCGCGCCGATCGAGCTGGTCGGCGGCATTTTCTCCGTACTGGCGGCCATCAATTTCACCCTGTTCTTCGTCGCCATCAGCCGCCGCAGCCTGAAGCCGCTCCTCCGCAATCCCGAACTGCGCTTTTTCCTGCTGGTTCTGGCCATCATCGTGGCCATTGTGGTGGCCGAACTGTACCGCTCCGGGATGTACGGCATCAAAGACGCGCTGGTGCACGGCTTTTTCCTCACCAGTTCAATGATGACCGATAACGGCCTCGCCACCGCCGACTACGCCAAAACGCCGACCAACGCCATCCTGCTGCTGCTCGGCGCCAGTTTCTTCGGCGGCTGCGTGGGCTCAACCTGCGGCGGGATTAAAGCGCTGCGCTTTCTGATTATGTATAAAGTGAGCCGTCACGAGGTCAACCAGCTGGTGCACCCCAACGCCATTTTCACCATCAAGGTTGGCGACGCCTCCGTGCACGATCGCGTACTGCGATCGGTATGGAGCTTTTTCTTTCTGTACGTGCTGTTCAGCTGTCTGTTCGTCTGGGCGCTGAACCTGATGGGCTATGACATGATGACCGCGTTCGCTACCGTCGCCGCCTGCATCAACAATATGGGCCTGGGATTTGGCGAAACGGCGGCCGGCTTCGGCACGCTCTCCGATCCCGCCAAATGGCTGATGTGCGCCGCCATGCTGCTGGGACGCCTGGAGATTTACCCGATTCTGATTTTATGCTCCCGCACCTTCTGGCGTTTCTGATGGCCACCGCCTGTCGGCATTGTCGACAGGCAACCTTCATTTCAATTTAAAAACAACAAGTTAAAAAACCTCAAAGCCCGTAAATTCAAGTTATGTCAATTTTAGTGTATACTCCTCCAGCACTATTTTTCTGGCGTACTCACGCTATTTTCTCTGGAGTTGTTATTTCCAACTACTCGCTTTATCCCAGATAATTTGGACTTGCATCACGACGGTAAGGGAGCGCATCTCAATGAAGCAATAATTTGGGTGCAACCGTCTGCAACACAGATGCAGTTTCAAGCATAAAGGGGATATCACTCCCTAACGGACTAGAAGGTATTCTATGAGCCAAAACGACACTGAAAACGTGGCACGTCGTAGCCATATCAATCCTCCGGTATTTTTCATTTCCGCCGCACTGATCATCGTCCTGGTGGCGTTTGCCGCGCTCTATCCCGAGCTGGCCGATCGTAAATTCAAAGCACTACAACAAGGAATATTCACCAACGCCAGCTGGTTCTACATCCTGGCGGTCGCGCTGATTCTGCTCAGCGTCACCTATCTGGGCCTGTCGCGTTACGGCAACATCAAGCTGGGGCCGGATCACGCCCAGCCGGACTTCAGCTATGTCTCCTGGTTCGCCATGCTGTTTTCCGCCGGTATGGGTATCGGCCTGATGTTCTTCGGCGTCGCCGAACCGGTGATGCACTACCTTTCTCCGCCAGTCGGCACGCCGGAAACGGTGGAGGCGGCAAAACAGGCCATGCGTCTGACCTTCTTCCACTGGGGCCTGCACGCCTGGGCGATTTACGCCATCGTGGCGCTGATCCTGGCGTTCTTCAGCTACCGTCACGGCCTGCCGCTGACGCTGCGCTCGGCGCTGTACCCGATTATCGGCGACCGCATCTACGGGCCGCTGGGCCATGCGGTGGATATCTTCGCCGTTATCGGTACCGTTTTCGGCGTCGCCACCTCGCTGGGCTACGGCGTGCTGCAGGTCAACGCCGGCCTGAACCATCTGTTCGGCCTGCCGATCAATGAAACGGTGCAGGTGGTGCTGATCGTGGTGATCACCGGGCTGGCGACGCTGTCGGTGGTATCCGGGCTGGACAAGGGCATCCGCATCCTGTCCGAACTGAACCTCAGCCTGGCGATCCTGCTGCTGGTGCTGGTCGGTATCCTCGGCCCGACCGTGCTGCTGCTGAAATCCTTTGTGGAAAATACCGGCGGCTACCTGTCTGAAATCGTCAGCAAAACCTTTAACCTGTACGCTTACGAACCGAAATCCAGCAACTGGCTGGGTGGCTGGACGCTGCTGTACTGGGGCTGGTGGCTCTCCTGGTCGCCGTTTGTCGGTATGTTTATCGCCCGCGTTTCCCGCGGCCGCACCATCCGCGAATTCGTTACCGGCGTGCTGTTTGTTCCGGCCGGCTTCACCCTGCTGTGGATGACCTTCTTCGGCAACAGCGCCATCCATCTGATTATGGCTGAAGGCGCGCGCGATCTGGCGACAACGGTGCAGACCGACGTCTCGCTGGCGCTGTTTAACTTCCTTGAGCACTTCCCGTTCGCCAATATCCTGTCGTTTATCGCCATGGCGATGGTGGTGGTGTTCTTCGTCACCTCGGCGGACTCCGGCGCTATGGTGGTTGATACGCTGGCTTCGGGCGGTTCCGACAAAACGCCAATCTGGCAGCGTATCTTCTGGGCCGCGCTGATGGGCGTAGTGGCGATTGCACTGCTGGTTGCCGGCGGCCTGAGCGCACTGCAGACGGTCACCATCGCCAGCGCCCTGCCGTTCTCCATCATCCTGCTGATCTCGATTTACGGGCTGCTGAAAGCGCTGCGGGTCGACGCCCATAAGCGCGACAGCCAGACCACCACCACCATCGCACCGACCGCTGCGCGCAACCCGATCTCCTGGCAGCGACGCCTGCGCAATATCGCCTACTTCCCGAAACGCTCGCACGTGAAGCGCTTTGTCAGCGAAGTGGTGCACCCGGCGATGACGCTGGTGGAAGCCGAGCTGGTAAAACAGAGCACCGAATCCTCCATCGACGACTCGCAGGACGACCGTATTCGCTTTGAAGTGGATTTAGGCGACGACCTGAACTTTGTGTATGAAGTGCGTCTGCGCGCCTATATTCAGCCGGCCTTCGCCCTGGCGGGGCTGAACGATGAAGAGCGGGACGAAGAGCACAAGTACTACCGTGCGGAAATCCACCTGAAGGAAGGCGGCCAGGATTATGACGTGATGGGCTGGACGCAAGAACAGATCATCCACGATATTCTCGACCAGTATGAGAAGCACCTGCACTTCCTGCATCTGGTACGGTAAAACGCTACCTCAACCGCCCCTCCCGGGGCGGTTTTTTTTCGCCTCAACGCCTCTCTTTTATGTATCCCCAACAACACATCACCAACATCAATGTGTTGCATTGTTGTATTCATAACGCTGCGATAGGTTAAAAACACTGTAAATAAATACAGTATTTCTTAACTTATTTGAGGATGCCACCATGCGTTTGAACCAACTTTTCTCCCTGTTCGCCATACTCGTCAGCGCGCAAACCTTCGCCGCTACGCCCGAATCAATCGACAACTGCGCCGTCGGCTGCCCGACCGGCGGCAGCACCAACGTGTCAATCGTGCGCCACGCCTACACGCTGAATAACAACAGCAGCACCAAATTCGCCAACTGGGTGGCCTACCACATCACCAAAGATACGCTGGCCAGCGGCAAAAGCCGCAGCTGGAAAACCGACCCCGCGCTGGAGCCGCAGGACACTCTGGCCCCGGCCGACTACACCGGCGCCAACGCCGCGCTGCAGGTGGATCGCGGCCATCAGGCGCCGCTGGCCTCGCTGGCGAACGTGTCGGACTGGGAATCGCTGAACTATCTCTCCAATATCACGCCGCAAAAATCCGCGCTCAATCAGGGATCCTGGGCGGCGCTGGAAGAGCAGGAACGCAAACTGATCGCCCGCGCCGACGTCAGTTCGGTGTATACCGTCACCGGCCCGCTGTATGAGCGCGAGATCGGCAAACTGCCAGGCACCGACAAATCACACACCATTCCCAGCGGCTACTGGAAGGTGATTTTTATCAACAACAGCCCGGAGGTGAACCACTACGCCGCCTTTATCTTTGATCAGAATACCCCGCGCGACGCCGACTTCTGCCAGTTCCGCACCACCGTCAGCGAAGTGGAAAAACGCAGCGGCCTGATTTTATGGGCCGGTCTGCCGGATACGGTACAGGAAAAACTGAAGGCCAAGCCAGGCGTCCTGCCCGAACTGATGGGCTGCCAGGCCTAACCCGGCGGAACCACGGCGGGGGCACATGCTCCCGCCAATCAGAAAACTTAAATCTGGTAATCAATCACCGGTTCAAGCTGCGCGGAAAACACCTGATCTTTAATCTCCGTCAGCGTCAGCGTCGGATTGCACAGCTGAATAAAACGCCAGGCGTAGTTGCGCTGCAGCTGGCTGCGCTTAAGCCCCAGCCAGACGGTATTCGGCTCAAACAGGTGTTCGGCATTGAGGCTGACCAGCCCGCGATCGCGCTCTTTCTCGTACGACATATCGGCCAGCACTCCTACCCCCAGTCCCAGCTCCACATAGGTTTTAATTACGTCGGAATCCTGCGCGCTGAGGGCGATGTCCGGCGTCAGCCCCGCCGCCTTAAACGCCGCATCAAGGCGTGAACGCCCGGTAATCCCCTGCCGGTAGGTAATCAGCGGCTGGGTGCTTAACTGCTCCAGCGTCAGCGGCCCTGC
Source organism: Serratia sp. MYb239 (assembly GCF_002966855.1). Taxonomy (NCBI): domain Bacteria; kingdom Pseudomonadati; phylum Pseudomonadota; class Gammaproteobacteria; order Enterobacterales; family Yersiniaceae; genus Serratia; species Serratia sp. MYb239. The sequence goes on along the minus strand of NZ_CP023268.1, from coordinate 1,791,052 downwards.
CTGCGTCAACGGATGGTTTTCCGGCACCAGAATTGCGTGGTGCCAGCGGTAATACGGAAACGCCGCCAGCGCGTCATCGTTCATCAGACGCTCGCTGGCAATGCCGATATCCGCCTCCCCGGAAGCCAGCATGGCGACAATTTCTTCCGGCGTACCCTGATTCAGCACCACCCGTACGCGCGGATACAGCGTGCGGAACTCCTTAATCACCCGCGGCAGACTGTAGCGCGCCTGAGTATGGGTGGTGGCGATATGCAGCTGCCCACTGTCGTTGCTGCTGAACACATCCGCCAGCCGGCGAATATTATTGGCGTCGTTCAAAATACGCTCGGCCACCACCAGCAATTCCTTGCCCGGTTCAGTCATCCCCAACAGGCGTTTTCCGCGGCGAATAAATATTTCGATGCCCAACTCTTCTTCCAGCTCGCGAATATGCCGACTGACCCCCGACTGCGAAGTAAATAAGGTATTGGCCACTTCGGTCAGATTGTAATTACGACGGGCCGATTCCCGAATAATTTTTAATTGTTGGAAATTCATCCTGTCCCCCATTGCACACGATTTCCCAATATTGATACGGGGACGGCGACAGGCTCACAAATAAGAAATAACCTTTAGTTATGCTTTTTCACGATAAGTCGCCAAGCAAACGCCGCATCCTGTCGGTGTAAAAAACGAGGGCAATAAAAAGTCAGGAAAAATAACGAGATAGATAACCATAAATAAAGGGCGGTTTATTTACCGCCCTTGCTGATGGTTATTAAATATAGAGATTGGATATAATCAAACGCGTCGTCGCTTCAGCCGGCAACCGGCGTATGCTGCTGCAGCCACTGACGCACGCTGCTGGCCAGCTCGCCAATGGCGTCATCACGCATGCCGTGGTTTTTCAATTCGCGGTCGAGCGCAAACAGATACTGGGCGTTGGTGCCCAGCGGGCCGCTGGCGCTGGCAATCAGCGGCGTGACCACCTGATGACAGGTGTCCGCTTCAAACAGCGGATGTTGCGCGTCCATCACAAACGCCAGCGCGGTGATCTTCCGGCCGCCGTCCAGCGCCAGTTCACACCAAGTCGGCAGATAACAGCCGGTCACCATTTCACGTTTCCACAGCAGCGCCAGCTCGTCATCCAGATGCGCTTCCGGCAGGCGGAAAGCCAGGCCGCTGGTCTCCCCGCCGGCTTTCAACGCCAGCATGCGCCCGGGCTGATGCTGGGTGCCGCGCCCGGCGGTCAGGCGCAGACAGAACGCCCGGTGCCAACCCTGCAGGGTAGCGGGCTGCACCTCTTCCGCTTCAAAAATCGGGTTCCACATCAGCGAGCCGTAGCCAAAGACCCAGACCGGGCCGCTGTCCGGCCGCTGCGCCAGCGTGTGCGCCAGCGATTCTGCCCGCTGTTCCGGCGTCAGCAACAGCGTCTCTTCAATCGTACCAAATGCCGTTTTGCAATCTGCCTGTTGCAGAAAATCTCGCGTTAACACCGATCAACCTCCCGGGTAGCAGCACCAGCGCTCCCCTTCGCCACTGATTTAAACATATCGCTATCTGTACGGAATTTTATTAGTTCACTATTTGTCCGCCAGATAATGACACTATTCTTTTCCGCAGCGGCAATCAAGTCTGCGGCGCTTTTTAGCCGGCAAAAGTATTTGTACACAGCAGCAATAATATTTCCCCCCTTGCCAGTCAGACAGATAAACCGCATATATCGGCTCAACGCCACCGGGCAAAAATATCCCGCAACGTTATTCGGGAAGTAAACCACGGCCTTGGCAAACGGTGCGCCATTAATTGGCAACGATTCTCATTATCAATGGTCGTGGTATACTGCCGCCACAACGACAACAGGAGAACGCCGTGACTACCGAAGCACCCCGCACCCGCGCCCCCTATTTAATCAGCGTTGCCCGCGTTCATGACGTAACGCCGCACCTGCGTCGCATCACCTTTTATGCCGACGATTTACAGTATTACCCGGCCAACGCCGCCGCGGCGCATATCAAAGTCTTTCTGCCGCGCGCCGGGCAAAGCCAGCCCGATCTGCCGCGCCTGACCGAAAATGGCCCGGTCTGGGCGGCGGACGCCGTACGCCCGCTGGTGCGCACCTACTCCGTACGCGCCATTCGCCCGGAACAGGGTGAAATCGATATTGAATTCGCCATGCACGACCATAACGGCCCGGCGGTCAGCTTCGCCCGTAACGCCAAAGCCGGCGACATCATCGGCATCAGCAATCCCGGCGGGCCGAAACCGATGCTGCCGGAGGCTGACTTTTACTGTCTGGCGGGCGATCCCTCATCGCTGCCGGCCATCGCCGCCCTGCTGGAAAATCTGCCGGCGCGCAGCGAAGGACACGCCTTTATCCGCGTCGACAGCAGCGCCGATGCCCTCGACCTGCGCAAACCGGCCGGTTTTGAGCTGAGCTGGATTATCGGCGGCACCGATAAAACCGCAGCGCTGATTACCCAGTTCTGCGCGCAGCCACTGCCCGCCGGCCATACGCATTTCTGGCTGGCCGGCGAGGATCAACTGGTGGTCACCCTGCGTCGCTACCTTCGCCGCGAGCGTCAATGTGAGCGTAATCAGCTTTATGCAGTACCTTACTGGCGTGAGGGGCTAAATGAAGAGGGTTATCATGAGACACGCCATGAAATCATGGACAATATTGATTCCTGATACGTTCAACCTGCGTGTATTGACGAGGAAATTCTTCGTTAACTGATTTTTTTAGCGGGTTAATGATAAAAAATCGCTTAGCTGCGTAAAAGTAAGTAAAAAAAACCGCATCCCCTGCGGTTTTTTTGTTACCCTATGTCACATAAAGCAAGTTTTTTCTTGCTCATAACACCACAACATCACTATTCCCACGGTGCAATCCAGTCAGCATATCCTATGATTAAGTATCTTCCGTGATACGCGAAATCGTCGGTTATACAGATGATTAGCACACAGCCGGGAACCTGCAGTTCGAGAAAGGAGACGTACCATCCATGAAGTCGCAACACGATCCTGGCCGATCTAAATCCCGCCATACCGAGTATTCCCTGATTTTTCCGATCGCTGCGCTGGTTGTCTTGAACCTGTGGAGCGACACCAGCAACTTCCCGCTGATCGTCGGCATTAATATTCTCGCTCTGTTCGGTATTCTGAGCAGTGCCTTCAGCGTCGTGCGCCATGCCGACGTGTTGGCCCACCGCCTGGGCGAACCCTACGGCTCGCTGATCCTCAGCCTGTCGGTGGTGATCCTGGAGGTCAGCCTGATCTCCGCGCTGATGGCGACCGGCGATGCCGCGCCGGCCCTGATGCGCGACACCCTATATTCCATCATCATGATCGTCACCGCCGGTCTGGTGGGCTTTGCCCTGCTGCTGGGCGGACGTAAATTCGCCACCCAGTACGTCAACCTCGGCGGCATCAAACAGTATCTGATGGCGATTTTCCCGCTGGCGGTGATCGTGCTGGTGCTGCCCAGCGCCCTGCCGGGCGGCAATTTCAGCACCGGCCAGTCGCTGCTGGTCGCCATGATCTCCGCCGCCATGTACGGCGTGTTCCTGCTGATCCAGACGAAAACGCACCAAAATCTGTTTGTCTACGAGCATGAAGACGACGATGGCGACCCGCACCACGGAAAACCGTCCTCCCACAGCAGCCTGTGGCACGCCGCCTGGCTGGTGGTGCATCTGGTGGCGGTGATCGCGGTGACCAAATTCAATGCCGGCCCGCTGGAAGGCCTGCTGACCAAAGTGAACGCGCCGGCTCAGTTCACCGGCTTCCTGGTAGCGCTGCTGATCCTGTCGCCGGAAGGCCTGGGCGCCCTGCGCGCCGTGCTGAACAACCAGGTGCAGCGCGCCATGAATCTGTTCTTCGGTTCGGTGCTGGCGACTATTTCCCTGACGGTGCCGGCGGTAACCATTATCGCCACGTTGACCGGCCAGACGCTGATCTTCGGCCTGCAGGCGCCGCATATGGTGGTAATGCTGACGGTGCTGATCCTGTGCCAGATTTCCTTCTCCACCGGCCGCACCAACGTGCTGAACGGCACCGCCCACCTGGCGCTGTTCGCCGCCTATATGCTGACCATCTTCGCCTGATCCCGACGATAACGGCATGAAAAAAGGGCTGAACGCCACGTTCAGCCCTTTTGTTTTTCCGCCGGCTACAGCGCGCAGAAAATCCCCACGGCGATACCGCCGAACAGCAGCCATTTAATGATGTAATACACCGTTTTATTCCAGGCCTTCAGCCGTTTTCCTACCCGACGGATGGCGTAGATATACTTGAAGGCTTTGTTGACGCCGCCGGTACGGTCGCCCGCTTCATTCGGCGCGGTGGCGGCGCTCATCAGATGGCGTCCCAGCCAGTGGTTCACCCGCTGCGTCCAGCGGTAGCGCATCGGCCGTTCAATATCGCAGAACAGAATCAGGCGGTTCTGCCCGCTTTTGTTTTCCGCGTAGTGCAGATAGGTTTCGTCAAACAGCACGTCCTCACCGTCGCGCCAGCTGTAGCGCTCGCCGTCCACCTCGATAAAGCAGCGGTCGTCGTTCGGCGTAATCAGCCCCAGGTGATAGCGCAGCGAGCCTGCATAAGGGTCGCGGTGACGCGGCAGGCGGCTGCCGTCCGGCAGCTCGGCAAACATCGCAGCTTTGACCGACGGCAGCGTACGCAGCAGCGCGGTGGTCTGCGGACACAGCGTCATCGCCGAAGGATGGCTGTCCTCATACCATTTCAGATAAAAGCGCTTCCAGCCGGTTTTAAAGAAGGAGTTAAAGCCTGCGTCATTATATTTATCGGACGCTTTGATTTGCTGGATTGCCATCAGCTGGCGGCCTTCATCACGGATGGTCTGCCAATTGTCGCGCAGCGCCTGTAACTCCGGGAACAGCTCTTGCGGCAGATACGGCGTGGTAGGCACGCGGGAAAAGAGGTACATAAAGACGTTCAGCGGTGCGGTGAAGGTCGAATGGTCAGCCAGTTGGCGCCAGAAACCGTAACGAACCCGACCACGATAATGCACATAAACCACGCATAAAATAAACAGAATTAAAACGATATATTTCATTGTTTTTCATCAGAATAATATACATAGCCATCCCTGAGCCAGGCCGGCGCAGGACCCGTTCCTTGCCGCGAGACGGCAAGGTGTACAGCCAATCATCATCAACAGTGTAGAAATGATTTTCTATACAATAAACCACAAAAAATTACACAATAACTCAACAAAGTGCAGATTGTTCGCCGGCAATAAAAAAGGCCGCATAGCGGCCTTTTTACTCGGGTTAGCGGGAGGTTAGCTGTAGGCGTGCAGCGTACGCTGACACAGTGCGGAACGTACGCAATCCTGTTTATCAAAGCGAATAATACCGACCATTTCATCTTCCTCGAAACGCTGCAGCGCATCATTCAGGCCCGACTCTACCCCGCGCGGCAGGTCGCACTGGGTAATATCGCCGTTGACGATCACCGTCACGTTTTCCCCCAGACGGGTAAGGAACATTTTCATCTGGCTGGTGGTAACATTCTGCGCTTCATCCAGAATCACCACCGCGTTTTCAAATGTCCGCCCGCGCATATAGGCGAAAGGTGCAATTTCAACCTTGCCGATTTCCGGCCGCAGACAATATTGCAGGAAAGACGATCCCAGCCGACGCTGCAGAATGTCGTACACCGGGCGGAAATAAGGGGCAAACTTCTCGGAAATATCCCCCGGCAAAAAGCCAAGATCCTCATCCGCCTGCAACACCGGACGGGTGACAATAATGCGATCCACTTCTTTATGAATCAGCGCTTCCGCCGCTTTCGCCGCACTGATAAAGGTTTTGCCGCACCCGGCTTCGCCGGTGGCAAAGATCAACTGTTTATTTTCTATGGCTAACAAGTAATGACCCTGAGCCTCGGTTCGCGCCTCGATGGGTGAGCTATCGCGCTTATCCCGCGCCATGCCGATAGACTCAACGCCACCCATTTGCACCAGCGAAGTCACGCTTTCTTCTTCCAACTGGCGATGACTGCGAGCGTCACGACGAATTACGCGTTTCGCTTCACGACGTGCTTTGATCACTGCTTTCTGTCTTCCCATAGTGGCACCTTACAGTTTGTTTCACCTACCGCAGCGTTATTCACGCGCGATGAATGTTTCACACACGTATTAGGTTTTGGCCTCCTTCAAGCCAATATATATCTCGGCCCTGCGGGCGACGGCCCGAAAAGAGCGGGGACAAGCCAATGGATAAAGTAAACCTGCAGCCGCGTTATTATGCCGAGATTCACCGGACGAAGAGACGAAATAAACGGAATGAGCAAGTATGGCGTTGCGCGTGACAGGGTAGAAAGTAGCGAGAAAAAGAGAGTCGGAGAGAGAACCCTCGTTACAACGAGAAATCAGGGAGGTGATGTTATTTTTTCTTTGTAGCCCCAACCAGGACTTTACCATTAGCGATCCCCGCAGTGTTATTTACAGCCTCGGGCTGTGCACCGTGTGAAAACTACCGCCAGATGATTACAGTATAATGACAATACGCCAGTCTGCGTTGCTTAAATGTAAAAAAATTTATTTTTCCAGCATCGGCCCATAGTTCCGCTTATTTTTTGAGCGGCGGTATTAATATAGCATGCCGACCGTCCGGCATGCTATCGGCTATTATTCGAACGAATAAGAAACGCTTACGCCGCCGCCCCAATTACGCCCCGGCGCCGGTTCATAGAAGCGCCCGTTGCCTTCATTAACGATCACCGAGCCCACGTAGTCACGGTCAAACAGGTTATCGACCCGGCCAAAAACGTTGACCAGCCAGTTGCCCAGCGGATAACGGTAACCGCTGTTCAGACCAACGGTAGTATAAGACGGCGCCTGGGCGCTGTTGGCGTCATTCACCTGGATATCGCTCATATAACGCACTTCAGCGCCGGCATACCAGCCCTGCTCCGGCGCCCACGCCAGCGAGGCATAACCCATATTGCGGGCGATGCCCGGAATACGGTTGCCGCGGCCGATAAACTTATCCGCCGAGCAGGCGGCATCGCCGCAAATATCGTCGCGATAGCGCGCGTCCAGCAGCGTCCACGCCATGTTTAACCGCCACGCCTCGCCAAATTGCTGGTCCAGCGCCAACTCCAGGCCACGGCGGCGTGTCTGGCCGGCGTTTTTGTAGCTGCTGCGTCCGTTGCTGCTGTTGGCGGTGACGATCTCATTACGGGTATCGGTCTGGAACAGCGCCGCGGTCAGCAGCCCGTTGCCGATGCGGGTTTTGCTGCCCACTTCCAGCGTATCGCTGACGGCCGGCTGCAGATCGAAGTTCATGCCGGCTGTGCCATCCGGCCGGTAAGAGAGCTCATTGATGGTCGGCGTTTCAAAACCGCGTCCGGCGGCAGCATAAATATTCCAGCCGTCCGCCAGCGCATAGCGCAGTGCGCCGGCGGGCAACCACTGGTGATAGCGGGCGTTGCCGCTGTCATCGCCGTTGCCGGGGGTAATAAAGTGGTCATTGGAGTCAAAGTTGACGGTGCTGAATCGCACGCCGGCGTCTAGCGTCAGGCGCGGCGTCAGTTGCCAGGAGCTTTGCAGATACGGGTCGAGGTTCCACATCAGGTTACGCTCGTCACGGCGCAGATTGCCCTTCACACCCAGCTGCTGCACGCCGTTCACCTCGGCAAAGTTTTCATAGCCCTTGCGCTGTTCCGTCATGGTTTCGTAGTTCAGGCCGCCGGTCAGGGTATAGGGCACGGCGGCGATGGCGCCGCGGTGCGTCCAGCGCGTATCAATGCCCTGATAGTGGCGCGCCAGCACAATCACCCCGCCGGGCTGCTGGGCACTGCGCTGCTGGACAAATACCGGTATCGACTGGTACTGGGTAGTTTCCCGTTCACCGGCATACATCATCACGCTCAGATCATCGCTGTCGCCGAACTGTCGCTGATAGTGCAGGCCGCCCTGGGTCTGCGACACGGTTTTTCGCGTATTGAACTGCTCGGCGCGCGGCGCCTGGCGCGGATTATCCTGCCACTCTTCCCGCGTCAGGCCGCCAGGATCGTCGGCGTTGATATCGACGCTGTTAAACAGCAGCGTCAGGGTGCTGGCATCATCCAGACGCACGCCCAGTTTGGCGTTGCCCAGATTTTTACGCGCGCCGCTGTGCTCGCGGAAGCCTTCGGTGGTAAAACGCGTCGCGGATACGGCATAGTTGACGTCGCCGGCCTGACTGCCGTCGCCGGTGGCGCCGCTGGCCTTAAGGCCGTAACGCCAGGATCCATAGCTGCCGGCGTACATGCCCGCCTCAACGCGGTTCGGCTGGCGGCCGGTCTGCGTTTCAACGTTGAGCACCCCGCCGGAGGCGTTGCCATACAGCGCGGAGAACGGCCCGCGCAGCACTTCCACTTTATCGGCCGACGCCAAATCGATATTTGAGGTTTGCCCCTGTCCGTCCGGCATGGTGGCGGGAATTCCGTCAACATAAATCCGCACGCCGCGTACGCCGTAGGTTGAGCGCGCGCCAAAACCGCGTACCGACAGCTGCAGATCCTGCGCGTAATTCTGGCGGTTTTGCACCTGCAGTCCGGGCACGACGCCAAGGCTCTCCGACAGGTTGATTTGCGGTTTGGCGTCGCGCAACTGCTCGCCGTTAACCACGCTGACCGCCGCCGGCGTACTCAGTTCAGACAGGCCGCTGCGCTTGGCCGTAACCACCACGGTCGCCTCGTCATCGGCCCCTGACGCCGCGCCGGCGATCGCCGGCCATAAAACAGGCAGCAGCGCCACCGCAGCGGCGCAGGTATTCCCGGAAATAGGTTTCATATGTGAATGCCGTAAAAATAGAGAAGGACGCTGTAACAATCAGATGCAAACGGCAATATATACGAATATTGCCGCAGGCAGTGTACAAATCGTTATGACGCCTCCGTTTTCTCCCCGGCGCCTCAGCACTGATAGCCCGTACCAACGTCAAAATTCAGCACAACGCCCTGCCGTGCGTCATAAGCCAGTTGCAGCTGCTGCGGCTTGCGATGCTCCTCCAGGCGCTGCAGCAACTGGCGTGAGACCGTCGGCAAAATCTGCTGATTCAACACGCTGTCGATATGGCGCACGCCGCCCTCCGCCTGCAGGCCGGCCGACACCAGCGCATCACTCAGGCTGTCATCGACAACGCAGCGCAGATCGTAACGCTGCCGCAGCCGCTGCATAATCTGCTGTAGCCTGCTGGCGACAATCCGCCGCAACGCCTCGACGTCCAGCGGACGGTAGATAAGCACTTGCGCCTGAGCCAGCAGCGCCGGCTGAAAGCGCGCGCGCAGAATCGGCTGCAGCGCGGTGCTCAGCTCGGCGTCCGTCGCATCGGGCTGCGTTGCCAGTTGCTGATGCAGCTGCTCGCGCCCCAGCTCGCTGCTCATCAGGAACACCGTATGGTGAAAATCAATCAGCCGCCCTTGGCCGTCACGCAGAGAACCGCGCTCAAACAGCTGACAAAGCAACTTCAACACCTCGCCATGGGCCTTTTCCACCTCTTCCAGCAGCACGACGCTGTAAGGACGCAGCCGCACCGCTTCGGTTAACGTCCCCTCCTCCTCCGCCTGCTCGCCATGCCCCCCGATCAGATGCTTTACCGCGCACGCTTCCTGATACTCCGCCATATTGAGGGTCAACAGTGAGGCATCGTCCGCGAACAGATTCTCGGCCAGCGCCCGCGCGCTCGCCATTTTGCCCACGCCAGCCGGCCCCAGCAGTAAAAATACCCCCAGCGGCCCATTCTCCAGCCGCAGCTGCGTTAAGGCGGTATACAGTCGCTGCGCCAGCGCGCTCATTGCCGACTCCTGTCCGATCACCTGCTCGGTCAGGCGCTGTTCAAGCTGCAGCAAACAGCTGCGCTCATCCTTTAACAGGCTGCTTAGCTCAATGCCGCACCAGTCGGCGATGACCGTCGCCACCATGCGGGCGTCCACATCCAGCGACAGCAGAGGAACGGACGCCTGCAGCGCCGCCAACTGCTGCTGCAACACCATGCATTCATCGCTGCGCTCCGCCTGCCGGGCCGTCAGCAGTTGCCGCGCCAGCAGCTGCTCCTGCCGCAGCTGCTGCTCCAGACTTGCCTGCTGCTGCAGCAGCCACTGGCAACGGTCGCAGATATCCGCCAGCCGCGCCGGATCGACCTCGTCACTCTGCGCCTCGTCCTGTTCAATCGCCTGTTGCTCCATCGCCAGCGCCGCCAGTTCCGCGCGGATCTGCGTCAGTGGCGCAGGTTCGACCTCCAGGCTCATCCGCACCCGGGCGCTGGCGATATCCAACAGATCCACCGCCTTATCGGGCAGTTGACGGCCGCACAGATAGCGACGCGACAGCACCACCGCCGCCTTCAGCGCCGAGTCCTGGATGTAGACGCCGTGGTGTTGGGCGTAACGCTCTTTCAGCGCCCGCAGCATCAGGCAGGCGGTCTCATCATCCGGTTCATCGACGCTGACCTTCTGCAGGCAGTGCCCCAGCGCCGTGTCCCACTCGACATGCTGCTGATACTCTTGCCGGTTGGCGGTAATAATCAGGCGCAGCTCTCCCTGCATCAGCGCCGGCTTCAATATCTTGAGCACCTCTTCACTGCCGGCCGACTCGCCGACGCCCACCGGCGTATGCACCTCGTCAATCAGCAACAGTATCGGCTGCGGCGAACGGCGTATGGCGTCAACCAGCTGCAGCAGCCGCAGCGTGAAAGCAGAAAGGTCGCCAGGCCCCGCCTGCAGCAGCGCCACATCCAATCTGCGGATACGCATATTTTTCAGACCGTCCGGCACATTGCCTTCCACAATACGCTGCGCCAGCCCTTCCACCAGCGCACTTTTGCCAACGCCCGGTTCGCCAACCAGGATCGGGTTGTTTTTACGCCGGCGGGAAAGCACATCAACGATCTGACGCAGTTCGGCATCACGGCCCAATACCGGATCGAGCTGTCTGGTTTGCGCTTTCGCAGTAATATCCAGGGTGAATTGATCCAACAGCGCTGAGCACTCACATTCCGTCATATCCGTAATCCTGGCAAAAGGTGACTCCTGGGACGAAAAACCGCAGCTCTGATTACCGTCCGACTGACTATCCGGCCACGACGGTGCACACTTCAGCGGCATATCATCCAGACTCAACAGCGTCCCGGCAGCCGTCCGCATGCTATCGGGGCTCAAGCGTCGCAGCCAATAGGCTAAATGCGTTGTCATAATGCTCTTCCTTGTTTGCTGACGCCGGGCAGACTTCTCCCTACCGGCGCGTTTTGTTAGCGTATAGCGTAAATCCCATTCCATGGGGCACTCTCTGCAGGGTTAAGCGGCGCTTCCCGCGGCTTAACCCAAGACATCGCCGGCCGATCGGTTGCCTGACCCGATTAGCCCTGTGTCTGCGGTCTGAAGTTTTGCGTGGGTAGGAGGCGTGAAGAATAACGGCGGCCCGACGCCTGACCGACACCGTACTCCCGGCCGCACGCGGCGCCCTGGCGAACAGGCTGCCGTCCTGAAATAAAGCGGATACGTCAAGCCAATGGTCTCTGGCAATAAACCGTACAACATGGGCGTATTTCCCCAATCCTGTATCTGATAAACTTGTCAGCCTGCGTGCAGGCTGACTTAATTACGCCAATATGGCGTTCGCCCCAAAAAAATTATTTATCTTCGCTCGCTGGCGGCACCGATAAAAACTTTCATAAATATTATGAATACCGGAAATCCTTTCAGTCCGCCGCGAAGAAAATAATTAGGACAAATACCTATAGACATAAGTTTAAAAAGCTATGACATATGAAAGGAATTGAAAATATGTAAGGAAATATTTCAACACGCCTGCTTTGACCGTTAACACCAGCATTCTGATTATTAAGATTCTCCCCAGACGATATCAGGCAGGGCGCGTGATTACAGGCGTAAAGAGATCGCGTCAGGGTGGTGAGAATCATTAACGAATGCAGGAATAAAACGTTAAATAAGAAAAGTCCTGTTTTTCCCGACAACAATCGCCATGCGTTTTTATTGTTAACAGAAAACTAAAAAAAACGTTATGTATTTAGCCGTGAAATATATAGATCCGATGGATCTGTTTTTTTATAATTATGCCTGATACGCATCGCCGATAATGCGTTAATAATTTATCGGCACAATAAAAAACAGCAAATTTACCAGTCCACTCATCCCCAGCCAGGGGCCAAACGCCAGCGGCTGTTGCGCGCTATGCTTATTCCAGCCGTATCGCAACAGTTTATACGCCAGGCCGCCGCCTGCCGCCAGCAGCAGCAGGTTCGGCAGGCTTTGCCAGCCGCACCAGGCGCCCAATGCCGCCGTCAGTTTAAAATCGCCGTAGCCCAGCGCCTCTTTACCGCTGCCCAGTCTGAACAGCCAAAACAGCAGCCACAGCGCCATATAGCCGGCAGCGGCGCCGATAACCGCCTGCTCCAACGGTACAAACCAGCCGTTCAGATTGCACAACAGGCCCAACCACAGCAGAGGCAGCGTCAACACATCCGGCAACAGCATTGTATTGAAATCAATAATCGACAGCGTTAATACCAGCGTGCAAAACAGCAGCAGCGCCAACAGCGGCCATCCCGGCGGCTGCCACAGTCCCACCAACATAAACAGCAGCGCATGCGCCAGCGCAGCCGGCGAGCAGCCACTTCCGGGCGTACGTTTGCCCACACGCCGCCATAACCCTACCTCCTCATCCGCCGCAGGTAAATTCAACTGCCGCAGCGCAGCTTGCCGCCAGCGGTGTTCCAGTAACGGCGGCAGCTGCCGCGCCACCCGGCTCATCACGCTGCCGACGGCCCAGCCCGACAGCATCAGTAACCCCAGCCAGCATTCCGGGTAAGCAGCGGCCAGGCGAGTGAAAGTATCCATCCATCATCTCCCGTCAATCGTCCCTTTCCGTCATGCTGCCGTATTTTCTCCGCCGTAGGTACGGAGAGAACTCAGTTCAGATGCGCCTTTTACAGCAAATATCCGAGCGCCGCGTTGTCCCATCGCTCTCACCAGCCGCACGATCGTGATTTATAAGGTAAACTGGTAGTTCAGCACGGCGCTGCGAGCACGGCATCTGCAGCGCATTTTTAACCGACAGCGGCGGGGGGTTTATGCTCCGCCGGGTCAATCGTCACCACGGCAAGGAAGTCTGTATGGATTCGTCGTATCACCCTGCCCGCATGCCTTCCGGCGCGGCAGAACATGTGTGCCGCACGCTCGGCGCACTGCAACGCTCATCGCCGGATGGCGACAGGCTGTCCGCTAGCGCCTATCAACGTATTCTGCTGTACTGCGGCGTGCGCCCCGATCTCCCCGGCTGGCGTCATTTTCTGCTGGGTGCGCTCACGCTGCTCGGCCTGCTGGCGCTGGTCTGCGGGATAATTTTCTTTATCGCCTGGAACTGGGCGGCCATGCCCAAGATGGCGAAATTCGCCCTGGTGGAAGGTTGGATTCTGGCACTGGTGATCGTCGTCTGCTGGCGCTGGCGACAGACGCTGGCGCGTATGGCGCTGCTGGCTGTCGGGCTGAGTTTCGGCGGGTTGCTGGCGCTGTACGGACAAACTTATCAGACCGGCGCCGACAGCTGGGAACTGTTCCGCGCCTGGGCGCTGGTGCTGCTGCCGCTGGCGCTGCTGGGGCGTCAGAACGGCCTGTGGATCTGCACCTGGGCGGTCGCCAATCTCGCCTTTCAGTTCTACTACGCCAACCAGGCGTTACTGCTGATTGGCGACAACGCCTGGCAACGCTTCCCCTGGTCAGCAGACGGCTTGCTGTACGCCTACCTCGCCGCTCAGTTGCTGTGCCTGATACTGCGCGAGGCCCTGGCCGGCGCCGCGCGCCGCCGGCAGCCGACATCGTGGTTGGCCAAGCGCTGGCCGTCGCGCCTGATGGCCGGCTACCTGCTGCTGACACTCACCTTCTGGGTGGCCGGCACGGTGCTGGACTGGAGCAGCGCGGACAACCGTCTGATAATCGTACCCTGGGCGCTGTTGCTCCTGATAGGTTACGTCTTTTACCGCCACCGCCGGCCGGACCTGTGCATGCTGACCCTCGGCATGGCCAGCCTGATGGTGGTGGGCGGCGTAGTGATTCTGCAGCTGCTGTACTTCTCTTGGGAGACCGAAGCTCTGCTGCTTATCGCCTGGGGGATCGGCCACCCGATGTTGATCTGCGGCCTGATGGCGCTGTGGCTGACGCTGTGCGGAGCGTGCCTGCTGCGCTGGCGGCGTGAGATGTACCCGCAACAGGCGCCGGATATCGCACCGGATGAGGTCGGCGCGCTGCTGCAGGCGCTGCAACAGCGCCAGTTGCTGAACGCCCGGCAGGCAGCGGCCGTGGCAAATTTCGATCATTCCGAACGGCTGCCCTGGTATCTGCGCTTCGCGCTGACGCTGGGTGGCTGGCTGGCGGCGATGATTATCCTGATGCTGCTCGTTCTGGTGCTGTATGCGGTTGGCCTGCTTGGATCGCTCAACGGCGCTTCACTGGCGTTCTACTCGGCATTGCTGGCCGTGCCGGCCGCTCTGTGGCTGCGCAAACCGACGATCGGTCAGCAGCAGATTGGCATGGCCTGGGCCATCGCCGCCACCTACGGCTTTTATCTGGCGATTATGTTGATCGGCGACGACTATGCGCAACCCAGCATCATGCTGAAAATGCTGTGTTTCCTGCCGGTACTGGCGGTCATGGCGTGGGCGATGCCAAACGCGCTGTATCGCCTGATGGCGGTCTGCCTCGGGGTCTTTCTGCTGGTACAGTCGCTGGGCTATTTTAGCAGCCGCTATCTGCCGTCGGCGCTGGCTATCGGCCTGACGGCGCTGCTGGTCGCACTGCTGCTGGCCGGCTGGCTGCAACAGGTTATCCGCAACGCATCGCGGCCGGCGACGGGCGACGGCGCATGGCGCTACGGCATTCCCGCCGGGCTGATGGCGCTGTGTCTGGCCGCTATCCACCACAACCTGCTGAGCGATATTTTCGGCCCGTCCTCCGGCAGCACCATGCTGGCGACCATGCTCGGCATCGGCATCGCCGTGGGGTTGATCGGCAGCGCGCTGGCCTATACGCAGCGCACCGCCGCCGACGCGGTGCCGGTCTACCTGCCTGCGGCGCTGTTCTGCGGCGTTATCGCCCTGTTCTCTCCCGGCCTGGGTCTGGGGCTGCTGCTGTTGCTGACCGCGCGTTATCTGGGCAGCCGGTTGCTGCTGGCGACGGCGGGCGGCTATCTGCTGCTGTACCTGAGCGACTGGTACTACTTCCTCGGCATCTCGCTGTTGCACAAAGCGCTGCTGCTGATGGTCAGCGGCGTCGTGCTGTTGCTGCTGGCAATGTGGGTCAAACAATGGCAGGCGCAGGGAGGTAACCATGCAGACTAAATCCGTCATCAAATGGCTGACCGCCGCCGTAGTGCTGGCGGCGCTGCTGCTGGTCAATCTGTCGATTTACCAAAAAGAACGGCTGCTCAAACAGGGCCGCGTGGTCATCCTGCAACTGGCGCCGGTCGACCCGCGCTCGCTGATGCAGGGCGACTATATGGCGTTGGACTATGCGCTGGCCGCGCCGCTACGGGCGCAGGTACGCCAGCTGCAGCAAGCCTGCTGGGTCGGTGGCTGCCAGGCGCCGGCGACCAGTGGCCAACTGGTGGTCGAACTGGATGCGCAACGGCACGCGGTCAACGCGCATTTTTATCGCGGGGAACCGCTGAAGCCACAGCAAATCCTGATGCAGTACCATCTGTCCCCCACCGGGCTGCAGATCGGCACGCCGAGCTACTTTTTCCAGGAAGGGCACGGCGATAGATTCGCTCAGGCGCGTTACGGCGAGTTTCGCGTCGATCGGGACGGCACCGCGCTGCTGACCTATCTGCGTGACGCCGACGGCCGGCGCATTCTGCCATAACCTCTCCCCGCGGCTGACGTCACGTCGGCCGCGGGCTTAACATATAAACGCGCCCCATAAAATACTCCTTAATATCCATCCGCTCCCCGTCAACTCCCCACAAATTGTTAAGTTAATTAACGATTAGTTAACGTATTATCTCAAACGCATATAACTCGATAAATCAGCTCGTTTTAGCACTGGCTGGCATTGATGCCGGCATTTTATTGACCAGGAAAATACCCAATGAACATCCAAATCAATGGACGGATGATACCGCTCGACGATAGCCTCCGCGACACTCCCCTGCTTTACATCCTGCGTAACGATCTGGCGTTGAACGGCCCGAAATACGGCTGCGGCCTGGGCGAATGCGGCGCCTGCACCGTACTGATCGACGGCGTCGCCGCCCGCTCTTGTTCCGTTAACGCCGCCAGCGTGGTCGGCAAATCGGTCACCACGCTGGAAGGCATCGGCAACGCCGAACATCTGCATCCGGTACAGCAGGGCTTTATTGATGAACAGGCGGCCCAGTGTGGCTACTGCACCAACGGCATGATCATGACGCTGGTGGCGCTGTTTGAACGCGAACCGCAGGCCGACGAACAGACCATCAAGCAAGAACTGGCCTTCAACCTTTGCCGCTGCGGCACGCATATTGAAATTCTGCGGGCGGCGGAACGCGCCAAACAGATTCTGGCCGAGCGGGGTAACGCGTGATGAACAGCATGGAAATCACCCGCCGCCGTTTACTGCAGGCCGGCGGACTGGTGATGGTCAGCAGCCTGTTGCCGGTCTCATTCGACGCCCTGTCGGCTACGCCGGCCCCACGCCCGGCCTCACCGCCGCCCGACCGCGTCGACAGTTTTATTGCGCTGTCCGCCGACGGTAAAGTCACCGCCTTTAACGGCCACGTCGATCTCGGCACCGGGGTGAAAACCGCCCTCAGCCAAATCGTCGCCGATGAGCTGGATGTCGATCTGGCCGCCGTCACCATGATTCTCGGCGATACGCGCCGCACGCCGAATCAGGGGCCGACCATCGCCAGCGCCACCATCCAGGTCACCTCGATACCGCTGCGTCAGGCGGCGGCGCAGGTACGCCAACATCTGCTGCAGCTGGCGGCGCGGGCGTTCAACCTGCCGGAAAACCAGCTGGCCGCCGAGCGCGGCTATGTGTTCGAGCGCGCCAACCGCGCGCGCCGTCTGAGCTACGGCGAACTGGCGCGCGGCCAGGATCTGCACCTGCCGCTGGATACCACGGCGCCGCTGAAGGAGCACGCCCAAAGCCGCTATGTCGGCCGGCCCGTAGCGCGCGTGGATATTCCCGCCAAAGTTACCGGCGGACTGAGCTACGTTCACGACGTGCGTGTGCCGGGCATGCTGCACGGCCGGGTGATTCGCCCGCCGTATGCCGGCGCCGACAGCAGCGCGCCGCTCGGCAAGGCGCTGGTGTCCGTCGATGCGGCATCTATCGCCCACCTGCCGGGCATCGTCAAGCTGGTGGTGATTAACGATTTTATCGGCGTGATCGCCGAGCGCGAAGAGCAGGCCATCGCGGCGATGAACCAGCTGCGGGTCACCTGGCGCGACTGGCAGGGGCTGCCCGATCTGGCCGCCGGCCTGCACGATACGCTGACGACGCACCCGAAACAGGACCGTATGCTGCAGGACGACGCCGGAATCGAGCAGATTATCAGCGCGCTGCCCACGCCGGTGAACGCCGATTATCTGTGGCCCTTCCATCTGCACGCCTCCATCGGCCCTTCCTGTGCGGTCGCCGACGTGCGCGACGGCCAGGCGGAGATCTGGTCAGGCAGCCAGAATCCGCACGACCTGCGCAAGGACATCGCCAAACTGCTGGATCTGACCGACGAACAGGTGCATATCCAGCGTCTGGACGCCTCCGGCTGCTATGGCCGCAACGGCGCTGACGACGTAAGCGCCGACGCCGCGCTGCTGTCGCAGGCGGTGGGCAAACCGGTGCGGGTGCAGCTGATGCGCGAACAGGAAAACGGCTGGGAACCAAAAGGCACCGCGCAGCTGATCCGGGTGCGCGGCGGGCTGGATGCCGCACATCAGGTGGCCGCCTATGATTTTAAAACCTGCTA
Source organism: Serratia sp. MYb239 (assembly GCF_002966855.1). Classification (NCBI taxonomy): domain Bacteria; kingdom Pseudomonadati; phylum Pseudomonadota; class Gammaproteobacteria; order Enterobacterales; family Yersiniaceae; genus Serratia; species Serratia sp. MYb239. The sequence continues at coordinate 1,773,096 of NZ_CP023268.1, read as the reverse complement.
TCCCTCCAACAACGCCGTGACGCTGGCGCTGGTGCTCAGCGGCAAGGTCGCCAATCAGGCTGACGTCCAGCAAATGGGCGACCGCACCGCCATCCCGCAGTATCGCTACCCGCATATGCGCGTTGTGGCGCAGGATGCCGCACCGATCGTGCGCGCCTCCTGGATGCGCGGCGTGTCGGCATTGCCGAACGTGTTCGCCCATGAGTCCTGGATCGATGAGCTGGCCTATCTGGCGGGCGACGATCCCATCGCCTACCGCCTGCGCTACCTTGACGATCCGCGCGCGCTGGCGCTGATCGACGCGCTGAAAAAACAGGCCGACTGGCAGCCCGGCCGCGCGCACCGTCATCCGGCGCCCGCCTCGCAGGAGTGGGTCAGCGGCCGCGGCTTCGCCTACGCCCGCTATTTCCACAGCAAATTCCCCGGCTTCGGCGCCGCCTGGGCCGCCTGGGTGTGCGACGTCATGGTCAGCCGCCGCACCGGACAGGTAAAAGTGAAGAAGGTGTTTGTCGCCCATGACTGCGGCCGCATCGTCAATCCGGCCGGCGTGCGTCATCAGGTGCACGGCAACGTGATCCAGTCCACCAGCCGCGTGCTCAAGGAGTTCGCCACCTTTGACGGCGCCGGCACCACCTCACTGGAATGGGGCGGCTATCCGATTCTGCGCTTTGACGAACTGCCGGAGGTGGATGTGCAACTGCTGGATAACCCCGATCGGCCGCCGATGGGGGCCGGCGAGTCTGCCTCGGTGCCCAGCGCCGCCGCCATTGCCAATGCGCTGTTTGACGCGTTGGGCGTCCGCCTGCGGGAAGTGCCGTTCACCCCCGAACGCATTCTGCAGGCCCTGACCTCCGCTCACTGACGCCCGACGGCAAGGAAACCACCATGAAGAGTAAAAGCAAAAAAGTTCTCGGCTGGGGCGCTGCGGTTGTCGCCATCGCCGCAGTTGGCGCCGGCATCGCCAGCTGGCAGCCGTCCATCGCCCCGCTGAAGGAGACGGATCACCAGACGTTCAGCGCCGAACAGATCGCCCGCGGCAAAAAGCTCGCGGCGCTCGGCGACTGCGCCGTCTGCCATACCCGCCCCGGCGGTGAACGCAATACCGGTGGCCTGGCGATGACGATCCCGTTCGGCACCATCTACTCCACCAATATCACGCCGGATCGCGAAACCGGCATCGGCAGCTGGAGCTATCCGGCCTTTGAGCGCGCCATGCGCCACGGCGTCGATCGCGACGGCCACTATCTGTACCCGGCGTTCCCGTACACCTCCTTCACCCGCACCAGCGATGAGGATCTGCAGGCGCTGTACGCCTGGCTGATGTCGCAGCCGCCGGTGCGCTACCAGCCGCCGGAAACCAGGCTGAACTTCCCGTTCAATATCCGACAGGGGATCGCCGCCTGGAACTGGCTGGTTCTGCAGCCCGGCGCCATGCAGCCCGATCCGGCGCACGACCAGGCCTGGAACCGCGGCGCCTACCTGACCGAAGGGCTGGGCCACTGCAGCGCCTGCCACTCGCCGCGCAATATTCTGTTTGCCGAACAGGGCGGCAAAGCGCATCTGTCCGGCGGCGTCGCCGAAGGCTGGAACGCGCCGGCGCTGACCGCGCACTCCAACGCGCCGATTAGCTGGAATTACGCCGATCTGCTGGGCTTTATGCGCAGCGGCTATTCCGCCAATCACGGCGTGGCCGCCGGCCCGATGGGCCCGGTGGTGAATGAGGGACTGTCGCAGTTGCCGGAAGAGGATCTGCAGGCGATGGCCGTCTATCTGGCCTCGTTCAATCAGCCGCAGCCGGGCGACGACGAGACCACGGTGAAACAGCAGCTGCTGCACCGCGAGGCGCAGGCAAAAACGCTGGCCTCGGAGGGCGCACGCCTGTATTCCGGCGCCTGTATGGCCTGCCATGCGCAGTCGGAAGGCGCGCCGTTGGCCGGGGTGCGTCCGGCGCTGGCGCTCAATACCAACCTGAACGACGCCAGCCCCGACAACGCCATCCGCGTGGTGCTGAACGGCATTGCCGCCCCCGCCACGCCGGCGCTCGGCACCATGCCGGCGTTCGCCGGCCACCTCAGCGACCGGCAAATCGCCGTGTTGCTGAACTACCTGCGCACCGAGCAGGCGGGCAAAGCCGCCTGGCCGGATCTGCAACAGCGGGTGACCGCGCTGCGCAACGCGCGGTAATCCGCCGCTCCCGGCCCGCAGCGGGCCGGGACGTTACTCTCCCTGCGCCAGATCCGTCACCACCTGACGGTAGGCAGCAATCGCCAACGCCACGTCCGGCGTCGTCACCGCTTCCGCCGGGTGATGGCTGATCCCTCCCTTGCAACGCACAAACAGCATACCGACCGGCCAGCGTTCCGCCATAGCGATGGCGTCATGCCCCGCGCCGCTCGGCAGCGACAGTGAACGTCCCTGCACCTGCCGCACCGCCTGCTCCAGCGCCGTCTGCAGCCGCGCGTCGCACGGGGTGGCGCCGATGTGATAATACGCCTGGGCGTCAAAACGCAGCCGACGCCGCCCGGCAATCGCCTCGGCCTCGGCCAGCAGCGTCTGCAGCAGCGCCGCCAGCGGCGCATCCTGCGGGCCGCGAATGTCCAGCGACAGCCTGACCTCGCCGGGGATCACGTTCACCGCGCCGGGCGCGCACTGCACATCGCCGACCGTGGCCACCAGGTTGCCGCCCTGCAGGCCGGCAGTGCGCTCGACAAACACCATCCACTCGGCGGCGGCGGCCAGCGCGTCTTTACGCTGCTGCATCGGCACCGTGCCCGCATGGCCGGCCTCGCCGGTAAAGCAGCAGTTGAGACGGCGCGCGCCGTTGATCGCCTGCACCACCCCCAGCGCCAGCCCCGCCTGCTCCAGGCAGGGGCCTTGTTCGATATGCAGTTCCAGATAGGCGACGATTTCACCGGCGGCGCGCGCCGCCTGATGAATCTGCGCCGGATCCAGCCCGGCGTCGCGCATCGCCTGCGCCACGCTGACGCCCTGCGCGTCGGTCTGCGCCAGCCAATCGTCCGGCCAGCTGCCGGTCAGGCCGCGGCTGCCGAGCAGCGTAATGCCAAAGCGCGTGCCCTCTTCGTCGCCAAAGCCGACGATCTCCAGCGCCAGCGGCAGACGACGCCCCTGCAGCTGCAGCGCCTGCACCACTTCGATCGCCGTCAGCACCCCCAGCATGCCGTCATAGCGCCCGGCATTGCGCACCGTGTCCAGATGCGATCCGAGCAGCAGCGCCGGCGCACCGGGCTGTTCGCCCTCGTAACGCCCGCAGATATTGCCCACGGCGTCCTGCCAGACCTGCATCCCCGCCTCCGCCATCCAGCGTCCCACCAGCCGGTTGGCCTGCAGATGCTGCGGCGAAAGGTAGACGCGCGTCAGGCCGTCCGGCGTTTCGCTGAGCGCCGCCAGCCGGTCGGCGCGCGTCATCACGCGCTCGGCGGCCTGCATGTCCGTCGTCTGCGCAGTCAGCGTTTCGCTCATGCCGCATCCCCGCTGCCGTAGTGATCCCACGCCGCCTGCAGCGCCGCGCCCTGCGTGGTGGCGAACTTCAGGTGATTGAGCACCGACTCCAGCGCGCTCAGGGTGGTCATCACGCAGTCTTTACGCGCGTTATAGCCCATGGTGCCGATGCGCCACACCTTGCCGTGCAGCGGGCCGAAGGAGGTGCCGATCTCAATGCCGAAGTCATTGAGCAGCAGCTGACGCACCCGATCGCCGTCGATCCCCGCCGGGATCACCACCCCCAGCACGTTATTCATCTTGTGGCGCAGATCGCCGAAGGTTTCCAGCCCCATCGCCTGGACGCCTTTCAGCAGCGCATCGCCGTGCAGCTTATGGCGGGCGATGCCGTTATCCAGCCCCTCTTCCAGAATCAGACGCGCGCACTCGCGGGCGGCAAACAGCGCCGAGGTGGCCTCGGTATGGTGGTTGAGCCGCTCCGGCCCCCAGTAGTCCATCACCATGCCCAGATCAAAGTAGTTGGAGTAGATCATCTCCTCCTCGCCGTCCTGGTGCGCCGCGGTGCGGATCCCCGCCTCCACGCACCTGCGGCGGCGGATCTCCGCCTCCATGCGCGGGCTGAGAGTAATCGGCGAAGTGCCGGACGGGCCGCCCAAGCACTTCTGCATGCCAGCCGACACCGCATCCAGCCCCCAGGCGTCGCTCTCCAGCGCATTGCCCGCCAGCGACGCGGTGGCGTCGGTATAAAACAGCACGTCGTAACGGCGGCAGATAGCGCCCAGCTCCGCCAGCGGCTGCAGCATGGTGGTGGAGGTATCCCCCTGCACCGTCAGCAGCAGGCGCGGACGCACGCGCTTGATGGCGTCCTCAATCTGATCCGGCGTAAACACCTCGCCCCACGGCACCTCGATGGTGTGCACCTCGGCGCGACAGCGGCGGGCGATTTCACACAGCAAATGACCAAAACGGCCAAACACCGGCACCAGCACCTTATCGCCGGGGCGAATGGCCGACACCAGCAGCGCTTCAATCCCGGCGCGCGAGGTGCCGTCCACCAGCATCGTCCAGCGGTTTTCGGTGCGGAACACGCCGCGATACAGCGCCATCACCTCATTCATATAGTGGGTCATCGCCGGATCGTACTGACCGATCAACTGGCTCGCCATGGCGCGCAGTACGCGCGGATCGGCATTGATTGGCCCCGGCCCCATCAGCAGGCGCGGCGGCGGATTGATTTGCGAATATTGAGCGATAGCCATCGTGTTTTCCTTTCGTTAGTTAAGACCGCGCACGGAGGAGATAAACTGTTTGAGCTCAGGGGTCTGCGGATTGGCGAACAGCGTGTTGCCGTCGCCCTGCTCCCAGACGCGCCCCTGATGCATAAACACCACGCGGTCGCCCACTTCGCGGGCAAAATTCATTTCATGGGTCACCAGAATCAGCGTCATGCCCTCGGCCGCCAGCTGCTCCAACACTTTCAGCACCTCACCGACCAGCTCCGGGTCCAGCGCCGAGGTAATTTCATCGCACAGCAGCACCTTCGGCGACATCGCCAGCGCGCGGGCGATCGCCACCCGCTGTTGCTGGCCGCCGGACAGGCTGGCGGGGGAGAAATCCAGCCGGTCGCCCAGCCCGACCTTCTCCAGCATGCGGGCAGCCAGTTCGCGGCACTCCGCCGCGCTTTTCTTCAGCACCCGGCGCGGCGCCAGCATCACGTTTTCCAGCGCCGTCATATGCGGGAACAGGTTGAAGCTCTGGAACACCATGCCGACCGAGCGGCTGATTTCCCGCGCCTGCGCGTCGCGGTCGGTAATGGTCATACCGCCCAGTTTGATGCTGCCCTCCTGGTAGCCTTCCAGCCCGTTAATACAGCGCAGCAGCGTGCTTTTGCCGGAGCCGCTGCGGCCGATAATCGACACCACTTCCCCCATCGCAATATCCAGATCGACGCCCTTGAGCACGTGGTTGTCACCGTAATACTTCTGCACCTGATTAATGGTGATGAGCGGCATTGAATTTATTCTCCAGATAGCGGCTGTAGCGGGACAGCGGATAGCACAAAACAAAGTAGCCCAGCGCCACCAGCGCGAAGACCTTGAACGGCTGGTAGGTGACGTTGGTCAGCATGGTGCCGGCCTTGGTCAGCTCGACAAATCCGATGATCGACGCCAGCGCCGTGCCCTTCACCACCTGCACGGCGAAGCCCACCGTCGGCGCGATGGCGATGCGCAGCGCCTGCGGCGCCACCACCCGCCACAGCGTCTGGCCGAACGACAGGCCGAGGCAGCGCGCGGCTTCCCACTGCCCCTTCGGCAGGGCGCGAATGCTGCCGTACCAGATATCCAGCAAAAATGCGCTGGTGTAAAACGTCAGCGCCAGCGCCGCCGCCGTCCACGGCGAGACGTCCACGCCGAACAGCGCAACGCCGAAGAATGCCAGAAACAGCTGCATCAGCAGCGGCGTGCCCTGAAACAGGGCGCTGTAGCCGCGAATCAGCAATCCGAGCCGACGGCCGCCGTTCAGGCGCAGCAGCAACAGCGGCAGCGTCACCAGCGCGCCGCCGATAAACGCCGTCAGTGACAGCAGCACCGTCCAGCGGCCGGCCAGCAGCAGGTTGCGCACGATATCCCAGTCGGTAAAAGAGGCCATCATGCCGCCACCCCCAGCCATTTACGCCCCGCCGCCATCATCAGCTGACGCATGGCGACGGACAGCAACAGATAGAGGCCGGTGGTCACCAGATACACCTCGAAGCTGAGGAAGGTGCGCGACTGGATCAGGCTGGCGGCGAAGGTCAGTTCCTCATAGGAGACCTGCGACACCACCGACGACCCCAGCATCACGATAATGCACTGGCTGACCAGCGCCGGATAAATACGCTGCAGCGCGGGCGGCAGCACCACCCGCAAGAACGTCTGGCCGCGGCTCAGCCCCAGCACGCGTCCGGCCTCCCACTGTCCTTTCGCCGTCACCTGAATGCCGGCGCGGACAATCTCCGTGCTGTAGGCCCCCAGATTGACCACCATCGCCAGCAGCGCCGCCTCGCCCGCCGTCATTTTCAGCCCCAGGTTGGGCAGGCCGAAGACGATAAAGAACAGCTGCACCACAAACGGCGTATTGCGGATCAGCTCAACATAGGCGCCCCACAGGCGGCTCAGCCAGCCGGCGCGCCCGCTGCGAATGGCCGCGCCGACGATGCCGAGCGCCAGCCCGCCGCAGGTCGCCAGCAGCGTCAGCTGTACGGTAACCCACAGCCCCGCCAGCAGCTCCGGCCAGTACGGCCAGAGTGCGGAAAAATCCAATTGTTGCGTCATGACGGTGCGCCTTACAGCGTGAGGCTGGCAGGCAGCGGCGCTTTCAGCCACTTCTCGGACAGCGCATTCAGCGTGCCGTCCTTGATGCCCTGTTCAATCAGCGCGTCGACCTTGGCCTTCAGCGCCGGCTCGCCCTTTCTCAGGCCGATAAAACAGGGAGAATCTTTCAGCATAAAGCTCGCCACCGGCGCTTTGGCCGCGTTTTGCCGGCTGATGGCCGCCACCACCAGGTTGCCGGTGGCGACATACTGCACCTGGCCGGACAGATACGCCGACAACGTGGTGTTATTGTCTTCATAGCGCTTAATCTGCGCCGCCGCCGGCGCAATGGCGCTCAGCACCATGTCCTCTACCGCGCCGCGCGTCACGCCGACGCTGTGGCCGGCCAGCGCGGCGGCATCGCTGAGCGGTGCCGTTTTCGGGCCGAACACGCCGAGGAAGAACGGCGCATAGGCGCGGCTAAAATCCATCACCTTTTCCCGCTCGGCATTTTTACCGAGGCTGGAAATCACCAGATCGACCTTATCGGTCTGCAGATAAGGCACCCGGTTGGCGCTGCTGACCGGCACCAGCTGCAACTTCAGTTTCATCTGCTGCGCCAGGTAGCGCGCCATATCAATGTCATAGCCCTGCGGCTGCAAATCGGTGCCCACCGAACCAAACGGCGGAAAGTCCTGCGGCACCGCAATGCGGATAGCGCCGCGCTGCTCAATCCGCTGCCACTGGTCGGCCTGCGCCGCGGCAATGTTAGCCAGCAGACAGGCGGCGCCGGCCAGTGCGATGATGATTCTTCTCATTAGCATTTCCCCGTAAAATTAGCATGAAACAAAAGGTTCCATAAAACCAATTCTGCAACTAATGTGCCAATCACGGCCGACGCGACGCTGACGCCGTAAAGAAACGACGCCCGCAAAGTAAATGGCTGTTTTTCAGTATGGAAGGAGGGTCAGGACGGCAATGCAACGGCACTCATCGTGATGTCCCCCTAACCTTTGCGCACCAAAATAAGGCAAAGCACCATGCTGGCGCCCCGTTAACGCTGTTCCAGTTCGTCCAACTGCTGGTAAAGGGTGGCGATCTGATGAATACGCGGGCGCCCGCTGTCCAGCAGCTGATGCAACAGCGCATTCGCCAGCAGGTTGATCAGGCTGTTGGCGGCGGCATAGCTGTCATAGGCGGACACGCTGTCCAGCGGCGCGCACAGCTGCCAGCGCGTCAGCGGAAACAGGCTGTGCGCCTGCGGCTCGCACAGCAGCAGCACCGGCACGCCGTCCGCCTGCAACTGCTGCAGCAGCGGGCGGACAATGCGCGGACGGCGGCGGAACGCCACCATCACCACCAGATCCTGCGCCGAGGCGTCCACCAGTTCTTCGCTCAGGCTCTGCCCCGGCTGCGGCAGCAGCAGCACCTGCCCGCGCGCCTGCAGCAGCTGCTGGCGCAGGTGCAGGGCCGCGGGATAGGCATTGCGCATGCCGATAATAATGATGCGGCGCGCGTTCGCCAGGGCGTCGATCGCCTCGGCGAACTGCTGCGCGTCGATGGCGTTGACCCACTGGGTCAGGTTGGCCATTTCCTGCTTATAGTGGCGCGCCAGCAGCGTGTTGCCCTGCACCGCGTCGCGGTTGTCGGTCAGCGGCATGCCGCTCTGGCGCAGGGTGCGCAGCTCATCGCGCATATCTTTGTATTTGTCATAGCCGAGCCGCTTGAACAGACGGCTGACCGTCGCCTTCGACACCCCGCTCAGCCGCGCCAGCTCCGCGCTGTTATAGCTGATCAGGTCATTAAAGTGGTCAAAGATAAAATCCGCCACGCGCTGCTCCTGCGGCGACAGGGCGGCGTACTGCGCCTTTAAACGTTCATCAAGCTGTTGCATCACGGCCTCTGTAACTTTCGTTTCACCGGACTATAGCCGCAAAGGTCGCCATCGTGCACGCCGGCGCGCAAAAAATTTCTCTGACGCCGCCCGTTACGCAGAGATGGAACAACTTTTGCAACCTCGACGGCAGACGATAACCACGAGGACGATCCATGCAGAGTAATGTAGCGACCCGCGGGATGGCGGTTACGCCGCACCATCTGGCCAGCCAGAGCGCGCTGGCGGTACTGCGGGAAGGCGGCAGCGCTATCGAAGCGATGGTGGCCGCCGCCGCCACTATCGCGGTGGTCTACCCGCATATGAACGGGCTGGGAGGCGACGGTTTCTGGCTGATCGTGCCGCCGGACGGTGAACCGGTGGCGATCGACGCCAGCGGCGCCGCAGGATCGCTCGCCACGCCGGCGGCCTATGCCGATCTGAAACACATTCCCCATCGCGGCCCGCGCGCGGCGCTGACCGTCGCCGGCACCGTCAGCGGCTGGGATGAGGCGCTGCGCGTGTCCGCCGAGCTGTGCGGACGTTCACTGCCGCTGCCGCACCTACTGGCGGACGCCATTGACTATGCCGCGACGGGCATTCCCGTCACCGCCTCGCAGGCCGCCGCCAGTGAGGCGAAATACGCCGAACTGTGTGACCAGCCAGGCTTTGCCGACGCCTTTTTGCCCGAAGGGATGCCGCCGAAGGCCGGCAGCCGTTTTCACCAGCCGGCGCTGGCGACCACCCTGCGGCAGCTGGCGCAGGACGGACTGGACAGCTTTTACCGCGGTGCGCTGGCCGAGCGGTTGGCGGCCGGCATGGCGCAGCTGGGTATGCCCGTCACGCTGGCGGATTTACAGCGGCACCGCGCGCGCCGCAGCCGGCCATTGCGGCTGCAGCACCGGCAGGGAGAGGTCTGGAACCTGGCGCCGCCGACCCAGGGGCTGGCGTCGCTGGCGATCCTCGGCATCAGCGATCGATTGGCAATGGCCGACGCGGACGAAGCAACAACCATCCACCGTCTGGTCGAGGCAACCAAGCTGGCCTTCGGCCTGCGCGACGCGCATATCACCGACCCCGACAGTCTGACCGGCGACAGCCAGGCGCTGCTCGCACCGGCGGCGCTGCAGGCGCTGGCGGCGCGGGTGGACGAACGGCAGGCAGCCCCGTGGGGCGCGGGCAAAGGCCCGGGCGATACGGTGTGGATGGGCGTGATCGACAACAGCGGCCTCGCCGTCTCGTTTATTCAGAGTATCTATCACGAATTCGGCAGCGGCGTGGTACTGCCGGACAGCGGCATCGTCTGGCAAAACCGCGGCGCCGCCTTCAGCCTGGATCCGCAGCATTTGCTGGCGCTGGCGCCGGGCAAGCAGCCGTTCCACACCCTCAACCCCGCCGCCGCGCGCCTGAACGACGGCCGCGTGATGGTGTACGGTTCAATGGGCGGCGACGGTCAGCCGCAGACGCAGGCGGCGCTCTTCACCCGCTACGTACTGCAAAACGCGTCGCTGCAGGAGAGCATCAGCCGGCCGCGCTGGCTGCTGGGGCGCACCTGGGGGCAAAGCTCCGAGTCGCTCAAGCTGGAAGGCCGCTTCCCGCCGGAAATCATTACGCGCCTGCGTGCGCTTGGGCATGAGGTGGAGGTGCTTACCGACTTCACCGAGGCCATGGGGCACGCAGGCGCCATTGTCCGCCACCCGGACGGCCTGCTGGAAGGGGCATTCGACCCACGCAGCAACGGCAGCGCCGCCGGCTTTTAAGGAGAACAGCATGACTCATTTACCCCCGGACTGGCGCGCCTACCTCGCCCAGATGGAACAAATCCTGATGCTGGAGCTGGACGATGAGCGGCGCGCAGAACTACAGCGCCAGTTTATCCGCATTGCCGCGCTGGCGGAGCCGCTGATGGCGTTTCCGCTCGATGAACGGCTGGAGGTTGCAGGAGTGTATCAGGCATGAAATTACATCAGTTAAGCATCCGCGATATTCAGCGGGCGCTCGGCAACGGCGAACTCAGCGCACAGGAGATCGCCCGCCGCACGCTTGACGATATCGCCCGCGTCAATCCGCAGATCAACGCCTGGACCACGGTCACCGCGCAGCGGATGCTGGCGGAGGCGGCGCAGATTGATACGCTGCGACGGCAACACCAGCCGCTGCCGCCGCTGGCAGGCGTCCCTTATGCGGTGAAGAACCTGTTTGACGTGGCGGAGCACACCACGCTGGCAGGCGCGCAGCTGTTCAGCGAGCGGCCGCCGGCCGCGGCCGACAGTTGGGCGGTGCGTCAGTTGCGGCAGGCCGGCGGTCTGCTGTCCGGCATGCTGAATATGGATGCCTACGCCTACGGCTTCACTACCGAAAACAGCCACTACGGCGCCACCCGTAATCCGCACGATCTGCAGCGCATCGCCGGCGGTTCATCCGGCGGTTCAGCGGCGGCGGTCGCCGCCGGCACGGTGCACTTCTCCCTCGGCTCCGACACCAATGGCTCCATTCGCGTGCCGGCCTCGCTGTGCGGCATTTTCGGCCTGAAACCGACCTTCGGCCGGCTGTCGCGCGCGGGCACTCAGCCGTTTGTCGCCAGCCTCGACCATATCGGCCCCTTTGCCCGCCGCTGCAGCGATCTGGCGACGGTATACGATGCGCTGCAGGGCCGCGACCCGGAGGACGCCTTTCAGGCAGAACGCCCGGCGCAGTTGACCGCCATGCAGCTGACGCGCGGTATGGAGGGCCTGCGCTGCGCGGTGCTCGGCGGTTATTTCACCACCTGGTGCGATGACGACGCCCGCGACGCGCTGCGGCGTGCCGCCCGGGCGCTGGAAGCGCATGATGAGCTGATGTTCCCCGAAGCGGAACTGGCCCGCTCCGCAGCCTTTATCCTCAGCGCCTCCGAAGGCGGCAACCAGTATCTGCCCGCCCTACGCCGCGAGCCGGCGCGCTTCGAGCCGCATTCACGCGAGCGCCTGCTCGCCGGCGCGATGATCCCCGCCGCCTGGTACGTGCAGGCGCAGCGCTTCCGCCGCCATGCGCAGCAGCAGTTTATGGCCCTGTTCCGCCATGCCGACGTGCTGCTAGCGCCAGCGACGCCGTGCTGTGCAACGCCGATCGGCGCGCAGGAGATGGACATTAACGGCCAGCCGCTGCCGATACGCGCCAGCATGGGCATGCTGACGCAGCCGATATCGTTTCTCGGGCTGCCGGTGGTCAGCGCACCGCTGCGCACCGCCGCCGGACGCCCCATCGGTTTGCAGCTGATTGCCGCGCCGTTTAACGAACAAGCCTGCCTGCGCGCCGCCGCCGCGCTGGAACAACTGGGCATTGCGGTGGCCGATGCCGCGGAGGTAGCCGCATGATCACGCCCCCAGAGATTAACCATCCCCTGACGCTGGCCGAAGTGACCGCCGCGTTTGACCGCTACGAGCAGGCGCTGGTCAGCAACGATATCGCCGTGCTGGACGAGCTGTTCTGGCACAGCGAACGCACGGTGCGGCTGGGCGCCGGCGAGAATCTGTACGGCATCGGCGATATCCGCGCTTTCCGCGCGGCGCGCCCCGCCGCCGGGCTGGCGCGCAGGCTGCAAAATACCCGTATCGTGACGTTCGGCGAGGATTACGCGGTCTGCAGCACCGAGTTCACCCGTGAGGGCAGCACGCGCATCGGCCGTCAGCAGCAGACCTGGGTGCGTTTCCCCTGCGGCTGGCGGATTGTTGCGGCGCAGGTAAGTTTAATGGAGTAACCGTAAAACTTTGTCGGCAAGGTTTGACGAGAATTTATGCAAGGACGGCGTAAATGGAATTGCCGTAAACGATCGGCATTTTTCTGTCACGATAATGAACGGCAATTGCAGGGGCCGTAGGCGCGGCCCCTGCACCCGCGCCCGCGCTTAGGCACGTTCTGCCTGCTTCGCAGGTTCCCTCTCTGCGTCACCGTCGCCGGGCGGGTCGGCTCTACAGGCATCCCTGCCTGTGCCGCCTCAACCGGACATCCCTGTCCGGTTGCCCCTGGCTCAGGTTCCTTGTTCGGCAGCCCGTGATACGCGCTAAAGGTCAACACCCGAATCTGTCATCACCGGGCCATTTAACAACCGGCGTTGGCATTAATAATCTTAAATTCTAGCTATCCCCGCCAGGGATGCACTCGCCGCCAGTGGTCGGCGATCTGCTGACGGGTGCAGATCCACACGCGATCGTGCTGCTGGATATAGTCCAGAAAACGCTGCAGCGCACGGAAACGCCCCGGACGCCCCAGCAGGCGGCAGTGCATGCCGATCGACATCATCTTCGGCGAGGTCGCCCCCTCCTCATACAGCACGTCGAAACTGTCACGCAGGTAGGTATAGAACTGCTCGGCGGTGTTAAAACCCTGCGCGGTGGCAAAGCGCATATCATTGGCATCCAGCGTATACGGCACGATCAGATGCGGCTTGCGCGTGCCGTCGCCGCACGTCACCTCGCTCCAGAACGGCAGATCGTCACCGTAGTAGTCGCTGTCATAATCAAAGCCGCCGTGCTCCGCCACCAGCCGGCGGGTATTCGGGCTGTCGCGGCCGGTATACCAGCCGGTGGGCGCTTTGCCGAACAGATCGGTCAGTACCTGCACCGCCTGCTGCAGGTGACGCCGCTCGTCGTCGATCGCCATATCCTGATAGTGGATCCAGCGCCAGCCATGGCTGACCACGTCATAGTCGGCGGCCTTGATCGCCGCGACAATCTCCGGATTGCGCGCCAGCGCCATCGCCACGCCGAACACGGTGAGCGGCAGTTCACGCCGACGGAACTCCTGATAAATACGCCAGAAACCGGCGCGGCTGCCGTACTCATACAGCGAATCCATCGACATATGGCGATCCGGATAGCTGGCGGCGCCGATGATATCGGACAGGAACTGCTCGGAACCCGCATCGCCGTGCAGCACGTGGTTTTCCGCGCCTTCTTCAAAGTTCAGCACAAACTGAACGGCGATACGCGCCTCCCCCGGCCAGGCGGCATGCGGCGGCTGGCCGGCGTAGCCGCGCATATCGCGCGGGTAGTCCGGGTGAAGGGTGTCTGGCTGTTGATTCATACGCTGAGCTGTTGCCCCCTGAATAGTTAGCATGGATGTAATGACTGAAATTTTCCGCTGAGCGCCTTACGCTCCGGCCAGGCCAGATCGCCGTATTTACTGGTCGACAGCCCCAGCGCCGCCAGCGATTCGACCATTTTCACCGCCGCGCCGACGCCGTCGATCACCGGCATGCGCAACTCCTGCGTCAGCTCTCGCGCCAGGCTGGCCATACCGCCGCAGCCCAACACAATCGCGCCGCAGCCGTCCTGCCGCATCGCCTGAATACAGCGTTCACGCACCATGTGCTGCGCCCGTCCGCTGCCGTCCTCCAGCGCCAGCACCGGCAGGTCGATGGCGTGCAGCGCGGCGCAGTGTTCGCTGAAGCCGTACTGACGCAGCAGATGGCGGGCGATAATCAACGTGCGCGGCAATGTGGTGACGATGGAAAAACGCGTGGCGACCAGCGTCGCCATATGCATGGCGGCCTCGGCAATGCCGATCACCGGCGCCTGCGCCAGTTCACGCGCCGCCAGCAGGCCGGGGTCGCCGAAACAGGCGATCACGTGCCCGTCGACGCCGCGCTCGCGGCCGGCCTTGATCTGTTCCAGCACCCCGATCGCGGCAACCGCCTCATCAAAATGGCCTTCAATCGACGGCACGCCCTCCGCCGGGCACACCGCCAGAATTTCGGTGCCCGGCGCTGCAGCGGCGCGGGCGGCCGCGCCAATGGTTTCGGTCATGCCGGGGTCGGTATTGGGGTTGATCACTTGTATACATACTGCGGACATCATTGCTCCTTATAGGCGGCGAACAGCCGGACAAAATCGGGATGGCCCAGTTCCGCACGTTCAAAGCGCAGGCTGGCGACAATATGGTCAAAATGCTGTTCGACGGCGGCGCTGAGCGCCGGCAAATCCCGCTGCCGCAGCAGTGCAATCAGCCGTTCATGGTCATTGCAGCGGCAGCCTTGCCGCCACGGCGCGCCCCAGGCGGCAATCACCAGCGAGGAGCGCTGGCACAGCCGCGTCACCATCTCGGTCAACACCGCATTGGCGGAGATCGCCTGCAGCTGAATATGGAATGCGGCGGAGAGGCGGATAGCCGCCGGGCCGTCATGCTCCTCGTGCGCCTGCTGCTCATCGCGGATAATCGCCTCCAGCGCCGCCAGATGCGGCGGCTGACAGCGCGCCAGCACGTCCGGCAGGTTCGCCACCTCCAGCAGGGTGCGGGTGCGGAAAATATCTTTCGCCTCCTCCGCCGTCGGGCTGGCGACGTATGCACCGCGCTTGGGCGCCAGCTGCACCATTTGCACCGCCGCGAGCCGCTGCAGCGCCTTGCGGATACCGGTGCGGCTGACGCCGAACACCTCGGACAGCGCCTCTTCCGGCAGTTTGCTGCCCGGCGGCAGCTGATGTTCAACGATGGCGTTCATCAACGCCTGATAGATGGACTCATCCTTGTCATGCAGGCCGGACGCCGTTTCCAGGCGGTTTTCGTTTTTCATCACCTCACTCCTGATTAACTCTTGCGCATCAAATCGTATACATAAAAATAATTTTTTGTATACAAAATTACGCATTCTGGCCTGAATCCTGCTTCAGCGTGGCTATCCCCCCTCAACAGGGTTTTCATCAGAGGAGCAGATTTCATGCCAAACAGACAAACTACGCGTCAGGGTTACAGCCCGCGGCTGTGCAATGAGGATCTGGCGCCGACCCGCGATCAGAACTGGAGCTGGTACAATATCTTTTCGTTCTGGATGTCGGACGTGCACAGCATGGGCGGTTACGTGGTCGCCGCCAGCTTCTTTACCCTTGGGCTGGCAAGCTGGCAGGTGCTGCTGTGCCTGCTGGCGGGCATTGGCATCGTGCAGCTGTGCGCCAATCTGGTGGCGAAGCCCAGCCAGATGGCGGGCGTGCCCTATGCGGTAATCTGCCGTCAGGCGTTCGGCGTGTTCGGCGCCAATATCCCGGCGGTGATCCGCGGGCTGATCGCCTTCGCCTGGTACGGCATCCAGACCTATCTGGCGGCCAACGCGCTGATGCTGGTGGCGCTGAAGTTCTGGCCGTCGCTGGCGGCGCTCACCGCCGATTCGCTGCTCGGCCTCTCTTACCTCGGCTGGATCTGCTTTGCGCTGATGTGGCTGCTGCAGGCGATGGTATTCTGGCACGGCATGAACGCCATCAAGCGCTTTATCGATATTGCCGGCCCGGCGGTGTACGTGGTGATGCTGGCGCTGGCGGGCTGGATTGTTTATCAGACCGGGCCGGACGGCATCTCCTTTACCCTGGCCGGCAAATCCCTGACCGCCGGCGAGCAGGCCTGGCAGATGATTACCGCCACCGCGCTGGTGGTCTCCTACTTCTCCGGCCCGCTGCTCAACTTCGGCGACTTCTCACGCTACGCGAAGAATATGAATGAAGTGCGCCGCGGCAACCGCTGGGGTCTGCCGTTCAACTTTCTGCTGTTCTCATTGGTGACGGTGGTGATCGTCTCCGGCACCCAGTCGCTGTTCGGCCATATGATCACCGACCCGATTGAAACGGTCAGCCGCGTCGGCAACGATCTGGCGGTGGCGATCGGCCTGCTGACCATGATCACCGCAACCATCGGCATCAATATCGTCGCCAACTTCGTTTCGCCGGCGTTCGACTTTTCCAACTGCGCGCCGCAAAAAATCAGCTTCCGCACCGGCGGCATGATCGCCGCGGTGGGATCGGTGCTGCTGACCCCGTGGAACCTGTTTAACTCACCGGAGCTGATCCACTACACGCTGGACGTGCTGGGCGCATTTGTCGGCCCGCTGTTCGGCATTCTGCTGGCGGACTTCTACCTGATTAAACGTCAACAGCTGTCGGTGGATGACCTGTTCAACGACACGCCGGCAGGTAAATACTGGTATCGCCACGGCTTTAACCCGAAAGCCATCGCCGCCCTGCTGCCTTCCGTCACCGTCGGCGTTATCCTCAGCTTTATTCCGTCGCTGCATGCGGTCGCCAATTTCAGCTGGTTTATCGGCGTGGCGCTGGGCGCGCTGGCCTACCGCTGGCTGGCGCGCGATGAGCAGCAGGCCGCCGCGCCGCGCTTCAGCGCCAAGGCGCTGCTGCCGAAGGAGTAATGCCGCCGGGCCGAACGCCCGGCAATCAGGTGTAAAAAAACCACCTGCTAAGCAGGTGGTTTTTTACTTTCAGCCCTCACCTCTGACATTATCAATTCTGCCATGAAATGATTTCTTCCAGACCTGAGAGTAGCTCTGGAAAATAACTCTCATCAATATCGAAGGAATCCTCAAGCGTGACGCTGTCAGCATGGTCTTCAGGTTTCAGCACCATGCTGACCCCAACGGCTCCGGCAAAGTGTAACTGGTGAAATTTCAGCGTTACCTGCTCAAATGCCGAGGATAAATCAATATCCTTAAATTTTATTCCGTTTTTCAGAGCCTGCTGGAATCCATGCACCTCTTTCCTGAACTGCTCCAACTGACCAACAAAAAACTCTGCCGCAAACTCAGTTTTTAGCCCGGGGACAGAAAATTCAACCCACACCATAATGCGGCTATAGTCTGGCTCCTCTGGCTCAGATAACCTTTCATAAGGCGTTAACTTAAGATGCCTGGTACCGCTTGTGATATCTATCACTATTCCCCCTTACGGCATGTACTGAAAGTGCATGATAGTCCAGTCAGCTTCCCTGACCAAAACCTCAAGACGGTATGATTTGTAAATATAACTGCCCTTATTTTGTCTATCTTCCACAAGCTTATATATGCGGGCTTCGTACCGGAAAATCCCTGGTTTTTTCCGTGGGTCTGCCGTTCTGGTACCATAACGAATGACCTTTTCCTGAATCTGCAAAGGCACATAGCGACCGGGTGTGAGCATATGTTTTGCCGATGACTCACTCATCCTGATAGCACGAGCTGATAAGCCCATTTTCAGGCGACCACGCAAGATGCTAATGGTAGCCTGACTAAGTTTTACCGTTACAGCCGTTTTTACGCCACTCTCCAACAATGCTTTACCAACCCGAAAAAGGCGGAATGCACCAAAGGCAATTAAAGCGAGGTCTGTTGGGTCAATCAGGGGAGCTTCTAATGGCGCCTCTTCCAGTCTGACGAACACGCCATCAGCATCATAAATCCGCCACAAACCGGGAGCCTGCGCCACGGAATAGCCAATACACATCCCGCTTTCATCATCTACAATGGGCTTAGCATTCAGGGGAGGGTTACGGGGGCTGAACTCGAAGTATTCACCGGAAGGTAATTTTGACTGGAAGGTGTAAAAGCGTCCTGGCTCATCGGCAATAAATCCAACTGTCATGTCATGATTCCCTGTTGAATGTTTCCTGGGTCATCATAATGGACATTTTTACTGCAATCCACTTTGCCGGACTGTCGTTGCTCGTCTCAGGCTGCTAACGCCCCGTCGTTCTCGTTGTTCACCCCTGCCAGCACTGTTTAGGTGACTGTCGTTGCCTAACGTAATGCTTAACTTTTGTTTCATATAAATTATGCCATTCGGTGCATATAAAAGGCCGCGAAGGCGGCCTTTTTGACATCTTCTGTTTGTCGTTGACGCTCAGCTGCCGCGGTAGGTTGACCAACCGCCGGGGGCGATTAAAAACGGCAGGTGATAGTGCTGCTCCTCACTGAGCATCAGCTCGATTTGCGCGTGGACATAGGGCGTCTGCCGTCCGGCGGCCGTAAACCAGTCGCCGATGTCCGCCGTCAGGCGATAGCGCCCCGCCGGCAGCACCGCCGGAGTAAAGGCGGCGATGCGGCCGTTGGCGTCGGTAAGCATGCTCGCCAGCGGCTGGTAGTCGCCGTGTTCATAACGCGCCAGATGCACGGCGACGCCGGCGGCCGGCCGGCCGGTAGAAATATCCAGAATATGGCTGCTCAGATTGCTCATGCGCCGATCACTCCTTCCAGTCTGAGTAAGGTAATTTCACGCAGCTGCGCCAGCGACGCCTGCCGCTCCTGCGCCTCGTTATTGTGCAGACGCAGGCGCAACGCCTGCAGAATCTCCGCGCCGCTGCGTCCTTTGGCGCGGATCAGAAAGACCCGGCCAAAGCGCGCTTCATACTGCGTATTGGCCGTGCGCAGCGCCTCGGCAAGCTCTGCATCATGGCGATCCACCGACGCCTGCTCCTGCCGCGACAGGGCGGCGTGTGCCTGACTGCCCGTCGGCCGCTCGCCGATGCGCGGATGGGCGCTCATCGCCTGCTGCAGCTCGGCGTCGCCCCAGTGTTGCATCAGTTCCCCCGCCCGCGCCAGCAGCGCGGCGCGATCGGCATAGGGGCGCGCCTGCACCAGCGCCGACGCCCAGTCCGGGATCGCCACGCAGGGGCTGAGCAGCGCAATGGCCGCATCAAGCGGTAAACGGTTAAAGCGTTCGAGCACGTTCATCGTGACTCCTGTTGCTAACGACTGCGTCATGTTTCTCTTCCGGCATAATCAGGTTAAGGATAATCGCCACCAGACCGCCGCTGGTGGCCGCCGAGCCGAACAGGTTGCCGACCAGCGGCGGGAAATGGGTCAGAAACGCCGGCACCGCCTCAATACCGAGGCCGATGCCGAACGCCAGCCCGACGATCAGCATCGTGCGCCGCGTCAGCGGGTTCTGGGTGATGATGCGGATGCCGGCGGCAACCACACAGCCGAACATCACCATCGTCGCCCCGCCCAGCACCGGCGTGGGGATCTGGCGCAGCAGCTCGCCAAACGGCGGGAACAGCCCCAGCAGGATCAGAATAACGCCCATATAGCGCCCGACATAGCGGCTGGCGACGCCGGTCATCTGAATCACGCCGTTGTTCTGCGCAAAGGTGGTGTTCGGGAAGGCGCACAGCATCGCGGCGATCATACAGCTCACGCCGTCGGCCAGAATGCCGCCCTTCAGCCGGCTGCGGAAGGCGGCGTTATCGATCGGCTGTCGGGAGATCAGGCTGTTGGCCGTCAGATCGCCGACCGCCTCCAGAATACACACCAGCGACACCAGCGCGATAGGCAAAAAGATCGCGCTGTTGAACTGGAAGCCGAACGGGAACAGCGCCGGCAGCCGGAACCAGGTTTCACCGATCGGCGCCGGATGGAAGTTGCCGGTCAGCGCCGCCGCCAGGCAACCCGCGGCGATGCCTACTACGATCGACGCCAGCCGCAGCCAGCGGTTACCGACGCAGCTCAGCAGCACAATCACCCCCAGCGTCAGCCCTCCCAGACCGATATTGCTCATGCTGCCAAAATCCTTTGCCCCCTCGCCGCCGCACCAGTTGATCACGCTCACCTTAATCAGGCTGATGCCGATCAGCGCAATCACGCTGCCGGTGATCACCGGCGTAAAGATTTTCTTCAGCGGTTCAATAAAACGGCTGACGACCACCGGCACCAGCGCGGCGACAAAATTGACGCCGAACAGCATCGCCATAATGTCCTCAGGCCCGCCACCCTGCTGTTTCACCCACAGACCGCCGGCCACCGACACGCCAAGAAACGCAAAGCTGGTGCCCTGCATGCAGATCATGCCGGCGCCAATCCCCCATACCCGATTAGACTGCAGAAACGTGCCGATGCCGGAGGCCAGCAGCGACATGCTGATCAGGTAGGGCATCCACGCCTCCAGCCCCAGCGTGGCGCCGATCAGCAGCGGCGGGGTAATAATGCTGACCAGCCCGGCCAGTACGTGCTGCAACGCGCTAAAAAATGCCGGCAGCGGCGGAATGCGCTGTTCAAGACCGTAAAGCAGCGTGCTGTTTTTCTCGTCTGACATGCCATTATCCCTCAGTAAATACGCTTTCCCCTGAGGTGTGCACAAAACAGGCCAGCTTGTCGCCGGTGCAGCGGATCGGGCGTCAAAAAACCATATTTTTATTTTTTATCAATCGATTAACCTCGAAAATAGCCGTTCCCTCTCTTTTTCTCCGCCACTGAAACGTTGGGTTCACAAACCAACATCAAGAAACTTATGATTCATAAACAGGCAAAGACTCCCCCGAAATGCTGCTTTATGGTGCAACGCTGCCGCATCCGGCGCGCTGCGACGGCAAATGCCGATGTGGTACGCAAATTGCTCGGGCCTATGACCGGATCTACAGGAGGACATCATGAAAGCATTGGTCATTGGCGCCGGCATCGGCGGGCTCAGCGCGGCGGTCGCGCTGCAACAGGCGGGCATTGAGTGTGAGGTTTTTGAAGCCGTAACGGAGATTAAACCGGTGGGCGCGGCCATTTCCATCTGGCCCAACGGGGTGAAATGCATGCAGCATCTGGGGATGGGAGAGATTATCGAAACCTACGGCGGCCCGATGCGTTCAATGGCCTATCAGGAGTACCGCAGCGGCGCGATTATGACGCGCTTTAGCCTGGCGCCGCTGATTGAACGCGTCGCCGGCCGCCCCTGCCCGGTATCGCGCGCCGAGCTGCAGCGGGAGATGCTGGACTTCTGGGGCCGTGACCGCGTGCAGTTCGGCAAACGCGTCACCGAGGCGCAGGAAGATGCCGACGGCGTAACCGTCCGCTTCGGCGACGGCTCCAGCGCGCGCGGCGATGTGCTGATTGCCGCCGACGGCAGCCGTTCGGCGCTGCGTCCGGCGGTGCTGGGCTATGCGCCGGAGCGACGCTATGCCGGCTATGTCAACTGGAACGGACTGGTGGAGATTGATGAAGCCATTGCGCCGGCTGATCAGTGGACGACCTTTGTCGGTGAAGGCAAACGGGTGTCGCTGATGCCGGTGGCCGACGGACGCTTCTATTTCTTCTTTGACGTGCCGCTGCCGGCCGGGCTGGCGGAAGACCGCAGCACGCTGCGCGCCGATTTACGCCGTTACTTCAGCGGCTGGGCGCCGCAGGTGCAGCGGCTGATCGCCGCGCTGGATCCGGCCACCACCAACCGCATCGAGATCCACGACATTGAACCGTTCGAGCGGCTGACGCGCGGCAGGATCGCGCTGCTGGGGGATGCCGCCCACAGCACCACGCCGGATATCGGCCAGGGCGGCTGCGCTGCCATGGAGGACGCGGTGGTGCTTGGCGACGCGTTCCGCACCCACCGCGATATCGCCGCAGCGCTGCAGCAGTACGAAAGCCGGCGCTGCGAACGGGTGCGCGATCTGGTGCTCAAGGCGCGTAAGCGCTGCGATATTACCCACGGCAAAGATATGGCGCTGACGCAGGCGTGGTATCAGGAGCTGCAGCAAGAGAGCGGCGAGCACATTATCAACGGCCTGTGCGACACCATCCAGGGCGGCCCGCTCGGCTGAGAACAGAATGCGCCCGGCGGCGTCGCGCTGCGTTACCGCACCTCGCCCGGCCTCTTTTCCGCGCCGGCGGACTGTTGTAAAAAGTAGCGCGTCTGCAGCTGCTCAAGCGCCATTGCCGCCTGTTTGCGCTGCGCCTCTGAGCGGCCGGCGCTATAGCGCCGCAGGCGTTCTTCCGCCGGCGGATGGCGGTTAAACGCTTGGGTGATGGCGAACACCGACGATTTCAGCTCGCTGACGGTCATATATTTACCGTGCTTTTCATCCAGCCCGTTCAGCCGGCTGGTCAGCTGCTGCAATTTCTGCATCCCGTCGCGCCAGCCGAGGAGCGAGGTTGCCGGCAGCGCGTTAGCCTCCAGATGCTGCCGCCACGCCTGCTGCATTTCCGCCACCTCGGGATTATCCGGCCACAAGGCCTGCGCCTGTTCAATCAGTTGCTGACCATAACGCAGCGGCCAGTCCGGCGGCAGCGCCATCAGCCACTGCAGTTGCTGACGGGTTTGCTCCGTTAACGCATCGGCCTGCGGCGGCGACGTTAATGAAAGATGACGCAGCGCGCCTAGCTGCTCCCTGCTCAGCGTGCCCGGCAGCGGCGTCAGCGAGGCGGTCAGCTGTTGCTCCGCCGCTGACGGCGCGCTCAGACTGTGCCAGCCCCACAGCAGCAGCCCGCCCGCCAGCAGCGCGCTACAGGCGCCGGCCAGAAACGCCCTGACGGGGCGCACGCCGCGCGGCGCTGTTGCCACCCTCTCCTCCGCCGGCTCCGGCGGCACCACCAAGACCAGAGGCTCCGCAGCGGCCGGCTCATCGGCGTGGCTGACCACCGCCTGCGGCGGCAGCGCGACGGCCGGCTGCTGCCATGCATCGCGCGGCATATTTTCCAGCCGGGCAATCGCCTGCCGGATCCGCAACTGCATCCCTTCCGTACGGCTGGCCTGTTGCAGCTCATGGCGCGCCAGCGTCTCCGCCAGCCGTTCCAGGCTCTTTTCCAGCTGATACAGCCGTTCCAACTCATCGCGGTCGTCCAGCGCCAGCGTGCGGAACACATTCTGCAGCCGCTGGTTGAGGCCGGTAATAATCTCCACCCGCGTATGCACATTGGTCGGCCACATCACCGACCACTGGTAGGCCGTCAGCACATTGACCAGCGCCAGCCCTTCCTGCATGCCCGCCAGCCCGGCAATATGCACCCGCGCCAGCGTATACCAGGCTGCGGTTTGCAGATCCACGCCGTTATGTTCAAACAGCCGTAGGCACAGCGACTCCACCGTGCGCCATTCAACGTCCGGCCGCGCCGGGTGGGACAGTTTCATCAATTCATCGCGCAGCACGGCGTAGTCCGGCAGCGCGCGCGGGTCGCCGCCGATTTTAAGGTGTTTATCCTTGTTCACGGGAATGGTTCCGTTAGAAATTAGAGAGAGGAAAATTAATAAGCGGGCGTGGTATTAATGCGTTGTTG
Organism: Serratia sp. MYb239; assembly: GCF_002966855.1. Lineage (NCBI taxonomy): Bacteria > Pseudomonadati > Pseudomonadota > Gammaproteobacteria > Enterobacterales > Yersiniaceae > Serratia > Serratia sp. MYb239. The sequence continues at coordinate 1,749,716 of NZ_CP023268.1, read as the reverse complement.
TTGCTTCAGATGCCGCAGCAAGACTTTGCCCTCCGGCATAAATTCGGTGCCGTAGCGCACCAGCCCGAGGCCTTTCAGCTCGGCGTCGATGGCGTAGCGCAGTTCGCCGGGCGCCGTCTGTTCCAGCATGACGACGCTGATGCTCTTCAGGCGCGGCTCATACTTCAGCAGCACCTCAGAGAGCGTGGTCATCAGCTGATGCGCCGTGCCGGGCATGCCCTGCAGGATTTTGCTCATATCCGGCAGGCCGTAGTCCGGCAGATGGGCCAGCGTGCCGGCCCGGGCGTTGAGGATGCGCTGCAGATTATCCAGTACCGACAAAATCACCTGGTTTTCTTCGCTGACCAGGGGCAGGTCGAGGCCGCCGGTAAAATTGCCGTAGAGCATGTCGTATAAAGAGGGGGCGTTGTGGGCCTGTGTCATAGGTTCTCCTTAAGGGTGGGCGCATCAGGTGAAGTAAAATCTGACGAGGTGGAAAAATACCGGCGCGGCAAAGCACAGGGAGTCGATGCGGTCCATCATGCCACCGTGGCCTTCTATCATCGCGCCGAAATCCTTGACGCCGCGATCGCGCTTAATCGCCGACATACACAGCCCGCCGGCAAAGCCCAGCAGAGCGATCAGGATTCTCAATGTCTGGTGGCCGCCGGTGCCAACGACGGCCTTTCGTTTACTCACGGGTGATAGCCGCACGACGCGTTGCCGCTATGTCTCCCGCTCCGACAGCAGCGTCAGGCTGTTGCCATCCGCCGCTAAAACGCGCGCCGTATCCGGATCCAGCGCTTCGCGTGGCAACACCAGCCGCCAGCTGTTTTTCTCCATATCCGGCTGGCGGAACAGCCCGACGACGGCCACAAATTTCGCTGCGGCATCCATTGGCATATCAAGAATGGCGGCATTGCCCGGTTTGAGCACCACATCGCGGCGGGCGAGCAGATCGCCGGTCAGCAGCGTTTCATCCTCCTTCAGCAGTTGCCGGTAGACCAGCGTGTCGAAGGCTTTACGATCCCGCAGTTGATAAACGCGAATCATCAGCGGTTGTGACGCGGAATTGCTCTCGCGCGCATCGGTATTCAGCGCCTCACGGGCAACAAAATCCAGATGCAACACCTTTATTTTTTTATAAAAAATGGACGTCACGGTCGATTTGGCGCCATCGGTAACGCTCTGGGTCAGGCCGCACCCTGCAAGGCCGAACGCCATGACGGGCAGCAGAAGACAAGCGGTTTTAGTCAAATTGGTACGCAACACGTCGGTTTCCTTGTATTGTGACTGCCGGCTGCAGGCCGCTGTAACAGCCGAGTTCCGTGGTAAAAGTCCGGGGAATATCTGCGGGAAGCGCCTCGTCTGCCACACCGAGCACGCCGTTCATTCCCAGCCAGAGCGGCGCTTCGCCCAGCGCCGGCGCCGCCAGCAGGCCGGTGCTGACGGCAAGCCGGATGCGGGCCTTAAAGCGCCAGCCCAGATAAACCCGCAGCATCACCAGAAAATCCTGATAGAGCTGTCCGTCCGGCATCCAGCCCAAAACCTCCCGCTCGCAGTCGGTAGCCAGTTCAATCAACAACTGGCTGCTGGTGTCCATCGCTTCTTCACCCAGCACCTGGTTGCCGTCCAGCAAAAAATCGTCATCATCCGCAAAGCCGAGCGGCCGCTCGACCGCCACCGCCCGCAGGCAATAAGGACTGACGCACACGCGGGTGTGCGGCGCCAGCAGCTGCACCAGCGCCTGCAGACCCTCCTGGGTTTTCCCCGGCAGGCGCAGTACGCCCAACAGCGCCAGAAAGCGCGAGACCGGGGTGGCGATATGATGTGCCGTGCCCGGGATCCCCAGCCCCACCAGCCCCAGCAGCGACTGAGAGATGGCGTCGGCGCCGCCGGACTCAAAGGTGGCCGGGTAGGAATACTTGCGCCAGATGCGGTAAAACTGGGTCAGGATGCGGTGGTTGAAAATATCGAGGAACCCCTGCAGCGCCTCATGCCCTTCCCTGCGCTGCGTAATATCGTCCAGATAGGCGGTCGGCAGCGGTGAATCGACGCCGTACAGCCCCATAAAGGTGGTGCGCACCTTCGGCGGCGCATGCGCATCCTCTTCATGATATTCAACGGCTTTCAGTTCGCTGGCCGGAAACCCCATGCCCGGATGGGGCACCAGCCGCAGCGGATCGTCACCCGGTTTACTGGTCGCCCCTAACGGCGGACGCTGCGGATGGCACTTTTCCAGCAGCTGGCAGAAACGATAAAAATTTATTCGCGTCAGTTCGGCTTCCAGGCGGGGAGTTAGCCGGGAATGCGGCGATTGTGTTTCTCTTCCCATTCCAGACGTTCTCCGGTCGGTTGCAAAATGATGATCAGGCGGTTAAACAGATAGATATCGGTATAGAGGGCAAAAAAACGGCTCAGCATTTCACCGAACAGACAAATATCCCCGTGGCCGGCAAAGCCCTGGCTGTCGAGCGTTACCTCAATCTGCACGCCCCGCAGCAGGTGCCCCTGTTCAAAACGCGCCGTCTCGCCGTGGCGGACATCGACAATCGCCTCCAGCCGGCGGCGATTCATCTCGCTATCGGTCCACTCATACAGCGCCAGAGTGCCGCGCAGCACCTCGGCGTTATCCATCATCGACAGGAAATTGCTGCCCAGATGGCTCAGTACGCGCCAGTGAAAACGGTCCCGGTCCGGCGGATAGCAGGGCTGCGTCGGCGCACAGAGGTTGCGCACCCGAATGCTGGCCGCGGTGGTTTTCATCACCGTATCCAGCACCGTGCTCTGCAGCGCCCGCCGCGGCAGCTGGCCGTTGGTGCCGGTAAGCGCCAGCGACAGACTTTCGTTGGCCGGCACCGTATGGTTATCGAACGCCTCGCCGCCCAGGATCAGCCAGGTGTTATACAGCCCGGACGGCCCCCGGCGCACGCGGGTGTGGTAATAATATTCCGGCGCCTCATGGCGCAACATGCCGCCCTTATGGCGAAAACTGGCAAACGGCACATAGGTATGGTTGCCGGACGACACCACCGCATCCACCGAGTAAATCTCGGTATGGCCGTCCTGTACCCGCATCGGGCGCAGCAGGTATTCGGTCTGCAGCGAATCGAGCGTCAGCGGATCGGACTCCAGCGGAAACAGGTTGATCACCGGCACGCAATGTAACCGCAGGTGCTGTTCCGTAAAGGTAAAGTCGTGTTGCCAGCGCTCGGCCAGCACCACCTCGATCTCGAACCACGCCAGCTGCGCCGGAAGCGCCACGGCGTCCATCCCCTTCAGACCGGTGAACATGAACTTCTCGCGGAAGGTGAAATACTCCAACAACAGCTGATAGCCGCTGAAACTGCTGTTGCCCGCTGGCCACAGGGCGTCATCATCACCAAAGCCCAGCGCCGTAAAATGGCCTTCCAGCGGCCGGCTGTCGGTCTCACCCGGCAGCCGCAGCCGCATACGGGCGACATTCATGGTGAAAGCTTGATGCATGGCGCAGGCCAGCGGCGCGTCGGCGTTCAGGTAGAGCGGGATGCAGCGGAGGTCGATACGGCTCCAGTCCGCCAGGCTGCTGCAGTTAAAGCGCAGCCGCACCAGCGAGCGGCCGTCCGGGTCCGTGGTCAGCGTAGCCGTTTCCAGCGACAGCGGCTGCAGGCACAGCTCCTGCGTGGTGGTGTAGCGACAACGCGTGCCCTTTTCGCCAATCGGCCGGGAGAGCACCTCAAAACCTTTGGCAATGCCCATTTTCTCTTTCATTTCCCGCCAGTCCGGGGTGAACTCCACCACCGACATCGACGGGATGGTACGCAGATAATGCGGCCACAGCAGGCTGACCAGCCCTTCGGTCAGCTCCGGCAGGTCATCATCCAGTTTCTCGCGCAGCCGCCCCATCAGAAAGGCAAAGCCCTCAAACAGACGCTCGACGTAAGGGTCGCGCGCGCCGGCCCGGTCCAGGCCAAGCATCGCCGCGCGTTCGGGGTGAGCCTGGGCAAACTCTTCGCCGGCTTCCAGCAGGTAGCGCATTTCGGCGTCGTAATAACGCAGGGTTAGATCGTCCATAAAAACCTGATTATCTGAGGTGAGTGTGATTGCAAAAAAGCGTTCAGCCGCACAGTACCGCGGCGCGCGCCGGGTCGATGGCGATCAGGCCGGCCAGCAGCGCGTCCATCACCGGCTGTTGGCGGGCTTTATCCGCCTCGCTACGCGCGGCCTTCTGGCGCAGCAGCTTCAGGCGCCGGGCTTTAACCTCAAAGACCATGTCCGGCGACCACTGGCTCAGCGTCAGCGCCTGAGCGCTGTTGTCCAGTTCGCCCAGCAGATGCAGCGCCATCTCGTTTTTGCCGTACTGCTCCGTGACTCTGGCCATCAGCAGGCGCTGCAGCCAGCGATCGCGCGGCGACGTGACGCCCGGCCGCGCCTGCAGCCAGCCCAGCGCGGCTTCAATGCCGTCGCTGTCGGCTCTGGCCAGCACTTCCGGCTCCAGCGTCAGCAGGTCACCATCCGCCACCGCGACGCTGAGCGGCCCCTCATGCCAGCCCGTGGGATCGTCCAGCACCTGCTGGTTAATCCAGCCCAGCGTCACTTCATCGGCAAAGGGCGTGCCGTCATTAAACGCCAGCGACTCCAGCCCCGGCAAACGGCTAAGCAAGCCCCGCAAATCGCGGCTGATAATGTCCGCCCGCACCGCGTCCGCATCGGTTTTCTGCAGCGCCTGCCAGATGTACCACTGCACATCCAGCCACAGATGGTTAACTCCCTGAGCAAACAGGTTGTCCGCCAGTTCCAGCAGTTCCGCCCAGCTCTGCTGGAGGTACAGCCGCTTGAGATGCGCACGGTGATCCGGCTTGGGCGCAGCAAGGCGCGTGCGACCGCTGGCATCCAGCGGTGGCAGCGCCGTTAAGGTATCCCAGCGGACGCTTTTCATCAGGTGATGACCGGCCAGCCAGCCCCCTTCGCAATCGCGCAGATACTTCGCCAGCATTTTTGCCTGGTCGAGCAGATCGCGCCCTGAATTCACGGCATGCGCCGTCGGCAGCGCCGTGCCGGCGGACGCCGGCTCCGCGTTTTCTTCACGGCTGGTCTGCGGCACCAGCGTGCCGGCGCCGCCATTTTGCGCCAGCCGCGTTTCCAACGCCTGATACAGCGCCGACAGCCGGGGGCGGTTCGCCTCATCCCAACGCTCCATGGCCTGCTCTACCAGCAACAGCGCGCCCGTTACGCGCCGCATCGTGGCCGGATCAACCTCCGGGTACAGGAACAGACTGTCGAGCACCCGGCCGCTGCCCAGCCACTCCAGCGCGCTTTTACGGCTGCGCTCGCGCTGCGGGTGCAGCCCGCCGTCAAACTGCTGCAGCATCGCGGCCAGCAGTTCCAGCCCCTGCGCCAGCCCCGCCTCGCCGTCCTGGTGCAGGCGCGCCCAGATGTAGAAGGTCACGACACGAATATCCTTGCAGCGCTGCGTCAACAGCCTTTCCGCCAGTTGGCAAATCAGGTCGGTATCAATGCCGGACAGCTGATTGACCTCCTCCCGGATACGCTGGAAATCATCATCGTAGCCAGGGTCTTCCCCCGTGGGATTTTCGGCAGAAAGCGGCTGCAGCCAGTTTTGCCACTCTTGCACATAGCGACGCGCCTGCTGTATCAGCTCACCGTCATCCGCCTGGCAGGCGGCCACTAAATTTTGCAGCTGGCTCATTACTTCACTCCGTTCATCTCAACATCATCCATAGATTCCGCCAGCGCCTGCTCAGCCACGCGGAAGATCTGCCCCGGCAGGGTAAAGTTGCGCAGTTGCAGCAGCGCCAGCGGGCCACTGCCCAACTGTGAGCGCAGCACCCACTGCAGCGTGCGGCCATCCGGCGCGCTGAAGCTCATCATCCACCGGCTGCGATCCAGCTGGCCCCGTTTGCCCTGCTCCAGCCAGCGGATAAAGCCCCAGGTGCCGCCGTAGTCGCCAAACAATCGGGCGCCGGCGTTGGTGCTGCTCCAGGTCAGCATGGTGCCCGGCTTATAGGTATCTCCCGGCCAGCGGAAAGCCTGCCATTCCGCCATCTGGTTGAAGTAACGCAGTTTCTGGCCGTCAATAGTCAGCGTGGTTTCCACCACCTGAGGCGTCGGACGGGCCTGAAGCTCAAAGCCGATCCCCTGGCTGCCGTCGGTAAACAGAATGTCCGACAGCTGGCTGAGCTGGTTGACGGCCTTCAGAAACGCCGGGTTCACGTTCAGCCCCTGACTGTTGGTTTTATCCACCACCCACCGGCTGCCCTCTTTATGCAGGACGCCGCCCAGTTCCTGCGTCAGAAAACGTTCAATGCGGCCGGTATCCTTGCGGATAAACTCCGCCAGCATCGGCAGCGAGGCTTCGCTTTTACTGGCGGCGAACGGATAGCGGCCATCGAAGGCACTCTGCCAGTTGCTGACCACCGCCCTGCGCCACTTGCCGTTCAAGCTGGCGGCGGACGGTTGCAGCACGGTTTCCCAGGCCTGCGTCAGCGGCTGGACGAACATCGTCTGCCCGAAGCCGCTCCACTCCTCGCCGAGGCTGGCGGCCATCAGGCTGCCGTACTGCTGGGTGTCGGTCAGATCGACGCTTTTGCCCTGAAATACCGTCTGCGCCAGCGTCTGCATCTTTTCCTGCGGGTCCGAGGCGCTGGCCACCTGCTGCAGCCGTAACCGCACGCGGGTGATGCGGGTCAGGTAGATTTGCAGGCTAAGGGTGCCATCGGCCGCCATCACCTGACCGGTCGGATTTTTGCCCATCAGGGTCAGCAGCGGGCCGAAGGCCTCATCCAGCGGACCAACCGGCCCGGCCGCGCTCTGATCGATGACCGGCCGGCTGTCGCTGTGGATCAGCTCTTTCGCCGACTTGAGCAGCGAATCGGACAGCGCCTTGCCCTTCTGCCCGGTTTGCCCCTGCCAGGCCAGCGTATTCATCAGGGCAATCAGCGGCGACTGCCGCACGTCGCTCATCAGCGTCAGTTGGTCGGTCACATCGGCAATGGTGCTGGCCGGCTGCCAGTGCAGACCGTTGAGGAAACCGAGCCAGCTGCCGGCAAAATCCGTGAAGTAACGCTGCGTCAGGCGGGCCTTCAACGCTTCCGGCGAAATATCCGCCGCGACGCCCTGGCTGCTGTCGCTCAGCACCCAGTCGATTTCATCGCGCCGGGCTTTGGCCGCCTTCTCTATCGCCTGCTGAATGCCCCCTTCCCAGGCCTGACGGGTGAACATCCCCGGCACCACCTCCCGGCTGTCGAACAGCCGCCGGGCATCGGTGCCGCCGGTCATATCTTCCAGCCGCAGATCGGCAAAGTTACGGCGCACCGATTTGAGCATATTCTCATACAGCGTACTTTCGGCGTTGCGACGCCCGATCTGCTGCAGCAACACCTGACGGCTCTGGCTGACCAGCGCCGCATCCGGGGTAATTTTCCAGCCGGGCTGATGAGCCAGCTCGGCGATATAGAAGGCCCACAGGTCCGGCGCCAGGCTCTGCCACAGCCCGGGGGAAATACCGCGGGGCGCAGGCTGCACCGCCTGCAGGGTTTGCGCATAGAAAGCGGCGTCAACCTTATCCGGGCGCGCCATCATCAGCCAGGCCTTCAGCCGATCGTAGCCGGGTTTGGCCAGCGCGATGCGCTGCGGGCTGTTGGGCGGCGAATTCACCAGCTGGGTCAGCTTTTGCCGCAGCGCGTCGCCGGCCGGATCGCGGATCAGGCGGTTATTCGCCACGCCGTACCAGGGCAGCATCGCTGCCAGCAGCTGCGGATTGTGATCCAGCCCGAAACGCTGATACCAGGGCGCGCCTGCGCGGCTATGCTGCTGCAGACGGCCGGCGTCGTTACGCAACGCATGCAGAGCGCCGAGCTGCGCATCCGTCACCGCCGGTCGGGCGACCAGCGCCTGCGCCTTGTCCGCCACCGTGACGATTTGCTGGCGGTTGGCAACGAAGGAAATCGTCATCCCCACGGCCCACAGCCCGATGCCGGCCATCACCGCCAGCGCCAGCGTCTGTTCCCAGGCCATGCCGACCCGGCGGCCGCGGACGCGGTCATCAAGGATGCCCTGCCAGGCGTCCGAGAAGGTAACGGCATGCGGGTGCGCGCCGCCAGGGTGAGCGCCTGCCGGCCCGCGCTTTGGCGGTCACGTCGAGGGTGAATTTATCCAGCGCGCCCTGTAGCGCCGGGGAGAGTTCGCCCGCCTTTAGGTCGGCGTCCGCCGCAGGCTCCGTTACCTCGGCGCGGGTCTGCGTCAGTTCCGCCGCCTGCTGCACCTCCGGACGCTCTTCCGACTGCGCATCCAGCAGCGGGCGCAGGCGCTCCAGCTGGCTCTGCCCCAGCGTCAGCAGCGGCCACAGGCCGTCGCAGCGCGCCAGCGCGGGCTTGCCTACCAGCGCCGTCAGCAGGTGAACGCTGCGGATCTGCGTCTCGCCGGCCAGCGAGGCCAGCAACCAGGCCTCCTGCATCAGCGTCAGCAGGCTGTCCGCCAGTTCCGGCCGCCCACGTACCGAGCGCGGCAGGCCATCGAGCCAGTTCAGCAGCGCCTGCCAGATCTCATCCATATTCCATTCGTAACGCCGCGCCAGCACCGTCAGGTCACCCTCGCCCTGCTCCAGCAGCTTCAACAGCCAGTGTTCCGGCTGGATCTGCGCATGCGCGCGGGTCTGGCACAGCGACGCCGCCCCTTCCAGGGCGCGGGCGCAATAAGGGTTAAGACGACGTAACAGGACGGCTGAATTTTCCATAATTCTCTCTCTTGATTAATCGGTTCCCGGGCACGCTACCGCCCATCGCTGTGTACCAAAGCGCATCAGGTCAGATTGCCGGATTGTGATCTCTTTGCTGAACGCCCGGATGCCGGATGCTCAGGAAAAAAAGCGGACAGGAAACCTGTCCGCACAGGCTGTTAACCTCATCATTCGTGTCGCAGGGAGACGGCAGGTTTGCCTATCCCAGGGATTCTGTGACCGGAGTCAGCAAACGCTGCCAGCACTCCTGCGGCGCGAAGTATGACGGGGCATTACGCGGTAGCGCGTTCGTTCCAAGAGTCGGAATGAATGATGTTGCCGTCTTTGTAGGTCCAGGTGATTTTTTCGTAACGCAGCTCGATCCGCTCGAGGTGGTTATGCTTTTCAAACGACGGATCCTTGATGTCGTGCATCAGCGGATTCACCTTCACCACCTTCACGTTCTCCAGTTTGGTGTTGAAGTACTCCACTTCCTGGCCGGCATCGTTAATGCGGTACCATTTGAACTCCGCCGACTTCAGGGTCTGGCCGGTGGTGACCGCCTTGTACAGGTACGGGCTGGAGGCATCGATTTCCTTGGTAAACAGGAACGGCGTATGGATGCGGGTGCCGGTCAGCTTGCCGGTGTTGTTATCGGTCGGGATGTACAGGTTGTGTTCCTGCGCCACCACCTCGATGCTGCCTTCGCGATCCTGAACGTCCACCGACCCTTTAATGTCCGCGCCGCCGTCGTCTTTCAGCCAAAGATAAACAGGAATTGCCATTTCATTTTCTCCACTCGTTGTTATCAACGCCGTCACCTTCCAATGATGACGGCGGGGTTGCGTCCGGCAGCCGGCAGGCATCCGCCTGCGGCACCAGACTGATTTCGACACGTCGGTTAAGCGCACGGCCTTGCGACGTATCGTTGTCGGCGACAGGACGGCTTGCGCCATAGCCCTGCACCGCAAAACAGCTTTCCGGCACGTCGCCGGTATCACGCATCCAGTTGCGCACCGCCTCGGCGCGCTGCAACGACAGCCGCTGGTTCAGCGTTGCCTTGCCGGTGTTGTCGGTATGGCCGCTGACCACAATCAGCCAGCCCGGTTTGGCCTTGATGTCCACCAGCGAGTTGACCAGCATTTTGGTCGAGCCGGCTTTCAGCTCCGCCTTGCCGGAGTCAAACAGCGACATGCTGTCGAGGCGGACAATTTTCGGCGCCGGCGCCTCGGGCTTAACGTCTGGCGGCGGCGCCGGTGGCGGAACATACGACCGAATCGCGTCCAGCAGCGGCGTTCGCAGGCGTTCGCCGCGATACAACCCCAGCCCCAAACGCTGCGGTTCGCCGTTGCGCGCATAGTCGTCCAGCAGTGAGGCGTTCAGACGCAGCCTGGTTACCGCCTCCGCCTTCGGCCCGTAATCCTCCATGGCGATGCGGTGATAGTGGCGGATATCAAAAGCCAGGCGCTTTAGCAGCTGCGCGTTATTCCAGGCGCTGCCGCACAGCGCGACGGCCACCGCCAGGGTAAACATCGCCAGTCCGCTGCGCCCTGCCCGCTGGCGCGGCGTTAATCCGTCTCCTGCAGGCAGTAAAGGCAAAATAAAATCGGGCAGCGGCATTCGCGCCGGATCTGTGGCTGCCGCTGGCTGCCAGCCGTCAACCTGACTCAGCGCGGTATGGCGGCGTAACCACTCGCGCCACAGCGATGCCGGCAGCGCACCGTCAACTGACGGCCCCAGCCCCCATAAGACAGCCGTCGGCGCAACGGCGGGCGCGTCCGGGTTTTCATGGGTAAACAGCGCCGTCACAGACTGTTCAAACCATGCCATCAGTCCGTTGAGTACAATCTGCTGCCGCGCCGCCCTCTCACCGCCGCTGTTCATCCAGGCGGCGACCGAAACGGGCGCCGCCGATTCCCGCCATACGCAAACGGGTTCACCCGCCATGGCCGCCTGCCAGAGCGGCTCGGGCAACATGGCGCAGCCAGCCTGAGCATGCAGCACCAGCGGTATGGCATGGCGGCTCTTTCTGCGCAGCTGGCTTATCTGCCAGCGCAGCGCCAGCAAATGGCTGGTCAAGCGTTCCGTATCGTTATGTCTCTGCGGACACAGGGTGACCATCACCGCAAGCTGACGCCCCCAGGCCGGCCGCATCTGCAGCAGCTGGCGGGCGGTCCGCAGCAGCTCCTGATGCGACTCAATCCGGATCCAGCAGCCTTCCGCCATCGTCAGCACCGCTGATGCTGCCGGCCATTGCCGGGGCAAATCGCCGCACACCAGCACCACCGGCCGTTTCCAGCTCGCCTCAGGCAAATTTTCCAGCGAGGCGGCGATCTCCGGCTCCGGATGGCGACGCGTCAGCCAGAGCGTCGCCATCAGCGCGCCCCCGACCAGCAGCGTCAGCAGGAGCGCGACCGGCCAGGAGACGGGTAAAAAAACCAGGCTCACGCTCGCGGTCAGCAGTACGCACCACAGCGCCAGCCCCCGCCGTAGCGCGGAACTCATTGCACCGCTCCCGGCAGCAGCGTGACCAACAGCGTATCCAGCCAGCGATCAAGCCCCCACCACAGCGCGGCCAGCGCCAGCAGCGCGCAGCCGATGCGCACCGGCCAGGCGGCAAACCAGCCGCTCATCCCGCGACCGCCTTTAACCCCGGCCAACACCGGCGTCGTCTGCGGATAGCCAAACGGCGGAACACGGTCGTGCAATGCCTGCAGCAGCTTCTCCCGCTCGGGATCGTTCAATGAACGGTATCCGCCCAGGAACCCCAGCAGCATCACCCGGTGGAAACAGGTCAGCACCGCGCTGTCAGGCGCCGGCTCACGCAGCACATCGCGCATCCGGTCACACAGCGTGTCGCCGGCATCGATGGTGCCGAGAAAATGCCCCTGCAGCGGCATGTCATACCACTGCACGCACGCATCATCCTGTACGCCGCGCCCTTTGACCGCCTCATAAATCAATGCGCACTGGGCATAGAGAATATGCCGGCGGCTTGCCTCGTCGCAGCCGCCCTCCCGCAGCGCCTGCTGGACCTGCTCAACGTCCGCCACGCAGCGCTCCCACAGCACGCGGCCGTCCCCATCATTAAACGACGGACCATGGCGCAGGCTGATGACCTGCAGCCAGGTGTTCTGCAACAGCGCATCGATGTCGCACTCTTGTTTTTCACTCATGTTCTCAGCACCGCAAACAGTTCAAGCTCAGGCTCGCCCAGCGTGCCCGGGACGTAAAACATACAGCTGCCGCTGGTCAGCATCTCCTGCGCTGCGGGGTGTGCCAGATCGAGCGAGAAGTACTGGTTCTCCAGCCGCAGCGGGATGGCCGCCGGAACATGGCTCAGCGGTTTCAGCGGGATCCCCTGACGGGAGGTATTCACCAGGCTGGTCACATAATCGGGGCTGCCCACTTTGCACTGACGCGGAAACTGCTCCTGCAGCTGCGCCGCCGGCAGTGGCGAACGCACGGAAAGGTAGTAATCCGCCCCTTCATGCAGACGCGGCTCCTGCAAGCGCGCCTGCCACTGGCGCAGCCGTTTGTCGTGCGTCAGCGCAATCGCCATCACCCGTGACGGCAGGCTGGCTTCCAGCAGCTCGCCGAGCAGCGCGAACAGCGGCGGGAACACCGCATTCAACTGCTCATGCCGCCAGGCAGGAATGGCGCTGAGCTGATGATCCAGAGAAAAAGTCAGCAGGCTGCCGGCCAGACGCGCCAGCTCCGGATAAAGCCGCTCCGGCGCGCTTTGCGGAAAATGCTGAAACTGCCCCAGCACCGGTTCCGCGCTGTTCAGGGCATTGAGCAGCCAGAACAGCGAGACGTCCGCCACGGCAAAGTCCGCCATGCGCTCGTTACTCTCCCGACGCATGGCCATCAGGCGGATCAGACGGGCGCGTAACTGCGTCATCAGCAGTTCCAGTTGGGTCATCAACCAGCGGCTGCCCCGCATCGCTAACAGCGGCGGCAGATACGCTTCGTCAATTACCCAGTTTCCCTGCGAATCCTGCAACAGGCGCGCCACCGGGCAGGTCAGGTAATCGCCGTTATTCTGATGGGCAAAGCGCAGGGTAAGCTCTGCCTGCATCACGGCGATCTGGCGATCGTCGTCGCCGTATTGGTTACGCACGTCACGCCAGCGCTGGCGGTAGCGCACCGGACGCTCCGCCGTCTCATCCGGCTTCAGGCAGTTGCCGCCATTAGCGCGCAGCAACGGCAGGGCCAGCACTACCACGGCGTCCTGACGTTCGCCGTCAAGCGCAAGCGCCGGCGGCAGCGGATCGGCCTGTGCCGTGTCAACCAGCGTGCCGTCCTGAAAGCGCAGGTGTAAATGCTGGGCCTGCAGGCGGCCCAGTTTCAGCATATCCGCGTCGAATACGGCCTCGAACACCCCCCATGGGTGATTCAGCCCCATCTGAGCGATACTTTCAGCGCTCCAGGCCGCATGCGCCGCCTGCTGTTGAAAATGCTGGGGCGAGATCATGATCCCCCGCCCCCATAGTGGCTGTTCAATCTTCACCGGTTGCCCGCCTTATGCTTTCGCCTTCGGCATCTGGGATACCAGCGACAGGTTGACGTCCATCCCTTCCACCTGGAAGTGCGGCACCGCATACAGCTTCACGCGGAAGAAGCCCGGGTTGTCTTCGATATCTTCCACCGCCACCCTGGCGTCGCGCAGCGGGTGCGAAGCCTGCAGCTCATCGCCCGGGTCAGTCATTTCGGTCACCAGGCTGCGCACCCAGGTGTTCAGCTCCAGCTCCAGCAGACGGCGATCCTTGGTGGTGCCGATGTTTTCGCGCTGGATCAGCTTCAGGTAGTGCGCAATGCGCGACAGCAGGAAGATGTACGGCAGCCGCGCGTTGATGCGGCTGTTGGCGGTGGCGTCCGCGGTGTCGTACAGCGCCGGCTTCTGCGCGGAGTTGGCGGAGAAGAAGCACGCGTAGTCGCGGTTTTTGTAGTACGACAGCGGGATAAAGCCCAGGTTGGCGAACTCAAATTCGCGGGTTTCCGGGATCATCACTTCCGACGGGATTTTCACCTGGTTGCCGGTGCCCAGATCGTAGAGATGGATTGGCAGCTCCTGCACCGCGCCGCCCGCCTGCGGGCCGCGGATCTGCACGCACCAGCCGTTGTTGATAAAGCTGCGCACCATATTGGCGGCGAACGCGAAGGAGGCGTTGGTCCACAGGTATTTATCGTGGTCCGGCCCTTTCACCTCTTCCACATAGTTGAAGCTGCGCACCGGCACGGTGTCCGGGCCATACGGCAGGCGGCCCAGCACCCGCGGCATCACCAGGCCGATATAACGCGCGTCATCGGTTTCCCGGAAGGCTTTCCACTTGAGGTATTCGGCGCGGTCAAAGTAGTTGCCGATATCCTTAATCGCGGCGACGTCTTCCATCTTGTCTTTCAGGAAGAATTTCGGCCCGGCGGAACCGATAAACGGCATATGCGCCGCGGCGGACACCTTGGAGATATTGCGCAGCAGCGCGATATCCTGGGCGGAGGCGTCGAACTCATAGGCGGAGATCAGCGCGCCGATCGGCTCGCCTCCCGGCGTGTCGTATTCGGCGACGTAGGTCTGCAGGTAAAGCCCGCTTTGTACAATTTCCGGCGCGTCTTCAAAGTCCTGGCGCAGATCGTCTTTCGACAGATCCAGCAGTTCGATTTTGACGTTCTGACGGAAATCGGTTTTGTCCACCAGCGACTTCATGCCGCGCCACAGGGATTCCACCCGCTGGAAGTCTTCGTGGTGCATCACCGCGTCCAGCTGGCGGCTGATTTGCTGATCCAGTTCGGCAATGTGGTGATCCAGCAGGGTTTTGTCCAGCTTTTCCACCCTGGTGCCGGACTGCTTCAGACGCTCCAGAAAGATCTGCATCGCGGCGGTGACGCGTTCGTCCGCCGTGGCGTCGGACATAATCTGGTTATCCTGCCAGCTGTCCAGCGCGCTCAGCGACGCCACCGGGTTCAGGTTGATTTTTTCAAACAGGGACGCATACACACCGCCCGCCTGCGGACGTTCCAACACCACGTTTTCGCCGCCGGCAGCATTTTCATTTTTTACAGACATCAGCATTTTCTCTCGTTAATCCGTTAAATATCGCGGCCGTTACGGCTGCGCCGGCGCCAGGGCGGACAGTTCATCGCGCAGTTCCGCGCTCAGGGCGGGATCCCGCAGAATGGTTTCCAGCTCTTTACGGAACGTCTGGTTGTCCAGCAGGTTGGCTTTCAGGTCGCGCAGCAGGTTGCGCATGGCCAGCATGGCTTTCAGCTGAGGGATCTGGCGGGCGACCTGCTCCGGGGTAAAGTCGTTCATCTCGCGGAACGTCAGGCTGATGTTTTCTTCGCTGCCGTCGCCGGCCAGGGTGTTTTCCACCGCCAGGTTGACCGACGGGGAGAATTCGGCCAGCACGCTGTCGAAGTTGTTTTTATTGACGTTGATCTTTTCGCGCTCGGACAGCGGGCGTTGTTCACTCCCGTTGCTGTAATCCCCCACCACCATCAGCTTGAGGGGTAGTTCGACTTTTTTCTGGACGCCGCCGGTATGCAGGTCCAGCTTGATATTAACGCGGGCCTTGGGGATCTCGGACTGGTATGAGTTAGACATTGGCTATCCCTGTTCTACAAAATAAATAGAAACGCTCAATGCCGCTGATGAATAGAAAGAATAAGGCTGAGTTGCCAATATGGCACATCCCTGTAGAGGTCCTGCGGCGCAGATAAATAACCGGGCCACAGCAAGCGCATTCCATCCATGAACGACACGTGGTTATAGGTTTTTTTTCTGAAAAACCGAACATCAGATAATTACCTATGTGCCGGAGTTTAAAAATGTTAGAGGTATTATTGAAAATCATTATATGTAACAAATTATTTCTTTCAGAGTCAGCAACAAGAAAGGAACCATCAAGTTGATTTACAAGAAAAATCCTACCACCACCCATCTACCCCTTGCGGGATAAGGGCGGAGGTAAAATGATCAATTACTCTTAACCTCACGAATTGTACAAACTATGCTTAATAAAAAAGAAATATCCTAGATTTCATTTTTTTCAAAAAATGAGACATCGATTCCTATTTTTATTGTCCTTAACGATAAAACTAAAAAAACTATTCCATCGCCACCTCATCTCGCTATTCCATTTAATGAGATTAATCGTTTTTCATCTAAAGAAAGCTTATTATTGCTGCCGATATGATTAGCCCTATCACGAATGTAATTGCCGGCTATGGAAAGGAAAGGCTGATGCGTTTTTTATGGCAGGCAGATGCCGGTTTTAAACGGCGGGGTTTTGGTGAGGGGAAGAAATAGGCTCATTCCGCCCCGCACCAATAGCATGCATACGCAGCGGTGATATTGTTGTCTGCAGGCTATCAACGTTCGAAGATAAAGCAGCCCAGGCGGGCATCGCGTAGAGTCTGCGCAATGGTTGGCGGCAGACCATAAAGAAAAACCCCAGGCTTATCGCTAAGCCTGGGGTCTGTAATATGGCGGAGGAGCAGAGATTCGAACTCTGGAACGGTTTCCCGTCGACGGTTTTCAAGACCGTTGCCTTCAGCCACTCGGCCACCCCTCCGTAATGAGGCGAACTATAAACACAGTATGTTGGCTTGTAAAGTCCACGCCCGTTCAACCGCGCGAAAAACCAGCACGCTGCCGCCGCCCGCCGAATAAAGCAGCAAATCGTACACCGTTGCGCCAATGATGACTAAGGGTAAAGATTGGTAAACAAACTTTAATCAATCGCTTGCACTATTTATCATCGTAACTAATTTTGTGATGACCTGATAAGAGAGATCATTATATGGACCGCACTGTCGTCTCATCCTCGCGCGATTCGTTGCTCAGCACCCACAAAGTGCTGCGCAATACCTACTTCCTGCTTTCCCTGACGCTGGGCTTCTCCGCGCTGACCGCTACCGCCAGCACCATGCTGGGGCTGCCAGCGCCGGGTCTGCTGCTGATGTTGGTCGGTTTCTACGGCCTGATGTTCCTGACGCACAAGCTGGCCAACAGCCCGGCGGGCATCCTGGCCGCCTTCGCGCTGACCGGCTTTATGGGTTATACCCTGGGCCCGATCCTCAGCTCGTTCCTGAACGCCGGCGCCGGCGACCTGATTATGCTGGCGCTGGGCGGCACCGCGCTGGTGTTCTTCTGCTGCTCGGCCTACGTGCTGACCACCCGTAAGGATATGTCGTTCCTGTCCGGGATGATGATGGCGGGCTTTGTGGTGCTGCTGGTGGCGGTGATCGCCAACCTGTTCCTGCAGATCCCAGCTCTGCACCTGGCAATCAGCGCGCTGTTTATTCTGTTCTCCGCCGGCGCCATCCTGTGGGAAACCAGCAACATCATCCACGGCGGCGAAACCAACTACATCCGCGCCACCGTTGGCCTGTATGTCTCGCTGTACAACATGTTTATCAGCCTGCTGAGCATTCTGGGCTTCGCCCGCAGCAACTGATGCGGCAGCCAGCACGATGATAAAAGCCTCCGCCTGTGCGGGGGCTTTTTTACGTTTAACGACCGGCGTCAGGCGCTAATCGCCAGCTTAATCACGCCGTCGCGTTTTTCTGCAAACAGCCGGTAGGCGTCAGCGATCTCATCAAGCGGGAAACGATGGGTGATCAGCGGCGTCAAGTCCAGGCCGCCATGCTGCACCACGTTCATCATTCGGCGCATCCGCTCTTTGCCGCCGGGGCACAGCGCGGTGCGGATGGTGTGATCCCCCAGCCCATTGGCAATGGCGCTGACCGGCAATTGCAAATCGTCACTATAGACGCCCAAGCTGGACAGCGTGCCGCCCGGTTTGAGCACCCGCAGCGCCTGATTAAAGGTGCGCTGCGTGCCCAGACACTCAATGCTGGCATCCACGCCGCGCCCGCCGGTAATTTTCAGGATATCATCCACCACGTCGACCTGTTTGTAATTCAGCAGCACATTGGCTCCCAGCCGTCCGGCCATCGCCAGCTTCTCCGGCGCGCTGCTGACGGCAATCACCAGGCTGGCGCCGCGCAGACGCGCGCCTGCTGTCGCGCACAGGCCAATCGGCCCCTGAGCAAACACCGCCACAACATCGCCTATCTTGATACCGGCGTTTTCCGCGCCCTTAAAGCCGGTGGACATCACGTCCGGACACATCAGCACCTGCTCATCGGACAGGCCGTCAGGAATCGGCGCCAGGTTTGCCTCGGCATCCGGCACCAGCACGTACTCCGCCTGGGTGCCGTCAATCACGTTGCCAAAGCGCCAGCCGGCGGTGGCTTATAACCGTGGCAGGCGCATCCCGCCAGATGCGAGCCATCCTGCGCGGGGTAGCCGTCCTGGCAGGGATAGGAGGTAAACGAGGGGCAAATAGCGCCGGCCAGCGCCCGCTGTCCCTCGCGGTAGCCCTTCACGTTGCTGCCCAGCTTTTCGATAATCCCAACCGGCTCATGGCCCACGGTCAGCATCCTGGACACCGGATATTCCCCTTTCAGAATATGAATATCCGTGCCGCAAATGGTGGTGGTGGTAATTTTCAGCAACGCATCATTCGGACCGGGGGCAGGAATAGGCTTATCAACCAGCTCAATACGCCCTTTCTCAATAAAGGCAGCGGCTTTCATCATACTCATGTCAGCTTCCTTAACGCTCAGGTGAGTGGGAGGCAGTCGGGCACATAAGACGCCCAACCTGAGTGTAGTCAACGCCGGCGCTGGTGTTTGCTGCCGTTAAAATTTGCTAGACTGCGCAACGTGATCAGTTACCCGTTGAGGCAGTATGTTGGAGTTTGAAGGTCAGATTATTGATACCGATGCGCAGGGCTACCTGAAAAACAGCGCCGACTGGCATGAAGGCCTGGCGCCGCTGTTAGCAGCGCAGGAAGAGATTGTCCTGACGGACGCGCATTGGGAAGTGGTGCGTTTTGTACGTAATTTCTATCAGGAGTTTAATACCTCACCGGCAATTCGCATGCTGGTGAAAGCCATGGCGCAAAAGTACGGCGAAGAGAAAGGCAACAGCCGCTATTTATACCGTTTGTTCCCGAAAGGCCCGGCCAAACAGGCGACCAAAATTGCCGGCCTGCCCAAACCGGTCAAATGTATCTAATCCGCCGGTGCTCAGTAGCGAATCGTAAACCCCTGTAGGGCCTGCTCGCCGCTTGGCTCCACCAGCACGCGGTCAACGCGCGCGCTGCGTGGGCCGCCCTGCTTCAGCCAGTCGATCAGCGCCTCAACCTGCAGCTGTTCCCCGCACGCCAGCACTTCCACGCTGCCGTCATCCAGGTTGCGCGCATAGCCGTTCAGGCCCAACGCCGTCGCCTTAACCTGTGTGTTGTAACGAAAACCCACGCCCTGCACCATGCCGTAGACATACGCCACTCTACAAATCTGCGTCATCACTGCCCCTTTGCTGCAACTTCACCGGGTTATTCCTTAGTCATTTCCCGCCGCCGCCGGCGGGATACCACAACGTAGTCGGATTATTCTAACAAATCACGTAAACTAGCCCGACATGATGGCCGTTGCGCCCTGCGCCGGACAGCCATCCAACATCGCCTGTGGCGTCCTTGCCCGGCGATGATGATGTCATTTTGACTGATAATGACCTATCCGTCGTCATCCACCGTATTGAAAGAGTAATCATAATGCGCCTGTTTCTCGCCAAAGGACGTGAAAAATCCTTACTTCGTCGTCATCCCTGGGTCTTCTCCGGAGCGGTTCAACGCATCGAAGGCAAGCCGCTTTCCGGTGAAACCATCGATATCCACGACTGTCAGGGAAAATGGCTGGCCCGCGGCGCCTATTCGCCGGAATCGCAAATCCGCGCGCGCGTCTGGACTTTCCAGCAGGATGAAGCGGTTGATATCGCGTTCTTTATCCGCCGTTTACAGCAGGCGCAAAACTGGCGTGACTGGGTCGCCAAACGCGACGGACTGGACGGCTACCGCCTGATCGCCGGCGAATCTGACGGCATGCCGGGCATTACCATTGACCGCTTCCAGAATTTCCTGGTGCTGCAGCTGCTGTCCGCCGGCGCCGAATATCAACGCGCGGCGCTGTTCTCCGCCCTGCAGCACTGCTACCCGGAATGTGCGATTTACGACCGCTCCGACGTGGCGGTGCGTAAAAAGGAAGGCCTGCCGCTGACGCAAGGCCCGGTGCTGGGCGAACTGCCGCCGGCACTGCTGCCGATTACCGAACACGGAATGAAGCTGCTGGTCGATATTCAGCAGGGACACAAAACCGGTTTCTATCTCGATCAGCGCGACAGCCGCCTGGCCGCGCGTAATTTTGCCGCCGGCCGCCGCGTGCTGAACTGTTTCTCCTATACCGGCGCCTTTGCCGTCTCGGCCCTGATGGGCGGCTGCAGCCAGGTGATCAGCGTTGATACTTCGCAGGCGGCGCTGGACGTGGCCCGCCAGAACGTCGAGCTTAATCAGCTGGATGTCAGCAAGGCGGAGTTCGTGCGCGACGATGTGTTCCAACTGCTGCGCAACTATCGCAATCAGGGGGAAAAGTTCGATATGATCATTATGGATCCGCCGAAATTCGTCGAAAATAAGAACCAGCTGGCCAGCGCCTGCCGGGGCTATAAAGATATCAATATGTTGGCACTGCAGCTGCTGAACCCAGGCGGGATCTTGCTGAGTTTCTCCTGCTCGGGGCTGATGGCAACCGATTTGTTCCAAAAAATCCTGGCTGACGCCGCTGTCGACGCCGGTTGTGATATACAATTTATAGAGCAGTATCGGCAGGCTGCCGATCACCCGGTGATCGCCACCTATCCGGAAGGGTTGTATCTGAAAGGGTTTGCATGCCGGGTGATGTAACTTGAAATAGACCGTTTTGCCCCCATATCGATGATATGCAAAGGAGCGGGCAAAAAAACTGTTTCTCAGGAGGTCACCATGATTGCCAGCAAATTCGGTATCGGACAACAGGTTCGTCATAAACTGCTGGGGTATCTGGGCGTCGTGATTGATATCGACCCGGAATACTCTTTGGAACAACCTAAAGCTGACGAAATCGCCGCCAACGACGATTTACGTTCCGCGCCGTGGTACCACGTCGTGATGGAAGATGAAGAAGGCCAGCCGGTTCATACCTATCTGGCGGAAGCGCAACTGGCGGGTGAAGAACAAGATGCGCATCCGGAGCAGCCGTCGCTCGATGAGCTGGCGGAGTCCATCCGCAGTCAACTGCAGGCGCCCCGCCTGCGCAACTAAGCATCACGGCCTGAGAAACCTGCAGGGCCCGCTACTACGCCGGGCCCTGCGTTTTTATCGCTCCAGCCCCAAACGCGGGATTTCGATTTTCGGGCAACGGTCCATCACCACCTTAAGCCCGGCCGCCTGCGCCAGCTCTTCCGCCTGGCTATTAATCACGCCAATCTGCAGCCACAGTACCTTGGCACCGATAGCGATCGCCTCCTGCGCCACGCCATAGGCCGCTTCCGCATTGCGAAAGACATCGACCATATCAATAGGATGGGGGATATCATCCAGGCTGGCATAAACCTGCTGCCCCAGCAGCGTCTGCCCGGCCAGCTTCGGGCTTACCGGCGTAACCTGATAGCCCTGCGACAACAGATAGGCCATGACGCCATAGCTCGCACGCGCGGGTTTATCACTGGCGCCGACCAGCGCAATACTTTTCACCTGCCGCAACACCTCGGCAATCTCACGATCGTCCATCTCGCTCTCCTGATTATTGGCGGGTAGTGCCTGCCGTTTAGTCTATACCCAAAAGCGCGGCTTGGCAGTCGATAAACCTGTGCGATAAGCCTCAGATAAAAATGACAAACGCTGCAACCCTGAGGATTTTTTGCGGTCTGAAGGAATCAACCGCTCGTCGGCTGCGGATTATGTGTCCAAACATCAATAAAAATGACAAAATGTAACTCGTAGCGGCTGACGGAAAAATTTTGACACACTGTGTCCGCTCCTCAACAATAGAAAGCATGCCTGCAGATAAGGAGATAACGAATGAAATTTGGTCTGGTGGTTACGGGATTGCTCGGCGTTTGCCTGAGCCTGTCGGCCGTAGCTACGACCCTGAAACTCTCCCCGGATATCGAACTGTTGGTCGTTGACGGCAAACAGATGACCGGCTCGCTGTTAAAAGGCGCTGACAGTCTCGAATTAAACGGCGGGCAGCATCAACTCCTGTTTAAGGTCAGTAAACCCCTGCACGCGGCAACGCAGCCGCCTTCGCTATACACGTCGCCATTGATGCTGGTGGCATTCAACTCGCATAACGTCAGCGCGGTGGCGATTAAACTCCCCCCGATCGACAGCCAGCAGGATGGCCAGCGCTTTGAGCAGCAGCAAAATTATCAGGTGATCGATCAACAGGGAAAGGCGCTGCCGGCAAAACGCGATATTCTGCTCATTACCCCGCCGTACGCCAATGAGCGGCTGGAAAAAACCGTCGCCGACTATAACCGCCAGCCGCACCCGGCCGCCGTCCCGGCCTTTGCCAGCCAGAGCGCCAATGACCAGGATAACTTATCCCCCGGCAAGCCCTGGCGTACCCCATAATGGCGCTTTTGCCGGACAAAATGACGGCAAAGGCTGGCGAATGTCACTTTATCATGATTTTCAACGCGTAAACGCTAGGCAGAAAAATGCAGTTTCAGTAATCTGCTGAGTATGATTCGGTAAGCCAAGGATATTGCAATGGAAGTGACTACCCGCACGATTGAGGAACGTAAACATATCGCCCTGGTGGCGCACGATCACCGCAAACAGGATTTGCTGCGGTGGGTCGAAGAACATAAATCGGCGCTGGCCCAGCATCAGCTTTACGCCACCGGCACCACCGGCAACCTGATCCAGCGCGCCAGCGGCATTCCGGTACAGAGTATGCTAAGCGGCCCGATGGGCGGCGACCAGCAGGTCGGCGCGCTGATCTCGGAAGGCAAGATTGATATGCTGATTTTCTTCTGGGATCCACTGAATGCCGTGCCGCATGACCCCGATGTCAAAGCCCTGCTGCGTCTGGCGACGGTGTGGAATATCCCGGTGGCCACCAACCGCGCCACCGCCGATTTCCTGATTGGCTCTTCACTGTTCACGCAGGCTGTGGACATCACCATTCCCGACTATCAGCGTTATCTGCAAGAACGCCTGAAATAACGGTTAACTGCCGGGCCGCCTGCCGCAGCCCGGCGATTACGGTTTTTTCTGCAGCGGCGCGCCCAGCTCATGAAGCTGTTCGACAAATACCGACGGCCGCTCGCGATCCTGCAGCAGCCACACCTGATGTTTGGCGCGCGTCAGCGCCACATACAACAACCGCCGCTCTTCCGCGTCCGGGAAATCTTCCAGCTGCGGCAGCAACACGTCTTCCAGCACCGACTCACGCGCCACTGCCGGGAAGCCGTCGTTGCCGTCATGTAGCCCGACGATAATGACATACTCCGCCTGCTGACCTTTACTGGCATGAATGGTCATAAAGTCGAGATTGAGCTTCGGCCAGCGGGTGGCGGCCTTCTGCAGTACCTCCGGCTTTAAATGGTGGTAGCGCGCCAACAGCAAAATGCGCTCGTCAGGCTTAGCGTAACCGCTGAGCTTATCCAACAGGTTTTCCAGTTGCTCCTGCGGCAATATTGCCACCGACTTCTTGTTGCCCTTGCTTAAGCTGTTGAGCGGCTTTTTCAGCTGATGCGGATTCTGCTGCACAAAGCGGTTGGCGATATCGCCGATACGTTCGTTGAAGCGATAGGTGGTATCCAGCGCGCACTGCGCCCCGGCGCCAAAGTTATCGGCAAATGCGGTGGTCAGGCTGAGCTCCGCCCCGCTGAAACGGTAGATAGCCTGCCAGTCGTCGCCGACGGCAAACAGACAGGTCTGCGTGTTTTGTTTACGCAGTGCGGCCAGCAGTTGCGCGCGCTGTGGCGAAATGTCCTGAAACTCGTCCACCAGAATATGCTTCCAGGGACTGACGAAGCGCCCTTTCTCCAGAATGGAGACCGCCTGATGAATCAAGCCGGAAAAATCAACCGCCCCCTCCGCCTTCAGCGCGCTTTTCCACGCTTTCAGCAGCGGCGCCATCAGCCGGATACGTTTGGAGAACAGATCGCGGTTTTCGTCATCCGCCTGCTCGATCATTTCCGCCTGGCTGCCGCCGTGCATACGCATCAGCCCCAGCCAACGCTCCAGACGTCCCGCCAAACGTGACGCCAGACGCCGATCCTGCCAGAAATCCCCTTCGGGCACTTCCCATTCCAGTTCATCCGTCAGCCATTGGCGCCAGCCTTTCGCCTGCGCTTTTTTCTCCGCGCACTGCTGCTGCCAGCTGGCGATCAGTAATTCACGCCGGGCCTTGCTGTCGGTTTCCAACTTGCTGATGACGGGGACTTTGCGGCTGCCCTGCTGGATAATCTGCAGCGCCAGCGCGTGAAAGGTTTTCGCCTGAATCGTGCTGACGCCGAGACGTTCTTCTATGCGCTGGTTCATCTCTTCGGCCGCCTGCCGGCCGAACGCCAACAGCAGGATTTGTTCCGGCGCGGCCTCCTGTCGGCGCAGCAACCACCCGGCGCGCGCCACCAGCACGGAGGTTTTGCCGCTGCCGGCCCCGGCCAGCACCAGCACCGAGTCTTCACCATTAACCACCGCCCGGCTTTGCGAGACGTTCAGCGGTGAAGTTTCCACCGTTTGGAAGAAATCAGCATGTTCCGCCAGCATCCGCTCCGTCCACTGCCGGTTACGTTCGGCGACGCTGTGCGGCCCCTGCTGCAGCCACTGTTGGCAGAGTCGGTAATCATCACGGCAGTTGTCAAAACTTTCCAGACGTGCCGCCGGCATCGGCAGCGCGCCGAAGGCTTCGCGGATCTGCTGCTGCAGTTTGCCCAGCGCCGAGCGCTTGAACCACTTATCCTGCTGCTCAATTCGCTGGATATTTTCCACCTGCTGTTGCAGCACGCCAGCGCTGATTTCGCTCATTTCGGCGCTCCAGCGCTGCCAGGCCTGCAGCATATAGTGGTAGAAACGCTGCGTTTCCTGCCATTCGGTGCCATGCAGGCGCACCACTTTTTCGTCCGGCAGTTCGAACTCCAGTTCGCCCCAGACAATGCCGCGTTTACAACGGACCTCAATCAGTTGATTGAACGGGATCAGATATTCATGCTTTTCACCGCTGACCTCAACGCCGGCATGCAACAGTCGTACTCTGTTATAAGGATGCTGAGCCAGGTGTTTTCCCAGCGATGTCGCTTTAAGTTCCATATCGGCGTGCCATGACTCTATTGAGATTGGAGAGTTGCCAGTTTACCTGTGATAAGCAGTGACACTCTAGCGCTAAAAAAAGGGTAGAATAGTTTCTACGTTTTGATAGCAAACGCAACCGCCTGGCGGTTTGACCATTATTAGAGCAGAGTCCCAACCATGCGTACTGTACTGAATATTCTGAATTTTGTGTTAGGCGGTTTTTTCACGACCCTGGCGTGGCTGTTCGCCACCCTGGTCAGTATCGTCTTAATCTTTACCCTGCCGCTGACACGCTCCTGCTGGGAGATCACCAAGCTCTCGTTCCTGCCTTACGGCAATGAGGCAATCAGCGTTAACGAACTGTACCCGGAAAAAAGCAATGCGCTGCTTTCCGCCGGCGGTTCGCTGCTCAATGTGTTCTGGCTGATCTGCTTTGGCTGGTGGCTGTGTCTGTCGCATATTACCGCCGGCATCGCCCAGTGCATCAGCATTATCGGTATCCCGGTAGGTATCGCCAACTTTAAAATCGCCGCCATTGCGCTATGGCCGGTCGGACGCCGGGTGGTTTCCGTCGAAATGGCTCAGCAGGCCAGAAGCGAAAATGCGCGTCGCCAATATCAACAACGTTAATTTTTTCTCCGTCTGAGGAGTTTTTTGTGCTTGCTTTTGCACCGGCGCTGCGTCGTTATGCCTACAACAGCAGTCTGCTTTACAACCTGCGTATTTTTATCGCTCTGGTCGGCACTACCGCCGTTCCCTGGTGGCTGGGCGTTCCCAAGCTCACCATTCCTCTGACGCTGGGAGTGGTCGCCGCCGCCCTCGCCGATCTGGATGACCGGCTCGCCGGCAGGTTGCGTAATCTGCTGATTACGCTGGTCTGCTTTTTTATCGCCTCCGCGTCGATCGAACTGTTGTTCCCCTACCCTTGGCTGTTTATTCTGGGCCTGGCGCTGTCTACCTGCGGTTTTATTCTGCTGGGCGCGCTGGGGCAACGCTATGCCACCATCGCGTTCGGCGCCCTGTTGATCGCGGTGTACGCCATGCTCGGCACCTCGATGTACGACATCTGGTACCAGCAACCTATTCTGCTGATTGTCGGTGCGGTCTGGTATAACCTGCTGACGCTGGTAGGCCACCTGCTGTTTCCTATCCGTCCGCTGCAGGAGAACCTGGCGCGCTGCTATCAGCAACTGGCCAACTACCTGGACGCCAAGGCCAACCTGTTCGACCCGGACGCCGAGAAAGACGCCGACCTGCCGTGGATGGACGTCGCCATGGCCAACAGCAGCCTGGTCAGCACGCTGAATCAGACCAAGATGTCGCTGTTGACGCGCCTGAAAGGCGATCGCGGTCAGCGCGGCACCCGCCGCACGCTGCATTACTATTTTGTCGCGCAGGACATCCATGAGCGCGCCAGTTCATCGCACGTTCAGTACCAGGCATTGAGCAAACAGTTCCGCCACAGCGATATTCTGTTCCGCTTCCAGCGGCTGCTCAGTAAACAGGCCCGCGCCTGCCAGCAACTGGCGCAATCGATTCTGCTGCGGCAGAAATACCAGCATAACAGCCGCTTTGAGCCGGCGTTTACCCGTATTGAAGAAGCCCTGTCGCGCATCGCCGTCAATGCGGATAACCGCGAACTGACCAAGGCGCTGTCTCACCTGCTGAAAAATCTGCGGGCGATTGACGCCCAGTTGGCAAATATTGAATCGGAACAGGCGCTGGCCAACGGCCAGGAGGAAGAGAACAGCCTGTCGGACGACCGACTGACCGGCTGGAGCGATATCCGCCTGCGCATCAGCCGCCACCTGACACCGCAATCGGCGCTGTTCCGCCATGCCATCCGCATGTCGGTGGTGCTGTGCATCGGTTATGCGTTTATTCAGTTGACCGGCATGCGGCACGGTTATTGGATCCTGCTTACCAGTCTGTTTGTCTGCCAGCCCAACTATAATGCCACCCGGCGGCGGCTGGCTCTGCGTATTATCGGCACCCTGGCGGGGATTCTGATCGGCCTGCCGATCCTGTACTTTGTCCCGTCGATCGAAGGCCAACTGGTGCTGATCGTGATCAGCGGCGTGCTGTTCTTCGCCTTCCGCACGGTGCAGTATGCACACGCCACCATGTTTATTACCTTATTAGTGCTGCTGTGCTTCAACCTGCTTGGGGAAGGCTTCGAAGTCGCCGCCCCGCGCGTTTACGACACGCTGTTGGGCTGCGCCATCGCCTGGGCGGCCGTGACCTTTATCTGGCCGGACTGGCGTTTTCGTCAGTTGCCCGCCGTCGTCAGCAAAACGCTGAATGCCGACTGCCGCTACCTGGACGCGATTCTGGTTCAGTATCACGAAGGTAAAAATAACGGTCTGCCTTACCGCATTGCCCGCCGCGACGCCCACAACAGCGATGCGGAACTGGCGTCGGTGATTTCCAATATGTCTGCGGACCCCAAAGCCGATAAAGCAACGCAGGAGGCGGCCTTCCGGCTGCTATGCCTCAACCATACGCTCCTGAGTTATATTTCGGCGCTGGGGGCTCATCGTGAACGGCTGACCAATATCGACGTGTTCAACGTGCTGAACGATGCCGTTTGCTACGTAGACGGTGCGTTGCAACACGACGCAGCCGATGCTCAGCGCATCAACCTGGCACTGGAAAAACTGTCCGCGCGCATCGCGCAACTGACGCCAGAACCAGAAAGCAAAGAGCAATTGGTACTACAGCAAATAGGACTGGTTGTTGAACTTCTGCCGGAGCTGACGTCATTGAACGCGCAGATCGGGCAATCACAATGAGCCTGTAACCATGGTAAGGCGCGTTACAGCAGCTAACGCGCCTTACGACACTTCTTTATTGAACCACTCGCTCAGTTCTCCGCGAATCTCTTCAGGCAACGCAGCGTGATGATAACCGGCAATCGCGCCGGCCAACGACAGCAGCGCCTTCAGCCCCAGGTTCTTTTGCTGCAGCATCAGCTTCAGAAACGATCCTCTGGCCCCCTGCAAACGTAAATCATAGACGTCGCGTATCCCCACCCGCCACAGCAAACGCTCCAGGCCGGCATCAATATTCGGCAAGCCCTTCAGGCGCCTGCTGCCGCGACTGCGGCTCTGTAGCTCTTTGCTCGCCTCGCGTTTCGCCTGCCAGGCGAGCGCAAACAGCGCCTGCGGCTCCCCCCACAGCTGATGGTCGACCCAGTAATAGCGCATAATGATCGGCACGCCGCGCTTTGAGTACACCATATTGACCATGCCGCGCGAGCGAAACTCGGGCTCCAGGCTTTTTGTGGCGCGCAAATACATCTCGCCGTCGGCAACGACGGCGAACATGACGCCGTCAGCCAGTAATCCATAGCCGCCAAACTGCGAGCGGGTAGTAATATTGCCCAATGCGTCAAAACAGGCTTTCGCCTGTGCGACTCTTGCTATGGTTCTTCCATGCATAACATTCTCCTATGTGGCTTCTCAGTCAATCATAATTAAAATCAATAAGATAAAACTTACGAGAACACGTAATAGAAAAATACGCATTAATGTCTGCACTGCCAATCACAAATCCATTGCGTACAAAAAGCGTTCACAAATATGCGAGGCATGACGAAAAATTGACTTGATCTCGGGATACGTTGCGGATACTGTATATACATACAGTACAACTACAGGCGGGATATCACATGCGTACTCAATCACTTCACAAAGCCCATCGCAGCCATAACGCGTTTACCCTGAATGGTGCGCCGGATGCCTCTGCGGGCAGCGCCAACGAAAATGGCCTGATCGGTGAATTTGTTTACAACGAGCATCAGCCCGCGGTCACTCAGCTTCTATTATTGCCGCTGTTGCAGCAGTTAGCCACCCAGTCGCGCTGGCTGCTATGGCTGACGCCGCAGCAGAAACTCAGCAAGCTGTGGCTACAGCGCTCTGGCCTGCCTGCAGATAAAGTCGTACAATTAAGCCAGATCAGCCCGGTTAACACGGTCGATGCGATGGAAAAAGCGTTGCTGACGGGGAACTACAGCGCCGTGCTCGGTTGGCTTCCTGAGCTAAGCGCTGAAGATCGTCTAAAATTACAGCGAGCGGCTGAACAGGGTCATGCATACGGCTTTATTATGCGTCCTCAGCGTGACACTATCCCGGCTCAGGGACAGTTTCCGACCCTAAAAATTCACTCTTCTTTGTATCATTAAGTAAATTTAGGATTTTTCCCATCATTTTTATCCCCCGAAAATGGAACCTTTGGGGGATCATGCACAAAGCGAGAGCAGACGCGGTTCCACGCCCCTGCCTGAACAAAAAATCGGCTAAAAATACGCCTAAATTTGTTAGCAAATATGACTATTTCTGCGTTTTTTTTTAGAGCTTTATCACATCACACTTGTAACTTTCGCGCCACGTTGTAGACTTTACATCGCCAAGGTTGCTCTATAACGCCAGTAAAAAACTGGAGAGTAACAAACGAGGGCACAAACCTTGGCGAAGGAATTTAACCAAGGGCTTAAAAATCAGCTTTAAAGCTCATTGCCTATTTGGATGATAACGAGGCGCAAAATGAAAAAGACAGCTATCGCATTAGCAGTGGCACTGGCCGGTTTCGCTACCGTAGCGCAAGCCGCCCCAAAAGATAACACCTGGTACACCGGTGCTAAACTGGGCTGGTCCCAGTATCATGACGTAGGTTTCTATGGCAACGGCTACACCGGTACCGGTAACGGCCCTATCCATGAAAACCAATTGGGTGCTGGTGCGTTCCTGGGTTACCAGGCGAACCAATACCTGGGCTTCGAGCTGGGCTATGACTGGCTGGGCCGTATGCCTTACAAAGGCAGCGTGAACAACGGTGCTTTCAAGGCACAGGGCGTTCAGCTGGCAGCTAAACTGAGCTACCCAATCGCTGACGATCTGGACATCTACACCCGTCTGGGTGGTATGGTATGGCGTGCAGATTCCAAAGCTAACTTTGGCAATGGCACCCGCATCAGCAACCACGACACCGGCGTTTCTCCGCTGGCTGCGATTGGTGTTGAATACGCACTGACCAAAAACTGGGCTACCCGCCTGGATTATCAGTTCGTTAGCAACATCGGCGACGCAGGCACCGTGGGCGCACGTCCAGACAACACCATGCTGAGCCTGGGCGTTTCTTACCGTTTCGGTCAGGACGAAGCAGCTCCAGCACCAGCGCCAGCTCCAGCTCCAGTTGTTGAAACCAAGCGTTTCACTCTGAAGTCTGACGTTCTGTTCAACTTCGGTAAAGCAACTCTGAAACCAGAAGGCCAGCAGGCTCTGGATCAGCTGTACAGCCAGCTGAGCTCTATGGATCCTAAAGACGGTTCCGTAGTTGTTCTGGGCTACACTGACCCAGTTGGTAAAGATGCATCCAACCAGCGTCTGTCTGAAAACCGCGCTCGCAGCGTAGTTGACTACCTGGTTTCTAAAGGCATCCCTGCAGACAAAATCTCTGCACGTGGCATGGGCGAAGCTAACCAAGTTACCGATAGCTGCGGTTACAAAAACGGCCGTGCTACCAAAGCACAGATCGAGTGCCTGGCACCGAACCGCCGTGTAGAAATCGAAGTTAAAGGCGTTAAAGACGTTGTAACTCAGCCACAGGCTTAAGTTACCTCTTCTTAATAAAAAACCCCGCGCTGCGGGGTTTTTTTTCGTCTGTATCCGGTTAGCGCCACAAAAAAACCGGCGCGCGGCCGGCTTTATCGTTCGCTGCTATCCCTACTCTTCGTCTTTGCCCAGGATCGCTTTCAGATCCTGTTTTAACGACGACATCTGACTGGCATACTTCTCTTTTCGCTCGGCATCTTCAATCAGCTGCACCACCGTTTCCGACAGTGTCACGCCGCGACGACGGGCTAACGCCGCCAAACGCTGCCACACTAAAAACTCCAGATCGATGGATTTTTTACGCGTATGCTGATGCTCGGAATTAAAATGGCGCTTGCGTCTGGCGCGAATGGTCTGTTTCATCCGGTTATCAAGCGCAGGGTTCATATGTGCATGAATCCAGGCCAGGACTTTAACCGGCTCGTTTTCCAATTTCAGCAGCTCGTCAACCGCGTCCTGCGCAGCGCTGTTTTCAATGTAGCGGGTGATAAGTTCCCCTTCCCGGTGCTTCTTCACCAGGTATTTCCATTTCCAACCGCTCTCCAGGTTTTCCAGTTGCTGATATTTCATCGTGAGCTCTTCAGTGACCGCGTAACTTCAATAAGCATAACAGCTTTACGCCGAATTTCCCCGGCAATTAAAACCTCTGACAGACTGTTTTTTACACAGTCGTCGCCCGATGTCAAACTCCCGGACATCAAGCGGCACTCCACTGTATCAAGCTGACGTTATTCTTGTATAATCGCTGTTTCACTTTTTGATAATTGCATCTAACACTTTGACCAATAACCGACTTGAATGGCAATCTTTGTTGCCTGCCGTTGCGCCTTACCAGGCGATATTCGATTCTGCTGCTCAGTTGGCGCCCGTCACCTTTGCTGCGCTGCAGCCCCGGCTGGATAATGCCCTGACGTTATTCTGCCATCCACGTTCTCAACCCCGTTTTATGCTGCTTAAGGCGCAGGAAAACCGTGAATATCTGGCATTAATTGCGAGTGCGGTCACACAGCGCCAGCCACAGCAGCCAAGCTGCCCCGGCAGCCATTACACCGTGCACAACGGTCAGGTTCAGGTAGAGCCAGCCAGCCAGGGCGATGAGCCGTTTGCCGCCGGCGGCGCCTGCATTTTCCAGGAATGGGTTGAGCCTGAACAGTTGTTCGGCTGCGCGCGTCTGCAGCAAGGCAACATTACCCTGGCGCCTGGGTTGATACACCGCGCCAACGGCGGCGTACTGATCCTCTCCGCGCGTACCCTGCTGGCACAGCCCCTGATGTGGCTGCGTCTGAAGCAGATGATCGGCCAACGCCAATTCCAATGGTTCTCCCCGGATGAAACGCGTCCGCTGCCGGTCACTATTCCTCCGATGCCGTTGGAGATGCGTCTTATTGTGGTGGGGGACCGCCTTGGGCTGGCCGACTTCCATGATATGGAGCCGGAAATCAGCGAGCTGGCGATGTACGGCGAATATGAAGAAGAGCTGCAGCTCGCCGACGATGAAGATATGACGCTGTGGTGCGGCTATGTGAATACTCTGGCGGCCGAACGGCAGTTGCCGGCGCTGGCCGCCGACGTTTGGCCCCCTCTGCTGACTCAGGCGATACGCTACAGCGGCGATTGCGCCAGCCTGCCGCTCTCACCGACCTGGCTAGGCCAGCAGCTGTCTGAAGCGTCGCTCTATGCCGAAGAAGGCCTGATTACCGCCAAAGCACTCAATGCCGCCCTGACCACCCGCCAATGGCGCGAAAGCTACCTGGCCGAACGCATGCAGGATGATATCGAGCTAGGCCAGATCCTGATCCAAACCGAAGGCGAAGCGATCGGCCAGATTAATGGCCTGTCGGTGCTGGATTATCCCGGACATCCCGGCAGTTTCGGCGAACCCTCGCGTATTAGCTGTGTGGTTCACCTCGGCGACGGTGAATTCACCGACGTCGAGCGCAAGGCGGAGCTGGGCGGTAACCTGCATGCCAAGGGCATGATGATTATGCAGGCATTTTTGATTTCCGAGCTGGAATTGGATCAACAGTTGCCGTTTTCCGCTTCTATGGTGTTTGAGCAATCGTACGGTGAAGTCGACGGCGACAGCGCTACGCTGGCCGAACTGTGCGTACTGATCAGCGCCCTGTCGCAGCAGCCGATTAACCAACAGATTGCCGTCACCGGCTCCGTCGACCAGTTTGGTAACGTCCAGCCTATCGGCGGCGTCAACGAAAAAATCGAAGGTTTCTTCGACGTCTGTCAACGTCGCGGTCTGACGGGCAAGCAAGGCGTTATTTTGCCAGCGGCCAACGTCCGTCATCTGTGTCTGCGTCAGGATGTGGTCGATGCGGTGCGCGAAGAACAATTCCACCTGTGGGCGGTGGACAGCGTAGCGGAAACCTTGCCATTATTAACGGGTTGCCTCTATACCGATGAACAGCAGCCAAATTTACTGGCGGCGATTCAGGAACGGATAGCGCAGGTGAACCCGCAGGAACGGCAACGTCCATGGTGTTTACGCTGGCTCAACTGGTTTAACCACGGCTGATCGGACTTGTTCGGCGTACACGTGTTCGCTAATCTTCGTCCTTCATTAAAATAAGGTTTACTGAGAACATGGTAGATAAACGCGACTCCTATACGAAAGAAGACCTCGAAGCATCCGGCCGTGGCGAGCTGTTTGGCGCCGGCGGCCCGCCGTTGCCGGCAGGTAACATGTTGATGATGGACCGCGTGGTCAAAATGACAGAAGAAGGCGGCACACACGGTAAAGGCTACGTTGAAGCAGAGCTGGATATCAATCCGGACCTGTGGTTCTTCGGTTGCCACTTTATCGGCGATCCGGTCATGCCAGGCTGCCTGGGTCTGGACGCCATGTGGCAGCTGGTAGGCTTCTACCTCGGCTGGCTTGGCGGCGAAGGCAAAGGCCGTGCGCTGGGCGTCGGCGAGGTGAAATTCACCGGCCAGGTTCTGCCTACCGCGAAAAAAGTGACCTACCGCATCAACTTCAAGCGCGTTATCACCCGTAAATTGATTATGGGCGTAGCCGACGGTGAAGTACTGGTCGACGGTGAAGTCATTTACACCGCCACCGATCTGAAAGTGGGCCTGTTCAAGGACACCACGGCGTTCTGATGGCCAGACGGCGGCTTCCCCGGCCGCCGCACTGCACAAACGCATGCGATACAAGAAAGCCTCGCTTAGCGAGGCTTTTTTAATGCGCAATTACCGCACTACCAATCGCTGCCGTAGTGAAACTCAATCCGCGCCTCAATCATCCCCGGCCTGACCTGGTCATTTAATGAGACCAGCATCGCCTCAAACACCAGCATATCGCCAACCAGCGGGAAGTTCTGCCCCTGTTCCGGAAAGATGGACCTGCCGATACAAGAGAGTCGGATGCCGATATCCGGATGCGACGTGGCAAATAGCGTATCATCCGCCACCGCCCGCGCCCCGCTAAAGTAGCCTACCATCGTCTTACATGCCTGGCTGAACACGATCTGCCCCTGGATAGCCGCAGCGCTGCTGCCGGCCGCACTGAATATCGAGTCAGACACCTTCGCCATCATAATCTCTACGTCGGCCGGGCCAGAAACATGCGGCGGCGCCGCAAAAGGCAACAAACCGCCGCCCAATTCGGGGACGGTCAATGGACTCTCGAGTACTTCCGCGCGAAAACGAATTGATTTAATCGCCATGTTATTTTCCTATCTAAGTTTCCCTTCTCTGTATAAAGCCCCGTTCTCACCAGGCTTTACGCGTTCTCCATCAGGCCGGGGATAGCGTTGACTGCGTTAATTTTCAGCATCGCGCCCCTTACCACCGTCATCTTTTTGTTAGACATTATCACTGCATCATATAAAGCCGACACGGCAATTCACCGTGCAAATCATTGTTATATAATAACTTTGTATGACCTTGATAACATAAAAGGGGAGTTAAGTAAGGGTGGTGAAGCAAATTATTCGGCATTTTTTGCGAGGAGGTGTGGAAAGGCGGTTTAAATGACGATCGCGTACGGTAGCGTTGCCCGGAGGCAGAAACGAAAACCTCCGCGCACCGGCGGAGGTCACTCCTTCTTCATGACAGAGAGCCGCTTAAGCGGTCACAGCCCTGTCTTCCATGGCTTGTCGCCAACCTCCCAGCCAATTGGCCCGGGCGTCTAAAGACTGGTAGGGACAAAGTTCCCTGGAACGCCCTGAAAGACCTGCTTGGTAACCACGGGACTGTGCCCGTTCCAGACGATCTCGCTTCTGTCTCTTCATGCCTCGTTTCCCTCATTCTTGGTCTGCTGGAAAGAAAACAGCGGCCACTTTTTGTGCAGCCACGAATAACCAATAGCGCGATTTGACGTGAAGATCAATGCGCAAATTTCACGCCAGTGTCATATTTGTGAGCTATATACACAGAAATCGCTAAGTGGCTGATAACGCGAGAATCGCACTAATATATTGAAACTTATCAAAAAAACGCCAGCGGGTCATCAAGCAATGAGCCGCTGGCGTTCGCTTAGAGCATTTAAGCTGCACTTATGCCATCAAAA
Source organism: Serratia sp. MYb239 (assembly GCF_002966855.1). NCBI lineage: Bacteria > Pseudomonadati > Pseudomonadota > Gammaproteobacteria > Enterobacterales > Yersiniaceae > Serratia > Serratia sp. MYb239. The sequence goes on along the minus strand of NZ_CP023268.1, from coordinate 1,714,694 downwards.
ACGACCAAGCTGGGCGGCAATGGTCTGCGCTTCCTGCTGCCAGCCGGTGGCCAGCGTACGAACTAACGCATCATAGCCATCTTCGCTCTGCGTCAGCGCCAGACTAAACGGCCGCTTGATCATCTGTCCGTGGCGGTTCAGCACCCATTCGCCGCGAATAATCGCTTTACCGTCATAGCGACCGTGAAAACCGGTGATCGTCACGTTCAGTACATCCTGATCGCTGCTCATCGGCTGCGAGGAAACCAGCCAGCCCGGCAGCGCATTGCTCAGGTTAGTGACCAATGACTGCTGCAGCTGCTGATCCAGCGGGCTGGCCCACAGGTTGTTCTGACCAATCACGTACTGCACGTCATTGGTCTGATACACCACGCCGTTCTGCGCCAGATAATCCGCCACGCCGACGTGCTCAAGCCACAGCTGGCGCGACGCCGAGGCGACGCTTCCCTGCTGCGCCGGCGCGCTCATCGCCGGCAGCTGATAGTAGGTTTTCTGTGGCGTACTGCTACAGGCGCTGAGCAACAGCGCCAGAGTTACCGGAATCCATTTCATCATTGTTTGGCCTTCTTCGGCTGAGGATCGTCGCTGCTCTTGGCTTCAAACACCAATGCATTGCTCTTGTCATTCAGGGTGCGCAGCACCGGCTGCAGTTCGCGCAATACCTGATCCAGACGCTGCATATCACCCACCATTTTATTGTAGGCAGGAGAACCCGGCTGGAAGCCTTTCATACTGCGGTTCAGTTCCTGCAGCGTTTTCTGCATATCCTGCGGCAGATCTTTCATCGCCTTGCTGGACATAATCTCGTTCAGCGACTTCATGGTTTCCTGCGTTTCACGCATGGTGCGTTGGCTTTCCGCCAGCGTTTTGGTCGCTTCGTTGATCATCGGGTTCAGCGGCATCGCATTGATCTTGTCCAGCGTCTGCATCAGCTTCTGCTGAATTTGCGCCAGGCCACCGCTGGTGGTCGGCAACAGCGGATAACCGAACATTGTATGCGGCCCTTTCCACTCTTTTTGCTGCGGGTAGAAGTCCAGATCGATATACAGCGAACCGGTCAGCAGGTTGGCGGACTTCAGCGACGCACGCAAACCGCGGGACTCGGCGTCCTTCAGATGCTGCTCCATATCGAAGTCTTTACCCAGCTGTTTCTGGAAGCGATCCGGCTCGATGCGGATCAGCACCGGAATACGATAATCGTTGTTCAGACTCTGCTCCAGGCCTTCTTTATAGAACGGCACCTGAGCAACGGTCCCCAGACGGATGCCGCGGAACTCAACCGGCGCGCCAGGCTGCAAACCACGTACCGAATCAGAGAAGAACATCAGGTAATCTTTATGCACGGTATACAGCGAATCCTGGATACTGCGCTGGTTCTCGTACAGCTCGTACACGGATTTCTCTTTCGCCTTCGCGCCGCGCTCCCAGCCCTGCGGTACGTCAAAGCTGACGCCGCCGCTGAACAGCGTAGTCAGCGATCCCATCTCAACCCGCATGCCCTGCGCCGACATGTCGAACGTCACCCCGCTGTCTTTCCAGAAGCGGACATTGGTGGTCACCAACTGATCGTAAGGCGCGGAAACAAACAGCTGATAACGCATGGCGCGAATTTTCGGGTCGAAGTAGCTGGTTTCCACCGAGCCGACGCGATAGCCGCGGAACAGTACCGGATCGCCGGCGTTCAGCTGGCCGGACTTATCGCTGTCGAGCACAATACGCAGCCCTTTGGCATCCGGAGAGGCCAGCGGCGGCGCATCCAGTAATTGGTACTCTTCTTTACCCGCATCGCCCTTGCTGCCAGGCTGTAGCTCAATATAGGCGCCGGAGAGCAAGGTGCCGAGACCGGTGACCCCCTCACGGCCGATTTGCGGCTTCACCACCCAAAAGGCGGAATCCTGACGCAGCAGTTTATTCATGCCGGCGTTGAGCCGCGCCTTCACCAGCACCTTATTCAGGTCGTCGCTCAGCGTCACGCTCTCGACGGTGCCGACATCTACGCTGCGGCTTTTGATTTTGGTTTTACCCGCCTCCAGCCCTTCCGCCGTCGTGGTATATAAGGTCACCACCGGCCCCTGATGGCTGAAATGGTAAAACAGGATCCAGGCGCCGATCAGCGCGGTGACGATCGGAATAATCCACACCGGCGACCAGCGCTTAATCTTTTCAACATCCGCGATGCTATGATTACTTTCCGTCACCTTGCGGCTCCTTCTTTATTGTTTCATTTACGCGATCCCAGCTCAGGCGGGGATCAAACGTCATGGCGGCAAACATCGTGAGGATCACCACCAGGGCGAACAGCAGTGCGCCGGTAGCAGGATAAATACTCATCAACTGTCCCATTCGTACCAACGCCGAAAGTACGGCGATGACAAACACGTCGATCATTGACCAACGGCCAACAAACTCTACGACTTCATAAATCAGGTGCATGCGTTCACTGTCCGCACGCTGTTTTCCTTTAACGTTGGCATCCCAGCACAGCCAGCCGATCGCCAGCATTTTCAGACTCGGCACCATAATACTGGCGATGAAAATCACCATGGCGACCGGATAAGAGCCGTCGCTCCACAGCAAAATCACCCCGGCCATCACGGTAGACGGCATTTTATTGCCCAGCGCTTCCGTCACCATAATCGGCATCAGCATCGCGGGGATATACAGAATAAATGAGGTGATCAGCAGCGCCATAGTCCACTGCAGGCTATTATTGCGCCGAACATGACCCTGCGAGTGGCAGCGCGGGCAACGCAGCTGCTCCGCCGGCAGAATCGCGGTGCAGCAGCGGCAGGAACGCAGCCCCTGGCGCATACCGGTCTTGCCGACCGTGACCGGCTGTGCGACAGGCGGCGCCGCTTCAATGTCCTGCCACAGCCAGCGGCGGTCCACACACTGGAAAGCGCGCACCTGCAACAGGCAGAACAGGCAATAAGGAATAAAACTGGTGCCGATGCCGATATCGCCGTACGCCATCAGTTTGACGAAACTGACCAGCACCCCCGCCAGGAAAATCTCCACCATGCACCAGGTTTTGAACTGGAACAGCACTTTCGCCATCCACACCTTCAGCCCCTGCGGCAGTCTCACCCTGCCGCACAGCAGCATAATCGCCAGCATGCAAAATGTCGGGATCAGTTGGACAAACACCATAAACAGCGTTGCCATGCTGGCGTAATCTTCCGCCACCATCACTTCAGGAATATGGATAAGTTTGATTTCGCTGACGATGCCGGCCACGCGCATATTGACGAACGGGAACAGGTTAGCCACCAGCAGCATAAACAGCGCGCTGAGCGCATAGCCGATCGGCCGTTTACGCGGTTCATCCCAGCGGGTGCTGAGCTGAGTTTTACAGCGTGGACATACCGCTTTGCTGCCATAGGGCAAAGGCGGCATAGCCACCAGCATGTCGCATTGCGGACACAAAATCAGGCCATCTTGCTGCTCGCCGTGCAACGAATGGCTATGCTGCTGGTGATTTTCGTGGGAACACACCATTTTCCTCCTTAACAACATCAACGCTCAATGCTGTAACCCGGCCCGCAGCAGCTCGCGGGCCAGATTGAGCCAATCAGCCGTTTTTCATCGCTTCCAGTTCTTCCCAGCGGGCAAACGCGCTTTCCAGCGCCTGCTCGGCGGCGGCCAAATCGCTCAGCACCTTTTGCGTCTCCTCATGGGGACGCGAGAAGAAATCAGCATCGCTGACTTCGGCCTGTAACGCCTCAATCTCCTTTTCCAGCTGTTCGAGACGCTGCGGCAATTGTTCCAGCTCACGCGTCAAGTTATAGCTCAGTTTGGTCGCAGACTTCTTCGGCTGCTCGGTTTTTTTCTCCGCCGGCTTGCTCTGAGCTACCGGCGCGGCCTGACGGATCGGTTTGGCGGTGGCGCGCTGATGGTGGGCGTCATAATAGCCGCCGACAAAGGCGTTAATCACGCCGTTGCCTTCAAAAATCCAGCACTCGGTCACCGAGTTGTCCACGAACTGACGATCGTGGCTCACCAGCAGTACGGTGCCCTGATAGCCGTCGATCAGCTCTTCCAGCAGCTCCAGCGTTTCTACATCCAGATCGTTGGTCGGTTCATCGAGGATCAGCAGGTTGCTTGGCTTCAGGAACAGCCGCGCCAGCAGCAGGCGGTTGCGTTCACCGCCCGACAGCGCCTTCACCGGCGTCATCGCCCGTTTCGGATGGAACAGGAAGTCCTGCAGATAGCCGAGCACATGGCGTGAACGACCGTTGACCATCACTTCCTGCTTGCCTTCCGCCAGGTTGTCCATCACCGTACGTTCAGGATCCAGCTCCGCGCGGTGCTGGTCGAAATAGGCCACTTCCAATTTGGTGCCGCAGTGCACGCGGCCGCTGTCGGCCTGCAACTGGCCGAGCATCAGCTTCAGCAGCGTGGTTTTGCCGCAGCCGTTCGGCCCGACCAGCGCAATTTTGTCGCCGCGCTGCACCTGGGCGGAAAAATCGCGCACCAGCACTTTATCGCCAACCTGATAGTTGACGTTCTCCAGCTCAAAGACGATTTTGCCGGAGCGCGTCGCCTCTTCCACCTGCATCTTGGCGGTGCCCATCACTTCGCGACGCTCGGCGCGCTCCATACGCAGAGCCTTCAGCGCGCGCACGCGCCCCTCATTACGGGTACGGCGCGCCTTGATGCCCTGACGGATCCACACCTCTTCCTGCGCCAGTTTGCGGTCGAATTCGGCGTTTTGCAGCTCTTCCACCCGCAGCGCTTCCTCTTTGCCCAGCAGATACTGATCGTAATTGCCCGGCCAGGAAACCAGCTTGCCGCGGTCCAGATCGATAATGCGCGTCGCCATATTGCGGATAAACGAACGGTCGTGGGAGATAAAGATGATGCTGCCCTGGAACTCTTTCAGGAAGCCTTCCAGCCAGTCGATAGTTTCAATATCCAGGTGGTTGGTCGGCTCATCCAGCAGCAGCACGCGCGGCGAACTGACCAGCGCGCGCCCCAGCGCCGCCTTACGCAGCCAGCCGCCGGAAAGCGATGACAGCTGCGCTTCGCCGTTCAGCCCCAGCTGCGCCAGCACTTCGGCGATCCGGCTGTCCAGTTGCCACAGCCCGTGGTGATCGAGGATCTCCATGACCTTCGCCATCTTCGCCAGGTTCTTTTCGCTGGGATCCTGCTCTACCTCGTGAGAGATCGCGTGATAGGCTTTCAGGTGTTCGGCCTGTTCGGCCACCCCTTCCGCGACAAAATCAAACACCGTGCCGCCGATATTGCGCGGCGGATCCTGCTGCAGGCGCGCAACAATCAGATCCTGTTCGTAAATCACCCGGCCGTCATCCAGCGGCTGCTCTTTGCCGAGAATTTTCAGCAGGGTGGATTTACCGGCGCCGTTGCGCCCGACCAGACACACGCGCTCGTTGTCTTCGATATGAATTTCGGTGTTGTCCAGCAGCGGCGCATCGCTGAACGACAGCCAGGCGCCGGACATGCTAATTAACGACATAGTAATTATTTTCCTTCGCCGGCATGGGTGACCAGCCAGCAGTTGTGAATCTGACGGTTACGGGCAAAATCCTGCGACAGCGTCTGAGCGGTGATCTCTTTCGCTTCCAGCCCCAATGCCTGCAGCCCGTCCAGATCCATGCGGAAACCGCGCTTGTTATTCGAGAACATGATGGTGCCGTTACGGCGCAGCAACCGTTTTAAATCCGTCATCAGCGCCAGATGATCGCGCTGAACGTCAAAGGTGTTCTCCATCCGCTTGGAGTTGGAGAAAGTCGGCGGATCGATAAAGATCACGTCGAACTGTTCGGCAGCATTATGCAGCCATGACAGGCAATCTGCTTGTATCAATCGGTGCTGCCGGCCGGTCAGTCCGTTGGCGCGCAGGTTTTTCTCCGCCCATTCCAGATAGGTGCGCGACATATCGACCGTGGTGGTGGAGCGTGCGCCGCCCAGGCCGGCGTGGACGCTGGCGCTGCCGGTATAGGCAAACAGGTTGAGGAAATCTTTCCCTTTGCTCATCTCACCCAGCATACGGCGCGCGATACGGTGGTCCAGGAACAGGCCGGTATCCAGATAGTCGGTCAGGTTGACCCACAGCTTGGCGTTAAACTCTTCCACCAGCAGGAACTCGCCCTTCTGCGCCAGTTTCTCATACTGGTTTTTGCCCTTCTGCCGTTCACGGGTTTTCAGTACCAGCTGGTTGGACGGCAGATCCAATACCGCCAGCGTGGCGTTGATCACGTCAAACAGTCGCTGGCGCGCTTTTTGCGCATCGACCGTTTTCGGTGGCGCATACTCTTGCACCACCACCTTGCTGCCGTAGCGATCCACCGCCACGTTATATTCCGGCAGATCGGCGTCGTACAGGCGATAGCATTCAATCCCCTGCTGCTTCGCCCATTTATCCAGCTTTTTGACGTTTTTACGCAGCCGGTTGGCGAAATCTTCCGCCACCTGAATGCCGCCGCTGCCCTGCGGGCTTTCCGCCAGCTGATAGTTTTTCTGCACGCAGTCCAGCGGGCCGTTTTTGGCCTTGTACTGGCGCTCGGCGCGCAGCTGCAGGCAGCTCAGCAGTTCCGGTGAAGCGCTGAACAGCGACAGCTGCCAGCCGCCGAATGCGCTCTTCATAACGCGCCCCAGCATGTTGTGCAGCGCAATCAGCGCCGGTTCGCTTTCCAGGCGTTCGCCATACGGCGGGTTGCTGAGTACGGTGCCTGCCGGGCCTTCCGGCAGCGGGTTGTGCAGCTTGCTGACGTCATTGACGTTAAAAGTAATCAGTTCAGCGACGCCGGCACGGCGGGCGTTGGCGCGCGCCATGTCAATCACCCGGCGATCGATATCCGAACCGAAGAAGCGCGAGGTCGTTTCCTGCAGTCCGCGGCGGGCGCGCACCTGCGCTTCCGCCACCACTTCACGCCACAGCTCGGCGTTGTGGCCGTTCCAGGCGCTGAAGCCCCAGTGCTGGCGATGCAGCCCCGGTGCGCGGTCGGCGGCGATCATCGCCGCTTCGATCAGTAAGGTGCCGGAACCGCACATCGGATCCAGCATCGGCGTGCCCGGCTGCCAGCCGGAGCGCTGCACGATCGCCGCCGCCAGGGTCTCTTTCAGCGGCGCCTGGCCGGTCAGATCGCGGTAGCCGCGCTGGTGCAGGCCTTCGCCGCTCAAATCGAGCGCCACGCTGGCCATATCGCGCTGCAGGAAGACGTTTATCCGGATGTCCGGCTGCTGTTTCGCCACGGTCGGGCGCTGGTCGATTTTGCGGGTAAAACTGTCGATGATGGCGTCTTTCACTTTCAGCGCGCCGTACTGGCTGTTGCGGATCTCTTCGTTCACGCCGCTGAAGTGGACGGCGAAGGTTTTATCCACGCCGAAAATCGACATCCAGTCAATCGCCTGCACGCCAAGGTAGAGATCCAGATCGCTGTGCACGCGGAATTCATTCAGCGGCAGCAAAATGCGTGAAGCCAGGCGGCTCCACAGCAGACTTTGGTACAGAAGACGATCGTCGCCTTGAAAATGTACCCCGCCCTGCACGACTTTACAGGCGTGGGCGCCAAGCCGCTCCAGTTCGCTTTTTAACAGTTCTTCCAATCCACGCGCTGTGCTAGCAAACAAAGAGTTCATATCGTACTTATCACCAAAAAGAAAATTGTTGCGCATTATAGCTAATCCGCACCGCTTGTCATAAAGTTGCTCCTCCCTATTTACAAAACCCACGGAGGCAAGGGTGATCACGCTTTCTCGGCTTTACGTCCATCCGGTGAAATCTTTACGCGGTTTACAGCTCTCCCACGCCCAGGTGGCGAACCACGGGCTGGCGTTCGATCGCAGCTTTATGATCACCAGCCCCGACGGAACCTTTATCACCGCGCGGCAATATCCGCAGATGGTGCTGTTCACGCCGGCGCTGCTGGCGGACGGCCTGTATCTGACGGCACCCGACGGCGACAGCGCGACGATTCGCTTTGACGACTTTGCCGCCGAGCAGCAGCCGACCGAAGTGTGGGGCAACCATTTCACCGCCCGGGTGGCGCCGGCGGCCATCAACCAGTGGCTGAGCGGCTATTTCCAGCGAGACGTACAGCTGCGCTGGCTCGGGCCGGAACTGACCCGGCGCGTCAAAAAACACCCGGAGGTGCCGCTGTCTTTTGCCGACGGCTATCCGTTCCTGCTGATTAATGAAGCCTCATTCCGCGATCTGCAGCAGCGTTGCCCTGCCGGCATCAAGCTGGAGCAGTTCCGTCCGAATCTGGTGGTGAGCGGCGCAGCGCCCTGGGCCGAAGACGGCTGGCAAGTGATCCGCGTGGGCGAGGTGATGTTCGATCTGGTCAAACCGTGCAGCCGCTGCGTGCTGACGACCGTCAGTACCGAACGCGGACGCAAGCACCCGAGCGGCGAGCCGCTGACAACGCTGCAGGGCTTCCGCACGGCGGATAACGGCGATGTGGATTTCGGTCAGAATATGATTGCCCGCAACAGCGGTATTATCCGCGTTGGCGACGCGGTAGAGGTCTTGTCGAATAAACCACCGCGTCCTTACCACGCCGGCAAGGTGGCCGAAAAGGTGCAGGCGCCGCAAAACCAGGCGCAAAGCCTCACCATCGACTATCAGGGTCAGGTGTTTAGCGGCAACAATCAGCAGATTTTACTGGAGCAGTTGGAACAGCAAGGCATCCGCGTTCCCTACTCCTGCCGGGCGGGGATCTGCGGAACCTGCCAAATGACGCTGGTCAAAGGCGAAGTGGCACCGCTGACGAAAAGCGCGCTGGCGAATGACGGCACGATTCTGTCCTGCAGCTGTATACCCAAAAGCGATCTGACGTTAAGTTAGGCTCAGACCGCTCTGTCGTACGCCGGGGCGGTATCGGCATCGTGCGAATAGGGTTTCAGGCGGTCGTGCATCACCTTGATGGCGTCGCCGAATGCCATGGTGCGTCCTGCTACCGTCAGTTGGCCCTGCGCCAGTAAACACAGGCTGGCGTTATCGCCGGCTTCCACCACCAGCAACCGCGCGTCATGTCCGCTGTCCATCACTTTCACCGCCACCAGCTCGCCGTTTTTCGGCTGCAGCGGGAAATGCTGCTGGGCAAAATGCCAGCTCTTCGGCATCAGCGGCTTGAGGAAACGGTAGGCCACCAGCGCATTCAGCACCAGCTCCGCGCGCTGCTCATGGCTGAGTTTGGTGCGTTTGCACTGCTCTTCATAGGTAAAGTACAGCGCGGCGTCCTCAACGCAAAACGCGCATTCGTCAAATGCATCCGGCGTCAGCATCTTGGCCGGAAAACGCGAACGAAAGATCATCCCGTTGGCCAAATCAAGCATCAGCCGGTCGTGTTCGGCGTCGAAATACCAACGCCAATTATCGTCAGGTTTTATCTTCATCGTTTGTCCTTTATCGCCACTCGCCAACGAATATGCCCGGCACAAAAAGAAGCCGCGCTCGCTATGCGCCGCTTCTCGCCTCAGGCATATAATTTACCCCAAAGGGTGATTCTACCACCTAAAATCTTGCCTAAACATCGGATAATTCCGCGAACGATATTTAGGCTAATGAACAAAATATAGACGAGCCGGGGGAATAAATAAACCCCCGACAAGGTCTGAAAGGAAAAAAATATTAGATATGGTTAACGATATCTTTAATCAAACGCGGACCATGGTAGATAAAGCCGGAATAAATTTGCACCAGCGTCGCCCCCGCCGCTATTTTTTCTCGCGCGGCGGTCAGAGAATCAATTCCGCCGACGCCGATAATCGGCAGCTTGCCCTGCATTTCCTGCGACAGGCGACGGATCACCTCGGTGCTGAGCGACTGGACGGGACGGCCGCTCAGCCCCCCCATCTGCTCGCAGTAATTTAATCCCTGCACCAGTTTACGATCCAGCGTGGTATTGGTGGCGATGACCCCATCAATATTATGGCGAACCAAACTGTCGGCAATTTGGATCAACTCTTCCTCAGAAAGATCCGGCGCGATCTTTACCGCTACCGGCACATATTTGTGATGGCGCTCATGTAACTCCGCCTGCTTATTTTTAACCGCTGCCAAAAGATCGTCCAGCGCTTCACCATACTGCAGGGATCTTAATCCCGGCGTATTCGGTGAAGAGATGTTGATCGCAATATAACCGGCATACGGATAAACTTTATCCATACAGATCAGATAATCGTCTTTACCCTCTTCTACCGGCGTATCTTTATTCTTGCCGATATTAATCCCCAGGATGCCGCCAAAATGGGATTTTTTGACGTTCTCAACCAGGTTGTCCACACCGTGGTTATTAAAGCCCATGCGGTTAATAATGCCTTCAGCTTCAACAATGCGGAACAGCCGCGGCTTGTCGTTGCCCGGCTGCGGGCGCGGCGTCACGGTGCCGATTTCAATAAAACCGAAGCCCATCGCGCCCAGCGCGTCGATGCATTCGCCGTTTTTATCCAGACCGGCGGCCAGCCCTAGCGGATTCTTAAAAGACAGCCCCATACAGGTTACCGGTTTGGTCGGCACCGACTGGCGCACCAGAAATTCGAAAGGGGTGCCGGTCACACGGCGCAGTTGCTGGAAGGTCAATTCATGCGCGCGCTCTGGATCGAGCTGGAACAACGCTTTCCTGATGAGGGGGTAGTACATGTACTCTCCTGATTTCCCGGTTATCCCCAAGATGCGGAAGTGGCCGCCGCATCCCGAACGCTATTGGGTTAGTTACAAACCGGGGGCATATTATCCGGGATCCCCGACGTAATTGGAATTGATTCCGCGCAAAAAAGGCGTTTTTTACGCAACCGTTTTCCCGCCGCTCCCGCCGCACATCGCCAATGCGTATTTCCGCATAACCAAAGCCAAAAATGAGATTTAAAAAACCGGCCGCTTTGCTGTTAGCTTTAAAACACTTACTCATCTTTTACTCATTAAACCTAACTTTTAGTTATAAGGATTGGTTATGCACGTTATAACCCTGGCCGGCAGCCCGCGCCTCCCCTCCCGTTCTGCGGGGTTACTGAATATTGGCCAACAGTGGCTGCAGCGCCGCGGCGTTGAAGTGACGCCCTACACCCTGCATGACTTCGACGCGGAAGACTTGCTGCGCGCCAACTTCAACAGCCCGACGATTAAAACTTTTGCCGCCCGCCTGGCGCAGGCCGACGGGCTGCTGATCTCCACCCCGGTGTATAAGGCATCGTTTTCCGGTGCGTTGAAAACCCTGCTGGATCTGCTGCCCGAACGCGCGCTGGAACACAAAGTGGTGCTACCGCTGGCCACCGGCGGCTCTATCGGCCACATGCTGGCGGTGGATTATGCCTTAAAGCCGGTGTTATCGGCGTTAAAAGCCCAGGAGGTATTGCACGGCGTGTTCGCCGATGACGGCCAACTGACGTCACAGGGCGAGCGGTTAACGCCCAGCGATGCGGTGGCGCTGCGGCTGGAAGAGGCGCTGGACAACTTCTATCTGGCATTGAGCCGTCGCCAGCCTGCGCCTTCTCCCGCGCCAGAGCTGCTGCCGGCGCAATCCTGACCCTGGCGATTAACACCACCATAAGGAAAATAATGATGACGCGATTTTCTTCCTGGCGCCGCTGGCTGCACACCACGTCGCTGACGGCCATTCTGGCGCTGGGCGTTGGTGCCCACAGCGCCATGGCCGATCCCGGCCCCCAGCAGCTGCGCATCGGTTACCAAAAAGGTTCCGTCAGTCTGGTGCTGGCAAAAAGCCACCGTCTGCTGGAGCAGCGTTTCCCGGATACCAAAATCAGCTGGACCGAATTCCCCGCCGGGCCGCAAATGCTGGAGGCGTTGAACGTCGGCAGTATTGATGTCGGCAGCACCGGCGATATTCCGCCGATCTTTGCGCAGGCCGCCGGCGCCGATCTGCTGTACGTCGGCGTCGAGCCACCCAAGCCTAAGGCGGAAGTGATTCTGGTGCCGGAAAACAGTCCGATCCATGACGTCGCCGAGCTGAAAGGGCATAAAGTCGCCTTTCAGAAAGGCTCCAGTTCGCACAACCTGCTGCTGCGCGCCCTGCAGCAGGCCGGCCTGAAATTTACGGATATTCAGCCGGTATACCTGACCCCGGCAGACGCCCGCGCCGCCTTCCAGCAGGGTAACGTCGACGCTTGGGCGATTTGGGATCCCTACTACTCTGCGGCGCTGCTGCAGGGCGGCGTGCGGGTGCTCACCGACGGCAGCAAGCTCAACCAGACCGGCTCGTTTTATCTGGCCGCCCGGCCGTATACCGAAGCCAACGGCCCGTTTATTCAGCAGGTGCTGAAGGTGCTGACGCAGGCTGACGCGCTGTCCCGCAGCGATCGCGAACAGAGTATCACCCTGCTGGCCAAGACCATCGGCCTACCGCAGCCGGTGATCGCCGCCTACCTGGATCATCGGCCGGTGACCACCATTACGCCGCTCAATGCTGACACCATCAAAGCCCAGCAGCAAACTGCCGATCTGTTCTATGCCAACCGTCTGGTGCCGGTAAAGCTGGATATTTCACAACGCGTCTGGCACCCCAGCGCCCAATAATTGAGGAGAGCTTCTTATGAGTCTGAATATCTTTTGGTTCTTGCCCACTCACGGCGACGGCCACTATCTGGGATCAAGCGAAGGAGCGCGCAGCGTCGATCATGGCTATCTGCAGCAGATCGCTCAGGCAGCAGACCGCCTGGGGTTCGGCGGCGTCCTGATCCCGACCGGACGTTCCTGCGAGGACTCCTGGCTGGTGGCGGCGTCGCTGATCCCCGTCACGCAACGGCTGAAATTCCTGGTGGCGCTGCGTCCCGGCATTATCTCCCCGACGCTGGCGGCGCGGCAGGCGGCAACGCTGGATCGCCTCTCCAACGGCCGCGCGCTGTTTAATCTGGTCACCGGCGGCGACCCGGACGAACTGGCGGCCGAAGGGCTGCACCTTAACCATGAGGAACGCTATGAAGCCTCGGCGGAGTTTACCCATATCTGGCGTCGGGTGCTGGAAGGTGAAACTGTCGATTTCAACGGCAAGCATATTCAGGTAAAAGGCGCCAAACTGCTGTTCCCGCCGGTGCAGCAGCCGCGACCGCCGCTCTATTTCGGCGGATCGTCGGCTGCCGCGCAGGATCTGGCCGCCGATCAGGTGGAACTGTATCTGACCTGGGGTGAGCCGCCGGAGCAGGTGAAACAAAAACTGGACGAGGTGCGCGCCAAAGCCGCAGCCAAAGGACGCAAAGTGCGTTTCGGCATCCGCCTGCACGTGATCGTGCGTGAAACCAACGAAGAGGCCTGGCGCGCCGCCGATCGTCTGATCGCCAATCTTGACGATAAAACCATCGCCGATGCGCAGCAGGCGTTCGCCCGCTTCGATTCGGTTGGTCAGCAGCGCATGGCGGCGCTGCACGGCGGCAAGAAAGATAACCTGGAGATCAGCCCGAACCTGTGGGCGGGCGTCGGTCTGGTGCGCGGCGGCGCCGGCACCGCGCTGGTGGGCGACGGCCCGACGGTGGCGCAGCGCATCCAGGAGTATGCCGATTTAGGCATCGACACCTTTATTCTTTCCGGCTATCCGCATCTGGAAGAGGCCTATCGCGTAGGCGAACTGCTGTTCCCGCATCTGGACGTCGCACAAAACGCCGCGCCGACGCCGCTGCGTCCGGTCACGCCTCAGGGGGAAGTCATCGCCAATATCTACGCGCCGCAGCGGGCGTCGCAAAGCTAAGGAGCATGCTATGAGCCATCGCACACAACGTCTGCTGCACCGTCTGGCACCCTGGGTCCTGCCGATCGCCCTGCTGGTTTTCTGGCAGATCGCCGTCGAAGCCGGCTGGCTTTCCAACCGCATTTTACCGGCACCCAGCGCCGTGGCGACGGCGTTCTGGACGCTGACGCAAAACGGTGAGCTCTGGCAGCACCTCACCATCAGCAGCTGGCGTGCGCTGATCGGTTTTAGCATCGGCGGCAGCCTTGGCTTACTGCTGGGCATGATCAGCGGCCTGTCCCGCTGGGGCGAACGCCTGCTGGACAGTTCGGTGCAAATGCTGCGCAACATTCCGCATCTGGCGCTGATCCCGCTTGTGATCCTGTGGTTCGGCATTGATGAATCGGCCAAGATTTTTCTGGTGGCTCTCGGCACCCTGTTCCCGATTTATCTCAACACCTATCACGGCATCAAGAATATCGACCGCGGCCTGTTGGAGATGGCGCGCAGCTATGGCCTGAGCGGCTTCCGCCTGTTTACCCAGGTGGTGCTGCCCGGCGCGCTGCCTTCCATCATGGTCGGCGTGCGTTTTGCGCTGGGGCTGATGTGGCTGACGCTGATCGTCGCCGAAACCATTTCGGCCAATTCCGGCATCGGCTATCTGGCGATGAACGCACGCGAATTTCTGCAAACCGACATTGTGGTGGTGGCCATCGTGCTCTACGCCCTGCTCGGCAAACTGGCGGACGTCAGCGCACAGTGGCTTGAGCGCCTGTGGCTGCGCTGGCACCCGTCTTATCAACTGAAACAAGGGGATGCATGATGACGACGCCAACCCGAATTCCTCAGGGGACTCCCGTCACCCTGGAGTCCATCGCTAAACGTTACGGCAACCGCACGGTGCTGGATAATCTGCAGCTGCGCATTAGCGCCGGCCAGTTCGTCGCCGTGGTCGGCCGCAGCGGCTGCGGTAAAAGCACCCTGCTGCGTCTGCTGGCCGGGCTGGAAAACGCCAGCAGCGGCGCATTGCTCAGCGGCAGCGCGCCGTTAAGCAGCGTTAAAGAGGATACCCGGCTGATGTTTCAGGATGCACGTCTGCTGCCGTGGAAAAAGGTCATTGATAACGTCGGCCTCGGTCTGCGCGGCGACTGGCGCAATGCGGCGCTGCAGGCGCTGACGGCGGTCGGCCTGGCGGAACGGGCCGACGAGTGGCCGGCGGCACTCTCTGGCGGCCAGAAACAGCGGGTCGCCCTGGCCCGTGCGCTGATCCACCGGCCGCGTCTGCTGTTGCTGGACGAGCCGCTGGGCGCGCTGGATGCACTGACGCGTATCGACATGCAGGGGCTGATTGAAAATCTGTGGCAACAGCATGGCTTTACGGTGTTGCTGGTCACCCACGACGTCAGCGAGGCCATTGCCCTGGCGGACCGCGTGATCCTGATTGAGCAAGGGCGCATCGGCCTGGATATGGCGATCGATCTGCCGCGACCGCGCCGCAAAGGCTCGGCCAGGCTGGCCGAATTGGAGGCACAGATTCTTGAACGGGTGCTGTCGCCGGCAACCGCTGCGGAACCGGCGCGCCGGGCAGCGAACTGATTTTCCTGCCGCTAAAAAAAACGCCCGATGGTCACATCGGGCGTTTCTATCATACCGGGCAACCACAGCCCGACAAATTAGGCATCTAACGCCTTGCTAATCTTCTCAAACAGATCGCCGGACAGGTTTTCCAGCCCTTTCAGCTGTTCCAGCGCTTTACGCATCAGCGCCTGACGGCCGGCGTCATAACGCTTCAGACGGATCAACGGTTCAATCAGACGCGCCGCCACCTGCGGGTTGCGCGTGTTGAGATCGCTGAGGATTTCCACCAGGAACTGGTAGCCACTGCCGTCAGGCGCATGGAACGCCGACGGGTTCGCCGAGGCAAACGCTCCCACCAGCGAACGGGTGCGGTTCGGGTTGCTCAGGCTGAACGAACGGTGCTGCAGCAAGCCGCGCACCGTGCTCAGCACGTCAGCCGCCGGGCTGGTGGCCTGAAGGACAAACCACTTATCCATCACCAGACCATCCTGGTGCCAGCGTTCGTCGAACGCCGTCATCAGCGCGTCGCGGCAAGGCAACTGTGCGCCCATCGCCGCCGCCAGTGCCGCCAGCGAGTCGGTCATATTATCCGCCTGGCGGAACTGCGCAGCCACCAGCTTATCGGCCTGCTGCACATCGCCAAAGGCCAGATAGTGCAGGCAGGTATTGCGCAGCGCACGTTTGGCGATATCACCATGCTCAACGCGATAGCCGTCGGTTTTATTGGCATGGTATACCGCCAGCCACTCGTCGGCCATCTCCTGCGCCAGGCAGCGGGTGATCGCTTCATGCACCGCAGCGATCGCATCCGGATCGATTTCGCTGAACAGCTCAGCCATCTCATTTTCCGTCGGCAGCGTCAGGATCTGTGCGGCCAGCGCCGGATCCAGTTTCTCATCCAGCAATACCGCCCGGAACGCATCCACCACGTGCAACGGCAGCGACAACGGCTGTTGCTGCTGATGTTTGGCCACATTCAGTTTGATGTAGGTCGCCAGCAGGCTTTGCGCCGCATCCCAACGTGCGAAGTCGTTGCGTGCATGCTGCATCAGGAAGGTCAGTTGCCCGTCGCTGTACGGATAGTCCAGCTTCACCGGCGCGGAGAATTCGCGCAGCAGCGACGGTACCGGACGCTGCTCAACGCCGTCAAAAATAAAGGTCTGCTCCGCCTCGGTCACGTTCAGCACGTTATTAACCGGCAGGCCATCCTTCTGCAGCGCAATCACGTTGCCTTCAGGATCGTACAGCTCAATATCCAGCGGAATATGCAACGGCTGCTTCTGCGGCTGATCGGCGGTCGGTGCGGTATGCTGGCTGACCTGCAGACGGTACTGCTGCTGCTCGGCGTCGTAATCATCACGCACCGTCAACAATGGCGTGCCGGACTGGCTGTACCAACGGCGGAACAGGGACAAATCGACATTGGAAGCATCTTCCATCGCCTGCACGAAATCGTCACAGGTCGCCGCGCTGCCGTCGTGACGTTCAAAATAGAGCTGAATCCCCTTCTGGAAGTTCTCCTCACCCAGCAGCGTGTGCATCATGCGGATCACTTCAGAGCCCTTCTCATACACCGTCAGGGTATAGAAGTTGTTCATCTCGATCACTTTGTCCGGACGAATCGCGTGCGCCATCGGGCTGGCGTCTTCCGCAAACTGCGCGCCGCGCATTACGCGCACATTATCGATACGATTGACCGCCCGCGACCCCAGATCCGAACTAAACTCCTGATCGCGGAATACCGTAAGGCCCTCTTTCAGGCTGAGCTGGAACCAGTCGCGACAGGTAACGCGGTTGCCGGTCCAGTTATGGAAATACTCATGCCCGATCACCGCTTCAATATTCAGGTAATCCTTATCGGTCGC
Source organism: Serratia sp. MYb239 (assembly GCF_002966855.1). Lineage (NCBI taxonomy): Bacteria > Pseudomonadati > Pseudomonadota > Gammaproteobacteria > Enterobacterales > Yersiniaceae > Serratia > Serratia sp. MYb239. The sequence continues at coordinate 1,697,611 of NZ_CP023268.1, read as the reverse complement.
GGTTTCCGCTTTCGCCAGCACGTATTTGGAGTTAAAGACGTTTAACCCTTTATTTTCCATTGCGCCCATATTGAAGAAGTCCACCGCGACGATCATATAGATGTCGAGGTCGTACTCCAGGCCGAAACGGGTCTCGTCCCATTTCATCGAGTTCTTCAGCGAGGTCATCGCCCAGTCGGCGCGGTCAAGATTGCCGCGATCGACAAACAGTTCCAGCGCCACCTCACGCCCTGAACGGGTCACGAAGCTGTCGCGCAGCACGTCGAAATCGCCGGCGACCAGTGCAAACAGATAGCAGGGTTTCGGGAACGGATCCTGCCAGTGTACCCAGTGGCGACCATCGTCCAGTTCGCCTTCGCCGATGCGGTTGCCGTTGGACAGCAGGAACGGATAACGCTGCTTATCCGCCGTGATGCGGGTGGTGAAGCGCGCCAGCACGTCCGGACGATCCAGATAGTAGGTAATGTGACGGAACCCTTCCGCCTCGCACTGGGTGCACAGCGCCTCGCCGGACAGATACAGACCTTCCAGCGCGCTGTTCTGCGCCGGGTGAATATCGTTAACGATGGTAATAGTAAATTGTTCTGGCAAACCATCAATGAGTAGCTGGTTGTCCTGTAGGCGATACGCCTCCCAGGGTTGCCCGTCAATTTGCAGACTCACCAGCGTCACATCTTCACCGTCCAGCACCAGCGGTGCGCCAGCAGCGCCCTGACGTTTCACTTTGCTGACGGCGGTGACGCGCGTGGTGTCGGCGTGCAGATCAAAATCCAAATCAATGTCGGTGATGGTGTAATCCGGCGCGCGATAATCATGGCGATACTTCGCCTGTGGCTGTTGTGTCATACAAACCCTTTGACGTCTCAGTGAGTAACGGATAACGGACCGCGATTCGCCTGCTCGGCACGGCGCGCTAGCGCCCAGCGTAGCCGCGGCCCGGATTGTAAATAAACTGTATCACAGCCACGGAAAAAACCCAGAGACCACCACCTCCGGACGAGAGAAATGCGCAGCGGATCATCCTCTGTCAGCGGCTGTTGGCCAGTCTGACGGCACGCAAAGACAAAAACAGCACGTTATGCTAATAATCTCACCATGCGCAGCCATTCGTTCAGGTAAATCCGCCGGCGGGCAGGCAATCATTGTATAAACCACGCCGCCTGATTGTTTATCGGTATTATTTTCCGATCCCGATGATTAAGATGATTAAACACATGCGCCACGGCGGTGGTATCATTCTGACTCCAGGCACGAGGACGCACGGTTGTTATGAAAGTTAAATATCTTATTTATTTTTTTACTTTTCTATTAACCGCCTCGTTCACCATTTCAATTTGCGATGAGTGGTCAGAGGCCAAAGAGCAATATAATGACAGCGCCTGGAACCTGAGTAAGACTCAGCACTCAGAAGACGTTTCCGGAGCATTTCAAAATAGTCTGCGGCTGCATAGGATAAAACGCCTGAGTCTGGTTAACCCGGCGCTGGAACCTGCGCTCTGGCAGGAAACCGAACGGCAAACGCGTAACAAAATCCAGCAGATACGCCGCTATGCCGACTCTGACGCCCGACAACAATTAACAACCCAGCAAAAAATCGACATCCGCTCAATGCTGAATCTGCTGGAAAAAATGTTGAATAACGACACGCAGCAATTAGCGCCGATGAATAATCAAATTCGTAATTTATTCAATATCAACAGCGCTTATTACATTACTCAGTCCAGCATGGATTATTACAGCTATACCTATGAAAGCCGCATCCTGAATGCCGATGCTTTTTTATTCCTTGAGTCCATACGCCTGAACAACCAGCTTAATATCACCCTGACCGAGATCATCGATCAACTTGTTGATATCAAACTCAACGGACTGAATGACAAAGAATCCTACCTGAAAACCATCCAGCTGACCGGCGTACTGAACGTGCTGAGTTCACGCCTGCTGTTTATGGAAATGGTCTATAGCGACCCGCAGGTCAGCCGTATTATCAACCAACTGCTGGAAAATCTTTCTCCACAGCAGACCAACGGCCTGGCCGGCGAGCTCTATGCGTCGATGGCCCATGGCAAAGAGCTCGATGCCACACGCATTTACGCCTACGTCAAAGAGCTGGACCGGCTGTCTCAGCAGTTCTTCCAGCGCAGCTTTGATCTGGAAATCGAGAAATGCCGCAAAAAAATGTATCAGAGCCAGACGGCAATTAACGGCCTGATCGCCTTTGCCGGGCTGCTCGCCCTGTTTCTGCTGATGCCGACCCTGATTTTCTGTTCCAACATCAGCCGCTGGCTGACTAAAACGCAAGGCAATATCCAGCATCTTTCGCAAGGCAACATGGCGATTGATGCGCCGGAAGTGTTTTACAGCCAGGAGCTGATCGCCATCACTGATGCCATCAATCAGCTCAAGCAATATCATTTGGAAAAGGTGCGTCTGGAGCAGGAGAAACACGCGCTGATTAAAGAGCTGGAGTCCTCCTCCTATCTCGACCCGCTCACTAACATTTACAACCGTCGCCGCTTCTTTCGTGAAGCCTAACAGCTGCCCGCCGCCGGCTATCCGCTGGCCTTTTGCCTGATCGACATCGATAACTTCAAAGCCCTTAACGACACCTACGGCCACAACATCGGTGACCTGGCGCTGGTGGCCTTTGCCGATCTGATGCGCCACGCCTTCCGCGCCGAAGATATCTTCTGTCGCTACGGCGGTGAGGAGTTCGCCATCCTGCTGCACCATTGTGCGCTGCCGGACGCCAGAGCGGTGCTGGAGAAGCTGCGCCATAGGGTTCAGCGGCTGCGGCTGCCGGTGCCCGACGGGCAGCCCGTCCGCTTTACCATCAGCTGCGGCATCGCCGCAGTCGCGTCCCCGCATCAACTGCAAAGCGCAATAAAACTGGCCGATGAGGCGCTCTACTTTTGTAAGAAAAACGGCAAGGATCGAGTGGCGATCAACACCGGTTCGGGCTGCCGGTAAAAGCGTTGTTTAAAATAATTAACCTTATAATTTTTATCGCTAATTAGACTAAGTGATTCACTTTTATTGGTTTATCCGCCTTTTCTTTTCACCACTGCGACACACCGGCGCATAAGCGCACGTTTAATCCTCGACCCGTTCCCCTGATTTATGGTGTGATGGCGCTTCAATAACAGGATAATCCGGGTATACTCCTCCATCTTTTATGATTATCCGGATTTGGAGACGCGCCCTGACGAGGATGCTGTAACGCGCTATGACTCAATACGCTTCCCCGATTTTGACATCACTGCTTGATACCGATGCTTATAAGCTTCATATGCAACAGGCAGTATTCCATCGCTATCCCGCGATCGATGTCGCGGCAGAATTCCGCTGCCGTGGCGACGAACTGCTGGGCGAGTACGCCGACGAAATCCGTGCGCAGGTTGCGCTGATGGAGCAATTGGCGCTGACCGAGGCGGAATATCAGTATCTCTCCGGTCTGCCTTTCTTCCGACAGGATTACCTTAACTGGCTGCGCGATTTCCGTTACGATCCGCAGCAGGTCACTATCGACAACCGGGATGGCAAACTGCAGATCCGCATTGCCGGGCCGTGGCGCGAAGTGATTATGTGGGAAGTGCCGCTGCTGGCGGTAATCAGCGAAGTGGTGCACCGCCACCGCTCGCCGGAGGTCACGCCTGCGATGGCGGTCGCGCAACTGCGCAGCAAACTGACACAGTTCCAGCAAATGACGCAGGATATTGATATTTCTCGCTTCAAACTGATGGACTTCGGCACCCGTCGCCGCTTCTCACAGCCGGTACAGCAGGCGATCGTCAGCACGCTGCAGCAGGAATTCCCTTATCTGGTCGGCACCAGCAACTACGGTCTGGCTCACCAACTGGGGCTGGCGCCGGTAGGTACCCAGGCGCATGAATGGTTTCAGGCGCATCAGCAAATAAGTCCGGTGCTGGCCAACAGCCAGCGCGCTGCCCTGCAGGCCTGGCTGGACGAATATCCGGATCGGCTCGGCATTGCCCTGACCGACTGCATCACCATGGACGCTTTCCTGCGTGACTTCGGGCCGCAGTTTGCCGAGCGCTATCAAGGGCTGCGCCATGATTCGGGCGATCCGTTCGAATGGGGCGAGAAAGCCATCGCCCACTACCAGAAGCTGGACATCGACCCGATGAGCAAGACGCTGGTGTTCTCCGATAATCTCGATCTGGAGAAAGCGCTGGCGCTTTACCGCCGCTTCGATCGCCGCATTAATCTGGTATTTGGCATCGGTACGCGCCTGACCTGCGATATTCCCGGCGTCAAACCGCTGAATATCGTGATCAAACTGGTGGAGTGCAAGGGCAAACCGGTGGCGAAACTCTCCGACAGCCCGGGAAAAACCATCTGTCAGGATCAGGCGTTTGTTAAAGCATTGCGCAAGGCCTTTGACCTGCCGCTGGTGAAAAAGGCCAGTTAACAGTATTAAGCCGGGTGAGTTTTCAGCCGGCTTTCTCTTCTTTATTACCCTTCCCGCCCCTATCCGCCACGACAAGACAGAAATGTTGCGCCAATCTGGCGATTTCTACTTGTGCTCTGCACTGCGGCAAGTAACATAGCAAGACCCCCATTGTCTTGGGTTGTAAGCTATTTCTTTATCAAATCAATTTAAGAGAGAAATTTATGAGCGTAGTGCCTGTATGCGACGTGCTGCAAGGGCGTGCTGCGGTTGACAGTGAAGTCACCGTGCGCGGCTGGGTGCGTACCCGAAGAGATTCTAAAGCCGGTATCTCCTTCCTCGCCGTTTATGACGGCTCCTGCTTTAATCCGTTACAGGCCGTCGTTAATAATTCTCTGCCGAATTATCAGGATGAAGTGCTGCACCTGACCACCGGCTGCTCGGTTGAAGTGACCGGCAAAGTTGTCGCCTCGCCTGGCGAAGGCCAGAGCTTTGAGCTGCAGGCGACTGAAATCAAGGTGGTCGGCTGGGTCGACGATCCGGATACCTATCCGATGGCCGCCAAACGTCACAGCATCGAATATCTGCGTGACGTGGCGCACCTGCGCCCGCGCACCAACCTGATCGGCGCCGTGGCGCGCGTACGCCATACGTTGGCGCAGGCGATCCACCGCTTCTTCCATGAAAACGGTTATTTCTGGGTCTCTACCCCACTGATCACCGCATCCGATACTGAAGGCGCCGGTGAAATGTTCCGCGTGTCCACGCTGGATCTGGAAAACCTGCCGCGCGACGATAAAGGCGCGGTCGATTTCAGCGAAGATTTCTTCGGTAAAGAAGCGTTCCTGACCGTTTCCGGGCAGTTGAACGGTGAAACTTACGCCTGTGCGTTATCGAAAGTTTACACCTTTGGTCCGACATTCCGTGCAGAAAACTCCAACACCAGCCGTCACCTGGCGGAGTTCTGGATGATTGAGCCGGAAGTCGCCTTCGCAACGCTGGATGATTCCGCAGCGCTGGCCGAATGCATGCTGAAATATGTCTTCCAGGCGGTCTTGGACGAGCGCGCCGACGACATGCAGTTCTTTGCCGAGCGCGTAGACAAAGACGCCGTTGAACGTCTGAAACGATTTGTATCTTCTGATTTCGCTCAGGTGGACTATACCGACGCCATCGATATCCTGCTGGCCTCCGGTCAGACCTTCGAAAACCCGGTATCCTGGGGTATCGATCTGTCTTCCGAGCATGAGCGCTATCTGGCGGAGAAACACTTCAAGGCACCGGTGGTCGTCAAGAACTATCCGAAGGATATCAAGGCGTTCTATATGCGCATGAACGACGATGGCAAAACCGTCGCCGCCATGGACGTACTGGCACCGGGCATCGGCGAAATTATCGGTGGTTCCCAGCGTGAAGAGCGTCTGGACGTGCTGGATCAGCGCCTGGCTGAAATGGGGCTGAATAAAGAAGACTACTGGTGGTACCGCGACCTGCGTCGTTACGGCACCGTGCCGCACTCCGGCTTCGGTTTGGGATTTGAGCGTTTAATCGCCTATGTGACCGGTGTGCAAAACGTGCGTGATGTGATTCCGTTCCCGCGTACCCCACGTAACGCAAGCTTTTAATTAGCAACGCTAAACAAATTCACTACCATTTTGTTACAAAACAAAGGCCAGCTCTGCTGGCCTTTCGCATTTTTTATTCTTGACGCAGCTCACAAAGTTCCATTTCATTAATATTTAGTTACATATATTTTCTTTTGGAAACGTTTTTAAGACATTAGTAGCATCTTAACCCTAGATTAACCCTGCGCTGAATGGAACACTGCCTTCAGACACAGGACGACACCAATCTATCAACAATAGTTCCCTAAAGAATTATTGGCGGCAGTGGCAAAGGTGTCCGAATAACACCAATGAGGGTAATAATGATGAAGCGCAACATTCTTGCAGTGGTAATTCCTGCGCTGCTGGCTGCTGGTGCAGCAAACGCAGCGGAAATCTATAATAAAGACGGTAACAAGCTGGATCTGTACGGTAAAGTTAACGGCCTGCACTACTTCTCTGATAGCAAAAGCGATGATGGCGACCAGTCTTACGTTCGTTTCGGCTTCAAAGGTGAAACCCAAATCAATGACCAACTGACCGGCTACGGCCAGTGGGAATACAACATTCAAGCCAACAACAGCGAAGGCGGCAGCGACGCGCAAAACGGCAACAAAACCCGTCTGGGCTTTGCCGGTCTGAAATTCGCCGAGTACGGCTCCCTGGACTACGGCCGTAACTACGGCATCGTTTACGACCCAATGGGTTGGACCGATATGCTGCCTGAATTCGGCGGCGACTCTGCCGGCAGCGACAACTTTATGGTTGGCCGTTCTACCGGTCTGCTGACTTACCGTAACAACGACTTCTTTGGTCTGGTTGACGGCCTGAACTTCGGCCTGCAGTACCAGGGCAAAAACGAGCGTAATGATGATATCAAACGTTCCAACGGCGACGGCTGGGGTATCTCCACCACTTACGAACTGCCGGTTGGCGTAGGCTTCTCTGCTGCATACGCGTCTTCTGACCGTACCGACAAACAAACCAATGCCACCTATGGCCGTGGCGAAGGCCGCGCCGAGCAGTGGGCAGCGGCGATGAAGTATGACGCCAACAACGTCTACCTGGCGGCAATGTACGGTGAAACCCGTAACGCGACTTATATTGAAAATGACAAAGTCGGCAGCTCGCACCGTGGCTTCACCGGTTTTGCCAACAAAGCGCAAAACCTCGAGCTGGTTGCTCAGTACCAGTTCGACTTCGGTCTGCGTCCGTCCATCGCCTACGTGCAGTCTAAAGGCAAGGACATCGAAGGCATCGGCGATGCTGACCTGATCAAATACGTTGATGTTGGTGCGACTTACTACTTCAACAAAAACATGTCCACCTACGTTGATTACAAAATCAACCAGCTGAACGACAACAACCCACTGGGCCTGAACACCGACGACATCGTTGCCGTTGGTCTGGTTTACCAGTTCTAATTGTTGTTCCGCCTGCCGGCCATCAACCTCCGGCAAAGTTAAAAACAGGGCTTCGGCCCTGTTTTTCTTTTTCCGCCGCCGACAACTTTTTATGCTGCCTGCCGCCCCTTTACCGTCATTTTTCGTGCTGAATCTGCCTTCCTCACAAGTTCGAGGTGTTTTTCTCGCAAACGGTTGGCAAAGCGCACGACTGGCGCTACCCTGATGCCTCTATCCGCTTAACGCTAAGCTATGGAAGCATCTGACATGTTTGAAAAAATCGCTGCAGCACCTGCCGATCCGATTCTGGGTCTGACCGACATTTTCCGCGCGGACGCCCGTCCGAACAAAATCAACCTGGGTATCGGCGTCTATAAAGACGAAACCGGCAAAACGCCGGTGCTGACCAGTGTGAAAAAAGCGGAGCAATACCTGCTGGAAAATGAGACCACCAAAAACTACCTCGGCATTGAGGGGATCCCTGCGTTTGCCAGCTGCACACAAGAGCTGCTGTTCGGCAAAAACAGCCCTATCATTACCGACAAGCGTGCACGCACCGCGCAAACGCCTGGTGGTACCGGTGCCCTGCGCGTAGCGGCCGACTTTATCGCCAATCAAACCGACGCTAAACGCGTGTGGGTCAGCAACCCAAGCTGGCCAAACCATAAGAACGTCTTCTCCGCTGCCGGTCTGGAAGTGTTGGAATACAACTACTATGACGCCGCCAACCACGCGCTGGACTTCGACGGATTGCTGAACAGCCTGCAACAGGCGCAGGCCGGCGATGTGATCGTGTTCCACGGCTGCTGCCACAACCCGACCGGCATCGACCCAACGCCGGAGCAGTGGAGCCAGTTGGCTGAGCTGTCGGTAAGCAAAGGCTGGCTGCCGCTGTTTGATTTCGCCTACCAGGGCTTTGCCAAAGGTCTGGAAGAAGACGCGCAGGGTCTGCGTATCTTTGCCGCCAAACATAAAGAGCTGATTGTCGCCAGCTCCTACTCGAAAAACTTCGGCCTGTACAATGAACGTGTCGGCGCCTGCACCATCGTCGCCGCCGATGCTGAAACCGCCGATCGCGCCTTCAGTCAGGTTAAAGCGGCAATCCGCGCCAACTACTCCAACCCACCATCACACGGCGCGGCGATCGTTGCCACCATCCTGAGCAACGACGCGCTACGCGCCATCTGGGAGCAAGAGCTGGCCGATATGCGTCAGCGTATCCACCGCATGCGTCAGCTGTTCGTGAATACCCTGCAGGAAAAAGGCGCTCAGCAGGACTTCAGCTTTATCATTAATCAAAACGGCATGTTCTCGTTCAGCGGCCTGACCAAAGATCAGGTACTGCGCCTGCGCGAAGAGTTCGGCGTTTATGCGGTGAACTCCGGCCGCGTTAACGTCGCAGGCATGACGCCGGATAATATGGCGCCGCTGTGCGAAGCCATCGTCGCCGTGCTGTAAGCCATAATAAGCATCAGATGTAACAAAGGGGCGCTCTGCGCCCCTTTTACTGTTATTCACGCCGGAAAATACGGCTTATTACCACGCCTCTGGCTGCTCACGCAAAAACGGATTGGTCTGCCGTTCATGGCCGAAGGTCGACATCGGCCCATGCCCCGGAATAAAGTCCATATCATCCCCCAGCGGCAACAGTTTATTGCGGATAGAGGCAATCAGCGCCTGATGGTCGCCGCGTGGGAAATCGCTGCGCCCCACGCCACCGTTGAATAATACGTCGCCGACCAACGCCAGCCGCGCCTTATCATTGATAAACACAATGTGCCCCGGCGTATGTCCCGGGCAGTGCAGCACATCCAGCGTCATATCGCCCAGCTGCACGCTGTCGCCTTCGGCCAGCCACTGGGTCGGCGTTAACGGCGCGCACTCTTCCAGCCCGAACATCCGGCTTTGCGCCGGCAGGCCGTCGAGCCAGAACGCATCCTCTTTATCCGGCCCGATAATCGGCACCTGATAATGTTCCGCCAGCTCCGCCGCCGCACCGACATGATCGAGATGTCCGTGCGTCAATAAAATCTTCGTCAGCTGCACGCCGGCATCCCGCACCACCGCCTTCAGCTTTTCCGCTTCGCCGCCGGGATCCACCAGCGCGGCCTGCCCCGTATGCTCACACCAGATCAGCGTACAATTTTGGCTAAACGCCGTGACAGGGATAATTTGGTATTTCATAAAGCTCCAACGACAACGGCGCCGGACCTTGCGGCCGGCGCTCTCTCAATCCAGAGGCACAGCGATTACCAGGTACGCACCGGCCCGGTATCGATGTGAACGAAATTGCTACGCGGATAATAGCCTACGCCACCCGCACGCATTTTTAACGCCGCCTTGCGGATGTTGCTCAGCTGAATGCCTTCGATATGGAAATCCATCGCCTGGCCTTTGGTGTGGTAGCTATGTTTGGCAACGCCACGACTGCGCGCACGCAGTTCGTTGTTCGTCCCCAGGGAACGGTAACCGGAAATCAGCTGTACCGGTTTAGTGGTGCCCAGCATCCCCTGCAGACGATAAAGATGATCAAACAACTGCGGATCGATCGATTTAACTTTATTCGCACGGAAATCGCGGAACAAGTGATTTAAGCGCACCAATTCTTCTTTATTATAATTTTTACCATCGAAGAATTCGGCTTTAAGTGATTCGCCTGTATGCAGGTTATTTACTACAAGAATACGAGGGCGAGAAGTAGAAAGGCTGGCAAATGCTTGACCCGGAAGTAAAGCCATGCCCATCGCGGCGCCACCCAACGCCAGCCATTTACGGCGGTGAAGATCAATTTTGTCCATGTTTCTATCAGACCCGGCAAGAATATCAAAAAAATATGCACAAAAAAGCGCACTGCCTGAACCTTAACCGCCCACGCCGCCTGAGTCAACCCATGATGCGGCGCGGCTTACAGGCACTCTGACAGCGAGTGCCTGTATCAGGTTCGAATATTCAGACCGTTACTTAGTTAAAATTACTGCATTTATTACAGCAATTTTTCTGCCTGGGACAAAATTTGTGCGCTCGATCGCACAGTATTATCGTAATTGTAAATATCTGTACGGAATTGTGGCTGTCCGTCATCGGCAACCCACGCCGTTAAATAATACAATTTAACCGGAATACGCCCTCGTACATTAACGAAAGTGGTATTGCCCTGCTTCAGGGTGGAAGAAACACGGCTATCGTTCCAACCGGCATCCTGCAACAACATATTGGCTAACACCGAGGCTTTATTTACCCGTACGCAGCCGGAACTGAGCGCACGAATATCTTTTTTAAACAGGCTGTGATTCGGCGTGTCATGCAGATAAATAGCATCCGAACTTGGCATATTAAATTTAAAACGGCCCAGCGAGTTAGTGGCACCCGGCGCCTGACGAATACGATACGGGAAATTACGGGCGGAGATCGAACTCCAGTCAATCGTTGACGGATCAATCACCTGCGCATCATTGCTCCAGCCGGACAACAGCGTATAGCCGTGTTTCTGGAAGTAATTAATATCACGCATCGCCTTCGGCACAATATCTTCACGCACCAGCGTCGTCGGCACATTCCACGGCGGGTTAACCACCACGTTATTCAGCGCGCTGCTCATCAATGGCGTTTTACGACTTGGACGGCCGACGATTACCCGCGACGAAAGCACTTCACTCCCATCACGATAATAAACCAGCGAGTAGTTGGGAATATTCACCATAATACCGTTGTTCACCCGCCCCGGCAGAATACGCAAACGCTGAATATTCAGCGCCAGCAATGCGGCACGGGTTTGCGGCGACACGTTCAGCCATTCACGCGTGCGCACCCCGATCAGACCATCCGCACTCAGCCCCTGCCATTTCTGGAAGCGTTTGACGCCTTCAACCAGCTCGTCGCTGTACAGGCTGTCGCCGCTGGCGGCGGACTGCAGCATGCCGCCTTCATCCGAGCTCACCGACGCCGATGATGGACTCACCACCGCAGCACGGTTCTCGCGCAGCTTTTCTTCATCAACCGACTGGTCATCATCCACCACCGGCGCGGTGCTATTCACCATTGCCGGCTCCTGACTCTGCGGCATGTTGCCAGCGCTTGCGGACAACATGCCGGTGCGCTGCAGAATTTCACGCAGCGCGGGGATGTCGCTGCTGGTTTGCCCCGGACGCAGCGTCGGGCCGCTGGCCAGATGCGGCCAAGGACGGCTGTCGGTCAGCAGGTCACGTAGCGCCTGATGCATCTTCGCGTATTGCGGATGCTGCGGCGCCAGTGATTCAATATAAGGCAGCGTTTTGCTCTGGCGCACCGCCAGCTGCCACTGGTTAATCACGGTTGCCGGCGGCGTGGCCAGCTTATAAGGAATATTGCTGTACAGCCATTGATTGCCGTTGGCGCTGATGGAAGAGACAAACTGCAAATAGCCAAGCATCGCATCCGACAACACAATGTCACGCCCCATGTCGCTAATCGCCGGGTCGGTCAGCTGTTTCACCCATTGATTAAACTGCGGCTGAATACCGGAAATCGCCAGCTCGGCCAGCTGCTGCTGGAACTGCTGCACCGTTTCACGATCCTGCCACATCGGTTGCATCTGGTTGGCCGCATACAGCGGGGCCAGCGCGGCAAGGTAGTGCGGCGTAACGCCGCGCGGCAGCGCCGACATCAGCTCTGCACGGCTTTGCGCCACTGTCGTGGCGGAGGAACCCGCGGACAATCCGGGCGTAGTTGCCCATGCGGGTAGTGACGCGGCAAAACTACATGCGATAGCGCAGCTCAGCGCCAAACGTCGTACCCTGTTACTTTCTTTAAGCAACATCCCTTGCCCCCTCTCTGCTCACAAAAAATATGATAAAAATTACTGATTAATTTAAGTATATACCTAAAATAAATGGAGTTGCATCAAGCCGACAAAAGCGTCCGCCGGATACGGCCCGTCCCAGAGCGCCAACACTGGAAAACGCACTATCATCCATAGCCAATAAAAAATAGCCACCCTGGGGCGGCTATTTTCAGATTTTTAGGGTGTTTTAAACCTGCGGCGTCTCTGCCGGGCTGGCCCCCAGTGCCGGCGGCTCATTGGCAAAACCGCGCAGCCCCACCACGTGCACATGCTCCTGATTCTGGAACACCTTACGCACCAGTTTATAGGTGGTGCCTTTTTCCGGGCTGATATTTTCCGGCGCCGCGATGATCAGCTGCATTTCCAGACGGTCACACAGCTCGAACAGCGTGGCGATGGATTTAGCATCCAGACGCGCCGCTTCATCGAGGAACAACAGACGGCACGGAGAAATATCCTTGCCGCGCAGGCGACGGGATTCTTCCTCCCAGCTCTGCACCACCATTACCAGAATCGACATACCGGTACCGATCGCCTCACCGGTCGACAACGCGCCGCTTTCCGCACGCAGCCAGCCGTCAGAGCCGCGGAAGACTTCCACCTCCAGCTCCAGGTAATTACGGTAATCCAGCAGCTCTTCACCAATGGTCTGCGGCGTGCGCTGACCCATATCGATCTGCGGATTCAGCCGCTGATACAGTTTAGCCAGCGCCTCGGAGAAGCTCAGGCGGTTGCTGTTGAACAGATCCTGATGCTGCTCCTGCTGTTCGGACAGCACGTCCAGCAGCGTCGCATGCGCTTCACGCACGTTGACGTTCAGACGCACGCTCTTCACCTGGCCGAAGGATACGGCCTGCAGCCCCTGGTTCAGCATGCGGATGCGATTCTGCTCACGCTGAATGGTCTTGCGGATGATATTCGCCACGCTTTTGGAACTGATCGCCAGTTTCTGCTCGCGGCTGGTCAGCTCTTCGGTCAGACGACTCAGCTCGATCTCCATCTGTTCAATGGCTTCAATCGGGTCGTCGGTGCGGATAATATCCTGACGGATACGCTCGCGCAGATGCTGATACACCGCGATATAGAACTGGATTTTGCGTTCCGGCCGCTTCGGATCTTCCGACAGACGCAGCACGTCGCGCAGATGTTCGTTATCCGCCACCGCCAGACGCAGCGCACCCAGTGCCTTATCCGACATTGAGCGCAGCTCGTCGCCGTCCATATAGGCCAGCTCGCGGCGGTGCAGGCGACGCTCCACGCCGTTATCTTTCACCATGCGCATCACCGCGCACCAGCCCGCCTTGGCGGTCACCACCTGCTCACGCAGCTGATGATAGTCGCGCTCCAGCTTGCGCAGTTTTTTCTGCAGGCTGTCCATTTCCGCTTCGCAGAAGGTCAGCTGTTTCTCCAGCTGATTACGCCGCGCGCGGTTGTTGCTCAGTGCCGCATGCAGCTCGTCGCGGCGCTGACGCGCGCGCGCTTCGGCGTTGGCATCGGCCTGTACGCCGATATCCACCAGCTCCTGGCTCAGCTCTTTGAGCATATCGCGCTTGGCTTCATAAGAGCTTTTCAGCGAGGCCAATACCTGGCTGTACTGCGTAAACTGGCTCTGATACTGACGCAGCTGCTCACGGGCGCTGCTGCGCTCCGCTTCCGCCTGCTCCAGTCGATGGCGCAGTTTGTCGTTGAGATCGTTATTGGCGTTTTGCATACCGGCCGAGTCGGTATAGCTAAAGTGCGCGCGGCGCTGCACCACCTCGATCAATGCAAAGGCCTGCTGCTTCGCCTGGCGCTGAGTATTCTGCGCCTGCTGATAATCCTGCTGCAGCTGTTCATGCTGCTCCGGATCGTTTTGCAGCACGGACACCAGCGGCTCCAGTTTATTCAGGGCAACGCCGTGCTGCTGCAGGTAGCGCGCAGCCTCCTGCGCCTCGTCCAGCTCGTCCTGAATTTCTTCCACCCGGTCCTGCAAGGTGTCATCGTTCAACAGCGAAACCAGCGGCGTCAAGCGATGCAGCGCAGAAAGCCCCTCTTTCGCCTGCTCGTACTGCTGACGCTGCTGCTGGTTCTGCGCTTCATGGTTGTTCAGCGCACGTTCGATCTCCGTGCGACGACCGTTCAGCGTACGGATTTCCGCTTCCGGATCGGTATCAAAGGCAACGCCCAGATGACTACCGATAAAGCGGCTGAACGCCTGATGAGAACGCTGGATTTTCTGTACGTCGAACGACAGCGTCGCGTAGCGTTCCGCCAGCGTTTCACGTTCGGCATGCAAGACTTCCAGACGTTTTTCACGCGCGGCGCGGCCAAACAGCGGCACTTCCGGGAAGCGGGAGTAACGCCACTGGCGGTCGGCGATTTTCACCACCACCGCTTTTTCTTGTTCTTCAACGGCGAAGACGCTGTCATCGAACGACTGCGGATCCCCTTCGATCAGGTAGAGATCTTCCGGGCAATCTTCCAGTCCTTCCAGCATTTCGCGCACCAGCGACAGGTCCGGCACCACGATGGCGTGGCGGGACGGGCCATACAGCGCGGAGAAGTAAGGCGCATCGTCGATGGTGACATCGTCGTAAATTTCCGACAGCAGTACGCCGCCGAAACGTTCGGCCAGCGTCACCAGACGCTGATCTTCCGCGCCGCTCGGCTGGCTAAGACGCTCAATCTGCGCGTCGACTTCGCGTTTGCGGGCTGCTACTTCGTCGCGTTCAACCGTAGTTTCACGCTCACGCTCCAGCAGCTGCTGCATATATTCGGTAACCTGCTGGCTGCTTTCCAGCGGTTCGCCGCTTTGTTCACTCAGTTGGCTGAGCGCGTCCTGCGCCGTCAGCCACACCGGCGCGCGGGCGGTCAGTTCGCGGATGCGCTGCTGGAGATGCTCCAGCTCCTGACGCATTTCCATCCGCCGTTCGCCGGCTTCGCTGACGTTCTGCGACAGCGACTCCAGCCGCTCTTCCAGCTCTTGTTGCAGCGCATCGAGGTCGTCTGCCTGATAGTCCTGGCCATGGCGTTTACAGAATTCCTGCAGCAGACGCTCGGCGTCCTGCTGAGAGCGCAGACGCTGCTCCAACTCGCTCAGACGCATACGCAGCGGCTGCACGCGCTCCGCCTGGTGCTGCTGCGACGGCCAGTCGCGCAGCACTTCGCGCGCGGTCTGCCAGGCATCGCTGCGGCTGACTTCACCGGCAATTTTACACACCAGCTGGTAAGCCTGTTCAAAACGGCCGTGCGCGGCATCGGCCACGCTCAGCTTCTGTTCCAACATCAACAGCGCTTCGGTGGCTTCCTGCTCGCGCGCCTGGAAGGTTTCCAGCCACTGTTCGGCATTGTCCGCGCTCAGCTCCGGCAGCTGGCACAGAGAACGCGCGCGCTCCAGCGCCTGCAGCGCCTGTTGATACTGAATGGCGCGGGTCTGCTGCACGTCGAGCGCCTGCTGGTAATCGGCCAGCTGACTTTTCAGCTCATCCACTTCCAGCTCGGCCGCCTCGGCGCGCGCGCTGTACTCTTCCTGCTGTTCGCCGGCTTCGGCCACCACTTCATTCTGTTCTTCCAGCCGGTAGGTCAGCTCTTCCAGATCGGCTTCATAGCGCTCGATCTTCTCCTGCTGACGCATCGCGGTCTGCACCAGGTTCAGATGATCGCTGGCTGCCTGATAATCGGTTTCCAGATCGGACTCCGCACCGCTCTGCTCCGCCAGCTCACGCGCCATCTCTATGTGGCGGTACTGCTCCGCCGCCAGCTGTTTCCGGCTGCCGAACAGGTCGTTACGCAGCACCAGCGTGCTGTCCAGATGGATACGCCGCTCGTTGGCATGGCGCATATAGTCCGCCGCCACATAGGACGTCGCTTCAGAAATCAGGTGTTTGAACAGGTCGCGGTCGGACTGGGTGACGCGGATCGCTTCCAGCGTCATGCGGTTTTCCCGCAGCGCGGCTTCCATATCCTGGAACGCCTTGCGCACGCCGCTGTTTTCCGGCAGCAGGTAGTCGCGCAGCGAGCGGGTAATGGCGCTGGAAATACCGCCGTACAGCGAGGCCTCGATCAAACGATAGAACTTGCTGCGGTCGGCGGAAGAGCGCAGGCGTTTTGGGATAATCCCCAGATCAAACATCAAAGAGTGATAATCGGTGATGGAGTTGAACTGCTTGAACTGCACCCCTTCAATCTCTTCCAGCCGCTCTTTCAGCTCCGGCAGCGACAGCACGCGCGCCTGGCGCTCGCCGACCGTCTGCGTCAGAATTTCCGTCGGCTGCACCGAGGTCGGCAGCCCCTGAATGGTGAACGGCTTGATATCGACCTTACGGTCACGGCCGGCAACCTGCTGCAGACGCACGCCGACCACCACACGCTGATGACGCGAGTTGACCACGTCGAGCGTCGAGTAACACACCCCGGCGCGCAGCTTACCGTGCAGGCCTTTATCGCGCGAGCCGCTGGTCGCGCCGGCTTCGGTGGTGTTACGAAAATGCAGCAGCGTCAGATCGGGGATCAGCGCGGTGACGAAGGCCGCCATGGTGGTGGATTTCCCCGCCCCGTTACCGCCGGACAGCGTGGTGACCAGCTCATCCAAATCAAAGGTGCGGGCAAAGAAGCCGTTCCAGTTAACCAGCGTTAGCGAGCGAAATTTACCGCGTTCAATCATTCCTGTTCATCCTCTGCGCTATCCGGCGTGTTATCTGCCGTTTGCTCTTCGCCTTCTTGCTCATCATTCAACAACAGGCTGTTTTCAATCGGCATGGCCTCGCCGTCGCGGATCATACGCAGCTGTGCTTCACGCGGGTCGTCACCGCTGCGCACATCTGCGCCGAAGCGGAATACCGCCTCGGTGATGCGGAATTTACTGCTGTCGCCGCCCATAAAATAGACCATGCCCAGACGGCGCAGACGGTTCAAGGAAGTGCGTACCTTTTCGTGCAGCTTCTGCCGGTCAAGGTCAGAGCCGGTGGAGCGCTGGTTGACGAACTTCAGCAGCTTGTTTTCATCCGCCAGGCTCAGCAGCTCGTCGTACAGCTCCTGATGGCTGAAAATGCCTTCGTGCGCCAGACGTTCCGGGCTCAGATAGAGGTAACAGAGAATTTTACCGACCATCATATCCAGCTCGGACAGCACCGAACGCGGGATCAGCGTCGTGGAACGCGGGCGCAGATAGAAAAAGCCTTCCGGCGCACGCAGCAGCTCGACGCTGTAGCGCGCGTAGAACTCTTCCAGTTCATCCTGAAAATCCATCAGAAATGCGTGGTTGTCCAGCTCGTCAATGCCGATATGGCGCCCTGCGCGCAGTTGACTGTCCAGCGCCGGAAACAGCGGGTTGGACAATGCCTTCGCCAGTTTTACTGGCATAATGTGTTCAATATTTGTCGATGACATGGGCCTGTACCTTGGCTCCGTAATCATTGATTACCTGCCACTCGGCCGGTAACCCTGAAAAATCAGCTTCAGCCACACCAAGGCGCACCGCCTGGTCGACCACTAAACGCGCCACGTCGAAGTGACGGGCGCGCGGATATTGCGCCAGATAATCGCGCATGACCGCCCCTAAATTGAGCGGCAACTGTTGTTCCTGATAAACCTTCAGCGCCTGTTCGATCATCGCCGCCAGCTGTTCGCGGATTTCGCTGAACTCTTCATATTCCAGATCCGGCGGCAGTTCCCCGGTCACCTCATCGCTGCGCAGCGCCAGTTCTTCATCGCGCATATCCAGCAGGCGATCGGCACTGGCGTGAGTCAGCGCCCACGGGTTGTCGAAATAGTTTTGCACCGACTGGCGCAGACGCTGCGCAAACACACGGTTTTTATCCATGTCGATCGCGGTACGGATGAATTTGTGCACGTGGCGGTCATAGCCGATCCACAGGTCGATCGCCTGCTGCCCCCAACTGACGATGCGATCCAGTTTGCTTTGCAGGTCAAACACCAGTTTGTCGACAAAGGCCAGTTCGGCATCGCCCAACGTGGATTCCTGAATACGCAGCAGATTCGCCTGCAGCTTGTCGCCGGCGGCTTCCAACGTATCCTGCAGTTCACGCAGGGTACCGGAGGTTTCCGACAGCAGCATCTCACAGCTGGAGATCGCGGCGCGCCAGTCCTGGTTCAGCAGTGCAGCGATATCTTCTTTCACCCCCTGCTGCTGCTCATCCATCACGCGCTGGGTCATATCGATGCTGTCGAAGATCTCCGCCACCGAATACTTCAGCGGCGCAAAGACGTTGCGATGCCAGTGGAAATCATCGCCGCCCTCTTCAGCGGCGTCCGCCGCGCGTTTCAATTCCTGCGCGACAATCGACAGCTGCATCGACAGGCGCAGCGTTGAGAATTCACGCTGACGAATATAGTAGTCGGTAATGCCGATGCCCAGCGGCGTCAGACGGTAAATGGCATTGCCGTCCGCCAGTTCGCTGGTAAAACGGTTCAACAGGCGCTGGCGCACCATGTCGTTAATCGCAT
This sequence comes from Serratia sp. MYb239, assembly GCF_002966855.1. Taxonomy (NCBI): domain Bacteria; kingdom Pseudomonadati; phylum Pseudomonadota; class Gammaproteobacteria; order Enterobacterales; family Yersiniaceae; genus Serratia; species Serratia sp. MYb239. Next base: position 1,678,930 of record NZ_CP023268.1, on the reverse strand, counting down.
TATTGGCGCGGATCGCCACCGTTTCATGCGTCTGTTCGAAACCCTTGCTGACATGGCGAAATGCATCAACCAGCTCACCTTCGCTCATCTCGCCGTCCAGCCGCTCGCCATTTAACGTGGCGATCGCAAGCAGAAACGCAAGACGCTCCGTAGGGAGCGAAATAGAGAAATCATTTTTCCGTGCCCAGGCGACCAGTTCGGGTACAGTCTGGGAAAATTCACTCATAGTTCGTCCTTCAGGTTTGGTTTATGCGCCATGACGTGAATATAGCGCCCCAAACTCACGTACGGCTCCTGCCGACAATAGTGCTGTTCAAGCGCCAATAACTCTTCAAATTTTTGTGTCTGCAGTTGCCTGCTTTGCAGGTAATCATGAAACACGCGCACGCCGGTTTTACCGCTGATGCGCATGCCCAGCTGTTCCAGCCAGCCATAGACCAACGGCGGACTATGCGGGTATTGCGGCGACAGCGAACGCTTGCGGCGCCGTCTCACTTCGGGATTGACCAATTGAAAATTACCCAATACCACGTTACGCATCAACAAGCCGTTGGCGTTGAAAAACATCAGCGACAGCGCGCCGCCAGGCCGCAGACAGTCATACAACGCCTGCAATGCCGCCTGCGGTTCTGCGATCCATTCAAGCACAGCATGGAACAATATCAGATCGACCGGCTGTTCCAAATGCTGACCGATCTCCTGAGCCGAACTTTGTATAAATTGCATGTTCTGGCTCACACCTTTCTGCTGCGCCAACTGCGCGGCGCGTTGGATCATCTCACCAGAAAGATCGCACAACAACACCTGATGTCCTAATTCCGCCAGCTGGCAGGCCATATGGCCTTCGCCGCCGCCGGCATCAAGTATACGCAATGGACGCTGCGGCAGTTGCGCCAGCAGCGTATTCAGATCCTGCCAAACTACCGCCTGGCGGATTTTGCCTTTCGTGGTGCCGTAAATATTACGCGCAAACTTTTCCGCAATATCGTCAAAATTGCGATCCTGCATTGGACTACGGCTCCGTTGATCTTATCCTGCCGGGGGGCAACACGCTCCCCACCAAACCTGCTATTTTGGCACAGACTGGCATAGAATAAATCTTCTTACGGCCGGAATGTGCCCGGATGTCGTTTTTTCGCCCAAAAGGACCGGATTTTTAATGCTGTTCAACCTGAAAAAGTTTATTGGCGGCATCATGATGCCGCTGCCCGCCCTGCTGTTACTGATGGCGCTGGCGCTGTTGCTGCTGTGGTTCACCCGCTGGCAGAAAAGCGGGAAAGTAATTCTCAGCCTGAGCTGGCTGTTTTTACTGCTTTTCAGCCTGCAGCCGGTCGCCGATCGGCTGCTGCGGCCGATTGAATCCACCTACGCCACCTATCGCGGTCATGACCCGGTCAATTATATCGTGGTTTTAGGCGGGGGTTACACTTTCAATCCGGACTGGGCGCCCAGCTCAAACCTGATCGGCAACAGCCTGCCGCGGGTTACCGAAGGCGTACGGCAGTATCTTGCACATCCCGGCGCGAAAATGGTGTTTACCGGCGCGCGCGGCGCTAATACCTTGAGCAATGCGGAAACCGCAGCGCGGGTGGCGGAAAGCCTGGGCGTGCCGCGCCGCGATATCGTGGTGCTGGATCGCCCGGTGGATACCGAGCAAGAGGCGGCGCAGGTCGCCAAACTGATTGGCCGGCAGCCGTTTCTGCTGGTGACCTCCGCCAACCATCTGCCGCGCGCCATGCGCTTTTTCGAGGCGCAGGGGCTGCGGCCCATCCCGGCGCCGGCCAACCAGCTGGCCATCACTTCACCGCTGAATATCTGGGATCGGGTACTGCCTTCCGCCATGTTCCTCAGCCATAGCGAACGCGCCTGGTACGAAACCCTGGGCAGTTTGTGGCAGCGTTTAAAGGGAAATGGCGAGAAGATTGAAGAATAAGAGCAAATGACTTCGCTTTACGCAAACGCGGGTGGAAACTAAAACGGTGAGCAAGCTTACCGGCACCGAACGGCCGGTAAGCTCAGGGAAATCTACGTGTTAAGGCTGTCGCGCACGCGCTGCAAGTCTTCTGCGGTATCTACGCCGACGCTCGGGATGGCCTTTGCCACCGCGACGTGAATCTTTTCGCCGTACCACAGCACCCGCAGCTGCTCCAGCAGCTCGATTTTTTCCAGCGGGCTTGGCGCCCAGCTGACATAGCGGCGGACAAAACCGGCGCGGTAGGCATAAATACCGAGATGACGCAGCAGGTTATCGCCAATCGCGCTTTTAGACTGCGCAAAACGCTCACGATCCCAAGGGATGGTGGCGCGGGAGAAATAGAGCGCGTAGCCCTCGGCATCCATCACCACTTTCACCGCATTCGGATTAAACGCCTCTTCCGCCGTTTCAATCGGCGCGGCCAGCGTGGCCATACCGGCGCTGCTCGCCGCCAGATTTTCCGCCACCTGACGAATAATCACCGGCGGCACCAGCGGCTCATCCCCCTGCACATTGACGATGATCTGGTCATCGGCAAAACCGTAATGCTCGATCACTTCCGCCAGACGCTCGGTGCCGGACTCATGATCTTCGCGGGTCATGCACACCTCACCGCCGGCGGCCTCGACCGCACGGGCAACGTCGGGATGATCGGTGGCGACAATCACCCGCTCGGCACCGGATTCACGCGCGCGCTCCATCACATGCACCACCATCGGCTTCCCGTGGATATCCGCCAGCGGTTTACCCGGCAGGCGAGTCGATGCATAACGAGCCGGAATTATTGCGATGAAACTCATGCTTGCTTCTCATCCGGCGACAGCGTACGCGCTTCGTTTTCCAGCAGCACCGGAATACCATCACGTAACGGGTACGCCAGGCCGTCTAGCTTGCAGACCAATTCCTGATTTTCTTTATTAAAGTACAGTTTTCCGTTGCAGACCGGGCAAGCAACGATTTCAAGCAAACGGTGATCCATGCTTCCTCCATGGGGAGAGATATGACTGTGGGGAATGTGCATGAGAATAACATAACGCGCCAGCGCAGGTTAATCATTGCTGGTTTTACTGCTGTGCTTTTCGCCAAAATGGCGTGGGGGTTGTGTTGCCCGCCAAGCAGGCGTAATATTTGTGACGTAAGTCACACAATTATGCAAGCACCTGCCAATGATGAAACGTATCAATAAAATTATCGCCCTGTTCGCTAATTTCAGCGCCTAAGGGGCCAAGCCTGTAACGAACGGCGATGTCACTCGTTTTACCCCCCCAGAAACAACGCCGTTCGTTATCCCACTTGCCAAATTTCGCCATACTGCTCACGCAATGCTCCCGGTACCGCCCTCAGTCTGACTCGCCCAGCGCCGTGCCACTTCGCCATACGGCTAATAGCCTGAAACAGATCCTGACAGCGCTGCTTGCCCATACGAACACCGGGCTCCAGATGGAAACTGATCACCTCAAATTCCCCGGTTCGCCGATGCATTTTCGCATCGATGCGCCCAATCAGTTCGCCGCGATTGAGCACCGGTAACGTAAAGTAGCCATACTGCCGCTTTCCTTTCGGCGTATAGCATTCCAGTCGATAGTCGAAATTAAACAATTCCAGCGCCCGGCGGCGATCCCACACCACGGGATCAAACGGCGAAAGCAGCGTGGTGACCCGTGAGCGCAGCTTGTTCTGCTCGGCCAGCGGCAGCGCCTCAGCCAGTGAATGGTGCAGATAAAAATCGCCCGACAGCTGTGCAACCTTTATCGGCAGGATCTCGCCCTGTAGCTGCAGCTGCTGGAGTAGTTTTTTAGGCGCAACGCGCTTCAGGCGATAATAGTCAGCCAGCCACTCCGCTTTAAAAATCCCCAGATAGCGACAGGTACGTGCCAACATCACCCGGCGCGCCTCTTCTTCGGACAATGCCTGTCTGGCATCATCCCAGTCCGGCAACAGGCGTTCGGTCAAATCATAAACCCGGTGAAAATTACGTCGCTCGGCCACCATCAGCTTGCCGGCGGTAAACAACGTTTCAAGGTGACGCTTCTCCGGTTTCCACTCCCACCAACCGTTACCGCCCTTCTTCTGCGCGTTAAAATCCGCCGAGCGCTGCGGCCCGTTTGCAGCGATATGGCTCAATATATCGTTAATCGCACCCTGATGCTTTTCCACCCACTCCTGCGAATACTTCCATCCCATCCCCTGCGGGTTCAGCATGCGATGACGCAATAGGGCGAAGTCTTCAATCGGCAGAAAACAGGCTTCATGCGCCCAGTACTCAAAGAGCTGTCGGCCGGCCAGCGCCTGCTCCAGCCACTGTGGCGCATAATCCCCCAGCCGGCTGAATAACACCAGATAAGGGCTGCGGGCAACAACGCTGATGGTATCAATTTGCAGTAGCCCCATGCGTTGAATGGCGGCGACCACATCTTCTGGCCCGGCTTTGCGTTTCGCCGGCGTCAACAACCCCTGAGCGGCCAGATGCAGCGCACGGGCTGCGGCCAGTGAAATAACCGGAACGGACATATGGATATCCAGGTGATTAATCAATCGCTTGAGAATAGTGGAAGTTTGCTCATTTTTCTTCAGCGTGTGCATCAGGGAGATGCGAAAATATCAGGGCTAGGCGGCTGCTTGCCAATGATCATGGCAATGGTTAAAGAGCTATGATGGAATGAAGAAGAGTTTGATGTTTTCTTCGCCAGTGCGAGGGGGTGGCGACACCGGCACTGGCGAGGAAGGAGGATGCCTTAGAACGCGATAACGTCTGCGGCGGACAGCCCGTGTGAGCTGCGACAGATCGAGAACTCAACGTTCTGACCTTCATTTAATGACTTGTTTTTCGTATTGGCGATAGCTCGACGGTTCACATAAATTTCATCGCTGCCGTCAACCGGTAAAATCACACCGTAGCCTGCGGCTTGGTCATACCATTTTACACGGCCCATTTTTAACATTGTATTTTTAAACATAATTATTTCCTTTCTTTCGGGCATCCGTAACAACGCTATTTGTTATTATTGTCTGGATGCTAACCGCCCATCCTAAAGTTTTTCGTAACAAACCTCTCATGAGCAACAAATAAAAAACCCGCACAACGGCGGGCTTATTGAACTTAATATCTTCCGCATGACTCGGCAAGCGCCTCATCAAGGTTGTATCAAGATCTCTATACGCTATTTCCTGTAAAACTTACAGAGCAACAACGTTGGCGGCAGCCGGCCCGCGCGGGCTGTCTTCAATGGTATACTCAACGCGCTGGCCTTCAGCCAGGGTCTTGAAACCATCGGTCATGATTGCGGAGAAGTGTACGAATACATCTTTGCCGCCGTCTTGCTGCTCAATGAAACCAAAACCTTTACTCTCATTGAACCACTTAACCTGACCGGTCTTCTTAGACATTACATTTACCTTTTAAATATTTACAAAACCTGCCATAAGGCAATTTTGGCCATTGCAGAAACATTACTTATGGGAGGTACTTAGAAGGTTCGTCTTTGAAGCGGAATCGAATGATAACGTTTATGGAGGAACTGCTTAGTAAACTGATTACCTAAACTTCTAAATCTTGTCTCGTACATAAATAGGTCTGAATCACAGGCCGAATTCATTTACTCATAAAACCCCAGATTACACAAGGGGGTTTTCACACTATTTTTATCCCTGCGTGTCATTTAATTTTATACCCATGATTAGTATCGAATTATTTTTTGCAAAGTACGGTAAAGAAAACCCGCCTCGCCGTTTTTTTGATGCTTGAATGGCGCTCCCGATGCCGCAAATGAGAGCTAACGCATAAAAATCTAATATGGTTACGCAACATATAACAAATCCATAACCCGATGACTAAACTTGGAGTGATAACAAGGTGAACGGCATGATCGGCAGCACTTTCACCGGAACCGTCATTTTTCAGATAAAACTGAACAAAGGAGCGATGCGCATGACTGCCCAGCAGTTCGTTTCACCCAATGAAATCCGCAGCCGGTTCTCTCTGGCGATGTCGGAAATGTATCAAAAAGAGGTGCCGCTCTATGGTGAGCTATTAAGTCTGGTAGCTGAGACCAACCGCCAGGTACTGAGCAGCGATAGCGAATTGGCACATCAGTTACAAATCACCGGTGAAATAGAGCGCCTGGCCATGGAGCGTCATGGCGCCATCCGCGTCGGCACGGCTGAAGAACTGACGACATTACGCCGGCTGTTCAACGTGATGGGCATGTCGCCTGTTGGTTATTACGATCTGGCGCCGGCGGGCGTACCGGTACATTCCACCGCCTTTCGCGCCGTTCACGAACAGGATCTTCAGGCCAGCCCTTTCCGCGTATTCACCTCATTATTACGTCTGGAGCTGATTGAGCAGCCTGAATTGCGTGCGCTGGCGCAACGCCTGCTGGAACGCCGCCATATTTTCACCGGCCGAGCGCTGGCGCTGATCGAGCAACATGAAAACCAGGGCGGATTGACCGCTGAGCAGGCAGACGAATTTGTTGAACAGGCGCTGGAAACCTTCCGCTGGCACCGCCAGGCTACCGTCAGCGCCGCCGAATACCAACAGCTACACGATCAACACCGGCTGATTGCCGATGTGGTGGCCTTTAAAGGGCCGCACATTAACCATCTGACGCCGCGCACACTGGATATTGATGCGGCGCAGAGCACCATGCCGCAACGGGGGATCACGCCTAAAGCCGTTATCGAAGGCCCGCCCCGTCGCCGCTGCCCGATTCTGCTGCGGCAAACCAGCTTTAAAGCACTGGTGGAACAGGTAGCTTTTGTTGAAAGCGACGGCGCCGCCGTAATGGGACAACACACGGCGCGCTTTGGCGAGATAGAGCAACGCGGCGTCGCACTGACGCCCGAAGGCCGCGCTCTGTATGATCGCCTGCTGCAGGCAACCAACGATGCGCTGCAGACCACGCCAAGCGAAGGCAATGCGGCGCATTATTACCAACTGTTGCAGGACAACTTCCGCGCATTCCCGGATGACTATCCGACGCTGCGCGAGCAACGCCTGGCCTGGTTCCGCTACTTCCCTACCGAACTCGGGCTGGCGGCGAAGGAACGTCTGGATGACAGCTGGACGCTGGAGCAGTTAATCACTGAGGATTACATCCGCTTCCAGCCGCTGGTGTATGAAGATTTTCTGCCGGTCAGCGCCGCCGGCATTTTCCAGTCAAATTTGGGAGACAACGCGCAGGCACATTATAATGCCACCTCCAGCCGCAGCGCTTTTGAGCAGGCGCTCGGCATGAAAGTGGTGGATGAACTGACGCTGTACCGGCAAACGCAGCAGCGTTCACTACAGGCCTGCGCGCAAGCGCTGGGGCTTGGCGCGCTGGAGGCCTGATTTACTTCTTCAGATGGGATTCGATACGTTGCAGCAGTGATGCGGCCTGTTCTTCGGGAAAAACGGCGTCAACCGGCAAATACCACCAGTTATCCTGAGCAAAGGCGCGGCATTTAACCGCGTCTTTTTCCGTCATCAACAGCGTCTGACCCGGTGAGGCCAGCGCCTGCAGCTGCTCTGGGCTATAGTCCTGATGATCGGCAAACGCCACTTCCCGCGCGACGTTAACGCCCAGCTTTTCCAGCGTGGCAAAAAAACGCGGCGGGTGGCCAATGCCCGCCATCGCAACCGCCTGCGGCAGCTGCGCCGCCGGCAACCGTTCGCCAGTAGCAATATTTACCGCGTCACGCGCCTGTAGCTTCATGGCGATCTCACCCGGCTGCGCCACCCCGCCGTTGGTAATGCAGGCATCAACGCTCTGCAAACGGCTGGCGCGCTCGCGCATCGGCCCGGCCGGCAGCCACCAGCCGTTGCCAAAACGCCTCACGCCGTCAATCACCACCAGCTCAACGTCGCGCTGCAACGCATAATGCTGCAGGCCGTCATCAGTAATCACCAGATCAAGATCGTGCTGCGCCAACAGCGCCTGTACCGCTTCCGTACGCTTGGGCGATACCGCCACCGGAGCCGCGGTGCGCTGATAGATCAACACCGGCTCATCCCCGGCCTGCCGGGTCGTCGTCTGTGCATTCAGCACCAGCGGATAAACCGCCGATTTGCCGCCATAGCCGCGGGAAACCACGCCAACCCGGTAACCACGCTGCTGCAGCTGTTCGACCAGCCAGATAACCGTTGGCGTTTTGCCATTGCCGCCGGCGGTCAGGTTACCCACCACCACCACCGGCACCGGCGCGCGCCAGCTTTTACGCCAGCCGAGCCTGTAGCTCAGCCGAATAAGCCCGCTCACCAGGCCATACAGCCAGGAGAGCGGTAGTAACAGCAGGTAGAGCAGCGAACTGCCGGACCAGATACGTTCGATCATTATTCACCAAACTGCATGCGATGCAGCTGCGCGTAAGCACCCTGCTTCGCGAGCAAATCAGCGTGCTCGCCACGCTCGACGATACGGCCGTCCTCAACCACCAAAATCTCATCCGCTTTTTCAATGGTGGACAGGCGGTGGGCGATAACCAGCGAGGTGCGGTTCTTCTGAAGTTCGTCCAGCGCCGCCTGAATCGCACGTTCGGATTCCGTATCCAGCGCCGAGGTAGCTTCATCCAGGATCAGTATCGGGCAATCGCGCAGCAGAGCGCGGGCGATGGCGATACGCTGGCGCTGGCCGCCGGAAAGCATCACGCCGTTTTCACCGATCACCGTATCCAGACCCTGATCCATTTTCTCGATAAAGTCCATGGCGTAAGCCATTCGCGCCGCTTTCTCAATATCTTCACGGCTATAACGGTCTTCACGCGCATAGGCGATATTATTGGCGATAGTATCGTTAAACAGATGGACGTTCTGCGACACCAGAGCTACCTGATCGCGCAGCGACGCCAGCGTGTATTCACGCAAATCGTGCCCATCCATCAGGATCTCGCCTTGCTGAATGTCATAGAAGCGGGTCAGCAGATTGGCAATCGTCGATTTACCCGAGCCGGAGCGTCCGACCAAGGCGACCGTCTTGCCTTCCTCAATCGTCAGGTTGATATCACGCAGCGCCGGCGTATCCTTCCCCGGGTAGTAGAAGGTGACATTGCGCAGCTCGACATCCCCTTTGGCGCGCTTGATTTCGCGCGTGCCGGTATCTTTTTCCTGTTCCATATCCAGGATGGAGAACAGCGTCTGGCAGGCCGCCATACCGCGCTGGAACTGAGCATTGACGTTAGTCAGCGATTTCAGCGGACGCATCAGTGCAATCATGGAGGAGAACACCACGGTAATGGTACCCGCTGTCAGGGTCTCCATCACGCTGGGGAAGCTGGCGGCGAACAAGACGAAAGCCAGCGCCAGCGAGGCAATCAGCTGAATGATTGGATCGGAAATCGATGAGGCGGAAACCAGTTTCATTCCCTGCTGACGCATGCGATTACTGACCGTATTAAAACGTTCGGTCTCCACCTGCTGGCCGCCGAAAATCAGAACTTCCTTATGTCCTTTCAGCATCTGCTCGGCGCTGGTGGTCACCTGCCCCATCGTATTTTGCATGTTTTTACTGATATTACGGAAACGCTTGGAGACCATGCGGATAGCGATAGAAACAATCGGCGCCAGTACGATCAAGATAAGCGACAGCTGCCAGCTGTAGTAGAACATCATGATAAACAGGCCGATGATTGAAGCGCCTTCACGCACCACGGTCACCAGCGCACTGGAAGATGACGAGGCTACCTGTTCGGAATCGTAGGTAATACGCGACAGCAATGTACCGGTAGACTGCTGATCAAAGAAGGATACCGGCATACGCATCATATGGCCAAACAGCCGCCGGCGCATATGCATCACGACCATCCCAGATACCCAGGAAATACAATAACTTGAAATGAAGCTGGTTACGCCGCGCATCAACATCAGCCCGATCACGGCCAGCGGCATCCACACCAAAACGCTGCTGTCTGCTTTACCAAAGCCGTCATCCAGCAGAGGTTTGAGCAAGGATAACATCAGGGTGTCGCCCGCAGCGTTCAAAACCAGCGCAATAGCAGCGACAATCAATCCTGCTTTGAAAGGGGTGATCATCGGCCACAGGCGACGGAATGTCTGCCAGGTCGAGAGATCTTTATCATTCATCATGCAAATACCAGCATCGGAAGAAATAGCGGCCTATTTTACTCATTATCCCCCCTTTCTCCAAACCGCTGATGGTACCAACGGGGCATTAATTGCTCACGAAAGCCTTTAATTTGCCAATCATTGTCGAAAAACAGCACGCTCAACTGCCCGGAGCGTGAAGTGTCATGCCATGCAATGCGATAGGAACGGTAACGCCTGATGATTTTTTCCGCAGGCAGGCGCCACTGATTGTAGCGGGAAGCGGAGGCTAACGCCGCGGCCGGCGCCACCGCCCGCAGAAATGGCGGCGTAGATGAGGTCTTACTGCCATGGTGCGGCACCTGCAGCAAGGTGGACGGTAACTCGGCGCGCTGTTTCAGCAATGCCGACTCCCCTCGGGCTTCCAAATCGCCGGTTAACAGCAGGCTGAATCTTCCATCATCGACGCGAATCGTACAGGAATCATCATTGCCCACATGCTTCAGGCGCTGCGGAGGCCACAACACGCGAAAATTAAGCCCACGCCATCGCCACTGTTGCCCCTGCACACAGGCATAATGACCAGCGGCATGCAAAGGAGAATACACCGCCGCTTTCGGAAAGGCCCGTTGCAGCGCACTCAGTCCGCCCATATGGTCCTGATGACTGTGGCTGATAATAATTGCCTCCAGTTCAATACCGCGCCAATGCAAATAGGGCAGAATCTCCCGCTCGGCCATACTGCCGCTTGCCCAGCGATCGCCGGTATCATACATCACCGCCTTGCCGTCACGTTCGATCACCACCGCTAGGCCATGCCCCACATCCAGCATGTCGACGCGCCAGCGATAATCTGCCTGACGCTCACGCCACGTCAGGCAACAGAGCAATACGGCGATACAGCCGCCGGGGGAATTTACCCAACAGCGTAAACGCCAGCCGACCACGCTTAACCAACCCAGCGCACTGAACGGCAGCAGCGCACTGCCTACGCGCAGCCATCCCTGCTCCAGCCATGGCAACGGCCAGATGGCCCATGTCAGCGACAGATCGGCCCAGCGCCAGAACCAACCCGCCGCGGCGCTCCCGGCCCCGGCGATAATAGCAAACAGAATCATGGGGACACTGAGCAACGATACAATCGGCACCGCCCAGAGGTTAGCCGGCAATGACGTCCAGGTCACGCCGTGGAACAACCCGAACTGCATCGGCATCAGTAACAGTGTCATACCGAGTTGAATATGCAGCCAACGCAGCGGTGCCCAATACCAACCAGCATTGAAAGGTGATGGCAGCGCCGCCCATTCAAACCAGAAGATCAAGGCCGCTACCGCCAGTGCCGACAGCCAAAAGCTGTCGGACAATATTGCTAACGGATCGCTCAACAGAATCAGACAAACGCACCACAGCCAAATCTGCCATGGGGTACAGCAGATGCCCCGCAAACGCACCAGCGTCCAGAGCGTCAGCGCAAGCAGCGCACGCACCGCCGGCGGCTGAGCGCCAGCCAGCCATACGTATCCCAGCGCCGCCAGCACGGCCGCCAGTGAAATATGCAGGCCAGAAATCGCCATTAAATGCGCGATGCCCGTTTTAAGAAACAGGTTCCGTTCCGTCTGGCTCAGCAGAGCGCGTTCGCCAAACGCCAGCGCCAGTAAAGTACTTTGATGAGATAATCCTTCCGTACGCTGCTGTGCCGCGCTGACAATACGCTGGCGCCAGCTGCACTGCGCATCAAGCAATGCGGCGGACTGTACATAACCACTCAATGGCTGACGACGCGCCATCGCCCAGCGTTGGCTGTCAAAGCCACCTTGATTCAAGCGGCTGTGTACCGGACGTAAACGCGCTTTAAGCTGCCAGCGTTGCCCGGCACACCACGGCGCATATTTCCAGTAAGCGCTAAATGACAACGCCGGGAACAGCCAACGGCCATTGACCTGCTCAATGCGAAACAGCACCTTTCCCGGTTCGTGGTCAGCCAGCGCGACGCTGGCAACGCTGACCGTCAGATTAAGCGGCTTACCGCTTAACACAGAGATCTGGCGCGTAAGCTGCTGCGCACTGCCGCAGGCCAACATAAACCCGCACAGCAGCCAGGCGACATACTGACAATACGCCGATGGCGTTTGTCGCCAGCAGTACACCATCACCAACGCCAGGCCCGCAATCAACAACGGTGCCGGCAACTGCGGCAAGAACAGCAGCGGCGCCATCCCCAGCACCAGAGCAATGGCGGCAATATCTACGGAAATTTTGATAATGCTCTCCCGGTAAACACATCATGATTGCAGGGAGAGTACGTTGATACTCCGTCGGTTATCGGCCAAAAAACGAGTAACGGAATACACAGCGCAGGCTTAATTTCTATTGAGCAAGCCTTACGTTAAGGATGCGCGACAATGCGCAAAATCAGGAAGTAACCACAGGAGAAGCTGACGGTATATCGTCTGTCATCAGACTGCGTTAGAGGTAAAAAAAAACGGCGCCAACAGGCACCGTTTTATATTCTTTACAAGCAATAACGCTATGGGCAATTAGCCATAGATATTGGCGCGATCGCGCAACTCTTTACCCGGTTTAAAGTGAGGAACGTACTTGCCGTCCAACTCAACCTTATCGCCGGTTTTTGGGTTACGACCAACGCGCGGGGCACGGTAGTGAAGAGAAAAACTGCCGAATCCGCGGATCTCGATGCGCTCGCCATCAGCCAATGTCGCAGCCATATGTTCTAGCATCTCTTTCACTGCATCCTCAACGGCCTTCGCCGGGATATGAGATTGCTGGCCAGCAAGTCTTTCAATAAGTTCAGACTTGGTCATAGTTCCTCCAAGCTTTGCAGCTAAACTACCGTATCGGGGGCGGGAAACACCGCCCCCCCGTCATTACTCGCCTTTAGCCGCTTTGAAAGCTTCAGCCATTGCGTTAGAGAAGTTGCCTTCTTCCTGTTTGTTGTTAACAGTCGCGATAGCATCTTTCTCGTCAGCTTCGTCCTTAGCACGTACGGACAGGCTTACAACGCGGTTCTTACGGTCAACGCCGGTGAATTTAGCTTCAACGTCGTCGCCTACGTTCAGAACCAGAGTTGCATCTTCAACGCGGTCGCGAGAGGCTTCAGATGCACGCAGGTAACCTTCTACGCCGCCTGCTAATTCAACTGTAGCACCTTTAGCGTCAACTGCGGTGACTTTACCAGTAACAATAGCACCTTTCTTGTTCATAGACAGGTAGTTATTGAACGGGTCTTCAGCCAGCTGCTTAACGCCCAGGGAGATACGCTCGCGCTCTGCGTCAACCTGCAGAACAACCGCTGCGATTTCGTCGCCTTTCTTGTATTCACGTACTGCTTCTTCGCCTGCAACGTTCCAGGAGATGTCAGACAGGTGAACCAGGCCGTCGATGCCGCCGTCCAGGCCGATGAAGATACCGAAGTCAGTGATAGACTTGATTTTACCTTCAACACGGTCGCCCTTGTTGTGGGTTTCCGCGAACTGCTGCCATGGGTTGGATTTGCACTGCTTCAGGCCCAGGGAGATACGACGACGTTCTTCATCGATGTCCAGAACCATAACTTCCACAACGTCGCCCACATTAACAACTTTGGACGGATGGATGTTTTTGTTGGTCCAATCCATTTCAGAAACGTGTACCAGACCTTCAACGCCTTCTTCGATTTCTACGAAGCAGCCGTAATCAGTCAGGTTGGTGACACGACCAGTCAGCTTGGTGCCTTCTGGGTAACGTTTCGCGATAGCAACCCATGGATCTTCGCCCAGCTGTTTCAGGCCCAGGGAAACACGAGTACGCTCGCGGTCGAACTTCAGTACCTTAACGGTGATTTCATCACCCACGTTGACGATTTCGCTTGGGTGCTTAACGCGTTTCCAAGCCATGTCAGTGATGTGCAGCAGGCCGTCAACGCCGCCCAGATCAACGAATGCACCGTAGTCAGTGAGGTTCTTAACGATACCTTTAACTTCCATGCCTTCCTGCAGGTTTTCCAGCAGCTGATCGCGCTCTGCGCTGTTCTCGGATTCGATGACCGCACGGCGAGAAACAACAACGTTGTTGCGCTTCTGATCCAGCTTGATCACTTTGAATTCAAGCTCTTTGCCTTCCAGGTGCAGCGTATCGCGTACTGGACGCACGTCAACCAGGGAGCCTGGCAGGAACGCGCGGATGCCGTTCAGCTCAACAGTGAAACCACCTTTAACTTTGCCGTTGATAACACCGGTCACAGTTTCAGCGTCTTCGTAAGCTTTTTCCAGCGTGATCCAAGCTTCGTGACGTTTAGCTTTCTCACGGGACAGCAGGGTTTCACCGAAGCCGTCTTCTACTGCATCCAGAGCAACGTCAACTTCGTCACCAACCTGGATTTCCAGTTCGCCCTGGGCGTTTTTGAATTGCTCTGCCGGGATGGCGGACTCAGATTTCAGACCGGCGTCAACCAGTACTACGTCTTTGTCGATAGCAACAACAACGCCGCGCACGATGGAACCTGGGCGGGTTTCGATTGATTTCAGGGATTCTTCAAAAAGTTGAGCGAAAGATTCAGTCATGTTGATAATCTTCAGGGTTCTTTGATTTAACGTCCATTTAGCGTCCCGCCGAATGGGGTTGTTTAACATACCCCGCCATTGGCTCCATGCCGACAGGGTTATAAGGTTACAGGGGTAAAATTTTACCCGATATATCATGATACTGCTATGTCAATCAGATGACAAATTTGCAAATAACGCTACGTCGCCGCGCTTATTGCTGCGGCAACGCCAGTGTTTCCTGCGCATATGTCAGCGCCTGCCGGATAACGTCGTCAATCGACATGCTGGTCGAGTCCAGCACCAGAGCGTCGGAAGCCGGCACCAGCGGCGCTATCGGCCGATTACGGTCACGGTCATCCCGTTCCTTTATCTCGGCTAAAAGACGTTCAAAGTTAACATTAAAGCCCTTCGCCTGCAACTGAAGCATACGGCGATGCGCGCGCTCTTCAGAACTGGCGTCGAGGAAAATTTTAACCGGCGCATCGGGGAAAACCACCGTACCCATGTCGCGACCGTCGGCGATCAGGCCCGGCGCTTCGCGAAACGCGCGCTGCCGACGCAGCAGCGCCTCGCGCACCCGCGGGAATGCCGCCGCCTGAGAGGCCGTATTGCCAACGGTTTCGGTGCGGATTTCATTACTGACGTCCTCACCTTCCAAAATCACCTGCAGCTTGCCGTTCTCCGCGACAAACCGGACGTCAAGATGTGCGGCCAGCGGAACCAGCGCCTCCTCTGACGTGATATCAACCTGATGATGCAGCGCAGCCAGGGCCAGCACGCGATAAATCGCGCCGGAATCCAGCAGGCGCCAGCCAAGCGATTCGGCCAATGCCTGGCACAGTGTGCCCTTGCCTGCGCCGCTTGGTCCATCAACGGTAATCACCGGGGCTGTAGCCGTCATGTTGCGTTCTCCTTCGGGTAAAAAACCTCGCAGAGTCCGAGCCGCCGCCACTGCTGTAACACTGACCGGCGCCGGACCAACCTGCTACCCAGCCCAGTCGGGGCGGGTTCGGTGGCGTATTATACGCTGCAACGGCCTGAACTGTTACCCTGCATACGCCCGGTTGCCGAAAATAAGGCCACCAATGGGCAAAAAGTATAGAAGAAACGCCGGGCTTCGCCGCCGTAAAAGACAAGAAAGGCCCCGAACGGGGCCTTGATAAGGATTATGCCGGCTGGCTGATGCTGGCCAGCCGCTCGAAATAGTCGGGGAAGGTTTTCGCGGTACATTTCGGATCGAGAATGGTCACCGGGGTATCCGACAGCGCCACCAGGGAAAAGCACATCGCCATGCGGTGATCGTTATACGTGCCGATCTCGGCGAACTGCAGTTTGGCCGGCGGCACGACGTGGATATAGTCTTCGCCTTCATCAACCGTCGCGCCGACTTTGCGCAGTTCGGTGGCCATCGCCGTCAGGCGATCGGTTTCCTTCACCCGCCAGTTATAGATATTGCGGAGAGTGGTCGGGCCGTCGGCAAACAGCGCGGCGGTCGCAATGGTCATCGCCGCATCCGGGATATGGTTCATGTCCATATCGATGCCTTTCAGCTCGCCGCGACGACACTCAATGTAATCGTCTGCCCAGGTGATATGCGCGCCCATTTTTTCCAGCACGTCGGCAAATTTGGTATCGCCCTGCACGCTGTTGCGGCCAATCCCGGTCACGCGCACCGTACCGCCCTTGATCGCCGCCGCCGCCAGGAAATAGGAAGCCGAAGAAGCATCGCCTTCCACCAGGTAGTCCCCCGGCGAGCGGTAGGTCTGGCCCCCGGCGATACGGAACACGCGGTAGTTGTCATGGCTGACGTCGACCCCGAAGGTTTTCATCAGGTGCAGCGTAATATCGATATACGGCTTGGAGACCAGATCGCCTTTAATATGGATATGGGTATCCTGCTGCGCCAGCGGCGCGGTCATCAGCAGCGCGGTCAGAAACTGACTGGATACGCTACCGTCAACGGTGACATCGCCGCCACGGAAGCCGCCGCGCAGGCGCACCGGCGGATAATCGGTCTGCTCCAGGTAATCAATCTGCGCGCCGCCCTGGCGCAGGGCATCCACCAGATGGCCGATCGGCCGCTCTTTCATCCGCGGTTCGCCCGTCAGCACCACGTCCCCGGCGGCCAGACACAGCGCGGCGGCCAGCGGACGCATGGCGGTGCCGGCATTACCGAGGAACAGCTCCAGCGGCTGTGCAGCCTGCAGCGGCCCGGCAACGCCGGTAACCGTGCATTCAGTGCGATCGGCAGAGAGCTGATAGCTGACCCCCAGCGCCTGCAGCGCGTTCAGCATATGCCGCACATCGTCGCTATCGAGCAGGTTGGTCAAACGGGTCGTACCCTGCGCCACTGCCGCCAGCAGCAGAGCCCGATTGGATACGCTCTTGGAGCCGGGTAAGTTGACGGTGCCATTGACCAGGGCAACCGGTTGTAACGTCAGGGAATCCACCATGTGAAAAAATACTCTCCAAATCTGATAAACGAAACGGCTCCGGTAATAATGCCGGAGCCGCTTGCATGCAACAACAGCCAATGTTCCCGTCATAGACGGGAAACGGCAATTAACCGTGGCGACGCTCGAAGTCTGCCATAAAATCGGTCAATGTCTGTACGCCGGCCAGCGGCATCGCATTGTAGATAGAGGCGCGCATGCCGCCTACCACGCGGTGCCCCTTCAGCGCCTGCAGGCCAAGGGCCTCGGCTTCGCTGAGGAACACGCTGTCCAGCGCGCCGTCGGCCAGTTGGAACGGCACGTTCATCCAGGAACGGTTGGACGGCGCCACCCGGCTGCGATAGAAGTCGGAATTATCAATCGCGGCGTACAGCAGCTCGGCCTTGGCCTGGTTGCGTTTTTGCATTTCGATCAGGCCGCCCTGCTCTTTCAGCCATTTAAACACCAGACCGGACAGATACCAGGCAAACGTCGGCGGAGTATTGAACATCGAGCCGTTCTCGGCCAGCACGGTGTAGTCCAGAATGGACGGCACTTCACGCCGCGCTTTGCCCAGCAGGTCTTCACGCACGATAACCAGCGTCAAACCCGCCGGGCCGATGTTTTTTTGCGCGCCGGCATAGATAACGCCGAAGCGGCTGACGTCCAGCGGGCGGGAAAGAATGGTGGAGGAATAGTCGCCGATAACCACTTTGTCACCGAAGTCCGGCGTTTCATCGATGGCGATGCCGTCGATGGTTTCATTCGGGCAGTAATGCACATAGGCCGCATCGTCGCTCAGTTGCCATTCGTTCATCGGCAAAATAGCAGACAGGCCGTCGACCTCGGTCTTCACATCAATAGCATTCGGCGTGCAATATTTCCGTGCTTCTTTGATAGCGCTCTGCGCCCAGTAGCCGCCGTCGATATAGTCGGCGCTGGCGTTGTCGCCCAGCAGGTTCAGCGGCAGCGCGGCAAACTGTGCACGGGCGCCGCCGTGGCAAAACAGTACCTTGTAGTTCGAGGGGATTTTCAGCAGATCGCGCAGATCCTGTTCGGATTGCTCGGCAACCGCAATAAACTCCTTACTGCGGTGACTGATTTCCATCACCGATGTTCCGAGGCCGTGCCAGTTACAGAGTTCCTGTTCCGCGCGACGCAAAACTTCCACCGGCAGCATTGCCGGGCCAGAACTAAAATTATAAACCTGAGTCATTTCCCCTCACCACATTCACTTATTTCGCCAAATTTGCCTGGCTGACTGAATACGCCCGACGCCGGATAAGTGTGACATCCAGCACATCGGTTTTATCACTCGCGCCCCCCGGCTGCAACGCTTATTCATCCACGAAAAGAAAACGCCCAGCGCCCTTCTCAGCGATGTCACCCTGTGAACCACTTTTTTTATACCAAAAATCAATGATGGCGGCTAATTCAGCGGTTTATCACAGATTTTTGTGCTGCATTTTCGCGTAAGGCTGGCTCATTTATTATCCGTCCGCCACGCTCGCCGGAGCGGCGAAAAAAGGGCCGGCGCGGCCCTTTTACATCATGACTGTCAATATTGGTTAAACATCTGCTGAATCTGCGCCGCATCCCGGGTTTGCGTCAGCGCCAGTTGCAACAAAATACGCGCTTTCTGCGGGTTCAGGGTGCCGGCAGCGACAAACCCGTATTTGGCGTCGTCAATTTCCGCATCCTCCGTGGTGGCGCCGGTCGGCACGCGGGAGGAGCGAACGACGGCCACGCCCTGATGCGCCGCGGTCGCCAGCGTATCAAACAGCGTTTTATAAAGGTTACCGTTGCCGACACCGGCGCTGACGATGCCCTGATAGCCGTCATCAATCAGCGCCTTGGCCGGCGCATCCGACGCGTTGGCATAGCTGTAGACAATACCCACTTTCGGCAGGCTATCCAGTTTACTGACATCAAACGGCGTAGCGCGGGTATGTTTACGCTGCGGCGTACGTTGGTAGTCTATCTTACCGTTATGAATGAACCCCAACGGGCCGTAGTTTGGCGACTGGAAGGTCTGTACCGCCGTGGTGCTGGTTTTGGTGACGTCGCGCGCATCCAGCACGCTGTCATTCATCGCCACCAGCACCCCGCGTCCGGCCGACTGCTTGTCCGCCGCGGTCACCACCGCATTGTAAAGGTTGAACGGCCCGTCGGCGCTCATCGCCGTCGCCGGACGCATGGCACCGACCATCACCACCGGTTTGTCGCACTTCACCGTCAGATCGAGAAAATAGGCGGTTTCTTCCAGCGTGTCGGTGCCGTGGGTAATCACAAAACCATCGGTTTTAGCGCAGTCGGCATTGATTTTCTTCGCCAGCTTCAGCCAAACCTCATCGTTCATATCCTGCGAACCGATATTAACGATCTGTTCCCCCTGAACGTTTGCCACTTCTTTCAGCTGCGGCACGGCATTGACCAGCGCCTCTACGCCCAGTTGGCCCGCCTGATAATTGGATTTGGTTGCCGATTCACCGCCGCCGGCAATGGTGCCGCCGGTCGCCAGAATAGTGACCGTCGGCAGCGCCAACGCCGAACCGCTGATTCCAGCCAGCAAAAGCGCCAAGAGACTACGTTTGAACATTTTCATTACATCCCCCGAATTAATTAACCCGCTGAATTATCGCCTTTATCATAATAAAAACCGTGATAGATACGGCGCTTTATAAGACATGTTCCTGATCCAGCGGCAAGTTTAGTTGACCAGAATGACATGATGGATGGGCGGGCGTACGGCGTGGGGAAAGACAGGAAGGAGATGCGGCTTGGCGGCTAGATAAACGAAAAAAACCGCCAAACGCAGACGCGTTCGGCGGTTGCTGACAGGCGATTAATGCTGCGGCAAGGCGTAGGCAATGATGTAATCGCCCACGTCCGGCGAATGGCTGCTGCCCCCGGCGGAAATCACCACATACTGCTTACCGGTTTTCGGTGACTGGTAAATCAGCGGCGCGGCGACGGCGCCGACCGGCAGACGCGCTTTCCACAGTTCCTTACCGGTTGCCGAATCCAGTGCGCGCAGATAGTAATCCTGCGTGCCGGCAAAGAACACCAGTCCGGAGGCGGTGGCAGTCGGGCCGCCCAGGGTTGGCATCCCCAGCGGGATCGGCATATGGGTTTTCATGCCCAGCGGCCCGGTATCCTGTACCGAGCCCATCGGTACCTGCCATACCAGCTTTTTGCTGTGCAAATCGATGGCGGTCATGGTGCCGAACGGCGGCGTATTACACGGCACGCCCAGCGCCGACTGCAGGATATCGATACGTACGCCGCCGTAAGGCCCGGCGATCTGCGGACGCACCGTCCCCATAAAACCGGGGACTTCGTCGGTGGAGATTTTATATTTCGCAACGTCCTCTTTTCTGACCAGCGACATACGCAATGGCATACGCATATCGTTGACAAACATCAGCCCGCTACGCTCATCAATTGAGATACCTCCCCAGTTCATTCCGCCGAGCAGACTTGGCCACTCGATATACGGCTTCTCCGACGGCGGTGTGTACATACCATGATAAGCCGACTCTTTAAAGCTGACGCGGCACAACAACTGGTCAAAGGACGAGACGCCCCACATCGATTTTTCCGTCAGCGGCTCGACGCCGATTTGCGGCATGCCGACCGAGAAAGGCTGCGTGGCAGACAGTCGTTCTCCTTCCGCCACACCTTCCTGCGACACGGCCCGCTCTTCCACCTGCGTAACCGGTTTGCCGGTACGGCGATCCAGCACAAAGATCTGGCCGGTTTTGGTGGTCTGAATCAGCGCGGGAATAGTTTCCCCCTGCTCATTCTTCACATCAAACAGCACCGGCTGCGACGGTAAATCGTAGTCCCAGACATCATGATGAACGGTCTGGTAAACCCATTTGGTCTGACCGGTACTGGCATCGACCGCCACGATGGCCGAACCGTATTTCTCTTTCGCTTCGTTACGATCGCCGCCCCAGTAATCCGGCGGACCGTTGCCGGTCGGCAGATAGACCAGGTTCAGCGCTTTATCGAAACTTGGGATCGTCCAAACGTTCGGCGTTTCCAGCGTATAGGCGCGCCCTTTTACCGGATCGGTGACATTTTCCGGCTGGCCGACGTCCCAGGCCCAGGCCACGTCGCCGGTACGCACGTCAAACGCGCGCACCACGCCGGAAGGCTCGCCGTGCACAATATCACGCACCCAGCCGCCGATAATGGCGATATGCCCCATCACCACCGGCGCCGCCGTCGGGTGATAGCGTTTGCTGTTTTCGGTATCGCCCATGCCTTGCTTCAGGTCGACGCTGCCGTTATCGCCAAATCCCGGGCACAGTTCGCCGGTACGGGCATTCAGCGCCATAAAACGTGCGTCAACGGTGGAAACCAGGATACGCTGCGGACACTGCTGCAACGCTGGCGTGCTCTTTTCGCTAGCGCTCAGGCTGTCGTCTTTATTAGCGTCGTAATAGCCGACGCCGCGGCAGGTGACATGCTCCGCCGTTTTTGCCTGCGGGTCGAATTTCCACAGCGCTTTACCGCTGTCCGCGTCCAGCGCGGTGATCAGGTTTTCCGGCGTACAGGAATAAAGCACATTGCCCACCTGCAGCGGTGTATTTTCATCCACGCCGATGCCGCTGCCGGTGGTACGACGACCGGTGTGGTAAACCCAGGCAACGTCGAGATCTTTAACGTTTTCCGGCGTGATTTGCGTATACGGCGCAAAACGCGTGCCGGACGCACTACGCCCGAAGAATTCCCAATCATCCTCACCCGTTGCCGGCTTGGCCTGCGCGTCAGGCTTGCTCAGCGTCACGTCGTTGCGAATAACATTATGCGGATAAAACGCCGCCACCAACGTCGCCAGCAGCACCACAAAAATGCCCAGGCCACCCCAGTTCGCCAGACGGCGTCGGCCGTTGCCGGTTTGCGGCAGCGTCGGGATGAGCCATAGGCTCAGCATCAATAACAGCGCCGGTACCACCAGCCGCGGCACCAGGCCCCAATAGCTGAACTGTACTTCATACAGCGCCCAACAGAGCGTCAGGAAGAAGGTGATGAGGGAGAGCCAGAAGGTATGTTTACTGCGGACGAGAAAACAAACGGCGATAATCAGATAGGCCAGGCCGCCAAGCAGGTAATACGCACTACCGCCTAACGAAACCAGTTTTCCTCCCCAGATAACAAAAAACAGACCGATACAAAAACTGAGTATGACAAAAAGCAGGCGATAAGCGGTAAAGAACCAGCGCTTACCGGTGCTCTGCTGTGGAGCGTGCATTTTTCTTTCCTTTTACCAACATCGAATAACCGTCAATTTCGCTCACAATGTTATGAGAAAATTAACATTCACGGCGCACACCGTGAGATATTTGTAATACAATTATACATAGTTGTTATTTTTGTGTACATTTATTTGTATTACAAATAAAACACAACAAACCAGACAGTTAGCGTATCCCCCTATCATTTAGCACTCTCAACCACGTTGCGCGCACGATGACACGCCAGGAAAAACCGCTCCGCCAGGCAAGTCCACACTCCCTCCGCGGCGCTGACGAAAAAAATGCCCGGCCAGTGGTTATAAATTCAATAACATAGAAATATTGCCGCGACTGAGCCTACCCTTTGCTGCCCGACGTATGAGAAGATAACGCCTTATGATCCAAGGCGCCGGCGTGTGCGCCGCCTTGCCTCCACCTCGCACGCTGCTGCACGGATGCGAGTCTCGGAAAACACTGACACCTGGCACCTCTCTGCTTGTTCATTACCGGCAAAACAGAGAAATGGTTAAGATCACCTGCTATCTCCAAACATTTAAGTGAAGACAATGACGCAAACTTTTATCCCCGGTAAAGACGCCGCGCTGGAAGATTCCATCAGCCGTTTCCAACAGAAACTGAGCGATCTGGGTTTCAATATTGAAGAAGCCTCCTGGCTCAACCCGGTACCGCACGTCTGGTCAGTGCACATCCGCGACCGCGACTGCCCGCTGTGCTTCACCAACGGCAAGGGCGCCAGCAAAAAAGCGGCGCTGGCGTCGGCGCTGGGCGAATACTTCGAACGTCTGTCGACCAACTATTTCTTTGCCGACTTCTACCTGGGCAAACAGATCGCCAACGGCGATTTCGTCCACTATCCGAACGAAAAATGGTTCCCGATCCCGGCGGACGACTCGCTGCCGGCGGGTATCCTCGATCCGCGCCTGCACGCCTTCTACGATCCGGAACAGGAACTGAGCGCCGGCGATCTGATCGATCTGCAGTCCGGCAACGGTGAACGCGGCATCTGCGCCCTGCCGTTTACCCGTCAGTCCGATCAGGAAACGGTTTATATTCCGATGAACATTATCGGCAACCTGTACGTGTCCAACGGCATGTCCGCCGGCAACACCGCAAACGAAGCGCGCGTACAGGGACTGTCTGAAGTGTTTGAGCGCTATGTGAAGAACCGCATCATCGCCGAATCCATCAGCCTGCCGGAAATTCCGGCCGAGGTGCTGAACCGCTACCCTGGCGTGGTTGAGGCCATCGCCAAGCTGGAAGAGGAAGGCTTCCCGATCCTTTCCTATGATGCTTCGCTGGGCGGCAAGTACCCGGTAATCTGCGTAGTGCTGTTCAACCCGGCCAACGGCACCTGTTTCGCCTCCTTCGGCGCCCACCCGGACTTCGGCGTCGCGCTGGAGCGTACGGTGACCGAACTGCTGCAGGGCCGCAGCCTGAAAGATCTGGACGTGTTCACCGCGCCAACCTTTGATGATGAAGAAGTGGCGGAACATGCCAACCTGGAAACCCACTTTATCGATTCCAGCGGCCTGATCTCCTGGGATATGTTCAAACAGGACGCCGACTACCCGTTCGCCGACTGGAGCTTCAGCGGCAGCACGCAGGAAGAGTTCGCCACGCTGATGGCCATCTTCCAGCAGGAAGACGCCGAAGTGTACATCGCCGATTACGAGCACCTTGGCGTTTACGCCTGCCGTATCATCGTGCCGGGCATGTCCGATATCTACCCGGCGGAAGATCTGCTGCTGGCCAACAACAGCATGGGCGCTCATCTGCGCGACACCCTGCTGGCGCTGCCTGACAGCGACTGGCAGCCGGAAGAATATCTGGCGCTGCTGCAGCAGTTGGATGACGAAGGGCTGGACGATTTCACCCGCGTACGTGAACTGCTGGGCATTGCCTCCGGCAAAGACAACGCCTGGTACAGCCTGCGCGTCGGCGAACTGAAGTCCATGCTGGCACTGGCCGGCGGCGATATGGAGCAAGCGCTGATCTGGGCGGAATGGACGCAGGAGTTCAACGCCTCGGTATTTACGCCGCAGCGCAGCAACTATTATCGCTGCCTGCAAACGCTGCTGCTGCTCGCGCAGGAGCCGGAGCGCGACCCGGCTCAGTACCACAGCGCGTTCGTCAAAATGTACGGCCAGGACGCCGTGGATGCCGCCTCCGCCGCCATGAGCGGTGAAGAGCGCTTCAACGGGCTGTTCGCCATCGACAGCGATCTGCAGGCGCTGCCGGCGCATCAGGCGCTGCTGGCGGCCTATGAGAAGCTGCAGCAGGCCAAGCGTCGCCACTGGGCAAACGCCTAACGCCTAAGCCGGGTGGCATCATCGCTGCCGCCCGGCTATTTTCCCCTCTCACCCTCGATTTTTAACCTGAACAACGCCATGCATTTTTTTGCGTAAACCGCCATAAAACATCACGACGATGGATTTGTTACGTGAAGGTGAAATAATAATTAACACCCATTTCTTAAATATGCATTTAGTCCCTATTTAATGAAATTATTTAACCGGCAGATAACCAGCCAAAGACGCTAATTAAAAAATAACTGCAAAACTTAAAAAATATTTTTTATAAAAAATTCAATAAATTAACCACAAAAACCACGTAAATAATACGCCTTTACGCCGTTTTACTTCGGCGCCTCATGATCCAAATCAACTTTTACCCCATACCGCTTTGCTAGTATCTCATTGCGTTGTTATAACCCTTTTGAGCGAGAACTGGCGTGAAAGCTGACAACCCTTTTGATTTGCTGTTACCTGCCGCGATGGCGAAAGTCGCCGAAGACGCCGGCATCTATAAAGCGACCAAACATCCGCTAAAAACGTTTTATTTAGCGATCACCGCCGGCGTTTTCATCTCTATCGCATTCGTGTTCTACATCACCGCCACCACAGGCACCGCCGAAGTCCCGTTCGGCCTGGCTAAATTGGTCGGCGGCATCTGTTTCTCACTGGGGTTGATGCTGGTTGTCGTCTGCGGCGCGGATCTGTTCACGTCCACCGTGCTTATCGTTATCGCCAAGGCCAGCGGCCGCATCACCTGGCGTCAATTGGCGGCCAATTGGCTTAACGTCTATATTGGTAACCTGATCGGCGCACTGTTCTTCGTCGCCCTGATCTGGTTCTCCGGCGAATATATGACGGCCAACGGCCTGTGGGGGCTGAACGTGTTGCAAACCGCCGACCACAAGCTGCACCACACATTTATCGAGGCCGTCTGCCTCGGCATTCTGGCTAACCTGATGGTCTGCCTGGCGGTATGGATGAGCTACTCCGGCCGTAGCCTGATGGACAAAATGTTCGCCATGGTTCTGCCGGTCGCCATGTTCGTCGCCAGCGGTTTTGAACACAGCATCGCCAATATGTTTATGATCCCTATGGGTATTGTGGTTAAACACTTCGCCACGCCGGAATTCTGGCAAGCCGTAGGGACTGCACCCGAGCACTTTGCTCATCTGACCGTAAGCAACTTTATCTTCGACAACCTGATTCCCGTCACCCTCGGCAACATCATCGGCGGCGGTCTGCTGGTTGGTTTGACTTACTGGGTAATTTATCTGCGTGGCGACAAGCAGCCTTAAACCGCATCGCCACGTCGGATCCGAACTCCACAATTAGAAGGTAGGTGTAACATGACCGAACTTAACGAGAAATTAGCCCAAGCCTGGGAAGGTTTCAGCAACGGTGACTGGCAGAACGAAGTCAACGTCCGTGACTTCATCCAGAAAAACTACACGCCGTATGAAGGCGATGAGTCCTTCCTGGCCGGCGCTACGCAGGCGACCACCACGCTGTGGGACAAGGTCATGGAAGGGATCAAACTGGAAAACCGCACCCACGCGCCGGTTGATTTCGACACCGACGTCGCCTCCACGATTACCTCTCATGACGCCGGCTACATCAGCAAAGAGCTGGAAACCATCGTCGGCCTGCAGACCGAAGCACCACTGAAACGCGCGCTGATCCCGTTCGGCGGCATCAAAATGGTTGAAGGCTCCTGTAAGGTTTACGGCCGCGAGCTGGATCCACAGCTGAAAAAGGTCTTTACCGAATACCGTAAAACCCACAACCAGGGCGTGTTCGACGTCTACACCAAAGATATCCTGAAGTGCCGTAAATCCGGCGTGCTGACCGGTCTGCCGGACGCCTACGGCCGCGGCCGCATTATCGGCGACTACCGCCGCGTGGCGCTGTACGGCATCGACTTCCTGATGGCGGACAAATTAAACCAGTTCAACTCCCTGCAGGATAAACTGGAAAACGGCGAAGACCTGGAAATGACCATCCAGCTGCGCGAAGAGATCTCTGAGCAGCACCGCGCGCTGGGCCAGATTAAAGAGATGGCCGCCAAATACGGTTACGACATCTCCGCACCGGCGAAAAACGCCCAGGAAGCGGTGCAGTGGACCTACTTCGGCTATCTGGCCGCGGTGAAATCGCAAAACGGCGCCGCCATGTCCTTCGGCCGCGTATCCACCTTCCTGGATGTGTACATTGAACGCGACATCAAGGCCGGCCAACTGACTGAAGAGCAGGCACAGGAGCTGATCGACCACCTGGTGATGAAGCTGCGCATGGTGCGTTTCCTGCGTACCCCTGAGTATGATGAGCTGTTCTCCGGCGACCCAATCTGGGCTACCGAATCTCTGGCCGGTATGGGCGTCGACGGTCGTACGCTGGTGACCAAAAACAGCTTCCGTTTCCTGAACACCCTGTACACCATGGGGCCGTCTCCGGAACCGAACATGACCATTCTGTGGTCGGAAAAACTGCCGCTCAACTTCAAGAAATTCGCGGCGAAAGTGTCTATCGACACCTCTTCCGTACAGTATGAAAACGACGATCTGATGCGTCCTGACTTCAACAGCGATGACTATGCCATTGCCTGCTGCGTCAGCCCGATGGTGGTCGGTAAGCAAATGCAGTTCTTCGGCGCACGCGCCAACCTGGCGAAAACCATGCTGTACGCCATCAACGGCGGCGTTGACGAAAAACTGAAAATGCAGGTCGGCCCGAAAGAAGCGCCGATGATGGACGAAGTGCTGGACTATGACAAAGTCATGGATCGCATGGATCACTTTATGGACTGGCTGGCGAAACAGTATGTCACTGCGCTGAACATCATTCACTACATGCATGACAAGTACAGCTATGAAGCGGCGCTGATGGCCCTGCACGACCGTGATGTGTATCGCACCATGGCCTGCGGCATCGCCGGTCTGTCCGTCGCTGCCGACTCCCTGTCCGCCATCAAGTACGCGAAAGTCTCCACCATCCGCGACGAAGACGGCCTGGCGGTAGACTTCAAGATTGAAGGGGAATATCCGCAGTTCGGCAACAACGATCCGCGCGTTGATGACATTGCCTGCGATCTGGTGGAACGTTTCATGAAGAAAATTCAGAAACTGCGCACCTACCGCAATGCGGTGCCAACCCAGTCCGTGCTGACCATCACCTCCAACGTGGTGTACGGCAAGAAAACCGGTAATACGCCAGACGGTCGTCGCGCCGGTGCACCATTCGGTCCGGGCGCCAACCCAATGCACGGCCGCGATCAGAAAGGCGCCGTTGCCTCTCTGACCTCGGTGGCGAAACTGCCGTTCGCCTATGCGAAAGACGGTATTTCCTATACCTTCTCCATCGTGCCGAACGCACTGGGTAAAGATGACGACGTGCGTAAAACCAACCTGGCGGGCCTGATGGACGGCTACTTCCACCATGAAGCCGCAATCGAGGGCGGTCAGCACCTGAACGTGAACGTGATGAACCGCGAAATGCTGCTGGACGCGATGGATAATCCTGAGAAATATCCTCAGCTGACCATCCGCGTATCCGGTTATGCGGTGCGTTTCAACTCGCTGACCAAAGAGCAGCAGCAGGACGTTATCACCCGTACCTTCACGCAAACCATGTAATATCCTTGCCAACGCCGGGCGAAGCCCGGCCGGCACAGGCAACCGGGGCCGGGATAACCGGCCCTTTTAACATGCAATACTCCTGACTCCCGCGAGTCTGTTTTGCCAGGTATCTATACTCAGTGGACATCCGGCAAAACAGTGATCCGGCAAACGGCCGGTCAACAGGCATCTCTCCCCTCCGGCAGCCGGATTTCCCGCTGCTGCATCGCTGATACCTGACTGACGACCGTAAGCCTATTTTTAGACTGCGCCTGACAGTCAATATTGGAGAAACCCGCAATGTCAGTAACTGGCCGTATCCACTCTTTCGAATCCTGCGGCACCGTTGACGGCCCAGGCATTCGCTTTATCGTCTTTTTCCAGGGCTGCCTGATGCGCTGCCTGTACTGCCATAACCGCGATACCTGGGATACCCACGGCGGCAAAGAAGTGACCGTGGAAGAGCTGATGAGAGATGCCGTCGCCTACCGCCACTTTATGAATGCTTCCGGCGGCGGTGTAACGGCCTCCGGCGGCGAGGCGATTCTGCAGGCTGAATTCGTCCGCGACTGGTTCCGCGCCTGTCATCAGGAAGGCATCAATACCTGTCTGGATACCAACGGCTTCGTGCGCCGTTACGATCCGGTAATCGACGAGCTGCTGGACGTAACCGATCTGGTGATGCTCGATCTGAAACAGATGAATGACGATATTCACCAGAACTTGGTGGGTGTTTCCAACCACCGCACGCTGGAATTCGCCCGCTATCTGGCGAAGCGCAACCAGCGCACCTGGATCCGCTATGTGGTAGTGCCGGGCTGGTCAGATGACGATAAGTCCGCCCACCTGCTGGGCGAATTCACCAAGGATATGACGAATATCGAAAAGATCGAGCTGCTGCCCTATCACGAACTAGGCAAGCATAAATGGATCGCCATGGGCGAAGAGTACAAGCTGGACGGCGTGCATCCGCCTAAGGCCGAGACCATGGATCGGGTCAAAGGCATTCTGGAAGGCTACGGCCACAAAGTGATCTATTAATTACGCAGTACAGCATAAAAAACCCGGCGCATCTGGCCGGGTTTTCGCTATCAGGCCGCAGCAAACGGCGTGTGGTGATGGTCCGGCTTCTGTTTCTTCAACAGCATCACCAGATAGACCAGCGCCACCGCGGCGATCATCACAAACAGCAGCTGATCGGAGTAATTCTGCATCAGCATCGCCGTCATCGACGGGCCAAGCAGGCTGCCGATGGTATAGCTCATTAACAGTGCCTGATTCATCGCCACCAGCTCATGAGACTGCACTTTTTCGCATGCCCAGGACATCGCTACCGGATACAGCGTAAAGCCGGCGCAACCCAGAATAAACAGCGAAGGCGCCATCGCGTAGCCTCCGAGCATCGCCATACTGGCGATAATCACCACAAATACCTGAACGCGTAACACCAGCAGGCGTCCATAGCGATCGGCCATTTTACCGACCGGCCACTGGCCGATAATGCCGGAACTAACCAGCAGCGCCATCCAGTAGCCAACATCCGCATCGCTGAAGCCCTGATGAGACAGGTAAAGTGGCATCAGGCCATACAGCGAGCCAAGTACAATACCGGAAATCACGCAGCCGTTAATTCCCAGGCGCGCGCTGCGGCGTTTCAGCATCGGCAATACCGCCGCCTGCTGCGGTTCGTCATCGGCGCTATTTACCCGGGCAAACAGCATCGGCAGCATGGCACTAATCACGATCGCCGTCACCCATGGCAACACGTTCCACAGCTCGGAAGAGACCATGCCAAGCAGCAACTGGCCCACCACCGTACCGAGATAATACACCGTCATATAGGCCGCCAGCAGCTGACCACGGTTGGTCTGAGTGCCGCTGCGCAGCAGCGCACTCTCAACGATCACCCAAATCCAGGCGCAGCCGATGCCGGCAAAGAAGCGCCATCCCAGCCAGCTCCAGAAGTCGAGCGACAGCGTCATGCCCGCCGTCGCGACGGCAAACAGCAGACAGGAAAGATGGTAGCTGCGGGTAAAGCCAATGCGCTTAATCAGCTTACCGGCCAGCATGGTACCGACCAGGTTGCCGGTAAAATAAGAAGAACCGATCATCCCCACTTGCCAGGTTGACAATTGAGCATGGGTTAACCAAAGAGGGACTAACGTATTCAGTACGGCAATAGAAACCGTGAGCAACAACAAGCCGCAGAGCAAGAGGAGCACTGGGCGGGAGTATGCGTACATAGTGAACTTGAGACCGAGCAAGCTAATGAGAGTGCGCGCATCATGCCACTGGCGATAAAAAAGTCAATCAGCAGTTAGCGTTCGACCGCACGATTTGTTTTCAGCTACGGCCTGTTGCCTGAAATCAGCGGCAAGAAGTGGTGAAACACGGTTAACCAAGCGGGTTACTCTTAGATGTAAATACGTTTCGCCACTCCCTGATGCCGAGCGACACAGTGACGGCTTACGCCGCCACGTGGCGTGCTTATCGCTATCGCATGCGCCATAGATTAGATCAATGCAGAAGAAATAAAGTCAGTCAATCAACTGCATGTCTTTTAACGCATTCAATACCTGTACCGAGACGACAGAGCAACGATGCCGATCCGCATACGTGAGCCAGGCGATCTCTTCAATCTCGGCGTTAGCCTTAAGCTCGCCGTTAAAGTCAGCGGTAAAACAGCGTATATTCACCACTATGCCTTCCGCCTTACCGTCGGCCTGCCCTTTGAACTCCCCGAGCAAAACGATACTGTCATTAATTAAATCGACGGAGAGCTCTTCATTAATTTCTCTGACCAGCGCCGCCTGGTCACTTTCTCCGGCTTCCCGCTTACCGCCGGGAATATAAAAAGCAGCTTTGTTATATGAACGCGCCATCAGAATTTTTTTATTCTGGATATAAACCCAACCCAGTTTATCAATATTCTTGGCTGCAACATTGTTATTCATTTTCAGACCTCTCAATCCAGATCAGATACATGTTCAAACGACGCCGGTGGCTCAGGGCAGAGAACGCAGACGGCACCAGGCACGATACGCATCACGATGGTAACGTCAACAGAGGCAAAAGCGGCAGAAATACCGTACATGGTGGAGACGAACGCATTATGGTCCGTTTATTCGCTGACAAGGGTTCATGCCCGAAGACATGAACCCTTGTTAAATAGACCGGTCAAGCAAAACTTCAGCGCCGAACATTACCCTCAGCGCTTTCAATTCCGCTATCAGCCGATAAATTCCAGACCGCCCATATACGGACGCAGCACTTCCGGCACCTGAATACGGCCGTCTGCCTGCTGGTAGTTTTCCAGTACGGCAACCAGCGTACGGCCAACCGCCAGGCCTGAACCGTTCAGCGTGTGCACCAGACGTGGTTTTTTCTCGGTCTTGCTGCGGCTACGCGCCTGCATACGCCGTGCCTGGAAATCCCACATGTTGGAACATGAGGAGATTTCGCGGTAGGTGTCCTGTGCCGGCAGCCACACTTCCAGATCGTAGGTCTTACAGGCGCCGAAGCCCATATCACCGGTGCACAGCAGCACTTTACGGTATGGCAGGTTCAGCAGCTGCAGCACTTTCTCCGCATGGCCGGTCAGTTCTTCCAGCGCATTCATGGAGTCTTCCGGACGCACGACCTGCACCATCTCAACCTTGTCAAACTGGTGCATGCGGATCAGGCCACGCGTATCACGGCCGTAAGAACCCGCTTCGGCGCGGAAACACGGCGTATGCGCGGTCATTTTCAGCGGCAGCGCTTCCTCTTCCAAAATCTCATCGCGAACCAGGTTGGTCAGCGGCACTTCCGCCGTTGGGATCAGAGCATAGTTGCTGCTGTCGGACTCTTCTTCCAGCGGTTTGGTGTGGAACAGATCGTCACCGAATTTTGGCAGCTGGCCGGTACCGTACAGCGTTGCGTGGTTAACCAGGTAAGGGACGTAGGTCTCCAGGTAACCGTGCTGCTCGGTATGCAGATCCAGCATAAACTGCGCCAGGGCGCGGTGCATGCGGGCAATCTGCCCTTTCATCACCACAAAGCGGGAGCCGGTCAGTTTTACCGCGGAGGCAAAGTCCAGCCCGCCGGCCATTTCACCCAGGTCAACGTGGTCGCGCACCGGGAAATCATAAGCGCGTGGTTCACCCCAGCGGCTGATTTCCTGGTTTTCACTGTCGTCTTTGCCATTAGGCACAGAGTCGTCCGGCAGGTTCGGCAGCGTCAGCGCGTAATCGCGAATGTCGTTCTGCAGCTTGTCCAGCTCCGCCTTGGCGGCGTCCAGCTTGTCACCCAACTCGCTTACTTCGCGACGCAGCGGCTCGATATCTTCCCCACGCGCTTTCGCTGCGCCGATGGATTTCGATCGGGAGTTACGTTCTGCCTGCAGCGCTTCTGTTTCTACCTGCAAAACCTTGCGGCGCTCTTCCTGAGAACGCAGCAAATCCAGATCGAGTTTAAAACCACGGCGAGCCAGTTTTTCGGCGACTGCGTCTAGCTCATTACGCAGCAGATTGGGATCGAGCATGCTAATCCTGTGCTTGTTGTTATTGAAAGAAAATTTGTTGTCTTATACGGCGGATTGAGTGCCGTATAAAAGGAAAGTGATACCCGCTAACCTTACCGCAACGGCAACGCTAGCGGTAGCGTTTTGTCGGGCTATTTTGATCCTGCTCCGCAAGCCACGCCAACTTTTCACCAATTTTACCTTCCAACCCGCGACGGGTCGGCTGGTAGTAGCGCGTATTGGCCATTTGCGGCGGGAAGTAGTCCTCGCCAGCGGCGTAGGCGTTGGGCTCATCGTGGGCGTAACGGTACTCCGCGCCCAACCCCATCTCTTTCATCAACTTGGTCGGTGCGTTGCGTAAATGTTCCGGCACATCATAATCTGCCATCTCTTTCGCATCGCGCATCGCGGCTTTAAAGGCGGTATACACCGCATTGCTTTTCGGCGCGCAGGCCAGGTAGACAATCGCCTGGGCGATGGCGCGCTCGCCTTCCGCCGGCCCGACGCGGGTAAAACAGTCCCAGGCGGCAATCGCCACCTGCATGCCGCGCGGATCGGCATTGCCGACGTCTTCCGAGGCAATCGCCAGCAAACGGCGCGCCACATACAGCGGATCGCCGCCGGCGGTAATAATACGAGCATACCAGTAAAGCGCCGCATCCGGCGCCGAACCGCGCACCGACTTATGCAGTGCGGAGATCAGGTCATAAAAACGGTCGCCCTTATTATCAAAGCGCGCGCTGCGTTCACCGGAAACCTCTTTCAGCAGCTCAGGGGTGAGTACCCGCACGCCTTTGGCATTGAGTTCCGCCATATCAGCCATCATTTCCAAGCTGTTCAGCGCCCGCCGGGCATCCCCGCTGACCAATTCAGACAGCATATGTCGCGTATCGTCCGGCAGCTCGATATTCTGGCCGCCAAAGCCACGCTCTTTATCGTTCATTGCCTGATCCAGCACCTGGCCGATATCGTCAGCGGTCAGCGCCTTGAGCAGATACACGCGCGCACGCGACAGCAGCGCCGAGTTCAGTTCAAACGAAGGGTTTTCGGTGGTTGCGCCGATAAAGGTGATGGTACCGTCTTCAATATGCGGCAGAAACGCATCCTGCTGACTCTTGTTGAAACGGTGCACCTCATCGACAAACAAAATGGTGCGACGGCCGGCATCACGGTTTTGCCGCGCGCGCTCAATTGCCTCACGGATCTCTTTAATGCCGGACGTCACGGCGGAAATACGCTCGACATCGGCCTGCCCGTAGCGGCCGATCAACTCTGCCAGCGTCGTTTTTCCCGTTCCCGGCGGCCCCCACAAAATCATCGAGTGCAGCTGCCCCGCTTCGATGGCGCGTGGCAGCGGCTTACCCGGCGCCAGCAGATGCTGCTGGCCGATATACTGCGCCAGCGTGGTTGGCCGCATACGTGCGGCCAGAGGCTGGAATTCATTTTGGGAAAAATCGAGCGACAAATTATTACTCACGCATACCTCACTGCCGCTGGTCGTCCAGCGTCACCCCCTTCGGCGGGGTAAATTTAAACTTGCCGGCGTCAACCGCGGTATTTTGCTGGCTTTTCAGCGTATAGGCGCTGCGCTGGCCATCCTGCTCTACGGCGGCGAAGCTGTTGATGGTGCCGCTGTTGGTCACGGAGATCGCAAACTGCTTCAGATTGCCGCTGCTGCTTTTCGGCGTCAGTTCGAAATCATCACCTTTCTGCTTAATGTTGTACTGCTTCCAGTCGCTTGGATTGTTGCGAGTGATCAACATAAACGGCGTATTGCCGGTGGCGCTCTTCAGCCAGGTTGCCGTTACCTGCTCAACAAACGGATTATAGAACCACAGCGTTTCGCCATCGGACACCAGCACACTCTCATCAGGTGAGGTCATATGCCAGTTAAACAGATTAGGGCGCTTGACCCACAGTTCGCCTTCCCCCTGCTGCACGGCGGAACCGTCGCCGCCGGTGACGGTCTGGCTGAAGCTGGCATGGAAGCTATTCACTTTCGCCAGACGGCTCTGCAGATCGTGCGCCGCATCGGCCAGCACGGAAGTGGAAGCGAACCCCGAAAGCAGACAACATGCAACTAACAGTTTTTTCATTATTCCAGATACCTTTTCAAATGCGTTGACCGCCAAACGGCGTCATCAGGAAAACTTTTCACGCCTCCACTTTACCGGAAGCCGGCGGCGGGCTGAACGCGCAATATTCCGAGAAAAGACGGGTTTACCCTTCTTTGCACAAGGGCCGCAAAGCGGCCCTTGAATTTCTCAATGTATCCTCGGCAATCATTCGTGCCGCGGCGGAGCCAGCACCTCACGGTTACCGTTATGCCCCTGCTCGCTGACGATCCCCTGCGCTTCCATCTGCTCGATGATGCGCGCCGCGCGGTTGTAGCCGATGCGGAACTGACGCTGTACGCCGGAAATTGAGGCTCGGCGCTTATCCACCACGAACTCGACCGCCTGATCGAACAGCGGATCCAGCTCTTCGTCACCGTCAAGACCGCCGCCGCCTTCGCCATCGTCGCCGCCGCTGATAATACCTTCCTTATATTGCGGCCGCTCACGCGCTTTCCAATCCTTGACCACCGCATGCACTTCCTGATCGCGCACAAAGGCGCCGTGCACGCGCACCGGAATCGACGAGTTCGGCGCCAGGTACAGCATATCGCC
Source organism: Serratia sp. MYb239 (assembly GCF_002966855.1). Taxonomy (NCBI): domain Bacteria; kingdom Pseudomonadati; phylum Pseudomonadota; class Gammaproteobacteria; order Enterobacterales; family Yersiniaceae; genus Serratia; species Serratia sp. MYb239. The sequence continues at coordinate 1,643,617 of NZ_CP023268.1, read as the reverse complement.
CATCCCCAGCAGCGACTCTGCGCCGCCCTGATCGAGAATGGTGCGGGAGTCAATCTTGCTCGATACGGTAAAGGCGATACGCGTAGGGATGTTGGCCTTGATCAGGCCGGTGATCACATCCACCGACGGACGCTGGGTCGCCAGAACCAGGTGAATCCCCGCCGCACGCGCTTTCTGCGCCAGTCGGGCGATCAGTTCTTCGACCTTTTTACCGACGGTCATAATCAGGTCGGCAAACTCGTCGACCATCACCACGATATACGGCTCTTTCTCCAGTACCGGCGGCGTAATATCCATGCTGTCCGTTGGTTTCCAGAACGGATCCGGAATCGGACGCCCCATGGCTTCCGCCTGGTCGACGCGCTCGTTATAGCCGGCAATGTTACGTACGCCCAGCGCGGACATCAGCTTATAGCGACGCTCCATTTCCGCTACGCACCAGCGCAACGCATTGGCCGCATCTTTCATGTCGGTCACCACGTCGGTCAACAGGTGCGGAATACCTTCGTAAACCGACAGCTCCAGCATTTTCGGATCGATCATGATAAAGCGTACGTCTTTCGGCGTGGCTTTATACAAAATGCTCAGAATCATGGCGTTAACGCCGACCGACTTACCGGAACCGGTGGTACCGGCCACCAGCAGGTGCGGCATTTTGCCCAGATCGGCCACCACCGGCTCGCCGGAAATATCCTTGCCCAGTACGATGGACAGCGGCGACGGGTTATCGCGGAATGCCGGGCAGTCCAGCACTTCACGCAGATAAACCGTCTGGCGCTTGGCATTCGGCAGTTCCAGACCGACATACGGCTTGCCCGGAATGACTTCCACCACGCGCACCGCCGGCGTAGACAGCGAACGCGCCAGGTCACGCGACAGATTGGAAATACGCGCGGCCTTCACGCCCGGCGCCAGATCCAGTTCGAAACGGGTGATTACCGGCCCCGGCAGAATATCCACCACCTCGGCCTTCACGCGGTAATCCGCCAGGCTGGCTTCCACCAAACGCGCCTTCTGTTCCAGCGCGAACGTATCCACCGGCTCAATATCTTTCGGCGCTTCGGTCAGCAGTTCCAGCGTCGGCAGCGGCGTGGTCGGTTTCTCCAGCGGCTGATCGTTACGCATCAGGAACGGGTGAATCAGGCTGTCCATTGCCGACTGCTGCGGCGCGGCCTGCTGAGCCGGTTGCTGCTGCGGCTGCTGATACGGTTGCTGAGCTTGCTGCTGCCCGTGATAAGGCTGCTGCTGCCCCTGAGATTCCGGCGCCTGAGGCTGTTGATAAGCCTGTTGCTGAGTCTGGTAGGGCTGCTCATGCGGCGGCTGCGCCACGCTGCCGTCATACGGCGACGGTGCGGCGGGCTCTTCGTGCGGCGACAGGGTAAACAGCGGCTCATCAGGGCCGTTATCCACCAGATCATCGACCGGCGAGAAGCTGAAGGCGTTGTTGGTTTCTACCGGCTGCGGGGTAACCGGCGCTTCCGGCTGCGGAGTCGCGCCGTAGCGCGCCTGCTGCTGCTCGGCGAACGCCTTGCGCAATGCCTCTTCCTGCAGAGCATCCTCGTCATCAGCGGCGTTCGCGACAGGATCGACATGGTCATGCTGATAATCCGCGCCGTAACGCTGGTTCTGCTGTGCGGCGAACGCCTGACGCAGCGCTTCTTCCTGCATCGCCTCGTCATCCTGAGGGTTCACGGCGGCGTTATTCGGCGCAGGTTCTGCAGTCTGCTTGCGCTGCTCCTGTTCTGCCATCCGCTGCGAAGGCAGTTTGATGCCGTAAGAAGCCAGCTCGCGACGCGTCGGGATACGCACCGGATTAGGGCGCGGCAGCTCAGGGCCAATACCCTGTTTTACCTGGGTATTGCCTTCACTGGTGGCGCTGAACGCCGGCATAAACGTATTGGCCGCGGCTGCTGCCGCCGCCGCAGCAGCAGCGGCATCCATTGCAGGTTTGGCGGCGGCGACGGATGATGCAGCCCCGTCAGTAACGTCCGGAACTGCATTATTGTGCCCGCTCTCTGCCGGCGCCGCCGAGAAATCAAACGGCGAGGCGGCAGGCTGCTGAGGCGCCGTTGCCCGGTTCCAGTCCCCCAGACGCGGCTCATCATCGCCCTGCTGAATCTCTGCCGGACGCGGGGTTTTCGGCACCGGCGTCTCTTCAGGAATTTCAAACGAGTACAGCGGCGGCGCGTTATCTTCCGGCTGCGCACTCATCGGATGCTGATTCACGGAGGCCGGCGCGGCTGGCGCCGTCGTCACCGCAGGCGCAGCTGCCGGCGTCGCCGGAGCCACTGGAGCCACTGGAGCCACTGGAGCCGCAGTCTCTGAGGAAGTAGCAGCGGCCGGTGCGGCCGGCGAAATCTCTTCAGACGCCGGCGCAGCAGCGTTGGTCGCCGCGTTAGCCACGTCCGAGACCTCATCGTCGTCATTAGCTCGCAGGCCGCTGAGCAGCGGATCCGCCGTTTCATCGGCATCGGCAGACGGCTGAGCGCTCTCTTTTACGGAAGGCGCGCTGAACAGCACGTCATCGGCATCGGCCGTATGCGCGGCAGCTGCTGCGCTGGCGGCGGCCGCTGCGCCCTTGCCGTCGTTTTCCGGCGTTTCGGCGTACAAGTCGTCTTCATCGTCACGATAGCGATCGTCACGGCGCGAACGGTTGGTCATAAAGGTGGCGATGCCCAATACGGCCCCGCCGATCTTCTCGGCAATCACCAGCCATGACCAGCCGGTAAATAGCGTCAGGCCCGCGGCCCACACGCACAGCAGCGCCAGCGTCGCGCCGATGCCGTTGAACCACGGCAGCATCGCGTTGCTCAGCAGGCTGCCGATCACGCCGCCGGAGGCAAAGTAATAGAGATCGTCGACATTCAGCGCCGCCAGCCCGCACGAGGTGAGCACCAGCGCCAGCGTGCCGATCAGGCGCAGTGAAAGCGCAAAATAGTCAATATAGTCGCGGGTATCGCGCTGCCGGTAGGCAACCCAGCACAAGATCAGCGCGATCGGCGGGATCGCGTAAGCGAGCACCCCGAAGGTGAAGAACAGCGTATCGGCCAGCCAGGCGCCCACGCCGCCGCCAAGATTATGAATCGGCTCATGCCACGCCGTCTGCGACCAGCTGGGATCAGACGGGTTGAAGCTGACCAGCGCAGCCATGAGGTAAACGGCAAAAATCGCCACCACGATCAACGCAGCTTCCAACAACCGACGGCCACTGCTGAGTTTCTTCAAGGTAACTTCTTTATCTTCTGTGTATTCCTGGCTCAAGAAAGGCTCTCCAGGTTCCTGTTAGCGGATAGAGTAACAGCGCCGAGTTGTTTCCCCGGCGCCAAAACTGTATGAATAAACAGGAGTGTAACGAATTTAATCAGGTTTTGCACCTGCACCTTACCGTGTTTTGATAACCAGACGGTTACTCTGTTTCACTTCTTCCATCACCACGTAGGTGCGGGTGTCGTTGACCCCCGGCAAACGCAGTAAGGTTTCGCCAAGCAGCTTACGGTAAGCTGACATATCCGGCACGCGGGTTTTCAACAGATAGTCGAAATCACCGGACACCAGATGACACTCCTGAATCTCTTCAAGCTTCTGTACTGCCGAGTTAAATTGCTCGAACACATCTGGCGCGCCGCGGTTCAGCGTGATTTCCACGAAAACCAGCAGTGATGCATCCAGATAGTGCGGGTTCAGCAATGCAGTATAGCCATGAATGAACCCCTGACGCTCAAGACGACGTACGCGTTCCAAGCATGGCGTTGGGGATAACCCCACGCGCTTAGAAAGCTCAACGTTCGAAATACGCCCATCCTTCTGTAACTCATTGAGGATGTTGCGGTCGATACGGTCAAGATCTTTACCCGGGCGTTTCTTATTGTCTGCCATTATTATTGTCTCTCTTATTTCTTCCTTACACTTGCCAAACCCTAGCCAACGTCACTGTGTAGGGACTTGTTTCAAGCGAAGACCCGATTTTTGTTATATGCAGTCGATTGCGCAGAGCAATCTGCCGCACACAATGCTTCTTCACTATCCTCTTTTGCCGCGTCACAGCCTGTCTGTCAAACTCTGCGCGCGGCGATAAAACGATCTTCATCGTTAAGAAAGAAGCGCGCCTGTTTAAGGCGCAATCCCCCCTGCCCTGCCCGGCGCCCGCCTGATGATGAAAAGGCGAACGATCGGCTGTTGCTGCGGGGATAATTTCTTCTTCCTCTGATGTTTTCGCAAATGCGCAGCGGATTGTCAAAGTAAAAGAAGCAAAATCAGAAGAACGTACCGTCGAGAAAAGCGTTAACCCCTTTTTTAGTTATGAACCGCTGGGTTAAAAAGCGCCGCCATCGCGGCATGACGCAGAGAAAAGCACCGTTTTAGCCCTCGTAGGCCAGAGTGCGGTAATGACACCGGTGTTTTTTACCTCGATATTAGAATTAATAGTCCGCAACTATCAGACAAATCGATAACAACCGTTACAGGTGCTTTTTTTACTTCACTATTTTCCCTACAATCGATGCCATTGTCCGCCATCGTGGGAAAAGAGGTTATTCATGGGCACGGCTAAACATAGCAAGTTATTGATTCTGGGCTCCGGCCCGGCGGGCTACACCGCAGCGGTGTACGCCGCGCGTGCAAACCTGCAGCCGGTGTTGATTACCGGCGTAGAGCAAGGCGGTCAGTTGACCACCACGACCGACGTGGAGAACTGGCCGGGCGACGCCAACGACCTGACCGGCCCGGCGCTGATGGAACGTATGCGCGAGCATGCGGAAAAATTCCAGACCGAGATCGTCTTCGACCATATCAACGGCGTTGATTTGCAACAGCGTCCGTTCCGCCTGACCGGCGACAGCGGCGAGTACACCTGCGACGCGCTGATTATTGCTACCGGCGCCTCCGCACGCTATCTGGGTCTGCCAAGCGAAGAAGCCTTCAAGGGCAAAGGCGTTTCCGCCTGCGCAACCTGTGACGGCTTCTTCTACCGCAACCAGAAAGTCGCCGTGGTCGGCGGCGGCAACACCGCCGTTGAAGAAGCGCTGTATCTGTCCAACATCGCCGCGGAAGTGCATCTGATCCACCGCCGCGACAGCTTCCGTTCAGAGAAAATTCTGATCGACCGGCTGATGGAGAAAGTGAAAAACGGCAACATCGTGCTGCATACCGATCATCAGCTCGACGAAGTGCTGGGTGATGAAATGGGCGTTACCGCCGTACGCATCCGCAGCACCAAGCAGGAAAACGAAACGCAGGAGCTGGCCGTTGCCGGCGTATTTATCGCCATCGGCCACAGCCCGAACACCGCCATCTTCGGCGATCAGCTGGCGCTGGAAAACGGTTATATCAAGGTGCAGTCCGGTATTCACGGCAATGCGACCCAGACCAGCATTCCGGGCGTGTTCGCCGCCGGCGACGTGATGGACCATATCTATCGCCAGGCGATTACCTCTGCCGGCACCGGCTGTATGGCGGCGCTGGATGCCGAGCGTTATCTCGACGGCATCGCACAGGCGGAAGTCTGCTGATCCCAGCCAAACATGACCTAACTTGACAAATAAGGCGGCCAAAAGGCCGCCTTATTTCTTTTCAGCCTGCACGGTGACGAGGTAACATTGAGCTTCACTTGTGTCCTTCAACGTTGAAGAAAACACTTTTTTAACAGCATGTTAACCTGGCCTGTACCAACAGGCGTCGGCGACGCAGATACTCCCAATGAAAAAAACCAGACAGCACCAGTTGACCCAATGGCTTAAAACGCAAAGCACGCTGGCCAAGCGGTGGTTGCGCCTTTCCATGCTGCTGGGGTTGTGCAGCGGCCTGTTAATCGTAGCGCAGGCTTGGCTGCTGGCTTCACTGCTCCATGCCTTAATCATCGACCATACGCCCCGCGAACAGCTGACCTCATCATTTATCTGGCTGGCCGCCGCTTTTGTCCTGCGCGCGCTGTTCAGCTGGCTGCGGGAACGGGTGGGTTTTATTGGCGGCCAGGTACTGCGGCGGGAAATACGCCGGCAGGTGCTGGACAAACTGCAGCAGCTTGGCCCGGCCTGGGTGCAGGGTAAACCGGCCGGCAGTTGGGCGACGATAATCGTCGAACAGATCGAAGATATGCAGGATTATTACTCGCGCTACCTGCCGCAAATGTATCTGGCGGTGTTTATCCCGCTGCTGATCCTAATCGCCGTTTTTCCGATTAACTGGGCCGCCGGGCTGATCCTGCTGGCGACCGCGCCGTTAATCCCGCTGTTTATGGCGCTGGTCGGCATGGGCGCCGCCGATGCCAACCGCCGTAACTTTGTCGCGTTGGCGCGCTTGAGCGGCAGCTTCCTCGACCGGCTGCGCGGGCTGGACACCCTGCGCCTGTTCCACCGCGGGCAGGCGGAAACCGCGCAGATCGCCCGCTCCTCCGAAGACTTCCGCCGCCGCACCATGGAAGTGCTGCGCATGGCGTTTCTCTCCTCTGCGGTACTGGAATTTTTCGCCTCCCTGTCAATCGCCGTGGTCGCGGTCTATTTTGGCTTCTCTTATCTGGGGGATCTGAACTTCGGCAGTTACGGCCTCGGCGTGACGCTGTTTTCCGGCTTTTTAGTGCTGGTGCTCGCGCCGGAATTTTTCCAGCCGCTGCGCGATCTGGGCGCGTTTTACCACGCCAAGGCGCAGGCGGTCGGCGCCGCAGAGGCGTTGGAAACCTTCCTCAATGCAGAAGGCGAACAGATCGGTCAGGGCACACTGACGCTGGACGATGCAATCCCGCTCACGCTGGCCGCCGATCGGTTGGAAATTCTGTCGCCGCAGGGCGTCGTACTGGCAGGGCCGCTGACCTTCACCCTGCCCGCTAATCAGCGCATCGCGCTGGTAGGCCTCAGCGGCGCGGGCAAAAGCTCGTTGCTGAATCTGCTGCTGGGGTTCCTGCCCTACCGCGGCTCCCTGACGGTAAACGGCAACGAACTGCGCGAACTGAACGCTGAGAACTGGCGGCGACAGCTGGGCTGGGTCGGGCAAAACCCGCATCTGCCGGCGCAAACGCTGCGCGACAATATTCTGCTCGGTAATCCGCAGGCCGATGAACCGCAATTACTGCAGGCGGTGGAACAGGCTTACGTCAGCGAGTTCTTGCCGCAGTTGCCACAGGGGCTGCAGACGGAGCTTGGCGACAGCGCCGCCCGCCTGTCGGTCGGCCAGGCGCAGCGGGTGGCCGTCGCCCGCGCGTTAATCAGCCCGCGTCGGCTGCTGCTGCTGGATGAGCCGGCCGCCAGCCTGGATGCCCACAGCGAGCGTCTGGTGATGCAGGCGCTGAATGCCGCGTCACGGCGCCAAACTACCCTGCTGGTCACCCACCAGCTGGAAGATACCGAGGATTTCGACCAGATTTGGGTCATGGATAACGGAAAGATCGTTCAACAGGGCGACTACGCCAGCCTGAGCGCCCAGCCGGGGCTGTTCGCCACCTTAATCGCACACCGCAGCGGGGAGCTATAATCATGCGCGTTTTACTGCCGTTTCTGGCGCTATACCGCCGCCATGGGTTCCTGATTGCGCTGGGCATCGTGCTGGCGATTATCACTCTGCTGGCCAGCATCGGCCTGCTGACCCTGTCCGGCTGGTTCCTCGCCGCCTCGTCGCTGGCCGGGCTGGCGGGACTGCTCACCTTTAACTATATGCTGCCTGCCGCCGGCGTACGCGGCGCGGCGATCTTCCGCACCGCCGGCCGCTACGCCGAGCGCGTGGTCAGCCACGACGCCACCTTCCGGGTGCTGGCGCACCTGCGGGTCTTCACCTTCAGCAAGATTCTGCCGCTATCGCCCGGCGGCATCGCCCGCTTCCGTCAGGCCGAGGTGTTAAACCGGCTGGTGGCCGACGTTGATACGCTGGACCATCTGTACCTGCGGGTAATGTCACCGCTGATCAGCGCGGCCGTGGTGATCGTGGTCGTCACCTTTGGCCTGAGCTTTGTCGACCAGACGCTGGCGCTGATTCTCGGCGGCATTCTGCTGTTATTGCTGCTGCTGGTGCCGCCGCTGTTTTACTCCGCCGGCAAACCGATCGGCAGCGAACTGACCGCCCTGCGCAGCCAATATCGCACCGGGCTGACCGCCTGGCTGCAGGGCCAGGCCGAGCTGGTGGTGTTCGGCGCCGTAAACGATTTCCGCCACACGCTCGATCAGATTGAACAGCGCTGGCAGCGCCGCCAGTGGCAGCAGGCATCATTAGGCGGTATGGCGCAGGCGCTGATGATTTTAGCCGGCGGGCTGACGGTGACGCTGCTGCTCTGGCTGACCGCCGGCGGCGTCGGCGGCAATAGCCAGCCCGGAGCGTTGATCGCGCTGTTCGTATTCGCCGGACTGGCCTCGTTTGAAGCGCTGATGCCGGTTGCCGCCGCTTTTCAGCATCTCGGCCAAGTGATCGCCTCCGCCACCCGGGTAAAACAGCTGATCGAACAGCAGCCCACCGTCGATTTCCCCGTAGCCGGCCCTGCAACAGCGGCCAGCGCGACGCTGCAACTGCGCCACATTGATTTTACCTATCCGGGGCAACCGCAGCCGGTACTGCAGAATGTTGAACTGGAAGTCGCCGCCGGGGAGCATATCGCCCTGCTGGGACGCACCGGCTGCGGCAAGTCCACGCTGCTGCAGCTGCTGACGCGCGCCTGGGACGCCGACGGCGGCGATATTCTGCTCAACGGCCAGCCGTTAGCCCGCTACGATGAAAGTACGCTGCGCGCCATGACCACGGTGGTGAGCCAGCGGGTGCATGTCTTCAGCGACACGCTGCGTGAAAACCTGCGGCTGGCGGCGCCGGAGGCGGACGACGAAACTCTGCAACAGGCGCTGAGCCAGGTCGGGCTAGACAAACTGCTGGAAAACGAAGGGCTGAACGCCTGGCTCAGCGAAGGCGGCCGTCAGCTGTCCGGCGGTGAACAGCGGCGTCTGGGCATCGCCCGCGCGCTGTTGCATTCAGCACCGCTGTGGCTGCTGGATGAACCAACCGAAGGGCTGGACGCTGAGACCGAACAACAGATTCTGGCGCTGCTGCGTCAGCACTGTCAGGGCAAAACGCTGATCCTGGTGACCCACCGCCTGTACGGCCTGGAGCATATGGACCGCATCTGCGTGATGGACGGCGGCCATATCGTCGAACAAGGCGATCACGCCACGCTGCTGCGCCAGCGCGGGCGCTATGCCCAGTTCCGCCAACGTATCAGCAACGTCTCGCTGTAACGCGACGCTAAGAGGTGATATGCGCATAGTGAAACTGTCGCCGCACTCCGTCGCCTTCCCTTCAGCGGAGGGCGCGCTGCGCGATCCTAACGGCCTGCTGGCGATTGGCGGCGATCTGAGCGCGCCACGCCTGCTGGCCGCTTACCAGCGCGGCATTTTCCCCTGGTATTCGCCGGGCGAGGCGATCTTGTGGTGGTCGCCGGATCCGCGCGCGGTGTTATACCCGGCCGAGCGTCATATCAGCCGCAGCTTCAAACGCTTCCTGCGCGCCGACCCGTTCCGCATTACGCTGAACCATGACTTCGCCGCGGTGATTGCCGCCTGCGCCGAGCGGCCGCAGGACGGCACCTGGATCGGCCCGGAGGTACAGCGCGCCTATCTGCATCTGCACCGTCTGGGCTACGCCCATTCGGTCGAGGTCTGGCAAGATGACGCACTGGTCGGCGGCATGTATGGCGTCGCTCAGGGCGCGCTGTTCTGCGGCGAGTCAATGTTCAGCCGCGTCACCAACGCCTCAAAATGCGCGCTGATGGCGTTTTGCCGTCATTTTGCCGCTTTTGGCGGGGAATTGATTGACTGTCAGGTGTTGAACGCGCACACTGCCTCGCTTGGCGCGAGGGAAATTTCCCGGCGCAGTTTTTTACAGCAGCTCAGCGAGCTTCAGCGCCGACCGTTGGCGGCAGAGTGCTGGGCGGCGCAAGTGATACCCCCACAGCAGGTTTAACCGTCCTCACCGACAAACTAATTTGCGGAAACGGTGCATTGTTCACCGACACATCTTTACATAATGTGGGTTTTTCGGCATTATCTTGCCGGTTAAAAACTAAGGTAGTTACACCTAGAGGATTCGATGGCCAAAGAAGACAATATTGAAATGCAAGGCACCGTTCTTGATACGCTGCCGAACACCATGTTCCGCGTTGAATTGGAAAACGGGCACGTGGTTACCGCTCATATCTCCGGTAAAATGCGTAAAAACTATATCCGCATCCTGACGGGCGACAAAGTCACTGTAGAGCTGACCCCGTACGACCTGAGCAAAGGCCGCATTGTCTTCCGTAGCCGTTAATCGGCTGACCGGTCGCCAGTCCGTGGCGACGCTGAGGATGTAAATCCCGCCCTGAGCCCTTTCCGTTTACCCCCGCCGCAGCGTTCAGCACTGAGTTGCAAGTGCGTAGGTAAACTGAGAGGGCTCACTCATATTCATTGCGCGCTGTCCGGCGCATAAAAAAGCGATGCCGAAGCATCGCTTTTTTTTATTACCGCATCATACCGTTGCCGGATTAATGCACGCCTTCATCCGCTTTGCGCTTCTGGGCGCTGAGGAAGTGATAGGTCAGCTGTTGGGTATCCGGATCCAGCTCAACCTTCACTGAACCACCATCCACCAGAGAACCGAACAGCAGCTCATTCGCCAGCGGTTTCTTCAGGTTTTCCTGCATCACCCGCGCCATCGGACGCGCGCCCATCGCACGGTCATAGCCTTTCACCGACAGCCAGTCGCGCGCTTCATCGCTGACCTCCAGCGAAACGCCTTTGGCGTCCAGCTGCGCCTGCAGTTCGACAATAAACTTGTCGACCACTTGCTGGATCACCGCCGTTGACAGATGGTTGAACCAGATAATGTTGTCCAGACGGTTACGGAATTCCGGCGTAAACACTTTCTTGATCTCTTCCATCGCATCGGTGCTGTTGTCCTGCTCAATCAGGCCAATGGATTTACGTTCCGTTTCGCGCACCCCGGCGTTGGTAGTCATCACCAGGATCACGTTGCGGAAGTCGGCCTTACGGCCGTTGTTATCGGTCAGCGTACCGTTATCCATCACCTGCAGCAGCAGGTTGAACACGTCCGGGTGCGCCTTCTCGATCTCATCGAGCAGCACCACTGCATGCGGATGCTTAATCACCGCATCGGTCAGCAGGCCGCCCTGATCGTAGCCGACATAGCCCGGAGGCGCGCCAATCAGGCGGCTGACGGTATGACGTTCCATATACTCGGACATATCAAAGCGCAGCAACTCGATATCCAGCGCCTTCGCCAGCTGTACCGTCACCTCGGTTTTACCGACGCCGGTCGGGCCGGCGAACAGGAAGGAACCGACGGGCTTACGCTCATGCCCCAGACCGGCGCGGCTCATTTTGATCGCTTCGGTCAGCGCTTCGATAGCCGGATCCTGACCGAACACCAGCATCTTCAGACGGTCGCCCAGATTTTTCAGCACATCGCGGTCGCTCGCCGAGACGGTTTTCTCCGGAATGCGCGCAATGCGCGCCACCACGGATTCAATATCCGCCACGTTGACGGTTTTCTTGCGCTTGCTGACCGGCATCAGACGGCTGCGCGCGCCGGCTTCATCAATCACGTCGATCGCCTTGTCCGGCAGATGACGGTCGTTGATGTATTTCACCGAAAGCTCCACCGCCGCACGCACCGCTTTGGCGGTATAGCGCACATCGTGATGCGCTTCGTATTTGGTTTTCAGACCGTTGATAATCTGCACGGTCTCTTCCGGCGTCGGTTCGGTAATATCGATCTTCTGGAAGCGGCGCGCCAGCGCGCGATCCTTCTCAAAGATATTGCTGAACTCCTGATAGGTGGTGGATCCGATCACCCGGATCTTGCCGCTCGACAGCAGCGGTTTGATCAGGTTGGCGGCGTCCACCTGCCCGCCGGAGGCTGCCCCGGCGCCGATGATGGTGTGGATCTCATCGATAAACAGGATGCTGTTCTGATCCTGCTCCAGCTGTTTGAGCAGCGCCTTGAAACGCTTCTCGAAGTCGCCGCGGTATTTAGTGCCCGCCAGCAGCGAGCCGATATCCAGTGAATACAGGGTGCAGTCCGCCATCACTTCCGGCACGTCGCCCTGAACGATACGCCACGCCAGCCCTTCGGCAATCGCGGTTTTACCCACGCCCGATTCCCCCACCAGCAGCGGGTTGTTCTTGCGGCGGCGGCACAGTACCTGAATCGCGCGTTCCAGTTCGCGGTCGCGGCCGACCAGCGGATCGATGCCGCCTACCCGAGCCAGCTGATTGAGGTTGGTGGTGAAGTTTTCCATACGGTCTTCCCCTCCGGACTGCTCTTCGTTGATCGGGTTTTCCGCGTTGTTCGGCGCCTGGCCCGGTTCGTCTTTACGCGTACCGTGCGAAATAAAGTTCACCACGTCCAGACGGCTGACGTCATGCTTGCGCAGCAGATAGGCCGCCTGCGACTCCTGTTCGCTGAAAATCGCCACCAGCACGTTGGCGCCGGATACTTCACTACGGCCGGAGGATTGCACATGGAATACCGCACGCTGCAGCACGCGCTGGAAGCTGAGCGTCGGCTGGGTGTCGCGCTCTTCTTCGCTGGCCGGCAGCGTCGGCGTGGTTTGTTCGATAAAGGCTTCCAGCTCCTGGCGCAACGCCGCCAGATCCACCGTACATGCCTCAAGCGCTTCTCGCGCGGCAGGGTTGCTCAGTAACGCCAGCAACAGGTGCTCCACGGTCATAAACTCGTGTCTGTGCTCACGCGCTCTGGCGAAAGCCATGTTGAGACTGAGTTCCAGTTCTTGATTGAGCATAAGCACCTCCCCAATAGATTGCCTTAATCAGGCTTTTTCCAGCGTACAAAGCAACGGATGCTCGTTCTCCCTCGCGTAACGGTTCACATGAGCGACCTTGGTCTCCGCCACCTCGGCGGTAAACACACCGCAGATCGCCTTGCCTTGATAGTGCACCGTAAGCATCAGTTGCGTTGCGCGTTCAATATCATAAGAAAAGAACTTTTGCAGAACGTCAATCACAAATTCCATCGGAGTGTAATCGTCGTTGTTAAGTATAACTTTATACATTGACGGCGGTTTTACCGCATCGATTTGTTTTTCTTCGGCCAAGTGTTCAAAATTCAGCCAATCGTTGCTATTGCCCATCGCTGCTCATCTTCTCTTGTCTACCCCAAGATATGGGGGCGCATTCAGGTTATTCAAACGGGGATCTCTACTATTTTATCATCTTCGCCCTCTCTTCGCCGCAGGGAAAGCGCCGATAAAAACGGCGGCGATCGACGTCGATTGCATGGCAATAGCGTTACCTGCTTCAAACTTTGAGGAACTGCCGTCCCTTGTCAAAAGCCGATCGCTTGACGTGATGATCAGATGTTCTAGAGTGTAATTTCGTGAGCTGCTGGTCTTTTAACCACTTTTTGGCTCATCTGAAAATCAGTTATTCATCTCACTTAAAATAGCGTTGCGAGGGATGTAGAAACATGGAGACGGGTACTGTTAAATGGTTCAATAACGCCAAAGGTTTCGGCTTTATCTGTCCGGAAGGCGGTGGCGAGGATATTTTCGCTCATTATTCGACGATCAAAATGGATGGTTACCGGACGCTGAAAGCCGGTCAACAGGTCAGATTCGACGTGCATCAAGGCCCGAAGGGCAACCACGCCAGCCTGATTGAGCCGCTGGAAAGCGAAGCGGTAACCTGAAGGCGGCGCATGCCGCCGCCCTACCAAAATGCCAGCCACATCGGTGACTGGCATTTTTCATCACCGCCGGACGGTCCTTATTCTCGCGCCAGCGCATCAATCGGGTTAAGACGGGCGGCATTGCGCGCCGGCAGATAGCCGAACACCACGCCGATACCGGTGGAACAGATAAACGCGCTGAGCAGCGCCGCCGGCGGGAAGCTTATCTGCCAGCCCGGCAATACCAGCTGCACCAGCAGGCCGATGGCGAACGACAGGCCGATGCCCAGCGCACCGCCCACCAGACACACCAGCACCGCTTCAATCAGAAACTGCTGCAGCACGTCGCCGGAACGCGCGCCGACCGCCATGCGGATGCCGATTTCACGCGTACGCTCGGTGACCGACACCAGCATGATATTCATCACCCCGATACCGCCGACCACCAGCGAAATCACCGCCACCAACGTCAGGAACAGCTGCAGGGTGCGGGTGGTTTTCTCTGCGGTCTGCACCAGGCTGTCCATGTTGTAGGTAAAGAAGTCTTTCTTGCCGTGGCGCAGCGTCAGCAGGCGCGTCAGCTGCTGCTCCGCCTCCTGGCTGTTGTAGCCGTCGCGGATGCGTACGGTGATCGAATCAAAATAGGCATTGCCCATCAGCCGGTTGGCCATGGTGCTGTACGGCACCCAGACGCTCAGGGTTTTGCTGCTGCCGAACATCGACTGCTTCTCCTGGGCGACGCCCACCACCGTTGCCGGCATATTGCCGACCAGAATCACCTCGCCGACCACCTCTTTCTGATGCGGGAACAGACGGCGCTTGGTATTGGCGTCGATCACCACCACCTGCGCCTGCGACTGCACCTGCAGCTGGTCGATGCCGCTCCCCTGGTTGAATGTCATACCGTAGACGCGGAAAAACTGTTCGCTGATGCCGGTCACATTCGCCGCCGCATCCACATTGCCCATGCGCAGCCGCATGCTGCTGCCGATGGTCGGTGACAGCGCGCCGACGTACGGCTGTTCACGCAGCGCATCGAGATCGTCATACTTCAACGACTGACGATAGGCCGGATCGTCATCGCCAAAATCTTTGCCCGGATAGATATCGACCGTATTAGTGCCGATCGATTTGATATCCGCCAGCACCATCTGTTTGGCGGCGTCGCCGATCACCAGAATGGAGACCACCGAGGCGATGCCGATGATAATCCCCAGCATGGTCAGCATGGTGCGCATTTTATTCGCCGCCATCGCACGCCAGGCCATCACCAGCGCTTCGCGAAAACGTCCGCTCGCCTGCTGCCAGGAGGGCGCCGGCGTCGCCAGATCCAATGACTTGGCCTGCGGATTCGGCATGCCTGCCGGCCGGGAGTCGTTAATGATCTCGCCGTCGCGAATTTCAATGATCCGCTCCGCCTGCTGCGCCACCGTCGGATCGTGCGTGACGATAATCACCGTATGCCCCTGCTCGCGCAGCTGCTTGAGGATCGCCATCACCTCTTCGCCGGAGTGGCTGTCCAGCGCCCCGGTCGGCTCATCCGCCAAAATCACCTGGCCGCCGTTCATCAGCGCCCGGGCGATACTGACGCGCTGCTGCTGCCCGCCGGACAGCTGGCTCGGCTGGTACGCGACGCGCTCCCCCAATCCCAGCCGCTGCAACAGCGCCGTGGCGCGTTCGCGCCGTGCCGCTTTGCCCAGCCCGGCATACACCGCCGGCACCTCGACATTGTGCGAGGCGCTCAGATGCGGCAGCAGATGGTAGCGCTGGAAGATAAAGCCGAAATGTTCACGCCGCAGCGCCGCCAAGGCATCACCGTTCAACGTGGCCACATCCTGCCCCGCCACGCGGTACGTGCCGGCGCTCGGCTTATCGAGACAGCCGAGAATGTTCATCAGCGTCGATTTGCCGGAGCCGGAAGCGCCGATAATCGCCACCATTTCGCCGGCGTCGATGCTCAGCGTCACGTTCTTCAGCACCTCGACGGTCTGTTCGCCAGACTGATAGCTGCGGCAGATGCCGCTCAGCTCAAGCAGCGTTGCCATCAGTTGGCCTCCGCGCCGCCGCGGTTAACGATAACCTCGTCGCCGACCCCAAGCCCTTTGACAATCTGCACGTCTATATTATTACGCATGCCGATGGTCACTTCGCGCTTCTCTTCCTTGCCCTGCTTCAGCACCGCCACATAATAGCGGTTATCGGCAATTTGCTCGCCCAGCGCCGCCAGCGGGATCGCCATCGCCTGGCTGATGCCGCCCAGTTGAATGTGCACCTGTGCGGTCATCTGCAGACGCAACAGCCCCTGCGGGTTCGGCACCTCGAAACGGGCATAGTAGAAGATGGCGTTGTTGACCTTCTCCGGCGTCGGCTGAATGTCTTTCAGCACGCCGTCAAAGCGTTTGTTCGGGTCGCCCAACACGGTAAACCAGGCCTTTTGCCCCGGCTTCAGGTGAATAACGTCGGCTTCGGACACCTGCGCCTTCACCAGCATGGTGCTGAGATCGGCCAGCGTCAGAATGTTCGGCGCCTGCTGCGCCGCAATCACCGTTTGCCCCTGCAGGGTGGTGATCTGCACCACGTCACCGTCCATCGGCGCTTCGATGCGGGTGTAGGCCAGGTTGATTTTGGCCGTATCCAGGCTGGCCTGATTACGGGCGATTTGCGCCTTGATACTCTCCACCTGCGCCTTTTTCACCGCCAGTTCGCTGGTGTATTTATCCAAATCCTGACGCGATACCGCCTGCACACGCGACAGCGCGCGATTGCGCTGCAGGGTGACCGCCGCCAGATGCTGCTCGGCCTGCGCCTGCTGCAGCTGTGCATGCAGTTCGCGCAGCATCGCCTCGCTTTCGCGGATGCTGTTTTGCGCCTGCTGCGGATCGATCACCCCCAGCAGCTGGCCCTTCTTCACTTTATCGCCAATTTCAACCGTCAGGCTTTCCAACTGGCCGCTGACCTGCGCGCCGACGTCAACTTTGCGTACCGCATCCAGCTGACCGGTCGCCAGTACGTTTTGCTGCAGGTCGCGCTTGGCCACCTTCACCGTTTTATAGTCCACCGCTGCCGGCTGACGGAAAAACCAGAATGCCGCCACGGCGATAACCACCAGTCCCACGATGACGATCGTCCTGCGTCGTAGACGTCCCATAAACTTCATAAAGTGGTATATCCTTTTGTTTTTACCGGAGATGATCGCGCATTGTGAACGCTTCAGCGGACAAATTCCCACGATCCCGGTATTTCATCCCGCCGTTACGCGCGCTCTTTAGTCAATTAACGCGCACTATAACCGATTATCCGCGATCAAATCACATATTCCCGACGCGAAAAAAAGACGGCCGGGATCGCTCCCGGCCGTCTTGAGGGTAAAGATCACCCCTGCTGTTTTACCGCCCTGTTACTTTCTGTTGAAGGTAAAGTAGAGCGGGAAGGTATTTGGCGAATCCTGCTGTACCTGCACAAACAGCTTAATTTTATCAATATTGTTCGGTTCTTCCTGATCCCTTTCAACGACAGGAATAACTTTCACCCGGGAAGCATCCGTGACTGTACTCTCAAAAATTTCCAAATCTTCGCCCGATACCGCCACTTTAAAACTTGCACAGAGCCCCTTTAGCCGGCTATTAGGGCCAAACATCTGCACCTCATAAATATCTTTCATACCCGGGGCATTGGTACTGCCAATATGTTTGAACTGGCGAATAGTCACTGGCTTACCCGGGGCAAACGTTGCGGCAAACTCGGAACCATAGGTCCGATAATTGCGCATAAACAGATGGCCGCCCGGCGCCACAAAATCAGCGGTGCTGTCCAAGACGTTTTTATTCAGGTAACTGTCCCGCAGCGTCATCGTTGAACCGGAATGCACCCACTGCGCGCCGTTCATCGAGTTGGTATATGCCGAGTACGAACTCTTATAGTTCAGGGAGCAACTATGCAGAGAATGGCCAACAATACCGCCCAGATAACCACAGTCCACATCAATTTTGGCAAAGGCGCTGCCATAAAAATCGAGGATGATATCAAAATAGAACTGCTGCCCCTGCTCTGCGGTGCGTACGGCAGACACTTCACCGCTCCATGAACCGGAGGTCAACTTATCGCCCGTGGCAAAGGAACTATTACCGCCGGACACGTTAACTTTCTCGATAATCAGAACTTTATAGACGCCCGCGGTTTGTGCATAGAAGGCCAACACTTCACCGCTTGCCGTACCGTTAGAAATTTCGGCGCCGCGCTCCAGCCCAGTAAATGAATTACCGGACAGGGTCACTTCCGATAAATATCGGCCATTGAAGTCTGCATCGCCGGAAATCTGCCCATACTGCGAACCATTTCTCCACAGAGAACCGCCATAAATCATCCCGGTAATAAAACCGACGGAAAGTTTATGCCCTTCTGCAACAGGTTGCTTGCCGGACGTCCCCCTGGCGAAGTAAGCTCCCATATTTCCCCGATGCCAATAATCGCCGGTAATAAAGTTAGAGGCTGAAGGATGCGTTTGCCGACTGCAGTCATACACAATATTACAGTCAATCGCTCGACCAATATGAATCCGCGAACCGCCGCAGCCTGGCCCTTGCACAGATATGCCATTTGCAACTGTCTTACCGTTCATATAGCCAATATGGATTTCAAGAGCAACCATCCCACCCCCGGAACTTCCGCCAATCAGAATCAGTGGCGTTGCGTTTTTCCAGTCCGTGTAAACAGGGAAATTTTTATGCGCTTCTACATTTGCAAAACGTACTTCCAATCCCCGGCCCCAATTATCAATGCGCAACGGTGATTTAAACGCCATCCTTTGAAATGACCAAACTTTATTAAGCTTATTATCAAACGCATGCTTAAGCGCGGCCTGGGCCGCCGGCGTCCAGTCGCCATCGTCAGTGACCAAATGGAAGAAATCTTCCACCAGCACCATATTATCCAGTCGGATCGACGGCATCAGATTACTGACATCTACCCAGGCATTCGGACTGTAGCCATACATTCCATCAACTTCCTTTATTCCATCTGTTTCCGGCGTCTTGCCTGGTTTCAACTCATATGGCAAATTGCCCCGCCAAGCGACATATTTATCACTACTTTCTAAATACAGCGCCTGATTATGTGATTCAATATAAAAGCCGTCTTTAAAATAACCAACGGGGGTATATCCACCGCGGCTCATCACATCTTCATAAGTAACCGGCGTTTGCTTGTCCATATATTGCTCCTGTCTTACTGCGTTGAGTGAGATAACAATGTAAACAGACGCCGCAATATTTAATACAAAATGGAAACCTACTATTAACCACACAACAACATCGCATTCAGAGCCTTGGCACACAGCGATCGTTAAACCGCAGCTCAACATAATGAATATTCCTAATACCGCACCGGCAATATTGAACTGCCGTTTAGTCACCCCTTGATGAAATAGCGCCATTCAATATCGTCAAGGACTTCACCATGTCACAATTCAGCTTTCCGCTCGTCGCCAGCCAGCCGATGAACGGCCAACGGTTAATCACCGCGCTGCTAAGCGGCAGCATGGCGCCCGCCCAGTGCTGGCGCAAAACCTCGTTTCGCCTGAAGTTCCTCAGCCGTTCTCTGTTGAACTGGCAGACCACCAGCGGGCTGATGAACACGCTGGCGGACAACCCGCTGCTGGAAACCATCCTGCGCGCGCAGCCCAACCTGCCGTGCAAACTGCACCGCCCGTATCTGGCGGCCAATATGAGCAAACTCGACGGCCTGTTTGCGCTGCGCGACCACTACGATCTGATTGCCCAGCGCATGCCGGGGAAAATGCTGCACGGGCACCTGGGAACACAGCCGCTGGTGTTAAGCCACGCGACGGATAAAAACGGCGAGACGGTGACGCTGGAACTGGCGGCGATCGATAAGCTGAACAAGGAGGGAGAAACTACGCTGCTGCTGCGCAACGCCGCGGGCATTATGCTGGCGGAAATCACCTTCACCCTGATGCATTTCCGGCAAAAGAGTACGCTGTTTATCGGCGGTCTGCAGGGAGCAAACGTTGACGTGCCGCACAGCGAGATTCAGCATGCGACTAAAGCCTGCCACGGCCTGTTCCCCAAACGGCTGGTGCTGGAAGGGGTGTGCCACCTGGCGCGCCATCTGGGGATTCAGCAAGTGGTGGCCGTCGGCAACGGCAGTCATATTTACCAGAACTGGCGCTATAAAAACAAAAAGCGCGACCTGCTGCATGCCGATTATGACCAGTTCTGGCTGTCGATGGCGGCCCGGCCGCTGCCCGGCGGCTACTTCCTGCTGCCGGAACGCATCGCCCGCAAACCGCTGGAGGAGGTCGCCAGCAAAAAACGCGCGGAATACCGCCGCCGCTATCAACTGCTGGACGCGCTGGAACAGGGGCTGGCCGCGCATTTTTCCCGGTGAGAGCATGGCCGGCGGCCGCGGCTAGTCGGCCCGGCCGCGCGCCAGCCAGATAACCCGTGAGAACATTTTTTTCAGCAGCGCCGGCACCGCGTCGGTGCCCCACTCGCCCGCCTGCATCGCCACTTCGATCGCCAGATCCGGCTTCGAGGCGCGGTGCACCGCTTTCAGGATCACCTTGCGCATCGGCATCTGAGCGTTAACCGGCACCGAGGCCACCCGGTGATACACCGGGCTGAATCCCTCTTTATACATAAAGTGTTCCATGTCCGCCGCCGGCAGCGCCGTCAGACGGTCACGTTCATTATCCTCATGATTGTCCAGCATGCTGCGCACGGTATTGGCGTACTTTTTGCCGGCCTCGTCGCCATCCACCAGCGCATGCCACTCAATCCCCATCCGCCGGGCAAACTTCAGCAGCGGTTTTAACCCGCACTGGGCAAATTCAATCACCCTGACGCCCTCGGCCTGAAAATTATGCCCGCACTGCCGCGCCAGCTCGTTCAGCAGCCATACTTCGGTCTCCCCTTCCACCAGCAGCCAGCAGCGGGCGAACAGCGAAGAAGGACGGTTAAACCGGATATGGAAGGCGATATGCCGGCTGTCTTCCGGCCCGAGACCACGTGACCCAAGGCGATAGGTCGCCACCCGGCCGGACTCGCGCACCAGCCGGCAGACGTGCACCACCGGCACCAGCGATACCAGTTCGCTGGAGTTGGTGGTAGTGATGCGCTGCAGCGGCAGCTGATTCAGCAATCCCCAGGCGACCGACAGCATAATCGGATGCAGGCGGGTTTCCGGATCCTCCACCAGCAGCAGCGGGCGCGCATGAGGTTCCAGCTTCACATTCCCCTTGGCCTGCAGCAGCGTCGAGAACATGCCCAGCAAAATCAGCCGCATGCTGCGACTGTTCGGCTCGGCCACCATGCGGTTGATATTATCGAGCGAACGCCACGCCTGCTGCTCCTGCTGCCGGCGCTGTCGTCGCGGCCCGGCGACGTGTGAACCCTGCTCGGAAAAATAGTGCTCCAGCAGTTGCTGCATCGCCGCCAGCCCCTGACGCAGCTCGCCATTGGTCAGTTTCTGCGGGTTGCGCACCAGTTCACGCGTCAGTTGGTCAAGCTGCTGCGCCAGCGCCTCGTTATCGGCAGGCAACCGATCGCCGAGCGAGCTGGGGCGCAGACGCCGGATAAAGCGCGCATCGCGCAGCCGCAGCACCGGGTGAATGCGAATAATGCTGCGCACCAGCCGGTCGATATGATGCAGCAACAGCGGGTTGCCGTCGGCATCCAGAAAGCTGCGCCAGGTACACACCGTGTCATCATCGGTCATCTCCCCTTCGCAGCGATAATGGATGCGGCTCAGGCCATCCTCCGCCTTGACCCACAGCGGCGATAGATGGCGATAGCGCGGCAGATGGGCATGCCCGATGTCCTTCTCACAGAACGTAAAAATGATCTGCAGGTAGCGCTCCTTGGCCGCTTCATCACCGGGCGGGAAGTGGAAGTCATGCGTTTCGAAGCGGTACAGCGTCTCTTCCGGCGCCAGCAGCAGCGTCAGCGCATCCAACAGGCTGGATTTACCCCAGGCGTTTTCTCCGAGCAGCAGCGTGTTGTCATCCAGCGTCAGCGACAGCCGATTAATGCCACGGAAACCTACAATCTCAATGCGTTCTAAGTACATCTGTCGCCTCCCGTGCGAACCTTCGCCACTCTCTGTCGAATGACGACTCTGAGCATGGTCAACAATCCCCCCGCAGGTCAAGCAAACGCGCGTAAATCTGCTACTTTACTCTGAAGAGGGTTTTGATTAGCCTGTTGCGGTCGCACGGCACTTGCCGTGGCGATTTGAGCAAGGAAATTTTGTCGTCATGTATTCAGGACTGTTGATCATTCTGGTGCCGCTGATCGCCGGCTACCTTATCCCGCTGCACAGCCATCGCCTTATCCAGAGCATCAACCGTCTGCTCAGCCGGATGGTGTACGTTATTCTGTTTTTAATGGGCATCAGTCTGGCGTTTCTGGAAAACCTCAGCAGTAATCTGCTGCTGATCTTCCAATACACCGCCGCGTTTTTCCTCTGCATCTTCCTCGCCAACGCGTTGGCGCTGTACCTGCTGGAGCGCAAACTGCCGTGGCGCAGCACGCATAAACAGGAGAAGCTGCCCTCACGCCTGCATATGGCGTTAGAGTCGCTGCAACTGTGCGGCGTGGTGCTGATTGGCTTCCTGCTCGGCCTGACGCAGTGGCCCTGGCTGCACTACGCCACTGCCGGCAGCGAGTACGCGCTGATTTTCCTGCTGTTTCTGGTGGGGATTCAGCTGCGCAACAGCGGTATGACGCTGCGGCAGATCATTGTTAACCGCCGCGGCATGCTGGTCGGCGTGGTCGTGGCCATCAGCGCGCTGGCCGGCGGTGCGCTGGCGGCCTGGCTGCTGGGGGTGCCGGTGAAAGCCGGGTTGGCGGTGGCCTCCGGCTTTGGCTGGTATTCGCTGTCCGCCATTTTGATCAGCGACGCCTACGGCCCGGTACTCGGCAGCACCGCCTTCTTTAACGATCTGCTGCGCGAACTGGTGGCGATTATGCTGATCCCCACGCTTATCCGCCGCAGCCGCTCGACGGCGCTGGGCCTGTGCGGCGCCACCTCGATGGATTTCACCCTGCCGGTGCTGCAGCGCAGCGGCGGCCTGGAGATCGTACCGCCGGCCATCGTCCACGGCTTCCTGCTGAGCCTGATGGCGCCGGTACTGATCGCCCTGTTCTCCTGACCGTTTCCGGGGGCATTCCCCCCGGAATCGTTCTCATCCGCACGCTATTTTGCGTTAAATCAAACTTACGTCACTTTTCCGACAAAACGCTTTTGCCCCGGCAGTTGCCGATCTATGCTCCAAAACAAGCATTTAAAATGCAACTTTAAAAAGGACGCGATTATGTTTTGTGTGCAATGTGAACAAACCATCCGAACCCCGGCCGGCAACGGCTGCGCCTATGCGCAAGGCATGTGCGGCAAAACCGCCGAAACCTCCGATCTGCAGGATCTGCTGGTCGCCGCGCTGCAGGGCCTGTCCGCCTGGGCGCTGCAGGCGCGCGCGCTGGGCATTATCGACCACCAGATCGACAGCTTCGCCCCGCGCGCTTTCTTTTCCACACTGACCAACGTCAACTTCGACTCGGCGCGCATTATCGGCTACGCGCGGGAGACCATCGCGCTGCGCGATACGCTGGCGGCGCGCTGCCGTCTGCTGGAACCGTCGGTCACGGTTGACCATCCGCTGGCGGCGCTGCAGCTGGCCGGCGATGATATCGACAGCCTGCTGCAACAGGCGGCGCAGTTTGCTCTCGATCAGGATAAGGCCGAGGTGGGGGACGACGTGCACGGCCTGCGTATGCTGTGCCTGTACGGGCTCAAAGGCGCCGCAGCCTATATGGAGCACGCCCACGTTCTCGGCCAGTACGATGACGCGATCTATGCCCAGTATCACGGGCTGATGGCCTGGCTGGGCACCCAACCGCGCGACGTCGACACCCTGCTGAGCAATGCCATGGCCATCGGCCACATGAACTTCGGCGTGATGGCGATCCTCGACCGAGGAGAAACCGACGCGTATGGCGATCCGCAGCCCACCTCGGTCAACGTGCGGCCGGTGGCCGGTAAAGCAATTTTGATTTCCGGCCATGATTTGAAAGACTTACGCATGCTGCTGGAACAGACTGAAGGCCAGGGCGTCAACGTCTATACCCACGGCGAAATGCTGCCGGCGCACGGCTATCCGGAACTGAAAAAATTCAAACATCTGGTCGGCAACTACGGCAGCGGCTGGCAAAACCAGCAGGTGGAGTTTGCCAAATTCCCCGGCCCGATCGTCATGACCTCCAACTGCATTATTGACCCGAACGTCGGCCATTACGGCGACCGTATCTGGACCCGCAGCATCGTTGGCTGGCCGGGCGTCAATCACCTGGACGGCGATGACTTTTCCGCCATCATCCGCCAGGCGCAGGGCATGGCCGGCTTCCCCTACAGCGAGATAGAGCACCTGATCACCGTGGGCTTCGGCCGCCAGACGTTGCTCAACGCCGCCGATACGGTGATCGATCTGGTCAGCCGCAAAAAACTGCGTCATGTGTTTCTGGTCGGCGGCTGCGACGGCAGCCGCGGTGAACGCAGTTACTACACCGACTTCGCCCGCGCGGTGCCGCAGGACTGCCTGATTATGACGCTGGCATGCGGCAAATACCGCTTTAACAAACTGGATTTCGGCACGCTGGAAGGCCTGCCGCGCCTGCTGGACGTCGGCCAGTGCAATGACGCCTATTCTGCGATTATGCTGGCGGTAAAACTGGCTGAGAAACTAGGCTGCGGCGTCAACGATCTGCCGCTCAGTCTGGTGCTGTCGTGGTTTGAGCAAAAAGCGATCGTCATCCTGCTGACGCTGCTGGCGCTGGGGGTGAAAAACATCTTTACCGGCCCGACCGCGCCGGGCTTCCTGACCGACAACCTGATGACGATCCTCAACGATAAATTCGGTATGCGTCCGATCACCACCGTCCAACAGGATCTGCAGGCCATTCTGGGCTGATTCCGTCATTTTTACGGGGCGGCAAAATGCGCCCCGTCCGCAGTGAGGTGCCTTATGACCCAACCCCATTCTTTGTGTCCGAACCGCATGCAGGTGCATTCCATCCGGCAGGAAACCGCCGACGTCTGGACGCTGAACCTGATCTGCCACGATTTTTACCCTTATCAGCCCGGTCAGTTCGCGCTGGTAAGCATCCGCAACAGCGAAGATACCCTGCGCGCCTATACCCTCTCTTCCTCACCGGGGCTCAGCCCGTTCCTCAGCATCAGCGTGCGCTGCCTGCCGGACGGCGTCGGCTCGCGTTGGCTGACGCAGGAAGTACGCCCTGGCAATACGCTATGGCTGTCCGACGCGCAGGGCGAGTTCAGCTGCGTGCAGCACCCCGCCGAACGCTATTTAATGCTGGCCGCCGGCTGCGGCGTCACGCCGATTATCTCGATGTGCCGCTGGCTGGCGGCGAACCGCCCGGCGTGCGATGTGCAGGTGATCTTCAGCGTCCGCAGCCCGGAGGCGGTGATCTTCGCCGAACAGTGG
The DNA here is from genome assembly GCF_002966855.1 of Serratia sp. MYb239. Lineage (NCBI taxonomy): Bacteria > Pseudomonadati > Pseudomonadota > Gammaproteobacteria > Enterobacterales > Yersiniaceae > Serratia > Serratia sp. MYb239. Next base: position 1,618,455 of record NZ_CP023268.1, on the reverse strand, counting down.
CGACAGCTGTGCGCCGCACACCCGTCGCTGAAACTGACGCTGATGGCCGAACACCGTGCGCAGCCCGGTTTTCTCAGCGGACGCATCAGCGACGCAGTACTGCGGCAGCACGTACCGGATATCGCCGAACGCCGGGTGATGACCTGCGGCCCGGTCCCCTATATGGCGCAGGTTGAACAGCTGTGCCTGGCGCTGGGCGTACCGCCCGCACGCCTGCATAAAGAGCAGTTTCACACGCCGGCGGAAAACGCCGGGCAAGCGGACAATACGCTGGCGCTGCGCATCGGCCGGCCGCTGCGTGAGTTCCGCGCACCGGTCGGCAGCACGCTGCTGGCGGCTCTGGAATCCCATCGGTTGCCGGTAACCGCCGCCTGCCGCGCCGGCGTCTGCGGCTCCTGCAAAACCCGCGTGCTCGACGGCGACTACACCACCAGCAGCACCATGACGCTGACGCCGGAAGAGATCGCCCAGGGTTACGTACTGGCCTGCAGCTGCCAACTGCACGGCGACGTCACCCTCGCCTGATCCCGCGCCCCGTTTTTCGCGGGGCACTTATTGGCGAAAACTATTCCTCATCCCGTTCTATTGTAATCCCCGAAGCTTGCTAAGCTGAGAAGACCTTTATATCCCCGTAGTTAAACGCCGGGGATACCACCATCACTGGGGGAACTATGAAGCAAACCGTAGCGACATTGATTGCCAAAACCCTGGACCAGGCGGGCGTCAAACGCATTTGGGGCGTCACCGGCGACTCGCTGAACGGCCTGAGCGACAGCCTGCACCGCATGGGTACGATTGAATGGCTGGGCACCCGCCACGAGGAAGTGGCCGCCTTTGCTGCCGGCGCGGAAGCGCAGCTGACCGGCCAGTTGGCGGTGTGCGCCGGCTCCTGCGGGCCGGGCAACCTGCATCTGATCAACGGCCTGTTCGACTGCCACCGCAATCACGTGCCGGTTCTGGCGATCGCCGCCCATATTCCTTCCAGCGAGATCGGCAGCGGCTACTTCCAGGAGACCCATCCGCAGGAGCTGTTCCGCGAGTGCAGCCACTATTGTGAGCTGGTCTCCAACCCGGAACAGCTGCCACGCGTGCTGGAGATTGCCATGCGCAAGGCGATCCTTAACCGTGGCGTATCGGTGGTGGTTCTGCCCGGCGACGTGGCGCTGCGCATGGCGCCGGAAGACGCCGAAGTAGTCTGGCAGACCCCGGCGCTGCCGCTGGTGCAGCCGCCGATGAGCGAGCTTAACCGACTGGCGGAAACGCTGAACGGAGCGAAAAATATTACCCTGATGTGCGGCAGCGGCTGCGCCGGCGCTCATGATGAAGTGGTGAAACTGGCCGAACTGCTGCAGGCGCCGATCGTGCACGCGCTGCGCGGCAAAGAGCATATTGAGTGGGACAACCCGTACAGCGTCGGCATGACCGGCCTGATCGGCTTCTCCTCCGGCTATCACGCCATGATGAATGCCGACACGCTGGTGCTGCTCGGCACCCAGTTCCCCTACCGTGCCTTTTACCCCACCAACGCCACGATCATTCAGGTGGATATCAACCCCGGCAGCATCGGCGCGCACTGCCCGGTAAATATGGCACTGGTGGGCGATATAAAAACCACCCTTTCCGCCCTGTTGCCGCAATTGGAGGCCAAGAACGACGCCAAATTCCTGAATAAGGCGCTGGAGCACTACCGCAACGCGCGTCAGGATCTCGACAGCCTGGCAACCTGCAACGATAGCCAGCCGATTCACCCGCAGTATCTGGCGCAGCAAATCAGCCGCCATGCCGCCGACGACGCCATTTTCACCTGTGACGTCGGCACGCCTACCGTCTGGGCGGCCCGCTACCTGCAGATGAACGGTAAACGCCGGCTGCTTGGTTCGTTTAACCACGGCTCCATGGCCAACGCGATGCCGCAGGCCATCGGCGCTCAGGCCACCGCGCCGGATAAACAGGTGGTGGCGCTGTGCGGCGACGGCGGCTTTACCATGCTGATGGGCGACTTCTTATCGCTGGCGCAACTGCAGCTGCCGGTCAAAGTGGTGGTGTTCAATAACAGCGTACTGGGATTTGTGGCGATGGAGATGAAAGCCGGCGGCTACCTGACCGACGGCACCGATCTACATAACCCTGATTTTGCCGCCATCGCCAACGCGGCCGGCATTAAAGGCTTCCGGGTTGAAAAAGCCTCAGAGCTGGATGGCGCTCTGCAGGAGATGCTGGCGCACCCCGGTCCGGCGCTGCTGGACGTGGTGACCGCCAAACAGGAGCTGGCGATGCCGCCGCAGATCAAATTCGAACAGGCCAAAGGCTTCAGCCTGTATATGCTGCGCGCCATCATTAACGGCCGCGGCGACGAAGTGGTCGAACTGGCCAAAACCAACTGGCGGCGTTAATCCGCCCTGTCGGCGGCGCGGCCTGCTGCGTCGCCCTTAACCATTGCAAGGATACTCATGCTGATCGATCTCCGCAGCGATACCGTCACGCAACCCACGAGCGCCATGCGCCAGGCGATGGCCAATGCCGAAGTCGGCGACGACGTTTACGGCGATGACCCCACGGTCAACGCGCTACAACATGAAGCGGCGCGGCTGGCCGGCAAAGAGGCGGCGCTGTTTTTACCCAGCGGCACTCAGGCCAATCTGGTGGCGCTGCTCAGCCACTGCCAGCGCGGCGATGAATACCTCGTCGGCCAGCAGGCGCATAACTATAAATATGAGGCCGGCGGCGCGGCGGTGCTGGGCGGCATTCAGCCGCAGCCGATCGAAGCCGACGACGACGGCACGCTGCCGCTGGACAACGTTGCCGCCGCCATCAAACCCGACGATATTCACTTTGCCCGCAGCCGGCTGCTCAGCCTGGAGAACACCATCAGCGGTAAGGTACTGCCGCTCGCCTATCTGGAACAGGCGTGGCAGTTCAGCCGCGAGCGGCGGCTGGCGCTGCATATCGACGGCGCGCGCATTTTCAACGCCGCGGTGGCGCTCAACGTGCCGCTGCACAAGATTGTGCAATACTGCGATACCTTCACCCTCTGCCTGTCCAAAGGCCTCGGCGCGCCGGTGGGATCGCTGCTGTGCGGCAGCGCCGAATTTATTCAGCGCGCCATTCGCTGGCGCAAAATGACCGGCGGCGGCCTGCGTCAGGCCGGCATTCTGGCGGCGGCGGGCCGCTATGCGTTAGAAAATAACGTCGCCCGGCTGCAGGAGGATCACGACAACGCCCGCTGGCTGGAACAGCAGCTGCGCGATCTCGGGCTCACGATCGTCGAACCGGGCGCCCAGACCAACATACTGTATATCCGTCAGTCCGCCGAACAGGCGGCGCAGCTCAGCCCGTGGATGCGCGAGCGCGGCGTGCTGATCGGCAGCGGGCCGCTGACGCGTCTTGTCACCCACCTCGACGTCAGCCGGCAGGATCTGCAGCAGGTGGTCGAGCTATGGCGCGAGTTTTTACAACGGCACGCCTGAGCCTCGCGGGTTAGAGGAAGCGGCCGTATACGGCGTACCACACCGCGCCGCACGCCGCCACGTTGAGCAGGACGCTGACGATAAACCAGGTTTTAAACGGCTGTTTCTGCGTCTTGTGCCGGAACAGCCGCTGGCCGCACAGCGCTCCCGGCCAGCCGCCGATCAAGCCAAACGTCAGCAGCGTGATCTCCGGCACCCGTTGCCAGGCTTTGATCGCCGCCAGCTTATCGGCGCCATACAGCGCCAGCGTCAGCCCATTCAGCAGTAACAACCCCGCCCACCAGGGGTGCGGGAGAAATGCGCTAACCGCCAGGGCTAACGCCAACAAACCATAACACACCGCATTAAGCCGCATGATTCACTCCAGCTAAAGCAACGGCGCGTAGTGTGACGCCTGCGACGGGTCGTTGCAATACGCCATTTATCCCTACAAAAAGTGCATTTATAGCCCGATTTTGGCATGCTATAACCCACAGCATTCAGGATACCGTTCCCTACTTTCACTGCATAAGGTCGTGCTGATGAGCCATCAACGTATTCTGGTCCTTGGCGCCAGCGGTTATATCGGGCAGAACCTGATCCCCCACCTGACGGCGCAGGGGCATGAGGTTATCGCCGCCGCCCGTCGTCTTGAATGGCTGCAGGCGCAAAACTGGCCGCATGTGCACTGCCAGTACGTCGACGTCTGTCAGCCGGACACGCTGCCGCCGGCGCTGTGGCAGATCGATACGCTCTACTATCTGGTCCACGGTATGGGTGACGGCCGCGACTTTATTGAAAAAGAGCGCCAGGCGGCGCAGAACCTGCGCGACGCCCTGCGCCAGTCCGGCGTCAGGCAGGTGATCTTCCTGGGTGCGCTGCAGCCGCAGAAGGACAGCTCGCCGCACCTGATTGCCCGCCGTCTTACCGGAGAAATTCTGCGCCAGAGCGGCATTCCGGTCACCGAACTGCGCGCCGGCATTATCGTCGGGCCGGGTTCGGCAGCGTTCGAAGTGATGCGCGACATGGTCTATAACCTGCCGTTGCTGACGCCGCCGCGCTGGGTGCGTTCAAAGTCTTCCCCGATCGCCCTGCCGAACCTGCTGACCTATCTGAGTGAACTGCTGCGGCACCCGGCCGACGATCACCGCACTTTCGACGCGGCGGGGCCGGAATACATCAGCTATCAGACCATGCTCAAACGTTTTATTGCCATTAGCGGCCGCAGACGCTGGCTGATCCCGATCCCGCTGCCGACGCGCCTTATCTCGGTCTGGTTCATCAGCCTGATCACCTCGGTGCCCACCTCGATCGCCCGCGCGCTGATCCAGGGGCTAAAGCACGATCTGCCCGCCGACGGCCGACCGCTGCAGGCATTGATTCCGCAGTCGCTACAAACCTTTGATGAAGCGGTGAAAGAGACCCTGCAGCGCGAAGCGGAAATAACAGACAGCGCCGACTGGGGCTACGATCCGGCCGCGCGGGCGCGCTGGCGGCCGGGGTACGGCTTTTACCCGAAACAGGCCGGCCATACGCTGGAGACGCAGGCCTCGGCGGCCGCCCTTTGGCAGGTGGTGCAGCAGCTGGGCGGCAAAGAGGGCTACTTCTACGCCAACCCGCTGTGGCAGATCCGCGCGCGCATGGACGACCTGACCGGCAACGGGGTGATCTACGGTCGCCCGCCGCGCCAGACGCTGCAGCTCGGCGATATGATTGACGGCTGGAAGGTCATCGCTCTGCAGCCGGAACGCACGCTTTCCCTGCTGTTCGGCATGAAGGCACCCGGCCTTGGCCGGCTGACGTTCAGCATCAGGGATTACGGTAACCGCCGTACCCTCGACGTGCGCGCCTGGTGGCACCCGGCCGGTTTTAGCGGCTTGCTTTACTGGTTCGCCATGATGCCGGCCCACCTGTTTATTTTCCGTGGCATGGCCAAACGGATCGTCCGGCTGGCGGAGCAGGAAGACCACAATTTGCCGTAACGTTGTTCATTTGTCGATCGACCGCACAGTTTACCGCGGTGGATCGTCCCTTTCCGATTGCATAGCGCCCAAAATCACGAAAGAATGGCACCTTATTTGCTGGGAAACGGCAATACGCCGCCAGCGCTTTGTTTTTTGGTGAGAAAGAGTTTGTTATGAAGGTATTGGTCACCGGTGCATGCAGTGGACTAGGCCGTAACGCCGTGGAATATCTGCGTCGCCAGGGCATACAAGTACGTGCCACCGGTCGCAACCGGGCCATGGGCCGCCTGTTGGAAAAAATGGGCGCCGAATTCATTCAGGCCGATCTCACTAATCTGGTTTCCTCGCAGGCGAAGGCGATGCTGGCGGAAGTGGACGTGCTGTGGCACTGCTCCAGCTTTACCTCTCCCTGGGGCACCGAAGAGGCTTTTGAGCTGGCCAACGTGCGCGCCACCCGCCGGCTGGGCGAATGGGCGGCGGCGTATGGCGTCTCACAATTTATCCATATCTCTTCGCCGGCGATCTACTTCGACTACCACCACCACCGCAATATCCCGGAAGATTTCCGCCCGGCGCGTTACGCCAATGAGTTTGCCCGCAGCAAGGCGGCCGGTGAGCAGGTTATCCAGCGGCTGGCGCTCGCCAACCCGCAGACCCATTTCACCATTTTACGCCCTCAGGGGCTGTTCGGGCCGCACGATAACGTGATGCTGCCGCGCCTGCTGCATATGATCAAACACTACGGCAATCTGCTGCTGCCGCGCGGCGGCGCGGCGATGGTGGATATGACCTATCTGGAAAACGCAGTGCACGCTATGTGGCTGGCGACCATGAAACAGGATACGCCGTCCGGCCGCGCCTATAACATCACCAACCAGCAGCCTCGGCCGCTGCATGACGTGGTGCAGCTGTTAATTGACGAACTGGGTATGAAGTGCCGCATCCGCTCCGTCCCCTACGCAATGCTCGATATGATGGCGCGCGGTATGGAAAAGCTCGGCAGCAAAAGTGAAAAAGAGCCGGTACTCACCCACTACGGCGTCGCCAAGCTCAACTTCGACCTGACGCTGGATACCAGCCGCGCGCAGCAGGAACTGGATTATCGGCCGGTGGTGTCGCTGGAAGAAGGCGTAATGCGCACCGCGCGCTGGCTGAAAGAGCACGGCAAGCTACACGGCCTATAAGCCGTGGTATTTATGCAGTAACGCGTCGATAATCGCCTCGCTTTCCGCATCCGGCTCGCCACGGTAATCGGCGGGCCGAAAATGCATTTGGAATGCCGCCAGCACCCTTTTCTGTTGCCGCTCATCCCACTGCGGGTCAATACCGTAGCCATAGCGCGCCAGCTTATCGAGCAACGCCGACAGCGCCACCGGCGCATGAGGGTCACGCCCCGCCAGATAACGCTGCACATCCGTCTGCTCCGGCCAGGCGCCGATGCCGGCTTCCGCCAGAGTTTTCCAGGGGAACAACGGGCCGGGATCCTGCTTGCGCTGCGGCGCAATATCGCTGTGGCCGACGACATCCACCGGCTGAATATCGTAGCGGCGAATAATATCGCGGCTTAAGGGGATCAGCAGCGCAATCTGTTCGGCGCTGTAAGGCTGCCAGCGGGTGAATAACATGCTGCGGCTGAAGCCGCGGTTGACGATCTCAATGCCGATCGAGGTGTCATTCAGCTGGGTACGGCCGCGCCAGCTGCTGGCTCCGGCGTGCCAGGCGCGCATCGACTCCGGCACCAGCTGATAAACCGTCGGCCTGGCGTACTCGCGCCGCGGATGGGCCGGCAGCAAGTAGTGGGCGCTGACGTGCTCGTCGGTCAGCGTCTTCAGCGAGGTATGGAAATCTTCCGCCGTATAGTGCATCACCAGAAAACGAATGCGCTGGTCGGCGCCCTTCGCCTGGTGCAACGTTTCCAGCTGATAGTCGCCGCGGTCGACGGTGGTGCCCGGCCCTGAAGCCTGGCAGCCCGCCAGCAGCACCGCGACGATCCCTATCCATCTAGCCATGCTTCACTCCTTGTGGCACGCAAAGCCCGGCGCACGCGCCGGGCTGACAGATCTTAACGGCTGATTTTTACCGCAGTGCCGCTGACGCTGACCATCAACATGCTGCTGTCCTTACCCACCGTTTCATAGTCGATGTCCACCCCGACCACCGCATTGGCGCCCAGCTCCTTTGCCTGCTCCTCCAGTTCTTTAAACGCAATCTGGCGCGCCTTGCGCAGCTCTTTTTCATAAGCGCCGGAACGGCCGCCGACGATATCACGCACGCCGGCGAAAAAGTCGCGGAAAATGTTGGCGCCCAAAATCGCCTCACCGGTGACGACGCCGCAGTATTCGGTAATGGTGAACCCTTCCAGGGTCGGGGTAGTAGAAATTTGCATCAAAAACTCCTTGCTTGATTCATGGTCGTGCTCGCCAGGATAATAGGCGCTATCTGCAGTTACCGGGAAAAACCGGACAACCCAGTGTAACCCACGCGGATACAGCTTCAAGCCTGCAAAAAATATGACCGCCGGTTTTACAGTATGTTCTGAAAGCGGATGGCACAGAGTACGAATGCAAGGCTGAAAAACGCATTTATACTGTAAGCTATTGCTCTTCATGGTAGAGACTTTCACATAAGGTAGTGAGATGAAAACAAAAACGATTGCGGCTGTTTTACCTTTAGCACTGGCGCTGAGCGCCTGTACCACCGTAGAACCGGCTTATAAGGACATCGGCGCGCGCAGCGGCGCATGCATTGAAGGCGGCCCGGACAGCGTGGCGCAGAAATTTTACGATCTGCGTCTGGAACAGGGCAGTACCACACTGCCGGACAGCAACCGCCTGGCGCAACTGCAGCCTTACCTGAGCCAGCCTCTGTATCAGGAACTGCTGGGCGCTAACCAGAAAGCAGCGCCGCAGACCGGCGCTGGCGCACTGTTCACCGGCAATGCCGAAGGCGCCACCAGCGCCAGCGTAGCCAGCGCGTCTTCCATCCCGAATACCGACGCCAAGAACATCCCGCTGCGCGTACAGCTGAGCTATAAGAAAGATGGCGACAGCAGCGCCAAAGAGTGGCAGAACGAGGTGCTGATGGTGCGCGAAGGCACCTGCTGGGTGGTGGATGATATCCGCTACCTGAACGTGCCGCAGCACGCCGCCAGCGGCACGCTGCGCCAGGTGCTGGAACACGACTGATTGCTCTACCCGGGCCGGCGCCGCGTCGCCGGCCGATTAACCACCTTGATTTTGCTCATTTTTTGAGCGAACACATCAAATTCGCTAGCCACTTCACACACTGCGCGACAAACCGCCCCTTCCCGCTTGCACTGCGGTATGTTGTGCTATTCTTTTACTATCCCGCCGTACATTAATAAATTTTAACTCACAATGATTGCATAAGTATTCTGTGGAAGTTAACATTTGCGGCATCAATGTCTATTCAATTCCAGCGCATGAGTATTCAACTAAAAAATATAAATTGCTTTTACGGCGCACACCAGGCGCTGTTTGACATCACGCTGGATTGCCCAGCAGGGGAAACCTTAGTGCTGCTTGGCCCAAGCGGCGCGGGGAAAAGTTCATTGCTGCGGGTGTTGAACCTGTTGGAAATGCCGCGTTCCGGCCAGCTGCAGATCGCCGGCAACCAGTTTGACTTTAAGCAGGCGCCGGGCGAAAAAGCCATCCGCGAACTGCGCCAAAACGTCGGCATGGTATTCCAGCAGTACAACCTGTGGCCTCACCTGACCGTAGTGCAAAACCTGATTGAAGCACCGTGCCGCGTGCTGGGCCTGAGCAAGGCGCAGGCGATGGCGCGTGCCGACAAACTGCTCAAGCGTCTGCGCCTGAGCGATTTTGCCGATCGCTTTCCGTTGCATCTGTCCGGCGGCCAGCAACAGCGCGTCGCCATTGCCCGCGCGCTGATGATGGAGCCGCAGGTTCTGCTGTTTGATGAGCCGACCGCCGCACTGGATCCGGAAATCACCGCGCAGATCGTCAGTATTATTCGCGAGCTGGCCGGCACCGGCATTACCCAGGTGATCGTCACCCACGAGGTAGAAGTGGCGCGCAAGACCGCCAGCCGCGTGGTGTACATGGAAAACGGCCGCATCGTGGAACAGGGTGACGCCAGCCGCTTCGCACAGCCGCAAACCAGCGAATTCGCCAGTTATTTATCACACTAATTTTTCTACACCAGACCAGTTTTAGGGGAGTTTGCGATGAAAAAACTAATAATCGCCGCCGTATTGGCCGGCATCAGCGTTTCCGCCTCTGCCGCCGACAAGATTCGTTTCGCGACCGAAGCCTCCTACCCACCGTTTGAGTTTATCGGTGCCGACAACAAAATTCAGGGCTTCGACGTTGATCTGGCCAACGCGCTGTGCAAAGAGATGCAGGCGGAGTGCTCCTTCAGCAATCAGGCGTTCGACAGCCTGATCCCGGGCCTGAAGTTCAAACGCTTTGACGCGGTAATGGCCGGTATGGATATCACGCCGGAGCGTGAAAAACAGGTGCTGTTCACCAAACCTTACTACGACAACTCCGCCCTGTTTATCGCGCAAAAAGGTAAAGTGGCCGATGTCGCCGCGCTGAAAGGCAAACGCGTCGGCGTGCAAAACGGCACCACGCACCAGAAATACCTGACGGATCAGCACAGCGACATCACCACCGTACCGTACGACAGCTACCAGAATGCGGTGCTCGATCTGAAAAACGGCCGTATCGACGCCGTGTTCGGCGATACCGCCGTGGTTAACGAATGGCTGAAGCAGAACGCCCAACTGGCCGCAGTGGGCGACAAGGTGACGGATAAAAACTATTTTGGCACCGGTCTGGGCATCGCCGTACGTCAGAAAAACAGCGATCTGCAGGGCAAGTTCAACGCCGCCCTGGATAAGATCAAACAGGATGGGACCTATGAAACCATCTACAAAAAATGGTTCCAGCAGTAATCGATCCCAATGAATGAAATTCAACCTTTAGCAACCGCCGCCGGGATGACCGTCGGCCTTGCCGTTTGCGCGCTGGCGCTCGGGCTGGTCCTGGCGATGCTGTTCGCCATGTGGGAGTCCGCGCGCTGGAAGCTTGTCAGCTGGCTCGGCACCGCCTGGGTCACGCTGCTGCGCGGCCTGCCGGAAATTCTGGTGGTGCTGTTTATCTACTTCGGCTCCTCACAGCTGCTGCTGACGCTGTCTGACGGTTTTGAACTGAACTTCGGCCTGTTTGCCGTGCCGGTGCAGGTCGACATTGAAAGCTTCGAAGTCAGCCCGTTCCTGTGCGGGGTGATCGCATTGGCGCTGCTGTATTCGGCCTATGCCTCGCAGACGCTGCGCGGCGCGCTGAAAGCGGTGCCGCAGGGGCAGTGGGAGTCCGGCCAGGCGCTCGGGCTCGGCAAGGCGGCAATCTTCTTCCGGCTGATTATGCCGCAGATGTGGCGCCATGCGCTGCCCGGCCTCGGCAACCAGTGGCTGGTGCTGCTGAAGGATACCGCGCTGGTGTCGTTAATCAGCGTGAACGACCTGATGCTGCAGACCAAAAGCATCGCCACCCGCACGCAGGAGCCGTTCACCTGGTACGTGATCGCCGCCGCCATCTATCTGCTGGTCACCCTGTTGAGCCAGTTTATTCTCAAGCGGATCGAACTGCGCACCACACGTTTTGAGCGGGGGCCGGTCTGATGCTGGAATACTTACCGGAAATCATCAAGGGCCTGCACACCAGCCTGACGCTGACGCTGGCGGCGCTGCTGGTCGCGCTGGTGCTGTCGCTGATCCTGACGGCGATCCTGACACTGAAAACGCCGCTGCTGTCGTCGCTGGTGAAGATCTACATTACGCTGTTCACCGGTACGCCGCTGCTGGTGCAGATCTTCCTGATCTATTACGGGCCAGGACAGTTCCCGGCGATCCGCGACTATCCGTGGCTGTGGAATCTGCTGTCGCAGCCCTGGCTGTGCGCCATGATTGCGCTGGCGCTGAACAGCGCCGCCTATACCACGCAGCTGTTTTACGGCGCGGTGCGGGCCATTCCCGCCGGCCAGTGGCAGTCTTGTGAAGCGCTGGGCATGTCGCGCCGGCAGTCGATGCGCATTCTGCTGCCGTTCGCCTTTAAGCGCGCCCTATCCTCCTACTCCAACGAAGTGGTGCTGGTGTTTAAAAGTACCTCGCTGGCCTACACCATCACGCTGATGGAAGTGATGGGTTACAGCCAGCTGATGTACGGCCGCACCTATGACGTGATGGTCTTCGGCGCCGCCGGCCTGGTTTACCTGGTGGTCAACGGCCTGCTGACGCTGTTGATGCGTCTGGTTGAACGCCGCGCGCTGGCCTTTGAACGCCGCAACTAAGCCCGCTTACCCAGCCCTGCCGCCGTGCAGGGCTGTCTTACCCGCCCCGCCAGTAACAATTTTTAATCATTTTTATTGCATATTAATTCACTCAATGGCATGGTTATCGCCAGCACCGTCAGCGTCCCTCCTCGGGATATTGTCAGAAAAATCAAACGATGGCGGCGATAATAAAATCAATGTTCAGACAGGAGTTTCCGCATGAAAAAATTACTGCTTGCCGCCGCCGTACTGGCCGGCGTGACCTTCAGCGCTCAGGCGGCCGACACCATCCGTTTCGCCTCCTCCGCTACCTATCCGCCGTTTGAGTCATTAGACGCCAATAACCAAATCGTCGGCTTTGATATCGATCTGGCGAAAGCGTTATGCAAACAGATGCAGGCGGAATGCACCTTCACCAATCAGGCCTTCGACAGCCTGATCGCCGCGCTGAAGTTCAAAAAGTTCGATGCGGTGATCTCCGGGATGGACATCACGCCGGAGCGCAGCAAGCAGGTGAGCTTTACCCAGCCGTACTACGCCAACTCGGCGATTGTGATCGCGCAGAAAGGCAAGTACACCTCGCTGGCTGAACTGAAGGGGAAAAAGGTCGGGATGGAAAACGGCACCACCCACCAGAAATATATGCAGGATAAGCACCCGGAGATTAACACCGTCTCTTACGACAGCTACCAGAACGCCATTCTGGAGCTGAAAAACGGCCGTATTGACGGCGTCTTCGGCGATACCGCGGTGGTGAATGAGTGGCTGAAAAACAGCCCGCAGCTGGCGCCGGTCGGCGAGCATATCACCGATGCGCAATACTTCGGTACCGGCCTGGGGATTGCGGTGCGTCCGAATAACAAGGCGCTGCTGGACAAACTGAACGCGGCGCTGACGGCGATCAAGGCTGACGGCACCTATCAGGCCATCAGCAACAAGTGGTTCCCGCAGTAAACGCAAGTGCAGCCCGGTTCGCCGGGCTGATTACTTCTCCCGCACCAGCAGCGTCAGCACCTCGTAGTGCGCGGTATGCGGGAACATATCGAACAGCTGCACCCGTTCAACCCGATACCCCGGCAGCTGCGCCATATCCTGCGCCATGCTTTGTGCATTACAGCTGGAATAGAGCAGATAGTCCGGCGCCATCCGCTGCAGGTAATCGCACAGTTCCTTGCCAATGCCGCGTCGCGGCGGGTTCACCACCACCAGCTGCGGCACGTCTCCTTCCGCCGTGGCGAAACGGGTGGAGTCCAGCGCCTGGAAATCAACCCGCTGCAGTCCCAGCGTCGCCGCTGACTGGCGCGCACAGCGAATCGCCTCCGCGCTGATCTCAATCCCGGTCAGACGCGTTTCCGGCTGTGCGCAGTGTAAACCGAAGCCGCCGACGCCGCAGAACAGATCCCACATGCTGTCGATGCCCAGCTCACGCACCCAGTCGCGCGCCGTGGCATACAGCGACGCCGCCACCTGCGGATTGGTCTGGAAAAAGCCCTGCGGGCGGATATACAGCGGCACCTGGTTGAAGCACTCTTCCAACGCCTGTTGCTCGGTCAGGATGATTTCCCGATCGCCCTCCATAATCGCCATATGCACCGGCTGAATATTCACGGAAATCACCCGCAGCTGCGGCAGCTGTTGCTGCAGCCACGGCAGCACGGCGCGCAGCTGCGCCAGTTTGCTCTCCGAACGCAGAACAAAACGCAGCATCACCCCGCCGTTACCGGTGCTTTCCGTCAGCAGCAGATATTTCAGCTCGCCGCGTTTGCGCGCCACGTTGTATGGCGTCAGCCCGGCGCGGGCGATAAAGGTTTTCAGCACGTTGAACATCGGCGCAAAACTGGCGGGATACAGCGGGCAGGCGCACAGATCGACCGGCGTACCGTCGCGGTGCAACATCCCCAGCAGCGGGCGCTCCACGCTGCCGCTGACCACCATTTTCGCCTTATTGCGGAATGCGCTCAGCGCGCCGGCAACCGGCGTCAGCCACTGCCCGACTTCGCGTTCGGACAGCAGGGCCTGCAGATGCTGCTGTTTATCAGCCAGCTGCTGCGGATAAGGCTTTTCCAGCCACTGACAGGAACGGCAACTGCCGGCCGTATACAACGCGCAATGCATAGATTAACCGTAGGGATCGACGAATAAAAAAATAAGGGCGCAGAGTTTAGCACCCTACGCCCTTATCCCCAACCTTCTTGACGCTATCCGCGCGGCCCTCAGCGACGGGAAAAATAGCGGCGGCTGGCCACCGGCAGGAACAGCAGCCCGAGAATCACCACGTCGGGGATTTTTTCCAGAATCAGGGTATGCATAATCTGGGTGTTGGTTTCGCCGTCCACGGTAAACACCTCGGGAAAGACGCTGCCGATGGTCGCCAACAGCAGATAGCCCACCACCAGCGCCTGACAGACCACATAGCCCCAGCGCCCACCATTTTTACCGCGCATCACGGCAAAGCCGCAGTAAATTTGCAGGCAGAGCATTACGATACCGGCCAGAAAAATCAGCGTAGAATCCCAGGCCTGCGCGCTGGTGCTGACAAACTCGCTCAGGCCGGACAGCCCCAGCTCCCCCAGCAGCAGTAGGATACTAATACATTTAATCGCCACCATTGCCGTACCGGCGATCAATACCGCCACTGGGACATCCGTTTGCGCTCTCAGGGTTCCCTGCTTGCTTTTCAGCATCTCTGACATATCCGTATTCCGCGATGAAATATCAGTAATAATCGGTATAAGAGCCAGTTAATTCATTTGCAATAATAATTACAAAAAATAGCAGGTTTGACAGGATTCAGCTACGGCAGGCCAGGATAAAACGCACGATCGCGATGTAACGTGAAGATTGGCAATAGAGGGATAACGGGGTAGCGTCAACGCATCGCCATACTGGGCGATGCGTCGTCAAAGACAGAATTAGTGCAGCATCGGCTGGCGCATGGCGGCGGCCGGATTTTCTTCTTCCTCGCCCTCGCCCATAAACAGCAGATCGTTGGCGCGCGCCTCAAGAATCACCATCGAGACCTGCTCTTCGCCCTGCTGCATAAAGTGCACGAACTGTTCCAGCGTAATGCCGACGGCCACGCTCAGCGACTGACAGACGATCAGCTTGGGCAGGTTGTCGTCCTGAACATCCACAAACGCTTTGATGGTCAGCGAACTGGCATTGATCTGGCTGAGGTCGGCAACCAGCGGGATCAGCGCGGTCGGCTTCACCTCCGCCAGCGCGGAGAACAGGATCACCCCGTCCACCAGATCGATCTTGGCGTCGAAAATGCCGTCAAAATTCTGCATATGCGGCAGATGCAGCGCCTGGCAGGAGTCGCATTCAAAAAATGAAATGCCCAACTGGTCCAGCCAACGTCGTAATAACGCCAAATCGGGGACGATGAGTGAATCCATAGGGTACCAGCCTCACAATATTCAAAAACGCGAAAGGCGCATAGCTTACGGAATATTCATCCATGATGCCACGATCAATCAGGCTTAATTCAATAAAGGCGCGCTTAGCCATGTAAAAAACACGGGTAAATAGCGCTACTCCCTTATTTTTTACTGGTTATAGCTTAATTTCAGGGCAAATACCGCGTGCTGCACGCTGTTCAATATAGGCGATCATCATCTCGGCGATATCCAGCCCGGTGGCGGTTTCTATCCCCTCCAGTCCGGGTGAGGCATTCACCTCCATCACCAGCGGGCCGCGATCGGCACGCAAAATATCGACGCCGGCAATATCCAGTCCCAACGTCGTCGCCGCCTTGATGGCAACTGCGCGCTCTTGCGCCGTAATGCTCACCTTGCGCGCCGTGCCGCCGCGATGCAGATTGGAACGGAACTCCCCCGCCTTAGCCTGACGTTCGATCGCCGCCACCACCTGTCCGCCGATCACCAGACAGCGAATATCCCGTCCCTGCGCCTCGCGCACGTACTCCTGCACCAGAATGTGCGCCTTCAGCCCGCGAAACGCATCAATCACGCTTTCCGCCGCCTGCCGCGTTTCCGCCAGCACCACGCCGATGCCCTGTGTACCTTCAACCAGTTTCACCACCAACGGCGCGCCGCCGACCAGTTCGATCAGATCGCCGGTATCATCCGGCGAGTGGGCAAAGCCGGTAATCGGCAGATCGATCCCCTGACGCGCCAGCAACTGCAGGGAATGCAGCTTGTCGCGCGCCCGGGTAATCGCGGCAGACTCATTCAGCGAATAACAGCCCAGCAGTTCAAACTGCCGCAGCACGGCGCTGCCGTAAAAGGTAATGGCGGAGCCGATACGCGGAATGACCGCGTCATAGCACGCCAGTTGACGGCCGCGATAGTGGATGGTGGGCGCGGCCGGGTTGATATTCATATAGCAGGAGAGCGGATCGATCACCTCAACGCGGTGCCCGCGCCGTTCCGCTGCGGCGCGCAGGCGCCGGCAGGAGTACAACGTGCTGTCACACGAAAGAATGACAATGTTCAATTTATCTCGTCACCCCAAATCGCCACCGACGCTTAATCGCGCGGATCGCGTTTCTGTTGCTGTTGCGGCGGCTTGCGCCGATCGTTTTCCGGCGGCAGTCCGCCGCGCATCAGCGGGCCGAACCCATGCGCCACGCGCCAGACCAGCAGGGCCGCCGCCGGCAGCATCAGCGCCACGCCGAGGAAAATCATCGCCACCGCAGCAGCCTGCGATGACAGCGCCCCCGGCAACTGAACATAGCCATGAATGCTCAGATAAGCCAGAATCAGCAGCACGATCCCCAGCCCTTCCAGCACCAATATCGGGCGGGGTAACTCACCAAATGAACGCATGTTTTCATCTCCAGACATATTGCGCACAGTGTAGTGAATTCCTGCCGACGAGGCCATCCGATAGGCGGCGTAAATCAGATTAACAGGCAAATCCTGCTTTTTTTTAGCAACGCCAACAGGCATAGTAGGCGCCATTGCACCTGAGTAATGCGTTGACTGAGGTCTTTTTCTGACCGACGGGATGTCGTTGCAATAGCGGTAAATTCTTGAATAACAACGAGGAGTATCTCATGTTTGCAGTAATCTTCGGGCGTCCTGGCTGTCCTTATTGTGTCCGTGCGAAAGAGTTGGCGGAAAAACTGACTGAAGAACGTGACGATTTCAACTTCCGTTATGTTGATATCCACGCGGAAGGCATCACCAAGGCCGATCTGGAAAAAACCGTCGGTAAGCCGGTAGAAACCGTGCCGCAGATCTTCCTGGATCAACAGCACATTGGCGGCTGCACCGAGTTTGAAGCATACGCGAAAGAAAACCTGAACCTGTTCCAGTAAGCCGGTTCACATTCTATATTAAGGCGCCTCAGGCGCCTTTTTTATTGCCGAGGGTTCTTTGCCGGAGCTGTAACATCTGGCGCAGGCTGCGGAAAAAGAGAAACAGCAGCGCACCGCACAGGCACCAGAATACCGAGCTGGTGGCGTAGGCCAACTCCTGCCAGAACGACTGGGTCGACATCAGCCAGAAGTGGCGCACCACCAGGCACAGCGGCAGCGCGCACAACGCGCCGAGCAGCGGACAGATCAGGCGTTTTTTACTGGCAAGGTAACTGGC
The DNA here is from genome assembly GCF_002966855.1 of Serratia sp. MYb239. NCBI lineage: Bacteria > Pseudomonadati > Pseudomonadota > Gammaproteobacteria > Enterobacterales > Yersiniaceae > Serratia > Serratia sp. MYb239. Next base: position 1,601,169 of record NZ_CP023268.1, on the reverse strand, counting down.
GATAAAGCCGGGAATGGTAAACAGCAACAGGCCGGTTTCGCCATGATGCGGCTGCTCCAGCGAATTATTCTGACCAAGAAAGATCAGGCAGAACAACAAAAAACAGCTGCTGAACCCGCCCCAATACCGATAGCTAACCATCCTGCTCCTCCCAGAAATGCAACAACGGGCGCCATATCACGACGACGCACGCGAACCACGGCGGCCTGAGCCGACAAATTTTCCTTGGTAAAAAGAGAGTTAAATGCAAAAGGCAGCGTTCATTTTCAGCTTAATGCTGGCTGTCCTGCGTCAGAGAGACTAGAATAATGCCGCTGATCGAGGAAGCGATGCACCTTTCGCGGGTTGGCGATGGGTATCGTTTTTATCCAACTATTTATATGGCTGAATTTATCTTTTATAGCCAGCCATATCAAGCACTTACTGGTAAACAATAAGTTACATCCTGTGAACATAAACGTCGCTAGTTTGTTAAACGGCAACTACATCCTGTTGCTGTTTGTGGTACTCGCCCTGGGGCTCTGCCTCGGAAAACTTCGCCTTGGCTCTGTGCAACTCGGCAGTTCCATTGGCGTTTTGGTCGTCTCCCTGCTGCTTGGCCAGCACAACTTCGCCATTAACACCGAAGCGCTCAGCCTGGGCTTTATGCTGTTTATCTTCTGCGTCGGCGTCGAAGCCGGGCCGAATTTTTTCTCGATTTTTTTCCGCGACGGCAAAAATTACCTGATGCTGGCGCTGGTGATGGTCGGTACGGCGATGGTGATGGCCGTCGGCCTCGGCAAGCTGTTCCACTGGGACATCGGCCTGACCGCCGGTATGCTGGCCGGCTCCATGACTTCGACACCGGTGCTGGTCGGCGCCGGCGATACGCTGCGCAATACCATTACCAACGGACCGGCGCTGCTGTCCGCACAGGATCATCTTAGCCTGGGCTATGCGTTAACCTATCTTATTGGTCTGGTCAGTCTGATTTTCGGCGCGCGCTATCTGCCCAAGCTGCAGCACCAGGATTTGCCGACCTCGGCGCAGCAAATCGCCCGCGAGCGCGGCCTGGATACCGACAGCCAGCGTAAAGTCTATCTGCCGGTCATCCGCGCCTACCGCGTCGGTCCGGAGCTGGTGGCCTGGGCAGACGGCAAAAATCTGCGCGAACTGGGCATTTACCGCCAGACCGGCTGCTATATCGAACGCATCCGCCGCAACGGTATTCTCGCCAACCCGGATGGTGACGCCGTGCTGCAGGTCGGCGACGAAATATCGCTGGTGGGCTACCCGGACGCGCATGCGCGCCTGGATCCCAGCTTCCGTAACGGCAAGGAAGTGTTCGACCGCGATCTGCTCGACATGCGTATCGTCACCGAAGAGATCGTGGTAAAAAACAGCAATGCGGTCGGCAAGCGCTTAAGCCAGCTGAAACTGACCGACCACGGCTGCTTCCTGAACCGGGTGATTCGCAGCCAGATTGAAATGCCGATTGATGACAGCATCGTGCTGAATAAAGGCGACGTGCTGCAGGTCAGCGGCGACGCGCGCCGGGTGAAAAGCGTGGCGGAGAAGATCGGCTTTATCTCCATCCACAGCCAGGTGACCGATCTGCTGGCCTTCTGCGCCTTCTTTATTATCGGCCTGCTGATTGGTCAGATCACCATCCAGTTCAGCAACTTCTCGTTCGGCATCGGCAACGCCGCCGGGCTGCTGATGTCGGGCATCATGCTCGGCTTCCTGCGTGCCAACCACCCGACCTTCGGCTATATCCCGCAGGGGGCGCTGAATATGGTGAAAGAGTTCGGCCTGATGGTGTTTATGGCCGGCGTCGGCCTGAGCGCCGGCGCCGGTATCGGCCACAGCCTGGGCGCCGTGGGCTGGCAAATGCTGGTCGCCGGCCTGCTCGTCAGCCTGGTGCCGGTGGTGCTCTGCTTCCTGTTCGGCGCCTACGTGTTGCGCATGAACCGCGCCCTGCTGTTTGGCGCAATTATGGGCGCACGCACCTGCGCCCCGGCGATGGACATCATCAGCGACACCGCCCGCAGCAACATCCCCGCTCTCGGCTACGCCGGCACCTATGCCATTGCTAACGTATTGTTAACGCTGGCAGGTTCGCTGATTGTGGTGCTATGGCCGGGGATACTGGGCTGACGGCGCGGGCGCAGAGGAAATTTAGCGGCGAAATATTTTTGAAATTTTTATCATTCGGCAGAACTTTTCGATCGGGTGGTAGTCTTAATTAGTGCCACTGCTTTTCTTTGATGTCCCCATTTTGTGGAGCCCGATAATCCCGCCTTTTTAGGTTCAAGATTATCGGGTTTTTTGTTGCCTGAAAACCACCGGGAAAGCATTTTGCCTGGGAAACTCACTGGAAGGTCGGGAAAAATCTCGCTCCAGTTCAGGGGGAGAGCGATGCAACAGGCTGACGTCAGCACGTGCGATGGTGCTTTCGATCTCGCGCCCATGCAGCAGGAGACCGTAAAAGTTACGACCGGCTAACCAGGGAAAAAAGCGAACAGAAAACATAATACTGCGACCAGTATGATGATACTGAAGATCAGCCCGGCGCCGAACAATATCGCATGGAAGGCCAGCGTCCCCCCGCCAAAAAACAGCGCTCCGCCAACTCCCCAGCCGTTCTCTTTGCGAATCCCTCCGATAAAAGCAAGCACCAACGCAACGATCGCCAGACCGATGGTCGCGCTATTCAGTATGTTATCTATATCGATAGTTCGTTTCTCTGTCACCGGCGGTTCCTGACCTTTCAGGCCGGCTAAAATGCCGTTTTTGATAGATGAAACTTTCTCCGCCACGCTGACTTCCAGCGGCGGCTTGGTCGCTAACGGATAATTGAAATGAAACAGGCTAATAAGCAAGGCCAGCGCGCCAAGCAGCATGCCATATAGGCTGATTTGATATTTATGTGTTTTGATCATGTTATATAATATTTTTATGGGAAATAAATTTACGATAAGCCAATGATAACATCATTTAATCTTGTTTGAGCAGGGATGCCACATGTAAATGCAGCATCTTTTCCTGTAACCCCCTATTCCCCCACGGGTTTAGGCGGCCAATCCCCACCATTCTTAATTAATAGTTCTTTTATTTTTTCAATTTTATCCTTATCATCAGCATCTCCTTGACCTCTATTTATAAATCGTTGCAACTGATTCCCCATCGTCCACCCTGAATTGCCCTTGATTTTGTCGTCCGCACCTTTTTCCAGCAAAAGAATTGCATGGTCAAATGAATAAGAATCTACCGATTCTATCAATAGAGTATCGCCCAATGAGTCTTTTATATTTATATCAGCACCGTACTCAAGCATTGTTTTTAAAGTTTCAGTATTTTTCGCTTTTAATGTTTCAAATACAATTGGTTCATTAAAGGTTTTATCTTTGGCATTAGGAGATAACCCGCCGTCAAGCATCGCTTTTATCCAAACCCCCTTGTCGCCTTTCAGGACAAACTCCGCCGGGCTGCTTCCTCCTTTTGATCTTGGTTGCAATGGGTCTGCGCCAGACTTAACCAAATCCGTAATAATTCTAAGTCTTCCCTGAGCAGTTTTATCATAGATCGAGTTCAGCACCGACCAGAATAACAGCGTCATTTCTGCTTTTGCCGGCCGGTTCAGCTCTTCCTTGCTGACGGATGGAAGCCTCTGCTTCAATTTCGCTTCATCGCCGTCATAAATCAGCTGCGCGATTTCCAGCTGGCTGCCGTCAAAAAAATCCTTTGGTTCATATTCCATACTTTTCTTACACCCCTGCACCATAAAAACAGAAAAAATTAACGCCATTGCCATTATCACCCTGCTCATATTCTCCCCCTGATAGTGGCAACATCATCATCTTTCTGGTCTTCAATCAGCTTTATTGTCTGGTCTATACCGTGTTTGTCAAGCAATGTTCCTGTTCCGCCGGGAAGCGTGTGCGGTATACCGGCAGCTTTAGGCAATGCAAGCGATAGCCACTCTTTTAAAGTGAACGGTAACGCTACTCCCCACGGTTTTTGCAGCGATTCAGGCAGGGAATTTTTTATCAGCGCATAATCACTTTCGTTATTAACCTCTTGCAGTGTAGTTAATAATTCACCTTCAACCCGATAGGCCTGTATATTACTGGTAGCACCAAGGATTTCACTTCCGTATTTTTCAACAGTTCCGCTGTTAAGTCCGGCAGCATTGAATGTCCATGCAGGCTTTCCACTGGCCATTGATGTAGCCGAGGCCATCCCTCCACCTAATGAATGCCCTGAAATATCAATATTGGGATATTTTGATATTTTAGCCCCAATATCGACAGCCCTTTTATAATATTCTGAATTTATGCCAGAAGCTTGGGCGCCATTATTTATCCAGTCATTTACATTTTTTATTCCTGACAGATCGCCATCTAGTGCTTTTTTTGTTGCAATACTAGATCCCTCAGGAAACTCTGGCGCTCTTGACCCTCTGAACACAACCGTCGGATTCATATCGTCGCCAAAAACACTGCTATCAGGTTGATATACCCTTGCCAGAAAATCAGGTGTTTCCTCACTATCAAAGAGCATCTTTCTTTTTAGCCCAATTTTACTCAGAGCATTATTATCATTACTGATATCCTTCCACCCCTCCGGAACACCCGGGGTATCCCTGAGCGGGTTGGTTGTTTTGTAGACATTCTCAGCCAGTTTTGCCTTCTCGACGGCAACATTGTTTTCGGCCAGTCGTTCTGAGGCGATACGAGCATCCGGGTAGATACTCCTCTGCCCTCGCCCAATCAGATATTTTCGCTCCTGCCAACGCTCCGCTTTGGTCATAGAACCAGCCGCCACCTCCCGGGAAACCCTTCCCCCCTTCGTCAGCTCATCCGGTTCCAGTGTCGGTTTTTCCCGCGCTACCTGTGCCGGAAAAACTGACGGTCGCGCCCGACGTCCACCATAAGACTTCACGGCCTCCTCATAGCGCCTTATTATCTCATCCACCCGGTAGTTGGGTTCCTGTCGCCCCTGCGGTCTCAGATAGCCTTCCGTGTCAGCGTAAAATGGCCCTATCGTCGCCAGTACGCCCGGACGGGTTTCAATCGCCACAATGTCGCCTATCAGCAAGGCACTCTGCACCTTTCCGCGTAGGTTGGAGCTCATTCCCTCATGAGTGAAACCGATTTCACGGCGTATCCGCTCGCCACCTTTAAAACCGGTGAAGAGTGACAGAATATCGCTTTCCGGCATGTATGACAGTTCATGGCATGCACTGGCAGGACTGATTATCCGGGGAAATTCATCAGGTGAAATTAAATCATCGGTGATATACAGCAACTTCAAGCTGGAAAACATTTTGCATCGGTTCCTTTGCAGCGACTCCGCCTGCCCATACAGGCATTCACACTCGGTAGCGTTAAGGTCGTCAATTTTTTCGAATAACAATCAGCCATTGCCGACTGCACATAAGGTATCGAACGCTTGGTTGTATAATAGATAAATTGTGCTGTTTATCTATGCGTTTTTGATAAGAATACTTCCCGGATGGATTGTATGAGTCTGAATGTGACGTAACATCGAGCGCTTTCAGTGATAAGTCACATAACCCAGTCCCCCCCCCCTTTTACCCACGGTTTAACCCAGACCGGATATCATTAAGAAACGTATCCTGCATACGTAGTGTGTGACTGAGACATAAATCAACATAAAGGACTAGCTATGAAAATTTCTACGATGGTTGCATCTCTCGCCCTGGCCGGCTTCTGTTTCGCGGCAAACGCGGCTACCCCTGGGAATATTGCGGTATATGCGACAGAGAAGTCGACCGGCTCCATATCCATTGGCGGCAAAGACGCCTACACCAAAACCTTTGACGTCGCCCTGGCAAAATTGTCCGGAGACGATATCGATTTATCAACACTTTGCCTGAAGGCCTACTCGCCGGATAACAAGGCCTTCAAGCTCGATACGGTTGATGAGGCATTAACCACCGGCACCTTGAAGGACGGCAAGCTGGTGAAGGGCATCGCCGTATTTGCCGCTGACAACGCCGCGGTCTACAACGCAGCCCTGGTAAAAATTACCGACGATTGTCAATAATCCGCTCAAGCAGCCTTGCATGGCTGCTTTTCCCTTTCCTTCCCGTAGTTTTTTCGGTCTTCTTACCGCTACAAGCCAAATAATAAGCAGATTCATTATCCCGTCCCGGGATAGCTTGACACATAAATATTACTCACCTAAAACTGTGATAAATTTTATGTTAACAAGATGAGAGTCGCGCTATGGGCCATGCGTCTATCGCTTCGCCGGGGATGCAATATGGCTGAAGATATCAGCATCCAAAAACGTCGCGGGGTGATGTTTGAACTATGGCTGTCCTGGCGCTTTGTCAAAAACAATATCTGGGCGGGCGCCGTGGCGCCGACACTGTTTACTTTGGCGCTCTGTGCAGCCAAAGGTCTGCCCGGTATGGAAATCGCCATCAGCACCCTGGCATCATTTGTTTATGCCTATCTTCACCTCTACGTCTTTGATATCAACAGCCAGATATTTGGCATTGAAGAAGATAAAATCAATAAGCCGGATCGCCCGCTGGCGGCAAAAATCATTACGCTGGCGTCGGCGAAAATCAGGGCTGTCATTTTCACACTGTTGTTTTTTGCCTACGGCATCTGCCTCGGCGTCATTGGCTGGACCCTGCTCTGGGTACTGTTCGTCCTGCTGTACAGCTATACACCGTGGAGCAATAACTGGCTGCTGAAAAATCTCTTTGTCGCGCTGGGCATACTGACGCTGCTGCCGGTCGCCGCCCACAACGCCAGCGTACCGTTCATAGAAGTTGCTCACTGGCTACTGTCGCTGCTGGTGATGACCAGCTATATGATCACTACGCAGGATCTCCGCGATGTAAAAGGTGATGCACGCATCGGCAGGAAGACTTTTCCCTTGGTTTACGGCATGCGTGCGGCCAAGATCGCCCTGTCGCTGGCTTACCTGCTCTCTATCGTTATCGCCCACTATACGCTGTTTATCCCAGGTGAAAACGGCAGCAGCGGCGCGCTGTTGCTCTTCGAGAGCGGATCCGCGTTAATTTTATTATGTGTCGCAGCGCGGTTGTGCAAACAAAACGCCGACTGCCGCTATGACCATTTTACCTACCGCCTGTGGGAATATTGGTACACGCTGGTGTGTATTTCCATGTTTGCCTTTTATATCAGCCGGTAGCCAGCAATCGCACTGCTCAAGACGCCCCCTTCCACCCAGCGCACAGGTTCCCCGGTATCATTTTCATTTCAGTTCAAATAATAATCAGATTCATTATCCCATCCCGGGATAGCTTGACACATAAATATTTCTAAACTAAATGTTTTATCATCCGCATTTCCGCCATGAGAGACTCCCGCTATGCACCGCACGTCTGCCGCTTTGCCAAGGATGCAGCATGATTGAAAATGTCAGCATCCAAAAACGCCGGGACGCGGTGTTTGAGCTGTGGTTATCCTGGCGTTTTGTCAGGAACAACGTCTGGATCGGCATTATCGCGCCAACGTTATTTACGCTGTCGCTCTGCCTCGCCCGGGGGATGGGAACGCAGGCAATAATATCCAGTATTCTGGCTACCTTTATTTATGCTTATTTTCATATCTATATCGCCGATATCAACAGCCAGATATTTGGTATTGAAGAAGACAAAATCAATAAGCCGGACCGTCCGCTGGCGGCCCAGGTCATCACGCTGAAGTCGGCCAAAATCCGCGCCGCCGTTCTCGCCCTGCTGTTTTTCGCCTATGGTCTTTACCTCGGCGTGATTGGCTGGGTGCTGTTCTGGATACTGTGCTCACTGGTATACAGCTATACGCCGTGGAGCAATAACTGGCTGTTGAAGAACGTCTTTGTTTCGCTGGGCATACTGACGCAGCTGCCGGTCGCCGCTCACAACGCCGGCGTGCCGTTCAGGGAGATTGCCGACTGGCTGCTGCCGCTGTTGCTGATGACCAGCTATATGATCACCACGCAGGATTTCAGGGACATTAAAGGCGACGCGCGCATCGGCAGAAAAACCTTTCCGCTGGTGTACGGCATGCGCAAGGGAAAAATAATCATTGCCGTCGCCTATCTGCTTTCCATCGTTATTGCCCACTACACGCTGTTTATGCCCGGTGAACAGAGCGGCAACGCTAGCGCCCTGTCCCTGTTTGAGATAGGATCCGCGCTTATTTTATTGTTCGTCTCAGCGCGTCTTTGCAAAAGAGATGCCGACAGCCGCTATGACCATTTCACCTACCGACTGTGGGAATACTGGTACACCCTGGTGTGTATTTCCATTATTGCCGTGTATATCAGCCGTTAACCGAGCACACCATGGAGAAAACCATGCCTGAACATCATGAGCAGGTTATTTTGCTGGATGAGCATTTCCATCAGAGTGGGACAATGGATAAAGCCGTGGTGCATACCAATCAGACGCCTCTGCATCTGGCCTTTTCCTGCTATGTGCTTAACCGCAAAGGGGAACTGCTGATTACCCGGCGGGCGCTTAACAAAACCGCCTGGCCCGGCGTCTGGAGCAACTCGTTTTGCGGCCATCCGCAGCCCGGTGAAAGCCAAAGCGATGCAATAGCGCGTCGCGCCGCCTTCGAGCTGGGCCTGACCATCAGCCTGCCGGAACTGGTGGTTTCCCACTTCCAGTACTGCGTCACCGATGCCTCCGGCGTGATGGAAAATGAATTTTGCCCAATCTACGTCGCGCGCAGCGATGCGCAGCCGCAGCCTAATCCGCTTGAAGTGATGGAGTATGCCTGGGTCGGTATCGAACAGGTGATAGGCGCCATTAACGCCGTTCCTCAGGTGTTTTCCCCGTGGATGGCGCTACAGCTGCAGCAGCCGGAACTGCTGAAAAGAATCGGCGCGTTAGCCTGATATGCATCGGTAGGAAACGGAGACGGGAACAAGGCCCGCCTCACATTTAGCTGGAGCGATAAATACGCGCCGGCAAGGCAGTTACTTCTTCACCGCGTCGCTGACCGCATCCTCAGCCTTCCAGACACGATACTTCACTTCCGCATCCTGCGGCACATAGACCACGATCGGCAGACGGCTGTTGTAACGCTGCATGGCGGCATCGCCCAGATTTGCCGTCACGAAGGCTTCGCGCTTGGTGTTGTCCGGGCAGGCCATCATGGTGCTCATCGGGCCGGAGAGTTTATCCAGCACCAGATAGTCGTAGCCCCAGCCGGACAGGGTTTTGCTTTCCAGCTTGCCGCCCAGCCCATGATGGTTGCAGTCAACCTGCAGCGTTTTACCGATCAGCAACTCAACCTTATAGTTTTCTTCATGCTCCTGTTTCGGCAGGTAAATCACCTGACGCGTCATGCCTTTTTCCGCCTGCGGGTAAGGGGCAATCTTTTCCAGCGGCTGCTGGCTGATGTCGGCCTTTTCAGTCGCGTTGGTCGCCGCACCGGCAGAAGCAGCCATCATCATGCCGGCTACTAACAAGGAGATCTTTTTCATGTTCTTTCCCTATGATTCATACTGAAAACCAGACATAAACTAATACACTATAGCAACACTTTCCAATGGTTTAATCTTCTTTACATTGATAAATCAAAAGGAATAACCACTGAAACGATGATAAATGACAGAATAAAAACCATTCGCATACTCAATATATTGCCACACTAAGGTTTTCTTAAGCCGGGGGATTTACCGTAATCTGACCGATGACTAACGACAGGCTGACGCATGGCGCCCGAAAAACCATCCCAATCTTTATTAAATCAACCCTCAACGGCCAAACACTTTAAGAATGGCTCTATTTACTCCTTGGCGCCATCCTTTTACCGTTGGCAAGTTTTTAGCTTAATTGTCAGTGGGTTGCTATTTTTATGGCTGTCGCGTGATGAAAGCCTGGATTGGGCCATCAGCAATAGCTGGTTCGACAGCGCCAGCGGGCATTTCCCCTGGCAGCATAACGCCTGGCTGGACGCGATCAACCACCGCCTCCTGAAGATCGGCGTGATCGCCGCCTCGGTGCTGGCGCTGCTGTGGGGTATTTACCGGCGCCATGCCCGGCTGATCCTGTGCATGGCGCTGGTCGGCGTCGGACCACTGGTGGTCGGCATCCTGAAGTCCACCAGCGCGCACTCTTGTCCGTGGGATCTGGTGCAATACGGCGGGCAGGCGATGTCATATCCGCTGTTTGGCGCCTTGCCGGCCAACCCCGGTCCCGGCCGCTGCTTTCCCGGCGGGCACGCTTCCAGCGGCTTTGCCGTGATGGCGCTGTTTTTTCTGTTTTATCCCCGGCGGCCGAAAGTGGCTTATGCCTGCTGGGGCGCCGGCATCGCCCTGGGGCTGCTGATGGGCTTTGGTCAGGTGATGCGCGGCGCACACTTTTTTTCCCATAACCTGTGGGCAGGTTGGTGGGTTTGGTTCAGCCAATTGGCTGTTTATTGGTGGGTTAGCGGCATTGTTCGCCGCAAGACGAGGTAAATATCATGGAGCAGTTGAACTATCTTCTTTTCGCCTGGATTAACGCGACCCCGGCCTCGCCCAAATGGTCGCTCGATGTCGCGATCTTCCTGGCGCGCGATGTGATCGCCATCGTTCCGCTGTTGATCGTCGGCCTGTGGTTCTGGGGGCCGAAAGACGCGCTGGTTTCACAGCGCGAAGTGGTGGCTAAAACCACCATTGCCCTGGCGTTCGCCATTCTTACCTCTGCCGCCATCGGTATGCTGCTGCCGCACGAACGCCCCTTCGTCGCCGGCATCGGCTACACTTTCCTGCATCATGCGCCGGACAGCTCCTTCCCCAGCGATCACGGTACCGCCATATTCACCTTTGCCATGGCATTTTTATGCTGGCACCGGCTGTGGTCCGGCATTGTGCTGATGGTTATCGCCGTCGCCATCGCCTGGTCGCGGGTTTTCCTTGGCGTACACTGGCCGCTGGATATGGTAGGTGGTTTCCTGCTTGGTATGGTGGGCTGCCTGGTGGCGCAGCTGGTGTGGAACCTGTTCGGCAGCGCGATCGCCGCCCGGCTGGAACGCCTGTACCGTTTCCTGTTCGCCTTCCCTATCCGTAAAGGGTGGATCAAAGAGTAATCCCGCGCGGGGCCGTTGGCCCCGCCGTTATATCCCCCTGCCGGTTTCTTCCCTTCAGCACCGCCATGTTATTTAAATAACAAAATCCCGCTAAAAATGTGGTAAAAACTCGAATCATGGCTATAATTACGGGCAGTGGATGTTATTATTCTAACATTCAGCACTAACCATTCAGAGGAAGCGCAATGACTAGCGAAAACATTGATTACGCCAGCTACATCGACCATACCCTGCTGGCGATGGACGCCACCGAGCAGCAAATCAGCAAACTGTGTGAAGAAGCGCAGCAGCACAATTTCTACGCGGTATGCGTGAACTCCGGTTACGTCCCGCTGGTTGCACAGTTACTGCAGGAAAGCACGGTGAAAGTCTGCTCGGTGATCGGTTTCCCGCTGGGCGCGGGCCTGACCGTCACCAAAGCCTTTGAAGCGAAAGCGGCGATTGCCGCCGGCGCGCAGGAAATCGATATGGTCATCAACGTCGGCTGGCTGAAAAGCGGCATGCTGGAGGATGTCAAAGCCGATATCGCCGCCGTGCGTGAGGTTTGCGCGGCTATCCCATTGAAGGTAATATTGGAAACCTGCCTGCTCAGCGACGCGCAAATCGTGCAAGTGTGTGAAATGTGTCGTGAACTTGACGTCGCCTTTGTCAAAACCTCAACCGGCTTCAGCACCGGCGGCGCTCGTGAAGAGCACGTTAAACTGATGCGCGCTACCGTGGGCAGCGAAATGGGCGTGAAAGCCTCCGGCGCAGTACGCGACCGCGCGACCGCCAAAACGATGATCGAAGCCGGCGCCACGCGTATCGGCACCAGTTCCGGCGTAGCCATCGTATCCGGCGAGCAGGCCGCCGCCGGCAGCTATTGATAGCAACGCCCCCGGCGCACTTGCAGTAACCGGGCGCATTTGTTGACTGATGCGGGGTAATGCGTAGTACGCACTGCTCCGCATTGTTGTATCTGGCCCTGGGCCGCCACGGATATCTCTTTATCTCTAAACCGACGGGAGCAACGAATGGAAACGCGGCGCGAAGAACGCATCAATCGATTAGTCCAGGTGTTAAAGCGTTCTGACAAGATCCACTTAAAAGAAGCCGCAGCGCTGCTGGGGGTATCGGAAATGACCATCCGTCGCGATCTCAGCGCCGAACCTGCGGCGGTGGTGTTGCTGGGCGGCTACGTGGTGACCGATCCGCGCAACAACGGCGTGACCCATTACTTTGTTTCTGACCAAAAAGCCAAGCAGGTGAGTGAGAAACGGCGCATCGGCCTGTTGGCCGCCCCGCTGATCGCTGAAAATGATACGGTGTTCTTTGATTGCGGCACCACCACGCCGGCAATTATCGACGCCATTGCCGACGACCTGCCCTTCACCGGCGTCTGCCACTCGCTGAACACCTTCCTGGCCCTGCAGGATAAACCGCAGTGTAAAGTGATCCTGTGCGGCGGCGAATTCAAGCCGAATAACTACATATTCAGCAGTATCGGCCAGCGCAACGAAATGGACAGCATCTGCCCCAATATCGCCTTTATTTCTGCCGCCGGCCTCAGCCTGCAGCAGGGTGCCAGCTGCTTTAACTTTGACGAGCTGGATATGAAGCACCGGGCGCTGGCGACGGCGCAACGTAAGGTGCTGGTGGCCGATCACAGCAAATTCGGCAAGGTGAAGCCGGCCTGCATCGGCCCGCTGACCCTGTTTGACCAAGTGATCACCGACCAGCGCCCCGACGCCGAATTCAGCGATTTCTTCAATCAGCACGCCATCCCCCTTCGCTACTGAGCCGTTCAGGCCGCTGAGCACGGCTCAGCGGCCCTCTAGTACAAATTATCCGCAATTAAATTACCATTAATCCCATCCTGATTGGCCAATACGTTAATAAATTGCAACCGGTAACGGCAGTTATTATTTTCTCTGCGCGGAATAATGACAAAATAGTGTACGACGGCATAAGCGGGCGGTGAATTTTTCGCCTGATTTCGATCGTTGATAATTGGTCGGTATAACACCAAAAAAGTGATTTATTACCAACCGTGGCGCCAACAGCACAAATTTATATGATGAATGATTAAGCATTCCCTGCCGGGAATAAACCATTCCTCCTGTTTGCACCAACACAAAAAAATCCAATTTATACGTTAATAATCAATTCGTTAATAAAACACCATCTAATAGCATGATGTGATCGCCATCACTAAACCCGCTTAATCCTCGTTTTTAGCTAGATCCCGACCACTGCTTAAAATATATTGCTCATCTTCTGTGCACAGGCAGCGTTTTATCCGGTCATGACGGTAAAGAGCCGGATAAAGCATGCAGTAATAAAAAAACACAATAAAGCATAATGCTTCACGAAGGCGAACATTTAATAAATAAAATTTTAACAAAATGGGTATTTACCGCATATATATCGCATTTGAGAGCGTGATCACGGTTGTTTATGCTGGAAATCGCTATCTTTCTGCCATCAAAAACGGGAGACAAGAATCTTCCGAGTTAATACTCTATTTTCCGCCTAACCTGGGCGGCATGATTTTTAGTGTTAGTTCATCGCCACGATAATTAGCACAATAAATAACCAGGGGGAGGTTCCTTTATCCCCGCAAGAAACGCCTGATTTAACCGGCAGCCGTTGACTGATTTACGGCTTTCGGCTTTAACGTAAATTTTTGACTTTGCTTTTAAATTAACGTGTTCACTTCGGAGATATTTATGGACACTACACAGACCGGCACGATTGTCTCGGCAGCATCGGGTTCCAGCAGTACCTGGCGTAAAAGCGATACCATGTGGATGTTGGGCCTGTACGGCACCGCCATCGGCGCAGGCGTGCTGTTCCTGCCCATCAACGCCGGGATCGGCGGCTTAATCCCGCTGATTATCATGGCCATCATCGCGTTTCCGATGACGTTCTTCGCCCACCGCGGCCTGTGCCGTTTTGTCCTGTCCGGCAAAAATCCGGGCGAAGATATCACCGAGGTGGTGGAAGAACACTTCGGCATCAGCGCCGGTAAGCTGATTACCCTGCTCTACTTCTTCGCCATCTACCCTATCCTGCTGGTTTACAGCGTCGCCATCACCAACACCGTCGACAGTTTCATTACCCATCAGTTGGGCATGGCCTCTCCGCCGCGCGCCATTTTGTCACTGATTCTGATCGTCGGCCTGATGACTATCGTGCGTTTTGGTGAGCAGGCCATCGTCAAAACCATGAGTATTCTGGTGTTCCCGTTTGTTGCCGTGCTAATGCTGCTGGCGCTGTATCTGATCCCTAACTGGACCGGCGCTATCTTCGAAAACGTCTCCCTGTCAGGCGCCGGCACCGGGATGGGCCACGGCCTGATGATGACGCTGTGGCTGGCGATCCCGGTGATGGTGTTCTCCTTTAACCACTCGCCGATTATTTCCGCCTTTGCCGTGGCGAAACGCGAAGAGTACGGCGCGGACGCCGAGAAAAAATGCTCGCGCATTCTGGCCTACGCACACATCATGATGGTGCTGACCGTGATGTTCTTCGTGTTCAGCTGCGTACTCAGCCTGTCGCCGGCCGACCTGGCGGAAGCCAAGGCGCAGAACATCTCTATTCTGTCGTACCTGGCCAACCACTTTAACAACCCGATGGTTGAATACATCGCGCCGGTTATCGCCTTTGTCGCCATCACCAAATCGTTCCTGGGCCACTACCTCGGCGCACGTGAAGGTTTCAACGGCATCGTCAGCAAATCGCTGAAAACCCGTGGCAAAACCATCAGCAGCGGCAAACTGAACCGCATCACCGCCATCTTTATGCTGGTCACTACCTGGATTGTCGCCACGCTGAACCCAAGCATTCTGGGCATGATCGAAACCCTGGGCGGCCCGATTATCGCGATGCTGCTGTTCCTGATGCCGATGTACGCCATCCGTAAAGTACCGGCGATGCGTAAATACGCCGGCCATATCAGCAACGCCTTCGTGGTGCTGATGGGCCTGATCGCCATGTCGGCCATCCTGTACTCTCTGTTTAGCTAAATACACTCCCGCCGGCGCGCCATGCGCCGGCTTGCACCATTCCCTTATTCTGTATTTACCGCCTGACACCTGAAGAAGGAGGCGAGACTATGGTCAGCGTTTTCGATATTTTCAAAATCGGTATCGGTCCATCCAGTTCCCACACCGTCGGCCCGATGAAAGCCGGCAAGCAGTTTATCGACGATCTTATCGCTCATCAGCAGCTGATGGACGCCACCCGTCTGGTGGTGGACGTTTACGGCTCGCTGTCCCTGACCGGTAAGGGGCACCACACCGATCTGGCGATTATCATGGGGCTGGCGGGCAATTTACCGCATGACGTCGATATCGACGCCATCCCCGGTTTTATCCGCCAGGTGGAACAAACCGGCCGCCTGGCGCTGGCGAACGGCTGCCACGAGGTGGATTTCCCGCTGGCGACCAGCATGAACTTCCACCGCGATAACCTGCCGCTGCATGAAAACGGCATGCGCATCCGCGCTTTCGACGGCGAGCGGCTGCTGCATGACAAAACCTACTATTCCATCGGCGGCGGTTTTATTGTCGATGAAGCGCATTTCGGCCAGGCCTCTGCCGAGGCGCTGCCGCTGCCCTATCCGTTCCGCTCCGCGCAGGATCTGCAGCAGCACTGTAAAGACACCGGCCTGTCGCTGTCTGGACTGGTAATGCAAAACGAGCTGGCGCTGCGCGACAGGGAAGAGATTGAGACCCACTTTGCCGCCATCTGGCAGGTGATGCGCACCGGTATCGAACGCGGGATGAATACTGAAGGTTTGCTGCCCGGCCCGATGAAAATACCACGCCGCGCCGCCGCCCTGCGCCGCATACTGGTGACCGGCGATAAGAACAACACCGACCCGATGAACGTGGTGGACTGGCTCAATATGTTCGCCTTTGCGGTCAACGAAGAGAACGCCGCCGGCGGGCGGGTGGTGACCGCCCCCACCAACGGCGCCTGCGGGATTATTCCTGCGGTGCTGGCCTATTACGATAAATTTATCCGGCCGGTTAATACCAATTCCTATAGCCGCTTCTTCCTCGTTGCCGGCGCGATCGGCGCGCTCTACAAAATGAACGCCTCAATTTCCGGCGCGGAAGTCGGCTGCCAGGGCGAGGTCGGCGTCGCCTGCTCGATGGCCGCCGCCGGGCTGGCGGAGCTGATGGGCGGCAGCCCGGCGCAGGTATGTATTGCGGCGGAGATCGCCATGGAACATCATCTGGGGCTGACCTGCGATCCGTTGGCCGGTCAGGTGCAGGTGCCCTGTATCGAACGCAACGCCATTTCCGCCGTGAAGGCGGTCAATGCCGCACGGATGGCGCTGCGCCGCACCAGCGAGCCGCGGGTGTGCCTGGATAAGGTGATTGAAACCATGTATGAAACCGGCAAGGACATGAACGCCAAGTACCGCGAAACCTCACAGGGCGGGCTGGCGATCAAGGTGGTGGCCTGTAATTGATCGCAAAGGGCGCATCATGCGCCCTTTTTTATTTCCCCGTTAGCGGTCAGCCGAAAATGCTGCCGAACCACTGGGTCACTTTCATCATTACCATATCCCAGATGCGGCTGAAGAAGTTGCCCTCTTTCACTTCCTCCATCACCACCAGCGGACGCTGATCGACGGTCTTACCGTCCAGTTGGAAATCAATGGTGCCCACAACCTGATTCTTCGCCAGCGGCGCTTCCAGCGTGGCGGAATTCAGCTTATAGCTGGCCTTCAGGTTTTTCATCTGCCCTTTAGGAATGGTGATCGCCGCGTCTTTCGCCACGCCCAGCGGCACTTCGCTCTGCTTGCCGTACCAGACGCGCTGGGTGATAAACGGTTTATCCGCCTTGATTGGCGTTACGGTTTCAAAGAAACGGAAGCCCCAGGTCAGCAGCTTCTCGCTCTCGCCGAAACGCACGCGGTCACTCGGCGCGCCCAGCACCACAGAAATCAACCGCATCGGCCCTTCGGCCGCCGAGGCCACCAGATTATGGCCGGCACCGCTGGTATAACCGGTTTTAATCCCGTCCACTTTCAGATTAGAGCTCCACAACAGGCGGTTGCGGTTCACCTGGCGGATTTTATTGAAGGTGAACTCTTTTTCTTTATGCAGCGCATACTCATCCGGCACATCGCGGATCAGCGCCTGGCTCAACAGCGCCATATCGCGGGCGGTGCTGTATTGCCCTTCCGCATCCAGTCCGTGCACCGTCAGGAAGTGGGTATTTTTCAGCCCGAGGTGTTTGACGTAGTTGTTCATCAGCCCGACAAACGCATCCTGGCTGCCGGCCACGTAATCCGCCAGCGCAATGCTGGCATCGTTGCCCGACTGGATCACGATACCTTTGTTCAGTTCCATCACCGGCACCTGATCGCCCGGTTTGATAAACATCAGGGAAGAGCCGCGCAGCGTCGGGTTGCCGGTCGCCCAGGCGTCTTTACCGACGGTGACCGAGTCGGTCGGCTTGATTTTGCCGGCCTTAATCGCCTGGCCGATAACATAGCTGGACATGATTTTGGTCAGGCTGGCCGGGTCGAGCCGGGTATCCGGGTTGCCTTCCGCCAGAATGGCGCCGCTGTTGTAATCCATCAGAATAAACGCCTTGGCGTCAACCTGCGGAGCCGCCGGCGGCGCGGCGGCCTGCACGGCCGGCGTTGCCAATAACAGGAAGCCGACGCCGAAGGTCAGCTTTTTCATCGGAGAAGCTAAATGTGTTTTCATCATGTCGTCGCCAGAGTGTCCATTCAATTTATTGAAATCGCGTTACCGTTCAAACTCGTTACATCAGCCAAATCAGCGAGAGGTCCCGGGCACCCGCGCCCTGCCGCGTGTTCCCTTGCTACGGGTTATCGCCCGGCCAAGGCTGTGCTAAGAGTTTATTAGATTCGTCTTATTTTTGCAGGGATTAGCATGAAATTTCAGCATTTTTACATAACTGTACGCTTTCGCGCGCAAATTGTCGAAAAAGCTATCCGGACGCTGTTTTTTCACCCCACTGACGGCTACACGGCCAAGCATCCAAACATCTTTATGCCTGAACGGCCAAAAATCGAATTAATATATTCTATAATGGCATATATAGCAGTTATTTGTTCTTTTAACCGGACAAACAGGCAGAGCTATCATCCAAATAACGGCGAGTAACGCACATTATTCTGGAGGGAAAACATGGCCATCGCACAATCGGCGCTCGCGACGATCGGTAATACGCCGATGCTGGAGTTGACGCACTTTGATACCGGCCCCTGCCGGTTGTTTATCAAACTGGAGAACCAAAACCCCGGTGGATCTATCAAAGATCGCGTCGCGCTGTCGATGATCGAACAGGCCGAAGGCGACGGGAAACTGCAGCCCGGCGGCACCATTATTGAAGCCACCGCCGGCAATACCGGATTGGGGCTGGCGCTGGTCGCCGCGCTGAAGGGCTACCGCCTGACGCTGGTGGTGCCGGATAAAATGAGCCGCGAGAAAATTTTCCACCTGCGTGCGCTGGGGGCCAACGTAGTGCTGACCCGTTCAGATGTCGGCAAAGGGCACCCGGCCTATTACCAGGATTACGCCCAGCGCCTGGCGGACGAAACGCCGGGCGCCTTATATATCGATCAGTTTAACAACCCGGCCAACCCGGCGGCGCACACCGCCACCACCGCGCCGGAACTGTGGCGGCAGATGGATCACGACGTTGATGCCATCGTGGTCGGCGTCGGTTCCGGCGGCACCCTGAGCGGGCTGAGCCGCTACTTTTCCGAGGTTTCCCCCACCACCCGTTTTGTGCTGGCGGATCCCGCCGGTTCCATTCTGGCGGACTATCTCGACAGCGGAAATGTGACGGAGGCAGGCAGTTGGCTGGTAGAAGGTATCGGCGAAGACTTTGTACCGCCGCTCAGCGACTTTCGCCAGGTGGCGGCCGCCTACCGCATCGACGATCGGGAAGCCTTCACCACCGCACGCCAGCTGCTGCAGAGCGAAGGCATACTGGCCGGCTCATCCACCGGCACCTTGCTGGCCGCCGCGCTGCGCTACTGCCGGGCGCAGACCGAGCCGCAGCGCGTGGCGACGTTCGTCTGCGACAGCGGCAATAAATACCTGTCCAAAATGTTCAACGACCGCTGGATGCAGGAGCAGGGGCTGCTGGCCACTTCCCAGTTTGGCGATCTGCGCGATCTGATCGCTTACCGCCACGATGAAAACGCCGCGGTAACCGCCGCGCCGGACGATACGCTGGCGGTGGTGCACGCCCGCATGCGTCTGTACGACATCTCTCAACTGCCGGTGTTGGACAACGATCGGCTGGTCGGCCTGATCGATGAGTGGGATCTGCTGCATACCCTGCAGGCCGACGCCGGCAACTTTCGCCTGCCGGCCAGACAGGCCATGACCCGTCAGGTGCAGACGCTGCAAAAAGACGCCGACCCGCAGGCGCTGCTGGCGACCTTCAATCACGGCCACGTGGCGGTCATTCTCGACGGCGAGCGCTTTCTCGGCCTTATCACCCGCACCGACGTTCTGAACGCCTGGCGCCAAAAACTCCGTTAATCAAGGACTCTGCTATGACCAAGTTTGCCACCCAGACCGTACATGCCGGCTATACGCCGGACGCCACCGGCGCGGTGATGCCGGCCATTTATGCCACCTCCACCTATGCCCAGCCGGCGCCGGGCGAACATACCGGCTATGAATATTCGCGCAGCGGCAACCCGACCCGCAGCGCGCTGGAAAATGCGATTGCCGAGCTGGAAAACGGCAGCCGCGGCTATGCCTTCGCCTCCGGGCTGGCCGCCTGCTCCACGGTGCTGGAACTGCTGGATCAAGGCAGCCATCTGGTGGCGGTCGACGACCTGTACGGCGGCACCTACCGCCTGCTGGAAAAAGTACGCAGCCGCACGGCCGGACTGCGCGTCACCTATGTCGCTCCGGGTGACACGACGGCGCTGGAGCAGGCGATCGAAGCCGACACCAAAATGATCTGGGTGGAGACCCCGACCAACCCGCTGCTGAAGCTGGCCGATCTGGCGGCCATCGCCGCGATCGCCAAGCGGCACCGTCTGATCAGCGTGGCGGACAACACCTTCGCCTCGCCGTATCTGCAGCGCCCGCTGGAGCTGGGGTTCGACGTGGTGGTGCACTCCGCCACCAAGTACCTGAACGGCCACTCCGATGTGGTGGCCGGCCTGGCGGTGGTCGGCGATAACCCGCAGCTGGCGGAGCAGCTCGGTTTTTTGCAAAACGCGGTGGGCGGTATCCTCGACCCGTTCAGCAGCTTCCTCACCCTGCGCGGCATCCGCACCCTGGCGCTGCGGATGGATCGCCACAGCGCCAGCGCGCTGCACATCGCCCAATGGCTGGAACAGCAGCCGCAGGTGGAAAACGTCTACTATCCGGGCTTAACCAGCCATCCGCAGCACGCTCTGGCCGGCCGGCAGATGCGCCAGTTTGGCGGCATGATTTCACTGCGGCTACGCGGCGATGATGACTACGCGCGACGGGTCATCCAGCGGCTGACCCTGTTTACGCTGGCGGAAAGCCTGGGCGGCGTGGAAAGCCTGATCGGCCAGCCCGCCAGCATGACGCACGCCTCCATTCCGCTGGAACAGCGGCTGAAGACCGGTATCACGCCGCAGCTTCTGCGCCTGTCGGTCGGCATTGAAGACGCCGAAGATCTGATTGCCGATCTGCAGCAGGCGCTGGCGGAATAAACTTTTTACTTTACCCTCCCCACGCTCCCCGGCCGCCCGGCCGGGGACGCCGGCCGTCATATCAGCGTCATCAATATTCCTTAAGCTCGGCGCAATTTTATCGTCAGCGGCGAATCCGCTATCCTTAAGCGCACTGCCACCCGACCGGAGAAAAACCGATGGACTTAGCCCTGTTCGACCTGGATGAAACCCTGATTAATGAAGACAGCGCCAGCCTGTGGATCCGCTGGCTGGTTTCCCAGGGGTTTGCGCCGGAAGAGCTGGCCACGCAGGAACAGCAACTGATGCAGCACTATTATCAGGGCAAACTGTCGATGGAGCAGTATATGCAGGCCACGCTGTCGCCGCTGGCCGGGCGCAGCGTCCAGACCGTCGCCGGCTGGGTGGCGCGCTACATCCGCCGTGATATTCTGCCACGCGTCTACCCCGCGGCGCATGAGCGTCTGCAGTGGCACCGCAGCCGCGGCGACCACATCCTGGTAATCTCTGCCACCGGCGAGCATTTGGTGGCCCCCATCGCCGAACAGCTGGGCGCCGACGGCGCGCTGGCGATCGGCGTTGAGGTGGACGACGGCCGCTTTACCGGCCGCACCTACGGCACCATGACCTATCAGCAGGGTAAAGTAATCCGCCTGGAGGCGTGGCTGGCGCAGCATCCGCAGCGGCATTTCGGGCAGCTGTACGCCTACAGCGACTCGCTGAACGACCGGCCGATGCTGGAGTATGCCGACCATGCGGCGGTGATTAACCCCGACGCCGAGTTGCAGACGCTGGCGCAGCAAAACGGCTGGGAAATCTGCCGCTGGACGCGCTGACGTAAACTCCGGGTGACAAATGCCAGATTGTGGCGTAGGAATAAAGCACGCAATCACACCGTCTATCTGGAGGCATAGCATGCTGACGATCTGGGGCCGAGAGAATTCCAACAACGTGCGCAAAGTGCGCTGGTGCGCCGCCGAGCTGGGGCTAAGCTACCAGCATATCAACGCCGGCGGCGCCTATGGCAAAGTCAATGAACAGCAGTACCGCGCGCTCAACCCGAACGGCCTGGTGCCGCTGCTGCAGGACGATGATTTTGTGCTGTGGGAGTCCAACACCATCGTGCGCTATCTGGCGGCGAAATACGGCGACGCGCCGTTTTACCCGCAGGATTTGCAACAGCGCGCGGCTGCGGAGAAATGGATGGACTGGAACACCGCCAGCGTGACCGAACCGTTCCGCACGGTATTTTGGGGATTGGTGCGCACCCTGCCGGAACAGCGCGATATGCTGAAGATTGAGGCGGCGATCGGCGCGCTGGAAAAGTGCTTTGATATCGTCGAACAGGAACTGGGGCAGCAGCCCTATCTCTCCGGCGAGGCGTTCGGCATCGGCGATATACCGCTCGGCAGCTTTATTTACGCCTGGTTCGAAATGCCGATCGAACGGCAAGAGCGCCCCAATATGGAGCGCTGGTACCAACAGCTCTGCGCCCGCCCGGCCTACCGCAGCGGCGTTATGACGCCGTTAACCTGACGGGCCTTCCCCTACGCGCAGCAGTTTGCCGTTGCTTTCATCGGTTAACAGATACAGATAACCGTCCGGCCCGCTGCGCACCTCACGGATCCGCTCGCCGCGATCCTCCAGCAGCCGCTCTTCCGCCACGATTTTATTGTCCACCAGCGTCAGTCGGATCAGCGCCTTCTGCGCCAGCGCGCCGATAAACAGCGAATGCTGCCAGCCGCCAAAGCGCGGGTTATCATAAAACGCCATGCCGCTGATGCCCGGCGACACCTGCCAGTAGTGCGCCGGCGCCTGCGTTCCCGCTGCATATTGCCCCTTGGCCTCCGGAATCGGCTGCCCGGAGTAGTTGATACCGTAGGTGGCGATCGGCCAGCCGTAATTTTTCCCCGGCTGCAGAATATTGATCTCATCGCCGCCGCGCGGGCCGTGTTCATGTTCCCACAGCGCGCCGTTCCACGGATTGATCGCCAGCCCCTGCGGGTTGCGGATACCGTACGCCCAAATCTCCGCCTTTTTACCCTGCTGGCCGGCAAACGGGTTGCCCGGTGCAGGCTTGCCCTCGGCGGTCAGCCGCACCACCTTGCCCTGCAGCTTGTCGAGATCCTGCGCCGTCGGCCGCTGGTTGTTTTCCCCCAGCGCGACAAACAGCATCCCTTGACGGTCAAATACCATCTTGCCGCCGAAATGGTTACCCACCGACAGCTTCGGCTGCTGGCGGAAGATGACGCGGAAACCCTCAAGCCGGCGCTTATCGTCGCTCAGCCGGCCGTAGCCCACCGCAGTGCCGGCTTTACCGTCGTCCCCGGCTTCGGCAAAGCTGAGATACACCCGCCGGCTGCTGGCAAAGTCCGGCGCCAGCACTACATCCAGCAGGCCGCCCTGTCCCTGCGCATAGACCTGCGGTACGCCGTCAATCGGCGCCGACAGCCCGTTGTCCTGTTGCCACAGGCGTAAACGGCCGGGCCGCTCGGTAATCAGCATCCCCTGTTGGGCGGGCAAAAACGCCAGCGACCACGGGTACTCCAGCCGCTCCTGCAGTTGGGTTACTTCCGGCGCGGCCTGCACGCCGCCGCTCAGCAGCAGGCCGGTCAGTAATGTCGTTCGGGTCATTCGAAACATGCATCCCCCTTATTTATCAGCGCCTTTTCAGTGTAGCCCAGCCTACCCGCGCTGCCGCCGGCTGACCGTTTATCTTTGGCTTTATCTGTGCTTAAGTTAAGAAAAGCACAAGGAGCAAGCATGAATATCACCGTAACAGAAACCATGAGTGACGAGACGCTGGACGCCGTGCGCCAGGGGCTGATGGCGTACAACCGGCCGTTTATCGATACCAGCCTGCGCAAGCCGCTCAGCGTTTACGCCAAAGACGATGACGGCCAGGTGGTAGCCGGCCTGACCGCCGTCACCTGGGGCAACTGGCTGAGTATCGACTGGCTGTGGGTGGCAGAAACTCAGCGCGGCAGCGGCCTGGGGCGCCAGGTGATGCTGGCGGCCGAACGGCAGGCGATAGCGCGCGGCTGCCGCTATGCCCGCGTGGATACCTTCAGCTTTCAGGCGCGGCCGTTTTACCAGAAGCTGGGCTATCAGGTGCAGATGACATTGGAAAACTATCCGCTGGAGCACCAGTGCTATTTTCTGACTAAAACGCTGATTGATTAACGGCGGGCAAATGGACAGCAAAACCAGGATGGTCAACAGCGTCGCCTATAGAGCGGGCAAGCGCTTAGGCGACGTCACCATCGACGATATGCGTGAAATGCTGACCAATGCCATGCACGTCAATCTGGCGCTGTTGACGGTAAAACAAAACGAGGTGGTGAAAGAGCTGGCCTGCTGGCTGTAAGCACCCTGAAAAATGAGGGCGTCAGGACGATGCCCCAGCATGTTGCGATGGGCGGCATCGGGTGTCTCCGGAACGGTCCTCACCGGCGGGGGATAATCCATTCTCCGCCATCAGGCGTTCGCCGGTTTATTAGGCTGTCACGGCCCTATGGATATTCGCTCAGCTAGGAATTTTCTCTAAGCCTGACGCCCACTTAGCCCACTGCAGATAGAACTGGAGCTTTATTTTTAACCTGGTGTAAAATCCCGCAACCTAACCATAATAACGATTTATTTTTGACCTATGAGCAATGTAGCAAGCAAGCCGCCTAAAGTTGGATTTCTTTCGTTAGGTTGCCCAAAAAACCTGGTGGATTCGGAACGCATCCTCACTGAACTGCGTAACGAAGGCTATCAGGTGGTGCCGCGTTACGATGACGCCGAGCTGGTGATCGTCAATACCTGCGGCTTTATCGACAGCGCGGTGCAAGAATCGCTGGAAGCCATCGGCGAAGCACTGCATGAGAACGGCAAGGTGATCGTCACCGGCTGCCTCGGCGCCAAAGAAGACCAAATCCGCGAAGTGCATCCCAAGGTGTTGGAAATTACCGGGCCGCACAGCTACGAGCAGATTTTGTCGCACGTTCATCACTATGTGCCGAAGCCGCCGCATAACCCGTTCACCAGCCTGATACCGGCGCAGGGCGTCAAACTGACGCCGAAGCACTACGCCTACCTGAAAATCTCCGAAGGCTGCAACCACCGCTGCACCTTCTGCATTATTCCGTCGATGCGCGGCGATCTCGACAGCCGTCCTATCGGCTCGGTGCTGGATGAAGCCAAACGCCTGGTGGAGTCCGGCGTCAAAGAGCTGCTGGTGATCTCCCAGGACACCTCGGCCTACGGCGCGGACGTCAAACAGCGCACCGGCTTCTGGAACGGCCAGCCGGTCAAAACCAGCATGGTCAGCCTGTGCGAACAGCTGGCCGGCCTCGGCGTCTGGGTGCGTCTGCACTATGTCTACCCGTACCCGCACGTGGACGAGGTGATCCCGCTGATGGCCGCCGGCAAGATTTTGCCGTATCTGGATATCCCCCTGCAGCACGCCAGCCCGAAAATCCTCAGGCTGATGAAGCGTCCGGGCGCGGTCGAACGCACGCTGGAGCGCATCAAGCGCTGGCGTGAGATCTGCCCGGAACTGACGCTGCGCTCCACCTTTATCGTCGGCTTCCCGGGGGAAACCGAAGAGGATTTCCAGCTGCTGCTCGACTTCCTGCAGCAGGCCAGGCTGGACCGCGTCGGCTGCTTCAAGTACAGCCCGGTGGAAGGCGCCGCAGCCAACGAACTGGCGGACCCGGTGCCGGAAGAGGTCAAAGAGGCGCGCTACCACCGCTTTATGCAGCTGCAGCAGCAGATCTCGGCGCAGCGCCTGCAGGAAAAAGTGGGCCGCGAACTGCTGGTGCTGATCGATGAGGTCGACGCGGAAGGTGCGATTGGCCGCAGTATGGCCGATGCGCCGGAGATCGACGGCGCGGTGTACCTGAACGGCGAAACCGACGTGAACGTGGGCGATATCGTCAAGGTGAAAATCGACCACGCCGACGACTATGATCTGTGGGGCAGCCGCGTCTGACCTTAACGATACGGGGCGGCATCATCCAACGCCGCCCCGCTCCGTCGCTTACTTGGACAAAATCGCCTGCCCCGCCGCCGTCTGCGGCCGCGTCGCCAGACTGCCGATCACAAACGCCAACGCGCCGGCGATCAGGCCGCCGTAAATCGGGCTGTTCGCCTGTATGCCCTGATAACACATAAAGCCAATCGCCGTCAGGCTGCCCGCCAACATGCTGGCTATCGCGCCGGCGCTGGTGGCCCGCGGCCAGAAAATCGCCCCCACCAACGGTACCAGCATGCCGCCCACCAACAGGTTATAGGCCAGCGTCAGCGCCGCCAGCACATCGTGCACCAACAGCGCCAGCCCCAGCATCAGTACGCCCATCAGCAAGGTGATCCAGCGCCCGCTGCGCAGGCCGGCCGCCGGACGCCGCCGAATCACCGGCAAGACGTCCTCCAGCGTAATGGTGGCGGACGCCAGCAGGCAGGCGCTGGCGGTGGACATCAGCGCCGCCAACGCGGCGGCGGCCACCAGCCCGCTGACCCCGGCCGGCAGTACCGCCTGCGTAATGGCGGCAAAAGCGCCGTCGGCATTCTCCAGCGACGGCAGCACGATTTTTCCCGCCATGCCGATCAATGCGCCGCACACGCCGTACAGCACGCAGTAAATGCCAGCCCCCAGGCCGGCGTAGCGCGCCACCGTCGGACTGCGGGCGGTAAAGACCCGCTGCCAGATATCCTGCCCGATTAAAATGCCGAAGAAATAGATCATAAAGAACAGGATGATGGTATCGCCGCCGATCGACGACAGCTGGTAATAGCTGTCCGGCAGGCGCTGGCTGAACGCCTGCCAGCCGCCGGCTTTACCGATGCTCATCGGCAGCAGCACCAGCATCATGCCGACGGTCATAATGATAAACTGAATAATATCGGTCAGCGTCAGCGACCACATGCCGCCCAGCGTGGAATACAGTACCACCACGCCGCCGCCCAGCAGAATCGCCGTCACCAGCGACAGGCCGAACATCACCTGCATTACACTGCCGATGGCAATCGCCGAGGTGACCGCCACCATCAGATCGTAGGCCAGCATAATCACCGCGCTGGTCACCCGCGCTGCCGGGTGATAACGCCGGGCGAACACCTGGCTAACGGTATACACCTTCAGCTGCAGCAACGGTTTGGCCAGTAGGGTGCTCAGCACCACGATGCCCGCCCCCAGCGATGCGCACAGCCAAACGCCGGAAATGCCGTAGCTGTAACCCAGCTTGACGCTGCCGATGGTGGACGCGCCGCCCAGTACCACCGCAGACAGCGTGCCGAGATACAGCCCCGGCCCCAGATTGCGCCCGGCAACCAGATAATCCTCTTTGGTGGCGGCTTTGCGTATGCCCAGCCAGCCCACCGCGCCGATAACCAGAAAATAGATGGCGATGGTCAACAGATCGAGATTCATAGACCCCTCGTCTTATCAGGATAGATATGAGTTTTCCGCCCGTAACGGCTGCCGGCTCACTGCCCCGGCAGCACGCACAGCATCTCGTACAGCAAATTCGCCGCCAGCAGCGCGGTATTGCCGGAACTGTCATACGGCGGAGAAACCTCGACCAGATCGCCGCCCACCAGCGAAAGCCCGCGGCAGCCACGCACAATTTCCAGCCCTTGCCAGACCGACAGCCCGCCCACTTCCGGCGTGCCGGTGCCCGGCGCAAATGCCGGATCCAGGCCGTCGATATCAAAGCTGAGATACACCGCGCCGTCGCCCATTTGCTCACGCACTTCCGCCATCAGCCCCTCCAGCGAGCGGTGCCAGCACTGCTGCGCCTGCACCACGCGGAACCCCTGACGGCTCGACCAGTCGAAGTCATCGGCCGCGTAACCGCTGCCGCGCAGGCCAATCTGCACCACCCGGCGCGCGTCCAGCAGCCCCTCTTCATGGGCGCGGCGAAACGTCGTGCCGTGCGCCAGCTGTTCGCCGAACATGCTGTCGTTGGTATCGGCATGCGCATCCACATGAATCAGCCCCACCGGCCCGTGCCGGCGCGCCATCGCGCGCAGGATCGGCAGCGTCAGCGTATGGTCGCCGCCCAGCGTCAACGGAATGCAGCCATGCTGTATGATGGCGTCGTAGGCCTGTTCGATGCGCCGCACGCTGTCCGCCAGGTTATACGGATTGGTGGCCACATCGCCCAGGTCGGCCACCTGCAGCCGCTCGAACGGCGCCGCGCCGGTGCCCATGTTGTACGGGCGCATCATCACCGACTCCTGGCGAATCTGCCGCGGCCCGTAACGCGTGCCGCTGCGGTTCGAGGTGCCGATATCCAGCGGCACGCCGACAAACGCCGCATCCAGTCCCTGCGCGCTCTCGGCGGCCGGCAGGCGCATCATGGTCGGGGTGCCGGCAAAGCGCGGCATCTCATTGCCGCCCTGGGGTTGGTTGAACATAGTTTCTCCTCACATTAGCGCTGTAATTGCAACATTTAAGTAACATTCACACGCTAACCGGCGTATCGGCGAGTTACCATCCTCAGATACCAATGTAAGCATTGATAAAATCGATGCTTTATAACGTCTTATTGCTTTTCATTTCCGTTATATGACATAAGAAGACGCTTGGGGCGGGGTTTTCAGCACTGATGAGGATGTTATTTGATGGTTAAACGCGGTGGCGAGCGGAGGGGCGATGCTGACCAATCTTAGCGATATCGATCTCAAACTGTTGCGGGTATTTGTCGCGGTGGCGCAGGCGCAGGGCGTCAGCGCCGCGCAGGAACCGTTGCAGATGAATCAGTCGACCATCAGCACCCACCTCTCCACGCTGGAAACCCGCCTTGGCTTTCGCCTGTGCCAGCGCGGGCGTTCGGGGTTTATGCTCACTCCCAAGGGAGAACGTATTCTGATCGCCTGCCGGACGCTGTTCAGCGCCGCCCGTGATTTCACCCGCGTCAGCCAGTCGCTGAACGGCCTGCTGACCGGCGATCTGCAGATCGGGCTGGTCGATAACCTGGCGTCGCTGCCCGGCAGCCCCTTCAGCCAGGCGCTCAAACAGTTTTTGCAGCGCCGGCAGGACGTGCAGCTGCACTGCCGCATCTGCTCGCCGGGCGAAATTGAACAGGGATTATTGAACCGCCAGCTGGATCTGGGCATCGGCTATTTCGGCCAGCAGTTGGCGGCGTTGAGCTACCGCCCCTGGCTGGCGGAAACGCAGGCGGTTTACTGCAGCAGCGATCATCCGTTATTTACCCAGCCCAACCCCGGCCGGGAACAAATCGAGAATGCACGCTGGATACAGCGCGGCTATCTGCTGGCGCAGCAGCTGTGCCCGCTGGCGCCCGCCGATCTCGGCGCCGTCGCCTTCCATATGGAGAGCGTGGTGCATCTGATCCTCAGCGGCGAATATGTCGGCTACCTGCCCACGCACTACGCCGCACGCTGGGTGGAACGGGGCGAGCTGCGCCAGCTTGGCGGCCCGCCGCTGAGCTATCAGGCGACGCTCAGCCTGGCGACCCGCCCGCAGCCGACGGAGGATGCCCTGACGGCGCTGCTGGAGGATCTGCAGCGCCAAGGCGGCACGCTTAGCTGACCGGCATCCGCGCCGGATCCGGGTGCTGATAAACAAACCCCAGTTCCCGGCAAATCCGGCTGCCGTCCACCAGCCGCGCCGGCTGATCCGCTTCTGCCGCGAACTGCGGCGGCGTAAGCTGCAATTGCGCCGCCAACTGAGGATAAAACTCGCGTTTCTGCGGGTGGCGCGGCGCGCACAGGTTATAAATATGCCCGCCCTGCGGCAACGTCAGCAGCAGCTGAATAGCGGCAATCACATCATCCTGATGCACCAGGTTGACCCCCTGCGAACCGCCTTTCACTTCTACCTTACCGGCCAGAAAACGGCCCGGATGGCGTTCTGCGCCCACCAGCCCGGCCAGGCGTAGAATGTCCACCGAAGTATTGGGCAACTCATGCAGCCAGCGCTCCAGCTCCGCCAGCACGCGGCCAGAAGGGCTTATCGGATTGACGGGCGAATCCTCACTCAGCATGCCGGCGGCGTCGCCGTACACCGAGGTTGAGCTGGTGAAAATAATCCGCGATACGCCGTAGGCCATCGCGCTGTCCACCAGCATGCGCACCGCGTTGAAGTAGTTTTCACTGCCTTCAACGGTGCGGCGCGCCGGCAGCGTGATCACCAGCGCATCGACCTGCAGCAGCGCATCCAGGTCGTCCGGCTCGCATTCCAACTCCGGCGTCAGCGCCAGCAAATAGCATTCAATACCGCTCATACGCGCGGCTTCCACGCCGTCCGGGGTGGTTTTACTGCCCACCACCTCAAACCCGCGGCTTATCAATGACAGTGCCAACGGCATGCCCAGCCAGCCAAGGCCAACAATGGCGACTTTTTTCATCTCTTCCTCTCCTGAAGATTACGGCGCACTTCGGTTATCAAGGCTACGCCAGTCGCGGCAGCGTGGCAATCAGCGCCCTGTCGGGTTAGGTCAACCGGCGTATAGCTAATAACTGAACCTGTTTCAATAAATTAAATTTATGACCGTAAAAAAGAGTTGCGCTCTCCATAACCTATAGTTTAGGTTAATTAGCAATTCAGTTATTCATGACCTAAAACGAGATTACACATGACGCGCATTCAGTTCAGCCACCATCATCACCATCATCCTGACTAGTCTTTCAGGCGATGAGTGCTGGGAGACGGTTTTTAAATCTTCCAGCGGCGCGCAGATTGTAAGAGAGAGCCCTCGGAAGATTTCTTCCGAGGGTTTTTTTTTGCCCCCGGACAGACAGAAAAGTATTTTTTACAATAAATTCATAAAATTACAGATTAAACAGAGGTTACCATGCTGGACAAAACACGCTTACGAATCGCCATGCAGAAGTCGGGCCGCCTGAGCGACGAGTCGCAGGAGCTGCTGGCGCGCTGCGGGATTAAAATCAACCTGCAGCAGCAACGCCTGATCGCCTTCGCGGAAAACATGCCGATCGATATTCTGCGGGTGCGTGATGACGATATTCCCGGCCTGGTGATGGACGGCGTGGTTGACCTCGGCATCATCGGCGAAAACGTACTGGAAGAAGAGCTGCTGACCCGCCGCGCACAGGGCGAAGACCCACGTTATACCACCCTGCGCCGTCTGGATTTCGGCGGTTGCCGCCTGTCGCTGGCCGCTCCGCTCGATACCGACTACACCGGCCCGCAAAGCCTGCAAGACGCCCGCATCGCCACCTCTTACCCGCACCTGCTGAAACAGTACCTCGACAAACAGGGCGTACGCTTTAAATCCTGCCTGCTGAACGGTTCGGTGGAAGTCGCGCCGCGCGCCGGCCTGGCGGATGCCATCTGCGATCTGGTGTCAACCGGCGCCACGCTGGAAGCCAACGGCCTGCGCGAAGTCGAAGTCATCTACCGCTCCAAGGCCTGCCTGATTCAGCGCGACGGCGACATGCCGGCCGCCAAGCAGCAGTTGATCGACCGCCTGATGACCCGTATTCAGGGGGTGATCCAGGCGCGGGAATCCAAATACATCATGCTGCACGCGCCAAGCGAACGTCTGGAAGAGATCGTTGCGCTGCTGCCGGGCGCCGAGCGCCCGACCATTCTGCCGCTGGCCGGCGCGCAGAACCGCGTGGCGATGCACATGGTCAGCAGCGAGACCCTGTTCTGGGAAACCATGGAGAAGCTGAAGGCGCTCGGCGCCAGCTCGATTCTGGTGCTGCCAATCGAAAAGATGATGGAGTAACGCCATGGCTGACTTCAATACCCCCATCAACTGGGCCGACTGCAGCGCCGAACAGCGCGATGCCCTGCTGATGCGTCCGGCAATTTCCGCCTCGGACAGTATCAGCGCCACGGTGCGCGGCATCCTCGACAATGTAAAAAGCAACGGCGACCGCGCCCTGCGCGAGTACAGCGCCAAGTTTGACAGCGTCGAGGTCGACGCCCTGCGCGTCACGCCGCAGCAGATTGCCGCGGCCGCCGCCCGGTTAGATGATGATATCAAGCAGGCGATGGCCGTCGCCGTCGGCAACGTGACCACCTTCCACAATGCGCAGCAACTGCCGCCGGTTGATGTTGAAACCCAGCCGGGCGTGCGCTGCCAGCAGGTGACGCGGCCGATTGATTCGGTCGGCCTCTATATCCCCGGCGGCTCCGCGCCGCTGTTTTCTACCGTGCTGATGCTGGCGACCCCGGCGCGCATCGCCGGCTGCCGCCGCGTGGTGCTGTGCTCGCCGCCGCCGATCGCCGATGAGATTCTGTATGCGGCGCAGCTGTGCGGCGTGCAGGAAGTGTTTCAGGTCGGCGGCGCGCAGGCGATTGCCGCCATGGCGTTCGGCACCGAGTCCGTACCGCAGGTCGATAAAATCTTCGGGCCGGGCAACGCCTTCGTCACCGAAGCCAAACGCCAGGTCAGCCAGCGTCTCGACGGCGCGGCGATCGATATGCCGGCCGGCCCGTCAGAAGTGCTGGTGATCGCCGACGGCGGCGCCACGCCGGCGTTCGTCGCCTCCGATCTGCTGTCGCAGGCGGAGCACGGCCCGGATTCGCAGGTGATTCTGCTGACGCCGGACGCCGCGATGGCGCGGGCGGTGGCGGAAGCGGTAGAACAGCAGCTGGCGGCGCTGCCGCGTGCGGAAACCGCCCGTCAGGCGCTGGCCGCCAGCCGTCTGATTGTGGCGCGCGATCTGGCCGAATGCGTCAGCATCAGCAACCGCTACGGCCCGGAGCACCTGATCATTCAGACGCGCAACGCGCGCGATCTGGTCGACAGCATTACCAGCGCCGGCTCGGTGTTTCTCGGCGACTGGTCGCCGGAATCCGCTGGCGATTACGCCTCCGGCACCAACCACGTGCTGCCGACCTACGGTTACACCGCCACCTGCTCCAGCCTGGGGCTGGCGGATTTCCAAAAGCGCATGACGGTGCAGGAACTGACGCCGCAGGGCTTTATGAATCTGGCCGCCACCATTGAGCGGCTGGCCGCCGCCGAACAGCTGATCGCCCACAAAAACGCCGTGACCCTGCGCGTCGCCGCGCTGAAGGAGCAAGCATGAGCATTGAAAATCTGGCGCGCCAGAACGTGCGCGATCTGACGCCCTACCAGTCGGCGCGCCGTCTCGGCGGCAGCGGCGACGTGTGGCTCAACGCCAATGAGTATCCGCTGGCGCCCGACTTTCAGCCGGCAGCCGCAAACCTGAACCGCTACCCGGAGTGTCAGCCGGCGCAGGTGATCGCCCGCTATGCCGAGTATGCCGACGTCAGCCCGGATCAGGTGCTGGTCAGCCGCGGCGCGGATGAGAGTATCGAACTGCTGATTCGCGCCTTCTGCGAACCGGGGAAAGACGCCGTTTTATATTGCCCGCCGACCTACGGCATGTACGGCGTCAGCGCCGAAACCTTTGGCGTCGAGCACCGCACCGTGCAAACCACGGCAGCGTGGCAGCTCGATCTGCCGGCGATTGCCGCCAACCTCGACGGCGTCAAACTGATTTATGTCTGCAGCCCGAACAACCCGACCGGCAACCTGCTGGACCCGGATTCGCTGCGTGCGCTGCTGGAGATGGCCAAAGGCAAAGCCATTGTGGCGGTTGACGAAGCCTATATCGAGTTTTGCCCGCAGGCCAGCGTAGCCGGCTGGCTCAGTGATTATCCGCACCTGGCGATCCTGCGTACCCTGTCCAAAGCCTTTGCGCTGGCCGGACTGCGCTGCGGCTTTACGCTGGCGAACCCGGATCTGATTGCTCTGCTGCTGAAGGTGATCGCCCCCTACCCGCTCTCCAGCCCGGTGGCGGATATCGCCGCCCAGGCGCTCAGCGCCGAAGGCCTGCGCCTGATGCGTCAGCGCGTCGGCGAGATTGCCGGCAACCGTCTGTGGCTACAGCAAGCGCTGGAAGCGTGCGACTGCGTCGAACAGGTCTTCACCAGCGACAGCAATTATTTGCTGGTACGCTTCACCGCCGCCAGCAATGTGTTTAAAACCTTGTGGGATCAGGGCATTATCTTACGAGACCAAAACAAACAGCCTGGGCTGTCCGGCTGCCTGCGCATCACCATAGGCACCCAAGATGAATGCCAGCGCGTGATTGACGCGCTGCGCCCGCTGCCCGGAACCACCACGACTCGCCAGGAGCCACTGTGAGCCAGAAATATCTGTTTATTGACCGCGACGGCACGCTGATCGCCGAACCCCCTGAAGATTTCCAGGTCGATCGCCTGGATAAGCTGGCGCTGGAGCCGGCGGTGATCCCTTCCCTGCTGGCGCTGCAGGCGGCAGGTTATACCCTGGTGATGATCACCAATCAGGACGGGCTCGGCACCGCCAGCTTCCCGCAGGAAACGTTCGATCCGCCGCACAACCTGATGATGCAGCTCCTGAGCTCGCAAGGGATTCGCTTTGAAGAGGTGCTGATCTGCCCGCATCTGCCGGCGGACAACTGCGAGTGCCGCAAGCCAAAGACCGCGCTGGTGGAACGTTACCTGCAGCCGGGCGTGGTCGATAGCGAACACAGCTATGTGATCGGCGACCGCCAGACCGATATCCAGCTGGCGGAAAATATGGGCATTCAGGGTCTTTTGTACCAGCGCGGCGCTCTGGACTGGCCGGCGATTACCCGCCAACTGACCCAGCGCGATCGCCATGCGCACGTTAACCGCGCCACCAAGGAAACGCAGATCGAAGTGGATGTCTGGCTGGATCGCGAAGGCGACAGCAAGATCAAGACCGGCGTCGGTTTCTTCGATCATATGCTGGATCAGATCGCCACCCACGGCGGCTTCCGCATGAACATTCAGGTCAACGGCGATCTGTATATCGACGATCACCACACGGTGGAAGATACCGCACTGGCGCTGGGTGAAGCGCTGCACAAGGCGCTGGGCGACAAGCGCGGCATCGCTCGTTTCGGCTTTATGCTGCCGATGGACGAGTGCCTGGCGCGCTGCGCCATGGATATCTCCGGCCGGCCGCACCTGGAATATAAGGCCGAGTTCAACTATCAGCGCGTCGGCGATTTAAGCACCGAGATGATCGAACACTTTTTCCGTTCGCTCTCCTACACCATGGGCTGCACGCTGCACCTGAAAACCAAAGGCAAAAACGATCACCACCGGGCTGAAAGCCTGTTTAAAGCCTTTGGCCGCACCCTGCGCCAGGCGATTCGCGTGGACGGCAATACGCTGCCCAGCTCGAAAGGAGTGCTGTGATGAACGTGGTCATTCTGGATACCGGCTGCGCCAACCTCTCTTCGGTCAACTATGCGGTCAGGCGGCTGGGTTACCAGCCTGAAGTCAGTCGCGACCCGGAGATCGTGCTGCGCGCCGACAAGCTGTTTCTGCCCGGCGTCGGCACCGCCAAAGCCGCGATGGAGCAGCTGGCGCAGCGCGAACTGATTGAACTTATCAAAGCCTGTACCCAACCGGTGCTGGGTATCTGCCTCGGCATGCAGCTGCTGGCGGACAGCAGCGAAGAAAACGGCGGCGTCAACACGCTGGGAGTGATCGACACGCAGGTGAAACAGATGCACGCCGGCGGCCTGCCGTTGCCGCATATGGGCTGGAACCAGGTTTCCGCCCGGGCCGGCAGCCACCTGTTCCGCGGCATCGATGACGACGCCTATTTTTACTTCGTCCACAGCTATGCGATGCCAATATGCCCAAACACAATTGCTCAGGCGAACTACGGCGCACCCTTCACCGCCGCCGTGCAAAAAGACAACTTCTTCGGCGTGCAGTTTCACCCAGAACGTTCTGGAGCCGCCGGCGCGCAGTTAATGAAAAACTTTCTGGAGATGTAGGCAGCATGATTATCCCCGCATTGGATTTGATCGACGGCAAGGTGGTACGCCTGCATCAGGGCGATTACGGCCAGCAGCGCGACTACGGCAGCGATCCGTTGCCGCGCCTGCAGGATTATCAGCAACAGGGCGCGCAGGTGCTGCACCTGGTGGATCTCACCGGAGCGAAAGATCCGAGCGCCCGTCAGCTGCCGCTGCTGCGTCAGCTGCTGGACGGCGTAACGGTGCCGGTACAGGTCGGCGGCGGCATCCGCAGTGAACAGGACGTGGCATCCCTGCTGGAAGCCGGCGCCAGCCGCGTGGTGATTGGCTCCACCGCCGTGAAACAGCCGGCGCTGGTGCAAAGCTGGTTTGAACGTTACGGCGCGGATGCGCTGGTACTGGCGCTGGATGTGCGTATCGACGCCGCCGGCAGCAAGCAGGTGGCAATCAGCGGCTGGCAGGAAAACTCTGACGCCACGCTGGAGCAGGTGGTCGAGCAGTTTCTGCCCTACGGCCTGAAACACGTGCTGTGCACCGATATTTCACGCGACGGCACCCTCGCCGGCTCCAACGTGGCGCTGTATCAGGAAATCAGCCGTCGCTACCCGCAGGTGGCCTTCCAGGCTTCCGGCGGCATCGGCGGGCTGGATGATATCGCGGCGTTGCGCGACAGCGGCGTGGAAGGTGTTATCGTCGGCCGGGCGCTGCTGGAAGGTAAATTTAGCGTTGAGGAGGCCATCGCATGCTGGCAAAACGGATAATTCCCTGTCTGGATGTGAAAGACGGGCAAGTGGTGAAAGGCGTGCAGTTCCGCAACCACGAGATCATCGGCGATATCGTGCCGCTGGCGCAGCGCTATGCCGCAGAAGGCGCAGACGAACTGGTGTTCTATGATATTACCGCCTCCAGCGACGGCCGCGTGGTGGATAAAAGCTGGGTGTCGCGCGTGGCGGAAGTGATCGATATCCCCTTCTGCGTCGCCGGCGGCATTAAAAGTGCCGATGACGCCAGCCAGATCCTGTCGTTCGGCGCCGACAAGATCTCCATCAACTCGCCGGCGCTGGCGGATCCGAGCCTGATCGGCCGGCTGGCCGATCGCTTTGGCGTGCAGTGCATCGTCGTTGGCATCGACACCTGGTATGACGAAAACAGCGGTAAGTACCACGTCAACCAATATACCGGCGATGAAAGCCGTACCCGCGTCACCCAGTGGGAGACGCTGGACTGGGTGCAGGAAGTGCAAAAGCTGGGTGCCGGGGAAATCGTGCTCAACATGATGAACCAGGATGGCGTTCGCAACGGCTACGATCTGGAACAGCTGCGCCGCGTACGTGAAGTGTGCAATGTGCCGCTGATCGCCTCCGGCGGCGCCGGCACCATGGCCCACTTCCTGGAGGCCTTCCGCGACGCCAACGTCGACGGCGCGCTGGCGGCATCGGTGTTCCATAAACAAATCATCAATATCGGCGAACTGAAACGGTTCCTGGCCGATAACGGCGTGGAGATTCGCGTGTGTTAACCGAACAACAGAAAGCCCGGCTGGACTGGGAAAAAACCGATAACCTGATGCCGGTCATCGTACAGCACGCCGTTTCCGGCGAGGTGCTGATGCTGGGCTATATGAACCGGGAAGCGCTGGCAGCCACCGAAGCCAGCGGCAAGGTGACCTTTTACTCCCGCACCAAACAGCGCCTGTGGACCAAGGGCGAAAGCTCCGGGCATTTCCTCAACGTGGTCAGCATCACGCCGGACTGCGATAACGATACGCTGCTGATTCTGGCGCAGCCTATCGGCCCGACCTGCCATCTGGGCAACAGCAGCTGCTTCCACCCGGCGGCCAGCGACTGGACCTTCCTGTATCAGCTGGAACAGCTGCTGGCGGCGCGCAAGGATGCCGACCCGCAAAGCTCGTATACTGCCAGTCTGTACGCCAGCGGCACCAAGCGCATCGCGCAGAAAGTGGGCGAAGAAGGCGTGGAAACCGCGCTGGCGGCGACGGTGAATGACCGCGAAGAGCTGACCAACGAGGCCTCGGATCTGATTTATCACCTGCTGGTGCTGCTGCAGGACCAACAGTTGGATCTGAGCACGGTGATCGGCCGGCTGCGCGAGCGTCACGCAAAATAAGCGCGCAAAAGTCCAGATAAAGAAAAAGCCGCAGAGGATTAAACCGCTGCGGCTTTTTTATCAGCCGGGGCACGAGGCCCCGGCAGCAAAAGTGACGATTATTCCATCCACTCGGTGTGGAACACGCCTTCTTTGTCGATACGTTTGTAGGTATGCGCACCGAAGTAATCGCGCTGAGCCTGGATCAGGTTAGCCGGCAGCACCGCAGAACGGTAGCTGTCGTAGTACGCGATAGCCGCGGAGAAGGTCGGCGTAGGGATGCCATTCTGTACCGCATAAGAAACCACGTCACGCAGCGCCTGCTGATAGTCGTCGGCAATCTGCTTGAAGTACGGCGCCAGCAGCAGGTTGGCGATATCGGCATTTTCCGCGTAAGCATCGGTGATTTTCTGCAGGAACTGGGCGCGGATGATGCAGCCGGCACGGAAGATCTTGGCGATTTCGCCGTAGTTCAGATCCCAGTTGTTCTCTTTGGAAGCCGCTTTCAGCTGAGAGAAGCCCTGTGCATAGGAAACGATTTTGCCCAGGTACAGTGCGCGACGTACTTTCTCGATAAACTCGGCTTTATCACCGCTAAAGGCCGCAACCTGCGGGCCGGTCAGCACTTTAGAGGCGGCAACGCGCTGCTCTTTCAGTGAGGACAGGTAACGCGCGAAGACGGATTCGGTGATCAGCGACAGCGGTTCACCCAGATCCAGCGAGCTCTGGCTGGTCCACTTACCGGTGCCTTTGTTTGCCGCTTCATCCAGGATCACATCAACCAGGTATTTACCTTCTTCATCTTTTTTAGTGAAGATGTCTTTGGTGATGTCGATCAGGTAGCTGTTCAGCTCACCTTTGTTCCACTCGGCAAAGGTATCCGCCAGCTCTTCGTTGCTCAGGTTCAGCGCCTGCTTCAGCAGCGAGTAGGCTTCGGCAATCAGCTGCATATCACCGTATTCGATGCCGTTGTGCACCATTTTCACATAGTGACCGGCACCGTCTGCGCCAATGTAGGTCACGCAAGGCTCGCCTTCGGCGACGGCAGCGATCTTCTCAAGGATTGGCGCAACCAGCTCGTAAGCTTCTTTCTGGCCGCCAGGCATGATGGAAGGCCCTTTCAGCGCGCCCTCTTCACCACCGGAAACGCCGGTGCCGATAAAGTTGAAGCCCTGGTCAGACAGCTCGCGGTTACGACGAATGGTGTCCTGATAGTAGGTGTTGCCGCCGTCGATCAGGATGTCACCTTTATCCAGGTGCGGAGTCAGGGAAGCAATGGTCTTATCGGTCGCTTCGCCCGCTTTTACCATCAGCAAAATGCGGCGCGGTTTTTCCAGCGATTCAACAAACTCTTCAACGCTGTAGTAAGGCGCCAGGTTTTTGCCTGGGTTCTCAGCAATCACTTCGTCAGTCTTATCGCCTGAACGGTTGAAGATGGAAACGGTGTAGCCACGGCTCTCGATGTTCAGTGCCAGATTGCGGCCCATTACCGCCATGCCGACAACGCCGATTTGTTGCTTGGACATTTAGTAACTCCTGTCTGAAGATAACCCTGCTAACAGCTCTCGGCTAACAGGTTTTGTGATGTGGCCCACATGTTAACTCAGGTTTGCGGGTGGTGGGTAGTGATTGGTGCGATAGGTTACGTAACAAAACACGATAGCTAGCAACCTATTGGGTAAATCAAGCGTGCGTAACATCATTCAGGATGACAGCTCGGAATCCTTACGCAAGCTCATCGTCAGATTCGGACAGAAGCCGTGTATAAATTTCCGCATATGCACCAACCATTTGTCGCGATGTGAACTTGGCTTCGTAACGTTCATACGCCTTATTGCCAAACTCCTCTGCCAGCTTCGGTTCGGACCATAGTTTATCCATAGCTTTACGTAATGCAGAAGGATTCGACGGCGGAATAACCAACCCGGTCTGATTATCAATGTTGATAAACGTTGTTCCGGTACCTATTTCACTAGAAATCATTGGCTTACGGTACATGGCACCTTCCAGCAACGAAATCCCAAAGGCCTCAGAACGCAGATGAGATGGAAAAACAATGCCATAACTCAGCATCAATAACGCTGTTTTATCCTCATCTGGCAAAGCGCCAAGGAAATGAACATTCTTCAATCCCAATTGTTGGGCCTGCTCACGCAGTTCATTTTCAATGGGCCCGGCACCAACGATCACTATCGGATAAGGCGCGCCAGTCGCCGCCTCAAGCAGAATATGCAACCCTTTGTAATAGCGTAAGGTACCGATAAACAGGAAGAAGGGCTGGCCGATTTTTTGTTGCCACTTATCCAACCGACTCTGTTCCGGAATAGGATAGGTCGCCTTATCCAAACCGATAGGAATAACAGTGACTTTATCTTTAAAGATATCCAACACATCGCTGGTAGCCACATAGTTCGGCGACGTTGCCACAATACAATCTACTTTTTTCAAAAAAAGATGCATCAGTGGTTTATAAATATGCAACAGTTTTTTCTGTCGGATAATATCAGAGTGATAACTGACAACCGTCGGCTTTTTTACCCCAGAG
Organism: Serratia sp. MYb239; assembly: GCF_002966855.1. Taxonomy (NCBI): domain Bacteria; kingdom Pseudomonadati; phylum Pseudomonadota; class Gammaproteobacteria; order Enterobacterales; family Yersiniaceae; genus Serratia; species Serratia sp. MYb239. Next base: position 1,561,061 of record NZ_CP023268.1, on the reverse strand, counting down.
AGAAAATGAACAATATCCATATAAGGCCATGGGAAATGATAGTGGATAATATCAACCTGTTCACTTAACTCTCGAAACTTTTTTATTACCCGGAAAGAAAACGGATTGGAGGCGATCGAGAAATCCTGTCTTATTTTATGCGCCACATGCCGAGAAATAACTTCACAGCTATCTTTATCCGACGGTGTTACAGACAGCACTTCTGTCGACACGCCTTTTTCAACCCCACCTTCAGCAAGCTGGTATATCACCTGCTCAATACCACCGAAAGAATCCGGATAATAAGTCTTATAAAAATGAAGTACTTTAATCATTATCGGCCAATTTTTGGTAAACGTCTAACGTTTGGCGAGTACAACTTTGCCAGGAAAAGCTTGCTGCATGCGTTAATCCTTTTGCAACCGCATCTTTACGCCATGGCTCATCAGTCAATCCTTGTGTAATGAGCAGTGTTAACATATCCACATCTTCGGGAACATGCGTCATCGCAGCGTCTCCTGCGACCTCTGGTAATGAAGAACTGTTAGAACAGATAACGGGCGTCCCCGAACTCATTGCTTCCAACACCGGCAGCCCGAAACCTTCGTAGTGTGAAGGGAAAACAAACAGATTGGCGGCAGCATATAACAGCGGTAATTCTTCCGCTGCAGCAAAGCCTAAGTATTTCAGCCAACCTTCCCGTTCTCCTCGTTCGATCTCCTGCATAATGTCATCATTACGCCATCCTTTATAGCCGGATAGAACCAACGGGTAGGATTTACGCAACTGCACGGGTAACTGTCTATAGGCACGAATCAAAGAAATAATATTCTTTCGTGGCTCAATGGTCCCGACAAATAAGGTAAAACCTTTATAGTTTAAACCAAATTTTTGCAAAACGCCGGAGACCTGTTCATTCGTCCGTGGATAAAAATCGGGAGAACTGGCCAGGTGAACCGTATGAATTTTCTCAAGCGGGTAATCAAAGTAATCGTGAATTTCATTACGAATATAATTTGATACCGTTATAAGACCATTCGCTCGAGACAAAGCGCTCAGCATCTCTTTCTTGGTAAAGCGGTTTCTTTTAGGATCAAAGCAATGCGCCCATTTAAATGGCGACAAATCATGGAATGTCGCAACCGAAGGGCCAGAAAATGGGGGAAGAAAGAAATTGGGGCCATGGAAAAGACAGCGTTCAGAACCGCGCAATGCCTTTTTCTTCAGCAACGGCATAAGAAGCCGATAGGCCTCGATCGCCAGAGAGTTACTCTGTACAATTTTTTTTAACCGGTGTGAGCCATCAGAGGTGTTTTTCGCCGTAGGGATCTCGGACAAAAACTGTGTGCCGGAAAAAAAATGAAGCTCCTCAATTTCGGAGCTACTTTGCAAGCCTTTTGCCAGTTCATAAGTATACCGGCCAATGCCTGTCAGCGGGAATTTGATCGGCTCAACAGAAAGAATTATTTTCATCTAAAATCATATTCCATGGAATATTTATGCCTGGTGCATGATAGATTCAATACGGCAACGGCATAGCCCCTGCCGTATTGAAAAGGCTGCGTTCAACGCACTACTTGAAGCTTTTGGCTCTCAACAGCCCCGTACACATGTTCTCAAGCCTTCTTGCCACCGCATGATAATCATGCTGCTCCCGCCATGCATCGGCTCGCCGTTGTGTGGCAACCGCGCCTTCAGAAGCACTCGCAAGATCGGCGATAATGTCAGCAATACCTTCAGCGATATCGCTCGTCGACGTCCCCTTAAACTTGAAGACTGCATCGCCGAGATCGTCAAAGATAGCCAACGGCGTCACGGCCACAGGCTTATGCGTCGCCATACCATACCGAACCGCACCACTGGCTGACTCACCGGTATTCTGATAGGCGAAAACCAGCAAATCAGCATCTGAGAGCAAATTAAGACTCTCTTTATCATCGAGGAAGTCATGATGTGTCTCAATCAACTCCCCGACATTCAATTTGTCGGCGGTAGTTTTCAACTCACGAACCAGTTCAGCGGACTCACTAACCGGGTATTCAGCATTGACTAATCTTAATCTGACCGGTGTACCCCGCTCTTTCAGTTGCGCGACAACCTCAATAAGCTCTTTCAAGCCTTTATGCGGCAAACAGAAGCCATAGCTGGCCACCAGTGGTAACCCATCACGTTTGGTGTTATCCGGAGCAGGGTAATTAATCACACCATGTGGGAATAACGTCACATTATCGACGACCCCCAACTGTTTCAGGCGATTGATATCCGCAATGGAATGCACTAATAGCCGGTCACACATTTTGAGCGCGTCGCTCATTTCCGATAATCGGAAATTCCAGTGAGGTTCCTTCTCCTGCGGATCGACCGTCGAGTGCATCGCCATAACAATCACCCGCCCCGCACGGTGATGCCTTTCAATAAACGCCGATAGTTCCCGATGATTAAAGAACCCATAGTTAAACTGAATAACCAGGGTATTTAACCGTAAGGACTCAATCTGAGTATCCAATTCATCAAGATAATTGGTTTCTTTGCCAATCGCCCAGCCTCTCAGGACATTACTTTCATCCGTACGCACCAAGTCAGTTGCCATAGGCGCAAAGATCACGATGTGATCGCTGGGCATATCAGCGACCAAATGCTGTGAATAGGTTGCAATCCCACATTTGGTATTCCAGGTTGAAAGCCAGCCGATACGGGCCTCTTCCTGAGACAGCTCAAAACGCGATCGTAACGTAGCCACCGCGTTCTTTGAACGTTGTGCGACATCTTCCCAGGTAAACTGGCGCAGAATAAGTTCACGTCCCTTCGACGCCATAACGCTTAACTGCTTCTCTCCTGCCGCCACAGCCTGTTGCATTGCCTTGGCAAGATCGCTGATATCTGCACTGATCCAAGATGAAGAGAACAGGCCAAAATGGGTTTTTGCTCGTTCAAACTGGTAATCCACCAACCACGCGTTGTCGGATGTGCAAAAATCAAGCTGTCCGCTCCAGTTGGTGGTTATTGCCGGCAACCCACTGAGCATGGCCTCTGCAACCGGTAAACCGAAGCCTTCGGCACAGCTTGGTGCCACTAACACATCGCAATATTCATACAGCGCCTTCAAATCCTGTTCAGGCATATCCTGCTCAATAATGATGACGTGAGGATAATTGTTATGCTTCGTCTGGGCTTGCTGTAACCAATCATGAACTTCATTATGCGGGTTAGGGAACGTTTTAATAATCAGCGAGACATCGTCATCGGCGGTAAAAGCAGCTCCATAAGCCGCCAGCATCTCCTGTACGCCTTTGCGCGGGAAACACGAAGAGACATGCAGGAATTTAAACGCCTTAGCCTCTAACTGGGGTTTCTTTCCGCTGGCAATCCGTTCCCAATGTTCACAGCCATTACCTACGTTAAAAACGGGCACCTTGGTCCCGTTATCAATCAAGACCTTGCGAACGTGCTCGGAAGTACAGAGGATCGCATCCAGCTCACGGTTGAAGTTACTGATCCAACCCTGTGGAAAACCGCTCTCCTCCCAGGCATAACAATGAAGAAGTTTCACATCCGCATTCATTCCACTCACCCGCGGCGGATATATATTACGGCTCAGGACATTAACAGACTGATTACCCTGCTGCTGGGCACGTAAATGATATGCTTTAAGATCGGCATTATTTTTCTCATTGAGAAACGCCTCATCCGGAGCAAAATCGCCCGGCCCTTCCGTGGAGTGCAGGAGAACCTCTACCTGACGCTGGTTAAGTGCGCGTGCAAACTCACGGTTCACCAAAGCCAGGCTGTATGAACTGTCATAAGGTCCTTCCACACGCCAGGATAGGGATGTCAAATCCAGCCCCTGCAACTCCGCGAGCTTAACGTTGCGGTCCAGAGCCTCAGCTGCCGCACGCAAATCGTTATCCGTCGGTTCCTGGCGGCATTGAATAGCCGAAATAGCCGAAATCACCTCAGCAGTAGCCACACTGTCTGCCACATGTTCATTCGTACTCGCCACCAATTGTTCAAAACGAGCCAATGCGGTAATGCCAGCATAATCCCAGGAGAATTTGCGCGCCTGTTCGGCGGCATGCTGCTTAAGCCTGGCAAGGAATGCCTCATCGCTTAATGCCTGATCGAGTTTCTTTCCAATCGATTCGACAGAATATGGGTCGAACAGTGCATCCTCATAACCGATAACTTCAGGGATGCTGGTAACATTAGAACCTATCGTCGCAGCACCGCATGTCATCGCTTCTAAAATTGGCAGGCCAAAACCTTCATGTAAAGAAGCAAAGACAAAAAGCTTAGCCAGCTGATAAAAGACAACTAAGTCATGTTCAGACACGTACCCCGTCAGTATCATCTCATCGTCACGCAACTGCATATTGCGGGCAATAGACTGCAGATAGCTACGATCGCTGTCTGACAGTTTACTGACTATCACCAACTGGTTCTGTTCACGCAACGCTGGTGCGAGTTTGCTGTAAGCTTCTATAAGACGCTTGAAGTTCTTACGGGCATCGAAGCCTCCTGGCGCATAGAGAACAACATCACGGGTAATGCCATAACGTTGTTTAAGTGCGGAGAACTCATCGGTGGAAACATCACTGACAATGAAGTGCTCCTCTGTCGCCGCAGAAATTGTACATACATTTTCCGCAGGAATATCCAACCACTCTTCCACCTCTGAAGAGGTATAGTCCGAGTTGGTCAGCAGTAGATCGGCCTTTTTTAACCACTTTATTTTTTTCAGGTAATATTCTTTATAAACATCATCCTGTAAATAAATATCTGACTGCACCAACGGAATAAGATCGTGATGCAACACCGCCACTTTAGTCTTCGGAGAGAGCTTTTTGATAGAAGTCACGGCGTTGTCTACATGGCCTTCAAACAAACTCGTGATAAAAACAATATCAGGATTAAGATTGTGCAAAAGTGCTTCGCGGATATACTCCGCACATTCGCTCCGCCAAGCATTATCCTTTTCCATTGCCCTTACCGGTCCAGGCGCATACCAAACAACAATATTTTCAGCGGGAATCAACTGACTGAACTGTTCCTTTAAACCAGCAATGGTTTCAGGAAACAGCGCGGACAAGGCGATATATATGTCATGTTTTTTGTTATTACGGATAATTGCTTTGGCGATAGAAATCGTATATCGCCCAATACCACGAAAACGGCTTTCTGTTTGAGCCCCTTGCAAGTCAATAACAATACGCATTATTACTCTCCGTGCCTCTTATTCTTTGCATTCTTCAGCTGTTCATAGATATCAATAGCTCTGCCCGTCATATTTTCCTGATACACAACATGACGTTCATTCGTCATCATATCTGCATGGGCGCCAGGTGCAGAATGTAAAACACGCCGAAAAACAGACTGTAATAATGCATAAACACCTAATTTTCTGGCACTGGAGAGCACAAAACCTTTAAACTTTGGATGCTCATGGAATAACGCAAGGGTTGTATTAATGACTTTCCTAAGTACTTTCTTGACAGCCTTACGCCCACGACGTTTAATCCCTTCCTCACGGACAGCCTGGATCTGGCTGGAAAACCAGCGTAACGGATATGTCACACGCCAAGAATTGCTACTATGTACATCAAAGAGTTGTTGTTGCAAACTTTGATTATGGGCATAAACGGCAAGCAGTTCATGGTGTGATTTTTCTAACTGAACCTGGAAAAGTTCCAGCTGATTCTCGACATCATCGAGCCTAACAGACTGATTACGCCGTGCTTTATTTAACTTTTTAAATTGCTCAGTTAACCGTTGGTCATAGAGGTTGCTTAGCCCATCAAGCGTTACCCCATACTCTTTGCTGAAGTAAGGGTCCAATCCACTGGTAATGCCTTTATCGCCCTCTTTTTGAGCAATCATACCGTAATCAGGGCTTACACCCTTCAACACATCGACCAGACCAAGTGATACGTCCGCATCTCTCAACGACGATTTCTCTTGCAGACGTAAGACTTTCGTCCGCTGAAAGCCGTAGTAGTTTGGGATAAATTCAAGCAGTGGAGGCGGTAATGGATGATTATGGGTAGGATCCATATAAAAAGAACAGGTGCCAACACTCACATTTTCAGGGTTCGGTGTTTCCAAAATCAGCAGGCCGCCAGGCTTGAGGACACGAAGCGACTCTTTGACCAATGATTGCAGAATATCAAAAGGCAGATGTTCAGCAATATGGAAACCGGTAATCGCCAGCAGACTCTCATCTTCTAACGACTGAAGAAACGCCAGGCAATCCATTTTTTTTACATTCAGACCAACCTGTAACGCCCGCTCTAACATGCCATCGTCAAGGTCTACCCCGATTGCAGGAATAGCGTGCTCCTTTAATGTTTCAAGCCATTCCCCACGGCCACAACCGACATCCGCAACCTCTACAGAAGGATACGTTTTGGCCAACGTCGTGATGAATGGAAGATACACAGATAAACGCTGCTTGATGTCTTGCACGCTTCCCCTGTGCTTTTCCTCAAAAGCGCGATAGAAATCACCACTCATTCAAAAATCTCCAACTTAGGTGGCAACCAGGCTACCCCAATAAACTCTTTCTCATCTGCATTCACGACATTGAAAACAACGGCTAAATCACGCCATTCATAATTCTTGCCGACATGGGTGCCCGAAGTATGTAAGGCCACCGCAACCGAATACGACCCTACACCCAAATTGGCCGGGAAAGAGAACGAAAACGTTCTTGATCCACCCGCCTCAAGGCTGAAAAGAGGCTGTCGGAGATGATAAGTATTGGTTCCGAATACCGGTTGCCCTAATCGATCTTTAATCAGATAGCCAACCACCAATTCAGGAAGGGCTTCATTGATGCTTACTTTAACTTGCAAGCGAACAGGTTGGCCTACCGTCGCCATTTCAATGACTTCATCGTCGTTATTCAGCAGGCAAATATCCACAATACTCGCTTCACCGGTTCCCGAACGAGTTTGCAATTTCCCATTATTTTCAACCTGAACGATAGACTGGTTCTGTTTATCGGCAAGCAGAGCATTATAGTAATCCATCACAGATTCAGGCTCACCTTCCATCTCTATTTTACCTTTATTAAGTAAAATAGCCCGGTCACAAATGCTCTGAATTGCCTGTTTATCATGGGAAACAAGCAGTAACGTAGTACCTAATTTACGAAACTCACGGATCCGTTCAAAACTTTTATGCTGGAAATAAGCATCGCCAACCGATAGGGCTTCATCAACAATGAGAATATCTGGACGTATTGCAGTCGCTACGCTAAACGCCAAACGCACCTGCATACCACTAGAGTAGACCCTGACCGGTTGGTCAATATAATCGCCTATCTCAGCGAAGGCCTCAATATCCGGCATCAGTTCCGTGATTTTCTCAACAGAAATCCCCAATAACTGACCAGACATATACACATTCTGACGGCCAGTAAAATCGGAGTGAAACCCCATTCCCAATTCGAGTAATGCTGCAACCCGGCCTGATAACTCAATATCACCACAAGTCGGTTTGGCCGTTCCTGTGATTAGTTTTAATAGTGTACTTTTCCCTGCCCCGTTAATACCGATAATACCCAGCGCCTCGCCAGGATCGACATTAAAGCTGATATCCTGGAGAATCCATTTCAATTTATGTCTTACGGTATTAAACGGAGAGAGCCACTCAACCAGACGCCCCGTTTTGGACGAGTATTGTTTATAGGCCTTGCCTACATTATGTACTTTTATATAGCTCATTATAGCTCATCCACCATATCTGCAGCATGCTTCCTAAACAGCCTCATTCCGAACGCGCAGAATATTACGGCCAGAGCCAAGACAGGCCATAGCGAATACCAATTAGGCTGCTGGTGATAGGCAAATATCGACTGATAAGACTGCATTACCCTCGCCATAGGGTTATACATTAACAAGTTACGCGCCCATTCAGGTAAGGAGTTCAACACATAAACAATAGGGGTAAACCAGAACCAAAACTGCAGCAGTACGCCGACAAACTGGCCGACATCACGGAAAAATACATTCATAACCCCGAGAGTCATCCCCAAGCCAACGGCAAACAATACCTGTAGCGCCAACACGGGCAGCACGGAGAAGAATAAAACCCCTGGGAAATTACCGGTAAAAACAAGAAAAACAATGAAAAGACTAAATATTATTGCGAAATTCAAAATCGCCGATGCAGTTACAATCACCGGCAGGCAGATTTTTGGGAAGCTGAGTTTTTTTATCAAATTGGCATTAGTGATAAATACACTTTGGCTTTTATCCAAGATTTCAGTAAACAGCCCCCAGGTCAGTACCCCAGAGCAAAGATAAATGCTATAGGCGAAAGGTCCCGTGTTATCCGGCATTCTTGCCTTCATAACTTCAGAAAAGACCAACGTATAGACCAAAATCATTGCCAAGGGCTGCAACACCAACCATAACGCCCCCAACATGCTTGTTTGGTAACGGGACTGAAAGTCCCGTTTGATACTACTCCAGATAAAGCCACGGTAATTGTAGATGGCTAATAACATCTCTTTCATTGTTACTCTCCACCCAGTAGATCCAGGATCTCTTGCGTTTTAACCCGCATCAACTCAACATCACCTTTTGACTCAACGTTCAAGCGAACAACAGGTTCGGTATTAGACGTTCGCAAATTAAAGCGCCAATCTGAAAACTCAATGCTGATGCCGTCGGTCAAATCGACCCGCAACGCTTCTGGTTCATAAATAGCTTTAATATTCGCTATCTTGAGCGCAGCATCTGTCAGTTTGCGGTTTATCTCGCCAGATGCAGGATAGGCCTGCATACGAGCCTCCACTAATTGACTAAGCGCCTTGTTTTTCGCCGACGTCAACGCAGCGACCAGCAACCACGGAATCATACCGCTGTCACAATAAGCAAAATCACGGAAGTAATGGTGCGCACTCATTTCCCCACCATAAATGGCGTCTTCTGCGCGCATTCTCTCCTTGATAAATGCATGCCCCGTTTTCGACATTACCGGTGTGCCGCCAGCCTGGTTAACGATATCAATCGTGTTCCAAGACAAACGAGGATCGTGAATAATTTTAGCGCCTGGATTGCAGTGCAAGAAAGCTTCTGCCAACAGACCAACAATATAATAGCCTTCAATAAAGTTCGCTTTTTCATCAAACAGGAAACAACGATCAAAATCCCCGTCAAAAGCAATCCCCATATCAGCCTGATGTGCGGCAACGGCATTTGCCGTATCAGCACGACATTCTGGTAATAAGGGGTTAGGTATACCATTAGGAAAGTGGCCGTCAGGTTGATGATGAATTTTAATAAATTCCACAGGGATATTATCACGCTTAAAACGCTTTTCTATTTCATCAATAATATGCCCCGCAGCACCATTACCTGAGTTGATCACCAACTTCATAGGTTTGAGTGCGGCTATATCAATGTAGCCTAATATGTGATCAACATATTGTTCAATCACAGAGATTTTCTGATAGCTGCCACGTTTTTCCGCATCAACTGGGGAGAAAGCATTCTCTTCCGCCAGTTTTTTTATTGCCAATAATCCGGTATCCCCACTGATCGGCTGAGCATTGGCCTTAACCAGCTTCATACCGTTATAATTCATTGGGTTATGACTGGCTGTCACTTCAACACCACCATCCATATTCAAATGGAAAGTAGCGAAGTAAACCTCCTCAGTTCCGCTCATACCAATATCATATACATCAGCACCAGCATCCTGCAGTCCGCTTGCCAAGGCCAATTTCAGCGCTTCGCTCGTTAAGCGTACATCCCCGCCAACAATAATACGCTGCGGTTTTAAATATTCGCCGTAAGCCCGACCAATACGATAGGCGATATCTTCATTCAATTCTTCGCCGAGCTTCCCACGAATATCATATGCTTTAAAACAGGTTAACCCACTCATTAAAACCTCAAAAATTAGCAACGACCGTAATGATCTTTAATACGAATAATGTCATCTTCCCCCAAATAAGAGCCTGATTGGATCTCAATCAGCTCTAAAGGTATATTTCCAGGGTTTTCTAATCTATGAACAACACCAATGGGAATAAAAGTTGACTGATTTTCAGTAAGTAAGAACGTCTTATCTCCGGTTGTTACTTTAGCCGTGCCCGAGAGTACAACCCAATGCTCAGTACGATGGTGATGCATTTGCAAAGAAAATGCCTCACCAGGGTTCACCGTGATGCGATTAACATTAAAACGCTTTTCCGCGACTAATAGATCGCTTATACCCCAAGGTCGATAAACTTCACGATGCCTTCTGTATTCACTACGTTTATTTTTCTTCAGATGTTCAACCACTTTTTTAACATCTTGAACTTTCGACTTATCAACAACCAATACGGCATCTTTCGTATTCACAATCACAAGATTGTCTACGCCGACGGCAGCCACCAATTTTTCATCAGTATTGATATAACAATCATGGGTATTATGCAGGAAAGTATCGCCCGTCAGTGCGTTCCCCGCACTGTCCTTCTGACTAACCTCCCATAATGCGGACCATGAGCCAACATCGCTCCAACCAGCATCTAGGGGGATCACCACCGCATCATGTGTTTTTTCCATTACCGCATAGTCGACAGACTCATCCGGGCAGGCAGCAAAGGCGGCGTGCTGCACATTGATAAAGTTTTTGTCACATTCGCCCCCATTCAGTGCATGGCGACACGCAGCCAGAATATCTGGCCGGAACTGCTCAAGCTCTTCCAGGTAACGCTTGGCACGGAACATGAACATTCCGCTATTCCAGAAATATTCCCCCGAGTCGACATAACTCTGAGCCGTGGCAAGGTCGGGCTTTTCCACAAAACGTTTTACGCTGGCGGCGGTGGAACCTTCACTACAGCGCTTGCCACATTGAATATAGCCATACCCCGTTTCCGGCCCCGTCGGCACAATGCCAAACGTCACCAAACTCTGACTCTCGGCATACGGCATGGCGGCTTCAATAGCGTGGTGGAATGCCTCGGTATCTTTAATGATATGGTCAGCAGCCAGTACTAACATGATGGGGTCATCACCCTGTTTTACAGCATTCAGGGCCGCAAGAGCAATTGCAGGAGCTGTATTTCGTCCCACGGGCTCAAGAATGATATTGTGGGACAACAAATCAATCTGACGCAATTGTTCCGCCACCATAAAGCGGTGATCTTCGTTACATATTACGACTGGCTCACTGATCTCCACCCCATCAAGCCGTTTTAACGTTTCCTGCAACATCGAATGCAGGCTGTGCAGCCGCAAAAATTGTTTAGGGTGAAGTTCACGGGACATCGGCCACAAACGACTGCCGGTACCGCCCGCCATAATGACTGGTAGTAACATTTTTTATCCTTTCTAACGCTTGCTATATAGCTCAGGCCATACATTTGCCTAAACCGATACATCACGTTCTATCGCTGTGCTATCAAAATTAATCAACTGACTTTATTGAAAAAAACATCAAATCGCTTCTAATCCATTGTGAATCATCAGAAAATGCGATGGAATGATATCGCTCAATCTTACCGCCGCCAGATAAGCAGCATGAGGTCGAACACGCTACCGCCCCTGGCTCTTCAGCTACCAATAAACTGATATCAATACAATTTTTTCTATATACCCACATCAAGTGCCCGCAGCTTGCCTCCCTTGCATAGCACAAGATGTCACATAGCCTTAATGATGGCAGTGTATATAATGTAACAGCAAAATATTTTTGCTGCGTATGCTACCACCTTACCCATCAAAACACCTGTATATTATCCTTTCTTTCAGGCTTATCTGAATATTTTCGCTCAAAAAACAAGCAGAAGAGTCCCTACCAACAAAGCGTTAGCGTTAATATAATTAGCATGATTTATTTTAATGTGAGTAAGGAAACATCTTAATGAAAATGGCCACATTTTTAGATATGTGGCCGGAGCGCACAGGTATACCTGAACTTATTGAAAATTATTATGAGTGGTAGCCCTGCGGATTGTTACTCTGCCAGTTCCAGGTATCACGCATCATCGCGTCAATACCACGCTGTACCTCCCAACCCAGCTCACGTTTCGCCAGATTGGCATCAGCCCAAAACGCCGGTAAGTCGCCATCACGACGCGGCAGGATCTGGTAAGGAATCGTTACGCCTGAGGCTTTCTCAAACGCCTTCACCATTTCCAGCACCGAGTAACCCACTCCCGCGCCCAGATTATATGCTTTGAATCCATTGATATTGTTTAAATGGTCCATCGCCATCAGGTGGCCATCGGCTAAGTCCATCACATGGATATAATCGCGCACGCCGGTGCCGTCTTTGGTTGGGTAATCGCCGCCGAATACGCCCAGCTTTTCCAGCTTACCGATGGCAACCTGGGAGATATAAGGCAGCAGATTGTTGGGGATACCGTTAGGATCTTCGCCAATCAGCCCTGACTCATGGGCGCCGACCGGGTTGAAGTAACGCAGCGCAATGATTGAGAACTGCGGTTCAGCCTTGGCAAAATCCTGCAGTACCTGCTCAACCATCAGTTTTGACGTGCCGTAAGGGCTGGTAGTGCCGCCGATCGGCGTAGTTTCCACATAAGGAACCGGAGAGTTGGCGCCATACACCGTAGCCGAAGAGCTGAAAATAAACTGGTGTACGCCGGCGTCACGCATCGCCTGCAGCAGCACTAACGTACCGGCCACATTGTTTTGATAGTATTCCAACGGTTTACGCGTCGACTCACCAACGGCCTTCAGACCGGCGAAATGGATAACGGAGGTGATTTGATGAGTGCCAAAGATATGCTTGAGGCATTGTTCATCAAGAATATCGCCCTGATGGAACACTGCGGCTTTGCCGGTCAACTGCTCCACACGATGCAGGGATTCTTTTGATGAGTTGGACAGATTATCCAAAACAACAACCTCTTCCCCACGCTCAAGCAATGCCAAAACCGTGTGCGAGCCAATATAGCCAGCCCCACCGGTAACCAAAATTGCCATGATCGCTCCTTAAAATGTGCGCTTACCCGCGCCAAGATTGAAGGTGTACCGTTACTACTTTACACCCAACGGTTATTTTGGATATTAAACACGTCTGAAACCGGTGGCTACTATAACCGTTCGTGTTACTAACCGGGGTGATAAAGAGAGGTTTTCAGATAAGACCGAGTGGCCGGGCAATCGTCCCCCGGCCATTCGGATACTGGTCAAGATGAATGGGTGAAATATTGCGCAATGCGCTTGATGTCTTTCTCATCAAAGGTTCCGGAGTCACTCAACAGCGAAATCCAGGACTTGATGTAGGTATATTTTGCCGACGCGAGATCGCGCTGGGCGGAGTACAGTTGCTGCTCGGCGTTCAGAACGTCCACGTTAACGCGCTGTCCGGCCAGCACGCTTTTACGCGTAGCTTCAACCTGGGTGGTGGCCGATTTCACCGCCAGCTCGTAAGCTGCCAGCTTCGCGCGACTGCTGATACACAGATTATATTGCTTACGCAAATCATTGAGCGTCGTACCTACCTGCGCATCCATCTCATACATCGCCTGACCATAGCGGGCCGCCGCCTGACGCGTCGAGGCAGCAACTCCACCGCCGGAGTAAAGCGACATGCTGACACGCAGACCGATGCTATCAGTACGGTATTTTTGGTTAATGGTGTTATCGCTGCTGGAGTCGTTTTCCGAGTGCGATGCGTACAGCTGCACCTGCGGCATAAAGCCGGCGCGATTGCGCTCCACGTCATACTTGGCCGCATCGACCCCATGACGCGAGGCCGCCAGCTCGGGATTATTTTTCAGCGCCAGTTTCTGCCAGTCCTCAAACTTTGACGGGCTCAGGGGAACCACGTTGAACTTGCCGGGTTTTAGAATCTGCAGGCCGTCCAGCTGTTCCAGCGGGACGCCGATAATCACTTCCAAATCCCGCTGAGCAGAGTCCAACGCATCGCGCGCTTCAATCTCCTGCGCCACCGCCAGGCTATAACGCGCCTGGGTTTCAGACAGATCGGTTACCGTCCCCTCGCCAGCAGCAAGCAGGCGATCGTTGAGCGCCAGCTGTTCTTGATAGGCGGTTTTCTGCGCTACCGCCAACGCAATCTGATCCTTGGCATACGCCACTTCCACGTACGCCGTGATGACCCTGACCGCTAAATCGAACAGCTTGCCGCGATAGCGTTCATCCGACACCAAGGTCTGCGCAATGCCAGCCTTATAACGTGCATAGGCTTCATAGTCGAATAATGCCTGCGTCAGGGTGACCGAGCCAGCATAACTGCGGTACTGCTGCCGCTTGGTGACATCAGAAACCCGACCAAAAATATCCGACTGCTGATACTTTTGTGTCTGCCAGTTACGCGGTGCATTTTGATAACTCAGTGAAACCTGAGGCAGCAGTCCTGCCCGACCGATCTTTTCATTCTCATCTCCGGCCTGTTTCTCCTTCAATGCCGCCTGATAAGTCGGATCTTTCTCAAGTGCTAACGCATAGGCGTCCAGTATTCCCAATGCATGGGCCGGCGCAGACATCGCCAGTAATAAGGGACCGACCGCCAGGCCGGTCACCTTCCATGGAAATCGAATCAAAATTATTCCTCAGTCAATGAAGTATGAGCGCGATCCAAAATAGGTTTGAACAAATAGCTCAACAGAGAGCGAGAACCCGTTTTCACAAACACTTCCACCGGCATACCAGGCCTGATTTCCTCAGTGTTCAACAGCTTCATCCCTTCCGGCGTCACCGTTGCCCGCATCTGGTAGTAAGGTTCGCCATTGGCTTTATCCACCAGACGGTCTGCGGAAATCAGCGTCACCGTGCCGGGGATTTTCGGCGTTTTATTTTGATTAAATGCCGTAAACATCAGGTCGACCGGCAGGCCGTTATAGACTTTATCGATCAGATCTACCTTCAGACGGGCATCCACCACCAGTGTCGCCTGGCTTGGCACCACATCCAGCAGATGATCGCCCGCCGCCACAACGCCGCCCTGGGTAAAGATATTCAGCCCCACGACAGTGCCCGTGACCGGGGCGGTGATCTCGGTGTTGCCCAAATCGAAGTTCGCCATTTGCAGCTTGTTGCGATATTCGCTGGTATCCATCTGCGACTGCGCCAGCTGCGTTCTAACTTCCCGCTGATAATCGGCCAAACGCTGGTCAATTTTTTGCTGCGACTCCAACAGCTGTTTTTCCAACTGACCAATACGTCCCAGAGTCTCGTCAATACCACCGTTGACTTCGGCAAACTGACGTTGAATTTCCAGATAGCGGTTGCGCGGCAAATAGCCGTCGGCCGCCAGCGACTTCATGCTGTTCATCTGTTCGCGCAGGGTGGACAGCTGAATTCTTTTATTGGCCAGAGAATCCTTCGAGCCTTTCAGTTGGAAGCGGATGCCGTCCATCGACTGCTTATAACCATCGATCTCGCTTTTCAGCCCCTGACGGCGGGAGGTGAACAGCTGCTGCTGCAGCGACAAAATCTCTGCTACGCGCGGCTCTTTTTGCACCGCCTTCAGTATCGGGGAGAAGGTGACGTTCTCATGGCCATCGCGCTCGGCCAGCAGTCGCCCTACCGACGCCAGCGTGGTGTAATATTGATCGCGCAAGGAATCCACCTGCGCCTGAACCTGCGTCTGGCTGAGCTTCACCAGCACCTGACCGGCTTTGACCTTCTCACCTTCGCTCACCAGAATATTTTTGATGATGCCGCTGGCCGGCGCCTGTACCGTTTTACGGTTGCCGGACACAATCACCGAACCGGAAGAGGCCACCCCTTTATCCAGCGGCGCCAGCGCTGCCCAGGCTAAAAAACCCACCACCCCAATCAGAATGACCATCCACCCCATCCGGGTGTAACGCCGTTCATCCAGAGGAAGCAGGCCGTTATTCGCTCTCCCTGCATCACTAATTTGCGTAGACATTACCACTCCTTCAAACACATCCGGCCGCTGCCGGGATGTACACCAATTTTAATGAGTCTGTGTTTTTGCCGTATTTTCTTGCTCAAGTTCGCCGTTGACCGCCTGGGCATTCGGCTGCACCGGCGATTTTTGCGCTTGTGAAAGCGCCTGAATCACCTGCTGAGTGCCGCCAAACGCATTAACCTGGCCGTTGGTCAGCAACAGCAATTTGTTGGTCATTGAGAGCAAATTGGTACGGTGGGTAATTAACACCACGGTGGTTTTACGCTGATGAAGCGTCTGAATCGCGTGGTTAAGCGCTCGCTCCCCGACATCATCCAGGTTGGAGTTCGGTTCATCGAGCACCACCAATGACGGCTCGCCATACAGCGCCCGCGCCAGGCCGATCCTTTGTTTCTGACCGCCGGACAGTCCGGCACCGCCATTACCGATAATAGAATCGTACCCTTTAGGGAAACGCAGGATCATGTCATGCACGCCGGCCAGTTTGGCTGCCTCCAGGACTTTCTCGGCATCAACCTCATTAAAACGGGCAATGTTTTCAGCGATAGTACCGGCAAACAGTTCAATGTCCTGAGGCAGATAGCCGATATGCGGCCCCAGCTCATCTTTGTTCCATTGGTAAATATCGGCGCCATCAAGGCGCACAATGCCGGAAGATACCGGCCATATTCCCACCAACAGACGCGCCAGCGTTGATTTTCCTGACGCGCTCGGGCCGATGATGCCCAGCACATCTCCCGCCTGCAGAGCAAAACTCACGTTATGCAACACGGCCGGCACCTGCGAACCCGGAGGCGCCGCGGTGACGTTCTCCACGGACAGTTCACCGACCGGACGTGGTAACGACATTCCTTCGCCGCGTTGCGGATGAGCGTCCAACAGCTGCACCAGACGGTTATAAGAAAGCTTGGCTGAACTGTAACTTTTCCAGACGTTAATCACCTGTTCAATCGGTGCCAGCGTTCGCCCCATCAGAATGGAACCGGCAATCATCATGCCGGGAGTGATATGCCCGTCAATCGCCAGCCAGCCGCCCAGGCCAAGCACCAGCGACTGCAAGGAGAGACGTACGAATTTGGTGATCGACGTAACACGCGCCGAACGTTCACTGGCAATACGCTGATTATTCAGAAAACGCTGGTGCAGACCAAACCAGCGGCGCTTCAGATTCGGTAACATCCCGAGAGCTTCAATCACCTCGGCGTTGCGTAAGTTGGTGCTTGCCAGGTTGCCGGACATAATCGACAGCTTGCTGGCCTCCCCTAAGGGTTTCCGGGACAGCACTTCGTTCATCACGGCCAACGCAATCAGCAGCAGCGAACCAATCAGCGCAAACAAACCCAACCACGGATTAAAGAGGAAAATAACGAGGAGATAGATGGGGAACCAGGGAGCATCAAAGAAGGCGAAGAGCGCGCTGCCGGTGAGAAATTGGCGTACGGTGGTCAAATCATTCAACATTTGCCCTGCGTCTGAGGAGCCATTTTTCAGATTAGACTCAAACGCTGCGGTATAAATTCGCGTATTCAGCTGCATATCCAACTGGCTGCCTATACGTATGACCACCATGCTACGCACATACTCCAGCAATGCCATTACACCAAACATGGATAACATAATCAGCGTCAGCATCAATAACGTAATTTCGTTACGGGAAGGCAGTGCGCGGTCATAAACCTGTAACATATAAACGGACGGCACTAGCATCAATAAATTAATTAACGCAGTGAATATACCTAGAGTCCAGAATACCTTGCTACGCGCACGTATTACAGCAGCTATCTCATTGTAGGGTAACGTTGGGGTCACACTAATCCCTCTTACAAACTACGGTTATGGTTGGTAGTTTAACTGACGGCGCTGCGTTGCCTGGTTATAAAATAACCAGGCAACGCAGCGCGCATGAACTGAGATTAACTATGGTAGAGGGATTGGGATATGGCAAGGTTTCAGGAAGGAAAAATTTCAAAAATAAAGATTTACAACTTAATGATTAGTCTCACAGCTAAAACTGATGAATAAAAAAACATTTTATATATGTTTCAACCGAAAAAAGAATAAAAAATAGGCAGAGTAAAAACTCTGCCTATCAAGAGATTAACAGTCAAAAATACCGTTTATGTCACAACCATGAATATATTGATGCATATGCATTCATTTATCACTAGGCATCGGTGAACGACTCTCCGCGACGGTCGGCAAATTAGAAGAGAAGTATTTATTATCTACAGGCTGCCAGTCCGGTTTCTCATCGGTATATATTGCGATAGGTTTTTCATCCAAATTAATACCCTTTGAGGCATCAGTCTGGTTGACAAGGTCTAGGTTCCAGTTCTCAATGGTGACATTGCCCTTGATTCCTTTCACTATAACAGGCGTCGCCTTGCCATTATTAAACGAATTTTTCCACATCAGGATGGTGTACTTTTTACCTGATTTATTGGCATTGTTTTGCAATACATAGGCTTCCACATCTTTCGCCGGACTGGCCATGAAGAGCAGGTGTTTACCTTTCATTGCATCAACGGCCATCGCGTATGCCAACAGCCTTAACTTCGGCTTCCATTGCTCATCAAAAAGGCCAAAGTAATACAGTTTATTATTGATGAAACGATCTTTTGCCATAAAGTAATCAACACGTTTCATCCCATAAACATAATAACCGCGCGCAAATAGTTTAACGAGGTCATACGGGTTTGATTTATAGCGCCCTGCAGAACTCGTATCGAGCTGTTCTGTATCGAGGATAGGTTTATTTCCGCCACCATACTTACTCGCCATTGAGCGCATATAATCTGGCAAATCATCCGCACCAAAAACATAATGATGAATAGAGTAAGCATCAGCATAATTATTAATGCCAAGTTTAAAACTTTTCTCAACAAACCGCCGCCCGCCACTTAACCCGCCTTTAAATGGTGAGCGTGAATACGTTGCGGAGAAGGCCACTGTCTTGATATTTTGCCCTGATTTTTGTATTGCCTGCTTGAGCATCTTCATTTCATTGACGTACATTGCCGGTGTAGAGTTTATCCACCACACACTCGGTGCGTCAACTTCATTACCCAACTCGACATATTTAACGTTATAACCAGCCAGATGCTTTAAGGTTACATCAAGATAATTTTTGTACTTATCGTAGTATTGAGGTGCAACGGCCGATAATTTGTTATGTCCGACCGTATACTTTGCTGGAGGGTAACCAATAAGAAAATTATGCGTCATGCCATATTTTTTGGCCATTTTAAGCTGGAAATCAACCTCAGTAAAATTGGTTGGATTACCCTCTTTATCTGCAACCCGGTGCCAGGCAGTTTCCGCACTACGCAAGCTATTGACACCTACCCGCGACAACAGCTCAAAGGCTTTTTCGACATTTTTCCGATCCCGATTAGATTTTACTGCCGGAATCTCCATACCATGCACACCAAAATCTACACCATCAGTCGCCGATGCACGTGAAAGTTCACGACGCATCAACTTATCATAAACATACTGCGACGTGTTATCACTTAGGTCTTCACGTGTTTTCTTCATTTCGGTGTAATACATTGCTGTATTCGGCGCCGAAAATGCAGATGCCGAGCTTAATGCAATACACAGACAGGACGCGCTCAACACATTTGTAGCAGAAATGGGGTACAATTTCATATTACCTCTCCATAAATTTACTTATAGCAATCAGATCTCTGCCCCAAAGGTTCATCACATTGAAAATGTCCATATCGAAAGTGATCCCAATGGCCTACGCCACTGGGACAGTTTTTAACATTCAGGCATAGATAATTCTATTTATTCGGCGTTTAACGAATGAAAGTATTTTATAGGCATACGGACTTGAGTGAGACAATGTTACCATCATTGATTTATTTCTTTCCTTCAACTCACTCAGTTGCTTAGCCACGTCATCACTTAATTTAAGCTGACCATCTTTGATAATATTCATTATAGAAATGATATTTATCGCAATTCTATCGCTAAGATGCCTTTTGACTTTAGCATTAATGACACTTTGTCGCAGCTGCTCTTGTGCTTTAATACACGCAATGTAACCTATTACATTACGCTCACCACGACCACTTTGCATTATAGAACCGGCGCGCACTCTGCGTTTGAATAGGAACGCACGTGATACAGCAATCTTGCCGGCTGATAAGAATAAACGCGGCGTAAACTCTTCATCCTCATGGATGATAGGCTCAAACCAGATATTATTATCCGTTATCAAACGAGAGCGGAATACATACATCCAAGCGTTTGGATAAAAAACACCATAACCCGACATTGTATTAAATGCTGTAATCGCATCTGGAAATACTCTATCCATTTTACGGTCGTAATGGGGTAACGGTTGTTTAACCGCTGGTTCCGTATCAAAAAATGAATCGGCCGAGAAGCAAAATATATCCAAATCAGGATGGTTACGGTAGATATTCAGGAAAGTTTCCAACAATGTTGGCACCGCAATATCATCTGAATCAAAATAGTAGGTGAAGTCGCCGGTTACATGGCGACTCCCCTCATTTCTTGCCTCGCCTAAGCCATGGTTTTCAGTATGGACAATCTTGACTGTATCCAAATGGCCATAGCACTCGTCGAGCAGTTCTCCGGAGCCATCTGTTGAACCATCATCAACAATGATAATTTCATACGGGGCAATAGTTTGCGCAAGGATGGAGTCTACGGCTTCCTGAACATAATTTTTGACGTTATAAACCGGTATAACGACAGATATCTTGACAAGATTATTCGTCATAATTTAACCAACTCACAGCCAGGCACGCCTTTCGTCCAGGATTCATAATATCCGGAGTTTTTCCCATAAGAGTTATCAATAAGCTGAGTATTCATTTTCAGCAGGCAACAAAGAATATGCCCATGCATACGCGAAGTAATAACTGACTCATGTGACATAAAGCGTTGGTTAACACGTTCAACCAATTTATCAGTATAGCCATACCACATAGTATTCGTAGGGAATAAATTACCCGGAATATGTCGGTTAAGCTTTTCAAGCAAATGCATAAACTTCATAAAACGGCGGTCACCGTCTGTACAGATATCATACCAATCAATAAATTCGCTTGGCTCAGCGCTTGCCCCCAACGCGGACAGATCGGTTTTTTCAATGTCTCGACGGATCATCCACATCGCTTTTTTCTTAATGTCACTACCCTTTTGCTGCGGGAAAACATTCCACAGCGATTGTGCCATATCTGGACAGAGGAAAACATTATCGCAAAAATACTCTTTGAGAATTTCCTGACTATTGGTATCGCGGCAAAAAATAGTTAAATTTGGATGTTGCTTGAAAATTTCACCCGACTTGAGCAAATTAGCCTTATCTTTGAAATGAACAGTCTGTGGCAAAATGATAACTTTATTATTCTTGAACTTTTTCACGACGGCTTCGCGCAGGCGCTGGTGAGCTGGGTATAAATCACCGAAATTGCCCCCGCCGTGCAGTACAATAACGACATGTTCAGGAATGGAATTCGTCTTCTCAACAAAACGCATACTGGTGTTATCTGAATGGCGCGTAATAACCTTATAGTTATTTTCTTTAAAGAACTGCTCAGCACCCTTAAGAATTAATAAATCACCAACATTCAAATGTAACGGGTAATCCAGATAAATAATCTCACTACCACGAGGAACCACCTTTTCAATAACAGACAAATTGTCTTTCAAAACTTGCATTCTTTCCATTTTTAGCATTCCACTCTAAACATTTTACGTAATTTTTCACTTTTGATTAGCTGTAACTTCACCTCATTAATCAGCGGTGCCTTACTGAAGTAAATTGTTATAACAAAAGCAAAAAGGCCAAGCAGTATTTGTAAGAATAAAGTTACCGTCGTCGAGACAGTAACCGGCATGAAATAACCAACACACCAACTTACGATCACCGTTGGTACAGTTAATTTAAACGGCAACCACAAGCTTTCAACATATTGGCGATAGCTTTCCCCTAAAACAGGCTTTATGAGTATAAAATAACTCAGATAAGTGTTAATAACCTGAACAGCAAGGAACGCTAGCGCTACACCTACCACACCACCAAGTTTAACGCCAACCAACATGCTTGGGATAAATAATAGCGTTTTAAATAAATTAAATTTAAAACTTATATCTACCCTGGCCTTGGCCATCAACAATGAACCGATAGGATTGCCGATGGAACGCAACAGACCGACAACGCACAATATCTGTAGTATCGGTGTAATAAACACCCAACGTTCACCAAAAATAAAAAGGATAAAATTATGAGCCACCACCATCAACCCTAGCAAAGCCGGAAAATTAATAATGCCAACTAGAGATATCAACTTATAAAATGAATCTTTAAGTTTAGCATTGTCATCCTGAATTTTTGCAAATGCAGGAAACAACACCCGAGTGATGATTGGATTTAATTTTGTCGGAGGCATAACGGCAACATTGTAGGCTAGGTTATACCCCCCGGTAGCAATGGTACCTAAGGTACGGGCCAATATTGCAGTAGATACGTTTGTATTGACAAAGTTGACCAAACTGTCGGCTGTCAGATAAGCACCAAATTTAATATTTGACTTCACCTCAGAGAAAGCAAACCTCATACTTGGCCGATAAATATTACGACCGGCATACGCAAACAATAACGTTCTGACGGCAGCGTTAACCAGATAGCCATACATAGCCACTATAGCAAATGGATAGATTGTTGCCAGGGTTAGAGTTGTAATAAATCCCAACAGGTAAGAAGACGACTCAATCTTACCGATAGCTGAAAAATTAAGCTCTTTCTGCATCAATGCACGAAACTGTTGCCCATGTGGGATCAAGAGAAAAGCAACAGAGATAATTTTAATCAGCGGCTCTAAATCTGGTACGCGCAGTGAGGCGGCAATCCAACCACTTGTGGCAAAGGCAACCACGCTAACCGTAACGCCAATCCCCACATTGAGCCAGTACAGTGTAGTCAGTTGTGTCTGTGTAATGTCTTTCTTCTGTATAATTGAATTAGATATACCAAAGTCTGAAATGGTATCAGCCAGAGTTATTACCACCATAGCTATCGTCAACAGACCAAATTCGCTCCGGTCTATCATATGTGACAGTAGCGTCAACTGTAAAAAATTGAGGCCTATAATAGTCACTGTTGATATGGCTGACCATTTAGCCCCTCTGACCGTTTTTTCTCGTAGACTCATAATTATCTCGACCTATGAACCCTCAACCTTGCCAATAAAAAACAAAAAATGATGCTATATAACTAATTGGTTTTTCCAAGGCGATTTTTACACTGCAATTTTCTCACAAATATAAAACCAACCACTTTTATATAGCATGTAAGACAGGAGTATATATTCCGCCACCTCACAATGAGGTGGCGGAATAATCAATCAATTATTTTATAAGCATCTACGGATAATACCCTGATGAACTTTTCTTTTGACGATTTATCAGGTGAAACCAAATAAGAGAACTTACACATCTGAATCAATGGCAGATCATCATAATGGTCGGTAAATAAAATATCCGGATGGGAAGAGAAATCATTCAACACTGCATTTTTTTTCTCCTCATTCAAAGTCTCGATATAATCACCACTATCGGAAACAAAATGAGAACATATAACAGTCTTAAATAGCCCCAACTTTTTAGAAAATGGAATGGCATATATATCCGGCGCAGCCGTTGCAAGGCAACGTTCTGCACTTTTGTGCAATGCCAGCAAATCTTTTCGAAGAAAATACTTTGCCAGACACCCCCCATACACACTGCCTACTTTACTCCAAAAAGTAGAGTTAACCTGGAGTGCTAGCAAAGAAATTTTAAACCCGAGTCGGTCCAAATCGCCTTGCTTCCTTGACTTTACCAGCCCGATAAATTTCTTCAGGAAGGGTATTCTGAAAAAAATCAAGGAAAGTATAAACGATAAGATAACCCAGACTTTGAATGTGTTAAATTTAATTAAAGTTCCATCGAGGTCATAGGCAATATATTTCATTTTTTCACAGCCACATCATTTGCCCACGGACAACGCAGCAGAATTTCTTCATACATGCAAAAATCAGGTTTTACTACCGGATCTGAGAATGTCACATTCAATGCAGCTGTTTTGATAACCGTTTCTTGTTTACAATGATTATTCAAGAAGTTAATGCAATCGACAAAAGTACCACCGCTGTCAACTGAATCATCAACTAAAATAATATTTTTACTTTTTTTTAACTGCTCAGCATCACCTTCTTTGAAAATAACTTTACCAGAGTTAACAACTCGACCTTTTTTGTTGAATACCCACTCATTATACTTTACCTCAAAGACTCTGAGTTTATTGTTAATAAACTCAGGAAGTAAAGGAAGCAACTTTGATATTTTAAACTTAGTCTTGTATTTTGTGGCGCCACGCTGGCGTTTAATTATTAATGTTGGAACATTCAAGCGTTCAGCGATTTTTTTAGCAACAAATTCACCGCCGGTTGCCACACCAACAATTAAGTCTGGCGAATAACCAGAATTGATTTTGTCAGCAAGCTGAAAACATAGGTTATCAAAGTCGGAGTTTAACACCGTAATAACTTTCATTAAAACCTCACAATCTATTTTTTTTCAAAATATTTAACCCAAACCAGCTTGCCTAATGTCATAGGTAATGCACGCCACTTATACTTCCTTGCAACATCTACATCGTTAACTGCCGAATGCCATCGCGCCCAATAAGGAACAGCTTTCCGTGAAGAATTCCACCCTCGGCAATGATAGGCAGTACAAGCATTGTAAACAATCAAGTCCCACCCCGACCTTATAAAGCGTTGAGAGATTTCAACATCCTCTTTATACATATAATAGGAACGCTCAAATCCCATACCACCGGTAGAATCCAAGCACTTTTTTAGAGCCGATGTCCTCGTAAGCATAAAAGCGCCGCAAATGCCTTCAACAGAAGTAAACTCCTCGCTCAACGTCACTACCGGTTCATTCGCCTTAATGTCATACCAGCGGCCATAGTAGTTACAGCCAAGTCCTACAGAATCAAAAACGTTTAGCGATTTCATGTTAGCTATATCGTACCGTACTAATGGTACGGTAAACATCCCTGTAGACTCATGCTGCGGAGACTGCGTAGCAAAGGTCAATAGTTTTTCCATCGACTCTTTATCAATACGTGCATCTGGATTTAAGAATAGTACCCAGTCAAATTCATCAATATCATAAAGAGCCCGATTATTGCCGGCGACAAATCCAATATTTTCTTCTTTAATTACACTGATCTTATTTGTTGACACCACAGAGTCTAAATAATTCGGATTCTTTGAACCAGAATCCACAATGCGAATTTCCACCTCACTCTCGATGTTATCTAACCCACTGACACACCACTGAATATGTTTTTCACTATTATATGTCACGACAATAACAAGACACTTATTACTCATAATATTTTCCATTTATCATTCTAAAACCAGCACCTTATGACATATAGTATGTTGTTAATTAATCTCTATGAAAGTCATCAATAAAATGAAATCTTGTAAATAAGAAAATAATGATCCCTCCAGACGCACCGAATAGAAACGGATTGACAGAACCAGAAAGTAACCAAACAGTGAAGCAGACTAATGGCATAAAGAGATTCTTTACACTTTTTACACCATTGACGTTCAGAGCATTCATAATACAACCGGACAGAAAAAGGAAAAGTAATACACTGGCACCAATAATACCAAAGTCCATCACAATAGAGAGTGTTTGTGTCTCATACAGATATGGTGTTGTTGTCGATCTCAATGCATTAGGAATAAAATATCCCATCCCATGCCCCAACAGCGGGTGCGTAGATATAGCATTAAATAAGGCACGATTCTGGAATATACGCTCTTGGTCTGAAGCAGAGTTTATTTTGCTATTGTTCAAACGAGAATCGATAAGCGTAAATATCACATCCCCTACAGGGGTAAAGAAGAGAACAATACCAATAACGATCATGGTAAGCACGGATATTTTAACTATCTTGGAGAAGCTCGCCTCAAGCAAAACTGCCAACCCGATAAAGAATACACCCTGCGCCCAAAAAGCACGAGATAAGGTCAACGCAAGTGATATTATCAACAAAATAAAGATGTATTTCGTTGCCGCACCACCCCGACCCAAGATCAAATCTTTAGTTATAAAATAAAGCA
This sequence comes from Serratia sp. MYb239, assembly GCF_002966855.1. Lineage (NCBI taxonomy): Bacteria > Pseudomonadati > Pseudomonadota > Gammaproteobacteria > Enterobacterales > Yersiniaceae > Serratia > Serratia sp. MYb239. Next base: position 1,535,046 of record NZ_CP023268.1, on the reverse strand, counting down.
TAATGGGCACTACCGAATCCATCGGTATTTGAAGGCGGGTTAGGAAGGTATCTCCTACCCCCAACTTCATCATGCTTATATCCCACGCATCACGAATCCAAGTGATGATATCTAAGGCACTAATCCCTGTAACAACAGCAAAGACGAGAATAAATATCTTTGCAGCCCCAATGAATGATAAACATATCTTTAGCGAGTTATAAATTATCTCTCTATTGGAAATACTATAACGACCGCACTCGATGAGAAAAAGGGCAACAATAGCTGCAAGCAAAATATCTCGCGCATGCCCAAATATATTACCTATATTATTATTCATCTGCATTGAGTACAATGCAGCAGCAACTAAGAAAATCAAATAAGGCACAATGGCGATTGCAAATCTGGCAAATATTTTCTTTTGAGTAAAAAGATAAAATATGATCGAAACTATAATTAATGGGCTACGTAAAATAAGTAGATATATTGTAGATTTAATAAAAAAACTAGAGTTTATTTTAGACATATTTGCCATCTTCGTTTAACTAAAAAAAATGCTCTATGTTGGTTAACAATCAAACGTCAATAATAGATGATTCAATATATAACAACATATCATAACATTTTTTTATGCAATTAGCACTGTCTTATCTGTTTATCAATTTCTTAACAATAAACTTGGGGTTTAGTTTAATTAAACTCCAATAGGCAGCACGTGGTAAAGATGCTTTCTTATTACTCATATCAATAAGAAAGTGCATATATCTATTATCATTACCTTGATACATATGGTTATTCCTAGACAATAAGTCTGTCAACGCATGACTTAATGGGTAACTTTTCGACACCCTTTCATCATTAATACCATGATCGTGGTGCATAACATATTTCTTTTCTTTAGTTCGTAAAAAACCACCGTATCTGAAGGATAATCGTAGCCAAGTATCCCAATCCTGCAAACGTCTCACTTCAGGATTAAAGCCACCTATATCTCTTAAACGAGACGTCAATGTAAATATCTGATTAGATGCAACATTGTCAAATAGCATTGCTTTGTAATCGGCAAAGTAGGTGTCTTCATTTTTATTATAGAATGCTTTCTGTTTCCCATCAGAAAATTGCTCTATAAAATCACAACAGATAAAAGAATATTTATTTTTCCAACGGTTAACCAAGTAACTGATACGATCGGGAGAGAATTCATCATCATCATCTAATCCGGTAATAAACTTTCCTGTTGCACGGAATATCCCAAGATTCCTTGTCGCACAAGCTCCTTTATTACTCTCGTTACGCAAATAAATGACACTAGTATCATTTTTCACTAGGTCATTCATAAAATCCTGTGTTCCATCCGTAGATGCATCATCACAAACGAGGAGTTCTATATTGGCGTAGTCTTGAGCCTTAACCGAGCTAATTGCCCTCTTCAATCGCTCAAGTCTATTGAAGGTTGAAATATAAACACTTACCTTGGGCAAATCATTTTCAAAATTTTCAACGTTAATGTTGACGCTCATACATCCCTCTCAATAACAAATATCTTAACTGTCATTTATTTTTGATTCTATGCAAAACGAATATGAGACTTGTGGATAAACTAACTCCATGCACGCCAACCTTACCAATCTTTTCATTTGATAAGACAGAATATTGGGGCCTTGCAGCTAAAGTTTTAAAATCTTTTGTGCCTATACTATTAACAATGACATTTTTATTTAGAAGCTGAGTTTCACTAGCCAATTCGAAAATTTTCTTGGCAAAGTCAAACCAACTCATATCCTCTGAACCACAATAATGGTAAATACCACCTTTAACATTATTCTTTAAAAGCTCAATAATTGCGGCAGCAATATCCCCCGCGTAAGTAGGGCAACCATATTGATCTGAAACAACCCCCAAGGAGTCCCGTTCCTGACCCAAACGCAGCATGGTCTTAACAAAGTTATTTCCGTACTCGCTATAGACCCAAGCCGTACGAATGATAATTGCGTCCGGTAGAGCAGCTATCACGGCCTGTTCACCTGCTAACTTGGTTTTGCCATAAACACCAAGAGGGTTGGTTGCCGCACTTTCAACATAGGGTGTCTTTGCCGAACCATCAAAGACATAATCAGTAGATACGTGAATTAAACGCGCCCCAGCCTCTTTTGCCGCCAAAGCCAGATTACACGGCCCAATCTCGTTAATTAAAGCCGCCAGCTCATGTTCAGATTCGGCTTTATCAACAGCGGTATAAGCTGCTGCATTCACAATAACATCGGGCTTAAAACGTAATACAGCCTCGTGGACTTTCACACCGTCAGTGATATCCAGTTGCTCTGAGTCTGTCGCCCAAACCTCCCACCCCTGAGGCAAACGGTCTTGAAAACAGCTCCCCAACTGCCCCTTCGAACCGGTTAGCAATACTTTCATTTCACCAACTCCTTGAGCAGTTTACCCACTTTGTCCTTTTCAGATAGCAACGGATTTTCAAGTGGCCATTCAATTCCTACATCAGGATCATTCCACAACAAACACCCTTCATGGCTAGGATTATAATAATCGGTGCACTTATATTCGAAATCTGCAATATCGGACAGTACAACAAAACCATGTGCCAAACCTGGCGGCACCCAAAATTGGGTCTTGTTCTCTTCCGACAGGATCACTCCTTCCCACTGGCCGAACGTCGGCGAGTCAGGACGAATATCGACGGCGACATCAAAGACTTCTCCCCGTACCACACGCACCAGCTTGCCCTGAGGATTCACCTTTTGGAAATGTAAACCTCGCAACACGCCCTTGGCAGAACGCGAATGGTTATCCTGCACAAAATCAAGGTCGATATTCAGCATTTCCTGGTAGCGTTTTTTCTCGAAAGTTTCCAGGAAAAAACCGCGCGCGTCGCCAAACACCTTAGGTTGAATAATTTTGACGCCGCTAATTTTGCTATCAGTTACTTGCATGTTATTTCTCCCGGATGATATGTGCGAGATATTGCCCATACAGCGTTTTACTCAGGAGCTTAGCCTCATCGGCTACCTGCTCACGTGACAGCCAGCCCTTGCGGAAAGCAATCTCTTCCAGACACGCCACTTTGAAGCCCTGACGCTTTTCAATGGTGTGGATAAACTGCGACGCCTCGATCAGGCTGTCGTGGGTACCGGTATCCAGCCAGGCAAAACCACGGCCCAGCAGCTCAACGTTCAGCTTGCCCTGATCCAGGTACATCTGGTTCAGCGTGGTGATTTCCAGTTCACCGCGTGAAGAAGGTTTTACCTGCTTCGCCATTTCAACAACGTTTTCGTCATAGAAATAGAGGCCGGTCACCGCCCAGTTGGATTTTGGCACCGATGGTTTTTCTTCCAGCGACAGCGCACGGAACCGATCGTCAAATTCAACGACACCAAAGCGCTCTGGGTCCATAACCTGATAGCCGAATACCGTAGCACCTTCATTACGCGCAACGACACTTTCCAATTTGGCACCAAAACTCTGGCCAAAGTAGATATTATCGCCCAATACCAGCGCGCAGCGATCGCCATTGATAAACTCTTCGCCAATCAGGAACGCCTGTGCCAGGCCGTCTGGACTTGGCTGAATTTCATAGCTCAGATTAATACCAAAGCGGCTGCCGTCACCCAGCAGGCGCTGGAAGGAAGGCATATCTTCTGGTGTGGAAATAATCAGGATATCGCGAATCCCAGCCAGCATCAGCACGGAGATCGGATAATACACCATTGGCTTATCATAGATAGGCAGCAGTTGTTTTGAAACACCGCGAGTAATTGGATATAAACGTGTGCCAGAGCCACCCGCTAAGACAATACCTTTCATAATGAAACTCCTAGTTAAAAATTAGCGGGTCAGTCCTAAACGTTCACCGGCATAAGAACCATCTTTAACACGGCTCCACCAGGCTTCATTAGCCAGATACCATTCCACAGTTTTTTTGATGCCGCTTTCGAAGGTTTCCTGCGGTTTCCAACCCAACTCACGGTCAATTTTGGACGCATCGATCGCATAACGCATATCGTGACCAGGACGGTCAGCAACGTAGGTGATCAAGTCTTCATAAAGGGTGACGTTTGCTGGCTTGTTCGGCACCAGCTCATCCAACAGACGGCAGATAGTTTGCACAACCTCGATATTTTTACGCTCGTTATGCCCGCCGATATTGTAGGTTTCACCGACTTCGCCTTCGGTCACCACTTTGTATAGCGCACGCGCATGGTCTTCCACATACAACCAGTCACGGATCTGAGCGCCGTTGCCATATACTGGCAGCGGTTTACCATCCAGCGCATTTAGGATAACCAGAGGAATCAGTTTTTCCGGGAAATGATAAGGGCCATAGTTATTCGAGCAGTTGGTCACAATAGTCGGCAACCCATAAGTACGCAGCCACGCTCGAACCAGATGGTCGCTGGAGGCTTTTGACGCTGAATATGGGCTGCTTGGCGCGTATGGCGTGGTTTCCGTAAACAAATCATCAGTGCCGTGCAGATCGCCGTAGACTTCATCGGTAGAGATATGGTGGAAGCGGAACGCCTGCTTCGCATCGCCATCCAGCGTATTCCAATACTGACGCGTCGCTTCCAGCAGCGTATAGGTTCCAACTACGTTGGTCTCAATAAATGCTGCCGGACCATCGATCGAACGGTCTACGTGGCTCTCGGCCGCCAGGTGCATCACCGCATCAGGTTTGAACTCACTAAATATGCGGTCCAGTTCGCTACGGTTACAGATATCAACATGTTCGAATTTAAAACGCGCGTTGTCGGCGACTATTTTTAGCGATTCCAGATTCCCCGCATAAGTAAGACTGTCTACAACCAGAATTTCATCCGTGGTATCGTTAATAATATGGCGAACCACCGCTGAACCTATAAAACCAGCACCACCGGTAACGATAATATTCATAACACCCTCAATTTATAATTATCAATTAATACGCTGACTTGTTGATAAAACCTTTAAAAACGGTCAAGAATATAATTTTCAGATCCATCCACAAACTCCAGTTCTGAATATAGTAGAGATCATATTCAACCCGTTTTTCCATTTTCTCCAATACGTCCGTTTCACCGCGCCAGCCATTAATTTGTGCCCATCCAGTAATACCTGGTTTCATCTTATGACGAAGCATATAACCCTTGATTAATTTGCGGTATTGTTCATTGTGAGCTACGGCATGAGGGCGAGGGCCAACAATCGACATATCCCCAGTAATCACGTTAAAAAACTGAGGTAGTTCATCCAATGAAGTGCGGCGCAACAGACTACCAAATGGCGTGATGCGACTATCGCCTTTTTTCGCCTGAACGACTTTGTCACCATTTTCCATCACAGTCATACTACGAAATTTCCATACCTTAATCGCCCGCCCATCAATACCGTAGCGCAACTGCTTGAACAAGATAGGTCCGGGTGATGTTACCTTAATGATAAGAGCAATGGTCAACAATACCGGAGAAATAAACAAAAGAATACAAGTAGAGAATATGATATCCTCGATACGTTTCAGCACCATGTTTACACCGCTCATCGGCGTATCATACAGAGAAATGACAGGTACACCGTAAATCATTTCGCTTCTGGAGTGTAATACATTAAAGGTGAAAATATCTGGAATCAACATCACCGTACATGTGCTATCGGACAATGCAGAAAGAATATAGTTAATTTCTTTTGACTTCTCCATCGGCAATGCTATATAGACTCGATCTATATTATTTTTATTCACCTGGGCAATCAATTCATCAATATTTCCCAAATGATTCATTTCCAATTTGTCGTATCCCTGAACCTTCCCATTTGTGGAGAAATATCCCACCAGATTCAGTCCAAGCCAAGGTGCATTCTTGATACTCTCAGCTAAATGTATACCAGAAGCTAGATCACCAACCATGACAACCTCACGGTTGTTGTAACCCATTTTTCGCAGGTGTCCAAGAATAACACGAATAAATGTACGGAAAAATACAAATAGTACTAACGATAAAAAGAACCACAAAACATAAAATTTCAGTGCGATATCAATTTCTTTGATAAACGTGATAATACAAACTGTAAAGATAACACTTAACAACCAGTTCCTTAATAAAAACTGCAACTCCAATCTGAAACTAACGCCACGCCACGAACGATAAAAGTCGGTCATCCCCCCGATCATTTGAAAAATAACCAAGCAAACCAAAGCTACAATACCGTGGGCAAGGTCGATCTTCTGATGAGAAATATAACCTACCAACGTCATACCAACCAGCATACTGAATATATCGGAAAAACGCTGTAGCATTGAGATAATTGAAGCGTTGGAGTGCGTCATGCTTCTAGTTGATTCATTCATTATTTATCTCTTTCCCCATTAACTTGCCAAAGACGTATGGGCACATTAGTTTATTTTTAACGTATATAATACTGCCTGCTGCATATATTAGATATTTATATTTTTTCATAAAAGAGTCAAAAAAAATAACTTGAGTCACATCATATAAACACCACCAGCATATGGCTGGAAAACTATAGGGTTGAATTTAACAAATTAACCAAAAGAAGGGTCTATTGATGAAGTATTATTTCCAACACCCAACAGATATATAATACACAGAAGGTTTGCGAAAGATATTATCAGATTCATGGCGAATAAGGTTTTACATTCAGTCACGGGAGCTTGATTTTTAATTAGCATCACTCCTGATAATGACCGGTATCGAATCGATACCGGTCATCAGTTTTTTATTTTTGTGAGTTATAATCATAACTATAGTGATCATAACCATAGCTATAGTAGTTGGAAAGTTTACGAACTACAGCATTCAGAATCACACCTTTAATTTCAATGCCATTTTGTTCAAAACGTCTGATACTCACTTCAACTTCTTTTGGACTGTTCAATTCGAATCGAGCAACCAACAATGATGTTCCTGCGTGCTTACCGATAATCGCCGCATCAGTTACCGCTAGGATTGGCGGTGTATCCACTAATACCAGATCGTAATTTTCAGAAGCCCAGTTTAAAACTTCTTCAAAACGGCGATGCATCAGCAATTCAGAAGGGTTCGGTGGAATCTGGCCGCGCGAGATAAAATCAAACACATTGGATTCCGTGTGCTGAACCGCATTGTCAATCGACAGTTTTCCTGCCAATACGCCTGACAGCCCTTTATGACCGTCAGCACCAATCAGTTCATGCACATACCCCTTACGCATATCGCTATCGATTAACAGCACGCGCTGTCCGGTTTGTGCCACAACAGCCGCTAAGTTAGCGCTGATAAATGTTTTACCGATGCCAGGACTGGCGCCGGAAATCATCAGCACGTTATTTTTTGCCTCCATCATCGCAAAATGCAAACTGGTACGTAGGCTGCGAATCGCTTCAATTGCCAGATCAGCTGGGTTACCAAAAGCCAACAGTGAGTCGGCATCCGCATTCTTTTTCTTACCTTTCAGTTTAGAGATCAATTCCATATCACGTTTACGCTGCCATTCGGAAAGCGGCACGCTCGCATAAACGTTGATCCCCATAGCTTCCAACTGCTCAGGACTCTCAATACCACGGTGTAGATATACGCGGACTAATACATAGCCACAAGAAACCAATCCCCCCAGTACAATGCTTAAAAATAAGGTAATGGCCTCTCGCGGTTTAACAGGCTTATCAGCCGTCATGGCACGGTCAACAATACGAACATTGCCAATGGTGCTGGCTTTAGAGATATTCAACTCCTGCTCACGATTAAGCAGTTGCATATAAACCTCTTTGCCGGAATCCACATCACGGCTTAAACGCACCACTTCCTGCTGCGTTTCAGGCATTGCATTGACACGTTTGTTGAGACGGTCCCTTTCTTCTTCCAGTGTCTTACGCTTCTCGGTCAATGCACGATAGGCTGGGTGCTCTTTGGTATATAATTTGGAAATGTCAGCTTCTTTGAACGTCAGTTCATTTAACTGACTTTCCACAGCGACAATACTGTCAAGGATAGACTTAGCTTCCATCGACAGATCAACGGAGTCTTTTTGCTGACGATAACGACTTAACTTGTCTTCAGCACTATCCAGCGAGGCACGTACTTTCGGCAACTGCATACGCAAGAAGACCAGGCTTTTTGCATCTTCTTCCGATTTACGCTCGATATTTTGCTCAAGGTAATTACGCGTAATGCTGTCGAGAATTTTTTGGATCAGAACAGGATTATCACCCGTCAGCGTCAAACCTAATACGCCGGTATCTTTACCTTGATCGACAACATCATACTGCTCAGACAACTGATTGATTGCTGACAAAAAGGTTTTAGACCTGATGGTGAAACTTGTACCCGGCTCTGCAACGATATCGCTGACCAGAATTGAGACGCCCTTTTCCTGAGCAAATACACCGACTTTACCTTTAAACAACTCATCGCCATCTTTACTGATGGTGTATCCCGTTGCGCTGTCGACAGTAAGCGTCAGTTCAGGAGAATCCCAACTCTTTGGCACACTAAATTTGGATACAGCCAGTTGCCCCGGCTCCTCATGCATGAGACGCGCCAAACCTCGACCAAAAATTGGGAAATAGTCCTGCTGAATATCCGTAGTCAAATTCAGATCTTCAACGGTTTTCCCCAGGATCATACGGGATTTCAGCAGTTCAATTTCGGGTGCCGATTCAGGCTGGCCGGAAGGCAACATCTGATTAATATTGCTCAACAACTTGTTACCAACATTTTGCTCAACCTGAACAATAGAGTTGGCACTGTATATCGGCGTTGCAAACAAACAATATATAATCCCGAAAGTCAGGAAAATTGCCGTAATACCTATAATCAGCCAGCGGTTGTCAATCAGTTCCCCCAATAGACGACCGATGTCCAGTTCATCGGAACTGTCATTTTGAGACACATTTACTCTATTCTTATCTGCCATTGGTAATCCTGATTGACTTAACGACTTAATGCATGAACCCATTTCTGGGCCGATTTATCAAGGAGGCCATATACAAACTCAAAGGCTTCACGAGACTGTTTATAAGGATCCGCAATCTCTCTTTGTTGAAGCCAGTGGCCATAGAGCATTGTTTTACCCCTTACTTCTGGTGCTAGACGGCAAACCGAATCAATGTGCCCCTTCTCCATCACCAAAATCAGATCGTATTCACGACACATTTCCGCAGTCAGCTGTTGTGCTTTATGCCCTTCAAGGGAAACACCGTGCACCAATGCAACATCTGCGGCAGTAACATCTGCGGGCTTATCAACCAAAGCACCTAATCCCGCTGAAGCTATTTTCTTGTTTGGCAATAAATTTTTCAGTAACCGCTCCCCAGTAGGGGAACGGCAAATATTACCGACACAAACGACTAATATCGAGTCAAACATATGCTGTCACCTATCTACACTCTATGGCCAATTGCGAATGCGCAATGAACCTTCGCTCAGATTGTTAAAGCCGCTGATCGTTGGCACCAATTGACTGATAACACGGTTCCAACGAACGACAGGTGCAGTGGTTACATAAACGATATCGTAAGGCTGCAGATGGAACTCCGTACCCATGACCATGGCCGCAGCATCTGAAGCATTCAGCTGATAGATGTTTGCCAGCTTACTACCTTCCGTACCACGCAGTGGTCGAATAACAAATACCCCGGTAGCATCAGACATCGATTGGTCCATACCTTCAGCATTTCCTAACGCCTCAGTCAGCGTCATGCCGCTACGGTCCATTTTCAACGTAGTCTGTTTTTTCACTTCGCCCATAACGAAAATTTTCAGATCGTCGTTACGAGGAACATAGAGAATATCGCCAGGATAAAGTAGATGATTCTGAGAGAGGTCGCCGCGCTGCATCAGCGCCTGCAAAGAAATGCGTTTTTCCTTGCCGTTATGCGTCAATACCACATTACGCCAGTCGGCGTTTTCCGCCAGGCCGCCCGCAGCGTTAATGGCATCCATCACGGTCAACGGCACATTGGTAATAGCCTGCTTGCCGGAGGTGGCTACTTCACCCGTCACATACACTTTTTGTGAGCGGAAGGCAGCAATGCTGACATCGACCTGTGGGCTTTCAATGTACTGCGCCAACCTATTGGCAATATCACTGCGCACTTGACTAATTGTCTTGCCAACGACTTTCACTTTGCCAATATAGGGATAGAAAATAGTACCGTCAGAGTTCACCCAGTTACCGGTGTCACTGGCGCTACGATATTGGCCAGCCGGCGTAGTCAGTTCAGGGTGATCCCAAACGGTAACCATCAATACGTCACCAACGCCGATGCGATATTGATAATTCTGCAACTCGCGTTCTAGCGCAGAATTAGGCTGAGCTACAACCGGCTTCGGTCGCATTTTCTCAACCAGAGAAGGGGTCATAGGATAAATATTAACCAGTTTGTCGATGTCAAAATCGCTATCCTGCTGCTTGACCACATCTTTTCCACTGGTTGAAAGGTGAGAGCCGGGCACGAGTGTACAACCGCTGATCACACTGATCGACACCAAAAGAGGTATCAGTTTCCATTGTTTTTTTGCCATCGAATTATCATCACTTTCAAAGTAAAAAATGGTTGCTGTGCTAAGTCCCAAGCCGGCCATGGCGTTTATTACGGCACTCAGCAAAATGATTAGTCAGTCAATCGTCCATATGTATTAGTTCATACGTACCCATTGAACAAACGTTGAATTCAAATCTGCTATGCAAGAACAACTGAAAAGCATTATTACACAAATGCTCGATGAAAGAGTACGGCAGTCTGAATGTCCTTTCACCAAGCATGTTCAAAAATCAAGCGCATAGCCAGCTGATATCTGCGAACAGCAGAGTTACCAGTACTACAGCGCTAACTGTTCAGCCCATGCGCGAAACGCTTTTCCCTGGGTCGGATGGCGTAAACCATAGGTGACAAATGCGCGCAAATAGCCCATTTTTTCACCGCAATTAAACGACTCCCCTACCAATTCGGTCGCCTCAACCGGCTGCTGCTTTAACAGTCCTGCGATCGCATCAGTGAGCTGGATACGCCCCCACGCGCCCGGTTCGGTTTGTTCTAAAACCGGCCAGATATCAGCATTAAGCACATAACGCCCCACCGCCGAATAGTTAGATTTCAGCTGCACATCGCGGCTCGGTTTCTCAATAATGGACGTCATTCGGGAAGTTTCACCCGGTTTCAGCGTATCTGCTTCACATTCGACAACCGAATAATCATGCAGCACATGTTCGTCTGCCGTCTGCACCAGTACCTGACTCAGCCCTGTCTGTTCGAAACGGGCGATCATATGTGGCAGGTTATCCTTGCTCAAATCAGCGCGCGCATCATCAAGCAGCACATCCGGCAACAACACGACGAAAGGTGAATCACCGACTAGCGGCTTGGCACACAATACCGCATGCCCCAAACCTTTTGGCTGCCCTTGACGAATATGCATCAGCGTTACCCCTTTCGGCGCAATAGATTGCACTTCATCAAGTAGCTGACGCTTAACACGCGCTTCCAGCATCGCCTCCAGCTCAAATGAGGTGTCGAAATGATTCTCAATGGCATTTTTCGATGAATGCGTTACCAGGATAATCTCCTTGATCCCGGCAGCAACGCACTCATTAACGATATACTGAATGAGCGGCTTATCGACGATCGGCAACATTTCTTTAGGAATGGCTTTCGTTGCCGGCAGCATACGCATGCCGAGACCGGCAACGGGAATGACAGCTTTCAACTTCGTCATAGTAATCCTCTTTCAATCTTGTGACCGTTTTTAAGCCAACAGCGAAACTATTTGCTTTCCAGAGTCTGCTTCAGCCACTGGCTGAAACCTTCACCTTCGGAAGCGTGACGCAGACCATATTGTACGAAGGCCTTCATATAGCCCAATTTATCACCGCAATCGTGTGATTGACCACTCATATGGAAGGCTTCTACGGTTTCCTGCCCCATCAGCATAGCAATCGCATCGGTCAACTGGATTTCGTCACCGGCGCCCGGTGGCGTTTTCTCCAACAGCGGCCAGATATCCGCCGACAGCACATAGCGCCCGACAACGGCCAGGTTAGATGGTGCTTCTTCACGGGCTGGCTTCTCCACCACCGCGGTCATTGGCGCACTTTCACCAGCCGCCAGCGATGCGCCGCCGCAATCCACCACGCCATATTTAGACACGTCCTGTTCCGGCACCGGCTCAACCATAATCTGGCTATAGCCCGTCTGCTCAAAACGCTGCAGCATTTTAGCCAGGTTCTCTTTACGCAGATCAGCCGTAGCATCATCCAACAAAACATCCGGCAGCAAGACAACGAAAGGCTCATCGCCTACCATCGGTTTAGCACACAATACCGCATGGCCCAAGCCTTTAGCCTGCCCCTGACGCACCTGCATCACCGTCACATCCGGCGGGCAGATCCCCTGAATTTCCGCCAACAGTTGACGCTTGACCCGCGATTCCAATACAGCTTCCAACTCAAAAGAGGTGTCAAAGTGGTTTTCAATCGCATTTTTGGAAGAGTGGGTAACTAAAACAATGTCTTTGATCCCAGCAGCCACACATTCACTGACGATATATTGGATAAGTGGCTTATCGACCACCGGCAACATTTCTTTAGGAATAGCCTTCGTTGCAGGCAGCATTCGCGTACCCAATCCAGCTACCGGAATCACTGCTTTCAGTCTCTTTTGCATGCTTTAATCCACCAACAAATTACAAAATATAGAGCCACGCATACAGGCTAAATCAGCACTCCAACGGGGGATATCGGAAAAATCCATGTCACAAAGGGAGAGAATCCGAATTGTCGAGGAAAAAGCGTTCAGGCACGCTACCGCCCTTGGCTTTCAGCTACCAATGCACTGTATACACGTTCATGTGGCAGGCGGATGATTCCCATCACGCCTGGTCAGTCAACCCATGTGCTCTGGAGCATTTAATGCAGAGCATGTCACAAAAAAGTAAAAAAGCTCTACGTCCTTTATAACGAAACGGTGATACTTGTTCACTTTTATATATGGCTAAGATTCTTATACTAATGACTTACTGAAACAAGCCTTAGATAGGGTCAGACAAGTCTTTTCAGAATAAGACTACTTATTGCCGGAAATATCCCTACTTTTCCTGCAAAATTTTATCATAATTAAATGATAAATAAGACTTTATTTTAAAGCTATAGCGTTCGGTAGGTTATGAAATAACCGGTTGTCGTGCGGATAACCGCCAATGCATTCCATCTTTCTCTAGGCTGCACCCCCCCCGATTTTTCCCGCCTCACCTCAGAGTGACAGTTGAATTTTTCTTGAGCTGCACGCATCCTTCTTTATGGGGATAGCCCCGTAAACTCAAAGGTATAATCAGACTTATGGAATGGATCGCCGATCCGACAATCTGGGCAGGTTTGGCCACGCTGGTGGTGTTGGAAATCGTCCTGGGGATAGACAATCTGGTGTTTATAGCCATTCTGGCGGAGAAGCTCCCCAAAGAGCAGCGCGACAAGGCGCGGGTGGTTGGCCTGTTGCTGGCGTTGCTGATGCGTCTGGTGCTTCTCGCTTCCATTTCCTGGCTGGCTACCTTGACCAAACCCCTGTTTGCCGTACTCGGCCATCCGTTCAGCGGCCGCGATCTGATCATGCTGGTCGGCGGTATCTTCCTGCTGTTTAAAGCCACCATGGAGCTGAACGAAAGGCTGGAAGGAAAAGACGAAGAACAGCATGGCCGGCGTAAAGGCGCCCGCTTCTGGCCGGTGGTGGCGCAAATCGTAGTATTGGATGCGGTCTTCTCACTGGATTCGGTGATTACCGCAGTCGGCATGGTCGATCACCTGGCGGTGATGATGCTGGCGGTGTGTATCGCGATCGGTCTGATGCTGTTGGCCAGCAAGCCGCTGACGCGCTTTGTCAATGCACACCCCACCATTGTGATTTTGTGCCTCAGCTTCCTGCTGATGATCGGCTTCAGCCTGGTGGCGGAAGGTTTCGGCTACCACATTCCGAAAGGTTACCTGTACGCGGCCATCGGCTTCTCGGTGATGATTGAAGCGCTTAACCAGCTGGCGCAGTTTAACCGTCGCCGCTTCCTGTCGCAGGTGCGGCCGCTGCGTGAACGCACGGCGGAAGCGGTATTGCGCATGTTAAGCGGCAGGCATGAAGATGCGGAAATCGACCGCGACGCCGCGCAGCTGATCCCTGACAGCGACGAAGGGAAAGAGATTTTCAACCAGCAGGAACGTCATATGATTGAGCGGGTGCTGGGCATGGCGCAGCGCACCGTCAGCAGCATCATGACCTCGCGTCATGATGTTGAATACCTGGAGCTCAACGATCCGCAGGAAAAGCTCAGGCAGCTATTGGAAAGAAACCAGCACACGCGCATCGTGGTGGCCGAAGACAGCGCCAGTGACGAACCGCTCGGTGTGATACACACCATCGACGTATTGAAACAGCAGTTGGCTCAGCAGGAGCTTGATCTGCGCACGCTGATCCATCAGCCGCTGATCTTCCCGGAACAGCTGACGCTGCTCGGCGCGCTGGAACAGTTCCGCCAGGCGCAAACCCACTTTGCCTTTGTCGTCGACGAGTTCGGTTCGGTGGAAGGCGTAGTCACCCTCACCGACGTGATGGAGACCATTGCCGGCAATTTGCCGGAGGCTGGTGAAGAGCTGGATCCACGGCATGATATTGAGCAATTGGAAGACGGCAGCTGGATAGCCAACGGCTATATGCCACTGGAAGATCTGACAATTTACCTGCCGCTGCCGCTGGAGGAAAAACGAGAGTACCATACGCTGGCCGGGCTGCTGATGGAGCACTGTCAGCGTATTCCACAGGAAGGCGAGCAGTTGACCATTGGCGACTATCTGTTTGAGCCGCTGTACATCAGCAGCCACCGCATTATCAAGGTGAAAATCACCCCGCTTCAGCAGCCGGACCCTGATTACGAAGTGTAAATAGCCGGGCGCCGCACGCCCGGCGCAAGAACGTTACAGCCGTACCGGCACCAGGATTTCAGTGGCGACAATCACCACAATAAGCCCGACGATCACCGGCACCGAGGTGCGTTTGACCACTTCCATCGGCGAGATTTTCGCCATCCCCGCAACCGCGACCACCACGCCGGAAACCGGCGACAGCGTGCGGCCAAGGTTGGAAGCCTGCAGCATTGGGATTACCAGGTAAGCCGGATTGACGCCCATTTGCGCGGCGAGTTTGGGGATCAGCTCCACAAACGCGTAAAACGGCGCATTACCGGAACCGGTGGCCATCGCCGCCAGCATGGTAATCGTCACCAGCACCAGCATCATGATAATGCCGCCGGTACCGAAGGACTGCGCGGTATCGATCAGACCGCTGATAAAGCCGACGGTGCTCAGCCCTTGGGCAAAGACGCCTGCCGCCACCAACAGCATCACCACGCCGGCGAACGCATCCGCCATGCCGCGGTAAGCCACTTCCAGCCCGCTGAACACGGCTTTGGCGTCAAAGCTGCGGATAAACTCAATCAGCGCGGCCAGCAGCATGCACAGCACCAGCACGGTAATAATATGCAGTTCCGGCCCCCACTTGCCGTCGAAAACCAGCACGCCGAGGATCGGCGTAAAGGGCAAAATGGCGTAAAAGCCGGGCGCCGTCGTCACAATCTCGCTGACGTCCATCACGTGATGCTGTTCGTTGCTTTTCCTGTCCAGATAGCGCTGCCAAAAGAAGTGTGCAATGGCCATACAGGCAATGGCAGCCACGGAGATCGGCAACGTGGTTTTAAAAGCGAAGTCCACCAGCGGCATTTCCGCTGCTTTGGCCGCCAGCACCACATCGCCGGAGGTCGGAGCCAGAATGATCGCCGCCGGCGAGGCGCAGATCGCCGCCGCCGCGCCGCGGCTGATGCCCACATTGACCATCAGCGGGAACAGCGTCGCCATCAGCAGCACGCCCAGCCCGGTCGCCGACGACACGGCCAGCGACATCAGACAGGCAACAATATAGGCGGCCACCATCAGTACATAAGGGGAGTTGATCATCTGCAACGGGCGGGAGGCCAGCTTGACCACCATATCGTTAGCGCCGATATGCGTCATATAGGCGGCAAAACCGCACAGCATCATGATCATCATGCCGAGATCGCCACCGCGACTCATCAGCAGGATTTTGACGTACTCAATAATATCCGTGGCGCGCCAGCCGGTTGAACTTGCGCTGGCCGGCAGCACGCTTTTACCCATCAGCGCACTGATGATCAACAGTATCAATCCGCCGACCAGCAGCACGCCGGTGGCCGAATACCCTTTGATGATATAGCGCACGACGCCTGCCGCTACCCCAACCCCAATCAGAAGCTCAATCATAAACCCTCTACGTATAATTATTAGCTGCCCATGACGGCCCGCAGAACCACGCTCCACTGTGCCCAAATTAACTATACGGGAATATGATTTTTATCAAAGTTGCAATCAGAAACTATCAGGGAAAAACGATAGATGGCGGGAAAACTGTACGCCGATGCGGGCCGTAGTTCAGCCCGCATCGACAGAGGTCTTACAGCTTATCGAGCAGTTTTTTCAGATCTTGCCCGCTGCGGGACTCTTTATTCTTTTCGGCCCATTTGTTCAGCGCATCCTTGGCGCGATCCTGCAAGGAGTTACGCAGAACCTGATCGACCTTCAGCTGATAGTTCAACTGCTGCCACGGCCCGTACACGCGCAACGGGATCGGCGTTTTCTGCAGCTGTTCTATCAGTTTGCTGCTTCCCTGCCAGCCGCCGGTCACCTGTACGTTCAGCGTAATGTCGCACTGCTTCTCCGGCAGGTTCAGCTGGCCGCCGCCGTTAAAGTTCAATAGCGATGACTGCGCATTCAGTTCACGCAGCGTCACCGCTCCGTGGTTCAGGTTCGCCTTGGCCGCCAGCTGTTGCACCTCGGTATAGCGCTGGTACTTATCCTGCCCACGCACGCCCCGCTCATTGCGCGCCACCGCCTGCTGAATCAGTTGCTGAATATTCAGCCCGTGCAATTGGGCATTGGCCACCGCCAGCTGCGCGCTGCCCTGCCAGCTATGCAGCAAGGCGTCGACGGCCAGACGATCGCCGCTCAGTGCGCCGTTCATCGTCAGGGTTCCGGTCATAAATGATGGAATATCAAACGCTTTAAATACTGTCGCCAGGTCAATCTGCTGCAAACGCGGCTGTACCTGGGCGACGGTTTTATCGCCACGCACGTCCAGCGAGCCGGGTAAGGAGAAATCACCGCCGGCAACCTGCCCTTTCAGGGTTGGCATCGTCACGTTGCCGCGCTGATTATCGGCCTGCAGTTTCAGATGCGCGATATCCATACCGCGGTAAGTCAGCCGCTCGGCACTCAAGTCAAGCTTGGCATCAAAATCACGCAGCGCCTGCAGATCCCGCTGCTGCTCCGTGCCGCTGGCAATCACCGGCCCGGCGGTCATCGCCCGCACCGGCTGCGCGTCGCTGCCGCCGCTACTGTTATGCCAGCCGGAAAGCGCGTCCAGATTCAGGTTCGGCGAACTCAGGTTCAGGACATAGTCAGGAATATCGCCAAGACCGACGCTGGCGCTGCCTGCAAACTGGCTGTCGTTGGCGCTAATCTGCAGCTGGTTGAGCGTCACCCGGCGCGGCGTCTGCTGATACAGCGCCTGTAGCGTCCCCTGACCTTTAATGCCGCCCACCAGAATATCGGCGCCTTCAAGCTGATAGTTGAACTGGCTGACCGTGGCGCTGGCCTGACGCGGATACTGGCTCAGATCCAGCTCGGCCGTCAGGTTGATGCTCAGATCGCGCTGATCGCGATTGATACGGCTGTTCAGTTCCAGCTCTGCCTGGCGGTCGCCGCTGCGCTGCAGCGAGAGGTTGATATCGCGGACGTTAATCTGCTCATTATTGGCGCGCTGCCAAATCAGCAGGCTATCCACCACCTGCAGATTATCAATATCGAATTTCCAACTCGCGGCGGGTGACTCTTCAGCATTGTTGCCGCCCGGCGCAATCGGCGCATCCGGCAGGCTCTGTTCTTCAGAGTCCGGCGTAAGACGAATCACCGCGTTCTTCAGCATCACCTGCTTTACGAACAGCTGGTGAGAGATCAGCGGCAGCAGTTTGACATCCAGACGCATATTGTCCGCACTGACAACCGGTGCTTTGGCGCCTGGCGCGGTCAGCGTCATGCGGCCGGACAGAATGCTCAGCTGCGGCCAAACGTGCCAGCGTAAATCACCGTCTAATGTCAGGTGATACCCGCTGCGCTGTTCGACCTTTTTGATCATGTAGCTGCGGAATTCATTCGGGTTGACCAGCAGCACCAGCGCAGACATCCCTGCCACCAGCACTACCAGTAAAATCACCAAAGTCGTCAGTAATCGTCTCATGCCTTCCTCTTGTCAGCACGGCGTCCGCACGCCGTTAGTCCTTGTCGATGCGGCTGGCTACAGCACCCTGCTGGTCCTTATATTTTGCATCTTCGCGGCTGTGGTAAGGCCGGGCGGCAGGGCCGGAGAGCGGCTCAAAGCTCAGCGCGCCGATCAGCATGCCCGGACGCAGCGCCAGCGGCAGCTTACCTGAATTATAGAACTCCAGGACAATGCGCCCGTGCCAGCCGGGATCGATACGGTGCGCGGTGACGTGCACCATCAGCCCCAGACGCGCCAGTGAAGAGCGGCCGTCCAGCCAGCCGACCAAATCATTCGGCAGCATGACCGATTCCAGCGTCACCGCCAGCGCCAGTTCGCCCGGGTGCAGGAAGAACGCTTCCCCTTCAGGCAACACGATTTCATCGCTCATCACGCGATCCAGCGCCGCGCTGACTTCATCCTTCGGCCCGCTCAGATCGATAAAAGCGGCGGTATGGCCACGGAATACGCGGAACTGGTTGCCCAAACGGACATCCACTGTGGCCCCGCTAATGCGCTCAATCGGCGGTCGCGGCGTAATCGCCAGTTTCCCGCTATCCAGCCAGGCTTCGATATCGCGGTCGCACAGTCTCATCTCTATTCTCTCCATCAAGAAGGCGCGTAAACAACAAAAATTGCCATACAAAGGGCGAAAGGTCTACGTCAGGACGTAAATAGTTGACGCCGGACCAGAAAACAACGCTCCGGCCCGGCGTCGGATTATTCAAAGAACTGACTGATTTTGGCTTTCAGAATATCGATCGCAATGCGGTTCTTACCGCCGCGCGGCACGATAATGTCGGCATACTGTTTGGAAGGT
The DNA here is from genome assembly GCF_002966855.1 of Serratia sp. MYb239. Taxonomy (NCBI): domain Bacteria; kingdom Pseudomonadati; phylum Pseudomonadota; class Gammaproteobacteria; order Enterobacterales; family Yersiniaceae; genus Serratia; species Serratia sp. MYb239. Next base: position 1,515,901 of record NZ_CP023268.1, on the reverse strand, counting down.
TCGATAAACTGCAGGAACATCGGGCGCACGGTTTTCTGATACTGCGCCATCACGGAATCCATCGAACGACCGCGTTCATTGACGTCGCGCTTCATGCGACGCATCAGGCAGATATCCAGCGGCGTGTCGACGAAGATGGAGAAGTTCATTTCCTGGCGCAGACGCGGGTCGGTCAACAGCAGGATCCCTTCCAGGATAATCACCTTTTTCGGCTCCAGATGCACCGTTTCGGTTTTACGCGTGTGTTCGGTGTAACTATACAGCGGCAGCTCGATCGGCTTGCCCGCCTTCAGCATCTGCAGATGCTGGAACAGCAGGCTGTGGTCCATGGCGCTCGGGTGGTCGTAGTTGGTTTTGACCCGCTCTTCCATGGTCAGGTGGGTTTGGTCTTTGTAGTAACTGTCTTCAGGGATCACGCCGATGTGTTCATCGCCGACCTGTTCGCGGAGTTCACGATACAACGTACTGGCGATAAGGCTTTTCCCGGAGGCAGATGCGCCAGCTATACCAATAATGACGCACTGATGCGGCTTGTCAGTCATAAAATTAAAGACCTGAATTCGTAGTGTGTTAGGGGGGACATAAAACGCGACAATTATAGGGAGTAAGCGCCCGCCGCGCCACTCTATTGTCGCCTTGCGGCGACGAAATGCCGTGTTTTTTCAGCCGTATTTAGGAACTTTGTCGATTGGGCGACGCTGCAACACAGGGTAAACTCACGGCCAAACGCATTATTCCGATTAGCGGGATAAGTGAGTAAATGGAGAATTTCCCGTTGGATTGGCATTTTCTGACCTTTTTCGGCGACAGCATGCTGCTGCTGCCCACCGCTTTCATTTTGTTCCTCGTCTTGCTCTCTTCGGCCACGACCCGCCGCGCCGGCTGGCAGTGGGGCTTTATCTTCGGCGGCGTCGGCGCAATCGTCTGCGCCTCCAAACTGGCCTTTATCGGCTGGGGCATCGGCAGCGCCGAGTACGACTTTACCGGCTTCAGCGGCCATTCGGCGCTCTCCGCCAGCATCTGGCCGGCATTTCTGTGGCTGATAAGCGCCGGTAGCCGCCCGCTGCTGCGGCGCATCGCGGTGCTGCTGGGCTATCTGCTGCCGCTCGCCATCGGCTGGTCGCGGCTGGTCATCCACGTCCACTCCACCTCTGAAGTGGTCACCGGCCTGATACTGGGGCTCTCCGCCAGCACGCTGTTCCTGCTGCTGCAGCGCCGCAGCAGCCCGCCGCGGCTTGGCGCGGTCAAAACCCTGATTCTGCTGGCGCTGCCGGTGCTCTTGATGGGTCACCGCCAGCCGGCGCCAACGCAAAGCCTGCTGGAAAAAATAGCGGTCACCCTGGCGGATCGGGAACGCCCCTATACCCGAGCAGATTTGCATAACCTTCTGAAATAATTCAGCATAAAAAAACCGGCGCGCAGCCGGTTTTTTTATTTTGTTGCAGGCGGCTCACACCGCGCGGAACGCAATCTCCGTCGGGATCGCCTCTCCCTGCCAGTACATCTGCGCCGCCACGCGTCCCGCCAGTTGGCGATACATCTCGGCAAACTCGCTGTCCGGACGGCTTACCACCGTCGGCTGGCCGCGGTCCAGATCTTCACGCAGCGAAATATGCAGCGGCATTTGTCCCAGCAGGCGGCTGTGGTATTTCTCCACCAGCTTCTCCGCCCCGCCGGTGCCGAAGATCGGCTCATGATGTCCGCAGTTGCTGCAGATATGCACGCTCATGTTTTCCACAATGCCCAATACCGGCACCTGGACTTTTTCAAACATCACGATGCCCTTCGCCGCATCCAGCAGTGCAATATCCTGCGGGGTGGTGACCACCAGCGCGCCGGTGACCGGGATATTCTGCGACAGCGTCAGCTGAATGTCGCCGGTGCCCGGCGGCATATCCAGCACCAGGTAATCCAGATCCGGCCACAGGGTATCCTGCAACAGCTGCATCAGCGCCTTGCTGGCCATCGGCCCGCGCCAGACCATGGCGTTGTCATCGGTCACCAGATAGCCGATGGAATTGGTCGCCAGGCCGTGCGCCATAATCGGCGCCATATGCTGGCCGTCCGGCGAGGTCGGGCGTTCATGTTCCGTACCCAGCATGTTGGGGATCGACGGGCCATAGATATCCGCATCCAGGATGCCGACCTTGGCGCCTTCCGCCGCCAGCGCCAGCGCCAGGTTTACCGCGGTGCTGGATTTGCCTACCCCGCCCTTGCCGGAGCTGACGGCGATGATATTACGCACGCCGTTGACGCCGGCCTGCGCGTTGGCGCGCTTCAGCGTGGCGATGTCATGTTTCAGTTTCCAGTCGATAGCCTGCGCGCCGGTCACGCGCAGCAATTCCGCGCTGACGCTGTCCTGCAGCGCCGCAAAGCCGCTGTTCCAGGCAAACGGCATGGCGAGTTCGATATGCAGCACGTTGTCCAGCAGCGCGCAGTGGTGAATCGCTTTCAGCGCCGTCAGGTTATTTTTTAATGTCGGGTGTTCAAAGGCGGCCAGTACACCGGTCACCAGGGCGCGCAGAACTTCGGGGTTGGTCTGCTCAGGGGATTTTGCGTTCATCCCGGCTCCTCGATTGAAATAAATGCAAGTGAATAGCGTCAATCTCAAGCATACCAGAACTCAGGCGCGCTGACTCGCACCGCAACGTCGCCATCGTGGTATAGCCCTAGCCGCGAGGCGTGCGATCGGTTAACATCGAAGGCCCTTTTTACTCACTACAGAAAGCAAGTTCTTAACTATGGCTCAAGTCGCGAAAAAATTATTGGTGACGTGCGCGCTACCGTACGCAAATGGTTCCATCCATCTCGGCCACATGCTCGAGCACATCCAGGCAGATATCTGGGTTCGTTACCAACGAATGCGCGGCAACGAAGTTCATTTCATCTGTGCGGACGACGCGCACGGCACGCCAATCATGCTGAAAGCCCAGCAGCTGGGCGTTTCGCCGGAAGATATGATTGCCGAAATGAGCCAGGAGCATCAGCAGGATTTCGCCGGCTTCAACATCAGCTACGACAACTACCACTCGACGCACAGCGATGAGAACCGCGAGCTGTCCAGCCTGATCTACCGCCGCCTGAAAGAGAACGGCTTTATCAAGAACCGGACGATTTCTCAGCTGTACGATCCGGAGAAAGGCATGTTCCTGCCGGACCGCTTTGTCAAAGGCACCTGTCCGAAGTGCAAATCACCGGATCAGTACGGCGACAACTGCGAAGTGTGCGGCGCCACCTACAGCCCGACCGAGCTGATCGAGCCGAAGTCTGCGGTTTCCGGCGCCACGCCGGTGATGCGCGACTCCGAACACTTCTTCTTCGACCTGCCGTCCTTCAGCGAAATGCTGCAGGCGTGGACGCGCTCCGGCGCGCTGCAAGAGCAGGTGGCGAACAAAATGCAGGAGTGGTTCGAATCCGGCCTGCACCAGTGGGACATCTCCCGCGACGCGCCCTATTTCGGCTTCGAAATTCCCGACGCACCGGGCAAATACTTCTACGTCTGGCTGGACGCGCCAATCGGCTATATGGGCTCCTTTAAGAACCTGTGCGACAAGCGCGGCGATCTGGACTTCGACGAGTTCTGGCGCAAGGATTCCACCACCGAGCTGTATCACTTTATCGGCAAAGACATCGTCTATTTCCACAGCCTGTTCTGGCCGGCGATGCTGGAAGGCAGCAACTTCCGCAAGCCAACCAACCTGTTCGTTCACGGCTACGTGACGGTTAACGGCGCCAAGATGTCCAAATCGCGCGGCACCTTTATCAAGGCCGGCACCTACCTGAAGCATCTGGACGCCGACTGCCTGCGCTATTACTACGCCGCCAAGCTGTCTTCACGCATCGACGACATCGACCTCAACCTGGAAGATTTCGTGCAGCGCGTCAACGCCGATATCGTCAACAAGGTGGTCAACCTGGCGTCACGCAACGCCGGCTTTATCAAGAAGCGTTTCGACGGCCGACTGGCGGACCAACTGGCGGATCAGGCGCTGTATCAGACCTTTACCGACGCAGCAGCCAGCATCGCCGACGCCTATGCCAGCCGCGAGTTCAGCCGTGCCGTGCGTGAAATCATGGCGCTGGCGGATCTGGCCAACCGCTACGTCGACGAGCAGGCGCCTTGGGTAGTGGCGAAGGAGGAAGGCCGCGACGCCGACCTGCAGGCCATCTGCTCGATGGGCATCAACCTGTTCCGCGTGTTGATGACCTACCTGAAGCCGGTGCTGCCGTCGCTGGCGCAGCGCGCCGAAGAATTCCTGAACTGCGAACTGAGCTGGGACAGCGTGCAGCAGCCGCTGCTGAATCATCAGGTCAACGCCTTTAAGGCGCTGTTCAATCGTATCGAGCTCGACAAGGTTAACGACATGGTCAACGCCTCCAAAGAAGATATGGCCGCCAGCCAGGCGCCGGCAGTCACCGGTCCGCTGGCGGACGACCCTATCCAGGACACCATCACTTTTGACGACTTCGCCAAGGTTGATATGCGCATCGCGCTGATCAAAAGCGCCGATTTCGTTGAAGGCTCGGACAAACTGCTGAAGCTGCAGCTGGATCTGGGCGGTGAAAACCGTCAGATCTTCTCCGGCATCCGCTCCGCTTACCCGGATCCGAAGCAGTTGGAAGGGCGTCTGACCATCATGGTCGCCAACCTGGCGCCGCGCAAAATGCGCTTTGGTATTTCCGAAGGCATGGTGATGGCCGCCGGCCCGGGCGGGAAGGAAATCTTCCTGCTGAGCCCGGACAGCGGCGCGCAGCCGGGCATGCAGGTGAAGTAACGCCGTTATCACACACCAAGGGTCGAGCCAGCTCGGCCCTTTTTTATGGCCGATAAATAGCCATATTTTCACCAAAAAAATCCCCCTGAAAGGGATGTTTTATCCTGCCATTCCCCTCCACGCCGGAGATTGCCACCGTTTCGCACTTTCCGTACCGCCAGCCGCCGCCAATGGGCTATGTTATCAACTCCAATTTGACGACCGTATGCATCCACAGGTGCTGTTATGAAGGGATTCCCCCCGCTGATCAATACGCTGTTGGCCACCTCGCTGGTGCTGACCATCGGCCGCGGCATCACGCTGCCGTTTATCGCCATTTACCTGAGCGAACACTTCCGCCTGTTGCCCACCGGCGTTGGCATCGTCCTCGGCTGCAGCCTGAGCATCGGCATCATCACCAGCCTGTACGGCGGCTATCTGGTGGACAAGTTCAGCAAAAATACGCTGATGATCGCCGCCATCCTGCTGTACGGGCTGAGCTTCTTTCTGATGCCGTCGATCGCACGGCCCGGCGGCATGGTGGCGATTCTGGCGGTATTGCATACCACCTATTCGGTGCTGAATATTACCATCAAGGCCTGTTTTGCCGAATGGCTGCCGGTTGCGCAGCGTACGCGCGTCTTCTCCATCAACTACACCCTGATCAACGTCGGCTGGGCGGTCGGCTCCTCGCTTGGCGTCTGGGTAGCCGGCTTCGGGGTTCTGCTGCCGTTTTACCTGTCCGGCGGCCTGACGCTGCTGGTGGTTATCGTGCTGCATTTCCGCCTGCGGCAGCCGCAACAGCCGCCGAAAACGGCAGGCACCACCGCGCCCCTGCCTGCCAACTTTCGCCAGACGTTTGGCATCCTGCGCCGCGACCACCGGCTGCTCTACTTTACCCTCGGCAGTACGCTGGGCGCGGTGGTATTCGGTCAGTTTACCGGCTATCTGTCGCAGTATCTGATTATCGCCACCAGTGCGGAGTTCGCGTACCGGGTTATCGGGCTGGTGATGCTGGTTAACGCCTGCATGGTGATCGCGCTGCAGTATCTGATGAGCCGCGGTATGCGTCAGGACAATATGCTGCGCTGGCTGGCATTCGGCACGTTATTCTTCGCGATCGGCCTGCTGGGCTTCGCCCTGGCCGGGCACTCGTTGTGGCTGTGGGCGCTGGCGATGGCAGTCTTCACCCTGGGCGAAATTATCGTCATCCCGGTGGAATACATGTTTATCGACTTTATTGCGCCGGCGCACCTGAAAGGCAGCTACTACGGCATGCAGAACCTCAGTAACCTCGGCGGCGCGATCAACCCGGTGCTGTGCGGTTTTCTGCTCAGCTACGCCGCACCGCCGCTGATGTTTGCCATGCTGATCGCCGCAGCGCTGTTCAGCCTGTTGTTCTTTTGCCTGGGCCACCGGCTGGCGCAGCGTCAGTCGGCGCAGCCGTTGGTCGAACAGGAGTCATCTACAATTAACCCATAACGTCAATAGCCCGGATGGGCATGGTTGAGATAACGATTATTCATGGTTGGTTATGTGGCGTAGATCACAGTTTAATTGTATGATGAATGCATCCGTTAAACAGGAAGGCTTATGAACAAGATGCTCACATCATGTTGGCAATACCTTAGAGCATTCGCTTTGATTTATCTGTGTCTGCTGGTCGGCAATGCGGTTTCCGCCCTGCTGCCGATCGCCATTCCCGGCAGTATCCTCGGCATGCTGCTGCTGTTCGCCCTGCTGGCCTCGCAGCTGCTGCCGGCCGCCTGGGTGCGCCCCGGCTGCAACCTGCTGATCCGCTATATGGTGCTGCTGTTTGTGCCCATCGGCGTCGGCGTGATGCAATATTACCGGGAGATCTTCGACCATCTGGCGCCGCTGGTGGTTGCCTGCGCCGTTAGTACCCTGATCGTACTGGTGACAGTGGGCTACTCCTCCCACTATTTCCATCGTGAACGGCCTCTGGTCGGCAAACAGGATAATGCCGAGGGGGATAAGTAATGCTGCATAACCTCTGGTGGTCGTTGCCGTTAACCCTGGTGGTGTTTTTCGCCGCGCGTAAACTGGCGCAGAAACTGAAGATGCCGCTGCTCAATCCGCTGCTGGTCTCGATGGCGGCGATCATTCCGCTGCTGCTGATAACCGGCATCCCCTATAAAGATTATTTTCAGGGCAGCAAAATCCTCAACGATTTGCTGCAGCCTGCGGTAGTCGCGCTGGCGTTCCCGCTGTATGAACAGCTGCATCAAATCCGCGCCCGCTGGAAATCGATTATCGCCGTGTGCTTTATCGGCAGCATCACCGCCATGATAAGCGGCGGCGCCATTGCCCTGTGGATGGGCGCTACGCCGGAAATCGCCGCGTCGATTCTGCCTAAATCGGTCACTACGCCAATCGCCATGGCGGTAGCGGAGTCGCTCGGCGGCATTCCGGCCATCAGCGCGGTGTGCGTGATTTTTGTCGGTATCCTCGGCGCCGTGCTCGGCCATACGCTGTTCAACGTGCTGAAGATCACCACCAAATCCGCCCGCGGTCTGGCAATGGGCAGCGCCTCGCACGCGCTGGGCACCGCCCGCTGCGTGGAGCTGGATTATCAGGAAGGCGCTTTCGGCTCACTGGCGCTGGTGATCTGCGGCATCATCACTTCACTGCTGGCGCCGTTTTTATTCCCGGTGCTATTGCACCTGTTTGCCTGAGGCAAAAACTTGCGATATATCGCGCAAATTCATCACTCATTACATCAATTTCATCAATAAGTAGATGTAAATCACATTTTATTCGATAAAGGCTGCCTAGAATGTCCTCCCGTTAACACTGGAGAGACGTTCTATGCATCCACGTTTTCACACCGCTTTCAGCACCCTGCCCGACACATTGCAATCCGCCCTGCAGCCTTATCTGGACGCACCTGACTTTCCGGCCATGTTCAGCGCCGATCAGGTTGAAGCAATCAAGCAGCACAGCGGGCTGGACGATGATGCCCTGGCGTTTGCCCTGCTGCCGCTGGCCGCGGCCTGCTCGTTAACCCCGATTTCTCAGTTTAACGTCGGCGCCATCGCCCGCGGCGTCAGCGGCAACCTCTATTTCGGCGCCAATATGGAGTTCGGCGGCGCGCCGATGCAGCAGACGGTGCATGCCGAGCAGTGCGTCGTCACCCACGCCTGGCTGCGCGGCGAAACGGCGCTGGCCGCCATCACCGTCAACTACACCCCGTGCGGCCACTGCCGCCAGTTTATGAATGAGCTGAACAGCGGCGGCGATCTACGCATCCAGCTGCCGGGCCGTCCGGCCGCCACGCTCAGCCACTATCTGCCGGATTCATTCGGCCCGCGCGATCTGGATATTCACACCCTGCTGATGGACCCGGAAGATCACGGTCACCGGCTGGCGCTGAGCGACGCGCTGGAGATCGCCGCGCTCGACGCCGCCAACCGCAGCCACGCGCCCTATAGCCAGGCCCACAGCGGCGTAGCGCTGGAAACGGCGGACGGCAACATTTACGCCGGCCGCTACGCGGAAAACGCCGCCTTCAACCCCAGCCTGCCACCGCTGCAGGCCGCGCTGGTTCTGCTGAACATGTCCGGCGGCGACTGCCGGCAAATCCGCCGCGCGGTGCTGGCGGAAGCGCAGAACGCCGTTTTCAGTCAGCAAGACGCCACCCGCGCCCTGCTGGCCGCGCTCGGCTGCCAGACGCTGCAACATCTCACCTTCTAATTCTGTCATCGCGGGGCTGTCCGGCCCCGCAATTAACAGTCCTTCCCGCTGAATACAATGCCATTTACGTCTGAAAACACTTTTTTTAGTTAAATAAGTCTTTGATCGTCGATAATTAGCACAACTTCCCTCATGATCCGGTAACAATTACTGTACATATTTCCCGTATCTTTTAGGATCTGCGGTGATAAAAACAATCTGATACGTCTAAGAGTGAACTGATGGAACTTGAATACGAAAGCAAACGCCCGCTGTACATCCCCTATGCCGGCCCGATTCTGTTGGAATTTCCGTTACTTAACAAAGGCAGCGCCTTCACCGAAGATGAACGCAGCCACTTCAACCTGCACGGCCTGCTGCCCGAAGCGGTAGAAACCATCGAAGAACAGGTCGAGCGCGCCTACCGCCAGTATCAAGATTTCAAAAACGACAACGACAAACATATCTACCTGCGCAACATCCAGGACACCAACGAAACGCTGTTCTATCGCCTGCTGGACTCGCACCTGAGCGAGATGATGCCAATCATCTACACACCGACGGTCGGCGAGGCCTGCGAACACTTCTCCGATATCTATCGCCGCGCGCGCGGGCTGTTTATCTCGTACCCGAACCGCGACCGCATCGACGACATGCTGCAAAACGCCACCAAGCAGAACGTGAAGGTGATTGTTGTCACCGACGGCGAGCGTATTCTCGGCCTCGGCGATCAGGGCATCGGCGGCATGGGCATTCCGATCGGTAAACTGTCGCTGTACACCGCCTGCGGCGGCATCAGCCCGGCCTATACGCTGCCGGTGGTGCTGGACGTCGGCACCAACAACCCGCAGCGCCTGAACGACCCGCTGTATATGGGCTGGCGCCACCCGCGTATCTCCGGCGAGGAGTACCATGAATTCGTCGAAGCATTTATTCAGGCGGTCAAACGCCGCTGGCCGAACGTGCTGCTGCAGTTCGAGGACTTCGCGCAGAATAACGCCACCCCGCTGCTGAACCGCTACCGCGACGAAATCTGCTGCTTCAACGACGATATTCAGGGCACCGCCGCGGTCACGCTCGGCAGCCTGATCGCCGCCAGCCGCGCCGCCGGCTGCCGGCTGCGCGACCAGACCGTCACCTTCCTCGGCGCGGGTTCCGCCGGCTGCGGCATCGCCGAGCAGATTATCGCCCAGATGAAGTCGGAAGGCCTGAGTGAAGACGAAGCGCGGGCGCGCGTGTTCATGGTTGACCGTTTCGGCCTGCTGACCGACAAACTGCCGAACCTGCTCGACTTCCAGAGCAAACTGGTGCAAAAGAGCGAAACGCTGGCGCACTGGAACGTCAGCAACGATGCCATTTCACTGATGGACGTGGTGCGCAACGCCAAACCAAGCATTCTGATCGGCGTTTCCGGCCAGCCGGGGCTGTTCACCGAAGAACTGATCCGCGAAATGCATCAGCACTGCCCGCGGCCAATCGTCATGCCGCTGTCCAACCCGACCTCCCGCGTTGAGGCGCGCCCGGAAGATATCATCAACTGGACCGACGGCGCCGCGCTGGTAGCCACCGGCAGCCCGTTCGCGCCGGTCAGCTACCGCGATCGCCAGTATCCGATCGCCCAGTGCAACAACTCCTATATCTTCCCGGGGATCGGTCTCGGCGTGCTGGCTTCCGGCGCGTCGCGCGTCACCGACTCGATGCTGATGGCCGCCAGCCGCGCGCTGGCCGACTGTTCGCCGCTGGCGACCGACGGCTACGGCGCACTGCTGCCGGATATCGACGATATTCAGGGCGTATCGAAATGCATCGCCATGGAAGTGGGCAAGGCCGCACAGCTGCAGGGCGTGGCGGTGGTAACGTCTGAAGAAGCGCTGTCCAAAGCGATTGAGCACAACTTCTGGCGTCCGCAGTACCGCAGCTACAAGCGTACCTCGTTCTAATCAACACCCCGCCGGCCAGCATTCGTCTGGCCGGTTTTTCCTCTCCCTGAGTCCGCCGCCAACAAAAAGTGCCATGCACTCCCCGCATCGGCAGGTGGAGCGCTTGCGTCAAATTGTCAGGTAAAGTAGCCTTGATCCACCTTTTTTTCAGATTTATGCGCGTAAGGCCAAAACATGTGGAAACGCCTGATAATTAGCCTGTTCGTCATCGCCGTGGCGCTGATGTTAGCGGCTATCGCGCTCGATCGCTGGATCAGTTGGAAAACCGCGCCCTATATCTACGAAGAGGTGCAACAGCTGCCGGATCGCCAGGTCGGCGTGGTGCTCGGCACCGCCAAATATTACCGCACCGGGGTGATTAATCAGTATTACCGTTACCGCATGCAGGGGGCAATCAACGCCTACAACAGCGGTAAGGTGAAGTATCTGCTGCTGAGCGGCGACAATGCGCTGCAGAGCTATAACGAGCCGATGACCATGCGGCGCGATCTGATCGCCGCCGGCGTAGCACCCAGCGATATCGTGCTCGACTACGCCGGTTTCCGTACGCTGGATTCGATCGTGCGGACGCGTAAAGTGTTCGACGCCAACGACTTTACCATTATCACCCAGCGCTTCCACTGCGAGCGGGCGCTGTTTATCGCCCTGCATATGGGCATCCAGGCGCAGTGCTTCGCCGTTCCTTCGCCCAAGAATATGCTGACGGTGCGCGTGCGTGAAATCTTCGCCCGCCTCAGTGCGCTGAACGACCTGTACATCCTCAAGCGCGAGCCGCGCTTCCTCGGGCCGCTGATCCCGATCTCCGCCATGCATAAAGTACCGGAAGATGCCCAGGGTTATCCGGCGGTATCGCCGGAACAGCTGGTGGAACTGGAGCAGAAACTGGCGGCGGAAAAGCAAAAAGCGCAGGCCAAATAAGCCAACGGCCGGCATAATGCCGGCCGTTTTTATCTTCCTTATCGCCGCAGATGGCGCTCTCCCTCGCCGGCGCCGAGCGCGGTCAGCCGGCGCCACAGCCACTCTGCCGGCCCCTGTTCAAAATAGCGCAGCCACAGCTGTGAAAAACACAGGTTCGCCAGCCACACCAGCGGCACAATCGCCACCAGCTGCCAACGGTCAAGCTGCTGGTAGAGGCCAAAACGGTAGAACAGCGTGGTGCAAATCAGCGTTTGCAGCAGATAATTGCTGAGCGCCATACGGCCGACCTGCGTCAGCCAACGTCCGACCGGCCATCTTGCCAGATGTCCCCAGAAGCCGTAGCACAGCGCCAGATAGCCCATCGCCTGCAGCGGCGCGCCCAGCTCGCGCGGCACCTGCAGCAGAAAACCGCTCCAGCGGTAATCCCACTGCAGGTGCCACTGCAGCGCCACCGCCGGCAGCTGGATCAGCAGCGACAGCGGAATCAGCCAGGCCGCCTGCCGCCGATAGTACGCCGGCGCAAAGTGGCCGCGCAGCCAGCCGCTGCGCATCAGACCGGCGCCGAACAGCATCAGCCCCGCCAGTTCCCAGCCGTACTGCGCGCCGATCGCCAGCAGGCTGGATGAGAGCAGATCCACCCGGTTGCGCCAGGCCTCAAACCCGCCCTGCAGTTTCCACAGCTGTTCATACTGCAGCTCGGCCGGGCTTGGCTGCCAGAAACTACCCGGCGTACCATCGGTGGCAAAACTTAACAGCAGCAGCAGCGTAACGCCGATGCCATACAGCACCGCGCCGGTTTTCAGCAGGGTAAAGGTGTCTTTCGCTTCGCGGATCATCCGCCAGCACACCAGCCCGATCAGGCCGTACGCCAGCAGAATATCGCCGTCCCATAAAAAGATGCCGTGCCCCAGCCCGAACAGCACCAGCCAGGTCAGACGCGCGCGGATCCAGCCTTTGCCGCGGTGCAACAGCAGCTGCAGCCCGGCGCCGAACAGCAGCGCAAACATCGCCAAAAATTTGGCCTGGGTAAACAGATCCAGCAGCGCCCAGGCCCAGGCGTCAGACAGTACAGGCTGGCCCTGATAGGCCGGGTTAAGATACGCCGCTTTCGGCAGCCCAAAGGCGCTGATGTTCATCAGCAAAATACCGAGAATGGCGATGCCGCGCGCGCAGTCCAGAGTGGCAATACGCGGCAGCGGCGCCGATGCAGGAGGGTTCATGGGATACCGCTGTTATTCAATCCGATAAAAATACGCCCGCAGGCGCAGGGCCATACCGGCAAATTCGCCCCGCACCCGGCGGGATGGGGGCGCTATATTAAGCATTAAAAATAGCGTATATGCCATCCTTTCGCTGGCGCTGCGGACAATTACAGGTGAGCAAGATGCTGACGTACGATTTCGCGGCCAATCTCCAGCGAAGCGGTCGCCGCCGGGGAAGGCGCATTGCACACGTGCAGCGAACGGCGGCCGGTCACGAAGTGGAAGTCGTCCACCAGCTTGCCGTCAGCGGTCAGCGCCTGCGCCCGGACGCCGGCGGGGCCGGGTTGAATATCTTGCTCTTGCAGCGCCGGAATCAGCTGGCGGGCATTTTCCGTAAACCGGCGGCGCGACAGCGAGCGCCGCACCTCCGCCAGCCCTTCCCCCATATACTGGCCGGCAATCTTCCAAAAGCCGCGATAGCTCAGCACTTCGCCCAGATCGCGCAGGCTGACGTCACATTTGCGGTAACCCTCGCGCTTGAATGCCAGCACCGCGTTCGGCCCCACGTCCCGTTTGCCGTTGTGCATACGGGTGAAATGTACGCCGAGGAAGGGAAAGTCCGGGTTCGGCACCGGATAAATCAAGTGATTGACCAGATAATTTTTTTCACTGTTCAGCACAAAGTATTCACCGCGAAACGGCACAATTTTCATGCCGGTGTCATAGCCCGCCAGTTTGGCAATGCGGTCGCTGAACAGCCCCGCGCAGTTGACCAGCCATTTTCCCTGATAGCTCTGCCCCGGCGTCTGTACCTCGACGCCGTCGCTGCGCTCTGCGATCCCCACCACCTGCCGGTCAAAGTGAATCTCACCGCCGCGCTGCCGGATGATGTCCGCCAGTTTGGCGGCCACCTGCGCATAGTTGACGATGCCGGCGTCGGGCACCAGCAGCGCCTCCAGCCCGTTGACATGAGGTTCCCGCTCGCGCAGTTCGGCGGCCGACAGGCGGTGCACCGCCAGGCCGTTCTCCAGACCACGCCGGTAGATATTCTCCAGCAACTCCAGCTCCTTCAACTGTGTGGCGACAATCACCTTGCCGCAGCGGTCATGATACAGCTCATGCTGACGGCAGAAGGCAAACATGCTCTGGTTGCCCTGCCTGGCTAGGCGCGCCTTCAGGCTGCCGGGCTTATAGTAGATGCCGGAGTGCACCACATTGCTGTTATGGCCGCTCTGGTGGGCCGCCGGGCCGGACTCTTTATCCACAATCAGCAATTTCAGGTGCGGATTGTGTTCCTGCAACGCATGGGCGACGCCCAGCCCCACCAGCCCGCTGCCGATAATGATTACGTCATACATGGTTATGCCTTTCCCTCTTGTTCCAGCCTGCGCAGCTTGCCGCGCACGTTACTCAGGTGATGTTGCATATTGCCGGCCGCCGCCGCCGCATCGCCGGCCTTAATCGCCAGCCACACCCGTTCATGTTCATCGATCACCCGCTGACGCTCGTCGGCCCGTCCCAGGTTGTGACTGAGCGAATACACCAGCACGCCGAGATACAGCTCATGCATGTTGTCGAGGATTTGGACAAAAAACGGATTGTGTGAAGCCTGCATAATGGCGCGGTGAAACAGATAATCCTGCTGATGGCCGATCTGCCCTTCGTGCAGCGTGGTATGGCGGAAGTCCAGGAAAGCCTGCTCGATATTCTGCAGGTCCTGCGCATTGCGTCGCTGCGCGGCCATGGCAGCCGCCTGCTGTTCGATCACCTCGCGCATCTCCAGCAGCGACTCCACCTCGCTGCGGTCAGCGACCTCCATCACCAGCGGTTCGTACTTGCTGAGCAGCGAATGCTGCTCAACCCGGTGGCCGCCGCCCTGGCGGGAAGAGATAATGCCGCTGACTTCCAGAATACCCAGCGCCTCGCGCACCGGCGCACGGCTGACGCCGAAGGCGTCGGCCAGTTCATTTTCCGACGGCAGCTTGTTTCCCACCGGATAGGTACCGTCATGGATGCCCGCCTTGAGCTGCGCCAGTACCTGGTGAGACGCTTTTCGTCTGGTGACTTTATTGATCATGCTCCTCCCCGTAAATCATGCCGACTCCTCCGGCGCGGCCGAACGCCGTCTGAAACGCAGCAGATGCAGGGTGCCGGCAGAGATAATCAGCGCCAGCCCGCCAAGGTCGGTCATCAGCCCCGGCTTAATCAGCAGAATGGCGGCGCAGGTAAACAGCACGCGCTCCAGCCAGTGGACCTTCATCAGCCAGAAGTTGGCGCTGGCAATGGAGAGCGCATAGATGCCCACCAGCGCGGTGGCCACCATATGGATCACCGACAGCACATTCACCGCGTCCCCCTGCATCAGCAGCATCGGGTTATACACCAGAATAAACGGGATGATAAAACCGGGCAGCGCCAGCCGCACCGCCTCCCAGGAGGTTTGCATCGGATCGGCGCGGGCAATGCTGGCGGCGGTATAGCTGGCCAGCGCCACCGGCGGCGTGATATTGGACAGCGCGCCAAACCAGAACACGAAGAAATGCGCCGCCAGCGGCATCACGCCGGCCTTGATCAGAATCGGCGACACCGTTACCGCCACCACGATATACAGCGCGGTGGAGGGCAGCCCCATACTCAGCACGATGCACACCAGCATCACCACCAGCAAAATCATCCACAGCGTGTTGTTGGTCATCGACACAATATTAAACGCCAGGGTCGAGCCGATGCCGGTCATGGTCACCACGCAGATGATCACCCCGATCGCCGCACAGGCGATGGTCACCTGAATCGATCCTCTGGCCGCTTCATTCAGCGCCTCGGCGATTTTTCTCGGCGTCATGCGCACCGCGCTGTCCGGCGTCAGCCAGCTGGCGGCGATAATGGCGACGATCCCCAGAAAGCCGGCGTAAATCGGCGTTTTACCCAGCAGTAAGGCGCCAATCACGATAAACAGCGGCAACAGCAGCAGCCCGCGCGCCTTCAGCACCGCTTTCACCTGCGGGATATTTTCCTTACTGATGCCCTTCAGCCCCTGCTTTTTGGCCTCCAGATCGATGGCGATAATCAGCGCCGCGTAGTACAGCAGCGCCGGCACGATGGCGGCAATCACGATGGTGGTGTAAGAGATGCCGAGGAAGCCGGCCATGATAAACGCCGCCGCGCCCATAATCGGCGGCATGATCATGCCGCCGGTTGACGCCGTCGCCTCGACCGCGCCGGCGAATTTTGGCGTGAGTCCGATGCTTTTCATCAGCGGAATGGTAAAGGTGCCGGTGGTGGCGACGTTGGCGACCGCGCTGCCGCTCAGCGATCCGGTCAGCGCCGAGGAGATCACCGCCACCTGCGCCGGGCCGCCGCGACGACGCCCGGCCACCGCCAGCGCCAGATCGTTAAACAGCTGCGTCGCGCCGCTGACGCTGAGAAACGCGCCGAACAGAATAAACACCGCGATCGCAGTGGCGGCGGTCGACAGGGTAATGCCGAAAATCCCTTCGCTGGTCATAAACAGCCGGTACAGCAATCGCTCGACCGAAAAACCGCTGTGGCCGAAGATGCCCATAAAATACTGGCCAAACAGCGCATAGATAATGGCGAACGTCGCCAGGCTGGGAATAAACAGGCCGGTGGTGCGGCGCGCGGCCTCAAACAGTACGCCGATGCCCAGCGCCGCCATCAGGTAGTCGGTGGTATTGGGCAGGCTCTTGCGCACCACGTGCAGGTCGAGATAGTTAAAATAGAAATAGCCGTAGCCGATCAGCGTCAGCACGATAAACAGATAGTCCCAGGCGTTAAATTTGGCCGTCGCGTGCTTTTTGGAGAACGGGAACAAAATAAAGCCCAGCACCAGAATCCCGGTCAGGAAGGTGGTATTGCGATAAAACTCCTGGGTATTGGCCAACGCGTTGGAATAAACGGCGTACAGCGAAATCGCGATCGCCAGCACGGTGGCGAACAGCGCATAGCGTCCGGCCAGCGGGCGGCTGCCGGCGCCCGCCTCTTTATCCAGCGAGGTATCCGGCTGCGGCGTCAAGGGCGTGGTGTTCATAGCGCCTCCGTAGCGCGATCGGCGCGCGCTTCTGGTGGAATAAGCTCGGCGGGGATATTAACCCCGGCTTCACGGAAATAGGTGTACGCCCCCAGATGCAGAGGCACCGACACCCCTTTCAGGGCATTTTCCAGCGAGATGTTTTTGGCCGCGCTGTGCACCTGATGCACTTCCGGCAGGTTCTCAAACATCGCCTTGGTCAGGTCATAGACAATCTTGTCATCAATGCCGCGCGTGGTGACCAGAATATTAGGCTGCGCGATGGTCGCCACCGCTTTGGTTTGCCGCGGGTAGGTATCCGCCGCAATCACGAAGCGGAACCAGGCGTTGGCGACGGCGTTAATGCTGGCCATCTGCTCATCGGTCACTTCCAGAATGCGTGAGGGCACGCCGCTGGCGTACATATCGGTCACCGCGGCGGCAGGCACGCCGGCAGGCAGCGCGCCGCCGTCAAGCCGCCCGTCGCGCATCGCCGAGACGGTGTCGCCATAGCCCAGGTATTCCGGCGAAATGTTTTTCTTGCTCATGTTGACGCCGCGCAGGATAACCAGCGTCGACTGCTCCGTGCCGCTGGCCTGCGGCCCTACCGAGAAACGGCTGCCGGCAATGTCGTTCAGCGTGCCGTCCTTGACCTTACTTTCCAGCATCACAAAATGCTCGACGTTGGGCCACAGCATGGAGATAGAGCGCAGGTCGCCGTAGGCGCGCCCGGCAAAGTTCCCCACGCCCTGATAGGCCTCAACCGCCAGCAGGCTCTGCAAAATGGCCAGTTGGGCCTCATCCTTCTGCAGCAGATCGATATTCTCGATCGAGCCGGCGGAAGACTGCCCGGTCACCTGAATACCATCAGGCTTTAGCCGGGTGCTCCAGACATTAGCCAGGCCGACCCCCATCGGGTAATACGTTCCCCCGGTTGAGGCGGTCGCTACGGACAGGAATGTCTTGTTTTCATTCTCTATTTTGCCGACGACCGCCAGTACCGCCACGGCAACGGCCGCAGAGGCGAACAGCAACAGTTTGATTTTTCTATTTTTCATTAAATTCACCCGATGTTTTGAAACAAATAGAAAACATTTACCTAAACTTGTATACAACATGACAAATTCGTTTAGCTAACCGCCATTGGCGGATTTGTGATCGGGATGAGCAAAAAATGGGCGATGCGGCGACAGGAATGTGACGCAGATAAAAGATCGGCAGCGGAATTGAAAATGCGGGAAAAAGCGGGGAAAAACGGCCGGCGCCCTCAGAACGAGCGCGCCGGTTTATCGTGCGTTACTGGTGGTGACGCACCGCGCGCAGGAACTCCTGACGCGTGTTCTGGCTGGACTTGAACAGCCCGCCCAGTGACGTGGTGGTGGTGGCGCTGGTGGCGTCACGGATGCCGCGCGCCTTCACGCAGTAGTGCACCGCGTCAATGGACACCGCCACGTTGTTGGTGCCAAGCAGCGTTTGCAGCGCGATCAGGATCTGCTGGGTCAGACGCTCCTGCACCTGCGGACGCTGGGCGAAGAACTGGACGATACGGTTGATCTTGGACAGGCCGATCACCCCGTCTTTCGGGATATAGGCCACGGTGGCCTTACCGTCGATGGTGACAAAATGGTGTTCGCAGGTGCTGGTCAGGGTGATATCACGCACCGTCACCATTTCATCTACCTTCATTTTGTTTTCAATGACGGTGATCTTCGGGAAATTGGCGTAATCCAGACCGGAAAAGATCTCATCGACATACATCTTGGCGATGCGATGCGGGGTTTCCGCCAGGCTGTCATCGGTCAGATCGAGGTTCAGCAGCTGCATGATTTCCGTCATGTGCTCCTGAATACGCCGCTTACGCGTTTCGCGATCCAACATTTCACCGCGCAGCGGGGTTTCCAGGCCGCGAGCCTCCAGCGCTGCGTGTACCAGAGCCGCTTCTTTACTGAGTGTCGTCATTTGTGTGTCTCCAGCAGGTGGCCCTTGCGCAGGTGGCCGGCCGGCCACCCAACGTTCGGGGCTACTCTCTTTATAACTGCAAGGGTTCCGCATGGCTTCTGTCCGCCAGACTCCGGATGCTGGCGGCTGGCAAACAAACTTTCCTCAGCCGCTTAGCGCACTAAACAGCAGGGAATAAGAAGCGCAGCCAACGCGCCGGCAACTTGAAAGGAGGAAGAATAGAGCGTGAACCCGATCAAGATTTTGCCCCCACTGTAGAGGAGAGTGAGACGTTTATCCAGTGATTGTGTTTCAACCAGCGATGAAAAATCCGCATCTGCCCGGCAGAAATACCTGCCGCCGCTCCCTCACTCCCCCGCCAGCTGGCGTCGCGCGGCGCGTGCGGGGATTTTGATCACCAGCAGCCCGGCCACCACCAGCCCCAGCGTCGCCACATACAGCGCCGGCTCCAGGCTCTGGGTCAGCGCGGTGGAAAGCGCGGACAGCATCGGCCCCGCCAGTTGGCCGACGGCGTAGCCGGTGGTCAGCAGCCCGGCCATATAGCGGGCATGGTTCGGCGCCAGCTCGCGGCCGTGCTGAATCGACAGCTGCACCACGCTGAGGAAACCGCCGCCGGTTAACAGCGCCCCCAACAGCAGCCCGCTGACGCCCGGCAGCGCTTCGGCGCACAGTACGCCCAGCGCCTGCACCCACAGCGTCAGCGCCAGCCGGCTCTGGGTGGTCAGGCGATGGCGGGTCAGGATGCCGATGATAATCCCCAGCACCGCCGCACCGCCGAAAATCGGCCAGACGAACTGGGCGAACAGGCTGCCGGGAAAACGCTCGGCGGCCATCTGCGACAAAAAGGTCGCCGGCAGAATATAGCCGAAGCCCGCCAGGCTGTAGCTCCACACCAGCCGTTTCAGCGCCGCCGTCAGCCGCAGCGGCTCCGCCGCCGCTTCAGCGCGCTGCATCTCCCCCGCGCGCGGCAGGCTGAAGCTGATAGTGGCTACCAACACCAGGGCCGCCACGCCGTACAGCAGCCAGGCCTGCGCCGCGCTCAGCGCCAGGCTGTGGATGGCCACCGCCAGCATGCCGCTGATAAAAATTCCAGCGCCGGGACCGGCGAAGACCGCCGCACTCAGCGCCGGGCGGCCGTAGTGCGCCAGACGCTCGTTGGTCCAGGCCGCCACCAGCACCATCGCCCAGCCGCTGGCCCAACCGATAACAAAACGCAGCGCGCCGTGCCACACTGCGCCTTCCGCCCATGCCGACAGCAGCGTCAGCGCCACCGCGCCCCACACGCCCAGCCACAGGCGGCGTTCAACGTGGCGGCTGGCGCGCATCGCGTCATAGGCGCCGCACAGGTAACCCAGATAGTTCAGCGCCGCCACCAGCCCGGCGCTGGTCAGCGTTAACTGGTGTTCGACAATCATCAGCGGCACCTGCGGCGTAAACGCGAAGCGGCCGATGCCCATTGCTACAATTAAAGCGATAAAGCCGCTTAAGGCTATTTTGAGCGCCATAACATTATCCCGATAGTGAAAAGAAAGTTGCCACTATCATGCCGTCGCATTACACTCACAAAAACTGAATAATCATCACAAAGTTGCTTACGAAAAGAGAACGGTATGGATCTGACCCAGCTTCGTATGTTTTGCAGCGTCGCCGAAACCGGCTCTGTCGCCCGCGCGGCCGAACTGCTGCACCGGGTGCCGTCGAACCTGACCACCCGCCTGCGCCAGCTTGAACAGGAGCTGGGCACCGATCTGTTTATCCGTGAGAAACAGCGCCTGCGGCTGTCGCCGATGGGGCACAACTTTCTGTGTTACGCCAACCGTATTCTGGCGCTGAGCGAAGAAGCGCTGAGCATCACCCACGCCGGCGAACCAGCGGGCACCTTTGCCCTCGGCTCAATGGAAAGCACCGCCGCCACCCGTCTGCCCACTCTGCTGGCCGCTTACCACCAACGCTATCCTCAGGTTTCCCTGTCGCTGGTCACCGACACCTCCGGGGAGATTACCGAGCGCGTGCGCGCCGGCACCCTGGCGGCGGCGCTGGTGGACGGCCCGCTCCAGCATGACGAACTCAACGGCTGCATCGCCTTCGCCGAACATATGGTGGTGATTTCCAGCCTTGACCATGCCGATATCCACAGCGCGCAGGACGCGCGCGGAGAGACGCTGTTCGCCTTCCGTCCCAGCTGCTCCTACCGACTGCGGCTGGAAGCCTGGTACAAACGCGATGGCGCGCAGCCCGGTCAGGTGATGGAGATCCAGTCCTACCACGCGATGCTGGCCTGCGTGGCCAGCGGCGCCGGGTTGGCGATGATCCCGCATTCGGTGCTCACCCTGCTGCCCGGCCATGAGCGGGTGAAGGTGCACACGCTGCCCGACGATATCGCCGAGACCGCCACCTGGCTGCTGTGGCGGCGCGACGCCTTCAGCCCCAACGTGCGCGCGCTGAAACAACTGATTATTGAACTGGCTGAAATGCCGCAAACACAACATGAACCTGCCTAACCCTTACCCAAGATCACTGAGGAGACGATGATGGAGATGATCAAAACCCGCGCGGCCGTAGCCTGGGGCCCCAACCAACCGCTGAAGATCGAAGAAGTCGATCTGATGCCGCCGCAAAAAGGCGAGGTGCTGGTGCGGATCGTCGCCAGCGGCGTCTGTCATACCGACGCCTATACGCTGTCCGGCAAAGATCCGGAAGGCGTCTTCCCGGCGATCCTCGGCCATGAGGGCGGCGGCGTGGTGGAGGCGGTCGGCGAAGGCGTCACCAGCGTCGCCGTCGGCGATCACGTTATTCCGCTCTACACGCCGGAATGCGGCGAGTGTAAGTTCTGTAAATCCGGCAAGACCAACCTGTGCCAGGCGATCCGCACCACTCAGGGCAAGGGCCTGATGCCGGACGGCACCACCCGCTTCTTTAAAGACGGCCAGCCGATCTTCCACTATATGGGCACCTCCACCTTCTCCGAGTACACCGTAGTGCCGGAAATCTCGCTGGCGAAAATCAGCAAAGAAGCGCCGCTGGAAGAAGTGTGCCTGCTGGGCTGCGGCGTCACCACCGGCATGGGCGCGGTCATCAACACCGCCAACGTTCAGCCGGGCGATACGGTTGCCATTTTCGGCCTCGGCGGCATCGGCCTGTCGGCGATTATCGGCGCGCAGATGGCCGGCGCCGGCCGCATTATCGGCATCGACATCAACACCAGCAAATTCGATCTGGCGCGCAAGCTGGGCGCCACCGATCTGATCAACCCGCAGGATTATGACAAGCCGATTCAAGAAGTGATCGTCGAGCTGACCGACGGCGGCGTGGACTTCTCCTTTGAGTGCATCGGCAACGTTAACGTGATGCGTTCCGCACTGGAGTGCTGCCACAAAGGCTGGGGCGAATCGGTGATTATCGGCGTGGCCGGCGCCGGCGAAGAGATTGCCACCCGTCCCTTCCAACTGGTGACCGGGCGCGTCTGGCGCGGCTCTGCATTCGGCGGCGTCAAAGGCCGTTCACAGCTGCCGGGTATCGTGCAGCGCTACCTGGACGGCGAATTCGCGCTGAACGACTTTATCACCCACACCATGCCGCTGGAGCAGATTAACGACGCCTTCGATCTGATGCACGAAGGCAAATCGATCCGTTCCGTGGTGCATTTCGCTAAGCGCTGAGCAAGGAGGCGAATTGATTATGACGACATCACTCGAACTGCTTGAAGAACACCGAATGTTCGGCGGCTGGCAGCAACGCTACCGTCATACGGCGCAGACCCTGAACTGCCCGATGACCTTCAGCATCTACCTGCCGCCGCCGCGTGATGACAACCCGCCGCCGGTGCTGTACTGGCTGTCGGGGCTGACCTGCAACGACGAGAACTTCACCCTGAAAGCCGGCGCGCAGCGCATCGCCGCCGAGCTGGGGCTGGTGCTGGTGATGGCCGATACCAGCCCGCGCGGCGACGACGTGCCGGACGACGAAGGCTACGACCTCGGCCAGGGCGCCGGGTTCTATCTCAACGCCACCCAGGCGCCGTGGGATCGTCACTTCCGCATGTATGACTACATCAGCGAGGAGCTGCCGGCGCTGATCCGCCAGCACTTCAGCATCAGCGATCGCCAGTCGATCTTCGGCCACTCGATGGGCGGCCACGGCGCGCTGATCATGGCGCTGCGCAACCCGCAGCGTTATCGCTCCGCCTCGGCATTTGCGCCAATCGTCAACCCTTGTCAGGTGCCGTGGGGGCGTCGCGCCTTCCGCGCCTATCTGGGCGATGACGAAAGCCAGTGGCTGCAATACGACAGCTGCCACCTGCTGGCAAGCGGTGCGGAAAAACTGCCGGTGCTGGTCGATCAGGGAGACGACGATCAGTTTCTGGCGGATCAGCTGCAGCCGGCCAAGCTGGCCGAACTGGCGCGCCAGCGCGACTGGCCGCTGACGTTGCGCATCCAGCCGGGCTACGATCACAGCTACTTCACCATTGCCACCTTTATCGAAGACCACCTGCGCTTTCACGCCGAACACCTGTTCCGCTGATGCGCCGGCCGCCGCCCCGTCCGGGGCGGCGTTATTCCTGCCGCTTTACCCTTTCAGCTTCGGATCCAGCGCGTCGCGCAGGCCGTCACCCAACAGGTTAAACGCCAGCACGGTCAGAAAAATCGCCAGACTGGGGAAGATCGCCACGTGCGGCGCGATCACCATATCGGCGCGCGCCTCATTCAGCATCGCCCCCCACTCCGGCGTCGGCGGCTGCGCGCCCAGCCCGAGAAACGACAGGCTGGCGGCGCTAATGATCGAGGTGCCGATGCGCATGGTGAAATAGACCACGATCGACGAGAGGGTGCCGGGCAGAATATGCCGCAGCAAAATGGTGCGGTCAGAGGCGCCGATACTGCGCGCCGACTCGATATAGGTCAGCCGCTTCAGCACCAGCGTATTGCCGCGCACCAGCCGGGCAAACGCCGGAATGCTGAAAATCGCCACCGCCACGATCACGTTGGTCATGCCGCTGCCCATCACCGCCACCACGCCGATCGCCAGCAAAATACCCGGAAAGGCGAACAGCACGTCGCTGATGCGCATCACAATGCGGTCCCACCAGCCCTCGTAATAGCCGGCCAGCAGCCCCAACAGCGTGCCGATCGCGCCGCCGGCCAGCACGGAAAACACGCCGGCGGCCAGCGAAATGCGGGCGCCGATCAGCACCCGGCTGAAGATATCGCGACCCAGCGAATCCACCCCCAGCCAGTGCACCAGCGACGGCCCTTCGTTCAGCCGGTCGTAATCGAAATAGTTTTCGGCGTCATAGGGCGCCAGCCAGGGCGCAAACAGCGCCGCCGCCACCAGCAGCAGCACGAACAGCCCGGCAAGCAGCGCCACGCGCTGACGGCGGAAACGCCGCCAAAACTCGTGCCAGGGAGTGCGCACCGCGTGCGGATCAAGCTGCGGCATCGCCTTGAGCGCGGCATTGCGTCGCCAGTTAATCATGCGCATCCTCACTGGTAACGTATCGCCGGGTTAATTGCCGCATACAGCATATCCACCAACAGGTTAATCAAAATAAACTCCAGCGAGAACAGCAGCACCTCGGCCTGAATCACCGGGTAGTCGCGCATCTCCACCGAATCCACCAGCAACCGCCCCAAACCGGGCCAGTTGAAGACCTTTTCCACCACGATCGAACCGCCCAGCAGAAAACCAAACTGCAGCCCCATCATGGTCACCACCGGGATCATCGCGTTGCGCAGCCCGTGTTTAATCACCACCCGGCTTTCGCGCACCCCTTTGGCGCGCGCGGTGCGCATATAATCTTCCTGCATCACCTCAACGAACGACGCGCGGGTAAAGCGCGCCATCACCGCGGCCACCGCCGCCCCCAGCGTGATCGACGGCAGAATATAGTGCCGCCAGCTGTCGGCGCCCACCGTCGGCAGCCAGCCCAGATCGACGGAAAAGATCTGCATCAGCAGCATGCCGAGCGCGAACGCCGGAAACGAGATGCCGGACACCGCCAGCGTCATGCCCAGACGATCCGGCCAGCGGTTGCGCCAGACGGCGGACGCCACGCCGATCGCCATGCCGAAGATCACCGCCCACGCCATACTGGCGACGGTCAGCCAGAAGGTCGGCATAAAGCGCGTGGCGATCTCTTCGCTCACCGGCCGTTTCGACACCATCGAATGGCCGAAGTCGCCCTGCAGCGCGTTGATAAAAAAGTGCGCGAACTGCTGCGGCAACGGCTTGTCCAGCCCCAGATCCTGACGCACCAGCTGCACCACCGCCTCGTCGGCGTCCGGGCCGGCCGCCAGCCGCGCCGGATCGCCCGGCAGCAGATGCACGAACAGAAAGACCAGCACCGCGACGATCAGCAGCGTCGGGATCAGCCCCAACAGTCGTTTAATAAAATAATTCAGCATCACAGATTCCAGCAACAGCCGGGGCGCAGGGGCAAACCGCGCCCCTGCGCCGCACGTTATTTCAGATCGGCGTCGTCAAAGCTGAACGAGGTGTCCGGCATCACGTAGAACCCGCTCAGCTGCTTGCTGTTCGCCGACAGCAGACGCTCGGTCGCCAGGAAAATCCACGGCGCGTCGGCCCAGATGCGATCCTGCGCGTCCTTATACAGTTGCTGCTTTTTGCTGCGGTCGGTGGTCGCCAGCGCATCGCTCAAGTCCTTATCCACCTGCGGATTGCTATAAAACGCGGTGTTGAACTGTTTCGGCGGCGCCGCCTGGCTGGCAAACAGCGGCGACAGCGCCCAGTCCGCCTCGCCGGTGGAAGCCGACCAGCCGGTATAGAACATCCGCACGCCGGTGTCCTTCACCCCGACGCTCTCCACCTGCGCCGCACGCTGGCCGGCGTCCATCGCGGTGACCTTCACCTTCACCCCCACCTGCGCCAGCTGCTGCTGGGTAAACTGCAGCACCTTCTGCGCGGTGCTGTGGTTATGGGATGACCACAGCGTGGTGCTGAAACCGTTCGGGTAACCGGCCTCTTTCAGCAGTTCGCGCGCCTTAGCCGGGTCATACGGCCACGGCTGATAGCGGGCGGCGAAGTCGATGGTCGGCGGCAGCGGCCCCTGCGCCGGCGCGGCATAGCCGGCAAAGGCCACCTTGATCAGCGCCTCTTTGTTGATGGCATAGTTCAGCGCCTGGCGCACCTTCGGGTTATCGAACGGCTTTTGCGTCACATTCATGCTGATGTAACGCTGCTGGATCGACGGCGCGACCACCAGATTGAGCTTGGCGTTTTTCTCCAGCACCTTGGCCTGCTCGTACGGGATCGGGAACGCAAAGTCGGCCTCGCCGGTTTGCAGCATCGCCGCGCGGGTGTTGTTATCCACCACCGGACGCCAGGTGATGCTGTCCAGCTTCGGCTGCCCCGCCTTCCAGTAGCCGGCAAATTTCTTCACTTTAACGAAGTCGGTCTGGTTCCAGGTTTCAAACTGGTAAGGGCCGGTGCCCACCGGATGGAAACCGATCTGTTTGCCGTACTGCTTCAGCGCCGCCGGCGAGATCATCGCCGCCGCCGGGTGCGCCAGGTTGTTTATAAACGCCGAGAACGGCGTCTTCAGCACGATCTTCACCGTCAGCGGATCGATCACCTCGGTCTTGTCGATCATCTTAAACAGGTTATAGCGCTTGAGGTGACTGTCCGGATTGCTGGCGCGGTCCAGGTTCGCCTTCACCGCCTCAGCGTTAAAGTCAGTGCCGTCGTGGAACTTCACCCCCGGATGCAGCTTGATGGTATAGCTCAGGCCGTCGTCGCTGACCTGATAGCCGTCCGCCAACACGTTGACCAGCTTCATATCCTTATCAAAACCAAACAGCCCCTGATAGAACGACTTCGCCACCGCCTGCGATAGCGTGTCGTTAGCATCGTAAGGGTCGAGCGAGGTGAAATTGGACGCCACGGCGATCACCGCATCCTTCGCCGCCCACGCCGGGCTGCTGCCGACTGCGGCCAGCAGCACGGCAACGGCCAATACACTACGTTTCTGAGTCATGTTGCTTTTCTCCTGGGAGCTAATAGGCACCGGCAATCGGGTGGCGCGCGACAAAATGTCCCGGGCCAACCTCCACCAGCGGTGCGGTAACGGGTTCATCCCCCAGCGCGCGGATCGGGCTGGGAATATCATCTGCCAACAGCGGTTGGCGATGTTGCACATGACGCGGATCGGCCACCGGCACCGCCGCCATCAACTTACGGGTATAGGCATGCTGCGGGTTGGCGAATACCGCCCGCCGCGGGCCGATCTCGACAATCTGGCCGAGGTACATCACCGCCACGCGGTGACTGACGCGCTCCACCACCGCCATATCGTGAGAAATAAACAGGAAGGCGATGCCGAACTCCCGCTGCAGATCGAGCAGCAGGTTCACAATTTGCGCCTGAATGGAGACATCCAGCGCCGATACCGCCTCGTCGGCGATCACCACTTTCGGGTTCAGCGCCAGCGCGCGCGCAATGCAGATACGCTGGCGCTGGCCGCCTGAAAACTCGTGCGGATAGCGCTGCGCGTGCTCCGGCCGCAGCCCCACCCGTTCCAGCAGCCAGGCCACCCGCCGCTGCGCCTGCTCACCGCGGGCGATGTTATGCACCAGCAGCGGCTCCATAATGGAAAAGCCCACCGTCAGGCGCGGGTCCAGCGAGGCATACGGATCCTGGAAAATAAACTGAATATCGCGCCGCAGATGCTGCAACGCAGAGCCTTTAAGCTGATTGACGGTTTGTCCGTCAAAGGTAATGGTGCCGTGCTGGCTGTCCACCAGCCGCAGCAGCGAACGCCCGGTGGTGGATTTACCGCAGCCGGATTCCCCCACCAGCCCCAGCGTTTCGCCGGGATAGAGATCGAAACTGACGTTCTCCACCGCATGCACCCGCCGCGTCACCCGGTTGAAGATGCCGCTGCGCAGGTCAAAGCGCGTCACCAGGTTCTCTACCTGCAGGATCGGCGCGGCGCCCGGCGGCACGCTGTCCTGCACCGCTCCCTCCTCCGCCTCGCCCGGCAGGGGGAATTTGGCCGGCAGGTCGCGCTCGGCCATCGCGCCGAGCTTCGGCACCGCCGCCAGCAGCGCCTGGGTATAGGGATGCTGCGGCGCGCTGAACAGCGGGCGCACCGCGTTTTCTTCAACCTTTTCGCCCTGCCGCATCACCAGCACGCGGTCGGCCATTTCCGCCACCACGCCCATATCGTGGGTGATAAATATCACGCCCATCTGCATTTCCTGCTGCAGCAGACGGATCAGCTGCAGGATCTGCGCCTGAATGGTGACGTCCAGCGCGGTGGTCGGCTCATCGGCGATCAGCAGCGCCGGCTTGCACGACAGCGCCATGGCGATCATCACCCGCTGACGCATGCCGCCGGACAGCTGGTGCGGATAGCGGTCAAGCACGTTTCTCGCTTCGGGAATACGCACCAGATCCAGCATGCGCAACGCCTCCTGACGCGCGCTACGGCGATCCATGCCCTGATGCAGACGCAGGGATTCGGCGATCTGCTCACCCACCGGAAATACCGGATTCAGCGAAGTCATCGGTTCCTGAAAGATCATCGCCATATCGGCGCCGCGCAGCGTGCGCAGGGTACGCGGCCGCGCCGCCGCCAGATCCAGAATGTCGCCGTTGCGGCGCCGCAGCGTCATACTGCCGCCGACGATTTGCCCGCCGCCCTGCTCCACCAGCCGCATCAGCGCCAGCGAGGTGACGGACTTGCCGGAGCCGGACTCGCCGACCACCGCCAGCGTTTCGCCCCGGTCGACGTCAAAACTGACGCCGCGCACCGCCTCCACCACCGCGTCTTCACTGTGAAAGCGCACGCGGAGGTCACGCACCGACAGCACCCGCTGCGGTGGCAATATCAGGCTGCCGGCCGACGCCGGTTCGAGAATGTTTTCGCTCATACCGCCTCCGGCCGGTTAACGGTAGATGCCCACCGAAGGGGCATCGCCGACATAGCCGAAGCCGCGGTACATGCCTTCGCTGTTAAACGGCAGCGCGATATTGCCGTGGCGATCGACGGCGATCAGCCCGCCGCTGCCGCCCAGCTGCAGCAGTTTCTCCATCACCACTTTGTCGGTCGCCTGTTGCAGGCTGAGGCCGGCGTACTCAATCAGCGCGGAAACGTCATAGGCCGTGACGCCGCGCATAAAGGTTTCGCCGGTGCCGGTGGTGGAAACCGCCACCGTGGCATTGTTGGCGTAACAGCCGGCGCCGACGATCGGCGTATCGCCGATGCGCCCCGCCTGTTTGTTGGTCATGCCGCCGGTCGAGGTGGCCGCCGCCAGATTGCCGGCGGCGTCCAGCGCCACCGCGCCGACGGTGCCGAATTTGCGATCGGGATCGATAGGATCGTCATGCAGCGCTGCGGCGCCGTCATGATCGAGCAGCACCCGGCCGTGCTCCGCCTGAGCGCGGTGCAGTTGATCGAAGCGTTCCTGGGTAAAAAAGAATTCCGGCTCCACCATTTCCAGACCGTGGGCGGCGGCGAATTTTTCCGCCCCGTCGCAGGCAAACATCACGTGCTGGCTCTGTTCCAGCACCGCGCGCGCCGCCAGCACCGGATTGCGCACCCGGCTGACGCCGGCGACCGCCCCGGCGTCGCAGCCGCGGCCGTCCATCACGCAGGCGTCCAGCTCATGGGTGCCCTGATGGGTGAACACCGCGCCCTTGCCGGCGTTGAACAACGGGCACTCTTCCAGCAGCCTGACCGCCTCGGTCACCGCGTCCAGCGCGCTGCCGCCGTCGGCCAGCACCGCCTGCCCGGCCGCCACCACGGACGATAATGCCTGAATATACTGTTGCTCTTTCTCCGCATTCATTGCCGCACGGCTGATTGCGCCCGCGCCGCCGTGAATGGCAATCACTGGTTTGCTCATGGCCTGTCACCCTGTCTTAACGCTCAGATCCCATTGATATGACGGGACGATTATTATTCTTTTTTGACTATATTTAGCGCAGCGGGTGATGTAAAGCCTTTCATCCCCGTGGCGTACCGCCTAACTTTTTATTAGATTCTTTTGCGCATAAATATTTTTTTATGGAATAAAAACAGCGGGTTAATTAAACAAAATGGCACAGTCGCCGGCCACAGGGCTTTATTGGCCGCGCGTGCAGACAAATATCACGGCCCCACGTCCCGCCTGCCGAAAAACTATTCGCCGGGCGGGACGTGGGGCATTATTTTGCCTCTTTATGCCGTCAAAATGACGAACCGGGCTGGCGTAAAAATTCCTCTTCTTCCGCCGTGCTGCGGCGGCCTAAAATGGCATTGCGATGCGGATAACGGCCGAACCGATCGATAATCGCCTTATGGCGCACTTCATAATCCAGCTGTTCGGGGTTATTTAATTCCTGGTACAGCGCCAGCGCCTGCTGATGAATCAGCGGCGATTCCGAATGCATAAACGGCAAATAAAGAAAGCCGCGCTGCACCGGCGTCAGCTGTTCGCACTCGCCGCTGCGTATCGCCTCCTGCGCCAGAATCAGCGCCATGCCGTCGCAGGAAAATGAGCGCGGCGTACCGCGGAACAGATTGCGGCTGAACTGATCGAGCACGATCACCTCCGCCAGCCGGCCTTCGATGCTATCGCGCCAGGCGGCCAGCTCCCCCGCCGCCGCCGCATGCCACAGTGCGGAAAAACGCTGATGCAGCTGACGATCGAAGTCATCGTCTTTGCGGAACCACATCGCCGGATCAATCTCTTCAAACCAGAAATCTATCACCTGCTTATGCATCTTTTTCTCCTTCACGCGTGATTAGCCGGGTCATTCTCCCGTCAGGGGTTATCTGCCATAATAGACCCACTTCGCCGATATTTTCGCGCCCTCTGATTATGGAGTTCTTTTTTATGGACCATTGCCATACTGCCGATCTGATTTCCCTTGAACAGGCGCTGGACAACATGCTCAGCCAGGTGACGCCGCTGAGCGAAACCGAAGCCGTGGCGCTGACCGACGCCGCCGGGCGCATTACCGCCACGCCGGTGATCTCACCACTCAACGTGCCGCCGTTCGCCAATTCGGCGATGGACGGCTACGCGGTGCGCCTGGGCGACCTCAACGCCAACGCCCCGCTGCCGGTGGCCGGCAAGGCGTTTGCCGGCGCCCCTTTCAATGACGCATGGCCCGCCCACAGCTGCGTGCGCATCATGACCGGCGCGCCGCTGCCGGCCGGCGCCGAAGCGGTGATTATGCAGGAGCAGGCGGAAGTGACCGACGACGGCGTGCGTTTCAACGCCGTGGTGCACGCCGGGCAGAATATCCGTCTGGCGGGCGAAGATATCCGCCAGGGCGCCAGCGTACTGCCCGCCGGGGTGAAGCTGGGCGCCGCGCAGCTGCCGCTGCTGGCCTCGCTGGGGATTGCCGAACTGCGTGTGATGCGCAAACTGAAAGTGGCGGTGTTTTCCACCGGCGACGAGCTGCAGCCGGTCGGCCAGCCGCTGCAGGAAGGCCAGATTTACGACACCAACCGTTTTGCCGTGCGCCTGATGCTGGAACAGCTGGGCTGCGAGGTGCTTGACCTCGGCATTATCCGCGACGATCAGACGGCGCTGCGCGCTGTCTTCAAGCAGGCCGACAGTGAGGCCGATGTGGTGATCAGCAGCGGCGGCGTCTCCGTCGGCGAGGCCGATTACACCAAACAGATGCTCGACGAACTGGGCGAGGTCGGCTTCTGGAAGCTGGCGATCAAACCGGGCAAACCGTTCGCCTTCGGTAAACTGCAGCACGCCTGGTTCTGCGGCCTGCCGGGCAACCCGGTCTCCGCGGCGCTGACCTTCTATCAGCTGGTGCAGCCGCTGCTGGCAAAACTGGCCGGCCACAGCGAATGGCGTATGCCGCCACGCCTGCGCGCCCGCGCCCTGACGCCGCTGAAGAAATCGCCGGGCCGCCTCGACTTTCAGCGCGGGCTGTTCGCCAGCAATGCGCAGGGTGAACTGGAGGTCAGCACCACCGGCCACCAAGGCTCGCACGTATTCAGCTCCTTCAGCCAGGGCAACTGCTTTATCGTGCTGGAGCGTGAACGCGGCGCCGTTGCCGCCGGCGAGATGGTGGAGATCGAGCCGTTTAATGCGCTGCTGAGGAGCTGATCATGCTGCCGGAATTAACCGATGCCGAAACCCTGCGCTATAACCGCCAGATCGTCCTGCGCGGCTTCGACTTCGACGGGCAGGAGCAGTTGAAAGCCTCCCATGCGCTGATCGTCGGCCTGGGCGGGTTAGGCTGCGCGGCGGCGCCTTACCTGGCCGCCGCCGGCGTCGGCCGGCTGACGCTGGTGGATTTCGACAGCGTGGCGCTCTCCAACCTGCAGCGCCAGATCCTGCACAGCGACCAGCGCATCGGCATGAGCAAGGTGGCCTCGGCCCGACAAACGCTGGCCGAAGTGAATCCGCACGTGGCGATCGACACCGTGGACAAGCAACCGGACGATGAACAGATGGCGGCGATGATCGCCGCCTGCGACGTGGTGCTGGACTGCACCGATAACGTCGCCACCCGCGATCAGCTGAACCGCCTGTGCCACGCGCAGCGCAAGCCGCTGGTTTCCGGCGCGGCCATCCGTATGGAGGGCCAGCTGAGCGTGTTCACCTATCAGCCGGGCGAGCCATGCTACCGCTGTCTGAGCCGGCTGTTCGGCGACACCGCGCTGACCTGCGTGGAAGCCGGCGTGATGGCGCCGCTGGTCGGCACCATCGGCAGCCTGCAGGCGATGGAAGCCATCAAACTGCTGACCCGTTACGGGCAGCCGCTGGTGGGAAAACTGCTGATGTTTGACGCCATGAGCATGCAGTTCCGCGAAATGAAACTGCCGAAGAACCCGCAGTGCGAGGTGTGCGGCGCAGAGGCCGAATAAGCGGGGAAAAGAGAGAGACGGCGCGGCGGGCGCCTGAAGTGCACCCGCCGCGCCGTTAATCCGTCAGGGGATTAGGCAATACCCTGGCTACGCAGATAGTCTTCGTAGTTGCCGGTAAAGTCGATCACCTTGTTCGGGGTGATTTCCAGAATGCGCGTTGCCAGCGAGCTGACGAACTCACGGTCGTGGGAAACGAAGATCAGCGTGCCTTCATACATTTCCAACGCCATGTTCAGCGATTCAATGGATTCCATATCCAGGTGGTTGGTCGGCTCATCCATAATCAGGATATTAGGACGCTGCATCATCAGCTTGCCAAACAGCATACGCCCCTTCTCACCACCGGACAGCACCTTCACTTTCTTCTTGATATCGTCCTGGCTGAACAGCAGACGGCCAAGCACGCTGCGCACCGCCTGCTCGTCTTCGTTCTCCTGCTTCCACTGGCTCATCCAGTCGAATACCGTCAGCGTCTCATCGAACTCATATTCGTGATCCTGGGCGTAGTAACCAATCTTGGCGTTTTCCGACCATTTGACGCTGCCGTTGTCCGGCTGCATATCGCCCACCAGCGTTTTCAGCAATGTGGTTTTACCGATACCGTTGGTACCCAGCACCGCGACCTTCTCGCCGACTTCCAGCATCAGGTTCAGCTTGTTGAACAACGGACCGTTGTCGAAGCCCTTGGTCAGCGCTTCCACTTCCAGCGCGTTGCGGAACAGCTTCTTGTTCTGCTCGAAGCGGATAAACGGGTTCTGACGGCTGGAGGCTTTTACCTCGTCCAACTGGATCTTATCGATCTGACGTGCGCGCGAGGTGGCCTGCTTGGACTTGGAGGCGTTGGCGCTGAAGCGACTGACAAACGACTGCAGCTCGGCAATCTGCGCCTTCTTCTTGGCGTTGTCCGCCAGCAGACGTTCGCGCGCCTGGGTGGCCGCCGTCATATATTCGTCGTAGTTACCCGGGTAGACGCGCAGTTCGCCGTAATCCAGATCCGCCATATGGGTGCACACCATATTCAGGAAGTGACGGTCGTGCGAAATGATGATCATGGTGCTGTTGCGCTCGTTCAGCACCTGCTCCAGCCAGCGGATGGTGTCGATATCCAGGTTGTTGGTCGGTTCGTCGAGCAGCAGAATTTCCGGATCGGAGAACAGCGCCTGCGCCAACAGCACGCGCAGTTTCCAGCCCGGGGCGATCTCGCTCATCGGGCCGTAGTGTTGTTCCACCGGAATGCCAACGCCCAGCAGCAGCTCGCCGGCGCGCGCTTCGGCGCTGTAGCCGTCCATCTCGCCGTAGGCAACTTCCAGATCGGCCACTTTATAGCCGTCTTCTTCGCTCATTTCCGGCAGCGCGTAGATGCGGTCGCGCTCTTCTTTCACTTCCCACAGCTCGGTGTGGCCCATGATCACGGTATCGAGCACGCTGTACTGCTCAAAGGCGAACTGATCCTGACGCAGCTTACCCAGACGCTCATTCGGGTCGAGCGCAACGTTGCCGCCGCTCGGCACCAGATCGCCGCCGAGGATCTTCATAAAGGTGGATTTGCCGCAGCCGTTGGCGCCGATCAAACCGTAACGGTTACCGCCGCCAAACTTGACGGAAATGTTTTCAAACAGCGGCTTACTGCCGAACTGCATAGTGATGTTGTTAGTACTTAACACAACGCTCGCTCTTAATTGGGAATGTGATTTGGCGCGCATTATGCCACAACGGGCCGCCGGGATCGCCCATAGTGTGTTCATTTTTACCACACGCGGCCAGTGGGGGGGAATGATGCATGGCTGACAATGTGGATTAGCCGACGGTGAGCGACGAAACGTGCTGCCGGTGGCGTGCTGCTACGGAGGCTGACGTGCGATTGGTTGCTGGCCGATCCAACGGGGAAGTTCGCTCGCGATAAAAGCGTTAATTACCGGTACTCATAGCTAACCACTTCGCCGTTATCCGTCAGCAGATAGTCGCCGCCACTGTATGTCGTAAAATGGATTCGGTTGCGACTATCGTTATTGACTGAAAAAACCACCTCCTTTTCAATACAATTAACCTTGGTCTTCATATCGTCAAAGCAGCGTCTGTCATACTTGCCTTCCTCTTTATAGCCATCCCCAAATAGCCAGAATGTGATGTAGAAGTTGCCATCGGGCGCCGGTTTCGGAACGCCGTAGCGCTCTTTCAGCCTATCCTTATTTTTCATCCACCAAGATATTTTTCCCTTATCGGTAAGTGGAAAACTCTTGACTAACACAGCGCTAAAATCATCATCCTGATGAACGGCAACAATCTCTACCGGTCGCAAAAGAAGCCAAAAAGCATAACCAATTAAAACACCGGCCATCACTAACAGGACTAACTTAACCCTCATATCCGTAGATCTTATCGACATGGTTTTCCTCCCTGACTCTCCCATGTAGAATAAAGATAAATCATCATCCTTAGTCTATATTTACCTTTGCTATCTTACCGTTTTTATCGATTCGGTATATTCCTCCATTCGCAAAAAATACAACACCCATATTTTTGCTATTGCGCACATTTAAAACGATATCCTTTTCAATACAATTAACCTTGGTCTTCATATCATTAAAACAGCGCCTGTCGTACTTACCCTCCTCTTTATAGCCGTCACCAAACAGCCAGAAAGTGATGCTGAAATTACCATAGGATGCCGGTTTGGGGATGCCATAGCGCTCTTTTAGCATATCCTTATTCTGCAACCACCACTCTATTTTCCCCCTGGTGGTAAATGGAAAGTTATTGACCAACACTGAGCTAAAGTGCCTATCCTCATGAACCGCCACGATTTTAACCGGGCGTAATAACAACCAGGAGGCATAACCAATTACAACACCGGCCATCACTAACAGGACTAACTTAACCCTCATATCCATAGATCTTATCGACATGGTTTTCCTCCCTGAATCCTCCATGCAGGATAAAGCTAAATCATCATCCTTAGTCTATATTTACCTTTGCTATCTTACCGTTTTTATCGATTCGGTATATCCCGTTTTCCACAACAAAAATAACACCCAGATTCTCACTTTTACTTACAGAGAAAACGATATTTTTTTCAATACAGTTCACCTTGGTTTTCATATCATCAAAGCAGCGTCTGTCGTACTTACCCTCCTCTTTATAGCCGTCACCAAACAACCAAAAATTCACGCTAAAATCACCATAAGATGCCGGTTTGGGGATGCCATAGCGCTCTTTTAGCATATCCTTATGCTGCAACCACCACTCTATTTTCCCCCTGGTAGTAAGCGGGAAGTTATTGACCAACACTGAGCTAAAGTGCCTATCCTCATGAACCGCCACGATTTTAACCGGGCGTGAAAACCACCAGGCGATATAAACTGCTAGAACACCGACTACTAGTAGTAAAAATTCATTTCGTTTTTTATTTATAACAGTCATTGATATCTTCCATGATACTTATCGATATTGTTATTAATATAATTTCCATTAATTAAATATCGACCATGTAAAGTAGATGAGTATATCTACTTATATTTCTCTTTTATCATTTCACCATTTCCCTTTATGCGATACACCCCACCATCCAACCGAAAAGACAGGCCGGTACTTTTAGCGTACCTGACCATCATCAGCAAGTTTTTATCAATACAGTTTTTCTTGGTTGGCATATCATCGAAACACAGACGATCATACTTACCCTCCTCCTGATAGCCATCACCAAACAACCAGAAGGTCACGGTAAAGCCACCGTAGGATGCAGGCTGCGGGATATTATACTGATTCTTTAGCTTATCCTTATTTTCAAACCACCACTGGATTTTTCCCTTGTCAGTAACAGGAAACCCTCTAACTAAAACATCACTGTAGTTATTTTTTTGATGAACCGCGACTATATCTACATGACGAATTGATAACCAAAACATGTACCCTAAAAATGTACAAAGAATACCAAGCAGTACATTGATTATTTTCTTACTTATCATTTCGATTATACCCGCTAATGATTTCTATCGTTGTTTCCATGTTAGTCATAAATGGTTTGAATCCAAACTGATTGAATCGTTGAAGTACAAACCATATACGGAAAAACCGGAACTGCTTAAATTTAAACTTTGAAATATCATCATTATCCAATCCAAAGTGATCCTGCACTTTGTAATGTATAACAGCATGGTAACGGTTATCATCAATATGTAGAGATTTTATGGTGATATGAGTTGCCCAAGTATCATGGATAGTGATACCCATCCCATTAAAGTTATCCTGAAATCTATCAAATTTTGGAAGCCTTCCTCTAAGCACCGCATCTCTTAGCTCTTCCTTTAGTTTCTCAGGATAACACTTTTTTTCCCAATCAATATTTTCTTTAATTATCTCTCTTAATAAGAGAAAAGTGCTGTTTTTTGAGACATCCCCCAAAATATGCTCCCTCAACGCCCTGTCCAGATGCGGGCTGGCAAACGGTGTGCCGTTGCCGTATTGCAGATGGTCGATCATTTTGCCGATCAGGTACTTATAGGGGCCATAAAGGGCAAACATCCGCGACAGCTGGCGCAGCTCATCAAATAGTATGGCGGCGCACTCCCGGCGGGTCAGCGTCTGTTGCGGGGCGGACAGGCGGCTGACCATCGCATAGGCGCGCGGGTGCGTCTGGTGAAGACGTTTTCTGGTCAGCGTCCACGGGTCTACGGTGGCGGAAACGTCCGCCAGTCGAAAATGCGTTTTTAGCTGTGATGCGGACAGGTCTCCACAACGCATATCGCTCGCTCCGTAATCGTCCATGCGCTTTTGCGTTTTAAATATCGTGCAGGGGAACTGCAGTGCAGCCATCATGATACATTCCTTGTGTCATCGTCCAATGATCGTCACAAGCGAATGATACTCAGCAGCCAAACTTAGTATAGATATTGCACACAACTGCGGCGAAAAACAGGATTCATGCTGCTATTAACACCAAAAAGATAAGTTTATTCCTGGATTTTCATCGCCTCCGGAGGCGGCTCTTCCCCCTGACGCTTCCTTTATTAAGAAACAACGGCCAACGTTTCATTACTGCATCATGGGGAACCGTGGTTATTTTCAGAAACACAGGGCGGCCGATGTTTCTCTTGCCGCCACCGGTGCCTCCTTTTCCCCATCACAGCAATGCCGTCGATGCGCGCCGCTGCGGCAACCGCCCTCCTTCTTTTGCGCATGCGCAATCAGCCATGCGCCTGCCGGCTGTCCGCCGGCGCCTGTTCACGTTGGCTGTCGCCGTAATCACGTACCACCTGCGCTACCCGCAGCCGGTAATCGTGCAATACGCCATCGCGGCCGCGCGCCTGCGCCGCACGGTGCGCCTCCAGATTGCGCCACTGCCGCACCGCCTCTTCATCACGCCAGAAGGAGAGCGACAGCAGTTTGTCCGGCTCGGCCAGGCTTTGGAAGCGTTCGATGGAAATAAAGCCGTCAATCTGCGCCAGCAGCGGCTTCAGCTGCGCCGCCATCGCCAGATAGGTCTCCTGCCGCCCTTCGGCCGCGTGCAATTCAAAGATTACCGCAATCATCTTTTCCTCCCGGCGCAGCGCGCCTTGTCGATAAGCTGACGCCAGCCTAAACTCATCCTTACCACGACACTTCGCCATGGAGCGAAATATGCATCACGATGAAATCGACCAGCGGCTGGCGGCAATCGGCGCCGCTATCGCCGACCGTTCGCGGGCGCGTATGCTGTGCCTGCTGATGGACGGCCGCGCCTATACCGCCACGGAACTGAGCGTCGCGGTCGATGTGGCGCCGTCGACCGCCAGCAGCCATCTGGCGCGGTTGCAGGATCAGCGGCTGATCGCCTGCGTCAAACAGGGGCGCTACCGCTATTTTCGTCTGGCGGACGGCGAAGTGGCCGCCGCGCTGGAATCGCTGATGGCGCTGGCGGGCGCGCCGCGACCGGTGGTGAAAAGCAGCACGCCGACGGCGCTGCAGCTGGCCCGCACCTGCTATGACCATATGGCCGGCGAGGTAGCGGTCAGCCTGCATAACCGGCTGTTTGCGCAGGAGTGGCTGTGCGGCGACGACTATCAGCTAACGCCGCAAGGACGCAGCGCGCTGGAACGGTTGGGGGTCGACTGTGCGCTCCCCGCCTCCCGCCGCCGTTTCGCCTGCGGCTGCCTGGACTGGAGCGAACGACGAGAACATCTGGGCGGCGCGCTGGGCGCAGCGCTGCTGGCCGCCTTCGAACGGCGCAGCTGGGTGCGCAAACAGCTCGATAGCCGTCAGTTGCACATCACGCCGGCGGGAAAAAAAGCGCTGGCCGCACATTTTGGCATATCGCTGTAACGGCGCGCTGCGCTAGCCTTATTACTGTACCCTGCGGGCGCCGACCTGTGCCCCCGTCTAACGTGAGGAGCCACTATGTTTGATGCCACCGAATTTCCCATCACCACCCGCTGGCCGGCGCAGCATCCGGAACGGCTACAGCTCTATTCCCTGCCGACGCCCAACGGCGTCAAAGTGTCGATCATGCTGGAAGAGACCGGCCTGCCTTATGAGGCGCATCTGATTGATATCAGCCAGAACGAAACCTGGACGCCGGAGTTTCTGTCATTGAACCCCAACGGCAAAATCCCGGCGATCCTCGATCCGGCCGGGCCGGACGGCAAACCGCTGGCGCTGTTCGAATCCGGCGCCATTTTGCTGTATCTGGCAGAGAAATGCGGTGAGTTCCTGCCGCAGGATCCGGTACAGCGCATTGAAACCATCCAGTGGGTATTCTTCCAGATGGCGGCGGTAGGGCCAATGTTCGGCCAGCTCGGCTTCTTCCACAAGTTCGCCGGACGCGAATATGAAGACAAACGCCCGCTGCAGCGCTATCAGAAGGAGTCGCAGCGCCTGCTCGGCGTGCTGAATGAGCGGCTGGAAAACCGCGAGTGGATCATGGGTGCAGATTACACCATCGCCGATATTTCCCTGCTCGGCTGGGTGCGCAACCTGATTGGCTTCTACGAAGCGCGCGAACTGGTGTCGTTCGACAGCTTCCCCCACGTCGGCGCCTGGCTGGAGCGCGGTCTGGAACGCCCGGCGGTGCAGCGCGGCCTGAACATCCCGGCGCGACCATAAGCCGTATCACCGGTCGCCTGCCCGGCGGCCGTTATCTTTTTGTTACCTGACGCGGCTGGCAATTAGACGCCGCATACGCTTCACCGCTTAATTTGCCGGCAAAGAGGGGATGCTTAGCCGGCAAATAATACAATTACTGCAAAACTTAAATTAAATTCGCATTAAACCTTATATTTTCTGTAAGTTTTGAAACTTTTTTTAGTTACAAAAGTAGTTTTTAACATTCCTGTAAAGAATAATACCCCGCCAGTAAACGTGAACCGCACATTTGCTCTTCAGCGTCGCTACGAATAAGCCACTTTTCGTTAAATACCCTGTTAACAAAAAGGGCTTATCGCTATTTACGCGCCGAGGACAATGCGCGTTTTCACGAATATCCAGGGTTATTACCGATAAATTCTTTCACCTGCAATGAGTAGAATTTACACAAAAGAGATTTAATTTAATGAGAAAATTACTCGTTCTGTTTTTCTGCGCCAACCTGTTCGGCCTTGGCCAGCAGGCCGTCGCCGCAGAAAATAAAAACGTCGACGTTATGCTGATCGGCGGCGGTATCATGAGCGCCACGCTGGGCACTTACCTGCATGAACTGGAGCCGGACTGGACCATCGATATGGTCGAGCGCATGAACTCCGTGGCGGAAGAGAGCTCCAACGGCTGGAACAACGCCGGCACCGGCCACTCCGCGTTCTGCGAAATGAACTACACCCCGGAAAAAGAAGACGGCACCATCGATATCAGCAAAGCGGTGACCGTTAACGAATCTTTCGAGATCTCCCGCCAGTTCTGGTCTTATCAGGTCAAAAATAACGTCCTGGGCAATCCGAAATCCTTTATCAACAGCGTGCCGCACATGAGCTTTGTCTGGGGAGACGATAACATCAACTTCCTGCGCAAACGCTACGCCGCGCTGCAGCACAGCACCCTGTTCCGCGGGATGGAGTACTCTGAAGACCCTGCGCAGATCAAACAGTGGGCGCCGCTGATGATGGAAGGCCGCGATCCGGCGCAGAAAATCGCCGCCACCCGCATGCCGCTGGGCACCGACGTTAACTTCGGCGTGATCACCCATCAGCTGGTGGACAGCCTGTCCAAAGACAAAAAATTCAACCTGAGCCTGGGCCATGAAGTACGCGATATCAAACGCAACCCGGACAACAGCTGGGCGGTGACCATCGCCGATCTGAACAACGGCGGTAAAGAAACCACCACCAACGCCAAGTTCGTGTTTATCGGCGCCGGCGGCGCGGCGCTGCACCTGCTGCAGAAGTCCGGCATTCCGGAAGCAGACGGCTACGGCGGCTTCCCGGTCGGCGGTCAGTTCCTGGTTACCAGCAACCCGGAAGTTGCCAATCAGCACCTGGCGAAGGCCTACGGCCTGGCCAGCGTCGGTTCCCCGCCAATGTCGGTACCGCACCTGGATACCCGTATGCTGGACGGCAAACGCGTGCTGCTGTTCGGACCGTTCGCTACCTTCTCCAGCAAATTCCTGAAAAACGGTTCGCTGTTTGATCTGATCGTTTCCATGAACAGCTCAAACCTGATGCCAATGACCCACGTCGGTCTGGATCACTTCGATCTGGTGAAATACCTGGTCGGTCAGCTGATGATGAACGACGACGATCGCTTTGCCGCGCTGAAAGAGTACTACCCGGACGCCAAGCAGGAAGACTGGAAACTGTGGACCGCCGGCCAGCGCGTACAGATCATCAAGAAAGATGCTGATAAAGGCGGCGTGCTGCAGTTCGGCACCGAAGTGGTCAGCTCGCAGGACGGCAGCATCGCCGCACTGCTGGGCGCGTCACCGGGCGCTTCCACCGCTGCGCCAATCATGCTGCACCTGATGGAAAAAGTGTTCAAAGACAAAGTGGCAACGCCGCAGTGGCAGGCCAAGCTGAAAGAGATCATCCCGTCCTACGGCCAAAAGCTGAACGGCAACGTGGAAATGACCAACAAGATCCGCAGCTACACCAGCAACACGCTGCAGCTGAACTATGTTGAAGTGAAACCGGAAGCTGCTGAAGCGCAGTAAACCTACGCGGCCGGCAACGGCCCCGCTCCGGTAACCGCACATGCCAGTCAGTCAACGCTGACTGGCATTTTTTATGCCGTATTATCTCGTCGGATTCGCGGGAATATTCAATGCCACCGGCAATCACTCATATCGCCTTGATATGCCCCTACCGCCAGCGGAGCATTTTTCGCTCCCCTGATTTACCAAGTTCCCTCTTGCGTAATGGATTTTGCCCGCCTATTATCAAAGCACAAACTTGGATAATTAGCCTGTTCATACCTGAAACACCGGTTTTACGTATGAATGGCGACGCCTTATCTCTTGAGATCTGAATGTCGTACCTGCGGGAGAATTTAAATAATGGATCGCGCCAATATCATTCACGACTTACTGGACTGGATTGAAACTCACCTGGACCAACCGCTGCTGCTGGATAACGTGGCGGCAAAATCGGGCTACTCCAAATGGCACCTGCAACGCATGTTCCGCAGCACCACCGGCCACGCCCTCGGCAGTTACATCCGCGAACGCCGGCTGTCGAAAGCCGCTCAGGCGCTGCGATCGACGCCGCGCCCGATCCTGGATATCGCCCTGCAATATCATTTTGATTCCCAACCCTCGTTTTCCCGTGCGTTCAAAAAACAGTTCGGCAAAACGCCGGCGGTTTACCGTCGCAGCGACTGGGGCAGCTTTGACGATGCGCCGCTGCCTGCCGCTGCGCAGCCGGCACAACATCAGGACTCGCCGGGGCTACAGCTGCTGTACGCCAAACAGTGCGTCGACGGCAAATGCAGCAACTGGATGGGGCAGCGCTAGCCTCACCCGCCGTATCCGCCGATAAAAAAGGGCGCCGTCATGATAACGGCGCCCTGATTGTTTGTGGCTTACGCGGCCGGACGATCAGTTAGTTATAGCGAATCTCATAGGTAGCGTAGCTATGAATCGGCCCGGAGGTGGTTTTTTTCGGCGCCTGCGTCACATAGCCGATGTAATAGGTAAAGGTGCCGACGTCCTTGGCGCCGATCTCCG
This sequence comes from Serratia sp. MYb239, assembly GCF_002966855.1. NCBI lineage: Bacteria > Pseudomonadati > Pseudomonadota > Gammaproteobacteria > Enterobacterales > Yersiniaceae > Serratia > Serratia sp. MYb239. The sequence continues at coordinate 1,473,451 of NZ_CP023268.1, read as the reverse complement.
GCTGCACGCTGTTCTGATCCGGATCGGCCGGAATAATTTTATTCGACTTGTCCAGGGTATCGTTACCGTTTACCGACAGGGCCAGCGCAATATTACTGGCGCCGTCGCTCAGGCTGTTCGCCAGATAGCCGGCGTCCTCATTCGCGCCCTGCAGCAGATTGCCTCCCACCCAGCTGACGCTGATGTTACGCAGATCGGCCTCCGAGAGCGTTTCCGCAGAGCCTTCCATAATCTGGCAGTTGCTCAGCTGAATGGTAAAAGACTTCGGCTTCAGATAAGCGCCGGCGCCACGGTTATGCACTTCCTGCAGCGAGACCGGCGCCAGATAAACGTTGGCGTCGCTGCCCTGGCCGTTGACCGAGACGGAGCAGGAGGTATCGGTGATTTTGCCCAGAAAATCCACCCGGCCCCCGTCGGCATTCGGCGTCGCAGCCTGTGCCAGCGCGCAATACCCCATTCCGGCAATCAGCAATGATACACAGCGTTTCATGATAGCGTTCCTTTATATACAGGGGCGCAGGCAGAGGCGCTGCGCCCGGACGGAGGCGAGTCCGTTTCCGTTAGTCGTAGGTCAGGTTAAACACCATATGGGCTTCAACCGCGCCGGAGGTAATCTTCGACAGGTACTGGTAAAAACGCGCGGTGTACGACAGGTCGATATACTGCATCTGGTTATTTGCCAGACGGCCGACGTTATACGCCTTTTTAAACTGCAGCGGGTTCATCCGGCTGTCCAGCACCTGCACGCCGACGCCCTGCGCCGCGCTGCTGTCGGTTCGCTCGTTTTTCAGCACCCCCTGGCTCAGCGCAGTGCCGGTCGCCAGGTTGCCGTCAAAGGTCATATTGACGTTGGCATAGCCGGCCACGCTGACGCCGCCGCTGCACTGCAGCTGAATCGGGAATTTTCGCCCGCCGGCAAAGGTGCCGACGCCGTTCAGGTCGCTGGTTTTAATCGCGCCGATATCCACGCTGAAGTTATTGCCGCCCATCACCGTACAGGACGGCGAAACGATGGTCAGCGCATTGGCGCTCAGGTAAGTTTCCAGAATCGGGTTGGAGCCGTATACATAGTCGTACGAGGTATATTTACCGCTGGCAACGCTGCCGCTGCCGGTTACCGCCGCGGTCTTGATCACCTGCAGAGTAAAGGTAGAACCCGCCAGGTAGTAACGCGTACCACGCCCGCCATCAAAGTTTTTCACCTCCGGATAGGTGAACTGGATCGACCCGCCGCGGCGGAAACGCAGCCCGATGCCCGGCACGTTGGTGGAATATACCTTGTTGCCCAGATCCTGCACGCCGGTGGCGACAATTCTGGCGGAAAAGTCGTTGCGGCCGGTGCAGTAGTAGTTGATGCCGCTCTGGCTCATGGTCCAGCTCTTTTCATACAGCACCGAGCCAATCGGCGCGTTCGGGTCCACCACCACACGGCCGACCACCATATCCAGCTGCACGGTCGGCGTATTGTAGCGGGTACAGGCGGCATAGGCCTGCCCGGCGGCCAGAGCGGCAATCACCACCAGCCAACGACAGAGATTTTTTACTGACATACCGCATCCTTAGTTGAGGCCGGGTTCAGGGCGATAGTGCACCGACCGTTGCTCCAGGTGATTACCGCCTGCTTCGCGGTGTCCGAGGAGATAAACAGCGTGCTGCCCTGGCCCACGACGCCAATATATTTACCGTTTTCGTCCACGATATCCGCACCGAACGGCAGCGGTTCGCCATTGCTCTGCCGCGCGCGGAAGTTCAGGTTCTTCTCAACGGTGGTGTTGAATTTCACCTTCACGATGCTGCCCTCATACGGCACCACCTGCGCAACGGTCTTCTCAAAGTTGATGTCTTCCGAGCTGCCTTTCGGGTTAATTTCCACCGCATTGATACGGTACGGCCGCAGATAAGGCAGCACCGCATAGCCGTTGCCGTCCACCCGGGTGCCCGGCGAGCCGGGCAGCATCGCGCCCTTGGCGTCTTTGGCTTCGATCAGCGCCATGGTGGTGCCGGTTTCCGGCGACAGCGTCACCCCGCCGCCGTGGGCAATCAGTGAGCCGCTGGCGCCCAGGCCGCTCTGACGATAGCCTTCGCCCTGGCTGTAGCTGGCGGTCAGCGTCGAATAAGGCGCGCGATAGCTGCCGTTCAGGCCGACGTTGTGGTCGCCGCCGCGCGCCACCGAGGTGGTCACGCCGTAGCTCAGGTTGTTCTCTTCACCGAAGGAGCCGTTCAGACCCACCTGCGAGTTGCCGAAGTGCGAATTGTTGAAGACGGTGTTCGAATTCAGGTTCGCCCGGCGGTTTTCGCCGAAGTACAGCGGATAGCTGAAGTTAAGCGAAATGCGATCGTCTTTGTTGTTGCCGCCGTTATTGGCCGAGTAGACACGCTGCACGCCGACGTTATACGTCATGCGGCCCCACATGTTGTTGTAGCTCAGCTGATACTGCTTCTCGGTGCCGCTGCGGTTCCAGTAGTCGGCAATCCGCCCGGTAAAGTAGAAGCCGCCCCAGCCTTCCGGCAGATCCTGGTTGACGGTATAGCTGAAGCCGTTTTTCTCCCGCCAGATTTCGCGGTTATTACCGCTCTTCTCCCTGTCGATGGTGTACAGCGCATCGCTCAGGTTGTAATAATCCTTGGTGGAGTAGCGGTACGCCGCCAGTACGATGCTGGTCTGCGTGCTGGAGAACATGCGGTTAAAACTCAGGCGGAAGCTCTGGCCGGTTTTATCTTCATCTTTCAGCTTCAGGCGCGACTGCGTCATATCCAGCGACAGCGCGCCGATACCGGTATTGATACCGCTGCCCAGCAGCACCGACTGATAGTCGTTAAAACCGCTGACGCCGAAATAGCCGGTGAACAGGTTATTCACGCCATATTGATAGGTGCCCTGCACAATCGCCGGCTTATTACGCAGGTCATCGGCGTCGGCCTTACCGACGGCGAAGGTATAGCGCATCATGCCCGGACGCAGCAGTTGGGTAACGGACGAGTAAGGCACGTTAAAGTGCTGCTCGGAGCCATCGGCCTCTTTGATCGTCACTTCCAGATCGTTGCCATAGCCGGACGGATACACATCGTTGATGTTAAACGGCCCGGGCGGCACCGAGGTCTGATAAATGATATTGCCGCTCTGGCGCACGGTGACCAGGGCGTTGCTTTGCGCCACGCCGCGAATCTCTGGCGCATAGGAGCGCATGCCGTCCGGGAACATGTTGTCGTCGGTCGCCAGGTTCACCCCGCGCAGCCCCACGCTGTCGAAGAACTCACCGTTGGTAAAGAACTGGCCGCCGGTAAAGATCGACTTCATCTGCGGGATCGGCCGCTGCAGGTAGGTCTGGTTGGAGTTCCAGCGCGTGCTGCCCCGCTGCTGCTGCCAATCCAGGTTGCCGATGTGTTTCAGCAGCCAGCCGTCATAGGAGAAACCCGCATTGATGCCCAGATAAGCGCTGGAGTCATCTGAACCCTGCGCGGAAGAGACATGGTTGTTGTAGTAGTTGGCGGTATAGGCCAGATTCAGCGCCGGGACGCCTTCGTCCCAGAACTCCGGCGCTACATAACCTTTGTACATGCGGTTTTCATAGATCTGCGGCACCGACAGATCCAGACGCAGCGAAGACTGGTTAAAGTTGTCTTTCAGGTTGTCATCCTGGCGCCACTCGCTCAGGCGGCCGCAAAACTCAGGATTTTTGCTCAGCGCCTCATTGAGTTTCTCCACCGCCACGCCAAACTGCGACAGCATTTTGGCGGTGTAGCAGACGCCCAGTTTGGACTGTTTATCGCGGGTGATCTGCAGGTCATAACGCCCGCGCCACTCATCGTTGGTGTAGACATCGACGGAATAGGTTCCCTCGCTGATCGCTACGGTGCTAAAGCGCGTCAGGTCGACCTTCTCCTTGCTGCCGACGATAAAGCCATCGTTAAATTGATACAGCGGCTGTTGATTTTCCTGCGGCTCCGCCGCGCCGGCCGGAGAAATACAAGCCGAAACCACGATCGTCACAGAGAGCTTGCAACCCAATGCTTTTATCGGCACCCACTGTTTCATTTGAAATATCCCTATTTTACCGCGAGTTTAATGGCAACGTCTGAGCCGTAATCATTGATATTGTTAATAACCAGAGTTTCGCCCGCTTTGAACGCCGTCTTGGTGTTCAGCGTTCCGCTGCTTTGCGGCGCCAGCATCAGAGTGCGTTCGTTCAGCGCCGTTTTGCCATCGCGTGAAACCTTGGTCACGGTGATATAAAACGGCGTCGGATTATTCAGCGTCAGGCTATTACCCGCCGCCTTCAGCACCAGCTGCTGCGGCGCGGCGTCGCGATTGCCCAACCCGCTCGGACGATAGAAGAATTTAAAGCGTGAGCGAATCGCCAGCTGCAGTACGTTCTGCCCTTCCTGCTGGCGCTCGGTATTGCTTGGCGGGATCTCCAGAATATTCAGCCACCACAGGCTCTCTTTATTCGTCGCCAGGCCAGATTTATTCGCCAGCTTAATACGCAGGGTCTGACCGCTTTTCGCATCCACACGGGAAATTGGCGGCGTAATTAAAAAAGGCGTCACGATAGTATCCGGCGTGGCATTCGCGTCGCCATTATCCAGCCAGGCCTGCGCCAGCGCCGGTCGATCAGCTGAGTTGGACAGCTGCACCGTTATTTCTCTTTCATTTCCCGGATAAATAAAGCGCGTGCCGTTAGCGATAATATTGTTGGCGGAAGCAGAGAAACTGAAAATGAAACAGAAAAAAAGGGCAATAAATTTCATCATAACCTCAGAAATGAAAGCGGCAGACGCGCTGCCGCTTTTGTTCAGCAAAAGATTATTACTGATAGGTAATTTCGTAAGTCGCGTAGCTGTTGACCACACCGCTGGTTACGGTGTCTGGGGTCGCAGTAGCGTAGCCTACGTAGTAGGTGAAGCGCTTGCCGCCGTCCAGGTCAGCAACGCTGGTCGCTGCTTTCTGGTTGGCATCGCCTGGGATGATTTTGTTGGTCAGGTTTTTCGCATCGTCAGCAGACAGCACCAGTTGGATGTTCTGCGCACCGGTACCTTCGGTGTTGGCCAGGTAGCCTGCGGTGGTGCCGCTTGCGCCGGTCAGCAGGTTACCGCCGGTCCAGTTAACGCCCAGTTTGTCAGCGCTGACTTCGGTATCGGCCGCCTGGCAGTTGGTAACGTCAATGGTGAAAGACTTAGGTTTCAGGTAAGTGTTGGCACCTGAGTTTTTCACTTCGCTCAGGCTTACCGGCGACAGGTAAACGCTGGCGTCGCTGCCTTGACCGTTAACAGAAACAGTACAAGATACGTCGGTTACTTTACCGTAGAAGTCAACCTGACCGCCGCCAACATTTTCGGATGCAGCGTGTGCGGCAGACATTCCCAGAAAAGCGGTCGCTACTGCGGAGAGTAATACTTTGTTCATTGTAATATCCTATGTCGGAATTTATCGAAAATGATTGATATAGTCGTTAGTCCGCACAGAAGATTAAGGAATACAATCTTGCCGTCCCGTCACTATGCGTTAACTAAAATGGAAATGCTGACTGTCACCCAGGCAATACATTAAATATCCATATTTGCAGGCAATATTTGTCACTACCTATAGGTAGAATTCCGAAGTTATAAACGACAGAATCACGAGGAATAGATTTAATTCCGCCGTAACATGTTCCATTTCGGAAGTATCCTAGTCTCACCACCCCAATAAATTAAAATCGTTTATAACATTCATAAATGCCTCCTTGATAGGAAAAATCTATCAACGATTACCCATCGATCGATATTGACGATTCTAAAAGATAGGAATAGTCTGTATTTTACACGGGAGATAAACAAAACTAACGGCAAGTTAACGTTAAATCAGTGCATTACGGCAGAGCGATGAGTGCAACTTTTCTGATTTTAAAAGAGAAGTGAAAATCAGGCATGTATTTTGACACCCACTTCACCAAAGAAAAGGCAAAGGCGGTTATAAATAAGAATCTTACCAATAAAACCTGCCAAATAAATTATTAACCAGTTAAAAAACAATGAACTGTAATTCAATCCAAGGATTGGTAAATGAGCACTTCTTTTATAGAGAGAAATAACGGTATCTATTTTACCTTTCAGCCGATGTTCACCAGAACGGGGCAGTTGATCGCCGTTGAATGCCTGTCGCGTTTTACCCTGGACAGCGTATTCGCTCATTGCTCGCCGGAGCAGTTCTTCAAAAGCGCGGACGGCCTGACCCGCATCGAAATCCTGCAAGAGCAGGTCGAACTGATAGAGAAATATCAGGCCTGGTTCAATCAACATCAGGTGATTGTCACGCTAAATGTTGACGATCACTCACTGGCTTCATTAGCCAGCAGCCAGTTTGCAGAAAGAATAAAGTCCATACGTTGCATCCATTTTGAAATCAGCGAAAGCGCGACGCGCCTGGTAAAAGATCGCGTCCACCTCGATCCGACGCTGGAGGGATATTCGTTTTGGCTTGATGATTTTGGTTCCGGCTACGCGGGCTTTTCCGCACTTTATAACAGCCGTTTCCGTTTCGTTAAACTCGACCGCTTCCTGTTGTGGAATTTTATGCAACGGCCCGGCGGCGAAGGTTTAATGCGCGCATTACTGCGTTTTTTTTACCTGAATAATTATAAGGTCATTATCGAAGGTGTGGAAACGCCCGACCATAAAAGGTGGTTGAACGAAATGCCCTATTACGCACTGCAAGGAAAGCTGTGGAAGGAGTCCGACATCAGGGACTTAAATTCGCTTCTGACAGCTGAATACTTCTAACTTATTGTTGGGGTCAGCCCTTATGCCTAAAAATAATGTCCTTGTCATTAGTGAGTGTAAATACAGCTACGTCGGCCTGTCCGTGCTGTTGAAAAAACATTACGGCCAATATGATATCCGCCTGTTTTCCGACTTTATGCACGGCGGCGCCAAGGCGGAGAAGATCGTCAAACATGACATCGCGCTGATCTTTACCTCGCAGAACCTGGAGCAGAGCGTCAATGTTATCGAGAGCCTGGTCGCCATGCACAACGGTTATCGCAGCAATACCCGCATTGTGGTGTTCTACGACGATGAACGGGTGGTCAATCTGCTGTCGGTGCTGGGGATCACGGTCGAACTGATCTCCGCGCGCATGCCGCTTTATTCGCTGCAAGAAAAATTGCAGCAGCTGTTCGACAGCCCGATGGCCGGCGGCATCCGGGTGCAGAAAACCCGTGAGCTCAGCCCGGCGGAAAGCGACGTGCTGTTTAACCTGCTGCGCGGCGACAGCCTGTTGTGTATCGCGCAAAAGCGCGGCACGCATCCAAAAACCATCTTTTCTCAGAAATACAGCGCCATGCGCAAGCTGCGCCTGCGCAGCATGAGCAGCATTTTTGTTGCGGCCAAATAATCTGAAGGGGCGTCTTCGCGCCCCCTTCCTTCTTACCCGCCTGCCAAGCATGCGGATCGATGCCTTCTCCAACGCCACCGATTAAGTTAAATTAATGTAACAACAAGTAAACAAGCAGTAACAGCCACATCCTGTCGCCGCAATTTGGTTACTCTTCCACCACGGGATTTCCCGCTGGCATGATGGCGTTTTTCGCTTTCTTCGCCGCTTCTATCAGCATTGTCGTCTGGATTAAAAATAAACATCAGGAGATGTTATGAAATCATCCTTATTCAGCCGTTATACCTGCTTTATGCTGAGCATTATCTTGGCGCTGGCCTTCTTCTTTATGGCCCTGGAACAGCCCTGGTTCTGGCTGCCCGCCCTGGCGTTTATCGCCCTGACCGCGCTGGGCCTGTATGACCTCAGCCAGCAGCGCCACGCCATCTGCCGTAACTACCCGATTATCGGCCGGCTGCGTTTCTTCTTCGAATTTGTCCGCCCTGAACTGCGCCAGTATCTGCTGGAAGAAGATGACGAGCAGATCCCCTTTTCACGCACCCAGCGTTCGCTAGTCTACCGCCGGGCGAAAAACCAGATGGGGGATAAACCCTTTGGCACCATTATCGACGTGTATAAAACCGGCTATGAGTGCATCGGTCACTCCATGTGCCCGGTGCCGGTCGCCGATCCCACCAGCTACCGCATCACCATCGGCGGCCCGGACTGCACCCAGCCCTATTCGGCCTCCATCTTCAACATCTCCGCCATGAGCTTCGGCGCGCTGTCTGCCAACGCTATCCGCGCACTAAACCTCGGGGCGGCCAAAGGCAACTTTTACCACGACACCGGCGAAGGCAGCATCAGCCGTTATCACCGGGAACACGGCGGCGATCTGGTCTGGGAACTGGGCAGCGGCTATTTCGGCTGCCGCACCGCCGACGGACACTTCGATCCGCAGCGCTTCGCCGAACAGGCCGCCAGCCCGCAGGTGCGCATGATTGAAATCAAGCTCAGCCAGGGCGCCAAGCCGGGCCACGGCGGCATTCTGCCGGCGAAAAAGGTTGATGCGGAGATCGCCGCTACCCGCGGCGTGCCTGAAGGGCAGGACTGCATTTCCCCCTCTTCGCACAGCGCCTTCCGAACGCCGATCGAAATGATGCACTTTATCCAGCAGCTGCGGCAGCTCTCCGGCGGCAAACCGGTCGGCTTTAAACTGTGCATCGGCCACCCGTGGGAGTTCGTCGCCATTGTCAAAGCGATGCTGCACACCGGCATTCTGCCGGACTTTATCGTGGTTGACGGCAAAGAGGGCGGCACCGGCGCCGCGCCGCTGGAACTGTCCAACTATATGGGCATGCCGCTGCGCGAAGGGCTGCTGTTCGTGCACAACACGCTGGTTGGCTGCGGCCTGCGCGACAGCATCAGGATCGGCGCCAGCGGTAAAATCATCAGCGCCTTTGATATCGCCAGCGTGATGGCGCTCGGCGCCGACTGGGTGAACTCGGCGCGCGGCTTTATGTTCGCCGTCGGCTGTATCCAGTCGCAAAGCTGCCACACCAACCACTGCCCGACCGGCGTCGCCACGCAGGATCCGCTGCGGCAGAAAGCGCTGGTGGTGCCGAATAAAGCGGAGCGGGTGTACCACTTCCACCAGAATACGGTGAAGGCGCTGGCCGAAATGCTGGCGGCGGCGGGCGTCAGCCGTCCGGAACAGCTAACGTCGCACCATATGCTGCGCCGCATCACCCCGACGGAAATCAAGGTCTACGCCGATATCTACTACTATCTGGAACCGGGCGCGCTGCTGGAAAAAGAGATTAAAAGTGAGTTTTACGCCCGCATGTGGCGTATGGCAACGCCAAGCAGCTTCGACCAGGCGGTCGCCCTGTCGGCTTAACGTATCGGTGATGCCCCGGGTAAAACGGGGAAATAACCCCGGTGCAGGACGCGCCGGGGGAATATTCCCTCCTCGCCGGGCGGCGAAGAGGGAAATTGATTACTGCTTGCGCACCGGCGCGTCGCCGGCAACGTAGTAATCCGCCGTGCTGCGCGGCAGCGGCGTGCGCTGACGGATACGGTCGGCGATTTTCTCGGCGATCATAATGGTGGTGGCGTTCAGGTTGCCGGTAATGATCTGCGGCATAATGGAGGCATCCACCACGCGCAGCCCTTCCATACCGTGCACCCGACCCTGGCCGTCTACCACCGCCATCTCATCTTCGCCCATTTTGCACGAGCAGGACGGGTGGAAGGCGGTTTCTGCATGTTCACGCACGAAGGCGTCCAGCTGTTCGTCGGTCTGCACCTCCGGCCCCGGGCTGATCTCCCGGCCGCGATACTCATCCAGCGCCGGCTGCGCCATAATTTCGCGCGTGATGCGGATCGCATCGCGGAACTCCTGCCAGTCCTGTTCGGTCGCCATATAGTTGAACAGAATGCTCGGATGCTGGCGCGGATCTTTCGATTTCACCTGCACCCGGCCGCGGCTCGGCGAACGCATGGAACCGACGTGCGCCTGGAAACCGTGTTCTTTCACCGCGTTGCTGCCGTTGTAGTTAATCGCTACCGGCAGGAAATGGTACTGAATATTCGGCCAGTCAAACTCTTTGCGGCTGCGGATAAAACCGCCGGCCTCAAACTGGTTGCTGGCGCCGACGCCGGTGCCGTTGAACAGCCATTCCGCACCGATTTTCGGCTGGTTGAACCATTGCAGCGCCGGATACAGCGATACCGGTTTCTTACAGGCGTACTGCAGATACATCTCCAGGTGATCCTGCAGATTCTCGCCGACGCCCGGCAGATCGTGCACCACATCAATATCCAGCTGCTTCAGCAATGCCGCCGGGCCTACGCCGGAGCGCTGCAGAATTTGCGGCGAGGCAATAGCGCCGGCGCACAGCAGCACTTCTTTGCGCGCACGCGCCGTATGCAGTTCATTGCCGTCGCCCTTCAGGTAGCTGACGCCCACCGCACGCTTGCCGGCAAAATCGATATGATCGGTCAGCGCATGGGTAACGATGGTCAGATTCGGCCGCGGGCGCGCCTGGTCCAGATAACCACGCGCGGTGCTGGCGCGGCGGCCTTTCGGCGTGACGGTGCGGTCCATCGGCCCGAAGCCTTCCTGCTGATAGCCATTCAGGTCGTCGGTGCGCGGATAGCCGGCCTGTACGCCCGCTTCGATCATCGCGTGGAACAGTTCATTATTGCCGGCCTTCGGCGTGGCAACGCTGACCGGGCCGTCGCCGCCGTGGTAGTCGTTCGGCCCGATATCGCGGGTTTCCGCCTTGCGGAAGTACGGCAGGCAGTCCAGGTAGCTCCAGTCTTCCAGACCCGGCGCTTTCGCCCAGTTGTCAAAATCCATCGCATTGCCGCGAATGTAGCACATGCCGTTAATCAGCGAGGAGCCGCCCAGCCCTTTGCCGCGCCCACACTCCATGCGGCGGTTGTTCATGTGCGGTTCAGGATCGGTTTCATACGCCCAGTTATAACGGCGGCCCTGTAACGGAAAGGCCAGCGCCGCGGGCATCTGCGTACGAAAATCCATCCGGTAATCCGGGCCGCCGGCTTCCAGCAGCAGGACGCTCACGTCGGCGTCTTCGGTTAAACGGGTGGCTAATACGTTACCGGCGGAACCGGCCCCGATAATGATGTAATCGTATTCCATCAATTATCTCCTTTCATTGATATAGCTGAGTGATGCAAACGGCCTGCAGGCCCGCATACTGTGCAGTCAAAATAGCGTTGCTTGACGTAAAAAGACGGGCATAGCCCGGGTATTCAGGCTGCGGCGAACGGCGCCGCAGCCTGAATGCGACGGTGGGGATCAGAACACGGAACCGAAGTCGCCCAGTTCAACCTGCACCGATTTGATTTGCGTGTAGTGCTCCAGCGTGGTCAGGCCGTTTTCACGACCGACGCCGGAGTGTTTGTAACCGCCGACCGGCATTTCGGCCGGTGACTCACCCCAGGTGTTGATCCAGCAGATGCCGGCTTCCAACTGGTGAATCACCCGGTGGGCGCGCGCCAGATCGCGGGTCACCAGACCGGCCGCCAGACCGTAGGTGGTGTCGTTGGCGCGTTTGATCACTTCCTCTTCACTGTCGTAGCTGAGGATGCTCATCACCGGCCCGAAGATCTCTTCGCGCACAATTTCCATCTCGTCGCTGCAGTCGGTAAACACCGTCGGCGCCACGTAAGCGCCCTTGCCGAACTCGCCGTCGGTTACGCGTTCGCCGCCGCACAGCAGGCGCGCGCCGCTGTTCTTGCCGCTTTCAATAAAGCTCAGCACGGATTCCATATGCGGGAAGCTGACCAGCGGGCCGAAGTTGGTCGCCGGGTCGGTTGGGTCGCCCAGGCGAATACGCTGCACGCGCTCCAGGATTTTGCTTTCAAACTGGGATTTCAGCGCCGCCGGCACAAAGACGCGCGTGCCGTTAGTGCACACCTGGCCGGAGCTGTAGAAGTTGGCCATCATGGCGATATCCGCCGCGCGATCCAGGTCGGCGTCGTCAAACACGATCAGCGGCGATTTACCGCCCAGTTCCATGGTGACTTCTTTCAGCGTCGAGCTGGAAGCGTTGGCCATCACCTTCTTGCCGGTTTTTACGCCGCCGGTGAAGGACACTTTGGCGATGCCCGGATGGTCGGTCAGGTACTGGCCCACTTCCGCGCCGCTGCCGGTCACCACGTTGAACACGCCGTCCGGCAGGCCGGCTTCGGTGTAGATTTCCGCCAGCTTCAGCGCCGTCAGCGAAGTGACTTCGCTCGGTTTGAAGATCATCGCGTTACCAGCGGCCAGCGCCGGCGCCGATTTCCACAGGGCGATCTGGATCGGATAGTTCCAGGCGCCGATGCCGGCAACCACGCCCAGCGGTTCGCGGCGGGTGTAAACAAATGAGGAGTCGCGCAGCGGGATCTGCTGGCCTTCGATCGCCGGGATCAGGCCGGCGTAATACTCCAGCACGTCGGCGCCGGTGACAATATCCACCGCGGTGGTTTCCGACAGCGCCTTCCCGGTATCGAGGGTTTCCAGCGCCGCCAGTTCGTCATTGCGCTCACGCAGGATATCCACCGCACGGCGCAGAATGCGCGAACGCTCCATCGCCGTCATCGCCGCCCACACCTGCTGTCCGCTGGCTGCACTCGCCACCGCCCGGTTGACGTCTTCAGCGCTGGCGGCCTGAACTTCGGCGATCGTTTCGCCGTTGGCCGGGTTGACTGCGTTGAAAGTTTTACCCTCGGTACTGTCTACATAGGCACCATGAATATAGAGCTTCTGTAAGCCAAAACGGGACATAGGTTCTCCTTTATTGCTGTCCTCAGGGCGGCGTATGCCCCCGGAGCTGAAACATAATGTATTCGCTGGTCAGCGCGATGGCCTTGGCCTGATTAAACTCGCTGCCGCGCAGCGCAGCGCGCAGCCACAGGCCGTCAATCAGTGCCGCCAGCCCTTTTGCCGCCAGCCGCGCCTGCGCTTTGGGCAGCGCGCGCTGAAATTCGGCGCTCAGATTGGAATACAGCCGGCGTCCGTTAACCTGCTGCAACCGGTTGAGCTGCGGCTGATGCAGACTGCTGGCCCAAAAAGCCAGCCAGGTTTTCATCGCCGCGCTGTTGATCTGGCTGTCGTCAAAGTTGCCGGCGACAATCGCCTGCAGACGCGCAGCCGGACTCTGGTCTGTCTGTGCCTGTAATCGCCGCCTGACTGCCTCGCCCAGATGGCTGATCAAATAGCGCATCGTCGCTTCCAGCAGGCCGTTCTTATCCTTGAAGTAATGACTGATAATGCCGTTCGACACGCCGGCCCGACGCGCAATCTGCGCGATAGTGGCATCATGCATTCCGACATCGTTTACTGCGGCCAACGTGGCATCAATCAACTGCTGCCTTCGTATCGGCTGCATTCCTACTTTTGGCATGGCTCCGACTCTCAAAACAGGTCTTCTGTAAGACGGCGTTTCCTGCCCAAGTATGGCAGTTTTTAGCAAAAATTAAGAAACGTCGCCTGACTATTAAACTTTTTTTTGATTGAACGTTCAATAAAAATTGCATATATTTTATTACCGCTTGGTTACTAAAGTGTAATATTCGGTTGTGGAACTGGCTGATTTTTGTGAGGTATTTAACAAACCTGACCAAAATCAGTGGCTGTAAGCGGTTCCCGCCGCGCAGTGTTTTTTGCTGCGCTAAAGAGTTGCGGCGGTAATTTTTAGAAAGCAAAGGTAATGATTGCCGTCGGGCTGTCTGCCGTATTTCGCCGGAGGTGAACGCCGCCGACGAAAGGCTCGATTCTACTCAGTTGTTAAACACCAGAGGAAGACGATGACAACACACGACACCTCCTCAAAACCGCAGCAGGACAGACTGAACCCTGTGGTTTTCTTCGTCTCGGCGGGGCTGATCCTGGCCTTCTCGCTGATGACGATTTTCTTCACTGATTTATCCGGAACCTGGCTTACCCGCACCCTGAACTGGGTGTCCAAAACCTTCGGCTGGTATTACCTGCTGGCCGCCACCCTGTATATCGTATTCGTGGTATGTATCGCCGCCTCGCGTTTTGGTTCGATCAAGCTCGGGCCGGAACAGTCCAAACCTGAATTCAGCCTGATGAGCTGGGCGGCGATGCTGTTCGCCGCCGGTATCGGCATCGACCTGATGTTCTTCTCGGTCGCCGAACCGGTCACGCAATATATGATGCCGCCGGAAGGCCAGGGCCAGACGCTGGAAGCCGCACGGCAGGCGATGGTCTGGACGCTGTTCCACTACGGGCTGACCGGCTGGGCGATGTACGCCCTGATGGGGATTGCGCTCGGCTACTTCAGCTACCGCTATAACCTGCCGCTGACCATCCGCTCGGCGCTGTACCCGATCTTCGGCAAGCGCATCAACGGCCCGATCGGCCACAGCGTGGATATCGCCGCGGTGGTCGGCACCATCTTCGGTATCGCCACCACCCTCGGCATCGGCGTGGTGCAGCTGAACTACGGGCTGAAAGTGCTGTTTGACCTGCCGGAAAACCTGACGGTGCAAAGCGCGCTGATCCTGCTGTCGGTAGTGATGGCGACCATCTCGGTGACCTCCGGGGTGAATAAAGGCATCCGCATCCTGTCGGAGCTGAACGTCTGGCTGGCGGTCGGCCTGATGGCGTTCGTGCTGTTCTTCGGCGACACCGAGTTCCTGCTCAACGCGCTGGTGCTCAACGTCGGCGATTACATCAACCGCTTTATGGGCATGACGCTCAACAGCTTCGCCTTTGACCGCCCGGTAGAGTGGATGAACAACTGGACGCTGTTCTTCTGGGCCTGGTGGGTTGCCTGGTCGCCGTTTGTCGGCCTGTTCCTGGCGCGTATTTCCCGCGGCCGCACCATCCGCCAGTTTGTGGTCGGTACGCTGATCATCCCGTTCGTGTTTACCCTGCTGTGGCTGTCGATCTTCGGCAACAGCGCGCTGTACCAGATTATCCACGGCAACACCGCGTTCGCTCAGGAAGTGATGCAGTACCCGGCGCACGGCTTCTACAGCCTGCTGGCCCAGTACCCGGCCTTCACCTTCAGCGCCTCGGTCGCCACCATCACCGGCCTGCTGTTTTACGTTACCTCGGCGGACTCCGGCTCGCTGGTGCTCGGTAACTTCACCTCACGGCTGAGCGATATCAATAACGATGCGCCGAACTGGCTGCGTATCTTCTGGTCAGTCACCATCGGCCTGCTGACCATCGGCATGCTGATGACCAACGGCGTCTCCGCGCTGCAGAACGCCACGGTGATTATGGGGCTGCCGTTCAGCTTTGTGATCTTCTTCGTGATGGCCGGGCTGTATAAATCGCTGAAGGTTGAGGATTACCGCAAGGCCGGTGCGCTGAGCACCTCGGCGCCGACGCCGGCCTCCAGCAATGAAGTGCTGAACTGGAAACAACGTCTGTCGCGCGTGATGAACTATCCGGGCACCAAGTACACGCAGAAAATGCTGGATCGCGTCTGCCTCCCGGCGATGCAGGAAGTGGCGCGTGAGCTGGAGCTGCGCGGCGCAAAAGTGGAGTTCAACGAAGTGCCGCCGATGGAAGAAGAGCGCCTGCCGCACCTGGAGCTGCTGGTGCATCTGGGGGAAGAGCAAAACTTTATCTACCAGATCTGGCCGCAGCGCTATTCGGTACCGGGCTTCACCTATCGCGCTCGTTCCGGCAAGTCGCACTACTACCGTCTGGAAACCTTCCTGATGGAAGGCACCCAGGGCAACGACCTGATGGACTACAGCAAAGAACAGGTGATTGGCGATATTCTCGACCAGTACGAAAAACACCTGAACTTCCTGCATATTCACCGTGAAGCACCGGGCAATACCCTGACCTTCCCGGATATGTAACGCCGCCATCCGGCTGCGATCGCTAAAAGGCGCGTCTTGATGACGCGCCTTTTTTATGGCTTCAGTACGGCACGCTCGGCGACGCCGTAGCCGTCATCGTCGATCAGCACATAGCTGACGCTCGCCGGCCGGCCGTCGCGTTGCTCATCCACATCAAGCGTTTTGCTGGCGAACGGCGCCAGCATGCCGATCGCCAACGCCGTCTGTCGGCCGTCGCCATTCAGCTGCGCCTGACCGTAGGTGGCGTACAGCGGCGTCGGGTTACTCACCGTCAGCATCAGCTTGCCCGGCAGCCGCGTCAGGCTGAAACGCTGACGCGCCGCCAGTTGTTCCGCCAGCCCCTGCAGCCCGTCCGGCCGGTAGAACAGCTTCAGCTGCAGCCGCACCGCTACTTTGAGCGCCGATACGCCCGGCGGCAAATGCGCATCGGTCGGCGGGATTTCATACACGTTCAGCCAGTACAGCGATTCACGATCCGACGGCTGCGCCACCTGCGTTGCCAGCAGGCGCAGGTTTTTCTTCTCCCCCGGCTCCAGCCGGAAAATGCCCGGCAACGGCATCACCGGCACCTCGCCCGCCGTTTCCGGCGTTCCGTCCGGCGCGCCGTCGTCCACCCAGGTCTGCACCACCACCGGATAGTCGTTGCCGTTGACCAACAGCAGCGAGCGTTCACGATCGGCGGCGGCAAATACCACGCGCGACGACTCGACAATCACCCCGGCATATGCGTAACCGCCAAGGCCCAGCCAGGCGCACAAAGCGGCCTTCAAACATTTCATCATCATTATTGCACCTGAATAATCACCTGGGCGCTGGCGCTCACGCTGCCGGCGGTGACCGTTTTTCCCGGCAGCGCCTGCAGCGTGGCGGTCAGGGTTTTGCTGTAGCGGGTCACCCCGTTGGTTACCGCCCCGGCGCTGGCGTCATCCAGCACCGGATACCAGCCGGCGCGGTTGCCGCCGGCCACCGCACCGCTCAGCGTGCTGAGCAGGTTTAATATCGCGCCGCCGGGGCGGGAAATCCGGATGCCGACGCCGGTGGCGACGTTCGGATCGACGCCGTAGCCGTCCGACAGCAGATAGCTGACGCCGGAGCCGGCGGTGCCTACGCCTTCCGCCACCGCCGCGGCGGCATTCGCCGGGTTGACCAGAATGCCCATCGCCGTCTGGTTGGCGGCGATGCCGCTGGCAAATGCGCCGACGCCGCTGGTCGCTGGCGTACCGGTCTGGCAGTCAAACTGAATGGTTATCGGCATCTGGCGGGTTTCACCGGCGCGCAACTGGGTGGCGGTAATCGGCGTAAAGCGCACCAGCGGCGTCACATTGGTTACCGAGCAGGTGGCGGAGCGGCGAATATATAACCGGTTATACAGGTTCACCGCGCCGGGCCAGGCGCCGTACCAGCCGCTGAATTGCGATAGCGAATCCGCGCCGACGCTCAGGGACGGCGACAGCCCGCCGCCCTGAAAAGCGATATAGGTGGCCGGCTGCGACTGGGGATAGACGCCGGTAGTGGTCATCGGCCCCGTGGAGTTGCTCAGGCGGAACAGCTCCACCTTCGTATCGCTGAAGTTCTTGGCTTTCACCAATATCCATCCCTGCGAATCCGTTTCCAGGTTGGTTAACGGCCGCGCTTTCCAGTAGCGGGAATAGTATTCGCCGGTCGCCAGATTGGTGGCCCGCAGCGCCATGCCGTTGGCATAGGTGCGGTAGGTTTCCGGCAGGCCGGACGCCGCTCCGACCTCCACCTTGCCGGCCCACTCCGAGTCGCCGTTGGTGGCATAGTATTCATACAGCTTACCGGCCTCATCGGCGGTACAGCGGAACAGGATCTGATCGGCGCTGTAGCTGCCGGAACCGGCCTCCAGCGCGCTGACGGTGCCGCTGGCGATCGGCGTACCGTCCGGCTGAAACAGGCTGTTATTGATATTTACCGTCGTCGGCAGTGTGCCGATAGAGCCGGAGGTATCGGTCGAGCCGCTCCAGGCGGCGCCGATGCCTTTACTCGGATCGGTATAATAGTTCGAACTGGCGTTAGTGTTGGTGGCGGTAATCCGGTAGCAGGTCGCCTGCGCCTGACCGAGCCACACGCTGCCGGCCAGCATCAGCAGCGCGGCGCGCGAGAATATGTTCATCATCATTATCCGTTCGTTACTGGCCCGCGCATGGCAACGCCAGACGATAAAGCGACTGTTTCACAGCCTGAGCGCGTAAGTCGTAGCGCAGCGTGCACTGCGCGCCGGCCGACTCACCCCATTTCACCCGCAGCTCGCCACGGGCTTTCTGCGCCCGGGCATAAACCTGATTCCCCTGGCCGACCAAACCGACCACCGCATTGTTCTCGTCATACACATTAGCGCCGAGCGGCAGCACGCCGCCGGACGGGCTGAGTCTGATCAGCAGCGGGTAGCCTTCCAGCGTTTTAAAGCGCACTTTCACCGCCGCCCCGGCGTACGGCGCGATGCGCTGCTGGTTCTCCGTCAGTTCGGCGTTGACGTTTTCCGCCCCTTTGGCGTCCAGCGTGACGTCGTTGTAACGGTAAGGCACCAGCGACGGCACAATGGCGTAGCCAAAACGGTCGATCTTCGCCCCCATGCCGTTCATCACTTCCGCACCGCTGACGCCTTCCGCTTCCACCAGCGCAAAGGTATCGCTCAGGTACGGCCCGAGGGTGACGCCGCCCGCATGCGCCACCAGCGCGCCGCGCGCGCTCAGGCCGCCCTGGGTGTAATGTTTACCGTGGGACAGGTTGCCGCCCAGCGTGGCGACCGACGTCTGCTTGGTCAGGTTGGCGCCGAAGCTGCTGCCGGCGCCGGCCGTGTCATACGCGCCGTTCAGCGCATAGCTCAGGCTCTGGTCGTCGCCCAGCGTGCCGGACAGCGCCGACTGATAATGGCTATAGCCGCGATCGCCGCTCTGATGGCTGACGCCGGCCGACAGAATCGGCGAGCGCGAGCCACTGCCCAACGGCAGTGATACCGACAGCATCACCACGTTTTGCGTCGTGCCGCTCGCAACATAGGTCGCATCCTGCAGGCCATAGCGGGTGCTGCCGGTCTGCTGACGGCTGAGCGACAGGTTATAGCTGAGGCTGCGGTAGCTGTGCGAATACGCCAGTTGGTATTGCGTGTCGCGTCCGCGCCCGCCACGGTAGCTGCTGGTCGAGCCGGAAAAATAGAGCTGGCCGTACGCCCCCAGCCCCTGACTGACGGTGGCGACAAACTGCTCGCTCTGCTGATAGGTGCTGGAGCTCCAGACCGCGTCGCGATCGCGCGCGTTGCGCAGCCCCAGCACGTCGCCCAGATCGCGGTAGCCTTCGGTGGAATAACGGTAGCCCGCCAGCGCCAGCGTGGTGTTAGTGGGGGTAAAGGTACGGCTGTAGGTGGCACCGACGCGCCAGCCGTCCAGCGTATCGCCCCACATATCGGCGCGCGAATACACCGCGTTGATCCCCAGCGCGCCGTAGCGGCTGGCCAGCACCGCGCCGCCGAGCAATGCCTGATAGCCGTCGGCAATGCGTACGCCGCTATTGGCGGTCACGGCGTTGCTCAACCCGCTCTGGTAGCTGAGTTCGGCGAACATATCATCGCTGTCGCCCAGGTTGCGCACCTGCCCGGCCGACAGGTTGAAGCGTGAGCGCCCCGGGCGCAAAGAGTCCGGCACCGCCGAAAACGGCACGGTAAATGACGACACCCGGCCGTCGGCTTCCTGAATTTCCACCACCAGATCGCCCTGATAGCTGGTGGGATAGAGATCGTCAATCACAAAGGCGCCCGGCGCCACCGTGGTCTGATAAATCTGCGTGCCGGCCTGCGTGATGCTCACTTTGGCGGTGGTCGACGCCACGCCGCGGATGGTCGGCGCATAGCCGCGCTGCGACTCCGGCAGCATGCGATCGTCGGTTTCCAGCCGCACGCCGCGAAAACCGAGGCTGCTGAACAGGTTGCCGGAAGTAAAACTGTCGCCCAGCGTCAGCTGGCTGTTTAGCGCCGGCAGCGGCCGTTGCAGGTAGGTGCGCACCGACTTCCAACTGCTGAGCGTAGGGGCATGGTCGCTGGTGTAGCGGGTATAGCTCGACTGCTGACGCAGCTGCCACAGCCCCAGGTTAAAGCCGGCGTTCAGCCCGAGATAGGTCGAGTCACTGGTCGTACCGCTGCTTTTACTGCGGTAATAGTTGCTGTCGTAATTGACGAACCCCAGCGTTTCGCCAACGGACAGCTCCTCAGGCGGCACTGAACCGCGCGCCACACGCTTCATCAGCGCCTGCGGCACGGACATATCCAGCCGCAGGCGGGCAAAATCAAAGCGGCTGCCGGCACCGGCGACCTGCTGTTCCAGAGGCAGGCAAGGATTGGCAGTGGCCTGTTCGGCGCTGCTTTTAATATTGACGGCTAATATGCCGGCGGCAATCAGCGCGTCGCGGCTAAAACAGGGGAAAACGACGTCCTGACCGGGTTGCGCGGTAAACGTCAGCGTCTGGCGGGAGAGAAAAGCGCCGTTGATAAAAATATCGACCTGATAGTCGCCCGGCGTCACCGTATTTGCACGGCTGAAGCGGGCAAGGCTCTGCTGACCCGCGCTGCCCACCAGCATACTGTCGTCAAATTCAAACTGCCCGGCGCCGGCCGCAAGCGGCGTCAGCAGCCCCAGCGTCAACGCCAGCGGTTTAAGACGCGCGCCGCAGCCAGGCATCACGCCTGGCGACGCACTCTTCCGCGCGCTGCCGGAATATGTGATTGTTGTTTGCATCCCTTCAGTCCCTTACGTGCAAAACCGCACCGCGCGTTTTATTGACTCAGACGCGCTTCCGCCTTGATATGGCCACCGTAGTCATTGATCAGGGTAAATGTGACTTTCTGCGCGCCGGCCGGCGACGGCGTACGCGTCAATAACGGCCAGCTGGCCTGTGATTTAGGTGCGATCATGTCCGTTTTGAACGGCACGGCCCGCTTGCCGACCAGCACCGCTGCGCCAATTACCGAGGCGTAATAGCTGGAATCGTTATAGGCATTCAGCCGCCACTGCCCGCCCTGCTGACGCAGGGAAAAGCGCAGCTGTCCGCCGACGCCGTCTGCATTACCCGGCAAATTCTTCGGCCGATAGAAAATTTTCACCCGGTTACGCAGCACCACCAGCATCTGGTTCTCGGCGCCGTTGACGGCGTTTTTCGGCGGGATTTGCGCCGAATTCAGATAGAACACCGACTCACGGTCCTGCGGCAGATCCTTGCCGGTAAACACCAGCCGGACCGACTGGCCGGTCTTCGGCTCAACGCGGAACAATGCCGGCACCGTGACAAACGGCCCGTCGGCATTTTCCGGCGTTGACGACGGATTATTCACGTCGGTCCACATCTGCATTACATAGGGGATGTCGCTATGGTTGGTGAACTGTACGGTCTGCGACTGAGCGTCCGCCGGATAAATCACCCGCGTATTCAGCATCACCACGCTGGCCATCGCCGGCCCGGCCAGCAGCGCGGCGACAAGACAAAACGACTGACAAAATCCCTTGATCGTCATATAAGCTGCCTCTGCAAAACCCCCTTCCGCACTGGCGGAAGGGGAAATACGCTTACTGATACGACACCGCGTACTGCACGCTGCCCAATACCGACCCGGCGGTCGCGCTGCCCTCAGAGTAGTAACGCACGGCAAAGTCATAAGAGGCGGAGGTCGCACCGGCCGCCAGGCTCAACCCCGGCGTCCCCGCCTGGCCGCTCAGATCCAGCGGCGCAGCCGGCGTTGCCGGATCAATCAGCTCCAGCGAAACGTTGGTCGCGCTGCCGGTGTTGCCCATCCGGCCGTCGGCGGTCAGGTTGTTGGCGACGAATACCGTTTTAACGGCGGTGGCGTTCGCTGCATCGGCGGTGCAGCCGGTCAGGCCGATGGTAAACGGCGTCTGGCCTGCGGTGGCGCCGGCGGCCGCCAGGTCAGCCTTGGATACCGTCGGCAGCAGCACCACCGGGGTGGAGGCATTGCCGTTGATGCTCACGGTACAGGTCTGGTCTGAGACTTCGCCCTGAAACTGAATGGTATTGTTGGCGGCGGCGGCGACGCCGGACAGCATCATGGCGGCAACAGCGAGAGCGATTTTGGTGATAGTCATAGAATGTAATTTCCCTTCAAGTTGAGTATGAGGCGGGTCGTTGAACAATGTTCCCTTCCGCCGATTCCTAGAGTCATGCACTTTCCTTTGGCGACATACGGCTTATCCCCGCTACAGCACGCTGAAAAACGGGAATAAACTGACTACATCGCGGCCAGCCAATCTTTGAAAATGCGCCAAGCGCCCCTTGTATTGATTAGCCTGCCTTGACGAGAAAAATCTTATATCGAAACTCAATCAATAGATTCATTAACTATAAAAACGCAAATATTTAGATTTAAATATCGACAATAAGCGGTTATTTTCGGATATTAATAAATAAATTCCATCAAATGGGATTTCACCGTAGATTCCGCTTCTGTTGTTTATGCTTAATTAACCGACATGTCGGTCGTTTTTTTCAGCCGCCGACAGAGCGGCCTTCCGGTCATGAATAGCGCGCATGTCGTTCAGATAAAACGGATATTATGGCAAGCCAATCCCGCGCCATGGCGAACCCATGGCCGGAACGGTGATGCGCTGGCGCACCGAATGCAGGAGAAGGCAGCAGGAGAAAGGAAGGCAAGCGGGGCAACGCTATCACACCGGAAGCCCCCGCAGTATTAGCGACCGTTCAGCACGGCCAACGCGTACGCAGAGAAAGCAGCAGGTGGATAAAGCCGCTCTGATTAAGGCCAAGTTTATGCATGATATTCAGTTTATGCGTGCTCACCGTTTTGTAGGAACGATAGGTGGTGGTCGCGATGCTTTTGGCAGAGAAGCCCGCCGCCATTAACGCCAGGATGCGCCATTCACTGCCGGACAGGTGCTTGAACGTTCCGCTCTCCTGCTGGCCGGCGATACTGCGCCGGATGGCCGGACTGAGATAGTGCACGGCATGATGCGCCGCAGAGATGGCGTCCAAAATCGCCTCTAAGCCGTCGCGTTTGGATACCAGTACGCTATCCGGTATCGACGCCAGCAGGCGCAAAACGCTGTGATTCTCGATATCCGTCAGCACCACCCAGGGGGTATTCGGCCAGAAGGCTTTCTCATGCAGTATAAAATAGAGGCCGTCATAGAGGCACTCCTGCGCACCGTACAGCTCCATAATCACCGTTTGCCGGGGCTGCTGCATCAGTATCGCCTTCAGCTCGCTGAGGCTGGCAACCGGTTGAGTCGTCGCACTCAGCGGGCGTAGAAAAGCCTCCAGCCCCATGCCAACCCACGGCATCGCATCATATAAAATAAAATGGCGGCTCCGATCGTTATTTTTCATTTTCCCCTCGTGCGATAAAACTTATCGGCCACGGTACGTTAGCCTACGGTCATATAATAAATACAGCACCTGAAAACAAATAATATATACCTGAAGAATGGTTTGCCGTTGACAGCCGGCGCAATGTTAATAATTCGTTATAATGAGATCCATAAAACACGGTAAATGTGTTATTCCGCTGCGTGGACTAAAACAGCGGTCCGTCTTTCTGACTGCGGCACACCTCAACACGGTATTCTCGCGCCACCCGGCATTTCAAAATAAACAGCCGGGAAACGCCTTTAATATAGGACCCTACCTGATTACTGCTGAGCAACAGTAAATATTCGCCGCTCTTACACGATTCAGGATTGGCATTAATATACGCGAGCATATCGTTAACCTGATCCGCATTACCATTCAGCGCAGCACGCGGCGCCGATAAAAATACCTTGCAGTTATTCACCTCACCAATTAAACGCTCCTGTCTGACCGCACTGTTACGATAAATCAGCCAGATGCCAACGCTGATAACCAACAAAAGCAACGCACCAAACGCCACGCCCGTACGCAAACGCCGCCCGGCGTTGCGCCAGGATACGGCGCGCCGCTCACCCTGTTCGGCGGCTATGCTCTGCGGCGGCGTGATGTGCGGTTCATCCGTCTCCAGCGTGATATTATGCGCCAGCATAAATCCGACTTTGGGTACGGTAATAATGACTTCGTCATCAATACCTAACGTTTTCAGCACCCGCCGTAATTTGCTCACGCATTGGTTAAGGTTATTATTACTGGACACCATGCCATAATCATCCCACACCTTGCGGAATATCAACTCGCGGCTGACCTGCTCGCCGTGGTGCGCAATAAGTAAAAGCAATAGCCGCTTTGACGGATTAGAAATAGCCAGCGATTCTTCCGGGAATCCCTCCAATCCCAGGCTGCCGCTGTCCGTATCAAAAAGAATCTGTCCATTAATTCTATATTTCATATTGCCTACTATATTCAAGCATTCACCGTTAGCAAAAAATGCCAGGCGGATGTTAACCCAAAACCACGTTAAATGCGTTGCCGGCCGCGTTGATGATAAGAGAAAACGTTGCGTTCAAAATGAATAAAAACGGGAATTTAATACCTGTAATCACCACCGGCAACAATAGGAATTTTCTTGCCACATTCGGGTAGAGTATACAAAGGCAATCCGAATGGATATATTCAAAAGCCAATATCGGTAAAGTTAGTTTTTTATAGGGCATTTAATAAAATTTAAGCTAAAAAGTAAGGTTAATCCCCCATTAACCACAAAATTTAATATAAATATCGCGCACGGCTTCATGCGTTCAGCCCCTGGCGCAGCAGAAAATGCGGCCGCGCTGGCCCGTATCTCCACAACCGCCTGCAACGCGCTCATGGTCGGGCCAGAAAGCACCAGAATATTGCCCGGCTACTCGCCGGTCATATGCAGAGTGATATTCGCCTGCTGAATAGCAGTTTGGGCGGTGTCGGGCAGATGGCTGTCGGTAATAATGGCGTCAAACACCGCGATCGGCAGCGCCAGATAGGTGGCCACCTTGCCGTATTTTGACGTGTCGCTCAGCAGAATACGCCGCCGGCTGGCGTCAACGATGGCCTTTTTCACCGCCACCTTATCCTCGCTCGGCGTCGACAGGCCACGCATGCTCCAGGAGGAGGCGGAAATAAAGGCCAGATCGATAAATAACTGGCGCAGCGCCTGCGCCGCGGCCTCTCCCACGCAGGAGCGGTTTTCCCGGCATACCGTGCCGCCGGTGTGAATCAGCTCACACTGGCTGTTTTCCAGCAGGTAAGCCGCTATCACAAAATCGTTGGTGACCACCGTTAAATCGCCGCGCTCACCTATCTGCTTCGCCAGCGCCAGCGTGGTGGTGCCGGCATCCAGATAAATACAGCTGTTGGCCGGAATCAGGCTGGCCGCCAGCGCACCGATCGCCGCCTTCTGCTGGCTGAACATTCCTTCCTTATCCTGGTGCGACGGTTCAATCGCCAACCGTTCGGCCGCCTGCACCCCGCCGGATACCGCGATCACCGCCCCCTGCTCTTCCAGCTTCTGCAGATCGCGCCGGATGGTCATATGCGACACCGCCAGCCGCTCCGTCAGCTCGGCGATACTGACCACGCCGCGCTCGGCAACCAGGGCCAGAATTTGTTGATGGCGTTCTACCGGAATCACAGGGCTTCTCCTTACGGCTGATAATTATTGTGATTTTACGTCAATTTTCGTTCTGCGGCAGCAAACGTCGCACCGGGTATAAAAGTATGGCAAACCCATAATTTGTCAATTAAACAAATAATTACCACTTTCAGCCTGATACATCGCCGTTAATCCCGCGCCATTATTCGTTAAATTTCGTGAAGACGGTCACCATAAACGCGCTTAAAAACGCTTACATTTAACACATGAGAACAAAATATCACTAAAATTAACACGGAGTCAGTATGACACAAGCCGCTAACTATACCGTTTGCATCGTGGGCCTCGGCTCCATGGGCATGGGCGCCGCGCAATCCTGTATCAACGCCGGCTTAACCACCTACGGCGTCGATCTCAATCCGCAGGCGCGCGCCACCCTGCAACAGGCAGGAGCAAAACAGGTTGCCGCCAGCGCCGATGATTTTGCCGCCGAACTGGACGCGGTGATGCTGCTGGTAGTGAATGCCGCCCAGGTCAAACAGATCCTGTTTGGCGAGCGCGGTCTGGCCGGGCAGCTGAAACCCGGTACGCCGGTGATGGTCTCCTCAACCATTTCCGCCGCCGACGCCGCCGATATCGCCGAACGTCTGGCCGCGCAGGGGCTGGCGATGCTGGATGCGCCGGTTTCCGGCGGCGCGGTCAAAGCCGCCGCCGGAGAGATGACGGTAATGGCCGCCGGCAGTGAAGCCACCTTCGCCCGGCTGCAGCCGCTGCTCGACGCCGTGGCGGGCAAAGTGTACCGCGTCGGCGACGAAATCGGCCTCGGCGCTACGGTGAAAATCATTCACCAACTGCTGGCCGGCGTGCATATCGCCGCCGGCGCCGAAGCGATGGCGCTGGCCGCCCGCGCCGGTATTCCGCTGGATGTGATGTATGACGTCGTTACCCACGCCGCCGGTAATTCCTGGATGTTTGAAAACCGTATGCGCCACGTAGTCGACGGCGACTATACGCCAAAATCGGCGGTGGACATTTTCGTCAAGGATCTGGGACTGGTAGCCGACACCGCCAAGGCGCTGCACTTCCCGCTGCCGCTGGCTTCCACCGCGCTGAATATGTTTACCTCCGCCAGCAACGCCGGCTACGGTAAAGAAGACGACAGCGCAGTGATCAAAATCTTCACCGGCATTGAACTGCCGCAAAAACAGGAGTTGCCATAATGTTGCTTGGCGTAATTGCTGATGATTTTACCGGCGCCACCGATATCGCCAGCTTTCTGGTGGAAAATGGCCTGTCGACGGTACAGCTGAACGGCGTACCGGACAACGACGACGCCGTGCACGCACAGGCGGTGGTGATCAGCCTTAAATCGCGTTCCTGCCCGGCCGAACAGGCGGTCGAACAATCGCTGCAGGCGCTGGACTGGCTGCGGCGTCAGGGGTGCCAACGGTTTTACTTCAAGTATTGTTCCACCTTCGACAGCACCGCACGCGGCAATATTGGCCCGGTGACCGATGCGCTGCTCGATGCGTTGGGAGAGAGCCAAACGGTGATCTCACCGGCGCTGCCGGTTAACGGCCGCACCGTCTATCAGGGCTACCTGTTCGTGATGGATCAGCTGCTGTCTGAATCCGGCATGCGCAACCACCCGGTCACACCGATGACCGACAGCAACCTGCTGCGGCTGATGGAAGCGCAGGCCAGCGGCCGTTGCGGACTGATCGACGCCGCCGCCATGGATACCGGCGCCGACGGCGTGCGCGAGCGGCTGCAGCAGCTCGCGCAACAGGGTGTACGCTATGTGGTGCTTGATACGCTGAATGAACAACACCTGCTGACCCAGGGCGCAGCACTGAAGGACATGAAACTGGTCACCGGCGGCTCCGGCCTGGCGATCGGCCTGGCCCGCCAGTGGGCGCAGCCGGGCCAGACGCAGGCTCAGGCCGCCGGCGCGCCGCAGGGGGAGAAGGCCGTGGTGCTGTCCGGCTCCTGCTCTACCATGACCAATAAACAGGTCGTCCGTTACCGCCAGCAGGCGGCGGCGCAGGCCATCGATGTGGCGCGCTGCATCAGCGACGCCGAGCGTGAGCGCTACGCCCGCGAACTGAGCGACTGGGTGCAGCAACAGAGCGGCGATCTCGCGCCGCTGCTGTATGCCACCGCCGAGCCGGACGCTCTGCGGCAGACCCAGCAGCAATACGGCGTCGAGGCCGCCAGCCAGGCGGTCGAAGCGCTGTTCGCCGCGCTGGTGCGGAGGCTGTATCAGGCCGGCTTCCGGCGTTTTATCGTCGCCGGCGGCGAAACCTCCGGCGTGGTGACACAGGCGCTGGACATCCGCGGCTTCCATATCGGCCCGTGCATTTCTCCCGGCGTACCCTGGGTGCGCGCCATTGAACAACCGGTCTCCCTGGCGCTGAAATCCGGCAATTTCGGCGACGAAAACTTCTTTGCCAGAGCACAAACGGAGTTCCCGCTATGACGCACACCACCGAACAACAGGCGCGCGAAGAGATGGTGCGCCTCGGCGCTTCGTTCTTCCAGCGCGGCTACGCCACCGGCTCGGCGGGCAACCTGTCGCTGCTGCTGCCGGACGGCAACCTGCTGGCTACGCCGACCGGCTCCTGCCTGGGCGAACTGCAGGCAGAACGCCTGTCCAAGGTCAGCCTGCACGGCGAATGGATCTCCGGCGACAAGCCGTCGAAAGAGATCAGCTTCCACCGCGCGCTGTACCTGAATAACCCGGAATGCAAAGCGGTGGTTCACCTGCACTGCACCTATCTGACCGCCCTCTCCTGCCTGCAGGGGCTGGACACCCGTAATGCCCTCAAACCCTTCACCCCTTATGTGGTGATGCGCGTCGGCCAGGTGCCGGTGGTACCTTACTACCGCCCCGGCGATGAACGTCTGGCCGAGGATCTGGCACGGCTGGCGCCGTCCTACCGCGCCTTTTTGCTGGCCAATCACGGGCCGGTGGTGACCGGGAAAGACCTGCGCGCCGCAGCGGATAACACCGAAGAGATGGAGGACGCGGCGAAGCTGATTTTCACCCTCGGCGACCGCCCGATCCGTTATTTGACCGATGATGAAATTGCCGAGTTACGGAGCTGATCATGCCTAAATTTGCCGCCAATTTATCGATGATGTTCACCGAACTGCCGTTTCTGGATCGCTTCGCCGCCGCAGCCGACGCCGGTTTTAAAGCGGTCGAGTTTCTGTTCCCCTATGACTACCCCGCCGAGCAGCTGGCGGAACAGCTGCGTCAGCACGGCCTGCAGCAGGTGCTGTTCAATACCGCGCCGGGCGATGCCGCCGCCGCCGGCGAATGGGGCCTGGCGGCGCTGCCGGGCCGTGAAGCCGAGGCGCGCGCCGATATCGACCGCGCGCTGGAGTATGCGCTGGCGCTGGGCTGCCCCAACGTGCACGTGATGGCCGGCGTGGTACCCGCCGGCGCGGATCCGGCGGCCTATCGCACGGCCTTTATCGACAACCTGCGCTATGCCGCCGACGCGTTCGCGCCGCACGGCGTTAACGTGATGATTGAGGCGCTCAGCCCGCAGGTGAAGCCGAACTATCTGTTTTCCAGCCAGCATCAGGCGGCGGCGCTGCAGGCGCAGGTCGATCGCCCTAATCTGTTTATCCAGTTCGACTTTTTCCACGCGCAGTTGGTGGACGGCAACATCAGCGGCCTGATGCAGGCGCTGGCCGGGCGCTACGGCCATATCCAGATCGCCGGGGTGCCGGATCGTCACGAACCGGACAGCGGCGAGCTGAATTACCCCTGGCTGTTCGAACAGCTGGACCGCCTCGGTTACGGCGGCTGGATCGGCTGTGAATACCAGCCGCGCGCGGCAACCGACGCCGGGCTGGCGTGGGTCAGACCCTATCTGTAACCGTTAACGCAGCCACACCCTATAACAATACGTGCGCCCGTATCGCCGGTTCCCCGGCGATCGCGGCGCCTGGGCTTCTGTACCCCGAAAATGCGGGGATCCTGCTTAAAGGCAACACCATGTCTACCACAATGTTACTGTTAATTGCGCTGTCCGGCGTCATGCTGCTCCTGCTGCTGGTGATCAAGGCCAAGGTACAGCCGTTTATCGCGCTGTTGGCGGTCAGCCTGCTGGTGGCGCTGGCCGCCGGCATCCCTACCGGCGAAGTGATGGGCGTAATGACCGCCGGTATGGGCGGCGTGCTTGGTTCGGTCACGATTATTATCGGCCTGGGGGCGATGCTGGGGCGCATGATCGAGCACTCCGGCGGCGCTGAGTCGCTGGCGCAGCGCTTCAGTCAGGCGCTGGGGCCAAAGCGCACCGTCGCCGCGCTGACCATGGCGGCTTTTATCCTCGGTATTCCGGTGTTCTTCGACGTCGGCTTTATTATTCTGGCACCGATTATTTACGGCTTCGCCAAGGTGGCGAAGGTGTCGCCGCTCAAATTCGGCCTGCCGATGGCCGGCGTGATGCTGACGGTGCACGTGGCGCTGCCGCCGCATCCCGGCCCGGTGGCGGCAGCCGGCCTGCTCGGCAGCGATATCGGCTGGCTGACCATTATCGGCCTGGCGATCTGCATACCGGTCGGCATTATCGGCTACGTCGTCGCCGGCTACCTCAACCGCAAATCCTACCCGCTGTCGGTCGAGGTGCTGGAACAGCTGCAGCTGGCCGCACCGGAGAACAGCGCGCCGCTCAGCGACCGCCTCAACCCGCCGGGCGCCGGGCTGATCTCCGCGCTGATTATCATCCCCATCGCCATTATTATGTCCGGCACCGTCTCCGCCACGCTGCTCGAGCCGGGTTCCGGCCTGCGCGATACGCTGGCGCTGCTGGGGTCGCCGGCGGTGGCGCTGATGATCGCGCTGGCGCTGGCTTTTTATTTTCTGGCGGTGCGTCGCGGCTGGAGCCTGCAGCATACCAGCGACGTGATGGGCGCAGCGCTGCCGACCGCCGCCGTGGTGATTCTGGTGACCGGTGCCGGCGGGGTATTCGGTAAAGTGCTGGTGGAATCCGGCGTCGGCAAGGCGCTGGCCGAGGTACTGACCACCATCGGCCTGCCGCTGATCCCGGCGGCGTTTATCATCTCGCTGGCGCTGCGCGCCTCGCAGGGTTCCGCGACGGTGGCGATTCTGACCACCGGCGGGCTGCTGTCGGAAGCGGTCGGCGGGCTTAATCACCTCCAACTGGTGCTGGTGACGCTGGCCACCTGCTTCGGCGGGCTGGGGCTGTCGCACGTAAACGACTCCGGCTTCTGGATCGTCACCAAATACCTCGGCCTGTCGGTCGCCGACGGGCTGAAAACCTGGACGGTGCTGACCACCCTACTCAGCGTCAGCGGTTTCCTGTTTACCTGGCTTTTATGGCTGCTGATATAGCATACTGAATTCACACCTTATCTTTTCCCCAGCGGGCGCGCCGTGTGCGCCCGCAACGTTTCAGAGAGAAGGAATCATGAATTCACCCCGCTTTACTGCAGCTCCCCGCCTCACCACCGAACGCTTAATCCTGGACACTTATACCCTGAATGACTTCGACGCCGTGGCGGCGATGAGCGCCGATCCGCAGGTGATGCGCTATATTGGCGGCGGCGCCGCGCGCGATCGAGAAGAGAGTTGGGGACGCCTGCTGCGCTATATCGGCCACTGGCAACTGCTGGGTTACGGTTACTGGGCGGTGCGGGAGAAACACGGCGGCCAGTTTATCGGCAGCCTCGGCTTCGCCAACTATCAGCGCGATATCACACCGGCGCTGGAGGCCCCGGAGATGGGCTGGACATTGTGCTCTGCCGCCCACGGCAAGGGCTACGCGACGGAGGCCCTGCGGGCGGTGCTGGCCTGGGGGAAAACTGCGCTGCCGGGCGGCAGAACGCAGTGCATCATTTCACCGCACAACCAGCCTTCGATTAAGCTGGCGCATAAGCTGGGCTTTCGTGAAACCCACCGCGCCGAATACCATCAGCGGACGGTGTTGGTGATGGAGCAGACGCTCTGAGCCGATCCGCAGGCAAAAAAAATCCGCCCGAAGGCGGATTTTTTGTCGTAAACGGCTGCCGATGGCAGGCCGCTAACGATAATTCTTAGAAACGGTAGCCTACGCCAACGCTCCAGATACCGATGTCGGTGTTGCGGATACGGCTCTGCTCGTAACCAACATCCAGAGCAACTTCCTGGATTGGGTTGAACTGCAGGCCAGCACCGTAGGTGAAGCCGTAGTCGCTGCTGCCGCCACGGTGAGAACCGTCTTGTGCGTTAGCAACGTTTTTACCGTAGCCCACACCGATCACGCCGTAGATGCTTGCCCAGTCGTTGAAACGGTAAGCAGGACCTGCAGTGATAGAGTTGTACTGAGCTTTGTTGTAAGTACCGTTCTCAGCACGGTCTTTCTCTACGTGAGTGAAAGAGCCGATCACACCCAGTGGGTTGTTGTCGAACTCGTAACGGTATTTCAGGTTGAAGCCGTCAGCTTTGTTAGCAACGCCTTGGAAATCGCCCTGAGCGTAGCCACCGGTTACGGTGCTCTGGCCAGCGAACGCGGTACCTGCGGTCACTGCTAATACACAAGCTGCTACTGCTGAAAGACATGCAATTTTTTTCATAACCACCTCAAACGCGTTTTATTATTAAGTACATCCATTTGTCTATACGATGAAAATATAACAAAAATTAGCGTGAAACTCTGCCCCGATTTGAGTGTCTAACACTTGATATCGTGTAACAGAAAATTACAAGAACATTGTATCCGCTTCTTTTCGCTTAATTTTCGGACGTATTCTATCCTCAAGCGTGACAAAAATCACCTACTTAATATCCAGATTTTTCTTAATAAAATGCGCACTTTTTGTGCTAACGCACCAGTTTTACTTAAACAAACCGTTTAAAAATCTCCTCAGTACGCTATTTCGCAGACAGAACGTCGGCGATTCATTACACTGAGGCCTGTCTGGTTTTTCTCCGATCTCCCCTGCTGCGGGAATGCATAATAAGGCTTAAAAGGATGTCCTCGTCGGTTTCTGCAAAAGCGTCTTCTATACTGCTGCCGGTGTGTTTACTGGTGGTCGCCATGGTGTCGATTCAGGGCGGCGCCTCGTTGGCGAAAAGTCTGTTTCCCCTGGTCGGCGCCGAAGGGATCACCACGCTGCGTCTGAGCATCGGCACGCTGATCCTGTTTATTATCTTCCGCCCATGGCGCATGCGTTTTTGCGCCGGTAACCGCCTGCCGCTGCTGATTTACGGCCTGGCGCTGGGGGCGATGAACTATCTGTTTTATCTGTCGCTGCGCACCGTACCGCTGGGCATCGCCGTAGCGCTGGAGTTTACCGGCCCGCTGGCGGTGGCAATGTTCTCATCCCGCCGGGCGATCGACTTTGTCTGGGTAGCGCTGGCCATCACCGGGCTGATCTTCCTGCTGCCGTTCGGCCACGGCGTCGGCGGCATCGACCCCCTTGGCGCCGCCTGTGCGCTGGGCGCCGGCGCCTGCTGGGCGGTATATATCATTTTCGGTCAGAAAGCCGGCGGCGATCATGGCCCGGGCACCGTGGCGGTCGGCTCGCTGATCGCCGCCCTGGTGTTCGCGCCCATCGGCGCCTGGCACACCGGCGCGGCGCTGCTTAACGTGGATATCCTGCCGCTGGCGCTGGGCGTCGCTATTCTGTCCACCGCGCTGCCCTACTCGCTGGAGATTATCGCGCTGCCGAAAATCCCGGCGCGCACCTTCGGCACCTTAATGAGCCTGGAGCCGGCGATGGCGGCATTTTCCGGCATGCTTTTCCTTGGCGAGCACCTGACGCAGGTGCAATGGCTGGCGCTGAGCGCCATTATCACTGCCTCCATGGGCGCGACGCTGACCATCAAGCCCAAACCGCGTATTGAAAGTCTGCCTTAAATCATCGGATTGCGGACGGCTTAACTGTTTTTCGTCGATAAAATAGCCACAATAAGTATAGGAATTTTATCGACGGAACGGAGAAGCTGAATGATTTTAAATAGTTTATTTAATCCCCGTTATGGACAGGGACTGTCTTCAGATCTGGCTGACATTCTGACGCAGGTACGTCAGCAAGATCTGCCTAATCTGCCCCTGGGACGCCATAACATTGACGGCGATCGCATCTTTATGGAAGTGGTCGAACTAACCACCGAACCTGCCGAACAAAAACGCGCCGAACTGCACTACCAGTATCTGGATATCCAGATACTGCTGAGCGGTGAGGAGCGTATCGACTACGGCCTGCCGGGCAGCGAGATCCACTGTGAGGCCTATCAGCAGCAGCAGGATTGTCAGCGGGCCGATATCCGCCGCCCGTGGCAGACGCTGCATATGACGCCCGGCATGTTCGTGCTGTTCTTCCCGTTTGAACCTCATAAAGCCGGCTGTCAGCTGCAAAGCCCACAACACATCAAGAAAGCGATCGTCAAAGTGCTCTATGAACCGCCGTATGATTTCTAACGCCATGCCGTCAGGCCAGCCGTTACGCCGGCCTGACGGCGTTTTCCTTATTCCACCGCTATCGGCTGCGCCACCAGTTTGACATCGCGGTCGCCCTGCAGCGCCTTGACCCGCTCCTCGGCCTGCTTAACCTGCTGCGCATTCTGCAACAGGGTGTAGGTCAGCGCGAACTGCGTGCTCTGCCCCGGCTGCAGCTGTTTGATACGCCCCTGTTCGCGCTCGATGTTTACCGGATAAGCGTAATTGGTGCCTGGCTCAATGCCGGTGACGTAGCCCTGCCGCTCGGTATCGGTGTTTTTCCACAGCGTCAGCAACGGCAACTGACGGGTATTAAAGCCGATAGAAACGCCGCGATCGCCCTGCCGGTTGCTGAGCATCGCCAGGGTTTTCCCCTCGGCATCGGCGTAAGGCACGATGTTAAACACCATCTCATCAAAGCCTTTGGTCGGCCCCTGATACTGCGACCAGTTTTTCAAACCGGCGCGGGCATAGTCATTAAACGGCGAGATCTCCTTGATCGGCGCGTTGAATCGCGCGCCTTCTTCCAGTAACGGCTTGCCGAAATTGCTGTGGTAGATGATCTGATAGTCCCGCGGGTAGTCCGCACGGTTGGTCAGGCTATCTTCAATGGTAAAGGAGGTGCTTCCCGGCACGTAGCGCAGCTCGGTCCAGGTTTCCAGGTTGCTTTTCTTAAAGGTGTTTTCCTTCAGCAAACCGCGGATGCGCACCGTATATGGCGCTTTTTCATCAATCTCCACCAGCACTTTGGAAGCCGGCGTATTGCCGGCGCGGCCGTGTAGCGTATAAAGCGTGCCGTCCTCAACGCCCGGGTGCCCCGTCCATGCAAAGCCGCAGCGCACCATCATTTCATTAAAGCCGTCCAGCCAGCCCAGACCGTTGCGGCTTTCCAGATTGATATAGGCCGGGTTAACCACCTCGTCAACCGGCGAATCCCACCCCAGCCGTACGCCGGCGCCGTTGACATGCAGAATATCCATGCCGCGCGTCGGACTGAGCGCGATGGTCAACCCACCGGGGCTGGTCAGGGTAATCACTTTCGACCCCTCCTGTTTGCCACCGTGCAACACCTGCTGACGCAGGCTGAAATCGGCGCCGCCCAGCTTCAGCTTGTGGCTGTCGGTCTGCCAGTTACCCTGTTCAATGCCTTTTTCACTGTCGGTCAACACGATGGTTTGCGCAGAGGCATAACCTGAAATCAAAGAGATAGCGATTGAAACTGCGGTTAGCGTCTTCATTATTCTGCCCTTGTGGTTAGCTGAAAGGTTTTAGCTAAAGCAGTAACAAAGTAGATTTTCACCGGTGCTGAAAATGCGAAGCGAGTCACTCTTCCTATAATGGGCGGCAGGCAAGGCGTTCAGACGTTATCTGATGCAAGTTTTATTGTGAATGGAAATGACCTGTTGCAGATAAAACGTGCCAAATATCACCATAAAGCTGAACGGTGTCAGCGCTGCGCCGCAGCCTGACGTCTCGGACGCGCACGACGCACGGAGAGGATGTTCTCAAAAACAGCATATCGCCTTGATGCTGGTTTAAAAAACATAACCAGGATGATTAACCGTGGGAGAAGAACTTATCCGTTGATTATCAACGAGTCATTAAACATCGTGCCAAAGCAACACCCGATAAATAATGCCTCCACATACCACTTAAAATAAAAAATCACTATTTATCAATAAATAAAACAGAGGCAGTATTAACATTGATTTAACACCAACACGCCATTACATTGCCTCCGCCTATTTAATCCATAGCCTTTATCAGCCGATAAAATAACCCGACGCTGCTATAATTATTCCGTAATGAATTTGGGACAACAATTTAAGAGGATATCTTTATGAGTACCGCAAAACTGGTGAAAACGAAATCTTCTGACCTTCTGTATACCCGCAATGATATGGATGACAAAACCAAGCTGGCAACTATCAGCATCCTGAACCACCAGCTCACACAGTTTATTGACCTGTCGCTAATCACCAAACAGGCGCACTGGAACATGCGCGGCGCAAACTTTATCGCCGTACATGAAATGCTCGACGGCTTCCGCACCGCGATTACCGATCATCTGGATATCTTCGCCGAGCGCGTGGTCCAATTGGGCGGCATTGCGCTGGGCACCGTGCAGACCGTCAACGCGGCCACGCCGCTGAAAAGCTACCCGACCCATATCCACAGCGTACAGGAACACCTGAAAGCGCTGGCCGACCGTTACGGCATCGTGGCGAACGACATCCGCCAGGCAATCAGCGCCGTGGATGACGAAGACACCGCAGATATCTTTACCGCCGCTTCGCGCGATCTGGATAAATTCCTGTGGTTTATTGAAGCCAATATCGAATAACCCTGCTTATACAGGCTGTCGCTGCGGCGTCAGCCTGTTGTCATCTGCGAACCACGCTTGAAATCGGCGAAAAAAACACCATATTCTGTTGAGAGGTCTTTTACGGCAGGAGGTGGCTTATGGCAAGCGGATGGGCGGCAGACGGCGCGGTTCAGGATCAAATCGACTCCACCGTCGACGACGCCGTACAGCGCGCCCGGCAGGCGCTGGGACACGGCGAAAGCGAACAATACTGTCAGGAGTGCGGGGAAGCAATCCCGCTGGCGCGCCGCCAGGCTTTACAAGGCGTACGCTACTGCCTGAACTGCCAGAACGCGCTGGATAAAAAACACGCTGCCGGCAGTTTGTACAACCGCCGCGGCAGTAAAGACAGCCAACTACGCTAATCTTCCCCCGCTCAGGGCCACCTGAGCGGTTTTTTTGCGCTGCGACATCCCCTGCGTTGCGCCAAAAAGTTAGATTTAGTTATCAGTATTGATGCGTAATTGTTAACTTTCGGTTGTTTTGCCACCACTTTTTAGTTAATCATAAGCCAACGCACCAACGGCGATCGCCCGCATCATTATTGGGCACCCGTTGAGAGCGTAATCATAATAACTCGCCGTAACGGCACAACATCACATCTTAACCCTTTGTTTTTATAGAAATCGCAGACGTGGCACGATTATTTCATGGCGATAATGCAATAAAAAAATGGGTCAATCACAACCTGTACAGGAAATTCCTCTCATGAAGTCAATATTTAAAACCTCGCTGGCCGCCCTGTCGCTGGCCTTTGCCGTAAGTTCTCACGCAGCAGACAAACTGGTGGTCGCCACCGACACCGCCTTCGTTCCTTTCGAATTCAAACAGGGTAACCAATACGTCGGTTTCGATATCGATCTGTGGGCCGCCATCGCCAAAGAGCTGAAGCTGGACTACAGCCTGAAGCCGATGGACTTCGGCGGCATCATCCCGGCGCTGCAGACCAAAAACGTTGATGTGGCGCTGGCCGGCATCACCATTACCGAAGAGCGCCAGAAAGCCATCGATTTCTCCGACGGTTACTACAAAAGCGGCCTGCTGGTGATGGTCAACGCCGATAATGACGAGGTGAAAAACGTCAACGACCTGAACGGCAAAGTGGTGGCGGTGAAAAGCGGCACCGGTTCGGTGGATTACGTGAAGGAACACGTCAAAACCAAGGATCTGCGCCAGTTCCCGAATATCGACAACGCCTATATGGAGCTGGGCACCAAACGCGCCGACGCGGTGGTGCACGACACGCCGAACATTCTGTACTTTATCAAGACCGCCGGCGCCGGCAAATTCAAAACGGTGGGCGACTCGCTGGAAGCACAGCAATACGGCATCGCCTTCCCGAAAGGCAGCGATCTGCGCGAGAAGGTCAACGGCGCGCTGAAAACGCTGCGTGAAAACGGCACCTACAACGAAATCTATAAAAAATGGTTCGGTAGCGAACCCAAATAATCACGTCTGACCGCGTGTTCATCGCAC
This sequence comes from Serratia sp. MYb239, assembly GCF_002966855.1. NCBI lineage: Bacteria > Pseudomonadati > Pseudomonadota > Gammaproteobacteria > Enterobacterales > Yersiniaceae > Serratia > Serratia sp. MYb239. The sequence continues at coordinate 1,435,928 of NZ_CP023268.1, read as the reverse complement.
ACGGCGGCGTCGTCACCCGGCCCGCCGTGTGCTGTTGTCTCTGATCCCCCATTGGGGAACACCGGGAGTAAACACCATGCAGTTCGACTGGAGCGCCATCTGGCCCGCCCTGCCCATTCTGTTAGAAGGCGCCAAGATGACCCTGTGGATTTCGGTCCTCGGTCTGATTGGCGGCCTGATTATCGGCCTCATCGCCGGTTTCGCCCGCACCTACGGCGGTTGGATCGCCAACCATATCGCCCTGGTCTTTATCGAAGTGATCCGCGGCACGCCGATCGTGGTGCAGGTGATGTTTATTTACTTCGCCCTGCCCATGGCGTTTACCGACCTGCGCATCGACCCGTTCACCGCCGCGGTGGTGACCATTATGATCAACTCCGGCGCCTATATTGCCGAAATCACCCGCGGCGCGGTGCTGTCAATTCATAACGGCTTCCGCGAAGCCGGGCTGGCGCTCGGCCTGTCGCGACGCGAAACCATCCGCCATGTGATCATGCCGCTGGCGCTGCGCCGCATGCTGCCGCCGCTGGGTAACCAGTGGATTATCAGCATTAAGGACACCTCGCTGTTTATCGTCATCGGCGTCGCCGAACTGACCCGTCAGGGGCAGGAAATCATCGCCGGCAACTTCCGCGCGCTGGAAATTTGGAGCGCCGTCGCCGTCATTTATCTGATCATCACGCTGGTGCTGAGCTTTGTGCTGCGTCGTCTGGAAAGAAGGATGAAAATCCTGTGATTGAATTTAAAAACGTCTCTAAGCACTTCGGGCAAACCCAGGTGCTGCACGATATCGACCTGAAGATCGATCAGGGGGAAGTGGTGGTGATTATCGGGCCATCCGGCTCCGGCAAATCCACCCTGCTGCGCTGCATCAATAAACTGGAAGAGATCACCGCCGGCGATCTGATCGTCGACGGCTTAAAGGCCAACGATCCGCACGTCGACGAACGGCTGATCCGTCAGGAAGCCGGGATGGTGTTCCAGCAGTTCTACCTGTTCCCGCACCTGACGGCGCTGGAAAACGTCGCCTTCGGCCCGATCCGCGTACGCGGCCTGAGTAAAACCGACGCCGATAAACTGGCGCGTGAGCTGCTGGCAAAGGTCGGGCTGGCGGAGCGCGCGCATCACTATCCGTCCGAACTGTCCGGCGGCCAGCAGCAGCGTGTGGCCATCGCCCGCGCGCTGGCGGTGAAACCGAAAATGATGCTGTTCGACGAACCCACCTCGGCGCTCGATCCCGAACTGCGCCACGAGGTGCTGAAGGTGATGCAGGATCTGGCCGAGGAGGGCATGACCATGGTGATCGTCACCCACGAAGTCGGCTTTGCCGAGAAGGTGGCCTCGCGGCTGATCTTTATCGACAAAGGGCGCATCGCGCAGGACGGCGATCCGCATCAGTTGATCAATCACCCGCCAAGCCAGCGCCTGCAGGAGTTCCTGCAGCACGTTTCCTGACGCCGGTACGGGGCCGGCATACGGCCGGCCCCCTCATCACCGTGACATCTCCGCCATATTGGACGTCGCCAGCAGCGTGCGGCGCAGACTTTCCACCGCCGGCGAACGGCTCTCCGACCGCCAGATAAACTGGGTAACGGCCGTTCCGGCAGGCGTCACGCTCAGCCCCGCCGGCAGCGACAGCAGCTCAAGCACGCTTTGCGGCAGCACACAGCAGTAGCTGCCCGACGCGACGCAGGCCAGCATCGCATGGTAAGAACCGACTGCCTGCACCTCAGGCGGTCGATCGCCCGTGCCGCCGGCCAGCAGGCGCAGAGCAATTTCCCGGTAGGTGCAGCCGTCAACAAAGGCGGCCAGCTTCCGGGCGGTGCGCCCATTCCCGGCGTCGCAGCCTTCCGCCGCCTGCAGCAGCATCAGCCGCTCGACAAACATCGGCTGGCAGGCAAGTCCGTCAGGGCACATCACCTCCCCTTCTTCATCAGCCGGCAGCGCCACCAGCGCGCAGTCCAGTTCCCACTCTTGCACCTTTTCCGTCAGCTGGCGCGTCGGCAGCGTGGTAAAGCTCAGCCGCACCGCCGGGCAGGCCTGGCTGAACGTCGCCAGCGGCTGCGTCAGCCGGCTGGCGGCGGTGCACTCCATCGCGCCAAACGCCAGTTGGCCGCTCGGGCTGTGGGGATGCAGAGACTGGCGTGCTTCCTCCGCCAGGCTGAGCATTCTTTTGGTATACGTCAGAAATTTCTTGCCCTGCGGCGACAGCCGCAACGCCCGGTTCTCACGGATAAACAGCTGAACCTCCAGCTCTTCTTCCAGCTGCTGGATGCGCGTTGTGACGTTGGACTGAACCCGCCCCACCCGTCGGGCGGCACGGTTAATGCTCAGCTCTTCCGCCACCACTTTGAAGATTTCCAGTGAAGTATGGTTCATCTTTCATTCTCATTTTGAAAACGATATTGATTTTTAAGTCTCTACACGAGATTTTATCTACCTTACCGTGAACTCAAGCAGGTGTAACGATGAAAACCATTTTGTGTACCCGGCTTAATCTGCAGTACCCGTTGGTTCAGGCGCCGATGGCGGGCGTCTCCACCCCTGAGCTGGCGGCGGCAGTCAGCAACGCCGGCGCGTTAGGCTCCATCAGCGTCGGCGCCTCCACGCCGGAGCAGGCGGAAGTGATGATCGGCAAAACGCAGGCGCTGACGGCCGGGCCGATAAACGTCAATGTATTCTGCCACCCGCCGGTGCAGCGCGATGCGGCGCTGGAGCAGGCGTGGATCCAACGCTTCGCGCCGCTGTTCCGCCAGTACGGCGCCGAGCCGCCCGCTAAATTAAGCGAGATCTACCAAACGTTCCAGGATAACGCGCGCATGCTGGAAGTGCTGTTAACCCTGCGCCCGGCGGCGGTCAGCTTCCACTTCGGCATCCCGTCCACCGCGTTTATCGCCCGGTTAAAAGCGCACGGTATCGTCACCTTCGCCAGCGCCACCACGCCGGAAGAAGCCAGCCGGATTGCGGCCAGCCAGATTGACTTTATTGTGGCGCAGGGGATTGAGGCCGGCGGGCACCGCGGCCAGTTTAATCTGCAGGATGACGACCGCCGGCTAACCACCTTTACCCTGGTGCAGGCGATACGGCGGGTCACCGACGTGCCGGTGATTGCGGCCGGCGGCATTATGGACGGCGCGGGGATGGCCGCGATGCTGAAGCTGGGCGCGGCCGGCGTCCAGATGGGCACCGCGTTTATTCTGTGTCCGGAGTCCGCCGCCAATCAGGCTTACCGCCGCAGTTTGCAAAGCCCGCAGGCCGCCGATACGGTGATGGTCTCCGCCATCTCCGGCCGGCCGGCCAGATGCATCAATAACGCATTCTGCCGGTTTACCCGCGACGTCGCGCAGGACAGCATTCCGCCCTACCCGCTGACCTATGCGCTGGGCAAAGCGCTTGCCGCCGCTGCCGCCGCCCGGGGCGAGCCGGGGTTCGGCGCCCAGTGGGCCGGCCAGGGCGCAACGCTGGCGCGGGAAATGCCCGCGGCGCAGCTGGTGCAAACGCTGGTCGCCGAGTGGCAGGCCGGCTGAGCATCACCCAAGCCGGCGAAAAGGAAAGAACAGTCGGGACACTATTTGCGCCGGCGAGGATGCCGGCGCGTAAACGGGACAGGATCAGCGCCAGCGTTCGGCGGCCCAGGCGGCCTGCTGCTCCGCCGTGTGGAACGTCCAGGCGACAAAGCGGCTGATTTTTTGCCCCTGCGCCATCTCAACGGTGCGCACTTCCACCGCCCCCGCCTGCCGCAGCGCCTGATAGACCGCCGGCAGCGTGCTGCTTTTGGAAATCAGCGAGGTGAACCACAGGCAGTTTTGCGCTTTACCGACGCTCTCCGCCACCATCGCACACACGAAGGCTTCTTCGCCCCCCGCGCACCACAGCTCATTGTTCTTGCCGCCAAAATTCTGCACCGGCTGCGCCGCCACCTCGCCTTTGCCCAGCTTATGCAGCTTGCGTCGGGTACTGGCGCGCGCTTCCTCGGCGGAAGCGTGGAACGGCGGGTTGCACAGCGTAGCATCGAAGCGCTCGGCAGCGCCGATGATGCCGTCAAAAATCCGCTCCGGCTGTTTTTGCTGCCGCAGACGCACGCTGTTTTTCAACTGCGGGTTCATCGCGACAATCATTTTGGCCGACTGCAGCGCCCCGCTCTCGACCTCGGAGCCGGTAAAACGCCAGCCGTATTCGCGCACGCCGACGATGGGGTAAATGCAGTTGGCACCCACGCCGACATCGAGGATCGCCACGCCCTTACCGCGCGGGATCGCGCCGCCGTTACCGGCCGCCAGTAAATCCGCCAGATGATGCAGGTAGTCGGCGCGGCCGGGGATCGGCGGGCACAAATAGCCGGCCGGAATATCCCAGTGCTCGATGCCGTAAAAATGCTGTAGCAGGGCGCGGTTCAGCATTTTCACCGCCGCCGGGTCGGCAAAGTCTACCGACTCATCGCCCCACTGATTCGGCGTGACAAACGGCGCCAAGGCCGGACAACTGGCGATAAGCTGCGGAAAATCATAACGGGAACGGTGGCGGTTGCGGGGATGCAGGCCGTTTTTCTGCTGCGGGAAGGTTTTCTTTTTTTGCACCTGACGTACTCTTACTGGCGGGAACTGCGGCATAAGATAGCATATTCGCCGGGTAAACTTGCAGCCTGCGAGAAACACGCCAGAATAAAGGGGTTTTTATCCGTCAGGATGCCGCCATTCAGCCCGGGAGGGCACAGACAACATGAGCAGTGAATCACGTTATTACTATGAACCCGCCGCCGGCCACGGTCTGCCGCACGATCCGCTGAACGCCATTGTCGGGCCGCGCCCGATCGGCTGGATCTCTTCCGTCAGCGCCGACGGACAGCGTAATCTGGCGCCCTACAGCTTCTTTAACTGCTTCAACTACCGGCCGCCGATCATCGGCTTCGCCAGCTCCGGTTGGAAAGACAGCGTGGCCAATATCGTGGAAACCGGCGAATTCGTCTGGAATCTGGCGACCCGCCCGCTGGCCGAGGCGATGAACAACAGCTCGGCGTCGCTGCCGCGCCATGAGGATGAATTCGCCTTCGCCGGCCTGACGCCGCTGGCCGGCCGCAAGGTCAAGGTCGACCGGGTGGCGGAAAGTCCGGTGCACTTTGAGTGCCGGCTGAGCCAGTGCATCCAGCTGCAGAGCGCAGCCGGCGACAAGGTCGATACCTGGCTGGTGCTGGGGGAAGTGGTGGCAGTGCATATCGAGCGCGCGCTGCTGGATGAGCACGGCGTCTACCAGACCGCCGCCGCACAGCCGATCCTGCGCGCCGGCGGCCCGACGGCGTACTACGCCATCGAGGAAAGCCACCGTTTCGATCTGGTGCGCCCGGACGCGCTGAAGTAACGCGCCCGCACGCCGCTTACGAGCGTTCCTCTATCGCTGCGGCAAAGTCGCGGCACATCTGCGCGTCGCCGTCGGCGTTATCCGCCAGCACGCGATCGCCATCCACCACGCGGATATGCGCCTGCAGATTGAAATCCGCCGCCGGCTGCGGACGCGCCGCCGCCGCGGCCATCGTCTGCTGCGCCGCCTGCCAGGCCTGCTCCACCGTCTGGTTGCAGGCCGTCGCCAGGTAGTCCGGGTTAAAGCCTTCGCCAGTCAGGCTGCGCAGGGTGTCGTCGTGGCTGACGCTGTTGCCCGGCAGCCAGTAGTGATGCGCCAGATCGGGGCCGATGGCCGGGTTATCGGTCAGGTAGCCGTCACGCTGCAGGAAGAAGTGGCGCGTCTGCTCTACCGCCATCAGCGCCAGCAGGTAACCCTGATACGAACAGGCCGACTCCAGCGACAACAGATGCGGAATTGCCAGCGTCGGGCGCGGACTGCCGCTGACGCCGAGGATCCGCTGCTCAACGTCACGCGCCAGCTGTGCTATCGCCTGCGGCGTACGCTGCGCGTCATCCCACTGATACAGCGCCCACTCAAAGTAAGGCACCAGCAGAATATGACGTTCGTTAAAGGCGCGCATCGGCTGGCGCGCGTCGATGCCGGCCTTGATCAGCGCATCCGGCACCGCCTCGCCGGCGGCGTTTTTCGCATAGCGCTTCAGCCAGTCGGCGTCGTCCAGCAGGCTGTCGCAGAACATCGACTGGGTTTCCGCATAGGCCATCGACGTGGGCGGAAACTCCTGCGAGAAGCACGGCGCGTTCTGCGCGATATTGGCAAAATGCGCCGCATGACCGCCCTCGTGGAACAGGGTATTCAGGCCGTAGGCGCCGCTGCCCACCTGCCCCGGCTGAGCCAGGCTGGTGAAGTTAATCTGCGCCGGCAGCCACTGCCCCTGCTGCACGAACGGCGGCACCGGGCCGTGCATAAAGCCGTTTTCATATTTGCCCGGCCGCACCAGCAGGTCCAGATTCAGCGCTGCGCCGCGGAAACTGATATGCAGCCGCTTGAAGCTGTTCACCCAGCGCTCCAGCGACTGCGAGAACGGGAAGTAGGGATCGAGCTGCCGCGTAACGTCGCCGGCGCTGGCAAAACGGATGTTCCACGGCTGCAGCGCCTGTTCGCCCTGTTGCTCCGCCAGCTGCCGCAGGCTGTGCGCGTTAGCCTCGCGGGTCTGCTGCTCAAAGCGGTCGAGAATGGCGAACAGCTGTTCCGGCGTCATGCGCTCGGTTTTATTCACCTTGTAATCGAAGTAGTTGCGGTAGCCCATCTGGCGCGCAAAGCGGTTGCGCAGGCCGATCAGTTCCGGCAGGCCGTTGTGCAGCAGCCACTGTTCCAGATCGCGCAGCGCGTCCTGTGAACTGCGTCGGTGCGCCTCATTTTCGTTGGTCGCCTGATTGGTCAGCAGCTCGCCCAGCGACGCCGCCACCCGCTCGCCCTGCGCGTTCAGGTGCGTGACCGGATAGGCTTTGCGACGATCGAACAGATCGGCCTCGGCGGCGATGATCTGATCCAATAAATTCTGCGCCTCGGGATCTTCCACCGCGTTGCAGTCAAAGAAACGCAGCCAGCCGTTCAGGCCGTGCTGCAGCGCGCGCAGCGCCTCGCTTGGCGTTTCCTCTTCCAACTGCGCCAGCAGCTGACGGATTTCCGCCAGGCGGCGCGGCTCGCCGATAAAGCGCTTATAGGCGCTTTCCGCCGCGGTAAAGCGCGCCGACACGTCATCGGCGCCGGTGCCCATATACTGCTGCCAGAACAACTCCTCCTTGGTCTGGTGCACCTGAAGATAGTCCTGATTTAACTGATTAAAGTAATCGAGAGCCTGTTGCATAACCGTCCTTTCCTGTGGCGAAGCGGGACACGCCCGCCCCTGAGGTGAAAAGCAAAATGGCGTTACGCCAGCCGCGCCAGCCCCTGTTCCAGCGTCGTCGCCTGCCCGGTCGCCACCAGACAGCAGGCGACCTGCAGCGCCAGCGCCTGCGGGATCGCCACCTCGCCGGCCAGGCAGCGCTCAATCCAGCGCGCGGTGGTCTCGGCGTCTTTCGCCGCCGGTAAGGCCGGCGTTTCATTCAGCGCCGGACGCTCCAGCAGCACGCGCTGTTCGCCGTCGGCGATAAAATGAATCTGCGGGCAGCGCTGCGGGTTGGCGTAGGCCTCGCCTTCGGTGCCGTGCATCAGCAGGCCGCGCGCGCCGATCTGACGGAAAAACGAGCCAACGCGATCCACGTATTCCGGGTGAGAGACGCTGGCAAGGCGCAGCACGTCATGCTCGCCGAACGGCGTCGCCAGCTTGGCCAGCGTATGGGCGCTGTTGCGCACCCCCATGCGCCAGCGTAAACCGAGCTGACGCTCCAACGCCGGCGACAGCGCGGTCACCGGCATAAATACCGCCTCGCCGCCATCAAGCTGCTGCTGCGCCGTTGCGGCGTCCGCGGCGGCCTTGATCCCCAGCGCCTGAAAAATTTCCCCGCTGGTAACGCGCGTGGCATCGTCCACCACGCCGTGCACCACCACCGGCAGCCCGACCCGCGCCAACAACAGCGCCAGCAGCGGCGTCAGGTTGGCCTGCTTGCGCGCGCCGTTGTAGCTCGGCAGCACCACCGGCATCGGCCGCCCCGCCGGCGGCTGCAGCTGCGTCACCTGCTGCTGCATCGCCTGGTAAAAGCCAAGCATCTCCTCTTCCGCCTCGCCCTTGATGCGCAAAGCGATCAGCACGCCGCCCAGTTCCAGCTCCGGCACCTCGCCGGCCAGCATCGCCTGGTACAGCTGGCGCGCCGTTTCCCGGTCCAGACTGCGCGCGTGCAGTTTGCCGCGCCCTATTTCTTTGATAATTTTGCTGTAATCCATAAGGCTTTCCTTCAATGCGATAATAATTAGCATACGCTATCTGCCGTCGCGCTCAACCTCATCCCAACACTCCGGCAGTGGCCGGCGCGTTGTTTACGCACTGACTCAGGCCTGGTATAGAATTACACATCGATAAATGCGTTATTAACCACTCCTGAGTCAACATTATGTCTACCGGATTTACAGCAGAATCCCTGCGGGGCATTACACATTTTGTCATTACGGCAAAATCGAGCAGTTTTACTGAAGCCGCAGAGCAGCTGGGCATTACAAAGTCCGCGGTCGGTAAAAGCGTGGCCAGGCTTGAGGTGCGGCTGGGAACGCGACTGTTTCACCGCTCCACGCGTAAACTGAGTTTGACCAGTGACGGGGAAGCCTATCTCACAAGCTGCCTTTCGGCGCTGGAAATCCTGGACTCTGCGGAAAACACGCTCAGCAAGCGTCAGGACAACCCCGCAGGTACCGTCCGGATAGATATGCCGGCGTCATTTGGCCGGAACCTGATGATGCCGGTACTGCTTGAGCTGATTAGCCGTTATCCGGCTCTGCGACTCGCTCTGACTTTTAACGATCGTCTGATCGACCCGGTGGAGGAAGGCGTTGACCTCGTGCTGCGCCTGGGAGAACTTCAGAGTACCGATGCGTTGATCGCCCGGCGCCTGGGCCGGCAGCGCCTCATACTGTGCGCCTCTTCCGCTTATCTTGAGCAGTACGGTGTGCCCGGGGACACGGAGGCGCTAAAAGCGCACAGCTGTATTATGGGCTACCGGCGGGGAGCCCCCCTTGCCTGGCGGCTGCGCCCGGCGGGAGAACGAGAAGTGAAATTTATCTCTGCTGCGGCGCACCAGATCAGTGACGGAGACGCCATGCTCCAGGCCTGCCTGGCGGGAGCGGGTATTGCGCAGTTTCCGGAGTCGATGGTGAAGAGTCATCTCGACGCGGGCCATCTCGTGACGGTAATGGCGGATCATATGCCCGACCCGGTTGAGCTTAACGTCATCTGGCCCCGAACCCGGCATCTTATTCCCAAGGTGCGGATCATCGTTGATGAACTGCTTACAAAATCTTCTGAGGGGTATTTTGGCGACCTGAAGTAGAATTTTTGTCAACGCTCAGGCGATTTCAGAGCTGTTTATCAACTTTCGGCAAACTTATATTCTGACTGCCCTGCTGCCACTGCGGCGCCCACCCGGTTTTTGCCGGAGGCCGGCCCAATGACGACGGGCAGCTTAACGTAAATATTTTACTGACAGGATATGTGTTATGCCATTTGCTCTCTGGGCTCTGGCGATAGGTGCATTCGGTATTGGTACCACTGAATTCATTATTGCCGGCCTTCTCCCCGTGATCGCCACCGATTTTAACGTCAGCATTCCCGTTGCCGGCAACCTGGCTACGTCCTACGCGCTGGGGGTATTTGTCGGGGCGCCGGCCCTGATTATTCTGGGCTCCAAAGTACCGCGTAAAGCCATGCTGGTCTTCCTGATGGCGTTATTTGTCGCCGGTAACCTTGTTACGGCATTTGCGCCCACGCTGGGCATCGCCATTTTGGGCAGAGTGATTACCTCTATGACCCACGGTGCATTCTTTGGTATCGGCTCGATCATTGCGGCAGATATGGTTACGCCCTCGAAGCGCGTGCGGGCAATCGCATTCATGTTTATGGGCCTGACCGTAGCCAACCTGATCGGCGTGCCCGCCGGCACCTGGATTGGGCAGCACCTTTCCTGGCGTGACGCCTTTATGGCGATTGCGGTCATTGGCATCGTTACCGTTATCAGCATTGGTATGCTGATCCCGCACCAGCCCCGTCCGCAGAACCATAACTTCGCCCATGAGTTTAATGCCTTCAGAAACGTCAATGTGCTGCTTGCCATGGGCATTACCGTCTTCGGGCCGGGCGCGTTCTTTACCTCCATAACCTATATCGCCCCCATGATGACGGAACAGGCTGGCTACAGCGAAAGCAGCCTTGCCTGGCTGATGCTGCTGTTCGGACTGGGGCTGTTTGTCGGCAACCAACTGGGGGGCAGATATGCAGACCGTGCTCTGATGCCGATGCTGTATATCACGCTGGCGGCCCAGGCCATAGTGCTACTGATTTTTAACTTTACCACCCACAGCCAGGCCATGTCGGCCGTCTGTATTTTCCTGATGGCCGCGTTCGGCTTTGCAACCGTTTCTCCGATCCAGAAGCTGGTGATGGATAAAGCGCGGGCAGCGGGTGCGCCCACGCTGGCCGCCGCCGTTAACATTGGCCTTTTCAACCTTGGTAACGCCATTGGCGCCTGGCTGGGCGGCGCCGTTATTGGCGCGGGTTTCGGCCTGCAGTCGCCTAACTGGGCGGGCGCTGGACTTTCCGTCGTTGCGCTGATCTTGGCCGTATTATCCGGCCTGACGGACAAAACCGGGCAAACGGCAGAGCTGCATTAATCGAGGCACACCGCTGGCCAGTAAAAGCGTCTTAATAACTTACTGGCCAGAACGGGTATGCGCAATTGTGCTGAACGTTACCCATTAGATGCTGACAGAACCGCTTTAAAACCGGCCTTACGTAAAATTAACGTATACCGTTGTATCTCACCCACAATAATCACTTGGAAAAATTATTTAAATAAACTGAATCTTAGAGGAATGCCTTAAAACTAAATGGCACGCTCATCGCTGAAACATATCGCCATAAAGAGCACCACGTCATATTTATTACACACCAGTTCCCCACGTGATAACGGGGGGTAATTATAGATTTACAGCGACACATTCATTTTTGTGATCTCAGTTGCAGCCCTCTGTAATTCATTATTTTATATTACATTTTTATGGCAAACATCCTGGATATAAAAATGAAAAAAACAGCATCTGTTCTGGCAACGTTAATGTTGCTATCGGGTTCGGCCATGGCAAAATTGCAGGATTATGGCAAAGGCAGTGTGGATATCTATTTCGTCCGTCACGGCCAAACAATATTTAACCTGTATGACCGCGTTCAGGGATGGTCAGATACACCGTTGACACAAGCAGGCGAAAAAGTGGCCCGTCAATTCGGCGCCGGCAGCAAAGACATCGGTTTCAAAAAATACTATTCCGGCGATCTTGGAAGACAGCGGGAAACATTATCGTTGATCATGCAAAGCCAAAATAGCCAGGCGGCTCCTAAAGAACTTAAAGCATTACGCGAAGTATTTTTTGGCGGCTTCGAAGGCTTACCCAATAACGAAATGAATACGGCGGCAGGTAAAGCGCTGGGCTTAAAAAGCGATAGTGCAATGACTGAACTGCGTCAGCAAGGGAAAATGTCCCTGACAGAACTGGCGGATGCTATCAGTAAGGCTGATGAGAAGCATGATGCTGAAACCGCAGGCCAGGTCAGAGACCGTATGCAATCGGCGCTGGGCATGATGGTCAAAGATGCGCTTCAGCACCATGATAAAAATGTATTGGCGGTATCCTCCGGGATGTCTATCGGTATTATGATTTCAGATATGACGAACGATCCGCTGAAAAATAAAGGGATGGGGAATGCGGCCGCCGTCAAAATAGAATACCGCGATGGGAAGTATCAGGTTAAAGATATCGGGGATATGCGTTATGTCGAGGCAGGGAAAAAAATTATCGACGCCGCCGACGCCAAGCGTTCCCATTAAATACACACCGAGCCGGATTGCTCATAGCGCGTGGGCCCGGCATGCTGCCTCGGCCATCCGCCGGCGATCTTGTCTGTCACACGCCATTCGTTGCCTGAAGGCACAGCACCTTCAGGCAACGAATGGAGCGGCGGTCATAGCGAACGGACATCGTTGTTGCAACGCTACTTCAGCTTTCCCACCCACTCAGCACAAAAATCCAGATAAGCCCGCACAAGTGCTGAAGGATGTTTATGGCGGGCATAGATAAGGTGTAACGGCAGGGTTTGTTTAACCGTCCCGGGTAAAAGCTGCACCAGCTCCCCGCTTTCCAGCCAGGGCCTGGCTGAAAAATCCAGTAGCTGTGAGACGCCCATGCCACTCAAGGCATAATGAATCAATGCCTGTGCATTATTGGTGGAAAAGAATGGCTCGTATTTAACCTTTTCTGAGCCAGAGTCCCATTCAAAAAAACCATGGTTCAGACTTTCCCAGCCGGCAACGGGCAGCCGGGCCATTTCAGCCAGCGTCTTTGGCGTGCCGTAACGCGCTAATAGTTTGGGGCTTGCCACAAACAAAGACTCCACCGTCATGACAGGTTTGGCAATCACATCATCGATATTTAAGTTACCCATCCTGAGCGCCACATCGACGCCATCCTCAAACAAATCGACGACTCTTTCGCTTGAATGACAAAATACTTTTATATCGGGATAACGCTGCTGAAATTCGAGCAGTAAATCCCACCAGAGTGAGAAGTTAGGGGGGACAGACAGACGTAATTTGCCCTGTAATGTGTGGGCTGAGGTTACCGATTTTTGTGCATCCTCCAGCAGCTCGACGCCCAGACGCGCCTGTTCAAAGAACTGTTGTCCTTTATAGGTTGGCTTAACCCCATGCCTCGACCGTTCCAGGAGCTGTACGTTTAACGCCTGCTCAAGCTCATTGATTTTTCGGCTCAAGGTTGAGATCGGCACACCCATTCTGTCACTGGCCGCAGAAAAACTGCCTGCATTCACCACCGCGATGAACAATTTCGTTGCGTTAAAGTCCACTTTCCTTTCTATATTTGGGAATCATGTATTCATTTTTGGTGATTCCATTCCATTTTGCAAAGGGTAATATTTCACCTGTCTGATTTTTACCAAGGTTGAACAATGAATAACCGCATCACTGAACGCTTGCATATCCGCTATCCGCTCATACAGGCCCCCTTGTATTTTCTGACCAATGCTGAACTCGTCGCTGCCGTTTCAAACGCCGGAGGGCTGGGCACGCTGGGGCCACACGCCGGGCAAGACAGCCTGCCCGGCTCGCGTTATGTTGCATTGGATCGCATGCGGGAGGAGATCAGAAAAGTAAAAGAACTGACGGAAAACCCTTTTGCCGCAACGTTAATTAACGGACCTGATATGAGCTTCTGGCGAGCAACCGCAGAAATGCTCGTTGAAGAAGGCGTGGAAGTAGTACTGATCAATGAAGTGCTGGACGCTGAAATATATGATTTTTTTAAAAGTCACCGCATAAAAATGCTTTACCGTGCCCTGACGCCCACTATCGCCAATTCGCAAGAGGCAGAGAAATTAGGGGCCGACATCATCATTGCAACCGGTTTTGACGAAGGGGGCACCGTGCCATCCCGCGTGACGGGGACGTTCAGTATCGTGCCAATGATCGCGGATAGCGTAAAAATCCCGGTCGTTGCCGCCGGCGGTATAGCTGATGTGCGGGGTGTGCGTGCCGCCATGGCATTGGGAGCGGAAGGAGTATTTGCCGGCAGCCTGTTTTTGACGGCCCTGGAAAACCCCGCAGATGAGAAAGTCAAACGCCTGATTGTAGAGTCGAGCGCTGAAGATCTGCTGCTTTTCCGTACGCTGCCGGCGTATTACCGCACCCTGCCCACCACTCTGAGCCCGAAGCTGGCAGAATTAGAAGCGCAGGGCACCGACCGTGAAACCATGTTTAAGGTAATGAACGGATACCACTCTTTGTGGCAGGCCATGCGGCTCGGCAATTTTGATCAAGGGGTCGTCTCCACAGGCACGGGTATTTCCGTCATCAAATCGGTTCGTCCGGCCGCAGAAATCGTTTCCGATCTTATGCAAGACTTTTAAGGCAGCGTCCGCTTTGCGAAAAGCGGACCTTTACGCTCCCTCACATCACCAGCATTGAGCCGTCTCACCACTATTCAGACGCCTGGCTAAACGGCTCGACTCACACTCAGAATACCGGCACGCCCAGCCCCCGCTTCACTTCCTGTAAGGTGCGCTGCGTGACTTCATGCGCTCGTTCGCTGCCCTGTTTCAACAGTGCCATCAGCATGCCTTTGTCCTGAATATAAGTCGCACGCCGCTCGCGCATAGGGGCAATCAGCTCCTGCAAACACGTCTCCAGCTCATTTTTGCATGCCCGATCACCCAGTCCGCCCCGTTGATAATGCGCTTTCATCTCTGCGACTTTCGCTTTATCCGTGTGAAACGCATCCAGATAGGTGAATACCATGTTGCCGGTTATCTGCCCCGGATCGGTCACCTTTAGGTGTTTTTCGTCGGTGTACATTGCGCTAACCGCGCGATGGATGGTCTCCTCGCTGGCGGAAAGAAGCAAAGTATTGCCCAGCGATTTGGACATTTTGGCGTTGCCGTCGATCCCCGGCAGGCGGCCGGTGTCGCTCAACATGGCCTTGCAGTGGCGTAATACCGGTTCGGGAAACAGGCTGTTCATCTTATGCACGATTTCGTTGGTCTGTTCGATCATCGGTAATTGATCATCGCCGACGGGGACCCTGCTGGCCTTGAAGGCGGTAATATCCGCCGCCTGGCTGATGGGATAGACCAGAAAGCCGACCGGTAATGAACGGGCAAAACCTTTCTGTGCAATCTCATTTTTTACCGTTGGATTACGCTCCACGCGCGCCACGGTAACGATGTTCATATAAAGCGCGGTCAGTTCGGCAAGGGCGGGTAGCGCAGATTGCAGACAAATGGTCGTGAGCGAGGGATCGATACCCGCAGCGAGATAATCGGCCAGCACTTCAGGAATATTGTCCCGAATTTTTTGCGGATTGCTGCCATTATCTGTCAGCCCCTGGAGGTCGGCGATCAACACATACTGTTGATAATCATGTTGCAGGGCCACACGCTGGCGCAGCGAGCCGACAAAGTGGCCCAGATGCAGCGGGCCGGTTGGGCGATCGCCGGTAAGAATAATGGTTTGGTCATTCATATAAGACTCCTTAAGCCTCAGGCCGAAAAGGGGTCTTATCAAAGCAAATAACCGCCCTTTCGGCGGTTATTTGAAAATGGGGAATACACATTCAGGCCGCCTTTAAGAAGGCAGCCACCACAGGTTATGACTGAAAACGCTGATAACGTGTTTTGTA
Source organism: Serratia sp. MYb239 (assembly GCF_002966855.1). Taxonomy (NCBI): domain Bacteria; kingdom Pseudomonadati; phylum Pseudomonadota; class Gammaproteobacteria; order Enterobacterales; family Yersiniaceae; genus Serratia; species Serratia sp. MYb239. The sequence goes on along the minus strand of NZ_CP023268.1, from coordinate 1,420,682 downwards.
TTCATCATCCGAACTTATCATGACTGGATATAGGCGTAAAGTGACCGGAGATGCTCTATCTTTTAAAGCCGCCGTTCGTGGTGCCCAGACACGCCGCTTCCGCGACCAAACGACTCACGCCCGGTGCCCCACAGACTTTCCGCATTCACCGCCCTGCGTTAACCTCTTGCGCCAGCATCTGCAGTTTCTCTTTCAGCCAGTTCGTCGCGCCGCGCTTACCACTCCGTTTATGGGAATAAATCTTCACTTCAAACGGGCGTATCGCAAACGGTAATGCAAAAATCCTGATATCCGTTGCCGGCATCAGCGTCTCTGCGGCAAACCGGGGAATCGCCATCAGCAAATCGCTTTGCGCAACGATAAACGGCGCGCTGAGCATCGATGGCGTTTTGATCGCTATCTGCCGCGTATAGCCCATCTGCTCAAGCTGTAAATCCAGCACGCCCCGTTTCTCATTCCAGGGCGTCACCACCAGATGCCGGGCGGCGAGATAATCCTCCAGCGTCAGCCGTGTCCGGCGGGTGTTGCTGATGACAACATACTCATCTTCAAACCAGCCGATCTCTTCCAGTTCCGGATGGCGGATATCATCCGGCGTGCTGAACCCAAGCGCCAGATCCACTTCGCCCGCCAGCAATTCCGTCAGCGCCGGGCTGTGCGGCAAATAGAGTAGCTCAAAGCGCAGGCCGGGCGCTTCGTGCTGCAGTTGCTGCATCAGGACGGGGAAAATACACAACGCGGTAAAATCCGTAATCGCAATTTGTAAACACTCCGTACTGGCGGCGGCGGCAAACTCCGGCGGCGGCGTCAGCTCCTGATTGAGGAATTTCAGTGCCGAAGCGATAGAAGGCGCGAGCTGCGTGGCATATACGCTGGGGCACATACGGTGGCCTTCGCGGTAAAATAACGGATCGTTGAGGGCGATACGCAGCCGCGACAGCGCATGGCTCAGCGCCGATGTGCTCATCGCCAGTTCATCCGCCGCCAGACGCACGGAACGGTGACGATAAACCGCGTCAAAAACCGGCAGAAGGTTTAAATCAAGACGCCTCAGCGCCGGATGCATAATATTCATCATTGGGTGATTTCATTGCACTTAATTCTTCTGACAATACCCCTTATGCTTAGCGCCATCAATGTCCCCCGCAGAGAGAACAGGAAACCCATGAGTATCACGATTCGTCAGGCCCGCCCGGAAGATGCTGCCGCCATTTACGCCATGATCTATGAGCTGGCGGTGTATGAAAAAGCCCCGGAAGAAGTGGTCACCACGCCGGATGAAATCCGGGAAACCCTTTTTGGCGCAGGCAGTAACACCGAAGCGTTGATCGGTGAGATGGAAGGTAAAATCGTCGGGTATGCCGTTTTCTTCACCAGCTATTCCACCTGGCTCGGACGTAACGGTATTTATATGGAAGACTTGTATATTTCCCCTGACTATCGCGGCCAAGGTGCGGGCAGCGCGCTGCTGAAGCATATCGCGCAATGCGCGGTGAAACGGCAGTGCGGCCGCCTTGAATGGAGCGTGCTGGACTGGAACCAGCCCGCCATTGATTTTTACCAGAGCATCGGCGCGCTGCCGCAGTCCGAATGGGTACGCTATCGCCTTGATGGTGAAGCGCTGCTGAAATTTGCCGAATCGTAAGAACGGTGCGGCAATAAAGTCCCGCAGCGGGAAGCGTGTTCGGACTTTGCTATTTTTATAAGCCGTTGAGAGCGGGCACACCGCCCGCCTTTTTGAGAAAGTTTGTGCTGCTTTTCAGGCTCCGGTATCCGTACGGACAACCCCCATTAACAGCTCTGGCCCGGAACGGGAGTGGCCCTGAAGGCATTCACCGCCCTGTCCAGCACGACCTGAGCATCACTGCCTGAATCCAGGACAATATTTTGCCGGGACTCTTTTTCGATCCGCACGGTGATGACATCAAGCGCTGCCAGTCCGTCAGTCGCCAGCAACGCGCTTACCTGCGTGGAGAAACAAGCACTTGCGGCCGCATCATGGGCTTGTGACGTTTCGGTGGTGGCAACGATATGATTATCTGAAATATGATTCCCCTGCCCGGACACCACGCGGATTATCACCGGGGTGGCGCCTGACGGGGTAATATACTGGGTATCTATAGTCTCCGATATATGATTGGCAATAATCGAATTATTGTCGCCACTGATATAAAGGAGTCCGTATAAATCATCCAAGCCGTTGTTGTAAGCCTGCATCGGAGCCCAGGGTTCGCGCTCACGGAAGAAATGGTTGGCCGACACCAGGTTTTCTGCGCAGTTGTCTTCAAAGACCAGCATGCCCGGATAAAATGAATGGAGCCGATTATTGCTGACAGAGGAACGCACTACGCCGGAAAAATGAATGCTGCTTTTTCCGCGCGGGAAAATATTATTGGCAGTGATAAGCAAACCGCCAAAATTTTGTGCGTAAATGGAATATCCCCTGTAACCGGCACCGATGAGATTGTCGGTTATTTTCGATGCCTGCCCCGAGCCGCGCAGCTCAATGCAGTGGCCACATTCAGCAATGAAGTTATTATGTATCGCCAGCGCGTCAGCGTTATAAATAGTGACACCATGCTCTAAATACACCAGCCCCATGCCGCTGATACGGAATGAATCCTGCGCACTGGCAATATAAATACCTGTTTTACCATTGAGATAAGTATTTTCAGGATCGTCATTCCCTGAGCCATCGTCCACAAAGTGCAACCCATCAATACAGAAATCAGCAAACTCGACAGAACTTATCCGCGGGTCTCCGCTGCGTTCGATATAGAAGGCAGCCCCGGCAGACGCCTCCCCGCCTGCTGCCGGTTGCATCTCAACGAGTATGCGGCTGCCTCCCGGCCACACTTCGTGCCAGTTTTTCCATTCACTCTCCGGCGTATTAAAACGGATACTGGAAGAGGTGAAACCATGCCCGGACCCCATGATTTTCAGATAGCTGATATCTATCACCACTTGGGTAAGAAGAGGATAATCACCCGGTGGAATATAGATGACTGCACCGGGCTTTCCGCCGTTATTAATGTCGGCATCCGTTTGCCTGGCTTTAATATCTGCGATAATGCTATTAATGACCTCACCAATATCCTGATACGGATTCCCTTCCTTCCACTCGGTGACATCGTAATAGTTGCTACTCGACATGTGTTAAATCCTCCTGTGACGGTAATACGAAAAACATGCAGTGCGCGATGCGATCTCTTCGCGTAAGGCCAGTGATATTGAGGTAAGGTTCCCCGATGCGCCGCATGGCAGGCACTCTCATCCCGCCATGCGCCCCAGACAATACGCATAATGATCCAGGGCCATGTTTATTTTGAATAACCCGCTTACGTTCAGATCTTGTTTCTTTTAGCCATACGTCAATACGCGGCGTTGCTTGACCTTAATGGACGGGAACATCTTTAAGCGCCTGCGGTTGAAGCGCACCCTTTTCCAGTTCGCGTTTGGCGAGATCGACTTTTATCTTTTCGATAAAAATGTTGTTCAACTTGAAGTAGCGCACCATAAATGCGCTGATAAAATAACTCACCATCGGCAGTAGCGAGAACATGATAATAATGCCCTGGATAGTTTGTGCATTTTGCTCCGGCTTATTGGCGATATAACCGGTATATGACAATATCCAGGCAACGATCGCCCCGGCTACCGCCAATCCCATTTTCAGCATAAACAGATTACCGGCAAAAGAGATACCGGTCAGGCGCTTGCCGAACTTCCAATCGCCGTAGTCGTCAACGTCTGACATCATCGCCCACAGAATAGGGCCGGACTGGATTAAATGCAGGATATTAATGATCACAAAGAGCGTGAGCAGTGGCACCAGGGATTTCGGGTCGACAAACCACAGCGCGAAGGAAAGAATACCGAGAATAATATTAATATTTCGGAACAGTTTAACCTTATCAAAACGGTCGGTCAGCGGTTTGGCGATGACACTGCCCAGCATATTGCAGGCGACGCCGAGCGCCATAAAAAAGGTAATAAAGCCGACGGAAGCCTGCATCACGTAGGTCGCATAATAAATGGTGACAGCGCCACGAATGAACGCCGGAAAAACATTCAGAAAGGTAATTGAAATCATCAACAGCCATTGGTCATTTTTAGCGATATCTTTCAGGTCTTTCATTAACGAGTCGTTGGACTTAATCGAAACAACGCGCTCTTTAATACTGGAAAAACAGAACAGGAACATCAGCGTCGCGGCACCACCCATGATCATCATCGTCAGCTGAAAGCCGGATGCGCGATTGCCGTTACCCAGCCAGTCGGTTAACGGCAAAATGGAGGAAGAGACAATAAGCGTCGCCAGGCCATTCAGAAAGAAACGCCATGACAAACAGCCCAGCCGCTCCTGTTGGTTCAGTGTAATCACGCCCGCTACCGAGCAATAGGGAATATTGATAGCGGTATAAATCAACGACATAATCAGATAAGTGAGCCAGGCATAGATGATTTTTCCGTTCATGCTCAGGTCGGGCGTGGTGAACATCAGTATGGCGCCCAGGCCAAATGGCACCGCCATCCACAACAGCCAGGGACGGAATTTACCCCATCGACTTTGTGTACGATCGCAAATCGCCCCCATGATCGGATCGCTGAAGGCGTCAAAAATACGGATCACCAGAAATAATGTTCCTACGACGCCGGGAGCCAGCCCATAGACATCGGTATAAAACCATGTCAGATACAGCGCCAGTACGCTCCAGATCATACAGGATCCGGCGTCACCCATACCGTAACCGATCTTTTCTTTCAGACGCAGCTTTCCGTAAGCGCTTTGCTTTTCCATGGCAGTCGCAGACATAAAATCACCTCAATAGTGCCCGGTCATAAAATTTAGACGCTGGTTATTATCACCAGAGTCAGTGCTGGTAATAAATTTCCAACAACATTAAATGGAGACATGCAGATATTAAAGCGTCGTAATATTAATAGTCACGCTACTCTCGCGGATAATCAGCCGGGAGACAATTTCATACATTTCGATGCTCTCCTGTTTTTTCTCGTTATTAACCATCTGAAATGCCAGGTGTGCGATTTCTTTTATCGGCTGGGCAACGCTGGTTATCCCTTTAGTTTGCGCCAGCAAGGTATTATCGAAACTGGCAATAGCAATATCCTGAGGAACAGCCACGCCTTTTTCTTTTAACCCGTCGATAATATAACTGGCGGCAACGTCATTATAGACCCAAAGAGATGTGCACACATTTTTCCGGGCAGACAGCTTTTCGATAACCTCATCCAGTATACCGATATGGCCAGATGTTTTTTCCCCTTCACCTTTCGCTATCCAGAATTGATTTTCTTTAGCCAGATTTAACCCCTGCCCGGTAATTTTTTTACTCCAGGCGTAAACCTTGCGATTATCGACACCTTCCTGGGCAACAAAGCCAAATGTGGTATGCCCGCTTTGTATGAAGTGTTCCGCGATACTTTCCGCACCTTTACTCTGGTTAATAGAGACGGAATTAAAAAAGCGTGAAACCTGTGTCACCACCGCAACCGGAATATGGGTGGCGGTTAACCACTCCGAAAGTTCGGCCTCTGCTTCTGTCGGAACCCACAGCAAACTGTCGATCCCCATACCAATTAAAGCGTGGATGATCTGCTTATCCTGCAGAGGTTGATTCTGGTGGGTCTTAACGATCACCGATTTTCCAATGTACCTTGCTTCCTCTTCAAACGTCGCCAGTAACTCGCAAAAGTGAGGATTGACAAGGTTTGGCACAACCACGGCAATCAGCCCGGAACATTTACCACTCAACTGAAACGCGCTCTTACTTGGCACATAACACAGGAAATCCATTGCATCACGTACTGCTTGACGTGTTTCCGGCATCACACTGGGGTGGTGATTCAACACTCGTGATACGGTAGCAGTAGAGACCCCCGCTTTTTTTGCTACGTCCTTAATCGATGCCATGTTAATGAGATGCGTCGTTTAACCATGGCGTCACTATAAATTGTGATGAAGGTCAAAAATGTAAGCCAGTTCACATGTTGCCGCGTTACATGAATCCGCGCTTAGTCGCGCAATTCAGCTTGGGGTGCCGTCGCTTATCCAGGCACCCAGGCTGTGTTGAGGAGCGGCCACAGCTTCGCAGCCCAATGATGAATTCAGCTTCTGGCACAAAACCGCCGTCGAATCGCTCTTGGTCTGCTATGAGCGATCTACGGACATTGCTAACAGTGACCTGCTCAACATTAACTACTACAGGCATCAATGGTGTAAAAAATAGTTTGAATGGGCAGCTTGGAAGGAGGGAGTCGAATTTCGGGGGGCTGTACAGTTAGCATTCCTGTTAAAAACTGTCCTTCCAAGTCCAATTACTCTGAACCCGTTTACTTACCTTTTGTAGGCGATGGATGTGAAAGCTGCATGATTCCTGGAATGGGAGATGCGAATATACGCTCGTTCTACCAGCTGAGGGGCAGCACGCCCTGAAACGAGTCCGGCTTCCCCAAAAGCCAGCACATGGTTAATGTATGGTAAATCTGAGCTAATGCCAAAAAACAGTGACATTAGCTGCACATTCTTATTTGGCCTCAATTTTTTTTGGCGCTTTTCTTCTTTTTGTTGCGGCAGCAGTTTTTGCTGCACGCTTTTGCCTTTGCTGTCCCATATTCAGTATCAAAAACACTACCTGAAAGATTTCAAAATCTCCCCTGTAGGACGCAATAAACCCAGGTGGGCGAGAATCAGTATGGGGTATATCTTCGAGACCCATAAAATTAAAACCATCAGGAGAATGTTCTTTGGCGCTGGTTTTCAGAAATTCCAAAATACCAGTTTTATCTTCAATGTAAGCGTAGGTTATATGGAACATAACCCTGCTATGCGTGTATCCCAGTAATTTCTGAAAATGGCTAAGCAAATCAGCTTTTTGAGTATCTTGGGTCAAAGGTTTACTACAAATAACAGCTTCAATGACGGACAGCTCGGTGCTTCCCCAGCTAATAGTCAAATCCCGTTCTCCGGGGTTGAGATTACCACTGTATCCGCCACGTGATTGTTCTGTAACGGTCCAGCCTAAAAACTCAAGCCGGCCGGATAAAAAATACCTGAATAAAGCGGATAAATCATCCTCACAACCATCTACTGTTATTTGCTTCATTGTTGGAACTAATGCTATAAGCGAGCCAGAAGCTGCTCTTACGTGATCAACTAAAACCTCAGCAAAGGAGTTCTTCTTCTGCTTTAATATCTCCGCTTTATTATCAGGATTCATATCTTTGAATTTCAAAATTGCAGAAGAAACCACTTTAATAATATCTTCCGTAAGAATGACTTGAGGCAAAGAAAGCGCTACAGAGCCCTTGGCTATATAATTTCTGGCAGCCGCCAATACGCCAGTGATACCAAAAATATGTTCTGCCGTATCAAGCGCTGCGTTTGCTTCTAGGAGTCTGCCAAGTCTGTAATAGGATACTGCCTTATATGCTGAAGCAGTATCCTGCAGCATAATGAATTGAAAGCCAGATAGAATATTAAGTGCTTTCTCTGTCTCACCGAGTACTAGGTATAGCAGGGCTGTGTTACACTTTAATGTCTCATTGTTATTATCTTCCGTTACTTTGGATAACATTGCTTCCAGCTTAGAAACTGCGGCCACTCCTGCGCTGTAAGCTTCTCCTGTAAGTAGCTCGAATGTGTCGCCTTGAATTAATATTTTCAGTTCTGCTGCAAGCCAGTTTGTCACCCGTGCAATCGAGGGCTGTTTATTAAACAACCTTTCGAATTCATTGCGAGAAAATATCGGATTGGGTGTATCACAAGATAGGAATGCGAGCGCGCGAAAGTGAGCCAAAACGTCGCTTGCCTCATCTTTTTCATGCGGGGTGATGTCTGCGGGTATCGGGTGGTTAATTATTTTCTCCCATTCTTTCTTTAAAAACATCAATCGGAGATCGTACTGCAAACGAAGTATTTCTCTGCCTCTTACTTTCCCCAGTGTTTTTAAATTTCGTTCAGATTTCATATAAGCTTCTGCGGCAGTAACAGCACCGGCTGTAAGCAGTTCATCTATCCTCGACTGCATATCTGTCAGGGAATAAATCTCACCTGCATCTTCAGGTGTTAATTCATTGATTCTTTTGGTTATCTTACTCCGCAAGGAGAAAGGAACAATTGGAAGTAATGTTGCTAACATACTAGGTTCATCAGTTTCACATATTGCGTTAACCAGATAATTCTGCTGCTCAGCGTTAATCAGGTGTAACGCAATCGAAAGATCAAAAGCCATAGTTATATATGAGGGTGAAGATATATAACGATCAAAACGCGGGGAAAATGCATCTATTCGTCCTTTTTCTTTATGTAATAAAGCTCCAGATTTTACATATTTTATCAATGAGTTAACTATTTGTGTTTTAGACTGAGCATCAGATTTCGAAAGCGCCCTGCATAAAATACGAATATGAGTTCTGAGTGAATGTGCAATTTTATCTACTTCAGAGTATATATTATCGTCTTCGCTTATTTTTTTTATAAGAGCAGTGACATCAAATGGATACAGAAAAGCTTCATATGTGTCTTCGCTTGACTTTAATATTTTATGAAGAGCGTTAGCTTCGTCGCTCCCTATCCTGTGAACAGATCTTCCGATTGTATCTTTCAGCAATGAATCCGAGTAAAGTTTGAGAATTTTTCCCGCATCTATTTTTTCTTCAAGCTGCCCCGTGGAGCATAAATCCAGCAGCGTGGCGAATTCCGGAGAATAAATACCTGCTATTTCATGATGTTCCAAAAGATGCGAAATCATAGCAAATATGATATTCCTGTCTAACTGACTTAATGCTTTTCTAAAATTTATTATGGTTAAGTCTACTGTTTTCAGGTTATCAATATATTTTTCACTGTTGTTACCTATCAACCAGTTGTAAAGGTCAGCCATCTCTGAGGGTGGAGTACTGCCGAGTGATACGTGCCTTGTCAGAATGCTTAATGCATCATCAATACACGCTTCACGAGCGTGCTGCAAATCAGTCTCAACGAGTTTGCGATCCCATGCTCCAGTGTGTATTGGCCATTTTGCGATGAGCAAATAAGCTAAAGCTGAGCTCGGCGGGTAGAACAAAATATCAACCAATAGGGCGGGCATGTTTTTCGTCTGAAGCAACATTGAAAACAGCATTTCACAGTACTCGGCAGACATATCTATTAGAGGTTCAATTAAATAATGAGGGACTTTGCAGTGGATATCATTGTTTATCTGAAGTAATAACAGATGCATTAAATTATGCATTTCTCCATAAGTATCAAACGATTCCCAAAAGTAACCTTCCACTTCTCTGGACTCTGACCAGATAGCTTTTCCGACCAGTGTAGAGGGAGGTGTTTTAACATGGTAATAAACAGGGTGCGACGTGAGTTCTTTAAGTATTGTATATTCACGTTCCAGAACTTCTATGCAGTTATCCCATCGTGTAAACCCTTTTTCTTGCTTAAGTTCTGCAAGGATAGTCTGGATGAGTGTCTGAGCATCTTGTTTACGCCAAGCAATGCTGGATACAACCGGAGGGTTATCTAATAAACTCCAAAGTGAAAGCCATTTTTTCAATGCATCAGCATTGTTCTGAGACTGGTTAAGCGTAATCTCCCATAATCTTGCGGCAACCCACGCGGGAGAAAGGCAGCTAAAGTTGTCATGATCAAATACTTGAGTCTTTTCGTTTTCTCCATCTGCATCCGCGACGATGGTATACGTTTTTTTGCCAAGACTGAGGAGCAGTGATTTTATGGCTGAATATTTATCATCCTTAACGCTATAGATATTTTTTCTGACATTTCCGATGTTCCGTAACTTGCCCCATACTAACTTGACCCAGCCTTGACTAATCAATTCGTCAAACGAAATATCAATATGTTGTGGCTGTTTAGTGTTTTCGTAGTCTGACTTCGAAGTGATTAAATATGCATTATCTTTTATGTCCGTTTTAGACAGATAATCCACTGCCAGAATATCATCTACCAGATTCTCTTCGTTGATTTCTCGTGGATGTGTATTTGTTACAGTCAGATTAGATGTAAACCTAGTACGTAATATCTTTCGTGTCTCATAGGGTGAATATTCATAACTGCTAAACTTAGACATTTATTTGTCCTTGACTGAGTTTTAATTGTTTTGCATTTGACATATGCAATAAATATCGTCTATTAACATGATAATACTCCATTTACAAGGCGAGTCTATCTGAGTTTCAAATTTTGATTTGCTGTATTGACCTGCTCCCCGTTGATCCATATAGACTATTATTAACTACTTCCGCTTCTGGCACACAGCCGCCCCCCAAGCGGAACAATACCCACTCTGCCATAATTCAACGGGTCGCCGTCTAATCCCCCGACGCTTCAGCCTGGCCCCTCGCTCCCTGCCGCCAGCAACGGCACCAGCACATCGCTGATCGGCGTGGGGATCCCCTGCTCGCGGCCATAACGCTGTATCACGCCGTTGCGGATATCCCACTCCAGCGGGCGGTTGGCCTGTCGGTCAGCCAGTATTGAGGTGCCCAAATCCGCAGGGGCGCGATGAAAACGCTCCACGATCTCCTGCGGAACGTTATCGCTCAGTGATGCGCCGTGCGCACGCGCAACGGCCAGACACTCGCGCAGATAGGCCAGCGCCAGTTCGGTGATATCCTCCCGGGCGAACATCCCGGCACGGCGATTAGCCAGCACCATCAGGCCCGCGACCGCGTTCTGCAACAGCTTGCGCCATGCGACGGAGACAAAATCGGCGGACAGTTCAACCGCACAGCCTGTGCCGCCGAGCACATCCGCAAATCGTTGCGCCTGCGGCACATCGGGCAGCGTAAGACGCGGTTTTTCACGCAGCCATACGGAGGCATCCGGCTCGCGCTGCGCCGGGAACCACACGACCGAAGGCAGCACCCGGGCGCCGTTGACGTAGGGCGTCAACTGGCTGGCCTGCTCGACGCCGTTTTGCAACGCGCAGACGACGGTATGTTCGTCGCACAGCGCGGCCAGCCAGCCGGCGCAGTCAGCAACCTGGGTGGTTTTCACCGCGACAAACACCAGATCGAACGGATGGCGGATCACCGCCGGATCGCTCAATACCGGCCCGGGCACCACGACTTCCCCCTCATCGTGACGCAAAATTAACTGCGGATGCGCGCTACGCCCGCAAAGGACCGGCGTTCGGCCAGCCTTATGCAGTAACGCGGCGATGGTGGTGCCGATAGCACCCGGCCCGAGAAGGGCAAGCGTGGGATGGTCAGACATATGGCGTTCTCCTGATTTGATTAACCTATCATCAGCGTGCCGGCGACAATGAGAGCGTATATCAGCAGCCAGCAACGAAACTTGATGATATGAGACCTCACGGGCAGACGAAGTAATAGGCGACCAGGGAAGGAATGTTGCCCTCGGTAAAACCATTCGTTCGATGCCGACGTCTGTACCGTAACACCATTGGACAGCCAGACGATACGCGGACCTTAACGCATGGCGCTCACGAACTCGATTACTCCATTTCAATAGTGTATAAGATAATGAATAACCTATTGTTCCTGTAATAGTTTATCCGATATAAACACCTGATTAAGGACATGTTATGCCTGGAATTACCCTGACGCTGTCTGGCTCAAAGAATCAAACATTAACCAAAGAATGTGTACGTTTAGCGACTCGGATCACATGCGATGTTTTAAACAAAAACAGCTTCGAAACCATGGTCATTGTGAGACATGTCGATGATGAGGACTGGTTCATTGATGGTAAAAGTCTGGCTGAATGGGGTAAAAATTCGTTCAGGCTTGAAGTGACCGTCGTGGATGAAACCTGCAGTAAAGACCAGAAAGCGGCATACCAAAAAGCAATTTACAACGCGATGGAGCAGGCAATCGGTAACTTACACCCCCAGTCGAACGTTCATATCATCGACTGTAAAGCGGCATCATATGGGTACACGGGGATCACGCAAGAGTATCGATACCAGCATAAAGACGAATTTTACAAAAAATAACGCTATTTATCGTGGCCTCTCCCGCAGTAACGCGCAATTGAGGGGAAACCTATCCGGGCTGAAAAGATTTAAGCCGGATGTAATCTGACAGATACCAGCAGAACCGGTGACTGTCAGATTAGATCGGCGTTAAATACTATTTTTTGCCGTGCATCGACTCACCCAGCCAAGGTTTGGCCTGCAGGTCTAAGCGGGCTTTCTCAATTTGCCGGGCAGAAACCGGTGCCGCCGCATTGCCCCAGCTGTTGCGAATATAGGTCATGACGTCAGCAATATTACTGTCTGAAAGCTTCTGCGAAAATGCAGGCATACCGGCAGCCGTCGGATTAGCATGCGTTAATGGCCCGTCAGTACCGTTGAGCACCACATTCACCAGGCTTGATGGATCAGGTGAATTGACCTGAGGATTACCAGACAGTGAGGGAATCATATTACGCACGCCAGAGCCGTTCGAGACATGGCACGCGCTGCATTGAGATTCATACACTTTTTTACCCGTCATCATGGCTGTATTGTCGCTGGATAACGGCGTTGGCGCCGGGGCCTCTGATGCGGGCAGCGCTTTTAAATATTGCGCAATGGCTTTCAAATCATCATCTGTCATGTACTGCGTTGAATTCTCAATCGCTTCGGTCATTGGGCCTGATGACGCCGTAATCTTGTTAGTGCCTGAACGCAGATAAGACACGATATCTTCTTCACTCCATTTCCCAAGGCCGGAATGAGGATTGGCAGTAAGATCCGGCGCATACCAACCTTGTAACGCTCCCCCCTGCAAGTAGGCAGAAGTATCTCCACCCAACAGGTTTTTGGCTGTGTGGCATGATGCACAATGCCCCGGACCATCAACAAGATAAGCACCGCGATTAAACTGCTCACTGGCTGTTGCCTTGGGCTCAAACACACGATCTTTAAAGAACAGCAAATTCCAGCCAGCCAGTGTCCAACGCTGGTTGAACGGGAAAGGTAACTGGTTTTCCACCACTTTATTTTTAACCGGCGGAATGGTTTTAATATACGCCCACAGGTCCGCTAAATCCTGGTCCGTCAGCTTGGCATAGGCATTGTATGGCATTGCGGCATACAAATACCCGTGTGAGCCAATACCGTGACGAACTGCACGGTCAAACTGTTCCTGAGTCCAGCCACCAATACCGGTTTCAGGATCAGAAGTGATGTTCGATGACAAAATTGCGCCAAACGGCGTATTAAGCCGATAACCACCAGCAAAAGGTTTCCCCCCTTCAGCCGTATGGCAGGCGGTACAATCCGACAGTCTCGATACATACTCACCGCGTTTGATTTGTTCCTGCAGGGCAGGACCTGAAGAAATCTGTACCGTTTGAGGATAGCTTTTGTGCAGCCCGTACTGCACCCATGCGGTATAGCCAACCGCCCCCAGTACCGCCACTGACACGATCCCATAGGCGACACGTCGCATTTTCTTACCCATGATATTCTCCTTATCGCACCAGTGAACCCGGATTTTTCAGATAGTCATTAACGATGGCGTGAGCGGTCCATAGCGTGAGTGCACTGAGCGTAATCGTTGGGTTATATCCGCCGTTATTTGGGTAAGAAGACGCTCCCAGAACAAACAGGTTGTGCGCATCCCAATGCTGCTGGTAGCGGTTAAGTACGGACGTGGCCGGATCAAGCCCCATGACTGCACCACCAATGGTGTGTGAGCTGTCATAGGCACGGAAAGGTGAATTATGCTTATCAGGGAAGGCTTCCGTCTCCCACGATGTGGCGCCAGATACTTTGCAGATATCCTCTATGCGATCGCGAATGAAACGCGCCATCAGCCTGTCGTTCTGGTTGTAGTCAAAGGTCAGACGCAGTAATGGCTGGCCATTCTCATCTTTATAGTTGGGATCAAGCGACAGATAGGAATCCCGGTGCGAGTAAGACGTGCCTTGCCCTTGAATTTTGGCATAGTTTTGGTAGCTCTTCTGGAACGTTTTTTTCCATGCGGAGCCCCACATTTTACTGCCTGGCGGCAGGCGATCCGTCATGCTCAAAGGTGTTCCCTGATCTGACAGCGCCTGAATCCCCGCCCCGCCAAGGAAACCTAAGCCGGAGTGATCAAAATTATCGCCGTTGAAGTCATCAATCTGCGTTGACAAGGCCCCGGTGGAAATGAACGGGTTCATATGTTCATTTTCATAATACAGGTAACCCATCGACATGGTCTGATAGTTGTAAGCGCGGCCTAGCGTCCCCTCCCCTGTTACAGGGTCGTAGGCTTTACCAATTTTGGACAATAACAACAAACGGACGTTGTCTAACTGATATGCCGACAGGCAGACAATATCGGCAGGCTGGAAGCCGGTATTACCGTCAGAATCACGGAAGGTCACCCCGGTGACTGTTTTGCCATCTTCCGCTTTATCGATATAAAGCGCGGTACATTCAGTCAGCAGTGTGAAGTTGGTCCGGTCCATAAGCGCAGGAATAACACACACATTAGGTGAAGACTTAGACCAGTTACCACATCCGTAGAAACCGCAGTAGCCGCAATACGTACATGGGGCAAGATTCACACCCAACGGGTTAGTGTAAGGTGCGCCAATGGTTCCGGCCGGGATAGGGAATGGATGGAAACCCATCTTTTCAGTGATCTGATGAAACTTGTCGTTCCAGTGAGAGCGGATCAGAGGGGGTGTGGGATATTCACTGCTGCGGCTGCCTTCAAATGGGTTACCGCCGCTCTGCGTGACCCCATTAATGACGCCGGCTTTACCCGAGATGCCCGCGATTTTTTCGACACGGTCATAGAATGGCTCCAGCTCGGCGTAGCTCACGCCCCAGTCCTGAACGATGAGACCATCGGCAAGTTTCATATTATGGTAGCGATCGCGCAGGCGAGTAGCCATTTCAAAGTCAGAAGGGTTAAAACGCCAGGCATTGGCGGCCCAGTGCTTACCCGCTCCCCCAACGCTATACCCCATCTGGAAGGCATTCCAGTCACGCGCCGGCAGTGCTTTCTGGCTGCTGTCATTACGGAAGGTTAATGTTTCAACGCGAGGGGGCTTCAATATTTCACGTCGTACTCCGTAGCGCAGTTCATCAGCTGCAATAGCAGGAGAGAAATTGGTTTGCGTCTGCTCCCACGGGCCGCGTTCAATTGCGACAACATTTAATCCTGCCCGGGTCAGCTCTTCAGCCATAAGCGAGCCGGCCCATCCGAGGCCAATAATGACCGCATCGGCCTTAGGTCTGGTGTAATTCATAATCTGCCTTGTCTATTTACGCTTTCAGGAGTTGAATGATGCTGATAGGTTCGATATTTAGCTTCTGTCCTTTTAAAGGCGCATAATCACGATAGTCGTAACGTGCCCCCGGGAACCCAATCATTCTCCACCCGACCATATTGCGATTGCCGCCATAAATAGGATCGGCAAGGAACCCTTCCTGAACATTGGCCAGGAACTGTCCGAATAATACTTCCGAATTGAATGTCGGGTATGTAAACTCACCGGACTCCATCTTCTCTAAATAAGCATCCTGCATATCATGAGAGAGTTCGGTGAAAGATTTATTAAATAAGCGCGTACAGTGTGTATCCAGTTCCTGAAGACCTTTACGGTAGATTTCCGCCGGAGAATAAGGGCTTTGGTTGCCCTGAGACTCGGTACCGTTTTCAAATGGGCCCTGATTATATTTCCATTTGGCTTTGCCATAATCTCCCGCAAGCTGATTGTCGATAAAGACAACACACCCTGCCTGAGATGCGCTTACGCTTAACTCATCCGCGGGGATTAGTCGGTCAAAGATAGCGGTAACCAATGCATACTCACGCGCATTAAAAAATAAACGCTGCGTAGGATCTGCGGGGGTCGGCAATGGGGTCTCTTTCGCACGCCAAATTTTACCGCCATTCAGAACATTTTTTCTTTCCGCGGCACCTGCGGGGGTAAATATGGAGGCGGCCGTTCCTGTTCCAGCCAGAATTAACCCTGCCTTAATAAAACTTCTACGCTTCATACCATGCTCCAGACGAGAAGAATCACTGACCACATAAATAAACTCACTGATAAAAACTCAGAAGAGCGTATCTGATAGACAGTAGTAATTATTTTTTAGAAGTGAACTTTATAAATATTATTTTTGCAGCCGGCGCTCCTCGTTTATGCGCCATGTTTTACATGGCGCATCGTTGATTTATTATTTCTGCTTTTTAATATGTGAACGCCGTAAACGCAGCTCACCAAATTGCCATTCACCATCGGGATCTGACTGCTGATCGATCAGGCGATTAATTGCTTCGGCAACCTGAAGGTCTGCCCGCTGATTCCAACTGGTCAGCTCCCACGTGCTGGAATGGGCTTCATCGATATCATCAAACCCTACAACGCCAATCTGAAGGTCTGCATCAAAGTCTCTTATTGCCTGTATCGCGCCAAATGCAAGCACATCGTTCTCGCAAAACAATGCATCAAGGCGGTCATGCTCCGTTGATTCTTTGAGATAGTTCATCATGCAGCGATAGGCGAAGTCTCTATCGTAACGTCCAGCGACTAAAACAACGTCTACTTTTTTACCTTCTAACGCTAGTGATGCCTCGTAGCCTTCCAGTCTCAGCAAATGATTGGATGACGTATCGGGCCCCTTCATATAACCAAAGCGTTGATAGCCTTCTTTGAGCAAGACCTGTCCTAATGTCTGACCCGCTTTAAAACCATCAATGTTGACAACTTCGACTTCCGCACTG
This sequence comes from Serratia sp. MYb239, assembly GCF_002966855.1. NCBI lineage: Bacteria > Pseudomonadati > Pseudomonadota > Gammaproteobacteria > Enterobacterales > Yersiniaceae > Serratia > Serratia sp. MYb239. Next base: position 1,403,969 of record NZ_CP023268.1, on the reverse strand, counting down.
TCCGTATTTCTAAAGACGTGAATTGCGCGAATATGGTGCAACGATTCAGCGACCACCAGCAATTCATCACTCACGATGGTGGCAAGATAGATCAGACCATCAACATGAAGCTGCCCTGCCATTTGCAATACAGACTGATAATTTTCTGGCGACTCTATGTTTAAGAGCAGAGTCATATAACCACGCTCGTTCAGGCGCTGCGTGACCTCTTTGAGCATCCGCAGCGTATGAGGATTGCTGAACTCATCAGCCACTACCCCAATGATCTTTGTGCGTCGCTGTTTCAAACTGCGTGCCAGTAAATTGGGCCGGAACCCTAGCTGCGAGGCAGCGGCAAGAACGGCCTCTCGCGATTCAGCTGAAATCGATGCGTTATCTTTAAAAGCGCGCAACACTGTCCATTTTGAAACGCCTGCCAACTTTGCAACGTCATCTGCTGTCGATTGCTGAAACTTTCTGTCTGGATTGCCTTTTTTTTCTTTCATGCTGATTCACATTGATTACGGACGCATCATACGGCACAGCATAAATTAATCAGGCTTACACGCCAAATCCCTGGCGGACGCTGAGAACTCTTTGTCAATCAACACCGCCCTTATTGGTGTTGATGTGAGGATTATATTTTTCGTTGCTACCGTTGGCAACGGTGCATTGCCAACGGTAGCAAGAGGTGTAAACACGCCGCCTGCCGCACCTCTCGTAAAAATATTTTTAAATCAATTAGTTAATTAATTACTCGTTAATGTTAATACTTAGCGGTGCAATTGTTAACAATTGTAATCCAAGCGTTGATGAGGGGTTGTCCGGCGTTGGTAGCCCGTGACCCACTTTCTATTGATTAACGCAAGCAAGTGGTTGCAACGGGCACTTGCCGACCAGGCTGCCTTCGGGCCGGGATTCCGTATCTATGACTCCAGCCAGCCCCCGTTACCGACGGGCCTGCACCTGTTGATCGAGCGAGTTAAAGAGTTTCTCCCTCGCTCTTTAACGGCTTACGGCCATTGATGAAAAAAATTCACAACTCCATTCGATAACGGCTACTGGTTCCGCCGCGGCCGCTGCCCTAACCTTACTGCCAATAACGTATTGGGCTGGCAGCCAATTGCCGGGATACCCGCGCCAGACGTCTATCAATTGAACGCCAAGGAGATGTTGCGATGAAAAAAGTGATAGCGGCTGCAGCGATATCGCTGGTTCTCGCAGATTTTGCGCATGCCGATGAAAAAAGAGGTGAAACCATGTTGAAGATTACCCCATCAAGCCTTTCCGTCGCCGATATACACGCCGTTTCCCCGGCCTTGGCCCACTTCGGCAATGAAGTTATGGCTGATGACCTCTGGCTGCGTACCGAGCTTTCGCCACGCGATCGCAGCATCGTCACCGTCGCCATGCTGATTGCCAGAAACCAGCCCGCCGAGCTCAGGCACTATGTCGGGGTCGCGCTCGACAGCGGCGTGACGGCGGCGGAAGTCTCGGAAATTATCACCCATCTTGCTTTCTATTCCGGCTGGCCGAATGCGATGTCGGCAATTGCGGTGACAAAAGAGATCTTCCAGGCGCGCGGGGTCAGCGCGGCGACGCTGCCCGAAGCCTCTCCTGCGCTTTTGCCGCTCAATCAGGAGGCTGAACAGCAGCGTTCAGCAACCGTGGAAAAAAATGTCGGCCCCGTCTCCCCCGGGCTGGTCAAATTTACCGCCGATCCGCTCTTTCTGGAGCTGTGGCAGCGCCCTGCACTCAAACCCCGGGACCGAAGCCTGGTGACGGTCAGTGCATTAATCGCATCGGGCCAGAGCGCGCAAATTGGTTATCACCTTAACCGGGCAATGGACAATGGCCTGACGGCTGAAGAAGCCGGTGAAATCATCACTCAGGCCGCCTTCTATGCCGGATGGCCGAATGCGTTTTCTGCCGCGCCGGTTGTGGGTGACGTGCTGCGCGCCCGCGTATCGAACTAAGCAATCGGTAATTTAAGGAGAAGCGATGAGGACGGCTATATGTACCCTTTTTCTCCTGATGTTGGTTTTTGTAGCAAATGTGAACGCCGGGGAGAAGACGGTGAAGATTCAATTTAATTATCACGGCAAGACGGTGATTGGCTCGCTTGAGGATAACCCGGCGTCCCGGGAGTTTTTGGCGATGCTGCCGCTCACGGTCAAGATGGAAGACTATGGCGCAGTTGAAAAAGTCGCATGGCTGCCGGACAAGCTCAATAAGGCAAATACGCTGCCGGCAATCACACCGGCTACCGGTGATATTGCGTACTACATCCCCTGGGGAAATTTAGCGATATTTCGCCAGGACTTTCGTCATTCACCAGGTTTGATAAAACTCGGGCGCATCGACGAAGGGCTGGCAGCATTACAGCAATCAGGCTCGGCAGAAGTCCGCATAACCCGGGTTGAAAAACAGTAACGACAGTACGACATCATGCAGCCGGCCGGCATCCCCCTGCATACGTCAACGGGGCGCAGTCAAGCATCAGGCCGCGCCCTTTCATCGCGTTGCGCAGCCAGCCGCTCCCCGCCTCCCCCAGAACATGAAGATGGCTCATGTTGTTATGAAATTAAGTCGCTTTCACTCCTCCCATGGCTCTGGCATAAATTATGCAATATTAACGAATTGACAACATGAAGACGGATAAACGAGAAACCGGCATTCCCCGGAACCTCCGAGAATCCATCCAGTTTTCACGTCAGAACCCAGGATGCAAGATCACGATGACTCAAGATTTTACATTTACGATTAAGCGCAGCCAGTTTGATGAAAACTATAACCCTGCCGAAAGCACGCGTATCACCACCAACTTTGCCAACCTGGCCAGAGGGCAAAACCGCCAGGAAAACCTGCGCAATACGCTCACGATGATGAACAATCGCTTCAATAACCTGGCCTATTGGGATAACCCGAAAAGCGATCGTTATGCTGTCGAGCTGGACATTATTTCCGTTGAGATGCGCATAGAGGGGAGCGGTGCGGCTTTCCCCGTGATTGAAATATTGCAAACCCATATCGTCGACAAGAAAACCGACGAACGTATTGAAGGTATCGTCGGCAATAATTTCTCTTCCTACGTGCGTGATTATGACTTCAGCGTGTTGCTGTTGGATCACAACAAAAACAAAGCAGACTTCAACATTCCGGAGAATTTTGGCGTATTGCACGGCAACATCTTCAAATACTTCGTTAACTCACGCGAATATCAGGAAAGCTTTAAAAAACAACCGGTGATCTGTTTAAGCATCTCAAACAAAGACACCTATCACCGGACGGGCAACCAGCACCCGGTATTGGGCATCGAGTACCGGCAGGATCGCTCTTCGCTGACCGACCAATATTTCAAAAAAATGGGCCTGCAGGTGCGCTATTTCATGCCGCCAAACAGCGTTGCGCCGTTGGCATTTTATTTCTCCGGCGACTTACTGCGTGATTACTCTGACCTGGAGTTAATCGGCACCATCAGCACGATGGAGACGTTCCAAAAGATTTACCGCCCGGAGATTTACAATGCGAACTCTGCCGCCGGTCTGTGCTACCAGCCCAGCCTGAATAATCAGGACCATTCGCTGACGAAAATTGTTTATGACCGGGAAGAACGCAGCCGGCTGGCTATCGAGCAGGGAAAATTTACCGAAGAGCACTTTATCAAACCATACCAGAATATTCTTGAGCAATGGTCTGCTAACTACGCGCTTTGATTAACCAAAAAATAGAAGGCTATCTGATTATGAAAACATTGCTCCCGACCTCCACCGCCGGCAGCCTGCCTAAACCTTCCTGGCTGGCGCAGCCTGAGACGCTGTGGTCTCCCTGGAAGTTGCAAAATGAAGAGTTAATCACGGGTAAACAGGATGCGCTGCGCCTGTCTCTGGACGATCAGCTGCGGGCAGGGATTGATATTGTCAGTGACGGTGAGCAAACGCGTCAGCACTTTGTCACCACGTTTATTGAACACCTGAGCGGCGTTGATTTTGAACAGCGTCAGGTGGTTAAAATCCGTAATCGTTATGATGCGAGCGTGCCGACCGTGGTTAGCGCCGTGGAACGCCAGAAACCCGTGTTTGTTGAAGACGCCAAATTCTTACGCCAGCTTACCAAACAGCCGATTAAATGGGCCCTGCCCGGCCCGATGACGATGATCGATACGCTGTATGATAACCACTATAAAAGCCGTGAAAAGCTGGCCTGGGAATTTGCCAAAATCCTCAATCAGGAAGCCAAGGAGTTAGAAGCCGCCGGCGTCGATATCATCCAGTTTGACGAGCCTGCGTTTAACGTTTTCTTTGATGAGGTGAACGACTGGGGCATCGCCGCGCTGGAAAGGGCCATTGAAGGCCTGAAATGTGAAACGGCGGTGCATATCTGCTACGGATACGGCATCAAAGCCAATACCGATTGGAAGAAGACGCTGGGTTCCGAGTGGCGACAGTATGAAGAAGCGTTTCCCAAGCTGCAAAAATCCAATATCGACATCATCTCGCTGGAGTGCCACAACTCGCACGTTCCGATGGATCTGCTGGAACTGATTCGCGGCAAAAAAGTGATGGTCGGCGCCATTGACGTGGCGACCAACGTTATCGAAACGCCCGAGGAAGTGGCCGATACCTTGCGTAAAGCGCTGCAGTTCGTCGATGCCGACAAGCTCTATCCGTCAACCAACTGCGGCATGGCGCCGCTGGCCCGTCAGGTCGCCAGCGGCAAGCTGCGCGCGTTAAGCGCCGGCGCGGAAATCATCCGCCGCGAGCTGTAAGCCAGCGCGCGTTGCCAGGCGCACCCCATATCAGGCGATCGGCAGCGATCGCCTGATTTTTTCTGCCCGCCATGTCGTTTAGGGTACCGGCTGCCGGCACATCCTTATCATCCTGACCCCCAGGGAACAACAGAGAAGTACTGATAACAATTGCAACGACAATCATAAGAAGCACTTGACCATTTAACGTCCATCCCCCGCCAATCCCCCGGTTCGTAACCTGATGCATAGAGCATCCGACGCCGCTCGTTATGCAGCGTATCGCCGATCGCCACGCCCCTGCCACAGTGCAGTACGGCGATGGCCTATACACCATGCCAGCCGCCAGCGTATGGCGTCAGTCAGGTCAAAACTAGCCATACTGGCCAGGCTTTACTATAGTTAAAACAATCTTAACATTTGTGTGATTTTCCTTCCCTTATTGAAGGCCTTTGACATGCGGATTGGAGTAAACAAAAGCGGGATAAGCAGAAATACCAATAATTAAGTTGATGACACCATTAGCACCTTTAAGAAGATTGCGTTCAATTTGCGTACTATTTAAATATTAATATGGGGGTTTCATGCTACACGTGAAGATTTTCGAAAAAAATGAAATTTATGGAAAGAATGTTGTCAACTTACTCAGCGATCTGCACGAAAAAATATTCTCCCCTCCCGGTAACATCACGTCAGATGACATCATCTCGGCGTACATCCACCCTGCCGCGACCATCAGCAAGATTGCCATTTATTATGATGATAGGATCCCCGTTGGCTTTATGTGCATGCAGCGATACGAAATAGAAATAGATAAAAAAAAGTTAAACGTTTTTCGCAGTCAGGTCGGGTTATTGAAAGATTACAGAAACAAAAACATCGTTAAATTAACCTACTTAAGATTTGTGATTTCAGAGATGTTACGCACCCCAAGAAAATCACTCTTCTTTGAACTATGCATCCACCCCTCCAGCTATTGTTCAATACTCAAGAAAGGTTGCAACAGAAATAAAGCATGGCCAACAAAGGAAAATGCGCACCAAAATAGACCGATGAAGGATCTGTGTGAGACATTACTCAATAAGTTTGATCTGGAGATAAAAAAAGAAAATGGCGTCTTGATTCATAACGATGGACTAGGGCCAACCCGTGTCGAAAAAAAACCGAAAGGGGATATAAGTAGTGACGCTAAATTTTTTATAGAGACAAACCCCGGCTATGTAAACGGCGATGGACTAGCCATCATTTTAAGCCTTTCAGTGAAAGATATTCTGGTTAACATCTTCCACCAGACGTTGAGTAAAATAAATCGTAAATTGATTATCAGACCGCCTAATGGTCAAGAGGAATCCCCTCAAGAGAAACCTAATGAAATATAATGTTCACTGCCGCTTTTGCGATAGGCAGAAATGCATAACAGGAAAGCACGCCACCAGACTCCATGGCGTTTGATAGCCAGGACGCTGCAATCTGGCGAGCTGGTCAGCGTATTGCCAGACCACCGGTTACCTGACCGCTTCCTTTATGCCGCCTATCCCGATGCGCGCTTTATCCCACGGAGGGTCAGAAGCATCAGCCGCGCGATCGAGTAATTGCTGCCTGAAATTACCGAGAACGGCTGAAAAAAATTCCGGCGTTGCCACGCTTCCTGGCCCGCTATCCCGACATCACTCTGGAGCTTATCACCGGTGTAAATACCGCATCGGTGGTGCGCAATGATGCCGATATTGCCCTGCGGCTGATCCGTCCCGAACAGAACACCTTAAAGAAAGTCAGAGTAACAAGCCGCTGCCGGCGCATCGCGGCCATAGCCCCGCCTTCATCCGCGCTGAGCAAACAGCCGACGTTCTACTGTGCCACCTGGGCTCTCTGTGTGGACTGCCCAGCATCGACATCATGACGGGCGCTGACGCCCACGGCCAGTAGACGTAATATTCTCCTGCCGTCCCGTTTTGGGATATATTGTGACTATTATTTCTTGCTAACAGGTAACATCGGCAATGGCTTTTATCCCCAAAAACTACGCGCGGCTGGAAAGCGGCTACCGTGAAAAAGCACTCAAAATCTATCCGTGGGTATGCGGGCGCTGCTCACGGGAGTTTGTTTATTCAAACCTGCGTGAATTAACGGTTCACCATATCGATCACGATCACACCAATAACCCGGAAGACGGCAGCAACTGGGAGCTGCTGTGCCTGTACTGCCACGATCACGAGCACTCGAAGTACACGGAAGCCGACCAGTACGGCACCACCGTTGTGGCGGGGGAAGACGCGCAGAAAGATGTCGGCGCGGCCACCTACAACCCGTTTGCCGAGCTACAGGCAATGATAAACAAGAAGAAATAAGAGCGGGTCTGTCAGTTGCTGACTTGGGCTACCCCATCAGGCGGTTATGGGCGAGGTATAGCCATTCGTACCCTGAGAATTACACTTTGAAGTGATTCAGGATATGCGCTTACTGGTTACGAATATTGAGCGGGAATCATGTGATGATCGCCGCTTTTCTTTCGAAGAACATGGAATGCATACCAATCCCCGATGAAAAGGAGTTGGTGATGACTACGATTAATCAGTTTGCTGCACATGTTGATCTGGACTGTGGTCAGTCCAGTCTATGTTCAGGTTAAAAACGGTGAACGTGTTTTTCATGTAATTGAACATACGCCGGAAGCACTTGATATCTGGCTGAAAGCGTTGAATGAAAAGTGAACGGTAAGATTGCAGTCGCTGTTGGACTCAAAAAAGGCTCAGTGGTGTTCGCGCTACAAAAATACCTGTTTATCACCATTTTCCCTGTCCACGCTTTGTCCCTGGCTCATTACCGGCAAGCTTTCCCGCCTAGCGGCGCTAAAGATGACCCGCAGGATGCCGAGCTGGCATTAGAGCTAATGCTGCGCTATCCCCAAAAGATAAAAGCCATTAAACCCGACAATGTGAATACCTCAGGACATGGAGCTTGAACTAGATACCAATACGTAAGCATCAATGTTAATGTCAGGCCAAATCATACTCAAAAAATGTATGGAATTTCTTTGTTAACATGCGATTAAGAAGGTCTTCTGATGTCTGAGATTGATGTATTAAAAATGAAGTATCCAGGCGCAAATGCCTGGCAAGTGGGGGATAGTCAAGAGCTGGCCAACGAACTCGCGACCCTTATTATAAAAGGGATTAAAACGGCCTCATGTGGATCTTTTTCATCTTATCAGCAGGAAGAGTCTGCACCCAAAATTGGGAGCCATAACATCATCCTTGATGGTCAGAATATACCTGTATGTGTTATCAGATTGGTTTCGATGCGACTGGTGCGCTTTTGTGATGTTACCGAGGAGTTTGCCCGAAAAGAGGGCGAAGGCGATTTAAGTCTCGAGTACTGGCGGAAAGAGCATCAGCGATTTTTTACTCGGGAAGGTTATTTTTCTGATGATATGGAGCTGATCACAGAAGAATTTGAGGTGGTTGAGGTTCTGTGAAACTGGCAGTTGCATTTTATGGCGAGTGAAAGAACGGCAACTGTTACGACGACGCAAAATATTTACTCGCCCTCAAAGGATAAAAGTTTGCCCTTACTGAGGCTATAAAAACTTGCTGAATGTCTCAGGGCGAGGAGCGGACGCTGCGATTTAAAAGACATCAGGCGAAGCGCGGATTCGCCAACCGGCGGGAAATCCGCTATTATCCGCTGCCACTCTCCCCCCGGGCAGCCTGATGTCTACGATTATCGATACCTTTATTGCCCCGCCGTGCCATGAGCAGATAGACATCCTCTATCAGGACGATCACCTGGCGATAATTAATAAACCCGCCGGGCTACTCAGCCTCTCCGGCAAAAATCCGCAAAATCTCGATTCGGTGCATCATCGGCTGGTACAGCTATTCCCCGGCTGTACGCTGGTTCACCGCCTGGATTTCGGCACCTCCGGGCTGATGGTGATTGCCCGCAATAAGGCAATCAATGCCGCCCTCTGCCGGCAGTTCAGCCAGCGCACGGTAACCAAGGTGTACGGCGCTCTGCTCTGCGGGCATCTGGACAACGACGAAGGGGTGATAGACGCAGCGATAGCCAAAGACCCGGCGCTGTTCCCGCTGATGTCGATTTGCTCAACCCACGGTAAACCCGCCAGATCCCGCTATCGGGTCATCGAACGTGTTGAACATACGGTGGAGGATGGGCGGTTACTGCCGGTGACGCGGGTACAGCTGATCCCGGAGAGCGGGCGTACTCATCAGTTACGCATTCACTGCCAGCTGCTGGGCCACCCGATTCTGGGCTGCGACCTGTATGGCGGCCTGCTGCTGCCGGGCACCGAACGGACGCCGCGGATGATGCTGCACGCCAGCGAGCTGCATATTGTTCATCCCGTCAGTGGGGAAGCACTTAATATCCGGCATGCCTGCCCGTTCTGACCACGTCGGCTGCGGTATGAAAAGTCCGTCAGGACTTTCCATACGCCGGCAGCGGCAACACGTGCTTACCACATCAAATCGTCAGGCACTTTAAAGTCGGCATACGGATCGTCTTCATCCTGCTCTTCCTCACTCAGCGCGCTGTTTAACACAATGCTGTTTGCATCGCGCTGGGCAATTTTATCGGCGACGCTGGCGGGGATAATGGCGTATTCACTCTCACCGTTGCTATCAACGGCCAAACGCGCGATGGCAAGACGGCCGCTGATCAACTGGGTTTGCGTGGTCTTATCCACATACACTTTCTTAATCAGACTGCCATCGGTGAAGTTAAAGCCGATATCGCCCTTTGCCGGCACGATGCGGTTCATCTCAATCAGCTGCTTCACCTGCGCCTTGTACTCTTTGGCTAACGCCGCCTGCTTTTGCTGCTCGCTGAGCTGCTTATCGCGCTCCAGCTGCGCTTTTTTATTCTCTTCCACCGCCTCTCTGGCCTCACGCGCCTGAACCCGTGATTTCTTCGCCGTGCGTTGGACCTTGGCCGCCTTTTTGCTGGTCACCAGCCCTGCCTTCAGCAGCTGCTCTTGTAAGGTGAGTTTTGCCATCTTCGTTTCTGAACCCGTTGAGAAATTTGTGGGGATTATAGCGGCATTGGTGGAGGGGGGGCTAGGGTTGTGTGGTTTGGGCGGGGAGTGGGGAGAGCTGAGAGGAGTGAGCCGGGGCGGGAGTGAACTGAGTGCAATGTCCACGCCCGACATAAAGCTAAGCGGCAGCTATGAGCGAGGTGCGGACGTTTCATAACGCATATAGGAAAAGTTGGCGGGCAAGTTACTCCCTAAGATAGGGCATTTGCATTATGTTAAACAAAACATCACAGTGGCAAACTCAATATCTATCGTTCCAGATCAATCAGAGCACGTTGCAGATGATGCTCTATAAAGTTCGTTTTTAATGCGCTATAACGATGTGCATCATTCTTACATAGCAATGCTGCTGTACGCTTTATCTCAGCGTAATCACTTGCAATATCACTGTTTTTCCTCAGATAATCGCGGAAAGAAAGATGTTTTAGTATCTGAATGTCCCCTACTGAAAACGCATGCACTTGATGGCTACGCTGATCCCCTCCCTTAATGAAGTACCGGCGTCCTGCAATGCCGTTTTCACCGCGAGAAACGTATCCGGCGTCGACCATTGCAGAGTTGCATTTATCCAGTTGGTTGATATCGGCAACTTCCAGAAGTATATCAATCACTGGCTTTGCTGAAAGGCCAGGCACTGACGTACTGCCAATATGATGAATCTTCCTAACCACGTCACCAAGCAATGCTTGTAGCAGAAAATTTTCAGCGTTAAACATAGCAGGCCATTTTTCATCGTATGGCTCCACAACGATTTCCCGCATGAATGCCTCTTCTTTTCCGTCAAATTATTAGCATAAGAGTAGCTAAAGTACATTGAGGCGACAACGTCCGCTCCTGGCACGAAGCCGACTGTTGAATAGGATTGCTTCGAAATAATAGCAAGTCCCTATGCAGAGAAACCAAACTACCCATCCACCCACCTTCCCGCCCTGGCAGACTCCATCAGCATGGCAATGGTAAGCGCTTCAGGCTCTTGATATTTTTTCCTCTTACCCCAGGGGCAAAGCCAGGCAATCACAGCGGAGGTTACGCTGATTTCCTGCGGCCAATACTTCATAAAGTTAAACCCTGAGCTGTCAACATTGAACAACTCAAAATACTCTTCCATGATTTCCAGGCCATCCTCCCAGATCCAGGGATACTTGCCCGTCGACAGGCTGGTGTCTGACGTCAGCGGTTTCTTCTTGCTGAAAGGCGTGCGCAGGTTCCACTTCGCATCGTACCAATCAAAAACTTGCTGGCCGATATCGGCGTTGTCCGGTTTTTTGTCCATCATCTGTCATCCTTAACCTGCCACCGCCCTGCTCCACCGGCAGCAATTACGGCCCCCGTAAACGGAGGCCTTCCCTCACGACTGCCGGCTGGACAGCAGCAGCTTGCACGCCAGCGCGGCGAACACTCCGCTCAGCAGATAGTTCGGCCAGCGCGCGTTGATACAGCGGCCTGCGAAACGGTTCTTCATGCCGCTGACCAGCATAATCACGCCGCCGTTGACCGCCAGCCCCACCAGATTCAGCACCGTCGCCAGCACCAGCATCTGCACCACCACCGAGCCGGCCTGCGGGTTGATAAACTGCGGGAACAGCGCCAGCACAAACAGCGCCATCTTGGGGTTAAGAATATTGGTCCACAGCCCCTGACGGAAGATGCGTCCGACCGCCACCGGCGCCAGACCGGCGGAAGCCTGCAGACTGCCGCCCGAACGCAGCGTTTTCCACGCCAGATACAGCAGATAGGCGGCCCCCATCACGCGCACCGCGTCATAGGCCAGCGGCATGACAACAAACAGCTGCGACAGCCCCAGCGCCGCCGCCAGCGCGTGGCAATAGGTGCCAAGCTGAATCCCCGCCAGTGAGGCGAAGCCGGCGCGTCGCCCCTGGCTGATGCTGCGCGAGGCGATAAGCAGCATATCCGGCCCGGGGGTGACGGTCAGCGCCAGACTGGCGGCGGAAAACAGCGCTAAGGTAGAGATGTCGATCATGATGTTCCCAATAAGGTTAGCCAAATGAGCAAGTTATTAATCTACCTCAGCGACGGCGTTTTTCCAGTTTCGGCGTGCGCAATGCCGCATTTTTCAGCCGCAGGCTGCGGCCGACGGCGTTCGCCCAGCAGGTTCATCCCGGCGGCGGCCAGCAGAATCAGCGCCGCGCCGGCCAGCTGCGCCAGCGACAGCTGGTGCGCAAAGGCCCAGCGGTCCACCAGCATGGCGGCGACCGGGTAGATAAACGACAGCGAACCGGTCAGGTGGGTCGGCAGCTTCTGGATGGCGCCGTACAACAGCACAAACATCAGCCCGGTGTGCACCACGCCCAGCGCCAGCAGCATGCTCCACTGCCCGGCGCTGGCGTCGGCGTGGAAGTCCACCAGCGGCAGCAGCATCAGCGCGCCGACGCTGACCTGAATCAACACGATCAACTGCGGCGGCGTACCGGTCAGGCGCTTGGCCGCCAGCGCCGTCAGCGCATAGAAAAACGCCGCCCCCAGCGCCAGCAAAATCCCCCACAGATACTGGCCGCCCGCGCCCGCCTGCTGCGGCTGCGCCAGCACCACCAGCATCATGCCGGCAAAGGCCAGCGCCAGCCACAGCAGCTTGCGCGCCGTCAGCCTTTCCCCCAGAAACAGCGCCCCCAGCCCCACCAACATAAACGGCTGGGTGTTATACACCGCCGTCGCGATGGAGATCGACGCATAGCGGTAGGCGCTGAACAGCAGCAGCCAGTTCATCACCAGCGCCATGCCGCCGGCAACGGCAGTCAGCAGCGTCGCCCGCCGCAGCCCCGGCGCACGCAGCTGTCCGAGCAGGCCGCACACCAGCAACAGCGCCAGCGCGCCGATGGCGCAGCGCCAGAACACCACGTTAATCACCGGCTGGCCGGACATCAGCACAAACCAGCCAATCGAACCGGAAATCAGCATCGCTGCCACCATCTCCAGCGAACCGCGTTTTATCTCTGCCTTCATCGTCTGTATCCCCTGCGTCAGTGATTGCATTAGCTTGCAACCTTTTGCCGCTGCGCTCCATAGCCAAAATCAGGCAGATATGCTTAACTTCCTTTTTATTAAAGGCTGAATACATTACTTACCTAACAAGGTTGCTATGGATATTATCGATCACCAAATTCTGGCGCTGCTGGCGGAGGATGCGCGCATGTCGCTGAAAACGCTGAGCGCCAAAGTGGGGCTGTCTTCGCCGAGCACCTCAGAACGGTTGCGGCGGTTGGAGGAGAGCGGCGTGATTCAGGGCTACACCCTGAACGTGAATCTGCAGGCGCTGGGCTACAGTTTTCAGTCGCTGGTGCGCCTCAAGCCGCTGCCGGGCATGCTGAAGAAGGTGGAACAGATGATTGCCGCCATCCCGGAGGTGGTGGAGTGCGACAAGGTAACCGGTGAGGACTGCTTTATCGTGCGGCTGGCGACGCGCTCGCTGGAGCAGCTCGATCAGATCCTGGATCGGCTGGCCGAGCAGGCGCAGAGCAATACCTCGATTGTAAAAACCACGCCGGTGAAGCGCCGCCTGCCGCCGCTGGCCGTTTAACGGCGGCGACGGCGGGTGAACGGATTGCCCTTCTTTTTCTCTTTTTTGGCCGCGTCGGCGGCCGATTTCAGCGCCGCCAGATGCGCCTTGTCGGCCTCCGGCACCGCCCGCTGTTCAATGGGGAACACCGGCAGCGCCGCCAGCAGGCGTGAGCCGTAGTTTTTCGTCAGCAGGCGGCGGTCGTAAATCATGATTTCGCCATGGCACTGATTGCTGCGGATCAGCCGGCCGACCTGCTGGATCAGGTTAAACGAGGCGCTGGGCAGGCTCTGCACTTCAAACGGATAGCGCTTCAGGGTTTTCAGCCACTCGCCTTCGGTGAGGATCACCGGGCTGTCGATCGGCGGGAAGGCGATTTTGTGAATATGCACCTGCGTCAGCAGTTCGCCCTTCAGATCCAGCCCTTCGGCGAAAGACTGCAACCCCACCAGCACGCTGGCCACACCCTTCTCCACCCGCTTGCGGTGCTCTTCCACCAGCCGGTAGCGCGGCTGATCGCCCTGCACCAGCAGCATCAGCCGTAAATCGGTGACGTAGCTAAGGAAGGTCTGCATCGCCCGGTTGCTGCTGAACAGAATCAGCATCCCTTTGTGCTGCCCGCCGGCCACTTCGGCGCGGAAGCAGCGCGCCATCTCTTCCAGATGCTGCGCTTCATTAGCCATCGACGGTTCAAACTGCATGGCGGGAATCACGATTTTGCCCTGCTCGACGTGGTTGAACGGCGAGGAGAGCACCTCAAAGCGGTCGCCGGCCTTTTCGTTCAGGCCGCTCATCTCCTGCAGACGGGCGAAGCTGTTGAGCGAGCGCAGCGTCGCCGAGGTCACCACCACGTGCGGCACGTTGCGCCACAGCAGCTTCTCCAACTGGTCGCTGACGCGGATGCCGACGCAGTGCAGATACAGATGGGTAACGTTATCGCGCACCTCGCGCGTGACCCATTTGGAGATCGGCGCGTTGGAGGATTTATCCATCGCCGCCAGCTTCCACAGCTTGCTCATCGCTTCCAGATAACCCAATGTGCGGCTCATCTGCAGAATCGTGCGGTGCAGGCGCACAATATCGTGCTTGCCGGTCTGTTCGCTCAGGTCATTGAGGATAAACTCCGCCAGCCCGCGCAGCCCGTCGGTCAGTTTGAACAGCCGCGCGCAGCTCTCCACCATCTCCGGCGGCAGCGCGCCCATCTCAAAGCGGTGCTCCGCCGCCGCGCCGTCTCCCGGTAGGTAAGCGCTTACCTGATGCTCAAAGCCCTGCATCAGCTCGCGCAGCTCCTCGCAGTGGTTTTTCAGCCGTTCGATGTTCGCCAGCCCCGGCGGGTTCTTCGGCCGGTACTGGGTCATGCACAGCTCCACCTGCCGCACGATCATATCCAGCTGCAGGTTGGCGGACAGCGCGGTGATTTCCCCTTCCATCTCCAGCGCGTCGCGCGCCACCTCCGGCAGGTGGTGGCCCTCGTCCAGCACCAGCAGCAGCTCTTTGGGGTTAGGCAGTACCGATTCGCTCTCCAGCGCCGCCATCACCAGCGCGTGGTTGGCGACCACCACGTCGGCGCTCTCAATCTCTTTGCGTGCCAGATAAAACGGGCACTCGCGAATATAGTGGCAGTTACGCCCCAGACAGTTGGCCTTGTCGGTGCTCAGCTTGCTCCACAGCGTGTCGTCAATCGACAGCGAATAGTGGTCGCGCAGGCCGTCCCACTCGTGGCGGGCCAGGGATTTGGACAGTTTCTGGCACAACGCCTGCTCTTCGCCGTTGGAGGGCGCCAGCTCATCCTCGTCGAGATACAGCATCAGATCGCCCTGCTCGGCGACGTCGGTGCCCATCGCCGCCAGGTTGCGCGGGCAGACGTAGCGCCGGCGGCCGAACGCGCCGGTAAACTTTAAGTCCGGGATGATTTTCTTCAGCAGAGGCAGGTCTTTACTGTAAATCTGGTCCTGCAGCGCCACGTTGGCGGTGCTGACCACCAGCGGTTTGCCTTCGTCGCGCCCGACGGCGATGCCGGGAATCAGGTACGACAGCGTCTTGCCGACGCCGGTCGGCGCTTCAATCGCCAGATGGCGCGAATAATCGCCCGCCAGCGTCTTGGCGACTTCGGCAATCATCTGCCGTTGCGGTGCGCGGGAAATAAAGTCCGGTATTTGCTGCTGCAGGGCTTTGTACCACTTGCCGATCTGATCTTTTACTGCGGAGGTGAGCGCCATTCAACTCTTATCTAAACGAAATGATGGCGCTATTGTCCCACAGACGACGCGCGCCGTCAGCACGGCGAAGCAACGCATCGTCCGCTTTGCGCTGCGCCGCGCATTATTCCAGCGGCGCAACATGGTCGAAATGCGCCTGGAACAGCGCATTCAGCAGCGGCAACTGCTCCACCCGACCGGCGATGGCGGTCAGCTGCGGGCAGTGCTGCAGGAACCAGCGGCGGCCGGGCCGCCAGTTGCACATCACGGCGATGTACAAATCCAGCGCGCTGAAGGTGCGGCCGAGAAACCACGGCCCGGCGTCGCTGGCGGCTGCGGCGCACTGCAGCCACAACTGTTCGCGGCGCGGGGCGATCGCCTCCTCCAGCCGTTCCGGGTGGCGGGTCTTCGGCAGCCAGGTCTCCGGGTGGTCGCCATAGGTGAAGGTCGGGTAAATCGCGCTGTTGATAAACATCAGCCAGCGTAAAAAACGCGGCAGCGTCGCCGCGCCCGCCTCCGGCGCCAGTTCCGCGTGGGGCGCGCGCGCATGCAGCAGCAGCACGATCGCCGCGCTCTCGGTCATCACTTCATTATTGGGCAGAATCAGGGTGGGCACTTCCCCCAGCGGATTGAGCCGCAGCAGACGCTCGCGCTCCGGGCTGTCCGCCGCGTAGTCCACCTCTTCATAGCCCCAGGGAAAGCCGGTCAGCTCCAGCGCGGCGGCGACGATGGTCGAACCGCAGCCGCGGCAGCCGAGCAAGGTGTATGTATCACGCATAACTCCTCCGTAACGGCAGGGATCAGGGCGCATCCGCTGCGCTTACGCAGGCCGATTAGGCTGTTTCGCGCGCGCCGTCACTGCAGAGAGAACATGCGGCCGCGCTAGGTTTAACTGTAGACCAGCCGCCCCCGCCTTTCCCGTTCGGTTTTTCATCACTCAGCACAAATATAAATATTTTGTCATAAATGCATCACACAACCTTGGTAAAAAATCTGCGCTGCAATCATTCCGGCAGCCGACTAAATAACAGTCATAAATACTGGTGATAGCCTTTTCATTCAAAAAAAGCAGGGACAATTATGAAACGTCATCTTCTCGCCGTTATTATTCCGGCGCTTTTCATTGCACCTTCGACTTACGCAGCAGAAATTTATAATAAAGACGGCAATAAACTGGATCTGTACGGCAAAGTAAAAGGATTACACTATTTTTCCGACGACGCCGACAGCGACGGGGATAAATCTTACGTCCGTTTTGGCTTTAAAGGCTCGACGCAAATTAATGACCAACTGACCGGTTACGGCCAGTGGGAATACCACGTCGCCGTCAACCACGCCGAATCTGAAGGCAGCAAGGATACTAAAACCCGCCTCGGCTTCGCCGGCCTGAAGTTCGGCGATTACGGCTCCGTCGACTACGGCCGTAACTACGGCATTATCTACGACGTCGGCGCCTGGACCGATATGCTGCCGGAGTTCGGCGACGATGCCTATATCAAGACCGACAACTTTATGAACGGCCGCACCAACGGCGTCGCCACCTACCGTAACAACGACTTCTTCGGTTTGGTGGACGGGCTGAAATTCGCCGTCCAGTACCAGGGCAAAAATGAGAACGACGACCGTGCGGCCAGCAAGGCCAACGGCGACGGCTGGGGCCTGTCATCCAGCTACGAAGTAACTGACGGCCTGAGCGTCGGCGCCGCCTACGCCTCTTCCAACCGCACCAGCGCGCAGAAACTGGGTGATTACGGTAAAGGCGATAAAGCGGATATTTGGGCGGCCGGCGTCAAATATGACAACAATAATCTTTACCTGGCGGCCACCTATTCAGAAAGCCGTAATATCGTGCCAATTTCCGGCACCGCGACCATTAACCAGAGCAGCACGTCGGTAAAAGGCTTCGCCAATAAGGCACAGGGCTTTGAAGTGGTGGCGCAATATCAATTCGACTTCGGCCTGCGCCCGTCCATTGGCTATGTCCAGTCGAAAGGCAAAGATATTGAAAATATCGGCGATGCCGATCTGGTGAAATATATCGACGTCGGCGCCTATTATTATTTCAATAAAAACATGTCCACCTATGTGGATTATAAAATCAACCAGCTCGACAGCGACAATAAACTGGGCCTGTCAGACGACGACGTGGTCGCCGTCGGCCTGGTGTATCAGTTCTAAACGCACGTAACCACCACTGCGTCTCTTGTGGCTGCGGCCAGTTGATTTCCAGCGTTACTTTGCCGGGCCGGCTGCGCCCGGCTTTTTTATTTTCCGGCCGCCGGCGCTCTTTCATCCGTACACTCATCCGCCTCCGGATTGGCAACGGCCTCGTCCGCTGTCACACCGGGATAGGCACAGCGCCAGGCGTAATAGATCGCCGTCAGCGGCGCAATGGCAAACAGCAGGAACAGCCAGCGAGCGGCGGCGCTGACGCCTTCAACGCCGCCCGACGCGTTCAGACCGGCCAGATTGGCGATCATGCCGGCCAATGCCGCGCCAAACGCCGTGGCAAACAGCTGCACCGTGGTGATCGCCGCGCCGGCAATATCTTTGTCCGACGCCGGCGCGGTTTGCAGGATACGCGTTAGCAGATGCGGCCAGCCGATGCCGATGCCAAACCCCAGCAGCGTTAACAACGCGATCAGCGGTGCCAGCGCCGCCCAGCCACCGCCGGAAGGCGTCGGCATAAACAGCATCAGCCCCAGCAACCCCAACAGCACCAACAGCGGCCCGCTGACGATCGCCCGGCGGATGCCCGCGCCGCGCCAGCCGGAACTGACGATCTCCGACAGCGTCCAGCCGGCCGCGATCGTCGCCGTAATATAACCGGAACTCAGCGGCGACTGCCCGTGCAGGATCTGCAGAAAATACGGGACAAAAATATCGCTGGTCATGCCGATCACCAATAACGACACGGTAAGGTACAGCGACGCCTGCGTTGAACCGCGCCGCAGCGCGCCATGCGGCAACAGCCGGGCTCGGGCGTGTTTTTCACGCCGTAGCAGCCATACCATCAGCAACAGCGCCAACCCCATACCGCCGCCGTTGAGCCACAGGCTGTCCGCCAGGCTGCCGGCGGAAACGATCAGCACCGACGCCGCCAGCAGTCCCAGCTGCGCCAGCGGCAGCGGCGTCGCCGCCAGTTGCGCTTTGCCTTTGGGCAGAATCATGAAGGTGAACGCCGTATACGCCCCCATGATCGGCAACAACATGCCAAACGCCCAGCGCCAGGCGTGCAGCTCGGCAAAAATCCCGCCGATCGCCGGGCCGATCAGCGTGGCAATTCCCCACATGGCGGAAATCAGCGCCATAGCGCGCGGCCACAATGACGGCGGAAACACCAGATTGATCATCGCGTAGGACAGCGCAAACAGCATCCCGCCGCCAAACCCCTGCACCGTCCGGCCGATCAACATCACCGGCATCGACGGCGCCAGCGCGCACAGCAGCGCGCCAAACATGAAAAACAGCGATGCCGTCAGGTAGGCGTGACGTGCGCCATACCCGCTGAGCAGGCGTGCCGACAGGGTGGAACCGATAATCGATGCCACAACAAACAGCGTGGTATTCCAGGCATACAGATTCAGCCCGCCGATATCCTGCACCACCGACGGTAAAATGGTGGTCGCCACCAGAATGTTAATCGCATGGAGCGCTACCCCCAATGACAACGCAGTCGCACTCGCTGTATTTTTGCCGGAGAACAAGTCTCGCCAGCCACTTTTAGCACCAGTTATCACGTTCAGCGTCCTGTTTTCAGAGTATAGGCATTGAGTTGAGGGTGAGATTGCGTTAAATTTAACAAGCGTTATCTTGGAATAATTAAGGGCAAGGCGGAGAAATATGTCAAGAATAAGCTTGGAAAATGGCGAGTGCACCGCACAATCTGTCAGCGACCGTTTACTGAAGCTATTGAAAACCCGCGGCCCGCAACAGGCCACCGAGGCCGGCAAAGTGCTGGGCACCACCGGTGAAGCGGCGCGTCAACAGTTCGTTAAGCTGGCTAAAGAAGGCCTGGTGGAAGCACGTGCCGAAACCCGCGGCGTCGGCCGCCCGGTGCAGCTGTGGCACCTGACCCCCGCCGGCAACGCCCAGTTCCCGGACTCGCACCCTGAACTGACGGTGCAACTGCTGCGCACCGTGCGCGACAAGCTCGGGGAGCAGGCGCTTGACGTCCTGATTGAAAGCCGCGAGCAAGAGACGCGCATCAACTATAAACAGGCGATGATCGGCGCCGTCACCCTGCAGGAGCGCGTCGCCCGTCTGGCGAAGGTGCGCTGCCACGAAGGCTATATGGCCGAATGGTGCACGCTGGAAGACGGCAGCTATCAGCTGGTGGAAAACCACTGCCCGATTTGCGCCGCCGCCAGCGTATGTCAAGGTTTTTGCCGCGCCGAACTCAGTATTTTCCGTGAGGTGCTGCAGGCGCAGGTGGAGCGTATCGAGCACGTCCTGGCTGGCTCTCGCCGCTGCGCCTACCGTATTTCTGATTTATAACGCACCCTGTGCGGGAAAATTAGGAGACCGAGCAATTGTTCCATCACGTCTACTTATACTACGTTGAGCGCTGCCCCGCCGCCGCGCGCATCAACCAGGAGACGTAATGACCACTCAGCACCAGCCCCCGCTTAGCTCCCGCTCCCCCTCTTTGCACCAACGGTTTTCCGCACCATGAAGCTGCATGCCGGGTTCTGGCTGATCACGCTGTGCTTTGGCGCCTATTGGGGGCTGGCGCTGTTCGCGCGCGACCGGGCGGCGCTGGTGCTGGCGATTGGCGCCGTGGCCGCGCTGGCGCTGACCCCGCAGGTGCGGCGCAAATGGGCAGTGCTGGCGGCGCTGGCGGGCATTGCGATGGATGCATTCTGGTGTTACAGCGGCGTGTTGCAGTTTGGCGGCAGCACCGGCGTGCCCGTCTGGATGATGGCGCTGTGGCTCGCCTTCGGCTGCTGGTGGTGCTGGCTGATGCAGCTGATCCGCGCCTCCGCCTGGCCGACAGCCCTATTCGGCGCGGTCGCCGGGCCGCTCAGCTATCTGCTCAGTTGGAAGTTAAAGGCGTTCACGCCGCTGATCGCCCCGGACCTGCTGCTGCTGGCGCTCTCCGTCGGCTGGGCCGTCTACCTGCCCGCCGTCAGTTGGGCGCTCACGCGGCGCCGCAACGCCGCATAAACGCCCGGTACGCCCGAACCCGCCTGTCCGCGCTAACGTTGCGGACTTTTAACATTTCACTAAAGCCGCCGCAGGGACTATAATCTCCCGCTGTTTTAAGTAACCTGCGAAAACCGCCCCATGCTGAAAAAAGCGTTCGTCATCATTATCGCCCTGTGCGCCCTGGGTTCCCTCGGCGGCGTATTCCTCGCCGGCCTGAATATCTACACCCGCTCCACCACGCCGCAGCCGGAAGCCAGCAGCGAAAGCGCCGCTCCGTCCGTTACGCCGGCGCCGGTCGCGCAAGATCGTTAAACGTCAGGCCGCCTACAGCGTCGTGACGCCGGCAGCGGCGGCCTGCCGTTCCAGTTCGGCAATCACCTGATAGTCCGCCCGCGGCACCAGGCTGAAATCACCAATCAGCAGGCTATCGCTGGCCGGATCGCTGACCATCTCATTGGCCGCCGCACGCAGGATTTCCACCTGCCCCTGCGATGTGCCTGCGGCGGTGATCAGCGGCAGTCCCGGCACCGAGGCGGTGCGGCCGATGATTTTCACCCCGTGCAGCGCCTCCGGCTGCGCCCGGCGCAGCAGTTCCAGGCTGACGCTGTCGATGGCGGCAATATCCGCCTCGCCGCGCTGGATCATCTTCAGCGACTGGTAGTGCGCGCCGGAAGCCAGCGCCTTGCCGAAGAAACGCCCGTCCTGCGCCAGCGGCGCGATCAGCGCCCGCAGGCTGTTATAGCCGGACTGTGAGTCGGTGCTGTTATACGCCGCCGTGCGGCCGCGAAAGTCGGCCAGCCGTTCGCCGGGATCGTCCTCCCGCACCACCAGCCAACTGCTGTAATTAGGGCCGTTGCAGCCCTCGACCCGATAGTGATAGGTGCCGATCACCTGCACCTGCGGCAGATACGCCACCAGCGGGTAGCCGCAGGTCTGGCTGAGCAGCAAGTCCGGCTGCCGCCAGTGCCGCGCCAAATCCTGCGGCCACGTCAGCGTCTCCGGCGCTTCCAGCCCGTAGGCCTGCAGCCTGGCGCGCAGCGCACGCCAGAACGGTTCCACCTGTTGATGCGTCACGCCGTACATCGGTAAAGATACTTGCATCGCCACTCCCCCATCCCGTCTATCCTGATGGTCTGCACGGCGGCAGAACAGCCAACGCCGCGTCAGCCATGACGGATATGCCTTACCCAACGTTCAAACACCCTATCAACAATGATAGCCAGTAACGCCACAACCAGCGCGCCCTGAATCACATAGGCGGTATTAAACCCGCTCAGGCCGATAATAATCGGCGATCCGAGGGTTTTGGTGCCGACCGTCGAGGCGATGGCGGCGGTGCCGATATTAATGATCACCGAGGTGCGGATGCCCGCGAGGATCACCGGCGCGGCCAGCGGCAGCTCGACGCGCCACAGCACCTGCCAGGGACTCATGCCGACGCCGGTCGCCACTTCCCGCGCAGCGGGCGGCACCGCACCGATACCGGCCAGCGTGCCCTGCAGAATCGGCAACAGTCCGTACAGCACCAGCGCAATAATCGCCGGCTGCTCGCTGAAGCCCATCACCGGCACCGCCACCGCCAGCACCGCCACCGGCGGGAAAGTCTGCCCCACCGCTACCGCCGTTTCCACCAGCGAACGAAATTCCTGCCCGGCCGGCCGGGTGACCGCCACCCCGGCCGATACGCCGATCAGCACTGCAATCAGGCTGGAAATCCCCACCAGCGTCAGGTGAGCCAGCAACAGCGCAATAAAGCTGTCCTGCTGATAGACCGGCCGCTGCAGGTCGGGAAACCAGTAGGCGAACAGGCCGTGCAGCTGGTTCATGCCGAACACCAGCGCCAGCAGCAGCGCCGTCGCCCACGGCAGCGGGTCGCGCAGCCAGCGCCGCAGACGCCCGCTCATGACAGGGCCTGCTGCGGGGCAAGAAGATCGTGAAAATGCAGCACGCCGCGCGCCGCGCCCTGCTCGTCCACCACCGGCAGGCAGTCGCTGCCGCGGGCGACAAACACCGACAGCGCCTCGCGCAGGCTCATCGCCGTGCTGATCGGTTCGCCGTCGGCCTGCCCGGGACGCACCCGCTCGCCGACGTAG
This sequence comes from Serratia sp. MYb239, assembly GCF_002966855.1. NCBI lineage: Bacteria > Pseudomonadati > Pseudomonadota > Gammaproteobacteria > Enterobacterales > Yersiniaceae > Serratia > Serratia sp. MYb239. The sequence goes on along the minus strand of NZ_CP023268.1, from coordinate 1,381,237 downwards.
CCCAGCGCCAGCAGTTTGATGCCGCGATCGCTGCGGCCGAAAAAGTCGCGCACAAAATCATTGGCCGGACGGGTCAGCATCTCCAGCGGCGTGCCCTGCTGCACCACCCGGCCGGCGTCCATCAGCACCACCCGGTCCGCCAGCGCCAGCGCCTCGTCGATATCGTGCGTCACCAGCACGATGGTGCGGCCGGAAAGCTGATGAATGCGCGCCACCTCCGCCTGCAGCGCGGCGCGGGTCACCGGGTCGAGCGCGCCGAACGGCTCATCCATCAGCAGCACTTCGGGGTCGGCCGCCAGCGCCCGGGCGACGCCGACCCGCTGCTGCTGCCCGCCGGACAGCTGGTGCGGATAGCGGCGGCGGAACAGCGCCGGATCAAGATGCAGCAGCTCCATCAGCTCCGTGACCCGATCGCGGATGCGCGCCCGCGGCCACTTCAGCAGCTGCGGCACGGTGGCGATGTTCTCCTCCACCGTCCAGTGGGGGAACAGCCCGATGGACTGAATGGCATAGCCCATACGGCGTCGCAGATCCTGCGGTTTGAATTTGTGGATCTCTTCACCGGCGAAATAGATCTTGCCTTTATCGTGCTCAATCAGGCGGTTGATCATTTTCAGGGTGGTGGATTTACCGGAGCCGGAGGTGCCGATCAGCACGGTAAATTCCCCGGCGGCGATATTCAGCGACAAATCATCCACCGCGGCTTTGCCCTGAAACAGTTTGCTTACCTGGTCAAAGTTAATCATCGGCGGGTTGCTTCCAACATTGAAATTATCAGTTTAAACAGCGAGTCGACCACGACCGCCATCACGATCACCGGGATCACCCCGAGCAGCACCAGATCCAGCGCGCTGCTCAGCAGCCCCTGAAACACGATGGCGCCGAAGCCGCCGGCGCCAATCAGCGCGGCCACCACCGCCATGCCCACCGTCTGCACCGCCAGAATACGCACCCCGGTCAGCAGCAGCGGCAACGCCAGCGGCAGTTGCACGCGCGCAAAGATCTGGCCGCGCGTCATGCCCATGCCGCGGGCGGACTCAATCACGCTGGCCGGCACGCTCTGCAGCCCGGCGGTCACGCTGCGCACCAGCGGCAGCAGCGCATACATCACCAGCGCGACGATCGCCGGCGCCAGCCCGATACCGCTGACGCCGTGGCGCGCCAGCCACGGGAACGCCGCCGCCAGCCCGGCCAGCGGCGCGATCAGCAGGCCGAACAGCGCGATCGACGGCACCGTCTGGATAATGTTGAGCGTGGAGAACACCGGAGTCTGCCAGCGCGACGAGCGGAAACAGAGCACGCCGAGCGGCACGCCAATCGCCAGCGTCGGCAGCACGGTCAGCAGCAGAATGCTCAGGTGCTGCCACAGCGCGGCGTCGAACACTTCGCGCCGGTTGTGGTACTCCTTCAGCAGCGAGAGCGCATCCAACTGCTGGCTGAACAGCAGCCACAGCGCCGGCGCCAGCGTCAGGGTATTGCCGACAATGCGCCACAGCGGCGAGGCGGTGATGCGCTCCATGGCATTCGCCGCCATCAGCAGGCACAGCGCCAGCGTCAGCCAGCAGCCGCCGCTCCAGGAGGTGCGCGCCAGCGCCGAGCCGTTCTGCGCCAGCTGACGTGCGGCATCGCCGCTCAGCCAGAGGCTCAGCGTCAGCAACGCCGAGGCGGCCAGCACCGTCAGCAACGCATAAACGCGCCGCGGCGGCAGCAGACTGAGCGCCGCCAGCGCCAGCAGCGGCGCCAGCAGCCACAGCGCGCGGCCGTGCAGCAGGGAGAGCAGTGAAATAGTTTGCCCGGACAGCAGGCGGTTGGGCGCATAGCTGAGGAAAGGCAGGCCAAACGCCGCGAGAAGTAACAGCAGAAACAGCGTCAACAGCACGCGGTTTTTTAGAACGGTAGTCAAAGAAACGCTCCGGCATCCTGGTGTATCCGCGTCGCCGGGGAGAAAGGAGCGCCTCCCCGGCGCGTTCGTTCATCGCGCGTTGTCAGCCTTTGACAAAGCCTTTCGCCTTCAGGTAGTTCGCCGCCACCTGTTTGGCGTCCTGCCCTTCCACCGCAATCTGCGCGTTCAGCTGCTGCAGCGTCGGGCCGTCCAGCGAGGCGAACACCGGTTTCAGCAGCGTGGCGATAGCGGCATGCTGTACCAGCGCGCTTTCGCGGATCACCGGCGCCGGCGCATAGATCGGCTGCACGCCCTGCGGATCCGCCAGCGTCTGCAGGCCCAGCGCCGCCACCGGGCCGTCGGTGCCGTAGGCCATGGCGGCATTCACGCCGGAGGTCTGTTCCGCCGCCGCCTTAATGGTGACCGCGGTATCGCCGCCGGCCAGCGACAGCAACTGGTCCTGCTTCAGCGTAAAGCCGTAGGCTTTCTGGAACGCCGGCAGCGCGTCCGGCCGCTCGATAAACTCTGCCGAGGCCGCCAGCTTGAACGTGCCGCCGCCGTTAATCCACTTGCCCAGATCCGCCAGCGTTTTCAGCTGGTTGGCCGCCGCCACGTCCTGACGCACCGCAATGGTCCAGGTGTTGTTGGCCGGCGCCGGGTCCAGCCACACCAGTTTGTTTTTGTCGTAATCAAGCTGTTTCACTTTGGCGAAGCCGGCCTGCGCATTTTTCCACGCCGGATCTTTTTCATCCGCGAAGAAGAAAGCGCCGTTGCCGGTATATTCCGGGTAAATATCAATTTCGCCGGCGGTAATTGCGCCGCGCAGCACCTTGGTGGTGCCCAGCTGCAGTTTGTTGGTGGTTTTGATGCCGTTGGCTTCCAGCACCTGCACGATAATATTGCCCAGCAGCGAACCTTCGGTGTCGATTTTAGAGCCGACGCGTACCGAATCCGCCGCCTGTGCGCCGCCGGCGGCCAGAGTGAGCAGGCTCAGCGCCAACGCCAGAAAACGTCCGCGCGGGGAGAGAAATGCCATGGTGTCGTCCTCTTGTCTGTTTTATAAAAACCGCTCCACCCGTCATACTTCAAGCCGCTGGTGCGTTGGCTGTGCTCAGTCACCCGAATCACTGACCAAAGTCAGCTCATCGGGATTCCTTCCCTTGCCGCCTTCCTGCAACTCGAATTATTTTGGGTATAAAACGCGCTTCCAGCGCGCGCTCAAGATTGCCGCCGTAGCGCCGGCGGCGTTCTGGTTCCCCTTACCGCCGGCGCCCGCCAGAAACGGATGCACGCCGACGTCGAGCGGCGTAACGGCATGCTGTTTGAACCAGCTGCCGTACCCCGGCACCACAAATCCCTGACTGCGCCGCCGGTAGGCGTCGCAGTCAGCCAGATAGACCTTGCGCAGGCCGTACCACGGCAGCCCGGGTAAATCGTGATGTACTAAATGATAGTTCAGATTGAGAAAAAGCAGCCGCCAGGGCCAGGCGGCCTCATTCAGCACCGAGCGCGCCGCCGCATCGCGTTCAGCGCGGTGTTCGTAAAATGAGCGGATTTTACCGATCGCCAGCGCCGGGTAGCTGACCAGCAGCAGATAAAACCACGGCGCAATGCCCTGCCGCTGCAGCCAGTACAGCAGCCACGCCAGCAGCGCGCCATGCAGTAGCCACATCGCCAGCGTGCGCCCGTCCCCCGCCGCCATGCGCCGCAGCGCGTCGGCCGTCAGCAGGCCGATATCCCACAGCGGCGACAGCAGCATCCGCCCCGGCAGGCAGTTGCGCAGCGCCGCCAGCCGCGGCAACAGCCGGGGAAAACGCCGCCACTGCGCCCGGGTGAAATAGTAGCTTTCCGGGTCGCGCCGCGGATCGGTGAGGTGCGGGTTGCGGTGATGGCGCAGATGCGTGTCGCGGTACAGCCCATAGGGATACCACACCGCAAGCGGCAGCAGGCCGAACAGCTGATTCAGCCATGGCCGGCGCGTGGGGTGGCCGTGAATCAGCTCATGCTGCAGCGACAGATAGCCGGTGGTGAACAGGATCAGCAGCGGCGTCGCCAGCCACGGCCCCAGCACGCGCCAGTACGCCGCCGTCAGAAACCAGCCGCCGTACACCGCCACGATGACGCCCCAGGTGGGCAGCTCCAGCCGCCACCACCACTGCCGGCGCAGCCGCTGAATCCAGCGGCGCTGACGGGCGTGCAGATAGTGGCAGTGACCGGCGGATTTAGGCATGCTGACGACTCGCAGTGAAAAATTTCATCCAGTATCAGCGAGGCGGATCGGCGCGCCAAATAACGAAACCGGCAAAGCTAAGTGAAAAAACGACGCAGCGGCAAGGGCTATACTTAACGCTGCGCGTCAATGCGAGCGGAGGTTCCATGACCGGAAAACGCCGCGCCGCCGTGACCACTTCGCCGGGCGGCGCCTTACGCTTTGCTCCCCTGCGCCTGCGGCCGCCGCGGGCTGACGAGGTCGTGGTGCGTCTGGCCGGTTGCGGCATCTGCCATACCGATCTCAGCTGCCGCAGCGGCGTCGCCGCCGGTTCAATTCTCGGCCACGAGGGCGCCGGCATCGTCGAACGCGTCGGTAACGCGGTGCGTGCGGTGCAACCCGGCGATGCGGTGGTGCTCTCCTACCACTCCTGCGGCCGCTGCGCCTCCTGCCTCCGCCGCCATCCGGCCGGCTGCGAACACTTCTGGCGGCTTAACTTCGACTTCCAGCGGCTGGACGGCAGCAGCGGTTATCTGCCGCCGCTGCACGGCCACTTCTTCGGCCAGTCCGCCTTCGCCACCCACGCGCTGGCAAACGAGCGCAACCTGGTGCGGGTCGCAGGCGATCTGCCGCTGGCCACCCTGGCGCCGCTCGGCTGCGGGCTGCAGACCGGCGCCGGGACGGTGATCAATTCGCTGAACCTGCAGGCCGGCCAGCGGCTGCTGATCCTCGGCGTCGGCCCCGTCGGTCTGGCGGCGGTGATGGCGGCAAAACTACGCGGCGCCGCCGCCATCGTCGCGCTGGACCATCAGCGCCAGCGTCTGGCCTGCGCCGGCGAACTGGGGGCTACGCAAACGCTGAGCGACGTGCGGCAGATTGCGCAGCTGCCCGCGCTGGATGCGGTGATCGACACCACCGGCGAACACGGCGTCATACAGGCGGCATGGCAGCGGCTACGCCGTGGCGGCACGCTGGCGCTGCTGACCGGCGGCGGCGTGGTGAAATTTTCTCACGATCGGCGGATTATCAGCGTGATTCAGGGTGATGCCGTGCCGCAACAGTTTATCCCTTATCTGATCGCGCAGTGGCGCAGCGGCCATTTTCCCTTTGACCGGCTGCTGCGCTTCTACCCGTTCGGGGCCATCAATCAGGCGCTGGACGCCGCCCAGACGGGCGAGGCGATCAAAGCGGTGATTCGCTTTGACTAATCCCTGCGGAGTCAACGGTTAAATATTATTTAACATGATGATTTTTCAACATCTTCCGGTTGTATGCTTATAACCAGAAAGCATTGGTTTTCCCCGCGTGCGCGCCGCTAAGCTCGATGCTTTGCCTATCAGAAAATTATTATTATGACGACAGACATAGCGGCCCCCTCTGCCGCACCTTCTTCTGCAGGGAACGCCGACAGCGCCGGCGCAGCAAGCGTCACCATCCGCAATGCCGCCGACGTCTCGCGGCTGGTCAACAGCGGCGCGGCCAAACGCAGCGATGCGCGCATCGTGGTCGCCATCGCGCTGGGCGGCGTGTTTCTCGACGCGTACGATCTGGGCGCGCTGGCGTTCGGCATCAAGGACGTGGCGCGCGAGTTCAGCCTGTCCCCCACCGGCACCGGGCTGGTGGCCTCGGCCATTACCTTCGGCGCAATTATCGGCGCCTTTATCGGCGGCTACCTGACCGATAAAATCGGCCGCTACCGGGTATTTATGGCCGATATGTTTTTCTTTGTGGTGGCGGCGCTGGCCTGCGCCTTTGCGCCGAATGAGTGGGTGCTCGGCGGCGCGCGTTTCGTGATGGGGCTGGGAGTCGGCATCGATCTGCCGGTCGCCATGGCGTTTCTGGCCGAATTCTCCCGCCTGTCCGGCCGCGGCAACAAGGCGGCGCGCATCGCCATGTGGTGCCCGACCTGGTATGCGGCGATCAGTATTTCCTACCTGTTGGTGCTGCTGCTGTATGCGGTGCTGCCGGACGGCCACACCGACTGGCTGTGGCGGCTGATCCTCGGCTTCGGCGCGGTGCCCGCCCTGTTGATTATCGCCATCCGCAGCCGCTATATGAGCGAATCGCCGGTGTGGGCCGCCAATCAGGGCGATCTGCAGGGCGCCGCCGCCATCCTGCGCCGCTCCTACAATATCCATGCCCAGGTGGCCGAAGAGGCCGAGCGCACGCCGGCGGCGCCGGCCAGACGCGCGGCCTGGCGCAACTACGGCGAACTGCTGAAAGGGGTGTACCTGCGGCGCACCGTGCTGGCGACCACCATCGCCATCGCCTCTTCCTTTGCCTATAACGCCGTCGCCTTCGGCCTGCCGGTGATCCTCTCCACCTTTTTGGCCCAGTCGATGCTCAGCACCATTCTGGTGTCGCTGGCGCTGAACCTGCTGTTCGCCTTCGCCGGCGGCCTGCTGGCGGTGCGTCTGGTGCCGACCTTCGGCGCCTGGAAAATGACGGTGCTGGGCTACGCCTGCCAGCTGGCGGCGCTGCTTGGGCTGGCGCTGGTCGGCCTGCCGGACGACGGCGGCGAAGCGGCCTTCTCCATCGGCATGCTGGCGCTGTTCCTGCTCGGCCAAGGCTTCGGCCCCGGTTCGCACAGCATGACCTTCGCCTCGCTGAGCTACCCCACCTCGCTGCGCGGCGTCGGCGTCGGTTTTAACCAGACGCTGATGCGCGCCAGCTCCACGCTGTCGCTGTTCCTGTTTCCGGTGCTGTCCGCCGCGCTGGGCACCGGCGTGTTCTGGGTGATTGCCCTGGCGCCGCTGGTCGGGCTGGTTGCCCTGCTGGCCATCCGCTGGGAGCCGGCCGGCTATGACGTCGACGCCGAGGATTTCCGCCCGGTTTAAGTCCTCCACACAGCGTGCATTACCCGTTTGTCTGACGGGGCAGGCTGCCGGCCTGATAACGCGGCAGCCTGCCAAGCTGATAACAAAATAAGTTGACAAGTTATTAAGCTATCAAGTTGTTCAGTTAGTAATTTAACCGATCCTGCACCTCCACCCAACTGCGCTGCCCGGCGGATTCGGCGATGGCGTCCAGCACGCAGGAGACCTTCCAGCCCTCCTCAAAATCCGGCCACATGCGATCGCCGGCAGCGATGCCGTTGACCAAATCACGCACCTCTACGGTTTTCTGATCGTTAAAGCCGATACCGTGACCGGCGCTGATGCAGAAGGCCGCGTAGTCCGGGTGTTTCGGCCCCACTAGCAGGGTTTTAAACCCCTGCCGCTCCGCCGGTTCGTCGTGGCGGTACAGCTTCAGCTCCGCCATCCGCTCCTGGGTATAGCTGAGCGTGCCTTTGGTGCCGGTCACCACATAGGTCAGCCCCATTTTGCGGCCGCAGGCGATACGTGAAGTTTCAATGGTGCCCATCGCCCCATTGGCGAAGCGCACCAGCGCGCTGGCCTGATCCTCGTTCTCCACCGTGCACAGCCTTGATGGGTCGTTCGGATCCGGACGCTGTTTGATCACCGTCTGCATATCACCGGACACCGCGCTGATATCGCCCACCAGATAGTGCGCCATATTGACGATATGCGCCGCCAGATCCCCCAGCGCCCCCAATCCGGCGCTGGCCTTGCGGCAGTGCCAGTCAATCGGCGTGCGCGGATCCGCCAGATAATCCTCATTATGGGTGCCGTAAAAATGCACCACTTCGCCAATCTCGCCGTTGGCGATGATTTCACGCGCCAGCTGGCTGGTGGGGTTCTTCATATAGTTAAAGCCCACCAGGGTTTTCACCCCGCGCTGGCGCGCCGCCAGCACCATTTCCGCCGCGTCGCGGGCGTCCAGCGCCAGCGGTTTCTCTGAATAGACGTGTTTGCCGTGGCGAATCGCCTCCAGCGCCATCTCCTTGTGCAGAAAGTTCGGCGCGCAGATATCCACCACGTCAATTGCCGGGTCGGCCACCAGCTGCCGCCAGTCGTCGGTGGCGCGTGCAAAGCCGAACTCCGCGGCGCGCTGACGCGCCAGCTCCGGCGTCACTTCCGCCAGCATCTCCAGCACCAGCTCCCCTTTCAGCGGGAATACCGTGCCCGCCTGCGCATAGGCAATGGCATGGCAGCGGCCGATATAGCCGGTGCCGATCAATCCGATACGAACCTGTTTCATCCTCTCTTCCTCCCGCCTGACCTGCCGAACGACTCGGCGATCCCTTCTTGTGAAATAAAAAATCTAAAGAAGATTTATATGGAATTAATATTCCAACAACAAGCGGCCGAGGTAATAAAACTGATATTCGTGACGCCGTTCATGGTTCCCGTATGAACGGCTGAAACGGCGATCGCGCCGATGCGGAAGCGCATCAAATTAACGGCAAAAACGGTACATCTGTTTCACGTTATCCGCAGCGCCAGGGCATGCGCCGTCACGCCGCTTCTGTTAGGATAAAACCGCGCGTGCGGACGCGCGTCGTCCGCACAACCGTCACGATCCACAGAGATAAGATGAATGTCGCCGAAGATTTTAATCAGCGCCTGCCTGGCCGGTTTCAAAGTACGCTATAACGGTTCCGATAAGCCGCTGCTGGACGCCACGCTGGCGCGCTGGCAGCGCGAGGGACGCCTGGTGGTGTGTTGTCCGGAGCTGGCGGCGGGCTTCTCCACCCCGCGTCCGGCGGCGGAAATCAGCCCCGATGCCGACGGCACTGCGGTGCTCGCCCAGCGGGCGCAGGTGCGTGAAACCACCGGTGCCGACGTTACCGCCCCCTACCTGCTGGGCGCGCAGCTGGCGCTGGAGACCGCACGCCGCCACGATTGCCGCTTTGCGCTGCTGACCGACGGCAGCCCCTCCTGCGGCAGCCAGCTGATCTACGATGGCAGCTTCAGCGGCCAAAGCAAACCCGGCAGCGGGGTTACCGCCGCCCTGCTGCGGCAACAGGGCATTGAGGTGTTTTCCGACCGGCAGATCGCAGCGCTGGTCGCCCGCGTCAGCGAGTACGAGCGGCAAGCAGCGCCGCCAGCCGCTGACGCAGATGGGCAATCCCCTGCGGGTGGTGAATAAATTCCTCTATCGGCATCATGCGCCAATACTGGCCTTCATCGCCAAAGCGCACGGCGGCGATCTGCCGCGCGCTGAGATCGCCCAGCATAAACCAGGTGGCCGCGTCCCCCGGTTGCCGTCCGGAATAACGACGCTGCTCGCGCACCTGGGCGGCGGCGATCGTCAGGCCGAACTCCTCGTAGGTTTCCCGCTGCACGCACTGCAGCGGCGTCTCCGCCCCTTCGCGCCCGCCGCCGGGCAGATCCCACTGGCCGGGCCACGGTATATCGTCACGGCAGTCGCGCCGGTAGACCAGCACCTGTCCCTGATGCAGCAGCGCGATCTTTGCACCGCCAAAATCCTGCTCCGCCATCATCTTTCCTCCGCCTCAATAGCCGCCCAGCTTTACGTCATCGTGTTCTTCATACGACGGTTGTCCTGACCTTATCACCCGCAGGCCGGACTATTTCGTCAGCAATCTTCCCCGCGTGACGGTTTTTTGAAATTCAGTGCACTGGCTATGATCCTGCTGCGTGCAGTTTGCGACATGTTTCAGGCCGCGGCTGATGCAAAGGATTAAGAATGGTGCATCAGGGCGATCTGGGCGTCCTTCCCTTTGCCTACCTGAACCTACCCCTGACCCAATTGACCACACTCACCAGAATAGCCGCTACAACCAGCATAAGCGCCGCCAGCACCCAGAGGAATGAGGGATCGGCCTCACCGTCAGCAAAGCCTAACCCTGTAATATTCAATACATGATTGGTGGCTTGTGACAGGTAATCCAGTAGGCCACCCAGCGGAAACAATACAATGAAGAATGCCGCGACAAGACAGGCAAGCCAAATGCATAGATTAATCAATGTCGCATGACGCATAATCAGCCCTTCCCATCACTTCAACCCTGCCATAAGACATGAGTCCGCGCCCACCGGGAACCTGGATCTTCTTTCGCTGAAGTAGTGATTTCCTAACAAGTTGAAAGTCTGGGATGTTATAGAAAGTTATGCAACCGTGTGACTCTCCGCTGCCATCAGGTCGTAAGGGATGAAGCCTAAACGCTCCACGTTCTGAACCGTAAACAAACACAGAATCACTCATGGTACTGGCGCTATAGAGGCCAAACCATTCATCATGATTGGTGCCGTTCTTGAAATCCTTAATAAAGTCTGTAGCCGATTACGGAGGCTTCCCGATGGGCGATCGACTATCCAATAAGTGCCAACCGGCAGCGCTGCATTCTTCTTATAGGCGCATTGCGCTATGTTGGTGACTGGCTCTACACCACTGAATACCGGGAACACGCCTACTCCGTAAACGTGGAGTTTTAAACGCCGTCTGTCGGCGGACACATCGTTATAATCCATTCTGCAAATTTGCATTAATTTAACTCTCCATGTCGTTAAAACCCCTCATATTAATGGTTAAAGATCACTCAAGACAATCAGACCGATCCTGTTTGTGAATGTCCATTAATTGGGGTGACAAGGGTAGCCTGGACGAGCGCGCCATAATGCAAGCGGGGCAATTTAGGGTATAGTAAAAATCGGTTTTCATGACGGACGAACAATCACAATGAACTCTCCTTTTCTGGTTACCCCACAATGGCTTGAACAACATCTCCACGATGCCGATCTGGTGCTGGTCGACGTGCGCATGTCGCCGGCGGGCCTGACGCCGAAAAAAGATATGCGCGCCGAATTTGAGCGCGGGCATCTGCCGGGCGCGGTCTATTTCGATATCGACGACGTCGCCGACAAAAGCAGCACGCTGCCGCATATGCTGCCGGACGCCGAGGCCTTCAGCCGCGCAGCAGGCGAGCTGGGCATCAGCGAAAACAGCACGCTGGTGTTCTATGATGAAGGCAACCAGTTTTCCGCCCCGCGCGGCTGGTGGACCTTCCGCAACTTCGGCGCCAAACGGGTTTACGTGCTGGACGAGGGGATGAGCGGCTGGACGGCGCGCGGCAACGCGCTGGAAAGCGGCCCCGCCAAACGGCCGGCCGCCGTGTTTAACGCCAGCTTCAACCCGGCGGCGGTGGTTGACATGGCGCAGGTGGAGCAGGCGCTGGGCAGCGATATCCAGATCCTCGACGCGCGCGCCGCCGCCCGCTTCTACGGCGACGCGCCGGAACCGCGTCCCGGCCTGCACCGCGGCCATATTCCCGGCAGCATCAATATTCCCTACGGCGAGCTGCTGGAAAACGGCCGCGTCAAATCGCTGGTGGCGCTGCGGGAAACCTTCAGCGCCAAAGGCGTCGATATTAACGGCCCGATCATCGTCAGCTGCGGCTCCGGCGTTACCGCGGCGGTACTGGCGTTCGGCCTGCTGTCGCTGGACGCGCCGCAGGTCAGGCTGTATGACGGCTCCTGGAGCGAATGGGGCCTGCTGGACGGCAAGCAGCCGATAGCCACCAAGTAACCCCGCCGTGCCCGCCGCCGGACGTTTCCATCGCGGCGGCGGGTCGTTTAAATCGCCACCAGCGCCCTGGCGCCCTCCTGCTCCATATCGGCGCCCGCGCCGCGCTGCACAATGCTGCCGCGCGCCATCACCAGATAGCTGTCCGCCAGTTCGGCGGCAAAATCATAAAACTGCTCCACCAGCAGGATCGCCATCTCCCCCTGAGCCGCCAGCTGTTTGATGACCGCGCCGATCTCTTTAATCACCGACGGCTGAATGCCTTCGGTGGGCTCATCCAGGATCAGCAGGCTCGGCCGGCAGGCCAGCGCCCGGCCGATCGCCAGCTGTTGCTGCTGGCCGCCGGACAGATCGCCGCCGCGCCGGTGCTTCATCTGCGCCAGTACCGGAAACAGCTGATAAATGCTGTCCGGCACGCGTTTCGCCTCTGCGGCGGCAAAGCGCGACAGCCCCATCAGCAGGTTCTCCTCCACCGTCAGCCGTGGGAAAATCTCGCGCCCCTGCGGCACATAGGCGATGCCGGCCTGCACCCGCTGATGGGTTTTGCGCCCATTGATGCGCTGTCCCTGCCAGCAGATGTCGCCGCTTTTCGCCGGCAGCAGTCCCATCAGGCATTTCAGCAGGGTGGTTTTACCCACGCCGTTTCGCCCCAGCAGGCAGGTCACTTCGCCAATCCGCGCCTCAAAAGAGACGCCGCGCAGAATATGGCTGCCGCCGTAATATTGGTTCAGCTCGTTCACTTGCAACATCACGCTTTCCTCTTTAATGCGCCTCAGCGGCCCAGATAGACCTCAATCACCCGTTCGTCAGCCTGCACCTGCGCCAGCGAACCTTCCGCCAGCACCTGCCCCTGATGCAGCACCGTCACGCGATCGGCGATGGCTTCGACAAATCCCATATCGTGCTCCACCACCATCAGCGAATGGCTGCCCGCCAGGGATTTGAACAGTTCGGCGGTGTATTCGGTTTCCGCATCGGTCATGCCGGCCGCCGGCTCATCCAGCAGCAGCAGATGCGGCTCCTGCACCAGCAGCATGCCGATTTCCAGAAACTGCTTCTGGCCGTGCGACAGCAGCCCTGCCGGCCGGTGACGCTGGCTGGTCAGCCGCAGCGTCTGCAGCATCTGCTCGATGCGGTCGCGCTGCTCGCCGCTCAGTCTGGCGCGCAGGCAGGCCCACACCGACTTGGGGTTCTTCTGCGCGATCTCCAGGTTCTCAAACACCGTCAGCGCTTCAAACACCGTCGGTTTTTGAAACTTGCGGCCAATGCCGGCCTGCGCGATCCGGATTGGATCCATCGCCGTCAGATCGCGCGTCTGATCGTAAAACACCCGCCCGTTGTCCGGCCGCGTTTTGCCGGTGATCACATCCATCAGCGTGGTTTTGCCCGCGCCGTTCGGCCCGATCACACAGCGCAGTTCGCCGACGCCGATCTGCAGCGACAGATCGCGCAGCGCATGGAAGCCGTCGAAGCTGACGTTGATGCTCTCCAGCTGCAGCACCGGATCGGTCTGCCCGCGGCGCTTATCGGCCGGCAGCGGATGGGTAAACAGCTCATCGGTCATTTGCATGGCGTTCATGATGATTTCCTCCGGCGCAGCAGGCCAATCACGCCCTGCGGCAGAAACAGCGTCACCACGATAAACATCAGCCCGAGGAACAGCTGCCAGTACTCCGGCATCGCCACGGTGAACCAGCTCTTGGCGCCGTTGACGATGCCCGCGCCGAGCAGCGGCCCGACCAACGTGCCGCGTCCGCCCAGCGCCACCCAGATGGCGGCCTCGATCGAGTTGGTGGGCGACATCTCGCCGGGATTGATAATGCCCACCTGCGGCACATACAGCGCACCGGCCAGCCCGCACAGCACCGCCGACAGCGTCCAGACAAACAGCTTGAAGCCGCGCGGCTGATAGCCGCAGAACGTCAGGCGGTTCTCCGCGTCGCGCACCGCCGTCAGCACGCGGCCGAATTTACTGCGCGCCAGCGCAAACCCCAATCCCAGGCTGACGATCAGCAGCAGCACCGTCGCCAGAAACAGCGCCACGCGGGTGCCGGTCGCCGTAATCGGCGCCCCCAGCAGCGTGGTGAAGCCGGTAAAGCCGTTATTGCCGCCGAAGCCGGTTTCGTTACGGAAAAACAGCAGCATGCCGGCGTAGGTCAGCGCTTGCGTCATGATGGAGAAGTACACCCCTTTGATTTTTGAGCGGAAGGCGAAGTAGCCGAACACCAGCGCCAGCACGCCCGGCGCCAGCACGATCAGGCACAATGCCCAGGCAAAATATTGCGTGCCGCTCCAGAACCACGGCAGTTCGCTCCACGACAGAAACGACATAAACGCCGGCAGGCCGTCGCCGGCCGCCTGACGCATCAGGTACATGCCCATCGCATAGCCGCCGAGGGCAAAGAACAGGCCGTGGCCGAGCGACAGCAGCCCGGCGTAGCCCCACACCAGATCCAGCGCCACCGCCACCACGGCGTAACACAGAATTTTTCCCGTCAGCGTCAGGGTGTAGGTGGAGATCGCCAGCGGGTGCGTGGCCGGCAGCAGCGCCAGAAACGGCATGATTAACAGCGCCAGCACCAGCAGCGTGCCGAGGGTCAGCGCCGTACGCGGCGCTTTCTGCACGCCGCTAAGGGTTAATGGTTGGCTCATCAGTCAATCACCCTGCCCTTCAGGGCGAACAGCCCTTGAGGACGTTTCTGAATAAACAGGATAATCAGCGCCAGAATCAGGATTTTACCCAGCACGGCGCCAATCTGCGGTTCAAGAATTTTATTGACGATGCCGAGGCCGAACGCCGCCGCCACCGTGCCGGCCAGCTGTCCGACGCCCCCGAGCACCACCACCAGAAACGAGTCGATGATATAGCCCTGCCCCAGTTCCGGCCCGACGTTGCCCAGCTGCGACAGCGCCACGCCGCCCAGCCCGGCGATGCCGGAGCCTAACCCGAAGGCCAGCATATCCACCCGCCCGGTCGGCACGCCGCAGCAGGCGGCCATCGCGCGGTTTTGCGTCACCGCGCGCACGTTCATGCCCAGACGGGTTTTGTTCAGCAGCAGCCAGGTAAGCAGCAGCACCAGCGCGACAAACACGATTACCGCAATGCGGTTCCACGGCAGCACCAGATTCGGCAGCAGTTGGATACCGCCCGACAGCCAGGCCGGGTTGGCGACCTCGACGTTCTGCGCGCCGAACAGCAGCCGCACCAGCTGGATCAGCACCAGGCTGATGCCCCAGGTCGCCAGCAGCGTTTCCAACGGCCGGCCGTAGAGGTGGCGGATCACCGTGCGCTCAAGCAGCATGCCGATACCGGCGGTCACGGCGAACGCCGCCGGCAGCGCCGCCAGCGGATAGAACGCCAGCCACTGCGGCGCCAGCTGCTGGAACGCCCCCTGCACCAGATAGGCCGCGTAGGCGCCGAGCATCAGCATCTCGCCGTGGGCCATATTGATTACCCCGAGCAGGCCGTAGGTGATCGCCAGCCCGAGCGCCGCCAGCAGCAGGATCGACCCCAGCGACAGGCCGGTAAACGCCTGGCCGAGCAGATCGCCGATCATCAGCCGCTGTTTGACGCTGGCCAGGCTCTGCTGTGCGGCGGCGCGCACCGCGGCGTCCGGCTCGCCGTCCGCTTCGCTCAGCGCCTGCAGCCGCGCCTGGGTCTGCGGATCGCCCGATTCGCCCAGCAGCTGCACCGCCTGCAGACGCACCTGCGGATCGGCATCGCTCAGCTGTAGATTGGCCAGCGCGATGCGCAGCGCCTCGCGCACCGCCTCATCCTGCTCCTGCGTCAACCGTTGCCGCAGCAGCGGCCGCTGGGCGCGCTGTGCGTCACGCTGCAGCGTCTGCGCCGCCTGCAGTCGCGCCGCCTTATCGCCGCTCACCAGCTGCTGCGCCGCCAGCGCGTTGGCGGTCAGAATGCGCAGCCGGTTATTCAGCCGCACTTTTTTCGGCGTTCCCTGCGGCGCGGCGTCTCCTTCCAGCGGCGTCCAGGCGCCGTTCTGGCGGGTAAATACGCGCCCGGCGGCGTCCACCGCCAGGTTCTCCTGTTTCAGCGCCCGTAACAGCGGCAGGCGTGCGGCATCGGGCGCGCTCGCCCAGCCCTGCAGTAATTTGGCCTGCTGGCTGCGGCCGGCGGCGGCGAAATCGCCGGCCGATCCTGCCTGCGCCCACAGCGGCAGGCAGCACAGCAGCCAGAGTAGTGGCCGCAGTCGGGATAAAAATAAAGATTGCATCGGGCTGCCCCTCTGTCGGGGCCGGAACGTCCGGCCCCTGTCGTTTGTCGGTGCGTCAGCGGGCGCGACAAGCCGCACGCCGGCGACGCGGCACGCTTAATTGCCCCCTTTCACCGGCCGGTCAGACTTTTTATCATTACCGGCGATATACGGGCTCCACGGCTGCGCGCGCAGCGGCTGCTCGCTCTGCCACACCACGTTGAACTGACCGTTGTCTTCAATTTCGCCAATCATCACCGGCTTGTGCAGGTGGTGGTTGACGGCGTCCATCGTCAGCGTCACGCCCGACGGCGCGGCAAAGCTCTGGCCGGCCATCGCGGCGCGCACCTTATCGACGTCGGTGGTGCCGGCTTTTTCCACCGCCTGCGCCCACATATGGATGCCGACATAGGTCGCTTCCATCGGATCGTTGGTGACCGCATTGGCGCTGTTCGGCAGGTTGTGCGCCTTGGCATAGGCGCGCCACTCGGCGACAAACTTCTGGTTGGTCGGATTATCCAGCGACTGGAAGTAGTTCCACGCCGCCAGATTGCCGACCAGCGGCTTGGTATCGATGCCGCGCAGCTCCTCCTCCCCGACCGAGAAGGCGATCACCGGCACGTCGGTGGCCTTGATGCCCTGATTGGCCAGCTCTTTATAGAAAGGCACGTTGGAGTCGCCGTTGATGGTGGAGATCACCGCCGTATTGCCGCCGGCGGCGAATTTCTTGATGTTGGCGACGATGGTCTGATAATCGCTATAGCCGAACGGCGTATAGACCTCGGCGATATCCTTATCCTGTACGCCTTTCGTATGTAAAAAGGCGCGCAGGATCTTGTTGGTGGTGCGCGGGTAAACGTAGTCGGTGCCCAGCAGGAAGAAGCGCTTGGCGCCGCCGCCGTCTTCACTCATCAGATATTCCACCGCCGGAATGGCCTGCTGATTCGGCGCCGCGCCGGTATAGAACACGTTCGGCGACATCTCCTCCCCTTCATACTGCACCGGATAGAACAGCAGGCCGTTCAGCTCCTCGAACACCGGCAGCACCGATTTGCGCGATACCGAGGTCCAACAGCCAAACACCACCGCCGCCTTATCCTGAGTCAGCAGCTGGCGCGCCTTCTCGGCGAACAGCGGCCAGTTGGAGGCCGGGTCGACCACCACCGGCTCCAGCTTTTTCCCCAGCACCCCGCCCTTGGCGTTGATGTCGTCAATGGTCATCAGCGCCACGTCCTTCAGCGGCGTTTCCGAAATGGCCATGGTGCCGGACAGCGAGTGCAGAATGCCGACCTTGATGGTGTCGGCGGCCTGTGCGCTCCACGCCAGCCCGATGCCGAGCAGGCTGACGGACAGGGCGCAGGCTTTGATAAAATGACGATGTGGCATAATTCGACTCCTGGTGAAAGTGATCAAGACGCTGGCCCCTGCTGTAAACGCGCCTGATGCAGGCGGTGCAGGGTTATTTTTCGGACTTCGGCCTTACTGACGGCAATGTGATCGCTAAGCAGCGTTTGCGCCTCCTCGGTGTGACGTTGCGAAATGGCCCGCAGAATCGCGGCGTGTTCCTGATAGGTCGCATCGACCCGTTGATCCTGGGTAAAGTCCAGCCGGCGGATGATGCGGATTTTTTCGGTGACGTCGCGGTGAATACGCGCCATCTCGCCGTTGCCGGCGGCGGCCACCAGCGCCATATGAAACTGTTCGTCGTGCCGCGAGACGCTTTTGCCGTCCTCCAGGCGCGGCGCGTCGATCCAAAAACGCGTCAGCTCCGCCAGCGCCGGCGGCGTCTCGCCCGCCGGGCGGGCGCACAGACGCTTCAGCGCCTCCCGCTCCAGTACGATGCGCAGGTCGTACAACTGTTCGAAATAGTCAAAATCAAACGGCCGCACCTGCCAGCCGCTGCGGAAATGCACGTCGACGTAGCCCTCCCGCTCCAGCCGGAACAGCGCCTGACGCACCGGCGTGCGGCTGGCCGCCATCCGCCCGGCAATCTCGCTCTCGCTGAAGCGGTCGCCCGGCAGCAGGCGAAAATCGAAAATGTCATCCTTCAGCTGCTGGTAGATGCGCTCCGCCAGCCCCTCCGGCCGCGCCTTATGGCGGTTATTGGTCAGTTGCATCATGGTCTCCTCATCCGGCACGTTCCAGCCACAGCAAGGCGTCGCCCGGCCCGACCGGCCGCCCCGGCTGGCAGCCGATGCGCTTGATCACCCCGGCGCGCGGCGCGGTGACCGCCAGCTCCATTTTCATCGCCTCCACCACGATCAGCGGCTGGCCGGCGGCCACCGCCTGGCCCGGCTCGACCAACACCTTCCAGACGTTGCCGTTCAGGTCGGCGCTGACCAGATCGCCGTCCACCTCTTCTTCATCCGCCGCCGGCAAAAGCTGCGCTTCCGGCTCGCTTTCCTGTGTCTGCCAGCGCGCCACCTCGCCGGTGAACGCCTGTTGCTGCCGCTGGCGGAACGCGTCGATCTCGCCGGCGTTATCCGCCAGGAAGCGGCGGTACTCGGCAAAGTCGAACTCGCTGTGCTCTATGCGGATCGTCATGCGGCCGGCGCGGAACGCCTCGCGCTGCGCCTCCAGCTCCTGCTCGCTGACCGGGTAAAAACGCACCTGATCGAAAAAGCGCAGCAGCCACGGTTCGCCGGCGCTGAACTGCGGATTGGTCAGGAACTTGTTCCAGATCGGCAGCGTACGCCCGACCAGCTGATAGCCCCCCGGCGAATCCATGCCGTAGATGCACATATACATGCCGCCGATGCCGACGGTGCCTTCGGCGGTGTGGGTGCGCGCCGGGTTGTATTTCGAACTCAGCAGGCGATGGCGCGGGTCCAGCGGCACCGCGCAGGGCGCGCCGAGATACACATCGCCCAGGCCGAGAATCAGGTAGCTGGCGTCAAACAGGATGTCGCGCACCTGTTCACGGCGGCTCAGCCCGTTGATGCGCTGAATAAAATCGACGTTATTCGGCAGCCACGGCGCCTCGGCGCGCACGGTTTGCCGGTAACGCTCCACCGCGTCCAGCGTCGCGCTGTCCTCAAAGGCCATCGGCAGATGGACGATGCGCGTCGGCACCTTCAGATTGCTGACGTCCTCCAGCGAGCGCTCGCGCGTCAGCAGCCGCGACAGTAGCTCCTGCTGAGCGATGATGCGGCTGTCATAACGAATCTGCAGCGAACGCACGCCGGGCGCCAGCTCCTCAACGCCGGCTATCGGCTGCGCCTGCAGCGACTGCATCAGCAGATGGATACGCAGACGCGACGCCAGATCCAGCACGTTGTCGCCGTACTCCATCAGCAGGTAGCCGTCCCCCGCCTGGCGATAGGTCACCGCCGGCAGGCCGTTATCCGCCTCAAGGCGTGCCAGCACCGCGGCCGACACCGTCCCCGTCGGCGCCAGCGACGGCGGCGGCAACGAGATGGCTTTTACCGCCGCCAGCGCCTCAATGCTGCCGAGCTGCGCCTGCTCCAGCGACTGCGCCTGCTTGAAGCTGATGGGGTGAAAGCGGATGCGGTCGCCCGGCTTCACCTGCCCTACTTTCCACAGCTCCGCGCGGGCGATGGTCACCGGACAGACAAAGCCGCCGAGGCTCGGCCCGTCGCGGGTCAGGATCACCGGAAAATCGCCGGTAAAGTTGATCGCGCCGATGGCGTATTCACAGTCGTGCACGTTGGACGGGTGCAGGCCGGCCTCGCCGCCGTCCTGCCGCGCCCACGCCGGCTTCGGTCCGGACAGGCGCACGCCCAGCCGGTTGGAGTTGTAATGCACCTGCCATTCGCTGGCGAAGAAGGCGTCGATGGATTCCTCGGTGAAGAAGTCCGGCGCGCCGTGCGGGCCGTACAGCACGCCGATATGCCAGACCTCGCCGTACTGCGGGATCAGGCTGGCGTCCAGCGCCTGCGGCGCGGCGATCGGCGCCGGCGTGGTGCTGGCGGGCAGCTGAGGCCGGGCGACGGACAGCATATCGGCCACCCGCAGCGTACGGCCGGCGTGGCCGCCGAACTGGCCAAGCGCGAAGGTGGAGCGGCTGCCCAGATAGAGCGGCACGTCAATGCCGTTGCGCACCGCCAGGTAAGTGCGGCAGCCGTGGCTGGCGCGGCCGAGCGTCAGTACCTGCCCGGCGCGCACCGCCACCGGCCGCCAGTACTCCAGCGCCACGTCGTCCAACGTCGCCGGGCAGTCGGCGCCGGTCAGCGCAATGGTGGCGTCGCAATGGAAGCGCAGCGTCGGCCCCTGCAGGGTAAATTCCAGCCCGGCGGCGCTCGGATGGTTGCCGACGATGCGGTTCGCCAGACGGAAGGCGAAATCATCCATCGGCCCGGACGGCGGCACGCCGATATCCCAGTAGCCAAGGCGGCCGGGGTAGTCCTGCACGCTGCTGTAAGTGCCGGGCTGCAGCACCTCGATGCAGTGAGGCTGATAGACGAATTCGTCCAGCAGGCCGGTCCAGACCTCGCCGGCGCGGAAAGCGTCGGTCGCCACCACCTGGCGCAGATAGTCCAGGTTGGTGGCGATGCCGTGCAGCCGCGTGGCATCCAGCGCCTGCTGCATCTTCGCCAGCGCCGTGGCCCGATCCTCGCCGTAGACGATCAGTTTGGCGATCAGCGGGTCATAAAACGCGGAAACTTCACTGCCGCTGCTGACCCAGCCGTCGACGCGCGTCTCCGGCGGAAACGCCACCTCGGTCAGTACGCCGGGGCTGGGCTGGAAGTTCTTCAGCGGATCTTCCGCATAAATGCGCGCCTCGATCGCCGCCCCGCGCGGTGCGCGCAGCAGCGCCGTCCAGTCCGGCTCATCGCCCGCCGCCACCTGCAGCATGCACTCAATCAGATCCAGGCCGGTCACCATCTCCGTCACCGGATGCTCCACCTGCAGACGGGTGTTCACCTCCAGGAAATAGAACTCATCGCGCCCGGCGTCATAGATAAACTCCACCGTCCCGGCGCTGCGATAGCTGACCGATTCCCCCAGCGCCACCGCCGCCTGATGCAGCGCCTGACGGGTCGCCGCCGGCAGATGCGGCGCGGGCGTCTCCTCCACCACCTTCTGGTTGCGGCGCTGCAGCGAGCAGTCGCGCTCGCCCAGCGCCGCCACCCGTCCCTGACCGTCGCCGAAAATCTGTACCTCGACGTGGCGCGCCCGGTCGACAAAGCGCTCAAGAAACGCGCCGGCATCGCGGAAAAACTGTTCACCCATGCGTTTGACGCCGTCATAGGCCTCGCGCAGCGCCGCTTCGTTATCGCAGCGCGTCAGGCCGATGCCGCCGCCGCCGGCGGTGCTTTTCAGCATTACCGGATAGCCGATGCGCGCCGCCGCGCTGACCGCCTCTTCCACATTCGCCAGCAGGCCGGTGCCCGGCGTCATCGGCACCCCGGCCGCCGCCGCCAGTTCACGCGCCCGGTGCTTAAGGCCGAACTCGCGGATTTGCTGCGCCGTCGGGCCGATAAACGCCACGCCGGCCGCAGCGCAGGCATCGGCAAATTCGGCGCTTTCCGACAGGAAGCCGTAGCCGGGGTAGATCGCCTGCGCGCCGGTCTGCGCCGCCGCCGCCAGAATTTTGTCAATGCGCAGATAGCTGTCGGCGGCCTTGTCGCCCCCCAGCGCCACGGCGTGATCCGCTGCGCTCACGTGCGGCGCATTGCGGTCGGCATCGGAGTAAACCGCCACGCTGGTCACGCCCAGACGTTTCAAGGTGCGGATCGCACGGCAGGCGATTTCGCCGCGGTTGGCAATCAATACGGTGGTAAACATGCTCAAGCCTCCTTCTCTGCGCCGGCGCGATATGCGCGCCAGCCGCCAAATGCGGTAATATCCGTCGCCCCTGCCAGCGCCCATGGCTCGCAGATAAAGCCTTTCACCCGTCGCCCGTCCGCCAGCAGCAGCGTGCCGATGCCCAGCGGCGGCGGCACTTCGGCAACAAACTCGCCAAAGCGCGCCAGCGGGATGTCCCACAGCTCCACCTCAATTGCCGCGCCGTCCTCCGTTTTCACCAGACCCGGCTTCGGCGGCTGCGTATCGGCCAGCGCATACAGCCGGTAACACGGCGCGGTGGTGGTCTGCTCCGCCAGCACCGCCTGCCGCTGCGTCAGCTGCGCGTTGAGCGGCATACCGCGAAGGTGCGCGCCCACCACGGCGACGCGCACATGCTGCGCCGCAGGCGCCAGCGGCGGCTGTGCCGGCAGCGCACGCCCGGTAGCGCCGAGCGACAGCCCCAGTTGCTGCTGCCAGCGCTGGCCGAATGCCGCCAGCGCGCGATCGTGCCAGGCCGGCGCGATCAGCGTGATGCCGGCGGGCAGGCCATCGGCGCGCAGCGCCCCCGGCAGCGCCAGCGCGCTGAGATCGGCCAGATTGGTGAAGTTGGTGTAGGTGCCGAACTGCGAATTGAACAACACCGGCTCCTGCGCCATTTCCGCCAGCGTGCGGATCGTCGGTGAGGTCGGCACCACCAGCGCGTCGAACTGCGCCAGCAGCCGGTTGATCTCACGCGCCAGCTCGGCGCGCAGGTATTCGGCACGATAGGCATCGCAGGCGCTGTAATGCAGGCCGTTGCCGACAATATCGCGCACCACCGGGTCCATCGCCTCGGGGTCATCGCTGAGCATGCCCGCCACCGCCACGGTGCGCTCGGCCACCCACGGCCCTTCGTACAGCTGCTGCGCCAATTGACGGAACGGGGTGAAATCGATCGTTTCCAACTGCGCGCCGCCCTCCCGCAGCTGCGTCAGCGCCGCCTGAAACGCCTGCTCTGCCTGCGGGTCGCCGCAGAACGACGGCGCATCCGGCACGGCAAAGCGCGGCGCGGCCGGCAGATCCGCCGGCGCCGTCTGTGGATTCACGCGGGAATAGGCGTCGTCGGCATCATAGCCGCCGGCCAGTTCAGCGACGCAAGCAGCGTCGGCCACCGTCAGCGCAAAGATGGAGACGCAGTCATTAAGGCGACAGGCCGGCACCACGCCGCGGTTCGACAGCCAGCCTTTGGTTGGTTTTAAACCGACGATATGATTAAACCCGGCCGGTACGCGGCCGGAGCCGGCGGTGTCGGTGCCGAGTGCAAACGGCGTCAGCCCGCGCGCCACCACCGACGCCGAGCCGGAACTGGAGCCGCCGCTGACATACTGCGGATTGAAGCTGTTCACCACCGCGCCATACGGCGAACGGGTGCCGACCAGACCGGTGGCGAACTGATCGAGGTTGGTTTTGCCGATAACGACAGCGCCGGCGGCGCGCAGCCTGGCGACGACGGCGGCATCCTCATCGGCCTGATAGGTAAATGCCGGGCAGGCCGCCGACGTTGGCCAGCCGCCGACATCAATGTTGTCTTTAACCGCAAACGGCACGCCGAACAGCGGCAGGCGGCTGAGGTCCCCGGCTACCGCCGCCAGGCGCTGCGCCAGTTGCTGATACTGCGCCTCACACTGCCGCGCGTCGGGCAGGTAAATCCAGGCGTTGTCGTTACGGTCAAGGCTGGCGACAAGTTGAGAAAGCGTGGCGGCGACGCAGGCGATACGCTCCGCCGCTGGCTGAGTCTGGTAGTAGCGCTGCCACTCGCTGAGGGTAAATCCGTGTTGCTTAACAGGCTGGGTCATCGGCTGAATTCCATCTAGTACACAAGATTGAATCCAGCAGAGCAACGCCCGTGCCAGTTTTTTATTTATTTGATTTTAAATGATTAATTAAAAACAATGCGCGGCGAGTGCAAAAAACGCGCACCAACGGCGCGCAGGTGATGAACAAAAAAGGTGCAGAAAAACGCCTATCGATCAGATGCCCGTGTATTTACCTTTCGCTATCCATTGATAAACATCGGAGAGGCCTCAGTATATTTATAGATTGGCGGAATCAGTAACGGGAAAACCGGAGCATTAAAATATATTAATTTATAATTAAACAACCACAAACCTACGCCTAAATATTAATACACCAACCACCACTTAATTAACTCCATTAAAGCACAAGAATAAAAACGGTAATCACACCATCAATACTTAACAGAATAATACGAAAATCACCACCGGACACCAGTTAGTTTTTTCATTCAGTTGTTAGCCTGTTATAGTAAGACCCCCTCTAGAAAAGCATCAGGAAATCATCACCCCACAGGACAAGGTATATAAATAAGGATATTAATTATGGCAAAGCATACAATTATCATTACCCGCATCTGGCAAACAGATAACTCTACGATAAGCAGCTATGAGATCACCGGCAGCTCTATTAAAGGATACTTCTTAGAAAGGCCCGGGCCTGATACTCAAGAATCATACCAAAGGAAAAGAATTCCCGAGGGGAATTATTCGATAAAATGGCATTACAGCAGTATTCCTACGGTCAGCCCCTATAATCCTGTCCCGCTGCTGTTTAATGCGACCGTCCCTGAATCCCGCAATATCTTAATTCACAACGGCAACTTCCCCCGCGATACCGACGGATGCCTGCTGATTGGCTCATCCAGGGGAGTTGATTTTGTCGGCAACAGCGTCAAAAAGTTAAAAGAGCTGCAAAACTTTATCACCAGCAAAGGAATCAGTAATTTCAGCCTGACGATCAAATCTTGCTATTCTGGCTGCACCACTTCGGAGGGATTATGATTAAAAAACTGATGCTCGCCCTGCTGCTGTCCCTCGGCGTGCAGCCGGCGCTGGCCGAAGCGCAGACGTTCAACGGCGTGCTGCAGGCCTACTGGCTGCCTATCTGGCATGAAGACGTCAATCAGCCGCAGCTGACATACCGTTTCTTCCCGGATGAGTCGTCGGCCGCCAAGGGAAAAGTCATCAACCTGCGCCAGCCCGCTCTCGATCTCAAACGGCTGCAGCAGGATCACCCGGAGTTTATCGCCCGGCGGCAGGGGCACGTGGAGTATTACGGTACGCTGAAGGTTAGCGAGTCAACCGCATATAACGAGTGCGGCCTGGACTTTTATGAGGCGCAAAAGGCCGCATTTACGCCCAAAGCGCCGCAGCCTTTCGATATTGAACAACTGGAAAAGCAAAGCGGCTGTCAGTCCTACCCCTGGCTGCTCAGCTATCAGCTAAAAGCGGACGACGGCGGCGCCGTGCTCAGAGCCGCGCCCGATAGCAGCGCCGAGGCCGTCGCCCAACTCTCCGGCGACCGGCCACTGGTGCAAATCAGGCAGGTCAACGCCGACTGGGTGCAGGTCGCACTCTATGATGCCGCCAACCAGCCGCCGATGGGCAAGACGCGCGGCTATATTGAACTGCGCCATCTGCAGCCGCTCAACTAGCGCGCCGCAAAAAAAAAAGCGCCTCCCTCAGGAGGCGCCGAGATACCGTATTCCGCGCGCGTTACTCGCCGCGCACCCGCTGCGCCAGCCCTTTCAGGAAGTAACGCAGCATCTGATCGCCGCACGGACGATAGTTCTTGGTGCCCGGCTTGCGGAACAGCGCGCTCAGCTCCGGCTTGGAGATGCGGAAATCCACCGCGGTGAAAATCTGGAACAGGTCGACGTCCTTCAGTTCAAACGCCACGCGCAGCTTCTTCAACACCAGGTTATTGGTGATCGGCAGCTCCAGCGGCGGTGCCGGAAATTTATCGTCTTTGCCGCGCTTGAAGAACACCAGGCCGTTGAGGAAATGCCCCATCACCTCATCCGGACACTTCTGGAAGCCCGGTTCGCCTTCCTTGATGATGTAAGCGCCCATCGCTGCGGCGTCAACGTCGAAACCGTCCAGTTTGGCGATGTCCGCCATTTTTACGTCGTTGATTTTCAGCATGTAACGCACGCTGCGCAGGACGTCATTGTTAATCATGGCATTGCCTTTAACGGGTAATCGGATGACGTGCAGCGGGTAAAACGACTGCCGCACGTCAGAATAAGTGCGGCAGTATAGGGACAGGCGCGTGGTTTCTCAATCGATTTGGCGTTTCGCCTGGTACAGCGGGATATCTTCGCCGATGATATATTTGTTGCGCAGCAGCGAGGAGATTTTATCCATCGTCATCACCACCACCACCAGCACCAGGGTGATAAACATCACCACATCCCAGTTCCACAGCCGCATATTTTCCGCATACACCAGGCCGATGCCGCCGGCGCCGACGAAGCCGAGCACCGCCGCCGAACGGGTGTTGGACTCAATCTGATACAGGCTCAGCGCCAGAAAAGTCGGGAAGGATTGGGTAAAAATGCCGAAACGGTGCTTCTGCAGGCCGTTGGCCCCCAGCGCCGTCAGGCCGCGCCCCGGCGATTTTTCCACCGCCTCGTGCCCTTCGGCATACAGTTTGCCCAGCAGCCCGACGTCCTGCATCACGATAGCCAGCACCCCGGCCAGCGGCCCCATGCCCACCGCGCGCACGAAGATCAGCCCCCAGATCGCCATATCAATGCCGCGTAATACATCCAGCAAACGGCGCACCACGGCGGCGACCGGCCGCAGCAGCGGCGTGGCCATCACGTTGCGCGCGGCAAAGAACGACAGCGGCAGCGCAATCAGCGATGCGGTGAGCGTGCCGGCGAACACAATGCCGAGGGTGATAAAGATCTGCTGGAAGTAGTAGCCGAACGGCCAGTTAAAAAAATCGTGCCAGACGAACATGCGCATAAAGTAGCGGCCGAGCTGCTGGCAACCGGTGAGAAACTGCGGCCAGGAGATGCCGAAGAAGTGGAAAAACAGCAGGTAGTACAGCACAAACCCCGCGCCGACCAGCGCCAGAGTGCGCAGATAGCGCCGCTGCTGGCTGAAGATCTCCCGGTGCTGCTGACGCAGCGTGTGCAGCCGTTCCGTGCTTACGGTTTGCTCGAACATTATTTTCCGCCCTCCACCACGCGTTGACGCAGTTTGCCGGAGCTGTAATCCAGCAGCGACACCACCACGATAATCAGCAGCAGCGTCATGCTGACCTGATCGTAACGGTCCAGTTTAATATTGGTCATCAGCTCCTGGCCGATGCCGCCCGCCCCCACCAGCCCGAGGATGGTCGACTGACGGAAGTTGATCTCCAGCCGCATAAAGCTGTAGGACATAAACACCGGCTTCACCTGCGGCCATAGGCCGAAGCGCATGCGCTGCAGCGGAGTGGCGCCGCAGGCGGCCAGGCCGCGCACCGGCTTCGACGACGCGGTTTCCAGCGCCTCATAGAACAGCTTGGTCAGGCTGCCGATGGTGTGCAACGCCAGCGCCAGAAAGCCGGGAATCGCCCCGATGCCGAACGCCATCACAAACATCACCGCCCAGGCCAGCTCCGGCATGGTGCGCAGGAAGGCCACCAGCGTGCGGATGGCGAAGCGCAGCCACCCCGGGCTGTGGGTGTTATTCGCCGCCAGAAAGGCCAGCGCCCCCGCCACCAGCACCGAGCACAGGGTCGCCGCCAGCGCCAACTGCAGGGTTTCCCACAGCAGCGGCAGCTGGATATGCAGCCGGTAACCCCAGTACGCCAGCGATCCTTCGGTATGCCCGTCGGCAAACAGCAGCCGCCAGTGCAGCACCGGCACGGTTTCCGCCAGATAATCGAAGAAGTTGGGCAATGACACCCAGACGGTATGCAGATTGAACTCGGCCAGCGTACCGGCACCGAGGTACAGCCCCACCAGCAGCAGCGACCAAAGCAGCGTTTCACGCTTCTGCTTGCTGCGGATCCGCTGATAGTAATGCGCAAAATCGGTATTCAACGTGGATGTCCATCCGTCGTAAAAAAATGGCTGTCCGTACTCCGGCGCGTGCAAGACGCCGGAGTACGGAAGAGAATCAGCGCTCGCCCTTCGCCAGCGCGCGTTTGAGGTCGATCACCGGCTGGTACTCCGCCAGAGTGGTGTCTTCGATATGCTGCTTGCCGCCCATCGCCTTCACAAAGCAGGCGTGATCTTCTTTATCCAGCTTCTTGATGGCGGCGACCAGTTTGGTTTTGAACTCCGCCGGCAGCGCGCTGCGCACCAGGATCGGGCCGTTCGGGATCAGCGGCGACTGCCAGATAATGCGGATCTTTTTCATCAGATCCGGCTGGTCCATGCGGATCAGGCGGGTAAAGGCGCCGCTGGTGTAGCCGCTGTTGTAGTCGCCGATCATCGAGGTCCAGGTCACCGCGCCGTCAAACTGACCGTTCACCACGCCGAGAATGTCCTGTTCGTGGCCGCCGGAGAAGGTCACGCTGGAGAAGTAACCGTTGTATTGGTTATCCGCGTTGCCGCCGAACTGCTTTTTAAAGTCGTGATCCGGCATCAAAAAGCCGGAGGTGGAATCCGGATCGGCAAAGCCGAAGGATTTCCCTTTCAGATCCGCCAGCTTTTGATACGGACTGTCGGCCTTGACGATCACCACCGAGTGATAGCCGCGCGAGTTGTCGACGTCATCAACCGCGATCCCCACCAGATCCACCGCCTGCGGATCCTTGAGGTATACCGAGGCGAACGACGCCGGCGACATGCTCAGCACCATATCGATCTTGCCGCCGAGCAGCCCCTGGATCACGCCGGAATAGTCGGAGGAGTTGCGCAGTTTGGTGTCTACGCCCAATTCCTTATCAAAAAACTGCTTCACGCACTGGTTGTCGCCAATCTGCTGGGTGGCATTCTGCCCGCCGAGAATGCCCATATTCAGCTCTTTGGGCGCATCCGCCGCCGCCGCGCCGAAGGCCATCAGCACGCCGCTTGCCAGCGCGCTCAGCATCGCTATTTTTTTCATCATCTCATAACCCTGTGTGTGTAAAAGTAACGGTAAAAATGCACAAGCCGCTCTCCGGCGATCAATGGATCTGGCTGACTTCCTCGCCATACAGTTGCTGCAGAATCTGTTCGTCGAGCTGCGACGGGTGGCCGTCAAAAATGATTTTGCCCTGCGCAATGCCGATCACCCGCCCGCAGTACTCTTTCACCAGTTCAACCGAGTGCAGGTTGACCATCACCGCGATGCCGTCTTCGCTTACTTTGCGCAGCGCATCCATAATGCGCCGGGTGTTTTTCGGATCCAGCGACGCCACCGGCTCATCGGCCAGCAGAATCTGCGGGTTCTGCATCAGCGCGCGGCAGATCGCCACGCGCTGCATCTGGCCGCCGGACAGGTTTTCCGCCCGCTGCAAGGCGTGCGGCAGCATATTGAGCCACTGCAGCAGTTCAATGGCGCGCGCCCGGTCGGCGTCGTCGAAGACTTTGAAGAAGGATTTCAGCGTCGAGGTGTGGCTGAGCCGCCCCAGCAAGACGTTAGTGATCACATCCAGCCGCGGCACCAGGCAAAAATCCTGGAAAATCATGCCGCAGCGGGCGCGCCAGCTGCGCATCTGACGCGCCGACAGCTGGGCGATGTCCTGCGCCACGCCCTGCGGATCGATATGCAGCATCTCGCCGCAACTGGAAGGAATGGTGCCGTTCAGGGTGTGCAGCAGGGTCGATTTCCCTGCGCCGGAGCGGCCGATCACCGCCACAAACTCGCCGGCGTGCAGAGAAAAATTGATATCGTCCAGCACCCGCTGCTGCGCCTTATAGGCTTTGCCCAATCCTTTCACTTCCAGAACTTTGCGCCGCGTACGGGTCTGCACGGGCGGGAATTCGCTCGGTGCCAGTTTTAACAGTGCCTGAGCCATATGCCGTATCTCATTAGGTTGGCGATTCGTGATGGGCACCTATTTAGGGATAAATTTATGACATTGGGATGATGGTTTTATGGCGGGGAGGTGACGACGGCGTGATGTATCGCCCGGATAGCCGGGCGAAAAGCAGCATTACTTGTGGAAGTGAATCACTCCTTTGATCAGCGTGCGGTTGTTGATCACGTCACGCTCATAGCATTCGGCCAGGGTGTCGAAGGCAAAATGGTGCGACAGCATCATCTCGGCGCGAATTTTACCCGCCGCCATCAGCCGCCCCACTTTGGAGAAATCTTCATGCGTCGCGTTGCGGCTACCCATCAGGGTGGTCTCTTTTTTATGGAACTCCGGGTCGTCGATACTGAACTCCCCTTTGAACAGCCCGACGAACACAATGCTGCCGCCGTGGCGGATCAGGTTGACGCAGTTGTTCATCGCCAGCCGGTTGCCGGTGGCGTCAATCACTTTGGCCGCCAGCATGCCGGAAAACTGCGCGCGCAGCGCAGCGTCAAAGCCGGCGTCCGCCGGATCGAGCGTCGCAACCCCCAGCACCTGCGCCACATGGGCGCGGCGTTCCGCGCTGGTATCGGCCACCACCACCTGCGCGCCGTCGGCGTGGGCAATCGCCGCCACCCCCAGCCCGATCGGCCCGGCGCCCACCACCAGCAGCTGCTCGCCCGGCGCCACCGCCGCGCGCCGCACCGCATGGGCGCTGATGGCGAACGGTTCAATCAGCGCGGCGCTTTCGGGCGCCAGATCGTCGACCGCCAGCAGGTTGCTGACCGGCACGCTGAGGTATTCGCAAAAACCGCCGTCCTGGTGCACGCCGATCACCGAAATATTTTCACAGCAGTTGCCGCGGCCGCTCTGACAGGCGCCGCAGCTGCCGCAGGACAGATAAGGCATCACCGCCACCCGCTGCCCGACCCGCCAGTTTGCAACGTCCGCGCCCAGGCCGACGATATGGCCGCAAATTTCATGGCCCAGCACGCGCGGATAGGCGAAAAACGGCTGATTCCCCGCCCACGCGTGAATGTCGGTGCCGCAGATGCCGACGGTGTGTATCTGTAAAAGCGCTTCGCCCGCCGCCGGTTCCGGCACCGGGCGCTGTTGATAAACCAGTTGCTTCGGCTGCTGACAAATCAATGTATTCATTGTGGCCATGATGACTCCTCCCGTGATCTGGCGTTTGTTATTCAATAAAAAACGCCCACGCCAGGACTTCAGCATAAGGAAGTGTGACTCAGTCCAAAATAAACCGCTTTAAATTGGTTTTAAATGCCGGAAAAAACCGCCGAGAGACGTGATGAGCAGAACACAAAACCTGCGGCAGATGGTGATCAATCAGATGATTGACGGCATGACACGGGGCCATCTGACCTCGCCGCTGCCCTCTCAGGCCACGCTGGCCGAGATGTACAACATCAGCCGCACCACGGTGCGCCACGCGCTGGCCCACTTTCAACAAACCGGCGTACTGGCGCCGCAGGCCGACGGCTATGTCATCGCCCGTCTGCCGCAGGAGGAGGAGTGTTTCGACTGCCGCGAGCAGTCGCCGGAGGCGCAGAACGAACGCTTTGAACGGGCGTTTTTCCAGCTGATTAACCAGCAACAGCTGCGCGCCGGCGACAGTTTCAGCGAGCTGCAGCTGGCGCGCCAGATGAACGTCAGCCCGGCGGTGGTGCGGGAATTTCTGTTGCGCCTGAGCCGCTACCAGTTGGTCGACAACGTCAAACGCGGGCAGTGGTGCCTGAAAACCTTCGACCAGCATTACGCCGAACAGCTGTTCGAACTGCGCCAGATACTGGAAACCCATGCGCTGTCGCGCTTTCTCAACCTGCCGGCTGACGATGCGCGCTGGCTGAAGGCCAGAGAGCTGCTGCGCCGCCACCGTGAGCTGCGTGACGATATCAGCCTGCACTACCGGCAGTTCTCCGCGCTGGACAGCGACTTCCACCGCCTGATCCTCTCCGCCGCCAATAACCCGTTCTTCAACCAGTCGCTGGAGGTGATCTCGGTCATCTTCCATTTCCACTATCAGTGGGACGCCAGCGACCTCAAGCAGCGTAATATCATCGCCATTGAGGAGCATATGGCGATTCTCAGCGCGCTGATTTGCCGCAACGACCAGCAGGCCACCCATGCGCTGCACCGCCACCTCGACAGCGCCAAACAATCGATGATCCGCTCCCTCGCCCACACCGTCTCCTGACGCCCGCTCGGTAATAAAAAACCGATAAAAAACCGTAAAAGCCTATCTGCCGCACGGAACCCGATCTCCCCGGATTCGGACGCGAAATGCGCCATTTAGGCTGATTAGCGGTCAGACCAAGCATTCCCTGCATCCCGGGCCCCCAACGATAAATATTATTAACGTGGAATTCTGGAGACAATGATGGAAAAAACTCATACCGCTACCCGCCCGACGGCCACAGAGCCGGATGCGGCCGATTCGATCGTTCCCATGCCTCCCGACGGCGCGCTGGTGCGTTCCGCGCGCATCAAGAAAATTCAGACCACCGCAATGCTGCTGCTGTTTTTAGCCGCGATCATTAACTTTCTCGACCGCAGTTCGCTGTCGGTCGCCAACTCCACCATCCGCGAAGAGATGGGGCTGAGCGGTACGGAAATCGGCCTGCTGCTGTCGGCCTTTTCGCTGGCCTACGGCCTCGCCCAGCTGCCCTGCGGCCCGCTGCTGGACCGCAAGGGGCCGCGCATTATGCTGGGCCTCGGCATGTTCATCTGGTCGCTGTTCCAGACGCTGTCCGGCATGATCCAGAACTTTACCCAGTTTATCTGGGTGCGCATCGGGCTGGGCATCGGCGAAGCGCCGATGAACCCCTGCGGCGTCAAGGTGATCAATGACTGGTTCAACATCAAACAGCGCGGTATGCCGATGGGCATTTTCAACGCCGCCTCCACCGTCGGCCTGGCGATCAGCCCGCCGATCCTCACCGCCATGATGCTGGTGTTCGGCTGGCGCGGCATGTTTATCACCATCGGCCTGCTGGGCATCGCCCTGTCCATCGGCTGGTACATGCTGTACCGCAACCGCCAGGACATCGACCTCAGCGCACAGGAGCAGAGCTACCTCAACGCCGGCAGCGTCAGCGCACGCCGGGAGCCGATGAGCTTTAAAGAGTGGCGCTCGCTGTTCAGAAACCGCACCATGTGGGGCATGATGATCGGCTTCAGCGGCATCAACTACACCGCCTGGCTGTATCTCGCCTGGCTGCCCGGCTACCTGCAGACCACCTACCACCTGGATTTGAAAAGCACCGGGCTGCTGGCCGCCATTCCGTTTCTGTTCGGCGCCGCCGGCATGCTGTCCAACGGTTTTGTGACCGACTTTTTAGTCAGACGCGGCATGGAGCCGGTCAAAAGCCGCAAGCTGTGCATCGTCTCCGGGATGCTGCTGTCCGCCGCCTTTACCTCGGTGGTGGCGCAGGCCACCACCACCACCAGCGCGGTGACGCTGATCGGCATGGCGCTGTTTTGCATCCACTTTGCCGGCACCTCCTGCTGGGGGCTGATCCACGTATCGGTCACCTCGCGCATGACCGCCTCGGTAGGCAGTATCCAGAACTTCGCCAGCTTTATCTTCGCCTCGTTCGCGCCGGTGGTGACCGGCTGGATCCTCGATACCACCCACTCGTTCAGCCTGGCGCTGACCCTGTGCTCCTGCTTTACCCTGATCGGCGCGCTCTCCTACCTGCTGGTGGTGAAACAGCCGATCACCGACGCGCAGTAATACTCCCCGCCGGCGGCGCACCTCTGCGCCGCCCTTTTCCCCGGTAGGAAAACGTTACATTGCCGGCGTTGCGTTCCCGCCGCGCTGCGCTAGGGTTAAGCTGTCAACTCACAACAGGAGCGCATGATGAAAATCGGATTTGCCGGGCTGGGCGGTATGGGCCGCGCCATGGCCCATAATCTGCTGCAGGCCGGTTACCCGCTGACGGTGTGGAACCGTTCACCGCAGGCGGCGCAGCCGCTGGTCGACGCCGGCGCACGACTGGCGGCGCAGCCCGCCGATCTGGCAGAGGTTGATATCTTGATCACCATGCTGGCCAACGACGCAGCGCTGGAACAGGTGGTGGTGGAAAGCGGCCTGCTGGCGCAGATGCGCCCCGGCGCGGCGCACGTCAATATGGCGACCATCTCCGTGGCGCTGGCGCAGCGGCTGGCAGAACTGCATCAGCAGCACAATATCGGCTATCTGGCAGCGCCGGTGCTCGGCCGTCCCGACGTTGCCGCCGCCGGCCGGCTGAATATTCTGGCCGCCGGTGACCCGGCCCTGCTGGCGCGGGTGCAGCCGCTGTTCGACGTGCTGGGGCAGCGCACCTGGCCGTTCGGCGAGCGGCCGGAACAGGCCAATATCGTCAAAATCGCCGCCAACTTCACGCTGGCAAGCGCCATTGAGGCGATGGCGGAAGGTAGCGCGCTGGTGCGCAATCACGGCGTATCCGGCGCGGACTATCTGCAGATGCTGACCGGCACCCTGTTTTCCGCCCCGGCCTATCAGGGCTACGGCGCGCTGATCGCCGAGGAGAACTATCAGCCGGCGGGGTTTAAACTGACGTTGGGGATGAAAGACGTAGGTCTGGCGCTGGAGGCCGGCGGCAACAGCCATACGCCGATGCCGTTCGCCAGCGTGCTGAAAGATAATTTTCTGGATGCCATCGCCCACGGTGAGGGGGAACTGGACTGGTCGGCGCTGGCCAATGTGGCGGCGCGACGCGGCGGCCTGTGAGGTAAAACGGAGCGCCGTCGGCGCTCCGCTTCATTTCAGAACTGAATCTCCGCCGCGGGCAGCGCGCGGATCGGCACGCCGAAGCTTTTCATACCCGACAGCGCTGCATTGTGGTGATTGCGGATCCAGTCGCCGCTGGCGTGCGCTTTATCATGGCTGGTGTGTGCATCCGCCGCCAGCACCACCGGGTAGCCGTGGCCGGCCGCGCGGCGCGTGGTGCTGTCCACGCAGTACTCCGTAGAGTAGCCGCAAATCACCAACTGCGTTACGCCGTGCTGCTCCAGCAACGCCTGCAGATTGGTGCGCAGGAAAGAATCCGGGGTGGTTTTCTCCACCCGCAGATCGGTGTCTGCCACCTGCAGACGCGGCTCAATCTGCCAGCCGTCGCTGCCATGCGCCAGTTCCCGATCGGCAGTCTGATGCTGGACAAAGATCACCGGCACGCCGGACTGACGCGCCCGCGCGCTCAGCTGGTTAATCCGCTCAATCACCGCATCGGCATCCGCCGGCGGCGGCACAAACAGTCCCTTCTGCACATCAATAATCAATAATGCTG
The DNA here is from genome assembly GCF_002966855.1 of Serratia sp. MYb239. NCBI lineage: Bacteria > Pseudomonadati > Pseudomonadota > Gammaproteobacteria > Enterobacterales > Yersiniaceae > Serratia > Serratia sp. MYb239. The sequence goes on along the minus strand of NZ_CP023268.1, from coordinate 1,346,710 downwards.
GCTTCATTAGCGCTCTCTTAATCCGTGGGTTAACCTGCTCACGCCAGCGGCTGGCGCGGCCGGAAGATGTGATCGACGCCCTGCTCGCGCAGCCGGCTGACCAGCTCATGGCCGCCGTTCGGCGTTGCCTGCGCCAGCTCGCGCTCGCCGGCAAACACCGGGCTGGCCCACAGCAGGTTGACCGGGTCGCCCTGCTGCTGCGGCAGCGTCAGATACTGCTGGTGCGGATAAAACGACGACGACAGCAGATAGCCTTCATAGCCCTGCGGCGCCACTTCCGACGCCAGCGTATGCCCTTCGCCGAACCAGGTAATCTGCGCCCAAGGCACGTGCGCCACGCCGGCCAGCGCGCTGGCCATCTGCACCGCGTTCTCTTCGGTCATATACTGGCCGTCGATGGCGATCCCCAGCTCGATACGCCGGTACAGGGAAGCGTCGTCATTAAACAGGATCTCCATCCACGGCATCGGCCGGATGCTGACGCCCATGGTGAGGAAATAGTAGATGCCGTCGCGCTCGTGCTGGGAGATCGCCATCGGTGGCCACTTGCCCTGATCGATGGCGTAATACTTCACCGACGGGCCGAAATGCTGCTCATAGCGCGCCATATACTCGCTTTGCATGGTCGGCCACGGGTTGCCCTCTTCACGTTGCCAGCGCCGCCAGAACTGGCGGGTGGCCTCGGCCTGCGCATATTGCGTGTTGGTGGAGGCGGAACCCAGCGGGTAGGCCAGCGGGCTTTCTTTAATGCAGCTGGCCGAATAGCAGACCGAATGGTCGATATACAGGCTCCAGCCGGGGATCACCGCCAGCAGCTGGCCGTAATACCACAGCGCCGCGCCGTCGTCGCTCTCGTTCCAGATAACCTGCAGGCCGTCCGGCTGCAGCGGCGCTTCACCTTCCAGGTTGCGGCAAAACTCAGCGGCCAGCATCGGCGGCTGCCCCATCTCCAGCGCGGCGCGGTCTTCCTGCTGCGGCGCGGCCTCCAGATTGCGCAGCCAGCAGGCGCGCACCTGAAAACGCTCGCTGAAGGCGTCAGCGGGATAAATATAAAAATAGGCAGCCCGGTGATCTTGCTGAACCACCGCCATCAGCGTCTGGTTATCATTACTGACTTCAGCAAGTACATATGACTCGTTCATATCACCTCAATAGGGGTCACGGCGCGGCAATCGCCTGCCGCGCACTGTCCAAAATCGTCAAAGCTGATGCTTCAACCATCAAGGATACAAAAGGATTTTTGCTTTTCGCCAGTGTAAAACGCATTTCATCGCACAATCACGCGTAAAAGTCTCAAAAATTCAGCGATTACGCGAATTTTTCCGTAAATTTTTTCTGCGGCGTCGCCGGGAGATTTTCGTTGCGGGCTATTTCAGCGTACATTTAGGCCAGTTTACCCCAGGAGGCAGGGATGATAACGATCAGAGAACGTATTCCGGCGGACAATCCGCAATTGGTGGCGATCTGGCAGCGTTCGGTACGCGCCACCCATCACTTTATCGGTGAAAAACAGATGGCGGAGTTCAAGCCGCTGGTCGAGCACTATCTGCCGCTGCTCGGCGTCTGGGTGGCGGAGAGCGCCGGGCGGCCCAACGGCTTTATCGCGCTGGATGATAATAAGGTGGAGATGCTGTTTATCGATGCCGGACAGCGCGGCCAGGGCGTCGGCAGCGCACTGCTGAACCATGCGCAGGCGCGCCACGACGGATTGGTGCTGGATGTGAACGAGCAAAACCCGCAGGCGGTAGGCTTCTACCAGCGCTACGGCTTTGTGGTGACAGGACGCTCACCGCTGGACGGCCAGGGCAACCCCTACCCGCTGCTGCATATGGCGCTTTCCCCGCGCTGACTGCGCGGGGCAGGCTCAGACCGGGTTGCCCACCTGGCTCAGGCGCGGCCAGAGCATCATCAGCGTATCTACCAGGCGCAGCAGCTCGGCGCGGCTCGCCCCTTCACGCGCCTGCACCGACATGCCTTCAATGGTGCACATCACATATTTCGCCAGCAGCGCGGTGTCGGTTTTCGCCAGCAGTTCCCCCTGCTGCACCTTGCGGTCGAAACAGGCCTTCAGGCTGGCTTCCTGCGCATGATGCTTACGCAGCAGCATCTGGGCGACGTCGTCCGACGACGAGGAGAGCGCAGCGGAGGCGCACACCATAAAGCAGCCGGACGGCGTTTCCGGATCGGTAAACACTTCCGCGGAGGAGCGCACATAGGCATCGATGATTTCGGCGATCGGCTGCGGCTGTTCAAGCAGTTGGTTGGTGCAGGTGGTGTATTTGCTCAGGTAGCGTTCCACCGCCGCGCGGAACATCCCCTCTTTATTGCCGAACTCTGCATACAGCGTCGGCGCTTTGGCGCCGGTGACCTCGACCAGATCGGCCAATGACGTGGCGTCATAACCGTGACGCCAGAACAGCTCCAGTGCGCGGTCAAGTGCCAGGTCGCGATCAAACTGTTTCGGTCTGCCGCGGGTTTTCTTTGCAGCGACCTCTTCTTTGATAGTCATAATCCCTCTCATCTTGCGCGCCGCGTCTGCGCCGCCAAATTAAATTAACGCTCATTATAAAAAAATATTGCGACGGCGTCGAGAAGCGACTAACATTTAGTTATCGAACGTTATCTAATACCGCAGCCAACGCCAACGTTGTTATTGGTACACCTTCATAAAAACATAATCAATTGAAATAAATAAAATAACTCACCGTGATAGCAGCTCCCGCCCTTTTAACACCGGCGGGATGGTCGTGCTGTCGCAGCCTGCCGTTGTGATAAAACGCCGCGCTGGCGGTAACGGCTGATGGCCCTGAACGGCAATTTCACTGCCGCATGCCGTGGAATGTCAGTTCTCCAACGCCAACAGACGCCATCAACACCAGGGAAAAATAATTTTATAACAATACATTACCAGCCATTCACGCTGAATGGCGCCGGCCGCCGCAAGCTCGGCCGACACCATTTAATTAATGAACATTAAAAAAATGCTTGCAAAGTGACCTGGGTCACACTAACATTAAATTATCGATCGTTAATTAATTTAACGCTCCGCGAAACAACAACCATATTCAACTTGTGATAGGAAAGAAGATTATGAAAAGCCTGAAAATGACCATCGCCGCCGTAGCCCTTACCACCGTATCATTCGGCAGCTTTGCCGCAGAACTGGTAGACAGCCAGCCGGCCAATATGCAGAAAGTCGGCGTGGTTAACGCCAGCGGCGCAACCAACCTGACCAGCCTGGAAAACAAACTGGCGGCAGAAGCCGATAAAGCCGGGGCAAAATCCTTCCAGATCACCTCGACAACCGGTAACAACAAAATGCACGGCACCGCGATTATCTATAACTAATCGTTTGAGTCTGAGATGCAAAGAGGCGGCGTAAGCCGCCTTTTGCGTTGCTGCGCCAGGCTGGCGCAGGGAAAGAGCCCCTTACAGCGGCTTCAACATATAGATGGAACAGCCGTGATGACCGGTCGCGCCGCGCCGTTCGCTGAGCAGCGTAAAGCCCAGCGACTGATAAAGCCCCAGCGCTTCTTTTAGCTGTTCGGTAGTTTCCAGATAGCAGTAGCGGTAACCGGCGGCTCGCGCCGCGCGCATCGCCTGCACCACCATGTAACGCGCCATCCCCAAGCCACGGATTTCGGGTTTGAAAAACAGCTTTTGCAGTTCACAGTAATCCGCTTCGCCGCCAAGCAGAGGCGCAATGCCGGCGCCGCCCACGATTTCCCCCTGCCGTTCCACCACCCAGTAATGACCGCCGCTGCGTTGATACACCTCAGTCAGCCGCTCCAGATCCGGATCGTGCAGACTGACGCCCTCCATGGTGTCCATACCGTATTCACGGAAACAGTCGCGGATCAGCTGCGCCATCGCCGCATCGTCTGCGGCGCAAATCGGCCGCACCCGCAGTTCGGCCTGCCGCTGCTTGCGCGCGCCGGCCAGTGCGCCGCTGAACTTACGCATCATCGCCACCGTCGCCGCCCGTTCATCATCGTCCAACTGCGCCAGCGCCGCCTGCATAAAGTTATCGGCATCGCTGTCAATCAGCGCCAGCGTGTGTTTCCCCTGCCGGGTCAGACGGTGCAGGCTGTGGCGTTTATCATGCGGGTGTTCAACCGTCTCGATCATCTGCGCGCTGACCAACGAACGCAGTGCCCGGCTGGCGCTGGCCTTATCGATGCACAGTTTGGCCGCCAGCTCCATCACCCCCAGCGGCTGTTCCTTGATTTCAATCATCAGGTGAATCTGCAACGGTGAAAAGCGCGAACCGTTGCTCTGCTTGTTCAACATCCCCAGTTCACGCACCAGACGGCGCGACAACGCCCGAAAATCACGGATCTCCACGGTATTTATCTTCCTTGGTTGAATAGATGACAAAGTGAAATTAGTTGATAGTGTTACCTAATTGATGAGCAAGATAACGTATATCCATGAAGAGGTGAAGGAATTTATTTTATTCATCCACGTTATTCCGACGATTAACCCCCTGCGGCTTCTGCTAGAATACGCGCGTTGAAAGCCGGCGATCGCCGGACTTTTGACATTCATCATTGGCAAAGCTGCCGTGTTTTATCATCAAGGAGAGATTTCATTTCTATGAAAAAATCACTCGTATTGGGTTCTCTTGCCCTTTCCACCATGTTGCTGGCCGGCTGTGCAACAGAATCTTCCCGTTCACTGGACGTGCCGAAAGTGGCTTCCTACCAGAGCCACTATCAGGGGCCACGTAGCCCGATCGCCGTCGGTAAATTTGATAACCGTTCCAGCTATATGAACGGCATCTTCTCCGACGGCGTGGATCGCCTGGGCAACCAGTCAAAAACCATTCTGATCACTCACCTGCAGCAGACCGGCCGTTTTAACGTGCTCGATCGCGCCAATATGGCTGAGCTGAAGACCGAAGCCGGGTTGAAGGGGCAAAAACAAACGCTGAAAGGCGCCAACTACGTGATCACCGGCGACGTGACCGAATTCGGCCGCAAAGAAGTGGGCGATCATCAGCTATGGGGCATTCTCGGCCGCGGTAAATCGCAGGTGGCATATGCCAAGGTAAATCTGAATGTAGTGAACGTTCAGACTTCCGAGGTGGTTTACGCCACCCAGGGCGCCGGCGAATACAGCCTGTCTAACCGTGAGATCATCGGTTTTGGCGGCACCGCCAGCTATGACTCGACCCTGAACGGCAAAGTACTGGATTTGGCCGTACGCGAAGCAGTGAACAATTTAGTCAACGGCATCGAAAGCGGCGCATGGCGCCCGACCAACTAACGGATTAGTGCAACAATGACCATAAAAAATATAAGTGGGGTGCTGCTGGCAGCAACCCTGCTGGCCGGCTGCGCCGCGCCAAAAACGCTGTACAATTGGGATCATTATCAGACTACACTTTATCAGTATTATCAACAGGATGGCGTTAGCACGGAACAACAGATCGCGACGCTGAACCAGACCGTTGAAACCTCCCGCGCCAAAAATAAGGCGGTACCGCCCGGCTTGCATGCGCAGCTGGGGCTGCTGTACGCCAAAAGCGGCCGTCCGGATCAGGCTTTTACCGAATTCAATACGGAAAAACGCCTGTTCCCGGAATCCGCCAGATTTATGGATTTCCTGATGGCCAAGGATAAAGGGAGTTTTAAATGAAACGGATACTCGGTTTAGTTGCCGCTACAGCGGTTCTGCTGCTGAGCGGTTGCGCCAAGAAAGCGCCGTATGATTATGCGGCATTTCACGAAAGCAAGCCGGCCTCGATTCTGGTTCCGCCGCCGGTCAACCAGTCACCGGATGTCAAAGCCAGCCACAGCGTGCTGTCCACCGCTACCCTGCCGCTGGCTGAAGCCGGCTATTACGTGTTCCCGGTCGCGGTGGTTGAGGAAACCTTCCAGCAAAACGGCCTGAGCAATGCAAACGATATCCGCGCCGTCAGTCTGCAGAAGCTGCATCAGATCTTCGGCGCCGACGCGGTGCTGTATCTGGACATTGTGCAGTACGGCACCAGCTATCGGGTGATCGACAGCGAAACCCGCGTGACCGTAAACGCGCGCCTGCTCGATTTGCGTAACGGCAAGGCGCTGTGGTCGGGCAGCGCTACCGCTTCCAGCAACGAGAACAGCAACAACAGCGGCGCCGGCCTGCTCGGCATGGTGATCAACGCGGCCATCGCGCAAATCGCCAATACGCTCAGCGACAAAGGCTTCGATGTTGGCGCTATCACCAACACCCGTCTGCTGTCCGCCGGCCATGACGGCGCAATTCTGTACGGGCCACGCTCGCCGCATTACGCCAGCCAGCGTTAACCTGACACGGGCAGCGGCAACACAGCTGCCCGTTTTTTTACGCCGGCATCAGGCCGATAAAAGTGGTTTTCTTGCGCGGGCCAGTCATCAGCGCCTCCAGCCGTTCCACGCACTGCAGATAGTGCGGAGTTTGCTTGTGCGCATCCACCGCCTGCTGATCGCGGTAGGCTTCGTAAATATAGAAACGAGTCGGGATGGTTTCATCCTGCAACACGTCAAAGCGCAGATTGCCCGGTTCGGCGATCGCCCCCAGATGGTTGGCGCGAAACACCTCGATAAACTCTTCCACCTTATCCGGCTTAACGTTGATTTCCACCAGCGTGACGTGCATAACGGCTCCTTAAAATGCGCGGGTTGACTCCCCAATCCTAGGCGCCCGCGCCGCGATTGCCGCCCCGCCCCGCCGATTTTGCAGCGCGCCTCACAGTTCTGTCACCGCGCCCCCGTCTCCGCCCCCTCGCCGCCCGGTAACGCCATCTATAGTTAAGATCTGGCTGGCGAAGAGTGTGAATTATGCGCAACTTGTTGATGGCATTAGACGCAGGGACCGGCAGCATTCGGGCGGTGATTTTCGATCTGGAAGGCCGACAAATCGCTTACGGACAGGCGGAGTGGCAACATCTGGCGCTGCCGGACGTGCCCGGCTCCATGGAGTTTGACCTGGCCGATAACTGGCGGCTCACCTGCCGCTGCATTCAACAGGCGCTTGAACGCGCCGACGCCGGGCCGGGCGACATCCGCGCCGTCGCCTGCTGCTCAATGCGCGAAGGCATTGTGCTGTACGACCGCAACGGCGACGCCGTCTGGGCCTGCGCCAACGTCGACGCCCGCGCCAGCCGTGAGGTCAGCGATCTGAAGGCGCTGCATAACCATCAGTTTGAGCAGGAAGTTTACCGCTACGCCGGCCAGACGCTGGCGCTGAGCGCCATGCCGCGTCTGCTGTGGCTGGCGCACCATCGCCCGGACATCTACCGCCGGGCGGCAACGATGACCATGATCAGCGACTGGCTGGCCAACCGTCTCAGCGGCGAGCTGGCGGTGGATCCCTCTAACGCCGGCACCACCGGCATGCTGGATTTAGCCCGTCGCGACTGGCGGCCGGCGCTGCTGGATATGGCCGGCCTGCGCGCCGATCTGCTGTCGCCGGTCCGGGAAACCGGCAGCCAGTTGGGGCGGGTCACCAACGAGGCCGCGCGGCAAAGCGGCCTCGCGGCCGGCACCCCGGTAGTGATGGGCGGCGGCGACGTGCAGCTTGGCTGTCTGGGGCTGGGGGTTGTGCAGGCCGGGCAAACCGCGGTGCTGGGCGGCACGTTCTGGCAGCAAATCGTCAATCTGCCGCAGCCGCAGACCGATCCGGCGATGAATATCCGTATTAACCCGCATGTGATCCCCGGTATGGCGCAGGCCGAAGCGATCAGTTTTTTCACCGGCCTGACCATGCGCTGGTTCCGCGATGCCTTCTGCGCCGAGGAGAAACTGCTGGCCGAACGGCTGGGGGTCGATGCCTATACGCTGCTGGAGGAGATGGCGGCACGGGTGCCGCCCGGCGCCTACGGCGTGACGCCGATATTTTCCGACGCCATGCATTTTAAAAGCTGGTACCACGCGGCGCCCTCCTTTATCAATATGTCGCTGGATCCGCAGCGCTGTAACAAGCAGACGCTGTTCCGCGCGCTGGAGGAGAACGCGGCGATCGTCGCCGCCTGCAACCTGGCGCAGATCGCGCAGTTTTCCGGCGTACAGCCGCCGGCGCTGGTGTTTGCCGGTGGCGGTGCGAAAGGCAAGCTGTGGAGCCAAATCCTCAGCGACGTCACCGGGCTGCCGGTGCGGGTACCGGTGGTGAAAGAGGCCACCGCGCTGGGCTGCGCCATCGCCGCCGGCGTCGGCGCCGGGCTGTTCGACGATCTGGCAGCCACCGGCGAACGTCTGGTGCGCTGGGAGTGCCAGTATCAGCCCAACGCGGAGCACCATGCGCTGTATCAGCGGCAGAAAGAGAACTGGCTGGAGGTGTACGCCGACCAGCTGACGCTGGTGGACCACGGACTGACCACCTCGCTGTGGAAAGCGCCGGGCCTGTAACGCCCGGCTCCGGTAAACGCTTACTCGCGCGGCGCGGCCGCCAGGCGGAGATCGCTGCGCCAGCAGCACAGCGGATACAGCAGGCCGGTGACCACCAGGCTGATCACCCAGGAGATATCCGCGCCGGGAACCAGCTGCGAATAAGGCCCGCTGAAAAAGGCGTTCTCCATAAAGGGCAGCTGCACCACGATGCCGACGAAATACACCGCCAGTACCCGCCCGTTCAGCAGGCCGTAACGGCCGCCGTCGGCGCGGAAAATCGCCTCGATATCGTAGCGCTGCTTGCGGATCAGGTAAAAGTCGATCAGGTTGATCATGCACCACGGGATCAGCACCGCGATCAGCGCCAGAATCAGATTGATAAAGAAGCTGACGAAATTGGCCGACGCCGCCAGCGCCACCAGCACCGATCCGAGCAGCACCAGTGCGGAAAACAGCACCCGCACCTGCGCGTTGGGCTGCCAGCGCGGCATAAAGGTCTGCACCGCGGTAATCAGCGACAGCACCGCGCCGTAGAGATTCATGCCGTTATGGCAGATGATATTGATCAGGAACAGCCCCATCAGCACCGGCCCCAGCCAGCCGGTGGCCTGCCGCACCGCCGCCATCGCCTCAACGTTGCCGCCCACCAGATTGACCGCCACCATGCCGAACAGAAACGCCAGGATTGTGCCGCAGCAGGCGCCCAGCCAGGTATAGAGAAACGGCCGCCGGATCCCCACCTCGGCGGGCAGGTAGCGCGAATAGTCTGAGGTATACGGCGAAAAGCTGATCTGCCAGACCGCGCCGATGCAAAACGTCGCAAACCAGCCGCTCAGCGAAAAACGTCCGCGCAGCCAGAAATCGCCGGGCAGCGGCTGCGTCAGCATCACCGCCATGCCGAGCAGCAGCGCAGCGCCCATAATCCAGGCGCCCAGCTTGTTGATTTTATGGATAAAGCTATAGCCAACCACGCCGATGGCGGTCGCCAACAGCGCCCCCAGCACCGTGGCGTACGGGACAGGCAGCGCCGGCAGGACGTTATTGATCACCTTGCCGGACAGGGTGATGTTCGAAATAAAGAAGCCGAGATAAATCACCGTGGTAAAGGCGATCACCAGCAGCGAGCCGTAGCGGCCGAACTGGGCGCGGCTCTGCACCATCTGCGGAATGCCCACCTGCGGCCCCTGCGCCGAGGTGAGCGCCAGAAAGACGCCGCCGAACATATGCCCGGCGATAATCGCCGTCATCGCCGACAGAATATTCAGCCCAAACGTATGGGTGGCGATGGCGCCGGTCACCACCGCCAGCGGCGCGATATTGGTGCAGAACCACAGGGTGAACAGGCTTTTGACCTCGCCGTGGCGCTCCGAGGCCGGCACATAATCGATGGATTTATCCTCGATCAGGCCGCTTGGTTGTGTTTGAGAACGCATAACATCCTCCGGTTTACACCGTTATATTTTTTATCGGGTAGAGGGTAAGGCAGCCCCTCCCCGCAGCGGGGAGGGGAAGCGGGACGGCTAGCGCATCACGAAGGGATCGTCGATGGGCGCATCGCTGGTGCGTAACCAGACGGTTTTGCTGGTGGTGTACTCCAGCGCCGCCTCCATGCCGCCTTCGCGGCCGAAGCCGGACTGGCCGTAGCCGCCGAACGGCGCCAGCGGTGAAACGGCGCGGTAAGTGTTGAGCCACACCACGCCGGCGCGCAGCTGGCGGGTCACCCGGTGGGCGCGGGTCAGGTTTTGCGTAAACACCCCGGCCGCCAGCCCGTACTCCGTGGCGTTCGCCAGGGCGATCGCCTCGGCTTCATCGCGGAAGCTCAGCACCGACAGCACCGGGCCGAACAGCTCGCGCGTCACGCTCTCCGCCTGCGGGCAGTCGCTGCAGTCCAGGATGGTCGGCGGGTAGTAAAAACCGGGGCCGTCGATGGGCTGCGAGGCGGTCAGCCGCCGGGCGCCCTGCGCCAGCGAACGTTCAACCACCTGTTCGATCAGCGCCTTTTGCCGCGCGGTGCACAGCGGGCCGAACTGGGTTTCCGGCTGTTGCGGACAGCCGATGACGATAGTGCGCACCTTCGCCAGCAGCCGCTCCAGCAGCGCGTCCTTGACGCTTTCCGCCACCAGCAGGCGCGAGCCGGCAACGCAGCTCTGGCCGGAGGCCGAGAAAATCGCCGCCACCTGCGCGTTGGCGGCGCTGTCCAGATCGGCGTCCTCAAAGACGATAAACGGCGATTTACCGCCCAGCTCCAGCGAGGTGCTGGCCAGGTTCTCGGCGCTGTTGCGCACGATATGGCGCGCCGTTTCCGCGCCGCCGGTAAAGGCGATGCGGTCTACTTTGGGATGGCGCGTCAGCGGCGCCGCGCAGCGTTCGGCAAAACCGGTGATCACATTGCACACGCCGGGCGGGAAACCGGCCCGATCGATCAGGCGGGCGAAGGCCAGCAGCGGCGCCGGGGCGGCCTCGGAGGCTTTCACCACCAGCGTGCAGCCTGCGGCGATCGCCGGACCAATCTTCACCGCCGACAAAAACAGCTGGCTGTTCCACGGGATCACCGCGGCCACCACCCCGACCGGCTCGCGGCGCACCCAGGTTTCCATATCCGGTTTATCGATCGCCAGCACGTGCCCTTCCATCTTGTCGGCCAGCCCGGCGTAATAACGGTAATACTCCGCCACATAGGCGATCTGCGCGCGGGTTTCGCGGATGATTTTACCGCTGTCCAGCGTCTCCAGCCGCGCCAGCTCCGCCGCGTTGGCCTCCACCAGATCCGCCAGTTTCATCAGCAGTTTGCCGCGCGCGCCGGCGGTCATATTGCGCCATTCGGGGCGGTGAAACGCCTGCCAGGCAGCCTCCACCGCGCGATCCACCTCCGCCTCGTGCGCCTCGGCCACGCTGGCCCAGGGTTCGCTGGTCGCCGGGTTCAGCGAGTCAAAGCGCGCCGCGCCCGGCTCGAACTGCCCGTTAATATAGAGATCAAACGACTCCATCATTTCCTCCCGCCTCAGTGAAACTCAGGCATTACATGGCGGATAAAGCGCTCCAGCGAGGCTTTTTTCCGCGCGAAGGACATTCCGCTGTCGATCCACAGGGCAAATTCCGCATAGCCCATCTGCTCATATTTCTTCAGTCGCGCCACCACCTCATCGGCGGTGCCGATCGCCAGGTTATTGCGCATCATCTCTGCGTTGTAATAGCTATTGGCCGCCATCTCCTCGTCGCTCAGCGGCTTGATCAACCCCTGGCTGACCGGGCGCTCATTCTTGAACCAGGCGCCGAAATAATGGTAGAAGCGGTTAAGTTCCTGCGCCGCCAACTGGGCGTCCGCCTCGTCCTCGGCCACATAGCCGTGTTGCAGCAGCATGATTTTCAGCGGCTGCTGCGGCGCATATTCGCGGCAGGCGTCCTTAAAGCAGGTTACCAGCCGGACGATCTCCTCTTCCCCCTGATGCAGCGGCGTCACCTGCACGTTACAGCCGTTTTTCACCGCAAATTCGTGGCTGTTCGGGTCGCGCGCCGCCACCCAGATCGGCGGATGCGGCTGCTGTTTCGGCTGCGGCGCCGAAGTGGTCGACGGGAAAGACCAGTACTCGCCCTGATGGGCGTAATCCCCCTGCCACAGTTTCTTCACCGCCGGGATCAGCTCGCGCATCCGCTGCCCGGCCTCCCAGGCGGTCAGCCCCGGCATCAGGCGCTCGTATTCATAGCTGTAGGCGCCGCGGGCAATCCCCAGCTCCAGCCGCCCGTCGGTGATCAGATCGGTCATCGCCGCTTCGCCGGCCAGCCGCACCGGGTGATGGAACGGCGCAATCACCGTGCCGGTGCCCAGACGCGCCTGCCGGGTGCGGTGGGCAATATCCACCAGATTGATAAACGGATTGGGGGCAATGGTAAAATTCATGCCGTGGTGCTCCCCGGTCCAGATGGTGTGTACGCCGCCGCGATCGGCGATTTCGCACAGCTCCATCATCTGTTCGTAGAGCTGCTCCTGCGGCTCATCGGGGGTGGTTCGTTCCATATGGATAAATAAAGACAGTTTCATCGTTCGCTCCCGCCCAGCCTCAGCTGGCAAATCGTTTGATCGCACCGCTGTGCTCATCGCCGTAGTAAATGCTGTAATTGCCCACCGAGTTTTCACGCACGAAGCGGTTAAGCATCGACTTCAGCGCCGCATCATCAATCGGCAGCGTCGCCGTCTGAGCGAGCGGCAGCCAGCAGGCCTGTTCGCCCTGCGGCACGCTGTCGCCAGCGTCGCTGGGCAGCGCGCACAGGAAGACAATATGCTGGCTGTTCGACTGGCGGTCGTCATAAATGGAGTAAACAAAGCCCGGGCTGGCGGGCAGCGCCAGCTCCTGCAGCAGCGCCGTCAGGCTGTCGCCGACGCTGCGCCCGGCCACCGACCGTGACGGCAGGCGGAAGCGCCCGTCCTGCTGTTTGACCATCACCACGCTGCCGTCAAATTCAATCAGCGCGCTGACCACCACTTCCGGCCCGCTGACCAGCGATTCGGCGTTCTGCGCCGGCGTGAAGTAGGCGCCGCGGTAGTAGCCCAACCCGGCGGTGCCGCTGGAGTCAAAGGCGCTGATTTTGCCGATCAGAATCACGTGGTCACCGGCGTCCACCACCTGAAAACGTTCGCATTCGAACCAGGCCGAGCTGCCGTCCAGCAGCGGCACGCCGGCGGCGCTGCGTCGCCATGCCACCTGTGCAAAACGGTCGTCCACCTTCTGGGCGAAAATATTCGACGTCTCTTTCTGCTGTTCGGCCAGAATATTGACGGCAAAGTGCGCACCGTCGGTAAAGTTCGCCAGATTGGCCGAGCGCTTGTCGATATTGACCAGCAGCAGCGCCGGATCCAGCGATACCGAGGTAAAGGAGTTGGCGGTAAAACCAATCGGCTGCCCGTCGGCATCCAGCCCGGTGACCACCGTCACTCCGGTCATAAAGGCGCCGAAGGCGTCACGTAGTTGTCTGCGTTGTTCAATGTCCATCGTTCACTCCTGCCGTAGCGTGCCGGTGCGTCGGGGTTAAAAAGGCCAGCAGCTCCTCGTTGACCCGCGCCGCGTCCGTCAGATTCACCATATGTTTCGCGTTGTTGACGATCACCGCCTGCCCCTGCGGGGCCGCAAGCGCCATCTGCCGCGCCATCGCCGGGCTGGAGTTGGCGTCCAGCTCGCCGGTCAGCACCAGCACCGGGCAAAGTATTTCGCCCCAGCGGCCGGCATAGACCGCATCGCCGGCGGCAAACGCCTGATACGCCTTGGCGTAGCCGTCGCGACTGACCTGATTAAGCCAGCCGCTGACCCGCCGCCGCAGCGCCGCCTGTTCCTGCGTATCACTGAACCAACGGGCCAGCGGCGAGTCCAGTTGCGCATCGCCGCGCGCCAGTTCACCGGCACGCTGCAGCACCGCAGCGCGCGCCTGCTCGCTGCGCTGATAAACGCCGCTCATCACCACCGCGTGGCTGACCAGCTCCGGATGGTCGATCGCCAGCCCGGCGGCAATCAGCGCCCCCATCGAATGGCCGGCCACCGCAAAGCGCTGCTGCGGACGGGTGCGCAGAAACGCCGCCATCCACGCCACGTAATCCTGCAGCGTCGGCGCATGGGTAAAGCCGTCGCTTCCGCCATGCCCCGGCATATCCACGGCGATGACGTGAAACTGCGCCTGCAGGGCGCTGAACTGTGGTTCCCAGGCGTCGGCGTTCATGCCCACGCCGTGAATCAGCAGCAGCGGCTCGCCCTGGCCTGCTTCCAGGTAGCTCGCCTGCAGGTTGAATTCAGACAGCCGCTGGGTTTTGCGCATCGTGGCCAAGCTCTTTCAGATCCTGATAACGGTTACCGATACGGTGATGCGGTCTCCCCCCTAACGCCGCGCCCAGCGCCACGACGATTTCATCGCCGGCCGGCGCATCGGCGATGGCGAACTGATAGGTCAGGTAGTGTTCGCGGCTGCCTTCGTCATTCTTCTGCATCATCGGAATCAGGATCGGCGCGTTGGCCGGCCCGCGGGTGTTATTGAACGCCAGGTAGCTTTTGGCCTGCACCGCATGGCGATAGTGGTTGCCGAAATGCAGCGTGTGGATCAGCGCCGAGGCGTGCTCCAGCTCGCCGTCCATCCCGACCACCGCACATTTGCCGAAGGCCTCCACCCGCTCGCCGCCGCCGGCCTCTTTCACAATCAGCCCGGTCAGCAGCTCGCCGAGCACCGGCGCCAGTTCACGGATTTTCGGGCCGAGGTCTTCCACATAGCCCTGACCGGCCCAGGGGTTCTTAATCACCGCGGCGGCGGCAATCATCACTAGGGGTTTGGCCGCCGCTTTACCGCCGTCGATATACAGCGTTTCGGTAGACACCAGCGTTTTACGAATCATCGGATGCATAGGGTTCCTCAAAAAGTAAATCAAATGTTAATGAGTGAGCGATTTGGGGTATAGCATCGGAAAATACGCCATGTCAAAGTTTGGTATACCATAATATCAACCGACAAAAATAAGCGAGGATGTGCAAAAAAACAGTGCGTATTCAACGGTATAAATCCGGAGAAAAATGACGGCGTCTCTGCCCGGCCCGATCGGCTGCGCACCGTAAACTGCGGGCGACATGGCGGACAAAAACCGCGCTGCGCCGCCTTTTTCGCCGGATAGGCTATAGTGGTGAGGAGATTTTTTTACCGATGTGATGAATTTGTGATCTACGCCTGATTTCCTTTTTCGCCGGCATGGCGTTTGGTATACCATCAGAACAACATTGCATTGTTCAGGGAAAAGGTGCTAAGAGTAATAGCCAAGGAAGTGATACCGATGAGAGAGACCGACAGGATGACGCACACCCCACTGAAGATTGAAAACGCGCCGCTGACGCTGCGTGAACTGGCGCTGAATAACGTCCGCCGCGCGATTATTTCCGGCTACTTCGCCGCCGGCGACCGGCTGGTGGAACGAACGCTCAGCGAGGAGCTGGGCGTCAGCCGCAGCGTGGTGCGCGAGGTGATCCGTTATCTGGAAGCGGAAGGACTGATTGAGATTCTGCCCAAAAAAGGGCCGATTGTGGCGATCCTCACCTGGGAGATTGCCGAACAGATTTACAATATCCGCCTGTTGCTGGAGCAGGAAGCCGCGCACGACTGCGCGCTGCACGCCAAAAGCAAGGATAAGAAACTGCTGCACGAGAAGCTGCTGCACATCGACCGCGCCTCCCGCGAGCAGGATGACATCAAGCGCGTCGACGCCTCGCAGGAGTTTTATAAAACCATCTTCGACGTCGCCGGGCACGCCATCGCCTGGGAGATCGTGCAGCGCCTCAACAGCCGCATCAGCCGGCTGCGGGCGCTGACGCTAAAAACCCATGAGCGGCAGGTGGCGGGTTATGAACGCATGACGCGCATCTTCAATGCGATTGAGAAAAACGACCCGGCGCAGGCGAAGCAGGAAGTGTTTGAGCACCTGACCGAAGCCTCCGCGCTGGCCAGGCTGATACTGCAACCACAGGAGTAACCGATGCCCGCTTACTGGATTGCCCACGTCACGGTGACAGATCCGCAACGTTATCAGGCATATATGGCCGCCGCCCCCGAGGCGTTCCGTCAGTACAACGCGCGTTTTCTGGCGCGCGGCGAACAGGCCGAATCGTTGGAGGGCGCGCCCTTTACCAAGCATGTGCTGATTGAGTTTGACGACTACCAGAGCGCGCTGGCCTGTTACCGCTCCGAGGCCTATCAGCGGGCAAAGCAGGCGCGTACGGGTTGCGCCGAGGTGATGATTACGATTGTGGATGGGCTGAACATCACGCAGCAGGCCTAGCGTCGCTCCACATAACCGGCGGGAGGATACGCTCCGTCCGCGACCTTCCCCAGCGCGTCAAAGGTCAGTTGCCGGATCGGCCCTTGGCGCGAGCGTTATCAATCAAGGAAATATCAATATCCAAAAATCACAAATAAGAAAATAAATATCGGCATTTCATCGGGTTAAATTATCCACCACGATAAACAGTGTAACCACAGCGAAGATATTTATCCGCCGCGGCGCACTGCGTAAATTGCGATCTCAGTCACTTCAAGATGCCATCACCCGTTGGCATGCACCCGCTGAGATAATCGCTACTATGCTGAATAATAAAGATAAGCCTGCAAACTCGCCCTGGGCCGCCGTTTTCTCCCTGACGGTCGCCTGTTTTGTGATGGTCACCACCGAGTTTTTACCCATCGGCCTGCTGACCAATATCGCCCCGTCGCTGGACGTCAGCACCGGCACCGCCGGGCTGATGGTCACCATGCCCGGCATCGTGGCCGCCGTCGCCGCACCGCTGCTGAGTCTGGCCTCCGGACGCCTCGATCGTCGCCTGCTGATGCTCGGGCTGTCATTGTTGCTGATTGTGTCCAATCTGGTTTCCGCGCTGGCGGTCAACTTCCCGATGATGCTGCTCGGCCGGGTGCTGCTCGGCGTCTGCGTCGGCGGTTTCTGGTCGTTCGCCGCCAACTACGGCCGCCATCTGGTGCCGGAGAGCAGCCAGGGGCGCGCCACCGCGCTGATCCTCAGCGGTATTTCGGTCGGCGCGGTATGCGGCGTGCCCGCCGGCGCGCTGATCGGCGATACCTTCGGCTGGCGCAGCGCCTTCTTCGGCAGCGCGGCGCTGGCGCTGCTGGTTTTGGCGGCGCAACTGCGTCTGCTGACCCCGGTACCGCCGTCGCGCGCGGTCACCGTGCGCGATCTGCTGCTGCCGCTGCGCCTGCCGCTGGCGCGGATCGGGCTGCTCGCCATCGTGCTGCTGTTTATCGGCCACTTTGCCGCTTACACCTACCTGCGTCCGCTGCTGCAACAGGTGTTTGTCCTCAGTCCGTCGACCATTTCCCTGCAGCTGCTGGCCTATGGCGCCATCGGCCTGCTGGGCACCTTCGCCGGCGAACGCCTGGCGGAGCACAGCCTGCGCGCTACCTGTATTTTGATCGCCGTGATGTTGGCGGGGATTTTGATCGTCTCGCCGCTGTTAAGCGGCGTGGCCGGCGCCACGCTGATGGTGCTGATCTGGGGGCTGGCCTTCGGCGCCGTGCCGGTGTGCACAGCCAACTGGATGTTCGCCGCGGTGCCGCAGGCGCCGGAAGCCGGGCAGGCGCTGCTGGTGTGCGTGATCCAGATTGCGCTGGCCTCCGGCGCGCTGCTCGGCGGCGAAGTGGTGGACTGGCAAGGGGTCAGCAGCGCCATGCTGTTCGGCGGCGCATTGATCCTGTCGGCAGCGCTGGTGTTCGGTTTATCCTTGCGTTCCGACCGGGTTGGCGCTAAACAGTGTTAACCCGCATTACGGGCGCGCCGCGTCGCGCCCTGACATAACTCAGGAGCAGCATGGATCATCACTTACTGGCGATTCGCGTCTTTATCCGCGTCGTTGAAACCGGCGGCTTTACCCGCGCCGCCGATGCGCTGCGGATGCCGAAAGCCACCGTCAGCAAGCTGATCCGCAGCCTGGAAAATCACCTGCAGACCAAGCTGCTGCAGCGCACTACCCGCAGCGTGGCGGTCACGCCGGAAGGCGAATGCTATTACCGCCGCACGGTAAAATGGCTGGCGGAGCTGGAGCAGATGGAAGGTTGCATGACCGAATCGCAAAGCTCGCCGCAGGGGGTGCTGCGCATCGACGTCGGCGGCAGTACCGCGCGTCAGCTGCTGCTGCCGGCGCTGCCGGACTTCTTCGCCCGCTATCCGCAGATTCAGATCGACCTTGGCGTCAGCGACCGGCAAATCAGTCTGATTAATGACAACGCCGACTGCGTGATCCGCAGCGGGCCGCTGGCGGACTCCAGTCTGATCGCCCGCCGGCTGTTCAACCTGAGCTGGGTGACCTGCGCCACGCCGGGCTATCTGGCGCGCTACGGTACGCCACGCCATCCTGCCGAGCTGGAGCAGGGCTTTCCGCTGGCGCACTACCGGCACGCGGCAAACGATCGCATCCAGCCGCTGCGTTTTGTCGAAGAGGGCCGACAGTTTGAGATCCAGCACCGTTATCAAATCAGCGTCAACGAAGGCGGCACGCTGCTGGCCGCGGCATTGTCCGGGCTGGGCATTGTGCAGACGCTGAGCTTTATGGCGCAGCCGCATCTGGCGCGCGGCGAGCTGGTCAGCATTCTCGACGACTGGCAGCCGCCGGCGGAACCCACCTACGTGGTCTACCCGTCCAATCGTCACCTGAGCAGCAAGCTGCGGGTATTTATCGAATGGGCGATAGAACACTTTGCCTGAGCGGCACCGTGCGTCCCACCAAGCCAATAACCCATTAACCCATTAACCCATTAACCCATTAACCCATTAACCCATTAACCCATTAACCCATTAACCCATTAACCCATTAACCCATTAACCCATTAACTTAATAAGTTATTAAATAATTAAGTTAATTGGGCATACAGTGATTCCCCACACGAACCAGAACTTTCCCAATTGCTCAGCTAATAAGTTAGCAGCAGAATAACCTCTTAAGTTAACCGGATAGCGG
Organism: Serratia sp. MYb239; assembly: GCF_002966855.1. Lineage (NCBI taxonomy): Bacteria > Pseudomonadati > Pseudomonadota > Gammaproteobacteria > Enterobacterales > Yersiniaceae > Serratia > Serratia sp. MYb239. The sequence continues at coordinate 1,327,875 of NZ_CP023268.1, read as the reverse complement.
CTTGGCAACCTGTGCAAGTTAAGGCATATTGGTGGCTATTCGTTCTGACTAACCCGTTAGATTATCAACCTGTCAAGCTAATAACTTAATAAGTTAACAGCTTAATAACTTGAGAGATGGCAGCATGATTGTTTTGATTGGTTCGCAAAAAGGCGGCGTAGGAAAATCCACCAAGGCGGTAAACATCGCCGGATATTTGATACTCAAGGAAGGCAAGACGGCAATTATCGTCGACGCCGATGACCAAAAATCGATCATGACCTGGTACAACGATCGCCAGAACGTTGAGGGCCTGCCGCATATTCCGGTGGTCGCCGCCTCCGGCAAAATCAAAGAGACCCTGCTGGAGCTGGACCGCCACTATGACTATGTGATTGTCGACACCGCCGGCCGCGACAGCGCCGAGCTGCGCTCTGGCCTGCTGGCCGCCGATCTGTTCCTCTCACCGCTGCGCCCTTCGCAGATGGATCTCGACACCATCGGCTACCTGTCGGAAATGTTCTCCACCGCGCAGGAGTATAATGAGAAGGTCAAAGGCTATATTGTGCTCAATATGTGTCCGACCAATATCTTCATTAACGAGGCCAACGAAGCGGCGGAAGTGCTGAGCGAATACCCGGAATTCAAGCTGGTGGGCAACCGCCTGTGCGACCGCAAGATTTACCGCGATGCCTGGGGCGAAGCAAAAACCATTCATGAAGCGCACAACGAAAAAGCGCAGCACGAAATCGCCAGCCTGGTGAAAGAGGTGATTTTATGAAAAAACGTACGCCGAGCCAGCGCATGACGGAAGATGAGTTTATCAACAGCGCCACCTCGCATACGCTGCAGGTGCCGGCGTCAGCCGCCGAGGCCAAACCGCAGGGGCGCAAGCGCACCTATAAGGCGCTGTCCGTCAGCCTGACCGACAGCCACGTCGAAGCCATTGACGCGATGATCGTGCTGGCGGCGCGCAACGGCATCGTGCGCGTCACCCGTTCCGATATCATCAAGCTGGCCATCGACGGCCTGACGGAAAAAAGCGAGAACCACCTGCTGGAATTACTGAAGAAATCCTGACGCCGTCTGTCACGCCGACAAATGCGCGTCTTAGCCTGATAAACTGCCAGCTTAATAAGTTATTAAAACATTAGGCTGGCAGTTAAGCAGCTTCACAGCTTGAACGACATGCGCCGCCAGTCTGCGGCGCGATAACCCAAGGGGTCGAAGGCCAATGGAGCGAAAACGTACGGCAAGAGCATAATCTATTGATTAGATTCGACAAAAAACAAAATAACCCATCAAATATCCTTTTCACTTATTGTTATCTTTCTTAAACTGGCATCCTTGTAGGGTTAGTGGTTTAAACCATATTCAGCAAGAATGTTTTCGAATGTCCGATATGCTTGTTTTGCCTCAACAACATTAGTCTGAGCGGCATTTGTCATCACAATTAATGCCTTCCATAGAGCCCAGGAGCGGGCACGTGCCCATGTGCCCGAATCAGGCAAAAGAGCATCATGGAATACCTGCCTGCTTTCAGCATCGAATAATGTCCAGGCAATAACCAGATCGCATGCAGGATCACCGATGCATAACTGTCCAAAATCAATAACTGCATCCAGCCGATTGTTAGTAATTAACAAATTTCCTGCGCTTATATCACCATGAACCCAAACCGGCTCTTTTGACCAGGTTTGAGAGCTGCCGGCTTCCCATATTTCTGTCACCAGACCTGAATGTACTTTATTGCTTAATACCCTGATGGCCTGTCTGGTTTCTGAATCGTATACAGCAACAGAACCACCGCGATAAAAATTTTGAGGCCCTGCAACAGGTCCATCTTTTGAGTCAACCGCCTGGAGTGAGACAAGAAAATTTGCTAAATCTTTAGCAAGCACACAGAGGTCAACTTCAGGGGATGAAGCAACCGTTTTCCCCTCAATCCATCGGTAAACGGACCATTTCCAGGGATAATTCTCGCCTGGTGAGCCCATTCCTAAAGGGACAGGGATTTTATTAGGCAAAAACGGGGCCAGTTTCGGTAACCACTCCTGTTCTTTCTCCACTTGCCCGGCATAATGAGCTGCGCTTGGTAAGCGGACGAGCATATCATTCCCTAAATGGAAAGTCCGGTTATCCCATCCACTCGTTTCCACAGGCCATATGGCAAGATTAGCCCACTGAGGAAACTGGGCAGATATAAGCTCAGAAACAAGTAACCGGTTGATATCCATTGATTTATTATAAACCCTGAAATTTAGTGAACATCTTTATAAAAAGATCACTGATATTTTAAACATCAGTTTTTAAGCTATGTAACAAAGCTATTTAGTTATATTAGCGTCTTCCAAAATTTTATAAACGGTGGAACGGGCGATATTCATTACACCAGTTCTATTTTTGCGAAGAACCAGCACGCTATTTCTGTCAATAACGCGCCTGCCCCCAAACCGGATGCCTTTCAATATAAGCGGAATCACGCCGGGCCGTTACGGCACGGCGCGGCGTTTACTTCAGCGTAAAGCTCTGCTGCAGCGTCTGAGCGGAATCCAGGCCGACAAACACATTAAATTTGCCCGGCTCCGCGCCCCACTTCAGGCTGGCGTTGTAGAACTTCAGATCGTTTTCATCGATCGGCATCTCTACCGTAGTCGACTGGCCGGCCTTCAGCGTCACTTTCTTAAAATTGCGCAGCTCTTTCACCGGCCGGCTGACCGAGGCGGTTTGGTCCTGAAGATACAGCTGCACCACGGTGGCGCCGTCGTAGTTGCCGCTGTTCTTCAGCGTCACGCTGGCGGTGATTTTGCCGTTGCGCGCCATGGTCGGGCTGGACAAGGTGAAGTCCGACAGCGTGAAGCGGCTATAGCTCAGGCCGTAGCCAAACGGATACAGCGGGCCGTTGGGCGAGTCAAAGTAGCGCGAGGTGTACTTGCCCGGATTCTCCTTGTTAAACGGCCGCCCGGTGTTCAGATGGTTGTAGTACATCGGGATCTGGCCCACGGAGCGCGGGAAAGTCATCGGCAACTTGCCGGACGGGTTGTAATCGCCGAACAGCACGTCCGCCACTGCGTTGCCGCCTTCGGTGCCGCTGAACCAGGTTTCCAGCATCGCATCCGCCTGCTGGCTCTCCCACTCCAGCGCCAGCGGCCGGCCGTTCATCAGCACCAGCACCAGCGGCTTGCCGGTGGCCTTCAGCGCTTTGATCAGGTCGCGCTGGCTCTGCGGAATGGTGATATCGGCGCGGCTCGACGCCTCGTGCGCCATGCCCTGCGACTCGCCGACCACCGCCACCACTACGTCAGCCTGCTTGGCGGCGTTCACCGCTTCGTCAATCATCTGCTGCGGCGGCCGCGGGTCGAACACCACCGCCGGCTCGTACAGGTTCAGATAATCAATGATGCTTTTATCCTGCGTGATGTTGGCCCCTTTGGCGTAAATGATTTTCGCCTGGTCGCCGACCGCGTTTTTCATCCCCTGCAGCAGAGTCACCGACTGTTTGCTGACGCCGGCGGCCGACCAGCTGCCCATCATATCGCGCTGGCTGTCGGCCATCGGCCCCACCAGCGCAATGGTGCCCTGCTTGCGCAGCGGCAGCGTCTGGTTATCGTTTTTCAGCAGCACCTGGGTGCGGCGCGCCACGTCGCGCGCCTCGGCGCGGTGCAGGCGGCTTTCGGCATTGGTGTCCTGCGGGTCGGAGCCGGCCGGGCCAAGGTGTACGTACGGATCCTTGAACAGCCCCATCTCATATTTGGTGTTCAGCACGTCACGGCAGGCGCGGTCGATGTCGCTCTCCGGCACCCGCCCCTCTTTCACCAGCCCCGGCAAGTACTTGTCGTAATACTCGTCGCTCATGCTCATATCAACGCCGGAGGTGATCGCCAGCCGCACCGCATCACGCGGGTCCTGCGCCACGCCGTGCTTGATCAGCTCTTTAATCGCCCCGTGGTCGCTGATGGTGATGCCGTCAAAGCCCCACTGATTGCGCAGCAGATCCTTCAGCAGCCAGGGGTTGGCGGTAGCGGGAATGCCGTTAATCGAATTCAGCGACACCATCACCCCGCCGCTGCCGGCGTCTACCGCCGCCTTGTACGGCGGCAGGTAATCCTGCTGCATGCGCAGCGGGCTCATATCCACGGTGTTGTAGTCGCGTCCGCCTTCGGTCGCGCCATACAGCGCAAAATGCTTCACGCTGGCCATCACCGAGCCGGGCTTGGCCGGATCGCCGTTCTGGTAGGCGTCCACCATCACTTTGGCGATTTTCGACACCAGCCAGGTGTCCTCACCGAAGCCTTCCGACACCCGGCCCCAGCGCGGGTCGCGGGTAATGTCGACCATCGGCGAGAAAGTCATATTCAGGCCGTCGTCGCTGGCCTCCTGAGCGGAGACCCGCCCGCTGAGCGCGATAGCGTCCAGATCGAAACTGGCGGCCAGCCCCAGGCTGATGGGGAACACCGTGCGCTGGCCGTGCACCACGTCATAGGCGAAAAACAGCGGGATTTTCAGACGGCTGAGCTGCATCGCCTGATCCTGCATCACGCGGATATCCGGCCGGGTGACGGTGTTGAAAATCGCGCCGATCTGCCCCTTGCGGATGCCTTCGCGGATCGCCTCTTTCGGATTATCCGGCCCGACGCTGATTAAACGCAGCTGGCCGATTTTCTCTTCCAGCGTCATCTGCTTCATCAGCTTGCTGACGAACGCATCGCGCTGCTGAACATTGATTCCTTGCGTTGCGCCGCTCTCCTGCGCAAAGACCGGACTGATCGCCAGACCGGATACCAAACCCACTGTACAAAGCCATTTCATATTGTTATCTCAGGCAGGTTCCCGCCGCGGGCGGGAAAGTAAACAGGTAATCAGGGAGTGTGCCACACTCTTTTTCCGCGTTGAAACCGTTATGGTTACAAGCTGTTAGCCGTCGTCGCCAGATAGCGCGTCAGCCGGGCGCGGCTGTGCGCCGCCTCCTGCGTCAGAAAATCCGTCAGCAGGGCCAGTCCGTCCGGCGACGGCGTACGTTCAGGATAGACCAAATAGTAGCCGGCGCCGCTGGCGACGCTCAGCGCAAACGGCGTCACGATGCGCCGCGCCTGAATATCCTCCTCCAGCAGGCACAGATCGCCAATTGCGATGCCCAACCCCTGCAGCGCTGCGCTCATTGCCAGATCCAGCGTGTCGAAATGCTGCGACTTGCGCGAGGGCAGCGCCGCGCCGCCGGCCGCCTTCAGCCAGCGCAGCCAGTCGCGTCGGTCGCGCGTCGGGTGCAGCAGGGTTTTCTCCGCCAACTCCGCCAGCTGCGGCGCGGCGGACAGGTAGCCCGGCGTGCAAACCGGCGTTAACACCTCGTCAAACAGCGGGTGCGCCGTCAGCCGCTTGCCCGGCGGCGCGCCAAAGGTCACCGCCGCGTCAAACTGCTCGCCGGCAAAATCCAGCCGGTGCGACACCGAAGCGGTCAGTTCGATATGCAGCTCCGGCCGTTCATTCTGCAAACGAATAATTCTGGGCAACAGCCAGCGCATGGCGCAGGTCGGGCACTTGATGCGCAGGGTGCCGGGCTGGGCGCCGACGCGGGCGACGGCGTCTGCCAACTGCCCCAGCGCCTGGCGCACCGGCCCCAGCAACTGCGCGCCCTGCGGCGTCAGCGCCAGCCCGCGCGCATGGCGGCTGAACAGCGGATAGCCAAGCTGCTGCTCCAGGCCGAGGATCTGCCGGCTCACCGCCCCCTGCGTCAGATGCAGCGCCTGCGCGGCATGGGTAAAATTCAGCCGTTGCGCCACCGCAACAAAGGTTTTCAACACGTCGAGCGAAGGTAACGTCGTGGGCATCGTGGGCCTCTCCAGCCATGATCGGAACGCATGGCTAGCATGACAAAGTTTCTCTTGTCGCGCCATAACGGCTGATGCTTAATCACTCAACCCACTTGCTTGATCCGGAGCCGCCATGCAGAGCGCCTGTTCACCCCGTTCCAAACTGCCGGACGTCGGCACCACCATTTTTACCGTGATCGGCCAGCTGAGCGCCGAACATCAGGCGCTGAATCTGGCGCAGGGCGCGCCGAATTTCGGCTGCGCGCCGCAGCTGATTAACGACGCCGAGCAAGCCATGCGCGCCGGTCATAACCAGTATGCGCCGATGAGCGGCGTGGCCGCCCTGCGCCACGCGCTGGCGGAAAAAACGCAGCGTCTGTACGGCGCGCGCTACGACGCCGACGCGGAAATCACGGTGCTGGCCAGCGCCAGCGAAGGCCTGTACGCCGCCATCAGCGCGCTGGTGCAGCGCGGCGACGAGGTGATTTATTTCGAACCGGCGTTCGACAGCTATGCCCCCATTGTGCGGCTGCAGGGCGCGCGGCCGGTGCCCGTCCGGCTGTCGCTGCAGGATCTGCGTATTGACTGGGATGAGGTCGCCGCCGCCATCAACGGCAACACGCGGATGATCATTATCAACAGCCCGCATAACCCGACCGGCGCGCTGCTCGACGAGCAGGACATCGCGCGCCTGAGCGCGCTGACGCGCGATACCGATATCGTGATTCTGTCGGACGAGGTGTATGAGCACGTGGTGTTCGACGGCGCGCAGCATCACAGTATGGCGCGCCATCCGCAGCTGGCGGAACGCAGCGTGATCGTCTCGTCGTTCGGCAAGACCTATCACGTTACCGGCTGGCGCATCGGCTACTGCCTGGCGCCGGCGGCGCTGACGGCGGAGATCCGCAAGGTGCATCAGTTCCTGGTGTTCTCCGCCGACACGCCGATGCAGTACGCCTTTGCCGCAGCGCTGGCCGACGCGCAGAGCTATCTCGGGCTGGCCGCCTTCTATCAGCAAAAGCGCGATCTGCTGGCCGCGGCGCTGCAAGGCTCACGCTTTGAGCTGCTGCCGAGCGCCGGCAGCTTCTTTATGCTGGCGCGCTTTAGCGCCTTCAGCCAGGAGAGCGACAACGACTTCGCCGTACGGCTGATCCGCGAGGCGAAAGTCGCCGCCATCCCGCTGTCGGCCTTTTACAGCGACGGCGCCGACACCGGCATTATTCGCCTGAGCTTCGCCAAAGATGACCAGACGCTGCGCGAAGGCGCGCGCCGTCTGCACACCGTATAACCGACCGCACGCCACTGAGGAAACCGCGATGAACACCACACTGAAAACACTGCTGGCCGCCGGTTGTCTGCTTGCCGCCGGCGCAACGCAGGCCGCCGACCTGCGCTTCGGCGTTGAGGCGCTGTACCCGCCGTTTGAGTCCAAATCCGCCAGCGGCGAGCTGGAGGGGTTTGATATCGATCTGGGCAACGCGGTCTGCGCCGCCGCCAAGCTGAGCTGCAGCTGGGTGGAAACCTCGTTCGACAGCCTGATTCCGGCGCTGCAGGCGCGCAAGTTTGATGCGATTAACTCGGCGATGAACATCACTGAACAGCGTAAGCGGGCCATCGCCTTCACCCGGGCGATTTATCAGGTTCCCAACCGGCTGATCGCCAAAGCCGACAGCGGGCTGACGCCCGACGCCAAAGCGCTGGCCGGCAAGCGCGTCGGCGTGCTGCAGGGGTCGATTCAGGAAAACTACGCCAAGGCGCACTGGGCGCCGCAGGGCGTCGAGGTGGTCTCCTATCAGGATCAGAATCAGGTATACCTCGACCTGAGCGCCGGACGGCTCGACGCCACGCTGATTATGGCGCCCGCCGGCCAGAGCGGTTTCCTTTCCCGCCCGGACGGCAAAGGCTTTGCCTTCGTCGGCGACACGGTGCAGGACGCGAAGATTTTCGGCTCCGGCATCGCCTTCGGGCTGCGCAAGCAGGACAGCGCGCTGAAACAGCGGCTGGACGCGGCCATTGAGCAGGTGCAGCAGCAGGGCACGGTCGATAAACTGGCGAAAAAGTATTTCGGCGATATTGACGTGTCCGTGCAGCCGCAGACGGCGAAGTAATACTGGCGTAGCCACGCGCCAGCGGCGATGGCCCGTCCGGTGTTATTTCCCCACCGAATGCACCAGCGCGGCCATCGTTTCCGCCTGCTCGTCCAGCACCTGGCTGGCGGCGGCCACCTCAGACACCAGCGCGGCATTTTGCTGAGTCACCTGTTCGAGCTGATTCAGCGCCTGTTGGATTTGCGACACGCCGAGCGTCTGCTCCTGCGCGGCGTGGGCGATATCGCTGACGTATTGCCGCATCTGCCCGGTGTTGCCCACCGCCGCCTGCAGCGCACTGTTTGAGTCGGCCACCCGCGCCACCCCTTCGCCGATTTGCTCCATATTCTGGCCGACCAGCGCACGGATGCGGTTGGCTTCCTGCGTGCAGCGCTGCGATAAATTGCGCACCTCGGCGGCAACCACGGCGAAGCCCCGCCCCGACTCGCCGGCGCGGGCGGCCTCTACCGCCGCATTCAGCGCCAGCAGGTTGGTCTGAAACGAAATATCGTCAATCGAACTGACGATATGCGCGATCTGTTCGCTGGAGGCGCGGATCGCCACCATGCTCTGGCTGGCGTCATCGGCGATGCGGCTGGCCTCCTGCACCTCCTGCGTCATGGCGCCAATCAACCGCTCCGCTTCGCCGGCGTTGCTGGCGGTGTGGGCAATGGCGGTGGCGATCTGCTCCATGCTCGCCGCCGTCTCCACGATCGACGCCGCCTGCTCGTCGGTGCGCTGCGCCAGATTTTGGTTGCCGACGGCGATATCGCCGCTGGTGGTGCGTAACTCCCCGGCACCGACGTTGATCTGCTGAATAATCCGCTGAATATTGCCGATCGCCTGATTATAGGCCGCGTTAAGCCGCGACAGCTCATCGCTGCCCGGCACCGCCAGACGCAGGGTAAAGTCGCTTTCCATCCGCTGGATGGTGCCCAGCGTCCCCTCCAGATGACGGTGGAGGCGTCTGGCGACCACGACGGCGATCGACAAGGCGGCGGCCAGCGCCAGCGTCCCGATCAGCAAAAAGCGCTGCCAGTCGCCGCGCGCCTGCGCCGACAGCTGGGATACCGTGTTCTGCAGCGCGCTGACGGCGCCGTTTTCCAACTGGTGCAGCGCATCAATCCGCGCGGTCTGCGCGCTGAACCACTGCGTCGGGTCGATGCCGAATCCGCCGCGCTCGGCACGGGCAAACGCGGTATCACGCAATCTCAAGGCGGCCTGGGCCGCAGAAGCCTGTTGTGATTTTTCCAGCGCAGCCGCCAGCGCCGGGCTGCTGAGGCGCTGGGCGGCCGTCAGCCAGGCCGCCTGCTGCGCCACCACCGCGCTCAGCGCGCGATACTGGCCGTTGCCGAAGCGATCGGCAGCAAAGACGCCGGCCAGCAGCGCCCGCTCCAGGCCGGCCTGTTCTTTCAGGTTCAGCAGGCTGTAGTAAGCCGCCAGCTCGCTGACCAGCTCGCCGGACGATGACAGCTGGCTCAACCCGCCGACAAAGCGCAGCTGATCGCGGATGGCGGCGGTATACACCGCAACGGCGTCGGCGGCGTTGATATCCAGCCCGCTGACCCGGGAGCGAACGGCATCGAGCGCTTGCAGGCGATCGTTGAACGCCGCCAACATCCGGGCGTTATCGCCCGCGCTCTGCCGATCGCCGGCCAGCGCACGACGGAAAACCGCCACCGCGCTGTCGGTCTGTTTGCGCTGGGCCGCCAGCTCGGCGGTGAAGTTTTTCCCAGCTGACGCCAGCACTCCAGCGCTCATGCCCCGCTCTTTCTGCAGTTCATCAATCACGCCGCCGACGCTGCCGGCCAGTGCGATCAGTTGCCCCAGGTTGTCCATCTGCCGCTGCGTTTCCATGCGCGTGACCATGCCCGAGCCGACAAACCAGCACAGCGCCAGCAGCATCGGTAGCAACGCCACAAAGAGCTTCATCTTCATTGAAATGTGATTCATCCACGACATGGATGCTGACTCCTTTACCCGTTTAACGTCATATGGAAGGGTTATCGGTGGGTAAACGGAGTTATTGACTGCAGAGTGAGGGAATCTTGTTCAAGATCAAAAATAGCGACGAGAAATGACCGGACGCCGCAGGCGACGCCCGGATAGCAAGCTGTTTAGTCGCGCTCGAACACCGAGCTGTGCAGCGCGCGATCCTGCTGATGGCGCTCCAGCGCCAGTTCGATCAAGGTGGTGATCAGTTGGCTGTAGCTCATGCCGCTGGCCGCCCACAGTTTCGGATACATGCTGATATTGGTGAAGCCGGGCAGCGTGTTGATCTCATTGACCACCACCCGCTCATCGGCGGTCAGGAACACGTCGACCCGCGCCATGCCCAGACAGTCCAGCGCGCGGAACGCCCGCAGCGCCACCTCGCGGATTTTGTCGCTGGCCGGCTCGGAGATTGCCGCCGGCACCACCACCTGCGCGCCCTGTTCGTTGATGTATTTGGTATCGTAAGAGTAGAACTCGTCGCTCAGCACGATTTCACCACACAGGCTGGCCTGCGGCTGGTCGTTGCCCAGCACCGCGCACTCAATCTCGCGGCCGACGATCGCCGACTCCACCAGCACCTTATGGTCGAAGCTGAACGCCAGCGCCACCGCCTGCTCATAGCCTGCGCGGTCGCTGACCCGGCTGACGCCGACGGAGGAGCCCTGGTTGGCCGGCTTGATAAACAGCGGCGACCCCAGCTGTTCGCTCAGCTGTGCAAAGCTGTACTGCGCACGGTTGCTGCGCGTCAGGGTAACGAACGGCGCCACCTCCAGCCCGGCGTCGCGCAACAGGCGTTTGGTGACGTCCTTATCCATGCTGACCGCCGAGCCCAGCACGCCGGCGCCGACAAACGGGATATTCGCCATCCGCAGCAGCCCCTGCAGCGAACCGTCCTCCCCCAGCGTGCCGTGCACGATCGGGAACACCACGTCGAGCTGGCCGATAACGTTGGCGCTGTCAGCCTCAATCAGTTGACTGCTCTCCTGCCCCGGCACCAGCGCTACGTTTTTGTTGGAGTGGTTCAGGGCGATCAGCGCCGGGTTTTCCGCATGCAGCAGGTAGTTGGAGGCATCATTAATATGCCACTGCCCCTGCTTGTCGATGCCCAGCAGCGTGACGTCAAACTTCTCTTTGTCGATGGCATCGACAATGTTTTTTGCCGACTGCAGCGAAACCTCATGCTCCGCCGATTTACCACCAAAAATTACGCCAACACGTCGTTTAGTCACGCCTGAAATCCTTCTGAAAAAGTGATGCAAACAAGTCAATTATTACAATAAACGCATTATTCAGCCGCGGCAATCGCCCTTTAACAGAAAATTCCGAGCATTAACGCCCGCCGGCCTCTGCCACAGATCGCCAAACGCAATGTATATAAAGCATATACACTTCATATCGTCTTTAACCTAAGGAGCAGCACGATGGGCATTGTGAAAATCTCCGACGTCTTGCACGACGATCTGCGGCTCGCCAGCCTGACCATGACGCGTTCCATTAACGCGCAGGCCGAGTACTGGATCAAAATCGGCATGCTGGCGGAGTTCCACCCGGAACTGACCTACCCGCAGCTGGTAAAGAAAATGATGAAAGAGAATGCGTTAACGCTGAAGGAGATGGTTGAGTGAAACAGATTGTGATCAAAACGCCGGATGAAATCGCCAAAATGCGCCACGCCGGCTCGCTGCTGGCAAAAGTGTTCGCGATGCTCGACGGCGTGATCCGCGAGGGGATCTCCACCATGGAGATCAATGACCGCGCCGAGGCCTTTATCGTCGACGAACTGCAATCACGCCCGGCCAGCAAAGGACAGTACGACTTTCCCTACGTGCTGAACACCTCGATTGACGACGTGATCTGCCACGGCGTGCCCTCCGCCAGCAAAATCCTGCGCAGCGGTATGATCGTCAACGTCGATATTACGCTGGAAAACGGCGGCTATATCGCCGACTCCAGCAAGATGTACTGCATCGGCCAGACCACACCGGTGGCCAAACGGCTGGTGAATAACGTCTATGAATCCATGTGGGCCGGCATCCGCACGGTGAAGCCGGGCGCGACGCTGGGGGATATCGGCCACGCCATCCAGCAGCACGCCGAAAAAGCCGGCTACAGCGTGGTGCGTGAATACTGCGGCCACGGCATCGGCCGCGATATGCATGAAGAGCCGGCGGTGCTGCACTTCGGCCAGCCGGGCAGCGGCATGACGCTGCAGGAAGGCATGGTGTTTACCATAGAGCCGATGATCAACCAGGGCGACCGGCGCATCAAACAGAAAAAAGACGGCTGGACGGTGGTCACCCGCGATAAAAAGCTGTCCGCCCAGTGGGAGCATACCGTGGCGGTGACCGGCGACGGGGTGGAAATTCTGACGCTGCGCGACGAAGAGCGCGAAAACGGTTATCTCGAGTGCTATAAAGGAAGGTGATTCTTCACCGTTTGCCGTCCCGGCGGCGGCAACCTTAATCTGACAGGGAGATCGGCATGACGCACAGCGCCCGCAGTGACCAGCAGGCATTTATCAGTCAGTTGAAACAGATCGTCGGCGGCCCGCAGCTGCTGACCGATGCGCGCAGCACCGAGCGCTACCGCAAGGGTTTCCGCTCCGGCGAGGGCCAGGCGCTGGCGGTGGTGTTCCCGACCCGTCTGCTGCAATTGTGGCAGGTGCTGCAGGCGTGCGTCGATGCCGATAAGGTGGTGATTATGCAGGCCGCCAACACCGGCCTGACCGAAGGCTCCACCCCCAGCGGCAACGACTACGGGCGCGATGTGGTGATTATCAGCACGCTGCGCCTTGACCATATTCAGGTGCTTGCTCAGGGCAAGCAGGTGGTGGCCTTCCCCGGCAGCACTCTGAACCATCTGGAAAAGTGCCTGAAGCCTTACGACCGCGAACCGCATTCGGTGATTGGCTCCTCCTGTATCGGCGCGTCGGTGATCGGCGGCGTGTGCAACAACTCCGGCGGCTCGCTGGTCAAGCGTGGCCCGGCCTATACCGAACTGGCGCTGTACGCCCAACTGGACGCCGACGGTCAGCTGCGGCTGGTCAACCATCTCGGCATTCAGCTGGGCGACACGCCGGAAGAGATCCTCACCCGGCTGGAGCAAGGCGACTACCGGCCGGAAGACGTCGAGTACGGCGAGCTGCGCGCCTCCGACAATGAGTACGCCGTGCGGGTGCGCGACGTCGATGCCGACACTCCTTCCCGCTTCAACGCCGACAAGCGCCGGCTGTATGAGGCTTCCGGCTGTGCCGGCAAGCTGGCGGTGTTCGCCGTGCGCCTCGATACCTTTGAAAAAGAGAGCCGCGAGCAGGTGTTTTATATCGGCACCAACAACACCGCGGTGCTGACCGAGCTGCGCCGCCATATGCTGAGCCAGTTTGAGAATCTGCCGGTGGCCGGCGAGTATATGCACCGCGATATCTTCGACATTGCCGAGGTGTACGGCAAAGACACCTTCCTGATGATCGACAAACTCGGCACCGATCAGATGCCGCGTTTCTTCACGCTGAAGGGCAAGATGGACGCCACCTTCAACAAGCTGCCGCTGCTGCCGCACAACCTGACCGACCGGGTGATGCAGGGGCTGAGCCATCTGGCCCCCAGCCATCTGCCCAAGCGCATCAAGGAATACCGCGAACGTTTTGAACACCACCTGCTGCTGAAGATGGCCGGCGACGGCACCGATGAGGCCTACGCCTACCTGAAGCAATACTTTAGCGAGGCGGAAGGCGACTTCTTTGTCTGCAGCGCGGAGGAAGGGAAAAAAGCCTTCCTGCACCGCTTTGCCGCCGCCGGCGCCGCCGTGCGCTACCACGCGGTACACGCCGACAAGGTGGAGGATATTCTGGCGCTGGACATCGCCCTGCGCCGTAACGACACCGACTGGTTTGAAACCCTGCCGCCGGAGATCGACAGCCAGCTGGTGCATAAACTCTACTACGGCCACTTTATGTGCCACGTGTTCCATCAGGACTACGTGGTGAAAAAAGGCGTCGACTGCCACCGGCTGAAACAACAGATGCTGGCGCTGCTGGACCAGCGCGGCGCGGAATATCCCGCCGAACACAACGTCGGCCACCTGTATCAGGCGAAGCCCGATCTGCAGGCGTTTTACCGCCAGGCCGACCCGACCAACAGCTTTAACCCCGGCCTCGGCAAGACCAGCAAGCTGAAAAACTGGGGCGAGCAGCAGCCGTAACCGCATGCCGCCAAGAAACGGCCACCGCCATCATGGCATGGCCGTTTTTTCTCCGCCCTTCCCCGGCAACCGCCGTGTTCTTACTCTGCTCCCGCATTTCTCCCCCGTTTGTCCCAGCCACCACACAAAAAATGATCATCATTACCGTTTGCTAATCACTCAATACAACAGCAACATACTGTACATGTATACAGTTATGCATATACCGGCACTGGCGGCACCTTGCTCAATCCGGTGGTTTAGCCAGAAAAACCAGAGGCCATTTATCCGTTACAAAAGGAAGTTATAAAGAGGGAATTATCATGACTGAAGCCAAGAAAAATGCACAAGTGCTGAACGGTGTGAATGATGACATTAGCGAACTGAAAGCGTTATCCACGCTGCGCAAACGCGTCATCAGCGACGGCGAGATCGTCGCCAAATCACCAAACGGTTTCCGTCTGGCAAACGGCAACACCGGCGTGATATTGCGTAACGACGGTAAGGATTTTTACGCGCTGACCACGCCGAGCGGCCAGGCTCAAAATGGCTCGTGGAACACCTTGCGTCCTTTCTCATTCAATCTTGCCTCCGGCAGAGTATCGCTGCGCAACGGTGTTGATATCTCCGGCGGCGCAATGATCTCGCATAACGCCGGTATTTCCACCAAGACCACCGGACCGGCTCCGCTAATCAACGGACAAATTTATTATGCCGCAGATGTCAGCGCCAATTTCACCAGCGGCAATGTCACCACCACCATGTTGATGGGATCGCGGGTCGTCGCCGGCAAAGAGGATTATGGGTTGCTTTCTTACCGCGATTGGCAAGGGAACTGGAACGAAATCCAGGTGAGAGCCAATGCCGAGTTATCGGTGGGACAATTAGTAAAGCGTAATCCTTATGGCTGGATTGTCGCTGCCGGTAACTTCGACACCAATAACAATGCCGACCGAATTACCAATGCCATGCGCCTGCAGGGGAAAGACGATCTCTTTGCCGACCTATACCATTATGAACGCATTGGCCAACACCATTTTATGGGGTTGCATGTAGCCAACGGCGGCGCACAAGGCTGGTATGAATTCCGCAACGACGGCCATGCTTACACCAACGGTGCCTGGAACAGCAGCTCCGACGCCCGCATGAAAACGGATATCACGAAAATCTCAGGCGCGCTGGAGAAGCTGACCACAATCAGCGGTTATACCTACTTCAAGCAGGGCATGCCGGAAGCCGGTGTGATTGCCCAGGAAGTGGAAAATGTCTTGCCACAGTCCGTCACCCAAACCGAATTGACCATGAATGACGGCAGCGTTCTGAAAGACGCCCGCAGCATCAATATCAACGGCGTCGTGGCGCTGCTGGTTGAGGCGCTTAAGGAAGAACAGGAAGCCCGCATCACATTGGAGACGCGCATCGCGGCTCTGGAAAAAACACTTGCCGGCTAACAGAGCGGAAACATCGGCAAGCATACGGCCAAATTCAATAAAAATATTTCACTGCATATACATCTGACTATGTATAAGGAAATCAAGGAGATGTTGTTATGGCAACACCCGCATATTACCTCAATGGCATACCGCATGATGCCGGAGGCCGCCCTATTATCACCATCACCGGTGGCCCAAACAGCCCCGTAGGAAACGGCGGAATCTATCCCGGAATATCTTTCCCTGTTTATGTTCCCTGGCCAGGTATCGGCAGCAGACCGAATAGCGGCGGCAGCATAGCTTATGACCCGAACAAATTAACATTTACCGGCTTATATTATCTGCGAGAGAGCCAGAAACAAATAAATCAAATCCTGGAACAGGCCAGCAATGCGTACCCACTGCATGCAGATCAAACCAGAGATGAGGCCAGTGCGTTACTTGCTGACTTAAAAAATAGCGGATTGATTAATCATCCTGAAATTAACCCGCTGGCTAATGCTCTACAGGATTCTGTTAATGCATTACAGATTAATATCGATTTAAAAAATCGAGACGGAAATATTGCCAATCGGAAAACACAGGAGGCTGAAGACACGTTTAAGGACTTCATGCATCGCTATAAACTCGCGAACTTTATCGACAAATCTGCCGCCATGATTGATGTGGCGATATCAACAACGGGGCCATGGTTCATCAAGTTATGGAATGAAACTGTCCCCCCTAAAATCAGCGAAGAGATTGAGGTAAAAAATAAGCTCATTTCATATCTCGATCGGGTAAAAACAATTACAGAAGATGCAAATAATAAGAAAAACACCCTGACTGAGATAAAAAACAGGATAGAGATTGAACAAGCCCGTAAGGCGGAAGAAGCCAGAAAAGCGGAGGAGGCCCGCCAAGCGCTGTTTGCCACAGCGGGGGTACGGGATACTCCCACCTACACGCCGGAAAAAGCCAACGCCGCCACTGCCGCCTTGATGACGGCCGGTACCATGGTGCTGAACCGCGCGCCCGGTATGGTGCAGTTGTCAACGGTGGCAAACGGCGTAATGACAACGGCCAGCGAGCTGGCTGGCTGGGTATCCAGCGCGATGTGGCGAGGCGCGGTCGCCGTAGCCGAGGTGGCAACGGTCAGTAGCGTCGGTGCGACGGTCGGCGCCTTTGTGGTCGGTTTTTGGCCGGGCAAGGCCGGGGAAGGCAGCGACCACGTTCCCGGCCGCGATATTAAGATGTTTGCCACGCAGGCAGGTTTGTTCGCTGCCGGTAAAACCGCCGTTCAGCCGGAAATGGATGTGGTCGATTTGCCGGTCCGTGGCTTTATCGCAACGGATGATCATGGGCAGCAGAATGTGTATCTTGTCAAAACCGGGGCCGGCGGCGTATCTGCCAGCGTGCCGGTGTACCGACCGGTGCGTGATGAACAGACCGGCCTGGACAGGATAACGCTGCCGGCAATGGCCGGGGCGCCGTCGCGAACCATTTTGGTCAACCCGGTGCCGGTCGGCCCTACCGCACCATCCCACACCGGTAACGATGCACCGGTGCCGGTGACGCCGGTGCATACCGGCACGGAGGTGCGGCAGGCGGACAGTATCGTCACCACCACCTTTCCGGCCGGTGATATCCCGCCGCTGCAGGATTTCATCTATTGGCAGCCGGATGCCACCGGCAGCGGCGTTGAGCCGGTTTATGTGATACTGAGCGGAATTTATGGAGAAACCAATGCCAAAGGAAAATACAGCGGACGTGACTACAATACCGACCAAGCCGGTGGCCCTATCCAGAATCTGGACTGGAAAACGGCCAACATCGACCGGGCTGGCGTGGATAAGGTGAAGTTGCATACCGGGCGGTTTATGGAATCTCCCGAAAACAAGGTGATGATTGACCGACTGGAGAAAATTTTGCAGGGTAAGCTACAGGCAACGGATACCGATAAGCGTTTTTACACCCATGAAATTAGGGAGTTGGAACGTTACCGAGCGTTGGGTATTCCTGATGGTACGGTTCCAGAAAATGAAGGCGAAGTCTGGAACAACACTCATACAACAACATTAGAAGATTACCAGCTTAGTTCTGATGAAAGCCTGTTATACACACCAGAGGCTCTCAACGCACATAACTAAATGTAAAGGTATTAAAATGATAGACTACAATGCAATGGTTAAAAATGAAAATATGGCAGACGTTATTCTTTATCTAGTTGGACGAAAAGAAGAGGGCATGGCATATCCATCCATTGACCTGTTTTTTGGCAGATATAAAGCAGCTGAAAAATATGAGTCATATAACATAAAACTAATACATACAATGAAGGAACTTGAAGAGGCTGGCCAGGTATTTTCAGCAAAAACCTATGGTTCTGGATATAAAAAAGGCCCTAACTGGAAGGAACCAAAGTTCGTCACCGAGAAAAAATACGGTATCGAATAATCGCCATTAATGATTTACTATCATGTTTTTCACAAAGCCCAAAAATTCAATTTTTGGGCTTTTTTATCTGTATCTTTCGTTTATTTGAAGCAATCATCCTCAGCGTAGCTGACATCTTAACATTCATACGATTAATGAAAAACCCACTGAGAAATCAAATCAGGTGATAAATTGGCAATAGTTGTGTCCCTCCCGTCGCTGCAGAATTTCACTTATCAGCAGCCGGATGCAGAGCTGAACCGATTTATGTGATACTGAGCGGAATTTATGGAGAAACCAATGCCAAAGAAAAATGCAGCGGACGTGACTACAATGCCGACAAAGCCGGCGGCTCTATCCAAAACCTGGACTGGAGAACGGCCAACATCGACCGGGCAGGCGTGGATAAAGTGAGGTTGCATACCGGACGGTTTATGGAATCTCCCGAAAACAAGGTGATGATTGACCGACTGGAGAAAATTTCGCAGGGTAAGCTACAGGCAACGGATACCGACAAGCGTTTTTACACCCATGAAATCAGGGAATTGGAGCGCTACCGGGCGTTGGGTATTCCTGATGGCACCACCCAAAAAAATAGCTACGAAGTCTGGAATAATACTCACACAGCAACATTAGAAGATTACCAGCTTAGTTCTGATGAAAACCTGTTATATACGCCAGAGGCTCTGAAATGAAACAAATAAATGCAGAGGTATTGAAATGATAGATTATAATTCAATGGTTAAAAATGAGACTATGGGAGATGTTATTATCTTTCTGGTTGGACAAGAAGAAAATGGCATGGCATACCCATCTATCGACCGATTTTTTGGCAGATATAAAGCAGGTGAAAAATATGAGTCATATAACATAAAACTAATTCATGAAATGAAGCATCTTGAGGAAGTTGGACAGGTAGTTTTAGAAAGAGTCTATGGAGCAAAATGTAAAAAAGGTCCCAACTGGAAAGAACCAAAATTCGTCACCGAGAAAAAATACGGCATCGGATAATCGCCATTGACAATCTTTCATCCTCATGTTTTTTTTTCGCAAAGCCCAAAAAATCACGTTTTTGGGCTTTTTATCTGTGTCGTTCGTCTATTTTAAGCAACCATCATCAGCGTAGCTGACATCTTAATATTCGTACGATTAATGAAAAATCCATGAGAAATCAAATCAGTTGATAAATTGGCAATAGTTGCGCTCCTCCTGCGGCTGTAGGATTTCATTTACCGGCAGCCGGAAGCGGCATTGAGCCGGTTTATGTGATACTGAGCGGAATTTATGGAGAAACCAATGCCAAAGGTCAACACAGCGGACGCCCCTATAATCCAGATAAAGCTGGCGGACCAATTCAAAATTTGGACTGGAAAACTGCCACCATTGACCGCGACGGCGTAGACAAAGTGAAACTGCATACAGGACGCTTTGGTGACTCACCCGATAACAAGGTGATGATCGACCGATTGGAGAAAATCCTTAAGGGGGAACTAAAGCCTACAGATATCGACAAACGTTATTATACTCATGAGATACGCGAACTAGAGCGCTACCGTGCGTTAGGAGTTCCTGATGGGGTAGAAGATGAATCAGTTTGGAATGATGCACATACGGCTACACTTGAAGACTATAAAGTGAATGAGAAAACCGACCCTCTTTATACACCAGAGGCCAAGGAAGCTTATGAAAAAGCTGAGTTAAAAAAACTCAACGGAGGTTAGTAATGTCACCAATTGAAAATATTATTAAAAGTGAAAGTGTTGAAGATGTGCTTTTACACTTTGCACCCATAACGTCATACCCAGGAATTGATCGGATGTATGTTAATTATAAATTCCAGGTGATAGAGCATGGCGAATTACTGTCAACGTATCAGCGGCTGGTGAAGGAAGGTAAACTAACTAAAGACGATAAAGGCCATACGATTAAAGGACCGAACTGGAAAGAACCTAAATTTGTGACCGAGAAAAAATACGGCATCGAGTAATCGCCATTAATGATTTATCATCATATTTTTCTCAAAGCCCAAAAAGTCAATTTTTGGGGTTTTTCATCTGTGTCGTTCATCTATGTTAAGCAATAATCATCAGCGTAGCTGATATCTTAGCATTCTTACGATTAATGAAAAAATCTGAGAAATCAAATCAGGTGATAAATTGGCAATGGTTGTGTCCCTCCCGTCGCTGCAGAATTTCACTTATCAGCAGCCGGATGCAGAGCTGAACCAATTTATGTGATACTGAGCGGAATTTATGGCGAAACCAATGCCAAAGAAAAATACAGCGGACGTGACTACGATACAGACAAATCCGGCGGCCCTATCCAAAACCTGGACTGGAGAACGGCCAACATCAACCAGGCAGGCGTGGATACGCATACTGCCACCCTAGAAGACTATAAAATAAATGAACGAAATGAACCTTTGTATACTCCTGAAGCAATCAAAGCGGCAGAGGAGCAAGCTAAGAGGGAAGAACTATGATTGATTTTAAGTCTATGATTGAAAAGGAAAGTATATGCGATGCGGTGTCTTTCTTCGCTGGTTCGACAAGAGGGATCGGTTATCCGCAGTTGGATAATTTCTTTGTTCGTTACCGATTTGATGTTATTGGAAATGGAGAACTATTGAAAGTTTTTGAAGATATGCGCAGTAATGGGATTGTCGAATGGGGAGAAAAAATGCTTGTTAAAAAAGGCCCAAACTGGAAAGCGCCCGCATTCGTCACCGAGAAAAAATACGGCATCGGATAATCGTCATTGACAATCTTTCATCCTCATGTTTTTTTCGCAAAGCCCAAAAATTCACGTTTTTGGGCTTTTTATCTGTGTCGTTCGTCTATTTTAAGCAACCATCATCAGCGTAGCTGACATCTTAACATTCGTACGATTAATGAAAAATCCATGAGAAATCAAATCAGTTGATAAATTGGCAATAGTTGCGCTCCTCCTGCGACTGTAGGATTTCATTTACCGGCAGCCGGATGCAGAGCTGAACCAATTTATGTGATACTGAGCGGAATTTATGGAGAGACCAATGCCAAAGGAAAATACAGCGGACGTGACTACGATACCGACCAAGCCGGTGGCCCTATCCAGAATCTGGACTGGAGAACGGCCAACATCGACCGGGCAGACGTGGATAAGGTGAGGTTGCATACCGGACGGTCTGAGGACTCCCCCGAAAACAAGGTGATGATTGACCGACTGGAGAAAGTTTTGCAGGGTAAGCTACAGGCGATGGAGACCGACAAGCGTTTTTATACCCATGAAATTAGGGAATTGGAGCGTTATCAGAACCTAGGGATTAAAGATGGGGAGATCCCAGAAAACTATGATGAAGTTTGGAATAATACCCATGCAGCCCCCCTAGAAGACTATAAAATAGATGAACGAACTCAATCTTTATATACACCTGAAGCAGAAGAAGCATATCGCAAAGCAGAGGAGGGAACATAATGCTAGATCTTGAAGGGATTTACAAAAATGAAAGCGTAGAAGATGTTCTTTTGCATTTTTCCCCACGAACACCTTACCCCAGTATCGACCGTATGTACGTACGCTACAAATTTGAAGTCATTGCAAATGGTGAATTACTACGGACTCATCAACGATTATTCAAAGAAGGCAAATTAATGAAGACGGAAAAGAAACTACCGGAGAAAGGTCCCAACTGGAAAGAACCAAAGTTCGTCACCGAGAAAAAGTACGGTATCGAATAATCGCCGCTGACGCTGTTTCATCATGATAGATTGCACAAAGCCCGACTAACTCACGTTTGCCGGGCTTTTTCATTTGCGGAGATATTACCCGTAGTTTAAATCCGTTCGCCCCGTCCGCTTAGCGCAGTTCCAACTGCGTCATTACCGCGGCGATATCGCGGCAGGCTTCGGCCGGCAAGGGCTGCAGCGGACGCGGCAGGCAGTCGATGTCGCTCAGCCCGAGAATACCGGCGGCGACGGCCATCACGCGGATGCTGCCATGCCGGCGGAACAACTGCCACAACGGTTCCAGCCGCGCAACCAGCTCGCTAACGCGCCCGCTGTCCCCTGCCCGCGCGGCGTCGACAATCTGTCTGGCGCTGTGCGGGAACAGGCCGCCGCACACCGAATACCACACCTCGCAGCCGGCATTCAGCCCCTGCCCGGCAAACTCATCGCCGCTGACGCCGATGGCAATTTCCGCCGGCAGTATCTTCCGCAGGCTTTGCATTCGCACCGGCTCCGCCTGCACGCCGGGGATTTTGATCGACTGCACGCCCGGCAGGGCGGCGACGCGCGCCAGTAACGCATCGGAAAACTCAAAGCGGGTGGTGCGCGGGTTGTTATACACGCACAGCGGCACGGAACTATGGCGCGCTACGGTTTCATACAGCGCATAAACTTCATCATCCGTCAGCGACTGATAGCACAGCACCGGCAGCAGCAGCGCATCGGCGCCCGCCGTCTGCGCATCGTCGGCCAGCTGCAGAACCTGCTCCGTGCCGTAAGCGCCGATGCAAACCATCAGCGGAATGCCGCCGGCGTGCTGCGCCGCCAGCGCGGTGACGCGTTTTTTCTGCTCATGCGTCAGATAGGCATAGCTGCCGGTGGAACCTAAGACGCCCAGCGAATCAACCCCGGCCTCGGTCAGCCGGGCCAGGATATTCACAAAACCTTTTTCGTCGATCCCCGAAGGGGTCACCGGGGTCAGCGGAAAAGCGCTCAGACCTGTAAACATGACTTGCTCCTGTGATAAGTGCGGAAAACGCGCCAGCGGTCATTATAATAAACACAACGGTCAGTATAATAAATGGCGATATTTACCACATCCCGGATAATTTATGATTGCAAAAGCCACCTGAACACATTAGTTTCATCAGACTGCTTGTTCAATTATCAGGGCATTTAATGCGCGATTTCACACACGTCACCGACCCAGCTTCAGCGACCGCTCCGGCCACCGTTGCGCCGTGTGCCGCCATCGCCCCTCCCGCCCTGTCATCTGTCGTGGTAGCCGTCGTCGCTACCGTGGTTTCGCCGCCGCACGCCGTGGTTGTGCGTTAAAACCACCCTCAATCTTATTCTCCGGACAATATTCATGCGCGTTGGCGCAGGCCGTTGCGTATGCCGGAGTTGGTAATGTTCACGACAGGTGACATCACATGCGAGTTATTTCCCAATCAGCCAATGCCGCGATGGCGACGCTGTTTGTGCTGCTGTGGAGCAGCGGCGCTATTTTTTCCCGCTGGGGGTTGGAGCACGCCTCCGCCTTGGTGTTTTTATTCTTCCGCTGCGCCATCGCCCTGGCGTTGTTGACGGCGATCGGGCTGTGGCAGCGACGTCTGTTGCCCGACGCCGGCAGTCGCTGGCGCGTGGCGCTGATCGGTCTGCTGATGATCGGCTGCTACCAAACCGCCTATCTGCTGGCGCTGGAATGGGGCGTCACCCCCGGCGTCCTGGCGACGCTGCTCGGCGTACAGCCGATCATCACCCAGTTCGTTACCGAACGGCGCTGCGGCGGGCTGCGCGGCCTGGGGCTGCTGCTGGCGCTGGGCGGCCTGACGCTGGTGGTGTATCAGAGCATCAAGGTGGCGCACTTTTCACCGTTTGGCATCGCCTGCGCCTTTGTCGCGCTCGGCTGCATGACCCTCGGCACCCTGCTGCAAAAAGGTATGCAGCAGTCGCCGCTGGCTGTGCTGCCGCTGCAGTACGCCGTCGGGCTGCTGGTATGCGCGCTGGCAATGCCGTTCGCGCCGCTGCATGTCGAATGGCGGCCGGGCTTTATACTGCCGCTGCTGTGGATGGCGGTGGTGATCTCGGTGCTGGCCACCTTCCTGCTCTACCGGCTGATCCAGCGCGGTAATCTGGTGCAGGTCACCAGCCTGTTTTACCTGATCCCGGCGGTTACCGCCCTGCTGGATTATCTGCTGCTCGGCCACCGGCTGGCGGCGCTGAGCCTGCTCGGCATGGCCGGCATCGTGCTCGGCGTGATGCTGGTGTTCCGCAAGGCGTAATACGTAAAAAACCCCCTCGGCCAGACGGCGCAAGGGGGTTTATCACTCGGTTTCGGCGTCAGAACAGCCAGGAGCCATAGCCCCACAGCAGCACCGTCAGCCCCAGCAGCAGCTCAAGCAGCAGGATGCCGATGGCAAAGGTGGAGCTGGAGAACAGGAACCCTTCCTGACTGTCGATATTCAGGAAGTGCGGAATGCCGAGATACAGCAGATAGCCGGAATAACACAGGCCAACCACCCCGACGAACAGGCACAGCCACACCACCGGATACAGCGCCACAATGCCGCTGAGGAACATCGGCGTGGCGACATAGCCGGCAAACACCATACAGCGGTGCAGACTCGGCCGCGCTTCATAACGCCGCGCCATCCAGTGGATCACTTTGCCCATCACCGCAACGCCCGCCAGCATCAACAGGTAGAAGGCCACGGCGGTATACAGCGCGGTCGCCATATCCAGCCGAATCGCGTGCCCCTCGCCGGACAGCCAGCCCAGTTGCGTGGTGCCGATAAATGCGCACACCACCGGGATCAGCGCCATCAGCAAAACGTGGTGAGTATAGAGATGCGAGACGCTTTCGTTCTCGCGCTTGATTTCTTTGAACTCGGTGCTGGGATGCGCCAACAGCCCCCAAACATGATTGATCATGAGACACCTCCTCATCTCGCCGTCGGCCGCGCCCGGCGGGAATCACACTCCTCTGACGAACCGCGCGTCCGTATGAGGGTTGCGGCCACGGGGCTCTCCCCCTGCCATTTATTATAGTCTTTGGGTGAAAAAACGTTCGCCATCGGAGCGCGGAGAGGGTTTACTCTATAATCAAGCTGTTATCGTGCCGCCACGCTGTGACCGGCCGATAATCAATCCGAAAGGAAGGAGCACGCCCATGACCGCAAAACTTCGCACCCGCCAGAGCGGCCTGGCGGATATCACCTACGGTGAAAACGTCCTGGTGGTCGAACCCTGTAATCTGTACGGCTGCACCCTGGGGGACGAGGTGTTCGTCGGCCCCTTTGTCGAAATACAAAAAAACGTCACCGTCGGCGCCCGCAGCAAGATCCAGTCGCACAGTTTTCTCTGTGAATATGTGACGCTGGGCGAGGAGTGCTTTGTCGGCCACGGCGTGATGTTCGCCAATGACCGCTTCCAGAGCGGCGCCCCTGACGCCGACCCGGCGAACTGGGGCCATACGCACATCGGCAACCGGGTCTCAATCGGTTCCGGCGCCACCATTTTACCGGTGCGCATCTGCGACGGTGCGGTCATCGGCGCCGGCGCCGTGGTGACCCGCGATATCACCCGCAAAGGCATTTACGCCGGCAACCCCGCCCGGCTACTGAGGGAGCTGCCCTGATGAATGCAGTCCGGATTGAACGCATCACCGACCTGCCCGCCGGCTATCTGGAAAATAACGATTTCACCTTTTACGTCGAATGCTATGCACAGCCGGCCTTTGGCACGCCGGTCGAACGCTGGCCTACCCAGCCGGTGGCGCCGTATCGCAAACACTACCCGCTGGCGCCCTTTATCAACGACGAAGGTGACACCTTTCTGGCGTTGCGCGACGGCGTGGCGGTCGGCCATATCACGCTGAGTAAAAACTGGAACGACTACACCCTGATTGAAGAGGTGGCGGTCAGCCGCAGCGCACGGCGCAACGGCATCGGCAGCGCGCTGCTGGACGCCGCGCAGCAGTGGGCGCGCGAACGCGATACCGCCGGGCTGATGCTGGAAACCCAGAACAACAATCTGGCCGCCTGCCGCTGCTATCAGCGCTACGGCTTTACCCTCGGCGGCATCGACCATCTGTTGTACCGCGGCCAGCCGGATATTGCCGACCATGAAATCGCGCTATTCTGGTATCTGCCGTTCAATAACGAGGTCGGTTATTAAGCGGGCACAACAGGTGTACGGTTTCACTGCGGTTTAGTTTATGTCCGCTAACGTGAAAACGATGCTTCTCTCAATCAACCACGCCGCCAACGGAGGGGGAAATGAGCAAGGTCGCTCCATGGTTGTTAATGGTCGTATTGGCCGGCTGTGCCGGCACGCCGGACGGCGGCGCGTCTTCGCCGCATCCTGCACAACCCGCGGAAACCCAAGTGAACATTGACGATATCACCTCAGCCCGGCTGCAGCGCCTGCTGGCGCTGCGTAAATCAATGCCGACGCTGGACGATGGCGCCGTCATTGAACGGCTGTCCCGCCAGTTTCTCGACGTGCCTTACGTCGCCGATAGGCTAATCGGCGACGCCGCTACGCCGGAACGGCTGGTGATTGATTTTCGCGGACTGGACTGCTTTACCTACCTGGACTATGTCGAAGCGTTGCGCCATGCCGATGACCAGGCGCAGTTTGTCCGGCAGCTGATCGCCACCCGCTACCGTAACGGCGAGGTCGGTTTCCTGACCCGTAAACACTTTTTCAGCGACTGGGCCTATCAGCCAGCCGTCCGCGCCGATGACATCACCACCGACCTCAGCCCGCACGCCATCACGCTGAGCAAAGTGCTGAACCGCAATGCCGACGGCGGCCAGTATCTGCCGGGGCTGCCGAACGCCACGCGCCGCATCAGCTATATTCCCAGCGAATATGTCGATGCCCGGCTGCTCAGCCGGCTGCGCACCGGCGATTACATCGGCATCTACACCAATCTGGAGGGGCTGGACGTCACCCACGTCGGCATCTATATCATGACGCCGACCGGGCCGGTTTTACG
Source organism: Serratia sp. MYb239 (assembly GCF_002966855.1). Lineage (NCBI taxonomy): Bacteria > Pseudomonadati > Pseudomonadota > Gammaproteobacteria > Enterobacterales > Yersiniaceae > Serratia > Serratia sp. MYb239. Next base: position 1,301,268 of record NZ_CP023268.1, on the reverse strand, counting down.
CAACGCCTCGTCGCGTAAGGAAAACCGTAAAGTGGTGGATTCACCGTTTATCGACTACATCAGCAGCGCGCCGGGCATTGTGGTTCTGCGTCCGCGCTAAGCGGTTATATTTTATCATTCCTTGTGCTAAAGCCGGGTTTGACTTCCTGCGGCGTCTGCGTTTATCTGGTTGCTAAAACTGACTGATTTTATTGTTGTTTCAGGGAGTGTTCGATGGCAATTTACCGGCGTTGCGCCATACTGGCGGCGGCCATGACGGCCTCGCTGCTGTTAGCAGGCTGCGATCGGCAAGACGATCGCCACCATATCAAGGTCGGCGTGATTAACGGCGCCGAGCAGGACGTGGCGGAGGTGGCGAAGCAGGTCGCCAAGGAAAAATATGGCCTGGAGGTCGAGCTGTTCGGCTTCAGCGGTGCCCTGCTGCCCAACGACGCCACCGATAAGGGCGAGCTGGACGCCAACGTCTTCCAGCACCGTCCGTTCCTGGCGCAGCAGAACAAAGACCGCGGCTATCATCTGACGGCGGTCGGCAACACCTTTGTCTTCCCGATTGCCGGCTACTCGAAAAAGGTTAAATCGGTCAATCAGCTGCGGGACGGCGCGGTGATCGCCATTCCCAACGACCCGACCAACCTCGGGCGAGCGCTGCTGCTGCTGCAGAAAACCGGGCTGATCGCGTTAAAACCCGGTAAAGGCCTGCTGCCCACCGCGCTGGATATCAGCGCCAACCCGCACAACTACCGCATTATCGAGCTGGAAGGCGCGCAGCTGCCGCAGGTGCTGGACGACCCGAGCGTCGACGTGGCGATTATCAGCACCACCTACATCAACCAGACCGGGCTGACCCCCACCAAAGACAGCATCTTTATTGAGGACAAGGATTCGCCGTACGTGAATATCGTTGTGGCGCGCGAAGACAACAAGGATGCGCCGAAGGTGCAGGAGTTCCTTAAGGCTTATCAGTCGGATGAAGTCGCAGCGGCGGCGGAAAAGATCTTTAACGGCGGCGCCGTCAAAGGTTGGTAACGCTCCTGCAGGCCAGGCCGCGCCAGCGCGGCCTCCCCATAATCTTTCCCGTAAAAAAAACACCACTTCCCGCTTGACCCTCACGCCGCGTCAGGCTTTAGTCTCTCTGCACGCACAAGGGAGGAGCACTCTATGTTATTGAAAGTCGGCGAACTGGCGCGCCGTTCTGGTATTACCGTTCGCACACTGCATTACTACGACAGCATTGGTTTGCTGGTCCCTTCTGCGCGCTCCGACGCCGGCTACCGGTTGTATAACCGGGCCGATATCGCCCGCCTGCATCATATCCAGGCATTACGCCGTATGGGAATGACGCTGGCCGAGGTCGGGGCGATTCTGGAACGTTCAGATCTGGCGCTACCCACGGTGCTGAGCCGCCAGATTGACATGCTGAACCAACAGCTGACGCAAATCACCGCGCTGCGCGATCGCCTGCAAGCGATGCATACGCAACTGACGGCGGGTGATGAGCCGGATCTGAACGACTGGCTGACAACGTTGGAGTTAATGACCATGTACGATAAATATTTCACCGCCGATGAACTGGCGCAGCTGCCGTTTTATCAGGCCGATACGCAACGCCAGCAAGAGTGGGCGACCATGGTGCAGCAGGTATGTGAACTGATGGCAAATGGCACGCCGGCGCAAGATCCGCAGGCGCAGCGCATTGCACGCCGCTGGATGCTGGCCCTGGAGCGCGACACCGCCGGCAACCCGGCGTTTCTCACACGTCTCAACACCATGCATGCCGATGAACCCTCAATGCGCGAGCAGACCGGTATCACGCCGGCCATGACCGATTACATCACCCAGGCATTTGCCGAAACCAAACTGGCGATTTACCAGAAATACCTGGATGAAGATGAGTATGCCTATGTCCGCAAACACTATTTCGACCGCATACAGGAGTGGCCGGCGCTGATAGCCCGCCTCCGTTCTGCTCTCAACGACGGTATCGCACCGGACAGCGGGCAGGCCCGGCAATTGGCCGCTGAATGGCTGGCGCTGTTCCGCTCCTACGCCGGCGACAACCCGGCGACGCAGATGAAAATCCGCCAGGCCATGGAGCAGGAGCCGACGCTAAGCGAAGGCACTTGGCTGACGCCGCCGCTGCTGGATTATCTGCGCGAGGCGGTCGCCAATCTGATGCGCGGCGAGTAGCCATTACTTTTGATTATCACAAGAGAGTAAAACAATATTTATCTTGCCGGTCAGCGCGGCGCATCATTCAATTATCCGCTGATTTATATCGAAAACATGGAGCTATCATGCAGCAGGCCGCGCTGACCATTACTGATGCGACTCATGAAACATTGATCGCTGTGACACAAATCTATGCTTACCATGTTCTGCACGGCGCCGGCTCTTTTGAAGAAGTGCCGCCCACTTTAGAAGAGATGCGCCAGCGTCACGATCGCGTACAAACAGCCGGATTACCCTGGCTGGTGGCGAAACTGGACGAGCAGATCGTCGGCTACTGTTATGCCGCGACTTATCGACCACGTCCTGCTTACCGCTTTACCATTGAAGATTCAGTGTATATAGCGCCAGATATGCAAGGCAAAGGCATAGGCCATGCGCTGCTCAGTGCGCTGATTGCCCGCTGTGAACGCGGGCCATGGCATCAAATGCTGTCAGTCATCGGTGATTCAGCCAATAATCACGCGTCGCTGGAGCTCCATCGGAAATTGGGATTTTGCAGCATTGGCACCCTGAACCAGGTCGGATTCAAATTCGGCAGTTGGCGGGATACACACATTATGCAGCGAGCATTAGGGCAAGGCGATCGTTGACCGAAAGATTAAGCGGCAGGGCACACCCCCGCCGCTCCGGTTAAGCTTTAAAACGCGCGCGTACCGCGCCGATCATCGATACCAGCAGCAACACCACGCCGCCGGCGACAAAGCCGAACGCCACGTTCAGCAGCGAAGGCACGATGCCCTGCAGGATATGGTCAAACGTCGGTGCGACCGCAATATGCGCCGCCCAGTCTTCAAACAGGTGATGCACCGCCGGCAGGCCGTGGGTCAGAATACCGCCCCCCACCATAAACATGGCGATGGTGCCGACGATCGACAGCGTTTTCATCAGGAACGGCGCGGCGCTGACAATGCCGCTGCCGATGCTGCGCGCCAGCGCGCTGCTTTTACGGCTTAAATACAGCCCCAGGTCGTCCAGTTTGACGATGCCGGCAACGATGCCGTACACGCCGATGGTCATCACAATGGCGATGCCGCACAGCACGATCAGCTGCTGGGTAAAGCTGGCGCCGGCCACGGTGCCCAGAGTAATGGCGATAATCTCGGCGGACAGCACAAAGTCGGTGCGCACCGCGCCCTTTACCTTACGCTTTTCATAGGCCGCTACGTCCTCGTTCGGATTCAGCGCTTCACGCTGTTCCCCCTGTTCCGGCTTATGCGTCAGGCTGTGAAATACCTTCTCAAAGCCTTCATAGCACAGGTAGGCGCCGCCAATCATCAGCAGCGGAGTGATCGCCCAGGGCGCAAAAGTGCCAATCAGCAGCGCCAGCGGTACCAGGATCGCCTTGTTGATAAACGAGCCTTTCGCCACGTTCCACACCACCGGCAGTTCCCGGTCGGCCTTAACGCCGGTGACCTGCTGCGCGTTCAGCGCCAGGTCGTCCCCCAATACCCCGGCGGTCTTTTTCGCCGCCATTTTGCTCATCAGCGAGACATCGTCCAATAACGAGGCGATGTCATCAATCAGGGTCAGTAAGCTACTTCCAGCCAATGTGAGTTATCCTTCTGCTACGAAAAAATACGCGCCCGCTCCCCGTCAGCAATACCGCTGAATCATTAATGGGAGTGATGACTTACAGATAATAGCCGATAAGTCGATGCCGTGTACGGAAAGGTAAAGCATTGCGCCCGCCGCCGCAGCGACGGGCGGGCGGGTTATTCGGCGTCGTTATTCGCCAGGCGGGCGTCTTTCTGCCGGCGGTAGTCGCGGGCGGCGGCGGGCACTGGCACCACTTTGCCGGTCTCAATCCAGGTGCGCAGCCGGCTGGCGTCGGCGAAGTGGGTATATTTACCGAAGGCGTCCAGCACCACCAGCGACACCGAACGGTTGCCGATCATGGTGCGCATTGCCAGGCAGTGCCCGGCCTGATTGGTAAAGCCGGTCTTGGTCAGCTGAATATTCCACTTTTTGTTGTAAACCAGATGGTTGGTATTGCGGAACGGCAGGCTGTAGCTCGGATCCTTGAAGGTCGCCGTGCTCTCGGCGGTGGTGCTCAACTGACCGATCAGCGGGTAGCGCTTGGTGGCCAGCAGCAGCTTGGTCAGGTCGCGGGCGGTGGAGACGTTATGAATCGACAGCCCGGTAGGTTCCACATAGCGGGTATGCGTCATGCCCAGCGCTTTGGCCTTGGCGTTCATCGCCTTGATAAAGGCGTTGTAGCCGCCCGGATAGTGGTGCGCCAGGCTGGCGGCGGCGCGGTTTTCCGACGACATCAGCGCCAGCAGCAGCATCTCTTTACGGCTGATTTCGCTGTTCAGCCGCACCCGCGAATAGACACCCTTCATTTCCGGCGTCTGATGAATATCCACCTTCAGCATTTCGTCGAGCGGCAGGTGCGCATCCAGCGTCACCATCGCCGTCATCAGTTTGGTGATCGAGGCGATCGGCACCACTTCATCCGGGTTACGGGCATAAAGCACTTTATGATTTTGCATATCCACCACCATGGCGCTGCCGGAAGCCAGTTTCAGGCTGCGTCGCATGCAGCGAGGCGGTGTTTTCGCTGGCCAGCGCCTGCGGCGCCAGTCCCGCGCCGGCCTGCAGGGCCAGCAAAGTCAGAACCAAAACTCGGATTTTCACATGTATTACTCTGTTGCTGAATTTAGGGATGATGAGAAAAAACTGCAGGAAAGTATAAGGGAGGCGTATGGAGTTGGCACCGTGATTATTAACGCCCATTTGTGACAAATTCTGTCGGGATCATACGGCTTAAACCACGGGCGCGGCGGCGCTCACGCCCGCGGTCTGGCCGTTTTACAGCGCCGGCTGCCAGGCCGACTGCGGCAGCAGATACAGCCCCGCCGGCTGTGCCGCGCCGTCGCCGACAATATGGCCGATGCCGGCCGCCATCACCGCCAGCGTGACGTCAAAGGCGTTGAGGCTGTCGCCGTAGCCGGCCGTCAGATTAAACATCGAGCCGTTCGCCAGCAGATAGAGCGTTTTGTCCCCCAGCCGATAGGCGTCGACAAACGGCATTGGTTCCTGATGCGGCAGGCGCTGCAGGAAGGCGACGTCAATCTCTTCCGCCACATGGCCGACGTTGAGAATAAACGCACCGTCCCTGAGCTGCGCCAACTGGCTGGCGGACAACACGTTTTTCGCCCCGGTGGCGGTGGCGATCACCTCCGCCTGCGACGCCGCCTGATCTAAATCCATCACCGTCCAGCCGTCATAGCGCGCCTGTAACGCACGCGCCGGGTCCACTTCCGCCACCGTCACCTGCCCGCCATAGGCCCTGGCCGCCGCGGCCACGCCCTGCCCGACCAGCCCGTAGCCAATCACCAGCACCTGTTTTTCATGCAGCGTCAGGTGGGTAGTCTGGAAAAAGGTGTGCCAGGCGGTCAGGCCGACCATATGCCGGTTATGCAGCCCCTCTTTCACCGGCAGATCGTCCCAGTTGAAAATCGGATAGCGCGGCGACACACCGTTCAGACGGCTGATGCCCGAACCGGTTGCCTCCAGCCCGGCTTTAATCTGCGACCCGCCGGACGACTGATGCAGCCGTGTGGTCAGATCCGCGCCCATCTCACACAGGTGCGTCGGCTCCCAGGCCAGCGCGCGGTCGAAAGAGTCGGACCAGTCGGCGTCGGACATACCGCGCCAGGCGTGCGCCTGCGCGCCCCGCTGCGTCAGCCAGGCCACCACGTCATCCTGCACCGTGGTCGGGTTGCAGGTGGTCAGGTAAATCTCCGCCCCTTTCTCCAGCAGGCCGGCCACCAGCGGCGCCATTTTCAGATCCAGATGCATGTTGCACGCCAGCCGCACGCCCTGCAGATCCGGCAGCGCCGCCACCGCCGCACGGGTACGCGGCATATGGCGCATCGCCCATGCCAGTTCGCGGTCAAAATCCTGATACATTGTTTACTCCTTGAGTGAACGCCCCTGCCGCACAGCCTCGGCCAGGGCGAGTATACTTAGCCTGTGATAGTCATAAGATAAGGAATCACCATGACCGATTTGGCCCACTATATTACGGATTATGGTTACTGGGCGCTGTTTATCGGCTGTCTGGCTGAAGGGGAAACCATCACCCTTCTCGGCGGCATCGCGGCGCACGAGGGGCTGCTGCATCTGCCCTGGGTGATGGCGGTGGTGGCGCTCGGCGGCACGCTGGGGGATCAGCTGCTGTATTTTGCCGGCCGCCGCTTCGGCGGCCGGGCCATCGCCCGGCTGAAAAGCCAGCGTCAGCGCATCAACCGCGCCAAGCGGCTGATTGCCCGTCATCCGATGCTGTTTGTGATTGGCGTACGCTTTATGTACGGCTTCCGGATTATCGGCCCGGTGCTGATCGGCGCCAGCCGGCTGCCGCCTTCGCGCTTTGTGCCGCTGAATATTCTCGGCGCGCTGCTGTGGTCAGCGATCTTCGTGCTGCTGGGGTATTTCGGCGGTCAGGCGCTGGAGCGCGTGATTAACGGCTTCCATAATAAGCTGTTCGTCGTGCTGCTGCTGGCCGCCGTTGCCGCCGCGCTGTGGCTGGCGCGCCGCTGGTGGCGCCAACGATAACCAAGACAGTGTCGAGTAATTCTCTATCGCCCCTGTAAGTCCCCAGAAAATACTGGAGTTCTTCTAACGACTTTATGTTAGCGATATTGCCGCCGGACATCCGAGTAACGGCGGCTATCGCAGAGAATGTCGCCAGCGCCTCTATCGGCAGAGAGTTAGCCAACCGGATAAAACCTTCAGCCGCAACAGCCGTTGATGCCTGTCACAACGTTTACTCTTACAGACTACCGGCATCAACCCGTTATCAATCACTTATTCAGCATCAGCTTCAGCCCGAGCAGCGCCAGCACGCCGCCGCCGACACGGTCAAACCAGGCTTTAAAACGCAGGTAGATCTGACGCGGACGCGGCGACGACAGTACAAAAGCCACAAACGCATACCATACAAGATCGACCAGCAAAGCAATCAGCGGTAGCAGCAAATACATCACCGGCGCGATGCGATGGCTCAGTAGTGCGGCAAATATGCTGCCAAAGACTATCGCGGTATTCGGGTTGCCAAGCTGCGTCAGCAGCCCGGTGGTAAACGCTTTACGCGCCCCCAGGCGTACGCCATCACCGCCCTGTAGCGACAGCGGCTGCCGCGCGCCGCGCAACATCTTGATCGCCAGATAGACCAGGAAGGCGCCGCCAAACACTTTCAGCGCGCCGTATAGCCAGGGGACCGCCAGCAATAACGACTGCAGCCCCAGCAACGCCAGCAGGGCGAAAACCGCGCAGCCGACCCCCATGCCAAGCGCAACGGCCATGCCGTCACGCCGCGAAGAAGCCACCGCCGTGCGGGCAACCAGAATAAAGCTCTGCCCTGGGCTCATCGCCCCTAACGCAATCGCCCCGGTAATACTCAAAACGGATAATAAGGTTTCTTCTGTCACCGCCGGCCCTCCGCAATATTTTTCTTATTTATGCCTCAGGCGACAAAATAGGCAAGGCATTATTTCTGCTGCATCAGCGCCACCAGTTCGCGTGCGGCTTTTTGCAGCGGCTGGTTTTTCAGCCAGATCAGGTGCATCGGCAGGCGCAGCTCATTTTTGGTGTTTTTAAACGTCAGCCGCGTCAGCCGCCCCTGTGCCAGCAGCGGCGCAATCAGCGACTGCGGGAAGTTGCCCCACCCCAGCCCGGCCTCCACCATGTTTAGCGCCGTTTGCAGGCTGTCGGTGCGCCAATAGGTTTCCGCCACCCGCGGCCGCAGATCGGCCATCGGCAGATCCCGGCTGGCAACTACGATCTGGCGCACGTTGACCAGATCCTCCAGGAACAGACGCTCCCCGCCCTGCGCCAACGCCGCATGCCGCGACGACAGCGTGGCGATCAGCGACTCGCTGCCGACAAAATGGAACTGCTCCTTGATATTGACGTTCAGCCCGCCAAACGCCAGGCAAACGCTCACCCGCCCCTGATGCAGCAGATGCAGCGCCTCGTCCTGCGGCGCGCTCAGCAACTCGATATTCAACAGCGGATAACGTTCGGACAAGGTTTTCACCGCCGCCAGCAGCTTTTCCGTATTGATGTCCGACGCCACGCCGATCGACAGCGTGCTCTCCAGCCCCTGAGACAGTTCAATGGCGTGGATCTGCAGCTGTTTCAGCTGATCGGCAATCAGGCGTGCGTGCGGCGCCAGTGCCAACGCCATGGCGGTCGGCGTCGGCTCGCGGTGTGAGCGATCGAACAGTTGAAAGCCCAGTTCAGCCTCCATATTGGCGATCCCCATGCTGACCGCCGAAGGCACGCGCCGCAGTGCGCGCGCGGCGGCGGAAAACGAACCGCGCTCCAGTACCGCCAAGAACAGCTCAATATTGTCGCTGGTGAAATTCATACCCGCTACCTGTCAGAAAAACTGACAGCTCCTGACTTTTTCTATCAATAAGGTTGACGTTATCTTAGCCGCCGATACGCCGGGCGTCACCCCGGTCAGAACAATCAATGAGAGAGGCAACATGCAAGGCGTCAAACGCAAACTGGTTTATGTCACCGCCTATGAAATTATCGGCATGACGATTTCCGCGCTCGGATTAGCGCTGCTGTCCGGCAGCGCCCCCAGCAACACCGGGCCGCTGGCGGTGATCATCACCACCATCGCGGTCAGCTGGAATTTTATCTATAACTGCCTGTTTGAATGGTGGGAGAGCCGCCAGGCATCGCGCACCCGAACGGTGAAACGGCGCATTCTGCACGCCGTCGGTTTTCAACTGACGCTGGTGGTGTACCTGATTCCGCTGATTGCCTGGTGGATGGGGATTTCGCTGACGCAGGCGCTGCTGCTGGATATGGCGCTGATCGTCATTCTTCCGTGCTACACCTTCGTCTATAACTGGGCGTTCGATAAGCTGTTCGGCCTGCCGGCTTCGGCGCTGCCGGCGGAAGAGTCCGCCTGACCGGTCAGCCGTTACGCGCTGGCGTAACGGCCCGGATAGCTCAGCGCGCCGTCAGCGCGCTGCGCACCGCTTCCAGCTCCTGCTTCAGTCCGCGCAGCCGTGTTTCATCCAGCCCGGCCGAACACAGCAACTGTGGATAGAGGCTGTCGATGCCCTCACGCAGCTGCCGCGCCTGCGGCGTTACCCGCACGTGCACCTGCCGCTGATCCTCACTGCTGCGCACCCGTACCACATAGCCGTGGCTTTCCAGCCGTTTCAGCAACGGCGTGGTGGTGCTGGCGTCAATAAACAGCCGTTCGCTTATCTCGCCGACGGTCAGCCCGTCCTGTTCCAGTAGTAAAATCAATACCAGATATTGCGGATAGGTCAGGCCCATCTCATCCAGTAATGGCTGATACACGCGGTTCAACGCCAGATTGGTCGAATACACGGCAAAGCACATCAACTTATCAAGCGTGATAGGTGATTGGTCGCCCATAATATGTCCTCTACGATCGATTTTATCGTTATAAATATCTTTTTGCTGTGTGGTGCTACCCGACCATTGTATGAGAGATCCGACCTGTTGACCAGCTCAGTAATACCCTTTAAATTCAATATATTAAATATAATTTCCACACAAAATAATGGCGGACTATAAAGTAGTGGAATACTTTTGCTGACCAGAAACGGCGAGCGCTGAACACAGTGACACCGCACGGTAGAGGCGTTGGTTTCACTGGACGCAATATAGCCTGTGGTTTCAGCGCAGGGTAAGCCGTACATGACGGTGCGCTAGCATTATCACGATACGTCGGGAAAAGTCCGATAAATATATTTTCCCCGGCCTCCTGAACGCTGAAGAATATATTACCTTGCTAAGATTGAGGGTTAATAGTGAGAAGTTAATCACAATTCAATTTTTTCTGTTAATATCCTGCCGCTCTATCTATCGATATGATAAACAACATCTTTTTAACAAGATTAAAAAATAAACACACTTAATAACGATTTAACTCTCTTATTTTTTGCCTCGTTTAAGCAGAAAAGGTAGCATGCCTCGCCGTTATTTAATGATTTGTGTACAAACAATAAACAACAAGAGTGATGCCATGACTTCATTCTTATAGCGGTTGCGACCGCAATCGTTTGCTTAGCTGTTGAGCGGGCTCAACAATAGACAGGAAACAGGACGGATAATGAAATCACACACAAAATCCGCGCATGATAAACACGCGGCCAGAAGACGTTGGTTGGACTCCCATGAATCCGGTTATCACAAAAGCATGGGCAACCGGCAAATCCAGATGATCGCCATCGGCGGCTCCATCGGCACCGGTTTATTCCTCGGCACCGGCGGACGCCTGGAACTGGCCGGTCCGGCACTGGCGCTGGTGTATCTAACCTGCGGCATCTTCTCGTTCTTTATTCTGCGCGCGCTGGGCGAGCTGGTGCTACACCGCCCCTCCAGCGGCAGTTTTGTCTCCTATGCGCGTGAGTTCCTCGGCGAAAAGGCCTCTTACGTCGCCGGCTGGATGTATTTCCTCAACTGGGCGATGACCGGCATCGTCGATATCACCGCCGTCGCACTGTATATGCATTACTGGGGCACCTTCGCCGACGTGCCGCAGTGGCTGTTCGCCCTCGGCGCGCTGGGCATCGTCGCCACCATGAATATGATCGGCGTAAAATGGTTCGCCGAAATGGAGTTCTGGTTTGCGCTGATCAAGGTGGCGGCCATTGCGCTGTTCCTGATCGTCGGCGTGGTGTTCCTCGGCCTGGACAAGCCGGTTGACGGCAACACCACCGGCCTGCACCTGATTTCCGATAACGGCGGCCTGTTCCCGCACGGCCTGCTGCCGGCGCTGGTGCTGGTGCAGGGGGTCATCTTCGCCTTCGCCGGCATTGAGCTGATCGGCACCGCCGCCGGCGAATGCAAAGACCCGGAAAAAATGCTGCCGAAGGCGATAAACAGCGTGATCTGGCGTATCGCCCTGTTCTATGTCGGCTCCGTGGTGCTGCTGGTGCTGCTGCTGCCGTGGAACGCCTATCAGGCCGGCCAGAGCCCGTTCGTCACTTTCTTCAGCAAGCTCGGCGTGCCTTACGTCGGCACCATCATGAATATCGTGGTGCTGACCGCCGCGCTGTCCAGCCTGAACTCCGGTCTGTACTCAACCGGCCGTATTTTGCGCTCGCTGTCGATGGGCGGTTCCGCGCCGAAGTTTATGGCCAAAATGAGCAGCCAGCAGGTGCCGTACGCCGGCATTCTGGTGACCTGCGGCATTTACGTGATCGGCGTGGTCCTCAACTATCTGGTGCCGTCGCAGGTGTTTGAAATCGTGCTGAACATCGCCTCGCTGGGCATTATCACCTCCTGGGTGTTTATCATCGTCTGCCAGCTGCGCCTGCGTAAAGCCATCAAAGAGGGCAAGGCCAAACCGGTCAGCTTCAAAATGCCGGGCGCGCCGTTCACCTCCTGGCTGACGCTGCTGTTTTTGGCGGTGGTGGTGGTGATGATGGCGTTCGATTACCCGAACGGCACCTGGACCGTCGCCACCATTCCGCTGCTGGCCATCCTGCTGCTGCTCGGCTGGTTCGGCCTGCGTAAACGCGCCGCAGAGGTGCGGCTAGAGCAGCAGGCCCATGAACAGCAATCCCTGAAATAACAAGACTCTTTCCGGGGGCGGCGCTCGCCCCCGTTTTCCCGCACTCCCCTTCCCAGCGCGCTGAGCCGCCACACAACCGCCATCGCTTATTCCCCGCCCTCCGTTGGCGTAACTTGACGTATCCCAATCATCCATGAACGGGTTAACGAAAGTTAATCAATCCACTACGCCCAGTGCGGCGAACACACGAGGAAATAGCTATGATCTCTCTTCCGGACTACGCAGATTTGCAGGCCTATAGCGGTGATGAAACGGCGCTCATGATTGAAAACCGCTACCATCATGGCCTGTTTACCCGCGACGATAACGATCTCACCAGCCCGGATAACGGCGCCACCGTATTACACGACGGCAAAAAGCGTCGCTGGAAGCGCAATATCAACAACGGCGATTACCATATCGACTGGTGGTATGAGCCAGGTGATGCGGACGACTATGCGTTAACCATCACCCGCGCCAATAATTTCCTGCAGGTGAATGAAAAGGAATGGGGCTCGGTGCAAATTCCCAGCACCCCGGCCGGCATTACCCTGATCGGGCCGGGCGGCGTGCGCGTCTGTAAAACCACCGCCTATTTAAAGCTGTGGAAAAACTCTATCGACTTTAAAGGCACCATCCTCGACTTTCGCAATCCGGACTCAAAAACCACCGAGTGCGTACGCGTGCTTTACTGCATGGGTGCGCCGGCGATTTATAACCTGCGCATCGTCGGCAATCGCAGTGAAAACGGCGGTCTGAGCGGCCTGTGCGTCTATACCGACGCCGTGAACGTCTTTGGTAAACCCGCCGCACAGCTGCTGGTGCAAAACGTCTGGCTCAGCAACCTGCATAAGGGCATCCTCTTTGGCAACAACGCCTATATCCAAAGCTGGCACAGCATCATGGTCAGCAGCTGTAACTGGCCGATCTGGTCGCAAAGCGCCAGCAACGCCGGTGAAAAAATCGTGTTTTACAAAAGCCTGTTCGGCAGCAACAGAAACCATTATCAGGGCGTGCATACCCTGTTCTTCCGCGATTGTTCCTTTGATTACAGCGGCTTTAACAACGAAACCGATCAGTTGGCCGAGACCAATAAAGACCATGGCCTGTTCGATCTGCGGGGCGGCACGCTGAACTTTAAAGACTGCCACTTTGAATGGGGCAATGAGCATTCGCGCAACTACCGCCCGGTATTTACCAGCAGCAACGGCGCCAAAGTGAAGATTAAAGACAGCATCTGGCACAGCGTGAAAACCAGCCTGGCGGACACCTCGACGGACAAGAATGGTAAGGTCGTTGTCGGCCAGCCCTATCAATACGTCGACTATTTCTTCTTTGATAAATCGGAGGAAAAAAACGGCAAGTGCTATATCGACGGCTTCGATCTGATCAATGCCGATATCAAGAAAGGCTGGTCGAACGGCCATATTGAGATGAAAAACATCGGCGCACCGGGGCACGTCAATATGTGGCGCATGCTGTATCTCGGCGATGGGGTGAACCATCTGCCGGAACCGGCGTGGAAAGAAGCCAATGCGTTACAGCTCAACAATGTATACGCCGCCAGCGGCACGCGCATCTCGCAGACCGAAAGTTCGGATCTGGCGCTGACGCTGCAAAATGGCGTGATTACCGCCACCACCAAAACGGGGGGCGATAAGGCGAAGCAGATTGCGCTGTACCTGCCGATAGCCAAAGACGATCTGGTGCTGTGGCGCTGTACGCTGACCAACCCGCAGGGAACAGGCAACCCGGACATCGCCATCAACACCTTTTGGGGGCGCTACGATCTGCAGGGCGATGCCGGCGCCGTCACCATCCGTGAGAAAACCTGTCAGTGGGGCCGCGCCGGTACGCTTACGGCCGGCACGCCGCTCACCCTGACGTCGGATCGCATTACCGCGTTAAATGCCGATGAGTATCTGCCGCTGCCTGAGGGCTATGCCAACTACGCGCGTATCGTGATCACCCTGAAAGGCTTTGCCGGCAGCGCCGCCAGCCCGGCCTCGCTGGATATCAGCCAGTTGCTGTGCCAGCGGATCAACATCGTTTCCCGCAATCCCAACAAGTCCTGGTAACCGTTACTTGCGCCGCCCCGCCCGGGGCGGCATTTTCCCACTCACCGCACGTATTGATTCCCGACGGGGAATAAAGCCCGCTATGTTGTGGCTATTGGCCCCTTTTCTGCGAGCGCAACCGTGGATATTCAACGCTACCTGCAACACATCGCCTTTGACGCCACGCCGCGTGTGGATCTGGACACGCTGCAACGCCTGCACCACGGCCATATGCTGGCGGTGCCGTTTGAAAATCTGAGTATTATTTACCATCAGGGCATCGACCTGCGCGAACAGGCGCTGTTCGACAAGGTGATCAACCGCCGGCGCGGCGGCTTCTGCTATGAACTGAACCGGCTGTTCGCCGCGTTGCTGCGGCAGCTCGGTTTTACGGTGACGGCGGTTGCCGGTGAGGTGCGCGCCCGCGACGGCCACTTCGGCCCGCCGTTTGACCATCTGGCGCTGATCGTCACGCTGGACCGACCCTATCTGGTGGACGTCGGCTTCGGCGACGCCTTTCTGACGCCGCTGACCCTGGATGATACGCCGCAGCCGCAGGCCAGCGGCACCTTTCATCTGGAGCAGGAGGGCGACTATTTTTATCTGGAGCGGCGTAACGGCGATCGCAACTCACATGCCAAAACGCTGTATCGCTTTACGCTGCAGCCGCGCGAGTTCGATGAGTTTGACGCCATGTGCCACTACCACAGCCATTCGCCGCAGTCTGGGTTTACCCAGCGGCTTATCTGCTCCCGCCCCACCGCCAACGGGCGCATTACGCTGAGCGATAACAAACTGATTATTACCGCCGACCATCAGCGTACGGAAAGCACGCTGCATGACGAGCAGCAGCGGCGCGCGGCGCTGCTGCGTCACTTCGCCATCAGGCTATAGCGGCCGCGCAGGCGGCAATCGCCTGCGCAATCTCCCCGGAACTCTTCAGCGCACGCACCTGGGCGAACAGGTCGCCGGCTTCGGCGTACTCTTTCCGCAGGTAGCCCAGCCACTGTTTGATGCGCGCCACGTGGTACAGACCGGTATCGCCCTGCTTTTCCAACTGCACATATTTTTGCAGCAGCTGCACCACCTGCGGCCAGGGCATCGGCGGCTCGTTATATTTCACCACCCGACTCAGGTTGGGGATGTTCAGCGCGCCGCGCCCCAGCATCACCGCATCGCAGCCGGTGGTTGTCATACAGCGGCGGGCGCTGGCGTAATCCCAGATTTCACCGTTGGCAATCACCGGGATATTCAGGCGGCGGCGGATTTCGCCGATGGCCGCCCAATTGATGCGCTCGGCTTTATAGCCGTCCTCTTTGGTGCGACCGTGCACCACCAGTTCACTGGCGCCGGCCTGCTGCACCGCATCGGCGATCTCCAGACTGTGCTGCGGCGTGTCCCAGCCCAGGCGCACCTTTACCGTTACCGGCAGCTCGGCCGGCACGGCGGCGCGCATCGCTTTGGCGCCCCGGTAGATCAGTTCCGGGTCTTTCAGCAGCGTCGCGCCGCCGCCGCTGCCGTTGACGGTTTTTGACGGGCAGCCGCAGTTGAGATCGACGCCGTAGGAGCCCAGCGCCACCGCGCGGGCGGCGTTTTCCGCCAGCCACTGCGGGTGCTGCCCCAACAGCTGGATGCGCACCAGCGTGCCGGAGGGGGTGCGGCTGGCGTGGCGCAGCTCCGGGCAGAGACGGTAAAACGACTTGACCGGCAGCAGTTGGTCGACCACGCGCAAAAACTCGGTGATGCACAGATCGTAATCGTTCACCTCGGTCAGCAGTTCACGCACCAACGAGTCGAGAACCCCCTCCATCGGCGCCAGTAAAACGCGCATTATTCAACCACCCTGCAAAAAAAGATCAGACATAATACGAGTGCCGCCCGGCGCAGACAAGCCTCTGCCGACACAAAAAAGCCGCCGATAAACGGCGGCCTGATGCATGCTGCGGGCGTTTACTCCGCCGGTCGGCTACGGCGCGGACGACGGGCCGGCGCGCCGCTGCGCGGTTTGCCTTCGCCCTGCGGACGGGCGCGCTGGGCGCCGTTGCCGCGGTTGTCTCGCTGACCGCCGCCGTTGGCCGCGCGCTGTCCGCCGCCGTTACCGTTGCCGCGTCCCGGGTTACCGTTACCGCGGCCGCCGCGCTGCTGACGGCCGTTGATGATCGGTTCCGCCTTGATGGTCGGATCCGGCTCATAACCCGGCAGGGCGATGCGCGGAATTTCGCGCTTCAGCAGGCGTTCGATATCGCGCAGCAGTTTGTGTTCGTCGACGCACACCAGCGATATCGCCTCGCCGGTGCGTTCCGCACGGCCGGTGCGGCCGATGCGGTGCACGTAGTCTTCCGGCACGTTCGGCAGCTCATAGTTCACCACGTGCGGCAGTTGGTCGATATCCAGACCACGCGCCGCGATATCGGTCGCCACCAGCACGCGAATACGGCCGTCTTTAAAATCAGCCAGCGCCCGGGTACGTGCGCCCTGGCTTTTATTGCCGTGGATCGCGGCAGCGGTGATGCCGTCTTTATTCAGCTGCTCGGCCAGATGGTTGGCGCCGTGTTTGGTGCGGGTAAACACCAGCACCTGACGCCAGTCGCCTTCGCCGATCATCTGCGACAGCAGTTCCCGCTTGCGCTTCTTGTCGACAAAGTGAACGTGCTGCGTCACCTGCTCGGAGGCGGTGTTGCGGCGCGCCACTTCCACCGATGCCGGGTTGTGCAGCAGTTTGCCGGCCAGCGCCTTGATATCGTCGGAGAAGGTGGCGGAAAACAGCAGGTTCTGACGTTTCGCCGGCAGCTTGGCCAGCACGCGGCGAATATCGTGAATAAAGCCCATATCCAGCATGCGGTCGGCTTCGTCCAGCACCAGGATTTCCACGTTGGACAGATCGACGGCATTCTGATGTTCCAGATCCAGCAGGCGGCCCGGCGTGGCGATCAGAATATCCACCCCGCCGCGCAGTTTCATCATCTGCGGGTTGATGCTGACGCCGCCGAACACCACCAGCGAGCGCAGGCGCAGGTGCTGGCTGTAGGCGCGGACGTTCTCGCCGATTTGCGCCGCCAGTTCACGGGTCGGCGTCAGGATCAGCGCGCGCACCGGGCGGCGGCCTTTCACCGCGCTCGGTTTGCTGCTCAGCAGCTGCAGCAGCGGCAGGGTAAAGCCGGCGGTTTTGCCGGTGCCGGTCTGGGCGCTGGCCATCAGGTCGCGTCCTTCCAGCACTACCGGGATCGCCTGACGTTGAATCGGCGTAGGTTCGCGATAGCCCTGTTCTTCAACGGCACGCAGGATTTCGGCACTCAAGCCGAGGGTTTCAAATGACATAGTAGAGAAAAGCTCCAGCTCCCCCCTAACCTAAACAAATGTTCGGTGCAGTTTCCCGGGAGGATGATCAGACGGGGCATAGGGACAGCGGCATTATCGCTCGCATATCCCCGGCATACCACGAGGGATTGGCACAAACTGCAAGTGCACCAGGCGGGCGATTGTAACAGATGTCGAACAAGAAAAGGTAAATTTCGCCGGGCAGCGCACATTATGCCGCTAATCGGCTGATTCACCCGAAAATATCCGCCGCGCTTTTCGCTTGCATTTTGTCCGCTCAGGTCTAAAGTTAATCAAATGATTGATTAACTTTTGCGGGTAGCATGCCTATGTCTTCTGCAGGAAATCATCACCCACGCGGCGAACAGGCGCGGCAGCAGCTGATTGCCGCCGCGATAGAAGTCTTCGGCGAATACGGTCTGCAGGGCGCCACCACCCGCGCCATCGCCCAGCGCGCCGGGCAGAATATCGCCGCCATCACCTACTATTTCAACTCCAAAGAAGGCCTGTATCTGGCGGTCGCCCAGTGGATCGCCGACTTTATTCAGCAGACCTTTCAACCGCTGGCGGACGAAATTGACCGCCTGTGGCTGCTGCCGGCCGAACAGCGCCACCCCGAACTGTACCTGCAGCATCTGAAACGCGGCCTGTTGGCCTTCAGCGAGCTGATGACCCAGACCCACACGCTCAACCTCAGCAAAATCATGTCGCGTGAGCAGCTCTCCCCCACCGACGCCTATCCGCTGATTCACCAGCAGGTGGTGGCGCCGCTGCACGGTAAGCTGAGCCAACTGCTGGCGGCCTACACCGGCCTGGAGGCCGGCTCCACCAAAGTGATTTTGCACACCCATGCGCTGCTCGGCGAAGTGCTGTCGTTTCGCGTGGCGCGGGAAACCATCCGCCGGCAAGCCGGCTGGCGGCAGATCGGCGTACAAGAGGCAAAGCAGGTCGCCGCCGTGCTGGCGGAACATATTGATTTACTGGTTAACGGCCTGCGCCAGCGTTACGGCAACGGCCCCGACGTTTTACCGTTATAGGCAGGGAGAGATATGAACAAGCAACGCGTTACCCTGGTGGTGGTCGTAGCAATAGTGATCGCCGCCATGGCGGCCGGCATCTGGTATTACGAACAGCGGCAGGCGAAGCCGCTGACCCTCTATGGCAATGTCGATATCCGCACCGTGAATCTGGGGTTCCGCGTCAGCGGCCGGCTGGCGTCGCTGACGGTTGACGAAGGGGATACCGTCAAGCCGGGCCAACTGCTCGGCAAACTCGACGACGGCCCGTATCAGAACGCCCTGCTGCAGGCGCAGGCCAACGTCGGCAGCGCGCAGGCCAAGCTGGCGCTGCTGCAGGCCGGCTATCGTGATGAGGAGATCGCCCAGGTGCGCTCCGAAGTGGCGCAGAAACTGTCAGCGTTCAACTACGCCAACAGTTTTTTACAGCGTCAGCAAGGGCTGTGGGCGAAAAAGGCCACCTCCGCCGATGCGCTGGAAGATGCGCGCACCGCCCGCAATCAGGCGCAGGCCAATCTGCAGGCGGCGAAAGATAAACTGTCGCAATACCTGAGCGGCAACCGACCGCAGGAGATTGAACAGGCCAAAGCAGAACTGGCGCAGGCCAGCGCGGCGCTGGCCCAGTCCAAACTGGACCTGCAGGACACCCAACTCACCACGCCGTCGGCGGGCACCATCCTGACCCGCGCGGTGGAGCCCGGCACCATGCTGAGCGCCAGCAGTACGGTATTTACCCTGTCGCTGACCCAGCCGGTCTGGGTGCGCGCCTACGTCAGCGAAGCCGACCTCGGCAAGGCGGTGCCGGGCAGCGAAATGACGCTGTATACCGACAGCCGGCCGGGCAAGCCGTACCACGGCAAGGTCGGTTTTGTGTCGCCGACCGCCGAATTTACGCCGAAAAGCGTGGAAACCACCGATTTACGCACCGATCTGGTGTATCGCCTGCGGGTGATCGTCAGCGACCCGGATGACGCGTTGCGTCAGGGCATGCCGGTCACCCTGCATTTTTCTCAACCTTAGGGAAAAATGATGGAACAGGGCCACACCATTGATCTTGAGGGATTGGAAAAACGCTTTCCCGATCTGGAAAAACCGGCGGTCGCCAGCCTGACGACCCAACTGCGCAGCGGCGCGGTTACCGGGCTGGTCGGTCCGGACGGCGCGGGGAAAACCACCCTGCTGCGCATGCTGGCCGGGCTGCTGAAGCCAAGCGCCGGCACGCTGCGGGTCGCCGGTCTGGACCCGATCGCTGACGATCGCCGGCTGCACGCCATTCTGGGCTATATGCCGCAGAAGTTTGGCCTGTATGAAGATCTGACCGTGATGGAAAACCTGACGCTGTATGCCGATCTGCGCGGCGTCACCGGCGAAGCGCGTCGCACCACTTTTCAGCGCCTGCTTGAATTTACCGATCTCACCCGCTTTACCGGCCGGCTGGCCGGCAAACTGTCCGGCGGGATGAAGCAGAAGCTGGGGCTGGCCTGTACGCTGATCGGCGAACCGCAGGTGCTGCTGCTGGACGAGCCGGGCGTCGGGGTCGACCCCATTTCACGCCGTGAGCTGTGGCGCATGGTGCACGAACTGGCCAACGACGGCATGCTGATCCTGTGGAGCACCTCCTACCTCGACGAAGCCGAACAGTGCCGCGAAGTGCTGCTGTTGAACGAAGGCCAGCTGCTGTTCAGCGGCGCGCCGCAGACGCTGACCCGGCGCATGGCAGGGCGCAGCATTTTGCTGGCGGCGCCGGCCGGCAGTCACCGCGCGCTGCTGCAACAGGCGATCTGTCTGCCGACGGTGACCGACGGCGTGATCCAGGGCAAATACCTGCGGCTGATCCTGAAACCGGACGCCGATCATCAGCAGGTGCTGCAGGATCTTAATATTCCCGACGTCGCGCTGAGCGAAGCAGAACCGCGCTTTGAGGATGCGTTTATCGATCTGCTCGGCGGCGGGCCGAACAGCAAATCCGCGCTGGCGGCGATTATGCCGTCCGTCAGCGGCGACAGCACGGAAACCGTGATTGAAGCGCAGAACCTGACGAAAAAGTTCGGCGACTTCGCCGCCACCGATCATGTGGACTTTCAGGTGAAGCGCGGCGAGATTTTCGGCCTGCTCGGCCCCAACGGCGCCGGCAAATCCACCACCTTCAAAATGATGTGCGGCCTGCTGGTGCCGAGCGACGGCAAGGCGCTGGTGCTGGGGATGGATCTGAAAACCAGCTCCAGTAAGGCGCGTCAGCATCTGGGCTACATGGCGCAGAAGTTTTCGCTGTACGGCAACCTGACGGTGGCGCAGAACCTTAAGTTTTTCTCCGGCGTGTATGGCCTGAGCGGTAAAAAACAGCGGCAGAAAATGGCGGAAATGTCCGCCGCCTTTAACTTCGCCCCGATCATCAATCAGGCACCGGATGCGCTGCCGCTCGGCTTCAAACAGCGGCTGGCGCTGGCCTGCGCACTGATGCATGAGCCGGACATTCTGTTTCTTGATGAACCCACCTCCGGCGTCGACCCGCTGACCCGCCGCGAATTCTGGATGCATATCAACGGCATGGTGGACAAGGGCGTGACGGTGATGGTGACCACCCACTTTATGGACGAGGCGGAATACTGCGATCGCATCGGGCTGGTGTATCGCGGCAAAATCATCGCCGCCGGCACGCCGGATGATTTGAAGCAGCGGGTTGCCAACGAGCAAAACCCCAACCCGTCAATGGAACAGGCGTTTATCGAACTGGTGCAGAGTTACGACCGGGAGGAGCGGTGATGAACGATAATCCTACTATCGGCAGCGACAGCGCCTTCTCCTGGCGCCGGGTGCGCGCCCTGTGTCTGAAAGAGACGCGGCAGATCCTGCGCGATCCCAGCAGTTGGCTGATCGCGTTTCTGATCCCGCTGCTGCTGCTGTTTATCTTCGGCTACGGCATCAACCTGGATTCCAGCAAGCTGCGCCTCGGCATTCTGGTGGAGCAACAGAGCGAAGAAGCGCGCGATCTGGTCAACGCCTTTGCCGGATCGCCCTATATCGATCCGACCATCAGCAATAACCGCCAGGCGCTGATCGGCAAGATGCAGGCCGGCGAGATCCGCGGCCTGGTGGTGATCCCGGTCGATTTCGCCCGGCGTATGGCGCGGCCGTTCGACAGCGCGCCGATCCAGGTGATCACCGACGGCAGCGAACCGAACACCGCCAACTTCGTACAGGGTTATACCCAGGGCGTATGGCAGATCTGGCAGCAGCAGCGCGCCGAAGATCGCGGGCGCGACGACAAACCGCTGATTGAGGTGCAGATGCGCTACTGGTTCAACCCGGCGGCCATCAGCCAGCACTTTATTATCCCCGGCGCCATTACCATCATTATGACGGTGATCGGCGCCATCCTCACCTCGCTGGTGGTGGCGCGCGAGTGGGAGCGCGGCACCATGGAGGCCCTGCTGTCGACGCAGGTGACGCGCAGCGAGCTGCTGCTCTCCAAACTGGTGCCCTACTATGTCCTCGGCATGCTCGCCATGCTGCTGTGCATGGTGGTGGCGGTGTGGGTGTTCGGCGTGCCCTACCGCGGCTCGCTGCTGCTGCTGTTTGTCATCAGCAGCCTGTTTCTCATCAGCGCGCTGGGCATGGGGCTGCTGATCTCCACCATCGCGCGTAATCAGTTCAACGCCGCGATGGTGGCGCTGAACGCCGCCTTTCTGCCGTCCATCATGCTGTCCGGCTTTATCTTTCAGATCGACAGCATGCCGGCGGTGGTGCGCGCCGTCACCTATATCATTCCCGCACGCTATTTCGTCAGCACGCTGAAAACGCTGTTTCTGGCGGGCAATATCGGCAGCATGCTGCTGATCAATCTGCTGTTTTTAATCGCCTCCGCCGTGCTGTTTATCGGGCTGACCGCCTGGAAAACCCAGCGACGTCTGGACTAGGAGCCTGAGATGTTTCATCGCCTTTGGACACTGATAGTCAAAGAGATGCAGTCGCTGCTGCGCGACCCGCAAACCCGCGCCATTCTGGTGCTGCCGGTTATCTTGCAGGTGCTGTTGTTTCCGTTTGCCGCCACGCTGGAGGTGACCAACGCCACTATCGCGGTGTACAGCGAAGATAATGGTCAGGCCTCGGTTGAACTGACCCAGCGCTTCGCCAAGGCCAAGGCCTTTACCCACGTGCTGATGCTGCACAGCCCGCAGGAGATCCGCCACGCCATCGACAATCAGCACGCGCTGCTGCTGATCCGCTTTCCGGCGCAGTTTTCACGCGATATCGCCAACGGCAACAGCGCGCCGCTGCAGCTGATTCTCGACGGACGCAACTCCAACAGCGCACAGATCGCCGCCAACTATGTGCAACAGATCGTGCAGGACTATCAGCAGGAGCTGCTGAACGGACGGCAAAAACCCAACAATAGCGAGCTGGTGGTGCGCAACTGGTATAACACCAACCTGGATTACAAATGGTTTGTCGTGCCGTCGCTGATTGCGATGATCACCACCGTCGGCGTAATGATCGTCACCTCGCTGTCGGTGGCGCGGGAACGTGAGCAGGGCACGCTGGAGCAGCTGCTGGTTTCGCCGCTCACCACCTGGCAAATCTTTATCGGCAAGGCGGTGCCGGCGCTGATCGTCGCCACCTTTCAGGCCTCGATCGTGCTGCTGATCGGCATCTTTATGTACCAGATTCCGTTTGCCGGTTCGCTGCTGCTGTTCTATTTCACCATGCTGGTGTACGGCCTGTCGCTGGTGGGATTCGGGCTGCTGATTTCAGCGCTGTGCGCCACCCAGCAGCAGGCGTTTATCGGCATGTTTGTGTTTATGATGCCGGCCATTTTGCTGTCGGGTTACGTGTCGCCGGTGGAGAATATGCCGGTCTGGCTGCAGAACCTGACCTGGGCCAATCCGATCCGCCACTTTACCGACATCACCAAGCAGATTTACCTGAAAGACGCCAGCTTTGACATCATCTGGGGCAGCCTGTGGCCGCTACTGGTGATTACCGTCACCACCGGCAGCGCCGCCTACGCCATGTTCCGGCGGAAAATCGCCTGACGACTGGCGGACCGTCCCGCCACCGTCTAGGCTACGTGGGAGTTTTTATCTTTATCGCCAAAGGAGAGCGCGATTTGTCTCAGGAAAATGCCGTCAAGGTTAAGAATAACGAATTCGATAATATGGTCCGCTTTGCCTTTCGGCTGACCGGGGTCAATATACTGATTCTGGCTGCGGTCGGTCTGATCGGCCTGCTGCAACCGGAAGAGATTACCGCCTGGCTGGCCTTGGTGGTGCTGGGTCTGATAGGCATCAACCTATTCGCCAACCTGATAGTGTTTTACCTGTCGCTGGTCGGGCTGTTCAAATCGACGCTGAAATGGCGTGCGGCGCTGGCGTTGTTGTTTTCGCTGGTGCTGTTTGCGCTGTATCTGTTAATCATCGCGGTGACGATGGCAGGATAAACCCAAGAGGCCGCGAACACGGCCTCTTTTGTCAGCTTTACCCTTCGCGACGGGCGGCAATTTTCGCCGCTGAACGCTTGCTGAAGCCTTCAAACGGGTTCCAGCCCTGGATCCCCCGCACTTCCTTCAGGTAATAGGCATAGTTGGCCACCGTAGCGCAAAGGCCGGCATAGCAAA
The DNA here is from genome assembly GCF_002966855.1 of Serratia sp. MYb239. Lineage (NCBI taxonomy): Bacteria > Pseudomonadati > Pseudomonadota > Gammaproteobacteria > Enterobacterales > Yersiniaceae > Serratia > Serratia sp. MYb239. Next base: position 1,277,475 of record NZ_CP023268.1, on the reverse strand, counting down.
TATTCAACGCACGGTAGACCGAATCATAATGGCCGCCGTTCGCATACTCCACCATGGCGACAATCACGTTCAGCACGCCAGCGCCGACAAACAGTACCAGCCCCTTTTTCCACAGGCCCAGAATGCACATATAGATAATGCCGAAGAAAAAGGCGAAGAAATTAAATATGTACTTCATGCGCCCAAAGAAGCTAATTTCTTTAATTTTCTTGCGGTATTCCGGGGAGGTAATATCGCCGCCGACGCTATCAAAAAAATCAAAACGCGCCCGCCACTTAGGGCTAAGCTCTTTATCCTGACTCATAAAATCCTCTTTCTATCATCACAAAATTTAATGATTACCATCCTGTAGCGCGATTATTCAACGCAATGACATAAGTAATGTCAATGTATTATTGATTATTCGTTTATATTATGTAACGCGGATGGGCGTAAAAAAGCCCTGTTGCCAGGGCTTTTATGCAGAAATATTGATAACTTGCGATGGCCGCCGGCCATCCGGCACTTTAGCGGCGGTTGCCAAAGATACGCAGCAGCATCAGGAACAGGTTGATGAAGTCCAGATACAGCGTCAGCGCCCCGACGATGGCGTACTTGCGGAAGCTGTCTTTATCATCGGCGTTCAGCTGTTCGCCCATCGCCTTCAGCTTCTGGGTGTCATACGCCGTCAGCCCGACAAACACCACCACGCCGATATAGGTGATCGCCCACATTAGCGCGCTGCTCTTCAGCCAGATATTCACCAGTGACGCCAGCACGATGCCGATCAGCGCCATAAACAGCATGCTGCCAAAACCGCTGAGGTCGCGTTTGGTGGTGTAACCGTACAGGCTCATCGCGCCGAACATCCCGGCGGTCACCACAAAGGTGCTGGCGATCGAGGTGTAGGTATAGGCGATAAAGATGCTGGACAGCGTCAGCCCGGTCAGCGCCGAATAGAGCATAAACAGCGAGGTCGCCACCGCGCCGCTCAGCCGGTTCACCATGCCGGAAATGACAAAGACCAGCGCCAGCTGGGCGATAATCAGGCCAAAGAAGGTAATCTGGCTGGAGAAGATGAAGTTGAGAATCGCCGGCGTGTTGGCCGCATACCAGGAGACGAAGGCGGTCAGCAGCAGGCCGCAGGTCATCCAGCCGTACACCTGCGCCATATAGGCCTGAATGCCGCTGCCGGCGCGTTCGACGATAGAACCATTGGAGCGTGGATATCGGTCCATGACGGTTACCTTTTACTTGTGAAACAACTGTACGAGGGCCATTCCCCCACCTGTAATAAGCGTATCACAGAATATCGGCGGCGGCCGTGAGCAAAAGTGTGGATTTATTGCCGCCGTTTACCGTTGATTTACCAACGTTTTGCCGCCTGCTGGTCGCTGTCGCGCGCTTCAACCCAACGTTCGCCCTGCTCGGTGGCTTCACGCTTCCAGAACGGTGCGCGGGTCTTCAGGTAGTCCATGATAAATTCGGCGGCCTCAAAGGCCATGCTGCGGTGGGCGCTGGTGACGCCGACAAACACGATCTCATCACCGGGGAACATTTCGCCGATGCGGTGGATCACGCTGACCCGCTGCAGCGGCCAGCGTTCGCGCGCCGCGACGACGATCTCCGCCAGCGCTTTTTCGGTCATGCCGGGATAGTGCTCCAGCGTCAGGGCGCTGACGTTGTCGCCCAGATTGTGATTGCGCACCTTGCCGGTAAAGGTCACCACCGCGCCGTCATCATCACACTGCGCCAGCCAGGCATACTCCTCGCCGACATTAAATAACGCGCGCTGGACGCGAATACGACTGTTGTCCACCCTCAGCCTCCGGTTACCGGCGGGAAGAACGCCACTTCATCGCCGGCGCTCAGCGGGTGTTCCGCCGCCACCAGCGACTGGTTCACCGCCAGCAGCAAATTGTCGGCCGCCAGCGCCAGCGCCCAGCGATCGCCGCGCAGACACAGCGCCTGACGCAGCGACTCGACGGTGGCGAATTCCGCCGGCAAACGCAGCTTATCGGTGCCGACCAGCTCCCGCACCTGAGCAAAAAACAGAATATCAATCATGATGCCGCCTCAAAGTCGCCGGATTTTCCGCCGCTTTTCGCCAGCAGCCGCACCGGGCCAATAACCATATCTTTCTGCACCGCCTTGCACATGTCGTAGATGGTCAGCGCCGCAACCGACGCCGCGGTCAGCGCTTCCATCTCGACGCCAGTTTTGCCGGTCAGGCGGCAGCAGGTTTCAATCCGCACCCGGTTATGCTGCGGCTGCGCCTCCAGCGTGACCTCCACCTTGCTGAGCATCAGCGGGTGGCACAGCGGGATCAGCTCCCAAGTGCGTTTGGCAGCCTGAATGCCGGCGATGCGCGCGGTGGCGAACACGTCCCCTTTGTGATGACGACCTTCGACGATCATCGCCAGCGTCGCCGCCTGCATCTCGACAAAGGCTTCGGCGCGCGCTTCACGCACCGTTTCCGCCTTGGCGGAGACGTCCACCATATGGGCTTCGCCGGCGGCGTTAATGTGGGTTAACTGACTCATGGCGTTATTTCTTTAAATGGGGTTGGAAGTTGCAGGGACGGTTACGCGCGTCCAGCTGCGATTCAATAATGCGCTCCCAGGCGGTGCGGCAGGCTCGGGTCGAGCCCGGCATAGCGAAAATCACCGTTTGGTTGGCGATGCCGGCCACCGCGCGCGACTGAATGGTGGCGGTGCCAATCTCTTCGTAGGACACCATGCGGAACAGTTCGCCGAAGCCTTCCACCTGGCGGTCAAACAGCGGAGTCAGCGCCTCCGGCGTGTTGTCGCGCGCGGTAAAACCGGTGCCGCCGGTGATCAGCACCGCCTGCACCTCGTCGCTGGCGATCCAGGCCGAAACCTGCGCACGGATCTGATAGATATTGTCTTTGACCAGCGCGCGCGCGACCACCTGATGCCCGGCCTCCTGCGCCGCCTGCTGCAGATAGTCGCCGGAGGTATCCTCCGCGGCGCTGCGGCTGTCGGAAACGGTCAGAACGGCGATACGCGCCGCAAGAAATTCACTGCTGGCATGACTCATAGAGGATGCTCCCTGAAGATACGGCGGACTCAGCCGCCGATAAACGACAGATTCTGCGTAATGCCGCTGTCGCCCTGGTGCAGAAAATGCGTCTGCTTCTTACTGAGCAGGCCGCTCTGGATGCGCTGTTTCAGCACCTCCAGCTGGCGATCTTCCGCCAGCAGGTCGCGCAGCGGGATGCCCTGCTCGCCGAACAGGCACAGGTGCAGATTGCCGATGGCGGAAACCCGCAGCCGGTTGCAGCTGGCGCAGAAATCCTTCTCATACGGCATAATCAGGCCGATTTCCCCCTGATAGTCCGCATGGCGGAACACCTGCGCCGGGCCGTCGCTGCGGCCGCGCGGCTGGCGCTGCCAGCCCTGCTGTTCAAGCTGCCGGCGGATCACCTCGCCGGAAACGTGGCGCTGGCGAAACAGCTCGCCGCCCTCGCCGGTTTCCATCAGCTCAATAAAACGCAGTTGGATCGGCCGCGGTTTAATCCAGGCCAGGAAAGTATTCAGCTGCTGGTGATTGACGTCGCGCATCAGCACCGCGTTCACCTTCACCTTGTCATAGCCGGCCTCGAAGGCGGCGTCGATGCCCGCCATCACCTGGCGGAACTTGTCCTGACCGGTAATGGCGTGAAACTGGCGCGCATCCAGGCTGTCGACGCTGACGTTGATCGCCGTCAGACCGGCGTCACGCCAGCGCGCCACGTCGCGCGCCATCCGGTAGCCGTTGGTGGTGACCGCCAGTTGACGGATCGCCGGGTTTTCCCGTACGGCGGCAATGATCTCGGTAAAGTCGCGGCGCAGCGAGGGTTCGCCGCCGGTCAAGCGCACCTTTTCGGTGCCCAGTTCGGCAAACGCACGGCTGACGCGGCGGATTTCATCCAGCGACAGGAAGGTTTTGGGGCTGACGCTCGGCTGGTAGCCGTCCGGCAGACAGTACGTGCAACGGAAGTTGCACACGTCGGTAATCGACAGGCGCAGGTAATAGAACTTGCGCTCAAAAGCATCGGTAAGTTGGGGCACCATAACACCTTTCCAAATACGGGAGATGCGGACATTTCTATCTCGCACCCTGGTGGCTGACTTCGCCACGGCCCGGGCGCCATATCGCAAAACGACGTAGGCGCAGGGGCTAGGAGTTGTGATCTCAACGCGAATTGCCGCAGCAACCGCAATGAAACCGTGGTTTTCAGCAAAATTCTAGCGCTAAACGCGGCGAATAGCCAACGCGCCGTTTCGCTATGTAATTGTGTATATAGCGCTTTTAGGCTATTGAACGCCGTGCGCCTATCATAACCGCCGCTCAGCCAGCGGAATTGACTAAAATCACCCGAATCACACTCTTTTTCGCCTTTTTCACTCAAATCCGCTACTTTATGCCGATTATCTGTCCGTTATATATATCCTGAATAATTCGAGTTACAGGCAGGTGGCATCCCGATGCGCTTACTCAGGTCAGTGATGCGGGTGACTGCGCGCAGCCAACACGCCGGTAGCTTAAAATATGATGGGTATAAAAAATTAATATTACCTGCGGCGTCCACATAACGTCGGGTATAAGGAATGTTATGCGTAATCGTACCCTGGCCGATCTGGACCGCGTCGTCGCATTAGGCGGCGGCCACGGCCTTGGCCGCGTGATGTCATCGCTTTCTTCTCTGGGTTCGCGTCTGACCGGCATCGTCACCACCACCGATAACGGCGGCTCCACCGGCCGCATCCGTCGCTCGGAAGGCGGCATCGCCTGGGGCGATACCCGCAACTGCCTCAACCAGCTGATTACCGAGCCCAGCGTCGCTTCCGCGATGTTTGAATACCGCTTCAGCGGCAACGGCGAACTGGCCGGCCATAACCTGGGCAATCTGATGCTGAAGGCGCTGGATCACCTCAGCGTACGCCCGCTGGAGGCTATCAATCTGATCCGCAATCTGCTGAAGGTGGATGCGGCGCTGATCCCGATGTCGGAGCAGCCGGTGGATCTGATGGCGCACGATCACGAAGGCAACCACGTTTACGGTGAAGTGAACGTCGATCAGCTTACCGATATGCCGCAGGAGCTGATGCTGTCACCGCACGTCAACGCCACCCGCGAAGCCATGGAGGCCATCGCGCAGGCGGACCTGATCCTGATTGGGCCGGGCAGTTTTCTGACCAGCCTGATGCCGCTGCTGCTGCTTGAGGATCTGGCCCGCGCCCTGCGCCGCAGCAGCGCCAGCATGATCTATATCGACAATCTGGGTAAAGAGCTGAGCGTCGCCGCCGCCTCGCTGTCGCTGCGCGACAAGCTGGCGCTGATGGAGGCGAAAATCGGCCGTGTCATGGTCGACGCGCTGATCGTCGGCCCGCAGACCAATACGCAATCGGTACAGGATCGTCTGGTGATTCAGCAGAATCTGGAAGCCAGCGATATTCCTTACCGCCACGATCGTCAACTGTTGCGCCAGGCGATCGACCAGGCGCTGAACCAGCTGGCGACACGGCGTTAGCGGTCAGTCTTTCCTTTGGCATACCCTAAATAATTCAAGTTGCAGGAAGACGGCAAGGGAAGGAATCCCGATGAGCTGACTCAGGTCAGTGATTCGGGTGACTGAGCGCAGCCAACGCACCTGCAGCTTTAAGTATCGCGGGTATATACCCTAAATAATTAGAGTTGCAGGCAGGCGGCAAGGGAAGAAATCCCGATGAGCTGACTCAGGTCAGTGATTCGGGTGACTGAGCGCAGCCAACGCACCTGCAGCTTTAAGTATCGCGGGTATATACCCTAAATAATTAGAGTTGCAGGCAGGCGGCAAGGGAAGAAATCCCGATGAGCTGACTCAGGTCAGTGATTCGGGTGACTGAGCGCAGCCAACGCACCTGCAGCTTTAAGTATGACGGGTATACCAGGGGTTGCTGCTAACCATATGGATATACAGCTCCTCTACCTGCGTGCGCGCCCACGGCGTGCGGCGTAAAAACTTCAGGCTGGATTTGATGCTGGGATCGTTGCTGAAGCAGTTGATGCGGATACGGTCGGCCAGCTCTTCCCAGCCGTAGTATTCCACCAGTTTGTTCAGCAGTTGCTCCAGCGTAATGCCGTGCAGCGGATCTTTGGAATTGTGTGCGCTCATAGCGGTTGCTCGATATCTGTCGCCGGGTCAATGGGCCGCACACCATAATCAGCTTTGCCGGGCGCGACAAGGATTTTCATCGCCGGCCGCCACGGGCCGGCAATGTCTGCGTCAGGAGATGGCGATAAACTGCTCGCGCAGCTGATGGATTTCATCACGCAGCGCCGCCGCCTGTTCAAACTCCAGGTTTTGCGCGTGGGTGTACATTTGCGCTTCCAGATCGCGAATTTTCTGCTCCAGCGCTTTCGGCGTAAGCTGTTGATACTGCGCCGCGCTCTCCGCCGCCTTGCCCTTCCCTTTGCCTTTGCCGCGCGACGACGGCTGGCCCAGCTGCAGAATATCGCCAATCTTCTTGTTCAGCCCCTGCGGTACGATGCCGTTGGCTTCGTTATACGCCTGCTGCTTGGCGCGGCGGCGTTCGGTTTCGCCGATCGCCTTCGCCATCGAGTCGGTGATCCTGTCGCCGTACAAAATGGCCTTGCCGTTCAGGTTACGCGCGGCGCGGCCGATGGTCTGAATCAGCGAGCGCTCGGAACGCAGGAAGCCCTCTTTATCGGCGTCCAGAATCGCCACCAGCGAGACCTCCGGCATATCCAGCCCTTCCCGCAGCAGGTTGATGCCGACCAGCACGTCAAACTCGCCCAGACGTAAATCGCGGATGATTTCGACACGCTCGACGGTGTCGATATCCGAGTGCAGATAGCGCACCCGCTCGCCGTGCTCTTCCAGGTATTCGGTCAGATCCTCCGCCATGCGTTTGGTCAGCGTGGTGACCAGCACCCGCTCATTGATCGCCACGCGCTTGCGGATCTCGGATAAGAGATCGTCAACCTGCGTGGCCACCGGCCGCACTTCGACGATCGGATCCAGCAGGCCGGTCGGACGCACCACCTGATCGATCACGTCGCCGCCGGATTTTTCCAACTCATATTTGCCCGGCGTGGCCGATACGTAGATCGACTGCGGCGCCTGCGCCTCAAACTCCTCAAAGCGCATCGGCCGGTTGTCCAGCGCCGACGGCAACCGGAAGCCGTACTCCACCAGCGTCTCCTTGCGCGAGCGGTCGCCTTTGAACATCGCGCCAATCTGCGGCACGGTGACGTGCGATTCGTCCACCACCAGCAGGCCGTCGGCCGGCAGGTAGTCAAACAGCGTCGGCGGCGGCTCGCCCGGCTGGCGGCCGGAGAGATAGCGCGAGTAGTTTTCAATGCCCGAGCAGTAGCCCAGCTCGTTCATCATCTCCAGATCGAACTGGGTGCGCTGCGACAACCGCTGCTCTTCCAGCAGTTTGTTGTTGGCCAGCAGCACCTTGCGCCGCTCCGCCAGGTCGACACGGATCTCCTCCATCGCCTGCAGGATGCGCTCGCGCGGCGTCACGTAGTGCGACTTCGGGTAGATGGTAAAACGCGGCACCACCCGCTCCACCTGGCCGGTGAGCGGGTCGAACAGCGACAGGCGCTCCACCTCATCGTCAAACAGCTCGACGCGCAGCGCCAGCTCGTCGGACTCTGCCGGGAAGATATCAATCACCTCGCCGCGCACCCGGAAGGTGGCGCGCTGGAACGCCTGATCGTTGCGCGTGTACTGCAGCTCAGCCAGCCGGCGCAGGATCGAGCGCTGGTCGATCAACATGCCCTGGGTCAGGTGCAGCATCATCTTGAGATACAGATCCGGATCGCCCAGGCCGTAGATCGCCGACACCGAGGCCACCACCACCACATCGCGCCGCTCAAGCAGCGCCTTGGTGGCGGAAAGACGCATCTGCTCGATATGTTCGTTAACCGAGGCGTCTTTTTCAATAAAGGTGTCGGAGCTGGGCACGTAGGCTTCCGGCTGGTAATAGTCGTAGTAGGAGACAAAATACTCCACCGCATTCTCCGGGAAGAACTCTTTCATCTCACCGTACAGCTGCGCCGCCAGCGTTTTGTTCGGCGCCAGCACCATCGTCGGCCGGTTAAGGTCGGCAATCACGTTGGCGATAGTGAAAGTTTTCCCCGAGCCGGTCACCCCCAGCAGCGTCTGGTGCGCCAGCCCGTCCTCCAGCCCCTCTTCCAGCTTGCGGATCGCTTCCGGTTGATCGCCGGCCGGTTTGAAGTCTGAATGCAGTTTGAATAGTTTACTCATAGATACCCAAAGTCATTGGCGTTGCGGCAAGGAGACATATGCGAGCGGCGCCGGCAAATCTGGTTGCGCTGTGGCTAACGTTGCAGAGCGCCGCGTCGGCACGCCGGGCAGCCAATAAGTATGGAAAGCCGCGGCGTTTTTCGCCAGCCCCTATGATACTGGATATAAAACCAGCTTCAAGCGGATTCGTGGTCTTACCGCAGGGGAACGATCGCCGCTGCACCGTCAAGGTTACGCTTCGGTGACATTTTTATTGTCAATAACAGATTTATCCCCAGATCGCGCGACAAATTAACTTCTTGGTAGCAGGGTGGCTAAAAATCACACATACGACATTAACCGCTTACACTACGTCTTGATTTTAGTTAATTTATTGATATCAAATGATTTTATCAAAAAGACGAGAATCCGGACAATGGGAACAGAAGCCGCGTCCGCTCTCGCTTCCCGCCGCTTTTCTAAATCTAATACACAAGGTTATCCACAGGAATAGTGGATAACTCACACCACCCCGCCAGCCACGGGAGTTACAGAAAAAACACTTTTTGCCCTTGAAACGATCCCAAATCGCTTTTTTAGTTATTTTTTGACACTTTTATGGCTTTGTTTATACCTATAAAGACTAAAAGCCCCCATTGCCAACGGCGCATTCGGCCAGATCGCCGGGTGACGCCGCCGATAACCCCAACGCTATTGCACCATTAGGTTTCGCCGCAGCACCGCCGTAGTGCAAAAAACGTCCGTTTTAACTTTTGCCGTCATTTTATCCAGGCGGGACAAGCCCGCCGCAGCGCGGGGAAAGCTTAACATGACGATAACAATTATGCCTTTTCACGCCGGAGGAAAAAATTGGCCCGGGAGTTGCTATCTGAAATAACGGTCGACCGATAAGGCCAGTCATCGGCCGGGAACATCGGGCCAACCGGCCTGCCGGCTTCACGCAGTCCGGCCAGCAGTAACGACAAACGGGGATAACAGCACAATAGAACGCTGAAAAACGCCCTTTTTGCCTGACTCCGCCGCCGTTTTGCCGCGTTTCGGGCGGCATTTTGTTCTGAACGTTAAAACACTCGGGAAAGCAAGCGTCAGTCGCGCAGGGCAATGCCACAACTATTGCCCTGATGGCATGAGTGAACAACCGACCGGTAAGGAGAATGCCGTATGTTGAGCCTGCGTTCAGTCAATCAGTTTTATGGACAGAGCCACACCCTGTGGGATATCAATCTGGAGCTGCCGCGCGGCCAGTGCACCGCACTGCTGGGGCGTAAGGGCGTCGGTAAAACCACGCTGCTTAACTGTATTGTCGGCCATCTGCCGGTGGTCAGCGGCAGCATGACCTGGCAACGCGCCGACGAAGCGCCGAAAAACCTGCTGCCGCAGGCGGTGGAGCAGCGCGCGGCGCTGGGCATCGCCTACGTGCCGCAGGGACAGCAGATCTTCTCGCAGCTCAGCGTCGAGGAGAACTTACAGGTGGCCCTGCTGGCTGGCAAACCGTCGCCGCAGCATATCCCGCCGCTGATTTACCAGCTGTTTCCCACGCTGGCGGCGATGCGCCTGCGGCGCGCCGGCGATTTATCCGTAGGGGAACAGCAGCAGCTGGCGATCTCGCGCGCGCTGGTGCGGGAACCGGAGCTGCTGATTCTGGATGAGCCGACCGCCGGCATGCGTCCGTCGATCGCCAGCGAGATTGGCGCTGCCGTACAGCGTCTGAATCGGGAATGGGGCATGACCATTTTACTGGTGGAACATCGCCTGACGCTGATCCGCCGTCTGGCCGATCGCTTTTTTCTGCTGGATCAGGGGCGCAACGTGGCGAACGGCACGCTGGCGCAGTTGGATGACGCTCTGATTGACGCCTATCTGACGGTATGATGCGATGGCGCGGGCGCATGGCCCGCCGCCGTTTACAATAATAACAGATCCAGATAGTGGCCCAGCGGCTGCTGCGCAATGCCTGCCAGATGGGGAATTTCCCCCAGCATCGGCGCCGGCAACAGGCGGTGCAGCGTCGCCAGATACTCCTGATGACGCCTGCCCGGCGGCGCGATATCGTTGGCGATCCAGCCGACCAGCGGCAGCCCCGCCTGACGGACCGCCTGCGCGGTCAGCAGCGCATGGTTGATGCAGCCCAGTTTCATCCCCACCACCAGAATCACCGGCAGCTGCTCGCCCACCACCCAGTCGGCGAAGCTCTGCGTCGGCGACAGCGGCGTAAACCAGCCGCCCGCGCCTTCCACCAGCAGCCAGTCGGCGCGCTGCTCCAGCCGCCGCAGCCCGGATGACATCACCGTAAATTCAATCGGCTGGCGCAGATCGGCGCTGACGATATGCGGCGACGTCGGTTCGGCAAAGGTGTAAGGATTCACTTCCTCGTAGGAGAGCGCCACGCCGCTGTGGCGCTGCAACGCCAGCGCATCCTCGTTACGCAGCCCCTGCGGCGTCATCTCGCTGCCGGACGCCACCGGTTTATAACCGGCGCTGCGGTAGCCCGCCAGATTTGCCGCCTGCAGAAGCGCGCTGCTGGCGATGGTTTTACCCACTTCGGTATCGGTGCCGGTCACAAACCAACGTTTAATCACAATAAATCACTCCATAAACCACATGATAACTGAGCGGCAATTCGCCGCGTTGACGCGGGTAAGCCGCCTGCAGCGCCGTCAGACGGCGGCGCGACAGCAGCCCCGCATCACGTCCCTGATGCAGATGAGTGGCGCCGATGCCTTTTAATGAGCGCATCAGCGTCATCACATCCGGGTAATGCAGCGTCTGCCAGCACGCTTCCATACGGTGACGATACGGCGCGCAGGCGGCCTCAATCTGCGCGAGCGGCAGGAAATCATTCACATGGCGCTCGCCGTCGACCTGCTGCCAGGCATCCCCCAGCTGATGCAGCGACCCCTGCGCCAGGGTGGAAAACAGCACCAGCCCGCCGGGCCGCGTCACGCGGCGCAGTTCCGCCAGACCGCGCGCCAAATCGCTGCACCACTGCACCGCCAGGCTGCTGAAGCTGAGATCGACCGCCGCATCCGGCAGCGGGATATGCTCGATATCTCCCAGCAGATAGTGCTGCGCCGCCTGCTGGCTGCGGGCAAACGCCAGCATGCCCGGCGCCAGATCCAGCGCCGTCACCTGTCTGCCCAGTTCCCGCCAGCGGCGGCTGAAATAGCCGGTGCCGCACCCGGCGTCCAGCACCTGCCGCGCCGGATGCGTAGCGCCGATACCCAGTAAGCGCTCGCCAACCTCGCGCTGCAGCACCGCCGCGGCGTCATAGCTGTCCGCCGCGCGGCTGAAGGCGGAGGCGACCGCCTGTTTGTTAACCGCGTCATTCACTGACGGCATGCAGCACCTCCAATAACCGATCGATATCCTGCGCCTGATGCGCCGCGGTCAGCGTAATCCGCAAACGCGCCCCGCCCGGCGGCACCGTCGGCGGACGAATGGCGCTGACCCACAGCCCCTGCTCGCGCAAGCGCTGCGCCAGCGTCAATGCCCGCTGATTGTCCCCCACCAGCAGCGGCTGAATCGCGGTCTGCGAATCGCTCAGCGTCAGCGGCAGGTCGGCCACGCCGCGGCGGAAACGCGCAATATGCTGTTGCAGCCGACTGCGCAGCGCATCGCCCTGCTGCACGCAGCGCAGCGCCGCCTGCAGCGCGCAAGCCTGCGCCGGCGGCATCGCCGTGCTGTAAATCAGATGACGGGCGAACTGCAGCAGATACTCGGCCAGCGGCTCATCGCACAGGATGGCCGCTCCGCTGACGCCGAACGCCTTGCCAAACGTCACCACCAGCGCTTCCGGCCGCACCCCCTGCTGCCAGCAACTGCCGCGCCCCTGTTCGCCGTGGACGCCGATGCCGTGCGCATCGTCCACCATCAGCCAGGCGCCGGCCTGTCGGCTCAGTTGCTGCAGCTGCGCCAGCGGCGCGCTGTCGCCGTCCATGCTGAATACGCCTTCCGTCACCACCAACTGCTGGCCGCCGCAGGGTTTGGCCAGTAAATCAGCCAGCGCCGCCGGCTGATTATGGCGAAAACGCCGCAGCTGCGCCGGTGAGTGAGCGGCCGCTTCCAACAGCGAGGCATGGCTGAGTTTGTCCGCCAGAATTCGGTCATCCGCCTGCATCAACGCCGCCAGCAGCGCCTGATTGGCGGCGTAGCCGGAGATAAACAGCAGCGCGCGCGGATAACCGAGCCACTGCGCCAGCTGCTGCTCCAGCTGCTGATGCGCCTCGCAAAAGCCGGTAACGTGGCCGGAACCGCCGCTGCCGACGCCGTACTGCCGCGCCCCCTGCTGCCAGGCGTCGATCACCGCCGGGTGCCGGCTCAGCCCCAGATAGTCATTGCCGGAAAAATTGAGGTAGCGCTGCTGATGCAGCTGGATATGGCGGCCGTTACCGCCCTGGTTAACCTGACGCGATCGATAAGCGGCGCTCGCGCGCCGCTCGGTTAACGCCTGCTCAATGCGTTGCTGCCAGCTCATTCAGGGCGCCGCGTTGTAAAACTCGGCGTTATCCGCCGTCAGCAGCTGCTGCGCCAGCACCTGCTGCTGCTGGTTGTCGCCGTGTTCGGTCGCGGTCTGCTCCGGGTTCAGCCCCAGCTTGCGGAACAGCAGCAGATCCTTGTCTTCTTCCGGGTTCGGCGTGGTCAGCAGCTTGCAGCCGTAGAAAATAGAGTTGGCGCCGGCCATAAAGCACATCGCCTGCGTCTGCTCATTCATCTGCTCACGCCCGGCGGACAGGCGTACGTATGAGCACGGCATCATAATGCGCGCCACCGCGATGGTGCGGATAAAGTCGAACGGATCGACGTCTTCGTTATCCGCCAGCGGCGTCCCCTTGACCTTGACCAGCATGTTGATCGGCACGCTCTCCGGCGGCTTCGGCAGGTTGGCCAGCTGTACCAGCAGGCCGGCGCGGTCGCGCACCGTCTCCCCCAGGCCGACGATGCCGCCGGAGCACACTTTAATCCCGGCGTCGCGCACGTTGTCCAGCGTATCCAGACGCTCCTGATAGCTGCGGGTGGTGATGATATTGCCGTAGAATTCCGGCGAGGTATCCAGGTTGTGGTTGTAGTAATCCAGCCCCGCTTCCGCCAGACGCCCGGCCTGAGATTCGTCCAATGTGCCCAGCGTCATGCAGGTTTCCAGCCCCATCGCCTTCACGCCCTGCACCATCTGTTGCAGATACGGCATATCGCGCTCATGCGGGTTTTTCCACGCCGCGCCCATGCAAAAACGCGTTGAGCCGGCGGCTTTCGCCTTGCGCGCCGAATCCAGCACCTGCTCGACCTGCATCAGGCGCTCCGCTTCCAGCCCGGTTTTATAACGCGAGCTTTGCGGGCAGTATTTACAGTCTTCCGGGCAGGCGCCGGTTTTAATCGACAACAGCGTACTGACCTGCACCTGACGCGGGTCAAAGTGCCGGCGGTGTACGGTTTGCGCTTCAAACAGCAGCTCAAGCAGCGGCTTCTCAAACAGGGCTTGGGCTTGCCCCACTGTCCAGTGAATACGGTCGGCCATCACGGCGTCTCCAAAGCAAAAAAAGTGTCGTCAGTTTAGATATTGTGGATATACTGTCAACCATTCTGTAATTGATTTGGTTTACAACTTATGTCTCTGTCTCCCGCCGATCTCGACTTCGATCAGCGCCATATCTGGCACCCTTACACTTCGATGAGCCACCCGCTGCCCTGCTATCCGGTAGAGGCGGCGTCCGGCGTGGAACTTCAGCTGGCCGACGGCCGTAAACTGGTGGACGGCATGTCTTCCTGGTGGGCGGCGATCCATGGTTATAACCACCCGCAGCTGAATCAGGCCGCCGTCCGGCAGCTTGAAAACATGTCGCATGTGATGTTCGGCGGCATCACCCATCCGCCGGCCGTCGCGCTGTGCCGCAAACTGGTGGAGATGACGCCATCCGCGCTGGAATGCGTGTTTTTAGCCGATTCCGGCTCGGTAGCGGTGGAAGTGTCGCTGAAAATGGCGCTGCAGTACTGGCAGGCGCGCGGTGAAAAACGCCAGCGCATTTTGACGCTGCGCCACGGCTATCACGGCGATACCTTTGGCGCGATGTCGGTGTGCGATCCGGATAACTCGATGCACAGCCTGTATCAGGGCTACCTGACACCGCATCTGTTCGCCACGGCGCCGCAGTGCCGTTTTGACGATGAGTGGGATGAACAGGATATCGCCCCCTTCGCCGCGCTGCTTGAACAGCACGCCGGCGAGGTGGCCGCGGTGATCCTGGAGCCAGTGGTGCAAGGCGCCGGCGGCATGCGTATTTATCATCCGCACTATTTGCGCCGGGTACGGGAACTGTGCGACCGCTACGATGTGCTGCTGATCGCCGATGAGATCGCTACCGGCTTTGGCCGCACCGGCAAACTGTTCGCCTGCGAACACGCCGGCATTACGCCGGATATTCTGTGCCTGGGCAAGGCGCTGACCGGCGGCTATATGACGCTGTCCGCCACGCTGACCACCCGCCACGTGGCGGAAACCATCAGCAACGGCGCCGCCGGCTGCTTTATGCACGGCCCGACATTTATGGGCAACCCACTGGCCTGCGCGGTGGCCCACGCTAGCCTGACGCTGCTGACGGAAAACCACTGGCAGCAGCAGGTCGCGGCGATCGAGCAGCAGTTGCAGCAGCAGCTGCTGCCGCTGAAGGCCGCGTCCAACGTGGCGGACGTGCGCGTGCTGGGAGCGATTGGCGTGGTGGAGATGAAGCAGGCGGTGGATGTGGCGCAGGTGCAGCGGGAATTTGTAGAACGCGGCGTGTGGATCCGGCCGTTCGGCAAGCTGGTTTATCTGATGCCGCCGTACATTATCCGGCCCGAACAGCTCAGCCGTCTGACCGATGCCATCACGGCCATCGCGGACTGAGTATTACCAGTGCTGGTCCAGATAACGGGCCAGCCAAACCAGCGCACCGATCCACAACAGGATAATCATTAACATCGCGAAACGACCGCGTGGATTATCGATACGCTGCTGTGCCTTGCGCCGCAGCTCCTCCATCAGCGGTTTCGGGATCAGGCGCACCGCCAGCATAATGCCCAGCGGCACCAGAATCACGTCGTCCAGATAGCCCAGCACCGGGATAAAGTCGGGGATCAGATCGATCGGCGATACCGCATAGCCCGCCACCAGCAGCGCGATCAGCTTGGCGTACCACGGCGTGCGACGGTCGCGTGCCGCCAGCCACAGCGCCACAATATCGCGCTTGATGCCTTTGGCCCAACGGCGCAGCCAGCCAAACCACGGCGTACGTTTTTTCAGTGAAATCATGATGACGTCATTACAGGATGGGCAGCCTTACGGTCTGTTAACGGTTTCGCCCGCACGGCCGGCGTGATCTCTTCGCGGCGGGCGTCAGACGGTAAATTCAGCGTTTAACTCTATGCACAATCCGCCAGGCGCGCAACCGCCAATGTTGCCAAACTGTAAATCGTTGTTATCGGCGCCGGCTATCAGCGCCACGCCGGGGTTGTGCCGGGACGGTAAAACGGGCTAGTTTGAAGGTTCGCTTTATTCGTCAACAGGAAACCAGCATGACTTTTCGTTTATACAGCAATGACCTGCAGGACGGCGCCACCATGCCGGAGGCGCAGGTATTTAACGGTATGGGCTATCAGGGGGGAAACCTGTCGCCGCATCTGGCGTGGAGCGGCGCGCCGGCGGGCAGCAAGAGTTTCGTCGTTACCCTGTTCGACCCCGATGCGCCGACCGGCTCCGGCTGGTGGCACTGGGTGGTCGCCAATATTCCGGCCGACGTGAATGAACTGCCGACCGGCGCCGGCTCCGGCCAGCCGGGACTGCCCGCCGACGCGATTCAGACCCGCACCGATTTCGGCCAGGCCGGTTACGGCGGCGCGGCACCGCCGCAGGGAGAACGCCACCGCTACCAGTTCACCGTACACGCGCTGGATGTCGAGAGCATTGAGGTCGATGCAAACGCCAGCGGCGCGATGGTCGGCTTCAACGTGCACTTCCACAGCCTGGGCAGCGCCAGCCTGACGGTGCACTACAGCTAATAGATCGCGGAGCGCGGCAGACGTGCTCCGCGATTTGACAGACGGCCTCTTTCTTAAATTCAGGTGTAAATCATGGAGTGCACAAATCCTTCCTTTGTGCACAAAGTATACGCCAGGAACACCTACCGCCATCGGGACAGATCGATAACACGCTCAAAATATTTTATAACATCTGTATTATCAATGTGCGGCAGTAAATTCAGCCGTTACTAAATATGATTCTGGTTCCTCAGATTTGACATTATAAGCGATTGAATACCGCTCATCAGGTGTAAATTTAAATCCGAACAGGGGCAGGCATTCTCCCTTAGGGACATAAACAGGTTTATCATCAAAGATCTTGTGAAGAGGTTCGCTTTTATCACTGTTTATTTGAATAGCCGTAATCCGCTCTTGTGGTTCCAGTGGCGACACCACACAAACATGATTATCTTTAATTAACACTGTTGTTGATTCTCGATCTACCATTCGATCACCAGGGCCAGGACATCCCGTCAAGAAAAACACGGCAGCCAACAGAATCCTGTTTTTCATGATTACCGTCCTTTCCCACTCACTATTTTCTGATAAAGCGAAGGTATATTTCTCATCTTGTCCACCCCCCTGTATTTTCCCATTTGCCCTGCTCTCTGATAGAAATACCATTTATCGATTCCATAAACCAGCAGCAACCAATAATCAGCAAGAATAGATGCTTGCTGCTCTAGAGAGTAATCTGTCAACTTATATTTATCTAGTCTATACGTATATTCAGCAGCCCAGCTAAAAGCACCCCGCAGTCTAACCCATTGCCCATGCTGATGTTGCCATACGTGCGCTAATTCATGAATAAAAACATATTTATCTTCGACAAAAACTGAGTTCGAAGAAAAATCATCTCTGTACATTGACTTTCTGTACCATAGTTCCCCATTGGGGGTCATAGCATAGTTTTGTTTCTGCAAACCGAACGGTAAATAACTATCACAATGAATCCAGACACGACTATAAACTATCGAATCACCGAAAACCCGACGAGCCATTGCAATCTCGCCTATTGTCATTCGGCGTAATGTTCCTTCCTCAGCCTGTGCGCTCATAAACCACTCTCCTTGTATGATTTATCTACATCGTAAAATCATTAGTTGAAAGAGTCTATAGACGGACAATAGCAGCTATGTGTAATGATCTTTCCCCTTTAGCCATTAACAGCGGAAACCTACGGCGATATGGAGGCGTTAGCCCTGCTCACACTCTGCGCGATACCAGCGGCAATCATTGCCATGCTGTGCATCACATTCGGCAGAAAAGCCAAAAATTAATCCCGGCCGGAGCCGGGATAATATATCAGCCTATAGAGGGCATCTTTAGCCATACTAAAAGCCGTCCCCCCCTGCGGCAGGCTTACTTCGCCAGCACGCTGACCCACATCGGGCCTTTGCCTACCGGGTAACGCGCCAGATCCTTCAGGCTGCCGTCCGCCTGAATGGCATGCACCGCCAGGTGGTCGGATTTTTGCCCGACGGAAAGCACAAAGCGGCCGCTGTGATCGATATTGAAGCCGCGCGGCTGCTGCTCGGTCGGGTAGTGGCCGATAACGCTCAGCGTGCTGCCGTCCGCCGATACCGCGAAGGCGCTCAGAATGCTGGCGGTACGGTCGCTGATATACAGGAAACGGCCGTCCGGCGTGAGGTGAATATCCGCCGCCCAGCAGGTACCTTCAAAGTCCGCCGGCATCGCGTTGATGGTCTGCACCGTGGTGTAGCGCTTGCCATCGTCCTCAATCGCCAGCACGTCCACCGTGCTGTCCAGCTCATTCACCAGGTAGGCGTAGCGTTGGTTGTCGTGGAACGCCATATGACGCGGACCGGCGCCGGCGGCGGTCGCCACGCTCTGCTGGCTGTGCGGCGTCAGCTTCCCGTCCAGGCTCAGATCAAACAGACGCACGCGGTCTTCTTTCAGACACGGCACCAGCAGCAGCTGGTTGGTCGGATCGATATTGGCGGAGTGCGGCGCGGTCAGGCCGTCCAGCTGCTGCAGCGGCGCGGTCACCACGCCATCGTGGCCGATTGGGCTGATAGTGGCGTTGTTGCCGCTGTAGGACACGGCGAACAGATAACGGCCCTGCAAATCGGTGGAGAGGTGCGTCGGGCTGCCCGGCAGCGGCGCCATGCCCGCTTCCTGCAGCGTGCCGTCGTGCTCAATGCGATAGCTCACCACGCCAAACGCCGGGCGTACGCCTACGTACAGATGGGTGCGGTCCGGGTGAATCGCCATCGGCTGTACCTGTCCCGGCACCTCGACGGTTTGCAGCAGCGCCAGCGCGCCGGCGTCATCCAACTGCCAGACGTGGATTTGCTGGCTTTCCGGGCTGGCGACATAAACGATTTGCTTCATGTTGGCTCCTTACGAGAAAAAGAGAAACCGGTTTCATCTCAATCGGTTTTCTCTAGCTTACCTGACAAATGAGACATAACAAGCCTGGCGAATCAGCAAATTCCCTGTGGTTTTATCCGTCGGTGATCGGGTGTACTATCGGATTAATTTCCATACTAATTATTCGAGACATCTATGACCTACCGCGTTATCGCCCTCGATCTGGACGGCACCCTGCTGGACACCCAAAAACGTATCTTGCCGCAGTCGCTGGAAGCTCTGGCGGCGGCGCGCGCCGCCGGCGTCAAAGTGGTAGTGGTGACCGGCCGCCATCACGTCGCCATTCATCCGTTTTATCAGGCGCTGGAACTGGACACGCCGGCTATCTGCTGCAACGGCACCTATCTGTATGACTTCCAGCAGCAAAAGGTGCTGGCGGCCGATCCGCTGCCGAAAGAGCAGGCCAAGCAGGTGCTGCAGATGCTCAGGCAGAGCGGGATCCACGGCCTGATGTATGTGGACGATGCGATGCTGTATCAGGAGCCCAGCGGCCATGTGACCCGTTCGCTGGCCTGGGCTGAGAAGCTGCCGCCCGCACAGCGCCCGACGCTGCTGCAGGTCGACAGCCTGACTCAGGCCGCCGACGATGCGCGCTCAATCTGGAAATTCGCCACCTCGCATGCCGATACCGCGGCTCTGCGCGAGTTTGCCGAAACGGTGGAAAAAGAGCTGGGGCTGGCCTGCGAATGGTCGTGGCACGATCAGGTGGATATCGCCAAGAACGGCAACAGCAAGGGCAAACGCCTGCGTCAGTGGGTGGAATCTCAGGGGCTGACGATGGATCAGGTGGTGGCCTTCGGCGATAACTACAACGATCTGAGCATGCTGGAAGCCGCCGGCCTCGGCGTGGCGATGGGCAATGCCGACGAGGCAATCAAACAGCGCGCCGATCTGACCATCGCCGATCACCTGCAGCCCGGCATCGCCGAGGTTATCCGCAGCCGCGTCCTGGCCTGACACCGTGCGCCCTCTCCGCCCGGAGAGGGCTTAACGCGCTTCGCGGCTGATTGAGACGCTTTTTACCTGCGCATACAGCCACTGGCCCGGCTTAATCGCCAGCTCATCACGCGCCCACGGGGTAATACGTGCCCACAGCACGCTGTCGCCGACCAACAGTTTCACCTCTATCTGCCCGCCGACTTCCAGGCACTCTATCACCTTGGCCGGCAGAATATTACGGATGCTGCTGTTATGCGGCGCCTGCAGCACCAGCGAAACGTCGGCGGCATTGATACGGATACGCAGCTGCGTGCCGATTGGCGCATCCACCGCGCTGACCCACAGGCGTTGGTCCCCCAGCCGCAGTGCGCTCATCGCATAGCGCTCATGGTGTTCAATCACGCTGACGTTCAGCACGCTGCTTTGATCTTCCCGCTGCAGCCACGGCCGCAGCGCATTGCTGGCCCACACCGCCTCCAGATCGCCGCAGGCCAGCACCTGACCGCGGTCCAGCACCATCACCTGGCCGGCCAGCCGCAGAATTTCATCCATACTGTGGCTGACGTACAGAATCGGGATATTGACGTCCTGCGCCAGCCGCTCCAGATACGGCAGCAGCTCGCGCTTACGCGGCAGATCGAGCGACGCCAGCGGCTCATCCATCAGCAGCAGCTCTGGCGCGGTCAGCAGCGCGCGGCCGATCGCCACCCGCTGTTTCTCGCCGCCGGAAAGCGTCAGCGGCAGGCGACCCAGCAGCGCGCCGATACCCAGCAGGTCGACGATATTATCGAACTGGGCGCGCATCGACGCCGCCATGCCGTACTGCAGATTACCGCGCACCCGGTAGTGCGGGAACAGGCGCGCATCCTGAAACACATAGCCGATATGGCGTTTTTCCGGCGGCAGACACAGGCCGCGTTCACAATCCACCAGCGTGCGTCCGTTCAGGACAATGCGCCCGCTGTCCGGCCGGGTCAGGCCGCCGATCGCGTTGATCAGTGAGGTTTTCCCCGCGCCGGACAGACCGAAAATTGCCGTGATGCCCTGCGCCGGCAGGCTCTCTTTGACCTGCAGTTGCAGATCGCCGAGGCGCTGGCTGAAATCCAATTCTAACATTCAGCCTCCCATCCGCTTGCGGCCCCAGCGGGCCAGCCACTCGGACGCCATCAGCGAACACAGCGACAGCACGATGGCAATCACGCACAGGCGCGCGGCGGCGCCCTCCGCCCCCGGCGTCTCAATCAGGGTGTACATCGCCAGCGGAATGGTGCGGGTTTCACCGGGAATATTGGAGACAAAGGTTATGGTGGCGCCAAACTCCCCCAGCGAGCGGGCGAAGGCCAACACCACGCCGACAATCACCCCCGGCAGCGACAGCGGCAGGGTTATGGTGAAAAACACCCGCCACGGGCTGGCGCCCAGCGTGCGCGCCGCCTGTTCCAGGCGCCGGTCCACCGCCTCCAGCGCCAGGCGGATCGCCCGCACCATCAGCGGAAACGCCACCACCGCCGACGCCAGCGCCGCGCCGCGCCAGCTGAAACTAAAGCTGAAGCCGAACCAGTCATACAGCCACTCACCGATGACCCCGCGCCGTCCCATGGCAATCAACAACAGGTAGCCGACCACCACCGGCGGCAGCACCAGCGGCAGATGGATAATGCTGTCCAGCAGCGATTTGCCGGGGAAATTACGGCGCACCAGAATCCAGGCGGTCAAGATGCCCAGCGGCAGGCTGCAAACCACCGCCAGACTGGAGACCTTCAGGCTCAGCGCCAGCGCCTGCCACTCATACTCGCTCAGAATCATTGCCGTGGAGAGAATCCGTAACGTTTAAACACCGCCGCCGCCTGCGGGCTTTTCAGGTAGGTATAGAACGCGCTGACCGTCGGGCTATCGTGGCCTTTGACCATCGCCATCGGGTATTCCACCGGTTTGTGGCTGTCCGCCGGGAATACGCCGACCACCTTCACTTTATTACTGGCCAGCGCATCAGAGCCGTAAACAATACCCAGCGGCGCTTCCTGCCGCTCCACCAGCGCCATTGCGCTGCGCACATTGTTGGCGCGCGCCAGTTTCGGCGCCAGCTGCGGCCAGGCTTTCAGGCTCTGCAGCGCTTCTTTAGCGTAAATACCGGCCGGCACGTGATCCGGATCGCCAACCGCCAGACGCTCGCCATTGAGCAATTTCTGCCAGTCGGTGTGCGGCGTGATCGCCACCTTATCCAGTTTGCTGTCTTTGGCGGCAATCAGCACCAGATCGTTGTCCAGCAGCGTGTAGCGGCTGTCTTTGACCATCTGTTGCTTGTCGATGGCATAGTCCATCCACTGCTGGTCGGCGGAAATAAACAGATCGGCCGGCGCGCCCTGCTCAATCTGCCGCGCCAGCGTCGAAGAGGAAGCAAATGAGGAAACCACCTGCACGTCTTTGCCCTGCTGATACTGCGTAGCAATCTCCTGCAGCGCGTTAGTCAGCGATGCCGCGGCGAATACGGTCACCTTGTCCGCGGCAGACGCCTGCATCACCAGACCGGACGCCAATACCGCACCGCCCAGCCACCGAGTCCATTGCTGTTTCATTGTTAATTATCTCCCCCGTCGCAGGACGGATTGCATTCGTTATATAAAAAATAATATAACGATAGACTGCGGCTTGTCATGCGCTTTGTCGGCCCAGTTCCGCGGTGGTCGTCAAGAGATATCGGCAATAAGGAAAAAAACTTGAACTCCCCGCCACGCATCGCGCGGCAGGGAGTGGAGAAGGGAAAATCAGCTGCGTTTTTCTTTCGCCGGACCGGCTTTGGAGAAGATGTTGAACACTTCCGCCAGACCATAAATTAAACCGAGGATCACCGCCATGACTACGGGAACCATAACTACAGCAAATACTAAACTTTTCAATAATTCCAACATACTCGCCTCACTTATACTGCCTTGCTGAACGACGGCCTGAATCCGGTGGCTGACACGTTTGCGGCTGTCGCTTTACGGTATCGGAAATTCACGTTAAAAACAGGGTTATTGTAGCGGCTGTGGCCCCGAAGTCCTCAGCCAAACGTGCTGAAATATTCGGCTATGCTACCTCAACGCGGGAAAAAATAATGCGATATTTGGCGCATTGTCGTCAGATCGGTGACAATAGCGCATCATATATCGCGCCAGCGCCGCCTCTCCGCCCTATAACCGGAAGCCCGCACCGCGGCGGATAGCCACTTTTTTGCAGCCTACGGAACGTACCATGCAGGCCGAAATACTTCTGACATTAAAACTGCAGCAAAAACTGTTTGCCGACCCGCGCCGCATCGCCCTGCTCAAGCAGGTGGCCCATACCGGCTCCATCAGCCAGGGCGCCAAGCTGGCAGGCATCAGCTATAAAAGCGCCTGGGACGCCATCAATGAGATGAATCAACTGGCGGAACAGACCGTGGTGGAGCGCGCCACCGGCGGTAAAGGCGGCGGTGGCGCACAGCTGACCCACTATGGGCAACGGCTGATCCAGCTGTACGATCTGCTGGGGCAAATTCAGCAGAAAGCCTTCGACGTGCTGCAGCAGGATCGGCTGCCGCTGGACAGCCTGTTGGCGGCCATCTCACGCTTCTCCCTGCAAACCAGCGCCCGCAACCAGTTTTTCGCCACCGTGACGGCGCGCGAGCAGCAACAGGTGCAGCAACACATTCAGCTGTTGCTGGCCGACGGCCACACCCGGCTGACCGCCGCCGTCACCGAACAGAGCGCCGACCGCCTGCAACTGGCGCCGGGCAAAGAAGTGCTGGCGCTGATCAAGGCCCCCTGGGTGACGCTCAGCACCGATGACGCCGGCGACGACGCGGCGGATAACGTACTGCCCGGCCGGGTCGCCCATATTCAGCCCGGCGACGCGTACAGCGAAGTGCTGGTTACCCTCGCCGGCGGTGAAACGCTGTGTGCGACGCTGGACAATCAGCAGCTGCAGCAGTTGCAACTGCAGCCGGAGATGCCGGTTAACGCCCTGTTCAATGCCGATCGGGTGATTATCGCGACGCTGTGCTGAATGCAATGTGTCGTTGCATTTTTGTCAATTGACATCCGCCGGCGATGCGCTTATTTCTAAACCAAAGAGTTGCAAAAAAAGGAATAAGTGATGTCGTCATTGCGCATTTCGCAAGGTTCATTTCGTTTAAGCGATACCCGCACCCTGTCGCTGGAGACGCTGGAGATCCGCGCCGGCGACAGTTGGGCGTTCGTCGGCGCCAACGGCAGCGGCAAATCGGCGCTGGCCCGTGCGCTGGCTGATGAGCTGCCGCTGCTGCGCGGCGAACGCCACGGCGACTTTCAGCAGCCGGTGCGCCTCTCTTTCGAACAGCTGCAGAAAATGCTCAGCGATGAGTGGCAACGCAACAATACCGACCTGCTCAGCCCTGACGAAGAAGATACCGGCCGCACCGCCGCCGAGATTATTCAGGAAGAACATCCGTATCCGGCGCGCTGCGCACAGCTGGCGGCGCAGTTCGGCATCAGCGCGCTGCTTGAGCGCCGTTTTAAATATCTCTCCACCGGCGAAACCCGCAAAACGCTGCTGTGCCGCGCCCTAATGGGGCAACCGGACCTGCTGATTCTGGATGAGCCGTTTGACGGGCTGGACGTCGCTTCGCGCGCCCAGCTGGCCGAACTGTTGGCGCAGCTGGCGCAACAGGGCTATACCCTGGTGCTGGTGTTAAACCGCTTTGACGAAATCCCCGACTTTGTTCAGCAGGTCGGCGTACTGGCCGACTGCACGCTGGCCAGCCAGGGCCCGCGCCAACAGGTGATGGCCGACGCGCTGGTGGCGCAGCTGGCGCACAGTGAAAACCTCGCCGGTCTGGCGCTGCCGGAAAGCGAGGATCCGCAACAGCAGCCTGCCCTGCCGGTGGATCAGCCGCGGATCGTACTGCGCGACGGCGTGGTCAGCTATAACGATCGTGCCATCATCGATCGTCTCAGCTGGCAGGTGGATCCCGGCCAGCACTGGCAGATCGTCGGCCCGAACGGCGCCGGTAAATCTACGCTGCTCAGCCTGATCACCGGCGATCATCCACAGGGCTACAGCAACGATCTGACCCTGTTCGGCCGTCGCCGCGGCAGCGGTGAAACCATCTGGGAGATCAAACGTCATATCGGCTACGTCAGCAGCAGCCTGCACCTAGAGTACCGCGTCAGCAGCAGCGTGCGCAACGTGATCATTTCCGGTTTCTTTGACTCGATCGGCATCTATCAGGCGGTATCCGATCGTCAGCGCCAACTGAGCGAACAGTGGCTGCAGCTGCTGGGGCTGGGCGGCGCCCAGGGCGAAACACCGTTCCACAGCCTGTCCTGGGGGCAGCAACGCCTGGCGCTGATCGCTCGTGCGCTGGTGAAGCACCCGGCTCTGCTGATCCTGGATGAACCGTTGCAGGGGCTGGATCCGCTTAACCGCCAGCTGGTGCGCCGTTTTATTGATGTGCTGATCGGCGAAGGCACCACCCAGCTGCTGTTTGTCTCGCACCACGCGGAAGACGCCCCGCAGTGCATTACCCACCGCTTAAGCTTTATCCCCTCCGGCGACGGTTACCGTTATCAGCAAGAGCCGCTGCAGTAATTTTTTTCATCAGGCGGGGGCCGCCCCGCCTGGCTGCGCGGCAAACACCGTAGCCAGGCGCTCACTTTTCCTCACTGCACCGACCTTCAGCGCGATTCGCTTGTGTTACTATCCGCCTAATCTCCATTTGACCGGCCGGCGGCAGTATTCCGGCGGAGTCATGGCGGTCTTTGAAAGCGGGTGTCGCATATTTATGTTAAAGGGATAATCGTTATGTGGGGCGTACTGTCGACTGCACTATTTTTTCTGCCGTTTAACCGTCTGATCGCCTGGGTGATTTTGGCGGCATCGGCCGGTATGGGCATCTATCATCAGATTCTGACGCCGCAGGGAGCCGCGTACCTGGCCGTTATCGCTCTGGCCGCCGGGCTGCGTCATCACTACCGCGCCAACGCCGGGCTGTCCGTCGCACTGGAAGTCCTGCTGCTCGCCAGCAGTCTGGCGCTGTTTCTGCACCTGGTGCCCGGCATCAACAATCAGCTGATGGTGGACGGCAGTAAGGCCGGGCCGCTCAGCGCGCCTTATACGCTGCGCTATAACTTTGATAAGGCGCTGCTGCCGTTCCTGCTGTTCGCCTGTTTGCCGACGCTGTTCAACAGCGGCAAAGCGGCGAAAAACGTCGGCAGCCTGGCCTGGCTGCTGCTGATTCTGTGCGTGCCGCTGTTGTTGCTGCTGGCGGTGGCGCTGGGCGGCCTGAAGCTGGAAAGCCACTTCCCAAGCTGGATATTGCCTTTCATGATGGCCAACCTGTTCTTTGTATCGATGGCGGAAGAAGCGCTGTTTCGCGGCTACCTGCAGCAGCGGCTGACCCAGTGGCTGGGCGCCTGGCCGGCGCTGGTGATCGCCGCCCTGCTGTTTGGCGCGGCACACTTCCCGTCCGGCATGCTGATGGCGATCTTCGCCACGCTGGCCGGGCTGTTGTATGGCCTGGCCTGGATGTGGAGCGGACGCCTGTGGGTGCCGATCGCACTGCACTTTGGCCTGAATATGACGCATCTGCTGTTCTTTACCTATCCGTTCTATCAGCATCCTTAATCCCCGCCGCCGGCAGCGCTCGTCTGTCGGCGGATACTATGGATGAAAACGCTACCACACACCTGATTTCTCCATACGAAAAGGCCAGGGCTGTTGCACCGGCTCCTTCTGTGGTAAAGATCCTTACCTTAATGTAAACGATTCCATTTTTCGCTCTGGATCACCTTTTCATGCTCGCAAATATGCTATCTTTTAGCCATTATTTAGCTGACGCTATCCAATGAATGGCCGAATAATACGCAGTGTAATCGTTACCACTACGTATAAAAGATGCCGAAGGAATGACTATGACGGATTTTAATCCTATCGTTCACCCTCATCGCCGCTTCAATCCGCTGACCGGCCAATGGGTGCTGGTTTCCCCCCATCGCGCCAAGCGTCCCTGGCAGGGGCAGCAGGAAGCGCCCGCGCAGGAAAGCCTGCCGCAGCACGATCCCGACTGTTTCCTGTGCCCTGGCAATACGCGCGTTACCGGCGACCAAAACCCGGACTATCCCGGCACCTACGTGTTTACCAATGACTTCGCCGCGCTAATGAGCGATACGCCGCAGGCGCCGGAAAGCGACGATCCGCTGATGCGTTGCCAAAGCGCGCGCGGCACCAGCCGGGTGATCTGCTTTTCGCCGGACCACAGCAAAACGCTGCCGCAGCTTAGTCTGCCGGCGCTGGAGCTGGTGGTAGCAACCTGGCAGGAACAAACCGCCGAGCTGGGCCGCAACTACCCCTGGGTGCAGGTGTTTGAAAATAAAGGCGCGGCCATGGGCTGTTCCAATCCGCACCCCCACGGACAAGTATGGGCCAACAGCTTCCTGCCAAATGAAGTCGAGCGTGAAGACCGGCTGCAGCGCGACTATTATCAGCAACACAACAGCGCGATGCTGCTGGACTATGCCCGACGCGAACAGCAGGACGGCAGCCGCACGGTGGTGGAAACCGATCACTGGCTGGCGGTGGTGCCCTATTGGGCGGCATGGCCGTTTGAGACTCTGCTGCTGCCGAAAAGCGCACGGCAACGCCTGACCGACCTTGATGCGGCGCAAAGCGCCGATCTGGCCGTGGCGCTGAAAAAGCTGACCAGCCGCTATGACAATCTGTTCCAGTGCTCTTTCCCTTATTCGATGGGCTGGCACGGCGCACCGTTTAACGGCGCCGATAACCGCCACTGGCAACTGCACGCCCACTTCTATCCGCCGCTGCTGCGCTCCGCCTCGGTGCGTAAATTTATGGTGGGCTATGAAATGCTGGCGGAAACCCAGCGCGATCTGACCGCCGAACAGGCCGCCGAACGTCTGCGGGCGGTCAGCGATATCCATTACCGTGAAGCCGGAGCCCAATAATGCGTTTGCAAGAATTGACCCAGAGCGTTTTTACCCAGCATTTCGGTTACGCACCGACCCTCACCGTACAGGCGCCGGGGCGCGTCAATCTGATCGGCGAACACACCGACTATAACGACGGCTTTGTACTGCCCTGCGCCATCGACTATCAGACCGTGATCAGCATCGCCAAGCGCGACGATCGTCAGATCCGCGTACTGGCGGCCGATTATGATCATCAGGTAGATCAATTCGCCCTCGACCAGCCGATCGTGCCGCATGAGCAGCTGCAGTGGGCCAACTACGTGCGCGGCGTGGTGAAGCATCTGCAGCAGCGCAACGGCAAGTTTGGCGGCGCCGACCTGGTGATCAGCGGCAACGTGCCGCAGGGCGCCGGTCTCAGCTCTTCCGCCTCGCTGGAGGTGGCCGTCGGCCAGGCCTTACAGACGCTGTATCAGCTGCCGCTCGACGGCGTCGCGCTGGCCCTGAACGGCCAGGAGGCCGAAAACCAGTTCGTCGGCTGCAACTGCGGCATTATGGATCAGCTGATTTCCGCGCTCGGCCAGCCGGATCACGCGCTGCTGATCGACTGCCGTTCACTGGCGACCCGCGCGGTGCCGCTGCCGGACGACGTAGCGGTGGTGATCATCAACTCTAATGTCAAACGCGGGCTGGTCGACAGTGAATACAATACCCGTCGCCAGCAGTGTGAACAGGCCGCCGGATTCTTTGGCGTCAAGGCGCTGCGCGACGTCAGCCAGCAACAGTTCAACGCCCGCGAGCATGAGATGGGCCCGCTGGTCGCCAAACGTGCGCGCCATATTATCAGCGAGAACGCCCGCACGCTGGCCGCTGCCGAGGCGCTGGCCTGCGGTGATTTAGCCCGGATGGGGCAATTGATGGCCGAGTCGCACGCCTCCATGCGCGATGACTTTGAAATCACCGTGCCGCCGATCGACGCGCTGGTGGAGATTGTCAAAGCGGCGATCGGCGAACACGGCGGCGTGCGTATGACCGGCGGCGGCTTCGGCGGCTGCATCGTCGCGCTGATGCCGCAGCGGCTGGTTGAACCGGTGCGTGCGGCGGTACAACGGGAGTACCCGTTGCGGGCCAACGGCCTGCAGGAAACCTTCTATGTCTGCACCGCATCCGCAGGAGCCGGCTCATGCTGAACATCGCTGAAGAACAACGTGCGCCGGATGGCCGGCCGTTTACCTTAACCACCCTGCGCAACGCCGGCGGGATGACGGTAACGCTGATGGATTGGGGCGCGACCTGGCTCTCAGCGCGGCTGCCGCTCAGCGGCGGCGAAACGCGTGAGGTGCTGCTCGGCTGCGCCACGCCTGCCGACTATCTGCGGCAAAGCGCCTATCTCGGCGCTACGGTAGGCCGCTACGCCAACCGCATCGCCAACGCCAGCCTGCCGCAGGACGGCGGCGCGCTGGCGCTGCTGGCCAATCAGGGGCCGCACCAGCTGCACGGCGGGCCGGAGGGCTTCCACGCCCGCCGCTGGCACATTGCCCAGCAGGATCGGCAGCAGGTAACGTATCAGCTGCATTCGCCCGACGGCGATCAGGGCTTCCCCGGCAATCTGCAGGTCAGCGCCCGCTTCCGCCTGACGGACGACCACCAGTTGGAGATCGACTACCAGGCGCAGACCGATCGTCCCTGCCCGGTCAACCTGACCAACCATGCCTATTTCAATCTGGACGGCGCCGGACAAGACGCGCGTCAGCAGACGCTGCAGCTCAACGCGGATCATTACCTGCCGGTCGATGAGCAGGGGATCCCCAGCGCGGCGCTGACGGCGGTCGACGGCAGCGGCATGGATTTCCGCCAGCCTAAAACACTGGCGCAGGATCTGCTGCGTGATGCCGCCCAGCAGCGGGTGAAGGGTTACGATCACGCTTATCTGCTGCAGCGCGACTGTCTGGCGCTGGATAAACCGGCGGCGCGGCTGTGCTCGGCGGACGGCCGGCTGGAAATGCACGTTTTCACCACTGCACCGGCGCTGCAGCTGTACAGCGGTAACTATCTTGCCGGCACGCCGGCGCGCGACGGCGGCAGCTACGGCGATTACGCCGGCGTGGCGCTGGAAAGCGAATTTCTGCCGGACAGCCCGCACCACCCGGAATGGCCGCAGCCCAGCTGCTGGCTACAACCGGGACAAAACTATCACAGCATCACCCGCTATCTGTTTTCCCCGCGTTAACCGACGCCCCCGCGCCGCAGCGCGGGGCGTGTTGTTATAAATGCTTACCCTTTTCCTGCCGCCCCGTTCCTTCCTTTATACCCGTACGCGCACTAAAATCAGCCTACCGTGATAAGCACAACATCCTGTGCTGCGTCACAATTTTCGGCCATTCCGGCCGGTTAATAGCTGAAGGAACACCTATGCGACTGATTACTGCACTTCCGTTACTGGCAGGTTTGCTGCTGAGCGCCAACCTGATGGCTGCAGAAGCCCCGGCAAAAAAAGCTCCGTCTCCGGCGCAGGCCGCCCAACAAAAACGTATGACCGACTGTAATCAACAGGCTTCTTCCAAATCGCTGAAGGGCGCCGATCGTACCACCTTCATGAGCACCTGCCTGAAAGCCGAAGGCCATCAGGCCGCCGGTAAAGCGCTGACGCCGCAACAGCAGAAAATGAAAGGCTGTAATGCCGACGCCGCCAAGCAAAGCCTGAAGGGCGACGCGCGTAAAACCTTTATGAGCAGCTGTCTGAAAAAAGCCGCCTGATTGCCGGCTTTTCCCACGGCGCGCCGCATTTTCCCCCGCGCGCGCCGCACTCTCCCCACGCTTGAACGATTCAGCTTTTTCATCCTTTCAGATCTTACTTAACGGCAATAAATTGGCTATGGTTAAGCACTATCGATTGCCGAGCCACCGGCCGCGGCAATATAATGATTTTCGTTATCATTGAAATGTCAGATTATTAAGGAGTTAAGCTATGGCTGTAACTAAGCTGGTTCTGGTGCGTCACGGCGAAAGCCAGTGGAACAACGAAAACCGCTTCACCGGTTGGTACGATGTTGACCTGTCCGATAAAGGCCGCACCGAAGCGAAAGCAGCAGGCAAACTGTTGAAAGATGAAGGTTTCAATTTCGACTTCGCTTACACCTCCGTACTGAAGCGCGCGATCCACACCCTGTGGAACATCCTGGATGAGCTGGATCAGGCCTGGCTGCCGACCGAGAAATCCTGGAAACTGAACGAACGTCACTACGGTGCGCTGCAGGGCCTGAACAAAGCGGAAACCGCAGAGAAATACGGCGACGAGCAGGTAAAACAGTGGCGTCGCGGCTTCGCCGTTACCCCGCCGGAGCTGACCAAAGATGACGAGCGCTACCCTGGCCACGACCCGCGTTATGCATCCCTGAGCGAGCAAGAGCTGCCGCTGACCGAAAGCCTGGCGCTGACCATCGACCGCGTTATCCCTTACTGGAACGAAGAGATCCTGCCGCGCGTCAAGAGCGGTGAGCGCGTGATCATCGCCGCCCACGGCAACTCCCTGCGCGCGCTGGTGAAATACCTGGATAACATGAGCGAAGATGAGATCCTCGAACTGAACATCCCAACCGGCGTGCCGTTGGTGTATGAGTTCGACGAGAACATGAAGCCAATCAAACACTACTACCTGGGCAACGCGGACGAAATCGCCGCTAAAGCCGCTGCGGTAGCCAACCAGGGCAAAGCGAAGTAATTGCCGCCCTGACGTAAAAAAGCCCCCGGTTTACACCGGGGGCTTTTTTTATGCGTCAGCCTGCGGGCTTAGCGGGCGCGGCGCGCCTTCACCGCCGCCGCCAGATCGCGCAGCACGGTTTCGGTATCTTCCCAGCCGATGCAGCCATCGGTGACGCTCTTGCCGTACACCAGCGGTTCACCGCTTTCCAGGCTCTGGTTACCTTCCACCAGATGACTCTCGATCATCACGCCGATAATCGCCTTTTCACCGCCGCTAATCTGTTGGCAGACGTCGGCGCTGACGTCCAGCTGCTTCTTGAACTGCTTGCTGCTGTTGGCATGGCTGAAGTCGATCATCACATTGGCCGGCAGACCGGCCTTGCTCAGCCCCTCTTTCACCGCTTTAACGTGTTCCGCGCTGTAATTCGGCTCTTTGCCGCCGCGTAGAATAATATGGCAGTCGCCGTTGCCGCCGGTGTTGACGATCGCCGAATGACCCCACTTGGTGACCGACAGGAAGCAGTGCGCGGCGCCGGCGGCGTTAATGGCGTCGATCGCCACCTTAATGGTGCCGTCGGTGCCGTTTTTGAAGCCCACCGGGCAGGAGAGACCGGAAGCCAGTTCACGGTGCACCTGCGATTCGGTGGTGCGCGCGCCGATCGCGCCCCAGCTCATCAGATCCGCCAGATACTGCGGCGTAATCATGTCCAGATACTCGCCCGCCGCCGGCAGGCCGCTGTCGTTAATATCCAGCAGCAGCTTACGTGCCAGACGCAGGCCTTCGTTGATCTGGAAGCTGTTGTCCATCAGCGGATCGTTGATCAGCCCTTTCCAGCCCACGGTGGTGCGCGGTTTCTCAAAATAAACCCGCATCACCACTTCCAGCTCGCCGTTCAGCTCCTGGCGCAGCTGCAGCAGACGCTGCGCGTACTCTTTGGCAGCGCGCGTGTCGTGAATGGAGCAAGGGCCGATCACCACCAGCAGGCGGTCGTCGCTGCCTTTAAGAATGTTGTGAATCGCATTGCGCGCCAGCGACACCGTCTCTGCCGCCTGTTCCGTGGCCGGAAACTTCTCCAGCAACGCGACAGGGGGTAAAAGTTCCTTAATATCTTTGATGCGTAAATCGTCGTTTTGGTAATTCATAACTTTTCCATTCGGTATCAAGAAGGGGTATATCGCAATGCGCGGATCCAACCAATCTAGCCTGTGCGGCAGGCGCTGTAAATCACTTTGCCCTGCTGACTTTTAACCACCGATTTGGCAGCAGATTGTGCTGTCAGATAACGGCGGCGCAGGACCTCCTTTTTCGCTATGCTACTCTCAGGCCCCTGCTGGACAATAGACGAACATGACGATGCTTTCCCTGTTACTGGTTGACGATCACCCGTTGGTTCATGTCGCACTGGAAGCGGCGCTGATAAAATCCGGCCATCCCTACGTCCTGACGGCGCAGCCGGACGATAGCCAAGCGCTCACCTGGCTCAGCCGGCAGCGCTGCGACGTGCTGATTCTGGATATCGGCCTGCCGCAGGTTGACGGCCTGCAGCTGTTGAAGAAGATCCGCCGCCACTACCCGCAACAGCGTATCATCATCTATACCGCGCAGGAGGAAGCGCTGTATGCGCGTCTGGCCTACCAGTCCGGCGCCAGCGGTTTTGTCCATAAGGGCGCATCGCTGGAACAGCTGGTGCGCTGTATTGAACAGGTGATGCAGGGGGAACGCGTTTTCCCGCCGTCGCTCGGCGACGAGCAGGAAGAGAACGGTCCCGGCCCGTCGTTAACCGCCAAAGAATTGCAGGTGCTCGCCCTGCTGAGCAAGGGACTATCAAACCTGCAGATTGCCGAGATGCTGAATATCAGCAATAAAACCGTCAGCACCCACAAGAAAAATATTCTGCGCAAAACCGGTGCGGCAAATCTGCTGGAGCTGGCGGCAGTGTTTAAAGAGCTGGCGCCGTGAAACGCCTGATTCTGCTGTTCAGCCTGTTGGCGCTGTGCGCCTCGGCGCTGGCCGCGCAGCCGCCCCGCTATCATCTGGTCAGCAATCTGTCGCTGCCGAATGACATGCTGCTGGCGCGGGAGAAAAACCCCTGGCGCGGTAAGATGCTGCGCGTAGGCATTATCAGCGAAAACACCAGCCCTTATAACATCATCGTGGATGATGATCTGTATGGGCTGAACGCCGACTACCTCGACTACATTCAGCAGGTGACCGGCATCCGCTTCGAGGTTCTCGGCTTCGCCAACCTCACCCGGCTACAGCAGGCGCTGCAGCGCGGGGAGATCGACCTGCTGTACGGCATACCCCGGCAGGCCGTATCCGGCCCGCTGCAGCTGTCGCACCCCTATTACGCCAGCAACCTGCGGGTACTGCGCGATCGCAACAATAACCGGCCGGTGATGCTCAACTCGGCAACCGCGCGCGTCGCCATCGGCGCCCTGACCGATATGCAGGCCGGCACGGCGCTGCAGGGCGTCACCTCTCAGGTACAGCGCTATGACAATAATTTTCAGGCGGTCTACGCCCTGCTTAACGGCAGCGATGATTACTTTATTGCCGATGACGCCAGCGCCAGTTTTATTATCGATCAGCTGCAATTAGGGCAGCTTTACCAGGTGGAAAGCGCCATCAACCTGGGCAGCCTGTCATTTGTCTTCGCCGCGAACGACGCCAGGCTCATTGATTCATTGAATAACGCCATCGCCGATACGCCGATGGAGTTGATGAACAGCCTGCAGAGCCGCTGGAGTAAAAAAATCCCCAGCTATCTGGATACCGGCAACGCCGATCTGACGCTGATGGAGAAAAACTGGGTCGCCGCGCACCGCAGCGTGCCCTATGCCGCCGTTGAGAATAACTTCCCCTTTGTCTATCGCGACGCCGATAACCAGCCGCGCGGCTATCTGGTCGATATTCTTAATACCATCGGTCAAAACAGCGGCCTGCAGTTTACCCCGGTCTGGGCACGCAACGCCGAGCAGGCCGACGCGTTGGTCAGCAGCGGCCAGGCGCTGATGCGCGCCGCGCTGCCGCTCACCGCCGACGCCAAAGCCCATTACAGCGCCAGTATGCCGGTCCATCGCGCGTTATGGGGCGTCTACGTCGGTCGCTACGCCGAAAATATCGCCGGCTGGGCCGCGCTGCAGGGCAAACGCATCGGCTTTGTGCAGGGCGACCTCGGGCGCAGTCTTATCCCTGCCGGCAATCAGGCAATCGCATTCAGCGACGCCAAAAGCCTGTATGACGCGCTGGCGAACGGCCGGGTGGACGCGCTGGTGGACAATGTCATTTCCGCCAACTTCCTGGCGCTGTCGCGCTATTCCGGCGCCATCCGGCTGGCCTTTCCCGCCAATAATATCGCCTATCCTATCGCCTTCGGCGTACGTCCCGATCGGCCCCTGCTGCTCGGCATTCTGGATAAGAACCTGATGCAGATCCCGGCGGAGACGCTGCGGTCGCTGCGTGAGACTTGGATTGTCGACCGCAGCAGCCTGATCGACGCGGTGAACGATAACCGCATGCCGCCGCAGACCACCTGGCTGCTGACGCTGCTGGCGGTGATTATTCTGCTGCTGTTGCTGTGGATCGTGCGCCGCTACCGGCAGCAGCGCCGTGAGCAGCGCGAGCACCGCCGGCTAGAACAGGCGCGCCGTCAGGCCGAAGCGGAAAACCGCAGGAAGAGTAAATTTCTGGCGACGGTCAGCCATGAACTGCGCACGCCGATGCACGCCATCCTCGGCCTGCTGGAACTGGAGCTGAAAAAAACGCCGACGCCGGCAGGGCTGCCGGTGATTTACAGCTCCGCCGCCTCGCTGCTGAATCTGCTGAACGATCTGCAGGACTACGCCAAGCTGGAAAGCGGCTCGCTCACCCTGGCGCCCCAGCCGCTGGCGCTGCGCCCGTGGGGAGAACATCTGCAGGCGCTGTACCGGCCGCTGCTCGGCAACAAGGCGCTGACCTTCCGCGTCCGTCTTGATGAGAGCTTGCCCGACGCCGTCACTATCGATGGTGAGCGTTTACTTCAGATCGCCAACAACCTGATAAATAACGCCATTAAGTTCACCACGCGCGGCTACGTTGAGGTTGGTCTGGCCTGGCAAGACGGCACGCTGCACCTGAGCGTCGCCGACAGCGGCTGCGGCATCGCCGCCGATGAGCTGGACAAGCTGTTCCAACCCTTTTACCGGGCACGCGGCGCACAGCGTATTTCTGTGCAGGGCACCGGGCTGGGACTGTCGATCTGTAAAGAGATTGTCGAGCAGATGGGCGGCGCGATTGTCCTGCGCTCGCAGCCAGGCGTGGGTACACAGGTTGATGTGACGCTGCCGGCCGCCACGGCGCAGGCCATCACGCCGCCGCCGCAGGACGCCGCGCCGGCGCGACGTTTTTCACCGTCGCTGCGGGTCGCGCTGATTGACGACCATCCGACCAATCTGTTGCTGATGGAACGTCAGCTGCGCCATTTCGCTCTGCAGCCGGCGCTGTTTGAACACGGTTACCCGCTGTTGCAGGCCCACCGCCAACAGCCCTTCGAACTGTTGTTTATCGACTACAATATGCCACGCCCGGACGGCCTGACGCTGGCGCGCCTGATCCGCCGCGATGAACGGCGTCGTGGGTTGCCTGCCTGCCACATCGTGCTGTGTTCCGCCGACGTGCAGGAGTTTACCCGCATTCCCGCCGGGCAGGTGCATATTGACCATTTTCTCACCAAGCCGATTTCCCTGGCGGTGATTGAACAGGTTTTAGCCGAAAACAGCCGCTTTACCCAGCCCCAGTTAGCCCTTACTGACCTAAAAAACCAGCTAACGGTGCTCGGCGGCGATAATGTAGCCATGCAACAGCGGCTGGCATCCACGCTGCGCACTACCCTGCTGGCCGATCGCCAACGACTGCAGGCGGCGGCGCAACGGCAGGATTGGCTGGCGCTGGGCCAGGCGGCGCACCGTATTAAGGGCAGCCTGCTGATGCTGCAGCTCGGCATACCGGCGCAGCGCTGCCAGCAGGCGATCGACGCCGCCAGGCGCGGAGAATTCGCCGCAGAGGCCTATACTGAGATCGACGCCGCCGTGGCGCAGCTGTTAACGCAGCTGGACGCCGCCGCGCCGACGATGAATGATTGAGTATCACGTTAAATAAGGACATAAGATGTCAGAAACCCCACACGTTCATCTGCCGAAAAACAGCAATAGTAAACGCCTGCTAACCGCTTTTTTAGTCACCGCCGGGTTTATGGTGGCCGAGGCCATCGGCGGCCTGCTTTCCGGCTCGCTGGCGCTGCTGGCCGATGCGGGACACATGCTGACCGACGCCGCCGCACTGCTGGTGGCGCTGATGGCGGTGCACTTTTCACAGCGTAAACCCAACGCCCGCCACACCTTCGGCTACCTGCGGCTGACCACGCTGGCGGCGTTTCTTAACGCGGCGGCGCTGCTGGCGATCGTTATCTTTATTCTGTGGGAGGCCATCCGGCGTTTCTTCGAACCGCAGCCGGTTATGGGCACGCCGATGCTGATTATCGCCGTCGCCGGCCTGCTGGCGAATCTGTTCGCTTTCTGGCTGCTGCACCGTGGCAATGAAGAGAAAAATATTAACGTGCGCGCTGCGGCGCTGCATGTACTGGGGGATCTGCTCGGCTCGGTAGGCGCCATCGCCGCGGCCATTGTGATCCTCACCACCGGCTGGACGCCGATTGACCCCATTTTATCGGTGCTGGTGTCCTGTCTGGTGGTGCGCAGCGCCTGGCGCCTGCTGAAAGAGAGCTTCCACGAGCTGCTTGAAGGTACGCCGCAGGAGGTCGATATCGTCAAACTGCAGAAGGATTTGTGCCTGAATATCGCCGAGGTGCGTAATATTCATCATGTTCACGTCTGGCAGATCGGCGAACAAAAACTAATGACGCTGCATGCTCAGGTGATTCCGCCGCACGACCACGATGGCCTGCTGCGCCGCATTGAAGCTTATCTGCTTAAGCATTATCAGATTGGTCACGTGACCATCCAAATGGAATACCAACACTGCGATACGCCGGACTGCGGCATCAACCGGGCGCCGGAAGCGAGTGAGCACACACATTCACACTCGCACCTGGGCCATCACCACTGACGAGGGCGCTCCCGCACCGGCCGGCGCGGGAGCGATAAGATCAAGAGTGGGAGGAGAGCGGCCGTGACCCTCGGTCGGCCGCGCTACGGATCCACAGCCAGGAACCGTTCAGTGCGATCAGAGTCAGGATGACATACTCCAGCGCCATGGCGTACACGCCCTGGTAGGCAAAAATCGCCACGCTGATCACGTCAATCACCACCCAGAGCAGCCAGTTTTCCACGTATTTGCGCGTCATCAGAATCATCGCCACGATCGACAACACCATCATCGTCGAATCCCAGAACGGGAAAGCGTCCGGCTGCAGCGTCGGCGGTTCAACCGGCAGCCCCAGCGCCTGCATCACCGTCACCGCCGCCTGCGTCAGCCAGGCGAAAACGCGGTCAATGTTAAAGGTCATCAGCAGGATGCCCGCCACACACGCCGCTCCCCAGCCCAGCGCCTTCGGCAGCGGCATCCAGCGAATTTGCAGCTCGGCCTGATGCTCCGCCGTCTGCCGGCTCCAGGCATACCAGCCATAGATATTGGCGCCAAAGAAAAACAGCTGCAGCAGCAGGCTGGCGTACAGCTGAATCTGGAAGAAGATCACCGCAAACAGCGTCACGTTGATCAGACCAAACAGATAGTTGATGATTTTTTCCTGGCTGGCGTACCAGATGCACAACAGACCGAACAGCGTGCCTATCGCCTCAATCCAGGACAGGTCATAGCCACCCGCCCCCAGCGGGATATGCACCATGATGTTGCTGGTACTAAAAAAATTCATCGGGCCTTCCTTTTCATCGGGTTAACTTAGGCGTTTCCTTTTACCTGCATCTTCAGCGTTGCGGCAAAATCCAGCATGCGGTTCAGCGGCAGCAGCGCTTTTTTCCGCAGCGCGCCATCGACAAAAATTTCATGCTGCGCACCGCCCTGCTCCAACCCGTCGGCAATCGCCTTCAGGCCATTCATCGCCATCCACGGACAGTGCGCGCAGCTGCGGCAGGTCGCCCCTTCACCGGCGGTCGGCGCCTCAAACAGCTCTTTGTCCGGGCATGCCTGCTGCATCTTATAAAAGATGCCGCGGTCGGTGGCGACGATCAGCTGCCGCTGCGGTAAATTCTGCGCCGCCTGAATCAGCTGGCTGGTAGAGCCGACCGCGTCGGCCAAATCAACCACCGCCTGCGGCGATTCCGGATGCACCAGAATCGCCGCCTCGGGATAGAGCGCCTTCATGCGCATCAGCGCCTGGGTTTTAAACTCATCATGGACGATGCAGGCGCCCTGCCAGCACAGGACGTCGGCCCCGGTCTGTTTTTGAACATAGTTGCCCAAATGGCGATCCGGCGCCCAGATAATTTTCTCCCCGAGGCTGTCGAGATGTTCAATCAGCTCAACGGCAATGCTGGAGGTGACAACCCAGTCGGCACGCGCTTTTACCGCCGCTGATGTATTAGCGTAGACCACCACGGTGCGATCCGGATGACTATCGCAAAAGGCGTTGAACTCCGCCTCCGGGCAGCCGAGGTCGAGTGAACATTCAGCATGCAGCGTCGGCATCAGCACCCGCTTTTCCGGGCTGAGAATTTTCGCCGTTTCCCCCATAAAGCGCACCCCCGCCACCAGTAAAGTTGAGGCCGGGTGGTTGCTGCCGAAACGCGCCATCTCCAGCGAATCGGCAACGCAGCCGCCGGTTTCTTCCGCCAGCGCCTGAATTTCCGGGTCGGTGTAATAGTGGGCCACCATCACCGCATCGCGCTGCTTCAACAGCGTTTTGATTTTCTCACGGTAGAAGGCCTTTTCCGCCTGGTCGAGCGGTATCGGTTTGGCTGGGAACGGGTAGATTGCCGCATTGGCGTCAAACATTTCACTCATCACTGTCATCTCTGTGCTAGTCTGGAGAACCTGTCGCAACCGCCGCCTGCGGTTGCCCTGCCCCAATGTTTTATATACTAAACAAAATACCCAAACAAAAGACAAAAGTCGCTCTAATTTTCGTCTATAGACGATTTTTGTTTAACCGTTGAAACTTTGAGGGTCAATGAATATGAGTGGGGGAACGGAAAACGCCAGCCTGTCACCGGCGCTTGCCGCTTTTCTTGCTGCCGTTACTTTCTGCGGCGCGACATCACCAACTTGTCCTTCGGCCGCGCCTGCCAGTCCTCAACCTGATTATTGAAGTTGTCCGCCAGCAGGTAAGCCGGAGTTTTCGCCAGCCAGTCGGACAGAGAGATGTCCTGATAGATGCCGTTATCCAGCACTATCAGCACCTTCAGATCGTCGTCGCCGAGATTTTCAATGTAATGACCGAACCCTTGCGGCACATAGCCGACGTCGGAAGGCGCGTACTCCTCGGTTTGGACATGACCGTGCGAACTGAATACCGTCATACGCCCCTTGCCGGAAATATAATACTGCCATTCATTGGCGTTCGGGTGCCAATGCAGTTCGCGTACTGCACCGGGTTTGACGATCTCGATAATGCCGGTCATGGTGGTGGAAATAGGAAATTCTTTTGACGACACCAAATGCACGCTGCCGGCGTCATTTTCAAAGAACGGTTTCTGTTTCATTAATTGATAACGGTGCGTTAACGGCGAATTATTCAGGCCTCCGTCATTTTTAGCTAACGGCAACGCCGGCGGTACCGCTCCGCCGACAATATAAGCCTCGCCCTGTTTGGCCTTGGAGAATATTGATGCCGGCATATTAACGCTTTTTTCTAATATTTCTTTCGGCATATGCGCCACCCAGTCGGTAATACTGAATGTGCCGAATTCGGAGAAGTGACCATTATCGAAAGCCAGAATAAAATGTGCGCCCTCAGCCAGCGCCTGAATGGAATGGCCGTAGCCCTTCGGAAAATACCACACATCACCGGGGCCAAAATCCGCCACCTCACATTTTCCTTCTGGATCGATAATGGTAATGCGCGCCCGCCCCTCCAGCATAAAGGCCCATTCAGCGGCGATAGCGTGCCAGTGCAGCTCGCGTACGCCGCCAGGCTCCAGCGTCATATCAACCCCGGCTACGCCTTCAGAAATCGGGAACTGTTCAACGGTGGCTTCCCGCGCCCAGCCGCTGGGCAGGCTGCGCTTTTTACTGTCGGTGAATTTGTATTTATACACGCCCCGCGCATCGGCGGGCGGCTGGTAGCTGCTGGGCGGCACAATATTGCGGTGATCATCGGCAACGGCGGACTTCACCATGCCGCCGATCATACCGGCGGCGGCCGCGCTAACGGCGGAGGCTTTCAAGATATCACGACGCGATAACATATCATCTTTCTCCAAAGCAATGGCGAACGCCTGCAGAATACCAGGCGCTGCAGCAATAAGATCGGAAGTAAAATAAGGCGTGTCACGCAATAGAATTTTCGGCGACCATTAAAGCGTAGTAATGAATGAAGCACTTCCCGCCTTTTGCTTTGTTTCTTTTTGTTAATAAGTGAGTGCGATTTTTATTATTTTATGCGCTTTTAAATAATCACCAAATGGAAATTACTTATCTGAAGCGGAAATATAAATAAACCATCAACGAGATTAAATTATATTTGTTAGCTAGGTTGTTTTTATTGCCATATGGGAAATTACGTGAATGAAGCGACAGGTGATAAGAAAGAGATGCACGACATAAATTTTAGAAATAGTGGGGTGTGTTGAATTGATGGCCTGCGGGCAACACTGCGCGTTGTCGTCTCGCTTCGCTTATTACTCGTCTCATCCATGAGACTCACCCTACGGGCCAGCGCAAGCGCTGTTCAAAATCACTCCCGGCGATTTTGTCGAACCTGAACGCAGGTGACTCGTCTCTTCTAGACTCGCCCTTCGGGCCAGCGCAAGCGCTGTTCAAAAGCGTAAACGCTTTTGTCTCACCTACACGACTCGTGCACTATGCGATGACATTGCTGAGATATTTAAGATTGGGAATACTTTCTAGAAATAGTGGGTCGTGCAGGATTGACTCGGCCTCCGGCCTCGCCCTACGGGCAACGCTACGCGTTGTCGTCTCGCTTCGCTCGGCTCGAACCTGAACGCAGGTGACTCGTCTCTTCGAGACTCGCCCTTCGGGCCAGCGCAAGCGCTGTTCAAAAGCGTAAACGCTTTTGTCTCACCTACACGACTCGTGCACTATGCGATGACATTGCTGAGATATTTAAGATTGGGAATACTTTCTAGAAATGGTGGGTCGTGCAGGATTCGAACCTGCGACCAATTGATTAAAAGTCAACTGCTCTACCAACTGAGCTAACGACCCACTGACGTGGTGTACTGCTGAACGCTATAAAGCGTGATTCCCATTTTACTGCTCACCCATTCGTTAAGAATGGTGGGTCGTGCAGGATTACTCGGCTTGCGCCTCGCCCTTCGGGCCATCACTACGTGATGTTGTCTCGCTGCCGCGAGACTCGAACCTTACGGTTCTCATCCTGTCCGATTCCACTTTACTACCAATTCTTTAGAAATTGGTGGGTCGTGCAGGATTCGAACCTGCGACCAATTGATTAAAAGTCAACTGCTCTACCAACTGAGCTAACGACCCACTGCAGTGGTGGGTGATGACGGGCTCGAACCGCCGACCCCCTCCGTGTAAAGGAGATGCTCTACCAACTGAGCTAATCACCCACTAAAGTGGTTACTGCACTACTTCTGGAAATTGGTGGGTCGTGCAGGATTCGAACCTGCGACCAATTGATTAAAAGTCAACTGCTCTACCAACTGAGCTAACGACCCAATTTCCCTGCTGCTTTAACATCTTGCGAGATGTCTGGGCAACGGCGGCATATATTACTGTTTTATCTCAGCAGCGCAACCTAAATTTTTACGCATCAGGTTCAACTGCTGGTTCTTCATGCGATCAAGCCCAAAAATCGGTCGTATCGACCAACTTCTGGGCTTATTTTCTGCCAAATTAGCCAGCAATACGCTTTTGCGCCTGTTTGGCTGCGCTGCTGTTCGGGTACTGTTTAACCACCTGCTGGAACACGGCTTTGGCTTTATCAGCCTGCCCTTTTTCCTGCATGATGATACCGACCTTGTACATCGCGTCAGAGGCCTTTGGCGATTTCGGGTAATTTTTCACCACCACCGCAAAATAGTAGGCCGCATCGTCTTTCTTACCCTTGTTGTAAAACAACTGCCCCAGCCAGTAGTTGGCGTTCGGCTGGTAAGTCGACTTGGGATACTGCTTTACGAAGCTCTGAAAGGCTGGGATCGCCTGATCGTACTGCTTTTTCTCCAGCGCCAGCGAAACAGCGGCGTTGTAATCGCTGTTTTCATCGCCCTTACTGGCAGGCGCTGCAGAAGAAGCCGCAGCACTACCCGCGCCTGCCGCAGCAGACGCTGCCGGCGCAGAGGCGCTCTGACCACCGCCCTGCTCGAGGCTGTCGATCTGATCATAGATTTGCTTTTGGCGCTCTACGACCTGATTGAGCTGATATTGACTCTCCTGGATTTGACCACGGAGCGAATCGATATCACGCTGGTTGTCGGAGGCTTGCTGCTGGAGTTGGTTCAAGAGCTGGCTCTGAGCATTGGCAATACGCTCAAGCGTGGTGACACGGTCTTCGACCGAGCCGGAGCCGACATTACTGATTGGCGCTTGGGCAGTAGCGGCCCAAGGGGCCGCTACGCCAACCAGCAACGACAGACCCAACAGATGACGTCTGAAGTTACTGTTCATGCGATTCTCTTAGTAAACCAGAACGGCACGACGGTTTTTAGCGTAAGCCGCTTGGTCGTGACCCAGTACGGCTGGTTTCTCTTTACCGTAAGAAACGATAGAGATCTGGTCAGCGGAAACGCCTTTACCTTGCAGGTACATTTTCACGGCGTTAGCACGACGCTCGCCCAGGGCGATGTTGTATTCCGGCGTACCGCGCTCATCCGCGTGACCTTCTACGGTCACTTTGTAAGATGGGTTGTTACGCAGGAAAGTCGCGTGCGCATCCAGCATCTGAGCGAACTCAGAAGAGATGTCATACTTGTCCAGACCGAAGTAAACGATGTTGTTTTTCTGCAGTTCTTGCATCTGCAGACGCGCTTGCTCTTCGGAAGACAGGTTGCTGCTGCCGCTTTCCATACCGGTAGTGCCGTTCGCGCCCATACCAGACTGATCGTTATCGGCGCTTTTGTTAGAACTACAAGCTGCTACAGCCAGAACTGGCAGTGCCAGCAGAAGCCCTTTCAGCACTTTGTTCAGTTGCATTTCTTTGATCCTTTTATAGTTTGCCATACATATTTACACATGCATCACAGATACGGCGACCAGGCAGGCGATTTTACCTGTCCATCAGTGGCCGGAAGACGCGCTTTGAAACGCCCATCGGTCGATACCAGCTGCAATACAGAGCCCATACCTTGCGTGGAGCTATAGATCACCATAGTGCCGTTTGGCGCGATACTTGGCGTTTCATCCAGGAACGTGTCCGTCAATACTTGAACGGCTCCCGATCCAAGATCTTGTTTGGCGATGTGCTGCACACCGTTATTGGTGGTCACCATCACCAGGAATTTACCGTCTGCACTGACTTCAGAATCCTGATTCTGAGCGCCTTCCCACGTCAGACGCTGCGCGGCACCGCCGCTGGCGCTCATTTTATAGATCTGCGGGCGACCGCCCTGATCGGAGGTAAACGCCAGCGACTGACCGTCCGGGAACCAGGCCGGTTCAGTATTGTTGCTGCGGCCGTTGGTCAGTTGGGTCATCTGCCCGGAATTCAGATCCATCACGTACAGGTTCAGGCTGCCGCTTTTCGACAGGGCAAACGCCAGCTTGCTGCCATCCGGCGAGAAGGCCGGCGCGCCGTTGTGGCGTGGGTAAGAAGCAATCTGACGCACTGCGCCGTTAGACAGCGTCTGCACCACCAGTGCGGAACGACCGCTTTCAAAGGTGACATACGCCAGCTTGCTGCCGTCCGGCGACCAGCTTGGCGACATCAGCGGCTCTGGCGAACGGTGCACCACGAACTGGTTGTAGCCGTCATAGTCGGACACGCGCAGCTCATACGGGAATTTCCCGCCGTTGGTCTGCACCACGTAGGCGATGCGCGTACGGAAGGCGCCCTTGATGCCGGTCAGCTTCTCAAACACTTCGTCGCTGGCGGTATGCGCGGAATAACGCAGCCACTGTTTGGTCACTTTATACTGGTTCT
The DNA here is from genome assembly GCF_002966855.1 of Serratia sp. MYb239. NCBI lineage: Bacteria > Pseudomonadati > Pseudomonadota > Gammaproteobacteria > Enterobacterales > Yersiniaceae > Serratia > Serratia sp. MYb239. The sequence continues at coordinate 1,232,968 of NZ_CP023268.1, read as the reverse complement.
GCGCCAATACGGTGCCTGGCGCGCCGGAGGTATCCACCAGCTGATAAGAAATCAGATAGCTGCCGTCCGCCCCTGGCTGAACCTGGCCCACCACCACGGCGTCAATGCCCAGCGCAGTCCAGGCCGCCGGCGTCACTTCAGACGCGGTGGTCGGCTGCTGCGGCATACGCGCAGTGTCGATCGGATTGAATTTGCCGCTGTTGCGTAAATCCGCCGCAACAACCTTGCCAATATCTTCCGGCGGCGTGCCCGGACCTGCCCACTTAAACGGCACCACGCCAATAGGCCGCGCGGAGTCGACCCCTTGGGTGATTTCAATGCGAACTTCCGCGTGCAACACGGAGGCCCACAGAATCAAAAAACCTAGCGCTACTCGAAATGCCTGCTTCATCTCATCTCCCTTATCCAGGCGGAATGCCTGCGATAAATTAGCAGAATTTTAACAAACCAACGCAAACAAAACTACATGATCCCTGTTGGTTACCTTAGTACATCCTTGCAAGATTACGCACGTACTCCACCGTTATTGCGGCTTGAATTCAAGGGTCGAATTCTTAAAGTGCTGGTAAACGGCGTCGCTCGGCGGTTTAGGAATACGCGCCTGGCGCGCTGCCGCAACCGCCGCCTGGCACAGCGCCGGATCGCCGCCGGCCGACTCCACACTTCTCAGCAGACCATCGGGCGCCAGCTTGATACGCAGATCGCAGGTCTTGCCAACGTAGGAGCTGGCGTCATAGAACTTGCTCTGGATCGCCGCCTGAATCTGCCCCATATAACCGCTGATATCCGCGCCGCTGGCACCGGCGGTTTTGGCGTTGCCTTTACCGGCAGCCTTGCCTTCACCCTGCTGTTTGCCGCTGCTCTTCGGCGCATTCTTGCCGTCCGCCAGGCCACCGAACAGGTCTTCAACCTCAGACGACTGCTTGGCGGCTTCCGCTGCGGCTTTCTTCTTGGCTTCCGCCGCTTTCTTGGCGGCGGCGGCTTTCTCGGCCGCAGCTTTTTTCTGTGCTTCGGCGGCAGCTTTCTTCTCGGCTTCCGCTGCGGCTTTCGCTTCTGCCGCTCGCTTGGCCTCTTCCGCCTTTTTCTTCGCCGCAGCATCGGCAGCAGCCTGCTTCTTGGCTTCCGCTTCGGCTTTCTGCTTCGCGTCCGCCTGCGCCTTGGCTATCTTGTCCGCTTCGGCCTTCGCCTTGGCGGCGGCCTGCTCCGCCACTTTCTGCTGCTCTCTGGCCTTCGCCGCCGCGCTTTCCGCCGCCTTTTTCTGCTCGGCCTGTGCGGCTTTTTCTGCCGCCGCTTTTTCCTGCGCCGTCAGACGTTCCTGTTCCAGCGCCTTCAGGCGCTGCTGCTCTTCAGCCTGCTTCTGCTGCAGCTCTTCGGCCTGTTGCTCCGCCTTTTTCTGCCGCTGCTTCTCCGCACGCTGGGCGTCGTTGCTCTGCTGTTGCTGCCGGTTGTACTGTTCCACCACCGCACCCGGATCAACCATCACGGCGCCGACCACGGCGCCATCGCCGCCGCCGCCGGCGCTCATTTCGGCGTTTTCGTGCAGCGATCCCCAAATCAACAGGGCAATCAATACAATGTGCAGAACGACCGAAACAATAACGGCGCGGTTCAGCTTATCGTTTTGCTCAGTTGCCTTTACCAAAATAGATTCCCAAAAACGGGCGTATGGATAAGACACCTGCCCCGCAGGACAGGAGCCGGATTATCCATCGCCCTATGCTCAAATTGGCTGGGTCATCAACCCAACGGAAGCGACGCCCGCCTGATGCAGAATATTCAGCGCTTTGATAATCTCATCGTACGGCACGTCCTTCGCCCCACCGATCAAAAAGACGGTTTTCGGGTTGGCGGCCAGCCGCGATTTAGCCTCTGCCGCCACCTGTTCCGGCGGCAACAGTTCCATGCGGTCATGATCGGCCACGATGGTGTATTGCCCGACGCCCGAGACTTCCAGGATCACCGGCGGGTTATCATCGCTGGACACCGTTTTGGAATCGGTAGCGTCCGGCAGATCGACCTCCACGCTCTGCGTGATGATCGGCGCCGTCGCCATAAAGATCAGCAACAGCACCAGCAACACGTCCAGCAGCGGAACGATATTGATTTCCGACTTCAGCTCCCGACGGTTACGGCCACGTACTCTCGCCATACAACCCCCTACTTATTTGCTGTCGCTGGAGAAGGCCTGACGATGCAGAATGGCGGTGAACTCTTCCATAAAGTTGTCGTAATTCTGCTCAAGCTTGTTCACGCGCTGGTTAAGGCGGTTGTACGCCATCACGGCCGGGATGGCGGCAAACAGACCGATGGCGGTGGCGATCAGCGCTTCGGCGATCCCCGGCGCAACCATCTGCAAGGTTGCCTGCTTCACCGCGCCCAGCGCGATAAAGGCGTGCATAATCCCCCACACGGTGCCGAACAGGCCGATATACGGGCTGATGGAGCCGACGGTGCCGAGGAACGGGATATGGGTTTCCAGCGTTTCCAGTTCGCGGTTCATTGAAATGCGCATCGCACGCGACGCGCCGTCAATCACGGCTTCCGGCGCATGGTTGTTGGCACGGTGCAGACGGGCGAACTCTTTAAAACCGGAGTAGAAAATTTGCTCCGAACCGGCCAGGCTGTCACGGCGCGCCTGGCTTTCCTGGTACAGGCGGGACAACTCAATGCCCGACCAGAATTTGTCTTCGAAGGCTTCGGCGTCGCGCGTCGCCGCATTCAGGATGCGGGTGCGCTGGATGATGATTGCCCAAGAGGCCACTGAAAAGCATATCAGAATCAACATGATAAGCTTAACCAGCAGGCTCGCCTTCAAGAATAGATCAAGGATGTTCATGTCAGTCACTGCTTAAACTCCGCGACAATAGACTTAGGAAGCGCTCGTGGCTTCATTTGGTGTGGATCAATGCATGCAATCAACACATCGGCCTGACTCAGCAGCGCGCCGTCTGAATTGACTATGCGTTGGGCAAAGGTAAGAGAGGCCCCGCGCAGCTGGGTGATTTCACTCTGCACTTCCAGCTGCTCATCGAGCCGCGCCGGCAACAGGTAATCCACCGTCATACGCCGGACCACAAAAGCGACATGTTCGCTGAGCAGCTGCTGTTGATGAAAGTCATGTTGACGCAGCATTTCGGTGCGCGCTCTTTCAAAAAAAGCGACATAGCGGGCATGATAAACCACGCCACTGGCATCGGTATCTTCGTAGTAAACGCGTACCGGCCATCGAAATAACGTATTACTCACTCTACTTCCCAGCAAGGCAATTTAACGCTGTTACTATACGCAAGTGAGATCGGGTTGGGAATGGGTTGCAAGGAGGGAACGAAAATAATTATGGGCCGCAGGGGCCCATAATCAAAGGAATGACAGCAGTTTATAAAGAAACGTAAAGTAATCCTGCCGCCAGGATGACAAGCGCCGGCAGCGGCGCGAAAAACGCCCGCCAGCGCATGCGCTGAGGCCGGAAACCGACACCGTGAACCATGCCGGCGCAAACCGCCCAAATCAGCAGCAGCCCCTGCCAGATCTCCAGTGAACTGGTGCGCGCGGCGAAGCGCGTCGGATCCCAGAACACGCAGCCGGCCAGCGCCAGTGCAAAGACCAGGGAAAGGACCCGGACCGGGCCCTTGTCAGCGATGGCGTACAGTTTATCGGTTAACGAACTCATTACTCACCGTCTTGCTGTGCTTTCGTTTTTTCGCTCTGTTCAAGCGCCAGCGCCGTAATAATGCCAAAAGCGCAGGCAAGAAGCGTGCCGAGAATCCAGGCAAAATACCACATGATTTAGCTCCTTATCCTTAGTACAGCGAATGCTTGTTGTTTTCGATAAAGTTCTTATCGAGGCGACCAAACATTTTGTAGTACGACCAGCTGGTGTACGCCAGAACGATAGGCACGAAGATAATCGCCACTACGGTCATCACCTTCAGCGTCAGCAGGCTGGACGTTGCATCCCACATGGTCAGACTCATGCTCGGGTTAGTGCTGGAAGGCATCACAAACGGGAACATGGTCACGCCGGCGGTCAGAATCACACAGGCAATGGTCAGCGATGAGGCGACAAACGCCAGCGCGCTCTTTTCCATCCGCGAGAACAGGATGGTAAACAGCGGCAGAATCACGCCCAGCGCCGGCAGCGCCCACAGCAGCGGATGGTTGTTGAAGTTAATCAACCATGCACCAGCCTGATGCGCCACTTCTTTACGCAGCGGGTTGGACTCCGCAGCGGTATTCAGCGCCGAGGTAATCACGTAACCGTCGATGCCTTTCACCAGCCAGATACCCGCCAGCAGGAAGCATACCGCCATCACCAGCGCCGAGATCTGTGCCGCCGTGCGGGAGCGCAGATGGATTTCGCCGGTGGTGCGCATCTGCAGGTAAGTGGCGCCCTGAGCAATCAGCATTGTCAGACTGACCACGCCCGCCAACAGACCGAACGGATTCAGCAGTTGGAAGAAGTTGCCGGTGTAGAACAGACGCAGATACTCATCGATGTGGAACGGCACGCCCTGCAGCAGGTTGCCGAATGCCACGCCGAACACCAGCGCAGGCACAAAGGAACCCACAAAAATGCCCCAGTCCCACATGTTGCGCCAGCGCGTACTTTCCAGTTTGGAGCGGTAGTCGAAACCGACCGGGCGGAAGAACAACGCCGCCAGCACCAGGATCATCGCCACGTAGAAACCGGAGAACGCTGCGGCATACACCATCGGCCAGGCGGCAAACAGCGCGCCGCCGGCAGTGATCAGCCACACCTGGTTACCATCCCAGTGCGGAGCGATAGAGTTAATCATCACGCGGCGTTCGGTATCGGTTTTCCCGATCAGCCGCACCAGGATGCCGACGCCCATATCGAAGCCATCGGTGACGGCGAAACCGATCAGCAGTACGCCAACCAGCACCCACCAGATAAATCGCAGTACTTCATACTCAAACATACGTGGACTCCTGTTTAGCGCGCCTGCTGCACGGAGGCAGTCGGTTGTTCAAAGTGGTAGCGGCCGGTTTTCAGGCTGCTTGGCCCCAGACGTGCAAACTTGAACATCAGGTACATTTCAGCCACCAGGAACAGGGTGTACAAGCCGCAGATCAGCCCCATGGAGAACAACAGATCGCCGACGGTCAGGGAAGAGTTCGCCACTGCGGTCGGCAGCACCTCACCGATGGCCCACGGCTGACGGCCGTACTCCGCCACAAACCAGCCCGCTTCTACCGCAATCCATGGCAGAGGAATACCGTACAGCGCCGCACGCAGCAGCCATTTTTTCTGACCGATGCGACCGCGCACCACGCTCAGGAAAGACAGGCCGATAATAGCCAGCATCAGCACGCCGCAAGCCACCATGATGCGGAAAGCGAAGTACAGCGGCGCAACGCGTGGAATGGAGTCTTTGGTTGCCTGCGCGATCTGCGCTTCCGTCGCGTCGGAGACGTTCGGGGTATAGCGCTTCAGCAGCAGACCGTAGCCCAGATCCTGCTTGGTCTTGTCAAATTCGGCGCGGATGTTAGGGTCGGTATTACCGGCGCGCAGCTCTTCCAGCAGTTGGTAGGCTTTCATCCCATTGCGGATACGCACTTCATGCTGCGCCATCAGATCTTTCAGGCCGGTGACCTGGGTATCGACGGAGCGCGTTGCAATCAGGCCCAACGCATACGGGATCTGAATGGAGAAGGCGTTTTCCTGCTTGTCCTGATTGGGGATGCCGAACAGCGTAAAGGCCGCCGGCGCAGGCTGCGTTTCCCACTCCGCTTCGATAGCGGCTAGCTTGGTTTTCTGCACGTCGCCCATTTCATAACCGGATTCATCACCCAGCACAATAACGGACAATACCGCAGCCATGCCGAAACTGGCGGCAATGGCGAAGGAGCGTTTGGCGAACGCCACATCGCGGCCTTTCAACAGATAGTAAGCGCTGATGCCCAGCACGAACATGGCGCCGGTGGTGTAACCGGCGGCGACGGTGTGAACAAACTTCACCTGCGCGACCGGGTTCAGCACCAGCTCCGAGAAGCTGACCATCTCCATACGCATGGTTTCGAAGTTGAAGTCCGAAGCGATAGGGTTCTGCATCCAGCCGTTGGCGACCAGGATCCACAGCGCGGACAGGTTGGAGCCCAGGGCGACGAACCAGGTGACCGCCATGTGCTGCACCTTGCCCAGCCGATCCCAGCCGAAGAAGAACAGGCCGACCAGCGTCGATTCAAGGAAGAACGCCATCAGACCCTCGATGGCCAGAGGGGCCCCGAAGATATCGCCGACGTAGTGAGAGAAATATGACCAGTTGGTCCCGAACTGGAACTCCATGGTCAAACCGGTGGCCACACCCAAGGCAAAGTTTATTGCAAATAACTTGCCCCAGAATTTGGTCATATCTTTATAGATTTGTTTGCCAGACAGCACATATACCGTTTCCATAATTGCCAACAGAAACGCCATGCCAAGCGTTAATGGGACAAATAGGAAGTGGTACATCGCCGTTAAAGCAAACTGTAAGCGCGACAGTTCGACAATATCAAACATCTTGACTCCTTGCTCCTCGCAGGAAGACTCCGAATTGCGGTTATTGCTCTTACGCCCGATGACGCAGTAAACAATAACGCCCCGCAGTGAATGCCATAAAAAACAACAAGTTCGAACCCATGACTCTGCTTTCAACCGTATGTTGAAAACCGACGATGGGCAACAAATACAACAAGATCAACGGTTCATAGTGACAGTATGATGATACTCGCCTAAACCCACACAATAAATAGTATTTTACGTGACGCGGGTTGGACTTTTGGTTACAGGTCAAAAGCTAACCAAAAGGAGTACACACCTTTAATTTGATCTGGGACAATTTAAGCCTATCTGAACTTTATTTCCAGATTCATCACACGATTTCGCATATTTTTCTTGGGGGTATGTTACGCAATGGTTTAATTGTTTTTTATTGATATTTTTGTGTTAAACAAATGTAGCCCGTAAAGGGGCTTATTGTATTTTTTGGCTATTATATTGCGATTTATATTAACCTTTTATTTCCATTAAAAGTGTAGCAGTGAGTTTCGTTATCCATTGTGCTTTCGTTAATTAATCATAGACTAAATTGAGACATTGATCGCAGATTCTACGGTTTTAACCTGTCTAACAATAAAAAAGGCCGCCATAAAGGCGGCCAAACATGTCGAGATATTATAATTCGGTGGCAGATTAGCGCTTCAGAACCGCTTTTACTGCATCGCCGATGTCCGCCAGGCTACGCACGGTCTTCACACCGGCAGCTTCCAGCGCGGCAAATTTCTCATCCGCGGTGCCTTTACCACCGGCGATGATCGCACCGGCATGGCCCATGCGCTTGCCTTTCGGCGCGGTAACGCCGGCAATGTAGCCCACAACAGGCTTGGTCACATGATCCTTGATATACGCGGCCGCTTCTTCTTCCGCGCTGCCGCCGATCTCGCCGATCATCACAATCGCTTCAGTCTGCGGATCTTCCTGGAACATTTTCAGGATGTCGATAAAGTTGGAGCCAGGAATCGGGTCGCCGCCGATACCCACACAGGTAGACTGGCCCAGACCGGCATCGGTAGTCTGTTTTACCGCTTCATAGGTCAGGGTGCCGGAGCGGGAAACGATGCCGACTTTGCCTGGCAGGTGGATATGGCCCGGCATGATGCCGATTTTGCATTCGCCTGGGGTGATCACGCCCGGGCAGTTTGGCCCGATCATGCGCACGCCGGCTTCGTCCAGCTTCACTTTCACCGTCAGCATATCCAGCGTCGGGATACCTTCGGTGATGGTGATGATCAGCTTGATGCCTGCATCAATGGCTTCCAGGATAGAATCTTTACAGAACGGCGCCGGCACGTAGATAACGGACGCGGTCGCACCGGTGGCTTCTACCGCTTCACGCACGGTGTTGAAGACCGGCAGGCCCAGATGCTGAGTACCGCCCTTGCCCGGGGTTACGCCGCCGACCATTTTGGTACCGTAAGCGATAGCCTGCTCGGAGTGGAAGGTCCCCTGGCTACCGGTGAAGCCCTGGCAGATTACTTTGGTGTTTTTATCGATTAAAATGGACATTATTTACCCTCCACTGCCGCAACAACTTGCTGAGCCGCATCAGTCAGGCTGGTCGCAGCAATGATATTCAGACCGCTGTCCGCCAGTTTCTTGGCGCCCAGTTCGGCATTGTTACCTTCCAGACGCACCACCACCGGGACATTAACGCCCACTTCGGCCACTGCGCCAATGATACCGTCGGCGATCAGGTCGCAACGCACGATACCACCGAAAATGTTCACCAGAACCGCTTTCACCTTGTCGTCGGACAGGATGATTTTAAACGCTTCGGTCACGCGCTCTTTGGTTGCGCCGCCGCCCACGTCCAGGAAGTTGGCCGGTTCGCCGCCGTGCAGTTTCACGATGTCCATGGTGCCCATCGCCAGACCTGCGCCGTTAACCATGCAGCCGATGTTGCCATCCAGCGCCACGTAGTTCAGTTCCCACTGCGCCGCACGTGATTCACGCTCATCTTCCTGAGACAGGTCGCGCATTTCACGTAGTTCCGGCTGACGGAACAGTGCGTTGCCGTCCGCGCCCAGTTTGCCGTCCAGGCACACCAGGTCGCCCTGCTTGGTGATCACCAGCGGGTTGATCTCAACCATTGCCAGGTCACGCTCCAGGAACAGGGTCGCCAGACCCATGAAGATTTTGGCGAACTGGCTGACCTGTTTGCCGGTCAGGCCCAGTTTGAACGCCAACTCACGGCCCTGGTAAGGCTGCGGGCCCGCCAGCGGATCGATGGTGGTTTTGTGGATCAGTTCCGGGGTCTCTTCCGCCACTTTCTCGATTTCCACGCCGCCTTCGGTAGACGCCATGAACACGATGCGACGGGTGCCGCGGTCAACTACCGCGCCCAGGTACAGTTCCTTGTCGATATCGGTAGCGGCTTCAACCAGGATCTGGTGAACCGGCTGGCCCAGCGCGTCAGTCTGGTAGGTCACCAGACGCTTGCCCAGCCAGGCTTCAGCGAAAGCGCGGATATCTTCTTTGCTGTTTACCACTTTAACGCCGCCGGCTTTGCCGCGGCCGCCAGCATGAACCTGACATTTAACTACCCACGGACCGGCGCCGATTTTGGATGCGGCTTCTTCTGCTTCACGCGGTGTAGTACAGGCATAACCGGTTGGTGCCGGCATACCATACCGAGCAAACAACTGTTTTGCCTGATATTCGTGTAAATTCATGATGTTCTATCCATTCAAGTCTGAAGTTTTAGCCGGGTCACGGACGCAAAGGCGAGCATGACGGAACGGCCACATAGCACAGAGTGTGGGCGCGGCAAGCCGCGCCCAGGCAAGGGTTACTACACGTCCAGCAGCAGACGAGCCGGATCTTCCAGCATTTCTTTCACCGTCACCAGATAACCCACGGACTCTTTGCCGTCGATCAGGCGGTGGTCATAAGAAAGCGCCAGATACATCATTGGCTGAATCACAACCTGGCCATTGACCGCCATCGGACGATCCTTGATGGCGTGCATGCCCAGGATGGCGCTCTGCGGTGGGTTGATGATCGGCGTAGACATCAGAGAACCGAAGACGCCGCCGTTGGTGATGGTGAAGTTACCGCCGGTCAGTTCTTCCACTTTCAATTTGCCGTCACGGCCTTTGACCGCCAGCTCTTTGATTTTCTTCTCGATCTCAGCCATCGACATGGTGTCTACGTCGCGCAGAACCGGGGTCACCAGGCCGCGAGGCGTGGATACCGCGATGCTGACATCGAAGTAGTTGTGGTAAACCACATCATCGCCGTCGATAGACGCGTTCACTTCCGGGTAACGCTTCAGCGCTTCTACCACTGCCTTGATGTAGAAGGACATGAAGCCCAGACGCACGCCGTGACGTTTTTCGAACGCTTCGCCGTACTGCTTACGCAGATCCATAATCGGCTGCATGTTGATTTCGTTGAAGGTCGTCAACATGGCGGTGCTGTTTTTCGCTTCCAGCAGACGCTCGGCCACGCGCTTGCGCAGACGGGTCATCGGCACACGTTTCTCAGAACGGGCGCTCAGCGCCGGCTGAGGCGCGGCTTCTGCGGCCGGGGCCGCTTTCTTGCCGCCGTTCGCCAGGTGAGCTTCCACGTCTTCACGCGTGATACGGCCACCGACGCCGCTGCCTTTGATGGCGCTGGCGTCCAGGTCGTGCTCGGCAATCAGACGGCGAATCGCCGGGCTGAGAGCATCATTGCTTTCTTCTGCCGCAGCGGCTGGAGCAGCCTGCGCTGCCGGAGCGGCTTCCGCCGCTTTAGCCGGTTCTGCTGCCGGTTTGTCGCCGCTGGCGCCCGGACGGATACGGCCCAGGATCTGGCGAGAAAGCACGGTGGCGCCTTCTTCTTCCACGATGGCGTCAAGCACGCCCGCTTCACTGGCCGGCACTTCCAGCACCACCTTATCGGTTTCGATTTCCACCAGAACTTCGTCACGCTCGACGCTGTCGCCCGGTTTTTTATGCCAGGTCGCTACCGTCGCATCAGCAACCGATTCAGGAAGGTCAGGAACCAGAATATCTACGCTACTCATTAGCTTTCCCTTAAATTTTTAATCAATATTCAGCGCATCATTAACCAGAGCCTGCTGCTGCTTCTGGTGTACGGACATATAACCCACTGCCGGAGAAGCAGAGGCCGGACGTCCGGCGTAACGTAAAGAGGCTCCGAACGGAATCACTTCACGGAAATTGTGTTGGCTGCAGTACCAGGCGCCCTGGTTCAGCGGCTCTTCCTGACACCAGACGAAGTCATGGACGTGCGAATACTGCTCCAGTACCGCCTGCACCGCCTGGTGCGGGAACGGATACAGCTGTTCGATACGGACAATGGCGACGTCTTTCTGGCCATTTTTGCGACGCTGTTCCAGCAGGTCGTAGTACACCTTGCCGGAGCACAGCACGACGCGTTTCACCGCCTTCGGATCCAGCTCGTCGATTTCACCAATCGCCGGCAGGAAGGTGCCGTTCGCCAGTTCATCCAGCGAAGAGATCGCCAACGGGTGACGCAGCAGAGACTTCGGCGACATCACCACCAGCGGACGGCGCATACCGCGCAGCGCCTGACGACGCAGCATATGGTAAACCTGAGCCGGCGTGGACGGGATGCAGACCTGCATATTCTGTTCTGCGCACAGCTGCAGATAACGCTCCAGACGCGCGGAGGAGTGCTCCGGCCCCTGGCCTTCATAGCCGTGCGGCAGCAGCATCACCAGGCCGCACATACGGCCCCATTTCTGCTCGCCGGAGCTGATGAACTGGTCAATCACCACCTGAGCGCCGTTGGCGAAGTCGCCGAACTGCGCTTCCCAGATGGTCAGAGTGCGTGGTTCTGCCGTGGCGTAGCCGTATTCGAACGCCAGCACCGCCTCTTCAGACAGTACGGAGTCCCAGACTTTGAACTCGCCCTGGCCGGCGTGCACGTTAGACAGCGGCACATAAGAAGAGCCGTCTTTCTGGTTGTGCACCACCGCGTGACGGTGGAAGAAGGTGCCGCGGCCGGCATCTTCGCCCGACAGACGAATTGGAATGCCTTCATCGACCATCGTCGCGTAGGCCAGCGTTTCCGCCGCGCCCCAGTCAAACGGCTTGTTACCCGCCGCCATTTCAGCGCGATCGGCGTAGATTTTCGCCACGCGCGACTGCATCTCTACCGATTCCGGCGCGCTGCTGATACGTTTTGCCAGATCCTGCAGACGCTTGGTTTCAACCTTGCTCGGGTATTCTTCATCCCACTCGTGGTTCAGATACGGCGACCAGGTGAAGGAGTGCAGATTCATCGGACGCCACTCTTCCACCACGCACTCGCCGCGGTCCAGCGCATCGCGATACAGATTGACCATTTCCGTGGCATCTTCCAGCGTCGCGACTTTCTGTTCGGTCAGCACGTCGGCATAGATTTTACGCGGCGTCGGGTGTTTCTTGATCTTCTGATACATCAGCGGCTGGGTTGCGCTCGGCTCATCGGCCTCGTTGTGCCCATGACGACGATAGCAAACCAGATCGATCATGACGTCGCGTTTAAAGGTGTTACGGAAATCCAACGCCAGACGGGTAACAAACGCCACCGCTTCCGGATCGTCAGCATTAACGTGGAAAATCGGCGACTGCACCATCTTGGCGATATCGGTACAGTACTGGGTGGAGCGCGCATCCTGCGGATTGGAGGTGGTGAAACCAATCTGGTTGTTGATGACGATACGCACCGTACCGCCCACTTCATAGCCGCGCGCCTGAGACATGTTCAGGGTTTCCTGCACCACGCCCTGGCCGGTAATCGCGGCGTCGCCGTGAATGGTGATCGGCAGCACCATGTTGCTGCGCGCTTCATCCAGACGATCGCGACGGGCGCGTACGGAGCCCATGACCACCGGGCTGACGATCTCCAGGTGCGACGGGTTAAACGCCAGCGCCAGGTGAACCATGCCGCCTTCGGTTTCCACGTCGGACGAGAAGCCCTGGTGGTATTTCACGTCACCGGTGCCGAGGTGTTCTTTATGCTTACCGGCGAACTCGTCGAACAGGTCGGCCGGTTTTTTACCCAGCACGTTGATCAGCACGTTCAGACGGCCGCGGTGAGCCATGCCCAGCACCACTTCGCGCGTGCCGTTCTTGCCGGCGTGACGCACCATCTCTTTCAGCATCGGCACCAGCGCGTCCCCGCCTTCGAGGGAGAAGCGCTTCGCCCCCGGGAACTTAGCGCCCAGGTAACGTTCCAGGCCTTCCGCAGCGGTCAGCTCGTTCAGGAAACGGCGTTTCTCATCGCTGCTGAAATTGGCATGGCCAACCACCGATTCGATACGCTGCTGGATCCAGCGTTTTTCTTCGGTATTGGTGATATGCATGTATTCCGCGCCGATAGAGCCGCAGTAAGTCTGCTTCAGCGCTTCATACAGATCCGCCAGCTTCATGGTGTCTTTGCCAATGGCGAAAGAACCCACGTTGAAGGTTTCCTGGAAGTCGGCTTCGGTCAGGTTGTGGTAAGCAGGATCGAGGTCAGGGACTGCGTCCTGTTTCCACAGGCCAAGCGGGTCAAGGTTGGCATGCTGATGTCCGCGGAAGCGGAAGGCGTTAATCAGCTGCAGGACCTTCACCTGTTTGGCATCGGTGTCCGGATCGTTGATGCTGCCGTTGTAACGCGCAGAATCTTTCGCCAGACGGCGGAAGTATTCACGAGTTTGGGAGTGAAGTTGATCGGGTTTGACACCCGCGGTTGGGAGCTGTTGGAAAATGGAACGCCAGCTATCTTCGACAGAGCCCGGATCGGTTAGGTAGTCTTCATAGAGCTGCTCTATGTAAGACTGGTTCGCGCCCGCCAGATAGGAGGAATCCAGCCAGGCCTTCATTGCGCCGTTCTGCATTATGATCCCTTAAGCTTTAAAGCTTCAGTTTTCGCCGTGGTTAACATAATTACCGTGATTAAAACGGTTTGCCGTAAAACGGTTCACTCGACGTATCTTCCCTCGTTACGGCGCAAGCGCCGGCACTCGGGGATTGTTTACGTTCTGTTTGGACCTTGCGGTCCCTTACAAGGAACCTCTAAAAACCGGCGGGAGGAACCTGACTGCATGTTGCCGCAGTCACGGGTCAGTTTTTAGAGGCTTCCTGCCAATATTGCGCCGGGCCAACGGCTCCGGCGCGATATCACTTGCCTGTTATGCGCTGCGTTGCAGCAGCATCGACTTGATATGCCCGATAGCGCGGGTCGGGTTCAAGCCTTTAGGACATACACTGACACAATTCATGATGCTATGGCAGCGGAAAACACTGAAAGCGTCGTCCAGATCGTCTAAACGTTCTGCCGTTTCGGTGTCACGGCTGTCGATCAGGAAACGATATGCCGCCAGCAGGCCGGCCGGGCCGATGAATTTGTCCGGGTTCCACCAGAACGACGGGCAAGAGGTCGAACAGCAGGCGCACAGAATGCACTCATACAGGCCGTCCAGTTTGGCGCGCTCGTCCGGCGACTGCAGGTGCTCGCGCGCCGGCGGATTTTTGCCGTCGTTGAGCAGGTAAGGCCGGATTTTTTCATACTGGGTATAGAACTGCCCCATATCCACCACCAGGTCGCGCACCACCGGCAGACCCGGCAATGGACGAATGACGATTTTGCCGCTGCCCTTGCGCAGCGACGAAATCGGGGTGATGCAGGCCAGGCCGTTTTTGCCGTTCATGTTCAGGCCGTCGGAACCGCACACGCCCTCACGGCATGAGCGGCGGAACGACAGCGTCGGATCCTTCTCTTTCAGTTGGATCAACGCATCCAGCAACATCATATCGCGACCTTCTTCCGCCTCAAGCGTGTAGTCCTGCATGTGCGGAGCGTCGTCGACATCCGGGTTATAGCGATATATTGAGAATTCGAGTTTCATCCATCGATCTCCGCGAATTAGTAAGAACGCACTTTTGGCGGGAATGCCGGGCGCAGTTTCGGTTGCATGTTCACTTCACGACGCGCCATGCTTTCCGATTGCGGCAGATACAGCGAATGGCACAGCCAGTTGGCGTCATCACGTTCCGGGTAGTCGAAGCGGCTGTGTGCGCCACGGCTCTCGGTACGGAAGTTGGCCGACACGGCGGTGGAATACGCGGTCTCCATCAGGTTGTCCAATTCCAGGCATTCGATGCGCTGGGTGTTGAACTCGCGGGAGGTATCGTCCAGGCGTGCGTTCTTCAGACGTTCACGAATGACTTTCAGTTCTTCCAGACCCTTCGCCATCGCATCACCTTCACGGAACACCGAGAAGTTGTGTTGCATACAGGCCTGCAGCGCCTTGCGGATCTCTACCGGATCTTCGCCGGAACGGGTGTTGTTCCAGCGGTTCAGGCGATCCAGCGACGCTTCCACGTCGGATTCGCTGGCGTCGCGGCTTGCGCCCTGCTCTTCCAGAGACTCCTGCAGATGCATGCCGGCGGAACGGCCGAACACCACCAGGTCAAGCAGCGAGTTGCCGCCCAGACGGTTGGCGCCGTGCACCGATACGCAGGCGATTTCGCCAACGGCAAACAGGCCGGGAATGACGACGTCTTCGCCTTTCTCGTTGACGGTCAGCGCCTGACCGCTCACTTTGGTCGGGATGCCGCCCATCATGTAGTGGCAGGTCGGGATAACCGGAATAGGCTCTTTCACCGGGTCGACGTGCGCAAAGGTGCGCGACAGCTCCAGGATGCCCGGCAGGCGGGATTCCAGCACGTCTTTGCCCAGGTGGTCCAGCTTCAGCTTGGCGTGCGGGCCCCACGGACCGTCGCAGCCGCGGCCTTCGCGGATTTCAATCATGATCGAGCGCGCAACCACGTCGCGGCCCGCCAGATCTTTGGCGTTCGGCGCATAACGCTCCATAAAGCGCTCGCCGTGTTTATTCAGCAGGTAACCGCCCTCGCCGCGGCAGCCTTCGGTCACCAGAACCCCGGCACCGGCGATGCCGGTCGGGTGGAACTGCCACATTTCCATATCCTGCACCGGTACGCCGGCGCGGATCGCCATGCCGACGCCGTCACCGGTATTAATGTGAGCGTTGGTGGTGGACTGGTAAATACGGCCTGCGCCGCCGGTGGCCAGAATGGTCGCTTTGGCTTTGAAGTACACCACTTCACCGGTTTCGATGCAGATGGCGGTGGTGCCGACCACGGCGCCGTCCTGGTTTTTCACCAGATCCAGCGCGTACCACTCGGAGAAGATAGTGGTATGGTTTCTCAGGTTCTGCTGATACAGGGTGTGCAGCAGGGCGTGGCCGGTACGGTCAGCCGCCGCCGCGGTGCGCGCCGCCTGCTCGCCGCCGAACTCTTTCGACTGGCCGCCGAACGGGCGCTGATAAATACGGCCGTCGTCCAGACGGGAGAACGGCAGGCCCATGTGTTCCAACTCCAGAATCGCTTCCGGGCCGGTTTTACACATGTATTCGATAGCGTCCTGGTCGCCGATATAGTCGGAACCCTTGACGGTATCGTACATATGCCATTCCCAGTTATCTTCGTGGCTGTTGCCCAGCGCGACGGTGATGCCGCCCTGTGCGGACACGGTATGGGAACGGGTCGGGAAAACTTTGGACAGCAGGGCACAGGTTGAGCCCGACTGGGAAATTTGCAGCGCCGCGCGCATACCTGCGCCACCAGCACCGATAACAACTGCATCAAACTCTCTGACTGGCAGTTTCATTTTTTACGCACCCCACACTACGATTGTTCCGTACAGTAAATAGACCAGCAACACGACGACCACCGCCAGTTGCAGCACCAGGCGTAACGCCAACGGCTTGATATAATCCGTCAGCACCTGCCACAGACCGATCCAGGCATGCGCCAGAATCGACAGCAAGGTCAACACGGTGAAGACTTTCGTAATAGAGGTGGCGAAGAAACCACGCCAGATTTCATAGGTGATGTCCGGAGCCGTGACGACAAAGCCCAGGATATAGAGGACATACAGGGTGATGACGATAGCGGAAGCACGCAGTAACAACCAGTCGTGTACGCCGCTGCGCCCTAATGCGGAAGCATTGTTTACCATACGAGGACTCCAGCCAGAATTGACAGCACAACGGTCAGAACGAATGCCACCTGGGCAGAACGCTGACCAGCCGCTAAACTCTCTTCGATATAGCCAAAATCCATTAACAAGTGACGAACGCCACCGCAAATGTGATAGGCCAGCGCAGTGAGGATTCCCCAAAATATGAACTTGACGAAGAAGCTATTCATGATGGCGGCAGCCTGCAGGAATCCCTCTTGGGAAGAGAGAGACGTGCCCAGCAGCCAGAGGAGAATACCCACGGCAACGAAGGTAATTACGCCAGAGACTCGGTGTAAGATGGACGCTATCGCAGTTACGGGAAACCGGATCGTTTGCAGATCCAGGTTGACAGGTCTTTGTTTTTTCACGGTTTTGCCCACACAGCTCTTATTATTTTCCTTCCTCCGGGCCTGGGTGGGGATCAGACAGCGTTAAGAGCCAAAACCCTTACACGTCACGCGCTCAAACATCGACATCCTCTGTGCTTAAACGGCGCATTGTTATAACGCTGGGTGCTCCTACTTCAGGGTAATCCGGAGACCTGGCGGCAGTATAGGAGGATCACATTCTGATTACAATTCCCATACAATCCCTTTGGGGACATTTCCCCCGAACAGTGATTTAGATCACAAACTTCACATTTAGTACAAAATTAATTATCTGATTTGACAAGAGATCAACATTTCCATTACATATAGGGGCACAAAAGGCCCTATGATGCGCTATAGGTCGCCGGATACACTTCCCCCCACGTAGAAGTTATGCAACAGTGTATTCGGTTAAAAAACCCCGAACACGTCGTAGGTAATGATCAACAGAAAATAACGAATTCAATAAATCGTTAACAACCGACCACCCGTCTCGTTCGCCTGGTCAACCCAGTGATTTCCGTTTCGCCGCCTATTATGCCGCAAAATGGACGCGCCGGGGTCAGCGCTCTGTACCCTAACCGCATTATTGCGTAGTTGCTCACAGAGTTTGTGCCCGCATACCATTTTTGCGGGCAACGTGCGGAGAATTAAGGTATTTCGGTTGTTAGTGATTATTAAAATAAGGCGCTAAGGAGACAGTAAATGACTGATAAGAAAGCGACGCTAACCGTACCAAACGGTGACGCTCCCATTGAGCTCGGCGTACTAAGCCCAACCCTGGGCCCTGATGTCCTTGATGTTCGCACCCTCGGTTCCAAAGGTTATTTCACATTCGATCCCGGCTTCACCTCCACGGCTTCCTGCGAATCCAAAATCACGTTTATCGATGGCGACAAAGGCGTGTTGCTGCACCGCGGCTTCCCTATCGAGCAGCTGGCGAAAGAATCCTCTTATCTGGAAGTGTGTTACATCCTGCTGTACGGCGAAACGCCGACGCCGGAAGAGTTTGAAACCTTCAAAACCACCGTTACCCGCCACACCATGATCCACGACCAGATCACCCATCTGTTCCGTGGCTTCCGTCGCGACTCACACCCGATGGCGGTGCTGTGCGGCGTGACCGGCGCGCTGGCGGCCTTCTACCACGATGCGCTGGACGTCAACAACGAGCGTCACCGTGAAATCACCGCCTACCGTCTGCTGTCCAAAATGCCGACCGTGGCGGCAATGTGTTACAAATACTCCCTGGGTCAGCCGTTCGTTTACCCACGCAACGACCTGTCCTATGCCGGCAACTTCCTGCATATGATGTTTGCCACGCCGTGTGAAGAGTACGTGGTGAACCCGGTACTGGAACGCGCAATGGATCGCATCCTGATCCTGCACGCCGACCACGAGCAGAACGCCTCCACCTCTACCGTGCGTACCGCCGGCTCCTCCGGCGCTAACCCGTTCGCCTGCATCGCGGCCGGTATCGCCTCCCTGTGGGGGCCTGCGCACGGCGGCGCCAACGAAGCCGCGCTGAAAATGCTGGAAGAGATCAGCACCGTTGAGCACATTCCGGAATTCATCAAACGCGCCAAGGACAAAAACGACTCCTTCCGCCTGATGGGCTTCGGCCACCGCGTGTACAAGAACTACGATCCGCGCGCCACCGTAATGCGTGAAACCTGCCACGAAGTACTGAAAGAGCTGAACAAGAAAGACGATAACCTGCTGCAGGTAGCGATGGAGCTGGAACACATCGCGTTGAACGACCCGTACTTTATCGAGAAGAAACTCTACCCGAACGTCGATTTCTACTCCGGCATCATCCTGAAGGCAATGGGCATTCCGTCTTCCATGTTCACCGTTATCTTCGCCATCGCGCGTACTATCGGCTGGATCGCACACTGGAACGAAATGCACGACGAGGGCATCAAAATCGCCCGTCCGCGCCAGCTGTACACCGGCTACGCCGAGCGTGATTTCAAATCCCAGCTGAAATAATGCCGCTTTACCCTACATAAAGCAGCACGGCGCCGCCCTTTCGGGCGGCGCTTTTTTTTGCGCTGCGCTAACGCTGGCAGACCGGACAGAAATAAAACGGCCGCGATGACAGCATCGTTTTTTCAATCATCGCGCCGCAGCGCGGGCACGGCTCGCCGCTGCGGTGGAACACCTTAAAACTGAACAACGCGCCGTGGTGACGATCGTCATTCACCTGTCCGCGCGTGTGGTAAGAGAGACGCGGAACCGCCAGCAGCGCCTGTGCCAACCGCTGCAGCGCCTCAGGCGTCAAATCCTGCGGCCGGTGCTGCGGCGCCAGCTGCGCCTGCCAGAGAATTTCCGCCCGCAGATAGTTGCCCAGCCCGG
Source organism: Serratia sp. MYb239 (assembly GCF_002966855.1). Lineage (NCBI taxonomy): Bacteria > Pseudomonadati > Pseudomonadota > Gammaproteobacteria > Enterobacterales > Yersiniaceae > Serratia > Serratia sp. MYb239. Next base: position 1,213,699 of record NZ_CP023268.1, on the reverse strand, counting down.
CCAGAAAGGCCTGATCCAGCAGCATGCCCCCCAGCTGACGCCGGCGGAACGGCGGCGACAGCAACCGTTCCGCCACCTGCTGCGCCGTCAGTCGTTCATCCAGCACGTCAGGCCCGATACGCTGTAAAAAGGGATGCTGCTCAATCTCGCCGCGCGGCCCCAGGGTGATGTCCGAGGCGCTGTACAGCAAAATCGCCTGCTGCGCCGTCTCCAACCGCACGCGTAAATCACGTTTGGTGGCCGGCGTTTCCCCCGCCGCCGCCACTTTCCACACGCCGTACAGCTGGTTATGGCTGTACATCGTCAGTCCGTTGGAAAAATGGGTCAGCAACGCCTTGCCGCGCGTCTCAATAGCGGTCACCCGCTCGCCGATCAGCTCGGCCTGATAGTGCTGCAACTGGGGGGAAGGCGAACCAGACATCACGCAACGGCTGATTGAGAATCGCCGCCGCCAGCGTGTCCGCCGCCCGACGTATTTCCGGTCCTTCTGGCATACACTGCTCCTTGGTTTACGGTAACGGGCGCCGCTGAGGACGCCCTGATGCTATCACTGCACTTAGTGCGTGGCGCCGCCCGACACTTTCAGATCGTGCTCCACCTGCAGGGCGACGGAGATCGCCAGCTCCAGCGCAAACAGCACGGTGCCGGCCGCCATGCTCGGCTGGCCCGGATGCGCCGCCGCCTGTTCCGGCAGGTAGGGAATATGAATAAACCCGCCCTTGATCGCCGGCTGGCCGCGCAGCCGGTGCAGCAGGCCGTACATCACATGGTTGCACACATAGGTGCCGGCGGTTTGCGACACCGAGGCCGGAATGCCGGCCTCGCGCATGCTGTCGACCACCGCCTTGATCGGCAGCGTGCTGAAATAGGCCGCCGGCCCGTCGGCGACGATCGGTTCATCGATCGGCTGCTGCCCCTGATTATCCGGGATGCGCGCATCATTGATATTGATCGCCACCCGCTCCAGCGAAATATCGCAGCGTCCGCCGGCCTGGCCGACCGCCAACACCATCTGCGGCGCCAGTTCATCAATCGCCGCATTCAGCACGTCCAACGCTTCGCCGAATACGCACGGCAGCTGGCGCGCCACCACGCGCACGCCGCCCAGCTCCATATCATTAAGCTGCTTCACCACTTCCCAGGAAGGATTGACATGCTCACCGTCAAACGGCTCGAAACCGGTAATCAATACTGTATGTTGCATGCGTTCTCCTACAGGAACATCAGGAAATAGAGCAGAAATACGTTCACCGTCAGCAACAGGACGCCGGTCGGCACCTGCACCTTAATCACCGCATTTCTGTCCGGCAGCTCCAGCAGCGCCGCCGGTACGATATTAAAGTTGGCCGCCATCGGTGTCATCAGCGTGCCGCAGTAGCCGGAAAACATCCCGATGGCCGCCATCACCGCCGGATTGCCGCCGTGCTGCAACACCAGAATCGGAATGCCGACGCCGGCGGTGATAATCGGGAACGCCGCGAACGCGTTGCCCATCACCATGGTCAGCAGCGCCATACCGACCGCGTAAACCGCCACGGCGATAAAACGGTTATCCACCGCCAGGTATTCCTGCGTCAGGTGCGCCACCGCCGTACCTACCCCGGCGCTGGTAAACAGCAGCCCCAGCATGGCGAGGATCTGCGGCAAAATAAACGCACAGCCGATGGAATCCAGCAGCCGGCGCGCTTCCTGCAGCGGCTGCGCCACGCGTTCATGGGTCATTTTCACCGCAATAACGCCGCCGAGGATCACCCCCACCGCCATCGAGAACAGCGTAATCAGTGTTGAGTGGTTGCCGGGACCAAACACCGCGCTTTGCAGCGCCGGAATATTGTTGAACAGCAGCACCCCGATCACCGTCACTACCGGGATCGCCAGCGCCGGTACAAACAGCCGGTTGCCGAGGCGTTTGGCGCTCTCTTCGCGCTGCTGCTGCGTGCGCTGATGGTAACTGCCCAGACGCACCCCGCCGAGGCCGGCAATCAGCGCCATCAGCACCACCAGCGCGCCGATGACGATATGCAGCAGTCGCCGGGCTTCTTCGCCGGCGCCGAACAAATCATAGGTCCAGTCGCCGACCATAAACACCAGGCCATACAGTCCCCAGAATAAGCCGGTGGTAAAACGACGCGGGTTGGCGCGGTCGCGCAGCGACATCACGGCGACAATCAGCAGGATAATCCCGGCCAGCCAGTAGAGATATTGCAGTTGGAAGTTCATTGCGCCTCTCCTTTGGCCTGCAGCGCCGCCTGATTAAGCTGCGCCAGTTCGGCACTGAGCCGCTTGTCCATGCGATACAGACGGAAGGCATGGATCAGGAAGGCGAAAATCGCCGTCGGTATGCCCCACAGCGCGATATGCAGCGGTTCGGTCTGAATGCCGCCGGACTCCAGCATAAAGTTATGCATAAAAATAATCGCGCCAAAGGCGACGAAAATATCCTCGCCGAAAAACAGCCCGACGTTATCGGTCGCCGCCGACATGGCGCGCAGGCGGTAGCGCACGCGCTCCGGCAGTTCACCATAGCGGTTTTCCGTCGCCCCTTCGGCCATCGGTGCCAGCAGCGGACGCACCATCTGCGGGTGGCCTCCCAGGCTGGTCAGCCCCATCGCCGCGGTAATTTCACGCACAAACAGGTAGACGATCAGCAGTCGGCCGGCGGTGGCGCTTTTGATCCTGGCGATCCAGGCCTGCGCCCGCTCTTTCAGCCCGTGGCGCTCCAGCGTGCCGATCACCGCCAGCGGCAACAGCAGGATCAGCGACAGGTTACGGGTGTTGAGAAACCCTTCGCCCATCCTTTCCAGTATTTCCGTCAGCGGCATCATCGCCGCCAGCCCGGTAGCCAGGCCGGCAACGATCACCACCAGCACCGGATTAAAACGCAGAATAAAACCGACCACGATCACGGCAATGCCGATCAGCGGCCAGTAATTAACAACCTGATCCATTGTGTATTTCCTCTTGCCCAGCACTCCGCCCGCAGCCAAAAGGCTGCGGGTCGAAGGCCTGTGTTTGTTGTGTTGTGTTAGTTTTTTATTGTTATTCTGCGCTGACGCTGATGCCCTGTTCGGCAAAGCTGGCGCGCAGTTTGCGGGCATACTCCAGCGCATGCTCGCCGTCGCCGTGCAGACAGACAGTTTCCGCCTGCACCGCGGCCCATTTGCCGTCAATGCTGCGCACCCGATGATGGCGCACCATTTCCAGCGTTTGTTGCAGCGCCTGCTGTTCGTCTTCGATCAGCGCCCCGCTTTGCCCGCGCGGCACCAGCGTGCCATCGGCCAGATAGCCGCGATCGGCAAACACTTCCTGCCGGGTCGTCAGCCCCAGGCGCTCCCCGGCGCGGATCAGCTCACTGCCCGCCAGCCCTACCAGCCGCAGTGCCGGATCGACATCCTTGACCGCCCGGGCGATCGCGTCCGCCAATGCCGGCTCCACCGCCGCCTGGTTGTACAGCATGCCGTGCGGCTTCACATGCACCATCGCCCCGCCTTCCGTCCGGGCGATCGCGGCCAGCGCCCCCAGCTGATACACCACCTGCGCATAGACGGTTTCCGCCGGCAGTTGCATACGCGTGCGGCCAAAGTTTTCCCGGTCGGGAAAGCTGGGATGCGCGCCAATCGCCACGCCATACTGCAGCGCCCAGCGCACCGACTGGCGCATGGTCTGCGCGTCGCCGGCGTGGAAACCGCAGGCGATATTGGCCGAGCTGACCAGTTGCAGCAGCGCCTGGTCATTAACGCAGCCTTCCCCCAGATCGGCATTTAAATCAACGAGCATGTAGCCCCCAGGCAATTTGTTGGATAAACAGATCCTGCTCTTTTTTGGCGCGCTGCGCGTCTTCCAGAGAACAGGGAATAAAGTGCACCGGCTCCCCCAGACGGATCTGCGCCAAATGATAGAGATCGGCTTCGATCACACAGGCAATGCGCGGGTAGCCGCCGGTGGTCTGCGCATCCGCCATCAGGACGATCGGCTGGCCGTTATGCGGCACCTGCACCACGCCCGGCTGCAGGCCGTGCGACAGCATTTCCCGCGCGGTGGCGCGCGTTAACTCCGCGCTGCCCTGCAGGCGGTAGCCCATGCGGTTGCTCTGCGGGCTCAGCTGCCACGCCGTACGCCAGAACGCCTCCCGTGCTGCTGCGCTGAACTCCTGATACTCCGGCCCCGGCAGCGCACGGATGCGGTTATTAAACAACAGCTGCTTGACGCCGAACGGCTTGCTCGGCAGGTTCTCGCTCTCCCCCAGCGGCAATTGGTCGCCGTCCTGCAGTTTTCGTCCTGCCAGACCGCCAAAACCGGTTCTCAGATCGGTGCTGCGCGAACCCAGCACCTCCGGCACCGCAATGCCGCCGGCGATCGCCAGATAGCTGCGCATGCCGTGTCTGGGCTTATGCAGCACCAGCTGCTGGCCCTTTTTCACCGGATAACGCCAGCCGGTCCACAGCGGTTTGCCGTCCAGCAGCGCGTCGCAGCCGGCGCCGGTCAGCGCGATCCAGCCAGGCTGCGTAAATTCAGCGCTGAACTGCCCCAGCGTAATCTCCAGCCCGGCGCTGTCCGCACGGTTGCCCACCAGCAGGTTGGCGATTTTCAGCGCCGGCGTATCCAGCGCTCCGCCCTGGCTGACGCCCAGGCTGCGGAAGCCGTTTCGCCCCAGATCCTGTACCGTGGTATAGATGCCGGCACGCAATACTTTTAACATACGCCCTCCCGCTGCGGCACAAAACGCACGCTGTCTCCCGGACGCAGCAGCGTCGGCGGCGTGTTCTGCGGATTAAACAGCGCCAGCGGCGTACGGCCGATCAGCTGCCAGCCGCCCGGCGCAGCCTGCGGGTAGATGCCCGTCTGGCTGCCGCCGATGCCGACCGAACCGGCGGGCACGCTCAGGCGCGGTTCCGCCCGGCGCGGCGCCGTCAGTTGCTCCGGCATACCGCCGAGATAAGGAAAACCCGGCTGAAAACCGAGGAAATACACCACATACGCCGCTGCGGCGTGGCACTCCACCACCTGCTGCGGCGTCATGCCGGTATGGCGCGCCACCTCATCCAGATCCGGCCCCATCTCCCCGCCGTAAATCACCGGAATATCCACTTCCCGCGCCTGCGGCACCAGCGTTTCACTGCTCTCCCAACCCTGCCGCAGCAACTCCAGCAGCGCGGCGATATCCGCCTGTGGCGTCTGTAGCAACAGCGTCAGGTTATTCATACCCGGCACCACTTCCTGTACATGTGGGTGATGGGCAAATTTTTCTGCCAACGCCCAGATCCGCTGCTGACTGGGCAGCGTCACCGGCGGTGCCAATTCAAGCACGATCGCCCTTTCACCCAATAGGTAATATTGTGCTCGTTGCACCATTACTCTCCTTATTATTGTTTGCAAAACGTATCAGTTATGCGCGAGCGCAGGCCGGCTGTCAACACAACAACCCCTGTAAAAATAAGGATATATAGCTGTCATACATCAAATTGCAGGTGCGTTGGCGGCGCTCAGTCACCCGAATCACTGACCTGAGTCAGCTCATCGGGTTTCCTTCCCTTGCCGTCTTCCTGCAACTCGAATTATTTAAGGTATAAAAAACGAAAAGGGTTCAGCATGCTGAACCCTGGGGGAAAATCAGGCGGGATTCGGGATATCGATAAAGGTCACATCAAGGCCATGATGTTCGGCCAGCCACTCGCCCAGCGCCTTGACGCCGCCGCGCTCGGTGGCGTGATGCCCGGCGGCGAAAAAGTGAATGCCCATTTCACGCGCGCTATGAATGGTCTGTTCGGAGACTTCACCGCTGATAAAGGCGTCGACGCCAAAACGCGCGGCGCTGTCGATAAAGCCCTGACCGCCGCCGGTGCACCAGGCAACGCGACGGATTTCCGCCGGCGCATTGTCGCCGCAGTGCAGAACCGGGCGTCCCAGACGCGCTTCAAGACGCTGCTGCAGCTCTGCGCCGCTGAGCGGCTGTTCAAATTCGCCATGCGGCACCAGCGGCTCAACCTCACCGAGCACGCGGATATCCAGCAGCTGCGCCAGCTGGGCGTTATTGCCCAGCAGCGGATGCGCATCCAGCGGCAGGTGGTAGCCGTACAGATTGATATCATTGCCCAGCAGCGTCTTCAGCCGGTTACGCTTCATACCGCGCACCACCGGCGCCTCGTTCTTCCAGAAATAGCCGTGATGCACCAAAATGGCGTCGGCCTGGTGTTCCACGGCCGCATCCAGCAATGCCTGGCAGGCGGTCACGCCGGTGACGACGCGCTGTACGTTTTCCCGTCCTTCGACCTGCAGGCCATTTGGCGCATAGTCCTGAAACGCGGCGCTGTTAAGTACATTGTTTATCAAGCTTTCCAGATCGAGGTTATGCATACTCATCTCTCTTCAACATAGTGCGTGGGTCCCAACGCCGGCAGTCCCGGACAATGGGGAGCGACGTTAAAACTGTTGGCGATCGCCCTGCGCCATAAAAATAAATTTAACACCCAGATCGTTGGCCTGCTCCAGCTGTTGCTGAATCATCGCACGCCGGTCTTCGCCCTGCTGCAGGCTCGGTTTAATGTGGCTGATAACGATCGGCAGTCCCGCCAGCGAACCGTCGCCACCGCTGTATTTTTGCAGATTTTTCAGCTCCTTCAGCAGCCAGGCCGGGGTGAGATGGCCATAGAGTTTGCTGTCTGACACCTCATTGGGGTAAGAGGTTTCAATAATCATGCCCTTCAGCTTTTTACTGGCGACCAGCGGCCCCAGCGCCCGCCAGACGCTGTCCAGCTGGCGCGACTGTTCCAGCGCGTCCGGCCCGGTATCGCCAAAGTAGGCGAAAGCGCCCGTGCGATCGGCAAGCAGCACCATCGAAGAGTGATAACCCGCATGGCTGAGCGGATACATCACCCCGCTCAGCCCGGTGGTGCCGAAGGTGAAGCGCTGCTGTTCACGCACCGGCTGCAGCCGGTAGGTGCCAAGGCGCTGGCCGTTGCCGGAGTCGCTGAAGTTCGGCCAGCTCTTCCAGTTGAAATAGTGGTTGCGCAGCGTCAGTACCGTGTCATTCGAGGCATACACCGTTTTTTTACCATCTTCCGGCGACGCGATAATCAGCCCGGCCAGATGGTCCAGATGCGCATGGCTGATAAAATAGGCGCCAATCAGCCGCCGGAAAATATGGCCCTGCGGCGTATATGGCGCCGCCGCTTCCGGCGTCACCTGCGGAAAACTGCCTTTTTCCAACCCCTTGCCGATGCCGGGCAGCAGCGAGCCGGCGTCCAATGCCACGTACTGCGTCTGACTGTCGCTGCGGATAAGATAAGAGGTCAGGTTGCCGTCGCTGACGCCGCCGTCGACGCCCAGCGCCACCACATCAAACCCGGCCAGCGCCAGCGCCGAATAGCCGCTCAGACAGACGGCCAGTATTTTCTTCAACATAAGCTTGCTCCTTGCGGTGACCGTTAATCCCCTCCGCGTTTCGCCGCCTCAAACGCCGCCAGCGTCGTCAACCGCGCCTCGCGGTGATCGACAATCGGCGGCGGATACGCCAGCGCAATATCCTGCTTTTCCGCCCAGCGATGGGGATGATGAAGTTCATTGTCCGGTACTTCCGCCAGTTCGGGCAACCATTTACGGATAAAAGCGCCTTGCGGATCAAAACGTTCGCCCTGCGTCGTCGGATTAAAGATGCGAAAATAAGGCGCCGCGTCGGTACCGGTCGACGCCGCCCACTGCCAGCCGCCGTTATTGGCGGCGAAATCACCATCCAGCAGCTGGCGCATAAAATAGCGCTCGCCGGCTCGCCAGTCGATCAGCAGATCCTTCACCAGAAAACTGGCCACGATCATCCGTAAACGGTTATGCATCCATCCGGTGTTATTCAGTTGCCGCATGGCCGCATCGACAATCGGGTAGCCGGTGCGCCCCTGCTGCCAAGCCTGTAGCGCCCCGGCGTCCGGATTCCAGCGAACGGCGTCCGTCCAGCCGATAAAGGGGCGATGGCGGCACAGGGCTGGATAAGCCACCAGCAGATGGCGGTAAAATTCACGCCAGATTAACTCATTCAGCCAGGTAAACGCGCCACCGTCCGGCTGCTCCAGCAGGTCAGGACAGGTCAGCCGCAGGCGATTGACGCACTGACGCGGCGATAACACGCCTATCGCCAGATACGGCGACAGGCCGCTGGTGGCGTCCAGCGCCGGAAAGTCGCGCTGCTGTCGGTAGTCCTGCACCTGCTCGCGGCAAAAAGTGCGCAGCCGGCGCAAGGCGTGTTCCTCACCCGGCGGGAATGCCGCCGCATCCCATGCGGCATCAGGATCAACAAACGGAACCGGCGCCGCCGCCGGCGCAATCGCACCGCTCGCACGCACCGCTGGCGCCGGCAGGGAGCGTACATCGGCGCTGTACAGACGCTGCAAAAACGCCTTACGAAACGGCGTATAAACCTGATACATCTCACCGTTGCCGGTCTGCACGCTGCCCGGCGGCAGCAACAGCGCGTCATCAAACGCGTGACAGGTCAGCGTATCCGCCAGCGCGGTTTCAACCTGCCGGTCACGCCGCCGCTCATTCAGTTCATACTGCCGGTTGTAAAACAGCGCATCGACGCCGGTGGTGCGGCAATAGTCCGTAAGCCAGCGCACCGAGTCGGCAAAATCATCGCACTGATGCACCACCAGCGGAATACCGCGCTGCGCCAGCTGCGACTGTAGCGGCAGCAGGTTGGCGTAAATAAAAGCCGCCTGCCGCGGCGCCATCTCGTGCTGCCGCCACTGTTGCGGCGTGGTGATAAACAGCGCCACCACCTGCGCCTGCGGATCGCTGCAGGCGGCGTGCAATGCCTTGTTGTCCGTGATGCGCAAATCATTGCGCAGCCAGACCAAATGGGTGGTCATAACCATCCTTCTATCGATGCCATCAATTACGCGCGACGCCGGACGGCACAACAACCGAACGAGCGGTTACCGCTGCGTTAAACAATACTAAAAGTATAGAAGAATTCGGCGGTTAAGACGATGACGCCTGCCGGCTGCGGACATAAAAAAACCCTCGCCAAGGCGAGGGTTGCAGGGGAAAAGCGCGGCTTAGTAAAAATCGCCGGACGCCAGCTCCGCCTGTTGCAGCCAGACCGGCTTATCGCTGGTTTTTGACCAGACGCGGTGCAGATAGCTGTAAAAACGCGCGCGATCGGAGCGGAACAGCATCACCGGCAGAGCCAGCACGCCAGCCAGGATCACTGCGCCGCGGCGCAGGAGAATCCGATGCAATGGATAAGCTTGATAAGTAGACATGCGAACCTCCTTAAAACACGCCGGCTGCATAGCGTCAGGCACAGCGACGACGTAAAAACAGATAAACGGATGATTTGGTAACTGCGCAAAATTTTAGCGCACCTGATGAAAATTTACTACTCATCCGACCACTAAATTACACGAAAAAAGCGCATATTGCTCTTTATACTGAAAGTTTGTTACAGGATGGTTAATTATTAACTAAACATTGGTTACCTTATGGTTATCTGACACAACGATGATGCCTCGCTCTCCTCCTGACCCGCCCTATGCCGCAAAAGCGCCGATTATTCAGACGTTTTTATACTTTTTTTACAGCCTGCAACGCGATTTTTTCATCTTCTTTCTATCCGCCTTCCTACACTGCCGCTATCAAAAATCGTCACCTGTGGAGGTGTCCCGTGAGTATCAGCGTTATCGCCGGCACGCTGTTGGTTCTGCTGCTGTTGGGCTATCTGGTTTACGCCCTGTTCAACGCGGAGGAGTTCTGATGGCTGCGTCAGCCTTTCTGTTTATCGCCAGCTTCCTGCTGGTTCTGCTGCTTCTGTCACGCCCGCTGGGCTATTTTCTGGCACGCCTGATTGAAGGCGAGCCGCTGCCCGTGCTGCGTCACAGCGAACAGTTTATCCGCGTCTGCAGCGGTAGCCGCGGGGAGGAGATGAACTGGCGCCAGTATGCGCTGGCGATTCTGCTCTTCAACCTGCTCGGCATCATCCTGCTGATGACGCTGCTGATGGGGCAAGGCGCGCTGCCGCTCAACCCGCAGGGCTTCCCGGGGATGTCCTGGCATCTGGCGCTGAACACCGCCGTCAGCTTCGTCACCAATACCAACTGGCAGGCCTACAGCGGTGAAAACACCCTGAGCTATCTCAGCCAGATGGCTGGCCTGACGGTACAGAACTTTCTGTCCGCCGCCAGCGGCATCGCCGTCGCGTTTGCGCTGATCCGCGCGTTCAGCCGCCGTTCCAGCGCCACCATCGGCAACGCCTGGCTGGATATCTGGCGTATTACGCTGTACGTGCTGCTGCCGCTTTCGCTGCTCATCGCGCTGTTTTTTGTCAGCCAGGGCGTGCTGCAGAACCTGTCGCCCTATCTGCATCTGACCACGCTGGAAGGTGGTCAGCAGGTGTTGCCGATGGGGCCGGTGGCGTCTCAGGAAGCGATCAAAATGCTCGGCACCAACGGCGGCGGTTTCTTTGGCGCCAACTCGGCGCACCCGTTCGAAAACCCCACCGCGCTGAGCAATATGGTGCAGATGCTGGCGATCTTCCTGATCCCCAGCGCGCTGTGCTTCGCCTTCGGCCAGGCCGTCGGTGAAAACCGTCAGGGCCATACGCTGCTATGGGCGATGTCGCTGATTTTCGTCGTTGCGGTGGTGGTGGTGATGTACGCCGAACTGGCAGGCAATCCGCACCTGAGCGCCGCCGGCGCCGACAGCATTATCAATATGGAAGGCAAAGAGTCGCGCTTTGGCATCCTCGCCAGCAGCCTGTTCTCGGTAGTCACCACCGCCGCCTCCTGCGGTGCGGTCAACGCCATGCATGATTCCTTTACCGCGCTGGGCGGCATGGTGCCGATGTGGCTGATGCAAATCGGTGAAGTGGTGTTCGGCGGCGTGGGCTCCGGGCTGTACGGCATGCTGCTGTTCGTCCTGCTGACGGTGTTTATCGCCGGCCTGATGATCGGTCGCACGCCGGAGTACCTGGGGAAAAAGATCGACGTCTATGAGATGAAAATGACCGCGCTGGCGATTCTGGTGACGCCGACGCTGGTGCTGTTGGGCAGCGCACTGGCGCTGGCGACCGCTGCCGGGCGCAGCGGCATTCTCAACCCCGGCGCCCACGGGCTGAGCGAAGTGCTGTACGCCTTCTCCTCTGCGGCCAATAACAACGGCAGCGCCTTCGCCGGGCTGAGCGTCAACACCCCGTTCTATAACCTGCTGCTGGCCTTCGCCATGCTGGTCGGCCGCTTCGGCGTGATTCTGCCGGTGCTGGCGATAGCCGGTTCACTGTGCGCCAAAAAACGTCAGCCGGCGGGGAACGGCACTCTGCCAACCTACGGGCCGCTGTTTGTCGGCTTGCTGATCGGCACCGTGCTGCTGGTCGGCGCCCTGACCTTTATCCCTGCGCTGGCGCTGGGCCCGGTGGCCGAGCATTTACACATTTGGCTGGCCCATTAACGGCTTCTTAGAGAGAAATAGTTATGACTCGCAAACAACGCGCGCTATTTGAACCGGCGCTGGTGCGTAACGCGCTGCTGGACGCCGTGAAAAAGCTGAACCCGCGCACCCAATGGCGTAACCCGGTGATGTTCGTGGTATACCTCGGCAGCCTGCTCACCACCCTGATCTGGCTGGGCATGCTGGCCGGCTATAGCAGCGGCGATGCCGCCTTTACCGGCAGCGTGGCGCTGTGGCTGTGGTTTACCGTGCTGTTCGCCAACTTCGCCGAAGCGCTGGCGGAAGGCCGCAGCAAAGCGCAGGCGGAAAGCCTGAAAGGCAGCAAAAAAACCAGCTGGGCCAAGAAACTGGCGCAGCCGCAGCGCGAGGCGGCTCAGGAAAAAGTTGCGGCGCAGAGCCTGCGTAAAGGCGATGTGGTGCTGGTGGAGGCCGGCGACACCATCCCCTGCGACGGCGAAGTGCTGGAAGGCGGCGCATCGGTGGATGAAAGCGCCATCACCGGCGAATCCGCGCCGGTGATCCGCGAATCCGGCGGCGACTTCTCCTCGGTCACCGGCGGCACCCGCGTGCTGTCCGACTGGCTGATCGTCCAGTGCAGCGTCAACCCGGGGGAAACCTTCCTCGACCGGATGATCGCCATGGTCGAAGGCGCCAAACGACGGAAAACGCCGAATGAGGTGGCGCTGACCATTTTGCTGGTAGCGCTGACCATCGTCTTCGTGCTGGCAACCGCTACCCTGCTGCCGTTCTCACACTACAGCGTCACCGCCGCCGGCAGCGGCGCGGTGGTCACCATCACCGTGCTGGTGGCGCTGCTGGTCTGCCTGATCCCCACCACCATCGGCGGTTTGCTGTCGGCGATTGGCGTGGCGGGCATGAGCCGCATGCTCGGCGCCAATGTGATCGCCACCAGCGGCCGGGCGGTGGAGGCCGCCGGCGACGTGGACGTGCTGCTGCTGGACAAAACCGGCACCATCACCCTCGGCAACCGTCAGGCCTCCGAGTTTCTGCCCGCTCCCGGCATCGAAGAGCAACAACTGGCGGACGCCGCGCAGCTGTCATCGCTGGCGGATGAAACGCCGGAAGGCCGCAGCATCGTGGTGCTGGCAAAACAGCGCTTCAACCTGCGCGAACGTGATTTACAGACGCTCAATGCCACCTTTGTGCCCTTCTCGGCGCAGACCCGCATGAGCGGCGTCAATGTACAGCAGCGGGTTATCCGCAAAGGCGCGGTAGACGCCATCCGCCGCCACGTGGAATCCAACAACGGCCATTTCCCGCCGGAGATCGACGCGCTGGTGGAAGGCGTGGCGCACACCGGCGGCACGCCGCTGGTGGTGGCGGAAGACGCGCGGGTGCTGGGCGTGGTGGCGCTGAAGGACATCGTCAAAGGCGGCATCAAAGAACGCTTTGCCGAACTGCGTCGCATGGGGATCAAAACGGTGATGATCACCGGCGACAACCGGCTGACCGCCGCCGCCATCGCCGCCGAGGCTGGGGTGGACGATTTCCTGGCCGAAGCAACGCCGGAAGCCAAACTGGCGCTGATCCGCCAGTATCAGGCGGAAGGCCGGCTGGTGGCGATGACCGGCGACGGCACCAACGATGCGCCAGCGCTGGCGCAGGCCGACGTGGCGGTGGCAATGAACTCCGGCACTCAGGCGGCGAAAGAGGCCGGTAATATGGTCGATCTGGACTCCAACCCGACCAAGCTGATTGAGGTGGTGCATATCGGCAAACAGATGCTGATGACGCGCGGCTCTCTGACCACCTTCAGCATCGCCAACGACGTGGCGAAATATTTCGCCATTATTCCGGCCGCCTTTGCCGCCACTTACCCGCAGCTGAACGCGCTGAATATTATGCATCTGCATTCGCCGTCGTCGGCCATTATGTCGGCGGTGATTTTCAACGCGCTGGTGATTGTGTTCCTGATCCCGCTGGCGCTTAAAGGCGTCAGCTACAAAGCCATGAGCGCGGCGGCGCTGCTGCGCCGCAACCTGTGGCTGTACGGGCTGGGCGGCCTGCTGGTGCCGTTCGTCGGCATTAAGCTGATTGACCTGCTGCTGACGCTGCTGCATATCGCCGGTTAACCGTTAAGGAGAAACACCATGTCTTATTTACGTCCTGCGCTGGTGATGCTGATTTTGCTGACGCTGCTCACCGGTATCGCCTATCCGCTGCTGACCACCGGCCTGGCGCAGCTGCTATTTTCCCAGCAGGCCAACGGCTCGCTGCTGTACCATGGCGACAAACTGGCCGGTTCGGCGCTGATCGGCCAGAATTTTACCCAGCCGCGCTATTTCTGGGGCCGCCCTTCCGCCACCGCCGATTCGGCCTATAATGCCGAAGCGTCAGGCGGCAGCAATCTGGCGGCGTCAAACCCGGCGCTGGATAACGCCTTCGCCGAGCGGGCCGCCCTGCTGCGTCAGGCCAACCCGACCATGCGCGGCCCGATCCCGGTCGACCTGCTGACCGCCTCCGGCAGCGGCCTCGACCCGCAGATCTCCGTCGCCGCCGCGCAGTACCAGCTGGCCCGCGTCGCCGCCGCCCGCCATCTGCCGCCGGCCCGGGTGGCGCGGTTAATCGCCGAACACAGCGAACGACCCGCGCCGGGCTTTCTCGGCACGACCACGGTCAACGTGCTGCAGTTGAATATGGCGCTGGACGCGCTGTAATAAACGCGACAGGCATGTCCCTTTCTGTACGGGTTCGCCGCGGCGAACCCATTTTGCGTTGCCAGACAAGGAGTTTTCATGGTTGATGATGAACAGCAGCGCCCCGATCCGGACAGCCTGCTGGCGGTCGCCAACGAAAAACCTCGCGGCCGTCTGAAAGTATTTTTCGGCGCCTGCGCCGGCGTCGGTAAAACCTACGCCATGCTGCAAGAAGCCCAGAGGCAACGCGCTCTGGGCCTTGACGTTCTGATCGGGGTGGTGGAGACCCACGGCCGCAATGAGACCGCCGCGCTGCTGGACGGGCTGAGCGTGCTGCCGCAAAAACGGATTCAGCACCGCGGCCGCGTGGTGCGTGAGTTCGATCTGGATGCCGCGCTGGCGCGCCATCCGGCGCTGATCCTGATGGATGAACTGGCCCACAGCAACGCCCACGGCTCGCGTCACCCCAAACGCTGGCAGGATGTGGAGGAGCTGCTGGATGCCGGCATCGACGTACTGACCACCGTCAACGTACAGCACCTGGAAAGCCTGAACGACGTAGTCGGCGGCATTACCGGCGTGCGGGTGCGCGAAACCGTGCCCGACCACGTCTTCGATCAGGCCACCGAAGTGGTGCTGGTCGACCTGCCGCCAGACGACCTGCAGCGGCGGCTGAATGAGGGCAAGGTCTACCTGCCCGGCCACGCCGAGCGCGCCATTGAGCACTTCTTCCGCAAAGGCAACCTGATCGCCCTGCGCGAGCTGGCGCTGCGCCGCACCGCCGACCGGGTGGACGACCAGATGCGCGCCTTCCGCGATACCCAGGGGCAGGAGAAGGTCTGGCACACCCGCGACAGCATTTTGCTGTGCGTCGGCCACAACAGCGGCAGCGAAAAACTGGTGCGCATTGCCGCCCGTCTGGCGGCGCGGCTCGGCTGCCACTGGCACGCGGTCTATGTGGAAACCCCCAAGCTGCACCGGCTGCCGGAAAGCCGTCGGCGCGCCATTCTGCGCGCGCTGCGTCTGGCGCAGGAACTGGGCGCACAGACCGCCACGCTGGCCGCACCGTCGGAAGAGCGCGCGGTGCTGCGTTACGCCCGTGAACATAATCTGGGTAAAATTATTATCGGCCGGCGCGGTGAACAGCGCTGGAAGTTCCGCAGCAGTTTCGCCGACCGTCTCGGCCAGTTAGGGCCAGACCTCGATCTGGTGATCGTGGCGCTGGAGGATGAGCGCCCGCCGAGCGTGCTGAAAGAACCCGATAACCGCAGCTTCAGCGATAAGTGGCGCATGCAGCTACGCGGCTGCGCGGTGGCGTTCGCGCTGTGCGCGCTGATCACCCTGCTCTCCCAATGGCTGCTGCCGGGATTCGATCAGGCCAACCTGGTGATGGTGTATCTGCTCGGCGTGGTGATTGTCGCGCTGTTTTTCGGCCGCTGGCCATCGGTGCTGGCGGCGGTGATTAACGTCGCCAGTTTCGATCTGTTCTTTGTCCAGCCGCACTGGTCATTTGCCGTCAGCGATGTACAGTATCTGCTGACCTTCGCGGTGATGCTGACCGTCGGTATCACCATCGGTAACCTCACCGCCGGCGTGCGTTATCAGGCGCGCGTGGCGCGCTACCGCGAACAGCGGGCGCGACACCTGTATGAAATGTCGCACGGCCTGAGCCAGGCGCTGACCGCCGAAGACGTCGCCAGCACCAGCCGTCACTTCCTTTCCAGCAGTTTTCACGCCAAAACCGTGCTGATGCTGCCGCAGGAAGACGGCCAGCTGCGGCAAATGGTCGGCCAGGACGGCGGTCTGCTGTCGGTGGATGAGGCCATCGCCCGCTGGAGCTATGACAAAGGGCAGCCCGCCGGCGCGGGCACCGATACGCTGCCCGGCGTGCCTTACCAACTGCTGCCGCTGAAAACCTCGCAGCACACCTTCGGCCTGCTGGCGATCGAGCCGAACAATCTGCGCCAGCTGATGGTGCCGGAACAGCAGCGGCTGCTGCAAACCTTCAGCGTGCTGATCGCCAGCGCGCTGGAGCGTCAGCAACTGGCGCGCAGCGCCGCGCAAGCGCGGCTGGATACCGAACGCGAGCAGCTGCGCAACTCGCTGCTGGCAGCGCTGTCGCACGATCTGCGCACGCCGCTGACGGTGCTGTTCGGCCAGGCGGAAATTCTTACGCTGGACCTGGCGACAGAAGGATCCCGGCACGCCCCGCAGGCCAGCCAGATCCGCCAGCAGGTGTTGAGCACAACCCGGCTGGTGAATAATCTGCTGGATATGGCGCGCATTCAGTCCGGCGGTTTTATCCTGCGCAAAGAGTGGCAGTCGCTGGAGGAGATCGTCGGCGCGTCGCTGCATATGCTGGAGCCGATCTTCAACCAGCATGAGGTCAAGGTGGAGCTGCCCGATGAAATGGTGCTGATCAACTGCGATGGTAGTTTATTGGAGCGTGTATTCACCAACCTGTTGGAAAATGCCGATAAATATGCCGGACAGGATGCTATTATCGGTATTCGCGCCCGCACTTTGCCGGAGTGGCTGGAGGTGGAAATCTGGGATAACGGCCCCGGTATTCCCGCCGAGCAAAGGCAGCATATCTTCGACAAATTCTCTCGCGGCGATAAAGAATCCGCCATTCCCGGCGTCGGTCTGGGGCTGGCGATCTGTCGCGCCATTATCGAGCTGCACGGCGGGCGTATTTGGGCGGATAACGGCAACCACGGCGGCGCCAGCTTCAAGTTTCTGCTGCCGCTGGAAAGCATGCCGGAAATGGACGGCGCAGACTTCGATTTATAACCGAGGACAATGTTGAGCATGACCCCGATTAACATTCTGATCGTGGAAGATGAGAAAGAGATCCGGCGCTTTGTCCGCAGCGCGCTGGAGACGGAAGGACTGCGGGTGTTTGAAAGCGATACGCTGCAGCGGGGTCTGATTGAAGCCGGCACGCGCAAGCCGGACCTGATTATTCTCGATCTGGGGCTGCCCGACGGCGACGGGCTGAGTTTTATCCGCGATCTGCGCCAGTGGAGCAGCATCCCGATCATCGTGCTGTCCGCCCGCCTGGCGGAAGAAGATAAAATCTCCGCGCTGGACGCCGGCGCCGACGACTATCTCAGCAAACCCTTCGGGATCGGCGAGCTGCTGGCGCGGGTGCGGGTGGCGCTGCGCCGCCATGCCGGCAGCCAGCAGGAAAGCCCGCAGGTCAGCTTTGCCGACGTCAGCGTCGATCTGCTTAACCGCCAGGTCACGCGCGGCGGCGAAGAGCTGCATCTGACGCCGATTGAGTTCCGTCTGCTGGCCGAACTGCTGGCCAACGCCGGCAAGGTGCTGACCCAGCGCCAGTTGCTCAGCCACGTCTGGGGGCCGAACTACGTCGAACACAGCCATTACCTGCGCATTTATATGGGGCATCTGCGGCAGAAGCTGGAGGCCGATCCGGCGCGCCCCAAGCATCTGCTGACCGAAACCGGCGTCGGCTACCGCTTTATGCCCTAAGCCGGCTATTCCCCCGCCTGCGGCCCTTTTTTCAGACCGACCATAAACGCTTTGAATGCGTCGCGCAGCGGCGCAAACACCGCATGTTTACGGTTTTCGATCATCACCTCGGAAAACAGTTTCAACCCGACGGCAAAGGCGGCGCTTTTTTCCTTGCCGAAGGCCAAATCCTCCCGCCCCTGGATGCGTTCGACAATCTCCAGAATGTCGTCATGATTTTCCACTTCAAACACCAGCGGCGTCTTTTCTACCGGCGCGCCTTTACGGTCGCTCAGCGCCTCAACGGTAATACGAAAACGGTGTCCCGGCATCAGGCTTGCTCCTCTGCGTTGTCATGTGTGGCCACTTCGGCCTCAATACGGCCGAGCGCTTCAAGCAGCGCCTGGTTAATACGCTCAACCTGCTCCTGGGTCAGATCGGCGCGCATCATATTGCCGCGCAGCACGCACCTCAGACGATGCATGGTGTCGGCAATGCCTTCCGCCAGATTCCCTTCGCGGCGAAGGCCGGCACCGGCCAGGCGGGCGAAAATCACGTCTACCGTGGTCTGATGCTGCGCCAGTTCCGCTCTGCCGGCATCCGTGATCCGGTAGTTCTTGCGCCCTTTGCCTGAGGTTTCCGCTTCCAGGAAATCCTGTTCTTCCAGCAGCGTCAGCGTCGGATAGATCACGCCGGGGCTTGGCACATACAGGCCGGAGGAGGCCTCTTCAATCGCCTTGATTAATTCATAGCCGTGGCTCGGTTTGCGCTCAACCAGCGCCAGCAGCACCATACGCAGTTCGCCGTGTTCAAACAGGCGGTGCAGTTTACTGCCGTGGCCGCCCATCGCATGACGCCCGGCGCGATGATGGTGGAAGTGGCGTTCATGCATTTCACCATGACGATCGCAGAAGCGATCCGAACGGAATCGATGAAACATAATGCTTACCTCTCAGGTTTTTTAGATATATCGAATCAAGTCCGATATATCTAATCTAGATCGATATATCTAAATCGGCAAGGAAAATATCGTGGTTAGATATATCTAAATTGCGGGCATAAAAAAAGCGCTGTAAAAACAGCGCTTTTTTCTATTACTGCGGGGGGATTATTTTGCGGAGGACAGCACTTCGCTGACGATCTCCACCGCTTCCTGCTCGATTTTCTGGCGGTGTTCCGCCCCGAGGAAACTCTCGCAATAGATTTTGTAGGCCTCTTCCGTACCGGACGGACGCGCCGCAAACCAGCCGTTGTCGGTCATCACCTTCAGGCCGCCGATCGACGCGCCGTTGCCCGGTGCTGCGGTCAGACGTGCGGTGATGGCATCGCCGCCCAGCGTGTCGGCCTGCACCATCTCTGGAGACAGCTTGGACAGCGCCGCTTTCTGCGCGTGGCTCGCCGGCGCCTGCAGACGGTTGTAGCTTGGCGCGCCGAAGCGGGCCGCCAGCAGGTCATAATGACGCTGCGGGTTCTCACCGCTCACCGCGGTAATTTCCGCCGCCAGCAGGCACATAATGATGCCGTCTTTGTCGGTAGACCACGGCTTGCCGTCGAAACGCAGGAAGGACGCGCCAGCGCTCTCTTCGCCGCCGAAGCCGAAGCTGCCGTCGTACAGACCGTCAACGAACCATTTGAAGCCGACCGGCACTTCCACCAGTTTGCGGCCCAAATCGGCCACCACGCGGTCAATCATCGCGCTGGACACCAGCGTTTTACCGACGGCAACGTCGGCGCCCCACTGCGGACGGTGCTGGAACAGGTAGTTGATCGCCACCGCCAGATAGTGATTCGGGTTCATCAAGCCAGCCGGCGTCACGATGCCGTGGCGGTCGTAGTCCGGGTCATTGGCAAACGCCAGATCGAACTTGTCGCGCAGCGCCAGCAGACCCGCCATTGCCGATTCGGAGGAGCAGTCCATGCGAATCACGCCGTCGTGGTCCAGGCTCATAAAGCGGAAGGTCTGATCGACGGCGTCGTTCACCAGCGTCAGGTCCAGCTTGTAATGCTCGGCGATACGCTGCCAGTAAGCGATGCCGGAGCCGCCGAGCGGATCGACGCCCAGCTTCAGGCCGGCATTCTGAATGGCCGGCATATCAACGACGTCCACCAGCCCTTCAACATACGGCTGCACCAGATCCTGCGCGTGCAGATGACCGCCGTTCCAGGCCTTCTCCAGCGACTGACGCTGTACGCCCTGCAGTTTGGCGCTCAGCAGTTCGTTGGCGCGTTTTTCAATCACCGAGGTCAGATTGGTGTCGGCCGGGCCGCCGTTAGGCGGGTTGTATTTGATGCCGCCATCTTCCGGTGGGTTGTGGGAAGGCGTGATAACGATGCCGTCCGCCTGCGCGCCGCCTTTGCTGTTGTAGCTCAGGATGGCGTTGGAAATCGCCGGCGTTGGCGTGTAGCCGTTGTTCTCCTGGACGATAACATCCACGCCGTTGGCGGTCAGCACTTCCAGCACCGAGATAAATGCCGGTTCAGACAGGGCGTGCGTATCCTTACCCACGTAGCACGGGCCGGTGATGCCCTGCTGGCGACGCACTTCGGCAATCGCCTGAGCGATCGCCAGAATGTGCGCTTCATTAAAACTGTGGCGCTGGGCGCTGCCACGGTGACCGGACGTGCCGAATTTCACCGCATGGGCGGCATTGCCGGCTTCCGGCTGCAGCACATAATACTGCGACGTCAGCTGCGCCACGTTAATCAGATCGCTTTGCTGAGCCGGTTGCCCGGCACGTGGATGGTTCGCCATCAACATCTCTCCCTTTCTCTTCTCGGGAGCCAGGCGCAATGACGCCGCGGCCGCCGAGACGAGCAGTTCGCTAAATCAAATAGTCCCGCAAACCTTTTCTGTCAGCTCCGTCGGGAACTGCATAGCCAGCATGATGTGCTCGATCATGCTGCGTTTACGGCCGGTATTGGTATTGGTGATCACCCAGTAAGGCGTACCCGGAACGTGTTTCGGTTTGGTGTGCGTTCCATTTGCCAGCAGCGTTTGCTGATCGCCGGCAAAATAGGTGCGGGTACGGCCATGCAACGCGTCGGTCGCCATGGCGAAACCGGCCGCATCCAGGGTGTACAGCGTAGAAAGTACCAGCATAAAGCGATTTACGGCTTTGTTCTGCTCGGCGTATTCATCCGACAGCAGCAGTTCGCGCATGGCGCGTACGCGATCGCGCGGGCGTGGCGCCGCCGCTTTTTCCGGCTCCTGACCCTGGGCCACTACGCTTGCGCTACGCACAGGTTGCCCTGCGGAAAACTTCAACATACGCCGTAAAATATCGGACGCACTTTCCCCGATATGTTGCGTGTGGCTGGCAATATAACGGTAAAGTTCTTCGTCGACTTCAATAGTTTTCATCTTTATCCAGTACTGTGTTTTCTACTTAAAGCCCGAAGCCAGGTTCTGTCTTCAAGCCGAGGGATTATAAAGTTAAAAGCGTGGGGGCAGACACAACAAAGTGCCGTTCTCAGGCAAAAGCAGACTATTACCTATATCCCCGTCATTTTTTATCCTGCCCTCGCCGGCCGGCGCGCGGGAAATACGGTGGATAACGGGATGCGTCAGCACTGCCAATCCATCACCTTTGCAGATAATGAGTATGATACCCTATCAGAACCTCTCAAGATCATGAACTTCGCGATGAAATTACATTATCAATTGCTGGCCGCACAGTCGGAGAACGCCGATACCCTTCCTATCCTGCTGATCCACGGCCTGTTCGGCAATCTCGACAACCTCGGGGTGCTGGCGCGCGACTTAAATCAGCAACACAGCGTCATCAAAGTGGATATGCGCAACCACGGCCTGTCGCCGCACTCTGACGAGATGAGCTACGCGGCGATGGCGCAGGATCTGCTGACGCTGCTGGACGACCTCCGGATTGAGCGCGCCATCGTTATCGGCCATTCCATGGGCGGCAAGGCCGCCATGGCGCTGACCGCGCTGGCGCCGGAGCGCATCGAACGTCTGGTGGCGATCGACATTGCGCCGGTGGACTACCAAACCCGCCGCCATGACGAAATCTTCGCCGCCCTGACAGCGGTCAGCGACGCCGGCGTCACCCAGCGCCAACAGGCGGCGCAGCTGATGCGCGACTATCTGGATGAAGAAGGCGTGATTCAGTTCCTGCTGAAATCCTTTCATCAGGGAGAGTGGCGCTTCAACCTGCCGGTGCTGATTGCCAACTACGCGGCGATCATCGGCTGGCACGACGTGCCCGCCTGGCCTCATCCGATTCTGTTTATCCGCGGCGGGCTATCGCCATATGTGCAAAACAGCTACCGTGACGCTATTGCGCGCCAGTTCCCACAGGCGCGCGCCTATGAGGTGGCCGGCACCGGACACTGGGTGCACGCGGAAAAACCGCAGGCCGTACTGCGCGCGATTCACCGCTTTTTAGCCGAACCATAACGCAGGTGGTGAAAAAACGCGCTAAAGATAACGGCTTAGCGCGTTTGCGCCTCAGTTAGGCATTGTCGTTGCGACGCCAGCTGGGGTAAGATGGCGCGCTATAATTTTTGCCGCCATCCTCAGCGTGCTGTCCGGCGCCAGATTGGTGGCAAAGTTGGCTTAGGTTGTAATGACCTGAACGGTATTAACCACAGCGTCCGGAAGCATATCATCGCTTTTTGATGCTAATTCCCTTGCAGTACCGCTACCTATGGCAAAAGAACAAACGGATCGCACGACGCTGGATCTGTTCGCAGATGAACGCCGTCCGGGGCGCCCGAAAACCAACCCGTTATCCCGTGATGAACAGCTTAGAATCAATAAGCGTAATCAGTTACGGCGCGATAAAGTACGCGGGTTACGGCGTGTGGAACTGAAAATCAACGCGGATGCGGTGGAAGCGCTGAACAAGCTGGCCGAACAACGCAACATCAGCCGCAGCGAACTGATCGAGCAAATGCTGCTGGCGCAGCTGGCGGACGAACAGCCGTCGTCGTGAACGCGGCGCGGGGATAGCGCCTGCTTAACGCCGCCTTACTTTCCGGCATCGCATGAACGCGATAAAACCCCGGAACAAATTTCTGGCATGATAGGCATTTACCGGTGGGACCCTGGTCTCTACCATGACGCCACTTTACAACGATACCGATGCGATCAGCAGGCGAAACGTATTGTAATTTATTGAATTGAAAGGTTATACGCAATATGGCTAACGTAGGCATTTTCTTTGGCAGCGACACGGGCAATACTGAAAACATTGCCAAGATGATTCAAAAGCTCCTTCGCAAAGATTTCGGCGATGATGTTGCTGAGATTCACGACATCGCCAAAAGCAGCAAAGAAGATCTGGACGCATTCGACATTTTGCTGCTGGGCATCCCGACCTGGTACTACGGTGAAGCACAATGTGACTGGGACGACTTTTTCCCGACGCTGGAAGAAATAGACTTCAACGGGAAGCTGGTTGCGCTGTTCGGCTGCGGCGATCAGGAAGACTACGCCGAGTACTTCTGCGACGCGATGGGCACCATCCGCGATATTATCGAACCACGCGGCGCCGCCATCGTCGGCCACTGGCCGACCAAAGGCTACCATTTCGAAGCCTCCAAGGGCCTGGCGGACGACGACAACTTTATCGGCTTGGCCATTGATGAAGACCGCCAGCCGGAGCTGACCAACGAACGCGTGGAAGCCTGGGTCAAACAGATCGTCGAAGAGCTGAGCCTGGCCGATATCATCGGCTGATGCCATTTCGCGATGCAAGGCCCTGCAGACCGACAGGGCCGTTATCGGCATCACGGATTGAAGCAATAGAAGCTACATATTAGTAACTTCCCTCCCCGTCACGGTAGACTTTGGCTCCGTTTATCCCATTCATCAAGATGTTGCACGCGCAACATGTAACGGCGCAGTAGGCTTTTGTTAACAACCGGCGGTTTCCATTTAGGGCAACCGGTTCTATAATGAGACGCTATTAACGCTTTGTGCCGACCGATGCCACAGGCAACAATGCCTCAACTGATTAGCATAGTAACAGGACTGAATCCGCATGACTGACAACAACACCGCATTGAAGAAGGCCGGCTTAAAAGTCACGCTTCCGCGACTCAAAATCCTGGAAGTGCTGCAAGATCCGGCTTGCCATCATGTCAGTGCGGAAGATTTGTATAAGAAACTGATCGACATGGGCGAAGAAATTGGTCTGGCGACGGTTTACCGCGTACTGAACCAGTTCGACGACGCCGGTATCGTCACGCGCCATAACTTCGAAGGCGGCAAGTCAGTATTCGAACTGACCCAACAGCATCACCACGATCACCTGATCTGCCTGGACTGCGGAAAAGTGATCGAGTTCAGCGATGAGTCTATCGAACAACGTCAGCGCGATATCGCCAAACAGCACGGCATCAAACTCACCAACCACAGCCTGTACCTGTACGGCCACTGTGCCAGCGGTGACTGCCGTGAAAACGATACGCTGCATAACAAAAAATAAGTCTGGCCTGCCAGCGTAAACAGGAACCGCCGCACGGCGGTTTTTTTATGCCTGCCGTTCGTGGGTGAGCTGCGGCGCCCACCGTTATACCGCTCGGGCGCCGCAGACGTTGACTTAAGCCGCTACCGGCTCCGCGCGGCTAAAGCGCTTGCCATCCGGGCTTGCCGAACGAATCTGCACTTCGCCCTGCACCGCCGGCCTGGCGGCATCATCATAACGCTGCCAACGCTGACCGCCGTCGGTCGAATATTCGATCGTCAAGCCCGGCAGCGCAATATTGGCCTCCAGCCTGCCGCCGACAATACGGGCGCCCGGCACCGGCAGACGGTAACGGATTCCGCCCGCATCCAGCTTGGCCAGTTCGCGCTGCCCCAGAATATTGGCAAAAATCAGCCACTCCTGCGCCAGCTTTTTGGTATCGACAAACTGCGTTTCACCGCCCTTATATTCGCGGCCCGCCTGATAGTCCAGTTCCCACTCGGCACGGTGCCAGGCGCGTTCGGCCACCGACAGCGCACGCGGGAAGATCATATACTCCATCTGCGGATCGGTGCGCACCACCTCGCTCCACAGCTGGGCGGACAGGCCATACGCTCCCGGCCATGGCTTATCGCTCTTGGCGGTAAAGGCATTGCCGTCGCGGTCAACCGAGGTTTCGGCGTTTTGCGGCATATTGTCCGGTGCGAAGCTGAAGATTTTACGCTCATCGCTGAAGCGGGTGCCCCAGTAATAGCCGCTGTCGTTTGGGTTCACTTCATACGGGAAGTCCAGGTAGACATAGTCCGGGTTGGAAACCACCACTTCATAGCCCTTGTTGGCCCAGTCGTTCACCGAGTCAAAACCGCCCCAGTACAGGGTATCCCAGAAGTTGACGCCCACGCGCGAGGTGGCGAACGCTTTGGCGTCCTTGGCATCTTTCAGGCCATCCTGCCAGGCCTGCATCCGATCGATGCCGTGCGCCTTCACCAGCTTGCTGACTTCCTGACCGAAGTAGCTCGGCAGATGTGCCATATCCGCCACTTTGCCGCTGTCGATAAGCCGTTGGCAGGCCTGTGACTTCGCCCATGGCTTGTCTTCTTTGCTCAGGTCAAGCATGCCCTTGCCCGCTTCCGGCTTCTTCACATCGGTATAGCCGGCACCCAGCCGGATGTTTTTCGCCTCGTCGCCGCCAAAGTGCCAGGTGCCGATCGGCTGTCCCGCCTCCTGATGCATCTTGGCAATTTCCCCCATCACCTTGTCAACAAAGCGGGTGGAAGAGTCCAGACATGGATTCAGGTAGCTCTGGCGGTTGAAGAACTGCACCGAGGTGGTGTTCGAGGTATCGGTCGGATCCACCAGCCGGTACTCCTGCGCTTCTTGCTGTTTGCCCTGCGCATGCAGTTTCTTGTAACGCGCCTCCATGGCGATCACCGCCGCGCGGGCATGCGCCGGCATGTCGATTTCCGGAATCACCTCAATATGGCGCGCCTGCGCATAGTTGAGAATGTCGATGTAATCCTGACGCGAGAAGAAACCGCCGTACACATCCGGCCCCTGACCGTACTGCGGCAGCAGACAGGTGGTTTCGCTCAGGTCATGGCAGCGCTGTCCGCCAACCTCCGTCAGCTCCGGCAGGCCGGGGATTTCAATACGCCAGCCCTCATCGTCGGTCAGGTGGAAATGGAATTTATTCAGCTTATAGGCCGCCATTTGATCCAGCAGGCGCAGCACCGCATCTTTATGGTGGAAGTTACGCGCCACGTCGAGGAACAGGCCGCGATAGGCAAAGCGTGGCGCGTCGCGCGCCTCCAGCGTGGCAATCTTTTTATCGCCGTGCAGCGGGATCAACGACAGAATTGACTGCAGGCCGTAGAACACCCCGCTCTGATCAAAACCGGTAACCCGCGCTTCTTTCTCGCCCAGCGTCAGCGTATAGGCGCCGGATTGCGCCATTTCTCCGCTGAACGACGCCGGATTTACCTCAGTCTTTATCGGGTAGCCCGCCGCCGCGCTCGCCACGCCAAGCTGTGCAAAACGATCGCGCACCACGTTCGCCGTCGCCTGATCCAAGGCGCCAAGCGCCAGCGCCACGCCGTTGCCAAGATCGATATCCTGCGCATGGACCTGCACCGACACCGGCGTCGGGATGATCTGGCCACGCAGCGAGGCGGCCGGCAACGTCTGCAGGTCCGCGTTACGCGTAAAGCGCGAGGCCGGCGTCATCAGCACGTTTTTATCCTCTTTGGTGCGCTTCCATTGATCGCCGGTAAACGGCGCCACGAACCGATCCAGATCCTCGGTATCGGTGTTGGTCAGCACTTTCGGCTTGGCATCGCCGGAAGTCGCATACCAGCGCGGCAGGAAATCCGTCTTAAACAGCTGCCAGTATTCGGCCACGATGGGAATTTCCACCGCCTGGTTGGCCGGGAAGCCCCGGAACGCGTCGGTCGGCTCCAGCCTGTACAGATCGCCGGTCAGGTGAGTGATGCGGAACTGTTGGTTACCCACCTCCAGCGTCTGCCGCGGGCTGTGGAAATAGATCGCCCAATCTTTGGCGGTAATCGCCTGGCCGTCGTTGGCCAACGTGATCAGCACCTTGTTGCAGGCCGCCCAGTCGGCGCCCAGCCTGGCGCAATCCACGCCGCTGTCGGCCGCGCGGTTGTCCAGCATTTTGATATTCAGCTTCAGCTGGCTGAGGCGATCCACCAGCGGTTGATCCGCCATGGCGTTGCCGATCGCGCCGAACATGCCGGCAGTCGCCGCCAATACGGCCAGGGCACTCAGTTTAAATCTGTTCATCTTCAGACTCCTTGGTCATCGTGGTTATTCGCCCGAATTTCTTGCCACAGCTTGCCGCAGCGCTCGTGATACGCCTGGCCGTCGCCGCTGTGCAGCGCCTGAATGCATTTTTGGTAATCCATCACGCGTACCGTTTCCTGTTCAGCAAACGGCTGGTGCTGTTGCTCTTGCCGCAAGACATCCAGCACCGCCTGGCAGGACTGCAATTTTTCCGGCGAGCCTTCTGCGGTATTGATGCAGGCGGCGTATGCCTGCCGTAAGCGGCCGTCTTCCGGCGCCGCCTGCGGCTGTACGCAGCCCGCCAACCCTACCGTCACGGTTACCGCCAACATGCGTTTTTTCATGAAACTGTCCCCTGTCATCCCGCCCCGGCCGCAAAGCCAAGGCAGCGATTAAAAAATGGTGAACGGTGCGATAACCATAAATTTGACGTCGCGCTCATCCTGGAAGATGTTGCCGTAGCCGCCGCCCCAGCTCGGAATATCGGAGTGGTTGTCATACTGCGTGAAGTGCAGCTTGAATAACGTGCCTTTGGCGCGCCCTTCCTGCACGGTGTACATCGCATCCAGACTGTAGGCGCTCTCTTTCAGACGCTGGTTCTGATCGTAAATCGGGTTAGTGCTCGGTTTGGCGTCCCAGGCGTAGACGTAAGAGCCGCCGACCGCCCAGCCCGGCAGGTTCCATTTGCTCAGGTCGTACATCACTCCGGCGTAGAGCGCTTTCTCGCCGTTGGCGTTAAAGTCGGAACGGTTGTCCCACCACACATCCAGGCGACCGTTCGAGGAGGCATAGGTCGGCGTCATACGCTGCAGGAAGTAGCCCTGGTTACCTTCGGCCTTGACCATGGTGCCTTCTAGACGCCAGGTAAACTGGCCGGTGGTGTAGCCGAAGGTCAGCGCCTGCAGCCAGGCCAGCCCGTCGTAAATGCTGTTAGGATCCTGTTTGTCGCTGATGCGGTCTTCAGCGCCATAGAATTGATAGCTGGTGGTGAGCGGGTTGCCGAACAGTTCAAATTGATAGGCAGCCTTGGCGAAATATTGGTTCACATAGCCTTGCGCCTGACCAAAGGCCGCTTCCAGCACCAGATCGTTTTTGAAATCATATTTGGCGCCAATAGAGTGCAGATAGGAAACCGACGTTTTCCTGTCATTCTGGCGGAAGTCATCCATCTCAATATGCCATGGAGCCTTATATTTATCGGTCCACATATAAGAGAAGCTGAGGGCGCCGGCATCACCGTAGTCGAAATTGGCGCCGGCCTCCGCGCCGCGATAGGTGCCCGGTAAAAAGCTCCAGTGCGGTGCCAGCAGCGTTTGGCCGCTGGGTTGGATATAACCGGCGCGCGCCCAGAGCGGACCATATTTGAGTTTGGCGGCGGCTTTGTACAGGCTCACCCCGCCCTTATCACCCTGATACGTTTCGTCATAGGTGCGGTTGCTGCTGGAGAACGCGATTTCGTTCGGGTGGCCGCTGTCTTTGCTTTCCGCAATTTCAATCGCGCTGAAGGCGGCAATATCCAGACCCAGCATGTCCCAGGCATAGCCGGAACTGAAATCCAGACTCAGGTTGGCGGTTGCATGCGACAGATTGGTGGTATAGCTGTTGTAATCGGGGTTATTGACCGTGACGCTGCTGCCGTCCGGCCTGGTCATCTCTTTGGTTTTATTTAAATCTTTACGATCGCGTTCGCGCTGCCAGTAATACACGCCGCCGCTTAGCGTGGAATCCTCGATAAACCCTGCTGCCTGCGCTGCCGGGGGCATCGCCAGCCCTGTCCCCAACAGCGCGCCCGCGACAGCAAGCGTCAGCGTATTACGCCGAACACCGTGCGTAGCCATAATGAAATTCCTCTTTGACATAAAAAGCGCGGCCGCCGCTGCCCATCACTGCCTCGAACGACCGCTAATAAAAAACCCGAGATGGGTAAAAAGTTTTTGCCGTCGGAAAACCCCACAGCATTTATTGCTAATCACAGACTATTTTTCGCGACGCGAATTATCAAATGGAAAATACAATAAGTTTGTCAAAGTATGACAAGGAGCACATATTGATGAGGATTTGTTACTCAGTGAAAAAATAGCGAGGGATGATACAAAAACACAATAAAATCAAAAATAAAAATAGATATTCGACAAACAGCCGGCTAGTTGAATGGTTTCAGCGTTGGCAAGATCACAAAACAACCAAGATCAGAGAGCGCTCTCTTATTTTTATTATTTTTCATCACGAATATATAAATTTATTTTACATCTAACAAAGAAAATGCGACGAATAAAAAATAGCAGGCACTGTTTGCGCCTGAGGGGTACTGTAAAAAATAAAACGACGCGCAATTACTGCAATAATATTAATGTATCGGCGGAAAAAGCAAAAAAAAGCGCAACCGAAGTTGCGCTTTAATCAGCGAGATGGCCGTAATAGCGGTTTACGCGCCCGCTTTCGCCCAGGTGTCGCGCAGGCCCACGGTGCGGTTAAACACCAGATGCTCAGCCGAAGAGTCGCGGCTGTCGGCACAGAAATAGCCTTCGCGTTCAAACTGGTAGGCGTGCTCAGGCTGCGCCTGCGCCAGGCTTGGCTCCACAAAGCCCTGCTTGACCACCAGCGACTCAGGGTTAACGGTAGCCAGGAAATCTTCCGCCGCCCCCGGGTTTGCCACGCTGAATAGGCGGTCATACAGGCGGATTTCCGCCGGCACGGCATGCGCCGCCGACACCCAGTGAATGACGCCCTTCACCTTACGGCCGTCGGCCGGATCCTTGCTCAGCGTCTCTGCATCGTAGCTGCAGAAGATGGTGGTGATGTCGCCGGCATCGTTTTTCTCAACGCGCTCTGCCTTGATGACATAGGCATTACGCAGGCGCACTTCCTTGCCCAATACCAGACGCTTGTACTGCTTGTTGGCTTCTTCACGGAAGTCAGCGCGGTCTATATACACTTCGCGGCTGAACGGCACTTCGCGGCTGCCCATTTCCGGCTTGTTCGGATGGTTAGGCATGGTCACCGTTTCCACCTGATCCGCCGGCAGGTTCTCGATCACCACTTTAACCGGATCCAGCACCGCCATGGCGCGCGGCGCGTTCTCGTTCAGATCGTCGCGGATGCATGACTCCAACGCCATCATTTCAACGTTGTTGTCCTGCTTGGTCACGCCGATACGCTGACAGAATTCGCGGATAGAGGCGGCGGTATAGCCGCGGCGGCGCAGACCGGACACGGTCGGCATGCGCGGATCGTCCCAGCCTTCCACGATCTTCTCGGTCACCAGCTGGTTCAGCTTGCGCTTCGACATGATGGCGTACTCAAGGTTGAGACGCGAGAACTCGTACTGACGCGGGTGGCAAGGAATGGTGATGTTATCCAGCACCCAGTCATACAGACGGCGGTTATCCTGGAACTCCAGCGTACACAGCGAGTGAGTAATGCCTTCCAGCGCATCGGAAATGCAGTGGGTGAAGTCGTACATCGGATAGATGCACCACTTGTTGCCGGTCTGGTGGTGTTCGGCAAACTTGATCCGATACAGCACCGGGTCGCGCATCACGATAAACGGCGAGGCCATATCAATTTTGGCGCGCAGGCAGGCGGTGCCCTCGGCAAACTCGCCGTTACGCATTTTTTCGAACAGCGCCAGGTTCTCTTCCACCGTACGATCGCGGTACGGGCTGTTTTTGCCCGGCGCGGTCAGGGTGCCGCGATATTCGCGAATTTGCTCCGGCGTCAGTTCATCAACGTAGGCCAGGCCTTTGCCGATCAGTTCAACGGCATACTGGTGCAGCTGGTCGAAATAGTCAGAGGAGTAACGAACGTTGCCGCTCCATTGGAAACCCAGCCACTCTACGTCATGCTTGATGGAGTCAACAAACTCGAGATCTTCCTTCACCGGGTTGGTATCGTCAAAACGCAGGTTGCACTGCCCCTGGTAATCCTTGGCGATGCCAAAGTTCAGGCAGATGGATTTCGCATGGCCGATATGCAGATAGCCATTAGGTTCAGGCGGGAAGCGGGTATGAACCGTCGAGTGCTTCCCTGACGCCAGATCTTCATCGATGATCTGACGGATAAAATTGGTTGGGCGGGCTTCAGCCTCACTCATTTCACTATTCCTCAAATGCAAAGTGCTTCACATAACCGCCTATGATCCAACAAGCCACGCTTGGAAACAACCGTTAGTTTCAGCAAAAAAGATGATAACTGCCCCATCATGCGCCATTGCACCGCGAAAGTGCAACTGGTCCCCCGCCGCCCAATAAAAAAGCGGGAAGAGATTGCTCTCTTCCCGCCAAACGTCGGGTGCGTCCCGTCATGACTCGTTGACACCCAATCAGGTACTGCTCAGGTAAACCGTTATTTTTTGATCACGTACAGCCGGGTCTGGCCGGCAACCACGTTACCGCTTGCCAGTTCATCCAGGCCGGCGTAATCATCCACGTTGCTGACTACTACCGGGCTGATCATCGAGCGTGCATTGGCATTCAGGAACTCAAGATCCATCTCCAGCACCGGCTCGCCGGCTTTCACCTCGACGCCTTCTTCCACCAGGCGCTTAAAGCCCTGGCCGTTCAGCGCTACGGTATCAATGCCCATATGCACCACCAGCTCAACGCCCTTGTCGGTTTCCAGGCAGAAGGCATGGTTGGTGTTGAAGATTTTCACTACCGTGCCGTCTGCCGGCGCCACTACGGTGCTGTCGGTTGGTCGGATTGCCACGCCGTCGCCTACTGCTTTGCTGGCAAAGGCCTCGTCCGGCACCTGAGCCAGCGCCACAACCTCGCCGCTGACCGGCGCAACCATCGCTTCCAGCACCACGGCCTGCGGCGCGTTAGGTACCGCCTGCGGCTTCGCGTCAGCCTGCGGCGGCGTCGTCGGCACGCTGGCGGCGGCTACCGGGCCGGCAGCCACCACGCCGCGCATCGCGCTGGCAATCAGCTCGGCCTGCGTCCCCACAATCACCTGGACGCTCTGTTTGTTCAGGCGAATCACGCCGGAGGCGCCCAGGCGTTTCGCCAGCGCATCGTTCACCAGCGCAGAATCTTTCACATTCAGACGCAGGCGGGTGATGCAGGCGTCAATCCCGGTCAGGTTATCGGAACCGCCAATCGCGCTCACATAGCGGCGGGCCAGCGTGGTGGTGGCGTTTTCATCTTTCCCGGCGGCGGCGTCAACATCGTAACCGTCGGTTTCATCACCGGCGACCGCCAGCTCGCGGCCCGGGGTCATC
Organism: Serratia sp. MYb239; assembly: GCF_002966855.1. Taxonomy (NCBI): domain Bacteria; kingdom Pseudomonadati; phylum Pseudomonadota; class Gammaproteobacteria; order Enterobacterales; family Yersiniaceae; genus Serratia; species Serratia sp. MYb239. Next base: position 1,181,690 of record NZ_CP023268.1, on the reverse strand, counting down.
AGGTTGAACTTGGTGATGGTGAAACGGAACACCGCATAGTAGATAACGAAGAACACCAGCCCCTGCGGGATCAGCATATACCAGTGGGTGGCCAGCGGATTGCGGGAAGCAAGCGCCATATCCACCAGGCCGGCGCTGAAGCCGAAGCCGGCAATCCAGTGCATGCTGGCGGCGATAAAGACGGAAATACCGGTCAGAATCGCGTGGATCACGTACAGCACCGGCGCCACAAACATAAAGGAGAACTCCAGCGGCTCGGTGATGCCGGTGAAGAAGGCGGCAAACGCCGCGGCCATCATGATGCCCGCCACTTTAGCCTTGTTCTCTGGACGCGCGCAGTGGTAAATCGCCAGCGCCGCGCCCGGCAGGCCGAACATCATGATTGGGAAGAAGCCCGCCTGATAACGACCGGTAATGCCCACTACTGCCTTGCCGGCTTCAATAGACTGCTGGCCGCCGAGGAAGTTAGGAATATCGTTGATGCCGGCCACGTCAAACCAGAACACCGAGTTCAGCGCATGGTGCAGGCCGACCGGAATCAGCAGGCGGTTGAAGAAGGCATACAGACCGGCACCGACCGACCCCATTTTCTGAATATATTCACCGAAGTTCACCAGACCGTTAAAGATAAGCGGCCAGACGTACATCAGGATAAAGGCGACCAGAATCATCAGGAAGGAGATCAGGATCGGCACCAGACGGCGGCCGCTGAAGAACGACAGCGCCTTCGGCAGCTCGACGCTGCTGAAGCGGTTGTAGATTTCGGCGGAGATAATCCCCACCAGAATCCCCACGAACTGGTTTTCAATTTTACCAAACGCGGCTGGCACCTGATCCAGCGGGATTTTCTGAATCATCGATACCGCAGCCGGCGAACAGAGGGTAGTCAACACCAGGAAGCCGACAAAGCCGGTCAGCGCAGCGGCGCCGTCCTTATCCTTCGACATCCCGTAGGCGACGCCAATGGCGAACAGCACCGACATATTGTCGATAATGGCTGAACCAGACTTAATAAAGAAAGCGGCGACCGCGTTGTCGCCGCCCCAGCCTACCGGGTCAATCCAGTAGCCGACGCCCATTAATATCGCGGCGGCCGGCAGCGTGGCGACCGGCACCATCAAGGCGCGCCCCACCTTTTGTAAATAACTAAGAATGTTCACCTTTTCCCCCTATTCATCCGCGAGCGGACCCTATTGGCAGTTTATTGAGAAGCCTCACTGCCTTTTTTAAAAATACGCATGGCACACATTACTATGCGGAGTGTAAAAAAATTAATTCGTATCGCAAATTAAAACCTCCCCTTTTGTGATTTGAATCACCAAAAAGGTCAGATTAACGGCGGCATTGCTAGCCATCGCACAAAACTTATTTTATCATTAAAAAAATCGATACTGAGGCTCCCTAACGCAGAAACAACAAAGCTGAATTAGGCTTAAGCCTTCTGACAGGGCTCGTTCAGTATAGCCATAGTTTACTTACCCAAGAGGTGTATGATGAGACTTATCCCACTGAAAGATACCGCACAAGTAGGCAAATGGGCCGCCCGCCATATCGTACAACGCATCAATGCCTTCAACCCTACGGCGGAGCGTCCGTTCGTGCTGGGCCTGCCGACCGGCGGCACCCCGCTGGAAGCCTACAAACATCTGATTGCGATGCACAAAGCAGGTGAAGTAAGCTTTAAGCACGTTGTGACGTTCAATATGGATGAATATGTTGGCCTGCCGCAGGAGCACCCGGAAAGCTATCATACCTTCATGTACCGTAATTTCTTTGATCACGTTGATATCCCGAGTGAAAACATCAACCTGTTGAACGGTAACGCACCGGATGTCGATGCCGAATGCCGCCGCTATGAAGAGAAAATCAAAGCCTACGGTAAAATTCACCTGTTTATGGGCGGCGTGGGAATTGACGGCCACATCGCCTTTAATGAACCGGCCTCTTCGCTGGCGTCCCGCACCCGCATTAAAACGTTGACCGAAGATACCCGCATCGCCAACTCGCGCTTCTTCGGCGGCGACGTCAGCCAGGTGCCGAAATACGCCCTGACCGTCGGCGTCGGTACCCTGCTGGATGCGGAAGAGGTGATGATTCTGGTGACCGGCCACGCCAAGGCGCAGGCGCTGGAAGCGGCGGTGGAAGGCAACGTCAACCATATGTGGACCATCAGCTGCCTGCAGCTGCACGCCAAAGCCATCGTGGTGTGCGACGAACCGTCCACCATGGAGCTGAAGGTCAAAACCGTTAAGTACTTCCGTGAACTGGAAGCGGAAAGCGTGAAGAATCTTTAATTTTTTGTTTGTAGGGGGCTACATGTTCGCTTTAACCCACGGCCGTATTTACACCGGCCACGACGTGCTTGATGACCATGCGGTAGTGATTGCCGACGGCCTGATTGAACGAGTCTGCCCGCTGGCCGAACTGCCGGCCGGCATCGAAACGCGCGACCTGGGTGGCGCCCTGTTAGCCCCCGGTTTTATTGATGTTCAGTTGAACGGCTGCGGCGGCGTGCAGTTTAACGACGCGCTGGAGGCCATCTCTGAAGAGACGCTGGAGATCATGCAGCACGCCAATGAAAAATCGGGCTGCACCAGCTACCTGCCGACGCTGATCACCAGCAGCGACGAATTTATGAAGCACAGCATCGAAGTGATGCGCGCTTATCTGAAAAAACAGCGTAATCAGGCGCTCGGCCTGCACCTGGAAGGGCCTTACCTGAGCCCGCAGAAAAAAGGCACCCACAACCCGGCCTTTATCCGCCGCGCGGACAAAGAGATGGTGGACTATATGTGCGCCAACGCCGATGTCATCACCAAGGTGACGCTGGCGCCGGAAATGGTGGAGCCGCACTTTATCACCCAGCTGCGCGACGCGGGCATCATCGTCTCCGCCGGCCACTCCAACGCCACCTATGAGCAGGCGCGCACCGGCTTTGCCGCCGGCATCAGCTTCGCCACCCACCTGTATAACGCCATGCCGTATATTACCGGCCGCGAGCCGGGGCTGATGGGCGCGATTTTCGATACGCCGGAAGTGTATACCGGGATCATCGCCGACGGCCATCACGTCGCCTGGGCGAGTATCCGTAACGCCAAGCGCATGAAAGGTGATAAGTTGGTGCTGGTTACCGACGCCACCGCGCCGGCGGGCGCCGATATTGATCAATTTATTTTCGCCGGTAAAACCATATACTATCGTGACGGGCTGTGCGTGGATGAGAACGGCACCCTGAGTGGTTCTGCGCTGACGATGATCGACGCGGTGAAAAACAGCGTGGAGCATGTCGGCATCGCCCTGGATGAGGCCCTGCGTATGGCTACGCTCTATCCGGCGCGCGCCATCGGCGTAGACCAGCGTTTGGGCAGTATCGAAGCCGGTAAAGTGGCGAACCTGACCGCCTTTACCCGCGATTTCACCATTACTAAAACGCTCGTTAACGGTAACGAGGTTTAATCAGACAGCGAGTAACTTTATTAATGAGCACTGGCGGACAGGCACAGATAGGCAACGTAGATTTAGTTAAACAGCTTAACGGCGCAGCAGTATATCGCCTGATTGACCAGCAAGGGCCAATCTCGCGCATTCAGATCGCCGAACTTAGCCAACTTGCCCCCGCCAGTGTGACTAAAATTACCCGCCAGCTGCTGGAGCGCGGGCTGATCAAAGAGGTCGATCAGCAAGCCTCCACCGGCGGCCGCCGCGCTATCTCCATCGTCAGCGAAACCCGCCAGTTTCACACCGTCGCCGTGCGTCTCGGCCGGCACGATGCCACCATCACCCTGTATGATATGAGCGGTAAATCGCTCGGTGAAGAACACTACCCGCTGCCGGAACGCACGCAGGAGACGCTGGAAAACGCCCTGTTCAACGCCATCGAGCAGTTTATCGCCAGCTATCAACGCAAACTGCGCGAGCTGATCGCCATTTCGGTGATCCTGCCGGGGCTGGTCGATCCGTCGCTCGGCGTGGTGCGCTATATGCCACACATCGGCGTCGATAACTGGCCGCTGGTCGATAACCTGCAGCAGCGCTTCAACGTCACCAGCTTCGTCGGCCATGATATCCGCAGCCTGGCGCTGGCCGAACACTACTTCGGCGCCACGCGCGACTGTGAAGACTCCATTCTGGTGCGGCTGCACCGCGGCACCGGCGCCGGCATTATCGTTAACGGCCAGATCTTCCTCGGCAATAACGGCAACGTCGGCGAAATCGGCCATATTCAAATCGACCCGCTCGGTGAACGCTGCCACTGTGGCAACTTCGGCTGTCTGGAAACCGTCGCCGCCAATGCCGCCATTGAACAGCGGGTGCGTCAGCTGCTGGCGCAGGGCTATCCCAGCAAGTTGCTGTCGCCGGACGACTGCGGCATCAACGCCATTTGCAAGGCCGCCAACCGCGGCGACCTGCTGGCCGGCGAAGTTATCGACCACGTCGGCCGCTACCTGGGCAAAGCGGTGGCGATCGCCATCAACCTGTTTAACCCGCAAAAAGTGGTGATCGCCGGCGAAATTACCGAAGCGCACAAAGTCCTGTTGCCGGCGATACAAAGCTGCATCAATAATCAGGTACTGAAAGATTTCCGTAAAAACCTGCCGGTAGTGACCTCGGAACTTGACCACCGTTCGGCGATCGGCGCCTTCGCCCTGGCCAAGCGCGCCATGCTCAACGGCGTGCTGCTGCAGCGCTTACTGGAAAGCTGACCCTATTTTCAGGCGGATGGCATCACGCCCTCCGCCCTCTTGATGAGATCCCCCCACCATGACGATTAAAAACGTAATCTGTGATATCGACGGCGTACTGATGCATGACAACACCGCCGTTCCCGGCGCCGACCGCTTTCTGGCGCGCATTCAGGAGCAGGGCATGCCGCTGGTAGTGCTGACCAACTACCCGTCGCAGACCGCGCAGGATCTGGCCAACCGCTTTGCCGCCGCCGGCCTGGACGTGCCGGAAAGCGCGTTCTATACCTCGGCGATGGCCACTGCCGACTTCCTGCGCCGTCAGGAAGGTAAAAAAGCCTATGTGGTCGGTGAAGGCGCGTTAATTCACGAGTTGTACAAAGCCGGCTTCACCATCACCGATATCAACCCCGACTTTGTGATTGTCGGCGAGACCCGCTCCTACAATTGGGAGATGATCCACAAGGCCGCCTATTTCGTCAGTAACGGCGCGCGCTTTATCGCCACCAACCCGGATACCCACGGCCACGGCTTTGTCCCGGCCTGCGGCGCGCTGTGCGCCCCGATCGAAAAGATCACCGGCCGCAAACCATTTTACGTCGGTAAACCCAGCCCGTGGATTATTCGCGCCGCGCTGAACAAGATGCAGGCCCATTCGGAAGAGACGGTGATCGTCGGTGATAACCTGCGCACCGACATTCTGGCCGGCTTCCAGGCCGGCCTGGAAACCATTCTGGTGCTGTCCGGCGTCTCCACGCCAAACGATATTGAAAGCATGCCGTTCCGCCCGACCTATATCTTCCCGTCGGTTGCCGATATCGACCTGTTCTGATCGTCACGACGGCGGGGTTCCCGCCGTCGTATCATGTAACCCCCGCCAGTACGTTGAGTTTTATTTATTTGACACCGATAGCCTGTTTGCGGCTTTATTTTTTCCGCTGCAGGGTGCTGAAAAAACCACCAGTAGCGCGATTTATTTAACGAATCCTCAAAAAATAGCGCTTAAATATAAATATCCGCTAATTTTCACCCCATCACCGATAACTATTTTTCTCCTGAATATGAAAACGCTTGCGCCCGACGTCGTTTTTGGCGCATTTTCATAAACACCCCGTAGCCATCGTCCCGGCTGCGTATAACAGCAAAAACAACATCACAGTCCCAGAAAAGTCGTTTAGGAGAGTTTGTATGTGTTCTATTTTCGGTGTGCTCGATCTGAAGTCCGATCCTGCTGAGCTGCGTAAAAAAGCGCTCGAGCTGTCTCGTTTGATGCGCCACCGCGGCCCGGACTGGTCCGGCATTTACGCCAGCGATAAAGCCATTCTGGCGCATGAGCGTCTGTCGATCGTCGATGTTAATAACGGTGCGCAACCGCTGTATAACGCGGCACATACTCACGTTCTGGCGGTAAACGGCGAAATCTATAACCACCAGGCGCTGCGCGACGCATTGAGCGACCGCTATCAGTTCCAGACCGGCTCCGACTGTGAAGTGATCCTGGCGCTGTATCAGGAAAAAGGCCCGGCGTTCCTCGACGATCTGCAGGGAATGTTCGCCTTCGCGCTGTATGACGCGGAAAAAGACGCCTACCTGATCGGCCGCGATCATATCGGCATTATCCCGCTGTATATGGGCTTTGATGAGCACGGCAACCTGTTCGTCGCCTCGGAAATGAAGGCGTTGGTGCCGGTCTGCCGCACCATTAAAGAATTCCCCGCCGGCAGTTACCTGTGGAGCCAGGACGGCGAGATCCGCCAATACTACCAGCGCGACTGGTTTGACTACGACAGCGTTAAAGACAGCGTCACCGACGCCAATGCGCTGCGCAATGCGTTGGAAGAATCGGTAAAAAGCCACCTGATGTCCGACGTGCCTTACGGCGTGCTGCTGTCCGGCGGCCTGGACTCGTCGGTAATTTCCGCCATCACCAAAAAATACGCCGCGCGCCGCGTGGAAGATCAGGAGCGCAGCGAAGCCTGGTGGCCTCAGCTACACTCCTTTGCCGTCGGCCTGCAAGGCTCGCCGGATCTGCGCGCCGCGCAAGAGGTGGCCAACCACCTCGGCACCGTGCACCATGAAATTCACTTCACCGTGCAAGAAGGTCTGGACGCCATCCGCGACGTGATCTATCACATTGAAACCTACGACGTCACCACCATCCGCGCCTCGACGCCGATGTATCTGATGTCGCGCAAGATCAAGGCGATGGGCATCAAGATGGTGCTGTCCGGCGAAGGCGCCGACGAAGTCTTCGGCGGCTACCTCTACTTCCATAAGGCGCCGGACGCGCACGAATTCCACGACGAGACGGTGCGTAAACTGCTGGCGCTGCATATGTTTGACTGCGCGCGCGCCAACAAGGCGATGTCCGCCTGGGGCGTTGAAGCGCGCGTGCCGTTCCTCGACAAGAAATTCCTCGACGTGGCGATGCGCATCAACCCGCAGGATAAAATGTGCGGCAACGGCAAAATGGAAAAGCACATTATTCGCGAGTGTTTTGAGTCCTATCTGCCGGCCAGCGTGGCCTGGCGCCAGAAAGAGCAGTTCTCCGACGGCGTGGGCTACAGCTGGATCGATACACTAAAAGAGGTGGCTGCACAGCAAATCAGCGACCAACAGCTTGAAAACGCACGTTTCCGTTTCCCGTACAACACGCCGACGTCAAAAGAAGGCTACCTGTACCGTGAGATTTTCGAAGAGCTGTTCCCACTGCCAAGCGCCGCCGAGTGCGTGCCGGGCGGCCCGTCGGTGGCTTGTTCGTCAGCCAAGGCGATTGAGTGGGACGAATCATTCAAAAAAATGGACGATCCGTCCGGCCGCGCCGTCGGCGTACACCAGTCCGCTTATCAGTAAACGGCTATATATCAACATGACGGCGAACCTGCGGGTTCGCCTTTTTGTTGATGTTTTAAACCATAAATTGAATGAATTGCCGATTTTATCGCCATACTGTTCACAACCCAGACAAACGGCACCCTGCAACGCTTTTTCGGCAAAAAACTTGTTGACGCAAATCGGTCATATACGCATAATGCGCCCCGCAACGCCGATGAAGGTAGCGCGAAAAAAGATGGCTACGTAGCTCAGCTGGTTAGAGCACATCACTCATAATGATGGGGTCACAGGTTCGAATCCCGTCGTAGCCACCATCTTTTTTGCGGGAGTGGCGAAATTGGTAGACGCACCAGATTTAGGTTCTGGCGCCGCAAGGTGTGCGAGTTCAAGTCTCGCCTCCCGCACCACTCTCTTCATCGTCGTCGGCTCTGCTGATGGGGTATCGCCAAGCGGTAAGGCACCGGTTTTTGATACCGGCATTCCCTGGTTCGAATCCAGGTACCCCAGCCATCTTCTCTCTGGGAAGGCGGTCAGCAGGAAAGATTTGTAACGGTTGTTGGGGTATCGCCAAGCGGTAAGGCACCGGTTTTTGATACCGGCATTCCCTGGTTCGAATCCAGGTACCCCAGCCATACAAACAACCTGCAAGTCGATAAAGCAATATTTAGCGCGGCTACGTAGCTCAGCTGGTTAGAGCACATCACTCATAATGATGGGGTCACAGGTTCAAATCCCGTCGTAGCCACCATTGCTAAGTTTGCTTTCAACAATTGGGGTATCGCCAAGCGGTAAGGCACTGGATTCTGATTCCAGCATTCCGAGGTTCGAATCCTCGTACCCCAGCCACATTTAGAAAAGCCCACTTCGGTGGGCTTTTTGCTTTTCTGCTGCTGCCTTTAGCATGCAAACAAAGAAAAAGGCCGGGAGTCCCGACCTTCTATTTATCACGCCGTACGGTGCCTGCCCGACAGCTTATAAGCCCAGCGCATACTTCAGCGCTTTTTGTTTCAGCCCCCCGGCGCGTTCGGCGGCCATCAGCGCCAGATTGCGCGCTACGCCAAGCGGCGCCAGGCGATTGCTGAAGGCGGTATAAAACAGATCCATCCCGCTCTGCATCAGCAGGTTGTCGGCGCGGCGCCGGCGCTGATAGCGCTGCAGCACCGCCTCGCTCGACCATTCCTCACCCCGCTCGCGCGCCTCCAGCAGCACGTTCAGCAACGCGTCGACATCGCGGTAACCCAGGTTAACCCCCTGCCCGGCCAGCGGGTTGATGGTGTGCGCCGCGTCGCCGACCAACGCCAGCCCCGGCAGGACGTAACGCTGGGCATGGCGGCGCACCAGCGGGAACGATCCGGCGGCATGCGCCTTCACCGCGCCGAGCCGCCCCGGAAACGCCGCGGCAATCTCCTGCTCCAGCTGCGCCATCGGCATGCTTTGCAACTGACGAATGCGTTGCGGGCTGTCGTACCACACCAGCGAGGCCCAGTCGTCATACAGCGGCAGAAAAGCGCGCGGCCCGGAAGGGAAAAACTGCTGCCAGGTGGCATCCTGCTGCGGCGCGCCGGTCTGCACGGTAATCAGCATGCAGGACTGACGATACTGCCAGCCGCTGACGCCGATATCCGCCAACGTGCGCACCTGCGAGTGCGCGCCGTCGGCACCGACCACCAGCCGCGCCGTCAGCGTCTCTCCGTCATCCAGCGTCAGTCGCCATGCGCCCTCCCCGCGCTGCAGCGCCTGCAGCCTGGCCGGACAATGCAGCGTGTCACAGTGCTGCAGCTGCTGCCACAGCGCCAGCTGCAGCAGGCGATTTTCCACCATAAATCCGAGTTCGGGCAGGCCCAGCTCGGCCGCGTCGAACGCCACCCGCGCCGATTCCCACTCCCAGGTTTCCAGCCGGCGGTACGGCGCCGAGCGCATCTGCGCCAGCGATTGCCAGGCGCCCAGCTGTTTCAACAGAGCGACCGAGGCACAGCCAATGGCGGAAATCCGCAGATCCGGCGCGCTGTGCGGATCAAACGCCGCCGGCGCCTGATGCTCCAGCAGCGCCACGCTAAATCCGGCCTGCGCCAGCCCCAGCGCGGCGGCCGCGCCGACCATGCCGCCGCCGACCACGGCGACGTCGTACTCTGTTTGAGAAGTCTTCATGTTGGTTATGCTTGTTGGTTGGTGAGCGCCGCTCCACCCTGCGCGGCGTGTTGCCCTTAGTGTACCGGATTTTTCATCCGGCTTCAGGTCGCAGGAGCGTTTCCCCGCGCTGGTCACCGCCGCGGCAAGTGTTTACAATGCCCCTCTGCAATGTCGCTATCCCCGTCATAAGAGAGGCGCAGGCTCACGGCAGCCGCGCACGGTACGTTCCCGGGAATTCGCTGCGTTGCCGTCTCCCTGCAGCCTGAATGATTTTGGGTATAATGCAGCTTAATTTCGCTTCGCACTGATAATGGCTATTCGATGACCAAGAAACTACATATCAAAACCTGGGGCTGTCAGATGAATGAATACGATTCATCCAAAATGGCAGACTTACTGGGAAGCACGCACGGTTACCAATGGACCGAAAACGCCGAAGAGGCGGACGTGCTGCTGCTGAATACCTGCTCAATCCGCGAGAAAGCGCAGGAAAAAGTTTTCGCTATGTTGGGCCGCTGGAAGCAGCTAAAAGAAAAGAACCCGGATCTGATTATCGGCGTAGGCGGCTGCGTCGCCTCACAGGAAGGCGACCATATTCGCCAGCGCGCGCCCTGCGTCGACGTGATTTTCGGGCCGCAGACGCTGCACCGCCTGCCGGAGATGATTAACCACGTTCAGGGTACCCGCAGCCCGATCGTCGATATCAGCTTCCCGGAAATCGAGAAATTCGACCGCCTGCCGGAACCACGCGCCGAAGGCCCGACCGCCTTTGTGTCCATCATGGAAGGCTGCAACAAATACTGCACCTTCTGCGTGGTGCCTTACACCCGAGGCGAAGAAGTCAGCCGCCCGAGCGACGACGTGCTGTTTGAAGTTGCACAGCTGGCGGCGCAAGGGGTACGTGAGGTCAACCTGCTGGGCCAGAACGTCAACGCCTACCGCGGCGCCACCTACGACGGCGAGATCTGTACCTTCGCCGAACTGCTGCGCCTGGTGGCGGCCATCGACGGTATTGACCGCATCCGCTTCACCACCAGCCACCCGATCGAGTTCACCGACGATATCATCGCGGTGTATGAGGATACGCCGGAGCTGGTCAGCCACCTGCACCTGCCGGTGCAGAGCGGTTCAGACCGCGTCCTGACCATGATGAAGCGTGCGCATACCGCACTGGAATATAAGGCGATTATCCGCAAGCTGCGCAAGGCCCGGCCAAATATCCAGCTCAGCTCCGACTTTATCATCGGCTTCCCGGGCGAGTCTCAGGCCGATTTCGAGCAGACCATGAACCTGATCGCCGAGGTTAACTTCGACACCAGCTTCAGCTTTATCTACTCATCGCGCCCCGGCACGCCGGCCGCCGACATGGTGGACGACGTCAGCGAAGAAGAGAAAAAACAGCGCCTGTACATTCTGCAGGATCGTCTCAGCCAGCAGGCGCGGCAGTTCAGCCGCCGTATGCTGGGCACCGTGCAGCGCATTCTGGTCGAAGGTACCTCGCGCAAGAATGTGATGGAGCTGGCGGGCCGCACCGAGTGCAACCGAGTGGTCAACTTCGAAGGCACGCCGGACATGATCGCCCAGTTTGTCGACGTAGAAATTACCGAAGTACTGGCAAACTCGCTGCGCGGCGTCGTGGTGCGAACCGAACAGCAGATGGATCTGCGCGTGCACGAATCTCCGCAGTCGGTGATTGCCCGCACCCGCAAGGAAGACGAGCTGGGCGTCGGCACTTATCAGCCTTAATCGCCAATGCGGTAACGGTAACCTGGCCGGGCGTTTGCCCGGCTATTTTATTGTGCATGCCGATAAGAAAGGGCGCCGCTTTCTCACCGCTCACGCGGCGAAGTGGGCCGCATTTTTCATCATTTCCCCTTGAATTCCTGCGCTGGCGCACAGATAGATCAGGGGTAAACTTGCGCGCTTGCCGCGCACCATGAATAATTCATCGTATATCCGTCTTACTTCGGCTTCGCTGCCGGAGACGTTATTCAGGATATATGTGACTCAGGCTTTGCCCTGAACGCGCGCGTCCCGTACGCGCAACGTGACATCAACAGGCCCGATGTGACCTAGAGGAATAGTTTGAACGTCGCAACACAAGAAATTCTGTTAGAGCCCGCAGACAATCAGCGTTTGCTCAGCCTGTGCGGCCCGTTTGATGACAATATCAAACAGCTCGAGCGCCGGCTGGGGATTGAAATCAGCCGCCGTGACAACCGGTTTAAACTGGTCGGTAAAAACCCCTGCGTGGTGGCCGCTGCGGATATTCTGCGTCATCTGTATGTGGATACGGCGCCGATCCGCGGCGTGATCCCCGATATCGACCCGGAACAGATTCATCTGGCGATCAAAGAAAGCCGCGTGCTGGAACAGGTCGCCGACAGCGTGCCGGATTACGGCAAAGCGGTGAACATCAAAACCAAGCGCGGTATGGTGAAACCGCGTACGCCGAATCAGGCGCAGTACATCGCCAATATTCTCGACCACGACATCACCTTCGGCATCGGCCCGGCCGGTACCGGTAAAACCTACCTGGCGGTGGCCGCCGCCGTCGACGCGCTGGAGCGTCAGGAAGTGCGCCGCATTCTGCTGACGCGCCCGGCGGTCGAAGCCGGCGAGAAGCTAGGCTTCCTGCCGGGGGATCTCAGTCAGAAGGTCGACCCTTACCTGCGCCCGCTGTACGACGCCCTGTTTGAAATGCTGGGCTTTGAGCGCGTTGAAAAGCTGATCGAACGCAACGTGATCGAAGTCGCGCCGCTGGCCTATATGCGCGGCCGTACGCTGAACGATGCCTTTATCATTCTGGATGAGAGCCAGAACACCACCATCGAGCAGATGAAGATGTTCCTGACGCGCATCGGCTTCAACTCCAAAGCGGTAATTACCGGCGACGTGACGCAGATCGACCTGCCGCGCAACCAGAAATCCGGCCTGCGCCATGCGGTGGAAGTGCTGTCCGCGGTGGAAGAGATCAGCTTCAACTTCTTCCACAGCGAAGACGTGGTGCGTCACCCGGTGGTGGCGCGCGTGGTCATCGCCTATGAAGCCTGGGAAGCCGAAGAGCAAAAGCGCAAAGAAGCGCTCGCCGAACAGCGCAAGCGCGAGGCGCAGCTGGCCTCCGAGCAGGAGACGCCATGAGCCAGGTGATTCTCGATTTACAGATTGCCTGTGAAAACGCCGCCGGCCTGCCGGAAGAAGCCGCTTTCCAGCGCTGGCTGGAGAGCGTGCTGCCGCAGTTTCAGCCCGAGTCAGAAGTCACCATCCGTCTGGTGGACGAAGCGGAAAGTCACGATCTGAATCTGACCTACCGCGGCAAAGATAAGCCGACCAATGTGCTCTCCTTCCCGTTTGAAGCGCCGCCGGGCATCGAACTGCCGCTGCTGGGCGATCTGATCATCTGCCGGCAGGTGGTTGAACAGGAAGCGAACGAACAGGGTAAGGCCCTGGAGGCGCACTGGGCGCATATGGTTGTTCACGGCTGCCTTCATCTGCTAGGGTATGACCACATCGACGATGATGAAGCCGAAGAAATGGAATCTTTGGAAACCGACATCATGCAGGGGCTGGGCTATCCCGACCCCTATCTGGCGGAAAAAGATCCCACTTAACGTTAGCTGCTTACCCCACAGCCTCGTGCGCGAGGCTGTCGCTAACCCCTTACTCTGACATGAGTGATATTAACTAAAACGCCATGAGCGACGACAATTCACAAAGCAACGACAGCCCCAGTAGCAAGAAGGGTTTTTTTACTCTGCTCCTTAACCAGTTATTCCACGGCGAACCGAAAAACCGTGACGATCTGGTCGAACTGATCCGCGACTCCGAACAAAACGATCTGATCGACCCCGATACCCGCGACATGCTGGAAGGGGTGATGGATATCGCCGAGCAACGGGTGCGCGATATCATGATCCCCCGCTCCCAGATGGTCACGCTCAAGCGCAACCAGCCGCTGGAGGAGTGTCTGGACGTGATCATCGAGTCCGCCCACTCGCGCTTCCCGGTGATCAGCGAAGACAAAGACCATATTGAAGGCATTCTGATGGCCAAGGATCTGCTGCCGTTTATGCGCGCAGCGTCCGAGCCGTTCAGTATCGACCGGGTGCTGCGCCCGGCGGTGGTGGTGCCGGAAAGCAAGCGGGTCGACCGCATGCTGAAGGAGTTCCGCTCCCAGCGTTACCACATGGCGATCGTCATCGACGAGTTCGGCGGCGTTTCCGGCCTGGTAACCATTGAAGACATTCTGGAACTGATTGTCGGTGAAATCGAAGACGAGTATGACGATGAGGAAGATCGTGATATCCGCCAGCTCAGCCGCCATATGTACACCGTGCGCGCGCTGACCGCGATTGAAGACTTCAACGAGGCCTTCGATACCCACTTCAGCGATGATGAGGTCGATACCATCGGCGGCCTGATCATGCAGGCCTTCGGCCATCTGCCAACCCGCGGGGAAACCATTGAAATCGAAGGTTACCTGTTTAAAGTTGCCATGGCCGACAGTCGACGTATCATCCAGGTTCATGTAAAAATTCCGGACAACGCTCCGCAACCGAAACTGGAAGACTAAATTTCACATGGCCAACGCCTCTTTATTCGATCGCCAGCGGGTTCGCGCCCTGCTGGCGCTGTTGACCGGCGCCTGCGGCACGCTGGCGTTTTCTCCTTATGATCTCTGGCCGGCGGCCATCGTTTCCCTGTGCGGACTGCTGGCGGTCACGCTTAACCGCAGCGTGCGGCAGTCGGCGCTGCTCGGCTTTATCTGGGGGATGGGGCTGTTCGGCAGCGGCATCAACTGGGTGTACGTCAGCATCGCCGACTTCGGCGGGATGCCGTTCGCCGTCAATATCTTCCTGGTGGCGCTGCTTGCCGCCTACCTTTCCCTGTACACCGGGCTGTTTGCCGGCCTGCTGACGCGCCTCTGGCCGCAAACCCACTGGCTGCGGCTGGCGGTCGCCGCCCCGGCGCTGTGGCAGGTCACCGAGTTCCTGCGCGGCTGGGTGCTGACCGGCTTCCCCTGGCTGCAGTTCGGCTACAGCCAGATCAACGGCCCGCTGAAAGGCCTGGCGCCGCTGCTGGGCGTCGACAGCATCACCTTTGTGCTGATGTCGCTGAGCGGCCTGCTGGTGTACGCCGCCGCACGGCGCCGCATCCTGCCGGCGGCGATCGCCGTCGCCATGCTGCTGCTGCCGTGGCCGCTGCGTCAGCTGCACTGGTTTACCCCGCAGCCCGACAAGGCGGTCAACGTCGCCATGGTGCAGGGCAACATTGCCCAGTCTCTGAAGTGGGATCCGCAGGCGCTGGTCAGTACACTGCAGGCCTATCTGGACGCCACCCGTCCTTACGTGGGCAAAGCGTCGATGATTATCTGGCCGGAGTCGGCCATTCCCGACGTGGAAAGCAACCAGAACGGTTTTCTGACCATGATGGACGATCTGGTGCGCGCCAAACACAGCAGCCTGATCACCGGCATTGTGGACGCCCGCGCCACCCGGCAGGGCACGGAATACTTTAACAGCGTGATTGTTCTGGGTGAAAAAGAGCCGTACCGCTACCCGGCCGCCGACCGCTACAACAAACACCACCTGGTGCCGTTCGGCGAATTCGTGCCGCTGGAAACGCTGCTGCGGCCGCTGGCGCCGTTCTTCGATTTACCCATGTCCTCCTTCAGCCGTGGCAATTATGTCCAGTCGCCGCTCAAGGTGCAGGGCTACGATCTGACGGCGGCGATTTGCTATGAAATCGTGCTGGGCCAGCAGGTGCGCGACAACTTCCGTCCGAATACCAACTTCCTGCTGACCATCTCCAACGACGCCTGGTTCGGCCACTCTATCGGCCCGTGGCAGCACTTCCAGATGGCGCGCATGCGCGCCCTGGAGCTGGGCCGGCCGCTGCTGCGCAGCACCAATAACGGCGTCACCGCCGCGGTTGGACCAACCGGCGACGTCATCGCCGAGCTTCCGCAGTTCACCCGCCAGGTGCTGGAGGTGAAGGTGACCCCGACCACCGGCATCACGCCGTACGCCCGCTTCGGCGGCCTGCCGCTGTGGGTGATTACCGCCCTGCTGGGCGGCCTGGCGCTGTTGTTCGGCCTGCGCCGCCGTTAATCTGCCTCACGGGGGATGCCGCCGCGCGTCCCCCCTTTCTTCAGCCCTTCCCCTCTCTCCTGGCATGCTCCTTGCTTTGTTTATTCTGCCTGCGCGTCGGCGTTACCTGAGATGACGCGGCCTGGCAAATCCGCCGCACCATAACGGTGCCGCCGGATTTTATTGCATCTATTTGGTGCGCGTGATGTCTCAAATTACGAAACATATTGGTTTCATTTTGTTCACAATCGGCTATTTTCTAACGGTAATCTGTTCTAAGACTATCTTTATAATGTGAGCAATAAACAACCATTTTCACTCTGACGCGCTTTCGTCAGAACCACCACAACAGCAAGGAGTTGGACCATGCACATGCGTAAACTGGCGTTATCGTTACTGCTGATTGGGATGGCAGGCAGCGTAGCCCACGCGGAAGAATTGACCGGTACGCTGAAGAAAATCAAAGACAACGGCGTGATCGTTGTCGGTCACCGTGAATCTTCAGTTCCTTTCTCCTATTACGACAACCAGCAGAAAGTGGTGGGCTATTCTCAGACCTACTCAAACCAAATCATCGACGCCATCAAGAAAAAGCTCAACGCTCCCGACCTGAAGGTGAAGCTGCTGCCTATCACCTCGCAAAACCGTATTCCTTTGCTGCAAAACGGCACCTATGACTTCGAGTGCGGTTCCACTACCAACAACGTCGAGCGCCAGAAACAGGCCGCCTTCTCCGATACCATCTTTATCGTCGGCACCCGCCTGCTGGCGAAAAAAGGCTCCGACGTGAAAGACTTCAAAGATCTGGCCGGCAAACCGGTGGTGGTCACCTCCGGCACCACCTCTGAAGTGCTGCTGCACAAGCTGAACGATAAGGATCAGATGAAAATGCGCATCATCAGCGCCAAAGATCACGGCGACTCTTTCCGCACGCTGGAAAGCGGCCGCGCGGTGGCGTTTATGATGGATGATGCCCTGCTGGCCGGCGAACGCGCCAAAGCCAAGAAGCCGGACCAATGGGAGATCATCGGCACGCCGCAGTCGAAAGAGGCTTACGGCTGTATGATGCGTAAAGACGATGCCGACTTCAAAAAGCTGGTTGATGACACCATCGCCCAGGCGCAAACCTCCGGTGAAGCCGCCAAATGGTTTGATAAGTGGTTCAAACAGCCTATACCGCCAAAAAATCTGAATATGAACTTTGAACTGTCCGACGATATGAAGCAGCTGTTCAAAGCCCCTAACGATAAGGTTCTGAACTAATAACAACAAAGCGGGCACGGCGGCAACGCCGAACCCGCCCCGTTGACGGCGGGACAGACAGGTATACGGCAGGTCGTTCCCCTGCCGTATTTTCCCCCGACGCCGGACTGCCTAACTGAGCCAGACTAACTGGCCGCGGCGCCCGACGTCAGACAGCCGTCAATGTTTCATACCCCCACACGTTACCGCCCCGGTAACGCGAATGGTGACGGGTAGATCGGCTTATCGGAGTTTTTTATGTCAATAGATTGGAACTGGGGGATCTTCCTGCAGCAGGCGCCGTTCGGCAATACCACCTACCTGGGCTGGATCTGGTCCGGCTTTCAGGTGACGGTCGCCCTCTCCGTCTGCGCATGGATCATCGCTTTCTTTGTCGGTTCGCTGTTCGGTATTCTGCGCACCGTTCCCAACCGTTTCCTGTCCGGTATCGGCACCGTCTACGTTGAGCTGTTCCGCAACGTACCGCTGATCGTGCAGTTCTTTACCTGGTATCTGGTGGTGCCGGAACTGTTGCCGCCCGATCTCGGCATGTGGTTTAAAACCGAGCTTGACCCGAACGTACAGTTTTTTGTCTCCTCCATGCTGTGCCTGGGGCTGTTTACCGCCGCCCGCGTCTGCGAGCAGGTGCGCGCCGCGATTCAATCCCTGCCGCGCGGGCAACAGGCCGCCGGACTGGCGATGGGGCTGACGCTGCCGCAAACCTACCGCTACGTGCTGCTGCCGAACGCCTACCGGGTGATCGTACCGCCGATGACATCGGAAATGCTGAACCTGGTGAAAAACTCGGCCATCGCTTCAACCATCGGTCTGGTGGATATGGCCGCACAGGCCGGCAAACTGCTGGACTACTCCGCTCACGCCTATGAATCATTTACCGCAATTACGCTGGCCTATATCGGCATCAACGCCGTCATTATGCTGATCATGCGCATGGTGGAACGTAAAGTGCAGTTGCCTGGCAATATGGGGAGTAAATAATGTACGAATTTGACTGGGCATCGATTGTGCCAAGCTTCCCCTATCTGCTGCAGGGCATGGTGATCACCCTGAAAATCACCGTGACGGCGGTTATTTTCGGCATCATCTGGGGAACGCTGCTGGCGGTCATGCGCTTATCGCCGTTTAAGCCGATAAGCTGGTTCGCCACGCTCTATGTCAACCTGTTCCGCTCAGTGCCGCTGGTGATGGTGCTGCTGTGGTTCTATCTGGTCGTGCCTAGCTTATTACAAAAGGTTCTTGGGCTGTCGCCGCAAACCGATATTCGTCTGATTTCGGCTATGGTAGCCTTTTCGCTGTTCGAGGCCGCCTACTACTCGGAGATTATCCGCGCGGGGATCCAAAGCGTATCGCGCGGCCAGTCCTCTGCCGCATTAGCGCTGGGCATGAGCCACTGGCAGTCGATGCAGCTGGTGATTTTGCCGCAGGCGTTCCGCGCCATGGTGCCGCTGCTGCTGACGCAGGGCATCGTACTGTTCCAGGATACCTCGCTGGTTTACGTGCTGAGCCTGGCTGACTTCTTCCGTACCGCGTCGACCATCGGCGAACGTGACGGCACGCAGGTGGAAATGATCCTGTTCGCCGGCTTTGTCTATTTTGTCATCAGCATTGCCGCCTCGGCGCTGGTAAGCTATTTGAAGAAAAGGACTGTTTGATGATTTCCCTGAAAAATGTTTCCAAGTGGTACGGTCACTTTCAAGTGCTGACCGACTGCTCCACAGAAGTAAAAAAAGGCGAGGTCGTCGTGGTCTGCGGTCCTTCAGGCTCAGGCAAGTCGACCTTGATCAAAACCGTTAACGGGCTGGAGCCGATCCAGCAGGGAGAAATCCGCGTCAACGACACCCAGGTGAACCTGAAATCCACCAATCTGGCGCAGCTGCGCGCCAAAGTCGGCATGGTATTTCAACATTTTGAGCTGTTCCCGCACCTGTCGATCATCGAAAACCTGATCCTGGCGCAGGTAAAAGTCCTGAAGCGCGACAAGGCGGCAGCACGTGAAAAAGGCCAGGCGCTGCTCAAACGCGTCGGGCTGACCGCCCACGCGGATAAATATCCGGCGCAGCTTTCCGGCGGCCAGCAGCAGCGCGTGGCGATTGCCCGCGCGCTGTGTATGGACCCAATCGCCATGCTATTTGACGAACCGACGTCAGCGCTGGATCCGGAGATGATTAACGAAGTTCTGGACGTAATGGTGGAACTGGCGCAGGAAGGCATGACCATGATGGTGGTCACCCACGAAATGGGTTTCGCCCGTAAAGTAGCCAACCGGGTGATCTTTATGGATGAAGGAAAAATTGTTGAGGATCGTGATAAGGACGAGTTCTTTAACAACCCGCAATCCGATCGCGCCAAAGACTTCCTGGCGAAAATTCTGCACTGATCTCCCCCCATGCGCCCCGTCCGGGGCGCATTAAAAGTCCTTGTATCCCGCCTGGTTTGATCCGATGCTCGGAGTAAATCCAAAAGAGCAGAGAGAACACGATGCCACGCCCTATTATTATCGATTGCGACCCCGGACTTGATGACGCCATTGCGCTGGCGATGGCGCTGCGCGCGCCGCAGCTGGACATCAAGGCCATCACCACCTCCGCCGGCAACCAGACGCCGGAGAAAACCCTGCATAACGCCCTCGGCCTGCTGACGCTGATGCAGCGGGAAGATATCCCGGTCGCCGCCGGCGCTGCCAAACCGCTGCTGCGCGAGCTGGTGATCGCAGAGCACGTACACGGTAGCACCGGTATGGGCAACACCCATTTACCGACGCCGGGCATCAAACCGGCGCCGCACACCGCGGTTGAACTGATCGCCAGCCTGCTGCGCACCAGCCCGGAACCGATCACGCTGGTGGTTACCGGGCCGATGACCAATATCGCCCTGCTGCTGGCGCAGTACCCCGACCTCAAGCCCCGCATCGAGCGCATCGTCTTTATGGGCGGCGCGCTTCACGGCGGCAACGCCACGCCGGTGGCCGAATTTAATATCTACGTCGATCCGGAAGCGGCGGAAATGGTGTTGCAGTCCGGCGTGCCGTTGACCATGGCGGGCCTCAACGTCACCCATCAGGCGTTTGTGCTGCCTCAGGAGGCAGAGCGCATCCGCGCCATCGCCAACCCGGTGGCACAGGCGGTAGCCGAGATGCTCGACTTCTACCTGCCGATATACCTCAACCACCCGCGCGGGCTGCCGGGCGCCGCGATGCACGACCCGTGCACCATCGCCTGGCTGCTGGCGCCAGAGCTGTTTGACAGCCGCGAACGCTGGGTCGGCGTGGAAACCAAAGGCGAATATACCCTGGGACAAACCGTGGTGGACGATCTGCAACAAACCGGCAAAACGCCCAACGTGCAGGTGCTGACCAATATCGATCGGGCCGGCTTTATTGATCTATTGCTAGACTGTCTGACGCGTTATTAATTCCTCTCGCATAACGAAGAAATAAATAGCGCTATTTAACCGGGCCAAAGATACGGCCCGGCTTGCTATTTCCGTCATAGTGATAAAAAAGGTAACGCGTTCCGCTATTGACGCTATGGAGTAAAAATAGTTTTATCCGCTTTTATTCTGGACAGGGAGTCCCAAGAGTGAAGCAAACAACAGAGATACAGGAAGGCATTAGCCGACCATTGACGCTCGGCGAGATAATATTGGCCCGTTCAATATTTGGAAACTCAATTATTTATAATACCGTGAGGGTTCACTGCGACAGCTACCTCCCCTTTGGCCTGCAGGCCAGCCATACGGCGATGGCGCCAAATGGTGAACTTTGGTTTAGAAAAGAACTTTACAAGCCAGATTTTTCAGTTGCACCAATAATCAGCCAGCATACTTTTATCCACGAACTCGCACATGTATGGCAATATCAGCATGGCATGTGGGTAAGAAGTCGCGGGCTTTTCAGCTGGATTGCGGATTACACTTACCGCCTGGATGGCAAAAGAAGGCTTAAGGACTATCCTATGGAACAGCAAGCCTCTATCATCGCGGACTACTTTTACCTTAAAAACTGGGGGTATGACATGTGGTTAAAAAACATTGGCAACATGATAAAATTCCGTGGCGTCTCCGATAAATACATCTCCCATAAGTATAAATACACTTTATCTCATTTTTTTAAGCAACGGTGATAACGATGAAAAAAATATTGTTAACTGTACCCATCCTGCTTACCGGATGCTTCCACTTCAATGATCCACGCGTAAAACTCTATAATGCATCCGCAATTATCATTGCCAATGAAATTTGTGTATTAATCCAACCTGAAGGCGATGAAAAAATGATCACACTGAATATCGAGGAAATAGGTAAAAAAGAAAACGGGTTCAACAAGGTTTTTGATGATTACGGATTAAAAGTTTCATCTGATAAATGTATACCGACCTACAACTATCAGTTTAAAGCCGGCCATACTTACACCATTTCCATCACCCTGCAATCACGAGATAAAGAGAGGAAAGGTATCGTACCCTCAGGACGCGCATACGGCGTCGGCTTCACTTTAACAGACAAGAATGGTGAGCTGGTTGTCAGTTCTATCAATTAACTTTACGTGGATAAAGAGGTAATAGCACAGAATAAACTCCGCCAAAATAGATAAAACGCCATGGGGTGAGCAGCCCTTTGCCGCTGCGCGCTTGGTTATAGCACATGCAATGTAACGAGTTCAGCGATTGACGTAACCGTTGGGAAATACCTCTTTCTCGAAAACCTTATATCACAATGATAACTATAAAAAAGATACCTATACTGCTTACCCTTGCTTCACTCCTTAGCGGCTGTTTACACCTTGGCGATCCACGCGCGAAGATCTATAAAGCATCCGTGGTGGTCGTTGCCAATCACATCTGCGTGTTAATTCAGCCCGAAGGGGATGAAAAAATGGTCTCCCTGAGTATTGATGAACCCGGTAACGATGAAAGCATATTTAACAAATATTATGATGGCGACGGCTTAGCAGTTTCAGCCGATAAATGCATACCGACATACAACTATCCGTTTAGAGCCGGTCATACTTACACCCTTTCCATCACCCTACGTTCGCAAGATAAAAAAAGCAAAGGCATCGTGCCGGCCGCTCGCTTATATGGCGCCAGCTTCACCTTAACGGGTAAGGATGACGAGCTGGTTATCAGCTCTATAAATTAAGTCGGCACCGATAAGACGCAAGCAATGGAAAAACATAATTTTATCAAAACCTTATTACAATGATAACTATGAAAAAGATACCTATGCTGCTTACCCTTGCTTCACTCCTTAGCGGCTGTTTCCACCTTGGCGATCCACGCGCGAAGATCTATAACGCATCCGTGGTGGTCGTTGCCAATCACATCTGCGTGTTAATTCAGCCCGAAGGGGATGAAAAAATGGTCTCCCTGAGTATTGATGAACCCGGTAACGATGAAAGCATATTTAACAAACATTATGATGGCGACGGCTTAACGGTTTCAGCCGATAAATGCATACCAACATACAACTATCCGTTTAGAGCCAGCCATACTTACAATGTTTCCATTACCCTGCGTTCACAAGATAAAAAGAGAAAAGGCATCGTGCCGGCAGCCCGCTTATATGACGTTAGCTTCACTTTAAAAGAGAGGGATGGTGAACTGGTTATAAGCTCTATCAATTAAATCCATACAGATAATAAAAAGGACTTTAATCACCGCGATATCGTTACTCACCGGCTGCGTGCACCTCAACGATCCCAGGCCAAAGCACTATAAAGCGCCAATCACTACCGTGGCAAACAAGGTGTGCGTGATTGTTCAGCCCGAAGCGGATGAACAAATCGTAACGATACGTATTAATGAAGTCGGCAGCGATAACAATACGTTAGAAAAATACGGGCTGGCGGTGAGCGCGTCAGCAGGACGATGCGTTACTGATTTCAATTACGCATTTGCAGCGGGAAAAGCCTATAACTTTATGGTTATCCTGGAATCACCTGAGAAAAAGAAACGGGGCGTTCAACCCTCTGCCCGGATATACGGCGCGAGTTTTTCGCTATGGCGTCTCAACGGCAAGCTGCAAACCACGCCGCTTTATTAGAGGTGTTGCCAGAGCGGCCCTTCAACCTACGGGCCGCTGACGCTATCAAGGCTCAAACGGCCGGCGCTGAAACTGGTCATGCCCGCACTTCGGACAGCGCGGCAGCACTTCCGGCGTGTAAAACGCCAGATGGTGGTGGCACTGCTCACACACCAGATTACCCAGCCCGACCACCTCGCCGCTGTGGTACACGCCGTGATGGCTGACATCCTTAAACACTTCGCGCCACTCCAGCTGGGTTTTATCGGTGATGTCCGCCAGCTCCTGCCACAGGCTTTCTTTGATCACCCGCATAAACACGCTGTCGGTGAACTCCTCGCGGCTTTCCTGATAGCTGCGGGCAAACTCTTCCAGGTCGCGCCGCACCGCCTGCTTCAGCTGCGCCACTTCATCGCGCGTCAGCTCTCCGGCTTCATCCAGCCGTTTTTCGGCGCTGGCGACCAGTTGGTCAATGTCTCGTTCGCCATTTTTCAAACGTTCGGTCAGCGACGCCAACAGTTCGCGGTAATACTGAGCAACCTTGTTCATAGCTTCTCCTCAATGAACCCAGTGACAGGATTTCCCCTTAAGCCATCTTTTCTTATTTTAGTCGTAAACGGCTGATGTCTCTTGGCTAATGGCGGGATTTTCGCGACCAGTGTCCGGATGTCGCTTTCTTTTTGCGAAATACGCGCCAACGGCGGCGCTTGGAGTTGTTGCCAACAGGTCTTATCAGCTATGCTATGCGGATCTAAATACTAAACAAAATGCTACGGACGTAGCTGCTTTCTTAACAGGACCACCAGCCGCCATGCAAGAGCAATACCGCCCCGAAGAGATAGAATCGAACGTACAGAGCCACTGGCAAGAAAAACAGACGTTTAAAGTGACCGAAGACGCCAGCAAGGAGAAATACTACTGCCTCTCCATGCTGCCTTACCCTTCCGGTCGCCTACACATGGGCCATGTGCGTAACTACACCATCGGCGACGTGATCTCCCGTTACCAGCGCATGCTGGGTAAAAACGTGCTGCAGCCTATCGGCTGGGACGCCTTCGGCCTGCCGGCGGAAGGCGCCGCGGTAAAAAACAACACCGCGCCGGCGCCGTGGACCTACGACAACATCGAATATATGAAGAACCAGCTGAAACTGCTGGGCTTCGGCTACGACTGGGATCGCGAAATCGCCACCTGCAAGCCTGACTACTACCGTTGGGAACAGTGGTTCTTCACCAAGCTGTATGAAAAAGGCCTGGTTTACAAGAAAACCTCGGCGGTGAACTGGTGCCCGAACGATATGACGGTGCTGGCCAACGAGCAGGTGATCGACGGCTGCTGCTGGCGCTGCGATACCAAAGTCGAGCGCAAAGAGATCCCACAGTGGTTTATCAAAATCACCGATTACGCCGACCAGCTGCTGAATGACCTGGACCAGCTCGAAGACTGGCCTGAGCAGGTCAAGACCATGCAGCGTAACTGGATTGGCCGCTCCGAAGGAGTGGAAATCACCTTCGACGTCGACGGCAGCGACGAAAACGTCACCGTCTACACCACCCGCCCGGACACCTTTATGGGTGCCACCTACGTCGCAGTCGCCGCTGGCCACCCGCTGGCGCAACAGGGCGCGCTGAATAATCCGGCGCTGGGCGAATTCATCGAAGAATGCCGCAACACCAAAGTGGCGGAAGCCGATATGGCGACCATGGAGAAAAAAGGCATGGCCACCGGCCTGTATGCCATCCATCCGCTGAGCGGCGAAAAACTGCCGATCTGGGTCGCCAACTTCGTGCTGATGGAATACGGCACCGGCGCAGTGATGGCGGTACCGGCGCACGACCAGCGCGACTGGGAGTTCGCCACCAAATACAGCCTGCCGATCAAAGCGGTGATCCTGAACCTTGACGGCAGCCAGCCGGACATCAGCAGCGAAGCCATGACGGAAAAAGGCGCGCTGTTCAATTCCGGCGAATTTGACGGCCTGGATCACGACGCCGGCTTTAACGCCATCGCCGATAAACTGGTGGAAAAAGGCGTCGGCCAGCGCAAGGTCAACTACCGCCTGCGCGACTGGGGCGTATCCCGTCAGCGCTACTGGGGCGCGCCAATCCCGATGGTGACGCTGGAAGACGGCACCGTGATGCCGACGCCAGAAGATCAACTGCCGGTGCTGCTGCCGGAAGACGTCGTGATGGACGGCATCACCAGCCCGATCAAAGCCGACGCCGAGTGGGCGAAAACCACCGTCAACGGCCAGCCGGCGCTGCGTGAAACCGACACCTTCGATACCTTTATGGAATCGTCCTGGTATTACGCGCGCTATACCTGCCCGCAGTACGATCAGGGCATGCTGGATCCGGCCGCGGCCAACTACTGGCTGCCGGTCGATCAATATATCGGCGGCATCGAACACGCCATCATGCACCTGATGTACTTCCGCTTCTTCCACAAGCTGATGCGCGACGCGGGTCTGGTGGATTCTGACGAGCCGGCGAAACGCCTGCTGTGCCAGGGCATGGTGCTGGCGGATGCCTTCTACTACACCGGCAACAATGGCGAGCGCAACTGGGTTTCTCCGGTAGACGCCACCATCGAGCGCGATGAAAAAGGCCGTATTACCAAAGCGACCGATCCGCAAGGCCGTGAACTGGTCTATGCTGGCATGAGCAAAATGTCGAAGTCGAAGAACAACGGCATCGACCCGCAGGAAATGGTGGAAAAATACGGCGCCGATACCGTGCGTCTGTTTATGATGTTCGCGTCACCGGCGGAAATGACGCTGGAATGGCAGGAATCCGGCGTGGAAGGCGCAAACCGCTTCCTGAAGCGCGTGTGGAAACTGGCCTATGACCACGTGGAAAAAGGCGCGGTACAGCCGCTTGACGCGGCAGACCTGAACGACGCGCAGAAAGCGCTGCGTCGCGACGTCCACAAAACCATTGCCAAAGTCACCGACGATATCGGCCGTCGTCAGACCTTCAACACCGCGATCGCCGCCGTGATGGAGCTGATGAACAAGCTGGGCCGTGCGCCGCAGGACAGCGAACAGGATCGCGCTCTGCTGCAGGAAGCCCTGCTGGCGGTGGTGCGCATGCTGTATCCGTTCACCCCGCACGTCTGCTTCAGCCTGTGGCAGGCGCTGGGCGGCGCAGGTGATATCGACGTCGCGCCATGGCCGGTTGCCGATGACGCCGCAATGGTGGAAGATTCCAAACTGGTGGTGGTACAGGTTAACGGCAAGGTACGCGCTAAAATTACCGTGCCGGCCGATGCCAGCGAAGAACAAGTGCGTGAACGCGCCGCCGAAGAGCATCTGGTGGCTAAATATCTGGACGGAGTCACAATTCGTAAAGTGATCTACGTTCCTGGCAAATTGCTTAACCTGGTTGTGGGTTAACACAAGGAGGGGTTGTGCGACTTCGTATTACAACGTTGTTGCTGGGGCTGGTGGTGCTGATCACCGCCGGCTGCGGTTATCACCTGCGTGGCACCACGCAGGTACCATCAGAGATGAAAACGCTGATGCTGGACAGCTATGACCCATACGGTCCGCTGACCCGCGCGGTACGCGCACAGCTGCGCGCCAACGGCGTAACCATTGTGAAAGACGCGACGCGTAAAGATGTGCCGTCGCTGCGCATCGTCAGTTCCTCACAAGGGCAGGATACCGTGTCTATCTTCCAGGACGGTAAGACCGCCGAGTACCAGATGGTGATGACGGTGGATGCGCAGGTGTTGATTCCGGGCCACGATATTTATCCGCTCAATGCCAAAGTCTTCCGTTCGTTCTTCGATAACCCGCTGACCGCTCTGGCGAAAGACTCCGAGCAGGAGATAATCCTGCAGGAAATGCGCGAGCAGGCGGCGCAACAGCTGGTGCGTAAGCTGCTGACGGTGCATGCTGCGGAAGAAGAAGCCCAGCAGCAGGCCGCGGCGGCCGATAAAAACGCGGAAAGCCGCCCAGCGCAATGACCCGTCTCTATCCTGAACAACTTGCCGCGCAGCTCCGAGAGGGGCTGCGCGCTTGTTATCTACTGTGCGGTAATGAGCCGCTGCTGCTGCAGGAAAGCCAGGACCTGATTCGTCAGGCGGCAGTGCAGCAACAGTTCAGCGAACATTACAGCATCTCCCTTGACGCCCATACCGACTGGGACGCCATCTTCAGTATCTGTCAATCGATGAGCCTGTTCGCCAGCCGGCAAACGCTGCTGCTGATCCTGCCGGAAAACGGCCCGACCGCCCCGATCGGCGAACAGCTGGTCAAACTGGCGGCGTTGCTGCACGAGGATATCATTCTAATGCTGCGCGGCCCGCGGCTGACCAAAGCGCAGGAAAACAGCGCCTGGTTCAAGGCGCTGGGCACAAACGGCGTCTACGTCACCTGCCAGACGCCGGAACAGGCGCAGTTGCCGCGCTGGGTCGCCAAGCGCGCCAAAGCGATGCAGCTGGAACTGGACGAGCCGGCCAATCAGCTGCTGTGCTACTGCTACGAAGGTAACCTGCTGGCGCTGGCGCAGGCGCTGGAGCGTCTGGCCCTGCTGCATCCGGACGGCAAACTGACGCTACCGCGCGTTGAGCAGGCGGTCAATGACGCCGCGCACTTTTCCCCGTATCACTGGCTCGATGCCCTGCTGGCCGGCAAAAGCAAGCGCGCCTGGCATATTCTGCAGCAGCTGCGTCAGGAAGATGTCGAACCGGTGATCCTGCTGCGCACGCTGCAGCGCGAACTGATGCAACTGCTCACCCTGCAGCGCCGGATGGCGACAACGCCGCTGCGTACGCTGTTCGACCAGCATAAGGTGTGGCAAAACCGCCGTAACCTGGTGACCCAGGCGCTGCAGCGCCTGTCGGCCGCGCAGCTGCAGCAGGCGGTACGGCTGCTGGCGCATATTGAGGTCACCCTCAAGCAGGATTACGGCCAGTCGGTCTGGCCGGAACTGGAATCCCTGTCGATGTTGATCTGCGGTAAACCGCTGGCTACGAGTTTTTCCGATGTCTACTAACACACCCGCAGCCGCCGGGCTGCACGCGCTGTTCGGCGGTACGTTCGATCCCATCCATTACGGCCACCTGCGGCCGGTTGAGGCGCTGGCCCGGGAAGTGGGGCTGGACCAGGTTGCCCTGCTGCCGAACCATGTGCCCCCGCACCGCCCGCAGCCGGAAGCCAATGCCCGGCAGCGGCTGAAAATGGTAGAGCTGGCGATTGCCGACAACCCACTGTTTACCGTTGACGACCGCGAGTTGCACCGCACCACGCCGTCGTATACCGTCGAAACGCTGGAAGCGATTCGTCAGGAACGTGGCCCGGCTCAGCCGCTGGCGTTTATTATCGGCCAAGACTCGCTGCTGAGCCTGCATAAATGGCAACGCTGGCAAGACCTGCTCAGCCTGTGCCACCTGCTGGTGCTGGCCCGCCCGGGTTACAACGACCATATGGAAACACCGACGCTACAGCGCTGGCTGGAAGCCCACCGCGTCGGCGATCCGGCAGCGCTCCGCAGCCGGCCGCACGGTTCGCTGTATCTGGCGGATACGCCACTGCTGGAAATTTCCGCCACCGAAATTCGTGAGCGCCGCCACCAGGGCGCCAGCTGTGATGACTTACTGCCGCGTTCGGTGCAGCGTTATATCGAATTACAGGGTTTATATCGTTAGCGATAGGCGCATGATATACTGCGCCGCTATTTTTCAAGCTCACCATCCCAGGGGGAACCTTTGCAAGGTAAAGCGCTCCAAGACTTCGTTATCGACAAGATCGACGATCTTAAAGGCCAGGATATTATCGCTCTGAACGTTCAGGGTAAATCCAGCATCACCGACTGTATGATCATCTGCACCGGCACATCTACGCGTCACGTAATGTCGATCGCCGACCACGTGGTGCAAGAGTCCCGCGCCGCAGGTATGGATCTGCACGGCATGAAAGGCCAGGAGGCCTCCGACTGGATCGTTGTCGATCTGGGCGAAGTTATCGTGCACGTCATGCAGGAAGAAAGCCGCCGGCTGTATGAACTGGAAAAACTCTGGAGCTAAGCGGTGAAATTGCAACTGGTCGCAGTTGGCACCAAAATGCCGGACTGGGTGCAGACCGGCTTTATGGATTATCTGCACCGCTTTCCGAAAGATATGCCGTTTGAACTGACCGAAGTCCCGGCGGGCAAGCGCGGCAAAAATGCCGATATCAAACGCATTCTGGAAAAGGAAGGCGAACAAATGCTGGCGGCCGTCGGCAAAGGTAATAGAATTGTTACGCTGGATATCCCCGGTAAACCGTGGGATACGCCGCAGCTGGCGCAGCAGTTGGAACGCTGGAAGCAGGACGGCCGCAACGTCAGCCTGCTGATCGGCGGGCCTGAAGGGCTGGCTCCGGCATGCAAAGCCGCGGCGGAGCAGAGCTGGTCGCTCTCGCCGCTGACGCTGCCGCATCCGTTAGTGCGCGTTCTGGTGGCGGAAAGCCTGTACCGCGCCTGGAGCATTACCACCAATCATCCTTACCACCGGGAGTAAACCGGTGGTGATCGTGACAGAGTGAAATAAAGCAGCGGGATGAAAATAGAACGTAACCCTTTTCGCGACTATTCGGCTGAATCAGCCCTGTTTGTACGCCGCGCCCTGGTGGCGTTTTTGGTCATTCTGGTGCTGATCTGCATCCTGATTGCCAATATGTATAATTTACAAATTGTTCGCTTTGAGGATTACCGCACCCGCTCTAACGAAAACCGCATCAAACTGGTGCCCATCCCGCCCAGCCGCGGTATTATTTACGATCGCAACGGCACGCCACTGGCGCTCAACCGCACCATCTATCAGCTTGAGCTGATGCCGGAAAAAGTCGATAACCTGGAGGCCACGCTGCAGGCGCTGCGCCCGGTGGTCGATCTGACCGATGACGATATCGCCAACTTTAGAAAAGAGCGTAAACGCTCGCGCCGTTTCGTCTCTATCCCGGTGAAAACCGCGCTGACCGAAGTGCAGGTGGCGCGCTTCGCCGTCAACCAGTTCCGCTTCCCCGGCGTTGAGGTCAAAGGCTACCAGCGCCGTTACTATCCTTACGGTTCGGCCCTGACCCACGTTATCGGTTATGTATCGAAAATCAACGACCGCGACGTCGCACGCCTGAACAAAGAAGAGAAGCTGGCCAACTATGCCGCCACCCATGATATCGGCAAGCTGGGCATCGAACGCTATTATGAAGATACGCTGCACGGCAAAACCGGCTATGAAGAGGTCGAGGTCAACAACCGCGGCCGGGTGATCCGCCAGTTGCATGAGCAGCAGCCCTCCGCCGGCCAGGATATTTATCTGACGCTGGATCTCAACCTGCAGCGTTATATCGAACAACTGCTGGTCGGCAGCCGCGCCGCCGTGGTGGTCAGCGATCCGCGTACCGGCGCAATTCTGGCGATGGTATCCAACCCAAGCTACGACCCGAACATGTTTGTCGACGGCATTTCCAATAAGGAATATCAGGGGTTACTGAACGACCCGAACCGGCCGCTGATCAACCGCGCCACACAGGGCGTCTATCCGCCGGCTTCGACGGTAAAACCCTATATCGCCGTATCGGCACTGAGCGCCGGCGTCATCACCAAAAACACCATTGTGTTCGACCCGGGCTGGTGGCAGTTGCCCGGTTCGGAAAAGCGCTACCGCGACTGGAAAAAATGGGGGCACGGCCGTCTGAACGTCACCAAGGCGCTGGAAGAATCCGCCGATACCTATTTCTATCAGGTGGCTTATGATATGGGCATTGACCGCCTGTCCAGCTGGCTGACAAAATTCGGCTACGGCCAATATACCGGCATCGATCTGTCCGAAGAGCGTTCCGGCCTGATGCCGACCCGTGAATGGAAACTCAAACGCTATAAAAAACCGTGGTATCAGGGCGACACCATTCCGGTGGGCATTGGTCAGGGGTACTGGACCGCCACGCCGATCCAAATGGCAAAAGCGCAAAATACGCTGATTAATGACGGCGTGGTAAAAACGCCGCACCTGCTGCACAGCAAAAAAATAAACGGTTCCCTGGTGCCGTTCCGCCAGGAAGCTCAGGCACCAATCGGAGATATCCACTCCGGCTTCTGGGAAATTGCCAAAGACGGTATGTACGGGGTTGCCAATCGCGCCAACGGCACGGCGCGCAAATTTTTTGCCGGCGCCCCTTATAAAATCGCGGCGAAATCGGGTACCGCACAGGTATTTGGTTACGAAACCTATAACGCCCACAAACTTGCGGAACATCTGCGCGACCATAAGCTGATGACCGCGTTCGCCCCTTATGACAACCCGACGGTGTCGGTGGCGATCATCCTGGAAAACGGCGGCGCCGGCCCGGCGGTCGGCACCATAACCCGCCAGATTCTCGATCATATCCTGTTGGGCGACAACAATACGCAATTACCGGACGCGCCGCCGGCGGCGCCCGGCTCAGAAGGTGACTAACAGACCATGACCGAAAGCCAAAAAAAGGGCTCGATCTGGACCAAGATCCATATAGACCCGACGTTTCTGCTGCTGATTCTCGCCCTGCTGGTGTACAGCGCCTTCGTGATGTGGAGCGCCAGCGGCCAGGATCTCGGCATGATGGAGCGCAAGATCGGCCAAATCGTGATGGGGTTGATCGTGATGGCCGTGAT
Organism: Serratia sp. MYb239; assembly: GCF_002966855.1. NCBI lineage: Bacteria > Pseudomonadati > Pseudomonadota > Gammaproteobacteria > Enterobacterales > Yersiniaceae > Serratia > Serratia sp. MYb239. The sequence goes on along the minus strand of NZ_CP023268.1, from coordinate 1,150,037 downwards.
GGCGCAAATCCCGCCGCGCGTCTATGAAAGCTGGGCGCCCTACCTGTATATCTTCTGCGTCATCCTGCTGATACTGGTCGACGCCTTCGGCCAGATCAGTAAAGGCGCACAGCGCTGGCTTGATCTCGGCTTTGTGCGCTTTCAGCCGTCGGAAATTGCCAAGATCGCCGTGCCGCTGATGGTGGCGCGCTTTATGAACCGCGACGTCTGTCCGCCGTCGCTGAAAAATACCGGCATTGCGCTGGTGCTGATCTTCCTGCCGACCCTGCTGGTCGCCGCACAACCCGATCTGGGCACCTCGATTCTGATCGCCGCATCCGGCCTGTTTGTGCTGTTCCTCTCCGGCATGAGCTGGAAGCTGATCGCCATCGCCGCGCTGCTGCTGGCGGCATTTATTCCGATTCTATGGTTCTTCCTGATGCACGGCTATCAGCGCGACCGCGTGATGATGCTGCTCGACCCGGAAAGCGATCCGCTGGGGGCGGGCTACCACATTATTCAGTCGAAAATCGCTATCGGCTCCGGCGGCCTGTCCGGCAAAGGCTGGCTGCACGGCACCCAGTCGCAGCTTGAGTTCCTGCCGGAGCGCCATACCGACTTTATCTTCGCGGTGCTGGCCGAGGAACTGGGGCTGGTCGGCGTGCTGGTGCTACTGGCGCTGTACCTGCTGGTGATTATCCGCGGCCTGATGATCGCCGCCAAAGCCCAGACCACCTTCGGCCGGGTGATGGTCGGCGGTCTGATGCTGATTTTGTTCGTTTATGTATTTGTTAACATTGGCATGGTGAGTGGAATTTTACCGGTAGTTGGCGTACCTTTGCCTCTGGTCAGTTACGGCGGATCGGCGCTGATCGTACTTATGGCTGGGTTCGGCATCATCATGTCGATTCACACGCACCGTAAAATGCTGTCTAAGAGTTTATAAGAGGTGAGTAATGCGTAAGGAATGGCTTTGGATCGGCGCGGCAGCGGTATTACTTTCCGCCTGTGCCACCACTGATGAGCAGCAGGCGCCGCCCGCCGCGCCCTATAACGGCCCGGTGGTCGAAATCAGCGGCGTGGAGCCTCATTATGAACCTTATAACCCGGGCACGCTGCAGGATTATAAAGTGAACGGCGACAGCTACCGCATCGTCAAAAACCCGCAGAATTTCTCACAGACCGGGCTGGCAAGCTGGTACGGCGAAGAGTCCAGCGGCAACCGCACCGCCATCGGCGAAACGTTTGATCCCTATGCCCTGAGCGCGGCGCACCCGACGCTGCCGATCCCAAGCTACGTGCGCGTCACCAACCTGGCCAACGGCCGTCAGCTGGTGGTGCGCGTCAACGATCGCGGCCCTTACGTGAAAGGGCGCATTATCGACCTGTCGAAAGCCGCCGCCGACCGCCTGAATCTGTCGAACAATACGCGGGTGAAAGTTGATTTTATCAACGTCGCTCCGGACGGTACGCTGAGCGGGCCAGGCACCGTCGGCACCACCGTCGCCAAACAGAGCTATGCCCTGCCCGCGCGGCCGAATCTGAGCAGCGGCGCCATGGGTACCCCGGTGCAACAAGACGCGCCGGCGCTGAACAACAACAATGTACGCGCCATTGATAACAGCAGCCTGACCAACGGCCAGGCCACTGCCGAAACCGGCAGCAACGGCGGCCTGATCGGCACGGCCCCCGGCGACGTTCAGGCCGGCAACAGCGCCGCGGCGTCCTCGTCGGCGCCGGTAGCCGCTGCAGCGTCCGCCACGGCCGGCGCCGCAACCGCCGCTTCCGCGTCAACCGCCGGCTATGTTGTTCAGGTGGGGGCGTTAAGCGACGCCGCACGCGCGCAGGCATGGCAGCAGAAACTCAGCCAGCAGTTCGGCGTGCCGGGCAGCGTATCCGTCAACGGCGCCGTACATCGCGTACAGCTCGGCCCGTTCAGCGATCGTCAGCAGGCGCTGGCGCTGCAGCAGCGGCTGGTCGCGGAAGCGCAACAACAATCATTTGTCACCGCCGCACCTTAAGCATGGCGTCCGGCAGGCTCGCGCCGATCCGCAGTTTTAGTTGAAATACGTTCTCGCAGCTAAAAATGTAAAAACCGCGATCGGTCAGAGGATTGGCTAATGCCTGCCGGGATCCCATCTGCTATAGTGAGGCACGTTTTTAACTTACTTTCACGGATGTTGTAGTCCAGATCATGAAAAATGTAACTTCTTTTCGCTTAATCAAGGGCATCGCGCTCAGCACCGTTATCGCCATGGGCGCCGCCAGCAGCGCGCAGGCCGAAGACGCTAATCTCAAAACCATGATCCCGGGTGTTCCGCAAATTGATGCGGAATCTTACATCCTGATTGATTACAACTCCGGTAAGGTACTGGCGGAATCCAATGCGGATGCGCGTCGCGACCCGGCCAGCCTGACCAAAATGATGACCAGCTACGTCATCGGCCAGACGCTGAAAGCCGGTAAGATCGGCCAGGACGATCTGGTCACCGTCGGGCAAGACGCCTGGGCGACCGGCAACCCGGTGTTCAAAGGTTCTTCACTGATGTTCCTGAAGCCGGGCGATCGCGTACCGGTCTCCAAACTGACGCGCGGCATCAACCTGCAGTCCGGCAACGACGCCTGCGTGGCGATGGCCGACTACGTGGCAGGCAGCCAGGATTCGTTCGTCAACCTGATGAACAACTACGTTCAGCAGTTAGGTCTGAAAAATACCCACTTCAAGACCGTACACGGTCTGGATGCCGACGGGCAGTTCAGCTCCGCGCGCGATATGGCGCTGATCGGCCAGGCGCTGATCCGCGACGTACCGGATGAGTACGCCATCTATAAAGAAAAAGAGTTCACCTTTAATAACATTCGTCAGGTCAACCGTAACGGCCTGCTGTGGGATAAAAGCCTGAACGTCGACGGCATCAAAACCGGCCATACCAACGCTGCAGGCTACAACCTGGTGGCCTCCGCCACCGAAGGCCAGATGCGTCTGATCTCCGCCGTGCTGGGCGGCCATACCTATAAAGGCCGTGAAACCGAAAGTAAAAAACTGCTGACCTGGGGCTTCCGTTTCTTTGAAACCGTCGCACCGCTGAAGGCAGGTAAAGAGTTCGCCTCTGAGCCGGTATGGTTCGGCGACGCCGACCGCGTTGAGCTGGGCGTCGACAAAGACGTTTACCTGACCATTCCGCGCGGCCGGATGAAAGATCTGAAAGCCAGCTACGTGCTCAACACGCCGGAAATCCACGCGCCGCTGACCAAAAATCAGGTCGTGGGCAGCATCAACTTCCAGCTGGACGGCAAAACCATCGACCAGCGTCCGCTGGTGGTGCTGAATGAAGTGAAAGAAGGCGGCATCTTCGGTCGTCTGGTGGACTACATCAAGCTGATGTTCCACCACTGGTTCGGCTAACGCTTGAAACCGGCAAAAACGCCCCCATATGGTAAATAACACTAACTCCCGCTCCGGCGGGAGTTATAATTTAGAAAAGATGTCACGCTGGAGCGCCCGCACATGCAAAAAACGAAACTGAACGAACTGCTCGAATTCCCTTGCTCATTTACTTACAAGGTGATGGGGCTGGCACAGCCTGAGCTGGTTGACCAGGTAGTTGAAGTGGTGCAGCGCCACGCGCCCGGTGATTATAATCCGCAGATTAAACCGAGCAGCAAAGGTAACTACCACTCCGTCTCCATTACCATCAACGCCACCCATATCGACCAGGTGGAGAAGCTGTATGAAGAGCTGGGCAACATTGAGATTGTCCGTATGGTGCTGTAATCGCCACAGACACTACGACTGACCAACCCGGGTCCGACGCCAGTCCGCCCGGGTTGCGCATTTTTGGGGCGCTAAACGCTGGTCGTCGGCCGGAGCGCCCGATATAATGACCGCACCACTTCTGTAACCTGACGATGCCCGTGCAACACGATAAGATCATAGTCCGTCAGCTGGGGCTGCAACCCTATGAGCCAGTCTCCCAGGCCATGCACAACTTCACCGATCGCCGCAGCGAAAACACCACGGACGAACTGTGGCTGGTACAGCACTCCCCGGTCTTCACCCAAGGCCAGGCCGGCAAAGCGGAACACGTGCTGATGCCCGGCGATATCCCGGTTATTCAAAGCGATCGCGGCGGCCAGGTCACCTACCATGGCCCCGGCCAGCAGGTGATGTACGTGATGGTCGATCTCAAGCGCAATAAAATCGGCGTCCGCCAACTGGTCAGCGCGATTGAAGACACCGTGGTGCATACCCTCACCCACTTCCATATTGATTCACGCGCGCGCCCTGACGCACCCGGCGTATACGTCGGCGACCAGAAAATCTGCTCGCTGGGGCTGCGCATCCGCAAAGGCAGCTCCTTCCACGGTCTGGCGCTCAATGTGGCAATGGATCTTGGCCCGTTCCAGCGCATCAACCCCTGCGGTTATGCCGGCATGCAGATGACCCAGGTCAGCGCGCTGGCGCCCGCTGTGTCGCTGGAGGACGTGGCGCCGGTTCTGGTGCAGGAGTTTGTCCGCCAGCTCGGCTATCGGCAGGTTGAAACGGGCAGTTGGGCTTTAGGTGATTATCTGTAGCGCTGCCCGCCCTCTTTCCCTGACCGCACGGGATGCACCCGCTTAACTACGGCAAAGCCGTAAGAACGCGTATAATGGCGCACACGCCCCAGCGCGATACAGGGGCTGAATGGATCGCGGTAAAAGTGGTATAGTATCGCCAAGTTTTTACCTACTTCTTACTACGGCTTTTTAATTTATTGATCTTAAAAGATAAAAACAAAAGTCGAGTTTCGTAACTGGAACCTGCACGACTATGAGTAAACCAATTCAGATGGAACGCGGCGTCAAATACCGCGATGCAGACAAAATGGCGTTGATCCCGGTCAAAACGGTGGTCACCGAACGGCAGGAGCTGTTACGTAAACCCGAGTGGATGAAAATCAAACTGCCCGCCGACTCAACGCGGATTCAGGGCATCAAGGCCGCAATGCGTAAGAATGGTCTGCATTCGGTCTGTGAAGAAGCCTCCTGCCCTAACCTGTCTGAATGTTTTAACCACGGTACCGCCACCTTTATGATCCTCGGCGCTATCTGTACCCGTCGCTGCCCGTTCTGCGACGTGGCTCATGGCCGTCCTGTTGCTCCCGACGCCAACGAACCGGAAAAACTGGCGCAAACCATCGCCGATATGGCGCTGCGCTATGTGGTGATCACCTCCGTTGACCGCGACGACCTGCGCGACGGCGGCGCCCAGCATTTTGCCGACTGCATCAGCGCCATTCGCGCTAAAAATCCGGACATCAAAATCGAAACCCTGGTGCCGGACTTCCGCGGCCGTATGGATCGCGCGCTGGATATCCTGACGGCGACGCCGCCGGACGTCTTCAACCACAACCTGGAAAACGTGCCGCGTGTTTACCGCCAGGTGCGCCCGGGCGCCAACTATGAGTGGTCACTGAAGCTGTTGGAGCGCTTTAAAGAAGCACACCCGGATATTCCGACCAAGTCGGGCCTGATGGTCGGTCTGGGGGAAACCAACGAAGAAATTATTGAAGTGATGCGTGATTTGCGCCGTCACGGCGTCACCATGCTGACGCTGGGTCAATACCTGCAGCCAAGCCGCCACCACCTGCCGGTACAGCGCTATGTCAGCCCGGCGGAGTTTGAAGAGATGAAAGAAGAAGCGCTGGCGATGGGCTTTACCCACGCGGCGTGCGGTCCGTTTGTCCGCTCTTCTTATCACGCCGACCTGCAGGCGAAAGGTATGGAAGTCAAATAATGCCGTAGCAGGGTAACGTTTTGTTACGCTTTGGCTGACTGACAGCACAAAAAAACGGATGCCCTAGGGCATCCGTTTTTTATGCGGCCTCAGACGTCTTTCTTCTCGACGTTCTGCTGGCCTGCGGCACTGCTGTCCGCCGTATTCTGCACCGGCGGGGTATCATCACCCACCGTCTTTTTAAAGCCCTTCAGCGCCGCGCCCAAGTCAGCGCCCAGCGTACGCAGTTTGCTGGTACCGAACAATAAGACGATCAATACCGCAATCACCAACAGTTTGGTAATACTGATTCCTTCCATATTCACCTTCTTTAATACATATATGCCGCAGGACACAGCGAAAGAGATAAACCTTGCCTGCGCCTAGTTATCCGCTTTCTGACAAATAAAACAACGGCAAGCTGTAACAGAGTAAGATCGCCGATCGTCGGCGTAATTTGCCGCCGGGGCTACAAAACCCCCTGCGCAACGTGTAACATCAACACCATCGATAGTTACAACTTATCGACCACGGAGATGACATTCCTCCAGCCCCGATAAGGGATAAACCGCCTGACCGGCTGATGATGTCTACGTAACCTCAGAGTGAGGTGCGTAGCGTTGCGCCCGTACCCTTCTGAGCATCCTACTCTTCTGTTTGAAAGGGCTTTCTGACCATGTTGAATTCTTTACTGGCCGTATTTATCGGCGGCGGCTTAGGCAGCGTACTGCGCTGGAGCATCAGTTTGCGGCTCAATCCGCTGCACCCGGCAATTCCGCTGGGCACCCTGACCGTCAACCTGCTGGGTGGCTTTATTATCGGCCTGGCGATGGCGCTGATGGCCCGCGCCAGCGCTATCGATCCCACCTGGCGCCTGCTGCTCACGACCGGTTTCTGCGGCGGCCTGACCACCTTTTCCACCTTCTCGCTGGAAGTGGTTTCCCTGCTGCAGGACGGGCGCTTTCTGTGGGCGCTGACCAACGCCATGCTGAACCTGGCCGGCTCACTGCTGATGACCATGCTGGCGTACCTGCTGGTCGCCTGGATCACCGGGCAGTAACCCGCGCTTAATGTTTTCTTAATCTTGCATACGGATAATCCTCATCCAGTGTTATAAAAACCGGATGAGGATCGCTATGTGGAATATGCCGAAAACCGCCGCTGAAGTTGCCGCCGCCGCGCTGTGCGTCGCCACGGTTGCCGCGTTTCTCCACCTTTATCTGTTCAGCTAAACGGGCCGCCGTCGGCCCGCGTAAAGACTTTCACAAATAATTACGCCTGCGCTACAATTGAGAATGAACGTTCGCACTCAAACTGCGTTTCTTCCCTTGTCAGTGATAGGATCGGGACATGTCATCCCCAACAGAAAGCAGGCAGGCGAAAGCCGAACTGCGCCGTAACCAAATCGTCGCAGCCGCGAAAGTCTGCTTTCGTCAATATGGCTTTCATGCCGCCAGCATGGCGGAGATCGCCCAGCGTTCAGCCTTGAGCGTCGGGCAGATTTACCGCTACTTCGTCAATAAAGACGCCATTATCGCCGAAATTGTTGACCGCATTATTAACGATAAAATGCGGCGTCTTGAGGATCTCAGCGACCACATCAACCTGATTGCCGGTACGCTCGCCACGCGGACGCTGTATCAATTACCTGGGCAGAGCGAAGACGACCACCTGCTGATGCTGGAAGTGACCGCCGAAGCCACGCGCAACCCGGCGGTGGCCGCCATGCTGAGCGATGCCGAAGCGCGCCTGTTCCGCCACGTCTGCCGTAATCTGCAACAGCTCTATCCGTCGTTCAGCGACGAAGAAATCGCCGCGCGCGTCGAATTTATCGCCGTGCTCAGCGAAGGCACCGGTTATCGCCTGCTTACCACGCAAAAAGCCGACCCCAAACTGCTGGAAGGTTTATACCAGCAGGCTATCTCCCATCTGTTCCGTGAGTCCGCCACACCTAATGAGTAAACAACACGCCCGTCAACGATTAGTTTATGCCGCCGTGCTTGGCCTTCTGGCCGCACTGGGGCCATTGTGCATCGATCTTTACCTGCCGGCGCTGCCGCAAATGACCGCCGAGCTCAACACTTCAACCGCCACGGCGCAGCTGAGCCTGACCGCCGGCCTGCTGGGGCTTGGACTTGGCCAACTGATCTTCGGCCCTTACAGTGACAAGCTGGGACGTATCCGTCCCTTACTGCTGTCACTGCTAATTTTACTGGCAGCCTCGCTGTGGTGCGCCTTGGCCACCAGCATCGACCAACTGTTGATCGCCCGCCTGCTGCAAGGGCTGGCCGGTTCCGGCGGCGCCGTAATCTCCCGCGCCATCGCCCGTGACATGTATTCAGGCCATGAGTTAACGCGCTTTTTTGCGCTGCTGATGCTGGTGAACGGGCTGGCGCCAATCGTCGCGCCGGTGCTGGGCGGCGCGCTGCTGAAATTTATGGACTGGCGCGGCATTTTTGACGCGCTGGCGCTGATCGCCCTGTTGCTCTTCACCCTGTCCCTGCTGAAGCTCAAAGAGTCGCTGCCACAGGAGCGGCGCAGCCAGGGCGGCTTGTTGTCGATGCTGTTGTCGCTGGGTGGCCTGTTGCGCCAACGGCAATTTATGGGGTTGTGCCTGACGCAGGGCTTCGTGATGGCCGGGATGTTTGCCTATATCGGCGCATCGCCTTTCGTCCTGCAGCAAATCTACGGTCTCAGCCCGCAGATGTTCAGCCTGTGCTTTGCGATGAACGGCATCGGGCTGGTAATTTCTGCCCAGACGGCAGCGCGTCTGAGCCGACGCTTCGGTGAACTGCGGGTTCTAAAATGCGGGCTGACGCTGGCGGCCAGCGCCTCACTGCTGCTGTTGCTGGCCGGCTGGCTGCACGCGCCGTTGCCGCTGTTGCTGGCGCCGCTGTTCTTCGCCATTGCCGCCGTCGGCAGCGTCGGCCCGACGGCTTCCTCGCTGGCGATGCAGAGCCAGGGCGACAAAGCCGGCAGCGCTTCAGCGCTGATCGGCGTCTGTATGTTCGCGCTCGGCGCCTGCAGCGTTCCGCTCACCGGGTTGGGCGGCACCTCCAGCGTCTCGATGGCACTGACGATTTTCGGCTGCTATTTCATCGCCATTGTGCTGTTCACCCTGCTGGTGCCGAAAGCCCGCCGCTGATCGATAGCCATAAAAAACCCGCTCATCAGGAGCGGGTTTTCAGCAAAGCGGCTAGTGTCGCTTAAAGCGCGGTAACGTTAGCTGCAGATGGGCCTTTAGCGCCATTGGTGATTTCAAATTCTACCTGCTGGCCTTCAGCGAGCGTTTTGAAACCATTGCTAACGATGGCAGAAAAGTGAACGAAAACGTCCTTGCTACCATCTTCCGGAGTAATGAAACCGAAACCTTTAGATTCATTAAACCACTTAACGCTACCTTTAATCTTAGACATCAAACTTACCTTTAACGTGAATGTAAGACACAAATCGTGTGTCAGATACAGTACAGCAACTGCCCGGCTTTTTGTCCACTGCTCAGATCACATAATGCGGATAAAAAGTGCAATAGCCGGCATCTGGCGGCGTAAAGTGTCCGTTCCACCCATAAAATACGCAATTTCCAGGATTATCCGCTCAGATCCCCGCCGAATAGCGATTCACGCTACACGTTGCCGCACAACCGCCGCCTGGAAACCGAATGGCTATGAAATATAACCAGATAATCTTTTTGCTTCCGCCGCCGCTGGGCTAGGGTTAAGCATAACCGCAGCTAACCGAGAGAAGCCTATGCCCTGTCAACTGGCCGAACAAATCATCACCTACCGCCGTGAACTGCATCAGCACCCCGAACTGTCCAATCAGGAATTCGCCACTACCGAACGTATTACCCGCTGGCTGCAACAGGCCGATATACGCATCCTGCCGCTGGCGCTATCCACCGGCGTCGTGGCCGAAATCGGCAGCGGCGACGGGCCGCTAATCGCCCTGCGCGGCGATATTGACGCCCTGCCGATTGCAGAGCTCGCCGATGTCCCCTTCGCCTCACGTCAGCATGGGGTGATGCACGCCTGCGGGCACGATTTCCACACTGCGGTGATGCTTGGCGCCGCCCACCTGCTTAAAGCGCGTGAGTCCTCGCTCCCGGGCCGGGTGCGTATCTTTTTCCAACCGGCGGAAGAAACCTGCGACGGCGCGCAGCAGCTGATTGACGCCGGCGCGCTGGACGGCGTCGCGGCCGTGTTCGGCCTGCACAACGCCCCGGAATTGCCTACCGGAACCTTCGCCACCCGCGCCGGTCCCTTCTACGCCAACGTCGATCGCTTTCAGATCCGTATCACCGGCAAAGGCGCGCACGCCGCCAAACCGGAACAGGGTATTGATACCATCGTCACCGCCAGCCATATCGTGAACGCCCTGCAAACCCTGCCGAGCCGCAGTTTCAGCTCGCTGGAGGCGGTAGTGGTCAGCGTGACGCGCATCGAGGGCGGGAATACCTGGAATGTGCTGCCGCAGACGGTGGAGCTGGAAGGCACGGTGCGCACCCACAACGGTGACGTGCGCCGTCAGGTACCGGATAAAATTCGCCAGGTGATCGACGGCGTCGCCGCCTCGCTCGGCGCACAGGCCGAACTGTGCTGGCACCCCGGACCGCCGGCGCTGGTCAATCACGCCCACTGGGCGGACTTCAGCAAAACGGTGGCGGCGGAGTACGGCTATCAGGTCGAAGAAGCCGAACTGCAGATGGGCGGTGAAGATTTCGCTATTTATCTGCATCACGTTCCCGGCACTTTTGTCAGCATCGGCTCAGCCAGCGAGTTCGGCCTGCATCATCCGCGCTTTACGCCCGATGAACAGGCTATTTTCCCGGCGTCGCAATACTTTGAACGCCTGGCGGAGCGCGCCTTACAGCAACTGGCGCAGGTGCCGCAACGGGCCGTCAGCCTGGCCTGAAGCCTACGTTACCCGCTTTTCGCCGCGGCAGCGCGGCGAATGCCTGACACCACCATTCGGGCGCAGCGACGCTACCCTGTTGCTGTACCGCATTACGCGCTATCATAAGCGTTGTATTGAACGAATTAACGAGAATGATGATGAACGGCAAGATAACGACTTTTTTTGCAGAGAAAGGCTTCGGCTTTATTACCGATGAAAATGGTGAAAATCGCTATTTCCACGTGGTAAAAGTGCAAAACCCCGATCTGATTAAGAAAAACGCTGCGGTAACGTTTGAGCCGACCAATAACGCCAAAGGGCCCTCCGCCTATGCGGTAAAAGTGCTGGCTCCAAGCAAATACATCATCATTGCCAATGAACGTATAAAAATCAGCAGCATCAAATCCTTCCACACCTTCACCAAAGAAGTACCGGTGCAGAACCAGGTGGACAAAGAAAACACCGTATTATCGGTTGGGCTGCTGATGAACCGTATCCGCCCGCAAACGGAGAGCGCCCCGGAGATGCAGACGCTGCGCATGCTGTCGGTGGTCACCTTCCAGAACGTGACCCATACCTTCTCCGAACATGAGATCGATCTGGACGACACGCTACAGGCGCTCCAGGGCCTGTAAACGCCATATGCGTGAGCCTCTACCCAGGCTCACGCCGCCGCTACTCTTTAAACCAGATGTGATCGACGCTGCTGCCGCTCACCACATTAAAAGACTCAACCCGGTTACGCCCCAGCGACTTGGCGCGATACAGTGCGATATCGGCCATATTCATCAGTTGCTCCCAGGATTTAACCTCCTTCATCGCCAGGCTGGCTACGCCGACGCTGATGGTGACCTTCAGCGCCTTATGACCGCTCTTCACCTCGCTCTTTTCCACCTGCTGGCGCAGAAACTCCCCTAACGCTACCGCCTGAGCCGCCAGCGCGCGCGGCAATACGACGGCAAACTCTTCACCGCCCAGCCGTCCCAGAGGCTGATCGTGGCGCAGTTCACGCCGCAATACGTGGGTAACATGGGTCAATACCCTGTCGCCGACAATATGCCCATGGGTATCATTAATCAGCTTAAAGTGGTCAATATCAATCAGCAGCAGCGATACCGCTTCTTTAGAGCGCCGCTTGTGTTCCAGCAATTCCCTCGCCTTACGCGTCAGCGCGCTACGCGTCAGCGTTCCGGTGAGAAAGTCATGATTGCCGCTATGTTCCAGGCGGCGCACCAGTTTGCGATTAGCCACCATCGAGCTGGAGAGAATCAGTGGCCCCATCACCAACATGGCGATCCCCAGACGCGCCGACATCAGGGTATCCAGTAATGCGCCGCGGGACGTCGGCGTTTCGTACAGCATCACATTGGCGGAAATGGTGCAGATCTCCACCACGCCGGTCAGCAAGGTCAACAGCGTGACGGTAAACAATTGATAGCGCACCGCGCACCACAACAGCGCCGGGATCGGGAACGCGATAGCGCCGGGGCCGCCGATATAGATGCTAAACAGCAACGACCCCAGCAGCGCCAATAGCGGCAGACCATCACTCAGGTTCCAGTGATACTGCATACGCAGCAGCGTTTTTAAGCGCGGCGCCGCCAGCAGAACGGGTAAAATCAGCAAAGTTGTGGAGAACTGTTCGCTAAACCATGCCAGCCAGGCGGTCAGCACCGTATTATTGTACAGGCTGTCATTACGCAGTATCGACAGTGTCGACGCCACGACAGCCCCGGCCAGACCGGCGGCAAACAGATACAAAATGGCCTGTGGATTCCCCATGCGCCGCTGAGACTGCGGCAACAGCCGCATCACGCAGTAGCCCGTCGCCACCAGCGACATATTGCACAGGTTGAGCCATAGCGCCAGCATCCAGCCTTCACCGGTGGTCAAATCCGCGGCAATCATGGCGATATAGGTCACCAGCCAGCCTGCCGGGCTGGCATAGGCCGGCTTACGCAATAACACGCCCAACAAAATGGCGTTAACCGGCCAGAATAAGGAGAGAGAATCAAGAGGACGGGAAAAAATGCCAACGAGAGAAAGAAAGAAAACCAGCAAAAAAAGATTAACGAGACGCACTGCGCCCGGCAGTCCATGCTTAGAAAGCATTCTGGCGTTCATAGCCTGAACCACGCAAACATCATGACCAGAACAGTTGTATGCATATCATTCCATGCCCCAGCAAAATAAGGAGAATATATAAACCAGATTGCAACGGGAAAAACCAGACGGTGCAAAGATAAAAACACATTAACCTTTATTTAACAGAATCATCCTATATCTGTCGGCGTCTAGGTCCGCTTCCCGCAGAGCAGCCTCTTTGGTTAATAGCATAGCGCAACCTACTGTATTGCGGAATAAACATATAACCACAAAAATAGTGCGAGATAATATCTTGCAAATAAACAGAAGCATCCATTCCCATTATTTTATCGGGCAAATAATCGCCTGCAATACGTTCCCCGACGCCATGGAGGCCTGCCATCAATATGACGGCTTTCACGCTGACGCCCTGATTCCGGCGAAACAGGCCCACACCACAAACAAAAAAAATCCCGCACAAGGCGGGATAAACTCAATGGGGATGGGTAATACACTACAGGAAAGGAATAACACACAACATCATCGGGTGAGTTAACACTATCAACTTGAGTGTATAGATTTGTCATCCTTGGGTAAGTTTGCTCAGGTAGATGTAACGCTGGATGGAAATAATAGACATCACAGCCGCCCCGCCTCCCTCTGGCTACCGTTGGCGATACTGCTCATCGCTGACCTGTTCCAGCCACGTCACCGGACTGCCGTCGAGCGATTCGGCAATGGCAATATGCGTCATGGCGGTATCAGCCGTAGCGCCATGCCAGTGTTTTACGCCCTGCGGGATCCATACGATATCTCCCTGATTCATTTCCTGCACCTTACCGCCCCACTCCTGCACCCAGCCACGCCCTTGCGTCACGATTAACGTTTGACCCAGCGGATGCGTATGCCAGGCGGTGCGCGCCCCCGGCTCAAAGGTTACGGTAGCGCCGCCAACGCGGGCATCATCGCTGCCCTGGAAAGGCGCGTCGATGCGCACCTGGCCGGTAAAATAGTTCGTCGGGCCAGCCTGAGAGGGCTGAGCACCGCTGCGCTGTACTTTGACCTTATCCTCATCCTCCGCGGCAACAGAAACCGCCGGTGCGAGCATGGACAGCATCATGGTTGAAGCAGCAAGAAATTTCATAACGTCCCCTTAATCGTGCAAATATTTGCGGTGCTTTAACGGTAACGGGATTCTTTTAGCTGAAAAAGTGGGTAAATGCGCAAGGAGATATGAGTAATATTCATTAATAGACTGCACCCTCAGCACCGGAGCACTACAATGATCGCTACCCCGGAATGATCCAACGCTGACCGCAGAGATGTTAGGAGAAAACGTTAACGATTTAATCGCCTTCCTGATGGTGGCACAGGAACGCAGCTTCACCCGTGCCGCTGCCAGGCTGGGCGTATATCAATCAGCCCTCAGCCATACCGTCCGCGGTCTGGAAGAGCGGCTTGAGGCATTACGCTACCCGCCTCCGGCAACAGGTGAATAGCGCTTAGCCCGTACGCGCTCTCAATCATTAATGACATGCTGGCGAGATCCGCCGGTAGCATCAAAGCGCTGTTTGAAGTCAGTACACAGATGCTTGGGCTGCACGGCCCCGACCCGCAAAGCGGAATATCACTAAATACATAATGGTTCCTGAATTGTGAGAAACGGATCGGACGCCGCGTGTGATAACCCAAATACCCTATACCGTGTAGCCCCCTGCACATCTCCTCTCCCGTGCATCACGATGCCATTCGGAGTATTATTGCCTCCTCACTGTCGCCATAGTGGCAATGTGGCCTTTATATATATCGTCAGAAGTTATGACCTTCTGGTGTCGTGTAGAATTTTTGGTTGAGATCAAAGGACTGCGGATAAATGCGATTCTTCATCGGTTTTCTTATCATCATGAGCCCGATACTGTGGCTTACTGATACGCTTGGCAAGTTTGCCATTATTGCCTGGTTGGCAAACAGCGTAATTATTACCTGTATCGTCAAATATATCGTAAACAGCAAACCCAAAGAGTATGACGAAGATCAGGATGTGTTCTAAGATCTGCCATGCAACGGTGGTTTAATAAAAACTGATAGGAGCAAGCATATATCACTAAGATGTCTCGCCATGCTTGCCCATAAACAACCGATGAGTTCTACATTTTCTTCACGCCATTTTTTGTTTATGCAGTTTTAATATTCATATTTAAGCATTTAAAAATTAACTTCACAAATCACTATTAATTTTTTCTTTTTACCTCTTAGCCCACAAAAAACATCTATTTTTAACGTTCGCAACATTAGGAACAATGTATACATTGAGGTGCACTGACCTTTCTGTTTTTTGGTGTTTTTCCTGTTTTATAGCCCAACTCTTAAGTCCATCGCAATAGCGCCCTCCTTTTTTATACGAACTCTTATTTCATAAATCTCAAAATTGCCCGACCTCTAGTAAAAAAACGCCCATCGACACTCTCCAAAATTTTTGTCAGCGTCAACCTGAAAAGCAAGACCTATGCGTACCTTAACTCACAAAGAATCGGCGCTCACTTTTATCAACTACCGACTGTCATACGGCAGACTCATTCATCCTACTGGTTATCAATGCCATTTGTTCCTTACCCATAAAAAGACGATCCATTTTTTATCAGAATAAATGCTCACAAACTGGCCACCAGCACTTCTACAAAATAGTAATAACCTGTACTCTGAAACGGATCGCATGATCTTTGAATCAATGCCGGGAATACCCGGCATCTTCACTAGTTAACCTAGTTACTATTTCTCCGCAATCTTTCGCAGATATTCGTTATTCTTAAAGGCAATAATAATCATCTCGAATGCGACGCGGACAAATACGCCGCCAATCAGGATGCCAAGCAGGCCGCTAAACACCCCGCTGTACGCCATGACGCCAATACCGCTGATTATCACGCCTAACAGCGTTAACCAATAAACCACGGTGATAATTTTTGGAGTAAGCATCGAATCAAAGAATAAAACATTTCTCATTAATAACCCACCTTGCTTTTATATATACTATTCCATAGTTTCTACACTGTGTAGCTGTTCCATTCTGTCATATTAATCAGGCGTGCGGCTAGTCATATATACGCGTTGATAGGGGCTAAATCACATTTATGACATGCGGCAGGGGAATGCAATTATCGTTACTGGGACGGGGAAATATTTTTATAAAATAATAACGCCCTTGATTTATCCATATTAAGATCAATCAAGCATAAACGGAATGAAGGAAAGATGACCGTTTTGTTGCAGAAAAAAGCCCAAATCTGAAATGGCACGCCCTGTAGGACTCGAACCTACGACCTACGGCTTAGAAGGCCGTTGCTCTATCCAGCTGAGCTAAGGGCGCATTGAAGAGATGCGGCAACCCGGGGTTGCGGCTTGGATTATACGGCCCGAAGAGAGTGAGTCAATGCCTTTTCATTGTGTCGCCGCCGCCAGGACGTTTTATGCTGCTTTTTCCACCACCGTCGTGCGCTAACATCATGATCTCTGAGCGCTAATCAGGTGTTTTACTGATATGAAAACGTGCATATTGCATGGCCTCGTCCCTTTTTTCCTTCACCGTTATCGCGACATTAACACGATTCAGCGCCTGACAGCGCGCTCAGCTTCTGACAAAATAGCGCCATCCCCCGCTTTTTCTTAAATGATGGATTTCCACACCGATGGCAGCAAAGATTATTGATGGTAAAACGATTGCGCAGCAGGTTAGAAGCGAAGTGGCTGAGCAAGTTAAACAACGTCTGGCCGCAGGAAAACGCGCGCCGGGTCTGGCGGTTGTGCTGGTGGGCGAAAACCCGGCCTCACAGATTTATGTCGCCAGTAAGCGCCGTGCCTGCGAAGAAGTCGGCTTTGTTTCCCGCTCTTACGATCTGCCGGCCTCCACCAGCGAAGCAGAGCTGCTCAAGCTGATCGACCAGCTGAACGCCGACGCGGAAATAGACGGTATTCTGGTGCAGCTGCCGCTGCCTGCCGGCATTGATAACGTCAAGGTGCTGGAACGCATCCATCCGGACAAAGACGTCGACGGCTTCCACCCGTACAACGTCGGCCGCCTGTGCCAGCGCGCGCCGAAGCTGCGCCCGTGCACCCCGCGCGGCATCGTCACCCTGCTGGAGCGCTATAATATCGATACCTACGGCCTGAACGCGGTAGTGGTCGGCGCATCCAACATCGTCGGACGCCCGATGAGCATGGAACTGCTGCTGGCCGGCTGCACCACCACCGTGACGCACCGTTTTACCAAAAACCTGCGCCATCACGTGGAAAATGCCGATCTGCTGGTCGTGGCCGTCGGTAAACCGGGCTTTATCCCGGGCGACTGGATCAAACCGGGTGCCATCGTGATTGACGTCGGCATCAACCGTCTGGAAAGCGGCAAAGTGGTCGGCGACGTCGACTTCGAAGCCGCCAGCGAACGCGCCGCCTATATTACGCCGGTTCCCGGCGGCGTCGGCCCGATGACCGTCGCCACGCTGATTCAAAACACCTTGCAGGCCTGCGAGGAATATCATGACGTTCAACCTAAATAAGTAAGGCAGTATGGAAATTTTTAATCTGGATAACCACCCGCACGTCGAACTCTGCGATCTGCTGAAGTTTCAGGGCTGGTGTGAAAGCGGCGGCGCGGCGAAAGAAGTCATTGCCGATGGTCTGGTCAAGGTTGATGGCCAGCAGGAAACCCGCAAACGCTGCAAAATCGTTGCCGGACAGCAGGTCAGCTTTGCCGGCCGGACGGTCACCGTTCAGGCTTAATCGCCGCGATTAAAAAACCGGGTTGCACACGCGCAACCCGGCTTTCTCAGGTTCCCCTTTTCGTCCCCCTCGTATGCTGCCTCCTGCCGTCTATTTCTCGATCATCGTCAAAGAATTACTTTTTCCTCTGACTGAATGTAAAAATTAAGTTGCACGCCCTACCGAGTTGCCAGACGATGAGTAGAACGTTCTACTAGAACGTTCTACTTACAATAACAGCGCCATTTTCAGCGCATCCAGGGTCTCACATCGGGGGAAAACAGCATGAGTCTGTTCTCAGGGTTTGTTAAATCGTTATCCAAACTGTCCATGATTGGCCGCGCGCTGATGCTGCCGATCTCACTGTTGCCGGCCGCCGGCCTGCTGCTGGCATTCGGCGACAAATTCCATCTGCCGCTGATGATGAACGCCGGCGGGGTGATTTTCGATAACCTGCCGATGCTGTTCGCCATCGGCTCGGCGGTGGGGCTGGCGTCAGAATCAGGCATTGCCGCACTGTCCGCCGCCGTGTCGGTGTTCGTTACCAATATCACCATCGGTACGCTACTCGGCATCACGCCGGAGATGGCCGCCCAGGGCGGAAAATATGCGTTGGTGGTCGGCATTCCCACCCTGCAGATGGGCGTATTCGGCGGCCTGATCTGCGGCATTCTCGCCGCCTGGTGCTATAACCGCTTCCACGCTATGCAACTGCCGGAATTTCTCGGCTTCTTCTCCGGCAAACGCTTTGTGGCCATCGCCACCGCTTTTTTGTCGTTCATCATGGGCCTGCTGCTGCCCTACGTCTGGCAGCATATTCAGTCGGGCATTGATGCGCTCTCGGTGGTGGTCAACGGCGATAATCAGGCGGCCTCCACCTTTATCTTCGGGCTGGTGGAGCGAGCGCTGATCCCGCTTGGCCTGCACCATATCTGGTATCCCTCCTTTTGGTATTCGTTTGGCGACTACACCACCGCCGCCGGTCAGGTGATCCACGGCGATCAGACCATCTGGTTCAAAATGTTGGAAGAAGGTGTGAAATCCTTCAGCAGCGACAGCTATCAGGACGCCGGTAAATTTATGCAGGGCGAATTCCCGCTGATGCTGTTCGCCCTGCCGGCGGCCTGCCTGGCGATGTATCATGAAGCCCAGACGGCCAACAAAAAAATCGCCGCCGGCATTCTGTTTTCCGCCGCGCTGACCTGCTTTTTGACCGGCATCACCGAGCCGGTGGAGTTCACCTTTATCTTCGTGGCGCCGATTTTGTACGTCTTTAACGCCATCATGGCCGGCCTGGCGTATATGACCATGTATCTGCTGCATGCGCATATCGCCAAGTCGTTCTCGGCCGGCTTTATCGACTACCTGTCATTCGGCATTCTGCCTTCGTTCAACGGATATCAGACCCACTTCCTCAGCGCCGTTATCGTCGGTATTCCGATGGCGCTGATCTACTACTTCACCTTCCGCTTTGTCATCCGCCGCTTCGACGTCAAAACGCCGGGCCGCACCAACGTAACCGCCAATGCGGATGACAAGACCGACACCGAGCTGGCAACGGAAATCATCGGCCTGCTGGGCGGCGCACAGAATATTGACTCCGTCGGTTCCTGCATCACCCGCCTGCGTCTTGAGGTGGCGGACAGCAAAGCGGTGGATAAAGACGGCCTGAACGGCCTCGGGGCGCGCGGCGTGGTGTTCGTCGGCGATAGCGGTATTCAGGTGATTTTTGGCGCGCGGGCGCAATTTATTGCCCAAACCATGTCGACGATGATTGGCAAATAAGCGGAAGATGGTAGGCTGTGAACGTCTCCGTCATCGTTCGGAGACGTTGTTTTATCTCGCTGATTACGGCGGATTTTTCCGGGAGCAGGTTTGAAGAAAGTCAGCATTATCGACGTGGCAAAACAGGCGGGAGTTTCCGTCTCGACGGTGTCGCTGGTTCTGCGCCAGAAGGGCAAAATCTCCGACGCCACCATCGCCAGGGTGCAGGCCGCTATCCGCCAGTTGGGCTACGTGCACAACGTGGCGGCAGCCAATTTGCGCGCCAGCACCTCAAACCTGATTGGCCTGATCCTGCGGGATTTCAGCGACAGCTTCTCCATCAAGGTGATGGCCAGCATCGTGCAGGAACTGGAAGCCCAGGGCTATATGGTGTTTCTCGGCCAGCCGCAGGATGAACAGGAGCACCTGGAACGCTGTCTGCTCTCTTTCAAGCAGCAGGGAGTGGCCGGAGTGATTTATCTGGCGTCCGATGCCGCCCGCCCGCAGCTGCCCGCGCTTATCCGCCAGTGTCCGCTGCCGCTGGTGGCGGTTTCGCAATCGCTGCTGGAGGAGGAGTGTAACCTGGTGATGCGCGATAACCGCCAGGCCGCGGGGCTGGCCACCCGCTATCTGATCGAACGCGGGCACCGCAGCATCGGCTATATTGGCGGCCGACAGGATTCACTGATTCGCCAGCAGCGGCTACTGGGATTTCATGGCATGCTTGCCCAGCACGGCATCGCCTGCAAAGAAGAGTCCGCCCCCGCCTGCAGCGACGATACCCGCGCCGCCAGCCAGGCCACCCGTCGTTTGCTCGAGCAAAACAATACCATCACCGCCCTGCTCTGCCACTCGCCGGACGCCATGATCGGCTGTATCAACGGTATTCATCAGGTAGGCCGCACCATCGGCAAGGATGTGTTTCTGACGCAGCAGGTGGCGCTGATTGGCTTTGAAGATATGCTGCACGTCAACCTGACCTCGCCGTCGTTTACCTACGTCTCCTCCGCCAGCGAAGAAACCGGCCGTCAGGCCGCCGCGCTGATGCTGCGCCAGCTGAAGGAGCCGGCGTTACAGACCCAGCGCATCACGCTGTCCGGCCAGTTGGTCAGCCGGGAGTCGGCATAAAAAAAGCCGGGGAGTGAAACACTCGCCCGGCCTGAGAACCGCTTTATAGCGCTTACTTACGGCGCCAAGTGGTGCCCTGCGGGCCGTCTTCCAGCACGATACCCATTTCGTTCAGCCGATCGCGGGCTGAGTCCGCCAGCGCCCAATCTTTCGATTTACGCGCGTCGTTACGCTGCTTAATCAGCGCTTTAATCTCTGCCACTTCACCGTCATCGGCCTGCGCGCCGCTCTGCAGGAACGCTTCCGGCTCCTGCTGCAGCAGGCCCAGCACTTTCGCCA
This sequence comes from Serratia sp. MYb239, assembly GCF_002966855.1. NCBI lineage: Bacteria > Pseudomonadati > Pseudomonadota > Gammaproteobacteria > Enterobacterales > Yersiniaceae > Serratia > Serratia sp. MYb239. Next base: position 1,129,396 of record NZ_CP023268.1, on the reverse strand, counting down.
GTTTGCGCAGCTCGGCCGCCATGGCGTTGGCCGCCGCCATATCTTCGCTTTTCAGGCGGTTGACTTCGCGCGCCAGATCGAACAGCGCCGAATAGGCTTCCGGCGTATTGAAGTCATCGTCCATCGCCTCGCGGAAACGTGCCTCAAAGGCTTCGCCGCCGGCAGGCTGTGCCGCCGGGTCGGTGCCGCGCAGCGCGGTATACAGACGCTCCAGCGAAGCGCGCGCCTGTTTCAGGTTCTCTTCGCTGTAGTTCAGCTGGCTGCGGTAGTGGCCGGACATCAGGAAGCAACGCACGGTTTCCGCATCGTAATACCCCAACACGTCGCGAATGGTGAAGAAGTTGTTCAGCGACTTGGACATTTTCTCGCGGTCGATCATCACCATGCCGGAGTGCATCCAGTAGTTGACGTACGGGCCGTCGTGAGCGCAGCTGGACTGGGCGATTTCGTTTTCATGGTGCGGGAACATCAGATCCGAACCGCCGCCGTGAATATCAAAATGGGTGCCAAGCTGTTTGCAGTTCATTGCCGAGCACTCGATGTGCCAGCCCGGACGGCCTGCGCCCCACGGTGATTCCCAGCTCGGTTCGCCCGGCTTGGACATTTTCCACAGCACGAAGTCCATCGGGTTGCGTTTAACGTCGTCAACCTCTACCCGCGCGCCGGCCTGCAGCTGTTCCAGATCCTGGCGCGACAGCAGACCGTAATCCGCATCGCTGTCGATAGAGAACATCACGTCGCCGTTGCTGGCCACGTAGGCGTGATCGCGATCCAGCAGGCGCTGGGTAATCTCGATAATCTCGGCGATATGCTGCGTGGCGCGCGGCTCCTGATCCGGACGTTCAATCAGCAACGCGTCAAAATCGGCGTGCATCTCCGCCAGCATGCGGCCGGTCAGTTGATCGCAGGTTTCGCCGTTTTCCGCCGCCCGGCGGATGATTTTGTCGTCCACGTCGGTCACGTTGCGTACGTAGTTCAGATCGTAACCGAGGTAGCGCAGGTAGCGCGCCACTACGTCAAAGGCGACAAAGGTGCGGCCGTGGCCGATATGACACAGATCGTAAATGGTTACCCCGCACACATACATACCGACCTTTCCGGCATGAATTGGTTTGAATTCCTCTTTTTGACGACTCAGGGTATTAAAAATCTTTAGCATCGGGACATTCCGTGGTGTGCGTTGTAACAATATTAATAACAGGGATCCGCGTATTGAACCCCGAAGACCGCAGTAATGCAAGGTTAAGGCCAAGGAATGCTGACATCCTCGGCAGAAAACCCGGCGCCGCGCGCCGCCTTCCGCTGTTATCTTATAACAAAAATCAACGGGCAGACAGCGCAAGCCAAGCCCGCTGCTGACTCGCTAATAGAGATATGTTATAAGGTCGGTCTGATTGTTTACAGTCCGCTGTAACATCTCACTTCACCTTGTTAGGATTAAAACTATGGTTACTTTCCACACCAATCACGGCGACATCGTCATCAAGACCTTTGCCGACAAAGCACCGGTCACCGTTGAAAACTTCCTGAACTACTGCCGCGCAGGTTTCTACGACAACACCATTTTCCACCGTGTTATCAATGGCTTTATGATTCAAGGCGGTGGTTTTGAACCTGGCATGAACCAGAAAAGCACCCAGGCGCCAATCAAAAACGAAGCCAACAACGGCCTGCAGAACACCCGCGGCACGCTGGCAATGGCACGCACCAACGATCCGCACTCCGCCACCGCACAGTTCTTCATCAACGTGGTTGATAACGACTTCCTGAACTTCCGCGGCGAAAACGCGCAGGGCTGGGGCTACTGCGTATTTGCTGAAGTAGTCGAAGGCATGGACGTGGTCGACAAGATCAAAGGCGTGAAAACCGGCCGCAGCGGCATGCACCAGGACGTACCGGTCGAAGACGTGGTCGTCACCAGCGTTACCGTCAGCGAGTAATTGCGACGGCATGCACACGCTGTTTATCGCAGATCTGCATTTATGCGCACAGGAACCGGCAATTACTGCCGGTTTTCTGCATTTTTTGCAGCGCGACGCCGTTCACGCGGACGCGTTATATATCCTTGGCGACCTGTTTGAAGCCTGGATCGGCGACGACGATCCTGAACCGCTGCACGCCGAGATCGCCGCCGCGCTGAAGGCGCTGCAGCAGGCCGGCGTCCCCTGCTATTTCATCCACGGCAACCGCGATTTCCTGCTGGGCAAACGCTTCGCCCGCGCCAGCGGCATGACCCTGCTGCCGGAAGAGCAGGTGCTGGAACTGTACGGCCGCCGCATCCTGATCCTGCACGGCGACACACTGTGCACCGACGATCGTGACTACCAGCACTTCCGCCGCCGCGTGCATAATCCGCTGATTCAGAAACTGTTTCTGGCGCTACCGCTGCGCTGGCGTCTGAAAATCGCCGCCGGTATGCGCGCCCGCAGCCAGCAGAGCAATCAGCACAAAACGCTGGATATTATGGACGTGAATCCGCAGGCGGTTGAGCAGACGATGGCGCGCCACAACGTGCACTGGATGATCCACGGCCATACGCATCGTCCCGCCATCCACGAACTTTCGCTGCACGGCGCAGCGGCGCATCGCGCGGTATTGGGCGCCTGGCACCAGGAAGGCTCAATGATCAAAGTCAGCCGTGACGACGTCGAGCTGATCGCCTTCCCGTTCTGATACAGCGCTAACTTCCTGACTTCAGGCGCGAGTGGAAAAATTCGCGCTTTTCACGGTGAAAACCGGCCACGCAACCGTTTTCCTTACTGTGCACCCGTGGTATGCTCTACGCCCTCAAATGGCTTGCCGCCTCAGGCAATTGGCCAACGCTTGTACAATGACAGGAGCCTTACACCCATGGGAGCCAACGCCGCTTCAGCCACCACCGCTGGCGCTAAAATCGCAATTGTAATGGGATCGAAAAGTGACTGGGCCACCATGCAATTTGCGGCCGACGTCCTGACCACGCTTGATGTCCCGTTCCATGTTGAAGTCGTCTCCGCTCACCGCACGCCGGATAAACTGTTCAGCTTCGCCGAACAGGCCGACGCTAACGGTTTCGATGTGATCATCGCCGGCGCTGGCGGCGCGGCGCACCTGCCGGGTATGCTGGCGGCGAAAACGCTGGTGCCGGTGCTGGGTGTGCCGGTGCAGAGCGCGGCGCTGAGCGGCGTGGACAGCCTGTATTCCATCGTCCAGATGCCGCGCGGCATTCCGGTGGGCACGCTGGCGATTGGCAAGGCAGGCGCGGCCAATGCCGCGCTGCTGGCGGCGCAGATCCTGGCGCGCCACGATGGCGCCCTGGCGCAGCGGCTGGCCGACTGGCGTCAGGCGCAGACCGACGAGGTGCTGGGCAATCCGGATCCGCGGGAGGAAGCATGAAGCCGGTTTGCGTACTGGGCAATGGCCAGTTGGGCCGCATGCTGCGCCAGGCCGGCGAACCGCTGGGGATCGCCGTCTATCCGGTCGGTCTGGATGCCGAACCGGAAGCGGTGCCGTATCAAAACAGCGTGATTACCGCCGAGATCGAACGTTGGCCGGAAACCGCGCTGACGCGCGAACTGGCGACCCACGGCAGCTTCGTCAACCGTGATATCTTCCCGCGTCTGGCCGACCGCCTGACGCAAAAGCAACTGCTTGACCAGCTGAATCTGGCGACCGCACCGTGGCAACTGCTGGCTGACGCGGCCGAATGGCCGCAGGTGTTCGCCAAACTGGGTGAACTGGCAATCGTCAAACGCCGTGTCGGCGGCTACGATGGCCGCGGCCAGTGGCGCCTGCGCCCCGGCCAGGAAGCCGAACTGCCGGCCGACGCTTATGGCGAGTGCATCGTCGAGCAGGGCATCAATTTCTCCGGCGAAGTGTCATTGGTGGGCGCACGCGGGCACGATGGCCAATGCGTGTTTTATCCGTTGACCCATAATCTGCACGAAGAGGGCATTCTGCGCACCAGCGTGGCGCTGCCGACGCCAAACCCGGCGCTGCAGCAGCAGGCGGAACAGATGCTGTCAGCGATCCTCAACGCCCTGGACTATGTCGGCGTGATGGCGATGGAGTGCTTTATCGTCGGCGAGCGGCTGCTGATCAACGAGCTGGCGCCACGGGTGCACAACAGCGGCCACTGGACGCAAAACGGCGCCTCCATCAGCCAGTTCGAGCTGCATCTGCGCGCCATTCTCGGCCTGCCGCTACCGACGCCGGTGGTCAATACTCCGTCGGTGATGGTGAACCTGATCGGCACCGACGTGGACAGCGCCTGGCTGGGACTGCCGCTGGTGCATCTGCACTGGTATGACAAAGAGGTGCGCGCCGGCCGCAAAGTCGGGCACCTGAACCTCAACGATCCCAACGCCGGTACGTTGCGGCAGGCGTTGCAGCAGCTGGAACCGCTGCTGCCCGTCGAGTACCAAAGCGGCCTGAATTGGGCACAGCAGAAACTGGCGTAATCCGCGCTGCGGCAAAAAAAGGGTTCGGCACTGCCGAACCCTTTGTTATTGGTGCTAACCGTCATAGCGGCGGAACAGCGCCTGCCCGCGCAGCAACCGCACGCCCAGCCAACCGCCGCACAGCGACAACAGCAGCGCGCTGAGCAGCGGCAGCGCCCACCACAGCACCGGCGTCGGCTGCCACGGGAAGTCAAACACCCGGCTCTGCAGCTGCCACAGCGCGGCTTCAGCTCCCAGCGCTGCCGCAAACCCCGCGGCCAGCCCCAACAGCGCAAACTCGCACCACAGCGTACGCCGCAACAGGCGCTTGCTCGCTCCCAGCGTGCGGTACACCACCAGTTCCTGACGACGTTGGCGCATGCCCACCTGCACCTGAGCCAACAGCAATAAGCCGCCGCACAACACCACCAGAATCACCATCACCTCCAGCGCGCGGCTGACCTGCTGCAGCACGCCGCCAACCTGATGCAAAATGGCGCCGATGTCCAACAGGCTGAGCGTCGGGAACTGCCGGTTCAGCTGGGTCAGCATGCTGCCGTCACCGCCGTAGCGGAAACTGGTCAGCCAGGTCTGCGGCTGGCCGTCCAGCGCCCCCGGCGGGAAGATAAAGTAGAAATTAGGCCGCAGGCTCTCCCAATCCACCTGCCGCAGGCTGGTGACTTTCGCCTGGAATGACTGGGTATCGCCGCTGAAGGTCAGCGTGTCGCCCAGTTTCACCTTCAGCCGCTCCGCAATGCCGGCATCCATCGATACTTCGCCGCGCTGCGGCGGCCACTGGCCTGCGGTCAGCGGATTGTGCTGCGGCCGCTGCGCCAGCCAGGTCAGATTCAGCTCACGGTTGACCGCCTCGCCGCCGGGATCGTCCTCACGCACCAGCTCGGTCGCCGCCTGCTGATTAATCTCCGTCAGGCGTACGCGCACAATCGGATAGAAAGTTTCCGGCGCGATCTGATGCTGCTGCAGGAAACTGCGTACCTGCGGCACCTGCTGCGCCGTCATATTCATCAGAAAGTAGTTCGGCGCCTCCGGCGGCAGCTGTTGCTGCCAGCGCTCCAGCAGATCGCCGCGCAGCACCAGCAACAGCGCCAACAGCATAAACGACATGGAAAAGGCCGCCAGTTGGCTGACGGTAACCCACGGCTGGTGCAGAAGCCGGTTGACCGCCAGCCGCAACGCCAGGTTGCGCAGCCTGATGCGGCGCAGCAGCGCGATGCAGCCCCAACCGATCGCGCCGAGCAGCAACGCCAGCACCACCGTGCCGGCCAATACTGACCACAGCAGCGTACTGCCCCCCATCAACAGTCTCAGCAACGCCACCACGATCAACAGCGCCGCCGGCAGGAAGTAACGCAGCGGCCAGACGTTGGCCACCACGTCGCGCCGCAGCACGCGCAGCGGCTGGGTCGCCAGCAGTTGCCGGTAAGGGCGCAGCCCCACCAGCAAGGAGATCATCACCAGCGCACCCAGCGCCCACAGCCACGGCCAGCCGCCAGCGGCCGGCAGCGCCTTGGGCAGCACCGGCGCTAACAGCCGGATCAGCAATGCCTCAAACGCCAGCCCCAGCAGGCTGCCACACAGCGCCGCCAGCAGCAGCACCGCCAGCCATTGGCCGACAATCAGCCGGCGCAGCGCCTTGCGGCCGGCGCCCAGCGTTTTCAGCACCGCCATCAAATCATGACGGCTGCGGCAATAGTGGCTCATCGCCACCGCCACCGCAGCAACGGCCAGCAACAGCGTCAGCAATGCCGACAGCAGCAGAAACTGCTGCGAACGCTGCAGCGATTTGCCCAGCGCGCCGCCGGCGTTCTCCGTATCAAACCAGCGCTGATCGGCCTTCAGCTGCGGCGTCAGCGTCGCCGCATAACGGTCCAGGTCCGCCTCGGCGCCGGCAAACATATAGCGATAGGTCAGGCGGCTGCCGGGTTGCACCGCGCCGGTTTTCTCGACGTCCGCCATATTGATCAGAATACGCGGCGCGGTCTGGAAAGGATTAAACCCGGAGTCCGGCTCCTGCAGTATTTCCCCGGCGATGCGCAGCGTGGCGTCGCCGACGTCCAGTTCATCGCCCACTTTGACGCCCAGCAGCGCCAGCAGCCGCGGCGCCACCAGCACCGTGCCCGGCTGTGGCTTGACGTTCGCCGGGCGCGTTTCCAGCTTGCCGTACAGCGGATAAGCCAGATCGGTCGCCTTAACGTTGGCCAACTGCGGCCGATCGCCGGCGTAGGTCATGGTGGTAAAAGAGAGCTGGCGGCTTATCTGCAGGTTTTGCCGGCTGGCGTCAAGCAGCCAGCCTTCCGGCACCGGATGCGCGCTGCGCAGCACCCGGTCACCGGCGATAAAATCGCGGCTCTGCTGGCTCAGGCCTTTTTCCATCCGGTCGCTGATGCTGCCGAGCGCCAGCACGCAGGCCACCGCCAGCGTCAGCGCCAGCCAGACAATCAGCAGCGACGGCGAACGCCATTCCCGCCAAAACCAGCGCCAAATCATGCTTCCTCCCACAGCTTGCCGTCACGCAAGCGCAGCCGGCGCTGGCAGCGCGCCGCCAGCGTTTCATCGTGGGTCACCAGAATCAGGGTGGTGGCGTAATCGCGATTGAGGGAAAACAGCAGATCGGCGATGCGCTCGCCGGTCTGCCGGTCGAGGTTGCCGGTCGGCTCATCGGCAAACAGCACGCGCGGCCGGCCGCTGAAGGCACGCGCCAGCGCCACCCGCTGCTGCTCGCCGCCGGACAACTGCGCCGGCAGGTGATCCAGCCGCTGCCCCAGGCCAAGCTGCTCCAGCAGCTGCACCGCCTGTTCGCGGCTGCGGCGATCGCTCTCGCCGCGCAGCAACGCCGGCAACTGCACATTTTCCAGCGCGTTCAGCGTCGGCACCAGCATAAAGGACTGAAAAACAAAACCGACGTTGCTGGCGCGCAGCGCAGCGCGCCCTTCTTCATCCAGCGCGCTCAGCGACTCGCCCAGCAGATGCACCTCGCCGTCGCTGCCGTCATCCAGCCCTGCCAGGATCCCGAGCAGCGTCGACTTGCCGGAACCGGACTCGCCGATCAGGGCAAGAGTCTGCGCAGGTTTGACAACCAGCTCGACTCCGGTAAGGATGGTGAGCTGATGCTCACCCTGACCAACGTGCTTACTAAGATGATGAACTTCAAGAACGTTTTCCGCTGGCATTTTCCCATCCTTCTGCTGTTGGGTTTATTCTGTTTACGTGCGGCGGCTGCCGATACGTTATTGATTCTTGGCGACAGTTTAAGCGCCGGCTACCGCCTGCCGGTGGCGCAGGCCTGGCCGACGCGGCTGGCCGAACAGTGGCGGAAACAGCCCGGCAGACCCGAAGTGATCAACGCCAGCATCAGCGGTGATACCGCCGCTCAGGGACTGGCGCGCCTGCCGGCACTGCTGAAACAACATCAGCCGCGCTGGGTACTGATTGAGCTCGGCGCCAACGACGGGCTGCGCGGTTTTCCTCCGCCGGACCTGCAACGCGACCTTGAGCAAATAATCACCCTGACGCAGCAGGCCGGCGCCCGTCCGCTGCTGATGCAGATTCGGATACCGCCGAACTACGGCCGCCGCTATACTGAATCATTCAGCGCGGTCTACCCGCGGCTTGCCAAACAGTTCAGTATCCCCCTGCTGCCATTTTTTATGGAGCAGGTGGCTATTAAGCCGGAGTGGATGCAGGATGACAGCCTGCACCCGAATCTGGATGCCCAGCCGTTTATCGCCAACTGGATGGCGGAACGCCTGACCCCCTTAGTGACACAGAAGCCTGCGCCCCATTGATCCATGCCGTATTGCGGCAACATCGATGCGGCTAGTATGACGGGTATAATCAAATTAGGGATGAAGAGTAGGTAAAGTTATGCAAAAAGCGGTATTAATCACCGGCTGCTCCAGCGGGATCGGCCTGATCGCGGCGCAGGATTTACGCAGCCGCGGTTATCGCGTGCTGGCCGCCTGCCGCAAGGCGCAGGACGTCGACCATATGCAGCAGTTCGGCTTTGAGAGCATCCAGCTGGATCTGGACGACAGCGCCAGCGTCGAGCGCGCGGCGGCGCAGGTGATCGAGATGACCGGCGGCCGCCTGTACGGCCTGTTCAATAACGGCGGCTACGGCGTTTACGGCCCGCTCAGCGGCATCTCCCGCCAACAGCTGGAACAGCAGTTTTCCACCAACCTGTTCGGCACCCACCAGCTGACGCAGCTGCTGCTGCCGGCAATGCTGCCGCACGGCGAGGGGCGCATTATCCAGACCAGTTCGGTAATGGGGCTGGTCGCCAGCGCCGGACGCGGCGCCTACGCCGCCAGTAAATTCGCGCTGGAAGCCTGGTCCGACGCCCTGCGTATGGAACTGCACGGCAGCGGTATTCAGGTCAGCCTGATCGAGCCCGGCCCGCTGACCACCCAGTTTACCCAGAACGTCAATCAGACCCGCAGCGATAAGCCCGTACATAACCCCGGTATCGCCAAACGCCTGACGCTGCCGCCGGAGGCGGTGCTGCCCAAACTGCGCCATGCGCTGGAAAGCCCTAAAGCCAAACTGCGCTATCCGGTCACTTTGCTGGCGCACGCGCTGAGCGTGCTGCGCCGTATTCTGCCCGGCCGGGCGCTGGACTGGCTGCTGCGCGGCAACGGTTAATTGCATTACCGGGGTTGAAGGATGCGTCCCCTGCCCCCACGTAGCCCTATATGCTTCGCAGATCAGAGAGAAAATAATGCTAACGCCGACAGTTATTGAGATTAACGAAACCAACCTGCATCAGACGCTGGAACAGTCAATGTCCGTTCCGGTGCTGTTTTACTTCTGGTCCGAACGCAGCCAACACTGCCTGCAGTTAACGCCGGTGCTGGACAAACTGGCGGCGGAATACGCCGGTCAGTTCGTACTGGCGAAAGTCGACTGCGATGCCCAACAGGCGATCGCCGCGCAATTCGGCCTGCGCTCCATCCCTACCGTCTATCTGTTCAAAGACGGCCAGCCGGTGGACGGCTTCCAGGGACCGCAGCCGGAAGAAGCCATTCGCGAACTGCTGCAGCGCGTTCTGCCGAAAGAAGAAGACCTGAAGCTGGCGCAGGCCGGCGAACTGCTGCAGGAAGGCAAGGCGATCGATGCGCTGCCGCTGCTGAAAGAAGCCTGGCAGACCAGCAATCAACGCAGCGATATCGGCCTGCTGCTGGCGGAAACCCAACTGACGCTGAACCGCGTTGAAGACGCCGAAGCGGTGCTGGCCACCATTCCGCTGCAGGATCGCGATACCCGCTATCAGGGGTTGGTGGCACAGATTGAACTGCTGAAACAGGCCGCCGATACGCCGGAGATCCAACAGCTGCAGCAGCAGGTCGAGCAGGATCCCGCCAACGCCGAGCTGGCGACCCAGTTGGCCTTGCAGTTGCACCAGGTCGGCCGTAATGAAGAGGCGCTGGAACTGCTGATGGGGCATTTGAAACAGGATTTGGCCGCAGCCAACGGCAACGCGCGCAAAACCCTGATGGATATCCTCGCCGCGCTGGGCACCGGTGACACACTGGCCGGCAAATATCGCCGCCAGCTGTATTCCCTGCTGTACTGATTCCCGCCGCCATCGGGGCCGGCACGCCCCGATGGTTCCCCGTTTATACGCTCAGCGATAAACCCGCACGCCGCCCTCTACCCCTTTCGGGCTGAACAACACCTGCCACAGCTGAATATTGCGCGAACGGAAAGCACCGGCGCAGGCGTTCAGGTAATAGGTGAACATCCGTTCAAAACGTTCCGAATAGTCAGCAGCCAGCTCGGGCCATGCCCGTTTAAAATTCTCCAGCCAGGCCATCAGCGTACGATCGTAGTCCGCGCCGATATTGTGCCAGTCTTCCATTACAAAACGCCCTTCGCTGGCATCGGCAATATGTTTGACCGACGGCAGACAACCGTTGGGGAAAATGTATTTATCAATCCAGGCGTCCACGTTCAGGTCGGTCTGGTTGGAGCCGATGGTGTGCAATAAAAATAAACCGTCCGGGCGCAGATTGCGTGCTGCAACGCTGAAGTACGTGTCGTAATTCTTCGGTCCGACATGTTCGAACATGCCGACGGAAACAATACGGTCGAACTGCTGGTGCAGATCGCGGTAATCCTGCAGCAGAATCTCGACGTCCAGCCCGGCGCAGCGCTGCTGCGCCATTTTTTGCTGCTCGGCGGAAATCGTCACGCCAAACACCTTCACGCCGTAATGTTCCGCCGCATACTGCGCCAGACCGCCCCAGCCGCAGCCGATATCCAGCAGCGTCATCCCCGGCTTCAGCTGCAGCTTTTCACAGATCATGCGCAACTTATCCTGCTGCGCCTGCGCCAGCGTTGTGGCCTCTTTCCAATAGCCGCAGGAGTATTGCATATAGGGATCGAGCATACGGCTGAACAAATCATTGCCGATATCGTAATGCTCTTTGCCCACCTGCCAGGCACGTTTACGCGACTGGCGGTTAAACAGCCGGGCGTAGGCAATACGCGCAATATCCGCGATATTCTTCGGCAACCGCTCGTCAACGCCGGCGCTCAGCAGGCGGCTGAATAACATATCCAGACGCTCACACTCCCACCAGCCGTCCATATAGCTTTCACCGAAGCCCAGCGATCCCTCCTGCAGCACCCGCTTAAACATCTGCGGATTATTCACCTGAATATCAAACGCCTGGCCGCCGTTAATCGTAATACCGGCCTGCGCCAGCATCTCTTCAACCATGGCGTACCAGCGATCTTTTCTACGAGACAGCGTATTAATACCGACCGAATCCATAACCATCCTCAACGCAGAAGACGTTTCAAAAAGCATAGTCGCAAATTGAAATGACAAAATTTTGAAAGGAGATAAGTGCGTGAATGCAGGGTACCCAACGCGGGAAACGGTATGAAATGAATTAAAATTATTAATAACATGCCTAATTGGCATATTTACCTGCACGGATAGCGCCGGTAACCGCCGTTCGGACACTCAGTACGGCTGGCGGAGTGAGGAATATCGACATTCAGGCAGAGAAAGCAGGCTTTACCCGGTAAAGTGTCGTAATATTCACTTACATCTGTAAAACAGGAGGTTATGCAATGTTCGCTTTTATTATTATCGTGATTGTCGTGGCGTTGGTCACCGTTTTCGCCGGCGTCAAAATCGTGCCGCAGGGTTACCAGTGGACGGTAGAACGCTTCGGCCGTTATACCAAAACCTTAATGCCGGGCCTGAATCTGGTGGTGCCGTTTGTCGATCGCATCGGCCGTAAAATCAATATGATGGAACAGGTGTTGGATATCCCGTCGCAGGAGGTCATTTCCCGCGATAACGCCAACGTCTCCATCGACGCCGTCTGCTTTATTCAGGTGATCGATCCCGCGCGTGCGGCCTATGAGGTCAGCAATCTGGAACTGGCGATCATCAACCTGACCATGACCAACTTCCGCACCGTGCTGGGCGCCATGGAGCTGGACGAAATGCTGTCGCAGCGCGATAACATCAACAGCCGCCTGCTGCAGATTGTCGACGAAGCCACCAACCCGTGGGGCGTGAAGATCACCCGCATCGAAATCCGCGATGTACGTCCGCCGGCCGAACTGGTGGCCTCCATGAACGCCCAGATGAAGGCGGAGCGCACCAAGCGCGCCGATATTCTGGAGGCTGAAGGGGTGCGTCAGGCGGCAATCCTGCGCGCCGAAGGGGAAAAACAGTCGCAGATTCTGAAGGCGGAAGGCGAGCGGCAGTCGGCGTTCCTGCAGGCGGAAGCACGTGAACGTGCGGCCGAAGCGGAAGCGCGGGCCACCCAGCTGGTGTCTGACGCGATCGCCAGCGGCGACATCCAGGCGGTGAACTACTTTGTCGCGCAAAAATACACCGACGCGCTACAAAGCATCGGCGCCGCCGATAACAGCAAGGTGGTGATGATGCCGCTCGACGCCAGCAGCCTGCTCGGCTCTATCGGCGGCATCGCCGAACTGCTGAAAGACGGCAAAGGAAAAGCGTAATGCTGGCGGCGATTGTGGAAAACCCGCAGTGGTTCTGGCTGTCGCTCGGCGGCCTGCTGCTGATTGCCGAGATGCTCGGCACCAGCGGTTATCTGCTGTGGAGCGGCGTGGCGGCGGCAATCGTCGGCACGCTGGTCTGGCTGTTTCCGGGCATCGGCTGGGAATGGCAAGGGGTGCTGTTTGCCATTTTGGTCGTCGTGGTCGCCTACCTGTGGTGGTATTGGCTGCGCGCCCGTGCCTCCGCCAGCGATGGCGCTCAGGCGCTTAACCAACGCAACCGGCAGCTGATCGGCACCCGCGCCACGCTGACCGAACCGCTGCATAACGGCCTGGGTCGCATTAATATCGGCGACGGCAGCTGGCGCGCCCGCGCGGCGCAAGATTTACCGGCGGGCACCGAAGTGGAAGTGGTCGCCGTGGAGGGCACGACGCTGGTGATCCGCGCCGTCAACCGCGGATAACGGCATCACCGCTTAACCCGGCGTATGGCAGCAGCCGGCCAGGTTATTAATGATCGGGCAGTCAGCGCCGTCATCGCCCGGACACTGCTCAGCCAGCGTCAACAGACGCTGGCGCATCTCCTGCAGCGCCTGGATATGTTTTTCTATCTCCGTCACCTTGTGCAGGGTGCGCGCTTTAACGTCGGCGCTATGCCGCGCCGGATTGTTGAACAGCGCCACCAGCTCACGGCACTCGTCCAGATTAAAGCCCACCTGCCGCGCCTGGCGCAGCAAGGTCAACTCTTCAATATGTTTAGGGTTGTAGCTGCGATAGCCGTTGTCGGTGCGGATCGGCGCGGTAACCAGGCCTTTTTCCTCATAGAAGCGGATGGCCTTGCTGGTTAAGCCGGTTTTTTTCGCCACATCGCTGATATTCATCGTTCCCCCCTTGACCTTACCCTTGCGGTAAGGTTTAACCTCATTCTCAGTGAAAAGCGTTAAGGCGGTCAAGCCTTAATCAATAATGCTCAAATGAAGGAGACAAACCATGTCGAACACTACCGTACTTACGCTGCAGGGCCTTACTTGCTCACACTGCGTCGGGCATACGCGTAAAGCTCTGGAAGCCGTTCCCGGCGTTACCGCCGCCGACGTCACCCTTGAGCAGGCCAAAGTCACCGGTGACGCCGCGCCGCAGGCGCTGATCGGCGCCGTAGAGCAGGCCGGCTACCACGCTCAGCTGGCCGGGTAACGCCACCGCTCATCGCGGCCGGCATTTCAGTAATCTCCTGCCGGTACCTCCCTCGGCGGCGCGTTAAGCCGCCGAACCCCCTCTCCCCTTCCCCTTTGGGATAATTCCACCGTTTCTCAGGCTTTCCCACACGGCGCACAGCGTTTAGCATGGATCACACATTTCACCCATCAGCTTTCAAGTAATGTTGGAATCTTACAGGGATAAACAGGAGCTATGCCGTATGGGTCAACTGTTACGCCGTTTTGCCGTTTTTCTTGGCTTAATATCGCCAGCGGCCTACGCCTATCCGGGCATAGATATTACGCTGCCGGGCGATCGGCAACTGCATCTGGTCGGCAGTATCCATATGGGAACGGCCAATATGGCGCCGCTGCCCGCCCGGTTACTCAGCCGTCTGAAGCAGGCCGACGCTCTGATTGTCGAGGCCGATATCACCGGTTCGGCATCGCCGTTTGGCGAGGCGGAAGAGCAGCCGCCGCTGGCTGAACGCCTGAATGATAAGGAGCAACAGCGTTTACAGACGCTGTGCCAGGAGTTGGGCGCCGATAGTGCACTGTTCGATACGCTGCCCGGCTGGCAGATTGCGCTGACCATGCAGGCGCGTCAGGCGCAGCGGTTGGGGCTGCGTGCGGAATACGGCATCGACCATCAGTTGCTGGAAGCCGCCAAAAGCCAGCAGAAACAGGTGATAGAGCTGGAAGGCGCCGACACGCAGCTCAAAATGCTGCAACAGCTGCCCGAAGGCGGGATGGCGCTGCTGCGCGATACGCTGACGCACTGGCACACCAACGCCCGCCTGCTGCAAACCATGATCGGCTGGTGGCTGGACAGCCAGCCCAGCATCGCTCTGGATACGCTGCCCACCACCTTCAGCACCGGGCTGTATGATGTGCTGATGCATCAGCGTAATCTGCAGTGGCAACACCAGTTGCAGGCGCTGCCGCCCGGTAACTATGTGGTGGCCGTCGGCGCGCTGCACCTGTACGGCGAAGACAACCTGCCGGAGATGCTGCAAAAAGCGCCATAAAAAAATGGCCAATATCGCTATTGGCCAGTCAAAGAGGAATTTCTCATATTTTAGTTATACGCATGCAGCCGCTCGGCGGCTGCGGCAGACAGGGTAACAACCTGTATAACAACTTGGCAACCGACTTTACTTAGCCGGCATACTCATACCGCCAGCGTCGTACATTTGCCGGCATGCCGCCGTTCGGCGTACAGTTTACCCACTCTGGCTATTACGGTTTAAGGACACCGATTATGACACCCGCAGTCGTACTGCTTGAAAAAAACAGGGTCGCTTTTACGCTCCACCCCTACCATCACGATAGCGATGAAACCAATTTTGGCGATGAAGCGGTAAAAAAACTGGGGCTGAACGCCGACCAGGTGTACAAAACGCTGCTGGTGGCGCTGAACGGCGACGCCAAAAAGCTGGCGGTGGCGGTCACGCCGGTCGCCACGCAGTTGGATCTGAAAAAGGTCGCCAAGGCGCTGGGGGCAAAAAAGGCGGATATGGCCGATCCGCAGCTGGCGCAGCGCGTTACCGGCTATCTGGTAGGCGGCATCAGTCCACTGGGGCAAAAGAAACGGCTGCCGACGGTAATCGACAGCCCGGCGCAGCAGTTCGCCACCATTTTCATCTCAGGCGGCAAGCGCGGGCTGGATATTGAACTGGCGGCCGACGATTTATGCCGTCTGCTGACCGGCACCTTCGCCGATATCGCCAAGCGGGATTGAGTCCGTCACTGACGTCAGCGAACAACGGGCGGCCTGCTCACGCCGACCGCCCGTGATGCATTACTGATACACAATCTCGCCTTTCGGTTCGAACGCCGCCGCATCCAGCGGCGAGTGCTTCTCGATATACTGTTTCAGCACCTCGGCGTCGATAAAGCCGGTATTCACGTAGCTCGGCAGGCCGTCAATCTTCGGATAGCCATCACCGCCCAGCGCGTTGAAGTTCAGCGTCGCCATCCGGTAGGTTTTATCCGCCTGCAGCGGTTGGCCGTTAATCTTCACCGCGCTGACGCCGCTGCCGTCCGCCACCAGGCTGACGTTGGCGAACTGCGCATAGGCGCCAGAGTCCGGCTTCATATTAGCCACCACCGCCAGATACTTCTCGATTTCACGGCCTGTCATATCGGCATACACCAGCGTATTACCGAACGGCTGCACCTTGAGCACGCTTTTGTAGGTAATATCGCCGGCTTCGATAGAGTCACGCACCCCGCCGCCGCTCATCACGGCAAAGTCGGCGTTGGCGCGTTCCATCTGCGCCGCCAG
This sequence comes from Serratia sp. MYb239, assembly GCF_002966855.1. Lineage (NCBI taxonomy): Bacteria > Pseudomonadati > Pseudomonadota > Gammaproteobacteria > Enterobacterales > Yersiniaceae > Serratia > Serratia sp. MYb239. The sequence continues at coordinate 1,113,488 of NZ_CP023268.1, read as the reverse complement.
CAGTACGCGCGCCAGATTGGTCTGTACAAAGCGGACTTTGCTGCGATCCCCTTCCAGCTTGCCGTTGACGCTGCCGATTTTCACCTCCAGCTGCGCTTTGCCTTTATCCTGGAACGGCGTCAGCAGTTTCATCATCGCCGGATCTTCCGCGATCTGTCGGGTGTAGTAGACGCGCTCGCTGCTGCCGTCGGCCTTCTCCACCTTTTTCTTCAGGTTCACCGGGATCAACTGATAATGCTTCAGCGTCAGCTTGCCGTTGCGGAACTGGAAGTCCGCCCGCCCGACGTATTTGCCCCATTCGTGCGCCTGCACGATCCAGGTGCCATTCTGCCGATCCGGCGAACACGGCGTGCCCGGCACATAGTCCACCTGTTTGTGGTTATCACTTGCCATGCATACCGGATCCTGCGAATGGCCGCCGACGATCAAATCGAGGTAACCGGCCGGCAGGCTGCGCGCCATTTCCACATCCCCCGGCGCGTTGGAACCGTGATTGCCGTTATCGTAATGCCCCATATGGGTGGCGGCGATAATCACATCCGGCTGTTCCTCTTTGCGCAGTTGCTCTACCACCTGTTTGGCTTCCTGCGCCGACGGGCGGAATTCGATATCGGTGAAATATTCCGGGTTGCCAATTTTGGCGGTATCGTCGGTCGTCAGGCCGAGAACCGCAATCTTGATGCCCTGCCGGTCAAACAGCGCGTAAGGCTTAAACAGCCGTTGCCCGCTGCTTTTCTGGTAGATATTGGCGGATAACAGCGGGAAGGTCGCCCACTTCTCCTGCTGGCGCAGTACGCTGAGCGGATTATCAAATTCGTGGTTGCCGACGGCCATCGCATCATAGCCGATCAGATTCATACCACGAAAATCCGGTTCCGCATCCTGCAGATCGGATTCCGGCACGCCGGTGTTGATATCACCGCCCGACAGCAGCAACAGGCTGCCGCCGCTGGCCGCCACCTCCTGACGAATGCCGTCCACCAGCGTTTTTTGCGCGCCGAGGCCATACTCCCCGTGGTCGTTTTGCCAGAAATGGCCATGATGATCGTTGGTATGCAGGATAGTGATGTCGTAGGTCTTATCCTTCTCCCAGGCGCTGGCCAATCCCGGCAGCAAACTCAGGGAAATCAGCAGCGCCCTGGCACTGGCTGTTAACGAAAAACGCATGGCGACTCTCCAGATAATCTCAATAGGACAAGTAGTGATAAAGATGGAATTGTAACGTGAATTAATCGCTTACGATTTCAAATAATTGGGATATGCATCAAATTATGTCGCATATGGCAAAAAATAAACAACCCGCCTAAGATAGGAACCTCTCTCTGTTACTTACCAGGCTAATAATAATATGACCGATCGTAGCGATAGCGCTGCGCCGCTGGCCGGCAACAGCGCGGTAAAAGGCACCGCTTTCTCGATTCTCGGCGCCATCAGCGTTTCCCACCTGCTCAACGATATGATCCAGTCGCTGATACTGGCGATCTACCCGATCCTACAGGCCGACTTTAACCTCAGCTTCGTACAGATCGGTATGATCACTCTGACCTATCAGCTGACCGCTTCCCTACTGCAGCCGCTGATTGGCTACTACACCGATAAATATCCGCAGCCTTACTCACTGCCGATCGGCATGGGCTTTACCCTGTCCGGCCTGCTGCTGCTGTCGGTGGCCAACACCTTCCCGCTGGTGCTATTGGCCGCCGCGCTGGTGGGCACCGGCTCCTCGGTGTTCCATCCGGAATCGTCGCGGGTGGCGCGCATGGCCTCCGGCGGCCGCCACGGCCTGGCGCAGTCGCTGTTTCAGGTCGGCGGCAACTTCGGCAGTTCGCTCGGCCCACTGCTGGCGGCGCTGATTATCGCCCCATACGGTAAAGGCAATATCGCCTGGTTTACGCTGGCGGCGCTGCTGGCCATCGTGGTGCTGCTGCAGGTCAGCAAGTGGTATCAGCAGCAGCATCGCGCGGCACAGAATAGGCCGAAAACGGCGTCCGCCATCAAACCGCTGCCCAAACGCACCGTGGCGTTTTCACTGACCATTCTGCTGGTGCTGATTTTTTCCAAATACTTCTATCTCACCAGCATCAGCAGCTATTACACCTTTTATCTGATACATAAGTTCGGCGTTTCGGTGCAGAATGCGCAAATTCATCTGTTTGCCTTCCTGTTCGCCGTCGCCGCCGGCACCATTATCGGCGGGCCTCTCGGCGACAGGTTCGGCCGTAAATATGTTATTTGGGCCTCAATTCTTGGCGCGGCGCCGTTTACCCTGGCTTTACCCTATGTATCCCTGGCCTGGACCGGCGTTTTAACGGTGATTATCGGTCTGATTCTCGCCTCCGCCTTCTCCGCCATTCTGGTTTACGCGCAGGAGCTGATTCCCGGCAAAGTGGGGATGGTTTCCGGCTTATTCTTCGGTTTTGCTTTCGGCATGGGCGGATTAGGTGCGGCAGTGCTCGGCTATGTCGCCGATTTGACCAGTATCGAACTGGTTTACAAAATCTGTGCTTTCCTGCCGTTAATCGGCATTATCACCGCTTTACTGCCGAATATGGACGGTAAGACGCGTTAAAGAAACCACTTTTCCCGGCTGAAAGCGATCGCGCAGCCGGGATTTCCTCGTGCTCCTGGCTGGCTAATGCCACAATTTTCGCCAAAATCCCCTGTTCATTCCCTTCCCGGCAATATTGCATACTTTTTTATAAAAAAGACAAATTCAGTCAAACTATGATTGATTAAATGCAATAAACTAAATGTATCAATACGTAAAAAAACACCACCCGCCGTAACGCCTACACAAGAAGGAGCCTGGATGCATCATTCAACACCGCTCATCACCACCATTGTCGGAGGCCTGGTACTCGCCTTCCTCCTCGGTATGCTGGCGAACCGCCTGCGCATCTCCCCGCTGGTGGGATACCTTGCCGCAGGCGTGCTCGCCGGCCCGTTTACTCCGGGTTTCGTCGCCGATATCTCACTGGCGCCGGAACTGGCGGAAATCGGTGTGATCCTGTTGATGTTCGGTGTCGGCCTCCACTTCTCCCTGAAAGACCTTCTCGCGGTTAAATCCATCGCCATTCCCGGCGCCGTGGCGCAGATTGCCGTCGCCACCCTGTTGGGGATAGGCCTGTCACGCCTGTTAGGCTGGGATTTGCTCTCCGGTCTGGTGTTCGGCCTGTGTCTGTCAACCGCCAGCACCGTGGTGCTGCTGCGTGCGTTGGAAGAGCGCCAGCTGATTGACAGCCAGCGCGGGCAAATCGCCATCGGCTGGCTGATCGTCGAAGATCTGGCGATGGTGCTGACGCTGGTGCTGCTGCCGGCCTTCGGCAACATGATGGACAATAACAACGCCAGCACCGCACAGCTGCTGAGCGAACTGGCGATGACCATCGGTAAGGTGATCGCCTTTATCGCGCTGATGATTATCGTCGGCCGCCGCCTGGTGCCGTGGATCCTGGCGAAAACCGCCAGCACCGGCTCGCGTGAGCTGTTTACCCTGGCCGTGCTGGCGCTGGCGCTGGGCATCGCCTACGGCGCGGTGAAGCTGTTCGATGTGTCATTCGCCCTCGGTGCTTTCTTCGCCGGCATGGTGTTGAACGAGTCAGAGCTCAGCCATCGCGCCGCCCATGACACCCTGCCGCTGCGCGACGCCTTCGCCGTGCTGTTCTTCGTTTCGGTCGGCATGCTGTTCGACCCGCTGATCCTGATTAACGAACCGCTGGCGGTGCTGGCAACGCTGGCAATCATCGTCTTCGGCAAATCCGTCGCCGCTTTCCTGCTGGTCAGAATGTTCGGCCACTCCAAACGCACCGCGCTGACCATCTCCGCCAGCCTGGCGCAGATTGGCGAGTTCGCCTTTATTCTCGCCGGCCTCGGTATTGCGCTGGGCATGATGTCGGAACATGGCCGTAATCTGGTGCTGGCCGGCGCAATCTTGTCGATCATGATCAACCCGCTGCTGTTTACCCTGCTGGAGCGCTACCTGAGTAAAACGGAAACCATTGAGGAGCAGACGCTGGAGGAGGCGGTGGAAGAAGAGAAGCAGATCCCGGTAGATATGTGCAACCACGCGCTGGTGGTCGGCTATGGCCGCGTCGGCAGTCTGCTGGGCAGTAAGCTGCGCGAGGCCGGCATTCCGATGGTGGTGATAGAAAATTCCCGCCCGCGGGTCGAAGCGCTGCGTGAACAGGGGATTAAAACCGTGCTGGGCAATGCGGCCAACGGCGAAATCATGGAACTGGCGCGGCTGGACTGCGCGCGCTGGCTGCTGCTGACCATTCCCAACGGTTATGAAGCCGGCGAGATCGTAGCCTCGGCGCGCGGTAAGCGCCCCAACCTAGAAATAATCGCCCGCGCGCACTATGACGATGAAGTGACCTATATCACCGAGCGCGGCGCCGACCGGGTGGTGATGGGAGAAAGGGAGATCGCCAACAGCATGCTGAATATCCTGCAGCTTGAGAACATCAGTGAGGAAGAAAAGGCCGGCGCCTGCCCGATCTAATCCTGCACGGGCCGGCAGCGCCGGCCCGTCATCTTCAGCGCTCCCAGTAGGCCTCTTCCAGGCTATCTTCCCGCTCCGGCAAACCGCGCGTCAGGCGCGGCGAATGCTGGTTCAGCACCTGATAACTGACGCGGTTGGCGTATTTACACACCTGCGCCAGCGAGGAATAGGTCAGATAGCTGCGCACGTGCTTGCTGGAGTTCGGCACATTGTTGCGGTGATAACCGTTGGCCGCGATATCATGCAGCAACGCCGACAGCGCGCCGTCTCCGGCGCCGTTGGTATTCATGATCTTTTCCGGGCCGCCCATATAAGGCGCAATGTGCGAATAGACGCGGAACGGATTTTCGCAGCTCTCGCGGCGCATAGCGCGGCTGAATTCATAGCGGTTGAATTCGGCAATATGGCCCGGCAGCAGCGGATGCTGCGTTTCGCGTTTGTTGGCCTCTTCGGTATAACCGGCCATATACAGGCCGTGCGGCCCGGCGGTGCACAGCACCAGATCCACCCACTCCAGCGCCATATCCGAAGCGGTCAGCGGATCGCTCAAACCGGTCAGCTCCTGCGCCTCGTCTTCGTTCATCGCCAGGATCGATACGTTGTCCCGCAGGAAATCACGCCACCACTGCGGATCGTCGGCGATCACATATTTGGTGCCCAACGTCAGCACCACCGGCACGTCATGCTTTTTAGCGTATTCAATCGCCTTCATGGTCGCCGCCGGCATCGGCTCGCCCGGTTTGCAGCGCACCAGATAGGAGGTCAGCACCAGCGCCGATGCATCGGCAATCACCGCCTCGGGAATGCTTTCCGGCATCAGCTGGTTCATCTGGCCGGGGCTGATAGCGAAGGTACGCTCACCGCTTTCGCTAATCAGCGTAAAGCAGCGGCCGATCGCACCGTCCACGCCCTGCAGGTAGTTGAGATCGGTACGGCTGGAAGTGTTGCACAAATACCGGTAAGCGTAACTGCCGATCTTGACGTTGCTGCACATCACGCCCAGCAGCACCGAACGGTCGTCCGCCAGCACCGAATAGTTGTGCAGCGTGTTGCCGATGGTACCGCCGGCAAACTGATGGGTAATCAGATTGTTGTCGTTCAGTTCCTGATACAGCGCTTCCGCCACGTCATCTTCAATCACCAGCGAGTGCCCCAGACTCAGGCCGTAGCGCTGAACAAACGCATCATCCACTTTGGCTTCAATATCCACCAGCGTCTGGTCGATGCCGACGATATAAGAGGTGCTGACTTCATGCTCCGGTTGCGTCTGCTGCAGCAGCGGATCGCGGGCGTTCACCGGAAAATAGTGTTTGGATTTACGTTTACCAGGAAATTTCATGTGATTGGCGGTTTGTGGCAGTTAACAGGCGGGAAATGTTAACACATTCCCGCCGGATTGAAGATCAGAACTGCTGCGTCGCCAGTTGGCGCATCATCTCGATATGAGCCGGTTCGTCATTAAGTGCGGAGATGTACTCAAATTTTTCCCCGCCGGCCTGCAGGAAGATTTCACGGTTCTGCTCTTTAATCTCTTCCAGCGTTTCCAGGCAGTCCGCCGAGAAGCCCGGGCAGATCAGCTGAATGTGCTTCACGCCCTGCGCCGGCAGCGATTTCAGCGTTTCATCGGTATACGGCGTCAGCCAAGGCTCGCGGCCGAAGCGAGACTGATAGGTCAACATAATGCGCTCCGCCGGCAGCGGCAGCGTAGCGGCCAGCGCGCGGCGGGTGTCCTCACAGCGCAACGGGTAGTCATCCCCGGTCTGCGCATAACGCTTGGGAATACCGTGGAACGAGAGCACCAGCCGATCCGGCTGCCCATGCTCGGCGAACGCGCGCTCAACGCTCTGCTGCAACGCAGAGATATAGGCCGGGTGTTCGGCATAATCGCTGATAAAACTGATGGACGGCAGACGGCGATAGCCGCGCAGCACGCGCGCAACGCCGTCCCAGACCGCGGCGCTGGTTGAGCAGGAGTATTGCGGATACAAAGGCAGCACCACCAGATGCGTCACCCCTTGCGCCAGCAGCTTATCGATGGCGTCGTTCAGGCTCGGCGTACCGTAGCTCATGCCCAGTTCCACCGGCACCGACGGCATGCTGGCGGCCAGCGCCTGCTGCTGCCGGCGGCTGTACACCAGCAGCGGCGAACCTTCATCCATCCAGATCGACTGGTACAGTTTGGCAACGCGCGGCGAACGGATCGGCAGAATCACGCCGTTGAGGATCGGCTTCCAAATCAGCGGCGAGGTATCGACGACACGCGGGTCGCTCAGGAATTCTTTCAGGTAGCGTTTTACCGCCGCGGACGTCGGAGCTTCTGGCGTACCAAGGTTGACCAGCAATACCCCATGTTTTTCTTGCGTCATTTCAGCGCCTCTTATTTCCGTTACGCTCGGCCTGTCGCCAATACGCTGCGGCCTTAAATAAATAAGGCCGTATTGTAACGAAAAAGCCGGGGGCTGAAACCGATATCAGCAACAGGCATTACCGTTCAGCCAGTCGCCATACCGCAGCGACGTTGCGCGCCGTGACTTCGAGGTTGCGCGCCGCGTCCGTCAGCGCCTCCTCCAGCGTCACCACCCGGTCCAGCACCGAGAACGCCGCATCGATGCCGTGCTGGTGCACCACCTGGTAATCACGCGTCAGACTGCCGGCAATGGCGATCACCGGCCGCTGATGACGCTTGGCGACGCGCGCGACGCCGATCGGCGTCTTACCGTGGATCGACTGGCTGTCGAGCCGCCCTTCGCCGGTGATCACCAGGTCAGCATCCTGCAGCGCCGCCTCCAGCCGCAGCGTTTCCACCACGATCTCAACGCCCGGCCGCAGTTCGGCATTGAGCATCCCCAGCAGCGCAGCGCCCATACCGCCCGCCGCGCCGGCGCCGGGCGCGTTAATCACCCCACAGCCGGTCACCCGCTCCAACAGCTCGCCATAGTGGCGCAGCGCCCGATCCAGTTGATCCACCATCTGCGGCGTCGCGCCTTTTTGCGGGCCAAACACCGCCGACGCGCCCTGTTTGCCGCACAGCGGATTATCCACGTCGCAGGCCACGGTGATCGTTACCCGCCGCAGGCGCGAATCCAGCGCGCCAAGTTCGATCTGCGCCAGATCCGCCAGCGCCGCGCCGCCGGCCGGCAGCGGCTGCCCCTGCCGGTCCAGCAGTTTAACCCCCAGCGCCTGCATCATGCCCGCGCCGCCGTCGTTGGTGGCGCTGCCGCCGATGCCCAGAATAATGGCGCTGACGCCGCGATCGAGCGCCGCCAGTATCAACTCTCCGGTGCCGAAACTGGTGGTAATGCGCGGATCGCGACGATCGCCGCTCGCCAGATGCAGGCCCGACGCCGCCGCCATCTCGATCACCGCCGTTTTACCGTCACCCAGCAGCCCGTAGAACGCCTCAACCGGCTGGCCCAGCGGCCCGGAGACGGTCACGTTGACAATTTGCCCGTCCGTGGCGGCCACCATGGCGTCGACGGTGCCTTCGCCGCCATCGGCCATCGGCAGTTTCACATAGCGGGCATCCGGGTAAATCTGGCGGAATCCGCGTTCAATCGCCGTCGCCACCTCCAGCGCGCTCAGGCTCTCCTTAAATGAATCCGGCGCTATCACCACTTTATTCAGCGTTTTCATCGTCAACTCCTTATCCTGCCAGATTAAATACGCCGAACATCAGCGCGGAAACCGCCGCAATGGTGAAGCCCACCAGCGTTTCATACGGCAGCAGCTTCAGGCGTTCATGCACCGACATATTGACACTGCCGCCGGTGGCGTGGAAAAAACTGCCGTGCGGCAGGTGATCCAGCACGGTAGCGCCGGCATGAATCATCGCCGCCCCCGCCAGGCCGCTGACCCCCAACTCCAGCAGCGTCGTGCTGAAAACGCCGGAAGCGACGGCGGTGCCGGCGGTGGTCGAGGCGGTCGCCATCGACATCAGCGCCCCTGACAGCGGCGCCAGCAGCCAGGCCGGCAGTCCGGTATGCGTCAGCGTGTTAATCAGCACGTCCTTTAGCTGCGAGTTGGCGATAATCCCGGCCAGCGTGCCCGTCCCCAGCAGCATGATCGCCACCGGCGCCATCCGGCTCAGGCCGGACACCATAAACTGATTGCACTGGCGGATACGCCCCATCAGCAGCGCGCCGACCAATCCCCCTACCGGCAAGGCAATCAGCGGATCGATGGCGATACCGGCGATCGGCCGCAGCGACAGCAACAAAATGGCGATCAGCGGCGCGCTGATGGCAACCCAAAAACCGGGACGGGCGCCTTCGCTTTGAGAAGTCAGTTCCTCCGCGATCACCATGCTGCCGGTGTTGCTCAGCCGTTTGGCAAGCAGATAAGCCACCAGCAGCCCGCACAGGCCGGGCACGATGCCCGCCATCATCACCGAGGTCAGCGGCTGATGAAAATTATCCGCGGCGGCAATGGTATTCGGGTTCGGCGACATCACGTTGCCGGCCTTACCGCCGCCGATCATCGCCAACAGGATCGCCACCCGCGAGATCCCGGCCTTATGCGCTATCGACAGTGCGATCGGCGCCACGGTGATCACCGCCACATCGATAAATACCCCGACCGCCGTCAGGATCAGTGTAGCCACCGCCAGCGCCAGCAGCGCGCGGGTTTCGCCGACTTTACGCACGATGGTCTCGGCAATGGTGTGCGCCGCACCGGATTCGATCAGCACCCCCGCCAGTACGCCGGCGGCCAGGATGCGCATCACCGCGTTGGTGATGCCCTGCGCGCCGCTGATCATCAGCGTGACGGTTTCGACCAGATCGGCGCCGCCGCACAGCCCGCCGGCCAAGGCGCCGGCGATCATGCCGTATGCGGGTGGAACCTTGCGTAGAATCAGGACGATGGCGACGACTAGCGCCACCAGTGCGCCCAATGTGGATACCGTTGTCATTATTGTTATTCCCCGTTGTTGGTGTCAGACCAACATATGCCGCGCCGGGGCGGTTAACTTGAGAGGAAGCAACAAAAAATCAGCGGTTAGAACACCGGTTAGTTGTGGGTTTACACAATTTACTCATTGAGCAGCATGCCGATATAGAGCTGCAGCGCTGTCGTCAATACGTTGATTTTTAAACCGGTAATGGCTTCGATACGCTGCAGGCGATAGCGCAGCGTGTTGACGTGGATATGCAGCTGCAACGCGGTCTGCGTCTGATCACAGTTCCGCGAAAAATATTGCCGCAGGGTGTGGCGCAACACCCCTTTGTCATCCTGTTCGCTCAGGATGCGCCAGGGCTTGCTCAGCTCCAGCGCCCGCCAGTCTTCGCACATGTCGCACAGCAGCGACGGCAGCGGGTAGTCGTCATAGAACAGCGATTTATGACGCAGCTTCAGCCGCCGCGCCATCGCCTGGGTGGCGCGGGCCGTCAGCCCGGAACGAAAAACGCCCTCTTCGCCGGCGAAGTAACCGCCAACGATCAGCCGCACGTTGAAACGCTGCTGCAGCCGAGCCTGCAGCGCCTGTGCCTGCTTACGCTCCAGCTTTTGGCTCCAGCTTCCCTGCAGCCAGCTGGCGGGGCGCAGCAGCACCAGTTCGTTGAGGCCGGTCATGGCGATCAGCGCTTCACGCTGGCCGCTCTCCAGCTCATTAAGCAGTTCACGCAGCAGATGCGGCTGCCGATCGTGCAGCTCAATAATCCACACGATGCGCGGCAGCAGCAAATCCAACCCCAGATAAGCGGCCATTGCCTCCAGCGCCGCCCGGTCTCCCGTCCCCTGCAGCAGCTGGTTGGCCAGCTCTTCGCGGTAACGCTTCTCCCACTGATGCTGGTCAAGCAGCGCCGCCTGCTCGACCATCAGCTCCGCCGCCATTTTGACCAGTTCCGCATAGTTGCGCACCTGCAGCGGATCGCCGGAAATACCGATCACCCCCACCCGCTGATTGCGGAAACAGAACGGCAGGTTAATCCCCGGCTGCACGCCTTTTAAGTGGGCGGCGGTGGCGACGTCAATCTCCACCACGCGGTTCTCCGTCAGCGCCAGCACCGCTCCTTCATGGCGCTGGAACAGGCGCGAGGCGTCGCCGGAAGCAATAATGACGCCGTTGTTGTCCATCACATTCACCGAGTAGGCGATAATGCCCATCGCGCGCTGGACGATTTGGCGGGCGGTGGATTCTTCCAAGAAATTGGTCGGTCTTAGCATGCGCTTCTTCCTGAAAACTGAAGTGTGGGCTGTTATACGTTATTCGCCGCGGAGAATTAAACATCAGTTCAAGCACAAAGCCAGACGGATCACATTTCATAAGAAAAAAAGGCAAAAAAAAACGCCGGACATCAGCCGGCGTTATATATCGACGAAAGGCGAATCAGTTCAGGATGGTCGCCAGCTCCGCGCTGACTTCGCTCACCTGACGGGTCCCGTCAATCTTGTGATACTGGGTGTTGCCCGCATCGGCTTCTTTACGGTAGTAAGACACCAGCGGCGCGGTCAGCTGATGGTATTCCACCAGACGTTTGCGCACGGTTTCTTCCTGGTCATCTTTACGCGTGGTCAGCTCTTCACCGGTCACGTCGTCTTTGCCTTCCACCTGCGGCGGGTTGAATTTCACGTGATACACGCGGCCGGACGGCGCGTGCACGCGGCGGCCAACGATGCGCTCAACGATCAGTTCGTCCGGCACGTCGAACTCCAGCACGTAATCCACCTTGATGCCGGCTTCTTTCATCGCGTCAGCCTGCGGGATTGTGCGTGGGAAACCGTCCAGCAGGAAGCCGTTACGGCAATCTTCCTGGGCGATACGCTCTTTCACCAGAGCGATAACCAACTCGTCGGTGACCAGCTTGCCGGCATCCATAATTTCTTTCGCCTGCTTGCCCAGTTCAGTGCCAGCCTTCACGGCTGCGCGCAACATATCACCGGTGGAGATTTGCGGAATGCCGTATTTCTCCATGATGAATTGAGCCTGAGTACCTTTACCAGCGCCCGGAGCGCCCAGCAGAATGATACGCATTGCGTAAATCCCCTTGCTATGTATCCCCTTCGCATCCCAGGCCCGCGGCCGGAATCTATCGGGTATAAGTTTTTATATTAAAATTGCGAAAACGCTCAACCATACCATTTTAGCGGTGGCCGGCTCAAGGCACAGCAGGAAATCGATTGCGGCCAATAAACAGCCAACGGCATAAAAATGAAAGGGTTACATTCTCCGCCAAACCACGCACCGATCGTCATATGCCAGGAACGGAGCGCCAGCAGACCGCAGAAATACAGGGCCGCAGCGCATAACGCCGCGGCCCCGGAAGGTTTAGGTATAAATCAGAATTATGCTGACAGCAGTTTGTTCATCCGGCGGATAAACAGGTTCGGATCTTCCAGCGTGCCGCGTTCGGCCAACAGCGCCTGATCCAGCAGCAGATCGATCCACTCGGCAAATTGTTCGTTATCGCCCACATCGGATGCGCGTTTGACCAAGGCATGCTCCGGATTCAGCTCGAAAATATATTTCACTTCCGGCGCCTGCTGGCCCGCAGCGGCGAACAGTTTCGCCATCTGGGTGCTCATTTCATCCGCATCGGTGGTGACGATTGCCGGCGTATCGGTCAGGCGGTGCGTCAGCCGCACGTCCTTCACCCGCTCGCCCAGCAGCGTTTTCACACGATCGATAAACGGCTCCAGCTGTTTTTCCGCTTCTTTCTGCTCTTCGGTTTCATCCGCCAGTTTTTCCAGCGCTTCATCCGCCTTGCTGACCGACTGGAACACCTTGCCGTCAAATTCGGTCAGGTAGCTCATCATCCATTCGTCGATGCGGTCAGACAGCAGCAGCACCTCGATGCCTTTCTTGCGGAACAGTTCCAGATGCGGGCTGCTGTTGGCAGCGGCATAGCTGTCGGCGGTGATGTAGTAGATCTTATCCTGCCCTTCGCCCATGCGGCTGATGTACTCTTCCAGCGACACGGTTTGCGCCGAGCTGTCGCCGTGGGTAGAGGCAAAGCGCAGCAGCTTGGCGACGGCGTCTTTGTTGTTGGCATCTTCCGCCGGGCCTTCTTTCAGCACCAACCCGAACTGCTGCCAGAACTTCTGATAGGCTTCTGCGTCGTCTTTCGCCAGTTTTTCCAGCATCTGCAGCACGCGTTTGGTCAGCGCGCTGCGCAGGTTCTGGGTTACGCGGCTGTCCTGCAGAATTTCACGCGAGACGTTGAGCGGCAGATCGTTGGAGTCGATCAGGCCGCGCACAAAGCGCAGATAGTTCGGCATAAACTGCTCGGCATCGTCCATGATGAACACGCGCTGCACGTACAGCTTCAGCCCGTGCTTATGGTCGCGGTTCCACATATCCCACGGTGCCTGCGCCGGGATATACAGCAGGCTGGTGTACTCCTGCTTGCCTTCCACCCGGTTGTGGCTCCAGCTCAGCGGATCGCTGAAGTCATGGGCGATGTGCTTATAGAACTCTTTGTATTCGTCGTCGGTCACGTCCGACTTGCTGCGGGTCCACAGCGCCTGGGCCTTGTTGACCTTCTCCCAGGTGACGGTATCGTCTTCTTCGTTCTTGGTTTCAATCTCAACCGGCAGCGCGATATGGTCAGAGTATTTGCCGATCACCGAACGCAGACGCCAGGCGTCGAGATACTCATCTTCACCTTCACGCAGATGCAGGGTGATTTCGGTACCGCGATCTTCTTTAGTGACATCGGCAATGGTGTAATCGCCTTCGCCGACCGACTCCCAGAACACGCCCTCATCGGCGGCGGCGCCTGCGGCGCGGGTGCGCACGGTGACTTTATCGGCGACGATAAACGCCGAGTAGAAGCCCACGCCGAACTGGCCGATCAGCTGGCTGTCTTTCGCCTGATCGGAGCCGATGGACTCCAGAAACGCCTTGGTGCCGGATTTGGCGATGGTGCCGAGGTTCTCAATAACCTCGTCGCGGCTCATGCCGATGCCGTTATCAGAGATGGTCAGCGTACGCTGGTCTTTGTCGAAAGACAGACGAACGCGCAGGTCGCCGTCGCCCGCGTAAAGTTCCGGCGCGGAAAGCGCGCGGAAACGCAGTTTATCCGCGGCGTCGGAAGCGTTGGAAATCAGCTCGCGCAGAAAAATTTCTTTGTTGGAATACAGCGAATGAATCATCAAATGCAGCAGCTGTTTGACTTCAGACTGAAATCCGCGGGTTTCTTGGCCTTTCATACTCATCGATTACCTCAAAGACAATTGGTACCAAAACGAACAATGAGTATCAGATGGGGATAAGCGCGTGGTTTTTCAAGCGGCTGGGAGGAAGTTTTTATGCAGAAACGGGATGCGTCGCGCATCCCGTTAACGGCAAACGTCAGAATTTGATAGCGTGACGCCCGGCCAGCGAATGCGACAGCGTGGTGCCGTCGACCATTTCCAGCTCGCCGCCAACCGGCACCCCGTGGGCGATGCGGCTGGCCAGCACGCCGTACTGACCGCACATCTCTGCGATGTAGTTGGCGGTGGCTTCCCCTTCGACCGTCGGGTTGGTCGCCAGGATCACCTCGGCGATCTCCTCCTGCTCAAGCCGCTGCTCCAGCCGGTCGAGGCCGATATCGGCCGGGCCGATGCCGTCCAGCGGCGACAGATGCCCCATCAGCACAAAGTAGCGGCCGGCAAACTGGCCGGTCTGCTCAATGGCGTGGATATCCGCCGGGCTCTCCACCACGCAGATCTGGCCGTTTTGCTGGCGGCGCGGATTGGCGCAGATGGTGCAGACATCTTGCTCGGTAAAGGTGCGGCAATCGGCGCAGTGGCCGATTTCCGACATGGCGCGGGTCAACGCCTGCGCCAAACGCATACCGCCGCTGCGATCCCGTTGCAACAGTTGGAACGCCATACGCTGCGCCGATTTCGGGCCTACGCCCGGCAGGCAGCGCAGCGCCTCCATCAATGACTCCAGCAGCGGACTGGTTTGCATCAGAATGGCATCTTAAAGCCAGGCGGCAGTTGCATGCCGCTGGAGACCGACGCCATTTTCTCTTTCTGCGTTTCTTCGATGCGACGCGCGGCGTCATTGAACGCAGCGGCGATCAAATCTTCCAGCATCTCTTTGTCGTCTTCCATCAGGCTTGGATCGATCTCCACGCGGCGGCAGTTGTGCGCCCCGTTAATCGTCACTTTCACCAGACCAGCGCCGGATTCGCCAGTTACTTCCAATTTGGCGATTTCTTCCTGCATCTGCTGCATTTTTTCCTGCATTTGCTGGGCTTGCTTCATCATGTTGCCCAGACCGCCTTTACCAAACATAGTCGTCTCTCGTAGCAATGGGCCGCGCAGGGTGCGCAGCGATTAAAGGGGGCGAATACTCTCTTCATCCAAATCCGCATCGAAGAACCGACGCAGCGTCTGAATGTTGGTATCCGCAACGATAGACTGACGCGCCTGCGCCAGTTTTTCTTCATAAATGGCTTGCCGCCATTCCAGCGGAGTACGCTCCGCCGGGTTTTCGTCTTCCACCACCGTCAGCTCAACCGGGCCGCCGTGCAGCTCGCTGAGCGCCTCGCTGAGCGCCTTCTGCGCCGAAGGCGAATTCAGATGGCGCTGCGTCGGCCGCAGGTGAAGACAAATTTTTCCGGGTGCCTGCTGCTCTTTAAAGGCGTTTAACGCCAGCTGCTGCACCAGTTTGGGAATGTTAAGCTTATCGATTTCCGCCGCCCAGGCGTCGCGTTCAATCGACTCTGCCACCAGTTTAGCCGACAGTTCGGGCGTTTTTTCATGTTCCAGCGCGGTGCGCAGCGCCTTCGGCGTGGCGACCGGCTCAGGCGCGGCTTCCGGCTCGGTTTGCGCACGCCAGCGGTAAGCTTCCGGCTTGGCCGGTTTCTGCTGCACGATCTTTTCCGCCTGACGCTGCTGGCTGCGCTCAGTCACGGAAGCTAATCGCTCCAGCGCTGAGTTTGCCGGCCGCGCTCTTCCTGGCGCCGCCGGCTCACTCTTTTTTGCGGTGGATGCCCCCTGTTGCCGCTGCAACTGGGTGCGCGCTTTCAATAACTGCGCGGTGGCATCCGGTAATGATGTTGCCGCCGCGCGTTGCGGCGGTGCGCTGCTGCCCAACGGCGGCGGCGCATCTTGCATGTGCTGCACCTGCGGTGCTTGTGGCGCTTGCGGTGCCTGAACGGCCACCGGCGCACTGGCGACCGGCTCCGGAATCAATGCCTTGGGATGAAACGCCAGCGCGCGCAACAGCGTCATTTCGACGCCCATACGGCGATCCGGCGCGTAGGCCAGTTCTTTACGGCCAATCAGCAGCGTTTGGTAATACAGCTGTACGTCAGTCGGCGGCAACGTGCGGGCCAGCTCGCGCAGCCGCTGCTCAATCGCCGCGTAATGGTTATCCAGCACCGATGGCAGCAGTTGCACCATGGCAATCCGGTGCAGCAGCGCCAGCGTCTCCACCAGCAGGTTTTCCCAGTCGACGCCGCGCGAAGCGGCCTGCGCTACCTGCGCCATCACCTTTTCACCGTCGGCGGTCACCAACGCTTCAAGGATCGCCAGCGGCTGCTCGTCGTCCAGCGTGCCGAGCATCTGGCTGACGGTGGCGGCGGTAACCTGCCCCTGCCCCATGGCGATCGCCTGATCGGTCAGGCTCAGGGCGTCACGCATGCTGCCGTCGGCGGCGCGCGCCAGCAATTGCAGCGCACGCGCGTCGCTGGTGATGCTCTCGGCCTGCAGCACCGTCTCCAGCTGATTGCGGATCTGTTCAACGTCCAGGGCTTTCAGATGGAATTGCAGGCAGCGTGACAGAATGGTCACCGGCAATTTCTGCGGATCGGTGGTCGCCAGCAGGAATTTGACGTGCTCCGGTGGCTCTTCCAGCGTTTTCAGCAACGCGTTGAAGCTATGACGCGACAGCATATGCACTTCATCGATCAGATAGACCTTGAAGCGGCCGCGCGCCGGCGCGTACTGCACGTTATCCAGCAGATCGCGGGTGTCTTCCACTTTGGTGCGCGAGGCGGCGTCGATTTCAATCAGGTCGACAAAACGCCCCTGCTCAATCTCGCGGCAGTTATCGCATTGACCGCACGGCGTGGCGGTGATGCCGGTTTCACAGTTCAGGCCTTTGGCCAGCAGGCGGGCGATGGTGGTTTTACCCACGCCGCGCGTGCCTGAGAACAGATAGGCGTGATGAATCCGCCCCAGCGAGAGGCCGTTAGCCAGCGCCGTCAGGACATGTTCTTGTCCGACAACATCTGCAAACGTTTGAGGGCGCCACTTACGGGCGAGAACCTGATAGCTCATTAATACCGGAGAAGTCGAGTAATCTGGAGGGTCATGCTAACACAGCCCCGCGTCAATCCGCGAGGCCGATATACGCATTGCATCTTCAAGCCGCCGTGCATCAGCCAACAACGGCGAGAAACATGCCGGGCGGGTAACCGCCGTCAATCAGTGGCCGGCGAAATTCACCAGGCAGTAGCAGTCGATGCCCAGCTTGTTCAGCCGCGCTTCGCCGCCGAGATCCGGCAGATTGATGATAAACGCCGCATCTTTGACTTCGCCGCCCAGGCGGCGGATCAGCTTGGCGGTGGCCTCGATGGTGCCGCCGGTCGCCAGCAGATCGTCCACCACCAGCACGACGTCGCCGGCTTCGATGGCGTCGGTGTGAATTTCCAGTTGGTCGGTGCCATACTCCAGCTCATAGCTTTCACTCAGCGTGGCACGCGGCAGTTTGCCCGGTTTACGTACCGGCACAAAGCCCACGCCCAACGCCAGCGCCACCGGCGCGCCAAACAGGAAACCACGCGCTTCGGTACCAACCACTTTGGTGATGCCTGCATCGCGATAACGCTCGACCAGCAGTTCGATGCTGGAAGCATAAGCCAGTGGATTCTCCAGCAGGCTGGTGACGTCACGGAACAGTATGCCCGGCTTCGGGTAATCCGGAATGGTTTTGATACTGTCTTTAATAAACTGAAGCTGCTGCGCAGTAGCGGTCATAATTATTGCCTGATAAAACTGCTTAAAACTGGAACGCGGGACGCCTGAAATCCGGAGCGCCTCTAAGGGAAGATGCCCTGGAAAAAGTAAAATAAGGAGGTAACCCGCGCACGAAAACGCTCAAATTTATGCAAACTGACGCACAAATGCAACCGTCCCTTGCTTTCGGTCTGCCCTTGCCCGTCCGTTCTGCCCATCATAATCGGCGTTCAGCGCCGTTTTTCTTGTGGCAGATCAACAACCGGCAGACGCCACATAAAAATCAGCAGCGCGATCAACATCAGCAACAGCAGAAGTCGCAGCCAGCCGATATTCACCAGCCAGATCGATACGGCGAAGGTCAGCACGCTCAGCAGCATCCCCTTCCATTTGGCGCCGGGCGGCAGCGCCTTATGCTGCTGCCAGTGGCGCAGATAGCCGCCGCACCAGGAGCGATACAGCAGCCAGTGGTGAAACCGCGGTGAGGATCGCGCAAAACACCAGGCCGCCAGCAGTAAAAACGGTGTCGTCGGCAGCAGCGGCAACACCACACCGAGCGTCGCCAGTACCACCGCCAGCCAACCGACCACAATCAACAGCCAACGCGCCATCATTTTCCCCCTTCGCCATGCAGCCTCCACTTTACCACCGCTCCGGGCCGGCGAGGTAACATTCCCCTGCCGCCGCCGCTTTCGGGTACTATAGCGGCTAACCCGATAACGCCCGTTAGGACACACCACCGTGAGCACACACCGACTGATACAGGTTCTGGAACAGCAGATCGCCCAACTGGCCGGCGAGGTTTCGCCGCACGGCGACGCGCCGATCCCGCAGGCCCGCTTCGACAGTGCGCTGTTCAGCCACCAAGGCACGCGGCTGCGCGACTATCTGGCGCAGATTCAGCACAACTTTGCGCAACTGCAAACCGCGGTCAGTGAAAGCCGTACGCCGCAGGTGGCGTTTCTGGCGGAAAAGCTGGTGGCACAGATCGCCGCGCTGCAACGCGAACTGGCGACGCAGGCGCTGCGGCGTAAAAACCAGCCCAAAGCGGCAAAAGAGGAAGATCTGTATCACAAGCTGGCGGAACATCAGGATTATGAACGTCGGCTGATCGCCATGATTCAGGACCGGGAAAGTTTACTCGGCGCTCAGACCACGCTGGCGGCGCAGCGCAAGCTGCAGCAGGAAGTGGCGGCGCTGGAGGGACGCCTGATGCGCTGTCGTCAAGCGCTGACGCGCATCGAGCGCGGCATTGAGCGTAAAGAAAACGGTTTTTGAAGATTTGTCACAATATTTGAAGGAAAATGCCCGGCGGCGGCCGTCCTTCACTATACTCAATGCTTGCTCACGGGTAGCTTCCCGTTATTTTCCGACATATTAGGCACGACCATGCCGGATATATTTACTCATTGAATTAAACGTTGGATTTATGTCCCTAGAAAATGCTTCACCGGAATTACAGCTGGCGGTAGACCTGATTTACCTGCTGGAGTGTAACGAGATCGATCCAGCCACCGCGCTGGCGGCGCTGGATATTGTTAAACGGGACTATCAGGAAAAACTGCAGCGCACCGGCGTCACCTCGCCTTATCTGCCGGAAAGCTGAGGCGACAACGCCGCTTAAAACGTCAGCACCTTCTCTGCCGCCAGCGTCCACTGCGCCAGTTCCACCAGCGTGCCAATCTCCACGCCGTCGGTCAGCGTCAAGCGGCTGACGCCGCGCGCATCGGCGCAGGTCTTGCACAGTTTGATCGGCACCTGCTGCGCCGTCAGAATTTCCAGCATCTGCTGCAAATGATAGCCCTCATGCGGCTGCTGCCCGGCAATGCCGGCCACCACCGCATCGGACATCAGAAAAATCTTCAGCTCCAGCGCGCTCTGCTGTTCTTTCAGCGCGATCGCCAGACGTAACGCGTTAAACAGGGATTCCTGGCCATAGGCTGCGCCGCTGGCGACCAACACGATAGATGACATCACTTCTCCTTAACCCAGGCTCGGCCCGGCGTATATTCAGGAAGTCAGCGCCGCACAATCGGACGGTTTGACGCGCAGCGTCGGACAATACTGCACCATTTCGATAAACGCATCGACCAGCGCCGCCGCCTCCCCCTTCAGATCGAAGGTTTCCGGCATAAACAGCCAGTTTTCCATCAAACCGGTGACGTAAGCGCGTAAAATAACCGCCGCGCGCCGGGTATGCAGATCGGCCGGCAGCTGACCGCAGCGCATGCTGCTGCGCAGCACGCTTTCAATATGATCGTAACTTTCGAGGTATAAAACTTTGTGAATGTCATGCAGCTGCATCATTTCGCCGACAAACTCACATTTATGAAAGAGAATCTCCATCAGAGCGCGGCGGCGTACGTCGTCCACCGTCGCCGTCAGGACATAAATGAGGATTTCACGTAAAATCCTCAGTGGATTATCAGGAAACTTTGCCTGATACTCTATTTCAAGGTCGCCTATTTTCGACTCTGATAATTCCCAAACTTCGTTAAACAGGTCTACCTTATTCTTGAAATGCCAGTAAATCGCACCGCGCGTCACCCCGGCTGCCGTTGCAATATCTGTGAGCGACGTGGCGGAAACGCCGCGCTCGGAAAATTCTCGCACCGCAGCGTCGAGAATCTGTTGTCGGGTTTCTTGCGCCTGCTGTTTGGTTTTTCGTGCCATGGCATTGTTTTTTCGGGGGAGCGTGATTTACATACATTTGCGAATGTATGTACCATAGCACGCACATAAAATTAACGCAGCAATGGGTTTGCGCGCTTGTGATCCATTGATCATTTTGAAATCGGACACTTGAGGTCTTTCTATGAACAAAAACAGAGGGTTAACGCCTCTGGCGGCAGTTCTGATGCTTTCCGGCAGCTTAGCGCTTACAGGATGTGATAATAAAGAAGCCCAACAGCAAGGCGCTCAACAGGCACCCGAAGTGGGCGTGGTTACCTTGAAGGCACAGCCTCTCAATATGACAACCGACCTGCCTGGCCGCACCGCTGCATATCGCATCGCCGAAGTTCGCCCTCAGGTCGGCGGCATCATCCTGAAACGTAACTTTGTCGAAGGCAGCGATATCAAGGCCGGCGAATCTTTGTATCAAATCGATCCTGCCACCTACCAGGCCAACTACAACAGTGCCAAAGGTGATCTGGCCAAAGCACAGGCCGCGGCGGAAATCGCACGTTTAACCGTCAACCGTTACAAACCATTGCTGGGTACCAACTACATCAGTAAGCAAGATTACGATACCGCTACCTCCACCCTGCAGCAAAACAACGCCGCAGTGCTGGCCGCCAAGGCCGCGGTGGAAACCGCCCGCATCAATCTGGCTTACACCAAGGTGACCTCGCCAATTTCCGGCCGCATTGGCAAGTCCTCTGTGACCGAAGGCGCGCTGGTAACGACCGGGCAGAGCACCGCGCTGGC
This sequence comes from Serratia sp. MYb239, assembly GCF_002966855.1. NCBI lineage: Bacteria > Pseudomonadati > Pseudomonadota > Gammaproteobacteria > Enterobacterales > Yersiniaceae > Serratia > Serratia sp. MYb239. The sequence continues at coordinate 1,092,664 of NZ_CP023268.1, read as the reverse complement.
CACCGTACAGCAGCTGGATCCGATGTATGTCGACGTCACGCAGTCAAGCAACGATTTCCTGCGTCTGAAACAGGAGCTGGCTAACGGCACCCTGAAACAGGAAAACGGCAAGGCAAAAGTCAAGCTGCTGCTGGAAAACGGTCAAGAATACGCACAGGAAGGTTCCCTGGAGTTCTCCGACGTCACCGTCGATGAAACCACCGGTTCCATCACCATCCGCGCGGTATTCCCTAACCCGAACGACCAGCTGCTGCCCGGCATGTTCGTGCGCGCCCGTCTGGATGAAGGCGTACGCAGCAACGCGCTGTTGGTGCCACAGCAGGGCGTGACGCGCAACCCGCGCGGTCAGGCTACCGCTTTGGTGGTCGGTGCCGACAACAAGGTTGAAATGCGTACCCTGCAGGCTGACCAGGCCATCGGCGACAAATGGCTGGTTACCGACGGTCTGAAATCCGGCGACCGCGTGATCGTCACCGGTCTGATGACGACCAAGCCAGGCATGCAGGTAAAAGCACAAGAAGTTGACACTCAGGCGCAAAAACAGCCGCAGGCTGACGCGCAGAAGTCATAAAAAGGAGCCGGTAATACATGGCTAAGTTCTTTATAGATCGCCCCATTTTCGCCTGGGTAATCGCCATCATCGTGATGTTGGCAGGGGTGCTTGCGATAATGAAACTGCCGATTGCGCAGTATCCGACTATCGCACCGCCGGCGGTGACCATCTCCGCCACCTACCCTGGCGCAGATGCCACCACGGTGCAGGACACCGTTACGCAGATTATCGAACAGAATATGAACGGTATCGATAATCTGATGTACATGTCCTCCTCCAGTGACTCCTCCGGCAGCGTGCAAATCACGCTGACGTTTGATTCCGGCACCGATCCTGACATCGCGCAGGTACAGGTTCAGAACAAACTGTCGCTGGCAACCCCGCTGTTGCCGCAGGAAGTACAGCAACAAGGTCTGAAAGTAGAGAAATCCAGCAGTAGCTTCCTGATGGTGGCCGGCTTCGTTTCCGACGATCCGAACATGACTCAGGATGACATTGCCGACTACGTGGCTTCCAACATCAAAGACCCGATCAGCCGTGCTTCCGGCGTGGGTGAAGTGCAGCTGTTCGGCGCCCAGTACGCAATGCGCGTCTGGCTGGACCCGAACAAGCTGAACAACTTCCAGCTGACGACCACCGATGTCACCAGCGCCATCACCGAGCAGAACAACCAGATCGCTGCCGGTCAGCTGGGCGGCATGCCGCCGGTAGAAGGCCAGCAGCTTAACGCCTCCATCATCGCGCAGACCCGTCTGAAGACGCCGGAGGAGTTCGGTAAGATTCTGCTGAAGGTGAACAGCGACGGTTCACAGGTGCGCCTGCAGGACGTGGCGCGCATTGAGCGCGGCGCGGAAAGCTACGCCGTAACCGCACGCTACAACGGCAAACCGGCCGCCGGCCTGGGTATCAAACTGGCGACCGGCGCCAACGCGCTGAACACCGCCGCGGCGGTCAAAGCCGAGCTGGGCAAACTGCAGCCGTTCTTCCCGCAGGGAATGAAAGTGGTCTATCCGTACGACACCACGCCGTTCGTTAAAATTTCCATTAACGAAGTGGTGAAAACGCTGTTTGAAGCGATCGTGCTGGTGTTCCTGGTGATGTACCTGTTCCTGCAAAACTTCCGCGCTACGCTGATTCCAACCATCGCGGTGCCGGTCGTCTTGCTGGGTACGTTCGCCATCCTGGCGGCGTTCGGCTTCTCGATAAACACCCTGACGATGTTCGGCATGGTGTTGGCGATAGGCCTATTGGTGGATGACGCCATCGTGGTGGTGGAAAACGTCGAGCGTGTGATGTCCGAGGAAGGGCTACCGCCGAAAGAAGCCACCAAGAAATCGATGGGGCAGATTCAGGGCGCGCTGGTCGGTATCGCTATGGTGCTGTCTGCGGTATTTATCCCGATGGCCTTCTTCGGCGGTTCTACCGGCGCCATCTACCGTCAGTTCTCGATCACCATCGTTTCCGCGATGGCGCTGTCGGTGCTGGTGGCAATGATCCTGACGCCTGCGCTGTGCGCCACCATGCTCAAACCGATCCCGAAAGGCGATCACGGAGTGAAGACCGGCTTCTTCGGCTGGTTCAACCGCATGTTCGAAAAGAGCACGCACCACTACACCGACAGCGTGGCCAACATTCTGCGCAGCACCGGTCGTTATCTGCTGATTTACCTGCTGATCGTCGTGGGCATGGCGTTCCTGTTCCTGCGTCTGCCTTCTTCATTCCTGCCGGATGAAGACCAGGGCATTCTGCTGACCATGGTGCAGCTGCCTGCCGGCGCGACGGAAGCACGTACGGCGAAAGTGCTGGAAGAGGTTACCGACCACTTCCTGACCAAAGAAAAAGATAACGTGGTGTCAGTGTTTACCGTTGCCGGCTTCGGCTTTAACGGTAACGGCCAGAACAACGGCCTGTCATTCGTCAGCCTGAAAGACTGGAACGAACGTCCGGGCAGCGAGAACAAGGTCGAGGCAATTGCCGGCCGTGCGATGGCCGCCTTCTCCAAAATCAAAGACGGGATGGTGATTCCATTCAACCTGCCGGCGATTATCGAGCTGGGCACCGCGACCGGTTTTGACTTCGAACTGATTGACCAGGGCGGTTTAGGCCACGAAAAACTGACCGAAGCGCGTAACCAACTGCTGGGCATGGCCGCACAGCACCCGGATATGCTGGTCGGTATGCGTCCTAACGGCCTGGAAGATACGCCGCAGTTCAAACTGACCGTCGACCAGGAGAAAGCCAAGGCGCTGGGCGTCAGCCTGACCACCATCAACAATACGCTGACCACCGCACTGGGCGGCTCATACGTCAACGACTTCATCGACCGCGGTCGTGTGAAGAAAGTGTACGTACAGTCTGATGCGCCGTACCGTATGCTGCCGGAAGATATCAATAAATGGTATGTCCGCGGCGAATCCGGTCAGATGGTGCCGTTCTCCGCCTTCTCCAGCGCCAAATGGGAATACGGTTCACCACGTCTGGAACGTTATAACGGTCTGCCGTCTATGGAGATCCTCGGCCAGGCTGCGCCAGGTAAGAGTACCGGTGAAGCCATGAACCTGATGGAAGAGCTGGCGTCGAAACTGCCAAGCGGCGTAGGTTACGACTGGACCGGTATGTCCTATCAGGAACGTCTGTCCGGTAACCAGGCGCCGTCACTGTACGCGATCTCGATTCTGGTGGTGTTCCTGTGTCTGGCAGCGCTGTATGAGAGCTGGTCAATTCCGTTCTCGGTCATGCTGGTTCTGCCACTCGGGGTTATCGGCGCACTGCTGGCCGCCACAATGCGCGGCATGAACAACGACGTTTACTTCCAGGTGGGCCTGCTGACAACCATTGGGCTATCGGCGAAGAACGCGATATTAATCGTCGAATTCGCCAAGGATCTGATGGAAAAAGAAGGTAAGGGCCTGATTGAGGCGACGCTGGATGCGGTACGCATGCGTCTGCGCCCAATCCTGATGACCTCACTGGCGTTTATCCTCGGGGTACTGCCGCTGGTTATCAGCTCCGGCGCTGGCTCCGGCGCTCAGAACGCGGTAGGTACCGGCGTAATGGGCGGGATGATTACCGCCACCGTACTGGCTATCTTCTTTGTTCCGGTCTTCTTCGTGGTGGTACGCCGCCGCTTCACCAAGAAGTCTGAAGATATCGAGCACAGCCATCCGGTTGAACATCGTTAATCGCATTTAAGTTAACACCAAGGCCGCGCAAGCGGCCTTTTTTTTGCCTAGCGTTTCCTTCCCTTTTCCTTCACCTATTTTGCACTTGATCGTAACCGGCAAGCGGCGCATAATATTTGTTATGATATAACATATCAAATGGAGTCTATCATGAAACCCGACATTCATCCGCAATACCGCCCGGTGGTCTTCCACGATCTGAGCGCCAATAGCTACTTCAAAATAGGGTCGACCATCAAAACCGATCGCACCGTGGAGTTCGAAGGCGAAACGCTGCCCTACGTCACCATTGACGTCTCCTCTGCTTCACATCCGTATTACACCGGCAAGCAGAAAGAGTTCTCGAAAGAAGGCAGCACCGCACGTTTCCAACAGCGTTTCGGCCGCTTTATCGGCAGCAAATAAGGGATCAACATGCAGGTTTTAAGTTCATTGCGTTCGGCGAAGAATCGCCACCCGGATTGCAAAGTTGTGCGCCGCCGCGGCCGCATCTATGTGATCTGTAAGTCCAATCCGCGCTTTAAAGCGGTACAGGGACGTAAGAAAAAGCGTTAACCATAGTGCCTCATCTGTCGCCAAAGCCCCACAGCCGTTTGCGGGGCTTTTTTTGTGCCGGCAAGTTCCGGCCCCGTTTGGCACAGGGCGCGGAAAGGTTATTTCATACCGGCAACCATCGCATTGACATTGTGTTTAAACGCTTTCACATAGGAAGAAGCTGGCCCTCGGTCATCGGATAACGCCTCCGGATACAGTTCACCACCGGCCTTGGCGCCGGTTGCTGCCGCAATTTGCTTCACCAGGCGGGGATCGGTCTGATTCTCAATGAAATAGCTGTGTACGCCCTCATGTTTAATTTGTTCGATTAAGCCGGCAACCTTGCTGGCACTGGCCTCCGATTCGGTTGAAAAACCTACCGGTGCAAGGAAGGTCACACCATATTCCTGGCCAAAATAGCCGAAGGCATCATGGCTGGTCAGTACCTTACGCCGCTGAGGCGCAACTGTCGCAAACTCACTCTTGGCCCAGCTGTCCAACTGTTGCAGTTGCTGTACGTAGGCTTTGCCACGCTGACGAAAATAGTCAGCGTCCTGCGGGTCGGCAACCACCAGCGCATTCATCACATTGGTGGCGTACCGGACGCCGTTCTTCATGCTGTTCCAGGCGTGCGGGTCGGTAACCTGCTTCCCCTCTTCCTCCATGTGACGCGTATCGATCCCCTCCGAGGCGATAACCACCGGCCCCTGGTAGCCCGAAGCGCTAACCAGCCGGTCCAGCCATCCCTCCAGCCCCAGCCCGCTAACAAACACCACGTCGGCCTGCTTCAGGGCCTTGCTGTCCCGTGGCGACGGCTGGAACGCGTGCGGATCGCCATTCGGCCCGACCAGTGACACCACGTTAACGTGCTCGCCGCCCACCTGTTTAACGATATCCGCCAGAACGGAAAAACTGGCGACGGCCTCCACGGTTTTCGCCATTGCCGCCGGACTGGCCAATAACGATGCCACCAAAACGATTGATAAAGGTTTCATATTTTCTCCTTGCCATTACGCCAAACGACGCCGCACTACGGGAAATATCCCGCCGTGCGCGCCAAACAATACTGAAATGAAAAAGACAAGACTGGCGCTCAACACAATCGACGGCCCGGCCGGCAGCGACGCATAATAGGAGCCGATCAGCCCGACCAGACAGGCAAACATCGCCAGTCCCATAGAAACCAGCAGCGTTTGTGGCAAGTCACGTGCCCAAAAACGCGCACTGGCGGCAGGCAGCATCATCACCCCCACCGACATCAATGTGCCGAGGATCTGAAAGCCCGCCACCAGATTAAGTACCACCAACGCCAAAAATACGCCGTGGATCAGCGCCTGCCGGCGCGGCGTGCTGACGCGCAGAAAGGTTACGTCAAAGGCCTCAATCACCAGCGCGCGGTACAGCGCCGCCAACATCAGCAGCGACAGCGTGGCGATCGCCCCCACCATGACCATTGCCTGAGCGTCGATTGCCAAAATCGAGCCGAACAGCACGTGTAACAGATCCACGCTGGAGCCACGCAGCGAAACCAGGGTGACGCCCAACGCCAGCGAACCTAGATAAAACCCGGCAAAGCTGGCGTCTTCCTTTAATGGCGTACGTCGGCTGACCACGCCGGACAGCATCGCCACCGCCAGCCCGGCGACAAACCCGCCGGCGCCCATCGCCACCAGCGACATACCGGAGATCAGATAGCCGATGGCCGCCCCCGGTAACACCGCATGCGACAACGCATCACCCACCAGGCTCATACGCCGCAGCAGCAGTAATACCCCCAACGGCGCGCTGCTCAGTGACAGCGCCAGGCAGGCGACCAACGCACGGCGCATAAAACCAAACGAAGTAAAGGGATCCGCCAGCAGGTGAAGCAGCATCATGGCGCGACCGCCTGCCGATATGTCACCGTATTGCCCACACGGCCTTGCGTCAGCACTTCGTCTGCAGTTCCCCAGCGGCAGTGCTGCGCGCTCAGCAGCAACGCCTGTGGAAAATGGTCGGCCACCATTGCCATATCATGCAGTACGGCGATCAGCGTTTTTCCCTGCCGGTGTAATTGTTCAATCACCCGCAGCAGCAGCCCGGTCGTCGCAGTATCAATGCCGGTAAAAGGCTCATCGAGCAGAATCAACGGCGTTTGCTGTACCAGCAGGCGGGCGAACAGCGCCCGCTGCAACTGCCCGCCTGATAACGCATTAAGCGGCCTGTGCACCAGCGACGTCATACCTACCGTTTCCAGCGCCTCCGTAATACATTGCCGCTGCGCCCGCTTGACCGCGCCAAAGATGCCGCTTCGCCGCCAGCACCCCATCGCCACCAGGTCGCCTACCGTAATGGGAAACTGGCGATCAAGTTCAAGCTGCTGCGGCAAATAGGCGATCGCCGGCGGTGGATGGGGGCTGAACTTCAGTGAGCCGCCCTGCAGCGGCAGAAGTCCGGCAATGGTTTTCAGCAGCGTAGATTTACCAGCGCCGTTCACGCCGATTACCGCCGTCAGTGAGCCGGAGGCAAAATGTCCGCTTAACGGAGGAAACAGCGGAAGGTCGCCATAGCCGACGGTCGCCTGATGCAACGCGATCATGGCAGCGCCACCGCCCAGGCGATGGCCAGCCACAAAACAGCCAGCAACAATACAACCGCCAGGCAACGACGAGCGGCCGAGACGGTGAAAACGCTGACGTTCACCGCCGGTTTCAGATTACGTTCAGGAGAATGTTGGGACATACTGGTCACCTTATGTAAATGTTATAATATAACATCACACAAACAAAGATAACTCAAGCCGCCGCCGTTTTGCATCAGGAAAAGCTATCGCCGGCCAAACACGGCGGAAGCGTATCCATCACAGGCCATTAGAACGGACGTTCAGCCAGGTTTAGCCCCTGCGTACACGGAAAAAAATGAAGAGAACACAAAGAGTGCCAACGCCGTATTGGAAATGGCGTAAAATGGAAAAATAATAGAGTAAACGGTAAGAATTTATGCATATCACCTTGGCATGTACCCTGGAAACGGCACCAGCCTCAGCAGATCAATTAAAAAGCGTCATTAATGAGAAACGTACAGAACTGGCTCCCTTACTCACCAGCGAGCTGCGCTATTATTCTGAAAATGCGCGCTATGTCGATGGTTCATTAGAAATACTTGATATTCAAAATTTGTCCGGCCTAGATTATTCAATGAGTTATCGTTACCAGTGGCACATTTTTAATGCCTGTCTGGATATCAATACACAAGAAACCGTCAACGGCAGCGTTCGATTCACCCAGGTTCCACAAGGATTAATTTTTGATATAATCGATAACACGCCTCCGTCACCTGCCGATGAATTGTAAGTTTACGTAATAATGACAGGCCGAACGCGGCGAAATGTTTTATATTTAAAATATCTGGAATAATTGATGCAACAGCGAGAAAATCATCTCGTCGCCGGATTAACTTGATGTTTCATGCCAGGCAACGGCGTTGCGGTTTCAAACGTAAAGGGGTTATACGGAAAGTTTATATGCCCTAAATAATTCGAGTTACAGGAAGGCGGCAAGGGAACAAATCCCGATGGACCTGCTCAGGTAAGTGATTCGGGTAACCGAGTGCGTCAACATAGCTGCAACTTGAAGCATGCCGGGTATAAACTGTATCCGTTAATGACATCAATCCATCTACTCACCAAGTGCGGTCACCCAGAAATTAAGATTTGCGGAGGAGATGATATGGATGAGTACTCGCCGAAACGGCATGATATTGCTCAACTCAAATTCTTGTGTGAAAATTTGTACGATGAAGGCATCGCGACGTTGGGCGACAGTCACCACGGCTGGGTCAACGATCCGACATCGGCCGTCAACCTGCAACTGAATGAACTGATCGAACATATTGCTTCGTTTGTGATGAGTTATAAAATAAAATACATGGATGAAAGTGATTTTTCAGAATTGGTCGAAGAGTATCTCGACGATACCTACACGTTATTTAGTAACTACGGTATTAACGATTCCGATCTGCGCCGTTGGCAAAAAACCAAACTGCGATTATTCAGAATGTTCTCAGGAGAGGTTTGCTGTACGAAAATGAAAACTTAGGGGATAATTACCCCCAAATATTTAACTGTTTAAATAAGATTAATGACTATAAGGCTATCATGACAAAAACCGACTATCTGATGCGTTTACGTAAATGCACCACTATAGATACTCTTGAGAGAGTGATTGAAAAAAACAAGTACGCGCTATCCGATGATGAGCTAGAACTGTTTTACTCCGCAGCCGATCACCGTCTGGCGGAACTCACCATGAATAAGCTGTACGACAAAATCCCAACGTCTGTTTGGAAATATGTAAGATAATCAGTCGTTCAACTGCGTTGAGCCGATGCCGCTATCGGCCTCAATGATAAATCCCCTTTGGCTATTTTCTTATTTTTAACCGTCTCGGTTTTGACATTGAAAGTTCTGCAGGATTAATTGGAAGCACTCTTCAATTAACGGTGAGCGTATTCCCTGCCTGGCGCGCATCAGTGCGACGCTGCGGCTCAGCAACGGCTGTTGTAAATGGACCAGCGCTAATTCATCATCATGCAAATGCGTAGTATACAACTGCGGCAAAATGGTCACCGCTAATTGCGAACGCACCAGCCCATATAAGGTCTCCAGAAAATCGACCTGATAACGGGGGGTGAAATTAAGCCGATGGGTTTCCGCCAGCGCCGTCACCAACCGGCTGACGTTCCCTTTGGAAAAGAGCGCAATATCCCGGCCGATTAACTGTCGCCAGGGCACATGATGAGATTCCGCCAGGGGATCGTCGCGATGCGCCACCACGATAAACGGGTCTTCCAGCAACGGGTGAATTTCCAGCGTCGCCGGTACCGAACGGTCAAGAGCGCCAATGCCGAAGTCAATCTGCCCGTTGTCCAACTGCGTCAATAAAGAATCATTGGTCTGATCGTGATATTCCACGCGCAAACGGGGAAAATACTGCATCAATAATTGCGGCACCGCGGGAAACAAAAGGCTGCCCACCGACGGCACCAAGCCGATACGCAGCGTACCGTCGCCCCCGTCCAGCATAATTTTCTGCATATCATCAAACGACGCCTGCGCCACATTCAGCAATCGTTCGGCATGCGGCAAAATCGCGGCTCCCAGCTCGGTTAATGTCACCGCCGACGCGGTGCGATTGACCAACCGTCCGCCCAGCACCGATTCTATCTGTCGTAACGCACTGCTCAGCGCCGGCTGACTGATCGCCAAGCGGTGCGCGGTATCGGTAAAATGCCGCAGCCTGGCCAGTGTGACAAAATACTGAATCTGTTTCAGGGAAAGCGCGGGAAGCCGGCGCCAGGGTTCAAACATCGCAACTGTCCGCCACATTACGGGGTAAACGTTTGCTACAGCATAAACGTTTCTTATCGCGCGATAAAATAAATCATCTGTGCAAACTCCGCGCTCCCCCCTAGAGTAACAGCCCTGTCATTTTTCAGGGTAATTATCATGGCCTCCTCCTCCGTCAGCCTCCACGAACGTCAACGCGCCATTGCCGCCGCGCTGGGGAAAACGCCGTTCGATCTGTTGCTGACCAACGCCCGCATCGTCGATATGGCTACCGGCGAAATTCGCCCGGCCGATGTCGGCATCGTCGGCGTGCTGATTGCCAGCGTACACCCCTGCGGCGCCTTCTCCGCCGCACACGATACGCATGATTTAAACGGCGCCTATCTCAGCCCGGGGCTGATCGATACCCATGTGCACGTTGAAAGCTCCCATTTACCGCCGGCGCGCTACGCGGAAATCGTTGTCGCACAAGGCACCACCACCATCTTCTGGGACCCGCATGAGCTGGCCAACGTACTCGGCGTCGCCGGCGTACGTTACGCCATTGACGCCAGCCGCGATCTGCCGCTGCGGGTCATTTGCGCAGCGCCGTCCAGCGTGCCGTCAACGCCCGGGTTGGAGATGTCCGGGGCGGATTTTGCCGGCCAGGAAATGGAAACCATGCTGGGCTGGCCAGAGGTGGCCGGCGTCGCCGAAGTGATGGATATGCACGGCGTGCTCAACGGCAGCGAACGGATGATGGAGATCTTAAGCGCCGGCCTCAACAGCGGCAAACTGATTGAAGGCCATGCCCGCGGCCTGAGCGGTGCTGAGCTGCAGGCGTACCTCGCTGCCGGCGTCACCTCCGACCATGAGCTGACCTCGGCTGATGACGCACTGGAAAAACTGCGCGCCGGCCTGACCCTGGAAATTCGCGGCTCTCACCCTTATCTGCTGCCGGATATCGTCGCGGCGCTGAAAAGCCTGCCGCACCTGTCGTCCCAGATCACCGTCTGCACCGATGACGTTCCGCCGGATACGCTGCTGGAAAAAGGCGGCATTATCGCCCTGCTGAATATGCTGATCGAGCACGGCCTGCCGTCAACTGACGCCCTGAGGATGGCAACGCTTAACGCCGCCATCCGCCTGCAACGCAACGATCTGGGGCTGATCGCCGCCGGGCGACGTGCCGATCTGGTGGTGTTTGACACACTGGAACAGCTTTGCGCCCGCCGGGTATACGTTTCCGGGCGCTGCAGCGCCCAGCACGGCAAAATGCTGACGCCGGTGGCCGACAATCCGCAGCTCAGCGTACCGCGCGATACCCTGCGCCTGGCGCCGCCGGCGGCACAGGCGTTTGTCCTGAAGGTGCCAAACATCAGGCACGGGCAGGCCACGCTGCGCCATATCAAAGGCGCGCGCTTTACCCAGTGGGGTGAAACCACGGTGGAGGTGCGTGACGGCCAGGTACAGCTGCCGGCCGGCTTCAGCCTGATCTGGGTGCAGCACCGTCACGGTCGCCATCAGGCGATACCGCAGCTGGCGCTGCTGGAAGGCTGGGGAGAGCTGCGCGGCGCCATCGCCACCAGCTACTCTCACGACTCGCATAACCTGGTGGTGCTGGGGCGCGATCCGCAGGATATGGCGATTGCGGCCAACGCGCTGATCGCCAGCGGCGGCGGCATGGCACTCAGCCAGAACGGCGAAATACTGGCGCAGGTCGCCATGCCTATCGCCGGTATGCTATCGGATCTGCCGCCGGCCGAACTCGCGCAGCAGTTCAAAAACCTGCGCGACCTTAGCGCCAAAATCGCCGACTGGGAACCGCCCTACCGGGTCTTCAAGGCCATCGAGGGCACCTGTCTGGCCTGTAACGCCGGGCCGCACCTGACCGATCTTGGTCTGACCGACGGCACCACGCGCCAGATTGTCAATCCGCTGGTCGCCTGCTGGGAAACGCCGGCCTGAAAATAAACATAATAATGATGATGCCTACCCGGCCGTCACGGTTCGGGTTACAAAACAGGAGAGCCTTAAATGGCCGATAATTCAGTGAATGCTCCAGCACCGGGGAGCTGGTTACAACGACGTTTTCAACTGCACGCCCGGCGCAGTACGGTTAAAAGCGAGTGCCTGGCGGGCGTCACCGGTTTTCTGGCGGCCGCCTACCTGCTGGTGGTGATCCCCGGCCTGCTGGCGGTTGGCGGCATGGATAAAGGCGCGGCAACCACCGGTACGATTTTGGTCTTTGTCGCCGGTACGCTGCTGATGGCGTTTTACGGCAACCTGCCGTTTATCGTCGGGCCGGGCATCGGCGGTTCGGTCCTGGTCGGCGTGACGCTGGCCGGCAGTGAGGGCATCAGCTGGCAGATCGGGCTGGGGATCGCCTGCTGGTCAGGTATCCTGTTTTTTGCGCTGACCCTGTTCGGGCTGCGGGAAGTGGTGACCCGTTCCGTACCGCAGTCGATAAAGCTAGGTCTGACCGCGTCAATCGGCCTGTTCGTCGCCGTGCTGGGCTTTCGTAACTCCGGGCTGGTGCTGGCCAACGCCAAATCCAACGCCCTGATGCTGGGGGATTTCACCGCGCCGGGCGCGCTGGTGGCGCTGGCCGGGCTGTTTTTAGCCATCGCCCTGCAGGCAAGAAAAATTCCCGGCGCTATCCTGTGGGCGATACTGTTCGCCACGCTGATCGGCATTCCGTTCGGCGTCACCCAATTGCCCGCCCGTTTTATCGCCGCGCCGCACGCGCTGACGCCGGTTTGGGCGCAGGTGGATATGCTGGGGGCGCTGAATATCGCCTTCCTGCCGTTCCTGTTCGTCTTTTTCGCCTCCGAGTTCTTCTCTACCATGGGCACCACGCTGGCGGTCGGCGGCGAAGCCGGTCTGCTGGACGAACACGGCAATATGCCGCAGATCAACCGCCCCTTTATGGTGGACTCCATCGCCGCCGCGCTGGGTCCCTGGGTCGGTATTCCGGCGGCAACGGCGCTGATCGAATCTTCCGCCGCCGCTGAAGCCGGCGGTAAGACCGGGCTGACCTCGCTCGCCGCCGCCGTCATGTTCCTGCTGATGCTGCTCTTTACCCCGGTAGCGTTGATGATCCCCAAAGAGGCGACCGCCCCGGCGCTGATTTTGATCGGGTTGAATATGTTCAGCGGACTGCGCAAGGTCGATTTAGCCAACTTTACCGACGGCCTGCCGGTGCTGATGATGGTGATGATCACGCTGATCGCCAACAGCTTCGGCACCGGAATCGCCGGCGGGCTGCTGTTTTATATCATTATCAAGGCGATCGCCGGGAAATGGCGCGAGGTGCCGGCAGGCCTGTACTTGCTGGCAATCCCGCTGGTCTACTACTTCGCTACGCTGGTCAGGCATTAATCTCAGCGGCATCGGCGCAGGCCGATGCCGTGGTTTAATACTGCGGCGCCGCCTGCAGCACACCACGGTTATCCCGCCATACGGAAAGTTGCACGGCAAAATCGCGCCGGTGAGGAGCGATGTAATTTTTCGCCTTACTGGCCGAATAGAGTTCGACGGCAACGTTGTATGCCCGGCCCAGCGTAAACTGATAGCCCTGCGTGGGCACGCAATCATCCGCCGACACGGCCAGTCGCCCGCTGTCGTTTTCCCCGAACCGCTTATCCATTTTGTGGCTGACGTTGCCTATTTCCTCAATATAAATAGCACCGATCGTTTCATCACCTTCCGGTTGCACCCTGATGCATACCTGATTCGCTACGACGCTAACTGCGGCCCGCTCCATTGGCGGCCGCGGATCGCCCAGTTGACAGCCAGACATCGTCACGGCCAACAAACACAAGAAAGATTTCTTCATCGCAGGTTACCTTTGGGTAAAAAACGTGGCGCTATAAGATGATTTTCTTCAGCCGCTGTCAATCCGCGTAAAACTAACATTTTCACGTTAATTCATTGCATTACATGTTTTTTAAACCAACGTATTTGGGAGAGGATGACTGATAGCGGACAAGGGCGGCAACGAAACACAGGGCGGAGACAGCGGCATATTTACAGCGGTAAGAGGGCCATGAGGCCCTCTGATTCCAAGCGGGGTTATAGACTGCGCTCTAAGGCAACATAGCGCGCTTCTTTCTTCTGTTTCATACGCCAGAACAGCCACAGCATAATAAACCACGCCGGCGTGGCGATAAGCGCCTTGCGGGTATCCGGATCAAACAGCATGATGAAGATGGTAAAGGCGAAGAACAGCAGCGTCACCCAGCTCATCAACACGCCCGCCGGCATTTTAAACATCGACCGCTCATGCAGTTCGGGGGACTTTTTGCGGTATGCCAGATAGGCGATCAGGATCATCATCCAGCTGTACACCACCATAATCGCGGCCAGCGTCGAGACGATGGTAAACAGCGTCATCACATTGGGCACCAGGAACAACAACAGCGTGCCGCTTAACATACAAAAACAGGAGAACAGCAGGCTGCGCACCGGGATGCGAGTGGTGCGCGACAGGATGCGAAACTGCCCGTGGGCATGCTTTTCCACCGACAGGCCGTACAGCATACGCGTACTGGAATAGACGCCGCTGTTCGCCGACGACATTGCCGACGTCAACGCGACAAAATTAATCATCGCCGCCGCCGCGGGCAAACCGGCCTTGTCAAACAGCGTCACAAAAGGGCTGCTATCCGGCGAGATCCCCGGCCATGAGGTCACGCCGATAATCACAATCATCGACAGCAGATAAAAAATAATAATCCGCAGCGGCAGCGAGTTAATGGCGCGCGGCAGGATCTTCTGCGGATCTTTGGTTTCCGCGGTCATCGTCCCCAGCAGTTCAATACCGGTGCAGGAGAAGATCGCAATCTGAAAGCCTGCCAGAAAACCGGTGATGCCATGCGGCATAAACACCTGCGGATCGGTGATATGCGTCAGCGAGGCCTGCACGCCGTCCGGCGATGTCCAGCCGGAGGCAATCATCCAGCCGCCGGTCAGGATCAGCGCGATAATGGTGATAACCTTGATCAAGGCGAACCAGAACTCCGCCTCGCCAAACATTTTCACCGACAGCAGGTTAAACAGGCACAGCAGGCCAAGAGTGAATAACGCCGGGATCCAGGCCGACATTTCCGGAAACCAATACTGCATATAGCTGCCGCACACTACCACGTCGGCAATGCAGGTCACCACCCAGCTCAGCCAGTAGGTCCAGCCTAAAAAGAAGCTGGCCTGCGGGCCGAGGTAATCACCGACAAAATCGGCAAACGAGCGGTAGTCCAGCTTTGACAGCAGCACCTCCCCCATCGCCCGCATCACCATATAGGTAAAAAAACCGACCAGTACATAGATAAGCAGGATCGACGTGCCGGAGATGGCGATATTTCTGCCCGCCCCCATAAACAGGCCGGTGCCAATCGCGCCGCCAAGCGCGATCATCTGGATATGACGCTCACCGAGGCCGCGCGTCAGTTTCTGCGGGGCAGACGTCGTCTGCCCTTCAGGTTTATGCTGTGTCATGGCTATTCCTTCATCAATCTGGCAAAGCGAGATGCGGCGCGGCAGGGCGCAGCTGCAAACAGGTTGGTGATAGCGCAGTCAGCCAGGCGTATCGTCGCCGACCGCGTGATTCATTTCCGGCACCCTAGCGCTGGAAATCATAGATTGAGCCAAGGCGTAAAATTTGCGTGAGCTCGTCAAGCGCCTGCCGCACCTCATACAACAGGTGGGGATCGGCCAGGTCGCGGGCGTGCAGCCGGTCGCGATAATGTTTTTCGACCCACTGCGTCAGGCGGTGATAGCGTTCATCATTCATCAGACTGGCAGCGTTGACGGCGGACAGTTCGGCATCGTTCAACGCCACCCGCAGGCGCAGGCACGCCGGCCCGCCGCCGTTGCGCATGCTCTCACGCAGATCGAATACCGCAACTTCATCAATGGGCGAGCGTCCGTCGCGCGTCAGATCGCTGAGGTATTCCCAGACGTTGGCGCGCTGGCGACACTCTTCCGGCACCACGATCAGCATTTTCCCGTCCGGCTTGCTGAGCAACTGGCTGTTGAACAGGTATGAGGCCACCGCATCCTCCAGGCTGACCCGCTCCTGCGGCACCTCGACGTTGATAAACGGCAGTTCCAGCGCGTCGGCTTTTTCGCGCAGCGCCGCCAGCACCTCTTGCTGGTTCAGAAACGCATGCTGATGATGGAACAATACGTTACGGTTACTGACCGCAATCACATCGTTATGGAATACCCCGCTGTCGATGGCCGCCGGGTTCTGCTGCGCATAGAGCGTGTATTCCGGCTTCAGTTGATGCAGCCGCGCCACCGCCTGACAGGCCTCCAGCGTTTGACGGGCCGGATACCTGACCGGTGCCGGCCCGCCGCCAAAGGCGCGCCGGCCGTAAACGAACAGCTGCAGCCCCTGCTGGTTATAGTTCTGACACAGCCGGTTATGGTTGGCCGCGCCTTCATCGCCGAAGTCGCTCTGCTGCGGCAGGGCCGCGTGATGGCAGAAGTAACGCTCATCGGCGAAGGTGGCGCGCAGAATCGCCGAGGTGACCGGCGCTTCCTGCGCACGGTGCAGTTTGTTATTCAGGTTGGCGACGGTGAAGTGCAGTTTGCCGTCCGCACTGTCGGCCGACGGGGAAACCGTGGCGGCATTGGCGGTCCACATCGATGAGGCCGAACTGTAGGCCGACAGCAGCTGCGGCGCGTCAGCGGCGGCGCGCTGCACAATCTGCGCATCCGTCCCCTGAAAGCCCAGCGCGCGCAACGCGGCAACATTGGGCCGCGGCTGCGGCGGCAGAATGCCCTGAATATATCCCCGGTCTGCCAGCGCTTTCATTTTATGCAGCCCCTGCAGCGCCGCCTGACGGGGGTTGGACAGCCCGTCGCGGTTGTTCTGCGAGGCTTCATTACCGACGGAGAGCCCGGCATAGTGATGCGTAGGCCCGACCAGGCCGTCAAAGTTGGCTTCAGCGCCCGACATCCACTGCGTTTTTACGGTCATAAGCGTCTCTTTCCTAAGGGTTAAGTGTGAGCACGTGGAGCGGATCCCGTTCGCCGCTTTGCAACGCATCCAGCAACGGCTGGCCAAGCGTCTGCGCTTCTTCCGCCGCGATCAACAGCGCGCGGAAATGGGCAAACTGGTTATTAGCGACAATCACCGGCGATGTCGGATCGAGCGTCAGCTGATGCGCCGACGTACGTTGCACGCGGCGAATCGCCTTGAGCTTATCGGTTTCAGCCTCCAGCACCGGGCCGGCATCAAAAATATCGACTGACCCCTGCCAACTGAATCCCTCTTTTTCCAGGATCGCCCTGGCCGGCGCCGTTTGCGTGTGCACCTGCCCGATGGCTTGCCTGGCGCTGTCCGGCAGCAGAGAGACGTAAATCGGGTAGGACGGCATCAGTTCGGCAATGAAAGTTTTCATACCGCTGCCGCTGAGGCGGTCTGCTTCGGCAAAAGGAATAGCAAAAAAATGGTGGCCCAGCGCATCCCAGAAAGGCGAATGGCCGTTGTCATCAAGCAGCCCGCGCAGTTCGGCAAAAATATGGGAGGAAAACCAGCTCCTGAAGGCTGAAATAAACAGGAAGCGCGCCTTGGACAGCAGCAGCCCATTACGATTTTTTTGATATTCCGGATCGAGGAACAGGGTGCAGAGTTCGCTGTGGCCGGTATGGTCATAGCTCAGATTGAGGAGTTCAAGGTCCTTATACACGCCCAGCTCTTTCGAGGCCCGCACCGTACGCTGCAGGCGGAAGTTATAGAACGGCTCATCCAGCCCTACCGCAACTTCAATCGCGCTGACGCCCGCCACGCACGCGCTCTCGGTGTCTTCCAGCACGAACAGAAACCCTTGCTGAGCGCGCGGTAACTTGCCGGCGAAGGTATCGATACTGCGGCGAATGCGTGCTTCCAGCCGCGCCCTGTCATTGGGCAACGACGTCAGCCCGACGCCCGCGCGTGATGCCAGCCGCATGATGCCATTCAGATCGTCTTCCCGAACGGGTCGAAAAATAATCACTACTGCGCTCCCTAACCAAGCTGACGGAACGTGGCAACACGTCCGGCAGGAATAAAAAAAGCGGGTAAAAAGCACCAACCGCGTCTTCGTTCCCCCCTATTGCATCGCGCTCCTTTCCATGATGAATGCCCACAGTCAACCCGCCGGCGGCCCGGGTAAACGGGACGCTGCATACGTTTTTTTAATGCACGCCTACCCGTTGCGCTGAGAGAAAAATTCATCGCGACTGAGAGGGAACAGGAAAAACCAGACGGTTAGCAGGTCATTACCAATACCTTTTTGGTTGCGTACCTTAATGCTGTGTCTGCTAACGAAATAAAGTCAATACGAAATAACATCAATTTATTCACTTTTTGATAACCTTCAATATTCTGAAAAATAGACATAATTTCACACTTTATTCACTAAATAGCGCGCAAATTGAATAAATATGCGGTATATGTGGGCAATAGAAATGACTTTTTATTCACTTAATCATGCTGCCCGGCGGCTTAAATCCAGTTATTTCCTCTGCCGGGAGATAGCATATTTTTAAAATAGTGTTAACGTTAAGCGCGTACCGTTCATTGCACTAACTTTCCACGTCTACACAACATAATTTTTGGTAAAACAGGCCTATTATGGAAAAGTTATCTTACGCTTCCGAAAGCTCCACCTCTCCTTGGGTAACCTATCTGCGCCAAATCGACCGCGTCGCGCCCCATCTGGGTGACCTGGCCCATTGGATCGAAACGCTGCGCCACCCTAAGCGCGCGCTGATCGTCGATATTCCGCTGCAAATGGATGACGGCACCATCCGCCATTTCGAGGGCTATCGCGTACAGCACAACCTGTCGCGCGGCCCGGGCAAAGGCGGCGTGCGTTATCACCCCGATGTGGATCTCAATGAAGTGATGGCGCTTTCAGCCTGGATGACCATCAAGTGCGCAGCCTTGAACCTGCCGTACGGCGGCGCCAAAGGTGGTATCCGCGTCGATCCTTTCTCCCTGTCTGAAGGGGAACTGGAGCGGCTGACCCGCCGTTATACCAGCGAGATCGGCCTGATTATCGGCCCGCAGAAAGATATTCCCGCACCGGATGTCGGCACCAACGGCAAAGTGATGGCCTGGATGATGGATACCTACTCCATGAACCACGGCACCACAATCACCGGCGTGGTGACAGGTAAACCGATCCACCTGGGCGGCTCTCTCGGCCGTGAAAAAGCCACCGGCCGCGGCGTATTTATTACCGGCTGCGAAGTCGCCAAACGTTCCGGCATTGAGATTGAAGGCGCCAAAATCGCGCTGCAGGGCTTCGGCAACGTGGGCAGTGAAGCGGCTCGCCTGTTTGAGAAAGCGGGCGCACGCATTGTGGCCGTACAGGACCACTCGGCAACGCTGTACAACGAAGCCGGCATCGATTTAACCGAGCTGACCGTCTGGCAAGCCGAAAGCAAACAGATTGCCGGCTTCCCTGGCGCGCAGGAAATTGCCAAAGAGGAGTTCTGGACGCTGCAGATGGATATTCTGATCCCGGCGGCGCTGGAAGGACAAATCACCCGCGAACGCGCGGAGAACCTCAGCTGCAAACTGGTTCTGGAAGGCGCCAACGGCCCAACCTACCCGGAAGCGGATGACGTACTGGCCGAGCGCGGGATCCTGGTGGTGCCTGACGTAATCTGTAACGCCGGCGGGGTAACGGTCAGTTACTTCGAGTGGGTGCAGGATATGGCCAGCTTCTTCTGGAGCGAAGAGGAAATCAACCAGCGCATGGACAAAATCATGACCGACGCCATCGCCCACGTGTGCGATAAAGCCGAAGAAAAGAACTGTTCACTGCGTACCAGCGCCTATATCGTCGCCTGCGAACGTATCCTGCTGGCCCGTAAGGACCGCGGTATTTATCCGGGCTGATCGGCAGCGTGCCGTAAGACTGCCAGCAAGGGCGCGGACCGCGCCCTTTTCATTGCCTGCCAGTCAGCCATTATTCCTGATCACGGCTTGTTGATAGGCCTCCCGCGTCTGACAACGCAGCAGATACTCCTCAAACACGGTCGGCAGAGGAATCCCGCACGCTTTTGCCCACATCAGGTTTTGGGCGACAAAGATATCGGCAATCGTGAATGTGTCCCCCGTAATCCACGATGCAATAGACTGATGTTCAAGACACTTAATGGCACTCTCCGCCTCCCGCCGGGCCACTTCTGCCACCGCAGCAACCTTGAGCGCATCAGGAAGTAATGCCACATGCTTCAACAAAGACCAGAGCGGCGGCTCCAGTTCGGTCAGTGCAAAGCTCATCCATTGCTCAACGCGGGCATTAGCGCGGAGTTCGGCAGGATATAAACACTGCCCTGCCGTCTTGGCACACACATACTTACAGATAGCCGCGCTTTCAAAAATGAGGAATCCCTTATCGTCCAGCACCGGCACCTTATTCTGCGGATGGGGTGAACGGATTTCCGGCGTGGCAGACAGCAGATTGACGCGTACCGTCTCATAATCCAGATGTAACTCTTCAAGCGCCCACAGCACGCGTAACGAGCGGCTTTTTGGGAAAGTATAAACTTTCATCCGTCATCCTTTTTTCCAGCGTTCTAATGATGAAGCAGGCTGCCCAGGGAGAAAAACACCAGCAGCATGCCTCCACCGATATTGATGTACTTTTTCAGCGTCAGGGGATCGGCTTTTCTGGCGGAGAACACCAGCGCATAGCTGACCGCAATCAGCCAGACGCTCATTACCGCAATATGTACCGAAGCCAGCAGCAAATAGTTGCCAAGCTCCCCGTGCCGCCCGGCAAACTGCGACACCACCGTCAGATAGAACATAATGGCTTTTGGGTTCAGCACATTGAGCAACCACGCGCTCTTCAACGTGACGCTCCCCCGACCGCTATTCAGCGCCAGCCGCCGTGCGGAAACGCCGCTGCGGATCAGTTGAATCCCCAGCCAGAGCAGGTACAGGTTGCCGGCTATTTTCAGCACGCCGAACGCCGCCGGCGACGCCGCCAATACGGCGGTAACGCCAAGGCCAATCAGGAGTGCATGGGTGTAGATGCCCAGCGCCGTACCGAGCAGCGTTCTGAGCAATCCCTGGCGGCCGTCCGCCAGCGCGCCGTTCATCGCCAGCGTGAAACTCGCGCCGGGAGAAAGCGCGACGGGCAACAGTGCGGGGATAAAACCAGGCAGGTTAATGTCCATAGACGAAGGATAATAGGTAACCGCTTTCGGCTTGGCAAGCGTATGGGGAACGTTGCGGGATGTGCGTTCGCGCGCCGGGAAGAACGGGAAAACCCACGGCACCAGGCTAAAAAATAGGGGGGAAAGCAATCGGATGGCAGAAATGGTGGAGGCCCTGCCAGCTACATCCCGGCACACACGTCACCTGCTGCGGCTGCTTCCTTCCGGACCTGACCGAGTTCACAAGTTAGTGTTGCGGGAGAACCAACAGGGCCCCCATTGACGGCTTCCATACTGCGAAGCGGTGGGCATTATCGGTGATGGCATCTGAAATAGCAAGCCGACCGGGACCAACCGCTGTTTTCTTACCCAACCGGCCTGTGGCACACTGCCAGTCCGACAGCAATACGGCGTATTTATCTCTATGGAATCCACAGACCCGACTTTCCGCCAGCGCGTCTTTCACGTCGTCGCCGCCATTCCCTGCGGCAAGGTGATTGCCTATGGCGACGTGGCCCAGTTGGCCGGCTCACCGCGGGCGGCGCGCCAGGTTGGCGGTATACTGAAGAAACTGCCGGCGGGCAGCACCCTGCCCTGGCACCGGGTGATCAACCGGCACGGCAAGATCTCGTTGCGTGGCGAGGATTTTCAGCGGCAGCGGCAGGCGCTGCTGGCGGAAGGAATTATGTTCGATGCCGAAGGCGCGGTGGACTTTGCCCGTTTCGGCTGGCGGCCATAATAACGCTGCCTTTAGCCAGTAAGCCAAAGGCAGCGGAAAACACCATCGGGTAACGCCGTTACGGCATCGCGGTTGATGCCGCCTGTACCGGTACGTTCTGCACCGGCACCAGTTGCAGGTCGGCGTGGGTGCCGTTGCGGTTGACGACTTCCTGAATCGTGTCGGTGATAAAGCTCAGTTGCCCGTCAACGGTTACCGCCGCACTCAGTATGACGCGGGCATTCGGCTGGATATCCGCCGGGTTGTAGGGAACGGCAAAGGTAAACGGCGCCTGCTGGCCTTCAGTACGGATCACCCGCTGAGCGATCACCTTGGACGGTGCGTCCGCCAGCGAGGCATCGGACAGCGTGACCGTCAGCACCGCATGCGGCGGCAAGGCAATACGCTGGGCGATATTGACCGTCCCCGTCACCGCAGGGCCGGTCACCTGCATTTGTTGTGCGGTCGCCGGGCTTCCTGCTGCCGATGTCGGGGCATCTGCGCCATTCTGGGCACAGCCGGCCAGCGTCACGGCGGCGGCCCCAGCAAGGATTTGCCAGAATTTCATCGAGCGGTCTCCTTCTTTATTATCAACAAATTGGCGGCTTACGCCGTCTTACCCCTTAAACCTAGCACAAAACTCTGAGACATTCTCATCCGCCTGCCGATTAATCAGCCCGTACAGCGGTGGAAAGCACGCGCAAACACATTGAAACTGACAGCAGGAAAACAGGGTTGTACTATTGCCCGCAACGATCGACTGCCGGTAGGGACGCGATGAAAAGTGATATGAACAGCATTCCGATTTTTCTGGCCGCCGCTGAAGCCGGCAGCTTTTCCCGTGCGGCGGAAAATCTCTACCTGACGCGTTCTGCCGTCACCAAAACCATCGCCCGTCTGGAAGCGCGTCTGGGCGTCACCCTGTTTAACCGCACGACCCGCAGCCAAAGCCTGACCGAACAAGGCATGCTGTATTACGACCATTGTCGGCGCGCCGTTAACGAGATCCAGCAGGCGGAAGATCTACTGGCTGGCGACAGCCTGCAGGTCAGCGGACGCCTGCGCGTTTCCGTACCGGTGCTGCTTGGCCATCTCTGCATCGCGCCGCTGTTGACGGCGCTGGCGCAGGAGCACCCCGGGTTACAGCTGGATATGGCGTTCAGCGATCGGGTGATCGATCTGACGGAAGAAGGCTTCGATCTGGCGATCCGCATCGGCGAACTCGCAGACAGCGGTAGTCTGATCGCTCGTCAGCTGGCGACGCACAGCATGGTGTTTTGCGCCGCACCGGACTATCTCGCGCGGGCCGGCGAACCGCTATCGGCAGAGGATCTTGGGCAACACGCCGCCATTGCCTATACCCGCGCCGGCCGTCTGCAGAAATGGCGTATCAGCGGCGCTCAGGAAGAAATGTCGGAACTCACACCGCAGGCAAAACTGATGATGGATGATATGCAGGCCATCAAAGACGCTGCGCTCTCCGGGTGCGGCATTGCCTGGCTCCCCTACTGGCTGGTGCGCGATGCGTTAACCACCGGCGCGCTACGGGCCATTCTGACCGCGCACCACAGTGGCCACTGGCCGGTTTATGCCGTTTGGCCGCGCACCGTGCGGCTGCCGCTCAAGGTCAGGATTGCGGTCGAGCGCCTGCTCAGCGAACTGCCCGCCAGAATGGCGGCGGCAGAAGCCCCCGCCAACTAGCGAGGAAACTTTACGCCAGCGCAGCAATGGCAGCCTGCGCCTCGGCAATGCCCTGCGCTCGTCCGTGCGGTCTGGCATCCAGCCCCTCCGCATAGATAAACTCGACATCATTCACGCCAATCAACCCCAGCACGGCGCGCAGATAGGGTGTCACCGCATCCGTAAGCCGATCGACATGCACCCCGCCGCGTGGACTGACGACGATCGCCCTCACGCCCTCAACCAATCCCACAGGATAATTGGCGGTATATTTGAACGTCATACCGGCGCGGACCACCAGGTCGAACCAATTTTTTAGCTGCGTCGGTACATTCAGGTTATACATCGGCGCACCAATCAGCAGCACGTCGCTCGCTTTCAGCTCAGCAATTAGCCGGTCTGACAGCGCCACCACCCTCTGCGCCCGCTCGCTAAGCGTCTGAGCTCCGCGCATGGCGCTGAATAACTCGCCATCCAGCACCGGTAAATTCAGTGCCGTCAGGTCGTGTTCGATAATCTCGTCATCCAGGCCTTTCGCCCGACGCGTCGCCAAAAAGTCATCAATCAACGCATTGCTCTGGGAACCCACGCCCATAATGCTGGATCTAAGTACCAGTAATTTGCTCATCATATGTCCTGAATGTGTTGTTTCACACGGCTCCGCCACCCACGGCGCGTAACCCCATGCCGGAATGCTAACACCGACAAGATGGAAACATTGTTGGCATAAATGAACAGAAAAGATTCCGAATAGGAAACAATAAACGGGTGTCGGTAATCACTTTGCGCCCCGTTGTGTGAGGTTCATACTATGGCAACAGTAGTCGGATTTAGCCGGTTGCGGCTTACCGTGATCTTCCGCACACTACACAAAACAATTATTAGAAGGATGACCTTTTATGAGCCAGGCATTGCAAAACCTTCTTGAGCTGCTCAAGTTGGAAAAAATCGAAGAGGGCCTGTTCCGCGGGCAAAGCGAGGATCTGGGCTTACGCCAGGTATTCGGCGGTCAGGTGGTCGGTCAGGCGCTGTACGCCGCCAAAGATACGGTACCGGCCGAGCGCAGCGTGCACTCGTTCCACAGCTACTTCCTGCGCCCGGGCGACAGCAGCAAAGCTATCGTCTACGACGTCGAAACGCTGCGCGATGGCAACAGTTTCAGCGCCCGCCGGGTCAGCGCCGTTCAGAACGGCAAACCCATTTTCTATATGACGGCCTCGTTCCAAAGCCCGGAAAGCGGCTTCGAACACCAGAACACCATGCCTGACGTGCCGCAGCCGGAAGGCCTGATGTCCGAATCAGAAATCGCGCAGCAGCTGGCGCATATGCTGCCGGAAAAGGTGCGTGATAAGTTTACCAGCCAGAAACCGCTGGAAGTGCGCCCGGTAAAATTCCATAACCCGCTGCAGGGCAAGGTGGACGAGCCGTACCGCTACGTCTGGCTGCGCGCGAACGGCGCCATGCCGGATGATGCGCGTATTCACCAGTATCTGCTGGGCTATGCCTCCGATCTGAACTTCCTGCCGACGGCGCTGCAGCCGCACGGCGTCGGCTTCCTGGAGCCGGGGATGCAGGTAGCGACCATCGACCACTCCATGTGGTTCCACCGGCCGTTCCGCATGGATGACTGGCTGCTCTACGCGGTGGAAAGCACCTCGGCATCCAGCGCTCGCGGTTTTGTTCGCGGGCAGTTCTATACCCGCGACGGCGTGCTGGTCGCCAGCACGGTGCAGGAAGGGGTGATGCGCCGCCATACGGCATAACGCCGGCCAAGAAAAAAGGCGATGTTGCCATCGCCTTTGTTGCTTCATCATTATTTTATTATCGATTTACTGGTTGTAGGCGCTTTCGCCGTGGCTGTTGATATCCAGCCCTTCGCGCTCCTGCTCTTCCGGCACACGCAGCCCCACCAGCACACCGGCGATCTTGAAGGCGATAAACGCGGCAACGCTGGACCAGATCAGCGTAATGATCACGCTGAGCAGTTGGATCCACACCTGATGCCCCATGGTGACGCCTTCCGCATAGCCGGTGCCTCCCAGTGAAGAGGCGGTGAATACCCCGGTCAGCAGACAGCCGACGATGCCACACACGCCGTGTACGCCAAAGACGTCACAGGTATCATCCACATTCAGCCATTTCTTCAGCGTCACCACGCCCCACAGGCCGGCGACCCCACCGACCAGGCCGATAATCAGCGCGCCGCCAACGCCGACGGTACCCGCCGCCGGCGTAACGGCAACCAGCCCGGCAATACAGCCGGAACAGGCGCCCAGCAGCGACGGTTTGCCGCGCACCAGCCATTCGGCAAACACCCAGGAAAGGATGGCGCCGGCGGTGGCGACCACCGTGTTCAGGAAGGCTAATGCCGCAACGCCATTGGCCTCGCCGGCGGAACCGGCGTTAAAGCCGAACCAGCCGATATACAGAATCGAAGTGCCGGTAAAGACCATCGGCAGGTTGTGCGGTTTGAACGCCTCCTTGCCGAAGCCCGCGCGTTTGCCCAACAGGTAAGCGCCAATCAGGCCGGCGCTGGCGGCGTTGATATGCACCACCGTGCCACCGGCAAAATCCAGCGCGCCATCGGCCGCCAGGAAACCGCCGCCCCACACCATATGGGCAATCGGCAGGTAGGAGATGGTGAACCAGATCGCCGCGAAGATAATCACCGCGGAAAAGCGGATACGCTCGGCAAACCCGCCCACCACCAGCGCCACGGTAATGCAGGCAAAGGAGCACTGGAATGCCACGTGCACCAGTTGGCTATAAGAGCCGGTAATGCTGTCAATGCCGATGCCTTTCAACATTGCGGTGTCGAAACCGCCGTAAAACGCATTGCCCTCGCTGAAGGCCAGGCTGTAGCCATACAGCACCCACAGCACGCACACCAGCGCAAAGGTCACCATCACCTGAGTGAGCATCGACAGCACATTCTTGCCGCGCAGCAAGCCGCCATAGAATAATGCGATACCTGGTAGAGTCATAAACAGCACCAGTGCGGTGCAAATCATCATAAAGGCGTTATCGGCCTTATCGATGGCCGCCGGAGCAGCCTGAGCCAGAGAAGGCGCCAGGGCTGCCGCACTCAGGCCCAACATGGATAAACGTTTTTTCATTATTGTCTGATCCCCATTTCAGTCGCTGAGTCGGTATTTACAGCGCGGCTTCATCGGTTTCGCCGGTACGTATGCGAATCACGCGCTGCAGTTCGGCCACAAAAATTTTGCCGTCGCCAATTTTGCCGGTGTAAGCGGCTTTGCTAATCACATCAACCACTTCGTCTAATTGATCGTCGGCAATGGCGATATCGATTTTGACTTTGGGTAAAAAGTTGACGCTGTATTCGGCGCCGCGGTACAGCTCGGCGTGCCCCTTCTGGCGGCCAAACCCTTTTACTTCAGTGACGGTCAGCCCCTGAATACCGACTGAGGATAGGGCTTCACGCACGTCCTCCAACTTGAATGGTTTAATCACCACGGTAACCAGCTTCATATTGCCCCTCCACAATTAAACCCAAACTCACCCCTGGTATAAGTCTGAATAAAGCAAAGGCTGTGCCATAAATTGTTTTAGGAGAAAACTCAGCGGATTATCCGTCTGCCGACGGCGGGAGCCTGCAGAAGCGGGCGGAGGAGAGATTGTTGGTTGTTTTTTGCGCACCACGGTAGTGCGCGCTGTATCATTGCGGTGCAAAGCGGGAAATTTACCGGCTAACGTGCCTGATAATGGTGCGTTATCCCGACCGCAGCCGGGATAACGCCGTGATGGGTTTAGACCGGCTGGCTGTCTTCGCGGGTCGCCGCCGCCAGCTCTTCACCCGCCAGCTGCAGCTGATACATCTGGTAATAGCGGCCCCGCTGCGCCAGCAGCTGCTGATGGTTGCCCTGCTCCACCGCGTGGCCGCGATGCAGCACTAAAATGGCGTCGGCATCAACGATGGTCGATAAACGGTGGGCAATCACCACCAGCGTGGTGTGCTCGCGAATCGCCCGTAATGCCCGCTGAATCGCCTGTTCAGTGCCGGAATCAATATTGGCGGTCGCTTCATCCAGGATCAGAATCTGCGGCGCCTGCACCAGTACGCGCGCCATCGCCAGCAACTGCTTCTGGCCGACCGACAGATTATTGCCCTGTTCGCCCAGCCGGGTGTGAATGCCCTGCGGCAAGCCGCGCACCAGCTCCGCCAGCTGCACCGTCTCCAGCGCCTGCCACACCGCCTCTTCGCTGATATTCCGCCCCAGCGTCACGTTCGCCAGCACCGACTCGGCGATCACCACCGGATCCTGCTGCACCATGGCGATCCCCTGTCGCAGCGTACGGTGCGACAGGTTTGACAACGGCCGGCCATCCAGACGAATTTCGCCTTCGCTCACCGGGTAGTAGCCCATCAGCAGGTTAGCCAGGGTGCTCTTGCCGCTGCCGGTATGGCCGACCAGCGCCACAAAACCGCGCGACGGCACGTTGAGCTGAATATGTTGCAGTACCTTCTTGTCAGAACGGTAAGCAAAACTCAGGTTGTCGATATCGATACGGCCGCTCTGCAGCGGGCGCTCATCGGCGCCATACTGCTGCTGACTGCGATCCATCAGTTCGAAAATACGCTCGCCGGCCACCACCGCCTGCTGCAGAATCGACTGTTGCGAGGTCAGCTCAATCAGCGGCTCATTCAGCCGTCCCAGATAGTTGATAAAGGCGTACAACACCCCGACGCCGATAGAGCCCTCGGCGCTAAAGCCAAACAGCATCAGCAGGCCGCACAGCACCAGGGCAGAAAACAGGCTCAGCAGCGGCCGCAGCAAAAAGCCATCCAGCCGCAGCGTCTGCATACGGGCGGTATAGTGCGACCAGCTGGCGTTGCTCATCCGCTCGCCGAAACGCACCTGCTGGCGGAACTGCTGGATCACCCCCATGCCGTTGATCACTTCGTTAAAGCCGTCGTTGATATCCGCCAGATAGCTGCGCACCCGCCGTACGATCGGCGTGCTGTAATACTGATAAATCGCCATTACCAGCAATACCGCCGGGAAGATGCAGATCGCCACCAGCGCCATGCGCCAGTCGAGGCTGAACATCGCCACCAGCATGGCACCGATCAGCGCCGCGCTTTTCAGCACGGTGGACACCACCATCACATACAGATCTTTGATCACCTCGGTGTCATTGGTGACGCGGGAGATCAGCTGGCCGACCGGCTGGGTATCGAACGCGCTGAGCGGCTGGCGCAGCGCGGCATCCATCACATCGGTGCGCAGACGCTGCACCACGCCGACCGCCGCCCGGTTAAACAGTATCGCCTGAAAATAGTGCAGCGCCGCCGCCAGCATCTCCAGCAGGATGTAAGCGCCCGCCAACCCGCAGATAATCATCAGCGGCAGCTGCCCTTTGGCGACATAGTTATCAATAAAATAGCTGATGAGGATCGGGCCGGCCACTTCCGCCGCCGCCGCCACCCACAGCATCAGCACCGCCAGTCCCAGCGGTTTACGATACGGTGAGCCATAAGCCAGCAGCCGCTTCAGCGTCGGCCACAGCTTCTGAACTTTATTCATTGGTTAACATCTCCACGCCGATTTCCGGCGCCTCATCCAGCGCGGCCTCCAACTGCTGATAGCGATACATATCGCGGTACCAGCCCGGCTGCGACGCCAAAACGGCGTGCAGGCCGCGCTGCGCCACGCTGCCATGCTGCAGGACCAGGATTTCGCTGGCTTCGGTCAATGCCGAGAGCCGGTGCGCGCTGATGATCACCGTCCGGTTCTGCCCCCAGCTGCGCAGGTTATGCAGAATCTGGTGCTCGGTACGACCATCCACCGCAGACAGCGCATCGTCGAGGATCAAAATCTCCGCATCCAGCAGCAGCGCGCGCGCAATGGAGATACGCTGTTTCTGCCCGCCGGACAGCATCACGCCGCGCTCGCCCACTTCGGTTTCATACCCCTGTGGCAGGCGCAGAATATCGTCATGCACGCTGGCCAACCGCGCCGCCTGCTCAATCTCTTCCTGCGTCGCATCCGGCTTGCCGAGCGCAATGTTGTTCGCCACGCTGTCGGAAAACAGGAACGGCGTCTGGCTCACCACCGACAGGCGGGCGCGCCAGGCGTCCAGCTTCAGCGTCGTCAGCGGCATGCCGTGGTAGCAGATCTGCCCGTCATCAATATCGAACTGGCGCTGGATCAGGGAAAGCAACGTGGTCTTCCCGGCGCCGGTCGGGCCGCACAGGCCAAGCATCTGCCCCGGTTTAAGCCGCAGAGCGACGTCATGCAGCGCCGCGTGCTGATTCTCCGGGTAATGGAAACGGCGGATATCCACCGCCAGCTCACCGCGCCCGGCCGGCAAATCACCTTCGCCGTCCACCACCGCCGGCGCCTCATCCAGCAGGCTGCGCAGGCGGCTGTAGGCGGCGCTGCCGCGTTCGACAATATTAAACATCCACGCCAGCGCCAGCATCGGCCAAATCATCAGCCCCAAATACATCACAAAGCTGGTCAGTTGCCCCAAGGTCAGCGTCCCGTTCACCACCATCCAGCTGCCGCCGCCGATAGCCAGCAGGTTGGCGGCGCCGATGGCCAGATAGATGGTCGGGTCAAAACGCGCGTCGATGCGCGCCACATGCATATTTTTCGCGCCGGTACGCGCCGCCACCTCGGCAAACTGGTTGGACTGGTGATCCTCCAGCCCGAAGGCTTTGATCATACGGATGCTGGTCATGCTTTCCTGCGCCTGGTCGTTCAGGCTGGAAAACGCCGCCTGCGCCGACTTAAAGCGCTGGTGCAGCTGGTCGCCGTAATACTTGATCACAATCGCCATAATCGGCATCGGGATCAGCGACAGCAGCGTCAGTTGCCAGCTGATTTGGGTACTCATCACGATCAGCACCACCAACCCCATCACCAGCGAATCCACCAGCGTCAGCACGCCTTCGCCGGCCGCGAACACCACCCGATCGACATCGTTGGTGGCTCGCGCCATCAGATCGCCGGTGCGGTGCCGCAGATAAAACGCCGGGTTTTGCCGGCTCAGTTGGCGGTAGAAGTTCTCCCGCAGCTCAACCGCCAGCTGATAAGAGGCGCCGAACAGCAGGACGCGCCAGACATAGCGCAGCAGGTACACCAGGATGGCGGTGGCGATCATCAGTCCCAGCCATGCCAACAGCACGCCGGTAGACATATGCTCTTTGGTTACGCCGTCCACAATCACGCCGACCAGCTTCGGCGGCAGCAGTTGCAGAATGGCGATAATGATCAGCAGCGCCACCGCACCCAGATAGCGGCGCCATTCGCGGCGGAAATACCAGCCGATTTGAGCAAATAATCTCACGCAGTGTTATTCCAGATATTTTGGTGTTGTTAACTCTTGTTGTGCTCGTGCGCCACGCATTACGTAACGGTTAGCCGCGTAGGATACCACCGTTTCTTGGCCGATTTGGTGAACTTTTCACTCCGGTAGCGGCAATGCGGTAGTATATTTGATTTTCTCCATGGCAAAACTCGAAGTAACGTCAATCAATCCCGGTATGCCATTCACCAGACGCTTATAAAAGCGATCAAAGCTTTTCATATCCGCCACCTGCACCTGCATCAGGTAATCAAACTCCCCGGCCATGCGATAAAACGCCAGCACTTCCGGCATCTGGGCGGTAAGGTCGACAAACTGCTGATACCACTCGCGGCTGTGCTGTTGGGTTTTCAGCATCACAAACGCCGTCAGCCCCAACCCCAGTTTCTCATTATCCAGCAGCGCGACCCGCCCGCGAATATAGCCCTCATCCTCCAGCCGCTTGACCCGTTTCCAGCACGGCGTCGAGGTCAGATTTACCGCTTCGGCCAACGCCTGCAGCGATAAGGTGCAGTCCTGCTGCAACATACTCAGCAATTTACGATCCGTTCTATCTAACATTTAGCCACCCTGGAGAAATATTTTCCCTCATTTGGCCGACAGACAGGAAAAATAGCAATCTTTTTCTCTGGCTATCCACGTAATGTATCTGATGCCACGATATTTACCGACAGGACGCTGAGATGGATAACACGCTGAGAAATACCGGAATCATTATTATCCTGTTTACCCTGGTCGCCCTGACCTGGGGCACCACCTGGATGGCGATGAAGATCGCCGTTGCCACCGTTCCACCTATTTACGCGACCGGGCTGCGTTTCCTTGCCGCGTCGCCGCTGTTGCTGCTGCTGGCTTACTTTACTCGTACGCCGCTGCTGTTTCCCAAAGGCAGCCGCGGATTCCAGCTATTGGTCTGCCTGGCTTACTTCGCTATTCCCTTTACGCTCATGATTTACGGCGAGCGCTACGTCAGTTCTGCGCTGGCCTCCATCATCTTTGCCAATATGCCCGTCGTTGTGTTGATGGCTTCGGTACTGCTGCTGGGAGAGCGCGTGAGCATCGCGCAGCTGATCGGTCTGATCGTCGGCGTGGCCAGTCTGTCCGGTATTCTGTGGCAAGAATCCACCGCCAGCGGCGAAACCCGCTGGCCCGGCGTGGTCGCCCTGCTGGCGGCGGTGCTGATCCACGCGGTGATGTACGTGCTGAGTAAAAAGCGCGGCGAAAAAATCTCGGTGCTGACCTTTAACGCGTTGCCCTGCCTGGGCGCCGGCATTCTGCTGTTTATTGTCGGCTATGTCACCGAAAAACCGGACAGCGCCGCGTTTACCAGCGCTTCACTGCTATCCGTGGCCTATCTCGGCGTGGTGGCCGGCGTCTTCGGCATCATGGCCTACTTTGCCCTACAGCAAAAAGCCACGGCGTTTCAGGCCTCTTTGGTGTTCCTGGTGTTTCCGCTGATTGCCATCGCCGTCGAGAAAGCGGTCGATCACACCACCATCAGCACCACCTCTCTCTGGCTGCTGGCGCCGCTGCTGGCCGGCATCCTGCTGACGCTCTACAGCGCCAAAAGTGCAAAACCGGTCAGCAGCCTGCGCAAACTGGAAGCGTCATCGCAACAATAAAAAAAGCCGGGTAGCGAACTACCCGGCCGGCTGCAAGGGGAACGTCCGCTATACGGGGGTATAAGGAACGTGTGGTGAACGCAGCCAATGTGCCAAATAGTGGGCCACCGCCTGGGTTTCGCAGTGGCCGATAACCGGTAACTGGGGCAATAGCGCTTTAAGCTGCGGCAGCGCATTGCCCATCACTACGCCATGTCCGACCGACGCCAGCATCTCCTTGTCATTCATCGCATCGCCGAACGCCATACACTCATCCAGCGTTACGTTCAGGTGCCCGCTCAGCAGCGCCAAAGCGCTGCCCTTGTTGCAGCCAGCCGGCAGCACCTCCAGACAGTCATAAGCGGAAAAACACAAATCTACCTGCTCGCCAAAATAGACCCGCAGGCGCCCCAGCAGCGACTGCAGCTCCTCATGCTCGCCGACAAAACAGATTTTGCTGTTGCCAAACGCCGGCAGGCGCCGCGGGTCAGTCAGCTGATAACCGAAACCGCTCAGATGGTGCGCCTGCAGCATCGCCGGGGTTGCCGATTCGGTCAGCCAGCCTTCATCGCGAAAAACATGCATCCCGGCGGATGTCTGCCAGTGGCTGTGGATAACCGCTTCGGCAATGTCCGGCGGCAGATCGGTAGCCTGTAAACATTGACCGTGCCGATCGTAGATGCGGGTGCCGTTGCCGGTGATCAGAAAGCCCTGCAGACCCAGCTGCGCCATGATGGGTTGCGCATCAAGATAGTGGCGGCCGGTGGCAAAGGTCACGGTTATCTGCCGCGCCACCAGCTGGTTCAGCACCGCCAGCGTTTCCGGGCCGACCCGGTGCTCCGGCGTCAGCAGCGTACCATCCATATCGAAAGCAGCCAGGCGATACATAAGAACCTCGATCATATGCAGAGAATGACAATGCCTGCAGTATGTGATGGTATTTACGGAAGTAATAGTGAACAATTTATCAAAACCGTTCCGGATTTATCGCCATGCGTCTGATTCATCGCCTCAGTCAGTATCAACGCCTGTACCAACAGCTGGGCAGTGAGCCGGCGGCCGTCACCATGGCGCAGCTGGCGGCGCTGTTTTACTGCAGCGAGCGCCACGCCCGCACCCTGGTGCAGCAATTTCAGGAGCAGGGCTGGCTCAGCTGGCACTCACAGGCCGGCCGCGGCAAGCGGGCACGGCTGCACTGCCTGAAAACGCCTGACGAACTGCGCGCCGCCTTGTTACAGCAACTGCTGCAGCAGGGCGATCACCAAAACGCGCTGGAGCTGGCCCGTTTAGATCCGCAGCGTCTGCAACAGTTGCTTGCGCCGCATTTGGGCGGCCAGTGGCAGGCGGGCAGCCCCACTCTGCGCATCCCCTACTATCGTCAGCTGGAATCCCTGGATCCGCTGGCGCTCAGCGGCCGCGCCGAACAGCATCTGGCCTCAACGCTGCATGCCGGCCTGACCCGCTTTATCACCGGCAATCCGCAGCCCCAGCCGGATCTGGCTCACCATTGGCAGGTTGAAGGCGACGGCCTGCGCTGGCGTTTTTTCCTGCGCAGCCAACTACGCTGGCATAACGGCGAACCCATCACCGGCCAACAACTGCTGCAAACGTTGGAAAAGCAGCGCCGGCACCCGCGCGGCCAGGCCAGCCTGGCGAATGTCGCCGCCGTCAGCCTGCCGCACGCGTTGTGTCTGCAGTTCGATCTGCATAGCGCCGATTACTGGCTGCCCTACCGCCTGGCGGAGCTGACCTGTCTGATGACCCACCCGGACGATACCGCCATCGGCGCCGGCCCGTTCAAACTGGTATTGAATGAAACGCCGCTGGTACGTCTGGAACAGCACCCGTTCTACCACCTGCAACATCCCTATCTGGACAGCATTGAATACTGGATCACCCCAGAACTGCAGGCCGATGGCAATGGCAACACCACCAGCTGTCAACATCCGGTGCGCATCACCATCGGACAGCAGGAAGATCTGGCGCTGGCGCGCCCGGTGCAGCGCAGTATGAGCCTGGGCTGGTGCTATCTGGCGCTGAACCTGCGCCGCGGCGTACTGAGCGAAGCGCAGGGGCAAAAGCTGCTGATGCTGATCCAGCGCTCAGGGCTGCTGGCCGCTCTGCCATTGCCGAACGGCGTTATCATTCCCAGCCAGGAGATGCTGCCCGGCTGGGGGATCCCGACCCATCAGGCCAGCGCCGATATCCCGCTGCCGGCCAAGCTGACGCTGCTGTACCACCCGCCGGTTGAACTGGTCACGGTCACCGAAGCGCTGCAGGCGTTGCTGGCGGAACAGGGCTGCGAACTGGAGGTGCGTTATTTCTCCGGCAAGCGCTGGCAGAGCAGCGAACAAATTGCCCAGGCCGATCTGCTGCTGGCGGATAACCTGATCGGCGAAGCGCCGGAATCGACGCTGGAAAGTTGGCTGCGGCAGGATGTGTTGTGGCAGGGGATTTTACCGACCCATCTCTGGCGGCATCAGCAGCAAACGCTGCTGCGGATCCAGCAATATCCGGACGAGCAGAAGCGCATCAGCGAACTCAAAAGCTACTACCAGCAGTTGATGACGTCCGCCATCATCACCCCGCTGTTTCACTACCAATACCAGATCAGCGCGCCGCCGCGCATGCAGGGCGTAACGCTAACCGCGCATGGCTGGTTCGATTTCGGCCAGGCGTGGCTGCCGCCGCCGTTGATCTAGCCCCGCCCCTACGCTGTTTTCCACACATCTGTTACCATTACGTTTCATCTTTTTGACTCCCCGAGTGCGTATCGGGCGGGCTATGGCAATGGAAGGTTTATTCTATGAAACGCGCAGTCGTTGTTTTTAGTGGCGGGCAAGACTCCACGACCTGCTTAATTCAAGCCTTACAGCAGTATGATGAAGTTCACTGCGTCACGTTCGATTACGGCCAGCGTCACCGCGCGGAAATCGATATCGCCCGTGAGCTGTCGCAGTCACTGGGCGCCAAGGCGCATAAAGTGCTGGATGTCGGCCTGCTGAACGAACTGGCCATCAGCAGCCTGACGCGCGACGATATCCCGGTGCCGACGTTTAGCGCCGAGCAGGACGGGCTGCCCAGCACCTTTGTGCCGGGGCGTAATATCCTGTTCCTGACGCTGGCGGCGATCTACGCCTATCAGGTCGAGGCCGAAGCGGTAATCACCGGCGTGTGTGAAACCGATTTTTCCGGCTACCCGGACTGCCGCGACGAGTTTGTCAAAGCGCTGAATCAGGCGGTAGTGCTTGGCATCGCCCGCGATATCCGTTTTGAAACGCCGCTGATGTGGCTGAACAAGGCTGAAACCTGGGCGCTGGCCGACTATTATCAGCAGCTGGACCTGGTGCGTCAGCACACGCTGACCTGCTATAACGGCATCAAGGGCGACGGCTGCGGCGAATGCGCCGCCTGTCACCTGCGCGGTAACGGCCTGCAGCAGTATCAGGATAACCGTACGGCGGTGATGGCCGAACTGAAGCGTAAAACCGGCCTGGTCTGAGCAATAGCGACGGGCGGCGCCTCTGCCGCCCTCTTTCGCGTTTACAGCGTCTGCAGTTTTTCCCGTAGCTCACCTTCTATCGGCAATGCACGCTGAGTGGTCAAATCCACGCAGACAAACGTCACCAGCGCGTCCGCCACCTGGGCGCCATCGGCATCCCGGGTAATTGTCTGGCTCAATACGCCGCTCTTGCCGTTCAACTGCTCCAGCCGGCCCTCTACGCACAGCTTATCGCCCAATACCGCCGGCGTACGGTAATTAATATTGATATTCACCACGATGAACGCGATATTGTTGGCCACCATCCAGCGGAACTCTTCACGGTGATCCAGCCAGTTCCAGCGCGCCTCCTCCAGAAACTCCAGATATCGGGCATTATTAACGTGCTGATAAACATCAATGTGAAAACCGCGAACGTTGATATAGGTTTGCATAGTGAGAATGTGCTCCAGCCTGGTAATCGCCAAACGGGACGGGCGCCTTATCGACCCCTGCCGCTATTATTATAGGCCGCACCAACTGGTACGACCTGTAAAATGTAGCAGAGGAAAACGGCCGCCGAGCTTTTTTGCCCTGCGGCCGCGATCGGGATCACATTCTCAAGCGCTCCCGGTTTCTCTCCAACAGCGCCAGACCGATGCCCGGCACCTCCTGCAGCTGTTCAATATCGGTAAACGGCCCGTTTTGCTCACGATAGCGGACGATCGCCTCAGCCTTCTTCAGGCCAACGCCGTTCAGCGTATCGGCAAGCTGCTCCGCGCTGGCCTGATTGATACTGACCGTCGCCTCCTGCCCGGCAGCCGTATTGCCCGCAGCCTGCGGCTGGGTGCGCGCCGCCGCCGAGGTCTGAACCACCCCCGGCTTTTCCGCTGCGGCCGCCGTTAGTGATGGGATAACGCACAGCACGGCACTCAGCAGCGCGCCGGCGAGGGTTTGATGGCGTGCAAGCGCCAGATTTAAGGTTAATGACATAGCTGTATCCTCCTTGTGTTGTACAGCCCGCCCACCTTGCGGCAAACCCCAAACGGCGGCAAACGGTAAACCGCAGATATGGAAAAGGCCGCGAAAGCGGCCTTTGTCAGTTACATCAGTTTGCAAAGAAATGCGGGGCTTATTGCGGCTGTTGCTCCGCTGCGCCCATTTTGATCTTGGCGTCCTTACGCAGATTCGCCAGCAGGGAATCGAAGGTTACGCCAACCGAACCTTCCTGCATTTTATCGCCGAAGGCCTTCATTTCTTCCGCCGACAGCGAACCAGGCTTGACCGTATCCAGCGCGATCAGCACCACGTTGTCCTGGCGGTCCTGCGACATGCCGTACACCGGCTTGCCCTGCTGCGGATGCGGCAGCGCAAAGACGCTCTCTTCCAGCTGCGCACCCTGCCCGGAACGGGTCATCTTCTGCTCCGCGCCAAAGCTCAGGCCGGCCGCTTTCAACGCCTCGTCACCTTTGCCCTGTTTCAGCTCGGTCAGCAGTTTCTCGCCCTGCAGTTTGGCCGCCTGCTGCGCCTTGTTGCGCTTCACCAGCTCGGCAACGCGCTCTTTCACCTTGTCAAACGGCTCAACGCCTTCCGCTTTATGGCCGGTGACGCGCACCACGAAGGCGCGGTCGCCCTCAACGGTGATCACATCCGAGTTGCTGCCCGGCGTGCCGTTCTCACCAATCAGCGAACCGTCGAAGACCGCCTGCACGACAGGTTTGAAGTTCAGCTCTGCCGGGATGTTATCGCGGGTAAACCAGCCGGTTTGCGCCGCTTTAACGCCCGCCGCTTCTTCTGCCGAGGCCAGCGATTCGTTATCGTTGGTCGCCGCTTCACTTACTTTCTGCTGCAGCGCAAAGTAGGCATCCAGCGCTTTTTCCTGCTTCACCTTGGCGGCAATTGCATCACGCACTTCGCTCAGCGGCTTCAGCTTTTCCGCTTCGATATCGTTCAGACGCACAATCAGGTAGCCCACGGATGACTTCACCACGCCGGAAATCTGGCCTTTTTCGGTCAGATTGGCCTGCTTCAGTTCGTCTGCGGTGGTATCCGGCTCCAGCCAGCCCAGCTCGCCGCCGTTGCGCTTGGAGATGATATCGGTGGACTTCTCTTCCGCCAGCTTGGCGAAGTCTGCGCCTTTGTTCAGCTCATCCAGCACCGCTTTGGCTTCCGCCTCGGTCTTCAGCTGGATAACGCTGTAATTCTTGCGTTCCGGCTGGCCGAAGCTGCTTTTATGCTGCTCGTAATAGCCGCTGATATCCGCATCGCTGACCGTGACCTTGCTTTGCATCGCCGCCGCGTCCATCGGGATATAGCTCACCTGCACCTGTTCAGGAGCGATAAAGCTGTTTTTGTTCTGGTCGTAATAGGCTTTAAGCTCATCATCGCTCACGCTCTGCTTGGCCTGCAGCGCTTTGAGATCGATGGTCGCCAGGCGGATGTCACGCTCTTGCAGCATCAGCGCCGCCATTGCGTCAGACTCGGCCGGCAGCACAAAGCCGGAATGACCGAACGCCTGAATAAGCTGCTGGTTCACCAGCTGCTGACGCATGGACTGCGCATAGTTGTCCGCGCTGTAGCCCATACGGGTAATCAAATCGAGATACTTGGCATTATCAAACTGACCGTTGGTCTGGAAGTAAGGCGCTTTGCGGATAGCGTCCTTGACCTGGTCGTCGCTGATGCTGAGACCCAGCTTTTTCGCATACTGGTCCAGCAGCGTTTCATCGATCAGCTGAGACAGCGTCTGACGACGCAGCTGCTGCATGTAGCCTTCGTTGCCGGCCAGCGCCGAGAACTGATCGCCCAGCTGCTGCTGCATGCGGCTACGTTCGCTCTGGAAAGCCTGTTCCAACCTGGCGCGTTCGATCACCTCGCCGTTGACTTTCGCTGCATAATCGCCGGAACCGCCGATCAGGTAGTTACCTACCCCGGTCAAAACAAATGACAGAATGATCAGGGCCAGGATAATTTTGAGCACGACGTGGTTAGCAGCCGCGCGTAAACTGTCCATCATAGTGTGAC
This sequence comes from Serratia sp. MYb239, assembly GCF_002966855.1. Lineage (NCBI taxonomy): Bacteria > Pseudomonadati > Pseudomonadota > Gammaproteobacteria > Enterobacterales > Yersiniaceae > Serratia > Serratia sp. MYb239. The sequence goes on along the minus strand of NZ_CP023268.1, from coordinate 1,054,085 downwards.
AACACTCCGCTGTGATGTGGATTGACAACCCTTGTGGCAGGCTTCCCTGCGACAAAAATAAAAAAAGCGCATCGGTGCGATGCGCCTTGTATCTTACCTTACCAGCTTCGTTGCGTCAGGTGATTGTTTTAACACAACCCCCGATGACGGCAACCGGCCAGACGCTGCAATCAGTTTACCGCGTCTTTCAGCGCTTTACCTGCGCGGAAGGCCGGCACTTTGGCAGCAGCAATTTTGATCTCTTTACCTGTCTGCGGGTTGCGGCCGGTGCGGGCTGAACGCTCACGCACGGTAAAAGAACCGAAACCAACCAGAGCAACGTCGTCCCCTTCCTTCAAGGAGTCGGTAACGGATGCGATAATCGCATCTAAAGCACGTCCAGCTGCCGCTTTGGAAATATCAGCACCTGCGGCAATTTTGTCGATCAGTTGTGACTTATTCACTCTATCATCCCCTCTAGAATTCTCTCGTCGCACCGAAAAATCCCTACGGTATGCGACAGCGCAGCTGTTATATCAATCCCGTCGAAACTTGGCAAGCCGCCAGCGGTAGCGCGGCTAACGCCAATCGACAGTGATCTAACTTAGCGGGACAAAAAAACGCTGGCAAGTCCGAATTGACCTGCCAGCATAAGTTTTATCAATGTATTTTGCGATACGTCACTATTTCGCCGCTACCGGCTGGGCGCCGAAGGCCGGATTCTGCAGGGCAATCTCCAATACTTCATCGATTTTCTGCACCGGATGGATTTCCAGATCGGCGATGACGTTATCCGGGATCTCTTCCAAATCACGTTTGTTTTCGTAAGGGATCAATACCGTTTTAATGCCGCCGCGATGCGCCGCCAGCAGTTTTTCTTTCAGACCGCCAATCGGCAACACCTGGCCGCGCAGCGTGATCTCGCCGGTCATCGCCACATCAGCGCGCACCGGGTTGCCGGTCAGGCAGGAGACCAGCGCGGTGCACATGGCGGTACCGGCGCTTGGGCCATCCTTCGGCGTCGCACCTTCCGGCACGTGCACGTGGATATCGCGTTTTTCATAGAAATCGGCGTTGATGCCCAGCTTCTCGGCGCGGGCGCGCACCACGGTCAGCGCAGCCTGAATCGATTCCTGCATCACCTCGCCCAGAGAACCGGTGTAGGTCAGTTTGCCTTTGCCCGGCACGCAGGCGGTTTCAATGGTCAGCAGATCGCCGCCCACCTCCGTCCACGCCAGACCGGTTACCTGGCCCACGCGGTTTTCGGTATCCGCACGGCCGTAATCCACACGCTGTACGCCGAGGTAGTCTTTCAGGTTGTCACCGTTGATTTCGATATGCTTGAGCTTCTTGTCCATCAACAGGGTTTTGACCGCCTTACGGCACAGCTTGGAGATTTCACGCTCCAGGCTACGCACCCCGGCTTCACGGGTGTAGTAACGGATGATGCCGATAATGGCGCTGTCGTCCACCGTCAGCTCGTTCTTTTTCAGTGCGTTGCGCTCGATCTGCTTCGGCAGCAGGTGTTGCTTGGCGATGTTGAGCTTTTCGTCTTCGGTATAACCGGACAGACGGATCACTTCCATACGGTCCAGCAGCGGCGCCGGAATATTCATCGAGTTAGAGGTGGCGACGAACATCACGTCGGACAGATCGTAATCCACTTCCAGATAGTGATCGTTAAACGCTACGTTCTGTTCCGGGTCCAACACTTCCAGCAGCGCCGAAGCCGGATCGCCGCGCATGTCGGACGACATCTTGTCGATCTCATCCAGCAGGAACAGCGGGTTCTTCACCCCGACCTTGGCCATTTTCTGGATCAGCTTGCCCGGCATGGAGCCGATATAGGTGCGGCGATGCCCGCGGATTTCCGCTTCATCGCGCACGCCGCCCAGCGCCATACGCACATACTGACGGCCGGTCGCCTTGGCAATCGACTGCCCCAGAGAGGTTTTACCCACCCCCGGCGGCCCAACCAGACACAGGATCGGCCCTTTGATTTTGCTGACGCGACTTTGCACCGCAAGATACTCAAGGATGCGGTCTTTCACCCGCTCCAGGCCGTAGTGATCGGTATCGAGCACTTCCTGCGCCTTGACCAGGTCTTTTTTCACCTTGCTGCGTGAGCTCCACGGCACCTGCAGCATCCAGTCGATGTAGCCGCGTACCACGGTGGCTTCGGCCGACATCGGCGACATCATTTTCAGCTTCTGCAGTTCCGCTTCGGTTTTCTCGCGAGCCTCTTTCGGCATTTTCGACGCGTCGATCTTGCGCTTCAGCGCTTCATATTCGTCCGGCGCGTCGTCCATTTCGCCCAGCTCTTTCTGAATGGCCTTCATCTGCTCATTCAGGTAGTACTCGCGCTGGCTCTTTTCCATCTGTTTCTTGACGCGATTACGGATGCGTTTTTCCACCTGCAGCAGGTCGATTTCCGACTCCATCATCGCCATCAGATATTCAAGGCGTTCGGAAACGTCAGACATTTCCAGCACCGATTGTTTATCGGCAAGTTTCAACGGCATATGCGCAGCGATGGTGTCCGCCAGGCGCGCCGCGTCGTCGATGCTGTTCAGCGATGTCAGCACCTCCGGCGGGATTTTTTTATTCAGTTTGATATAGCCTTCAAACTGATTGATCGCGGTGCGTACCAGCACTTCCTGCTCGCGCTCATCGATGGCCGGCGAGTCGAGGTATTCCGCCTGTGCGGCAAAGTGTTCGCCGCTGTCGGACAGCGTGGTGATGCGCGCGCGCTGCAGGCCCTCCACCAGCACTTTTACCGTACCGTCCGGCAGTTTCAGCATCTGCAGAATGGACGCTACGGTGCCGACGGAAAACAGGTCGTTAATGTCAGGTTCATCCGTTGAGGCCTCTTTCTGTGCCACCAGCATGATCTTTTTATCGTGATCCATTGCGGCTTCGAGGCACCGAATCGATTTTTCCCGGCCAACAAATAACGGGATCACCATGTGCGGATAAACCACCACGTCGCGCAACGGCAGGACAGGGATTTCAATGCGTTCGGAACGCTCAGGGTTCATAGAGCTCTCTCTTAGTTTAATTTCCGCCAGGATTGAGGGGGAATCTCATGAGACGCAGGCAATCAACGTTTCATAAAACCATTTATTGAGTATATGGGGATAAATCTCTGACATTCAACGGTAAGAATGCAGGAAAAAAAAATGGGGGATAAAATCCCCCATTTTACGATTAACCTGATGGTTTGGCTGGCGAATTATTCGCCGGATGCCTGCGCTTCCGGCTTGCCGTAAATCAGCAGCGGTTTGGACTGGCCGTCAATCACCGACTCGTCAATCACCACCTTGTCGACGCTTTCCAGCGACGGCAGATCGTACATGGTATCCAGCAGCGCGCCTTCTACGATAGAACGCAGGCCGCGGGCGCCGGTTTTACGCGCCATGGCCTTCTTGGCGATGGTATTCAGCGCTTCATCGCGGAACTCCAGCTCGACGCCTTCCAGATTGAACAACGCCTGATACTGCTTGGTCAGGGCGTTTTTCGGCTCTTTCAGGATCTGAATCAGCGCTTCTTCGCTCAGCTCGCTCAGCGTTGCCACCACCGGCAGACGGCCGATGAACTCAGGGATCAGACCGAACTTGATCAGGTCTTCCGGCTCCGCCTGCAGCAGCAGTTCGCCTTCGGTTGCCTTTTCAGACTCGCCCTTCACCGTCGCGCCGAAGCCAATACCGGAGCTGGTGTTGACGCGCTGGCCAATCACCTTGTCCAGGCCGGCGAATGCGCCGCCGCAGATAAACAGGATCTTGGAGGTATCAACCTGCAGGAACTCCTGCTGCGGATGCTTGCGGCCGCCCTGAGGCGGCACCGCGGCGACGGTGCCTTCGATCAGCTTCAGCAACGCCTGCTGCACGCCCTCGCCCGACACGTCGCGGGTAATCGACGGGTTGTCAGACTTGCGGGAAATTTTATCGATTTCATCGATATAGACGATGCCGCGCTGCGCTTTTTGCACGTCGTAGTCACATTTCTGCAACAGCTTCTGGATAATATTCTCCACGTCCTCGCCCACGTAACCGGCTTCGGTCAGCGTGGTGGCGTCGGCCATGGTGAACGGCACATCCAGGAAGCGCGCCAGCGTTTCCGCCAGCAGCGTTTTGCCGCTGCCGGTCGGGCCGATCAGCAGGATGTTGCTCTTGCCCAGCTCGATACCGTTGCTGGTATCGCCGTTGCGCAGACGCTTGTAGTGGTTATACACCGCAACCGCCAGCACTTTCTTCGCCTGTTCCTGGCCGATAACATAATCATCCAGGTGGTTGCGGATCTCGTGCGGCGTCGGCAGCGCACTGCGCTCACGATGCGGGGCAACTTCTTTAATCTCTTCGCGAATAATGTCGTTACACAGGTCAACACATTCATCGCAGATATACACTGACGGACCGGCAATCAGCTTACGCACTTCATGCTGGCTTTTGCCGCAGAAAGAGCAGTACAGCAGCTTTCCTGAACCGTCTTTGCGCTTATCTGTCATCAGTAAACCTCTTCTTTTGTCTTTGTCCCGCAGGAAAATCATGGCGGCAGTGCGCCCAAACAAATACCGGGGAACGCCGATAATGCTGTTCAGAGCGGAATCATCCGCACTGATTACTATAGTCTATCGGCTCGCACTTAACGCTCGCCTACCGCGTAGCCTTAGCTGCGGTGCGTCAGAATGCCGTCGACCAGACCGTATTCTACCGATTCTTCCGCGGTCATAAAGCGATCGCGCTCGGTATCACGCTCGATCTGCTCCAGTGATTGGCCGGTATGCTTGGCCATCAGTTCATTCATCCGCGACTTCACGTTCAGAATTTCACGCGCGTGGATTTCAATATCCGTCGCCTGCCCCTGGAAACCACCCAGCGGCTGGTGAATCATCACCCGGGAGTTCGGCAGGCAGAAACGCTTGCCTTTGGTGCCCGCAGTCAGCAGGAACGATCCCATCGAGCAGGCCTGTCCCATACAGATCGTGCTGACATCCGGCTTGATAAACTGCATGGTGTCATAGATTGACATGCCGGCAGTGATCACGCCGCCCGGTGAGTTGATGTACAGGAAAATGTCTTTTTCCGGGCTTTCCGCTTCCAGGAACAACATCTGCGCCACGATCAGGTTGGCCATATGGTCTTCAACCTGGCCGGTCAGGAAAATAATGCGCTCTTTCAGCAGGCGGGAATAGATGTCGTAAGAACGCTCCCCGCGTGAAGTCTGCTCCACCACCATCGGCACCAGTGCCATGTTAGGTGCAAATTGATCTCGTTCGCCACTGTATGACATTACCGTCTCCTAATAGAAATTGCCTTGGCGCCATTGTTTGCTGATTCTACTTGAGAACAGCCACGCTGACCATGCTCAACCATCCAACCGCGCCACATGACCTGACGGTCGTTATCATCCCACGCTCGGCAAACAACCCTCTGAATATTTCAGTTGGGGGGCAACGGCGGGAATTTCAAGCCCGGTGCGCCATTTTCCCTGCCGATCTCTGCGGCAACGCCACATCACCATCATGCCTGCAAATACCGCAGGCAACAGGATAAATATAGTGCATATTATTGCGCTTAACCTGAGATTAATCAGCAACGTGGCAAAAAGAAAAGCCCGTAACCAAAGTTACGGGCTTTTTCAGATAACAGCCGGGTATGTCGCCATCGCCCGGCTCAGACATTACGCCTGTTGAGTCTGGTTCATCAGCTCGCTGAAAGTGGTCGCTTTTTCAGTCACTTTCGCGTTAGACAGCAGGGTTTCCACCGCTTGCTCTTCCAGAGCCACGTTACGCATGTTGTTCATCAGCTCTTTGTTTTTGCTGTAGAACTCGATAACTTCGCTTGGATCTTCGTAAGCGGAAGCCATCTCATCGATCAGCGCTTTCACGCGGTCTTCGTCAGCTTTCAGCTCGTTGGTGCTGATCACTTCGCCCAGCAGCAGGCCGACGACAACGCGACGCTTAGCCTGTTCTTCGAACAGTTCACGCGGCAGTTCCAGCGCTTGCTGCTCGTTGCCGCCGAAACGCTGTGCAGCCTGACGGCGCAGCACGTCGATTTCGCCGTCGATCAGTGCAGCAGGCACGTCGATGTCGTTAGCGTTGACCAGGCCGTCGATAACCTGAGTCTTGACGCGGTTACGCACGGCGCCTTTCAGCTCGCGCTCCATGTTTTTACGCACTTCCGCGCGCAGACCGTCAACAGAACCATCCGCCACGCCGAAACGCTGGATGAATTCTTCGGTCAGCTCAGGCAGCTCGCGCTCTTCCACTTTCTTCAGCACGATGGCGAACTTGGCGGCTTTACCCTTCAGGTTCTCAGCGTGGTAGTCTTCCGGGAAGTTAACGTCGATGGTGAACTCTTCACCGGCCTTGTGACCCACCAGACCTTCTTCGAAGCCCGGGATCATGCGGCCCTGGCCCATCGCCAGAACGAAGTCTGCCGCTTTGCCGCCTTCAAACTCTTCACCGTCGATAGAACCAGAGAAATCAACGGTCACGCGGTCTTCAGCTTCAACGGCGCGATCGGTGTCTTTCCAGGTCGCCTGCTGCTTACGCAGGGTGTCGAGCATGGTGTCAACATCAGCGTCGTTGACTTCAACCACTGGTTTTTCAACTTCGATGTTTTCCAGGCCTTTCAGCTCAACTTCCGGATACACTTCGAATTCAACGGTATAGCTGAAATCTTCGCCTTCCTTGTACTCGCCCGGCACGTAGTTTGGCGCGCCAGCCGGGTTAATTTTTTCTTTGATGATCGCGTCAACGAAGTTGCGCTGCATCAGATCGCCCAGCACGTCTTGACGAACAGAGGCGCCATAACGCTGCTCAACGATGTTCATCGGCACTTTGCCCTTGCGGAAACCGTCGATACGCACGCTTTTCGCTGCGTTGATCAGCTCTTTTTTCACCGCCTGCGCGATAACATCAGCAGGTACGGTGATAGAAAGACGGCGCCCAAGGCCTTGAGTGGTTTCTACTGAAACTTGCATCTTGTTACCTCAAAAAAATCACAGTGCTCGGTCGACTCCGTTCCAAGAACCAGGACGGCTGCATTACAGAACCGAGTTCCCTGATGCCGAGAGCGTCCCGAAACCATTCCGGAAAAATAAGACGCGACATTATAGCGGCGCATGCGAGGCGAGTCGAGGAAAGCCGGGCGGCTGTAACGCGTTAAAATTCACACTTTTGCTGATTTTTGGCAAAAAAACGCGCCTGCCGACCGCTTTGACCGCGCTGCAGGCAATAAATCGCGTCGTCGTCAAAAACAGAAACGGCCCGCAGGCCGTTTCAAAATTCGTCTGTAGTAATACCCTAAATCGCGGCTAAAGTTCCACTGCCGCGTCAGCTTTTATACGTCCGGCCAGGGTTCCGGCGTCGCGCCGCGACAAGGCGGCGAAGCGAGTACGGTATCCTGCAGCCCTTCCCACTCTTTCAGGGTATAGGTGTGTAGCGCCAGCGCGTGCACGCCGTTAGCCAGCTCATCCGCCAACACGCCGTAGATCGAACGGTGGCGCGTCAGAAAGCGTTCGCCGACGAAGCGGTCACTGACCAATACCACCTTAAAGTGGCTTTCTGAACCCGCCGGAACGTTGTGACGATAACTTTCATCAACCACTTCCAGATACGCGGGCTCAAACGCCGCCCTTAACTTTGCTTCTATTTGCTCGCGAATCATAGGATCTCCTTACAACACCGGCAGAGGACATGCCATCTATTTCAATATTAGCCGCTTTTCCCCCGGGAGAATACGCAGCGTGTAAATTTCTCAGTTCTGTGGCGAAAAAACCACCGCAATATCCTGGCTCTTGGGGTTTATCTTATTGAGAGCAACAAAAAAGCATGTTTTTATCACTCACAGTAAAAAAATTGCCATCCAGCAACGTTGGAACACTTCCCCCGGCCGACGGCGATGCTATCATGTCGGCCAGATGATTGTTGGCAATACCATTCCGACTCAGACGAAAACGAGAGCGCTAACATGTTAAAAAAACTTTGTCTTCCTTTATTAGGCGCGCTGCTGCTGGCCGGCTGCGCCAGCAGCGGCAATACCCTTAACGTCACGCCGAAGATCGTGCTGCCAACTCAGGATCCGACGTTGCAGGGCGTGACCATCAGCATCAACGGCGCCGATCAGCGTAAGGATCAGGCACTGGCCAAAGTTAACCGCGACAGCCGTCTGGTCACCCTGACGCCATCGCGCGATCTGCGTTTCCTGCTGCAAGAAGTGCTGGAGAAGCAAATGGGCGCGCGCGGCTATATGATCGGCCCGAATGCACCGGTTGACCTGCAGATCGTGATGAACAATCTGTATGCCGACGTCACCGAAGGCAACCTGCGCTACAGCATCACCACCAAGGCCGATATCTCGATTATCGCCGTGGCGAAAAACGGCAACAAGCAGGTGAAGAACTATCGTTCGACCTATAACGTTCAGGGCGCCTTTAACGCAACCAACGATAAAATCACCAACGCGGTCAATACCGTGCTCGGCGACGTGATCGCTGATATGGCACAGGACACCAGCGTCAACGACTTTATCAAGCAGAACGCGCGTTAATCTGACGCCTTGTGTCGCCCGGCATGCCGGGCGACACAGACAGGGAACTCATGTCTAAACAGTACTTTGCGATTTTCACCCAGCGTAACTCGCTGATCCTGCTGCTGCTGGGGTTCGCCTCCGGCCTGCCGCTGGCGCTGACCTCCGGCACGCTGCAAGCCTGGATGACCGTCGAGAATATCGATCTGAAAACCATCGGTATCTTTTCACTGGTCGGCCAGGCTTACGTCTTCAAATTCCTCTGGTCGCCGTTTATGGACCGCTACACGCCGCCGTTCCTCGGCCGGCGTCGCGGCTGGCTGCTGATCAGCCAGCTGCTGCTGGTGGCGGCGATCGTGGCGATGGGCTTTATGAACCCGGCGCAACATCTGTGGTGGCTGGCCGCGCTGGCGGTGCTGGTGGCGTTCTGCTCCGCCTCGCAGGATATCGTGTTCGACGCCTACAAAACCGATCTGCTGACGGCGGAAGAACGCGGCGCCGGCGCGGCGATTTCCGTGCTGGGCTATCGTCTGGCGATGCTGGTGTCCGGCGGACTGGCCCTGTGGCTGGCGGATCGCTACTTCGGCTGGCAGGCCACCTACTGGCTGATGGCCGGGCTGATGCTGCTCGGTATTGCCGCAACGCTGCTGGCGCCGGAACCCGACGACAGCGTTCCCGCGCCGCGCACCATGGAGCAGGCGGTCATCGCCCCGCTGCGCGACTTCTTCGCCCGTAACAACGCCTGGCTGATCCTGCTGCTGATCGTGATGTACAAAATGGGCGACGCCTTTGCCGGCAGCCTGAGCACCACCTTCCTGATTCGCGGCGTCGGCTTTGACGCCGGCGAGGTCGGGCTGGTCAACAAAACGCTCGGGCTGTTCGCCACCATCGTCGGCGCGCTGTTTGGCGGTGTGCTGATGCAGCGTCTCACCCTGTTCCGCGCGCTGATGCTGTTCGGCATGCTGCAGGCGGTGTCGAACCTCGGCTACTGGATCCTGGCGGTGACCGACAAAAACATCATCAGCATGGGCAGCGCCATCTTCCTGGAGAACCTGTGCGGCGGCATGGGCACCGCCGCCTTTGTCGCGCTGCTGATGACGCTGTGCAACAAATCCTTCTCGGCGACTCAGTTCGCCCTGCTGTCGGCGCTCTCCGCCGTGGGCCGGGTCTACGTCGGGCCGATCGCCGGTTGGTTCGTCGAAGCGCACGGCTGGCCGCTGTTTTATCTGTTCTCTATCGCCGCGGCGATTCCCGGCCTGCTCCTGCTGGCCGTCTGCCGCCGGACGCTGGAGTACACGCAGAACACCGACGACTTTATGCCGCGCACCGAATTCCAGCGGGCCTACCGCTGGGCGCTGCGTCTGCTGGGCGTAGGCTGCAGCCTGCTGGCGCTGTGGCTGCTGCTGCTTATCAGCAACGCGCTGGACTGGAGCACATTGCCGCAACTGGCCGACGCTGCGCTGCAGGCCGGTGCGGCGCTGAGCCTGGCCGGCATCGTGGCGGGCAGCCTGCTGGACTACCTGGCTCTGCGCCGCACGCGCCTGGCGTAAGCCCCCGCAGGCCGGGGCGCTGGCGCCGGTCTGCGGAATGCATTGGTTAAATAATTTTATTTCTGTGTGAAAATATAATTGCCATCTGAATTATTTTTTTCACCTTAGGAAAAAGATTATAAATAAAATTAAATTCACCTGTAACAAACAAATATTTTACATTAAATATACTTTTGCGCCCCATTTAAAAAAACCCCCTCTGAGCACTAAATCATCATACCTTTGTTTTTCCATAAGATAGCATTACCCCGGCACGATTCAGCATGCCAACGCATTGTTGCCATTGGGAAATTGTCACGCAGCGTTACATCTGTGACAACGTTAACAGAAAGTGTCAACGAGGCGCTGACACAAGCCTAAGCATGTTTACAGTACTGCAACCTTCCCGTAAAATGCCCGCACACATGAAACGACAATGAGCCTTTGTAATTGAGGTCGTTAGATGAGACTTAAGAAATACAATAAAAGTATTGGGATGTTGTCATTATTCGCATCCACTGTAATGCTCAGTGGGTGCGATATGGTATTGATGAATCCCAAAGGAGCAATAGGTGTTGAACAACGGACACTGATAATCACCGCTATCGCATTAATGCTGATCGTGGTGATTCCAGTTATCATCATGGCGTTCGGTTTTGCCTGGAAGTATCGCGCTTCCAACAAGGATGCCAAGTACAGTCCTAACTGGTCACACTCCAACAAGATTGAAGCGGTCGTCTGGACCATTCCAATCATCATCATCGCCATCCTTGGCACCATTACCTGGAAAACGACGCACGAACTGGATCCATTCAAGCCGATTGTCACCGACAAGAAGCCAATGACCATTGAAGTGGTGTCGCTGGACTGGAAATGGCTGTTTATCTACCCAGAGCAGGGTATTGCGACGGTGAATGAATTGGCCTTCCCGAAAGATGTTCCAGTCGAATTCAAGATCACCTCTAACTCGGTAATGAACTCGTTCTTTATTCCTCAGTTAGGTGGACAGATTTATGCGATGGCCGGCATGCAGACCAAACTGCATCTGATCGGCAACGAAGCGGGGCAATACGCAGGTATTTCCAGCAGCTTCAGCGGTCGCGGGTTCTCCGGTATGAAGTTCAACGCTATTGTCACCCCAACCGAAGGCGACTTCGATCAGTGGGTTAACAAGGTGAAAGCTTCTTCCAAGAACCTCAATACCACCGACGACTTTAACAAACTGGCAGAGCCGAGTGAAAACAACCCGGTTGAGTACTTCTCCAGTGTCAAACCTAATTTGTTCAAAGAAACAATTGGCAAATTCATGGGCGACATGCACATGCACAAAGGCGCTGAAGCAAACGCGCACGAAGGCATGGACATGAGCCAGGGTATGGACATGGGTGAACATGCTCACGCCGGAGCCGAGGAATAATCTGATGTTGGGAAAATTAACGCTTGATGCGGTTCCTTACCACGAACCGATCATCATGGTCACCGTTGCTGCAATTGTTGTTGGCGGCCTGGCACTGCTGGCGCTGATAACATATTTGGGCAAGTGGAAATGGTTGTGGAGCGAATGGCTGACCTCCGTCGACCATAAAAAAATTGGTATTATGTACATCATCGTGGCGATGGTCATGCTGCTGCGCGGCTTTGCCGACGCCATCATGATGCGTAGCCAGCAGGCGCTTGCGTCTGCCGGCGAGGCCGGCTTCCTGCCGCCGCACCACTATGACCAAATCTTTACCGCCCACGGCGTAATCATGATCTTCTTCATGGCGATGCCTTTCGTGGTTGGTCTGATGAACGTGGTTGTACCGCTGCAAATCGGTGCGCGCGACGTTGCCTTCCCGTTCCTGAACTCCCTGAGCTTCTGGTTCTTCGTGGTGGGCGTCGTACTGATCAACATCTCTCTGGGGGTTGGTGAGTTCGCGCAGACCGGTTGGCTGGCGTATCCGCCGCTGTCCGGCAAGGAGTACAGTCCTGGCGTCGGGGTCGATTACTGGATCTGGAGTCTGCAGATTTCCGGTCTGGGTACCCTGTTGACCGGTGTTAACTTCTTCGCGACCATTCTGAAGATGCGCGCCCCTGGCATGCCTCTGATGAAAATGCCGGTATTCACCTGGGCGGCACTGTGTACTAACGTCCTGATTATCGTTTCTTTCCCAATTCTGACCGTCACCATCGCGCTGCTGACCCTGGATCGCTATCTGGGCACCCATTTCTTCACCAATGATATGGGCGGCAACATGATGATGTACATCAACCTGATTTGGGCCTGGGGTCACCCAGAAGTGTACATCCTGGTTCTGCCGGTGTTCGGTGTGTTCTCCGAAGTTACCGCGACCTTCTCGAAGAAACGTCTGTTCGGCTATACCTCTCTGGTATGGGCAACCATCGCGATTACCGTTCTGTCGTTCATCGTATGGCTGCACCACTTCTTTACCATGGGGTCCGGCGCGAACGTCAACGCCTTCTTCGGTATCGCCACTATGATTATTTCCATCCCGACCGGGGTGAAAATCTTCAACTGGCTGTTCACCATGTACCAGGGTCGTATCCAGTTCAACTCTGCCATGCTGTGGACCATCGGCTTCATCATCACCTTCTCCATCGGTGGTATGACCGGCGTTCTGCTGGCGGTGCCGGGCGCGAACTTCGTGCTGCACAACAGCCTGTTCCTGATTGCGCACTTCCACAACGTCATCATCGGCGGCGTGGTGTTCGGTTGCTTCGCCGGCCTGACTTACTGGTTCCCGAAATCCTTCGGCTTCACGCTGAACGAAACCTGGGGCAAACGCGCGTTCTGGTTCTGGATCATCGGTTTCTTCGTGGCCTTCATGCCGCTGTACGCGCTGGGCTTTATGGGTATGACTCGTCGTATCAGCCAGAACATCAACCCTGAGTTCCATCCGCTGCTGATGGTTGCTGCGGGCGGTGCTGCGCTGATTGCCTGCGGTATCCTGTGTCAGCTGATTCAGATCTTCGTCAGTATTCGTGACCGCGATCAGAACCGCGACCTGACCGGTGACCCGTGGGGCGGCCGTACTCTGGAGTGGGCAACTTCTTCTCCTCCGCCGTTCTATAACTTCGCCACCATGCCGGAAATTCACGACCGTGATGCATTCTGGGACATGAAAGAAAAAGGTGAAGCGTATAAGAAACCGGCTAAGTACGAACCGATTCATATGCCTAAGAACACCGGCGCCGGCGTTATCATCGGCTTCTTCAGCCTGATCTTCGGTTTCGCCATGATCTGGGAAATCTGGTGGATGGCTCTGGCCGGCTTCATCGGCATGATCGTAGTCTGGATCGCCAAGAGCTTCGACCAAGATGTTGACTACTATGTGCAGGTTGACGAAATCGAGCGCATTGAGAACCAACACTATGAACAAATCAGCAAAGCAGGCGTGAAACATGTCAACTGATACTCTGACTAACCACAACGCAGCCCATGCAGAGCATGGGCACCACGACGCAGGAGAGACCAAAGTCTTCGGATTTTGGATCTACCTGATGAGCGACTGTATTTTGTTTGCGAGCTTGTTCGCGACTTATGCAGTACTGGTGAACGGGACCGCTGGCGGTCCCTCTGGCAAAGACATCTTCGATCTGAAGTTTGTTCTGGTTGAGACGTTCCTGCTGCTGTTCAGCTCCATCACCTACGGGATGGCGATGATCGGCATGAACAAAGGCAAAGTCGGCAGCGTCAACACCTGGCTGTTCCTGACCTTCCTGTTCGGCCTCGGCTTCGTGGCGATGGAAATCTATGAATTCCATCACCTGATCGCCGAAGGCTTCGGCCCGGATCACAGTGCGTTCCTGTCCAGCTTCTTCGCGCTGGTCGGTACTCACGGTCTGCACGTGTCTGCCGGTCTGGTCTGGATCATCATCATGATGATTCAGGTGAGCAAGCATGGCCTGACGTCAACCAACAAAACCCGTCTGATGTGCCTGAGCCTGTTCTGGCACTTCCTGGATGTGGTATGGATTTGCGTATTTACCGTTGTTTATCTGCTGGGGGTTATGTAATGAGCCATTCATCCCATGAGACCTCTCACGGCGGCGCAAGCCACGGCAGCGTCAAGTCATACCTGATCGGCTTCATCCTGTCGGTCATCCTGACGGTAATTCCATTTATGATGGTGATGAACGGCACTGCCTCTCATTCCACCATCCTGGCGGTTGTGGTCGGCATGGCGGTTATTCAGGTGATTGTTCACCTGATTTACTTCCTGCACATGAACACTTCATCGGAAGAGCGCTGGAACCTGGTGGCATTACTGTTCACCGCTATGATCATCGGTATCGTTGTTGTGGGTTCACTGTGGATTATGTACAACCTCAACCTCAATATGATGGTCGATTAAGAGCCGAGCCGTAAGTAATGATGAAGCAATACCTGCAAGTAACTAAACCAGGAATTATTTTCGGTAATTTAATTTCTGTCGTTGGGGGATTCCTGTTGGCTTCCAAAGGAAGCATCGACTATCCCCTGTTTCTCGCCACCCTGGTGGGTGTCTCGTTGGTTGTCGCCTCGGGCTGTGTGTTTAACAACTACATTGACCGTGACATCGACAAGAAAATGGAGAGAACGAAGAACCGGGTGCTGGTAAAAGGCCTGATCGCGCCGAATGTCACCCTGGTTTATGCTACCGCGCTGGGTATTGCTGGCTTCGCCTTGCTGTATACCGCAGCCAACCCGCTGGCCATGTGGCTGGCGGTGATGGGCTTCGTGGTTTATGTCGGCGTTTATAGCCTGTATATGAAGCGCCATTCTGTCTATGGCACGCTGATTGGCAGCCTGTCAGGCGCTGCGCCGCCGGTTATCGGCTACTGCGCGGTGACCAACGAGTTCGATATGGGCGCGTTGATCCTGCTGGCTATCTTCAGCCTGTGGCAGATGCCGCACTCCTATGCGATTGCCATCTTCCGCTTCAAAGATTATCAGGCAGCCAATATTCCTGTGCTGCCGGTAGTCAAAGGCATTTCCGTCGCCAAGAACCACATTACGGTCTACATTCTGGCGTTTATGATCGCCACCCTGATGCTGACCCTGAGCGGCTACGCCGGGTACAAGTACCTGGTCGTCGCGGCAGCGGTCAGCGTGTGGTGGTTGGGCATGGCGTTACGCGGTTATAAAACCGAGAATGACAGCATCTGGGCGCGCAAACTGTTTGTGTTCTCGATTGTTGCCATCACCTCACTCAGCGTAATGATGTCGATCGATTTTAGCGCCTCGGCGTCGCCGGAAACGTTGTTAACTTACGTCTGGTAACTCGCTCTTCGTCAATGGGCCGCTAACGCGGCCCATTTTATTTTTACGTTCTCAGCCCTACCGGCATCCGGGAAATACTGTAATATCTGCTAAATAACATTACGTTTACCCTCCCCTGCCCTTCACACTAAAATAAACGCGCTCCCAAAAGTTATCCCATCAGGCTCTGACGGCCAGAACCTGATGGGATAGTTTTTACTGAGGTTCGAAGTTTGCATGAACGATAATACGATGACCCCGGTGGAACGCCGGGCGACCTGGGGTCTGGGCACGGTATTCTCACTGCGCATGCTCGGCATGTTTATGGTGCTGCCGGTGCTGACCACCTACGGTATGGCGCTGAACGGCGCCAGCGAAACACTGATCGGCATCGCCATCGGCATTTACGGCCTGGCGCAGGCGATTTTTCAAATTCCCTTCGGGCTTATCTCCGACCGCATCGGCCGTAAGCCGCTGATCGTCGGCGGGCTGCTGGTGTTCGCCCTCGGCAGCGTTATCGCTGCGGCCAGCGACTCGATCTGGGGCATTATCCTCGGCCGCGCGCTGCAAGGCTCCGGCGCTATCGCCGCTGCGGTGATGGCGCTGCTGTCCGATCTGACCCGCGAGCAGAACCGCACTAAAGCCATGGCGTTTATCGGCATCAGCTTCGGTATTACCTTCGCCATCGCCATGGTATTGGGGCCGGTGATTACCCATGCGCTGGGACTGCATGCGCTGTTCTGGATGATCGCCGCGCTGGCGCTGTGCGGTATCGTCATTACCTTACTGGTGGTGCCTTCGGCCGACCGCCACGTGCTGAACCGCGAGTCCAGCATGGTGCGCGGCAGCTTCAGCAAAGTGCTGAGCAACCCGCGCCTGCTGAAGCTCAATATCGGCATCATGTGCCTGCACATTCTGCTGATGTCGAGCTTCGTCGCCCTGCCGCTGGCAATGGAGAAGGCCGGGCTGGCGGCCAGTAAACACTGGGTGGTGTACCTGGTGACCATGCTGGTGTCGTTCGTGTCGGTAGTGCCGTTTATTATCTATGCCGAGAAGAAGCGCCGCATGAAGCAGGTATTTATGGGCTGCGTGGCGGTGCTGTTCGCCGCCGAACTGGTACTGTTGATTTCCGGCCAACATCTGTGGGGCATTATCGCCGGCGTACAGCTGTTCTTTATGGCGTTTAACGTGATGGAGGCGATTCTGCCTTCGCTGATCAGTAAAGAGTCGCCGGCCGGCTACAAGGGTACGGCGATGGGCGTATACTCCACCAGCCAGTTTATCGGCGTTGCCATCGGCGGCAGCCTCGGCGGCTGGCTCTACGGCCTGCACGGCGCCGGGCTGGTGTTTATCGCCGGCGCGGTGATTGCCGCCGTATGGTTTATCATCAGCAGCACCATGCAGGAACCGCCGTACGTCAGCAGCCTGCGTATCACACTCTCGGAACTGGCGGTAAAAGACACGTCGCTGGCCAGCCGGCTGCAGGCTCAACCCGGCGTGGCGGAAGCCATCGTCGTGCCGGAAGAGCGCAGCGCCTATGTGAAGGTCGACACCAAACAGACCAACCGCGGACAGTTGGAAACGCTGGTCAATACGCTATAAATAAAAACGCCGGGCAAGCCCGGCGTTTTTATTCACATCAGTACGATCAGTCGCGGAAGTTTTTAAACTGGAACGGCTGCCCCAGATTACCGCCGCGCACCAGCGCCATCACGCTTTGCAAATCGTCACGGGATTTCCCGGTCACGCGCACTTCGTCACCCTGAATCTGCGCCTGCACCTTCAGCTTGCTGTCTTTAATCAGCTTGACGATCTTCTTCGCCAGCTGCGTTTCAATCCCCTGCTTCAGCTTGGCGTCAACGCTGTAGGTTTTGCCGCTGTGCTCAAACTCTTCCGGGATCTCCAGCGCCGCGCCCTCAATACCACGCTTGGCCAATTTTTCACGCAAAATATCAAGCAGTTGCTGAACCTGAAAATCAGATTCGCTGGCAACTTTGATCGTTTCATTTTTTTCGTTCAGCTCAAAGCTGGCCGGCACGTTGCGGAAATCCCAGCGAGTGCCCAGATCGCGCGAGGCGTTCTCCACGGCGTTGCGCACTTCCTGCATATCTATTTCGGAAACAATGTCGAAAGATGGCATACTTCTTCCTCCTGAATGAGAGCCCGAACTGTCAGGCAATTTCGATGGCGTGCATGATACCCGCTTTGCCGATTAAGGCAAAATTCCGATGTCACGGCAACGCAAACGTCCACACGCAGGAAAGTCTACAATTTATGGTGTCAGATCAGCGGTTCGCAAAGAGCGCTCAGGCGCTTTGCGCTGGCCTGTTCCCCCAGCAATACGATACCGGATAACGGCAATCCCCCGGTCCCCCCAAGGAGGATGGATGAAAATAACTGTTCTTGGTTGCGGCGCCCTCGGGCAGCTGTGGCTCTCCCGGCTGTATCAGCAGGGCCATGATGTACAAGGATGGTTACGCGTACCTCAGCCGTTTTGCGCCGTCGATGTTATTGAAACCGATGGCTCCCGCTTCAGTCAGAGCCTGCTCAGCAACGACGCCGAGCATCTGCGCAGCAGCGAACTGCTGCTGGTGACGCTCAAGGCCTGGCAAGTCTCCGATGCGGTAGCGGCCCTGCTGCCGAAGCTCAACCCCGCCTGCGCCATTTTGCTGCTGCACAACGGCATGGGCACACAGGATGAACTACCGGCCAACGAGCAGCCAATACTGCAAGGCACCACCACCCACGCCGCGCGCCACGACGGCCATACCATTATTCACGTTGCCGACGGCACCACCCATATCGGCCCGACGTCTCCGGCTGCGGAAGCGCTCAGCCACCTGGCGGAGGTTCTGCATCAGGCGCTGCCGGACGTCGCCTGGCACAATACAATTACCGCCGCGCTGTGGCGTAAATTGGCGGTTAACTGCGTGATCAATCCGCTGACCGCGCTGTATGACTGCCGCAACGGCGAGCTGCGCCATTATCCTGAGCAAATCACGCTGATCTGCAGCGAAGTAGCCGGCGTGATGGCGATGGAGGGGCACCACACCACCTGTGAGGGACTGCGGCAGTATGTGATGCAGGTGATAGAGAGCACGGCGGATAATGTCTCCTCCATGCTGCAGGATATTCACGCCCAGCGACACACCGAGATCGACTATATTACCGGTTATCTGCTGCGGCGCGCCCGCAGCCACGGCATGATGCTGCCGGAAAACGCCCGGCTGTTTGATTTGGTTAAGCGAAAGGAAAATGAGTATGAACGTATCGGTGTTGGTCTGCCTGGCGCCTGGAAGTGAAGAAACCGAAGCGGTAACCGCCATCGATTTACTGGTGCGCGCCGGGATTAAGGTCACCACCGCCAGCGTGGCCGGCGACGGCAGTCTGACCATCGTCTGTTCCCGCGGCGTTAAGCTGCTGGCAGATGCGGCGCTGGTTGAGATCGTCGACGAACCGTTTGACGCTATCGTGTTGCCCGGCGGCCTGCAGGGCGCCGAATGCTTCCGCGACAGCCCGCTGCTGGTGGAAAAAGTGCGTCAGATGCATCTGCAGGGGAAAATCGTCGCCGCCATCTGCGCTGCGCCGGCGCTGGTGCTGCAACACCACGATCTGTTCCCGGTCGGTAACATGACCGGCTTCCCCGGTTTGAAACAGCATATCCCGCAGGATAAGTGGATGGAGCGCCGGGTGGTATATGACGCGCGCGTCAATCTGCTGACCAGCCAGGGGCCGGGTACCGCCATGGAATTCAGCCTGAAGCTGATTGATCTGCTGTTGGGGAAAGCCAAAGCGGCGGAGGTCGCAGCGCAACTGGTATTAATCCCAGGCATGTACGACTTCAGCGACTGAACACTTACTTACGTAATCACTAACGACTCTGAGACTTGGCTGTCATCAGTCAGTGGCCGTGATTCACGCCGGCAGCCAACAATGCTGCGGCACGAAAGATGAAGGGGGATCCCCGATAGATTTCACGTCTCAGCTAGGCGGCAACGGCGCAAATCCCCGGGAGCTGACATCAGTCAGTGACCGGGGTGCGCGCCGGCAGCCAACAACGCTGAGGCGCGAAAGATGAAGGGGATTAAGGGCGATACACTTTAATATTGGTATACCCCTGCTCCAGCAGATACAGCGCCTGCAGGCGGCTCATCACGCCGCGTTCACAATATAGCAGGTAGGTTTTGCTCTGATCCAGATCGCCGAACTGGGTGCCCAGCTTGTAGAACGGCAGCGGTTTCACCTCAACCTGCTCCAGCTGCAGCGGCTTTTCGTCCTGTTCGTCCACCGAGCGGATATCCAGAATCACCTGATCGGCATTGAATGCCGCCACGGTTTCTACTTCCGTGACCTGTTCCTGGGTTTCGCTGGCGATGGTGCGGATATCCACGTTGCGCGCTTCGCGCACGACCCGCTCGAGGATCTCGAAATCGAAGTTGCCTTCTTCTTCTTCGATCTTCGCCTTCACCGCTTTTACCGTCGGGCTCTTGGAGATCACCCCGCAATATTCCGGCATGGTTTTGGCAAAATCTTCGGTGCCGATCTGGCGCGCCACGTTGATGATGTGCTCTTTATCGTGGGAAATCAGCGGACGCAGGATCAGCGTATCCGACGCGTTATCGATCAGACGCAGGTTGGTCAGCGTCTGGCTGGATACCTGTCCCAGCGCTTCGCCGGTAACCAGCGCCTGCACGCCATAGCGCTCCGCCACTTTGGACGCGGCGCGTACCATCATTCGCTTGAGCACCACGCCCATCTGGCCGTCGTCGACTTTTTCCAGAATTTCGCCCACTACCGGCTCAAAATCGATCGCCACGAAACGCACCTTGTGCGAGCTGCCGAAGCGGTTCCACAGATAATGCGCCACCTGCTTGACACCGATCTCATGCGCGGCGCCGCCCAGGTTGAAGAAGCAATAGTGCACCCGGCAGCCGCGACGCATCAGCATATAGCTGGAAACGCCGGAGTCAAAACCGCCGGAGATCAGCGACATCACGTCTTCCTGAGTGCCGATCGGGTAGCCGCCGATACCTTCGCGGCGCGCTTTCACCATCATCAGTTTGTCATCTTCAATCTCAAGATTGACGGTCACCTGCGGATGGTTCAGTTTGACCCGTGCGCTCTCGATATGCTGGTTCAGGCCGCCGCCGACGTAACGCTCCACGTCCTGAGAACTGAAGTCCTGCTTGCCGCGGCGCTTCACGCGCACGCAGAAGGTCTTGCCTTCCAGCCGTTCGCGATAGGTTTCCAGCGTCTGCTCGAAGATATGGTGAATATCGGTGTAGGCGCGGTCTTCCACTTCCAGAATATGGTGGATACCGGGGATGCGCGTCAGCGCGTCGGCGATCGCCGGACGCTGGTTTTCATCTTTGGCGCGGACTTCAATAAAGTCCCAGTGCCGGACCACCGCCAGGTTTTCATCATACTGCTTCAGGACATTACGAATGTTGGTGGTAAGAATCTTTATGAAGCGCAAGCGCACAGATTGACTCTTGATGGTGATTTCCGGGAACAATTTAATGATAAACTTCATGGCGGTCTTTATGGTCAGATAAAATTAACGGGGCGCAGTATATCACTTTCTGATGAAGCTCTGCGCACAAAACCACACGAGCACGCCATGATTTGCTAATCAAGATCCGCTAGGATAGGCTCTGGCCCCTCGGTTCACCTGATGACGTAACAAGAAAATTATGCCGAAAAAACCCGCACAATCAGACAGTACAGAGCAAAATGTCAGTTTTGAACACTCCCTGACCGAACTGGAAAGCATTGTGACGCGCCTGGAAGCGGGCGAATTGCCGCTGGAAGAGGCGCTCAGCGAATTTGAGCGCGGCGTACAGCTGGCGCGTCAGGGTCAGCAAAAACTGCAGCAGGCGGAACAGCGCGTGCAAATTCTGCTGAACGACAGCGACGACGACGATACCGCATTAACGCCTTTCACCCCGAACGCCGAGTAATGATTGATGTCTGACTTCAACAGCCAGCTACAAAGCTATCGTCAGCGCGCCGATCGCGCCCTGCTGGACTTTATCGCCCCGCTGCCGTTTAACGACGGCCGGTTGGTGGCAGCCATGCGCTATGGCGCCCTGCTGGGCGGTAAGCGTCTGCGCCCGTTCCTGGTGTATGCCACCGGCGAGATGTTCGGCGTGCCGTCGGACAACCTCGATGCGCCGGCGGCGGCGGTAGAATGTATCCACGCCTATTCTTTGATCCATGACGATCTGCCGGCGATGGACGACGACGACCTGCGCCGTGGCCAGCCTACCTGCCACCTCAAATTTGATGAAGCCAGTGCGATTCTGGCCGGCGATGCGCTGCAGACGCTGGCCTTCTCCATTCTGGCCGACGCCGAGATGCCGGATGTCGCAATGCGCGACCGCCTGGCGATGGTGTCGGAACTGGCCGGCGCCAGCGGCGTGGCCGGCATGTGTGGCGGTCAGGCCTTGGATCTTGCTGCAGAAGACCGTCAGATTAATCTGGAAGAACTGGAGCAAATTCACCGCCACAAAACCGGTGCGCTGATCCGCTCAGCCGTGCGTCTGGGCGCGCTGGCGGCGGGCGAGCCGGGGCGTGCGGCGCTGGCCGAACTGGATCGCTACGCGGCGGCCATCGGCCTGGCGTTTCAGGTTCAGGATGACATTCTCGACGTCATCGGCGACACTGCAAAAATAGGAAAACGCCAAGGCGCCGATCAGCAACACGGAAAAAGCACCTATCCCGCGCTGCTGGGCCTGGACAATGCCAGGGCCAAAGCCCGGGATCTGTATCAGGAAGCCTTGAGCGCTCTGGATACGCTGGCGGCGCAATCATACAACACCGCATCATTGCGCGCGTTGGCCAGCTTTATTATTGAACGCGACAATTAACGTGTGACGTTATCGCCATTTAACGCCGCCGCGGCCCCGACGCTGCGGCCGTTGCGCGATGGCATACCTCTGATATGAGTATCGAATGAGTCTTGATATAGCCAAATACCCGACGCTGGCGCTGGCGGAAAACCCCGAGGAACTCCGCTCGCTGCCAAAAGAAAGCCTGCCGAAGCTGTGTGATGAGCTGCGGCAATATCTGCTGGACAGCGTCAGCCGCTCAAGCGGCCACTTTGCTTCCGGGCTGGGTACCGTCGAACTGACGGTGGCATTGCACTACGTTTACCACACGCCGTTCGACCATCTGGTGTGGGACGTCGGCCATCAGGCCTACCCACATAAAATTCTGACCGGACGCCGCGACCGCATTTCGACCATTCGGCAAAAAAATGGCCTGCACCCTTTCCCGTGGCGCGATGAGAGTGAATACGACGTCTTGTCCGTCGGCCACTCCTCCACCTCGATCAGCGCTGGCCTCGGCATGGCGGTGGCGGCGGAGCGCGAAGGCAAAGGCCGCCGCACCGTCTGCGTGATCGGCGATGGCGCCATCACCGCCGGTATGGCGTTCGAAGCCATGAACCACGCCGGCGATATCGATCCGGACATGCTGGTGATCCTGAACGACAACGAAATGTCGATTTCCGAGAACGTCGGCGCGCTGAATAACCATCTGGCGCAGCTATTGTCCGGCAAGCTCTACTCCACGCTGCGCGAGGGCGGCAAGAAGGTGTTGTCCGGCCTGCCGCCGATCAAAGAGCTGGTCAAACGCACCGAAGAGCATCTCAAAGGGATGGTGGTGCCGGGCACGCTGTTCGAGGAGCTGGGCTTCAACTATATCGGCCCGGTCGACGGCCACGACGTGCAGGCGCTGGCCACGACGTTGAAGAACATGCGCGATCTGAAAGGGCCGCAGCTGCTGCATATCATGACCAAAAAGGGGCGCGGCTATGCCCCGGCAGAAAAAGACCCGATCAGCTTCCACGCGGTGCCAAAATTCGATCCGGCCAGCGGCACGCTGCCGAAAAGCGCCGGCGGCCTGCCGACCTATTCCAAGATCTTCGGCGAGTGGCTGTGTGAAACCGCAGCCAAAGACGACAAGCTGATGGCAATTACCCCGGCAATGCGTGAAGGCTCCGGCATGGTGCAGTTCTCACGCGACTATCCGCAGCAGTATTTTGACGTCGCCATCGCCGAACAGCACGCGGTCACCTTTGCCGCCGGCCTGGCGATCGGCGGCTACAAGCCGGTGGTGGCCATCTACTCCACCTTCCTGCAGCGCGCTTACGATCAGGTGATCCACGATGTGGCGATCCAGAAGCTGCCAGTGCTGTTCGCCATCGACCGTGGCGGCATCGTCGGCGCCGACGGCCAGACCCACCAAGGGGCGTTCGATCTCTCTTTCCTGCGCTGCATCCCCAATATGGTGATCATGACGCCAAGCGATGAGAATGAGTGCCGCCAGATGCTGTACACCGGCTACCACTATCAGGACGGCCCGAGCGCGGTGCGCTATCCGCGCGGCAGCGGTACCGGCGCCGCTCAGGAACCGCTGACGTCACTGCCGATCGGCAAAGGCATCGTACGCCGTGAAGGGGAAAAGGTTGCCATTCTCAACTTCGGCACCCTGATGCCGGAAGCGCAGCTGGCCGCCGAGGCGTTAAACGCCACGCTGGTGGATATGCGCTTCGTGAAGCCGCTGGATGAGGAGCTGGTGCTGGAGATGGCCGCCAGCCATGAGCTGCTGGTCACGCTGGAAGAAAACGCCATTATGGGCGGCGCCGGCAGCGGCGTAAACGAGCTGCTGATGGCGAAACGCCGTCTGGTGCCGGTATTGAATCTCGGCCTGCCGGACAGCTTTGTCCCGCAGGGCAGCCAAGAGGAGATCCGCAGCGACCTCGGCCTGGACGCCGCCGGTATCCAACGTCAGATAGAAGACTGGCTGGCTGAATAATCAATAAAGGGCGCCGCAAGGCGCCCTTGTTTTATCTCAGAACAGAGCGACGGGCCAGTGATGCCCCAGCAGGTAGATCATCCCTGCGGCGATCACGCCGGCGACGATATCGTCGATCATAATGCCCATACCGCCGTGCACATTGCGGTCAAACCAACGGATCGGCCAGGGCTTCCACATATCCAGAATGCGAAATAGCACGAAACCAACGGCAACCCAGCGCCAGTCATTCACCGGCAGCGCCATCAGCGTGATCCACATACCGACAAACTCATCCCAGACGATACTGCCGTGGTCGTGCACACGCATGTCTTTCGCCGTCTGGTGGCACAGATAGACACCGATACAGATGCTGAACATCACGATCAGCGAATAAAGCTGCCACGGCAGCTGTATCAGCAGCAGCCAGAACGGAATAGCCGCCAGCGATCCCATCGTACCCGGCACCACCGGCGACAGTCCGCTGCCGAAACCGGTCGCCAGCAGATGCCAGGGGTTGCTCATGCGCAACCGGCGTTTTGCTTCATCCACGCGGATTTCCCTATTTGCTGCTGAAATGGTCGAAGCCCCGCCAAGGCAGCTCCACCGCTTCATGATCACGGAAGAATTTGACGCCTTCCGCTTCCGGGCCAATCTGACCAATACAGGTGTAGTCGGCGCCCAGATGGCTCAGCGCCACGTCCAGCGCACCGCGGTTGATCTCCGGCACCGTGAAGCACAGTTCGTAATCTTCACCGCCGGTTAACGCCCAGCGCAGCGCTTGTTCGCTGTCGGTATGCTCGGTCAGCGCCTGCGACAGCGGCAATTCGTCCAGATCGATGCGCGCGCCGCACTGGCTGGCGGTTAACAGATGCTGTAAATCAGAGATTAAACCATCGGAAATATCGATCGCCGCGCTGGCCAGATCGCGCAACGCCTGCCCCTGCAACACCCGCGGCTGCGGACGCAGATGACGGGCCAGCAGATAATCGCGCGCCGTCATATCATCCACCGCCAACCGCTGTTGCAGCAACGCCAGCCCGGCGGCGCTGTCGCCCAGCGTACCGGTCACATAGATCCAGTCGCCGATACGCGCGCCGTCGCGGCGTAAAGCCCGCCCCGCCGGCACCAGGCCGTTGATGGTCAGGGTCATGCTGAGCGGCCCGCGCGTAGTATCACCGCCGATCAGCTGCATGCCGTAGTAATTCAGCTGTTCGAACAGGGCATCGCTAAAGGCTTTCAGCCACGCTTCATCCACCTCCGGCAGCGTCAGGGCCAGCGACAGCCAGGCCGGATCCGCGCCCATGGCGGCCAGATCGCTCAGGTTTACCGCCAGGGCTTTGTAACCGAGATCGCCCGGATCGATATCCGGCAGGAAGTGCACCCCGGCAACCAGGGTATCGGTGCTGATGGCTAAAAGCTGTTTTTCTGCCACTGTCAGGAGTGCGCAGTCATCTCCAATGCCCAACTGTACGTCCCGGCGCAAACTCTTGAACCGGTCAAAATAGCGGGCAATAAGGTCAAATTCGCCGCATGCCATGGTAAATATTCCAATAAAGAATCGCTGTGCTGACAAGCCGGCTCGCAGCAATATGTTCAGCGGCCAGGGCCTGCAGCCCGTGGTTAGCAAATGATTTTTATGGGCGTGAGATATGCCCTAACGTGCAATGACAGTGTTGAACAAACGCCGAAATAAAATGGGCCGCAGAGCGGCCACATCATTTATTTTTTCTTGCGGATGTGAGGCGCCGCTTTATCCAGCACGCCGTTCACAAATTTGTGACTATCTTCGGCGCCGAACACTTTCGCCAGTTCGATCGCTTCGTTAATTGCCACTTTGTAAGGGACATCTTCACGCATTTTCAGCTCAAACAGCGCCACGCGCAGAATGGCTTTTTCCACCTGGCCCAGCTCTTCCAGCTGGCGAGACAGGTAAGGCGTCATCAGCGCGTCCAACGTACCCGCATTCATCGCCACGCCGGACAGCAGCTCGCGAAAATAGGCGACGTCAACGTCTTTGACGTCCTGCTCCGTCAGGAACTGTAATTCAACATCGGCAATGTCGTTTTTAGACAACTGCCAAGAGTAAAGCGCTTGAACAGCGCACTCACGAGCGCGGCGACGAGCAGCAGGTTTCACGGAATTCCCCTTAACTAAATTCAGGCTTTAACAGCTTTAATAACATTAATCATTTCAAGTGCGGTCAGGGCGGCTTCTGCGCCTTTGTTGCCCGCTTTGGTGCCGGCACGCTCGATCGCCTGTTCAATGCTTTCGGTGGTCAATACGCCGAAAGTCACCGGGATCTCGCTGCTCAACGCCACGCTGCCCACGCCGGAGCTGGCTTCGCCCGCCACATATTCAAAGTGCGCGGTGCCCCCGCGGATCACGGTGCCCAGTGCGATAATGGCATCGTATTTGCCGGTGTTGGCCAGCACTTTTGCGGTCAGCGGCAGCTCGTAAGCGCCCGGCACCCAGACAACGGTGATATTGTCGTCTGCAACCTGGCCAATACGTTTCAGCGCGTCGATGGCGCCTTCCAGCAGGCTGTCGTTGATGAAATTGTTAAAACGTGCAATTGCGATCGCCACACGAGCATTAGGAGTAGCAACAACACCTTCGATAACTTTCATGGACTTTCCTTAAAAATGGGTTCAATACCCCGCAGGGGGGCGGATTCTATCATATTCTTTGGCCGCCTGCGCGGCGCTTTTTGCAAAGCCGCCAGGCAATCACTGTTTCGCCGTCAGGCGCAACCGCAAATCGGGACCGACCTGCCGCACGTCGCTGAACACGAACTCCGGCGCCTCCGCCAGCCGTTCCAGGCCAGGCAGGTGACACAGCCCGCGGGCATTATCGCCGAGCAGCTTCGGCGCAACGTACACAATCAGCTCATCCACCAGCCCGGCCTGCAGCAACGCGCCGGACAGCTGCGCGCCGGCCTCGACCCAGACGGAGTTCACCTGGCGCTTGGCCAGCTGCATCATCATCACCACCAGATCGATACCGCCACCGTGCGCCGGCAGCGTCAGCTGCTCCACGCCTTCCGGCCACGCCTGCTGGTCAGGCTGCAGCCGCGCCAGCCAGGTCGCGCCCGGCTGCTGCACCACCCGGTGCTGCGGCGTGACGCGGTTCTGACTGTCAAGAATAATGCGCAGCGGCTGGCGCAGATTGTCACGCGGGTAGCGGCGCTGCGTATCGGCGTCCAGCTCATCCCAGCGAACGGTCAGCGAAGGGTCGTCCGCCAGGACGGTGGCGCTGGTGCTGAGGATCGCCGCGCTTTCCGCCCGCAGACGCTGCACGTCACGGCGCGCCTGCGGCGAGGTAATCCACTGGCTTTCGCCCGACGCCATCGCGGTGCGCCCGTCAAGCGACGCCCCCAGCTTCAGCTGCACATAGGGAAAACCGGTGCGCATCCGTTTGAGGAAACCGCGGTTCACCGCTTCGGCCTCCGCCAGCATCAGGCCATGGCTGACGTCGATGCCCGCCTGCTGCAGGCGGTACAGACCGCGCCCCGCCACCTGCGGGTTCGGATCCTGCATCGCCGCCACCACGCGGCTGACGCCGGCATTGATCAGCGCATCGGCGCACGGCGGCGTACGGCCGTGGTGGCTGCAGGGCTCCAGCGTGACATAGGCGGTCGCGCCGCGCGCCAGTTCCCCGGCCATACGCAATGCATGCACTTCCGCATGCGGTTCACCCGCACGTAAATGGTAGCCTTCGCCGACGATCTTGCCATCGCGCACGATCACACAACCGACGTTGGGGTTCGGCGCCGTGGTAAAACGGCCCAGGCGCGCCAGTTCAAACGCGCGCGCCATATACAGTTGATCGTTAGGCATCAGCAATCCTGTCAGTCTTGCAGTTTGGCGATCTCTTCGCCGAACTCGCGGATATCTTCGAAGCTGCGGTACACCGAGGCAAAGCGGATATACGCCACCTTATCGAGCTTTTTCAGCGCGTCCATCACCAGATTGCCGACCATTTTGGTCGGCACTTCGCGTTCGCCGGTGGCACGCAGTTGGGATTTGATGTGGTTGATGGCGTTCTCGACGTCATCGGAACTGACCGGGCGTTTTTCCAACGCCTTCAGCATGCCGCGACGCAGCTTGTCTTCATTGAATGGCTCGCGGACTTCATCACTTTTAATCACCCGCGGCATGACCAGTTCGGCCACTTCAAAGGTGGTAAAACGTTCGTTGCAAACCAGGCACTGGCGGCGACGGCGCACCTGCGATCCATCGCCGACCAGACGGGAATCTATCACTTTGGTATCAACAGCAGCGCAAAAAGGGCAATGCATAACAGGTCCTGATAAGCGTTCTCATAATGACGCACAGTTTACCCCGAACTTTCACCATAACAAAGGGTACCGGGCATTTGTTGCCACGCACTGACGAAACGTGCTTCACGCCCCGGCGATACTCTGCGTCAAACATGACTTTCCGGCACATTCCGACTAAGCTGATAACAGGAGTCATTGAATAGGGAATCGCCGCCATGACAATCAGTTATCCTAAAGTCTGCCTGCTTACCGCCCTGATTTTGCTTGCCGGCTGCGCGCAAAACCGCGACGTGCCGAACCTGCGCAACCAGGTCGGCGAGCTGAGCCAAAAAGTCACCACGCTGACCGAACAGGCTACGGCGCTGGAACGCCAGAAACAGCTGAACCAAGGTTCGACCAGCGGCGTCTATCTGCTGCCCGCCGCCAACACGCCGGCACGCCTGCAGAGCAATATCGGCGAACTCAGCGTCGCGCTGGATCGGGTAAAAAGCGAAGCCAACGGCTCGCAGGCGGTGCTGCATATCCGCACGCTGTCCGGCAAAGCGCTGCCCGCCTTCAAGGCGATGGTGGAGTGGGGACGGCTGGATGACAACGGCCAGTTGCAAAATGCCGGCGCGCTGTCCCAGCCGATTCAAAACGGCGACTCGCTGCTGGCGAAAACCACGCAAAGTTTCGAGCTGCGCTTCAGCGACGTCACCCCGGAACAGCTGGGCTATATCCGCCTACACAGCGTTGAGCCGCTCACCGCCGAAAGCCGTTAACTCAGCCGCCGGCAACCGTGCATAAAAAAAGAGCGCCAACCGGCGCTCTTTTATTCCGCTGAACGTACAGCAGATTAAGGCAGAATAGAAGGCTGATCGGCGCCCTCTTTCTCCACTTTCTGCTGCAGCATGTGTTCGCGTTTCATTCCCAGTTTCAACGCCAGCGCAGAGGCGACGTAGATAGAGGAAATGGTACCGATGGACACGCCGATCAGCATCGCCAGCGAGAAGCCATGCAGCATCGCGCCGCCGAAGATATACAGCATCAGCACCACCACCAGCGTGGTGCCGGAGGTCATCAGCGTACGGCTCAGCGTCTGGGTCAGCGACACGTTGACAATTTCGTAAGGCGTACCGCGGCGAATCTTGCGGAAGTTCTCACGAATACGGTCTGACACCACGATGCTGTCGTTCAGCGAGTAACCGATAACCGACATCAGGGAAGCGATGATGGTCAGGTCAATCTCGATATGGAACAGCGACAGCACGCCGAGGGTAATCACCACGTCGTGCGCCAGCGCGATAACCGCACCGGCCGCCAGGCGCCATTCAAAGCGGAAACCGACGTAGATCAGAATCGAGATCAGCGCCACCAGCAGCGCCATGCCGCCGGTCTGCGCCAGTTCGCTGCCCACACTCGGGCCGACGAACTCGATACGCTTCACGGTCGCATTCTTATCCACCGACTCATTGATCACGCCGATCACTTTGTTGCCCAGTTCCTGGCCCGCATTGCCGGTAACCGGCGGCATGCGCACCATTACATCGCGGCTGCTGCCGAAGTTCTGGATAACCGGGTCCTGGAACCCGGCCTTTTCCAGCGTATCGCGCATCAGGTCAAGGTTTGCCGGCTGCTCCAGGTTGATTTCAATCACCGTACCGCCGGTGAAATCCAGTCCCCAGTTAAAGCCGCGCACCGACATGATGGCGATAGAGGCGATCAGCACCACAATCGAGATGCCGAAAGCCAGATAGTCCCAGCGCATAAAGTCATAGACTTTACGGCCGTAGTTGAGTTGCTCAACAGTATAATCCTGTGCCACAACGCACTCCTCAGATAGACAGCTTGTTAATGCGTTTGCCGCCGTAAAGCAGGTTGACGATGGCACGGGTACCGACAATCGCGGTAAACATGGACGTCGCCACGCCGATCGCGGTGGTAATCGCAAAGCCTTTAATCGAACCGGTGCCCACTGCGTACAGAATAATCGCGGTGATCAGCGTCGTGATGTTGGCGTCGATAATACTGGAGAACGCGCCTTTATAGCCCTCATGGATCGCCTGCTGAACGGAACGCCCGTTCTTCAGCTCTTCCTTGATACGTTCGTTAATCAGTACGTTGGCGTCAACCGCCACCGCCAGCGTCAGAACGATACCGGCAATCCCCGGCATGGTCAGCGTTGCGCCCGGCAACAGCGACATCACACCGACAATCAGCACCAGGTTAACCACCAGCGCGCTGGTCGCAATCACGCCGAATTTACGGTACCACACCACCATAAACACGATGGACGCCACCAGGCCCCACAGGCAGGCTTCCAGGCCCTGTTCGATGTTCTGCATCCCCAGGGTCGGGCCGATGGTACGCTCTTCCACGATCTGGATCGGCGCAATCAGCGCACCAGCACGCAGCAGCAGCGACAGCTGACGTGCTTCGTTCGGGTTGCCGATACCGGTAATGCGGAAGCTGTTGCCCAGACGCGACTGAATGTTCGCCACGTTGATCACTTCTTCCTGCTTCACCAGCACCGCACGGCCGTTGGCGTCTTTCTTGCCGCTGTCCTTATATTCCACAAACAGGGTCGCCATCGGCTTGCCGATGTTGTCCTTGGTGAAGTTGGACATCGAGTTGCCGCCGGCGCTGTCCAGCGAGATGTTAACCTGCGGCTGGTTGTACTCGTCCATGGTCGAGGTGGAGTCGGTGATATGGTCACCGGTCAGAATCACGCGCTTGTACAGCACGATCGGCTGGCCTTCACGGGTGTTCTTCACTTCCGAATCGCCCGGCACGCGGCCGTTGGCCGCTGCGGTGGCGTCAACGTTGGTGTTAACCAGACGGAACTCCAGCGTCGCGGTAGCGCCCAGAATCTCTTTGGCGCGCGCGGTGTCCTGGATGCCCGGCAGTTCAACCACGATGCGGTCAGAACCCTGACGCTGCACCAGCGGCTCGGCGACGCCCAGTTGGTTGACGCGGTTACGCAGGATGGTGATGTTCTGCTGCACGGCATATTCGCGCGCTTCGCTCAGACGCGCATCGGTCAGGGTGACCTTCATGACGTTGCTGCCGTTAGAGGAGAACACGTAGTCGCGCTGACGCGGCGTCATATAGCTGATAGCCCGATCGCGCGCGTCGTTATCGCGGAAGCGGACCTCAACGCCGTTGTTGTCCAGCTTGCGGATAGACGCGTAAGGGATGCCCTTTTCACGCAGGTCGCTGCGCAGGGTGTCGATGGTCTGTTCCTGCAGCTTGCTGAGCGCGGTATCCATGTCAACTTCCATCAGGAAGTGCACGCCGCCACGCAAATCAAGGCCCAGTTTCATCGGCTCGGCGCCCAGCATGGACAGCCAGCGCGGCGTCGCCGGCGCAAGGTTCAGCGCCACGACGTACTTATCGCCCAGCGCCGACATCAGGGCTTCACGCGCCCGCAGCTGAACGTCAGGATCTTTAAAGCGAGCCAGGATGGCGCCTTCTTCCAGCGCGATCGACTTGCTCTCGATATGGTCTTTTTCTAATACGGTACGGACCTGGCCCAGCGTAGTTTCACTGGCGGCGACACCGCGCGCGCCAGTGATTTGTACGGCCGGATCCTCACCATAAATGTTGGGAAGCGCATAAAGCAGACCGACGGCGATCACCACGATCAGCATCAGATACTTCCACAAAGGATAACGGTTTAGCACGGCAATTCCCTTCGGGAAAAAAAATTACAGGGCCTTCATGGTACCTTTCGGCAGAACGGCCGCCACGAAGTCACGCTTGATCATCACTTCCGTGGTGTCGTTCAGCGCAATAGCGATAATGCCGGTATCGGCCACTTTGGTAACGCGACCGATCAGACCGCCGGTGGTCAGCACTTCATCACCCTTGCCGATGGAGTCCATCAGTTTTTTATGCTCTTTGGCGCGCTTTTGCTGCGGGCGCAGGATCATGAAGTAGAAGATCAGGCCGAATACCACCAGCATAATGATCAGAGAGTACGGGCTTCCCTGAGCCGGAGCTCCTGCGGATGCGACGGCGTCAGAAATGAAAAAGCTCATTGAAATTCCCTCATTAAGTTATCAATTATTAAACATTTAAAGGCGGAACCGGTTTACCGATCCGACCGTAGAAGTCCGCAACAAACGCCTCTAATTTACCCTCTTCGATGGCCTGGCGTAAACCCGCCATCAGACGCTGGTAAAAGCGAAGGTTATGAATGGTATTCAAACGGGCACCGAGTATTTCGTTGCAACGGTCGAGATGATGCAAGTAGGCGCGGCTGTAATTGCGACAGGTGTAACAATCACACTCGCTGTCCAGCGGAGAAGTATCATCCTTGTGCTTGGCATTGCGGATTTTTACCACACCGTCGGTCACGAACAGATGGCCGTTACGCGCATTACGCGTCGGCATCACGCAGTCAAACATATCAATGCCGCGACGCACGCCTTCCACCAGGTCTTCCGGCTTGCCGACGCCCATCAGATAGCGAGGCTTATCTTCCGGAATTTGCGGGCAAACATGTTCGAGAATACGGTGCATGTCCTCTTTTGGCTCACCTACCGCCAAACCGCCCACAGCGTAACCATCAAAGCCGATCTCCACCAGCCCTTTTACTGAAACATCACGTAAATCTTCGTAAACGCCGCCCTGAATAATGCCGAACAGCGCATTTTTATTGTTCAGCTCGTCAAAACGCTGACGGCTGCGCTGCGCCCAGCGCAACGACATCTCCATCGAACGCTTGGCGTAATCCCAGTCCGCCGGGTACGGCGTGCACTCGTCAAAAATCATCACGATGTCAGAACCCAGGTCATACTGGATTTCCATCGATTTTTCCGGGCTGAGAAACACTTTGTCGCCGTTGATCGGGTTACGGAAGTAAACGCCCTCTTCCTTGATTTTGCGCATCGCCCCCAGGCTGAACACCTGGAAACCGCCGGAGTCGGTGAGGATCGGGCCGGGCCACTGCATAAAGTCATGCAGGTCGCCGTGCAGCTTCATGATCTCCTGCCCCGGACGCAGCCACAGGTGGAAAGTGTTGCCCAGCAAAATCTGCGCGCCGGTCTCTTTCACTTCTTCCGGCGTCATGCCCTTTACGGTGCCGTAGGTGCCGACCGGCATAAAGGCCGGCGTTTCCACCACACCGCGCTCAAAGACCAGGCGGCCGCGACGCGCGCGGCCATCGGTAGTATCTAATTCGTACTTCACTTATCCTCCAGCATCAGAGAAACAGTCTGATGTCATTAATACAGGACCACGCATCGGCGCGGCCCGGAAACTTACTCGCCGACGGATTCGTTTTCCGCCTGCGGGTTACGGCTGATAAACATCGCATCGCCGTAACTGAAGAAGCGGTATTGCTCGGCCACCGCCTGCTGATAGGCATGCATAGTGTTCTGGTAGCCGGCAAAGGCGGAAACCAGCATGATCAGCGTCGATTCCGGCAGGTGGAAATTGGTCACCAGCGCATCGATCACCTGATAGTGATACCCCGGATAGATAAAGATGCTGGTATCGTCGAAGAACGGCGCAATCAGCGCGTCCTTGCTGGCAGCGGCGGCGCTCTCCAGCGAGCGCACCGAGGTGGTACCGACGGCAATCACCCGCTTGCCGCGCGCTTTACAGGCCAGTACCGCATCCACGACCTCTTGCGGCACTTCGGCATACTCGGCATGCATAATGTGATCTTCAATGCTGTCCACCCGCACCGGCTGGAAGGTGCCGGCGCCGACATGCAGGGTGACGAACGCCATCTCCACGCCCTTGGCGCGCAACGCCGCCAGCAGCGGCTCGTCAAAGTGCAGGCCGGCGGTCGGCGCCGCCACCGCGCCCGGCTTTTCGCTGTAGACGGTCTGATAAAGCTCGCGGTCGGCGTCTTCGTCCGGCCGGTCGATATACGGCGGCAGCGGCATATGGCCGACATCATTCAAAATGGCGAACACGTCACGCTCATCGTCGAAACGCAGCTCAAACAGGGCGTCATGACGCGCCACCATGGTCGCAGCGATGCTTTCGTCATCGCCCAGCAGCAACTCAGCGCCCGGTTTCGGCGCCTTCGAGGCGCGCACGTGCGCCAGCACCCGGCTGTCGTCCAGTACGCGCTCCACCAGCACCTCAATCTTGCCGCCGCTGGCCTTACGGCCGAAGATGCGCGCCGGGATCACCCGGGTATTGTTAAACACCAGCAGGTCGCCGGCCTCCAATTTATCCAGCAGGTCGGTGAACACGCCGTGCGTCAGCTCGCCGCTTGGCCCGTCCAACTGCAGCAGGCGGCAGCCGCTGCGCTGCGCCTGCGGGTAACGGGCGATTAAAGACTCGGGAAGTTCAAAGGAAAAATCGGCGACGCGCATGGTATTCACTTCAGCTAAAAAAATAGGCGCTATAGTCTAAAGCCATGGGGGAAAGGCGGCAAGGAATAAGGCGAATTTCCCGCGCGCCGTCGTTATGGCACAGAACGGTGCCTCAAGATAACCCACTTTAAGGTATAGTGACCGGATGAATTTCCTTGCTCATCTCCATTTGGCCCAGCTGGCGGACAGCTCGCTGCTGGGTAACCTGCTGGCCGACTTTGTACGCGGCAACCCGGCGGCGGACTATGCGCCCGAAGTGGCGGAAGGCATTATGCTGCACCGCCGTATTGACGTCCTGACGGACTCGCTGCCGCAGGTTAAACAGAGCCGCGATTACTTTGGCGCCGACTATCGCCGCGTGGCGCCCATCACGCTCGATGTGGTGTGGGACCACTTTCTGGCGCGCCACTGGCGGCAGATCGAGCCGGCGCGTCCGCTCAGTGATTTTACCCGCCAGGCGCGCGATCAAATCGTTCCTCATCTGGCGCAAACGCCCGAGCGTTTTCAGACCCTGAACCATTACCTCTGGTCAGAACGCTGGCTGGAGCGCTACGCCGAACTGCCGTTTATCGCTCAGGTGCTGCGCGGCATGGCCAGTCGGCGACCGCGGCTGGCGGCGCTGGGCGGCTCTTTCGCCGACGTAGAACGCCACTATCATCAGCTTGAAACACAGTTCTGGCAGTTTTATCCTCAACTGATGCGTCAGGCACAGGCCAAACGCCTGTAGCAGGGCCGGCAAGCGCGCGTGACAACGCCGCCTGACAACAATTTTGCCGTTAACGCTTGCCCTTTTGCCGGAAAAGGTTATTTTTAAGGCTCGCTGTATTAATTACTGATATCGATAGATAAAAACTATCTCAATGATTGGCGTTTTTAACCTTTATTCGCCAACGCAAGGCCCCTATACTGGCCCAAGTTTTTGCCCGCGGTTTACCTCCTCGGGCAGACATTAACCCTTAACTACTATTACAGGAGTAATCATGGTCCTGGTAACTCGTCAAGCCCCTGACTTCACCGCAGCTGCCGTACTTGGTAACGGCGAAATCGTTGAAAACTTCAACCTGAAAAAACACCTGAACGGCAAACCAGCCGTACTGTTCTTCTGGCCAATGGACTTCACCTTCGTGTGCCCTTCAGAGCTGATCGCTTTCGATCACCGCTATGAAGAGTTCCAGAAGCGTGGCGTAGAAGTGGTTGGCGTTTCCTTCGACTCCGAGTTCGTTCACAACGCATGGCGTAAAACCCCTGTTGAAAACGGCGGCATCGGTGAAGTGAAATACGCAATGGTTGCTGACGTTAAGCGTGAAATCCAGAAAGCTTACGGCATCGAGCACCCGGAAGCGGGCGTTGCGCTGCGTGGTTCTTTCCTGATCGACAAAGACGGCATCGTGCGTTCTCAGATCGTTAACGATCTGCCAATCGGCCGTAACATCGACGAAATGATCCGCACCGTTGATGCGCTGCAGTTCCATGAAGAGCACGGCGAAGTGTGCCCGGCTCAGTGGGAAAAAGGCAAAGAAGGTATGGGCGCGTCTCCAGACGGCGTTGCTAAATACCTGTCTGAAAACGCTGCCAAGCTGTAATTTCAGCCCTAGCGTTATCTACCGGTCAGCCTTGCTGGCCGGTTTTTTTATGCCCTTTTGTTGTGCAACCCCGCCGCGTTTTCCTTGTTTTGGTTCACATTCTCCCGTCAATTTTCAGCGCGTGCCGCGCCATGGCGCTACGCTGTAACCGCTGGCCTGTTCTTTGCAGAGCCTGATAATAAAAAACTGACAGGGTAGGAATATCAATGTTTTTGCATAAATGGAGTAAACCCCTGACCATGGCGGCGCTGCTGGTCAGCGGCAGCCTGCACGCCGCCTCCACGCCGGCGGTAGAAGCACGGCAGGGTATGGTGGTCACCTCGCAACGTCTGGCCTCACAGGTGGGCGTCGACATTCTGAAAATGGGCGGTAATGCGGTGGATGCCGCCGTGGCCGTCGGCTACGCGCAGGCGGTGGTTAACCCCTGCTGCGGCAATATCGGCGGCGGTGGTTTTATGACCGTCCATCTGGCCGACGGCACCGATACCTTTATCAACTTCCGTGAAACCGCGCCGGCGGCGGCCAGCGCCAATATGTACCTGGACGCCGACGGCAAAGTGAAAAAAGGCGCCAGCCTGTACGGCTACCTGGCCGCCGGCGTACCGGGCACCGTGCTGGGCATGGAAACCGCGCGCAAAAAATACGGCAAGCTGAGCCGCGAACAGGTGATGGCGCCGGCCATCAAGCTGGCGCGGGAAGGCTTTGTGCTGACGCGCGCCGATACCGATATCCTCGATACCACCGTCGCTCGCTTTAAGCAGGACCCCGAAGCGGCCAAAATCTTCCTGCGTAAAGACGGCAGCGCGCTGCAGCCGGGCGATCGTCTGGTGCAGGCCGATCTGGCCAATACGCTGGAAGCCATCGCCAAACAGGGGCCGGACGCCTTCTATCACGGTAAAATTCCGCAGGCAGTGGAAGCGGCGGCCCGCAAGGGCGGCGGTATTCTGACCGCGGCCGACTTCGCCAACTACAAAGTCACCGAAACGGCGCCGATTACCTGCAGCTACCGCGGCTATAAGTTCGTCTCATCGCCGCCGCCAAGCTCCGGCGGCGTTACGCTGTGCGAAACGCTGAATATCCTGGAAGGCTACGATCTGAAAAGTATGGGCTTTAACTCGGCGGCGGCCATCCACACCATGACCGAAGCCATGCGCCACGCCTATATGGATCGCAACACCTATCTCGGCGACCCGGCCTTTATCAACAACCCGATCGACCGGCTGGTCAGCAAAAGCTATGCCGAGCAAATCCGCAAGCAAATCGTCCCCGGCAAGGCAACGCCGTCGGAAAACGTGCAGCCCGGCATGGAGCCGCATGAAAAGCCGGAAACCACTCACTACTCCATCGTCGATCATGACGGCAATGCGGTATCAACCACCTATACGGTCAACGGCCGCTTCGGCGCGGTGGTGATCGCCCCCGGCACCGGTTTCTTCCTCAATGACGAAATGGATGACTTTACCGTGAAGGTCGGCGAGAAAAACCTCTATGGGCTGGTGCAGGGCACCGCCAATGCCATCGCCCCCGGTAAGCGCCCACTATCGTCGATGAGCCCGACGCTGGTGACCAAAGACAATAAAATCTTTATGGTGCTCGGCTCACCGGGCGGTTCGCGCATTATCACCATCACGCTGCAGACCGCGCTTAACGTGATCGACCACGGTATGGCGCCGCAGGAGGCGGTGGATGCGCCGCGCATTCACCACCAGTGGCTGCCTGACGAGGTCTACTACGAACAGCGCGGCGTCTCCGCGGATACGCTGAATCTGCTGCAGAAGATGGGTTACAAAATGGTGGAGCAGACGCCATGGGGGGCGGCCGAACTGATTCTGGTCGGTCTGCCGGGCGCGGCGGGCGTGACGCCGCCCAACTCCGGCAATGATTCGGCGGTCTCAGGCAAGGTGCGCGAAGGCTATCTGTACGGCGCTAACGACGTACGCCGCCCGGCCGGCGCGGCGATCGGCTACTGATGCCATCCCGGGGGGCCGCTCGGCCCCCGTTCCTTTCGCTAAAGCCGCCAGACGCTCGCCGATTCCGCGACCAGACGCAGCGACAGGCCACCATCGCACGCCGACAGTTCGCCCTCGCCTTCCAGCCTCCGCCAGTCGCCCGGCGTCAGCAGCGGGCTATATGCCAGCCGCACCGCCTGATTACCGCCGCTGCGCTGCAGCGCCACCAGCACGCGCTCCTGCTGGTAAGTACGTACAAACACCAGCGTCTCCCCCTGCGCATACAGCACCTGACAGCCGCCGCGCCGCAGCGCCAGACTCTGCTTGCGCAGTGCCGCCATCCGCTGAAACAGCGCCAGCAGCGGCCGTTCCCAGAGGCTCTCATCCCAGGGAAACGGTTTACGGCACAGCGGATCATTCTCGCCGTCCAACCCCACTTCATCGCCGTAATACAGGCAGGGCACGCCGATCCAGCTCATCAGCCACACCGCCGCCATGCGCATCCGCGCCATATTACCGCCCAGCAGGGTCAAAAAACGCGGCGTGTCATGGCTGTCGAGCTGATTGAACATGATCAGCTGGCGGTTATGCGGCAGACCGGCGCGGTAGCTGTCCATCCATGTTGCAACGGCGGCGGCGTCCAAATCGACAGGATGACGCGCCACATCAACCCCCGCCAGAAATGCCCGTAGCGGCAGGGCAAAGCCCATATAGTTCATCGCCGCATCTTCTACGCCGGCATGCAGCCAGCGGCGCGCATCGCCAAAATGCTCACCCAGCAGATAGGCGGCAGGATTCTCCTCTCTGGCCGCCTGATAGATGCCCGCCAAATGGCGCAGGTTACCGCCGGCGCCGCCGTTCTCCCCAAGCATATGCACCACGTCCAGCCGCCAGCCGTCAATGCTGTACGGCGGCTTCAGCCAGTGACGCACCACGCTGTCGGCATCACCATAGATCGCCGCCGCTACCTGCGGCTCGGCGTAATTCAGCTTCGGCAGGCTGGCGTTGCCTTTCCAGGTTAATGCGGTGCCGTCGGGATAAAAGTTAAACCAGTTACGGTAGCGGGAATCCGGGTGGTGGCAGGCGCCCTCTTCACCCTGCCGGTGGCGATCGAACCACGGATGCGAATCGCCGGTATGGTTAAATACGCCGTCCAGCAGCAGTTTCATCCCTATTTTGTGAGTGCTTACTCGCAAGCGTCGCAGCGCCGCGTTGCCGCCCAGGTACGGATCCACCTGATAGTAATCCTCGGTATCGTATTTATGCACGCTGGGGGCGGTGAAAATCGGATTGAGGTAGAGCGCGGTGACGCCCAACTGCTGCAGATAGGGCAGCTTCATAATAATGCCGTCCAGATCGCCGCCGTAAAAGGTCGACGCCGCCAGCCGTTCGTCCAACGGCTGCTGCCAGCTGCGCCGCTCCACCGGCGTACCGGCGGCATGATGCACGTAGCTGCCGCTCTGTATCCCATGCGCGCCGCCGCTGCTGGCGAAGCGATCGGGGAATATCTGGTAAAACAGTCGATCCGCCACCCAGCCCGGACCGTCGTCCGGCTCGTCGAGCGCAAACTGCGTCAGTTGATCCGGCGGCGTCAGCGACCAGCCTAACGGGCCGAACCAGCGCTGGCGGTCGGCCCACAGCAGCTTAAAGCAGTAGCGCCGCGTCGCCTCTCCTTCATTCAGCGTCAGGCTGGCGCGATAGCACAGCCGACCGTCAACGGCCTGCGCCGCCATCGGCAGCAGCCACTCTTCATTATCCGGTTCCGCACGCAGCAATACCTGCAGAGGCGGCATTGAAGCCTGCAACCACAGCGTGATATCCAACTGCTGCCCATTCTTTTCCACAAACGGCGGCACCGGCAGATGCCAGGCTTCCAGCATAACGTTCCTCCCGCTGTTGCCAGCGCAAATAACCGTGAATTGCGCCCACCATGCCACGCCGCACGCTCCCGTCACTCATCTGTCAGCGATAAAAACGGGGGAGGAGCCGGGAGGCTGAGAGGAGGAAATCGTGCTAACTTAATGTAAAAATTGGTAAACCGGTACACATTACGCGGCACGGGCTATAGGCTTACGCCCCTATCCGCTTAGTGGCTATTGTTAACACGTTTTATGGAGGAGCTATGCAACAACGGATTGCTCAATGGTTAGATCAGTTTGGCATCGAATTTACCGACATCATGTCGCTGGTGCTGGTACTGGTGCTGATCGCCCTGATTTCGGTGGTTATCCACTTTATCCTGCACCGCGTAGTGCTGGCGGCCATTCAGCGCCGCGGCCAGCAGTCGCAGCGCGTCTGGCAACAGGCGCTGACCCAGTACAAACTGTTCCAGCGCGCGGCGCTGCTGCTGCAGGGCGTGATCATCAACCTGCAGGCGCTGTTATGGCTGCACAGCGGCACTCAGACCCAGGCGGTAATCGTCACCGCCGCGCAGGTGTGGATCATGGCCTACGCCCTGCTGACGCTGTTCTCGCTGCTGGATACCCTGCTGGCGGTGCTGCGCGAAAGCCCGGCGGCCAATCAGCTGCCGCTGCGCGGCATTTTCCAGAGCGTGAAGCTGATCGCCGCCGTGTTAATCGGCATTATGATCGTCTCGCTGTTGATGGGTAAATCGCCGCTATTGCTGCTCAGCGGTTTGGGCGCCATGACCGCGGTGCTGATGTTGGTGTTTAAGGATCCGATCCTGGGCCTGGTGGCCGGCATCCAGCTGTCCGCCAACGATATGCTGAAAATCGGCGACTGGCTGGAGATGCCTAAATACGGCGCCGACGGCGCGGTCACCGACATCGGCCTGACCACGGTCAAAGTGCGCAACTGGGATAACACCGTCACCACCATCCCGACCTACGCGCTGATCTCCGATTCGTTTAAAAACTGGCGCTCCATGTCGGAATCCGGCGGTCGTCGCATCAAACGCAGCATCAATATCGACACCACCAGCGTGCACTTCCTCTCCGAGCAGGAAGAGCAGCGCCTGAACCGCAACCCGCTGCTGCAGCACTACCTGAACAACAAAACGGAAGAGCTGCAACAATATAATCAGCAGGCGCAGGTGGATCTCAGCTCGCCGCTCAACGGCCGCCGCCTGACCAATCTGGGCACGCTGCGTGCCTATCTGGAAGCCTATCTGCGCGCCCACCCGCACATCCACCAGCATATGACGCTGATGGTGCGTCAGCTGGCACCGACGCCGGAGGGGCTGCCGCTGGAGATCTACGCCTTTACCAACACCACGGTCTGGGCGCAGTACGAGAGTATCCAGTCGGATATTTTCGACCATATCTATGCGGTGATTGAAGAGTTCGACCTGCGTATTCATCAGACGCCGACCGGTAACGATATGCGCGGCCTGTTGAAAGATATCCGCCCGACGGCCGACGTTTCCTGACCGAAACTGACGTAATTATTTCTGCTGGTAATTATCCTGCTCTGATTGCCAGCAGATATCTCCCCCCTCTTTTCTTTCCGCGCTAAAACGGCGTTAATGCAGCGAATACTCAACCACCGGGGGAGAACGCATGCACTTAACACGGCTCAAACATCGCTTTTTCACGCTGCTCAGCACGCTGCTGTTTATCGGCTGCCTGCACAGCGCCGCACGCGTTGAAGGGAACCTGAAGGTCACGCTACAGCCGGCGCTGAGCGCCTTAAGCCGCGATATGCGGGATATCCGTGACGCGCTGACGCGCTACGCCGGTGAAGGCGAGGAATCCCCCACGCCCCTCACGCGCGGCGAAACCCACGCTGCCGAACGTGGAGATACTGAAGATAAATAGCAAGATTCAATGAAGCTCTAGTGACATCGTTATTGCACGGCAATCTGTAGGCTCAGTGTGATTGGAATTGCCGTAAACGTACGGTATTTCTCTGTAACTACGATAAACGGCAATTGCAGGGGCCGTGGGCGCGGCCCCTGCACCCGCGCCCGCGCTTAGGCTCGTTCTGCCCGCTTCGCGGGTACCCTCACGGCGTCACCGTCGCCGGGCGGGTCGGCTCTACAGGCATCCCTGCCTGTGCCGCCTCAACCGGACATCCCTGTCCGGTTGCCCCTGGCTCAGGTTCCTTGTTCGGCAGCCCGTGATGCGCGCTAAAGGTCAACACCCGAATCTGCCATTACCGGGATAGTTAACCTCAGATTTTGACATTCATAATTTACAGACGAAGACATTGCTGGAATGTGCACGGTGGGTGACCGCCATAGAAGGCGCCGAACGAAGGAACGGCGCATAGGCAAAACCGCCATGGACGGCGGTTTTAGGTGAGACAAGCAGGGACGCTTGTCGCAGCCGGCCGTGATGCGCCGAGAATGAGTGAGGGCAGTTGGCGCAGCCAACCGCCTGGCCTGGCGAGGGCGCGGGTGGTCAGGGGCCGCGCCTTCGGCCCCTGACTCGGTCGAGTCACCGGGGTCACATAAACCTACGAAGGCTTAACGACCGAAAACCACCGTTAAATTGACAAAATCCCCCGTAACGGAAACCTTACGCCGTCTGCGCACGCTTCTTCTGGCGGTTCACCTTCACCCAGTACCCCACCAGCAGCACCACCACCCACACCAGACCGGCGTACAACGACACGCGGGTGGTCGGGAAATAGCCAATCAGGCCGATAATGAAGGCCAGGAAGATAATGGCGATCGTCGAGGTAAACACCCCGCCGCGCAGCGGGAACGCCAGATCTTTCACCTGCTGTTTGTTCAGCGTGCGGCGGAACGCAATCTGCGAGAACAGGATCATAATCCACACCCACACGGTCGCGAAGGTCGCCAGCGAAGCGATCACCAGGAACACGCTTTCCGGCATGATGTAGTTGAGGTACACCGCAATCAACAGCGCCGCCATCATCACCACGACCGTCACCCACGGGATACCGCGTTTGGAAACTTTGCTGAATACTTTCGGCGCGTGGCCCTGTTCCGCCATACCGTGCAGCATACGGCCGACGCCGAACACATCGCTGTTAATCGCCGACAGCGACGCGGTAATCACCACAAAGTTGAGGATACCGGCCGCAATGGTGATGCCCATATGCTGGAAGGTCAGAACAAACGGACTGCCGCTGGTGCCGACCTGATTCCACGGATAAATCGACATAATCACGAACAGCGTGCCGACGTAAAACACCAGAATGCGCCACGGCACCGAGTTGATCGCCTTCGGAATCGATTTTTTCGGGTCGCTGGCCTCACCGGCGGTAATACCGATGATTTCAATGCCGCCGTAGGCGAACATCACCAGCTGCAGCGACAGTATCATGCCCATCACGCCGTGGCTGAAGAAGCCGCCGTTACTCCACAGGTTATGAATGCCGGTCGGCTGCCCGCCGTTGCCGATGCCCCAGATGATAATGCCGATACCGGCGGCAATCATGATAATGATGGTGGCCACTTTAAAGAACGAGAACCAGAACTCCAGCTCGCCGA
Organism: Serratia sp. MYb239; assembly: GCF_002966855.1. Classification (NCBI taxonomy): domain Bacteria; kingdom Pseudomonadati; phylum Pseudomonadota; class Gammaproteobacteria; order Enterobacterales; family Yersiniaceae; genus Serratia; species Serratia sp. MYb239. The sequence continues at coordinate 1,010,458 of NZ_CP023268.1, read as the reverse complement.
AGACCTTCACGCTCATCAGGTTGATCGCGCCGATAATCAGCACCACGCTCAGCACCCAAATCCAGTGCGGTACCTCCGGGAACCACACCCCCATATAGATGCCGAACGCGGTCACGTCGGCAATAGCGACGATCAAAATCTCAAAACAGTAGGTCCAGCCGGTGATATAGCCGGCCATCGGGCCAAGGTAATCCTGCGCATAGCGCGAGAAAGAGCTGGCCTGCGGGTTATTGACCGACATTTCCCCCAGCGCGCGCATAATGATAAAGGCGATCACGCCGCCGATCAGATACGCCAGCAGTACGCTGGGCCCCGCCATTTTAATGGCGTCGGCGGAGCCGTAGAACAGCCCGGTGCCAATCGCCGACCCGAGCGCCATAAAGCGGATGTGGCGCGTGCTGAGGCCACGTTTCAACTTATTGGCGGCGGGTGTTACTGATTCCTGTTGCATTTAAAGACCTGTCTTCTTATACACAAAAAAGCCACGGACAAGTCCGTGGCCTCAAAATCAGACCGGGAAGAATTAATGCGCGGTCGCTTCAGAGCGCGAGCATACCCGATCGTAGATGGCGGCCAGTACCAGCATCAGTACGGAAGGCGGCAGCCATGCCAATCCCTGACCTGCCAGAGGCAGGTGCGTGCTCCATGCCGGCAGCAGATTCTCGAAGCCGGCGGCCTTCACCGCGTCAAGGATACCAAACAACAGGCTGACGAGCATCACCGGCGAAATCACCTTCGGCGCACTATTCCACATCCGCAGGGTGAAGCTCAATACCACCAGCACGATACACGGCGGATAAATGGCGGTCAGCACCGGAATCGAGAGGTGAATCAGGTGGCTCAGGCCCAGGTTGGAGACGAACATCGAGAACAGCCCCAGAATAAACACCAGCGTTTTATAAGAGAACGGCAGGTACTGGGCAAAGAACTCGGCGCAGGCGCAGGTCAGGCCGACCGCGGTCACCATACAGGCGATAAAGATCAGCGCCGCCAGGAAGAAACTGCCCAGGCTACCAAAGGTGTTCTGCACGTAGGCATGCAGGATCACCGCGCCGTTGGTGGCGTCCGGCACCAACACGCCGCTGCCGGAACCCAGTTTAAACAGGCTCAGGTAGACCAGCGTCAGGCCGACACCGGCGATCAGCCCCGCAAAAATGGTGTAACGGGTCAGCAGGCCGTTGTCCTTCACCCCGCGTGAACGCGCGGCGTTGACGATCACGATGCCGAATACCATCGCCCCCAGCGTATCCATGGTCAGATAACCATTCACAAAGCCGGAAGAGAAAGGCACATGCTGATAGGCATCCACCGCCGGAATCGGCGAACCGGCCGGCCAGAGCAGCGCGGCGATGCCCAGCACGCCCAGCGCGACAATTTTCAGCGGCGCCAGAATATGGCCGACGGTGTCGAGCAGGCGGCCCGGATAGAGGGAAATACCGATCACCAGCGCGAAGTACACCAGGCTGTAAATCAGCAGCGGCGTCGCGCCGTCGCCGGTCAGCGGGGCAATCCCCACTTCAAACGACACGGTCGCGGTGCGCGGCGTCGCAAACAGCGGGCCGACGGCCAGGTAGCAGACGGTCGCCAGCAGCAGGCCGGCGGTGCGGCCGATCGGCGTACTCAGGGCGTCAACGCCGCCGCCGACGCGCGCCAGCGCAATCACCGTCATCACCGGCAGGCCGACGGCGGTAATCAAAAAGCCCAGCGCCGCGATCCAGACGTGTTCGCCGGACTGCAGCCCCACCATCGGCGGGAAAATAATATTCCCGGCGCCGACAAATAAGGCAAAGGTCATAAAACCTAATGCCAGAATATCTTTTGACGTTAAACGATGACTCATAGGATGTCGTGTTGCCTGTTCAAATGAAAAAAAACGTTCTTTTCATGGCGGTTCGCCATTTCGCTGTCGGCCTGCCATTTCATCACAAGAGCAATAAGAGCAAGAAAACGCATACCGCTCGGGCGTTTTGTCCTTATGCGAAATTGACCACTCTTGAAGATGGGCAGAATGTTAGAAGTTATAAAATGGAGGATTAGTCCAACAACGGAGGGTAAGTAAAACGTTTATAGCGCCAAAAGGCAAGGCTCACGGGGAAATGCAGAGCGATCGACCAGATAAATATTCATCACCAGTCGATCGCACCAGTCTTCAGGAAATATGCCCTACATGATTTGTATCATTTTTAACCAAAGCGCTCACAAAACGTGAAGCATTGCGGGTTAAACCGCGCGAAAACGCCAATATCGGCGGCATTTCCGCGCATAACAAACGGGCTGCCGGCGGTTACCAGACCTGTCCGGCAATGCTGACCACGCTGCTCAGCTTGTCCCACTGCTGCTGCTCGCTCAGGCTGTTGCCCTCTTCGGTCGAAGCGAAGCCGCACTGGGTGCTCAGACACAGTTGCTCAGGGGCGACGAACTGCGCCGCTTCCTGCAGGCGCTGCTTAACCTGCTCCGGGTTTTCCAGCTCGCCGTCTTTGGTGGTGATCAGCCCCAGCACGACTTTTTGCTTGCCAGGCTTGATAAAGCGCAGCGGTTCGAAGCCGCCGGAGCGTTCGTTATCGTACTCCAGGAAGAAGGCGTCGATATTGACCTGGCCGAACAGGATCTCCGCCACCGGCTCATAGCCCCCTTCCGAGATCCAGGTGGAGCGGAAGTTGCCGCGACAGACATGCAAACCGATGGTCAGATCGTCCGGCTTGCCGGCGATCGCCGCATTCAGCACGTCGGCATAGATACGTGCCAGCTGGTCGGGATCTTCGCCGCGCTCGCGGATCTGGCGGCGCTGATCGTCAGAACAGAGGTAAGCCCACACCGTATCATCCAGCTGCAGGTAGCGGCAGCCGGCGTCATAAAACGCGCGGATCGCATCGCGATAGGTTTGCGCCAGATCGGCAAAATAGGCATCCAGCTGCGGATAAACCGTGCTGTCGATCGCCTGACGCCCGCCGCGGAAGTGCAGCACGCTCGGGCTGGGGATGGTCATCTTCGGCTGCGCGTCGCCGGCAATCTGCTGCAGGAAACGAAAATCCGCCAGCATCGGATGCTGCGGGTTAAAGCCCAGCTTGCCCGTCACCTTGACGCTGCGCGCCTTGGTCTGCACGCCGTTGAACTGGATGCCCTGTTCGGCGTCGTAGCCCTGTACGCCGTCCAGGCCTTCGAGGAAATCAAAGTGCCACCAGGCGCGACGGAATTCCCCGTCGGTCACCACCGCCAGTCCCAGCTGGCGCTGTTTTTCCACCGCCTGGCGGATCTGCTCATCTTCCACCGCCCGCAGCTGCGCCGCGTCAATCTCACCGCGCTGAAACTGCTGACGCGCGCTTTTCAGCGCCGCAGGACGTAATAAACTGCCGACGACGTCAGCATGAACGGCATGATTGCAATTGCACATCTTTTTCCACTCCCGGTGAACGGCAGGCGTCGCGTTGGCCTGCCGGAATGATTTACATATTGAATGATTACGCTGGGTTACAATTGGACATCCAGACGTCTAAATAGCTAAAATCATCCTGTCATGCCGCCTGCCCGGCGGCAATGGAGAAATTTTCATGGGTGTTGAAAGAAATTCATGATGGTGGGCGGCAGCTGGCTGAGAGCTGCCGTCATACGCGCCCAGGCGCTAAGCCGGTGCTACTTCAGCCCGAGCGCCTGGCGGGTTTTCCGCAGGGTTGCCGGCGACAGCGGCAGATAACCGTCCTGATTGACCAGCGCCTGCCCTTCCTCGGACAGCACCCGGTCAAGAAACGCCGCCGTCAGCGGCTCAAGCGGCCGGTGCGGCGCTTTGTTGATGTAGATATACAGGTAGCGCGCCAGCGGATAACTGCCGTTGCGCACGTTGGCAGCGCTGGGCGCCACGTAGCGATCGCCCCGCTCCGCCAGCGGCAGCAGCCGGACGCCGCTGGCGCGGAAACCGATGCTGGCATAGCCGATGCTATTCAGCGATCCGGACACCGCCTGCACTACCGACGCCGAGCCGGGCAGCTCATTGACCCGCGCCATAAAGTCGCCGCCGCACAGCGCGCGCAGTTTGAAATAGCCATAGGTGCCGGAGGCGGAATTGCGGCCAAAACGCTGAATACTGCGCTGCGCCCAGTCGCCCGGCAGCGCCAGCTGGCCCCAGTTCCGCAGTGCGGCGGCTTCGCCGCAGCGGCGGGTGGCGGAAAAGATCTGATCCAACTGGCCAAGGTTCAGCCCCGGCAGCGGGTTGTCCTGATGCACCAGCACCACCAGCGCATCGACCGCCACCGGCACCGCCAGCGGCGCGTAGCCGTAGCGCTGTTCGAACGCCGACAGCTCCGCCGCCTTCATCGGACGGCTCATCGGCCCCAGCTGCGCGGCGCCGGCGGCCAGCGCCGTCGGCGCGGTCGATGAACCGGCGGCCTGCATCTGCAGATTGATATTCGGATAGTGCTGGCTGAAGTCCTGCGCCCACAGCGACATCAAGTTCGCCAGCGTGTCAGAACCGACGCTGGAAAGATTGCCCGACAGCATGCCGCTCGGCTGCGCCCGCAGGCCGGAGCTGCACAATAACAGCAGGCAGAGCCATATCCCTCGGGTCAGTCGCATACCGGTGCCTCACGCATTAATTTTTCAGCGCATTCTCTGACAAAGCGTCGGGAACAATCAACCGGTTAGGCAAAGTAAAGATAAAGCGGGTGCCATTGCCCGGCTCGCTGAGCACCTCCAGCCGCGCATCGTGATGGCTGAGGGCGTGCTTGACGATCGCCAGCCCCAGCCCGCTGCCGCCGGTCTGCCGCGAACGCGCCTTGTCCACGCGGTAAAAGCGCTCGGTCAGACGCGGCAGGTGCTCGGCGGCGATGCCCGGCCCGTTGTCGCTGACCTGGAACTGCGCCCCCTGCGGCGTCTGCTGCCAGCTCACCTCAATGTGCGTGCCTGCCGGCGTGTGGTTCACCGCGTTATACACCAGATTGGACACCGCGCTGCGCAGTTGGTCGTCATTGCCGTACACCTTCAGCGCTTCATTCACGCGGAAACTGATTTCATGGCGGCCGCCGCTGAGCGACTGCGCCTCACGCTGCAGCACCCGCAGCATCAGGGGCACGTCCACCGTCTCATTCATCTCGATAATCGGCGCCGCCTCGATGCGCGACAGCGTCAGCAACTGCTTCACCAGCCCGTCCATGCGCCGGGTTTGTTCCTGCATGGTGGCCAGCGCCTTGCCGCGCAGCGAACCGTCCGGCTCGTCGTCGCCCATCATTTCCAGATAGCCCTGCAGCACGGTCAGCGGCGTGCGCAGCTCGTGGCTGACGTTGGCGAAGAAGTTGCGCCGCGCGCCCTCCAACTGCCGCATCTGCGTCACGTCGCGCGCCACCATCAGCAGCTGCCCTTCCGAATACGGCATCACGCGGAATTCAACGTAATGCTCGTTATTCAGCTGCAGCGTCAGGGGCTTATCAAAGGATTGCTGTTGCAGATAGTGGCTGAACTCCGGGTAGCGCAGCAGGTTGAGAATATGCTGGCCGTTATCCTCCGGCCAACGGAAGCCGAGCAGATGCTGCGCCAGCCCGTTGCACCAGAAAATATTTCCCTCTTCGGTGGTCATCACCACCGCATCCGGCAGCGATTCGGCGCCGCTGCGGAAGCGTTTGATCAGCAGCGCCAGCTCGCGCCGACGGCGGCGGTTACGCTGCTGCATCTGATACAGGCCGTAAAACAGCGGCTCCCAGCTCCAGCGCCCCGGCGGCGGCGTCATGCTGCGGTCAATCCACAGCCAGTGGGAAAGTTTCAGCTGGTTATAGAAGTTCCAGCCCAGCGCCGCCAGCACGGCGACCAGCAGTAACCAGGGGAGATAGCCGAAAATCAGCCCCAACAGCAGGGCCGGCAAGCAAAAAAGGGCCAGCTCAAGAGCCAGCCTTTTCCAGGAAAGGCGTTCTAGCACGGCATGCTCTCCGACGCTGCGCGATTAATAGCGCGTTGAAAAGCGGTAACCTGTGCCGCGAACGGTTTGAACCATCTTGTCATGACCACTGCTCTCCAGCGCCTTGCGCAGCCGGCGGATATGCACATCAACGGTGCGGTCTTCCACATAAACGTTAGTGCCCCAGACGTGATTAAGCAACTGTTCGCGGCTGTAAACACGCTCCGGGTGGGTCATAAAGAAATGCAGCAGTTTGAATTCGGTGGGGCCCATATCCAGCGGCTGTTCGTTGGCCATCACCCGATGCGAAGACGGGTCGAGACTCAGCCCCTGCATCTCGATCACCTCTTCCACCGCCATCGGCGAAATACGGCGCATCACCGCTTTAATCCGCGCCACCAGTTCCTTCGGCGAGAACGGTTTGGTGATGTAATCATCCGCGCCGACTTCCAGGCCGCGCACCCGGTCCTCCTCCTCGCCGCGCGCCGTCAGCATCATCACCGGGATATCGCGGGTCAGCGCTTCGCGCTTCATATGTTTGATAAATTGAATGCCGGAGCCGCCGGGCAACATCCAGTCCAGCAACACTAAATCGGGGAACGGCTCAGACAGGCGCGTTACGGCACTGTCATAATCTTCGGCTTCCAACGGTTGGTAACCATTCTGTTCCAACACAAAGCACACCATCTCGCGAATAGGCGCTTCGTCTTCCACCACCAGTATGCGTCTTGCCATCGTCAATCCTGCCAATGTGTTAGCGTTCACAATTTGTTTGCGGGCGCCATTATGCGTCAGTTTTGTGACAGATTTATGAAATTAACCACTCAGTAACATTCACAATATAAATGCTTATCACCGTCGCGCAGGCTTAACCGCCGGAATAGATAGAAATAGCATATTTTTACCCGCCAACCCGTATAATCATCGTCAACGTTTTACCGCCGCCGCGTTTCGCCCCGGCACAACCGACGGCCAATCCCCGGGAGAGTCATGCGCCTGATACACACCTCTGACTGGCATTTGGGTCAGTATTTTTTCACCAAAAGCCGTGCCGCCGAGCATCAGGCGTTTTTGCGCTGGCTGATTGCGCAGATTGAACAGCATCAGGTAGACGCGCTGATCGTCGCCGGGGATCTGTTCGACACCGGTTCGCCGCCGAGCTACGCGCGTGAACTCTACAACCGCTTTGTGGTGGAACTGCAGCAGACCGGCTGCCAACTGGTGGTGCTGGGCGGCAACCACGACTCCGTGGCGACGCTGAATGAATCGCGCGAGCTGCTCTCCTGTCTGAACACCCGCGTGATCGCCAGCGCGCAGGCCGAGGCCGGGCAGCAAATCGTGACGCTTAACCGCCGCGACGGCCAGCCCGGCGCGCTGCTGTGTGCCATCCCGTTCCTGCGCCCGCGCGATTTGCTGACCAGCCGCGCCGGCGAATCCGGCACGCAGAAGCAGCAGGCGCTGCAGGAAGCCATCGCCGAACATTATCTAACGCTGTATCAGGCGGCCTGCGCGCAGCGCGAGGCGCTCGATCTTACGCTGCCGATCGTCGCCACCGGCCACCTGACCACCGTCGGCGTCACCACCTCGGATTCGGTGCGCGATATCTATATCGGCACGCTGGACGCCTTCCCGGCGCAGGCCTTCCCGCCGGCGGACTATATCGCCCTGGGGCATATTCACCGGGCGCAAAAGGTGGCGAAAAGCGAGCATATCCGTTACAGCGGCTCGCCGATCCCGCTCAGCTTTGATGAGCTGGGCAGCGCCAAAAGCGTGTTTATGGTCGACTTCGCCGACGGCAGGCTGCAGCAGGTCACTACGCTGCCCGTCCCGCTTTTCCAGCCGATGCAGTTGATCAAAGGCGATCTCGCCCAGATCGAACAGCAGCTGCAGCAGTTTGCCGACTATCAGGGCGAGCTGCCGGTGTGGCTGGATATCGAGGTGGCGACGCAGGATTACCTCAGCGACATTCAGCGCCGCATCCAGGCGCTGGCGGATAATCTGCCGGTGGAGGTGGTGCTGCTGCGGCGCAGTAAAGAGCAGCGCCGTCAGGCCATCGAGCAGCAGGATAAAGAGACGTTGAACGAACTGAGCGTTGATGAGGTGTTTGAACGCCGTCTGGCGCAGGAAAGCGAACTGGAAGAAGCGCGGCGCGGCCGGATGCGCGCCATGTTCCGCCAGACGGTCGACGCTCTGCAGCAGAATGAGGAGCCATCGGCATGAAAATTCTGAGCCTACGGCTGAAAAACCTCAACTCGCTGCAGGGCGAGTGGAAAATAGACTTCAGCGCCGAACCGTTCGCCAGCAACGGCCTGTTCGCCATCACCGGCCCGACCGGCGCGGGCAAAACCACCCTGCTCGACGCCGTCTGCCTGGCGCTGTATCACCAGACGCCGCGGCTGCACGTCTCCCCCAGCCAGAACGATCTGATGACGCGCCATACTGCCGAATCGCTGGCCGAGGTGGAGTTCGAGGTCAAAGGCGTCGGCTACCGCGCCTTCTGGAGCCAGCGCCGGGCCAAAAACGATCCGAACGGCAACCTGCAGGCGCCGAAGGTCGAGCTGGCGCTGCTGGCGGACGGCAAGATCCTCGCCGATAAGGTGCGCGACAAGCTGGAGGCGGTCGCCGCCATCACCGGCCTGGACTTCGGCCGTTTTACCAAATCGATGATGCTGTCGCAGGGGCAGTTCGCCGCCTTCCTCAACGCCGACGCCAACGATCGCGCCGAACTGCTGGAAGAACTCACCGGCACCGAAATCTACGGCCAGCTGTCCGAGCGGGTGTTCGAACAGCATAAGCAGGCCAAACTTGAGCTGGATGCGCTGCACCAGCGCGCCAGCGGTATTGAACTGCTGAGCGACGAACAGCGCCAACAGTTGGAAACCCAGCTCGACGCGCTGCGTCAGGAAGAAACCGCGCTCAGTCAGCACGATGAACAGCAGCGGCAGACGCTTAACTGGCTACAACAGTGGCAGCGTCTGCAGCAACAGCTGCAACAGTGCCGGCAGCGCTTACAGGCGCTGCAACAGGAACAGGAGCAGGCCGAACCGCAGCTGCAGACGCTGGCGCGCAGCGAACCCGCCGAAAAACTGCGCCCGCTGCACAATGAACGCCAGCGCTACCGCGATGAACTGCAGGCATCGCAACAGCAGCTGACCCAGCTTGACCAACAGCAACAGCAGCAGGCCGCACAAATGGCACCGCTGCAGCAGGCGCTGGAGCAGGCGCGCGCCGAACAACAGACACAGGCGGCGCACCGGCAACAGCAGCAGCAGCTGATCGACGAACAGGTGCTGCCGCTCGATCACCACATCGCACAGCTGAGCAAAAGTCGTAGCGAACTGCAGCAAACCCGCGACGACGCCGTGCGCCAGTGCGGACAGCAGAAACAGACGCTGGACAAACTGCACGCCGAACGCGCACAGCTGGCGACACAGGCCGAGCAACATCAGACGCAGCTGAGCGCCCTGACTCAGGCGCTCTCCGCACAACAGCAGCAGCACAGCGTGCTGGAAGCCGAAACGCCGCTGGCCGCCCTGCGCCAGCGCCTGCAGCAGCTGAGCGACCTGCGCCCGACGCGCCAGCAGCTGGCGACCCTGTCCTCGCTGGCACAGCAGTTGGATCAACGGCTGACGCAACAGCGGCAGGAGTTGGCCGCCGGCCAGCAACAGCTGCAACAGCTGGCGCCGCAGTTAGAACAGGCCAGACAGCAGTATCAGCAGCACAAAACCCTGCAGGCGGAAGTAGAGAAAACCCATGAGCTTGAGCAGCGCATTGTCAGTCTGGAAGCCGAACGCGCCCGGCTGCAGACCGGCGCGCCCTGCCCGCTGTGCGGCTCTACCGAGCACCCGGCCATTACCGATTATCAGACGCTTAACCCGTCAGCCAGCGCCCGGCGCCTTGACGAGCTGCGCCAGCAGGGCGAAGCGCTGTATAAAAACGGCATCGAGCTGCGCGCCCGTCACGACGGTATGCAGCAACAGCAACAGCGTCAGCAGCAGGCGATTGAGCAGGATGAACAGCAACTGGCGGCCCACCAGCAACGGTGGCAGACCCTGACCGCCGAGCTGGCGTTTGATTTCGGCCTGCAGGAGAGCGAGCGCCTGCAGCAGTGGCTGAGCGACTGCGACCGCGAAGAGCGCGAGGGCCAGCAGCGCCTCAGCCAACATGAGCAGGCGGCGCAGGCGGTGCAACAGGCCAAAGATGCTCTGATCGCGTTGCAGAACGCACAGCAGCAGGCGCAGCAGCAGACAGCGCTGCTGAATGAACGCCTGACGCTGCTGGAAAAACAGTATGCCGACGCTCAGCAGCAGCAGCAGCGTCTGCAGCAGCAGTGGCAGGACAACGAGGAGCAGCTCGCCGCCCAGCAACGGCAGCGCCTGGCGCTGTTTGGCGAGCAGCCGGTGGCGCAGGCGCGCGAACAGCTGCGCGCCAAACAGGCGGCCTGCGAACTGGCCAGCCAGCAGGCCGCCGAACGCTGGCAGCAGGCGCAGGAACAGCGTGAACGCCTGAACGGCCAGTTGGCGGGGCTGCAGCAGCAGCTGGCGCAGCAAACGCAGCGCGCCGAGCAGGCGCAGCAGCAGTGGCAGCAGGCGCTGAGCGCCAGTGAATTTGCCGATGACGCCGCCTTCCACGCCGCCCTGCTGGACGATGCGCAGCGTCAGCATCTGCAACAGCTGAAAGAGCAGCTGCAACAGCGTCAGGTGGAAACCCGCGCGCTGCTGGCGCAGGCCGAACAGGCGCGCGAGCAGCACCAGCAGCAGCGCCCGCAAGGTGTGGATGACCAACATGCCGATCTCACGGCGCTGGCACAGCAGCAGCAGGCGCTGGCGCAGCAGTTGAAGACGCTGCAGCTGCGTCAGGGCGAGCTGCGCAACCAGCTGACCAGCGACACCGAGCGTCGCGGCAATCAGCAGGCGCTGTTCGCGCAAATTGCCCAGAGTCAGCGGCAGTATGACGACTGGAGCTACCTCAACCAGCTGATCGGCTCAAAAGAAGGCGATAAATTCCGTAAATTCGCCCAGGGGCTGACGCTCGATCATCTGGTCTATCTGGCGAACAACCAGCTCAGCCGCCTGCACGGCCGCTATCTGCTGCAGCGGAAAAACAGCGATGCGCTGGAACTGCTGGTAGTGGACACCTGGCAGGCCGACGCGCAGCGCGACACCCGCACGCTGTCCGGCGGCGAAAGTTTTCTGGTCAGTCTGGCGCTGGCGTTGGCGCTGTCCGATCTGGTCAGTCACAAAACCAGCATCGATTCGCTGTTCCTGGACGAAGGCTTCGGCACGCTGGATGCCGAGACGCTGGATACCGCGCTGGACGCGCTCGACAGCCTTAACGCCTCCGGCAAGACCATCGGCGTGATCAGCCACGTCGAGGCGATGAAAGAGCGGATCCCGGTGCAGATCAAAGTGAAAAAGGTCAACGGCCTGGGGATCAGCCGGCTGGAGCCGCAGTACCGCGTCGAAGGCTAACCGCACACCGGGGCGCTGCCGCCCCGGTTATCATTATTGCTGCGGCCACAGCCAGGCGGCGCCGCGTACGCCGCTGGAATCACCGTGCACCGCCTGACGGATCGGCGTGGCGAACTCGCCGCCGAACACCCACTCCCGTACTTTTTGCGGGACGTTGTGATACAACCGCTCCACGTTGCTCATGCCGCCGCCCAGCACGATCACATCCGGGTCGAACAGATTGACCGCATGCGCCAGCGACTTCGCCAGACGCTGCTCATAACGACGAATCGCCCGCTCGGCAATCGGATCCTGCTGCGCCGCCAGCGTCATGATCGCTTCCCCTTTCAGGGGATTGCCGCTCAGACGCGCGTAGTCGACGGCAAAACCGGTGCCGGAAATAAAACTTTCGATGCAGCCGGACTTGCCGCAGTAGCACGGGACCTCATCGCGAAAGCGCAGCTCGTCGTCATCCGGCCAGGGCAGTGAATTATGCCCCCACTCGCCGGCAATGCCGTTGCCGCCGGCATGCACCCGGCCGTTGATCGCCACGCCGGCGCCGCAGCCGGTACCGATAATCACCGCAAACACCACCGGTTTGCCGGCGCCGGCGCCGTCGGTGGCCTCCGACACCGCCAGGCAGTTGGCGTCGTTCGCCAGCCGCACCTCGCGCTGCAGCAGCGCCGACAGGTCTTTATCCAGCGGCTTGCCGTTCAGCCAGGTGGAGTTGGCGTTTTTTACCAGGCCGGTAAACGGCGACAGCGTGCCGGGAATACCGACGCCCACCGTGCCCCGCTCGCCGGTATGCGTCTCCGCCATCTGCACCAGTCCGGCGATGGCCTGCAGCGTCTGCGCATAGTCATCGCGCGGCGTGGCGATACGGTGGCGAAACCGCTCGCTGCCGTCGTCCGCCAGCGCAATCACTTCAACTTTGGTGCCCCCTAAATCAATTCCAATACGCACTGTTTTCTCCTCTGTGCGACGTCATCGTTTTTTAATGTCACCGAGTGTGCCGCAATACGGATCCACGCGCAAATCAGAGGAAGCAGGCGATTTTTCGGCGTCGATTGGGTATCATGCCGCCCTGCTTTTGATGAACCCGCGTGCGAACGGCACGCCCAGTCAGGGATAACATTATGCTGTGGTTTAAGAATTTGATGGTTTACCGTTTGAGCCGCGACGTTGCGCTAAATGCGGATGAAATGGAAAAACAGCTCAGCGCCTTTTCCTTCACGCCGTGCGGCAGTCAGGATATGGCGAAAACCGGCTGGGTCTCCCCAATGGGCTCGCACAGCGACGCACTGACGCACGTAGTCAACGGCCAGATTATCATCTGTGCGCGTAAAGAAGAGAAGATCCTGCCCTCGCCAGTAATTAAACAGGCGCTGCAGGCGAAAATCGACCAGTTGGAAAGCGAACAGCACCGCAAACTGAAAAAAACGGAAAAGGATGCGCTGAAAGACGAAGTGCTGCACAGCCTGTTGCCGCGCGCCTTCAGCCGCTTTAACCAGACCTTTATGTGGATCGACACCGTCAACGACCTGATCATGGTCGACGCCGCCAGCGCCAAACGCGCAGAAGATACCCTGGCGCTGCTGCGTAAAAGCCTCGGTTCACTGCCGGTGGTGCCGCTGACGATGGAAAGCCCGATCGAACTGACGCTGACCGAGTGGGTGCGTTCCGGCGAGCTGCCGGCCGGTTTTGCCATTCAGGATGAGGCGGAGCTGAAGGCCATTCTGGAAGAAGGCGGCGTGATCCGCTGTAAAAAACAGAACCTGATCAGCGATGAGATCGCCGTGCATATCGAAGCCGGCAAGCTGGTGACCAAACTGGCGGTCGACTGGCAGGAGCGCATTCAGCTGGTGATTGCCGACGACGGCTCCATCAAGCGCCTGAAGTTTGCCGATGCGCTGCGCGAGCAGAACGACGATATCGACCGCGATGACTTCGCCCAGCGTTTTGACGCCGACTTTATTCTGATGACCAGCGAACTGGCGGCGCTGATCCAGAACCTGATCGAAGCCCTCGGCGGCGAAGCCCAGCGCTAAGAGCAAATAACAAGGGCGCTGTCACCAGCGCCCTTGCATCATTATTACTTACTCAGATAGCGGCACAAATAGGCCGTGGCGTCCGCCACCTGCACGTTGAACTCACTGTGGCCCGGCACAAAGAACTTCTCACCCGGCATAAACACCTGCCAGTCCGGCGCCCCCGGCAGCAGCACCCGCAATGCCCCGCTGATCACCGTCATCTCTTCCGGCTGATTGGTGCCGAAGGTGTACTCCCCTTCCTCCATCACCCCAACGCTGGTACGACCGATGCTGCTACTGTCAAAACCGATCGATTTCACTTTTCCGGCAAAATACTCACTTACATTCAGCATAGACTGGCACCCGCGTAGTTATCCGTATTGGAAAGCTCATAGTGGGGGATCGCCCGGCGGCTGTCACTGATTTTCCCGCTAAAATGCGATCGCTATGCGCCGACGCTCAATAACGGCCGCCAAGGTCATGATCGGCACGATCGCCCGACAGCTGACGGGTCAGTTCATCGCAGGCGATAATCTTGCCGTCGCGCAGTATGAAATGCGCCATCACCTGAATCTCACTGCGTGTGCCGTCGCATTTTTCCACCTCGACCCGATGATGGCTCAGCACGCTGTCGCCCTGCGCCGCCAGCGCCTGCACCCGCAGCGTCATCCGCCGGGTGATCTGCTTGAGCAGCGCCATATGACTGACAAACTGCGCATAGTCCAGCGACTGCCCGTCCACCGTCTGCCGATAATCGTCGGCGAAAAACGCGGCGATGGCCGCCGGCTGATGTTGTGGCTGCGCCACCACCTGTTGCAGCGCCTGCAGCACGATATCTTGCGGGGTTAACTGTGTCATTACCTATCTCCGTCAGAGGAATCAGGCTAAATACTAACCGGCGCAGACAATGGCGTGATAACCTGATTAAGACCATATATAACGTTAATCGGCCAAAACCATGCAACTGCGCGGCATACCGCTATCTCATCCCAACCGGCACCTTACCCCCTGGCATCAGCATGATGACGGGCAGATTTACCTGCTGACGCGCGGCACTATCGCCCTAGAAACCGAGCGGCGCCAGTGGGCGATGACCGCCGGCACGCTTGGCTGGCTGCCGGCGCGCTGCCGCCATCAGGCGCAGTCCTGCGGGCAGGTTGAGGGTTGGCTACTGTTTCTGCCGCCGGAGAACTGTCAACATCTGCCGACTCAGCCGCGGCTGTTGGCCGCCAGCGCGTTGGCGCAGGCGCTGGTGGCGCGCATCGCGCAGTTTCCGCCGTCGCCGTTACCGGCGCCGCAGCGGCGCATGGTGCAGGTGTTGCTTGATGAGATGCAGGGAGAAGAAGAGACGGCGCTACAGCTGCCGATGCCGCAGGATCCACGGCTGCTGAAAATCGCCCGCGCGCTGCTGGACGACCCAGCCAGCACGCGGCGGCAGAATGAATGGGCCGGCTGGGCCGGCATCAGCGTACGCAATCTCAGCCGGTTATTTATGGCGCAGACCGGCATCGGCTTTGCCCGCTGGCGTCAGCAGGCGCGCATTATCCGTTCGCTGGAAGCGCTGTCGCGCGGAGTTTCGGTCGCCAACGTGGCCGCCGACTGCGGCTATGACAACGTCAGCGCCTATATTGCCGCGTTCCGCCGCCACTTCGGCGTCACGCCCGGCGGCTACTTCGCCGCGCTCCCCGGCTAGCGCTATTTCACCGCCTCATGCAGGCGCAGCATCTCCAGGATCTGCGTCACCACCCGGTGCGGGTCCAGTGCAGCGTCCAGCACATGATGCGCCGCATCCTGATACAGCGCTTCGCGCGCGGCCAGCACCTCCAGCATCTCTTCAGCGATTGGCCGGCCGGTCAGGGTTGGTCGCTGTGCGTCTTGCGGAGACTCCTCCAGCCGCTGCGCCAGCACCTCCGCCGGTGCGCGTAGGTAGATCACCGTGCCGTGCTGCTGCATAAAGCGACGGTTCTCTTCCGCCAGCACCGCGCCGCCCCCGGTGGCAACAATGGTTGACGGATGGGTCACCGCCTGCAAGGCGAGGCTTTCGCGGCGGCGAAAGCCCTGCCAGCCCTCCTGCGCGACGATTTCGGCGACGCTCATCTGCGTCGTCTGCTGCATAAACAGATCGATATCAATAAAGCGATAGTCCATCGCCTGCGCCAACGCGCTCCCCACGGTAGTTTTTCCTGCTCCGCGAGCGCCTACCATGAAAATGGTTTGTGTCATTACGTCTGTACCCTATACGGTGACTGAGTGGCGTTGCTGTTGATGCATCATACCGCCCGCCCTGTGTATTTCAATCTTTACAATAGTGTAAATTTCATCGCACAGCGACTGCCCAACGGCAGCCCGTGCTCGGCTTCGCTCGCCATCTGGGCGCGCAGCCGCGCCGACAGCTCCACCGTAGGGATGGTTTCAAACCCCAGCCGGCGGTAATACGGCGCATTCCACGGCACGTTGCGAAACGTGGTCAGCGTCAGCTGCCTGACGCCCTGCCGGCTGGCGCAGTCGGCCACCGCTACGATCAGCTGACGCCCAATCCCGCGTCGCTGGTGCTCAGCCGCTACCGACAATTCGGCAATATGCCATTCGTCCCCATGTCGGCGTACGGCGATAAAACCGGCGACGGCCGCGCCGTCCTGCGCCAGCCATTCGCTCTCTTCGGCAATCAGCGCCGCATGCTGCGCGGCCGACATGATGGCGTCATCGGCAATAAACGCCCACTGCGGCAGCGGGCGAAACAGTTCCGCCGCCGAACGTTCCGCCGCCATCATCGCCTCGATATCCGCAGTCTGCGCCGGACGAATCGTCACACTCATCACTCTCTCCTTAACCGCCGCACCGGGTCGGTTTAAAAATCCACGCTGGCCCGCAGCACCACCTCGCGGGGTTCGCCTACCGCCACCCGCAGATTGTTGCCGCTGGAAGGATAATAGGTTTTGTCGAACAGGTTCTTGACGTTAAGCTGCCATTTTACCCGGTAGCCGTGCAACGGCATGCTGTAGGCGGCAAAGGCGTCGGCCACGGTGTAGTGATCCAGATAAAAGCTGTTGGCGGCATCGCCCGGCCGGCGTCCGACATAACGCGCCCCGGCGCCGACGCGGAGCTCATCGCCGCTGTACAGCCCCGGCGATCCCAGGTTCTGCGTCAGGAACAGCGAGGCGGTATGGCGCGCCACGTTAGCCATCTCCTTGCCTTTGTTGGCCGGGTCATCCACCACCCGCGCGTCGGTATAGGCGTAGGCGCCGATCAGGCTGAGACTGTCGGTGATATTGCCGGCCATATCCAGCTCAACCCCCTGCGAACGCACGCGCCCGGCGGTGCGGGTCACGCTTTCGCCGTCCACCAGCTCGCTGACCATCACATTGCGTTTGGTGATATCAAACAGCGCCAGCGTGCCGGTGATGCCGTTCGGCAAGGCGACCTTACCGCCCATCTCCCAGGATTTCCCCTGCTCCGGCGGCAGTGAGCCAATCTGGGTGGCGATGGAGGAGTTAGGCTTGAAGGACTCGGTGTAGCTGCCGTACAGCGAGACATACGGCGTCAGTTTGTACACCACCCCGGCGCGCGGCACCAGCTTCGCCTCCGAGCTGTCGGTATTGACGTTAAACGGCCGCCCTTTGCCGGCATAGACGTCAAAGGTGTCGTAACGCAGCCCGCCCATCACCAGCCAGTTATCGGTCAGTTGCAGGGAATCTTGCATAAACCAGCCATAGCTGGTCAGGTTTTCACGCTGGTCGCTGTCTTTGGCGCTGACCTTGGTCGAAGCCGGCATCTGGCCGTACACCGGATGGTAGATATTGAAATCACTGTTTTTACTGCCGCGGATCATATCGCCGCGGTAGGTGCGGCTGTCTTCGAAATCAAAACCGAACAGCAACTGATGATTGACCCGTCCCCAGTCCACGTCGCCGTTCAACGTCAGCTGCACCGCGTTGGCATGGCTGACCGCATGGGCGGTAGCGTCCGCCTGGCGCGTCAGCGCGCCGCTCTCCGGGTCCAGCTTGGTGGCGCGCGCCTGATTATCGCTGTAGCTGTTGCGGTTATAAGCGTAGGTCAGCGAGCTTTTCCAGCGGTCGTTCAGCACCTGATCGATCTGCATCGTCACGCTGTCCTGATCGCCGCGGGTAGCGTTGTAGGCCTCATCAAAACGGCGATCGCGCGGCGTATCGACCGGCTTGCCGGTGCGCGAATCAATAATGGTGCCGCGGTCGAACGGCGTCAGGTACTCCATATGCTCGTAGGCCAGACGCACCGTGGTGCTCTCGCCGTACCACATCAGCGACGGCGCAATCGTCGTCTGGCGGTTGCGGCCGAAATTGCGCCAGTAGTCGGTTTCATCATGGTCGACGATCATCCGATAGGCAAAACCCGAGGTGCCCAGCGGGCCGGTCACATCCAGTTGGCCGCCGCCGCCCTTAAAGCTGCTGCCCCAGCCTTCAACGTGGGTATGCTGCTGCAGCTGCGGCTTTTTGCTGATCATGTTGATCATGCCGCCCGGTTCGCCCATGCCGTACAGCATCGACGCCGGTCCCTTCAGCACCTCGACCCGTTCGGTGGTCGGGGTAAAGTTACGCGCCTGAATAGAACGGACGCCGTCGCGTAAGATGGAGCCGTCGCGGTTGTCGCCAAAGCCGCGCTTCATCACCGCGTCCTGCGTGCCGCCCAGCGTATTGCTTTGGGTAATGCCGCTGACGTTGTACAGCGCCTCATCAAGATTACTGACCGCCTGATCGGTCAGCACCTGCGTCGGCACCACGTCAACCGCCTGCGGCACGTTCAGCAGGCTGGTTTCACTGCGCGTGCCGGTCACGCTGGTCAGCGGCTGATAGCTCTCGGCGCTCGGCGCCTGGCTGCTGCCGATCACCAGCATATGTTCTGATTTATCGTTATGATTTTCGGCCCCGACGGCCGGCCAGGCGCTGCCGGCCGCCAGCGGAATGGCGCACAGCCAGCCGCGTTGATAGTTATTCACCTGTTAACTGACTCCAATAGGTCCCTGAAAATGGCAACGGCAAAAATTGTTGGTAGAGCTGCCGGAAAGTCTCTTGCGGATCGATATCGGCAAACAGTTGCGGATAAAACGCCTTGGCAAACATCTCGACCGCCACCACGTGGTACGGGCTGAGATAAAAGTTGTGCCAAATGCTCCAGGCCCGCTGGTTTTTTACCGCGTTCAGCCCGGCGATCATCGGTTGTTGTTGAATCAGGCGGCGGAAGCTGTCGTCCGCCTGCCGGCGGCTGACCTGCGGCCCCAGCAACAGGTCGGAATAGCGCTTGCCCTGCTCACCGGCCATGCCGGTGGCCAGATAGACATCGGGGTTGGCGGTCAGCAGCGTTTCCGGGTTCAGTTCGCCGTACACGCCCTTAATGCTGGCGTTGGCGATATTCTCGCCGCCGGCAAAGGTCACCAGATCCCCCAGATTGCCGTGCGCGGCGGTGGTGCAGCAGGTGTCACGCCGGCCAAGGTGCAGATGCAGCATCACTTTGGGCTTGTCGCCGTGATAGGCAGCCAGCCGTTCGCGGACCGCCGTCATGTGCTGCTGATAGAAGGTAATAAACGCCTCGGCACGCGCCTGACGGTTGAGCAGTTCACCCAGCAGGCGCACGCTCGGTACGGTGTTGTGCAGCAGATCGATACGCAGATCGACATATACCACCGGGATCCCCGCTTTACCCAGCGCCGCCACCCGCTGCGCCTCATCGCCGTCTTCGCGCGCATAGCGCGCCAGAATCACCAGATCCGGCCGTAGTTGGATCAGGCTTTCCGGATTGATCTGACGAAAGTTGCCGCCGCCGATCGCCGGGATCTGCGCAATGTGCGGGAATTTCCGGCTGTACAGCTGCCAGCTCTGGGCGTCATAACGCGCCAGATCGCGCGGCCAGCCCACCACCCGCCGGGCCGGATCTCCCGGCTCCAGCAGCGCCAGCGTATACAGCATGCGGCTTTCCCCCAGCACGATACGCTGCGGATTATCGGGCACGTCAACGCGACGGCCCAGAATATCCGTCACCGTTTTCGCCTGGGCGCAGGACAGAATGGAAAATAGCAGGGAGGCCAGTAACAACAGGAAGGATTTACGCATGGTGGTGCCGGAACGGAAAAATATCCACGCATGATAATTACTCTCATTATCATTTTCAATCACTCACCACTGGCGCGGCGTGAAACAGCGTAATTTTTCCCTTTCCCGGCTAAAACACGTTTAACCGCAGGCAAATGGGGTTTAAAAAGTTAAAAAAGTGGCGGGAACGGCGTCGGAGAAGCAAGTTTCGTGCGCGTGCCGCCAGACGCCGTCTGCGGCACGCAGCAATGATCGCTATGAAACCTCGGTTTTAACGCGGGGTGCAGACGTACACCAGCGCCGGCGGGAAATTGCGCACCACGCGCTGCTTCTTCCAGTGGAAGTAGCGCGACAGCAGCTTTTCCGACAGATGGCTGTACTGGAACAGCACCAGCGTACCGTTGCGCCCCTGCAGGTTTTCCCGCGCCTGCTGCAGAATGCGTATGCTGATCTTGAGCGGTATCGACAGCAGCGGCAGACAAGAGAAAATCACGTCGTACTCCCGCTCCAGCCTTTCCGCCGACTGCGCCATCACCTGCAGCCGCGGCTCCTCAATCTGCTGCAGACGCCGGACAAAGTTCGGCTGGATTTCATAGGCGTCCAGCCCGGCGTCGGCGCGCATCCGGCCGATAATACGCTTGGTCAATACGCCGTCGGCCGCGCCCAGCTCGGCGATGGATAACGTGCGGGTCCATTCGATCTGATCCAACATGGCCTGGCATAGCCAGGGCGAGGATGGCGCCAGCGTGCCGACGGTACGCGGCGAGGCCATAAACTGCTGGATATAAGAAAAGCGGTGTTTCAGTTGCAGCCGTGTCGCATTGATCATTCGAGGCTCCTTAACATGAACCCCTTAATCTGGGCGGAAAAGCTTAAAGATTCATTAATACCATTCCGAAAGCGGGCGACACAGTTGTAATAAAATGCAACAGCGATAAAAAAACGGCGGCGATCGTTATCCGCAAACCCGCGCCCTATCGCCGGCTGCCGACCCGTTTCACCACCGTTTTCTTGTGCCGCCGGCGCCGTTAGCGCTTAGCGGTAAATTTCTGCATTACCCCGCCACAGGCTGGAGTCTCCCGGCGTATCGAGACCGATCACACGGTAATGGGAGGCGCCCTGAGCCGCAGCTTTTTCCTGCAGTTTTCTGACCGCGTCGTCCGACGTGCCGGCAACGCCGGACACCGATACCGCACCCAGGCTCTGTAACGACGCAGCCTGCTGATTATTGACCGCCGTGACGCTGAGCGGCGCGGCAAAGGTGGAAAACGAAGCGCCGGCCAGCAGCGCGGCGGTGAGGTAAGAATAAAAGCGTTTCATGGTGGCTCCTGTTGCTTCTTGGTTATTTATTTCGTCGCAACGTTAATTATCTGCCGGCCCATGAAAACGGACGTCATGCAATGTAAAGAAGATCAATCATTGTGAGAGGATTAAGGAGAATCTGTAGCAGGAGATAAACGGACAAGCGCAGCCTGCGCTGCTGAATACACAACATAGCCCGGTCATAACGTAAATAAAACAGCGACTATTCCTAAAGCCGCATGGTTGTACCGATGCCGACAAAAAGCGCCGACGTTATCGGCGCTTATCCGAACGTGGTATATCGTCGCGTTATTTCCCGCTCTGTTTATCCATCGCGATCAGAATCTTAATCGCTTCACAGGCGGTGTCGATCGCCTTCGCCACCTCGGCGGCCTGATCCGGCGCATCGGAGAAGGCCATCACGCCGGACGCGCGGCAGCCGCGAATCGAGGAGATAACAAAAATCGCCGCCGACTCCATCTCGGAGCACATCACGTTGGAGCGCTGCCAGATTTTCTGCCGCGCCTGCCACAGCTCGCCCGCCGGCACCGCATCAGGGAACACCTGGGTATAGAACGAGTCTTTCGAGTGTGTAATGCCTTCCAAGAAGCGATAGCCCAGCGTATCCGCCGCCTCGGCCAGCGCCTGCACCACCCGCCGGTCGGCGACCGCCGGGTATTCAATCGGTAAATACTGCGTTGTGGTGCCTTCATCGCGGATCGCTGCCGTGACGATGGTACCGGACACACCGCCGTCATGCGCCGGCGCGGCCACACGGCCGGCGGTGCCGACGCGAATAAAGGTATCCGCACCGGCGGCGATCAGCTCTTCGACGGCGATGGCCGTCGACGGACAGCCCATGCCGGTCGAGGTGACCGACACTTTCTCGCCGTTTAACGTCCCTGTCCAGGTTTTATGCTCGCGCTGGTGAGCCACCAGCCGCGGGTTGTCCAGGCTCTGCGCAATGATATCGGTCCTGAACGGGTCCCCCGGCAGCAGCACATAACGCCCGACGTCACCTTCCTTCAGGCCGATGTGGTAAAAAACGTCACCCTTTTTATACATATTATTATCTCCGTCATTTTTTTATTTGCTGGCGCCTATTCTGCCAATTCAATTTGCCTGATGTATTGATCTGCTTTCCACAATACGATTTTTATCCCGCTGCCTGTCGCTGCCCGGGAGATTTAATCATCAGGCATAGGGAATAATCTGAACATTTCCCATCGCAAAGCATGGCAAATACAGGTTAATAACCGAAAACCTATTTTTTACATGGACAAAACCGTACGCCGGAGATTTAATAGCGCGCGCGTTTTATATGCCCATAAAGAAAATGGTCAAAACGTCCGCGACAAATTAAAAAGGTGTTCTATAGTTTTTAATGCTAACACCCGTTAGCTATCCCGATAGGATGGAGTCTATGTTAAAGCGATTCTTTGCCGAATTTTTTGGCACATTTTGGTTGGTGTTTGGCGGTTGCGGCAGCGCCGTAT
Organism: Serratia sp. MYb239; assembly: GCF_002966855.1. Lineage (NCBI taxonomy): Bacteria > Pseudomonadati > Pseudomonadota > Gammaproteobacteria > Enterobacterales > Yersiniaceae > Serratia > Serratia sp. MYb239. The sequence goes on along the minus strand of NZ_CP023268.1, from coordinate 988,240 downwards.
TAGCTGCGGCCTTTCCTGAATTAGGCATTGGTTTTGCCGGCGTGGCACTGGCATTTGGTTTAACCGTTGTCACCATGGCTTACGCCGTTGGCCATATTTCCGGCGGACACTTTAACCCGGCGGTAACCGTAGGCTTATTTGCCGGCGGCCGTTTTCCGGCAAAAGACGTTATCCCGTATATCATTGCGCAAGTTATCGGCGCCATTGTCGCCGCCGCAGCGCTGTATACCATTGCCAGCGGTAAAGCCGGCTTTGATGCTACCGCCAGCGGTTTCGCCTCCAATGGCTTTGGTGAACACTCGCCGGGCGGTTATTCACTGCAGGCGGCGATCGTTATTGAATTATTATTAACCGCTTTCTTCCTGATTATTATTCACGGCGCCACAGACAAACGCGCCCCGGCAGGCTTTGCGCCGCTGGCTATCGGTCTGGCGCTGACCCTGATTCACTTAATCAGCATTCCGGTCACCAATACCTCGGTCAACCCGGCGCGTAGTACCGGCGTCGCGATTTTCCAGGGTACCTGGGCGCTGGAACAGCTGTGGATCTTCTGGCTGGTACCGCTGGTCGGCGGCATCATCGGCGGCCTGATTTACCGCTGCCTGCTGGAAGATAAACAATAAGCACCGCGTTAACCCGGTCGGTGTATACCCGTCCTACTTCAAGCTGCAGGTGCGTTGGCGGCGCTCAGTCACCCGAATCACTGACCTGAGTCAACGCATCGGGACTCCTTCCCTTGCCGCCTTCCTGCAACTCGAATTATTGAGGGTATAAATAGCAAATACGCGTAAGGCTGCCGTCACCGGCAGCCTTATTTTTTTAACCGCGCCGCGCCACCAGCATCATAATATCGCTGGTAAAGGTTCCGTCCGGCTGAATGGCGAAATGGCTGACCACCTCGTCGGACACCTGCCGCTGAAACTCCCGGATGGCGGCCACCAGCGTCTCCGGCGTGCGCATCCGCGCCACCCAACTGCTGAACTCCAGCGGCAGGCGGTCGCTGGTCACCTCTTCCGCCCGCAACCCCGCCGCCGTCAGCATGCTTAACCACTCACCCGGCGCATAGTTGCGCACGTGCGAAGTATCGCGCAGCACCTCAACGGTCTGCAGATAAATATCCAGCAAAGGATGCCCCGGCGAGACCACATCCATCAGGATCGCCTTGCCGCCCGGCTTCAGCACCCGTTTGACTTCACGCAGCGCCTGCCCGACATCATGCCAGTGGTGTGCCGAATAGCGGCTGATCACCAGATCAAAGTCGCCGTCGGCAAAGGGCAGCGACTCCGCCACGCCCTGCTGCGTCTGAATATTGCTCAGCCCCCGCTCCTGTGCCGCCTGCGCAACCACCGCCAGCATCTGCGCCGACAAATCGTAGGCCACGACCTGCGACACCTGCGCGGCGGCCGTAAAGCTGGCATGCCCGGCGCCGCATCCCAGATCCAGCACCCGCGCCTGCGGGTGCGCCGCCAGCAGCCGGCCCAGACGTTGTAAATCATTGCCCTGCGCGTGCACCGCACTGGTTAAATAGGCGCTGGCCTGTGCGCCAAACTGACGGTCGACGGCATCGTTGTGGCTATTGCTGTTCATAGCGGCTCCTGACTGGTTGTGAATCACTGCCAGCGACTATAATCTGCTTACTATACGGGTACAATATAAGCAGTTATCCTGGTATAAGAAGGTACCATGCTATGACCTCAACATCAGAAGCCCTGTCCGGCCCGAAGGCCCTGGGCGCATTCCTGCGCGCCCACCGGGAACGCATCACGCCGGAAATGATCGGCCTGCCCAGTTCGCCGCGCCGCCGCACCAGCGGCCTGCGCCGGGAAGAGCTGGCGCAAATCAGCGGCATCAGCGCCACCTGGTATACCTGGATAGAGCAGGGGCGAGAAGTGTCGATTTCACCGCACACGCTGGCGCGCATCGCCAAGGCGCTGCGCCTCGGTAATGCGGAACGTCACTACCTGTTTACCCTGGCGCGCGTGGCCGACCCGCAACAGACGCCGCAACAGGACGGCGTCAATCAACTGATTTTGCACAGCGTACAGGCGGTAACGGTGCCCTGTTATCTGCTGGACATCACCTGGAATATGCTGGCCTGGAACGCCCAGGCGGAAGCGCTGTTTGCCGGCTGGCTGGGCGAGGAGACCCAGCCTAATCTGCTGCACTTTATGTTTTTCCATCCGCTGGCAAAAACGCTGGTCGATGACTGGCCGGATCGCGCCCGCCGCGTGGTAGCCGAGTTCCGCGCAGAAACCAGCCATCATCAGAGCAGCGAAACCATGCGCGCTTTCGTGCGCCAGATGACGCACCACAGCGAAGATTTTAACCATTGGTGGCAACAGCACGACGTGATGGCGCGCGCCGGCGGGGAGCGTCGTTTTCGCCATGCCGAGCAGGGCCAGATACGCTACCAGCAGCTGACCCTGCACCCGGCGGAAAGCAGCGCGCTGAAGCTGGTGATGCTGATGCCCTTGCCGTAATTGGTAACAAATTTGCAGCCAGCTTTACTGACGCGCTATTTATTGCCGCCGGCAAACCGGCTAACGTGACAGCGATCAATCTTTATTTTCCTGGAGTCATCCAATGCAATCAGAAGAACAACGCCTTATCGATGGCCTGTTCGGCCGCTTAAAAGAGGCTGAAACCAAAACGGGACAACGGGATGCTCAGGCAGAACAGCAAATTAACCGGCATCTGAGCGAACAGCCCGCCGCGCCTTACTATATGGCGCAGGCGATCATTATTCAGGAAGCCGCGCTGAAGCAGTTGGATCAGCGGGTCAAAGAGCTGGAAGGCCAAGTCACGCAGCTACAGCAGAACGGCGCCGGCCAGCAAAGCAGCGGCGGATTTCTCGCCGGGCTGTTTGGCGGCGGTACCGGCCGCAGCGCCCCCAGCCCGCAGGCTCAGGCCCAGGCGCGTCAGCAGAACAACGCCGCGTGGAATAATCAGCCGCAGGGCGGCTATGCGCCGCAACAGCAGCAGGCCACGCCGTCACGCGCCGGCAGTTTCCTCGGCGGTGCGCTGCAGACTGCCGCAGGGGTTGCCGGCGGCGTCATGCTGGCGGATATGCTGACCGGTATGTTCCGCCATACCCAGCCGGAAGAGATTGTGAATATCATTAATGAAACGCCCGCCGACGACGCGCAGAACGCTGCGCTGCAGGATGATAGCGCGATGCGTGAGTTTGATGCGTCCAATAATCTCGACACCTTTAACAACGGTGACGGCAGCTTCCTGTCGCAGGACAGCGGCTGGCAGAATGCCGATTATCAGAGCGATGATTTCGCCGACGATGACGGCTTCGGCAATGATGATGATTCATTTCTTTAACGATTAACGCCGCCCGCAATGCCAGCCAGCGCCGCCTGTCTGGCATTTTTATTGCCCGTGACAAGGAACGCATCAGACTGGTTGCCGGGGCACGGCTGACGCCCTGCCGGTACGGGGATTACTGCGGGACTTCGTCCGTTTCGATACGCGCCAGCGCGCGACGGTAGGACTTTACTTTCTGGCGCTTCTTCAGCCAAGTGGTAGTGGACACCAGAAACATGACGCCGGACATGGCCAGTACGCCGGTCGGATGACCGTAGAAGACCATCAAAACAAAATATACCGCCGAAACAATCGCTACCCACTTCGCCATATTACCGACGGCGTGTTTCTCCCGACTTTGGCGACGAATATATTCTTCTTCACTGATTCCCATATGCCTCTCCTTTTATCGTCGAATAGGTATTATATGGGGATCAATTGCTGCAATTTCAAGCAGCTCCTACGTAAAGAAGCGTAAACCAGCGCCGCCTGCGGTAAGCCGGCCGGCTCATTTCGGCCGGCTTACCCCCATTAAGACGCAGGCGGCACCGGCGGCTGAGCCGGCAGCTCAACCACCGACACCCGTACTTCATAGCGCTTGGCCTTGCCCGCCGGGATCACCGAGGTCAGCTTATTGATGGTTTCCGTCGGGTTGTCGCTCAGCGATGAGGCGCAAAACAGCTCGCCGCCGTGGCAGAAGCCGGGCTTAGGCATCGGATGCGGCCCCGGGAACGGCGGGCGCTCTTTCCCCGCCATCTGCGGTGCAGGCGCCTCTTTGGCCGTCGGTGCCGATATCGCGCTGCTGCTGAACAACACCGCGGCGGCCAGCGCCGGCAGCGCCAGAGCTTTCAATCGCATTTTCATCATATCACTCCTTATTGAACGGGAACGTCCCTAACCTACTCCGCGCCAATACGCTGAGAAAGCGGCTTTTCGCTACCTTTTCACCATGCTGCCATTTGCTTACATCACGCAGGATTACGTAAGGAAAATGCCTGCCGCACCCATAAAAATGCCGGTCAGCATGTACTGACCGGCAATAAGAGTAGATGGCAGAATTGTTCAGCGTTCCAACTGCGCTTCCACCGGCGGCATCACGCCAAACTCGCCGCTGTTGAAATCATGAAACGCCTGCTGGATCTCCGCTTCGCTGTTCATCACAAACGGGCCGTAACCGACGATCGGTTCATCGATCGGCTCCCCGCTGAGCACCAGCGCCAACGTATGGCCCTCGGTCACCGTCAGCTCCGTGCGATGGCCGGCATTCAGCTTCATATCCCAGACGTTCAGCGGGCTGAAGGTGCGCGCCGGGCCGGCGTGACCGTCAAAGTTACCGGCAATCACCCGTACCTGGCCGGCACCGTCCGCCAGCGGAACCTGCGGAATCGCCTGATTCAGCAGCGTTTGGTAACCCGGCGCCGCCATTTTGTCTTTGGCCGGCAGGTTCACCCACAATTGCACCATCTCTACGGTGCCGCCGCGGCGGGAAAACGCCGTAGAATGAAACTCTTCATGCAGAATGCCGGAAGCCGCCGTCATCCACTGTACATCGCCGGGGCCAATCACGCCGCCGCCGCCGGTGGAGTCGCGGTGTTCCACTTCTCCCTGATAGACGATGGTTACGGTTTCAAACCCACGGTGCGGATGCTGGCCGACGCCGCGCCGCCCGGTGGTTTCACGAAACTTGGTCGGCGCCGCATGATCCAACAGCAGGAACGGGCTCATTTCCGCCCCAAGCTCGTTATATGAGAACAGGGAGTTGACCAGAAAACCGTTGCCGACCCAGTGCGCCTGCGGGCTGTCATACACGCCAAGGATCTTTTTCATCATTTCTCTCCGGTTGCGGACCCCACGGCCCTACTCGATGACGGCAGTGTAATTCACTCTGAATTGCTCAGGTAGTCGGCAAGATATACACTCAGCGTTCTACCAGTAGAACAATGGAGTGACGGTGTTGGTTGATTTAAACGATCTGTTCTTTTTCGCCAGCGTGGTGGATCACCGGGGATTTGCCCCGGCCGGCCGGGCGCTCGGCATCCCCAAATCCAAGCTCAGCCGCCGGGTGGCGCTGCTGGAAGAGCGGCTCGGCGTGCGGCTGCTGCAGCGCTCAACGCGTCGCTTCTCGGTCACCGAGGTCGGCCAGAGCTATTACCGCCACTGCAAGGCGATGCTGGTAGAGGCCGAAGCGGCGCAGCAGGCGATCGAACAAACCCGTGCCGAGCCTTGCGGCACGGTGCGCATGAGCTGTCCGGTGGCGATTTTGCATACCCGCGTTGGCGATATGCTGGCCGCCTTTATGGCGGATTATCCGCAGGTCACGCTGCATCTGGAGGCCACCAACCGACGGGTAGACGTGGTGGGCGAAGGGCTGGATCTGGCCATCCGCGTACGCCCGCCGCCGCTGGAAGACAGCGATCTGGTGCTGAAAGTACTGGCGACCCGTCGCTGGTGTATCGCCACCAGCCCGGCGCTGGTACGCACCTTGGGCGAAGTGCGGCAGCCGGAGGATCTGGAGCGCTACCCGACGCTCGACCTCGGCCCGGCGCGCGCGCAACATCAGTGGACGCTGTACGGCCCGCAGGAAAAAACCTTCCGCTGGGAGCACCATCCGCGCCTGGTCAGCGACGATATGCTGATGCTGCGTAAAGCGGCGATCGCCGGCGCCGGCATTGTGCAACTGCCGCGTATGATGATGCACGATGAAATGCTACGCGGCGATTTAACCCCACTGCTGCCTGACTGGCACCCCGAAGGCGGTATCGTGCATGCGGTCTACCCGTCCCGCCGCGGCCTGCTGCCGGCGGTGCGGCTGCTGCTGGATTATCTCGGCCAGCAGTTTGCCGCGCTGGAAGAAGAGTAATCTCCGGCAGGATGTTGTCTATACTGTGCAATAACAACGTTACCGCAGACGTAACGGTTTGGGCGCTAAAGGAAAACTATGTTACTGAGAATCGCAAGGTGGCTGTTTCAATTACCCGGCAGGCTGTTTGGCATGGTATTCAGCCGCCGTCTGACGACCTTTATCTTTTTTATGCTGGTGGCGCTGGGCGTCATCGCCGTGAAGCGCTATCTGCGCACCGATCCGCAGGCTGAGCCGCTCTCCCCGGCCGCGCAGCCCCACTATGATATTCAGCGCGAAGTGCCGCCGCGCGAGGCGCGCGGGCAGTGCGGCGGGCCGCTGCACGACAACCAGGGCAGCCCCTGGCCGGATTCCGCCGGCTATTTACGGCAGCCCGACGCACAGGAACGCGGCCGGACGCAGCGCATCACGCTGGATAATCAGCATAACGCCTTCGCCGTGCGGGTAAAACTGGCCAGTGCGGAAAACCCGCAGCACGTCGCCGACCTGTTTATTCCCGCCGCCGCCAGTTTCAGTATCCAGACCACCGCGGCGGAACGCTATGTGATGAAAGTGAAAGATATCCAAAGCGGCTGCAGCTACCGTTCACAGCCCTTTGCGCTGGCCAGCGACCACAACTGGCGGCTGCCCATCAGCCTGCACAGCCACGGTAAGGTGCAATTTCAGGCCATTGACGCCGGCCAGTTTTAAGCGCGCCGGCGCGCTATTTTTTCACCGGATGGTCACGGCGGAACAGCTGCCAGCTCTCAATTTCTTCACCGCTTGGCAGCGTACAGGTGGAATACTGGCCGTGCTCATTCTCTTTGGCGTTCAGTTTGCCGCCAATCTCCGTGCAGTAAACATCGGCCGGATTCGCCATGCCGATGGTTCGTGGCGGCGGCGGCGCATCATTATTGGTTTTCATCTGACATCCTTGCAGCAGCGCTGCGCCTGCGAGCAGGGAAAGCAACAACGTTTTTTTCATGATTTCACTGTGATCCGGCCCGCGCCGTAAGTCACGCGCGAGGGGTAGAAACAACAACGCTGCGGCGCATCACGCCCCGCAGCGTCAGATAATATCAGATGCTTAAGAAATAAAGGATTTGCCCTGTTTCAACACCAGATCGCAGGCTTTCTGCTTCACTTTTTCGGTGATCTGCGAGGTGCCGAGGTTGTTCAGATCCAGGCTCTTGCCTTCGCCGGTTTGCAGCAGGCCGCCCAGCCCCTGCTGGTAGTCTTCGCTTTTGGCGTCAGACTCGCTGCTGATGCCCAGTTTCCCCAGCAGTTTGTCTTTCACATCCGCCGCGCCGCTTTCCGACAGGACATTGTTTTTCACGCAGTACTGCAGGATACCGGCCGCGTTGGTCATGCTGCCGGAGCTCAGCGCCTTGTCGCCGCCGTTCAGCAGACCGGTCAGGGTCGACAGCGACGTACCGCCGCTTTCCCCACCGGATTTGCTCAGTTCGCCGGCGGCGTTGCTGACGGAATCCATTAAACCGGCCTGCGCCGCGCCGGCGCTCAATGAGGTGGCCAATGCCAGCGCCAACAATGCACGATGCTTATTATTCATAGTGTTCAAACTCCTGTCTTCTCTACGGTAAACGGCGATATCGCCGGAACATACTTTCGGACGCTGTGCGCGTCGACAAGTTCCATTTAACTGTTCGCCGCAGAATTTTTAGGATTATGAGCAAACTGCGGCGGCTCAAAACTGCCAGCGCAGCCAGGCGAAGAACACGTTGCCGTTATTGTAGGTGCCGGGAATATAGGTCGCCTGAAACGTCAGTTTTTTATAACCGACCGACGCCAGCGGCAGCGGCGCAGGGATCGGGATATAGTTCCAGTTATCGCGGGCGGTCACGCTGGCGGTGAAGCCCAGCCCCAGGCGGAAATCCTTATCATCCAGCGGACGCCAGATTTTCTCATAGGCGTAGCCGCCGATCGGCTCCCATTTATTAAAGGAGTCTTTAAACGCCATGATATAAATGCCGTGCCAGTCGCCGTCCTGATCGAAGCGCGAGATGCCGTAGCCGGCGCCCCATGGCCGCTCGTTGTACTTGTCGATATGTTCATCGTCGTACGTCCAGCGGTTGTGCCAGGTGATCGCCGGAATATAGAGATCGTGGTTCGGCGAATTGTTCCAGGTTTCCGCAACGTTGTCCGTAAAGCGCTGCCACAGGCCCGGTTTCTCCGCCGGTGCGGCAGTGCTATTTTCTGAACTAACCTCAGCCAAAGAAGGCAGTGCAGGAAATATCAACGCCATACAGCCGGCAATGCATGTCCGTTTCAACAACATAAAATAACTCCTGTACAAATTACGGCCGGGGATTCTTACCGATTGCACCTGCAAGATCAAGCCAGGGCAACACTTTCCCGCCGTAAACCGCTGTTCGTTGTCTTTTCGTTAAGTTTAGCCGCTGAATATCGACATTTCGTTTTTACCGGACCAGAACCCGGTAAGACCTCGACGAAAATAGCGCCCGGCCGCGCCGTGAAAAAATATTTACCCCGCTCAAAAATCAGAATGTGATCGCACGCGGCGCCGGCGGCCTGACCTGTCACGGTAATTGTTAACTGCCGCACACATTTCCCCCACATAGCGCAGTTAATTAGATGTAAATCATTTGTGACAAGTTATGTTTAAAAAACAATTAGCACGGTTAATTATTGATATTACGTCGTTTCGCGGCCGTCAGCTGCTACACCTGCGTTAATCTCCGTCGGCCTACCGGCCCCTCATCCACGCCAGAAAAATGCATACCGGTAAAAGTACCGGCTATTCTTCCCTGTCCTTGCCAATACGCCGCCCGGCATCATCCGCACTATTTTTCCTTCATCCTTTCGCCGCTGAAAAATACCCGGCCCACATTATCAGCCTGCCAATTTATCGTTTTCAGATAGTTTCATACGTAAAGCTCCCCATACATTTCCGGCATACGGCGCCAGCCGCCGTTATCTTGAAGCCCGCCCGTGTTTACATAACTGTTATAGCAACGGACGCAATGCCATTAACGCCTCGCGACCTCTGTACACCGACAAATACAACATCGCCAGCAGCCACGCTTGCTGATTTCTACCTGAAACAAAAAAGACAATGAATTCGGAGCTAGAGATGAAAATCACTATCGGACAATTTATCCTGCAACAACTTCGCACCCTGAATATTGAACATATCTACGGCGTGCCCGGCGATTATAATCTGTCGCTGCTGGAAATGATTGAGCATGACGATAGCGTGCAGTTTGTCGGCAACTGCAACGAGCTGAACGCCTCTTACGCCGCCGACGGCTATGCCCGTCTCAACGGCGCCGGCGCGCTGATTACCACCTATGGCGTCGGCGATCTGGCCGCGCTGTCCGGCATTGCCGGCGCCTATGCCGAGTCATCGCCGGTGATCTGTCTGGCCGGCACCCCGCCGCTGCACGCGATGAAAGATCACGCCCTGCTGCACCATTCGCTGGCGGACGGCAACTTCGACAACGTGATGAACTGCTTTAAACAGTTTACCGTCGCCCAGGCGCTGATTACGCCGGAAAACGCCGCCAGAGAAATTCCACGGGTGATTGCCGCCGCCTGGACGGAGAAAAAACCGGTCTATCTGCAGTTGCCGTCAGATATCTGCGAGGTGCAGATCGATATCGCCGGGCCGGTTGCCGCGCCGCAGCTGCCCGCCAGCGATCCGCACAACCTGCAGCTGGCCGCCAAGGCGCTGCTGCAGCGGCTGCGCAGCGCCAAACATCCGCTGATGCTGGTCGATCAAATGGTCGACCGCTATCAGCTGCAGCAACTGACTATCGCCGTGGCGCAACGCTTCGGCATTGCGCTGACCAATATGCCAACCGCCAAATGCATTATTCCGGAGACGACCGCCGGCTGGATGGGGGGCTACAGCGGCAACCTGTCGCGTCCGGAGCTGTTTGAACTGATGGCCAAATCCGACTGCGTGCTGAGCTTTGGCGTACGTCTGGTGGATTCCACCACCGGCTATTTCTCCCACCAAATCCCGGCTGCGGCGCAGGTTGATATCCAGCCCTACTCGCTGAAACTGGATAACACCGCCTACCCGGCGGTGGCGACCGCCGATTTACTGCAGGCGCTGCTCGACGCCGACGATCGGCCACACGCCGCGCCAATGGCAACGCTGCCTAACCCGCACGCCCAGCTGGCCGCGCCGAGCGACGCACCGCTCGATCAGGCCTATTTCTGGCAGCGAATGAGTCGCTTTATTCGTGAGGATGACGTACTGGTGGTGGAAAACGGCACCTCGGGCGCGGCCGTCGGCGGCATGCGAATGCCGGACGGGGTAAAAGTGGTTAACCAGCCGATCTGGGGCTCGATCGGCTACACCCTGCCGGCGCTGCTCGGCACGCTGATGGCGGCGCCACAGCGACGCCATATGCTGTTTATCGGCGACGGCTCCTTCCAGCTGACCGCGCAGGAAGTCTCGACCCTGCTGCGCTATGAGCAGAAACCGATCATCTTCCTGATTAATAACGACGGCTACACCATTGAGCGCTACATTCTGGGGGAAAATTCGTCCTACAACGATATTGGCCCGTGGGACTACGCCAAACTGCCGGCGGTGCTTAATACCCAGGCGCGGCCGTTCTGCGCAGCGGTAGAAACCAGCCAGCAGCTGGAAATAGCGCTGGAACACGCCTCACGTCAGGAGACGCTGGCGTTTATCGAGGTAAAACTGCCGATGATGGATACGCCGCCGGTGATGAAAGAGTTCTGCAACCGCTGCAACAGCTTTAACTTCGGCCTGACCAACCCGCGCCGCAGCGCATAACGCTCTCCACGGCCGGCGTCAGGCACTGCCCCGCCGGCCGCATTCCGTCTTAGCGGGCGCGCGCCATACAGCGCTGACGCCGCTCGTCCACCCGCTTGGCGAACCAGGCGGTGGTCAGTTTACGGGTAATTTTCGGGCTTTCCAGGGTAATGCCCGGCAGCATTTCACGCGGCAGTTTTTTCCCGGCGGTGTTATCCGCCAGCGCAAACACCTGCTGATACAGATCGGTGTCTTCAAACTCCAGCGTATCCCCTTTCTCCAGCGCACGACGAATGGCGGAATGACTGATATCCAGCCGCTTCGCCAGCGTGCGTACCGCCAGTTCGGTGGTGCCCGGCTTATCACTGCCATAAATAATCAAATCGCCGTCCAGCGCCAGCGGAATGCCGCTGACCTGGCTGACCGCACTCTGGAAGGCGGCATTGCGGCTGGCGTACCAGCCGGCGTTAAAGTCGGCGAAGCGGTACAGCGAGCGGCTGTAATTGGCCGGATAATCCAGCAGGTGCATAATGCCGAAATACATGCCGCCACGGCGGCTGAACACTTCGCGACGAATAGAGCCGTCGACCGAGTACGGGTAGCCTTTGGCATGCGCTTCGGCAAAAGCGATGCTGACCTGCATCGGCCCGCCGGTATGCACCGGATTGAGGTTGCCGAACAGGCGCTGCCCCATCGGCACCATATCGATAAAGTCGTCGAAGATGGCGCTCAGCTCTTTTTCGCTGCGCACCTTGTCCAGGCGCTCGCTGTAGCTTTTGCCGTTGGATGATTTAAGCAGCAGCGCGGTGCGCACCACAAAATGCGGGATATGCAGCTTATCGGCCCGGCGGTCGATCTCCTGCCAGGCGATTTTCGACAGCCCCGGCACCTGCGGGTCGGCATGGAAGGTGGACTCCTGCTCAGTCACCGCCAGCACGGCGCACAGGTTCTCATCGCTGGCGTCCAGCCCCTGAGCGGCAAAGGCCGCGCTAATGTCGCCGGCCCATCCCTGCTTATTCTGCGCGTTGGCCGGCATCAGTTTGACCACCTGTGCCTTCACCTCCGCCGGAGTGCGGCTTGGCGCCTGCGGCGTAATTTTGCTGGTACAGCCGGCCAACACCAGCAGCGCGGTCAGCGTCAGCGCGCGACCGGTAAATGTTCGATAGTTAGGCATCTTTTCCCTGATCGTTAAGGTATGTGCGCCCAAGACGTTATCCCAGCCGCGCCGGATGATCCAGCCCCACGCGGGAAAATCCGCCGTACCGATTCTGCGATGGCAAGCCGGCGCAATAAGGTGTATTTTACATGCAATTTAAAACTCAGTCCGAACAAGGAGCACACCATGTCCGCAGACATTCAGCCGGAAGACTACTTTCATCAGAAATATGGCTTAACCCGCACCCACTCGGAAGTGATTGCCGCCGCCGGGCGACTGCCCGCCGGCAAGGCGCTGGATTTGGGCTGCGGCGGCGGGCGCAACGCGCTGTATCTGGCGTTGAAGGGCTTTGACGTCACCGCCTGGGATAAAAACGCCGTGGCAATCGCCGAGCTGAACCGCATTATCGACGCCGAAGGGCTGAGCGCGATCCGGGCCGCCGAGCAGGATCTGAACAATCTGCGTTTCCACGGCGACTATGATTTTATTCTCTCGACGGTAGTCATGATGTTTCTGCAGCCTGCGGCGATTCCGTCAATCATTCAGGATATGCAGGCCAGCACCGTCAACGGCGGCCATAACCTGATCGTCGCCGCGATGGATACGCCGGATTTCCCCTGCCCGCTGCCGTTCCCCTTCGCCTTTAAGCCCGATGAACTGAAAAACTACTATCGGGACTGGCAGATAGTGAAATACAACGAAGACGTCGGCGAACTGCATAAAACCGACGCCAACGGCAACCGCATCAAGCTGCGCTTCGCCACGCTGCTGGCGCGCAAGCCGTCCGCACTCTGATGGCCGCCCGCAAGGGCCGATTATCTGCACGCCGAAGCGGGAATCGCGTTGCCAATCTCGGCGCGCGGCGTTAGGATCGCGCCCGGCCAAAAGACGGGCCAGGGATTACGCCGCACGCCGCGCTGCTTCACGACGATCAACGCGCAGATGCGGCCAGGCATTTTGAGAGGTTATCGTGTTAGAAAGTTTCGGCGTCCTGAATTTATGGACCTATCTGGCCGGGGTGATATTTATTATCGTGCTGCCCGGCCCTAATACCCTGTTCGTACTGAAAACCGGCATCTCCCGCGGTATCCGCGCCGGTTACACCGCCGCCCTCGGCGTATTTATCGGCGACGCCATTTTGATTTTTTGCGCCTATATCGGCGTGGCCACGCTGATCCGCACTACGCCGCTGCTGTTTACGCTGGTGCGTTATCTGGGGGCAATTTATCTGCTGTTCCTCGGCGTGAAGATCCTCTACGCCAACTTTGTGCAAAAAAATCTGCCGGAACACCAGACGCTGGAAGACAGCCACAGCATTCTGCGCAAGTCGCTGACGCTCAGCCTGACCAACCCCAAGGCGATTTTGTTTTACGTATCTTTCTTCGTGCAGTTTATCGACTTCAACTACGCGCATACCGGCCTGTCTTACACCATTCTGGCGCTGATTCTGGAATCGGTCAGCTTTATCTATATGAGCACGCTGATCTTTGCCGGCAGCATGCTGGCGCACTTCTTCAGCCATAAAAAACGGCTGGCCAAACTGGGCAACGGCCTGATCGGCCTGCTGTTCCTCGGCTTTGCCACCCGCCTGGCGACGCTCAGCTCCTGAACCGCGCCAAAACCGGGGCGCCTTAACGCCCCGGTATGCCGCCGTCATTTTGTCACGGCGGACAAACCGAATGTCAGACAGAGCAAATTTTCCTCCCGCCATCGCGATTATGCTAAGTCGGTGAAGTTTTTCCCGATCGATCTCTTCGTATGACAGGAGGGCATATGCCTGATACTACCGTAGCAGTGATGGACAACGTGTTGCGCTTTCTTGAACGTCAGCACGGCTTGTATATCGATGGACAGTGGCAGAGCTCGCAGTCTGCGACGCGGCTGCCGGTCTATAACCCCGCCGACGGCAAACAGATCGCCACCAGCGCCGACGCCAGTGCGGACGATGTCGCCCGCGCGGTGCAATCCGCCCATCGGGCGTTCAGCGACGGCGTCTGGTCACGGCGCCTGCCGGCCGAGCGTGAACGTATTTTGCTGCGCTATGCCGATCTGGTAGAGCAGCACGCCGAAGAGTTGGCGCAGCTGGAAACGCTGGAACAGGGCAAATCCATCAATATCTCCCGCGCGTTCGAAGTGGGCTGCACCCTGAACTGGATGCGCTATACCGCCGGGCTGAGCACCAAAATCACCGGCCAGACGCTGGACGTTTCCATTCCGATGCCGCCGGGCGCCAACTATCAGGTATATACCCGCAAAGAGCCGATCGGCGTGGTGGCCGGCATCGTGCCGTGGAACTTCCCGCTGATGATCGGCATCTGGAAAGTGATGCCGGCTCTGGCCGCCGGCTGTTCAATCGTGATTAAACCGTCGGAAACCACGCCGCTGACCCTGCTGCGGATGGCTGAACTGGCCAGCGAAGCCGGCGTGCCGCCGGGAGTATTCAACGTGGTGACCGGCAGCGGTGCCGTCTGCGGCAAAGCGCTGACCGAACATCCGCTGGTCGCCAAAGTCAGCTTTACCGGCTCGACCGCCGTCGGCAAGGGCATCGCCCGCGCCGCCGCTGACCGGCTGACGCGCGTGACGCTGGAACTGGGCGGCAAGAACCCGGCCATCGTGCTGAAAGACGCCGATATCCCGCAGGTGGTTGAGGGTCTGATGATGGGCAGCTTCCTGAATCAGGGCCAGGTGTGCGCCGCCAGCTCGCGGATCTATATTGAAGCGCCGATCTACGACCAACTGGTCGCCGGCTTTGAGCAGGCGGTGAAATCCCTCAGCGTCGGGCCGGGGATGGATCCGGCGGCGCAGATCAACCCGCTGGTTTCCCGCGCGCACCGCGACAAGGTCGCCGCCTATCTGGAAGACGCCAGAAACAAGCGCGCCGAGCTGATCGGCGGCGCCAGCGGCCCGGCGGGCGACGGCTTCTATATTCCGCCGACGCTGGTGGTCAACCCGGACGACAGCCTCAACCTGACGCGCGAAGAGGTGTTCGGCCCGGTGGTCAACCTGATTCGGGTGGCGGACGGTGAAGAGGCGCTGCAGAAGGCCAACGATACCGATTACGGCCTGACCGCCAGCCTGTGGACCACCAGCCTGCAAACCGCGATGGCCTATACGCCGCGCATTCAGGCCGGGACGGTGTGGGTCAACACCCATACGCTGATTGACGCCAATATGCCGTTCGGCGGCTTTAAGCAGTCAGGCAGCGGCCGCGACTTCGGCCCGGACTGGCTGGATGCCTACACCGAAAGCAAATCTGTCTGTATCCGCTACTGAATGCCCTTCCCCCGGCCCGGCCGGGGGCTTACTGATAACGCTTGCGGTATTCGCTGGGCGAAATGCCAAAGTGCGTTTTAAACGCGGTGGAAAAATGGCTGTGGTCGCGAAACCCCCAGTCATCGCTAAGATGGGATAATTTTTGCCATGCCGGCGCATGGCGCAGCGCCTGCGCGCACAGTTCCAGGCGGCGCTGTTTAATATATTGCGCCACCACCAGCCCATGGCGGGCAAACAGCCGGTACAGCGTACGCAGCGACATGCCGATCTCCTCCGCCACCCACTCCGGCCGCAAACTCTCGGACTGAATATGGCGATCGATAAAGCGTAGCGCCTGATTAAACCCGCGTTCGCCCTCCTCTCCCGTCGCTTCCCCGCCAACCAGCAGCGGATGCAGCAGGCTGGCCAGCGCGTTCAGCGTGGCTTCGCTCTCTTCCGCCCCCAGCGTCGGGCCGTTGATATAGCCGCACACCAGTTGATGGCTGAATCTGACCAGCGCATTCCCGGCATCAAGACGCGCGGCGCACTGCACCTTGCCGCGACGCGCCGGAGATTCAAGATAGTGACGCGGCAAAAGCAGCGAGATTTGCTGCGAATCATGCTGGAACAGGAAATTGCTGGGCCGCCCGGCGTCAATCAGCGTCATATCGCCTGCCGACAGGCATGCCTGCCTTTCACCCTGCTCCATCAGGGCGCTGCCGCGCAGTTGAAAGACGGTAAAAAAGTAGCCGCCATTGCTCTGGGCGACCTCCTGCCGGGTGCGGTACAGCCGCGTCTGCGCCGCATCAACGATGCTCAGCCGCAGCGCATGCGTATGGTATGCCTGCATCGCGCCGCTGAACGCCGGCCCCAGCGTTGTGGCGCGAAAACGCCCGCAGGCCGCGTTGATGCTTTGCAGCCATTCGTCAAAACCGGCACTCCGGGCCTGTACGGTAACCGCCATAATGTCCCCTTCCAGCTATCAGCAGTGACGCAGATAACAGCGGCGTCGATCGTTCAGCCAACATAGTCACTCGTTAACTTTTACGCAACAACACAAGGGAGATTTAGCGATGCGATCACAAGTTTGCGCCCGCCGGCGGCATTCGGCGGGGAAGATAACGTCTAAAAAATCGGGGGCGGCAACGCTGCCGCCCCCGGAGTTGTTACAGGGATTGTTTCGCACTGACAGGCTCAGGCCTTAAGGTGTAGGCGTTGGAGCAGGTTTGGCAGGGCAGTAGTTCTTGGCCACAACGTTTATCGTCTTGCGCGGTACGCCATACTTATTGCGGCATTCCACCACCGAATAGCATAAATCGCTATTTCCCCCGGCGCCCCATTCAAACGTTTCCGGGCTGCAGAAAAGAATATAACCGCCGATGACCTTATCAGCTTTTTTCATGCTTATTTTTTTCATTGTAATATCCTTATATGGTGATATTGATACATCAAATAAGAAAAGCGCCAATCTTTAAACTGAAGCACATAGACAGCGTCTCCCTCACGCCAGCAATTCTAATCACTCAGGGAACGAGAGTAAAATAACAACATCATAAATGGATAACAACGGGATATAACTGAATACTTTCAAAGAAAATTAACTCCGCTTGAAATGAATCGTCAGCGAATATATCTATAACATATGGAAAATAAAAAGCAGCATCTCTCTGTGCTGAGGGCGTAAAATCACTGACCATAAATCCGCTACCTGTCGGTAATGGTATTGCCGGAAGCGCGTTGCTGAGGGTAAAGCCGAACGTTGAAATCAAACAGGCGGGGATTGGGTGCGGCAATGCGCCGCACCCGGCAAAACGATTACGGCGTCGTTGGAGGCGTGGTGGTGCCGCCGCCGGTAGAGGCGCAGTTGCTTACTGGCACGTAAAACATCACTTTCGTCGGCTGGCCAAACTTGTTGGTGCAGTTTCTGACTGCGGTGCAGCTTTCAACTCCGCCTACCGTTGATTTCTCATAGGTGGTTGCTGAACAGTTATAATAACCGCCGATGATGTTGGAAGATTCCATCATGGTCATCTTTTTCATTTTTTATCCTTAATAATGATATTGGTGTGTTTGCATAAGAAAATATCTTGACTTACTTTCAATAATAACCAAGACAAATATTACTCTCATGCCGATTAATTATATGGATCGATAAAAAAAAGAGTCAATTGCATTCCATCTTCGCGGGCAACAAACAGAAACACCCGCAATAAAAAACAAGAATAATCACATAAATGCACCCATTTAAATTCACCAACGAAATAACACATAATACTATAAGGCCAAATCTTATCGTTTCTCTGGCCTGCTCCTATGCCGAAAAATAAAAAATCAGCGACAAACGCTGATACGCCACACCACCACCTTACGCACAGACCCGCACTCTCTTCTCAGCTAGTCTGGCAGGTGATAACAACCTGTGATTGAGGAGAAAAGCATGAGCCATCTGCCTGCCGCCACGGACTTTCGCCAGTTTATCGACTACTTGCGCGCGCATCAGGAACTGCTGGATATCAACATAACCGTCAGCTCTGAGCTGGAAGCCGGCGCGATTACCCGCAAGGTCTATGAAACCGGCGCCCCGGCGCCGCTGTTTCAGACGCTGGAAAACAACCCGCACGGCTTCAGGATCCTCGGCGCCCCGGCCGGGCTAAGCCGCCGCGACGGCCAGCGCTACGCCCGTCTCGCCGCCCACTTCGGCCTGCCGAAAAACGCCACGCCGCGCGAAATACTGGAGACGATTATCAGCGCCGGCGATCGGACGCCCATCACGCCGGTTCAGGTCAGCAGCGCTCCCTGCAAGCAGAACGTGCTGCTGGGCGATGACGTCGATCTGCACCGTTTCCCCATCCCGCTGCTGCACCAGGAAGACGGCGGTCGTTACTTCGCCACCTACGGCTTCCACGTGGTGCAGTCACCCGACGGCCGCTGGGACAGCTGGTCCGTGGCGCGCGCCATGCTGCACGATCGGCGCACGCTGGTCGGCCCGGCGATGGCGCAACAGCATATCGGCATGATCCATCAAATGTGGCGTGAACAGGGCAAGAATACCCCTTGGGCGATGGTGCTGGGCGCACCGCCGGCGGCGATGGCGGTCGCCGGTATGCCGCTGCCCGCCTGGGTCAGCGAACCGGGCTACATCGGCGCGCTGACCGGCCGGCCGGTGGAGGTAGTCAAATGTGAAACCAACGATCTGTACGTGCCAGCCTCGGCGGAAATCGTGGTGGAAGGCGAGATCAGCGTCGGGCAAACCGCGATGGAAGGCCCGATGGGCGAGTACCACGGTTACGCGTTCGCCGAAGGTAAACCGCAGCCGTTGTTCCACGTCAAGGCGGTGAGCTATCGCGATCGCGCCATTTTGCCAATCTGCGTCGCCGGTACGCCGCCGGAAGAAAACCACACGCTGTGGGGCACCATGATTTCCGCCGAAGCGCTGAAACACTGCCGCCAGCAGCAACTGCCGATCGATATGGCCTGGTGTTCCTATGAGGCCGCCACCTGCTGGCTGGTGCTGTCGGTGGATATTGAAAAACTGGCGGCGCTGAATACCGACGCCGACGGCCTGGTACAGCTGATTGCCGACAAATTTTTCACCTCGCACGTCGCCTGGCTGGTGCCGAAAATACTTCTGGTCGGCAACGATATCGATATCACCGATATCAATCAGGTGGTCTGGGCGCTGGCAACCCGCAGCCATCCGAAACGTGATTTCCATGACTTTAGCGACAGCCCCGGCATTCCCATGGTGCCATATCTGGACGCCGAGGATAAACAGGCCGGCAGAGGCGGTAAAATGATCATCAACTGTCTGTTCCCGGAAGCATTCGCCGGGCGACAGCGCGCCACCACCGCCAATTTTGAACACTCCTACCCTGAGACGATTAAACAGCAGGTGAACCGCCGCTGGCGCGATTACGGCTTTTAATCCCGCGGTCTATCGCATGTGATATGGCAACGACACCCGCAGCCTAAAGGCGGTGCTCGATGTCCTGAGCGCCAACTGAATGCTCCCCCGCCGGCGCATCGGCGGGGAGAGAATGCGCGCCGTGGCGCGTTCTTTTCGGCATCATATTGTTCATATCAATACCCGATGGCTTCTGATAGATACCCAGCGCGAAATAGCGGGCGGTGGCGTACATGTATTCGAAAATTTCCGACTGCGTATCTTCGTACTCGCTCCAGAACACCTTCGAGGTAAAGCAGTACACCTCGATAGGCAACCCCTCGGAAGTCGGGCTAAGCTGGCGCACCACCAGGTACATATCATTGCGGATATCGTCGCGCGCCTTCAGATACTCAAGCAGATACTTGCGGAACAGGCCCAGGTTGGTAATGCCGTGGTGGACCAGCTGTTCGTCGGACAGCGTTTCCATCTTTCCGCTGAGATAGTCGCTCAGCCCGGCGAATTTCACCGGCGATACCGTTTTCAGTCGCTCCAGCAGCGCGCCGTCGGCAAAGGTGATGCTGGACTGATCGATAAAGAAACTGCGCTTGATACGTCGGCCGCCCGAGGAGAACATCGGCTGCCAGTTAGTATAGGTTTCGGTAATAAAGTTCTTGGTCGGCACCCGGGAAACGGTGTTGTCCCAGTTGCGGATGGTGATGGTATGCAGCGCAATATCCGTCACCTCGCCGCTGATATTGCCCTGCGGCATCTCCACCCAGTCCCCCAGCTGAATCACATTGGATGACGACAGCTGGATATTGGCCACCAGCGAAATCAACGTATGCTGGAACACAAACATCAGCACCGCGGCGACCGCCCCCAGACTGGAGATAATGATCACCGGCGATTTGTTGGACAGCGTGGCGATCACCAAAATGGTGGCGATCGACGACACGATGATCTTGCCGATCTGCACATAGCCTTTGATCGAGTGGGATTTTTCGCCGTGCTTGCGGATATAGGCGCTGTTGCTGATATCCAGCAGTTCATTAATCAGCATCGCAGAGTGGATAATGAACAGCACGCCGCAGATCGCCTGAATGGTTTCCAACAGCCCTGACGGCAGCCCCTGCACCAGTCGCGACAGGAAATAAACCGTCACCACCGGCACAATATTGGCCAGCCGTCTGGCGACCCGCATATCTTTATCCAGCGGATCGGATTTATGGGTGTGTAAGATAAAGCGTCTGACAATGCCCAGTAGGAACAGTTTACAGACCACAAAGGAAACGAAGCCGGCGAAGAGCAGAAAAGCGATCGACAACAGGGAAAACGTCAGCGGCGTCGCCAGCAGCCAGTTCCAGATAGATAACAGCTCTTGCATGTCAGAGATCTCAAGAAAGGAAAATTCCCTGCCACAAGAATAGCGACTCTTCGCCGATTTTTTTCACCAAACATGTGATTGAGCGCATGGAACTGCCCGTTTGACGCGATATCTCCCCTCCCAGAAGTTCTGATAAGACGCGCGACCAAGCGCGCGCCATCCGACATAACGTTACACCGCCTCTTTGGCACCACGGCGCAGAGAAAACGGCCCGGCTCCGCTGAGGGTGAACACGGACATCAGCGTAAAGCCCAGCGTAACCAACCCCAGTACCAGATACGCGCCCTGGAAGCCGATGCTTTCATACATATTGCCGGCAAACACCGACATGAAAATCATCGCCAGCTGCTTGAAGAAACAGAAGCACACCAGATAGATGGTGGCCGAAAAGCGCACCTCAAACTGGCTGGTGATATATTTGAAACAGCCGACAATCAGGAACGGCACCTCAAACATATGCAACGTTTTCAGGATCACCACTTCCAGCGCCGAGGTGGCAAACGAGGAGCCGATAATACGCACCGACATAATGGCGCCCGCCAGCAGCAGCGCATTCTTGCCGCCGATACGGTTGACGATCAGCGGTGCAAAAAACATGATAGTGGCGTTCAGCAACTCGCCCAGCGTGGTGACATAGCCGAACACCCGGGTACCCTGTTCACCGGAGGCGAAGAAAGAGGTGAAAAAGTTGGCGAACTGCTGGTCAAACACATCGTAGGTGCAGGAGACACCCACCACGTACAGCGAGAGGAACCACAGCTTCGGCTGTTTGAACAGTTCCAGGGCCAGCTTCAGGCTAAAGGCGCTCTGATTGGCGCCCACGGCGTCCGCCACCACCGCAGAAGAGTGCGTATCGGTGCGTGAAAAGAACAGCAGCAGCGCCAGAATCACGGCACAGCCGGAACCCAGCCAGAACACAAATTCGTTGTTGATGGTAAACATAATGCCGACGATCGAAGCGCACAGCGCCCAGCCCACGCAGCCAAACATGCGCGCACGGCCGAATTCAAAGCTGCTGCGGCGGCTGACTTTTTCAATATAGGCCTCAATCGCCGGCGCGCCGGCGTTGTAAATAAAGCCGAGGTAAATCCCGCCGACGATCGAGCCCAGTAAGATATTGAACTGTAATAGCGGCCCGAAGACGTAAATAAAGAACGGGGCAAACATCACCAGCATACCGGTGATCACCCACAGCAGATGTTTACGTAAACCAAGCTTGTCGGACAGCAGCCCGAAAACGGGCTGGAACAACAGGGAAAACAGAGAAATACAGGCAAAAATAACGCCGGTATCCCGTTGGCTGATATGATTAATATCGTGTAGCCAGATAGGGAAGAATGGAAAATAGGCTCCCATAATAAAAAAGTAAAAGAAGAAGAAAAAACCGAACATCCAAAAATTAGTATTTTTTAAATAATACATCATGGATTTCCTCAGTTAAAAAAATGGGCAGGCCCAGGCCTGCCCGCTTATTATTTTTGACCCCAGACCAGTTGGTAGCGATAGCGCCCGGCGCTGAGCAGGTATTCCGGTGCAACGGAAGGACTCCAGGAGTCGTCGCCGCCGATCCCCATATGGAAACCGTCAATATTCAGCCAGACGCCCGCCTCCGGCTGCAGCAGGTGACGATGGCTGGTTTCCATCAGCTGCTGCTGGCTATAACGGCTGATGTTGAACTGGAAGTCGCCACGCCAGCGGTGCGCGCCATATTGCAGTTCGTGGGTGCCGCAGCGCAGGCCGTTTTCGCACGGGAAGACGTACGGGGTGTACATCGCCTCCAGCGGCTGCTCCCAGCGGTCAAAGCAGGCGGCGGTCAGGCGGTCCGGGTAATTCTCGTGCGGCCCCAGCCCCAGCCAGTTCACGCGCTGCGCCAGCTGCGACAGCTGGCAGCTCAGGCCGATGCGCGCCGGCGGCGGCGTGCCGTTGGCGACCTCAACCTCCGCCGTAATCTGCAAATCGCCACGGCCGTCGATGCGATAGGTTTTGCGGCTGATAAACAGCGTTGCTCCCTGATGCTGCCAGGCATGCGCGGTGGTGATCAGCACCGCACGGGGCAGCGCTTCGGCCTCGCACTGCAGCAGCGCGGCCTCTGCCCGGTAGTGGCCGGCGGCCTTCCAGCGTTCAACCCAGGCGTTCGGGTCGATGCGGGTCACCTCGCTGACGCCGATGTCATTATCCAGCGGCGCGCGGGTGAACTGGTCGCGCAGCGGGCTCAGCAGCTGCGCCTCTTCACCGATCCAGTACTGCATCAGCACGCCCTGCCGGCGACAGAATTCCCAGCGCTTATCACCCAACGCAATACTAAAATGCGTCTCACTGCAGGTCAGTTGCGGAGCTTCGTCGGCGTACGCGGCAGGCTGCACGTCGAGTTTTTCCTCCAGCGCCCACTGCTGCCAGGCGCTGATATGCCCGGCCGGTGACCATGCCGTCGCCTGCGACTGCGCCACGTGCACCGTCAGCCACAGCTGCCCCGCCGCTTCCGACATCGGCACGGCCGGTAAGGTGATCAGCTGACGGCCCTGCGGGGCGATATCCAGCACCACCTCTCCCGTGGCCAGCGGCCGGCCGTCCTGCGCAATCGACCAGTGCAACACTTCGTTATCGCTATGGCGGAACAAATATTCACTGACGACTTCAATCCGGCGCTCATCACCCGGCAGCAGCGTAAACTGGAACAGCTGCTGCGCATGTTTGGCCTCATACAGCGAAGGATGCGGCGTGCGGTCTGCAAACAGCAGCCCGTTCATGCAGAACTGACGATCGTTGGGCGTATCGCCAAAATCGCCGCCGTATGCCGCCCACGGCGTACCGTCGGCGTCATACTTGGTCAGGGACTGATCCACCCAGTCCCAGACAAAACCGCCCTGCAGTCGCGGATACTGGCGGAAAGCCTGCCAGTATTTCGCGTAGCCGCCGAGGCTGTTGCCCATCGCGTGGGCATATTCACAGAGAATCAGCGGGCGCTGCTCTCCCGGCATCGACAGCCACTTCTTGATCGACCATTTTGGCGCGACGGGGAACGGTTGATCCTGATCGACGCGCGCATACATTGGGCAAATAATATCGGTCGCCGCGGTATTCGCGCCGCCGCCCTCATACTGCACCGGACGCGACGGATCGTCCGTTTTCAGCCAGCGGTAAAGGGCATCGTGGTTGGCGCCGTGGCCGGACTCATTGCCCAGCGACCAGATAATAATGCTCGGGTGGTTGCGATCGCGCTGCACCATGCGCGTTACGCGCTGGCTCATGGCCGGCAGCCAGCGCGGATCGTCACTCAGCCGGCTCATCGGCGTCATGCCGTGCGTCTCGATATTCGCCTCGTCCACCACATACAGGCCGTAGCGGTCGCAGAGCGTGTACCAGCGCGGATGATTCGGGTAGTGGGAGCAGCGCACCGCGTTAAAGTTATGCTGCTTCATCAGCAGAATGTCCTGCAGCATAGTCTCTTCGTCCATCACCTGGCCGCGCTGCGGATGATGCTCGTGGCGGTTGGTGCCGCGAATCAGCAGCGGTTTGCCGTTCAGCAACAGCAGACCGTTTTCAATGCTGACCTGACGGAAGCCGACATCGCAGGCTTCCGCCTCAATCAGCGTGCCATCGGCGCGCTGCAGCAGCACCACGGCGCGGTACAGGTGCGGGGTTTCCGCACTCCACAGCGCCGGGCGTTCAACCTCCAGCCGCAGCGTAGCGCGCTCGGCGTAGGCGCCGCGCTCATCAATGGCGGCGCTGCCGAAAGGCGCACTGGCCTCTGCCGTCAACGCGTCGTCCCGCCATAGCTGAACGGTGACGCGTAAATCGTCACGCGGTTCCCCCGCCATCCTGACCTCTGCCTCCAGACACGCGCGGCTAAAATCATCGTTAAAACGGGTCGTGATGCGCAGATCGCCGATGTGCGCCGCCGGTTTATGCAGCAAGGAGACGTCGCGGAAAATACCGCTCATCCGCCACATATCCTGATCCTCCAGATAGCTGCCGTCGCTCCAGCGCAGCACCATGACCGCCAGACGGTTTTCACCGTTGACCAGAAAATCGCTGAGATCGAATTCGGACGGCAGGCGGCTGTCCTGGCCGTAGCCGACCCAGCGCCCGTTGCACCACAGATGGAACGCGGAGTTCACGCCGTCAAAGATGATACGGGTCTGCTCACCGCGTATCGCCTGCTTATCCAAACTGAATGTGAGCGAGTAACAGCCTGTAGGATTGTCGGCCGGCACCTGCGGCGGATCGACCGGAAACGGATAGGTAATGTTGGAGTAGATTGGCGCATCGTAACCGTCCATCTGCCAGTTAGAGGGGACGGTCACGGTGTCAGCATCGGTCAGATCGTTCAGCAGCCAGCTTTCCGGCACTGCTTCCGGCGCGGCGAACCAGGCAAATTTCCAGTCGCCGTTCAGGCTGCGCACTCGGTCGGCGTGGTGGTTATGTCGCGCCTCATCGGCATTGCGCCAGCTGCAAAAAGGCGGGTGGGCCTCCAGACGGTTAAGCTGTGTCACGCCGGGGTTTTCCCAGTCACGACGCGCCAAAACGGCGGCAAGTGAATCCGTATTCAGGGTCATGGCTATGTCCTATCAAAAATTGATATCCGCTCACAATTGATAAAGAACATACGGAGACGGGGCAATTTCTGTAAAGGAGTAGCTGTTTAATGAGTGAGCCGACTCACATTAATGGCGCCATTTGGTGAAAAAATGTGAGCGCTTCGCCACAGCGCACGACCGTGCGCTTACAGACGTGAAACCTGCCGCGCAAGCTGCAGCAGCGATTCGGCCAACGCCTGCGGTGAAGAGGCCTGTGCGTTGAACGGCAGGACGGTTTTACGTTTGACCAGCGTGACCGGCAGCAGTTGGTTGCCGATGACGGACTCGCCACGGGAGAGTTGCAGCAATCTGTCGACGCTGCTCAGCCCCAGCTGCGGGAAGTCCTGCTTGATAGTAGTCAGCGGCGGGATATAGCAGGAGCTGTCTTCAGTATCGTCATAGCCAATCAACGAAATATCAGCCGCGACGCGCAGGCCGAACTCGCTTATCGCGCGCATCGCCCCCAGCGCCATCTGATCGTTGGCGACCAGCATCGCCGTGGGCAATGTGCCATCGTTCAGCATCTGCGACGTCTGTTGAAAACCGGACATCGCACTCCAGTCGCCTTCAATTTCCGCAACGGGCTGCAGCTGATGCTGCGCCAGATACTTATGCCAGCCCGCCAGCCGCAGCCGCGCCGAGATGGAAGAACGCGGCCCCGCCAGCAGCGCTATGCGTTGATGACCGTGCTGCAGCAGATGTTCGACCCCCAGCCGCGCGCCGTCGTCATGGGAGAAAATAATGCTGTTAACGGGGTAGCTATCGGAAACATCGAGGAACACCACCGGCACGTTGCCGCAGGCCTTGGCAACGGCGAGCGCATCGTCTTCATCCAGCGGGTAGTTGATAATCAGCCCGTTGACCCGCTGCGTCAGCAGGTTATGCACCGCCGCCCGGCACGCCTCCACGCCGCTGCGTTCGACCATGCCGATCACCACGCTGGCGCCGGCCTGATCGGCACGGGACTTAATGGCGGCAACGATTTGCGACGGCGCATGCAGCGCCAGGTTGGCGGTGACGACGCCGATCAGCGGCATCTGCTTGCCCGCCAGCTGCTGAGCGACGCGGTTGGGGATATAATTGAGCGCCGCCATTGCGGCCTCGACTTTCTCACGGGTTTTGGCGGAAACGTGGTTGGCCTGGTTAACCACGCGGGAGACGGTCTGATAAGAGACGCCCGCATGCGCTGCAACATCGTATAGCGTGACCGGTTTCACATTCATCCCCTGATTCCAAAGTTATCCGCGCTATCATGCCACAGCCGGCAAGATTTTTCGTCACCGGGCAAAGGAGCGCCGCAGGCCCCCGCTGGTTTACGGCTCAATACGTACCGGCGTACCGGCCGGCACCCGCGACCACACGTCCTGCATTTCGGCGTTGGTCACTGCGATACAGCCATCGGTCCAGTCCATACGCTGCAGCAACGGCGCCAGCCATCCCCAGCCGTTGGGCTGTCCGTGGATCATAATATGGCTGCCAGGCGAATAACCGCCCGCTTTGGCCTGCGCGATATCGTCAGCATCCGGGTAAGAGATATGCAGGCTGAGAAAATACTTGGAGCGGGAGTTGCGCCAATCGATGGTGTAATCGCCTTCCGGCGTTTTCCGATCGCCCTCGCGCGTTTTCGCCCCGCCGTCTGCCGCTCCCCCTAGTGCAATAGGGTAACTGGCGACCACCCGGTTGTCCTTCAGCAGGCTCAGCGTACGCGACGCCTTGCGAATCAGCACCTGGTCAACCTGCTCTGCCGCCGTACGCTGCGCCGGCGGCGCACCGTAGCCAAAGCGCGCCATCAGCCAGCTATAGGCCAGCGGACACAGCACCAGCAGTGTGAAAAAAATCAGCAGATAACGGCCGACACGGCCAGGGCGCTTGAGGCGATGCATAACGGTGAGATCTCCATAAAAATGGGCTGAACAAGGTGCTCAACCGCGGGTCCTTACGTTTGTTCTTCGCCGTCGCCGGTACGCGTCAGCGGTTCTGCGGAAAATAGATATAGCATTCATATATCAACCATCCGCAGCATATTATATGAATCCGTTACCGGCGACCATGAAAAATAAAACAATCAGACTATAAGCCATAGATAAAATTAATAACCACAGCGCAGAAAAAAAACACGGTGAAAAACGTTTAACAGCAAGTATACTACGACAGGCTATGCATCAGGATTGACAGTAGCCATTTAAAATATCAATAAATCCAAAAGCATCATAAAAAAAGGGAATATTCAATGAATAAAATAATTAGCGCCGCCATATTGGGGACGGCTTTTTTGTTATCCGGCTGTTCATCAGAACCTTCAGAGAGCGATATCACCAAAGCGATACAAGCATCATTCGACGAGAGTAATAAACAACGTGAAGAACTCGTTGGTGAGATTGCAAAAAAAGAAGAAAACAGAGTCTCTCTTATTTCTGCCAGAAAAATATCCTGTTCCAAATCAGGGGATAAGAAATACAACTGCGAAGTCGAAATGGAAACAAAAATGCCGCTGGTAGGCACATCAAAATCAATAAGTCCGTTACAGTTTATCAAAGACGACGGCAGATGGAGGCTGGTCTCAGGCTAATTTATAACAAACTGAAAACACTGGCATATCGGCCGGTGTTTTCAGTGTTGGAGACAGAAAGACAGAGCCGCTCCTCTCAGCGCTGAATAAAGTTCAGATTACCCGGCCTCTGCAGGAAAAAACGCCGTAGCAAGGTTCAGACAAGATTAATGAATTCCTCTAATCAACCCTAGCGAATTGCCCCATCTAATCAAATAAATCCCTCTGCGTTATGCTCTTTCCACTCCACGCTGAAAGGGTAACGCCATGCAAACAGTAAAACTGCACAACAATATTGATATGCCTCTGCCGGGCTTTGGCGTGTACCCGATCACAAATGCCGCCGAATGAGAGCGCGCCGTTACTGACGCCATCGAAAGCCTGAACGATACGACGGCAGCCTATCAGCATGCGCGCATGGAAGAAAATATCAACGTCCTCGATGTTGCGCTCAACCCCGAAGAGATGCTGCAGATTACCGCTCTTGATACCGCAAGCAACGCGTTCTTCTCACGCCATGACCCGGCCAGAGTGGAATGGCTGACCAATCGTAAACTCGACGTTTAATTCCGCCACAGAAGAGGTAGTTATCGATGCAAAAACGTTATCTTGGTAAATCCGGCCTGGAAGTGTCGGCATTAGGACTGGGTTGCATGGGGCTGAGCTACGGCTATGGCCCGGCGACCGATACCCGTCAGGCCGTCGAACTGATTCGCGCCGCCGTTGAGCGCGGCGTGACTTTCTTCGATACCGCTGAAGTCTATGGCCCGTACCTGAATGAAGAGGTGGTGGGCGAAGCCCTGAAGCCGCTGCGCGATCGGGTGGTTATCGCCACTAAATTTGGCTTTACCTTTGGTGATGATAACAAGCAGCAGATTTTAAACAGCCGCCCGGAACACATCCGTGAAGCGGTGGAAGGTTCACTGCGCCGCCTCAACACTGAGGTGATTGATCTGCTGTACCAGCACCGCGTCGATCCCGACGTCCCGATCGAAGACGTGGCGGGCACGGTGAAAGATCTGATTGCCGAAGGCAAGGTCAAACACTTTGGCCTTTCCGAAGCCGGAGCGCAAACCATTCGCCGTGCGCATGCCGTCCAGCCGGTCACCGCCCTGCAGAGCGAATACTCAATGTGGTGGCGTGAACCCGAGCAGGAAATCCTGCCGCTGCTGGAAGAATTGGGAATTGGCTTTGTGCCGTTCAGTCCGTTAGGCAAGGGCTTCCTGACCGGCGCCATCACCGCCGGGACGACGTTCGGCGCGGACGATTTCCGCAGCAAAGTACCGCGCTTTACGGCAGAAGCGATTGAAGCCAATGAAAAACTGCTCACGCTGCTGGGCGAACTTGCCGCAGAAAAAGGTGCGACCCCGGCGCAGATTGCGCTGGCGTGGCTACTGGCGCAAAAACCGTGGATTGCACCCATCCCCGGCACCACAAAACTGCACCGGCTGGAGGAGAACCTGGGGGCTGCCGCCATCATCCTGTCTCAGGACGATTTGCGCAAAATGTCCCAGGCGCTGGAGACGGTGAAAATCGTCGGCGAGCGCTACCCCGCCGCGCTGCAGGCTCGGGTCGGCCGGTAAGGCTTAAACCGGCTTGCGGCACACCACAGGCCGGTTACTCCGAATAGCGCAGCGCATCTATCATCAACGCAAAGGCGGGCGGATGCTGCTTACGGCTGGGATAATACAGATAATACCCCGGAAATGAGGGGCACCAATCCTGCAGAACCTGGACGAGTTCCCCGGATGCAACCTGCTCCTGCACCATATCCTCTGGCACACAGGCAAGGCCGAATCCCGACAGCACCGCATCCATCCTTTCCGACAGCAGATTCAACGTCAGCTGCCCTTCAACCCTGACGCGCAGCGGCTTCCCGTCCTTTTCAAACTCCCAGTGATACAGACCGCCGGCGGTGGGCAGGCGCATATTGATGCATCGATGATGCTGAAGCTCATGCGGCGTCTGCGGAATGCGCTTGGCCGCAAAATACTCCGGCGCGCCGACGACCGCCAGACGCATATCCGGCCCTATTTTCACCGCAACCATGTCCTTATCGACGCTTTCACCAAGCCGCACGCCGGCATCGTAACGCCCGGCGACAACATCGACAAAGCCATTATCCACCACCAGTTCGACATTGATTTGCGGATATTCCCGAAGGAACGGTTTCAGCTTTGGCCACACCAGGCTGCGTGCGGCATGCTCCCCCGCCGACAGGCGGATATTCCCGGAGGCGGTGCCGTTGAGCTGAATCAGCGCCTCCAGCTCCTGCTCCAGATCGGTAATGCGTGGTTCCAGACAGGCAATGATTCTTTCGCCGGCTTCCGTTGGCGCAACGCTGCGGGTGGTCCGGGTCAGCAGGCGTATATTCAACCGCGCTTCCAGCGCCTTCATCGCATGGCTGAGCGCGGACTGCGAAACCCCAAGCTTAGCGGCCGCCTTGGTAAAACTTCTCTCCCTGGCAACCACAAGAAAGCTCTGCAGTTCGTTGAAGTTCTCTTTCAGCATTAGCGGTTTCCTTATTTACAACACTCATGAAAGCCATTCATAGATGCAATCATTTTAGCCCCGTTACTAACAATAATGATAATTGATATTCTTTCCCTATCGCCAACAAACCGGAACTGGCTGGCATTTTTTGCGGCGGTGTATATCACATATTGAAAAACGTGCGCAGATAATCAAACTCATACCGCCCCGATGGGCCTAACTGAGTGGTTCAGCACATGGCCCCGCGCACTGAACGCCATGGCAGGAGAAGACGCGCCGAGCGCCTGGTCAGGACAGCGGCTATCAAGGGTGAAATCATGATAAAAACAGAAGACATCATCGAAGAAATAACCCTGTGGATTGACTCAAACATTCATAAACCCCTGCGAATTGAGGATGTGGCATCCCGGGCCGGGTATTCCAAATGGCACCTGCAGCGTATTTTTTCTCAGGTGCAAAAAATCAGTATTGGAAAATATATAAGGGAGAAAAGGTTAGCACTGGCAGAAAAGGAGCTTGTTGAAACCAACGCCCCGATTATCGACATTGTTTGTAAATACGGTTTTGATTCACAGCAGACGTTTACCAGAGTATTTTCAAGGAATTATAAGCTGCCGCCGTCAAAGTACCGGGATATGAAGAGAATGAAGGACTGAAACAACACCCCTGCTCGCGCCTAATGGGCGTATTTTATCTCTGATTGTGCACGATACACGCCAACCTCAGGGCGAAAGTGCCTACCCTTCGGCAAACGTGCCGGGTGGCGCCACGATGATGCAGAGTCTTGCTGGCTGCCAAACCGACCTTTATAGATGCAATAGGCATCGCTATTACTCACGCTCAACGTTGACCACATCTCCGTTATCTTGCAGTAAATAGCGGCCGTCATATGTAATCAATAACGTACGATAATTTTTTATCTGTCTTACGGAAAACACCGCGTTCTTATCAATACAATTATCCTTGGCTTTCCTGGCATCAAAACACAGCCTGTCATACTTCCCTTCCTCTTTATAGCCGCTGCCAAAATCCCAAAAAGTTATGGTAAAACTACCATAGCTTGCCGGTTTGGGAATACTATAGCGCTCCTTTAGCATATCTTTATTATTCAGCCACCAGTCTATTTTTCCACGGTCCGTGAGAGGAAAGTCCTTGACCAAAACATCGCTAAAATTATCATTCTCATAAACTGCGACAATTTCAACCGTACACAGCGAGAGCCAAACGAAAGACCCAACAAGGAGACAAGTAATCATTGCCGGTATATAGAGCAGCTTTTTATTCATTAATTTCATTCCGTTAAAAACCACTCTCCAGGTCAAGTCCATGACGTAAAAAATCGTTTTACCACCCTTTCGTTTTCACAATATCGCCATTACCTTTCACCATATAGCGCCCATTATCCACGGTGAAAAATACGCTCCCAGCACGGTTATTGCTAACAATAAGTACGGCATCTTTTTCAATGCAGTTCACATCTGTCTTCATCTCAGGAAAACAAATCCTGTCGTATTTTTCTTTCTTTTTATAGCCGTCGCCAAAATCCCAAAAAGTAATGGAGAAACGTCCAGAATCAAGGGATGGGTTAGGTATACCATAGTTTTTACTTAACTTATCCTTATTCTCCAACCACCAGTTTATTTTACCTTTATCTGTTAAAGGGAAATTAGTTACCAAGACATCGCTGAAGTTGTCATTTTTATGGACTACTATAATCTCAATCGGACGTAGCAACATCCAGGACAAACAAACGATAAATGTGCATACAACCAATAGCGACACATAACGTATAGTTTTATTTTTTCTTTCATTGCGTCCTCCATGATTCTTTGAAAGCAACTGACGACTGTTCGCTAATGGTATTATATACTTTACTCATCTAGCCTACGGAATATTTCCTCCATCATGATATTAATTGACGGCATAATTTAAATTACCGATGTAAAAGTTAGCTTGAATCAATTTTTGCCGTTTCGACTTATCGTTATCCAAGCCATAATAGACAACGTAGTTCCTATCATTTTTGAAGTGATAACCAAACGTAGGTAAGCATTGACCACTCACAATTCTAAAAGGGACATCATCAAACAGTTTCCTAAATGACGCCTCTTTTTCGCTAGTAATTTGAATTGAGGTAATGCGATCGCCTAAATTAACAGGGTATAATACGCATGGTGCGTTACCCTCTATCTTAACATCTGCGTATAGCGTTTCCGGTAAACGATCGCCAGAACCAGGGCAACCAGAGAGAAGTAAAATGGAGCATATAATAAAAAACTCTTTCATTAATTGCCTCTTCCTTATGATAACCCTTTCAGGGCAGTGGCAGCTATACGTTAAACGCCGGTAACTTCACCAATAGCACCGACACAAAAATGATATATCCAATTATCATTCGGACAACATATACGTCACGGTTTACTATAAGTTTTTGTTACCTTTTTATGGTCATCGGTTATAAATTCAAATCTGTAATACTGACCGCTAAGCACGTAGAGCAGCTCATAATTCGTACCCCCCTTCAATGGTAAGGGAATACAAGTATCAGGATATCGCCTTACGATACCGTCCTCCATTGCCAGTGGCTTTTTATGATTATTTTCTGATGAGCTTAATGAGTAATACTCCAGTGTATCCCCAGGAGAAGAAGTTATACATATACGGTTTTTATCTACAGTAGCATCCCCTTCTTGATGAAAAGTAAGCCTATCGCCAGCACATCCCGTTAGAAATACAAGTAAAACGAATAAAGAAGGATATTTAATCACTTAAGAAAACCTCCTGATAATTTCTTGCATTCACCAACCAAATAATTCACAACTACGTCGCAGCATAGTTCGTTAATACTTCCTTATCTTATCTATAAAAACAACTAGAAAACCAATATATTTACACCATAAAAAACACATAAGAACAGTCATATTAATTATTATTCATAATAAAAACATCATGACTAGTTTATATTATCGAGAATTATAACCCACTGTTACATCATGTATACTTTGATCTATGGCACATTTATTAAAGCAGAGAAAGGAAACATCAAGAATCTATGGCAAGATATCTAAGACATGGAACTATGCTCGTATTTAACATGGTTATACTTAAAGGGATATTGATATGGCTTGGGTTTATCAGCAAAGCACAGGAAAATTATCTAGAAATGGAAAATTGGTTAGTATTGGGTATGCGGGCGCGGATAAAGGAAAGAACAATCCAGAGCTTCAGAACGTGACCAACGTTGGTCCCTTGCCGAGGGGAAAATACATCATCACCGGACGCCCATTTCATCATCCCACCACAGGAAAATATTCCATTCGCCTGCAACCGTGCCCATCAAATGAAATGTTCGGGCGAGCTGGCTTCTTGATTCATGGTGATAGCATTGCCCGACCAGGGACAGCATCTACCGGTTGCATTATAATGCCACTACGAACACGACAGGAAATATGGGCAAGCAACGACAGATACCTCGAGGTGATCCTATGAATAAGCTTTTACTGATCGCCGGGCTGATGTTCACCATCTCCGCCGGGGCAGCATCTCCCGGCTGTACATCATGGCCGATGAACATGGCTGAAGTCTGGATGAAAAATGAAAAAATTGTTGATATCGCAGATATTGACGAGGCAAAAACAGAATCCAAACTGCTGGCTATCGAGAAACATGACAAAGGAGAATACACACAGATTTATCACTTTGTATTTCATGATAAAAATGGGAATAAGTACGAAGTAATCACGCAAAATGACGCATCGGACGAGGAGTGCTCATTAAGCGACGTTAATGTGTTCTTGATATCTAAAAGCACAGACAACCACTGACAGCAGTAGCCATCTCAGCGGTGTCTGTCTGGAAACTGTCGTGAGGATAGGAAATACTTATGGTTGTGGATGCAATTCAATACGATGCGACTCTGATATAAAGATCTGCTGAAGTTGGCAATCAAGAAGGTGACTCGTCTGTTATGCGAGGAGCAGACGTTATAACGGATCCCGTGTATCTCATAAAGTTAGTTGTATATTCTTGTACATGAAAACACTTAAAGGATCTGCGATATAAGGGGGAAACGCCTCACAAACCACATATCCGCACCGGCGATATAGAGCTATAGCAGGTTGCTGATGAATACCTGTTTCAAGGCGTAATTGATGGCAAGTATTTTCTAACGCGAGACTTTCAAGAGATGTAACAATTTGCTCTCCGAGTTTACGCCCTCTATATTCTGGACGAATATAAACCCGTTTCACCTCACCAAAGCCTTCTTCCTGAAGGAGTAAAGCGCCGCAACCTGCCGGAACTCCATACTTATCTCGTGCAATTACACATCGCAGTTTATTATCACTGACACTGGAAAAATTCAGACAGTGATTACTTTCATCTGGATACAGCTCTCTTTGAAAAGCATCAAGCTCACTCACCAGACAATCTAACTCAGAATCACCTTTGATTACTTCTGAAATATAGAACATCGGTCATCCCCAATTTATCATCCTGACTTATGAATCTAAATAGCTGCGCGGAATAGTAGATCACTTTGAGGGAACTCAGTCCGGATTGTGCGATCTGATCAATCGCTGAATATCCCAAATCACTAACCGGACTGAGCGATGCCGATCATAGCACCTATTCCCCGTGACGAACGACGCCTGATGCAGAAAGCAATCCATAAAACGCACGATAAAAATTATGCCCGCAGGCTGACTGCCATGCTGATGCTACATCGGGGTGACCGCGTCATCGACGTTGCCAGAACGCTCTGCTGTGCCCGTTCCTCCGTCGGACGCTGGATTAACTGGTTCACGCAGTCAGGTGTTGAAGGCCTCAAATCACTCCCCGCAGGGCGTTCCCGTCGCTGGCCTTTTGAGCATATCTGCACGTTATTACGTGAGTTGATAAAACACACTCCCGGTGATTTTGGCTATCAGCGTTCACGCTGGAGTACCGAATTGCTGGCAATAAAAATCAATGAGATAACCGGATGTCAGTTACATGCCGGGACCCTTCGCCGCTGGCTGCCATCGGCCGGGATGGTATGGCGCAGGGCCGCGCCAACTCTGCGTATCCGTGACCCGCATAAGGATGAAAAGATGGCGGCAATCCACAAAGCACTGGACGAATGCAGCGCAGAGCATCCGGTATTTTATGAAGATGAGGTGGATATCCATCTTAATCCCAAAATCGGTGCGGACTGGCAGCTACGCGGGCAGCAAAAACGCGTGGTGACGCCGGGACAGAACGAAAAATACTATCTGGCCGGAGCACTGCACTGCGGCACGGGCAAAGTCAGCTACGTGGGCGGCAACAGCAAAAGTTCGGCGCTGTTCATCAGCCTGCTGAAGCGGCTTAAAGCGACGTACCGGCGGGCGAAAACCATCACGCTGATCGTGGACAACTACATTATCCACAAAAGCCGGGAAACCCAGCGCTGGCTGAAGGAGAACCCGAAGTTCAGGGTGATTTATCAGCCGGTTTACTCGCCGTGGGTGAATCACGTTGAGCGGTTATGGCAGGCGTTGCACAACACGATAACGCGCAACCATCAATGCCGTTCAATGTGGCAACTGCTGAAAAAGGTACGGCATTTTATGGAAACCGCCAGCCCATTCCCCGGAGGAAAACATGGCCTGGCAAAAGTGGAGCGGTATTAGGCGCAGCTATTTAGCACGTACATTCAGTCCTGCTGAAGATATTGACTAACCCACTGTTACCGGGATGGAGATTATTGAGTGGCTTAAGGTATCAACGTCCGTTTCTGGCGCACAGCAGACTCAGCCATGCTGGCAAACAACAGTGAGTACTGACCAAGCGTTTCAGCAACCAACCTTTGAAATCACATTCTTTATCAGCCAGAGCACTGCTCGTCAAACTTGCAATGTGGTGACATGTTGATCTTGCCTATGAATCGCTGACGCATTTGCTTTTGCCACCCAACACGAAAACGCACTTTGGTGCTGAACAAAGCAAAACGCCGAAACGATAACTTAATGATTTTATGCAGGAATATGGTGCCGATAATAGGAGTCGAACCTACGACCTTCGCATTACGAATGCGCTGCTCTACCAACTGAGCTATATCGGCTTTGGGAGGTGGATCTGCGGGCAGATCGGCGTGCGTTGAACAA
This sequence comes from Serratia sp. MYb239, assembly GCF_002966855.1. Classification (NCBI taxonomy): domain Bacteria; kingdom Pseudomonadati; phylum Pseudomonadota; class Gammaproteobacteria; order Enterobacterales; family Yersiniaceae; genus Serratia; species Serratia sp. MYb239. Next base: position 951,897 of record NZ_CP023268.1, on the reverse strand, counting down.
CTTATGCAAAAGCTGGCGATGAGTCAATAGGCGGCTAATCGTTCGCTGAATATCTCATCAACCGTATACTTATTGTGGGCTAAATCCGTCGCGGGCGGCAGAAATAAACGGGGCGCAGCATGCTGCGCCCCGCCGACTTGGTTACCCGCTCGCTACGCGTCAGCCGCGCACCAGATCGTCGCCGTAGCCAATCCACTTATAGGTGGTCAGCGCGTCCAGCCCCATCGGGCCGCGGGCGTGTAGTTTCTGCGTGCTGACCGCCACTTCCGCGCCCAGGCCGAACTGGCCGCCGTCGGTAAAGCGGGTGCTGGCGTTCACGTAAACCGCCGAGGAGTCCACCGCACGGACAAAGTACTCGGTGTTGCTCAGCGAACGCGTCAGGATAGCGTCGGAATGGTGAGTGCCGTGGCTGCGGATATGGTCAATCGCCTGGTCGATATCGTCCACCAGCGTCACGTTCAGATCCAGCGACAGCCATTCGTCTTCGTAATCTTCCGCCTTCACCGCAGTTACCTGCGCCGGACCGCCCTGCAGCAGCGGCATCGCGCTGTCGCTGGCGTGCAGCGTCACGCCGGCCGCCGCCATCCGGGCGCTGAGCGCCGGCAGGAAGCTGTCGGCAATGCTGCGGTTCACCAGCAGCGTCTCCACCGAGTTACAGGCGCTGGGGCGCTGAATTTTGGCGTTCTCAATCACCGTCAGCGCCTTGTCGTAATCCACATTGTCATCAACATAGATATGGCACACGCCGATACCGCCGGTAATCACCGGAATGGTGGACTGCTCGCGGCACAGCTTGTGCAGGCCGGCGCCGCCGCGCGGGATCAGCATATCGACGTAGCGATCCATCCGCAGCAGTTCGTTCACCAGCGCCCGGTCCGGGCTGTCGATCGCCTGTACCGCCGCCGCCGGCAGGCCGCACTGCTCCAGCGCCTGCTGGATTACCTTAACCGTCGCCTGATTGGTGTGATGCGTCTCTTTACCGCCGCGCAGGATCACCGCATTGCCGGTTTTCAGGCACAGGCTGGCAACGTCGATGGTGACGTTGGGCCGCGCCTCATAAATCACGCCGATCACGCCCAGCGGCACGCGCCGACGCTCCAGCTTCAGCCCGCTGTCCAGCAGGTTGCCGTCCAGCACCTGGCCGACCGGATCGTTCAGGCGGCACACCTGCCGTACGTCGTTGGCGATCGCCGTCAGGCGCGCCGGCGTCAGCAACAGGCGGTCCAGCAGGGCTTCGCTCATCCCGCTGGCTCGCGCCTGCGCCATATCCTGTTGGTTAGCCTGTAAAATGATGTCGCTGTCGGCTTCCAGTCTGTCGGCCATCACCGACAACACCTGATTTTTTTTCGCCGTGCTGAGCACCGCCAGTTGCCAGGAGGCCTGCTTGGCGGCCTTCCCCATCTGCTCGAGCATGCTTACTCCTTAACTTACGATCATATCGTCGCGGTGCACGGCCACCGGGCCGTATTCATAACCGAGAATGTCACTGATTTGCTGTGAATGGTGCCCGGCGATCATGCGCATGGCATCGCTGTTGTAGCGGCTGACGCCGTGGGCCAGATCGCGCCCCGCCAGGTTGCGGATACGGATCACTTCGCCACGGGAAAAGTCGCCCTTCACCTCGCGGATGCCCTTCGGCAGCAGCGAGCTGCCACGCGCCATAATGGCATCGACGGCGCCGTCATCCACGGTGATCTCGCCGGCCGGCGGTGCGCCGAAGATCCAGCGTTTACGGTTCTCCAGCGGGGCTTCCAGCGCGTGGAAGCGGGTGCCCACCGGATGGCCGTCAATCACGTCGGCCACCACGCCCGGCTTGCCGCCGGCGGCGATCACCACGTCGATGCCCGCCCGGCAGGCTACGTCTGCCGCCTGCAGCTTGGTGCCCATTCCGCCGGTGCCAAGGCCGGAAACGCTGTCGCCGGCAATCGCCCGCAGCGCATCATCAATGCCGTGCACTTCGCGAATCAGCTCCGCCTGCGGGTTGTTGCGCGGGTCGGCGGTGAACAGGCCCGGCTGGTCGGTCAGCAGCAGCAGTTTGTCCGCGCCGGCCAGGATCGCCGCCAGCGCCGACAGGTTGTCGTTGTCGCCGACTTTGATCTCTGCGGTGGCAACCGCGTCGTTCTCATTGATCACCGGCACGATGCGGTTATCCAGCAGCGCATTCATGGTATCGCGCGCGTTGAGGAAACGTTCGCGGTCTTCCAGATCGGCGCGCGTCAGCAGCATCTGCCCGACGTGGATGCCGTAGATCGAAAACAGCTGTTCCCACAGTTGGATCAGGCGGCTCTGCCCTACTGCCGCCAGCAGCTGTTTAGAGGCGATGGTGGCGGGCAGTTCAGGGTAGCCCAGGTGCTCACGCCCGGCGGCAATCGCCCCGGAAGTGACAATAACAATGCGGTGACCCGCAGCATGTTGCTGTGCGCACTGGCGCACCAGCTCGACAATATGGGCTCGGTTCAGACGCAGCGATCCGCCGGTCAACACGCTGGTGCCCAATTTCACAACCAATGTCTGGCTGCCGTTCATAATTATTCGCCGTTGAAAAAGAAGAAATGCAGAGGACTTTGTAACAGGAGAGACGCGTTATGCCAACAGGCACAACGCGAATTCAGTGCAATTGCCGGGGAAACCGCCTAAGCAGAAAGTTTGATCGGCTGCTCGTTAAAATCGTCGGCAGGTTCCAGCGACAGTTCCATCCCGTTCAGCAGCTCCGCCAAACGCTGATGGAAATCCCGCAGCGTGGTTTCCAGCTTGTCTTTTACTTCAGCATCTTTAATCTTTTCCGGCTGCCATACGCCTTCTTTATTAAACAGCCCGAACTGATAAGTATAGGTAAAACGTGCATCATCCGCCTGCAGCTCAATCCACCAACCCCAGAACTCTCGCTTCTCCGGCGCGGGTTTCACGTTGACGCATACGGCCAGACAGTCAAAGAAAAACCGGTCGTTCTCACATTGCCCTTCACGCAGGTACGGCCCCAAGCTGGCAAATCGTTTCATTAGTCGGCTTTTAGGGTGACCACTCGGTAACGTCATACTGCAACCTCCTTAATGTAGACCCCTCTTTTTAACAAACTGTTAAAAATTAGCAACTCTTTAACGCATTTTGTCATTCAGCCAGCTACTCATCTGCTGCAGCGCCTTGTGGAAGCTGCGGTAAACCGGCGCGCGTGGAATCGCCAGCAGTTTGCCGTCCAGCGACGAGGAGGCAATCAGCTGCGACTCCGCTTTTGCACTGAGCGGGTCCTGCTCCCAATAGCCGGACAGCATCGGCGTGTAGCAGCGACGGCCGAGCAGGCCCTGCATTTTCAGTGAGTAGCGGTTCAGTTCCATTTTCAGCACATTATCGGAAGCGTCGGCCATGCCCATCCGGCTGGCCAGCACGTCCATATACATGTCCGGCACCTGCTGCTGGTTGCGGGCATCGCACAAAATACCGTGCACCACCGGGCCCAGGCAGGCTACGCCGCGCAGGCGCTGCGGTTCCAGATACGCCAGCCGCACCGCCACGTTGGCGCCAAAGCGGAAGCCGAAGGCGGTCACCCGTTGATGGTCGACCCAAGGTACGCCGGGCAGCTGGTTCAGCACCTGCTGGTGCAGGAAGCTGGAATCCTGCGTCAGTTTCCATTTGGAGGAGGCGCCGATTGACGGCATATCGATGGTCAGCATCGCAATGCCCAGCGGGGCCAGATAATCGTTAAACAGGCGGTGGTAGTCGGTCTGCAGCGTATCGAGGCTGCCGCACATCAGCACCGTCGGGAACGGCGCCTTGCCCTGCTCCGGCATATGCAGGAAGCCGGTAATCGGGCTGCCGCCTTCAATCTTGAACTCCAGCTCCTTCAGCTGATAAGGCAGCAGCAGCGCCGCCTCTTCATAGGCGCGGTTGGCCAGTACTTCGGCCTGCTCTGCCAGCTCGTCGCCCTTCAGGTGCGGATAGCCGGCGATGCTGTAAAAGTTGGCGGCACGCAGCCAGTGCCTGCCCGCCTGCAGCGGGTCCTGCTGTTCCAGCGCGCGCTGCTGCCACTGCATGCCCTGATGCACCCACTCGTAAATCCAGTTGCCGTTGCGGTAGCCCACCACGGTATCGAGCAGGCGCTCGTCGCTGTGTTCCGCCGCGGAGGCCGCAATGCGTGACAGCACCTCGACAATCTCCACCGCGTCCACGCCGCGCCACGACCACAGCAGGCGGTTCAGCATGCGGTACCAGTTATTGGCGGTGTCGCCTTCCAGCGGCGAGTGCATGCTGGCAGAGCGGGCGTGCGGCGCACGCTGAATCAGCGTCGACGTCTCGCGGTGCTTGAATGAGGGCTTGAATAAAATCTCAGAAAGGTTGGCTTGTGCCATGGTAACAACAGCCTCCGTAAATCTGGCGCAGGCGAAAAACGGCCTGATGATTGCCTGTAGTGTACCTAACTCCGGCGGCGGAAACCAAACTATCTCATTGTTAAATATGCGTTAATTTTACGCATCAATGCGGCGAAAGCGCCCGCTAGCGCACTGATAACTAATCCGTTTATCGCTAATAGCGGCGGAAAAAAGCGCCGGACGGCAGGGGAAAAAACGGCGGGAATTTACAAAAATAAAGCGGCAGGAGGCCTGAAAATGCCAACGCCCGGCATCACCGGGCGTTTCAACAGCGTGACGCTTAGCGGCCGCCGATCGGTGGGACGAAGCTGACGCCCATATCCCAAGGCTGTTCGATCCAGGTATCCTGCGGGATGTCGACCACGTAGTCGTCCACCAGCGGGCGACCGGCCGGCTTGGCGAAAATGGTGACGAAGTGGGCTTTCGGGTACATGTCGCGGATGGCTTTCGCGGTGCCGCCGGTATCCACCAGATCGTCAACTACGATGAAACCTTCGCCGTCACCTTCAGCGCGCTTGAGGATTTTCATCTCACGCTGGTTGTCGTGGTCATAGCTGGAAATGCAGACGGTATCGACGTGGCGAATCCCCAATTCACGCGCCAGCAGCGCTGCCGGCACCAGGCCGCCGCGGCTTACCGCGATAATGCCGGTCCATTTTTCGGCAGGCAGCAGGCGATGCGCCAGTTTGCGCGCTTGCATTTGCAACATATCCCAGGTAACAACGTATTTTTCGCTCATAAAAGGTGTCCCAGCCAGTGTAAAATCGGCTTACTAAATGTTCAGGGGAAAAAAGGTTGCGCGAGATTATAGAGATTGGGCGCGCTGAATACCAGTTGAACCGAGGAATTGATCGCGAATTCGTTACCGCCCGCCTCTGGCGATTCATGCTGAAAAAGCCGGCAACTTCCTATAAAACCGCGCCCTTTTACCGATTATGCAGCGTGATACGGCACGCGCAACGGCGCAAATAAAATGATATTCTCTGACTATCGTGCCGACGCGGCACATAGCTAGCCACGCTAACGGCAGCCGCCCCGGCCACGCGTTTATCTCCGCCGGGCATTGCCCTTAACTTAACCGCACGGCCTCCGCCGTCTGAGCCGGAAGCGCCGTCAACAGGAGACTCAACGTGTCTGAATTGTCTCAACTTTCACCACAGCCGCTGTGGGACATTTTCGCCAAAATCTGCTCGATTCCGCACCCTTCTTATCATGAAGAAGCGCTGGCGCAGCATATCCTCGACTGGGCCAAAGAGAAAAACCTGCACGCCGAGCGCGACCAGGTCGGCAATATTCTGCTGCGCAAGCCTGCCACCAAAGGCATGGAAAACCGTAAGCCGGTCGCGCTGCAGGCGCACCTGGATATGGTGCCGCAAAAGAACAACGACACCGTGCACGACTTCGCCAAAGATCCGATCCAGCCGTATATCGACGGTGAATGGGTCAAAGCGCGCGGCACCACGCTGGGCGCGGACAACGGCATCGGCATGGCTTCCGCGCTGGCGGTGCTGGCGGATGACAGCGTTGAGCACGGCCCGCTGGAAGTGCTGCTGACCATGACCGAAGAAGCCGGCATGGACGGCGCGTTCGGTCTGCAGCCGAACTGGCTGCAGGCGGATATCCTGATCAACACCGATTCGGAAGAAGAAGGCGAGATCTACATGGGCTGCGCCGGCGGGATTGATTTTATCACCACCCTGCCGCTGCAGCGTGAAGCGCTGCCGGCCGGTTATCAGACGCTGAAACTGACCATCAAGGGCCTGAAAGGCGGCCACTCCGGCGCGGATATCCACCTGGGTCTCGGCAACGCCAACAAGCTGCTGGCCCGCTTCCTGTTCGCTCACGCCTCGCAGCTCGGCCTGCGCCTGCTGGAGCTGAACGGCGGCACGCTGCGCAACGCTATCCCGCGTGAAGCCTTCGCCACCGTGGCGGTCGCCGCGGACCAGGTTGAAGCGTTGAAAGCGCTGAGCCAGGAGTTCCTGGCGACGCTGCAGAACGAACTGGCGGCAAAAGAGAAAAACATCACCGTGCTGCTGGAGCCAAGCGACAGCGCGCAGCAGGCGCTGACCGCCGACAGCCAGCAGCGTTTCCTGGCACTGCTGAACGGCACGCCAAACGGCGTAATCCGCATGAGCGACGCGGTGCAGGGCGTGGTGGAAACCTCGCTGAACCTCGGTGTGATCACTACCAGCGACAGCGAAGCAGAAATCATCTGCCTGATCCGCTCGCTGATCGACAGCGGCAAAGACTACGTGGTCGACATGCTGACCGCGCTGGGCCAGCTGGCGGGCGCCAAAGTGGTGCCGAAAGGCGGCTACCCGGGCTGGCAGCCGGACGCCGATTCAGCGGTGATGCATCTGGTGCGCGAACTGTATCAGCGCCTGTTTAACAAGACGCCGAACATCATGGTGATCCACGCCGGTCTGGAGTGCGGGCTGTTCAAGAAGCCGTATCCGGATATGGATATGGTCTCTATCGGGCCGACCATCACCGGGCCGCACTCGCCGGATGAACAGGTGCAGATCGAAAGCGTCGGCCTGTACTGGCAGCTGCTGACCGAACTGCTGAAAGCCATCCCGGAGCGCGACTAAGCACGCATCAGGGCCGGGTTCATCCGGCCCTTAACCGTCCCACGGCAGCAGCAGCTGCCGTTCTATCTGCGGATCCAGTAAGGTGACGTGCAACCCCACCAGCCGGACGCCGCGCCCTTCACGCCGCTCACGCCACACCTGCTGCGCTACCGCCAGCAAGTCCTCCCGGTTCAGCACCGGCCAGACGTGCTCCTGCGTGGTCAGTTGGAAATCCTGAAACTTCAGTTTCACCCCCTGACGGGCAATATGCAGATCGGGTTTTACTTTGCGCAGACGCGCTTCCAGCTCGGGGTAGAGTTTGTCGACAATCAGCGTCTCGCACTGCGACCAGTCGTGAATATCCTCTGCCAGCGTGCGTTCCACGCCGACCGATTTACGCAGCCGCTCCGAGGAGACCTGACGTTCGTCAATCCCCTGACTGCGCTCCCACAGCACCCGGCCGAACTTGCCGAAGCGCTTTAACAGCGCGGCCAGATCGTAACGCTGCACGTCGGCGCAGGTGTGCAGCCCCAATTCTTCCAGCCGCTTGGCGGTCACCTTACCCACGCCGGGAATTTTGCCAAGCGGCAACTGCTGCAGAAAAGGCGCCACCTGCGCCGGCGGGATCACATACTGTCCGTTAGGTTTATTCAGATCGGAGGCGATCTTGGCAAGAAACTTGATCGGCGCCACGCCGGCCGAGGCGGTGAGCTGCAGTTCATCAAAAATGGCCTGCCGGATTGCTTCCGCCATCAGCGTGGCCGAGCCGTTGCATTGCGGGCTGTCGGTCACGTCCAGATAGGCTTCATCCAGCGACAGCGGTTCAATCAGCGAGGTATAGCGCGCAAAGATCTGGCGAATATGCTGCGAGGCCTCTTTATAGGCCGCCATGCGCCCCGGCAGCAGCGTCAGCTGCGGGCACAGCTTCAGCGCCATCGCGGTCGACATCGCGCTGCGCACGCCGTAGCGACGCGCCGGATAGTTGGCGGTGCTGATCACGCCACGCCGTTCGGCACTGCCCCCGATCGCCAGCGGAATATCCCGCAGGCTGGGATTGTCGCGCATTTCCACTGCGGCAAAGAAGCAATCCATATCGACATGAATGATTTTACGCATCGCGCCCTCCGGTAACACTGTATAAGTATACAGCAAAATTATCGGTACTCAATACGGGGCCTGGGCAATATCTGAATACAGGCGGCAGGGAGTAAAAAAAGCGTCATTTTTCAGCCGTATGATAACGCTAGGTCAAATTCAGGAAGGTTATTATGTTGCCACTACGCGCTCTGCCCGCGCTGCTGTTACTGCTGTGCACCCCGCTGTTGAACGCCGTTGCCGCGCCGCAGCCGGCGATTATCGCCCACCGCGGCGGCACCGCCGACGCGCCGGAAAATACCCTGCCGGCCATCCGCAGCGCCTTGGACAACGGCGCCGATGCCGTGTGGATCACGCTGCAGCAGGCCAAAGACGGCGTCATCGTGCTGTATCGCCCCGCCGATACGCAAGCACTCACTAACACCCGCGGCCCGGTCTCCGCCTACAGCGCCGAACAGCTGGCGCAGACGGATGCCGGCTGGGCCTACGCCCGCAGCGGCAACCACCCGTACCGCGCGCAGGGCATCGGCATTCCCCGACTGGCAACGGTGCTGCAAACTTTTCCGCACGCCACCTTCTATCTGGACATCAAGTCGCCGGACGCCGATCCGGCCCGCTTCGCCCGCGCGCTGCTGACGACGCTGGAAGCGCAGCACGCGCTGACGCGCACCCGGGTCTATTCCACCGATGCCCGTTACCTGCAAGCGCTGCCGCCGCAGATTGCGCGCTTTGTCAGCCGCGATGAAACCCGCAGCCTGCTGGCTAACGTCACCATGGCGCACCGCTGCCAGCTGCAGCCGCACGGTAATGCGCCCCGCTGGTACGGGCTGGAACTGACGCGCGAAGTCGAGGTGGTGGAAAAATACACGCTGGGCGAAGGACGCTCCAAGGCACAGCTCAGTTGGGACGATGAATCGATGGCCTGTTTCCGCTCGCAAGGGCCGGCGCAGATTGTCTTATTCGGCGTCAACTCGCCGCAGGCTTACCGGCAGGCGCAGATATTAGGCGCAGACGCGGTAATGGTGGATTCGCCCAAACAGGCGCAACGGTGGCGGGAGAAAAATCAGGGCGCGGTCAGCCGCGCCCCGGAATGATATCAACGACTATAAAATACGGTGCTTTTCCAACTGTTCCCGGCGCTGCGCCTCTTTCGCCAGGCGCTTTTTACGCGCATCGCAGGGTTCCGGGCAGTCGCAGACTTTCTCCATCCCCAGCGCGGTGATGCCGCCGCAGCTGCCCTGCAGGCTTTTGCGTTTAAACACATAGCCCAGCGACATGCCGCCGATAATCAGCAGAAATAACACGAAGGTGGCAACAAATACCGTCAGCATAGCGGCCTCACAGGATTTTCTTCATATACGGTTCAAAGGCTGCGGAATAGCGCTCTTCAAAACCGTCGTCGGTTTTCACGATCATATAGACCGGGATCCCGAGCAGGTTGGCCAGCGCCATGCCGCGTTCCGGCCCCATCACGTCCAGCCCGGTCGACAGGCCGTCGGCGGTCATACAGGTCGGGCTGATGACGGTAATCGACGCCAGGCGGTGCTCAACCGGCCGGCCGCTGCGCGGATCGATGGTATGCGAATAGCGCACGCCGTCCTGCTCGAAGTAGTTGCGATAGTCGCCCGAAGTGGCGATCGCCATATTGCCGGGCTGAATCACCAGCTGTGCGCGCTGTTGCGCGTCGTCGCTGGGCCGCTCGATGGCAATCCGCCACGGCTGCTCCTTGCCGTTCAGACCACGGGTGCGTACTTCGCCGCCGATATCCACCATGTAGTTTCGCACCTGCCGGGATTGCAGATAGTTCACCACCACGTCGACGCCGTACCCCTTGGCGATCGACGACAGGTCAACATACAGTTCCGGGATATGCTTCACCAGCGCATTGCCCTGCACCGCCAGCTTGTCGATGCCGGTCCAGGCGCGGCGCTGCGCCAGTTCTGCGGCCTCCGGCACCTGGGTTCTGCGCCCTTCCGGGCCAAAGCCCCACAGGTTGACCAGCGGCCCGACGGTGACGTCCAGCGCGCCGTCGGTCACGCGGTTAATACGCAGCGCCTCGCTGACCACCTGCGCCGTCGCGGCGGACACCGGAAACGGCGTATCGACCGCGCGGCTGCGGTTAAAGCGGCTTAGTTCCGAATCCGGCCGGTAGGTCGACATCTGGTCGTTTACCAACTCCAGACGTTTGTCGATCTCCGTCTGTATCTCGCTGGCCGACGGCGTATCGTCGCCGGGCAGATAGCGGATCGAATAGGAGGTCCCCATGGTTTTACCCTCGAGGCTCACCTGCGCCGGCCCGCATCCGCTTAATAACAAGGTGGCGCCAAGCGCCACCAGTGTTAGCCAGCCTTTCATTGCTGACGCGCGCATTTAGCCACCAAAGTCATCAAGCATGATGTTTTCATCTTCAACGCCCAAATCCTTCAGCATCTTGATCACCGCGGCGTTCATCATCGGCGGCCCGCACATGTAGAACTCGCAGTCTTCCGGCGCCGGATGGTTCTTCAGGTAGTTCTCCAGCAACACGTTGTGGATAAAGCCGGTGTAGCCGGTCCAGTTATCCTCAGGCTGCGGATCCGACAGCGCCACGTGCCAGGTGAAGTTTTCGTTCTCTTCCTGCAGATGATTGAAGTCATCTTCATAGAACATTTCACGCAGCGAGCGGGCGCCGTACCAGAAGGTAATCTTGCGCTTCGAGTGCAGGCGTTTCAGCTGGTCGAAAATATGCGAACGCATCGGCGCCATACCCGCGCCGCCGCCGATAAAGATCATCTCGGCGTCGGTCTCTTTGGCGAAGAACTCGCCGAACGGCCCGGAGATCGTCACCTTATCGCCCGGCTTCAGCGACCAGATATAAGACGACATGATGCCCGGCGGCACATCCGGATTGTTCGGCGGCGGCGTGGCGATACGCACGTTCAGCATGATAATGCCTTTTTCATCCGGGTAGTTCGCCATGGAATACGCACGCACCGTGGTGTCGTCAACCTTGGAGCGGTAGCGGAACAGGTTAAACTTGTCCCAGTCGCCGCGGTACTCTTCCGGCACGTCAAAATCGGCATAGCCGATATCGTGCGCCGGCGCTTCAATCTGAATAAAACCGCCCGCACGGAAAGGCACGTCTTCGCCGTCCGGGATCTTCAGCTTCAGCTCTTTGATAAAGGTCGCTTTGTTGTCATTGGAAATGACTTCGCATTCCCATTTCTTCACGCCGAAGATCTCCTCCGGCAGCTCGATTTTCAGATTCTGCTTCACGTTGACCTGGCAGGCCAGGCGGCAGCCCTCTTTCGCTTCGCGCTTGGTGATATGCGACAGTTCGGTCGGCAGGATATCGCCGCCGCCTTCTTTGATCACTACCCGGCACTGGCCGCAGGAGCCGCCGCCGCCGCAGGCCGAGGAGACGAAAATCCCCTGACCGGACAGCATATTGAGCAGCTTGTCCCCCGCCGGCGCGTGGAAGCTTTTATCCTTGTCTCCGTTGACTTCAACGGCCACGTCGCCCGTGTTCACCAGTTTAGATTTGGCAAACAGGATCAGTAGCGCCAGCACCATGACGATGCAGGTGAACATCGCTACGCCTAAAATAATTTCCATAAATTTTCCGCCTTTATCTCTGGGTTATTACAACTGAACCCCGGAGAAGGACATAAAGCCCAACGCCATCAGCCCGGTGGTAATAAAGGTGATGCCCAGACCGCGTAACCCTGCCGGCACATCGGCATACTTCAGTTTCTCGCGGATCCCCGCCATCGCGACAATCGCCAACATCCAGCCGGTGCCGGAGCCGAAGCCGTACACCACAGATTCCGCGAAGTTGTAGTCACGCTGCACCATGAAGGACACGCCGCCGAAGATGGCGCAGTTCACGGTAATCAGCGGCAGGAAGATGCCGAGGGCGTTGTACAGCGACGGGAAGAAGCGATCGAGGATCATCTCCAGAACCTGTACCAGCGCCGCAATCACCCCGATAAAGGTGATGAAGTTGAGGAAGCTCAGATCCACACCGTCCATCAGCGCGCCGTCGCGCAGAATCAGGTTATAGACCAGGTTGTTCGCCGGCACCGCAATGCCCAGCACGATGGTGACGGCAATCCCCAGACCAAAGGCGGTAGAGACCTTCTTCGACACCGCGAGGAAGGTACACATGCCGAGGAAGAACGCCAGCGCCATGTTTTCAACGAAAACGGCGCGGACAAACAGACTGATATAATGTTCCATCGCCGATTACTCCTTTTCAACCTGCGCAGGCTTCAGCGTGCGCAGCGCCCAAATCAGCAGGCCGATAATAAAGAATGCGCTCGGCGCCAGCAGGAACAGGCCGTTCGGCATGTACCAACCGCCGTTCTGCAGCGTTTCCAACACCGACACGCCGAACAGCTTGCCGGAACCGATCAGCTCACGCAGGAAACCGACCAGGATCAGAATCACGCCGTAGCCCAGCCCGTTGCCGATGCCGTCCATAAAGCTTTCGATCGGCGGCGACTTCATCGCATAGGCTTCGGCGCGTCCCATCACGATACAGTTGGTGATGATCAGCCCGACGAATACCGACAGCTGTTTGGAGATTTCAAACGCGTAGGCGCGCAGCACCTGGTCAACCACGATCACCAGCGAGGCGATAATCGCCATCTGCACGATAATGCGTACGCTGTTGGGAATGTGATGACGGATCAGTGAAATAAAGAAACTGGAGAACGCCGTCACCAGCGTGACCGCAATGGTCATCACCACCGCCGTTTCCAGCTTGGTGGTCACCGCCAGCGCGGAACAGACGCCCAGCACCTGCAGGGCAATCGGGTTGTTGTCAAACAACGGCCCCAGCAGGACCCGTTTAATCTCTTTGGAATCAGCCATTTTTCAGCGCTCCTTCACGAACTTTTTTCAGGAACGGGCCAAAACCATGTTCGCCCAACCAGAAATCAAAAGTGTGCTGTACGCCGTTGGAGGTCAGGGTCGCGCCGGACAGGGCGTCCACGCCATGAATATCCCCTGCGGGCGCGCCGCCTTTCACCACGCGGATGGCCGGCTTGCCGCTGTCGTCAAACAGCTTCTTGCCCACCCACTGCTGGCGCCAGGACGCATTTTCCACCTCACCGCCCAGCCCCGGGGTTTCCCCCTGGTCGTAGTAGGTGATGCCTTTGACCGTGTCGCCATCGCCGTCGACGGCGACAAAGGCGTACATCATCGACCACAGGCCGGTGCCGTATACCGGCAGCACGATTTTGCTGACCGCGCCGGCGTCGTCGCGCACCAGGTAAATTTCAGCCTGGTTGCTGCGACGCTTGATGCCCGCCGGATCCTGCGCCGCCGGCAAGGCGATGCTCTTGGCGTTATCGCGCAGCGCTGCGGCCTGATCGAACGATGTCGCATCGCCCTGCACGAAATCGCCGCTGTTCAGATCCACCAGCCGCGCCTCAATGCGTTTGTCGAAGATTTGCTTCACCTGCTCGCCGGGCATCGCCGGCTGCAGCAGCCCCGCCACGTCCAGGATATTGCGCTGCTTATCCAGCAGCTTTTGCTCCTGCTGTTTGGACTTCAGGCCGACGGCGGAGCCCGCCACCACCACTGAACACACCAGACACAGCAACAGTACTACCAGCAGCGTTTTACCGATGCTGTCATTTTTTGCTTCACTCGCCACGGGCTTTTCTCCGCTTGATGTTAGCCTGCACCACCAGATAATCGAACAGCGGCGCGAACAGGTTGGCGAACAGAATCGCCAGCATCATCCCTTCTGGATAGGCCGGGTTGACCACGCGAATCAACACGCACATCACGCCGATCAGGATGCCGTACCACCACTTCCCTTTGTTGGTGAAGGCGGCGGAAACCGGGTCGGTCGCCATAAAGATCATGCCGAAGGCGAAACCGCCCAGCACCATGTGCCAGTACCACGGCATGGCGAACATCGGGTTGGTGTCGGAGCCAATTGCGTTAAACAGATAGGCGGTGGCGATCATGCCGAGCATCACGCCGGCGACGATGCGCCAGGAAGCGATGCGGGCAAACAGGATAATCGCGCCGCCGATCAGGATCATCAGCGTGGAGACTTCACCAACAGAGCCGGGAATGTTGCCGAGGAAGGCGTCCATCCAGGTGATGGAGTGGCCGGTCGCCACGTTGCTCAGGCCCTGCGCGCCGCCGGCGCTCCACTGGGCCAGCGGGGTTGCGCCGGAGAAGCCGTCCGCCGAGGTCCACACCAGATCGCCGGAAATCTGCGCCGGGTAGGCGAAGAACAGGAACGCGCGCCCTGCCAGCGCCGGGTTGAGGAAGTTGCGTCCGGTGCCGCCGAAGATCTCTTTGGCAATCACCACGCCGAAGGTAATCCCCAGCGCCGCCTGCCACAGCGGCAGCGTCGGCGGTACGATCAGCGCAAACAGAATCGAGGTGACGAAGAAACCTTCGTTAATCTCATGCTTGCGGATGATGGAGAACAACACTTCCCAAAAGCCGCCGACGATAAACACCACGGCGTAAATCGGCACAAAGTAGGTTGCCCCCAGCACCATTTTACTGACCCAGCCGGCGTCCGGCGCCAGCGAGGCGCCCAGCCACTGCGCCAGCACGTAGTGCCAGTCGCCCGCCAGCACCTGTTGCAGCTGATCGCCGCTGTACATCTGGTGCAGCGCGGGGATCGCCTGCTGCCCCACGTTGTACATGCCCCAGAACATCGCCGGGAATACCGCCATCCACACCAGGATCATCATGCGCTTCAGGTCGATGGCGTCACGCACGTGCGAAGCGCCGTGCGTCACCGTGCCCGGCGTGTAGAAGACCGTAGTGGTGGCTTCATATAACGGGTACCACTTTTCCAGCTTGCCGCCCGGCGTGAAGTGATGCTCGATTTTCTCAAAATAGTTCTTCAGGCCCATGGGTTATCCTTCCAGCTCAATCTTGGTCAGCACGTCGCGCAGCACCGGAGCGTATTCATACTTGCCCGGGCAGACAAAGGTGCACAACGCCAGATCCTCTTCATCCAGCTCCAGGCAGCCCAGAGACTGCGCGCTGTCGGTATCGCCCGCCAGCAGATCGCGCAGCAGCAGCGTCGGCAGAATATCCAGCGGCATCACCCGCTCGTAGTTGCCGATCGGCACCATGGAACGTTCGCCGCCGTTGGTACTGGTGGAGAAGGCGAACAGTTTGTTCTTCAGGAAGTGCCCCAGCGTGGTACGGGTGATAGTGAACTTGTTCGACGAAGGCAGCACCCAGCCGAGCAGCTCTTTTTCACGCCCTTCTTCCAGCACGGACACCTGACTGTGGAAGCGGCCGAGGTAGGCCTTCGGGCCGACGGCGTGCGTGCCGCTCAGCACTGAGCCGGTGATCACACGGTTTTCGCCGTCTTTCAGGCGGCCCGCGGTCAGCTCATCCAGGCTGGCGCCCAGACGGGTGCGCAGCAGCGCCGGCTGTTCAACCTGCGGCCCGGCCAGGGCAACCACGCGACGCGTGTCGAGTTTGCCGGTGGTGAACAGCGTGCCGATGGCGATCACATCCTGATAGCCGATATGCCACACGGTTTTCTTGATGCTTACCGGCTCGATAAAGTGAATGTGAGTGCCTACCAACCCTGCTGGGTGCGGGCCGGCGAACTCGTTGTAGGTGATTTGCGCGTTATCGGCGCCGGACAGTTTGCCGCCGGCCACCTGGCAGACGTGCACCTTGCCGTCGGTCAGACGCGTCAGCACCGTCAGGCCGGCGTTAAACGCCGCCAGCTGCTCGGCGATGATCACCTGCGGATCGGCGGCCAGCGGCTGGGTGTCGATAGCGGTGACGAAAATGGCGCGCGGCGTGCTGCCCGGACGCGGCGTTTTACTGAAAGGACGGGTGCGCAGCGCGGTCCACAGGCCGCTGCTCAGCAGCTCGCCTTCTACCATGCCGCGTTCCAGCTGCGCCAGATCGGCCGGTGAGTAATGGGCGAACGTTTCCTGCTGCGCGTCGTCGTCAACGGCAATCACCACCGATTGCAGGACGCGACGCTCGCCGCGGTTGATGGCGACGATTTTGCCGCCGGCCGGCGCGGTGAATAAGACCCCGGGGTTCTTTTTATCTTCGAACAGCGCCTGACCAAGCTTAACGCTGTCGCCCTCCTGCACCAGCATGGAGGGACGCATACCGATATACTCCTCCCCCAGCAGTGCCACGTGCTTGAGATGCGGGCCGTCCTGAATCGCCTGAGTCGGTGCTCCGGCTATCGGCAGGTCTAACCCTTTTCTGATTTTAATCATAGGATTTATACGATGTTTTTATGGTTTCACATGTCGTCGTGGCCAGGGCCAGTACGGACAATGCCAGGATGATGAGACGCCACACGTCGCCTCCGGGTTGAATACTCCAACGCCGTATTCAACATGAATTCTCGCGTATTGACGCTATGAGTAGAGAACAGCACTTCCATTGTTATTGACGCCCCCTTCCCTCACCCACAATTCAACCGGCGCAACGCTGCTTCGCCACTGGCGAAACAGCCGCTGAACGCGAACGGTTTGTTTGCTTGCCAATACCCGACCTGCTGGCCACAGCCCAGCGGTATCAAGCCGAAGATGGTAACATTTTTCGCAACATTTTTCTCCATTCGTCAGTGACCTGAGTCAAGCAAACGGAATTAAGTTGTTGCTTATTTCCTGCATGAATCGTTAAAAATTGGCAGTTAATTCACTTTTATCGAGCTTTGTAGTTTTTTTATACATATCCTATATTGCTAAATATAAACACGCTGGTAATCTGGCGTGGCGTAAATGCAACAAAAAGTCAGTGGCACGCGGACGGTTAATCACCGTCGGCACATAAATATTTATCCTGAATAATTCAAGTCACACCAGGACGGCGACCGGGCATCGGTTCCGCAACAGGCCATGGCCTGCGGCGGGAAGCGCGGCACTATGGCCGGCACGGGTATGGCGCGGGATTATGACGGGGTATAGCAGGAATAATTTAATGAGCAGAATCGCGCTGTTATTTGCGATGCTGGTTTCTATGCCGATGATCACCGCCTGCAGCGCCAGCGAGCAGGTGCCTGAAACACCGGTTGTTAAACAGCAATTAATGGGTTCGCCCGTCTATATCCAGATATTTAAAGAAGAGCGGACGTTAGAACTTTACGCCAAGATGGGCAATGAGTTCCGTCTGGTGAATAGTTTTCCGATCTGTAACTATTCCGGCGGACTGGGGCCGAAACGCGTCCAGGGCGACTTTAAGAGTCCCGAGGGCTTTTATAGCGTCGACGTGCGCCATCTGAAACCCGACAGCCGCTATTATCGGGCGATTAATATCGGCTTCCCGAATGCGTACGACCGCGCGCAGGGCTATTCCGGCGCCTACCTGATGATCCACGGCGAATGTAAATCCATCGGCTGCTACGCCATGACCAACGGTTATATGGATGAGATCTACCGCTATGTGGCGGCGGCGTTCAACAACGGCCAGCGTCTGGTAGATATCAGCATCTACCCGTTCCGCATGACCGAACAGAACATGATACGCCACCGCTCCTCGGTGTACGCCAGCTTCTGGCGTCAGCTGAAGCCGGGCTATGACTACTTTGTCAAAAACCACCAGCCGCCGACCATGCAGGTCGCCAACGGCCAGTATGTGCTGGGCAAACCGCTGATGAACGGCGGGCAGTCGAATACGCTGTTCGCCTCGACAACGCAGCCGGCAACCACCTCCGGCGCGCAGTCAGGCAACCCGTTCAGCCCGTCACAGCAGCCGCTCACCGTAGTGAAATAAGGCAAACTCGCCTGGCTCAATCTTGTGCCAGGTTTCATTGCCGGTCAGCGGCTGGGTGGCAATCACCGTGACCACGTCGTTCGGCGTGGTCTGCCGCTGAAAATCAATCTCCACGTCCTGATCGAGCAGCGTCGCCTTGCCAAACGGCGCGCGGCGCGTGATCCAGTACAGATTGGTCGAGCAGAAGGCCATCACGTACTGGCCGTCCGACAGCAGCATATTGAACACGCCTTTACTGCGCAGCTGCTGCGCCAGCAGCGCGATATAGCGGAACACCGCCGGCCAGCGGCCCGGCGTACGCGGGTATTTCAGCGACAGCTGGTGCAGCAGCCAGCAGAATGCATATTCGCTGTCGGTCTGGCCGACCGGGCGGAAGGTGCTGGTTTCCAGGTTACGGTAGCCTTTCAGCTGGCCGTTGTGCGCGTAAGTCCAGTTGCGTCCCCACAGCTCGCGGGTAAACGGATGGGTATTTTCCAGCGCCACCTCGCCGCGGTTGGCCTGGCGGATATGCGAAATCACCGCGCAGGACTTGATTGGGTAGTCCTGCACCAGACGGGCGATCGGCGAATTGAAACTGGGCTGCGGATCTTTAAACGTGCGGCAGCCGTTGCCTTCATAGAAGGTGATGCCCCAACCGTCTTTATGCGGACCGGTGCGGCCGCCGCGCTGCACCAGGCCGGTAAAACTGAAACAGATATCGGTCGGCACATTCGCGCTCATCCCGAGCAGTTCACACATCGAAAACCACTCCTTCATAGTGGGCGCCCTGCGCCCCTACATCATGAAGACGGGGACGCGCGGCCCCCGTCGGCCTTAAGCCTTAACCATCTCTTTTTCGATCAGCTGAATCAAGATATGAATCGCTTTGATATGGATTTCCTGAATGCGGTCAGCGTAGCCGAAGTGCGGCACGCGGATTTCCACATCGGCGGAACCGGCCATTTTACCGCCGTCTTTGCCGGTCAGGGTGATCACCTTCATCCCTTGGGCGCGCGCTGCTTCAATCGCCTTGATGATGTTGCCGGAGTTGCCGGAGGTAGAGATGCCCAGCAGCACGTCGCCTTCGCGACCCACGGCTTCCACATAGCGGGAGAACACATAGTCATAACCGAAGTCGTTGCTGACGCAGGACAGGTGGCTCACGTCGGAAATGGCAATCGCCGGGTAGCCCGGACGGTTCTCGCGGTAGCGGCCGGTCAGCTCTTCGGCGAAATGCATCGCGTCGCAGTGCGAACCGCCGTTGCCGCAGGAGATCACCTTGCCGCCGGCTTTAAAGGAATCGGCCAGCAATACGGCGGCGCGCTGAATGGCGTCGATGTTGGCGTCATCGCTGATAAATTTCGCCAGCGTATCCGCCGCTTCATTCAGTTCACTGCGAATCAGGTCGTGGTACATGAGATAGCCTCTTTTTATCGTCAATCTTCCGCCTTGCAGTGTAACGGATCGGGGAAAAACCGAGAAGCACTGCGCGCGAAACTACGCATCGGTTGAGGAGCGCCTGCGTTTTTTGACCTTTGGTGCTGTCAGTTTGTGACCTGAGTTGTAATTAAAGTGTAAATGCATTGATAAAAACAATCGCCTGAACTAAAACCAATCTATACACCAAACAGGTCAGACCTCTTACGACTTAGGAGCTGTAATCATGATGGTTCTTAGTATTGTTGTGCTACTGGCGCTTATCAGCGTGCTGTTCTACCACCGGGTAAATCTGACCCTCAGCAGCCTGCTGCTGTTGGCCTATACCGCCGTCATGGGCGTTATCGGCCTGTGGAGTTTCTGGATGCTGCTGCCGCTGGCCGTGATCCTGCTGCCGCTGAACGTGACGTCACTGCGTCGCGGCTGGCTGTCCGCACCGGCGTTAAAAGCGTTCCGTAAAGTGATGCCGCCGATGTCCACCACCGAGAAAGAGGCGATCGACGCCGGTACCACCTGGTGGGAAGGCGATCTGTTCCGCGGCGCGCCGGACTGGAACAAGCTGCATAACTATCCGCAGCCGCAGCTGAGCGCCGAAGAGCAGGCGTTCCTCGACGGCCCGGTGGAAGAAGCCTGCCGTATGGCCAACGACTTCCAGATCACTCATGAGCTGGCCGATCTGCCGCCGGAGCTGTGGGCATACCTGAAAGAGCACCGCTTCTTTGCCATGATCATCAAGAAAGAGTTCGGCGGGCTGGAGTTCTCACCTTACGCCCAGGCGCGCGTGCTGCAGAAACTGGCGGGTGTGTCCGGCATTCTGGCGATCACCGTCGGCGTACCGAACTCCCTCGGCCCGGGCGAGCTGCTGCAGCATTACGGCACCGAAGAGCAAAAAAACCGTTATCTGCCGGGCTTGGCGCGCGGCGAAGAGATCCCGTGCTTCGCGCTGACCAGCCCTGAGGCCGGTTCGGATGCCGGCGCCATTCCGGACGTCGGCACCGTGTGCATGGGCGAGTGGCAAGGCGAACAGGTTCTGGGCATGCGCCTGACCTGGAACAAGCGCTATATCACGCTGGCGCCGGTGGCTACCGTGCTCGGCCTGGCGTTTAAACTGTACGACCCGAATCACCTGCTGAGCGACGACGAAGCGCCGGGCATCACCTGCGCGCTGATCCCGACCAGCACGCCGGGCGTGGAGATCGGCAACCGCCACTTCCCGCTGAACATTCCGTTCCAGAACGGCCCGACGCGCGGCACCGACGTCTTCGTCCCGATCGACTACATTATCGGCGGGCCGAAAATGGCCGGTCAGGGCTGGCGCATGCTGGTTGAGTGTCTGTCGGTCGGTCGCGGCATCACGCTGCCTTCCAACTCCACCGGCAGCGTGAAATCGCTGGCGCTGGGCATCGGCGCCTACGCCCATATCCGCCGTCAGTTCAAAATCGCCATCGGCAAGATGGAAGGGATCGAAGAACCGCTGGCGCGCATCGCCGGCAACACCTATGTGATGGATGCCGCCGCCTCGCTGATTACCTATGCGCTGGTGCAGGGCGAAAAACCGGCGGTGCTGTCAGCGATCGTCAAATACCACTGTACCCACCGCGGTCAGCAGTCAACGATTGACGCCATGGATATCGCCGGCGGTAAGGGCATTATGCTGGGCGAATCCAACTTCCTGGCCCGCGCCTATCAGGGCGCGCCGATCGCCATCACCGTGGAAGGGGCCAATATCCTGACCCGTACCATGATGATCTTCGGTCAGGGGGCGATCCGCTGCCATCCTTACGTCCTGCAGGAAATGGCGGCGGCGCAGAACAACGATCTGGCCGATTTCGACCGGGCGCTGTTCGGCCACCTCGGCCACGTGGGCAGCAACAAAGTACGCAGCTTCTGGCTCGGCCTGACCAACGGCCGCACCAGCGCCTCGCCGACCAAAGACGCCACCCGCCGCTACTATCAGCAGCTGAACCGCCTGAGCGCCAACCTGGCGCTGCTGTCGGACGTCTCCATGGGCGTACTGGGCGGCGATCTGAAGCGTCGCGAACGCATTTCCGCACGCCTGGGGGATATTCTCAGCCAGATGTATCTGGCCTCCGCCACGCTGAAACGTTTTGAAGATGAAGGACGTCAGAAGGACGATCTGCCGCTGGTGCACTGGGGCGTGCAGGACTGTCTGCATCAGGCCGAGCAGGCGCTGGACGATCTGCTGCGCAACTTCCCGAACCGCTTTATCGCCGGGGCGCTGCGGCTGGTGATCCTGCCGTTCGGCCGCGTGCATCAGGCGCCGTCCGATCGTCTGGATCATCAGTTGGCAAAGATCCTGCAGCAACCGTCCGCCACCCGCAGCCGTCTGGGACGCGGGCAGTACCTGGCCGCCAGCGAGCACAACCCGATCGGCCTGCTGGAAGAGGCGCTGGTGGATGTGATCGCCGCCGAGCCGATTCATGCCCGCCTGTGTAAAGAGGCCGGTAAAAACCTGCCGTTCACCCGGCTGGATCGTCTGGCGCAGCGCGCACTGGAAGAAGGCAAGATCAGCGATGAGGAAGCGCGCATCCTGACCAAGGCCGAAGAGAGCCGTCTGCGTTCGATCAACGTGGATGACTTCGCACCGGAGGCGCTGGCGGCGCAGCAGCCGGAAAAGCCGCAGCCGCAGGAGAAACGCCGTCCGCATACTGAAGCGGCGTAAACACACGCGGTAATCATTAAGGGGCGATCTTCGCCCCTTTTTTGATCGCCGCAACCCGCCGCGATTTAACTGTGCTGGCGAATACGCGCCAGCAGCTCATCGACATTGGCCATCTGCGGCTCATTAACGATCAGCGCCCGTCCCAGGCTCAGCGCGTTACGCTGGCATTCGGCGCGCATATCAGCATCCTCAATCGCATCCAGATCGGCGACGTGCGCCAGGCCGATGGTGCGGCGAATCAGTTCGGTACCGCAATAGCCCACCGCATCCTGCCATACCTGCTGCAGGAAGCGCTCCGCATAGCCGGACGTCGCCAGCGCGGCATCTTCCGTCTTTTGCTGACACAGCGCCAGAAAGCGGTCGGCGAAAATCAGCCACAGCTCGCGCACGTCCTGCAGCCGCTGTTCGCGGCCGGCGGCGGCGTCGCGCGGGCCAAGCAGCCCCGGCAACCCGCAGTAGTTCAGCAGCAGGTTGCCCAGCGCGGTACCAACGTCGAAGCCGATCGGCCCGTAGAAGCCGAATTCGGCATCAATCGCCTTCAGCCGCCCTTCGGCAACAAATATCGAGCCGCTGTGAATATCGCCGTGCAATAACGCTTCGGCTTTGCTGAGAAAACGGTGCTTCAGCCCGGCGACCGCCAGCTTCAGCGCCGCGTCGTGGCGCAGCTCGCGTACCTGCGGCAGCAGCGCTTCGTCAAACTGATTGCGTTCGTGGTCGCAGTAAGGATCGCTGAAAAACAGATCTTCGGTAATCTGGCACAGCTCGGGGTTGGTAAAGCGGCTGACCTGCGCCTTTTTCTGCTGCGCATTTTGGTAAAAATCAGAGGTATGAAACAGCGTCTGCGCCAGATACTCCGCCAGCTGGCCGACCGCCAACGGATAGTAATGCCCGGCGATCAGCGCGTTGCGCCAGATTTGGTGGTCGGAGAGATCTTCCTGCACCATCACCGCCAGCTCCGCGTCATGATGCAGTACGCGCACGGTATGGCGCGGGCAGAACTCGCCATGGGTCAGCAGCGTTTGGGCCTCAATGCGCGCCCGGTCGAGCGTCAGCGGCCAGGACTCACCGACGCAGCGTACGTACGGCAGCGCCTGCTTGACGATCGCCCGGCTGACGCCTTCCCGGTCGCGGATTTTAAACACCAGGTTCAGGTTGCCGTCGCCGATCTCCTCGGCGCTGACCAGCGTGTGCGGATCGGCCAGTTGTCCGAACTGGCGGGCGTATTCAACGGCATCGGCTGCCGTAAAGGTACGGTAAAGCGACATCTCAACCCCTCTGGTATCACTGACAAACAGGATCTTATTTTTTTAGACGTAAAGGCATTTGGACATCTATACATCCGAAAATCATGTTGGCAGAATAGCGCTACAGATGCAATACGCTCGTAACAAGGATTTAACTGCTATGCGCCCTCTTAACACCACCAGTTTGATACTGCGCGACAACCGGCTGTGGATCCTCGATCAGCAGGCGTTGCCCCAGGAAAAACGCTGGCTTGCCAGCGACAGCGTTGAAGAACTCGTCGGCCATATCCACGCCCTGCGCGTGCGCGGCGCACCGCTGATCGGGCTGTCCGCCAGCCTGCTGCTGGCTCTGCTGGCCGAGCGCGGCCTCGCCCGCGACGACGTCATGCAGGCGCTGAGCACGCTGCGGGCGGCGCGGCCGACCGCCGTTAATCTGATGAATAATCTGGATCGCATTAAGCAGGCGCTGGCGCAGCCGGCGTGGCGCGCGGCGGTAAGCGCGGAAGCCTGGCGGCTGGTGGAAGAAGATCGCGCCCTGTGCGACCGCATCGCCGACCACGGCGCTGCGCTGGTCGCCCCCGGCAGCCGGCTGCTGACCCACTGCAACACCGGCGGGCTGGCCACTGCCGGCATCGGCACGGCGATTGGCGTGCTGCTGCGCGCCCACCAGCAGGGCAAAGTGGAACGCGTGTGGGTGGATGAAACCCGTCCGCTGCTGCAAGGCGGCCGGCTGACCGCCTGGGAACTGGGCGAGCTGGGCATCCCCTACCGGCTGATCTGCGATTCGATGGCCGCCAGCCTGATGGCGCAGGGACAGGTCGATGCGGTGTGGGTCGGCGCCGATCGCATCGCCGCCAACGGCGACGTCGCCAACAAGATCGGCACCTACAGCCTGGCGGTGCTGGCACACTATCACGGCATTCCGTTTTACGTCGCCGCACCGCACACCACGCACGATCCGGCCTGCGCCGACGGCGCCGCCATTCCGATTGAGCAGCGCGCCGCCGAGGAAGTGGCCGGCGTCAGCGGCAGCTTCGGCCAGTGCCGCTGGGCGCCGGAATACGCCGACGTGTATAACCCGGCGTTTGACGTAACGCCGTCAGCGCTGATTAGCGGTTGGGTGCTGGACAGCGGCGTGATTACGCCGCAGCAGGTCAAGGCGGGGATTTTCCAGCGGGCGCTGGGGTAACGCTGTAACAGGGCTGATTATGCAGCCCTGTTGATCACCCGGCGCGTTAATCCAGACGCGGGAACGCGTCAGCGATCGGATCGCCGGTAAACTGCGCGATCCAGCCCTGCGGATTATCAAACACGCGAATGGCGGTAAAATGCGGCGCGGCGCCCATATCAAACCAGTGCGGCGTATAGGCCGGCACCGAGATCAGATCGTTTTTTTCACACAGGATCTGATACACCCGCTGGTTCAGATGCAGGCAAAACAGCCCGGCGCCCTCGACAAAGAAACGCACCTCATCTTCGCCGTGGGTATGTTCCGATAAAAACTTCTGCCGTAGATCCTCGCGCTGCGGATGATCCGGGCGCATGGCGATCACATCCCAGCTTTGGTAGCCCTTTTCCGCCACCAGCCGATCGATGGCGTGCTGATAGGCGGCGATCACCGCCTCCGGCTGCGGATCGTCCTCCAGCACGCGATCCGCCTGCCAGCGTTCGAAACGCACGCCGACCTGCTCCAGCTGCCGGCGGATCTGCTCGCCGTCGCGGCTCTGCCACAGCGGCTGCTGCGGCTGTTCATCGCTATAAATGGTCAAGGCGCTCATCAGCAAAACTCCCCTAAGTCGATACGATCAAAACGGTTAACCTGCGGGTGGCGGCTGTGTGGATCGTCCTCGCCGCGAATCAGCTGACAACCGTGCCAGCCGGCGTCGTGCGCCGCGTCCAGCTCCTGGCGGATATCCGACAGGAACAGCAGTTCGGACGGCGCCAGGCCGATGGCCGCGGCGATATTGTGGTATGAACCCGCCTCGCGTTTGGCGCCAACGCGGGTATCAAAATAACCGCTGAACAGCGGCTGCAGATCGCCGGCTTCGCTGTAGCCGAACAGCAGTTTCTGCGCTTCAACCGAGCCGGAGGAGTAGACATACAGTCCGATACCCTGCCGCTGCCACGCCGCCAGCTGCGTCGCCACCTCCGGATAGAGATGGCCGCGAAAGTCGCCGTTGTGGTAACCGCTGCGCCAGACGATGCCCTGCAGCGCCTTCAGCGCGGTGGATTTGCGATCTTCATCCATAAAACGGTACAGAGCGGCGATCAGCTGCTCGGCATCGGCCTGCGGCTGCGCGATCTCTGCCCGCAGCGCCGCCAGCGCCTCGGCCACCTCGCCGTCGTCCGCATGGCGGCGTACATAATCGGCCAGATGCTGGCGGGCGTAGGGAAACAGCACCTGATGCACAAAGCGGATATCGCTGGTGGTGCCTTCAATATCGGTAACAATCGCGCGAATCATTGCGCCTCCAGTAAACGACGTTGCAGTTCACACTGGAATAAAAACTCCAGCCCTTCAAGGTGACGGCGCGCTTCCTGCACCTGCCGCCCCCAGCAGTACAGCCCGTGGCCGCGAACCAGAAAACCGTACGCCAGCGGCGTCTGTTCGGCATAGGCCGACACCTGCGCCGCCAGCCGGGCAATATCCTGGTCGTTGTCGAAGATCGGGATGCATACCTCGTCCTGATGGCTGCGCTGGCCGCTGAGCGATTTTTGCATTTCATAACCCTGCAGCCGCAGCGCGCTGCCCTTTTCCACCCGCGACAACACCGTGGCATTGACCGAGTGGGTATGCAAGACGGCGTTCACCTGCGGATAGAGACGATACAGCAGCGTATGCAGGCCGGTCTCCGCCGACGGGGTGCGCCCGTCCGGCGCGGCATTGCTGGCGATCTCCACCCGCAGAAAATCCTGCTCGCGCAGGCTGCCCTTATCCCTGCCGGATTCGGTCACCAGGCAGTGTTCGTCATTCAGGCGCAGCGACATATTGCCGCCGGTAGCCGGGCACCAGCCTTTGTCGCCAATCCAGTGGCAAACGGCCAGCAGCGCGCTGAGTTGCTCGTTTTCGCTCATGAGTATCCCGCAGTGAAAGGTACGGATGGCAGCGCCGATGCGATTCGGCGACCGCCTCACAGATATAGCCATCTAAACGTCTTGATTGCCAGATACTAGCATCGTGCTATATTGTCAGCAACATCAGCATAATGGGACACCACATCGCTTATGACGCTTTCCGCACCGACTCCCGACAGTAAACTGCCCGCCCTCGGCACCACCATTTTCAGCCAGATGAGCGCGCTGGCGCAGCAGCATCAGGCGATTAACCTGTCGCAGGGCTTCCCCGACTTCGACGGCCCGGGCTATTTAAAGCAGCGTTTGGCCTGGCACGTCGAACAGGGCGCCAACCAGTACGCGCCGATGACCGGCGTCGCGCCGCTGCGCGAGGCCATCGCCGACAAAACCGCCGAGCTTTATGGCTGGCGGCCGGACGCCGGGACGGAAGTGACCGTCACCGCCGGCGCCACCGAAGCGCTGTTCGCCGCCATCAGCGCGCTGGTGCGGCCGGGCGATGAAGTGATCTGCTTCGACCCGAGCTATGACAGCTACGCCCCGGCTGTGCAGCTGTACGGCGGCATTCTCAAACGCATCGCTCTGCAGCCGCCGGCGTTTAACGTCGACTGGCGGCAGTTCCGCGAACAGCTGTCGTCGCGCACCCGGCTGGTGATCGTCAATACGCCGCACAACCCGTCCGCCACCGTCTGGCAGGCCGAAGATTTACAGCAGCTGTGGCAGGCCATTGCCGGGCAGGAAATCTACGTGCTCAGCGATGAAGTGTACGAGCATATCTGCTTTGCCGATAATGGCCACGCCGGCGTACTGGCCCATCCCCAGCTGCGCCAGCGGGCGATCGCCGTCTCTTCCTTCGGTAAAACCTTCCATATGACCGGCTGGAAAGTGGGTTACTGCGTCGCGCCGGCCGCGCTGAGCGCCGAAGTGCGCAAGGTGCATCAGTATCTGACCTTTGCGGTCAATACCCCGGCCCAGCTGGCGCTGGCGGACATGCTGCGCGCCGAGCCAGAGCACTGGCGTCAGCTGCCGGCGTTTTACCGCGCCAAGCGCGACCGCTTTGTGCAGGCGTTAAGCCGCAGCAGGCTGGAAATTCTGCCGTGTGCAGGTACATACTTCTTACTGGCGGATTACAGAGCCGTGTCGGATCTGGACGACGTGGCGTTCTGCCGCTGGTTAACGGAACAGGTGGGCGTAGCGGCGATCCCGCTGTCGGTGTTCTGCGCCGATCCTTTCCCTCATAAATTGATCCGGCTGTGTTTTGCCAAACAGGATGACACGCTGGATGCGGCTGCGGAGCGGTTATGTCGACTTTAAAAATTACCCTGTTGCAGCAACCGCTGGTATGGCGCGACGGGCAGGCCAACCTGCAGCATTTCGACCGGCTGCTGGCCGATATTCACGGCCACGATCTGATCGTGCTGCCGGAGATGTTCACCACCGGTTTTGCTATGGACGCCGGCGAAAGCGCGCTGCCCGAACGCCAGGTGATTAACTGGCTGCACGGCTGGGCGATCAAAACCAATGCGGCCATCGCCGGCAGCGTGGCGCTGAAAACCGACAAAGCGGCGGTGAACCGTTTTCTGCTGGTGGAGCCGGGCGGCACGGTGCACGCTTATGACAAGCGCCATCTGTTCCGCATGGCCGGCGAACACCTGCATTATCAAGCGGGAAAACGACGGGAAATCTTTGAATGGCGCGGCTGGCGGATTTTACCGCAGATCTGTTACGACCTGCGCTTCCCGGTCTGGTCGCGCTGCCAGCAGGATTATGATTTGGCGCTGTACGTCGCCAACTGGCCGGCGGCGCGCAGCCAGCACTGGCAAACGCTGTTGGCGGCGCGCGCCATTGAAAACCAGGCTTACGTGGCCGGTTGCAACCGGGTCGGCGAAGACGGCAACGGGCTGAGCTACAGCGGCGACAGCCTGATTATCAGCCCGCAGGGAGAGACGCTGGCCAGCGCCGATGCCGGTGCTGCCGCGCGCCTGGACGCCGATCTGTCGCTGGAGAATCTGCAGATCTATCACACCGCCTTCCCTGCCTGGCGCGATGCCGACGATTTTCTGCGCCACGATTAATCCCCAGGGCGCGCTCAGGCGCGCCCGCCTTCCTGACGACGGCAGCGGCCTGCCAAGCCAACAAGCCAACAAGCCAACAAGCCAACAAGCCAACAAGCCAACAAGCCAACAAGCCAACAAGCCAACAAGCCAACAAGCCAACAAGCCAACAAAATATTAGCTTAACAAGCTAACATCAACGCAGTCGTCGTGATTAAATCGATAAATTATTAACTTAATAGCTTATTTAATTAATAACTAAAAAAGCTGATAACCCATTAAGTTATCAGCCTTATTAAGCAGCAACCCCATTGTGAAAATAATAACTTATTAAGCCACTAACCTGGCGATTTACGCTATCAGCACCAGTAGGCCATAAAGTTGACCGTGGAACGATCCAGGTCGCATTCACCAACCAGATAGCGGCGCAGCGATTTCACCGTCGACGATTCGGCGGCGACCCAGGCGTAAAAGCTGCAGGCGCCCTCAGCCCTTTCCCACAGTACCTCGCCGCCCAGGCTGTTTTCCGCCAGCGACTGCGCTTCGGCGCGCGCAGAATCGGGAATCGTCACCCGGCGGCGCACCGACTCCAGCAGCAGCGTGCCGTGCAACTGCTGCGGCCCGACGTCACGCGGCAGCCAGAACACCTCGGCAAACGGGAACTGCGCCACGCTGACGCAGTCGCCGGCCAGCGGCACTTCAAAAAAGGCCTGCACCCGCGGCGGGTTGTCCTGCTGCGCCAGACGTTCAAGAATGCCCATCGCCGCCGGCAGCGCGGTTTCATCGGCAATCAGCAGCGCCTGGTTCATCTGCGCCGGCGGCGCCCATTCATAACCGCCGCTGTCGCCGGCAAAATCGGCGTTGGGCGCCACAATCTGAATGGCGTCGCCCACCTGCGCATGCGTTGCCCAGGCGGAGGCCGGGCCGCTGTCGCCGTGCAGCACAAACTCAACGTCCATCTCCTGCCGCTCACTGCGCAGCGCACGCAGGGTATAGGTGCGCATCACCGGCCGCTGCGCCTTCGGTATCGCCATATAGTCGCGATACCAGTCATCGCCGTTCGCCAGCTGCAACGCCTGCCCTTCCGCACTCGGGAACAGCAGCTTGATACGCTGGTCCGGCGCTTCCAGCTTCATCCGGCTCACCTGCGGACCGCTGAAGACGCAACGCACCAGCGACGGGGAAATCTGGCGTTTCTCGGTTAACTGAACATCAAAAATACGATAGCTCGCGGACATCTGACGGCCTCTCCCGCTTATTTATTTTTCTCGCCGGCGCCATAGCCAGCCGCTTACGCCGCCCAGCAGGACGGCCATCGCCAGCGCCGCCGCAATCAGCTGCGACTCGCCGTAAAATTTCGCCACCGCTGGCACCATCAAAGCGCTCAGCCCGTAGCCCAGCGTGTGGCTGGTGGCGATAACCCCGGAACCTTTGCCGGTAGAGAGTTTGTCATTCAGCAGCAGCTGGTAACCCGGCGTGGCCATCGCTGCGCCAAATGACGTCAGCGCACAGCCCAGATAAAACAGCGCCAGCGGCTGCGCGCACATCAGCGCCAACCCTACCACCATCAGCAGCGCGGCAATTAGCAGCAGCTGCGCCGGCGGAAAACGCTGCGGCCGCACCACCAGAAACTGCGCCAGCAACGTACAGCCGGCCGCCACGCTCAGCAGGATCGCCACATGGTGGCTGACCAGCGTTGTCGAATTCTGGAAGAGCGGGGTCAGATGCGGCGCCAGCCCCAGCTGCATCAGGCTGACCGCCGCCGCCAGCAGCAGAGCGCACAGCAGGTACGGCAGCATATGCCATTGCAAACGGTTTTGCTGCTGCGCCACCGGCGGCAGCGGCGGATCGTTCTGCTGGCGGCACACCACCAGCAGGGCAAGCA
Source organism: Serratia sp. MYb239 (assembly GCF_002966855.1). NCBI lineage: Bacteria > Pseudomonadati > Pseudomonadota > Gammaproteobacteria > Enterobacterales > Yersiniaceae > Serratia > Serratia sp. MYb239. The sequence continues at coordinate 921,791 of NZ_CP023268.1, read as the reverse complement.
ACGGCGCCAGGGCCATCAGCCACAGCGGCGCCATCGGATGTAGGGAGAGCGCCAGCGCCGCGCACAGCGGCCCCAGCAGACGGCCGCAGCTCAGCCCTGAACTGATGGTAGCCAGCGCCGCCATGCGACGCTCATGGCCGGCGCGCTGCAGCGCCCAGGTCTGGCTGGCGGGCACCATGCCGGACACCGTCAGGCCGTACAGAATACGCGCCGCCACCAGCGCGCCGAGGCCCGCCAGCGGGGGCAGCCAGCCTGCCGCCAACCCCCATACCGCCAGCGCCAGCAGCGCAAAGCTGAGCAGATAGCCGCCCAGCGCCATCAGCACCACATATTTACAGCCGCGCACTTCGCACTGCCGTCCCCAATAGGGGGAACCGACTAAAAACAGCATCGAACCGAGCGTCAATAATCCTGCCCAGACCGACAGAGACAGGTGGGTCATGCTGACCAATGCCGGCAGCGCCACCAATAAACCATTTTGCCCGATGCCCAATAAGCCGGCACAGAACGCCAGGGGCCAGTTGGCAGGCGCAATGTTGTCGCCTGCAAGAACGTCCGGTTGTGGGGATAGGCTCATGAAAAGTAAAGTAACCGTTAAGAAAATAAGAGTTTTACGTACGATTTATGCTAAAAATTGTACCACGGGATTATTGTGAATGTGAACCATTCTTGATATAAGAATCATTCTCAATTGTTTCATAGTGAATCTGGGATCATGACTATTCAGTTTGCAACCGCAAAGAACGATGTGGCTGCGCAGTGTTTTCTCAACGCATTAATGCGCGAAACCCGGGATTGGCAAGTTCTTCCGGCCACCGACCACCAGCAACATCCTCAGCTCCATATTCCTCTTAATCACCATCAGGCTATCCGCATTAATCTGCGCTACACCTCACCGACGCAGCACCACCACTACCTGTTCCCGGCCTATCTGCATCAGTCAGACGACGGTCAGGCGACGGCGCTCAGCGTCGAGCAACTGGTGGATCTGCTGCTGGCCAAGCCTGCGGTAAAAGGCGAACTGAACGACCAGACCGTGGCGCGCTTCCGCCAGCGCGTGCTGGAGAGCCACGACAATACGCAGCAGGCGATCGCCGTGCGTCTCGACTGGCCGACGCTGCGCGACCGGCCGCTGAACTTCGCGCAGGCGGAACAGGGATTGCTGGTCGGCCACGCGTTCCACCCGGCGCCGAAATCCCACGAACCGTTCGATCCGCAGCAGGCGCGGCGCTATCTGCCGGACTTCGGCGCGCGCTTCCCGCTGCGCTGGTTTGCCGCCGACAAGCGCGTGGTGTGCGGCGACAGCCTGACTCTGACGCTGCAACAGCGGCTGCAGCGTTTTGCCGCCGAAAGCGCGCCGCAGCTGCTGGCGCATTTTACCGATGACGTCTGGCTGCTGCCGATGCATCCGTGGCAGGCCGACCATCTGCTGGCCCAGCCGTGGTGCCAGTCGCTGGTTGAACAGGGGCTGCTGCGCGATCTGGGCGAGGCCGGCGCACGCTGGCTGCCGACCAGTTCCTCCCGCTCGCTGTACAGCGAAAGCAACCGCGACATGATCAAATTCTCCCTCAGCGTGCGCCTGACCAACTCGGTGCGTACGCTGTCGGTCAAAGAAGTCAAACGCGGCATGCGTCTGGCGCGGCTGGCGCAAACCGAGCGCTGGCAGACGCTGCAGGCGCGCTACCCCACCATGCGCGTGATGCAGGAAGACGGCTGGGCCGGTCTGCGCTCCGCAGACGGCGAGATTCAGGAAGAGAGCCTGATGGCGCTGCGGGTCAACCTGCTGTTCGATCGCCCTGATACGCAAACCAACGTGCTGGTGACGCTGACCCAGGCCGCGCCGGACGGCGGCGACAGCCTGCTGGCGGCGGCGGTGCGCCGCCTGGCCGCACGCCTTGATCTGCCGCTGGCGCAGGCCGCGCGCTGCTGGCTGGACGCTTACTGCAACCACGTGCTGCTGCCGCTGTTCAGTACCGAAGCGGACTACGGCCTGGTGCTGCTGGCGCACCAGCAAAATATTCTGGTGGAGATGCAGCAGGATCTGCCGGTCGGCATGCTGTACCGCGACTGTCAGGGCAGCGGTTTTACCCACAGCGCGACGCCGTGGCTCGATCAGATCGGCGAAGCCGAAGCGGAAAACCGCTTTAGCGAACAGCAACTGCTGCGCTACTTCCCCTACTACCTGCTGGTGAACTCCACGCTGGCGGTCACCGCCGCGATGGCCGCCGCCGGTTTCGACAGTGAACAAAACCTGATGGGACAGGTGCGCGACGCGCTGGCCGGCCTGCGCGCCACGGCGCTCGACACCCGCTGTCTGGACTACGTATTGGACAGCAGCCACTGGAACTGCAAGGGCAACTTCTTCTGTTACCTGCACGACCATAACGAAAACACCATCGTCGACCCTGCGGTGATCTACTTTGATTTCACCAACCCGCTGCGCGCGCAGGAGGATAAATAATGTCGATCGCCAAACTGATGCATGCCGCCGCCGGCTTCCGCTGCGAAATGCTGGCGCAAAACCTGCCGCTGAGCCTCGGGCTGGACGGCAGCGCGGTACTGCACCCGCCGGGCGTCGCCCTGCCCGACGGCTGGCTGGTGCAGGCGCTGGATCAGCTGTTGGTCGCCGCGCCGCAGCTGACGGGCATCGCCCTGCCGTATGCCGCATGGCGTGAAGAGCCGCAGGCGCAGGCGCTGTTCGCCCTGGCGCACGGCGACTATCTGGCGCGTGAAGCCTTTTACCAGCTGCCGCTGTGGCTGACGGCACCGCGCGCGCCGGCCGGCGGACAGATGCAGTACGACGCAGAGCGCGAGCTGTGGTTTCCGCAGCGCCCGGCGCGTCCGCAGGGCGAGGTCTATCGCCGTTTCGACCCGCAGATCAAGCACACGCTGAGCTTCCGCCTGCCGGAAGTGGCGCAGGATGCGGAGCGCTTCACCCGCTGGATGAACGCCCCGCGCGTCGCCGCATTCTGGGAGATGACCGGCCCGCAGGAACAACAGGCGGCCTATCTGCAGCGTCAGCTGGATTCCAGCTACTGCTACCCGCTGCTGGGCTGCTTCGACGACCAGCCGTTCGGCTATTTCGAAGTCTACTGGGCGGCGGAAGACCGCATCGGCCGCCACTACCGCTGGCAGCCGTTCGACCGCGGCCTGCATATGCTGGTGGGCGAAGAAGCGTGGCGCGGCGCGCAGTTTATCCGCAGCTGGCTGCGCGGGCTGACCCACTATCTCTATCTGGACGAGCCGCGCACCACCCGCGTGGTGGCCGAGCCGCGCGCCGACAATCAGCGCCTGTTCCGCCATCTGCCGGCGGCCGGCTACCAGACGGTGAAGGAGTTTGATTTTCCGCATAAGCGCTCACGCCTGATCGTCAACCAACGTCACGATTTCTTCCAGGGGCAAGCGGTATGAATCTCACGGAATACACGGACTGGCAGCACGTCAACCGCCAGATGATCGCCAAGATCCTGGCGGAACTTGAGTATGAACGCACGCTGCGCGCCGAAGCCGAAACCGAGGGCTGGCAGCGCATCGCGCTGGGGGATACGGTCTACCGCTTCCGCGCCCGGCGCGGCATCTGGGGCTGGCTGCATATCGACGCCGATTCGCTCTCCTGCGGCGACCAGCCGCTGGCGGCAGACCAGACGCTGCGCCAGCTGGCGCAGGTGCTGACCATGAGCGACGCGCAAATCGCCGAGCACCTGGAAGATCTGTACGCCACCCTGCGCGGCGATCTGCAGTTGCGGGCGGCGCGCCACGGCATGAGCGCCCAGGATCTGATCGCACTGGATCCTGATGAGCAGCAGTGCCTGCTGGCCGGCCACCCGAAGTTTATCTTCAATAAAGGCCGGCGCGGCTGGGGGCTGGAGGCGCTGCAGCGCTATGCGCCGGAGTATCAGGGGCAGTTTTGCCTGCACTGGGTGGCGGCGCGGCGCGACAGCTTCGTCTGGTGCGCCGATGACGACTATCCGCTGGATAACCTGCTGGACAGCGCCATGGACGTCAGTGAGCGTCAGCGTTTCGAACGGCGCTGGCAGGAACTGAAGCTGACGCAGGATTGGATTCCCGTGCCGCTGCATCCGTGGCAGTGGCAGCAGAAAGTCGCCCTGCACTTCCTGCCGCAGCTGGCGAGCGGCGAACTGGTGGAGCTGGGGGAATTCGGCGATCGCTATCTGGCCCAGCAATCGCTGCGCACGCTGACCAACGTCAGCCGCCGCTCGGCCTTTGATATCAAGCTGCCGCTGACCATTTACAACACCTCCTGCTACCGCGGCATTCCCGGTAAATATATCGGCGCCGGCCCGGCGGCCTCCCGCTGGCTGCAGCAGATCTTCGCCGGCGACGCCACGCTGCGCGCCAGCGGCGCCCAGATTCTGGGCGAACCGGCGGCCGGCTACATGGCGCACCAGACCTACGCCAGCCTGCCGCAGGCGCCCTACCGCTATCAGGAGATGCTCGGCGTGATCTGGCGTGAAAATCCGTCCGGCTATCTGCAGGAAGGTGAGCAGGCGATACTGATGGCGACGCTGATGGAAACCGACAACCACGGCCAGCCGCTGATCGCCGCCTATATTGAGCGCTCCGGCCTCAGCGCCGAGGCCTGGCTGACGCAGATGTTCCGGGCGGTGGTGATCCCGATGTACCACCTGATGTGCCGCTACGGCGTGGCGTTGATCGCCCACGGCCAGAACATCACGCTGGTGATGAAGGATTACGTGCCGCAGCGCGTGCTGCTGAAGGATTTTCAGGGCGATATGCGCCTGGTGGAGCAGGAATTTGCCGAAGCGGCGTCGCTGCCGCAGTCGGTGAAGGACGTCACCGTGCGCCTGCCGGCCGACTACCTGATTCACGATCTGCAGACCGGCCACTTTGTCACCGTGCTGCGCTTTATCTCCCCGCTGATGGCCAGTTGCCAAATCAGCGAAGAACGTTTTTATCAACTGCTGGCGACGGTGCTGCAAGACTATATGGCGCAGCACCCGGACATGGCGGAACGCTTTGCACTTTTCAGTCTGTTTAAACCACAAATTATTCGCGTGGTGCTCAACCCGGTGAAACTTACCTATTCAGAACACGATGGCGGCAGCCGCATGTTGCCGAACTATCTGCAGGATCTGGATAACCCGCTTTATTTGGTCTCCAAGGAGTCTGCCCAATGAATCAGCCCCTCGATTTCATCGGCATCGGTATCGGTCCGTTCAACCTCAGCATTGCCGCGTTGGGCAGCGAAGTCGACGGTTTCAACAGCCTGTTTCTCGAACGCAAGCCGCACTTCTCCTGGCACCCGGGCATGATGGTGCCGGATTGCCATATGCAAACCAGCTTTCTCAAGGATCTGGTCAGTGCGGTGGCGCCGACCAACCCGTACAGCTTTCTCAACTATCTGGTAAAACGTAAAAAGTTCTACCGCTTCCTGACCACCGAACAGCGCACCGTATCGCGCGAAGAGTTTGCCGACTACCTTGACTGGGCGGCCAACGGACTCAGCTCGCTGGCATTCAGCCAGGAGATCCAACGGGTGGAATTCAACGATACGCAGCGGCTGTTTGAGGTCACCACCCAGCGCGGCACCTTCCGGGCGCGCCACGTGTGCCTTGGCATCGGTAAAAAACCGCTGCTGCCGGAGTGCGTCAGCGAGCAGAACGATCGCTGCTTCCACGCCAGCGAAATGGCGCTGCGCAACCCGGATCTGGCCGGCAAACGCGTCACCGTGGTCGGCGGCGGCCAGAGCGGCGCCGATCTGTTCCTGAATATTTTCCGCGGCGAGTGGGGCCAGCCGGTACAGCTCAACTGGGTATCGCGCCGCAACAACTACAATGCGCTGGACGAAGCGGCGTTCGCCAACGAGTACTTTACGCCGGACTACGTGGAAAGCTTCTATACCCTGAACGACAGCGCCAAGCAGCGCATGCTGACGGAGCAGAAGATGACCTCGGACGGCATCACCACCGAGTCGCTGCTGGCGATTTACCGCGCCATGTATCACCGCTTTGAAGTGCTGCGCGAAACGCCCTGGGCGCGCCTGCTGCCCAGCCGTTCGCTGGCGGCGATGCAGCCGCAGGGCAACGGCTACCAGCTGGTCACCCACCACCACCTCGATCAGGGCAAAGAGACCTTTGACAGCGACGTGGTGATTTTCGCCACCGGCTATCAGCCGGAGCGCCCGGCGTTTCTGGCGCCGCTGGCCGACCGGCTGCGGCTGACCGACGACGATAACTATCGCGTGGCGCCGGACTTTACGCTGGAATGGGACGGGCCGGCGGAAAACTGCCTGTTTGCCGTCAATGCCGGCATGCACAGCCACGGCATCGCCGAACCGCAGCTCAGCCTGATGGCCTGGCGCGCGGCGCGCATTCTCAACCGGGCGCTGGGGCAGGAAGCGTTTGATTTAACCTCAAGCCCGTCGCTGATTCAGTGGCGTAGCCAACAATCCGGGGCGACAGCACGAAATGAGCAATCTATGCTGAATTATTCTGAATTTTAGTTTTTAATATTCATCCCTGCGGCGAGCAAGGCGCGCGAAGCCGCGTCCGCCGCCGGGATGCGCAATAATCACAACAACGGGAAAGATTGAGAATAACGATGAAACGCAAGCACCTCTGGATACTGAATCCCTGCCTGCTGGCCATGCTGGCGCCGACCGCCTGGGCGGACGATCAAAAAAATGAAGACCAGTTGGTCGTTTCCGCCAACCGTATGCACCGCAGCGCGACGGAAATGGCGCAGACAACCTGGGTGATTGAAAGCCAGGAAATTGAACAGCAGGTGCAGGGCGGCAAAGAGATCAAAGAGATCCTCGCCCAGCTGATCCCGGGGATGGACGTCAGCAGCCAGGGGCGCACCAACTACGGCATGAACATGCGCGGCCGTTCGATGCTGGTAATGATTGACGGCGTGCGCCAGAACTCCTCGCGCACCGACAGCCGTCAGCTCGATTCGATCGACCCGTTCAATATCGACCATATTGAAGTGATCTCCGGCGCTACTTCGCTGTTCGGCGGCGGCAGCACCGGCGGCCTGGTGAATATCGTCACCAAAAAAGGCCAGCAGGAAAAACAGGTGGAGCTGCAAATCGGCGGCAAAACCGGCTTCGGCGGCCATAACGACCACGATGAAAACGTGGCGGCGGCGGTCAGCGGCGGTAACGAACACGCCTCCGGGCGCCTGTCGGTCTCCTATCAGCGCTACGGCGGCTGGTATGACGGCAAGGGCAAAGAGGTATTGATCGACAATACCCAAACCGGCCTGCAATATTCCGACCGCATCGACGTGATGGGCACCGGCACCCTGAATATTGACGACCACCAGCAGCTGCAGCTGACCACCCAATATTACAAAAGCCAGTCCGACGGCGACCACGGCCTGTATCTGGGAGAGAATTTCTCGGCGGTCACCGGCAACGGCACCGCCTCCAACAGCGGTAATCTCAACTCCGACCGTATTCCCGGCACCGAACGTCATCTGATCAACCTGCAGTACTCCAACACCGATTTCTGGGGCCAGGATCTGGTGGCGCAGGTCTATTACCGCGATGAGTCGCTGACCTTCTACCCGTTCCCGACCCTGAGCAAACAGGGCGACGTCACCAGCATCGGCGCGTCGCAGCAGAAAACCGACTTCTACGGCGGCAAGCTGACGCTGAACAGCAAGCCGGTCGACGGCCTGACGCTGACCTACGGCGTCGACGCCGAGCATGAAAGCTTTAACGCCAACCAGCAGTTCTTCGATCTGGATAAGGCGAAGCAGTCCGGCGGCATGCACCTGGAGAACAGCTACAACGTCGGCCGTTACCCCAGCTACACCACCACCAACCTGGCGCCGTTCCTGCAGGCCAGCTACGACATCAACCCAATCTTCACCCTGAGCGGCGGCGTGCGCTATCAGTACACCGAGAACAAGGTGGATGATTTCGTCGGCTACGCGCAGCAGCAGGGCATCGCCAACGGCCTGGCCAACTCCGCCGACGCCGTGCCGGGCGGTAAAACCAGCTACAACAACGCGCTGTTCAACGCCGGCCTGCTGGCACACCTGACCGAACGCCAGCAGCTGTGGTTCAACTTCTCGCAGGGCTTCGAGATCCCGGATATCGCCAAATACTACGGTTCTGGCAACTATGATCTGGTTAACGGCCACTATCAGCTGAAAAACAGCGTCAACGTCAATGACTCCAAGCTCGACGGCATCAAGGTCAACGCTTACGAGCTGGGCTGGCGCTACACCGGCGATAACCTGCGCACGCAGGTGGCGGCTTACTACTCGCTGTCCGACAAGACCATTTCGATCAACAAGACCGATATGACCATCAACCTCGACGACGATAAGCGCCGGATTTACGGCGTGGAAGGGGCGGTGGATTACTTCTTCGACGACGGCGAATGGAGCACTGGCGCAACCTTCAACCTGATCAAGTCGCAGACCAAGGTTGACGGCAAGTGGGAGAAACTGACGGTCGATACCGCCAGCCCGTCAAAAGCCACCGCTTACGTCGCCTGGGCGCCGGGCGACTGGAACCTGCGCATGCAGTCGCAGCAGACCTTTGACGTCTCCGATGCCGACGGTAAAAAAATCGACGGCTATAACACCGTCGATTTCCTGGGCAGCTACATGCTGCCGGTGGGGAAAATCAGCTTCAGCATCGAGAACCTGCTGGACAAAGACTACACCACCACCTGGGGCCAGCGGGCGCCGTACCTGTACAGCCCGACCTACGGCGCGCCTGAGCTGTATAGCTACAAAGGCCGCGGCCGCACCTTTGGTCTGAACTACTCGGTACTGTTCTGATCCCTGCCCGAACGGGGGCGCGCCGCGCCCCCGCTTTTCCCTTATGACGATATCCCGGCGGTTTCGCCCTCGCCGCTTGTCTGCCGGCCAATTCCCGGCTGCTCGACGCGAATCAGCGGACAGAGGAAAAACGCCAGCACATACAGCGCCGTGTACGCCACCACCACGCCGATGGTGCTGAAGTACGGCAGCAGCACCACCGCAATCGCCGGCGCCAGGAAGTTCGACATGCCGGCGGACAGGTTATACACCGAAATCGCCGCGCCTTTATGCTTCGGCTCCAGCGCCGGGAACACCGCCGCCATCGGCACGAATGCCGCGACGAAGATCCCCAGGGCAACCGCCGGAATCAACGCCATGGCGAAGTTATGGCCGAAATGCTGCGGGATGTAGTAAAACGCCAGACTGGAGAGCGCCATGCCTACGCAGCCGAACCAGCGCACCACCTTCATCCAGCCCATCTTCTCCGCCACAATGCCCCAGAATACGTTGGAGAAAATGGTGGTAAAGAAGAACACCGCCCATACCTGCAGCCACTCCGGCGTGGTGAAGCCCAGCTCATCGACGAACATCAGCGGCATAATGACCGCAAAGCCGAACAGCGACAGCGTGTTGATAATACGCACCATGCTGGAGAGCAGAATGCTGCGGTTGGTGTACAGCAGCGTCACCGCGCGGCTCAGTTCGCCGAACTTCTCGCGGGTGGTGAGGTTGCGCATATGGCGCGGCGTTTCGGTATTGCGCAGCGCCACCATCGAGATAATGCCGCCGATCACACAGAACACCAGCGCCAGCCACAGGGTGCCCAACTCACCGATCTGCGGAATGGTAAAGCTCGGAATATAGCTGCCGAGCACGCCGATGCCGATGGAATACACCGCCCAGAACCAGCCCAGCGCCGAGCTCGCCCTGTCGCTCGGCACGTTATGCACGATGGCGACGATAAAGGCATACAAGAACAGCGGATAGGCCAGGCCGCGAATGCCGTAAAACAGCAGAATCAGCGGATAGTTGGCATCGCCCAGGCCGAACACCAGGAACAGCACGTGGAAAATGCACCACATGACAAAGCCGATCATCATGGTTTTCTGCGGAGTGATAATCTCCGCCACCACGCCGGAGATCCAGGCGGCCAGCGCCGCCGCCAGCCCGTAAAGGGTGAAGGCGAAAGAGGCCTGCGCCGGCGTAAAGCCCAGCTCTTTAATGTAGTGCGACAGGAAGGCCAGCTCGAAACCGTCGCCGGTCATAAAGACCGCAATGGCGATATATCCCCATATCAGGTTCAGGGGCAGTCCGAGCCACTGTTTGTTGTTTACCGACATAATGACCTCGTTTTCAGGGTACCGAGGGCCGCCCTGCGAGCGGCCGCGATGTATTATTGTTATTAAAATCAGTGCTTACGGTAATTCAGGTCGTTGACATACAGCGCATTGAACTGCGCATAGCGCGTCATCAGCCGCTGATGGCGCGCCGCCTCCGGCCGCCAGGTGCGGAAGATTTCCGGCTTTTCACACACCGCCGCCAGCGGCTTGCCGGCCGCCAGGCAGGCCAGACGCGCCGCGCCCAGCGCGCCGCCGGTTTCGCCGCCTTTATGCGTCACCACCGGCAAATTCAGGATGTCTGCCAGCAGCTGCGCCCAGAACGGGCTGCGGGCGCCTCCGCCCACCAGCGAACACTGTTCGATACGGGTGCCGCTCTCCTGCAGCACCCGCAGTCCGTCCGCCATGCCGAAGCTCACGCCTTCCAGCACCGCGTAGCCCATCAATGCGCGCTGGCTGGCATGGTTCAGCCCCCAGAACATGCCGCCCGCATCCGGGTCGTTATGCGGCGTGCGTTCGCCGGACAGGTACGGCAGAAACAGCGGCGCGGCGGCTTTTTCTTCCTCGCTCAGCTGGGCGATCTCCTCCAGCAGCGCGTTTTCCGTGACCCCCACCAGCCGGCAGAACCACTGCAGACAGCTGGCGGCGCTGAGCATCACGCTCATCTGGTGCCACAGATTCGGCAGCACGTGACAAAAAGCGTGCACCGCCGACTGCGGCGCCGGCCGGTAAGCCTCCGTCACCACAAACAGCACGCCGGAGGTGCCCAGCGAAATAAACGCATCGCCCGGCGACACCGCGCCGACGCCGATGGCGCTGACGGCGTTATCACCGCCGCCGCCGGCCACCAGCACCGATGGGTTCAGCCCCCAGCGCGCGGCCAGCTGCGGCTCCAGCGTGGCGGAAACCTCACAGCCTTCCACCAGCGCCGGCATATGACGCCGCGACAGGCCGCACTTATCCAACAGCGCGTCCGACCAGTCGCGGCGCGCCACGTCCAGCCACAGCGTGCCGGCTGCGTCCGACATATCGGAGATTTTTTTACCGGTCATTTGGTAGCGCAGATAATCCTTCGGCAGCAGTACCGTCGCGATGCGGGCAAAATTGTCCGGTTCATGGCGGCGCACCCACAGCAGCTTCGGCGCGGTGAAGCCCGGCATGGCCAGATTGCCGGCCACCTGATGCAGTTCCGGCGCGATGTCTTCCAGTTCCACGCACTCCTGCGCGCTGCGGGTGTCGTTCCACAAAATAGCCGGCCGAATAACCTCATCGTTGTCATCCAGCAACACCGCGCCGTGCATCTGCCCGGACAGCCCTATCGCCTTGATGGCTGACCAGTGCTGGCCGCACTTTTCACGCAGCGTGGCCATCAGATAGTCCGTCGCTTCCCACCAGGCCTGCGGCGCTTGTTCCGACCAATGCGGCTGCGGCCGCTGGATGGTCAGCGGCGCGCTGTGGCTGGCGACAATCGCGCCATTTTCATCCACGATCAGCGCCTTGACTTCGGATGTGCCAAGATCGATGCCTAAATACATAGCCGCCCCTCAGTTAATCAGCGCGTAAACCGCGGCAATCTTCTCGCGCAGCAGCGCGACAAAATCCGCCCGCTGCGTCAGTTCGCCAAACAGCGCGCTGTCCTGCGCATAGGCGGCAATCGGATCGTCCGATTCGAACATCGCATGCACCGCCGGCGCATTGAGAATGCCGTCCTGATAGTCGTACGGCAGCCCCCCCTGATGCCATCGCTCCATAAAGACAAAGAACAGCGCCGGCAGCATGGCGGTGGCCTCCGGCCGCGCGCCGCGCTGGTAGCACTCCTGCAGGGTAGGTGCAATCATCGCCGGGATCTTGGAGAAGCCGTCCGCCGCCACCCGCTGGTTGGTATCCTGAATATGGGGATTGGTGAAACGCTTGAGCACCACGTCGCGGTAGGTGGGCAGATCGATGCCGTTGTCCCCTAAGCTTGGGATCACGTCCTGTGTGACATAGCGGTCGGCAATGGCGTAAACCGCGGCGGTCAGCGTACTCTCATGGATATATTGCTGACCGAGCAGCGTACCGGCCCAGGCGATGCAGCTGTGCGAAGCGTTAAGAATGCGGATTTTCGCCTCTTCGTAAGGGATCACCGATTCCACCAGCTCCACGCCCACGGCGGCCAAGTCCGGGCATCCGGCGCGGAAATTGTCTTCCACCACCCACTGGATAAAGCTCTCCCCCATCACCGGCGCTTGATCGTCGATCCCGGTTTGCGCCTTGATGCGCGCCGGCAGATCCGCCGCCGGACGCGGCGTGATGCGGTCAACCATGGTATTCGGACAGCTGGCGTTGGCCGCCAGCCAGTCGCTGACCGCGCTTTTGCCGGTCAGCTGCAGGAATTCCGTCAGCCCGTCGTGGAAGCGATCGCCGTTGTGGCGCACGTTGTCGCAGCTCAGCAGCGTTAACGGCCCGGCATTCTGCGCCATCCGCTGTTCCAGAATTTTGGTAATCGCGCCGTAAATGGTTTTGCAGTCGCCGTTCAGGTCGGCCGCCAAATCGGCATTCTCCACGTCCAGTTTGTGGCGGGTATTCAGGTAGTAGCCGCCTTCGGTCACGGTAAACGCGATCACTTTCGTCTGCGGCCGGGCGCCCTCCTCAATCAGCGGCTGCAGATCCGGCTGCCACGGCAACAGCGTCTGAATCGAAGTAATCTCTTCATACTCGCGCTCGCCGTCCGGGCTGACGGTTTCCAGCACATAGCGCCCGTCTTGCGCCGCCAGCGCCTGCACCACCTGTTCCGCATCATTACGGATATTGCCGGCGGCAATATGCCAGCGCCGGTCACCGCCGGCGATCAGACGGTGCAGATACCACGCCTGATGCGCGCGGTGAAAAGATCCCAGACCGATATGCAGCCACGTGTTTTGATCGTTGTTCATGATTCAACTCCCCAGTACGGTTATGCCGCCCACTGTAGATGATCATTTGAGTTGAATAAGAGCCATGGATCACAAAAGAGCAAAAGACCAATAAAATTACATATGACCAATAGTGAGCAAATAACTTGCCTGAAGACATAGCTGACGACACAATGAAGGCCTTATTCCGACAGGCGCTTTTCCGCTTTCATTCACATGCGGACAGCGCGCTGGCAGAGGCTCCCCCGCGCGCATGACGCCGCTACCGGGGGCGGGCGTGCGGCTTTTACCTGAGGCAAAGTTCGTGAGTAAAGAAGATGATATCCGGCTGGATCAAAAGGTCCGCGCCGCGTGGATGTACTACATCGCCGGTCTTAACCAGAGCGAAATCGCCAGCCAGCTCGGCACATCACGGCCGGTAGTGCAACGGCTGATCGCGGCGGCAAAGGAAGAAGGCATTGTCTCGATCGGGCTGCATCACCCGGTGGCCAACTGTCTGGACTATGCGCAGCTGCTGCAGGAAAAATATCGCCTGCTGGAGTGTAACGTGGTGCCGGCTTACGGCGGCAAGGGAACGCTGGACAGCGTCTCTTTCGGCTGCCAGCAAATCATGGCGCGCTACCTGCGTGACGCCGAGGCCAAGGTGATCGGCATCGGCTCCGGGTTGACGCTGAAAAAAACCATCCACCGCATCGACTTCAGCAGCCAGAACGCCCGCTGCGTCGCCCTGATCAGCGCCATGAACGAAAACGGCGAGTGTAACTATTACGACGATGTGCCGCTGCTGCTGGCGCGGAAAATCCAGGCGAAGTACTACCAATGGCCCGCACCGCGCTACGCGCAAACCACGCAGGAACACGCCATGTGGAGCGGCAGCCGGCTGTACCGCAACGTCTCGGCGGTGGCGGAAAACTCGGACGTGATCTTTGTCGGCATCGGCGCATTGGGCACGCAAAGCCCGATCTTCAAAGACGGCTTTATCGACCAGCCGCAGCTCGCCGAGCTGACCGCTCTCGGTGGGGTCGGTGAAATTCTGGGGCGCTTTATCGACGGTGACGGGGAAGTGCTCGACTGTGCGATCAACCGGCGCAATACCAGCTACGATATCCGCCGCAGCGATTGCCCGCGCATCGCCGCAGCCTGCGGTGAAGATAAACGGCCGGCGATACTGGCGGCGCTGAAAGGCGGCTGGATCAATGGGCTGGTGACCGACGAGCACAGCGCCCGCTGGCTGCTGACGCGCTGAACCCGACGCTGCGCACACCGCGCGGCGCAGGATGCGCTGAATCGCAGAAACGAAAAGGCCCGATGTTATTTGTTAATAACATCGGGCCTGAATAGTGGCGGAACGGACGGGGCTCGAACCCGCGACCCCCTGCGTGACAGGCAGGTATTCTAACCAACTGAACTACCGCTCCGCGTCGTTCCCTCTTGCGGGGGAACGACGCGAATATTACGGATGAGCGCGCATTCCGTCAACGCCTTTTTTTCGGGAAAAACGCCGTTTGCACAGTTTTTCAGCTAACCGGACAAGCGAGTGATTTTATTGCGCTTTTTTTCGCCGCGAAACGCCGTTATTCTACGCGCCACAGGCAGTTGCCGCCGCCCTTTTTCGCCACCAGATCCAGGCGCGCCTCATGGGCAACCAGCTCTTCATCGCTGGCGTACACCACTTTCATCGCATTAGCCGGACGCACGATACGCTGCACCTCCTGCACCGAGTCGCTCTGCTGGGTATCCCCTTCCATCTGGAACGCCATCGAAGTCTGGCCGCCGGTCATCGCCAGATAGACTTCCGCCAGGATCTCGGCATCGAGCAATGCGCCGTGCAGCGTACGCTTGCTGTTGTCGATTTCGTAGCGGCTGCACAAGGCATCCAGGTTGTTGCGCTTGCCCGGGAACAGGCGGCGCGCCATCATCAGGCTATCGGTGATGGTACAGAAGGTATCGGTATTCGGGATATCCCGCTGCAGCATGCGGAATTCGTGATCCATAAAGCCGATATCGAACGATGCGTTATGAATAACGAGTTCGCCGCCTCGGATAAAGTCGAGAAACTCGTCGGCAATCTGATCGAAGGTGGGCTTGTCAGCCAGGAATTCATCGCTGATGCCGTGAACGCCGTAGGCTTCCGGATCCACCAGCCGATCGGGTTTGACATACACATGATAGTGGCGGCCGGTCAAACGCCGGTTGATCACCTCTACCGCACCGATTTCGATGATGCGGTGCCCTTCATAGTGAACCCCTAGCTTGTTCATACCGGTGGTTTCGGTATCAAGAACGATCTGTCTGGTTGGTGTAGTGATCATATTGCAGTGCTCATCGCGCTCGTTTATGTCAGACTTGGCTTTTAAAACCTAATTAGGAAGAGTCTACCAGAGATGCTCAAACAGGTAGAAATTTTCACCGACGGCTCATGCCTTGGCAACCCCGGCCCCGGTGGTTACGGCGCTATTTTGCGCTACAAGCAGACGGAAAAAAGCCTCAGCGCCGGCTATCGGCTCACCACCAACAACCGCATGGAGCTGATGGCGGCGATTGTCGCGCTGGAAACCCTGACCGCCCCCTGTGCGGTGGTGCTCAGCACCGACAGCCAGTACGTCCGTCAGGGGATCACCCAGTGGATCCACAACTGGAAAAAGCGCGGCTGGAAAACCGCCGACAAAAAGCCGGTCAAGAATGTCGATCTGTGGCAACGGCTGGATCTGGCGATCGCCCGCCATACCGTGCAGTGGGAATGGGTCAAGGGCCATGCGGGCCATCCGGAGAATGAACGCTGCGACGTGCTGGCGCGCGAGGCGGCCGGCAACCCGACTCAGGAAGACAGCGGCTATCAGCCGGACGCCTGATTACGGCAGTTTGCGGTAGCTCTTGGTCGCGCCGACCGCGCGGCCAAGGGACGGTTTACGCGCCCCCATTCTCAGCGGCGTCGGCGTCAGCGGCAAGGTGCGCTTACGCGCCACTATCAAGCTCATACAGCCCAGCGCTGGCAGATGCGTGCTGAGAAACTGCCCCCCTTTGCGATGCCACGGCAACACGTGGAAGCGCGTCTGACAAAGCACTTCATAATTCAACAGGCTCAGCCAGTCCAACAGCCGCATCTGCGTGAACATGCGGCTGGCATACGGCTGACGCTGACGCAGCCGCGGCACCAGTTTTGCCAGCCCCAGCAGGCTGAACGGGTTAAAGGCGCTGATCACCAGCCAGCCGTCATCAACCAGAATGCGGTCCACCTCACGCAGCATACGGTGCGGATCGTCGGCGTAGGGCAGGCTGTGGGCCAGCAGGCAGGCATCCACCGACTTGGCGGCAAACGGCAGTTGGTAGACGTCGGCGCGCACCTGGAGCGCCGCGCCGCTCATCCCCACGTTGACCTGGTGGGAGATGGCGCACTTGTCAGTGGTCAGCTCCGCGCTCAGGCTGCCGATTTTCAACAGATGAAAACCAAACAGTTTCGGCCACCAGGGTTGCAACTGCTGCTCCAGCGCTGCACGATAATATTCCCCCCATGGCAACTCGGCCCACGACTGCGGACTATGAAGCTTTTGTAGAGTGTGGGCTGGTTTCATGATTTATTATCTTCTTTCAAGCCGTTGCCAACGAGAGGTGTCCCATGAATCTTATCAGCATTCCTGCCTTCCAGGACAATTACATTTGGTTATTAGACGACCAGCAAGGCCGCTGCGTCATTGTCGATCCGGGCGAGGCGCCGCCGGTGCTGGCGGCATTGCAGCGCCTGCAGCTGACGCCGGACGCCATCCTGCTGACCCACCATCACCACGACCACGTGGGCGGCGTCGCGCAAATTGTCGCGCAATATCCGGCCCTGCCGGTATACGGCCCGCAGGAAACCGCCGATAAAGGCGCGACGCAGGTGGTTAAAGGCGGTGATACGATCGATGTCGGCGGCAGAAACTATCAGGTGATGGCGGTTCCCGGCCATACGCTGGGCCATATCGCCTTTTACAGCGCTCCTTATCTGTTCTGCGGCGATACGCTGTTTTCCGCCGGCTGCGGACGTTTATTTGAAGGCACCGCAGAGCAGATGTACCACTCATTGCAACAATTCATGCAACTTCCCGATAACACCTTAATTTGCTGCGCTCATGAATATACGCTGGCAAATCTTAAGTTTGCACGGGCTATTCTGCCGCAAGATCGACAAATAGAAACATATCAGCAACAGGTTGAGGCATTACGGGCAAAAGGCCAACCCAGCCTGCCGACAACCCTGCAATTAGAGCGAAAAATAAACGTATTCTTACGTTGCCATGACACTGATTTACAAAAAGAATTAGGCTTTAACTCTCCACCGGACGACCTTGCTTCGGCTTTTTCCGAATTACGCCGCCGGAAGGATACCTTTTGAAGCTTTTGGTTGTGTTGATTGGCGAAGCACAGTATTATTGCTCGTCTTTTAAGCAACCACATTGACACACACATGAAGGCTAAAGCGATATTACTCGCCTCAGTCTTGCTTGTTGGTTGCCAGTCGTCCAAGCAGGACGCGCCGGCTCCAGAACAGCATGCACAGAGTTTGTCTTCGGCAGGTCAAGAAAGTGAAGCAGGAAAGTACACAGCAAATAGTCGAGCGAGCTCGGCGCAGTGGCTGAATAAAAACGGCAACAGCGCCCAGCAGCAAGATCTGTGGAACTTCATTAGCGACGAGCTGAAGATGGAGGTTCCGGAAAACTCCCGGATCCGTGAACAAAAAAGAAAGTATTTAAAAAGTAAGAGCTATCTCCACGATGTAACATTACGGGCTGAGCCGTACATGTACTGGATAGTCGAGCAGATTAAAAAACGCAATATGCCGATGGAACTGGTACTGCTACCCATAGTGGAGAGCGCTTTTGACCCACACGCGACCTCGAGCGCCAACGCCGCAGGGCTTTGGCAGATCGTGCCGCAAACGGGTCGTAACTATGGTTTAAAGAACAACAAATGGTATGACGGACGTCGTGACGTCGTCGCCTCAACCACGGCGGCGCTGAACATGATGGAATACCTGAACCGCATGTTTAAGGGCGACTGGCTGCTGACCGTTGCCGCCTATAACAGCGGCGAAGGTCGCGTGATGCGCGCCGTCAAGGCGAACCGCCGCCAGGGTAAACCGACCAACTTCTGGGCATTGTCGCTTCCGCGTGAAACGTCAATCTATGTCCCGAAAATGCTGGCGCTGAGCGAGATTATCAAGCACAGCAAAAAGTATGGCGTGCGTTTGCCGAAAACGGATGAAAGCCGGGCGCTGGCGCGTATCGACGTCGGCCAGCAGATGCGTCTGACCCAGGCGGCCGAGCTGTCCGGGCTGTCGCTGACCAAGATTAAGGCGTTTAATCCGGGTTACAAAAAAGGTGTGACCGCGCCTAACGGGCCTCATTACATCATGGTTCCCCAAGGGCATGCCGATCAGCTGAAAGGGTCGCTGGCTAACCGCGAGGTTGCCGTGACACAGCCAACCACCCAGTTGGCGAAAAACAGCGGCCTGACCGGCGGCAGTACCTATAAAGTGCGCTCCGGCGACACCTTATCGGGCATTGCCCAGCGGCTGAACCTCAGCACCAGCGATCTGCAGAGCTGGAACAACCTGCGCAGCAAAAGCACGCTGAAGGTTGGACAAACGCTGCAGGTAGCCCGCAATGGCGGCAGTAACAGCAGCATCACCTACCGCGTACGCAAAGGTGACTCGCTGGCCAGCATTGCGCGTCGTCACGGCGTTGAAATTAACGACGTGATGCGCTGGAACAGCGCGCTCGAACGCAAGAACAGCAGCTTGCAGCCGGGCCTGACGCTGACGTTGTTTGTGGACAACAATGCCTCGCCGGATACCTGACCGCGCGTAAACGTAAAAAAGCACCTTTCGAGGTGCTTTTTTATTGCCTGCAATCAGGCTAACGCGCCGGCTGAAACTCCACCAGCAGCGGATTATGATCCGAAGCGCGCGTCACCAACACCGACGCCTCCGCCACGCCCAAATCACGGTAGAACACAAAATCCAGCGGACGGCCAAAGGCTTTGCGCCGATGATCGTCAGTAAAGTTCACCTCGCGCAGCGCCATATCGCTGGCAAACTGATACAGCGCATTGATGCGCCTGCGGCTCCAGGCGTTAAAATCCCCCGCCATAATCACCGGCCCCTGATGGCTGGCAATCTGTTCGCCAATCGGCCCCAGCTGTTTACTGTAAACGTCCACGCCCAGGCTGAAGTTCACCGCATGGATGTTCACCACCATCAGCAATTCATCGTTAAATAACGGATAGACGGTAATCAGCGCCGATTTCGCCAGACGCAGCAGCGGCTCTTTTTCACGCAGCGGGCAACAATACACCGGGTGCGCCGCCGCCAGCGTCATCACGCCGGAGGGATGTTGCGGCAGGGAAAAAGCCGGCACCTGATCGGCCGCCAGATAGTTCGACGTGGCGAACTGCACCAGCTCCGGCGTGGTTTGCGCCTCCTGTAACAGTACCAGCTGCGCGTCTTTGCCAAAGCTTTTCAGCACCGACAGCCAGTCGGCGCGCTGCTGCTTGAAGATATTCCAGACCATCACCCGCAGCGCGCCGCCGGTAGGCAACGCGGCGCCCGGCGGCAACGGGGCATTGTGGGTGCCAGGGAAAATGCGTTCTACTGGCTGGCCTGCGACATACCGCATGGCGTAAGTTCGTTTCGGCACGCTATTCGCCTATTTCCCGTTGGATGAAAGGGCGGTAATTATTCCCGCCAACAATGAATTGATTATACGCCGCTCCTGCCCGCTTGTTAGGCTTTCCGCTGCATAACCTTAAATGTTATAGGGGCGACGCTGCGGGTTTTCAATCATAAAGGCGTCCCCCGTCTGTAAAGATAGTCGCTTATTTGCTGCCGCATTCAGTTCCCGCCACGCCGGTTCAGATTGATGACGCCCGTTATCCCCTTTATGCTTAACTGATAAAAATGCTCAAAGTTTTAAGTCAGCCTTGCTAGCGGAGCAACAATGAAAGCGAATTCGGATGAACTGATCACCTTTGTCACGGTGGTGGAAAACGGCAGTTTCAGCCGCGCGGCGGAGCGCCTGGGCCAGGCCAACTCCGTGGTGAGCCGCACGGTAAAAAAACTGGAAAACAAGCTGGGGGTGACCCTGCTCAACCGCACCACCCGGCAAATCAGTCTGACGCAGGAAGGAGAAAGCTATTTCCGCCAGGTGCAGAAGGTGCTGACAGAGATGGCGGCGGCGGAAAATACGCTGATGGAGAGCCGCCAGCGGCCGCAGGGGCTGCTGCGCGTCGATGCCGCCACGCCGGTGGTGCTGCATGTCCTGACGCCGCTGGTGGCCGAGTTCCGCACGCTGTATCCCGACATGTCGCTGTCGCTGGTCTCGTCGGAAACCTTTATCAATCTGATCGAACGCAAGGTGGATATCGCCATTCGCGTGGGGGAACTCACCGACTCCAGCCTGAAGGCGCGCAAACTGATGAACAGCTACCGTCAGGTGCTGGCCTCGCCGGCCTATCTGGAAAAATACGGCACGCCGACCACCGTGGAGGATCTGCATCAGCACTGCTGCATCGGCTTTAACGATCTGGTGGCGCTCAACCGCTGGCCGCTCTCCTGCGCCGACGGCCGTCAACTGGAGATCGAACCGGGGCTGACCAGCAACAGCGGTGAAACCCATCGCCATCTGTGCCTGTATGGCAACGGCATCGCCTGCCTGTCCGACTTTATGATTGGTGAAGACGTGAAGCGCGGCGATCTGGTGCCGATCCTGACCGAGCAGACGCTGCCGCTCGCCATGCCGATAAATGCGGTGTACTACAGCGACAGCGCGGTCAGTAACCGGCTGCGCAGCTTTATCGATTTTATCAGCGCACGTCTCGGCCCGGTTCAGCCATAAAACAGGCGCCTTACGGCGCCTGCGTCATGATGAGCGGCGGTTCCGCTCGGATATGGCTACGGCCAGCGGCGCAGAACCAGCGAGGTGTTAATGCCGCCGAAGGCGAAATTGTTCGACTGAACAAATTCGGTCTCAATGGCGCGGTAATCCCCCATGATGTAGTCCAGATCGCCGCAGGCGCTGTCCGGCTCGCTCAGGTTAATCGTCGGTGCAAACCGACCGTCGCGCATCATCTCCAGCGCCAGCCAGGCTTCCAGCGCACCGCAGGCGCCCAGCGTATGGCCGAAATAACTTTTCATCGACGAAATTGGCGTACGGTTGCCGTAGATCGCCGCGGTCGCCAGACTCTCGGCAATATCGCCCCGATCGGTAGCCGTGCCGTGCGCGCTGATATAACCGATATCCGCGGCCGTCAGACCGGCGGCATCCAGCGCCTGCTGAATGCAGATCTGCATGGTTTCACGCTGCGGCTGAGTAATATGTGCGGCGTCGCAGTTGGTGGCAAAGCCGACAATCTCGCCGTAAATCGTCGCGCCGCGCGCCTGCGCATGTTCCAGCGATTCGAGGATCAGCGTCGCCGCGCCTTCGCCGATCACCAGCCCGTCGCGCTGACGGTCAAACGGTCGCGGCGTCAAATCCGGCCGCTGATTCTGCTGGCTGGTGGCGAACAGGGTATCGAACACCGCCGCCTCTGACGGGCACAGCTCCTCCGCGCCCCCCGCCACCATCACCGTTTGGTAACCGTGGCGGATACTCTCATAGGCATAGCCAATCGCCTGGCTGCCGGAGGTGCAGGCGCTGGAGGTCGGGATCACCCGGCCGCGCAGGCCGAAAAACAGGCCGGTGTTGACCGCGGCGGTGTGCGGCATCATCCGCACATAGGTGGTGCCGGTAATATTGTGGGTGTGCTTTTCGGTCAGCATGGTGGCGAACTCGCTCACCGAGTCGGTGCTGCCGCTCGACGAACCGTAGGCGATGCCGGTCGCGCCGCTGGTCAGCACCGCGTCCTCCAGCAGGCCCGCCTGTCCGAGCGCCAGCTCGGTGGCGCGGGTCGCCAGCAGCGACACCCGCCCCATGGAACGAATGCGTTTACGCGTGTAGTGCTCCGGCAAGGTAAAGTCCTCTACCGGCGCGCCCAACCGCGCATTCAGCCCCCGATACGCTTCCCACTGAGCCATATAGCGCACCGCGCTTTTCCCCTGCCGCAGACGCGCGTCAATCTGCTGCCAGTCGTTGCCGAAGGCGGTGATGCCCGCCATGCCGGTGATCACCACCCGCTGCGTCATACCATGCCTCCGTTAATGGAAATCACCTGCCGCGTCACATAGCCGGCAATATCCGACATCAGGTAGCTGGCCAGCCCGGCAACCTCCTCCGCCGTGCCCATCCGTTTTAACGGAATGGCGCGCATCGCCTCATCCCGCGCCAGTGGCTCCATATCAATCATGCCGGTATCAATCAGCCCGGGAGCAATGCAGTTAACGGTGATTTTGCGCTTCGCCAGTTCAATCGCCAGCGCCTTGCAGGCGCCGATCACCCCCGCCTTGGCGGCGCTGTAGTTGACCTGCCCGCGGTTGCCCATCACGCCGGACACCGACGACAGTGCGATAATCCGCCCGCCTTTACGCAGACCGATCATCGGCATCACGCACGGATGCAGCACGTTATAAAAACTGTCGAGATTGGTGTGGATCACGCCGTCCCAGTCCCCGTCGCTCAGCGCCGGAAACGCGCCGTCACGGGTGATACCGGCGTTATTCACCACGCCGTAGTAGGCGCCGTGGCGCTCGATGTCCTGCTCCAGCCGCTCGCGGCACTGGACGCGGTCGCTGATGTCAAACTGAATCAGCCGCCCCTGACCGCCGGCCGCCGTAATGTGCTGCAGCGTCTGTTCTGCGCCGGCCCTGTCGCGGTGATAGTGCACCACCACATAAAAACCATCGGCCGCCAGACGGCAGGCGATCGCCTGCCCGATTCCTTTGCTGGCGCCGGTAACTAAAACGGAACGCGTCATGCGTTGCCCCCTGGATTGGTGAGTTGAGTAATTTCCTGTTGGTCGGGCTGGTAGGTATTAAGTCTGCCGTGTGCAACCTGCCGCCCATTCAGCGTCAGCGCGCATTCGAAACAGGCCAGCTTCTCATCCTGAAACAGCAGCCGGGCGCTGACCACCAGCTCACTGCCAGCGGCAAACGCCGGCTGCTCGCAGTGAATGGCGCGGCCGCCCAACAGCATGCCCAGCGCCGGCGGCCGGCCGGACTGGCGCCCGTGCCAGCCGCTCCAGACGCCGATGGTTTGCGCCATCAGTTCGACCGCATACCAGGCGGGCAGTGCGCCCTGTGCGTCGAGAAATGGCGCCAGCACGCCGCGATCGCAGACGCTGACCGCGCAGCAGGCGCCCTCTTTATCCACGCTGATGACCCGCTCCAACAGCACCATCGGCGCCGCATGCGGCAAATAGTATTCAGCAGCCTGATAACCACTCATGGCAGCGCTCCTAACAGCAGGCAGGCATTATTGCCGCCAAAAGCAAATGAATTCGATAAAATCGTCCGCCGCGTCAGCGCCTGCGGCGCGGTCAGCAGATCGATCGCCGCCAGCTCGTCATCGCGCGGTGCCTGGCTGAAATCCTGCGCTGGCAGCGGCAGATCTTCCGTCAGCAGCAGCCAGCTCAGCCCGGCCTCCACCGCGCCGGCGGCGCCCAGCGTATGGCCGGTCAGATGTTTGGTCGAACTGCACGGCGTGGCGGAGCCAAAGATACGCTGCACCACCTGCGCTTCCATCGCGTCATTCAAGCGGGTCGCGGTGCCGTGCAGGTTGATGTAGCCAATATCCTGCGGCTGCAGCCCGGCGCTCTGTAGCGCCATCGCCATCGCCCGTTCCGCCCCCAGCCCCTGCGGATGCGGCGCCGACATATGCCAGGCGTCGGACGATTCGCCCACGCCCAGCAGCGCCACCGGCGCCGGCTCTGAGCTCAGAAGGATCAGCGCCGCGCCTTCGCCGATATTGATGCCGCTGCGCCCTTGGGCAAACGGCGTACAGCGCGTTGCCGACAGCGACTCCAGGCTGCGGAAACCATTAATCGCCATCCGGCACAGGCTATCGGCGCCGCCGACAATCGCCGCATCCACCAGCCCGGCGTCGATCAGCCGTTTACCGCTGATGATCGCCCGCGTGCTGGAAGAACAGGCGGTCGACAGCGTATACGCCGGCCCCTGTACGCCAAGCAGCGCGCCAAGAAACTGAGCCGGATCGCCCAGCTCTTGCTGGGCATAATCATAGCCCGGCGGCCAGACGCCGTGCTGCTGGTAATACTGCAGCCCCAGCTCTCCTTCGTGGATCCCCGAGGTGCTGGTGCCGAGGATCACCGCCACGCGATCCGCGCCGTAGCGCGCTATCGCGTCCTCAACCTGCGGCGCAATCTGCGCCAACGCCGCCAGCAGCAGGCGGTTATTGCGCGAATCATGACGGCGCAACGTCGCCGGCACCGCCGGCAAGCTGTCTTCCACCGCGCCATACCATGACAGCTCATCGCCCAGCAGCCACTGGGTTTGCGGCTGCATGCCCGGCGCATGACCCGAACGCAGATTATGCGCGGTTTGCGCCAGAGTTGTGCCCAGGGCGCTGACCATGCCCAATGCGGAGAAATAAATCATCGCTTATTCATCCAGATTCTCAATGGCGATCCGGTAGTGGAACGCCGACTGACTGATGGATACCGGCTGGCGGCGCGCACTCGTCTGGTAGCGGATCTCACTGATCAGCGCTCCGCGATCGTCATACAGACGACGGCGATCGCCGCGATCCTCCAGCCGCCAGCCCGTCGGCAGTTGAGCCTGCCACTGCGCCTGCGGCCAGTAGCTCAGCATAATATCCGCCAGCACCTGGGCGGCCGGCGGCAGCTCACCCAGCTTGATAAACTGCTGACTGCGGATACCCTGTTCATCATAAACCAGATTAAACAGACGAATACCCAGCGGCGACATGCCCACCAGCGTCAGACGCTGACCGTCGGCGTTCAACAGCACCATCATCGTGTGCCGTTGTCCTTTTACCTGCGCGTTCAGCAACTGCTGTTGGCTGAACGGCTGCGCCAACGTCGGCGGCGGCAGGGCAACCCGTGTGCCGGGCTTCAGCCAGGCGCTGGGCGCATCGGGCGCGGAAGATGAACCGGCACAGCCGGTCAGCAACGCGCCAAGCAGCACGATCGGGAGCAATAGGCCGCGCATCAGACATTACCTCTTAACGTTTTTCTCAGGGTCAGCGGCGCCAGCAAAAACGCCACCGCAATGCCGCCGCTCAGGACGATGCCAAAACTGGCGATCGCCTGCGTATGGCTGAATACCAGCATGCCGAAGGTCAGCTGCGTGGTGAACACCGCCATAAAAATGGCAAACATCGAGGTGGTCGGCGTCCCGCGCGGATTGGTGAAAAACAGCGTGTAGTTGATACCAATCCCCAGCACCAGCACCAGCGCCAGCAGCGAAAACAGATTCAGCGTATGGCCGCTCAGCGCCAGCGCCGCAATGCCGCCGCCCAGCGACAGCAGGGTCGGCACCATGCAGCGCAGCGCGTGGCGGATGCCGAAGCGCCACAGATAGATAGCCGCAATCGCCGCCACCGAGAGCATCAGCAGGTAGGACAGATACAGCCGGTAGTGGCCAAACAGTTCGCTGAACTCCGTTTTGCGGTCGATCCAGCCGCCGCCCGGCACCTGCTGCGCCAGCTTCAGCATCGCGGCGCTGTCCTGCACGCCGCTGACGGGAACCAGCGCCGCGCTGCGACCGTCCGGCAGCGACAGCCATAATAGCCGCCACCCTTCGCTGACCACGCTGGTTAACCATTGCTCCGGCTTCACCCAGCGCGCCTGCAGATCGGGCTGAACGACCGCGACGCCGGCCTGCTGCAGCTGCGCCGTCACCTGCGGGGCCACGTGCGCCAGCAGCGCCGCGTCTGCATGCTGCTGACGCAGAGAAGGCAGCGGCAGCAGGCGATAATCACCCAGCAGCCCCTGCCGCTGCGCCTGCTGCAGTTTAGGCCGCAACATTTCCAGCCGCTGCAGCGTCTGCTGCGCATTCTGCCCGTATATCACCAGCCATTTCTGATCGTTATGCTGCCCGGTCAAGGCGGCGATCTGCCGTTCTTGCTGCTGCAGCCCGGCGGGCAGCGACTGCAGCTGACCAATATCATCGTCAACACGCAGTTGACTGATGCCCACGACCACCACCACGGCGATCGCTCCGGGCAGACCAAAACGCAGCAGCGGCCGACGCCAGGCCCGCAGCCAGCGCATTATCAGCGTCAGCCCCGGCGCGCTGCGCACCGGCAGACGCCGTGACAGCTGCGGGTACCAGCAGATCACCGTCATGCACGCCGCGCTCAGTCCCACGGCGGCGAACACCGCCAATTGCTGTAAGCCCGGGAACGGGGCGATTAACAGCGCCAGATAGGCCACCACCGTCGTCAGCAGCGCCATCGACAGCGCCGGCAGCAGCTTACGCAGGCTCTGCAACGGCGTCGACTGCCGGCCATGCACCATGCGCTCACTGAGGAAATACAGCGTATAGTCGGCAGAAATGCCGACGATGCTGATGCTCAGCACCAGCGTCATCAGATGAACTTCGCCGAACGCCAGCAAGGTGGCGACCGTTCCCGCCAGCGCGCCGACGCCGATCGACAGCGCACACAGCAGCAACGGCAGCGGCGAGCGGAACATCAGCAGCACCAGCAGAAATACGCCGGCTACAGAGGCCAGTCCGATGGTGGAAATATCGTGCTCAGCCTGCTGGCTGGCATAATCGCTGTAATACAGCGCGCCGCGCTTTAACACCTCACTGCCCGGAAAACGCTGCTGCAGCTGCTGTTGTAGTCCGTTCAACGTCTCTACCATCTGCCGCGCGCTGCGCATATCGTAAGAAGAAGCGCGTAATTCGCCATGCAGCAGGTACCAGCTGCGCCCCTGCCGATCCTGCGCCGTCAGCCAGCCGTCCTGCAGACGCAGCGCGCCGCCGTTTTGCTGCTGCGCCAGCTGCGCGCCCCGCACCAACAGCAGCGGATCGTGCGTCAGTTCCTTGCCGCTGACCCCGGCGAACGCCGAATAGAGCTGGCCGAGGATCCATTGGCTTTGCGCCTCCGCGCCCTGCTGCAAGCGCTGGCGGGTGGCGTCATCCAGCAACGCGTTGCGGTGCTGATAAAAGAACTGCCCCCACTGCTGCTGACGCCCGGCATCCAGCGGGCCGGCGACCTGCTGCAGCGCCGGCTGCGCCTGCAACTGCTGATACCACCAGGTCACCGCGGCGTCATCCTGCCCCGGCGCCGGGCTGACCAGCCACATCAGCTGGCGATCCAAACGCTGGCTGAAACCGTCCGCTAGCGCCTTCGGCACCTGGGACGGCGAGGCGTGCGGCAACAGCGCCAGCACGCTGCTGTTAATCTGGCTGCGCGGCGCCAGTACGCACAGCGCCGCGATCAGCGACAGGCAAACCACCAGCCAGCCATAAGCCAGGCGGCGGTGAATATTAGGGCGCAAAACGTTGCAGCTCCTCGGCGGTCAGCGTCGCCGGCACGGTACGCTGATTAAAGAAGCGAATATGGGTGGCGTCGTTTTGTTTATCATCGATATCGATGGTGTTCAGGAATTGGGCGCCGTTGAGCGTGATGCGGGTAAACAGCTTGTCCAGCGGCGTGGTTTTCGGCGTCAGCACCAGGCGCCAGTTTTCATCACCCCGATCGCTGAACTGCAGGGTAAAGTTTTGCTCCAACGCCTGACCGTCCGCATGAAACAGCGCGCTCAGCAGATGGTTGAACTGAAACATCTGCGGGTTATTTTCCGCCGTTATCACCTGCGGCGCCTGCCCGCCCACGGTTTGCACCATGCGCTTGTCATCCAGCAACAGCGTCAGCGGGAAGGGGCGCTGCTGCGCCCACCACAGCCCTTTCTGCTGGGAGATCAGCAACTCGCCGCCTGAGTGCAGCGGCTTGGCCATGCCGCTGATGCTGCGCTGTTGCTCAAATTCGGCGCGCAGCACCGCCTGCTGGCTGAAGCGCTGTTGCAGCTGCGGCAGCGTGACGGCCTGCGCCCCCACGGCAAACAGGCACAGCGTCAGCAAGAGCCACTTTTTCATCGCTTACCCTCCAGTTTGTCCAACAGCACCTGCGGCGCAGCAAAGCACATCTCCTGGCTGCTCGCCTCCACCGCCACCTGAATGGTGTAACCGCTGGTAGTACGCTGGCCGCTTTCCGCATCCAGGATCTGATAGCCGATACGCAGGCGATTCTCATACTCCTGCAGCATCGCGCAGACAATCACCCGCTGTTCAAAACGCAGCGGCGCGATATATTTCACCCGCGTATCCACGATCGGCCAGATATAGCCGGAAGCCTGCATCTGCCGATAGCCATAGTCGAACTGTTTCAGCAGCGCTTCGCGCGCCACTTCAAAGTAGCGAAAATAGTTGCCGTGCCAGACTACGCCCATCGCATCAACGTCGTGGAACGGCACGGTCATCTCCACCCGTACGGAAAAACGCGGATCGTCTTGCAGATTCATACCTCAGGCTCCTGTCGTGCAGGCGGCGTGGCCGCCAAGTGCCAGAAATCGAAAAAATTAAACCAGTCGAGCGGCGCCTGCAGGCAATAGTGCTCCAGCCGAGCCGCATAGCGATCCACCGCCTGCTGCAGCGCCCGCTGCCGATCGCCGCGCGGCAGAGGCAGCGGGTCGGCGAAGGGTTCAAAGTAGACCCGCAGCTCGCCCTGCTGTTTAAGGCCGAACATCAGAAAGACCGGGCAGCGCAGCGCCGCGGCCAGCACGAACGGCCCCTGGGGAAAAGGCGCCGCCTGGCCGAGAAAGTCGCTCCAGACTACGCGCGGCTGTTCGCCGCGCTGGTACTGTCCGGCGGAGGTGCGGTCGCCGACGATGGCCACCCATTCGCCGGCGTTCAGCTTATCCATCAGCCGCATGGCCGTTTCCGGTCCCAGTGAGGAAACCTGGATCAGGTTCAGGTTGGCGCGCGGATTTACCTCTTGCATCACCTGGTTAAAGCGTTCGGCGTGTTCGGTAAACACCAGCGCATTGACCTTGACCGCATCGCCCAATTCGCCCAACGCGCGGCACGATTCGATATCGCCAAGGTGCGATGCCAGAATCAGCGTGCCTTTGCCCGAGTCGATCTGCTGCCGACAACGCTGGCGATCCATCAGCCGGATTCCCTGCAGATCGCCCTGCCAGCTGGCCAGCTTATCCAGCATGGCATCGCCAAAACGCATAAAGTGGCGAAAGCTGTTCAGCGGCTGCGGTAACGGCTGTTGACGCTGCTGCGCAAAACGCCGCAGGCGCTGTAAATAATCGCGCGATGCCCGGCGCTGCGCGCGTCCGGTCAGCCAGAAATAGCCGGCCACCGGATACAGCAGCAGCTGAAACGCCCGGCGGCCGAACAGCTTGTACACCCTGAGCATCAGGCGAATGCCCCACAGCCCCTGGCGCTCACGCGCCGCCGACCAGTGCTGCGGTTCCGCCTGCCGCCGGCGCTGGCGTAATAAACGCGGAATGCGCGGCAGCATGCCGATAAACAACCGGGTATGCATCCAGGAAATACGCAGGTTGTCACGCAGCGCGTCGAAGTGGGAAATGCCGCCCGCCGGATAGATCACGCGGGTCGGTAAAAAGCGGCTGGGTACGCCGCGCCAATACAGGCGCACCATCACTTCGGTATCGAAATCCATGCGCTGCCCCAGCCGGCGGCTGTTCAGCAACGCCAGCGTTTCTGCCAGCGGATAGACGCGAAAGCCGCACATGCTGTCCTGCAGAGAAAAGGAGAGCGTTTCCAGCCATACCCAAAAGTGGGTGATATAGCGGCCATACAGTCGCGCCTTCGGTACCGATTCATCGTATACCGGGCGGCCGGAGATCAGCGTATGCGGATAACGGCGGGCCTCATCCAGCATGGCTGGAATATCGCTTAATTGATGCTGGCCGTCGGCGTCCAGCTGCAGCGCATGGCTGAAGCCACGCTGCTGTGCCAGTTGCAGGCCGGCGCTTACCGCGCCGCCTTTACCGCGGTTTTGTTCCAGCCGCTGCAGCGTCATCCACGGCCACTGCGCCGCCAGACGCTGTAATTCCGTCGCCGTCTCGGCATCGCTGCCGTCGTCAATCACCAGGCACGGCAGTTGATAGGCCGCCAGTTGCTCCAGGACACCGGCCATCATCGCGCCGTGATTAAAACAGGGGACGATCAGGCAGGGCAGAAACTCACGATTTAGCGGCATAGTGCAATCTTCCCGCTGCTGGCGATAACCTCACCGACGCGATAGCTGAACAGCAGTTTCTGCCGGGCCGGCTGCCACTCCAGCAACAGCGTCACCGTCTCCAGCGGCAGAATCGGCCGCTGAAACTTCAGCACTTCCATACCGCAGAAATCACCGTCAATCGGCAACAGCGCGGCGGCGAACTGCATCGCCCAGTTAACCTGCGCCACGCCGGGCAAGATAGGGTGCCGGGGGAAATGACCGCGAAACCACGACAGCTCTGCGGGCAGCCGCATCGTCACCGTGGCGTGGGTCGTATCCGTTGTCTGCTGTTGCAGCACCTCGGGATGCATCATAAAAAGAGTTCCTGTAATTCAGCGTAGGCGCGTTTCCCCTGCGGATTGCGCGGGATCGCCGTGACAATCCGCCAGCTGCGCGGCAGCGCCACCGGCTCCAGCCACGGGCGCAACGCCTGATGTAAACGCCGGGTGAACAGACCTTCCGACAGCGTCTGCCGTTCGGCGCGGCCCTGTGCCGACAGGACAATCACCGCCCCCAGGCTGATGCGCCCTTTACGCCGTAACGGCAATACCGCCGCATCGCTGACGGCCGGCAGCGCCCGCAAGCGTCGTTCCACTTCAGTCAGCGACAGGCGCTTTTCTTCGATTTTAATAATGCGGTCGCTGCGCCCCTGCAGGTGAAAATAACGCGTATCCGCCGCCGGTTGCAAAATATCATTCAGCGACAGCGGCGCATCCAGCAGCGGTGAGTCAATCTGCGGCAGCCCCTGCGCATCAACCTGCAGGGTGACGCCGTCAAACAGGCGCCACGCCGTCTCTGGCTGATGCTGCTGCCGCCAGCCGATAATGCCGGTTTCCGTCGCACCATAAATCTCCAGCGGTAACGTCCCCAGCAGATGCTGCGCGCGCTGCGCCTCTGCGAACGGCAACGGGCCGCCGGCGGAGAACACCAGCGCGCAATCCAGCGGGCTTAACGCAGCGTCCAGCCGTGTTAGCCAGGCCGGGCTGCTGATAAACAGCAGTTGCCCCACCTGACGTTTGGCAATCAGTTGTTCATGATATTCCGTAAGTTGCGCATCGAACGGCACGCCGCAGGCCATCGGCATAAAAAGCCGGAAGCTCAGGCCATATAAATGCTGATGAGAAACGGAGGCCGCGATCCAGCGCCCCTGAAACTGCGGCAACCAGCGGGCCGCCAGTAGCGCGCATTCTTCATCCAGCGCCGCAACCGGCTTATGTACCTTCTGCGGCTCCCCCGTCGAACCGGAGGTATAGAGAACCAGGCTGGCGGCATCCGGCCAGTCCGGCAACGCGGCGCTGCCTGCGGCGCCTTCTTCGACCGTCAGCCTCGGTACGCCAAGCATCAGCGGCAAATCACTCAACAACGCATCAAAATCCGCGCGCTGCTCTTGCAAAATGGCTTCTCGCTGATGGCCGAAGATAATCGGCACTTTGCCGCAGTACAGCGACGCTAACAACGCGACCGTAAAACGGTAGCAGTCATCGAAGCAGAGCGCCCAACGCTTTTCCCTATGCGCGTTAAGCTCGCGATACAGACCGGCGACATCGCGACGCAGCTGAGCCAGCGTTATCCGCAGCTCACCGCGCCAGGCGACCACGGTATCAGGCGCTCGCTCCTGCGCCAACCAGCGGCTCATCGGCAAGGTCAGCGGCGTTTTACCCTTTGTCTCGCGATCCATTCTCCCCCCATCAGGGCGCCCATCAGCAGGTAACTGATCCCGCCGTTGTATAACGTCCATAGCTTGATATCCCCCAGTTGGCAGGTGATTAATGCTATTGAGGCGTTGACAATAAAGAACCCGCACCAAACCTGGGTGACCCGGCGCGTATAAGCCACGCCCGCGGCAGACAGCGCCGGTTCGCGCAGACGCGCCAACCGCTCGACCACCGTCGGGGGAAACCACAAGGAATAAGCGAATAACGCCAGCAACAGCAGGCTGACCAACACCGGGTAGTACAGCAGCCAGTGGGATTGCCCCAGCAACCAACTGCTCACGGCCAGCACGATGCCCACCAGAGCCAACATTTTCGCCAGACCGCCATGCTGACGCCATCCGCCGCGCAGCGACAGCAGGCGCAGGGTGAAGAGTAAAGCCAGCAATGGCGCCAGCAGGTGCGTCCCCCAGCGGCTGACGCCAAACCATACCGCAAACGGATACAGCACCAGCAGCAGCCAGGTCAACGCCTGTAACAGCGTTCGACTATGCGCCAGCCAGCGTCTCACCGTGCGCCACCTGTATCAGTTTCCAGGGTTAAGCAATTGATCGATAGCATCGACCACGTCTTGTACCGTACGCACCGATTTGAACATTTCCGGTTTGATCTTCTCACCGGTGATCTTTTGCAGATGCACCACCAGGTCTACGGCGTCGATGCTGTCCAGATCCAGCTCGTCATACAGGCCGGACTGCGGCGTAATATCCTGGGCATCAAGCTCAAACAGCTTCGCCATCAGCGTCTGAACCTCTACAAAAATCTGCTGCTTATCCATGAAAACCCCTTATTTGCTACGCTGTGCGGAAACAAACGCGGCCAACGTTTCCACAGAATAAAAATGCTGACGCATATCGTCGCTTTCGGCCGACAGCACAACGCCATAGCGGTTTTTCAACGCCAGCCCCAATTCCAACGCATCAATGGAATCCAGTCCTAATCCTTCGCCGAACAAAGGCGCCTGTGTGTCAATCTCATCCGGCGTCATGCCTTCAAGATTGAGCGAATCAATAATCAATTGCTTGATTTCGGTGCTCAATAAATGCATTCCACTATTTCTCATTATTTATAGAATCTGACTGTAAGGCGTCAGTTAAATGCTGGGTTAAACGTCTTGCTGCGCGGGCAGGAGAAACATCGTCCTCGCGCATAAAAGTGCGCGTATCGATCTTATCCAGAACAGTTACGCGAAACTGCGGTTTTGTCGCCGGGATATTATACCATTTGCCCTGTTTCGTCAGCATTGGCGGCTCGCAGTGGATCTGCACCAGTCGGATGGGACATTGGCTGCGAATCGCGATATTCGCCGCACCGCGCTGCAGCGTCAGCATGGTTCCCGGCGTGGTGCGCGTCCCCTCCGGGAAGATGAGAATCGTGCCGCCGCTGGCCAGACGTTGCCGGCACTGCTCCAGTAAACGCTCAGATTCGGCATTCGCCAGATAACCGGCCGCCTTAATCACGCCGCGCACGAATACATTGCGCAAAAGCGCCTGTTTAACGATGCAGTCGCAGCGCGGCATGCGCGAAGCCAGTAGCACATAGTCCAATAGGCTGGGATGATTGGCGATCACCAGACAGCCGGCATCCTCTTGCAGACGTTCTTCATGCTCGAAAGCATAATCGAGTACGCCGAAAAAACGGCAGGCGGCCAGAAAAACGCGAAAGCTGTGGCGGATAGAATCCTGAGTTAGCTGATGACGCCGGGCCGAATCACGCACCAGCAGGCGCAGCAGATTGAACCAAACGCAGGAGAGCAGCAGGCCGCCGACGCCAAACAGGGCGAATAATCCGCCGGTCGCAACCACGCGCCAGCTGCGGTTCAGCCACGATGAGGGTGGCGTGGGGTTAGCTTTCCTAGCCATCATACGTCCAGCGCCAATCGTGTCGCGGACCCGGCACGATAAACTCTGTTTGCCCGCTTAACCAGTGGCGCAGGAAGGATAAACTTTGTGGTAAAGACTCAGCGGCCGCTTGCCTGGCGACCGGCACGCATTGTAATGACTCCCCCGCCGCCAACAGCAGCGCCAGCGCATAGGGGCGAGCGGTTAACGTGACAAAAGGCTGGTAGTCCTCAGGCAGCGCACCGTCAAAATCCACCAACAAAACCCGTTCCGCCGCGCCGCTGGCCAATATCCCCTGCGCTTCCAGTATTCCCTGTTGAAAACTGTCTTCGCCAGCGGCCAGAGAGGTAGTGGGTAAGGTATTTTTAGCAATGATGGTTAACCAGCCTGCGGCGGTATTATGCACCGACATGGCAAAATCGGTCGGCGACAGCGGTTGTTGCTGGTTCAGGTGCTGCAGGATCTTATGGGTGCGCTCCAGCTCGCCGTGGCGGCTGGTAAAGATGGCCATATCCACAGCCTGCTGCTCCAACAATGTCAGACCACATTCGACGGCCAAGCGTGTGCCTGCGCTCATGCGTCGTAAAGACATCATGGGAATATGTGGGCAAGGAGGCAAAGTCTGCGTGGTTATCTCGCCATGTGGCTGTCTGGCCCACTGACGCCAGCTATCTGCAGTTTCACGCCCGTCGGCCAACGCCCACCAATTGAGTATCTTCATGCGACCCGCTTGTCACCAGAATATATCGTGCATAAATTTATGATATTTACCCCCGGATAACATGGCTAAAAGTCTGATTTTATAGCCTGCATTTATTTTAGTGAAAATAAATTTTATTTATTAGTCAGTTAACTATATATCAACCTGCCAGTGTCGCATTGTGCTAACGCATTAAAGCCGAACGAGACAGGAATAAAATAGGCTGATAACCGCAGCATTCTTTCCAGGGTAAGGTACTAAGAGTTTTATTAGGTGTGATTTTTGCACATGAAAAAGCCCTGAGTCAGAGACTCAGGGCTTATCAATAAAGTGGCGGAACGGACGGGGCTCGAACCCGCGACCCCCTGCGTGACAGGCAGGTATTCTAACCAACTGAACTACCGCTCCACCGATTCTGTTACGTTGCTTTTTTCAAAGCAGCAAGGCTTCTTCTGAGCCTTGCAATTATCAGACGTCACTCTGATAACGTTTATTTGATGCCTGGCAGTGTCCTACTCTCGCATGGGGAGACCCCACACTACCATCGGCGCTACGGCGTTTCACTTCTGAGTTCGGCATGGGGTCAGGTGGGACCACCGCGCTATTGCCGCCAGGCAAATTCTGTTTCAATCAACCCGCAACGTTTCCACGCCGCCAGTCAATCCAATCTCGGAACTTCACTGAAAATCAAATCGCGTCTCTAAAACACCTTCGGTGTTGTAAGGTTAAGCCTCACGGTTCATTAGTACTGGTTAGCTCAATGCATCGCTGCACTTACACACCCAGCCTATCAACGTCTTAGTCTTAAACGTTCCTTCAGGGGCCTTAAAGGCCCAGGGAAGACTCATCTTGAGGCAAGTTTCGCGCTTAGATGCTTTCAGCGCTTATCTTTTCCGCACTTAGCTACCGGGCAATGCCATTGGCATGACAACCCGAACACCAGTGGTGCGTTCACTCCGGTCCTCTCGTACTAGGAGCAACCCCTCTCAATCTTCCAACGCCCACGGCAGATAGGGACCGAACTGTCTCACGACGTTCTAAACCCAGCTCGCGTACCACTTTAAATGGCGAACAGCCATACCCTTGGGACCTACTTCAGCCCCAGGATGTGATGAGCCGACATCGAGGTGCCAAACACCGCCGTCGATATGAACTCTTGGGCGGTATCAGCCTGTTATCCCCGGAGTACCTTTTATCCGTTGAGCGATGGCCCTTCCATTCAGAACCACCGGATCACTAAGACCTGCTTTCGCACCTGCTCGAGCCGTCACTCTCGCAGTCAAGCTAGCTTATGCCTTTGCACTAACCTCACGATGTCCGACCGTGATTAGCTAACCTTCGTGCTCCTCCGTTACTCTTTGGGAGGAGACCGCCCCAGTCAAACTACCCACCAGACACTGTCCTCACCCCCGATTAGGGGGCCGAGTTAGAACATCAAACATTAAAGGGTGGTATTTCAAGGTTGGCTCCATGCAGACTGGCGTCCACACTTCAAAGCCTCCCACCTATCCTACACATCAAGGCTCAATGTTCAGTGTCAAGCTATAGTAAAGGTTCACGGGGTCTTTCCGTCTTGCCGCGGGTACACTGCATCTTCACAGCGAGTTCAATTTCACTGAGTCTCGGGTGGAGACAGCCTGGCCATCATTACGCCATTCGTGCAGGTCGGAACTTACCCGACAAGGAATTTCGCTACCTTAGGACCGTTATAGTTACGGCCGCCGTTTACCGGGGCTTCGATCAAGAGCTTCTGGTTACCCATAACCCCATCAATTAACCTTCCGGCACCGGGCAGGCGTCACACCGTATACGTCCACTTTCGTGTTTGCACAGTGCTGTGTTTTTATTAAACAGTTGCAGCCAGCTGGTATCTGCGACTGGCTTCAGCTCCATCCGCAAGGGACTTCACCTACGCGCCAGCGTGCCTTCTCCCGAAGTTACGGCACCATTTTGCCTAGTTCCTTCACCCGAGTTCTCTCAAGCGCCTGGGTATTCTCTACCTGACCACCTGTGTCGGTTTGGGGTACGATTTCGTGTTACCTGGAGCTTAGAGGCTTTTCCTGGAAGCTTGGCATCAACTACTTCTGCACCGTAGTGCATCGTCATCACGCCTCAGGGTTGACAAGCAACCGGATTTACCAGGTCACTCCCCCTACACGCTTAAACCGAGACAACCGTCGCTCGGCTAGCCTAGCCTTCTCCGTCCCCCCTTCGCAGTAACACCAAGTACAGGAATATTAACCTGTTTCCCATCGACTACGCTTTTCAGCCTCGCCTTAGGGGTCGACTCACCCTGCCCCGATTAACGTTGGACAGGAACCCTTGGTCTTCCGGCGTGCGGGTTTTTCACCCGCATTATCGTTACTTATGTCAGCATTCGCACTTCTGATACCTCCAGCATGCCTCGCAGCACACCTTCAACGGCTTACAGAACGCTCCCCTACCCAACAACACCTAAGTGTCGCTGCCGCAGCTTCGGTGCATGGTTTAGCCCCGTTACATCTTCCGCGCAGGCCGACTCGACCAGTGAGCTATTACGCTTTCTTTAAATGATGGCTGCTTCTAAGCCAACATCCTGGCTGTCTGTGCCTTCCCACATCGTTTCCCACTTAACCATGACTTTGGGACCTTAGCTGGCGGTCTGGGTTGTTTCCCTCTTCACGACGGACGTTAGCACCCGCCGTGTGTCTCCCGTGATAACATTCTTCGGTATTCGGAGTTTGCATCGGTTTGGTAAGCCGGGATGGCCCCCTAGCCGAAACAGTGCTCTACCCCCGAAGATGAGTTCACGAGGCGCTACCTAAATAGCTTTCGGGGAGAACCAGCTATCTCCCGGTTTGATTGGCCTTTCACCCCCAGCCACAAGTCATCCGCTAATTTTTCAACATTAGTCGGTTCGGTCCTCCAGTTAGTGTTACCCAACCTTCAACCTGCCCATGGCTAGATCACCGGGTTTCGGGTCTATACCTTGCAACTAGACGCCCAGTTAAGACTCGGTTTCCCTACGGCTCCCCTATTCGGTTAACCTTGCTACAAAATATAAGTCGCTGACCCATTATACAAAAGGTACGCAGTCACACCACGAAGGTGCTCCCACTGCTTGTACGTACACGGTTTCAGGTTCTATTTCACTCCCCTCGCCGGGGTTCTTTTCGCCTTTCCCTCACGGTACTGGTTCACTATCGGTCAGTCAGGAGTATTTAGCCTTGGAGGATGGTCCCCCCATATTCAGACAGGATAACACGTGTCCCGCCCTACTCATCGAACTCACGACCTGTGCATCTTCGTGTACGGGACTATCACCCTTTACTGTGCGACTTTCCAGACGCTTCCACTGACACACAAGCCGATTCAGGTTCTGGGCTCTTCCCCGTTCGCTCGCCGCTACTGGGGGAATCTCGGTTGATTTCTTTTCCTCGGGGTACTTAGATGTTTCAGTTCCCCCGGTTCGCCTCATGCCACTATGTATTCATGACATGATAGTGTGTCGAAACACACTGGGTTTCCCCATTCGGGTATCGTCGGTTGTAACGGTTCATATCACCTTACCGACGCTTTTCGCAGATTAGCACGCCCTTCATCGCCTCTGACTGCCTAGGCATCCACCGTGTACGCTTAGTCACTTAACCTCACAACCCGAAGGTGTCTTTCGACATCGTCGCGTTGCTACATTTGAGAGACTCTATGACAGGTTACTCCTCATCCCGAACGTCTACGGGGGACAAGTTTCAGCTGCCATGTTTCAATTTTCAGCTTGTTCCAGATTGTTAAAGAGCAAATATCTCAAACATGACTCGCAAGCCAGTTTTGAGATATCGTTTGATACCGTCTTTCACCCGATATCAGCAAGTGGCGTCCCCTAGGGGATTCGAACCCCTGTTACCGCCGTGAAAGGGCGGTGTCCTAGGCCTCTAGACGAAGGGGACACGATATATGTCGGCTTCGCAGACGCTTTGCTCGTTCTTTTCATCAGACAATCTGTGTGGACACTGCACAGTCAGGATATCTTTAGGTAAGGAGGTGATCCAACCGCAGGTTCCCCTACGGTTACCTTGTTACGACTTCACCCCAGTCATGAATCACAAAGTGGTAAGCGCCCTCCCGAAGGTTAAGCTACCTACTTCTTTTGCAACCCACTCCCATGGTGTGACGGGCGGTGTGTACAAGGCCCGGGAACGTATTCACCGTAGCATTCTGATCTACGATTACTAGCGATTCCGACTTCATGGAGTCGAGTTGCAGACTCCAATCCGGACTACGACGTACTTTATGAGGTCCGCTTGCCTTCGCAGGTTCGCTTCTCTTTGTATACGCCATTGTAGCACGTGTGTAGCCCTACTCGTAAGGGCCATGATGACTTGACGTCATCCCCACCTTCCTCCAGTTTATCACTGGCAGTCTCCTTTGAGTTCCCGGCCGAACCGCTGGCAACAAAGGATAAGGGTTGCGCTCGTTGCGGGACTTAACCCAACATTTCACAACACGAGCTGACGACAGCCATGCAGCACCTGTCTCAGAGTTCCCGAAGGCACCAAAGCATCTCTGCTAAGTTCTCTGGATGTCAAGAGTA
Source organism: Serratia sp. MYb239 (assembly GCF_002966855.1). Classification (NCBI taxonomy): domain Bacteria; kingdom Pseudomonadati; phylum Pseudomonadota; class Gammaproteobacteria; order Enterobacterales; family Yersiniaceae; genus Serratia; species Serratia sp. MYb239. The sequence continues at coordinate 882,821 of NZ_CP023268.1, read as the reverse complement.
GGTAAGGTTCTTCGCGTTGCATCGAATTAAACCACATGCTCCACCGCTTGTGCGGGCCCCCGTCAATTCATTTGAGTTTTAACCTTGCGGCCGTACTCCCCAGGCGGTCGATTTAACGCGTTAGCTCCGGAAGCCACGCCTCAAGGGCACAGCCTCCAAATCGACATCGTTTACGGCGTGGACTACCAGGGTATCTAATCCTGTTTGCTCCCCACGCTTTCGCACCTGAGCGTCAGTCTTCGTCCAGGGGGCCGCCTTCGCCACCGGTATTCCTCCAGATCTCTACGCATTTCACCGCTACACCTGGAATTCTACCCCCCTCTACGAGACTCTAGTCTGCCAGTTTCAAATGCAGTTCCCAAGTTAAGCTCGGGGATTTCACATCTGACTTAACAAACCGCCTGCGTGCGCTTTACGCCCAGTAATTCCGATTAACGCTTGCACCCTCCGTATTACCGCGGCTGCTGGCACGGAGTTAGCCGGTGCTTCTTCTGCGAGTAACGTCAATGTAATGCCGTATTAAGACACTACCCTTCCTCCTCGCTGAAAGTGCTTTACAACCCGAAGGCCTTCTTCACACACGCGGCATGGCTGCATCAGGCTTGCGCCCATTGTGCAATATTCCCCACTGCTGCCTCCCGTAGGAGTCTGGACCGTGTCTCAGTTCCAGTGTGGCTGGTCATCCTCTCAGACCAGCTAGGGATCGTCGCCTAGGTGAGCCGTTACCCCACCTACTAGCTAATCCCATCTGGGCACATCCGATGGTGTGAGGCCCGAAGGTCCCCCACTTTGGTCCGAAGACGTTATGCGGTATTAGCCACCGTTTCCAGTGGTTATCCCCCTCCATCGGGCAGTTTCCCAGACATTACTCACCCGTCCGCCGCTCGCCGGCAAAGTAGCAAGCTACTTTCCGCTGCCGCTCGACTTGCATGTGTTAGGCCTGCCGCCAGCGTTCAATCTGAGCCATGATCAAACTCTTCAATTAAAAGCTTGATTCGCTAAGTTAATAGCTGTTGCTCAAAGATTTACTGCATGAATTTTACTTCAGTTAGTCACTCTTCAAGACTTGATATTTTTTTGCATCCGAAGATGCTGGATATCGTCTTGTGAGTGCCCACACAGATTGTCTGATAAATTGTTAAAGAGCATCGCCGGAGATAATTCTCATCGGCGCGGGCTGCGTATACTACGCTTTTCGCCCGGAGAGTCAAGCGTTTATTTCGCTTTCTTCTCGCTAACCCGGCAGCTTGTCAGTCGTTGTTCCCGGTCAGTGGAGGCGCATTATAGGGAGTTCTCAGAACGCCGCAACCCCTAATTTCAAAAAAAATGCCAACCGCACAAAAAACACCCGATATTGTCATTTTAGGATATTTATTAGGCAAAAAAGGGACTTTTTTGCCCCTCTTCAGTGACAACCCCGACAAAACCGCCAAAAAGAAAAGGAGCGGTTACCCGCTCCTCTTTATAGATACCACTCACGCCCTTTACTGTTTGGCGACAATATGGTCGTTTTCCACGTCCAGCGTCACCGGTTTGCCGGGCACCAGCTCACCGGAAAGGATTTGCTGCGCCAGCGGATTCTCAATCTCCTGCTGGATAGCGCGTTTCAACGGACGTGCGCCATAGACAGGGTCGTAACCGGTCTTGCCAAGCAGCTCCAACGCCGGCTCGGTGATGGTGACTTCGTAACCGCGCTCTTCCAGACGTTGATACAGACGATCCAACTGAATCTTGGCGATAGCGGCTATGTGTTTTTGCCCCAGCGGGTGGAATACCACAACCTCATCTATACGGTTGATGAATTCAGGACGGAAGTGATGCCCCACCATTTCCATCACCGATTCTTTCATCTGCGCATAGTTCATCTGGCCAAAGTGTTCCTGAATCAAATCAGAACCCAGGTTAGAGGTCATGATCACCACGGTATTACGGAAGTCGACGGTACGCCCCTGACCATCCGTCAGGCGACCATCATCCAGCACCTGCAGCAGAATATTGAACACGTCCGGGTGCGCCTTTTCCACTTCATCCAACAGGATGACGGAATAAGGACGACGGCGGACGGCTTCCGTCAGGTAGCCCCCTTCTTCATAACCAACATAGCCCGGAGGCGCACCCACCAGCCGAGAGACCGAGTGTTTCTCCATAAACTCGGACATATCGATACGCACCATCGCGTCGTCGCTGTCGAACAGGAACGATGCCAACGCTTTACACAGTTCGGTTTTACCCACCCCGGTCGGGCCGAGGAACAGGAAGGAACCGATCGGCCGGTTCGGGTCAGACAGGCCGGCACGGCTGCGGCGAATCGCATTGGATACCGCGCTGACCGCTTCATCCTGACCAATCACCCGTGAATGCAGCTCTTGCTCCAAACGCAGCAGCTTATCGCGCTCGCCTTCCAGCATGCGCGCCACCGGAATACCGGTCGCTTTGGCCAACACCTCGGCGATTTCCGCATCCGTCACGCGGTTACGCAGCAGCTTCATGGTCTTGCCTTCAGCCTGCGTTGCCGCCGCCAGCTGTTTTTCCAAATCAGGGATCTTGCCGTATTGCAGTTCGGACATCCGGCCCAGGTCGCCGACGCGACGCGCCTGTTCCAGCGAGATCTTCGCCTGCTCCAGCTCAGCCTTGATATTCTGCGTGCCGGAGAGGGAGGCTTTTTCCGCTTTCCACTCTTCTTCCAGTTCAGAATATTCACGCTCTTTCTGTTCCAGTTCGGTGCTGAGCATTTCCAGCCGTTTCTTACTGGCGTCGTCCGACTCTTTATTCAGCGCCTGCTGCTCCAGCTTCAGCTGGATAATGCGGCGCTCCAGACGGTCGAGCGATTCCGGTTTGGAATCCATCTGCATACGGATGCTGGAAGCGGCTTCATCGATCAGGTCGATGGCCTTGTCCGGCAACTGGCGGTCAGAAATATAGCGGTGCGACAACGTTGCCGCGGCCACGATCGCTGGGTCGGTAATCTGTACGTGGTGGTGCAGTTCATAGCGCTCTTTCAAGCCACGCAGGATCGCAATGGTGTCTTCCACGCTCGGTTCCGCCACAAAGACTTTCTGGAAACGACGTTCGAGCGCCGCATCCTTCTCTATATACTGACGGTATTCGTCCAGCGTCGTGGCCCCAACGCAGTGGAGCTCACCGCGCGCCAGCGCCGGCTTCAGCATATTACCGGCGTCCATCGCGCCGTCGGCCTTACCGGCCCCGACCATGGTGTGCAGTTCATCAATAAACAGAATGACGCTGCCTTCCTGTTTGGCGAGATCGTTCAGTACGCCTTTTAAGCGCTCTTCAAACTCGCCGCGATATTTGGCGCCGGCAATCAGCGCGCCCATATCCAACGACAGCACGCGTTTGTTCTTCAGACCTTCCGGCACTTCACCGTTCACAATACGTTGCGCCAGCCCTTCGACGATCGCGGTTTTACCCACGCCTGGCTCACCAATCAGCACCGGGTTGTTTTTGGTACGGCGCTGCAGCACCTGGATGGTGCGGCGGATTTCCTCGTCACGGCCGATTACCGGGTCAAGCTTGCCCTGTTCAGCGCGTTCGGTAAGGTCAATAGTGTATTTTTTCAATGCCTGACGCTGATCTTCAGCCCCTTGGTCTTCCACGCTGTCACCACCCCGCATTTGGTCAATTGCCTTGCTGATTTTGTCGCCCGTTGCGCCGGCGGCTTTCAGCAGTTCGGTCAGGGTGCCGCGATCTTCCAGCACCGCCAGAACGAATAATTCGGAAGAGATAAATTTGTCGGCGCGCTTCTGCGCCAGTTTGTCGCACAGGTTCAGTACACGCACCAGTTCATGGGACGGCTGTACGTCACCACCGGTACCTTCAACCTGCGGCAGGCGCGATAGTGCCTGTTCGATGTCAACACGCACGCGACCGGCATCAATACCGGCGGACGTTAATAAAGGACGAACCGAGCCCCCTTCCTGATTGAGCAGCGCGCTCATCAGATGTAACGGTTCGATAAATTGATTGTCGTGCCCAAGGGCGAGAGACTGGGCATCGGCGAGGGCCAGCTGGAATTTGTTGGTAAGACGATCCAGACGCATAACACCTCCAATATGGTCAAAATTGCTACTGGAGATTAAATGAGGTCATTCCTCAAATTTTCAAGGTTATTTCGACACTATATTATCGGTACTACGTTATGCGTCAGTGGATCGTCCTAATTCAATAGGTTATATCAGCCAGATTAAACTTGCCAGACGTCCGGTTATGCCATCGCGCCGATAGGAAAAGAAATCGCTCTTTTCGCTAACGGTACAGCGGTCACCGCCGTAAACGGCGTTGATGCCGGCGCGTTGCAGTCGCTGGCGCGCCAACAGATAAATATCGGCAAGATATTTCTCCCCGAATGGGGTAAAGGCCCGCTCGGCAAGCGCATCCGCAGCGATAAACGCCGTCCGCACCTCAGCACCGACCTCAAACTGCCGCGGGCCGATCGCCGGCCCCAGCCAGGCGCTGATCTCGCCCGGCTCGGCATAAAACTCGGCGATCGTCTGCTCCAGCACGCCATGGCACAACCCGCGCCAGCCGGCATGGGCGGCGGCCACTTCGTCGCCGCGACGGGAGCAAAACAGCACCGGCAGACAATCCGCCGTCATCACCGCACACACCTGCCCCGGCTCACGGGTATACACCGCATCGGCCTGCAGATCGTCCGGCGTCTGCCCGTTAAGGCGTACCACCCGCGTACCATGCACCTGGTCCAGCCAGTGCGGCATCTGCGGCAGGCCGACGACGCTCACCAGGCATTCCCGGTTTTGCTGTACCGACTGTGGCCGGTCGCCGACGTGCATGCCGAGATTCAGGGAATCATAAGGCGGCAGGCTGACTCCGCCCCGGCGGGTGGTGCTGCAGGCCTGAACGCCTTGCGGCAACGGCCAGTCGGGCAGAATCAACGTCTCCATCACCAATCCATCTGGTCTTTAAATTCTTCGGTATCCGCTTTCAGCGCGTCGATAAGGTCGACCATATCCTGCGGCAGCGGCGCATGCCACTCCATCTGGATGCCGCTGATCGGATGATACAAACGCAGCATGGTGGCATGCAGCGCCTGACGGTCAAAACCGCGCAGGGTATGGATAAACGCGTCCGATGCGCCTTTAGGCGGACGCGGACGGCCGCCGTACAGCGGATCGCCTACCAGCGGGTGGCTGATATGCGCCATATGTACGCGAATCTGGTGCGTACGCCCGGTTTCCAGCCGCAACCGCAGCCGCGTATGCGCGCGGAAGTGCTCCATAATGCGGTAATGGGTTACCGCCGGTTTCCCCATCGGATGCACCGCCATGTGGGTACGTTTGGTGGAGTGGCGCGCAATCGGCTCCTCCACCGTACCGCCGGCGGTCATGGTGCCAATCGCCACCGCTTCATACTCGCGGGTAATATCACGCGCCTGCAGCGCTTCCACCAGGCGCGTCTGCGCCGGCACGGTTTTGGCGACCACCATCAGGCCGGTGGTGTCTTTATCCAGACGGTGCACAATGCCGGCGCGCGGTACGTCAACAATCTCGGGATAGTGGTACAGCAAGGCGTTAAGCACCGTGCCGTCCGGGTTGCCTGCCCCCGGGTGCACCACCAGATCGCGCGGCTTGTTGATCACCAGAATATCCCCGTCTTCATAGACGATATCCAGCGGGATGTTCTGCGGCTCCCAACGCGCTTCTTCTTCAATCTGCGCATCAATGGCGACCGTCTCTCCTCCCAGCACCTTCTCTTTCGGTTTGTTTATCGTTTTGCCGTCGACCTGCACCCGATCTTCCAAAATCCACTCTTTTATGCGAGATCTTGAATAATCAGGGAACAATTCGGCCAAAGCCTGATCTAAACGTTGTCCGAGTTGAGATTCGGCCACCGTTGCGGTGAGTTGTACTTGTTGTGCCATATGCAGCTTCTTCGTTAACGTTGGGTTTTCACGGCGATGCCGTTTAATATAATGTGCTATTGTAACTGGTCTTTGTCGGGAGCTTAACGGACAGTCTCCCGGAATAACACCCTGAGGATAATCAAAACGTCATGACGCGTATGAAATATCTGGTGGCTGCAGCCACGTTGAGCCTGGCGCTGGCAGGTTGCTCCAGTTCCAAGGATGCGGTTCCCGACAACCCGCCTTCGGAAATCTATGCTAACGCCCAGCAAAAACTGCAGGACGGTAACTTCAAGGGCGCGATTACGCAACTCGAAGCGTTAGACAACCGCTATCCATTCGGGCCTTACTCCCAGCAGGTACAGCTCGATCTGATCTATGCCTACTATAAATCGGCCGATCTGCCGCTGGCGCAGGCGTCTATCGATCGCTTTATCCGCCTTAACCCGACGCACCCGAACATCGACTATGTGATGTATATGCGCGGGCTGACGGATATGGCGCTGGATGACAGCGCGCTGCAGGGCTTCTTCGGGGTCGATCGTTCAGACCGCGATCCGCAGCACGCCCGTGCCGCGTTCCGCGACTTCAGCCAGCTGATTCAGCAGTATCCGAACAGCCAGTATGCGACCGACGCGCAAAAGCGTCTGGTGTACCTGAAGAACCGTCTGTCCAAGTATGAGCTGTCAGTGGCGGAATACTACACTAAACGCGGTGCGTACGTCGCGGTTGTTAATCGCGTCGAGCAGATGATGCGTGAATACCCGGATACCAAAGCGACCCGCGATGCGTTGCCGCTGATGGAAAATGCGTATAAGCAGCTGCAGCTGAACAGCCAGGCGGACAAAGTGGCGAAAATCATCGCCGCCAACCGCGCCTGATGCATCCTGCACAGCAGAAAGACAAAACGGCAGCCCAAGGCTGCCGTTTTTTTGGCGCATTCTTAACGGATGATGACAAATACGCCAGTCAAAACACGGCGTTAGCAAAGAACTTTCACCGGTTAACCTATCGATAATGCGCCATTACGCACCAAGACTCAAGCGCCAGTTAACAGTTTCCGAAAGCAAATCACAGATTGAACTAACTTTGCAAAAAGTGACAAAAAAAGGCGATTTTCGTCGCCCATTTACGCCAAAACGGGGGTATGCTGAATTTATCCAAAGACGGAAAGACAAGAGAGGTAAGTCATATGACAATCAACATTACCAGCAAACAAATGGATATCACCCCCGCAATCCGTAGTCATGTCGAAGACCGTCTCACCAAACTGGATAAATGGCAGGCCCAACTGATTAACCCGCATATCGTGCTGTCCAAAGAGCCGAAAGGGTTTGTGGCCGACGCCACCATCACCACGCCGAATGGCCCGCTGGTTGCCAGCGCCAAACATGAAGACATGTATACCGCCATCAACGAGCTGATCGCCAAGCTGGAACGTCAACTGAACAAGGTGCAGCACAAGGGTGAAGCACGCCGCGCCTACGCCAGCGTGAAAGATATCGTGCCGGAAGCGGCGCCGGAGCAAGAATCCTAATATCAGGCCTGTGCCACATCAAACGCGCCTCCCGGCGCGTTTTTTGTCTGCCGGTTTTTATTGACACAGGGAAAAGCCTGCGGTTACTTTAAAACCTGTTGGCAACAGACTTGGATACCCAAATGCAACGCACACCGTTTTTCTTCGCATTCTTTTTTACCTTCCCCTGATTGGGAGGCGTTTCGTCGTGTGATAAAGAATGCGAAGACGAACAGCAAAGCCTCCTGGAGACAGGGGGCTTTTTTTATGACTATTAGAAAAACATAAGGCACAACTGATTATGACCGATAACCCGTTACTGGTGCTGCGCGAACGCATCAGCGCGCTGGATCTGAAGCTGCTGGCACTGCTGGCAGAGCGCCGTGAGCTGGCACTGGAAGTAGGAAAAAGCAAACTGCACTCTCACCGCCCGATCCGTGATAAAGAACGCGAGCGCGATCTGCTGGATGCGCTGATTGCCGCCGCCAAGCCTTATGACCTTGACGGCTTCTACGTCACCCGCCTGTTCCAGCTGATTATCGAAGACTCGGTGCTGACCCAGCAGGCGCTGCTGCAGCATCAGCTGAACCAAACCAGCCAGCATTCCGCGCGCATCGCCTTCCTTGGTCCTAAAGGCTCCTATTCGCATCTGGCGGCACGCCAGTACGCCGCGCGCCATTTCGACCAGTTAATCGAACACGGCTGCCAGAAATTCCAGGACATCTTCACCCAGGTTGAAACCGGCCAGGCGGACTACGCGGTGCTGCCGATTGAAAATACCAGCTCCGGCTCCATCAACGACGTGTACGATTTGCTGCAGCACACCAGCTTGTCGATCGTCGGCGAACTCACCAATCCGATAGACCATTGCGTACTGACCACCGGCAACGGCACGTTGGATCAGATTGAAACCGTCTACAGCCACCCGCAGCCGTTCCAGCAATGCAGCCAGTTCATCAGCCGTTATCCGCACTGGAAAATCGAATACTGTGAAAGCACCGCCGCGGCGATGGAGCAGGTCGCCAAACTCAATTCACCAACGGCCGCCGCGCTCGGCAGCGAAGCCGGCGGCGCGCTGTATGGCCTGCAGGTGTTAGAACATAACCTGGCCAATCAACAGCAAAATATCACGCGTTTTATCGTGCTGGCGCGCAAGGCCATTGATGTCTCCGAGCAGGTGCCGGCGAAAACCACGCTGATCATGGCGACCGGCCAGCAATCCGGGGCTTTGGTGGAGGCGCTGCTGGTGCTGCGCGAGAACGGCATCATCATGACCAAGCTGGAGTCGCGCCCGATCAACGGTAATCCGTGGGAAGAGATGTTTTATCTTGATGTGCAGGCAAATATCCGCTCAGAGGCGATGCAGAAAGCGCTGCAGGATCTGACGCCAATCACCCGCTCGCTGAAGGTGCTCGGCTGTTACCCCAGCGAAAACGTGGTACCGGTCAATCCTTCCTGATACGCGTAAAAAACCACCTGCTTAGCAGGTGGCATTGATTTCGCCCCAGAGGGGCGTACTAAAAGCCCTACAATTAGTCTCTGCCTGTTCTGAACGATTTAATTCCAAAGACAATAAGGCAAAGCCAAAACCTGTTGCTGACCACCTCCATAGGAGGTGGTGTTCATGCAGGGATAAAAAAGGTCTGGCGAATGCCAGACCTTGTTCTTTCACCAAGATTTAGCGACGGCTGTCGTTCGCCTGACGCAGCAGTGAGCGGCTCTCAACCAGGAAACGCTGGGCGTAATCGCCAAACCAGTGCTCAACCTTGCGGAAACTGTCGATAAACGCCTGTTTATCGCCCTGCTCCAGCAGTTTGATCGCCTCGCCAAACCGGGTGTAGTAGCGTTTAATCAGCTGCAGGTTGTCGCCTGAAGACATAATAATGTCAGCGTACAGCTGCGGATCCTGCGCAAACAGCCGCCCTACCATCGCCAGTTCCAGGCGATAAATCGGTGATGACAGCGCCAGCAACTGCTCCAGTTGCACATTCTCTTCTGCCAGATGTAGTCCGTAAGCAAAGGTGGCGAAGTGACGCAGCGCCTGAATAAACGCCATATTCTGGTCGTGCTCCACCGCGCTGATGCGGTGCAGTCTGGCGCCCCAGACCTGCAGCTGTTCCAGCAGCCACTGGTACGCCTCCGGCTGACGGCCGTCGCAGTACACCACCACCTGCTTGGCTACGCTGCCGACATCCGGCCCGAACATCGGGTGCAATCCCAATACCGGCCCGCTATGCGCCGTCAGCATCGCCTGCAGCGGCGGATTTTTCACCGAGGCCAAATCCACCAGAATACAGTCATCCGGCAGCTTGGGCAGACGGCCAATCACCTGCTCCGTTACGTGGATCGGCACGCTGACGATCACCATCCCGGCATCGCTGAGCAGGCTTTCCGCCTGCGGCCAGTCCTGCTGATCCAGCACGTTGACCTGATAGCCGGACAGCGTCAGCAGGCGGTTGAACAAACGCCCCATCTGCCCGTTACCGCCGATAATCACGATAGGCCGCAGCTGCGGGCACAGCGTTTTAAAGCCTTTGTCGTTTTCGCTGGTGTAGGATTCACGCATCACGCGGCGCAAAATATCCTCAATCAAATCCGGCGGTACGCCGAGCGTTTCCGCCTCCTGCCGGCGTGACGCCAGCATGGCCGCCTCCCGCTCGGGAACATAGACCGGCAAGCCGTAGCGGCTTTTTACTTCTCCCACTTCCGCCACCAGATGCAGGCGCTTTGCCAGCAGATCCAACAGCGCCTTATCCACCTCGTCGATTTGATCGCGTAATGCGGTCAGTTCAGCCACCATAACTTGCTACTCTCCAGTGCGGGCCATCAGCGCGGCGCCCAGTTGCTGATGCATATCACGCAGCAGCGTTTCCGTGCTTTCCCAGTCAATGCAGGCATCGGTCACGGACACGCCGTAGCGCATCTCCGCGCGCGGTTGTTCGGAGGACTGATTGCCTTCATGCAGGTTGCTCTCCAGCATAATGCCGGTAATTGAGCGGTTACCCGCGTTAATCTGCTCAACCACGGAAGCGGCAACCGCAGGCTGACGACGGTAATCTTTATTTGAGTTGCCGTGACTGCAATCTATCATCAGGGACGGGCGGAGTCCCGCATCGCGCATCTGTTTTTCACAGGCGGCGACGTCCTCCGGGCCGTAGTTCGGCGTTTTACCGCCGCGCAAAATCACATGGCCGTCCGGATTACCCTGCGTCTGCAGCAGGCACACCTGTCCGGCCTGATTGATGCCGACAAAGCGGTGCGGCATTGCAGCAGCGCGCATGGCGTTAATGGCCGTACTCAGGCTGCCGTCGGTGCCATTCTTAAAGCCGACCGGCATCGACAGGCCAGAGGCCATTTCACGGTGGGTCTGAGATTCGGTGGTGCGTGCGCCAATCGCCGACCAGCTGAACAGATCGCCCAGGTATTGCGGGCTATTCGGATCCAGCGCTTCGGTCGCCAGCGGTAATCCCATTTCCACCAGATCCAACAGCAGACGACGTGCAATGTGCAAACCGGCTTCAACATCAAACGAACCGTTCATATGGGGATCGTTGATCAGGCCTTTCCAGCCGACGGTGGTTCTCGGTTTCTCAAAATAGACGCGCATAACGATATACAGCCGATCGCTCAAGTCGGCCGCCAGTGCTTGCAAACGACGGGCGTAGTCCAGCGCCGCATCAGGATCATGGATAGAACACGGCCCGCAGACCACCAGCAGACGGGGGTCGCGCCCCTGTAGAATATCGGCGATGGTTTTGCGCGCCGTGGCGATTTGGGCCTCATCCGCCACGCTGAGCGGGAATTGATTCTTCAGTTCTTCCGGCGTAATCAAAACCTGTTCTGCACTGATGTGCACGTTGTTGAGCGCGTCTTTTTGCATGGTGATATGTCCTGTCGTTTGCCGTTATGCATAAATGAAGTAAAACATTGAGCGTTTCGAGGACTACCTTATCACGCATTGTAAAGTTTTCAATCCATTATGTGTAAATAAAAGGTTACCACGCAGGTCAGCATGAAGAAATCAATTAAAAAACCATAAATAACAATAAAATAACCAAACAAAATAAAACAACAAATGACATGACACAAGAATAAAAACACCGCAGTGTAAACAAAACATTACATAATTTCTAAGACCGGCGCCCAGACGGCACTTAAATGCCATAGCCCCGCCAGGCCATTTCAGACAATGTAAAAACACTGGCGCCACAAACAACAACCCGTTGATTTTCAATAATTACACATTATTACACTGATAAAAATCGCGCTATTCCCTTATAAATATTGAGCTATCTCAGGGTTCTGTCTGCGCAATTCATGAATGATGGCAGAAACGGCCAATACCTCTTTCCGGTTAGCTTGCGGTCAACGCTAACGTCGGCGGCAAAGGTAATAAGCCGGGCCTCTCTTTTTCAGCGAAGGAACCCGCATGATAACTCTGGAATTCGGCATCATCATTGCTTGTTTATTGGTCGGCACGCGCTATGGCGGTATGGGGCTGGGATTAATCAGCGGTGTCGGTATCTTTGTGCTGTGCTTTGTCTTTGGGCTGCAGCCGGGCAAGCCGCCTATTGATGTGATGCTGACCATTCTGGCGGTAATCGGCTGTGCCTCGGTACTGCAAACCGCCGGAGGACTGAACGTATTGATGCAATATGCCGAACGTCTTCTGCGCCGGCACCCTCAGCATATTACGCTGCTCGCGCCGTTCACCACCTGGATGCTGACATTTCTGTGCGGTACCGGCCACGTGGTATACACCATGTTCCCGATCATCGGCGATATCGCGCTGAAAAAAGGCATCCGCCCGGAACGCCCGATGGCCGTGGCCTCGGTCGCCTCACAAATGGCCATCACCGCCTCGCCGGTTTCCGTCGCCGTCGTGTCTCTGGTATCGATTATCGCCGCCGGGCACGGCATCGGCCGCGCCTACTCCTTGGTGGAAATCCTGGCGGTTTCCATTCCCTCGTCTTTGGTTGGCGTGCTGATCGCGGCGCTCTGGAGCCTGCGCCGCGGTAAAGATCTGGAGCACGACGCCGATTTTCAGGCGCGTATCAGCGATCCTGAGCAGCGCGCCTATATTTACGGCGCCGGCGAAACCCTGCTGGATCAGCGTTTTGCCAAATCTGCCTATGCGTCAACCCTGATCTTTTTTGCCGCAATCGCCGTCGTGGTCTTGCTCGGCGCCTTCTCTGAACTGCGTCCGGCCTTCGCCGTCAAAGGCGTGATGAAGCCGCTGTCGATGAACCTGGTGATTCAAATGATGATGCTGATTGCCGGCGCCGTCATGCTGATCGGCTGTAAGGTAAAGCCGGGTGATATCGCCAACGGCGCGGTATTCAAAGCGGGTATGGTCGCCATTTTCTCGGTATTCGGCGTCGCCTGGATGAGCGACACCTTCTTCCAGGCGCATATGGGAGATTTAAAACTGCTGCTTGAAGACGTGGTTAAAAGCCAGCCCTGGACTTACGCCATTGTGCTGTTTCTGGTATCGAAACTGGTTAACAGCCAGGCCGCCGCGCTGACCGCCGTTGCGCCAATGGCGCTGCAGCTGGGCGTCGAACCGAAAATGCTGCTGGCTTTTTTCCCGGCGGCCTATGGTTACTTCGTATTGCCGACCTACCCCAGCGATCTGGCCTGTATCGGCTTCGACCGCTCAGGAACGACGCGCATCGGGAAATTTATCATCAACCACAGTTTTATCCTGCCGGGGCTGATTGGCGTTTCATTCGCCTGCGTAACCGGCTACCTGCTGGTTACGACCCTGCTGTAAGAGGATGCTGCGGCCCGACACGGGCCGTTTACGCCTGCGGCGTCAAGGTCAGCCACACCATACCCAGCGCTTTTACGGCATCGGTACTGCACTGAAAATCTGTCCCGTTGCCGCTGACCTGCAGCTGATTGCCCGGCAAACGGGCAATATCATATACGTCCAGGTTGCCGTCGATATCGAGCAGCCAGCGTCCGTTGGCAATGTTCGTTACCGACAAATCCACCAGCCAGGCTACACGCCCACCGTCCACGTATGCGGGCTGCTCGGCCGTTGATGGAATCAACGTTTGATCGGCCAGCCATTCACCGCCATCTTTCAGCTGGCCGGCAATCAGTCGATACAGCGGTACAGCACATGCCGGCGGTACCATATCCTGCGGATCGGACGCGCGCATTTCCCCCTGCCCGGTAGCCAGCCACTGCAGAGAAACGCCGGTATCCAGCGCGCAGGTCACCACAATATCCCCCGGGAAGTAATTACGGCGCACCCAGGTGCTCATGGTGCCGGATGAAATACCCAGTAAATCCCCCAGCTCCTTCTGCAAGCTGAAACCATAGGCATCCAGAATCCTACGTAGCACGCCCTTGCCGCCGGACGCCAGTACGCGCTCATACAACGCCTTACCATGCGCCGCAGCCCGCCCATTCACAGTATCTTCAGCCATATTTTCCCCGGTCATCATTAAAACTTGCAGAAGCAAGCCGCACTTTTCGACTTAACGCACATAGGATTCGTTATTAACGCCAGGCTCGCCTGCTATTTAACCTATGGTTAAATGATGCAATATAGTCGCCGAAAATACAAATGCCGATACCTGCCACAAACATTGTTCAGCACTGAAAAATCACGTAATTCATCTACTTCACAATGATAATTAAGGGAAAAATACAAAACTTGAATTTGCGAGAAAAATAAAAAACTTATGACATTTCCCCCTTCCCAGACGCACAAGGCATAGCAGCAAACAACGCCGCCCTCTACGGGCCGAGCCGACGTTATCCTGCCAGGCTTGTCCGTTTGTGCCGCTCGGCCATACCAATAAATGGCGTCGAGAACCATTGACCCATTTAGCGTTTTGCTTAATACTGTATAAATACACAGTATATTTAAGCGAGGGCAAACACGGTGGAAATTACGGATAAACAACAACTAACACTGTCACGCATCCAGTTCATCGCCGATGTATCACAGGCAGCCCAGTGCAGTCCGTCCGAATACCTGATCGCACTGTCACTGATTTCCGATCTGGCCGCTCAGGAACTCCCCGAGCACGACTACCAAGCCGTCTACTATCCGGCAGACCAGCAACACTCCCGCTAGCACCGCCCCCCGCTTCTTAATACCGATTTTTACCCGCCATCCGGCGGGTATTTTTTTATCCGCCTTCCGGGGATTTATCCCGATCCGTTGTGCCACAACGACCACAACCCTATTGCATTGTGGCGGCAGGCCGTCATCAGGAAACTACTGCTAACCGGGCGCACTCCCCGCGTCCTCAACCAACAACCGCATCGCAGGATGGTAATGATGAAAATTTATGCACAACAAGGCGACACCATTGACGCGATGTGCTGGCGCTATTACGGCAGCACAGAAAACGTGGTGGAACAGGTTTATCGCGCCAATCGCGGGCTGGCGGCATACGGAGCGCTGCTGCCGCACGGCTGCCCGGTAGAAATGCCCGAACTCAACGCCGCCGCCAGGCGGGAAACGGTGAAACTGTGGGACTAAACGATGGAAAAATTCACCTCAACACTTTCCTACCTTATCGCCGCCTGCCTGGCCTGGTTCGGCCGTCACTCGACGGAAGACATCGCCATGATGGTCGGCGCTGCGGTAGGCGTAGGCACCTTTGCGGTGAACTGGTACTACCGCCATAAGAGCTACCAGTTACTGAAATCGCTCAGAAAGAAAATTCTCAAACGGGGGAAATACGATGAACCCACTCCTTAAACGCTGCAGCGCCGTCGCCATTTTGGCGCTGGCCGCTACTCTGCCGCAGTTTGGCCAACTGCATACCTCCGAACGGGGACTGCGCCTGATCGCCGACTTCGAAGGTTGCCAACTGTCCCCCTACCAGTGCAGCGCCAACGTCTGGACCAACGGCATCGGCCATACCGCGGGCGTGAAACCCAATACGGCAATCACCGAGCGTCAGGCGGCAGCCAACCTGCTGGACGACGTACGCAATGTGGAAAAAGGCATCGCGCGCTGTATGAGTGTGGATATGCCGCAGCCGGTTTACGACGCGGTCAGCGCTTTTGCCTTTAACGTCGGCGTCGGCGCCGCCTGCCGCTCTACGTTGGCCGGTTTCATTAAACAACGTCGCTGGCAACAAGCCTGCGATCAACTGCCGCGCTGGGTATACGTCAACGGCGTAAAGAGCAAAGGACTGGAGCGTCGTCGTCAGGCCGAGCGTGCGCTGTGTTTGCAGGGGGTGTCGCCATGAATCGCTGGCTGCTCAGCCTTGGCGCGCTGCTATTGACCCTGCTCGCGGCGTCGCAGTGGCAGAACCAGCGTCTGCAACAAACGCTGGCGCATCAACAGCAACGCCTTGGCGAGGCGCAGGCCACGCTAACGACACGCGACGCCCAGATCAACCAACTGAAACAACAGCGCCAACGGCGTGAACGCGCTGAACTGGCGCTGCGTCAGGCGCTGAGCAGCGCGCAGGATTTAACGCTGCAGCGAGAAAAACGATTACAGGAGTTACTCAATGAAAACAAGAAACTGCGCGACTGGTATCGCACTGGGTTGCCTGATGATGTTATCCGGCTGCAGCAGCGCCCCGCCTTCGCCAGGCCCGGAGATTACCTACGCTGGCTGTCCGAAAGTCAGCAGTTGCCCCATTCCCGGTAATCACCTCGCCACCAACGGCGATCTCAGCGCCGACATCCGCCAGCTTGAGCATGCGCTCATACAGTGCGCATTACAGATAGAAGCGATTAAACAGTGTCAGGAGGAACACGATGTTAAAACCCGACCAGCTGCGTGACGCCTTATTCAAGGCGTTACCGGACCTACAGGCCCAGCCGGAAAAACTGACGATGAAACTGACGGACGGCCGCGTCGTCGCCACGCCAGGCCCATCGTTGTCATTTGAATACCGCTACTCGTTGAAGTTAACGCTGGCCGATCGCGCGGCCGACTGCGAGCTGGTGATGGTCACCCTATTGGCATGGTTGCGCAGCCACCAGCCGGATCTGCTGGCTAACGTGGAAAAACGCAACGGCGATTTTACTTTTGCCCTGCACGACGAAGCGCACGGCCAGCTCGACATTCAGTTGCAGCTCACCGAACGGATCTTGGTAGAACAGCGTGAGGAGACGTTGCATATCACGCCGCTGCCGGAACCGCCGGAGCCGCAAGACGTTTTGCGTTTTACCGACGTCTACCTGCATGGGGAGTTGATCAGCCACTGGCAACGCTCTTAACCCCGGGCAGGCGGCGGGTTTTGTTGTGCTGTCAGCCGTCAAACCCCGCCGCGTTGCCGCCCTTTTCTCTTACCGGCATGGTAACCACATGAACACATATAACCCTGATATTCAGCGCCTGGTGCGCAACCTAATCCGCATTGGCACCGTCAGCGACATCGATCTCGAACGCGGACGCTGCCGCGTGAGGACCGGCGGCAATCATACCGACTGGCTGTGTTGGATGACCAGCCGTGCCGGCAGCGCCCGCAGCTGGTGGGCGCCGAGCCTTGGCGAACAGGTGCTGGTGCTGTCGCTGGGCGGTGAGTTGGATACCGCTTTCGTGCTGCCCGGCATTTTTTCCAACGCCTTCCCGCCGCCGTCGCATTCGGCCGAGGCGCTGCATATTACCTTTGCCGACGGCGCAGTCATTGAGTACGAGCCAGCGCAAGGCGCTTTGAAAGCCAGCGGCATGAAAAGCGCCACGCTGGAGGCGACGGAGACGGCGACGGTCAGCGCCGCCAATATCGTCTGCCGCGCCAGCAGCAAAATCACCCTGGATGCCCCGGAAGTGGAGTGCACCCAGCACCTGGTTACCGGTTCACTCGCCGTCCGTCAGGGCGGTTCAATGACCGGTGATGTCACCCACTCCGGCGGCAGCATCACGTCTAACGGCATTGTGGTGCATACCCACACCCACGGCGGCGTACAAAACGGCGGAGGCCAAACGGATAAACCCTTATGAACAACGCAAAATATATTGGCATGGGCCGCAACTCCGGCCGCGCCATTAACGATATCGAACATATTCGCCAGTCGGTGAGCGACATTCTGGTCACCCCGATAGGTTCACGCGTGATGCGTCGCCAGTACGGATCGCTGCTTTCCGCACTGCTGGATCAACCGCAAAACGATGCGCTGCGCCTGCAAATCATGGCCGCCTGTTACAGCGCCCTGCTGCAGTGGGAACCAAGGATCCGTCTGACCGAGATCGCGGTCAACACCACCTTCGACGGAAAAATGGTGGTCGACCTGACCGGCAGTCGTACCGACACCCCGGATAATTTTTCCCTTTCAGTTTCAGTGAGCTAACGCTATGCCTACGATTGATTTGAGTTTATTGCCCGCCCCGACGGTGGTGGAACCGTTAAATTACGAAAGTTTACTGGCCGAACGTAAGGCCAGGCTGATCGCCCTTTACCCCGAAGATCAACGCGACGCCATTGCCCGCACCCTGGCGCTGGAATCGGAACCGCTGGTCAAACTGCTGCAGGAAAACGCCTACCGCGAGATGATTTTGCGCCAACGCGTAAATGAAGCGGCACAGGCGGTAATGCTCGGCTACGCCACCGGCAGCGATCTAGATCAGATCGGCGCCAATTTCCAGGTTGAGCGCTTAGTGGTGCAAAAACCCTATAACAGCGTCGTGCCGCCGGTGCCGGCGATTATGGAGTCCGACAGCGATTTCCGCGTTCGCATCCAGCAGGCATTTGAAGGATTGAGCGTGGCGGGATCCAGCGGATCCTATGAATATCACGGCCGCTCGGCGGACGGGCGCATCGCCGACGTTTCCGCCACCAGCCCCAGCCCGGCAACCGTCGTTATCGCCGTGTTGTCCCGTGAAGGCGACGGCACCGCCAGCGACGATCTGCTGGCCGTTGTCGAACGCGCGCTGAACGACGAAGACGTGCGACCGGTCGCCGACCGCGTGACGGTGCGCTCCGCCGATATTGTCAGTTACGCCATCGACGCGACGCTATACCTGTATCCCGGCCCGGAAGCCGAGCCGATTCGTCAGGCGGCCGAAGCCAAACTCAAAAAATACATCAGCGCCCAGCACCGTCTGGGACGCGATATCCGCCTGTCGGCCATTTACGCCGCCCTGCATGCCGAAGGGGTACAGCGCGTCGAGCTGGCCAGCCCGAAAAACGACATCGTGCTGGACAAAACTCAGGCTTCTTACTGCAACAGCTACGTACTGAAAATCGGGGGGTCGGATGAATAATTACTTTTTCCACCTCTATACCACCTACTGACACGCCCCTTTGGGGCGTTTTTTTATCTTATTTTTCCTGATGTTGTGTCAGATTTAGTACATACCCAATGACGTGCACGCCCGCCTTGAGAAGCGCATCCTACTCCTACCAACCAACAAACGGAGTAATACTATGGGTGACTATCACCACGGCGTACGTGTCCTTGAAATCAATGAAGGCACTCGCGTAATTTCTACCGTCTCAACGGCGGTCATCGGCATGGTTTGTACCGCAGAAGATGCCGATGCCAGCGTTTTCCCACTTAACCAACCGGTGCTGATCACCGACGTACTGGCCGCCAGCGGCAAAGCCGGTAAAAAAGGCACGCTGTCCGCCGCGCTGCTGGCTATCGCCGAACAGGCCAAACCGGTCACCGTGGTCGTACGCGTCGCCGAAGGTCAGGACGAAGCGGAAACCACCACCAATATCATCGGCGGTGCCGATGAGAGCGGCAAATACACCGGCATGAAAGCCCTGTTGGCAGCACAGGCCGAACTGGGCGTAAAACCACGTATTCTCGGCGTACCCGGCCTCGATAACCTGCAGGTAGCAACGGCGCTGGCAACCATTTGCCAGCAGCTGCGCGCCTTCGGCTACATCAGCGCTTACGGCTGCAAAACCGTTACGGAAGCCATTGCCTACCGTAAAAACTTCAGCCAGCGTGAACTGATGCTGATTTGGCCTGACTTCGTCAGTTGGAACACCGCCACCAACAGCAGCGATATTGCCTACGCTACCGCCCGTGCGCTCGGCCTGCGCGCCAAAATCGACCAGGAGACCGGCTGGCATAAGTCGCTGTCCAACGTCGGCGTTAACGGCGTCAGCGGTATTTCCGCCAGCGTATTCTGGGATCTGCAAACTGCCGGCACCGATGCCGATCTGTTGAATGAAGCCTGCGTAACCACGCTGATCCGCAAAGATGGCTTCAAATTCTGGGGTTCGCGCACCTGTGCCGACGATCCGCTGTTCCAGTTTGAAAACTACACCCGCACCGCGCAGGTTCTGGCGGACACCATGGCCGAAGCGCATCTGTGGGCGGTGGATCGCCCCCTGACGCCAACGCTGATCCGCGACATGATCGACGGCATCAAAGCCAAATTCCGCGAACTGAAATCCGCCGGTCTGATTATCGACGGCGACTGCTGGTACGACGAAAGCGCCAACGATCAGGAAACCCTGAAAGCCGGCAAGCTGTTTATCGATTATGACTACACCCCGGTGCCGCCGCTGGAAGACCTCACCCTGCGTCAACGCATTACCGACCGCTACCTGGCGAACTTCGCCGCGTCCATAAACGGCTAAGGAGAACAACAAAATGGCATTACCAAAGAAATTGAAATACCTGAACCTGTTTAACGACGGCTTCAACTATATGGGCGTGGTTTCCTCGCTGACCCTGCCAAAACTGACCCGCAAGCTGGAGAAATACCGCGGCGGCGGCATGAACGGCGCGGCATCGGTCGACTTTGGCCTGGACGACGATGCGCTGGTGGTCGAATGGACTATGGGCGGTATCGATGAACTGGTGCTGAAGCAATGGGGTCAGGTCGATGCAGTTCCGCTGCGTTTCACCGGTTCTTTCCAACGCGATGACAGCGGCGACGTTTCCGCGCTGGAAGTGGTGATGCGCGGCCGCCACAAAGAGATCGACAGCGGCGATTTCAAGCAAGGTGAAGACACTGAAACCAAGGTTTCGACCGACTGCACCTACTTCAAGCTGAGCATCGACGGCAAAGAACTGATTGAGATCGATACCGTCAACATGATCGAGAAAGTGGACGGCGTCGACCTGCTGGCCGCACACCGCAAGGCCATCGGCCTGTAATCGTTATACCCACGGCCAGCCGTACGCTGGCCGCTTTACCCCACAGCAAACACAGTTAAGGAAAAAACAATGGAAATGATCACCTCTCAGGATACCAGCGTCGTACTCGATACCCCAATCAAACGCGGCGACAGCGAAATTAGCGAAGTCATGGTCACCAAGCCCAACGCCGGCAGCCTGCGCGGCATCGGCCTGGCTGCGCTGGCCAATGCCGACGTGGATGCGCTGATCACCATTTTACCGCGCGTCACCTATCCGAACCTGACCAAAGAAGAGTGCGCCCGTCTGGAACTGCCGGATCTGATCGCGCTGGCAGGCATGGTGATCGGTTTTTTAGCGCCGAAGTCGGCGGAGTAAGCATCGACCCGGCGCTGACCGTGGACGATCTGATGGCGGATATCGCAGTGATTTTTCACTGGCCGCCATCAGAGATGAACGGTATGGGGCTGGGGGAGTTGATCGACTGGCGTCGCCGAGCCCTTCAACGTAGTGGAGCAGAGACCAATGAGTAATCAACAGGCAGTCAACGATAGCACCATCAAGACCGCCAATCGTAATGTGATCCTGTCGACCAAACAGGTCCACTATGCGCAACGACAGCTCGCACAGCTGAAAAAGTTGGCGGCACTGAAGCGCCAGACTGACGATATTCAGCAACAGTTAAATAACAACCGGGCGGTGCGTACGTCGCTGCCCGCCGCGATTTCCTCTATCGAGGATATTCAAACCGTCCAACAATTAAACTTCGACGACGTGCTCCAACGGGCACACCGTAAACTGCTCGCCTTCCAAAAGGGGCAGTTAAGTAAAAAGCTCGAAAAAAAAGGTTTCAACACCGCACGGCTGGACGAGGCGCAGCAACAGCAAAGCCAGCATCTGAATAATGCGCAAGCGTCTCTGGGCGCCAACAAAGCCGAACAAAGCCGCCTGCGCCAGCAACATCGTGCGCAACTTATTGCCAATCACGACCGTCGTCAGGGCCGTATTGATGCGCTGGGCAAATTTACCGAACCTGCCGCCGCAATCAGCAATCAGCTGTTTGCCGGCGGTAAGCAGTTGTTCACGCCCGGCGCGCAATTCGAGCAGCAGCTTTCCGCTCTGCAGGCACGGTTGGGATTAAAGCAAAACGATCCTCACTTGCTGGCGCTACAGCAGCAGGCCAGCCAACGACAAAACGGCGCGAATACGCCAGCCGATATACAGCAGGCACAGGCGGTGCTGGCAAACAGCGGTTATGACGCCGAAGCGGTGCTGGCCGCCACGCCGGCCGCGTTGAATTTGGCCAGGGCGAGCGGCAGCAGCATTAAAGATGCGGTAAAAGCACTCACCGGCGTGCAACAGGCCTTTAAGCTGCCCGTCGATCAGGCCAACAACATCGCCGATGTCATGGCCAAAGCCAGCAACAGCTATGCACTTCCCCTGACGGATCTTAACAAACAGCTGTTATCGGCGGCGCCCGACGCGCTCCGCCGAGGGACAGGCCTGGAGCAAACGGCGGCGCAGCTGGCTCCGGCCGACAAACAGCTGGGCAACGTCGCGGGCGCCGCTCAGGCCATCGTGACGGTACGTGGCGACAATCTGGACGGCGATATCCAAAAGCTGTTCGCCAGTTGGGACCGCATTCGTATCAACCTTTTTGACGGACAGAACACCGCGCTGCGGGCACTGACGCAAACGGCGACCAAGTGGCTGGATACGCTACAGCAGTGGGTTACCAATAATCCGGATCTGACCGCAACGCTGATAACCGTAGCCGGCGCCGTATCCGTGCTGCTAGGCGGCCTGGGTTCCATCGGCACCTTTATTGTTCCGGCCCTCGGCGCCATCAATATGCTGATGAGCGGCGCCGCACTGCTCGGCGGTATTTTCACCGGTGTCGGCAGCGCCATCGCCGCCGCATTCGCCGCGCTTGGCCTCCCAATTATCGCTGTCATCGCCGCCGTCGTCGCGGGCGCAGCGGTAATTTATAAATATTGGCAGCCGATTTCTGCATTTATCGGCGGCATTATCGACGGCGTTCTTGAGGCGCTGGCGCCGTTTAAAACCCTCTTCGAGCCTATCGGTCAGGTGTTCAGCTTCGTGGTTGGCAAAATTAAGGAGTTCCTTACTCCGGTAAAAATGACGCAAGAAGGTTTAGATAAAGTTTCAGCGGCGGGAAAAAAGGTAGGAGAAGTCCTGACCATAACGCTAAGGAGCTCAATTTGGGTCTTGCAACAAGTTAGCGGCGCCGTTTCCAAGCTACTGCAAAGTATCGGGATCATTAAAAAAACGCCTGAACAGGAAGCAGCCATCGCGCCACCAACGGCATCAACATCAGAGCCAGAAAATACCAATAGCCAACTCAGTGTATCGAAAAGCTCCCCGTTGACGGCTTATCAACCGGCCCTAACGCCCGGCGCCGCCGTCACGGCCAATCATCGAACGGTGACCAATAACGTGACGATCCATACCACGCCGGGCATGGACCGCGAGGAAATACAGAATATCTATCATCAACTGAATCAGCAGCAGCAGCGGGAACAGGAGCGTGTAGCGCAATCCCAATTCGCCAATATTTAAGGAACCAACACTATGATGCTAACCCTTGGGATCTACGTATTTATGCTGCGTACTCTCCCCTACCAAACCATCAAACGTGACGTCACCTATCAGTGGCCGGAAAACAAACGCGTGGGCCAACGTGCGACCTCGCAGTTTCTCGGCCCCGACGTCGAAACGATCACCCTGGCGGGACAGTTAATGCCGGAACTGACGGGAGGCCGCGTCTCGCTCGCCGCTTTGCAGGCAATGGCGGATCAGGGGCGCGCCTGGCCGCTGATTGAAGGGAGCGGAACGATTTACGGCATGTTTGTGATTCAACGATTAAGTCAGACCGGTACGCAGCTGTTCCCTGATGGCCAGCCAAGACAAATCAATTTTGATATCACGCTGAAACGCGTGGATGAGTCTCTGCACGCCATGTTTGGCGACCTGCGTACGCAGATGGAAGGCGTGTTACACAAAGCCGAAGCGTTGCTGGATAAGGCGCAGCAGGCAGCGGGGATTAATCCATGATAACCGACACCTCTCTGCCAATGGGGGGCAAGATTGCCCCTGATTTTATTATCACGCTGGACGACAAGGATATTACCGCGTCAATCGCATCCCGGCTGATTTCGCTGACGTTGAAAGACGTCAGCGGCTTTGCCGCGGACTCTCTGAGCATCACTTTGGACGATAGCGACGGCCAGCTCATCATGCCCAGACGCGGCGCGCTGTTAACACTTTATATCGGCTGGCAAGGTTCGGCGTTATTTGGACATGGCTCATTCGTCATTGACACCATTACCCACACCGGCGCACCGGACCAGCTGACAATATCGGCTAACAGCGCTGATTTTAGGCGCTCACTTAACCAATTACGCAGCCAGTCTTATTCAGATATCGAGCTGGGAGACATCATTAAACAAATATCGGAGCGCAACCAACTGCGCGCCCCTAATGTAGATGCCGAGATAAGCACAATAACCATTCCGCATATCGATCAGACCAATGAGTCAGACCTGCAGTTCCTGGTGCGGCTGGCGACGCTCAACGGCGCCAAGGTGAGTATTCGCTTCCAGAAAATTTCATTTAGCAAACCGGGAGCGGGCGGCGTCAGCAACGGTCAGCCGCTGCCCGTAAGCGTTCTTACCCGCAATGATGGCGATCGGCATACCTTCAATATTGCGGATAAAAACGCCTATACCGGCGTCAGCGCCGTCTGGCTCAACACCGATGAACCTAACGACGCGAATAAAAAAATTCGTCTCGACCGCCAGTTGCCGGGGGCCCCCAATAATACCTCCGGTTCACCACCAGCAAAACCTGGCGCTCAAACATCGCCAAACAACTATCTACTCGGTGCCGGAGACAACATATTTAATATCCCCAAGGTCTTTCGGGATAAAAATGCTGCGATGCGTGGCGCCGAGGCCGTATTCAAACGAATACAGCAAGGATTGGCCAAGTTCACCATCAACCTGGCTATCGGGCGGCCAGACCTGGTGCCAGACACGCCAATCATCGTCCGCGGCTTCAAATCACAGATTGATAGTCAGCGATGGCTCATCAACGCAATCACTCACAACCTGAGCAGCAGCGGATACACCTGCACCTTGGACTTACAGGTGATGCTTGATGACGTCACGTACCACACAACAGAAACACGATCTCAAATTTGAGTTAATAACTTGCATTTACAAGATTGAGGTGTAATATGAATATTACTGTTTGAATAAACACTAGAGGAATTTAATTATGATGCACTGTCCAGTATGCGGTAACGTCGCTCACACCCGTTCCAGCCGTTACCTGAGCGAATCAACCAAAGAACGCTATCACCAATGTCAAAACATCAACTGCAGCTGTACGTTTGCCACGCATGAGTCGGTTGCGCGCGTCATTGTTAAGCGCGGTGATAACCCACAAGTGCCGGCGGCGGTAGCCACGGGCAAGGCACGCCCAGCGGCGCAGACTGCGGCCAAGAGGTAAACCATGCTGCCGTTTGACTCCGATTTACTGCCGACTCCGGCAACCAACCGGCTGCTGCCGGTTGGTTCAGCACCGCTCGAAGTCGCCGCCGCACAGGCCTGCGCCGAACTGGAACACATATCGGTATCGCTGCGCGATTTATGGAACCCGGCAACCTGCCCAGCCAATTTATTGCCTTATTTGGCCTGGGCCTTTTCCGTCGATCATTGGGATGAAGCATGGCCGGAGGAGACAAAACGCAGCGTCATCGCATCATCCTTTTTTGTCCACCGGCATAAAGGAACGATCGGCGCGATACGCCGCGTGGTTGAACCGCTGGGTTACCTGATTAACGTTGACGAATGGTGGCACGGCGGCGATGACCCACCCGGTACCTTCCGGCTCAATATCGGCGTATTGGAAAGTGGCATCAGCGAAGAGATGTACCTTGAGATGGAGCGCATGATCGCCGATGCCAAACCCGTAAGCCGGCATTTGATTGGCCTGACGATTTCACAAGCCGTGACAGGATATGCCTATACAGGCGCGGCGGCTATTGACGGTGATGTCACCACCGTTTACCCCGGATAGAGATAACCCGTATGACAAAATATAAAGCAATAGTGACCACTGCCGGCGCGGCAAAAATTGCCGCAGCAACGGCCGGCGGGACACAGTTAAAGATTACGCACATGGCCGTCGGCGACGGCAATGGCACACTGCCCGAACCAACGCCAGAACAGACACAGCTGATTAACGAGCAATACCGCGCTGCGTTAAACGCATTGGATATCGCCAATACGTCACAAAACCATATTGTCGCTGAACTGATCATCCCGGCAAACGTCGGCGGTTTCTGGCTGCGCGAGATGGGGCTGTTCGATGAGTCGGGCGAACTGATCGCCGTCGGCAATATGGCCGAAAGCTACAAGCCCAAGCTGGAAGAAGGCAGCGGACGCACGCAAACGCTGCGCATGGTCATGGTTGTCAGCAGCACCGATGCCATCCAGGTTATCGCTGGTGGCGATACCGTGCTGGCAAGCAGGGACTTTGTCGAAAAAGCCATATTGGAGCATGAAGGCTCACGCAATCATCCTGACGCCACCACCACGGTGAAAGGCTTCGTGATGTTGTCAAACGCCATCAACAGCTCTGATGAAAACAAAGCGATAACCCCGGCGGCGCTGAAACAGGTCAATGATGCCGGGTTAAAAAAAACGTCAAACCTCAGCGATGTGCCAAATAAAGAAACTGCCCGGAGTAATCTACAACTGGGTGACGCAGCCACCAAAAACGTCGGTACCGAAATCGGGCAGTTGATGGCCGTAGGTGCTTTCGGCCTGGGTGGAGCAGCAATTAACATCAGCGATGCTAATGCAGCCAGCAAAATCGGCTTTTACAGATTAGCGCCTCGTGCAGCAAACACGCCAAACCCCGCAGCGCCCTGGGAAATGCTGTGCATTAAATACGATTCAGGATCTACCAAACAGCTTTTTTGGCAAGCCGGCGCAAATACTACCCGTACATACATACGTTACCGCACTTCTCCCGCAGGAGTATGGGGACCATTTCAACATTACTACAGCACGGAAAACAAACCGACGTCTGCAGATGTGGGAGCCTGGAGCAAAAATGAAGCAGATGGTCGTTATCTGATGAAGAGCGGCGGTCAGTTAACCGGGACACTAAAAACCAGCGCTGAAATCCAGTCAACAGTGCCTAATAATTACCGCTCAATCGGCGGTGACTATGGGACATTCTGGCGTAACGACGGTAATAGTCTGTATTTGATGCTGACAAATGCCAAAGACCAATATGGTGGATTCAACGATATGCGTCCACTGTACGTTAATATAAAAAACGGTGCGGTGACGATGGGGCACGATGTTTCCATCAATGGCAGGCTGAATGTTGGCCCCGCAATTCATTCCAGCGATGGCAATATTATGGGCAGCCGCTGGGGTAATAAGTGGCTATGGGATGCCATCATTGAACAAGTCAACGGGCGCGTAGACTGGGGCTCTTTTTCTAATCGTACGCATGAAGGCTCCGGATGGTGGCGTGATGAAAACACCGGGGTTTTATTCCAATATGGCCGCACCGTGACTAAAGGCATTAATGAAAATACAAATATTTGGCAAAATTTCAACATTTCATTCTCTCAGTGGGTTGGTCCAATACTATTAACGCCATACTGGCCAGGCAGAGACTCTTGGGGGGATGTCTTCGATTACGCCCCTATACTAGGCAGTAATAATAATCAGGGTTTCAACTGGAACAAGCAAAGTTTTGGCTCCGTTCATTCAGACTGGGACTCAGGTATGACATGGTTTGCAATAGGAAAATAATATGTATATTTTTAGCGCAGCAACGTGTTCCTTTTATCCTTTAGAAATGAAAGATGATTATATTAGCGCAGGATCATGGCCAGATGACGGAGTTAATGTAGAAGACAATATTTTCAAGATATATGCTGGCCAGCCTCCGGAGGGAAAACAACGAGGCGCATCGCCTGACGGTTTACCATGCTGGATTGATATCCCTCCGCTCACAGCGGAACAACTCAGAGCCAAGGCCGCACGGCAACAATCCTCACTGCTGGACACCGCTGGAAAGATTATCGCTCCGTTACAAGACGCTGACGATTTAGGTATTGCAACAGCGGATGAATTGGAGAAACTAAAACGCTGGAAAATATACCGGGTACAGTTGAGTCGTCTCAACCCCGAAGATGCCCAAAACATCCGCTGGCCATTAGCCCCAGAAGCGTAAACAGCAGAGAAATACGTCCGTAACCGAACATCGCTGATAAAGGATCGCGAGGATGCCCTTCTTTCCCCAACGATGCCCAGCGTTTCTATAACGCTGTCGGAAAGCCTGCTCCTGCAGGCTTTTTTACTCCCCCAGCCGAAAAGTAGTAATTGCAAGCCAAACTAAATAATTCACAAAACAATAACTCTAAACATTTCAAATAAACAACCAATCAGTTACCATTATAATACTGTGGGAATAGCTTCATTCTTAACGCTCAGGCTCCCAACAGCCATCGATTAGAGAACACTCAGACAGGGAACATAGTCGCAATATGGCGGAACCGGATCCTCCCGCCCTTATCAATACTTCAATAAACTACACGCACAAAGAGGTTGTCATGCAAGTTAAAAAAACGCTGCTCGCCCTGGGGTTACTGCTGCCTATGGCGGCGATGGCTATGCCGAAAGGCTTTGTCGATCCCACGACCTTCAAAGGCAGCGAGGCGGAAAAACAGTCGGCGATCAACTACATCAAAGCCAGAACGCAAAAAGATATGAAAACCATCGGGGTTGATAGCCCGGCCACATTACGCATGATGGAACAGAGCAATCTGGACGCCTTTAAACAGCTGACGGCGGCTACCGATAAGAAACTGCTGAAAAAAGTCATCGAGACGTATTGCGGTCAGATCGATATGTGCACCTATCAAAACCTGAAGATGATGTACGACCGCGATCTTGAGGCCAGCAAGCAGGACTTAAACTGGTAACCGCTCTATTTTTATTTGACCATAAAAAAAGGGTCTGCCAGCAAGGCAGACCCTTTATTCACTATTAACTTTCGGATGCAGCGTTAGCCGACGCGGTTCAGACGCTCTTTGATACGAGCAGCCTTACCAGTACGCTCACGCAGGTAGTACAGTTTGGCTTTACGAACGGCACCACGACGTTTCACAGTAATGCTGTCGATTACTGGGGAGTGAGTCTGGAATACGCGCTCAACACCTTCGCCGTTGGAAATCTTACGAACAGTGAATGCAGAGTGCAGACCGCGGTTACGGATAGCGATAACCACGCCCTCGAATGCCTGCAGACGTTTTTTGCTACCTTCAACGACCCATACCTTAACTTCCACGGAATCACCCGGACGGAACGCAGGTACGTCTTGCTTCATCTGCTCTTGTTCAAGTTGCTTAATAATGTTGCTCATAATATGTCTCTTACCCTAGGTAAACTGATATATCGGCGTCGTCTTAGACGTTGCCTTCATAGTCCTGTTGCGAAGCCCGGTGTTCCCGTTGGAACTCGGCCAGCAACACCTCTTGCTCGTCAGTCAGAGCTAGGCTTTCTAGAAGTTCAGGTCTTCTAAGCCAGGTTCGGCCCAGCGACTGCTTTAAGCGCCAGCGACGTATCTCGGCATGGTTGCCCGACAGTAAAACCGGCGGCACTTCCATCCCTTCCAACACCTCAGGCCGGGTATAGTGCGGGCAATCCAGCAATCCGTCGGCAAAAGAGTCTTCTTCTGCTGACGCCTGACGTCCCAGCACGCCCGGAATAAATCGGGCGACAGAGTCGATCAGGGTCATTGCCGGCAGTTCCCCGCCGCTGAGAACGTAATCGCCGATTGACCACTCTTCGTCAATTTCGGTTTGGATCACGCGCTCATCGATCCCTTCGTAGCGGCCACACACCAAAATCATCTTTTGATTGGCCGCCAGTTCGCAAACGCCGGTTTGATCCAGCTTGCGCCCCTGAGGTGAAAGATAAATCACCTTTGCACCCTCGCCTGCCGCTGCCTTCGCAGCCGTGATGGCTTCCCGTAAAGGTTGCACCATCATCAGCATTCCCGGGCCGCCGCCGTATGGGCGATCGTCCACGGTACGATGCCGGTCGTAGGTGAAGTCACGCGG
This sequence comes from Serratia sp. MYb239, assembly GCF_002966855.1. Classification (NCBI taxonomy): domain Bacteria; kingdom Pseudomonadati; phylum Pseudomonadota; class Gammaproteobacteria; order Enterobacterales; family Yersiniaceae; genus Serratia; species Serratia sp. MYb239. The sequence continues at coordinate 853,226 of NZ_CP023268.1, read as the reverse complement.
ACTCCAACACTGGACGCTCAGCAGGCCATTCTTTACTGCCCGGCCAGTCACTCCGTAATCGGTGATTGCGCGAAACATTTCAGGAAACAGGCTTACAATACCAATAAACACAAGCCAATCTCCGTACCGTTATTCCGCTTGCTTCGACCACATGATCCGGAGGTCAAAAACCAGGATCCCAATCTGCCTCGATCACCTTGGCAGCGAGATCGACTTTCTTGATAACCTGCCCATGAAGGAACGGAATCAACCTTTCCTTCATACCGAATGCATCTTTCAGGTTTGCCCGCACGACCATTACGTCGTTTGATCCGGTTTCCATCATATCGATGACTTTGCCCAGATCGTAGCCGGAGGCGGTGACTACCTGGCAGCCCATCAGGTCTTTCCAGTAGTAATCATCCTCTTCCAACTGCGGAAGCTGATTGGAATCCACGACAATTTCGCAATTGGTCAGCAGATTCGCCTCATCCCGATCGTCAATGCCTTTCACCTTAACGATCAGATCCTGATTGTGACGACGCCAGCTCTCAAGCTCAACGTGCTGCCACTGACCCGCCTTCTGGATAAACCAGGGCTGATAGTCAAAAATGCTTTCGGCGTTTTCGGTGGATGAAAACACTCTGAGCCAACCACGAATGCCGTAACTGGAACCCAGTTTGCCGAGTACAATCGGCTGTTCAGGCACCAGCGGTTTATGTTGCTTGCTCATTGCCACCACCGCGACAGATTAAGCTGCTTTCTTAGCGTCTTTGATCAGCGCAGAAACGCGATCAGAAACGGTTGCACCCAGGCCGACCCAATGTTCGATACGGTCCAGGTCCAGACGCAGTGCTTCAGCCTGACCAGAAGCGATCGGGTTGAAGAAGCCTACGCGCTCGATGAAGCGACCGTCACGAGCGTTGCGGCTGTCGGTCACTACTACTTGATAAAACGGACGCTTTTTAGCGCCGCCACGTGCCAAACGAATTGTTACCATAACATCCTCTTTAGTTAATAAAACAGCCGGGCCCCATTGAGGGACGGGGCCCGGTTGCAATATAAAAAGCCCGAAAATTTTACTCATTTTGGCGCAAAAAGCAATCTAAAGCGTAGATCACCGCTAATTCGTTTTGGCGCCATCACACTTTCGGGCATTTTTTTGCCGCAAGCGGCAATACGGTCAGCGCCGAGATCTCCAGGAGATCGCGACGCTTAGCGGCCCGGGAAGCCCGGCGGCATCATGCCTTTCATGTTGCGCATCATCTTCGCCATGCCGCCCTTTTTCATCTTCTTCATCATGCGCTGCATTTCGTCAAACTGCTTGAGCAGACGGTTAACGTCCTGCACCTGCATGCCGGAACCCATCGCGATGCGGCGCTTGCGCGAGCCTTTGATGATTTCCGGTTTGGCGCGCTCTTTCTGCGTCATCGAGTTGATGATCGCTTCCATACGCACCAACACCTTGTCGTCCATCTGCGATTTGACGTTATCCGGCAGCTGGCCCGCGCCCGGCAGTTTGCTCAGCATGCTGGCCATACCGCCCATATTGCGCATCTGCTTCAGCTGATCCAGGAAGTCGGTCAAATCGAAGCCGTCGCCCTTTTTCAGCTTGCTGGCCAGTTTTTCAGCCTGCTCGCGGTCAACCTTGCTCTCGATATCTTCGATCAGCGACAGCACGTCGCCCATGCCGAGAATGCGCGAGGCAACGCGATCCGGGTGGAACGGCTCCAGCGCTTCGGTTTTCTCGCCGACGCCCAGGAATTTGATCGGTTTGCCGGTGATGTGACGAATGGACAGCGCGGCACCGCCGCGTGCATCGCCGTCAACCTTGGTCAGCACCACGCCGGTCAGCGGCAGCGCTTCATTAAAGGCTTTCGCGGTATTGGCGGCGTCCTGACCGGTCATGGCGTCAACCACAAACAGCGTTTCCACCGGGTTAATCGCCGCGTGCACCTGTTTGATTTCGTCCATCATCGCTTCGTCGACGTGCAAACGGCCGGCGGTATCGACGATCAGCACGTCATAGAACTTCAGCTTCGCCTGCTGCAGCGCGCGGTTGACGATATCAATCGGCTTGTCTTTGGCGTCGGACGGGAAGAAGTCGATGCCGACGTTTTCGGCCAGGGTCTCCAGCTGTTTGATCGCCGCAGGGCGATAAACGTCGGCAGATACCACCAGTACTTTCTTCTTCTGTTTCTCTTTCAGGAATTTGCCGAGCTTACCGACGCTGGTGGTTTTACCGGCGCCCTGCAGGCCCGCCATCAGCACCACCGCCGGCGGCTGTGCCGCCAGGTTCAGTTCGGTGTTCACCTCGCCCATCGCGGCGATCAGCTCGCCCTTGACGATTTTGACGAACTCCTGCCCCGGCGTCAGGCTCTTGTTGACTTCATGACCGACCGCGCTCTCTTTCACGCGATTGATAAAGTCCCGCACCACCGGCAGCGCCACGTCGGCTTCCAGCAATGCCATGCGCACTTCGCGCAGGGTTTCCTTGATATTCTCTTCTGTCAGCCGCCCGCGGCCGCTGATATTGCGCAGTGTGCGCGATAATCGATCGGTTAAATTTTCAAACATCGTCTCAGGCTCAACGTAATGACAGGCCGCCATGGCGACACAATTGCGGCGATTATAACACGAAGCGTTAACGATCTCTGCCTCAGCGTTGGAGATCGGTTGGAGTGCGGCGCGCTCAACGCTATACTGACCGTTCGATTAACCACGCCGATGCCTAAAATAACGCTATGCCAGTATTTTCCATCGTGGCTTTGATAGCCTACCTGCTCAGCCTTGGACTGATCATTCCCAGCTTGTTGCGGCAGAATAGCGCATACCGTCGGCTTGCCATCATTTCCGCCGTGGTGGCGCTGGTCAGCCATGCCATTGCGCTGCAACAGCGGGTATTCGACGTCAGCACCGGGCAAAACCTGAGCCTGCTGAATATTGGATCCATCGTCAGCCTGATCATCTGCACCGTGATGACGATTGTCGCTTCACGCAACCGTGGCTGGTTCCTGCTGCCGATCGTCTACAGCTTCGCCATGATTAATCTGGCCTTCGCCAGCCTGCTGCCCGGAGAGTTTATCACTCACCTGGAGGCCAGCCCCGAACTGATGGTGCATATCGGCCTGGCGCTGTTCGCCTACGCCACGTTGATTATCGCCGTGCTGTACGCACTGCAGCTGGCGTGGCTCGATTATCTGCTGAAGAACAAAAAGCTCAGTTTCAGCGCAGATATGCCGCCGCTGATGAGCATTGAACGTAAAATGTTTCATATCACGCAGATCGGCGTGGTGTTGCTGACGCTGACCCTGTGCACCGGGCTGCTGTATATGGATAATCTGTTCAGCAAAGAGAACGTGCACAAGGCGGTGCTGTCGATCATGGCATGGTTTGTCTATATCGTTCTGCTGTGGGGCCATTACCATGAAGGCTGGCGCGGTCGCCGCGTGGTCTGGTTCAGTTTCGCCGGGGCGTTCTTACTCACGCTGGCCTATTTTGGCAGCCGACTCATTCAGGAAATCATGGTGCGCTGAGCGCGCCATGCCTCATTCACCCATGAGGCAATCTTTCTCCATATATAAGGAATCTCGCGTTGGAGCACGTTTCGACAGCCACCCTAATCATCATTCTGGTGATCATGATTGTGGTTTCCGCTTATTTTTCAGCTTCCGAAACCGGCATGATGACGCTCAACCGCTATCGTCTTCGTCACCTTTCCAAACAGGGCAACCGATCTGCCCGCCGGGTAGAGAAGCTGCTGCAAAAGCCTGACCGCCTGATCGGACTGGTGCTGATCGGCAACAACCTGGTGAACATTCTGGCCTCGGCGTTGGCGACCATCGTCGGGATGCGTCTGTACGGCGATCTGGGCGTGGCCATTTCCACCGGCGTACTCACCTTCGCCGTCCTGCTGTTCGCCGAGGTGCTGCCGAAAACCTTTGCCGCCCTGTACCCAGAGCGCATCGCGTTCCCCAGCAGCATGCTGCTGGCGCCGCTGCAAAAAGTGATGTTCCCGCTGGTCTGGGTGCTTAACGGCATTACCAGCATGGTGCTGCGGCTGTTCGGCATCCGCATGAACCAGCAAATCAGCGACGCGGTCAGTAAAGAAGAGCTGCGTACCATTGTGAACGAATCCCACTCGCAGATTTCACGCCGCTACCAGGATATGCTGATTTCGGTGCTCGATCTGGAGAAGGTCACGGTGGAAGACATCATGGTGCCGCGCAATGAGATCATGGGCATTGACGTCAATGACGACTGGAAGTCCATCATGCGCCAGCTGACGCACTCGCCGCACGGCCGCATCGTGCTGTACCGCGATTCGCTGGACGACGCCATCGGCATGCTGCGCGTGCGTGAAGCCTACCGCCTGATGACGGAAAAGAACGAGTTTAATAAAGAAAATCTGCTGCGCGCCGCCGACGAAATCTACTACGTACCGGAAGGCACGCCGCTGAACGTACAGCTGGTCAAATTCCAGCGGAATAAAGAGAAAGTGGGCATCGTCGTTGATGAATACGGTGATATTCAGGGGCTGGTCACGGTGGAGGATATCCTGGAAGAGATCGTCGGCGACTTTACCACCTCCATGTCCCCGACGCTGGCAGAGGAAGTCACGCCGCAAAGCGACGGTTCCGTACTGATCGACGGCACCGCCAACGTGCGGGAGCTGAACAAGGCCTTCAACTGGAACCTGCCGGCCATTGAAGCGCGCACCATCAACGGACTGCTGCTTGAAGAGCTGGAAGAGATTCCGGAAAGCGGCACCCGCATCCGCATTGGCCACTATGATTTTGACATTCTGGACGTGCAGGACAACATGATTAAACAGGTGCGCGTCACGCCGATCAAGCCGCTGGAGGAGAGCGTGCAAAATAGCTAGCGCCCTCTGTCTGCCATCCATAAAAAAGACGCGATAATCGCGTCTTTTTTATTACCTGCGGCCAGCGTCCTATCAGATGTGCAGTTCCTGCAATTTATCTGCCGGCAGCGCCAGTTCGTCATTGCGGTTCACTACCACGTCGCGATCCAGAATATGCTTGGCGATATCCTGCGCTTCCTGCAGCGAGTGCATCTCGTAAGTCCCGCACTGGAATTCATTCAGCTCAGGAATTTTACGCTGGTCGGTCACCTTCAGCACGTCCGCCATCGCCGCTTTCCAGGCGTCGGCAACGCGTTGCTCGTCCGGCACGCCGATCAGGCTCATATAAAAGCCGGTGCGACAGCCCATCGGCGAGATATCAATGATCTCTACGCCCTGGCCATTCAGGTGATTACGCATAAAGCCCGCGAACAGGTGCTCCAGCGTATGGATACCGCGCTCAGGCATCACTTCTTTGTTTGGGATGCAAAAACGCAGGTCAAACACGGTGATGGTATCGCCATGAGGAGTTTTCATGGTTTTCGCAACGCGGACAGCCGGGGCTGCCATGCGAGTGTGGTCTACGGTAAAGCTATCCAGCAGTGGCATGTTGTCACCTCCTCGTAAAAGAAAAATTATTTAGGATTTTTTTTAGCGATCCAAGGAAACCTTTTCCCACCCTGCGGGTCTCAGTATATGAAAGACGCGCATTTGTTATCATCATCCCTGTCATCAGAGATGCATATTTGGCCACATTGATGTGGCCTTTTTCTTTTTCAGCCCCCGCCGTTTGCCTTCAGGAACTGTTCAAAGCTTAGCGTATCCGCCGCTTCTACGTCGCGCTGTCGCTGCCATGACTCACGTGATTCTTGTGTAAACAGCTCGTCGCTAAGAATTTCCAGCGGTTCAGACTGCAGCATCTGGCGATAATGTTCCGCCAGTTCAAGACCCACCTTACCGGTTCCGTCTTCCAGCATCGCCTTTAAAATACGGGCGGAGAACGTCTGCTCCGGATCGTCAAAAGCGGCAACCAGTTGATCGCACACCTGCTGGTACGCCCGGTCGCCGGCTTCGCTGTCCAGCACTTCCGCCACGCGCCGCAGATCGGCAAACAATGCTTTCCCCACCTGCACCAGCGGCTTACGCGTATCGTTACAACCGATGCCGATGGTTTGCCCCGGTTTACGGCCTTCCAGAATCACCCGGTTCCAGTTTTTACGCGTACACAGCAGTTCATCGCTGCTCATTTCCGGCGCATCCGCCAGGGTGCACCAGATCAGGAACAGGTCAAGGAAACGTGCCTGTACCGCATCAACGCCAATCGGCGAGAATGGGTTAATATCCAGCGAACGCACTTCAATATATTCAATACCGCCGCGCAGCAAGGCATCGGACGGCGTTTCGCCGCTGCGGGTCACGCGCTTGGGACGAATCGGCGCATACAGCTCATTTTCAATCTGCAGCACATTGGTGTTCAGCTGCAGATAATGGTCGCCTTGTTTCACGCCTAACTGAGCAAACTCTTCCGACGGCGTCGCAATCGCCTTTTTCAACCCCTGGACATAGCTGTGCAGGTCATTGAAGGTAATACCCAGATTGCTTTGCGACTTGTTGGTATAACCCAGGTCGCTCAGACGCAGCGAGGTTGCATACGGCAGATACAGCATGCCGCGTCCGTTGCTTTCAAACGGCAGCGAGGTTTCCCGCCCTTTCAGGAACGAGGAGCAAATAGCCGGCGATGCACCAAACAGATAAGGGATCACCCAGCCGAACCGGTAATAGTTGCGGATCAGACGGAAATAACCGGCGGAGATTTGCTCTTTGCCACTTTCCGCATCCTCAACCCCCGCCCAGGCCTGCCAGAACTCCATCGGCAGCGAGAAGTTATAGTGAACGCCGGAGATGGTCTGCATCAAGGCGCCATAGCGATTCTTCAGCCCTTCGCGGTACAGCGTTTTCATCCGGCCGATATTTGATGAACCGAACTGCGCCAGTTCAATATCCTGCTCAGCGCCGATAAAACACGGCATACTCAGCGGCCACATACGCTCTTCGCCAATATTGCGCGCCACATAGCGGTGGATGTCGCGTAAAAACGTCAGCAGGTGATCGATATTGTCATCAACCGGCGTAATAAACTCTAACAGCGCTTCGGCAAAGTCCGTGGTAATCCAATGGTGCGTTAATGCCGCCCCCAGATGTTCCGGATGTCCGGTTGTCGCCAGCTTGCCATCCGCCGTCACGCGTAGCGTTTCACGCTCAATACCGCGGCGGATGCCTTTTAATGCCTGAGGGTGGGCTTCCAACCAAGAAAGCGCCTGTGATACGTCCGGGATCAAATTGACCTCCCGCTCCAAAAAACGATTACTCGTAAGCATACTAAAACCACGCCCGAAGAATATTGTATTCATTCCCGCTAATTTCAGTTGCGGCAACGCATGCGCAGTCCGCCATCAATCTGAAACCTTCCGGGGTTATGTTTAACTTCGTTAGTGCCACCAGGAAATCCCCTGTAGCGTTATCATAGTCAAAATGACGTAACGCAGCGCCTTTCCGATCGCCAGAAACAGCACAACAGATCCCCATGGCATGCGCAGCCAGCCTGCCAACACGCACAACAAATCGCCCACTACCGGCAACCAACTGAGCAACAGCGCAGCCGGGCCAAAGCGTTGTAACCAGCGCAGTGCCGTTTCCAGCCCGCGTTGCGGCTTCAACGCCGGTAACAGGCGCCCGATAATCACATTCGTCAGTCCGCCAAGCGTATTGCCCAAAGCAGCCGCCAGCACCAGCCATTCCGGTGCAACACGGCTTTTAGTCAGCAAGGCGACCAAAAGAATTTCTGAATTTCCCGGCAGCAGCGTCGCACTGAGAAAACTGCTGCCGAATAATGAAAATAGCGTTAGCGTACTACTCACAACGTACGGACGTCTACCACCGCCATATTGGCGCTGCGTGCCGCCTGAATGCCGAAGTCGGCGTCTTCAAACACTACGCACTGTTCCGGCGCTACGCCGATCAACTCCGCACAGCGCAGGAAGGTGTCCGGCTCCGGCTTGTGACGCTGGACGTCATCGGCACCGACAATCGCGTCAAAGCACTGATACAGCCCCAGATGACGCAGCAGCCTCTCCGCCATATGGTGTTCACTGCCGGTGCCCACCGCCATTGGGCGGCGCCCGTGATAAGACTTCACCACCTCAACCAACGGCAACGGACGCACGCTATCGAGCAACATCGCTTCTACCGCACGAGTTTTCTCCGCGGCGAGCTGATGAGGATCGAGATCGGCCTGCTGAGCGGCAAGAATCGCCTCGGCGATGCGCCAGGACGGCGAACCGTTCAGCGCCACCACGGCAGACTCGTCAAATGTTATGCCATAGCGCCCCAGCACGTCACGCCACGCTTGCCGGTGTGTAGGTTCGGTATCCAGAATCGTGCCGTCCATGTCAAAGATCAGACCTTGGTAGCGATCGTACATCGTTACTCCATGATCATTGAGGAAAGAAAACTACTTTATCGCAAAGCAGGGAAATTGTCGCCGATCGCGTGATGTCGGAAAATGCCGCGTTGTGGGTAAGGGTTTCAGAACGGGAGCGGTTTGCAGAAAGCGAAAAACCCGCCGAAGCGGGTTTCTCTTAGATGGTGCATCCGGGAGGATTCGAACCTCCGACCGCTCGGTTCGTAGCCGAGTACTCTATCCAGCTGAGCTACGGATGCATTGTCTATTTTTGCTTGCCTGACAAGACAATCAGGAAAGACTTGAAGAATGGTGCATCCGGGAGGATTCGAACCTCCGACCGCTCGGTTCGTAGCCGAGTACTCTATCCAGCTGAGCTACGGATGCACAGTAATTCTTTTTGATACCGTATGGTATTTTGTTACTCACCCTACCATACTGCTCTATGGCGTGACACAGGTCTGAATTACGACGTTCAAACACATGTCTAAATATGGTGCATCCGGGAGGATTCGAACCTCCGACCGCTCGGTTCGTAGCCGAGTACTCTATCCAGCTGAGCTACGGATGCAAATGGCGGTGAGGCGGGGATTCGAACCCCGGATGCAGCTTTTGACCGCATACTCCCTTAGCAGGGGAGCGCCTTCAGCCTCTCGGCCACCTCACCAACACGCTTCTTTCGAATTGTGCCTAACTCGCTTTAGAGAAGCTCATCGGCACTGCGTGGCGCACATATTACTTTCCCCGACTTATAAGTCAAACAATTTTTCCCAACTTATTTTTGTTTGCACACTTCGCAGGCAATGTGGGCAATTACACGGCAAAAAGGGTGTTTTATCAACAGACAAACGGCGATATCCGTGCAACAACCTGAATAGCGCTCAGAGAAAAAATTATCAGCGAGGGGAAGAAAAACGGCGTCGGAAAGGAGAAAAAAGGCAGAAGCGTCCCGTTAGGCAACGAGACGCTACGATTGAAATCAGTAAGTCGTCTGCTGAGACTTCTCTGCCTGGATACGTTGATAGATTTCTTCCCGGTGTACGGACACTTCTTTCGGAGCATTCACACCAATACGAACCTGGTTGCCTTTTACCCCTAGTACTGTGACCGTAACCTCATCGCCAATCATGAGGGTTTCACCAACTCGACGAGTCAGAATTAACATTCTTTGCTCCTTGAAAGATTAAAAGAGTCGGGTCTCTCAGTTTCCCCGCCATTATCCATCATATGTGGTGAAAAAGTAAGCCATAGAACCCACAGTAAATGTAAGTAGACTTGGTATCACCCCAGTTAATGATAAGTTTAGCCGACCTGAAAAACTTTGTTCCCGTTATTATAACCACATTGTTTTAGCACGCTGAAAAAACGCCATAATCAACAATGAGTTATGGCGTTCAGCGAGGCTATTTATTTATATTCACAGTTTCGAAGCCACCCAGGCTTCTACGCTGCCTAATGCCGCAGGCAAGGCGTTGACGTCGCTTCCCCCCGCTTGCGCCATATCCGGACGACCACCGCCCTTGCCACCTACCTGCTGGGCGACGCTGCCGATCAGCTCGCCGGCTTTTACCCGGTCGGTCAGATCTTTGGTCACGCCAGCAATCAGGCTGACTTTACCGTCAGCAACCGTAGCCAGAACGATGATTGCAGAACCCAGTTGATTTTTCAGATCGTCAACCATGGTTCGCAGCATTTTCGGTTCGACGTTATCCAACTGGCTAACCAGCAGTTTCACACCGTTGACCAATTGCGCTTTGCTGGACAGTGAAGCGCTTTCCGACGCCGCCTGCTGGTCTTTAAGCTGTTGCAGCTCTTTTTCCAGCACGCGAGAGCGATCGAGCACCGCACGCACTTTGTCCGTCAGGTTGTTGCTATCACCTTTCACCAGGTGGGCAACCTCCTGCAGTAAATCACTCTGCTGATGCAGTGAAGCAATTGCACCTTCGCCGGTTACCGCTTCAATACGACGAATCCCCGCAGCCGTACCAGACTCGCTCTGAATACGGAACAGGCCGATATCGCCGGTGCGGGCCGCATGCGTACCGCCGCAAAGCTCGGTAGAGAAGTCGCCCATGGTCAGTACGCGCACATGGTCGTCGTACTTCTCACCAAACAGCGCCATGGCGCCCTTCTCTTTTGCATCATCCAGCGCCATCACCTCGGTCTGCACCGGCAGATTACGACGAATCTGCTGGTTGACCAAATCTTCCACCGCACGCAGCTGTTCAGGTTTTATCGCTTCAAAATGAGAGAAGTCGAAACGCAGATACTTATCGTTAACCAGTGAGCCTTTCTGCGCTACGTGTTCGCCCAGCACCTGGCGTAACGCCGCGTGCAGCAGGTGAGTGGCAGAGTGGTTCAGGCGAATGCGGTTACGACGCGCCTGGTCAATCTCGGCGGCAACGCTGTCGCCGACCTTCAGCGAACCTTGTACCAATTTGCCCTGATGGCCGAGCGCCTGACCATATTTTTGCGTATCGCCGACGACAAATTCCGCCGCCGAAGCTTTCAACACGCCTTTATCGCCAACCTGGCCGCCAGACTCACCATAAAACGGCGTACTGTCCAGCACCACCACGGCTTCTTCACCGGCAGCGATAGCATCAACGGGCTGGCCATCACGGAACAGCGCGGTAACCTTGGCCTGCTGCTTATCATGGTCATAGCCGCAGAACTCGCTGGCGCCATCAACGCGAATCATGCTGTTGTAATCCGCACCAAAACCGCTGGATTCACGAGCACGGCGGCGCTGCGCTTCCATCGCCTCGTCAAAACCGGCCTCATCAACTTTCAGACCGCGCTCGCGGCAAACGTCAGCGGTCAGGTCAACCGGGAAGCCGTAGGTGTCATACAGACGGAAAGCCGTTTCGCCATCCAACGTATCGCCCTGCAACTTGGACAGCTCATCGTCCAGCAGCGCCAGACCACGCTCCAGCGTACGGGCAAACTGCTCTTCTTCTGTTTTCAGCACCTGCTCGACCATCGCCTGCTGGCTCTTCAGCTCTTCGGCTGCCGGCCCCATCACCTCGATTAACGGTGCAACCAGTTTATAGAAGAAAGTCTCTTTCGCCCCCAGCATATTGCCGTGACGTACCGCGCGACGAATGATGCGGCGCAGTACATAGCCACGGTTTTCGTTAGACGGGATAACGCCATCGGAAACCAGGAAAGCGCAAGAACGAATATGGTCGGCGATAACGCGCAGAGATTTGTTATCCAGATCGGTCGCGCCGGTCACTTTGGCGACCGCAGCGATCAAGGTGCGGAACAGGTCGATTTCGTAGTTGGAATTAACGTGTTGCAGTACCGCGGTAATGCGCTCCAGCCCCATGCCGGTATCCACCGACGGTTTAGGCAACGGCAACATTGTGCCGTCAACCTGCCGGTTGAACTGCATGAAGACGATATTCCAGATCTCGATATAACGGTCACCATCCTCTTCCGGACTCCCCGGAGGGCCACCCCAGATATGATCGCCGTGATCGTAGAAAATTTCGGTACACGGACCGCACGGGCCGGTGTCGCCCATCTGCCAGAAGTTATCGGAAGCAAATGGCGCCCCCTTGTTGTCGCCGATGCGAATGATGCGTTCGGCAGGAATACCGATTTCGTTCTGCCAGATATCAAACGCTTCATCATCGGTTTCGTAGACGGTCACCCACAGCTTTTCTTTCGGCAGGTTAAACCAGTTTTCACCGGTCAGCAGCTCCCAGGCATAGGCGATAGCATCACGTTTGAAGTAATCACCGAAGCTGAAATTGCCCAGCATTTCGAAGAAGGTGTGGTGACGAGCGGTGTAACCGACGTTTTCCAGGTCATTATGCTTACCACCCGCGCGAACGCAGCGCTGAGAGGTGGTCGCGCGGGTATAGGCGCGTTTGTCCAGCCCCAGGAAAACATCTTTGAATTGGTTCATACCGGCGTTGGTAAACAGCAACGTCGGATCATTGTTAGGCACCAGGGAGCTGCTTGCTACGACCTGATGACCTTTACTATGAAAGAAATCGAGAAACGCTTGACGGATCTCAGCGGTGCTCTTGCTCATATTTTTCCCGGAAAGACTAGAATAACGATACGTGAACAGGGCGCGCGTCATCCTTACGATGGCAGCCTGCTCACGAACAAAGTGGGGATAAGATAAATTTTCTTCAGAGGGAAGTAAAACCCCGTGTGCGATGATTACGCAAAATCACGGTAAATCGACTGAATTTCTTCCTGAAAAAAGCCGCGATAAAGCAGATAACGCTGCACTTTGGCTTTGTCTTTCCACTCTTTCGGCAACGGGTCGCCAAACTTACGCTGCGCAACCTCTTTGGCCTGTTCACACCAGTCGATGTCACATTCGGCCAACGCCGTCTGCACCACCTCTTTATCTACACCCTTTTGCATCAGCTCGGAACGAATACGCTGGGCACCGTAGCCTTTACGGCTGCGGCTGCCGATATAACGCGTCGCAAAACGCCGATCGTCCAACCAATTATGCTGATAGCAATAATCAATGACTTGTTCGACAACGGCTGGGTCAATGGGTTCATCGCAAGATGGGGAAGAGGCTTTGTCGGAGAATTTAGCACGGGAGAAAAACGGCTGCGCCGTCAGCTTGCGGCGCAGTTCATCTTCACTATGATCGCGTTGTGACAGTAAGCGCATCGCGCGGCTTAGCAGGTCATTCTGCGTGTTTCCAGGCTTTTGGGAAACCCGTTCGTTCATAGGATTACAACCTTGGCGTGCGGCGATACGTCAGAATCAGAACGTATCGCCTCTGTCGCGATTAAAACTCTTCGCTGGTTTCGGCTTCGCCATCAAAGCCTTCATCAGCTTCAACGGTGCTGCTGTGTAGCAGCAGATCGCGCAATTTCTTGTCCAACTCGGCAGTGATCGCCGGGTTTTCCTTCAGGAAGTTACAGGCATTCGCCTTACCCTGGCCGATTTTATCACCGTTGTAGCTGTACCAGGCGCCAGCTTTTTCAATCATCTTGTGCTTCACGCCCAGGTCAATCAATTCACCACGGCTGTTGATGCCTTCGCCGTACATGATCTGGAACTCGGCCTGTTTGAACGGCGCGGCAACCTTGTTCTTCACCACTTTGACGCGGGTTTCGCTGCCAACCACTTCATCGCCCTCTTTAATCGCGCCGATACGGCGGATATCCAGACGAACAGAGGCATAGAACTTCAGCGCGTTACCGCCAGTGGTGGTTTCCGGGTTGCCGAACATCACACCAATTTTCATACGGATCTGGTTGATGAAGATCAGCAGCGTGTTGGCGTTTTTCAGGTTACCGGCCAGCTTACGCATCGCCTGGCTCATCATACGCGCCGCCAGGCCCATGTGCGAATCACCGATTTCACCTTCGATTTCCGCTTTTGGCGTCAGCGCCGCAACGGAGTCGACGATGATCACGTCAACCGCGCCGGAGCGGGTCAGCGCGTCACAGATTTCCAGCGCCTGCTCGCCGGTGTCTGGCTGAGAACACAGCAGATTATCAATATCTACGCCCAGCTTTTTCGCATACACCGGATCCAGCGCGTGTTCGGCATCGATAAAGGCGCAGGTTTTGCCTTCACGTTGCGCGGCGGCGATAACCTGCAGCGTCAGGGTGGTTTTACCGGAAGATTCCGGCCCGTAGATTTCTACGATACGGCCCATCGGCAGGCCGCCAGCGCCCAGTGCGATATCAAGTGACAGTGAGCCGGTAGAGATCGTTTCCACGTCCATGGAACGGTCTTCACCCAGACGCATGATGGAGCCTTTGCCGAATTGTTTTTCAATCTGGCCCAGTGCCGCAGCTAACGCCTTTTGCTTGTTCTCATCAATAGCCATTTTTGCTCCTTCGTTACGCAATGTCGGTTTTACCCCACACTGCCACTGAATGTATGTTGTGCAGGAAATGTCACTAATTATACTGTACAGTCATACAGTATCAAGCCTAATTTTACAAAAATTCATCGAGCACGGTTTGCAGCGCGAAAACCGTCGCCTGCAGCCGGACGGCGTCACGATCGCCGCTGAAATGCCTTTCGCACGCCAACACCCGCCCCGAACGCTCGGCAAAGCCAAACCATACGGTGCCGACCGGTTTCGCCACGCTGCCGCCATCCGGCCCGGCGATGCCGCTGACCGACAGCGCGATATCGGCGTCCGCCGCATGCAGCGCGCCCTGCGCCATCTCTCGCACTACCGCTTCGCTGACCGCGCCATGCACCTGCAGCGTCCCCTCGGATACGCCCAGCAGTTGGTGCTTCGCCCGGTTGCTGTAGGTCACGAAACCGCGGTCGAAATAGGCGGAGCTGCCGGCGATATCGGTAATCGCCTTGGCAATGCCGCCGCCGGTGCAAGACTCCGCCGCCGTGATCCAGCGTCCGCCTGCCTTTAATTTTTCGCCGACGGCCACGCTAAGTTTATGCAGGCTCTCTTCGCTCATAACGCCTCCTCAATGAATCATCGCTATATGCGTCCGATAGTAGCATTTATCAAGCGCCGGCGAGGGCGGGCTCAATGAATTGCGCAGCGACGCGCAAAACCGGCAAGGTTTGAAGCCGCAGAGCAAACTGCTAGTATCAGAGAATGCGCCCAGGTAACGGGCGGAACGCAATAGCGCACACAACAAGGATGCTGGTGGCCGGGCAATAATCAGCGCCGATGACGATAGGATGAGCGAATGAAAAAAACGTTTGGCGTATTCTTTCCGTTATATACCACAACGCTGCTGATGCTGCTTGGCTCCGGGCTGCTGACCACTTATATCTCTTTGCGCCTGACCTCGATTCACGTCACCGGCGGCCTGATCGGTGCCATTACCGCCGCCAACTATATCGGGCTGGTGATCGGCGGCAAGGTCGGTCATTTTTTGATTGCGCGCGTCGGGCATATCCGCGCCTACGTCTCCTGTGCGGGCATTATTACCGCCGCGGTGCTGGGGCACGGTTTGACCGAATTCATCCCGATTTGGGTGGTGCTGCGGATGATTATCGGCCTGTGCATGATGTGCCAGTTTATGGTGCTGGAAAGCTGGCTTAACGATCAGGCCGAATCCAATCAGCGCGGCGTGGTTTTCGGCTTCTATATGGCCGCCACCTATCTGGGCCTGTCTCTGGGCCAGGTGGTGCTGATGCTGCAAACCGATCTGGGCATCACCACCCTGCTGATTATCGCCCTGTGCTTCGCGCTCTGCCTGGTGCCCATCGCCCTTACCACCCGCACCAATGTCCGCCATATGTCGCCGGCGCCGCTGGAGCTGCTCTACTTTATTCGCAACATCCCCAGCGTGCTGACCAATACGTTGGTTATCGGCATGGTGGTAGGCTCGTTTTACGGCCTGGCCCCGGTGTATACCAGCCAGCAGGACCTCAGCACCCAGCATACCGGCCTGTTTATGGCGCTGGCGATTTTCGCCGGCCTGGTGGCGCAGTTCCCCTTGAGCTGGCTGTCCGATCGTTACAACCGTACGCTGTTGATGCGCCTTAACGCTATTCTGCTGGTGTTAGCGGCGCTGCCGCTGGCGATTTTGCCGCACATCACTTTCCCGCTGCTGCTGGCTATCGGTTTTGTCGTCAGCATGCTGCAGTTTACGCTGTATCCGCTGGCGGTGGCGCTGGCCAACGACCTGGTCGAGCCGGAGCGCCGTGTGTCACTGGCGGCCTGTCTGCTGATGGCCTTCGGCGTGGGCGCCAGCATCGGGCCGCTGACGGTCGGCATGCTGATCCAGCCGCTGGGCGGCAATATTCTGTATGTATTTTTCGCCCTGTGCGGCGTGCTGATTGTCGGCTTTAGCCGCACGGTGAAAGAGGATGAATCGCAGTTTGTCGACGATGCGCCGCTGCCGCACATTCCGATGCCGGACAGCCTGGTCAGTTCGCCGCTGTCGCCGGCGTTGAACCCGACCTTCGATGAACAAACGATTCATGACACCATGCCGCCACCGGAAGCCGCACCGGATCCGGTCGAACCGGAACCCGCCGCAGAGAATACGGAAGCGACGGATGAGGAAACGGCAGAAGCGCCCGCCCAAGGAGCGGACCCAGATGAGGACACCGGGCTGAAAAAAGCCTACACCATGCTGTAGAACAAAGAAAAAGGGCCGTCACCGGCCCTTTTTGCTGTTCAGAATACGCTGCCGCCGCGCCGCTCGCGCCCGACCGCCTCACCCAACTGCCATACCGCCATCGCATAGTGCGTGCTGTGGTTATAGCGGGTGATGGTGTAAAAGTTAGGCAAACCGAACCAATACTGATAGTCGCTGCCCATATCCAGACGCAGCAGGCTCACCTCCTGGTCATGGCCCAGCCCGCCCTGCGGCGTCAGCCCCGCGGCCTGCAGGGCGCCGACCGTATAGCGGGTCTTGAAGCCGTGCTCCATATATGGCGCCTGGCCGCTGGCCGGCACCGCTACCGGCGCATCGCGCTGCCAGCCGTGCGCGCGGAAATAGTTCGCCACGCTGCCGATCGCGTCCTCAGGGTCCCACAGGTTAATGTGTCCGTCGCCGTTAAAGTCGACCGCATAATCCTTAAAGGAGGACGGCATAAACTGGCCGTATCCCATTGCGCCGGCATAAGAACCGCGCAGCTCCAGCGGGTCGCGCTGCTCTTTACGCGCCATCAGCAGGAAAGTTTCCAGCTCGCCGGTAAAATACGTCGCACGGCGGGGATAATCAAAGGACAGCGTCGCCAGCGCATCGATAATGCGCGTTTTCCCCATCACCCGCCCCCAACGTGTTTCCACCCCGATGATGCCGACGATGATTTCCGGCGGTACGCCATATACCCGGTGAGCGCGCTCCAGCGCGTCGGCATACTGATTCCAGAAGGCCACGCCGTTGGGAATATTGTCCGACGTAATAAACTTATTACGATACCGCAGCCAGGCCCCATTCGGCCCGGAAGGCGGCTGGCCGGTCGGCCTTGGCGCCTGACGGTCCATCAGACGAATTACCCAGTCCAGGCGTTTGGTCTGCGCGAAAACATCGTGCAGCTGTTGGCGATCAAAGCCGTGCTCGCGCACCATTTTGTCGATAAAGCGCTGGGCCGCCGCGTTATAGGCATAATCGCCGGACAGCATCGGATTAACGTGATCGGCCTCCAGCAGGAAACCGCCTTGCACCGTGCGGCTCTGCGGCGGCTGGGTGGTATTTTCCGGCTTGCTGCTGCAGGCGGAAAGCAAAACAACCAGAGGAATGAGAGGGGCAAATTGACGCATCAGGTATCCATACAGCCAGGCTAAAAAAATTTTGGTTATGGTAAATCATAGACGGTGATGCACAAACAGGAATATCCGCGTTAAATAATCAGTGAAATACCGCCGTCTTTTCGCTACCGCCAACCAGTAATGCGAACAATTTAGCAGAAGTTAAGGAAAAAAACGCCGGCGCTTGCAGATGCGTTTGAAACTGAGGTATCACCTGTTAACATCTTCACTCTAACAGAGCAGCCGGCATTTGGCCTTTTTGCAGGACGCATCAACGTGGCTACGGTAAGCATCATGCTCATGACGCATAATCAGAACATAACGCAGTGAAAATTATGGAAAAAAAAGAATACGTCGAACACACGCCGATGATGCAGCAGTATCTGCGCTTAAAGGCGCAGCATCCTGAAATTCTGCTGTTTTATCGGATGGGTGACTTCTACGAGCTGTTTTATGACGATGCCAAGCGCGCCTCGCAGCTGCTGGATATCTCCCTGACCAAACGCGGCGCCTCGGCGGGCGAACCGATCCCGATGGCCGGCGTGCCGCACCATGCGGTAGAAAACTATTTAGCCAAGCTGGTGCAGCTGGGCGAATCCGTCGCCATCTGTGAGCAGGTTGGCGATCCCGCCGCCAGCAAAGGCCCGGTGGAACGTAAAGTGGTGCGCATCGTCACGCCCGGCACCGTCAGCGACGAAGCGCTGCTACAGGAGCGGCAGGACAACCTGCTGGCCGCCATCTGGCAGGACGCGCGCGGCTTCGGCTACGCAACGCTGGACATCAGCTCCGGCCGTTTCCGCGTCGCCGAGCCGGAAGATGTGGAAACCATGGCGGCCGAACTGCAGCGCACCAACCCGGCCGAGCTGCTGTACCCGGAAAGCTTCGAGCAAATGGCGCTGATCGAACAGCGCCATGGCCTGCGCCGTCGCCCGCTGTGGGAGTTTGAGCTGGACACCGCGCGTCAGCAGTTGAACCTGCAGTTCGGCACCCGCGATCTAACCGGCTTCGGCGTAGAGCAGTCGCAGCAGGCGCTGCGCGCCGCCGGCTGTCTGCTGCAGTACGTCAAAGACACCCAGCGTACCGCGCTGCCGCACATCCGCGGCATCACCATGGAGCGCCAGCAGGACGGCATCATTATGGATGCCGCCACCCGGCGTAATCTGGAGATCACCCAAAGCCTGTCCGGCGGCAGCGAAAATACGCTGGCGGCGATCCTCGATCGCACCGTCACGCCGATGGGCAGCCGGATGCTGAAGCGCTGGCTGCATATGCCGACCCGCGACGTCAAAGTGCTGAACAACCGTCAACAGGCAATTGGCGCATTACAGGATCTGACTGCCGATCTGCAGCCTCCGCTGCGTCAGGTGGGCGATTTGGAGCGTATTCTGGCGCGTCTGGCGCTGCGGACCGCGCGCCCGCGCGATCTGGCGCGCATGCGCCACGCCTTCCAGCAACTGCCGGAGATTCGCGCGCTGCTGCAGGACGTTGAGGCGTCGCACGTGCAGCAACTGCTGGCGCAGGTCGGCCAGTTCGATGAGCTGCAGGACCTGCTGGAGCGCGCCGTGGTTGAAGCGCCGCCGGTGCTGGTGCGCGACGGCGGCGTCATCGCCACCGGCTATAATGACGAGCTGGACGAGTGGCGCGCGCTGGCAGACGGCGCCAGCGACTACCTCGATCGTCTGGAAGTCCGCGAGCGTGAAAAGCTGGGCCTGGATACGCTGAAGGTCGGCTTCAACGGCGTACATGGCTACTATATTCAGGTCAGCCGCGCCCAAAGCCATCTGGTGCCGATTCATTACGTGCGCCGCCAAACGCTGAAAAACGCCGAACGTTACATCATTCCCGAACTGAAGGAGTATGAGGACAAGGTTCTCACCTCCAAAGGCAAGGCGCTGGCCATTGAAAAGGCGCTGTATGACGAACTGTTCGACCTGCTGCTGCCGCATCTGGGCGAACTGCAGCAAAGCGCCAGCGCGCTGGCTGAGCTCGACGTGCTCGGCAACCTCGCGGAGCGGGCGGAAACGCTCAACTACGCCTGCCCGACCATGAGCGATCAGCCAGGCATTCGCATTACCGAAGGCCGCCACCCGGTAGTGGAACAGGTGTTGAGCGAGCCGTTTATTGCCAACCCGGTTGCGCTGTCGCCGCAACGTCGCATGTTGATCATTACCGGCCCTAACATGGGCGGTAAAAGTACCTATATGCGGCAAACGGCACTGATCGTGCTGATGGCGCATATCGGCAGCTACGTGCCGGCCGCCAAAGCCAGCATCGGCCCGGTCGACCGTATCTTTACCCGCGTCGGCGCGGCGGACGATCTGGCCTCCGGCCGCTCCACCTTTATGGTGGAGATGACCGAAACCGCCAATATTCTGCACAATGCCACCGAGCACAGCTTGGTGTTGATGGATGAAATCGGCCGCGGCACCTCAACCTACGACGGCCTGTCGCTGGCCTGGGCCTGTGCCGAAAACCTGGCTAACCGCATCAAGGCGATGACGCTGTTCGCCACCCACTACTTCGAGCTGACTACCCTGCCGGAGAAAATGGAAGGCGTCGTCAACGTGCACCTGGATGCGCTGGAGCACGGTGACACCATCGCCTTTATGCACAGCGTACAGGACGGTGCCGCCAGCAAGAGTTACGGGCTGGCGGTAGCCGCGCTGGCCGGCGTGCCGCGCGACGTTATCAAACGCGCACGGCAGAAACTGCGCGAGCTGGAAACGCTCTCCAATCACACCGCCGCCGGTACGGTAGACGCTACCCAGATGACGCTGCTGACTGAAGAAACTTCGCCGGCGGTTGAAGCGCTGGAAACGCTGGATCCGGATTCGCTGAGCCCGCGTCAGGCGCTGGAATGGATTTATCGCCTGAAAAGCCTGGTCTAATCCGCTTTTGTAGCCATAAAAAAACGGTGAGCGCAGGCTCACCGTTTTTATTTCATTCATCAGGCAACCGACGCTACTCGCGGAACAGCGCCTCAATGCTCAGTCCCTGCGTCTGCAGGATTTCACGCAGGCGACGCAACCCTTCCACCTGAATCTGACGAACGCGCTCACGCGTCAGGCCAATCTCACGGCCAACGTCTTCCAGCGTCGCCGCTTCATAGCCCAACAGGCCGAAACGCCGTGCCAACACTTCACGCTGTTTGGCGTTCAGTTCGAACAGCCATTTGACGATACTCTGCTTCATATCATCGTCTTGCGTGGTGTCTTCCGGTCCGTTGTCCTTTTCATCAGCCAGAATATCCAGCAGCGCCTTCTCCGAGTCCCCACCCAGCGGTGTATCAACCGAAGTAATGCGCTCGTTCAGACGCAGCATGCGGCTCACATCATCCACAGGTCTGTCGAGCTGCTCGGCAATCTCTTCAGCACTCGGCTCATGATCCAGTTTATGTGAAAGCTCGCGCGCGGTGCGCAGGTAGACGTTAAGTTCTTTAACGATATGGATGGGCAAGCGAATGGTACGGGTTTGGTTCATGATCGCCCGCTCAATGGTCTGCCGGATCCACCAGGTGGCATAGGTGGAGAAGCGGAAACCGCGTTCCGGGTCGAACTTTTCAACCGCGCGGATCAGACCCAAGTTACCTTCTTCAATCAGATCCAGCAGCGCCAGGCCGCGGTTGCTGTAGCGACGGGCGATTTTCACCACCAGACGCAGGTTACTTTCGATCATACGACGGCGGGACGGCACGTCACCACGTAGCGCCCGCCGCGCAAAATAAACTTCCTCCTCTGCGGTCAGCAGAGGCGAATAGCCAATTTCTCCGAGATAGAGCTGCGTTGCGTCTAACACACGCTGGGTTACCCCTTGGGACAGCAGCTCTTCTTCAGCTAAATCATTCTCGCTGGCCTCGGTTTCTGCCAGCGCTTTTTCATCAAATGATTCCGCCTCAACTCCATTCTCGTCGAAATCTGCATCAGTCTGTAACTCGTTAACTTTCAGCGTATTGTGGCTCATAAGCTGCTCCTACCCGTGATACCGCGAGCAGAATATCAGCATATTCTGCCCAATCTATCGCTGCGGAAGATAACGCAGCGGGTTTACGGATTTCCCCTTGTAACGAATTTCAAAATGCAAACGTACTGAACTGGTTCCGGTGCTACCCATGGTGGCTATTTTTTGACCCGCCTTCACTTCTTGTTGTTCCCGGACCAGCATTGTGTCGTTATGAGCGTAGGCGCTCAGGTAATCATCATTATGTTTGATGATGATTAGATTACCGTAACCTCGTAAAGCATTGCCGGCGTACACAACGCGACCATCAGCGGTCGCAAAAATGGCTTGCCCACGAGTGCCAGCGATATCGACCCCTTTATTCCCACCGTCTGATGAGGAAAAGTTATCAATAACCTTACCGTCAGTCGGCCAACGCCAGGTACTGACCGGCGAATTATTACTGGCGGCGCTGCTCGCCGGAGGCGTAGCAACTGGCGCGGTAACAGGAGCAGTGGCGCTTCCCGCCGCGGCGGCTCCTGCTGCAGGTAACATCTTACCTACATTCTGTTTACCCGAATTGTCAGAATACGCGTTAGTTGGTTGAGAATCAACCGTTGCCGTTTGGATCTGACTGCTGGATGGTGGTTTAGGAATACCGCCACCGGTAGCGTCCGTGGCCGCTACTACGCCGCCGCCGGCATTGGCAGAACCATTACCAAGTTGAATGGTTTGGCCAACATTCAGGCTATAGGGTTCAGGGATATTGTTGCGCTGCGCCAGATCACGGAAATCATTGCCGGTGATCCAGGCGATATAGAACAGCGTGTCGCCGCGCTTTACCGTATAGGTGCTGCCGTTGTAGCTGCCCTTTTGAATTGAGTCATAACTGCGATTATAAACGATACGCTCTTGCGGCGTGGCCTGCGCAGACGGAGCTGCAACGCTGCCAGCCGTCATCGGGCTACCGCCACCGCCGTTGACGCTGCTGATAGGAGCAGAAGACGAACCGCTGTTCGTACAACCCGCCAACCACACACCGATCATCGTACACACCGCAACCCGGCGAAAAGTAATCATTGGGCTTCCCGTGCTCATGCTTCCCCCATTACAGCATCTATAGCCAAAAAATATCCTATACAGCGTAGCTGAGCTTTAAGTCTTTTCTCAGTTTCTACCTGAAGAGGTTCCCCTGACCGATGCCTGAATACCAGGCCATCTCCCGTCAGAGAGCCAAAAATTCGTTGTCAATGTAGCGGCCTCAACGCGTCCGCGCTATCAGATAACGCCGCAGAAAGGCAATTGTATTGGAAATTAGTCTTATTGGAACGTTAAAAACCGCTCCTGACGTATGAAAGTGCAACAGATTTTGCGTTTAGCCGATAAAACAGACAGCCGGTTAGGCCAGCTCGCCTTTTACCAACGGGACAAAACGCACCGCCTCCACCGCATCAATAACAAATTCGCCACCGCGACGTTGAATACGCTTGAGAATTTGTGACTGTTCTCCCACCGGCAGCACCATAATGCCGCCCTCGTCCAGCTGTGCCATCAGCTCCTGCGGGATTTCCGGCGGCGCAGCCGTGACGATAATGGCGTCAAACGGCCCGCGCGAGGCCCAGCCTTGCCAGCCGTCGCCGTGGCGGGTGGAAACATTATGCAGATCGAGCTGCTTCAGGCGGCGCTTGGCCTGCCACTGCAACCCTTTGATGCGCTCAACGGAGCACACATGCTGGACCAGATGCGCCAGGATAGCCGTCTGGTAACCGGAACCGGTGCCGATTTCCAGCACGCGCGACGTCGGCGTCAGGTTCAGCAGTTCGGTCATACGCGCCACCGTATACGGCTGGGAGATAGTCTGCCCCGACCCTATCGGCAACGCGGTATTTTCATAGGCTTTATGCTGGAGCGCTTCATCGACAAAGCGCTCACGCGGCACGGCCGCCATGGCCTGCAACAGTCGTTCGTCCTGGATCCCCTGCTGACGCAGCTGAGCCAGCAATGTTTGCATTGACTTACTCACCATTCCCCGCTGACCTCGGCTTTGGTTAACCATGTTTTTACCACATCCTGGGCGGCATACGCGGTTAAATCCACCTGTAACGGCGTTACCGCAACATAGCCCTGCTCAACGGCAGCAAAATCCGTATCCGGCCCGGCATCAAATTTATCGCCCGGCGGCCCAATCCAGTAGAGATCCCGACCGCGCGGATCCTGCTGACAAAACACCTGCTCCGCCGGATGGCGGCTGCCGCAGCGGGTCACGCGAACCCCTTTGATTTCTGCCAGCGGCACGTCCGGCACGTTGACGTTGAGAATCTTTCCGGTGCGCAGCGGTTCACGCAGCAACGCACGCAACAGACGGCAGGTTACGGCTGCTGCGGTGTCATAATGCCGGTGGCCATTCAGCGACACCGCCAACGCCGGCAGGCCTAAATGCCGCCCTTCCATTGCTGCCGCCACGGTGCCGGAATAGATCACATCGTCGCCCAGGTTAGGGCCGGCGTTAATGCCGGAAACCACAATATCCGGCGCCGGACGCATCAGGGCGTTCACGCCCAGATACACGCAGTCGGTCGGCGTGCCCTGCAGTACGGCGATATCGCCGTTGGGCAACGTTTGGGTACGCAGAGGCGCTTCCAGCGTCAACGCATTGGACGCGCCGCTGCGATTGCGATCGGGGGCGACAACCATCACTTCGGCAAACTCACGCAACGCCGCAGCCAGCACCTGAATGCCCGGCGCGCTGACGCCGTCATCGTTACTCAGTAATATCCGCATCACGGTTATCCTGCTGCATAATCTCGCGAACTACGCTGGTGGCGAAACTGCCGGCCGGCAGCCAAAAACGCAGTTCAACGGTGACATCATCCCACCAGTTCCATTGCATATTCTGCGGCTGCAACAGCAAAGCGCGTCTGGCAGGGTCTACGCGCTCACGCTTTAAGAGACTAAGCAATTGTGGCTGCTGCGCCAAGCACTGTTGTTCAAAATCCAGCGCAGCGCCGGCGGTGCCGGGCTCGCCATCTCCCGGCAGCGGCGCGGTAATCAGCAGTTCACCGTCATTCACGCGCTGCTGCACATTCTCCAGCTCATCCGCCTTGGCGACAAACCAGCTGCCGCGTCCGCTCAGTTGCAACGCATCACCTTCCAGCACGCTGCGCTGCTGCTGATTGGCCAGCCGCGTCGACGTCACCAGATTAAACAGGGCGCTGCGGCTGGCGGAAAGGTAAAAGCTGCGCTTGTTGCGTTCTTTAACGCGAATCTCGTCATTGGCCCAGCGGCGCGCCATCGTCAGATTATTACCGCCGTGGCCAAAGCGCTGGCTGCCGAAATAATTCGGCACGCCGTCTGCGGCAATCGCCTGCAGACGACGCTCTACGTCGTCACGATCGCTGATATGGCGCAGCACCAGCGTAAAACCGTTGCCTTTCAGCGTGCCAATGCGCAGTTTACGGCGATGACGAGCGGCGGCGAGCACTTCGCAGCCTTCCAGCTCAAAACGGGCGAGATCGGGCGTTTCCTTGCCCGGCAGGTGCAGGCAGAACCACTGCTCGGTCACCGCGTGGCGGTCTTTCAGGCCGGCATAGCTGACCGCGCGTCCGTGAACGCCGGCAAAACGCGCCAGATAGTCGGCGACAAACTGCGTATTGCAGCCGTTTTTGCGGATATTGACCAGCAGATGCTCGCCCTCACCGTCCGGCGTAAAGCCCAGGTCTTCCACCACCACGAAATCTTCCGGGTTGGCCTTCAGTACGCCGCTGGACGACGGCTGACCGTGCAACCAGGTCAGGTTTGCCATATCCATCGGCTTACTCCTTGATTAACAAGGCAACCGCTTCGCAGGCAATCCCTTCGCCACGGCCGGTGAAACCCAATTTTTCCGTAGTGGTCGCCTTAACGTTGACATCATCCATATGACACTGCAGATCTTCCGCCAGAAAAACGCGCATCTGCGGAATATGCGGCGCCATTTTCGGCGCCTGAGCGATAATCGTGACGTCCAGGTTGCCCAGACGGTAGCCTTTGGCGCGGATACGGCGCCAGGCTTCACGCAGCAGTTCGCGGCTGTCGGCGCCTTTAAAGGTCGGGTCGGTATCCGGGAACAGCTTGCCGATATCGCCCAGCGCAGCGGCGCCCAGCAGCGCGTCGGTAGCGGCGTGCAGCGCCACATCACCGTCGGAATGGGCCAGCAAACCTTGTTCGTAAGGAATGCGGACGCCACCGATCACCAGCGGGCCTTCGCCGCCGAATTTATGTACATCAAAACCGTGACCGATTCGCATCGAGCCTGCTCCTATTGGTTCAACTGGGTTAAATAAAACGCCGCCAGCCGTAAATCTTCCGGCCGCGTCACTTTAATATTATCGGCGCGTCCCGCCACCAGCAGCGGATGGTAGCCGCAATGCTCCAGCGCCGAGGCTTCATCGGTGACGTTCGCCCCTTCATCCATCGCCCGCTGCAGGCACTGTTTCAACAGCGCCTGCGGGAAGAGCTGCGGCGTCAGCGCGTGCCATAAGTCCTGGCGCTCCACCGTATGGGCGATGGCCGCAACCCCGCTTTCCGCACGTTTCATGGTGTCGCGCACCGGCGCGGCAAGAATGCCACCCACTTTACTGTGTTCGGTAATCGCCAGCAGACGCTCAAGATCGTCAGCATGCAGACACGGACGCGCGGCGTCGTGCACCAGCACCCATTCGGCGTCGCCCGCCAGCTGCAGGCCGGCCATCACCGAATCGGCGCGCTGCTGGCCGCCGACCGTCACCACCACCCGCGGATCGCGGGCAATCGGTAAACGGGCAAAGTGGCCATCGTCCGGGCCGATGGCGACGATCGCCTGACGGACACGCGGATGACGCAGCAAAGCGTGGATCGCATGTTCAAGGATAGTTTGGTTGCCGATGGTGAGGTACTGCTTTGGGCAATCTGTTTGCATACGGCTGCCGATGCCTGCCGCCGGCAGTACGGCAACCACCTGCGGCAAGGAGCCTGCGGAGTGATTCATGTTTATTTTACGTTGTTTTGCGAGGAAGGCGTCACGCCGCGTCTGGATTGGTCAGGAACCAGACGATAGAAAGTTTCTCCGGGCTTGATCATGCCCAGCTCGTTACGCGCGCGCTCTTCAATCGCTTCCTGACCACCGTTAAGATCGTCGATTTCGGCGAACAGCTGATCGTTACGCGCCTTCAACTTGGCGTTGCTGCCCTGCTGGACTGCAACATCGTCATTGACCCGCACGTAATCGTGAACCCCATTCTTGCCCAGCCACAGCGAATACTGCAACCAACCAAGCAATGCCAACAATAGTAGCGTAAGTTTTCCCATCCCCGCCCCCTGAAAAACTGCCTAATCATCCCACAACTTTTCGTTGGACTCCACACTGAGAGCAGCAATTCGCCGCCAGTTTAAGAATACGGATGAGAACTTATGTGCGTTTATAACCTAAAAACGCGTTGAAAGCGGCAAAAAAAACCCTCACAGCCGGAAAAAACCAGACGAACGCCCAATGACCGAGCGCTCATGGTTCATATTTTATACAGCGAATAACACTGGCTTACCGGCAACGCCGCCAAGGTTTCAACCAGCCGACGGAGGAAAATGAATATTTAACACCGTAAAACAACAAAACCTACCGGCTTAGTTGTAATTTCACCCCCACGTTATTATTTTTATGCATCAAATATGAATAAACACCAACAAAGACAACCATAACTTCCGGGGATTCGCCATGTTAAAACACCTGCTGCTGATAGCAGCCTGCCTGACCGCCAGCTTTTCCGCCGCTGCTGAGACGACCTATGTGGTCGGCTCCGGCGGCACCTACCGTCCGTTCGAGTTCGAAAACAGCAATAAACAGCTGGAAGGCTTTGATATTGATATTATTAAAGCCGTCGCCGATGCCGAGGGCTTCAAGATCAAGCTGGTCAATACGCCGTGGGAAGGCATCTTCGCCACGCTGAACTCCGGCGATCGTGACATCATTATCTCCGGCATTACCATTACCGATAAACGCAAGCAGATGGTGGAATTCTCCGCGCCGTACTTCCCGGCGGAGCAGGCGATCGTGGTGCCGAAGGATTCGACGGTCGACGCCATCGCCGCGCTGAAGGCGCTGAAGGTCGGCGTAGTCAACTCCAGCACCGGCGATATCGTGGTATCCGACGTGCTGGGGAAAAACAGCACCGCCATCAAACGCTTCGACAATACGCCGCTGATGCTGCAAGAGCTGTATGAAGACGGCATCGGCGCGGCAGTCGGCGACGTCGGCGTCGCCAAGTTCTATATCAAGACGCATCCGGAAAAGCAGTTCAAGCTGGTGTCCGACGCCAAGTTTGAACGGCAGTATTTCGGCATCGCCGTCGCCAAAGGCAACGATGAGCTGCGCGACAAGATCAACGCCGGCCTGAAGAAAATCATCGCCGACGGCACCTACGCCAAAATCTACCAGACCTGGTTTGACAACAACGTCCCCACGCTGCCGGCCCAATAATCCACGCGCCGATACGGGCCGGATACGTCCGGCCCTGCAACTGCCAATAAGGAACTTACCGTGAACTTCCGCTGGGAGATCATCCAGGAGTACGCCCCGCTGTTTATGGAAGGCGCCTGGATGACCATCAAATGCACCATTATCTGCGTCCTGCTGGGCACCACCTGGGGCCTGATACTCGGTTTAGGCCGGCTGGCGCAGGCGCCGCACGGCGTCTGGAAACCTATTTTGCACTACGGCGTTCAATGGCCGGTGCGTATCTATATCAGCGCCTTCCGCGGCACGCCGCTGTTCGTGCAGATCATGGTGGTGCACTTCGCCCTGGTGCCGCTGTTTATCAACCCGCGCGACGGCCTGCTGATCGCTGGCGGCATTATGAGCAGCGATTTCGCCCGCGAACTGCGCGCCGATTACGGCGCTTTCCTGTCCTGCGTGGTAGCGATTACGCTTAACGCCGGCGCCTATGTGTCCGAAATTTTCCGCGCAGGGATCCAGTCTATCGACCGTGGGCAGATGGAGGCCTCGCGCTCGCTCGGCATGAGCTACGGCAAGACCATGCGCAAAGTCATTTTGCCGCAGGCGTTTCGCCGCATGCTGCCGCCGCTGGGCAATAACGCCATCGCCATCGTGAAGGATTCCTCGCTGGCCTCTGCCATCGGCCTGGCCGATCTGGCCTACGCGGCGCGCACCGTATCCGGCGCCTACGCCACCTACTGGGAACCCTATCTGACCATCTCGCTGGTCTATTGGGTCATCACTTTCTTGCTGTCGCTGATGGTGCAGCATATGGAAAAGAGGTTCGGGAAAAGTGATTCGCGTACATAATCTGCAAAAACAGTTTGGCGCCACCCATGTGCTGCGCGGCATTGACTGCCAGATTGCCGCCAACGAAGTGGTGTGCGTCATCGGCCCGTCCGGCTCCGGCAAAAGCACCTTCCTGCGCTGCCTAAACGCGCTGGAAAGCCTGTCCGGCGGCGAAATCGAGGTTAACGGCTTCGCGATTCACGATCGGAAGACCGATCTCAATAAAATGCGCGCCAGCGTCGGCATGGTATTCCAACGCTTTAACCTGTTCCCGCATATGACCGTGCTGGAAAATATTATTATGGCGCCGATGGACGTGAAACGACTCTCCCGCGCCGACGCCACGCGGCAGGCCGAAACGTTACTGCGCAAGGTCGGTCTGCTGGATAAAATCGACGCCTATCCCGGCAGCCTGTCCGGCGGCCAGCAGCAGCGGGTAGCGATTGCCCGTGCGCTGGCCATGGAGCCGAAAGTCATGCTGTTCGACGAGCCGACCTCCGCGCTCGACCCGGAGCTGGTCGGCGAAGTGCTGGCGGTGATCAAGGCACTGGCCCATGAAGGCATGACCATGGTGGTAGTGACGCACGAAATGGCGTTTGCCCGCGAGGTGGCGGATCGGGTGCTGTTTATCGATCAGGGCGTCATTCAGGAGGAAGGGACACCGCAGCAGATTTTCGGCCAGCCGGCCAATCCGCGTACTCAGGCGTTTTTAAGCAAAGTTTTGTAACCTTCGGCACGGCTTTGCAATCAGTCGGCGCGCGCTTACGCGCCCGGCTGGTTACCAACCGCTCAACAGACTGAACACCAGCCAGAACAGACAAAGCACCACGACGCCGGTCAGCAGCAGCGTCAAAATCAGACGCCCGCGCAGCAGCATACTGAGTGTGATGCCGATCAGGACTGACACCGGCATTAAAGCCAGGAAGAAAGGCCAGGTATACAGCAGGAAAAACAGCGTGTTGGAGCCATAGACCAAGAACGGCAGCGTAAACGCCAGCCAATAGAAAACGAAACCGCTGACGCCACCGAGAAACGAGTAAGAAGGTTCTTCTTTCTCTGATGTTGAATCAATCACGACGGGCGAGACATTTTGCATAGTAATCCCTGGTTATTCATCGCTCTCAGCACGCTCTGCGGCGTGTCAGAGTAAAAAGCGCATGGCAGATAACCGCCACACGCTTTTTGGGAACTCAGGGTTTGATAATAGCCTGACCACGCAGCACGTCTAACAATTGCGCAACCAAATTTGTTACCAATTGTTCGCCATTCAGGTGAATATCTGCCGCCTCCGGCGCCTGATAAACCGCGTCGATGCCGGTGAAATTGCGCAGCTCGCCGGCGCGGGCTTTTTTGTATAAGCCCTTCGGATCGCGCGCTTCACAGATGGCCAGCGGCGTGTCGACAAACACCTCGACAAACTGGCCGTCGTCCAGCATGTCACGCACCATTTGCCGTTCAGCGCGGTGCGGAGAAATAAACGCGGTCAGCACCACCAGGCCGGCATCCACCATCAGCTTCGCCACTTCGCCGACCCGGCGAATGTTCTCGCGACGGTCATCATCCGAAAAGCCCAGATCGCGGCATAGCCCGTGGCGCACGTTATCGCCGTCAAGCAGATAGGTGCGCACACCCATCGCGTGCAGCGCCTGCTCCAGCGCGCCGGCCACGGTGGATTTTCCCGAGCCGGACAGCCCGGTAAACCACAGCACCACGCCGCGATGGCCATTGCGCGTTTCGCGGTCCGCACGCGTTACCGCATGCGGATGCCACACCACGTTTTCATCGTCCGGCCCGGTCGGCCGCTGTTCACGCTCGGCCACGCTTACCGGCCTCCGAGCAGGTCGCGCGCGCCCCAGTGCGGGAAGTGCTTGCGCACCAGCGCATTCAGCTCCAGCTCAAACGCGCTGAACTCGCCGGCGGCGGCCGTGGTTGCCTGCTGCGCCTCACGGATCAGGCCGGCGCCGACGGTGACGTTGCTCAGACGGTCGATAATAATCATGCCGCCGGTATCCGGGTTGCTCTGGTAGCTGTCGAGCACCAGCGGTTCGTCAAAGGTCAGCGCCACCAGGCCGATGCCGTTCAGCGGCAGGCTGTCGGTCTGATACTGCGCCAGCGAGTTGATTTCTACCTGATGGCGAATCGCCTCCACCCGGGCGCGGGTTTTCTTGCCGGCCACCTTGATATCATAGCTCTGCCCCGGCTGCAGCGGCTGTTCCGCCATCCAGACCACATCCACCAGCGCGCTTTGCGCCGCCTGCAGGTCATCATCGGCCGCCACCAGCAGATCGCCGCGGCTGATATCCACTTCATCCTGCAGCACCAGCGTCACCGCCTCGCCCGGCACCGCTTCCTGCAGGTCGCCGTCAAAGGTGACGATGCGCGCAATGCTGGACTCCACGCCGGAAGGCAGCACTTTTACCCGCTGCCCGACGCGCGCCTTGCCGGCGGACAACGTGCCGGCATAGCCGCGGAAATCCAGGTTCGGGCGGTTAACGTACTGCACCGGGAAACGCAGCGGCTGGGCTTCCGAACGGCCAATCACCTCCACACTTTCCAACACTTCCAGCAGCGTCGGGCCGCTGTACCATGGCATGTTGGCGCTCTGGCCGGCAACGTTATCGCCGTCCAGCGCCGACAGCGGCACAAACTTGATATCGAGATCGTTTGGCAGCTGTTGGGCAAAGGTCAGGTAGTCCTGTTTGAACTGCTCAAACACCTGCTCGCTGTAATCCACCAGATCCATTTTGTTGACCGCCACCACCAGGTGACGAATGCCAAGCAGCGTGGCGATAAAGCTGTGGCGGCGCGTCTGGTCCAGCACGCCTTTACGCGCATCAATCAGCAGAATCGCCAGATCGCAGGTCGATGCGCCGGTGGCCATATTACGGGTGTACTGCTCATGCCCCGGTGTATCGGCGATGATAAATTTGCGCTTCTCGGTGGAGAAGTAGCGATAGGCCACGTCGATGGTGATGCCCTGCTCGCGTTCGGCCTGCAGGCCGTCCACCAGCAGCGCCAGGTCGAGCTTTTCGCCCTGCGTGCCCAGACGTTTGCTGTCGGTGTGCAGCGTAGACAGCTGATCTTCATAAATCTGACGGGTATCGTGCAGCAGGCGGCCAATCAGGGTGCTTTTGCCGTCATCGACGCTGCCGCAGGTCAGAAAACGCAGCAGGCTCTTATGCTGCTGCGCGTGTAAATAGGCTTCCACCCCGCCCTGCTCGGCGATTTGTTGTGCAATTACGTTATTCATCCGGCGGCTCCTTAGAAATACCCTTGACGCTTTTTCAGCTCCATCGAGCCGGACTGATCGCGGTCAATCATACGGCCCTGACGCTCGCTGGTGGTGGAGACCAGCATCTCCTCGATGATTTCCGGCAGCGTTTCCGCCGAGGACTCCACCGCGCCGGTCAGCGGCCAGCAGCCCAGCGTGCGGAAGCGCACCATACGCTGGCTGATCACTTCGCCCGGCTGCAGATCGATACGGTCGTCATCCACCATCATCAGCATGCCGTCACGCTCCAGCACCGGACGCGGCTTCGCCAGATACAGCGGCACGATGTCGATGTTTTCCAGGAAGATGTACTGCCAGATGTCCAGCTCGGTCCAGTTCGACAGCGGGAATACGCGGATGCTTTCCCCTTTGTTAATCTGGCCGTTGTAGTTGTGCCACAGCTCCGGACGCTGGTTCTTCGGATCCCAGCGGTGGAAACGGTCGCGGAATGAGTAAATACGCTCTTTGGCGCGGGATTTTTCCTCATCGCGCCGCGCGCCGCCAAAGGCAGCGTCAAAACCGTACTTGTTCAGCGCCTGCTTCAGGCCTTCGGTTTTCATGATATCGGTATGCTTGGCGCTGCCGTGCTCGAACGGGTTAATCCCCATCGCCACCCCTTCCGGGTTTTTATGCACCAGCAGCTCAAAACCGTACTCTTTCGCCGTGCGGTCGCGGAACTGATACATCTCCTGGAATTTCCAGCCGGTATCCACATGCAGCAGCGGGAACGGCAGGGTGCCCGGATAGAAGGCCTTGCGCGCCAGATGCAGCATCACCGAAGAGTCTTTACCGATGGAGTACAGCATCACCGGGTTGCTGAATTCAGCGGCAACTTCACGGATGATATGGATACTCTCCGCCTCCAATTGCCGCAAGTGAGTGAGTCGTTTTTCGTCCATAACAGATCCTTTAAGCCAAATTCACTACGGCGGGACGCGCGGCCCCGTCCGTCTGAGGTTGATGCCCAAACCAGGCGATTTGATGGTGCAGTTCCACCACTTCGCCAATCACCAACAGCGCCGGCAACGGCGCCTGTCGGGCTAATTGTTCCAACTGCTGCAGCGTACCGGTCAGCACCTGCTGGTCGGCACGCGTGCCACGGCTGATCACCGCCACCGGGGTCTGCGCCTCGCGGCCATGGGCGATCAGGCGCTGGCTGATATCCGCCGCCTTCATGGTGCCCATGTAAATCGCCAGCGTCTGGCGCGCACGCGCCAGGTCGGCCCAGTCCAGCCCGTCGCCGTCGGGACGGCAGTGGCCGGTGATAAAGGTCACGCTCTGCGCATGGTCACGGTGGGTCAGCGGGATGCCGGCATAGGCCGTCGCACCGGCCGCCGCCGTGACGCCCGGCACCACCTGGAACGGAATCCCCGCCGCCGCCGCAACCTGCAGCTCTTCGCCACCGCGGCCAAAGATAAACGGGTCGCCGCCCTTCAGGCGCACCACGCGCTTGCCCTGCTGCGCCAGTTCCACCAGCAGGCGGTTGGTCTCTTCCTGGATCACCAGATGCGCGCCGGCGCGTTTGCCTACGCAGATGCGTTCCGCGTCACGACGCACCAGATCGAGAATCTCGTCGCTCACCAGGTGGTCGTACAGCACCACGTCGGCCTGCTGCATCACCTGCAGGCCGCGTAAGGTCAGCAGACCAACATCGCCCGGCCCGGCGCCGACCAGCGCAATCTCGCCCTGCGCTGCCTCATCGCCGGCGGCAAACGCGGCCAGGTCTTGTTCCAGCTGTTGCTGCGCCTGCTGCGGCTGCTCATTGGCCGCCAGCGTGGCAAAGCGGCCGTTAAGAGATTTTTCCCAGAAACGGCGGCGTGCGCCGATCGAACTCAGCTGCTGTTTTACCCGAGCGCGAAAACCGCCAGCCAGTTGCGCCATGGTGCCAAGGCTGGCCGGCAGCAGCGCTTCCAGCTTTTCACGCAGCATCCGCGCCAGCACCGGCGCCTTGCCGCCGGATGACACCGCCACCATCAGCGGTGAACGGTCAACAATCGACGGAAAGATAAATGAGCAACGCGGCTGATCGTCCACCACGTTGGCCAGCAAGCGGCGCTTATCCGCCTCGGCATAAACCTGGGCGTTCAACGCGGCGTCGTCGGTTGCGGCGATCACCAGAAACACCTCATCCAACTGGTGCGGCGCAAACGCCTGCCCCAGCCAGTTGATGCGTCCAGACTGGCGATGCTGTTCAAGTTCCGGTGAGAGCGACTGCGCAACTATCCGTATTTCAGCCCCGGCGCGCGCAAGCAGTTCAACTTTACGCGCAGCAACTTCACCGCCGCCAACGACCAGTACCGGACGTTGTTTCAGATCGGCAAATATTGGTAGATAGTCCACAACAGCCTTTTCATATAACGGAAAGATAGTGTGACTATACGGGCTGCGATTTAGCCCCTGAAATGACGAAAAGGAATGAGATGTGCATTTATGGAATATAGGCCGCAGCGTCGGCGCGGCGCAGCGCTGGGTTACGCCGCCATCATGCCTGAACAGACAGGCACATAACGCCGTTTAAGAGATGGCGAAACCGCTCAGAACCACAGCTTAGCGGCGGTCATGCACAGTGCGGCAACGCCGAATATACAGCTGACCATCCATTTGGTTTGGCTGACAACCTCTTTATTCACCAAACCAATTTCCCGGTGCAGCAGGGCCACCTCCTTATGCAGATCGCCCTTGGTGACAAATTCCAGCGAACGCATGTTCAGCGCGGCCAAATCCAGTTTGACCTGGTTAACGTCCACCTCCACCCGTTCGACGCGCTTTTCCACTCCCTCAATGCGCTGCCCCATCCCTTCAATGCGCAGATCCATCCCCTCAATGCGCTGCTCCAGCCGTTCAACTCGCTGATCCATGCGCTCAATCTTTTGCTCAACGACACCCAGACGGTTTTCCAGTTTATCCAGCATCATGCGCTCTCCCTGCCGAGAAAAATCATCTCGCCGGATAGTAGCCACATTTTTCAGACGGTTAAATAGCGATTCCGCTAATTTGCCATACGCCTCGCAATCGCCTTCCAGCGACGACGTTCAGCTTTTACCGCCATAAATTAAGAGCGGATGAAATTGTCTAATCCACCATTGCGTTTCATACTAAGGCCGAAAAAATAATCGGCGTCATTGAGCGCCTACGAGAAGGATTTTCCGCTATGTTTTCCCGCCAGTGTCTGAAAGCCGGCCTGTTGGCCGCGGCATTCAGCAGCGTTTTTTGCGCCTCAGCCGCGACGCATCCCGGCCAGGATGCGCCAATAGGCAAATTCGCCGCCGAAAAAATGCGGTATATCGCCACCTACTTTCCGGGGCGTATGGCCGGCAGCCCGGCTGAACAGCTGACCGCCGACTACCTGAAACAGCAATTCACCCAGATGGGTTATCAGAGCAATATTCGCAGTATTAACAGCCGCTATCTCTATACCAACAAAAACGGCAGCGAGAACTGGCGCAATATTCGCGTCAATTCCGTGATCGCCGCCAAAAGCGGCGATCGGCCGCAGCAGATCGTCATCATGGCGCATTTCGATACCTATACGCCGCGCAGCGATGCCGACGTCGACAACAACCTGGGTGGCCTGACGCTGCAAGGGGTCGACGATAACGCCTCCGGCGTCGGCGTGATGCTGGAGCTGGCGCAGCGGATGAAGGATATCCCCACCCGCTACAGCCTGCGCTTTATCGCCACCAGCGGCGAGGAGCTTGGCTCGCTGGGCGCGAAAAATTATCTGCAGCGCATGAGTGCGGAAGAGCGGGCGAACACGCTGCTGGTGATTAATCTCGACAGCCTGATCACCGGCGACAAACTCTATTTCCACGCCGGCCGCAACACGCCGCCGAAGGTCGCCAAACAGAGCCGCGATCGGGCGCTGGATATCGCCCACCGCTACGGCATCGCCGCCTCGCTCAACCCCGGCAGCGACCACTATCCGAAAGGCACTGGCTGCTGCTCCGATCAGCAGGTATTTGACGACGCGCGTATTCCGGTCATGGCGGTCGAGGCCACCAACTGGGCGCTGGGCAAAAAAGACGGCTATCAGCAGCGTGCGGTCAGCCCGCACTTCCCGCAGGGCGTCTCCTGGCACCGGCCGCAGTACGACAACGTACAATATCTGGACCGCTACCTGCCGGGACGGATTGATAAGCGCAGCCGGGACAGCGTTCAGGTGCTGCTGCCGCTGTTAAAAGAGCTGGCGCAGGCGCACCCGGCGCCAAAAGCGAAAAAACCATAAAAAAAAGGGATGGCCGGCGCCATCCCTTCTTCGTTATTCCGTCTGCGCACTCAGCGCATCCGGATTACTCATGCAGCCCGCATTCACGTTTCAGGCCGAAGAAGCGCGTCTCTTCTTCATTCATGCCCGGCTCCCACTTGCGCGTGGTGTGGGTATCCCCCACCGACAGGTAGCCCTGCTCCCGCAGCGGGTGATAGCTCAGCCCGTGATCCGTCAGATACTGATAAATCTGACGGTTGTCCCAGTCAATGATCGGCAGCACCTTAAAGACGCCGCGCTGTACCGCCAGAACCGGCAGGTTGGCGCGGCTGCCGGACTGCTCGCGGCGCAGGCCGGCGAACCAGGTGTTGGCGCCCAGCGTTTCCAGCGCGCGGTTCATCGGCTCAACCTTATTGAGCTGGTTATAGCGCTCAATCCCTTCGACGCCCTGCTCCCACAGTTTGCCGTAGCGCGCTTCCTGCCAGGCCGGCGAGTGCTCGGCGCGGAACACCTGCAGGTTCAGGTTCAGTTTGTCGGTCAGCTGATCGACAAACTGATAGGTTTCCGGGAACAGATAGCCGGTATCGGTCAGGATCACCGGAATATCCGGCTGGATACGCGTCACCAGATGCAGACAGACCGCGGCCTGAATCCCGAAGCTGGAAGAGAGCACAAACGCGCCCGGCAGCTGTTCCAGCGCCCACTCCACGCGCTGTTGCGCAGAGAGCCGCTCCAGTTTGCCGTTGACCTCAGCCAGCGCCAGCGCCTGCCCGGATTTCGGCAGCGCATTCAGCGCCGCCAGATCGAATTCAGCCATGTTGTCAGCCTCCTCGGTTAGTCCCAGAAATCCTGCGCCGGATCCACCACCGGACGGATAATGCCGGCGCGGATGGTGAAGTCGCCGAACCCTTCGCCCGCGTTGCGCTCTTGCGCCCAGCGGCCGACCAGTTGGTCGATCTCCTGCAGGATCTGCTCTTCATTGATATTCTCGCGATACATGCGCGGGATACGCGTCCCTTCGCGGTTGCCGCCCAGATGCAGGTTATAACGGCCGACCGCTTTACCCACCAGGCCGATCTCCGCCAGCAGCGCGCGGCCGCAGCCGTTCGGGCAGCCGGTCACGCGCAGCACCACGTGCTCATCGCCCACCCCGTGCTGATGCATGATGCCTTCAACCTTGGTGACAAACTGCGGCAGGAAGCGCTCGGCCTCCGCCATCGCCAGCGGGCAGGTCGGGTACGACACGCAGGCCATCGAGTTTTTACGCTGCTCGCTGACGCCGTCATCGATCAGACCGTGTGCGCGGGCGATGGCTTCAATATTGGCCTTCTCGCTTTCCGGCACGCCGGCGACGATCAGGTTCTGGTTGGCGGTCAGGCGGAAGTCGCCCTGATGCACTCTGGCAATTTCCGCCACGCCGCTTTTCAGCGGACGGCCCGGATAGTCCAGCAGACGGCCGTTCTCGATAAACAGCGTCAGGTGCCAGTGGTTATCGACCCCTTTCACCCAGCCGATGCGGTCGCCGCGGCCGGTAAACTCATAAGGGCGAATCGGCTCGAAGGTGATGCCGGCGCGTTTTTCCACTTCGGCGCGGAAGGTGTCGACGCCGACACGCTCCAGCGTATATTTGGTTTTGGCGTTTTTACGATCGGTACGGTTGCCCCAGTCACGCTGGGTGGTTACCACCGCCTCGGCCACCGCCAGCGTATGCTCCAGCGGAATGTAGCCGAATTCGCTGGCGTTACGCGCATAGGTTTTCTTGTTGCCGTGTTCAATCGACAGGCCGCCGCCCACCAGCAGGTTAAAGCCCACCAGCTTGCCGTTTTCCGCAATGGCGACAAAGTTCATGTCGTTGGCGTGCAGATCGACGTCGTTCTGCGGCGGGATCACCACCGTGGTTTTGAACTTGCGCGGCAGATAGGTCGGGCCGAGGATCGGTTCTTCGTCAGTGGTCGCCACCTTCTCTTTATCCAGCCACACTTCCGCATAGGCGCGGGTGCGCGGCAGCAGATGCTCGGAGATTTTTTTCGCCCACTCGTAGGCTTCCTGATGCAGCTCGGACTCCACCGGGTTCGAGGTGCACAACACGTTACGGTTAACGTCGTTGGCGGTCGCCAGTGCGTCCAGCCCCAGCTTGTTCAGCAGCTGGTGCACCGGCTTCACGTTGCCTTTCAGAATGCCGTGAAACTGGAAAGTCTGACGGTTGGTCAGGCGAATGCTGCCGTACAGCGTGCTCTCCTCGGCAAACTTATCAATGCCCAGCCACTGCTGCGGGCTGATAATACCGCCGGGCAGACGGCAGCGCAGCATCATCGCATGGCGCGGCTCCAGTTTCTGCTCGGCGCGTTCGGCGCGGATATCGCGATCGTCCTGCTGATACATACCGTGGAAACGGATCAGCAGGAAGTTGTCGCCGTTAAAGCCGCCGGTCAGACCGTCATTCAGATCTTCGGCGATGGTGCCGCGCAGGAAGTTACTCTCACGCTTCATGCGCTCGGCATCGGCCAGTTTGCCTTCTACAACCAGAGGGCCGGGGTGTTTATCACTCATCAGTAAACATCTCGCTGATAACGGCGCTCAAAGCGCAGCTCACTTAAAAATTCGTCGGCCTGCTCGGTATCCATCCCACCGTGCTCGGCGACCAGTTCCAGTAATGTATTTTCCACGTCTTTCGCCATGCGATTGGCATCGCCGCAGACGTAAATGTGCGCGCCTTGCTGGATCCAGCGCCACACTTCCGCGCCCTGTTCGCGCAGTTTGTCCTGTACATACACTTTGTGCTGCTGGTCACGCGACCAGGCCAGATCGATGCGGGTCAGCAGGCCGTCTTTCACGTAGCGCTGCCACTCCACCTGATAGAGGAAGTCTTCGGTAAAGTGCGGGTTGCCGAAGAACAGCCAGTTCTTGCCGCCGGCGCCGTCGGCGTCGCGCTGCTGCATAAAGGCGCGGAACGGCGCGATGCCGGTGCCGGGGCCGATCATGATCACCGGCGTGTCCGGGTTGGCCGGCAGGCGGAAGTTGTCGTTGTGTTCGATAAACACCCGCACATCACCGTCTTCCTCCAGGCGATCGGCCAGGAAGCTCGATGCGCCGCCGGCGCGCGCGCGGCCGTCGATGTCATAGCGCACCACGCCGACCGTGACATGCACTTCGTTTTCCGTTTCCGCCTGCGAAGAGGCAATGGAGTACAGGCGCGGCGTCAGCGGACGCAACAGGCCAAGCAGCTGTTCGGCGCTGAGTTCAACCGGCGCCTGACGCACCATATCGACGATCGGCGTATTATGCGCATACTGCTGCAGCGCGGCTTTGTCGGCCACCAACGCCAGCAGCTTTTCATCACGCGCCAGCGCGGCGTATTTCTCTACGATTGGCGTAGTGTTCTGCGTCAGCTCATAGTGGCTGCGCAATGCGTCACTCAGCGGCAGCGTTTTACCGTCCACCTCGACCGCTTCATCGCCTTTCAGCCACAGCAGCTGCACCAGTTCGTCGACCAGCGCCGGATCGTTATCGAACCAGACGCCCAGCGCATCGCCAGGCTGATAGCGCAGCCCGGAGTCGCCCAGGTCGATCTCAATGTGGCGCACGTCTTTATCGGAATGACGGCCAGTCACCTTTTGGTTCACCGCCAGCTGCGCCGTCAGCGGCTGCTCTTTGCTGTACGGACTGCTGTCGAGCTGGTCTACCGCACCGCCGGCCAGCACGCCCGGCGCGGCGCTTTCCGTTGGCGCGCGCTCTTTCAGCACCGTCACCACCTGTTTGCGCCAGGCAGCTGCCACGTCCTGATACTCGACGTCGGCATCAATACGTTCAACCAGACGTTCGGCGCCCAGTTCCGCCAGTTTGGCGTCGAAATCCTTGCCGGACTGGCAGAAATTCTCATAGGACGTATCGCCCAGGCCAAATACCGCAAAGGCGGTTTCATTCAGCTTCGGCGCTTTTTTGGAATGCAGGAACTTATGCAGCGCCACCGCCTCTTCCGCCGGTTCGCCTTCGCCCTGGGTGGAGGCCACCACGATCAGCAGGCGTTCCTGAGCGATCTGCTTATATTTGTAATCCCCGGCATTGGCCAGGTTGACGCTCAGCTTGGCCTCCAGCAGATCGTCGCGCAGCTGTTCCGCCAGGCGACGGGCGTTGCCGGTCTGCGAGGCGGAAATAATGGTAATGCTCGGCGCGGCAGCAGCAGCGGGCGCGGCCGGCAAGGCGACGGCTCCGGGCTGTTGGTTAACCATTCCCCAGAAGTAACCGGACAGCCACGCCAGCTGCGTCGGCGAATAGTCGCCAATCGCCGCCTGCAGGTTAGAGAGCTGTTCGGGCGTCAGCGGGAGCAAAGATGTTGGAGGAGCCTGAGTCGTCATTGCGGACATAATTCCTATGCTTAGCCAGTGTCATTCGCTGTCTTTTCGTTCAGTCTGATTTCCTGAAAAGATCAGGAGAGTTTGTAAGGTTACCGAGCCAAATAGCAACGAATAAATAAGGGATAGCAATAATTAATAACCAAAATGACTAAGCTGTTTTACTGGTAAGGCATAACGCTTAAAGCGCTAAGGTTTCATTTTTATCATTTTGAATTTAATGCGATTTTTTTGATGTTTTTTGAATGAATCGCATTTACCCGCTAACCGGCCCGGCCGGTAAGGCCCCGCAGGCGTCAATAAAAAATGCAGAGGATGCATTGCGTGCGCAATCATGTAGACCATAACGGTATAAATGGCAAGCAATCACGCTTTCCGGTAGTATGCGTCGGTTTTTGAGTCAATGAGGCCGTAACAATGGCAACCACGCTGTTTAAAGATTTTCAATTTGAAGCCGCACACCGCCTGCCGCATGTGCCTGAAGGCCATAAATGCGGCCGTCTGCACGGGCATTCGTTTATGGTGCGTCTGGAGATAACCGGTGAGGTGGATCCGCACACCGGCTGGGTAATGGACTTTGCCGAACTGAAAGCCGCATTCAAACCCGTTTGGGAGCGGTTGGATCACCATTATCTGAACGATATTCCAGGGCTGGAAAATCCGACCAGTGAAGTGCTCGCCGCCTGGATCTGGCAGCAGATGAAACCGCTGCTGCCGGAACTGAGCGCGGTGATGGTGAAAGAGACCTGCACCGCCGGCTGCGTCTATAAAGGTTAAGCGCGCAACGATAACGGGCGCGCAGTGCCGCGTCCCGCTATCTTGCCCGCCGGCCGGACAGCCTTAAGCAATATTCAGATACTTGTGCGTCTGCATCGACAAGCGCCAGTTGCGCTCGATGCAGGTGGCGATACAAAGCTTCGTCGCTTCATCTTTCTGACTGATCGGCTGCAGGGCGATCACCCGCCGTTTCTCATCGTGCAGCGTCTCCAACAGCGCATCCAGCGCGTCAATATCGCGCTGACGCCCGACCGGATGTTTGATTTCATCCGCACGCGTTAGCGCCTGATCCAATACTTTCATGCCGCCGCGCATATTCACCTTCGGGGAAACCGTCACCCAGGTATCCGCCGTGCACTGCACCTCGTGGGTGCCGCTGGTTTCGATCTGACAGCCGTAGCCGTGCTCTTCAAACAGGCGGGTCAGCGGGGTTAAATCGTAAATGCACGGTTCGCCGCCGGTAATGACGATATGGCGCGCGCTATAGCCCTGCTGGCGTATTACCGCCAGCAGCTGTTCGGCGCTGGCGCTGCCCCAGGCGTCGCTTTCCTCGGTTTTCACCAAAATGCGCTGCATGTCCACTTCCCGATGAGCATCCTTTTCCCAGGTGTGTTTGGTATCGCACCAGCTGCATCCTACCGGACACCCCTGCAGGCGGATAAAAATAGCCGGAACGCCGGTGAAATAACCTTCGCCCTGTAAAGTCTGGAACATCTCATTAATCGGGTACTGCATGCATCTCTCAATATTGGACAGGTAAAACGCGATTATCTCAGATTCCCGCCCGGCGGCCAAATAACCTCATCGCTGCCTATGTCGCGCTCTGGCGCACAACAATCGATCCTGCGTCGCAAAAATAACAATTAGCCAACAAATAAGATAAATGTATTTGACATTAATCCCCGCACACATCACTGATGTATATACATGCAAGCACAAGTCGGGCATCCGTTCCGGCGTTCGATACAACAACCATCACAAGCACTTTTCGAGGGGACTATGGCTCATTCCACCAAGTTGAACATCCAGCAGGCGATCGACGACAGTAAGTTCTCGCTGTTCCACTGGACGCTGATTATTCTCGGTTTTCTGGTTCTGGCTATCGACGGTTTCGACACCGCCGCCATGGGCTATATCGCGCCGGCGCTGGCCGAGGACTGGGGGATCGTCAAGCAGGATCTGGGGCCGGTGCTGAGCGCCGCCCTGCTCGGGCTGTCGCTGGGCGCGCTGGTGGCCGGGCCGCTCTCCGACCGCATCGGCCGTAAGCGGGTGCTGGTGTTTTCCTGCCTGTTCTTCGGCTTGTCCAGCCTGGCGACCGCCTACGCCGGTTCGCTCGACAGCCTGACGCTGTGGCGCTTTCTTACCGGTCTCGGCCTTGGCGCCGCCATGCCTAACGCCATTACGCTGATTTCCGAGTATGCGCCGCAGCGCTGCCGTTCACTGGCGATCAACACCATGTACTGCGGTTTTCCGCTGGGCGCCGCCGCCGGCGGCGCGATCTCCTCCTGGCTGATACCGGGCTACGGCTGGCACAGCGTGCTGCTGCTCGGCGCGATCGCACCGCTGATGCTGACGGTGCTGCTGATTCTGCTGCTGCCAGAATCGGTCAAATATCTGGTCAACCGCGGCAAGGATATGCAAAAGATCAAACGCATCACCCAGCGCTTCAGCGGAAAAAACCTCGACGGCGTCGAACATTTTTATCTGTACGAAGCGCCGCTGGCGGCGTCAAAAAGCAGCGTCGGCCTGCTGTTCAGCCGCCCCTACCTGCTCGGTACCCTGATGCTGTGGGTCACCTACTGCATGGGGCTGGTGATCTACTACATGCTGCTGAGCTGGATGCCGATTCTGATGCAGGGCCTGGGTTATCAGTTGGAGCAGTCCGCCATGCTGACCTCGCTGTTCACCTTTGGCGGCACCGCCGGCATCCTGATGGCCGGCTGGATGATGGACCGCTGGAACGCGCATAAGGTGGTCGCCGCCGGCTTCATCGTCACCGCGCTGTTGATCGTCGGCATGGCCACCGAAGATCGCCATATCGTTCTGCTGGGCGGCTTGATTTTCCTGATGGGTATTACCATGAACGGCGCACAGTCGGGGCTGCAAACGCTGGCCGCCACCTTTTACCCGACCCACAGCCGCGCCACCGGCATCGCCTGGATGCAGGGCATCGGCCGTTTCGGCGGCGTGGCCGGCACGATGATTGGCGCACAGCTGATGGCGCTGCAGTGGGAAGTGCACAGCATTCTGCTGTTCCTGTGCCTGCCGGCGGTCGTTGCCGCCGTCGCCACGCTGGTTAAAATGGCGCGCCGCAAGACGCTACAGACGGCCAATCCTTGATGCCAACGGGCGCGGCCGGCCGCGCCCGACTCTCCCGCCATAACGCTTTTTTATCCATCACGCCGACATGTAATTCTTATGTAAATTAATTGTGATTTAACGCTCAAAAATGACGCATTTTTTATTCGTTTTTGCCTGTCAGCTCACTATTCCTCGCCTTATTTTCTTCCCCACACCGAACCAACAAAACAATAACCACATGATTAAAAACAAAAATAACTTTTACTTATGCCATTTTAGCGGTTAATTGATTCCCTATTGCATATGCTTGTACATACAAGTATATGTTAATAAAACCTGACGCCCGATTCAGACATGATGGGCAGGCAACGACGCCATCAATTCACACCGATTGAATTGCCACACTTCAAGTTGAGGAAAGAGCTGTGACTGCAAATAACAAAGTTCGCAATGTCGATGTACGCGCGCCTCGCGGCACACAATTAAACGCAAAAAGCTGGCTGACCGAAG
The DNA here is from genome assembly GCF_002966855.1 of Serratia sp. MYb239. Taxonomy (NCBI): domain Bacteria; kingdom Pseudomonadati; phylum Pseudomonadota; class Gammaproteobacteria; order Enterobacterales; family Yersiniaceae; genus Serratia; species Serratia sp. MYb239. The sequence continues at coordinate 809,094 of NZ_CP023268.1, read as the reverse complement.
CGCCGCTGCGCATGCTGATGAACAACCTCGATCCGGAAGTTGCAGAAAACCCGCATGAGCTGGTGGTTTACGGCGGCATCGGCCGCGCCGCCCGCGACTGGGACTGCTACGACAAAATCGTCGAAACCCTGAAAACGCTGGAAGAAGACGAAACGCTGCTGGTGCAGTCCGGTAAGCCGGTCGGCGTGTTCAAAACCCACAGCAACGCGCCGCGCGTACTGATCGCCAACTCCAACCTGGTGCCGCACTGGGCCACCTGGGAACACTTTAACGAACTGGACGCCAAAGGGCTGGCGATGTACGGCCAGATGACCGCCGGCAGCTGGATTTATATCGGCAGCCAGGGCATCGTGCAGGGCACCTACGAAACCTTCGTCGAAGCCGGCCGCCAGCACTACGACGGCAACCTGCAGGGCCGCTGGGTGCTGACCGCCGGTCTGGGCGGCATGGGCGGCGCGCAGCCGCTGGCGGCCACGCTGGCCGGTGCCTGCTCGCTGAATATCGAATGCCAGCAGAGCCGCATCGATTTCCGCCTGAAGACCCGCTACGTCGACGAACAGGCCAGCGATCTGGATGACGCGCTGGCGCGCATCAAGCGCTATACCGCCGAGGGCAAGGCGATCTCCGTCGCGCTGTGCGCCAACGCCGCAGATGTTCTGCCGGAACTGGTCAAACGCGGCGTACGCCCGGATATGGTCACCGACCAGACCAGCGCCCACGATCCGCTCAACGGTTACCTGCCGCAGGGCTGGAGCTGGGAAGAGTATCGTGAACGCGCCCAACGCGAGCCGGCGGTGGTAGTGAAGGCCGCCAAAAATTCGATGGCGGAACACGTCAAGGCAATGCTGGCGTTCCAGCAGATGGGTATCCCGACCTTTGACTACGGCAACAACATCCGTCAGATGGCCAAAGAAATGGGCGTCGACAACGCCTTCGACTTCCCGGGCTTTGTGCCGGCCTACATTCGTCCGCTGTTCTGCCGCGGCATCGGGCCGTTCCGCTGGGCCGCGCTGTCCGGCGATCCGCAGGATATCTACAAGACCGACGCGATGGTCAAGGAGCTGATCCCCGACGACGAGCACCTGCACCGCTGGCTGGATATGGCGCGTGAGCGCATCAGCTTCCAGGGCCTGCCGGCGCGCATCTGCTGGGTCGGCCTGGGTCAGCGCGCCAAGCTGGGCCTGGCGTTTAACGAAATGGTACGCCGCGGCGAACTGTCAGCGCCGATCGTCATCGGCCGCGATCACCTGGACTCCGGTTCGGTCGCCAGCCCGAACCGTGAAACCGAAGCGATGCAGGACGGTTCCGACGCCGTGTCCGACTGGCCGCTGCTCAACGCCCTGCTGAACACCGCCAGCGGCGCCACCTGGGTTTCCCTGCACCACGGCGGCGGCGTCGGCATGGGCTTCTCACAACACTCCGGCATGGTGATCGTCTGCGACGGCAGCGACGAAGCCGCCGAACGTATTGCCCGTGTTCTGCACAACGATCCGGCGACCGGCGTGATGCGCCATGCCGATGCGGGTTACGATATTGCCATCGACTGCGCCCGCGAGCAGGGTCTGAACCTGCCAATGGTTGCCGCCACTCAGGGGAAAAAAGCATGAAAACTCTCACTATCCGCCCTGGTAAACTGACGCTCGCCGAACTGCGCGACGTGTATCACCATCCGGTCAAATTAACCCTGGATGACAACGCTTACGCCGCCATCGAGCAGAGCGTCGCCTGCGTTGAACGCATCGTCGAGGAGAACCGCACCACCTACGGCATCAACACCGGCTTTGGCCTGCTGGCCTCGACCCGCATCGCCCGGGACGATCTGGAAAATCTGCAGCGCTCCATCGTGCTGTCCCACGCCGCCGGCGTCGGCGCACCGACCGACGACAGCCTGGTGCGCCTGATTATGGTGCTGAAAATCAACAGCCTGTCGCGCGGTTTCTCCGGCATCCGCCTGGAGGTGCTGCAGGCGCTGATGGCGCTGGTTAACGCCGAGGTCTATCCGCATATCCCGCTGAAAGGCTCGGTAGGCGCCTCCGGCGATTTGGCGCCGCTGGCGCACATGAGCCTGCTGCTGCTGGGGGAAGGCAAAGCGCGCCATCAGGGCGAGTGGCTGTCTGCCGGCGACGCGCTGGCGAAAGCCGGTCTGAAGCCGCTGCAGTTGGCGGCCAAAGAGGGGCTGGCCCTGCTGAACGGCACCCAGGTGTCCACCGCTTTCGCACTGCGCGGCCTGTTTGAGGCGGAAGATCTCTACGCCGCCGCCACGGTCTGCGGCAGCCTGAGCGTAGAGGCGGCGCTGGGTTCGCGCAGCCCGTTCGATCCGCGCATTCACGAGGTTCGCGGCCAGCGCGGCCAGATCGACGCGGCGGCGGCCTATCGCCACCTGCTGGGCGAACGCAGCGAAGTGTCCGACTCGCACCGCAACTGTGAAAAAGTGCAGGATCCCTACTCGCTACGCTGTCAGCCGCAGGTGATGGGCGCCTGCCTGACGCAAATTCGTCAGGCCAGCGAGATTCTGGCAGTCGAAGCCAACGCGGTGTCCGATAACCCGCTGGTGTTCGCCGAGCAGGGCGACGTGCTGTCCGGCGGCAACTTCCACGCCGAACCGGTGGCGATGGCCGCGGATAATCTGGCGCTGGCGTTCGCCGAAATCGGCTCGCTGTCCGAACGCCGCATCTCACTGCTGATGGATAAGCATATGTCGCAGTTGCCGCCGTTCCTGGTGAAAAATGGCGGCGTTAACTCCGGCTTTATGATCGCGCAGGTGACCGCTGCGGCGCTGGCCAGTGAGAACAAAGCGCTGGCGCACCCGGCCAGCGTCGACAGTATCCCAACCTCCGCCAACCAGGAAGACCACGTCTCCATGGCGCCGGCCGCCGGGCGTCGCCTGTGGGAAATGGCCGACAACGTGCGCGGCATTCTGGCGGTCGAATGGTTGGCCGCCTGCCAGGGTCTGGATCTGCGCGAAGGGCTGCACACCAGCGAAGGGCTGGAGCAGGCGCGCCGTCTGCTGCGCGAGCAGGTCAGCCATTACGATCAGGATCGTTTCTTCGCCCCTGATATTGAAGCGGCCAGCCAGCTGTTGGCGGCCCGTCACCTGACAGCGCTGCTGCCTGCGGCGCTGCTGCCAAGTCTGGCATAACCACATACTGACCACGCAGTTTGTTCTGCCCCGCCGGGTACGTTTCACCCGGCGCGGGCAGCATGTACCTGTTTCGCAAAACAACAACAACGGGAAGCAACATGCGTAGCGACACAACACAACTCAGACGCGGACTTAACGCGCGACATATTCGGTTTATGGCATTGGGTTCGGCGATCGGCACCGGCCTGTTTTATGGCTCCGCCGGCGCCATCCAGCTGGCCGGCCCGGCGGTCCTGCTGGCCTATCTGGTGGGCGGCGCGGCGGTGTTTATGGTGATGCGCGCGCTGGGAGAGATGGCGGTGCATCAGCCGGTTTCCGGCTCGTTCGGCCATTACGCCAGCCGTTACCTCGGCCCGCTGGCCGGTTTTCTCACCGGCTGGACCTATACCTTTGAAATGGTGATCGTCGCGCTGGCCGACGTCACCGCCTTCGGCATCTATATGGGGCTGTGGTTCCCGGACGTCGCCCAGTGGGTCTGGGTGCTGAGTATCATCCTCTTTATCGGCGCACTGAATATGTGCAGCGTAAAAGTATTCGGCGAAATGGAATTCTGGCTGTCGCTGATCAAAGTAGCGGCGATCGTCGCCATGATTATCGGCGGCGCGGCGGTGATGATGTTTGGCTTCGGCCAGGCCCAGCAGGCCACCGGCCTCAGCAATTTATGGCAGCACGGCGGCTTTATGCCTAACGGCTTCGGCGGCGTGGTGGCCTCGCTGGCGGTGGTGATGTTCGCCTTCGGTGGCATTGAAATTATCGGCATCACCGCCAGCGAAGCGAAGGATCCCGACAAGGTGCTGCCAAAGGCGATTAACGCCGTCCCGCTGCGCATCCTGCTGTTTTACGTGCTGACGCTGATGGTGCTGATGGCGATCTATCCGTGGAACAGCATCGGCCAGAACGGCAGCCCGTTTGTCGAGATCTTCAGCAGCCTGGGCATTGAATCGGCCGCCAACCTGCTGAACGTAGTAGTGATCACCGCCGCTATTTCCGCCATCAACAGCGATATCTTCGGCGCCGGACGGATGATGTACGGCATGGCGCAGGAAGGCCAGGCGCCGAGGAGCTTCACCAAACTGACCGGCAACGGCGTGCCCTGGATGACGGTGCTGGTGATGGCGATTGCCCTGCTGGTCGGCGTGGTGCTCAACTACCTGATCCCGAAACAGATCTTTATGATCATCGCCTCCATCGCCACCTTCGCCACCGTCTGGGTGTGGCTGATGATCCTGCTGTCGCAGATCGTCATGCGCCGCACCATCAGCAAAGAGGAAGCCGCCGCGCTGAGCTTCCCGGTGCCGTGGTGGCCGGTCGCACCGGCGCTGGCGACGGCGTTTATGGTGTTTGTCATCGGCCTGCTCGGTTACTTTGAGGAGAGCCGCATCGCGCTGTATGTCGGACTGGCCTGGGTGGCGCTGCTCACGCTGGCCTACTGGCTGTGGGTGCGCAAAAAAGGCAACGGTCTCAACATCGGCCAGTCGGCACACGATGTATAACCTTACGGGGCGCCTGGCGCCCCTTGTTATTTACGCCTGCGCCAGCGCCTGCTCAATATCCGCCAGCAGATCGTCGGCATCTTCCAGCCCGGCGGACAGCCGGATCAATCCGTCGCTGATATGGTGACGGTGGCGCTCCTCTTCGCTATAGGCCGAATGCGTCATACTGGCCGGATGCTCCGCCAATGATTCACAATCTCCCAGGCTGACCGCCCGCAGAATCAGCTGCAGCGCATTGAGGAAACGGATGCCCGCCGCCATGCCGCCCTTCAGCTCAAAGGCGATCATGCCGCCCGGGCGCGCCATCTGCCGCTGCGCCAGTTGGTACTGCCGGAAGACCGGCAGCCCCGGATAATAAACCCGCTCGACCGCCGGATGCCGCGCCAGCATTTCTGCAATGCGCTGCGCGGTGTCGCAGTGGCGTTCCATCCGCAGCGGCAGGGTTTTCAGCCCGCGCAGCAGCAGCGCCGCATCCTGCGCCGACAGCACCGCGCCGTTCATGTCCTTCAGGCCGATCAGGCGGATATCCTGCGCCAGCTCGGCGCGGGTCACCACCACCCCGGCCAGCAAATCGCCGTGCCCGCCAAGGTACTTGGTCGCCGAGTGCAGGACGATATCCGCCCCCAGCGCCAGCGGCTGCTGCAGATAAGGCGTACAGTAGGTATTATCCACCAGCAGCAGCGCCGCATGCCGGTGGGTAATCGCCGCCACCGCCGCAATGTCCACCAACCGCATATTGGGGTTGGCCGGCGTTTCACAATACACCAGCCGGGTGCGCGGCCCGATCGCCGCCGCCAGCGCCTCTGGCTGCGTCATATCGACGTGGGTCACCTTGACGCCGAAACGCTCCAGCCCGTGATGGAAGTAGCTGAAGGTGCAGCCGTACAGCGTTTCATCCACAATCAGCTCATCGCCCGGCCCGAGCAGAGTCCAGCAGCAGGCCGTCACCGCCCCCATGCCGGATGAAAACGCCACCGCCGCTTCGCCGCCCTCCAGATTGGCGATACGCTGTTCCAGCAGGTTAAGCGTCGGATTGGCGATGCGCGAGTAGAAATAGCCGGGTTCGGTGCCGGCAAAACAGGCGCCGCCGTATTCCGCCGACGGGAAAGTAAAGGTGGAGCTCATAAACACCGGCGGGCACAGTGCGCCATGATACTGCTGCGGGTCATAACCATGGTGGATGGCCCGCGTGGCGAAAGCCTGCTTGCTTGCTGACGACATAGTGACTCCTTGATATGGATGGTGACGATTATTCCGGTGTGACATCCGCCGGTAGGCTCGCGGCGCGCATGCGTCCGCCGATAATATTCAGAGTGCGCAATACCAACATCAGCCCGAGCAGCGTTTCCGGCTGACGCAACAGTGCGTACAGCCCGCGCAAAGTCGCCGGCTGCTCATTCTGCTGCAGTTCGCTATAGGCCATTTTCAGCGCCGTTCCCCCTTCCCAGCCGGCGCTGGTCAGGTCTTCAAATACTGCGGCCAGCTTCTCGACCAGCGCGCTATCCGCCATGTCGATCAAATCCGAGGTAAGCGAGAGCGCGTCGACCACGTTATTCAGCCGGCCGCTCGCCAGCAACGGGGACAGTTTTTCCATCAGCGCCGCCAGCGCCTCAGTCTGAGTGTTTTCCATGCTCCACTCCGTTATATCAGACCGCGCACCGCAGCCCAGTACAGACCGCGGTTCACGCCGTTGCGTAACATACCGCCCAGTTTGGTGGCCGGGGTTGGCACGACGTCATGACGATAGTCATACACCAGCGGCATACCGCTGCTCAGGCTGAACTGCGCCACCGCCTGAACCTTGCCGTCGTAATGGCGCACCGGATGGCCCAGCTGCATCTCCGCCACGATATTGTCGGCGATCACCGGCGCCTGATTGTGACAGGAGCCGCCCGCCTTGCTGATCGGCAGGTCGACCGTATCGCCGATCACATATACCCCACGCTGGTCGTAAACCTGCAGCGTCTGCGGGTCGGTCGGCAGCCATCCTTCGCCGTTATCGATATCGCTCAGGCCGGTATTGCGCACCATTTCCACCGCGCGAATCGGCGGTGTCGCCATCAGGATGTCGAACGGTTGTTCATCTCCCTCGGCGGAATAGGCGATGCGCCGCCCGGCATCCACCTGATTCAGAGTAAAGCCGCGCTGGTGCTTAATGCCGCGCGCGGCAAAAATTTCCGGCAGCGCTTCGCCGGTAGGACGCTGTAAAAACAGGCAGTTACGCAGCAGTTGGGAAATGGTCGGGTAGGTATAAATTATCTCTATCTGATTACGCACGCCGCGCTGGCGCAGGTACTCATCCAGCATCAGAGTGGTTTCAATCGGCGCGATGCCGCACTGATGCGGAACGTTGGGCGTCTGCGGGAAAGAGACGGTGATAAAGATGCGCCCTTTTTCAATCGTCGCCAGCTTATCCGCCAGCCGGCGTGCCGCCTGATACTGATAAAAGTGGTCGCCGCCTTCGGCCAGCCCGGGAATTTTTTCCGTCCAGGGCAGGCATCCGGTGGCAAAGACCAGAAAGTCATAGTCATAATTATTGCCGCTGGCGGTAAATAACCGGCGCTGCTGAAAATCAACGCCCTCCGCTTTATCGACAATAAATTTAATTTCCGGACGTAACAGACTTTGCTGCGCACGCATTAATTCATATTTAAAAAATGCGTTAAACGCGACATACATAAATGCCGGTTTGAAATAATGCGCCGCCGTTTGAGAAATCATTAATAACTCAACTTTATTATTAATAATTTCACGATGTAGTTTGCGCGCCAGAATGTTGGCCAGCATGGTGCCGCCGGTGCCGCCACCGACAATCACGATTCTTTTCCGCATGATATCTCCATTCAACCCGGCGCCAGGCCGGCGAAAGTGATAAAGAATATCCTTACGGAATATAAGTCTAGTGATGAAAAGTTATAATGCCAGCAAAAAAAGAATAAATAATTAACGCTATGGTTATTAACAATAAATATCACAAAAAAGAAAAAGTAAATGATGAGATATTAATAAATAACCGGCATATAATTTCTCTGCGGACTGGCATAAAAAAACCCGCCGCAGCGGGTTTTTATTATTCGCGACAATTCGCGATTATTACTGGCCTTTAACTTCTTTCAGACCATTGAACGGCGCACGCTCGCCCAGCGCTTCTTCGATACGAATCAGCTGGTTGTACTTGGCAACGCGGTCAGAACGGCTCATAGAACCGGTTTTGATCTGGCCTGCTGCAGTACCTACCGCCAGGTCAGCGATGGTCGCGTCTTCGGTTTCACCGGAACGGTGAGAGATAACCGCGGTGTAGCCGGCATCTTTCGCCATCTTGATCGCCGCCAGAGTTTCGGTCAGAGAACCGATCTGGTTGAACTTGATCAGGATAGAGTTGGCGATGCCTTTTTCGATACCTTCTTTCAGGATCTTGGTGTTGGTGACGAACAGGTCGTCGCCAACCAGCTGGATTTTGTCGCCCAGTACTTTGGTCTGGTAAGCGAAGCCGTCCCAGTCAGACTCGTCCAGACCATCTTCGATGGAAACGATCGGGTACTGTTTGGTCAGCTCTTCCAGGAAGTGGGTGAACTCTTCAGAGGTGAAGGCTTTGTTGCCTTCGCCGGCCAGCACGTACTTGCCGTCTTTGTAGAATTCGGACGCTGCGCAGTCCATCGCCAGGGTGATGTCTTTGCCCAGTTCGTAGCCCGCTGCTTTTACCGCTTCCGCGATAACCGCCAGCGCTTCAGCGTTGGAACCCAGGTTTGGCGCGTAGCCGCCTTCGTCGCCGACAGCGGTGTTCATGCCTTTGGATTTCAGCACTTTCGCCAGGTGGTGGAACACTTCAGAGCCCATGCGCACCGCTTCTTTCAGGGTCTTCGCGCCAACCGGCTGAATCATGAATTCCTGAATGTCGACGTTGTTGTCAGCGTGCTCACCGCCGTTGATGATGTTCATCATTGGCAGAGGCATGGAGAATTTGCCTGGGGTACCGTTCAGTTCAGCAATGTGCTCGAACAGCGGCATGCCTTTGGAGGCAGCGGCAGCTTTAGCAGCAGCCAGGGAAACCGCCAGAATGGCGTTGGCGCCGAACTTGGATTTGTTCTCGGTGCCGTCCAGTTCGATCATGATCTTATCGATGTTAGCCTGGTCTTTGGCATCTTTGCCCACCACGGCTTCAGCGATTGGACCGTTTACTGCGGCAACGGCTTTCAGTACGCCTTTACCCAGGAAACGAGACTTGTCACCGTCACGCAGTTCCAGCGCTTCACGGGAACCGGTAGAAGCACCTGACGGCGCAGCAGCCAGACCAACGAAACCGCCTTCCAGGTGAACTTCGGCTTCTACAGTTGGGTTACCGCGTGAGTCGATGATTTCACGGCCGATGACTTTAACGATTTTGGACATAGTAGGTTTTCCTCAAGTCACAAGTTAACTAAAACTCCAGACAAACAACGCGCGGTTCTCACCGCGCGTTGTCGCTAAAACGTTACTTCTCCTGACGCTTCTGCTGGTCAGCCGCCGCCTTCACAAAACCGGCGAACAGCGGATGCCCATCACGCGGCGTCGAAGTGAATTCCGGGTGGAACTGACAAGCGACGAACCATGGATGGTCCGGCAGCTCGATAATTTCAACCAACTTGTTGTCCGCAGAGCGGCCGGCTACGCGCAGCCCGGCGGCTTCAATCTGCTTCAACAGCATATTGTTAACTTCATAACGGTGACGGTGACGCTCGACGATGGTCGGCTCGCCGTACAGCTGACGCACCAGGCTGTCGTCGCTCAGATGACACTGCTGGCCGCCGACGCGCATGGTGCCGCCCAGGTCGCTCTCTTCGCTGCGCATTTCGACGTTGCCGTCTTCGTCGCGCCACTCGGTGATCAACGCCACGACCGGGTACTTACAGTCTGGCTCAAATTCGGTGGAGTTGGCGTTTTCCATTCCCGCAACGTGACGGGCAAACTCCATCAGCGCCACCTGCATACCCAGGCAAATACCCAGATAAGGAATATTGTTCTCGCGCGCATAGCGTGCGGTCATCACTTTGCCTTCCACGCCGCGGTAGCCGAAGCCGCCAGGGATAAGGATAGCATCCAGCCCTTTCAGCACTTCCACGCCGCGCGTCTCCACGTCCTGCGAATCAATCAGCTTGATGTTCACGGTAACGCGGTTTTTCAGGCCGCCGTGCTTGAGCGCCTCAATCACGGATTTATAGGCATCCGGCAGTTCGATATATTTGCCGACCATACCGATGGTCACTTCGCCGCCCGGATTGGCTTCTTCGTAAATCACCTGCTCCCACTCGGCCAGGTTGGCTTCCGGCGCGTTGAGGCTGAATCGTTTACAAATATAATCATCAAGCCCCTGAGATTTCAATAGGCCTGGGATTTTATAAATAGAATCAACGTCTTTCAGGGAGATAACCGCTTTTTCCGGCACGTTGCAGAACAGCGCAATTTTTGCCCGCTCATTGGCTGGAACGGCGCGATCGGAACGGCAAATCAGCACGTCCGGCTGAATACCGATGGAAAGCAGCTCTTTAACGGAATGCTGGGTAGGTTTGGTTTTCACTTCACCGGCTGCGGCCATGTACGGCACCAGCGTCAGGTGCATGTACAGCGTGTGCTCACGACCCACTTCCACCGCCATCTGGCGGATAGCTTCGAGGAACGGCAGTGATTCGATATCGCCGACGGTGCCGCCGATTTCCACCAGCACCACGTCGTGGCCTTCGCCGCCTTCGATGATGCGCTCTTTGATCGCGTTGGTGATGTGCGGAATAACCTGTACGGTCGCGCCCAGATAGTCGCCGCGGCGTTCTTTACGCAGCACGTCGGAATAGATGCGGCCGGTGGTGAAGTTGTTGCGGCGCGTCATTTTGGTACGGATGAAGCGCTCGTAGTGACCCAAGTCCAGATCGGTTTCTGCGCCGTCTTCGGTGACGAAAACTTCCCCATGCTGAATCGGGCTCATGGTGCCCGGATCCACGTTGATGTACGGGTCCAGTTTCATGATGGTAACGTTGAGGCCACGGGCTTCAAGAATAGCCGCCAGAGAGGCTGCGGCAATGCCTTTACCCAGAGAGGATACGACCCCGCCGGTCACAAAAATATAATTAGTTGTCATGCTGAACCTGAGAGTTTAGGTTTAAAGACGATGGAAGAACCAAGACGGGAAAGTAGTATACCCGAACCTGTCTTGACCTACAAACGATCGTTTTACTCTCCATCATCTCTGTCATCCCCGCGAGTTCCTCAGGTTTTTGCCGTTTACCGCCATCCGGGTAGGCTTTTAAAACAAAGGGTTAGCGATAAAAACCGTCGATTAACGCATGTCAGGGCCACTAAAACGCCTTACATTTCAGTTTGTTGGCTTTTTTAGCAGGCGCCGCTGCGCCGTATCCGCAACTGACGATAAGCTTAACCGTTTCAGCCTGAGCGAACATTGTGATCGATCAAACAAGCTGCCGGATGCCGTTACGCTAAATCAGACAGCGCAAAACGCATTTAGTTTTCCTGCTGCTTAACCTGCTGCCAGGCCTCTTCCATCTGCTCCAGCGTCGCCTCCGCCATCGTCAGCCCCTGCTGCGCGATGATGCTTTCCACCTGACGGAAGCGCCGCTCGAACTTGCGGTTGGCGGCCTGCAGTGCGTTTTCCGCCTTGTGGCCCAGATGGCGCGACAGATTCACCGTGGCGAACAGCAGGTCGCCGATTTCCTCTTCCAGCTTCTGTTGGTCCACCACCGCCTGCTGCGCTTCGTGCATCACTTCGTCAATCTCTTCATGCACCTTGTCGAGCACCGGGCCGAGCGTATGCCAGTCAAAGCCTACCGCAGCGCAGCGCTTCTGGATTTTGTGCGCCTTCATCAGCGCCGGCAGCGCGTTGGGGATATCGTCCAGCGCTGAGTGCAGCGCCTTTTCCGCCCGCTCACCGGCCTTCAGCTGCTCCCAGCGCGCCGCAATCGTCGCGTTGTCCGCAGCGTCAGCGTCGCCGAAGATGTGCGGGTGGCGGCGCTCCAGCTTGTCGCTGATGGCGGTGCACACCTCGTCAAAATCAAACAGCCCCTGCTCCTGCCCCATCTGGGCGTAGAACACCACCTGAAACAGCAGATCGCCCAGCTCATCGCGCAGGTCGGCGTAGTCCTGGCGCTCAATGGCATCCAGCACCTCATAGGTTTCTTCCAGCGTATACGGCGCGATGGTGGCGAAGGTCTGCTTGCGGTCCCACGGGCAGCCCGCCTGCGGGTCGCGCAGCGTTTTCATGATATTGAGCAGACGCTGCAGCGGAGTAGATGGGGTCATGGCAAAATCTCTGAAAAAGAACGGACGCTCATTATGGCGTCCGTCTCCTTGATGGCTCAATAAGTTTTGCGTTGTATTTCAACAGCTGCGCCGCATCCAAACGTCAGGCACCTGAATCCCCAATGGATTTCGCGCCACATCTAGGCGGCAACAACGAGGCGGTGTGAAAGACGCCGGAGATTCAGCTGCCGTGCAGACGCTTGGCATCTATCACATCCGGCAGTTGGTTCAGCTTCGCCAGCACCCGGCCCAGCACCTGCTGGTTGTAGATTTCGATATCCATATCGATGGTGGCCATCTGCTTTTTGGTATCGCTCCGGCTGGCGACGCCCAGCACGTTCACCTTTTCGTTGGCGAGGATGGTGGTGATATCACGCAGCAGGCCGCTGCGATCGTTGGCCATCACCCTCACCACCAGCGAATAACCGCTGGAATAGCTTTCCCCCCACACGGCGTCGACGATGCGCTCCGGCGCGTGGGATTGCAGTTCGGTCAGCTGGTCGCAATCGGCGCGGTGGATGGAGATACCGCGTCCCTGAGTGATAAAGCCGATGATATCGTCGCCCGGAATCGGCTGGCAGCAGCGGGCGATGTGGTGCATCAGATTGCCGACGCCCTCCACCACCACCCGGCCATCGTCTTTCTTGCGGGTCGCCGGCGGCGCCTTGTGCTGCACCAGTTGGCGCAGCGCTTCGCGATCCTGCTCTTCGGCGCTCGGCTTATTGAACTTGCTCTGCAGGAAGTTCACCATCTGATTGAGGCGAATATCCCCGCCGCCAATCGCCGCCAGCACTTCGTCCAGCGAGTTCATGTTGTAGCGCGGGATCAGCAGTTTTTCCGCCTCTTTCAGGCTGATGCCGAGGTGTTCCAGTTCGTTGTCCAGCATCTGGCGGCCGGCCAGGATGTTTTTATCGCGATCCTGCTTACGGAACCAGTTATGAATCTTCGAACGTCCGCGGCTGGTGGTGACGTAGCCAAGGTTCGGGTTCAGCCAGTCGCGGCTCGGGTTCGGCTGCTTCTGAGTGATAATTTCAATCTGGTCGCCCATCTGCAGCTGATAGGTGAACGGCACGATGCGCCCGCCGATCTTGGCGCCGATGCAGCGGTGGCCGACGTCGCTGTGGATGTGGTAGGCAAAGTCCAGCGGCGTTGAGCCGGCCGGCAGGTCGACCACGTCGCCCTTCGGCGTAAACACATACACCCGGTCGTCGAACACCTGGCTGCGCACTTCGTCGAGCATTTCGCCGGAGTCGGCCATCTCTTCCTGCCAGGCGATCAGCTTACGCAGCCAGGCGATGCGCTCTTCGTAACCGGAACGCACCGTAACACCGGCGCCCTCTTTGTATTTCCAGTGCGCGGCGACGCCCAGCTCGGCGTCCTCGTGCATCTGGCGGGTACGGATCTGGATCTCGACCGTTTTGCCGCGCGGGCCGAGCACCACGGTGTGGATCGACTGATAGCCGTTGGGTTTCGGGTTGGCGACATAGTCGTCGAACTCGTCCGGCAGATGACGGAAATGGGTATGCACAATGCCAAGCGCCGCATAGCAGTCCTGCAGCCGTTCGGCCACGATGCGCACCGCACGCACGTCGAACAGCTCGTCGAACGCCAGCGCCTTTTTCTGCATTTTGCGCCAGATGCTGTAGATATGCTTGGGACGGCCGTAGATTTCCACCCGAATATCTTCGTCCGCCATCGCCTTGCGCAGCGAAGCAACAAAATCATCAATAAACTGTTCGCGGTCGATACGGCGTTCATGCAGCAGCTTGGCGATGCGCTTGTATTCTTCCGGATGCAGGTAGCGGAAGCAGAAATCCTCCAGCTCCCACTTCAGCTGGCCGATACCCAGGCGGTTGGCCAGCGGCGCATAGATATTGGAGCACTCCTTGGCCGCCAGCACCCGTTCATCTTCCGGCGCGTCTTTCACTTCACGCAGGTGGGCAATACGTTCCGCCAGTTTGATCACCACGCAGCGGAAATCTTCCACCATCGCCAACAGCATGCGGCGCACGTTATCGACCTGCTCGGAGCCCATCGAGTCGTTGTGGGTCGCCTTCAGCTGGCGAATCGCATCCATATCGCGCACGCCGTGTACCAGCGCGACGATATTGTTGCCGAACGCCTCGTTCAGGGTCTCTTCCTGCACCAGACCGGCGTCGGCCAGCGGGAACAGCAGCGCGGCGCGCATGCTGTCGTTGTCCATGCTGAGGGTCGAGAGAATTTCCACCATCTCCAGACCGCGCCCCAGCAGTTTCGGCGCGTCCGGATGGTCTTTGGTCTGTTGCTCGCAATAGCGCCAGGTATCGGCCAGCCGTTCAACGGACTGTGGGTTGGGTAGCCCAAGACCGGCAAGCCACTCGTCGAGAGCGAATTCACCCGCCGTGTTCAAATGTGCACTTCTTACCGCAACCATACCTTCTCCCTACTTTGCAGCGACCACAGGCAACCGCTATTCCTGACGGATAAACAGCGCCATTGATTCAAGATGCCCCGTGTGCGGGAACATATCCAGCATACGCACACGCGCAAGACGATAACCGGCGGACAGCAACGTTTTGCTGTCGCGCGCCAGCGTGGTGGGGTTACAGGAAACGTACACCACCCGCTCCGGCGCCAGTTTTACAATATGTGACATCACTCCAGCCGCGCCCGCCCGGGCAGGATCCAACATAACCTTATCAAATCCCTGTTGCGCCCAAGGCTGCCGCTCCACGTCTTCTTCCAGGTTCTGATGAAAAAACGACGCATTACTCAGTAAATTCTTATGTGCATTATATTGCCCATTCGCTACCAGCGTGGCAACACCTTCGATGCCGACCACCGCTTTCGCCCGCCGAGCCAGCGGCAGGGTGAAATTGCCCATACCGCAGAACAGATCCAGCACCCGATCGTCGGGCTGAATCTCCAGCCACTCCAGCGCCTGCGCCACCATCTGCTGGTTGACCGCATCGTTCACCTGAATAAAGTCGCGCGGACTGAAGTCTAAGCGTAGCCCGTCAACCTGATAATACGGCGTATCACCGCACAGTTTCTCCAGTTGTTCGCTGTCCGACGCCAAATAAATCGTTACGGCATTTTGCCGGGCGAAGGTCAGCAGCGCCTCGCGGTCGGCCGGCCTGAGCGCATCCAGGTGCCGCAACACCAGCAGCGGCCCGTTGTCCGCCAGCACCAGTTCGGCATGCCCCAGGCGCTTCACCGCCTGCAGCCCGCTCAGGCAGGCGCGCAGCGGCGTCAGCAGTCGCTCCAGCTCCGGCGCCAGCACCGGGCACTGAGTCACCGACACCAGCTCGCTGGAGCCAGCCTGACGAAAGCCCATCTGCAGGGTTTGCCGCTTCGGCTGCCACATCAGCCCCAGACGCGCGCGCCGGCGATAGCCGTATTGCGGCCCGGCGATCACCGCCTCCTGCGGCACGCTGACGCCGGTTTCGCGGGCGATCATCCGTTCCAGCGCCGCTGCCTTGCTCTGCTGCTGCAGGCTTTCATCCGCATGCTGCTGCTGACAGCCGCCGCAGACGCCAAAGTGCGGACAGCGCGGCTCCACCCGCTGCGGGCTGCGGCTCAGCAGGCGTTTCAGCTTGCCTTTGGCGAACTGACGCTTGTCTTCCGTCAGCTGAATTTCCGCCTGTTCGCCCGGCAGTACGTCCGGGATAAACACCGCTTTACCGTTGTGGCGCGCCACACCCTGACCGAAGGGATCGAGGTCGCTCACCGTCACGGTGAAGATTTGTGTGTTCTGCCGGGTCGTCACGCGGCGTTTGGGAGAGTAGAATTGCGCCATAAAATTGTCGGTTGCTGGTTCATTAAGCTAGGATTAGCGCAATTCTCCCACATTGGAATCTCATGACCAAATACAGCCTGCGCGCGCGCATGATGATATTGATTCTGGCCCCTACATTATTGATCGGCCTGTTGCTCAGTACCTTCTTCGTCGTGCACCGTTATAATGAGCTGCAGGAGCAGCTGGTGGACGCCGGCGCCAGCATTATCGAACCGCTCGCCGTCGCCAGCGAATACGGCATGACCTTCCGCAGCCGTGAGTCGGTGCGCCAATTGGTCAGCCTGCTGCACCGCCGCCACTCCGATATCGTGCGCTCCATCACCGTGTTCGACGCGCAGAACAACCTGTTTGTCACTTCCAATTATCACCATAATTTCGCCCAGTTGCAGATCCCGAAAGGTGTGCCATTGCCCACCGATCTGATGCTGACGCGCCGCGGCGACTCGCTGATTCTGCGCACGCCGATCATGTCGGAGAACCAATACCCCGACGAGGCTGCCGAAAGCGGCGCGCACGGCGACAATAACCTCGGCTATGTGGCCATCGAGCTGGATCTGCAGTCGGTGCGCCTGCAGCAGTACAAAGAGGTGTTTGTCTCCACGCTGCTGTTGCTGCTGTGTATGTGTATCGCCATCCTGTTCGCCTACCGGCTGATGCGCGACGTCACCGGGCCGATCCGCAATATGGTCAACACCGTCGACCGCATCCGCCGCGGCCAGCTCGACAGCCGGGTGGAAGGCTTTATGCTCGGCGAACTGCACATGCTGAAAAACGGCATCAACTCCATGGCGATGTCGCTGACCGCCTATCACGAAGAGATGCAGCAGAATATCGATCAGGCAACCTTCGACCTGCGTGAAACGCTGGAGCAGATGGAGATCCAGAACGTCGAGCTGGATCTGGCCAAAAAGCGCGCGCAGGAAGCCGCGCGCATCAAATCCGAGTTCCTGGCTAATATGTCGCACGAGCTGCGCACCCCGCTGAACGGCGTGATCGGCTTTACCCGCCAGATGCTGAAAACCGAACTGAGCGCCACCCAGAACGACTACCTGCAAACCATCGAGCGTTCGGCGAACAACCTGCTGACCATCATCAACGACGTGCTGGACTTCTCCAAGCTGGAAGCCGGCAAGCTGGTGCTGGAGCATATTCCGTTCGCGCTGCGCGAAACGCTGGACGAAGTGATCGTGCTGCTGGCGCCTTCCGCCCATGAAAAAGGGCTGGAGCTGACGCTCGACGTCCACAACGACGTGCCGGAGCAGGTGGTCGGTGACTCGCTGCGCCTGCAGCAGGTGATCACCAACCTGCTGGGCAACGCGGTCAAATTTACCGAAACCGGCAATATCGATATCCGGGTGGAGTTGCGCAACCAGCTGGAACATCAGGTCGAGCTGGAGGTGCAAATCCACGACACCGGCATCGGCATCTCCGAACGCCAGCAGTCGCAGCTGTTCCAGGCGTTCCGTCAGGCGGACGCCAGCATCTCGCGCCGCCACGGCGGCACCGGCCTCGGGCTGGTGATCACCCAGAAGCTGGTGAAAGAGATGAACGGCGATATCTGTTTCCACAGCCAGCTTAACCGCGGCTCCACCTTCTGGTTCCATATTACGCTGGACCTGAATGAAGATCTGATGACGCGCCAGCCGTGCCTGCCGGAGCTGAGCGGTAAGACGCTGGCCTATATAGAATCCAATCCGACGGCGGCGCAGGCGACGCTGAATATGCTCAACGCCACGCCGCTGGTCGTCACCCATTCGCCGACCCTCGGCCAGCTGCCCGTCGGCGATTATGACTTTATGCTGGTGGGCGTACCGATCCCGTTCCGCGACAAGATGGCGCAGCATCAGGACAAACTGCTGAAAGCGCTCAACTATGCCAGACGGGTAATTCTGGCCCTGCCGTATCAGTCACAGATCGATGCCGAACTGCTGAAAGAACAGGGCGCTATAGGCTGCCTGGTCAAGCCGGTCACCAGCACCCGCCTGTTCCCGCTGCTGCGCATGGAAACGCCGCGTCAGGAACACGCCGCGCCGGCGCGTAAACGCCTGCCGCTGACCGTGATGGCGGTGGACGACAACCCGGCCAACCTGAAACTGATCGGCACCCTGCTGGCGGAACAGGTGGAAAAAACGCTGCTGTGCGAAAGCGGCGAAGAAGCCATTGCGCTGGCGCGTGACAACGTGCTGGACCTGATTCTGATGGATATCCAGATGCCGAATATCGACGGCATCCGCACCAGCGAGCTGATCCGCCAGCTGCCGCACCATAACTCCACGCCGATCGTTGCAGTCACCGCCCACGCGGTCAGCGGCGAGCGGGAGCACCTGCTGCAGGCCGGCATGGACGATTATCTGGCGAAACCGATTGACGAAGCGATGCTGACACGCGTTCTGTCGCGCTACCACAGCGGCGTACAAGAGGCGGAGGCCACACCGCCGCCTGGCACAGAACCGCTGGCGTCGCTGGACTGGCCGCTGGCGTTGCGTCAGGCGGCCAATAAACAGGATCTGGCGCGCGACCTGCTGCAAATGCTGCTCGACTTCCTGCCGCAGGTGAGGGAGCGGGTGCAGGCGGTACTGGACGGCGCGCAGGACGACACGCTGCTGGATCTGATCCACAAACTGCACGGCAGCTGCAGCTACAGCGGCGTGCCGCGGCTGAAGCAGACCTGCTTCTATATTGAACAACAGCTGCGTCAGGGCGTCGCCATCGAGGATCTGGAGCCGGAGTGGCTGGAGCTGCTCGATGAAATCGAGCTGGTCAGCCAGGCGGCCAGAAAACACCTGGGTTAACCGTCAGAATACGGCCTCTTCCCCGTCAGGAAGAGGCCGCCGTTACTGCCCCTGCGCCACCTTCAGCGTCGCCGCAATATTGCGCGCCGTCGCCCGCACGTTTTCAGCAGCGTCGTGCAACGCCTCTTCCAGCGTACAGACGCGATACAGCACGCTGAACACCGCATCCACTCCGTGCTGATGCACCACGCCGACATCGTCGCTCAGGCTGCCGGCAATGCCGATCACCGGTTTGCCGTAACGTTTGGCGACCCGCGCCACGCCAATCGGCACCTTGCCTTTGATGCTCTGGCTATCGATGCGTCCTTCGCCGGTGATCACCAGCGTCGCGTCACGCACCAGCGCGTCCAGCCCCAACGCCTCGGTGACGATCTCAATCCCCTGGCGCAGTTCTGCCCGACAAAACGCCAGCAGTCCGGCGCCCATGCCGCCGGCCGCGCCGGCGCCGGGCACCTGCTGGACATCCACGCCCAGCGTACGCTTGATCACCTGCGCATAGTGGCCCAGCGCGCCGTCCAATTCCGCCACCATCTGCGGCGTCGCCCCTTTCTGCGGGCCGAAAATGGCGGAAGCGCCCTCCGGCCCGGTCAGCGGGTTGGTCACATCGCAGGCCACCTCAAACCGGCACTGGCCGATACGCGCATCCAGCCGGCTGAGGTCAATCTGCGCCAGCGTCGCCAGCGCGGCGCCGCCAAAACCGATCTCCTCGCCGCGCTCGTCCAGCAGCCGCGCGCCCAGCGCCTGTACCATGCCGGCACCGCCGTCATTGGTCGCGCTGCCGCCAATGCCGATAATGCAGTGCCTGACGCCGTGCTCCAGCGCGCAGCGGATCAGCTCTCCGGTACCGTAGGAGGTGGTTTTCAGCGGGTTGCGCCGCCCGGTGGGCAGTCGCTCCAACCCGCTGGCCGCCGCCATCTCGATAAACGCGCTGCGCCCGTCTCCGGACAGGCCGAAAAACGCCGGCGTCGTCTCGCCTAACGGCCCGGTAACGTCCACCTTGATAATCCGCCCGCCGGTCGCCGCCACCATGGCTTCCACCGTTCCTTCTCCGCCGTCGGCCAGCGGCAGTTTGACGAACTCCGCAGCGGGGAAAACCTCGCGGAACCCGTCCTCAATGCAGGTGGCCACCGCCAGCGCGGATAAACTCTCTTTATATGAATCCGGCGCGATCACTATTTTCATAAGCTGCCTGCACAATCCCTAACTCGTGACTTGGACTTTGGCCAACTTCTCGTAATAACAGGCCAAAGCGCTGTGGTCCGCACCGCCCAGATCGTCGACCCGCAGCGCCTGCATCATCTCCATC
Organism: Serratia sp. MYb239; assembly: GCF_002966855.1. Taxonomy (NCBI): domain Bacteria; kingdom Pseudomonadati; phylum Pseudomonadota; class Gammaproteobacteria; order Enterobacterales; family Yersiniaceae; genus Serratia; species Serratia sp. MYb239. The sequence goes on along the minus strand of NZ_CP023268.1, from coordinate 789,299 downwards.
ACCGCCGAGGTCAGCGGTAGCTGCGCACCGATACCGTGCGAAGTGTCCAGCGCGTTAGCCAGATCCTTGATGTGCAATTCGATGCGGAACCCCGGTTTGAAATTACGCGCCAGCACCATCGGCGCTTTGGCATCCAGCACCGTGCTGCCCGCCAGCCCGCCGCGAATCGCCTGATAGACCCGCTCAGGATCGACGCCGGCCTTGGTGGCCAACACCAGCGCTTCCGACATCGCGGCGATATTCAGCGCGACGATCACCTGGTTCGCCAATTTCGTCACGTTGCCGGCGCCGATCTCGCCGGTATGCACCACCGATCCGGCCATCGCCTTCATCACCTCATAGCAGCGGTCGAACACCGCCTTCTCGCCGCCGACCATCACCGACAGCGTGCCGTCAATCGCCTTCGGCTCGCCGCCGCTGACCGGCGCATCCAGCATGGCAACCTGCTTTTCCGCCAGTCTGGCGCTGATTTCCCGACTGGCCAACGGTGCGATCGAACTCATATCAATCACCACCGTGCCCGGCTTCGCCCCCTCAATAACGCCGTTCTCCCCCAGCACCACCTCCTGCACCTGCGGTGAGTTGGGCAGCATGGTGATCACGATGTCGCACTGCGCCGCCACCGCTTTAGGCGTATCGGCGCTCTCCGCACCCAGCTCGCTCAGCTCGGCGGTGGTTTCCGCCCGATGATTCAGCACCACCAGCGCATAGCCGGCTTTCAACAGGTTTTTGCTCATCGGTTTGCCCATAATGCCCAGGCCGATAAATCCAATTTTCATCTTCTGCTCCTTATTTCACACCAGGTTTAAAACGGTCGCACAGCGCCTGCGTCGCACCGCGCAGCACGCCTAAATCACTGCCGACGGCGACAAATTTCGCCCCCCACTCCAGATAGCGGCGCGCATCGGCTTCGGCCGGCGCCAGAATGCCGCTCGGTTTCCCCGCCGCCGCCGCACGCTCAAAGATGTGTCGAATAGCCGCCTGCACCTGCGGATGATTCGGCTGGCCGAGATACCCCAGCGCGGCGGACAGATCCCCGGGGCCGACGAAGATACCGTCAACGCCCTCCACCGCGGCAATGGCATCCAGATGGTCGATGCCCGCCTGCGTTTCGATCTGCACCAGCACGCTGATATTGTCGTTAACGCTGCTGAAGTAATCGCTGACCGTGCCGTAGCCGTTGCTGCGGTGGGAGACCGACACGCCGCGAATGCCGGCCGGCGGATAGCGCGTGGCCGCCACCGCCTGCAGCGCCTGCTCTTCACTCTCCACAAACGGGATCAGGAAGTTAAAAAAACCGATATCCAGCAGGCGTTTGATAATCACCGGCTCGTTACAGGGCGGCCGCACCACCGCCGCACTGCTGCTGCCCTTCAGCGCCATCAGTTGCGGCACAAAGGTGGTGATATCATTCGGCGCATGCTCGCCGTCCAGCACCAGCCAGTCGAAACCGGCCAGCCCCAGCACTTCGGTCGAGATCGGGTTGCCCAGCGCCGACCAACAGCCGATAAGGGTTTCCCCCTGCTGCAGAGACTGACGAAAGCGGTTGTGACAACTGTTCATGGCGTATCCTTTACGTTGAAGGGTGAAAAGACGAACAAGGCGGATTAGCGCACCAGGCAAGGGCGTTTATTATCGAAGGCCCAATCCGGCACCAGGAACTGCATACCCATCGCGTCATCGCGCGCGCCGAGGCCGTGGGTTTTATACAGCTCATGCGCCTTCATCAGGCGATCGCGATCCAGCTCGATCCCCAGCCCCGGCTTCTGCGGCACCGCCACGCGGCCGCCGGCGATGGTCAGCGGTTCGCGCGTCAGGCGCTGGTTGCCTTCCTGCCAGATCCAGTGGGTATCAATGGCGGCGATGTTGCCCGGCGCGGCGGCGGCCACGTGGGTGAACATCGCCAGCGAGATATCGAAATGGTTATTGGAGTGCGATCCCCAGGTCAGACCGAATTCGTGGCACAGCTGCGCCACCCGCACCGATCCCTGCATCGTCCAGAAGTGCGGGTCCGCCAGCGGGATATCCACCGACTGCAGCTGCAGCGTATGGTGCATCTGGCGCCAGTCGGTAGCGATCATATTGGTGGCGGTCGGCAAGCCGGTGGCGCGGCGGAACTCCGCCATCACTTCGCGACCGGAGAAGCCCTGCTCGGCGCCGCACGGATCCTCGGCGTAAGCCAGCACGTTGCGCAGCCGCCTGCCCAGACGGATCGCTTCTTCCAGCGACCAGGCGCCGTTCGGATCGAGCGTGATGCGCGCCTGCGGGAAACGCTCCGCCAGCGCGGTGACCGCATCGGCTTCTTCTTCGCCGGCCAGCACCCCGCCTTTCAGCTTGAAGTCGTTAAAACCGTATTTCTCATAGGCGGCTTCCGCCAGGCGCACCACCGCCTGCGGCGTCAGCGCCTCCTCATGGCGCAGCCGGTACCAGTCGCAGGCATCGTCCGGCTGGCTCTGATACGGCAGCGGGGTTTTATTGCGGTCGCCGATATAGAACAGATAGCCGAGCATCTCCACCGACTCACGCTGCTGCCCGTCCCCCAGCAGCGCCGCCACCGGCACCTCCAGGAACTGCCCCAGCAGATCGAGCATCGCCGCTTCAATGCCGGTCACCACGTGGATGGTGGTGCGCAGATCGAACGTCTGCTGGCCGCGTCCCGCCGCATCGCGATCGGCGAAGCGCTGGCGCACCGCCGTCATCACGTTTTTATATTCGCCGAGCGTTTTCCCCACCACCAGCGGCTGCGCATCCTCCAGCGTCTGGCGGATCTTTTCGCCGCCTGGCACTTCTCCGACGCCGGTATTGCCGGCGTTATCCTGCAGAATCACAATATTGCGGGTGAAAAACGGCGCGTGGGCACCGCTCAGGTTCAGCAGCATGCTGTCATGGCCGGCGACCGGCACCACCTGCATGGCGATAATTTTTGGAGCACTGTGAAACGTGGTCATAAGTCTGTCCTTTTCAGAGTGAAATCAACGGCCGAACGCCGGGCGCCGGCGGTCAAAACGCCAACCGGGCACCAGATACTGCATCGCCTGGGCATCGTTGCGCGCCCCGCTCGGCAGCGTCTGATGCAACCGGTGCGCCTGTTCCAGCGCCTGCCAGTCCAGCTCGATGCCGAGACCCGGCGCGTCAGGCAGCGCAATTTTTCCGTCGACGATTTGCAATGGGTTTTTCGTCAGATGCTGGCCTTCCTGCCAGATCCAGTGGGTATCGATGGCGGTCGGTTTCCCCGGCGCCGCCGCGCCGACGTGGGTAAACATCGCCAGAGAAATATCGAAGTGGTTATTGGAGTGGCAGCCCCAGGTCAGCCCCCACGCGTCGCACAGCTGCGCCACCCGCACCGCACCGGACATCGTCCAGAAGTGCGGATCCGCCAGCGGAATATCCACCGCCTGCAGCTGTGTGGCGTGGCGCATTTCCCGCCAGTTGGTGGCAATCATATTGGTCGCCACCGGCAAGCCGGTTGCCCGGCGGAACTCGGCCATCACTTCACGGCCGGAAAAGCCCTGCTCTGCGCCGCACGGGTCTTCCGCATAGGTCAGGATGCCGTTCATGCCGCGGCACAGCGCGATAGCCTCATCCAGCCGCCAGGCGCCGTTGGGATCGACGGTGATGCGCGCCTGCGGGAAGCGCTGCGCCAGGGCGCACACCGCCTCGATCTCCTGCTCGCCCGGCAGCACGCCGCCCTTGAGTTTAAAATCCTTAAAGCCGTAGCGATCCTGCGCCGCCGCCGCCAGCTCAACAATGGCTGCCGTATCCATCGCTTCCTGATGGCGCAGGTGATACCACGGGTGGCCGCCCTGCTCACCGGCCTGATACGGCAAATCGGTGCGCCGGCGGTCGCCGATGTAAAACAGATAGCCCAGCACCGTCACCGCATCGCGCTGTTTGCCGGGGCCAAGCAGCTCCGCCACCGGTACGCCAAGACACTGCCCCAGCAGATCCAGCAGCGCGGCCTCCAGCGCCGCCACCGCGTTGACCCGCAGTTCAAACGTCCAGGCGCCGCTGGCGAAGGCGTCGAAATCTGCCGGCTGGCTGCCGCCGTGCAGCGCGTGCACCAGACTGTTCATCCGCGCAACCTGCTGCCCCACCACCTGCGGCATCGCCGCCGTCAGAGTCTGGTAAATCACCTCGCCGCCCGGCGCTTCGCCCACGCCGGTATGGCCGGCGCTGTCGGTCAGCACCACGATATTGCGGGTGAAACAGGCGCCGTGGGCGCCGCCGATATTCAGCAGCATGCTGTCGTAGCCGGCGACCGGGATCACGCGCATGGCGGTGATGGTTGGCGTGCTCTGCGTATCGCTCATCATGCCCCCCGTGCGACAGGTTTCAGTTCGATGCGTTTGATTTCACCGACGATAAACAGATAGCTGACCACCGCCAGCAGAGCATGGATGCCGACGTACAGCAGCGCGCCGTTGAATGAGCCGGTGGTGCCGATGATGTAGCCGATGGCGATCGGCGTCACGATGCCGGAGATATTGCCGAACATATTGAACAGCCCGCCGCTCAGGCCGCTGATCTCTTTCGGCGCGGTATCGGCCATCACCGCCCAGCCCAACGCCCCCAGCCCCTTGCCGAAGAACGCCATCGCCATAATGCCGACCACCATCCACTCGGTGTCTACGTAGTTACAGAAGATCATCGACATCGACAGCAGCATGCCGATCACGATCGGCGCCTTGCGCGAGAAGGTCAGCGAGTTGGTGCGGCGCATCAGATAGTCAGAGATCACCCCGCCCAGCACGCCGCCGACGAAGCCGCAGATGGCCGGCACCGAGGCGACAAAGCCGGCTTTCAGAATCGACATGCCGCGCGCCTGCACCAGATAGACCGGAAACCAGGTAATAAAGAAGTAGGTCAGCGCGTTGATGCAGTACTGGCCGATATAAACGCCGACCATCATGCGCGACTGCAGCAGCTGTTTGATCTGCCGCCATTTCTCACCTTTCACCGGCTGCGCCTGCGGCTGCTTCTGATCCATATTGGTCAGCGCGCCGCCGGCTTCGATATAGTCCATTTCGGCCTGGTTAATGCGCGGGTGATCTTTCGGGTTATGCACCACCTTCAGCCAGATAAAGCTCAGCACAATCCCCAGGCCGCCCATAAAGAAGAACACGTGCGACCAGCCGACGGCGTGCGTCAGCCAGCCCATGATCGGCGCGAAGATCACCGTGGCGAAATACTGCGCCGAGTTGAAAATCGACACCGCCGTGCCGCGCTCATGAGCGGGGAACCAGGCGGCGACGATGCGGCTGTTGCCCGGGAACGAAGGCGCTTCCGCCAGTCCGACCAGAAAACGCAGGGCAAACAGCGCCACCACAATGCCGAAGCCGCTGAAGATATCGACAAACCCCTGCAGCAGGGTGAACAGCGACCAGATAAAGATGCTCCAGAAATAGACGCGCTTCGATCCAAAACGGTCCAGCAGCCAGCCGCCGGGGATCTGGCCGATGACGTACGCCCAGGAAAAGGCGGAGAAGATGTAGCCCATCCCGACCGGATCCAGCCCGATATCCTGAGCCATTGACGAACCGGCGATCGACAGCGTGGCGCGGTCGCCGTAGTTAAATGACGTGACGATAAACAGCATCACCACAATCCAGTAGCGCGTATTGGTTCTTTTTATTGCGCCGGTTGCGGAACTGATTGTTGACATGGTGTTCTCCTGAATCTAGCCATTGCTATCTTCATCCTGAACTGCATGAATATCTCAGAACGAAATGGGTTGAATTAAATAAACCTCACCTGTGAGCAGTGCGATTAATTCCGTTGCGGTTAATATCAAAGCCCAATAATTTTGCTCTGCGAAAAGTATATGTAGCCCGCAAACGAAGCTCATCGGGCAATATTCCAAGTATCAGCCCAATATGCGCGTTAGTTTGGGGCATCTGCCCAAGATAACGCCGGACGGCTCACGAAACCCCGTCAGGCCGTGATCGGCCTCACGTACCGTTGGCGCAATGCCAAATAATTTACCGCTGCCGCCGCGTAATACCGGTCATTTGCATAATGTCGCCCTCTGACTGGTAAACCTATACTTAATCAGGTGAGCACATCTGCCGATTAATCTCGCAGCAAAAATAATAATTAAGGCAAGTGAGGTTGTAATGTCTGAAATAAATACCCGCCACGACGCGCCGCTATATATTAAGGTGCACGCCGATGATAATGTCGCTATCGTGGTCAATAAGCAGGGATTAGCCAAAGGCACGCTGTTTCCCTGCGGTTTACAGCTAATTGAACATGTGCCGCAGGGGCATAAGGTGGCGTTGAATCATATCGCCGCCGGCGAAGCGATTATTCGCTACGGGGAAACCATCGGCTATGCACAGCGCGATATCTTACGCGGCGGCTGGATTGATGAGTCGCTGGTGACGCTGCCGGAAGCGCCGGCGCTGGACAGCCTGCCGCTGGCCAATCGCGTGCCGCCGCCGTTGCCGCCGCTGGAGGGCTACACCTTCGAGGGCTACCGCAACGCCGACGGCAGCGTCGGCACTAAAAACCTGCTGGGGATTACCACCAGCGTGCACTGCGTCGCCGGCGTGGTCGACTTCGTGGTGAAAATCATCGAGCGCGATCTGCTGCCGAACTACCCCAACGTAGACGGCGTGGTGGCGCTGAACCATCTCTACGGCTGCGGCGTCGCCATCAACGCGCCGGCCGCCGTGGTGCCGATCCGCACTATCCATAATCTGGCGCTTAACCCCAATTTCGGCGGCGAAGTGATGGTGGTCGGCCTTGGCTGCGAGAAACTGCAGCCGGAACGGCTGCTGCAGGGCACCCCCGATGTGCAGCCGATCTCGCTGGACGCCGGGCAGATCGTGCGTCTGCAGGATGAGAAGCATATCGGGTTTAAATCAATGGTGGACGATATTCTGGCGCTGGCGGAACGGCATCTGCGCAAACTCAATCAACGCCGGCGCGAACCCTGCCCGGCGTCAGAGTTGGTGGTCGGCATGCAGTGCGGCGGCAGCGACGCTTTCTCCGGCGTGACCGCCAACCCGGCGGTGGGCTATGCCTCCGATCTGCTGGTGCGCTGCGGCGCTACGGTGATGTTCTCGGAAGTGACGGAAGTGCGCGACGCCATTCATCTGCTGACGCCGCGCGTCGCCGACCAGGAAGTAGGCCGGCGCCTGCTGGAGGAGATGCGCTGGTACGACGATTATCTCAGCCAGGGGCAGACCGACCGCAGCGCCAACCCGTCGCCCGGCAATAAAAAAGGCGGGCTGGCCAACGTGGTGGAAAAGGCGCTGGGATCGATCGCCAAGTCCGGCGCCAGCGCGATTGTCGAAGTGCTCTCCCCCGGCCAGCGCCCGAGTAAACGCGGCCTGATCTTCGCCGCCACGCCCGCCAGCGACTTCGTCTGCGGTACGCAGCAGCTGGCCTCCGGCATTACCCTGCAGGTGTTCACCACCGGACGCGGCACGCCTTACGGCCTGACCGCCGTTCCGGTGATCAAAATGGCGACGCACAGCGCGCTGGCCGAACGCTGGCACGATCTGATGGATATCGACGCCGGCAGCATCGCCAGCGGCGAAGCCACCATCGAGCAGGTGGGCTGGCAACTGTTTGAACTGATTTTGGCCATCGCCAGCGGGCGCAAGAAAACCTGGTCGGATCAATGGGGACTGCACAATGCGCTGGCGGTGTTCAACCCGGCGCCGGTCACCTGAGCTATTCGTCCAGCTGCAGGCCGATATACAGCAGTAAACGTGCGTCGAAGCTGGACAGGTTCAGGCCGGTCAGTTCGGAGATGCGGTTCAGGCGGTATTCCAGGGTGTTGCGGTGAATATACAGCGCCTTGGCGGTGGCGCTCGGCTGTACGTTATTCAAAAACCAGGCGCTGAGAGTACGCCGCAGCAGGCCGTTGCCGTCCATCGCCTTCAGGCGCGCCAGCGGCCTGACCAGCTCGTCCGCCTGCCAGCCGCCGCGCAGGCTGTCCAGCAGCACCGGCAGCATCAGGTCCTGGTAGTAGTAGGCGCGCTGCTCGAACATCCGCTGCTTGCCCACCGCCATGGTGGTGCGCGCGGTGCGGTAGGAGCGGGCGATGCTGCCCGGTCCGGTAAAGTAATTGCCCAGCGCGACCCGCACCCGCAGCCGGCTGCTCTCTTTCATGCGCGACAGCAGGTTCTCTACCCGGCGACGATGATCTTCGGCGTCCCAGCGACCGTGGCCGTTGAGCGCCGGCTTCAGCACCACCATTTCGCTGAGCGAGACGATGGCAATCAGATTGTCGCGCTCCGGCAGCGTCAGCAGCGCCTGCAGCTGCTGCAGTTCCGCCATTGCGCTGTCGACGCCGAGCTGTCCGCTGTCCACCTCGACCACCGCCGCCACGCGCGGCTCTTCAGGGTCGATACCCAGCCGCTGCGCCCACTCCATCAGCGCCGGCGACAGCGCCTCCGCACGGATCAGGTTCAGCACCAGCTCTTCACGAAAACGGCTGTCCTGCGCCAGCAGGTGCATCAGCCGCGCCTGCTCCAGCATCATTTCAGCCGCCATGCACACCAGCTCGCCGTATTGGCGCAGCTGCGCCGGATTGCCGGTCAGGCCGATCACCCCGACGATGCTGCCGTCGATGCGCAGCGGCAGATTGATGCCCGGCCGCACGCCGTGCAGATGGCGGGCGACGGCTTCATCAATATCCACCACGCGGGCCTGCGACAGCACCAGCAGAGCCCCTTCGTGCAGTTCACCGACCCGCTCACGGTCGCCGCTGCCGATGATCCTGCCGCGCGCGTCCATCACATTGACATTGCCGTCAATGATTTGCATGGTGCGCGCCACGATTTCCTGCGCCAGCTTGCCGTCAAGATGGTATTCCGCCATTCAATTCGCCCCAACCCGATTTTAGATAATCGCCCAGCATACCGACGCGCTGAGAGCGGCACATTGTGCAGATGCCCAAAGCGTTTCGGCAGCGCCGGGAGTTGTGGCAGGCTTCACAATTTAGCAACATGAAAAAGGCACGCCGTAGCGTGCCTGTCGGATGAGAGAGCGCAAGCAGATTACTGCATCAGCAGGTACAGCGTGCTGTCGCCGCGCAGGATGTTCAGCGCCAGTACCGGCGGCTTGCTGTCGAGAATTTTGCGCAGTTCGCTCAGGTTCTGCACCGGCTGTTGGTTGACCCCCAGGATCACGTCGCCTTTCTTCAGGCCAATGCTGGCGGCGGCGCTGCCGGCCTTCACGCTGTCGACCCTGACCCCTTTATGGTTGCCGGCCTGCGCGTTGCTCAGTTCGGCCCCCTCGATGCCGGCATTGATATTGCCGGAATCAACCTGCGTCTGCTTGCTTTGCTCCAGCGTCACATCCACGGTGACCGGTTTGCCCTCGCGGATAATCCCCAGCGACATTTTGCTGCCGGCCGGCAGCGTGCCGATCTGCGCGCGGAACGAGGCGAAGCTGGAAATGGCTTTGCCGTTCATGGTGACGATCACATCGCCCGCCTTGATGCCCGCTTTGGCGGCGGAGGATTTCGGCATCACCTGGCTGACGAAGGCGCCGCGCTGGGCGTCGACCTTCATCGCCTGCGCCAGCTCGGAATTCAGCTCGGTGCCCATAATGCCCAGTTCACCGCGTTTGACCTGGCCATATTGCACCATCTGCGCCGTCAGGCTTTTCACCATATTGCTCGGAATGGCGAAGCCGATACCGATATTGCCGCCGTCCGGCGCCAGGATCGCGGTGTTGATACCGATCAGCTCGCCGTTCAGATTAACCAGCGCGCCGCCGGAGTTGCCGCGGTTGATCGCCGCATCGGTCTGGATAAAGTTTTCGTAGTTTTCCAGGTTCAGGCCACTGCGCCCCAGCGCCGAAACTATACCGGAGGTGGCGGTTTCACCCAGGCCATAAGGGTTGCCGATCGCCACCGTGTAGTCGCCGACCCGCAGCCGATCGGAATCCGCCATTTTGATCGCGGTGAGGTTCTTGAAGTTTTTCAGCTGGATCAGCGCAATATCAGAGCGCGGATCCTTGCCGATGATCTTGGCGTCAAAGCGGCGGCCGTCGCTCAACTGCACCTGGATCTTGCTGGCGTTGTCCACCACATGATTATTGGTCACCACGTAGCCCTTCGCCGCATCGATCACCACCCCGGCGCCCAGCGCCTTAAAGCTCTCTTTGGCGCCCTGGCCACCCGGCCCGCCCTGACACATCGGCGAGCCCTGGAACGGCGAACCGTCCTGACAGAACGGCGAGTCCTCGCCGAAAAATTGCTGGAACTGCTGCGGCATACGCGGCGTATTGACGGCGGCGCTGCCTTCAACGTTGATGCTGACCACCGACGGCATCACCTTTTCCAGCATCGGCGCCAGGCTCGGCAACTGTGACGACGGCGTGCTGGCGGAAGCCGTTTCTGCGGCGGCGGCGCTTGCCGGGCCAAGGGCCATACCCATGCTGAAAGCCAGGGCGCTCAGAACTAATGCGGTTTTTTTCATCTGTGTGTCTCTATAAAGTCAGTCAATGCAGGGACATACCCCGTTCAGCGGGCGCCGCAGGGTATTGCGCTTGTTGTACTCAATGAGAACCTATTAATAACCTGAAGTTCAGCCGTGGAGTATTGAGAAGCGTAAAAAAATATTCTTCGTCTTTACACTTCTCTAAATAATAAACCGCGCCCTGAATGACGCGGTGGGATAAGAGATGTTTACGCGCCGGGATTATTCTGCTGCCATTAAACGTCGGTATTCATCATAGGCATAAAGATCGGTCATACCGCTGATATAATCCTGTAACAGCCGCGCGCGGAAATAATATTCTCGAATCTCCCGCTGCTCCGGGGATAAATACTGTATCCCCTCGACGGCTTCGATATAAGCCAGCCGATGCTTGGTGGACAATTTATGAAACAGCCGCGTCTCAATCGGGAAACCACGGTGGCTGTCTTCCTGCACCAGTTGGCTGAAATCCGCCAGCGACATCGCCAGCAGCGGGCTGTAAATATCCAGCAGACCGCTGATGACCCGGTAGCCCTGCAGCTCCAGCTGTTCCACTTCCGGATGGTTGAACACGTATTTAAACGCCACCTTCTTGAAGACTTTCAGCAGCCGGAATGCCGGACTGGAATCCTCCAGCAGCGCCTGATTAAAGCTGCCCTGATAAATCGCGTCCAGATTATCAATAAAACGCCCGGCGGCATGAGGCACCAGTTTAGCAACGGTAAATACCCGCAGGTACATAAAGAACTGATCTTCCGAACTGCGTCGCGCGCCGCCCTGCGCTATTTTGCCAAACGCGCCGGCCACCGTTTTATCAAACAGATCGCCCGGCGTCACCGCGCCCCATTCCTGGCTCAAATAGTGATAAAGCTGATCGACGGTGAAAATGTTTTTTTCCACCGCGTCTTCCAAATCGGCAATGCAATAAGAAATATCATCGGCAGCTTCCATGATATAAGTCAGCGGGAAACGGTCGAATTCCCCCATCTGCAATTCACGCCGCAGGCGGTCAACAAACGCTTCCTCCGCCAGATAGAAACCCGGCTTTTTCATCAGATAGCTGTGGCTGGCGGGGATATCCTGCGCCCAATACGCCGGGCGGGTATATTTCAGGATGCAGCCCACCTGGGCATAGGTCAGATTCAGTTTCAGCAGCGTATACACCAGCCGGATCGCCTGTGCGTTGCCTTCAAACTGGCTCAGATCGTGGCGGATGCGGCTGCGCAGCCGGTTCAGATCGCCATCCCCTTCACGCAGGCGCAGCACCTCGACCTGGCAGCCGTCCTGGCTGTTCGGCTCGCTGCCGCTGCTGGCCGGATCGAGCCGCTGGCTGAACCAGTCGTTAATCGCCGACTCGCCGAAGTGGCCAAACGGCGGATTGCCGATATCATGCATCAGGCAGGCCATTTCAACGATGCTTTCAAACGGATCCAGCAGATTGGTCAGGCCGAGTTCATCAATACGCTGCTCTTGCTTAAAGCGGTTGAGGATCTCTTTGGCAATGTGCCTCCCCACCTGCTGTACTTCCATCGAGTGGGTTAACCGGCTGCGCACCGCCGCGTTGCGCTCCAGCGGGAAGACCTGGGTTTTCTGCTGCAGCCGGCGAATCGCCGCCGAGTTGACGATCCGCCCGCGGTCGCTTTCAAACTGGCGGACAATGTCATATTCCTGCTCCGCCGCGATCGGATTGCTGAACGGGCGCTGAAAGCTGATTTTCTGTTTAAAGTCGATCCCGGACATCTGCGGCTCCCCTGTTTTGGCCCTGGCGCGTCTGCCTCCGTGATAACAATTCCACACGGCGGATGCAACGGATTATCTCTGTTTAACAGCCATGATAGACTATGCGGCACTTCTTCCCCCTATCAGCGAGTATTATTTATGAAAGTAGGCATTATCGGCGCCATGGAGCAGGAAGTTACCCTGCTGCGCGATCAAATCGAAAACCGTCAGACCATCCAGCGCGCAGGCTGTGAAATTTACACCGGCCAGATCAACGGAGTAGAGATTGCGCTGCTGAAATCCGGCATCGGTAAAGTCTCGGCGGCGATGGGCACCACCCTGCTGCTGGAGCACTGCCAGCCGGATATGGTGATCAACACCGGTTCCGCCGGCGGTCTGGCCGCCACGCTGAAAGTCGGGGATATCGTGGTGTCCGAAGAAGTCCGCTACCACGATGCCGACGTCACCGCATTCGGCTATGAGCCGGGCCAGATGGCGGGCTGCCCGGCGGCGTTCGTCGCCAACGACGCGCTGATCGCCCTGGCGGAACACTGCATCCGCCAGTTGGATCTTAACGCGGTACGCGGCCTGATCTGCAGCGGTGACGCCTTTATCAACGGCGCAGAACCGCTGGCACGCATTCGCGCCACCTTCCCGAGCGTCGCAGCGGTGGAAATGGAAGCGGCGGCGATCGCCCACGTCTGCCACCAGTTCGGTACGCCGTTTGTGGTGGTGCGCGCCATCTCCGACGTGGCCGATAGCGAGTCGCATATGAGCTTTGACGAGTTCCTGACCGTAGCCGCCAAACAGTCCTCGCTGATGGTCAACGCAATGCTGCAGATGTTGGCAAAGCGCGACTAAGGTGAAACGACGCTTTTGCTGCCTGTTGTGGCTGCTGGCGCTGGCGGTCTCCCTGCCCGCAGCTGCTGCACAGCGGGTGATCAGCCTGGCGCCCAATACCACCGAACTGGCCTACGCCGCCGGCATGGGGGATACCCTGCTGGCGGCCAGCGCCTTTTCCGATTACCCGCCGCAGGCCAAGAAGCTCGAACAGGTGGCGTCGTGGCAAGGGGTTAATCTGGAGCGGATCCTGGCGTTAAAGCCGGATCTGATCCTGGCCTGGCGCGGCGGCAATCCGCAGCGGGTCCTGGATCAGCTCGCCGCATTCGGCATTCCGATCTTTTACGCCGACGCCAAAACGCCGGAAGAGATCGCCCGTTTGCTGGACGATCTGGCCGCTTACAGTCCGCACCCGGAGCAGGCGCATCAGTCAGCAGCGCAGGTACGCCAGCAGCTCGCCCATCTGAAGGCCCGCTATGCCGATAACCCACAGCGCCGCGTGCTGCTGCAGTTCGGCACCCAGCCGCTGTTCACCAGCTCCGCCGCGACGCTGCAAAGCCGACTGCTGAGCCTGTGCGGCGGCGAAAACATCTTTGCCGACAGCCGCGTACCCTGGCCGCAAATCGGCCGCGAGCAGGTGCTGGCTCGTCAGCCGCAGGCGATCGTCATCAGCGGCGGCGCCAAAGAGGTTGCCAACGTCAAAGCATTCTGGTCGCCTCAGCTGCAGGTGCCGATCATCGCGCTGAATGAAGACTGGTTCAACCGCGCAGGGCCGCGCATTATGCTGGCGGCGCAGCAGCTGTGCAGCCAGCTGGCGGAGATTCGCTGATGCTGGTGTTCTGGCTGGATATCCTCGGCACGGCGGTGTTCGCCATCTCCGGCGTATTGCTGGCCGGCAAGCTGCGGATGGATCCTTTCGGCGTGCTGGTGCTCGGGGTGGTGACCGCCGTGGGCGGCGGCACCATCCGCGACATGGCGCTGGCCAATGGCCCAGTGTTCTGGGTGCAGGATCCCACCGATTTGGTGGTGGCGATGATCACCTGTGTGCTGACGCTGATGCTGGTGCGCCAGCCGCGCCGCCTGCCGAAGTGGGTGTTGCCGGTGCTGGATGCGGTCGGGCTGGCGGTGTTCGTCGGCATCGGCGTCAATAAGGCCTTTGCCGCCGGCAGCGGCGCGCTGGTGGCGGTATGTATGGGCGTGATTACCGGCGTCGGCGGCGGCATTATCCGCGACGTGCTGGCGCGCGAAATCCCGATGATCCTGCGCACGGAAATCTACGCCACCGCCTGCATTATCGGCGGCATCGTGCACGCCACGGCGTATTCCAGCTTCGGCATGCCGCTGCAGCAGGCGATGATGCTCGGCATGACCATTACGCTGCTGATCCGGCTGGCGGCCATTCGCTGGCACCTGAAGCTGCCGGCGTTTATTCTCGAACAATAAAAAACCCGCCTTACGGCGGGTTTTCTTAAGATCGGACGTCAGATTAGATGCTGAACGACGAGCCGCAGCCGCAGGTGGTTTTGGCATTCGGGTTGGTCACCACAAAGCGCGACCCTTCCAGACCTTCGGTATAATCCACCGAACCGCCCACCAGATATTGCAGGCTCATCGGATCGACCACCAGAGCCACGCCCTGTTTTTCGATGGTCATATCGCCTTCGTTGACCTTATCGTCAAAAGTGAAGCCGTATTGGAATCCGCTGCAGCCGCCGCCGGTGATGTAAACCCGCAACTTCAGGTTCGGATTTTCTTCATCAGCGATCAGGAATTTCACCTTGTTCGCTGCTGCCTCGGTAAATTGCAGGGGCAGTGCTGTTTCTTCACTCATACTCTTAACTCCCAACATGATTCAGCATCAGGCTCCCTTATACGTCGGGTGGGTGCCGGCAACCTGATTAATACTGTGATTATCCAATACCTGAGTGTTGCGTTCAAGTATTCACCGCATTTGTTGCATTTTCTTTGCTTGTTTTCTCCGCCGCCCGCTGCTTCTCCAGCGTGCGCGCCAGCAGCGACGAATACAGCGGCTGACCACCGAGGAACTGGGCCACCAGCGTCGCGCCAAGGCACGTAATGATCATCGGCAAAATCAGCTGATAATTGTCCGTCATTTCCAACACCAGCACGATGCCGGTCAGCGGCGCGCGCACCGTCGCGGCAAACAGCGCCCCCATGCCGGCAATGGCGAACGTCCCCGGCTCGATGCCATACTGCGGGAAAAGGTGGCTGCTCGCCAGGCCAAATGCGGTGCCGAACAGCGTACCCAATGCCAGCATCGGCGCAAAGATCCCGCCCGGCGCGCCGGAGCCAAAGCACAGCAGCGTGGTGACAATCCGGGCGATAAAGATAAACATCAGCATGCCGACGGTATAGTTGCCCGCCGCCGCAATCGGAATCAGGCCGAAACCGCCGCCGGCGGCCTCCGGCTGAATCAGCGCCAGTACGCCGCACAGGCCGCCCAGCCCGCCGCCCATCAGCACAATTTTGCGCATTTCGCCGCCGTGCAGGCGGGCAAACATATCCTGGGTACGGAAGATCAGCCGGTTAAACATCACGCCGACGCCGCCGAACACCGCGCCCAGCACCAGATACAGCCACAGAGTGTTGGTCGGTGCCGATGAGAGTTTACCCACCTCGATCACCGCATGCTGACCATTGCACAGCTGGTAGACCACGGTCGACATAATCACGCCGATAAATACCGCTTTAATCGAGATCAGGTTGTAGCGAAACTGCGGGCGCATCTCTTCGATAATAAACAAAATCCCCGCCAGCGGCGCGTTAAACGCGGCGGACAGCCCCGCCGCCGCCCCGGTCGCCAGCAGCGAGTGGCGCGCCTCGGCGCCGCGGATACGGAAGATATCCAGCACCATGCGCCCGACATTGCCCCCCATCTGCACCGTCGGCCCTTCGCGCCCCAGCACCATGCCGGCGCCCAGCGTGCCCATGCCGCCGACAAATTTTACCGGCAGAACCCGCCACCAGCGCACCGGACGCAGCTCTTCCAACGCGCCTTCTATCTCCGGAATGCCCGACCCGCCAGCCTCCGGCGCAAAACGCCGCACCAGATAATAGCCCAGCATCGCCAACCCGGCGGACAACAGAAAAGCCAGCGGCCACACCAGATACCAAGCATCGGCGACGTACGACAGCGCGGAAAAACGCTGTTGCTGCACCCAGTCCACCGACTTTTCAAACGCCACGCCCAATAGCCCGGCCAGCGCGCCCACCAGGGCCGCCATCAACAAGATCGCCACCGGCGTTTTATCACGGCGAATAAACTGACGCACACTGTCAACGCGCTTCACACGCGGAGTAAATACTAACGAGGGTTGTGGTTGCTGCTCACTCATAAGGGGTTGGTTACCGCCGGTAAGAATAAGTCATATAAATCGCAGAGCCGTCCATTCTATACTCAAAAAAGCGTACGGCACACCTCTCTTGGCAAACAGCGAAACTCACCGTTTACCCGTATCACGCTGCGGCGATCGTTTCATAACGGCGCGCACTCCACTAGAATAGCCCGGTAAAACACATTCAATATACATTCCTGGAGCCGATTTATGAGCTTACACAGCAAGTCCGAAAGTCTGTACGCCGAAGCGCAGCAGCTGATCCCCGGCGGGGTGAACTCCCCGGTGCGGGCATTTACCGGCGTCGGCGGGGTGCCGCTGTTTATCGAACGTGCCGACGGCGCCTACCTTTTTGACGCCGACGGCAAAGCCTATATCGATTACGTCGGCTCCTGGGGCCCGATGGTGCTGGGCCATAACCATCCTGCCATTCGCAACGCCGTCATTGCCGCCGCCGAACGCGGCCTAAGCTTTGGCGCACCGACCGAAATGGAAGTGAAAATGGCCGCGCTGGTGACCGAACTGGTGCCGACGATGGATATGGTGCGCATGGTGAACTCCGGCACCGAAGCCACCATGAGCGCCATCCGTCTGGCGCGCGGCTACACCCAGCGCGATAAAATCATCAAGTTTGAAGGCTGTTACCATGGCCACGCCGACTGCCTGCTGGTCAAAGCCGGTTCCGGCGCGCTGACCCTCGGCCAACCGAACTCACCGGGCGTACCGGCGGACTTCGCCAAACATACCCTGACCTGCACCTATAACGATCTGGACTCGGTACGCAGCGCCTTTGAACAGTTCCCGTCAGAGATTGCCTGTATTATCGTCGAGCCGGTGGCGGGCAATATGAACTGCGTACCGCCGCAGCCGGACTTCCTGCCGGGGCTGCGCGCGCTGTGCGACCAGTACGGCGCACTGTTGATTATCGACGAAGTGATGACCGGCTTCCGCGTGGCGCTGGCCGGCGCGCAGGCGCACTACGGCGTTGAGCCGGACCTGACCTGTCTGGGTAAAATTATCGGCGGCGGTATGCCGGTAGGTGCATTCGGCGGCCGTCGCGACGTGATGGAAGCGCTGGCGCCGACCGGCCCGGTGTATCAGGCCGGGACGCTGTCCGGCAACCCGATCGCCATGGCGGCGGGCTTTGCCTGCCTGAGCGAAGTGGCGCAGCCGGGCGTTCACCAGACGCTGAACGAACTGACTGAAATGCTGGCGGACGGCCTGCGCCATGCCGCACAGGCGGAGAACATCCCGCTGGTGATCAACAACGTCGGCGGCATGTTCGGCCTGTTCTTTACCGATGCCGACGCAGTCACCTGCTATCAGGACGTGATGCAGTGCGACGCCGAACGCTTTAAGCGCTTCTTCCACCTGATGCTGGACGAAGGCGTATATCTGGCGCCGTCCGCCTTTGAAGCAGGTTTTATGTCCGTCGCCCACAGCAAAGAAGACATTCAGCGCACCATCGACGCCGCGCGTCGCTGCTTCGCTAAGCTGTAACAGCGGACGTTACCGCAAACAACAAGGGCTGAACCTGCGTTCAGCCCTTTTTTATCGCACGATGGCGGATTACAGCAAGGTGCCGTAAATCGTCAGCACCGCCACCACCACCACCAGAATCATCGTCACCTTACGCGCCAACACCACCGCGGCACGCGGCGTTTGTACCGGATCGTCATGCGGGTCCCGAGCCAGCGCAAACTGCGCCAGACGCGTCAGCACCTGGTACTGTGAAGTACGGCGATCGCCCAGCGAGGCGAACCAGGCCGGCAACGCCCTTTCTCCGTGGCCGATCAGCGCGTAGGCCACGCCCGCCAGCCGCACCGGGATCCAGTCCAGCCAGTGCAGCAATGCATCAATCCCCGATTGCGAACGCTCCAGCGGCGTATTGTGCCGCGCCAGCCAGGTTTGGTAAGCACGCAGGAAAGCATAGCCGGCCAACGCTATCGGCCCATAAGGACCGCACGCCACAAACCAGAACAGCGGCGCCAGATAATAGCGGTAGTTAATCCACAGCAGCGCATTTTGCAGTTCGCGCAGACGCTCTTCTTCGCTGCAGTCCACCGGCAGGCCGTGGATCAGCGCCAGCTCTTCCGCCATGGCATCAACCGCATGGCTGTCGCCCTGACGCGCCGCCTTCAGGTAGGCGCGGTAATGCTTGCGCTTAATGCCCGCCCCGACGCACAGCAGCGCCACGACAATCCACAGCAGCAGCGTCAGAAGACCGAAAAACAGCCCCTGCGCCAGCCATAAAATGCCCCAGACCACCACCATCCAGCCGCAGGCCAGCGCCAGCGTCTGCAGCAGCGAAAAACGGCGCAGACGCCGGAAAACCACTTCAAGCCGGTGATCCAGCTGCCAATGCTCGCCCAGCTTGAATAAACGTTCCCACGCCAGAACCAGTAACAGCGAAAACAGCGTCATTTGTTATGCCTCTCCCTTGTCATTGCGCCCGAGCGCTCGCCGGGGCCAACCACGTTGTTCCACAGATGCCAGATATTGCTCGCCACCGGTATCGGATAATACCTGATTCCTTGTTTAGCGACAGCGCATGCTGGCTATCACTGCCAGTGGTACTTGCCTGCACAACAGAGTAGCATGTTTCCTCCACATTCTTAGTTCCCTTTTCGGAGCCTTCTATGCCGACACGCCGCTACAGCGCCGACAGCCGTCGTGCTGAACTTCTTGAACGAATTGAACATGATATCCCTTTTGCCGTCGCCCAGGCGTTACGGGAAGATCTGGGTGGTGAAGTCAATCCTGAACGGGATATTACCGCCCAACTGCTGCCGGCGGACAAGCAGGCCGAAGCCACGATCATCACCCGTGAAGCCGGCGTGTTTTGCGGCCAACGCTGGTTAAATGAAGTCTTTATTCAGCTGGGTAATCAGGTGCGCGTGGAATGGCTGGCGGCCGACGGCGAAACGGTCACGCCGAACCAGCCGCTGTGCCGTCTGAGCGGCCCGGCGCGCATTATGCTGACCGGCGAGCGCACCGCGCTTAACTTTGTACAGACCCTGTCAGGCGTGGCGACCGCCGTCAGCCGCTATGTCGCACTGCTGGAAGGCACGCAGACGCGGCTGCTGGACACGCGTAAAACGCTGCCGGGGCTGCGCACCGCGCTGAAGTACGCCGTGCTGTGCGGCGGCGGCAATAACCACCGGCTGGGGCTGTCCGACGCCTTCCTGATCAAGGAAAACCATATTATCGCCTCCGGCTCAATCAAGAACGCGGTGGAGAAAGCCTTCTGGCTACACGCCGACGTGCCGGTCGAAGTGGAAGTGGAATCGCTGGACGAACTGCAGCAGGCGCTGGACGCCGGCGCGGATATCATCATGCTGGATAACTTCAGCGTGCCGATGATGAAGCAGGCTGTAGAACTGACCCAGCATCGCGCACAGCTGGAAGTCTCCGGTAATGTCACCAGCGACACCTTGCGCCAATACGCTGAAACCGGCGTGGATTATATTTCGGTCGGCGCGCTCACCAAGCACGTTACCGCCCTCGATTTATCCATGCGCTTTAAATAAATCCCCCCTTTCGCGCTCACGTCGCCAGCCCGGCGGCGCGAGCGGCTTTACACTGCGATCCGCGCCGCATTGCGCGCTGCGAAAAACGGTAACCATCCAGATAGTGCTGGAAGCCATACGCAGTCCTGTCAGCATGCACTCGCACGCCCGGCCTCCTGACGCTACCGTTGCCACTCCACAACCAGGAGGAAGCAACGCATGGAAACACAACGTGGATTTACCCTGATCGAACTGATGGTGGTGATCGCCATCATCGCCACCCTGAGCGCCATCGGCGTGCCCGCCTATCAGCGCTATATCCAGAAAGCCGCAATGACCGACATGCTGCAGGCGATGACCCCCTATAAAATGGCGGTGGAGCTGTGCGTGCTGGACAGCGGCACCGCCGACGAATGCAACGCCGGCAGCAAAGGCATCCCGACAGGCGCCGCCTCGCGCTATGTCAGCGCCGTCAGCGTCAGCCGGGGAGTTATCACACTCACAGGCGCCCAGACGCTACAGGGGTTAACGGTCACAATGACGCCGACGCCGGACAGCAACGGCCTGATGCGCTGGGCGCGCAGTTGCAGCGCCGCAGAAAGCAGCGCGCTGCAGGATACCTGCCAGGAAGTGTTCCGCTTTGACGATGCGGCGGAACCATCCTGATGAGCCAGGCTATCAACGCTGAAATACAGACCCTGTGCCGGCGCTACCAGGCGCTGGCGCTGAGCGAAGATGAGCAATGCCTGACTATCGCCCTGCACGGCGAACCGCCGGCGCCGCTGCTCAATGCGCTGCGCTTCGCCAGCGGGAAACAGATCGCGCTGGAACAGTGGCCGCTGGCGCGGCTGGAGCAGGCGCTGTTTCAGTCGCCGGCGCTTCAGCCGGCTCAGACAGAGACCGCCGAGGCACACAGCTCCACGCTGGATGACGATGCCGATACGCCAGCGGTCAACTTTATCAACCAAACGCTGCGCAGCGCGATCCAGCGACGCGCCTCCGACATTCACTTTGAGCCTTACCAGCAACAGCTCAGCATCCGCCTGCGCATCGATGGCGTACTGCAGACGATCTCTCCGCCGCCGCTGGCCCTGGGCCAGCGCATTATCGCCCGGTTGAAGATCATGGCTCAGTTGGACATTGCCGAACGGCGGCTACCGCAGGACGGCCAGCTCGGCGTTCAGCTGGATCGCAGCCGCTACTCGATGCGCATCTCCACCCTGCCGACGCTATACGGCGAAAAGGTGGTGCTGCGGATCCTGCAAACCGACCGGCAGGATCTGCCGCTGGAGCAGTTGGGCATGACGGAGGCGGATCGCGCGCAGTTTGCCGCCGCCCTCGCCGGCCCACAGGGCATGATTCTGGTCACCGGCCCCACCGGCAGTGGAAAAACCGTCACGCTGTACAGCGGCCTGCACCAGTTGAACGATCGGCAGCGCAATCTGTGCAGCGTCGAGGATCCCGTCGAGATCCCGCTGTTTGGCGTCAACCAGACGCAGGTCAACGGAAAAATCGACCTGAGTTTTTCCCGCGTGCTGCGGGCACTGCTGCGCCAGGATCCGGACGTGATCATGATCGGCGAGATCCGCGACGGGGAAACCGCCGAAATTGCGGTGAAGGCCGCCCAGACCGGCCACCTGGTGCTATCGACCCTGCATACCAACTCCACCAGCGAAACCCTGACCCGCCTGACCAATATGGGCATCCCCGGTTATCTGCTGGCGGCCAGCCTCAAGCTGGTGATCGCCCAGCGGCTGGTGCGTCGACTGTGCCTGCACTGCCGCCGCCCGCAAACGGAAGCGCTGCACTTTCCCGCCGCGCTGTGGCCCCGCCCGTTGACGCCATGGCGCGCCGAAGGCTGCGAACACTGTTTCGGCGGCTATTACGGCCGCATCGGCATCTACGAATTACTGCACATCACCAGTGAGATACAGCACGGGTTACTGCACCAGTTAACGGCGGAGCAGTTAAACGAGATCGCACAGCGGCAGGGGCAGACTTCGCTGCTGCAGGCCGGGCTGGCGCTGGTGGCGGAAGGTATCACGTCGCTGCAGGAAGTGTATCGCGTGATAGGCCACACGGAGCTGCAGCCATGACGTCGCGGCGGCTTTTTCTCTGGCAGGCCATTAATAGTCAGGGTGAAATAGTTCCAGGAGAGTCGCTGGCTGAACGCAAAGAGCAGGTTTATCAACTGTTGATTGAACAGAACCTGCAGCCCTATCAGGTCGCACGCGGCAAGCCGGTTGGCCGGCGGCAATGGCGTGGCGAGGCATTGATCCTGTTCACCCGCCAGTTGGCTACGCTGCTGCAGGCCGGGCTGCCGCTGATGAACGCACTGCAGCTGCTGGCGCAGCAGCATCAGTCCGCTCCCTGGCGCTGTCTGCTACAGGAGATCGGCGAGCGGGTGGCTCAAGGCCAGCCGCTGTCTGAAGTGACGGCCGGCTACCACTACGTGTTTCCGCCTATTTATCGCCAGCTAATCACCTTAGGCGAACTGACCGGCAACCTCGATCGCTGTTGCCAGCAGCTGGCGCAACAGCAGGAAGAGCAGCAGAAGCTGCGCAAAAAAGTGCTGAAGGCCATCCGCTATCCGCTGTTTATCTGCGCGGTGGCCATACTGGTCAGCCTACTGATGCTGTTGATGGTGCTGCCGGAATTCGCCAAAGTGTATCAGTCGTTCGACGCTCCGCTGCCCTGGTTTACTCAGGGGTTAATGAATCTGTCGGCGCTGTTGGTCAGTGCCGGCCCCTATGTGTTGCTGGCCGGCGCCCTGCTGGCGGGCGGCTACTGGCGCTACTGCCATCCGCATTCCCGCTGGCGGCGGCGGGAGCAGCGGCTCTGCCTGCGTCTGCCGCTGATTGCTCAGCTGATTAAAGGCGCCTGCCTGAGCCAGATCTTCCGTACGCTGCATATGACCCAACAGGCGGGGCTGACGCTGCTCGAAGGGTTGGATGCGGCGCTGCTGTCGATGGAGAATCTGTTTTTCCATCAGGCACTGGAGAATATTCGGCAGCGGCTGAACCAGGGGCTGCCGCTGTATCAGGCGCTGGCGGAACAGCCGCTGTTTCCACCGTTGTGCCAGCAGTTGGCGCGCGTCGGGGAAGAGTCCGGCACTCTGGACACTCTGCTGGGCAAACTGGCGTTATGGCATGAACAGCAGACGCATGAGCTGGCGGACGCTTTGGCGCAAACGCTGGAACCGTTGCTGATGCTGACCATCGGCATCATCGTCGGCGGCCTGGTGATCGCCATGTATTTACCGATTTTCCAATTGGGAACGGTGCTGGGATAAAACAGACGGGAGAAACGCCCCCACGGTGCGGGGGCGACAGGAGATTACTTGCTGCCGAATACGCGGTTTTCCTGCTCCGCAACGCGGATAAAGGTGGTGCGTTTGGTCAGCTCTTTCAGACGCTCTGCCCCCACGTAGGTGCAGGCCGAACGCAGGCCGCCGAGGATATCGCGTACGGTGAATTCCACTTCGCCGCGCAGCGGCAGCTTCACGGTTTTGCCTTCTGCCGCGCGGTACTCCGCGACGCCGCCCACGTGGCGCTTCATCGCGGATTCGGAACTCATGCCGTAGAACAGCATAAATTTCTCGCCGTTCTCTTCCACCACCGTGCCTTCGCACTCGTCGTGGCCGGCCAGCATGCCGCCCAGCATGACAAAGTCCGCGCCGCCGCCGAAGGCTTTCGCCACATCGCCCGGCACCGAGCAGCCGCCGTCGCTGACAATCTGCCCGCCCAGCCCGTGCGCCGCGTCCGCGCATTCAATCACCGCGGACAGCTGCGGGTAGCCGACGCCGGTTTTCACCCGCGTGGTGCACACTGAACCCGGGCCAATGCCGACCTTAACGATATCGGCGCCGGACAGGATCAGCTCCTCGACCATTTCGCCGGTGACCACATTGCCGGCGCAGATCACGTGTTGCGGGCAGGCTTCGCGCGCTTTCTGCAGGAAGGCGACAAAGTGCTCCGAGTAGCCGTTAGCCACATCGATGCAGATAAACTTCAGCGCCGGCGACAGCGCCAGAATTTGCTTCATCTTTACGAAGTCGGCATCGGAGGTACCGGTGGAAACCATCACGTGACGCAGCGTCTCTGCCGGTACGCGCTGAACGAATTCGGCCCATTGTTCAACCGAATAGTGTTTGTGTACCGCGGTAAGCACATCGAAAGACGCCAGAGCCTCTGCCATGCGGAAGGTGCCGACCGTATCCATATTGGCGGCAATGATAGGTACGCCGGACCAGTTCCATCCCGAATGTTTGAAGGTAAACTGGCGCTCCAGTTCTACTTCGGAGCGGCTTTTCAGCGTGGAGCGCTTCGGGCGGATCAGCACATCTTTAAAACCTAACTTCAAATCTTCTTCAATACGCATGACAACGGATTTCCTGGTTTATGGCGACGGATCGCAAGGGTGATCGAATCTTCTATCCCGCGGGTTTCAGCTAATGCCGCCACCTGCGCAGAACAGCTTGATGCCAGTTCCAGTGACGTTATCATACGCCGGAATAATCACGCGGCAAGACTGCGATTTCGTCTTTATTTACGCTACAATCCCAGAAATTTACCTGCGCCATTCCGATGTGATATTGCGCCCATTTTTGCCATTCTGGCGACAGAAACGCCAGCCTGACGGCGTCGACTTGCACTTCTGCACGATCGCTTTATGATTCGTCTATTGTTTCTGGATAAATCTTAGGGTGTCCCCTCACGCCATGACTTACATTGTTGCGTTGACCGGCGGCATCGGCAGCGGTAAATCAACCGTCGCCAATGCTTTTGCGCGTCATGGCATCGTGATTGTCGATGCCGACATCATCGCCCGCCAGGTTGTAGAGCCCGGCACGCCATCATTGGCGGCCATCACCGCGCATTTTGGCCATGGGATACTCCAGCCGGATGGCGCTTTGGATCGGGCGGCGCTGCGTCAGCGTATCTTCAGCCAGCCGGATGAAAAACGCTGGCTGAATCAGCTGCTGCACCCGGTGATACAGCAGGAAACACAGCGCCAGCTGGCGCTGGCCGACAGCCCCTATGCGCTCTGGGTGGTGCCGCTGCTGGTGGAAAACCAGCTACAGTCACGTGCCGACCGGGTCGTGGTGGTCGACGTCGACAGCGATACCCAGTTGCTCAGAACCATCGCCCGCGACGGCGTCAGCCGCCAGCAGGCACTCAATATTTTATCTGCCCAGGCAACGCGCGAGCAGCGACTGGCAGTGGCGGACGACGTGATCGACAACTGCGGCGCCGCACAAGAGATAGAATCACACGTAGCCGCCTTGCATCGCCGCTATCTGGACCTTGCGGCATCAGCAAAACGACAGGATTAAACTGAATGAGTGACGCTTCTCCAACCGTTCTCTTTGAACACCCGTTGAATGAAAAAATGCGTACCTGGCTGCGAATTGAATTTTTGCTGCAACAGTTACATGGCCACCGGGCATTGAGCGATACCGCCATCGCCCTGACCTTTTTCCGTACCGTTTCCGATCTGCTGGACGTGCTGGAACGCGGTGAAGTCCGCACCGAACTGGCGAAAGAACTGGAACGCCAGCAGCAAAAACTGCTGCAGTGGGCCGACGTGCCCGGCGTTGATATGTCGCTGGTCGAACAGTTACGCAGCCAGTTGAAAGACCTTTCTTCACGTCTTATCGCCGCGCCGCGTATGGGCCAACCACTGCGTGAAGATAAACTCATCAGCCTGGTGCGCCAACGTTTGGGCATTCCCGGTGGCTGCTGCAGTTTCGATCTGCCGACGCTGCACATGTGGATGCACGTGCCTCAATCAGAGCGCGATGCCGACGTCGCCCAGTGGCTGGAAACCCTGGATCCGTTGCATCAGGCGCTGACGATGATCCTGAGCCTGATCCGCCAGTCCGGACCGTTCCGCAATCAAATCAGTCTGAACGGGTTTTATCAGGATAATGCGGAAGATGCCGATCTGCTGCGCCTGCGTATCGACCTGTCGCATCAGCTGTATCCGCAAATTTCCGGTCACAAGACGCGTTACGCCATTCGCTTCTTGTCGCTGGACGGCGACCATACTCAGGTGCCGGAACGCCTGACGTTCGATCTGGCCTGCTGTTAGTAAACAATAAAATGGCCCGTTGAAAAGCCGGCTAAGGAAGAGTGATGACTACCGTAGTAAATTGCCCGACCTGTGGCAAAGACGTTGTTTGGGGGGAAGTCAGCCCGTATCGTCCGTTCTGCAGCAAGCGCTGCCAGATGATCGATCTGGGTGAATGGGCGGCCGAAGAAAAGCGCATCCCAAGCAATGGCGACTTATCCGACAGCGACGAGTGGAGTGAAAAGGAAGACTACTAGCGCTCAATACGGCCTGGCTTGCCAGGCCGTTCGTTAACTGATATTCACTGCGCCGCGCCGGCCTGCGCAACCAGTTGCCGGACAATCGCGGCGTTGGCCGGCGGGAATTCATCTTCACGCAGCTCCGCCTGTTTTACCCAGCGCATCGGCTGGCCTTCACGGCCAAACGGTTCGCCCTGCCAGTGCTCCACCAGATAGAAATTCAACGTCACAATACGGTCGGTAAAACGGTGCTCCAGCACCTCCAACAGCACGGCCTGCCCGGCCTCAATGCCGGTTTCTTCCTGCAGCTCACGGTACAGCGCCTGCTCCGCCGTTTCACCCGCTTCAATCTTGCCGCCAGGAAACTCCCAAAAACCTGCCATATGGGAATCCGCACCGCGGCGGGTAAGAAAGATCTCCTGCCGGGAATTACGAATAATGCCCACGGCGATGTTCAGATGTTTCATCGCTAACTCCTAAATCATTCTTGAACTGCGCCACCGCTTACGGGTAACGCCAGATATAACTGGGGCCGGACATGTCCGGCCCCACAAGGCATTAATCGCCTGTTTCACGACGGCTTACTTTTGCAGACGGCCGTGGCACTGCTTATATTTTTTGCCGGAACCGCAAGGGCAAGGATCGTTGCGGCCCACTTTACGTTCGGCCACCGCCGGCGCATTCGGATCGCTCGTTGCCAGCGCATTTTCATCCTGGTGGCTCAGCTGCTGCTGCTGCGCCAGACGTTCCGCTTCTTCACGGCGTTGCTGCTCCAGCGCTTCCACCTCTTCCGGCATCCGCACCTGAACCTTGCTCAGTACGCTGATCACTTCATACTTCAGTGATTCCAGCATCGCGGCGAACATAGCGAAGGATTCACGCTTGTACTCCTGCTTCGGATCCTTCTGTGCATAGCCACGCAGGTGGATGCCCTGACGCAGGTAATCCATTGCCGCCAGGTGCTCTTTCCACAGCGAATCCAGCGTTTGCAGCATCACGCCCTTCTCGAAGTTGCGCATCATTTCGCTGCCGACGACGTCTTCTTTCAGCAGATACTCTTCTTTGGCCTTTTCCAGAATGCGCTCGCGCAGCGTTTCTTCGTGCAGCTCCGGCTCTTTGTCCAGCCACTCGGCAATCGGCATCTCCAGATCGAAGTCGTTTTTCAGACGCTCTTCCAGCCCCTGCACATCCCACATTTCTTCCAGAGACTGTGGCGGAATGTAGTTGTCGATAGTGGCCTTGAACACGTCCTCACGGATGCTGGCGATGGTTTCGCTGATGTCGGAAACGTCCAACAGTTCGTTACGCTGGGTGTAAATGGCACGGCGCTGATCGTTCGCCACGTCATCATATTCCAGCAGCTGCTTACGAATATCGAAGTTACGGCTTTCCACTTTACGCTGCGCGTTGGCGATCGCCTTGGTGACCCACGGGTGCTCAATCGCCTCGCCTTCTTTCATCCCCAGCTTGCGCATCATGTTGGAGACGCGGTCGGAAGCGAAGATACGCATCAGCGCATCTTCCATCGACAGGTAGAAGCGGGAAGAACCGGCATCGCCCTGACGACCGGAACGGCCGCGCAGCTGGTTATCGATACGGCGGGATTCATGGCGCTCGGTGCCGATAATATGCAGACCGCCAGCGGCCAGCACGGCGTCGTGGCGCACTTTCCAGGCGTCTTTAATCGCGGCGATTTGCTCTTCGGTCGGTTCTTCCAGCTGTGCGACTTCCGTCTGCCAGCTGCCGCCCAGCACGATGTCGGTACCACGACCGGCCATGTTGGTGGCGATGGTCACCGCGCCGGCCTGACCAGCCTGGGCAACGATATCCGCTTCCATGGCGTGGAATTTGGCGTTCAGTACCTTGTGCTCAACGCCGGCCTTGGTCAGCTCGCGGGATACCACTTCCGATTTCTCAATCGAGATGGTCCCGACCAGCACCGGCTGGCCGTTGGCGGTACGTTCACGAATATCTTCAATGATCGCCGCAATTTTCTCTTGCTCGGTCATGTAAACCAGATCCGGCATATCCTTACGGATCATCGGACGGTTGGTCGGCACGACGATGGTGTCCAACTTGTAGATGGAGCTGAATTCAAACGCTTCGGTATCGGCGGTACCGGTCATCCCCGCCAGCTTCTCATACAGACGGAAGTAGTTCTGGAAGGTGATCGACGCCAGCGTCTGGTTTTCGTTCTGGATTTCCACGCCTTCTTTGGCTTCCACCGCCTGATGTAGGCCATCAGACCAGCGGCGCCCCTGCATGGTACGACCGGTGTGCTCATCAACGATGATCACTTCGCCATCTTTCACAATGTAATCGACGTCACGGGTAAACAGCACGTGCGCACGCAGCGCAGCGGTAACGTGGTGCATCAGCATGATGTTGGTCGGTGAATAGAGCGATTCGCCCTCTTCCATAATGCCCGCTTCCACCAGCATCTCTTCGATCAGGATCAGGCCGCGCTCGGTCAGGTGCACCTGACGCGCCTTCTCATCCACCGAGAAGTGGCCTTCACCCTGGAAGGTGTCGGAGTCTTCTTTTTCCTGGCGGATCAGTTTAGGGATCAGCTTGTCGACCTTGATATACATCTCGGAGCTGTCTTCAGCCGGACCGGAGATAATCAGCGGGGTACGCGCTTCATCGATCAGGATGGAGTCAACCTCATCCACCAGCGCATAGTGCAGTTTACGCTGCACGCGCTCTTCAGGGCTGAACGCCATGTTGTCGCGCAGGTAGTCGAAGCCGTATTCGTTGTTGGTGCCGTAAGTGATGTCGGCGGCATAGGCTTCACGTTTGGCCGGTGCCGGCATGCCCGGCAGGTTGATGCCGACGCTGAGGCCCAGGAATTCAAACAGCGGGCGGTTGTTCTCGGCATCGCGCTGCGCCAGATAATCGTTGACGGTCACCACGTGCACGCCGCGGCCGCTCAGGGCATTCAGATACGCCGGCAGGGTCGCCGTCAGGGTTTTACCTTCACCGGTACGCATCTCGGCGATACAGCGGTCGTTCAGCACCATGCCGCCCAGCAGCTGCACATCAAAGTGACGCATGCCGAATACGCGCTTACTGGCTTCCCGCACCACCGCAAAGGCTTCCGGAATCAGGCTCTCTACCGTCTCGCCTTTTTTCAGGCGTTCGCGGAATTCGTTGGTTTTGGCTTTCAGCTCATCATCGGACAGTTTTTCCATGTCCGGTTCCATGCGGTTGATCTGCTCAACCACTTTGCGCATGCGGCGCAGCGTACGATCGTTACGGCTACCAAAGACTTTGGTCAATAATTTAACTAACATGTGTTTAATATCTCGTTCATGACCGCCAAACAGGCTGTCATCTTGCTGTTATTTGTTGGTTATCGTTGCCAAGAGGGCTAAATCAGACTGCAGCCGCAGGGCCGGCTCGAATGCCCTGCACCTGCGCCAGCCACAGCCCGACCTGATGCTGCGCCAGCGGCGGATGAACGGAATGGTGCGTGTCGCGGATGATGGTCGGCGGCTTAGGCTCATGGGTCAACAGCGTATTGAGCGTAAACAGCAGCGCCAGCTGCGCCGCTTTTAGCGGCGGCTCGACCGGTTCAGCGTCGCTTTCCTGCACGCGCGCATAAACAACCTGCGGCGCCAGGGCGAAAGAGAGGTGACGGATGACGGTGCGCAGCGCATGCTGCTGCCAATAGTCGACGCTGAAGTTCGGCCGGCGGTGAACCTCTTGCAGCAAAGCCAGGCCGCTGAAGGCATGGCTGATGGAATTTTGCCGATTAAGGCTGGACGAGGTGCTCGGCAACGCGGCTTGATCGGGGCCGCCCGTCAGATTTTGCGGTACGCCAAGCGTAGCCGCTACCATCCCCAACAGGAGATGCGGCCAGAAATAACGTCTGCCAAATTGTCGCCAACGATTTAGAATACCGATCACGAGTTTGTTAATCCGCCGGAGCCATTATGCGCGATAGCCGTCCACAATTATTAGATGTCCTGTTTTCTGAGTCGTCATCCGCAGACAAAGGGCCGTTGCACAACGTTCAACAACGCGCTGCCGCCCTGCTGAAACTCAACCGCGCAGTCAAGGGCCTATTGCCGGCTCAACTGCATCCCTGGTGCCGTGTCGCAAACTTCAGACAGGGTGTATTAGTGCTGGAAACGGCCAATGCCAGCTGGATGATGCGCCTGCGCTACGAACAGCCGAGCTTATTATCCGCACTACGAGCGCAAATTCTACCATCATTGTCATCGATCGACATCAGGATTAATCCGGCGTTGATGGCAAAAGGCGGCAATCAGCAGCAGAATTCGCTGCAAAAAACAACAGATGAACCCGCCGCGGCGCCGATGCGTCGTCTGAGCGAGGAAAGTGCGGAACAATTACGGGGAATAGCCAGCCGCAGTCCGGAAAAACTGCGCAAGACATTAGAACGACTGGCAGCCCTGGCCGGAGAGGGTGCCAACACTACCAGTCGTGAGAAATAACCAGCGAATTCAGGCCTATGCTTATGCCAATACGGTGGACGGCGCTTTGAATGCCAACGGCATTTCAGCTTCGTCCTGGAACGTGACGAATTCCCACGCTTCCTGTTTTGCCAGTACCGCCTGCAGCAACTTGTTGTTCAGTGCATGGCCGGACTTATAGGCAGTAAATGCGCCAATGATATTATGGCCGCACATAAACAGGTCGCCGATGGCGTCCAGCATTTTGTGACGAACGAATTCATCTTCAAAACGCAGGCCGTCTTCGTTCAGGACGCGGTAGTCGTCCACCACGATGGCACAATCGAAGCTGCCGCCCAGGGCCAGGCCACGGGATTGCAGGTATTCGATATCGCGCATAAACCCGAAGGTACGCGCACGGCTGATTTGACGCACGAACGAGTCGGCAGAAAAATCTAAGCGGTAGCGCTGCGCGCTGGCGTCAATCGCCGGGTGGTTGAAGTCAATGGTAAAGTCCAGGCGGAACCCGTTATGCGGGGACAGCTCGGCCCATTTATCACCATCTTCAACGCGAACGGTGTCTTTCAGACGCAGGAATTTCTTCGCTGAGTTCAGTTCCTCAATGCCGGCGTCCAGCAGCAGGAACACAAACGGACTGGCGCTACCGTCCATGATTGGGATCTCGGCCGCGTCAACTTCAATAATGATGTTGTCGATGCCAAGGCCAGCCAGTGCGGCATTTAGATGCTCAACGGTAGAAATACGCACGTCATGCTCATTCACCAGGCAAGTACAGAGCATGGTATCACGCACGGATTTTGCATCAGCCGGAAAATCAACCGGTGGATTCAAGTCAGTGCGACGATAGATGACCCCGGTATTGGCCGGCGCTGGGCGCATCGTCAGCGTGACTTTCTTGCCGGTATGCAAACCGACGCCAGTCGCCTGAACGATACGTTTTAATGTCCTTTGTTTGATCATCGTTTTATCTCGCAATGTTATCCATCCTACCGGCCAAGCATACAGCATGGCCGGCGGGACAGTTTAGCACAAAGAGCGGAGATGCCAAATTCTCAGGAAATTCTTAGTCAGCTTGCTTACGCAAGAAGGCTGGAATATCCAGATAGTCAGGCTCTTTGTTTGGTTGCGCGTTCTGATCGTTCACTACCTTGGCGGCAGGCTTAACTTCCTGCGGCAGCGGCGACATACCGTGCTGCTGGTAACGATGATCCATCACCGGCTGGCTGACCTGCTGCTGCTTGTTGGTCACCAGAGTGATTTCCGGACGCTTGTCCATACCGATACCGGTCGCAACCACGGTCACGCGCAGTTCGTCGTTCATCTCCGGATCCAGAGAGGTACCGATCACCACGGTGGCGTTGTCGGATGCAAACGCGCGGATGGTGTTACCCACGGTTTCAAACTCGTCCAGACGCAGGTCAAAGCCGGCGGTGATGTTAACCAGTACGCCACGCGCGCCGGACAGGTCGATATCTTCCAGCAGCGGGCTGGAGATCGCCATTTCGGCCGCTTCTTCCGCACGGTCTTCACCACAGGCGATGCCGGAGCCCATCATCGCGTAGCCCATTTCAGACATCACGGTGCGCACGTCGGCGAAGTCGACGTTCATCAGGCCCGGACGGGTGATCAGCTCGGCAATGCCCTGCACCGCGCCTTTCAGCACGTCGTTGGCCGCGCCGAACGCGTCCAGCAGAGAAATACCGCGTCCCAGAACTTTCAGCAGTTTGTCGTTCGGGATGGTGATCAAGGAGTCCACATGCTTGGACAGCTCTGCAATACCCTGCTCAGCGAACGCCATGCGCTTCTTGCCTTCGAAATTGAAAGGCTTGGTAACCACGGCCACTGTCAGAATACCCAGATCTTTTGCTACTTCAGCCACCACTGGCGCGGCGCCGGTACCGGTGCCCCCGCCCATGCCGGCCGCGATGAAGACCATATCCGCGCCTTCCAGCGCAGTACGCAGGGCTTCACGGTCTTCTTCCGCTGAATTACGACCCACTTCCGGGTTCGCGCCCGCACCCAGACCTTTGGTAATGCAATTACCAATCTGGATGGTTTGGCCAACTGCCGTTTTACGGAGCGCCTGGGCGTCGGTATTTACGGCGAAGAATTCAACACCTTCGATGCGCTCGCGCACCATGTGTTCAACGGCGTTGCCACCGCCACCGCCGACGCCGATGACTTTAATCACCGCGTCATTGGTTAGTTCCATTGGTTCAAACATAGTTTCTCTCCGTTTTGTGCCTGTCGCTGCGAGACCATAAAAAATACCGATGCATGGTCTCTTTGTTAAAACATTAAAACTCTTTTCTCAGCCAGCTGTTGATACGTTTAAACCAACTGCCCACTGAGGCGCCTTTTTCTACTTCTGCCTCACCACTCAGGTGAGACTCTTTTCCATAGTGCAGCAGACCTACCGCCGTCGAGTAGTAAGGCTCCTGCGCATAATCCGTCAGACCCGTGATGTTCAAGGGTTGGCCGATGCGTACCTGGGTGTGGAACACCCGTTGCGCACAGGCTGCCAGGCCATCAATCTGGGCGGCGCCACCGGTCAGCACGATACCCGCTGCCAGATGATGCTTCACCCCTTGCTGACGCAGTTGCTCCTGTAATTGCAAAATCTCATCGTTAACCAGATTCAGCAGTTCGGTGTAGCGTGGCTCAATAACTTCAGCCAGCGTCTGTCTTTGCAGACTGCGCGGAGGACGTCCCCCGACGCTAGGCACCTCTACACTCTCATCCTTGCTAACAATCGATCCAAGCGCACAACCGTGTCGAACTTTAATCGCTTCCGCATCCGTCGGCGGTGTGCCGAAGGCGTAAGCAATATCGCTGGTGACCACGTTACCGGCATACGGGATAACCTTGGTGTGACGCAGCGCGCCACCGGTATACACCGCCATATCCATGGTACCGCCGCCGATATCCACCACACAGACGCCGAGCTCGCGTTCATCTTCGGTTAACACCGCATAGCTGGCGGCAAGACCGGCGAAAATAAGTTGGTCAACTTTCAGACCACAACGTTCAACCGCTTTAACAATGTTTTTTGCCATATCGTTATGGCAGGTGATCAGGTGCACCTTGGCCTGCATACGCACGCCGGACAACCCTACCGGGTTTTTGATGCCTTCCTGATAGTCGATGGCGTATTCCTGAGGAATCACATGCAGCACGCGGTGTTCATCACGCACACGCACCGATTTGGCGGTATGCACAACGTTTTCCACATCCTCCATGGTCACTTCCTCTTCGGAAATAGGAACCATCCCGATTTCATTCTGGCAACTGATGTGTTTGCCCGATAATGAGAGGTAGACCGAAGAAATCTGGCAATCCGCCATCAGTTCCGCCTGATCGATGGCGCGCTGCACGCACTTCACCACCGATTCCAGGTCATTAACGCCGCCCTTATCCATGCCCCGGGACGGACAGCTGCCCACCCCGATAATGTTGACCATGCCATCGGGCAGAACTTCCCCTACCAGTGCGGCGACTTTCGCCGTACCGATCTCCAGTCCAACTACCAGTTTTCTGTCCGTCGACTTGATCATCGTTGTTTTGCCTGTGCCTGATTCTGTTGCTGATTACTGTTTTGCTGTTCACGTGCCGCCTGCGGGTCGATTAACACCGGACTCCATCCTACCGAGGCACCGGCGTCATAGCGCAGGTCGACGTAGCTGACACGTTTGTTTTCCGCCTGGCCCTGTTGCACCAGCACCGGATACAGCTCGATAAAGCGTTGCAGGCGTCCCATGCGATCGTCACGCCCCAGTTCCAACCGAACATCGTTGTCCAAAGCCAGTTGCCAGGAGTGGCGCGCCGTCATCGCCGCCATCTTCAAGGTAAACTTGCCGGCGGCCAGCGCGCTGCTCATGGTGCGATAGCCGTCCAGCACGTCCTGCTCGCTCCCTTCCGGACCATAAAGCAGTGGCAATTTCTGCTTGCCGACGCGCTCCGCCGGAACGCTGAATGATTTGCCTTCGGCATCGACCATATGCAAATCATTCCAGCGCGCCACCGGGACATACTCCACCAGATGGATTTTCAGCTCATCCGGCCATTGCTTGCGCACGCTGGCCTGCTTAATCCACGGCAAGCGTTCAATCTGCTGCTGGATGACATTCACATCCTGCGTCATAAACGTGCCCGGCGATCCCAGCGCCAGGATAGCCTGGCGAATATCATCGTTGGTGGTGTAATGGCGTTCGCCGGTCACCACCAGGCGGGAGAGCGGCAAACGGCTGGCGTCTTTCATCCAGCCAATCACCGCCCAACCACTCCATAACACGGTCCCCAGCACCATCAGCAGGAAAAGTATTCCCGCCAGTTGGGTTCCATTGCTGCGCCGCGGGCTGTTGTTCTCCACCTCGCGGTCGCGTGCATTCAGGGCAGCTTGCGACATATCAGTCGGCCAATTCCAAAATTCTCGCCACCAGTTGCGAGAAGCTTAATCCAAACTGGCGTGCTGCCATCGGCACCAGGCTATGACTGGTCATGCCCGGCGAGGTGTTCACCTCGAGCAGATAGAAGCTGCCATCGTTATCCTGCATTACATCAACGCGGCCCCAGCCGCTGCAGTCCAGCGCACGGTAGGCGCGTACCGCCAGCGCGGCCAGTTCAGCCTCCTGCTCGGCCGACAAACCGCTCGGGCAGAAATACTGCGTATCGTCCGCAATGTATTTCGCCTGGTAGTCGTAAAACACACCGGCCGGCTGAATGCGAATCGACGGCATCACGCTGTCGCCGATAAACGCCACGGTGTACTCCGGGCCGCTCAGCCATTTCTCCACCAGCACGTCGTCATCGTGGCGGAAGGCCTCTTCCAGCGCCGCTTCAAGCGCACCGAATGACTCAACCTTGCTCATGCCGACGCTGGAGCCTTCGCGGCTTGGCTTGACGATCAGCGGCAGCCCCAGAGCTTCGATGTTCGCCAGCGCCTGATGCTTGTCATCGCCGCTAAAACCCGCACGATGCAGCGCCACGTAAGGGGCGATCGGCAGGCCCAGCGACTGCCATACCAGCTTGGTGCGCCATTTGTCCATGGTCAGCGCCGAGGCCATCACGCCGCTACCGGTATACGGCAATTCCAGGAACTCCAGCATCCCCTGCAGGGTGCCGTCCTCGCCGCCGCGCCCGTGCAGCGCGATAAATACTTTGCTAAAGCCCTGCGCCTTGAGCTGCGACACCGGGAAGTCGCGGGTATCGACGCCGTGAGCGTCAATGCCGGCTTCGCGCAGACCGGCCAGCACCGCCGCGCCGGACTGCAGGGAAACATCACGTTCAGCAGAGGTGCCACCCAGCAGGACGGCGACTTTCTCAGTCATGCGGCTGCTCCTCTTTGTTCTGCGGCTGCAGCTTCAGCTCCGCCAGATTACGGGCAATTTTGCCGACGTTGCCCGCACCCTGCACCAGCACCAGGTCATCCGCCTGCAGCAGCTGGGCCAGCGTTTCCGGCACGGTATCCGCGTCGGACACTAAAATCGGGTCCAGCTTGCCGCGGTTACGGATGGTGCGGCACAGCGAACGGCTGTCCGCGCCCGGAATCGGCGCTTCACCCGCCGGATAGACCTCCAGCATCAGCAGCACGTCCACCTGAGACAGCACGTTGGCAAAGTCATCGTACAGGTCGCGGGTGCGGGTATAGCGATGCGGCTGGAACACCATCACCAGGCGTTTATCCGGCCAGCCGGCGCGTGCCGCTTTGATCGTGGCGTCCACCTCAGTCGGATGGTGGCCGTAGTCGTCCACCAGCATCGCGCTGCCTGCGCTGCCGTTCACCGCATCCAGCGCGAACTCGCCCAGGAAGTCGAAACGGCGTCCGGTACCCTGGAAGCCGGCCAGCGCACGTAAAATGTCCTCGTCGTCAATGCCCTCTTCGGTAGCCACGGCCACCGCCGCCGCCGCGTTCAGCGCATTGTGACGTCCCGGCGCGTTCAGGGTAACCGTCATCTGCGGCTTATCCTGACGGCTCAGGGTAAAGTGCCCCTGCGGGCCAATCTGGCTGTAGCTCTCAATACGCACGTCGGCATCTTCGCTAAAACCGTACGTAGTAATATGACGCCCGACGCGCGGCAACAGTTCACGCACCACCGGGTCATCAATGCACATCACCGCACGGCCGTAGAACGGCAGGTTGTGCAGGAAGTTGATAAACGTCTGCTTCAGGTTTTCAAAGTCGCCATGGTAAGTGTCCATGTGGTCGGCTTCGATATTGGTGACAATCGCCACCATCGGCTGCAGGTGCAGGAACGACGCGTCGCTTTCGTCAGCCTCTGCAATCAGATAACGGCTGCAGCCGAGGCGCGCGTGCGTGCCCGCCGCCTTCACCAGACCGCCGTTGACGAAGGTCGGATCCAGACCGGCTTCCGCATAAATACTGGACACCATCGCGGTGGTGGTAGTTTTGCCGTGCGTACCGGCCACGGCGATGCCGTGACGAAAGCGCATCAGTTCGGCCAGCATTTCGGCACGGCGAATCACCGGAATGCGTGCTTCACGCGCCGCGACGATCTCAGGGTTGTCAGAAGCAATGGCGGTGGAGACCACCACTACGCTCGCATCCAGCACATTCTCCGGACGATGGTTGAAATAGATCGTCGCCCCCAGCGCGCTCAGCTGCTGGGTCACCGGATTCGGCGCCAGATCCGAACCGCTGATTTGATACCCTTCATTAGCCAACACTTCGGCGATACCACCCATGCCGGCACCACCGATGCCGACAAAGTGAATGTGCCGGACGCGACGCATCTCGGGCACGATTGTACGTAGTTTCGCCAGTTGTTGTGTATTCATACTCTCTCTAATCCAGGGCCCGCGTAGCGCCCACCACATGATATTTCTTTATTTACAGGCCCGGCGAACCGAACCCCTGCAATCTCTATTTCGCGACGCGGATCAGCTCCGCCGCCACCCGTTCGGTGGCATCGGTGATCGCCACCGAACGCGCTTTCTCCGCCATGGCCAGCAGGGTCGGACGATCCCAGCTCGCCAGCAGTTCGGCCACCGTATCGGCGTTGAACTGCGGCTGTTCAATAATCTTCGCCGCGCCGGCTTCTTCCAGCGGGCGGGCGTTCCAGTACTGCTGACGGTCCTTATGCTGGAACGGCACAAAAATCGCCGGCAGTCCCGCCGCGGCAATCTCGCTGACGGTCAGCGCGCCGGAACGGCACACCACCACGTCAGCCCAGGCATAGGCGGCCGCCATATCATCGATAAACTCGGCGACCTTATGCTGCGTCTGCCCGACGCGGGCATATTCGCGCTGAACCGTGTCCAACGCGCCTTTGCCTACCTGATGCCAGAGCGTAATTTTATCGCCCAAACGCGCCGCGACTTCAGGAACAGTCTGATTCAGCACGCGCGCGCCCTGACTGCCGCCAACCACCAGCACGCGGACAGGGCCTTCACGCCCGGCCAGGCGTTCCGCCGGCAACGGCAGCGCCAGCACGTCGGTACGTACCGGGTTGCCCACCACCGCCGCTTTCGGGAAGGCGCCGGGGAAAGCCTGCAGCACCGTGGTGGCGATGCGCGCCAGCCAGCGGTTGGTCAGGCCGGCGATGCCGTTCTGTTCGTGCAGCACGACCGGAACGCCGCACTGCCAGGCCGCCAGGCCGCCCGGGCCGGAAACGTAACCGCCCATGCCCAGCACCACGTCCGGCTGGTAGCTGCGCATAATCGCCTTCGCCTGACGCACCGCGCGCCAGATGCGTAGCGGCGCGCTCAGCTGCGCCATCACGCCTTTGCCGCGCAAGCCGGAAATACGAATAAAATCAATTTCGATCCCGTGCTTTGGCACCAGATCGGCTTCCATTCTGTCTGCGGTTCCGAGCCAGCGCACCTGCCAGCCCTGCGCCATCAGATGATGAGCGACCGCCAGCCCGGGGAACACATGCCCGCCGGTACCGCCTGCCATCACCATTAAACGCTTCGCTTTCCCGCTCATCCCTTACCTCTTAACAAACGCCTGGGCTTTCGCCAGACGCGTTTCATAATCAATACGCAATAACAGCACGATCGCCGTCGACATAATCAGCAGGCTCGAACCGCCATAACTGATCAGCGGCAGGGTCAGGCCTTTGGTTGGCAGCATGCCCGCCGCCGCGCCGACGTTAACCAGCGCCTGGAAGCTGAACCACACGCCGACCGAGCAGGCGAGAAAACCGGAAAAACGCTGATCGATTTCCAGCGCCCTGCGGCCGATCGACATCGCGCGAAAAGCGACGAAGAATACCATTAACAGCGCGAAAACCACACCGATATAGCCGAGTTCTTCACCTAAAATCGAGAAGATAAAGTCGGTGTGCGCCTCCGGCAAATATTCCAGTTTCTGCACCGAGTTGCCGAGCCCCTGCCCCCAGAATTCGCCGCGGCCGAACGCCATCAGCGATTGGGTCAGCTGGTAGCCGCTGCCGAACGGGTCGGCCCACGGGTTCCAGAATGAGGTCACGCGGCGCATACGGTACGGTTCGGCGATAATCAACAGCACCACGGCGAACACGCCGGAGCCGATAATCGCCAGGAACTGCCACATTTTGGCGCCGGCCAGGAACAGCATCGCCAGCGTGGTGATAAACAGCACCACCACGGTGCCCAGATCCGGCTGCGCCAGCAGCAGCACCGCCAGCACCACCATCACGCCCATCGGCTTACAGAAGCCCCAGAAGTTGCTGCGCACCTCGTCCACCTTGCGCACCAGATAGCTCGCCAGGTAGCAGAACAGCGACAGCTTCGACAGCTCCGCCGGCTGGATACGCAGCGGCCCCAGGGCAATCCAGCGCGATGCGCCGTTTACCGAGCTGCCGACCACCAGTACGATGAGCAGCAAGACGATCGACACCAGCAGCATCGCGGTGCTGTAACGCTGCCAGACATCCATCGGGACGCGCAGCGTCACCAGCGACAGGCCGAACGCCAGCCCCAGATACAGCGCGTCACGCTTGGCGAACAGGAACGGATCGTCCGCCAGACGCTGGCCGATCGGCATCGACGCCGAGGTCACCATCACAAAACCGATAATCGCCAGACCGAACGTCAGCCACAGCAGCGTACGGTCATACAGCACCAGCGTGGCGTTCTCGTTTTCACGCGAGCCCATCACCCAGTCTTTCAGTTTTTCCGCTAAGCCGAATGACGGCAGTTGTAGTTTCATCCGCCAAGCTCCTGTGCCAGACGGGCGAACTCATCGCCGCGTACTTCAAAATTACGGAACTGGTCCAGGCTGGCGCAGGCGGGTGACAGCAGCACCATATCGCCGGAGCGCACCACGCCGGCTATCGCCCGCATTCCCTGTTCCATGGTTTCAGTCTGCAGCGCCACATCGGGACGCAGCTGCGCCAGCTGGGCGCCGTCGCGGCCAAAGCAGTACAGACGGATATTGTCGCCCTGCAGATAACGCGCCAGCGGCGAGAAGTCGGCCGATTTACCGTCACCACCCAGCAGCAGATGCAGCGTGCCGTCGACCTGCAGGCCGTTCAGCGCCGCTTCGGTGCTGCCGACGTTGGTTGCTTTGGAGTCATTAATCCAGCGCACGCCGTTATGCTCTAACACCAGTTGGAAGCGGTGCGCCAGCCCGGCGTAGGTGGTCAGCGCCTTCAGACTGGAGGAGCGCGGAATTTTCACCGCGTCGGCCAGCGCCAGCGCCGCCAGCGCATTGGTCAGGTTGTGCTGGCCGCTCAGTTTCATCTCGCGGGTGTTCAGCACTTTTTCGCCGCGCACCCGCAGCCAGGTCTCTCCCTGCTGACGGTTGAGGTGGTAATCCCCCACGTCGACGCCGAAACTAATGCAGCGCTCGTCGGCGCCGCGCACCGGCATGGTCAGCCCATCATCCGCGTTCACCACGCAGGTCTTGGCCTGTTCGTAAATGCGCAATTTCGCCGCCCGGTACTGCTGCAACCCCAGCGGATAGCGATCCATATGATCTTCGCTGATATTGAGCACGGTGGCGGCAGCGGCGCGCAGGCTGCTGGTGGTTTCCAACTGGAAGCTCGACAGCTCCAGCACGTACAGATCGCACGCCTGGCGCAGCAGGCTCAGCGCCGGTAACCCGATATTGCCGCCGACGCCGACCGCCCAGCCGGCAGCCTTCGCCATCTCACCCACCAGGGTGGTGACGGTGCTTTTGCCGTTGGAGCCGGTAATCGCCACAATCGGCGCCTGTGCCTCACGGCAGAACAGTTCGATGTCGCCGACGATTTCCACGCCGGCTTCCGCCGCGCTGAGGAGGGCCGGTGTAGACAGCGCCACGCCCGGGCTGGCGACGATCAGGTCCGCCGACAGCAGCCAGTCTTCACGCAGATTGCCCAGATGACGTTCCACGCTCTCCGGCAGTTGCTCCAGCCCTGGCGGAGACATGCGGGTATCCATAACGCGCGGCGTCACGCCGTGCGTTATAAAGAAATCAACACAGGACAGGCCGGTCAGGCCCAGTCCGATGATGACCACTTTTTTACCCTGATAATCCGCCATGATTAACGTACCTTCAGCGTTGCCAGGCCAATCAGCACCAGCATCAGCGAAACAATCCAGAAGCGCACAATAACGCGCGGCTCCGGCCAGCCTTTCAATTCATAGTGGTGGTGAATCGGTGCCATGCGGAAAATACGCTGACCGCGCAGCTTGAACGATCCCACCTGCAGGATCACCGACAGCGTTTCAACCACAAACACGCCGCCCATAATCACCAGTAAAAACTCCTGACGCAGCAGCACCGCAATGGTGCCCAGCGCGCCGCCCAGCGCCAGCGAACCGACGTCGCCCATAAACACCTGCGCCGGGTAGGTGTTGAACCACAGGAAACCCAGCCCTGCGCCGACAATCGCGGTGCAGACAATCACCAGCTCGCCGGCATGCCGCAGGTACGGAATATGCAGGTAGTTGGCAAAGTTCATGTTACCGGTCGCCCAGGCCACCAGCGCAAAACCGGCCGCCACCAACACCGTCGGCATAATCGCCAGGCCGTCCAGGCCGTCGGTCAGGTTGACCGCATTGCCGGTGCCGACAATCACAAAGTAGGCCAGCAGTACATACAGCAGCCCCAGCTGCGGCATCACGTCTTTAAAGAACGGCACCACCAGTTCGGTGGCGGGGGTATCTTTACCGACCATGTACATGCTGAACGCCACCGCCAGCGCAATCACCGACATCCAGAAATACTTCCAGCGGGCTATCAGCCCTTTAGTGTCCTTGCGCACCACCTTGCGGTAGTCGTCGACGAACCCGACAATGCCGTAACCTACCAGCACAAACAGCACGCACCAGACGTACGGGTTAGACGGATAGGCCCACATCAGCACCGAAATGGTGATGGAGGTCAGAATCATAATGCCGCCCATGGTCGGCGTGCCGCGCTTGCTGAAGTGCGACTCCGGGCCATCGTTACGTACAACCTGCCCGAAGGACATCTGCTGCAGGCGGCTGATCAGCCGCGGCCCCATCCACAGAGAAATAAACAGCGCGGTCAGCAGGCTGACAATGGCGCGAAACGTCAGATAGGAAA
Organism: Serratia sp. MYb239; assembly: GCF_002966855.1. Classification (NCBI taxonomy): domain Bacteria; kingdom Pseudomonadati; phylum Pseudomonadota; class Gammaproteobacteria; order Enterobacterales; family Yersiniaceae; genus Serratia; species Serratia sp. MYb239. The sequence goes on along the minus strand of NZ_CP023268.1, from coordinate 747,189 downwards.
AGACGTTAAAGCCGGAATAATATTTGACCAAATGCTCGGCCAGCCAAACTAACATGCTGCTTTCTCCTGTAACGCGCGTACTACCTGCTCCATCGCGGCACTACGTGACCCTTTGATTAACACGGTAATGACCGCATGTTCCTGCAGTAATTCCGCTACGCGCGCGATTGCTGCCGCTTGATCCTGAAAATGCTCGCCGTTGCCGGCCGCGTCGCTGAGCGCCTGACTCAGAACCCCCACGCTCAGCACTTTATCTACGCCCGCCTGCCGGGCCGCTTCGCCGACCTGACGATGGCACTCTTCCGCGTCATCGCCCAGTTCCGCCATATCGCCCGCCACCATCACCCGGTAACCCGGCATCTCCGCCAGCACCTGTGCGGCGGCGGTCATTGAACCGACGTTGGCGTTATAGCTGTCGTCCAGCAGCAGCTTGCCTTCCGCCAGCGCAATCGGGAACAGACGCCCCGGCACCGCCTGCAGCTGCTGCAAACCGCAGCGCACCGCTTCCAGCGACGCGCCTACCGACATCGCCAGGGCGGTGGCCGCCAGCGCGTTGGCTACGTTATGGCGCCCAGGCAGCGGCAGTGCGATATCCGTGCGGCCAAACGGGGTATGCAGGGTAAACTGCGTGCCGTTGCCGTTAACCGTGATATCGCTGGCGAAGAAGTCCACGCCTTCCGCCGCCTGCGGCGAGAAGCGCCAGACGGTTTGATCCGTCAGCAGGTTTTGCCAGCGCGGCCAGTCGTTGTTGTCCGCGTTGATAATGGCGACGCCATCCGCTGGCAAACCTTGAAAAATTTCACCTTTCGCCTGCGCCACCCCTGCCAGCGAACCGAACCCTTCCAGGTGCGCCGCCGCCAGGTTGTTGACCAGCGCGCTTTGCGGGCGCGTCAGCGCGGTGGTGTAGGCAATTTCACCAATGTGGTTAGCGCCCAGCTCAATCACCGCAAAATCATGCTGCGGCTGCAGACGCAGCAGCGTCAACGGCACGCCGATATCGTTGTTAAAGTTGCCGGCGGTATACAGCACGTCCCCGCACTCGCGCAGGATCGTGGCGGTCATCTCTTTCACCGAGGTTTTACCCGATGAGCCGGTCAGCGCCACCACTTTGGCCGGCACCTGCTGACGAACCCAGCCCGCCAGCGCGCCCAGCGCCAGCCGGGTATCCGCCACCACCAACTGCGGCACCTCCACCGGTAAGCGCTTGCTTACCAGCAAAGCACCTGCGCCGGCGGCAACCGCATCTGCGGCAAAATCATGTGCGTCAAAACGCTCGCCTTTCAGCGCCACAAACAGACAGCCTGCGGTCACTTGGCGGGTATCCGTCGTCACTTCATCAATTTGGCAATCGACGCCGATTAACTCGGCGCGCAATACATCGGACAGGGCCTGAAGGGAAACGGGAATCATGCCAGCACCCCCAGCAAACGCGCGACGGTGGTGCGGTCGGAATAATCCAGACGGCGATTGCCCACCAGTTGATAATCCTCATGACCTTTACCGGCCACCAGCACCACGTCTTGTTCTTTCGCCTGCATCACCGAGCTGGTTACCGCCTCGGCACGCCCGTGAATCACCTGCGCCCGGCCGGCGTCCAGCAGACCGCTCAGGATATCGGCGATAATCGCCTGCGGCTCTTCGGTACGCGGGTTGTCATCGGTGATCACCACCCGGTCGGCAAACTGCTCGGCAATCGCGCCCATCAGCGGGCGCTTGCCTTTGTCGCGGTCACCGCCGCAGCCAAAGACGCACCACAGCTGCCCGCGGCAGTGCAGACGCGCGGCTTCCAGCGCTTTTTCCAGCGCGTCCGGCGTGTGGGCGTAATCGACCACGACCGTCGGCTTGCCCGGCGCATTGAACACTTCCATGCGGCCACAGACCGGCTGCAGTTGCTGCGCGCTGGCCACCAGCGCCGCCAGCGGATAGCCCAGCGACAGCAGCGTCGCCAGCGCCAGCAGCAGGTTGCTGACGTTAAATGCCCCCATCAGACGGCTTTCAATCTCGCCATCCCCCCAGCTGGAGCTGAAACGGATAGTGGCGCCGTTATCGTGATAGTCCACCGAGGTGGCCTTCAGCCAGCGGCCGTGGCAGCCCGGCTGCAGGTTATCCTGCATGGTGACAGCCACCGCATCCGGCAGCTGCGCCAGCCAGCGCTGACCGACTTCATCATCAGCATTGATAATCGCCTGGCCGACCTGGTGCTCGGCGAACAGCGACCATTTCGCCGCTTCATAGCTGGCCATGTCGCCGTGGTAATCCAGGTGGTCGCGGCTCAGGTTGGTGAACACCGCCGCGGCAAACGGCAGCGCCGCAACGCGGCTTTGCACCAGACCATGGGAAGAGACTTCCATCGCCGCCAGCGTCGCGCCGCGATCCGCCAGGTCATTTAATACATGTTGCACATCCACCGCCGAACCGGTGGTATTTTCTGTCGGGCACACCTGGCCCAGCAGGCCGTTGCCGACGGTGCCCATCACCGCGCTGGTTTCGCCCAGCAGCTGCCCCCACTGCGCCAGCAGCTGGGTGGTGGTGGTTTTACCGTTGGTACCGGTCACGCCGACCAGACGCAGGCGTTCTGCCGGCTGATGGTAAAAACGCCCGGCCAGCGCAGACAGGCGCTGATTCAACTGGCCGAGGTAAATCACCGGCACACCGTGCATCGTACGAATTTCACCGTCTTCGGCGGCGCCTTCAGCTTCTGCGATCACTGCGGCGACGCCCTGGGCGATGGCTTGCGGAATATAGCGGCGACCATCCGTCTGGTGGCCGTTTACGGCGACAAACAGATCCCCGGCAGCCGCAATCCGGCTGTCTAATATCATTTCCCGCAGCGCGCGCTCGGGGGCCGAAGGCACCCACGGAGCGAGTAGGTCGCGCAAATTACGATCTGCCACCTGAACCCTCTTTTTTATTAATCACTAATTCGCTTTTATCACCGGTGGGCAACGCGTCCGGCTCAACGTTCATGGTGCGCAGTACGCCGCCCATGATGGCGCCAAACACCGGCGCGGAGATTGCGCCACCATAGTATTTCCCGCCCTGCGGGTCGTTGATGACCACCACCAGGGCAAAACGGGGCTGACTCGCCGGCGCAACGCCGGCGGTATAAGCGATATAACGGTTGACGTATTTACCGTCCGGCCCCACTTTCTTCGCGGTACCGGTTTTAATGGCGATACGGTAACCCTTGATGGCGGCTTTCACGCCGCCGCCGCCCGGCAGGGCCACGCTTTCCATCATGTGCACCACGGTACGCACCAGCGGTTCAGGGAATATGCGTTTGCCGGCAACCGGCGGGTCAACCTTGGTAATCGACAGCGGGCGATACACGCCCAGGCTGCCGATCGTTGCATAGACTCGCGCCAACTGTAACGGTGTTACCATTAGCCCGTAGCCGAAAGAGAAGGTGGCCCTCTCTATGTCAGACCACCGTTGTTTTTTTGGATATATGCCACTGCTTTCTCCGACCAACCCCAAATTGGTCGCTTTTCCCAGCCCAAAACGTGAGTAAGTATCTACTAACGCTGAGGACGGCATCGCTAACGCCAGCTTGGAAACACCGACGTTACTCGACTTCTGCAAGATCCCGGTCACCGACAGTTCCGGATAACGCGCCACGTCTTTAATCTCATGGCCGTTAATGCGGTAAGGCACGGTGTTCAGCACGCTGTTTTCTCTCACTACGCCGTGCTGCAGCGCCGTCATCACCACCATCGGTTTGACGGTAGAACCAGGCTCAAAAATATCGGTAATGGCGCGGTTACGCATGGTCTCTTTCGGCGTGCCGGCCATATTGTTCGGGTTATAAGACGGGCTGTTGGCCATCGCCAGCACTTCGCCGGTGTTGACGTCGATCAGCACAGCCGTACCGGATTCCGCCTTGTTGAACGCCACCGCGTTGTTCAGCTCGCGGTAGACCAGCGCCTGCAGACGTTCATCAATGCTCAGCGCCAGGTTATGCGCCGCCTGGCTGTCGACCGAAGAGATATCCTCAATCACGCGGCCATAGCGGTCTTTACGCACAGTACGCTCGCCCGGTTGTCCGGTCAGCCAGTGATCAAAGCTTTTCTCAATGCCTTCAATACCCTGACCGTCGATGTTGGTCACGCCGATAATGTGCGAGGTGACCTGCCCGGCAGGGTAATAGCGGCGCGACTCCTGACGCAGGTAAATGCCCGGTAGCTTCAGCTTGTGAATATACTCGCCGATTGCCGGATTAACCTGGCGCGCCAGATAGACAAAACGTCCGCGCGGGTTGGCGTTAACGCGCTTGGAGAGCTGATCGAGCGGGATGCCCAGCGCGTCCGACAGCGCTTTCCAACGGTTGTCCAGCGTAATGCCGCCGCGCTCGTTCAGCTCTTTCGGATCCGCCCAGATGGCGTTCACCGGTACGCTGACCGCCAGCGGCCGCCCGGCGCGATCGCTGATCATTCCACGCGATGTCGGCACCTGCTGTACACGCAGCGAACGCATATCGCCTTCTTTCACCAGCCGATCCGGGTTAATCACCTGCAGATACGCCACCCGCAGCATCAACCCGACCAGCGCCAGCAAAATACAGCCGCACAGCAACGCAAAACGCCAGCTGACAAAGCTGGCTTGATCTTCCTGGCGTTTCAACTTACCGGGGCGTGCTGCTTTCATGCGTTCCCTTTTTGCTCCGTTTCATTACGTCGGTTAAACCACTCATTGTTTAACGATGATATTTTCTTGCGATGGATCGACATGCTGCATCTGCAGCTTCTCAGTCGCCGTACGCTCCACGCGACTGTGGTCGCCCAGCGCATTCTCTTCGAGGATCAGGTTGCGCCACTCGATATCCAGCGCATCGCGCTCCAGCACCAGCTGCTCGCGCTCGGCGGTCAACAGGCGGGTACGGTGCGCGGTGGTTACCACCAAAATGGCGGAAACCAGCACGGCTATCAGTAAAATCAGCGGGATCTTGGCGTTGCGCAGCAAATCGCCGCCGATAACCCCAACCAACCCATGGCGCTCATTCCCAATCACTCGGATACCCTCTCGGCAATGCGCAACACTGAACTGCGCGCACGTGGATTTTCGGCGACTTCTTCAGCCGGCGGCATCATCTTGCCCAGCGCTTTCAGGCTGCGACCGCCCAGTTCGCGCAACTGCGCTTCGGTCAGCGGCAGTCCCGCCGGCACCTGCGCGCCGCGGCTGTGGTGACGCATAAAGCGTTTTACAATCCTGTCTTCCAACGAGTGGAAGCTGATAATCGACAAACGCCCCTGCGGCGCCAGCACGTCCAGTGCGCCTTCCAGCGCACGTTCGATCTCTTCCAGTTCGCTGTTGATGTAAATACGGATGGCCTGGAAGCTGCGGGTCGCCGGGTGTTTATGCTTTTCTTTGAACGGACTGGCAGCGGCAATCAGCTCGGCCAGTTCTTTGGTGCGCGTCATCGGCTCGGTTTTATTACGCTCGACGATGGCGCGTGCAATACGCTTGGCAAAACGCTCTTCGCCGAAGGTTTTCAGCACCCAGGCGATATCTTCTGCTTCGGCTTTCAGTAACCATTCGGCGGCGGACTGGCCGCGCGAAGGGTCCATGCGCATATCCAACGGTCCGTCGCGCATAAAGGAGAAACCGCGCTCCGGGTCGTCGAGCTGCGGTGAAGATACGCCCAGATCCAGCAGAACGCCGTCGATCTGCCCTTCCAGTCCGCGCTCCCGCACATAATGCGACAACTCGGAAAACGGGCCATGTACGATGTTAAAACGAGGATCTTCAATAGATTTGGCGGCTGCAATCGCCTGCGGATCGCGGTCAATCGCCAACAAGCGTCCTTCCGGCCCGAGCTGGGACAGAATCAGACGAGAATGGCCACCGCGACCAAAAGTACCGTCGATATATATGCCGTTACTGCGGATGTTGAGGCCGTTAACCGCCTCATCCAACAGTACGGTAGTGTGTTTATAATTTTCCAACATGCTTATAGCGACAAGTCCTGTAGCCGCTCAGACAACGGTTCCTGAGACGACTGTTCAGCGTCAATATCATCCTTGACTTGTTGATACCAGGTCTGTTCATCCCACAGTTCAAACTTGTTGAACTGACCGACCAGCATCACTTCTTTCGTTAATCCGGCGTGTTGGCGCAGCGTACTGGCTATCAACAACCGGCCGGCGTTATCCATCTGACACTCACTGGCATGTCCCAGCAGCAAGCGCTGTACGCGGCGCTCCGCAGGGTTCATGCTCGACAGACGGGATAACTTTTGTTCAATCACTTCCCATTCGGGCAACGGGTAAAGCAGCAGGCAGGGCTGATGGAGGTCAATGGTACAGACCATTTGGCCTTGCGATTCCTCGTTCAGCGAGTCCCGGTAACGGGTTGGTACGGCAAGCCGCCCCTTGCTGTCGAGGTTGACCATCGTCGCCCCTCGAAACATTCCTGAGCTACCCCTTCGTGACCTTTTTCACCACTTTACCCCACAAATTCCCACATAAAGGAGTTTACGGAGGGTATTAAAACCTTGTCAAGCCAGAGCGGCGGTGCTTTGGCAATATTTCTCTGTTCGTTTTGGGAGCTGACTCGCGAAAGGAACTCTTTTTATTCGGCAATTAAAAATTAACACCATGATAAACGAGGAGAATTTTTTGAAAGGAAAGTAGGCGGTTAACAATCTGACAAATTGGCGATTAATTAGCTCAATACTTTCTTCTGTAATCGAAGTCTCATTTTTCAATTGTTCTTTTGCCCCACGGCATGACGGCCAAACCCGCGACGGCGCAGGCCTGCGGCACGGTGCCTCCCCGAAAGGGCTGACGATAATGCCCTATATTAATTAAGGCTGATGTCGGCAGTCCGATAACGGGGGCGTTATTTTACTGCAATTAAACGGCGAATGCCGAGAGGGGGAAATAAAATAAATATTTTTACGATTACCAGGCGGGCTAATTGCGATTTAAATCATATTACTAAGATTATTCCCAAAAAACTTTACAATGCGGCCGCATTTCCTTACATGTTTATTCCTATCGTTTTTGACATTTCAATTAGAAAAACGCATGAAAAACACAACCCACTGTTTTATATCGGTTTATTAAAAACATCAGGCAGGTGTGTCTTGCGGCAAGGGAACAGCGCGCTGCTCCCCCGTCTTGCCGCTTACTTTCTGCTCAGGCTACCGCGGCGGAACAGATTACGGCGAATGCGCGTCAGGCCCGGCTTCGGCTTGCGCGGTTCGTCCAGACTGGCCAGCACCAGTTCCAATACGCGCTCCGCCACGTCGCGGTGGCGCTGCGCCACCGCCAACACCGGACACTGCAGGAAATCCAGCAGTTCATGATCGCCAAACGTGGCGATCGCCAAATCGGTCGGCAGACGCCCTTGTTGCTTCAAGGTCACATCCATCACGCCCTGCAGCAATGAAAACGAAGTGGTGAACAGCGCCTGCGGCATCGGGTGGGTTTGCAGCCACTGGGCGAACAACGTCCCTGCGGCTTCGCGCTCATAGCTATTGGCGTACAGATAATCCACCTGGCGTTCATCATCCTGCCAGGCCTGACGGAACCCCTGCTCGCGCAGGAAACTGACCGACAGTTCCGGCAGCGCGCCTAAATACAGCACCGACTCCGCCGGGAAAGTGCGCAGCTCCTGCGCCAAGGTGAAGGCGTCTTCCTGATCGGCGCCTACGACGCTGATGAAATGCTCGCGATCCAGCGCGCGATCCAGCGCGATGATCGGCAGTGAGCCATTCGCCCAGCGCTGGTAGAAAGGGTGTTCCGGCGGCAAAGCGGTCGAAACGATAATCGCGTCGACCTGACGCTGCAGCAGGTGCTCGATACAGCGCATTTCGTTATCCGGCTGATCCTCAGAGCAGGCAATCAGCAGCTGGTAGCCACGCTGGCGCGCCTGCCGTTCCAGATAGTTGGCGATGCGTGTGTAGCTGGTGTTTTCCAGGTCGGGAATCACCAATCCGATAGAACGTGTCCGACCGGCGCGCAGCCCTGCCGCCACGGCGTTCGGATGATAATTATGCTCCCTGACCACGGCCATCACTTTTTCGACGGTTTTATCGCTGACGCGATACTGTTTCGCCTTACCGTTGATGACATAACTGGCCGTAGTGCGCGAAACACCTGCGAGACGCGCGATTTCATCCAGTTTCACGTTAACCCCTTACTGATGCTGAAAATAGAGAGTGAAGGCAGCCCTCAGCAAGCATCGCAGCCATGCAATGCTTCAAGCCGGCTTAACGATCTAACAGCAGAAACCTCTACCGGGCAACCGATTTTGCCGCAAGGTGCCGGCAAACGGGAAAATTTTACCGCGAATGCCTGAGACAGGGGCGCCAGCGCGCCCTGCCCTCCCTCTTTTCAGCGCATGATCTTATCGCCACGCGAGACGCCAACGACGCCGGAGCGTGCCACTTCGACGATTTCCGCCACTTCACGCACCGTTCCCAGGAAAGCATCCAGTTTATCGCTGGTGCCCGCCAGCTGCACGGTGTACAGCGTCGCGGTGACATCAACAATCTGCCCGCGGAAAATATCGGCGCAGCGCTTCACCTCTTCACGGCCGTAGCCGCTGGCCTGCAGCTTGACCAGCATGATCTCACGCTCGACGTGCGCCCCCTGCGCCAATTCGCTGACGCGCAGCACATCCACCAGCTTATGCAGCTGCTTCTCAATCTGTTCCAGCACCTTCTCGTCGCCCACGGTCTGGATGGTCATACGCGACAGCGTCGGATCGTCGGTCGGCGCGACCGTCAGGCTTTCAATGTTGTAGCCGCGCTGGGAAAACAGCCCGACCACGCGCGACAACGCACCGGATTCATTCTCCAGTAATACAGATAAAATACGCCGCATGATCAGGTCCTCTCCGTTTTGCTCAGCCACATTTCGTCCATGCCGCCACCGCGGATCTGCATGGGGTACACATGTTCCGTTTCATCAACGGTCACATCGACAAACACCAGTCGTTCCTTCTCCGCCAGCGCCTGCGCCAGCTTACTTTCCAGTTCATCCGGGGTGCGGATGGCGATACCGACATGCCCGTAAGCCTCGGCCAGTGCGACGAAATCGGGCAGCGACTCCATATAGGACTGCGAATGACGGCCGGAATAGATCATGTCCTGCCACTGCTTCACCATGCCGAGATAGCGGTTGTTCAGATTCACCACCACCACCGGCAGATTGTATTGCAGCGCGGTGGACAGTTCCTGAATGTTCATCTGGATACTGCCGTCGCCGGTCACGCACACCACGGTTTCCTCCGGCAGCGCCAGCTTCACCCCGAGTGCCGCCGGCAGGCCGAAGCCCATCGTGCCTAGTCCGCCGGAATTGATCCAGCGGCGCGGCTTGTCGAACGGATAATACAGCGCAGCGAACATCTGATGCTGGCCGACGTCAGACGTCACATAAGCGTCGCCTTTGGTCAGCCGGTGCAGAGCTTCAATCACCGCCTGCGGTTTGATGGTATCGCCATTTTTGTCATACCCCAGACAGTCGCGCGCGCGCCACTGCTCAATCGACTGCCACCAGTCGCGCAGCGCATCAAAGTCCTGCTGCCTGTCACTCTGCGCCAGCAGCTCCAGCATCTGAGCCAGCACCTGCTTCGCGTCGCCGACGATCGGGATATCCGCATCCACGGTTTTGGAAATTGAAGTCGGGTCGATATCAATATGCAGCACGGTGGCGTCCGGACAGTATTTCGCCAGATTGTTGGTGGTACGGTCGTCAAAACGCACGCCGACGGCAAAAATCACATCGGCGTGGTGCATGGTCTTGTTAGCTTCATAGGTACCGTGCATCCCCAACATACCGACGCTTTGGCGGTGCGTGCCCGGGAAAGCCCCCAACCCCATCAACGTACAGGTGACCGGCAGGTTGAGCCGTTCCGCCAACGCCGCCACCTCCGTATGGCATTCGGCATTGATCGCGCCGCCGCCGACATACATCACCGGCTTTTTCGCCGCCATCAGAGTATGCAGGGCACGTTTGATCTGGCCGCGGTGGCCCTGCACCGTCGGGTTGTAAGAACGCAGGCTGACCTCCTGCGGATAGGCATACGGCATGCGCACCGCCGGGCCGACAATGTCTTTCGGCAGATCGATTACCACCGGGCCGGGACGGCCGCTGGCGGCCAGATAAAACGCTTTTTTCAGTACGCCGGGAATATCCTCGGTGCGCTTGACCAGAAAACTGTGCTTCACCACCGGACGCGAAATCCCCACCATATCGCACTCCTGGAAGGCGTCGTAGCCAATCAGCGAGCTCGGCACCTGGCCGGAAAGCACCACCATCGGAATGGAGTCCATATAGGCGGTGGCAATACCGGTAATCGCATTGGTCGCGCCCGGGCCGGAGGTGACCAGCACTACGCCGACTTCGCCGGTGGCGCGTGCGTAGCCATCGGCCATATGCACCGCCCCCTGCTCATGGCGCACCAGTACGTGATCGATTCCGCCCACCGTGTGCAGGGCGTCATAAATATCAAGCACCGCCCCGCCCGGATAACCGAATACATGTTTAACGCCCTGGTCGATCAGCGATCGCACGACCATTTCGGCTCCTGACAACATCTCCATGGGTTTGCCTCCAGGCTTACTTATACTTGTCTGGCGCCGGAACGTGGCGCCTGCTCGTCGGGTATACCCCGACGTGATGCGTTTTTGGCCTACCCATCGCCGCGCTGAATAAGGTCATGAATGAAGGCGGCCAACCGGCGCTTAATCCGGAAAATGACGGGTATAGAATCCCTTAACATAACGTCAGTATATGAGGCAGGCAAACGGCAAAACGTCGGCAGGAAAACGCGGAAATGGCTATCGATCTGGCATTTGGCGACAGGTTAAAACAATGCACTAGCCAACAGCGGATGCGGCTAGGCATTGTTTCATGAATGGCGGTAATTACAGAACTAAATCAGGCTGACTTTATGCCGTTTTTTTCAGCAGCGGCGAATAGTAAACCGTCCTCGGTCAGAAGATTTACTGATACATGGCCTCAATTTCATTCTGATAACGCTGAGAGATCACCTTACGCCGCAGCTTCAGCGTCGGCGTAAGCTCCCCCAGTTCCATCGAGAATGCCGCCGGCAACAGAGTGAATTTCTTTACCTGCTCGAAACGGGCCAGCTCTCTTTGCATCTCGCGCAGACGCGTCTCAAACATCTCGATAATCTGGCTATGGCGCAGCAGTTCCAGACGGTCGTGATATTTGATATTGAGCGATTTGGCATACTCTTCAAGCGATTCGAAGCACGGCACGATCAGCGCGGAAACAAACTTGCGCGCATCGGCGATCACCGCCACCTGTTCGATAAAACGATCCTGCGCCAGCGTGCCTTCCAGCATCTGTGGCGCAATATATTTACCGCCGGAGGTCTTCATCAGATCCTTCAGCCGCTCGGTGATAAACAGATTGCCGTGATCGTCTACCGCCCCGGCGTCACCGGTCTTCAGCCAGCCGTCGGCGGTAAACGCCTGCGCGGTTTCCAGCGGTTTATTGAAGTAACCGCGCATGACAATCGGGCCGCGCACCTGAATCTCGTTCTCTTCGGCGATGCGTACCTCAACGTCAGACAGCGGTTTGCCGATAGAGCCGAAGCGGAAGTCGTGTTCTTCCCAGCAAGAAACGGTGGCGCAGGTTTCCGTCATACCGTAGCCATACTTGATATTTACGCCCAGCGCCTGGAAGAACAGGATCACATTATCGTCCAGCTTGGCCCCGGCCGCCGGCAGAAAGCGCACCCGTCCTCCCAGCAGACCGCGCAGTTTGCTGAGTACCAGCTTATCGGCCCAGCGATGCGTCTGAGCAAACAGCCGGCCGCCAGACGTACCGGCACGCTCCTGCAAGAATTTACGCTCACCGCAGCCAATCGCCCAGCGGAACAACAGACGACGCCACCACGGCGCGCGGGCGACTTTCTCATGCACCGCGCTAAAGATCTTCTCATAGAAGCGCGGCACGGCGCACATTACGGTTGGCTGCACCGCCGTCATTGCCTCACGCACCCAGTCGGTATTCGGCAGAAAAACATTCTGTGCGTCGGAATGCATGATAAAGAAGCTCCAGGCACGTTCAAACACATGCGACAGCGGCAGGAAACTGAGGGAAACATCTGCCTCGCCCACCGTCAGGCGCTCATCATGCTGATACAGCTGAGCCGCCATATTGCGATAGTCCAGCATCACGCCTTTTGGTTCGCCGGTAGTGCCCGAGGTGTAAATCAGCGTGAATAGATCCTGCAGTTCACGACCGTTGATGCGCTCATCCAGCTGCGCCTGATAACGCTCGACGTCCGCGTCTCGCTCCAGTTGGTTCAGGTAACAGGCAATCTCGCAGCCGTGCAGCTCCACCGCGTCGTTAAAGGCAATAATCTGCGTCAGCTGCGGGCAAACCCCACGCAGCGCAATGGCGGCATCCATTTGCGCCTGATCGCCGACAAACAGAATGCGGATATCAGCATCATTCAAAATAAACGCCGCCTGCGCGGCGGTATGCGTCGCATACAGCGGCACGCTGACCGCACGCAGCTGCAAAATAGCCAAATCGGTTAATGACCAGGCCATGCTGTTGTTGGCAAAAATTGCCACGCGCTCCTGCACTTCAACGCCTAACGCCAGCAAAGCGCTGGCGATATGATCCATATGCGTGCCGACCTGCCGCCAGCTCAGGCGGGTTTCCCCTTCTGGCGTCCATTGGCGAAAAGCAATGCATTCGGCGCGCTGGCTGCGTTGCTGCTGGATACGCTGGATCAGATGGTAGTGCTGTAAATGTCTGGTCATAAAGCCTTAAGCCTGAAACGGATCAATCGGTTAGCGGTAGCCGGGCGTCGACGCCCCAAAATCTCAGCTTACACGTGTTTACTTTTTTCCGCGCAGTCTACCGACTCTCTGATTGAGGGGGAAGAAATTTCAGCGTCGTTCTGTGAGCTCAAACGCCGGGTAAATCCGTTGAACGTGATGCAAAGCACGCGACAAGGAGAACGACAGTCTAAAAGCATTCCGCTACAGCGCCCTCACGATACCGAAACGCCCTGCCCCACAGATAGTACAAAATTCCATTATTTTATTAGATTGTAGTTTTTAGCTTTGAAGGGATAAAAATGAATCACTGCCGTACTGAAACAGGAAAATTCTAAATAAAAAACTCGATTAACTTATAAAACCGCTGAGGATAATAAAAAAATTAACCCGAGAGCGATCCCTCGGGTTAATTTCCCACCTGTTAACGCAGCGCTTCAGATTCGCTAAGTACAGACTTCATCCACTGATGTCCTTTATCCCGTTCGGCAGACTCGTGCCAAGAGAGATAGCAAGTCACCTGTTTTTTATCCAGCGGTAAAGGGAGTAATTTCAGCTGCAGGTTCGCCGCATACTGCTGGGCAAACCAACGGGGAGCAATGGCCAGCATGTCGGTACGGGAAACCAGATTCATCACGCTATATAAATCCGTACACTGCTGAGAGACAACACGTTGCATTGTGTCGTCGATATAATACGGACGGCTGAAAGAACAGAATCTTTCCAGAGAAACCACCGCATGCTGCTCCTGCATCAGCTGTTCACGCGTAATGCCGTTCATTATCCGCGGATGGGTTTCCGCGGCAACAATCACCAGCTCATCGTCAAACAGCGCATAACGCTTAAACTCGCCATGCTCAAAATACGTATAGCCAATAACAAACTCCATCTCCTGATAACGCAACTGATGCTCAATATTATTATTGAGGTACGATTTTATTTGCAGGCGGACATGAGGCGCCATTTCCTTAACGCTGTTGATGACTTTCGCCGTCAGGCGCAAATCCAGCGGGCTACAAATGGAGATTGGGAAAATACGCTCGCTGGTCAAGGCATCAAACCCGGCCCCCGGCAGTTCATTTTGCACCAGCTGTAGCGCCTGGCGAATCGGCCCGAACAGCTGTCTGGCACGCATTGTCGGCTGGATGCCGCGCCCAAAACGCACGAACAGCTCATCGTTAAACATCACTTTCAACCGGGCGACCGCATTGCTTACCGCAGGCTGTGACATACCAAGTACATTCGCCGCACGCGTAATATTTTGCATTTGCATCACAGCATCAAACACGGTGAGCAGATTAAGATCGACGCTGCGCAGATGAATATCGCCGCCCCCCTTCCCTAAGACATTTCCCGATTCATATCCAGACATATCCAACTCCACTAAGTCCTATGTAGATAACTTCACCGACGCACCACTAAGAATGGTGTCAGAAATAGCATTCCATTTTCCCTATCGGTAAAGTTAGTCCTCTTGGGGAATTATCCATAAAAGATAAAACCCAAGAATCATCCAATATAAATACAACACTAAAATTTATGCCAACTACTTTATCGGCCCCATTGAAAAAACGTCATAAATCTCAATAGGAATAAGCCGAAACGGTGATTAAAAAAACGCCCCACACAAGATGAATCAGAACATAAAAATAGGCAATGGACAATCACACAATATTAAAAGCAGTGATTTTTAGGACAGTTATATTCCATACCTGTCGATTATATACGCTTAGCCATTCCCTCACTCTATTTATTATAATAATGAATTAAAATTATGAATGGTTCACCTCCGGGATATGCGCCAACCATCGCGAAGTGGTTAAATATTACCCCACCCCACTCCAGAATCAACGCCATATCTCACTATTCAATTCATTTATGCTAAGGCCGTCCCAATTCCAATACTCTTTTAAACTAACAACCGATTTTTTTTCAACATTATCTGCTGTTGAATAGCGCGGGAACGCATCAGGCTTAATTCAGCATGGGTTTTAAAATCAGGTGTTGACATCGCCTGAGCGATAACGTATCAAATTAGGCAACGCAAACATTTTAGAGAAGTGGAATCACATGATCCGTATTACTCGTCTACTAGGCCTACTACTAAACGCATCTTCTTTGCGCGGTATGCCAGTGGGCGGCGATCGGTCCTGATTCAGCCACTCAGCTATAACAAACCCGCGCTACTGCGCGGGTTTTTTTTTGCCCGCTTAGCGTGAAAAACACGATAAGGAACCAAGCGATGAGCCAACAAGTCATTATCTTCGATACCACATTGCGCGACGGTGAACAGGCGCTGCAGGCCAGCCTGAGCGTAAAAGAAAAGATTCAGATCGCGATGGCGCTGGAGAGAATGGGCGTCGACGTAATGGAGGTTGGCTTCCCGGTTTCTTCACCGGGTGACTTTGAATCGGTGCAAACTATTGCACGCCAAATCAAAAACAGTCGCGTCTGCGGCCTGGCGCGCTGCGTCGACAACGATATCGATGTCGCCGCCGAGGCGCTGCGCGTCGCCGAAGCGTTCCGTATCCACGTCTTCCTGGCCACCTCAACGCTGCATATCGAGTCAAAATTAAAGCGTTCGTTCGATGAAGTGCTGGAGATGGCCGTACGCTCGGTGAAACGCGCACGCAACTATACCGACGACGTCGAATTCTCCTGTGAAGACGCCGGACGCACGCCGATCGACAATCTGTGCCGCGTGGTTGAAGCAGCCATCAACGCCGGCGCCACCACCATCAATATCCCCGATACCGTCGGCTACACCACGCCGAACCAGTTTGGCGGCATTATCAGCACGCTGTACGATCGGGTGCCGAACATCGACAAGGCGATTATCTCCGTACACTGCCATGACGATTTAGGCATGGCGGTCGGCAACTCAATCGCGGCAGTGCAGGCCGGCGCCCGTCAGGTGGAAGGCACGATCAACGGCATCGGCGAGCGCGCGGGCAATACCTCATTGGAAGAGGTGATCATGGCGATTAAAGTGCGCCAGGACATCATGAACGTGCACACCAATATCAACCACCAGGAAATCTACCGCACCAGCCAGTTGGTCAGCCAGCTGTGCAATATGCCGATTCCCGGCAACAAAGCGATCGTCGGCTCTAACGCCTTCGCCCACTCCTCCGGCATTCACCAGGATGGCGTGCTGAAAAACCGTGAAAACTACGAAATCATGTCGCCGCAGACCATCGGTCTGAAAGACGTTCAGTTGAACCTGACCTCGCGCTCCGGCCGCGCGGCGGTGAAGCACCGCATGGAAGAAATGGGCTACAAAGATCAGGACTACAACCTGGACGATCTGTACGCCGCCTTCCTGAAACTGGCGGACAAGAAAGGCCAGGTGTTCGACTACGATCTGGAAGCGCTGGCGTTTATCAATAAGCAGCAGGAAGAACCGGAACACTTCAATCTGGGTTACTTCAGCGTGCAGTCCGGCAGCAGCATTATGGCCACCGCCTCGGTCAAACTGATGTGCGGCGACGAAGAAAAAGCCGAAGCGGCCACCGGCAACGGCCCGGTCGATGCGGTCTATCAGGCCATCAACCGCATCACCGACTTCCCGATCGAACTGGTGAAATATCAGCTGACGGCGAAAGGCCAGGGTCGCGACGCGCTGGGCCAGGTGGATATTGTGGTTTCCTACAACGGCCGCCGCTTCCACGGCGTCGGCCTGGCGACCGATATCGTCGAATCCTCCGCCAAGGCGATGATCCACGCATTAAATAATATTTGGCGCTCCCAACAGGTAGAAAAAGAAAAACAGCGTCTGCAGCAAACCAAACATCAAAATAATCAGGAAACGGTGTGAACATGACGAAGAATTACCATATTGCCGTCTTACCCGGAGACGGAATCGGCCCGGAAGTAATGGCGCAGGCAAAGAAAGTGTTGGAGGCGGTACGCCAGCGTTTTGATATCCGCATCACCACCAGCGAATACGACGTCGGCGGCATCGCCATCGACCGCCACGGCAGCCCGCTGCCGGCGGCGACGCTGAGCGGCTGCGAGCAGGCGGACGCCATTTTGTTCGGCTCGGTGGGCGGCCCCAAGTGGGAACATCTGCCGCCGGCGGAACAGCCGGAGCGCGGCGCGCTGCTGCCGCTGCGTAAACACTTCAAACTGTTCAGCAACCTGCGTCCAGCCCGCCTGTACCAGGGGCTGGAAAACTTCTGTCCGCTGCGCGCCGACATCGCCGCCGCCGGCTTCGATATCCTGTGCGTCCGCGAGCTGACCGGCGGCATTTACTTCGGCCAGCCGAAAGGGCGCGAAGGCCAAGGCATGCAGGAGCGCGCCTATGATACCGAGGTGTATCACCGCTTCGAGATCGAACGCATCGCGCGCATCGCCTTTGAATCGGCGCGCAAACGCCGCAATAAGGTCACCTCCATCGATAAGGCCAACGTGCTGCAAAGCTCGATCCTGTGGCGCGAAGTGGTGAACGAGGTTGCCAAAGATTACCCGGACGTGGCGCTGTCGCACATGTACATCGACAACGCCACCATGCAGTTGATCAAAGATCCGGCGCAGTTCGACGTGCTGCTGTGCTCCAACCTGTTCGGCGATATTTTGTCGGACGAGTGCGCAATGATCACCGGTTCAATGGGCATGCTGCCTTCCGCCAGCCTGAACGAAGCGGGCTTCGGCCTGTACGAACCGGCGGGCGGCTCCGCGCCGGATATCGCGGGTAAAGGTATTGCCAACCCGGTAGCCCAGATCCTGTCGCTCACCCTGCTGCTGCGCTACAGCCTGGAGGCCGGTGAAGCCGCCGATGCGATTGAGCGCGCCATCAACCAGGCGCTGGAACAGGGTTACCGCACCGCCGATCTGGCCGGCGACGGCAAGGCGGTCAGCACCGATGAAATGGGCGATATCATCGCCCGCTTTGTGGCACAGGGGGCATAACATGGCTAAGACGTTATATCAGAAATTGTATGATGCCCACGTGGTGTACGAAGCGCCGAACGAAACGCCGCTGCTGTATATTGACCGCCACCTGGTGCATGAAGTCACGTCGCCGCAGGCCTTCGACGGCCTGCGCGCCATGGGCCGCAAGGTGCGCCAGCCGGGCAAAACCTTCGCCACCATGGATCACAACGTGTCGACGCAGACCAAAGACATCAACGCCAGCGGCGAGATGGCGCGCATTCAGATGCAGGAACTGATCAAGAACTGCGCGGAGTTCGGCGTATCGCTGTATGACCTGAACCACCCGTTCCAGGGCATCGTTCACGTGATCGGCCCGGAGCAGGGCATGACGCTGCCGGGGATGACCATCGTCTGTGGCGACTCCCACACCGCCACCCACGGCGCCTTCGGCTCGCTGGCGTTCGGCATCGGCACGTCAGAAGTAGAACACGTGCTGGCGACCCAGACGCTGAAACAGGGGCGCGCCAAGACCATGAAAATCGAGGTCACCGGCGACGCGGCGGCGGGCATCACCGCCAAAGACATCGTGCTGGCGGTTATCGGCAAAACCGGCAGCGCCGGCGGCACCGCCCATGTGGTCGAGTTCTGCGGCAAGGCTATCGAAGCGCTGAGCATGGAAGGCCGTATGACGCTGTGCAACATGGCGATTGAAATGGGCGCCAAAGCCGGGCTGGTCGCGCCGGACGACACCACCTTCGCCTACCTGAAAGGCCGCCAGTTCGCGCCGACCGGCGATAACTGGGAACAGGCGGTCGCCTACTGGCGCACGCTGAAGTCCGATGACGACGCACAGTTTGACAGCGTGGTGACGCTGCGCGCCGAAGATATCGCTCCGCAGGTTACCTGGGGCACCAACCCGGGGCAGGTGATCGCCGTCAACCAGATCATCCCGGCGCCGGAGTCGTTCAGCGATCCGGTCGAACGTGCTTCCGCCGAAAAAGCGCTGGCCTATATGGATCTGCAACCGGGCATCAAACTGACCGAAGTGGCGATCGACAAAGTGTTTATCGGCTCCTGCACCAACTCACGCATTGAGGATCTGCGCGCCGCTGCGGCCATTGCCAAAGGGCGCAAAGTCGCCAGCGGCGTCCAGGCGATTGTAGTGCCCGGCTCCGGCCCGGTGAAAGCGCAGGCGGAGGCCGAAGGGCTGGATAAAATCTTTATCGAAGCCGGTTTTGAATGGCGTCTGCCCGGCTGCTCCATGTGTCTGGCGATGAACAATGACCGCCTGAACCCGGGCGAGCGCTGCGCCTCCACCAGCAACCGTAACTTTGAAGGGCGTCAGGGACGCGGCGGGCGCACCCACCTGGTCAGCCCGGCCATGGCCGCCGCCGCCGCCGTCAGCGGCCACTTTGCCGATATTCGTGAACTGCACTAAGGAGCATCACCATGGCTAAATTTACTCAACATACCGGCTTAGTGGTGCCTTTGGATGCGGCCAACGTCGATACCGACGCCATTATCCCGAAACAGTTTCTGCAGAAGGTGACGCGCACCGGCTTCGGCCAGCACCTGTTTAACGACTGGCGCTTTCTGGACGATGCCGGCCAGCAGCCCAACCCGGACTTCGTGCTGAATAAAGCGCGTTACAAGGGCGCCAGTATCCTGCTGGCACGGGAGAACTTTGGCTGCGGCTCCTCGCGCGAACATGCGCCGTGGGCGCTGACCGACTACGGTTTCAAAGTGGTGATTGCACCAAGCTTTGCCGATATTTTCTACGGTAACTCGTTCAACAACCAGCTGCTGCCGGTCACGCTGAGCGAGCAAGACGTGGATACGCTGTTCAAGCTGGTGGAAGCCAACGAAGGCATCGAGTTTACCGTCGACCTGGAACAGCAGACGGTGAACGCCGGCGGCCACAGCTACCCGTTTGAGATCGACAGCTTCCGCCGCCACTGCATGATCAACGGCCTGGACAGCATCGGCCTGACGCTGCAGCACGACGCGGATATCGCCCGTTACGAAGCCAATCAGCCGGCGTTTCTCAACTGATTCGGCCACGCTGACGCACAGCAGGGGCGGATATTCCGCCCCTGCTTCATCACCGGCCCCTCGCCGCCCTTACCAATATCCCAGCCACTTCCACCAGGCGGTGCCAATCGTCAGCCAAATCAGCAGGTTTACCACGCTCATCACCAGACCGGTTTTCCACCACTCGCCCAGCGTGCTGTAACCGGAGCCGAAAATAATCGGCGCGGTGCCGGTCGCATAGTGGGTCAGCGACATCATCAGCGAAGAGGAGAACGCCAGAATCAGGCCAAGCAGCGCCGGCGGCGCGCCAAGCGCCACGCCTGCGGCGAAGAAGGCGGCAAACATGGCGGTCACGTGCGCCGTGGTGCTGGCGAAGAAGTAGTGAGAATAGAGATACACCAGCGTCAGCAGCAGCGTGCCGCCCACCCAACTCATCCCCATATGCGCAATACCGGCGCCGACCGTCTGCGACAGCCAGTTAATCAGCCCCAGTTTGCCCAGATAGGTCGCCATCATCACCAGCGCGGAGAACCAGACCACGGTATCCCAGGCGCCCTTCTGCCTCAGGATGTCATCCCAGCTCAGTACGCCGCTGGCCAGCAAAATCGCCAGGCCGATCAGGGCGGCGGTGGTCGGGTTCACCGCCAGCGCCGGACCAAAAATCATCGCCGGAATACCGGCCCACAGCACCAGCAGCAGCGCAAACACCGCCAGCGTAATCTTCTCCGGCAGCGTCACCGGCCCCAGCGCCTGCAACTGCCGTTTGGCGAAGTTCGGCGCATCCGGGGTGCTTTTAATTTCCGGCGGATAGAGGAAATACACCACCAGCGGCATTACGATCAGCGAACAGAGGCCCGGCAACAGCGCCGCCAGCGCCCACATGCCCCAGCTCAGCTCCACGCTGTTGTGCGTGCCTTTGGCGATCAGGCTGACCACCAGCGGGTTCGGCGCGGTGGCGGTGATAAACATCGCCGAGGTGATCGGGTTGATGTTGTAGTTCACCAGCGCCAGATAGCGGCCGATCTTGCCGCTGGTGTTCAAGCCGGGGCTGGAGCCGAAGCTGTCGGCGATCGATTTCATAATCGGGTGGATAATCCCGCCGCCGCGCGCGGTGTTGCTCGGCGTCACCGGCGCCAGCGTGGTCTCCGCCAGCGTCAGCGCATAGGCGATGCCCAGCGTCTTTTTGCCGAACAGCGAAATAAAGTAATAGCCGATACGCCCGCCCAGCCCGGTTTTATTCAGGCTGAGCGAGATCATGATAGAGAAGCCGATCAGCCAGATCAGCGGATTGGAAAAGCCGCTCAATGCATCGCCGAGCGCCGCCCCCGGCTTGCCGGGGTTGGTGACGCCGGTCACCGCCACCAGCGCGATGGCGATCACCGATACCGCGCCAATCGGCATCGCCTTGCCGATAATGGCGATAATGGTGCCGATAAACAGCGCCAGCAGTTGCCAGGCGTTGGGTTCAACGCCCTCAGGAACCGGGATGACAAACCAGATAAGCAGCGTGGCGGCAACGGCAATCAGGGAGGGAACAGGCTTGAGCGGCGTTAGTTTATCCATAACATACCCACGAGATTCAACGGAGAGGCGCGGCGGCGACGTGGAGCAAAATCAACGACGCCGACGCCTTATGTCCGTTTAGCTTGCGACTATGGGCTAATGTTCTCAATGATTTACATCAATGTTAACGAAAATAGCGGTTAAACCTCCCGCACGCGGGCGCACAGCCACCAGGAGAGCGCCGCCAACGCCACCGCCAGCCAATACACCGCGTAGTGTCCCAGATTCTCCACCAGCGCCCCCTGCAGCACCCCGGCTAAAATGACGCCGGTGGAAATACTGTTGGTAAACATGGTGGTCGCCGCGCCGGGACGCCCCGGCATCAAATCCTGAAAATAGAGCATGCCGATGCCGGCAATAATGCCGATAAAGATCGCGTTGAACAACTGCAGGCCAATCAGCGCCAGTTTAGCGGTGAACAGCGTCAGTCCAAGATAAAACAGCAGGCCCGCCGCCACGGCGAACAGCATCATCCGGCGCTTGCCGAAACGCTTGACCACATAGCCCGCCAGCAGCATAGCCGGGATTTCCAGCCCGGCGGCGATGCCCATCAGAATGCCGGCCAGCCGCTCCGGCAGCCCGAGATCGCGGGTGATATACAGCGGCATATCGATGATATACATGGTGTTGCAGGTCCACATCAGCATCGAGGCGACAAACAGCCGGCGCACGTCGCGGTTGCGCCAGGCGCTGGGCGGCGCGACCGGCGTCACATTCAGGCTGCCGGTTTGCGCCTCGCGCGGCACCGAAGGCAGGCAAAACCCCACCAGCAGCGCGCTGACAACGAAGATCCCCGCGGCGATCAGGAACATGGTGGTAAAACCGTAATTGAGCGCCAGCATAAACGACAGCGGCGGGCCGATGACCCAGGCCAGCGACAGCTGGGCACGCATCACCGAGCTGAACATCACCACTTCACGGCCGCTGCTGTCGGCATATTCCCGCGCCAAGGCGAAAATCTGCGGCATCGCGGTATTGGCCAGCGCCGCCATCAGCACGCCGGCAGTAATCAGCGTCAGATAGTCGCGGTTAAAGGCGAACAGCAGGCAGTTGCCTACCGCCATCAGACAGCAGCCTAAAATCAGCTTACGCCTGTCGCCGCGGGTGTCCGAGCGTTTGGCCAGCAGGAAGCTCACCACGATGCCGGCCACCGCGTTGACGGTATAAAACAGCCCGACCCACAGCGGCCGCACTTTGACTTCCGAAGTCAGAAACAGGCTGAGCGTCGGCGTCTGCAACGCCCCGGCGATACCGGCCAGAAAAGCGACGGCAAGGAATGCGGCGAAAACGGGGTTAAAACGGCGTAGCGACCAACGGTTATTCATAGCGGCATTCCTGAACAAGGCGAAAACGGCGCAATAAAAAAATCAGCGTAGAAGAAGTCAGCGAATAGTAAAAGCACCGCCCGACAACGGCAATCACCCGCCGCAAATAAAAATGCCAGTGGGTCGCCCCACTGGCTGGTGAAAAGCACCATTACTCAGAAACACTTGGTCTCCCCAGGTTTTCAGGCGTCGCCTGAAAACCCACGGATAGCGGGGAAAGATCAGAGGCGCTTGCGATAGGCTTCATCGCTCAGCGTCGGCATATCCCACTGGGTTAAATGGGACAATATTTCCAGCCTGGCCTGCTCCGGCACCAGCCGGGTCAGCCAGTCGGCGTGCTGGCGGCGAACGGCGGCGAAATAGCGCTGATAAAACTGTTTCGACAATAAAACGTTCATAAGCCCGCCCTCCTCTCTTTCGTCTGAGCAAATTATCGGCGTAATATAGGGAAAGATAAATTGTCGGATTACTGTCGGGGAGTTCCTCTTTTATGTCCACGCCACGCCTGCAACAGCAGTTTATTCGTCTCTGGCAACGCTGCCAGGGCGAAGCCCGCGATACCACGCTGCAGGAGCTGGCCGACGCGCTCAGCTGTTCGCGCCGTCATGTACGCTCGCTGCTTGGCGCCATGCAGCAACAGGGGTGGCTGACCTGGCAGGCAGAGGCCGGGCGCGGCAAGCGTTCGCGGCTGGAGTTTCACTACACCGGCCTGGCGCTGCAGCAACAGCGGGCGGAAACGCTGCTGGAACAGGATCGCATCGACCAGCTGGTGCAGCTGGTCGGCGATAAAAAAGTGGTGCGACAGATGCTCCTGTCCCAACTGGGACGCAGTTTCCGCCAGGGTAAACATATCCTGCGCGTGCTCTACTACCGGCCGCTGTCCAATCTGCTGCCCGGTTCGGCACTGCGCCGTTCGGAGACGCACCTGGCCCGGCAGATTTACAGCGGCCTGACGCGGATAAATGAGGAAAACGGGGAACTGGAGTCCGACCTTTCCCACCACTGGCAGGCGCTGACCCCGCTGCACTGGCGCTTCTATCTGCGCCCCGCTATCCACTTTCATCATGGACGCGAGCTGGAGATGGAAGACGTTATCCAGACGCTGACGCGCCTGACGTCGCAGCCGCTGTTCGCCCATATCGCACGCGTCGACTCGCCGACGCCCCATGTGATCGATGTGCATCTGCACAGCCCCGATTACTGGCTGCCTTGGCTGCTTGGCAGCGTGCCGGCCATGATTCTGCCGCAGGAATGGCGCACTCTGCCGGATTTTGCCCGCCATCCGATCGGCACCGGCCCGTACAGCGTGGTGCATAACCAGCAGAGCCAACTGAAGATCCAGGCGTTTGACGATTACTTCGGCTATCGCGCCCTGATCGATGAAGTGAATATCTGGGTCCTGCCGGATATTACCGAAGAGCTGATGCACTCCGGCGTGCAGCTGCAGGCCGACGATACCGGCAAAAATGAGCTGGAAAGCCGGCTGGAGGAAGGCTGCTACTTTCTGCTGTTCGACCGGCGTTCGCCCGTCGGCGACGATCCGGCCATCCGCAGCTGGCTGTGCGAACTGCTCAATCCTATTGCCCTGCTGAACCTCTCCGGGCCGGTCAGCCAGCGTTACTGGTCGCCGGCCTACGGCATTTTGCCGCGCTGGCACCATAACCGCGAACTGACCCAGAGGCTGAAACCCGCCGCTCTGCGCCGGCTGACGCTGACCTACTACGGCGAACACTCGGAGTTCAACGCCATCGGCGACGCCCTGCAGCCGCTGCTGGCGCAGCACGGTGTAGAACTGACGGTCAATATCGTCGATTACGACGTCTGGCACCGGGGAGAGGCGCAGAGCGATCTGTGGCTCGGCAGCGCCAATTTCACCCTGCCGCTGGAATTCTCACTGTTCGCCACCCTGTATGAGCTGCCGCTGCTGCAACACTGCATGAGCGAAGATCTGGCGCAGGACGCCGCGCTGTGGCGCGACAACCGCCTGCCGCTGGCGGAGTTCTGTCGCCGGCTGGTCAGCCAGCATCAGTTGCATCCGCTGTTCCATCACTGGCTGCAGCTGCACGGCCAGCGCAGCATGCGCGGCGTACGGATGAATACGCTGGGCTGGTTCGACTTCAAATCCGCCTGGTTCGCGCCGCCGGAGACATAAGCATCTTTCGCCGGCGGCGCTAACTCTTTACAATAGCGCCGTCTCAACGGGGTGCGGAACAAGGTTTTCGCTGAGAGCAAACCCGTCGAACCTGAACCGGCTAATACCGGCGGAGGGATTTGAGTGCCAGCCAACCGGCTCCCCAGGAGCCCCTCAGATGCCTTTGCTGCCCTAACTATCAGGAGTGCAAAGTGATCAAGAAATTCCTGCCTTGCCTGTTGCTGCTGGCCGCCGCGCCGGCGCTGGCGAAAGACACGCTGACGGTTTACACCTACGACTCCTTCGCCGCCGACTGGGGCCCTGGCCCGGCAATCAAAAAAGCCTTTGAGGCCGACTGCAACTGCGAACTGAAATTCGTGGCGCTGGAAGACGGCGTCTCACTGCTTAATCGTCTGCGGATGGAAGGCAAAAACAGCAAGGCGGACGTGGTGCTGGGGCTGGATAACAACCTGCTGCAGGCGGCGCGCCAGACCAGACTGTTCGCCGCCAGCACGGTGGACCACTCGCGGCTGAACGTGCCCGGCGGCTGGCAGGACAGCACCTTTATCCCCTATGACTACGGCTACTTCGCCTTTGTCTACAACAAAGACCGGCTGAAAAACCCGCCGAAGAGCCTGAAAGAGCTGGTGGAAAGCGACCAACCATGGAAAGTGATCTATCAGGATCCGCGCACCAGCACCCCGGGTCTCGGCCTGCTGCTGTGGATGCAGAAAGTCTATGGCGACGCCGCGCCGCAGGCCTGGCAGAAGCTGGCGAAGAAAACCGTCACCGTCACCAAAGGCTGGAGCGAAGCCTACGGTCTGTTCCTGAAAGGAGAAGGCGATCTGGTGCTGAGCTATACCACTTCGCCGGCCTACCATCTGCTTGAAGAGAAAAAAGACGCTTACGCCGCCGCCAACTTCAGCGAAGGGCACTACCTGCAGGTCGAGGTCGCCGCTAAATTGCAGGCCAGCCGCCATCCGCAGCTGGCGGAGCGCTTTATGCAGTTTATGCTGACGCCGGCGTTCCAGAACGCCATCCCGACCGGCAACTGGATGTATCCGGCGATCAAAACCCCTCTGCCGGCCGGCTTTGCGCAACTGCCGGTGCCGCAGACCGCGCTGCAATATGGCGCGGATGAGGTGGCAAAACAGCGAGGCAACTGGATCCGTTCATGGCAAAGCGCCGTCAGCCGTTAATCCCCCACTGGCTGTGGCCGGGGCTGCTGGCCTCCGGCCTGATTCTGCTGGTGGCCGCGCTGGCCTTCGGTTCGCTGCTGAACCATGCGCCGCACAGCGACGCCCTGTCGATATGGCAGGATGACTACCTGTGGCACGTGGTGCGCTTCACCTTCTGGCAGGCGCTGCTGTCGGCGCTGATCTCGGTGCTGCCCGCCATCCTGCTGGCGCGGGCGCTGTACCGCCGCCGCTTCCCCGGCCGCGCGTTGCTGCTGCGTTTATGCGCCATGACGCTGGTGCTGCCGGTGCTGGTGGCGGTGTTCGGCCTGCTCAGCGTCTACGGCCGGCAGGGCTGGCTGGCGGCGCTGTGCGCCTGGCTGGGGCTCGACTATCAGTTCTCGCCTTACGGCCTGCAGGGGATTCTGCTGGCGCATATGTTCTTCAACCTGCCGCTGGCGACCCGCCTGCTGCTGCAGGCGCTGGAAAACGTGCCGGTTGAACAGCGCCAGCTTGCCGCACAGCTGGGCATGAACGGCTGGCAGCAGTTCCGCTTTGTCGAATGGCCGGCGCTGCGCCGGCAGATACTGCCGGGCGGCGCGCTGATCTTCATGCTCTGCTTCGCCAGTTTCGCCACCGTACTCTCGCTGGGCGGCGGGCCGCAGGCCACCACCATCGAGCTGGCCATCTACCAGGCGCTGAGCTACGACTATGACCTTAGCCACGCCGCGCTGCTGGCACTGATCCAGCTGGCCTGCTGTCTGGGGCTGGTGATGCTCAGCCAGCGTCTCAGCCAGGCGCTGCCGGTGGGCGCAACGCAGGCGATTCAATGGCGCAACCCGCAGGACAGCCGCCGCCGGCGTCTGACCGATGCGCTGCTGATCGTCGCCGCTCTGCTATTACTGCTGCCGCCGCTGCTGGCGGTGGTGGTCGACGGCGCCAATCAGGCAATCGCCAGCGTGCTGCAGCAGCCGGCGCTGTGGCAGGCGCTGTTCACCTCGTTGCGCATCGCCGTCGGCGCCGGCCTGCTATGCCTGCTGCTGACCATGATGCTGTTGTGGAGCAGTCGCGAGCTGAAACTGCGCCAACAGCGACGCTGGGGCCAGGCGCTGGAACTGAGCGGCATGCTGATTCTGGCGATGCCCGGCATCGTGCTGGCTACCGGCTTTTTCCTGCTGCTGAACGACACCGTCGGGCTGCCGCAGTCGCCCTATGCGCTGGTGATCCTGACCAACGCGCTGATGGCGGTGCCCTATGCGCTGAAAGTGCTGGAAAACCCGATGCGCGACGTGGCGGAGCGCTACAACCCGCTGTGCCTGTCGCTGGGCATGCAGGGCTGGCGGCGGCTGCGCTGGATCGAACTGCGCGCCCTGCGTCGCCCGCTGGCACAGGCGCTGGCCTTCGCCTGCGTGCTGTCGATCGGCGATTTCGGCGTGGTGGCGCTGTTCGGCAACGAGCAGTTCCGCACCCTGCCGTTCTATCTTTACCAGCAAATCGGCGCCTATCGCAGCAATGACGGCGCGGTCACCGCCCTGTTATTGTTGCTACTGTGCTTCCTGCTCTTTACCCTGATTGAACGTTTACCGGGCCGCGATGATAGAACTTAACCAACTGACCTACCTGTATGAGCACCTGCCGATACGCTTTGATCTCCGCATCCGCCCGGGCGAACGCGTGGCGGTGCTCGGGCCGAGCGGCGCGGGGAAAAGCACCCTGCTCAGCCTGATTGCCGGCTTTCTGAGCGCGGACGGCGGCAGCCTGCGTCTTGACGGCGACGACCATACCCGCACGCCGCCGGCGCAGCGGCCGGTGTCGATGCTGTTTCAGGAAAACAATCTGTTCGCCCACCTGACGGTGGAACAAAACATCGGGCTGGGGCTGGATCCCGGTCTCAGGCTGAACGCCGGGCAAAAACGGCAGCTGGCGCAGATAGCCGATCAGGTCGGCCTGACGGAACACCTGCCGCGCCTGCCGTCGCAGCTCTCCGGCGGCCAGCGCCAGCGCGCCGCGCTGGCCCGCTGTCTGATCCGCCAGCGGCCGATTCTGCTGCTGGACGAACCTTTCTCTGCGCTCGACCCGGCGCTGCGCGGCGAGATGCTGCAATTGCTGGATACGGTGTGCCGACAGCGCGAACTGACGCTGCTGATGGTGTCGCACAACCTGGACGACGCCGCGCGCATCGCCCCGCGCACGCTGCTGGTGGTGGACGGCCGCATCTATTATGACGGCCCGACGCAGCCGCTGCTGGACGGCAGCGCCCCCGCAGCGCATATCTTGGGCATCAACGGAAAAGCGTGATCTGACGCGCGTTTTTTATGCTGCGGCAATAAAGCGGTTGTGCGAATTTTGCACCTGTGCTTTTATAAAATCCTGAGTTTTTTACTGATGATAAGGTTCCCTGTGATCGCATCCTCGCTGACTTCGACCCTACTAGTTACCGCGCTACCAGCCGCGGTGGTCGTCGTGCGTGTGGTGGTGGTCGTCGGCAATGCGCCGTAGGGTCCGAATCAACGCATCGATTCCCAAACCCCGCCGGCGCAAACCGGGCGGGGTTTCTTGTTTTAGCACCCTGCCCGCCAAAGCTCACCGGCCTTGAGAAAGGACAGGAACATGGCAATTACGGGCACGCCTCACGCAGGCAAACGCTTTACCGGCGCGCAGCTGATCGTTCATCTGCTGGAGCGTCAGGGCATCACCACCGTCGCCGGCATTCCCGGCGGCGCTGCGCTGCCGCTGTATGACGCGTTAAGCCAAAGCGCCACCATCCGTCACGTGCTGGCGCGTCACGAACAGGGCGCCGGTTTTATGGCGCAGGGCATGGCGCGCGCCAACGGTAAAGCGGCGGTCTGCATCGCCTCCAGCGGCCCGGGCGCCACCAACCTGGTCACCGCCATCGCCGACGCCAAGCTCGACTCCATTCCGCTGGTGTGCATTACCGGCCAGGTGCCCTCCTCAATGATCGGCACCGACGCCTTTCAGGAAGTGGACACCTACGGCATGTCCATCCCGATCACCAAACACAACCATCTGGTACGCGACATCCGTGAGCTGCCGCAGGTAATCTGCGATGCGTTCCGCATTGCCGAATCCGGCCGCCCCGGCCCGGTGTGGATCGACGTGCCGAAGGATATTCAAACCGCCGAGATTGAGCTGGACCAGTTGCCGCCGCTGGCGCAGCCAGACGCCGCGCCGGCCTTCAACCCCGCCGACGTGGCCCGGGCGGCGGCGATGATCAATCAAGCCCAGCGGCCGATTCTCTATCTGGGCGGCGGCATTATCTGCGCCGACGCGCACCGCGCCGCGCTGCAGCTGGCCGAGCGCGCCAGCCTGCCGACCACCATGACGCTGATGGCGCTGGGCGCCATGCCGGTCGACCATCCGTTATCGCTGGGGATGCTGGGCATGCACGCCGCGCGCAGCACCAACTTTATCCTGCAGGAGGCCGATCTGCTGGTGGTGCTGGGCGCGCGCTTTGACGACCGCGCTATCGGCAAAACCGAGCAGTTCTGCCCGAACGCCAAAATCATCCACGTAGATATCGACCGGGCGGAGCTGGGCAAGGTAAAACAGCCGCAGGTGGCGATCCACGGCGATGTCGGGCAGGTGCTGCAACAGCTGCTGTCGCAGATCGACGCCCAGCCGCGCAGCGCCTGGCTGAATACCGTCAACGACCTCAAGCGCGAATTTCCGTTCAGCATGCCGCACGCCGACAAACCGCTCAGCCATTACGGACTGGTGCTGGCCGCCGCGCGCTGCGTGGATGAAAACGCCATCGTCACCACCGACGTCGGCCAGCATCAGATGTGGGTGGCGCAGGCCTATCCGCTGCGCCGTCCGCGCCAGTGGCTGACCTCCGGCGGGCTGGGCACCATGGGCTTCGGTCTGCCGGCGGCGATCGGCGCGGCGCTGGCCGAACCGCAGCGTAAAGTGCTGTGTTTTTCCGGCGACGGCAGCCTGATGATGAACATTCAGGAGATGGCCACCGCGGCCGAGCACCATCTGGACGTCAAAATCATCCTGATGAACAACCAGGCATTGGGACTGGTGCATCAGCAGCAAACCCTGTTCTATCAGCAGCGCATCTTTGCCGCCGCTTATCCGCAGCGTACCGATTTCCTGACCATTGCCGCCGGCTTCGGGCTGGACACCTGCGACCTGAACGCCGCCGCCGATCCGCAGGCCGCATTGGCGGAGGCCATTGCGCGTCCCGGCCCGTGCCTGATCCACGCGCTGATCGACACTAACGAAAAAGTCTTCCCGATGGTGCCGCCGGGCGCCGCCAACATCGACATGATTGGAGAATAAGCCATGCTACAACCCCAACAGAAATCACAGGTCATTCTCGAACTGGCGGTCCGCAACCATCCCGGCGTGATGTCGCACGTCTGCGGCCTGTTCGCCCGCCGTGCGTTTAACGTGGAAGGCATTTTGTGTATGCCGCTGAAAGACGGCAGGCAGAGCCGCATCTGGCTGCTGGTGGCCGATGACCAGCGGCTGGTTCAGATGATCAGTCAGGTGGAAAAGCTGGAGGATGTGCTGCAGGTAAAACGCCACAGCGAAGACCTGCGGGTGTTTGAACAGCTGGAAGCGTTTTTCCAGTAATGAAACGGGGCGGAACACTCCGCCCCCCAGATTACCCGGCCAGCACCTGCCACAACAGATGGCGGTATACCGGCATCAGCGGCTGCTGGCTCATCAGGTAACAGCAGACAGCGGCGGCGATCCAGCCGACCACGCAGGCCATACGCAGCCGCAGCGGCGTCAGCCAGCGGCTCAGTCGGTCGCTGCCGCGTTTGTCTTCCCGCCACCAGCGCCAGCTGAGCCAGGCGGCCAGCCACAGCAGGACTATCGAACCAAACAGCAGCCACTTAAACAGCGCGCTGTTGTCCGAGGACGGAATATCAATCGCCACCCCCGCCAGAATGCCGGGGAAGAAGTAGACCGGCGGCCAGGTAATGCAGCCGATAATATTCGGCAACGCAAATTTATACGGCGGTAAATCGAGCATGCCGGCCACCATCGGCACCAGCGGCCGCGTCGGCCCGACGAAACGCCCCAGCAGCACGGTAAAGATGCTGTGCTGATGCAGCGCATGTTCGGTGCGGTCAAGCATCGCCTTATGCTTCTGCAGGAACGACCAGCGGTGCAGCGGCTCTTTAAACGCCCGGCCGATAAAATAGGAGATCCAGTCGCCGAGGAAACAGCCGATGCCGCCGGCCGCCCAGGCCAGATACAGATCCACCTGGCCGCTGCCGATCAGTGCGCCAACGCTGGCCATCATCACGGTGCCCGGCAGCAGCAACCCCACCAGCGCCAGCGATTCCAGGAAGGTCACCAAAAAAATGACCATCAGAGTGAAAGCCAATGATTGAGCGAGCAAATGTTGTAAATAGGCTTCCATCAAACCTCTGTTCGTTATCTAAAGCGCCTGGGCGAAGGATTGTCCGGTGCAGGCCAGAGTGAGTCAACTCCTGAATTGTATGCGTTTTTGGCAGCGCGGCCACAGGGGATGCAATACTGTATAAAAAACCATGTTATACTTTACGTCTGACAACGCATCGGCGCCGCCCGCGCGATGCCTTCCTATTCGGCTACGCAGATAAATACCGCCTTGAACGATAACGCCGCATCCCCGATGCAGGGTTTCCTGCTCACCCGCCACTGGCGCGATACGCCAGCCGGTACCGAAGTCGAATTCTGGCTGGCGACGGATCGCGGCCCGCAACGGCTGCGCCTGCCGCCGCAGACCTCGGTAGCGTTTATTCCCGCAGAGCAGCGCCAGCGGGCGGAACTGCTGCTGCGCGGCGAACGGCACTGGGAGCTGAAAGCGTTGCCGCTGCAGGATTTTCACGCCCGACCGGTGCTGGGGCTGTATTGCCGCCAGCATCGTCAGCTGATCAAGCTGGAAAAAGTGCTGAAGGAGAACGGCGTCAGCGTCTATGAGGCCGATATCCGTCCGCCGGAGCGCTATCTGATGGAGCGCTTTATCACCGCGCCGGTCTGGTTCAGCGGGCGCTCCGGCGGCGACGGCGTATGGCTTAACGGCCAGATGAAGCCGGCGCCGGACTACCGTCCGCAGCTGAAACTGGCATCGCTGGATATTGAGACCACCGCCCACGGCGAACTGTACTCCATTGCGCTGGAAGGCTGCGGCCAGCGGCAGGTATATATGCTCGGGCCGCCCAACGGCGGCAGCGAGCCGCTGGATTTCGCGCTGGAGTACTGCACCAGCCGGCCGCAGCTGCTGGAGCGCCTGAACCAGTGGCTGGAGCGCCACGACCCGGATGCCATCATCGGCTGGAACCTGATCCAGTTTGATTTGCGCGTGCTGCAAAAACACGCCGAACGCTACCAGATCCCGCTGCTTTTCGGCCGCGGCGGCAGCCCGCTGGAGTGGCGCGAACACGGCTTTAAACAAAACCACTTCTTTTGCTCCGCCGCCGGCCGGCTGATTATCGACGGTATTGAAGCGCTGAAGTCCGCCACCTGGAACTTCCCCTCCTTCAGCCTGGAATACGTGGCGCAGACCCTGCTGGGAGAAGGCAAGTCCATCGATAACCCCTACCAGCGCATGGCGGAAATCGACCGGCAGTTTGCCGAAGATAAACCGGCGCTGGCGCGCTATAACCTGAAAGACTGCGAGCTGGTGACGCGGATTTTCGCCGCCACCGAACTGCTGCCCTTCTTACTGGAGCGCGCCACCGTCACCGGGCTGGCGGCGGACCGCAGCGGCGGTTCGGTAGCGGCCTTCAGCCATCTGTATATGCCGCGCATGCATCGTCAGGGCTACGTGGCGCCCAACCTCGGCGAACTGCCGGAAGAGCACAGCCCCGGCGGCTTCGTGATGGATTCACAGCCCGGCCTGTATGACTCGGTGCTGGTGCTGGATTACAAAAGCCTGTACCCCTCGATCATCCGTACTTTCCTGATTGATCCGGTCGGGCTGGTGGAGGGCATGCAGCACCCGGACGATGCCGATTCGGTGCCCGGCTTTCGCAACGCGCGCTTCTCACGTAGCAAACACAGCCTGCCGGCGATCGTCAGCCAGATCTGGCAGGGGCGCGAACAGGCGAAACAACAGCACAACAAGCCGCTGTCGCAGGCGTTGAAAATCATTATGAACGCCTTCTACGGCGTGCTTGGCGCCAGCGGCTGCCGCTTCTTCGATCCCCGGCTGGCGTCATCGATCACCCTGCGCGGCCATGAGATCATGCGGCAAACCCGGGAACTGATCGAAGCCCGCGGCTATCAGGTAATTTACGGCGATACCGACTCCACCTTCGTCTGGCTGAAACAGGCGCACGACGAACAGCAGGCGACGCAGATCGGCCGCGAGCTGGTGCAATATGTCAATCAGTGGTGGCAACAGCATCTGCAGCAGAACTACCGGCTGACCAGCGCGCTGGAGCTGGAGTTTGAAACCCACTACAGCCGCTTTCTGATGCCCACCATCCGCGGCGCGGAACAGGGCAGTAAAAAACGCTATGCCGGCCTGATCGCCAGGCCCGGCGCCGAACCGCAGATGGTGTATAAAGGGCTGGAAACGGTGCGCACCGACTGGACGCCACTGGCGCAGCAGTTCCAGCAGCAGCTATATCAGCGTATTTTCCTGC
This sequence comes from Serratia sp. MYb239, assembly GCF_002966855.1. Lineage (NCBI taxonomy): Bacteria > Pseudomonadati > Pseudomonadota > Gammaproteobacteria > Enterobacterales > Yersiniaceae > Serratia > Serratia sp. MYb239. The sequence continues at coordinate 713,707 of NZ_CP023268.1, read as the reverse complement.
GCCAGCCGTATCAGGACTTTGTGCGCGACTACGTCGCCAAAACGCTGGCCGGCGAATTTGACGATCAGCTGGTATACCGCAAACGCCTGCGGCGCCAGTTGGACGACTATCAGCGCAACGTGCCGCCGCACGTCCGGGCGGCGCGCATCGCCGACGACTATAACCGCCGGCAGGGTCGCCCGCTGCAGTACCAAAACGGCGGCTGGATCAGCTATGTGATCACCCTGGCCGGGCCGGAGCCGCTGGAAACGCAAAGTTCGCCGCTCGACTACCAACATTACCTGGAGCGCCAGCTGCAACCGGTGGCAGACGCTATACTTCCCTTCCTGCACGATGATTTTACCACCCTGGTTACCGGGCAGATGGGATTGTTTTGATACCAGCACGGATCGGGAAAACCCCACGGAACGGGCGTGTTAGGACAGAATGCGGGAAGATAAAATTCCTCCGGTTTTGCAGGTGACGAACGCGCCGCCTTCCATTACCATAGCGCCCTTCCCAAATTCTTAACCACTGACCATGCCGTCTTGCGACGTCCGCATGGAGTGAACAGCTATTGCCCGCCCAATCAGAATAAACGGGTATGAACAGGCGCTGCGCCGCAGCGAGAAGACTTACTTAAAAGAATCGAGCCGATAATATATGCCTTTTACTCTTGGTCAACGCTGGATCAGCGACACGGAAAGCGAATTAGGTCTGGGAACCGTCGTGGCGCTGGATGCGCGCATGATTACCCTGCTTTTCCCCGCCACCGGTGAAAACCGTCTCTACGCCAGAAATGATTCACCCATCACCCGCGTGATGTTTAACCCGGGCGATACCATCACCAGCCATGAAGGCTGGCAGCTTCAGGTAGAGGAAGTGAAAGAGGACAACGGGCTGCTGACCTATATCGGCACCCGCACGGACACGCAGGAAAGCGGCGTGGCGATGCGTGAAGTGCTGCTGGACAGCAAGCTCACCTTCAGCAAACCGCAGGACCGCCTGTTCGCCGGTCAGATTGACCGTATGGATCGTTTCGCGCTGCGCTTCCGCGCGCGCAAATACCTCAGCGAGCAGTATCGTCTGCCGTTCGCCGGCCTGCGCGGCATGCGCGCCAGCCTGATCCCGCACCAGCTGCACATCGCCTATGAAGTGGGCCAGCGCCATGCGCCGCGCGTATTGCTGGCGGACGAAGTCGGCCTGGGCAAAACCATCGAAGCCGGCATGATTATCCACCAGCAGCTGCTGGCCGGCCGCGCCGAGCGCGTGCTGATCGTGGTGCCGGAAACGCTGCAGCATCAGTGGCTGGTGGAGATGATGCGCCGCTTCAATCTGTACTTCTCGCTGTTCGACGACAGCCGCTACGCCGAAGCCAAGCTCGACAGCAGCAACCCGTTCGAAACCGAACAGCTGGTGATCTGCTCGCTGGACTTTGTGCGCCGCAACAAACAGCGCCTGGAAGAGCTGTCCGACGCCCAGTGGGACCTGCTGGTGGTCGATGAAGCCCACCACCTGGCCTGGAGCGAGGACGCCCCGAGCCGCGAATACCAGGTCATCGAGCAGCTGGCGGAACATACCCCCGGCGTACTGCTGCTGACGGCAACGCCGGAACAGCTGGGGCAACAGAGCCACTTCGCCCGCCTGCGCCTGCTGGATCCGAACCGTTTCCACGACTATCAGGAGTTCGTCACCGAACAGCAAAAATACCGTCCGGTGGCCGACGCCGTCACCCTGCTGCTGAGCGGTGAGCATCTGGCCAACGACAAACTGAACCTGCTGGGCGAGCTGATCGAAGAGCAGGATATCGAACCGCTGCTGAAAGCGGCCAACGGCGACGGCGAAAACAGCGAGTCCGCTCGTCAGGAGCTGGTGACCATGCTGATGGACCGCCACGGCACCAGCCGCGTGCTGTTCCGCAACACCCGCCATGGCGTCAAAGGCTTCCCACACCGTAACCTGCACCAGATCAAGCTGCCGCTGCCTGACCAGTACCAGACGGCGATCAAAGTGTCCGGCATCATGGGCGCGAAAAAGAGCCTGGAAGCCCGCGCGCGCGACATGCTGTACCCGGAGCAGATCTATCAGGAGTTTGAGGGCGAAAACGCCACCTGGTGGAACTTTGACCCGCGCGTTGAGTGGCTGCTGAACTACCTGATCGCCAACCGCCATGAAAAAGTGCTGGTGATCTGCGCCAAGGCGACCACCGCCCTGCAGCTGGAACAGGTGCTGCGCGAGCGGGAAGCCATCCGCGCCGCGGTGTTCCACGAAGGGCTGAGCATCATCGAACGCGATCGGGCGGCCGCCTACTTCGCTTCCGAAGAGGACGGCGCCCAGGTGCTGCTGTGCTCTGAAATCGGCTCTGAAGGACGCAACTTCCAGTTCGCCAGCCAGCTGGTGATGTTCGATCTGCCGTTCAACCCGGATCTGCTGGAGCAGCGCATCGGCCGTCTGGACCGTATCGGCCAGCAGCACGATATTCAGATCATGGTGCCGTATCTGGAAAACACCGCGCAGGCGGTGCTGGGACGCTGGTTCCATGAAGGCCTGGACGCCTTTGAACACACCTGCCCGACCGGCCGCACCATCTATGACAGCAGCTACGAGCGCCTGATCGGCTACCTCGCCGCACCGACCGAGCAGGCCGGGCTGGACGAGTTTATCCACGAGTGCCGCCAGCAGCATGACCAGCTGAAAGCCCAGTTGGAACAGGGACGCGACCGTCTGCTGGAGATGCACTCCAACGGCGGCGACAAAGCGCAGGCGCTGGCGGACGCCATCGCCGAACAAGACAACGACGTCAATCTGGTGAGCTTCGCGCTGAACCTGTTTGATATTGTCGGTATCAATCAGGAAGACCGCAGCGATAACCTGATCGTGCTGACGCCGTCCGACCATATGCTGGTGCCGGATTTCCCGGGCCTGCCGCAGGACGGCTGCACCGTGACTTTCGATCGTGAGCAGGCGCTGTCGCGTGAAGACGCGCAGTTCGTCAGCTGGGAACATCCGATTATCCGCAACGGACTGGACCTGATCGTCTCCGGCGATACCGGCAGCTGCGCGCTGTCGCTGCTGAAGAACAAGGCGCTGCCGGTCGGTACGCTGCTGGCGGAGCTGGTGTACGTGGTCGAAGCGCAGGCGCCGAAGCATCTGCAGCTGACGCGCTTCCTGCCGCCAACGCCGATCCGCATGCTGCTGGACCGCAAAGGCACCAATCTGGCGGGGCAGGTGGAATTTGAAAGCTTTAACCGCCAGCTGAACGCCGTTAACCGCCATACCTCCAGCAAGCTGGTCAACGCCGTCCAGCAGGACGTACACGCCATGCTGCAGCAGGCGGAAAGCCTGGTGGAAGCCGAGGCGCGTACGCTGATCGAGCAGGCCAAACAAGAGGCCGACGATAAGCTGAGCAACGAATTGGCGCGTCTGGAAGCGCTGAAGGCGGTCAACCCGAATATCCGCGACGACGAAGTCGAAACGCTGGAGTTCAACCGTAAGCAGGTGCTGGCAAACCTTAACGACGCCAGCTGGCGTCTGGACGCCATTCGTCTGGTGGTTGTCACTCACCAATAACCGGCGATGCACGGGGAGCACAAGCTCCCCGTTCGGCCTTTCTCCGCGGAGCCAACATGGAACCCTACAATCCCCCTACCGACCCGCTGCACATCCTGTATCAGGATGCGCATATTATCGTGGTCAACAAACCCAGCGGCCTGCTGTCGGTGCCGGGGCGGGCGCCGGAAAACAAAGACAGCCTGATGACACGCATTCAGGCCGATTTTCCCGAGGCCGAATCGGTGCACCGGCTGGATATGGCCACCAGCGGCGTGATCGTCGTGGCGTTGAACAAAGCGGCGGAGCGCGAACTCAAACGTCAGTTCCGCGAACGCGAGCCGAAAAAATCCTACATTGCCCGCGTATGGGGGCATCTGGCGCAGGATGAAGGATTGGTGGATTTACCGCTGATTTGCGACTGGCCGAATCGCCCGCTGCAAAAGGTGTGTTTTGAAACCGGCAAGGCGGCGCAAACGGAATACCGGGTGCTGTCGCGCGACGCCGACGGCAGCACCCGGGTGCTGCTGACGCCGATCACCGGGCGTTCGCACCAGCTACGGGTGCATATGCTGGCGCTCGGCCATCCGATCCTCGGCGACGGCTTTTACGCGCCGCCGGCGGCCAAAGCCATGGCGTCGCGTCTGCAGCTGCACGCACAGGAGTTGCGCATCACCCATCCGGTATTTCAGACGCCGATGCACTTTCGCGCCGAAGCAGATTTCTGACGCTGTACGGCTTCCACGGCAACGGCCCAATGACGCCCTTGCCGGGAAACCTGCAGGCATGCCTTACTTGAAGCCTTTCTCGCGCTTGATCAGATCGTACGCCGACTGAATTTCCTGCGCCTTCTGCTTGGCCATTTCCATCATTTCCGGCGGCAGCCCCTTCGCCACCAGCTTATCCGGATGGTGCTCGCTCATCAGCTTACGGTAGGCGCGCTTAATGGTTGCCGCGTCGTCGCTGCTGTTGACCCCCAGCACCTTACAAGCGTCTTCCAGCGTCGGGCCACGCTGCGCCTGCTGGTAGCCGCCGTGCGAATAACCGCCCTGTTGCTGATAACCGCCGCCAAACTGCTGGCCGCCTTCCATCATGCGCAGGAACTGGTCAAACTGCGCGCGCGAAATCCCCAGCTCTTCGGCGATCACATACAGCACCTGGCGTTCATTAGGGTGCAATGAGCCGTCGGCAAAGGCCGCCTGGATCTGAATTTCCAGAAACATCCGAATCAGATCGAAACGACCGAAACAGATGCTGCGGAACTGCTGCAGCGACTCACGCAGCGGGAAATGGCTCTCCTTGCCCTCGCGGAACGCCTGCTGCGCCGCGGTGCGCGATTCGCCATGCAGCTGCATGCGATCCATAAACAGGCTGGCGACCTGAATATCGGCTTCGGTCACGCGCCCTTTTGATTTGGTAAGGTGCCCCATGACCTGAAAAGTGGTGCGGAAAAACAGCGTTTGCCGCGTTTGCTGACCGGCGAAAAAGCCCCGGCTGCGCTTATTGTTGCGCGCAGTATCGATCATATGGCCGATAATCAGCCCCAAAACTACGCCCCAGAAGCCCGCGCCAGCCCAAACGGCGACAATGACTCCGAGCAGTTTTCCCCAATACTGCATATACTCCTCAATTATATTACTTTCAGCACGCTGCCCGTCGCCGTAATCAGCTAAGGGTTAGGCGATTTTTCCCAAGATTTCGATTATCATACCTGTCATTTACTGCAGCACCTAACAACAGAGCAGTGAAACGGCAGGATTTAACAGTAGCGCAACGTAGATGAGTGATATAGTCTCTGACCGTTTGCCGGACATGACGCCTCTGATGACGGAACACCAAAACCGCGTATGAAAAAAAGTTTCCCAACACTGCTGGCCACAATGATTTGGACGGCACTTTACAGTCAGCACGCGCTGGCCGATCTCGCCGAGCAGTGCATGCTCGGCGTACCGACTTATGATAAACCGCTTGTCAGCGGCGATCCCAATTCCCTGCCGGTCACCATCAACTCTGATGATTCCCGTGCCGATCAAGGCAACGCCGTCTTCAGCGGCAACGTCAAGATCGAACAGGGCAACAGCACGCTGACCGCCAAACAGGTAGAACTTAACCAGGTGCAGGCCGCCGGTAAGAACGATCCGGTACGCACCGTCACCGCCACCGGCGACGTGCACTATGACGATAACCAGATCAAACTGAAAGGGCCGAAGGCCTGGTCAAACCTGAATACCAAAGACACCGACGTCTATCAGGGCGACTATCAGATGGTCGGCCGTCAGGGGCGCGGCGACGCAGACAAAATGAAGATGCGCGGCCAGAACCGTTACACCATTCTGGAAAACGGCTCTTTCACCTCCTGTCTGCCGGGCGACAACAGCTGGAGCGTGGTCGGTTCCGAAGTCATTCACGACCGCGAAGAACAGGTGGCGGAAATCTGGAACGCGCGCTTTAAAATCGCCGGCGTTCCGGTGTTCTACAGCCCGTATCTGCAGCTGCCGGTGGGCGACAAGCGCCGCTCCGGCTTCCTGATCCCGAATGCGAAATACGGCAGTAACAACGGCTTCGAATTTATGCTGCCGTATTACTGGAATATTGCGCCTAACTTTGACGCCACCATCACGCCGCACTATATGACCAAACGCGGCCTGCAGTGGCAGAACGAATTCCGCTACCTGACCCAGCCGGGCATGGGCACCATCGAACTGGACTGGCTGCCGAGCGATAACGAGTACAACAAGGATCATCCGCAGGATGACGACACCCGTTGGCTGTTCTACTGGAACCACAACGGCGTGATGGATCAGGTGTGGCGTTTCAACGTTGACTACACCAAAGTCAGCGACTCGCAGTATTTCAACGATCTGGACTCCCAATACGGTTCCACCACCGACGGCTACGCCACGCAGAAATTCAGCGCCGGTTATGCCGATGAAAACTTCGACGCCACCATCGCTTCCAAGCAGTTCCAGATCTATGACGACGTCAACCGCACCAGCACCGAGTCCTACAAGGTGCTGCCGCAGATCGATCTGAACTACTACAAAAACGATCTGGGGCCGTTCGATCTGCGCGTGTACGGTCAGGCGGCGAAGTTCGTCAATATCAACCCGTACAGCCCGGACGCCACCCGTCTGCACCTGGAGCCGACGCTGAGCCTGCCGATGACCAACGGCTGGGGCTCGCTGAACAGCGAAGTCAAACTGCTGGCGACCCACTATCAGCAGGATATCCCGGACGGCTTCAAGGCCAACTATAAAAGCCGTAACGGCCGCGACGCGCCGGAACTGGACGACTCCGTCAACCGCGTAATGCCGCAGTTCAAGGTCGACGGTAAAATGGTGTTCGACCGCAATATGGACTGGGCGCAAGGCTATACCCAGACGCTGGAGCCGCGCATGCAGTACCTGTATGTGCCATACCGCGACCAGAGCAACATCTATTCCTACGACTCAACGCTGCTGCAGACCGACTACTCCGGCCTGTTCCGCGACCGTAGCTACAGCGGCCTGGACCGTATCGCTTCGCAGAACCGTCTGGCGACCGGTTTGACCTCGCGCATTTATGATGACGCGCTGGTTGAACGTTTCAACGTTTCCGTGGGTCAAATCTATTACTTCAGCCGTTCGCGTACCGGAGACAGCAACTCCGATTACGACAAGAATGATGACACCGGCAGCGTGGTATGGGCCGGCGACACCTATTGGAAGATCGACGATCGCTGGGGCCTGCGCGGCGGCGTACAGTACGATACGCGCCTCGACAGCGTAGCCCTGGGCGACGCGGTGCTGGAGTACCGTCAGGACGGCGAACGCATGGTGCAGCTGAACTACCGCTACGCCAGCCCGGAATATATTCAGGCCACTCTGCCGCAGGTCACCAGCCCTGGCTATCAGGACGGTATCTCGCAGGTGGGCGTCACCGCCAGCTGGCCGATTGCCGACCGTTGGGCCGTGGTTGGCGCGTATTACTATGATACCCGTGCGCAACAGTCCGCCGATCAGTTGGTCGGCCTGCGTTATAACACCTGCTGCTGGGCGGTTAACATCGGTTATGAGCGCAAGATCACCGACTGGGATCGCGGCAACCAGACCAGCAAATATGACAACAAAGTTTCATTCAACATCGAACTTCGCGGTCTGAGCAGCGACCACAGCCTTGGCACCAGCGAAATGCTGCGCTCAGGCATTCTGCCTTACCAGCGTGCGTTCTGATGCTTTGTAATGCTTTGAAAAACGAGAACTTTAACCCGCACTTGCGGATTACATAATGGGAAATGTATGAATAACTGGAGAACGCTTATTCTCGGATTGGTGGTCTGCGCCAATACCGCGTTCGCTGCACCCCAAGAAGTTGATAAAGTCGCCGCCGTCGTGGATAACGGCGTAGTACTTGAAAGCGACGTCAATGGTTTACTGCAGTCGGTCAAACTCAATGCCCAACAGGCCGGGCAACAGCTGCCGGATGATAAAACGCTGCGCCATCAGATCGTTGAACGCCTGATCATGGATAACATCCAGCTGCAGATGGCGCAAAAGATGGGCATCAACGTCAACGATGCCGATCTGGACAAGGCTATCGCCAATATCGCGGCGCAAAACCGTATGACGCCGGATCAGCTGCGCAGCCGTCTGGCGTACGAAGGCCTGAACTACAACACCTACCGTTCGCAGATCCGCAAAGAGATGCTGATCACCGAAGTGCGTAACAACGAAGTTCGCCGCCGCGTCACTATTCTGCCGCAGGAAGTGGATTCTCTGGCCAAACAGGTCGGCGCGCAGAACGGCAGCGATACCGAAATGAACATCAGCCACATCCTGATCCCGCTGCCGGAGAACCCGTCGCAGCAGCAGGTTGATGAAGCGGAAACGCTGGCGAAACGCCTGGTGGGCGAAATCAACAGCGGCGCCGACTTCGGCAAACTGGCGATCACCTACTCCGCCGACTCGCAGGCGCTGAAAGGCGGCAATATGGGCTGGGGTAAACTGCAGGAGATCCCGACGCTGTTCGCAGAGCGTCTGGTCACCGCCAAAAAAGGCGATATCGTCGGCCCGATCCGCTCCGGCGTGGGTTTCCACATCCTGAAAGTGAATGATGTCCGCGGCGCCAACCAGTCTATTTCCGTGACCGAAGTGCACGCACGCCATATTCTGCTGAAGCCGTCCGTGGTAATGACCGACGATCAGGCTCGCACCAAACTGCAGGAAGTCGCTGCGGCGATCGCCAGCGGTAAAGCAAAATTCTCCGACGAGGCCAAACAGCTGTCGCAGGATCCTGGCTCTGCCCTGCAGGGCGGCGATCTGGGCTGGGCATCACCGGATATCTACGATCCGGCGTTCCGCGATGCGCTGCTGAAGCTGAAAAAAGGCGAAATCAGCAAGCCGGTGCACTCCTCCTTCGGCTGGCACCTGATTCAGCTGGTGGATACCCGCAAGGTGGACAAAACCGACGCGGCGCAAAAAGAGCGCGCCTACCGCATGCTGTTCAACCGCAAGTTTGCTGAAGAAGCGCAGACCTGGATGCAGGAACAGCGCGCCGCCGCCTATGTCAAAATTCTTGATGGCAGCAATGCACAATAAACGTATCGTGATAACCCCCGGCGAACCTGCCGGGGTGGGGCCGGATTTGGTCGTAGCACTGGCGCAACAGGCGTGGCCCGTTGAACTGGTTGTCTGCGCCGATCCGGCCCTGTTGATTGAACGCGCGCGGCAGCTACGGCTGCCGCTGACGTTACGCGACTATCAGCCGGACGCGCCGGCGCAGCCGCAGGCTGCCGCGACGCTGACGGTGCTGCCGGTTACGCTGGCAGAGACGACGGTCTGCGGCCAGCTCAACGTCGCCAACAGCGCTTATGTGGTGGATACCCTGGCGCGCGCCTGCGACGGCTGCCTGAACGGCGAATTCGCCGCGCTGATTACCGGGCCGGTACACAAGGGCGTCATCAACGACGCCGGCGTGCCGTTCAGCGGCCACACAGAATTTTTTGCCGATCGCAGCCACTGCGATCGTGTGGTGATGATGCTGGCGACCGAAGAGCTGCGCGTCGCGCTGGCGACCACCCACCTGCCGCTGCTGGCGGTGCCGGGCGCCATCAGCGAGCAGAGCCTGCACGAAGTCATCACCATTCTCGACCATGATTTAAAAACCAAATTCGGCATCGCGCAGCCGCACATCTACGTCTGCGGGCTGAACCCGCACGCGGGAGAAGGCGGCCATATGGGCCGTGAAGAGCTGGACGTCATTATTCCGGCGCTTGAAACGCTGCGCGAACGCGGCATTAACCTGATCGGGCCGTTACCGGCCGATACGCTGTTCCAGCCCAAATATCTGCAACATGCCGATACGGTGCTGGCGATGTATCACGACCAGGGGCTGCCGGTGCTAAAATACCAAGGGTTTGGCCGCGCGGTGAATATCACCCTCGGCCTGCCGTTTATTCGTACCTCGGTGGATCACGGCACCGCGCTGGAACTGGCCGGCACCGGTACCGCCGATGTGGGCAGTTTTAAAACCGCCTTAAATCTCGCCATTAAAATGATAAATAACTGTAATGAACAATAGAGTCCACCAAGGGCATTTTGCCCGCAAACGCTTTGGACAAAACTTTTTAACCGATCAGTTTGTCATCGATAGCATCGTCTCGGCCATTCATCCCCAGCCGGGCGAAGCCGTGGTAGAAATCGGCCCCGGCCTTGGCGCCCTGACCGAACCGGTCGGCGCGCGTATGGACCGCATGACGGTAGTGGAGCTGGACCGCGATCTGGCGGCACGCCTGGAAAGCCACCCGCAGCTGAAAGACAAACTGACCATTCGTCAGCAGGACGCCATGACGGTGGATTTCGCCGAAATGGCCGAGCAGGCGGGCCAGCCGCTGCGGGTGTTCGGCAACCTGCCGTACAACATCTCCACCCCGCTGATGTTCCACCTTTTCAGCTATACTCAGGCTATCCGCGACATGCATTTTATGTTGCAAAAAGAGGTGGTCAACCGCCTGGTTGCCGGCCCGAACAGCAAGGCGTACGGCCGTTTATCGGTGATGGCGCAATACTACTGCAACGTCATCCCGGTGCTGGAAGTCCCGCCGACCGCCTTCGCGCCGCCGCCGAAGGTCGACTCCGCCGTGGTGCGTCTGGTGCCGCACCGCGAGATGCCGCACCCGGTCGACGATGTGCGCATGCTGAGCCGCATTACCACCCAGGCCTTCAACCAACGCCGCAAAACCATCCGCAACAGCCTGGGCGATTTGTTTACCCCGGAGCAGCTGAGCGAGCTGGGGGTCGATCCGGCACTGAGAGCAGAAAATATTTCTGTGGCGCAGTACTGTAAGCTGGCAAACTGGCTATCGGCCAATCCGGCGCCGCAGCAGTAAGGAGTAAGTGGTCATGATTGATTCACCCCGCGTATGTATTCAGGTGCAAAGTCTGTATGTGGAATCCCAGTCTCTGCCTGAGGAGGAACGCTATGTCTTTGCCTATACCATTACCATTCGCAACCTGGGGCGTTTCAACGTGCAGCTGCTGGGCCGTTACTGGCTGATCACCAACGCCAACGGCCGCCAAACCGAAGTTCAGGGCGAAGGCGTCGTCGGCGAACAGCCGCTGATCCTGCCCGGCGGTGAATTCCAATATACCAGCGGCGCGGTGCTTGAAACGCCGCTGGGCACCATGGAAGGCCACTATGAAATGGTTGACCACTTGGGTCAGCCGTTCCGCACTGCGATTCCGGTCTTTCGCTTAGCCATCCCAACGCTGATTCACTAACATGTCGACATATCTTATCGGCGACGTTCATGGCTGTTTCGATGAACTGCAGTCGCTATTAGCCCAGGTTTCTTTCGACCCGCAGCAGGACACGCTGTGGTTAACCGGCGATCTGGTGGCCCGCGGCCCGGATTCGCTGGAGGTGCTGCGCTACGTACGCTCGCTCGGGCCGGCGGTACGCATGGTGCTGGGCAATCATGACCTGCATCTGCTGGCGGTATATGCCGGCATCAGCCGCAACAAGCCCAAAGACCGCATTTCGCCCCTGCTGGAGGCGCCGGATGCGGATGAGCTGATCAACTGGCTGCGCCGTCAGCCGGTGCTGCAGGTTGATGAACGGCAAAAACTGGTGATGGCTCACGCCGGCATCACGCCGCAGTGGGATCTCGATACCGCCAAAATGTGCGCGCGCGAAGTGGAAGCCGTCCTCAGCAGCGACAGCTATCCGCTGTTCCTTGACGCCATGTACGGCGATATGCCGAATAACTGGACGCCGCAGCTGAGCGGTCTGGCCCGCCTGCGCTTTAGCACCAACGCGCTGACGCGGATGCGTTACTGTTTCCCGCACGGCCAGTTGGATATGATCAGCAAAGACGCACCCGGCACCGCGCCTGCGCCGCTCAAGCCCTGGTTTGAGCTGCCGCGACTGCTGGACGAACAATACACCATTATTTTCGGCCACTGGGCGTCGCTGGAAGGCAAAGGCACGCCGGACGGCGTCATCGCGCTGGATACCGGCTGCTGCTGGGGGGGCGATCTGACCATGCTGCGCTGGGAGGATAAACGCTACTTCACTCAACCGTCGACGCGGCGCAGTGAGAAAGGCGGCGATACGCTGGCGGCATCCTGAAGAGAGGGCGGAAAATATTCCGCCCTTTTCTTTTGCCCGCTGTCAGGCGCCGATCACGCCGCCGTCTTTACGGGTAATCATAATCACCGACGAACGCGGCCGCGGGCTGTTGTGCGGGAAGTGAGAATCCCCCTCTTCCCCCGGATGCTGAACGTTAACGAACAGCGTTTTGTAATCCTGGGCGAAGGTGACGCCGGTCAGTTCACAGGATTTCGGCCCGACCATAAAGCGGCGGATTTCACCGCTCTGCGGATCCCCCACCAGCATCTGGTTGTTCCCCTGCCCCTGATAGTCGCCCTTATTGCTGTACTTCCCGTCGGTCAGGATCCACAGCCGTCCCGCGCTGTCGAACCCCAACCCGTCCGGACTGTTAAAGGTATTCTCGGCGGTAATATTCGGCGTGCCGCGATACATGCCTTCCGGGTGGGCAATCGGGTTGCCGCACAGCGCAAACATATCCCAGGAAAAGTGCTCCGCAGTGGCGTCGCCGCCCTCATCCCAGCGGATAATCTGGCCGTAGATGTTTTTCGGCCGCGGGTTGGCTGGGTTCAGCGGCATGCCTTCGTCACCGCGTTTGCTGTTGTTGGTCAGGGTGCAGTAAGCCCGCCCGTCGTGCGGGTTCACCGCGATCCACTCAGGACGGTCCATCTTGGTGGCGCCGACCTGCGCCGCCGCCTTGCGGGCAAAAATCAGCACTTCGGCAGCGTCACGGAAGCCGTTTTCCGGCGTCAGACCGTTTTTACCGAACTCCAGCGCGATCCAGCGCCCTTTTCCCTTCAGCGGCGTGCCGCTGGCATCGCCGTCGAACTGCGCCACAAACAGCGTGCCCTCATCCAACAGGCTGCGGTTATTGGCCGGATTGGCGTTGTCCACTTTACCTTTGGAGACATATTTATAGATATGCTCACCGCGCTCGTCATCCCCCATATACACCACCAGGCGGCCGTTTTTCGCCACCGTGACCGCCGCGTTCTCGTGCTTGAAGCGCCCCAGCGCGGTGTGTTTGATCGGCGTAGAGGTCGGGTTCATCGGATCGATTTCCACAATCCAGCCGTGGCGGTTAAATTCATTCGGGTTTTTCGCCACGTCGAAGCGCTCGTCAAAGTCCGGCCAGTTGCGTTCCGGCTCGTTAGCCTTCAGCGTATAACGCTTTTGCTCCGGCGTGGTCTGGTAATCCGCCTGTTGGGTGCCGAAGTAGGTATCGAAGTTTTCTTCACAGGTCAGGTAAGTGCCCCACGGCGTTTTGCCGTTGGCGCAGTTGCCAAAAGTGCCCAGCACCTTGCGGCCGCTCGGATCGGCGGCGGTTTGCAGCAGCAGATGGCCGGCGGCCGGGCCGCTGAACTGCATCTGCGTATTGGCGGTAATACGGCGGTTATAGCGCGACGGGCGCTCCACTTCCCAACGCGGCGTATCGCCGACGCGTTTGACCGCCACGATCGACACGCCATGCGCCGCCTGCGACTTACGCACGTCTTCCAGACTGGTGGCCTTGTCGCCGCCGTGGGCGAACAGATACTGCTCGTTGACGTATTCGTTATTAATCGCCATCACGCCGTGGTTATCGTCAATCGGGAAGAAGCTCATGCCGTCATTATTGTCGCCGAACTGTTTCTCCTGCTCGGCCGCGCTGTTGCCGCCGTTCGGATCGAACGCCGCCGCGCCGTCGACCAGCGGTTCGCCCCAGGAAATCAGTACCTCGGCGTTATAGCCTTCGGCAATAGCAATATCGTCCGCGGTCGAAGCGGCAATGCCTTTGAAGCCCAACAGCTTGTTGACCGGCAGGTCCGCCGCCAGCGCATCGCCGGATACCGACCAAATCCCGCCGCCGAGAAAGCCCGCCAGCCCCACCGCGCCGGCGCTGCCCAATAACAGTTTACGACGGGTCGGATCGATCAGGCGGTCGGCGTTTAATTGCTCAATGTTATTCGTCATGATTTCGCTTCCTGTTAGCTGACGCCACGGTTCAAAGTCACCAGAGTGGCCGGGCGCTCAAAGTTGGGCTTCATACTAATCAGGAAGTGTGACGAAAATGTTACAAGCAACGGGCGGCAAAAAATTTACGCGCCAAAACCAGCCAGGGCGCAAATACATTGCGCCCTGGCTGCTGAAGTCATCGGATGGCGGGGAATTAACGGCGCTCTAAAATCTCAAAGCAGTAGCTGTGGGAGTTTTGCGCATCCGCATCATGAAATTCGCTGAACGAGGTTTCCCACTCGTCAGGCTCATAATCGGGGAAGTGGGTATCGCCGCCGATCTCCGCATCAATATGCGTCAGATACAGGCGGTCGGCGCGCGGCAGAAATTGGGTATAGATATGCCCGCCGCCCATGATCATCACTTCTTCCACATTGCCGGCCGCCGCCAGGGCCTCGTCCAGCGAGGTCGCCCAGGTGACGCCGGTTTCGCTGCCCGGCCGGCTGCTCAGCACGATATTGTGACGGCCCGGCAGCGGACGACCAATCGACTCAAAGGTCTTACGACCCATAATGACCGGTTTATTCAGCGTGTTACGTTTAAACCACGCTAAATCCGCCGGCAGGTGCCACGGCATGGCGTTTTCCATGCCGATTACGCGATCCGCCGCCAACGCAGCGATCAGGCTAATGATCATTATTTAACCCTGTATAAACCTAATGGATATGCTGTAGCAGGCTGAGAACAACGCGGTACACCACCGCCAATCGGCCAGTTATATTCCCTGTCGCTCAAGCTTAAAAGCGCCAGCCGCTCAAATTGGACACACTATACGTAAAGCCCCATCGGCCGTCGATAGGGTAAACAAGCAATATGAATATATAAGACAGCTCTTATCAGAATCGCTAATGACACCGAACAATAAACTAAACGCCGGGCCGTTTACGATATAACCACAGCCCCGGTAGCGACAGGCCAATCGACAGCGCCCCGACGATAAAGCAGGCCTTGAGAAAATGGCTGACAACTACCCCCATCAGCACCTCGCTGTAGCCCTGATGGGACAGCTCCACCACCGAGATCATCGCGGTATAGGCCGGAATGCCGGGGAACATCGGAATAACCGCCGCCACGGTAAAGACTTTGGGATGCGCCAGCAGCCAACGCGACCAGGAGATGCCGAGCATGCCGATCAGCACCGCCGCCAAAAAAGAGGCCCACTCAATATTCATCCCCAGCCACATCAGCAACATGCGTGTGCCGTGCCCGACGCCCCCCAGCAGCGCACAATAGCGCAGCGCGCGGCGCGGCACGTTAAACACCATCGCGAACCCCAGCGCCGGTACGGCGGCCAGCAGCATGTCCTGCATCAGCGCCCACAGCAAACTTATGCCCATCCCCGCAGCCCCCACAGCGACATCGCCATCACCACGCCAATACAGGTCGCCAACGTCAGCAGGCTGGCCATCGCCCAGCGCGCCAGCCCGGTGTTCACATGGCCTTTAAACATATCTGCTACCGCATTGATCAGCGGAAAACCCGGCACCAGCAACAGCACGCTGGCGGCCATCGCCACGCCCGCCGTCTGGCTAAACAGCGGCAGGCGCAGCAATAGGCCGGATACCGAGGTGGCAACAAACGCCGTCAGGCAAAAGTTAATCAGCGGATTCATCTGCCGCTGCGTCAGCCACTGCCGCACCCACATCGCCAGACCGCTGGCGACAAAAGTCACGGCAAAGGCGTCCCGGCCGCCGCCGTTCAGCATGCTGAAGCAGCCGCAGGACAGCGCCACCATCAGCACCACCAGCGGGCGCGGATAGCGCAGCGGCCGCAGTTTTTCAAAGCGTCTGGCGACGTCCTGCGCATCCGCCAGCCGGTGCTCGGCCAAAATAACGATATGCTGCACCTCGGTCACCATCTGCATATTGATGCCACGGTCGACGTTTTTACGCGTGCTGGTCAGGCACTCACCGTGGCTGATGGTGGTCAGGACGATGGCATTCGCCGAGATCGAGCTTTCTACCCGCTCCATCCCCAGCGCCAGGCCCAAACGGCCGGACAGCTGCTCCACCAGCATGCTTTCCGCGCCGTGCTGCAACAGCAGCAGCCCGCACTGGATGCACAGGCGCGTCACTTCACGTTGCTGCTGCCTGCTCATGTTATGATCCTGCCCCATACCGCCCCGCTCTCTCCGCTCCATGAATATTCATCATATTGCTGAAGATAGCGGTGGTGGATTGATGCGCATCAGGGTCGGCGGCGTTATTATCGATGCCGTCCTCATTTTTTCCCGAGATTGTGAACATGCTTGAAACCTCGTTATTTGTCGCCGGCATCGCCACGCTGGGCATGCTGTCGCCGGGGCCGGATTTCTTTCTGGTGATTAAAAATGCGGCGCGCTATAAGCGGCTGCCCGCGCTGATCACCGCGCTGGGCGTTATCTGCGGCGTCGCCACCCATATGTCCTACTGCGTCGCCGGGCTGGCGGTGGTGATTACCACCACTCCCTGGCTGTTCAATCTGCTGAAGTACGCCGGGGCGGCGTATCTGATTTGGGTCGGCGTGCAGGCACTGCTGTCGCGCGGCGGCGGCAAGATGAACGTCGGCAACCTGCCACAGCAGCAGGTCAGCCTGAAGAGCGCTTTCGTACAGGGCTACCTGTGCAACCTGCTCAACCCCAAGGCGACGCTGTTTTTCCTGGCGGTGTTTACCCAAGTACTGCAGATAGATTCCGGGATCGGCGAGAAACTGTGGTACGCGGGGATTATTTTAGGGCTGTCCGTCCTGTGGTGGCCGCTGCTGGTGTTTCTGATTCAAAGCGGCCCGGTACGACGCGGGCTGGAGAAAGCCCAGAAGGTGGTGGATAAACTGCTCGGCGGCATGCTGATTGCCCTCGGCATCAAGGTGGCGCTCAGCTAAACCGCCTTGGAAAGACGGGGGCTGCCGGCTAGCCTCCGTCATGCTCATCGCGCGCGTTACGCCTCCGGCGGCCACTTCACCCCCAGCGCAATCATCTTGTCGCGCAGCTGCAGACAGTTCTGGTGGTATTCAGTTTCCGGCCGGCTGTCCTTGATGCCGTCTTGCACCAGCGACGCAAATACCCAGCCCAGTTTATTTACCGGATTAGGATCCGCACCGTGATCCAGCAGGTAATTTACATGTTCAAAGCTATTGCTGAGAAAGGCTGCCATTAACGGTGTTTCACCTAAAGAGTCTCGCGCATCGACATCAACCCCGCGCATGATCAATAATGCTAGCGTATCCGTATTCTTGGCTTGTAACGTATTATAAATAATCGCTTCATTATGATTTCGGTCTCTGGCATTCGGATCCAAACCACCATCCAATAGTGCCTTTAACCAGATATCCTTATCCCCCATTGAGACCATTTCCGCCGGGCTGGCCATCCCTCTGGGGAGTGGTTGCAAAGGATCAGCCCCTGCTTTAACCAGCGCGGTCACAATTTGCAAACGTGGCTTGGGGTTATTGTTGTAGTAAGTTTCATTCAGGGCAAAGTACAGTATGGTTAAGTCCTGTTCGCCCGGAGTATTCAGATCCGTTTCCGGCGCCAGTTGTTTTACCCTGTTCAGGTCGCCCGCCTCAATGGCCTTGGCCAAAACCAGCTGTTGGCCGGTAAAGTATTCTTCCGGTTCAATTTTTTTCATGCCGTTGCATCCTGCCAGCAAGATTAGTCCCCAAAAAACAACGGCGATACCTATCCATCGGTTACGCATGATTATCCCTTTGATGAGTGCAGGCAGTCCATCGCCACAGCCCCTGTTATGCCTCCGGCGGCCACTTTACGCCCAACGCGATCAGCTTGTCGCGCAGCCGCAGACAGTTCTGGTGGTATTCAGTTTCCGGCCGGCTGTCCTTGATCTCGCCTTGCACCAGCGAAGCAAATACCCAGCCCTGTTTATTTACCGGATTTGGATCAGCGCCGTGGTCCAGCAAATAATTGGCGTGCTCAAAGCTATTGCTGAAAAAAGCTGCCATTAGCGGCGTTTCACCTAAAGAATCTCGCACATCAACATCAGCCCCGCGCATAATTAATAATGCTAACGTGTCGGTAGTCTTGGCATTAATAGTTTCATAGATTATGGGATCATCATTGTCCTTATCTCTGGCATCCGGAGATAGACCACCGTCCAGCATAGCCTTCAGCCAGATATCCTTATCGCCCTTGGCCATCCATAAAGCAGGTTTGTCTCTTCCCTTCGGCAAAGGATCCGCACCAGCACTGACCAGCGCCGTAATAATTGCCAAGCAGTTGGCCGGATTATCGTTATACATCGCCTCATTGAGGGCGAAAAACAGCGGGGTTAAATCCTGTTCGCCTGGAGTATTCAGATCCGTTTCCGGCGCCAGCTGTTTTACCCTGCCCAGGTCCCCCGCCTCAATGGCCTTGGCCAATATCAGCTGTTGGCCGGTAAAGTAGTCTTCCGGTTCAATTTTCTTCATGCCGTTGCATCCTGCCAGCAAGATTAGTCCCAAAAAAACAACGGCGATACCTATCCACCGGTTACGCATGATTATCCCTTAGACGAACGCAGGCAGTCCATCGCCACAGCCCCTGTTATGCCTTCGACGGCCACTTCACCCCCCGCGCGATCATCTTGTCGCGCAGCTGCAGACACTTCTGGTGGTATTCAGTATCTGGCTGGCTTTTATTAAGGCGCTTTTGCACTAGTGAAGCAAATACCCACCCCTTCTTATTTACCGGATTAGGATCAGCACCGTGGTCCAACAAATAATTGGCGTGCTCAAAGCTATTACTGTAAAAAGCTGCCATTAATGGGGTTTCACCTAAAGAATCTCGCGCATCAACATCAGCCCCGCGCATAACTAATAATGCTAACGTATCGGTAGTCTTGGCATACATAGTTTCATGGATTATGGGCTCGTCATTGTCCTTATCTCTGGCGTTTGTAGATAAACCACCGTCCAGCATTGCCTTCAGCCAGATGTCCTTATCGGCCCTAACCATCCACAGAGCTGGACTATTTTTACCCTGCGGTAAAGGATCCGCACCAGCACTGACCAGCGCCGTAATAATTGCCAAGCGGTTGGCCGGATTATCGTTATACATCGCCTCGTTGATGGCGAAAAACAGCGGGGTTAATCTCTGCTCGCCCGGAGTATTCAGATCCGTTTCCGGCGCCAGTTGTTTTACCCTCTCCAGGTCACCCGCCTCAATGGCCTTGGCCAAAACCAGCTGTTGGCCCGTAAAGTATTCTTCCGGTACAATTTTTTTCATGTCGTTGCATCCTGCCAACCAAATTATGCCAAACATCATTATGGCAATACCTAACCATCGTGTACGCATACGCATAGTTATAACCTGTTAGTAATGGTGGTCATATCCGCCTCTTTCTGCTCCTCCAGGCTGTCGATCACCTGCTGCATACCGTGCTTATCAATGGCGCTACCCTCACCGCCCGGCAGCCATTTCGCGGCGCCCGCCGCGCTCGGTAATAGCGCAGAGAGCTGCCGTTTTATCATCAGCAGCGGAATATCGTAGTTCACACTCTTTAAATCATCCAGTAAGTGGAATTCCTGCAGCTTCGTTAATACCTCGCCATGCACCCGATAGGCGGCAATTTTTGAACCGTCGCCGATGGCCGTGCCGCCATACTTTTCCACCGTGCCGGCATTAAGGCCTGCGGCATTAAACGTCCAGGCGGGCTTACCACTGGCAACGGCCGCCGCAGAGGCAAGGCCGCCCCCCAGAGAATGCCCAGCAATAGCTACCTGGCCTGGGAAATCTATCAACTTATTGCCAATAGTGACCGATTTCTCATAATAAACTGAATTGAGACTAGCGCCTTGCCCCAGGTTGTTTTCCCAATCAACCATTTTCTCCATCCTGGTCCCCCGGAATACTACGGTTGGCTTCATAGCGTTACCGAACACCGTCGGATCTGGCGCATAAACTCTAGAAAAAAAGTCTGGCATGTCAGGATTGTCATACAACATCTCTGGCTTTAACCCCAGCCGGTCTAAAGCATTTTTATTATTACTGATATCACGCCACCCTTCGGGTACGTTCGGCACCGTACCCAACGCGTCAATCGGTTGCCCGTCAACGCCGTAAACATTTTGCGCCAGTTTGGCATACTCAACGGCGATATTGTTCTCACCCAGGCGCGTCGCGGCAATGCGCGCATCGGGGTAAATGCTGCGCTGCCCGCGGCCGATCAGATTTTGCCGGGTCTGCCAACGTTCGCGCTTGCTCATATCGCGCATAGCGGCCAGCGGATCCCGGCGCACCGCCATCGCGGTGGCCGCCGCGACGACTGCCGGCGCTTTCTGCTGCGGCCGGTAGCTGGGGGGCAGCACCGTCGCCGGCGGACGGACGCGATAGCGGGCAACCATCGCCTCATAGCGCTGAATTATCCGCTGCGTCGGGTAGAGCGGCGGCAAAATGGCCGGGTACTGCACCAGCCGGCCGGTTTGGTCGATAAAGAACAGGTGCCGCGCCGGCGACCAGCCAAAACAGTTGTCATCAATGGCAAGCAGCTGCCCTGAATCCAACTCGGCCAGCACCTGATTTTTTATCTGCCGGTCTTCCCGGAACTGCGACACACCCACGCCGGAAATCTCACGGCGGCTGACCGGATAGCGACGATTGATCGAGGGCATCGATGACGCCCCGAACAGATATTTTGACTCCAACTCATAACGTGCCGAACTGGGATGAAAAATACGGGAAAATTGGAAAGGTTCGAGCTCTTCCGTTGATAGTGAAATCAATCTCATTAGCGCAGTCCTGTGCTTGTGCTAAGTATATAAACTTGATAAGCAGCGGCCAGATTAGCCCCTGACGTAGCGACGATATTACACTATCAGGCAGGCCCTGCCAGCATTCGGGCAGAACCTGCCAGTCATTTAGGATAGTTAGCAATCCGGATCCGGGCGCGCTACCGCCAGCCGGTGTTCGGCCAATATCACAATATGCTGCACCTCGGTCACCATCTGCATATTGATGCCGCGATCGATGTTTTTCAGCTAAGCCGCCGGATGGCCTCCGTCATGCTCATCGCGCACGTTACGCCTCCGGTGGCCACTTCACCCCCCGCGCGATCATCTTGTCGCGCAGCCGCAGACAGTTCTGGTGGTATTCAGTTTCCGGCCGGCTGTCATTGATGCTGCTTTGCACCAGCGAAGCAAATACCCAGCCCTGTTTATTTACCGGGTTTGGGTCAGTACCATGATCCAGAAGATAGTTTACGTGTTCAAAGCGGTTGCGAAGAAAGGCTGCCATTAACGGTGTTTCTTCTAATGAGTTACGGGAATCTATATTTACTCCACGTTCTATTAATAGAGCCAGAGTTGCCGTGTTCTTTGCTCTTAGCGTGTCAAAGATAATAGCGGTTCCCCAATGTTTATTTTTTGCATTTGCTGATAACCCACCATCCAATAGCGCCTGTAGCCAGAGATCCTTATCCCCCATAGCAACCATTTCAGCAGGACTGGCCATCCCATCAGACTGCGGTTGCAGGGGATCAGCTCCCGCTTTAACCAGCGCGGTCACAATTTGCAAACGTGGTTTGGGATTATTATTGTAGTACGTCTCATTCAAGGCGAAGAATAATAAGGTTAAATCCTGCTCGCCCGGGGTGTTTAAATCTGTTTCCGGCGCCAGTTGTTTTACTCTGCCCAGGTCCCCCGCCTCAATGGCCTTGGCTAAGGCCAGCTGTTGGCCCGTAAAATAGTCTTCCGGTTCAATTTCCTTCATGCCGTTGCATCCTGCCAGCAAGATTAGTCCCCAAAAAACAACGGCGATACTTACCCATCGGTTACGCATGATCGTCCCTTTGCCTAATGCTGGCCAGTCCATCGCCACCGTTACGCCTCCGGCGGCCACTTCACCCCCAGCGCGATCATCTTGTCGCGCAGCCGCAAACAGTTCTGGTGGTATTCAGTTTCCGGCCGGCTGTCTTTGATGCCGTCTTGCACCAGCGAAGCGAATACCCATCCCTTCTTAGTTACCGGATTTGGATCAGCGCCGTGGTCCAGTAAATAATTGGCGTGCTCAAATTTACTGCTGAAAAAAGCTACCGTTAATGGCGTTTCACCTAAAGAATTACGGGTATCAACATCAGCCCCGCGCATAATTAATAATGCTAACGTATCGGTAGTCTTGGCATACATAGTTTCATAGATCATGGGATAGTCAGTGTCCTTATCTCTGGCGTTCGGAGATAGGCCACCGTCCAGCATTGCCTTAAGCCAGATATCCTTACTGGCCTTAGCCATCCATAAAGCCGGTTTGTCCCCCATCCCCCTCGGTAAAGGATCCGCACCAGCACTGACCAGCACCGTAATAATTTCTAGTCGATTGCCCGGATTATCGTTATACATTGCCTCGTTGATGGCGAAAAACAGCGGGGTTAATTTCTGCTCGCCGGGGGTATTCAGATCCGTTTCCGGCGCCAGCTGTTTTACCCTCTCCAGGTCACCCGCCTCAATGGCCTTGGCCAATATCAGCTGTTGGCCGGTAAAGTAGTCTTCCGGTTCAATTTTCTTCATGCCGTTGCATCCTGCCAGCAAGATTAGTCCCCAAAAAACAACGGCGATACTTATCCATCGGTTACGCATGATCGTCCCTTTGCCTAATGCTGGCCAGTCCATCGCCACCGTTACGCCTCCGGCGGCCACTTTACGCCCAACGCGATCAGCTTGTCGCGCAGCCGCAGACAGTTCTGGTGGTATTCAGTTTCCGGCCGGGTACTATTGAGGCGTCTTTGTACCAATGCAGTAAATCCTCGTCCTTTTTTGTCTACCGGATTCGGGTTGGCACCGTGATCCAGCAAATAAATAGCGTGTTCAAAACGGTTGCTGAAAAAAGCTTCCACTAACGGCGTCTGGCCTAAAATGTCATTGGCATCAACATCAGCACCGCGCATGGTCAATAATGCTAGCGTATCCGTATTCCTGGCTTTCAGTGCGCTATAGATAATCGCTTCATTATGATTTCGGTCTCTGGCATCCGGATCCAAGCCACCATCTAGCAATGCCTTTAGCCAGATATCCTTATCCCCCATTGAGACCATTTCCGCCGGGCTGGCCATCCCTCTGGGGAGTGGTTGCAAAGGATCAGCCCCTGCTTTGACCAGCGCGGTCACAATTTGCAAACGTGGTTTGGGATTATTATTGTAGTACGTCTCATTCAAGGCGAAGAATAATAAGGTTAAATCCTGTTCACCCGGGGTGTTTAAATCTGTTTCCGGCGCCAGTTGTTTTACCCTGCCCAGGTCCCCCGCCTCAATAGCCTTGGCCAATATCAGCTGTTGGCCGGTAAAGTAGTCTTCAGGTTCAATTTTTTTCATGCCATTGCATCCTGCCAGCCAAATCATGCCAAACACCATCATGACAACACCGATCCATCGTATTCGCACGGCTATAACCTGCTGGTAATGGTGGTCATATCTGCCTCTTTCTGTAGCTCCAGGCTGTCGATCACCTGCTGCATACCGTGTTTATCAACGGTGCCGCCCTCCCCGCCCGGCAGCCACTTCGCGTTGCCCGCCGCGCTGGGCAATAGCGCAGAGAGCTGATGTTTCACCATCAGCAGCGGAATGTTGTAATAAACGCTCTTTAAATCCTCTAACAGGTGGAACTCCTGCAAGCGCGTCAGCACCTCGCCCCGCACCCGGTAGGCAGCAATTTTTGAGCCGTCGCCGATCGCAGCCCCGCCATACTTTCCCACCGTGCCGGCATTGAGTCCTGCGGCATTAAACGTCCAGGCAGGTTTACCGCTGGCAATCGCCGCCGCAGAAGCAAGGCCGCCGCCTAGTGAATGTCCGGCAATATCTACCTGACCAGAGAAATCCTCTAACTTACTACCGATAAAAACCGATTTTTCATAATAGCTTGAATGAACACCCATTCCTTGCTGACCATTGTTCAGCCAGTCCGTTATATTCTCCATCCGTGTACCTCTGAATACCACGGTCGGTGCCATCTCATTACCAAATACCGATTTATCTGGGGCATATACTCGGGAGAAAAAATCAGGATCATTTACACTGCTATATAACATAGTGGATTTTAAACCCAGATTTTGTAGCGCTTTGTCATCATTACTAATATCGCGCCACCCTTCGGGCACGTTCGGCATCGTTTCCAACGCGTTAATCGGCCGTCCATCAATGCCATACACATTTTGCGCCAGCCTGGCCTTTTCAACGGCAATATTGTTCTCGCCCAGACGCGTCGCGGCGATGCGCGCATCGGGGTAGATGCTGCGCTGGCCACGGCCAATCAGGTTTTGCCGGGCCTGCCAGCGTTCGCGCTTGCTCATCGCACGCATTGCGGCCAGCGGATCCCGGCGTACCGCCACCGCCGTGGCCGCCGCTACGGCAACCGGCGCTTTCTGCTGCGGCCGGTAGCTGGGCGGCAGCACCGTTGGCGCCGGACGGGTGCAATAGCGGGCAACCATCGCCTCATAGCGGCGGATTATCTGCTGCGTCGGATAGAGCGGCGGCAGAATGGCAGGATAGAGCGTCAGCCGGCCAGCCTGATCGATAAAGAACAGGTGGCGCACCGGCGACCAGCCAAAGCAGTCGTCATCGATGGCAAGCAGCTGACCGCTGTTCAACTCGGCCAGCACCTGCTGCTTAACCTGTCGGTCTTCCCGGTACTGCGACACGCCCACGCCGGAAATCTCACAGCGGGAGACCGGGTAGCGACGGCAGATCGAAGGCAGCGCTGACGCCCCGAACAGGTATTTAGCCTCCAGCGCATAACGCGCCGAGTTAGGGTTAAAAATGCGGGAAAACTGGTAAGGTTCGAGATCTTCCGTTGATAGAGTAATCAATCTCATTAGCGCCATCCTGTGCTAAATATATAAAATTGACATGTAGATTTAATTTATTAAGTTAAAAATAAGCGGCGACGCGATTATTCCCTGAGGGAAATAACCTTACAGACCGTCCGCCACTCATTTTTTTACGATATTACACCACCCGAAAGGTATTGCCATACATTTTTATCTACAAAAGACAAAAAAAACCGGATTAATTACTAGAACACGTTACTCGAACACCCAAATAAACCACCCCAAAAGCCAATTAATTAATGGGGCAATTAAATAAAACCGTTAATAAAATATCTTTTCTATTTCCAGCGTGGTTATTATTCGTTAATCGTTCCGTTAATAATAAAGCATTAGCGCTCGGCTTTATTTATACGCATAGCCCCTCTCCGAATAAGAGAGGGGCATAATCATTATCCTTTGGCTTCCACAACCTCATCTTCCGGTGCTTTACCGTCAATACTGCCGCGCCAGCCGGTCTCCTGTTCCCGCGACAGGCGTGAGCGGTCCTGCTCAATGGCGTTGCTGAGCATCTCTTTCGCGCGCTGCAGGCTGGCGATACGGAACTCGGTATCCTCGTAATGCTCCACCGTGCTTTCCAGCATCTTATGGTTATAGCAACGGAAGATATCCGCCTTTTCCCGTGCCTCGTAGGCGTCCATCCCCAGCAGCTCCAGCGCTTCACGGCCGATACGCAGCGAGCTTTCAAAGGTTTCGCGCTCCGGTTTCTCCACCCCGAGGCGCCGCAGCTGATACCAGTGGTCAACGTCGCGGGCGCGCGCCACCACCTTCAGGTGCGGGAAGTGGCGTCTGGCCAGTTCGGTCAGTTGCAGGTTGGCCTCAACGTCGTCAATGGCGTTAATCAGCACCTGCGCCTTTTCCGCACCGGCGGCCTCCAGCAAGTCGGCGCGAGTAGCGTCGCCATAAAACACTTTGGTGCCAAACTTGCGCAAGGTTTCGATATGATCCGGATCGTGATCCAGCACCACGGTGCGCACGCCGTTGGCCAGCAGCATACGGCCGGCGATCTGGCCGAAGCGGCCGAAACCGGCGACGATCACGCTGGCGTTCTCTTCGTCGATCACATCCGCCGGACGATCATCCTGCGGCGCACGCTTCTCCAGCCGGGACGCCAGCACCAGCAGCAGCGGCGTCACGGCCATGGACAGCGCCACCGCCAGCGTCAGCGATTTGGCCCATTCCTGCGGCAAGACGCCGGCCGTCTGCGCCGCGCCAAACACCACAAAGGCAAACTCACTGCCCTGCCCCAGCAAAATGGCAAACAGCCCGCGCTGGCGCTTTGGCACCCCCAGCAGCGGCGCCAGCAGCCACAGCATGGCCGCCTTCAGCAGCATAAAACCGAGCAGCAGCGTGGCGATCAGCAGCGGGTGGCTGAACAGCGTACCAAAATCGATCGACATGCCGACGCCGATAAAGAACAGCCCCAGCAGCAGCCCCTTAAACGGCTGAATATCGCTTTCCAGCGCATGACGGTATTCCGAGCTGGCCAGCAGCACGCCGGCCAGAAACGCGCCCATCGCCATCGACAGGCCGGCCATTTCCAGCAGAATGCCGAAACCGAATACCAGAAACAGCGCGACGGCGCTGAAGACTTCGCGCATGCCGGAGCGGGCGACAAAGTGCAGCAGCGGCCGCGTCACATAGCGGCCGAGCAGCACCACCAGCGTCAGCGCGCCCACCACCTTGGCGGCGGAAATGGCAAAGGCGCCGAGCGACGTCGAGGCGCCGCTGTTGGCCAGCAGCGGGATCATCGCCACCAGCGGAATCGCGGCGATATCCTGAAACAGCAGCACCGCGAACGCGCTGCGTCCGGTCGGTGACGAAGTCAGATTACGTTCATTCATCGCCTGCATGGCGATAGCGGTGGAAGAGAGCGCCAGCGTCAGGCCAATCAGCAGCGCCACCTGCCAGTTCAGCCCGAGGAAATAGCAAAAGGCGCTAAGCACCAGGCCACAGCCGGCCATCTGCATGCCGCCGCCGCCGAATACCGAAGCGCGCAGCGTCCACAGCCGTTTCGGGTCCAGTTCCAGACCGATAACGAACAGCATCAGCACCACGCCGATTTCCGCAAAGGTCAGGATCGATTCAGCGTCGGACACCAGTTTCAGCCCCCACGGCCCGATGATACAGCCGGCGATCAGGTAGCCCAGCACCGATCCCAGCCCCAGACGCACCGCAATCGGCACCAGCAGACCGGCCGATCCCAGATAGATCAGCCCTTCGATCATCATGCCGTGATTATCCATGTTGGTTCTCCTGCGTTTGCTGTTGCTGCGCCAGTAGGTAATCAATCAGCCGCTGCCGGTAGGCCTCTCCCGCCGCCAGCAGCGCCGTTTCGTTACAGGTGAAGGTATTATGCAGCGCAAAGTAGGGCTGCCAGCGCATGCCGCAGTACAGCGCCGTCGCCTGCAGCGGCTGCGCCAGCACGGCAAACTCCGGGTAGTCGCCCAACTCGAAGTGGTGGCGGTCGCCGCCGCTGGTCACCGCCCACAGGCAGTCTTTCCCTACCAGCGCGTTGCCGTCGTGGCCGTAGGCCCAGCCGTGCTCCAGCACCTTGTCGATCCACAGCTTCAGCAGCGGCGGCAGGCCGTACCACTGCATCGGATGCTGCAGCACCACCATATCGGCGCGTTCCAGCGCCTGCTGTTCCGCATGGATATCGATGCTGAAATCGGGATATAGCTCATACAGCGAGCGGACTTCCACCTCGGGAATATCTTTCACCGCCTGCAGCAGCCGTTGGTTGGCGTGCGAGTGCCGGGGATAAGGGTGTGCGTAGATTATTAGAATCATGTTTATCTCGTCGTTCCTTGCCAATACATCAAGCATATACCAGCCGTCTAGCATGACAGCGGGCAAATTGATTGATAGCGGAAATTTTTAACCTGCATCAACAAGCAAGCTGAATGACTTTGCGCGGGGGTAAGGTATAAAAAAAGGCCCTGCATGCAGGGCCTTGAACAACGGTACGGGCGCGGGGCTTATTTGCCGATGCGCGCGTGCATCTCCTGAACCGAGGTGACCTGTTCGGTCGGATCGGCCTTCAGCGCCATCGCGGTGGCAAAGCCGCCGTTCAGCGTGGTGTCGTAATGCACTTTATACTGCAGCGCGCTGCGTCGAATCAGCTTGGAGTCCTCAATCGCCTGGCGGCCGGCGGTGGTGTTCACGATGTAGGTGTACTCGCCATTCTTGATACGGTCCTGAATGTGCGGACGGCCTTCGTGCACCTTGTTGACCAGGCGCGGGTTGATGCCCGCTTCGCCCAGCACCACCGCGGTGCCGTGGGTCGCATCCAGCTCGAAGCCCTGCTTCAGCAGGCTGGCGGCCAGATCGACCACCCGCGCCTTGTCGCCTTCACGTACCGACAGCAGCGCCCGGCCCTGCTTGCGCATGCCGGAGTTGCTGCCCAGCATCGCCTTGGAGAAGGCTTCGGCAAAGGTGCGGCCAACGCCCATCACTTCCCCGGTGGAGCGCATTTCCGGCCCCAGAATCGGGTCGACGCCCGGGAATTTGTTGAACGGCAGCACAACTTCTTTCACCGAGTAGTACGGTGGAATCACCTCTTCCGTCACGCCCTGTTCGGCCAGCGTTTTGCCCGCCATCACGCGCGCCGCCACTTTCGCCAGCGGCACGCCGGTGGCTTTGGAGACAAACGGCACGGTACGCGCGGCGCGCGGGTTGACTTCAATCAGGTAGACCTCGTTGTCCTTCACCGCAAACTGGACGTTCATCAGGCCGCGCACCTGCAGCTCAAACGCCAGTTTTTCCACCTGCTGACGCATCACGTCCTGAATGTCTTTGCTCAGGGTGTAGGCCGGCAGTGAACAGGCGGAGTCGCCGGAGTGTACGCCGGCCTGTTCGATATGCTCCATGATGCCGCCAATCAGCACGCGCTCGCCGTCGCAAATCGCGTCGACGTCGACTTCAACCGCGTCGTCCAGGAAGCGATCCAGCAGCACCGGCGCATCGTTGGACACGCTGACCGCGGTCTGGAAGTAGCGGCGCAGGTCGGTTTCGTCATAGACGATTTCCATCGCACGGCCGCCCAGCACGTAAGACGGACGCACCACCAGCGGATAACCGATGCCCGCCGCTTTCTCTACCGCCTGCTCAATCGCCGTGACCGTAGCGTTGGCCGGCTGCTTCAGGCTCAGACGGTTAACCGCCTGCTGGAAGCGCTCGCGGTCTTCCGCGCGGTCGATGGCGTCCGGGCTGGTGCCGATAATCGGCACGCCGGCCGCTTCCAGATCGCGCGCCAGTTTCAGCGGCGTCTGGCCGCCGTACTGAACAATCACCCCTTTCGGCTGTTCGATACGCACGATTTCCAGCACGTCTTCCAGCGTCACCGGTTCGAAGTACAGACGGTCGGAGGTGTCGTAGTCGGTCGACACGGTTTCCGGGTTACAGTTGACCATAATGGTCTCGTAGCCGTCTTCGCGCAGCGCCAGCGAGGCGTGTACGCAGCAGTAGTCAAATTCAATGCCCTGACCGATACGGTTCGGCCCGCCGCCCAGCACCATCACCTTCGGCCGGTCGCTGTTCGGGTTGGATTCGCACTCTTCTTCATAGGTGGAGTACATATAGGCGGTATCGGTGGAGAATTCCGCCGCGCAGGTATCCACGCGTTTGTACACCGGATGCAGGCCATAGCCCTGACGCAGTTTGCGCACCGCGCCTTCGGTCACGCCGGCCAGTTTTGCCAGGCGCGCGTCGGCAAAGCCTTTGCGCTTCAGGGTGCGCAGGAATTCCGCCGTCAGGCCGTTGATGCCGCTCGTCGCCACCTCTTCTTCCAGGCGCACCAGCTCTTCAATCTGCACCAGGAACCAGCGGTCGATATTGGTCAGGTTGAACACCCCGTCCACCGACAGGCCGGCGCGGAACGCGTCGGCGATATACCAGATGCGATCCGGGCCGGCGTCTTTCAGCTCGCGGCGGATCTTGGTCAGCGCTTCCGGGTCGTCCAGGCTCACTTTCGGGTCAAACCCGGTGGCGCCCACTTCCAGGCCGCGCAGCGCTTTCTGCATCGACTCCTGCTGGGTGCGGCCAATCGCCATCACTTCGCCGACCGACTTCATCTGCGTCGTCAGGCGGTCATTGGCGCCGGCGAATTTCTCAAAGTTGAAGCGAGGGATTTTGGTCACCACGTAGTCGATGGACGGCTCAAACGACGCCGGAGTACGGCCGCCGGTGATGTCGTTCATCAGCTCATCCAGCGTATAACCCACCGCCAGCTTGGCGGCGATCTTGGCGATCGGGAAGCCGGTGGCCTTCGACGCCAGCGCCGAGGAGCGCGATACGCGCGGGTTCATTTCGATGACGATCAGGCGACCGGTTTTCGGGTTCACCGCAAACTGCACGTTAGAACCGCCGGTTTCCACGCCGATTTCACGCAGTACCGCCATCGAGGCGTTACGCATGATTTGATACTCTTTGTCGGTCAGGGTCTGCGCCGGCGCGACGGTAATCGAGTCGCCGGTGTGGATGCCCATAGCGTCGAAGTTTTCAATCGAGCAGACGATGATGCAGTTGTCGTTCTTATCACGCACCACTTCCATCTCGTACTCTTTCCAACCGATCAGCGATTCATCAATCAGCAGCTCGTTGGTTGGCGACAGATCCAGGCCGCGCTCGCAGATTTCTTCAAACTCTTCGCGGTTATAGGCGATGCCGCCACCGGTGCCGCCCATGGTGAAGGACGGACGGATAATGCACGGGAAGCCGACATCGGCGGCCACCGCCAGCGCTTCTTCCATGGTGTGCGCAATGCCGGAACGTGCGGTGTCCAGGCCGATTTTCTTCATCGCCACGTCAAAACGGCGGCGGTCTTCAGCCTTGTCGATCGCATCGGCGGTCGCGCCGATCATCGTCACGCCGAACTCTTCCAGCACGCCCTGACGCTCCAGCTCAAGCGCGCAGTTCAGTGCAGTCTGGCCGCCCATGGTCGGCAGCACCGCATCCGGGCGCTCTTTTTCGATGATTTTACGCACCACTTCCCAGTGGATCGGCTCAATGTAGGTCGCATCGGCCATTTCCGGGTCGGTCATGATGGTCGCCGGGTTGGAGTTCACCAGAATAACGCGGTAACCCTCTTCGCGCAGCGCCTTACACGCCTGCGCGCCGGAGTAGTCAAATTCACAGGCCTGGCCGATAACGATCGGGCCAGCGCCGAGGATCAGGATGCTTTTTATATCAGTACGTTTTGGCATGGTTGTTATGGCTCCTGATTATTTAGCGTTGGAACGGTGAGACTCAATCAGTTCGATAAAGTGATCGAACAGCGGCGCGGCATCGTGCGGGCCAGGGCTGGCTTCCGGGTGGCCCTGGAAGCTGAACGCCGCTTTGTCGGTGCGGTGAATGCCCTGCACCGTGTGGTCGAACAGCGACTTGTGCGTCACGCGCAGGTTGGCCGGCAGGTTGTTCTCATCCACCGCAAAACCGTGGTTCTGCGCGGTGATCATCACCGTATTGTTGTCCAGATCCTTCACCGGATGGTTGCCGCCGTGGTGGCCGAGCTTCATTTTCACCGTCTGCGCGCCGCTGGCCAGCGCCAGCAGTTGGTGGCCCAGGCAGATGCCGAACAGCGGGATGTCGGTGGTCAGGAACCGCTGAATGGCGGCGATCGCGTAGTCGCACGGCTCCGGGTCACCCGGGCCGTTGGACAGGAAGATGCCGTCCGGATTCATTTTCAGCACCTCATCCGCCGGGGTCTGCGCCGGCACCACCGTCAGGCGGCAGCCGCGATCGACCAGCATGCGCAGGATGTTGCGCTTCGCGCCGAAATCATAGGCCACCACGTGGAACGGCAGCTCGGATTCCGCTTTGGCTTCCGGCAGCTCGCCGGCCAGCGTCCAGCTGCCCTGACGCCAGCCGTAGGCTTCCTGCGTAGTCACTTCTTTTGCCAGGTCCATGCCTTTCAGGCCCGGGAAGGCTTTGGCCTTCTCCAGCGCCAGCGCGGCATCCGGC
This sequence comes from Serratia sp. MYb239, assembly GCF_002966855.1. NCBI lineage: Bacteria > Pseudomonadati > Pseudomonadota > Gammaproteobacteria > Enterobacterales > Yersiniaceae > Serratia > Serratia sp. MYb239. Next base: position 681,855 of record NZ_CP023268.1, on the reverse strand, counting down.
GCGTCGCCGGCGATGATGCAGCCGTTCTGCGCGCCTTTCTCACGCAGCAGACGCGTCAGCTTGCGGGTATCGATATCGGCAATCGCCACAATATTGTTGCGCTTGAGGTAGTCGGACAGGTTTTCTTCACTGCGGTAGTTGCTGGCAATCAGCGGAAGGTCGCGAATGACCAGGCCTTGAGCGTGAATAGCGGAGGATTCTGCGTCGGAAGCATTGGTGCCGACATTGCCGATATGAGGATAAGTAAGAGTAACGATCTGGCGGGAATAGGAAGGATCAGTGAGGATTTCTTGATAACCGGTCATCGACGTATTGAAGACCACTTCCCCCACTGCCGTACCCTCTGCCCCAATGGCCCGACCGTGGAATTGGGTTCCGTCTTCCAGAACCAATAGCGCTGACTTAATCAAAACACCCTCCGAGGAATAATAAATCACAATATTTGCATATTAATTCAGATATCGCGATCTAAATCAATGCAAAAACCGCCCTCAAGGCTAATTTTTGGCAAATTGGGCGCATTTTAATGATGGGCACCCCGTTTGTCTACTTAAAGCGCCATTTTTTCACTTATTTTTACTGACTACGCGGTTTAATAGGCTTCACAGCCACAAAAATACAGCTAAACCCGAGCGAGTAAACGGTTGCCAGATAGGATGTGGTAAAACGGGCGATTTAATACGCTAAAAACAGGCTTTAATCGTTTAACAGTGAAGAAAAGGGAGGTTTTAAAGGCACAAACTCACAGAAACAGTAATGATGATGCAAAAATACAACCAACACCATATTTATCATGTTAAAAAAAAGGACAATAAAAATATTGTCCCAGTATCATAGCCATACGATCAATATAACCACATCACACGGATATAAAAACCATTACAACTGGTCTAATCCCAGCACATCTCGCATATCAAACAGCCCATTATCACGCTCAGACAGCCAAACTGCCGCGCGAACGGCGCCATTGGCAAAGGTCATCCGACTGGAGGCCTTATGGGTGATCTCAACCCGCTCGCCGATATCGGCAAACATCGCGGTATGTTCACCGACGATATCGCCGGCACGAATGGTGGCGAAGCCAATACTCTGCGGATCGCGCTCGCCGGTGTGGCCTTCGCGCGCATAGACGGCGCACTGCTTCAGGTCGCGCCCCAGCGCATCGGCAATCGCTTCGCCCATCGCCAGCGCGGTGCCGGACGGCGCATCCACCTTGTGGCGGTGGTGAGCTTCAACAATTTCAATATCGGTATAGTCGCCCATCACTTTGGCGGCTTTTTCCAGCAGCTTCAGCACCACGTTGACCCCGACGCTGAAGTTGGCGGCGAACACAATACCAATCTGCTGCGCAGCGGCGTTGATGGCCGCCTTGCCGGCATCGTCAAAACCGGTGGTGCCAATCACCATCGCCTTATGGTGGGAAACGCAAAACGCCAGATGCGCCAACGTGCCTTCCGGACGGGTAAAGTCGATCAGCACATCAAAGTCATCCGCCACCTTGGCCAGATCGTCGTTAACGATAACGCCAAGCGCGCCGACGCCGGCCAGTTCGCCCGCATCCGCCCCGACTAACGAGGAGCCGGCGCGTTCCAGCGCCGCCCCGAGCACCACGCCCTGCGCCTGCTGCACCGCCTGAATCAATTGACGCCCCATACGGCCGCCGGCGCCCACAACCGCCATGCGGATCTGTGAATCAGTCATACTTCGCTCTCTTATCAATGAAATGCCTATCCCAGGCTATCGGATCAGGTTAACCGCCCCGCCGGTTCATCGCCAGAGGATTTCCATCATGATAAGAAATTTATGATATCGCCGGGGGGTTATCAGTAACGCTATATCCCCACGGCTACATAATCATGCAGTTTGCGACGGCGCCACCAGAGGTTTACCCGCCCGCGCCGTTAGCGGGCTGCCGCTCAGGGTGAAGGCGGCAATCACGGTAAACAGCAGCGCAATGCAGCCGAGCATCAGGTAGGCGGTTTTAAAGCCGTACGCCACATACATCATCCCCGCCGCATAGGACATACCGATGGCGGAAAACTGTTTGAAAAAGCAGAAGCCGAACAGGTAGATCGACGCGGACAGCTTCACGTCAAACTGGGTGGTGATGTATTTGAAAATGCCCACCAGCAGGAACGGCACTTCAAACATATGCAGCGTCTTGAGCACGATCACCGCCGTCACCGAATCGGCAAATGAAGAGCCGATAATGCGCAGCGACATGATTGCCCCGGCGATCAACAGCGCATTCTTGCCGCCGATACGGTTAATGATCAGCGGTGCAAAAAACATAATGAAGGCATTGAGGAATTCGCCCAGCGTGGTGACATAGCCAAATGCCTGCGTACCACTGTGGCGGTCGCGGAAGAAAGAGGTGAAGAAGTTGGCGAACTGCTGATCGAACACGTCATACACGCAGGCGACGCCGACGATATACATCACCAGGAACCAGAACTTGCGCATCCGCAGCAGCCGCAACGCCGAACGCAGGCTGACCGGGTTCTTGTTCAGCGCCAACCCTTCCGCCACCGCGACCGTGCCGCTTTTTTCCGGCCGGAACAGGCACAGCAGCAGCGCCAGAATCAGCGTGCAGCCGGAAGCCAGCCACAGCGAAAACTGATTATTAATGGTGAAGGTGTAGCCGACGATTGAGGCGCAAATCGCCCAGCCGATACAGCCGAACAGCCGCACCCGCCCGTATTCAAACTGGCTGCGCCGGCTGACCTTTTCCACATAGGCTTCGATCGCCGGCGAGCCGCCGCTGGCCACCAGCCCCAGATAGAGGCCGCACAGCAGCGCGCCGACGATAAAATGGCTCTGCAGCAGCGGCGAGATCACGTAGATAAACAGCGGCGCCAAAAACATCAGCAGTACGATGATCAACCACAACAGATGTTTCTTCAGGCCGAAGCGGTCGGTAATAAAGCCGAACACCGGCTGGCACACCAGCGCAAAGAACGCCATAAAGGAGAACACAATGCCGGTCTGTCGCTGATCGAGCTGGTTGACGTCATGCAGCCAGAGCGGGAAAAAAGGCAGGATAGAACCCAAAATAAAAAAGTAGAAGAAGCAAAAGCCGCTGAATATCCAGAAATTCTTGTTTTTTAGATAAAACATAGCTCGCCATCCCTTTGTACCCGGGCGTGACGCGCGCGCCCGGGATGTTATTGGTGGAAGTGATGCTCGGGATAAATTAGTGGTAGGCCGGCAGCCAGTTTCCGTGCGCCTCGATCAGGGCGTCGCACAGCTGGCGGATATCGTCGATCGACAGTTCCGCCGAGGTATGCGGATCGAGCAGCGCAGCATGGTAGATCGCCTCGCGTTTGTGAGTCACCGCCGCCTCAATGGTCAGCAGCTGCGTATTGATGTTGGTACGGTTGAGCGCCGCCAGCTGCTCCGGCAGGTTCCCCACGTAGCACGGCGTAATGCCCTGACCGTCTACCAGACAAGGCACCTCGACGCAGGCTTCGTTCGGCAGGTTGGTGATAAGACCCGTGTTGAGCACGTTGCCGCCGATTTTGTACGGACGGTCGGTCTCCATGGCTTCGATAATGTAAGAGGCGTATTCGTGCGTACGCGTATGGGTAAGATGCGCGTCGTGGGTCAGTTCCTGCTTCTGCTGTTCCCACTGGGCAATCTGTTCAACACAACGGCGCGGATACTCATCCAGCGGAATATTGAACCGTTCGATCAGCTCCGGGTAGTTGCGCTTGATCCAGTACGGCATATATTCGGCGTTATGCTCCGAAGACTCGGTGACGTAATAGCCGAAGGTTTTCATGATTTCATGGCGCACCATATCGTCATGTTTGCCCTGCAGCGCCGCAGCGCGCCGTTTGATTTCCGGGTAGAGATCCTGCCCGTGACGACGGATATCCAGCAGCCAAGCCATATGGTTGATGCCGGCGATATGGAACTGCACGTCGTCGGTCGGCATATCGACGCTTTTCAGCAATGTGTCGGCGCACACCTGCACGCTGTGGCACAGGCCGACGGTTTTCACGCCGGTATGGCGCAGCATGGCGCCGGTCAGCGAGGCCATCGGGTTGGTGTAGTTCAGCAGCCAGGCGTCCGGGCACACCTCTTCCATATCGCGGGCGAAAGAGAACAGTACCGGAATGGTGCGCAGCGCGCGGAAGATGCCGCCAATCCCCAGCGTATCAGCGATGGTCTGCCGCAGGCCGAATTTTTTCGCGATTTCAAAGTCGGTGATGGTGCACGGATCGTAGCCGCCAACCTGAATGGCGTTCACCACATAGTTAGCGCCCTGCAGCGCCGCGCGCCGGTTCTCCTCCCCCAGATACGGGGTAATGATCGCCTTGCCGTCGTTGACGTTCTGATTGATATTATTCAGCATCGCCAGCGACTCGTTCAGACGGTTGCTGTCAATATCGTACAGCGCGATATCCACTTCCCGCAGCGCCGGCGTACACATAATGTCGCCCAACACATTCTTCGCGAAAATTGTGCTGCCTGCGCCCATAAACGTCACTTTGATCATACTGTTTCTCCACATGCCTGAACTGGGTTAACGATAGGTCTGTAGTGAAAGTAGTGGCTGCGCGCCGGACTGTATATGTAGAAATGTGACCTCATTATGGGTAAAAACGACGGTAAAAAAAAAGTGTGAGCTGGCTCCTACTCCACGCCTCCGCTGGCGTTGCAGATTCAGCTCGGCTGCTATCTTATGGCCAAACGGTGCGAAAAATGGCGGTAGGCAGCGATGCACAAGAGCTTTACCCTGACCAACACCTCCAGTATCGAACTGAACGTGTTTCAGTTCGGCCATGAGGATTGCGCGCCCGGCCATCGTTTCGGCCCGGCGGTGCGTCAGCATTACCTATTTCATTATGTGATATCCGGCAGCGGGACGCTGTACACCGACAGCGGCGAGTTTACGATTCGCCCCGGCGAAGGCTTTCTGATCTACCCCCACGATGTCACCACCTATTGCGCGGACCGGCAGGATCCCTGGCATTACATGTGGATTGAGGTCGACGGCCTGATGGCCGCAACCATTTTCCAACAGTGCCGTCTCAGCCGCCAGATGCCGGTCTATCGGCCCCAGCACTACCGGCCGGAAGCCGAAGAACGGCGCTGTCTGGCGGAGATCGTCGCCCATGAGCAAAACGACGCCTGGCTGAAAATCATTGGCTTAAGCTACCAGTTCTTCGCTGCGCTGATCGCCAATGCACAGCGGGAACAGCCGGCCGCGCCGGCGGAAAAAACCCGCCACCTCAGCAAGGCGGTGAAATACCTGGAAAGCCGCTACCACGAACCGCTCTCTATCGGCCAGCTGGCGGCTTACTGCAACCTTAACCGCAGCTATCTGAGCCGTCTGTTTAAAGCGGAGTTTGGCCTGGGGCCGAAAGAGTATCTGCTGCAGGTGCGCATGAACGTCGCCGCCAGCCTGCTGCGTCACGGCAGCGCGGCGATTAAGGTAGTGGCGCTGTCGGTGGGGTATGACAATCAGCTGCACTTCTGCAAGGCGTTCCGCCAGTTTTACGGCGTCTCCCCCAGCGCCTGGCGCAGCGGTGAAGGCGACCTCACATCCAGCATTGAGCCACGCCTGATGGCAACGGCCAGTGTCGATACCGACATCGCGCAGCAGCGGCGCTGAAAAAAAACGGGGAGCCATGGCTCCCCGCTGTTACTGCATTTCTCTGTCTTAATCGACCTGCTTGATATCGACCCGCAGCTCTTTCGGCACTTCGAACACGATATTTTCTTCACGGCCGCTGATTTCCTGCACGTTCTTTCCGCCCAGGGCCTTCAGCCGGCCGATCACTTCCTGCACCAGCACGTCCGGCGCCGAGGCGCCGGCGGTTACGCCGATATTGCTGGCGTCCTTCAGCCACTGCTCCTGAATATCCATCGCTGAATCAATCAGGTAAGCCGGCTTACCGACGCGCTGCGCCAGCTCCGCCAGACGGTTGGAGTTAGAGGAGTTTTTCGACCCCACCACCAGCACCACGTCCGCATCGCCGGCCAGATTACGCACCGCTTCCTGACGGTTGGTGGTGGCGTAGCAAATATCGTCCTTACGCGGCCCGATGATTTTCGGGAAGCGCTGACGCAGAGCGTCGATCACGTCCGAGGTATCATCCACCGACAGCGTGGTCTGCGTCATAAAGCACAGGTTTTCTTCGTTCTTGACCTGTAGCTGCCACACATCGTCCGGCGATTCGACCAGATACATTCCCCCTTCCGGGTTGCTGTACTGGCCCATGGTGCCTTCCACTTCCGGGTGGCCCGCGTGGCCGATCAGAATCGCTTCAACGCCTTTGCGGCTGGCGCGCGCCACTTCCATATGCACCTTGGTCACCAGCGGACAGGTGGCGTCAAACAGCATGGTCAGATCGCGCGCCTTGGCTTCGGCGCGCACCGCCTGAGAAACGCCGTGCGCCGAGAAGATCAGGATCGAACCGTCCGGCACTTCCGCAATCTCTTCGATAAACACCGCGCCGCGCGCGCGCAGGCTGTCGACCACATAGCGGTTATGCACCACTTCGTGACGCACGTAGATCGGCGCGCCGTAAATCTCAAGCGCACGTTCAACGATGCTGATTGCGCGATCGACTCCGGCACAGAAACCGCGCGGGTTAGCCAGCAGTATTTGCATGCGTCTCCTCCTGCTGCGGATCGATCTCCAGCACCTCAATGTCGAAGGTGATCGGGTGTCCCGCCAGTGGATGGTTAAAATCAACGGTGACCGACTCTTCAGCCACTTCGCGCACCACGCCCGGCATCTCTTTGCCGTCCATCGAGGTGAACAGCATGATGGTGCCGACTTCAGGCACGCCGGTTTCGGCAAAGTCACGACGCAGGAAGAACTGGATAAGATCCGGGTTGTTGGCGCCGAACGCGTCTTCCGGCTGCAGCGTAAAGGCGCACTTGTCGCCGGCAGCCAGGCCGAGCAGCTGCTGCTCCAGCGGCGCAGACAGGCTGCCGTCGCCAAGGCGGAACAGCGCCGGTTTGCCGTTGCCGCGGGTGGATTCCGCCGTTGAACCATCTTCCAGTTTCAGCGTGAAATGCACCAGCACTGCGCTGTTGGGTTGTACCTGGACCGTCATGTTACTCACCTTTACTCGTTGCACGCTTGCCGGAAGGCAAGAAGCCTTCCAGTACGATCATCGCCGCCCCCACGCAGATAAAGCTGTCTGCGAGATTGAAGGTCGGGTAATGCCAGTTGCCGACGTAGAAATCGATAAAGTCGACCACAAAGCCGTGCCACAGGCGGTCAAACAGGTTGCCCAGCGCGCCGCCGATAATAAACGCATAGGCAATGTTGTTCAGCTTTTGCTGCGCCTGGCTGCGGTACATCATCACCAGCAGCACCGCCACGATGGCGACAGCAATGCCGGCGAAGAACCAGCGCTGCCAACCGCCGTGGTCGGCCAGGAAGCTGAACGCCGCGCCATAGTTACGCGCGTAGTACAGGTTGAAGAACGGCACCAACGGCTGGGACTGGCCCAGCGCGAAATGGCTCAGAATCCACTGTTTGCTGACAAAATCCAACGCCAGCACCACAACCACTAACCACAGCCAACGCAGGCCGGTCGAACAGATCGGTTTACTCATCAGGCAAATTTACGTTTTTCGCCGTCGCCGGCTACGTTGCTCACACAGCGGCCGCAAAGATCTGCGTGCTCCGCCACCTTGCCGATATCCGTGGTGTAATGCCAGCAGCGCGGACATTTTTCACCTTCAGCGCTTTCAAAGGCGATTTTCAGCCCCTTCAGCTGTTCGCTCTGCTGCGCATCCGCCGGCGCATCCGCCAGCGACGCGACGCGCGCGCCGGAGGTCAGCAGTACGAAACGCAGCTCATCCTGCAGGTTGTTCAGGTGTGCGGCCAGCGCATCGTCGGCGTACAGCGTGACGGACGCTTCCAGCGAACCGCCCAGACGTTTGTCGGCACGCGCCTGCTCCAGCACCTTGTTGACTTCGCCGCGCACTTTCAGCAGCTCGGCCCAGAACTCGTCGTTCATGCTTTCGCCTTCGGCCAGACGGAACAGGCCGTCGTACCACTCTTCGGTAAAGACGAACTGCGCGCGATCGCCCGGCAGGAAGCCCCAGATTTCATCAGCGGTGAACGACATGATCGGCGCCATCCAGCGCACCAGCGCTTCCGCAATGTGGAACAGCGCGGTCTGGCAGCTGCGGCGTGCGTTGCTGTCGCTCTTGGCGGTGTACTGGCGGTCTTTGATGATGTCCAGATAGAAGGAACCCATCTCAACCGAGCAGAACTGCATCAGACGCTGCACCACTTCGTGGAAGTCGTAGTTGGCGTAGGCGTGCTCAATGTCTTTTTGCGCCGCCATCGCGCGGCCGACCGCCCAGCGATCCAGCACCACCATGTCTTCCGGATCCAGACAGTCGGTGCTCGGGTCGAAACCGCTCAGGTTCGCCAGCAGGAAGCGTGCGGTGTTACGAATACGACGATAAGAGTCGGCGGCGCGCTTGAGGATTTCATCAGACACCGCAATCTCGCCGGTGTAGTCGGTGGAAGCCACCCACAGGCGCAGAATATCGCCGCCCAGCTTGTTCATCACGTCCTGCGGACTGACGGTGTTGCCGATCGACTTGGACATCTTGCGGCCTTGACCGTCAACGGTGAAGCCGTGGGTCAGCACCTCTTTGTACGGCGCCTTGCCCTTCATCGCGGTGGAGATCATCAACGATGACATAAACCAGCCGCGGTGTTGGTCGGAACCTTCCAGATACATATCCGCGCCGTGGCCCTGGAATTCAGGACGCACGTCAACCACTGACGCATGGGTCGAGCCGGAGTCGAACCAGACGTCCAGCGTGTCCGGCACTTTCATGTAGTTGTCGGCATCTGCGCCGAGGATGTCCGCCGGGTTCAGATCCCACCACGCCTGGATGCCGTCCTGCTCCACGCGCTTGGCGACCTCTTCCATCAGCTCAACGCTGCGCGGGTGCAGCTGCTCGGTCTCTTTATGCACGAACAGCGACATCGGTACGCCCCAGGTGCGCTGACGCGAAATACACCAGTCAGGACGGTTGGCGACCATAGTTTCGATACGCGCCTGGCCCCAGTCCGGGATCCACTTCACGCCTTTGATCTCTTCCAGCGACTGCTGACGCAGACCTTTCTGATCCATGCTGATAAACCACTGCGGCGTGGCGCGGAAGATGATCGGCGTTTTGTGACGCCAGCAGCACGGATAGCTGTGCTGCAGTTTTTCCACATGCAGCAGCGCGCCTTGCTCGCGCAGCATTTCCACGATCAGATCGTTGGCCTTGAAGACAAATTTGCCGTCCAGTTGCGGATGGGTGCCGGTCAGGTAGCAGCCGTTCGGGCCGACCGGGTTGGCGATCTCCAGACCGTATTTCTGGCTGATAACGAAGTCGTCCGGGCCGTGGCCGCCGGCGGTATGCACCGCGCCGGTACCGGCGTCCAACGTCACATGGTCGCCCATGATCGCCGGCACGTCGAAGCCCATAAACGGATGCTGGAAACGCAGCAGCTCCAGATCGGCGCCCTGGCAACTGCCCAGCACCGTCCAGTCGGTGATGCCGGCGCGTTTCATCACGCTGCTCACCAGATCTTCGGCCAGAATCAGGCTCTGGCCGTCAACCTGCACCAATTGGTAGGTGAATTCCGGGTTCAGCGAGATCGCCCGGTTGGCCGGCAGAGTCCACGGCGTGGTGGTCCAGATCACCAGCGAAATCGCGCCGCTGAAGTTGCTGACGCCGAACTTGGCCGCCACCGCCGCCGCATCGCTGGCGTGGAAGGCCACGTCGATCGACGGCGACGTTTTGTCGTAATACTCGACTTCCGCTTCCGCCAGGGAAGAGCCGCAGTCGGTACACCAGTGAACCGGCTTGGCGCCCTTCAGCAGGTGGCCGTTGTCGATGATTTTACCCAGCGCGCGAATGATGTTGGCTTCGGTTTTAAAGTCCATCGTCAGGTACGGACGATCCCAGTCGCCCAGCACGCCCAGGCGGATAAAGTCCTTCTTCTGGCCTTCAACCTGCTCTTTGGCGTATTCACGGCACTTCTGACGGAACTCGGCGGCGCTCAGCTTTTCGCCCGGCTTGCCGTACAGCTGCTCGACTTTCAGTTCGATCGGCAGACCGTGGCAGTCCCAGCCCGGCACATACGGCGAGTCGTAACCGGCCATCCCTTTCGACTTGATAATAATGTCTTTGAGAATCTTGTTAACCGAGTGACCAATGTGAATGTTGCCGTTCGCATACGGAGGGCCGTCATGCAGAATAAAGGTTTTTTTGCCCTTTTTGGCAGCACGAATAATCCCGTACAGATCCTGTTCATACCAACGTTGCAGCATGCCAGGTTCGCGCTTGGCGAGATCGCCGCGCATCGGGAACCCTGTTTCCGGCAGGTTCAGGGTGTTCTTATAGTCACTCATGAGATTCTCGTTTCCGTTTTCGGCTATTTAGGTAGAGCGATTAAACCAGTGTCTTTGGCCCGAAGAATTCCCGGGCGCTCACCACATCATTGGCGATTTGCTGCTTCAGCGCGTCGAGCGAAGCAAAACGCTGTTCATTGCGCAGTTTTGCGCGGAGCACCACGTCAATATGGCGCCCATAAAGATCCATTGTGACGTCCAGCAGATGGACTTCCAGCTGCTGGCGCACGCCGGCGACGGTCGGGCGCGTGCCGATATTGGCGACGCCCGGCAACGGTTGCGGGCCAAGGCCGTATACCTCGACGGCATACACGCCTTTCACCGGCGCAACCAGCCGCTTCAGCGGCAGATTGGCGGTCGGGAAGCCGATGGTGCGCCCCAGCTCATCGCCGTGCACCACGCGCCCGGAAATGCTGTAAGGATGGCCCAGCAGCGTTTCCGCCAGCGGCAGGTCATCATCACGCAGCGCATTGCGGATCGCCGTGCTGCTGATGCGCTGCCCGCTTTCACGGAAGGTCGGGGTGCTGACCACCTCAAAACCGTATTCCGCACCGGCTTTCTGCAATAGTGGGAAATCGCCGAGGCGGTTGGCGCCAAAGCGAAAATCGTCCCCTACCATCAGGAACTTCACCCCCAGTTTTTGCACCAGCAGCTCGGCAACAAAGGACTGTGCGGTATTGGCGGCAAAACGCGGATCGAACTTGACGCACAGCAGGTAATCAACCCCGGCCTGCGCCAGATACTTCGCCTTGTCGCGCAAGCGCGTCAGGCGGGCCGGTGCCTTGTCCGCCGCAAACAGCTCCAGCGGCTGCGGCTCAAAAATCATGACGATCACCGGCAGCCCAAGGCGTTTGCCTTCTTGCTTTAGCTGCTCCAACAGCGCCTTGTGACCGCGATGCACGCCGTCAAAATTGCCGATGGTGAGCACGCAACCATGGTGGCGCGCCCGAATGTTGTGAATGCCGCGAATTAGCTCCATAGCTGGCTCAAAACAGTGGAAATCGGCGGATTATACCTTGTACAGCGGTTAAGGTTAACCCGCGATTGCTTCCTTGGATGTAATAGTCACACCATACCGAAGATCGTCGGCGGGAGAAACGCCTAAAGCGCAGTTTATCCGGCAAAGAGAAGCGCCCACAGCCGGGCACGCGTCGCCTTGTCGTCGCCATGGCGTAAAAGCGGGCGAATTTTATCGCGAAACACTGTATTCCCATGACCGAAGCTGGTAAAATCCTGCGCCATCACAACGTAGCGAGTGCCGACCGTACAAACGGCGCTTATTTGCACAAATCCATTGACAAACGAAGGCTAAAAGGGCATATTCCTCGGCCTTTGAATTGTCCTCAATAGAATATATTTGGGAGTTGGACCTTGGCTAATATCAAATCAGCTAAGAAACGCGCCGTACAGTCTGAGAAACGCCGCAAGCACAATGCTAGCCGTCGCTCAATGGTGCGTACCTTCATCAAGAAGGTATATGCCGCTATCGCAGCCGGCGACAAAACTGCAGCACAAAACGCATTCAACGAAATGCAACCACTTGTGGATCGCCAGGCTGCTAAAGGCCTGATCCACAAAAACAAAGCAGCGCGTCATAAGTCAAACCTGACTGCGCAAATCAACGCAATGCAGTAAGCATTACGTTGTCTGCTTGTTAAAAAAACCGGCTTTGGCCGGTTTTTTTACGTCTGCGTTCAGCCTCAGATGGAAAATAGCGCTGAAAAATCCTTGTTGCACACCCGCTGCACCGCCGGATGCTGAATCATACGTTCGGCAAAAATCACGTAGTATTCTTCCTGCACGTTATCGATACGGCCGATCTCCACCACGTCATCATCATTGTAGGTATCCTGCGCATACAACGTCGGGGCGACAAAAATGGCGTTGTGGTACATGCCGAACGCCTTCATCAGCGCCGCGTCGTCAAACTCCCCCAGCACTTCAACCTGAATGCCCTGGCTGTTGAACCAGTTAAGCAGTTTGCGGCCCAGCATCGAGCGCCGGCCAGGGATCAGCAGTTTACGCTGCTGCAGGCAGGCGGGAAACGGCAGCTCCGGCGCCGGCTGACGGCAGAAAAAACTGATGCCGCACTCACCCAGCTTCAGCGAAAACAGCCCTTCCTGCTGGCTGGAGTCCACCGGGCAGTCCGACAGGATCATATCCAGCTTATGCTGGCTGAGCTGCTCCAGCAGCATCTCATGCGTCGACTCGAAGCAGCGAAGATGAATTTGCTCGTTTTCCACCACTGCCGTTTCCAGCACCTGGCTGACCAGACGTTTGGACAATGCGTCCGCCACGCCGACGTCAAACAGCAGGTTGGACTCTTTGCGATAATTGACGATATCCAGCATTTCCTGGCTGAGCATAAACATCTTGTCGGCGTAGCGAAATACCAGTTGCCCCAGCTCGGAGGGCACCAGACCGCGCCCCTGACGCTTGAACAGTTTGCCGTTCAAACGCTCTTCCAGCGCCTTGATCTGGCCGGTAATCGTCTGCGGGGTCAGGAACAGCGCTTCCGCCGCGCCCACGACCGAGCCTTCCTTGCAGACCTGCCAGAAGTAATACAGATGATTAAAGTTGATATGCGACATTCTCACGACGTTGTTCTCCTTACGCTTCGCTGCGGCAAACGGTCTGCCGTATTGAGCGACAAACTCCCTTTTCTTCCTGGCGACATATTTCCTACCTCTGATTCAAGGCCGGAGCCGCCATCACGATACACAGCTCCGACCACAATTGTAGCCCATCTTGCGGCAAGGTTATTGCCTATTTGCCTCTGTGCGCCAGCGACAGGCGCAGCAGCGCATAACCCACCAGCGCCGCCGCGGTGGAGCCTAACAGAATCCCCAGACGCGAGTAGGTGCTGAACGCTTCATCCGCCCCGCTGAAGGCCAGCGATGCGATAAAGATCGACATGGTAAAACCAATACCACACAGAACCGAAACGGCAAACACCTGTTTGAAGCCGATATCCTCCGGCAGACGGGCAATGCCGGACTTCACCGCCAGCCAGCTGAAGATAAAGATCCCCAGCGGCTTGCCGATAAACAGACCGGCGGCAATGCCCATCGGCAGCAAGGAAGCCAGACCGTTGAGGGAAACGCCCTCCAGCGACACCCCGGCGTTGGCAAAGGCGAACAGCGGCAGAATCAGGAACGCAACCCAAGGGTGCATCTCATGCTCCAGCGTTTCGGACGGTGACGGCCCCTTTTTGACCTTCAGCGGAATCATAAAGCCGACAATCACCCCGGCCAACGTCGCATGCACGCCGGATTTGAGGATCGCCACCCACAGCACCAAACCGACGATCATATAGATAGAGGTTTTGCTCACCCCGCGCCAGTTCATCAGCGCCAGTACCGCAACGGCCGCCGCCGCAACCCCCAGCGCCGCCAGCGACACTTCATGGGTATAGAACAGGGCAATAATTACGATAACCCCAAGGTCATCGATAATCGCCAGCGCCAGCAGGAACACTTTCAGGCTGGTCGGCACGCGGTTGCCCAGCAGCGCCATCACCCCCAAGGCAAAGGCAATATCGGTCGCAGCCGGAATCGCCCACCCCTGCCGTGCAATGTCATCGGCGCCGTTGAACAGCAGGTAAATCAGCGCCGGCGCCAACATGCCGCCCAGCGCGGCAATCGCCGGGAACACCGCTTTATCGCGCCCGGCCAGCGAGCCCTGCATCAGCTCGCGTTTTACTTCCAACCCGACCACCAGGAAGAAGATCGCCATCAGGCCATCGTTAATCCACAGCAGCAGCGGCTTGGCAATTTCCAGTGAGGCAATCTTCACCATCACCGGCAGGTTAAGGAATCCCTGATACACGCCCTGCAGCGGCGAGTTGGCCATCATCAGGGCGATCACTGCCGCCACAATCAAAATGATGCCGCCTGCCGCTTCCTGACGTAAAAACTGACGAATAATATTGGTCATGCACTGTCACTCCCGACAAAAATACAAAACGTCTCCGCCTTGCATCAACCACGTATAGAGTGAGTATAGCTTGCACGATGATTCGTAAAAACAAGATTATTAGTGCGAAATTATTCGTAAAAACCGATTCAACTGAGAGATTAATCACGCAAACCAACACGCCGCCGCCGTCCCCAAAAGAAAACCCCGGCGCCAGGGCCGGGGTTTTAAGACAGTTAATGCAGCGTTCGCGTTAACGGGTCAAGTCATCAAAGAACTTTTTCACCCCGTCGAAGAAGCTCTTCGAGCGCGGGCTGTTTTTATCGCCGGAAGGACCGCCAAGGCTCTCTTCCAGCTCTTTCAACAGCTGCTTCTGTTTTTCGTTGAGCTTGACCGGCGTTTCCACCACCACACGGCACAGCAGGTCGCCCTGGCTGCCGCCGCGCACGGATTTCACGCCTTTGCCGCGCATGCGGAACAGCTTGCCGGTTTGCGTTTCTGAAGGCACCTTCAGCTTCACGCGGCCGTCGAGCGTCGGAACTTCAATCTCGCCGCCCAGCGCCGCCATGGCAAAGTTAATCGGCACTTCGCAATACAGGTTATTGCCTTCACGTTCAAAGATCGGGTGAGCTTTTACCTGCACCTGCACGTACAGATCGCCGGCCGGTGCACCGTGCTCGCCGGCTTCACCTTCACCCGCCAGGCGGATGCGGTCGCCGGTATCCACGCCGGCAGGAATTTTCACCGACAGCGTTTTGGATTTTTCTACCCGGCCATGGCCGTGGCAGCTGTTGCACGGATCTTTGATAATCTGACCGCGGCCGTGGCAGTGCGGACATGCCTGCTGCACGGTGAAGAAGCCCTGACGCATCTGCACCTGGCCCTGACCGTGACAAGTTGGACAGGTGACCGGCGAGCTGCCCGGTTTGGCGCCGCTGCCATGGCAAACGTCACACTCTTCCAGCGTCGGGATACGAATCTCTTTGGTGACGCCGCGTACCGCTTCTTCCAGCGTCAGCTCCATGTTGTAACGCAGATCGGAGCCACGGCTGGCGCGCTGACGACGGCCACCGCCGAAAATATCGCCGAAGACGTCGCCAAAGATATCGCTAAAGTCGGCACCGCCGCCGCCAAAGCCGCCGCCGCCCATACCGCCCTGCTCAAACGCGGCATGGCCGTACTGATCGTAAGCGGCGCGCTTCTGCTCGTCGCCCAGGATTTCGTAAGCTTCCTTGATCTCTTTAAAGCGGCTTTCGGCATCTTGTTCCTGGTTACGGTCCGGGTGGAACTTCATCGCCAGGCGCTTATACGCCTTTTTGATTTCGCGCTCATCCGCCGTTTTGGCGACGCCGAGAACCTCGTAATAGTCTTTCTTCGCCATTGTCTTTATTAGCCCTAACATGCGTGCACGGGCGCAGAGTTGCCTCGACGCCCGTGCTGGTTTCCAGTAACGCGTTAGCGGCGTTACCGTGCCCGCTTAAGGGCGATTATTTTTTGTCTTTCACTTCTTCGAACTCAGCGTCGACAACGTCGTCTTCTTTCTTCGCCGCGTTGTCTGCCGCACCCGCGTCAGCACCCTGTGCCTGCGCCTGAGCCTGCGCCATTTCCATCAGCTTGCCGGAAACCTGCACCAGCGCCTGGGTCTTCGCGTCGATCTCGGCTTTGTCTTCGCCTTTCGCCGCGGTTTCCAGCTCGCTCAGCGCGCTTTCGATAGCGGTTTTATCTTCCGCTGGCAGCTGCTCGCCGGCTTCTTCCAGTTGCTTACGCGTGCCGTGGATCAGGTGATCCGCCTGGTTGCGCGTCTGCACCAGCTCTTCGAACTTACGGTCAGCTTCAGCGTTGGCTTCCGCGTCGTTCACCATTTTCTGGATTTCATCTTCGTCCAGGCCAGAAGAGGCCTTAATGGTGATTTTCTGCTCTTTACCGGTATTCTTGTCTTTGGCAGACACGTGCAGGATGCCGTCGGCATCGATATCGAAGGTCACTTCGATCTGCGCCATACCGCGCGGTGCCGGCTGGATGCCGTCCAGGTTGAACTGGCCCAGAGACTTGTTATCGCTGGAACGCTTACGCTCGCCCTGCAGCACGTGGATGGTTACCGCAGACTGGTTGTCTTCAGCGGTAGAGAACACCTGGCTGTGCTTGGTCGGGATCGTGGTGTTTTTGCTGATCAGCGAAGTCATCACGCCGCCCATGGTTTCGATACCCAGAGACAGTGGGGTAACGTCCAGCAGCAGCACGTCTTTCACATCACCGGCCAATACGCCGCCCTGAACCGCAGCGCCGATGGCAACCGCTTCGTCCGGGTTCACGTCTTTACGCGGTTCTTTACCGAAGAAGTCAGCAACTTTCTTCTGAACCATTGGCATACGGGTCTGGCCACCAACCAGGATTACGTCCTGGATGTCGGATACGGACAGGCCTGCATCGGTCAGCGCCACTTTCAGCGGCTCGATGGAACGCGCCACCAGATCTTCAACCAGCGACTCGAGTTTCGCACGGGTCACTTTGATGTTCATGTGTTTCGGACCGGTCGCATCTGCAGTGATGTACGGCAGGTTGACGTCGGTCTGCTGTGCGGAAGACAGCTCGATCTTCGCTTTCTCAGCGGCTTCTTTCAGACGCTGCATCGCCAGCGGATCGTTACGCAGGTCAATGCCCTGCTCTTTCTTGAACTCTTCCACCAGGTAGTTGATCAGACGGCTGTCGAAGTCTTCGCCGCCCAGGTGGGTGTCACCGTTGGTCGCCAGAACTTCGAAGGTTTTTTCGCCGTCAACTTCGTCGATTTCGATGATGGAGATATCGAAAGTACCGCCGCCCAGGTCATAAACCGCGATGGTGCGGTTGCCGACTTCTTTGTCCAGGCCGTAAGCCAGGGCCGCAGCTGTTGGTTCGTTGATGATACGTTTTACTTCCAGACCGGCGATACGGCCGGCGTCTTTGGTCGCCTGACGCTGCGCATCGTTGAAGTAAGCCGGTACGGTGATAACCGCTTCAGTTACCGGTTCGCCCAGGTAATCTTCAGCCGTTTTCTTCATTTTCTTCAGCACTTCGGCAGAGATCTGCGGCGGTGCCATTTTCTGGCCTTTCACTTCCAGCCATGCGTCGCCGTTATCAGCGCCGATGATTTTGTACGGCATGATGTCTTTATCACGCTGTGCTTCTTCGTCCTGGAAGCGACGGCCGATCAGGCGCTTGATCGCAAACAGGGTGTTTTGTGGGTTAGTGACAGCCTGACGTTTAGCCGGCTGGCCAACCAGAGTTTCACCATCCTGGGTATAGGCAATGATTGACGGCGTGGTGCGGTCGCCTTCGGCGTTTTCCAGCACGCGTGCCTTATTGCCATCCATAATAGCTACACAAGAGTTGGTAGTACCCAGGTCGATACCAATAATTTTGCCCATCTAAACATCTCCACTAATAAATTCGATTTCGGTCAAGTTGCTAACCTATATGCGGACATTTTTTTACTTTTCAACTGCCCGATTTTTCCGCCTTGTATCCCACGCGTTTCAACGCTCAAACCACGAGGTTGCGGGTGAAAGGCGAAGGTGATACCACGATCAGCAACTGCGGTTGAGAATAAGATGGGGGCATCTGGCCCGGCATCAAGGGGTAAAGTAAAAAAATTTCTTTGCGGCGTGGCGATCGCGCGTTCGGCCGGCCGTCCCTGGCCGGCGGTACGTTACAGATCGGCCAGCGAATCGGCGTGCGGCGCCACACGGTCGCCGTCCAGATCGCGGTGCAGATAGATCCCCAGCACCAGCCCGAGCGCCGACAGCGCCAGCACATAGTAGGCGGGCGCCAGCGGCGTCACCTTCATCATCAAGGTGACGAAAATCGGCGTCAGGCCGCCGAAAATGGCGTATGACAGGTTATAAGAGAACGAAATGCCGCTGAAGCGCACCGCCGGTGGAAATGCGCGCACCATCACAAACGGTACCGCCCCCACAACGCCGACGCTGAATCCCACCAGCGCATAACAGGCGAACAGCATTTCCGCATGCTGCGCCACGGTCTGATAAAACAGCCAGCTGCAGCCGGCCAGCAGCAGGCTGCCGACGATAAAGGTTTTGCTGGCGCCAAAGCGATCGGCCGCCAGCCCGGCGGCCAGACAGCCGAAAATCAGCATAATGGTGGCGATGCTGTTGGCCTGCAGCGTCAACGCCGGCGCAATGCCGAACTGCTTTTGCAGGTAGGTCGGCGTCATCAGGATCACCACCACCACGCCGGCGGACAGCAGCCAGGTCAGCAGCATCGAAACCACCACCTCTTTCTTATACTGCTTCACCACCGTTTTCAGCGGCAGCTCCTCCGCCAGCGCCTTACGCGCCTGCATTTCTACAAACACCGGCGTTTCCTGCAGCCAGCGGCGCAGATACATGGCGATCAACCCGAAAATGCCGCCCAGCAGGAAGGGCACGCGCCAGCCGCCGTCTGCAATACTTTGCGCACTCAGCGTGGTGTTGATGACGGTAGCGACCAGAGAACCCAGCAAGATGCCGACGGTAAGGCCGGCGGTCAGCGTGCCGCAGGCCAGGCCGACGCGTTTACGCGGCACATGCTCCGCCACAAATACCCAGGCGCCCGGCACTTCGCCGCCGATAGCGGCGCCCTGCAGCAGACGCATCAGCAACAGCAACAGCGGTGCGGCGATACCGATGCTGGCGTAAGTCGGCAGCAGGCCCATGCCCAGCGTGGGCAGAGCCATCAGCAGAATACTCAGGCTGAACATTTTCTTGCGCCCGACCCGGTCGCCGAAGTGCGCCATCACGATCCCACCCAGCGGACGGGCCAGATAGCCGGCAGCGAAAATGCCGAAGGTCTGCACCAAACGCAGCCATTCCGGCATCTCAGCCGGGAAGAACAGCTCGCCGACTACGGCGGCGAAGAAGACGAAAATGATGAAGTCATAAAACTCCAATGCCCCGCCCAGCGCTGCCAGCGTCAGAGTCTTATAGTCTTGCCGGTTCAGCCGGCGTTGCGTGTCATGATGCATAGGTTACCGTCAGAGGAAGCAGATAAAATCACGCGCGCTCGGTGGCGCGCTGTAAATGAATCCTTACTATACCCGTCATACTTCAAGCTGCAGGTGTGTTGGCTACGCTCAGTCACCCGAATCACTGACCTGAGTAAGCTCATCGGGATTCCCTCCCTTGCCGCCTTCCTGCAACTCGAATTATTTAGGGTATATAACGGCAATTTTATTTCACACCAGCCTGACAAGAGGCCGCCTGGCGTTAATCGTTCGCGTCACGACGCGCGCTTTTCGGCCGGAAGGCGGTGACCACCGCATCGTCCGTTTCCACATACGGCCCTTCAAGCAACTGGATACAGTACGGTACGCTGGCGAAAATGCCGTGCACCACCACCTTACCCTGCTCGTCCTTCACCCCTTCCAGCGTCTCCTTGATCGACTTCGGCTGGCCCGGCAGGTTGATAATCAGCGCCTGCTTGCGAATCGCCCCGATCTGACGTGAAAGAATCGCCGTTGGCACATAGTGTAGGCTGATTTGGCGCATTTGCTCGCCGAAGCCCGGCATCACGCGGTCGGCAATCGCCAGCGTTGCGTCCGGCGTCACATCGCGGCGTGACGGGCCGGTGCCGCCGGTGGTCAGCACCAGGTGGCAGCCCGTTTCATCCACCAGTTCGCACAGGGTATGTTCGATCAGAGTTTGTTCATCCGGGATCAGGCGCGTCTCCAGCTTGTACGGCGTCGTCAGGGCGCTGCTCAGCCACGCTTCCAGCGCCGGAATGCCCTTGTCCTGGTAAACGCCGCCGGAAGCGCGATCGGAAATCGAAACCAAACCAATACGTAATGTGTCCATGCTTAACCTCTACAACCTGACGAAATGCGGGCGGCGTCATCTCCCGCCCCGTTATCAATGCCGAGAGTATACGGCCTCCGCCCGTCGCAGGAAGCAACAGGCATAAAAAAAGGTGGCCTGAGCCACCTTTTTGTCATCCTGCACCTGTGTAACTTACAGCAGATCGGCGATCATTTTTTCCAGCTTGCCCTGGTCAACGGCAAACTTGCGGATACCGTCGGTCAGTTTTTCCACCGCCATCGGATCCTGGTTGTGCTGCCAGTAGAATTCAGGTTCGGTCAGCGCCGCAGGGCGTGCTTTCACTTCGCCGCTGTAGGCGAGCTTACGCTCAACCGCGCCTTCGCTTTCCGCCAGCTCTTTCAGCAGCGCCGGCGCGATGGTCAGACGGTCACAGCCCGCCAGTTCGATGATCTCGCCGACGTTGCGGAAGCTGGCGCCCATCACCACGGTTTCATAGCCGTGCTGTTTGTAGTACTGGTAGATTTCGCTTACGGAAACCACGCCCGGATCTTCGTGCGGCGCGAACTCTTTCTTGTCGCCATTGGCTTTGTACCAGTCAAGGATACGGCCGACGAAAGGAGAAATCAGGTACACGCCGGCTTCGGCGCAGGCGCGTGCCTGAGCGAAGGAAAACAGCAGGGTCAGGTTACAGTTGATGCCCTCTTTCTCCAGGCGTTCCGCCGCGCGGATGCCTTGCCAGGTAGAGGCCAGTTTGATCAGGATACGATCGTTGCTGATGCCAGCCTCGTTGTACAGCTTGATCAGACGCTTGGCCTTGGCGACGCTGGCTTCGGTGTCGTAAGAGAGGCGCGCATCGACTTCGGTGGAGATGCGGCCCGGCACCAGCTTCAGAATTTCCAGACCAATGTTCACCGCCAGTTTGTCCGCCGCATCGGCGATCTGCTGCTCGCGATCGCCGCTCTGCTCGCGCGCCCATGCGATAGCTTCGTCAATCAGCTTGCGATATTCAGGGATCTGGGCTGCATTGAGGATCAGCGAAGGGTTGGTTGTCGCATCTTGCGGCTGATACAGCTTCATGGCAGCAATATCACCGGTATCCGCAACCACCGTGGTCAGCTGGCGCAGGGAAGTTAATTTGTCGGTCATGTTGGCATTGTCTCATCGTTTGTGCATGAACTTTTGGCATCGTTCGATCTTGCCTTGCCTTGATAATAACACGCGCAAGGCGCGGCGCAAGGCACGAAAATGGCCCTAAGTCGCCGCCGATTTTTCGGCGTAATTTTCCCTCACTTCCGCCATATCAATCGATATTTCCGAAATGAAAATGAGACATTAACGAAAGTTAACAACAAGTAATTGTGCTAACTTCCCAGCACGCCAAGCGCTGGCAACGCCATAAAATGCGAAAAATCTTAATTTATTCACCCCGTATGACTTTCGTTAAGCGCTGGTAATAATTAGAGCAAAATCATTTTCCGGGCGGAGGATCGCTCCGGGTATTTACGCCTGTTTGACAAGGAGGGATCCGTGACGGATCTGATTAATTTCATTAACAATATCCTGTGGGGATCGGTACTCATTTATTTACTGATCGGTGCCGGCATCTACTTCACTATCCGCACCCGCTTTATCCAGTTACGCCACTTCACCCATATGTTTTCGGTGCTGAAAAACAGCAATAAAAGCGACAGTTCCGGCATCTCCTCATTTCAGGCTTTATGCACAACGCTGGCGGCGCGGGTCGGCACCGGCAACCTGACCGGCGTCGCCATCGCGCTGACCGCCGGCGGCCCCGGCGCCATCTTCTGGATGTGGGTGGTGGCATTTATCGGCATGGCCACGTCATTTATCGAAAGCACCCTAGCCCAGCTGTATAAAACCAAAGACGATCAGGGTAACTACCGCGGCGGCCCGGCCTACTACATGGAAAAGGGCCTCGGCATGCGCTGGATGGGCGTACTGTTCTCCATGTTCCTGATCCTCGCCTTCGGCCTGGTGTTCAACGCGGTGCAGGCCAACTCCATCGCCCAGGCCAGCGCTGCGGCGTTCAACTTCAACCCGCTGTACGTCGGCATCGGCCTGGTGCTGCTGAGCGGCACCGTAATCTTCGGCGGCATCCGCTCCATCGCCCGCGTGGCGGAATGGGTGGTGCCGGTCATGGCGGCGGCCTACCTGCTGCTGGCCTTCTGGGTGCTGGCGATGAATATTGAGCAGTTGCCGGCCATTTTGCTGCTGATTGTCAAAAGCGCGTTCGGTTTACAAGAAGCGGCCGCCGGCGCAGTCGGCTACGGCATCTCGCAGGCGATGACCCAGGGCGTCCAGCGCGGGCTGTTCTCCAATGAGGCCGGCATGGGTTCGGCGCCGAACGCCGCAGCCTCCGCCTCGCCGTATCCGCCGCACCCGGCGTCGCAGGGCTACGTACAGATGCTCGGCGTATTTGTCGATACGCTGGTGATCTGCAGCGCCACCGCCGCGATTATTCTGGCCTCCGGCGTGATGGATAACCCCACCGGCGAGATCAGCGGCATTGAGCTGACCCAGCGCGCGCTGTCCAGCGCCGTCGGCAGCTGGGGTTCGCCGTTTGTGGCGCTGGCGATTTTCTTCTTCGCCTTTACCTCCATCATCGCCAACTACGCCTACGCCGAAAACAACCTGATCTTCCTGGAGCACAATCATCCGGCGCGGCTGGCAATCTTCCGCTGTGTTGCGCTGGGCATGGTGATGTTCGGCGCGCTGGCGGAGCTGCCGCTGGTATGGAAAATGGCCGACACCGCCATGGCGCTGATGGCGATCACCAACCTGACGGCCATCCTGCTGCTGTCACGCGTCGCCTTTAAACTGGCCCGCGACTACAACCGGCAACGGGCGCTCGGCAAACTGCCGACCTTCGACGCCAGTCAGTACCCTGAGCTGAAATCCCAGCTGGAGCCCGGCGTGTGGGATAACCCGCAAAAGCCAGACTGACCCGCACTCCCCGCCAAGGCGCATCCCTACGCGCCTTGGCCTTTTACCCCGCACCTATCAGACCCATCGCCGCTTTTTCTCACGTTTTTTGCTAAAGTATCTCCACTTTGATCAACAGGATGTCGCGCCATGCTCGTTATTATCTCACCTGCCAAAACGCTTGATTACGAAAGTCCTCTGGCGACGGCTCGCTTTACGCAGCCTGAGCTGCTGGAGCAATCTGCAGAACTTATCAACATCAGCCGCCAGCTGACGCCGGCGCAAATCGCCAGTCTGATGAAGATCAGCGACAAGCTGGCCGGACTGAACGCCGCCCGCTTTGCCGAATGGACCCCGCAATTTACCCCGGATAATGCGCGCCAGGCCCTGCTGGCCTTTAAGGGCGACGTGTATACCGGCCTGCAGGCGCAGGACTTCAGCGAAGCGGATTTTGACTTTGCCCAGCAGCATTTGCGTATGCTGTCCGGCTTATACGGCGTGTTGCGTCCGCTCGACCTGATGATGCCTTACCGTCTGGAAATGGGCATCAAGCTGGCCAACCCGCGCGGCAAAGATTTGTACAGCTTCTGGGGCGATCGCATCACCGACAAACTCAATGAAGTGCTGAAGCAACAGACGGACGATGTGGTGGTCAATCTGGCATCGGATGAATACTTCAAAGCGGTGAAGCCGGCCGGGCTGCACGGGCAGCTGATCAAGCCGGTGTTCCTGGATGAGAAAAACGGTAAATATAAGGTCATCAGCTTCTACGCGAAAAAAGCGCGTGGCCTGATGAGCCGCTTTATTATCAAAAATCGCCTGACCAAAGCAGAACAGTTGGCTGATTTCAATCTGGAAGGTTATGCCTTTGATGAGGCGGCGTCCAAGGCGGGCGAACTGGTATTCAAGCGTCCCGAACAGTAAGAAAAAAGGGCCGGTGATAACCGGCCCCTAACCATCACATCACGTTAATCAGGCGGGCAGCGCCATCATAAACTGACGCAGCTGCGCGAAGTCAGCCGGCAGCGAGTGCGACAGCAACGGCAGCTCGGCACGCACCGCCAGCGCTTTCGGCAACGGCAGCTCCTGCTGTAAAATCTCCTCCACGCTCTCTTTAAACTTCGCCGGATGCGCGGTGCCGAGGAACAGACCAAACTCGCCGTCCTGCAGCTGATCGCGCAGCAAGCGGTAGGCGATAGCCGCATGCGGCTCGGAGAGGTAGCCTAACGCCGCCAGCTCCTTCATCGTCTCTTTGGTGGTTTCATCGCTGACCGCCCCGTGCCCCAACTCTTTCAACTGCCAAATTTTGCGGCGGAACAGCTCTTCCACCCGCGGCCAGTTATTCGGCTGACTGACGTCCATCGCGTTGGAGAGCGTCGCCACCGTTGCGTGCGGCTGCCATTTACCGTCGTCGAGGAAACGCGGCACCGTATCGTTGGCGTTGGTGGCGGCAATAAAGCGTTTCACCGGCAGTCCCAGCGACTTGGCCAGCAGGCCGGCGGTCAGATCGCCGAAGTTGCCGCTCGGCACCGAAATCACCAGCTGATTGCGTGCTTCCTGCGGCAGCTGCGCCACCGCCTCGAAGTAGTAGCAGATCTGCGCCAGCAGGCGGCTGATATTGATCGAGTTGGCCGAGTTCAGATGCAGCGCCTCTTTCAGCTCGCGATCGTCAAACGCCTGCTTCACCAGCGCCTGGCAGGCGTCAAAATCGCCGTCTACCGCCACGGTATGGATATTGCCGCCCAGCGTGCAGAACAGTTTTTCCTGCAGCGGGCTGATTTTCCCCTGCGGATAGAGGATCACCACGCGCACGTTTTTCAGGCCGTAGAACGCGTGCGCCACCGCCGCGCCGGTATCGCCGGAGGTCGCCGTCAGAATGGTGACCGGCTGATCGCCGGCCACTTCCGCCAGCATCTGCGCCATAAAGCGGCCGCCGAAGTCTTTGAACGCCAGCGTCGGGCCGTGGAACAGCTCCAGGCAGGCGATGTCGTCCTCAACCTTCGCTACCGGCGCCGGGAACTCAAACGCCGCCTTCACGCGCTTGTACAGCGCCTCTTCGTTGATTTCCTCACCAATAAACGCCGACAGAATACGCGCGCTGCGGGTCACGAAATCCAGCTTCAGCAGTTGGTCAATCTCGGTCAGTTCAAATTCCGGCAGATCCAGCGGGAAAAACAGCCCCTGCTGTTTACCCAGCCCCTGCTTGATCGCCTGTGCAAAGCTAACCTGCTCATTGTGATCTTTAAGGTTGTACAGTTTCATGCGTTATCCCAGTTGTCGAGCGCCTGCGGTATCCAGACGGCAAATATGAACAAAACCTTCATCGTTTTGCAGATAGTGATTCTTCAGCCAGTCGGCCATCCGCCGGGCGGTGTCGCCGTCGTCGCACACGGCGAACAGCGTCGGGCCGGAGCCGGAAATGCCGCAGGCCAGGGCGCCGATATCCTGCGCCGCCTTACGCGCTTCGGCAAAGCCCGGCAGCAGGCGGGTGCGGTACGGCTCGGCAATCACGTCCTGCATCAGCTTGGCGGCCAGCTTCGGCTGCTGGGTGTGGCAGGCATGAATAAAGCCGGCCAGATAGCGTCCGTGGCTGATGCAGTCCTGACGGCGGTACTGCGCCGGCAGAATGGCGCGCGCTTCAGCGGTGGAAACCTTGATTCCCGGATACGCCATCACCCACAGCCACTCGTCAAAGCAGGGGACTTGCTGGCTGATGCTCCCCTCTTCCTCCAGCATCAGCTGCAGGCCGCCGAGGTAGCACGGCGCGACGTTGTCATAATGCACGCTGCCGGAAATGCGTCCTTCCAGCTCGCCCATCAGCGCCAGCAGCTGCATGTCATCCAGCGGACGCTCGCAAAATTCATTCATCGCCATCAGGCCGGCAACCACCGAACAGGCGCTGGAACCGAGACCCGAGCCGATAGGCATATTTTTTTCCAGCCGCATCGCCACCGGCACCTCGCGGCCGATCGCCTGACAAAAGCGCTGCCAGCACTGATAGACGATATTGTCCTTAGGATCGGCCGGCAGTTTGCCGACAAAACGGCCGGCGTTTTCCAGGCTGAATTGCTTCGCGGCCTCGACGCTGACGCAATCACCCAGCAGCGTGCCATCAACCGGCGAAACGGCGGCGCCCAGCACGTCGAAACCGACGCTGACGTTGCCGATCGAAGCCGGCGCATACACCTTAACCATATTAAACTCCCAACTTCCATGACAGCGTGCGCAGCAGATCGGCGAATACCCCCGCTGCCGTCACATCATTACCGGCGCCATAGCCGCGCAGCACCAGCGGCAGCGGCTGATAATAGCGGCTGTAGAACGCCAGCGCGTTCTCGCCGTTTTTCACTTTATACAATGGATCGTTGCCATCAACAGCGTCAATACGCACCTGGCAACGCCCCTCTTCAATCACCCCGACATAGCGCAATACTTTACCCTGCTCCGCCGCATCGGCCACCCGACGGCTAAACGCCGCGTCCAGCTCCGGCAGACGCGCCAGGAAGCTGTCGGTATCGCCGCTGGCATCAAACTCCGGCGGCAGCACCGATTGCACCTCGATATCGCTCAGCTCCAGGTTGTACCCCGCTTCACGCGCCAGAATCAACAATTTACGGGCGACATCCATCCCGGACAGATCGTCGCGCGGGTCCGGTTCGGTATAGCCGTTGCTCTTCGCCTGCAGCGTCGCCGCCGACAGCGACATGCCCTCATCCAGCTTGCCGAAGATAAACGACAGTGAACCAGACAAAATACCGGAGAAACGCGTCAGTTCATCGCCGGCGTTCAGCAGGTTCTGCAGGTTTTCAATCACCGGCAGCCCGGCGCCAACGTTGGTGTCATAGAGGAATTTGCGGCGCGAGCCCGCGGCGGCGGCGCGCAGCTGATGATAGAAATTCATCGACGAGGTGTTGGCCTTCTTGTTCGGCGTCACCACGTGGAAGCCGTCGGCCAGGAAGTCGACATACTGATCGGCCACCGCCTGGCTGGAAGTACAGTCGACAATCACCGGGTTCAGCAGGTGATACTCCTTCACCAGACGAATCAGTCGCCCAAGGTTGAAGGTCTCCTGTGCTTCCGCCAGCCCTTCACGCCAGCTGTCCAGCGCAATGCCGTGCACATTGGTCAGCATGGCGCGCGAGTTGGCAATGCCGCACACCCGCAGATCGATATGCTTTTGCTTCAGCCACTGCTGCTGGCGGTGAATCTGCTCGATCAGCGCGCCGCCGACGCCGCCGGTGCCGATAACAAAGACTTCCAGCACCTGGTCGGTGTTGAACAGCATCTGATGACTGACGCGTACGCCGGTGGTGGCATCATCGTTGCTGACCACCACCGAGATGGAGCGTTCGGACGATCCCTGGGCGATAGCGACGATATTGATATTGGCGCGGGCCAGCGCGGAGAAGAAACGCGCCGAAATACCGCGCAGGGTGCGCATGCCGTCGCCAACCACCGAGATAATCGCCAGATTTTCCGTCACATCCAGCGGCTCCAGCAGGCCGTCTTTCAGCTCCAGATAAAACTCGTCGCCCAGCGCGCGGCGCGCACGCAGCAGCTCGCCCTGCGGCACGCAGAAGCTGATGCTGTATTCAGAGGAGGACTGGGTGATCAGCACCACCGAGATACCGGCGCGTGACATCACGGCAAACACCCGCGCCGCCATGCCGACCATGCCTTTCATGCCCGGGCCGGAGACGTTGATCATCGCCATATTATTCAGGTTGGTGATACCTTTCACCGGTGAATCTTCATCCGCGCACTCGGCGCCGATCAGCGTACCGGGCGCCTGCGGGTTGGAGGTATTTTTAATCAGGCAGGGGATCTGGAACTGGGCGATGGGGGTAATGGTGCGGGGGTGGAGAACTTTGGCGCCGAAGTAGGACAGCTCCATTGCCTCCTGATACGACATCGACTTCAGCAGCCTGGCGTCCGGCACGGTGCGCGGATCGCAGGTATATACCCCGTCAACATCGGTCCAGATCTCACAGCAGTCGGCGCGCAGGCAGGCCGCCAGCACCGCGGCGGAGTAGTCGGAACCGTTGCGTCCCAGCACTACCAGCTCGCCCTTGTCATTCCCGGCGGTGAAGCCGGCCATCAGCACGATATGGTCAGCCGGAATGCCCATTGCGGCGATGCGCAGTGTGGATTCGGCGATATCGACGGTGGATTCCAGATAGTGCCCCTGCGCCAGCAGCTTCTCCACCGGATTGATCACGGTCACCGGGAAACCTTTCGCCTGGAATACCGCTTCCATAATGGCTATCGACAGTTTTTCACCGCGGCAGATAATGCCGGCGTTCACGCTGTCCGGGCATTTACCCAGCAGCGCCACGCCGTGCAGCACCTGCTTGAGCTGCGCAAACTCATGCTCGACGCGCGCCTTGAGGCGTTCGTGGGCAAAGCCCGGCAGCGCCTGCGCCAGGCCGTGCAGCAGCTCGGCGAAAATACGCTCCGCGTCGCTCATATTTGGCAGAATGTCTTGCCCGGCCAGCGTTTTTTCAACCATCGCCACCAAGTGGTTGGTGATCTTCGCCGGCGCGGACAATACCGCCGCTACCTGTCCCTGACGGGCATTGCTTTCCATAATATCGGCAACGCGCAGAAAACGTTCCGCATTCGCTACCGAGGTTCCGCCAAATTTCAGCACTCGCATCTCTGTTATCTCCCGAATTTAAGCCAAAAAAAAGCCCGCACTGCTAAGGTGCGGGCTTTTTTCTTCTTGTTTCCTGTACGCGTCAGCCCGCCCCGTTACCTGTGGTATCGGTGGTGGTAATAATTGTGGTGTTCAGGCTGATGTGTCGCATAACGTCTGTCTGTCTCATTTAATCCTCTGTCCCCTCTATTGGTTAAAGCAATCCCTACCCCAAGTCAAATTATTTCTTGTTTTTGCTCATTTTCCGTTCAAGCAGCGAATTGGGGGATGAAACGGACAAAAAGGCAAAACTGCAGCATAAAAAAACAGTCATACGGCAATATTGCAGACGATCGCGCTGAATATACCGGCCATAAGCCGGCCTTCACTTCGTTAATTTTTTTTCAATATCGTGTAACAACGTATGCAGCATCATCGTGTCGCGCCGCGGCAGCGACCCCAGCCGCTGCTGCAGCCAGTCGCGCAGCTTTTGATCGTCCTCAACCTCCAGATGGTGCAACAACCGCTCGGCGCGTTGACGCAACGCCTGCAGCTGGCCTGTATCGGCGGCCGCTTCCGGCGCCGGTGCCGCTACGTTCATCAAAGCGGAGAGCTGATAGCAGTACACCATCACCGCCTGCCCCAGGTTTAACGAAGGGTAATCGGCCTGCATCGGCACGCCCGTCAGCAGATCGGCCAGCGCCAGTTCTTCGTTAGTCAGCCCGGAATCTTCCCGGCCAAACACCAGCGCCGCCTGCGAGGCCCACTGCCGGCGCTCCTCTAACTGACCGAGCAGCTCCTGCGGCGTGCTGTAATAGTGAAAACGCGCGCGGCTGCGCGCGGTGGTGGCCACGGTGAAATCGACATCCGCCAGCGCCTGCTCCAGCGTGGCAAAGTGCTGCGCCGCGTCCAGGATCTCGCCGGCGCCGTGCGCCACCCAGCGTGCCGCCGGCTGTAAGTGCGCATCGCTGTCGACGATGCGCAGCGAGCTAAAGCCCATGGTTTTCATTGCACGCGCTGCGGCGCCGACGTTTTCCGGCCGCGCTGGCGCTACTAAAATGATATGTAACTGCATAGTACTCCACGGCGTTAAACTGCATCACGCGTTTTGTTTTGCTCACCACTAAAATGTTTACAATCCAGTAACAAAAACGCCAACATTTAATTGTGAGATAACAAAACGGACGATTGAGTAAATAAATTTAATGTAATCTATATAAATATAATTTATTTCTTGGCGAACTTAATTATCAAGGCGTTATTGCCGTCTCACTGCCAGTCATTCGGAAATTGTAACCTATTGAGGTTAGCAATGCTGAATCGTTCACAGAATTTCCCCTGCTGAGACTTAAGCTGGCAGTTCTGTAAGTGTTTTTCACAAATCTGTTAACGTGCTACAATTGAATTTGATATATGTCAACAAAGCGTAGTTTTGTTGGGTGATGAATTCGGCATGTACTGTTATATTGCTGTTAATAGGGTTAGGATATGCGCCGTTTTGGCACCCTTGGGGTTAAAGGGAATAGCATCCCCACCAAGCTAGCGATCTTGTTGACATTAAGATGGAAAGTGCATCAAGAACGAGTTTCCGTACTTTAGTCATTTGGCATGAGGGAACGTGGCGATATCTCCGCCCTCCTCTGAGAAAACAAAGGCTTCTGTACTTCCTGTTTTCTATTTTGTTGGCAATTTTAGGTAGCAAATATGCAGACCCCGCAAATTCTGATTGTCGAAGACGAGTTAGTCACTCGTAACACCCTGAAGAGCATCTTCGAGGCGGAAGGCTACATCGTGCATGAAGCCAATGATGGTGCAGAGATGCACAACATCCTGTCCGAAAACGACATTAATCTGGTCATTATGGATATCAACCTGCCGGGTAAAAACGGCCTGCTGCTGGCGCGCGAATTGCGCGAACAGGTCAGCGTCGCGTTGATGTTCCTGACCGGGCGCGATAACGAAGTGGACAAGATCCTTGGCCTCGAAATCGGCGCTGACGACTATATCACCAAGCCGTTCAACCCACGCGAACTGACCATTCGTGCACGTAATCTGCTGTCACGCACCATGAACCTGGGCAGCGTCGGCGAAGAACGCAAGCAGGTTGAAAGCTACAAATTCAACGGCTGGGAGCTGGATATCAACAGCCGCTCGCTGATCGGCCCGAACGGCGAACAGT
The DNA here is from genome assembly GCF_002966855.1 of Serratia sp. MYb239. Classification (NCBI taxonomy): domain Bacteria; kingdom Pseudomonadati; phylum Pseudomonadota; class Gammaproteobacteria; order Enterobacterales; family Yersiniaceae; genus Serratia; species Serratia sp. MYb239. Next base: position 650,997 of record NZ_CP023268.1, on the reverse strand, counting down.
ACAAGCTGCCGCGCAGCGAATTCCGCGCCATGCTGCACTTCTGCGAAAACCCGGGCAAGATCCAGTCGCGCGGCGAACTGCTGAAGAAAATGACCGGCCGCGAGCTGAAGCCGCATGACCGCACCGTCGATGTGACCATCCGCCGCATCCGCAAGCACTTTGAATCGACGCCGGATACGCCGGAAATCATCGCCACCATCCACGGCGAAGGCTACCGCTTCTGCGGCGAGCTGGAAGAGTAATTCTTACCGGACGCAAATGAAAGGGGACAGCAAGCTGTCCCCTTTTTCACATGATTAGCGCGCGGTATTCCAGGGAATAATCGGCACGGCGCTCAGCGCATTCTTCGGTGAACCATCCACCACTTTGTCTGAATAGGTCAGGTAGACCAGCGCGTTGCGTGTAGCGTCGTAAAAGCGCACCACCTGCAGTTTTTTGAACACCAGCGACGTGCGTTTCTGAAACACCACGCTGCCTTTGTTCTTGCCGTTTTTAATCTTCTCGCTCAGCTCAATCGGCCCGACCTGGGAGCAGGAAATCGCCGCGTCTGCGGTATCTTCCGCCAGCCCCAACCCGCCTTTGATACCGCCGGTTTTGGCGCGGCTGATATAACAAGTTACATTTTTAACGTCCGGATCGTCGAACGCTTCGACCACAATCTTATGGTCCGGACCAAACAGTTTAAACACGGTATCCACCGAACCAATCTGCTCAGCCTGTACGCTATTGGCCGTTGCGCCGGCCAGACAGAACAATAATATCCATAATTTTTTCATCTAGTTAACTCCAACAAATCCCGAACGATAAACCAACTATTATTATTAGTTTTATTTATGATTTGGAAGAAAAAAATAAGCCCCTTCCGTCACGCTTCGCCTTTGTAGCACAGAGCGTGAAAAAAATCTTTGAGAGTCTCGGAGGAAAAAAATTGTTATTATGCGGCGGCGTTATTCCTTTGCGCCTGCAAAGACGCCCTCAGCCTCAACGTTTCATGTAATACGCTATTCCAGAGGCCAGGCGCGCAACGCATGCCGAAATAATTCGACTTGTATCAGGCAGCGCCCCGCTCGCCGGCACAGCGCCAAACGAGTGAGAATGCGTGACCAAACGCCGTCATGATGCAGCTTGAAGTAGACCGGGATTAAACGGCAGGGAACTCGCCGTTGATCACCAGCACCCGCGTAATGAATTAACATAGTCGGGTTCCGACCCCAAAGCTCTACGAGGACGATCTATGGATCAAGCCGGTATCATTCGTGATCTGCTTAGCTGGCTGGAAAGCCATTTGGACCAACCTTTGGCGCTGGATAACGTGGCGGCCAAGGCGGGATATTCGAAATGGCATCTGCAACGGATGTTCAAAGATATTACCGGTAACGCCATCGGCGCTTATATCCGGGCAAGGAGACTGTCTAAAGCGGCGGTCGCGCTGCGTTTGACCAGCCGCCCAATACTGGATATCGCCCTGCAATACCGCTTTGACTCGCAACAGACCTTCACCCGAGCATTCAAAAAACAGTTTGCCCAGACGCCTGCGCTGTACCGCCGGGCCGAGGACTGGAACGCGTTCGGCATCTGTCCGCCGATCCGCCTGGGCGCCTTCACCCTGCCGCAGCCGGAGTTTGTCACCCTGCCGGAGCAGCAGATGATCGGCCTGACACAGAGCTACTCCTGCACGCTGGAGCAGATTTCCAACTTCCGTACCGAACTGCGCTCACAGTTCTGGCGTCACTATCTGGGCGAAGCAACCACGCTGCCGCCGGTGTTGTACGGCCTGCACCACTCCCGACCGAGCCAGGAAAAGGACGACGAGCAGGAGGTGCTGTACACCACCGCGCTGGAGCCGCACCACGTGCCCGATACCGTCAGCGAAGGGCAGCCGATCACGCTGCAAGGCGGCGAATACGCGCTGTTCCGCTATGAAGGCCCGGGCGCCGGCCTGCAGGATTTTATCCTGACGCTGTACGGCACCTGCCTGCCATTGCTGGAGCTGACGCGCCGCAGAGGCTACGACATTGAGCGTTTCCACCCGAAAGGCAGCCGCCTGCCGCCACAGCCGCCGACCGAGATCAGCTGCGAATACCTGATCCCGATTCGCCGTTAACGCTGCAGTTCATCCAACGCGGGCATGTCGAGGTGCGATACATCGCCCGCCGTTTCGACGATCCAGCCGGAGGCCAGCCATGGGCTCTGCTGGTGATCGACGCGCGACAGCGAACAGTTGCGCAGCCGTAGACGACGCTCGGCATGTGCCGGCAGCCCCAGAATGGTGCCCATCAGGCAGCCAAGCGCGATACCGTGGCTGACGATCAGCGGCTTACTGCCTTCCGGCAGCATCAGACAGCTCTCCAGCGCCGCGCGCATCCGCTCCGCCAGTTCGCTCATTGATTCGCCTTGAGGGATACGGGCGTCGGGCGTACCATCAACCATCTGTTTGCGCCACTGCTCTTCCTGCGGCGTCAGACCGTCGATAAGACGCTCTTCCAACACGCCCATATGCAGCTCGCGCAGGCGCGGCTCAGCAATCACTTCGCAGCCGCAGGCGTCAGCGATAATCTGTGCGGTGCGGCGTGTCCGGCCCAAATCACTGGTAATCACATGCGTGATGCCTTCGCGGCTGACGCGCCTGGCGACCAGCTGCGCCTGGTGTTCACCCATGGCGGTTAACGGGCTGTCGGACTGACCCTGAATGCGGCGTTCCGCATTCCATTCCGTTTCGCCGTGGCGAACAAGGTATACCTGTAACATTTTTCTTTTCCGTTATACTGCGTGAAACTTGAGTTTATCTTTCAGGGCGGACGCCCGCCCATACGTTGGATAGGCTCTTAGCATAAGGATGCCAGACCCGTTTATGTACCATGTTGTTGCTGCAACTACCAACCCGGCAAAGATCAAGGCTATTCAGCTGGCCTTTGACGAGACCTACGGCGCCGGCCGGTGCCATGTCGAACCCGTCGACGTCGCCAGCGGCGTTTCTCCGCAACCCATCGGCAATGCTGAAACCCGCACCGGCGCGCGCCAACGCGTGACGGAAGCGCGTCAGGCACGGCCGGAAGCCGACTTTTGGGTCGGCGTGGAAGCGGGAATCGAAGACAATATGACCTTCGCCTGGATGACTATCGAAAATCCGCACATCCGCGGCGAATCGCGCTCCGCCAGCCTGATGCTGCCGGAAGCCGTACTGCAGGGAGTTCACGCCGGGCGTGAGCTGGGCAGTGAGATGGCGGCCATTACCGGCAACGCCGATATCAAGCGCCAGGGCGGCGCCATCGCTATCTTCACCAACGGGCGGCTGAGCCGCACCAGCGTTTACCATCAGGCGCTGATACTGGCGCTGGCGCCGTTCCTCAACCCGATTTATCAGCATCATCAGCCACGCTGAACCGTCTGCGGACGGCGCTATGGCGCGCCGTTCAGCAGCTGTTGCTCCAGCCACTGCTTCAGCGCCGGCGGCGCCGCCTTAAGGCTGTTGGAGCCGCGGGTAATGGTCGCAATCCCGGCGCCCAATTCATTCTTCAGCTCGCGCTGGCTCATCTCGCCACGCATCAGCTCCTGGATAATCCGAACGCGCGTGCCAAGGGCCGCTCGCTCGTCCGGCGTCAACAGCAGCTGCATCAGCGGCTGATGCAGATCCCGATCGAAGGAACCCTGCAGCAGCGCGACAAAACGCTGCCAGTCTTCATTGCCTTGTTCTGAAAGAGCAGGATCGTGCAGTGATAATTGCGTCATGGCGGCCACCATACTATTTAACTAGTACAGCAGCATACCATAACGCTCCACAAATCAATAACGCCGCTGCCATTCCGCATCGGTCAGCACTTTTTCCGGTTGATGCATGAAATGACGGTAAAACGCGTCATAAGCCAGCACGTTCTTCACATAACCGCGCGTTTCCGAGAACGGAATGCTCTCGATAAACGCCACCGCATCAATCCGGCCGCCGCTGTTGTTCAGCCAGGTGTTCACCCGCGACGGGCCGGCGTTGTAAGCCGCCGACGACAGAATGCGGTTGCGGTCAAACTGCTGATACACCGACTCCAGATAGCTGGTGCCGATGGTGATATTGGTCTGCGGATCGAACAGCTGGCTGGCGCTGCTGTAACCCGGAATGCCGAACTTCTGCACCGTATGCTGCGCGGTGCGCGGCATCACCTGCATCAGCCCCGCCGCCCCGACCGGCGACTGCGCCTTCGGATTCCAGGCGCTCTCCTGACGGGAAATCGCCATCGCATAGCTCTGCGTGATGCCTTTCCCCTCGGTGGCGCGGCGGTATTCATCCGGCCAGGCAATAGGGAAACGCTCCTCCAGGTGGTTCCACATTTTACCGACGATGGTTGCCTGCACGCTCAGATCGGCCCATTTCTGTTCGAACGCGTAACGCGCCAGCGCTTCCTGTTCCGGCTGGCTGCGGCTGGCCACATAGGCGTTCCACTCGCCGCGCGCCAGGTTGTCCATATTCCAGTACATCAGCTCGCGCACCCGCGCGACTTCCGGCCCGCTCACCAGCGAAGTGCGCGGCTTGGCGGCCACCGCCACCATGATAGGGTAAGTTTCATTCAGCTTCTGCGCGGCCACCATCGGATAGAAGCCACGTTCATTCATCAGTCGGCGCAGCATCTCTTCGCCTTCCTGACGGTTGCCTTCATCCATCAGCATACTGGCGCGCCAGTAGCGCCATTCGTCTTTATTGCGCGACTCTTCCGGCAGGCGCGCCAGCCAGGTTTTCAGCCCGGCGCGGTCGCCGGTGCCGAGCGCCATGCGCACCCGCCGCTCCAGCAGCGACGGCGACTGGCTGCGTAGGATCACGCTATCGCGCCACTGCGCCTGCTCGCTGGTTGCGTCATTGCCCATCAGGCGCCACGCCACCGTTTCTTCCAGCTCAAGACGGTCGCTTTCACTCATTTTTTGCAGGCGCGCCAGCGTCGGGATCATCGCGCGCGCGTTCTCCGCATCCTGACGCGCCAGGCGGGTGAAGGCAATCTGGGTGACCGAGCGGGTAAAATCGGTCGGGCCGACACTGCGCGCAAACCCTTCCACACTGGTCGGATCGTTTTGCAGGCTTACCAGCGCATCGCCCATGGTCTGATAGTCCGCCGGCAGCTGCCGTGACAGGTGCGTCACCAGCCCGCCGTTGCCCTCTTTCAGCGCCAGCTTCATCCGTTCCAGCGTCGCCAGCGGCGTTTGCTCGCCGGACGACTGCCAGACGCTGAACAGTTTATCGCAGGCGTTCGGCAGCGATTTCCCCGACCGCCAAATCTCTTTCACCCCACGCCAGGCGGCCTGTCGCTCGCCGGTCGCCCACTCGGCGTAATAGTAGTTGCAACGCGCGGCAACAGGTTTCGGCGGCTGCGGACTGAAGGCCAGCAGGCCACGCCAGTCTTCACGACGCGCCAGCTCATTAACGAAACGCGACGACAGCGATTTCGCCGGCGGCAGCGTCGGATGCTGGCGAATAAATTCGCCGACCTGCTGATAGCTGAGGCTGCCGAGATCCTGCGTCAGCTGACGGTATTCCAGGTAGGGGTAAAGCGGGTAGTCGCGCAGCGTCGGCATCAGCTGAGCCACCACATCCATTTGCTTATTGTCCCATGCCTGTTTGATCTGCTGATAACGCTCGCGCTGGGCATCCAGCGAATCAGCCAACGCCGCGCCCGAGAAAGCCGTCAGACACACGCCAATTGCCAGAAGCCGCCACTTGTCCACCTTGACCATACTGATTCTTTCCTCGCTGGTTGTCTTGTCTTAAGCCGCTTACCGCGGGCGAATGGCGCTGCGCCGAGCGCTGTTGTCTCATCATAGACAGCATAAAACGCTATCCATTCACCAAAAATTGCCGATGCGCCGCAACCAAAACATTCTCCTACCCTGTCCGTTCACGGCACCGGAAACCACCTGATTATTCTGAATCTCCCCGCTTCCTGCCCACCGTCACGCCCGGTGTACAGCTTTCATATCGGGAAAAAGCACCTGCGCGGCAGGCTGCATTTTTTCTTCTTGCAAAAACAAGTAAGATAATTCTTATAAACTGTCATATAAACCGCACAACGGCGGCTGATTATAATACAATCCGCGCAAATTATAGGTTAGATAATGTCCGCAGGGCTTGACGATTGTTCGCTTTTCGCAATGATTTTTATTAATTTTTTCAGGTAAAGCTGCAGGAACAGGCGAAATGAGCCATGAAGAGATCTGAATACGCCAGCAGCTCAACCAACACCGCCAAGGGTTCCTTCCGGAGCTTATTTTTCTCTCGCCCCTTATTCCTCGGGCTGCTCCTGCTGATGCCGTTTTGCTCGCAGGCCGCAACCGAAAGCAGCGAACTGACGCAGTCGCGTACTCAGGCCGTCACCACCGTGGTGCTGGGTATTATCAGCTATACCCGCTGGTCTACGCCGCCTAACCCTGTTCGCCTGTGCGTTACCGCGCAAACGCGCTATGCCGACGGCCTGTTTAGCCCGCTGCTGCTGGAAGCCCCGCATCCGATTAAAACGCAGCGACTGCCGCTTGATAGCGGCAAACTGTCGCAGCAGTGCGACGTGATCTATCTCGGAGACGTCAGCAATACACAGCGCCGGGCGCTGATCCCGCGCATCGCCGGCCATTCAATCCTCGTCATCAGCGAAAATGATACGGAATGCAGTGCGGGCAGCGCCTTCTGCCTGCAGCCCCGGGGCGAGCAGATCGGTTTTAAAGTCAATCTGGATGCGCTGGCGCGCAGCGGCGTGCGCGTACACCCCAACGTCCTGCAACTGGCGCGTAAGCTGGGGTCGTCATGATCGGGCTGTTTCGCAGAAAGCGCGCCGCTCATTCGCGGCCGACGCTGGGCCAGGTGCTGCAGCGCATGAACCTGAGCTTGGCGCTGATCGCCGTCGGCACCGCCGGCATTTTCCTGACGCTGGTCGCTCTGTTTGCGCTGCGCGCCTATGCCAACCACAACCTGCATCTGATTGCCCGCTCCATCAGCTACACGGTGGAGGCTGCGGTGGTGTTCGACGATCGCAGCGCCGCGCGCGAAGTGCTGATGCTGATCGCCTCCAATGAAGAGGTCTCGGAAGCCAAAATACTGAACAAGGACGGCAAACTGCTGGCCTACTGGCACCACCCCAAAGACGGCCCGCTGCACGGGCTGGAGCAGTTGGTTGCGCGCTGGGTGATGCCGGAGGCCATCGAGCTGCCGATCAATCACGAAGGAAAACAGGTCGGTAAAGTCTGGCTGAGAGGCCACGGCGGCACCCTGCTGCGCTTTTTATTACGCGGACTGGCCGGCATTATCGCCTGCCTGGCGCTCAGCACCCTGTGCGCCCTGATTCTGTCGCGGCGTATGCTACACGGCATCGTACGCTCGCTGAATGATATCGCCAACGTCGCCCACGTGGTGCGCAGCGATCGCAGCTTCGGCCAGCGCGTACCGTCGGCGCCGATAGCCGAGCTGCACACGCTGAGCAAAGATTTTAACGGCCTGCTGGAAGAACTTGAGGCCTGGCAGGCGCATCTTAAGCAGGAAAATGATTCGCTGACCCACCGCGCCACGCACGATAGCCTGACCGGTCTGCCGAACCGCGCCTTTTTTGAAGGCCAGCTCAGCCATGCTCTGAGTCATATTTCCCCCGAAGAAAAACTGGCGGTGCTGTTTATCGACGGAGACCGTTTCAAAGAGGTCAACGACAGCCACGGCCACGCCGCGGGCGACGCGGTGCTGACCACCATCGCCGGCCGCATCCGCTCGCAGCTGCGCGACGGCGACGTGGTGGCGCGTATGGGCGGCGATGAGTTCGCCGTGCTGCTGTCGCCGGTGCGCCGGCAGTCAGACGTCACGCACATCGCCGATAAAATTATCGGCTGTATGGCGCAGCCGGTGGAATTGCCGAACCAGCAACAGGTTATAGCCTCACTCAGTATCGGCATTGCCTTCTACCCCGATCATGCGGCAACGCCTCAGGGATTGCTGCACGAAGCCGATGACGCCATGTACCAGGCGAAGCATCGTTATCACGGAGGTTGGCGGCTGGCGATTCAAAAATAGCCCCCCCAACCGATCAAGAGGAAAACAGGGAATCATTATGATCAAGCAACGCTTCACACGACCTTTTTCACTGCTGGCGATGATGTTTATCGCCGTATTGGCGCTGGCCGGCTGCCAGAGCAAGCAGGGACTCACGGCAGAGCAGATAGCGCTGCTGCAGGCGCAAGGGTTCAAGCTGACCAATAAAGGCTGGGAGTTCGGCATGTCCGATAAAGTGCTGTTCGGTAATAACGTCGGCAAACTCAGCCCGGAAAGCGCAGAAACGGTCAAAAAAATGGGGCAGGCGCTGCTGAGCGTCAACATCGTTAAATTCCGTCTTGACGGTCATACCGACAACTATGGCGAAGACAGCTACAACGATCGGCTGTCGCTGCGCCGCGCCAACACCGTCGCCGATCAGTTGGCCAGCGTCGGCATTCCGCGCGCCGATATCGAGACCCGCGGCATGGGCAAACGCGACCCGGTCGCCGATAACCGCACGTCCAAAGGCCGCGCCGAAAACCGCCGCGTGTCGATCATAGTTACGCCATAACCGCCGTAAAATGCGCCTTTCCTGGCGCATTTGCATGATATACCTAAATAATTCGAGTTGCAGGCAGGCGGCAAGGGAGAGAATCCCGATGAGCTTATTCAAGTAAGTGATTCGGGTGACTGAGCGCCGCCAACGCACCTGCAGCTTGAAGTATGACGGGTATACTTGGCGATCGTCATACGATAGCTGGGATCGAACGCAAAAACGGGCTACACTCCCGCCTCAGACATCCTGATTAATTCCCGCGGCTTTCAAACGGCGGCCATCGGCGCGCACATTGAAAGCCCTCAACGGTAAACCGATATAGCGAGGCTCGAGCAACGTGGCTCAATACGTCTATACCATGCACCGCGTCGGCAAAGTAGTACCGCCGAAGCGTCATATACTGAAAAACATCTCCCTCAGCTTCTTCCCTGGGGCAAAAATCGGCGTACTGGGCCTGAACGGCGCCGGTAAGTCTACCCTGCTGCGCATTATGGCCGGCATCGATAAAGACATCGAAGGCGAAGCGCGCCCGCAGCCAGGCATCAAAATCGGCTATCTGCCGCAGGAGCCGCAGCTTAATCTGCAGCACACCGTGCGCGAGTCGGTGGAAGAGGCGCTGGCGGAAGTGGTCGGCGCGCTGAAGCGCCTGGACGAAGTATACGCGCTGTACGCGGAAGAAGACGCCGACTTCGACAAACTGGCCGCCGAACAGGGCCGGCTGGAAGAGATCATCCAGGCGCATGACGGTCACAACCTCAACGCCCAGCTGGAGCGCGCCGCCGATGCGCTGCGCCTGCCGGAGTGGGACGCCAAGATTGAGCACCTGTCCGGTGGTGAACGCCGCCGCGTGGCGCTGTGCCGTCTGCTGCTGGAAAAGCCGGACATGCTGCTGCTGGACGAACCGACCAACCACCTGGACGCCGAATCCGTCGCCTGGCTGGAGCGCTTCCTGCACGACTTCGAAGGCACCGTAGTGGCGATTACCCACGACCGTTACTTCCTCGACAACGTCGCCGGCTGGATCCTCGAGCTGGACCGTGGCGAAGGCATCCCGTGGGAAGGCAACTACTCTTCCTGGCTGGAGCAGAAAGACGCGCGTCTGGCGCAGGAAGCCTCTGCCGAAGCCGCACGCCGCAAATCGATCGAGAAAGAGCTGGAGTGGGTGCGTCAGGGCGCCAAAGGCCGTCAGTCAAAAGGCAAGGCCCGTCTGGCACGCTTTGAAGAGCTGAACAGCACCGAATACCAGAAACGCAACGAGACCAACGAACTGTTCATTCCGCCTGGCGCGCGACTGGGCGACAAAGTGGTCGAAGTCAGCAATCTGCATAAATCCTACGGCGACCGCGTGCTGATCGACGATCTGTCGTTCTCACTGCCGAAGGGCGCCATCGTCGGCATTATCGGCCCGAACGGCGCCGGTAAATCCACACTGTTCCGCATGCTTTCCGGCGCGGAACAGCCGGACGGCGGCAGCATCACGCTGGGCGACACCGTCAAGCTGGCCTCGGTCGATCAGTTCCGCGACAGCATGGACGACAAGAAAACCGTGTGGGAAGAAGTCTCCGGCGGTCAGGACATCATGCGCATCGGCAACACCGAAATGCCAAGCCGCGCCTACGTCGGCCGCTTTAACTTCAAAGGCGTCGATCAGGGCAAGCGCGTCGGCGAACTGTCCGGCGGCGAACGCGGCCGTCTGCACCTGGCCAAGCTGCTGCAGGTTGGCGGCAACGTGCTGCTGCTCGATGAACCGACCAACGACCTGGATATCGAAACCCTGCGCGCGCTGGAAAACGCCCTGCTGGAGTTCCCGGGCTGTGCGCTGGTTATCTCGCACGACCGTTGGTTCCTCGACCGCATCGCCACCCACATCATCGACTATCAGGATGAGGGTAAGGTGGAGTTCTTCGAAGGCAACTTTACCGAATACGAAGAGTACAAGAAGCGTACGCTGGGCGCCGACGCGCTGGAGCCGCATCGCATCAAGTACAAGAAGATCGCCAAATAAGCGCGCTTCTCTTTGCCAAGGCCCGCGCTCGCGGGCCTTTTTATTGGTGCTGCCGTTCAGCCGTTCGGCCGGACAAACGCCACGCACAGCGTCTGGGCCTCCTCCTGCGGATCGGCCCGGAACGACATCTCCTGCCGCCAGTCGATATGCAGCGACGGCCACTGCACCAGCGCACCGTCAAAATCGTTCTGCGCGCACGTCTCCCCCAGCCGCCCGAACAGCGCCACGCCGTGCCGCGCCAGCTGTGCGGCATCAAGGTGAGCATTATAGATATTCGGCTGGAGATCATTGGACCAGCGGGTAATGACCTGCGGGCGAGAATCGGCATATAGCGTCATCCACTGAGATAAATAGGCGCCGCCGACATAGCGCAGTCCGGTGCCGTAGCGCTGCCGCCAGTGCTGCTCCACCGCGGCGCTGAACGCCTTGATACCCACCATCTTCTGCCCGGCGTTGCGCACATTGCCCAGCATCACCGCCGCGTAGCCCAGGTATACCGCCAGCGCGGCACACAGCAGCCCGATCGTCGCCGCCCGCAGCGAACGCGTCGGCAGCTGACGTACGCAACCGGCCAGCAGCGCCGGCGCCACGATAAAGAACGGCTGCAGCCATTCGGTCAGTCGGCCGCCGACGCGGAAGAAGAACCAGAAGGCGATAATCCCCAGCGGCAAAAGGTACACCCACAGCAGCACCCGCGTCGGCCGAGTGTCCGGACAGCCCAACTCCGCGCCGGCGCGCCGCAGGATCCACCACAGCACCAACAGCGGGTAAAACACCAGCAACAACGAACGCAGAACACCGACGTTAAGCTGCATACGGGTCTGCGAGCCCACCCATCGGAACGCGGCAAAATCATGGTGCCAGAGCCAGAGCACATTCGGCAGCACCAGCGCCAGCCAGATCGCCACCGCCAGATAAAACTGCGGCTGGCGATAGCAGCGGCGAATCTGCGGCACCATCAGCGTCGACAACACAATGAAATAAACAAAGGCGAAGGTGGAGTATTTCGCCATCATCGCCAGACCGGCTGCGACGCCAAAGGCCGGCCACCAGTTGGCGGAGCGGCTAATCGCCAGGTGGAAAAACAGCAGCATCCACGGCCACAGCATCACCAGCAGATAGTTGTCGTTATAGGGGATAATGTCGAAATTGATAATGCCGGACAGGTTGAGCGTCAGCATCGCCAGCCAGGCCAGACGCCTGCTGCCGCTCAGCCGCCGCGCCAGCAGCCACACGCCCAGCATACCGATAGCGATCGCCGCAAAGTGCCCGGCGTACCAGTAAACGTTCAACGGTATGCCCGGCAGCCAGATCGCCGGACGCATGGCCGCGCCCACCAGCCAGGGATTTTTCGGCGAGCCCCATTCGGCATTCAGGCCCCAGTTCAGCGCCTCGACGGCGTCGTAGGGCAGTGTAGGATCGAGCTGAACGCTGAGCAGCGTCCACGCCGCCGCATAGCCCAGTAACCACAGAATAAGTAAACGATACGTCATGGTTTTTACTGTCTTTATCGTGACAAAAAACCTAACGTAATCAGCACAGCGTGAACATTACGTAAACAGCGGCGCATATCGCGGCCCGGCGTTGCGGCGAGCGCACAATCAGCTAATCAGCCCGCCTGCGGCACGTCTTTCACCCGGCCGACGTCCGCCGCCATCAGTTGCTGCACCAGCTCCACACAGCGCAGGAAGCGCTCATCGTAGTCGCTGGACTCGACACGTACATACTCAATGTTATTGGCGTGCAGCATCTCTTCAAGCAGGTTCTGGAACGCCTTGCGCTCGCCGGGGCTGCCCAGGCTGCGCAAACCGTCCGCCACCCACGGCGTGTTGTTCTCCAGCAGGATCACCAGATCGAAGCGATACTCATCGATCAGCGCCTGCACAAAGGGGTGTTCCCGCCCTTCGTACTTTTTGCAGAACGCCTGCGTGGTTACAAAATCGGTATCGATAAACGCCACCTTGTTGGCGTACTTCACCGCAAAATCCACGTACTGCGCCTGGCCCAGGGCAATCTTGTCGTAGTCGGAATATTGCAGCGCCATTTCGTCGCCGCCCAGATGGGAGAACACATAGTCGCGGCCGTACTCCCAGGCGCTGGTGGTATTGAAGATATTGGCCAGCTTGTTGACCAGCGTCGACTTGCCGCTGGACTCGCCGCCCAGTATCGCCACGGTGCGCACAAAGAACGGCTTCACTTCGGTGGGAATATATTCCCAGTAGCGGAACGGGTCCTGGCGGATCTGCCGGCCGCTGATCTTCATAAACGAACGTTCAGGATCGATCAGGATGGTTTCCGTCGCCAGATATTCGCGGTAGCGCGGCGCATCCTGCGTTTCACTGGAATAAATCACGCTCGGCATAATGCCCTGCTGTTCCATAAACTGCTTCATGCCGTTGCTCCACACGCCCCAGCCGTGCGGATACGGCTCGATGCCCTGTTCGTCGAACGCATGGATATGGATATTCTTCTGGTATTTGAAGGTTTGCAGCAGCCAGCGCAGGCGGTCGCTGACCGTCGGCTGCTGCGACATCGAACTGTTATCGAACAGCTCGCGATCGCGCGGTTCGTCGTAACACAAAATCACATGCAGCTCATCCACCTGGCTGCAGGCGCGCTGGATCAGATAAATATGGCCGGTGTGCAACGGGTAAAATTTACCAAACACCACGCCGACCTTTTTCTCCCGACGCGGAAATTCCAGACCAAGAAAGCGGTGCAGCGCCTCCAGTTTCTGCGCGCTGGGACTCTTGATTTTGTCATTAAGCAGCTGGCTGAGATAGCCTTTGGTCATGCCGCTGGCGTCCGCCACCTGTTGCAGGGTGCACCCCTGCTGCTTAATCGCCACCTTCAGATAATCAAATTGCCGCATCACGCCTCCTGTTCAATATGCTAAACACGTTAGCACAGATTCCTTCCGCTGACGGCCATTAAAACTCATCCAGCACCGCCAGCGCATCCGCCAGCTTTTTCACGCCGAACACCTGCATATTGGCCGGCATTTTTTTCGGCACGTTGGCGTGCGGCACGATGGCGCGTTTAAAACCGTGTTTGGCCGCCTCCGAAATGCGCTCCTGGCCGCTCGGCACCGGGCGGATCTCGCCGGCGAGCCCCACTTCGCCGAACACCACCAAATCCTGCGGCAGCGGGCGGTCACGCAGGCTGGAGACCAGCGACAGCAGCAGCGCCAGATCGGCGCTGGTTTCCGCCACCTTCACACCGCCGACTACGTTGACGAACACGTCCTGATCCGCCATCTGCAACCCGCCGTGACGGTGCAGCACCGCCAGCAGAATCGCCAGACGGTTCTGCTCCAGCCCCACCGCCACGCGACGCGGGTTGGACATCATCGAGTGATCCACCAGCGCCTGAATCTCCACCAGCAGCGGCCGCGTACCTTCCCACACCACCATCACCGAGCTGCCGGAGGTCACCTCACCGCGGCTGAGGAAAATCGCCGACGGGTTGCTGACCTCGCGCAGGCCCTGCTCGGTCATGGCGAATACGCCCAGTTCATTGACCGCGCCGAAGCGGTTCTTGTGGCTACGCAGGGTGCGGAAGCGGGAATCGGCGTCGCCGTCGAGCAGAATCGAGCAGTCGATGCAGTGCTCCAGCACCTTCGGCCCGGCCAGCGAGCCGTCTTTGGTGACGTGGCCGACCATCACGATCGCCACGCCGCGGGTTTTGGCAAAGCGCGTCAGGTAAGCGGCGGTTTCACGCACCTGCGCTACGCTGCCCGGCGAGGACTGGATATCCGCCATATGCATCACCTGAATCGAGTCGATCACCATCAGTTTCGGCTGTTCCTGCTCAGCGATCAGGCAGATTTGCTCAATGCTGGTTTCCGACAGCATATTCAGGTTGCCGGTCGGCAGCCCCAGGCGGTGCGCGCGCATCGCCACCTGCTGCAGCGACTCTTCGCCGGTGACGTACAGCGTTTTCATCTGCTCCGACAGCTTGCACAGCGTTTGCAGCAGCAGGGTACTCTTGCCGGCGCCGGGGCTGCCGCCGATAAGGATCGCGCTGCCCGGCACCACGCCGCCGCCGAGCACGCGGTCAAACTCCAGAAAGCCGGTAGAAAAACGCGGCAGCTCTTCCAGGCTGATCTCCGACAGCCGCTGCACCTTGCTGACGCCGTTCTCGCCGGCATAGCCGCTGAAACGCTCGTTGCGCGCCGCCGCAGGCGAGGCGGCCAGACGGACCTCGGTAATGGTATTCCAGGCCTGGCACGCGCTGCACTGCCCCTGCCAGCGCGGATAATCCGCCCCGCACTCATTACATACAAACGCCCGTTTCGCTGCTTTTGCCACGTGTTACCTCTTGGAGAATACTGATTTGCTGATGATTCGGCCCGCGCCGGCGGGCAACGATTAGCGCACTTCGTGTTTCAGGCTGCCGCTCAGCACGCATAATACGCCGATCAGATCGGCATGACGAATCGCCACCTGAGCCTTGTCATACACCGTCGGCTTGGCGTGATAGGCAATGCCCAGCCCCGCCGCCTGCATCATTTTCACATCGTTGGCGCCGTCGCCGATCGCCACGGTCTGCTGCGGCTCAATGCCCAACTTTTCTGCCAGCTGCGTCAGCGTATCGGCCTTGTACTGAGCATCGACAATCGGTCCCACCACTTCGCCGGTCAGCTTACCGTCGCGGATTTCCAGCTCATTGGCGGCCACCGCCACCAGCTTCAGCGTATCGCGCAGGTGCTCGGCATAATAGGTGAAGCCGCCGGACGCGATGGCAACGTGCCAGTCCAGCGCCTGCAGCTTCCGCACCAGATTGACCAGCCCCGGCATCAGCGGCAGGTTATCGCGCACCTGTTTGAGGATATTGGCGTCGGCGCCCTTCAGCGTACCGACCCGCTGCCGCAGGCTGGCGGAAAAATCCAGCTCGCCGCGCATCGCCCGCTCGGTCACTTCGGACACCTGCTCGCCCACGCCCGCCAGCTTGGCGATTTCATCAATGCACTCAATCTCAATCGCGGTGGAGTCCATATCCATCACCAGCAGGCCCGGCGTACGCAGATGCGGGATCTTGCCGAGCGGCGCCACGTCCAGCCCGCTCTCCGCCGCCAGCGTTTTGGCGCGCGCCGTCAGCGAACCGGCCAGACGCACCACCTGGTAATCCTCCACGCGCCAGGCGGTGACGATCACCATCGCCGCGCCGAGCCGACGCTGGAACTGCGTGATACGCTCTTTATCCAGTTTTCTGCCGTAGAGTAGCCAACCGGTGTGGCCCGCCCAATAATCCAGCGGCATCACTTCGTCACCGCTCAGTGAAAGGGGAAGACCCGGCCATTGGGAGATCTCGGCCGGGAGGTCACAATAGGTCAGACTATTCGACATCATTAACTCCTGAAGGGGCAGCTATAAGGTATACCCGCCTGATTCTACGTTGCGGCAGCGTGAAACCAAAGCGGCAACGGCGGGCAAAGACAGGCAACACACGTGATATACCCTAAATAGTTCGCGTTGCAGGAAGGCGGCAAGGGAAGGAATCCCGCTGGGCTTACCCAGGTAAGTGATTCGGGTGGCTGCGCGTAGCCAACACGCCTGCAACGTGAAATATGACGGGTACAAAACAACCCTTCAAGCTATCCTATCGGGCCGGCTTCTGGCAACATAAACTCTCTCTGAGATTAAGGAAGCCGTATGGCTACAGCCAAACTGAAATTTCGTCTGCACCGCACCGCCATCATTCTGATTTGCCTGGCGTTATTGGTGCTGTTGATGCAGGGCGCCTCCTATTTTAGCCTGAGCCATCAGCTGGCGCGCTCCGAGCAGGTGGAGGATCTGGCGCAAACCCTGACGAAACAGGTCGCCTTCAGCCTGGCGCCGCTGCTTGACGACGACAGCGATATTGATAATCAGCGCATCGACGCCATCCTCACACAGATGACCGACCACAGCCGTATTCTGGACGCCAGCGTCTACCAACTGGACGGTACGCTGATCGCCCACGCCGGGGAAACCATCAGCGTACGCGACCGCCTGTCCCTCGACGGCAAACGCGCCGGCGGCTACTTCAACAATCAGCTGGTTGAAGCCATTAAAGGTAAAGACGGCCCGTGCGGCTTTATCCGCATCACCCTGGACACCCACGTGCTGGCGACCGAGGCCAAACAGGTGGATAACACCACCAACCTGCTGCGGCTGATGATGCTGCTGTCGCTGGCTATCGGCATTATTCTGGCGCGCTGCCTGCTGCAGGGCCGCCGCAGCCGCTGGCAGCAGTCGCCCTATCTGCTGACCGCCAACACGCCGCTGGCGGAAAACGACGACGAAAAACAGGAAAGCGCCGCGCCGGCATCCGGCGACGACGAGACGCGCAAGCCATAGCGTCTGCCGCGCATAAAAAACGCCGGCCAGGTTCGCACCCGCCAGCGTGATTGTCACCACGGCGGCAATAACGCCGCCGACGGGCCGCCTTACTCTTTGTCGCCCAGCAGCACAGATTCCAGCGCGATAACGATCATTTCGTTAAAGGTGGTCTGGCGCTCTGCGGAAGTAGTCTGCTCATGACGCAGAATATGGTCGGATACGGTGCAGATGGTCAGCGCTTTACAGCCGTACTCTTCCTGCAGTTCCGCCACCACGCCGTAAATGCCGGCCGCTTCCATTTCCACACCCAGAATGCCGTACTTTTTCATCACCTGGAACATGTCCGGATCCGGCGTATAGAACAGATCGGCGGAGAAGATGTTGCCGACGCGCGCCGGGATGTTCTGAGCAGCGGCAGCGTCAACCGCGTTGCGCACCATGTCGAAATCCGCGATCGCCGCGTAGTCGTGATCTTTAAAACGCAGACGGTTCACTTTGGAGTCGGTGCAGGCGCCCATACCGATCACCACGTCGCGCAGTTTAATATCGTCGCGCACCGCGCCGCAGGAACCCACGCGGATCAGTTTCTTCACGCCGAACTCCGCAATCAGTTCACGCGCGTAGATGGAGCAGGACGGGATGCCCATGCCATGACCCATAACGGAAATTTTGCGGCCTTTGTAAGTGCCGGTGAAGCCCAACATGCCGCGCACGTTGTTCACTTCCACCGCATCTTCCAGGAAGGTTTCCGCGATATATTTCGCGCGTAACGGGTCGCCCGGCATCAGAACGACGTCTGCGAAATCACCCATTTCGGCGTTAATGTGCGGAGTTGCCATAATTATTTTCCTTATACTATCGTCATGAATAAAAATGCGCCGGGGTATTCCCCCGGCGCCAACTGCGTATTAGAACATAGTCTTGCCATATTCCATTGGCGACAGACCAAAATAATTCGCGACGGTCTGGCCAATATCGGCAAAGGTTTCGCGGTGGCCCAACGAGCCCGGTTTCACATTCGGGCCGTAGACCAGCACCGGAATGTGCTCGCGCGTATGGTCGGTGCCGCCCCAGGTCGGGTCGCAGCCGTGGTCGGCGGTGAAGATGATCATATCGTCGTCTTTCACCAGCTTCAGCAGCTCCGGCAGACGGCGGTCAAACAGCTCCAGCGCGGCGGCGTAGCCCGCCACGTCGCGGCGGTGGCCGTAAGAGGAGTCGAAATCGACAAAGTTGGTGAACACGATGGTATTGTCGCCGGCCTGCGCCATCTCTTTGACGGTGGCGTCAAACAGCGCGTCAATCCCGGTCGCCTTAACCTTTTTGGTAATGCCGACGTTGGCGTAGATATCGGCAATCTTGCCGATGGACACCACGTCGCCGCCCTTCTCATCCACCAGTTTTTTCAGTACCGTCGGCGCCGGCGGCTCGACCGCCAGATCGTGGCGGTTGCCGGTGCGCTGGAAGTTGCCCGGCTTATCGCCGACGAACGGACGGGCGATCACGCGGCCGATGTTGTAGCCGCCTTCGGTCAGTTCTTCGCGGGCGATTTCGCACAGCTCATACAGACGCTCCAGGCCGAAGGTTTCTTCATGACAGGCAATCTGGAACACCGAGTCCGCCGAGGTGTAGAAAATCGGCTTGCCGGTCTTCATGTGTTCTTCGCCGAGCTGATCGAGGATCACCGTACCGGAGGAGTGGCAGTTGCCGAGGTAGCCCGGCAGCTTGGCGCGCTCCACCAGCTTGTCCAGCAGTGCTTGCGGGAAGCTGTTGTGTTCGTCTTTAAAGTAGCCCCAGTCGAACAGTACCGGCACCCCGGCGATCTCCCAGTGGCCCGATGGCGTGTCCTTACCGGAAGAAAGTTCGCTGGCATAGCCGTAAGCGCCAATGATGTCGGCATTTTCGTCCAGCCCCGGCGGGAAGGTGCCGGTGGACTCCTGCGCCGCTTTGCCCAGACCAAGGCGGCTGAGGTTCGGCAGGGTCAACGGGCCGCTACGGCCGGTGTCTGCTTCGCCACGCGCGCACATTTCGGCAATGTGGCCCAGGGTATCCGAGCCTTTGTCGCCAAAACGTTCAGCGTCGGCGCTGGCGCCGATGCCGAATGAGTCCAGAACCATGATAAATGTACGTTTCATTGTCTTCTCCCGCGTGATTCCACGCTCTGACGGCGCAATGCGCGCCGCCTCGATTAATAAATGGCCTTACTGGGTGATGCGTTTATACACCACCGGCGTAGCTTCCGGCGCCTGGTCGCTCAGCGTCATCGCACCGCGTACCGCTTCGGCCGCCTGCTGCCAGCTCTCTTCATCGTTGGCATGGATCACCGCCAGCGGCTGTTTGGCGTCAATGCGGTCGCCCAGACGCGCCATATCGGTCAGGCCAACGCTGTAGTCGATGCTGTCGGTGGCGCGGCGACGGCCGCCGCCGAGGGTCACCACCGCCATGCCCAGTTCACGGGTATCCATGGCGCTGACGATACCTTCACGCTCAGCGTACACCGGCTTGCTCAGCGTCGCCGTCGGCAGATAGCTGTCATAACGCTCGACAAAGTCGCTCGGCCCCTGCTGCGCCGCCACCATACGGCCGAAGATTTCCGCCGCTTTGCCGTTATCCAGCACCGCCTGCAGTTTGGCGCGTGCATCAGCGTCATCCTGCGCCAGGCCGCCGGAAAGCAGCATCTCCACGCACAGCGCCATGGTGACTTCCAGCAGGCGCGGGTTGCGGTATTCGCCGGTCAGGAAGCGCACCGCTTCGCGCACTTCCACCGCATTGCCGGCGCTGGAAGCCAGCACCTGGTTCATGTCGGTCAGCAGCGCCGTGGTTTTGCAGCCGGCGCCGTTGGCGACGCCGACGATAGCCTGCGCCAAATCTTCCGACAGCGCATAGGTCGGCATAAAGGCGCCGGAACCCACCTTGACGTCCATCACCAACGCATCCAGCCCTTCCGCCAGTTTCTTGGCCAGGATCGAACCGGTAATCAGCGGAATAGAGTCCACGGTGGCGGTAATATCGCGTGTGGCATAGAAGCGTTTGTCCGCCGGCGCCAGCGAGCTGGTCTGGCCGATAATCGCAACGCCGACCTCTTTGATGATTTTACGGAAAGCGCTGTCATCCGGGAAGATATTAAAGCCGGGAATGGCCTCCAGTTTATCCAGGGTGCCGCCGGTATGGCCCAGGCCGCGGCCGGAGATCATCGGCACGTAGCCGCCGCAGGCCGCCACCATCGGGCCGAGCATCAGCGACGTCACGTCGCCCACGCCGCCGGTGGAGTGCTTGTCCACCACCGGGCCGTTGAGATCGAGGCTCTTCCAATCCAGCACCGTGCCGGAATCGCGCATCGCCATGGTCAGCGCCACGCGCTCAGGCATGGTCATATCATGAAAATAGATGGTCATCGCCAGCGCGGCAATCTGCCCTTCGGAGACGACGTTATCGCGGATACCGTTAATAAAGAAGCGAATCTCTTCTTCGCTCAGCGGCTGACCGTCGCGTTTCTTACGAATAATTTCTTGTGCCAGGAACAAAATATCCTCCTGCAATCTGCGTGTGTAGAGTTATCAAAGACGCCCCGGACGCGCCGGGACGAAAGCGAGAATCAGTAGCCGCTGCCGGACGTCTGCGCGCTGTAACCCAGCGTGGTCAGCAGGCTGGCCAACAGGCTGGAAGCCCCGAAGCGGAAATGCCGTGCATCCGCCCAGTCTGCGCCCATGATACGCGCGGCAAGTTGCAGATAATGCTGCGCCTCTTCCGCGGTGCGCACGCCGCCGGCCGGCTTGAAGCCCACCTTCTCGCCGACGCCCATATCGCGGATCACCGACATCATCAGCTCGGCGCTTTCCAACGTGGCGTTCACCGGTACTTTGCCGGTGGAGGTTTTAATAAAGTCCGCCCCGGCGTTGATGGAGATTTCAGACGCCTTGCGGATCAGCGCCGCGTCTTTCAGTTCGCCGGTTTCGATAATCACTTTCAGCAACACATCCGCTTCGGCGCAGGCCTGCTTGCACTGCTTCACCAGCTCAAAACCGACCTGCTCATTGCCGGCCATCAGCGCGCGGTATGGAAACACCACGTCGACTTCGTCGGCACCGTAGGCGATCGCCGCGCGGGTTTCCGCCAGCGCAATGTCGATATCATCGTTACCGTGCGGGAAGTTGGTGACGGTGGCGATGCGGATATCCGGCGTGCCCTGCTCGCGCAGCGTTTTGCGGGCGATGGGGATAAAGCGCGGATAAATGCAGATGGCGGCGGTATGGCCCGCCGGGCTGTTCGCCTGACGGCACAAGGCGATCACCTTCTCGTCGGTGTCGTCGTCGTTCAGGGTGGTTAAATCCATCAGGCTCAGCGCGCGTTGCGCTGCGGCGGTTAATTCGGTCATAAAACTCTCCAACTTGAGCTGCTTGCTGTTGGCGAGCGGACTTGGTTCCGTGAAGATAGCGCGGGGTAATCACTTCCCCGAGGGCAACTGAGGTCCTTCTCACCGCACATTAGGCTAGACGTGCAAACAGCCTGTAGTAACGATTAGAACACGCCGGTAATACGCCGACCGCGTTCAGGTGTAAAAATCCAATGGGGTAACGCTCTAACAGTCAGAGATTATATGTGAAAATAATCACAAAATAACGCGATATTGTTCACAGAATAACAAAGGCCTCACAGCGCGGCGTTCCTGGCCTTGTCTAACGGGCTTGCTTCCCCGCCGCCAACGTGGCGACGGAGAAGCAGAACAGCGCCCCGCAAGTATAGTTTACAGCGCCAGGAAGAACCCGGCGATGGTCGCACTCATCAGGTTTGACAGGGTGCCGGCCACCACCGCCTTCAGACCCAGACGCGCAATATCATGACGACGGTTCGGCGCCATACTGCCCAAACCGCCCAGCAGAATCGCCACCGAAGAAAGGTTAGCGAAACCACACAGCGCAAACGAAATAATCGCCTTAGTGTGGGCGGACAGCACCTGCAAGCCGTCGGCCGTCACCGCCTCATCCGGGCGCAGATAGGCGCCGAAGTTCATAAAGGCGACAAACTCATTGACGATAATCTTCTGGCCGATAAAGGAGCCGGCGGTCATTGCCTCGCTCCACGGCACGCCGATCAGGAAGGCAATTGGCGAGAAGATCCAGCCCAGCAGCAGCTCCAGCGACAGCTGCGGATAGTTGAACCAGCCGCCGATGCCGCCCAACATGCCGTTCAGCAGCGCGATCAGGGCGATAAACGCCAGCAGCATCGCGCCGACGTTCAGCGCCAGCTGCATACCGGACGCCGCGCCGGACGCCGCCGCGTCAATCACGTTTGCCGGGCGCTCTTCCTCGGCGATCAGTTTGGTCGCATCGTCCGTATCATGGGTTTTTTCCGTTTCCGGCACCATCAGCTTGGCGAACAGCAAACCGCCCGGCGCGGCCATAAAGGAAGCGGCGATCAGGTATTCCAGCGGCACGCCCATCTGCGCGTAGCCGGCCAGCACCGAACCCGCCACCGACGCCAGGCCGCCGCACATCACGGCAAACAGCTCGGACTGCGTCATGGTGGCGATATACGGCCGCACCACCAGCGGCGCTTCGGTCTGCCCGACGAAAATATTCGCGGTCGCCGACAGCGACTCGGTGCGCGAAGTGCCCAGCACTTTCTGCAGGCCGCCGCCCAGCACGCGAATCACCAGCTGCATAATGCCGAGGTAATACAATACGGCGATCAGCGACGAGAAGAACACAATCACCGGCAGCACACGCAGCGCAAAGATAAAGCCGCCGCCGCCGAACAGTTCGAACATTTTGTCGGATACCAGCCCGCCGAAAATAAACGAAATACCCTGGTTGCCGTAGGCGATCACATTAGCCACCCCTTCCGACATCCCGCCCAGAATGCGCTGGCCCAGCGGTACGTACAGCACCAGCGCCCCGATCGCGATTTGAATAATAAAGGCGCCGAGCACGGTGCGCAGGTTGATCGCCCGCCGGTTGCTGGAAAGCAGCACCGCGATCGCAATTAACACCGCCATCCCAATCAGGCTCATGATGAGTTGCATGCAAAGTATCCCTGTGGTGAAAAATAAACAGATTCTGCCCGGCATTATTGTGGGCTAACTATTGGTAACGGGGCGGGATTATACTGAGCAATATTGCGCCAGACTCGTCTTACATCACAAATGTATACAAACAGGCGCAAACGAAAATCTTATAACGTGACTCAAATCACACTTTAGCCGTCAGAACGGCGGCTATAGCGCAAACAGGGATTGGGTATTTTGCTGAAGTTGAGCGGCAATTTGCTCGGGCGGTTCTGAACGCAGCTGACACAGCACCTGAAACACCTCGGCAGCGCGTTCCGGCCTGTTAGGCTCGCCCTGATGGCCGGCCAGCGGCATATCCGGCGCATCGGTTTCCAGCAGCAGCGCGCTGAGCGGCAGCTGCGCCATCACCGCGCGGGTTTTCTGCGCCCGCTGATAGCTGATGGTGCCGCCGACGCCGATAAAATAGCCCAGACGTACAAACGCCTGCGCCTGCGACAGACTGCCGGCAAAGCCGTGCACCACGCCGCGACGCGGCAGGTCGGCGCGCCGCAGTATGGCGGCCAGCGGATCGTGGCTGCGGCGTGAATGCAGAATCACCGGCAAGTCATGGCGTTTCGCCAGCTGCAGCTGGGCGCGCAGCAGCGTCTGCTGACGCGCAAACTGCGGTTCGTCCATATACAGATCCAGGCCGATTTCCCCCACCGCCGCCAGTTTGGGCGGCCGTGCGGCCAGCCAGTCGGCCAGTTGCTCCAGCTGCGCGTCATGGTGCTGTGCGATATACAGCGGGTGCAGCCCCAGCGCGGCGTACAACGGTGGGTACTTCTCCGCCAGTCCCGCCACGCCCGCAAAGCGATCGGCAGTGACCGACGGCACAATAATTCGCTCCACGCCGGCCGCCGCCGCGCGCCGCAGGCTCTCCGCCTCGTGGCCGCTGAAGGGCGGGAAATCAAAGTGGCAGTGGGTATCGGTAAAACGCAGACTCATAGCGCCTCTCCCTTGCCGCCCGGCAGTTCGTCCGGCGGCAGACGCATCTCGGCGGGCGCCGCCGCGGCCGGCTGTGTCACTTCACTGACGATCGGCGACGGCATATTCAGGCTTTCCGGCTGCAGCAAACGCCGCGACAGCGGCCGTTTCACCATAACGCCGTCGCCCTCTTCCGCCGCCTGCAGCCAGTGGCCGACGGTCGCCAGAAAATAGCGGCCGCAGCGCCGGCCCAGGTGATAGTCGCGATTAAGCGACGACAGGCGACTGCCAAGCGCATTGCTCGCCAGCGGCTTCGGCGGGAAGATTTCAAAGATACGCAGGTCGCCCGGCGGCTTCTCAATAAACTGCTGAATACGGTGGTAGCTCTGCTCATGCTGACGCATGATGCGCACCATCTGCTGCAGGCTGCTTTCGCTCAGCCACTGCTCCATCCGCTTCATCCACTGCGGCGTATAGTACATCTGTGACGGCACGGTGCGGATCACCACGATGGTATCCGCGCCGCGACGGTAGGCTTCCTCCACCGGAATCGCGTCGCTGATGCCGCCGTCCTGATAGCTGACGCCGTCCAGATCGACGCCCATACGGTAAAAACCCGGAATGGCGCTGGAGGCTTTAATCGTCGGCAGCCAGCTGGCGCGCCGGGCGGGGAAATAGGTCGGTTCGAAGTCGTCGCTGCGGCAGGCGCACATCAGAAACTCACGCCCGTCATGGAACTGTTGTTCCGCCGTGTCCATCGCCAGCGGCAGCTGCTGCGAGGTGATATTCACCAGCCAGTCGAGGTCGATCAGGTGGCCGCCGCGCACAAAGCGCAGGGGATTAAAGAAATCGGCGGTAGTGGTATAGCGGGTGATCACCCGACGCGCGTAACCCATCTGTCCGCAGATAAAGGCGGAAAGGTTCTGCGCACCGGCGGAGGTGCCAATCATCAGTTCAAAAGGGTTGAAGCGGGCACGCTGGAACTCATCCAGTACGCCGGCAGTGAAAATACCGCGCTGCCCGCCCCCTTCGCACACCAGCGCCAGTTTGCCAGGCCGGTATGGTTTATACGCCAGCGGCTCAATATTGCCGAGCGTGATGGGTATTCTGTAGCCCAACCCGGGATCCTCAGTAAGGTGTTTTTTCTGAGGATACCTCTTCTTGCTCTCTTCCGTAATCTTCTTGCAGTATGCCGGAGAGGCAGTCATTACTGCCGGTCAGCCATGCACAGTCGCTGCCGGAAAGTTCAGCCCAGGCCTGCCACAGCTGGCCTCTGAGCTGTTTCCAGCGTCCGAGGATAATGTCGCTGTTCATGATCTGCCCCCCTGCTGCCGGAAAAAGACTCAAGATTTGTTACACTTTGCCCACCGGCTAAGGACGACGGCGGCCGGTAAACAGACTGATCAGGAACAGAATAATCCCGACCACAAACACCACTTTTGCCGCCCAGGCGGCGGTGCCCGCCAAACTGCCAAAGCCCAATGCCGCGGCAATCAGCGCAACCACCAAAAAGATAATGCCCCAACGAAACATAAGCCTCTCCTTACCGTAGAGGCGCAGCCTGCGCGCCCGTGATGAAACGCATCAAGGGGGCCGGATACCGGCCCCCTGCTGACAGAGTTCGCCGCGATGGGCTGATTATGGCTTAACGGTCAGATCGTTCTTCACGCTCTTCACGCCGTCAATCGCCTTGGCGATGCTTTCCGCACGCTCAGACTGTTCCTGCGACTTCACTTCACCAGACAGCTGCACCACGCCGTCGGTGGTTTCCACTTTCACATTGCGCGAAGGCACGATGTCATCGGCCAGCAGCTTGGCTTTCAGCTCCGTGGTGGCAGCGGCATCACCGGCATAGGATTTCACCGACTGCTTGGCTTCATCTTTCACGTGCAGCTTATCGCTGACGGATTTCACGCCTTCCACTTTGCCTGCCACGGCGACCGCCTGCTCAGCCAGCGCCTGGCTGGCGACAAAGCCGCTCAGCGTCACAACGCCTTTTTCCGTTTTCACCGAAATGTCGTTGCTGGAAGAAATAGTCTTGTCCTGCACCAGCGCGCTTTTCACTTTTGCGGTGATCGCGCTGTCATCCATATAGCCGTCGACTTTCTTCATTGAGCTGTCGACTTTTTGCATAGAGCTATCGATTTTGCTGCCAGTGCTATCAGCCACGCTGGATGCCTTATCGAGCAACGAACCTTCGGCCAGAGCGCTACCGCTCACCAGAACGGAACCCAATACGACAGCCATCATTGATTGTGCAAACTTGGTCTTTTTCATCGATCTCTTCCTTTTGTTGGTGAATCCCGAATACCTGCGGATTCTGTCGCCGCGATTCGCGCGGCTTTGATTCAGGGATACTTCACGATATCTGTTCGTTCGGCCATCCACGCCAGGAATATTGCAACCGCCATGCCAACTTTAAACAACCATTAAAAATCAATAAGATATGATTTATCGCTGAAAAAACAGGCTAAATACTGTCGCTAATCAACGACATCATCCATACGCATCAGAGACACCCTTGCTAACCCATTGATTTTAAATAATACAGATTGTCTCCGATTGGCAACACTGCCGCATAAGGCGCTGGTTTTTTAACTAATCACAGAGATTTGGACTATTCATTGCGCAATTACGCCCTGCTAAATATAGCGCATCGCATAAAATTCGGCGGACGAAACGGAGCAATCTGAGGGACAGAGAAAACGGGAAAGGATGAAGGACGTTAATAAATAGCAACGGCCCGGCACCGATGGGATGCCGGGCCGCGACGAACATCAGTGCTCGCGGGTTTTGCGGAAGGTGACGTCCGGGTAACGCTCCTGCGTCAGGTTGAGGTTTACCATGGTCGGCGCGATATACGACAGGTTATCGCCGCCGTCCAGCGCCAGGTTCTGCTCATTCTTACGCTTGAACTCTTCGAACTTCTTCACGTCGTCGCACTCCACCCAGCGGGCGGTAGAAACGTTGACCGATTCATACACCGCTTCCACGTTGTATTCGGTCTTCAGACGCGCCACCACCACATCGAACTGCAGCACACCGACCGCGCCGACGATCAGATCGTTATTGGCGATCGGTCGGAACACCTGCACCGCGCCCTCTTCCGACAGCTGCACCAACCCCTTCAGCAGTTGCTTTTGCTTCAGCGGATCGCGCAGGCGGATACGGCGGAACAGCTCCGGCGCAAAGTTCGGAATACCGGTGAACTTCATGCTTTCACCCTGAGTAAAGGTGTCGCCGATCTGAATGGTGCCGTGGTTATGCAGGCCGATGATATCGCCCGGGTAGGCTTCTTCCACGTGGGAGCGGTCGCCGGCCATAAAGGTCAGCGCGTCCGAAATCACCACGTCCTTGCCGGTGCGCACCTGACGCAGCTTCATGCCTTTTTCATAGCGGCCGGACACCACGCGCATAAACGCCACGCGGTCGCGGTGTTTCGGGTCCATATTGGCCTGAATCTTGAACACAAAACCGCTGAACTTCTCTTCCGTTGCCTTCACTTCGCGGCTGTCGGACTGACGCGGCATCGGCGTCGGCGCCCAGGACACCAGCCCGTCGAGCATATGGTCGACGCCGAAGTTGCCCAGCGCGGTACCGAAGAACACCGGGGTCAGTTCGCCGGCCAGGAACGCTTCCTGCTCAAACTCGTGCGACGCGCCCTGCACCAGCTCCAGCTCTTCACGCAGCTGCGCGGCCAGCTCTTCGCCCACCGCTTCGTCCAGCTCCGGGTTATCCAGCCCTTTTACCACCCGCACGTCCTGAATGGTGTGGCCCATGCCGCTCTGATAGAGGTAGGTTTCATCCTTGTACAGATGGTAAACCCCTTTAAACAGCTTGCCGCAGCCGATTGGCCAAGTGATTGGCGAGCAGGCGATTTTCAGTTCGCGCTCGACTTCATCCATCACTTCCATCGGATCGCGGATATCGCGGTCCAGTTTGTTCATAAAGGTCAGGATCGGCGTATCGCGCAGACGGGTGACTTCCATCAGCTTGCGGGTACGATCCTCAACGCCTTTCGCGGCGTCGATCACCATCAGGCAGCAGTCCACCGCGGTCAGGGTGCGGTAGGTATCCTCGGAGAAGTCTTCGTGCCCCGGGGTATCCAGCAGATTGACCAGGCTGTCGCGGTACGGGAACTGCATCACCGAGGTGGTGATGGAGATGCCGCGCTGCTTTTCCATTTCCATCCAGTCGGATTTGGCATGCTGGCTGGAGCCGCGGCCTTTTACCGTACCGGCGGTCTGGATCGCCTGTCCGAACAGCAGCACCTTTTCGGTGATGGTGGTTTTACCGGCATCGGGGTGCGAGATGATGGCGAAGGTTCTTCTTTTCGACACTTCGCGGGCAAATTCACTAGGAGACATGTTTTCACGTTTCTACGGTTAGTCCGCCCTGCGTCATCGTCATACGCCGTTGAGGGCGTCAAAGCAAAGCGGTGAAATGAATATAATAGCGGGTTATTTTCGCTGATTTGCCAACCGGTGACAATCAATGGATACGACGCGGCAAGATTAAACCTTCTACCTATAGCCGGAAATCTGGCGACAACGTGGCCCAATGCTGGCGCAACACCGCTTTGTGACCGTCCGCCATCGGTAAGTCTTTCAATAACGCCGGCCATAAAGTGCGCGCCTTGTCGGTGGCATCCACCAGATGCACCCGTATCGCCGGCCAGGGAATACCGATACGCTCGGCCCAACGCTCAAAAGTTTGCATTGAAATCATTGGCCAACGCTTTTCCCTCGCCATATTAAGCGCAGATGCTGACTCATCCGGGAGATAAACCCGCGTGCTGACAATGTCATAAGCCGGGGAAAGCCGCACGTCGGTTTGGTGAGGATAAAAAATTGACCAGTTTTTGAGGTGGGCATCGCCATTAGCGAGCATAACGTTTGCCAACAGTCGTCGCGCCATCTGCTGCACATCAGGTAAGGGTTCACTACTCCACGCATAGAGATAGGCCGCTATCTGCTCGTAATTTTTTCCACGATATTTATCGTGCGCATAAAGGTCGAAGATTTGGGCAAAATCCTCCGTATGCACCCGTCCGCTTTCACTACGATCGAAACGACGGATAGCATAAGCATAAGATTCATCAGCCAGGCGGATATCAGGTAAATTATCCAACTGTCCCAACGCAACCAGCTCAATATCAGGAATATCCACGCCTATCGCCTGCGCTAGCCGCATCGCCGTATATTCGTTTTCCGGAACGTTACGGTGAACGGTAGAGGGCGTTTTGATGATCCAGCTGTCTGCGCCCACCTGAGAAGAGATATTGAAGCGACCATCCTGACGCACAGAGGAAAATTTCATCTGCACGCCTGCCAGAGAAAATTTTTGCGCATCCGGTCCCACTTCAATGTGTACCGCTTCCAGCTCGCCGCGCGACGCCAGCGCCCAGGCAGGGATCGCATTAGCGGCAAGCGCGCGTGCTTCCAACGCGCCCGGCAAGTTGTCGCCGGCCCATGCCAGCAAAGGAAATTCTTCATCAACATGCACTTTCAACGATTGCGCCAACCAACTGCGCAGTGCCCCTTCGGGTAACAAATTGGATAAAACGGGAGGAAGACGCTGAGATGACTGCAAAACCTGTTCAAGATACCCCGGGTGCGCCCGCTGCCTCAGGGTAAACAACGGACGACTATCCTCCGGCAAAGCAATATATTGCGGATCGAAGGTGAGGATATTTCTTCCTCCGCTATAATGCGCCAGCACGCCAACACGCACGCCATGCAAAATCAAAGCTAATGCCTGCACCGATTCAACCTGCCGTTGCCCCTTCATCCGCTAGTCCTCGAGATCTTTCAGCTTTTTTTCAAACCCCTGCAACACATCCGCTTTCGACGTTATACCCATTTCCTGTTGCAGTAACGTCTCTACGTCACCGGCATGCCTTTTCGGCACGATAACATATTCCAAATCCATCGCCGCCAATATCCGTAGCAGAGTGCTCATCCTAATATCACTGCCGGATTCAATACGCTGATATTGCTGCTGCGTCATACCAATCTTCATCAAAAAGTCTTTTTGACTCCAGCCCAACTCGGTGCGCTTTTCTTTCAGAATCCTTGATATATCTGATAATTGTCGCATCCCTCACCTCAAAACAACGAATTAATTGTATTTCTCATCTATAAACAACAAATTAGTTGTAATGCTGGTTAAAAACAACCTATTTATTGTATATGTCACAAAAAACAATCAATTGGTTGTAAATAGGGAGGGGAACAATAAATAAGTTATTTACGGCTCAGCCCAGCGGCAGCGCCATCACGATCGCATCCTCACGCCCGCCGGCGGCAGGGTAATAGTTGCGGCGCACCGTGACTTCATTGAAGCCCAGATCGTTATACAGCGCCAGCGCGCTGCGGTTCGAGGCGCGCACCTCCAGCCACAGCGTAACCACGCCGCGCGTTTCCAGCTCGGCGATCAGCGCACTCAGCAGCGCGCGGCCGTAACCACGGCGCTGCTGCTGCGGATCGATGGCGATATTGAACAGCGTCGCCTCATCCAGCACGATCTGGGTAATGGCAAAGCCGGCCATCTGACCGTCGGCGTCCAGTTTCAGGTTGAGGTAGCGTTCGCCCTGGTTGCTTGCAAAGGTGGCCTGCGTCCAGGGAAAGGCGTGGCTGGCCTGTTCAATCTTGAAGGCGGTGGCCAGGTCGGCCGCCGTCAGGGTGGAAATGTTGTTCATGATGACAAATCTGCTGCCAGAGTGCGCGTTTCGCACCCGCATCGAGAGAAAGCTCGGCCAGCGCCGGGCTGTATAGCTGCGCGCCGGCCACCGCAAGCGGCTCCGTGACGCCCAGCCGCCAACTGTTGCATTCCGTGTCTTCCGGCAGCATCGCCGCCTGTTCCGGCGTCAGACCATAGGTTTGCGCCGGCGTCAGCCCCAGGCTGCGCAGCACGTCGCAAAACAGCGCATCATCCGGCGCGGGCAACGCCGCAGCCACCACCAACAGGCGCGTTTCCGCCGGCAGACCGATCGCCACTTCGCCCTGCAACACGGCCGGGCGGCGCAATGTCCACTGCGTAATACCCAGTTGTTGTAACAGCCAGTCGCGTTGAGATGCCATGCCGATTCCTGTCAGGAGCTACCGTAAGCGCGTTATGCTAACAAACCCACGCGGCCAACGCACCTGCAGCTTGCAGCATGACGGGTAAATTCAAGTTGCGGGAAGGCGGCAAGGGAAGGAATCCCGATGAGCTGACTCTGGTCAGTGATTCGGGTGACTGAGCGCAGCCAACGCCTCTGCTGTTTAAAGTATGACGGGTAGATACCCTAAATAATTCGAGTTGCAGGAAGGCGGCAAGGAAAGGAATCCCGATGAGCTGACTCTGGTCAGTGATTCGGGTGACTGAGCGCAGCCAACGCATCTGCTGTTTAAAGTATGACGGGTAGATACCCTAAATAATTCGAGTTGCAGGAAGGCGGCAAGGAAAGGAATCCCGATGAGCTGACTCTGGTCAGTGATTCGGGTGACTGAGCGCAGCCAACGCATCTGCTGTTTAAAGTATGACGGGTAGATACCCTAAATAATTCGAGTTGCAGGAAGGCGGCAAGGAAAGGAATCCCGATGAGCTGACTCTGGTCAGTGATTCGGGTGACTGAGCGCAGCCAACGCATCTGCAGCTCGAAGTATGACGGGTAACGGGTATAAATTCATCGAACATCGCTGCACAACGCTCTATAATCCCCCGCTTAATCTTGAGGAGCCGAAACCTGATGTCTGCATTAACCCCCGCCAGCGAAGTAATGCTGCGCCACAGTGATGAATTTACCGAACGCCGCGTACTGTTTGCCGGCGATCTGCAAGATAGCCTGCCTGCCCAGTTCGAGGCCGCAGACGTACGGGTGCATACCCAGCAATATCATCATTGGCAGTTATTAAACCGGGCGATGGGCGACAATGTGCAGTTCGGCCTGACGGTCGACGCCGGGTTCGTGGCCGACTGCGATACGCTGGTTTATTACTGGCCGAAGAGCAAACAGGAAGCGCAGTTCCAGCTGTGCAATCTGCTGGCGCTGCTGCCGGTGGGCGCAGAAGTGTTTGTGGTCGGTGAAAACCGCAGCGGCGTGCGCAGCGCGGAGCAAACCGTCGCCGATCACGTGCAGCTGGTTAAAATCGACAGCGCACGCCGCTGTGGTCTGTACCACGGCCGTATCGACAGCCGGCCGGCCTTTAACCTCGACGACTGGTGGCAGAGCTACGCGCTGCACGATCTGGAAGTGAAAACGCTGCCGGGCGTATTCAGCCGCGACGGTCTGGACGTCGGCAGTTCGCTGCTGCTGTCCACGCTGGAACCGCATATGAAAGGCAAGGTGCTGGATATCGGCTGCGGCGCCGGCGTACTCGCCAGCGTGATGTCGAAGATGTCACCGAAGGTGAAACTGACGCTGAGCGACGTCAACGCGGCGGCGGTCGCCGCCAGCCGGGCGACGCTGGCGGCCAACGGCATCGAGGGCGAGGTGCTGGTCAGCAACGTCTACTCCGATATCAGCGGCCGTTTCGATATGATCATCTCCAACCCGCCGTTCCACGACGGGCTGGCCACCAGCCTCACCGCGGCGGAAACGCTGATCCGCGGCGCGGTGAAGCACCTGCCGATCGGCGGTAAGCTGCGCATTGTCGCCAACGCCTTCCTGCCGTATCCGGACATTCTCGACGCCGTCTTCGGCAGCCACGAAGTGCTGGCGCAAAACGGCCGCTTCAAGGTGTATCAGGCTACCGTCGGTCGTCCGCCGCGCGCGCCGAAGAAGAAATAAGTCTTCAACCGATATCCCTGACGCCACGGCGTCAGGGATAACACGCATCAACGGTTAACGTAGCCCATCGATTCCTGCCCGTAACGCGCCCCGGCCGCTGCCTGCTGCGGGAATACCGCCTCAATCGCCGCCAGCTCCTGCGCGCTCAGCGCCAGCGACGCTGCCGCCACGTTCTCCTCCAGATAGCGCCGGCGCTTGGTGCCGGGAATCGGCACAATATGTTCGCCCTGCGCCATCACCCAGGCTAATGCCAGCTGCGACGGCGTGACGCCTTTAGCCTGCGCCAGTTCACTAACCTTCTCCACCAGCGCCAGGTTACGGGCGAAATTATCCCCCTGAAAACGCGGATTGCTGCGGCGGAAATCATCTTCGGCCAGATCGTCAGGCCGCTGGATAGCGCCGGTCAGGAAGCCGCGTCCCAGCGGGCTGTAGGCAACAAAGCCGATGCCCAGCCGCTCGCAGGCCGCCAGTTGTCCCTGCAGCTCCACATCGCGCGTCCACAACGAGTATTCGCTCTGCAGCGCGGTAATCGGATGCACCTGATGCGCCCGCTCCAGCGTCGCCGCCGAGGCTTCGCTCAGGCCGATATGGCGGATCTTGCCCTGTTTAATCAGATCCGCCAGCGTGCCGACCACTTCTTCGATCGGCACCTCAGGATCCACCCGGTGTTGGTAGTAAAGATCGATCGTCTCCACCCCCAGCCGCTGCAGGCTGCCTTCCACCGCACGACGGATATACTCCGGCCGGCTGCAGACGCCGCGCGCCTGCGGATCCGCCGGGTCGCGCACAATGCCGAACTTGGTGGCCAGAAATACCTGCTCCCGCTTACCTTTGATCGCCTTGCCCACCAGCTGTTCATTGGTGTGCGGCCCGTACATATCGGCGGTGTCCAGCAGGGTTACCCCCAGTTCCAGCGCCCGGTGCAGCGTGGCGATGGCCTCTTTTTCATCATAGGCGGTGGAGTAGAAATCGCTCATGCCCATGCAGCCTAACCCCAGAGCGGAAACGCTCGGGCCGTTGGAACCTAGTGTGCGCTGTTTCATCGTGTCTGCCTCGCGGTTGAATGTTTCGCCACTGAGTTTGGTTGTTAGCGCTGGGAAGATAAATCATGCATATTGTTCATCACTGTTCAAAAATCGCTAACAATCGCGGACGGGGATCGAAATGGATCAGATTCAGGCCATGCGTGTTTTCACCCGTATCGTCGAGCTGGGCAGCTTCAGCCGCACGGCGGAACGCCTGCAGCTGCCGCGCGCTACGGTCAGCAACGTGTTAAAGCGGCTGGAGCAGCAGCTTGGCGTACGCCTGCTGATCCGCACCACCCGCCAGGTGCAGGTCACCCATGAAGGCACGCTGTATTACCAGCGCTGCATCCAACTGCTCGGCGCGCTGGAAGAAGCCAACACGCTGTTCCGCCAGCAAAAGCTGCAGCCGTCCGGCCGGGTGCGCATCGATATGCCGCATTCGCTGGCACGCGAAGTGGTGATCCCGGCGCTGGAGGATTTCTACCGGCGCTACCCCGATATCACGCTGGCGCTGGGGGCCAACGACACGCAGGTCGATCTGCTGCGCGACGGCGTCGACTGCGTGCTGCGCGCCTGGAGCAGCGAGGACGACACGCTGGTGGCGCGCAGCATTGCGCAACTGCCGCAGATCACCTGCGCCTCACCGGACTATCTGCAGCGCTTCGGCACGCCGCGCTCGCTGGACGATCTGACCGGCCATCAGGCGGTAGGCTACTTCTCGCTCAGCAACAATCAGGACTACCCGCTGGAATTCTGCCGAGGCGGCCAGGTGGAACTGCGTACGCTGCCCGCACGGCTGAGCGTCAGCGGCGCCGACGCCTACGCCAGCGCCTGTCTGACCGGCCTGGGGCTGATCCAGGCGCCGCGCTACTCGCTGGCTCCGCGTCTGAAGCGCGGCGAACTGGTGGAAGTGCTGGCCGATACCCCGCCGCCGCCGATGCCGCTGCACATTATGTATCCGCCCGGCCGCTTTCTGGCGCCGCGCGTGCGGGTGCTGATTGACTGGCTGATCGAACTGTTTGCCGGGCGTCCGCTGCATGAGAAATAAGCGAATGGCGGCCAGATGAAAGAAATATGACGCTTTTTACAGCGATCGCCCCAAAACACCGAAATAACTATTGACGTGTTCGCCAAAATCTCTAGAATTCGGCCCCGTGGTGACATTGCTGAAATCAATGTTTCTGGTATGCGAAGGTGGCGGAATTGGTAGACGCGCTAGCTTCAGGTGTTAGTGTCCTTACGGACGTGAGGGTTCAAGTCCCTCTCTTCGCACCAAATAACCACAAGATTTATATTGCACAGCATCTGTGCGAAGGTGGCGGAATTGGTAGACGCGCTAGCTTCAGGTGTTAGTGTTCTTACGGACGTGAGGGTTCAAGTCCCTCTCTTCGCACCACGCTGGTGATATAAATCAAAATCAAGCAGTAACATCGACTGTGCGAAGGTGGCGGAATTGGTAGACGCGCTAGCTTCAGGTGTTAGTGTCCTTACGGACGTGAGGGTTCAAGTCCCTCTCTTCGCACCAATTGATGTCCTTTCTTATTGTTTCCCCGAATAAAAAACACCAAAAAGCAACCAACACGCCCAGGCGTGGTTTTGTCATATCTGCGATTTGCCGTGCGCCGGCTTACGGCGTCAGATCGAAATGCAGACTGATGGCGGCCAGCCCGCCGGCCAGCGCCATGCAGGAAGGCAGCAGCAGATAGTGGCGCCAGCGGCTGTTGAACAGCATCACTAACGTCGCCAGCATGGCGATAACGATCAGGCAGCGCAGCTGCATCATGTCCAGGTTGACCATAGCCAGCAGCGGCAACAGGGCGCAGGGCAGCAGCACGCCCCAGGCGCTGGATAAACGCTCCCCCAAACACCAGGTCACACTCCACAACCCACATGCGGTAATCATGGCGGCAATCATGACGGCTCACCCTCAAGTGATAATGATAACCAATATCATATAACACTTCTTTTCACCCTGCACCTCTTTCGCGAGCGCCGGGTGAAACGCGGATGACAACCCGGTGAAAAAGTGATAATTTGACTTAAGAATAATCCTATTATAATAATTTTTTAATAATAACGTTGGGAAATTATACCGCCGATATTCCTTATTATCGATCGGGATATATACCCTAAATAATTCGAGTTGCAGGAAGGCGGGAAGGAATCCCGATGAGCTTAATCAGGTAAGTGATTCGGGTGACTGAACGCAGCCAACACACCTGCAGCTTGAAGTATGACGGATATAATGACCTACTGCTCAATGTCGACTGCACGGACACACTAATAATGAATGCACGTTCTTATCAGGAACTGCTAAATAGCAAGCATCGGTTAGCGATATTACTGTTCTTGCTGATGAATATAGCCTCTTCCCTTTTCACCTTATTAATGCCGTTGAGAAATACCCCAGCCATCACCCCGCCGCTGTTCGGTATCCCCTTGTTTTGTCTGGCGGCGCTATTATTTACCTTACGCTCGCCGGGGAATTATATAAAACGGCTGGAGTATTTTTCCGGCGTATTAGGTCTGCTGTGGGCCGGACATATTTATATGAAAAGCCAATATCTGCTGCCGAATGTACAAAACTATCTGATTATTAGCCTGTTCAGCATCTTTTTTATCAGCGCGATTACCCTGACCGACAACGTCATCGCCTTCTGCCTGCACGCCGTGCCCTCCGCGCTGATTATCCTGCTGCTCGACAACCAGCATAATACCCTGCGCATCCTGTTTATCAGCGTGCTGCCGATTATCGCCTTTTCCATCCACCATCTGATGCTGAAACGCAGCGAATCCTTCACCTATGCGCTGGTCGCCCGCCTGTATGAAGAGCGTGACAAACTCAGCAACCTCAGCATGCTCGACCCGCTGACCGGCCTGTATAACCGGCGCGGGCTGGAAAACAAGCTGACGCTGCTGACCACGCCGCAAAGCGGCCTGCACTTTGTACTGCTGCTGGATATCGACCGTTTCAAAGCCTATAACGACCACTATGGCCATACCATGGGCGATCAGGCGCTGGTGAAGGTCGCCTGCGCCATCCGCGACGCGGTACGCTCACGCGATATCGTGGTGCGCTACGGCGGCGAAGAATTTCTGGTACTGCTGACCAACGTCAGTAAAGAATACGCCGCCCAGCAGGCAGAACAGATCCGCCTGCGGGTACAGGCGCTGGCGATCCCGCACGGTTTCAATCAGCTGGCCGCCACCTACGTTACCCTCAGCGCCGGCATTTCACCGCTGGAGCAACTGGACGTGGACTCGGCCATCCGCGCCGCCGACAGCGCGCTGTACCAGGCGAAAAACAACGGTCGCAACAGCGTACGACTGGCGACGGCGCGCCCGTAAGTCAGGCGCGGCGCTGGCGCAGGCCGTACGCCAGCACCACGACAAAGCACAGCAGCGGCAGCCCGTAGGCCAGCGCGGTGCTGTAACGGTCGGCAATGGTGCCCATGAAGTACGGCATCACCGCACCGCCGACGATAGCCATAATCATAAACGAGCTGGCGCGCTTGGTATGTTGCCCCATATTTTTCACCCCGAGGGCGAAAATGGTCGGGAACATAATCGACATAAAGAAGAACACCGCAATCAGCGCCACCACGGACACGCCGTCGATGCTCAGCATCACCACGCCGCACAGCACGATATTAATCAGCGCATAAACCATCAGCAGCGTGGCGGGCTTCACCCGCCCCATCAGCCAGGTGCTGAAGAAGCGGCCGAGCATAAAACAGATCATGGCGACCGACAGCAGATAAGATGCCCGCTGGTTAGAGACATCCGCCCAGTGTTCGGTGGCGTAGTTGATAAAGAACGCGCCGACGCCGACCTGAGCCGCCACATAGAAAAACTGCGCGATCACGCCGCCGGTAAAGTGACGCTGCCGCCACAATCCCTGCGCCGCCGCACCGTGCGCTGCGGGCGCCTCTTCACGAATATCCGGCAGCCGGGTGCGGCGGAACAGCAGGGCGATCGCCAGCACCAGCACGGCAATCACCACGTAGGTCATTTTTACCGTCCCCTGATCGCCGCCGCCGTCGTTGTGCATCGCTGAGAAAAACAGCGTGCCGCCGATCATCGGCCCGATAAACTGACCGAGACCGTTGAAAGACTGCGCCAGATTCAGCCGCCGCTCCGCGCCGCCGGCATCACCCAATACCGTGGCGTAAGGATTGGCCGCCGTTTCCAAACAGCCCAGCCCGCAGGCGATAACAAACAGTGCGAATAAAAATAGCGCGAAACTATTGGCCGAGGCGGCCGGCACAAATAACAACGCGCCGACGGCATATAAACATAATCCGACTAATATTCCCGCCTTGTAACCGTGTTTATCCATAAAATAGCCGGCGGGCAGCGCCACCAGAAAATAAGCGCCGAAATAGGCCGCCTGCAATAATCCCGACTGCGCTTTGGTCACGTGCAGCGTTTCCTGAAAATGCTTATTCAGCACGTCCAATAATCCGTAAGACAATCCCCACATGAAAAACAGGCTGGTCACCAGAATAAAAGCCCAGCGCAAATTGCTACGTGCGCTGGCGCCCGTCTGCGCAGGCGCAGCGGTTTTATCAGCAAGCATAATCGTATCCCCGTTGTGTTAAATGACACGCCGCAGCAACCACGCGCGGCGCGGCCGATTCATTGTTCGGTTAATGAGAAGATTTGCTCCATCACCACCCATTTTTCGCCCGGCGGCGTCCAGGGCGTTGCAACCTGATATTTCCACATCAACGCTTCCCAGCGCTGAACATCGGGGTTAAGCCGGCTGTCGCGCTCAAAACGTCCGGCGTCGAACGCGGCGCTGACCTCGACGACCATAAACAGCCGGGTGCCGAGGCGATAAATCTCCATCTCCAGAATGCCGTGGTCGCGCAAATGCCCGGCAATCTGCGGCCAGATACGCTGATGATGACGCTGATACTCGGCAATCAGCGCCGGTGAGTCGACCAGGTCGAGCGCCTGACAGAAGCGCCGCCGCTGCGCTGCGCCGCTCATGTAATCGCCCGGTCAAGGTGCAGATAGCCGCCGTCCACCGACAGCCACTGCCCGGTGGTGTGGGACGAACGGCCGGAGAGCAGGAATACCACGGTATCGGCGATTTCCTGCGGCGTGGTCATCCGCTGTCCCAGCGGGATGTGGGCGCTGATCTTCGCCAGCTGCTGCTGCGGCTGGTCGAAGGTGTCTATCCAGCGCTGATACTGCGGCGTCATCACCTCCGCCGGCACCACCGCATTGACGCGCACCTTGCTCTCCCGCAGCGACACCGCCCACTCGCGCGTCAGCGCCAGCACCGCGCCTTTGGCGGCGGTATAACCGCTGGTGCCGCCCTGCCCGCTCAGTGCGGTCTTCGAAGCGATATTGACGATCGCCCCCTGGCTGTCCTGCAGCGCCGCCTGACAAAGATGCGCCATCTGGTAATAGTGCAGCAGGTTTTTCTCCAGCGAGCCGAGGAACGCCGCGCGCCCGGCCTCCAGCCCCACGCCGTCATTCACGCCGGCGTTATTCACCAGCCCGTCCAGCCGACCATAGCGTTCAAGCACCTGCGCCACCGCCTGCTGGCAGTCGCTCTCCCGGCACAGATCGGCCATCACCACGCTGCTGCGCGACTGCAACGCCGTCAGCCGGGCGAGAAACGCCTCATCCGGCGCTGCGTTGGTGACGATAGCCGGCACCGCGCCCTCCTGCGCCAGCGTCAGCGAAATCGCCGCGCCGATGCCGGAGCCGCCGCCGGTGACAATCACCACCTTATCTTCAAGATACAGATCCATCGTCAGACTCCGTTAAACCGTAAACCCGGCAGGCGCTGCCGCCCCAGATCGCCGCCTGCTGCGACGGACTCAGGGCGGCCAGCGCCTGCTCACACAGCCGGTAAACCTGCGGGTAGTCGCCCGCCAGCAGGCATACCGGCCAGTCGGAACCGAACATCAGCCGCTGCGGGCCGAACGCCGCCAGCGCCTCTTCGAAAAACGGCAGCAGCTGCGCCGCCTGCCAGCAGCCGCCCGGCGCTTCGGTAATCAGGCCGGACAGCTTGCACGCCACGTGCGGCATCGCCGCCAGCGGCGCGATCTGCCGCGCCCAGTGCCGCGCGCCGGCGGCAATATCCGGCTTGCCCAGATGGTCCAGCACCAGCCAGTGGTCATCATGGCGGGCGGCAAAGCGCGCCGCATCGGCCAGGTGGCGGTGCGTCACCAGCAGGTCATAGGCATAGCCCTGCCGCTGCAGCTGACGCATGCCCTGATGCACCGCCGGCCGTTCCAGCCAGCCGGCCGGGTCCGCCTCGTCCTGCACCAGATGACGTACGCCGCGCAGCAGCGGATGCCGCCGTTCCAGCCGCTGCGCCAGGTGCGGCGAGGCAATATCCAGCCAGCCGACCACGCCGCACACCCCGCCGAGCTGCGGCGCCTGCGTCAGCAGCCATGCGGTTTCCTGCTCGCTGTGCCGCGCCTGCACCACCAGCGCACCGTCCAGCCGGTGCTGCTGCAGCCACGGCCGCAGCTGCGCCGGGCCGTAGTCGTGTTGCAGCACCGCCATGTCGTCGTCAATCCACGGATAGTCGGCGGGCAGGTAGCGCCAGTAATGCTGATGGGCGTCGATGCGTAACATCTTGGCCGCCCCTAACCGCGAAAGCGGAACCGTTCGATCGAGGCTGACTTCATCTCGATCGAATAGCCCGGCGCACGCGGCGGCATATAGGCCGCGCCGCGAATCTCGCACGGCGTGACAAAGTGCTGATGCAGATGATCGACATATTCAATGACCCGCCCCTCATGGCTGCCGGCGATGCACAGATAGTCAATCATCGACAGGTGCTGCACGTACTCGCACAGGCCGACGCCGCCGGCGTGCGGGCAGACCGGCAGCCGGTACTTCGCCGCCATCAGCATCACCGCCAGCACCTCGTTCACCCCGCCCAGGCGGCAGGCGTCAATCTGCACCACGTCCAGCGCGCCGCGCATAATGAACTGTTTGAACAGAATACGGTTCTGACACATCTCGCCGCCGGCCACCTTCACCGGCCGCACGCCCTCGCGGATGCGCCGGTGCCCCTCCACATCGTCCGGGCTGGTCGGCTCCTCAATAAACCAGGGGTTGGCGAACGCCAGCTGATTGACCCAGGCGATCGCCTCTTCCACTTCCCACACCTGATTGGCGTCGATCATCAACTGACGATCCGGGCCGATCGTTTCACGGGCAATGCGCACCCGGCGAATATCATCCTGCAGATCGCGCCCGACCTTCAGCTTGATATGGGAGAAACCGGCGTCCACCGCCTGCTGGCACAGCCGCCGCAGTTTGTCGTCCGGGTAGCCCAGCCAGCCGGCCGAGGTGGTGTAGCAGGGGTAGCCGTTCTGCAGCAGATTTTCCCGCCGCTGCGCCTGGCCTTCCGCCCGTTCGCGCAGCAGCGCCAGCGCCTCCTGCGGCGTGATGCAGTCGGTGATGTAACGAAAGTCGATGCAGCGCACCAGCTCTTCCGGCGTCATATCCGCCACCAGCTGCCACAGCGGCTTGCCCTCCGCCTTGGCCCACAGATCCCAGACGGCGTTGACCACCGCCCCGGTCGCCAGGTGGATCGCCCCTTTGTCCGGCCCGATCCAGCGCAGCTGACTGTCGCCGGTAAACTGACGCCAGAACGTCCCCATATCGGCGGTGATATCCGCCAGCCGCCGACCGACGATCTGCGGCTCCAGCGCACGGATCGCCGCGCAGCAGATCTCATTGCCGCGGCCGATGGTAAACGTCAGCCCGTGGCCGCTCAGATCCGGCCGATCGGTGTCCAGAATCACATAGGCCGCCGAATAATCCGGATCGGGATTCATCGCATCGGAACCGTCCAACTGCTGCGAGGTCGGGAAGCGGATATCCTCCACCCGCAGCGCGGTAATCGTCGTCATGGCATACTCCCGTCAGGCCTGTACCGTGGTTTGTCGCTGCTCGCCCAACCCGTCGATCCCCAGCCGCATCGTCTGGCCGGCGCGCAGGTAAACCGGCTGCGGCCGCTGCCCCATGCCAACGCCCGGCGGCGTGCCGGTGGAGATCACGTCTCCCGGCTGCAGGCTCATAAAACGGCTCAGGTAGCTGATGATATGCGCGACGGAAAAAATCATGGTGCGGGTGCTGCCGTCCTGATAGCGCCGGCCGTCCACCTCCAGCCACAGCCTGAGGTTCTGCGGATCCGGCACCTCGTCGGCGGTCACCAGCCACGGGCCGGTCGGGCCGAAAGTGTCGCAGCCTTTGCCTTTGTCCCAGGTGCCGCCGCGCTCAATCTGGAATTCGCGTTCGGACACGTCGTTAATCACGCAGTAACCGGCGACGTGGCGCAGCGCATCCTGCTCGGCGATATAGCGCCCACCCTGGCCGATCACCACCCCCAGTTCCACTTCCCAGTCGGTTTTCTGCGAGCCGCGCGGGATCTCCACGTCGTCGTTCGGCCCGACCACCGCGCTGGTCCATTTGCTGAACACCACCGGCTCTTCGGGAATCGTCGCGCCGGTTTCCGCCGCGTGATCGGCGTAATTCAGGCCGATACAGATAAATTTACCGATGCCGCCGACGCAGGCGCCGAGACGCGGCTGCCCCTCTACCCGCGGCAGACTGGCGATATCCAGCTGCCGCAGCCGATCGATGCTGTCCGGCAGCAGCGCCGCGCCGCCAACGTCGGCGATATGCTGAGAAAGATCGCGAATGTCTCCGTGTTCATCCAACACGCCCGGACGTTCCTGCCCCACGGCGCCATAACGTAACAGTTTCATACAGTCCCCAATGTCAGAGAGAAATCACGCGCCACAGCGGCGCGCAACGGATCAGTTGCTCCAGCCGCCGTCAATAATCTGCACGGTGCCGGTGGTATAGGCGCTGGCATCAGAGGCCAGATACAGCGCCAGCTGGGCAATTTCGTCGGTTTTACCGATGCGCCCGATCGGCTGGCGCGCCACAAACGCCTGGTACACTTCGTCTTCGCCGCGCCCCTGCTCGCGCGCCTGCTCGGCAATGCGCTGACGCAGCGACGGTGACTCCACCGTGCCGGGACAGATGGCGTTGCAGCGGATGCCGTCGGCGACGTAGTCCGCCGCCACCGACCGCGTCAGGCCAATCACCGCCGCCTTGGTGGCGCCATAGGCAAAGCGGTTCGGCACGCCTTTCACGCTGGAGGCCACCGACGACATATTGATAATCGTCCCCCGGCGCTGCGCCAGCATCGCCGGCAGAAACGCGCGGATGGTGTGGAACATGGCGCTGACGTTCAGGTCGAGGGCGAAGCGCCACTGCTGCTCGCTGCACTGCAAAATCGTGCCGCTGTGCACCACCCCGGCGCAGTTAAACAGCACGTCGACCGTGCCCAGCGTTTCCGCCGCCGCCGCAATCGCCGCGGTGTCGGTCACGTCCAGCCGCAGCGGAGTAATGCCCGCCAGCCCCTGCAGCGCATCGGTATTGATATCGCTGGCAATCACCTCCGCCCCCGCCGCGGCGAACAGTTTGGCGGTACTGAGGCCGATGCCCTGCCCGGCGGCGGTAATCAGCGCACGTTTCCCGGTGAGATCCATAGCAACTCCTTGGCCTAAAGGTCTAATGGTCAGGCCACTAAAGGCGGTTAAAGGTCAGGCCTTTACCATGACAAAAGACGCTTTACGCGTTATCGTTTGGTGAGAAAGTAAATATACCCGTCATACTTCAAGCTGCAGGTGTGTTGGCTGCGTTCAGTCACCCGGATCACTGACCGGTGTAAGCTCATCAGGGATTCCTTCCCTGGCCGCCTTCCTGCGACTCGAATTATTTAGGGTATAACAACGTTTTAAAACAACATTTCAATTAACTAATTTTTTACACCTGATTAACCAACACTCAAGCGAATTGAGCAATATTTGTGCGCTGAATCACTTAATGCCAACGTGCCGAAGGTTGAACATGCCGATTACCCGACTGGAAAATCCAAGAATTTACAGACAGATAGCCGACCAGCTGAAGCGTCTGATCGAAAACAATGAGTTTCCCCCCGGCAGCCGCCTGCCTTCCGAACGCGATTTGGCGCAGCAGCTGCAGGTCAGCCGCGCTTCGGTGCGCGAAGCGCTGATCGCGCTGGAGGTGATCGGTCTGGTGGATGTGAAGGTGGGCAACGGCGTGATCGTCAAAGCGCCGTCGGCGACGCTGACGTCGCAGGAACCGGTAATGCAGCAGGCCGGCCGCGATCAGTGGGCCGATGTCGACGACGAACTGAATATCTCGCTGGATTTCAACGCCGAGTTGCCGCCCTTTTCGCTGCTGCAGACCCGCCTGCTGATTGAGCCGGAAACCGCCGCGCTGGCTGCCCGACACGCCAGCGACGAAGAGCTGGCGGGCATCCGCGCCGCCTACCAGCAGAACTGCCGCGACAACCGCGCCGGTTCCGCCACCCATCCCGGCGACCGGCTGTTCCATATCCGCATCGCCCAGGCCAGCGGCAACCCGGCCTACGCCTTTATCATCGCCCACCTGCTCGGCCACCGTTACGGCAGCATGTTCCGGGTGTTGCAGCGCCACTACACGCCGGAGGATATGCCGCACCGCTCCGAGCAGGAGCACCAGGCGATACTGACCGCCATTGAGGCGCGCGACGTGCGCGGCGCGCGCAGGGCGATGAAGGCCCATCTGGACCAGGTGATCGCGATTTTTGCACGGGCACAGTAAGCCGTAGCGGACACAGCGCAAACTTTACGCATCTGCGCGCATTTTCCCCATGCGGCGAGGGCGCGGGCGCATTACACTAAAGCCTGTTCCGTCAGGCCGCCAGGCGCTGATTTCGCTCTTGATGCTGTATTTTGAAATGGATATGGACCGTTGAAGACTATTTTCTCTGCCGTTTTAGTAACCCTCGGCCTGGGCAGCCTGTCGCTGTCGGCGCAGGCCGAGACGCCGCGG
Source organism: Serratia sp. MYb239 (assembly GCF_002966855.1). NCBI lineage: Bacteria > Pseudomonadati > Pseudomonadota > Gammaproteobacteria > Enterobacterales > Yersiniaceae > Serratia > Serratia sp. MYb239. The sequence goes on along the minus strand of NZ_CP023268.1, from coordinate 606,471 downwards.
CTGACGTCGCAGATCGTCGACCAGTACGCCGAGCATATTTTCTACAACAGCGGCGCCACCGGCATGGCGCTGGTGGCGATCGACGGCAATCAGGTGGTCAACCGCAGTTTTGGCGACACCCGCCCGGGCAACAACCAGCGTCCGCGTCCGGACTCATTGATCCGCATCGCCTCCATCACCAAGCTGATGACCAGCGAGGTGATGGTGAAGCTGGCGGCGGAAGGCAGGCTCAAGCTGACCGACCCGCTGCGCAAATATTCCCCGTCCGGCGCCTACGTGCCCGGCTATAATTCACGCCAGCCGATTACGCTGCTGAATCTGGCGACCCATACCAGCGGCCTGCCGCGCGAGCAGCCGGGCAAAAAACCGCCGAAGACGCCGGTGTTCACCTGGCCGACCAAGGCGCAGCGCTGGCAGTGGCTGGCCCATGCGCACATCACCGTGCCGCCGGGGGTGCATGCCTCCTACTCCAACCTGGCTTACGATCTGCTGGCCGACGCGCTGTCGCGGGCGGCGGGCAAACCCTATACCAGGCTGCTGCGTGAAAAGATCACCGGGCCGCTCGGCATGGTCGACACCACGCTGACGCCGAGCGCCGAGCAGTGCTCGCGCCTGATGGTGGCCTCCGTCGGCCCCAGCGCCTGCGGCAATACCGTGGCGGCGGCCGGCAGCGGCGGCATTTACTCTACGCCGCGCGATATCCAGCGCTGGATGCAGCAGTTCCTCGATTCGCAGGCCAGCCCGCGCAAAACCACCGCCGCCCGCGAGCAGACCATGTACTTCCAGCGCCGTGAACTGGTGTCGCTGAAAGGGATGGACGTCCCCGGCGATGCGGATGCGTTAGGCCTCGGCTGGATCTATATGGCGCCGAAAGACGGCCTGCCGGGCATTATTCAGAAAACCGGCGGCGGCGGCGGCTTTATCACCTATATGGCGATGTCGCCGCAGAATAATATCGGCGTGTTTGTGGTGGTGACCCGTTCGGATCTGACCCGCTTCACCAATATGAGCGACCCGGTCAACCGGCTGGTGGCCGATCTGGTGGCCAACAAGGGCTGATGGCATCGGGCGCAGGAACCTGCGCCCGGTTAGCTGCTCCGCCGCCAGGCGTGGTTGCGTTCTTCAAACACCAGTTTATCCATCGAGTTGGCAACGCCCGCCTGCGCCAGCATCCGCAAGCAGGCGCCAACCCGGCTGCTTTCGTTGACGGATTCCAGATACAGCATGCGCAACATCACGTCTGTCATACGCGGTAAGCTGCTCTGCGCCTTTTCCCAGCGGGCGACCGTTTGCACATCGACCCCCAGCAGTTCCGCCAGCGCCTTCTGCGACATATTCATTTCCACCCGCAAGAAGCGGATTTCATCCGCCTGCAACGGGCGCTCGCACGCCACCAGCGCCCGGGCAATGGAGCGATGCAACCCCGCGACGTCCTCAATGCTGATGTAGATTTCACCCTCGATCTCTGACTGATGAACGCCATTCGCCAGCCAAATCGTATTCAAACCGCTTTCGATATAGTGATACACCGTTGTTTCCTCGCTAATGGATCATCACCGTCACCACCAAGGCGGCGGGATCGCTTACCACCCGTTTCAACACCACGACTACCTCTATCCGCTCGCCGGCAGCCACGCCGAGCATATTCAGCTTCCAGTCGCCCGCCGGCGTCAGATGGGGCAGCTCGGTAAAGCGGCTGTGGCGGCTGCTGAGTACCGCCAGAATTTGCCGCAGCGATATCCGCCGCTCCGCCATCCGCTGCCGGGCATGGGCGCTTAACAGAATACGCTCGGTATGCGATGTCGCCAGCTGCTGCAACAGCCTTTTGGCCGCCGCCGGACGCAGAGGAAATTCGCTGATGTTGTCAGGGGGTATAAAATCCATTTTATCACCTGTCAATTTGATAGCTATCATTTTGACAGGTTAATCAGGCGTGGACAAGCGTGTTACACGATTAACGCGGAGAGAAAAGCCAGAGGGCGGAACACGCTCCGCCCTCTGCAGGCATCGGCGCAGGATGGTTTACGCCAGCGCCGCCATCTGGTGCATCACCGGGTGGAAGTTGCGTTTAAAGTAGATCAGGCCGTGTCCGCCGTCGCTGAGCGCAATCTGCTTGATCTCCACCAGATACACCTGATGGGTGCCAACGCTCTGCACCTGGGTGATCTCCCCTTCCAGGCTCGCCAGCGTGTGGCGCAGCATCGGCTGGCCGAGCGCGCCGGTCTGCCACTCTTCCAGCCGGAAGCGGTCTTCCATACAGACGTCGGTCATGCCGGCAAAGTGGCGCGCCATCATCTCCTGCTCATGGTTCAGCACGTTGACGCACAGCCGGCCGTTTTCCTGAAATACCGGGTTCATCGCGCTGTTGCGGTTGATACACACCATCAGCGACGGCGGCGTATCGGTCACCGAACAGACCGCGGTGGCGGTAATGCCGCAGCGCCCCGCCGGGCCGTTAGTGGTGACGATATTCACCGCCGCCGACAGGCTGGCCATCGCATCGCGAAAGCGCAGCCGGTGTTCATTTTCCTGAGACATAGCAACCTCCTCCAAAAATCATTTCAGCAAGTTATTCAGCTGATTAATATCATCATTGTTATGCAGGTGCGGCACCGTCCAGCCGTTCTGATCGTAGTCGGACAGACATTTGTCGACCATCTGCATCATCTGATCCATGGTGCCGGATCCCTGTGCGTGGCGCAGGCACTGCAGGCGGATCTCATCCTGGCTGCCGGCATAGTTGATCTCATACAGCTCGTGGCGGCCGCCGAATTCGCTGCCGATCGCATCCCACATCAGCTTCAGGATCTTGATGCGTTCCACATGATCCATGCCGTTGGATCCGCGCACGTACTGCGCCAGGTACTTGTCGATCGCCGGGTTGTTCATATCACGCACGCTGGACGGCAGGTAAATCAGGCCGCTGGTCACGTTCTTTTCGATAATATGCTTCACCTTGGTGTAGGCCATCGGCGCCATCACGCGGTAAGTCTGCAGCGCGGCGGAATCCGGCAGATAGGCGCCGTTCTCCCACTGGGTGGCTTCGGCGCACATCGCGTCGCTCAGCGACCAGAACAGGTTGCGCCAGGCCACCACTTCTCCCAGATCGGCCTGCACGCCGCGGAACTCCAACACGCCGGTGCAGCCCAGGCTCTTTTGCAGCAGCGCGGTGATAAAGTCCATCTTCACCGCCAGACGCACGCAGGCCTGCAGCGGGAACAGGCGGGCAAACCCGCCCTGGGTGCTCCAGCGGCGACAGCGGTCGAAATCGCGGTAAATCAGTACGTTCTCCCACGGGATCAGCACATGGTCCATCACCAGAATAGCATCGTTTTCGTCAAAGCGACTGGAGAGCGGGTAATCGAACGGCGATCCGGTGGCGCCGGCGGCCAGCTCATACGAGGCGCGGGAAATCAGCTTCACCCCTTCGGCGTCCATCGGCGCAACGAACATCAGCGCGAAGTCCGGGTTATCGCCCATCACCTGCGCCGAACCGAAGCCGATAAAGTTGTAGTGGGTCAGCGCCGAGTTGGTGGCAACCACCTTGGCGCCGCTGACGATGATACCGGCGTCGGTCTCTTTCTCTACCTTGATAAACACGTCTTTCACCTCGTTGACCGGCTTATGACGGTCGATCGGCGGGTTGACGATGGCGTGGTTGAAGTACAGGCCGGTTTCCTGAATCCGCTGATACCAGTTGCGGGCATTGTCGGCGAACTGGCCGTAAAACTCGGGATAGGCCCCCAGCGCACAGCCGAACGCCGCCTTATAGTCCGGGGTGCGTCCCATCCAGCCGTAGCTCTGACGCGACCAGTCGGCGATGGCATCGCGCTGCTGGCGCATCTCTTCCGGGCTGCGGGCATAGCGGAAAAACTTATGGGTATAGCCGCCGTTGCCGGTGTCGGTGCCCCAGCACAGGCGGTCATGGCTGGCCGGATCGTGCAGCGCGTCATACAGCTGGCCGACGGACGCGGCGGCGTTGCGGAACGCCGGATGGGTGGTGATATCCTTGACCCGCTCGCCGTAAATATAAATTTCACGGCCATCCTGCAGGCTTTTCAGGTATTCAGCGCCGGTGAACGGGCGTTTATTGTCAGTGCGGAAGTCTTCTGGTTTCATCGGGTGCCCCTCGTAATCGGTATTTTCACGGCCGCAGTGCGGCATATTGTTAAAATAATGTTTTCTTTTGGTTGCTTAATTGAAGACCCCAACGCCGGTTTCGAGAAGAGACTTTTGCGGCAATCGTCGGTACTTTTCAGAGGGGAGCGCCGCTTTCGCGGCAAACTGTGATCCAAGCGGTATTCCGCCGTTATGACAGGGCGTGTTGCGCGGCGCGATAGCGGCTCGGCGAGCAGCCTTCCAGCCGGTTAAAAAAGCGGGCGAAGTAGGCCGGGTCCTTGAATCCCAGGCTGTAGGCGGTCTCATGCACCGTGCAGGCGCTGAACAGCAGCAGGCGCTTGGCCTCGCGCAGCAGCCGGTCGAAAATCAGCCGTTTCGGCGAGCGGTTGGCGAAGCGCCGGCACAAATCATTGAGTCGCGATTCAGTCACCCCCAGCGCCTGGGCATATTCCGGTACCGGCAGATGCTCGCGGAAGCGTTCGTCCACCATCTTGTTAAAACGCTGGAACAGCTTCAGCTCGCCGCGCACGCCGGTGGCCGCCGAATCCTCCAGCGCGGTATTGCGCAACAGCAGGGTGAACACCGCCTGCGCCAGCAGCGTCAGCGTTTGTTCGCGCCCCGCCAGCCCGGCGGAAAACTCGCGGCGGATCAGCGCCCAGTAGTGGCTGAGCGCCGCCAGCTCCTGCGGCGCGCTCGCCAGCGACATGCAAATACCGGGCATATCCAGCGCCAGATTGCTGCCGGGGTACAGCCGCTCCAGCAGCGGCCAGATCAGCTCCTGACGCACCGTCAGCACGTGGCCGTCGCTGTCCGGCTCGGTGAAAAAGGCGTGGGGCACCGACGGCGGCGTCAGGATAAACAGCGGCGCCTGCACCGAATAGTGCTGGTCGTCCAGCTGCAGCTCGATCTTGCCGGTCTCCAGAAAGTGCAGCTGAAAAAAGCAGTCATGCCAGTGCACCTGCATATCGCGGCCGAAAAACGCCGCCAGCCCGGCAAAGGTTTCATAATGCACATCGTCCGCGGCGTAACGCGCATCGTACTCTTTACAGATATCGATGTTGGCGATAAAGCCGGTACTTTTCTGCACGTCCTTCTCCTGTGTCGTCAGGGGGCAAGCTCATCCCCGGTGATCTTGTCATGATTGACGGTGCTGCGCCGCTGCGCGGCGTTCATCGGAATGCGCCACACCAGCAGCGCGCCTATCACCAACAGCCCGGCGACGAAATACAGCCCGGAGTTGAAGCTGCCGGTCAGATCCTTCAGCCAGCCGATCAGCAGCGGGCTGACCGCCGAGCCGATATTGCCGGTGGCGTTGATCAGCGCGATCCCCACCGCGCGCGCTTCCAGACTGATGGCGCGATCCGGCGTGGTCCAGAAAATGGCCATCGCGGTAAACGAACCGACCGACGCCATAATGATCCCCAGCAGCTGGATCAGGCTATGATGCGTGGCCGACGCCAGCAGCCAGCCGGCGGCGGCAAACAGATACGGCAAGGCGGTATGCCGCTTGCGCTCCTGCAGCCGATCCGATCGTTTACTCCACCACACCATGCCGGCGATGGTGCAGATCTGCGGGATCGCCGCCAGAATACCGATGACGATATTGCTGCTGTTCTGGTTAAAGCTTTGCAGGATCTGCGGCGTCCAGATATTGATCGCGCTCAGGGTGTTGGTCAGGCAGAAGTAGGCCAGCGTATACATCAGCACGATCGGCGTGAACACCTCGCGCCACAGGCTGCGCGACGATGTCTGCCGCGGCGCGGCGACGGCCGTCTGCTGCCGTTTGTCGGCCTCCATCATCGCCTGCAGGCTGCTTTTCTCCTCGGCGCTCAGCCACTTGGCCTTGGCCGGGGTATCGTCCAGATAGAACCACACCACCACGCCCAGCAGCACCGACGGAATGCCTTCCAGCAGGAACAGCCACTGCCAGCCCTTCAGGTTCAGCACGCCGTCCAGCGCCAGAATATAGCCGGACACCAGCGAGCCGATCGCCATGGTGACCGGCATGGCGATCATAAACAGCGCATTGGCGCGGGCGCGGTAATAGGCCGGGAACCAGTAGGTGAGGTACACCAGGATCCCCGGCAGAAAGCCGGCTTCGGTAATGCCGACGATCATGCGCAGCACATACAGGCTGGTCGGCCCGGTAGCGAACAGCGTACAGGTGGAGGCAATGCCCCACAGCACCATAATGGTGGCGATCCAGCGCCGCGCGCCGACGATGCTCAGCATGATGTTGCTGGGAATGCCGAAAATCACATAGGTGACGTAAAACAGCGTCGCCGCCAGGCCGAACATGGTGGAACTGAGGCCCAGATCCTGCCCCATGGTCAGGCCGGCGAAGCCGATGTTGATACGGTCGAGAAACGAGAAGACAAACAGAATAAACAGAAACACGATCAGACGCCGAAACAGCTTGTTAATCACCGACTGCTCGGCGGCGCTCTGCGCTTTATGCGGCTGCGAATCGACCTGGTTCATGATGGCTCCGATTAATAGACGCCCGGGGCATCGCCCTGCGCCGTTCCCGCTTTAAACTCGGCGGCCAGTTTCTCCGCCGCCCGCGCCAGCAGGGTGGTATCGACGCCCACCGCCACAAACAGCGCGCCGCACGCCAGATAGTGGCGCGCCAGATCCGCCTGCGCCATCAGAATACCCGGCGCTTTGCCGGCGGCGCGGATGCGCGCGATGGCGTCATCGATGGTCTGCTGCACCTCCGGGTGCTGCGGGTTGCCGGCAAAGCCCATATCGGCGCTCAGATCAGCCGGGCCGATAAACACCCCGTCCACCCCGTCGACCTGCAAAATATCGTCCAGGTTACTGACCGCCTCGCGGGTTTCAATCTGCACCAGCACGCACATTTGCGCGTCGGCGTCATGCAGGTAGTTCGGCACCCGGTTCCAGCGCGAGGCCCGCGCCAGCGCGCTGCCGACGCCGCGTATGCCGTGCGGCGGATAGCGCGTGGCGCGCACCGCCGCGCGCGCCTGTTCGGCGTTCTGGATCATCGGGATCAGCAGCGTCTGCGCCCCCACGTCCAGCAGCTGTTTGATCACCACCGGATCGTTCCACGGCGGGCGCACCACCGGATGACTCGGGTACGGCGCCGTCGCCTGCAGCTGGCCGAGCACCGTCTGCACGTTGTTGGGCGCATGTTCGCCGTCGATCAGCAGCCAGTCGAAACCGGCGCCGGCCAGCAGCTCGGCGCTGTAGCTGCTGCACAGGCCGAGCCACAGGCCGATCTGCGGGCGCTTTTCCTGCAGCGCCTGTTTGAAGGTATTGATAAGCATCGCGTTCTCCCCTGGCCGTCGTTACACAAAGCGGCAGCTGATGCAGCCCATCGGGCCGTAATCCACGTGGAAGGTATCGCCGCGTCGCGCCGCCACCGGGCGGGTAAACGAGCCGCCGAGAATAATCTGCCCGGCCTCCAGTTCGACGTCGTGCGGAAACAGTTTATTCGCCAGCCAGGCCACGCCGTTGGCCGGGTGGTTCAGCACCGCGGCGGCGACGCCGGACTCTTCAATCACCCCGTTGCGATACAGCAGTGCGCTTATCCAGCGCAGATCCAGCGCGTCCGGCTTGATCGGCCGGCCGCCCATCACTACGCCGGCGTTGGCGGCGTTATCGGAAATGGTGTCGAACACCTTCCGCGGGCGCTGGGTTTCCGGGTCGACGTTGTGGCAGCGCGCGTCGATAATCTCCAGCGCCGGAATCACGTAGTCGGTAGCGTTATACACGTCAAACAGCGTGCAGTTCGGCCCGCGCAGCGGTTTAGCCAGTACAAACGCCAGCTCCACCTCGACCCGCGGCACGATAAAGCGGTCAATGGGAATATCGCTGCCTTCGTTGAAGAACATATCGTCCAGCAATGCGCCGTAGTCCGGCTCGGTGATCTGCGAGCTGACCTGCATGGCGCGCGAGGTCAGGCCAATCTTGTGCCCTTTCAGCGTCCGCCCTTCGGCGATCTTCAGTTCCACCCACTGGCGCTGAATGGCGTAGGCGTCCTCAATGGTGATCTCCGGATGATCGATCGACAGCGCGCGGATCTGCTCCCGGTTTTGCTCCGCCTGATGCAAGCGTTGTACCGCACGGCTCAACAGGTTTTTATCCAGCATTTACCACCTCTCAGGATTGACTGAACAGCGCGTGAACATTGTTCTGTTTGTAATTCAGCACCGGGTCCAGCTCTTCCATGGTGAAAGAGAGCGCCAGGTAGCGGCTGGCCGTCAGCGCGGCAAAGTGTTCTTTAATCAGCGCAAACAGCATCTCGCCCACCTGCTGCCGGCTCTCCAGGCTGCGGCCGTGGCCGATTTTCAGCGTCATATGCACAAAGGCGTAATCCTGCTTGCCGTCGGCCATCTGCCAGGTGTCCAGCCAGATGGCGCGGCTGCGCACGCCGCCGAGCGGAAAGATGCCGGTGTCCGCCAGCGCCTGATTCACCTTGGCGAACAGCGCGGGCAGCTGCGCCTGCTCGCGGATATTGTCGGTACATTCAGCGTAAAAATGGGGCATGGCTTTACCTCAGGCTTCAGCGGGAAGCGGGAACACGGCGTTGACCTGCCCGGTGCCGGAACTGGCGAACAGCGGGGTGATAAACTCCACCTTGCCGTCATACTTGTCCCAGCCGAGCAGCCCCAGCAGCATCACGGTGTCGTGCATATTGCCCTCGCCGTAGCAGTAATCGGCGTACTCCGGCAGCATTTCGCAGAACTCGCGGAAGCGCCCCTCGGCCCACAGTTTCACCACCCGCTCGTCCATCTGCTGGTCAAACTGGCGGGTGTAGCTGTTCATGCCCTCTTCGGCGCGCTGGTCGTCGATAAAACGGTGCGACAGCGAGCCGCTGGCGAGCACCGCCACGGTGCCGTCATAGTTTTCGATCGCGGTTTTGATCGCTTCCCCCAGCCGGCGGCTGTCGGCGAAGTCGTGCACGGTGCAGAAGGCGGAGATCGACACCACTTTAAAGTGGCGATCGCTGTTCATATAGCGCATCGGCACCAGCGTGCCGTACTCCAGCTTCAGGCTGGGAATATCGTGCGCCTTGGCGCGTACGCCGAGCTTGCAGGCCTCATCGGCGATCATCTGCCCCAACTGCGGATTGCCGTCGTACTCATAGCTCATATCGCGGATAAAGTGCGGCAGTTCGTTACTGGTGTAGACGCCGGCGAAATGGTCGCTGCAGTTGATGTGGTAGGCGCTGTTCACCAGCCAGTGGGTATCGAACACGATAATGGTGTCGACGCCCATTTCTCGGCAGCGCGCGCCGATCTCCCTGTGGCCGTCGATCGCCCCCTGGCGGCAGCCGTGGTTTTTTCCCGGTAGTTCAGACAGATACATCGACGGCACATGCGTAATCTTTGCGGCTAACGCTAACTTACCCATAAGTCCTCCTATCCCCTTCATCTTTCGAATTGCCGCGTTGTTGGCTGTGCGGCCCATCCATGGGCTTCCCCCTCACGGGGCCGCGGCAATCCGAAAGCGATTGGGTATAGTCCTGTTTTTAATTCAAAAACATGAGGCTTAAACGCCCCAGCGTGGGATCGGATGGTCGCCCATTGAGATGCAGACGTTCTTCATCTCGGCGAACACTTCAAAGCTGTACTCACCGCCTTCGCGGCCGGTGCCGGAGGCCTTCACCCCGCCGAACGGCTGGCGCAGATCGCGCACGTTCTGCGTATTGACGAACACCATGCCGGCTTCGATATTGCGCGCCAGGCGCATCACCTTGCTCACATCCTGGGTCCAGATATAGGACGCCAAACCGTATTCCACATCGTTGGCCATCCGCAGGCCGTCTTCTTCTGACTTGAACGGCAGCAGGCAGGCCACCGGTCCGAAAATCTCCTCCTGCGCCACGCGCATGCGGTTGTCGACATCCGCCAGCACCGTCGGCCGCAGGAAGTTGCCGTACTCCAGCCCCTGCGGCTTATCCGGCCCGCCGGCCAGCAGCGAGGCGCCCTCTTCCACGCCCAGACGGATATAGCCTGACACCTTCTCCCAGTGCTGCTGGCTGATTAACGCGCCGACCTGGGTCTGCGGATCGGTCGGGTCGCCCACCCGCAGGCGGTTGGCGCGCTCGGCGAAACGTTTGACGAATTCCGGGTAAATGCTTTCCTGAATGAAAATACGCGAGCCGGCGGTGCAGCGTTCGCCGTTGATCGAGAAGATGGTGAACAGCGCGGCGTCCAGCGCGCGTTCGATATCGGCATCCTCAAACACCAGCACCGGCGATTTGCCGCCCAGTTCCATCGAATATTTCTTCAGCCCGGCGCTCTGCATAATGCGGCGGCCGGTGGCAGTGCCGCCGGTAAAGGAGACCGCACGCACGTCCGGATGGCGCACCAGCGCATCGCCGGCGGTGGCGCCGTAGCCCTGCACCACGTTCAGCACCCCGGCCGGAATGCCGGCCTCCAGCGCCAGCTCCCCCAGACGGTCGGCGGACAGCGGCGACAGTTCGGACATTTTCAGCACCGCGGTATTGCCCAGCGCCAGGCAAGGGGCGGTCTTCCAGGTGGCGGTCATAAACGGCACGTTCCACGGCGACACCAGCGCGCACACCCCGACCGGCTGCACCAGGGTGTAGTTGAGCATCTTGTCGTCCACCGGGTAGGTTTTGCCGTTCATCTGCTGGCACACCTCGGCAAAGAACTCGAAGTTGTGCGAGGCGCGCGGGATCAGCACGTTTTTGGTCTGGTGGATCGGCAGGCCGGTATCGGCGGTTTCCATCTCGGCGATCTGCGGCACGTTTTCATCGATCAGCTCGCCCAGCCGGCGCATCAGGCGCGCACGCTCCTTCATCGGCGTATTGGCCCATTTCGGGAACGCCGCCTTGGCCGCCGCCACCGCCATATCGATTTCCGCCTGCCCGCCGGAGGCCACCTCCGCCAGCACCTCGCCGTTGGCCGGATTGGTGGTGGTGAAGTACTCGCTGCTGGTCACGTTTTTGCCGTCGATCCAGTGGTTGATGGTTTTCATCGCAGGCTCTCCTGATAATCGTGTTCGCTGATAATGTGGTTGACCAGGCGGCCGATGCCTTCAATCTCCACCACCACTTCGTCCCCCGGCTGCACGTCGGCCAGCCCTTTCGGCGTGCCGGTGGCGATCATGTCGCCCGGCTGCAGCGTCATAAATTCACTGAGATAGCTGATGAGATACGGAATATCGAAAATCATGTCGGCGGTGGTGCCGCGCTGGCGCAGCTCGCCGTTGATATAGGTGCTGAGCTGCAGGCGGTGCGGATCGCCGATATCGTCGCGGTCGACGATATACGGGCCGATCGGCGTCAGGCCGTCACGGCTTTTCACCCGCAGGTTCGGCCGGTAGTAGTTTTCCAGGTAGTCGCGGATGGCGTAGTCGTTGCACAGGGTGTAGCCGGCGACGTACTCCATCGCCTGCTCGCGGCTGACGTGACGGGCGGTTTTGCCGATCACCGCCACCAGCTCGGCCTCATAGTGCATGTACTCCACCCCGGCCGGACGCACCGACACCTGGCGGTGGCCGGTCAGGGTATTGGCCGCCTTCAGAAACACCAGCGGCTCTTCCGGCGCTTTAAATTCCAGTTCGCTGGCGTGGTCGGCGTAGTTCAGCCCCAGCGCGAACACCGTGCCCTGTGCCGGCGGCAGCCATTCGACGTCGGTTTCATTCAGTTGCGTGCCGTCCGGCAGCGTGACCCGTAGTTGCTCGTCAACGCTGACGTTAAACATCTGGCCGTGATGGCGAATGCGCGCGTGCTTCATGCTTGCTCTCCTTCCAAAACCGCAACGTTGCTGAGTGCCGGCAAGCCGGCGGCGCGGATCGTCACCTCGTCGCCCGGGTTAATCGCCACCCGCTGATGCGGCGTGCCGATCAGCAGCACATCCCCCGGCTGCAGCGTAATAAACTCGCTGATGGCGGCCAGCAGCTCGCCGCCGGAACGCACCAGATCCGCCGTTGACCAGCGATCCTGCTCCACGCCGTTGATCTCGGTGACAATCTGCAGCCGGTCGATGTTATCCAGCTGCGCCATCTCGCCCAGCGGGCAGAAACCGTCGCGACACTTGGCCTTGATCGCCGGGCGGTAAAAGCTGCTCTCCGCCAGGCTGACGTCGTTGGCCAGCGCATAGCCGGCGATATACGCCGCCGCCTGCGCCGCCGGCACCTGGCGGGCGGTATCGCCGATCACCAGCGCCAGCGTGCCGCCGCTGTAAACTTTTTCTGCCGCCGGCAGCGGGATCTGACCGCCGTGGCTCAGGTAGGTGTTACGCGGTTTGATAAACCATACTGGGGTCTTCGGCGGGGTCTTGTAGGGCGCGTCATGGAACGCGCGGTCCCAGGCGTCCATCTGGCTGCGGTGGTTAAGCGCCACCGAAAATACGGTTCCTTTCATGCAAACTCCTATTGTCACAAATCAGGACATCCGGCATTCGTTAATATATTAATGATTACTTTTAACCGCTGCTCAGCATTTACGCAACGCCGTTAATTTGATTTGTGATCGTGATAACAAAATATTCACAACCCCAAAACATATTGGTGATATTTCAAAGAATTAGCCTTTTTAAGCCCTATTTTTCACGCTGAGACACATTTTCCCTTTATCCACGACGCCAAATATGGCTACTATTAAGTTATTAATAAAAATCGAACGGCCGGCGCCTGAACGCCGGATGCGCCAACACTTTGATAGCAAAGGCCCGACATATGCATGAATCCCTCACCATTGCCCTGTTGCAGGCGCGCGAAACCGCGATGGGCTTTTTCCGCCCGATCCTGAAAAGCCACAACCTGACCGAACAGCAGTGGCGCATCATCCGCGTGCTGGCCGACCAGCGTTCGATCGAATTCCATGAGCTGGCAGCGCAGACCTGCATTCTGCGCCCCAGCCTGACCGGCATTCTGTCGCGCATGGAGCGGGATAAGCTGATTTTCCGCCTGAAACCGGTTAACGATCAGCGCAAGCTGTATGTCTCGCTGACCCAGCAGGGCCAGGAGCTGTATGAGGTGGCGCGCCATCAGGTTGAACAGGGCTACCGTGAGATTGAGGCGGCGTTCTCGCCGGAGAAAATGCAGCAGTTGATGGCGCTGCTGGATGAGCTGATCACCTTGGGCGAGCAGCAGCCCGCCAACCTGGTCGCGCATCCCGCCAAAAAGTGACGGCCCTCAGGACGCGGCGGGCCGGGCCTCCGGCAGCAGCGCGCCGCCGTCCACCACCAGCGTCTGGCCGGTGATATACCCCGCCGCCGCAGAGGCCAGAAACACCATCGCCGCAGCGATATCTTCCGGCTCCCCCAGCCGGCCAAGCGGCACCGCGCCGCCAATCGCCTGATTGAAGGCGTCATCCCCCAGGTTCGCCATCGCCGGCGTGCGGATCATGCCCGGCTCCACGCCGTTGACCGTAATGCCGTAAGGCGCCAGCTCCAGCGCGGCGGCGCGGATAAAGCCGTTCACCCCGGCTTTGGAGGCGGCATAGTGCGCCAGCCCGGGATAGGCCACCTTCGGCCCGGTCACCGATGAGGTCACCAGAATGCGCCCGCCGCCCTGGCGGCGCATCCACGGCAGCGCCGCCTGCGCCAGATGGAACGGCGCCATCAGGTTGACGCTGAGGGTGCGCTGCAGCAGCGCGCGGTCAATCTCGGCAAACGGCGTCAGCGGGAAATAAGCGGCGTTATGCACCACCACGTCCAGCCGGCGGCAGCGCTGCGTTACCTGCGCCACCAGCGCGGCGGTCTGCGCCGCGTCGCCCAGATCGCACGCCAGCGCCTGCGCCGACCCACCCTGCTCTGTCAGCTGTTCCGCCGCCTGCCGCGCCTTATCATACTGGAGATCGGCCACCACCAGCGTGGCCCCCAGCCGGGCAAATGAGCACCTGCGCATGCGCGCCGACGGCAAAATTACTCAGCGCGCTGAAGTCGCTGCCCTGATAGCCGAGGATCTTGCCGTCGGTACGCAGCCCCTGCAGATCGATCATCACCACGCCGAGGGTCGGAATGATCTTTTCGCGCCAGACAAACAGATACAGCTGCTCTGCCACCTTGACGTAGTGGCAGCGGTCAACGTCCGCCAGCCCTTTCTCCACCCCGTCCAGACATTGCCAGGCGTAGAAATTGTCGTTCAGGTAGATATGCTCATAGCGCTCGGTGGGGCTGTAGGTATACATATTGCGCATGCCGATCAGTTCGTCGGTAAACGCCGGCAGCGGCGCATCGTCATCCGCCAGCCGGCCGAAGCGAAACTCGGCCGCCACCGCGGTCAGCGGCAGCCCCTGCTCCACCCGGCTGAAAGCGTCCAGGCGCGTCTGCGCCTCATCCGGCAGTTGGCCGTACACCGCGGTGAAATTGCCCAGCGCCCGATTACATACCAGCGTAATGCTGGCGTTGGCGCGCTGCGGGTCGAGGAAGTCGATAAACAGCACGCCGGGGCGCAGCGCGGTGGCGCGATAGTCCGCCGGCTGCCCGCGCCAGTGCAGCGTCTGTCCGTCGACAAAGCAGACGTCGAGACGCTCGCCGTCGGCAAAGTACAGGCTCAGCGTCTGCCCGGCCAAATCGTCCTGCGCCTGCAGGGTATGACTGTCGGGGGCAAAGCCCTCCGCCAGTGCGCCAACCTGAATAAACACCGCTTCTGAATGCATTTGTCGCTCCTTATAGGGAAGTAAAAGCCAGAGTAGGCACATCCACCACGCCGGCGCCGCCGTCGGCCACCAGCGTGGCGCCGGTAATGATCGACGCCTGCGGCGAGCAGAGAAAACAGCACGCTTCGGCGATCTCTTCGGCGCTGGCCGGCCGCCGCAGCGGCACGTCGCGGCATACCTGACGGTAAGCCTGATCCAGCGTCCAGCCGTGCGCCGCCATCAGCGGCCGCATCTCTTCATCGGCCATCGGCGTGGTCACCCAGCCGGGGCAAATTGCGTTGGCGCGCACCCCGAGCGGGCCGTAATCGCGCGCCACGGAGCGCATCAGGCCGATCAGCGCATGCTTGGCGGTCACGTAGCCGCACGCCTCCGGCCCGGCGGCCAGCGAGGCAATCGACGCCACCAGCAGCAGGCTGCCGCCGCTTTTCACCAGCTCCGGCAGGCAGGCGCGCGCGCTGGCGAAGGCGCTGTTGAGGTTGCTGTCCAGCGCCTGCCGCCATGCGGCGTCCGTCATCTCGCCCAGCGCGCCTAATCCCATGCCGCCGGCGCTGCCGATCAGGCAGTCGATACGCCCGCCCTGGCGCATAATCTGCGGCAGCAGCGTGTCGCGCCAGCTGTCGCCGCAGGCGGCGTCGCCCACCAACGCCGTGGCGCCAATCTCCGCCGCCAGCGCCTGCAGAGGTGCGGCGCGGCGGCCGACAATAAAAACCCGATCGCCCTGCCCGGCCAGTTGCCGGGCGCAGGCGGCGCCGATGCCGGTACCGCCGCCGGTAATCACCACCGTTCTAGTCATCGATTTTCTCCATCAGTTGCGCCACCATCAGACACGCGCTGAGCAGCAGACAGCGCTGCGCCGCGGTCAGGCGTAAATAGCGCCGGCCCGGCGGCAGGCGGCTGACCACCTCGCAGGCGGCAAAATGTTCGATGCTGAACTGCCAGCGCCCCGCCGCCAGCGTCAGCTGGGCATGGCGGAAATCCAGCTGCGCCAGCGTCGCGCCGATTTGCGGATAGCGCGCCAGCCAGCCCGTAAGCTGCCGGGCGGCGGCCTCATCGCCCGCCGTGCAATAGCGTACGCCGCGTTGCCGCCACCAGCCGGTGCCGCGCACCGTCAGCCGGGCGCTGCCCGTCAGCGCAGTGCGGCCGCTCAGGGAAAAACGGTGGCTGACGATATGCGCCAGAAACAGCGCCTGCGGCCGTTCGCTGATCTCAAGCTGCGGCCCCTGCGGCAGCGTCAGGCATAGACGGCCGGCGGACAGCCGCTCGCAGGCATAGGGACGCAGATCCGCCTGCAGCCGGTCGAGCGCGCTGCCGGCGCGGTAGCCGGCCGGTTCACGCTGCCAGACGCGGTTAACCGAGGGACGTAAGGCGATCAAACTGCACCTCCTCGCGTTCCGACTTATCCAACGCCTGCATCAGCACCTGCTCCACCGGCACCGGCTTGAACGGGTTGACCCGCTGCACGCACAGCGTCCAGAACAGGGCGTACACGGCGGTCAGGCCGATCATGATGCCGAACGGGATATACACCGCGCTGCGCGGCATGCCCGGCGGCGCGATATAGATAATCGCCAGCACGATGCCGATGCTGGACACAATCTGCGGTAGCGGAAACAGCGGCGATTTATAGGCGCGCGGCAGATCCGGCCGGCGGATGCGCAGTAGCACCACCGACAGCGTCACCAGCAGGTAGGCCACGCCCCAGGCGCACACCGCCGCCAGCACCATCGGGATAATGCGCTCCAGATCGCCCTGAATGGCGAAGGCGTGCACGCAGGGGATCAGCACCGCCACGGCAATGCCGACCACCGGCGTTTTAAAACGCGGATGCAGGTAAGCGAACGCCTTCGGCAGCGCGCCGTCCAGCACCATGCCGTACAGAATGCGCGGCACCGCGGCCATCAGCGTATTGATGGTCGCCGCGCCGGCCAGCAGCAGGCCGACGCCCAGCCAGTATTTGCCGAACTCGCCCATCACCTGGCCGGCGAACGCCGGGATCGCCATCGGCGTATCCAGCAGGCGCACATGATGCTCGGCGTCGACCACCACGTTCTCCACCTGATGGCTGAGCGCCGCGCCGTACAGCGCCATACAGGCGGCGACGCCGCACAGTCCCAGCGCCATGGCGCGCGGGATCACCCAGGCCGAGCGTTTGATCTCCGGCGCCATCGGCGTCACCAGTTCGCAGCCGACGAACATAAACATCGCCATCCCCACCAGGCTGAACACCGCAAAGGGATCGCTGACGTCCAGCGCGCTGCCGAACCAGCCGGGCAGCGCCACCGCCGGCGGCGACAGCAGGCCGGCGATGCCGAAAATCACCAGCGTGCTCCACATGCCGAAGGTCAGTACGATTTCCGCCTTGCCGAACGCCTCAATGCCGAACGCGTTCAGCAGGCCGAAAATCACCACCAGCCCGACGCCGACCATCCATGAGGCGTTATGGCTGGTCGCCAGGGTGTTGAGATGTTCAAAATTCACCAGCGCCATGATGCCGGCCAGAATGGTTTCCGCCGTACCGGCGAAGATATGCACGATCAGATAGGCGGACAACGCGCCGGTAATGGCGAAGAAGCGCCCCATGCCGCAGGAAATGTAGTCGTAGACCGAACCGGTGGTCGGCAGGATCGCCGCCGCTTCGGCAAAGGTGGTGAGCTGCGCCTGCATCATCACAAAAGCGATCAGCATCGCCAGCGCAAAGGTATCGCCGCCGATGCCGAAACCGCTGGTTACGGTCAGGATCACCGGGCTGGCCATAATCACGCCGACCGAGCTGGCCAGCGTGGTGGGAAAGCCCACCTTGCCTCGTTCAAGGTGGGCGGAAAGGCGCGACGACAGGTTCATCGGAATATCCTCTGCAGGTTGGCTTAACGCACTATAGAGAGGAAAGGAAAACGCTGACTATCGTCCTTATGGACGAGATGCCTCAGGCTGTGCGCTGCGCCACAGCGCCAGCCCGCCGGCGTCGCGCGGGTAGCGCCGCAGCGGGGCCAGCACCTCGGAGAAAAAGGCGTAGTAGCCGGCGCACAGCCGGTTATAGCCGTCCGGCCCCAGATGCGCCGGGCAGCCGCCCTGGCACACCATCTTCACGCTGCAGCGCTGGCACTCGCGCCGTACGCTCTTGCGCCGGCCGAAAGGCAGCGCGCGGGCGGCATCCGCCAGCGTCGCCAGCTCATCGCCGGCGTTAAAGCGCCCCAGCCGGTGGGCCTCGTCAATCAGGTGATCGCAGGCGTAGACGCCGCCGTCCTGCTCCATCACCAGGTTGCCGCCGCAGCGCGCCGCATGCACGCAGTCGGGGCTGACCTGGGTGAAATACTGCGCGTAGACGTGCTCAATATTCATCACAAACACCCGCCCCACGTCGCCGCGCTGCCGCCAGCGGCGGTAGATATCGCGCATAAAGCGCCCCCAGTTGGCCGCGCTGAGGCTATAGCCGCCCGCCGGCGCGTCGCCCTCCAGCATCAGCGGTTGAAACTGCAGAAAACGCGCCCCCAGCGCCGTCACCTGGTCATACAGCGCCGCGGCGGCGTCGGCGACGCCGTCGTGCACCACCACCAGCAGGTTAAACGCCACGCCGTGCTGCTGCAGCAGCGCAATACCGCGCAACGCAGCGTCATAGCTGCTGTTGCCGCGCCGGTCCGGACGATGGGCGTCCTGCGTCTGACGATCGCCGTCCAGGCTGACGCCGATAATAAAATTATGCTCTCTGAACAGCCGGCACCAGGCGTCGGTCAGCAGCGTGCCGTTGGTCTGCAGACTGTTGCTGACCATCACGCCCGGCGGCGCATAGCGGCGCTGCAGCGCCAGCGCCCGTTTATAGAAGCCGATGCCCGCCAGCAGCGGTTCGCCCCCCTGCCAGACAAAGTTGATCTCCCGGCTGTAACGCGGCTGGGCGGCGATGTACTGGCGGATAAACTGCGCCAGCAGCGCATCGTCCATCCGCCTAGGCCTGTCGCCGCGCTGCGGATAGTAGCAGTAGCGGCAGGCCAGATTGCAGCCGGCGCCGACCGGTTTCACCAGCAGGTGGAACGGCGCGGCGGCGCGGGCTACGCCGCTGACCGGGATTTGTCGCGCCCGCAGCGCATCGATATTCATGGCGCCTCCGCCAGCGGCTGGCGGGTCGCCGGATCGATACCGATATAATGGCCGTCGGCATCCACCCCGAGGTAGTCCACCATCTTGCCTGTTGCTTCAATCACCATCCCCTGCCGGGCATAGCGCTGATAGGCCGCGCTGAGACGTTTGACCATCTCCGGGTGCTCGGCGGCCAGATCGCGGGTTTCCAGCGGATCGTCGTGCAGATTGAACAGTCCCCAGGGCGCGCTGGCGGCCTGCGGGCCGTTTTTCACCAGCCGGCGCAGCTTCCAGTCGCCGTCGACATAGGCCGCCTGATTGTGCAGCTCCACGGCGTAGTTGAGCCGCGGCGCCGCCTGGGCCTCGCCGCTGAAATAGCGTTTGAAACTGACGCCGACCATCGGCAGCGGCGCCTGTTTTTTCAGCGGCTTGGCGGCGTCGATGCCGGCAAATTCATACAGCGTCGGCGCAATGTCATAGATCGCCATCGGCGTACGGTCGATGGTGCCATGCTGCTGCAGCTGCGGGGCGGCAATAATAAAGTCGGTATTGATGCCGCCCTGTCCGCTGGTGGTCTTATGGTAATTGGCGTACGGCGCGTTGCTGACGTTAGCCCAGTGCGGGCCGTAAGCCACAAACGACCCCTTGCGGCCGATATTGGCGTAACTGTTGTCAAACTGACGCCAGTAGTCCGGCTGCGAGCCGTAATAGAAGCCCTGCGCCGGGTTGGCGCCGTTGTCGGTCAGGAACAGCACGATGGTGTTCTTATCGCGCCCGGTCTGTTTCAGGGTCTGCATCACCTTGCCGATCTGCGCGTCCATATTGGCGATCATCGCCGCATACACCTGCATGGTTTTCGCCGCATACTTTTGCTGCTGCGGCGTCATCGCCTGCCATGCCTTATCCAGCGCCAGCGACGGCAGCGGCGTATTGTCGTTAATGATACCCAGCGCCTTCAGCCGCTTGATGCGCTGCTGATAAATCGCCTGGTAGCCGGCGTCGTATTGGCCGTCAAACCTGGCGATCCAGTCATCCGGCGCCTGCAGCGGATCGTGCGGCGCGGTAAACGCCAGATAGGCGAAAATCGGTTTATCCTGCGGCGTGTCATCGATCCACTGCGTCAGCTGGCGGGCATAGGCCTCGCTGGAGTAGAAATCCTGCGGCAGCGACACCCGCTTGCCGTTCAGGGTATAGAAGGTGTGAAACGCCTCGACGGTGCCGAGCGGTTTCGCATCGTTAAAATGACTGGTTCCGCCGCCCATAAAGGCGAAAGCCCGTTCAAAACCGCGATCGGTCGGCCGCGCGCCGTCGGTGTAGCCCAGGTGCCATTTCCCCGCCATCATGGTGGCGTAGCCGGCGTCGCGAAAGCGCTCCGGCAGCGTAACAACCCGATCCGTCAGGCGCATTTCATAGCCCGGACGCGCAATGGTGTTCTGATACCACCACATAGCGCCCATTCCCGCCTGCTGGTTGGTGTTGCCGGTCATCAGCATCGACCGCGCCGGCGCCGACATCGGCGAGGTATAAAACTGGCTCATGCGTACGCCCTGCTCTGCCAGCGCCTGCAGATTGGGCGTCGGGATTTCGCCGCCAAACGGCGTGATGTCGGAATAGCCCATATCGTCCGCCACAATAATCAATACGTTGGGCCGTTCGCCCGGCGCGCTATGCGCCAGGCCTGACACCACGCTGCTCAACGCCACTGCCACCACTTTTCTTTTCATCGCCATTTCGCTCCTGAAGCATCATCATTTTTTCTTCTTAACGGCCTGCGGAAAATTGCCGGTATACTTTTTCATCAGCCGTAATTTTCGAGTGTAGAAAGCAAAAGAAATTTTTGACTATCGTTCTTAAGGACGAGGGAAAAATGGCATCGTCAGCGGCGGTAGCGTCACGCGCAGCGCCGCATGCGATCGCCCGCAGGGCAGAAAATCGGGTGAAAATTCAGAGAACAAGCGGCGAAAAACTTTATTAATGTTTTAATAAAAAGGCAGGATTCACGCATTAGAAACGTGACAATTACCGCTCTGGCTCATTGTTATTTATGTAGTTTATTGCAAGCCACCTCACGTTGTTAATATGTTTTTATTGTGTTGCATAATTGCGACAACTATGCTGTTATCGTTCACATATTAACCGATTCCCACTACGCACAATAGTGCCCGGATCCCGGCGGTCGCGCCGGCGAGCTAAGGGCGATAAAGGGAGGGCAGGACATTATGCAGACACCATCAGCGCCCGCGGCGAACGATGCCTTTATTGCCAGTTGCCTGAACACCATCGCGCATCTTATTCCCGTTTCCGCCGGCGTGTTTTATTTGGTCAACAGCCAGTTAAAACCCGAGCATTATATTTTGCAGGGCATTTCCGCCAATACGCATCGGCAATATTTGGCAGATTTCCAGCATATTGATCCGATGAAACCGGCCAACTTTCATCGGCACGATATTACCATGGTAAATATGACGCCGGCGGCCATCGCCAATAACCGCCAGTATTACCATGATTTTATGTTGCCGAATAATATGCGCGATATGACCGAAATCTTTATTCGCCAACGCAAGCGCATTGTCGCCGGGGTGTCATTAATCCGTGATACGCCGTTTACCGCGCTGGAACGCGGCCGGCTGCACGCGGTGCTGCCGCTGATTGAGCTGGCGACGCGCGACCTGCTGCCCGAGGGCGAAGCGCAGCTGCTGACCGCCAAAGAGCAGGAAATTGTCAACCTGGTGCGCGAAGGCGCCAGCAATAAACGCATTGCCTTAAAGCTGGGTATTTCGCTCTCCACGGTGAAAACTCATATGCGCAATATATTTTCTAAAACCGCAGTGGTAAACCGCACCGAATTGGTGTCCAGCGGATTTATCGCCCAGGGATAATAGGTTCCGCCGCCAGCCTGGCGAAATACATTGCCGTTATTATCGTCAGCCGCAATAAAATCATAGCCAGCCATAAGGATATATTTATGTCCAGCGATGCCTTTTCCGCGCCTGCCCAGCGGGCGGCGCTGCCCTGCCCGCCAAAGCTGCTGATCGCCATTATCGCCTTCGCCGCCATCGCACCCGGCGTGCTGATGACCGCGCCGGCGATCGCCGCGCAGCTGGCCGCTGAATGGCGTCTGACGCCTACGCAGATCGGCCGGCTGTTCGCCTGCGAGCTGGGGGCGATGAGCCTCGCCACGCTGCCGGCCTGGTGGTGGATGAGCCGCATCAACTGGCGTCGGGTCGCCTGGCTGGCGGCCGGCGTCTTTCTGCTCGGCAATCTGGCCTCGGCGCTGGTCAGCGGCTTCGGCCCGCTGCTGGCGCTGCGCTTTATCGCCTCGCTGGCGGGCGGCACGCTGATGATTCTTTGTATTACCTGCGCCGCCGGCGTCAGCAACGCCAGCCGGGTTTATGCCTGCTGGGTGCTGGGCCAGCTGGCGCTGGGGGCGATCGGCCTGCTGGCGCTGCCGCCGCTGTTTGCCCAGTTCGGCCTGATGGCGGTCTACCTGCTACTGGCGGCGCTGATGCTGTGCTGCCTGCCGCTGATCGCCGCCTTTCCCGACGGCTACCGACCGGCGCCGCAGACGACAACGTCCCGCCGCCCCGCCCCGGTCGCGCGCAAGCTGTGCGCGGTGGCGGCAGTGCTGTGCTTTTATATCAGCCTGAGCGCGGTCTGGACGTTTATCGGCAATATCGGCGCCGCCGCCGGGCTGTCGGCGGTGCACGGCGGCCAGGTGCTGGCCATCGCCACGCTGTTCGGCATAGCCGGCGCCGGCATAGCCGCGCTGACCGGTGACCATCGTCAGCGACAGCGGCTGATGGTCTTCGGCTACCTGCTGCTGCTGACCAGTATCATGCTGCTGTTCGCCACCCCGCAGCTGGCGCGCTTTGCCGCCGCGGCGGTGCTGTTCAAATTCACCTGGACCTTCGTACTGCCGTTTATGCTGGCGGCCGTCGCCGGGCTGGATAACAACGGCAAACTGATGAACGGCATCAACCTGGTCATCGGCGGCGGCATGGCCATCGGTCCGCTGCTGGCCGGCTATCTGCTGCAATTTTTCGGCGGCTTCGGCGCGCTGCTCGGCGGCGCACTGAGCTGCGCCCTGCTGTCGCTGCTGCTGATCTCGCTGGCATCCCGCGCGCCGCGCGCGCCCTTTAACAAGGAGTCTGCAACGTGAAAAGAAACACCGGCTTTTTCTTCGATGAACGCTGCTTCTGGCACAGCACCGGGCTGCACGCCACCACGCTGCCGGTCGGCGGCTGGGTGCAGCCCCCCGCCGGCGCCAGCCATGCCGAATCGCCGGAAACCAAACGGCGGATGAAAAACCTGATGGACGTCTCCGGCCTGTCGCGTCAGCTGCAGCTGCGCAGCGCCGAACTGGCGGACGAACAGGACCTGCAGCGTATTCACCCGCCCCACTATCTGCAACGCTTCAAGCAGCTGAGCGACAACGGCGGCGGCCTGCTGGGTGAGGAAGCGCCGCTCGGCCCCGGCAGCTACGAAATCGCCAGGCTGTCCGCCGGGCTGGCCTGCAGCGCGCTGGAGGCGGTGCTGCGCGGTGAGCTCGACAACGCCTATTCGCTGTCGCGGCCGCCGGGCCACCACTGCCTGCCGGAACAGTCGATGGGCTTCTGCTTTCTGGCCAATATTCCCATCGCCATCGAACGCGCCAAACAGAGCTGCGGCCTTGACCGGGTGGCGGTGATTGACTGGGACGTGCACCACGGTAACGGCACCCAGCACATCTACTGGCGGCGCGACGACGTGCTGACCATTTCGCTGCATCAGGACGGCTGCTTCCCGGCCGGCTATGCCGGCGAGCAGGATCGCGGCGCCGACGCCGGCCTGGGTTATAACCTCAATATTCCGCTGCTGGCCGGCGCCGGCGACGACAGCTACCTGTACGCCATGCAGCGCATCGTGCTGCCGGCGCTGGCGCAGTTCCGTCCGCAGGCGATAATTATCGCCTGCGGCTACGACGCCAACGCGATGGATCCGCTGGCGCGCATGCAGCTGCACAGCGACAGCTTCCGCGCCATGACCGCACTGGTGCAGGAGGCCGCCGACCAGCTGTGCGACGGCAAACTGCTGCTGGTGCATGAGGGCGGCTATGCCGAGTCCTACGTGCCGTTTTGCGGGCTGGCGGTAATGGAGCAGTTGAGCGGCGTCCGCACCGAGGTGCAGGACCCGCTGCTGGCCTTTATTCAGCAGCAGCAGCCGCGCGCGGACTTCAACCGCTTCCAGCGTGAAGCCCTCGACCAACTGGCGCGACAATTCGACCTATAATCAAAGAGGAACACTCACAAGGGGACGGTATGTCGCAACAACAGGTCAGCTTTATCAAGGGGCAGCGCGGTGATATCGCGCTGCATGACTGGCAGCATGACGCGCCGCGTTTTCTGGCGCTGCTGGTACACGGCTACGGCGAGCATCTGGGCCGTTACCACTATGTGGCGCGCACGCTGCAGGATCTGGGCGCACGCGTCTTCGGCCCGGACCATCTCGGCCACGGGCTGTCGCAGGGCGAGCGGGTGCTGATTGAGGATTATGAGGCGGTGGTCGACGATGTGCGGCAGGCCGTCGGGCAGATTCGCCGTCAGCATCCCGATCTGCCGCTGGTGGTCATCGGCCACTCGATGGGCGGCATGATCGCCACGCGCTACGTACAACGCTTCGGCGACGACGTCCGGGCGCTGGTGCTGTCCGGCCCGCTGCTGGGCGAACATACCGCCATCGGCGATCTGCAGGACATGGAGACCATCCCCGATACGCCGCTGGACGTCAGCACCCTGTCGCGCGATCCGGCGGTCGGCGTCGCCTATCAGGCCGATCCGCTGGTGTGGCACGGGCCGTTCAAACGCCCGACGCTGCAGGCGATACGGCGGTTTCTGGCGACCATCGACGCCGGGCCGGGCTTCGGCGCGCTGCCTACGCTGTGGCTGCACGGCGGCGACGATCGTCTGGTGTTAAGCGAGGAGAGCCGCACCACCCTCGAACGGCTGCGCGGCAGCGATTTCCACGCCGAGATCCTGCCCGGCGCCCGCCATGAAATTTTCCATGAGATCGACAAAGATCGGACGCTGCAGCTTGTCAGCGCGTTTATCCAACGCACGCTGCGCTAGAGGAAAAGCCGGCCCCGCGGGGCCGGTCTGTCAGCCGTTCACTACCGCCAGGTAGTGCTTTACAAAGCGATCGGAGGTGATGTCCCAGCGCACTCTGGCGCCCTTGGGCGCAAACCAGGCGTCGCCGGCCTGATACTGCACCGCTTCACCGCTGGCTTCATCGGTCAGCGTCACCGTGCCTTCCCACACCGTCGCATGCTCGGCAAACGGATACTCCATCACAAAGCTGCCGCGGGTGCAGCTGAACACGCCGCAGCTCAGGTTGTCGTCGGGCGCGCCGTCGATCATCGCCACGCTGACCGTCGGTTCGCCGGCAATCACCGTCGCCCCCAGGTTGCTGACGCTGCCGATCTCCGTCAGCGCCGGCAAGGGTTGTTTAAGCAGAAGTGGTTTCATTTTGGTTTCCTCTGGTTGTAATAACGGTTAACGGCGTCCCTTCCAGTAACCGGACGTCTGGTGCCACATTTTGCCGGCGGAGGTTATCACCCGGCGCAGCTGGTCCTTGCCGAAGATATCCACATGCGGGATTGAACTCATCAGTGCGTAGCGCTCGGAGCCTTCCGCCATGCCCTCTGCCAGCACCTTGCAGACGATATGGCTGGGGGTGACGCCGAAGCCGGAATAGCCCTGCACGTAAAACACATTGTCGTGCGCCGGCAGCGTGCCGATTTGCGGGAACAGATTGGCGCTGCAGCACAGCGGCCCGCCCCAGGCCATATCAATCTTCACGTCATGCAGGTACGGGAACACCTTCAGCATCAGGTTGCGGTTCCAGGCTTTCAGATCGGCGGGAATATACTCCAGCAGCCGCGTGGCGCTGCCGAACAGCAGACGGTTCTCATTGGTCACCCGGTAGTAGTCGATCACCGGACGAATATCGCTGTAGGCACCGCGGATCGGGCTGATCCGGCGGATCAGCGCCTCCGGCAGCGGCTCGGTCGCCAGCTGAAACGCGTAGGTATTAATGGTTTTGCGGTGGATGGCCGGCTCCAGGCCGTTGAGAAAGCCGTTGCAGGCCCACAGCATTTTATTGGCGCGTACCGAGCCCATCGCGGTACGCACCCGAATGCGCGGGCCGTACTCTACCGCCAGCACGCTGCTGTTTTCAAAGATCTTTACGCCGTAGTCGCCCAGCGCTTTGGCTTCCCCCAGCAGCAGGTTCAGCGAGTGCACATGGCCGCCACCCATATGTTTCAGCGCGCAGGTGTAGCTGTCGGAGCCGACCACCTGCTTCACCTCCGCGCCGGTGTACAGTTCAATCTCTTCGTCCGGCGCCACCGCCTGAAACTCCTTCAGCCAGGCGCGTAGCGTTTTCTCCTGGCGCGCATTGCTGCCCAGGTAGCCGTAGCCAAAGCAGAAGTCGGCGTCGATGGCGTATTTACTGATGCGATCGCGGATAATGCCGGCGCCCAGATTGCTGATGCGGAAAATGGTTTCCAGCCCCTGCGGGCCGACGTGACGTTTGATCTTCTCCAGATCGTGGCCGATGCCGGCCATCACCTGCCCGCCGTTACGACCGGTGCCGCCGTAGCCGAGGTGGCGTCCTTCCAGAATGGCGATATTGGTAATGCCTTTTTCCGCCAGCTCCAGCGCGGTATTGATGCCGGAAAAACCGCCGCCGACGATCACCACGTCAACGTCCAGATCCTCTTCCAGCACCGGAAAACGCAGATCGTATTTTTTGGTCGCCGCGTAGTAGGTTAACGATTCGATATTGTTGTTCACTGCCGCACTCCCCTGATCCAGACCCTGACGGCGATTATCAGCGGGCGGCGGCGGCGCGGCCATGTCCCTTTAGGGATATTTTAACTATTTCGTAACATCATGCGCTGTGCGGCAGCGTGGGGCCGAGCAGCAGGCTGAACAGTTCGGCCTGCGAACCGATGCCCAGTTTACCGTAGATGTTTTTACGGTGATTTTTCACCGTGCCCAGGCTGATAAACAGCCGCTCGGCAATCTGCGGCGAGCCTTGCCCGGCCAGAATTAAATCAACGATTTCACGCTCGCGCGGGGTCAGCGTTGCGCGCGCCGTCGCGCCGCGATCGCACGGCGTGGCCGGCGCGGCATCCGGCGCCACATCGCCGTGCAGACGCGCCACACTGCGCACCAACATCAGCGCTTCGCGCAGCTCTTGCTGCCGTGGCTGACGCAGCGCCACCGTGCGCCGTGAAGAACCGAAAAACACCCCCAGCCGGCGCTGCGGCGTCAGCTGCAGCACAATGCCCGCTTCGTCGCGCCAGCCGGTTTTACGGTAAAAATTGCGGTAGTAATCGCTGTGGTAGAAACCGCGCGGAGCCAACTGGCGCAGCGTGAAGATATCCCCCTGCCGCCCGTCGTTCAGTGCGTGATAAAACGGATCCTGCAGATAGGCGCCCTGCTGATAGAGCGCGTTCACCCGGTCGCTGTTCTCTTTTTCCGCCTTCAGCAGGCAGCACGGCGGCCGATCCTGCTCAAAGGCGTACACCAGCGCATTATCGAACGCGAAGAAGCGTTCCAGGTAGGCCAGCAGGTGCGGATAGAAATGGCGGGTCGCCACGGCGTCAATCACCGTCGTCAGTCTGGCAAGCTGAATATCCATCCGCGCCTCCGAGTATTAACAGGTTAACAATCTGCGCCTGGCGCGGCCCGAAAATCAGCGGGCGGCCGGAAAGTAATAAAAAGCATCTCACTGCTTGAAATGCAAGCCGGTAAAAGCAGGCGTGTTAAATCAGTCACAACTTGCCCGCCCGGCTGAAAGGCGCATTCATTAATATATTAATGCTATGACGATTGAAGGCAGAAATAGTTATGTATGCCGGATAGGTATTTTTATACGTGGCCTATGTCAGCAATGTGTAATCAGAATTGCCGTAAACGTACAGTATTTCTCTGTCACTGAGATAAACGGCAATTGCAGGGGCCGTAGGCGCGCCCCCTGCACCCGCACCCGCGCCCGCGCCCGCGCTTAGGCACGTTCAGCCTGCTTCGCAGGTACCGGGCCAATTAACTATGAGCTTTGACGTTAAAAAACTAAATCTATAAAGCTGTTGCATGGCAAGAAATCGTGGTTCACGCCGCCGGGCTGAATTATGCTGGCGTTTTGCCGTTCGCCAAGGAGCCATGCATGACCCTCACCATTGCC
The DNA here is from genome assembly GCF_002966855.1 of Serratia sp. MYb239. Classification (NCBI taxonomy): domain Bacteria; kingdom Pseudomonadati; phylum Pseudomonadota; class Gammaproteobacteria; order Enterobacterales; family Yersiniaceae; genus Serratia; species Serratia sp. MYb239. The sequence goes on along the minus strand of NZ_CP023268.1, from coordinate 578,456 downwards.
AACCGCCACACCTGGTTCGGCCAGGGCGCCATCGGACAGTTGATCCCGCAGCTGGAGCAGGATCCGCAGCCCACGCTGCTGTTCAGCTGCCGCTCGTTTCTCAATGGCCCGATATACGCCTCGCTGGCGCCGCAGCTCGATCCGCTGCTGATCGGCCGGGAGATCGTCAGCCATGAGGCCTCGCCGCAGGAGCTGGACCATTGGGTCGCACGCTGGCGCGGCCAGGCGGCGCGGGTGGTGGCCATCGGCGGCGGCAGCGTGATCGACGCCGCCAAGGCATTCTCAGCGCTGGTGGAACACCCGCTGCCGACGCTGCGCTATATGGAAAAGGTGGGCGACACGCCCATCAGCGGCGCCACCCTGCCGCTGATCGCCATTCCCACCACCGCCGGCACCGGCAGCGAAGTCACCCAAAACGCGGTAATCACCGATACCCGCGTCAAACAGGTTAAAGCCTCGCTGCGCCACGCCAATTTTGTGCCGCAGACGGCGATCCTCGATCCGCAGCTGCTGCGGGGCGCGCCCGACCACGTGCTGGCCTACTGCGCGATTGACGCTTTCACCCATCTGTTCGAGGCCTACCTGTCAAAAACCGCCAGCAGCCTGACGCGCGAGCAGTCGCTGAGCGGCATACGCCTGTTCCTCGACGCCTGGCCGGCGCTGAACCGCAGCGACGATGCGCGCGAAGCCATTATGCAGGCATCCTATCTCGGCGGCCTGACGCTGAGCAGCGCCGGTTTGGGCGTGATCCACGGCATCGCCGGCGAGGTAGGCGCACTGCGCGACTACCATCACGGCCAGGTGTGCGGCCGCCTGCTGCTGCCGTTCCTGCAGTTGCTGGCAGAGAGCCAGCAGCCGCAGCAGCGCCGGCTGATGCAAGAACTGGCCGGGCGGCTGTTCCCGCAACATCCGGGCAGCCCCGAGCATTACCTGAGCGACTTCATCACCGAACACGCCATCGCGCCGTTCTGGCAGGAACCGCTGGCTCTGACGGCGGACGAGCTGCGCATCAGCGTGGAGAAGTCCAACAGTAAAAACTCGCTGATCGACTACTCCGCCCGGCAGCGGCAACAGATGATAGAGGCGGCATTCCATATCGAATGAATATATAATTCGATCAAGGAAATAGCGGAGAAGTAACATGAGCATTATCGACTGGATTTTGACCGGCATCGCCGTAGGCCTGATTGTCGGCGCGCTGATCAAACTCTTCGGCAAGAAGAAAGATCGGTAAACCTTAAAGCGGGGGAGCAACGGCTTGATACATCGGCCTTTGTTTCCCCGCAGATGCCTCAGCCGCCCGGCCGAGGCGTCGGGTAGTCTTCCTCAATACGCAGCGCCGCCGCATACGGGCTGTCCCACAGTTGCTGATACAGCTGGTCCAGCCGCGTGGTCAGCGCATCGTTATGCAGCACCAGCTCCAGATTTCGCGAATTATCCAGATAACCGCCGCTCCAGTTGCTGGTGCCGACCCAGGCAAGCTGCTCATCAATGGTCATGATTTTGCTGTGGATCACCCGGGCATAGGGAATAAACCCGCTGCTGGCGGCGGGAATGGTCACCACTTTCAGCTGTACGTTCGGCAGCAGCGCCAGACTCTTCAGATAAGCGATCTCCGGCTTTTTGGTGTTCCAGTCCGCCACCATCAGCTCCACCTGGACGCCACGCGCCGCCGCGCCGCGCAGGGCGTTGTCGATAACCGCATAATAGGGGCGGCTGCGCCCCGGCCCGAAGGAGAGCGGCGCATACTCCATCACCTGTACCCGCACCCGCCGCTGCGCCGCCGCCAGCAGCCGCGGCAGCTCGCTCTGCGTATCGGTCACCCCCGGCGGCACATACGCGCGCGGGCTGGCGAGCAAATAACTGTCCGCCGGCGGCGCCGGCTGATAGGTCAACGGCGGCACCGGCTGCTGCTGCGCCTGCAATGCCTGCGCCTGCCAGTCCTGCTCAAACACCGCCTGTATCTGGCGCACCACGCCGGCATCGCTGACGCGCAGCCCGACCTCATGAATATGCTCCAGCGCCCGCCAGTCAAAATTCTGGCTGCCGACAAACGCCTGTTCGCCGTCCACCAGCAGGTATTTGGCGTGCATAATGCCGCCGCTCAGCGGCTGATAGTCCAGCACGCGCAGCGCCAGCTGCGGGATCGCCGCCAACTGTTCCAGCGTATCCGCCGCCGAATTACGCAGCCCCTTGCGCTCCAGCAGCAGGCGGATTTTCACCCCGCGCTCGCCGGCGCGGCGCAGCTCCGCCAGCACCGCATCCAGCCGGCTGCCGGGCTGGTTCATCACATAAAACTGGGCGATATCGATGCGCTGCCGCGCCTGGGCGAACATCTGCCGCCAGACTTCGGCGCTGTCGCGCAGGTCATCATTCTGCAGGCAGGTTTCTACCGGTGCGCTGTACACCAGCTCATAGCCGGGCACGTCAAAACGCGCATTGGCGGCATCGTGACTCATAATCAACGGGTAACTCCATAGCGGCGTAAAACTGACGGCCATTAGGCATAACCTCATCTTATTCTGTCAAGTCGGGCTGAATATTTATGGAGCAAATATTTTCTTTATTAACTATCAAACAATCATAATTATTAATAAACATGCGGATTATTAACATCGCCCCCAGGAAATTAATGAAATACTGAGGCATTCCAATATTTCATCCTAGAGTAATTGATTAGTCATTTTGATACATTCTGGAACGTATCCGCCGGACAAAAATAGAACATCAATAAAGAAACGATGAGAAATAAGGATAAAGGATGAAAGAACATAACCCTGACGCTACGCCAGATACCCGCAGCGATCGGCAAATAAATAAACCGTCTGCGTTTGACAAGAAAATAGCCAGAGGCGCTGCCCGCTACCATAAGCTCAATAGTGACTATTCATTCTTCTTCAGCAAAATAAGCGGCTATGACGATAACAACAAAGCCTGGATCTACAGTGAAGGCAAGCGCAAACTTAATTTCTGCACTTACTCCTATCTGGGTCTGTTAAAACATCCCGCTATCGAAGCAGCGGCGCTGAGCGCACTCAAACAATACGGCACCGGCACCCACGGCGTACGCCTGCTCGGCGGCAACCTGGATATTCACGAGCGGCTGGAACAGCGCATCGCCGGCTTCTTTGGCCGTGAAGCCGCATTAACCTTCAGCTCCGGATTTATGACCAACCTGACGGTGATCGACAGCCTGCTCGGTAAGGGCGACGTGATTTTTTGCGACGAACTTAACCACGCCAGCATTATCGACGGCTGCAGAATCGGTAACGCGCAGGTCGTGAGGTTTCCCCATAACGACATGCAGACCCTCGACCAACAGCTGGCGGCCGCGCCGCCGCAGGCGCGCAAGCTGATTATTATCGATGCCGTCTACAGCATGGAGGGCGATCTGGCACCGCTGGATACACTGATCGCCCTGCGCGACCGGCATCCGAATACCCTGCTGATGGTTGACGAAGCGCACAGCCTCGGCGTGCTGGGTGCCAACGGCAAAGGTATTGAAGAGCACTTCGCCTGCCGCGGCCAGATCGACATTCTGATGGGTACGCTGAGCAAAACGCTGCCCGGCCAAGGCGGTTTTATCGCCGCCACGCAGGCGGTTATCCACTACCTGCGCATGACCGCCCGCGGCTTTATCTTCAGCGCCGCGCTCTCGCCAATCACCACCGCAGCCATGCTGGCGGCGTTTGACGTGCTGGAGCAGGAAGGCCCGCAGCGGCGGAAAAAGCTGATGGAAAACATCACCTATTTTGTCGCAGCGTTGCGCAGAGAAGGGTTTGAAGTCAGGGCGGAGCAGGCGGCGATCGTACCGATTATGATCTACAGCGAAAGCCAGGCCTTTGCGATGGCGCAATACTGCCACCAGCGGGATATTTACGTGATGCCGGTGGGGTATCCGGCAGTGTCCAAAGGCCTTGAACGCTTACGGATGAACGTCACATACCACCACAGCAAAGACGATCTCGACCTGGCGCTGCAGGTGCTGTGCGCGGCAAGAGAGGCGGTGGCGCCGTAAAGCCAGGCGTCTTGCCCGCAAAAAAATGCCGGTCAGTTCGCACCGACCGGCATTCTATCGTTTATGACTCAGCGAACGTGGCTCAGTTCACTTTCACCGGCATGCCGGAACGCGCTTTGATCGCCGCGTCGACTTCGCTCTGGTTGACGCCGCTGTCCATCAGCACCTTGCCAACCGCCGGCGACAGCATCACCGGCACCGGATCTTTCGACTTCAGCTGCTCTTCGTTGGCGGAAAGCGGGTTGTGCACTTCCAGATAGCGGCTGCCGTCCGGCTCGACCGAGGCTTTCACCGGCTCATTGATAAACTGTACGCGCGTGCCGACCGGCACGTTATCGAACAGGTATTTGATATCGTCGGCGCGCAGACGCACGCAGCCGTGGCTGACGCGCAGGCCGATGCCAAAGTTGGCATTAGTGCCGTGAATGGCGTACAGGCGGCCGATATACAGCGCATACAGCCCCATCGGGTTATCCGGGCCGGCCGGGAACACCGCCGGCAGGATTTCCCCTTGCGCCGCATACTCTTCACGCATCTTGGCGGTTGGCGTCCAGGTCGGGCCGTCTTTCTTGCGATGCACGCTGGTGACCCAGTTCATCGGCGTGTCTTTACCCAACTGACCGATGCCGATCGGCAGCACCACTACGGTGTTGGTGCCCTTCGGGTAGTAGTACAGACGCATTTCTGCGCTGTTGATAATAATGCCCTGACGCGGCGTATCCGGCAGAATCAGCTGCTGCGGGATGGTCAGCGTGCTGCCGGCCTTCGGCAGGAAGGGATCGACGCCCGGGTTGGCTTCCAGCATATTGCTCAGCCCCATCTGGTACTGCGCGGCAAAACTTTCCAGCGGCAGCTTGCTGTCCTCAGGGACCTGGATCTGGATATTCTCCCCCACCAGACGGCTGTCTTTGGCCGGCAGAGGGTAAACAACGGCGAGGGCGGTCTGGCTGAACGCCACCAGGGCCGTAAACAGGGTTAATAACGCGCGAATGCTCATGTTTATCTTCGTGTTGGTTTGGTGGGCCGCACTGGCAATATCGGTCAAAATTCTCTCCGGCCTGTAACGGCCGGATGCGCATTATATGTTCACTTAAGCAAAAGTGTGAAATTTTCCCGACCTCTGGATGGAGTTTTTTTTACCGCAGACGGCCGGAAGACGATAAATTTTAGTGGAAAGATGCCTAACTCGACGCCGATAAACGGCGGATGGGGATCAGATATTCGCAGTGGATCGCCGCGCCGGCCTGATGGTAAAACCCGCCCTGCGCGGGGTAAAAACGCTCAATATCACTGCCCGGACGGCGCACCACGTTCAACGCCGGCATCACGCTGTCGTAAACGCGGGCGATAAAATTCTGGAAATCCTCCGCCTGCCCCTGGTAGACAAAGCTGGCGTACTCTCCCGGTTCAATCCTCACCTCCTCCCCCGCCGTTTGCTCATCGTCCAGGGCAACGGTGTACGCCATGCACTGACGATCCTGCTGGCGGCTGTCGACATCCAGCCGGGCCAGGCCGTAAGCCACCGCCGGCGGCCCGGACAGCGGGCAGCGCAGCGCATTCCAGGCGCTCTGACGCAGCTCTTTTTTCCGCCGGCTCAGTTCGTTTAACGTCAGCGTGCGGCGCTGCGTCCGCCCCACCAGCCGCATTGCCGGCAGTTCGACAAAATCCGCCGCCGGCAGCGGCGGCGCGCACAAGCGCAGCGGCGGCTGCATGCCGTAGCCCGGCCACTCCGCGCTGCGGCGGTAGGCGGCCGGCGGCAGCCCGAACTGCCGGCGGAAACCGCGGGTGAAGGTCTGCTGGGAGTCAAACTGATACTTATCCGCGATAATCGCCACGCTGGTGCCCGTCAGCCGCAGTTCGCGCGCCGCAGCGCTCAGTCTTCTGCGCCGCACGTAGGTGCCCAGCACGTGGCCGGTCTGGCGTTTGAACATCCGTTGCAGATGCCATTTGGAATAGCCGGCTTTCGCCGCGATCTCATCCAGCGACAGCGTCTGCTCCAGATTCTGTTCGATCCACGCCAGCAGCTGATTAATCACCTCCCGTTGATGCATATAGCCCCCTTATTGATTCAACCACGCCTGCGCCAGCCGATGCGCCTGTTCGCTATCAGCCACAACCTCGACCGGGTATCCCCAAAACTTGCTGGAGTACTCGGCAAACGGCCCCGCAGCAAGTCGCCGCGCGCTATCCGGCTCGATCATCACCATGCCTTTTACATACTGTTTCAGCGCGGCGCGGTGTTCGCGTTTCCACAGCGCGACCTGCGTGCGTTCATCGCGGGTCGGCTCTCCCTGCTCGTCAGAGCGCGGTTCACACACAATCACAAACGGCTGCCGCCGCGCCAGCAGCGCACCAAATTCGGCAAATTCGGCGACGACGTCACGCGGCTGCCCGGCGGGCCGATACATGCGGACATAAGGGAAGGTTGCGGCGTCAAAGGACATCTTGCATCTCCTGCAAACAGTTATCGGATTGCCGCTTACTTTATCGACAACGGCACTAGACCGCATTGCACAATCAGGACATACTATTTTTCATTTACGCCAAAATGAGAGTCATTCTCATGTCTTTTGTCACCAAAAAGGCCTGTCTGGACATTGATAACGTGCCGCGCCCGGTGTTCGCCGTGCAGGGCGCGACGATTCACGAAAATTGGGAAGTCGAGCCGCATCGTCACCAAAAGGCGCAGCTGATTTATACCGCGCGCGGCATGCTGCGCTGCGAGGTGGAAAACGGGCTGTGGCTAGTGCCGCCACAGTGTGCGCTATGGATGCCCGGCAATGTGCTGCACAGCGCGCGCGGCACCGGCACCACCGAGTGTTATGCCCTGTTTGTCGACCCGGCCGCCGCCGGCGATCTGCCTGCCAGCAGTTGCACCCTGACCATTTCACCGCTGCTGCGCGAACTGCTGCTGGCTGCCAGCCGCTTTACCCCGCTGTATGATCAGCACGGGGCCGAGGGCCGGCTGACGACGGTGCTGTTGGATCAGTTGGCGGCGGCGCCGGTGGAAAATCTGCATCTGCCGGTCTCCCAGGACGCGCGTATCCGCCAGCTGATGGATCAATTGCTGGCGGACCCGGCGAATAAGCGCACGCAGGCGCAATGGGCGCAGCATATCGGCATGAGCACACGCTCGCTGAGCCGTACGCTGCAGCAGCAGTTGGGGATGAGTTTCGGCCATTGGCGACGTCAGCTGCACGTAATGCTGGCGCTGCAACGCCTGACGCAGGGCGTCAGCGTGCAGAGCGTGGCGTTGGACCTGGGCTATGAGAGCGCCAGCGGCTTTGTCACCATGTTCAGGAAAGCGGTCGGCAAGCCGCCGGCGCGCTATCTGGCGGAAAAGGCGGCGGACGGCCCAATGCCGTCCGGCACCATCGCCATGTAGGCGCCGCGAGCGCGGCGCCCGGCGGTCAGAAGTCGTAAAACACCGTCACCCAGGTGGAGTCCGGCTCATTGTCGCTGCTGTTGGCCAGCGTGCGTTCAACATACACCGACAGGCCGTAGCCGATGGTGGTGCCTGCCCCCAGATAGACGTGATTGGCGTGGTAATCTTCCTGCCCTTTCAGCCGCAGCGAGTCCGCCGCCACATAAGGCTGGACAGATTTCAGGAACGGCTTGTCGATATTAAAGGTATAGCCGACAAACCCTTCCAGTCCGTAACCGTCGCCGGCAAAGAAGTGCGACAGGCTGCGCTCGCGGGTGCTGGGCACATAATCTTTATAGTAGCTGGCGGTACCGACGATATACCAGTTGTCCGGCTGCCAGGTCAGCGCCGTCCCTGACAGCTGCTGGTGATATTGTTGCTCGTTATAACGGTCATCTTTCACCTTGGCGTCGGTGTAGCTATACGCCGCGCTCAGCGTCAGCGTCGGATCGATTTTATAATCGAACCCCAGCCCGCCGCCGCCGGAACGCCGGTAGCTGAGGTTATTGGCGGTGTGCAAATCATCTTCCGGCAGCAAATAGTTGGCGTACAGCGTCAGCGGACCAAAGTCATTGGTATATTTCAGGCTGTTTTTGGGTTTATTCCCGCCGTCATAGTCGCCGGAAATACCAATGCCGGTGCCGCCGGCGTGACCATCGTTATCCCAGACGTCGCTTTTAATTCCGACCACGGAATAATAGATGCCGTACTGATGGCCATAGGTCAGCGTACCGTAGCGATCGTCTTTAAAACCGCCATACAGCTGGCGCTGATAGTCGCGCTTGCCGTCTTCGTCGTAATGCCCGTCCCAGCTCAGCGCGTGCGCCAGATCCACACCCCATTCGTAGTAGCCGATGGCTGAGGTATGCTGGCTCAGGGCGTAATCGGCGCTGAAACGAAAGCGCGTGCCGCCGTCATGACCGTTTTTATCATAGCCCGGCTCCGGGCCATTATTAAAAATCCATTCCGGCCGAATGCTGCCGCCCACTTTTAAACTCAGCGGCGCCAACAACACATTGCTCTGCGGGTTTTTCTCCAAGATGGTAATTTCCGCCTGCGCGGCGCCGGATAACGCCGACAGCAGGACGCCGCCAATAATAATTGGCGTTTTTATCATTTTCATTACTACCCCTGTCTGAAATAAGTTTTTCTTATTATTAACTGCCATGGCTCTTGGCCATAAATTAATAATTACCCGATATAACAAAGCGACGCAAGGGATAAAATCTCATGACCTAATACATAAAAAGATAAATGGCAGCGGCGAAGAAATAAAAACGTATCAGAATGCTACCAACGGCAACAAAACAATAAATGATGTGCAAATAATCAGCATAAATGTCGTTCTCTAACCGATAATACGGCCGGCCATTAATATTTCATAACAAATCAGAAAAAATAAAACGGACGTTAAAATAGGTGCGGGGCGTGATAATTACCACATGGAAATATTGGCTAACGGATGCCGTCGCGGCGGCATCCGCCAAAGCGTTATTTATTGCGCCAGCCAGCCGCCGTCCATATTGCAGGCCGCTAACGCGACCAATGCATTCATGGCCGGCATCGATCTGATGCTCGCGGTGGTTTAAGGCTTCAGCGCAAAGCGCAGCTGATGGGTACGCCGCTGCGCAATGCGCGTCCTACGCGCGTCGTCCCAGCGATAAAAGCCGTCGCCGCTGCGCAGGCCGGTTTGCCCTTGCTCCACCTTTTCCTGCACCAGCGTCATCATCCCGTCGCCGGCGGCCAGCGTCGGCAACAGATGACGGGCGATATCCGCCACGGTGTCCCCGGTCATATCGGCCGCCTCCAGCGGCCCGACCATCGCATAGCGCCGCCCCAGCGAGGCGCGCATCACCTGGTCGACCACCTGCGGGCTGGCGATGCCGCTTTGCACGATATGCAGCGCCTCGCGCAGCAGCGCAAACTGCAGGCGGTTACCGACAAAGCCCGGCGCAGCACGATCCAACACCACCGCCTCCAGATCCAGCGCCGTCAGCAGCCGTTCGACCGTCGCCAGATGACGCGCTTCGGTGGCGCTGCCGGGCACGATCTCCACCAGCGGAATCAGATGCGGCGGGTTCCAGAAATGGGCGATCAGCAGCCGCTCCGGATGGCGCAGAGGTGCCGCCAGCTGGTCCGGCGGCAGGCCGATGGTGTTGCTGGCGATAATCGCCGTGTCGGCGATCAGCGCTTCCAGCTGGGCGTACAGCGTGTGTTTGAGCGCCAGCCGTTCAGGGATCGCCTCGATCAGCAGCTGCGCCGACGCCGCCTGCGCCAGCTCGTTCGTGGTGTGCAGACGCGCCAGCGTGGCCACACTCTCCTGCGGATCGGCCAGTCCGGCCGCCGCCAGCTCCGCCAGAATGCTGCCCGCCGCCGCCGGCACCTCCGCCAGACGCGCGGGGTCGGTGTCGTACAGCAGCACCGGCCGCCCGTGACGGGCAAAATGCGTAGCGATGCCGATGCCCATCAGCCCCGCACCCAGTACCATCGTGTTCATCTGCTGCATCTCATGCTCCTCTGCTCAGGGGGGCGCCAGCGCCACGTCCGGCGCGCGTTCGCGCAGTACAAATGCGCCGTCTTCTCTTTCAAGATAGGCCAGATCGGTCAACACCCGCCATCCATCGACGCGCCGGCCGTCGCCGGTGGGGCAGGAAAATAGGACGAAAAAATAACAGCGATAAACATGTCATGGATCATTTCCATTGATGTAAAGATATTATATTTTTTCCAAAATTATTTTTAAGGACAAAAATAAATGGTCATTCCAAAAGGGAAGTCAAGAAAACTTAGTACTGGTGAAATAACTTTATCACGCTATATATATAAGAACTCAATCGACTATTCACGAGTGATGGTTCATAACGGAAGCTATTTTCCTTTTGGACTACAAAACGAAGACACAGCCGTCACACCGAACGGTGAAATATACTTTATGCCCAAACATTTCAAAGAAGATTTTTCCATAGCCAATGCTAATGATCAACATTGGTTCATTCATGAAATGGCTCATGTTTGGCAGTATCAACTGGGCGTAAATGTACGACTTAGAGGGTTAGGTAGCTGGGCTGTGTCATACAAGTATTCCTTGCCAGACTATAGGTTATTATCAGATTATGGAATGGAAGTTCAGGCAAGCATTCTTGCTGATTATTTTTATTTAATCAAATTCGGGCGTAACGGATTTGATGCCATATCAAATATGCAGGGGATAAAAGGACCTGACTTAAAAAGGCGCTACGAATGGGTTCTACGACTATTTTTGAAAGACCCCGCAAATAGAAGGAATTTACCATGAGAAAAATACCCTGGATATTGCTTAGCCTACTGACGCTAAGCGGCTGCCAGCTGGAAAAACAGTGGTATTACCCGCTGCAGGTTTCGCTGCAAGATAACCAGCCCTGCTTCGCCGTACCTGCCGACAGCGTCAGCCCTCACGATAGCCTGCAAAACCGCGGCATCATCGTCTCCCGGCAGTCATCGCAGCAATGGGATATTGTCTGGACCTCGCCTGACATTCATCCGCTGCCGGCACTGCAGCCCGGCCGGTGCGTCACATACCCGCAGGCCGCCTGGCAGGTTGGCAACTATGCGGTGATGATGGGCGTCTCGCTTAATCACGATCGTGAGCGGCGTAAATATACCCACGAATTTTCCCTCGCCAAAACCCCCGACGGCCGGCTGATTCTCCGCCCTTGAGCGCTGCGCAGACGGCCATTCAACGGCCCGTCGGCAATAAACCGCTCCCCTTTCGTATAAATAATGATTATTATTCTCAAATAATAACCGGCGTGCGACGACACGCCCGGCAGGCTACTGCCTTTGAAGCCAATGTTGAGCCGTTCCGGCCGCTGCGCGGCAATAATAATTTTAACCATATGGAGATGTTATGAACGCTGTAATGACAACCGGCCGTCGCCTTGGCGGGCGCGCGGTTTTCCCTCTGATGCTGCTGACCACCATGCTGTTTGCCACCGCGTCCCAGGCGCAGGCCGAATCCGAACTGCTGCGCAAGCCGGTCGGTAAAGGCGCCTATGAAATGGCGTACAGCCAAAGCGCAAACGCGCTGTATCTGGCGACCTCGCAAAGCCGTAAACTGGACAAAGGCGGCGTGGTGTATCGCCTGGATCCGACCACGCTGGACGTAACCCAGATTATTCACAACGATATCAAGCCGTTCGGCGCCGCAATCAATAACAAAACCAACACGTTGTTCTTCGGCAACACCGTCAACAGCTCCGTCACCGCCATCGACGCCGCCAGCGGCGAGGTGAAAGGCCGGCTGGTGCTGGATGCGCGCAAACGCGCCGAAGGCGTGAAACCGCTGGCGCCGCGCGAACTGGTGGCGGATGAAAGCACCGATACCGTCTATATCACCGGTCTGGGCGAGTCCAGCGTGGTCTGGGTGGTAAACGGCAAGGATATGACCCTGCGCACCACCATTACCGACACCGGCAAATTCGGCACCGGCCTGGCGCTGGACGCCGCCGCCAAGCGCCTGTACGTCACCAACAGCGAAGGCGAACTGGTCACCATCGACACCGCTGCCAACAAGGTGCTGACGCGCAAGAAGCTGGATGAATCCAAAGAGCACTTCTTCCTGAATATCAGCCTGGATACGGCGAATCACCGCGCCTTTATCACCGACTCCAAACAGCCGCAGCTGCTGGTGGTGGATACCCGCAACGGCGATATTCTGCAGAAAATCGACGTGCCGGAGTCGCTGGCCGTGCTGTTTAACCCGGCGCGCAACGAAGTGTACGTCACCCACCGTAAGGCCGGCGCCGTCAGCGTGATTGACGCCAAAACCTACCAGGTGCGGGAAACCCTGAAAACGCCGACCCACCCGAACAGCCTGGCGCTGTCGCCGGACGGCAAGACGCTGTACGTCAGCGTGAAACAGGCTGCCAGCCGCGAGAAAGAGGCTACCGCTCCTGACGATGTTATTCGCGTCAGCCTGAAATAACCCTGCGTCCCCAGAGCGCAGGGGGATCCCTGCGCAGATGGCCTCATAGGCATTGCCGTAAACGTGCAGTATTCCTCTGCTACTGACGTGAACGGCAATTCCTTTTACACTATCGCCCTATAAACCCTCGCGTATTCACCGCCACATAAACTCCCCCTTCCCCCGTTATTTACGCCATTTTTATCTCCCCCTGCGCAATCGTTACGGCGTTTTTACAGACGGTTTTACGCGTGCCGGATAACATCATCATGTCGCCGCTATGGCCTGTTGAGAGCACTCCTCATGCATTTATCTCTGCACGTTATCACCGCCTTTTCCCGGCGCGTCCCGCAATGCACCGGGGGCCGCCATGTACGCTAATATCATCGATTTTCATCCGCTGTTAACCGCGCCGGAACCGGCGCGGCAAGCGCCGTTCGCCGCCGAGGTCGAGAACTATCTGCACAATTATCCCGACACCGAGTTCGTCGATATCTATCTGCACGATCTGAACGCCCAAATCCGCGGCAAACGCATCGCCGTCTCGGAACTGTTCGCCCTGGGGCAGGGCTGCTATTTCCCGCAGTCGGTGTATGCAATGGATCTCAACGGCCAGGTGGTGGAGTACAGCGGTCTGGGCCAGCAGGCCGGCGAACCCGACAGGCTGTGCCTGCCGGTGTGCGGCACGCTACGCCCCTGCGCCAAAGACCCGCAGCATAGCGCGCAGCTGCTGCTGACCATGCAAGAAACGGACGGCGCGCCCTGCCTGCTGGAGCCGCGCGTGGTGCTGGCGCAGCTGCTTGAGCGGCTGCACCGCCTCGGCTATTACCCGGTGATCGCCGCCGAGCTGGAGTTTTATCTCCATGCACCGCAACAGCGCCCCGGGCAGCAAGAGGCGCTGTTATCGCAGAACTTTGCCGTTGATGCGCCGGCGTGCCACGGTGCGCTGCTGGAGGATATCGCCCGCCACGCCAGGCTGCAGGCACTGCCGCTGACCGGCGTGGTGGCCGAAGCGGCAGCCGGCCAGTATGAGCTGAACCTGCGCCACAGCGCCGAGGTGCTGACCAGCTGCGACCAGCTGCTGGCGCTGAAGCGGCTGGTGCGTCAGGTGGCGCAGCAGCACCGGCAGCATGCCTGCTTTATGGCCAAGCCGGACGCGCAGACGGCCGGCAGCGGTCTGCACTTCCACATCAGCCTGCAGGATGCGCAGGGCCGCAACCGCCTGAGCATGAAGGACGATGCCCCCGGCGACGCCATGCGCCAGGTGCTCGCCGGCATGCTGGCGCTGATGCCGGCTTCCATGGCGCTGCTGGCGCCCAACGTCAACGCGTTCCGCCGCTTCCGCCCCGAGATGCATGTGCCGCTGCGCGCCTCGTGGGGCTACAACAACCGCACCGTGGCGCTGCGCCTGCCCTGCGCCGATCGGGCCAACCAGCGTATCGAGTACCGGCTGGCCGGCGCCGACGCCAACCCCTATCTGGCCGTCGCCGCCATCCTCGCCGGCATGCTGTTCGGGCTGGAGCAGAACCTGCCGCTGCCGCCGTCCAGCTGCGGCAACGGCTATGACGATCCGCAGGCAACGCCGCTGCCGCTCGGCCAGCCGCAGGCGCTGGCGCTGTTTCAACGCTGTGCGGCGCTGCGACGCCTGCTCGGCCCGGCATTCTGCGACCTGTGGCACAGCTGTAAAAGCGCGGAGCTGGCGCAGTTTGAGCAGTTGATTACCGACGCCGAACGCGCCTGGCCGCTGTAATCCCGATTGATGACGAATAACCAAGGAGCCCTTTGATGTCTCGTCTGGTTCTGCTCTCCAATAAACACTGTGACGCCAATGATATTATCGCCGCCGTTCAGGACTACGCGCTGAATACCCTGACCGATGAAAGCCAGGGGCTGTGGCTGGGTTGGGACAGCAATGTGGAAAACTTCGCCGACGCCGCCGACCGGCCGGTACAGGTGCAGCACAGCAACGGTTATGAACTGGTGACCTTTCCCTTTTCCACCCGCGAGTTTCACTACCACTATCAGGGCTACTACCACGACGGGCTGTGGCCGGTGTTCCACAACCGCCCCGAGCTGGCCCATTTCACGCCGGAAAACTACCAGGCCTACCGGCAGGTCAACCGGCAGATCGCCGCCATCGCCAGCGAATACATCTGCCCGAGCGATTTGATCTGCATTGATGATTATCAACTGCTGCCCTGCGGCGCGGCGCTGAAGGAACAGGGGCTGCTTAACCCGTGCGGTTTCTTTTTCGCGCTGCCGTTTCCCGCCGCGCCGCTGCTGAAGAACATTCCTCAGCACCGCGAGCTGGTTGAGTCGCTGCTCTATTACGATCTGATCGGTTTTCGCAGCCTCGGCGACGCCAATAATTTCCACAACTATCTGGCGAACGCCTACCAGGTCGAGCCGCTGCCCGACAATCAGTATCAGGTCGACGGCCATATCTTCAGCACCGCCATCTTTCCCGACGCGCAGCACGCCAGCCGGCTGTGCTGACGCCCCCGCCCGCCGCGCGCCCTGCGCGGTGGAACCGCTCAGCCGACGATTTCAACCGCTCGGCGGGCTATCGCACCGCTCGGCCAATTTCATCTGCCATCGCTTTACGCCGCGCGCGATGATGAGCTGTTCCTAAACCTGCCCCTTATTACCGGGGAAGACGTACCTGACCACATCCGCACCCTAAAAATCTATAAGCGGATGCTTTTACACATTTTTTGCAGACTGGAATAAGGAATATCTCATGAAACAAACGGGGATTTTCAAACATCTCCCATGGATGCTGCTGGGGGTACTCGGCGCGTCCTGTCTCGGCGTGGTGGCGCTGCGGCGCGGCGAACACATCAGCGCACTGTGGATCATCGTCGCCTCGATCGCGGTGTATCTGGTGGCCTACCGTTACTACAGCCTGTATATCGCCACCAAGGTGATGAAGCTGGACGCCGGCCGCGCCACCCCGGCGGTGGTGAATAACGACGGCCTGAACTATGTGCCGACCAACAGAAACGTGCTGTTCGGCCACCACTTCGCCGCCATTGCCGGCGCCGGCCCGCTGGTTGGCCCGGTGCTGGCGGCGCAGGTCGGCTACCTGCCGGGCACGCTGTGGCTGCTCGGCGGCGTGGTGCTGGCGGGGGCGGTGCAGGACTTTATGGTGCTGTTTATCTCCTCACGCCGTAACGGCGCGTCGCTCGGCGAGATCATCAAGAAGGAGATGGGCCCGGTGCCGGGCACCATCGCGCTGTTCGGCTGCTTCCTGATTATGATCATCATTCTGGCGGTGCTGGCGCTGATCGTGGTGAAAGCGCTGGCGGAAAGCCCGTGGGGCGTGTTCACCGTCTGCTCCACCGTGCCGATCGCGCTGTTTATGGGGATCTATATGCGCTTCCTGCGCCCCGGCCGCGTCGGCGAGGTGTCGGTGATCGGCATCGTGCTGCTGCTGGCGTCCATCTGGTTCGGCGGCGTGATCGCCCACGATCCGTACTGGGGCCCGGCGCTGACCTTTAAAGACACCACCATCACTTACACGCTGATCGGCTACGCGTTTATCTCCGCCCTGCTGCCGGTGTGGCTGATTCTGGCGCCGCGCGACTACCTGGCGACCTTCCTGAAAATCGGCGTGATCGTCGGGCTGGCGATCGGCATCGTGATCCTGAACCCGGATCTGAAAATGCCGGCGGTCACCCAGTTTGTCGACGGCACCGGCCCGGTGTGGAAAGGCTCGCTGTTCCCATTCCTGTTTATCACCATCGCCTGCGGCGCGGTCTCCGGCTTCCACGCGCTGATCGCCTCCGGCACCACGCCGAAGCTGCTGGCCTGTGAAACCGACGCGCGTTTCATCGGCTACGGCGCGATGCTGATGGAATCCTTCGTGGCGATCATGGCGCTGGTGGCGGCATCGATTATCGAACCGGGCCTGTACTTCGCCATGAATACCCCGCCGGCGGCGCTGGGCATTACCATGCCGAACCTGCACGAACTGGGGGGCGATAACGCGCCGCTGATTATGGCGCAGCTGAAGGATGTGACGGTGCACGCCGCCGCCACCGTCAGTTCATGGGGCTTTGTCATCAGCCCGGAGCAGATCCTGCAAACCGCGAAAGACATCGGCGAACCGTCGGTGCTGAACCGCGCCGGCGGCGCACCGACGCTGGCGGTGGGCATCGCCCACGTGTTCCACAAGATCATGCCGGCGGCGGATATGGGCTTCTGGTATCACTTCGGCATTTTGTTTGAGGCGCTGTTTATCCTGACCGCGCTGGACGCCGGCACCCGCTCCGGCCGCTTTATGCTGCAGGATCTGCTGGGCAACTTCGTGCCGTTCCTGAAAAAAACCGACTCGCTGGTGGCCGGCATTATCGGCACCGCCGGCTGCGTCGGCCTGTGGGGCTACCTGCTGTATCAGGGGGTGGTCGACCCGCTCGGCGGCGTGAAAAGCCTGTGGCCGCTGTTCGGCATCTCCAACCAGATGCTGGCCGCGGTGGCGCTGGTGCTCGGCACCGTGGTGCTGATCAAGATGAAGCGCACCCGCTACATCTGGGTGACGGTGCTGCCGGCGGTGTGGCTGCTGATCTGCACCACCTATGCGCTGGGGCTGAAGCTGCTGAGCGATAACCCGCAGTTGGAAGGCTTCTTCTATCTCGCCAACGAGTACAAACAGAAAATTGCCGCCGGCGGCGACCTGAGCCCGCAGCAGATCGCCAATATGCAGCATATCGTGGTGAACAACTACACCAACGCCGGCCTGAGCATTCTGTTCCTGCTGGTGGTGTACGCCATTATCTTCTACGGGATAAAAACCGCGCTGGCGGCGCGCAAAAACCCGCAGCGCAGCGACCAGGAAGCCCCTTACGTGCCGGTGCCGGAACAGACGGCGTCCAACTCTGAGGGCGAGGTCAAAGTTTCACCCCAGCATTAACGGCAATTTGCCTGCATAATAGAGTGAGTCACGGGCGCTGCGTGCGGCGCCCGTTAACCACGTTTTCCGGGAGTACACCTATGTTCGGCAATCTTGGTCAGGCGGGAAAATATCTGGGACAGGCGGCGCGGATGCTGGTCGGCGTACCGGACTACGACACCTACGTCCAGCATATGCAGGACAACCACCCGGATAAGCCGGTGATGAGCTATAAAGAATTCTTCCGCGAGCGCCAGCAAGCGCGCTACGGCGGCGACGGTAAAGGCGGCATGCGCTGCTGCTAGGCCCCGAGCATTAAGGATCCGCAATGAAACCCATCGCAGTCACCATTCTGACCGGCTTTTTGGGCGCCGGTAAAACCACCCTGTTACGCCATATCCTGCATGCCGACCACGGCTATCGCATCGCGGTGATTGAAAACGAATTCGGCGAAGTGCCGATCGACCACGCGCTGATCGGCGATCGCGCCAGCCGCATCACCACGCTGAGCAACGGCTGCATCTGCTGCAGCCGCGCCAATGAACTGGAGGACGCGCTGCTCGACCTGCTGGACGGCATTGACCGCGGCGAGCTGACCTTCGACCGGCTGATTATCGAATGCACCGGCATGGCGGACCCCGGCCCGATCGCCCAGACCTTCTTCACCCACCCGGCGATCTGCGAACGTTTTCTGCTGGACGGCATCATCACGCTGGTGGATGCGGTGCATGCCGAACAGCAGCTGGATAAATACAGCATCGCACAGTCGCAGGTGGGCTATGCCGACCGTATTCTGCTGAGCAAAACCGACGTCGCCGGCGACAGCGAGGCGCTGATCCGGCGCCTGCAGCGTATCAACGCCCGCGCCCCGGTGCACAAGGCGCTGCACGGCGATATCGATCTCAAGGTGCTGTTTGATATTGAGGGCTTCGTGCTTAATGACAGGCTGAACCTGAGCACGCCGGTGTTCCGCCGCATCGCGGAGCCGCAGAACAGCATTCACTCGATCGTGCTCTACCACCAGCCGCCGCTGGAGCTGGCGCAGATCTCCACGGTGATGGAGGAACTGCTGCTGCAGTTTGCCGACAATCTGCTGCGCTACAAAGGCATTTTGTCGATCAAAGACGAGCCGCGCCGCCTGCTGTTTCAGGGCGTGCAGCGGCTGTACAACGCCGACTGGGACCGCGACTGGCAGCCGGATGAGCCGCGCCAGAGCACACTGGTGTTTATCGGCATCGACCTGCCGGAAGCGGAGATCCGCGCACGCTTTGCCGCCCTGAGCTGAGCAATAAAACCGCCGTCGCCGCAAACAGGCTTTGACGAATCCTCGATCTGAGTACTTTAATCATGGAGTGGCGCGCTGACGCGCCGCCCTTATTTTGCAGCCGTGTGCCGATGCGCACCGGCAGTCATCACTCAGAGGATCATCACCTGTATGCCATTAAAACGAACAACCCTGGGCCTGTTGCTGGCGGGCGCCGGCCTGCTGTCGGCCAATAACGCGCTGGCCGCCTCTGATACGCTGATTTACTGCACCGTGGCCTCGCCGGAATCATTCAACCCGCAGCTGTCCACCTCCGGGCCGACCTTTATCGCCACCTCGCAGATGCTGTACAACCGCCTGGTGACGCTGCGCGGCAGTGACAAAACGCCTGCCCCCTCGCTGGCCACCGACTGGACCATCAGCCCGGACGGCAAGACCTACACCTTCACCCTGCGCAAAGGGGTGAAGTTCAACCGCAATAAATTCTTTACCCCCAGCCGCGACTTTAACGCCGAAGACGTGGTGTTTACGGTAATGCGCCAGAAAGACCCCAACCACCCATACCACAAGGTGTCCGGCGGTAACTACGAGTACTTCACCGATCTGGGGCTGGATAAGCTGATCGCCAAGGTCGAGGCGCTGGACGACTATCACGTGCGCTTTACTCTGACCCAGCCCAACGCGGCGTTCCTCGCCGACTGGACGATGGACTTCGCCTCGATCCTGTCGGCGGAATACGCTGATGCGATGATGAAGAAAGGCACGCCGGAGAATGTCGACAACTGGCCGATCGGCACCGGCCCTTACGCGCTGCAGCAGTACAAACAGGACTCGCTGATCCGCTACATCGCCAACCCGCACTACTGGCAGGGCGAGGTAGCCAGCAAGCACCTGATTTTCTCCATCACCCCGGACGCGCAAACCCGGCTGTCGAAGCTGAAAACCAACGAATGCCAGATTATCCCGGCGCCGCTGCCCGAGCAGTTCGACGCGATTAAACGCGACAAGAACCTGCAGCTGCACAGCATCGACGGGCTGAACGTCGGCTATCTGGCGTTCAACACCGCCAAAAAGCCGTTTGATAACCTGCTGGTGCGCCAGGCGCTGAGCTATGCGGTGGATAAAAAAGCCATCGTCGCTGCGGTATTTAAAGAGAGCGGCTCACCGGCCAGTTCGCTGCTGCCGCCGGGCATGCTGGGCTACAACGATAAGCTACCGGGCTATGAATACAACCCGCAAAAAGCGCGCGAACTGCTGAAGCAGGCCGGGCTGGAGAAAGGTTTCACCACCGATATCTGGTCAATGCCGGTCGCCCGCCCCTATAACCCCAACTCGCGCCGCATCGCCGAGATGATTCAGAGCGACTGGGCGCAGGTGGGCGTCAAAGCCAAAATCGTCACCTGGGAATGGGGCCAGTATCTGGCCGGGCTGCGCAAGGGCGAGCAGCACAGCGCGCTGTACGGCTGGGTATCGGATAACGGCGACCCGGACAACTTCGCCACCCTGCTGGGCTGCGACGGCGTGCAGAGCGGCGCCAACGTCGCCCGCTGGTGCGACAAGTCGTATGACTCGCTGATCAAGCAGGCCATTGCGGTCAACACCCCGGCAGAGCGCGGCAAGCTCTACCAGCAGGCGCAGGAAGTGTTTGCCAAACAGGCGCCATGGCTGCCGCTGGCGAACGGCAAGGTGTTTTACGCCACCCGCAACAACCTCAGCGGCTACGTGGTGGACGTCAACGGCAGTGATTTCTCCAAAGCGAAGCTGAATTAATCGCACCGTTCAGGGCGAGGCGCTCCCTCGCCCTGTTTGCCGTTCGCCGAACAAACGCGCCACGCCAGCCCCAGCGCACACAGGCTGCCGAGCGTCAGCACCACGCCCGGCCGCTGCGCCAGCCCGGCCAGCGTCAGCCCCGCCCCCAGCATCAGGTAGTACATCAGGCCGAGAAGCGCACCGGCAGTCCCCATACATGCCTTATAGTTGCGCAGCGCGCGCGCCAGAATATTGGGAATGGCGATACCGTACGCCATCACCACCAGCAGCATCGGCAGCGCGAACCCGCGCGTCTCTTCCAGCAGCCACACCAGCACGCCGCCGCCCAGCGATAGCGCGCACGCCAGCGTCAGCAGCGCGCCAAAACGCCAGCCGGCGGTAAGCAGCCGCTTGTTGATCGCCGCACCGATGCCCACCCCAGCCGCCAGCAGCAGACCGCTGTAGCCGAACCACGGCGCGGGGATCCCCAGCGCCGCAAAGCGGAACGGCGCCAGCTGGTAGTAACTGAACATACAGATATTAAACAGCGCCACCAGCAGCGCGCTGCGCCAGATGTCGGCGTCTTGCACCATGCGCCCCAGCGTGGCGCAGAAGGCCGGCGGCGCCAGCCGTTGCGGCCGGGTTTCCGGCAGCCGCCAGGCGGCATAGGCCAGCAGCAGCGCCGCCAGCAGCGCCAGGCCAACGAACACCCCCTGATAACCCCAGTAATGGCTCAACAGCGAACCGCTCAACACGCCGAGCGCCGGGCTGAGCGCCATTGCGATCCCCATCAGCGAAAATACCCGCGCCAGTTGCTCGCCGTCGAAACGATCGCGGATGGCGGTCTGGGTACCAACCGACCCGACCGCCGCGCCAAAAGCCGCCACTATCCGCGCCGCCAGCAGCATACTGAAACTGCCGCTGCACAGCGCCGCCAGCGAAGCCAACAGGTATAACGCCAGCCCAGCCAGCAGGGTGGGCCGACGCCCGATCAGGTCGCACAGGCGCCCCCACACCACCACCCCGAATGCAAAAGCGAAGAAATAACACGACAGGGTTTGCGCTGCGATTTCCGCGCTCACCTGAAACCCGGTGGCGATGTGCGTCAGCGCCGGGCTGTAAATCGTCTCCGCCAGTTGGGGGAACATCATCATCACGGTTGCCAGTGTCAACGTCAGTTTGCGTTGCATCGCCTCTATCCCTTCCCTCAAAACAGGGGGACAAACTAGCATCTTCGCACCGGCGGCCATTACAATATAAAAGACAAAAAATTGATAAAATCGGACAAGATGATGACATGGCTCAGCGCCCAGGATCATTTCGATCCCGACGAGCTCGATAATAGCGTACTGGGCATTGCCGCCGAGCTGGCACGGCACGATTCCGGCCCACACCAACACGCCATGGGACAATTGCTGTTCAGCCAACAGGGCTGCATGCGCATTACGCTGAATAACAGCATCTGTATGCTACCGCCGGCGCGCATTGCCTGGATCCCGCCGCGGGTGGTGCACCGCGTACAGGTCAGCGGCGTCGTCGGCTACCGTTCGGTATACCTCGACACTGCGCCTTATCCCGGCCTGCCGGAAGGACTGACGGTGCTGACGGCCACGCCGCTGCTGCGCGCGGCGCTGGAGCGCATCGCCCTCGCCGCTTTCGACACCGACTGGCGACATGGCCCCACCGCCAATATTCTGGCGGTCTGTCTGGATGAGATCGCGCAGGCGCCGCGGGAACTGACGCTGCTGCCGCTGCCCGCCGACCGGCGTCTGCGCCATCTGGCCGGCCTGGAAACCCTGCCGCCGCTGCACGAACTGGCGCGTTACAGCGGCGCCTCGGAAAAGACCATCAGCCGCATTTTCCGGCGGGAGACCGGGCTGAGTTACCAGCAGTGGCGGCAGCAATGGCGGCTGATTACCGCGATCGAACTGCTGGCCGCAGGACATCGCCAGTGCGACGTCGCCGCCCGGCTGGCCTTCACCAGCGACAGCGCCTTTGCCACCTTCTTCAGGAATATGACCGGCAGCCCGCCGCGCGCCTATATGGCCATGCGGGAATCGTGAATATCCCGGCACGCGACTGCCAAAATTTATCTTGGCTATATCAATTAATAACCAAAACTAAAATAAAAAATAATAAAAATAAATTACCTATATATTTATTAATAATAAAAATCATTTCGCACACCAGAATAAACTCCCTCCCCCCTCAATTAAACAACAGAAAAATCCTGTTTATTTACCGCTCAGTTACACCCTCAGTGTCCGCTGATACAATATTCATGCCTAAGTCGAACAGGCAAAATAAATCAAAAATCAATTTCATTAAAATATATCAATCAATTTATTTTGATTGTATATGGATATCTAGCGCCCAATTAAGGAAAGGAATACTTTAAATGAACAGAAAAGAAAAAAACCAGCTGATCGCCAAACTCTCTCCCATTTGTTTTCTGAGCCTGCTCTCCTGGGGCGCGGTCGCCCACGCGGCCATCACCCCGTCGGCACCGATGAACGGTGGCCCTTCCGTCAGCGCCGGCGCCAACGGCAGTACCGTTATCGACATCAATACCGCAGGCAAAGGCGGCGTTTCCCACAACATCTACTCGGAATTCGACGTAGACCGGGGCGGCGTAGTGCTCAATAACAGCGCCACCGGCTCAACCTCGCACCTGGCCGGCAATATCGCCGGTAACGCCAATCTGGCCGGCGGTTCCGCATCCATTATCCTGAACGAAGTCAACTCCACCCGCGCCAGCCAGCTGAACGGCCTGATCGAAGTCGCCGGCGACAAAGCGCAGGTGATTGTCGCCAACCCATCGGGCATCAGCTGCAGCGGCTGCGGCTTTATCAACGCCGATCGCGCAACCCTGACCACCGGTAAAGCACAGGTCGCCAACGGCACGCTGCTGGGCTATACCGTGGAGAAAGGCAGCGTCATCATCAACGGCGACGGCCTGAATACCGGCGATGCCGACTACACCGATATTATCGCGCGCGCCGTACAGATTAACGCCAATATCGTCGCCAAAGATCTGAAGATCACCGCCGGCCGCAACAACGTCAATGCGGACAACACGCAGATTAACGAACTGACGGCGGGCGGCAGCAGGCCGTCAATCGCCATCGACGTCGCCAAGTTAGGCGGGATGTACGCCAATAAAATCACCCTGGTCAGCACCGATTACGGCGTCGGGGTGCGTAACGCCGGCACCATCGGCGCCATGGCAAGCGACGTCAATATCACCACCGACGGCGTGCTGGAAAATAAAGGCACCATCTCCGCACACCACGACGTCAATATTGACACGACGCAGGGGCGCAACCGCAACGGCGGTTATTACTATGCGCACGGTCGTACATTAAACAACACCGCGAACGGCGTGATCAGCGCCGGCAAAAATATCAACATCGATCTGGCCAAAAGCAAACTGAGCAACAGCGGCGGCGAACTGCTGGCAGACGGTGATATCAATATCGTCAGTGGTGATATCGACAACAGATACGGCAATATACACAGTCAGGGTGCCGTCAATATGCGCAATGCCCCTTACCATTACGGCTTCAGCAGAACGTTAAACAACGCCGGCGGCGTCATCCACGGCTTCAACGGCGTGGCTATTTCCTCGCGCGGTCTGAACAATACCGAAGGGCTTATCAAGAGTGATATGGGCGGCGTTGATATTCACACCGCCGGTTACACGCTGACCAATACCCGCGGCACCATCGAATCCTGTTGTGAACTGAATCTGGATGTCGGTACGCTGACGAATAACGCCGGCTTAATTCAATCCACCGAGAACGTCACCATTAACACCAACCGGCGTTCGCTAACCAACCAGTCCGGCGTGATTCGCGGCGGTAACGACGTGTCGATCAGCAGCCTCGGCGTCAATAACCATGCCGGGCGCATCATGGCCGACAACCACCTGAACATCAACGCCAACGGCAGCAGTATTACCAACACCAACAATGCCAGAAACACCGACGAAGCAGGGCTGTTCAGCGGCAAGGGCGGCATGACGCTGGTCGCCAGCTCCATCAACAACAACAACGGGAAAGTGGTCTCCAACGGCAATATCATCACCCATACCTCATCCTCGCTGAGCAACGCCAACGGCCTGATCGAAAGCAATGGCAGCGTCCTGGTGACCACCTCAAGCCTCAATAACAACAACGGCACGATCAACGCGGCTGAAGACGTGGTGATTGACGCCCGCTCCGTCAGCAACACCAAAGGCACGATCAACGCCGGCGGTGAGGCAACGCTGACGCTGGCCGTCGGCTATAGCCACCAAGGCACGCTGAGCGCACAAGAAGACATCCGTATTAACGCCGAGAAAGGCGCCGTTTATAACTACGGCACTCTGGCGTCCGCCAACGGTAAAACCATCATTAACAGCCGCAGCTTCGCCAACCAGAGAAACGCGCTGGTAGACAGCCCGGCCGGCGTTGAACTGATGCTGGGCAAGCCTGGTTCCTTCACCAACAACGGTACCGTTAACGGCACCATCACCATCAACAAGCAGTAACCCTGCCAACGCAGGCGGCCTCTTCGGGGGCCGTCTCAGGAGCGTCATCAACCAACACTGCCGCTATTTTTCCCGGCTACAGCCCGATAAACGGCTAACGGATGCCAAAAAGCACGATAAGGATATTAACCAACATGCGCGTTCACTTTTCCGCTTCCCTGCTATTGGTATTTTTTATTCCCCTCGTTCAAGGCGCAGAAAGCGGGCGGTTGATTGAACAACAGGCCAGCCACCAGCAAGAACAAGAAAGGGCGCGCTACAGCCAGCTGGAAACGCAGGGGAAAGATGTCCGCGCGGCCGACAGCGGCGCAGAAAAAAGCGCGAAAATAACGTTTCCCCGCGAAGCCAACTGTTTCGCTGTGTCGCAGGTTATTCTCAATAAAGACGACAAGATTCCGCACTGGCTGCCGCTGCGCAAACTAACCGCTCAGGCTGAAGGACAATGCCTCGGCATCCAGGGGGTCCGTACGCTGGCCAACGCCATCCAGAACAAATTAATCCGCCACGGCTACATCACCACCCGCGTGGTGGTGCCCCGGCAAGATCTCAACGCCGGCGTGCTGACGCTGACCATTTTACCCGGCGTGATTGGCAACATTTCCTTCAGCGAAAACAGCGATAAATACGCCAACCTGTACACCACCTTCCCCGGCCATCAAGGCGATATTCTGGATTTGCGCGCGATTGAACAGGGGCTGGAGAATATCCAGCGCATTCCCGGCGCCGACGCCAACGTGATCCTCCGCCCCGGGGACCGCGCAGGGGAAACCGATATTGAGATCGCACGCAGCCAACCTTCATTCTGGCGGATTGGCGGCTGGTTCGACGACGCCGGCAGCCGCTATACCGGACGCTATCAGGGCGGCCTGGCGCTCTATCTGGATAACCCGACCTCACTGAACGATCTGTTCTATGTCTCCTTTGGCCGCGATCTGGCGTGGCAGAAATGGCGCAACTCCAAAAACAGCTCGCTGTACTACTCGGTGCCCTACGGCTTTTGGTCACTGGATATGTACGCCAGCCACAGTGAATATCTTCAGCGGCTCAACGGCACCTGGGCCGACCTGCAGTACCAGGGCAAAAGCCGCAATCTGAGCCTGAAGGTCAACCGCCTGCTGTACCGCAACGCCAGCCAGAAAACGACGGCCAGCATCCAGCTGTTAAAAAATGACGCCAGTTATTTTATCAATGACATCAGGCTGACTATCCGGGAGCGCAAGGTCACCAAAGCGATCGTCAGGCTGAATCACCGCCACTATATCGGCCGTTCCATCGTCGACGCGATGGTCAGCTACCAGCGTAATACCTCCTGGTTCGGCGCCAAACCGCAGGCCGCCGCCAGCCCGCACAGCCGCGCCGTCAATCTGGATATCAGCGCCTCAGTCCCGTTTATTTTGCTCGGGCAGTCAATGAGCTACCAACCGCGCTATCAGCAGCAGCACAGCCGCGATCGCCTGGCGACGCAGGATCAGTTCAGCATCGGCAACCGCTGGACGGTGCGTGGTTTTGACGGCGAGTATAATCTTTCCGCAAATCGGGGCTACGTGCTGCGCAACGACCTGAACCTGAACTTGCCCAACTATAACCAGCAGCTATATATGGGGCTGGATTACGGCCGGGTGAGCGGTGGCAACAACGATTTTTCCCGCGGGAATCTGGCGGGCGGCGTGCTCGGCCTCAGGGGAAGGATCGGCCGGATCGGCTACGACGCCTTTGTCGGCGCGCCGCTTGCCAAACCCAAAGGATTCGACACCAGCCCGGTCAACCTCGGCTTCACCCTGCAGTGGCAGTTCTAAAGCGCGGTTATGCCGCCGGCGTATCCACGCCGGCGGCCGTTTGGCGTTACAGCAGCCCCAGATCGCGGGCGGTGCGGTCCACCGCGCGTTTGGTTTTCTCCAGCAGTTCATCAATCTCGCCGTGGGTCGCCACCAGCGCCGGCGGCTGGCTTTCTCTTCGGCAAACTGCAGCGCCGGCGCCCTGAATTTCCCCCACTCTGGGGCGTCTGGCACGATGCAAAATACATTGCCGACCATATCGCTACCCAGCGCAGTTACCTGAGCTACAAAGACGCCGGCCAGCGCCGCTGACGGCATGCGCCGGCTTGCGCTGCTGACGGCATGCGCCGGCTTGCGCTGCACGGCTTCGCATACCGCCTTCGCTGAGGGCGGTTTTTCTACTCCCGGTACTGCAATCAGAAACAAGTGAAATCTCACTCCTTCCTGACATCGGTCTATTTCCCGTAATAACTCATGTTGAATAACACTAGCTCAGCTCCTATGCCGTTTGTCTTTTCCTGTGCCCACGGATAGGGAATAATCTGAAAATAAAGGATAATTTTTAAGATTTTTTCCATTATTCATACGCTAATTTATTTTAATTTTTATAAGATAAGATGTCACGGCAGTAGTAGGGGTAATGATGTTAAGTGGCTAATTTATAGTGCTTTATTTTTCATGTTAAAACTGTTTGTATTCTTTCCCTTGACACAAAAAAACTGTAAATACAAAAAAACCACCCTTATAGCAAAGATCCGGGCCCAGCGATAATATCAATCAATGAACTATAGTTAATAAAACATAAACGGTTGGGTTTTAATAATGATTATATCTTTGCAGTACCTTCGGGCCATTGCCTGTTTCCTTGTTATTCTTTTACATATTACAAAAAAAATGCTCCTAAACGGTGATATTCCATATCATATATACATGGGGGCATCTGGGGTGGATCTTTTTTTTGTAATTTCTGGTTTTATTATCATCTATATTTCAGATAAAAACACCGAAGTTATTTCATTTCTTAAAAGTAGATTAATCAGGATATATCCCACATATCTTATACTGTTAACCCCATATTTGGCAATTTTTATGCTATATCCAGAGTTAGTTAACTCTCATGCCAGTCAGACGCCATCTATATTTAAGTCTATCAGTCTCTTGCCACTTCCGGTTAATGGAGGGCTGGTTAATATTGTTGCATGGTCATTAACCTTTGAGTTTTATTTCTATTTTATGTTCGCCATAGGCCTGTTCCTCAAGCGAGATCTATTCTGGACCTCATCGGCTTTAATATTACTGCTACTGACCATTGGCCAAATATTTAACATCCCATTTATAAAGTCAGCAATAGTTCTAGAGTTCATTATGGGAATGGCCATCTATAAATTCCTTTATAAACCAGAAAGAATGCCAGGAAAAGCACTATCATTACTGCTTATTGCTCTAGGCGCTGGGCTTTTGTGCACAATTCCAGGATACGAGATAGACGGCACAGGCTTCGACAGAGTGCTCTTGTGGGGCCTCCCTGCAGCCATTATTTTTATTGGCACGGTTGCACTGGAACGTCAGTTCCGCAAAGTGGATTTCTTAGTGCTGCTGGGCAACTCCTCTTACGCTGCATACTTAACCCATATTCTATCAATCAATGCTGTGTATGTGGTTGCCAATAAGATGTTGCACCTTCCTCCTGTAGTAACAATATCTGGTGCCGTTATCTTGTCCTTAATCGTCGGTATCATTTCGCATAAGATGATTGAGCTGCCAACCATCAACTTTTTCAAGAAAAGAAAAAGTCAGTTGAAGAACGGTACGCAACCCCTTTCTTAACCCCTTCCTCCCCCTTTACATCTCTAAAGGGGGAGTTTCCCTGACGTGCTGCTATCCTCCTGAAAACCAAGCCTGCAATACAGCAGGGCTTCTAGCTCCAGACTGAATGCTTGAGCGTTTTGTCTCTGACAGGTTTATAGAACTCACTCCTGCGGGGCGTATCTTCCCTGCTAGGTTCGGCGCATACTGGTACAGGTTCAGCCCGCCCTGCAACCCTATCGGATCCTGGGTGGTGAAGCGCCCCACTTCCGGCTCGTAGTAGCGGAACAGATTATAGTGCAGCCCGCTCTCGTTATCCTGGTATTGCCCGGCATAGCGCAGCGGTTGTTCATAAACTACACCCCGGCGCTGCATGATGCCCGCCGCCGTCTGCCCCTGCAGTTTGCCGAAGGTGTCGTAATTGCCCGACCAGCACAGCTGCCCCCCCGGCGTCCGTCACCTCCAGCGGCGTCCACGGGCTGTCCGGCTCGTAGCTCCAGCTTCGGCGCGTGCCTGATCCTGACGACGGAGCAGACAACAGATGGCTAAAACAAAAAGCCGGAAGAATCGGGAAGATCCTTCCGGCTTTTATTATTCGTAGACCTTTGCAGCCATTAAAATATCTGCAAGAACTTTCCAGTTCGTATCCTTTGGTAACGGCTGGTTAGTATTTTCATAATACCCATCCATATCTTCTATCCATGAAGCTATAGCTTCAAGATAAGAGCTGAGATCTTTATTTTCCCATTCATCTGGGTTGTCTTTAAGATCTTTCGCCAGAGCCAATACAAGTTTAACAAGTCCATCTTTACTGCTAACTGGTAATAAATCATCCAACATTTCAACCACCTATAACTTTCTTAATACCATCACCCATTTTAAGAATGATACTTTTCCCTTCAGTTTTTGTGGTCATCTTCCACATTTGACCGGCAATTTCCTTCTCCGTAGCCCACTGAACCGGTACTTCTTTCAGCCCTGACAGCTTGAATGCGGCAAGTCTCCGGTGGTCCAGAGTCCATAATTTTCCACTCGAGTCTTGCCAGATCTTAATTGCCGGTAAATCAGTAGGCTTAAGAGTACCGTTTTTAAGAGCCGCTGCGTTACTAAGAACGGTATACTCGCCCGTTTGATTCTTGATTGAACTTTGCATGAAATGGATGTCGTCAGGATTCTTTGTAAAGCTCCCACACTTACTCAACCCCAGCGGATCCACCCACCCATACGGATTAGGTGCATACTGATACAGGTTCAGCCCACCCTGCAGCCCTATCGGGTCCTGGGTAGTAAAGCGACCTACCTCCGGCTCATAGTAGCGGAACAAATTATAGTGTAGCCCGCTCTCGCTATCCTGGTACTGCCCGGCGTAGCGCAGCGGCTGCTCATAGGCTGCTCCCCGGCGCTGCATGATGCCCGCCGCCGTCTGTCCCTTCAGCCTGCCGAAGGTGTCGTAATCCCCCGACCAGCGCAGCCCGCCCTCGCCGTCCGTCACCTCCAGCGGCGCGCCGTTCTGCTCGCTGTGCAGCCAGAAGATATCCGCCTGCCGGCTCTCCCCCGCCTGCTCGATGGCCGCCAGCGGCGTCCACGGGCTGTCCGGCTCGTAGCTCCAGCTGCGGCGCGTGCCATCGTCCCGCTGCTCCTGCAACAGCCGGTAGCCCTGCCACAGGAAACGCGTGCTCTGCGCCGCCTTGCCCTTGTAGTCCACCTGCTTGCGCGTGCGCCTGCCCAGCGCATCGTAGTGATACTGCGCCCGGAACTCGCCCTGCGGGCCACGGCCGTGCGCCGCCGTCAGCCGGTTGTCCGCATCGTAGACATAGTGCTGCTCGTACAGCCCGTTGCGCCGGCTTATCAGGTTGCCCCAGGCGTCGTAACGGTAGAACAGCTGCTGCCAGTGCGTCAGCCGGTTGTCTCCCAGCGGCGCCGGCGGCAACTGCTCCTCCAGCGTGCGGCTGGCGCTCTGCGCGCCCAGCAGGTTATCCGCCATGTCGTACTGCAGACGGTGGCCCGGCTTGCCCTGCTGCGCCTCGCGGTGCTGCAGCAGGCGTCCTTCCGCATCGTAGCCGTAGCGGATTTCTCCGCGCAGCGCGTCGTCGACGCCGGCTATCTCGCCGCGGCCGCTGTAGTGGTACACCCGCCACAGTACGCCGTCTTCCGGTTTCGTCAGCTGCCCGTGGCTGAAACCGCTGCTCTGCCAGCTACGGCGGCCCAGCGCGTCGTACTGCCGCCGCTGGTGCAGCGCCCCCTGCGTACGTCCGGTCTCCCGGTGCAGCCGGTCGCGGCTGAACTCGCTCACCAGCTGCTGATTGAACTTGATGGCGCTGGCGTGGCCGGAGCCGTAATAGAGCCACTGCAACCGGTCGCCCTGCGGCAGCGTCAGCGCCAGCAGGTTGCCCAGCGCGTCCCACTGATACTGCAGTTCGCCGTTAACGCCCTGCTCGCTCAGCAGGTTACCGGCGTTGTCGTAACGCAGCCGGATACTGTCCGGCTCGATGCCCAGCGCCGCGCCGGCGGCGGTCGGCGTGCGCGTCAGCGTCGTCAGCCGCCCGCCGGCGTCATAGCCGTAGCGCCATTCGGCGCTGTCGGTGGTACGCGCCGTCAGCTGGCCCGCCTCATCGAAGCGGAAGTGCTGCCGGCGCTCCGCCTGTGTGCCGTCGGCGGCCTGCGCGCCGGTCTCCAGCAGCATCGTCGGCAGCCCGTCGGCGCCGTAATGGTAGTAACGCCGCAGCCCGTCCGGCCGCTGCTCCACCTGCAGGCGGCCCGCCGCGTCGTAGCTGAACTGGTAGTCGGCGTCGTTGCCGTTCTCCAGCCGCGTCAGCCAGCCGCGCGGCCCGTAGTGGTAGCGCCGCGTGCGGCTGATGCGGTCGGTGATGCTGACCGGCTGGCCCAGCGGGTTGTACTGCCAGCGCGTCTCGCTGCCGAGCGGGTCCCGGTGTGCGGCCAGCTGGCCCTGCGCGTTCCAGCCAAACTGCTCTTCGCTGCCGTCCGGGTGGAGCAGCTGTTGCAGCCGGCCGGCGGCGTCCCAGCGGTAGCGGGTCAGCAGCCCTTCCGCATCGGTGCGGTGCGTCAGCTGGCCCAGCGCGTCATAGCTGTAGGCGGTGACGCTGCCGGAACAGTCGGTATGGCGCGTCAGCTGCCCCTGCGCGTTCCAGGTCAGCCGCACCTCACCGCCCAGCGCGTCGGTGATGCAGTCCGGCAGGCTCTCTTCATCGTCGGGATAGTGGTAGCGCGTGACATGGCCCTGCGCGTCCGTCTGTTTGCCGAGCCGCCCCTGCGCATCCCAGTGCTGAAACGCCTGGCTGCCGTCGGGATAGGTGACCGAGAACAGACGGCCGCTGTTGCGGGAATACTGATAGGTGGTGGTGCGGCCCAGCGGGTCGGTCTCGCTCAGCATGCGGCCGTACGCGTCCCACTCGCTCTGGCGCTGCGCGCCGCCCGGCAGCACCACGCTGCACAGTTCGCCGCGCGCGTCGTAGATAAGCCCGTAGCGGCGGCCGTCATAGTCGGTGAACTGCGCGACGTTGTCGTCATCGTCCAGCTGCCACAGCGCCTGTTTGCCGTCGTCACGCACCGCCCGGCGCGTCCCGCTGGCAACATCGTAATGGATATCCAGCTGCTCGCCGGCGCTGTTGCGGTAGGCGACCACCCGCGGCAGGCCGTCAATCTCCTGCCAGCGGTATTCGTTCAGCAGGCCGTTCTGGTCCTGATGGCTGACCATCAGCCCGTCCTGCCAGCCAAAGCGCCGCGTCATCTCACCAGCACGGTTGCGGACGGTGACCAATTGCCCGTCGTCGTCGTACTCGTAGCTCGCCAGCACCTGTGTGTCCTGGCCGTTTTGCCACGCTACCGCCGCCAGCCGCACCGCGCCGCCGGCCGTCGTCAGGTAGCGGCAGGCCAGACGCAGCCCGGCACTGTCCACCAGCTCGCTCAGCTGCCCCGCGTCGTTGTAGAACAGCGAGGTGGCGTTGCCGACCGCATCGGTCATCATGCTCAGCCGGCTCGGCTGCTGCGCCTCCAGACGCGGATAGTGCCACGCCTGTTCACTGACGTCGAACACCTGCCAGCTGCCGTCGGCGTTGTGCATCAGCCAGCATTTTTCCGCTTCGCAGTAGGTCTTGTGGCCGCGCGGCACCCTCGGGAAGGCGACGTAGTCGCCGGACGGCGCGCGCCACACCAGCCCTTCCTGCCAGGTCTGCAGGCTGCTCTCCCAGAACAGACTCCAGCCGCGCCCCAGTGCGCCTTCAGCCGGGTTGCCGCTGCGCCAGTAGCGCTGCCACGCCACCGGCAGGCGCGACGGCAGCACAAAGTCCAGCTCGTCGTCGCCGTCGAGAAATTTCTGGCCGCTGACCACGTCCAGCGGCCGGGCGATAATGCCCGTCGCCGCGGTGGCGGTCATCAGCGCGCCGGCGCGGCAGGCGACGCGGCCCAGTTTGTTGATGCCCGGCGCCTTGCTGAGCATGCGTCCGAGCGCCCCCAGCTTGCTGGCCGCACCGCCGACGCCGCCTATCAGGCCGGCAAACAGCAGCGTCAGGTCGGAGATTTTATACAGCCAGTCGGGCACTTCCGGCTTGATGGGCAGCGTGGTGACGGTGCCGCCGCCGATGCGCACATCGGGCGAGCCGGCCATCACCTGCGCGTCGCAGTTGGTCTTGTCGCCGCTGCGCACCGCCGGATAACCGTTGATAAACACCTTGTCCGAGCCCTGCGCCATCTGCATGCTCGGGCCGTCGTCCTCGCAGGCGACGCGGCTGACGGTGGCGATGGCCGCCGGTTTGCCGTTGATGAACACGTTGCCAGATCCGGTCAGTATCGTGCCCCTGGGCGACAAACTGCCGGCGCCGGCGGCGGCAATGCCGTCGCGCGCCTGGGTCGCCAGCTCGCCGGAGAGGTAGCCCACCGCCAGGCTGGCGCCAATCAGCAGCACGCCGACGCCCACGCAGGAGGCCGCCAGCCCGGCGACAAACAGGGCGCCCGCCGCCACCGCCCCGGCGGCGGCAATCAGGCCGCCGATAAGCGTGCCGCCAATCATCCCTGCCAGCGCGTGGGAATGGCCGATGCTGTCCCCGACGCGCGCTGCTTCACCCATGTTCCTGCTCCTTTTACGCCCGTGAGGCGGCATCCGCCGCCGGCTGATAACTCGCCAATACCTGTTGCAGCAACGCCTCGTCCTGCGCCGTCAGCTTGCGCGGCTGCGCCAGCGTGAACACCAATACCTGCCCCTGCGGCAGGGCAAACACCGCCTGACGCTGCCAGATGCGCTTGCCGTCACGCATATAGCTGGCATGCACGCACTCGCCGCTCAGGACGCCATTACCCAGCGTCGCCGGTTCACGGCTTTTCTGCACCCAGCCTTTCAGGCCGTCGGCCAGCGTCGCCAGCTGGCGCGTCACATAGTCCGCCAGCGTCTCGTCCGCCAGCAGTTCATCGCGGGAAATATTTAAAGAGGGGGAGATGTCATCCCCGGCCAACAGCACGTTAACGCTGCGATCGCGGTAGCCTTCAGGCAGCTTGACGCTGCCTTCGGTAAAGGCGCAACGGGAGAAATCAGGCATTACGCAAGGTCCTTTTACTCAACAGGAGGCAAAGAATGACATAAGCCGCCGCAGATGGAAATATTGGTTAGGCTTTCTGATTGTTTGTGTAAGAAACAACCGAGATAAATGACGTTGGTGTATATAGAGAACATGCCAGTATCAAGAATTATTCTTATAAATAACGATAAATTATCCGAAGATAAATTTTCATCATCAGCTGCCGGGATCAGGTCAGTTAAAGATGAGAGTCAACGGCAAGTTTGATAATTAAAACGCCTGAGAATACTTCACCAGATAAAACAGATTGAGCAAATGTAGGACAAGAATGCCAATTCGGGATTGGTCAACACAATGGAATAAAAGCGAGAAGGCAACAACAATAGCAGGACACGGGGGTTTCCATGTCCTACTCACCCTTTTTGCCACCAAGCCTCAGGAGAGGTATCTTCACGGCTTCCCATTTTCAACAGGCAGATTATCAAGCCGCCGCTGCCCGTTTTGCTCGATGATCTTAAACCTGGCGACAAAAGCCCGTGCATAGCGATCCTGCAGCTGCCGGCGCGGCTCTTCAGGCACAAAGTTCAGCCTCATGCTATAAAGACGGCCGGCCTGAAAGCGGTAGTCATGCGGAGTAACGCAGAGTCCCTGTGCCAATGCCCGCCCGCCCACCTCCAGCAGCTTGTCTTCCGCACCATCCGTGATGAGCAGCGTATCCTGCAGCTCGCCATCTTTTTGCGGCGGATAAATACAAACGTCTTGATTGGCGCGCAGTGAAGCCTCTATCGGTAAGTCAGGCACATAACGCCGGTCCAGCCGGTCGCCGAAACAACCACTGAGTAAACTGATGCCGGCGATCGTCAATATTAATCTATAACTCATTTCTTTTACCCTTACTTATAAGGAAAGCCAGCCAACACTTTTTTATATTTTTCTTTCACTATTTTGGCATCAACATAATCTTTACCCGAGTAAGTAACCTCTTTCCCTCGCGAGTTTCTCCAGCGAGCATACCCCATTGCTGAAAAAACATAATAGTCTGCAATAATCTGCGCCTGCTGCTCCATAGGGTAATGCTTTAACATCCGGTTTCCGTCCAGCTCATAGGAATAGCGCGCCAACCAGCTATATAACCCTCTGACCTTAACCCACATCCCCTTCTGAAACTGCCAGACATGAGCCATTTCATGGATAAACAGATGGTTATAACGATAATCCTTCTTGGAAAAATCATCGGCATACCAGTCCCTGAAGTACAACTCACCGTTAGGTGCCATTGCTGCATTGCGATGCTGCAGACCAAACGGAAGGTAACTATCATGATGTACCCACACTTTGCTGTAAACAATTGAGCCGCCAAATACGCTTCTGGCCAATCCAATTTCCCCTGGCGTCAGTAGTCTCAGACTTCCTTCTTTCTTCATCTTTACGACTTTCCTTATCGTTATTTTCAATGATTAATGATGGAGTCATAAACATGATGAAAAATATCAAACAATATTTTTTATTATCATATGACTCCACATTTCATAATATTAGCAACTACTATTTACTCGCATCCCTGATACTACCGCATTCAGGAATGAGTCAACCTCAGTCAGGATAAACAGGAAATTTCGCATGGCGGACACCCCAAATATCCCGCTCTTCCCCCCGGCCTGGCAGCCGCTGCTGGAACAGGGCTACCTTGAGCGGCAGCATATCGGCCGCTCTGATGCGGACGTCTTCCGCCTGCGGCGGCGGCACGGCGAGGACCTGTTTTTAAAATCGGAACGGGCCGATGCGTTTAGCGGGCTGCCGGCCGAGGTGGAAAAGCTGAGCTGGATGGGCCAGCAGGGGCTGGCGGTACCTGCGGTGGTGGAATTTACCCGCCACGCCGAGCATCACTGGCTGCTGATGAGCGCCCTGCCGGGGCGGGATCTGGCCTCTGAGCCGTTGCTGCCGCCTGAACGGGTGGTCGCCATCATGGCGCAGGCGCTGCGACAGTTGCATGACTTGCCTTATCACGCCTGTCCGTTCGATCAACGCCTGAGCGTACTGATCCCACAGGCGCAGCAGCGCCTGCAGAGCGGCCTGGTGGACGAGTCGGACTTCGACCCCAGCCGACAGGGCAAATCCGCCGCCGAGCTGTTCGCAACGTTGCTAGCCGGACGCCCCGCGCCGGAGGCGGAAGATATAGTGGTGACCCACGGTGACCCGTGCCTGCCTAACCTGATGGCGGACGGCGATCGCTTTAGCGGCTATATCGACTGCGGCCATCTGGGCTATGCCGACCGCTATCAGGATCTGGCCCTGGCGTCGCGCAGCATCGACTACAACCTGGGCAGCGTCTGGGTGGCGCCGTTTTTCCGCGCGTATGGCATCGTGCCGGATGAAGCGCGCCTGGATTATTACCGGCTGCTGGATGAGTTTTTCTGAAACGGCGGCAAACACGATGGTTAAGCCTGGTTGCCAGCAAGCCGTATAAAACGGCAAAAAGAAGATGCGGGATGCCCAGCCGCAAGATGATGAGGAGCAGTTCTAATCATTAACGGTGCAAAATGATTCCGCTATGCGTTTTACAACTACAACGGCATCGGCAAGGTAAATCACCCTGTTCGCTTGTTGCCCTCTTTGCGTACCCGCTCGATATGGATAGTCAGGAACATAATCTCTTCCGTCGTCAGATCGCGCTGATAGCCGCTGCGCAGGTGCTGCGCAATTTTCTCCGCGCACTTCCAGGCTTTGGCGTAGTTGTCCTTCACCGCCCCGTGCAGGGTGACGTCGTCGTCCGGCACCACGGTGCGCGTCAGCATGCGCTGGGCGAAAAACTTCAGGTGGGTGACAAAGCGCTGGTAGCTGAGCGACTCTTCATCATACTCCAGCCGCAGCTGGTACTTCACCAGCTGCAGGATCTCCTGCATCACCCGAGTCACGTGCATCACCTCCGGCATCGCGCTGTTTAGCTGCGCGGTGACCAGATGCAGGGCAATAAAACCGGCCTCGTCCTCGTCCAGCTCCACGCCGAGCCGCCGGGCGATGATGGCCCGCGCTTCCTGGCCCAGCTCAAACTCCCTGGGATAGAGGCGTTTGGTTTCCCACAGCAGCGCGTTCTTGATCGCCAGCCCGCTCTTTTGCCGTTCAATGGCGTAGTGGCAGTGGTCGGTCAGGGTGATATACAGGCTTTCCTGCAGCTTCCCCAGACGCGCGCGCGCCAGCTCGATAATACGGTCGCAGGCGGTCATCACCTCCAGCGGAATCTGGCTGAGCAGCTCGCCCAGCCGGCTGACCAGCTCATCGCTCTGCAGCGCGAACACTTTTTCAATCAGAGCGGCATCCAACGGGTCGCCTACGCGCTTCTGGAACGCCAGCCCGCGCCCCATCACCACCTGCTCACGCTGATGCTCACCCAGAACCACCACCACATTATTATTAAGTATTTTGGCGATTTTCATCTGAACCCCGGAAACAAAAAAACCTGACCCCGACGAAGGCCGGGAAATCAGGTTTTGCCTGCGTTTAGCAGTAACAATCCACGTCTGCAATCTACCATTTTCCCCCGCCCGGGGGCGCTTGCAACGGGAGAAACGTGAGCGGGATCGCGAATAAAAACGACGCGGGACGGCGTCGCCATACCGGGATCAGAGCAGTTTAAATTTGTATTCGATAATCACCTCGGAAGAGAGGGTGTGGGATCGCATATAGCGGCCGTCATCATTCAGCACCGGCGTTTTACCGCTGGCTTTATACGACCAGCCCGGCCCGAACATGGTCCAGACGGTCAGGTTCTTCAGCGGCATCTGAGAAGGCGTCCAGCGGGTAAAGGCGCTGATTTCCCCGGTGCGCACGTGGTTGCCTTTATAATTAAACTGGCCGATATTGCCCGCCAGGCCTACCGCAAAATTTGGCGTCAGCTTATAGTCCGAGATATTCGCCAGCATCACCTCGCCGTCACGCATGTAGTCATCACCGGCATACGCCATCGAGCCGAAAGTACCGCGGGAGTTTTTACTCATGTGGCGCGGATAAAACCCCACCTGATGCTCTTTTTTAGCGTCGGTATAACCCAGCCCCCATTGGGTGCTCCAATTATCCGCCCGCCAGCCAGCTTCCAACGTATAATGGCGCGCGTGATTATCGAAATCACGCTTGCTGGCCGGCATCGCTTTATATTCCTCCAGCGCATGGGTGTCATAGATTTGCGCGCCGAGCTTTAAGCGTTCTGCTGGCATAACATGCGCCTGCAGGATGTGGCGCTGCAGATAATTTTCGCTTTCCCCGTAGCCGTATTTCAGGTCCCACCGTTTGCTTTTCCATGACAGGTCGCCGCTGGCAATATGGTTAATGTATTTACCGGTGTTGGTCTGAAAGCGTTTTTTATCCGGCGAATTGCGGTCCATTGAGCTTTCGATATACGCGCCGCGCAGGGTTAACCCGTCATAGTCGACGGCCCCCAGCCAGCCTGAATAGGTGGTCGGCGACAGACGCGTGGAGGTAGAGATCACGCCGACATTTTTCATCACCTGCCAGCCCCAGCGGGCATGTAACCCTACGTCGCCGAGCACGTACCTGAGTTTGAGGTTGCGCTGGCCAAATTTGCTATACCCTTCGGCATTGCCTTTATCATTACCACTGCCGTTGTTGTACAGCACGCCGCGCGTATTAAAATAGTCGCTGGCGCCCAGTTTCACCGCGCCGTAATACACCACATCCACGCCAATCACATCGGCAAAATAGCCGGACTGATAGTCCACGGCCACGCCCTGCCCCCAGGCGTTATGCACTTTTTTCGGTTCGGTATTGTCTTCCTTCAGATATTTCCAGTAATTTTTCAGCGACAGCGTCATCTGTGACTGGGTAAAAAAGGGGTCTGCCAGTACCTGGTCAATAGCATCCTTTTCCTGAATACGCACGTCGGTTGAAGATGACCAGGCGCAGGCGGGAATAACCCACGTCGCTAACGCGATGGTTAATAAATTAATTTTCATCATTAATCCCCAGAAAATGATCGTAGCGATCCCGGCCAGGGTTATTTACCCTGGCCTATTCGTCCATGTAATGTTTAATAGGTTTTATGGTTATTTATTTTTATCGAGCGCCTGTTTGCCGGCTTCAACATATTTCATGGAGCCAATTTCCGGCACCGTATATTTGCCGTTCTGATACACCACTTTAACCACCGCGGCGTTCGACAACGGTTTATTCTTAGCCGGATCCTCGGTCAAATCAGAAATCATAATCTGCATCGAGGTGCCGGAGGAAATCGCCAGCACGTTTTTATCACCGCGTGCTTTGGCATTATCGACAATAGTGCGCAGCGCCGCCTGCGTTCTCTGCTTCACCTGCTGATAATTTTCCGCCATCCCTTTCGGGTCTGCCGCCGCCAGCGCGTTCTGGCTCTTATCCTGCGTCAGCTCGCCCGCCTTCATTTTGCTGAACAGCTCGCCGCCGTCTTTCATCCCCAACTGCCGCGCGCCGGCGTCCGCCATATCTTTATTCCAGCCGCCCTCAAAGCCGCCGAAGAAGGCCTCGCGCAGGCCAGGCAGCTCGGTTAGCTGGTAATCTTTTACCCCTGCCTGGCGTAAAATAACCGCCATGGTTTCACGCTGACGGCCGGCGTCGCTGGAGTAATAACTGTCGAATTTGATGCCTTTCAGCCCTTCGCCCAGATAGCGCGCCACGCGGATGCCGTCCTCGGTCAGCGGTGAGTCCGCCCATCCCTGTACGCGGTCAAAGGTATTAAACAGCGTTTTTCCATGGCGGGCGAAATAGATGGAGATCGCCTCGTCGGCCTGCGGCGGCGTATTTTCCGCCGCGCCAACCGCCGTGCTGGTGCATAATATTAGTGCTGCTAACCATTTTTTCATTTTTTAATTCCTTCCTGATGAAAGTTTTCCCTGATGCAGAGCAGAAACAAAAAAACCTACGCCGGATAGCCGAAATACCGTTGCTGTTATGCAAACGGCTTTCGCTATCCGGCGTAGGTTTTGCCTGTAAGGTACAGTAACAATCCAACAGGCGGAACGTTAACACCAAGCAGAATAAAATAACACGCCATTTTTATTTTATACCTGCTGAAATGTGATCGTTCTCATATCATTTCCGCCTGACTAACGGCTCGCATAAAAATAACGCATTAGAAGAATGGTTATTTATCAGTGCCATCAAGCCGAGAAAACAAAGTAATTAACCTTATCGCTGACACTCAGAGAAATATCGGACATTTCTATAAATAAATAGGTTATCGGCATTCGGCCACGATGATATCTTGATCCCCATCACAGAATAGTCGTTTACACGCTGGACGCCTGACGCCGTCGGGGGTATTTTCTTATCATTCTGGGATTGTTACTGATTCAGGCAAAACCTAAGAGACCTGTCGCCAATATTGATTGCGCGCAGGTCTCTTAGGTTTTTTTTTGCATTTTATTCAGCCTCAGCCAGCACTCACCACGGAAATGCCCGGACGCTACGCCCAGGGCCAAGTAACAGGAATAACTATGAAATATCAGGAGTTGGCCGGCGACATTCTGCAAGGTGTCGGCGGGCGGGAAAACATCATCAGCCTGGTGCACTGCGCGACCCGGCTGCGCTTTAAACTCAACGACCCGGCGCAGGCGGACGCCGCCGGGCTGAAGAACAACCCCGGCGTGATTATGGTGGTCGAAAGCGGCGGGCAGTTTCAGGTGGTGATCGGCAACCATGTGCATGAGGTGTATCAGGCGGTCTGCCGCGCCGCGGGGCTGAACGACGAGTCGCCGGCAGCCGCGCCGCAGCAGGGGGAGAAATCCAGCCTGCTGGCGCGCTTTATCGATGTGGTTTCCGGCATTTTCACCCCGTTCCTCGGCGTGATGGCGGCGTCGGGTATCTTAAAAGGCTTTCTTGCCCTCAGCCTGGTCGGCGGCTTGCTGAGCGAGAGCAGCGGCGCTTACCGCATGCTGTTTGCCGCCAGCGACGCGCTGTTCTACTTCCTGCCGATCGTGCTGGGCTACACCGCCGGTAAAAAATTCGGCGGCAACCCGTTCCTGACCATGGTGATCGGCGGCGCGCTGGTGCACCCGCTGATGCTGGAGGCGTTCCAGGCCAGCAGCGCGGGCGAAACCATCACCTTTTTCGGTATCCCCGTGGTGCTGATTAATTACGTCTCCTCGGTGATCCCGATTATCGCCTCCGCCTGGTTCTGCTGCTGGCTGGAGCGTCAGAGCAATAAAGTAATGCCGTCAGCGGTGAAAAACTTCTTCACGCCGCTGCTTTGCCTGCTGGTCACCGTACCGCTGACTTTTCTGCTCATCGGGCCGTTGGCGACCGGGCTGGGCGAACTGCTGGCCGCCGGTTTCCAGGTAGTTTATCAATTCGCGCCGTGGCTGGCGGGCGGCATTCTCGGCGCGCTGTGGCAGGTTTGCGTGATCTTCGGCCTGCACTGGGGGCTGGTGCCGCTGATGATGAACAACATGGCGGTGCTGGGCCATGACTCGATGATCCCGCTGCTGCTGCCGGCGGTATTTGGCCAGGTGGGCGCCGCGATCGGCGTGTTCCTGAAGACCCGTGACCCACGCCTGAAAACGCTGGCCGGCTCCGGCGCCGTCGCCGGCGTGTTCGGCATTACCGAACCCGTGGTGTACGGCGTCACGCTGCCCAACCGCCGCCCGTTTATTTTCGGCTGCGTCGGCGGCGCGGTTGGCGGCGCAATTATCGCCCTTGCCCAAAGCAAAGTTTATTCCTTTGGTCTGGCCAGCATTTTTACGCTGGCGCAGGTCATCCCCGCCAGCGGCTTCGACACCACGGTATGGGGCGCAATTATCGGCGTCGTGGTGGCGTTGGTGCTGGCCGCGCTGCTGACTCTGATCGCCGGGCTGCCGAAACAGCCGGCAACGGCTGAAGACGCCGCTACAGCGCCGGCCGCCGCCGGCGACGACGATATTCTGGCGCCGCTGACCGGCGTGGCCGTCGCGCTGGATGCGGTGCCGGACCCGACCTTCGCCAGCGGCCTGATGGGCCAGGGTGCGGCGATCATTCCCGCCGAAGGACGAGTCGTGGCGCCGTTTCACGGCGAGGTAGCGTCGCTGTTTTCCACCAGGCACGCCCTCGGCCTGCTGAGCGACAGCGGCATCGAGGTGCTGATCCACGTCGGCATCGACACGGTAAAACTGAACGGTGAGCACTTTACCGCCCATATCAAAGAGGGCGACAAAATCGCCCCCGGCGACCTGCTGGTGGAGTTCGATCGCGAGGCGATTCTGCGCGCCGGCTACGACCTCAGCACCCCGGTGATTATCAGCAACAGCGAGGATTACGCCGGCGTGGAGAGCATCTATCCCACCCCTGATGTGCATGCAGGCGCGTCGTTCCTGCAGGTTAAGCGCAACAACAAAGGAGATAACCATGAATAAGACATTCCCGGACGGTTTTTTATGGGGCGGCGCGCTGGCGGCCAACCAGGTTGAAGGCGCCTATCTGACGGACGGCAAAGGGCTGTCGACCTCGGACGTGATGCCGGACGGCGTGTTCGGCCAGGTGCGTGAGCGCACGCCCGGCGACTTCAGCATTAAAGACGTCGCCATCGACTTTTATCACCGCTACCCGGAGGATATCGCCCTGTTCGCCGAGATGGGCTTCAGCTGCCTGCGGGTGTCCATCGCCTGGACGCGTATTTTCCCGCAGGGCGACGAGCAGGAGCCGAACGAAGCCGGGCTGGCCTGGTACGACAGGCTGTTCGATGAGCTGGCGCGCCACAATATTCAGCCGCTGGTGACGCTGTCGCACTACGAGATGCCCTGGGCGCTGGTGGAGAACTACGGCGGCTGGGGCAACCGTAAAGTCATCGCCTTCTTTGAGCGTTACGCCCGCACGG
The DNA here is from genome assembly GCF_002966855.1 of Serratia sp. MYb239. NCBI lineage: Bacteria > Pseudomonadati > Pseudomonadota > Gammaproteobacteria > Enterobacterales > Yersiniaceae > Serratia > Serratia sp. MYb239. Next base: position 535,698 of record NZ_CP023268.1, on the reverse strand, counting down.
TGTTCAACCGCTACCGCGACAAGGTAAAACTGTGGCTGACCTTTAATGAGATTAATATGTCGCTGCACGCGCCGATGACCGGCGTCGGCCTGCCGGAGGGCAGCAGCCGCACGGCGGTGTATCAGGCAATACACCACCAGCTGGTGGCCAGCGGCCTGGCGGTGAAGGCCTGCCACGAACTGATCCCGGACGCGCGCATCGGCAATATGCTGTTGGGCGGCCTGACCTATCCGCTCTCCAGTAAGCCGGAGGACGTGTTCGCCACGCTGCAGGACAACCGCAGCTGGCAGTTCTTTGGCGATGTGCAGTGCCGCGGCGCCTATCCCGGCTATATGCAGCGTTACTTCCGCGAGCATGACATCAGCCTGCAGATTCTGCCGGAAGACCTGGCGGCGCTGCGCCACACCGTCGACTTTATCTCCTTCAGCTATTATATGACCGGCTGCGTCACCGCCGACCCGGCGCTGGTGGAGAAGCTGCGCGGCAATATTCTGGATATGGTGCCCAACCCGCATCTGGCCAGCTCGGAGTGGGGCTGGCAGATTGACCCGCTCGGCCTGCGTACGCTGCTTAATACGCTGTGGGATCGCTACCAGAAGCCGCTGTTTATCGTGGAGAACGGCCTGGGCGCCAATGACCAGCCGGACGCCGACGGCCAGATTCACGATGACTACCGCATCAGCTACCTGAACGACCATCTGGTGCAGGTGCGCGAGGCGATCGACGACGGCGTGGAGCTGATGGGCTATACCTCATGGGGGCCGATAGATTTGATCAGCGCCTCCAAGGCGGAGGTCGGCAAGCGCTATGGCTTTATCCACGTCGACCTGAACCAGGACGGTTCCGGCACGCTGAACCGCAGCCGCAAGGACAGCTTCTGGTGGTATCAGCAGGTGATTAAAACCCACGGCGGAACGCTGAAGGGCTAACGTCATCATGATAAGCGCAGCCTGCGGGCTGCGCCTGACTCGGCCTGTCAGAGCAGTGTGCTGTCAGAAGACACAGAAAACCCGGCGATAATCACATGCGACGCCGGCTGATTTAAGACCGCTGCATAAAAGAACTCGCCCACGACAAACATATTGCTCCACGTGCTAAAGCTGTAAGTACCCCGCATAATCGAACCATTCACATTTAGAGATCTTCCGGCATACTCACTCTGTCAACGAAGGAGATCGCTATGCGTAAAGCCCGTTTTACTGAGCATCAGATCATCGCCGTGATTAAGTCCGTTGAAGCCGGACGAACTGTTAAGGATGTTTGCCGCGAGGCAGGTATCTCTGAAGCGACTTACTACAATTGGAAGTCTAAATACGGTGGCATGGAAGCTTCTGATATTAAAAAAATAAAAGATCTTGAGGACGAGAACCGACGTCTCAAGCAGATGTTTGCCGACATCAGCCTTGAGAACCGGGCATTGAAAGACGTTATCGAAAAAAAGCTTTGAAACCAGCCTTTAAGCGTGAGCTGGTCACACATCTGATAACGACGTTTGGACTGAGTATCCGTCAGGCCTGCCGGAGCCTAAACCTGAGCAGAAACGGTTTACCATTACCGCCCGAATACTACGCGTGACGAGCCTGTTATTTCCGCCTTACTGGCTGCCGCCGAACGGTATCCACGCTATGGTTTTCCAAAGTTGTTTCAGGTTCTGCGACGGCAGGGATATCCGTGGAATCACAAAAGGGTCCACCGTATTTACTGTCTGCTGAAGCTGAATTTTCGTCGCAAAGGCAAGCAGCGTCTGCCGGTACGTAATCCATCACCGCTCGCTACGCCTGAAGCGTTGAACCAGAGCTGGTCTGTTGACTTCATGCATGACGCCCTGATCTGCGGTCGTCGTTTTCGCACGTTCAATGTCGTCGATGACTTTAATCGAGAGGCACTGACGATTGAAATAGACCTGAATCTACCCGCCCAGCGAGTGGTTCGTGTTCTCGACAGGATAGCGGCAAACCGTGGCTATCCGATAATGCTTCGCATGGATAATGGCCCGGAATTTATCTCTCTGACACTGGCTGAATGGGCAGAAAAGCATGCAGTAAAGCTGGAATTTATCAAGCCGGGGAAACCAACACAGAATGCTTTTATTGAACGTTTTAATCGGACATACCGTACAGAAGTACTCGATTTTTATCTGTTCCGAACACTGAATGAAGTGCGTGAGCTCACGGAGAAATGGTTGTCAGAATATAACTGTGAACGTCCGCATGAATCGCTGAATAATATGACACCGGAGGAGTATCGCCAACAGCATTACCAGGCCGAGATCTCAAAAAGTGCATGGAACTAAAGTGGGTCTATTTACAGGGGCACCCCGTCAGCAGGAGTATTACTCCTGATAATATCCATTTGTTCATGACTTACCCTGTCCATTTTCCATATGAAAATCCTGCCATCCTGAACCGGATGAGATAAGAGCACTTTCTCAGCTGAACCGTCAATCGGTGGGGTCTAAGATATATCGGGTAAATGGTTTGAATAAACTAAAGGTAATTAATTAGTTACTTTTACTCTGTGGCTTTTAAAATAAATGGAGTGATTCTCATATTGAATAAATATATTCACACATAATGATAACAACCAAGCCAAAACCCACAAAAATTAAAAGGTCAAAGTGTGATCTAGAATTTGGAATCAGTATCACACCACATGGTTAAACCATGCTCTCTTTCAGGTTGTTTTCTCAAAAAACTTCGCACAACAACATTTTTTACGTGAAAATTGAATTTTAATTACGTAAAATATGACGTAAATGATTTTACATGGATAGTTTAGAAGGAAGGTTACCGCAATGGCTAATATTGATGTAGATTACTGCTACTCATTCCCCGCAATACGTGGCATTCAAGCGGGAAAACCCTTTTATGTCGCGATGTGCCCAATGCGCGTCATCCCTAAAATTTTCAGCTTTGATGAAAACGAAGTGCCGCCTGAGCTCAGGGCACAAAGGAGCCTAAACAAGTCAAGAATCCCTGAAATGGCTAGGTATTTACTTGAAAATCCAAAAGATTACATATTTTCTGCCTTGACGGCATCAATAGCTATTGATGTACAGTTTGACGAATTTTCCGGCTCAAACAACCTCGGTATGTTACGTGTACCGATGGAAGCACAAATACTAATCAATGATGGCCAACATCGCCGTAAGGCTATTGAGGATGCCTTAGAACAAAAGCCGGAGCTTGGCCAGGATAACATCCCTGTATTGTTCTTTGTCGATGAAGGTCTCAAACGTAGTCAGCAAATGTTTGCTGATTTGAATAAGTATGCAATTCGCCCTAGTCCTTCTCTTTCAGCACTATACGACCATCGCGATGTTAGCTCAAACCTAGCTCGATACCTAGCAATGTCTGTAGAACCGTTTGTGGGGCTAACAGAGTTAGAGAAATCTAGCATTAGTACGTTATCCAACAAATTATTCACCTTAAGTAGTATCAAACAGTCTACCCGTGCGCTTCTAGGCAAAGACCCAAAAGAAGAAGATTTCGAAGAAAGCACAAATATTGCAACAACATACTGGCAAGCTATTTTTCAAGTTATGCCAGACTGGCAACTCGCAGCCCGCAAAGAGGTCTCCCCAGCACAGTTGCGTCAAGATTACGTACATGCGCACGGTATTGGTCTCCAAGCATTAGGGTTGCTGGGACGTAGCTTGTTGACAACGTATCCTGAGCAATGGCAACAAAAAATCATTGAACTCAAAACCTTTGACTGGCGTAAAAGTAATCCCGACCTGATTAAGCGAGCTATGCAACACGGAAAACTGAGTAAAACCAGTATAGCTATTCAACTGACTTATAATGCTCTAAAAAATGCATTGTCGCTTCCCCTCACCCTTGAAGAACAAGAGCTTGAAGCTCAAATGGTTGTCTTATGAGTAAACTAGTCCAGGCCTTTGATCTGGCCGAATATGAAGATTTTATTAATCAGGAGCAGTTTGCCGGACGCCCTCTGGCCGAATATGTTGCCGAAGTACAAAGAATTTATTGTGCGGACAAGCGTCCGTGGGTCATTGGCTACAGTGGAGGGAAAGACTCTTCCGCCGTAATCACATTGGTGTATTTGGCATTGCTCGGTCTGCCTCCGGAAATGCGCAGCAAAGATGTTTTTTTGGTGTCATCCGATACGCTAGTGGAAACGCCAGTAGTTGTGGATTTGATTAAGAAAACGATGTTGCAGATTGAGGCAGGCGCAAAGCGTAACGGTCTGCCAATCACTCAACATGCGGTAACGCCTAAGACTAATGAAACCTTCTGGGTCAATTTACTGGGGAAAGGTTATCCGGCCCCAACCCGTAGTTTTCGCTGGTGTACCGAGCGTATGAAGATCAACCCGGTCAGTGACTTTATTAAAGATAAAGTCAGCCAATTTGATGAGGTGATTGTTGTCCTCGGCTCACGTAGCAGCGAGAGTGCCTCCCGTGCTCAGGTAATCGCAAAGCACAAAATTGATGGCTCACGCCTAGCCCGGCATACCACTCTGGCAAATGCGTTTATCTATACCCCTATTGATACCTGGGATGTAGAAGATGTCTGGAAACTGCTGCGCGGCGCGTTCCGCTATGCTCCTGAAGATATCGACGAATGGGAAAGCCCATGGGGTGGAAACAATCGTCCTCTGTGGACGCTGTATATGGACTCTTCCGCACAGGGTGAGTGTCCCCTGGTGATCGACGAAAGTACCCCCTCTTGCGGGAACTCTCGTTTTGGCTGCTGGACCTGTACCGTAGTCACCAAAGATAAAGCGATGGAAAGTCTGATCAAAAATGGCGAAGAATGGATGTCGCCATTGCTGAAATATCGTGATCTGCTGGCGTTTACCACCGATCCGGCGAATAAAGACACCTATCGCAACTATAAACGCCGGACCGGTAAGGTGAGCTATCAGTACGCTAAAGACGGCGAAGATCGCAGTGCAGAGCGTAAGCATGTTCCTGGCCCCTACTGGCTCAAATACCGCCAGCAGTGGTTAAAAGACTTACTGGAAATTGAGCGTGATTTAAACGCCCAAGGCCACACGATTACGTTAATTACCCAGCCGGAGCTGCACGCTATCCGCCAGGAGTGGTTGAAAGACCCTAACGAGCCAGACTGGTACGATACATTGCCGGGGATTTACCGCGAGGTATATCAGCAGGATCTGAATTGGGTGGTTGACGATCAGTCTCGCTTTGATGCCAGCGATGCTGATTTGCTGGTACAGATAACGCAAGGGTTTGACGTAGTACCTGAAATGGTAATGAAACTGATTGAGCTGGAAACCTCAATGGAAGGGTTAAGTCGTCGTCAGGGGATTTTTGACAAGCTCGGCACAATTTTGAAGCAGGACTGGGGCAGCCTAGAAGAGATCCAGCAGCAACAGGCAACGCTGCAAAAACGCAACGATCGGGATATTCATCAGGAAGAGGTGGATAAGCTAGAAGCTGAACTCCAGACATTACAGCGCAGAATTATCGATGCGGGCGAATCGTCTGTGCTTATCGATGAGGAAAATGAACGTGCTCATTAAGCAACTAGTATTACATAATTTTCGCGTATTTTGCGGCACACACACCATCGATCTGGCTCCCAGAAAGCGCCCGCATGAAGTAAACCCTCGCCCGATTGTGCTATTTGGTGGTTTAAATGGTGCAGGGAAAACATCTATTTTGTCGGCAATTCGACTGGCACTGTATGGGCGTTTAGCGTTTGGCTCGGCAATGCAGCAGCAGGAGTATGTTGAACAACTCGGAGCACTGGTGCACAACGGGACGTATACAGCAGAGCGTCCGGATGAAGCCGCAGTAGAACTGACCTTTACCTACAACCAAAACGGTCATGAGACTGAATTCACCGTCACGCGTAGCTGGAAGAAAGGAAAGAAAGATCGTCTCTCTTTGCAGCAGGATGGACAACCGCGTAGTGAACTCAGTTATGACCAGTGCCAGGGGTTTTTGAATGAATTAATTCCTCACGGTGTTGCCGATCTTTTCTTTTTTGATGGAGAGAAGATTGCAGAGTTGGCGGAAGATGAATCCGGCAATATTCTGCGTACAGCGGTGCGTCGTTTGTTGGGACTGGATCTGATTGCCAGACTGCAAAATGACCTGATGATTTTTGTCAAACGCCAGCAAACCGCGCAGTTAGGTGGCTCCCAGCAACAGCAGGTCGAAGCGCTTGAGACAAAGATTAAAACGCTTGCCGGTCAGGCAGAGAAATTGCTGGAAGAGGCCGATTTCGTCAACTCGCGGATCGAATTTTTATCCCAGGACATTATTCGCCATGAGGGATTGTTAAATGCGCAGGGCGGCGCATTTGCCCAGACCAAAGCACAGGAAAAACAGAAAGTTGAAACGCTGTTAAAAGAAAAAGAGCGTCTGGAAAAAGCGTTACGACAGGAATGCGATGGATCGTTGCCCTATGCATTAGCGCCTAATACGTTGTCGCGGTTGCTGGAAAAAATTGCCAATGAAGCGCAGATCAAGCAGGCGAAAATTTTTGAGACAGAGTTAAATCAATTTTTAACTCAACTCAAAAATGATATCGCGTTCCGTTCCAGCAGTGAGAGTAGTACCAGAGCCATTGCTACCGAAGCGATTACCAATAATTTGGACGCATATATGGCAGCCAAACCAAAAGGTGATTTGCTGTTTGATATTTCTGAACGTGAAGCCGGTATGCTCCAGCAATCCATTGAGCAGGACAGCAAAAAAGCATGGCAGCGTTTTGATATGTACCGCCATCAATTAGCGGATATTGAACAACAACTGGAGCAGGCCGCTGCCAATATTGCTCGCGCCCCGGAAGACGAGCAGTTAATGGATATCTTTGCAGCATTACGCGATCTCGATCATAAGCGTGAAAAACAGCGGCAAAAATACCGCTCTCTACTGGAAGAGGCTAAACGGACGAAACAGCAGCAACTGGACTGTGTTCGTCAGGTACAGAAAGCACATGACATCACCCGTAGCCAGCATGGTTTGAGCAGCGCATTTAAAAATGCACAAGAGACCATTAACCTGCTCGATTATTACAGCAATGTACTAACGCAGGCGCGAGTGAAAAAGTTATCTGCTAACTTTGAAATTGCCTACCACAAGCTGGCCCGTAAAGAGGATTTACAGCTTAATGCGCACATAAATCCACAGACATTTGATGTTGAACTGGTGGATGAAAAGGGGTCGGTGATTAATCGTAAGCTGCTTTCTGCGGGTGAAAAACAGATTTATGCGATTGCCATTCTTGAGGCGCTGGCAAAAACCTCTGGGCGTGATTTCCCGGTGATTATTGATACACCGTTAGGGCGTCTGGACTCTCAGCACCGGGATAAGTTGATTAATCATTATTTCCCGGAGGCCAGCCATCAGGTTGTGCTGCTATCCACCGATACTGAAGTGGACGAGCGTTATTTCGTCGATCGACTGCGTGATGATATTTCTCATGCTTATGAGATTGTGTTTAACGCGCATACCAAATCATCTGCGCTGAAACCCGGTTATTTCTGGGAACTAACTAAGGAGGCTGTCTGATGCTCCCGAATCGAATGGTGCTTAGTCGTCAGACTGAAGACCAGCTCAAGAAGTTAAAAGGATATACTGGGATTACGCCAAATGTCGCGGCTCGGCTGGCATTTTTCCGCTCGGTGGAGAGTGAGTTTCGCTATTCGCCTGAACGGGATAGTAAGAAGCTGGATGGCTCGCTAGTGCTGGATAAAATTACGTGGCTTGGGGAAACACTGCAAGCTACAGAACTGGTGTTAAAGATGCTTTATCCACAATTGGAGCAGAAGGCGATGATTAAGGCATGGGCTGCGCATGTCGAAGATGGAATTGCAGCGCTAAGGAATTATCGTAATTTAAAAGATTTCTCTAATGGCGTTTAGTTGAGGCAAAGAGCCACTCTTCTAATTAAATTAGAAGAGTGGCTCTTATTACATATCTCTCTTGACAAGTTTAATTAATACCGCATTCAGATTTTAAAAAGTCTCTAATTTGGGTACGCCCCACCCCTGAGTAGTTAATATTAAAACCAATTAGCTTATCAGGATCTATTCTTTTCAAATATAATTCAACCTGTTCAGATGAAATTTTTTGGCCATGTTTATTAATATAATTAAGAACATATTTCAAAAAATCAAACAATGCTTGAATACCTATTGTTTTTCTCATAAAAGAAATATCACTTCGTCTCCAAAACATTTCATCACAGCAAGTGAAATAATCTTTTACTAAATCATAAACTTGACCATCTTTATTTTCAATATAATACCCCCTTAATGGTGGAGTTATTTTCATTTCTATATCACTCAGAACTTCACGACTTCTTCTTATTATTCTTTTTTTATGCAAAAAATATCTATCCTTAGACGGATTAGTAGTTATCAACGATGAAATACCCTGCACCATAGTTGATGTAGATACATACCATTTATCAAAAGAATCTTCCCCCCCTTCATATTGAATGGCTAGGTCCATTTTTTTCATTCCAAAATCGACATGCCCTTTAAATGGGGAATCATCTTCTTTGTCTAGCAACCTAGTTAAATAAATAGCGAGTGTATCAGGGGACCAATACTTGCTTTCAACAGAATCCAAATCGTAGCCAAACAACTGATAAGCTAAACTTTTATCAACTTTCTGTTGATTAAAATTAATTGTTGCAAATACTTCAGCTTGTTTCGGTGCTGGTAATTCGAAGTAAATGGCACAAACAATATCAAAGTCAGCAGATAATTCATTTTTTTCTAATGCTTTTTTAAGTCCTTCAACTCTATGCTGACCATCTACAATAGATGCAATCTCATCTGAAGTTGGGATAACTAATTTAGAATCATCATTAATATACCAAGGATGTAATGGTGATTCTCCATTCTCATCAAGGTTGACCGATAAAATTACTGACGTTGGAAACATTGCATCACTTGTCGCACAGAATTGTGCTATCGCTTTAACTCTATTTTCATTAATTCCTCGTTGCACTCCCGATAAGACATCGTCACCATATCTAGCCGCAAAAGAATAACAAACTTGAACTAATAATTTAGCCGGAATCGAAATTATATAAAAGTCGCCAAAAGGCTGTTTGACTTTTATTGTTTGACCTTCATAAAATGGCATTTTATCACCTATTCAAAGAACTAGCTGAACCAACTTCAGCACCACCAGATGCAGACTTTGAATCAACATTCATTGAGTAACTAGGGTTCTCGATGTTAGCAACAGCCCAATACATTAAAGATATAATCCATGCGAATAATGAATACCATGAAAAATAACTTCCATTACCGGAACCAATACTATACAGTACGATAATGGCTGAAATTGTAAACACTGTACCAAATAGCAACCAAAGAAGAACTGCAATATTACTAGCATCGACTTCATTACGATTTATAATAATATTGACTGCCTTTTCAAAAATAGTAGTAGCTAATAGCGGAGCAGAAAACGCGAGAAAATTAAGCGTATTCATGTTTACTATCAATCGGTCAAGTCTTCCTGGTGAATTGTTAAAGACAGCAGTAAACCAAATACTTATACTACCTATAATCACCACAATTAATATAAAAAACCCCAAAAAGTAATGATTACTGAATACCAATTTCAGTCTACGCCAAAGCTCGCTAAAAAGCGTGCAGATATTTTGAGGTGTTGAATCACTCATTTCCACTCAACTCCCAAAATGCTTTATCGCGCATTTTTCTCACCTTTTTATCCCCATCAACATACAGGCTAAAATGCTTCTCAAGCTGCCGAATCTGCCCCATCAAAGATTCCTGCTCACCTTTATCGTCAACGTTAAACACCGCCTTGATATCTGCATTCCTAATCTCTGACACCCGATGAATAACCCAAGTCAGAATATAGGAAGCGTAGTTGTTATCCCCTGTCTTAAAGTGGGTAATTTCCTGCGTTGACAGGATCGCACCAACGCCATATTCACGGCCTTCTTTAAGGATCTTACGCAGGCTGGAAAAATCCTGACGCATAAAGTTATCGGCTTCGTCCACCAGAATCATTTTGGTGAGCTGACGATAATCCCCCCGCACCACCGGTTTACCGCGCTTTTGCATCTGAGCGTAAAACAGATCCAGCGTGAGCGCGACTACCAGGTTTTGCACTTCTGGCGGGTAACCAGCCAGTTCGATCACGGTGACGCCGTCAATCAATTCGTACAAGCTGGTCATCTTCTCCGGGATAGTCTCGAATATCTTGTAACGCGCCAGTTTAGAAAGTGCTGCGTAAAGCGAATCCTCTTCAACCTTCTCCTGATCGAGGAAGCGCTGCCATACATCTTCAATCGTCGGCGCAGTTCTTGACCATGTTGTCGGATCTTCTGGAGAAATACCTGCCGCTTCGTAGCAGTCTAAAATTAGATTTTCTAATTTGAGCTGCTGTTTATGGCCCAGCCCATAGGCTTTCGCCATCGTTTCCGATAGTCCACCAGCAGTGTGGATTGGTAGCATTGGCGTGTCGCCAAACAGAGATAAGGGGTTGTAAGGCAGCTTAAATAACTTGTACTTTTTCGCCCCCGTGGCATCAAGAAAAGCCTCGTCCACATAGTCTGATTTGTAGTCGAAGATCAGCAAACCAATAGGTTTACCATCAACGTTACAGGACTGATTACGAATCAACTGTGTGACCAGCGATTTAGTAAACTGAGTTTTACCGGTGCCCATCGTTCCAATAATGCCGGTATTGGTATTCATGAACTTCGCGGTGTTGGTTGGTTCCCAATGTAACGGGCTCTGACGCACAGCATCATGACCAAACAGGATCTGTAATGGAGTATCGCTAATATCAGGTGTCACCACCGGTACAGCAGGCAGTAAAGACTCCGGTTCCGAAATGGGCTGTGCAGCAGTCGGCGTTGTGACTTCTACCACGACCTCGGGTTGTGAAGGACTGGCATCACACTCAGGCTTAAGCCGGTATTTTTCCGGCACCCGGTAACGTTCGGCAAGAGATAGTTCATCCCCCTGTGCGGCAATCAGCGAAGGCAGCAGTGAATAAGGGATTTCGATCTGTAAGATATTCTCCGCTGTCTCTTTATAAGAGAGGTCGAAGCAGGCTGCGCTGTCCACATGCGCCACGACGAAGCCGTCAGCATAGTCGGCCAACTCACCTAACTGATAGTCGCCCGTCAACCACCATTCACGTCGATCCAGCAAGGGAGCCAGTTTGTTGCTGTCCAGCACACCGTACAGACGCAGTTTCTCCACTTGCATCAACACCTGACGTATAAAGAGCGCCCGGTACAGCTGTGATGCCAGCGTTTGTGGTTCTAGAATATCCTGCTGTAAATAACGTTTCAGTTCATGAGCCTGCTTGCCTGCATAGCTGTAGTCCGGTCGTGCCCCGGTTTTAACTTCCAGCGGTAACAGATAGAGGCGGTTTTCTTTGAATCCAACAAAGAGCACATCATCAGAGATCGCACCTTTACGATACCCTTGTAACTTTCTCGATAAATCGCTCTCTTTCATTTTCAGCCCGACGTTGCCAGACACGCGGATCATTTCGGCCACCGATAGCGGAATCCAGCAAATATCGGACTGATGCAGCATGGATTGTACAAATTTATACGCGCCAATAATGCCGTGCTTCTCTTTACGTTCCTTTTCACTGGAGCGCAGCATTTTCAAAAGCCATTCGCCGTTAAAGGCGTTAAATTCAGCCAACAGATGCTGACTGTCCATAGCTGATTGCCCTGACTGGCTTCCGGTCTGGAGCAGGCGCAGGAACAAATCAACCTGCTTCGTGACCGTGACGGCATCATAGCCTGCACAACTAGTGTACTGGTCAGAATAGTGGATAAGCACCACATCTTTCTGGCTGGTGAAAAAGTCGAGGGTGACTTTGGGATCGATAATGGTGGTCCAGAGCGCACTATTGTAGGAGTAATTGAGTAGCTGTTTAAAATTGCCGCTTACAGCTAGGCCAATCCCTTGCCCATGATACTGGCTGTTGCTTTGACGTGCGGGTTGCCACAGGCAGCCGATTAGTCGGGCAAGACGCAGGGCGCAGTAGGACTCAGTATCCACATCACGCAGTCCAAACGCGGTAAAGTAAGCATCCCCCTGCGTTTCGGCACCTTCCCCAGCTATTAATCCATGACACAATACCCCGCTGGACGCATCTTCAATGCGGATCTGGCGGCAATCTACAGGTGCTGTATTGGTGAAAAATGCCAGATGTGCATAGGCCAGCTTGTCGCTTTCTGACGGCAGAACAAATTTGCTGAACGTTAACCGGCTGCGGAGCAAATCAATCAGCATATCAGCTTCCGCCCGCCATACACCGCTATTCAGATCGAGATCGTTTTTAAGCTGTTCATAACTGCCACTTTCGGCAAAGTGATCGAACATATTGGGCAGCAGGCGTTCATCATAGCAGTTCACATGCACCGAAATAGCGTGCTCTTTTTCCTGCTTAAAATACTCTACTAATCCCAGAAACAGCTCTTTGGCGTTCCCCTGATTGATGGCATTGATAATCAACGCACTGTTTTCAGCGCTCTGGAACAACCTGGCGTAAGCGTCTGTGAACTCATTGAGTTTGTCTTTTACCAGACGTTTAACGTAGTCATGGCTGACCTGCCGCTGGGGAACCACATCAATCCAGAAGCGGTTTTCCTCCACCGGCTGTAGTTGTGCGTATTCATGCTCACTGTGGTAAACAAACGGCATTAACCCGGAAACCATCAAGCGATCAAGAGTGATCGGCGGTAGTGTGGCAAATGAAGCCGAATCGTGCTGTTCCGACTCCGCAACGATAGTTTCTGCCAGTTGTAGATGGTAGGCCAGCACTAGCGGATGCAGTGGAGAGAGGCGCTCATGGCTATCATTGCGGCAAATCCCCAGATGCAGAAGACGTTTCTCCTGCGCTGTCAGCGCTCTGCTCAGGCCGATTTGCTGGAGTGCCTGTTCAAACGTAGTAACAATGTAGCTAACCAGCGTACGATATTCCGCTGACCACGACACCAGACTCGGCAGGGTGTTACGACGCTGATAGTAGACAAATAACTGCTCATAGGCGTTATGGAGATCGGGGTAACTGGCAAGAAGCTCATCCAGCGCAAACTCGCTATCGTCACTTCCAGTCCCCAACAGACGGCGCTCAATTAATGAGGCTTCCAGCATCAACAACTGCTGACGAACACCGACGACCTTGTGCTCGGTGTTATCAAGAATGATACGCCCTTTTAGTCGGTTCCAGGTCGCATTGCCCTCTTCTTTGAACAACTTATTGAAACGGCTCTGGTCAAAAAGTAGTGGAAGCGTTAGCCCCTCTTCGGCTCCCGGCCCCTCGATGTTAAACGACAGACGGGAATCACCGGAAACGAGCGTAAACTGAACCAAGTCACTTTGATTTGCCAACGTCTCAAAATTCACCAGAGCATAATGCTGGCAGTCGATGTCTTCGCTCTCGTCATCCAACGTACAGATCAGGTTACCAGACTCGGCAATACGCAGCGTGTTATCTTCCAGTTGCAGGGTTATTTGATCTTTACCTGGCTCAACGCGGTAGCAGTGCTGAATATCGTTTAGCCAGAATTGCCCTTGCTCGACCAACAACAGGCGAAATTTATACTCTTCGGCTGAATTATTGCGGTTGGTCAGTTCGAGACTAAAGAAGCAGGGATGCCCGTCAAAAGGCACCGACGCCATAATGCGGGAAGTCTTGCCGCCCGCCCGGCTGGTGCGCCAGAAAGGTGCATTCTTTAACTGGCGATTATGGGCAATCTTTATCTGGTTATCCTGAAGATCATTACCCTGGAAACTGAACTCTAGCTCAGCCTTTGATTGCCCTGGCTGCACCTGCACCAGCAGGCTGATATCACGTTTGCCTGCCTTACTGGCGCTTTTCGCCCGTTGCCAAACCTCGCCGTTTTCGACGGAGACGTTCTCCAGCACCAGTTTTTGTTCACTATTCTGTTCTTTCTCTTTCCTATAATCGGAGAAATCGAGCTCACGCCAGTCATCTTTATCGTAAAAATGCTCCTGAATGAATTTTGTACTAAACTCAGGCAGTACATTCTCCAGCTGTCCACCGTAGCGTTCAACGCTGTCTTCTATCTGGCGATATAATTTCCGATTTTCATTCAGTCGGGTGCGTAACTGTTTCTGGCTATAGTTCAGTAGTTCATCATCTTTAAATAGATGAAGCTCGGAGAAATCAAGATTGCCATCATCCAGCAAGCGATACAGCGACGAGAAACCAAATACGGTAGCACCCTCATCCAGTACCGTCGCTAGTTGATCATCGAGCAAACAGCGGGATAATTCCGAACGGTTACTGTCGGTGGTAATGAGTTTTTCCAGATGACGACTGAAGGTTTGTGGATACCAGATAGCATCCGAGGCCGCCACATCTTTCGTGCTGTTAATCAGGGTATCGAGCATACTGTTATGAATAATCAACAGTGCCGTTTGGGCGAAAACGCCGCTGCGCCCAGCCACTTTATCACGCAGATGAGAAATATAGTTTTCTGTGAATGCTGGAGCCTCAACACCGTGCAGTACCGGAATAAGCTGAATACCATTGCAAGAGAGGAAATTAATATGTTGCCCTGGCGAAATTTCCAGCTGATTACCGTCCGACAGAGAGACGAATGCTTCCCAGAGTTTTAAAGCATTATCGGGATCGGGAGATTTAAATTGGTAGCGCTCACCCGGCTGGATGATACCACCAACCCATTCAATAAAGGTTTCCGCCAGATAGATTTCATACTGTTTTACGGACATACACGGCGTCTCCACTGTCACTCATTCGTTCTACATTTCCCATGCGTTCATAAAACGCCACCAGCGTTTGCGCCGACTGGTTATCCAGATAAAAACCGCGCTGTTCAAAACCACTCAGCAGTTCATGCAGGCGGAGTTTGTCATTTTTGCCCACGGTGAGATTGGTTAGTAACAGCAGACGATCCTGATTCAGCACTAACACTTTCCCCGCACGGCCGCGCACCTGAATGAAGTCAGTGCAAATCTGATTTTCCAATTCATTAACGTATTTACGATTTACCGTCGCACGGTCAGTTTTTTTACCCTGAAACTGCTCTACGGCAACGGATAATAGCTGTTTGAATGCACTTTCCAGGTTTGTTGCACGGTCACGAATCAGAAGACCGCGATCCATAATAAATTCCTGCAAATAATCGTTAAGATCATTTAATACCTGAAAAGATGAGTCTGAATCATTCAGGGCGTCTTGATAAATCTGCCATAACGGACGCTTTTTTTGTCCTTTTCCCCATTGTAAAACCTCCAGCGCAGAGAGCACCGGGAAAAGTTTTTCGCTCTGGCTAGCGAACAGCTTATAGCCATAACGCTTCACCTTTTCTCGCTCGGAGCTGGCTTTTTCACTGTCAAGAATAAAAAACAGAGATTTGCTTTGTGGTTCACCGTCTTGCCAGTTGTCCAGATTGAGCGCCAATTGTGCACACCAGCTAAAGGCATACAAGCGCAGGGTGTTGGTCAATTCCTGTAAAAGGTACTGTGGATGTTCCGCCAGAAACGCCAAATCGGACTGAAAACACGTTACCATATACGGAAGATAAGGTTGCTCTTCGGTAAACGGTCCTTTCCCTAACACCTTTATTTTTTCATTGAGCTTATTCAGCATTTTCTGCTCAATGAAGTTCAGTCTATCCCGTATGGGATAACTAAGACTGAAATCGCCCATCAAATTGGCAAACAACGTACCAAGGCGTTTATCTGCTGTTGAGCCTGCACTTATTTTTTCACCCACAAACTGAGCGTGAAACAATAAAAAAAGTGGGGAAACACGGAAAATATCCTGACTGGAAAAATACATTCTTTCCAACACGGACCAGAATGCAGGCTCATCAAGCAGCTCCTGCATATATGTTTTACAATCTACACGGAATTGATCAGGATCGTAGGCTTCTATTTTGCGCTTCAGAGCATAGCTAAGGACTAGGCCGGTGACAAATTGCCAGTTAACATCATTGTTTTTATTGCGAACTGGTAGGTAACTATCCACTTGATTGTTACCAACTTTTAACGCGGTTGAGATAGGATACATTATTCTAGCCCTCCATACCGCTAATAGTGATCATGTCGTCATCCGCCTTTGCGCGATAAACCCGTTGTCCGCCATCATAAAATTTAATTTCATTGCTAGATTTAGCCTGCTCTGCAATCAAATCAACAATTTCATCTAGCAATACAATGGCATTTTTATCGTATTTATTCGGGCGATAGCCATTATTTAGCTTGTCCAATAGTTCAAAAAGATTAAGCCCGACATGGACATGTGGCAGTGGATTTTTCCCAACTTTTAAATAAACATCGAAGCCAGTTGGGTGGGCCGTCTGTTTATTGCGGATGGCATCCCAATCAGGCTTCACCTCTACCGGTGCGGTTATCTTAATCCCACCGAATTCCCCCAAAAAGAACTCTTCTTTTTGCATACTTAACTCAGGCGCTTTGCGGTTCGCATAGCGCTGAATACCCGCGATAAGTTCGAAAATATAGAAGCGATTCAGTGACCTTTTTTGCTCCGGATCTGCTGTGTAATTTCTATGCAGATGCCAGATTTCTGAGTAACGTTCAAACAACGATTCGTTAAAGAACGCGGAAAATTTCCGATGATAATCATTCCCCAGCGATTCGTGTTGTAGCAGCCAAAAAAGCCGGACCAATGAGGTTGCGTCACCAGGCTTAACACACTGGCGATCAAACTTTATGTGCAACGTCTCAAGTGCGACTAAAAAATCGTCAAGTTCTACATCAGCCAGCCCAAGCTCATAGCGTAAAATAAACTGATCAAGTTCATAAGTATGCAATCTGGCGGGATCGAAATCAGAAACCTTTTTAATCAGATCATTTTCTACACCAGTGAAAAGGTTATCAAATAAGTAACCAGGCCCCATCAGCAGATGATGCAAAAAATCCAGCAATGTTCTTGTTGTTACAAACTGATCTTTAATTAGCCGGGCTTTAAATAACTGCGTAATTAAAACATTCTGTACGCCAGGTAAGCAAAGTAGTTTAAAGTTCGCGACCTCTTTCAGGCCAGGGTTCACAGATTCATCACGCCGAAAAATAAAATAGAATAAATTACCCTCATCATCACGAGTTAAATTATATAATAGTTCTTTAATAAATGATGAGTATTGTTTATTTTCGTCAAATTTGAATTTAGGATAATGTTCAAAATCAAAAAAAGTACAATTTTCGTTACGATAAGGACGGTTTGCGTTCTGCTGAATAGATAAAAAAGAGTCAATTGCAGACCGGAGCTCATAGTGGCATTCAGCACCTTCTCTGCCAAAATTTGCGAGCATACCGGTGTTGATGCCGATGAGAAGCGGAGATGATTGCTGATGGTGATTCGAAAATAAATCATTCAATGCATCAATAGCTGATTGTCGAGGTGCAAAGCTATGCGTGGCATCCATATAGAAACTAAATCGCTGCTGATAACGAGGATCAGACTGGCAACGGGTTAAAATTTCGGACTTTCCATCCCCACTACTTCCGCACAAAAAAATGATTTCACCGGGCTTAGCAGCATCCAAATGACGTTGTAGATCAACTTCAATCTCTTGTTTTACAAAAAGTTTTTCCTTTAACTCATCGAGTTCATCCTTTTTTCTATTTGTCACCGTGGTAACGGAGAAAGAGGATGACTTCGCAAGTACACTCAATGCTTGACGTAATGTGATCGCACTCATAACCGCAGGGTCCCTAAGGAAGAATAATACCCATTCTATATAATTATGTATGTTCTCTCCACCGAGCATTTAACCACTTCTGTGAAGTAATATAATCACTCGTGGTAATAATACTCAGACTATCTTATTTCGATAGACAATCCTAGTCTGACTCCACGATAGGGCTTCCACTGCCGGAGTCTGTAGGAATAGCAGAGCATGTCCTAAATAGCTGCGCGGAATAGTAGATCACTTTGAGGGAACTCAGTCCGGATTGTGCGATCTGATCAATCGCTGAATATCCCAAATCACTAACCGGACTGAGCGATGCCGATCATAGCACCTATTCCCCGTGACGAACGACGCCTGATGCAGAAAGCAATCCATAAAACGCACGATAAAAATTATGCCCGCAGGCTGACTGCCATGCTGATGCTACATCGGGGTGACCGCGTCATCGACGTTGCCAGAACGCTCTGCTGTGCCCGTTCCTCCGTCGGACGCTGGATTAACTGGTTCACGCAGTCAGGTGTTGAAGGCCTCAAATCACTCCCCGCAGGGCGTTCCCGTCGCTGGCCTTTTGAGCATATCTGCACGTTATTACGTGAGTTGATAAAACACACTCCCGGTGATTTTGGCTATCAGCGTTCACGCTGGAGTACCGAATTGCTGGCAATAAAAATCAATGAGATAACCGGATGTCAGTTACATGCCGGGACCCTTCGCCGCTGGCTGCCATCGGCCGGGATGGTATGGCGCAGGGCCGCGCCAACTCTGCGTATCCGTGACCCGCATAAGGATGAAAAGATGGCGGCAATCCACAAAGCACTGGACGAATGCAGCGCAGAGCATCCGGTATTTTATGAAGATGAGGTGGATATCCATCTTAATCCCAAAATCGGTGCGGACTGGCAGCTACGCGGGCAGCAAAAACGCGTGGTGACGCCGGGACAGAACGAAAAATACTATCTGGCCGGAGCACTGCACTGCGGCACGGGCAAAGTCAGCTACGTGGGCGGCAACAGCAAAAGTTCGGCGCTGTTCATCAGCCTGCTGAAGCGGCTTAAAGCGACGTACCGGCGGGCGAAAACCATCACGCTGATCGTGGACAACTACATTATCCACAAAAGCCGGGAAACCCAGCGCTGGCTGAAGGAGAACCCGAAGTTCAGGGTGATTTATCAGCCGGTTTACTCGCCGTGGGTGAATCACGTTGAGCGGTTATGGCAGGCGTTGCACAACACGATAACGCGCAACCATCAATGCCGTTCAATGTGGCAACTGCTGAAAAAGGTACGGCATTTTATGGAAACCGCCAGCCCATTCCCCGGAGGAAAACATGGCCTGGCAAAAGTGGAGCGGTATTAGGCGCAGCTATTTAGCAGAGAATGTTATATCTTCACTCGAAAACGCTCAATAAAACATCACAATAAATTGGTTATACACATAAAAAATACATTATCAATTCAATTACTCACCTCAAACCGAAGATTCGGCATCTGTGTTTTCCCATTCACCTCATAAACCACAGAATTACTAAAAGAAAACACCCGACCACTGTACTTGATATTGATGATATCGCCATCAGCACTGACATTTGCTGCACTACCCGCAGCGACCAGAAATGGAACCTGCTTTGCAAGGCTGGCGTTCACATTCCCCTCCAGCTTCCCGGATAAATAGTAGCGGTAAGAGTTGGCCACGGTGGCCCCGCCGCCTGAATATTCCGTGACATAGAGCCAGGTGCTGTCGCTAAGCTGTTGTGAACTCACCAACCGGGTGCCTGTCATCTTATCCCCATCAGCATTAAGTATCACAAAGCCAATAACAACGATCAGCAAGACGGCAGTCAGGGAATAATGAAACCACTTAATAACCGTTTTCAGCGGCATATTTGACTCCTTCCTTTATCCAATACTGATCGGAGGGATCGTCACCATAGGGAGGATCTTTATACCATTTTCCCCATTCCGAGCGTGATGTTTTAGCTCGGGTTTGCGCCCATCCGGCTCCCATTAAGAGAATATTAACCGGAATACCCGCAGCAAAACCCGTTGCACCAAAATTAAAGTTACCAAAATCAGCCCAATATGGGTCAAACTGCTTATAGTCCCACGGGCCTTTATTGCGAACTTTCTGATAGAACCAGTAATAAGTTAAAGGAAGCGCCATACCTCGTGGTTCACCGCGTTTCCTCGCCTCTTTCATGTTGTTGCGCACAATGCCAATCCCCGGCCCTGCAACAGGTATTGAAGACATCACTTATCCCTCAGTGAAAAAATCCTCACGGAGTATATGCATATAGCAACGGTATGATTAATAGGCAAATGCCTGGAGTGTGATACTCAGCACCAACATGTTAAAACTCTCAGGGCAAATAGCACTGCGGCCAGATGTACACAGCTATCAGTTGGAGCCAGATGGGAACTAACACCACAGAAAACAGCAGCAACACCAAACTCCAGGCACAAAAAAACCACCTCTCGGTGGCTTCTTGTTGCACTGCTACTTGCTAAATGGTGCCGAAGGCCGGACTCGAACCGGCACGTATCTCTACGGTTGATTTTGAATCAACTGCGTCTACCGATTTCGCCACTTCGGCACTGAAGTAGAATGCGGAAAACGGGTGCATTATACCTGCCAGCTATCGGGGTGCAACAGTTATCACCGATTCAACGCGTTAAGTGCCGAAAAAATCAGCGTAGCCCGGCGTCGCGCCGATCGCGCCCCTCTCCGCCGTCCGTTTCCCCTCCTCAACGCTAACAAAAGATGTTAGCCGTCACATTATTTATCACAGCGTTTTGTGCACGCCTCTTTATCAACGACCCTTAATTAATATAAATATTTTCAACCAATTAACTACCTAGCAGCCATCCATCCCCTGCGCGCTATTTGTGACAAATATCGCTTACTTGTTAAACCAGATCGTCAATTATCTTCACAGATAACAAAAAATAACAGCCGCGCGTTCTGCAGGCGTCAGCGGCCAACAGGAGAGTGCATGATCCCATCCGAACGCCGCGATTTTATCTATCGCTACGTGCATGAATATCAGTTGGTGCCCATCGCCGCGCTGACGGAGCTGATGAGCGTGTCCCATATGACGGTACGGCGCGATATCCGCGTGCTAGAGGAAGAGGGCAAGGTGGTCAGCGTCAGCGGCGGCGTGCGCCTGAGCGACGCGCTGCGCCAAGAGCTGGCCTACAACGAAAAAATGCAGCTGCACCACCGCCATAAGCGCGCCATCGGCAAATACGCCGCCGGCCTGGTGGAGGATGGCCAGGTGGTCTATCTGGACGCCGGCACCACCACCTTTGAAATCGCCCGCAACCTGGCGGAGCGCTTCAACCTGACGGTGGTCACCAACGACTTCTCCATTATCCAGCACCTGATGAACCGCCCGCAGCTCAGCCTGTTTCACACCGGCGGGCAAGTGGACCAGCGCAACTACTCCTGCGTCGGCAACAGCGCCGCCATGCTGCTGCGCACGCTGAATATCGACGTGGCGTTTATCAGCACCAGCTCCTGGGATCTGGAGCACGGGCTGTCGACGCCGCATGAAGAAAAAGTGCTGGTGAAACAGGCGCTGCTGGAAGTGGCGCGCCGGCGGGTGCTGGTCTCCGACAGCAGCAAGTTCGGCAAGTACGGCATGTTCCGCGTCTGCCCGCTGGAGGCGCTGGACGACATCCTGTGCGACGCCGCACTGGCGGCGGAAGCGCAGCAGCAACTTAACGATCGCGGGCTGCGCCTGCACTGCGTCAACCTCTGACGCGCCACACAAGACACAACAACCATAACAACACTAGGGAACAGGAGTATCACCATGAACATTATTATTACCGGCGCCGCCGGCTTCCTCGGCCAGCGTCTGGCCGCCGCGCTGCTGCAAAACAACGTCCTGCCGTTCGAACGGCTGATCCTGGCGGACATTAATACGCCGCGCCCGCCGGTAGAAGACGCGCGCGTGCGCTGCGTGGCGCTCGATCTCAGCCAGCCGCAGGCGACGGAAACGCTGATCGATGCCGACTGCGGCGTGTTGTTCCATCTGGCCGCCATCGTCAGCAGCCACGCCGAAAGCGACTTTGACCTCGGCATGCAGGTCAACTTCGATGCCACGCGCCAGTTGCTGGAAGTGGCGCGCCACAAAGCGCCGGCGATGAAGTTTATCTTCACCAGCTCGCTGGCGGTGTTCGGCGGCGAGCTGCCGGCGCTGATCGACGACGGCTGCGCGGTGACGCCGCAGTCCTCCTACGGTACACAAAAGGCGATGTGCGAACTGCTGATCAACGACTACGCGCGCAAAGGCTTTGTCGATGGCCGCGTGCTGCGCCTGCCGACCATCAGCGTGCGGCCGGGCAAGCCAAACAAGGCGGCCTCGTCGTTCGCCAGCGGCATTATCCGCGAACCGCTGCACGGCGAAGCGGCGGTGTGCCCGGTATCACCGGAGCTGACGCTGTGGCTCTCCAGCCCCGGCCGCGTGGTGCAGAACTTTATTCACGCCGCCACCCTGCCCGCCAGCGCCTTCGGCGTCTCGCGCACCGTCAACCTGCCCGGCATCAGCGTCAGCGTGCGCCAGATGCTGGCGGCACTGCGCGAGGTCGCCGGCGAACAGGTCAGCAATCTGGTGCGCTTTGAGCCGGACGAGGCGATCAACCGCATCGTCGCCAGCTGGCCGGGCAACTTCGACGTGCGCCGCGCGCTGGCGATGGGCTTTGGCGCCGATGAAGATTTTCAACAGGCGATCCGCGCTTTCCTGAGCGATGAGCAGGCGCAGGGCGAGGGCTGAGCATGGAATTATATATTCCGATTATCGGCCTGGCGGTGGCGGTGTTCGTGCTGGTATTTCTGGTGCTGCGCACCCGGGTGCACGCGCTGATCGCCATGCTGATCGCCGCCTCCATCGCCGGCATCTCCGGCGGGCTGAGCGCGGTGCAGACGGTGGATACCATCACCAAGGGCTTCGGCTCTACCCTCGGCAGCATCGGCATCGTGATCGGGCTGGGGGTGATGATGGGCCGGGTGTTGGAAGTCTCCGGCGCGGCGGAACAGATCGCCTACAGCTTTATCAAATGGCTGGGTAAAAAGCGCGAAGAGTGGGCGCTGGCATTCACCGGCTATATCGTCAGCATTCCCATCTTTGTCGATTCGGCGTTCGTTATCCTCTATCCGCTGGTGAAGGCGCTGGCCAAAAAGGGCCAGCGTAACCTGCTGACGCTAGGCGTCGCGCTGGCCGGCGGACTGATCATCACCCACCACGCGGTGCCGCCGACGCCGGGGCCGCTGGGGGTGGCCGGCATCTTCGGCGTCGATATCGGCGCGATGATGCTAGCCGGGCTGGCGCTGGCGGTGCCCTGCGTGGTCGGCATCGTGCTCTATGCCCGCTGGTTGGGCAAGAAGTACCCGGATTTTCAGCCGAGTATGGATGACGAGGAGCCGCAGGATCTGCGCGTCGCCCACGATAACTACCTGGCAGAAAAAGGCGCCAAGGCGCTGCCGGGGCTGATGCTGTCGCTGCTGCCGATCGTTACGCCGATCGCGCTGATCTTTATCAACGCGGTCAACGGCATGCTGGCGAAGCTCGACGGCTTCAGCGGACTGACGGAAAGCCTGTGGGGGCAGACCTTCGCCTTCCTCGGTTCGCCGGTGATTGCGCTGGCGATCAGCGTACTGCTGGCGGTCAGCACCCTGATGCCGAAGGTCGATAAACAGCAAACGCTGGAGCGGCTGGAGGAAGGGCTGCAGTCGGCAGGGATCATCCTGCTGGTGACCGGCGCCGGCGGCGCGCTGGGCGCGGTGCTGCGCGAAAGCGGCACCGGCAACCTGCTGGCGCAGCACGTCGCCAGCCTGCCGCTGTCGCCGGTGCTGATCCCGTTCTTTATTGCCACGCTGGTGCGGCTGATCCAGGGCTCCGGCACCGTGGCGATGATCACCGCCGCCTCCATCTCCGCACCCATCGTCAGCCAGCTGCCGGGCATCAACATGCTGGCGGCGGCGCAGGCGGCGACCATGGGCGCGCTGTTCTTCAGCTACTTTAACGACAGCATGTTCTGGGTGGTGAACCGCATGATGGGCATCAAGGACGTGAAGCAGCAGATTATGGTGTGGTCGGTGCCCACCACCATCGCCTGGGCGATCAGCCTGGTGGGGGTCGTGCTGCTGGACTGGCTGCTGTAACGCACCGGGGCGGACGCCGGTCTCAGCGCCCGCCCCGGCTTTAGGAAAAATCTTTACTATCATATCATTATGCCGGAAATGTGAACTGGCAGGCATAATTGCAGCTTGTCGCTCCCCCGCCGGGAAGGGGCTTGACCTCGATCAAGTCCCCCCCACCTGCCGCTGGCTATGATTCGCAGCATCATTGTTCACATGTTTAGATAAATCTCCCATGCCGCGCTGGGCATCATTGCCGGCTATGCCGGCAGCAGCGGGTCGATGGCGAGCTATCAACACCCCGGAGGGCGATAATGAAGTACAGAATAAATGCCTTTCTTGATTATGACGCCACCGAAGGTTCACTCCGGCTGAATGACGGCGGTAAGTCCGATACCCAGCTCACCATCACCGCCAACGCCCTGCTGTTCTTTATTATCCAGCATCCCGGCGTTATCAGCCGCGACGACGTTATGAAACGCGTCTGGGACGATAACGGCCTGGTCTCTTCCAACAGCAACCTCAACCAGTATCTGAGCATGCTGCGCAAGGCGTTCCGCCGCTACGGCATCGACAACGTGATCGTCACCGTATCGCGTGGCCGGCTGGAGCTGAACCCCGAGCTGCAGATAGAGGTGATTGACGACGCACCGCTGCACCCCGCCGTACTGGCCAGCGAACCCGCGCCGCCTGCCGCAGAGCCGGCAAGCGCGCCGCCGTCCGCTGCCGCCGGCGAACATGACCACTACTGGGGCTACAGCGGCGCGGTTCTGGTGTTGCTGGCGCTGGCGCTGTTCGGCTGGTCGTGGAGCAACGGCCGCAGCCTGACGCCGCTGCGCTTTTCACAGCTGGCGCAGACGCCGGTCGAGGTGTTTTCCACCGACATGATGCTGGACCAGCGCATGCGCAATAATTACCTGCAGAACTTTAACGCAGTGAAGAAAAAGAAAGGCATCAAATACCATAACGGGGAGCAGTTTCTGTTCTTTTACGGCGATAAGCTGCAGTCCAACGGATTAGGCCGCACCTTCCTCGCGCACTGCGTCAAACATCAGGATAATTCGTTCAGCTACTGCGATAACTATTTTTATTATTCATGGAAGCCAGTATGAAAAAATTAGTCTGGGGGAAATGCTTTTTCTTCGGCTCTGTGCTGTTGCTGCTGCTGGCAATATTTATCGCCGCCCGGCACGAAGCCATCTGGCGTAACGATCTGTTAAACTGCTCCACCAAAGCGATTATGCATTTTGAAGATACCGAGACCGAATCCGTCAACGTTAATATCCATTTCAGCTTTAACGCCGACAATAAAGGTTCGATCGTAGTAGAAGGCTATTCCAACTCCGCCGCCGGCTGGCTCTATTTACAGCGCTACGTGCAGTTTGATTACACCAGCAAGCGTATCTCGCCCGGCACCCGCTATTACCGCATCAACCGCTGGGTCGCCAGCAAGTCCTCCATCGACCAGTCGCCGGACGTGATTTTTGACTACTTTATGCGGGAAATGTCAGACAGCCACGACGGCCTGCTGCTGGCGGTGGAGCAAATCAACCCGCGTACGGTCTTGCTCAGTTCAATCAACTCGCCGCTGTATATCTGCACGCTGAAGCCCGGCGCAGCCCGCTGATTCCCTTCCTTTACTCTGTTATTTGCGCGGTGTTTTACATGTACGGCACCGCGCTTTGCGCCTCTTCGCTGCATCCCTTCCAGGTTAACCCGTCCCCTTCTCTGCTGAAACCGCCCGCCGCCACGCCTCAGGCCGGTGCAGCGGCCGGATAAAAACTTGCGCTGGGCCACACTCTGCGCCCAGCCCGGTTACCGAAAAAATCCGGCTGATAACAACTTTATTAACAAGCTTGAGACGGGGAGAGATGAAACGCCGCAGCCGCCTTTTTTCACCAGTAAGCACGGCTATTACCCGTATTAAAATCAGCATTAACAAATAAATTAACGGCCTTACAAGCGTGAAAAACAGAGCTTAAAACTAAATATGTCTAATATATTGAATTTATATTTTGCATTATCACTTAAGGGGTATAGTGCCAGTGACTGGCCGTATCAGGGGCAAATGGCCCACGGCGCAGTCGGGTGATGACCCCATCAACTGACTTTGTGGAGGAAACAATCATGGGTGATGCATTAGGTCTGATCGAAACCAAAGGGCTGGTGGCCTGTGTGGAAGCGGCGGACGCCATGTGTAAGGCAGCCAACGTGGAATTGATTGGTTATGAGAACGTCGGTTCCGGCCTGGTAACCGCGATGGTGAAAGGCGACGTCGGCGCGGTGAAGGCGGCGGTCGACTCCGGCGTGGAATCGGCGCAGCGCGTCGGTGAAGTGGTGACTTCGCTGGTGATTGCCCGTCCGCACAACGACATCAACAAAATCGTTATTAAACACAAGGCATAACGACCTGAATCGGGAGAACGATCATGGGTGACGCATTAGGATTGATTGAAACCAAAGGGCTGGTGGCCTGCATAGAAGCGGCAGACGCCATGTGTAAAGCGGCCAACGTGGAGCTGATCGGCTACGAGAACGTCGGTTCCGGCCTGGTCACCGCGATGGTGAAAGGCGACGTCGGCGCGGTGAAGGCGGCGGTCGACTCCGGCGTGGAATCGGCGCAGCGCGTCGGTGAAGTGGTGACCTCGCTGGTTATCGCCCGTCCGCACAACGACATTCAGAAAATCGTCGCACAGTACAAAGTTGCCGAATAACCAGGAGCCGTACATGAAAGACGCACTCGGATTGATCGAGACCAAAGGGCTGGTGCCGGCGATTGAAGCCGCCGATGCCATGTGCAAGGCCGCCAATATCGCGCTGATCGGCTATGAGAACGTGGGTTCCGGCCTGGTGACCGTGATGGTAAGAGGCGACGTCGGCGCGGTGAACGCCGCAGTGGAATCAGGCCTTGAGGCCGCCGGCCGTATCGGCCATGTGGTCTCTTCGCGGGTGATTGCCCGCCCGCATAACGATATTGAGAAAATCGCCGCTAAACATAAAACCTGATAACAGCCGGGAAAATAGTTAAAGCACGATAGACATTATTACCCTACCGCCGAGAGTACCCATTAATTTCCTATTCAGGGGAATAGACTAATGACGACATTAGATCCGGATTTACAATCTATTCAGCAGGCGAGAAATTTAATTAATAACGCCAAACAGGCGCAAAAAATATTCGCCGGTTATTCACAGGAAAAGATCGACGATATTATTAAACAGATTGCGCAATATGCCGCTCAGCATGCGGAAGAGTTAGCTAAGCTGGCGCATGAAGAAACCGGCTTCGGTAATTGGCAGGATAAAGTATTAAAAAATATCTTCGCCTCCGAGCACGTCTATTCGCATATTAAAACAATCAAAACCGTCGGTATTCTGCGCGACGATCGGGAAACCAAGGTGATGGACGTCGGCGTACCGCTGGGGGTCATCACGGCGCTGGTGCCTTCCACCAACCCGACCTCGACCATTTTCTACAAAACGCTGATTGCCCTGAAGGCCGGCAACGCGATTATCTTCTCCCCGCACCCGAACGCCCGCCAGTGCAGCCAGCGGGCGATTGAAGTCGTCAAACATGCCGCCCTGCAGGCCGGTGCGCCGGCCGGCATCGTCGACGGCCTGACCCAGCTGACGCTGGATGCGACCAAAACCCTGATGCACAGCAAAGACGTGGCGCTGATCCTGGCGACCGGCGGCGAAGGCATGGTGCGCGCCGCCTACAGTTCCGGCACGCCGACCATCAGCGGCGGCCCGGGCAACGGCCCGGCGTTTATCGAGCGCAGCGCCGATGTCAAACAGGCGGTCGGCGACATCATCACCAGCAAGACCTTCGATAACGGCGTGATCTGCGCCTCTGAGCAGTCGATCATCGTGGAGAAATGCATCTATCAGGATGTGCACCGCGAATTGCTGGCGCAGGGCGCGTACTTCCTGAATGACGACGAAGCCCGCCGCCTGGCCAATATTCTGCTGCGGCCGAACGGCATGATCAACCCGGAAATCGTCGGCAAAACCGCGATCTACCTCAGCGAGCGCGCCGGCTTCAACGTACCGCCGAACACCCGGGTGCTGATCGCCCTGCAGGACAGCGTGTCGCGCAGCAACCCGTACGCCCGTGAAAAGCTCTGTCCGGTACTGGGGCTGTATATCGAAGAAGACTGGATGCACGCCTGCGACCGCGTGGTTGAGCTGCTCACCAACGAAGGCCTGGGACATACGCTGGTGATCCACACGCAGAACCAGCAGGTGATCCGCGAGTTTGCACTGCAAAAACCGGTGCACCGCATTCTGATCAACACCCCCGCCGCGCTGGGCGGCATCGGCGCCACCACCAACCTGATACCGGCGCTGACCCTCGGCTGCGGCGCCGTCGGCGGCGGTTCCACCTCCGATAACGTCGGGCCGCTGAATCTGATCAATATCCGCAAGGTCGGCTACGGCGTGCGCAGCATCGACGATCTGCGTCAGCCCGCCCGGCAGAGCAGCAGCCAACCGGATCACAACACCAGTATTTTCGCTGACTCACGCTTCCAGCAGGGGCCGCAGGCCGCCGCGCAGCCGCCGTGCGCTCAGGCAGACGACCGTTTCGGCGCGGTAAGCCCGTCGGCGGCGCAGGCGGCCAACGACATCAACGAAGAAAACGTCGAGCACATTATCAAAGCGGTGCTTGGCCGTATGTCCCGGTAACACGGCAATAAGAGGTGATAAGCAATGATTCTCGCAAGGGTAACCGGACACGTGGTGGCCACACAGAAAAGCGACGAACTGCGCGGCAGCAACCTGCTGCTGGTGACGGCGCTGGGGGATGACCTGCAGGCCATCAAAGACCGGACCTATGTGGCGGTCGACAGCGTCGGCGCCGGGGAGGATGACCTGGTGCTGGTGGAGGAGTATTTCGCGCTGAACAAAGAGCGCTACAAGGCCATGTCGATCGTCGCCATTGTCGAGAAGGTTCACCGGGAGCGTTAAGAGGAAGCAGGCATGAATGAATTTCTGATTAAGCCAAAAATCCATTTCGGTGCGGACGCACTGAACGCGCTGCGGGATCTGCCCGGCCGTTCGGCGTTTTTGGTGACGGATCAGGCGATGGTGAAACTGGGGATGGCGGAGCAGGTGACGCGTCTGCTCCAACAGCAGCAGGTGCGCTGCCGCCAGTATGACAGCGTCGCCTCCGATCCGGATATCGCCGCCATCGTCAGCGGGATGAAGATGATGGACGACGACTACCCCGAGCTGATTATCGCTCTGGGCGGCGGCTCGGTGATCGATGCGGCCAAAGCGGTGATGTACACGCTGTGGCACTGTCGCCAGGAGCGCCGGCGTCCACGCCCCTGCTTCGTCGCGATTCCCACCACCAGCGGCACCGGCTCTGAAGTCACCAGTTTTTCCGTCATCAAAGCGCGCAGTGAAAAGCTGGTGCTGGTGGATGAGTTTATGCTGCCCGACGTCGCCATTCTTGACCCGCAACTGGTGGCGTCGGTGCCGCCGGTGATTACCGCCGACACCGGCATGGACGTGCTGTGCCATGCGCTGGAAGCCTATGTCTCACGGCGCGCCAGCGATTTCAGCGACGCGCTGGCGGAAAAGGTGGTGCAGCTGGTGTTCCACCATCTGCTGCCCTGCTACCAACAGGGCAGCGATATGCTGGCGCGCGAGAAAATGCATAACGCCTCCTGCATGGCCGGTATGGCGTTCACCAACGCCTCGCTCGGGGTCACCCACAGCATGGCGCACGCCCTCGGCGGCATGTTCGGCGTACCGCACGGGCGGGCCAATGCGCTGCTGATGCATGAGGCCATCGCTTTTAACGCCGATCTGGACGGCGAGTGCGCCACCCCCGCCGCCCATAAATATGCCGCACTGGCGCGCCTGCTGGCGCTGCCGGCCGCCAGCGCGCGCGAAGGGGTTAACAGCCTGCTGGTGGCAATCGCCACGCTGAAACAGGAAATGAACATGCCGGCCAGCCTGCACGCTGCCGGGCTGGACGAGCACCGCTTCCAGGTCTGCCTGAACGAAATGGCGCATCAGGCGCTGAATGACGGCTGCACACCAACCAACCCGCGTGAGGTCAGCCTCGCCGATCTCGAAAGCATGCTGCGCCGCGCTTACCACGGTGCCGCCGGCAACGACCCATCATCAAGCTTACGGACTTTGCGCGACAACGTGCAAGGCGAAGGAATCAGGAGATATTGAACATGGCACACTATGCACTGACGCCGCGCGTACAGCAGCTGGCGGAACGCTTTTTATCCCAGAACAGCACCATCAGCACCGAGCGCGCCAGCCTGCTGGAAACGCTGCATGACGACGTGGCCGGCCAGCCGGCTCAGGTTCGCCATGCCCGGCGCTTCAATGAGCTGGTGAAAAAACTGCCCGGCTATATCGGCCCGGATGAGCTGATTATCGGCAGCCAGTCCTCCGCCCCGCGCGCCGCCATTTTCCACAGCGAAAGCGAGCTGCGCACCCCTTCCGCCTTTACCGCACCGGGCCAGTCCTCACCTGACTATCTGACGGTGATAACCAAAGGCCTGAGCGCCATCGGCGCCGAAATGGAAGACCGCGCCAGAAGTATCGGCAGCGCGGTCAGCCGCGGCGCACTGGATGAAGCCAACCAGTGCCGCGCGATAATTTACGCCTGCAACGCCGTTGTTCATCTGGCGCAGAAGCTGGCTGACAAAGCGGAAAATCTGGCCGCGGTGGAAAACCACCCTTACCGTCAGGCCGAGCTGCGCGAGGCGGCCGCCATTCTGAGAAAAGTGCCGGCGCAGGGCGCAGGCAGCTTTAAAGAGGCGTGCCAGGCGTTCTACCTGTTCCAGCTGGCGCTGCACCTGGAAAACGGCAGCTACGCGGTCAGCCCGGGCGGTTTCGACAAGCTGCTGTACGGCTTCTACCAGCACGATATCGCTCAGGGCATCCTGACGCCGGCGCAGGCCTATGAGATCGTCGAGTGCCTGTGGTTAAAACTGTGCGAGCTGTCAGAAGTGCGCGCCCCTTGCGAGCAGGACGGCTACCCGATGTTCGACGCCATGCTGCGCGGCGTAAGCATCGACGACCCGGCGCTGGTCATTAACGAACTGTCCGCCATGCTGCTGGCCGCACGCCGCAACCTGGAAAGCGTCAACCCGGCGCTGCGCGTCCGGCTGTTTGGCAGCCGGTCCGCCTCCCCTATTCAGCACCATGCCGCCGCCGGCACGCAGCCGGCACCAAGCGCCGGTCAACTGATGCCGGGCCTGACGCCGCGTCTGCAGCGCCTGCGCGACAATTACCTGGACGCCCGCCCGAGCGTCTCCATCTTCCGCGCCCTGGCCTTTACCGAGGTGGCGAAAAACAACCCGGGCCTGCCGACCATTCTGCTGCGCGCCAAGTCGTTCCGCGCCGCCTGTGAAAGCGCGCCGATCCTGATCCAACCGGACGAACTTATCGTCGGCCACCCGTGCGGCAAACCGCGCGCCGGCGCCTTCTCGCCGGATATCGCCTGGCGCTGGGTGAAGGACGAACTGGATACCATGAGCACCCGCCCGCAGGATCCGTTCGAGATCGCCGAAGAAGACAAACAGATTATCCGCGAACAGATCGTACCGTTCTGGGAAGGCCGCTCGCTGGATGAGATCTGCGAAGCGCAGTACCGCGAGGCCGGCGTCTGGTCGTTCAGCGGCGAGACCTTCGTCAGCGATCTCTCCTACCACCAGATCAACGGCGGCGGCGATACCTGCCCCGGCTACGACATCCTGCTGTTCACCAAGGGCATGAACGGCATCAAGGCCGACGCCCAGCAGCGCCTCAACGCGCTGAGCATGGAAAATCCGGAAGATATCGACAAGATCTACTTCTACAAGGCGGCGATCGAAACCTGCGACGGCGTGATGAACTATGCCAGACGCCTCGCCGACAAGGCGCGCGAGCTGGCGTCGCAGGAGCACGATCCGGCGCGGCGCGCCGAGCTGCTGACCATTGCGGAAACCAACGACAACGTGCCGGCTAACCCGCCGCAGACCCTGCAGGAAGCGCTGCAGAGCATCTGGACGGTGGAGTCGCTGTTTGAAGTGGAAGAGAACCAGACCGGCCTGTCGCTGGGGCGTCTGGATCAGTACTGCTACCCGATGTACCAGGCGGATATCGCCTCCGGCCGTCTGACGCAGGAGCAGGCGCTGGAGATGATGCAGGCGTTTATCATCAAGTGCGCCGAGCTGATGTGGATGTCCAGCGAACAGGGCGCCAAGTACTTCGCCGGCTACCAGCCGTTTATCAACCTGACCGTGGGCGGCCAGAAGCGCAGCGGCGGCGACGCCTGTAACGAACTGACCTACCTGATTATGGATGCGGTGCGCTTTGTCAAAGTGTACCAGCCGTCGCTGGCCTGCCGTATTCACAACCAGTCGCCGCAGCAGTATATGGAAAAAATCGTCGAGGTGGTGAAAGCCGGCATGGGCTTCCCGGCCTGTCACTTCGATGATTCCCACATCAAGATGATGCTGCGTAAAGGGTTCGACTTTGAAGACGCGCGCGACTACTGCCTGATGGGCTGCGTGGAGCCGCAAAAATCGGGCCGCATCTACCAGTGGACCTCCACCGGCTACACCCAGTGGCCGATCGCCATCGAATTTGTGCTCAACCGCGGCCGCATGGTGCTGTTCGACAGCTATCAGGGCCTGGATACCGGCGAGCTGCACACGCTGAAAACCTATGAGGACTTTGACCGGGCAGTGAAGGAGCAGGTGGCGCATATCGTCAAACTCTCCGCCATCGGCACCGTAATCAGCCAGCGCGTGCACCGCGACGTCGCGCCCAAACCGCTGATGTCGCTGCTGGTGGAAGGCTGTATGGAAAAAGGCCTCGACGTCGCCGCCGGCGGCGCGGTGATCAACCACGGCCCCGGCCTGATCTTCTCTGGCCTCGCGACCTATGTCGACTCGATGGCCGCCATCCGCAAGCTGGTATATCAGGATCGTAAATACACCCTGGAGCAGATCCGCGATGCGCTGCTGGCCAACTTCGAAGGCTACGAACAGCTGCGCCGCGACTGTCTGAACGCGCCGAAGTACGGCAACGACGATGACAGCGTGGATCAGTTCGCCCTCGATATCACCGAGTGGACGGAGCGCGAATGCCGTCAGTACAAGATGCTCTACTCGCGCCTGAGCCACGGCACCCTGTCCATCTCCAACAACACGCCAATCGGCGAGCTGACGGCGGCGACGCCGAACGGTCGTCTGGCCTGGATGCCGCTGTCCGACGGCATCAGCCCGACACAGGGCGCGGACAAACAGGGGCCGACCGCCATCATCAAGTCCGTCAGCAAAATGAACGTGGAGACCATGAACATCGGCATGGTGCACAACTTCAAGTTCCTCAAAGGGCTGCTGGACACGCCGGAAGGCAAGGGCGGGCTGATCACCCTGCTGCGCACCGCTTCGATTCTCGGCAACGGCCAGATGCAGTTCAGCTATGTCGATAACGAGGTGCTGAAAAAAGCCCAGTTGGAGCCGGAGAAATACCGCGACCTGATCGTGCGGGTTGCGGGATACAGCGCCTACTTCGTGGAGCTGTGCAAAGAGGTTCAGGACGAAATCATCAGCCGTACGGTGATTGAGAAGTTCTGATATTGCGCCGGGGATGACGCAGGGAGGCGTTATCCCACCGCCCGACTAATGAGGTAACGATAACCATGGATAACATGGAGCAAAAGGGTCGCATCTTTAACATCCAGAAATACTCGATCTATGACGGAGACGGTATCCGCACCCTGATTTTTTTCAAAGGCTGCAACATCCGCTGCGCCTGGTGCGCCAACCCTGAAGGGCTCAGCAGCCAGTTTCAGGTGATGTACTCCCGCGACAAGTGCGTGGACTGCGGTCAGTGCGTCGATGTCTGCCCGGTGGGCATCCACTCGATGATCAAAAACCCGCAGGGCGACCCACAGCATCGGGTTGACCGTCAGATCGACTGCATCGGCTGCCGCAAGTGTGAAGAGGTGTGCATCAGCGACGCGCTGGACATTATGGGCAAAGACGTCACGGTGCGGGAGCTGATGGACATCATCCTGCAGGACGTCGACTTTTACTACGCCTCCGGCGGCGGCGTGACGCTGGGCGGCGGCGAGCTGAGCCTGCAGGCGGACTTTGCTGTCGCGCTGCTGACCGAATGCAAAAAAATGATGATCAACACCGCCATTGAGACCAACGGCACCACGCCGCTGGCCAACTACGAAAAGCTGGCGACCTGCACCGATATGTTCCTGTTCGACATCAAACATATCGACAGCGACCGCCACCGCGAACTGTTCGGCGTCGGCAACGAAGGCGTGAAGCGCAACCTGGAGCGCCTGGTGGAGCTTGGCGCCCATATCGTGGTGCGTATGCCGCTGGTGCGCGGTTACAACGACTCCTACGACGCCATCACCGGCGCGATTGACTATGTCACCGCGCTGGCGCGGCACGGCAATATCAGCCGCATCGACGTGCTGCCTTACCACCAGCTGGGCAACACCAAATACGACCGGCTCGACATGATCTATCCCATTCAGCACGACCCCAGCTACAGCGAGCAAGAGCTGGATCAACTGGCGGCGTTTTTCCAACGCTTTGATTTCGACATCAGACTGGTAAGGCACTAAGGAGAATCACATGAAGTTAAGCCTGGGAGTCATTGAAACCTACGGCCTCACCGCCGCCATTCAGGCCGCCGACGCGGCCTGTAAATCCGCCTCGGTCACGCTGCTGGGTTACAAGAAGATCGGCGCCGGTCTGGTTAACGTATTCCTCGGCGGCGAGATCAGCGCGGTGAAAAGCGCCGTTGACAGCGGCGTCGCCGCCGTCGGCCAGCCGACGTTTATCCGCGGCCGGTTGGTTATCGCCCGTCCGGGCGAACAGGTAGTGGCACTGCTGAATGGTCTGGCGGGCAACGCCCTGACGCCATCAGACGACGATGCCGCCATCGCACCGAGCGCAGCCGCCGCAGCCGCAGCCGCTCCGGCCGACAAACGGGACGATGCCCCGCCACCGACCGCCGAGGCTAAACAACCCGCGCGCACCGAAAACCGGGCCGGCGGCAAAAAGGATCAGAAATAACGACAGCGTCTCTTAACAGTCAGGAACAACCCTATGTTTAAAGCATCGTTACTGGAAAAGGTGCGTCACAACCTGGCGCAGCCGCAGCCGTCGGAGATGGCAATCCCGGTTGGCGTCTCCAACCGCCATGTCCACCTGTCGCAGCCGGATATCGAGGCGCTGTTCGGCCCGGGTTACCAACTGACGCCGCTGAAGGAACTGCGCCAGCCGGGACAGTTCGCCGCCAAAGAGTGCGTAACCATCATCGGGCCGAAGGGCGCGATTGGCAAGGTGCGGGTGCTGGGGCCGGCGCGGGACGTTTCGCAGCTGGAAATCTCCAAGGCCGACTGCTTTACCCTCGGGGTGAAAGCGCCGGTGCGCGAGTCCGGCCAGCTGCAGGCCTCCGGCGACGCAATGTTGGCCGGCCCGGCGGGCTATGTCGCGCTGCGTTCGCAGGTGATTTGCGCCCAGCGGCATATCCATATGTCACCGCTGGACGCCGCCCGGCTGGGAGTGAGCAACGGTCAGGCGGTGCGGGTCAAAACGGCAGGCCTGCGCGCGCTGGTCTTCGACCAGGTGGTGGTGCGCGTGAAAGACAGCTTTGCGCTGGAACTGCACATTGACACCGATGAAGCCAACGCCGCCGGACTGGCCTCCGGCGACAGCGTCACGCTGGCGGGCTGAGGGGGCGATGATGCAAGACGACACTCTCGACCGCATCGTGAATGCCGTACTGATGCGTATGCGGCCGCGGCTGTTGCTGCTGCTCACCGCCGCAGACGGCTACCACGAAATCATTCTGGCGCGTTTGCAGCACTGTCGTCACTTCGCGCCGCAGGTGCTGTTTGCCGACAGGGCGCAGGCTGTTCACCCGGCAGACGCCTGGCGGCAGCTGGGCCACGTTGTCACCCTGGAGGAGATGGCGCAAGTCGGCGCGCTGGAAAACATCGATCGCGTCATCGCACCCTTCCTGGATTTCGCCACCGCAGCGGAAGTCGCCCACGACCTGTTTCAGTCTGAAGCCGCTCGCTGCATTCAGCTGGCGCGGCTGCATAACACGCCGGTGCTGGCGCTGAATTACAACTGCAATCCGCACAGCGAATTAAACCGGCTCAAAGGGCTTGGCCGCAGCGCAGACGCGCACTCACTGGCGGACAATCTGCCCCGGCTGGCGCAGCGCGGCATACAGTTCTGCAGCCTGGATCAGATGCTGTCACCGGCGCCGCCGCCTGCGGCCGCTACTGGCGCCGATGCTGAAACCGGCGGCTATATCACCCTCAGCGAACTCAAACAGCGCAACGGCCGCTGCCCGCCGGGCGCCAGGCTGACCGATCTGGCGCTGGAATACCAACGAGGAAGCCAATAACCAAAAAAACATTCCCCCAACGTTATGGAAATTATCATTTATCAGGAGAAACAGAGTATGTCATCGAAAGCGAAGTCCTGGCTCTGGATGTTGTTGGTGATAGCGTCCGAGACCTCAGCCACCTCAACGTTAAAGATGTTCGATAACAGCGAGGGCACCACCAAAACCCTGCTGCTGGGCCTTATCGTCGTGCTGTATTGCGCCTGTTATTACGCCCTGTCGAACGCGGTGAAGTACATCCCCGTCGGTCTGGCCTACGCCACCTGGTCGGGCACCGGTATTTTGCTGGTGTCGACGCTGGGCATGGTGTTTTACGGTCAGCATCCCGATATTCCGGCGATGATCAGCATGGCGATTATCGCCAGCGGCATCGTGATTATGAACCTGTTTTCTAAAATGGGCTCGGCAGAGTCAGAGTAAGGGAGCGGCACATGTTTAATATTGGCTTTCTGTGGCTGGCATTGTCTATCGGCGCCGAAATCACCGGCACCTCGATGATTAAAAAAACCAACAGCTTTAAGAAATTCGGCCCCTCTCTGCTGGTGATCTGTGCGTACTGCCTGTGTTATTTCGCACTGACCCGGGCGATGGGCTATATGCCGGTAGGGGTGGCCTATTCGCTGTGGTGCGGCTTTGGCATCGTCGGCGTGACCGCGGTATCCATGCTGCTGTATAAGCAAAAACCCGACCTGCCGGCCATCTTCGCCATGGCGCTGATCATCGGCGGCGGCATCATCATGAACACCTTCTCGCAGATGTAGCGTTTTCTCACCACAAAACGGCCTTCCGGCCGCCGGGATCAAAAAAGGGTCGAAGCAAGCTTCGACCCTTTTTGCTATCAAACGCGCGTTACTTGCGCTTGAGCAGCATATACACGCTGACCGACAAGAACAGCAGGCTCGGCAACAGCGCCCCCAGCACCGGCGGCATGCTATACACCAGGCTGAGCGGGCCGAAGATCTGGTCCAGCACGTAGAACAGGAAGCCGCAACTGATGCCGGTCACCACGCGCACCCCCATCGGCACGCTGCGCAACGGGCCGAAGATAAACGACAGCGCCATCAGCATCATCACCGCCACCGACAGCGGCGAGAAGATTTTGCTCCACATGTTCAGCTGATAACGGCTGGCTTCCTGGCCGCTCTGCTTCAGGTAATTGGCATAGTTGTGCAGACCGCTGATGGAGAGCGAATCCGGGTCCAGCGCCACCACGCCCAGCTTATCCGGCGTCAGGTTGGTCTTCCACTCCCCATTCAGCATCTGGGTGCCGGTGACCTGCTTCTCGTTGGTCAGATCCGATGTATCCACCTGCGACAGTTTCCACACGCCGTCTTCAAAGCTGGCGGTTGCGGCATAGCGCACCGTTTCCAGCCGGCGCTGGTCGTTAAAGTGGTAGATATTGACGCCGGACAGCTCGTTCTTGCCGGAGACCCGCTCGATATAGATAAAGTCGTTGCCGTCTTTCGCCCACAGGCCGCTCTTGGTGGACAGCAGCGAACCGCCGTACATCTGCTGCGCGCGGTAGTTGCGCGCCATCTGCTCGCCCTGCGGCGCCACCCATTCGCCGATCGCCATGGTCAGCAGCATCAGCGGGATGGCGGTTTTCATCACCGAACCGGCAATTTGCAGCCGCGTAAAGCCGGAAGCCTGCATCACCACCAGTTCACTGCGCGTCGCCAACTGCCCCAGCCCCAGCAGCGCGCCCAGCAGCGCCGCCATCGGGAAGAAGGTTTCAATATCCTTCGGCACGCTCAGCAGGGTATACACCCCCGCGCCCAGCGCCGAATACTCCCCTTGCCCCACCTTGCGCAGCTGGTCGACAAACTTGATGATGCCGGACAGCGACACCAGCATGAACAGCGTCATGATAATGGTGTTGAAGATGGTTTTACCGATATAGCGGTCTAATACGCCAAACATCAGGCAGCTCCTCTCAGACGTCCGCGCAGCTTACGCATCGGCACGGTATCCCACAGGTTGAGCGCCAGCGCGATCGCCAGATACACCGCGTTCACCAGCCAGATCCACAGCATCGGGTCCAGCTTGCCCTTACCGGCGTTGGAGCGCAGCGAGGTCTGCAGCAGGAAGAAGATCAGATACAGCAGGATAGCCGGCAGCATGCTCAGCACACGCCCCTGACGCGGGTTCACCACGCTGAGCGGCACCACCAGCAGCGCCATCAGCACCACGGAGACCACCAGCGTCAGGCGCCAGTGGAACTCAGCGCGCGCGTCCTGATCGTCGGACTGCCACAGGGCGCTCATCGGCATCTGCTCGGCTTCGGTATTGTCCGCAACGACGGCGCGGTGGCCAATCACCGCCTTGTAGTCGCTGAAATCGGTGATGCGGAAATCGCGCAGCAGCGCGGTGCCCTCAAAGCGGGTGCCTTTATCCAGCGTCACCACCTGCGAACCGTCTTTCGACTGGTTGATCTTGCCATGTTCCGCCACCACCACCGACGGGCGCTGGTTGCCGTTCGGCCGCAGCTGCGCCAGGAACACGTCGTTAAAGGTGTTGCCCTTGACGTTGCCGATAAACAGCACCGCATTGCCGTCCTGCGACGGCTTGAACTGCCCTTCAGCCAGCCCGGCCACGCTCGGGTTGGCCTTGGCTTCGGCAACCACCTCATCCTGATGGCTGGAGGCCCACGGGCCGATCCAGAACACGTTGGCAGCGGCGGCGAGAGCGGTGAACAGCGCCAGCACCATCGCGGCGACAATCAGGGTGCGTTTGCCCAGGCCACAGGCGTGCATCACCGTAATTTCACTTTCGGTGTACAGCCGTCCAAGCGTCATCAGCAAGCCAAGAAACAGGCTTAACGGTAGAATGAGCTGCGCCATTTTCGGCACGCTCAGTGCGAGCAGGGATAATACTAAATTTGTCGGGACATCGCCGTCCACCGCGTCCCCTAACACCCTGACCAGGTTCTGACAAAAGAAGATCAGCAGCAGGATGAACAGGATCGCGATTTGGCTCTTGAGCGTTTCCCGTACCAGATATCTAATGATAATCACGCTTATTACGCCTGTGAAAACTTGTCTTTTTGCAGGAAAATCGATAGTTTCTTCGCTAATCCGCCATTTATTCTCATCATATGGCAACCTTCACAGCTAAAATAGTATTACAACATCAAGCCGTTTGGGTGCCCTATAGGAACAAACCTATAGTCGCCAAAACAGAACAATTTACGCCGTTCAGGTTAACATACTTTAGTTAACTCAACGGCGGGAGATCGTTACGGAGCTGGTTATTCTAGCCGTACCTCCCGCCTTTGTCTTTAAGATTCAGGAGAGTGCATGGAGTTCAGTGTAAAAAGCGGTAGCCCGGAAAAACAGCGCAGTGCCTGTATTGTAGTCGGCGTTTTCGAACCGCGCCGCCTGTCGCCTATCGCAGAACAACTCGACAAAATCAGTGATGGTTATATCAGCGCCCTGTTGCGCCGTGG
The DNA here is from genome assembly GCF_002966855.1 of Serratia sp. MYb239. Taxonomy (NCBI): domain Bacteria; kingdom Pseudomonadati; phylum Pseudomonadota; class Gammaproteobacteria; order Enterobacterales; family Yersiniaceae; genus Serratia; species Serratia sp. MYb239. The sequence continues at coordinate 496,032 of NZ_CP023268.1, read as the reverse complement.
TGAACTGGAAGGCAAGGTCGGCCAGACATTGCTGCTGCATCACGTGCCTAACATCCTCTCCGAACGTATCCTGCTTATCGGCTGCGGTAAAGAGCGCGAACTGGATGAACGCCAGTACAAGCAGGTGATTCAGAAAACCATCAATACCCTTAACGACACCGGCTCCATGGAAGCGGTCTGCTTCCTGACCGAGCTGCACGTCAAAGGCCGCAACACCTACTGGAAGGTGCGCCAGGCGGTGGAGACCGCCAAAGAGACGCTGTACACCTTCGACCAGCTGAAAAGCAACAAGGTGGAGCCGCGCCGTCCGCTGCGCAAAATGGTGTTCAACGTGCCGACCCGCCGTGAACTGACCAGCGGCGAGCGCGCCATCCAGCACGGCCTGGCAATTTCCTCCGGCATCAAGGCGGCGAAAGATCTCGGCAATATGCCGCCGAACATCTGTAACGCCGGCTATCTGGCCTCGCAGGCGCGCCAGCTGGCGGACGCCTTCAGCACCAATGTCACCACCCGCGTGATCGGCGAGCAGCAGATGAAAGAGCTGGGCATGAACGCCTATCTGGCGGTCGGCGCCGGTTCGCAGAACGAATCATTGATGTCGGTAATGGAATATAAAGGCAATCCTAACCCGGACGCCAAGCCTATCGTGCTGGTCGGCAAGGGCCTGACCTTTGACTCCGGCGGCATCTCGCTCAAGCCGGGCGAAGGCATGGACGAGATGAAATACGACATGTGCGGCGCGGCGACGGTCTACGGCGTGATGCGCGTAGTGGCGGAACTGAAGCTGCCGCTGAACGTGATCGGCGTGCTGGCCGGCTGTGAAAACATGCCGGGCGGGCGCGCCTACCGTCCGGGCGACGTGCTGACCACCATGTCCGGCCAGACGGTGGAGGTGCTGAACACCGACGCCGAAGGCCGTCTGGTGCTGTGCGACACCCTGACCTACGTCGAGCGCTTCGAACCGGAGCTGGTGATTGATATCGCCACCCTGACCGGCGCCTGCGTGATCGCGCTCGGCCACCATATCACCGGGCTGATGTCGAACCACAACCCGCTGGCGCACGAACTGATCGGCGCCTCCGAGCAGGCCGGCGACCGCGCATGGCGTCTGCCGATGGCCGACGAATACTACGAGCAGATGGACTCCAACTTCGCCGATATGGCGAATATCGGCGGCCGTCCGGGCGGGGCGATCACCGCCGCCTGCTTCCTGTCGCGCTTTACCCGCAAGTACAGCTGGGCGCACCTGGATATCGCCGGCACCGCCTGGCGCTCCGGCAAGGCCAAAGGCGCGACCGGCCGTCCGGTCGCACTGCTGTCGCAGTTCCTGCTCAACCGGGCCGGGCAAAACGGCGACGATTAAATACCCTTCATCTTTCAAGCCGCCGCCTTGCTGGCTGCAACTTGAAATCTATTGGGTATATAATCCTCTCAGCAGCGAAGGAGCAGAGTTATCTGCTCCGTTCCCTAAAAGGGCGCAACCGACATGTTGTGCCCTGTTTTTTTATCGGCAGCGGTGGACCCAGATGAAACAGGCGACGTTTTACTTGCTCGACAATGCAGACCCGGCGGGCGCGCTCAGCGCACACGAGGCCGTGGCCTGCACCGTGGCTGCCGACGCCTTCCGCGCCGGCAAACGGGTGCTGATCGCCTGTGAAAGTCAGGAACAGGCCATCCGGCTGGATGAAGCGCTGTGGCAGCGCGATCCGCACCAGTTTGTACCGCACAACCTGGCAGGCGAAGGGCCGCACTACGGCGCGCCGGTGGAGCTGTGCTGGCCCGGCAAGCGCGGCAACGCCCCGCGCGATCTGCTGATCGCCCTGCTGCCGCAGTTTGCGGACTTTGCCACCGCTTTCCATGAAGTGGTAGACTTTGTCCCTTATGAAGAAACCTTAAAACAGTTGGCGCGCGACCGATACAAAGCCTATCGCAGCGTCGGCTTCCAATTGACCACGGCAACGCCGCCAACTCACTGAATTACGAAATAAAATGGAAAAGACAAACAGTCAGCTCGATACCGCCTACAACCCGTCCCAGATCGAACAGAAACTGTACGATCACTGGGAGAGCCAAGGTTACTTCAAGCCCAATGGCGATACCAGCCAGGAAAGCTTCTGCATCATGATCCCGCCGCCGAACGTCACCGGCAGCCTGCACATGGGTCACGCTTTCCAGCAGACCATCATGGACACCATGATCCGCTACCAGCGCATGCAGGGTAAAAACACCCTGTGGCAGGCGGGCACCGACCACGCCGGCATCGCCACCCAGATGGTGGTGGAGCGCAAAATCGCCGCGGAAGAAGGCAAAACCCGCCACGACTACGGCCGCGACGCGTTTATCGACAAAATCTGGCAGTGGAAGGCGGAATCCGGCGGCACCATCACCCGCCAGATGCGCCGCCTCGGCAACTCGGTAGACTGGGAGCGCGAGCGCTTCACCATGGACGACGGCCTGTCCAACGCGGTGAAGGAAGTGTTTGTCCGCCTGTACAATGAAGACCTGATCTACCGCGGCAAGCGCCTGGTGAACTGGGATCCGAAGCTGCGCACCGCCATCTCCGATCTGGAAGTGGAAAACCGCGAATCCAAGGGTTCCATGTGGCACCTGCGCTACCCGCTGGCCGACGGCGCGAAAACCGCCGAAGGTAAAGACTACCTGATCGTCGCCACCACCCGCCCGGAAACCGTGCTGGGCGACACCGGCGTGGCGGTCAACCCGGAAGACCCGCGTTACAAAGACCTGATCGGCAAAGAGATCGTGCTGCCGCTGGTGGGCCGCCGCATCCGTATCGTCGGCGATGAGCACGCCGATATGGAAAAAGGCACCGGCTGCGTGAAAATCACCCCGGCGCACGACTTCAACGACTATGAAGTGGGCAAGCGCCACGGCCTGCCGATGATCAACATTCTGACTTTCGACGGCGATATCCGTCAGGAAGCGGAAGTGTTCGATACGCTGGGTGAAGCCAGCGACGCGTACAGCAGCGACATCCCGGCGCAGTTCCGCGGCCTGGAGCGTTTCGCCGCGCGTAAAGCCGTGGTGGCCGCCTTTGAAGAGCTCGGCCTGCTGGACGAGATCAAACCGCACGACCTGACGGTGCCTTACGGCGACCGCGGCGGCGTGGTGATCGAGCCGATGCTGACCGACCAATGGTACGTGCGCACCGCGCCGCTGGCGAAAGTGGCGGTGGAAGCGGTAGAACAAGGCGATATCCAGTTCGTGCCGAAGCAGTACGAAAACATGTACTTCAGCTGGATGCGCGACATTCAGGACTGGTGCATCTCCCGTCAGCTGTGGTGGGGTCACCGCATTCCGGCCTGGTACGACGCCAACGGCAAAGTGTACGTCGGCCGTAATGAAGAAGAAGTGCGCCGCGACAACAACCTGGCGGCGGACGTGGTGCTCAGCCAGGACGAAGACGTGCTGGACACCTGGTTCTCTTCCGGCCTGTGGACCTTCTCCACCCTGGGTTGGCCGGAGCAGACCGACGCGCTGAAAACCTTCCATCCGACCAGCGTGATGGTCAGCGGCTTCGACATCATCTTCTTCTGGATCGCCCGCATGATCATGCTGACCATGCACTTTATCAAAGATGAAAACGGCAAGCCGCAGGTGCCGTTCCACACCGTCTACATGACCGGCCTGATCCGCGACGACGAAGGGCAGAAGATGTCCAAGTCCAAGGGCAACGTGATTGACCCGCTGGATATGGTCGACGGCATTTCGCTGGAAGATCTGCTGGAAAAACGCACCGGCAACATGATGCAGCCGCAGCTGGCGGAGAAAATCCGCAAGCGCACCGAGAAGCAGTTCCCGAACGGCATTGAACCGCACGGCACCGATGCCCTGCGCTTTACGCTGGCGGCGCTGGCCTCCACCGGCCGCGATATCAACTGGGATATGAAGCGTCTGGAAGGCTACCGCAACTTCTGTAACAAACTGTGGAACGCCAGCCGCTTTGTGCTGATGAACACCGAAGAGCACGACTGCGGCTTCAACGGCGGCGAGATGCAGCTGTCGCTGGCGGATCGCTGGATCCTGGCGGAATTCAACCGTACGGTGAAAGCCTACCGCGAAGCGCTGGACAGCTACCGTTTCGACATCGCCGCCGGCATCCTGTACGAGTTCACCTGGAACCAGTTCTGCGACTGGTATCTGGAGCTGACCAAGCCGGTTATCAACAACGGCAGCGAGGCGGAACAGCGCGGTACGCGCAACACGCTGATCACCGTGCTGGAAGCGCTGCTGCGCCTGGCGCACCCGATCATTCCGTTTATCACCGAAACCATCTGGCAGCGCGTCAAGCTGCTGAAGGGCATCAGCGACGATACCATCATGCTGCAGCCGTTCCCGGCCTACGACACTGCGCTGGAAGATGAGCAGGCGCTGGCGGACCTGGAGTGGATCAAGCAGACCATCATCGCGGTGCGTAATATCCGTGCCGAGATGAACATCGCGCCAAGCAAAGCGCTGGAAGTGCTGCTGCGCAACGCCAACGGCGATGCCCAGCGCCGCGTGCAGGACAACCAGAACTTTATCGCCCGTCTGGCGCGTCTGGAATCCATCGCGCTGCTGCCTGCCGGCGAGAAAGGCCCGGTTTCCGTCACCAAACTGGTGGACGGCGCCGAGCTGCTGATCCCGATGGCCGGCTTTATCGACAAGGACGCGGAAATCGCGCGCCTGACGAAAGAGATGGCCAAGCTGGACGGCGAGATTGCCGCGATTGAAGGCAAGCTGGCGAACGAAGGCTTTGTCTCACGCGCGCCGGAAGCGGTCGTCGCCAAAGAGCGCGACCGTCTGGCGGCCTGCAAAGAAGGCAAGGTGAAACTGCAAGAGCAGCAGGCGACCATCGCCGCGCTGTAATCCCGCGGGCGCTGCAGCATGCGCCCTACGGATTGTCACACGCAGAACAGCGGGTTAACCCCCGCTGTTTTTTTTCGCCGTTGCATCCGCCCCGGCATCGGTGTTATTACAAACTATCAATACCGCACGGACGCTCCACCGGGAAATACGCCCGGTGCGCTTGCTGCTGGAATAAAAACAATGACGATCTTTTTTGGATGGCGAGAGCAAACATGACAACCGCAACACCCGTGCGCCTGCAGGTGCGCCCCATCACGGCGGCCGATAACGCCGCCATCGCCCAGGTGATCCGCGAGGTGTCCGCCGAGCACGGCCTCACTGCGGACAAGGGCTACACCGTTTCCGACCCGGATCTCGATGCGCTGTATCAGCTGTACAGCCGGCCGCGCAGCGCCTACTGGGTGGTGGAACTCAACGGCCAGGTGGCCGGCGGCGGCGGCGTCGCTCCGCTGCCGGGCGGCGAGGCGGACGTGTGCGAACTGCAGAAGATGTATTTCCTGCCATCGCTGCGCGGACAGGGGCTGGCAAAACGGCTGGCGCTGCAGGCGCTGGACTTCGCCCGTGAACAGGGCTTCCTGCGCTGCTATCTGGAAACCACCGCCAGCCTGACGCAGGCCGTTGGCCTGTATCAGCACCTTGGCTTTGTCCATATCGACCATGCCATGGGCCACACCGGCCACGGCGACTGCGAAGTCACCATGCTCAAGATGCTGTAACCCCCGCCCAATGCCGCCGTGGACACCCTGCCCACGGCGAACCCATTAATATCAGAATTATTGATTTTTTCAGAAAGAAACCTGCCATATTCAATCAGTTAAATTCACGAAAAATCATTTCTTCATAATTTATTGTGATATTCATTAATAAATTAATGAAAGCATGTTTGACCGCCCTGCCGGCTGAACTACGCTGCTATCAGCGATTCGTTCAGCCAACAGGGAGTGCCTATGTCAGACAACCGTTTTGATTACATCATCGTCGGCGCCGGCTCGGCCGGCTGCGTGCTGGCGGCGCAGCTGATCCGCCGCACGCAGGCGCGGGTATTACTGCTGGAAGCCGGCGGCGACGACAATAATCTGTTTATCAAAATGCCGGCCGGGGTGGCGAAGATTATCGCCAAGAAAAGCTGGCCCTATGAAACCGAACCGGAACCGCACGCCAATAACCGGCGCATGCAGATCGCCCAGGGGAAAGTGCTGGGCGGCAGCAGCTCGGTCAACGGCATGATCTATATCCGCGGCCAGCAGCAGGACTTCGACGCGTGGGAGCAACAGTACGGCTGCCACGGCTGGGGCTACCGCGATGTGCTGCCTTATTTCAAACGCGCGGAGGCCAACGAAAGCCTGTGCGGCGAATTTCACGGCGACGACGGGCTGCTGCCGGTCAGTGAAAACCGCTATCGCCATCCGCTCAGCATGGCGTTTATCCGCGCCGGGCAGGAGCTGAACCTGCCCTATCGCAACGACTTCAACGGCGACAGCCAGCACGGCGTCGGCTTCTACCAGACCACCACCCGCAACGGCGAACGCGCCAGCACCGCGCGCACCTACCTGCAGGCAGTGCGTGACCAGCAGCGGCTGGTGGTGAAACTCAACGCGCTGGCGCACCGGGTGATTATTGAAGACAACGTCGCCCGCGGCGTGGTGTACAGCCAGAACGGCGGCGCGGAGGTGAGCGCCTTCGCCGAACGGGAGGTGATTATCAGCGCCGGCGCGGTCGGCTCACCCAAACTGCTGATGCTGTCGGGCATCGGCCCGCGCGCGCACCTGGAATCGCTGGGCATCACGCCGCTGGCCGACCTGCCGGTGGGCAAAAACTTCCACGACCATTTGCATATGTCGATCAACGCCAGCACCCGGCAGCCGGTCAGCCTGTTCGGCGCCGACCGCGGCCTGCAGGCGCTGCGCCACGGCGCACAGTGGCTGGCGTTCCGCAGCGGCGTGCTGACCTCCAATATCCTGGAAGGCGCGGCCTTTGCCGACAGCCGCGGCGGCGATCGTCCCGACGTGCAGGTGCACTTCCTGCCGCTGCTCGACGGCTGGGACGATGTGCCGGGCGAACCGCTGCCCGAAACCCACGGCATTACGCTGAAGGTCGGCTACCTGCAGCCGAAGGCGCGCGGCGAGGTACTGCTGCGCAGCCGCAACCCGGCCGATGCGGTCAAGCTGCACGCCAACTACCTTGGCCACCCGGAAGACCTGGCCGGCTGCGTGCGCGCGGTAAAATTCGGCCTGCGTTTTCTGCAGACCGCGGCGCTGAAGCCATTAGTCAAAGAGGTGCTGATGCCGCAGCCGGACTGGCAGCGCGATGACGCGCAGCTGGAGGAGTTTGTGCGCAACTTCTGTAAAACGGTGTATCACCCGGTGGGCAGCTGCCGCATGGGGCAGCACGCCACGGATTCGGTCACCGATCTGCAGCTGCGGGTGCATGGTTTTGAGCGGCTGAGAGTGGTCGACGGTTCAGTGATGCCGCAGGTTACCAGCGGCAACACCAATGCGCCGACCATTATGCTGGCCGAGAAGGCCGTCGATCTGATCCTCGGCGCGCCGGATTAAGCCGGCAGGCCGCTGTGGAAGCGGAACTCGCTGTCCGGCGACAGGATCAGATCCGCTTCGAGACGGCCGAAGTAGGCGACGCGCTCGCTGATATCTTCCTCGCCGGCGATCTGCTGCGCCAGCGTCAGGTAATCCTGATAGTGGCGCGCTTCCGAACGCAGCAGCGACAGGTAGAAACGGTGCAGCTCGTCGTCCAGATGCGGCGCCAGCTTGGCAAAGCGCTCACAGGAGCGGGCCTCGATATAGGCGCCGCAGATCAGTTTATCGATCAACGTCGCCGGATCGTGGGTGCGCACCTCGCGGATCATCCGCTTGGCGTAACGGCTGGCGGTAATCTTCTTATAGGCAATGCCGCGCGACTGCATAATTCCCAGCACCTGAGAAAAGTGGTGCAGCTCTTCTTTAATCAGCAGCACCATTTTATCCACCAGATCCTGGCCGTAGGCGGAGCCCTGCTTCGGCAGCAGTTTCCGGGTGAACTGGCTCTGGTTGAACAGCGCGTCCGGCACGCCCTGCTCTTCATGCACAAACGTCTCATACGGCTTCAGCAGCGCCAGCAGCGCATCGCCGCTCGCCTTGTCCACCACGTAGCGGCGGATCAGCCACATGCCGGTCTGGGCGGCCTTAAGCTCGCACACCAGATGGTCGGTCAGCAGCAGCGACAGGTTTTCCGGCCGGCGCGCGGCGTCGATCCAGCCGTCCGGGGTTTCACAGTGCAGAAAAGAGAGAATCGGGGCAAGTAACGATGGGTAATTCATAAGATCTTCAAAGGCCGGCGGGAGCCGGCCCTACAGAGTGGTTAACAGGGAAACGATCAGTGGCGCTTGCCGTCGTCGTCTTCGTCGATAAATTCGCCGTCTTCTTCGTCGCCGTCTTCGCCGTCCGGGTCTTCAAAATAGGTGCCCCAGCCGTCGTAGTTAACGCCGCATTTTTCCGCCAGCGCCACCAGTTGCTCAACCTGCGCGTCGATCACGTCCGGGTTCAGGCCCACTTCGCTGATCACGTCGCAGCACATCAGCACCTGGCCGTCTTCCACTTCCAGCTCTTCGGCGTCGGTCACTTCGTAGCCCAGTTTGAAGGCTTCCACCGCGGCCTTCTCCAGAATTTCAAACTTTTCGGCAGAGAAATGGTGCTCGATGGTGTAGAGTGCGTCCGGATCGCTGCCGTCTTCCAGCAGTTCTTCAATGATCAGACGCGTCTCTTCCCGTTGTTCTTCCAGCAATTCGCGGTTTGCCATGACTCTATCCTCAATAAATGGCTTTTACTCCTTCTATTTTCACACAGCGTCGGCGCCGCTGCCACGTTAATCACGAAAGATTTCCGCCCCGGGGTTGAATTTGAATATTCATACATATAAAGTGAATTTTAATTCAAAAATAGACAATAAAGGATACCTGGCGATGAGCAGCATAAACCCTTTTTACCAGCGGCATTTTTTACGCTTGATGGATTTCACCCCGGCAGAGCTGCAGGCGCTGCTGCAGCTGGCCGCCGATCTGAAACAGGCAAAAAAGCAGGGTCGTGAAACCCGCCGTCTGCAGGGGAAAAATATTGCGCTCATCTTTGAAAAAGACTCCACCCGCACCCGCTGCGCGTTTGAGGTCGCCGCGTTCGATCAGGGCGCGCAGGTCACTTATCTCGGCCCGAGCGGCAGCCAGATCGGCCATAAAGAGTCGATGAAAGACACCGCCCGGGTGCTGGGGCGCATGTATGACGGTATTCAGTACCGCGGCTACGGCCAGCCGCTGGTGGAAACGCTGGCGCACTACGCCGGCGTGCCGGTCTGGAACGGCCTGACCGATGAGTTCCACCCGACCCAGCTGCTCGCCGACCTGCTGACGGTGCAGGAACACCTGCCGGGCAAACCGCTGTCGGCGGTGAAGTTCGCCTACCTCGGCGATGCGCGCAACAACATGGGCAATACACTGCTGGAGGCGGCGGCGCTGACGGGTATGGATCTGCGTCTGGTAGCGCCCAAGGCCTGCTGGCCGCAGGCGGAACTGGTGGCGGAGTGCCAGGCGCTGGCCGAACGCCAGGGCGGTAAAATTACCCTGACCGAAGATATCGCCGTCGGGGTGAAAGACGCCGACTTCCTGTATACCGACGTCTGGGTATCGATGGGCGAACCAAAGGAAGTGTGGCAGGAACGCATCGCGCTGCTCAAACCTTATCAGGTCAATATGGCGATGCTGCGCCAGAGCGGCAACCCGCAGGTCAAGTTCCTGCACTGCCTGCCGGCGTTCCACGACGACCAGACCACGCTCGGCAAACAGATGGCCGAGCAGTACGGCCTGTACGGCGGCATGGAGGTCACCGACGAGGTGTTTGAGTCGCCGCACAGCATCGTGTTCGATCAGGCGGAGAACCGTCTGCACACCATCAAGGCGGTGATGGTCGCCACCCTGAGCCGTGAAGGGTAAGAAAACGATCCCTTTCGCCTGATTTAGGCTAAGCTCAACACCATATTGCCGGGGCGCGTCACGCACGGGCAATGGGAGAGCGGGTTGCGGCCCGCTCTCCCTTTTCCGTTTTTTCCTGCCGGCCAATCGATTGCTAAAATCCCTTTTTAACGTTTGCAGCGGCGTCCGTCGCGGGTATAATGCGCGGCAATTTGCCAGGAGAAAGCATGAACAACAGCATCACTTTTGCACCGCAAAACCGGCTGCCAATCGGCGGTCAGCTGGCGTTCTTTCTCCTGTTGCCGGATCGATCTTATTAAAAGGCCCCTCGTTGAGGGGCTTTTTTTTGCCTGCAAGACAGAGCAACACCGCGTTTGTTAACCGCCCCGCGCCACGGGCATGCGTCGAGGAGAGTGAAAAATGGCCAACCCGCTGTATCACAAAAACATCATCTCTATTAACGATCTCAGCCGTGAAGATCTGGAACTGGTGCTGCGCACCGCCGCCAGTCTGAAGGCGCACCCGCAGCCGGAACTGCTGAAGCACAAGGTCATCGCCAGCTGTTTCTTCGAGGCCTCGACCCGCACCCGTCTGTCGTTTGAAACCGCCATTCAGCGCCTGGGCGCCTCGGTGGTCGGCTTTTCCGACAGCAGCAACACCTCCCTCGGCAAAAAAGGCGAAACGCTGTCCGACACCATTTCCGTCATCAGCACCTACGTCGACGCGATTGTGATGCGCCACCCGCAGGAGGGCGCGGCGCGCCTGGCCTCCGACTTCTCCGGCAATATCCCGGTGCTTAACGCCGGCGACGGCGCCAACCAGCACCCGACGCAAACGCTGCTGGACCTGTTCACCATTCAGGAAACGCAGGGGCGGCTGAGCAATATCAACATCGCCATGGTCGGCGACCTGAAGTACGGCCGCACGGTGCATTCCCTGACCCAGGCGCTGGCCAAGTTCGAAGGCAACCGCTTCTATTTCATCGCCCCGGACGCGCTGGCGATGCCGGGCTATATTCTGAAGATGCTGGAGGAGAAAGGCATCGCCTACAGCCTGCACAACAGCATTGAGGAAGTGGTGCCGCAGCTGGATATTCTGTATATGACGCGCGTGCAGAAAGAGCGCCTCGACCCATCGGAATACGCCAACGTGAAGGCGCAGTTCGTGCTGCGCGCCGCCGATCTGGCCGGCGCGCGCGACAATATGAAGGTGCTGCACCCGCTGCCGCGCATCGATGAAATCACCATCGACGTCGATAACACGCCGCACGCCTACTACTTCCAGCAGGCGGGCAACGGCATTTTCGCCCGGCAGGCGCTGCTGGCGCTGGTATTAACCGCAGAACTGGACTTTTAAGGGGGAACCGTCATGACGCACGATAACAAACTGCAGGTTGAAGCCATCAAATGCGGCACGGTGATCGACCACATTCCGGCGCAGGTCGGCTTTAAGTTGCTGACCCTGTTCAAACTGACCGCCACCGACCAGCGCATCACCATCGGCCTGAACCTGCCTTCGAAAGAGCTGGGGCATAAAGATCTGATCAAGATTGAGAACACCTTCCTGACCGAACAGCAGGCCAACCAGCTGGCGATGTACGCGCCGAAGGCCACGGTCAACCGTATCGACAATTATGAAGTGGTGCACAAGCTGACCCCCAGCCTGCCGGACCATATCGACGGCGTGCTGACCTGCCCGAACAGCAACTGCATCAGCCGCAGCGAGCCGGTGCCTTCCAGCTTCAGCGTAAAATCCCGCGCCGACGCGGTGCACCTGCAGTGCCGCTACTGCGAAAAAGAGTTTGAGCATCAGGTGGTGCTGCAGGCCGGATAAAATTTAGCGTTTCATGTCGGGCGTCCGCTGTTCATCTGCCGGCGACGCCCTATAATGAGGTTTCCGAAGCTCTCTACCCACGTTGATACCTGACGGATTTTCGCCGCAGCGCGGCCTAAACCCGCAGGGAAAATCAGGAGAAAACATGTCACGTAACATCAGCACTGAACTCGCACCGGCAGCCATTGGTCCTTACGTGCAGGGCGTTGACCTGGGCAGCATGATCATCACTTCCGGCCAGATCCCGGTCGATCCGAAAACCGGCGCCGTAGCCGACGACATCGCCGCGCAGGCGCGCCAGTCGCTGGAAAACGTGCAGGCGATCGTCGAAGCCGCCGGCCTGAAGGTCGCCGACATCGTTAAAACCACCGTGTTCGTCAAAGATCTCAACGATTTCGCCACCGTGAACGCCACCTACGAGGCGTTCTTCAGCGAGCACAATGCGCCGTTCCCGGCCCGCTCCTGCGTGGAAGTAGCGCGTCTGCCAAAAGACGTGAAGATTGAAATCGAAGCGATTGCCGTGCGTCGTTAATTCTGACGGCAAGCTAAATTGACAGCGGTCGGCTTATGCCGGCCGTTTTATTTTATAAGATAATTATTACTTCCTTTAAAACAAGCAGTAATACAATTTACCACTAAATTTAATTTAAATTTACCAAAGCTAGCTATAATTAATTTTCGTCCGGCCGGGCAGCATCACTCCATTATCTCTTTATACCCATATTTGCTATCAGGAGAGAACCATGGCCAATCACGTATTGGATGCATTTATCCAACAGGTTTCCACGTTTCCAAATAGCCCGGCAATTATAGATAAAGACGAAAATATAATGAGTTATCAACAGCTCGATACGCTCAGCGATCGTCTGTGCGCCTTGCTACAACAGTCTGGCATCGGCCCCGGCGATCTAGTTCCGCTGCTGGCACAGCGTACGCCGCAGCTGATTATCGGCATACTGGCGATTGTCAAAACCGGCGCCGCTTATATTCCTCTGGACAGCAGCTATCCTGAACAACGGATCAAATACATTATCGAACAAAGCCGCTCACCAATTATATTGTCCGATCATAAACATAATACTAAAATAAATCAGTACGACAGCGAGAAAATAATTCACATCGATACTATTCCAAACGACATAGTATTAAATAGTCGACAGGTTGATATTCCGCAGCACACGCTGGCGTATGTTATTTTTACCTCCGGCACTACCGGCACGCCAAAAGGCGTGATGGTCGAACACCATTCGCTGTGGAATATCATCCGCTGGCACAATCAACAATTCGCCATGGACGCAGACTGCCGCACCACGCTGAACGCCGGCATCGGTTTTGACGTCGCGCAATGGGAGATTTGGTCGGCGCTGACCAGCGGCGCCGCGCTGTGCCTGCCTGCGGAAGATCTGCGCCTGCAGCCCGCCGCGCTGCTGCAGTTTTTTGCCGACCGACGGCTGACCCACGCCTTTGTGCCGACGGTGCTGGTGCCGGATGTGGTGCGCGCCGACAAGCCGGCGCAACTGGTGCTGCGCTACCTGTTCACCGCCGGCGAAAAACTCGCCCCGCTCGACCCAACGCCGCTCGGCAGCCCGCTGATTGACTACTACGGCCCGACCGAAACGACCATCTTCGCCACCTATAATTCGCTCACCTGCGCCGCCGATGCCGCCACCGCCAGCATCGGCCGCCCGGTCACCGACACGGAAATCTTTATTCTGGATGAACAGCTGCAACCAGTCAGCGGCGATACGCCCGGCGAACTGTTTATCGGCGGCAGTTGCCTGGCACGCGGCTATCTGCATAACCCGCAGCTCACGGCCGAAAAATTTCTCCAGCCCGCCGGGTTTAACGGTAAACGCCTGTACCGCAGCGGTGACCGTGCCCGCTGGCTGGCGGACGGTCGTATTCAGTTCCTCGGCCGGCTGGACGATCAGATCAAGATCCGCGGCAACCGCATCGAACTGGGCGAGATTGAGAGCGTGATAATGCAGACGCCCAGCGTCAACGCGGCGGTCGCGCTGGTGACGAATCCAGAGCATGCCATCGATAAAAAAATTATCGCCTGCCTGGTGGCCGACACCGCCCAGCCAGCGCTGATTGAGGCCGTAAAAGCACGGCTAAAAAAGACACTCCCATCTTACTTCCTGCCGGCCGATTACCTGCTGCTGCCGCGTCTGCCGCTTAACGCCAACGGTAAAACCGACAAGGCGGCGCTGCTGACACACTACGCCGCCAACCGCACTGCCGGCGACGACGCCCTGCCGAACGCCGCACAGGAACAGGTCGCCGCCGTCTGGCGCGAGCTGCTGGAACTCAGCACAATCGGTGCCGATGACAACTTCTTTGACGTCGGCGGCCATTCGCTGCTGGCGGCCCGGCTGGCGGAGAGCATCGGCCAACGGCTCGGGGTGAAAACCTATGTGCGCGATATTTATGAATACCCCACCGTCACCACGCTCACCACCGCGCTGGCGCAACGCGCCGGGCAGGCGCAGTCGGAGCTGGACAGCGAACCGGTGCGCGCGTTGCAGGAAGATGCAAAATTAACGCCGGACGTCCATATCAATCCACACTATGAACCGCAGCAACTGACCGATCCGCGCGCCATTCTGCTGACCGGTGCCAGCGGATTTGTCGGCTCACACCTGCTGGCGGATCTGCTTGCCACGCGTCAAGCGGATATTTACTGCCTGGTGCGCGAAGGCAGCGCCGAGCAGGCCGGCAAACGCCTGGATGCGGTACTGCAAAAACACCACATCGTCCTGAGCACCGAACAGCGCAGTCGGGTATATGTCATGCCCGGCGATCTGGCGGAACCGCATTTCGCGCTGCCCGATGAGCAGTATCAGCAGCTATGCCGACAGATCGATCTGATTTATCACTCCGCCAGCGCGGTGAACTTTATCCAGCCCTACTCCTACATGAAGCGCGACAATGTGCAGGGCCTGAACGAAGTTATCCGCTTCGCCGCTCATCTGCGCACCAAACCGCTGATGCTGCTGTCCACCATCTCTGTCTATAGCTGGGGACATCTGCACACCGGTAAACGGGTAATGCTGGAGAGTGACGACATCGACCAGAACCTGCCGGCGGTACTCAGCGATCTTGGCTATGTGCGCAGTAAGTGGGTAATGGAAAAAATCGCCGATCTGGCGGCGCAACAAGGGTTGCCGCTGATGACCTTCCGGCTGGGTTACGCCACCAGCCACAGCCAGAGCGGCGTCAGCGCCGACTATCAGTGGTGGGGACGCCTGGTGAAAACCTGCCTGAGCAGCGGCACGGTGCCTGAGCTGCATGACCTGCGCGAAGGCCTGACCACGGTGGATTATATGACGCGCACCATTGCGCATATCAGCCGTAACCCACAGGCTCTAGGGCTGAAATTCAATCTGATTCATCAGGATAGCAACAACCTGACGCTGCAGCAGTTCTTCCAGCGGCTGGAGCACTATTTCGGTTACCGCTTCCGTCAGATGCCGTACCACGACTGGCTGGCGCAGTGGCAGCATGATGAAAACGCGCCTCTGTACCCGCTGCTCAGCCTGTTTCGCGACAACATGTCGCATGGCCAGGCGGCGGTGCAACTGTATCAGAATACCTATCAGTGGGACTGCAGCAACGTGAAGCGCTTTCTGACCGGCAGCGGCATTGAGGAGCCGCGCTTCACCCGGCAGGAGCTGGAAAACTACCTGTACCGGCTCACCGGCAAAGTGCCGATCTCGCTGACGGCATAGCCAAACGGCGGGCCGGCAATGGCCCGCCCTGTTCCTCAGCGCACCGTCAGCCCGCGCAGCAGGGTTTCCAACGGATACACCGCGGCGATGATCAGCTCATCGCGCACCTGCGCCGCCGCATCCAGCTGCTGCTGGGTTTGCTCCGCCTCATGCTTGCCCAGCGGCTTACCCTGCCGCCAGCGATCCAGCAGCTTCAGCCCCAGATCCGCCAGCGCGTTGACGTCCTGCGCCACCGGCGCCAGATCTTTCATCAGCACGTTGCCGCCAATCAGCCGTTTCACCGGCGCCGCGTTCTGCTGCCAGCGCAGCAGGCGGCTACGCAGCGCCTCGGCGGCCACGCGGTTATCGCGATCGCGCAGCAGCGCTTCCACCTGCTGATGCATCTCGCGCACCGCCCGGCTCTCCGGCGGCAGCGCGTCCGCCAGGCGGTTCAGCGGCTCAAACTGGTGATAGTTGCCCGCCTGGAACTTCAGATGCTGACGCGTGTAATACTGCGCCGGCTCCAGCGCTTCGGCCAGCGTCTGCAGCGGCATAATCTCGACGCTGTTGGCCAGACGGGTGAATTCACGCGCGGTTTCCGCATGCTGCTGCAGGCCGACGGACACCACCGACCAGGCGTCCACCGCCGCCAGACGGCGGTACATACTGCTCTCGTCGGTGACGTCCTGCGCCGACCACAGCCGCTCCGCCACGGCGAAGGCGCGCGGCCACAGCTTCAGGTCCAGCAGCGGCGCGCGCACGTTCTCCGCCCACAGCGCCGCCTCACCGCCAAGAATATTGGCCTGCTGTTTGGCACCCGGCACCACCGGCATTTTACCCGCCGGCGCCGCATCCAGCCGGCTGCCGCTGGTGGGATAACGTACGTTGCCCAGCAGCGTATAGCCGCTGAGCGTGTCCTTTTTCAGGGTCAGCACCGGACGGGTATCGCCCATCCAGGTATCCAGCCGGAAGCTCACCTGCTGCGGCGTGCGCCAGACAATATCATGCAGGGCGCGGCGCGTTTTGCCGTCAAAGTCGATAAAGCCGCGCCAGCCCTGCCGGCCTTTAATCAGGGTAAAGCTGCCCGTCACCGCGCTGCCCTTCAGGCGCGGAATGTCAAAGCGCCAGCTTTGCGCCTGCTCGCCGGCCGCCACCTTTGTTTCCACGCTCAGCGGCTGCGGCAGCACCTCATTGCGGTAGTGATAGGCGGTGCTCTGCGGCTGATCGAGGTAGAAGCCGGTGGACAAAATGCCCTGATAGCCATCCTGTGCGCTGGCGCCCAGCGAGTCCGGCCCCTGCCAGGACTGGATCAGAATGGTGCGCGGCAGCGCAGGATGATAGATCTCATCCCAGCCCACCATACGCCGCCGGTGCTGTTCGAGGATCTTTTCCAGCCGCTGGTTGAACCAGGCCTGCAGCGCATGGGCATCCGCCAGCTGATGCTGGCGCATAAACGCCTGCAGCGTTTTCGACTGCTGCCACTGGCTGGGATCGACCTCATCGCCGCCAATATGCACATAGGGATCGGGGAAGATCGTCGCCAGCTCGCCGACGATCGCATCAATAAACTGATACACCTGCTCGTTGCCAGGATCCAGCGTCGGCGCGTGCACGCCCCACTCGCGCTCCATCTGGTATGGCCCCGGCGCGCTGATCAGCTCCGGATAGGCCACCGCAATGCTGGAAGCATGGCCCGGCAGATCGATCTCCGGCACCACGCGGATGCCGCGTGCCGCGGCGTAGGCCACCACCTGCTGCATTTGTTCGCGGGTATAGAACTGGCCGTCGCTGGCCAGTTGCTGCAGCTTGGGATAACGCACGGAGGCAAAACGCCAGCCCTGATCGTCGGTCAGGTGCCAGTGGAACACGTTGAGCTTGGCCGCCGCCATGCCGTCCAGCTGGCGCAGAATATCGCCGACCGGCAGGAAATGGCGCGCCGAATCCAGCAGCACGCCGCGCCAGGCAAAGCGTGGCTTGTCGCTGATACTGACCAGCGGCAAGAAGGTGTTGTGTCCGTCGGTCTGCACCAGCTGCAGCAGGGTTTCCATGCCGCGCAGCGCGCCGAAGCGGGTGGCGGCGGTCAGCGTCGCCCCCTGCGGCGTCACCGATAATTGGTAACTTTCATCGCTGTCCGGCAGCGGCTGCGCCGAGACCTGACGTTGGATCTTCACCGTAATATTGCTGGCCTGCTGCGCCGTCGGCGGCGCCAGCGTCCAGCCGGTCTGCAGTTCCAGGCGCTGACGCCAGCGCGCCGGCGCGTCACCCAGATTATCGCCTTCAATCTTCAGGTTCAGCCGGGGCGTCAGCACCAGTTTGCCCTGCGGCTGGGCGATATCCACCTGCTGCGGCCACGGCATCAGCGGCAGTTTGCCCGCCGGCTGCGCCAGCGCGCTTAAAGGGCAAAGTAACGACGCCGCAAGCAGCGTATAACAAAGCGGTTTATGCATCGAAAATTCCTCAGAGGACAGCAAAATCTTATGGATTAAGTACGACAAAAAAACAGCAGAAAGCCCGAGCATAAGGGTAAACGCAGTGCGCCTGTCCAGCGCCGACGGCGAAAAAGCGGGGTTGATCACAGATAACACAGCCAGGCTGGCGCACGCGCCGGGTTGTCGGCAAGATCCCGTCCGTAAAATGCGTTACTCTGTTTTTGTACTTGCCATGCGCCCGCGGCAGCGGCACATTGCCGGGAAAGCCCACGTTCATCGGCGTTTACGCCTTTCAACCATAACGATAAACCGATCATGCAAAACCGGCTGACCATTAAGGACATCGCCCGCCTCAGCGGGGTAGGAAAATCCACCGTTTCACGCGTGCTGAACAATGAAGGCAGCGTGAGCCAGCAAACCCGTGAGCGCGTGGAGGCGGTGATCCGTCAGCAGGGGTTCACCCCGTCCAAATCCGCACGCGCCATGCGCGGCCAGAGCGATAAGGTGGTCGGCATTCTGGTGTCGCGCCTGGATTCGCCGTCGGAAAATCAGGCGGTGCGCACCATGCTGCCGCTGCTCTACCAGCACGGCTATGACCCGATCGTGATGGAAAGCCAGTTCGACAGCCAACTGGTGCAGGAACACCTGCACGTGCTGGCGCAGCGTAACGTCGACGGGGTGATCCTGTTCGGCTTTACCGGCCTGGAGGCCGAGATGCTGCAGCCGTGGCAGGAGAAAATGGTGGTGATGGTGCGCGAGTATCAGGGCTTCTCTTCAGTCTGCTACGATGATGCCGGCGCGGTGAACCTGCTGATGGACCGGCTGCGCCAGCAGGGGCACCGCGATATCAGCTACCTCGGCGTCCGGCAGTCGGACGCCACCACCGGCGCGCGCCGCTATCAGGCCTATCTGGACGCCTGCCAGCGCCACGGTCTGACCCCGCACGCGGCGCTGGGCGAACTCAGCTACCAGAGCGGCTTCCAGCTGGCGGCGGAGGCGATCGTCCCGCAGACCCGCGCGTTGATCTGCGCGTCTGACAGCATCGCCCTCGGCGCGATCAAATATCTGCAGCAGCAGCAGATCGCCGATATTCAGGTGTGCGCCATCGGCAATACCCCGCTGCTCAGCTTCCTGTTCCCGGAGACGATGTCGGTGGAGTTCGGCTACGGCAGCGCAGGCGTGCAGGCGGCGCAGCAACTGCTGGCCCAGCTCAGCGGCGACGCGCCGATCCGCCGCATCGTGGTGCCGAGCAAACTCTCTTAACCCTCCTGCCGCATCGGGCCACCCGCGCGGCGGTTTCCCTTGAGATCTCACACGTCATTTTGTGATCGTCATCCGATTCCGGGAACGTTCCCATTTTCTAACCACGGCGAAATGACTAAGCTTTGATCGGCTTCACCCTACTTACCTCTGCGTGTCGTTCAGGCCCCGCTCGCCGGCACGGCATACGCATAACAACGCCAGATATACCCATAGAAAGGTATTCATAATGAGCAAAGTAAAACAGCAGGATATCGATCGCCTGATTGCGCTGGTCGGCGGCCGCGACAATATCGCCACCGTCAGCCACTGCATTACCCGGCTGCGCTTCGTGCTTAACGACCCGGCCAAAGCCAGCCCGAAAGAGATCGAAACCTTACCCATGGTGAAAGGCTGCTTCACCAACGCCGGGCAGTTTCAGGTGGTGATCGGCCCGGAGGTCGGCGATTACTATCAGGCGCTGATCGCCAGCGCCGGCGTCAACGAGGCGGACAAAGAGCAGGCCAAAACCGCCGCGCGCCAGAATATGACCTGGTCCGAACGCGCCATCTCCCACTTCGCCGAGATCTTCTTCCCGCTGCTGCCGGCGCTGATCAGCGGCGGTCTGATCCTCGGCTTCCGCAATGTGATCGGCGATATTCCGCTGTCCGACGGCCAGACGCTGGCGCAGTCCAGCGCCGGCTGGAAAACCGCCTACGACTTCCTGTGGCTGCTGGGCGAGGCGATCTTTATGTTCCTGCCGGTCGCCATCTGCTGGTCGACGGTGAAAAAAATGGGCGGCACCCCGGTATTGGGCATCGTGCTGGGCGTCACACTGGTGTCGCCGCAGCTGATGAACTCCTATCTGCTCGGCCAACAGGTGCCTGAACTGTGGAACTTCGGCTGGTTTACCGTGGAGAAGGTCGGCTATCAGGCGCAGGTGATCCCGTCGATCCTCGCCGGTATGGCGCTCGGCTGGATTGAAACCCGGCTGAAAAAGTGGGTGCCGGATTACCTCTATCTGGTGGTAGTGCCGGTGCTGTCGCTGCTGCTGGCGACCTTCCTGGCCCATACGCTGATCGGGCCGTTCGGCCGCATGATCGGCGACGGCGTCGCCTGGGCGGTTAAAGCGGTCATGACCGGCAGCTTTGCGCCGATCGGCGCCGCGCTGTTCGGCTTCCTGTATGCGCCGCTGGTGATCACCGGCGTCCACCAGACCACGCTGGCGATCGATATGCAGATGGTGCAGAGCATGGGCGGCACACCGGTGTGGCCGATCATCGCCCTGTCCAATATCGCGCAGGCCTCGGCGGTGCTGGCGATCATTATCGTCAGCCGCAAGGCCAACGAACGTGAAATTTCGGTGCCGGCGGCAATTTCCGCCTACCTCGGCGTCACCGAGCCGGCAATGTACGGCATCAACCTGAAGTACCGCTTCCCGATGCTGTGCGCGATGATTGGTTCCGCCTGCGCCGGCCTGATCTGCGGCCTGGCCGGGGTGATGGCCAACGGTATCGGCGTCGGCGGCCTGCCGGGTATTTTGTCGATCAAACCGCAGTTCTGGCTGGTGTTCGCGCTGGCGATGCTGGTGGCTGTGGTGGTGCCGCTGGTGCTGACCATGCTGGTGTACCGGCGCAAGGCGCGCCGCGGCGAACTGCCGGTATAACGCGCTATCGATCATGAATGTAGGGGCCAGGCGCGCCTGGCCCGCTGTCACAGTCAAAAGGTATTCTTTATGAGCAACCCAATCCCCTGGTGGCAAAACGGCGTCATCTACCAAATCTACCCGAAGAGCTTTCAGGACAGCAGCGGCAACGGCTACGGCGATCTGGCCGGCGTGATCCAGCGGCTGGATTATCTGCAGGATCTGGGCGTCGACGCCATCTGGCTGACGCCGGTCTATCTCTCCCCGCAGGTGGATAACGGCTATGACGTCGCCGATTACTGCGCCATCGACCCGGCCTACGGCAGCATGGAAACCTTCGAACAACTGGTGGCGGCCGCGCACCAGCGCGATATCCGTATCGTGATGGATATGGTGTTCAACCATACGTCGACCGAGCATCCGTGGTTCCGGGCGGCGCAGGATCGCCACAGCCCGCAGCGCCAGTTCTATATCTGGCGCGACGGCGCTGAGGGGGCGCCGCCGAATAACTGGCGCTCCAAGTTCGGCGGCTCGGCCTGGCAGTGGCACGCCGACAGCGGCCAGTATTATCTGCACCTGTTCGCCGCCGAGCAGGCCGATTTGAACTGGGAACACCCGCCGGTGCGCGAGGAGCTGAAGAAAATCTGCCGGTTCTGGGCGGACAAAGGCGTCGACGGCCTGCGGCTGGATGTGATCAATCTGGTGTCCAAGCAGCAGGATTTCCCGGATGACGCGCACGGCGACGGCCGGCGTTTTTACACTGACGGCCCGCGCATTCACCCATTCCTGCAGGAAATGAGCCGCGAAGTGTTCCGCCCGCGCGGCCTGATGACGGTCGGCGAGATGTCGTCCACCAGCCTGGAACATTGCCGGCAATATGCGGCGAACGGCGGCGAAGAGCTGTCGATGACCTTTAACTTTCACCACCTGAAGGTCGATTACGCCAACGGCGAAAAATGGACGCTGGCGGCGCCGGACTACGTGGAGCTGAAGCAGATTTTCCGCCACTGGCAGCAGGGCATGCACAACCACGCCTGGAACGCGCTGTTCTGGTGTAACCACGATCAGCCGCGCATCGTCTCGCGCTTCGGCGACGACCATGCGCTGCGCGTGCCGGCGGCGAAGATGCTGGCGATGGTGCTGCACGGCATGCAGGGCACACCCTATATCTATCAGGGCGAGGAGATCGGCATGACCAATCCGCGCTTTGCGCGTATTGATCAATACCGCGACGTCGAAAGCCTGAATATGTACGCCGAACTGCGCGCTGCGGGGCGCAGCGACGCCGAGCTGCTGGCGATACTGGCCAGTAAATCGCGCGATAACGGACGCACGCCGATGCAGTGGAATGCCGGACCCAACGCCGGCTTCAGCCAGGGCATGCCCTGGATCCCCTGCGCCGATAACTACCGGCAGATTAACGTCGAGGCGGCGCTGGCCGATCGGGATTCGGTGTTTTACACCTATCGCCACCTGATCGCCCTGCGCAAGCAGTATCCGCTGCTGACCCACGGCGACTATCAGGATCTGGCGCCGGCGCACCCGGCGCTGTGGTGCTACCTGCGCAGCTGGAACGGTCAGCGGCTGCTGGTGGCGGCCAACCTGAGCGCCCGGCCGCAGGCGTGGGACGCAGCCGGCGTTGCAGCATCCGATCTGTGGCGCGTGGCGATCGGCAACTACGCCGATGCGCCGCCGCTGCCGCAACCGCTAACCCTGCGCCCGTTTGAGGCGGTGTGGTGGCTGCTGGAGGAGTGAAGTTTCCACACTCATCTGCGTCAACCAATGCTCAGGGCCAAACGGCCCGTTTCCCGTCGGCGAGACGGCGATCTGTATAGCGATCGCCCCGCCGCCGGCTTTCTTTGTCCTGCATCAAGAAAATTCCGCCAACACCCATATATAGTATCTCCATTACCACCAGCACCTATATATAGTAGTTATCCACAAAATCATCCACACTGCCCCGTAGCCCAGACCCGCTGCGGCATTGCCCTGTGGATAAGCTGAAACGGCTATCTGTTCCCATCGGCGGAACAAGGAGAACGACGTGAAACCAGTAGTGATTAAACGGGACGGCTGTCAGGTTCCCTTCGACGAAGCACGTATCAAACAGGCCATCGAACGCGCCGCCCGCGCCGCCGAGGTGAACGACAGTGAGTATTGCGCCGCCGTCGCCCGTGAAGTCGCTCAACAGATGTCCCGCCAGCCGCGGCTGGATATCCATGATATTCAGCAGGCAGTGGAAAACCGGCTGATGGCCGGCGAATACAAACAGCTGGCGCGCGCCTATATCGAATACCGTCACGACCGCGACGTCGCCCGCGAACTGCGCGGCCGGCTGAATCAGGAGATCCGCGGCCTGGTCGAACAGAGCAACGCCGCGCTGCTGAATGAAAACGCCAATAAAGACAGCAAGGTCATTCCCACCCAGCGCGATCTGCTGGCCGGCATTGTCGCCAAACACTATGCCAAGCAGCATATCCTGCCGCGCGACGTGGTGCTGGCCCACGAACGCGGTGAAATTCACTACCACGATCTGGACTACGCGCCGTTTTTCCCGATGTTCAACTGCATGCTGATCGACCTGCAGGGCATGCTGACCAACGGCTTTAAAATGGGCAACGCCGAGATCGAAACGCCGAAATCGATCTCCACCGCCACCGCGGTCACCGCGCAGATCATCGCGCAGGTGGCCAGCCATATCTACGGCGGAACTACCATCAACCGTATTGATGAGATCCTGGCGCCGTACGTCAGCGCCAGCTTCCGCAAACACCAGCAGGTGGCCGAAGAGTGGCAGATCCCAGACGTGGCGGGCTACGCCATGGCGCGCACTGAAAAAGAGTGTTACGACGCTTTCCAGTCGCTGGAGTATGAGGTCAATACGCTGCATACCGCCAACGGCCAGACGCCGTTCGTCACCTTTGGCTTCGGCCTCGGCACCAGCTGGCAGTCGCGGCTGATCCAGCAGTCGATCCTGAAAAACCGCATCGCCGGGCTGGGGAAAAATCGCAAAACGGCGGTGTTCCCGAAGCTAGTATTCGCCATCCGCGACGGCCTCAACCACCGTTACGGCGATCGGAACTACGACATCAAGCAGCTGGCGCTGGAGTGCGCCAGCAAACGCATGTACCCCGATATCCTCAATTACGATCAGGTGGTGCAGGTAACCGGTTCGTTTAAAACGCCGATGGGCTGCCGCAGCTTCCTCGGCAGCTATCAGGAGAACGGTAAGCCGGTGCACGACGGGCGCAACAACCTCGGCGTCATCAGCCTTAATCTGCCGCGCATTGCGCTGGAATCGCAGGGCAATGAGGAGCGCTTCTGGCAGTTGCTGGATCGCCGCCTGCTGCTGGCGAAAAAGGCGCTGATGACGCGCATCGCACGCCTGCAGGGCATCAAGGCGCGCGTGGCGCCGATTCTGTATATGGAAGGGGCCTGCGGCGTGCGGCTGAACGCCGACGACGATATCGCCGAGATCTTCAAAAACGGCCGGGCGTCGATCTCCCTCGGCTATATCGGCATTCATGAAACCATCAACGCGCTGTTCGGCAACGCCGGGCACCTGTTCGATGACCAGGCACTGCGCGCCAAGGCCGTCGCCATTGTCGAACGTCTGCGCGCCGCCACCGAAAGCTGGAAAGAGGAAACCGGCTACGGCTTCAGCCTGTACAGCACCCCGAGCGAAAACCTGTGCGACCGCTTCTGCCGGCTGGACACCGCCGATTTCGGCGTGGTGCCGGGCGTGACCGACAAGGGCTACTACACCAACAGCTTCCACCTCGACGTCGAGAAAAAGGTGAATCCGTACGACAAGCTGGACTTCGAGGCGCCTTACCCGCCGTTGGCCAATGGCGGCTTTATCTGTTACGGCGAATACCCGAACCTGCAGCATAACCTGAAGGCGCTGGAAGACGTATGGGACTACAGCTACAGCCGCGTGCCCTATTACGGCACCAATACGCCGATCGACGAGTGTTACCAATGCGGCTACACCGGCGAGTTCTCCTGCACCAGCAAAGGGTTTACCTGCCCGAAATGCGGCAATCACGACTCTGCCAAAGTGTCGGTCACCCGCCGCGTCTGCGGCTATCTCGGCAGCCCGGACGCGCGGCCATTCAACGCCGGCAAGCAGGAAGAGGTTAAACGCCGGGTGAAGCATCTGGATAACGGGCAGTTGGGCTAACGGCCCGACCGGCCGTTTACGGAAGGATCGGCGATGAATTATCACCAGTATTACCCCGTCGACGTGGTCAACGGCCCCGGCACCCGCTGCACGCTGTTTGTCGCCGGCTGCGTGCACCAGTGCCGCGGCTGCTACAACCAGAGCACCTGGCGGCTTGATTCCGGCCAGCCGTTTACTGCGGCGCTGGCGGACCAGATTATCGCCGACCTCAACGACCTGCGCATTACACGCCAGGGATTGTCGCTGTCCGGCGGCGATCCGCTGCATCCGGCCAATGTGCCGGAGATATTACGGCTGGTGCAGCGGGTACGCGCTGAATGCCCCGGTAAAGATATCTGGCTGTGGACCGGCTACCGGCTGGCGGAGCTGGACGCGGCGCAGCTACGGGTGGTAAATCTGATCAACGTGCTGATCGACGGGAAGTTCGTGCAGGCGTTGCGCGATCCGGCGCTGATTTGGCGCGGCAGCAGCAATCAGGTGGTGCATAAGCTGCGCTGAGCGTGAAGCGGGGATGCATTTTTGCATCCCCGCAACTTTTTAGAATATAAACATCCCGACCATGCCGGTCAGGATGCCGCACAGCGCCACCAGCGCCGCCGTCAGGCACAGCGCTTTGGCGGTGAAGGCCTTCTTCAGCATCAGCAGCGACGGCAGGCTGACCGCCGGCAGCGTCATCAGCAGCGCCAGCGCCGGGCCGGGGCCCATGCCCGCCAGCATCATCGCCTGCACGATCGGAATTTCCGCCGCGGTGGGAATCACAAACAGACAGCCGGCAAGCGCCAGGCCGATAATCCACAGCAGGCTGTTATCCACCGCGCCCTCGGCGTGCGGGAACAGCCAGACCCGCGCCGCCCCCAACAGCAGCACCGCCAGAATATAAACCGGGATGGTTGACCAAAACAGCGTCCACAGCGCCGCCATCCAGCGGCGCAGGAACGGCTGAGGCGCGTTCTCGCACGCCGGCAGAGTCGTCACCGCTTCGCTCGCCGGCGGCGCGTCGTTTGCGGTCAGACGCTGCACCAGCCAGGCCACGCCCAGCACCATGATCACACCGGCCGCCAGACGCATGGCGGCAAACTGCCAGCCCAGCACAAAGCCCATAAAAATCAGCGTGGCCGGGTTCAGCACCGGGTTGCTGAGCCAAAACGCCAGCGCCGCACCGCTGGATACCGACTGGCGGCGTAAACCGGCCGCCACCGGCGCCGCGCAGCAGGTGCACATCATGCCCGGCAGCGCGATCAGCGACCCCAGCAGCGTGCCGGAGAAACGCTGATGCCCCAGCGTACGCACCAGCCAGTCGCGCGGAATCAACACCTGCACCAGTGACCCCACCAGCACGCCCAGCAGCGCGGCCTTCCACACCGCCGCAAAGTAGGTCAGCGCGTACTGCCACGCCGCTATCCACGGGTTATGCGCGCCATCGGCCAGGATCGAGCCGCCGATGGAGTGGCTTTCCGCCGCGACAAACGCCTTACCGTAGTAAGGCTGCCATTTGACGTAGTACAGACCGACGGCGACCACCAGTAAAAACAGCACGGGTTTCCACAGCGGCCATGAACGCGTCTGGCTGCCGGAGGCAGGTAAAGGTTGAGACATGAGAGTAACCAGCAAGCAACAAACAATGGCGCTAGCTTAGCGCGATAGCGCGCCGTGCGCACCCGCCTGTCGAAAATAGTTCATCTGTTCGCCACATCGCCGTCACCTCAGCGTCATCTGCGCCCGGCAGGATAAGCCCCATCACCAACCGCCTCCCAGCCGCCGCACCGGCGCTGTTAGCGGCGATTGGCGCACGGAGGTTTTAACCATGACGCAGATATCTAGACATCCTACCAGTTACCCTACACGCTATCAGCAAATCGCGGCGCAGCTGGAAGAAGAGCTACGCAGCCGTTACCGCGGCGGCGACTACCTGCCTTCGGAACAGCAGCTGGCGGACCATTATCAGGTCAACCGCCATACCCTGCGCCGGGCGGTGGATCAGCTGGTGGAGCGCGGCTGGCTGCAGCGCCGCCACGGCGTCGGCATTTTGGTGCTGATGCGCCCTTACGACTACCCGCTGCACGCCAAAACCCGCTTTACCCAGAACCTGCTCGAGCAGGGCAACCACCCCACCAGTGAGTGCTTACTCGCAGTATTGCGCCCGTGCAACGACCACATCGCCAGCGCGCTGGGCTGTGAGGAGGGCCAGCAGGCGATCCACCTGCGTACCCTGCGCCGGGTAAACGGCGTACCGATGAGCGTGATCGACCACTACCTGCCCGACCTCGACTGGTGGCCGGCCCTGCAGCAGTTCCGCCAGGGATCGCTGCATGAATTTATTGAACAGCATATCCATCAGCCGCTCAGCCGCCGCCAGACGCGCATCAGCGCCCGGCAGGCGCAGGCGAAAGAGCGCCAACTGCTGGAACTGGCCGCCGACGCGCCGCTGCTGTGCGTACGCACCCTCAACGTCTGCAGCGGCAGCGACCGGCTGGCGGAATACTCCGTCAGCCTGGCGCGCGCCGATATGCTCGAACTGACCATGGAGCACTGAATGTCCTCTCTCTCATCACGACAACGCTGGATGTCGGTGCTGGCGCACAGCCGGCCGGCCCAACTGCGCAGCCACTGGCAGGCGCTGAACCTGAACCCCGAGTACCGGCTGCTGCGCGCGCCGGAGATTGGCCTGACGCAGCTGCAGGGGCGCATGGGCGCCACCGGCCGCCGCTTTGTGCTGGGCGATATGACCGTTACCCGCGCGGTGGTGCAGCTGGAAAGCGGCGGCCACGGCTACAGCTATGTTGCCGGGCGTGATAAGGCGCATGCCGAACTGTGCGCGCTGGTCGACGCCCTGCTGCAACAGCCGGCATACCAGGAACGGCTGCAGCAACAGCTGATCGCCCCACTGGCGGCGGCGCAGCAGGAACAACGCCAGCAGCGCGCCCGCGAGGTGGCCACCAGCCGGGTCGATTTCTTTACGCTGGTACGGGGAGAGTCGCCATGAGTTTACTGGATGGTTTCGCCAGCCCGGTGGCGCAGGCGCAGCAGACGTTCCGCCTGATCCTGAAAGCATTGAGCGAACCGGGCGTCACGGTGCGGCTGACGGGCGGGCCGCAGTGGCCGCCGCTCAACGCCGCCACCACCGCCGTCTTGCTGACGCTGGCCGACGGCGAAACGCCGCTCCTGATCGAACCGGCGCTGAACGGTGAGCAGGTGCTGACTAACCTTCGTTTCCACACCGGCGCGCCGCAGGCCTCCTCGGCGGCGCAGGCGGCGTTCGCCGTTTACGGCCCGCGCCTGCAGGAGGCGGATCTGCACGCGCTGCCGCACGGCGACGAACTGGCGCCGGAACAAGGCGCGACGCTGATCGTCCAGCTCGACGATCTGGAAAACGGCGCGCCGCTGCGGCTGCGCGGCCCCGGCATTGCCCACAGCCGCACCATCGCGCCGCCGTTGCCGGAGGCGCTGCGCCGCTATCTGCTGGCGCGCCCGCAGCCCTTCCCGCTCGGGCTTGACGTGATTCTGACCTGCGGCGACGCGCTGCTGGCCATCCCGCGCACCACTCATCTGGAGGAATGCTGATGTACGTAGCCGTAAAAGGGGGCGAAAAAGCCATTGAGGCCGCGCACCGGCTGCAGGAGCAACTGCGACGCGGCGACCCGGCACAACCGGCGCTGACGGCCGCGCAGGTGGAGCAGCAGCTCGGGCTGGCGGTGGACCGGGTCATGACCGAAGGCGGCGTCTATGACCGTGAACTGGCGGCGCTGGCGATTAAGCAGGCCAGCGGCGATCTGGTGGAGGCGATTTTCCTGCTGCGCGCCTACCGCACCACGCTGCCGCGTCTGGCCGTCAGTGAGCCATTACTCACCGAGCAGATGCGGCTGGAACGCCGCATTTCGGCGATTTACAAAGACCTGCCCGGCGGCCAGCTGCTCGGCCCGACCTATGACTACACCCACCGGCTGCTGGACTTCGCGCTGCTGGCGGACGGCGGCGCGCCCGATGCAACGCCGCAGCTCGCCGACGATGCGCCGGCAACCGGCTGCCCGCACGTGTTCAGCCTGCTGAGCCGCCAGCAGCTGGCGCAGGCGGAACAGGACGACGGCAGCACGCCGGCGGATATCACCCGCACGCCGCCGGTCTACCCCTGCCCGCGCTCGGCGCGCCTGCAGCAACTGGTGCGCGGCGATGAAGGCTTTCTGCTGGCGCTCGGCTACTCCACCCAGCGCGGCTATGGCCGCAACCACCCGTTCGCCGGCGAGATCCGCAGCGGCTATGTCACGGTGGAGATCGTGCCGGAAGAGCTGGGCTTCGCCATCGACATCGGCGAAATCCTGCTGACCGAGTGCGAGATGGTGAACGGCTTTGTCGCCCCGGAACAGCAGCCGCCGCACTTTACCCGCGGCTACGGCCTGGTGTTCGGCCGCGCCGAGCGCAAAGCGATGGCGATGGCGCTGGTGGACCGCGCCCTGCAGAAGGACGAGTACGCGGAAGACGGCGACAGCCCGGCACAGGACGAAGAGTTCGTGCTGTCCCACGCCGATAACGTCGAGGCCGCCGGCTTCGTGTCCCATCTGAAACTGCCGCATTATGTGGATTTCCAGGCGGAACTGGAACTGCTGCAACGCCTGCGGCAGCGCGGCGAGCCCACGCAGGAGACGCCCCATGAGTAACGTACTGAGCGGCTACAACCCCGGCTATCTGGATGAACAGACCAAACGCATGATCCGCCGCGCCATCCTGAAGGGCGTGGCCATCCCCGGCTATCAGGTGCCGTTCGGCGGCCGCGAGATGCCGATGCCCTACGGCTGGGGCACCGGCGGCATCCAGCTGACCGCCAGCGTGGTCGGCGACGCCGACGTGCTGAAAGTCATCGATCAGGGCGCGGACGACACCACCAACGCGGTCTCGATTCGCCGCTTCTTCCAGCGCGTCGCCGGCGTCGCCACCACCGAACGTACCGTCGAGGCTACGCTGATCCAGACCCGTCACCGCATCCCGGAAACGCCGCTGCGGGAAGACCAGATCCTGATCTATCAGGTGCCGATTCCGGAGCCGCTGCGCTTTATCGAACCGCGCGAAACCGAAACGCGCAAAATGCACGCGCTGGAGGAGTACGGCGTGATGCAGGTGAAACTCTACGAGGATATCGCCCGCTACGGCCATATCGCCACCACCTACGCCTACCCGGTGAAGGTCAATGACCGCTACGTGATGGACCCGTCGCCGATCCCGAAATTCGACAACCCGAAGATGCATATGATGCCGGCGCTGCAATTGTTCGGCGCCGGGCGGGAGAAGCGGATCTACGCCCTGCCGCCGTACACCAAAGTGGTCAGCCTGGACTTTGACGATCACCCGTTCAGCGTCCAGCAGTGGGAGCAGCCCTGTGCGTTGTGCGGTTCCCGCAGCAGCTACCTGGACGAGGTGGTGCTCGACGATCAGGGCAACCGCATGTTCGTCTGCTCAGATACCGACTACTGCCGGCAGCAGCTGGCGTCATCCACGGAGACACCGCGCCCATGAGCACCACACCGTTACACGACGCCCCGCTGCTGTCGGTCGAGCGTCTGACCCATCTGTACGCGCCGGGCAAAGGCTTCAGCGACGTCTCTTTTGATATTTACCCCGGCGAAGTGCTGGGCATCGTCGGCGAATCCGGCTCCGGTAAAACCACCCTGTTGAAAAGCATCTCGGCGCGGCTGGCGCCGCAGCAGGGGCGCATCCTCTACCGTCCGCAGGCCGGGCAGGAGCAGGATCTGTACGCCATGGCGGAGAGCGCGCGCCGCCGCCTGCTGCGCACCGACTGGGGCGTGGTGCACCAGCACCCGCTGGACGGGCTGCGGCCGCAGGTGTCCGCCGGCGGCAATATCGGCGAGCGGCTGATGGCCGTCGGCCAGCGCCACTACGGCGATATCCGCCGTCAGGCCGGGCAATGGCTGGAGGACGTCGAGATCCCGCTGTCGCGCCTTGACGATCTGCCCACCACCTTTTCCGGCGGCATGCAGCAGCGGCTGCAGATCGCCCGCAACCTGGTCACCCATCCCAAGCTGGTGTTTATGGACGAACCGACCGGCGGGCTGGACGTGTCGGTGCAGGCGCGGCTGCTGGATCTGCTGCGCACGCTGGTGGTGGAGATGCGGCTGGCGGCGGTGATCGTCACCCACGATCTGGGCGTCGCGCGCCTGCTGGCGCACCGGCTGCTGGTGATGAAACAGGGGGAAGTGGTGGAAAGCGGCCTGACCGACCGGGTGCTGGACGACCCGCACCATCCCTATACCCAACTGCTGGTGTCTTCCGTGTTGTCGTAACTGAGTGGGGAATCTATGACGATCAAAATTCGCGTCGAACATCTGAGCAAGACCTTTGTGCTGCACCAGCAGCACGGTACCCGGCTGCCGGTGCTGCACGACGCCAGCCTGACGGTCAGCGCCGGCGAATGCGTGGTGCTGCACGGCCACTCCGGCAGCGGTAAGTCCACCCTGCTGCGCTCGCTGTACGCCAACTACCTGCCGGACAGCGGCCATATCTGGCTGGACCATCAGGGAGAATGGATCGATATGGCGCAGGCGGAGGCGCGGCAGATCCTGGCGGTGCGCCGCCGGACGCTGGGCTGGGTCAGCCAGTTTCTGCGGGTGATCCCGCGTATCAGCGCGCTGGAGGTGGTGATGCAGCCGCTGCTGGAGCTGGGCGTGGCGCATGACGAGTGCCGCGAGCGCGCCAGCGCGCTGCTCAGCCGGCTTAACGTGCCGCAACGGCTGTGGGGGCTGGCGCCGTCCACCTTTTCCGGCGGCGAACAGCAGCGGGTCAACATCGCCCGCGGCTTTATCGTCGACTACCCGATCCTGCTGCTGGATGAGCCCACCGCCTCGCTGGACGCACGCAACAGCGCGGCGGTGGTCGCCTTGGTCGAACAGGCGCGCCGGCGCGGCGCCGCCATCGTCGGCATTTTTCATGACGACCAGGTGCGCACTCAGGTCGCCGACCGGCTGCACATCATGCAAGCGCCGCAGGCGCTGGAGACGCCGTGATGATTATTAATAACGTAAAGCTGGTGCTGGACGACCAGGTGGTGAACGGCTCGCTGGAGATGGGCGACGGCGTGATCCGCAGCTTTGCCGACGGCCACAGCCGTCTGCCGCAGGCGCTGGACGGCGAAGGCGGCTGGCTGCTGCCGGGCCTGATCGAACTGCATACCGATAACCTGGATAAATTCTTTATGCCGCGCCCCAACGTGGACTGGCCGGCCCACTCCGCCATGAGCAGCCACGACGCGCTGATGGTTGCCTGCGGCATCACCACGGTGCTGGACGCGGTGGCGATAGGCGATGTACGCGACGGCGGCCACCGGCTGGAGAACCTGCAAAAAATGATCGACGCGGTGATCCACAGCCAGCGCGCCGGGGTAAACCGCGCCGAACACCGCCTGCACCTGCGCTGTGAACTGCCCAACGCCGGCACGCTGCCGCTGTTTGAACAACTGATGGATAAACCGGGCGTGTCGCTGGTGTCGCTGATGGACCATTCGCCGGGCCAGCGCCAGTTCGCCTCGCGCGCCAAGTATCGCGAATATTATCAGGGCAAATATAACCTGAGCGACGCCGCGATGGATGAGTATGAACAGCAGCAGGTCGCGCTGTCAGCCCGCTGGGCGACGCCGAACCGCCAGGCCATTGCCGAACGCTGTCGCGAACGGGGCATTGCGCTCGCCAGCCATGACGACGCCACCGCCGCGCACGTTGCCGAGTCCTGCGCGCTGGGCAGCGCGATCGCCGAGTTCCCCACCACCGAGGAAGCGGCCCGCGCCTCGCACCGGCAGGGGCTGCAGGTGCTGATGGGAGCGCCGAACATCGTGCGCGGCGGCTCGCACTCCGGCAACGTGGCGGCGCATCAGCTGGCGGCGCAGGGGGTGCTGGATATCCTCTCTTCCGACTACTACCCCGCCAGCCTGCTCGACGCGGCGTTCCTCCTGGCCGCCGACGCGCGCAACGGTTATGACCTGCCGCAGTCGGTGGCGATGGTCACCCGCAACCCGGCGCGGGCATTGGGGTTAGCCGATCGCGGCACCATTGCCGAGGGGCTGCGCGGCGATCTGGTGCTGGCGCGCGCGCACGGCGAGCATATCTATGTGCAGCACGTGTGGCGTCAGGGACGGCAGGTGTTCTGATGGCGCAGCTTATCTATCTGATGGGGGCCTCCGGCTCCGGCAAGGACAGCCTGCTGGCCGCCCTGCGCAACGCGGCGGACAGCGCGCCGCTGGTGGCGCACCGCTATATCACCCGCCCGGCGCAGGCCGGCTGTGAGAACCACGTGGCGCTGAGTGAACGCGAGTTTCTGCGCCGGCGCGCCAACGGCCTGTTCGCGCTGGACTGGCAGGCCCATCACACCCGTTATGCGTTAGGGATCGAGGTCGATCTGTGGCTGTTGCAGGGGATCGACGTGGTGATCAACGGCTCGCGCGCCTATCTGCCCTACGCCCGTCAGCGCTATGGCGCGCAACTGCTGCCGCTGTGCCTGCAGGTTGAACCGGCGGTGCTGCGCCGGCGTCTGGAGCTGCGCGGCCGCGAAGACAGCGGGCAGATTGAACAGCGGCTGGCGCGTGCGGCGGCCTACAGCGTGCCGTCCGACTGCCTGCGGCTGGATAACAACGGCGAGCTGAGCGAAACGCTGGCGGCGCTGCTGCAACTGCTGACGGCGCTGCGGCGCGAGGAGACACCATGCAACTGACTTTTCTCGGCACCGGCGGCGCCCAGCAGGTGCCGGCATTTGGCTGCGCGTGCGCCATCTGCCAACGGGCGCGCCGTGAGCCGGCCCGGCGTCGTCGCGCATGCAGCGCCATGCTGGATTATCAGGGGGAAACTACGTTAATTGATGCGGGATTGACGTCATTGGAGCGGCGGTTTTCGGCGGGGCAAATTCAGCGTTTTTTACTGACACATTACCACATGGATCACGTTCAGGGGCTATTTCATTTGCGCTGGGGGTGTGGAAGCGCCATTCCGGTGTACGGCCCGCCCGATGAACAGGGCTGCGACGATCTGTTCAGACACCCCGGCATTCTGGACTTTCAGCCGCCGCTGGCGCCGTTTGTCAGCATAACGCTGGGCGGACTGCGCATCACCCCGCTGCCGCTGATCCACTCTAAAATCACCCACGGTTACCTGATCCAGAGCGCCGACCGCACGCTGGCCTACCTGACCGATACCGTCGGTCTGCCGCCTGACACCCTGCGTTTTCTGCAGGGCGTCCGCCTGGATCTGCTGGTGCTGGACTGCAGCCTGCCGCCGCAGGCACAGGCGCCGCGCAACCATAATGACCTCACCCGCGCGCTGGAGATTCAGCAACGGCTGTTGCCGCAGCGCACCCTACTGACGCATATCAGTCACCGGCTCGACGCCTGGCTGCTGACGCACCCGCTGCCGCCGGGGCTGGAGCTGGCGTACGATGGCCTCTGCATCGATGTCAGTGCGCCAGACGCTCCCCGTGCTGCAGCCGATCGGACTCCAGCACCCTGACGCCGTCGCCGGGGCTGAACGCCTGCTCCAGCAGGGTCTGCGCCACATCGCGGGCGGCGACCGATTTCCATCTGCCGGGCAGCAGCCTGAATAGCGGCTGGGCTACGCGCTCCAGTAAACGCGGCGCAGTGCGTTTACCCAGCAGCATCGACGGCCGCACCAGCGTCAGACGCTGCCAGCCCTGCTCGCGCAACGCCTGCTCCATCTCCCCTTTGATGCGGTTATACAGGAAGGTGGAGTGCGGGCTGGCACCCATCGCGCTCACCGCCAGACAGTGCTGTGCGCCGAGCCGACGGCCGGTCAGCGCGCTTTCCACCACCAGCGTATAGTCGACATAGTGAAAATTGCCGTCGCTGCCGGCCTGCTGCCGCGTGGTGCCAAGACAGCAGAACACCGCGTCAACCGGCTGATCCAGCTCCGTCAGCAGGGCGAACAGATCGTCGCCCACCGGGTTGGTCAGTTTGTCATGCGGCGGCAGCGGCCGGCGGCTGGGGGCGGTAATCGCCGTCACCCGCCGGTCCGCCAGCAGCAGGCGCAACAGCTCGCCGCCCACCAGCCCGGTAGCGCCCGTTATCAATACCCGTGCCATAATGCCTCCCGTGCCGTTGTCGCTTTCCATGTAAGTATAAGACAGGTAACAAACCCTGGATCGGCAGGGTGCCTGCGCTAGCTGCGGGCCCAAAACAACTTGGTGCCAAAACCGAGAACGTTGTCGGTCATCTTCACCTCCTGCAGGCTCAGTTGCCACAGGGTGGCCGACATGGCTTTTGCCACCGGGAAACGCTTGCAGTAACGGGCGCGCGCCTGTTGCTCTTCATCACCGCTCAGTATACGCGCCTCTGCGCGATACTGGATGCCTTTAATCAGCGCGATGCTTTTGGGCTTTGGCGCAATGGTGCCGACCACTTCAGCATGCTGCTGCATCAGCTGCCCGTGGCGGGTATGCGGTTCGGTCATCAGCCACAGCGCCATGCGCTCGGCGTCAAACACGTAAAAACAGTTGGCGCACCACATCTCCACGCCGTTGCCGGCGCAGAGCGTCAGCACGTGCTGTTTGCTGAGGAAGCGGATGATATGCTGCTGTTGTTCGCTCTGTTCCACCGGGGTCTCCTTTAGGCTGTTAACAGCATCTTACCACCGGATTGAGAGGCTGCCTGTGCGGCAGTGAACATGCGCTTGATTTAAAACGAGAGGGCGATAAGTTTCTAAGCTGCCTGTACGGCAGTGAGTCCCAATATTGCCCCAAGAAATCAGACATTGGCAATGATAACGCTAAACAAAGCCCTGATTTTGTCAAAGGTGATTGAAAAAAATACGCGGTGGTTTATGTTTTCAGAGCGCAGGAATGGCGCGACTTTATCAATCACGGATGGGAAACATGGCACTATACGGGAAGTTTATAGTTAATGATGCGGATTATTCACCGCTGACGATTTATGGCATCGGCACGTTTATGGCGTTCTCCGGCGACGGTAATTACCGGAACGCGCCAGGGTGTGGGATGATTCCCAACGAGGGGCCAATCCCCTCGGGCAAATACTGGATCGTTGATCGCCCTACCGGTGGCATTCGTGAACCAATAGCAACGTGGTTTAGTGATGTGCTAAACCGGAATTTACGCAATATACCTACCGGAAAAAATGAGTGGTTTGGACTATTCAGGGACGACGGGAAGATAGACGATCACACATGGATAAATGGCGTCAAGCGAGGGAATTTTAGACTGCATCCGGGAACGATATCATATGGTTGTATCACGCTAAAACATCACTCAGACTTTGCAGCAATTCGTAGTGCTCTACTGAGGACTAAAACAATCAATATCAGAAATATGAGATTGCGCACGTATGGTATCATTGATGTGATTAGCAACGGAGAATGCAAGGTAAGCGGATGAAAAAGGCATTTTTAATACTGGCAAAATTAGCTGTTTTCATCATATTCCTGATGAACGTTGGCGTATGGTTTCCATTTTATCACTTCATCAGGCGCAACATACATCATGTAATGTCTCTGGATACCGCAACAAACATTACAGATATTATTGGGGGGTATCCGGAACCATGGGATTTCATGGCTATAGCAATAGTTTTATTTTTAAACACAATAATATCCATAATTTTATGCAAGCTGACATTTATGCTGGCTCGTCATATTAGAAAAAAAATGAATAAATCAGATTAAATAAAGGCCGGTTAACCCGGCCTGAATTATGATTTCTCTAAGCTGCCTGTACGGCAGTGAACTGTTGCAGTATAGCGTTAATCGTCTGTTTAAACAGAAAATTCCCTATTATTTAACCAAAAACACTTTTTTCTGACATTTCAATAGTACCATTAAAAATCAATAGGTTAGAGTTTTTCACAAAAAAAGGGTTAGAACCTAAAGGATGCTAGCAGTGGCACGCAGGCCATAAGCACTAAACTCACTGGCTGTCGGCATAGCTAGCAAATGGCTGATAGCTGATAGCTGATAGCTGATAGCCATTATTGAATGATAATGAAAAATATAGCGCTTCTATTCAGAAACGTTTCCTTCTCCCACTTACATAAATCAATAAAACGTCTTGCCATTTACTTTATCAATGCAAAAACTTCAACCTCAATAAAAATCACATAGTTAAAAATTTCAGTGCATTCATTCCTTATA
This sequence comes from Serratia sp. MYb239, assembly GCF_002966855.1. Lineage (NCBI taxonomy): Bacteria > Pseudomonadati > Pseudomonadota > Gammaproteobacteria > Enterobacterales > Yersiniaceae > Serratia > Serratia sp. MYb239. Next base: position 459,030 of record NZ_CP023268.1, on the reverse strand, counting down.
TAATACCTTTAAGTTATATTTAATATCCCTAGATAAATAAAACATTAAATTAACTTACATGCTCAAGCGCACATTTCACTCGTTTTTTCTCCAGTGCTTATTGAATGTAAAACTCTTACAAGATATGTTGTTTTTATGCCGTTAGATAAGGATGGCTGGTAGCTTATTATCTATTGTTAACAGGAAGGAATCTCAAGGATGAGTAAACGAAGCGATATAATTGATGGAGCGGAGGCTTCCAGTGCGCCGTATGGGCTGGTATATACGGAAGTTATTGGTTGGATCGACCTGGGACATGCACAGGGCACTGATATTCGAAATCTAATGCGCACTATTGATTCCGGGGAATCCTCTGGCGAGGAATACTATCGGGTATCATATTCGCAGTCTATGAGGGACCCAACAAAGACGATTAAAATGGGTAAATTTATAACCTGGCGAATTAAACACGGGCATTCATATTACGAGCGGCAAAGTATTGCGTTGGCAATGATGATGTCTTTGTCGCTGAAGTTTGAAGGGCTTCAGGCCTCATTTCCCATGAGTCTTGTGACAGACAGTGGGTTCAGCGGGGAGGATCTGATATCAAATTTGTTGGGCTTTTACCGTGCCGTATCAATCCAAAATCCATTTAGTATGCTGCGCCCCGTAAGTAAAGCCGAAGCATTAAAACGTTGGGATCACTATGGGAAAATAGGTTCTTGGAAAAATGAGACGTTCAAGCCGATACTATTCCCGGATCCCAAAAGATTCCCACATGCCACACCACGAAGAGGGGAGTTACCTAGTTTCATGAAAACAGTCAGGCCGTGGAGTGACTTCCGTTCAGGTATTGTTAAGATTGCCACTGCTAATGGTTCATATATGGATAGTGCGAGGAACGGGGTATTACCCTATGCGTAAATCAGTTAAAGCGATCATAGTAACGGGAGTGGTGATTACCGCTGCATTCGTGTGGGCATGGCCTTATATAGCGATGAATTTTGCCGGCAGCGCACACTATACCGAACAGGATAAGAGAGAGTATGAGTTTTATACTCCTGACCTCCTGAAGGCTATGCCGCGTATATCCCCTCGTTATGACTTTGATTTTGCAAACATTACCGGCCCTTCATCACATGTATACGCGATCAGATATTACGATACCGATGATTCGAGTAAAGTCGATGCTTACCTAGAAACCGCAGGGTACAAAAAGCAGAAAGAATGCTTTATCGAGGCCACATGTTGGACTGGAGACGATCCTCAAGAAACAGTGACAGTAAGCATGTTGGAGAGTTCAAAATCGATATTGGTATCAGTTGTTTATAATTTCTGAGATTCGCTACCGGCCGTGACTTACATAGAAAAAGCAAAACCCCGCTGGCGCCCTGCGCGGGTGCGCCTGTATTTCTAAGCTGTCTGTACGGCAGTGAACGATTAAACTTTTGGTGTCAAATTGATTCTTGGATTTCTAAGCTGCCTGTACGGCAGTGAACTGTTGCAGTATAGCGCTAATCGATTGTTTAAACAGCATAAGCACTATCATTTTGCCCATAACCCTTTTTTCAGACGCACTAATTATAGCTTTATAAATCAATAGATTAAAATTCGGTAAAAAAAAGGGTCAAAGCCTGGGGCCTGGTGTTCAAACTATAAAGCTCGCGAGGCGCAAACAACGTTTGCCAGCCTATGTTCTGCCGCCCCTACAAAGATTTCATCACCATACCAAACGCTGCCAGCACCATAATAACTCCCGTGGTACGAAAGAGTATGCGCTGTGACGAAGCGCTAGTGAGGAAACGGCGTATTTTTATTGCCGCCAGAATAAAGATAGCGCCGACGGCCAATAGGACAGACATGGTCAACGGCACTAGCATCGTTCCCCAAACCTGTAGGGATACACGATCCAAAGAGATCACCAGCGGCAGAATGGCCAGGTAAAAGGCGATGGTTTTGGGGTTCCCAAGCGTTATCGTCAACCCGGACAGCCATGCGGAGGTTAGCTCACGACGGGTAGCCTTCTGGTCGATATTTACCGCCTGGGGCTGATAACGCCAGAATTGCCAGGCGAGAAAGAACAGGTAGCAGGCGGCGGCCCAGTTTATCAGGGTAAAGAGTGAGGTATAGGTATGCGCAATAACCGCCAAACCAAATACCGCAGTGGAAAGATAGATTAAGTCCCCGAGTATCAACCCGGTCAGCATGGTAAACCCCGTCACTGCGCCGCCGCTGACGCTGCGGGCGACCAGCGCGGTCATGCCCGGCCCCGGCACGGCAGCCGCCAAGCCTAACGCAGCAGCGTAAGAGATGATTTGAGCGGTTCCTAACATAAGTATTCCTGTTGTAATTGATTATTGATAATTAGAAGACTGGTTGTTTGATACCAGACATAAGCCAAGACAAAACCGTGAATTATCACATCTGTGAATTTAAATAATGCTCTTGAGTTATCAGCATAATTGAGTGGGTTTTATGTCAATACCTCACCTACTCTTACCCTTTATTTATCTAAAAACCTCCGCAAAACATTAATATTCATATAATTATAAGACGATGTCGGCGCAGGATCGCCATCCCTTATCCCCATACTGAAATCTTGTTAACAAGCAGCAGAGAATATATTTAACGCGCACAATGAGTCGTCGTTAAGAACAGAAGTCCTCTCTGAATCGCTAACAAACCCTCGCCATTTCGAGATAAAACAGGCACAAAAACACATTAATTCCACGAACCTATTATGCATTGAGCATCGAGGAATTTGTGACCTATATTGCTTGCTTAAACGAGAATTATTGGCAAGAATTACCGATTACAAAGTAAAAAATGAAAGGAATGTTCCGTTATGCCGCTTGATATGACAGAGATGAAAATCCTCAGGCTGTTGCAAGACGATGCCAGAGTCACAAACCAGGCGTTAGCGGAGAAAATAGGCATGTCGGCCTCGCCGTGCTGGCGCAAAGTCCGCAAACTTGAGGAAGAAGAAGTAATCCAAGGCTATCGCGCGGTGTTGGATCGCAAAAAGATCGGCCTGGGTGTAATGGTGTTTATTCGCGTCGCCATCGACAGCCATAGCGAAACGGAAGCCAAGAAATTTGAAGAAGAGGTAACGGCGTTGGAAGATGTGGTGGCCTGTTACAGCATTGGCGGCGATGCCGACTTCTTGCTGCAGGTCGTGGCCCCCGATCTCGATTCGTATGCTGATTTTGCCATGTCGGTAGTCCGCAGATTGCCCGGCATTAAAGAGATGCAGAGCATGTTCGTATTAAAAGAGATCAAACCGCTGGTGTCTTACCCGATAAAGAAAACTGCGCAGACCAAAAGCGGGCAGTGAAGAAGGGATTCTTTTGCTGCCTCCCAGGATTTCAAACACGGCAAAAGAAAATTTATTTATATAAATCAATAAATAAAAACATAGAAACTCAAACATGGGGACGATAATATGGCGGTAATTACCGCATACGCTTCTTCAAACGGGAATATGCCAGGCCGCCGACCAGGCTACCAACGACGCATCCTACCCCCAGCCCGACAAGCAACAGAACAAAGTTAGCGGACATCTGATCTTCACCGTGAACCGGCCCCACCAGCCAATCCGAAATATAAGGATACGCCAACCATATAAGCACAATGCCTATTGCCGTCCCAACAATAATAGCGATAACCCTTTTCATGCCACTCTCCAAAACCATATCTCTTTCGATTTAAAAAAATCACTAAAACGTCCCGCTACCGATATCCCCACTGGATACGGAAATAACTCGACTTCGTCGTCAAACGGACACCGTTCCACAAGTCAATACGATCGCCAGAACGGTTACGAAAGCTTTCACCTCCGAGCTGCCAATAATCTTTGAAGAAAATAATGCCTGTTTGCCCTCGTAATATGTTAGAAAAATTCCTCGGCGTAACCTTGACTACTTTACCAACGCCTGGAATAGGCGTATTAGCTAATGCGTTAGCCAGTTCTTCCGCACGCAATATATGCCCTTCGCTCTTTGCAGAAGACAGCACCTGTGAGCCTTGTCACATCATAGCCGCAGCAAGATAGCGCAACGCCAATTCGAATTGCGCATTGATCATCAAACGCCTTATGCCCATCATGATTACGACATGGATTTTCATCCCCATAAATTTCAGGATGGCTATCCCAATAGCTTTTTAAATGTAATATTCGTATAGTTCCCTTTTAGATAGATGAAGTCCATTTGCGACATACTAATAAATTAAATTCAAATCAATATTGAATTACAGGTAGAACTCACAAACAACCATCAAAAAAATATTTAACCACATCGAAAATAATAAATACCCATTGATTACTTTGCTATTAGCTCGCCTCCTATTTTTTCTAAAGCCTCCCAGGCGGTAATAACTGAAGGCTACATATGCTTTTTACAGAACAATCTTCCGGTTAGACAGAAAAAGGAGAAACGGGGATACTGAGCGCCGTAAACCATGCGGAACAGACCCGCACGAGACGATTCGTTCAAAGGTAGGAATAATGGCGGAAACCACCACCTGGCACCTGTATATGCTGCGTCTGCCAAGCGGCATGCTGTATACCGGCATCACCACCGACGTGGCACGGCGGCTGGCGCAGCATCAGGCGGGCAAAGGTGCCAAGGCGCTGCGAGGCAAAGGCGAGCTGCAGCTCGCCTTTCACTGCGCGGTCGGCGACCGTTCGCTGGCGCTGCGGCTGGAATACCGCATCAAGCAGCTGAGCAAGGTGCAAAAAGAGAGGCTGGTGTCACACCCGCCTCTGTCTTTGGACTATCTGCTGGTTAAAAACGGTTAAACGGCGCGGCGTACTCCACTGCGCCGTTTACGCCGTCCAGCGCGTCTTGCGCCAGCGGGTAAACCTGAAACGCCTGCTCGCAGCCCGGCCAGCGGCAGCTCAGCCCGAACTCCGCCGCCGGCTTAAAGCCAAAGCGTGAGTAATACGCCGGCTCGCCCAGCACCACCACGGCGGCATAGCTGAACTCGTTCAGCGCATCCAGCCCTTCGTAAACCAGCTTCTCCCCCAATCCCTGACGGCGCAGGCGCTCTTCCACCGCCAGCGGCGCCAAGCCGACCCACTGGCGATCCTCGCCTTCGACGTCGACCGGGCTGAAGGCGGCATAGCCCACCACGCCGCCTTCGTCATCGGTGGCGACCACGCCCAGCGTCAGCAGGCCGTCTTCGCGCAGCTGGCGCACCAGATCGGCTTCATCGTCACGCCCGAAGGCACTGCGCAGCAGGGCATCGATGCCCGCGGCGTCTACCGGAATCTCTACGCGAATCAGCATGGCGCCACCACTCGGGAAGACGGTTCTGCGCCCTCTTGTAAACCTGCTTCAACAAACTCCGCCAGCTGCAGCAAGCCAATGCGCAGCGGCGCCGGCATGGCTTCCAGTTCAATCGCATCCATCAGATTTTTTACATACAGGCCCAATTCGGTATCCCCTTCAATCTGTAGCCGACGCTGGAAAAACAGCGTGTCAGGATCCTGCTTGCGCGCCGCGATCAGGATCAGATCGTTGGCGTCGCCGCTGAAGCTGACGTCGGCCTGTGCATGCTGGCGAACCACCAGCCGATCGTTTTCTACCGTCATAAACCATTGTAGCGCCAGATCGCGTACTTCGATCTTCAGCCACCGTGATTCAAGAAATTCCAGATCGCCATCCGCGAGCGCCTGACGGAACTGCCAACCCAGCACCTGCTCCAGCAGTTGACGCTGCAGGGCGAAAGGGGTGAGTTTGAGCGGCACGCGCAGCAGCGACGGCCCTTGGCGCACAATGCGCGATCGTAGTTTTTCCAACACGGTCATCCACTCCTTCATTACTCAATTCCCGCTATTTTGCCATATTGCGGCCAGGCTTCCGCGGTCTATATCAACAAATCATGCGATTGAGGGTGACTCCCCCGCCGTTTATCAATACGCCAGAAACTGCCCCAAATCAAAACCTGCTGCGTATGACTTCACTAAAATTGTCCCCCCGTTAAACAGCGCCGCTGCCGTATTACGCACGGCGACAACCGTCACAGCGCCCCGCCGCTGGACCAGGATCACTGTATGGAGCTGCTTTGTCCCGCCGGAAATTTACCGGCGCTGAAGGCCGCGGTCGATAACGGCGCCGACGCCGTTTATATCGGTCTGAAGGACGACACCAACGCGCGCCACTTCGCCGGGCTGAACTTCAGCGAAAAGAAACTGCAGGAAGCGGTGGAGTATGTGCATCGCCACGGCCGTAAGCTGCATATCGCCATCAACACCTTCGCCCACCCCGACGGCTACGCCCGCTGGCAGCGCGCGGTGGATATGGCGGCACAGCTGGGCGCCGATGCGCTGATTCTGGCGGATCTGGCGATGCTGGAGTACGCCGCCGAACGTTACCCGCATATCGAGCGCCACGTCTCCGTGCAGGCCTCCGCCACCAATGAAGAGGCGATTCGCTTCTATCAGCGTCACTTTGCCGTGCACCGCGTGGTGCTGCCGCGCGTGCTGTCGATGCATCAGGTGAAACAGCTGGCGCGCACCAGCCCGGTGCCGCTGGAGGTGTTCGCCTTCGGCAGCCTGTGCATCATGGCGGAAGGCCGCTGCTATCTCTCTTCTTACCTGACCGGCGAATCCCCCAATACCGTCGGCGCCTGCTCGCCGGCGCGTTTCGTCCGCTGGCAGCAGACGCCGCAGGGCATGGAATCACGCCTGAACGACGTGCTGATTGACCGCTATCAGGAAGGCGAAAACGCCGGCTACCCGACGCTATGCAAAGGCCGCTATCTGGTTGACGATGTGCGCTACCACGCGCTGGAAGAACCCACCAGCCTGAACACGCTGGCGCTGCTGCCGGAACTGTTGGCCGCCAATATCGCTTCGGTAAAAATTGAGGGCCGCCAGCGCAGCCCGGCCTATGTCAGCCAGGTGGCGCGCGTCTGGCGCCAGGCAATCGACCGCTGCATCGCCGACCCCGCCGGCTACCAGCCCGACGCCGGCTGGATGGCGGCGCTCGGCGCAATGTCTGAAGGCACCCAGACCACGCTCGGCGCCTATCACCGTAAGTGGCAATAGCAGGAGGCTGCATGAAATACGCATTGGGGCCGGTGCTCTACTACTGGCCGAAAACCGAGACCGAAAGCTTTTACCAGCAGGCGATGCACAGCAGCGCCGATATAATTTATCTCGGCGAGAGCGTCTGCACCAAGCGGCGCGAGATGAAGGTCGGCGACTGGCTGGCGCTGGCCAAAACGGTGGCGCAGTCTGGCAAGCAGGTGGTGCTCTCCACGCTGGCGCTGCTGCAGGCACCCTCCGAGTTAAACGAGCTGAAGCGCTATGTGGAGAACGGCGAATTTCTGATTGAGGCCAACGATCTCGGCACGGTGAATATGGCGGCGGAACGCGGCCTGCCGTTTGTCGCCGGCCATGCGCTGAACTGCTATAACGCCTATACCCTGCGGCTGCTGCACAAGCAGGGTATGACGCGCTGGTGCATGCCGGTGGAGCTGTCCCGCGACTGGCTGGGTAAGGTGCTGGAGCAGTGCGGCGAGCTGGGTTTCCGCCGCGGTTTTGAGGTGGAAGTTCTGGGCTACGGTCACCTGCCGCTGGCCTACTCCGCCCGCTGCTTTACCGCCCGTTCGGAAAACCGCGGCAAGGACGAGTGCGAAACCTGCTGCATCAAATACCCGCAGGGGCGCGCCATGCGCTCACAGGAAGACCAGCAGGTGTTCGTACTCAACGGCATTCAGACGATGAGTGGTTACTGCTACAACCTGGGCAATGAGCTGAGCGGCATGCAGGAGCTGGTCGATATCGTGCGGCTGTCGCCGCAGGGCGTGGAGACGTTGACGATGCTCGAGCAGTTCCGCGCCAATGAAAACGCTCAGCAACCGCTGGCGCTGGCCGGCAGCAGCGACTGTAACGGCTACTGGCGACGCGTCGCCGGGTTGGAGCTGGTGCAGTAACAGCCCCCCTCCTGTTCTTCTACGGTTTAGATTGATCCCCGCTCACGCGGGGAACACGATGATTTCGTCATGATTGGTGACTCCGTCGCCGGTTTATCCCCGCTCGCGCGGGGAACACTCCAAAGATATCCAATTGAATTATATTGATTTTTTAGCGCTTAAAAAAGCCACCAACTTTTTGCCATTACTGGGAAAGTATAACCAATTGAAAAATAATCAGTTTATTTTCACTTCGCTATCAAAATAGGCGCAGCACCGAACATATAATCATTCACCTTCTGCAGCACGTACCGAGCAGGCTTTGTCCTTTAAAACTACGCCCGCCGCTTACGGAACAGGCTGCGCAGCGCCACGCTGTTGTGCACCAGACCCACCCCGATACCAATCACGGTATACACCGCGCCAAGCAACAGCAGCATCAGCACGTCGTTCCCCACTTCATTCAGCGACATCCCCATCTGGTTCACCCCGGCGATCGCCTTGGTGGCCCAGGTGGAAGGAATGCAGTAGGAAATGGCGCGCACCCAGCCCGGCATCGCCTGCAGCGGCCAGATGGTGCCGGAAAGGTAGAAAATCGGCGTGGTGATAAACGCCAGCGTCAGGTAAATCATCTCCACGCTGCGTAGGCACTCGGTCACCAGCTTCCCTAACCCCAACACCGCCAGCAGGAACGGGAAGGTCAGCAGCAGCACTTCCGCAATGTTCGCCGTCTGCCGGTAGCCCAGCACCCATGGCCACAGCACAAACAATACGATCGACAAAAACAGCCAGATCGGCAGCAACGCCGACAGACCGCCGAGATACACCGGGATCGACGGTTTGCCGCTCGGCGCGCTTTTCAGCGCAATGCTGACGCGCACGCTGGCGATCAGCAACGAGTGCTGCAGCAGCATGACCAGCAGGCCGGGGAAGACGATTGCCGCAAAGCTGATGCCGGGGTTAAACACGTCCAGCGTCTGCCCCTGAATCGGCGTCAGGATAATCTGCGCCTGCCGCTCGCTAAAGCCGCTGCGCAGCAGCAGCGACGTGTTGTACTGATTAAGCAGCTGCTGATAAGCGGTCACCACGTCCTGCTGGATCTGCCCGTTAGCCAGCCGGTTGGTGGCGTCGCCGTACACCGGTACCACAATGTTCTCACCGTGCAGGATCTTCTTCTCCAGATCCACCGGCATAATGATCACCGCAAACAGCTCGCGCCAGCCCAGATCGCGCTGCGCCTGATCCAGACTGTCGTAGGTTTTGATAGCGATTTTCGAGGTGGCGTCCAGCTGACGGATCAGCTCGCGGCTGGCGCTGCTGTGATCCTGATCGATCACCCCCACCGGCAGATCCCACACCGAACGGTTGGCATACACCAGGCTCATTACGCACAGCGACAGGATCAACATCAGCCACATCGGCCGTTCCAGCATGCCGATCAGCACCCGGCTAAAGGTTTGCCAGTAACTCTTCATAGCGCTCCCTCGTCCTTAGCCAGCCGCTTCGGCAGCCGGTTGCGCACCAAAAATGCGGTCACCAGCGGATAGACCAACAGCAGCGCGCAGACGCCGAAAATCGCCCGCGCCGGCACCTGACGCAGAAAAACGTCAAACATCGCGTACAACGCGTGCGTCAACGGTTCGATATTGGAAATAATCCGCACCGGCAGCGGCATCGACAGCTCCGGCACCGCCATGCCGGAATAGGTCATCGCGATACTGACCAGAATACCGATCAGGCTGTAGGCGGTAATCGCGCTGCCGGTAAAGGTAAACAGCAGCAGGCCGATACTCTGCGCCGCCGCCACGTAGAAAAAGCCGATCAGCAGCATAAACAGCGGGTTGCCGCTGACGCGTGCGTCAAAAATACCCACCAGTGCGGCAATCTCAATCATCAGCAGCGTGGTAAAGCTGATGGTGTACGGCGCCAGTTTGCCCAACAGCGCCAGGCTGAACGGTCGTGCGCTCAGCAGCGACTTGCTGCGCGCCATCACGTAGATCATGCAGGTAACGACAAACAACTGCAGCAGGTGAATGGTCGCGGCGAACTGCTGGTAATAAATATAACTGCCGCTGGCGTTAAACAGACTGCCGTAGTTAAGCGTCACATCCGCCAGCGGCGGCAGCGTTTTCCCCATGCTGGCGGCGATAATCGAACGGTAGCTGCCGTTGGTTTCCGTTATCAGGCCGCTGAAATCCTGGGTGGAGTAAAGCCCGGCGCCGTAGAACAGGGCGTTGTAATACAGCACGATGCTCGGCTGCTTGCCCGCCAGGGCATTCGCCTCAAGATCGGGCGGCACATACAGCAGCGCATAGTCCTGCGCGCTGCGCAGCCGGCGCAGCGACTCACTCAACCCGCCGTCATGAGCCTCCACGTGAGCATGAGAGCCGGCGTCCAGTTTACGGACCAGCGATTTTGACAGCGGGCTGTGGTCGTTATCCACCACCGAAACCGGCAGGTTCAGCAACGTTCCCTCCGAGAAGTTGCTGCTGATAAGGCCAAACAGGATCAGCGGGAACAGCCAGCCCAGCCAGTGGATCACCGGGCTGCGGAAAGCAACCCGGCATTCCCGGCTAAACGCGTGGCTGAAGCAGCGCCATCCGGCCCTTACTCTTTCCATTGCCATAAGCTGCTCATCCCTGGGCGCAGGCCTTCAATCGGCTGGGCCGGGTACAGGCGGACTTCAAAGGTTTTCAGGTCGAAATCGCCGGTGGCGCGCGTAGCACGCTTGGTGGCGTAGTCCCCCAGCGGGGCGATATAACGCACTTCGGCATCGATGACTTTATCTTTCAGCGCCGGTACGCGCAGCTTCACTTTATCGCCTTTGCGTATATTGGCCAGAATGTCTTCACGCAGGTTAAACACAAAGTAGGCATCCGGCAGGCGGATCAGCGTCACCAACGGGCTGGAAGCGTTCAGCAGCTCACCGACTTCGGCGGGAATCGGCCCCACTTCGCCGTCGACCGGCGCCTTCACCTGCAGGTCATCAGCCTGCGCCTGCACTTCCAGCAGGTTTTCTTCCGCTGCACGCAGCGCCGCGGCATATTGCTGACGCAGCTCGATACGGTCGCCGTTGATGCCTTCATCCAGCTTGGCCTTCGCATCCTGTACCTGTTGGTAGGCGGTGTCGCGCGAACGGCGCGAACTGTCCAGCTCAGACTTGGAGATATAGCCTTTGGCCGCCACGCTGCGGTTACGATCGTAATCATGCTGCGCGTTGCGCAGTTCGGCCTGCGCCTGTGCCAGACTGGCGCGCAGGCTGCGGATATTCTCTTCACGCGTGCCGTGCAGCGACTGGTCGAGCTGCGCCTTGGCCTCATCGCGCGTTGCCTGTGCCGAACGCAGCTGCGCCAACAGCTCCGGGCTGTCCAGTGTAATCATCACCTGGCCGGCCTTCACGTCGTCGCCGCGTTCAATCAGGCGTTCCACCACCCGTCCCTTGGCTTTCGACGCCACGATCACTTCCGGCGCGTCCACCTCTCCCTGCAGTAATAAGTCCTGATTATGCGAGCGGAATAATACCGCCATCGCAATCGCGATCACCACCAGCAGCAGGGTAAATAAGGTCTTTTTATTCATGCATCAAGCTCCCTGAACGTAAGCGGCAAGCGAAAATGTGACTATCCATACAACGTAGGTCTCTCCCCAAAGGCCATATCTGCGGTAAGGATATCACAAGCACATATATCCTCTTTTATAACCGCAATTTGCATTATGCTTTTAACGTGAAATTGCAGATCCCTGCACTCGCCCTTTAAGCGATGAAACTTGCAACAATGGACGAATGATATGACACAAAACGCATCAGTTCCGCTTTCGGTACTGGATCTTTCCCCGATTCCTCAGGGAGCAAAAGCGCGCGACGCGTTTCACTGCTCTTTAGATTTAGCACAACATGCTGAAAAGTGGGGGTTCCAGCGCTATTGGTTGGCGGAACATCACAATATGACCGGTATCGGCAGCGCGGCGACCTCGGTGCTGCTCGGCTATCTGGCCGCCGGCACCGACACCATTCGGCTGGGCTCCGGCGGCGTGATGCTGCCCAACCATGCGCCGCTGGTGATCGCCGAACAGTTCGGCACGCTGGAGTCGCTGTACCCTGGCCGTATCGATTTGGGGCTGGGCCGCGCGCCGGGCACCGACCAACGCACCATGATGGCGCTGCGCCGCCACCTGTCCGGCGAGGTGGATAACTTCCCACGCGACGTGCAGGAGCTGCAGCACTACTTTGCCGAGGTACAGCCCGGGCAACCGGTGCAGGCGGTGCCGGGCCAGGGGCTGCACGTGCCGATCTGGCTGCTGGGTTCCAGCCTGTACAGCGCCCAGCTGTCCGCCAAGCTTGGCCTGCCGTTCGCCTTCGCCTCCCACTTCGCGCCGGATATGCTGTTCCAGGCGCTGCGCTTGTACCGGGAAAACTATCAGCCTTCCGAACGCTGGCCGCAGCCGCATGCGATGGTATGCGTCAACGTCATTGCCGCCGACAGCGAGCGCGACGCGCGCTTCCTGTTCAGCTCCATGCAGCAGCAGTTTATCAACCTGCGCCGCGGCGAGCCGGGGCCGCTGCCGCCGCCGGTAGACAATATTCACGCGCTGTGGAGCGCCGGCGAGCAGTATGGCGTCGAGCAGGCGCTGAGAATGTCGATCGTCGGCGATGAAAATAACGTGCGTGAAGGCCTGCAGGCGCTGCTGCGCGAAACCGAGGCCGACGAGATTATGGTTAACGGCCAGATCTTCGACCATCGGGCACGGCTGCGTTCGTTTGAGATCGTCGCGCAGGTAAAGGATGCGTTAACGCGCGGCTAAACGCCGCGCACTGCGGCGGGGGAGCCTTCCCCCGCCCTCGTTTCAGGTGCGGGACGGCTGTCCGGCCGCCAACCGCCGATCGGCGCGCAGTACCAGCAGGGTGCGCAGCAGCAGCGCCAGCATCAACAGCAGCTCCAGCACCAATGCCGCCAGCAGCGCATGCAGATAGTCACCCGGCGACGCATGCAGCACCTGCACCAATACCGTCCCTAGCAAAATAGGCCCCAGCCCCAGAGACGTTTGTTGCACCGTCGCCAACAGGGCGCTGCCGGAGCCGGCATGCTCGACCGGCACATCAGCCAGGCCAATACGGAAGAAACCGCTGACGATCAGCGCCTGACCGGCACCGATCAGCAGCGTTGCCGGGATTAAATTGACGATGTCCGGCTGCGGCCATACCAGCAGCATAGTCAGCATCAGCGCCAACAGCCCGCCGATCTGGATCAGGCAGCCAAACAGCAGCGTGCGCACCTTGCCGAAATGCTCAATCACCGTGCTGCTCAGCAGCGAGGAAATAAAATATGCCACCCCGAGCGCAATAAACGCATTGCCCGACTGGAATGCATTCAGCTTCGCCCCCGCCTGCAGCGTCAGCGCCATCACAAACATAAAGCCGCTCCAGCAGGAGAAGAACAGAATGGCGATGGTCAGCCCGAATCTGACGCTCGCCAGCCGCAGCAGCGCTGGCGGCAGCAGCGGGAAGTTATTACGCCGTTCCTGGCGCCGTTCCACACGCCACAGCTGCAGCAACAGCGGCCCGCTGAGGGCCAGCAACGCCAGACACGGCCACTGCCAGTGCCACACCGGCCCCAACGCCAGCGGAAACAGCAGGCAAACGATGGTCAGCGCCAGCAGCAAGGTGCCCGGCCAGTCGATATTGACCCGCCGTTGCGCGCGCGTGTCCGGCACCCAGCGATGGGCGCAGACCAGCACCAGCACGCACAGCGGAATATTGATCAAAAAGACGCTGCGCCAGCCGTAACCGGCGATATCCAGCGAAACCAGCAGCCCGCCCAGCACCTGGCCGATAATAAACGCCAGCCCGCCGATGCCGCCGTACAGTGCCATCGCCCGGGCGTGTTCGCGCCCGCGCAGGCAAACGTGAATGGTCGCCATGATCTGCGGCACGATCATCGCCGCGCCGACCCCCTGCAGCGTACGCGCCACCAGCAGCAGCCAGACCGAGTTCGCCAGCCCGCACATCAGCGAGGCCAGGGCGAACAGCCGCACGCCCCATAAAAACAGGCGGCGACGCCCCAGGTTATCCCCCATCCGGCCGCCCATCGCCAGACAAACGGCAAACGCCACACCGTAAACCGCGACAATCAACTCCAGCTGCGTCGGCGTGGCGTGCAGCGACTGCGCCATCGCATCCAGCCCGACGTTAACGATGGAAAAGTCGATCATCGGCAACAGTTGCCCCGCCAGTAAAATTATCAACCCCGCACGGCCCAGAACGGCCGCGGATGATGGTGTGCTCATCGTGTCCTACCCTTGTATCAAACCAGGAATGTGACTAGCATCACCATTAAATTAAACGGGTATCAGTTCTTGATTATCATGGTATAAAAACTACCGGCCTTATTGCGGAGGGAAACTATTTATGTCTGAAATTACATCCCCAACCGACGCTGGACAGGCGGATAACCGCAAGCAGCTGGGCGCATTTCTGCGCGCGCGCCGTGAAAGTCTCGACCCGAACCGGCTTGGCCTGCCGCGCATGCGCCAGCGCCGTACGCCCGGCCTGCGCCGGGAAGAAGTGGCGCAGTTGGCCGACGTCGGCATTACCTGGTACACCTGGCTGGAGCAGGGTCGGGCGATTCAGGCCTCGACGAAAACCCTGAGCGCCATCGCCCACGCGCTGCAGTGCAATGAGGCGGAAACCCATCATCTGTTCAGGCTGGCCGGTCAAAGCCTGCCGGCCAGCGCCCAGCACGGCGGCTGTGAAAAACTGTCGCCTTACGGACAACGCCTGCTGGATCAGCTTGATCCGCTGCCGGCGATCATTTCTAACGCACGCTTTGATATTCTGGGTTTTAACCGCGCCTACTGCCTGCTGATGGGGGTCGATCTGGCGACGCTGCCGCCCGAGGACCGCAACTGCATCTATCTGGCGTTCACCCACGAGCAGTGGCGCGCCAGCCAGCTGGACTGGGACGATATCATGCCGAAAATGGTGGCGCTGTTCCGCGCGCAAATGGCGGAACACCTGGGCGACCCGGTCTGGGAACGGCAGTTGGCGCGCTATCTGTCGGTCTCGGAGGATTTTCGCGCGCTGTGGGAACGCCACGAGGTGCGCAGCATCGATAATAACGTCAAGCGCTTCCTCCACCCGCAGGTCGGGGAAATGAGCCTGCGGCAGAATAACTGGTGGTCGGCGCCGCGCAACGGCGACCGGATGCTGGTGTATATGCCGGCGGATGAACAGAGTGAACGCCGCCTGCAACAGCTGACCGGCGGCGCGGGGTAACGGCGGGCGGTGGCCCGCACGGTTAACGTTGGATCAGGTAGCGGATGGTCGGCCCGTCCTGCTGGATATCCAGCACTTTGTAGCCGTGATTACGCGCGTCGAGCGGGATGTTATTGATCGACTGCGGGCAATCGCTGATCACCTCCAGGATTTCGCCGGCCTTCAGCTGCGGCATCGCCTCCAGCGTCGCTACCGCCGGATAAGGGCAGGGTTCACCCAGCATGTCCAGGCGGTAATCCGGCACTATCGTTTGTTGCGTCATCACATACTCCTCGCATCAACCCGCTCCGCCCGCGCTTTGGCGCGGAAAAAGCGTTTTTCCCACCACAGCATGGCGACCAACGCCAGCGCCAGCAGCAGATAAGTCACCAGCAACCCGCCCGTCGGGCCGAAGACCTCCAGCAGGTTGATCTTGTCATAGTCGGTGGCCAGCGACGGCGCCAGCGCATCCCAGTAGTAGGCCAGCAGCGTCGCGCCAATGATATTGCCGAGCCCGACCCACCAGTAGTGCACCTGCCCTTCCACCGCGCGGTACATCCAGCCGGTTTCACAGCCGCCGGCCAGCACAATGCCAAAACCGAACAGCAGACCGCCAATCAGCGCGTTCGGCCCGGCCCACATGATTTTGGGCGCGACGCCCAGCTGCACATAGCTGAAGATGCCGATCGCGCTGACCGCCATGCCTAAAATAATCGCCCGCGCCATATGGGTGCGGCCGGTAATCCACAGGTCGCGAAACGCCGAGGTGAAGCAAATCTGCGCCCGCTCTATCAACAGACCGAAGGCAATGCCGAACAGCATGGCGATGCCCAGCTTCGGCGCATCAAACAGCGTCCACAGCGACCAGGCGCTCATCAGCAGGAAGACCAGCATCCCCAGACGAAAACGGCGGCGTGCCTGTTGCGGCAGCTGGGTCAGCGGCGCGGCGGCCTGCACCTTCTGCAGTTTTATCGGCACGCGGAACAGCGGCAACAGGGTGAATTTGGCGCCAAAGTAAGAGCCGGCGGCGGTCGCCAGCGCAAACAGCCAGGCGTGCAGCGAAAACTGCGGGATGCCGGTAAAAAATGCCGCCAGGTTGCAGCCCATTGCCAGACGCGCGCCAAAGCCGGCGATAATGCCGCCCAGCAGCGCCTGAACGATGCGGATGCGGTGCTGCGGCCGGCGCAGCTTGATATTGTTGGCCCACAGCGCGGCGGCGATACAGCCGGCAAACATGCCGATAATCATCCGGCCGTCGATACGCGTCAGCGGCGTGCCCTCCAGCCCAATCACCTTGAAGTAGGCCCACTGCTCGGGATGCAGCCCCAGCCATTGCAGGACGTGGCCGCCCCAGCGGGTAAACTCCCCGGTGACCGCCCAGAAGGTGCCGGTGAGGCCAAAGTAGTAGGTAGCCAGCAGACCGGCGGCGATCACCGCCGGCAGCGGCGCCCAGAAGCGCACCAGATAGTCAGTTTTAAATTGTTGCCAGTTCACGGCATCCCCTGTCCGTTAATTCATTAAGAAAAACCTTGTAAATGATACGCCATTTAGCACGGAAAGGCAGATTTCAGGCATAAAAAAACCAGCCCGCAGGCTGGTTTTTCAACGGATTGACGAATCCCTATTATGCGTCGCCGAAACGACGACGTGGTGCGCGCTCACGGTTAGCGTTACCGCCACGACGCTCGCCGTTGCCGGCTGCGTTACCGCCTTCACGACGCTCGCCGAAAGAACGACGTGGGCCGCCTTCACGACGTTCGCCGTTAAACGGACGACGGTTGCCGCCGTCGCGACGCTCGCGACGATCGTGCGGCTGTGCATCACCCAGCAGCTGCATGTTCATCGGCTTGTTCAGAATGCGGGTGCGAGTGAAGTGATTCAGGATCTCGCCCGGCATGCCTTTTGGCAGCTCGATGGTGGAGTGGGAACCAAACAGCTTGATGTTACCGATGTAACGGCTGCTGATGTCGCCTTCGTTGGCGATAGCGCCTACGATGTGACGCACTTCTACACCGTCATCACGACCCACTTCAATGCGGTACAGCTGCATTTCGCCAACGTCACGACGCTCGCGACGCGGACGGTCACCGTCACGACGATCGCCACGACGATCATCACGATCGTTGAACTCACGTGGTTTACGCGGCTTGAACACCGGATCCGGCGGCAGGATCAGCGGACGTTCACCCTGCGCCATTTTCAGCAGCGCGGCGGCCAGCGTTTCCATTTCCAGCTCTTCTTCCGGCTGCAGTTTCGCCAGCAGAGCGCGGTACATATCCAGATCGCTGCTTTCCAACTGCTGCTGTACTTTAGCCGCGAATTTCTCCAGACGGCGTTTGCCCAGCAGTTCTGCATTCGGCAGTTCAACTTCCGGGATGGTCAGCTTCATGGTGCGCTCGATGTTGCGCAGCAGGCGACGTTCGCGGTTTTCCACGAACAGCAGCGCGCGACCGGCACGACCGGCACGGCCGGTACGACCGATACGGTGAACGTAAGATTCTGCGTCCATCGGGATGTCGTAGTTTACCACCAGGCTGATACGCTCAACGTCCAGACCACGCGCCGCAACGTCGGTGGCGATCAGGATATCCAGGCGGCCGTCCTTCAGGCGCTCCAGGGTCTGCTCACGCAGCGCCTGGTTCATGTCGCCGTTCAGCGCGGCGCTGCTGTAGCCGTTACGCTCCAGCGCTTCTGCCACTTCCAGCGTCGCGTTTTTGGTGCGCACGAAGATAATCGCCGCATCAAAGTCTTCCGCTTCCAGGAAACGCACCAGCGCTTCGTTTTTACGCATGCCGTACGCCGTCCAGTAGCTCTGGCTGA
This sequence comes from Serratia sp. MYb239, assembly GCF_002966855.1. Lineage (NCBI taxonomy): Bacteria > Pseudomonadati > Pseudomonadota > Gammaproteobacteria > Enterobacterales > Yersiniaceae > Serratia > Serratia sp. MYb239. The sequence goes on along the minus strand of NZ_CP023268.1, from coordinate 441,059 downwards.
TGTCCGGACGGGTGGTGATGCTGGACTGGATGCGCACTTCCTGCGGCTCTTTCATAAAGCGGCGGGTGATGCGGCGAATCGCTTCCGGCATGGTGGCGGAGAACAGCGCGGTCTGATGTTCAGCCGGGATTTCCGCCATGATGGTTTCAACGTCTTCGATAAAGCCCATGCGCAGCATTTCGTCGGCTTCATCCAGCACCAGACCGCTCAGGTTAGAGAGGTTCAGGGTACCGCGCTTCAGGTGGTCCAGCAGACGGCCTGGGGTACCCACCACGATTTGTGGGCCCTGACGCAGGGCGCGCAGCTGTACGTCGTAACGTTGGCCGCCGTACAGGGCCACGACGTTTACGCCGTTCATGTGTTTGGAGAAATCGGTCATCGCTTCAGCAACCTGTACCGCCAGTTCGCGGGTTGGCGCCAGCACCAGGATTTGCGGTGCCTTCAGAGAAGCGTCGATATTGTGCAACAGCGGCAGCGAGAACGCCGCAGTCTTGCCGCTGCCGGTTTGTGCCATACCCAGCACATCGCGGCCGTTCAACAGGTGAGGAATACACTCAGCCTGAATAGGTGATGGCTTAACATAGCCCAGGTCGTTCAGAGCAGAAATGATCGGAGCAGACAGCCCCAGGTCAGCAAAAGAGGTTTCAAGCTCAGTAGTCATGTACACGTGCCTCATTAATAATGGCTGCCAGTCTACATAACTCATCGCGAAAATTTTCAGTCATTTTCATTGAAAAGTGTGAACCGGCTCAAATTAGATTATAAAACGAACAAAAAAGCCCTCACCCGTTAAGGCGATAGCGATGGCAAAACGCCATGGTCTATCCGGCAGAAAATTAGTGTTCGTCAGCTATTGCTGGTCCGATTCCGATAGGTCGTCTTGTTCTTGGCCCAAAAGCGCCAATTCCAACAATGCATAGCGGTGCTCAACAAAGTTATGAACGTTGTTAGCGACCGTCAGTTTGAACAACGCCGAAGCGGAGTTCTTGTCCCCCAGACTCAGGTAGTGTTTACCCAAATAGAAGTCAGTTTCACTGAGATGCTCAGCGAGCGAAGTGTTATCCGTTGCATCTGCCTTGAGGCGTTCCATCAGCGTGTTTTCGCTGATATCGCCCAGGTAGAATTCGACAATATTCCATCCCCATTGCCCTCTGTCCGCTTTGTCATAACGCTGCTGGAGCGCGGTGACGGCCATCTTGGGATCGATTTCTCTTTCCACCAGATACAGCCATAACGAACGGAAGGGATCGTTTGGGTCGTCTTGATAAAACGCCTGCAGATCATCCTGCGCCAACGGGAAGCGGCCGCCATAATACAGTGCGATGCCCCGGTTTAAACGCGCGTAATTGTAAGTTGGATCAAGCTCTAGTACAGAATCAAACGCTTCATAGGCAGCATCAAAATTGCCTGCCTGCGTTAAGTAAATGCCCAGGTAGTTGAAAACTTCCGGCATATCAGGACGTATCGCCAGCGCTTGTGAAAAATCATTGCGCGCCAGTGCACGTAGCCCGAGGCTATCATACAGCACACCGCGCTCATATAAAAGCTGTGCGCGTTCATCGTCCGTCAGTGCCCGGCTGGCAAGTATTTGTTCCATGCGCGCCAGGATCACTTCCTGCTGCAGCGTCGGCTGCAACGGGATCGCCAAAACTTCGTCTTTACGCCAATCATTGTTGCTGCATCCTGCCAGCATGAGCGCTGTCGCAACGTAACACCAGCGTAAGAAAAGCTTCATTTCCCACTCCCGAAGACAAACATTGGATAACGTCCTGTCCTCCGCTTGCTAAAACGCGGATATCCTACCCGCGCGTATACGGACAGCCCCCGCCCTGCGGCGGGGAACTGTCAAAACTGTGTTACAGTTTATTCTGCTTCAGGCGCAGCAGGCGCCGCCGCTTCAGAGGCAGTGGCTTCCTTGATGCTCAGGCGCACACGGCCCTGGCGATCAACTTCCAGCACCTTAACCGGCACTTCCTGGCCCATCTGCAGATAGTCGGTCACTTTCTCAACGCGCTTGTCGGCGATCTGAGAAATATGCACCAGGCCTTCTTTACCGCCGCCGATGGCCACAAAGGCGCCAAAGTCAACGATACGGGTCACTTTACCCTGGTAAATGCGGCCAACTTCGATCTCGGCGGTGATCTCTTCAATACGACGAATCGCGTATTTCGCTTTCTCACCGTCGGTCGCTGCGATTTTAACTGTACCATCATCTTCGATTTCAATGGTAGTGCCAGTCTCTTCGGTCAGCGCACGAATCACAGAGCCGCCTTTACCGATCACATCCTTAATTTTGTCCGGATTGATCTTCATGGTGTGGATACGCGGTGCGAACTGAGAGATATCGCCGCGCGGCGTGCTGATCGCCTGTTCCATCACGCCCAGAATGTGCAGACGCGCACCCTTGGCCTGGTTCAGCGCCACCTGCATGATTTCGCGGGTGATGCCTTCAATTTTAATATCCATCTGCAGCGCGGTGATGCCGTCACGGCTACCGGCCACTTTGAAGTCCATGTCGCCCAGGTGATCTTCATCGCCCAGAATGTCCGACAGTACCACAAAGTTTTCGTCTTCTTTTACCAGACCCATGGCGATACCTGCAACCGCGGCCTTGATTGGCACACCTGCATCCATCAGCGCCAGAGATGCGCCACAGACGGAAGCCATGGAAGAAGAACCGTTGGATTCAGTGATCTCGGACACCACGCGAACGGTGTACGGGAAATCTTCCGGTTTAGGCATCATAGCCAATACGCCGCGTTTCGCCAGGCGACCGTGACCAATTTCACGACGCTTAGGTGAACCGACCATGCCGGTTTCGCCCACGGAGTACGGAGGGAAGTTGTAGTGGAACAGGAAGCTGTCGGTCTTTTCGCCCATCAGCTCATCCAGGTTCTGCGCGTCGCGCGCGGTACCCAGAGTGGCGGTAACCAGAGCCTGCGTTTCACCACGGGTGAACAGCGCGGAACCGTGGGTACGCGGCAGCACGCCGGTACGCACGTCCAGACCACGGATCATGTCTTTTTCACGGCCGTCGATACGCGGCTCGCCGCGCAGTACGCGGCTACGCACCACGTTCTTCTCCAGATCGCCCAGGGCATCCTGAATGTCTGCAGCGTCCAGCGTTTCGTCTTGCTCCAGCAGCGCGGCGGTGACGTCTTCTTTGATGGCGTCAACCTGTGCGTAGCGCTCCTGCTTTTCAGTGATCTGGTAAGCATCACCCAGACGGCTTTGCGCCAGTTCGGCTACGCGCGCCTGCAGCGCTTCGTTAACCGGGGTCGGCTGCCAGTCCCACTTAGGTTTGCCGACTTCAGCAACCAGTGAGTTGATGTTGTCGATAACCACCTGCTGCTGCTCGTGGCCAAACACCACGGCGCCCAGCATCTGATCTTCACTCAGAACTTCGGCTTCGGACTCAACCATCAGCACTGCGCCAGCGGTACCGGCAACCACCAGATCCAGACGGCTCTCTTTCAGCTCGTCAACGGTCGGGTTCAGTACATACTGGTCGTTGATGTAACCCACGCGCGCTGCGCCGATTGGGCCACTGAACGGAATGCCTGACAGGCTCAGTGCCGCAGATGCGCCGATCATCGCCACGATATCCGGGTTAACCTGCGGGTTAACGGAAACCACGGTCGCAATCACCTGCACTTCGTTCAGGAAGTGATCCGGGAACAGTGGGCGGATTGGACGGTCAATCAGACGGGAAGTCAGGGTTTCGCCTTCGCTTGGACGGCCTTCACGGCGGAAGAAGCTGCCCGGGATACGGCCGGCGGCGTAGGTACGCTCCTGATAGTTCACGGTCAGCGGGAAGAAGCTCTGGCCAGGCTTGGCTTTTTTCTGGCCTACAACCGTAACGAATACGGCAGTGTCGTCCATGCTTACCATAACGGCGGCAGTCGCCTGACGCGCCATCATACCGGTCTCAATGGTGACGGTATGCTGGCCATACTGGAATTTGCGAATAGTCGGTGTCAGCAAAATTTTATCCTTAGATGTGGCGCGCAATCACCTCGACGGCTCGGCGCGCCAGTGAATCACTGACCTTCTCACTACATCCTCGCGACTAATGACAACCCTTATTCACCTGGCGGAATAAAGTCTCTCATTAGCCGCGCGAACCTCTGTAACGGAAGATCCTCGTTAGTACATTAACCTGATTTACTTATGCTTCCTAGAAGAAAGGGGCCAAAATAGGCCCCTTTCTACTGAAACTGGTTCGATTAGCGACGCAGACCCAGACGCTCGATCAGGCTGGTGTAACGTGCTACATCTTTACGCTTCAGGTAGTCCAGCAGCTTACGACGCTGAGAAACCATACGCAGCAGACCACGACGGCTGTGGTGATCTTTTTTGTGCTCGGAGAAGTGGCCTTGCAGATGGTTAATCTGCGCGGTCAGCAGGGCAACCTGAACTTCGGTAGAACCGCTGTCGTTAGTACCACGACCGAAATCAGCTACGATTTTAGCTTTAGCTTCAACACTTAGAGACATTGTAATACTCCAAATTATAGATAAAAAAATGCAGGCGCCGATCTCTAATTCAGCAGCCCGATAATTGGGCCATACCCCTCAAGCGAGAGTCATGGCCCAAGCTGCGTCATTCTACTCTTAGCGCAGAACGATCGCAAGATGAGGCGTTTTTCGCCGATTAGTCGAAATGTTCGACAACCAAACGCTTAGGCGCCACACGACCGTCGTCGGCAATCTCGCCGACGCCGATAAATTTATGCGCATCGCCTTCAGTGATACGCACCATGCCGGAAGCCGGCGCGCCGGCAGCCTGCACCGGCTGGCCCTGCTTGACATAACCCGCCACCGCCGGCAGCAAGTTCACTTCAGGGAAATCGGCGCATGGGCTGTCCATCGGCATCAGCAGCGGATCGAGCAGTTCGCCCGGCGCCACGCCTTCGGCCTGCGCCTGTTCCAGCAGCGCGTTCAGTTGTTCCAGCGTCACCATACGTTCGATCGGATATTTCGCCACCTGCAGACGACGCAGATAAATCACGTGCGCGCCACAGCCCAGCAGTTCGCCCAGATCGTCGGTAATGGTACGGATATAGGTGCCTTTGGAACAGTGAACTTCCAGCTCCAGCTCATCGCCTTCCCAGCGGATAAACTTCAGCTCGTAAACCGTAATGCTGCGCGCTTCACGCGGCACTTCAATGCCCTGACGCGCGTATTCATACAGTTTTTTGCCCTGATACTTCAACGCGGAGTACATCGACGGCACCTGCTGGATGTCGCCGCGGAAAGTCTCCAGCGCCGCATCAAGCTGCTGCTGGGTAATATTCACCGGGCGTTCCTGCACGATCTGGCCGTCTGCGTCCGAAGTATCGGTACGCTGCCCCAGGCGGGCAATCACCCGATAGCGCTTGTCGGAATCCAACAGGAACTGGGAAAACTTGGTGGCTTCCCCCAGGCAGATCGGCAGCATGCCGGTCGCCAGCGGATCGAGCGCGCCGGTATGGCCCGCGCGGTTGGCGTTATAACAACGCTTTACTTTTTGCAGCGCGTCATTGGAGGACAGGCCCTGCGGCTTATCCAGCAACAGCACGCCGTGAATATCGCGGCCGCGGCGACGAGGGCGACTCATTAAGCCTCCTCGTCATCGCCTGATGCGGAGCGGCGCTCGGCATCGTTTTTCACCACGTTGGTCACCAGGTTGGACATGCGCATACCTTCAACCAACGAGTTGTCGTACGCGAAGGTCAGTTCCGGCACCACGCGCAGGCGCATCGCCTTGCCCAGCAGCGTACGAATATAGCCGGACGCGTCTTGCAACGCCTTGACGCCCTTGTTCACCAGTTCAGGATCGTGGTTTTCCGTCAGCACGTTGAGGAAGGTGACGTAAACTTTGGCATACGCCAGGTCGCGGGAAATTTCAACGCCGGAAACGGTCGCCATGCCAACGCGCGGGTCTTTGATTTCACGCTGCAGAATGATCGCAATCTCTTTCTGCATCTCTTGCGCGACGCGCTGGCCGCGGCTGAATTCTTTTGCCATGTTATTTTCTCCAGACAAATCGGGGGGCACAAAGGCCCCCCAGAACAGATTAAGCAGATGTGCAACCGTTAATCGATGGTGCGCTGGATCTCGATGATTTCGAAGACTTCGATCATGTCGCCAACGCGCACGTCGTTGTAGTTCTTCACGCCGATACCACATTCCATACCGTTACGGACTTCGTTAACGTCATCCTTGAAGCGGCGCAGGGATTCCAGCTCGCCTTCATAGATAACCACGTTGTCGCGCAGTACGCGGATTGGGTTGTGACGCTTGATGTTGCCTTCGGTAACCATACAGCCAGCGATAGCGCCGAATTTCGGTGATTTGAACACGTCACGCACTTCGGCCAAGCCGATAATCTGCTGTTTGTATTCAGGAGCCAGCATGCCGCTCATCGCCTGCTTAACTTCGTCAATCAGGCTATAGATGACGGAGTAGTAACGCAGATCCAGGCTTTCTGCTTCAATCACGCGGCGCGCAGAAGCGTCGGCACGGACGTTGAAGCCCAGGATGATGGCGTTGGATGCCGCGGCCAGCGTGGCGTCGGTTTCGGTGATACCACCTACGCCGGAGCCGACAATCTTCACCTTCACTTCGTCGGTGGACAGCTTCAGCAACGCATCGCTGATCGCTTCGCAAGAGCCCTGTACGTCGGACTTCAGTACGATGTTCAGCTCGGAAACCTCACCGTCGGTCATGTTGGAGAACATGTTTTCCAGTTTGGATTTCTGCTGACGCGCCAGTTTGACTTCGCGGAATTTGCCCTGACGATACAGCGCCACTTCACGCGCTTTCTTCTCGTCACGCACTACGGTCGCTTCATCACCTGCCGCCGGAACGCTGGACAGACCCAGGATTTCCACCGGAATGGATGGGCCGGCCGAGGTCACTTCACGACCCAGTTCGTCGCGCATCGCACGCACACGGCCGTATTCGAAGCCGCACAGTACGATATCGCCTTTGTTCAGCGTACCTTCCTGAACCAGGACGGTCGCTACCGGGCCACGGCCTTTATCCAGGAAGGACTCGATAACCACGCCGCTCGCCATACCGGTGCGCACCGCTTTCAGTTCGAGAACTTCAGACTGCAGCAGGATAGCGTCCAGCAGCTCGTCGATGCCGGTGCCTGCTTTCGCAGAGACGTGGACGAACTGTGCTTCACCGCCCCACTCTTCTGGCATCACGCCGTACTGGGACAGTTCGTTCTTCACGCGATCCGGATCGGCTTCCGGCTTGTCAATTTTGTTGACCGCAACAACCAACGGTACCTTGGCCGCTTTCGCGTGCTGGATAGCTTCGATGGTCTGTGGCATCACGCCGTCGTCCGCTGCAACCACCAGAACCACGATATCGGTCGCCTGAGCACCGCGAGCACGCATTGAGGTAAATGCGGCGTGGCCCGGGGTATCCAGGAAGGTGATCATGCCGTTATCGGTTTCAACGTGGTAAGCACCGATGTGCTGGGTAATGCCGCCCGCTTCGCCCGATGCCACTTTAGTGGAACGGATGTAGTCCAGCAGGGAGGTTTTACCGTGGTCAACGTGACCCATGATGGTCACAACCGGCGCACGCGGTTCAGCTGCTGCTGCACCGGTATCGCGATCGCTCATCAGCGCTTCTTCCAGCTCGTTCTCACGACGCAGGATAACCTTGTGGCCCATCTCTTCGGCAACCAGCTGTGCGGTTTCCTGATCGATAACCTGGTTGATGGTCGCCATCGCGCCCAGCTTCATCATGGTTTTGATAACCTGAGAGCCTTTCACCGCCATCTTGTTGGCCAGTTCGGCCACGGTGATGGTTTCGCCGATAACGACGTCACGGTTAACCACCTGAGCCGGCTTGTTGAAGCCCTGCTGCAGGGTGCTTGGCTTACGACGGCCTTTGCCACCACGGGTAACGGCGCGTGCTTCTTCGCGATCCGCTTTGGATTCGGACAGCTTGCTGCCTTTCTTCTGTTTGGCGGATTTGCCGCCGCGGGTGCGGGTGCGGCGATCGCCTTCAACTTTGGCGTCGTTCTCATCTTCTGCGGCACGCGCATGCTGAGAGGTGGTCACGTGGTAGTCTGCAGTTTCAGACTCAGTGGATTTTTCAGCCGCTGCCCACTTCTCGCCATTTTCTTCCGCCATGCGGCGCGCTTCTTCAGCGACGCGCTTGGCTTCTTCTTCCACCTTGCGGCGCACTTCTTCTTCGGCTTTACGCTTCAGTTCTGCGGCTTCGGCTTCGCGGCGCGCTTTTTCAGCCTGAGCTGGCTTGGTCATTTCGTCGGTTTGTTGATTGGTCACTTTTTCTTTTTCCGCTGCATCACGCTTAGCTTTTTCAGCGGCCTCACGTTTGGCTTGCTCTTCGGCTGCGCGCTTCGCTTCTGCTTCGCGTTTAGCGAGCTCTTCTGCTTCGCGCCGTGCCTGCTCTTCCGCTTCACGCTGTGCCTGCTCTGCCGCTTCCGCCTGTTGGGCTTCTTGCGTATCGCGATTTACATAAGTGCGTTTCTTGCGGACCTCAATTTGCACCGATTTACTCTTACCGCCGGTGCTCGGAATATTCAAGGTGCTGCGCGTTTTACGCTGCAGCGTCAGTTTACCCGGCGCGCTGCCGTGCTCACGGTTCAGGTGCGCCAATAAGGTTTCTTTCTCTTGCTGGGTAACAGAGTCGGTTTCCGACTTGTTGATCCCTGCATCAGCAAACTGCTGTACCAGGCGATCAACCGGAGTCTGAATCTCTGCTGCCAGCGATTTTACGGTTACATCTGTCGTCATGCTGTTCCTTCCTGCTACAGTTATTACGCGTTGTCGCCAAACCAACAGATATTACGGGCGGCCATGATCAGCTCGCCGGCTTGCTCATCGTCAAGCCCTTCAATATCAGCCAGATCGTCAACACCCTGCTCGGCAAGATCTTCCAGCGTACAAACCCCACGCGCGGCCAGTTTAAAGGCCATGCTGCGCTCAAGCCCTGGCAGGTTGAGCAGGTCTTCAGCAGGCTTCTGGTCACCCAGGCTTTCTTCCTGAGCCAGTGCCAGCGTGGTCAATGCAGCTTTGGCGCGATCGCGCAACGCTTCAACCGTATCTTCATCCAGACCGTCGATTTCCAGCAGCTCATTGATTGGCACATACGCCAATTCTTCAAGCGTTGAGAAGCCTTCTTCGACCAGTACGGTGGCGAACTCTTCGTCGATATCAAGATACTTGGTGAAGGTATCAATGGCGGCATGAGCCTCGGCCTGGTGCTTGGCCTGCAGATCGTCCGCCGTCATCACGTTCAGTTCCCAGCCGCTGAGCTGAGAAGCCAAACGCACGTTTTGGCCGTTACGGCCGATCGCCTGTGCCAGATTGCTGGCTTCAACGGCAATATCCATAGTGTGCTTGTCTTCGTCCACCACGATAGAGGCAACGTCTGCCGGCGCCATGGCGTTGATCACGAACTGCGCAGGATTATCGTCCCACAGCACAATATCAATACGCTCGCCGCCCAGTTCGCTCGATACGGCCTGAACGCGAGCGCCGCGCATCCCCACGCAGGCGCCGACCGGGTCGATACGCTTGTCATTGGTTTTCACGGCAATTTTCGCACGGGAACCCGGATCGCGGGCTGCCGCTTTAATTTCAATCACTTCTTCACCGATTTCCGGCACTTCGATGCGGAACAGTTCAATCAGCATCTCTGGACGAGAACGGCTGACGAACAGCTGCGCGCCGCGCGCTTCTGGACGCACCGCATACAGTACGCCGCGGATGCGGTCGCCCGGACGGAAGTTCTCACGCGGCAGCATATCTTCACGCAGGATCACGGCTTCCGCACTGGTACCGCTGCCATCAGAGGCTTTGATATCCAGAGAAATGTTGTCGCGGTTTACTTTTTTCACCACGCCGGTGATGATTTCACCTTCGTGCCCGCGGAATGCGTCGACCACCATCGCACGTTCAGCTTCACGCACCTTCTGGACGATAACCTGCTTCGCGGTTTGGGTGGTGATGCGGTCAAAGGTGACAGATTCGATCTGATCTTCGATAAAACCGCCCAGCTCGATGCTCGGATCTTCAAACTGCGCAGCTTCCAGCGTGATTTCACGCGTAGGCTGGGTCACTTCTTCTACGGCAACCCAACGGCGGAAGGTGTCGAAGTCGCCAGTTCTGCGATCGATGCTAACGCGAACGTCGATTTCCTGCTCGTATTTTTTCTTGGTTGCGGTGGCTAATGCGGTTTCCAACGCTTCAAAAATCTTCTCACGCGGAAGGGATTTCTCATTGGAAACTGCTTCAACAACAGCCAGAATCTCTTTATTCATCCTAGTTGCCTCATCCAAACTTTAAAAGTGGGGTACCAGATTCGCTTTCTGAATATTGCTCAGCGCGAACACTTCATCTTTCCCATCCACAGTAACCGTGATCATCTCGCCATCGACGGACTTGATGATGCCCTGCCATTTGCGGCGGTTCTGTACCGCCATGCGCAGCACCATGCTGACTTCTTCACCGAGGAAACGCGTGTAGTGCTCTGCGGTGAACATCGGGCGATCAAGGCCAGGAGAGGAGACTTCCAAGTTGTAAGCGACGGTGATCGGATCTTCAACGTCCAGCACCGCGCTGACCTGGTGGCTGACATCAGCACAATCATCAACATTGATGCCGTCTTCACTATCAATATAGATGCGGAGCGTAGATTGGCGCGCACGAATAAATTCAATGCCTACAAGCTCAAAGCCCAACGCCTCTACCGGTGCCGAAAGCATCTCTGTTAATTTTTGCTCTAATGTGGACAAGCCCACCCCCAAGACATAAAAAAAGGGCTAAATAGCCCAGTGATTCTGTTGCCAAATAACAAAAAACCCCGAAAAATCGGGGCTTTATGCAACTGGACCCTGTTTGCCGCACTGCGGCTTCGGTACAACTTTCTGACAAGTGTCATTTTCAAATGTTGTTCGAGAAAAGCGGATTCAATCGAAATAGTGTATTTGAAAATAAACACTTCAAAGGAAAGTGGTTGCGGGGGCCGGATTTGAACCGACGACCTTCGGGTTATGAGCCCGACGAGCTACCAGGCTGCTCCACCCCGCGTCCGAAATCGTGGCAAATACTACGCTGATAATCGCAAAATTGCAAGTTATCTCTGGGATTTGGTACCGAGGATGGGACTCGAACCCACAAGCCCGTTAGGGCACTACCACCTCAAGGTAGCGTGTCTACCAATTCCACCACCTCGGTACTGATTCTTTTTACTGCTACGGCCGTTGATGTCTGACATCAACCACCGTTTAAAACTTTGCTGCTGCTTACTGCGGGATATCGCTGCTCGGCTTGGCTGGTGCCGCCGGCGCGGTTGTCTGCTCGGTTTTCACCGGCTGACCGAGGTTTTCCCACTCGCTGCCTTTTTTGCTCTGGTTGCTGCTCAGGTTGCCCAGAATCAGACTGATGACGAAAAACAGCGTCGCCAGCACAGCCGTCATGCGGGTCATGAAGTTACCGGAACCACTCGAACCGAACAATGTGCCAGACGCACCTGCTCCGAATGAGGCTCCCATATCAGCGCCTTTACCTTGCTGCAGCATGATCATAGCAACAAGCCCGATCGAAACCAGCAGGAAAATTACCAGAAGAGCTTCGTACATAGTCGTACCCGTATCCTTGCGGCATCACCGCGTGCCAAATGCTTCTCGCCCCATAGGCTTCTAGTCAGAAGTCGCAGACGTTATGTAAAACCGCCTACTGAAGCGGGTGTGAATACTAACCAAAGGCGCCACAGCGCGCAAGGGCAATTTACCGCCACCGGCGCGATTGCGGAAAAAAACAGCAACCCGACGCAATTTACACACCCAAACTGCACGTTTGGGCGTTAACCACCTGTTTTAACCTGCAGATTTCACCGCGTCGGCGATGCGGTTCGCCAGCTCGGTCACCTGTTTTTCGTCCTCGCCTTCCACCATCACGCGGATCAGCGGTTCCGTACCGGATTTGCGCAGCAATACGCGGCCGCGGCCGTTCAGTTCCGCCTCCACGCTTTTGGTAACGCTGACGACGGCTTCCGATTCCAGCGGATTATGTTCGCCGGCAAAGCGCACATTGACCAGCACCTGCGGCAGCAGCTGCATGCCGCTGCACAGATCGTGCAGGCTCATGCTGTTTCGCACCATGGCGGTCAGCACCTGTAAGCCGGCCACAATGCCGTCGCCAGTGGTGGTTTTATCCAGCAGGATCACATGGCCGGAGTTTTCAGCGCCGATGCGCCAGCCCAGCTCCTGCAGTTTTTCCAGCACGTAGCGGTCGCCGACTTTGGCGCGGGCAAATGGAATACCCAACTGCTTCAGCGCCAGCTCCAGCCCCATGTTGCTCATCAGCGTGCCGACCGCCCCGCCGCGCAGTTGCCCCTGGCGCAGCCCTTCACGCGCGATGATGTACAGGATCTGATCGCCGTCCACCTTGTTGCCCAAGTGATCCACCATCATCACCCGGTCACCGTCGCCGTCAAACGCCAGCCCCACATGGGCTTTCTCCGCCAGTACACGCTCTTGCAGCTGGCGAACGTCGGTCGCCCCGCATTTCTCGTTGATGTTCATACCGTCCGGCTCGCAGCCGATGGCAATCACCTTGGCACCCAGCTCGCGCAACACGCTCGGCGCGATGTGATAAGTCGCCCCGTTGGCGCAGTCAACGACGATCTTCAGGCCCTTCAGGCTTAATTCGCTTGGGAAGGTGCCCTTACAAAATTCGATATAGCGCCCGGCGGCATCAATAATACGGCTGGCTTTACCCAGTTCGGCGGACTCTACGCAGGTCAGCGGCTTTTCCATCTCCGCTTCGATCGCTTCTTCCACGTTGTCCGGCAGTTTGGCGCCGTCGATGGAGAAGAATTTGATGCCATTGTCGTAATACGGGTTATGCGATGCGGAGATCACAATGCCGGCCTCGGCGCGGAAGGTGCGCGTCAGATAGGCGACTGCCGGCGTCGGCATCGGGCCGGTAAAAGAAGCGGAAAGCCCTGCGGCTGCCAAACCGGCCTCCAGCGCCGACTCCAGCATATAGCCGGAAATGCGGGTGTCTTTGCCGATAATAATTTTGCGTGATCCATGGCGCGCCAGCACTTTACCCGCAGCCCAGCCGAGCTTAAGGACGAAATCCGGAGTAATCGGGCTGTCGCCGACCTTCCCACGAATGCCGTCGGTACCAAAATATTTACGCTCGCTCATGTCTCTACTGTCCCTTAGCTGAAAGTGTTGCCTCGACGACGCGCATCGCCTCGACGGTTTCTTTAACATCATGCACTCTGACGATCTGTGCGCCCTGCATCGCGGCAATTACCGCACAGGCAACGCTGCCGATCGTCCGCTGTTCCGGCGGTACGTTCAGCAGTTGTCCAATCATCGATTTACGCGACATGCCAACCAGCAGCGGCAGGCCGAAATGATGAAATTCCGACAATCGGGCCAGAAGCTGATAATTATGCGCTAAATTCTTACCGAAACCGAAGCCCGGGTCGAGCAACAATTTCTGTTTTGCTATGCCCGCCGCAGTACAGCGTGCAATATGCTGCTGGAAAAAGGCGTTGACCTCGCCCATTAAATCCTCATAGTGCGGCGCCTGTTGCATGGTACGCGGCTCGCCCTGCATATGCATCAGGCATACCGGCAACCCGCTGGCCGCCGCCGCCTCCAGCGCGCCAGGCTCCTGCAGCGAGCGTACATCATTGATCAGATGCGCGCCGGCGTTAGCCGACTCGCGAATGACTCCGGGCTTGGAGGTATCGACCGAAATAAACACCTCAAAACGCCGGGCAATCGCTTCCACCACCGGCACCACCCGCTCGATCTCCTCCTCTTCGCTCACCTCCGCCGCGCCGGGACGGGTCGACTCACCGCCAACGTCGATCATGGTGGCGCCGGCGGAAATCAGCGCGTGGGCATGCAGCAGGGCGTCATTCAGCGAATTATGCCGTCCTCCGTCGGAAAACGAGTCCGGAGTCACATTGAGAATGCCCATCACCCGAGGATGGGAGAGATCGAAAGCCATGTCGCGCACGGTTAATTGCATGAAGATTCCACCTTACTGTCTGTTGCTGATTTCACTGCCGGGCGGGCAAAAAGGCCTGACCGTCTGATACGGCGGCCTGGCGGTGGCCGGTATACGGCCGCACCGCAGATGACGGGCATAAAAAAACCCCGGCATGCCGGGGTTTGATGTTATTACACAGTCGATGTTACTTGTCGAGCTGTTCAGACAGAGGATTGCCTGGATTTGGCGTCCGCGGCTCATCAACCGGCGTCGGGGCCTTTGGAGTGCCGCCGTTGTCGGAGTTGCTGCCTTTGTTCGGATCGTCCCAGCCTGCCGGCGGACGGACGTCCTTACGGTTCATCAGATCGTCGATCTGCGGCGCGTCGATGGTTTCATACTTCATCAGGGCATCCTTCATTGAATGAAGGATATCCATGTTTTCCATCAACAGCGTACGGGCGCGCGTGTAGTTACGTTCAATCAGGGATTTCACTTCCTGGTCGATAATACGCGCCGTTTCGTCAGACATATGTTTCGCCTTGGCCACAGAGCGGCCCAGGAACACTTCGCCCTCTTCTTCCGCATACAGCAGCGGCCCCAGCTTCTCGGAGAAGCCCCATTGGGTCACCATGTTGCGTGCGATAGAGGTCGCCACTTTAATGTCGTTCGATGCGCCGGTAGAAACATGCTCGGCACCGTAAATAATCTCTTCCGCCAGACGGCCGCCGTACAGCGTGGAGATTTGGCTCTCCAGTTTCTGACGGCTGGCGCTGATGGCATCGCCCTCAGGCAGGAAGAAAGTTACGCCAAGCGCACGGCCGCGCGGAATAATCGTCACCTTGTGAACCGGATCGTGTTCCGGCACCAGACGGCCGATAATGGCGTGGCCGGCTTCGTGATATGCGGTCGACTCTTTCTGCGCTTCGGTCATTACCATGGAGCGACGTTCCGCACCCATCATGATTTTGTCTTTGGCCTTTTCGAACTCAACCATCGACACCACACGTTTGTTGCTACGGGCGGCAAACAGCGCAGCTTCGTTGACCAGGTTAGCCAAATCCGCACCGGAGAAGCCCGGTGTACCACGTGCAATGACGGAGGCGTCGATATCGGCTGCCAGCGGCACGCGGCGCATATGCACCTTCAGAATCTGCTCACGACCACGCACATCCGGCAGGCCAACCACTACCTGACGGTCGAAACGGCCTGGACGCAGCAGCGCCGGGTCAAGCACGTCCGGACGGTTGGTCGCAGCGATGACGATGATGCCTTCGTTGCCTTCAAAGCCGTCCATCTCAACCAGCATCTGGTTCAGCGTCTGCTCACGTTCATCGTGACCGCCACCCAGACCGGCGCCACGCTGGCGGCCGACGGCGTCGATTTCATCGATAAAGATGATGCACGGAGCGGCTTTTTTCGCCTGTTCGAACATATCACGTACGCGGGACGCACCCACGCCGACAAACATTTCCACGAAGTCGGAACCGGAAATGGTAAAGAACGGCACTTTCGCCTCGCCGGCAATGGCTTTCGCCAGCAGCGTCTTACCGGTACCCGGCGGGCCGACCATCAGCACGCCTTTCGGAATCTTGCCGCCCAGCTTCTGGAAACGGCTCGGTTCGCGCAGGTATTCAACCAGTTCGCTCACTTCTTCTTTTGCTTCGTCGCAGCCGGCGACGTCGGCAAAGGTGGTTTTGATCTGATCTTCAGTCAGCATACGGGCTTTGCTCTTGCCAAAGGACATCGCGCCCTTGCCGCCGCCGCCCTGCATTTGCCGCATAAAGAAGATCCAGACCCCGATCAGCAACAGCATCGGGAACCATGAAATAAAGATAGAAGCCAGCAAACTCGGCTCTTCCGGCGGTTCACCGACAACTTTCACATTCTTCGTCAATAACGTATCCAACAGCTTAGGATCGTTGACGGGGATATAAGTCGTGTATCGGTTACTATCTTTCTTGGTAACGTTGATCTCACGTCCGTTAATTCGCGCTTCGCGAACCTGATCCTGGGTCAGTTCGGACATGAAGGTAGAGTAATCCACCCTACGGCCATTCGACTCGCTGGGCCCAAAGCTCTGGAATACGGACATCAGCACAACTGCGATGACCAGCCAGAGAATTAGGTTTTTCGCCATGTCACTCAAGGGATTAACCTCATATTACAACTGTGTTAACAAACAGCGTTAGGGTACTACAGTTTGCGCCCTGTCGCTACAATGTACACTTCACGCGAACGAGCGCGCGAAGCGTCTGGCTTACGAATCTTAACCTTCGTAAACAGGGAGCGAATTTCCCGTAGGTACTCGTCAAAGCCATCTCCCTGGAACACCTTCACCAGGAAACTTCCGCCTGGTGCGAGGACATCACGACACATTTCCAGTGCTAATTCCACCAGATACATCGATCTTGGAATATCGACCGCCGGGTTGCCACTCATATTCGGGGCCATATCGGACATGACCACCTGAACCTTCTTTTCACCTACGCGATCCAGCAGCGCCTTCAGCACCAGTTCATCACGAAAATCTCCCTGGAGGAAATCAACGCCGACGATAGGATCCATCGGTAAAATATCACAGGCGATAATTCGCCCAGAACCGCCGATCTGGGTAACAACATACTGCGACCAGCCGCCTGGCGCCGCCCCCAAATCAACAACCGTCATACCCGGTTTAAACAGCTTGTCGCTCTGCTGTATTTCATCCAGTTTAAACCAGGCGCGCGAGCGCAGCCCTTTTTTCTGCGCCTGCTGCACATATTTGTCGCTAAAGTGTTCCTGAAGCCAGCGGCTAGAACTGGCCGAACGCTTTTTACCTGTCATCGAGTTTCCAACTATCCTAAAAAGAGACTTATGCCAAGTTCGCTGCTCATATTGCCATCACGGTGCAAGACCGATTTGGTGATACCCATGAGATGGCGGTAGAATGTACCGTTTTCAATCCCAACTTAAGCAAAAAAGACAATGAATCTGAATAATAAACAAAAACAGCACCTGAAAGGCTTGGCGCATCCGTTAAAACCGGTCGTCATGCTGGGCAATAACGGTCTCACCGAAGGGGTGCTGGCTGAAATTGATCAGGCGCTGACGCATCATGAGCTGATCAAAGTGAAAATCGCAACGGAAGATCGCGAAACCAAAGCCTTGATCGCTGACGCTATCGTGCGTGAAACAAATGCCTGCAACGTACAAATTATCGGTAATACCCTTATTCTTTACCGCCCTTCAGAAGAGCGCAAGATCAGTCTACCGCGTTAAGTGTCGTCATTTTAACGAAAAGGTGCCATGCACCTGCACCTGATAAAAGGCCGCCACGCGGCCTTTTTCCTTTCTTTACAAAAACCTGATTAACTTCTGAGCAAACGCTGTCGATCAGAGGTATTCCACCTTCAGGATTTCATATTCCACATCGCCGCCCGGTGTCTTAATCACCACCACGTCGTCTTGTTCTTTACCGATTAAACCACGCGCCATCGGGGAATTCACCGAAATCAGATTTTTCTTGAAATCGGCCTCGTCGTCACCCACGATGCGGTAGGTCACCTCATCCTCGGTATCCAGGTTCAGCACCGATACCGTCGCGCCGAAAATCACCCGGCCGTTGTTCGGCATTTTGGTTACGTCGATCACCTGCGCGTTCGACAGCTTAGCTTCAATTTCCTGAATACGTCCTTCACAGAAACCCTGCTGCTCACGCGCCGCATGGTACTCCGCGTTTTCTTTCAAGTCGCCGTGTTCACGCGCTTCCGCGATGTCCGCAATGATTTTCGGACGGCGAACGCTTTTCAAATATTCCAGTTCTTCGCGCAATTTTTCAGCGCCAAACAGGGTCATCGGAATCTGTTGCATAATTTCAATACCTCTAAATCTTTCCTGTTCAAATAGCCGTCATCCTGACGTATTCGTATGAAAACACGGATGGCTATCGCCAGCCGCCTCCAGGCGACAAACAAAAGAACCCTAACCCGGAAAATTCTTCCAAGTCAGGATCGATTTTGCATTTTGATACGCATTTTAGCGTAGAGTTCCTTGAGGGTCATCGTTTACTTTTTCCCTGAATGCGCCGTAGTATGACGGCACGTTACCCAGCAGTTAGCCAGAGATTATGCGTTTTTCACGAATTGTCAGTGCATTGGCGTGCGCATTTGTTTTGAATGTAAATGCCGCCCCGGTCGAAGATTACACACAATATTTGCCTGATGGAGCCAACCTTGCCCTGATGGTGCAAAAAATCGGCGCCAGCACGCCGACGATTGATTACCACGCGCAGCAGATGGCGTTGCCCGCCAGCACCCAGAAGGTGCTGACCGCGCTGGCGGCCCTGTTACAGCTCGGCCCAGACTACCGCTTTACCACCACGCTGGAAAGCCAGGGTAAGATTAACGATGGCGTACTGCAGGGCAATCTGATCGCACGCTTCGGCGGCGACCCGACCTTTAAACGCCAGAACCTGCGCAATATGGTCGCCGAACTGAAGAAACAGGGCGTAAAACAGATTAGCGGCGACGTGCTGGTCGATACTTCGGTATTCGCCAGCCACGACAAGGCGCCCGGCTGGCCGTGGAACGATATGACGCAGTGCTTCAGCGCCCCACCGGCGGCGGCGATTGTCGATCGCAACTGCTTCTCGGTGTCGCTGTACAGCGCGGCCAAGCCGGGCGATATCGCCTTTATCCGCGTCGCCTCCTATTATCCGGTTAACATGTTCAGCCAGGTGCGTACGCTGGCCAAAGGTTCGCCGGATGCCCAATACTGCGAGCTGGACGTGGTGCCGGGCGAGTTGAACCGCTTTACCCTCACCGGCTGCCTGACGCAGCGCAGCGAGCCGCTGCCGCTGGCGTTCGCCATTCAGGACGGGGCCAGCTACGCCGGCGCTATTCTGAAAGATGAACTGACCCAGGCCGGCATCCAGATTGACGGCCACCTGAAGCGCCAGACACAGCCGGGCATGAGCGGCACGGTGATCGCCCGTACCCAATCAGCGCCGCTGCATGATCTGCTGAAAGTGATGCTGAAAAAATCCGACAATATGATCGCCGATACCGTCTTCCGCACCATCGGCCACGAGCGCTTCGGCGTGCCGGGCACCTGGCGCGCCGGCGCCGACGCGGTGCGTCAGGTGCTACGTCAGAAAGCCGGAGTCGATCTGGGCAACAGCATCGTGGTGGATGGTTCCGGCCTGTCGCGCCACAATCTGCTGGCGCCGGCGACCATGATGCAGGCGCTGCAATATATCGCCCAGCATGACAGCGAGCTGAATTTCATCTCGATGCTGCCGCTCGCCGGCTACGACGGCACGCTGCGCTACCGCGGCGGGCTGCATGAGGCCGGCGTGGACGGCAAAGTCTCGGCGAAAACCGGGGCGCTGCAGGGCGTTTACAATCTGGCCGGCTTTATCACCACCGCCAGCGGCCAGCGTATGGCGTTTGTGCAGTATCTGTCAGGCTACGCCGTACCACCGGAAGATCAGCGCCAGCGCCGGATACCGCTGGTACGTTTCGAAAGCCGGCTATATCGGGATATTTATCAGAATAACTGAGTAACCACGCCCTGGGAGCCCCGACGTGAAGCTATTGATTGTCGAAGACGATGAGCTATTGCAACAGGGGCTGGCCATGGCGCTGGCTGCCGAAGGTTACGCCTGCGATTGCGCCCTGACGGCGGCGCAGGCCAATACGCTGATCGACACCAGTCAGTACAGCATGGTCATCCTCGATCTCGGCCTGCCCGACGTGGACGGCGGCGCCTTGCTGCGGCAATGGCGCCGCCGGCAACTGGACTTGCCGGTGTTGATTCTCACCGCCCGCGATGCGCTGGAAGACCGCGTCGACGGGCTGGACGCCGGCGCCGATGACTATCTGATCAAACCCTTTGCGCTGATTGAGCTGCAGGCTCGCGTCAGGGCGCTCATCCGCCGCTATCAGGGCCACAGCGACAACCTGCTACAGCAGGACGATCTCACGCTCAATCTCTCCAGCCAGCAGGTTTACCTGCAACAGCAGCCTATCGACATCACGCCAAAAGAGTTTGCCCTTCTGTCGCGGCTGATTATGCGCGCTGGCCAGACGGTCAACCGTGAACTGCTGCAACAGGATTTATACGCCTGGAACGACGATCTCGGCTCCAATACGCTCGAAGTGCACGTCCATAACCTGCGCCGCAAGCTGGGCAAGGATCGTATCCGCACGGTACGCGGCATCGGCTACCGTCTGGAGCCGTTGCCATGATCAGCATGCGGCGTCGCCTGTTGCTGATGCTGGCGCTTATTCTGCTGGTCACCCAATTGATCAGCGCGCTGTGGCTATGGCACGAAAGCCGGGAACAGATCGGTTTTCTGGTCGATGAAACCCTGTCGGCCCAGGTGCGCACCGAAAAGGTCGACGGTGAAATCGCCGAAGCGATCGCCTCATTATTGGCGCCGTCGCTGATTATGATGATTGTCACGTTGATCGCCTCGTTCTGGGCCATCAGCTGGATTATCCGCCCGCTTAATCAGTTGCAAAACCGGCTGGAAAAGCGTTCCGCCGACAACCTGTCACCGCTGCCGGTCAATAACGACAGCCGGGAAGTGATGGCGGTCACCACCGCGCTCAATCAACTCTTCTCGCGGCTCGATAACACCATTCAGCAGGAGCGGTTGTTTACCGCCGACGCGGCCCACGAACTGCGTACGCCGCTGGCCGGCATCCGGCTGCATCTGGAACTGATGGAGCAGCAGGGGGTGCGGGAAAGTACGCCGCTGATCGCGCGCATCGACCAACTGATGCATACCGTAGAACAATTGCTGATGCTGTCGCGCGCCGGGCAGAAGTTTGCCGGCGGCCACTATCAACGTTTCGACTGGGTCGCGGACGTGATGACGCCACTGCGCGAAGAACTGACAGAACTGGCGCAACAACGCAATCAGCAGCTGACGTGGCAACTGCCGGTGGAGGCCGTCACTCATGGCGATCCGGTATTACTTCGCCTGTTGCTGCGAAATCTGGTGGAAAATGCCCATCGCTATAGCCCGCCGGACAGCGCCATCCAAATCCGCCTCGACGCGCAAAACGGCGGCCATCAGCTGCAGGTGATCGATGAAGGGCCGGGCATTAAGCAAGAGATGGCCGGAGAGCTAACCCAGGCCTTCAGAAGAATGGACCAGCGCTATGGCGGCAGCGGATTGGGGCTAAATATCGTCATCCGCATCATCCAGCTGCACCAAGGGCGACTGGCGCTGAAAAACCGCCATAACGCCAGCGGCCTTAACGCGCGCTGCTGGCTGCCCGCCAACCCGCTGAAGCCATAAAAAAGCCCCGCAGTGCGGGGCCTGATAGCTGTCGTGATGATTATTTCTGGTAAATGATTTCGACGCCTTCGTCGTCATCTTCATCCCAGTCATCATCCCAGTCGTCGTCGGCTTCGGCTTCTACTTCCGCCAGCTGTTTACGGTGGTAATCGTCCCACATAAACTCGACCTTTTCCGGTGCGCTCTCTTCGATCGCCATCGCTTTCGGCTGGCTGTTGATAAAGTTCATCACGTCCCAGCACAGCTCTTTGACGCCAAAATGGCTGGCCGCAGAGATCATGTAGTACTTATCTTCCCAGCCCAGCGCGTCGACAATCGCCTTGGCGCGCTCTGCGGCTTCCTCTTCGTCCAGCAGGTCAACTTTGTTGAACACCAGCCAGCGCGGTTTCTGCGCCAGATTGTCACTGTACTGATTCAGCTCGTTGATGATCACGCGGGCGTTTTCTACCGGATCGGTCTGGTCAATCGGATCGATATCCACCAGGTGCAGCAGCACGCGGCAACGTTCCAGGTGCTTCAGGAAACGAATGCCCAGACCGGCACCTTCAGACGCACCTTCAATCAGCCCTGGAATATCCGCCACCACGAAGCTCTGTTCGCTGTCCATACGCACCACGCCCAGGCTTGGCACCAGCGTGGTGAACGGGTAGTCCGCCACTTTCGGCTTGGCGGCAGATACCGCGCGGATAAAGGTGGATTTGCCCGCGTTCGGCAGGCCGAGCATGCCGACATCCGCCAGCAGCATCAGCTCCAGCAGGACATCGCGCGCTTCACCCGGCGTACCGTTGGTTTTCTGGCGCGGGGCACGGTTGACCGAGGATTTGAAACGGGTGTTGCCCAGGCCATGCCAACCGCCCTTCGCTACCATCAGGCGCTGCTGATGGCGCGTCATATCGCCGAGAATCTCGCCGGTGCCCTGATCCTTCACCCGGGTGCCGACCGGCACTTTGATCACGATATCTTTACCGCGCTTGCCGGTACAGTCACGGCTCTGGCCGTTCTGACCGCGTTCTGCACGGAAGGACTTCTCAAAGCGATAGTCGATCAGCGTGTTCAGGTTTTCGTCCGCCAGCAGGTAGACATCGCCGCCGTCGCCGCCGTCGCCGCCATCCGGGCCGCCGTTCGGGATATATTTTTCGCGACGGAAGCTGACGCAACCATTACCACCGTCACCTGCAACGACCAATATCGCTGCTTCATCTACAAACTTCATTTTCCGTCTCCGTAAATCATTCACCGGGCTGCTTGATAGGAGCAACCAGGAGGTTTTCTGCCCGTCGCGGCCACCACCGGTGACCAATTGCGGAAAACATTGCGCCCGCAACCACCACAAAAGCGCCCACGTAACCGACGACATTCAACGTCGGGGCGGCAAACATCTGCGGCCATGCCAACGCCAATAAATCTGAAAACAACAGGGTAAACAGCGGCGTCAACGTTACTAACGCGCTCACCTGCGCCGCCTGCCAACGCGCCATCGCCTCCGCTAGCGCGCCATAGCCAATCAGCGTATTCGCGCCGCAAAACAGCAGGCAGGCCAGCTGCCAGCCGCTCAGCTGAAAAATCATCGCCGGCTGTGCCAGCGGGAATAATGCAACTGCACATAAAGTGTACAACATTACCAGGATCTGCGGCGACGCCAGCCGGCGCAGCAAGACCTTTTGCGCCAGGCCATAGGTAACCCACACCGTCGCGGCACAGACACCCAACAGCACCCCCAGGGTGTAATCCGTCAGGCGGGTAAAAATCTCAACCAGACTGACGTTGAAAAACAGCATCAGCCCGCAAATCAGCATCAGCGCGCCAATCACCTGGGTAATACGCATCCGCTCTTTCAGGATCAGCACGCTGGCAAACATCATGCCCACCGGCGACAGCTGACCGATCACCTGCGAGGCCGTCGGGCTAAGGTACTGCAGCGAGGAGCTGAAAAATACGAAGTTCCCCAGCAGCCCGGCGGTGGCGATCGCCAGCAGCAGCAGCCAACGCGGCTGGCGAAAAATTTTCACCGGCGGCAAGCGGCCGCGCAGCGTCAGAATAATGCCCAACCCAATCGCCGCAATGCTAAAGCGATACCAGACGATGGTAAACGGCGTCATCACCTGGAGAACTTCTTTCATGGCTATCGGCAACGCACCCCAGCACACCGCCGTGGTTAACGCCAGAGAAATACCGACCCCGACCTGCTGTTTTGTTTCCATGCGTCATCTGCCTGCGCGCTGTCTATCCCGAATAGCCAAGGTTTGAAATGGGTTGGCTATAAATGTAAAAAGCCCCGCAACGAATTGCGGGGCTTACATCTATTTATTAAGGCTCGAAAAATTATTCAGCTTCGATGCTGATGAATTTACGATTGCTCGGGCCTTTAACTTCGAATTTGACTTTACCGTCTTTCAAAGCAAACAGAGTGTGGTCTTTGCCGCAACCTACGTTGGTGCCTGCGTGGAACTTGGTGCCACGCTGACGAACGATGATGCTGCCTGCCAGTACTGCTTCGCCGCCAAAGCGTTTTACGCCCAGACGTTTAGCTTCTGAATCGCGACCGTTACGAGTCGAGCCGCCAGCCTTTTTGTGTGCCATTAATCCGCTCTCCTAACTTAAGCGCTGATGCCGGTGATTTTAACGTCAGTGAACCACTGACGGTGGCCCTGCTGCTTACGGTGGTGTTTACGACGACGAAACTTAACGATTTTAATTTTCTCGCCACGACCGTGTGCAACGACTTCAGCTTTGATCTTGCCGCCATCGACGAAAGGAACGCCGATTTTGATATCTTCGCCATTAGCGATCATCAGAATCTGGTCAAACTCAACCGCTTCACCAGTTGCGATGTCCAGCTTTTCCAAGCGAACGGTCTGACCTTCGCTTACTCGGTGTTGTTTACCACCACTTTGGAAAACCGCGTACATATAAAACTCCGCTTTCCGCGTGCTCGATGATTAGTACAGAGCGCGCTATAAATATTCACAATAGGGCGCGAATTCTACGCAAAAATACAGCACATGACAAGAGCAGAATCTCGACTGAAGTAGAAAAAAGAAGAAAAAAAGCACAGTTTCTTTCGTGGCGTTTATCTAAGCCGTTTTTCAAGTACAATCATAGGCACAGTTACCGCCATGTACCGATGTGAGCAGCGTTCTCATCGCGGTGAAGAGAAACACAGCTGAAAACAATACAATGAACCTAGATCAAATTATTGAGTTAACCGCGCAAGATATGGCGGCAGTGAATGCAACAATTCTCGAACAGTTGAATTCCGAAGTCACGCTCATCAATCAGCTTGGCTATTACATTATCAGCGGTGGCGGTAAACGCATCCGGCCGATGATCGCCGTCCTGGCAGCCCGGGCGCTGCAGTCGGAAGGTGACAAGCACGTGACCATCGCGGCGCTGATTGAGTTTATCCACACCGCGACCCTGCTGCATGACGATGTGGTTGACGAATCCGACATGCGCCGCGGCAAAGCAACCGCCAACGCCGCATTCGGCAACGCGGCCAGCGTGCTGGTCGGCGACTTTATTTATACCCGCGCTTTCCAAATGATGACCAGCCTGGAATCATTACGCGTGTTGGCGCTGATGTCGGAAGCGGTCAACGTGATTGCCGAAGGCGAGGTGCTGCAGTTGATGAACGTCAACGACCCGGATATCAGCGAAGAGAGCTATATGCGGGTGATCTACAGCAAGACGGCGCGTCTGTTTGAAGCCGCCGCGCAATCCTCCGCCATTTTATCCGGCGCCACGCCGGAGCAGGAGCAGGCGCTGCAGGATTACGGCCGCTATCTTGGCACCGCCTTCCAGCTGATTGACGATCTGCTGGATTACAGCGCCGACGGCAGCACACTGGGCAAAAACACCGGTGACGATCTGAATGAAGGCAAACCTACGCTGCCGCTGCTGCACGCCATGCATAACGGCAGTCCGGAGCAGGCGGCAATGATTCGCGGCGCCATCGAACAGGGCAACGGCCGTCATCTGCTGGAACCGGTGCTGGCAGCGATGGAACAGTGCGGCTCGCTGGTCTACACCCGCCAACGTGCGGAAGAGGAAGCCGACAAAGCCATCAGCGCGCTGGAAGCGCTGCCGCCGTCAGAATACCGCACCGCGCTGGAAGGACTGGCGCATCTGGCAGTACAGCGCGAATTTTAAGAAAATATTTCTCAATAGCTTCCGCGCATATCAAGGCGCTTATCGCTGGCGACGTTCAGCGATAAGCGCCAACAGCCCGCCAATGCCCTCACGTACCAGAAATGACAGCATCTGCTCCCTTTCATCATCCGACATATGGTGAAAATAGGCGATCCACACCGTCAGCGGATCCTGTCTTTCAGCAGTGTAATCTGCAGAATCCTCTTTCAGCATCAAAGCATTACGCACGCCCGGCGGCAGGCTGTCGATATGATATTCCACCGCTTTACCCTGTACGCCTTTCCGACGCTGACTCACCCATTTTTCCCGACGCGCCATCTGATTAATTCCCTGTGGCGAGGAAGGCAACCCCGCGATGCCCGTCAATTCCCTGGCAGAAAACCACTCACTTTTCATAGCCATCGTCTCTGAAGATTATGCGCCACCATTATTTCTGGAAAAAAGTTATTTTTTAGAAATAATGGCGTTGTTTTTTCGTATCACCGGCTCACGTTTTATGAACGATTAATACGAACGCGTTAGTTATACCACTAACGCCACTTTGGCTAATCACAAAAAGAAGATCAACATGAATGCGCCGCGTTGGGAGGAGTGGCACATCTGGCGGGGCTGCGCGAGTTTTAAGAAATGAGCGCCTAATGCTCCCCAGGCGCTTTAGCGGTGCTTATCGCTGACGCCCCTCGGCGATAAGCGCCAGCAGTCCGCCAATGCCCTCACGCAACAAAAACGCCTGTATCCGCTCCCTTTCATCATCCGACATATGGTGAAAATAGGCGATCCACACCGTCAGCGGATCCTGTCTTTCAGCAGTGTAACCAGCAGAATCCTCTTTCAGCATCAAAGTATTACGCACGCCTGGCGGCAGGCTGTCGATATGATATTCCACCGCTTTGCCCTGTACGCCTTTCCGACGCTGACTCACCCATTTTTCCCGACGCGCCATCTGATTAATTCCCTGTGGCGAGGAAGGCAACCCCGCGATGCCAGTCAATTCCTTGGCAGAAAACCACTCACTTTTCATAGCCATCGTCTCTGAAGATTATGCGTCACCATTATTTTTGGAAAGCAAAGGGTTGTTTTTGGAAAAATAATGGTGTTCTTGTTTCCGTATAACCGATTCACGTTGTACGAACGATTAATACGAACGCGTTAGTTATACCACTAACGTCACTTTGGCTAATCAAAAAAGGAAGATCAACATGAATTCAAGGAGTGAAGATTGGCATCCTGCCGATGTCATCGCAGCATTACGCAAGAAAGGCACCACTCTGGCAGCGGTATCGCGCAGCGCCGGGCTCAGTTCGTCGACGCTGGCTAACGCCCTGTCCCGCCCCTGGCCGAAAGGCGAGTGGCTGATCGCCGAGGCGCTGAATGTTCACCCTTCAGAGATCTGGCCAAGCCGCTATTTCGATCCCAAGACCCGGCGCTTGCTGGACCGCAAGAGTCGGATCAAATCCTGACGTCAGGGCATAAAAAAACCGCCGGAATCACTCCGGCGGCCTTTATCTGACGCTACGGGTCAATCAGTTATTGATAAACGTCTCACCCAGTTCGATATCTTTATGCAGAACATCCAACATATCATTCAGCGCTTTCTGCTCAAAGGCGCTCAGCGTGCCGATATCTTTACGTTCTTCAACGCCGTTTTTACCCAGCAGCAGCGGCTGTGCGAAGAAGCGCGCATATTTGCCGTCGCCTTCCACATAGGCGCATTCGACAACGCCTTGCTCACCCTGCAGCGCACGCACCAGAGACAAACCAAAGCGCGCCGCCGCCTGGCCCATGGACAGCGTAGCCGATCCGCCGCCGGCTTTGGCTTCAACCACTTCAGTACCTGCGTTCTGAATACGCTTGGTCAGGTCGGCCACTTCCTGATCGGTAAAGCTCACGCCCGGAATCTGGGACAGCAGAGGCAGAATGGTTACGCCAGAGTGGCCGCCGATGACCGGCACGTTCAGCTCTTCCGGCTTTTTGCCTTTCAGCTCAGCCACGAAGGTGTTGGAACGGATAATATCCAGCGAAGTCACGCCGAACAGTTTGTTTTTGTCGTACACGCCTGCTTTCTTCAGCACTTCCGCCGCAATGGCAACGGTGGTGTTCACCGGGTTGGTGATAATACCGATGCACGCTTTCGGGCAGGTTTTCGCCACTTGTTCAATCAGGTTACGCACGATGCCGGCGTTAACGTTGAACAGGTCGGAACGATCCATACCCGGCTTGCGCGCTACGCCGGCGGAAATCAGCACCACATCGGCGCCCTGCAGCGCTGGCGTGGCGTCTTCACCGCTGAAGCCTTTAATGCTAACGGCGGTTGGAATGTGGCTTAAGTCAACGGCAACGCCTGGCGTAACGGGGGCAATGTCGTAGAGGGAGAGTTCAGAACCTGCAGGTAGCTGGGTCTTGAGAAGAAGGGCAAGGGCCTGGCCAATACCGCCAGCTGCACCGAGAACTGCAACTTTCATCCTATACTCCTTGTATTATCTTAAATATAAAAGCGCCGTGAATTCTGGGTTACGGAACTTATGTTATCACGCCTTTAAAAACAATCTCTTAACAGTTGGACTGAGAGCTGACGCAATAAAATAGCCGTGATCGCGGACATTTTAGATTAAATAACGTGTGCATGAAGGGCATAGCGCACAGTAATCGAAAATTGTGCGAGGTTATTCACGCGCAAGTTAACCGGCCGTTACATTACACCCTTACGCAACATCAGAACAACATCATTTTAATAACATTTTATTTACCCTTTCCCCGCGATGAATCCTGTGAGAAAGGGCATATTCATGACAATCGTATTTTGTTAAAATAACGCCCTTTCCCTGTCGTTCCGGCCATTTTTTTGCTGGTCGACCTCCGCTTTTATTGCATAAAAATTCATCTATATGCATAATAATGACATCTATTGGCAACATTCCACGGTGCAAAATGCGTAATCCCGCAAAGCAGGAAGATCTGATCAAAGCGTTCAAGGCGTTATTGAAGGAAGAGAAATTCAGTTCGCAAGGCGAGATCGTTTTGGCGCTGCAAGAAGAAGGCTTCGAAAACATTAACCAATCCAAAGTATCACGCATGCTGACCAAGTTCGGCGCGGTACGTACGCGTAATGCAAAAATGGAGATGGTATATTGCCTTCCCGCCGAGCTGGGGGTGCCTACCACCACCAGTCCGCTGAAGAATCTGGTGCTCGACGTTGACCACAATGACGCCGTGGTGGTGATTCATACCAGCCCTGGCGCAGCACAATTGATCGCCCGCCTGCTCGACTCGCTGGGCAAGTCAGAAGGTATCCTCGGCACCATTGCCGGTGATGACACCATCTTCGTTACGCCGGCCAGCGCCTTCACCGCCCGCCAGCTGTATGAGGCCATTTTGGCGCTGTTCGAACAGGAACTGTAATCATCTATCCCTATCACTACGCGGTCTACGACCGCGTATCCAGCACGCTCTTCACCTTCCCCACGCCATTGCATAGTTTTTCGCTGTCACGCCAATAACGACGATCGCCCCGTGGATATCATTATTTGTAGCATTTCATCACTGCGCTTTTCCGCTGATACCTGATTCCGCACTTTTCGACAAAGTCGCTCACTTGCTTGATATTACAGAAATTTAACATCAAAAGACCATTTTATAATCACTTTTTATTCCTGGCGGTTATAAAAAATGGTAAGCACAATGATAAAGTTTCATAGGGAATTGTTAGCAAACTATTAATTTTTCGGGTTACTAGCTGTATACTCCTTTCCGTGACATGAATCACAGTTCACAGGAACTGATAAAAGAATTCTACGAGGTCAAATCATGAAAGTTAAAACTACTGTTGTGACTCTTGGCGTACTGTCCATGCTTTCATTCGGCACTTTTGCAGCACAATCCGTTAGCACGGAGCAGGCAGCAAAATTGCAGCCGGCAGGCACCATTACCGTCAGCGGCGTTGCCGCAGCGCCTTCCGATATCCGTCAGGCACTGTCTGATAAAGCCGATGCCAAAGGCGCCACCGCTTTTCGCGTGATTGAAGCGCGTAATGAAGGCAACTTCCACGCCACGGCAGAAATCTACAAATAAGTACTCAAAGAACGCTCCGGTAACGGACGAATAAATCTCTGGCAACGCTATACCCATAACGGTCTTCAAGAATAAAAAAACAACCCGTCCTTCCAGGCCGTTACCGATTAGCATCAAGGACTTACCATCATGAACATGAAATTTTCGATTGCAGCGATGGCGCTGCTGTCAGCCGTCTCTTTTGGCGCTTCCGCCGCCACGCTGGTGAGCAATGAACAGGCCAGCACCCTGCAGTCTGTCGGCACCGTGACCGCCGCCGGCGTCGCCGGTTCACCGTCGGACATTCGTCAGGCGCTGTCTGATAAGGCCGACCAACAGGGCGCCACAGCCTACCGTATTATTGAAGCCCGTGAGAACGGCAACTGGCACGCCACGGCCGAAATCTATAAATAACCATTCAGGGACGTGTCTACTGAGCTGATTATCCTCGTCACTGCCACTGCCGAGTTCTGACGTTGACACGCATTCCCTGAAGAACCCCTCGTCGTCCTATCCGACGAAACCCCATTGCCCCCGCTTGCGGGGGCTTTTTTTATGGGCAAGAAAAAAGCCGCAAAGCGGCTTTTTATCATCAGCATGTAACGCCAGCATCGGCCCGTCGGTTTACTTTGCCCGCTGCGCCAACGCCGCCAGCAGCTTATCGTGAATACCGCCGAAACCGCCGTTGCTCATCACCAGAATATGATCGCCCGGCTGAGCGGTTTTCACCACCATCTCCGCCAGCGTATCCACGTCGGCGCTCCAGTGGGCCGGCTGCACGCAGGCTTCCGCCACTTCCGCCACCTGCCACGGGTTATGGTCCGGCTGATACAGGAACACTTCATCGGCACGGCCAAGGGCAGGTGCCAAATCGTTTTTGCTGATGCCCATCTTCATAGTGTTGGAGCGCGGCTCCAGCACCGCCAAAATACGCGCGGTGCCGCCCACTTTGCCGCGCAGCGCTGCCAGGGTGGCCAAAATCGCCGTCGGATGATGGGCAAAATCATCATAGACCGTCACACCGCTGGCTTCACCGCGCAGTTCCAGACGGCGGCGGGCGTTGATAAAATCGCCCAGCGCACGGCAGGCATCGGCCGGCGCAACGCCGACATGGCGGGCTGCCGCAATCGCCATCAGGCCATTGTGCATATTGTGTTCCCCCACCAGCGACCAGTTGACCTCGCCCACTTTCTCGCCGTTCAGCCAGACGGCGTAATGGCTGGCGTCGGTGGTCAGCTTCTCAGCGCGCCAGGTTCCCTCTTCGCCCACCAGTTCCTGCTCGCTCCAGCAGCCCATTGCCATCACTTGTTTCAGGTTGGCGTCATTGTCCGGCAGAATGATTTTGCCCTGGCCCGGCACAATACGCACCAGATGGTGAAACTGTTTCTGGATGGCCTTCAGGTCGTCGAAAATATCCGCGTGGTCAAACTCCAGATTATTCATGATCAGCGTACGCGGGCTGTAATGCACAAACTTGGAGCGCTTGTCAAAGAAGGCGCTGTCGTACTCATCGGCCTCAATCACAAAGAACGGGCTGCCGCCCAGCCGCGCGGAAACGTCAAAGTTGCCGGGTACGCCGCCGATCACAAAACCGGGCTGATAACCACAGGCTTCCAGGATCCAGGCCGCCATACCGGCGGTGGTGGTTTTACCGTGGGTGCCGGCCACCGCCAGCACCCAACGGTCACGCAGCACATAGTCGTGCAGCCACTGCGGGCCGGATACATAGGGGATACCCTGCTCCAGCACCGCTTCAACGCACGGATTACCGCGCGTCATGGCGTTGCCGATGATCACCAGATCCGGCGCCGGATCCAGCTGTGCCGGATCGTACCCCTGGATCAGCGCGATCCCCTGGTTTTCCAGCAACGTGCTCATCGGTGGATAGACGTTAGCGTCAGAACCCGTGACCTCATGTCCAAGCGAGCGGGCCAGTACCGCCAGTCCGCCCATAAAGGTGCCACAGATGCCAAGAATGTGAATGCGCATAGGTTTCTCATTTGAGTACGTCGAATGTACGCTTATTCTAACGCTCAGAATCGTCCAGAAGAAATGGATTTGCCTATGAATAGCGCGACGCTTTGGGCTACACTGCTGGCACAAACGTTGGCGGTTTGTTAAAAACTGCTATCCATCCGTAGATTCAGGGATTGTGTCATGAAAACGTTAGGCGAATTTATCGTCGAGAAACAACACGACTTCTCTCACGCCACCGGCGAATTGACCGCACTGCTGTCGGCCATCAAACTGGGCGCAAAAATCATCCACCGCGACATCAACAAAGCGGGTCTGGTGGATATTCTGGGCACCAGCGGCGTTTCCAACGTACAGGGCGAAGTTCAGATGAAACTGGACCTGTACGCGAACGAAAAGCTGAAAGCAGCGCTGAAAGCGCGCGGCGAAGTGGCGGGCATCGCTTCTGAAGAAGAAGACGAGATCGTCATCTTTGACGGCGACCGTGCTGAAAACGGCAAGTATGTAGTGCTGATGGATCCGTTGGACGGCTCGTCCAACATCGATGTTAACGTCTCCGTCGGGACGATCTTCTCCATCTATCGCCGTATCACCCCTATCGGCACTCCGGTGACCGAAGAAGACTTCCTGCAGCCGGGCAGCGCCCAGGTCGCGGCCGGTTACGTGGTTTACGGCTCTTCCACCATGCTGGTGTACACCACCGGTTATGGCGTCCATGCCTTTACCTACGACCCTTCACTGGGCGTGTTCTGTCTCTCCCATGAGAAAGTGCGCTTCCCAGAATCCGGCAATATGTATTCCATCAACGAAGGCAACTACATCAAGTTCCCTCTCGGCGTGAAGAAATACATCAAATACTGTCAGGAACAGGACGAAGCAACGCAGCGCCCTTACACCTCACGCTATATCGGATCTCTGGTTGCCGATTTCCACCGCAACCTGCTGAAGGGCGGCATTTATATTTACCCAAGCACCGCCAGCCATCCGCAAGGCAAGCTGCGTTTGCTGTATGAATGCAACCCGATGGCGTTTCTGGCCGAACAGGCCGGCGGTAAAGCCAGCGACGGTAAAACCCGTATCCTGGACATCACGCCGCAGAAACTGCACCAGCGTGCGCCATTCTTCGTCGGCACCAAATCGATGGTAGAAGACGCCGAACGCTTTATCGCCGACTATCCGGACGAGTAACGCCTTCGATGCCGGGGCCGTCAGGCCCCACGGCGCAGCACGCTGCGCCGTCATCGCGTTATATTATAGCTTGAACGCCGCCATGCTCTGCGCCAGCGACTGGGCCTGTTCCTCCAGCGAGCGCGTTGCGGCGGCGGATTCTTCCACCAGTGCCGCATTCTGCTGTGCCACCTGATCCATCTGCGCCACCGCCAGATTCACCTGTTCGATTCCGCTGCTCTGCTCGCGGGTCGCCGCCGAGATTTCACGCATCAGCGCCGTGACGCGCCCGACTTCATCGGCAATGCCGTTCATGGTTTGCGCCGCTGACTCCGCCATCTGTTCACCCTCTTGCACCCGCGCCTGCGACGCTTCAATCAGCCCTTTAATCTCCTTGGCCGACTGCGCGCTGCGCTGCGCCAGACTGCGTACTTCGCCGGCGACGACGGCAAAGCCGCGCCCCTGCTCACCGGCTCGCGCAGCCTCAACGGCCGCATTCAACGCCAGAATATTGGTCTGAAACGCGATGCCGTCCATCACGCTGATAATATCGGCAATGCGGCGGGAACTGTCGGTGATCGCCAGCATTTTGTCTTTGACCTGACTGACCACGTCGCTGCCGCGATCGGCGACATCAGACACGCTGAGCGCCAGTTGATTGGCCTGCTCGGCATTTTCCGCATTCATTTTAACCGTTGAGGTCAGCTGTTCCATGCTGGCGGCGGTCTCTTCCAGCGAAGCTGCCGACTCCTCGGTACGCTGCGCCAGGTGAACGTTGCCGGCCGCCAGCTCGCGAGAGCCAACGTCAATCTGGCTGCTGGCGTCGCGCACTTTGCTGACCGACATCACCAGCGACTGCTGCATGCGCTGCATCGCCCGGATCAGACGGCCCATTTCCGTCTCTCCTTCGCCGCGAATCTCGCGGGTCAGATCGCCGTTGGCGATATGCTCCAGCTCGGCGATCGACGCATCCAGCGGGCGTAGAATGATCAGCCGCAGGGCAAACCAGGCCAGCACCGCCAGCAGCACGCTGACTATCCCGGCCACCGCGATTAACGCAATCTTGGTGCTGGCGTTGCCCTCTGCGTCATTCACCTGCAGCTGCCCGGTTTCCATGGCAAAACGGCGGAATTCACTCAGATCGTTTTCAAATGCGATGCTCAGCTTAGAAATTCGCGTTTCCTGAATATGGTAGTACTCGTCAATCTGGCCGGCTTTGATGGCATCGGCCATCGGACGCACGCCCTGTTCCTGGTAAGCGCGATAACTGGCCTGCAAATGCTCGGATAACTCTTTGCCACGCTCGGTGACCGTCCCCACGCCGACGAACTTCGCCATTTCACGCTGCGACTGCGCCAGATAGCCGTAAATACGCCCGACTGTAGCGTCAGACACTGCGATCTGGCCCACTTCACGCTGGCGTACCGCCAGAGACGCGGCGGTACGCGCGCGCAGCGTCAGGTTGGAACTGTTCGCCAGCGACCCCAGCTCCTCGCCCAGGATCTGGTTCAGGGTATGCAGCGAGCGCGACCCCTGGTTGATGGCATTGACACCGATAATGCTGACCATAATCAGCAATACCGTCAGCAGGCTAAGCAGGGCAAGCAGCCCGGCCTTCACCGTAATTTTATTTAGCATGGATTCTTCCTGGCTATCGACAATAAGTGGTTACTGAGATGTAGGGTGGTAAGACGCAGGACGTCGCCGCAGCACGTCATTGTTATTTGCTAGGTTATCGACAACCGAGGAGGAAACTTGATGCTGAACAAGGATGAATCCCTAAAATTCCCCGTGCAGACAGGGCATCGATGGTGAGCGTCACGGCATATATCATGGTCAGTGCGGGAGCAATATATGCGTCCCAACCAACAGACAATACTGATTCCGGTGAAGCAATCTTATCTTGCGATTGGTCATGGCGCGCTATCGAAATATCATCACACTTAAAACAAATAGGCACTATAGCATTCACCACAATCAGTCAATGAGTAATTAAAAGCAGAAAAATGAAAAGGGAAAAGCAAATGGATAATTACCGTATAAGTCATCGAAGAAATATAACCCCAGATTAAACCACAGGCTAAATTGATTACACTTCAGATATTACCGCTATTTTATCAGGCGTAAAACCAAACCGAATAAAATAAACAGACATACAAGCGTCATGATGAATCTGACTTGTCGACACCCGCCTCTCAGATGCTGTCTGATACCTCTCCGCAAGGT
Source organism: Serratia sp. MYb239 (assembly GCF_002966855.1). Classification (NCBI taxonomy): domain Bacteria; kingdom Pseudomonadati; phylum Pseudomonadota; class Gammaproteobacteria; order Enterobacterales; family Yersiniaceae; genus Serratia; species Serratia sp. MYb239. The sequence continues at coordinate 406,218 of NZ_CP023268.1, read as the reverse complement.
ACCAAACATGGGCAATCAACCGCTGCCCCCCAACGAGGAGAGCAGATCATACCCGTTTAACGGTCAAATCAAGCAAATCTATATATAATAAAAATGCTATCGAATAATAATAAATTAATACCTTATGAGTAATTAAACAAAGACAACATTCATTGATCCACAACAAGAATAAAGGCTTTCGATAACAGGCATACTTTACTACCATTAGCCCAGCAGATCTTAAAGACGAATTATTCCCTCGTTCTCTGCAATCAGGCAGAACCATATATCAAAAAACAAATATGGTTTCTGTAAAAAATCAACCACCAAGAATAATATTGGCGTTTTATCTTCGGGCTCGTTATTTAAACACCCATCGATTTAAATGATTTAACGTTTGAATATTACAGGAAATTTTATCACTCAAGGAGATTTATCATGAGAGAACTGTCTGTAAGCGAACAGCAGGAAGTCAGCGGCGGTCTGTTTGGCCTTATCACCGCGCCTATCGGCGGCATTCTCGGCGCCGCGATCGGCTCCATCGTTGATGCCGGCAACCGTCTTTCCGGCCGTGACTCTAACTTCAAAGGGTCAGGCGCGCTGCTGGGCGCCGGCATCGGCGCAGCGGTAGGCTTGTCGCCACTGACCGCCATCCTCGGCATCGGCTCCGGTATTGTCTCCATCGTCCGCAACGGCCTCGGCCTCAAGGCGCAAAAACCGATGTTCTAAGCCCCTTCCGGCAATCGCTGCGGGACAAGACCCGCGGCGATTGCCGTCTGTCCTAAATGCTCGCACATACCATACCTGAAGCCAAAAAGGTCATTACTTTGATCACGTTTTGGCTATAATACCCGGCACTCCATTTCTGGTTTGAAAAAAGGAAACCGACATGAGCTTGAATCAGGTACCTGCGGGTAAAGACCTGCCAGAAGACATCTACGTTGTGATCGAAATCCCGGCCAACGCTGACCCGATCAAATATGAAGTTGACAAAGAAACCGGAGCGCTGTTCGTTGACCGTTTCATGTCCACCGCGATGTTCTATCCGTGCAACTACGGCTACATCAACAACACCCTGTCTCTGGATGGCGACCCGGTTGACGTGCTGGTGCCAACCCCGTACCCGCTGCAGCCAGGCTCAGTGATTCGCTGCCGTCCGGTTGGCGTACTGAAAATGACCGACGAAGCCGGTGAAGACGCCAAACTGCTGGCCGTACCGCACAGCAAGCTGAGCAAAGAGTACGATCACATCAAAGACGTGAACGACCTGCCAGAACTGCTGAAAGCCCAGATCGCTCACTTCTTCGAGCACTACAAAGATCTGGAAAAAGGCAAGTGGGTGAAAGTTGAAGGTTGGGATGACGCCGCTGCCGCTAAAGCAGAGATCGTGGCTTCCTTCGAGCGCGCCGCTAAAAAATAATTTTTTGCGCCGCCGATGAAAAAAAACACCGCTCAATGAGCGGTGTTTTTTATTATGCTTCGTCGTGACGCTTCAGCCAGTCACCGCTTTCAATCAGCGGATACCCCTCTACGCTGTGTCGATACAGGTAGATCCACGCACTACCATAAGGCGTCTGGATCAGTTCGCGCTTATAGTCCTTGGTGTTGCTTTTAAGCTCGTCAAGCTCGGCCAAAATCGATGAGTTAATACGGTACACCTCACAGTGTATCGTGCCCTCTCCAGGGATCGCTGCCGGGTAATGGCCCAGATTATAAATCTGATAGCCGTCGAGCTCATGCTCGCCTAACCATTGGGCGTTGGTCATCCAATGGCTGTTTCCCTGTTTGCGTCGTAAACTGCCGTAGACAATTATTCGCATTGCTAAAACTCAAACTGATAGAGCAAATCTAGCGCCTGGTCGAGACCAGACACCGCTTCAAGATACAACTTAGGCATCAGGCGGTAACGCAACGTCAACGTAGCCAGCGAGTCGAAAATACCCACCCCATATTTTACTTGTAAGCCGGGGAGAACATAACCACTCACGACAACCTGGGAGCTGTCGCCAACGCCGGCGGTATCAAGTGCCAGATTACTAACGCCAAATGCTTCGCCGATTTTACCCACAAGTTGACCACTTTGTGCAACCCCCATGCCAATTAACATCGACGTCATCGCGTTGCCGTCGGCGCCGGAGTTGCTGAGGCCCTGTCCGCGCAGCAGGTAAGACAGCGCCTCTTGCTGCGATTTGGCCGGATCGGAGAACACTTCCAGCTTCGGCGCGTCCGCCAGTCCGGTGACGCGCACCCCGGCGGTCACATCATCCTCGGTGGCCTCCGGGTTACGAATCGCCTCCATATTCAAGTATGGCTGATCCGGCGGGCCTGAGAACAATAATTGTCCCTTACGTACGATAAGATCCTGACCATAGGCGTGGAAACGGCCGGCCGGGATATCAATCTGGCCGTTCAGCCCCAGGCCACGCTTATCCTGCACCACTTTCAGGTCGCCCTTGAGCCGAGCCTTCAGACCGAACGCATCCAGCCGCACATCGTCGCCCACGTGAATCATCAGGTTGCTGTTAATCGCCACCGCAGTGCTCTTCGGCTGGATCGCTTTCAGCTGTTTATCCAGCATCACTTCATCCGACGAGACGCCGACCGCGCTTTCCGGCAACTCCTGCACGGTAATGCGCGCCCATGGGATATCCACATTGCCGTTCAGCGAGAACAGCTGCGGCGTTGCTTCAAACACCAGATCCGGTGACACGTCGATACGCACCATCGGCGGCACCGTCACCCGCAGTTTGTCGCCCTTCGCGGCGATGCGCGCCCGCCAGGCGTTGATATCGCGCCAGTCGGCATCGCCGGTCAGGTTCAGCTGGCCGCGCGTGGTGGTAATGAGGCCATCCAGCGTCGAATTCATGCCGTTGAAGTCAATCGCCAGCCGGCCGTCGGTCATATCGAACGGCATCCAACTGCCGTCAATATCCACCTTGTCCAGCGCCAGACGCCCATATACCAGCGGTTTTTGCGCATTGCCGCCCAGCCGCAGATTGGCGTTCAGCATACCGGCGGCTTTTTCACCCTGCATCAGCGCCGGGTTGAGCATCGCCAGAGAAATATTGGCGATATTGACGTTACCGGCGATATTGCGCTGCTTCTGCGGGTCGGTCACCTGGATGTTACCGTCCAGTTGGCCGTTGTTATGCAGCTTAATCAGCCAGTCGGCCTGCGCGCGACCGTTGTTAACACCCGCGTTGAGGTTCAGCGTATCAAAGGCGATCGGCAGCGCGTTGCCCTGCACCTGCTGCACTACTTTCACCCCGTTGCCCACCAGCGATACCTTCGCCTGCGGCAGCGCGGCGCCCTCTTTCCAGCTCACGTCGGCACGGCCGGTAAAGACGCCGTTCAGTGCGGTTTCCGGGCCAAGGAACGGTTTGATCATTTTCAGATCAAAGCGGTTCAGCACCACGCTGGCCTGGCCATTGGCGGCGCTGGCTTCGATGGTTTTCGGCACGCAGACTTCGGCATCCGGGTTCTGCCAGCAGTGCGGGCCGACGCTGATTTTTTGCTGGGTATTCAGATAGTCCAGCGCGATGGCGCGCGTCAGGCGCCATTCGCCTACCGGCGTATCAAAACGGGTATTGTTCAGATTGCCGCGCCAGCGCTGCTGCTGGCGATCGAAGCTGCCCGCCAGCGCCAGCTGGCCGGAGACCGGCTTGCCGTCAACCTTCAACTGCAGCGTGTGCTGCTTTTCCGTGCCCTTAGCGTCAAGCTGCAGCAGGTTCACCTCCAGCGCATCCTGCTTCAGCTGCTCGACCCGCACCGCCAGCTGGCCCTGAATCTGATCGGTGGAGCGCACGTCGCCGTCTACTTTCACCCGTTTGATATGCAGCGCCTGCCATTGCAGGCCGGACGCGGTCAGGTCCGCCAGCAGCTGCGGCGCCTGCAGATTGCCGCGCAGCTTCAGCAAGCCCTTCGCCGTGCCGCCCAGACCCGGCAGCGCGCCGTCCAACTGCGGCGCGTCGATGTTGGCGTCCAGATTCCAGCTTTTCTCGTCCAACTGCCCTTTCACGTTCAGGCTATTACGCCCCAGCGCCAGGTCGACGCCGGGAATCTTCCACTGGCCGGCGGCGTTGCCGCTCAGCGAGCCGCGAGCCGACACCTTGTTCTGCTTCACGTTGCCGTCCAGCTGCAGCGTCGGCACCTGCAGCTGCCAGCTGCCGCCGTACAGACTGCCGCGGGTGGTGATTTTGCCGTTCAGCTTCGCCGGCCATTCCGGCCACTGTTTGGCGGTATTGATGCCGCTGAGCGTCAACTGCGACGTCCAGCTAATGGCCTTGCTCCAGTCCACCAGCGCGGTCAGGTCGGTATTGCCCTGCAGCGCCGCCAGACGCAGGCGGTTAAGTCTGAACTGCTCGACGTTGCCTTTACCGTCCAACGTCAGCAGCGCCGGCGGCAGATCCTGCCCTTTGATATCGGCGCGCGTCGACAGCGCATAGTCGGTGGCTTTGCCGTTAAGGCGCAGACGTAAGTCATTCACCTGGTACTGAGATACGCCGGTAAGCGGCCACTTCAGCCGTTTGCTCTGCAGCGTCAGCGAGAGCGGTAAACCCGCCTCTGCCAGCTCGGTCTGCAGATCGAGTTGCGCCCCCACCGGTCCGGACAGGTTCAGCGCTACGTTCAACGCTTCACGCAGACCGCCGCCGAGGGTCAGCTTCACCTTTTCGCCTTTCAGCGGATCGATATTCAGCGTGCTGTTGGCGCTCATCTGCACCGGCCAGTTATCTTTCAGCGTGGCCTGGCCGTGCGCGAACAGCGTGCCCTGCGGCGACCTGACGTCAAAGTTGTCCAGCTGGATATGCTGGTCCTTGGTGCTGGCCTTCAGCAGCAGGCTGGTGATCAGCACGTCGGTATCGCCGGTCAGACGCAGCTGTTCACCGCGGATCTCTTTCACCGTGATATCCAGCGGCAGACGCACTTCCGGCAGATCCGGCAGAAGCGGCTTGGCAAACAGTTCTTTCAACGTCTCGCCCAGCGGTTTCTCTTCCGGCTGCGGCGCCGCTTTCGGCGCATCGCCGGCTTTCTTCACCATATCGACCGCCGGCTGTACGTCTTCCGATAGCGGATTGGCCGGCGTTTTCGGCAGGGCAATCAACAGCGAAGCGATTTTGGTCGGCTGCAGCTGCAGCGCGCGCTCCTGCCATTCGGCACCGGTGCTGAACTCCCCGAGTGAAATGGCGGTGTCGTCAACGTTGACCTTGACGTTATTCAGCGCCAGTTTGCGCAGGATAATCGGGTAGGGAGTGCTGAGATCGGTGGTTGGTTCGCTACTCTCCGCCGCCGGCTCGGACGGCGCCATTTCGCTGGTTTTCACCACCACGTCGACGTCATCAGCGGTCAAGGCGTTCACACACAGCGAACTGCGTTTAAAGCATGACAAATCGAGTGACAGATGGAACTGGCCGGCATTCACCGTCACGCCCGGCATCTGGTATTTCACGCCTTTCAGCGTCAGATCGCGCCAGCCGCCGCTGACGCTGGCGATATCCAGCCCCGGCACCCAGCGCGCCGCGCCGTTGAGCACCATATGCAGACCGCTGGTGGTGCCGAGCAGGTAGGCAACGCCTCCCACCAGCAACAGCAGAACGATCAGCGCCCCAAGACAAATCTTTTTCACCAGGCTCATAGTTCAGGCCCCAAACCGATATAGAACTGCATCCCGTGGGTTTCCTTATCCCCGACCGGGGCGGCAATATCCAGTTTCACCGGCCCGACCGGCGATTGCCAGCGCACGCCAACGCCCGCGCCGGTTTTGAAATTGCTCTGTTTGATATCATTCACCGCTTCGCCGGAGTCGACGAACACCGCGCCCCACCACTTGCCGGTCACGTTGTATTGATACTCCAGCGAGCCGGTCAGCATTTTAGAGGCGCCGGTCAGCTTGCCGTCTGCGTCACGCGGCGAGATGTCTTTATATTTGTAGCCGCGGATGCTGCGGTCGCCGCCGGCGAAGAAGCGCAGATCCGGCGGCACCTTATCGAAGTCATTGGTTTCAATCCAACCCACCTGACCACGCGCCACAAAGCGGTGTTTATCCGCCAGCGTGCGGATCCAGACGTTCTGCGCCTGCAGCAGCGCAAAATCGACGCCTGAGCCCCAGGTGGTATCGGAAACGTCAATGGAATAGCGCTGGCTGTCGCCCCAGGTCGGCATCAGACCGCCGCGCGAGCGGGTGCGGCTGAGGCTGGCGCCCGGATACAGCAGCACGGTGGTGTTGGTGACATTACCTTGGGTAAAGTGGTCAAAACGACCGGTCATATTGATAGCGTACTGCCAGCCGCTGGATTTATCCCAGTTGCGCGATACCACCACTTTGGTGCTGTCTGACTTGGTGTCGTTCAGGTCGCTGCGTTTATAGCCGCCCTGCATCAGGTAATACTCTTCCAGCGGGCTCTTCTGCAGCGGAATTTTATACGTCAGATCCAGCTGCTGCTCCGGCGCCGAAATATAGGCGCTGGTTTCCAGACTGTGGCCGCGATCGTTCAGCCAGGGCTTCTTCCAGGTGCCCTTTATCCGCGGCCCGACGTCGGTGGAATAACCCACGCCGGTTTCCAGCGTATTGCGGCTGCGCGGCGTCACCAGCGCATCCAGCGGCAGGATCTTGCTCTCTTTGGCATCTTCAAAATCAGGCGACACCACCACCGAGTTAAACCAGTTGGTGGCAGACAAACGGCGGTTCAGCTCGGCCAAATCCTGCGAGCTGTAATACTCCCCCTGATGGAAGGGGATCAGGTTTTGCAGATAGTCTTCGCGGATTTGCGAACCTTCGAACTTCACTTTACCAAAGCGGTAGCGCTCGCCGCTGTTAAAGTCGAAATCCCAGTACGCCTTACGCAGCTCTTCCGACACACCCAGTTGGCTCTTGGTCATCTCGGCGTCAAAGTAGCCTTTGCGCAGCGCCAGACCGCTCAGGGAGCTTTTAAAGCTTTCATAGGTGCCGTGGTTAAGGATCTCGCCGATGGTCGGCCGTCCCTTCTTCACCAGCGCCAGATAGTCTTCATCGGTTTTAGCGCCGCCTTCCAGCGTGATATTGGCGCCGGCAATACGCACCGGCTCGCCGGGCTTAACCTTGGCATGCAGCACCGGACGCGACAGCTTGGGGTTGTCGTCGAGAGTAAATTCAATGGTCGGCTCATAATAGCCCAGCGCGCGCAGCCCCTGACGCACCGCCTGCTCTACCCGCGCACGAAAGCGACCGTCGGCGCTCACCTCTTCGGGGGTGATGGCTGACAGACGAACCCGCACGTTTTTTTCCAACTCTCCGCTCAGCCCTTCGACCTGCAGCCGCAAATTGGCCGACAGCGCCGCAGGCGCGACAAATAGCGCGCATAAAACGCAAAGGACACGGTAACGTGGCACACGTTCTCCTTAATTTATTGTACTTTCCTGTAAAAACCGTCGTTCAGATCGCCAGACCATGCCGCCACGCTATCAAAATGGCGACTCTCCCATGGCCGACTCCCACCGACCTGCGCACAAATTGGCATAAACAGGACGTATTCTTGGCTTTTTGCGCTCAAAAGACTGCGTTAAGCTTACACATAAACGCAACATCGGCCTTATTGTGGGCAAATAAGCGACGAGTTACAACTCGCACAATGCCGTCTGGGGCCAATTCTTATGAAGACAACAGGAGTCAATCGCGGTGCAAAATACAGATAAATCTCGCCTGGTCGACCAGGCCAACGCGCTGCCGGGGCGCGCCACGCCGGTGCCGGTCGCCGCACTCAACATCGTCACTCAGCACTCTATGACAGAGGTGCCGGCCGGTATGGACGTGGCGATTTTCGCCATGGGCTGCTTCTGGGGGGTCGAGCGCCTGTTCTGGCAACAGCCGGGCGTCTACAGCACCGCCGCCGGCTACACCGGCGGCTACACGCCGAATCCGGCCTACCATGAGGTGTGCACCGGCCAGACCGGCCACGCCGAAGCGGTGCGCGTGATCTTCGATCCGAAAGTCATCAGCTATCCGCAGCTGCTGCAGGTGTTCTGGGAAAATCACGATCCGGCCCAAGGCATGCGTCAGGGCGGCGATATCGGTACCCAGTACCGTTCTGCAATCTACTACCTGACGCCGGAGCAGCAGGCCGACGCCGAGCGCAGCCTGGCCAGCTTCCAACAGGCGATGGACACCGCGGGAGACCAGCGCGTCATCACCACCGAAATCGCCCCGGCCGCGCCGTTCTACTACGCCGAAGACGACCACCAGCAATACCTGGAAAAGAATCCGGGCGGCTACTGCGGGCTGGGCGGCATCGGCGTTTGTCTGCCCCCGCAGGCCTAACGCGTTAATTTTTAACCACTGGCGGGCCTTATCGGGCTGCTGCTATACTATCCAGGCCGCCGATACGCGGCCTGCTTTTTGCTTCGGCAAAACGGGCGCTGTCAAACGCGTCCGGCAACTCTTTTTTACAATGTATTGCCCTTCCTCAAGAGCGCCGTCATCCCGTCGGCACGTATGGATAGATTATGTTAAACAGTATTTTACTGATTCTTTTTCTGATCGCAGTGAGCGCCTTCTTCTCTGTATCGGAAATTTCTCTGGCCGCCTCGCGCAAGATTAAACTGAAGCTGATGGCTGACGAAGGTAACGTCAACGCGGCCAAAGTGCTGAAACTGCAAGAAACACCCGGCCTGTTCTTTACCGTGGTGCAAATCGGCCTTAACGCCGTCGCCATTTTGGGCGGTATCGTCGGCGACGCGGCATTCTCCCCGAGCTTTCAGGTGCTGTTCGATCGCTTCCTGTCGCCGGAACTGTCGCAACAGCTCAGCTTTATCTGCTCATTCGTACTGGTCACCAGCCTGTTTATCCTGTTCGCAGATCTCACCCCGAAGCGCATCGGTATGATTGCACCAGAGGCGGTCGCCGTCCGGATCATCAACCCGATGCGTTTCTCGATCATGATTTTCCGTCCGCTGGTCTGGCTGTTCAACGGTATGGCGAACCTGATTTTCCGCCTGTTCAAACTGCCGATGGTGCGTAAAGACGACATCACGTCCGACGATATTTACGCCGTGGTGGAAGCTGGCGCGCTGGCCGGCGTACTGCGCAAGCAGGAGCATGAGCTGATTGAGAACGTGTTTGAGCTGGAATCACGTACCGTACCTTCCTCGATGACCTCCCGTGAAAGCGTGGTCTATTTCGACCTGCGCGAGAGCGAAGAGAGCATTAAAGAGAAAGTCTCCACCCATCCGCACTCTAAATTCCTGGTGTGTGACGGTCATATCGATCAGGTAGTGGGCTATGTGGATTCCAAAGACCTGCTGAACCGCGTACTGGGCAATCAGAGCCTGGTGCTGAGCAGCGGCGTACAGATCCGCTCTGCGCTGATTGTGCCGGATACCCTGACGCTGTCCGAGGCGCTGGAAAGCTTTAAGGCGGCCGGCGAAGACTTCGCGGTGATCCTGAACGAATATGCGCTGGTGGTGGGGATTATCACGCTCAACGACGTGATGACCACCCTGATGGGCGACCTGGTGGGGCAAGGGCAGGAAGAGCAAATCGTCGCACGCGACGAAAACTCCTGGCTGATTGAAGGTGGTACGCCAATCGACGACGTGATGCGCGTGCTGGATATTGACGAGTTCCCGCAGGCGGGCAACTATGAAACCATCGGCGGCTTTATGATGTATATGCTGCGCAAGATCCCGAAACGCACCGACTTCGTCAAATACGCTGGCTACAAGTTTGAAGTGGTCGATATCGACAGCTACAAGATCGACCAGCTGCTGGTCACCAAGCTGAGCGATAAGCCGGCGGCGACGCTGCCGAAAGCGGCGGATGAAAACCTGCCGGCCTGATGCGCTACGGCCATTAAAAACATCAGCGGCCCCGTTTGGGGCCGCGCTTACATCTGTACGCTGTTATCGCGGCAGCCCTCAAGCTACAGCCATAACAACGTTTTAACCCATTTCCGATTGCAAAAGCAGCACTTGCCGATTAACTTCAGACATCACGCTGAGATGACGCTTGTCGCGGACTTTCGGCACCAGGATTCGGCCTTTGTCGAATTCAAATGCACCAACGTCCTTGATATATAAACGTCCGCGGAATAGGGTCTTCACATATTTGGCAATTTTCAAAGGGTTATAACGCTGGAAGATTCTCATTTTGTTCTGTGCTCCTCCGTTGGACCTAGCGTTCATTCGAACCGCTAATCGGGCGGTTTCTTATACAAGAACGCAATTGATTGCAGTGGTGTAGACCTAGTTAAGACCATTTTGTTCACTTTCGCCTGGACGTCTTCACTGGATTTACACTTGTTGACAGATTTGTATATGATTATTTACGGCATATTCAGAATATCCCTTCAAAATAAAGGCGTTAGAGACCGATAGGGAAAACTGAGATCGCGCTAACAGGACAGACCTCCGATCACTGCCTAAGATTTAGGCTGCGGAGACTGTTCGCACTATCCCCCATAACAAGGAGCAAGCATGAAAAAGAGTCGCATGCTAATGATGTCCCTGCTGTTCGCCCCCCTACTGGCCTCAGCGCACAACTTTCAACTGCTGCAGCGCGTAGCGCCGGTCAGCGTCACTGACCGTGGCGAGCTACATTACGCTAACGGCGACTTCAGCTACGAAAAATGGAGCAGTGGCAAGCTCAGCGGAAAAGTGCGGGTAATTCAGCATATTGCCGGCCGCGGTTCCGCCAAAGACATGAACGATCCATTAATTGAAGCCATTAAGGCCGCCAAACTACCACGCGATCGTTACCAAACGACGACAATCATCAATATTGATGACGCCATCGTCGGCACCGGCATGTTTGTGCGCAGCAGTATTGAAGACAACAAAAAAGAGTTCCCGTGGTCGCAGTTTATCGTCGACAACAAGGGCTACGTGAAGAAGGCCTGGGATCTGCAAAGCAACGGCTCGGCCATTATCGTGCTGGACGATCAGGGACGGGTGAAATTCGCCAAAGACGGCAAGCTGACGGAAGAAGAAGTGCAGCAAGTGATGAACATGCTGCACCAGATGCTGCGCTAACCGATCAGAACAGCGACACGCGGAAGCCGGGGTTGAGGAAAGATTCACGAGGCGAATAAAGCAACGGCTTGCCTTGCCAATCGTGAATCTGCGCCCCGGCAGCGATCGCCACCGCATGCCCTGCTGCGGTATCCCAGATATTGGTCGGCCCAAAGCGCGGATACAGTTGCGCCTTGCCCTCCGCCACCAGACAGAATTTCAGCGACGATCCCACCGAGATGGTTTGGTGCACGCCCAGCTGTTTCAGGTAGTCCTTCAGCTCATCATCGCTGTGCGAACGGCTGACCACCACCAACGGCGGCTGCCCTTCCATCACATGAATAGGCCGGCGCTGCCCTTTTTCTTCTTTCCACGCCTTGCCGCGCTCCGCCAGATACAGCACGTCCAGCGCCGGCGCATACACCACGCCCATCACCGCCTGGCCGTCCTCAATCAACGCGATGTTGACGGTAAATTCACCGTTGCGCTGCAAAAACTCCTTGGTGCCGTCAAGCGGGTCCACCAGCCAATAACGCGTCCAGTGCTGGCGCTCTTCCCACGCCGGCGGGTCTTCTTCCGACAGCAGCGGGATATCCGGCGTCAGCGCCGCCAGGCCCGCCTTGATGATGCCATGGGCCGCTAAATCGGCGGCGGTAACCGGTGAATCATCTTTTTTCACCGCGGCCTCAAGCGGCTGTTCGCCGTGATAGACCGCCATAATTGCTGCGCCCGCCTCGCGGGAAAGCTGGCAAATTTGTTCTAACATCATTCACCTCAGATCAAACAATTCCGTGGGAAATCTCCCGCTACCTTTGCTAGCAGACTAGTTTTTTTTGCCGGGAATATCCATCCCGGCGTGGTAACGGCAGGTAATAATTCAAGTTTGCCGGCGCGTAACTGTGAGCTTTCCCGCGGTGCCAACGGGTATTTTCTGCCACACTTCACGTTTTCTGATGGCAAGTAAGCATAATTACATCGTTCTTTGCGGCTTCTCACCAAGAAGGCGCCAAAAACATCATGGTATGGAGAACACCAATAATGATGAAACGTCCGCTGGCATTATCCGCCCTCGCCCTGCTGATTTCCGCCACGGCGCAGGCAGCGACGGTCGACCTGCGCGTGCTGGAAACCACCGACCTGCACGGCAATATGATGGACTTTGATTACTATAAGGATAAGCCCACCGAGAAATTTGGGCTGGTGCGTACCGCCAGCCTGATTCAGCAGGCGCGCCAGCAGGCGGTTAACAGCGTGCTGGTCGACAACGGCGATATTATTCAGGGCAGCCCGATGGCGGACTATATGGCGGCCAAGGGGTTGCGCAAAGGCGACGTACACCCGGTCTATAAGGCGCTGAACCAGCTGGATTATGTGGTAGGCAATATCGGCAACCACGAATTCAATTACGGTCTTGATTACCTGCAAACCGCCCTCGCCGGCGCCAAGTTCCCCTACGTTAACGCCAACGTTATCGACAGCAAAACCCAGAAACCGCTGTTCACCCCGTATATTATCGTCGATACGCCGGTAAAAGACCGCGACGGCCACACGCACACGCTGCGCATCGGCTATATCGGTTTCGTCCCGCCGCAAATTATGGTCTGGGACAAGGCCAACCTGCAGGGTAAGGTCACAGTCAATGATATTACCGCCACCGCCAAACGCTACGTGCCGGAAATGCGTCAGCAAGGGGCCGATCTGGTGATCGCCATTCCCCACTCCGGCCTCTCCAGCGCGCCTTATAAAGCCATGGCGGAAAATTCGGTCTACTACCTCAGCCAGGTGCCGGGCATCGACGCCATTATGTTCGGCCACGCCCACGCGGTCTTTCCCAGTAAGGACTTCGCCGCGATTAAAGGCGCCGATATTGAGCAGGGCCTGCTGAACGGCGTACCGGCAGTGATGCCGGGCCAATGGGGCGATCACCTCGGCGTGGTGGATTTACAGCTCAGTAACGACAGCGGCCGCTGGGCGGTCACCCGTGCCAAGGCCGAGGCGCGGCCGATTTACGACAGCGCCGCCAAACGTTCGCTGGCGGCGGAAGACGCCGGTCTGGTGAAGGTGCTGGCCGACGATCATAAGGGCACCCGCGAGTTCGTCAGCCAGCCGATCGGCAAGTCCGACGGCAATATGTACAGCTATCTGGCTTTGGTGCAGGACGATCCGACGGTGCAGATCGTCAACAACGCGCAGAAAGCCTATGTGGAGCACTACATTCAGGGCGATCCGGATCTGGCGGATCTGCCGGTGCTGTCCGCCGCCGCGCCGTTCAAGGTCGGCGGCCGCAAAAACGATCCGGCCAGCTTTGTGGAAGTGGAAAAGGGACAGCTGACCTTCCGCAACGCGGCCGATCTGTATCTCTACCCCAATACGCTGGTGGTGGTCAAAGCCAGCGGTAAAGAGGTGAAAGAGTGGCTGGAGTGCTCCGCCGGGCAGTTTAACCGCATCGACGTCAACAGCAGTAAGCCGCAGAGCCTGATTAACTGGGACGGCTTCCGCACCTATAACTTCGACGTGATTGACGGCGTCAGCTACCAGGTAGACGTCAGTCAACCGGCGCGCTACGACGGTGAATGTCAGTTAATCAATGATAAAGCGGAACGGATCAAACAGCTGACCTTCAACGGCAAACCGATCGACCCGAACGCCACATTCCTGGTGGCTACCAACAACTACCGCGCCTATGGCGGCAAGTTTGCCGGCACCGGCGACAAACACATCGCCTTCGCCTCGCCGGATGAAAACCGCGCCGTACTGTCGGCCTATATTAGCGCAGAGAGTAAAAAACACGGGGCGGTGCATCCGCAGGCGGACAACAACTGGCGTCTGGCCAACATCGACGCCGCCCAGCCGCTGGATATCCGTTTTGAAACCTCACCAAGCGACAAGGCCGCGGCGTTTATCCGGCAAAACGCCCGTTACCCGCTGAAGCCTGTCGGCAACGACAGCATCGGTTTTGCGATTTATCAGGTCGGCCTGCAAACGCCGCCCGCAGAGGCAGCGCGCTAAATAACAAACAGGGCGCCGTCTGGCGCCCTGTTTCGTCAATCCCGCTTACAGGATTTCCAGCAGTTCAACTTCAAACACTAGCGCGCTGAACGGTGGGATAGCGGCACCGGCACCACGCTCGCCGTAGGCCAGGTTGTGCGGGATATACAGCTGCCACTTGGAGCCAACCGGCATCAGCGTCAGGGCTTCGATCCAGCCTGCAATCACGCCGGTCACCGGGAACTCGGCCGGCTGGCCGCGCTCAACGGAGCTGTCGAACACATCGCCGTTAATCAGACGGCCGGTGTAGTGTACGCGCACGCGGTCCTGACGGGACGGGATTGGGCCGTTGCCCTGCTGCAGCACGGAGAACTGCAGGCCGGATTCGGTCAGCGTCACATCATCACGCTTAGCGTTTTCTTCCAGGAATTTCTGGCCTTCTACCGCCATCGCCTGCTGACGCTCACGACGTACGGCATCCGCACGCTCGTGGATTTCACGCAGCGCGCGATGTACGACGTCAACGGGAACCGCCGGGGCATTCCCTTCCAGCGCGTCACGCAGACCAGCCAGCAGAGCATCCGGTTGTAAACCTTCCAGACCGGATTCCTGCAGTTGCTGGCCGACCTGTAAACCAATCCCGTAGCTTGCTTGCGCTTCAACGCTGTCAAAAGAAGGGGTTGTCATGGGGTTTTCCTTAAGTCTGTAAAAAGTCGAAGGCGCAGCATAACAGCGCCGGAAAGCCGGGTAAAATCTTGTGTCGAGAATGATGACTTTTCGCGTAGAAAAAGAAACAATGGCCTTCTGTTAATCCCCGTTGCCGCGTCCGCCGTGCAATCACGCCGCTGCCTTTCACATCAAACAGTTAGCGGACTATACTGAAAGCGGGTCATCGGACCGTCGGCACACCATTTGGTACTGTGGCAATTTACGCAGTTGAAGAGAGGTCACCATGGGCAGAATCGCGCCCAGGAGAAGGAAAACCACCCGCACCCAGCGGTCGTTGCTACGCGTCTGGCAACGTATCAGCCAACGCCTGAAGTTCGGCGCACCACGGCAGATGTCCGCAGGGTCGGATTCGCAGCAGCCGCCTGCAAGCGGTCAGGGACAGGGAATCAAAGCGCTACTGTTGAAAATCTGGCATTTGCCGGACGGCTTCGGCTGGCTGGAACCTTTGCCCTATTTCCACCGCCGCTGGGTCATCATCTTCGGCGCCGTGCTGCTGCTCTCGCTGTTGTGGCCCTATTCGCCGGAGCGCGATGAGCGCCCGTACGGCCGTGAGCCGCAAAGCGTGCAACAGACGGATGCGCAGCCGCCCGCCACAGCATCGGATCCCGCCGGTCAGTGGCAGCGTTACCGCATTCAGCCCGGCCAGACGCTGGCGCAGCTGTTCCGCGACAACAGTCTTCCGGTCAACGAGGTGTTCGCCATGGCACAGGTGGAAGGCAATGATAAGCCGCTGAGCAATCTGAAAGCCGGGCAGGAAGTGCGTATCGAACGGGATAGCAACGGGGTGATTATCGCGCTGTCAGTCACCACGCTCGACAATAATCAGGTGACCTTCCGTCGTCAGTCCGATGGCGGCTACCGCCGCCAGCGCTAAGCCGACAACCGTTCCAGGAGGAAATCGCGCAGCACAACGCCCTGGTTGTGCTGTGTGTCCTTGCTGCCGTACAGCAGGGTCAGACACTCGCCCTGCCGCAACAGCGCTGTCAGCGGCTGCCAGGCGCTGCTGGTAGCCAACTCCTGCCGATAGCGCGCGACAAACGCGTCCCACTGGTCAGTATGATGATGGAACCACTGGCGCAGTTCACCGCTGGGCGCCACCTCTTTCAGCCATTCAACGCCTTCCAGCCGCTGCTTGCTGATGCCGCGCGGCCACAGCCGATCGATAAGAAAACAGTGCGGCGCCGGGCCGCTGAAGTCATACACCCGCAGTAATCGGATCTGCGTCATCGTTGCCTCCTTGTCGTTCCTGGCACCATAACGCATTTTACCGGCGACAGAAAAGCAAAACGCCAGCACGAGGCTGGCGTTTTGCTTGGGTGGCAATCGCGATTAAGCGACAGCAACCACAACTACATTCAGCTGTGCGAACACGTCGCTGTGTACCTGGAAGTGCACTTCGTGCTCACCAGTGGTACGCAGAACGCCGTTCGGCAGGCGAACTT
Source organism: Serratia sp. MYb239 (assembly GCF_002966855.1). NCBI lineage: Bacteria > Pseudomonadati > Pseudomonadota > Gammaproteobacteria > Enterobacterales > Yersiniaceae > Serratia > Serratia sp. MYb239. The sequence continues at coordinate 390,103 of NZ_CP023268.1, read as the reverse complement.
CGCTCTTGGCAACGTCAACGCCTGCAGCGGTAACTGCGTCAGCGATGTCGCGGGTGCCGATAGAGCCGAACAGTTTACCTTCGTCGCCTGCTTTAGACTCGATGGTAACTGTCGCCAGTTCGTTGATCTTGGTTGCGCGCGCTTCGGCAGCAGCCAGAACGTCAGCCAGTTTGGCTTCCAGTTCAGCACGGCGTGCTTCGAAGAACTCGACGTTTTTCTTGGTAGCAGGAACAGCTTTGCCCTGTGGTACCAGGAAGTTACGGGCGTAGCCCGCTTTAACGTTAACTTGATCACCCAGGCTGCCCAGGTTTGCTACTTTATCAAGCAGAATAACTTGCATTACCTTATCCTCTCAAAGTCGTTAATGGACAGTGGCCGATTACTGATGACGATCAGTGTACGGCAACAAAGACAGGTAGCGCGCGCGCTTGATAGCACGGGCGAGCTGGCGCTGATATTTTGCACGAGTACCGGTGATACGGCTCGGGACAATTTTACCACTTTCAGTGATGTAGTTTTTCAGCGTAGCGATGTCTTTATAGTCAATCTCTTGAACGCCTTCCGCGGTGAAACGGCAGAACTTGCGACGACGGAAATAACGTGCCATTTGGCTAGTCTCCAGAATCTATCAATTCAATCTGCTCGGCATGCAGGACCAATTTGTTCAGGCCGTTGCGCCCTTGATGGCAGCTAACAAAACCTTGAACGGTAACCTGACTGCCGACCGTTAATCTTTGAGTCAGTGCTTGTGACTGTTGTCCGCTGACAACCACGGGCATGCGGCACCATGCTTGTCTGCTGAATCCGGCTTCTGTCTGCGTCGATCTGTGCTCAAGCACAAACTGGCAGTGGGGAATGCCGGAAGGACTTACCTTTCGCACCGGTTGCTTGCACAGCGTGCCAGACAAAACCAGACGATTAGTCGTCACGGCGGCAATTACTCTTCAGAATCCCCAGCATCTGCTTCTTCAGTGGTTTCGTTAGAGAACTCTTCGCGGCGCTCGCCACGACGTTCGTCTTTCGCTTTAACCATTGGAGATGCTTCAGTTACCGCGTGCTTAACGCGCATAACCATGCTGCGGATAACGGCGTCGTTGAAGCGGAAGTTAGTTTCCAGCTCATCGATCGCTTCCTGCGGAGCTTCAACGTTCAGCAGAACGTAGTGAGCTTTGTGCAGTTTGTTGATCGGGTAAGCCAGTTGACGGCGGCCCCAGTCTTCCAGACGGTGAATCTGACCTTGCGCGTTAGTGATGGTAGCACTGTAACGCTCGATCATGCCCGGAACCTGTTCGCTTTGGTCAGGATGGACCATAAAAACGATTTCGTAATGACGCATCGAATTGCTCCTTACGGATTATTCAGCCTCCTGTCAGGGTCAACCGCGGCCCATGGAAGCAAGGAACGTGTTTGTGTGCGGCTGAAAAATGACGCGTAATCATACTGGCGCAGGGGCGGAAACTCAAGAACAGAGTGGGATTTATTCACCGTCAGGCGGCGGGAAAGTAAAAACCGCACAATTTGCCATGGCAAAGCAGCAAGGACACGCGGCCGCACAGGCGGGAATCTTTCAATAAAATCATCATCAACCGCGACGCTTTATTCATATTTTTTGAAAAACCCCATCAAATAGCTGCGCTTTTTTATCTGTGAGAACGGACTAGAATTAAACATATCCGCCGCAGACAGCGCGACGAACAGATTCAAGGTTATTCAAGACAGACAAATAACTTTTTGCCCCACGATCATCGCTGCCGGACCGACCGGGCCAAAGAGTTAAGCGAGGCTTTATGAAACACGCCACTCTCGCCATGCTTGCAGTATTGCTGTTTTCCAGCGGTGCGATGGCCGCAGAAGAGATCGACGCCCGCCAGGCTTCACAGCGCCAGAGCATCGGGTTTGTCACCCTGAACCGCAACGTGGTGTCTCCCGACGACGCCGAGGCGCAGGTCAGACAAATCGCCGAACGACGCGGCGCTGGCGCTTATCGCGTCATCGCCATGCATGAGCCGGGCAGCAACGCGTCGATTCACGTCAGCGCCGAACTGTACCGCTAACCGAACGATCAACGCCAGGGAACCAAGCCGCAGCCAAAAGCGGCAGTCTAAAATGGTAATCCAACCCAACGCCCCCTGCTTGCAGGGGGCTTTTTTATAACGCGGCGCGGAAAAAACCCACGCAGGCGTCCAGCGCCGCCGGCGTAATGCGGTGCTTCACGCCCGCCTCAACCGCCACCGTCAGCCGCTCGGCCAGACCGCGTTCGCGCAACACCTGCGCCAGTCGCAGGCTTTCCGCCGCGGGCACCACATCATCGGCCTCGCCGTGCCACAACAGCAGCGGGCGTTCGGCCAACTTATCCCACTGCCGCTCAAACTCATCATCCGCCAGCGGCGCCAGGTATGCGGCATGCTGCGCGTCAGCCAGCGGTTGCCCGTGTGCATCCAGCGGCGGAAACAGCGTGCGTGACAGCGAGGTAAACGAACCGGACCCCATCAGGCTGGCCGCCGCGGTGATCCACGGATAGCGTGTCAGCGCTCCCAGCGTGGTCATGCCGCCCATCGACGCCCCGGCAACGCCGACGCGCGCACCGTCAATCAGCCCGCGCTGTGCAAAATGCGTCTGCAGCGCCGGCAGTTCGTCGATATTGCTTTTCAGGATGTCCCAGAACTGCGCCAGCCGCCGCTGCTCATCGCCATGATAGCGTTCGCCATGCTGAGCGGCGTCCGGCAATATCACGCGGAATCCGGCCTTCGCCAGCGCATAGCCAAAATAGGCATACACTTCTTTCGATGAGCAGTAACCGTGATAAAAGAACACCGTCGGCAGGGGGTGCTCATATTTCCCGGCCGGCACCGCATGAATAACCGCAATTTCCCCAACGCGTTCGTCAAATAGCTCAACCATCGATAAACCTCTTATTGCTCCGCAAGCCGCTCTATCATGGCAAAAAAACGCCGTGAGCATTAGCTCATTCTGTTCCAGCTTATGCTTAAGCATTACACTTGGGGTATTGCGATGAAAATAGCGAGGTCGCCGATGACTCTTACACGCACTGCCGCCCTGCTGACGCTGCTGGCCGCGTTATCCGGCTGCGGCCTGATGACCACCACGCCCAAACCGCCGCCGCCGCCAATTGCCGGACAGGCGCAGGAGGTCATCCGGGCGCAGACCTTTGGTCTGGAAAAGATGACCACCGTCAGCGCGCTGGTGCACGGCAGCCCGATGAACGTGGAAGACGCCATCCAGAAAAAGGCCACCGCCAGCGGCGCCCGCTACTACCTGATTATTATGAACAGCGAAACCGTGGTGCCCGGACAGTGGTACTCACAGGCCATTTTGTATCGCTAAGCGATAAAGTGCGGCACAAAGCGTGACGTGTCTTTGGTGATCGGCGAATTATCTTCCCGCAGACCGATGCCTGCCGCCCGATCGCCCACCAGCCAGCTGCCGATCAGCGTATAGTCATCGCCAAAACGCGGCAGCGGCGCGCAGGCCTGCCAAATCTGCGCTTCCTGCGCATAGTCGCCGCCGGTCATCGCCTCACAGCGCAACCCGTCCCGATCGCTGAACATCGCCACATTGGCGCCTTCGCGGGAATACAGCGGCTTACGCACAAAACCGCGCCACTGCGCGCCCATCTCTTGCGCCAGTCGCCAGCCAGGCCGCTGCACCTCCTCGGCAAAATAGGCCGGCAGCAGGTTCGGATGGCCGCGGTGCCAACGCCACAGCAAGGGCAGAACCCCCTTGTTGCTCACGATGCTTTTCCACAGCGGCTCCAGCCATTGCGTACGGCCGCCGCGCAGCGCGGGGCCGAAATCGTCGCGCATCATCCATTCCCACGGATAGAGCTTAAACGCCTGACGCAACGTCCGATCCTGCAGGTCGGTAAATACGCCGCCAACGCCGAGACCAATCTCCTCCATATGCAGAAAACGGGTGTCCAGCCCGGCCTGACGCGCGCAGTCCTCCAGATAACGCACGGTACCGCGATCCTCCTGCGAATCGCGACAGCAGCAAAAGTAGAGCGGATCGGCGCTGCGCCACAGCGCAAAGCGCTGGATCAGCTGTTCCTGCAGGGAGTTAAACTGGTCTGCCCCTGCCGGAATGCGCCCGGCCGCCACCGAGTCCGCCAGCCAGAGCCATTGGAAAAATGCGCTTTCGTACAAAGAGGTCGGGGTATCGGCGTTATACTCCAGCAGCTTCACCGGCCCGCTGCCGCCCCAGGCAAAATCCATCCGGCCATACAGCGACGGCTCTTGCCGCCGCCAGCTGGCGGCGATGGCATCCCAGTAAAGTTCAGGGATCGCCAGCTGCGTCAGCAGGGCATCGTCCGCCACCACTCGACCGACCAGATCCAGACACATGGCGTGCAGCTCTTCGGTCGGTGCTTCAATCCCCTGTTCTATCTGTTGCAGGGTAAAACGGTAGGCGCGCGACTCATCCCAATAGGGTTCGCCGTCGATGATATGAAAGTGGAAACCGTAACGGGCGGCGATGTCTGCCAGGTTGCGGCGCGGCGTCATCGGTAAACGTAGCACCGTTACCCCCCCCAACTGCGCGATGAAGAGCCAAAACCGCCGCGTGAGACCGTCTGCGCCGACGCCGGCTGAACGTTGCCCGCGCTTTTCAGGCGCCAGCTTTCGCGGTCACCCGGCGTTTGCAGCTCATTGAACCTGTCGCGCGAGCGGAAGAAGGGACGCGCGCGCGAACTTGCACCGCCGCCGTAATAGCTACCTCCGGACGAGGAGGAAGACGCACCGCTTTCATCATCCTGAGCATTCGCCGCCAGCGTAAAGCCCGCCATCCTCGGGATAAAGTGTTGCGTCGGTAAATCATAGGTGCAGTTATACGCGCCGTAGTGGGACTCGCAGCTGTCTATCCGAGTAAACCCCAGGCTACCGAGCCGCAGCGCTTCCTGCGCCTGCTGATAGCTGTTCTGGCACACTGCCCGACTATTGCCGGCATCCACGCAGGCGGACACCGAATGATAAATCACCGCCTGCTCGGGCGCGGGGTCATCCAGGCTATACCACACCGCGCCGGCTGCGCCGCCCATCAACACCAGCGTCAACAGCTGCGGCGACTTGCGTGTGGTCGACGGTGATGAATAACGCTTGAACGCAGGTGTACTCTGCGTGTTGCGCGCCGTCTGCGCGCGCCGTTTGCCGGCCATGGCCTGTACCTTCCGTTTTCGTTAATTGATTAATATGTCATGCACGCCGCATTCAATACGCCGCCGCTGATGGAGACGCCGCCGAGGAAAATCCCCGCCGCCAAATGGTTGGCCTCAATTTTATCGCTGATGCGCGGCATATAGACTTTCACTGCGGCAAACAGCAGCAATTGCACCACCAGCGCGACCGCGCCCCAGATAACGTAATCCAGCAGGCTGACCGAGTTGATCGCCGCGCTGGCCAGGGGAATCACGTACCCCAGACAGGCGCCGACGAAACCGAATGCGGCAGACTGATTATTCTGTTTAATCAATGCCCATTCGTCATGCGCCGTGATGCGGGTGTAGATAAACAAAAAGACCAGCACCATGGCAAAACCACTGAAAAAGTAGGCGGCAAACGCCGCCAGTGCGCTAATGATATCCATATAATCCTTCCTGAACGAGAGTCGTTATCCCTTTACGGGCCGATGCCGTGTGACAAAATGTTTCACGCCGGCGCTACTTTATGCCTAGCCGCCCATCGCTCTGTCAAGCAGCGATGCGCACAGCGTCTCCGGCAGTACGCGATCGCCGCGCGCATCCAACGCCATCTGACACCAGGCCTCCGCCAGCGGCGGCGCTGCGCTGCGCAACAGCTGCGCCGCCGCAAACAGATTAAACAGCTGCGCCGTCATGCTCCGCCCCTGCGCCTCCTGTCCCTTACGCAGCTGCTGCATCAGCTGTCGCCACTGGCGATCGAAGTGGCGGTTCTGCCCTTTGACCTCGCTGAACTCCTGCTGTACCGCCTCCTGTACCGCGCTGCTTTTCGTCCAGGCGCGCAACACGTCCAGGCTCATAATATTGCCCGAACCTTCCCAAATGCTGTTGACCGGCATCTCGCGATACAGACGCGGCAGTTCGCTCTCTTCGCAATAGCCGATGCCGCCCAGCGCCTCCATCGCCTCGGCGACAAAAGGACTCCCCTGACGGCAGACTTCAAACTTCGCCGCCGACGTCATAATGCGGCTCAGCCCCTGCGCCAACGGGCTGCCAACGTCGCCATAGGCGCGCGCCAACCGCATCAGCGCCGCGACCTGCGCCTCTAGCCGTAGCGCCATACGCGCCAGCTGCTGGCGCATCAGCGGCAGCTGGATCAGCGTTTTGCCGAAGGCCTGGCGCTGATGGGCGTGATACAGCGCCACCGACAGCGCACGACGCATCAGCCCGTGGCTGCCGAGCGCACAGTCAAAGCGGGTCAGCGTGCCCATTTTGAGGATTTGCCGCACGCCATCGCCCTCGTCGCCCAGCAGCCAGGCGCTGGCGTCAAGAAACTCCGCCTCGCTGCTGGCATTTGAACGGTTGCCGAGCTTGTCCTTCAGCCGCTCCAGCCGCACCGCATTACGCGTGCCGTCGGGCAGGATACGCGGCAGGAAAAAGCAGGACAGCCCGCCGCCGGTCTGCGCCAACACCAGATGCGCATCGCTCTGCGGCACCGAGAAAAACCATTTGTGCCCCACCAGGCGGTAAAGCTCGCCGTTGCCACGTCCGGCCAGCGGCGTCGCGGTGGTAGTGTTGCTCAGCACGTCGGAACCGCCCTGCTTTTCCGTCATGCCCATGCCGATCAACAGGCCGCGCTTCTGCGCCCCCGGCAGCAGATGGGCATCATAACGGTCGGACAGCAGCGGCGGCAGCCAGTCGCTGAACACCGCCGGCAGGGTGCGCTGCAACAGCGGCGTGGCGCCGTAAGTCATGGTGATGGGACACAGCGTGCCGGCCTCCACCTGCGCATGCAGCATAAAACGCGCCGCACGGGCGACCACCGAACCAACGCGCGCTTCCTCCTCCCACGGCAGGTTGTGTACCCGGTTAGCCACCAGCCCCTGCATCAGAATGTGCCAGGCGGGATGGAAGCGAACGTCGTCGAGCCGCTGGCCGCAGGCGTCGTAACGCAATAACTCCGGCGGGTTGGCGTTGGCCAGCCGCCCCAGCTCTAACGATTCCTGGGTGCCCAGCTGTTGTCCCAGCGAGGCCAACACCTCGCTGTCCCAGCCGGCCTGCTCACGCTGCGCCGCCTCGCGCAGCGGCGTATCGGAAAGAAAAAGGTTGCTGTTGCCCAGCGGTTTGGGCTGATTAAAGACATCGTGCGTATGCCAGACCATAGACCTGCTCCCTGTTCAAGACCTCAGCAAACAGTATGGCCGACGTGACGATTTCTGCCGCAGGGCGGCGCACAGGATGGGATATAGGCGGGGGAAAACAGCGGGCCAGACGATGCCTGACCCGCAGGGATCAGCTGCGCTGGCGCACCGCTTCGAACAGGCAAACGCCGGTGGCGACCGACACGTTCAGCGAGGAAACGCTGCCCGCCATCGGAATGCTGATCAGCTCATCGCAGTGCTCGCGCGTCAGACGGCGCATGCCTTCGCCTTCTGCGCCCATCACCAGCGCCATCGGCCCGGTCAGCTTGCTCTGATACAGCGTATGATCGGCTTCGCCGGCGGTACCGACAATCCACACGTTCATCTCCTGCAGCAAACGCATGGTGCGCGCCAGGTTAGTGACACGGATCAGCGGCACGCTTTCCGCCGCGCCGCAGGCCACTTTCTTCGCCGTCGCGTTCAGCTGCGCGGAACGATCGCGCGGTACGATCACCGCATGCACGCCGGCTGCGTCGGCGCTGCGCAGGCAGGCGCCAAGGTTATGCGGGTCGGTCACGCCGTCCAGAATCAGCAGAAAAGGCGTATCGACGCTTTCCAGCAGCCCCGGCAGGTCATTTTCCTGATACTGGCGGCCTTCGCGTACGCGGGCGACGATCCCCTGGTGCACCGCACCTTCCACCTTGTCATCCAGCCACTGGCGGTTAGCCACCTGAATCACGATGCCGGTGGCTTCCAGCTCGGCGATCAACGGCTGCAGACGGCGGTCGTCACGGCCTTTCAGGATAAACACTTCCAGGAAGCGTTGCGGGTCACGTTCCAACAGGGCTTTAACGGCGTGGATACCGTAAATAATTTCGCTCATGATGCTCTTTTAACCGTGCGGCCGACGTCGGTCGGCCGGTGATAATTACCGTGCGGCAGGTCAGCCCTGCTCCGCACCTTTCGTCTTGCCGGCACGCTTGGCCTTGGTGGCCGCGGCAATCTTTTTGGTTTTGGCCGATGCTTTCTTCGCTTTGGCCTTCTTGTCTTTCTTCACTTTGCCCGCTGGCTTGGCGTCATCCTTACGGAAGGCGCTGTCCGGCTCAAAGTTGGCCGGCGCTTTGCCGCCGCGACGCTTACGGCCATTGCCGTTGCCGTCACGCAGCGTACGCTGCCCGCCTTTCTTTGCCCGCTCGCGTTCGGTTTTACCTTCGCCGCGCGGCTTGCGGGTGCTGGAGATCAGCACGAAATCAATCTTGCGCTCATCCATATGCACCGCCTCAACGCGGATTTCCACCGTATCCCCCAGGCGATAGACCATCCCGGAAGATTCGCCGATCAGCCGCTGACCGATATTATCGTAGCGGTAGTAATCGTTATCCAGCGTCGAGACGTGCACCAGACCGTCGATAAACAGATCGTTCAGGCGGACGAAGAAGCCAAAGCCGGTTACGCTGGCGATAATGCCGGTAAACTGTTCGCCGACGTGATCCTGCATAAAATCGCACTTCAGCCAGTCGGCCACGTCGCGCGTGGCTTCATCGGCACGGCGCTCGGTCATCGAGCAGTGCAGACCCAGCTGCAGCATCTCGTCGAGATCGCTGTGCCAGCCGCCAGTCGGCGTCCAGCGATGCTGAGGCTCGCCGTGCTCTTTCGCCAGTTGGTATTTAATCGCCCGGTGCAGCGCCAGATCGGGATAACGGCGGATCGGCGAGGTAAAGTGGCCGTACGATGACAGCGCCAAACCGAAGTGGCCGCGGTTTTCCGGATCGTAAATCGCCTGCTTCATCGAACGCAGCAGCATAGTCTGCAGCATTTCATGATCCGGGCGATCGGCCACTTCATCCATCAGCGTAGCGTAATCCTTCGGCTGCGGCTTATTGCCGCCGCCCAGCGTCAGCCCCAGCTCGCCCAGTACGCTGCGCAGTGCGGAGATATGGTCGTCGCTCGGACGATCGTGCACGCGGAACAGCGCCGGCTCGTTACGCTTCTCAACAAAGCGCGCTGCGGCGATGTTCGCCAGGATCATGCACTCTTCGATCAGTTTGTGCGCGTCGTTACGCACCGTCGGCTCCACGCGTTCAATGCGGCGCTCGGCATTGAAAATAAACTTGGCCTCTTCGGTCTCAAACGCGATGCCGCCGCGCTCGGCGCGCGCCTGATCCAGTACCTTGTACATGTTGTGCAGTTCCTGCAGGTGCTTGACCAGCGGATGATACTGCTCACGCAGCTCCTGGTCGCCCTGCAGAATGTGCCACACCTTGGTATAGGTCAGACGCGCATGAGAGCTCATCACCGCCTCATAGAACTTGGCGGTGGAGAGGCGCCCCTGCGCGGAGATGGTCATTTCACACACCATGCACAGGCGATCGACCTGCGGGTTCAGCGAGCACAGTCCGTTGGACAACACTTCCGGCAACATCGGCACCACCTGCGACGGGAAGTATACCGAGTTGCCTCGGCCGCGCGCTTCGTCATCCAGCGCGGTGCCCGGACGCACGTAGTAGCTGACGTCGGCAATGGCTACCCACAGCCGCCAGCCACCGCCGCGCTTTTTCTCGCAGTAAACGGCGTCATCGAAATCACGGGCGTCTTCGCCGTCGATGGTAACCAGCGGCAGCTTACGCAGATCCACGCGCCCCTGTTTGGCCTCTTCCGGCACCTGCTCGCTGAGATCGGCCACCTGTTTCTCCACCTGCGGCGGCCAGGTATGAGGAATTTCATGGGTGCGCAGCGCGATATCCACCGCCATGCTGGTGCCCATTTTATCGCCGAGGATCTCGACGATTTTCCCTACTGCCTTGGTGCGGCGCGTCGGACGCTGGGTCAGCTCAACCACCACCATATAGCCCATGCGCGCACCGGCTACCGCATCGTTCGGGATCAGGATGTCAAAGCTCAGGCGGCTGTCGTCAGGCACTACAAAACCGGTGCCGGCATCCATAAAGAAGCGGCCGACAATCTGGCTGGTTTTCGGCACCAGCACCCGCACAATGCGCGCCTCGCGCCGTCCTTTACGATCCGCACCCAGCGGCTGCGCCAGCACCACATCGCCGTGGATTGCCATTTTCATCTGTTCTGCGGAGAGATACAGGTCGTCTTTGCGCCCTTCAACGCGCAAAAAACCATAGCCGTCGCGGTGGCCGATCACCGTGCCGCGCAGCAGATCCAGCCGCTCCGGCAGCGCGTAGCACTGGCGGCGGGTAAACACCAGCTGACCATCGCGCTCCATGGCGCGCAGGCGGCGACGCAGCGCCTCCAGATGTTCATCACTGGTCAGGTTCAGTTCTTTTGCCAGCTCTTCGCGGCTGGCCGGCGTCTCACGCTTGGCCAAATGGGCAAGGATGAATTCGCGGCTCGGGATTGGGGATTCGTATTTTTCTGCTTCTCGTTCCAAGAATGGATCTTGTGACATTGCGGTTCCTCCGTTGTCATCAGCAGGATGTCGCTGAGCCTTGTCTTCTCAACGACGTTTTATTCGACAAGCAATAGCTTGTAGAGCGGCGGATTATCTTCAACCATATCGGCCAAAGTGTAGTTATCCAACTCTTCAAGGAAATTCTGTACCCCTTGTTGCAGTACCTGCTTCAGTCGGCAGGCCGGGGTGATGTGGCAAAAATCGCTGCTGCAGTTAACCAGGGCAAGCGGTTCCAGCGCCCGCACCACGTCGCCAAGACGAATGGTTTCAGCCGGTTTGCCTAGCCGGATGCCGCCATTTTTACCGCGTACGGCCGTAACCAGGCCAATACGGCTCAGTTGGTTGATTATTTTCACCATATGGTTGCGGGATACGCCATACACCTCGGTCACTTCCGAAATGCTGGTCATTTTATCCTTCGGGAGCGATGCCAGATAAATCAGCGCCCGCAGGCCATAATCAGTAAAACTTGTTAACTGCACGTTTACCTCTGGGCACGATAGGGCCCGTTTGCGTTTAATGTGCCGCTTTCGGCATTTTTCAAAAGATTGCTATTGGATAATAAACCAGCCGGTGAGTTTGCCGCTAATTATTTAGCGCATGAAAGACTTTACGACAGAACGGTGACGGTGTTTTGACGGGAACCGCAGAGAGTGGGAATAACCGCTATCCTCAGCGCCATACGCGCTGTGTTGACTCAATTCAGTGATACGGGCACGGCCGACAGAGCGCAAGCCGGAAAAAAACAAACCGGGACTCAGCCCGGTTTGCTTCATGCAGAAAAACCGATTATGCGTCGAACGGGTCGCGCAGAACCATGGTTTCGCTGCGGTCCGGGCCGGTAGAGATAATGTCTACCGGTACACCGGTCAGCTCTTCAAGACGCTTGATGTAGTTCAGCGCCGCCTGCGGCAGCTTGCTGTACTCTTTTACGCCAAAGGTGGTTTCGCTCCAGCCAGGCATGCTTTCGTAGATCGGTTCAATACCTTCCCAACCTTCTGCCGCCAGCGGTGTGGTGTTCATTTCGCGGCCGTCTGGCATGCGGTAGCCCACGCAGATTTTCACTTCTTTCAGACCATCCAGCACGTCCAGCTTGGTCAGGCAGAAGCCGGACAGGGAGTTGATCTGTACCGCACGACGCACGGCAACCGCATCCAGCCAGCCGGTACGACGACGACGGCCGGTGGTAGCGCCGAATTCGTTGCCCTGTTTGCACAGGAACTCGCCGGTTTCGTCAAACAGTTCGGTCGGGAACGGACCTGCGCCAACGCGGGTCGAGTAGGCTTTCACGATGCCCAGCACGTAATCGACGTAACGCGGACCAATGCCGGAGCCGGTGGCAACGCCGCCAGCGGTGGTGTTGGACGAGGTGACGTACGGATAGGTACCGTGGTCGATATCCAGCAGCGTACCCTGCGCGCCTTCGAACATGATCAGGTCGCCACGCTTACGCGCGCCGTCCAGCAATTCGGAAACGTCAACCACCATTGCGGTCAGGATATCGGCAATGGACATCACGTAGTCCAGCGTAGACTGGAAGTCGACCGGTTCGGCTTTGTAGTAGTTAACCAACTGGAAGTTGTGGTATTCGATGATTTCTTTCAGCTTAACCGCGAAAGACTCTTTATCGAACAGATCGCCAACGCGCAGACCACGACGGGCAACTTTATCTTCGTAAGCCGGGCCAATACCGCGGCCGGTGGTGCCGATGGCTTTCGCGCCGCGCGCTTTTTCACGGGCTACATCCAGCGCAACGTGGTAAGGCAGGATCAGCGGACAGGCTTCGGACAACAACAGACGCTCGCGTACCGGGACGCCGCGCGCTTCAAGTTCGCCCATTTCTTTCATCAGCGCGTCAGGCGCCAGTACAACACCGTTGCCGATGATGCTGGTGACGTTTTCACGCAGGATGCCAGAGGGAATCAAATGAAGAACGGTTTTTTCACCGTTGATAACCAGAGTGTGGCCAGCGTTATGGCCACCTTGGTAGCGCACAACATATTTAGCCCGTTCAGTCAGCAGGTCAACGACCTTGCCCTTACCTTCGTCACCCCATTGGGTGCCCAGTACGACGACGTTCTTACCCATTTTTCGAAATCACCGATTGCTTAAAAATGGATTCTAGCACCGTAATTTCAGAGTTTCAGCACTTTTCGCATACGATTGCGTATTTTTTCGGCTAGACTTCAGCCACCAAGGCGCGTGCTCAACATATAGTAGATCACGATGCCGGCAACCACTATTCCACCGCCGAAACGACGCAGCGTGGCGTCCGGCAATTGCGAAATCGTCAGGATCATTTTACGCCAGGCGCGCGGAAACAGCATCGGCCCCAGACCTTCCAGCACCAGAACCAAACCTAACGCCAGCCAAATTGTTGCATTCATGCCTTACCCCAAAAAAGAAGGGGCCCGTGCTAACACGGACCCCCGGTCACTGTTTTAACGCCTTATTTACGCGACGAATCCGGCGATTTCATATAGCGGAAGAAATCGCTGTCCGGGCTGAGCACCATCACGTCCTGGTTCTCTTTGAAGCTGGCTTCATAAGCACGCAGGCTACGGATAAAGGCATAGAAGTTAGGATCCTGGCTGAACGCGTTGGCAAACAGCTTGGCCGCTTCGGCATCCCCTTCACCGCGGGTGATACGCGCCTGACGCTCGGCTTCTGCCAACGTACGCGTTACCTCGTAGTCCGCGCTGGCGCGCAGCTTCTCGGCTTCTTCCTGGCCCTGCGAACGCAGACGACGTGCTACCGCTTCACGCTCCGCGCGCATACGCTGGTAAATGGCATCGGACACTTCCGCCGGCAGGTTGATCTGCTTGATACGCACGTCAACCACTTCAATACCCAGCGCCGCCATGCTGTTCGGATTCACCTGCGGCTGTTTGCCGGTGGTTTCACGCTCAACACGCGCCGCCGCAGAGGCGATAGCGTCGTCGGCTTCGGTCTTCGGCAACTCTTCGCCGTTATTCAGCGTACCGGTGTTCAACGCATCACGCACGTCGGACATCAGCTTGCCGCGTGAGTCGGTCACGATGTCTTTCACATCCAGACGGCCGATTTCAGAACGCAGACGGTCACTGAACTTACGCTTCAGCAGTACCTCGGCCTGGGAGACGTCGCCGCCGCCGGTCGCCAGATAGTAACGGCTGAAGTCGCTGATGCGCCATTTCAGGTAGGAGTCGACGATCAGGTCTTTCTTCTCGCTGGTCACGAAGCGATCGGCCTGATTCTCCATGGTCTGAATGCGCGCATCCAGATTTTTCACCGATTCAATAAACGGGATCTTGAAGTGCAGGCCCGGCGCATAAATCAGCGGTTTGTTTTCGTCATCACGCAGTACCTTGCCGAAGCGCAGAACGATGCCGCGCTGGCCTTCCTGCACCACAAACAGTGAAGCATAAAGCGCCACCAGCACCACGAGGAGGATAACTACAAAAGACTTACGCATTGATTATTGTCTCCCTACGCGAGTGGTATCGTCACGCTGCGCATTCGCCCGGCGTTGGTCCATAACCGAACCGCTGTTCTGCGGTTTGCTGCCGGCGTTGCTGCCGGAAGTCGACGGCGCAGGGTTGAGACGAATCAGGCTGGTGTCTTTGTTGCCGCTGTCGCTGGATGCGCCGGCCTGGCCGCGCAGCATCTGCTCCAGTGGCAGCACCATCAGGTTGTTGCCTTTGTCATTCACCAGCACCTTGCGGGTATGGCTCAGGACTTTTTCCATGGTTTCGATATACAGACGCTCACGGGTAATTTCCGGCGCTGACTTGTATTCCGGCAGCAGTTTGGCAAAGCGCGCCACCTCACCCTGGGCTTCCAGGACGGTACGGTCTTTATACGCTTTGGCGTCTTCCAACAGACGCTGCGCCTGACCGTTCGCACGCGGCTGAACTTCGTTGGCGTAGGCTTCCGCTTCACGGATGTACTGCTGCTCGTTCTCACGTGCTGCGATAGCATCATCGAATGACGCCTTCACCTCTTCCGGCGGACGCGCCGCCTGGAAGTTGACGTCCAGCAGCGTGATGCCCATTTTGTACGGACGCACGGTCTCTTCCAACATGCGTTGGGTATCGTTACGCACCACGGTACGCCCTTCAGTCAGGATGCGGTCCATGGAATACTTGCCGATCACGCCGCGCAGGGCACTGTCGGTCGCCTGGCTCAGGCTGTCGTCAGCGTTCACCACGCTGAACAGGTACGCTTCCGGATCGGTCACGCGATACTGCACGTTCATCTCGACCCGCACCACGTTCTCATCGGAAGTCAGCATCACGCCGGATGCAGCCAGTTCGCGCACCGACTCCACGTTCACCGGACGCACTTCATCAATAAAGGTCGGCTTCCAGTTCAGGCCCGGCTGCACCAGATGGCTGAACTTGCCGAAGCGTGTGACCACGCCGCGCTCAGCTTCCTTAATGGTATAGAAACCGCTGGCCGCCCAAATCACCACCACAGCAACCGCCGCGATGCCGATGATACGGCCGCTGAAGCCCGCGCCGCTGCCGCCGCTATTGCCGTTAGAGCCTTTGCCTCCGCCCAGGCCGCTCAATTTCTTGCTCAGCTTGCGGAAGATATCGTCTAAATCAGGTGGCCCTTGATCACGACCGCCTTTGTTACCGCCAGAGTTGCCGCCATTATTATTGCTGCTCCCCCACGGGTCGCGGTCCTGTCCGTTATTACCGGGCTGATTCCACGCCATGTTTTAGCTCCATTATTCTGTGATTGGGTACTTCAGGTTCACGCGCGGGCCACAGCAAAAATTTGCCGCCCCTATAATGCCCGCAGACCGAGTGCACAAATGTAACAGGATATGATCATACTATAAAGTTAATCAGATCGTGTTCCTGTTTACACAGGCGACGCCACTCCACTATCGGCATACGCACCACCATGCCAATGCTGCCGTCTTCTTCGTTCCACTCTTTTTCGATTGCCTGAAGCTGGTAAAAACGGCTACGAAGACGGCCTGCCCGTGGCGGTAAGCGCAGCTCATGATGCGCGATTTCCCCCGATAAGCGCTCCGTCAACGCCTGATACAACAACGGAATACCTTCCCCGCTGACGGCGGACAGCCACACGCGGATCGGTAAATTTTCATCGTTGCGGTCGATACGCGGAACAAAATCATCCAGCATATCTATTTTGTTCATCACCAACAGTGTAGGTATCTCGTCCGACTCGATCTCTGTCAGCACGCTGTTTACGGCTTCAATGTTCTCGTCAACGCGGCTATCTGCGGCGTCGATCACATGCAGCAGCAACGATGCCTGCCGCGTTTCCTGCAGCGTCGCCTTAAAGGCGGCGACCAGGTCGTGCGGAAGATGTCGAATAAACCCTACGGTATCCGCCAACACCGTATCGCCGACGTCTGTGACGTCGATGCGTCGCAAGGTGGGATCCAGCGTGGCAAACAGCTGATCCGCCGCGTAAACCTCGGCGGATGTCATACGGTTGAACAGGGTGGACTTGCCGGCGTTGGTATAGCCGACCAGTGAGACGGTCGGCACGTCGGCGCGGGTACGCGCCCGTCGGCCTTGTTCACGCTGCTTCTCTACCCGCTCCAGGCGGCGCAGAATCAAGCTGATACGATCGCGCAACAAACGACGGTCGGTCTCTAATTGGGTTTCCCCCGGCCCGCGCAGGCCGATCCCCCCTTTCTGGCGCTCCAGGTGCGTCCAACCGCGCACCAAACGCGTGGCGATATGGCGCAACTGCGCCAGCTCTACCTGCAGCTTGCCTTCATGAGTACGGGCGCGCTGGGCAAAGATGTCTAGAATCAACCCGGTGCGGTCGATAACCCGGCATTCACACAGACGCTCAAGGTTTCTTTCCTGCGCCGGGGAAAGGGCATGATCAAACAGGACAACAGACGCGCCGCTGGCTTTCACCGCATCTGCAATTTCTTCGGCCTTTCCTTCACCGACAAAGTACTTCGGGTGCGGGGCTTTGCGGCTGCCAGTCACCACTTGCAAAGCCTGAACACCGGCTGAAGAAACCAGCGACTCGAATTCGCTGAGATCTTCCGTATCTTTGTCCTGCGAGAAATAGATATGAACCAGTACGGCCTGCTCACCGGCTTCATAACGGTCAAACAAGCGTGCAACCTCTCAAACGGATATCAACCGCGAGTGTGGGGGACATAAACAGCGCAAGGCTGCTTACGTTCCCCGTCATGGTTGTCTTGCAATGCGCCTTATTCAGCGTCATCGCTTTCCTGCTGCGGCTGTTGCTGCGCAGACGGATTATTACCATGGTGATAGTTATTGCTGCCGCCGCTCGGATTGTTGCTGTGATGCGAAACCGGGCGCGATGGGACAACGGTAGAAATAGCGTGCTTATACACCATCTGGCTTACTGTGTTTTTCAACAGAATGACAAACTGGTCAAAAGACTCAATCTGGCCTTGCAGCTTAATACCATTCACCAAATAAATAGAAACCGGAACACGTTCACGACGCAATGCGTTCAGGAACGGATCTTGCAAAGATTGCCCCTTAGCCATTCTATCTTTTCCTTATTTGCTTGTTGTTTGTAACTAAGAACCTGTCGGCTCTAAAATGTACGACCTAAAAAAATTTGCGCGCTGAATACTCATCAATTGTACACAATCAATCAGCCTATGCACTAACAACCTGTGTCACCGACGCCAAAGCCTCTCCCGGCTTTTCGCTGTCCAGCCAGCGGACTGACTCCCAGCCCCGTAACCAGGTCATTTGACGTTTGGCCAACTGACGCGTTGCGCAAATACCACGATAAACCATTTCATCGTAACTAATTTCGCCAGACAAATATGACCACATCTGGCGGTAACCGACACAGCGAATGGAAGGCAAATCCGTATGCAAATCACCCCGCGCGAAAAGTGCGCGCGCTTCCGTCTCAAAACCTGCCGCCAACATTTGATGGAACCGCAGCTCAATGCGTTGATGTAACAACTCACGGCTGTTCGGCGCTATCGCAAATTGGTGAACATGATACGGCAACGATTCACCCGAAATTTTAGTCAGTTCCGTTAAAGTTTTACCCGAAATAAAAAAAACTTCCAGTGCTCTGGTCAGTCTCTGCGGATCATTCGGATGAATTCTTAACGCCGCTACCGGATCTATCTGATGTAACTGCTGGTGCAGCGCCTCCCAACCTTGCTCCGCCGCCTGCTGTTCAATACGTTCGCGCACCGCCGCATCAGCGGACGGCAGCGGGGAAAGCCCCTCCAGCAACGCCTTGAAATACAGCATGGTGCCACCCACCAGCAGCGGAATGCGCCCGGCGGCGGTAATCTCGGCCATCTCTTTCAGCGCGTCGGCGCGAAAGTCCGCGGCGGAATACGCCTCAGCGGGATCGCGGATATCTATCAGCCGATGCGGCGCCTGCGCCAGTTCTTCGGCGCTCGGCTTGGCGGTGCCGATATCCATCCCGCGATAAATCAGCGCCGAATCGACGCTAATCAGCTCTACCGGCAGCTGCTCGCGCAGCGCCATCGCCAATGCGGTCTTGCCCGACGCTGTCGGCCCCATGATAAAAATCGCCGGAGGCCGCGGCGTTATTGCTGTTTCAGTCATGTGTAAGGGCTGCCAGTGCAGCCTGTAAATCAACAGGTTGTAAGAGACCGCTCGGTGGCGCTTTGACCAGCTGCGGGCAAAGTCGTTCAACGTCGGTCAGTAATTGTATCGCTTGCGAGGCGTTCCACTGTTCATGTTCACTGCCAAGATGGCGGGCAAACCAGGTGGCCAGCACCTCAGGCGACATCGCTTTATGGTCGGCCAGATAGCCTAACAGTTCCGGAATCAACTTTTGTAAATTTTGTTGGCGTAACGGTAAAGGCACTGCGCGCAACGTCACACGCCCGTGATCGACCTGCAGCTCCATCCCCATTTTCACCAGCAGCGCCTGATGCGCCGTGCAGGCGGCAACCTCCGCTTTTTCCAGCGTCAGTTTTACCGGGATCAGCAGCGGCTGCGGGCGCAGCCCCTCTTCCGGCGGCGTCAGCTGCGCCTGGCGCAGCCAGCGCTCGGCCACCGGCAGGTTCAGCAACGACAGACGCTGTTGCTGCTCCATCAGCGCGTAGCACGGCGGGTACACCATCAATACCCGGCCGAAACCATGCTGGCTGCCGGCCAATGCCGGCTCCTGCGGTACCTGTGTCGTTTTCGCCGACGGGAACAGCGGCGGTTTCTCTTTGGCAGCGGCCGGCGCCGGTTCAGGCGTCGCCTGCATCAGGCGCCCATACAGCTCGCCTTCGCGCTTCTGGTAGCCGGAGCCGCCGTGATAGCTCTGCGGCGCCCGCTCGCTCGCCGGTGCGGAAGGTGCCGTTTCACGCCGTGGCGTGCTCTCCGGCGCGGGCTGAGAAAAGTGATTGCCGCCGGCAGCGACGCGGTTTTCCGGCTGCCAGGCCGGCGCGGGCTCCTGCTGCTCCGCTTCTTCCGCCAGCGGCAACGGCGCCTGCCCCACCTGCTGCAGCACCGTAGTCACCGCCTGGTAGATAAAGTCATGCACCAGACGTGCCTGATGAAAACGCACCTCATGCTTGGCGGGATGCACGTTGACGTCTACCTGATGCGGATCGACGTCCAGATACAGCACGTATGCCGGCTGCTGCTCATCCTGCAGCTGATCCTGATACGCCTGGCGGATCGCGTGGTTGATCAGCCGGTCGCGCATCATCCGGCTGTTGACATAGCAGTACTGCATATCGCCAAGCGCCCGCGCACCTGCAGGGTCCGCCACCCAGCCGCGGATGGTTAAATCGCCGTGCTGCCAGGAAACCGCCAGCGCATGCTGTAAAAACGCCGGGCCGCAGATGCTGGCAAGACGGCGTTCATGCTGGCTCTCTTCTTTCGCCGCACGATACTGACGCATCAGCTTGCCATTGTGGCTGAGCGTGATTGCCACATCGAAACGCGCCAGCGCAATGCGTCGCACCACTTCGTCAATATGGCCGAATTCGGTTTTTTCGGTGCGCATGAATTTACGCCGCGCCGGCGTATTGTAAAACAGATCCAGCACCTCCAGCGTGCTGCCTATCGGATGCGCCGCTGGCTTCACCGTCACCGCCTGCTCGCGCCCTTCGGCGTAAGCCTGCCAGGCTTCCTGCTGCTGGGCAGTGCGCGAAGTCAGCGTCAGGCGCGATACCGAACTGATACTGGCCAGCGCCTCGCCGCGAAAGCCCAGGCTAACGATCGCTTCCAGATCGTCGAGGGTGGTGATTTTACTGGTGGCGTGCCGCGCCAGCGCCAGCGCCAGCTCTTCCTTACCAATACCGCAGCCGTTATCGCGAATACGGATCAGCTTGGCGCCGCCGCGTTCAATCTCAATATCAATGCGCGTGGCCCCGGCATCCAGGCTGTTCTCCACCAGCTCTTTCACGACCGACGCAGGCCGCTCAACCACTTCTCCGGCGGCGATCTGGTTGGCAAGCTGTGGCGGTAACACCTGGATTGACATGCGGGTTCCCCTTGATGGTTCAGGTATGCGGAATGGTCAGCGTCCGATCCAGCGGCGCGACGTCCGACTTCAGGCGATTGGCGCTTTTCAGGGCACTGACGCTAACGCCATAGTGTACGGCAATGGAAGACAGCGTATCACCGCGCACCACTTTATGCCGCGACGGTTTGCTCACGCCGCCGCGCGTTTTGGCGATGTGCTGACTGCCGGCAGCGGCGCCCGCCGCCGGCACTTTCAGCCGCTGTCCTACCCATACGCCGTCTTTCTTCAATTTATTGAGGTTATGCAACGCCGTCATGCTGGTGCCGTAACGGCGGGCAATCGCAGAGAGCGTTTCCCCTCTGCGCACAACGTGAATCTGCGTTTTACCCCGGTAACTGCTGCTAACGTCTGGTGAAGCCGTGTTAACCGCCGCTGCGACGTCCAGCGGTCGGTTTTCCACCTTTGGGTCGGCTTGTAGCGGATGCGACAGGAAGTAGCTGCGCAGACCGCGATGAATCGCCTTGGCTAGCTTTTCCTGATAGTCGCTACTGCCCAGCAGTCGCTCCTCCGAAGGGTTGCTGATAAAGCCGGTTTCCACCAGCAGGGAAGGAATATCCGGCGAGCGCAGCACGCCAAGACTGGCCGGCTGCGGACGGCTCTTGTGCAGCACGCCGATAGTCTGCATTTCACTCAGCACCTTCACCGCCACATCATAGCCCACGCGCTGCGAATGGCCGAACTGCAAGTCCAGCACCGCCTGGCTGAGATACGGATCGGCCTGATTGCTGGCCAGCAGATCGCCCGCGCCGCCCAGCAGCTCGGACTGTTTCTCATGCTGTTCCAGCCAGTTGGCCATTTCACTGTTGGCACGGCGGTTATTCAACACCCATACTGACGCACCGGTCGCTCTGCGGTTTGGCGCCGAGTCCGCGTGGATCGACACCAGCACATTAGCCCCTTGCTTACGCGCCACTTCCGAACGCCCCATTACCGACACAAAATAGTCGCCGGTACGCGTCAGCACCGGTTTGAACATCGGATCTTTCTCCAGCAACGTCTCCAAACGGCGGGCAACGGCAATGGTTACGTTCTTTTCACGCAACCCGTTTTGCCCCAGCGCGCCGGGATCCTGGCCGCCGTGGCCGGCGTCGATCGCCACCACGACGCGGTTGCCCGAACCGGCGGACACGCGGCTGCTGCGCGGCGTTTCCGCCGTTGCTGTGCCGGCCACCACGGTCGGTTTTTCCTTGAACGGATTGCTGCCGGATGAGCGGGTAGACGCCACACGGCGCACCGGTTCTTCTGTTTTCGTCACCAGCGGTTTACTGGCCAGCGGCTTACTGGCCGCCGGCGCGGGCGCCTGGCGCACAACGTTATTGCTGCCCGTGGCGGCAATGGTAAACACCACGGTATACACGTTACCGTTCTGCCGCGTGACCGCGCGGGTTTTCGCGCGCTGCGTCAGCTCAAACACCAGGCGCACGCTCTGCGCGTCTTTCGGCGCGCTGGAGCGGATGCGTTTCACCAAATTCTGGCCGCTGAAGTTAAGCGGCAGGCCGCTGACTTTGCCGCTCTGATTGACGTCCAGCACTACGCGCTCCGGCCCGTGCAGCGGGAAGAACGCATAGGCCGGCGGGCCGTTAAAGCTGACCGCGACGGTCGCCTCGCGCTGGGCGTTGGTGACTTTGATATCCGCCAGCGACGATGACGCCGCCTGCGCCAACGACGGGCCAAACAGCCCCATCGCGACGATCAGCGCCATGCCGAGGATTTTCTTTAGTCCATACATCATGTTGGCGTCATCCCTGTTACCCGTGGATTCGGTCGATGAGTTGGCTGCCATAGTCGGACAGTGCGTCCAGACGCGCTTCCCGGCCTTGATCCTGGTAGCTCAGATGCAGCGCCAAATCCGGCGGCGGCAAGACACCCGCGCCCTGCTGCGGCCATTCCACCAGGCAAATGGCATTCTGCGCGAAGTAGTCGCGAATGCCCATAAATTCGAGTTCTTCAGGATCGGCCAGCCGATACAGATCAAAGTGATAAACCGACAGCGGCTCCAGAGCATAAGGCTCCACCAGCGTATAGGTCGGGCTTTTCACATTGCCCTGATGGCCCAGCGCCTGCAGGAAACCGCGGCTGAAGGTCGTTTTACCGGCGCCCAAATCCCCATACAGGTAAATGACGCTGGCCCGATCGCACGCCTGCGCCAACGCGGCTCCCAATTCAACCGTCGCTGCCTCATCCGGCAGAGGTAACACGAGTTCTTTCATTCGATAATATCTATTTTGCCAACTGAGGATTAACGTAATAGGGGATCGCCGGCAGTAAATCGGTCGCCAGCAACCCTCTGGTGCCCTGTTTTTCCGCCACGCTATCTGCGGCAACGCCGTGGACCACACAACCGGCGCAGGCGGCATCATACAGCGAGAGCTTTTGCGCCAGCAATCCGCCGATAATACCCGCCAGCACGTCGCCCATACCGCCGGACGCCATACCTGGGTTGCCGACATCGGCAATCGCCATCGCGCCGTGCTCATCGGCGATCAGCGTCCCCGCGCCTTTCAGCACCGCAACGCCGCCATACTCCGCAGCCAAACGTCGCACGGCAAGTAAGCGATCACTTTCAATGTCAGCGGTGCTACAGCCCAATAGCCGCGCCGCTTCGCCGGGATGCGGCGTAATAACACGATTCTGACGCTTCTCGGGATTTAATGCCAGCAGGTTAAGCGCATCAGCATCCCATAATGTTGGTTTATCGCTGGATTGGAGAACTTTCAGCGCATTCTGACCCCACGCCTCCTGCCCAAGACCCGGGCCAATTACCGTGACATCAGCCCACGCCTGCGCCCGCTGCAGGGCCTCGTCATCCAGCGCTTGCACCATCAGCTCGGGACGCGCCGTCAGCAACGGCGCCACATGCTCATAGTGAGTAAGTACTCGCACAAGACCTGCACCGCTGCGCAGCGCCGCTTCAGCGGCCATACGTATCGCACCGCCAAAGCCGCGATCGCCACCGACCAACAGCAGGCGCCCGTGTTCGCCTTTATGAGAACACGGACGGCGCGGTGGCAGCCATCCCGCCAGATCGGGCGCACTAACGCGCTGAATCTGCACCGGTTGCTGTGCCAGCCAGTCAGATAATCCTAGCGTACTCTGATGAAGTTGCCCGACCCAATCGCGCGCCTGGCCGGTCAGCAGGCCCGGCTTCAATCCGATAAAGGTGATGGTGTGCGCGGCGCGGATCGCCGCACCGGGAACCGCGCCGCTGGCGGCCAGTAGCCCGGAGGGAATATCCAGCGCCACAATCGGCAGCCCGCTGTGATTGGCCGCCTCGATTAATGCCGCCACCGGCGCACGCGGCGCGCTCGTCAGCCCGCTGCCCAACAGACCATCAATGATCAGGTCGATATCCACCGGCCAGCGGCTGTCGCTCGCCAGTTCCAGACCGCCGGCATCCAGCCAGGCCTGGCGCGCCGCCGCTGCCTCCTCTGGCAAGGGGCGCGAACCTGTGCCGGCGATCAGCGTCACCCGCACGCCGGCTTCGGTGGCCAGACGCGCGACCACATAGCCATCACCGCCGTTATTGCCATGCCCGCACAGCACCAGCCAATGACGCGCAGCCGGATAGCGATCGCAAGCCAGTTGGTAAGCCGCCCGGCCTGCACGCAGCATCAGTTCGTACAGCGATATCCCGGCCGCCGCCGCCGCTAACGGCTCCGCCTGTCGGATCCAGTCCGCAGGCCAGACAGAGTGTGGTAAACTGACAGCGTATTGTTTCTCACTATGGCCCGTCATGACACACCCTCTCGATCTCAATCAACTCGCCCAACATATCAAGCAATGGGGGCAATCGCTAGGATTCCAGCAGGTTGGTATCTGCGATACCGATCTGAGCGCAGAAGAGCCCAAATTGCAGGCGTGGCTTGATAAGCAGTACCACGGCGAGATGGAATGGATGGCGCGCCACGGCATGCTGCGCGCCCGGCCGCATGAGCTGCTGCCCGGCACTCTGCGGGTGATCAGCGTGCGCATGAACTACCTGCCGGCCAAAGCGGCGTTCGCCAGCACGCTGAACAATCCGCAGCTCGGCTATGTCAGCCGCTATGCACTGGGGCGTGATTATCACAAACTGCTGCGTCAGCGCCTGAAAAAACTCGGCGAACAGATCCAGCAGTATTGCGGCGAACTGAATTTTCGTCCGTTTGTCGATTCGGCGCCGATTATGGAGCGCCCGTTAGCCGCCAAAGCCGGGATTGGCTGGGTTGGTAAACACTCACTGATTCTCAATCGGGAAGCCGGTTCATGGTTCTTCCTCGGTGAACTGCTCGTGGATCTGCCTCTGCCGGTCGACCAGCCTCAGGAAGAGCAGTGCGGACGCTGTGTGGCCTGTATCACCACCTGC
This sequence comes from Serratia sp. MYb239, assembly GCF_002966855.1. Classification (NCBI taxonomy): domain Bacteria; kingdom Pseudomonadati; phylum Pseudomonadota; class Gammaproteobacteria; order Enterobacterales; family Yersiniaceae; genus Serratia; species Serratia sp. MYb239. The sequence goes on along the minus strand of NZ_CP023268.1, from coordinate 365,567 downwards.
CCGACCGGCGCCATCGTCGAGCCATATACCGTTGACGCCCGGCGCTGTATCTCTTATCTGACCATTGAGTTGGAAGGCGCCATTCCGGAAGAGTTTCGCCCGCTCATGGGCAACCGTATTTACGGCTGCGACGACTGCCAGCTGATTTGCCCGTGGAACCGTTTCTCACAGCTGACCGACGAAACAGATTTCAGCCCGCGCGCGGCGCTGCACGCTCCGCAGCTGATCGATCTGTTTTCCTGGAGTGAAGAGAAATTTCTGCGCATCACCGAAGGCTCGGCGATTCGCCGCATCGGCCATTTGCGTTGGTTGCGTAACATTGCCGTTGCGCTCGGCAATGCGCCGTATCAGGAAGCGATTCTCAGCGCCCTGCGCACGCGGCTGGGGCAAAGCGAACTGCTGGATGAACATATCGAGTGGGCGCTGCAACAGCAGCTCGCCCGCCGTACCGAACACCGCATTGAAGTACAAAGCCCGCAGAAAAAACGGTTAATACGCGCTGTGGAAAAAGGATTACCCAGAGATGCCTAATGCCAATGGCAGACCTATCGGCCAGTCCTGAAGGTCACCTGTGGACTTGTGTATAAAAATAAAAACCCGTTGTCTTTCAAACGTCACAAAAAGAGCAAGTGATCGGGATAACGTTTTCAAATTAATAAATATTCTTTAATATCAAAAAGATAAATATTTCATTCTGGTAACGTTGTTTTTTTATCCAAGAGGTATTACCCATCCAGCCTGTGGATAACTCTGTTTACAAGATTTTTCGCAAGGATAAGAGAGAAGACGCGTTACCGCACCTTTTCAGGCGGTATGGGTTCATTCAGGGGGAGAAAATTGGAGCGGGAAACGAGGCTCGAACTCGCGACCTCAACCTTGGCAAGGTTGCGCTCTACCAACTGAGCTATTCCCGCACACAAGAGATGCTTTACAGCATCCGGCCAAAAATGAAGATGGCCTTTGAAATTTTGGAGCGGGAAACGAGGCTCGAACTCGCGACCTCAACCTTGGCAAGGTTGCGCTCTACCAACTGAGCTATTCCCGCGTCGCATGGTTACTGCTGGTACTGCTTGTTACTCATCATGCCGCATAGTGCGACATTGCTGAATTTGGAGCGGGAAACGAGGCTCGAACTCGCGACCTCAACCTTGGCAAGGTTGCGCTCTACCAACTGAGCTATTCCCGCGTCGTATCGATAGCTGAACTTTTCGAAATTCTTCATCGGTACGGGGTGCGCATTATACGAGAATTCCTTTTTGCCGCAAGCCCCTAAACGCAAAAAATCGCTTTTTTTGTTTGATTGCTGCTTAATGCGCCAATATGGCGAATTAAGCGGCGAAAAGCGGCATTTTCTGAACGTCTAACGGCTATCTGCAGCTTACAGCTGAATAAAATGCTCGCGGTAATAGGCCAGCTCCGCCACCGACTCACGGATATCGTCCAGCGCCTGATGGGTGCCCTGCTTTTTAAAGCCGGCCAGAATTTCCGGCTTCCAGCGACGCGCCAACTCCTTCAGCGTGCTGACATCCAGATAGCGGTAGTGGAAGTAGGCTTCCAGCAGTGGCATATAACGGAACAGAAAACGCCGGTCCTGGCCCACGCTGTTGCCGCAAATCGGCGATTTGCCCGCCGGCACCCACTGCTCAAGAAACGCAATGGTCGCCAGTTCCGCTGCCCGGTCGTCAACGGTGCTGGCCTTCACCCGTTCCACCAGCCCGCTGCCGGTGTGGGTGCGCACGTTCCAGTCATCCATGAGCGCCAGCTGTTCGTCTGACTGATGCACGGCGATCACCGGCCCTTCCGCCAGGATGTTCAGATTGGCGTCCGTCACCAGCGTTGCAATCTCGATAATGCGGTCACGCTCGGGATCCAAACCGGTCATTTCCAGATCGATCCAAATCAGGTTATTTTCGTTTGCGGTCATGATAGTTCCTGCCTGTAAGCCTCAAGACAACCCTGCGCCGGCCGGCGGCGGCAAATATTCCGCAACGGCGCGCGGCGCCCGGCAGCCAACAACGGTTATTTAATATAAAATAGCGTGTATCATAGTCTTTTTAGTCGCAACGAGCGATAGAGCGATATAAAGCCGAAGAGTGAGGCGCAGTGAGCAAAAACAAACTGTCTAAAGGTCAACAACGCCGAGTGCAGGCGAACCATCAGCGTCGCCTGAAGCGCACTGATAACAAACCGGAACTGGACGATAGCCAATTGGGTGAACCGCAAGAGGGGATCGTCATCAGCCGCTTTGGCATGCACGCCGACGTTGAAGCAGCAGACGGTAGCCAGCATCGCTGCAATATTCGTCGCACCCTGCGTTCGCTGGTGACCGGCGACCGCGTAGTCTGGCGTCCCGGCCTTGGCAACCATGAAGGAGTAAAAGGCATCGTCGAAGCTGTGCATGAGCGCAGCTCGGTGCTGACGCGCCCGGATTTTTACGACGGCGTCAAACCGATCGCCGCCAATATCGATCAGATCGTGATCGTCTCGGCGATCCTGCCGGAACTGTCGCTGAATATTATCGATCGTTATCTGGTCGCCTGTGAAACCCTGGATGTCGAGCCGCTGATCGTGCTGAACAAAATCGACCTGCTGGATGATGAAGCGCGCCAGCTGGTTGACGGCATGATGGATATTTACCGCCGCATCGGCTACCGGGTGCTGGAAGTTTCCAGCCGTACCCGTGAAGGCATGGCGGAATTCGAGCAGGCGCTGGCGGGGCGCATCAGTATTTTCGCCGGGCAGTCAGGCGTAGGGAAATCCAGCCTGCTGAACGCCCTGCTGCCGCCGTCCGACGAACAGATTCTGGTGAATAACGTTTCCGATGTCTCCGGCCTCGGCCAGCACACCACCACCGCGGCGCGGCTGTACCATTTCCAGCACGGCGGCGATGTTATCGACTCGCCGGGGGTGCGTGAGTTTGGCCTGTGGCACCTGGAGCCGGAACAGATCACCCAGGGTTTCGTCGAGTTCCGCGATTATCTGGGCGGCTGTAAATTCCGCGACTGCAAACACGACAACGATCCCGGCTGCGCCCTCCGCGCGGCGGTGGAGCGCGGCGACATCGCCGAAGAGCGGTTCGATAACTATCACCGTATTCTGGAAAGTATGGCGCAGGTCAAGGTTCGCAAGAACCTGCTGGACGCCAACGGTTAACGCAATCGGGCGAACGTTGACAGCGATCTGCGGGTCGTTACAATGCGCGCCTTTTACCCCCTTTTTAAGAGGTTAACGTGCTGGATAGCATCAAAATCAAATTACAATACTGGCTGCCGAAGTTGGCGCTGACCCGTCTGGCCGGCTGGGGCGCAGACAAAGAGGCCGGCTGGCTGACACAACAGGTGGTAAAACTGTTCGCCCGCTATTACCGCGTGGATATGCAGGAAGCGCAGAACCCGGATTTGACCTCATACGCCACCTTCAACGAATTCTTTGTACGCCCGCTGCGCGACGGCGCGCGTCCCGTCGTCAGCGAAGCCAACGTGCTGGCGCTGCCGGCTGACGGCGCCATCAGCCAGCTTGGCCTGATCCGCGACGATCAAATCTTCCAGGCCAAGGGGCATCACTACAGCCTGGAGGCGCTGCTGGCCGGTAACTATCAGTTGGCGGACACCTTCCGCAACGGCCTGTTCGCCACCACCTACCTGGCGCCGCGAGACTATCACCGCGTGCATATGCCGTGCGACGGCGTGCTGCGCGAAATGATCTACGTACCGGGTGACCTGTTCTCGGTCAACCCGCTGACCGCCGCCAACGTGCCTAACCTGTTCGCCCGTAATGAACGCGTGATCTGCATCTTCGACACGGCGTTCGGGCCTATGGTGCAAATACTGGTCGGCGCCACCATCGTCGGCAGTATTGAAACCGTCTGGGCCGGCACCGTCACCCCGCCGCGCGAAGGCATCATCAAACGCTGGACCTATCCGGCGGCCGGTGAAGACGACGCTATTACGCTGGCAAAAGGCGCGGAAATGGGCCGCTTTAAGCTGGGGTCGACGGTGATCAACCTGTTTACCGCCAACAGCGTGCATTTTGAACCGCGCCTGAACAACGGCACCGTGACCCGTATGGGCGAAGCCTTTGCCGAAGCGGCTACCGCGCGTGACGCGGCAGAAGCGCCGCAAACCTAAAGGAATGATGCCGTGCGCCTGATTATCACCACGTTATTGCTCGGTTGTTTACTGGCTCAGCCGGCGCTGGCGGCGGCGCTGCCTAGCGAGTCACAGCTCAAACAGGAGCTGAAACAGGCAGAAAGCAACAAGAACGCACCCAATCAGGCGGAAACGGTTGAGGCGCTGCAAAGCGCCCTCAACCGGCTGGCCGAACGCACAGAATCCCTGACGCGTACGGAACAGTATCAGAAAGTGATCGACGACTTTCCCAAGATGGCGCAGCAGCTGCGCCGTCAGTTAACGGTCGAAAGCGCCAAAATCCTGCCGAACGGCGACAATCTGCCTACCAGCGAGCTGGAACAGCAAATTCTGCAGACCAGTAGCCAGCTGTTGGAACAGGCGCGCCTGATGCAGCAGGAGCAGGACCGTTCGCGCGAGATCAGCGACTCACTCGGCCAGTTGCCACAGCAACAGACCGAGGCCCGGCGCGCACTGACGGAAACCCAGCGCCGCCTGCAGGCGCTGCCGCCAAACCCGACCAAACCGCAGGCGCTGGCGCAGCTGTATCTGCTGCAGACCGAATCCGCCGCGCGCAAGGCCAAGGTCAATGAACTGGATCTTGCACAGCTGTCGGCCAACAACCGGCAGGAGCTGGCGCGCATGCGTGCCGAAGTATTTAAAAAGCGCCATGAAAAGCTGGATATTCAGCTGCAGGCGCTGCGCAATAACCTGAATAACCAGCGTCAGCGCGAAGCCGAACTGGCGCTGAAAAAAACCGAACAGCTGGCCGAACAGAGCGGCGAGCTACCGAAAAGCATCAGCGAACAGCTGCAAATCAACCGTGAATTGTCCACCGCGCTGAACAACCAGGCGCAGCGCATGGATCTGATCTCTTCGCAGCAGCGCCAGGCCGCCTCGCAAACCCTGCAGGTGCGCCAGGCAATGAGCACCATCATCGAGCAAGCGCAATGGCTGGGTTCGTCGCCGGTGCTGGGCGAAACGCTGCGCGCGCAGGTGTCGACGCTGCCGGAAATGCCCAAACCGCAGCAGCTGGACAGCGATATGGCGCAGCTGCGCGTGCAGCGCCTGCAGTTTGAAAACCAGCTGGAAAAACTGCCGCAGCGCGCGCAAAGCCTTAAACAGGACGACGGCTCCGACCTGACGCCGGGGCAGCAGCAGATTATCGACGCGCAGCTGCGCACCCAGCGCGAGCTACTTAATTCCCTGCTGTCCGGCTGCGATACGCAAATTCTTGAGCTGACCAAGCTGAAGGTGGCCAACACGCAGCTGGTCGACGCGCTCAATGAGATCAAAGACGCCACCCACCGTTATCTGTTCTGGGTGCCGGACGTCAGCCCGCTGACGCTCTCCTACCCAATAAACGTGGCGCACGATCTGACCCGCCTGCTGTCGTTGGATACCCTGGCTCAGCTGAGCAGCGCCTTTGTGATGATGGTGACCAGCCGTAGCACGCTGGTGCCCATTTTCGGCGCCCTGCTGCTGGTGATATTCAGCATCAGCACCCGCAAGCACTATCACGCATTTCTGGAACGTTCGAGCAGTAAGGTCGGCAAGGTCACTCAGGATCAGTTCTATCTGACCCTGCGCAACGTCTTCTGGTCTATTCTGGTGGCGCTGCCGCTGCCGGTGCTGTGGGCAGCGCTGGGCTTCGGCCTGCAAAATGCCTGGCCTTATCCGGTCGCCGTGGCGATCGGCGACGGCGTGACCGCCACCCTGCCAATCCTGTGGGTCTGTATGATCAGCGCCACCTTCGCCCACCCGCGCGGGCTGTTTATTGTGCACTTCGGCTGGCCGGCGCAGCAGGTTTCCCGCGCCATGCGCTATTACAAAATGTCGATCTGGCTGATTGTGCCGCTGATTATGGCGCTGATTACCTTCGATAACCTCAACGACCGCGAATTCTCCAACACGCTGGGACGCCTGTGCTTCATCCTGCTGTGCGTCGCCCTGCTGCTGGTGACCAGCAGCCTGAAGCGCGCCGGTATCCCGCTCTATCTGGATAAGAAAGGCTCCGGCGAAAATATGGTGAACACCGCGCTGTGGGGCGTACTGATGTCTGCGCCGCTGCTGGCAGCGCTGGCGGCCGCCATCGGCTACCTCGCCACCGCCCAGGCCCTGCTGGCGCGTCTGGAAACCTCGGTCGCCATCTGGTTCTTCCTGTTGGTGGTCTACCACATCATCCGCCGTTGGATGCTGATTCAGCGCCGACGCATCGCCTTTGACCGCGCCAAACAGCGGCGCGCCGAGATTCTCGCCCAGCGCGCGCGCGGGGAAGACGAAGCCGGCAATACGCACGTTACCGGCAGTAATGAAGGCACCGTCGATGTCGATGAGACAGAAATCGATCTGGATGCGATCAGCGCCCAGTCGCTGCGGCTGGTGCGTTCGATCCTGACGATGATCGCGCTGGTGTCGGTGATCTTCCTGTGGTCGGAGATCCATTCCGCCTTTGCTTTCCTGGAAAACATCTCCCTGTGGAACGTGACCTCCACCAGCAACGGCATTGACAGCGTTCAGTCGATCACCCTTGGCGCAGTGCTGATCGCGGTGCTGGTGATCATGGTCACTACCCAACTGGTGCGCAATCTGCCCGCGCTGCTGGAACTGGCGGTGCTGCAGCATCTGGATCTGTCTCCCGGCACCGGTTACGCCATTACCACCATCACCAAATATCTGCTGTTGCTGTTCGGCGCTATCCTCAGTTTCTCCTGGATCGGCATCGAATGGTCGAAACTGCAGTGGGTGGTCACCGCGCTGACCTTCGGCCTCGGCTTCGGCATGCAGGAGATCTTCTCCAACTTCATCTCCGGCCTGATCATTCTGTTTGAAAAACCGATCCGCATCGGCGATACCGTCACGATCCGCAACCTGACCGGCAGCGTCACCAAGATCAATACCCGCGCCACCACGATTTCTGACTGGGACCGCAAAGAGATCATCGTGCCGAACAAGGCGTTTATCACCGAACAGTTCGTCAACTGGTCGCTGTCCGACGCCATCACCCGCGTGGTGCTGACCGTACCGGCGCCGGCGGAAGCCAACAGCGAGGAGGTGACCAAAATCCTCACCGACGCCTCCCATCGCTGCTCGCTGGTGCTGGATAACCCGCCGCCGGAGGTCTATCTGGTCGATCTGCAGCAGGGTATCCAGATCTTTGAACTGCGTATCTACGCCGCCGAGATGGGTCACCGTATGCCGCTGCGCCACGAGATGCACCAGTTGATCCTGGCCGGCTACCGCGAACACGGCATTACCCTGCCGTACCCGCCGTTCCAGGTGCGCACCGACACCCTGTCGCGCATCACCAACCACGACGGCCGCGCAGTGTCCTCTACGCCGACGCCAAGCACCAAGCGCAGCTCCGGCAGCCTGTAAGCACAAAAAAGGCCGACATCATCATGTCGGCCTTTTTATTTCATTGCGGACAACGCTGCCAATCAGGCTCGCGTCACCGGGAATGCAATCACTTCACTCAGGCTTTCTGCCCCCAGCGCCAACATCACCAGGCGATCGACCCCCAACGCCACGCCGGCGCACTCGGGCATACCGTGGCTTAACGCATCCAGCAGATGATAATCAATCGGCTGCTGCGGCAGGCCGCGCGCCGCGCGTTTGCGGTTATCCTGCTCAAAACGCTGACGCTGCTCATTGCTGTCGGTCAGCTCGCGGAAGCCGTTCGCCAGTTCGATGCCTTTAAAATACACCTCAAAACGCTCCGCCACGCGGTGATCTTCCGTACTGATCTCCGCCAGCGCCGCCTGTGACGCCGGGAAATGGTAGACGAACGCCGGCTTCTCACGGCCGATGTGCGGCTCTACGCCGAAGGTAAACAGCAGCTGCAGCAGCGTATCGCGATCCTCTTCCGTATCGGCGATATTGCTGAGATCCAGCTTGGCGGCAGCTTCGCGCAGCTGCGCCTTATCCGCCGACAGCGGGTCAATCTCCAGATGGCGCTGGAACGCCTGTTGGTAGGACAGCGTTTCCGCACTGTCGCAGTCCAGCACCTGCTGCAATAAGTCATCCACTTCATTCATCAGCCGGTACATATCGTAATGTGGACGGTACCACTCCAGCATGGTGAATTCAGGGTTGTGGTGGCGTCCGGCCTCCTCATTGCGGAAAGCCCGCCCCAACTGATAAATCGGGCCGCTGCCGGCTGCCAGCAAACGCTTCATGTGATATTCCGGGCTGGTCATCATGTACAGCGTCATGCCATCTGCCGCGTTCGGGCCGACAAACTGCGTCTGAAACGGGACCAGATGGACATCGGTGACGGTCGCCTGGCTCATCGCCGGCGTTTCCACCTCTAATACGCCGCGATCGGCGAAAAAGCGCCGAATCTCAGCGAGAATCGCTGCGCGTTTCAACAAATTGGCGATGGGTGCACTTGGCTGCCAGCTTGCCGCTTCGCTCATGGTAATTACTCCGAAATCAAACAGGGCATGCAGTCTACTCGCATCCCGCCGGGCAAACAAATTCTTGCCGTAGCCGGCCATCAGCCAATTAAAAACATAAAAACAGTAACGGCTATATAAACCGCTGTGAATAAGGCAAATAGAAGTGGAATGAGAGCGCGATACCGTTTTTTACAGTAAGGCCTCCGGCAAGCGTAATAAACGACAAAATAATCGATCACATCAAATTTCACCTACTCAACTTTGGGTATATTAATCCCCAATATTTGCCGGGAGTTATCTGTGCATGGGGGCCAAGTCCATCAATTACCGGCGTTTTTAATTAGCATCCGAATGATTCCTGAATCTTAAGCATTGAAAGTTAATCAGCCGTTCTGACAAGAATACTGGAGGAGTGCAGTGCAAACCTTTAACGCCGATCTCGCCATTATTGGCGCCGGGGGCGCGGGTTTACGTGCGGCGATTGCCGCCGCGGAAGCCAACCCCACTTTAAAAATCGCGCTGGTGTCAAAAGTCTACCCCATGCGCAGCCACACGGTGGCCGCCGAGGGCGGTTCCGCCGCCGTGACCCAGGAGCACGACGCCTACGATTATCACTTTAACGATACCGTCGCCGGCGGCGACTGGCTGTGCGAACAGGACGTGGTGGATCACTTCGTGCATCACTGCCCGCGTGAAATGGCCCAGTTGGAGCAGTGGGGCTGCCCGTGGAGCCGTAAACCGGACGGTTCGGTCAACGTGCGCCGTTTTGGCGGCATGAAAATCGAACGCACCTGGTTTGCCGCCGATAAAACCGGCTTCCATATGCTGCACACCCTGTTCCAGACCTCGCTGAAATACCCGCAAATTCAACGTTTCGATGAACATTTCGTTCTCGACATTCTGGTCGATGACGGTCAGGCGCGCGGCCTGGTCGCCATTAATATGATGGAAGGCACCCGGGTGCAAATCCGCGCCAACGCGGTGGTGATGGCCACCGGCGGCGCCGGCCGCGTTTATCGCTACAACACCAACGGCGGTATCGTCACCGGTGACGGTATGGGCATAGCCTTCCGTCACGGCGTACCGCTGCGTGACATGGAGTTTGTGCAGTATCACCCTACCGGCCTGCCCGGCTCCGGCATCCTGATGACCGAAGGCTGCCGCGGCGAAGGCGGCATTCTGGTGAACAAAGACGGTTATCGCTATTTGCAGGATTACGGCATGGGGCCGGAGACGCCGCTCGGCGAGCCGAAAAACAAATATATGGAGCTGGGGCCGCGCGACAAAGTCTCTCAGGCCTTCTGGCATGAATGGCGCGCCGGTCGCACCATCACCACGCCACGCGGCGACGTGGTCTATCTGGATCTGCGCCACCTCGGTGAGAAGAAGCTGCTCGAACGCCTGCCGTTTATCTGTGAGCTGGCCAAGGCTTATGTCGGCGTCGATCCGGTGAAAGAACCGATCCCGGTGCGCCCGACCGCGCACTACACCATGGGCGGTATTGAAACCGACCAGAATTGCGAAACCCGCATCAAGGGTCTGTATGCGGTGGGTGAATGCTCCTCCGTCGGCCTGCACGGCGCCAACCGTCTCGGCTCCAACTCGCTGGCGGAACTGGTGGTGTTCGGCCGCGTGGCGGGCGAACATGCCGCGCAGCGCGCACTGGAGAGTACGCCGGCCAACGGCGGCGCGCTGGAGGCGCAAAGCCGCGATGTCGAGCAGCGCCTCCATGCCCTGATGGCACAGGAAGGCGACGAAAGCTGGTCGGCAATCCGCGACGAAATGGGCCTGTCGATGGAGGAAGGCTGCGGCATCTACCGTACGCCGGAACTGATGCAGAAAACTATCGACAAGCTGGCGGAGCTGAAAGAACGCTTTAAACGCGTCAAGATTGCCGATCGTTCCAGCGTCTTCAATACCGACCTGCTGTACACCATCGAACTGGGGCACGGCCTGGACGTAGCGGAATGCATGGCGCACTCCGCCTTTAACCGCAAAGAGTCGCGCGGCGCCCACCAGCGGCTGGATAACGGCTGCACCGAGCGTGATGACGTCAATTTCCTCAAACATACGCTGGCGTTTCACCACGCCGACGGCGCGCCGCGCCTGGAATACAGCGATGTGAAAATTACCAAACTGCCGCCGGCCAAGCGCGTATATGGCGCAGAGGCCGATGCGCAGGAAAAAAAGGAGAAGGAGCAGACGAATGGCTGAGATGAAAACGCTGAAAATCGAGGTCATGCGTTATAACCCGGAAAGCGATGACGCACCACATTTCGCGACCTATAGCGTGCCTTATGACGAGCAGACCTCGCTGCTGGATGCGCTGGGCTATATCAAGGACCACCTGGCGCCGGATCTGTCCTACCGCTGGTCCTGCCGCATGGCGATCTGCGGCTCCTGCGGCATGATGGTCAACCGCGTGCCGAAGCTGGCGTGCAAAACCTTCCTGCGCGACTACACGGGCGGGATGAAGGTAGAGGCGCTGGGCAACTTCCCGATCGAGCGCGACCTGGTGGTCGATATGACCCACTTTATCGAAAGCCTCGAAGCGATTAAGCCGTACATCATCGGCAACGATCGCAAGCCGGAAGACGGGCCCAACGTGCAAACGCCGGCGCAGATGGCGAAGTACCACCAGTTCTCCGGCTGTATCAACTGCGGTTTATGCTACGCCGCCTGCCCGCAGTTCGGCCTGAATCCTGAGTTTATCGGCCCGGCCGCCATTACGCTGGCGCACCGCTATAACCTCGATAACCGCGACCACGGCAAAAAGCAGCGTATGCCGCAGCTCAACGGCCAGAACGGCGTCTGGAGCTGCACCTTTGTCGGTTACTGCTCTGAAGTCTGCCCGAAACACGTCGACCCGGCCGCCGCGATTCAACAAGGCAAAGTTGAAAGCGCTACCGACTTTATGATCGCCATGCTGAAGCCGCAATAAGGGAGAGGAGAGTGCAATGACAACACAACGTAAGCCTTATGTGCGCGCCATGGCGCCCAACTGGTGGCAAAAACTGGGGTTCTACCGTTTCTATATGCTGCGTGAAGGCACCTCCGTGCCGGCGGTGTGGTTCAGCATCCTGATGATTTACGGCGTCTTTGCCCTGAAGGGCGGCGCGGAGAGCTGGGCCGGATTCGTCGGTTTCCTGCAAAATCCGCTGGTGCTGCTGATTAATATCATCGCCCTGCTGGCGGCGCTGCTGCACACCAAAACCTGGTTCGATCTGGCGCCTAAAGCGGCCAATATCGTGGTCAACAACGAGAAAATGGGCCCCGGCCCGATCGTCAAAGCCCTATGGGCGGTGACCATTCTGGTCACGCTGGTCGTTCTCGCCGTCGCGCTACTGTAATTGGGAGGAAATATGATTAATCACGCACCTAAACGCTCCGACGAGCCGATCTTCTGGGGGCTATTCGGCGCCGGCGGCATGTGGGGCGCCATCGTGGCACCGGTGATCGTGCTGCTGCTGGGTATTTTGCTGCCGCTGGGGCTGTTTCCGGGCGATGCGCTGAGCTATGAACGCGTACTGACGTTCTGCCAGAGCCTGATCGGCCGCCTGTTCCTGCTGCTGATGATCATTCTGCCGCTGTGGTGCGGCCTGCACCGTATCCACCACGCGATGCACGACCTGAAAATCCACGTGCCGGCCGGTAAGTGGGTGTTCTACGGCCTGGCGGCCATCCTGAGCGTCGTCGCGCTGATCGGCATCGTGACGCTATAACCACCAGGGGCGGCCAAGCTATCCGGCCGCCCCTGGTATTTACCGCATCAGTGACTGCTGAATTTCAGCCCCAAAATCCCGGCAATGATCAGGCACAGGCTAAGAATGCGCATCATGTTGGTCGATTCGCCCAGCAATATCATGCCCATCACCGCCGCGCCTACCGCGCCGATGCCGGTCCATACCGCATAGGCCGTGCCGGCCGGCAGCGTTTTCATCGCATTCGCCAACAGCAGCATACTCACCACCATCGCGGCGATGGTAATAATGCTTGGCGTCAAACGGGTAAAACCGTGGGTATATTTCAGGCCTATCGCCCAGACAACTTCCAGTAAACCGGCAAAAACAAGAATGATCCATGCCATGAAACGGCTCCAGGATTAGGTGGGGTCGTCCCCGGACAGCAGGAAGCGCAGGAAGGTCGTCCAACCTGGCTGAGTGAAGTTATGGATTATATCGCCAAAATGGCGTCTGCGGAACATACCGGCGCCGCACAAAAGCTATGCATACAGGGTATTCCACCGCTTGGGAACAGAGAACAACGCCCGTGATTGCTAATGGAATACCACAGACATTAGAGCGTGACGCTATTGCGCGCTGCGTTGAATCGCTTCGCCGCCGGCCTGTACATCCTTACCGATGCCTTCGGTGGTATTGCACGCGGTCAGCGAAAACAGGAACAGCACGGAGCACATAGCAAGGATACTTTTCTTCAGCATAAGACTTCCTTATTTATCAGTGATGAAAAGATACGGCTCTCTAAGCGTAGTCAATATTGGCGGGCGTTGCGCAAGAAATGGTGTGTGCTATGGACGGCAGCTTAGCTCGCGCCACGGGAGATCGCACCGCCAAGATGCTGAACATCCTGGCCAAAACCACGGAAGGTGTTGCAACCGCTTAACGACAGCAGCAGCGTCAAGGAAATAACGGCCAACAGAGTTTTCTTCATCATGCAAATTCTGCCAACTATCAAGGGAATAAAATAAAACGGGGGAATCCGATGACTCCCCCGCTTTGATGCTTATTTAACGCGTGACACGTATTCGCCAGAGCGGGTGTCAACTTTGATCACTTCGCCAATCTGTACGAACAACGGTACTTTAACCACGGCGCCGGTAGACAGCGTAGCTGGCTTACCGCCGGTACCTGCGGTATCACCTTTCAGGCCTGGATCGGTATCAGTGATTTCCGCTTCGATGAAGTTCGGTGGCTGAACGGCGATAGCACGGCCATCCCACAGGGTGATGATACATTCCGCATTGTCCTGCAGCCATTTTGCCGCGTCGGATACGGTTTTGCCGTCAACCTGATACTGTTCGAAGGTTTCAGGGTGCATGAAGTAATAGAACTCGCCGTCGGTGTACGAGTAGTTCATGTTGGTATCTACTACGTCTGCGCCTTCGCAAGAATCGGTAGATTTAAAGGTTTTTTCCACGCGGGTGCCGGTCAGCAGACGGCGCATTTTTACGCGGGCGAACGCCTGACCTTTACCTGGTTTCACGAACTCGCTGGATTCCACAGCATAAGGTTCGCCTTCAAACATGATTTTAAGACCCGAACGGAAATCGTTGCTAGAATAAGTCGCCATAATGGCCCTCTGAATTTTAAATTGGTAGCTTAGCCAAAAAAATGGCACATATTGTAACCCAAAACATCGCAGATAGAGAAGATTGGTTGCATCAACTCGCCGATGTTATTACCGACCCCGATGAATTGCTGCGGCTTCTGTCACTGAACACGCATCCGCAATTGCCTCAGGGACGCGATGCGCGCCGCCTGTTCCCGCTGCGCGTGCCGCGCGCGTTTGTCGCCCGCATGCGCGCTGGCGACGCCGGCGACCCGCTGTTACGTCAGGTGCTGACCGCCAGTGAGGAGTTTGTGACCGCCGCCGGCTTTACCACCGATCCGTTGGATGAACAGCGCAGCGTGGTGCCCGGCCTATTACACAAGTATCGTAACCGCGCCCTGCTGCTGGTAAAGGGCGGCTGCGCCGTCAATTGCCGCTACTGCTTCCGTCGTCACTTTCCTTATCAGGATAACCAGGGCAATAAGGCCAACTGGCGCCAGGCGCTGGACTATATCCGCCAACACCCTGAACTGGACGAGATCATCTTCTCCGGCGGCGACCCGCTGATGGCGAAAGATCATGAACTCGACTGGCTGATCGGCGAGCTGGAAACCATTCCGCATGTAAAGCGCCTGCGTATCCACACCCGTTTACCGGTGGTGATCCCGGCGCGCATCACCCATGAACTCTGCCAGCGGTTGTCCCAATCACGCCTGCAGGTGCTGATGGTGACCCATATTAACCATGCCAATGAAATTGATGCGGCGCTGACGGCCAGCATGGCGCAACTGCGCCGTTCCGGCGTCACCCTGCTCAATCAGAGCGTACTGCTGCGCGGCGTCAACGACCATGCCGATACGCTGGCGGCGCTGAGCAACGCCCTGTTTGATGCCGGTATTCTACCCTATTATATTCACGTGCTGGATAAGGTGCAGGGCGCAGCCCACTTTATGGTCAGCGACGATGACGCGCGCCATATCATGCAGCAGTTGCTGAGCAAGGTGTCCGGCTATCTGGTGCCGCGCCTGACGCGGGAAATCGGCGGTGAAGCCAGCAAAACGCCGCTGGATCTGCGGCTGGCGCAGGACGGGCCCCAGCCATAAGCGAAAAAAAGAGGAATGCGCAGGCATTCCTCTTTTTTATCTCGCTGGTTAACGGCGCGGAGCCGTTATGGGCATTTATAAACCTGACCCATCATTTTGCTGTCCAGAGGCGCAAAGCTGGAGAGCAGATTCTGGCTTGGGCTGGTCGCACCGTAAATCACGTTGCCGCCCATTTCAGCCGCCTTGTTACGCAGATCATTGGCCGCGCCGCGCAGGCCGCCGCTTTCTGCATTACTGCCGGACAGCCAGTTGCTCTGAGTGCCGGTGACTTCCCCCACCAGCTGACATTCCGCCGCCGGTTTGGTATCGGTAAATTTAACCTGCTGACCTGCGCTGGTCAGTTGATGAGTGGTGCTGCATCCTGCCAGCAGCAACGCCGCCGAAAGTCCCAGTAAGGCTTTAGTCCGCATCTTGTTCCCCATATAATGTTGAGAATTACGCAAAAGCTTATCAGAAAGCAATGCTACCTCTTAAGCTTCCGTTGCCACGTATACTTGGTCAACGCATAGAGCGACAGTTGATGAGGTAACAGTTTACACGCTAAATCCGTCCGGCCGGTAAAAATATCGCCAAACACGGTGCGCCAATGCACGAAAAAGCGACCCCATAAAAAAACCCCGGCGCCAGGCCGGGGTTTTCACTCACGCAAGCGTGAAGGGGGATGATTACATCATGCCGCCCATACCGCCCATGCCGCCCATACCTGCAGCGCCCATGTCGGCTTTATCTTCTTTCGGCAGATCGGTAACCATGCACTCGGTGGTGATCATCAGGCCAGCCACGGATGCCGCGTACTGCAGTGCAGAACGGGTTACTTTGGTTGGATCCAGGATGCCCATGCCGATCATGTCGCCGTACTCTTCAGAGTAAGCGTTGTAACCGTAGCTGCCTTCGCCCGCTTTCACGCTGTTGGCGATAACGGAAGCTTCTTCACCGGCGTTGACCACGATCTGGCGCAGTGGCGCTTCCATCGCGCGCAGCGCAACTTTGATACCCACGTTCTGATCTTCGTTGTCGCCTTTCAGCTCGGCAATTTTGCTGGCTACGCGGATCAGCGCAACGCCGCCGCCGGCAACCACGCCTTCTTCAACCGCAGCACGGGTCGCGTGCAGGGCATCTTCAACGCGGGCTTTCTTCTCTTTCATTTCAACTTCGGTAGCTGCGCCAACTTTGATAACGGCAACGCCGCCTGCCAGTTTAGCAACACGCTCCTGCAGTTTTTCACGATCGTAGTCGGAGGTCGCTTCTTCGATCTGCTGGCGAATCTGCGCTACGCGGCCCTGGATGGTCGCTTCGTCGCCGACGCCATCGATGATGATGGTGGTGTCTTTGTTGATCACAACGCGTTTGGCCTGGCCCAGGTCTTCCAGCGTGGTTTTTTCCAGTTCCATGCCGATCTCTTCAGAGATCACGGTGCCGGCAGTCAGGGTAGCAATATCCTGCAGCATGGCTTTACGACGGTCGCCGAAGCCTGGCGCTTTAACCGCAGCCACTTTCACGATGCCGCGCATGGTGTTCACCACCAGCGTAGCCAGCGCTTCACCTTCAACGTCTTCAGCAACGATCAGCAGCGGTTTGCCGGCTTTCGCTACGGCTTCCAGTACTGGCAGCAGTTCACGGATGTTGGAAACTTTTTTGTCAGCCAGCAGGATGAACGGGCTTTCCAGCTCGACAGAACCGGTTTCCGGCTTGTTGATGAAGTATGGGGACAGGTAGCCGCGGTCGAACTGCATACCTTCAACCACGTCCAGCTCGTCCTGCAGGCCGGTGCCTTCTTCAACGGTGATAACGCCTTCTTTACCGACTTTTTCCATCGCTTCTGCAATCAGTTTACCCACGGTTTCGTCGGAGTTTGCAGAGATGGTGCCGACCTGTGCAATCGCTTTGGAATCAGAGCAAGGTACGGACAGTTTTTTCAGTTCTTCTACCGCTGCAATAACCGCTTTGTCGATGCCACGCTTCAGATCCATCGGGTTCATGCCCGCAGCAACGGCTTTCAGGCCTTCGTTCACAATGGCCTGCGCCAGAACGGTTGCGGTGGTGGTGCCGTCGCCCGCAGCGTCGTTCGCTTTGGAGGCAACTTCTTTCACCATCTGTGCGCCCATGTTTTCGAACTTGTCTTCCAGTTCGATTTCACGCGCTACGGATACGCCGTCTTTGGTGATGGTTGGCGCGCCGAAAGATTTGTCCAGCACTACGTTACGGCCTTTCGGGCCCAGGGTGACTTTTACCGCGTCCGCCAGAATGTTCACGCCGTTAAGCATTTTTACGCGTGCGTCATTGCCGAATTTTACGTCTTTAGCTGCCATTGGTATTTCCCTTCAATTCTTTTCAGTTCAGAAGATAAAGCGTAATTACGCTTCAACAATTGCCAGGATGTCGCTTTCGGACATGATCAACACTTCTTCATTGTCGATCTTCTCGGCTTTCACGCCGTAACCGTCGTTGAAAATCACGATGTCACCGATTTTCACATCCAGCGGTTGAATATTTCCGTTTTCCAGAACGCGCCCTTTGCCAACGGCCACTACTTCGCCACGAGTGGATTTACCCGCCGCAGAGCCAGTCAGTACGATGCCGCCAGCAGATTTTGATTCAACTTCTTTGCGCTTGACGATAACGCGGTCATGCAATGGACGAATACTCATTGAACGCTCTCCTGTAAGAAGGTCTGTCTCAGATTTAGGGTTGTGCACCGGATTATCATGTTTACCGGCCTCGTGGGTTTTGAGATGGGGGCATTCCAACCCCCTTCAAGGGGGCGGGAAAAAAAAATTTTTAACCGACGGAGTAATTGCGATCGCCCACACAAAAACGCGGCCAGAAGGCCGCGTGGTGATTCACTGTGAAATACGACAGACGTCCGTTAACGATCGTCACGTTTGTCATGATCGTCCGGGCGGTGTTCCAGCGTATGGCGATCGTCGTCCTTACGCTGGAATTCACCGTCAAAAGTATTGCCGTTGGCCGCATCACCACCTGGCCCCCGGCCGCCGGGGCGGTAAACCGACAGATGCGGCATCAGCTTCAGGGTCAGCGTTTTCTGCACCGGCGGCAGCAACAGCAGCAGGCCGAGGAAATCGGTAAAGAAGCCCGGCACCAACAG
This sequence comes from Serratia sp. MYb239, assembly GCF_002966855.1. Taxonomy (NCBI): domain Bacteria; kingdom Pseudomonadati; phylum Pseudomonadota; class Gammaproteobacteria; order Enterobacterales; family Yersiniaceae; genus Serratia; species Serratia sp. MYb239. The sequence continues at coordinate 347,542 of NZ_CP023268.1, read as the reverse complement.
CAGGAAGCCCGCCATCACCAGCGAAACGCTTTTCACCATTTCGGCCGCCGGACTTTCGCCGGCCGCCAGCTTCTGCTGCATCTGCACAAAGGTTTTCATTCCCTGGTTGCGCACCAGCGATATCCCGACACAGGAGGTGAAAATCACCAGCAGCAGGGTGACGGCGACGCCCAATACGGCGGCGACTTTGATAAATAACGATATTTCAATGTATACCAGCAGAAATATCAGCAAAAACGGTAACCAGCGCACCGTGTTCTCCTATCAGATAGCTTCGCGTACCCGCTCCGGGCGCATACGAGAATAATAAAGTGGCCTGATAAAACAGGTCGAGTTAATTACAATGAGGGTAGCCGAGCGGCTTTTCAACCGGCTGGTCTCTTTTAAATGGCTACACTGATAAATGTGAATCAGATCACGGAATGCAAAAGCTGTGGTTTTTGAACGTTCAGATAGTGATCTGTGTTCATTCATTTATTGCGAAGCAGCATATGATCGGCGCAGCTCCGACCGTTTAGGTTGATACTGCGGCGGTTGGCGCTCACGGCAACATAAATTAACTAACAAAATAAATAATTCGGTAGCTACATAGAGAAGGTTCTCATGTCAAACAATATTCGTATCGAAGAAGATTTGCTCGGAACACGTGAAGTACCCGCAGATGCCTACTACGGTGTTCACACTCTGCGTGCGATTGAAAACTTTTATATCAGCAACAGCAAAATCAGCGATGTTCCTGAGTTTGTCCGCGGCATGGTGATGGTGAAAAAAGCGGCCGCGCTGGCGAATAAAGAGCTACAAACTATTCCGCGCAAGATCGCCGATACCATTATCCTGGCCTGTGATGAGGTGCTGGATAAAGGTAAATGTATGGACCAGTTCCCGGTGGACGTCTTCCAGGGCGGCGCGGGCACCTCGCTGAACATGAATACCAACGAAGTGCTGGCAAATATCGGCCTGGAGCTGATGGGGCATCAGAAAGGGGAATACCAGTATCTGAACCCGAACGATCACCTGAATAAGAGCCAGTCCACCAACGACGCTTATCCGACCGGCTTCCGCATTGCGGTTTACGCCTCGGTGATGAAGCTGATCGACGCCATCAACCAGCTGGGTGAAGGCTTCGAACGTAAAGCCAAAGAATTTGAAAATATCCTGAAGATGGGCCGCACCCAGCTGCAGGACGCCGTGCCAATGACGCTCGGCCAGGAGTTCCACGCATTCAGCGTGCTGCTGAATGAAGAGACCCGCAACCTGCGCCGCACCGCGGAGCTGCTGCTGGAAGTCAACCTGGGTGCGACCGCCATCGGCACCGCGCTGAATACGCCGGACGGCTACCAGCAGCTGGCAGTGCAAAAGCTGGCGGAAGTCAGCAACCTGCCGGTCGTGCCGGCCGAAGATCTGATTGAGGCCACCTCGGACTGCGGCGCTTACGTCATGGTGCACAGTGCGCTGAAGCGTCTGGCCGTGAAAATGTCCAAAATCTGCAACGACCTGCGCCTGCTCTCCTCCGGCCCGCGCGCCGGCCTGAATGAAATCAACCTGCCGGAACTGCAGGCTGGTTCCTCCATTATGCCGGCCAAGGTCAACCCGGTGGTGCCTGAAGTGGTCAATCAGGTGTGCTTTAAAGTGATCGGCAACGATACTTGCGTTACCATGGCGTCCGAAGCAGGTCAGCTGCAGCTGAACGTGATGGAGCCGGTGATCGGCCAGGCGATGTTCGAGTCTATCCACATCCTCACCAACGCCAGTTATAACCTGCTGGAGAAATGCATCAACGGCATTACCGCCAATAAGGAAGTGTGCGAACACTACGTCTTCAACTCTATCGGCATCGTGACCTACCTGAATCCGTTTATCGGCCACCACAACGGTGACATCGTCGGTAAGATTTGTGCGGAAACCGGTAAAAGCGTGCGGGAAGTGGTATTGGAGCGCGGCCTGTTGACGGAAGCCGAACTGGATGACATCTTCTCCGTCGAGAACTTAAAACATCCGGCCTATAAAGCAAAACGCTATACAGATGAAAACGAACAATAACAGATACATCCGGTAGCCTGAAAGGCACGCTAAATCCTCTGGATAGCGTGCCTTTTTACTTTCTAGCGCCCACAAATTTTTAACGTTTCATTTTCATATAACCAAAGTTATTCGGGTTGTCGCGCCCCCGTCACGGCGCAGCGAACACGCCGATGGAACGGCGGATACGTACGGCCGGGCAAACGGCAGCCTGAAAGATGGCGAATATAAAAACTTTATTGCGAGGAGCAACACTATGTTAGCGGTGGAATTGATCATCGTTCTGCTGGCCATTTTTCTCGGGGCCAGACTGGGCGGTATCGGCATTGGCTTTGCAGGGGGCCTTGGGGTTTTAGTTCTGGCGATGATCGGCGTAAAGCCGGGCAATATCCCCTTTGACGTAATCTCCATCATTATGGCGGTGATCGCCGCCATCTCCGCGATGCAGGTCGCGGGCGGTATGGACTACCTGGTCCAGCAAACCGAGAAGTTACTGCGTAAAAATCCAAAACACATCACCATCCTGGCGCCGGTGGTCACCTACTTCCTGACCATCTTTGCCGGCACCGGCAATATTTCCCTCTCCGCGCTGCCGGTGATTGCCGAAGTGGCGAAAGAGCAAGGCATTAAACCCTGCCGACCGCTCTCTACCGCCGTCGTCTCCGCCCAGATCGCCATTACCGCATCGCCGATTTCCGCCGCCGTGGTTTATATGTCCTCGGTGATGGAAGGCCACGGCGTCAGCTATCTGCATCTGCTGATGGTGGTCATTCCGTCGACCTTCCTGGCGGTGCTGCTGATGTCGCTGCTGGTCACCTGGCTGTTCGACTCCAAACTGTCTAACGACCCGGTCTACCTGAAACGACTGGAAGAAGGCCTGATTACCCTGCGCGGCAACAAGGTGATGGAGATTAAACCGCGCGCCAAGTCATCAGTGTTGCTGTTCCTGCTGGGCGTACTTTGCGTGGTGGCCTACGCCATCATCAACAGCCCGGGGCTGGGGCTGGTCGCCAAGCCGCTGATGAACACCACCAACGCTATTCTGATCATCATGCTGAGTGTCGCCACCCTGACCACGTTGCTGTGCCGCGTCGATACCGACGCCGTGCTGAACTCCAGCACCTTCAAGGCCGGCATGAGCGCCTGTATCTGTATCCTGGGCGTGGCCTGGCTGGGCGACACCTTCGTACAGGCCAACCTGGACTGGATCAAAGAGACCGCCGGCAGTGTGATTCAGGCGCACCCATGGCTGCTGGCGGTGATCTTCTTCTTCTGCTCGGCGCTGCTCTACTCCCAGGCCGCCACCGCCAAGGCGCTGATGCCGATGGCATTGGCCCTGAACGTCAGCCCGCTGACGGCCGTCGCCTCTTTCGCGGCGGTATCCGGCCTGTTTATTCTGCCGACCTATCCGACGCTGGTCGCCGCAGTGCAGATGGACGATACCGGCACCACCCGTATCGGCCGTTTCGTGTTTAACCACCCGTTCTTTATTCCCGGCACCATCGGCGTCATCCTCTCCGTAGTGCTCGGCTTCCTGCTGGGCGGCATCATGCTGTAACTCTCCACGGGGCCGTCAGGCCCCGTATTTCCTGCGGTATCCGCGCTGGTGATAAACTCGCCTTCTAGCCGCTAGGCCTTCAGGGTATAGTGCTCTGCAGAGAATCGGGTTGAGAGGGAGTCAAGATGTCTGATTGCGAAGCCGTCGTCATACTTTGTACCGCACCGGATGAGGCCAGCGCTCAGGAGCTGGCGGCCCGCGTGCTGGGTGAAAAGCTGGCCGCCTGCGCCACGCTGCTGCCCGGCGCGTCATCGCTGTATTACTGGGAAGGGAAACTGGAACAGGAGTACGAAGTCCAGATGCTGTTCAAAAGCAATCGCCAGCATCAACACGCCCTGCTCAGCTATCTGAAACAACATCACCCGTACCAGACGCCCGAGCTGCTGGTACTGCCGGTGATGGCCGGAGATAAAGACTATTTGTTATGGATCAACGCATCATTAAACTGATTTTCCTGCTGTGCAGCCTGTTCTTCCTGTCGCAGACGGTGCAGGCCTCGCTGTTCAGCAACGGCGGCGGCAGCCAGTTTGTGCCGGTCGATCGGGCATTTGCCTTCGACTTCCAGCAAAAGGGCCAGCAACTGACGCTGAACTGGCAGATCCGCCCCGGCTATTATCTGTATCGCCAGCAAATAAAACTGGTGCCACAGCAGGCGCAGCTGGCCGACTTCAGCCTGCCGAAAGGGATAAGCCATAAAGACGAATTCTTCGGCGAGACCGAGATTTATCAACAGCAGTTGCAGTTGCCGCTGACGCTGCGGCAGGCCTCGGCGAACGCCAGCCTGAGCGTCACCTATCAGGGCTGCGCCGCCGCCGGTTTCTGCTACCCGCCGGAAACCCGTGTGATTCCGCTGGACGCCGTGGCGGCGTCATCCCCGCCAACGCCGGCCAGCGCGACGCCGGCAACGCCCGCTCCCGCCAGCCTGCCGTTTTCACCGCTGTGGGCGCTGCTGATCGGTATCGGCATCGCATTTACCCCCTGCGTCCTGCCGATGTACCCGCTGATTTCCGGCATTATCCTCGGCCGGGAGCGACCGCACAGCAGCGGGCGCATCCTGCTGCTGGCGGTGGTGTATGTGCAGGGTATGGCGCTGACCTACACGCTGCTGGGCCTGGTGGTGGCCGCCGCCGGCCTGCAGTTCCAGGCGGCGCTGCAGCATCCGTACGTGCTGATTGGCCTCTCCGCGCTGTTTATCGCCCTCGCGCTGTCGATGTTTGGCTGCTATTCGCTGCAGCTGCCTTCCTCACTGCAGACGCGGCTGGCCAACTGGAGCAACACTCAGCGCGGTGGCTCGCTGTTCGGCGTCTTTGTGATGGGCGCACTGGCCGGGCTGATCTGTTCGCCTTGCACCACCGCACCGCTCAGCGCCATCCTGCTGTATATCGCGCAAAGCGGCAATATGTGGGCCGGCGGCGGCACGCTGTACCTGTACGCACTGGGGATGGGCATTCCGCTGATTATCGTCACGCTGTTCGGCAACCGACTGCTGCCGCGCAGCGGGCCATGGATGCAGTACGTGAAAGAGGCCTTCGGCTTTGTCATCCTGGCCCTGCCGGTATTCCTGCTGGAGCGGGTGATCGGCGATCTGTGGGGGCTGCGCCTGTGGAGCCTGCTCGGCCTGGCGTTCTTCGGCTGGGCCTTCGTGCTGAGTTTGAAAAGCTCACGCGGCTGGACCCGCGCGCTGCAGCTACTGTTGCTGGCCGCGGCGGTGATCGCCGCCCGCCCGCTGCAGGACTGGGCGTTTGGCCCCGGCGCCGCGCAGCAGGCCGTCCAGCCGCACCTGGCGTTCACCCGCATCAGCAACGTAGAACAGTTGAATCAGGCGCTGCGGCAGGCGCAGGGTAAGCCGGTGATGCTGGACCTGTACGCCGACTGGTGCGTCGCCTGCAAAGAGTTTGAGAAGTACACCTTCAGCGACGCCGGCGTGCAGGCCAGCCTGGCCGACACGGTGCTGCTGCAGGCTGACGTCACCGCCAACAGCGCCGAACAGGCGGCGCTGCTGAAACATCTACAGGTCTTGGGATTGCCCACCATTTTGTTCTTTGACCGTAACGGCCATGAGCAAACGGCCAATCGCGTTACCGGTTTTATGAATGCCCAGACGTTTAACGCACATTTGCAGAAAACTGTGCAGTAAACGACACTGAGGTGCAGAAGCAGAATTTGGAGGGGAGCACAGGTGCAACGCGAACATGTTCTTGATACCGCGCTGGGGTTGCTGGAACAGCAAGGTCTGGCGAACACCACGCTGGAAATGCTGGCAGAGAAGCTCGACGTACAACCTGCTGATTTCAAGCCCTACTGGCCGGATGCGGAAGCCTTGTTGTATGACTGCCTGCGCCATCACGGGCAGCAGATCGACGCCTGGCGCCGGCAATTGCTGCTGGATGAGACGCTGACGCCGCAGCAAAAACTGCTGGCGCGCTATGACGTGCTGGCGGAATACGTACAGAACAGTCGCTATCCCGGCTGCCTGTTTATTGCCGCCTGCAGCTTCTTCCCGGAGGATGACCATCCGATCCACCAGCTCGCAGAGCAGCAGAAGATGAGCTCGCTGGCGCTGACCCGCGACCTGCTGCGGGAAATGGACGCCGACGACGCCGATATGGTGGCCCAGCAGATGGAGCTGATTCAGGAAGGCTGCCTGAGCAAATTGCTGATCAAACGACAGCTTCAGGATGTTTCCGTCGCCAAACGCCTGGCGGAAGACATTCTGCAGGTGGCCCAGTGCCGCAAACACGGTGCCTTGGGCTAGGTGATTACAGCGCTATCCGGCCATATAACGCGCTGATTATCCTGCTTAAGGATAAACTTCACGCAAGCTGAATGAAAAGACAGCAAACGACGCTGTTTTTTCACGTTTATGTCATAAAGCGATTGACGCCAACCGGGCTTTACGGTTTAATGCAGCCCGTTGCCCGGATAGCTCAGTCGGTAGAGCAGGGGATTGAAAATCCCCGTGTCCTTGGTTCGATTCCGAGTCCGGGCACCATATTCAGAAAAACCCGCCTATGGCGGGTTTTTCGCTTTCTGGAATGGGCTACCCGTTCTCATCAGTCCAGCGTTTTGCGGTAGGTACGCAGGCCGATAAAAATCACCGCCGCCGCCAGCCCCAGCAGCGGCAGAAAATCCGGCAGCAGCTCCGCCAGCGTGTAGCCCTTCAGCATCACCCCTTTGATTAAGCGAATAAAGTAGGTCAGCGGCAGGCATGAACCGATCGCCTGCGCCCAGGCCGGCATGCTGATAAACGGGCTGATAAAGCCGGACAGCAGCACCGAGGGAATAAAGTAGAACGACGACATCTGCAACGCCTGCAGCTGGCTTTGCGCAATGCTGGAAATGGTGATGCCGACCGACAGGCACAGAAAAATATAGACCGTCAGCACCGTCAGGAGTAAAAACACGTTCCCCAGCAGCGGAATATTAAACAGATATACCGCGCACAGCAGGATCATTACCGACTGGAACATGCCGATCAGCACATAAGGCGTGATCTTACCGACGATCACCTCCAGCCCGGTCACCGGCGATACCAGCAGGTTTTCGATCGCACCGCTCTCACGCTCACGGGTGATCGCCAGCGCGGTCATCAGGATCATGGTGGTACTCAGGATCGAGCCGATAATCCCGGGAATGGTATTGTACTGTGTGATCCCTTCCGGGTTGAACATCCGGTGCACTACCAGCTCGAAGTTCTCCGTCCCTTCCCTGCCCCGCAGTGACTCCGGCAGATCGTACTGAAACATATTTTTTGACGCCTGCGCGATGGCACTCAGCGCGTTGCCGCCGGCGATCGGATCAATAGCATCGCTTTGGATCAGCAACTGCGGCTTTTCACCACGCAAAATCTTCTGGCTGAAGTCCGCCGGGATGGTCACGATAAAGATCACATCACCCCGCACAAAAGCCTTTTCCGCCTCCTGCTCCGAGGCTGCCGGCTGCAGGGAGAAATATTGAGTATTCTGTGCTGCACTGATAAACACCTGGCTCAGATGCCCCGAGTCATAGTTCAACAACGCCGCCGGCACATGGCGCGGATCCATATTCACTGCATAGCCCAGAATGATCAGTTGGAACAGCGGCGTCAGGAACACCATGCTGAAACTCACCCGATCCCGGCGCAGTTCATGGATCTCCTTGATCACCACCCCCAGCCAGCGCGTGAGCGAAAAGTTAATCATTGGTTTTTTCATCGCTACTCTTCATCAGGTAGGTAAACGCATCCTCAAGCTGAGTCGGCACCTGGCACAGTTCATACCCCACCGGCAACCGTGCCGTCAGTAAACCGTGCAGCCGTTCGCCATTGCAGGCGGTAACATACAGCGCATTGCCGAAGATGACCGTCTGCTCGATCTCTGGCAGGGCTTGCAGCCGGCTTTCCAACTCCGTCAATCCCTTGCCGCGCACCTGGATCGTGGTGAGATTTTGCGCCTGGATAATATCTGCGATGGCGCCGCTGGCCAGCAGGGTGCCGTAGGAAAGGTACGCCACTTTATGGCAGCGCTCCGCTTCATCCATATAGTGCGTGCTGACCAGAATGGAGATGCCGGCGTCAGAGAGGTGATGCAGCGTTTGCCAGAACTCGCGCCGCGCCTTGGGATCAACCCCAGCCGTCGGTTCATCCAGAAACAGCAGCTCAGGTTCGTGCAGCATACAGGCGGCCAGCGCCATCCTTTGCTTCCAGCCGCCGGACAGCACCTTCGCCAGCTGATGCTGGCGGGACGCCAGCCCCATCTCCTCCAGTACGCGCTCAATACGCTGCTTACGCCGGTCAAGATTGTGCAGACGTGCAATAAATAATAAATTTTCCCGAATGGTCAAATTACCCCACATTGAAAAATGCTGGGTCATATAGCCAATGCGCCGCTTAATCGCTTCACGCTGGGTAAATATGTCCATCCCCAGGCAAGAGCCGCTGCCGGAATCCGGCGTGATCAAGCCGCACATCATGCGTATCGAGGTGGTTTTACCGCTGCCGTTCGGCCCCAGAAAGCCGTAAATCTCGCCTTTGCCAATGCGTAAAGAAAAATCCCTCACCGCATGATTGGCGCCAAAGTGTTTATTCAACTTGTGAACATCAATGCACCAGTCATTCATCGTGAACGAGCCTCACCTGCACCGGCTGGCCAATCTTCATCCGCTGCGCCTGCACAAGCTCCGGTCGCGCCTCAGCCATGAACACCAGTTTTTCACGGCGTTTGGTGCTGTAAATCACCGGTGGAGAGTATTCCGCCTGCGGACTGAGATAGTGAACCGTCCCCGCGATCGGCTCTGCGCAGCCGTCACAAAGAATATCGATGCGTGAACCCACATGTAGCGCTCCCAGATCCTTTTCCGGTACAAAGAAACGGACCTTGATATTTTCCGGCGGCAGCAGACTGATAATGGGTTTACCGGCAGCGGGACGCTCGCCGGGGCGATAAATAACGTCATAAACCAATGCCGACTCCGGTGCGACAATCTGGCTTTGCTGCAAATCCCAACGCGCTTTGTCCAGCTGCAGCCTGGCGGATGCCACCCGCGCCGACTGGTTGTTAATCCGCTCTTGCCGCGCCGGTAGCGCCTTGGCACTCAGTTGATGCGACAGCTCATTAACCTGCGCAATCTTCTGTGCATAATCCGCTTCCATCCCCTCCCACTCCGTGGCGGAAATAACATGCTTGGTATAAAGAGGCTGATTTCTTTCCAGTTGACGTTTTGCCAGTTTGGCTGCGGCACGCGCCCGCGTTAACTGTGCACGCACCACGTCCAGCTCCTTATCACGATCGCCAGAACGCAAATCCTGCAGCAGGGCGCGTTCAGCCATATAATTCTTCTCTGCAATACGCAGCGCATTATCGGCGTTAAAAGACTCCATGGTAGCCAAGGGTTGTCCCTTCTCGACCCAAGCGCCTTTATTAACCAGAACCTTCTCAATCTTTTCACTGGCGTGATAAGAGAGATAGATAAATTCACCATTGGCATAGCCGGAAAATGCATCGGGCGATGTATCCCTACAGCCCGAGCACAGCAAAGAAAAAATAATAATCAGCACAGCCTTACCAGTAAGGTTCATTGAAGATATTCCTATATACCAAGAGGCAGCGACGTATTTCTCTCGATAAATAATTACGCCGTTTTAATATAGTGGGATTGATAACTTTTCTTCAACGCCGCCAGTTTGCAAATACTCAAGCCGGCAATAGAATTAAAACTCTGGTCGTCCTTAAACCCAAGCAACATTGAACCGCCAAGGTAAAACCAGCGCGCCATCTGCTTAAATGGCCATGGCAGTTGATAGCCGGCTTCATCCAGTAGCGTATTCAGCCGCTTCCAGTCGGCGCGAAAGTCATCGCCGGAAAACAGCGTACCGGATGTGCTGTTCGGCCAGTTCGCCTCTCCTGCCATTAAGCCGGCCTGATGCGGCGCGGAGAAATAGCATTGGTAGAAATCAATAATCAATCGCTGCGCTGAAACAGAATAGTTTTTGGGAATCGTTAATACCCCCAGCAGATTTTTATAATCAGGATAACGCTGAGAAAAACAGAAAATACCTTTCCATAATGCATCCAGCGCATTGGTTTTTTGATATTGATGCTGAATAAACCCACGCCCGACTTCAAAACTTTCGGCGACGTCAGCCGTTAAGAGGCGGGTATACTGGAAGAGGGAATAGCTATACAGACCTTCTACGCCACGCTTGGCGATCTGCTCGCCTGCCGGCACAATACGGTAGGCGCCAACAATTTCCAATGCCTGCGGATCCCAGAGTATCACATGGTAATAGTCCGGATCGTAAACGTCATTATCGCGCTTTTCCCCGGATCCCATCGCCAAGGCGCGGAATGAGGCTTCACGCAGCCGGCCCAGCTCCTGTAAAATTGGCGAATATGCCTCGTCCTGATAACGATACAGATATATCCGTTTACCATCACCAAGCGTTTTCAACACTTCACACCGACTCAGTGCATTAGCCAGCAGGCTTCTCGATTCCGGAGCGGCAAGCGCCGGCAATGTAGGCACCACTCCCGGTTTCCCCTTACCGACGCTCAAAAGATGAGCCCGGCAATCGGCAGCCAACGTCTCCAGCGCTTCATCCGTCTTTAGGGCTGAAACGCCGATTGGCTGACAAATCCTCATACGTAGCGTACTGCCCTGATGCCGGGCTATTTCACGGAAAATCATTAGATTAGACAAGGGACGCCAGGCAAGCGCTGCCATGTAATACCAAACGCTGTTGATGCCGCGAATATGCACAGGCAACAGCGTCGCCCGGGTACGACGCGCCAGGTGAATGAACCCCGAATGCCATGGCGACTCCCGCAGCCCGCCCAGCGACAGGCCGGCTAATCGCCCTGCCGGGCAGATCAGCAGAACGCCCCCTTTCTCCAAGTGGTCGCTCATCTCTTTAAATTGCCGATGGCTCATCTTACCGTGCATATTTCTGATGCCGATCGAGATATCTTTTATTTGCGGAAACAAAAAGGTTAATACATGGTTAGCAATTATCTTCACATCTTTACGCACACGTGAAATCGTGCTCATTAACGCCAACCCATCGATAACCGTAGGATGATTGGCAATCACAATCAGCGGCCCCTGGCTGGGGATATTATCGTAATCGCCACCGTGTGCCTCAAAGCGCAACTGCAGGGTATCGACTACCGAATCAACCCAATCAAGCCCTTGCTTTCCTTTGGCTTTTTGTAATACTGGCGCAATCTTTTCTTCGCCGAACACCCATTTAATTAACCTACGCCGGCGAGGAGACATATCCTGCCCCGGGAAAAACTCCTCAATAACCCTGCCAATTGTATCCATACAAGCACCTTCGATTATCCAAGCTGATTTGCAGTTCCACTAAAAAAACCAACAAAATCATCCTGCTAATTAAAATTAATTCACAGGAAAATATATTTTCGATATAAACATAACCACGAATTATAAAAATCGAATCGTCAACACCAAACCATCATCTAACGTGATAATTATATAAAATATAACCGGGAGGGCGTTTTAAAGTCCAGAAATAAATAAATATCACCGTCTCCATCAACCACAAGGAATAAGGATATTTCCGACCATACATCAGGAATCATCATAAAATACCATGTGCAGGGTGTTTTATGTTGATTTTAATTACAGCTTGGATAAAAGTAGTCATCGAAATATCTTGTCCGGCCAATTTAACTTGGGCGCCATTTATTTCTTCACGTTGAAAAAACAAACCTGTCATATAAAAGGATGATGATTATGAGAGAATTAAATAAAGTCGAATTACAGGACGTTTCTGGCGCAGGTCCAATTGCTGATGCAGCAAAAGCATTGGGCAACGGCATCGGTGCACTGATCGAAAACTTTGGCATCAAAGGCGCTAAAGACGCAGCTGCCAACCTGGGCAACGGCATCGGTGAAGTTATCGAAGCTGGTCTGTCCGTACTGGGCGGCATCTTCGGCGGCATCTTTGGCCGTCGTCCAGCCAAATAAGCTGAACGATAAGCAAACCCCAGGCTGCGCAAACGCAGCCTGGGGTTTTCTGTTTACGGCGTAATCAGCAAAGTGTGATGAATATGCTCCTCACGCCATTATCTCACCTACACCGGCCAGCGGTTCAGCGTGATGCCGCGCGTTGCCGCACTCGCACCGAAGTCCGCCAGCATGGCACGTACGTCAGGATCGATATATTCTGCATTGTCGCATTCCGCAATCACCACGCAGTTATCAGGAATCTGCGCCAATACGCTCTGCAGCCGCGGATTATGCAGGAAGGTCAGATTCTGATGAAAACGCACCACATAGTGATCGTCATACTGCGCCAGCTGCAGCGCATTGTGATGGCTTTTGTAGGTGCTGCACAGAACCTGCGCCATCAGACCAATTGCGATCCCCGCCAGCATGCCGAAGATAATAATCCCGCCAACGGTGACGATAAACGGTACGAAGTGCGCCAGTCCCATACGCCACTGTACGGCAAACAACGCCGGAGAAGCCAGTTTATAGCCGGTATACAGCAGTACCGCCGCCAGGCTTGCTAACGGAATGACGTTCAACAAATCGCTGAAGAACACACCGCACAACAGCAACAGAACCCCGTGCAGTAAAATAGAAACTTTACTGCGTGCTCCTGCATTTACGTTAACCGAACTCCGCACGATAACGGCGGTGATGGGCAAACCGCCCAAGAATCCGCTCAGCATGTTACCGACACCCTGCGCGCGCATTTCTTTATCCGGCGATGGCGCTGGTGTCTGCGATTTAAGCTTTTTCAACGCTTCCTGACTGAGCAAGGTTTCCAGGCTGGCCACCAACGCTAACGTCACCGCGATCACATAAACGGCAGGGTTACTCCATGCCCCCTGCCAGTCCGGCCGGCTGAACTGCGCGCCCAATTCGTCAACGCTGTCGAATTGGGGTAAGGCAATGCGTGAGATATTGCCCATAAACTCCGGCATCAGGCGTTCGCCAAATACCACGGCCAAACCGCCCCACAGTACCGCCACCAACGGCCCGGGGATATACGTCATCACTTTTATGCGCTTCACCGGCGCCGTCGTCCAGGCCCAAAGAATAAACAGTGCACCCAACGCGACCACGACCGAAGCCGGCGACAACATCTGACCTGCGGCGCTAAACAGCCCTGACAGGCCCTCTTCGCCCTGATAACCCAGCGCGACCGGTATCTGTTGCATAATCAGCAACAGGCCAATCGCCGCCAGCATGCCCTGGATAACCGTCCCGGGCACCAATGAAATAAAGCGTCCGGCACGCAACAAACCGAAAATAAGCTGCAGTACCCCAGCCATAATCAGCGCGACCAGCAGCAAAGAAAATGATCCGAGCGTTTCCATCGCCCCGACGACGATGGTTACCAATCCGGCGGCCGGCCCGCTAACCGCATAACGCGACGGGCTAAGTAATGTGACCACCAGACCGCCAATCACACCGGTCAGCAGTCCGACAAACGGCGGCACGCCACTCGCCTGAGCAATGCCCAGACTGAGCGGTAAAGCCACCAAAAACACGACGATCCCTGCGGGAATATCATTACGCAGAGTGCTTAAGCTCATTATGCACCTCCGCACTGTCCTGATGAATCAGCTCCTTCAGATGCCCGTCATGCAAATCGTAAACGCAGCCGAATACATCCAGAGTGCGGCCCTGTTGCCAGACCTGTTGCACCGGCTGGCAGTCGACAAGATGAGCAAACTGGGTCACCACGTGCGCGTCGATCACGCGATTCAAGCGCTGCGTCTCATCCTCTTCACTCTGCTGATACTGCGGCAGTTCGCTCGCCAGCGACTGACGCAAATTTTTCAGACGCCTTGCTAACGCGCTGTTCTCCTGCGACAACGGCAGATCGGGCAGATTAACTGCGGCCTGCACGCCGCCACAACCATAGTGGCCGCACAGCACGATTGCGGAGACATGCAGATAGTCCAACGCGTACTGCAATACGCTCATCAGGCTATCGTCATCCTGTAAAACCATATTGGCGATATTACGGTGTACAAACAGCTCACCCGGATGTGCGCCGGTCAGCACCTCTGCCGGAACCCGGCTATCGGAACAACCTATCCACAGCGCATGTGGCTGCTGACCGGCGATATGCTTACGGAAATAATGAGGATTGCGCTGGCGCTGTTGCAACGCCCAGCTGCGATTCCTGGCTATTAGGGGTTTGAGTATTGTCACAGCATGCTTCTCTCTGTTGGGGACAAACAGGCTTTCACCTACCCGCCCAGGGCCAATAACATAAAAAAAACTTATGATGTCGATAAAGGCTTGAAGCTAATACATGACATTTTCATGTCATGCAGGATCGTTCCTAAAGAAGGAAAACCCTTTATTAAAAATAGAGGCAGCGAGGATTAAGGCAAGTAAAAAAAGGTGGGAACTTTTAACAATCGTTACTAATCACAATGATTTTTAACAATAAAAAAATGATACCGTAGTATTAAAAAACTAAAGTAAGTGCTTACTGAAGAAACTTTACACTCAAAGGGCAATCGCTGGCATCACATCACAAAAAAAGCCCGCCAATGGCGGGCTTTTTTAATAATTAGCGAGAGGCAATATTAAGATTGTCTTGCTGTTTTTACTTTGCCCGCAAGGAATTCCTTCTCATAGGCCAGCGCTTTACTGCTGTCGAACTGGCGCTCCCACTTGGAGACGACCAGCACAGCCAACGCGTTGCCGACAACGTTCAACGCCGTACGCGCCATATCCAGGATGCGGTCGACGCCAGCGATAAAGGCCAGCCCTTCCAGCGGAATCCCCACGCTACCCAGCGTTGCCAGCAGCACAACGAAGGAAACGCCCGGTACGCCGGCAATACCTTTTGACGTCACCATCAGCGTCAACACCAACACGATTTCCTGACCGATTGACAGTTCAATACCGTAGAGCTGGGCAATAAAGATGGCGGCAATGCTCTGGTACAACGTGGAACCATCCAGGTTAAACGAGTACCCGGTCGGCACCACAAAGCTGGTGATCGATTTCGGCGCACCGTAGGCTTCCATTTTTTCAATAATGCGCGGCAGCACCGTTTCCGAACTGGCAGTGGAATAGGCCAGAATAAGCTCGTCTTTCAGGATTCGGATCAGCGTCCAGATGCGCAGTTTGCACATTCGCGCCACCGTTCCGAGCACCACCAGGGCGAAGAAGGCGATGGCCACATACACCAACAGCACCAGCTTGGCGAGCGGCAATAACGAGGCAAAACCAAAGTTTGCGACGGTTACCGCAATCAGGCCAAAGACCCCGACCGGCGCATAACGCATAATCATATGCGTTACTTTGAACATGGTTTCAGAAACCGCTTTAAAGACGTTCAGCAGCGGCTCTTTCGTTTCCTTGGGCAGGGAAGAGAGCCCTAAGCCAAACAGTACCGAGAAGAAGATAATCGGCAGCATGTCGCCTTTTGCCATCGATGCGAATATGTTGGACGGGATCAGCGATAAAATAGTGCTTACCAGGCTGTGAGAGCCGCTCTGTACCTGTTCGGTGGTTTTCTCATACTGGGAGATATCCACGGTAGTCAGCGTTGACATATCGATGCCGTGGCCGGGTTGGAAAACATTCGCCAAGGTCAACCCCACCACAATCGCGATGGTGGTTATCACCTCAAAATAGAGAATGGTTTTCAAACCAATGCGGCCCAATTTCTTCGCATCGCCGACGCCGGCAATACCGACGACTAAGGTAGAAATAACGATTGGCACGACAATCATTTTAATCAGGCTGATAAAAATATTCCCGGCGGGGCTAAGAATATTATTAACAAGCCATTCGCGAGAGTCCGTCTGATTGTGCAGGATCGCTCCAACAACAATCCCTAGCACCAACGCAATCAAGATTTGCCAAGCAAGGCTAATTTTCACACTTCTCATACCCAAAAAAGTCCTCAAAGCATTCCTCTGAAGTATTTTTTACCAACAACTCCAGATGAAATACTTAATCAATTCAATACAGGTTTATGTTAATTTAATGTAACGTTCACTTGCCCTGTCAGTGTTGCGGGTTAAATCTGTACCATCTGAAGCCTATGCTCTGCAAGCCTTGTTTCACCTGCAAAAAGCGCGCCGCTGCAGGAAATGCTAACTTCTCAATAATTTCCATTAACATAATTCGTTGTTATTAAATACATAATTCACTGTGCGTTAAGCTATAAAACAAACAGATCGTTCAATTTATCGGCAATAAGGAAATGCGTGACCCATCACGTAATATGCATATTTAAGCGTATGGTTGGAACTTCCTGAAACTTACACAAACTTACAAATTTTAATACTAAAACAATAAATTACGTTTGCCTACATGGCGGATGAATGATTGTCAAAAGAAGGGAATCCTTACAAATACTGGATGTATTTATTGCGTACTTCACGGTGTTTTTTTATTGCGTTACGTTTAACTTTTAAGAAAAAACAATTCATAGATATCATGCCTAATTAATACCGAATAGGAATATTAATAACCACATTATTACGAAACAGTTTTAGCCATGCTAAATGCAATATCTCATGACGTTTTTAACATCCCTTGCTTTATGTTTTTTTGTTCTTTAAATACGGGTTTGTTGTCAAAAACTGTGAACTCCCCCGTAAAGACACATTAACCTCGCAGATCTCCCCGTCAATTCGCCAGTAACTATTACAAATCAATATCTTCGTTGCGTGATCTATCGCGCAAAAAAGGAACAAAGAATCATAGCAAACTATACTTAACCACCAGTTGACATATCATTAACAACTTATAACAAGGAGTAAAAGCTATGAGCCAACTGCACAAACATGCGATTCCTGCCGCAATTGCGGAACATGCCCTGATTAGCCCGGCACAATACCAGCAATACTATCTGCAATCGGTGCAAGACCCGGCGGCCTTCTGGGGAGAACACGGCAAGATTGTTGACTGGATCAAGCCTTATACTCAGGTAAAAAACACCTCTTTCGCGCCGGGGAATATCAGCATCCGCTGGTTTGAAGACGGCACTCTCAACCTGGCAGCCAACTGCCTGGATCGCCATCTGGCCACCCGCGGCGACCAAACCGCCATTATCTGGGAAGGTGACGACCCGAACCAATCCAAGCATGTGACCTATAAGCAACTGCATCACGATGTCTGCCAATTTGCCAACGTGCTCAAAAGTCTGGGGGTGAAGAAAGGCGACGTCGTGGCGATTTATATGCCTATGGTGCCAGAGGCGGCGGTAGCGATGCTGGCCTGCGCTCGTATCGGGGCGGTGCACTCCGTGATCTTTGGCGGCTTCTCACCGGAAGCGGTGGCCGGACGCATTATCGACTCCAACGCCCGCCTGGTGATCACCGCCGATGAAGGCCTGCGCGCCGGCCGTTCCGTTCCCTTGAAAAAGAATGTGGATGACGCACTGAAAAATCCAGGGGTGACCAGCGTCGACAATGTGGTGGTTTTCCAACGTACCGGTAAACCCGGCTACTGGCAGGAAGGCCGCGACCTCTGGTGGCACGAGCTGACCGTCGGGGTCTCTGCAGAGTGTCCGCCGGAAGAGATGAATGCCGAAGATCCGCTGTTTATCCTCTATACCTCCGGTTCGACCGGTAAACCGAAGGGCGTACTGCATACTACCGGCGGCTATCTGGTCTATGCGGCGATGACCTTCAAATACGTCTTCGACTACCATGATGGCGACATTTACTGGTGCACCGCCGACGTCGGTTGGGTTACCGGCCACAGCTATTTACTGTATGGCCCGCTGGCCTGCGGCGCCATTACCCTGATGTTTGAAGGCGTGCCGAATTATCCCGGAGTTAATCGTCTGTCGCAGGTCATCGACAAACATCAGGTTAATATTCTGTATACCGCACCAACGGCGATCCGTGCGCTGATGGCGGAGGGCGACAAAGCGATTGAAGGTACCAAACGCGACTCGCTGCGCATTATGGGCTCGGTGGGCGAACCGATTAACCCGGAAGCCTGGGAGTGGTACTACGAAAAGATTGGCAACGGCCAGTGTCCGATCATGGACACCTGGTGGCAAACCGAAACCGGCGGTTTTATGATCACCCCGCTGCCCGGCGCTACCGAGCTGAAAGCCGGTTCCGCCACGAAGCCGTTCTTCGGCGTACAGCCGGCGCTGGTCGATAATGCCGGTACGCCGCAGGAAGGCGCCTGCGAGGGCAATCTGGTGATGGTCGACTCCTGGCCTGGCCAGGCGCGGACGCTGTTTGGCGATCACGCGCGCTTTGAACAGACCTATTTCTCGACCTTTAAAGGGATGTACTTCAGCGGCGATGGCGCACGACGCGACGAAGACGGCTATTACTGGATTACCGGCCGCGTCGATGATGTGCTGAACGTTTCCGGCCACCGTCTGGGAACGGCAGAAATCGAATCGGCGCTGGTTGCCCACCCGAAAATCGCTGAAGCCGCAGTGGTCGGTATTCCACATAATATTAAAGGCCAGGCGATTTACGCTTATATCACACTGAATCACGGTGAAGAACCGACGCCGGAGCTCTATACCGAGGTACGCAACTGGGTGCGTAAAGAGATAGGGCCAATCGCCACACCGGATATCCTGCACTGGACCGACTCTCTGCCGAAAACCCGCTCCGGCAAAATCATGCGGCGTATTCTGCGCAAAATTGCCGCCGGCGATACCAGCAATCTGGGT
This sequence comes from Serratia sp. MYb239, assembly GCF_002966855.1. Lineage (NCBI taxonomy): Bacteria > Pseudomonadati > Pseudomonadota > Gammaproteobacteria > Enterobacterales > Yersiniaceae > Serratia > Serratia sp. MYb239. The sequence continues at coordinate 328,829 of NZ_CP023268.1, read as the reverse complement.
GATACCTCGACGCTGGCAGATCCGGCGGTTGTCGACAAGCTGTTGGAAGAAAAACAATCAATGAAAGTACCGTCGTAATTTTTTGCCGTTCCCGGCCGCCCGGTGCATGTCCGGCCGGCGGCCGCTATCTCCGAAAGTGTTCAGGTTGCAGTCTGCGTCTGAATGAATTACCCGGTATCTGCCTGAAACAAATGCCGGAACAGATGTAGGTATCCTGAAAGGCTGCGGATATAGCGCGGCGTTCGCAATCAATGCCTTTTGGAGACATACAATGAATGACACCATTTACCAGGGAATTGAGCAAAACCCGCGCTTTAAGGAGCTGGTGCGCAAACGTGGCCGTTTCGCCTGGCTACTGTCGTTAATCACGCTGGCGCTATACGTCGGCTTTATCCTACTGATCGCCTTCGCGCCGCAGTGGCTGGGTACCCCCATCGCCGCCGGCTCCACCATCACCCGAGGTATTCCCGTCGGCGTTGGATTGATCGTCATCTCTTTTGTCTTGACCGGTATCTACGTGTTCCGTGCTAACGGCGAGTTTGATCGCCTGACGGCAGAGATTCTGCGTGAGGTGAAACAATGAGATACTTACTTGCCATTGTCGCCCTGCTGCTGCCAACACTGGCCAATGCTGATGCCATCACCGGTGCGGTACAGCGCCAGCCGTTAAATATTCAAGCCATCGTGATGTTTGTCCTGTTCGTCGGTGCGACGCTGTACATCACTTACTGGGCCTCCAAACGCACCCGCTCCCGCCAGGATTACTACACCGCCGGCGGTCGTATCACCGGTTTTCAAAACGGGCTGGCGATCGCCGGTGACTTTATGTCCGCCGCCTCGTTTCTCGGCATTTCCGCATTGGTTTATACCTCCGGCTACGACGGACTGATCTATTCCATTGGTTTTCTGATTGGTTGGCCGATTATCCTATTCCTGATCGCCGAACGGCTACGTAACCTGGGGCGCTATACCTTTGCCGACGTCGCATCGTACCGACTGCAGCAAAAACCGATTCGTCTGCTGTCAGCATGCGGTTCTCTGGTGGTGGTTGCGCTCTATCTGATTGCCCAGATGGTCGGCGCCGGCAAACTGATCGAGCTGCTGTTCGGGCTGAACTACCACGTAGCAGTTATTTTGGTCGGTATTTTGATGGTGATGTACGTTCTGTTTGGCGGGATGTTGGCCACCACCTGGGTACAGATTATCAAAGCCGTTTTGCTACTGGCCGGCGCCAGTTTTATGGCACTGATGGTGATGAAGTCGGTCAATTTTGACTTTAATACGCTGTTTGCCGAAGCCGTGAAGGTGCACCCGAAAGGGGGCGAAATCATGAGCCCCGGCGGGCTAGTCTCCGACCCAATATCCGCACTCTCGCTGGGCCTGGCACTCATGTTCGGTACCGCCGGTCTGCCGCATATCCTGATGCGCTTCTTCACCGTCAGCGATGCTAAAGAAGCACGGAAAAGCGTGTTCTACGCCACCGGCTTTATTGGCTACTTTTATATTCTGACCTTTATTATCGGCTTTGGCGCCATCCTGCTGGTCAGCGCTAACCCTGCCTTTAAAGATGCCACCGGCGCTCTGCTTGGCGGGACCAATATGGCCGCCGTTCACTTAGCCAATGCAGTTGGCGGTAATTTCTTCCTTGGTTTTATCTCTGCCGTCGCGTTCGCCACCATCCTGGCGGTTGTTGCCGGTCTGACATTAGCCGGGGCTTCTGCGGTATCGCACGATCTCTACGCCAGCGTGGTCAAAAACGGCAAGGCGACCGAGAAAGAAGAGCTGCGGGTGTCGAAAATTACCGTAGTACTGCTGGGGATCGTCGCCATTGGCTTGGGGATCCTATTCGAAAAACAAAATATCGCCTTTATGGTCGGGCTGGCCTTCTCCATCGCCGCCAGTTGTAACTTCCCGATCATTATTCTTTCTATGTACTGGTCCCGTCTGACAACCCGCGGCGCCATGATCGGTGGCTGGCTCGGTCTGCTGACTGCGGTGCTTCTGATGATTCTGGGGCCAACGATCTGGGTAGAGATTCTGGGCCATGAGAAGCCTATCTATCCGTACGAATACCCGGCGCTGTTCTCCATGATCGTAGCCTTTATCGGTACCTGGCTGTTCTCCGTCACCGATAGTTCATTGACGGGTCAGCAGGAGCGTGAGCGCTTCCGCTCCCAGTTTGTTCGTTCGCAAACCGGGCTCGGGATTTCCCAGGGAAGTTCTCATTAGTCGGTAATTCAAGGAAGCAAACACCCGTGACTCAAAGGCCCTACGGGGCCTTTTAATGGTCGATAAGAGTAAAATACAGGTAAGCGATCCTAACGGCCAAAAACGCAAAAAGCCTCATGCTTTCGCATGAGGCTTCTTACTTTGTTTGATGCCTGGCAGTGTCCTACTCTCGCATGGGGAGACCCCACACTACCATCGGCGCTACGGCGTTTCACTTCTGAGTTCGGCATGGGGTCAGGTGGGACCACCGCGCTATTGCCGCCAGGCAAATTCTGTTTCAATCAACCCGCAACGTTTCCACGCCGCCAGTCAATCCAATCTCGGAACTTCGCTGAAAATCAAATCGCGTCTCTAAAACACCTTCGGTGTTGTAAGGTTAAGCCTCACGGTTCATTAGTACTGGTTAGCTCAATGCATCGCTGCACTTACACACCCAGCCTATCAACGTCTTAGTCTTAAACGTTCCTTCAGGGGCCTTAAAGGCCCAGGGAAGACTCATCTTGAGGCAAGTTTCGCGCTTAGATGCTTTCAGCGCTTATCTTTTCCGCACTTAGCTACCGGGCAATGCCATTGGCATGACAACCCGAACACCAGTGGTGCGTTCACTCCGGTCCTCTCGTACTAGGAGCAACCCCTCTCAATCTTCCAACGCCCACGGCAGATAGGGACCGAACTGTCTCACGACGTTCTAAACCCAGCTCGCGTACCACTTTAAATGGCGAACAGCCATACCCTTGGGACCTACTTCAGCCCCAGGATGTGATGAGCCGACATCGAGGTGCCAAACACCGCCGTCGATATGAACTCTTGGGCGGTATCAGCCTGTTATCCCCGGAGTACCTTTTATCCGTTGAGCGATGGCCCTTCCATTCAGAACCACCGGATCACTAAGACCTGCTTTCGCACCTGCTCGAGCCGTCACTCTCGCAGTCAAGCTAGCTTATGCCTTTGCACTAACCTCACGATGTCCGACCGTGATTAGCTAACCTTCGTGCTCCTCCGTTACTCTTTGGGAGGAGACCGCCCCAGTCAAACTACCCACCAGACACTGTCCTCACCCCCGATTAGGGGGCCGAGTTAGAACATCAAACATTAAAGGGTGGTATTTCAAGGTTGGCTCCATGCAGACTGGCGTCCACACTTCAAAGCCTCCCACCTATCCTACACATCAAGGCTCAATGTTCAGTGTCAAGCTATAGTAAAGGTTCACGGGGTCTTTCCGTCTTGCCGCGGGTACACTGCATCTTCACAGCGAGTTCAATTTCACTGAGTCTCGGGTGGAGACAGCCTGGCCATCATTACGCCATTCGTGCAGGTCGGAACTTACCCGACAAGGAATTTCGCTACCTTAGGACCGTTATAGTTACGGCCGCCGTTTACCGGGGCTTCGATCAAGAGCTTCTGGTTACCCATAACCCCATCAATTAACCTTCCGGCACCGGGCAGGCGTCACACCGTATACGTCCACTTTCGTGTTTGCACAGTGCTGTGTTTTTATTAAACAGTTGCAGCCAGCTGGTATCTGCGACTGGCTTCAGCTCCATCCGCAAGGGACTTCACCTACGCGCCAGCGTGCCTTCTCCCGAAGTTACGGCACCATTTTGCCTAGTTCCTTCACCCGAGTTCTCTCAAGCGCCTGGGTATTCTCTACCTGACCACCTGTGTCGGTTTGGGGTACGATTTCGTGTTACCTGGAGCTTAGAGGCTTTTCCTGGAAGCTTGGCATCAACTACTTCTGCACCGTAGTGCATCGTCATCACGCCTCAGGGTTGACAAGCAACCGGATTTACCAGGTCACTCCCCCTACACGCTTAAACCGAGACAACCGTCGCTCGGCTAGCCTAGCCTTCTCCGTCCCCCCTTCGCAGTAACACCAAGTACAGGAATATTAACCTGTTTCCCATCGACTACGCTTTTCAGCCTCGCCTTAGGGGTCGACTCACCCTGCCCCGATTAACGTTGGACAGGAACCCTTGGTCTTCCGGCGTGCGGGTTTTTCACCCGCATTATCGTTACTTATGTCAGCATTCGCACTTCTGATACCTCCAGCATGCCTCGCAGCACACCTTCAACGGCTTACAGAACGCTCCCCTACCCAACAACACCTAAGTGTCGCTGCCGCAGCTTCGGTGCATGGTTTAGCCCCGTTACATCTTCCGCGCAGGCCGACTCGACCAGTGAGCTATTACGCTTTCTTTAAATGATGGCTGCTTCTAAGCCAACATCCTGGCTGTCTGTGCCTTCCCACATCGTTTCCCACTTAACCATGACTTTGGGACCTTAGCTGGCGGTCTGGGTTGTTTCCCTCTTCACGACGGACGTTAGCACCCGCCGTGTGTCTCCCGTGATAACATTCTTCGGTATTCGGAGTTTGCATCGGTTTGGTAAGCCGGGATGGCCCCCTAGCCGAAACAGTGCTCTACCCCCGAAGATGAGTTCACGAGGCGCTACCTAAATAGCTTTCGGGGAGAACCAGCTATCTCCCGGTTTGATTGGCCTTTCACCCCCAGCCACAAGTCATCCGCTAATTTTTCAACATTAGTCGGTTCGGTCCTCCAGTTAGTGTTACCCAACCTTCAACCTGCCCATGGCTAGATCACCGGGTTTCGGGTCTATACCTTGCAACTAGACGCCCAGTTAAGACTCGGTTTCCCTACGGCTCCCCTATTCGGTTAACCTTGCTACAAAATATAAGTCGCTGACCCATTATACAAAAGGTACGCAGTCACACCACGAAGGTGCTCCCACTGCTTGTACGTACACGGTTTCAGGTTCTATTTCACTCCCCTCGCCGGGGTTCTTTTCGCCTTTCCCTCACGGTACTGGTTCACTATCGGTCAGTCAGGAGTATTTAGCCTTGGAGGATGGTCCCCCCATATTCAGACAGGATAACACGTGTCCCGCCCTACTCATCGAACTCACGACCTGTGCATCTTCGTGTACGGGACTATCACCCTTTACTGTGCGACTTTCCAGACGCTTCCACTGACACACAAGCCGATTCAGGTTCTGGGCTCTTCCCCGTTCGCTCGCCGCTACTGGGGGAATCTCGGTTGATTTCTTTTCCTCGGGGTACTTAGATGTTTCAGTTCCCCCGGTTCGCCTCATGCCACTATGTATTCATGACATGATAGTGTGTCGAAACACACTGGGTTTCCCCATTCGGGTATCGTCGGTTATAACGGTTCATATCACCTTACCGACGCTTTTCGCAGATTAGCACGCCCTTCATCGCCTCTGACTGCCTAGGCATCCACCGTGTACGCTTAGTCACTTAACCTCACAACCCGAAGGTGTCTTTCGACATCGTCGCGTTGCTACATTTGAGAGACTCTATGACAGGTTACTCCTCATCCCAAACTTCTACGGGGGACAAGTTTCAGCTGCCATGTTTCAATTTTCAGCTTGTTCCAGATTGTTAAAGAGCAAATATCTCAAACATGACTCGCAAGCCAGTTTTGAGATATCGTTTGATACCGTCTTTCACCCGATATCAGCAAGTGGCGTCCCCTAGGGGATTCGAACCCCTGTTACCGCCGTGAAAGGGCGGTGTCCTAGGCCTCTAGACGAAGGGGACACGAAATTTGCTTAGCGAATCACTGATTCGCTAATTTCGTGTAAGGGCGAGATTTTCCCAGGAAAATCGAGCGACAGTGTTATTTGTCACCGTACCCCCAACGCATCGACGCTTTGCTCGTTCTTTTCATCAGACAATCTGTGTGGACACTGCACAGTCAGGATATCTTTAGGTAAGGAGGTGATCCAACCGCAGGTTCCCCTACGGTTACCTTGTTACGACTTCACCCCAGTCATGAATCACAAAGTGGTAAGCGCCCTCCCGAAGGTTAAGCTACCTACTTCTTTTGCAACCCACTCCCATGGTGTGACGGGCGGTGTGTACAAGGCCCGGGAACGTATTCACCGTAGCATTCTGATCTACGATTACTAGCGATTCCGACTTCATGGAGTCGAGTTGCAGACTCCAATCCGGACTACGACGTACTTTATGAGGTCCGCTTGCCTTCGCAGGTTCGCTTCTCTTTGTATACGCCATTGTAGCACGTGTGTAGCCCTACTCGTAAGGGCCATGATGACTTGACGTCATCCCCACCTTCCTCCAGTTTATCACTGGCAGTCTCCTTTGAGTTCCCGGCCGAACCGCTGGCAACAAAGGATAAGGGTTGCGCTCGTTGCGGGACTTAACCCAACATTTCACAACACGAGCTGACGACAGCCATGCAGCACCTGTCTCAGAGTTCCCGAAGGCACCAAAGCATCTCTGCTAAGTTCTCTGGATGTCAAGAGTAGGTAAGGTTCTTCGCGTTGCATCGAATTAAACCACATGCTCCACCGCTTGTGCGGGCCCCCGTCAATTCATTTGAGTTTTAACCTTGCGGCCGTACTCCCCAGGCGGTCGATTTAACGCGTTAGCTCCGGAAGCCACGCCTCAAGGGCACAACCTCCAAATCGACATCGTTTACGGCGTGGACTACCAGGGTATCTAATCCTGTTTGCTCCCCACGCTTTCGCACCTGAGCGTCAGTCTTCGTCCAGGGGGCCGCCTTCGCCACCGGTATTCCTCCAGATCTCTACGCATTTCACCGCTACACCTGGAATTCTACCCCCCTCTACGAGACTCTAGTCTGCCAGTTTCAAATGCAGTTCCCAAGTTAAGCTCGGGGATTTCACATCTGACTTAACAAACCGCCTGCGTGCGCTTTACGCCCAGTAATTCCGATTAACGCTTGCACCCTCCGTATTACCGCGGCTGCTGGCACGGAGTTAGCCGGTGCTTCTTCTGCGAGTAACGTCAATGTAATGCCGTATTAAGACACTACCCTTCCTCCTCGCTGAAAGTGCTTTACAACCCGAAGGCCTTCTTCACACACGCGGCATGGCTGCATCAGGCTTGCGCCCATTGTGCAATATTCCCCACTGCTGCCTCCCGTAGGAGTCTGGACCGTGTCTCAGTTCCAGTGTGGCTGGTCATCCTCTCAGACCAGCTAGGGATCGTCGCCTAGGTGAGCCATTACCCCACCTACTAGCTAATCCCATCTGGGCACATCCGATGGTGTGAGGCCCGAAGGTCCCCCACTTTGGTCCGAAGACGTTATGCGGTATTAGCCACCGTTTCCAGTGGTTATCCCCCTCCATCGGGCAGTTTCCCAGACATTACTCACCCGTCCGCCGCTCGCCGGCAAAGTAGCAAGCTACTTTCCGCTGCCGCTCGACTTGCATGTGTTAGGCCTGCCGCCAGCGTTCAATCTGAGCCATGATCAAACTCTTCAATTAAAAGCTTGATTCGCTAAGTTAATAGCTGTTGCTCAAAGATTTACTGCATGAATTTTACTTCAGTTAGTCACTCTTCAAGACTTGATATTTTTTTGCATCCGAGGATGCTGGATATCGTCTTGTGAGTGCCCACACAGATTGTCTGATAAATTGTTAAAGAGCAGTGAGTTACGCGCTTTCGCTTGCTAACTCGAGGTGGCGTATATTACGCTTTCCTCTTTCAGAGTCAATTCATTTTTTCAGAATTTTTTCTCTGTCGACCCCGGACACTCTGTGATGTTGTTCACATGTTCCGTGTCGATGGAGGCGCATTATAGGGAGTTCCGCGCAGGCCGCAACAGGTATTTTCAACAAAAACGTTCGTTTGCTGCATTCCACAGCAAAAGCCGCCCTTATACCCACTTTTGCACAAACTTATCCACAGAAGGTATTTGAGCGGAAAATTTACGAGCGCCACGCAAACGTTTTCGCTACAATTCCCGGCGATGAAACGATCCCCCTTTATGGGGGCGTTACCTGAATCTGTTCCTGTTTCTCTTTATATAGAGAGTCAAAAGGTAGAGATTCACGTAACGCTCTTTATATTGCGACTCAAAAGCCAAGGGATAAAACCATGCAACAACCTCGTCCAATCCGCCGGGCCCTGCTCAGCGTTTCTGACAAAGCCGGTATCGTTGAATTTGCGCAGGCGCTGTCACAGCGCGGTGTTGAACTTCTGTCTACCGGCGGCACCGCCCGCCTGCTGGCTGATGCCGGCCTGCCTGTCACCGAAGTGTCCGACTATACCGGTTTCCCGGAGATGATGGACGGACGAGTCAAAACCCTACATCCCAAAGTACACGGCGGCATTCTCGGCCGGCGCGGCCAGGATGACGCCATCATGAACCAACATGCGATCCAGCCGATCGATATGGTGGTCGTCAACCTGTACCCTTTCGCACAGACCGTTGCACGCCCGGACTGCTCGCTGGAAGACGCGGTGGAAAACATCGATATCGGCGGGCCGACCATGGTGCGCTCTGCCGCCAAGAACCATAAAGACGTTGCCATCGTAGTAAAGAGCAGCGACTACGCGGCAATTATTGGCGAGATGGATAACAACGACGGCTCCCTGCTGTTCAACACCCGCTTCAATCTGGCGATCAAAGCCTTTGAGCATACCGCCGCCTATGACAGCATGATTGCCAACTACTTCGGCACGCTGGTGCCGGCTTACCACGGCGATACCGAACAGCCTGCCGGCCGCTTCCCGCGCACACTGAATCTGAACTACGTGAAGAAGCAGGATATGCGCTACGGGGAAAACAGCCACCAGCAGGCCGCCTTCTATATAGAAGAGAATCTGCAGGAGGCGTCCGTCGCCACGGCGCAGCAGCTGCAGGGTAAAGCGCTCTCTTACAACAATATCGCGGATACCGACGCCGCGCTGGAGTGCGTAAAAGAGTTCGCCGAGCCGGCCTGCGTAATCGTCAAACATGCCAACCCGTGCGGCGTGGCAATTGGCGATGACATTCTGGCGGCCTACGAGCGCGCTTACAAAACCGACCCGACCTCCGCGTTCGGCGGCATCATCGCCTTTAACCGTGAGCTGGACGCCGCCACCGCGCAGGCCATTATCAGCCGCCAGTTCGTTGAAGTGATCATCGCGCCAAACGTCAGCGAAGAAGCACGCAGCCTGCTGGCCGCCAAACAGAACGTGCGCGTACTGGCCTGCGGACAATGGCAGCAGCGCGTTGCCGGCCTGGACTTCAAACGCGTCAACGGCGGCCTGCTGGTGCAGGATCGCGATTTGGGCATGGTGACCGCAGATGACCTGCGCGTCGTCACCGAGCGCCAGCCAAGCGAGCAAGAGCTGCGTGATGCGCTGTTCTGCTGGAAAGTAGCCAAGTTCGTGAAGTCCAATGCTATCGTCTATGCACGCGACAATATGACCATCGGCATTGGTGCCGGCCAAATGAGCCGCGTTTACTCCGCCAAAATCGCCGGCATCAAGGCAGGCGATGAAGGGCTGGAAGTGAAAGGCTCCGCAATGGCCTCCGACGCCTTCTTCCCGTTCCGCGACGGCATTGATGCCGCAGCCGTGGTGGGCATCACCTGCGTGATCCAGCCGGGCGGCTCCATTCGCGACGACGAAGTGATCGCCGCCGCCAACGAGCACGGCATCGCCATGATCTTCACCGACATGCGCCACTTCCGCCATTAATCCCCTGTTATTGCGTGCGCCGCGTGGCGCACGCCGTTTTTTGTGGAGCACCTGATGAATATTTTAGTTATCGGTAACGGCGGGCGTGAACACGCGCTGGCCTGGAAAGCCGCCCAGTCGCCGCTGGCTGATAAAGTGTACGTCGCCCCCGGCAATGCCGGCACCGCGCTGGAAAGCAATCTGGAAAACGTAGCCATTTCCGCCACCGACATCCCGGCGCTGCTCGCCTTTGCCCAGAGCCACGACATCGGCCTGACCATTGTCGGGCCGGAAGCACCGCTGGTAATCGGCGTGGTCGACGCCTTCCAGGCCGCCGGCCTGAAAATCTTCGGTCCGTCGCAGGCCGCCGCCCAGTTGGAAGGCTCCAAAGCATTTACCAAAGATTTCCTTGCCCGCCATCAGATCCCGACGGCGGAGTACCAAAACTTTACCGACGTAGACACGGCGCTGGACTACGTACGCAGCAAAGGCGCGCCGATCGTGATTAAGGCCGACGGGCTGGCGGCAGGCAAAGGGGTCATCGTCGCCCTGACGCTGCAGCAGGCAGAAGACGCCGTGCGCGATATGCTGGCGGGCAACGCCTTTGGCGACGCCGGCCACCGGATTGTGGTTGAAGAGTTCCTGGATGGCGAAGAAGCCAGCTTTATCGTTATGGTGGATGGCGAACACGTGGTGCCGATGGCCACCAGCCAAGATCACAAGCGCGTCGGCGACGGCGATACCGGCCCGAACACCGGCGGCATGGGCGCTTACTCGCCGGCGCCGGTGGTTACCGACGAAATCCACCAGCGGGTGATGGATCAGGTGATCTGGCCAACGGTGCGCGGCATGGCGGCAGAAGGCAACACCTATGTCGGTTTCCTGTACGCCGGTCTGATGATCTCCGCCGAGGGTCAGCCAAAAGTGATCGAATTCAACTGCCGCTTCGGCGACCCGGAAACCCAGCCGATCATGCTGCGCCTGCGCTCCGATCTGGTGGCGCTGTGCCTGGCAGGTGCTGAGGGCACGCTGGATCAACAGACTTCCCTGTGGGATGAGCGCCCCGCTCTTGGCGTGGTGTTGGCTGCCGGCGGCTATCCTGGCGACTACCGCACCGGCGATGCGATTCACGGCCTGCCGCAGCAGGAGAGCGCCGACGGTAAAGTCTTCCATGCCGGCACGCAGTTGAAAGATGGCGAAGTCGTTACCAGCGGCGGACGCGTACTGTGTGTGACGGCGCTGGGCGAGACGGTGGCGCAGGCGCAGCAACGCGCTTATCAACTGGCGGCGGGTATTGAGTGGCAGGACAGCTTCTGCCGGAAAGATATCGGTTATCACGCGATTGCGCGCGGCAAGTAAATCACGCTGCATGGCAGGGCGCGTTCGCCGCGTCCTGTCCCCTTCTGTTACAGCGCGTCTTCCTGCGGTTCCCAGGTACAGAAATCTTCGTTCGCCACCAGCAACAGCTGACGCCCTTCCGGCGCCTCCAGCCAGGCCACGCTGACCGGCCCTGCGCTGTTTTGCGCCCGGCGCTCAATCCACGCCGTCGCTCTGTCGCCCAGTTCCGGGTCACGCCACTGCCCGGCACAGGTTTTCACTCCGTCCTGCTGCCAGCGCCCCTGATATAAGGTCACTCTGCCGGCCCGCAACGCATCGCTTAGTGCCAGTACGCGGCGCGCCTGATATTGATAACGAGCGATATCGTCCGCAGACAGCGGTTCACGCCGCGTCGCCAGCTGGCGCTGCATAAAGCTGACCGTACCGTCATCGGTAAAACGCAGTTGAATAGAGTCGCGGTCGCCGTCGGCGTCGGTACGCTTGATTTGCCTCAGCGCGCCGTGTTGATAGTCATAGCGGGTTGTCACGGTGCCAACGCCGCGGTAGGGGCTGTATACGGTTACCAACACTGCCGGACGCTGTTGTTCGTCGTCTTTACGCCACAGGCGGATTACGCCCTGATCGGCCACGTAGCCGCTGGCGGTAAAGGCGGGGGGAGTATGATGCCAACTACATGCGCTCAGGACGCTGGCAATGCCAATAGCTGCCAGCGCCCTGCACACAAACAAAAGGGGCTTCAAAGCCCCTCTGTTTAATCTTTTCACCAACACGCAGTCTTATTTAACTGCGTCTTTCAGTGCTTTGCCAGAAACGAACGCGGGTACGTTAGCCGCTGCAATTTTGATTTCTTTGCCAGTCTGTGGGTTGCGACCAGTGCGCTCTGCACGATGGTTTACTTTGAAAGTACCGAAACCAACCAATTGTACCGCATCACCTTCTTTCAGAGACTCAGTAATAGCAGCCAGGGTAGATTCCAGAGCCAGTTTAGCTTGTGCTTTGGAAAGGTCAGCCTTGTCCGCGATTACATCAATCAGTTGAGTCTTGTTCATAAGTTATCCTTACAGTGTGTTTATCGTTTGCAAAGCATCGAGTGCGACGGATATGCCGATTGACAGCACTCTCCTGCATACACGCACCGATAGCCACTTTTTTTACGCCCCCCAAATGTAGACCAGACAGGGTGCGGATGTGAAGCCTTAAGGCATGACAAATCAGGCGTTAAATCACGTTTTCTTGCCTTATTGCGCTAAATTTATCCCAATATTGCTCACGCCAGCCTCACGAAGGTCTGCGCGTAGCCCTTTAATCAGGTCTAAATCGCGCTCTTCGCAGGCTGCCAGCAGGCGGAAAATTTCCCACTGGATGTCCCATTCTTCCTCAACCGCCGGCAGAACCTTCAGTTCTTCATCGGTCATTTCTTTCCCGGCCTGGGTCATTTCCAACATCGCCACGGTGCGAATCGATGTTTCGCTGATGGCGATGGCGTGCTCCAGCGTCTCCCCGCTGAGGCGCGAATGGATCAGTTCCCCTAATGCGATACAGGCATCAATCGCCGGGTAAACGCCGTAAAGATCGTAATCTTCCGCCGCCGGAATCGCTTCCTCCAACTTCTCGAGCTGGCTGTCGAAGTTGACCTTGGCGTCTTTCACTACCAGCGTCTCCCAAATCAAATCCAGGATTCGGCGGTACACCTGCGGGTCGCCAAACTCGGTTTGCAGGCAGAACATCTGGTAATTCGGATACATACGCTCGCACAGACTAGCCATAAAGGTCAAATGTTGCCAGCTTTCAAGCTTTTCTAAGCGTAAATGAATTGGATTACGGAGCATTATTTTGTCTCACTCGCTGAGTCTGCGGCGCAGTGTAACCTAAAATACGCATGGCGACACCTCCGGATACGCAGCCAGCCAGCGCTGAAAGGCCGGCCGGCGCGAGGCAATGGCGTCCGCCCAGCGCGTCGGTTCAGGTAAACGGTAGCCTGCCATGCAGCGTTGCACCCAGGCCAGCGCACCGTCGGCGCTGACGCGGTGCCCGGTGGCGATAAACAGCGGGTTGCAGCGCGCCTTGCTGCGCCATACCCAGCCCAGCTGTTCTCCCTTATCCATCAGCGCGCTTTTGGCGCCGACTTCTGCGCTCAAAGGCTCAAACTTGCCGCACAGCCGTTTTTTCGCCACGCCGATGGTCGGCACATCGACCAACAGCCCGAAGTGGCTGGCCACGCCGAGGCGACGCGGATGCGAAATGCCGTGGCCGTCGACAAAAATCAGATCGGGCTTCTGCCGTAGCCGTTCCCAGGCCGCCAGCAGCGCCGGGTATTCACGAAACGAGAGAAAGCCGGGAATATACGGCATGGTGGTGGCAATACGCGCAATCTGGTATTCCACCAGCTCCAGCGACGGATAACGCAGAATCGCGATAGCGGCGCGCGTTACTGCGCCTTCCTGTTCGAACCCCACGTCGCAGCCGGCGATAAAGGCCGGCGGGTCGACCGCCAACTGGTCCTGGCGAATCACGTCTGCGGCGCGCTGTAACTGCTCGGCGCGCAGCGTCTGGGTATCAATCATGGCAACTCTCCTTGTAGCGCTATCGCTGAAGCACGGGATCAACGATGATATTTGGCCGACAGCGCGTGCACCGCCTCGACAAACACGCCGGCGTTTTCCGGCGGCACGTCCTGATGAATACCGTGGCCCAAGTTGAACACATGCCCTTCGCCGTGGCCGAAGCCGGACAGGATGGTTTCCACCTCCTGTTCAATACGCTGCGGCGCGGCGTAAAGCATCGACGGATCCATATTGCCCTGCAGCGCCACCCGATCGCCGACCCGACGACGCGCATCGGCAATATCGGTGGTCCAGTCCAGGCCCAGCGCATCGCAGCCGGTCGCCGCCATCGCTTCCAGCCACTGGCCGCCGCCTTTGGTGAACAACGTCACCGGCACCCGGCGACCGTCATGCTCGCGCAGCAGGCCATCGACGATTTTATGCATATAGTTCAGCGAGAATTCGCGGTAATCACGGCCGGTCAGCACGCCGCCCCAGGTGTCGAACACCATGACCGACTGCGCGCCCGCGCGGATTTGCGCATTCAGATACAAAATCACGCTGTCCGCCAGCTTGTCCAACAGCAGGTGCAGGGTTTGCGGCTCGGCGTACATCATCTTTTTCAGTTTGGTAAACGCCTTGCTGCTGCCGCCTTCAACCATATAGGTCGCCAGCGTCCACGGACTGCCGGAGAAGCCGATCAGCGGCACCTGGCCTTTCAGCTCGCGGCGGATGGTGCGCACTGCGTTCATCACATAGCCCAGCTCCACCTCCGGATCGAACAGCGGCAGCTTTTCTACATCGGCGCGGCAGGTAATCGGCGATGAGAAACGCGGCCCTTCGCCGGTTTCAAAGTAGAGCCCCAACCCCATGGCGTCAGGAATGGTCAGAATGTCGGAAAACAGGATGGCGGCATCCAGCGCATAGCGACGCAGCGGCTGCAGCGTCACCTCACAGGCCAGTTCGGCGTTCTTGCACAGCGACATAAAGTCGCCGGCCTGCGCCCGCGTGGCTTTATACTCCGGCAAATAACGACCGGCCTGGCGCATCATCCATACGGGGGTAACATCCACCGGCTGGCGCAACAGCGCACGCAGGTAACGATCGTTCTTCAACTCAGTCATTATTGGCTCCCTTAATTCAGCTGGCGCTATTGTATACCCAAAAGAATGGGCGTTGTACCAAAGCGCCAGCGCATCATGCGTCCCGGCACAGCACCACGGTGTCCTCAATCAAACGCCGCGCCACGGTGCCCGGCGGCGGCAGCAGGGGCAGCCGATCGTAGCGATACCAGCCGGCATGCAGCAGTTCCTTGGGATCGTGACGCAGTTCGCCGCGATGATAATCCGCAATAAAGGCCATCATCAGCGACTGCGGGAACGGCCAGGGCTGGGAGGAGACATAGCGCAGGTTTTTGATTTCAATATTGCTTTCCTCCATCACTTCGCGGGCCACCGCCTGCTCCAGCGTTTCCCCTACCTCGACAAAACCGGCCAGCACCGTATGGATGCCGCCGCGGTGGCGTACGTGCTGCGCCAGCAGGATTTCATCATCGCGGCGGATGGCGACAATCACGCAGGGGGCGATTTGCGGATAATAACGTTCGCGACAGTGGCCGCACAGGCAAGCATTCTCACTGCGGCTCAGGTGCATCTTATGGCCACAGTAGCCGCAAAATTGATGGGAACGATAAAATTCGGCCAGCTGCACCCCGCGCCCGGCTAACTGGAACAGGGCGCGGTCGAGATCCAGCAGCTGCCGTAACGACCCCATCTCCTGCGCCATAGCGCGGCGCACCAGCCAGACCGGCGCCCCTTGCCACTCGCCAATTTGCCGCGCCGCTTCGCCGCGCAGGCCCCATTTATCGGCAGCACCAAACGGCAATTCACCGTTTGGTAACCAAAGTTTGTTTTCATGGCTGACGATCCACCAGCCCTTTTCGTTACCTGTTAATGCAAGTTCCATATCGTTGTTGCACAACCTCAGCTTCACTGGCACTCTAGAAATCGGCACTGTTACATTTTTATAACTTACCGTTACTTTTTCTTACTTACGGAGTCAACAATGCTCAACCACTTGGAAAGCCTGACTCAGCGCGTTGGTGGTAGTAATGAATTAGTTGATCAATGGCTTGAGGCACGTAAGCAGTTGCTGGTTGCTTACTGCACGCTCGTCGGCATTAAGCCGAATAAAGAAAAGCATACGCCGCTTAATGCAAAAGCGCTGGAGAACTTTTGCCACAATCTGGTGGATTATCTCTCCGCAGGGCATTTTCATATCTATGACAGAGTCATCAAGCAGGTGGAAGGCGCCGGTAGTCCTAAAATGTCTTTCGCCACCCAAATTTATCCCAAGTTGTGGATCAATACCGAACAGGTGATGGCGTTCCACGATCGCTATGCCGACACCGAGATCGATCAGGATCTCTGTCTGGCGTTCCATCAGGCGCTGTCGGACATCGGCGAAACGCTGGCCGCCCGCTTCGCACTGGAAGATCGCCTGATTCAGCTGCTCACAGAAACCTGGCAGCCCGGCCAACAGGAAGCGGAAAAAGGCAACCTGGTCCAATAGCTTTCCCTTGCAGCAAACAATAATGCCCTTCTATACTGGGGGCTCTTGTCGGAGTGCCTAGCGCCAGGCTTGTTATCAAGTCGGCCAGGCTGAGACCGTTAATTCGGGATCCGCGGAACCTGATCGGGTTAATACCCGCGAAGGGAACAAGAGTAATCTATCGCCAGCGGCAGACCTTCCACCAGCGTCTGCCGATCGGCCAACATCGTTACTCCCTCCGAGCTCCAGACAAGCAATTTTCCCAACTCACCCGACTTGTAGGAATTTGCTATGTCTAATAACAACCAGCGTCCCCGTAAAGTACAGCGTGAAGCCGCGCAGCAGTTTATCGACAACCTTCAGGGCGTCGCTTTCCCCAACTCCCGCCGCATCTATCTGCAAGGATCGCGCCCCGATCTGCAGGTGCCGATGCGCGAGATCCAGCTCAGCCCGACCTTAATCGGCGGCAGTAAAGACGAACCGCAATACGAGCCGAATGAGGCGGTACCGGTCTATGATACCGCCGGTCCTTACGGCGACCCGGCGTCCCAACTGGACGTACACCGCGGCCTGGACAAGCTGCGCGCCGGCTGGATCGCAGAGCGCGACGATACCGAGACGCTGGCCCACGTCAGCTCCGGTTTTACCCAGCAGCGTCTGGCGGATGAGGGGTTAGACCACCTGCGTTTCGAACATCTGCCGCAGCCACGCAAAGCGCAGTCGGGCAAATGCGTCACCCAGCTGCACTATGCGCGCGCCGGCGTCGTCACGCCGGAGATGGAATTTATCGCCATCCGCGAAAATATGGGCCGTGAGCGCATCCACAGTGAGGTGCTGCGCCAGCAGCATCCGGGCCAAAGCTGGGGCGCCAACCTGCCGGAAAACATTACGCCGGAGTTTGTCCGTCAGGAGGTGGCCGCTGGCCGCGCCATTATCCCGGCCAACATTAACCACCCGGAATCTGAACCGATGATTATCGGTCGCAACTTCCTGGTGAAGGTAAACGCCAATATCGGCAATTCTGCGGTGACCTCCTCCATCGAGGAAGAGGTGGAAAAACTGGTGTGGTCCACCCGCTGGGGCGCGGATACCGTGATGGACCTCTCCACCGGCCGCTATATCCACGAAACCCGCGAATGGATCCTGCGCAACAGCCCGGTGCCGATCGGCACCGTCCCCATCTATCAGGCGCTGGAAAAAGTGAACGGCGTAGCGGAAAACCTAACCTGGGAAATGTTCCGCGACACGCTGCTGGAGCAGGCGGAGCAAGGGGTCGATTATTTCACCATCCACGCCGGTGTGCTGCTGCGCTATGTGCCGATGACCGCCAAACGCCTGACCGGCATCGTCTCCCGCGGCGGCTCGATCATGGCCAAATGGTGCCTGTCGCATCATCAGGAAAACTTCCTGTATGAACACTTCCGCGAAATCTGCGAGATCTGCGCCGCCTACGACGTTTCACTGTCGCTGGGCGATGGCCTGCGCCCTGGCTCGGTACAGGACGCCAACGATGAAGCGCAGTTCTCCGAGCTGCATACGCTGGGCGAACTGACCAAAATCGCCTGGGAATACGACGTACAGGTGATGATCGAAGGCCCGGGCCACGTGCCGATGCATATGATCCGCCGCAATATGACCGAAGAGCTGGAGCACTGCCATGAAGCGCCGTTCTATACGCTGGGGCCATTGACCACCGATATCGCGCCGGGCTATGACCACTTCACCTCCGGCATCGGCGCCGCGATGATCGGCTGGTTCGGCTGCGCCATGCTGTGCTACGTGACGCCGAAAGAGCACCTGGGGCTGCCGAACAAAGAAGACGTCAAACAGGGGCTGATTACCTATAAAATCGCCGCGCACGCCGCGGATTTGGCGAAAGGCCACCCCGGCGCGCAGATCCGCGATAACGCCATGTCCAAGGCGCGCTTTGAGTTCCGCTGGGAAGACCAGTTCAACCTGGCGCTGGATCCCGCCACCGCCCGCGCCTATCACGATGAGACGCTGCCGCAGGAATCCGGCAAAATCGCCCATTTCTGCTCAATGTGCGGGCCGAAATTCTGTTCGATGAAGATTTCACAGGAAGTGCGCGACTATGCCGCCGCGCAGGAAGCCGCCAAACCGATCGAAGTGCTGTCCGGTATGGAAAAAATGTCCGCCGAATTCCGCTCACGCGGCAGCGAGCTGTACCACAGCGCCGCAGCGCTGCAGGAGGACAACAATGGCTGAGTTATCAAGCCCGTTTCCCGCCACGTCGCACCGCCTCGGGCTGTACCCGGTGGTGGACAGCGTCATGTGGATCGAACGCTTGCTGGACGCAGGCGTCACCACCATCCAGCTGCGGATTAAGAACCAACCGGATGAGCAGGTCGAAGCCGACATTATCGCCGCCATCGCCCTCGGCAAACGCTACAACGCCCGTCTGTTTATCAATGACTACTGGCGGCTGGCGGTCAAACACGGCGCCTACGGCGTCCATCTGGGGCAGGAGGATCTGGACAGCACCGATCTGGCAGCCATCCATCGCGCCGGGCTGCGTCTTGGCGTATCAACCCATGACGATGCCGAACTGGCGCGCGCCAAAGCGGTGCAGCCCTCGTATATTGCGCTCGGCCACATCTTTCCCACCCAGACCAAGGATATGCCTTCCGCCCCCCAGGGGCTGGCGGAGCTGAAGCGCCACGTGGCGACGCTGGCGGCGTATCCCACGGTGGCGATCGGCGGCATCAGCCTCGATCGCGTCCCGGCGGTATTGGCCTGCGGCGTCGGCAGCGTGGCGGTGGTGAGTGCCATCACCCAGGCGCCGGACTGGCGGGCCGCTACGGCGGAACTGCTGCGCCTGATTGAAGGCAAGGAGTAACGGTATGCTCAGCGATCACGAATTCTTACGTTACAGCCGGCAGCTGTTGCTGGAAGACATCGGCCCCGACGGGCAGGAAAAACTCAAAGGCGCCAGCGTGCTGATCGTCGGCCTGGGCGGGTTGGGATCGCCGGCGGCGCTGTATCTGGCCGCCGCCGGCGTCGGAACGCTGCTGCTGGCGGACGATGACCAGCTGCATCTCACCAATCTGCAGCGGCAGATCCTCTACCGCAGCGCCGACGTGCCGCACGGGAAGGCCCAACTGGCCCAACGCCACCTGCAGGCGCTTAATCCGCAGGTCGAGTCGATCGCACTGGCGCAGCGCCTGCAGGGCGCAGAACTGCAACAGGCGGTGGCGCGCGCCGATCTGGTGCTGGACTGCAGCGACAATATGGCGACCCGCCACGCAATCAATGCCACGTGCGTGGCCGCCGGCAAGCCGCTTATCAGCGGCAGCGCGGTCGGCTTCAGCGGGCAGTTGCTGGTCATCACCCCGCCGTTCCAGCAGGGATGTTACGCCTGCCTGTACCCTGACCAGACGGAGCCGCAGCGCAACTGCCGCACCGCCGGCGTACTCGGCCCGGTGGTCGGCGTCATCGGTACGCTGCAGGCGCTGGAAGCCATCAAGATGCTGGCGGGCATGCCCTCCGCGCTCAGCGGCAAGCTGCGCCTGTTCGATGGCAAACAGCAAAGCTGGCATACGCTGCAGCTGAGCAAAGCCCAGTCGTGCCCCATCTGCGGAGGCGATCTATGCAAATCCGCCTGAATGACCAAACGCTGGAGCTGGCGGCGCCGCTCAGCGTCAGCGCCCTGCTGTCGCAGCTGACGCGCGACCAGCCGGGTACCGCGCTCGCCATCAATCACGTCATCATCCCACGCGCCGACTGGGCCAATCATCTGGTGCAGGACGGCGATGACATCCTGCTTTTCCAAGCGATTGCCGGAGGCTGATATGCTGCAAATCGCCGATACCACCTTTACCTCACGCTTATTCACCGGCACCGGCAAGTTCGCCACCCCGGCGCTGATGCTTGACGCGCTGCAGGCGTCCGGCTCACAGCTGGTGACCATGGCCATGAAGCGCGTCGACCTGCAAGGCGGCAACGACGCCATTCTCGCGCCGCTGCGGCAGTTGGGCGTGCGTCTGCTGCCCAACACTTCCGGCGCCAAAACCGCCGCGGAAGCGGTATTCGCCGCCAGGCTGGCGCGCGAAGCCCTCGGCACCCATTGGGTGAAGCTGGAAATCCACCCGGACGTGAAGTACCTGCTGCCCGACCCGATCGAAACGCTGAAAGCTGCGGAAACGCTGGTCAAAGAGGGGTTTGTGGTGCTGCCTTACTGCGGCGCCGACCCGGTGCTGTGCAAACGGCTGGAGGAAGCGGGCTGCGCTGCGGTGATGCCGCTGGGCGCGCCGATCGGCTCCAACCGCGGGCTACGCACCCGCGATTTTCTGGAGATCATTATCGAGCAGGCCAACGTGCCGGTGGTGGTTGACGCCGGCATCGGCGCCCCCAGCCACGCGCTGGAAGCAATGGAGCTGGGCGCCGACGCGGTGCTGGTGAATACCGCTATCGCCGTCGCCCGCAACCCGGTACATATGGCGCAGGCTTTCCGCCTGGCGCTGGAGGCCGGCGAGCTGGCGCGCCAGGCAGGCCTCGGCCACAGCCAGCGCAGCGCGGCCGCCTCCAGCCCGCTGACCGCATTTCTCAGCCAATCGGCGGAGGTGGACTGATGGCGGATGATTTCTCGCAACGCTGGCAAACCTTTGACTGGGATGACATCACCCTGCGCATCAACAGCAAAACGGCGCGCGATGTGGAGCGGGCGCTGAACGCAGAGAAGCTGACGCGGGACGATTTTATGGCGCTGATTTCACCGGCGGCGGCTCCCTACCTCGAACCGCTGGCGCAACGCGCCCAACAGCTGACTCGCCAGCGTTTCGGCAACGTGGTCAGCTTCTACGTCCCGCTCTACCTATCCAACCTGTGCGCCAATGACTGCACTTACTGCGGTTTTTCCATGAGCAACCGTATCAAGCGCAAAACGCTGGACGCCGACGAGATCGCCCTAGAGTGCCGCGCCATCAAGGCGCTGGGTTTCGAGCACCTGCTGCTGGTCACCGGCGAACACCAGACTAAGGTCGGCATGGACTATTTTCGCCGCCATCTGCCGCAGATCCGCTCTCAGTTCAGTTCGCTGATGATGGAAGTACAGCCGATGTCGCAGGAGGAGTATGCGGAGCTGAAAACCCTGGGGCTGGACGGCGTGCTGGTGTATCAGGAAACCTATCATCCGGCCACCTACCAGCAGCACCATCTGCGCGGACAGAAGCAGGATTTCCACTGGCGACTGGCGACGCCGGATCGCCTGGCGCGCGCCGGGATTGACAAAATCGGACTGGGGGCGCTGATCGGCCTGTCCAACAGCTGGCGCACCGATTGCTATCTGCTGGCGGAGCATCTGGCCTATCTGCAGCAAACCTACTGGCAGAGCCGCTATTCGATTTCGTTCCCGCGTCTGCGGCCGTGCGCCGGCGGTATCGAACCGGCGTCACTGATGGATGAAGCGCAGCTGGTGCAACTGATTTGCGCCTTCCGGCTGTTTGCGCCTGACGTCGAACTGTCCCTGTCCACGCGCGAATCGCCGCATTTTCGCGATCACGTGATCCCGCTAGCCATTAACAGCGTCAGCGCCGGCTCCAAAACGCAGCCGGGCGGTTACGCTGACGATGTGCCGCCGGAACTGGAACAGTTTGAGCCGCACGACGGCCGCTCCCCGCAGCAGGTCGCCCAGGCGATCGACAAGGCCGGGCTGCAGCCGGTATGGAAAGACTGGGATAGCTATCTGGGACGCGCACCGCAATAAACGGCAACGTTTTCAACGGCCAGAGAAAAGTGCTGGAAACGGCGCGCAGCCTCGGTAAACGCCGCTGGCCGCCGCCGACCATTGACGTAAAGTGGCGGCGTTGGTTATCAATCCCGAAGCCAACCAAGGTTATCTCCCCCTCTTGATAACCTTGCCTTACCAACCCCGGAGCGTATGGCCAGAGCGCCATGCGTCTCCGGTTCCATTTCTCCCACCCGGCCCCCGTCCGCAGGCAAAAAAAAACCGCCCCCAAAGGGACGGTTTATCAATACTGGCCCGGCGTACCGGGCCGCGGCGCGATTACTCGTCGCCGTTACCGTTCAGGCCTGCATTCAGCAATTCGGCCAGGTTGGCAGTCGCTTCTTCCGCGCTCACCTGCGGAACAACCGGTGCTTCGCCCTGTGCACGACGGCGCATGCGGTCCTGATGATAAGCGTAACCGGTACCGGCTGGGATCAGACGGCCCACGATGACGTTCTCTTTCAGGCCACGCAGTTCATCACGCTTACCGGCAACCGCCGCTTCGGTGAGAACGCGCGTCGTTTCCTGGAACGATGCAGCAGAGATGAAGGACTCGGTCGCCAAGGATGCCTTGGTGATACCCAGCAGGTCGCGCGCGAAGGTTGCACCCAACTTGCCATCTGCTTCCAGCTGGCGGTTGGCAATCTTGACGCGAGACACTTCAGCCTGTTCGCCTTCCAGGAACTCAGAGCCACCAGCGCTAACGATGGTGCCTTTACGCAGCATCTGACGAACGATAACTTCGATGTGCTTATCGTTAATCTTAACGCCTTGCAGACGGTAAACTTCCTGCACTTCGTTGGTGATGTAGCGGGTAACCGCATGCACACCACGCAGACGCAGAATGTCGTGCGGCGACTCTGGACCATCGGAAACCACATCACCACGTTCGACGCGTTCGCCTTCAAACACGTTGAGCTGACGCCATTTTGGAATCATCTCTTCGTAGGCATCGCTGCCGTCCAGCGGAGTGATAACCAGACGGCGTTTGCCTTTGGTCTCTTTACCGAACGAGATAATCCCGCTGATTTCAGCCAGGATTGCCGGCTCTTTCGGACGACGAGCTTCGAACAGATCCGCAACGCGCGGCAGACCACCGGTAATATCCTTGGTACCGCCGGATTCCTGCGGAATACGCGCCAGGGTATCACCCGAACCGATCTGTACGCCGTCTTCCAGCTGAACAATCGCTTTGCCCGGCAGGAAGTACTGAGCAGGCATATCGGTGCCTGGGATCAGGACGTCGTCGCCGTTGGCGTCAACAATTTTCAGCGCAGGACGCAAATCTTTACCGCCCGCGGTACGTTCTGCAGAATCCAGAACCACCAGCGATGACAGACCGGTCAGTTCGTCGGTCTGACGAGTAATCGTCTGGCCGTCGATCATATCGGCAAAGCGAATGAAACCGCTCACTTCACTGACTACCGGCATGGTGTGCGGATCCCAGTTCGCAACGGTCTCGCCGCCGGTCACTTCCGCGTTGTCACCTTTCGCCATCACGGCGCCGTAAGGCACCTTGTAGCTTTCTTTGGTACGGCCGAATTCGTCGATCAGTTTCAGCTCGGTGTTACGCGAGGTGATCACCAGCTTATCGCTGCTGTTCACAACGAATTTGGCGTTGCTCAGCTTGATGCTACCGCTGTTTTTCACCTGGATGCTGGATTCAGCAGCCGCACGCGATGCCGCACCACCGATGTGGAAGGTACGCATCGTCAGCTGGGTACCCGGCTCACCGATGGACTGTGCCGCGATAACGCCGATGGCCTCACCTTTGTTGATGATGTGGCCACGCGCCAGGTCACGACCATAGCAGTTTGCACACACGCCGAAGTCGGTTTCACAGCTAACGACAGAGCGAACCTTCACGCTGTCAACGGAGTTTTCTTCTAACAGATCACACCATTTTTCGTTCAGCAGGGTGTTACGCGGAACCAGAATATCCGCCGTACCCGGCTTCAACACTTCTTCAGCGGTCACACGACCCAGTACGCGCTCACGCAGCGGCTCTTTCACGTCGCCACCTTCGATGACCGGGGTCATCAGGATGCCGTCGTGGGTGCCACAGTCGTCTTCGGTCACCACCAGATCCTGCGCAACGTCAACCAGACGACGCGTCAGATAACCGGAGTTCGCGGTTTTCAGTGCGGTATCCGCCAGACCTTTACGCGCACCGTGCGTGGAGATGAAGTACTGGAGTACGTTCAGACCTTCACGGAAGTTCGCGGTGATTGGCGTTTCGATGATGGAACCGTCCGGCTTCGCCATCAGGCCACGCATACCGGCCAGCTGACGAATCTGAGCGGCGGAACCACGCGCACCGGAGTCGGCCATCATAAAGATGCTGTTGAAGGAAACCTGCTGTTCCACTTCGCCGTCACGGTTAACCACGTCTTCTACCGACAGGTTTTCCATCATCGCTTTAGCAACGCGTTCGTTGGCCGCAGCCCAGATATCGATAACCTTGTTGTAGCGTTCGCCGGCGGTAACCAGACCAGACTGGAACTGCTCCTGGATCTCGGCAACTTCGGTTTCCGCTTCTTCGATGATCTCGGCTTTCTTCGCCGGGATAACCATGTCGTCGATGCCTACGGAAGCGCCTGAACGGGCTGCGTAAGCAAAACCGGTGTACATGATCTGGTCAGCAAAGATAACGGTCGGTTTCAGCCCCATGATGCGGTAACAGGTGTTCAGCATCTTGGAGATCGCTTTTTTGCCCAACGGCTGGTTAACGATAGAGTACGGCAGGCCCTTCGGCACGATCATCCACAGGATGGCGCGGCCGATGGTGGTGTCCACCAGGCTGGTCTGCGTCGTCCACTCGCCTTCCGCATCTTTCACTTCTTCAGTGATACGCACTTTAACGCGCGCATGCAGCGAGGCCAGGCCAGCGCGGTAAATACGCTCGGCTTCTTTAGGACCACTCAGCACCATGCCTTCGCCTTTGGCGTTAACACAGTCACGGGTCATGTAGTACAGACCCAGTACAACGTCCTGAGACGGAACGATGATTGGCTCGCCGTTCGCCGGAGACAGGATGTTGTTGGTCGACATCATCAGCGCACGCGCTTCCAGCTGGGCTTCCAGCGTCAGCGGTACGTGAACAGCCATCTGGTCACCATCGAAGTCGGCGTTATACGCCGCACAAACCAGCGGGTGCAGCTGGATGGCTTTACCTTCGATCAGTACCGGTTCAAAAGCCTGGATACCCAAACGGTGCAGGGTTGGTGCACGGTTCAGCAGTACCGGGTGTTCGCGGATCACTTCATCCAGGATATCCCAGACGACGGCTTCTTCGCGCTCAACCATTTTCTTGGCGGCTTTGATAGTGGTGGCCAGGCCACGCAGCTCCAGCTTGCCGTAGATGAACGGTTTGAACAGCTCCAGCGCCATTTTCTTCGGCAGGCCACACTGGTGCAGACGCAGGTATGGGCCAACGGTGATAACGGAACGGCCGGAGTAGTCAACACGCTTACCGAGCAGGTTCTGACGGAAACGACCCTGCTTACCTTTGATCATGTCGGCCAAAGATTTCAGAGGACGTTTGTTGGAACCGGTGATCGCACGACCGCGACGGCCGTTATCCAGCAGCGCATCTACCGCTTCTTGCAGCATACGCTTTTCGTTGCGCACGATGATGTCCGGCGCGGCCAGATCCAGCAGGCGCTTCAAACGGTTGTTACGGTTGATGACGCGACGATACAGATCGTTCAGATCGCTGGTCGCGAAACGACCGCCATCCAGCGGAACCAGCGGACGCAGATCCGGCGGCAGTACCGGCAGCACGGTCAGGATCATCCACTCCGGCTTGTTGCCGGACTGTACGAACGCTTCCAGCAGCTTGATACGCTTGGTCAGCTTCTTACGCTTGGTTTCGGAGTTGGTTTCGTTCAGCTCTTCGCGCAGAGTTTCACACTCTTGCTCCAGATCCATGTTTTTCAACAGGGCCTGGATCGCTTCTGCACCCATCTTGGCGTCGAATTCGTCACCGAACTCTTCCAGCGCGTCCAGATACTGCTCTTCGGTCAGGATCTGACGGCGCTCGAGGTTGGTCATACCGCCTTCAACCACCACGTAGGATTCGAAGTACAGCACGCGTTCGATGTCACGCAGCGGCATATCCAGCAGCAAACCGATGCGGGACGGCAGCGATTTCAGGAACCAGATATGCGCGGTTGGCGAAGCCAGTTCGATGTGGCCCATGCGCTCACGACGCACTTTGGTCTGGGTCACTTCAACGCCGCACTTCTCACAGATAACGCCGCGGTGCTTCAAGCGCTTGTACTTACCGCACAGGCACTCGTAATCTTTTACCGGCCCGAAGATACGGGCACAGAACAAACCGTCACGCTCTGGTTTGAACGTACGGTAGTTAATGGTTTCCGGCTTCTTAACTTCACCGAACGACCACGAACGGATCATGTCTGGCGATGCCAGAGCAATCTTGATCGCATCAAACTCTTCGGTCTTAGTTTGCGCTTTCAGAAACTTCAATAAGTCTTTCACGGATTGGCTCCTGTCGGAGTTAAACCTGTTGGGAAGAGGCAAACATCGCCTCTTCCCGTGTGACCTGAACAACCACGCTCCGGCTCCTAGGCGAGGAGCCTGAGGCTGAAAGCCGATTACTCGTCTTCCAGTTCGATGTTGATACCCAGCGAGCGGATCTCTTTCAACAATACGTTGAAGGATTCCGGCATGCCCGGTTCCATACGGTGGTCGCCATCCACGATGTTTTTGTACATCTTGGTACGGCCGTTAACGTCATCCGACTTAACGGTAAGCATTTCCTGCAGGGTATAAGCTGCGCCGTATGCTTCCAGCGCCCACACTTCCATCTCACCGAAGCGTTGGCCACCGAACTGCGCTTTACCACCCAGAGGCTGCTGCGTAACCAGGCTGTAAGAACCGGTTGAACGAGCGTGCATTTTATCGTCAACCAGGTGGTTCAGTTTCAGCATGTACATATAGCCTACGGTTACCTGGCGCTCAAATTGCTCGCCGGTACGGCCATCGAACAGCGTAATCTGACCGGAGGTCGGGATACCGCCCATTTCCAGCAGTTTCTTGATTTCAGTCTCTCTCGCACCATCGAACACCGGCGTTGCGATTGGCATACCTTTTTTCAGGTTCTCTGCCAGACGCATCACTTCGTCATCGCTGAAGGTGTTCAGGTCGACTTTCTGGCAAACGTCGTCACCCAGATCGTAGGCTTTCTGGATGAATTCACGCAGTTTGGCCACTTCCTGCTGCTGCTTGAGCATCTGGTTGATCTTCTCACCAATGCCTTTCGCCGCCATACCCAGGTGGGTTTCCAGGATCTGACCGATGTTCATACGTGATGGTACGCCCAGCGGGTTCAGTACGATGTCTACCGGCGTGCCGTTTTCATCGTAAGGCATATCTTCGATCGGGTTGATCTTGGAGATAACACCCTTGTTACCGTGGCGACCTGCCATTTTATCACCCGGCTGGATCTGACGTTTAACCGCCAGGTACACCTTGACGATTTTCAGCACGCCAGGTGCCAGATCGTCGCCTTGGGTGATCTTACGACGCTTGGCTTCCAGTTTCTTCTCGAAGTCGGCTTTCAGTTCGTCGTACTGCTCGGCCAGCTGCTCCAGCTGGTTTTGCTTCTCTTCGTCGGTCAGGCCCAGTTCCAGCCAGCGATCGCGCGGCAGTTGGCTCAGCTTGTCAGCTTCAACGCCGCCGGCAACCAGCACCGCGTGGATACGCGCAAACAGACCGGCTTCCAGGATCTGCAGTTCTTCAGTCAGGTCTTTCTTCGCCTGCTTCAGCTGCATCTCTTCGATTTCGAGCGCACGCTTGTCTTTTTCCACGCCATCGCGGGTAAAGACCTGTACGTCGATAACGGTACCGGAAACGCCGTTCGGCACACGCAGAGAAGAGTCTTTCACATCGGACGCTTTCTCACCGAAGATCGCACGCAGCAGTTTCTCTTCTGGCGTCAGCTGGGTCTCGCCTTTCGGCGTTACCTTACCAACCAGAATGTCGCCGCCGGTCACTTCCGCACCGATGTATACGATACCGGATTCATCCAGTTTAGAGAGCGCAGCTTCACCCACGTTCGGGATATCGGCGGTGATCTCTTCAGGCCCCAGTTTGGTGTCGCGCGACACGCAAGCCAGTTCCTGAATATGGATGGTGGTGAAGCGGTCTTCCTGGACTACGCGTTCGGACACCAAGATGGAGTCTTCGAAGTTGTAACCGTTCCAAGGCATGAACGCCACACGCATGTTCTGACCCAGCGCCAGTTCACCCAGATCGGTAGACGGGCCGTCTGCCAGCACGTCGCCGCGCTCGATAGGCTCGCCCAGGTTGACACACGGCATCTGGTTGATGCAGGTGTTCTGGTTGGAACGGGTGTACTTGGTCAGGTTATAAATGTCGATGCCTGCTTCGCCCGGGTACATCTCGTCTTCGTTAACTTTGATAACGATACGGGAAGCATCCACGTACTGGATCACACCGCCGCGTTTGGCAACGGCGGTTACGCCGGAGTCAACCGCTACTGCGCGTTCCATACCGGTACCGACCAGCGGCTTGTCAGCACGCAGGGTTGGCACCGCCTGACGTTGCATGTTCGCACCCATCAATGCACGGTTGGCGTCATCGTGTTCCAGGAATGGAATCAGAGACGCACCAACGGATACAACCTGCTGGGTGGAAACGTCCATATAGTCAACCTGATCGCGGCTGAACAGGCTGGATTCGCCCTTGCTGCGGCAGGTGACCAAGTCTTCCACGAAGCGGCCGTCATCATCCAGGTTGGAGTTAGCCTGGGCGATAACAAAGTTGCCTTCTTCAATGGCGGACAGGTAATTGATTTCATCGGTAACCACGCCGTCACGCACGCGGCGGTACGGGGTTTCCAGGAAGCCATACTCGTTAGTCTGTGCGTACACGGACAGGGAGTTGATCAGACCGATGTTCGGACCTTCCGGGGTTTCGATTGGACATACACGACCGTAGTGGGTTGGGTGTACGTCACGTACTTCGAAGCCGGCGCGCTCACGGGTCAAACCGCCCGGGCCCAATGCGGAGATACGACGCTTGTGCGTGATCTCGGACAGCGGGTTGTTCTGGTCCATAAACTGGGACAGCTGGCTTGAGCCGAAGAACTCTTTCACCGCCGCCGAAATCGGCTTGGCGTTGATCATGTCCTGAGGCATCAGGGTGTCCAGGTCGCCCAGAGACAGACGCTCTTTCACCGCACGCTCAACGCGCACCAGACCTACGCGGAACTGGTTCTCAGCCATTTCGCCCACGGAGCGGATGCGACGGTTGCCGAGGTGGTCGATATCGTCCACTTCGCCTTTACCGTTACGGATATCGATGAGCTTCTTCATCACATCGATGATGTCTTCCTGGCTCAGGATACCTGAACCTTCGATCTCGTCGCGCAGCAGAGAACGGTTGAACTTCATACGGCCGACCGCGGACAAATCGTAGCGGTCTTCGGAGAAGAACAGGTTCTCGAACAGGCTTTCTGCTGCTTCACGCGTCGGTGGCTCGCCAGGACGCATCATGCGGTAGATCTCAACCAGCGCGCTCAGGCGGTCATTGGTCGGGTCGACACGCAGCGTCTCGGAGATGTAGGCGCCGTGATCCAGATCGTTGGTGAACAGCGTTTCGATACGCTTGTGACCAGACTGGCTCAGCTTCGCCAGCAGATCCAGCGACAGCTCCATGTTGGCGGAGCAGATCAGTTCGCCGGTATTGGTATCGATGTAGTCTTTGGCGACCACTTTGCCCGCGATGTACTCAACCGGCACTTCGATACTCTTGATATCGTCTTTTTCAAGCTGACGGATATGGCGAGCGGTGATGCGACGACCTTTCTCAACGTAGATTTTGCCGTTGGCTTCGATATCAAACGAAGCGGTCTCACCACGCAGACGCTCAGGAACCAGCTCCATCTGCAGCTTGTTGTCGCGAATTTCGAAAACAACTTTCTCGAAGAACAGGTCAAGGATCTGTTCTGAGGTGTAGTTCAGCGCGCGCAGAATGATCGAGGCCGGCAGTTTACGACGGCGGTCGATACGCACGAACAGGTTGTCTTTCGGGTCAAACTCGAAGTCCAACCAGGAACCGCGGTAAGGGATGATGCGTGCGTTATACAGCACTTTACCCGAAGAGTGGGTTTTACCCTTATCGCTGTCGAAGAATACGCCAGGACTACGGTGCAGCTGGGATACGATAACCCTCTCAGTACCGTTAATAACAAAGGTACCGTTTTCGGTCATGAGCGGAATTTCGCCCATGTAGACTTCTTGTTCCTTGATGTCTTTGACCGTACCTTCTGGTGCTTCTCGCTCATAGATGACCAGGCGCAGTTTAACGCGCAGCGGTGCAGAGAACGTCACACCACGAATCTGGCACTCTTTGACGTCGAACACCGGCTCACCAAGACGGTAGCTAACGTATTGCAGCTCCGAATTGCCACTGTAGCTCTGGATTGGGAATACAGAACGGAAGGCGGCTTCAAGGCCGTACTGCCCTTCTGGATCTTGCTCGATAAACTTCTGGAACGAGTCAAGCTGGATAGAAAGGAGATATGGCACATCCAACACTTGTGGACGCTTACCAAAATCCTTACGAATACGTTTTTTCTCGGTATAGGAGTAAACCATAGGGTTCCTCAGCTCGCTGAAAAGTAGAACCTCTCTGTCCGTCCGATTAGGACAGTTCATGCAACACTATTTTGTCGACCGGAAAGCGAGGACACTTTCCGCAATACCTCTTGCTATCACTCTTAAACCATTTCATTGCACCTGCCCCCAGAACTCCTGGAGCGCACAGCTGCAGTATATTAAGTCGTCGATAGAAACAAATATTGGGAGGCAATCCAGTAGCCAAACAGTGTGAAACGCTACTGGCGCCCTACAGCGCAAAAAGGCTGGTGACTAAAAAGTCACCAGCCATCAGCCTAATCGCTTAGGCTGCAACCGGAAGGGTTGGCTTATTTAACTTCAACTTCAGCGCCAGCTTCTTCCAGGGATTTTTTCAGAGCTTCAGCGTCATCTTTGCTCACGCCTTCTTTCAGAGCGGCTGGAGCAGATTCAACCAGGTCTTTAGCTTCTTTCAGACCCAGGCCGGTAGCGCCACGTACTGCTTTGATAACAGCAACTTTGTTAGCGCCTGCAGCTTTCAGGATAACGTCGAATTCAGTTTTCTCTTCAGCAGCTTCAGCAGCACCGCCAGCAGCAACAGCTACAGCAGCAGCAGCAGAAACACCGAATTTTTCTTCCATAGCGGAAACCAGCTCAACAACGTCCATTACGGACATAGCAGCTACTGCTTCCAGGATTTGGTCTTTAGTGATAGACATAACAATTGTTCCTAAGATTCAGAAATAGTTTAAATACGTTAGCAAAGGCTAAGAAAGAGCGGCTTATGCAGCTTCTTTCTGATCGCGTACAGCAGCCAGAGTACGAACCAGTTTGCCGGCAGCGGCTTCTTTCATGGTCGACATCAGGCGTGCGATTGCTTCTTCGTAAGTTGGCAGCGTTGCCAGGCGGTCGATTTGCGCCGCAGGGATCAGCTCACCTTCAAAGGCCGCAGCTTTAACCTCGAACTCTGCATTCGCTTTCGCGAACTCTTTGAACAGACGAGCAGCAGCGCCCGGGTGTTCAGTAGAGAATGCAATCAAGGTTGGACCGACAAACGTGTCTTTCAGGCATTCGAACGGAGTGCCTTCAACAACGCGACGCATCAGGGTGTTGCGAACAACACGCATGTAAACGCCAGCTTCACGACCTGCTTTACGCAGTTCAGTCATTTTACCTACGGTAACGCCGCGGGAATCCGCAACAACCGCAGACAGCGCGCCTTTGGCTACTTCGTTGACTTCAGCAACAATCGCTTGTTTGTCTTGAAGATTTAATGCCATTAGCTTTTTGCTCCTGGATTAGCCGGGGAACATCCCCCGGAACTCACTTCACTTAATCGCTGCCGAAACAGCAGATCAAGCGGCTTAACACGGTGAGCAGAATCCAGCAAAGACATTCTTTTATAAAAAATTTCTTTAGGCTCTGTCACCGTCTACGCAGGAAAATTAAGCATCTTGCGATACACCTGCGGTCTTGGACGGAGGCCTGGATTAGGCCAGGCTCCAACCGAAAATTCTTGTGTTCCGCCGATAAAAACGGCAGAACCTTGGGGCATAAGATTCTAGGCGAAAATATGCCCCAAGTCAAAGCGATTAATCGTCTAAACGATTAGCTCGCTACAGCAGTCAGGCCGCTCTGATCGATAGCAACGCCAGCACCCATGGTGGTGGAGAGGCTAACTTTCTTGATGTAAACGCCTTTAGCCTGAGATGGTTTCGCTTTTTTCAGCGCAACCAGCAGGGCTTCCAGGTTTTCTTTCAGCTGAGCTGCTTCGAAATCAACCTTACCGATAGTGGTATGGATGATGCCGTTTTTGTCGTTACGGTAACGAATCTGACCTGCTTTAGCGTTTTTCACTGCTTCAGCAACGTTCGGCGTAACGGTACCCACTTTCGGGTTTGGCATCAGGCCACGTGGACCCAGAACCTGGCCCAGTTGGCCAACAACGCGCATTGCATCTGGAGATGCGATAACAACGTCAAAGTTCATTTCGCCTTTCTTGATCTGATCGGCCAGATCTTCCATGCCTACCAGCTCTGCACCAGCTGCTTTTGCAGCTTCAGCGTTAGGGCCTTGAGCGAAGACGGCAACGCGTACGCTGCGACCGGTGCCGTGTGGCAGAACGGTAGCGCCGCGAACGTTTTGATCAGATTTACGCGCGTCGATGCCCAGGTTAACGGCAACGTCTACGCTTTCTACGAATTTAGCGGTGGCCAGCTCTTTCAGCAGAGCAACAGCTTCGGTGATGTCATACTGTTTAGTAGCATCAACTTTGTCACGGATCACGCGCATGCGCTTGGTCAGCTTAGCCATCTATTAATCCTCCACTACCAGGCCCATGGAACGAGCAGTACCTTCGATGGAGCGAATCATCGCTTCAACGTCGGAACCAGTCATGTCCGCAGCTTTGGTTTCTGCGATTTCACGTACCTGAGCACTGGTCACTTTACCGACTTTGTCTTTGTTCGGCTTGCCAGAACCAGACTTGATACCAGCCGCTTTTTTCAGCAGAACTGCTGCTGGCGGAGTTTTGGTAACGAAGGTGAAGGAGCGATCAGAATAAACGGTAATAACAACCGGGATCGGCAGGCCTTTTTCAATGCTGTCAGTCTTAGCATTGAACGCCTTACAGAATTCCATGATGTTAACACCTTGCTGACCCAGAGCTGGACCGACTGGCGGGCTCGGGTTAGCCATACCAGCTGCAACCTGCAGCTTAACGTAGGCTTGTACTTTCTTGGCCATTGAAATTTCCTCGTATGGGTAGTATCGCCTCGCAAGAGGCTCCCCGTGTTTCACCCCGCTCAAACCAATGAGCAAGGCCTCTAAAAACAAAAGGCGCGAAATTATAGTTTAATTTCGCGCCTCATACAAGACGTAAAGCCCGGATAGCTGATGATTAAACGATCAGCCTTTCTCCACCTGGCTGAAGTCCAGTTCTACCGGCGTTGCACGACCGAAGATGGAAACGGAAACCTTCAGGCGGCTCTTTTCGTAATCCACTTCTTCCACCACGCCGTTAAAGTCAGCAAACGGACCGTCGTTAACGCGCACCAGTTCACCCGGTTCGAACAGCGTTTTCGGACGTGGCTTATCGCCAACCTGCTGCAGGCGGTTCATGATGGCGTCAACTTCTTTGTCGCTGATTGGCGCAGGGCGATCCGACGTACCGCCAATAAAGCCCATCACGCGCGGAACGCTGCGCACCAAGTGCCAGCTGGCATCGTTCATCACCATTTGAACCAGCACGTAACCCGGGAAGAATTTGCGTTCGCTCTTACGACGCTGGCCACCACGGATTTCAACCACTTCTTCCGTAGGCACCATGACTTCGCCGAACAGCTCTTCCATATCGTGCAGTTTGATGTGTTCACGCAGCGATTGCGCTACGCGACCTTCAAAACCAGAAAACGCCTGAACGACGTACCAACGTTTTTTTGGAGCTTCAGACATTTTAGAACCTCAGGCCAGTAATAAACGATACCAGACGGACCAGAACGCCATCCAGCCCCCACAGAATCAAAGACATCACGGCAGTTACCGCGGCAACGATCAATGTGGTGTGCAGCGTTTCCTGGCGCGTTGGCCAAATCACTTTACGTACTTCGGTACGCGCTTCACGCGCGAACGCTACGGTGGCTTTACCTTTGGTCGTCATCAGGGCGATGGCGCCCGCAATAGCAATCACCACAACCACAGCCAGCGCACGCAATGGCAGGCTGAAATCGCGGTAGTAATAGTTACCGACAATAGCCACAACCAACAGAACGGCGACGATTAGCCACTTCATCACTTCCAGGCCGCGCCCGCTCCCTTGAGCCTCGGTATTCGCACTCATAAACCAACCTGTCACTTATGATTCAGAACAAACAACTTTGCCTCGCATTGCGAGGCAAACCAAACCGATTAGATGCTCTTCAAACAGCATTCGGTGTTTTACGCGATGACGTACCCTGTCAATACGCTTTTAAGAGCCCATCTCACCAATGATTATGAACGTAAAATCGCTGATGAGATAGGTTCTAGTTCACAGCGTAGAAAAAGGGCATCAAATGATGCCCTTTTACCGCGTGTCGCGTCAAATGTTATCAGCGATTAAGCGATAACTTTAGCAACAACACCCGCGCCTACGGTACGGCCGCCTTCACGGATTGCGAAACGCAGACCGTCGTCCATCGCGATTGGGTGAATCAGGGTTACTACCATGTTCACGTTGTCGCCTGGCATTACCATCTCTACGCCTTCTGGCAGTTCGATGGTACCGGTCACGTCAGTTGTACGGAAGTAGAACTGTGGACGGTAGCCTTTGAAGAACGGAGTATGACGGCCGCCTTCGTCTTTGGACAGAATGTACACTTCAGATTCGAACTGGGTGTGTGGCTTGATTGAACCTGGCTTCGCCAGTACCTGACCACGTTCGATTTCTTCACGCTTGATACCACGCAGCAGAACACCTACGTTCTCACCAGCACGGCCTTCGTCCAGCAGTTTGCGGAACATTTCTACGCCAGTACAGGTAGACTTAACGGTGTCTTTGATACCAACGATTTCAACTTCTTCACCGACTTTGATGATACCGCGCTCTACACGACCGGTAACAACGGTACCACGACCAGAGATGGAGAAGACGTCTTCGATTGGCAGCAGGAACGGCTTGTCTACAGCACGCTCTGGCTCTGGGATGTAGCTGTCCAGCGCTTCTGCCAGCTCAACAATCTTCGCTTCCCACTCGGCTTCGCCTTCCAGCGCTTTCAGCGCGGAACCACGGATTACCGGCAGGTCGTCGCCAGGGAAATCGTAAGCAGACAGCAGTTCGCGAACTTCCATCTCTACCAGTTCCAGCAGCTCTTCATCATCTACCATGTCGCATTTGTTCATGAATACGATGATGTAAGGTACGCCTACCTGGCGGCCCAGCAGGATGTGCTCACGGGTCTGAGGCATTGGGCCGTCAGTCGCTGCTACTACCAGGATTGCGCCGTCCATCTGCGCTGCACCGGTGATCATGTTTTTCACGTAGTCGGCGTGCCCTGGGCAGTCAACGTGCGCGTAGTGACGAGTCGGGGTGTCATACTCAACGTGAGAAGTGTTGATGGTGATACCACGAGCTTTTTCTTCTGGCGCGTTATCGATCTGGTCGAAAGCGCGAGCAGCACCGCCGTAGGTTTTAGACAGTACGGTAGTGATTGCAGCGGTCAGCGTTGTTTTACCATGGTCAACGTGGCCGATAGTACCGACGTTAACGTGCGGTTTTGTACGTTCAAACTTTTCTTTAGACATCGATTGTCCCTCTAAGACACGGATAAATCGGTGGTATCACCACATCAACCAAGCTTAATGCTTGCTGAATTCAGAACAGAAAGAGAATCAGGGGGCGAGAAAATAAGAAGTGGTGCTGATAGGCAGATTCGAACTGCCGACCTCACCCTTACCAAGGGTGCGCTCTACCAACTGAGCTATATCAGCACATCTTGGAGCGGGCAGTGGGAATCGAACCCACATCATCAGCTTGGAAGGCTGAGGTAATAGCCATTATACGATGCCCGCATCCTGGAACTCGGCTACCTGATTTTTCTGCAGATATTGGGATGGGGAAAGGACGGTTGGTCGCTGAATTCCTCACCCTTCGTTTTGTACAGCCTTAAACACGCTGTGCAAACCGGTTTACCTTCCCCGCCCGGCATTCATCATACTGGCTGCCGTGCGGTTTAACCTTGCTAACAAGGTTAAAAATGGTGGTGGGGGAAGGATTCGAACCTTCGAAGTCTGTGACGGCAGATTTACAGTCTGCTCCCTTTGGCCGCTCGGGAACCCCACCAGATTTTAACTACAGGTACTTGATGGTGCCGGCTACCGGAATCGAACTGGTGACCTACTGATTACAAGTCAGTTGCTCTACCTACTGAGCTAAGCCGGCATCAAGTGCAGCGCATTCTAGGTAGAGAGCGCGGGCTATGCAACAAAAAAATTGCGTTCTGCGCACTTTCGCTCATAAAACAGTCGATTTTTGCATTTTGCAGCGGATTCAGCTCGCTCCGCGCGCAAATAACCATCAAACGCGACGACCATTCTGTACAATTTCATCCGCTTTTTGCAAGCCTTGAGCCGATGTTTCTGCGTGTCGGCCGGCTCAGTGCGATCAACTGACGGTGTCTCCCTCTTTCTTCAACGCCTGCATCATCAGCGATCATGGTGCCCCATGATGGTGCAGACGCGCAAACGTACACCACCCCGTTGACGTATCAGCAGTGCCTTCGGACGGTTGGCGTGCTTATTGCATGGGTTGCTTACCCGCATTAACCAAGGAGTTGTTGATGAAAATTGTACCGATAAATGCCAGTACGCTACCGGTCTACCGCAGCGAGTTGGCAGCACTGCTGCTGGATGCCGTAAAAGGGGGCGCATCAATCGGCTATACCGAGGACATTACGCCAGAAGAGGCGGCCAGCTACTTCCACGGCCTGCGCCCGGCGCTGGCGAAAGGCGAGCTGCTGTTATGGATTGCCAGAGACGAAAGCGGTGTTACCGGTTGCGTGCAGCTGGAACTGTGCCAAAAACCCAATGGGCGCAACCGCGCAGAGGTTCAAAAGCTCCTGGTGCACAGCCAGGCGCGTCGTCAAGGCATCGGCCGCACGCTGATGAAAACCGTGGAAAATACGGCGCTACAGCATCAGCGCGGCCTGCTCTATCTCGATACGCAAGCTGGCAGCATCGCCGAATCGCTGTATCGTGCCATGGGGTACCACTGCCTCGGAGAACTGCCGGACTACGCCGCCACCCCAGATGGTTATTACCACCCTACCGTGATTTACTATAAGCGACTGTTCGCGGTCAATCCGGCATCCCGCTCATTGGCCAGCTGAACCCCGCGCGATATCATTACTTTTCTCTGATATCGCCTTGCAACGCACGCATTCACAAGTGCGTGCCCGTTCGCACAATTACCATTCTCTCACCGCAATCGACAACAAAGTTGAAAAAAGTCTACGCCAAAAACGAAGCTGTCTATAATATGCAGCTTGTTTATTATCTGGAGTTGGCGTCCGGCGCCTTTCCCAACCTGCGTTAACAGGCAGAATTTGGCTTATGATAAAAAGAGATCAATCTTTAGCAACGCCGTACCTACAGTTCGATCGTACCCAATGGGCTGCGTTGCGAGATTCGGTGCCGCTGACGTTATCAGAAGAAGAAATTGTTAAACTGAAAGGGATTAACGAAGATCTCTCTTTAGAGGAAGTCGCGCAGATCTACCTCCCCTTGTCGCGACTGTTGAACTTTTACATCAGTTCCAATCTACGCCGTCAGGCCGTTCTGGAGCAATTTCTTGGCACCGACGGGCAGAAAATTCCCTATGTGATCGGCATCGCCGGCAGCGTTGCCGTAGGTAAAAGCACCACCGCACGTCTGCTGCAGGCGCTGCTTAGCAGCTGGCCGGAACATCGCAGCGTTGAACTGGTCACCACCGATGGCTTCCTGCACCCCAACAGAGTACTGAACGAACGCGGTCTGATGAAAAAGAAAGGCTTCCCGCAGTCTTACGACATGCATAGCCTGGTGAAATTTGTCTCAGA
The DNA here is from genome assembly GCF_002966855.1 of Serratia sp. MYb239. Lineage (NCBI taxonomy): Bacteria > Pseudomonadati > Pseudomonadota > Gammaproteobacteria > Enterobacterales > Yersiniaceae > Serratia > Serratia sp. MYb239. The sequence goes on along the minus strand of NZ_CP023268.1, from coordinate 290,754 downwards.
AGTGAAATCAGGCGCTAAACGCGTCACCGCACCGGTTTACTCACACCTGATTTATGACGTCGTGCCCGATGGCAATAAGGTCATTGAACAGCCGGATATTCTGATTCTGGAAGGCCTGAACGTTCTGCAAAGCGGCATGGACTATCCGCACGACCCACACCACGTCTTTGTCTCAGACTTTGTCGATTTCTCTATTTACGTCGATGCACCTGCCGATCTGCTGCAGACCTGGTATATCAACCGCTTCCTGAAGTTCCGCCAGGGCGCGTTCTCCAACCCAAACTCCTATTTCCATAACTATGCCAAACTCTCGGAGAGTGAAGCGGTGAAAATCGCCACTCAGCTATGGAATGAGATTAATGGCTTAAATTTACAACAGAATATTCTGCCGACGCGTGAGCGCGCCAGTCTGATCATGACAAAAAGCGCCAATCATGCCGTCGAGCATGTGCGCCTTAGAAAGTAGCGTTTTGCAGGGGACAACCGTGTCCCCTGCTGGCTACACGATCACTCGGCACTGCGTAATGAGATCTCACCGCCGATAAAGGGTTTGATCACGCCATCCTGTTCAAGCAGCAATGCACCCTGCTGATCGATGCCGCGCGCAATCCCCAGGATCTGCTGCTCACCAATCAAGAGTTTGACCGGACGATCGATAAAGTTATCCAGCTCACGCCAACGTGCAATGAAAGGCGACAGTCCTTCACTTTCAAACTGCCGCAATGACTGACGCATCTCATTGAGTAACGTAGCGGCAAGCTCATTGCGATCGATAGCAATCCCCGCCTCCTGCAGGTTAATCCAACCCTGATTAATACTGTCGCTCTGCGTATCCCGCATTGCCAGGTTGATACCGGCGCCGATCACAATCTGTGCAGCATCGCCGGTTTTACCGGTCAATTCAACGAGAATACCCGCCAGTTTTCGGTCATTCAGGTAAAGATCATTCGGCCACTTCACCCGGACTTTTTCTGCCCCCAAACGCTGCAGCACCTCGGTCATCACGATGCCGATCACCAGACTAAGGCCAATCGCCGCCGCCGGTCCCTGCTCCAAACGCCAAAACATCGACAAATAGAGGTTGGCACCGAACGGAGACACCCACTGGCGCCCGCGACGACCTCGCCCCGCCTGCTGATATTCTGCCACACAGGCATCGCCGGATTGCAAACTGGCGATACGATCGAGCAAATACTGGTTGGTTGAATCCACTACCGGCAACACCGTCACCTGCTTCTCATCCAGCAATGCTGTAATACGCTGCGCTTCGAGCAGTTGAATCGGCGCCGGCAGGCTGTAGCCTTTCCCCGGGACGGTAAACACGTCTACGCCCCACTCTCTGACGGTTTGAATATGCTTGTTAACCGCGGCACGGCTCATGCCCAAATATTCACCCAGCTGTTCACCCGAATGGAAATCTCCATCGGCCAGCATGGCGATGAGCTTTAATGGAACCGTCGTATCTCTCATGAAATAGCCTCTACAGCGTCTACTTCACCTGCCGATGCAATAAAGCGCACCTCAGGTTCAAGCCAGACGCTAAACTTCTCTGCAACCGTGTTGCGCACGTGGCGCGCCAGCGCAACGATATCCTGGCTAACGGCATTATCCTGGTTAATCAACACCAGCGCCTGCTTACTATGCACCGCAGCCCCGCCGATACGATAGCCTTTTAACGCGCATTGATCGATCAGCCACCCTGCGGCCAGTTTCACCCGACCATCCGCCTGCGGGAAATGCGGCATAGCAGGGTAAGCAGCTAACAGTTCTGTGGCCTGCTCCTTCTCCACCACCGGATTCTTGAAAAAGCTGCCGGCGTTGCCGGTTTCTCTCGGATCCGGGAGTTTACTGCGACGCATCGCGCAAACTGCGTCAAATACCTGATGCGGCGTTACCGTCTCTTTATCCAGCTTAGTCAGATCGCCATAGCTCAATAGCGGCTGCCACTGTTTATTCAGCCGTATACCGACGGCAACGATGAGATAGCCGACTTTAAACTGATGTTTGAAAATACTTTCCCGGTAGCCAAAGTTGCAGCGTTCAGGCACCATCCGATCGATCTCTCCGGTCGTCAGATTGAGCAGGTCGACGTATTCACAGACATCTTTCCATTCAACGCCATACGCGCCGATATTCTGGATAGGAGCCGAACCGACGCAGCCAGGGATCAGAGCCAGATTTTCCAAACCGGGCATACCGCCGTCGAGCGTTCTTTTTACCAGCTCATGCCAGCTCTCACCGGCGCTGACATGAAGATGCCAGCTATCCTGCTCTTCCCTGACCTTAATACCGTGCAGGCGGTTAATCATGACCGTGCCAGCAAAGTCTTCTAAAAACAGGACATTACTGCCCTCTCCAAGAACCAGCAGCGGCTCTTGACGTTTTTTCGTCTTCTGCCAGACCTTAATCATTAACTCGATGTTCTCTGCAATGACCAATTGCGCTGCATTGACCGGGAGCGCAAAGGTATTGTGATTTTTTAAAGACGCGCTTTCAGTAGACATGATATTGAATACCCATTCCGGAATAATTGCACTTAGTCTACTCGAATAAATTTTTGTGGCTATTATTTGTTTTTTGATAATGCGTAGTAGCAGGCAAAATCATGAAACAAATCAAGGTGACTCTCAATCTATCTGGATGAAATATCGCAATAATTCCAGACTCATGGCAATAGAAAATTATTCTGCACGCGATCAGACTAATAACACAGTCGTAGAGGAAACGTATAAATACATTGTTTATTAGCGTAGTAATTTATTTCAGCTTTATATGCTTTCCCAATGGATAAACATCGACTGAATAAACAATAACCCAACTATACGTATTATTACTGGGTCACCAGGCATGGATATTACAGATTATTTAGCGATGAATAACGCAAAAAGCCTCATGCTTTCGCATGAGGCTTCTTACTTTGTTTGATGCCTGGCAGTGTCCTACTCTCGCATGGGGAGACCCCACACTACCATCGGCGCTACGGCGTTTCACTTCTGAGTTCGGCATGGGGTCAGGTGGGACCACCGCGCTATTGCCGCCAGGCAAATTCTGTTTCAATCAACCCGCAACGTTTCCACGCCGCCAGTCAATCCAATCTCGGAACTTCGCTGAAAATCAAATCGCGTCTCTAAAACACCTTCGGTGTTGTAAGGTTAAGCCTCACGGTTCATTAGTACTGGTTAGCTCAATGCATCGCTGCACTTACACACCCAGCCTATCAACGTCTTAGTCTTAAACGTTCCTTCAGGGGCCTTAAAGGCCCAGGGAAGACTCATCTTGAGGCAAGTTTCGCGCTTAGATGCTTTCAGCGCTTATCTTTTCCGCACTTAGCTACCGGGCAATGCCATTGGCATGACAACCCGAACACCAGTGGTGCGTTCACTCCGGTCCTCTCGTACTAGGAGCAACCCCTCTCAATCTTCCAACGCCCACGGCAGATAGGGACCGAACTGTCTCACGACGTTCTAAACCCAGCTCGCGTACCACTTTAAATGGCGAACAGCCATACCCTTGGGACCTACTTCAGCCCCAGGATGTGATGAGCCGACATCGAGGTGCCAAACACCGCCGTCGATATGAACTCTTGGGCGGTATCAGCCTGTTATCCCCGGAGTACCTTTTATCCGTTGAGCGATGGCCCTTCCATTCAGAACCACCGGATCACTAAGACCTGCTTTCGCACCTGCTCGAGCCGTCACTCTCGCAGTCAAGCTAGCTTATGCCTTTGCACTAACCTCACGATGTCCGACCGTGATTAGCTAACCTTCGTGCTCCTCCGTTACTCTTTGGGAGGAGACCGCCCCAGTCAAACTACCCACCAGACACTGTCCTCACCCCCGATCAGGGGGCCGAGTTAGAACATCAAACATTAAAGGGTGGTATTTCAAGGTTGGCTCCATGCAGACTGGCGTCCACACTTCAAAGCCTCCCACCTATCCTACACATCAAGGCTCAATGTTCAGTGTCAAGCTATAGTAAAGGTTCACGGGGTCTTTCCGTCTTGCCGCGGGTACACTGCATCTTCACAGCGAGTTCAATTTCACTGAGTCTCGGGTGGAGACAGCCTGGCCATCATTACGCCATTCGTGCAGGTCGGAACTTACCCGACAAGGAATTTCGCTACCTTAGGACCGTTATAGTTACGGCCGCCGTTTACCGGGGCTTCGATCAAGAGCTTCTGGTTACCCATAACCCCATCAATTAACCTTCCGGCACCGGGCAGGCGTCACACCGTATACGTCCACTTTCGTGTTTGCACAGTGCTGTGTTTTTATTAAACAGTTGCAGCCAGCTGGTATCTGCGACTGGCTTCAGCTCCATCCGCAAGGGACTTCACCTACGCGCCAGCGTGCCTTCTCCCGAAGTTACGGCACCATTTTGCCTAGTTCCTTCACCCGAGTTCTCTCAAGCGCCTGGGTATTCTCTACCTGACCACCTGTGTCGGTTTGGGGTACGATTTCGTGTTACCTGGAGCTTAGAGGCTTTTCCTGGAAGCTTGGCATCAACTACTTCTGCACCGTAGTGCATCGTCATCACGCCTCAGGGTTGACAAGCAACCGGATTTACCAGGTCACTCCCCCTACACGCTTAAACCGAGACAACCGTCGCTCGGCTAGCCTAGCCTTCTCCGTCCCCCCTTCGCAGTAACACCAAGTACAGGAATATTAACCTGTTTCCCATCGACTACGCTTTTCAGCCTCGCCTTAGGGGTCGACTCACCCTGCCCCGATTAACGTTGGACAGGAACCCTTGGTCTTCCGGCGTGCGGGTTTTTCACCCGCATTATCGTTACTTATGTCAGCATTCGCACTTCTGATACCTCCAGCATGCCTCGCAGCACACCTTCAACGGCTTACAGAACGCTCCCCTACCCAACAACACCTAAGTGTCGCTGCCGCAGCTTCGGTGCATGGTTTAGCCCCGTTACATCTTCCGCGCAGGCCGACTCGACCAGTGAGCTATTACGCTTTCTTTAAATGATGGCTGCTTCTAAGCCAACATCCTGGCTGTCTGTGCCTTCCCACATCGTTTCCCACTTAACCATGACTTTGGGACCTTAGCTGGCGGTCTGGGTTGTTTCCCTCTTCACGACGGACGTTAGCACCCGCCGTGTGTCTCCCGTGATAACATTCTTCGGTATTCGGAGTTTGCATCGGTTTGGTAAGCCGGGATGGCCCCCTAGCCGAAACAGTGCTCTACCCCCGAAGATGAGTTCACGAGGCGCTACCTAAATAGCTTTCGGGGAGAACCAGCTATCTCCCGGTTTGATTGGCCTTTCACCCCCAGCCACAAGTCATCCGCTAATTTTTCAACATTAGTCGGTTCGGTCCTCCAGTTAGTGTTACCCAACCTTCAACCTGCCCATGGCTAGATCACCGGGTTTCGGGTCTATACCTTGCAACTAGACGCCCAGTTAAGACTCGGTTTCCCTACGGCTCCCCTATTCGGTTAACCTTGCTACAAAATATAAGTCGCTGACCCATTATACAAAAGGTACGCAGTCACACCACGAAGGTGCTCCCACTGCTTGTACGTACACGGTTTCAGGTTCTATTTCACTCCCCTCGCCGGGGTTCTTTTCGCCTTTCCCTCACGGTACTGGTTCACTATCGGTCAGTCAGGAGTATTTAGCCTTGGAGGATGGTCCCCCCATATTCAGACAGGATAACACGTGTCCCGCCCTACTCATCGAACTCACGACCTGTGCATCTTCGTGTACGGGACTATCACCCTTTACTGTGCGACTTTCCAGACGCTTCCACTGACACACAAGCCGATTCAGGTTCTGGGCTCTTCCCCGTTCGCTCGCCGCTACTGGGGGAATCTCGGTTGATTTCTTTTCCTCGGGGTACTTAGATGTTTCAGTTCCCCCGGTTCGCCTCATGCCACTATGTATTCATGACATGATAATGTGTCGAAACACACTGGGTTTCCCCATTCGGGTATCGTCGGTTATAACGGTTCATATCACCTTACCGACGCTTTTCGCAGATTAGCACGCCCTTCATCGCCTCTGACTGCCTAGGCATCCACCGTGTACGCTTAGTCACTTAACCTCACAACCCGAAGGTGTCTTCCGACATCATCGTGTTGCTACATTTGAGAGACTCTATGACAGGTTACTCCTCATCCCGAACGTCTACGGGGGACAAGTTTCAGCTGCCATGTTTCAATTTTCAGCTTGTTCCAGATTGTTAAAGAGCAAAATACTTCGCAGCATACTGTTGCCAATATACTCTGAAGTATTGATTTTCGGACTTATATGGTGGAGCTAAGCGGGATCGAACCGCTGACCTCCTGCGTGCAAGGCAGGCGCTCTCCCAGCTGAGCTATAGCCCCATACAGTCACTGACAGAGACCTTCGGTTTACTACTTCTCTTCTAGGCAAGGCGTGGTGTCGCGACGCATATTGAAATATGCGAGCGGCGCCATAACGCAGCATAGGAGAGAAGTGGTAGGCCTGAGTGGACTTGAACCACCGACCTCACCCTTATCAGGGGTGCGCTCTAACCACCTGAGCTACAAGCCTATAAAGGTATTTCTGCTCGTTACTTTTTCATCAGACAATCTGTGTGGACACTGCACAGTCAGGATATCTTTAGGTAAGGAGGTGATCCAACCGCAGGTTCCCCTACGGTTACCTTGTTACGACTTCACCCCAGTCATGAATCACAAAGTGGTAAGCGCCCTCCCGAAGGTTAAGCTACCTACTTCTTTTGCAACCCACTCCCATGGTGTGACGGGCGGTGTGTACAAGGCCCGGGAACGTATTCACCGTAGCATTCTGATCTACGATTACTAGCGATTCCGACTTCATGGAGTCGAGTTGCAGACTCCAATCCGGACTACGACGTACTTTATGAGGTCCGCTTGCCTTCGCAGGTTCGCTTCTCTTTGTATACGCCATTGTAGCACGTGTGTAGCCCTACTCGTAAGGGCCATGATGACTTGACGTCATCCCCACCTTCCTCCAGTTTATCACTGGCAGTCTCCTTTGAGTTCCCGGCCGAACCGCTGGCAACAAAGGATAAGGGTTGCGCTCGTTGCGGGACTTAACCCAACATTTCACAACACGAGCTGACGACAGCCATGCAGCACCTGTCTCAGAGTTCCCGAAGGCACCAAAGCATCTCTGCTAAGTTCTCTGGATGTCAAGAGTAGGTAAGGTTCTTCGCGTTGCATCGAATTAAACCACATGCTCCACCGCTTGTGCGGGCCCCCGTCAATTCATTTGAGTTTTAACCTTGCGGCCGTACTCCCCAGGCGGTCGATTTAACGCGTTAGCTCCGGAAGCCACGCCTCAAGGGCACAACCTCCAAATCGACATCGTTTACGGCGTGGACTACCAGGGTATCTAATCCTGTTTGCTCCCCACGCTTTCGCACCTGAGCGTCAGTCTTCGTCCAGGGGGCCGCCTTCGCCACCGGTATTCCTCCAGATCTCTACGCATTTCACCGCTACACCTGGAATTCTACCCCCCTCTACGAGACTCTAGTCTGCCAGTTTCAAATGCAGTTCCCAAGTTAAGCTCGGGGATTTCACATCTGACTTAACAAACCGCCTGCGTGCGCTTTACGCCCAGTAATTCCGATTAACGCTTGCACCCTCCGTATTACCGCGGCTGCTGGCACGGAGTTAGCCGGTGCTTCTTCTGCGAGTAACGTCAATGTAATGCCGTATTAAGACACTACCCTTCCTCCTCGCTGAAAGTGCTTTACAACCCGAAGGCCTTCTTCACACACGCGGCATGGCTGCATCAGGCTTGCGCCCATTGTGCAATATTCCCCACTGCTGCCTCCCGTAGGAGTCTGGACCGTGTCTCAGTTCCAGTGTGGCTGGTCATCCTCTCAGACCAGCTAGGGATCGTCGCCTAGGTGAGCCATTACCCCACCTACTAGCTAATCCCATCTGGGCACATCCGATGGTGTGAGGCCCGAAGGTCCCCCACTTTGGTCCGAAGACGTTATGCGGTATTAGCCACCGTTTCCAGTGGTTATCCCCCTCCATCGGGCAGTTTCCCAGACATTACTCACCCGTCCGCCGCTCGCCGGCAAAGTAGCAAGCTACTTTCCGCTGCCGCTCGACTTGCATGTGTTAGGCCTGCCGCCAGCGTTCAATCTGAGCCATGATCAAACTCTTCAATTAAAAGCTTGATTCGCTAAGTTAATAGCTGTTGCTCAAAGATTTACTGCATGAATTTTACTTCAGTTAGTCACTCTTCAAGACTTGATATTTTTTTGCATCCGAGGATGCTGGATATCGTCTTGTGAGTGCCCACACAGATTGTCTGATAAATTGTTAAAGAGCATCGCCGGAGATAATTCTCATTGGCGCGGGCTGCGTATGCTACGCTTTTCGCCCGGAGAGTCAAGCGTTTATTTCGCTTTCTTCTCGCTGACCCGGCGGCTTGTCAGTCGTTGTTCCCGGTCAGTGGAGGCGCATTATAGGGAGTTCTCAGAACGCCGCAACCCCTAATTTCAAAAAACTTTTCAACTGCCTTCTTTTTCAACAAAACGCTGCTCAAGCCAGCGTTTTTGTCACTTTTCATACTAAAGCTGGCGAAACTCCTGGGCAAATCGCTCGACCTCACGCCAATCCGTGTACTCCACTTCTTTACTGCTATCCGTTTCTCCCCCGGTCATACGCATAATGAACTGAATCATAATACGGTCGAACCAGCGATAACGCGGATAACGCAGCGCGCCGGCAAAGACCGCACACTGTGTCGGTTGCCATGGCGAAGACAGCAGGAACTTACGGGTATAAGGATTAGTTTGGGGTGAACGCTTGTCTGGCTTGCGCGCCGTCAGGTTGACTGAGAAAAAGGCGCTCGGCATTTGGTTCAGGCGTTCAGCATGACGTTTTACAAACTTATCCAACCCAGGATGGAAATGCCCGTAGCGAATCGAGGCGCCGATCATGATGCGTTGATACTGCCTGAGATCGACGTTTTCCGCCTGAAGCAGATCGACCACATCACAGCACATCGCCTCTTGCAGTTTGTTCGCAATATAAGAAGCGATTGCGTGAGTCTGCCCATCGCGACTTGAATAGAGAATCAGTGCCTTCATGGCGTTACTCCTTATCTAGGATCATTCACGCCAGAAGGTCGGCGTAAACAGAACCAGCAGTGTGAAAACTTCAAGGCGCCCGAACAGCATCGTCAACACCAGTATCCACTTCGCCGGCGGCGGCATAGTCGTAAAGTTATCGGCGACAACCCCCAGACCCGGGCCCAGGTTGTTCAGCGTGGCGGTCACGGCAGCAAAGGCGGAGAAATCATCTACACCGGTAGCGATAATCGCCAGCATGCTGACGATAAACACCAGCGCGTAAGCGGAGAAGAACCCCCATACTGCTTCTAATATACGTTCGGGTAACGCACGGTTACCCAGCTTAATGGTATACACCGCATTGGGATGCACCAGCCTTTTCAGTTCACGCGACCCCTGCAGATACAGCAGTAAAATGCGGATTACCTTCAAGCCACCGCCGGTAGAACCGGCGCAGCCGCCGATAAAGGCGGAACACAGCAGCAACATAGGCAAGAACAGCGGCCATTTGGCGATGCTGTCAGTCGTGAAACCTGCCGTCGTCGCCATGGACACCACCTGGAAAAACGCCTGGTTGATCGTTTCCATACCTGACTGATAGACGCCATGCCCCCACAGGATCACCGAACACACCACCACCAGCGTCAATTGCACAAAGATAAACATGCGGAATTCAGGGTCGCGCCAGTACACTTTAAGGCTGCGGCCGCTCAATAACGCAAAGTGCAAACCATAGTTACAGCCGGAAATCAGCAGGAACACGGCGATGATGGTGTTAATTGTCGGACTGGCGTAATAGCCGATGCTGGCGTCGTGGGTGGAGAAACCGCCAATGGCGATGGTTGAAAAGCTATGACCAATAGCGTCGAACGCCGACATCCCGGCCCCCCACAGTGCCAATGCGCAGGCTAAGGTCAACAGCACATAGATAAGCCACAGTGTTTTCGCCGTTTCCGCAATCCTCGGACGCATTTTATTGTCTTTCAACGGCCCCGGCATTTCTGCACGGTACAGCTGCATCCCGCCGACGCCGAGAATAGGTAAAATAGCGACCGCCAGCACGATGATCCCCATCCCGCCCATCCACTGCAGCATCTGCCGGTAGAACAAAATGGCTTTTGGCAGCGAGTCCAACCCGACCAGCGTCGTTGCGCCAGTGGTGGTCAAACCGGAAAAGGATTCGAAAAATGCATCGGTAAGCGAGAGATTGGGCCGCTCAGAAAACAGGAAGGGTAAAGCCCCCACGCTGCCCAGCACCGTCCAGAAAAGCACCACGATCAGAAATCCTTCGCGCGGCTTCAGCTCATGCTTTTGTTTACGGTTCGGCCACCACAGCAGTAGGCCGATAGTGACAGCGACAAAGAAGGTCTGCGTAAATGCCCGTCCCGCGCCATCGCGGTAAATCAACGCCACCAGCCCAGGGAGGAACATTGTCCCGGAGAATAAGATGACCAATACACCTACGATACGGGTTATGGCGCGAAAATGCATTTCACACGATCCTTAGCAATTTAATTGGAGGGAATTATTGCGAAATGGGGGTTAATTGCAAATTACCGCGACTCAGATCACGTAATTTATTCCCAAAGGTCTCGGTTTCCGTTGCCGGCAAGGCCAGATGCAACACGACATCCGCACCGTATTCGCCGTGCAGAATCCGCCCTTCCATTTGCTGTAGCAGGTTCTCAACCAACGCCAGCTGCGCATAGTCGCATTGCAAAGTATATTCCAACTGCGGCACTTTGCTGACCAACGGCAGCAGCTTTAACGCCTGCTGTACCCCGCTGCCATAGGCCTTGACCAGGCCACCGGTGCCTAATTTAATCCCGCCGTAGTAGCGTACCACCACTGCGGTTATCTCCCCCACGCCGCTGCCCATCAGCTGGGCCAGGATCGGTTTCCCTGCTGTGCCGGAAGGCTCGCCGTCGTCGGAAAACCCCAACTGCTGCGAATCCCCCGGCGCGCCGGCGACAAAAGCCCAGCAGTGGTGCCGGGCCGTTGGATGCTCTTCTCTGACCCGCTGAATAAAAGCTTTAGCCGCTTCCACACCGCAGGTCGGTGCCAACAGCGTAATAAAGCGGCTTTTCTTTATCTCCTCACTGACGCTGATAGCCTCTGCAGGAACCGGGTATGCTTCCATCACGCCAAATTAAGATCGCGCGTCATGTTTTCCACCCGCTTTTCATGAATCACGACGTTGTCTTCAATGCGGATGCCGCCGTAAGCCTTCAGCATATCAATGCGCTCCCAGGCAAAGTGTTTGGCGAACTCGCCGCTGCGCCACGGCGCCAACAGAGACTCAATAAAATACAGCCCCGGCTCAATGGTCAATACCATGCCCGGCTGCAGCACCCGCGTACAGCGCAGGAACGGATATTTGGCCGGCGCCGCCAGATGGGTGCCGTTTTCATCCTGCATAAAGCCGGCGGCGTCATGCACCTGCAACCCCAACGGGTGGCCCAGACCATGCGGCAGGAACGGGCAGGTCAGCCCTTGTTCAACCATCGCCTCTTCGCTGATGTCATTCACCAGGCGGTGTTTCTTCAGCAGGCTGGCCAAACGCTGATGCATCTGCACGTGGTAATCGGTATAACGCACGCCGGGCTTCAGCGTGCCGATCAGCGCCAGCTGTTCAGCATTGAGGTCTTTAATCAGGGCGGCGAAATCGCTATCGCCGTCCGCCGCATAGGTGCGCGTCAAGTCCGCTGCATAACCGTTATATTCCGCACCGGCATCGATCAGGAAGCTGCGCATGTCGGACGGCGGCTGATGATCGAGCGTGGTGTAGTGCAGCACGGCGGCGTGTTCATTCAGCGCCACGATATTGCCGTAAGGCACGTCAGTGTCGCGGTGGCCGGTCGCAGTCAGATAAGCCTGGTTGATATCAAACTCGCTCATGCCGGATAGAAAAGCTTCACGCGCCGCCTTATGGCCCGTCACCGCCGTTTTCTGCGCGGCGCGCATGCAGGCCTGTTCGTAACCGGTTTTGATCGAACGATGGAAATCAAGGTAGTTCAGCACCGCCTGCGGATTGATATTATCTTCCGCAATGCCCAACTCCCGCGCCCGCTGCTGGGCATAGCCGAGATAGCCGACGCGCTCGCGCTGTGCCGGCAGAAGCTGACCAATATCGCCGGCATTAGCCAGCGGCATCAGATCGACGGATTGCGTCCAGAAGCTGTTCGGCAGAGGCTCGACGCTGTGCCAATAATCCACCGGCGAATAGAACCACAGCTTCGGTTTGTTAACGCCATCAATCCATAACCAGCAGTTCGGCACCGACGTCACCGGCACCCACGCTTTAAAATGCGCGTTGACCTTGAACGGATAGTGGTGGTCATCCTGAAAGACCCGCAACAACTCGCCGGAATGAATCAGCAGCGCGTCCAGTTTATTGCGCGCCAACACATCGCGTGCGCGGTTTTGCAGTTCATTCAGATGTTCGTTATACAAAGAAGCCAGCGTTTCCATCACAGTACCTTTATGCCCTTAGAACGGAATGCGCCATCTTAACACACTGATTACGCACTCCAACCCCGCCCCATCAGGCATGCGAAACACCTCGCAAACTGTTAACGACACAGACCCTATCAAGGCAACCATTGCCACACTGTCCACGCTGATTTGATGTCAACCTGCACCGAACGGCCAAACCACACAAAATATAATCACATTTAATATCAATGAGATAAAGTTATTCGCTGTGATCGGCGCAGCAAAAAATCAATTTCTAATTTGCATATTTTTAACATTAAAACCACACTCACTTTCATCTGGTCATACCAGATCAGAGGCGCTGATTCAGGAGATAGACATGCTCTACCAAGGCGAAACATTACAACTACACTGGCTCGAGAACGGTATCGCCGAGCTGGTGTTTGATGCCCCAGGCTCCGTCAACAAGCTGGATACCCGCACCGTTGCAGCGCTGGGCGAAGCGCTCGACGTACTGGAAAAACAGACCGAGCTGAAAGGGCTGCTGCTGCGTTCCAACAAAAACGCATTTATCGTCGGTGCCGATATCACCGAATTCCTGTCGCTGTTCGCCGCCCCGGCGGAAAAACTGCAACATTGGCTGACTTTCGCCAATTCCATTTTCAACCGCCTGGAAGATTTACCGGTGCCGACCATTGCCGCCATCAACGGCTATGCGCTAGGCGGCGGCTGCGAGTGCGTGTTGGCGACGGACTTCCGCGTCGCGACGCCGGATGCGCGCATCGGCCTGCCGGAAACCAAACTCGGCATTATGCCGGGCTTCGGCGGCTCGGTACGTCTGCCGCGTCTGCTCGGCAACGACAGCGCACTGGAGATCATCGCCGCAGGTAAAGACATCGGCGCCAAAGAAGCGCTGAAAGTCGGCCTAGTCGATGCGATCGTCGCGCCGGAAAAATTGGCGGATGCCGCGCGTCAGATGCTGCAACAGGCCATTGACGGGCGGTTAGACTGGCGCGCCAGTCGTCAGCCGAAGCTGGAGCCGCTGAAGCTCAGCCCGATTGAAGCAGCCATGAGCTTCACTACCGCCAAGGGCATGGTTCTGCAAACGGCCGGCAAACACTATCCGGCGCCAATGACCGCGGTGAAGACGATAGAAGCCGCCGCCGGATTGGGACGCGATGAAGCACTGAAGCTGGAGACCGCCAGCTTTGTGCCGTTGGCGCGTTCCAATGAAGCCCGGGCGTTGGTCGGTATTTTCCTCAACGATCAGTTTGTGAAAGGTCAGGCGAAAAAACTGGCGAAAGATCGCGCCGCGCCGAAGCAGGCCGCAGTGCTGGGCGCCGGTATTATGGGCGGTGGCATCGCCTACCAGTCCGCATTAAAAGGCGTGCCGGTACTGATGAAAGATATCAGTGAAAAATCGCTGACGCTCGGCATGGGCGAAGCCGCCAAGCTGCTGAACAAACAGTTGGAGCGCGGCAAGCTCGACGGCATGAAGATGGCCGGCGTGCTGGCAACCATTCAGCCCACGCTGGACTACGCCGGCATTGAACGCGCTCAGGTGATTGTGGAAGCGGTGGTGGAGAATCCGAAGGTCAAAGCCGCAGTGTTGGCCGAAGTTGAAGGGCTCATCGGCGAAGATACGGTTCTGGCCTCCAATACCTCGACTATTCCGATTAATGAACTGGCAAAATCGCTGCAACGGCCGCAGAACTTCTGCGGTATGCACTTCTTTAACCCGGTGCATCGCATGCCGCTGGTAGAAATCATCCGCGGTGAACGCACCAGCGACGAAACCATCGCCGCCGTGGTGGCCTACGCGTCACGCATGGGGAAAACGCCGATCGTGGTCAACGACTGCCCGGGCTTCTTCGTCAACCGCGTGCTGTTCCCTTACTTTGCCGGCTTCAGCCTGCTGTTGCGGGACGGCGCTGATTTCCGTCAGGTCGATAAAGTGATGGAAAAACAATTCGGCTGGCCAATGGGTCCGGCCTACCTGCTTGACGTGGTCGGCATTGATACTGCACATCACGCCCAGGCCGTGATGGCCGCCGGCTTCCCAGAACGCATGAGCAAGGACTACCGCGACGCGGTCGACGTGATGTTCGACAACCAGCGCTTCGGCCAGAAAAATCAGGTGGGTTTCTACCGCTATAGCCAGGATAACAAAGGCAGACCGCGTAAAGAGAACGACGAACAGACCGATGCGCTGTTAGCGGCGGTCAGCCAGCCGCGTCAGAACATCAGCGCCGAGGAAACTATCGCGCGCATGATGATTCCAATGATTAACGAAGTGGTGCGCTGTCTGGAAGAAGGCATCATCGCCAGCCCGGCGGAAGCCGATATGGCACTGGTTTACGGCATCGGCTTCCCACCGTTCCACGGCGGCGTCTTCCGCTATCTGGATACCATGGGCACGGCCCATTACGTTGAAATGGCGCAACGTTACGCACATCTGGGCGCGCTGTATCAGGTTCCGGCCGGCCTGCGCGCCAAAGCCGAACGTAATGAAACCTACTACCCGGTGACGGCGCCAATCGCGGATGTCTCCACGGGCCAACCGGCATGAGGTCATAAAAGATGGAAAACGTAGTTATTGTTGACGCCGTCCGTACGCCGATGGGCCGCTCAAAAGGCGGCGCCTTCCGTCAGGTACGCGCCGAAGATCTGTCCGCCCACCTGATGCGTACGCTGCTCAGTCGCAATCCGGCGCTGGAACCCGGCGCAATTGACGATATTTACTGGGGCTGCGTACAGCAAACGCTGGAGCAAGGTTTTAATGTGGCGCGCAACGCCGCACTACTGGCGGAAATTCCCCATACGGTGCCCGCCGTTACCGTTAACCGCCTGTGCGGTTCCTCCATGCAGGCGCTGCACGACGCCGCTCGCGCCATTATGGTCGGCGATGCGCAGGTCAGCCTGATCGGCGGCGTCGAGCATATGGGCCACGTGCCGATGAACCACGGCATTGATTTTCACCCCGGCCTCAGCCGTTCGGTCGCCAAGGCCGCCGGCATGATGGGGCTGACCGCCGAAATGCTGGCCAAGATGCATAACATCAGCCGTCAGATGCAGGATGAGTTCGCCGCGCGTTCACACCAGCGCGCCTATGCCGCCACCCAGGCCGGGCATTTTAACCAGGAGATCGTCGCCACCACCGGTCACGATGCCGATGGCGTACTGACCCGCTATGATTTTGATGAAGTGATCCGCCCGGAAACCACGGTGGAAACGCTGGCGGCGCTGCGCCCGGCCTTCGACCCGGTGAACGGCACGGTCACCGCCGGCAGCTCCTCCGCCCTGTCAGACGGCGCTTCCGCCATGCTGCTGATGAGCGAATCGCACGCCAAAGCCCTGGGGCTGAAAGCCCGTGCGCGCATCCGCTCTATGGCGGTGGTGGGCTGCGATCCGTCCATCATGGGCTACGGCCCGGTGCCGGCCAGCCGGCTGGCGCTGAAGCGAGCCGGGCTGACCACGCAGGATATCGATCTGTTTGAACTGAACGAAGCCTTCGCCGCACAGTCGCTGCCCTGCATCAAGGATCTGGGGTTGCTGGACAGCCTGGACGACAAAGTGAACCTGAACGGCGGCGCCATTGCGTTGGGTCACCCTTTGGGCTGTTCCGGTTCGCGTATCTCCACCACCCTGCTGAACCTGATGGAACGTCGCGACGCGCAGTTTGGCCTGGCCACCATGTGCATCGGCCTGGGACAAGGCATCGCCACCGTGTTCGAACGCGTATAACACACCCTTTGCCGGCCCGCCGGGTCGGCATCTCAGTTTAGTTGCCGTGCTTCCCGCCTGTCAGGGGCGGGTTTTTTATCACCCTGCTTAACCAGCAAAAAAATAGGGCGGCTTGCGCCACCCCATATTACAACCTGTACCGCATCCCGCTTAAATAAACGAGAAGGCATCGCCAAACATGCGCGACGCCTGTGCACCACGTTCCGCGCAGAAGCGCTCGCGGGCAATTTTCGCCATCTCGAAGCGGCCGGCGATATAAATATCGTGCTCGGCCAGCGAACCGTAATCCTGCAGCACCGCGCTCAATACCGTGCCGCTGCGGCCGCGCCATTCAGGTTCCGGCTGTTCTACTACCGGGATCACCTTCAGGTTCGGATGCTGCAACGACAGCGCTTCCAGCTCGCTCAGGTCGTACAGATGCTGTAGCTCACGGCCGCCCCAGTAAATCGCGATATCGCGCTCCGGCTGCTGCTCCAGCGCAGTCAGCAAAATGGATCGTGCGTACGAGAAGCCGGTTCCTCCGGCGATCAGCACCAGCGGACGGCTGCCGTCTTCACGCAGCCAGGCGTCGCCATGCGGTACGTCAACGGTAATCGCCTGCTCTTTCAAAATACGATCCATCACCGCCATGGCGTACAGGTTCAGCTCTGAAGCGCCGATATGCAGCTCAATATATTCCTGCTGCGACGGGGTAGACGCCAATGAGAACGGACGCTTGTCGCGTTCGTCCATCACCACCATCAAATACTGCCCGGCCTTGAATAAAAACGGCGCTTCCGGCACCAAACGTACCCGATAAACGGTATCGGTAATGGCCTCTACGGAGGTCACTTTACAGCTCAATATTGTCATGCGTTCCCTCTGTCGGGTCATCAATGCAAAACTGAGAACAGGGCGCTGACGTTACAGCGTCGGTTCCCTGTCACTGAAGATTGCGAGCTCGTCCCAGATCTCATCGATGCGCGCACGCACCTTTTCATCCATTACGATCGGACGGCCCCACTCGCGCTGGGTTTCCCCCGGCCATTTATTAGTGGCGTCCAGCCCCATCTTCGAACCCAGCCCGGAAACCGGCGAGGCGAAGTCCAGATAGTCAATCGGCGTATTTTCCACCATAACGGTATCCCTTGCCGGATCCATTCGTGTGGTAATTGCCCAAATCACATCATTCCAGTCACGCGCGTTGACGTCGTCATCGCAAACAATCACGAACTTGGTATACATAAACTGACGCAGGAACGACCAAACGCCCATCATCACACGTTTGGCATGACCCGGATACTGCTTCTTCATGGTTACCACTGCCAGGCGGTAGGAGCAGCCTTCCGGCGGCAGGTAGAAGTCGACGATTTCCGGGAACTGTTTTTGCAGAATCGGCACGAACACTTCGTTCAACGCCACGCCCAATACCGCCGGCTCATCAGGCGGACGGCCAGTATAGGTGGAATGGTAAATGGCATCGCGACGCTGCGTCACATGCGTAACGGTGAATACCGGGAAATGGTCGATTTCATTGTAGTAACCGGTGTGGTCGCCATATGGCCCTTCCGGCGCCATTTCGCCCGGCTCAATATAGCCTTCAAGCACGATTTCCGCGCTGGCGGGCACTTCCAGATCGTTGGAAATACATTTGACGACTTCGGTCTTATTGCCACGTAGCAGCCCGGCGAAGGCGTATTCAGAAAGCGTATCCGGCACCGGCGTCACCGCGCCGAGAATGGTGGCCGGGTCGGCCCCCAGCGCGACGGAAACCGGGAAGCGCTCACCGGGGTGCGCCTGACACCACTCCTGAAAGTCCAGCGCGCCGCCGCGGTGCGACAGCCAACGCATAATCACCTTGTTCTTGCCCAATACCTGCTGACGATAAATCCCCAGATTCTGCCGCTCTTTCTCTGGTCCGCGGGTCACGGTCAGCCCCCAGGTAATCAGCGGCGCAGCGTCTTCCGGCCAGCAATGCATCACCGGGATGCGGCCAAGATCGACATCATCACCCTGCCAAACCTGCTCCTGGCACGGCGCTGAACCCAAGACTTTGGTCGGCATGTTCAGCACCTGCTTGAACTTCGGCATCTTGTCGAACAGATCGCGGAAGCCTTTTGGCGGCTCAGGTTCTTTCAGAAACGCCAGCAGTTTGCCCACGTCGCGCAGCGCGCTGACGTCTTCCTGGCCCATGCCCATCGCCACGCGGTTCGCCGTGCCGAACAGGTTGCACAGCACCGGCATGTCATAGCCTTTCGGGTTTTCAAACAGCAGCGCCGGGCCGCCCGCACGCAGAGTGCGATCGGCAATTTCCGTCATTTCCAGATAGGGATCGATGGGCTGGCTGATGCGTTTTAGTTCCCCTCTCTTTTCCAGCAATGAGAGGAAATCGCGTAAGTCACGGTATTTCATACTGTTCATTATAACGGCCAGTGAGGCGGGCATTATAAGCCCTCTTCACGGTTGATGCTGCAATTTTGTTAAACAGAGCCGCAGCGCTGTCAGTGGCAATCGAACGGCACCAGCGCCTGCAGCGCCAGCGTATCCTGAAATTCCTGCGTCGCCGTGTTATGGCGGAACAGCTTGTAGCCCTGGCTGCGGGCGCTGACATAACGCAGTGTATTATCACGGACGTGCAGCAAACTGCCCTCTCGCAGCGCGACTACGGATTCGCTCGGATTGACCGCACAGAATTCAGCCAGGCGTTCATCGCGCGTCTCCCCCATATGACCACTGATATGCGCATCGATATAGTGCGGATTAATCTGCAGCGGGAACAACCCTAACGACGGCAATACGACGCTGTTGCGTACCGGCATATCATTGGTGGTGCGAATGCTTGGCGTCGCCACATTACAGCCGGCGCTCCAGCCGACGTACGGCACATTGCGCTCACGCACTGCTCGCTGAATGGGGACGATCAGTCCATTTTCATGCAGCAGCTGATTCAGCAGCCAGCTGTTGCCGCCGCTGACCAGAATGCATTCAGCCTGTTCAACCGCCGCCGCCGGCGATGACGAGTGGTGAATGCTGGCGACGGGAATGCCCAGCGTCTGCGTCAGCTCCTGCGCGCGCTCATCATAATCACTGCGGATCAGCGCGTAAGGAATCAGCAGCGCTGAGGTGAGATGACGACGGGCAACCATCTCCAGCAGTTGTTCTTTGGCGTAGCCCAGCAGCTCCGCTTCCCCGGAAAGCTTACCGTTGCTCAGTAGAAATAGTTCCATTGCTCTCTCTTATCTAAGAAGGATGAATAACATCACATTGGCGCTCGCCGCGCTTTGCCATACTGCTCACGGTAACAAATTTTGCGCCTACAGTTATACCCGGGTGCGGCAGATATGTGTGTGACGGCACATCAAACGCCGCAGGTTAAGTACGATCTACGCCAGCGGCGTTGGTTATATCTGATTAACCCCATTTCACGATTGTGGGGCTTGGCCTAGGTATCCGTAATGGCTTTTGCTATGCTTAACGGCTGACAGAAAGGCATGTGAAATTATGGAATCTTGGTATTTACTCTATTGTAAACGCGGCCAGCTCTTGCGGGCACAGGAACACTTGGAACGACAGGCGGTGGGCTGCTTCAGCCCGGTTATCGCGCTGGAAAAGATTGTGCGCGGCAAGCGCACCACGGTGAACGAACCGCTGTTTCCCAACTACCTGTTTGTGGCGTTCGATCCTGAGCGGATCCACACCACAACCATCAGCGCAACCCGCGGCGTCAGCCATTTTGTCCGCTTCGGTTCGCTGCCAACGATCATTCCACAGACGGTTATCGAAGAACTGCGCACCCATACCAGCGACACCTATGTCGACCCGGAAACGCCGCAGCCGGGCGATACCGTGCTGATTACCGACGGTGTGTTCGAGGGCCTGCAGGCTATCTATACCGAGCCAGACGGCGAGGCGCGCTCCATGCTGCTGCTCAACCTGATTAACAAACAGGTGACGCAAAGCCTGGATAACCGCCAGTTCGAAAAGATGTAAACAAGGCGCCGCAGGGCGCCTTTTTATGCTCTGTCAGCGCTGCATCGCTTCGTCATGCAACCACTGCGCCACGCGCTTGGCGAAATAGGTCAGCACACCATCGGCACCGGCGCGTTTGAAACACATCAGCGATTCCATAATGGCCGGTTGCTCCTGCAGCCAACCATTCTGGATTGCAGCCATATGCATCGCATACTCACCGGAAACCTGATAGGCGAATGTCGGCACGCCAAAGTTATCCTTAACGCGTCGCACCACATCCAGATACGGCATGCCAGGCTTCACCATCACCATATCCGCGCCTTCCTGCAGGTCCTGCGCAATTTCCTGCAGCGCTTCGTCGCTATTGGCCGGATCCATCTGATAGGTTTTTTTGTTGCCGCCTTTCAGATTGCCGCTGGAGCCCAGCGCATCGCGGAACGGGCCGTAATAGCAAGAGGCATATTTGGCAGAGTAGGCCATGATCTGCGTATTGATCAGCCCCTGCTGCTCCAGACTGTCGCGAATGGCGCCGATGCGACCATCCATCATATCGCTCGGGGCGACGATTTCTGCGCCGGCTTCTGCGTGTGACAACGCCTGGCGCACCAAAATCTCTTTGGTGACATCGTTAATCACATAGCCGTCACTATCAATCACGCCGTCCTGACCGTGTGTGGTATAGGGATCCAGCGCCACATCGGTCAGGATCCCCAGCTCAGGCACCGCATCTTTCAGGGCGCGCACCGTACGCTGCACCAGGCCATCCGGGTTATAGGCTTCTTCCGCATGCAAAGATTTCTGCGCGGACTCAATCACCGGAAATAACGATATCACCGGCACGCCAAGCTTGGCGATGGCTTCCGCCTCTTTGACCAGCAGATCGATAGACATACGTGACACACCCGGCATGGAGCTGACCGCCTCTTGACGTTGGCTGCCTTCCATCACGAAAACCGGATAAATCAAATCGTTAACGCTCAGTTGATTTTCAGCCACCAGGCGGCGGCTGAAATCATGGCGACGCACGCGACGCATGCGACGCCCCGGGAAAGTGCCCGGAAACGCATAGCTCATACTCTTCTCCTGACTCATGCCAACCGGAATAACCGGCGGGCGTTACGATCGGTTTCCTGCGCCAGCCATTGCGCATCTTCCTGACGCCAGGTCGCCACCTGACGGACGATATGGGGCAGAAAACAGGGTTCATTACGACGCGACGCAGGTTTTGGCTGCAAATCCCGCGGTAACAAATACGGCGCGTCGGTTTCCAGCAGCAACCGGTCAACGGGAATTTTCGGCAACAGCGCGCGCAGCGCCAGGCCGCGACGCTCATCACACACCCAGCCGGTAATGCCGACGGATAAGCCCAACGACAGGCAGCCTGCCAGTTCCTCTTCGTTGCCGGTAAAACAGTGCACGACGGCGGCCGGCAGCTTATCCAGCCAAGGCTCCAGCAATGCGACAAAACGTGCGTGCGCATCACGGCAGTGTAAAAACACCGGCATCGCCAGCTCCGCCGCCAGCGCCAGTTGCGCGCTAAAGGCCGCCTCTTGTTCCTGCGGCGTAGAGAAATTGCGGTTAAAATCCAGCCCGCACTCACCAATAGCCACCACTTCCTCCCTGGCGGCCAATGCGCCTATCTGCTGAGCGACATCGTCGTTCCAGCCGCTGGCCTGATGCGGATGCACGCCCGCAGTGGACCAACAGAAGTCGCGGTAATGCTGCGCCAGCGCGCTGGCCGCCTCACTTTCCGGCAGGTCGGTGCCGGTAATCAGCATCCCCGTGACGCCGGCTTCCCGGGCGCGTTCAACCACCTGAGCGGCATCTTTGGCAAATTGTGAACTGGTCAGGTTAACACCGATATCAAACATGGCTTTTCCAAAACAGAAGCCGCCCATCAGGGCGGCTTGGCGATAACAATAACTCAAGACGTCGGGTGTTCTTCACCCTCATCCTCTTCTTCCGGCTGCGGCCGTCGCTTGCCGACGTAGAAGCGGGCAAAGAAGATGCCGACTTCAAACAGCAGATACATCGGGATAGCCAGCAGCGTCTGCGAGAACACGTCCGGCGGCGTCAGCAACATCCCCACCACAAAGGCGCCGACCAGCACATAAGGACGCTTCTTCTTCAGGTCTTCCGGCGAGGTGACGCCACTCCAGCACAGCAGAATTATCGCAACCGGTACCTCAAACGCCACGCCAAACGCCATAAACAGCGCCATCACAAAGTCGAGGTAGTTGTTAATATCGGTAGCAATCAATACGCCGGCCGGCGCGGTTTTGGCAAAGAAGCCGAACGCCAGCGGGAACACGATAAAGTAGGCAAACGCCATACCCAGATAGAACAGGACGCTGCTGGAAAATAGCAGCGGCATCATCAGGCGACGCTCATGCTTATACAGTGCCGGCGCAATAAACGCCCAGACCTGATACAGGATGACCGGCGCCGAAACGAACACCGAGACAATCATCGTCAGTTTAATCGGGGTAAAGAAAGGAGAAGCCACGTCGGTGGCTATCATGCTCGCCCCGGCCGGCAACTGCTTGATTAACGGCGCAGAAACCAGCTGATAAATATCATTGGCAAAGAATACCAACGCAATAAAGATCACCAGTACGCTGATGATTGAGTTCAACAGCCGCTTACGTAGTTCGATCAGATGACTGATAAGCGGTTGGGTGTCTTCCACAGCCATGTTTTAACGATCGCCATTAGATGAGTGGGATGCCGGGGTGTGGTCCGCAGCAGACGTGACGGGAGCCTTGGCCGCAGACGAGGTCGCTGGCGCTTCCGGCGGCACAGCTTTCGCAATGGCGGCCGGCGCGGCGCTGTTCGCCGCCTCTGCGGTAATGACGTCGTCATGCGTCGCCTCAGGCTCGTCAGTCCGTGGATTATGGATAGTGTTGGCTTCAGCATCAGCACCAGGCTGATACGAACGCTTCAGCGAGTCGGCCGCTTCTTTCAGCTCGTCCATCGACGCCTTCAGCTCCGGCGTCAGATTTTGCAGACCGGCACTTTCCGCTTTCTTCAGGCTGTCCTGCAGTTCCTGCAGCTTCAGCTCCTGAGAGAGTTCATTTTGCACCGATGCCGCCAGAGAACGCAGAGCACGGATCCAGCCCGCAACCGTTCTTACCGCAACCGGCAACCGTTCCGGCCCCAGCACAACCAGACCAATCACCAGTACCAGCAGCAGCTCACTAAACCCAATGTCAAACACGGTTTATACCTGCTCTTTGTTCTTCGACTCTTCAGTTTTCACTTCCGGCTGCTTATCCGCGATAGGCTTGGCCGCAAAGTCAGCATCGTGGCTGGTTTTTTCCGTCGTGTTGGTTGACGAGGTGTTGTTGTCGTCGCCAATCGCCTTTTTGAAGCCCTTGATCGATGCGCCGAGATCGGAGCCCAGCGTACGGAGCTTATTGGTACCAAACAGCAGCACCACGATCACCGCAATGATCAACAATTGCCAAATACTAATACCGCCCATTCCAATTACCTCTAGATTTACAGGGGTTATTCAACGTTGCCGCATTATACGGCAACTTTTAACCGGGTTACGAGTTCCTCGTCGACTTTTACATTACGCTGACAAGCGTAAACAGGGTCCACGAAAAACAGATTCAGCTCGCGCGCTTCCAGCCCACGATCCAGGCGACGATCCCTCCGGCCATCATCCAGGCCGGCAGTACCTCGATACCGCCCAGCAACAGGATGGAACCGCCTACTAATAGTGTAGCGCCAACGCCGAACAAATACCGCGACTGTCCCTGCCGGACGCGCTGCGCCTGCATCTGATGGGTCAGCTTATCAACGCTTTGTTGCAACAGCTTATGCTGCTGCAAACTATCATAAAATAATTCCGGCAGTTCAGGCAGCTTCTCCGCCCAGAACGGCGCCTTGTCTTTCAGGGCGCGGACAACCGCAGGAATGCCCACTTGATCGCGCAGCCAACTTTCCAGGAAGGGTTTCGCCGTGGTCCACAGATCTAACTGCGGGTAAAGCTGCCGCCCCAGGCCTTCAACGTACAGCAGGGTCTTCTGCAACAGCACCAGCTGCGGCTGCACTTCCATATTGAAACGGCGCGCGGTGTTAAACAAGTTCAACAGCACGTTGCCGAACGAAATTTCCGCCAGCGGCTTTTCAAAAATCGGCTCGCACACGGTGCGGATGGCGAATTCAAAGTCTTCCACGTTGGTATCGCGCGGCACCCAGCCGGAATCGACGTGCAGTTCCGCCACCTTGCGGTAGTCGCGGTTGAAGAAGGCGATAAAGTTTTCCGCCAGGTAACGTTTATCGTCTTTGTTCAGCGAACCGACGATACCGCAGTCAATGCCGATATAGCGGGGATCTTCCGGATGCTCATAGCTGACAAAGATATTGCCCGGGTGCATATCGGCATGGAAGAAGCTGTCGCGGAACACCTGGGTAAAGAACACCTGCACGCCGCGTTCGGCCAGCAGTTTCATGTTGGTGCCCTGCGCTTCCAGCGTCGGGATGTCCGACACCGGTATGCCATAGATACGCTCCATCACCAGCAGGCTCTCGCGGCAGTAATCGGAATAGACTTCCGGCACGTAAAGCATCGGGCTGCCGTCGAAGTTACGCCGCAGCTGAATGGCATTCGCCGCTTCACGCAGCAGGTTCAATTCGTCCAGCAGGGTCTTCTCATACTCGCGCACCACTTCGCGCGGGCGCAGGCGGCGACCGTCCGGCAACAGTTTCGGCACCCAACCGGCCAGGCGGTACATCAGGCGCACGTCGGCTTTGATAATCGGCCCGATATCAGGCCGGATCACCTTCAGCACCACTTCCTTGCCGGTGGTTTTCAGGCGGGCGGTATGTACCTGCGCAATCGACGCCGACGCCAAAGGCTGTTGTTCAAAATCGTCAAACCACTCTTCCAGCGGCCCGCCCAGCGCCAATTCGATATGCTTGCGCGCCAGCGCGCCGTCAAACGGCGCTACGCGGTCCTGCAGCAGCGTCAGCTGGTCGGCAATGTGCGGCGGGAACAGATCGCGCCGCGTCGACATCATCTGGCCGAACTTGATCCACACCGGGCCCAGTTCCTGTAATGCCAAACGCAGACGTTCGCCCAGCGGCTGATCCTTGTGTTTGTTCGGCATCCAGAACAGTAAACGCCGGCCAAAACGCAGCGGCAGGGTCAGACGCATTTTAGGGATTAGCTCATCCAGGCCGTAGCTAAGAAAAACGCGAACGATAAAGTACAGGCGGCGTAATTCGCCAGGGGTCATCGCTTACCCTCCAACTTGTCCATGCGGGCCAACAAGGCTTCCAGACTGCGGGTTGCGGCGTCCACTTCTTCGTTGAACCACACCACTTCCAGCGGCCCCGGCGCAACGCGCCACTCTTCGGTCAGCGTTTCCGCCACGTAGCGCTGCTGGCTCTGCAGACCGGACTTCAGCAGACAGGCGCCTTTGCCCATCACCTGCGTAATACCCTGTGCGGCAATATCGCCGATGTAGGGCGCCAGCCACTCTGCCGGATCCCACTCCGCCAAATCCAGCAGCCCGACCAGCTGTTGCACCACCTGAATATCGCCTTCGACAACCAGCTCGCCGCTGCGCATCAACGGCGACAGCTGCTGACGGTCACGCAATTTCAGCAGCACCGGAATACGCGTCTGCACCGTGCAGTCGGCTGCATCTTCGGATTGCCCCAGCACATCGACCCGCTGTTCGCTGAAAATCAGCACCAGCGGCGCAGAAAACTCCTGCAGTTCAATCCGCAGCACCTTGCCGGCCAAACGCTGACGCGCGGCCTTCATGCTGCGATCGCGGAACAGCAGGCTATTGAGCGACGTTTCCAACACGCCGGTCAGCAGCGGGGTTAACAGCATCGGCATGTCCATATCAGAACTTAAAGCCCCGGTGCAGTGCGACGATGCCGCCGGTCAGGTTGAAGTAGCTGACGTTGTCGAAGCCGGCGTTCTGCATCATGCCTTTCAGGGTTTCCTGATCGGGATGCATACGGATGGATTCCGCCAGATAGCGGTAGCTTTCCGGATCCTTCACCACCAGCTCGCCGATTTTCGGCAGTACATGGAAGGAGTAGGCGTCGTAGGCTTTGCTCAGCGGTGCCAACAGCGGTTTGGAAAACTCCAGCACCAGCAGACGGCCGCCCGGCTTCAGCACGCGGAACATCGAACGCAGCGCCTTGTCTTTATCAGTGACGTTACGCAGGCCGAAAGAGATGGTGATGCAGTCGAAATAGTTATCCGGGAACGGCAGCGCCTCAGCATTGGCCTGCACGTAGTTGATGTTGCCGACAATGCCGCGATCGCGCAGCTTATCACGCCCCATCTTCAGCATGGATTCGTTGATATCCGCCAGCACCACCTGCCCCTGTTCCCCGACCATGCGCGAGAACTTGGCGGCCAGATCGCCGGTGCCGCCGGCCAGATCCAGAACGCGCTGACCGCGGCGCACGCCGCTGCAATCAATGGTAAAACGCTTCCAGACCCGATGAATGCCGAATGACATCAGGTCATTCATTACGTCATATTTGGCCGCTACCGAGTGAAAAACATCGGCCACCATGGCCTGTTTTTCTTCACGTGCTACGGTACGAAAACCGAAATCTGTGGTTTCCTGCGATTGATCTGCCATTGTCTTGCCTGCTATTCAGTCAATTTTGTAGTTGTGGAGTGTACCAGAACCCCACGAAATACCCCACCTCGCCGCAGCGTTCATCCCTGCGACGTCTGGTCGGTAGCATCTTTTGCCTCTGCCCCTGGCAGCGCACCGGCGGCGTCATCGGTTGCCTGTGCGCCTTGCCGA
The DNA here is from genome assembly GCF_002966855.1 of Serratia sp. MYb239. Taxonomy (NCBI): domain Bacteria; kingdom Pseudomonadati; phylum Pseudomonadota; class Gammaproteobacteria; order Enterobacterales; family Yersiniaceae; genus Serratia; species Serratia sp. MYb239. The sequence continues at coordinate 263,777 of NZ_CP023268.1, read as the reverse complement.
TCCTGCTCGCTGGCCTGCTGCGCCAGCTGCGGGTTTATCGGCCGCTTCACCTCAACCCCCAAGGCGCGGAAGCCTTCGGTCTGACCGATAAGATTACCACGGCCTTCGCTGAGTTTGTTCATCGCCTGCCGATAGCTGCCCTGCGCTTTATCCAGACTTTGCCCCAACGCCGACATATCATCAACGAACAGGCGCATTTTGTCGTACAGCCGCGCCGCGCGGTCGGCAATGCGCTGGGCGTTCTGGCTCTGGTGCTCATAGCGCCACAGGTTGGTGATGGTACGTAACGCCACCAGCAGCGTTGTCGGGCTGACCAGCATGATATTGTGCTTCAGCGCTTCGCTGATAAGCTCAGGCTCGCGGTCAATAGCCAGCAAGAACGCCGGCTCTACCGGAATAAACATCAGAACGTAGTCCAGCGAGCGCAGCCCCGGCAGTTGCTGGTAATCCTTCCGTCCCAGCAGCCGGATATGTCCGCGCAGGGAGGCGATATGCTCACTCAGCGCGGCTTCGCGCTCCGCCTCATCTTCGCTGTTGAAGTATCGCTCATAGGCCACCAGCGACATTTTGGCGTCGATCACCACGTCTTTCCCCTGCGGGAGACGTACGATCACATCAGGCTGCATACGGCTCTGATGGTCCAGCCGCACGTTCACCTGTGTTTCATACTCATGCCCTTCCCGCAGGCCGGAGGCCTCGAGTACCCGGCTGAGCACCACCTCGCCCCAGTTGCCCTGAGTTTTGTTATCGCCTTTCAGCGCTTTGGTCAGATTGATCGCCTCACGCGCCATCTGCGCATTCAGCTGCTGCAGATTACGTATCTCGTGAGTCAGGGTGTGGCGCTCCCGCGCTTCCTGGCCAAAGCTGTCCTGTACCTGACGACGGAAGCCGTCCAACTGTTCGCGCAGCGGCAGCAGCAGCCGATCCAGACTCTGCCGGTTCTGTTCATCCACCTTGCGGCCGCTGTGTTCGAAGATGCGGTTGGCCAGATTCTCAAACTGGGTGGTCAGCCGCTGCTCGCTGTTGATCAGCAGCCGCTGTTTCTCTTCGGCCGCCATGCGCGTTTCTTCCAGGCGAATCGTCACCTCGCGCAATTCGGCCTCCTGCATGCTGTTGACCTCGCGCTGGGCGCGCAGCTCCTGGTTGAGCTGCTCGCACTCGCCACGCCAGTGTTCAAGCTGTTGTAGCTTCTCCCGCGCTGCGGCGAACTGCCCGTGCAGATTACGCAGGTCCAAATCGTTTTGCCGCAGCTGCTGCTCCTGCCGCTGCGCCGCCTCCTGGCGCGCCGCAATCTCCTGCTGCGCCTGCTGCAGCGACTGCTCCAGCAAACGCAGTTCCGTTTCGTGATGCGCCTGGTTCTGCTGCTGCCTCAGGTTGGCGATCAACCACCCCAGCAGCATGCCGATGACCACGCCGCCAATACCGTACACCAAGCTGGTATCCACCCTGCCTCCCGTTAACCCGTACCGTCTGGCGCTTCGCGCCCGCTGCCCGTCACGTTAAGGGGAGACTGTATGGATGTCCAGTCAGAATTTTATCTGCCGTGCAATTATGCGCAACGCTGCGCAAACTAGGCAAACCACTGACTTAACCACTTGATACCGAACGCCCCCGGCGCAAGAATGCCAAACGCCCAGATCATCGCCGAGGTCAGGTTGGCCAATTGAAAATAGCGCTGCGGCATGGCGCAGATACCGCCGACCAGCGGCACCACCGCGCGCAGCGGGCCGAAGAAACGGCCGAAGAAAATGCCCAGCACGCCCCAGCGTTCAAAGAACGCATGGCCGCGCACCAGTAATTGCGGATTGCGCGACAGCGGCCACATATGGGCCACGCGATCCTGATAGCGGTAGCCGATCCAATAAGAGAGCCAATCGCCAAAGAATGCGCCGGCTGCCGCCGCCGCCCAGATCGGCCAGAAGGCGATGCCGCTTTCCCCGATCAGCGCGCCCAGCGCCAGCAGGATCACCGTCGCCGGCAGCAGCAGGGAAAGAAACGCCAGCGATTCGCCGAAGGCCAGGAAGAAAATAATCGGAATGGCCCAGCCCTCGTGCTGCCGCACGACGTCGCTGACCCAGTGAATAACGTCGCTGAGACTCAAAGACAGGCTCCTTTACGGCGCTGTGATAGTTAGATCCTATGCTCGCCGGGGCTGATTAAACCCCGGCTAAACGCGGCGGCGATAGCCGCCTCACTCCAGATAGTGCGCCTGCAGAGCGGCACGCTGGCTGGCGCCCAGGCCATACTCCGCCTCCAGCCAGCGGTCGGTGCTGCCGTACTGTTCGCGGATACAGCCCAGCGCCGTCATCAGAAACTCTTCACGGGCGCTCAGCACATAGGCAAACTGCGCCAGCGCAGACTCATTCAGACGTACCGACAGCTGATCCAGCATCTGTTCGCGGAAGGCGGCCAGCGTGGTTTCCGTCAGCAGGTAATCTTCCACCACCGTCGCTTCATCCGCGCCTAACGCAAACAGCACCAGCGCAGAGCCGACCCCGGTACGGTCCTTGCCAACCGCACAGTGCTGCACAATGGCCCCTTCCGCCGGGTTGCCGAGCAGGCTCGTCAGCTGCTGATAGGCCGCATTGCCAAACGGCAGACGGCGATACAGCTCCAGCATAAAAGCACGCGCATCAAACGTCGCCAGCGTCTCGCTGGTGAGTTTTTCCAGGTTGGCGTTCACTTCATTGCTCAGCGGGTTGGCAGGGAAATGGTGGTACTGCGCCCCCTGCCATAAAATATCCGGCTTGGCCTGCACCTCATCGGTATCGCGGTAGTCCAGCACCGAACGCACCGGGACGCCCGCCAGGAACGTACAGTCGTTTTCCGTCAGGCGTTCCAGCGAGCCGGAACGAAACAGCAGGCCGCGCTTGATGCGCCGTCCGTCGGCAGCGCTGTTGCCGCCTAAATCACGAAAGTTGATGCCGCCATCCAGGGGCGCAAGCGAGGGGTGGAGCAGAATTTGGGCGGTCATAGACATCCTCTTGATTATTGTCTGAGAAAGCGCCAACGCAGTGAGTGGACAAAGCGGGCGGACGCTGAAGGTTATACCCTAAATAATTCAAGTTGCGGCAACAGACAAGGGAGTATGACTGAAAAGGCGCAAAACTTTTTACCGCCGGCAGCGCCGCAGCTTACGTACTGATGCAGAATTTAACGCGCAGGAAGGGAGAAACGGGCCGCACGACGGCCCGTAAAAACAGCGGATTACAGCAGGCGACGCGCCGCGTCCACCACGATCTGCACCGCTTTGCTTTCGGTCTGCTTCATGGTTTCCGCGTTCGGGATTTCCTGCTGGGTACGGTTGACGATCACGCCGGCCACCATGCCGGCACGCAGTCCCTGGCTGGCGCACATGGTCAGCAACGTGGCAGATTCCATTTCATAGTTCATTACGCCCATCGCCTGCCACTCCTCCATCGAGCCTTTGAAGCGGCTGACCACGCGGCCGGAATAGGTGTCGTAACGCTCCTGTCCCGGGTAGAAGGTGTCAGAAGAGGCGGTAACGCCGATATGGGTCACAGCGCCGTTATCCTTGGCCGCCTCGACCAGCGCGGTGGTACAGGCGAAATCGGCCACGGCAGGGAACTCCATCGGCGCAAAGTGCAGGCTGGCGCCGTCAAGACGCACCGCCCCGGTGGTCACCAACACGTCGCCGACGTTGATATTCGATTGAATGGCGCCGGTGGTGCCGATACGCAAAAACGTACGAATCCCCAGCTGTGCCAGTTCTTCCACCGCGATGGAGGTCGACGGCCCGCCGATACCGGTGGAACAGACGATCACCGCTTTGCCGTCCAGCTCCGCGCGCCAGGTGGTGAACTCACGATGGGACGCCAGATGCACCGGGTTCTCCATCAGTTTGGCAATTTTTTCTACGCGCTGCGGATCGCCGGGAACAATTGCCAACTGAGCCCCTTGTAAATCGTTTTTGGTGAGGCCGAGATGAAAAACATCAGACTGAGACATACGAGACTCCTCATAAATCAGGATTATTGGGAGGAACAAAAAAGCACTCTACTGAAAATCTTCGCCATTTTTCGTGACTAACATCACCACAAAGGAAGAAACAGGCAGCGATCGACATATTTTATGTGATTTAAATCACATTAATAACCCCAAAGAGCCATGTTTTCACTGGCTCAAGCATAGCCGACAAACGCCACAAAACGGCGATGACAACCGACCATCTTGTTATCTATAGTTAATCTTTGCTCCGCTTCTCTTGGATGGAGACCGCCATGAAAACCGAACACGCAATGACACTAGAACCGGTACAGGGAAGCTTCGCCCCTGCCGCCGAGCCGTTGGCCGATACGACAATTTACACCGACGATCAGGGCATTCACGCCGGGGAAACCACCATTCCCTCGCAGGGCGATGATCTGCCGGCCTATATTGCCAAGCCGGCTAACCATCAGGGCCCTTTCCCGGTGGTCCTGGTGGTGCAGGAAATTTTCGGCGTCCATCAGCATATTCAGGATCTCTGCCGCCGGCTGGCGAAAGAGGGCTACCTGGCGATTGCGCCGGAGCTGTACTTCCGCCAGGGCGATGCTACCGACTACAGAGAGATTGGCGAACTGCTGCAAAAACTGGTCAGCAAAGTGCCGGACAATCAGGTGCTGGCCGATCTGGACCACGTCGCCCACTGGGCGACCCGGCACGGCGGCGACACCAGCAAACTGGCCATCACCGGTTTCTGCTGGGGCGGACGCATCACCTGGCTGTATGCCGCGCATAACCCGCAGCTCAAGGCTGCGGTAGCCTGGTACGGCAAACTGGTGGGGGAAAAGACGCTGAATTCGCCCAAGCATCCGGTTGATATTGCCAGCCATCTGTCGACCCCGGTGCTGGGGCTGTACGGCGGGCAGGACAGCGGTATTTCACTGGAAAGCGTGGAAAGCATGCGCCAGGCGATCCGCGCCGCCAACGCCGATGCGGAGATCGTAGTCTACCCCGAAGCCGGTCACGCCTTTAACGCGGATTACCGCCCGAGCTATAACGCCGAAGCCGCGCAGGACGGCTGGCAGCGCATGCTGAACTGGTTTGTACAGCACGGCGTGGTCGGGGTGAAGTAAACGGCGTACGGGCTCAGCGCAACGGCTGGGCCCAATCACGACGCCGGCACGGCGGTGGCTCTGACTTAGCACTTAGCGTTTAAACAGAATCATCAGCACAAACACGCCGCCTAACCCGGCGGTAATCACGCCAATCGGCAGCTCCTGCGGCGCCATCAGGGTGCGGCTGAGCACATCGCCGGCGGTCAGCAACAGTGCGCCGATAACGGCGCTCAGCGGCAACAATGGCAAATGACGCACGCCGCACAGCGGCCGCGCCAAGTGCGGCACCATCAGGCCGACGAAGCCAATCACCCCGGTTAGCGCCACCAATGCAGACGTCGCCAGCGCGCAGCAAAGAAATACCTCACTGCGTAACCGCGTCAGCTGGACTCCCAGCGAAACGGCGGTCTGTTCCCCGCCAAGCAAAGCGTCCAGTGACCGCCAGCGTAAGCAGATAAAGCTTATCAGCAGCAGGTTGGCGGCGGCCGCCAGCCAAAGATTTTGCCAGCTTGCCAGCCCCAGACCGCCCAATGACCAAAACAGAATCGCGCTTGCCGCACGCTGATCGCCGGTGAACACCAGGTAATTCGTCAGCGCGCCGAACAAAAAAGAGATCGCCAGGCCGCTGATCACAATACGCTCCGCGCCTTTATGCTGTTGCAAACGCAACAGCAGCATGACGGCAATGGCGGACACCAGGCCGCCGATAAAGGCTGCAATGGGTAATGTCCAGTTCCCCAGACGGTCGCCCAGACGCGTAATCACCGCAACGGCCCCGGCCGACGCGCCGGACGAAAGGCCAAATAAAAACGGGTCCGCCAGCTCATTGCGCGTGGCGGTCTGCAGCAACGCGCCAACCAGCGCCAGCCCCGCGCCGGTGAGCGCCGCCAGCAACACCCGCGGCACACGCAGCTCAAACACGATCCGGGCGATCATCGGCGACGCCGGTCGATCGCCCAGCCCTAATACCGCCATCAGCTGTCCATCAGGTAAACGGGTCGCACCGATAGCGATACCGACCAGCATCAGCACCGCCAGCAATGCCAACAGCAGTACGATCGCTACGACATAGCGCAGCCTGCCGTTAATCAATCAAAGACCTCCGGATACAGCACGCGCGCCAGTTTCTCTATCGCCGCGATATTGGCCGGCCCGGGCGTCAACTCGGCATACTTCAGGCGCAGATAACGCTGATGACGCACTGCCGGGGTGTGTTTCATTAACGGATGCGCGGCAAGAAACTGCTGCAAGTGCGCCGCGCCTCCCCCATGTTGATAATCCAGCAGCACAATCACATCCGGCTGCTGTCGCGCCACTTCTTCCCACGACGTGGTCGCCCAACTGGCCGCCAAGGTATCCATCACGTTTTTGCCGCCGGCGGCCTCAATCAGCGCGGTCGGCATGGCATATTTCCCGCTGGTGAAAGGTTTATCCTCACCAGAGTCATAGACAAAGACCTTGGGCGCCGGCCGCTGGCCGATACGTTGACGCAGCGTTTCCAGCCGCTGTCGCCACAGATTAACCAACTGGACAGCCTGCGTTTCACGACCGAAGATTTTCCCCAGTTTCAGCATATCGTCATACAGCAGCGCCATACTGGCGCGCGGCCGTGACCGCTGAGTCCAGATGCAGCTTTCGCTCAACACCAGGGTTTTAATGCCATATTTCGCCAGCGACTGCGGCGTAACCTCGCCGCCGATTTTCATGCCATAGTTCCAGCCGGCGAAGAAGAAATCCGGATTGGCTGCCAACAGCGTTTCCAGTGACGGATACTTGTCCGCCAGCTCGGGAATCGTTCCCTGCTGACGTTTGAATTCGGCATCGACCTGATACCAGCCGGATATGCCGGTCAGCCCGACGATATGCGGCTGCAGCCCCAGCGCAAATGCCATCTCGGCCATGTTTAAATCGTTGATTACCGCCCGCTGCGGCGCAGCGTTGAAGGTCAGCGGTTCGCCGCAGCTGTCGACCGTCACCGGAAACGCCGCACCCAACGCCGGCCACGCCAGCAGCAATAACGCATGCAATACTGCCCTGCTCATAAACACCCTCACCCTGCGCATGGCGGCGCTTCAAAAATATGTAATGGCTGGCCGGTTTGCGGATGCGGGATAACAAAGCTGTCCAACCCGAATACCGCGCGGATACAGTCGGCGGCCAGCGCGCGCTCCGGCACATCGCAGCGCACCAGACGACCGCGTTCAATCACCGCTACCCGGTCGGCAAACGGTGCAACCAGCGGTAAATCATGCAGCACTGCAATCACCGTAATCCCCTTGCGTTTCACCCATGACAACAGGCTGGCACGCGCCAGCGGGTCAAGATGATTGGTCGGCTCATCCAGCAGTAACAGCTGCGGCGTTTGAGCGAAAACGCGCGCCAGCGCCGCCCGCTGTCGCTCGCCGCCGGAAAGCCGGGCAAAGCGGCGCTGCCTCAGCGCCTGCATGCGGGTTTCCAGCAGCGCCTGTTCGACAATCTGCCGGTGTTGCCGCATGCTCCCCTCTCCCTGATAGGGCAAGCGCCCCAAAGAGACGTATTCATCGACGGTAAGGTGCGGATGAGCGCTGTCATTTTGCGCCAGAAGCGCAATCGCGCGGGCGCGCTGCATGCGACTAAGCTGAGACAGGGCGCGTCCGGTAAACCGCACGTCACCGGACGTCGGCTGCAGCTCGCCGGTCAGAATACGCAGCAGCGTGCTTTTGCCGCTGCCGTTAGGGCCGATGATCGCCAGCCGCTCTCCCTGCCGCAGGCTCAGACTGATATCGGACAGCAGCGGTTTACCGCCGATGGACAACGACAGCCGCCGTAATTGCAATAACGCAGGGCCATCAGATTGAACAAACAATGAGAAGCACCTCAAATAATATGTTATAACATAACAATATCGAATGAGGGCACAGCCCGCAATCCCCTTTAGCACCGTAATAATAAAAAAGGGCGCCGAAGCGCCCTGAAGTTGATGACAAAGTCGTCTGATGGCCGGAGATACCCGGGCCTAGCGTAACGAGGGGCACTCCGGCGGCTTACGCCGCTACGACCTCATCGCCACGCTCTCCCTAATAACTAACTTTGTCAGCAGTCTGAGGGCGCCGAAGCGCCCTCAATCCTGTTGCTGTCTGGCTTATGCGTTTTCACGCAGGCGCTGCGCCGCCAGCACCATGTTCGCCAGCGATTGACGGGTCTCCGGCCAGCCGCGGGTTTTCAGGCCGCAGTCCGGGTTCACCCACAGGCGCTCCGCCGGAATGTTCTGCGCTGCCTTGCGCAGCAGCGCTTCAATCCATTCCACGCTCGGCACGTTAGGCGAGTGGATATCGTATACGCCCGGCCCGATTTCATTCGGGTATTCGAACTCCTTGAAGGCTTCCAGCAGATCCATATCGGAACGTGAGGTTTCGATCGTGATCACATCCGCATCCAGCGCCGCGATCGAATCCATGATGTCGTTAAACTCGCAGTAACACATATGGGTGTGAATCTGCGTATCGTCACGTGCCACTGCGGCATTCAGCTTGAAGGCATCCACCGCCCAGTTCAGGTAAGCGGCCCAGTCGGAGCGACGCAGCGGCAGCCCTTCGCGCAGCGCCGGTTCGTCAATCTGAATAATGCCGATACCGGCCTTTTCCAGATCTGCCACTTCGTCGCGCAGCGCCAGCGCAATCTGCTTGGCGATGGTTTCACGCGTGACGTCTTCGCGCGGGAACGACCAGCACAGAATGGTCACCGGCCCGGTCAGCATGCCTTTAACCGGCTTGTCGGTCAGCGACTGGGCAAACTTGGCCCACTCGACGGTAATCGCCTGCGGACGGCTGACATCGCCGATAATCACCGGCGGTTTCACACAGCGGGAGCCGTAACTCTGCACCCAGCCATTTTGCGTAAACACAAAGCCGTCGAGGTTTTCACCAAAGTATTCCACCATGTCGTTACGTTCAGCTTCACCGTGCACCAGCACGTCCAGGCCCAGGCGCTCCTGCTCGGCAATCGCCTGTTTGATATGTTCGCCGATACTGGTGCGGTAGTTGCTGCCGTCCAGCCTCCCCTGTTTGAAATCAAGACGCAGGCCGCGGATTTCAGTGGTCTGCGGGAATGAGCCAATGGTGGTGGTCGGCCAGGCCGGCAGGTTGAAGCGCTCGCGTTGCGCGTCGGCGCGCTGCGGATACGGGCTGTTGCGCTCGCTGTCCTGCGCGACGATGGCCGCCAGGCGCTGTTCCACCTGCGCGTTATGTACGCGGCTGGAGTGACGACGGGCACGGATTGGCGCGCTGTAGGCGTCCAACTGCGCTTGTTTATCCGCATCCGGGGCATTCAGCGCCGCGCTCAGCAGCGACAGCTCCGCACATTTCTGCAGGGCGAAAGCAAACCAGCTCTTCACCTCTTCATCGAGGCGCGTTTCCACACTCAGGTCGATCGGGCTGTGCAACAGCGAACAGGAAGAGCCAATCCACAGCGGACGGCTGCCCACCAGCGGCTGCAGATTATCGAACCAGCGGCTCAGATCGGCGCGCCATACGTTGCGGCCGTTGATCACACCCAGCGACAGCAGCCAGTCTTTCGGCAATGCATTGTTCAACGAGGCAATATCGTCGTTGCCCGCCACCAGATCGACATGCAGCCCCTGCACCGGCAGCGCGCGGATGGTGTCTAGGTTATGGCCGACGCTGTCGAAATAGGTAGTCAGCAGCAGTTTTACCTGGCCCCGCAGTGCCTGATACGCCGGCTGGTAAGCATCCAGCCACGCCTGCGGCAGCTCCAGCACCAGCGCTGGCTCATCAATTTGCACCCACTTCACGCCGCGTTTGGCCAGCTCCGCCAGTACCTGCTGATACACCGGCAGAATATCCTGCAGCAGCGTCAGGCGGTCAAACGGCTCACCCTTAACCTTGCCCAGCCACAGGTAAGTCAGCGGCCCCAGCAGCACCGGCTTGATCTGATGTCCCAGCGCCAGCGCCTCGTCCACTTCATCCAGCAGCTGCGTCCAGCCCAGCTTGAACCGCTGGCCCTGATGGAATTCCGGCACCATGTAGTGATAGTTGGTGTTAAACCATTTGGTCATTTCCGCCGCCGCTGCCGGCTCGCCGCTCGGAGCGCGGCCGCGGCCAATGCGGAACAGCGTATCCAGATCGACGGTACCATCCTGGTTCTGATGACGTGCCGGCACGTTGCCCAGCAGCAGGCTGGTGGTCAGTACGTGATCGTACCAGGCGAAATCGCCGACCGGCACCAAATCTACTCCGGCCTGCCGTTGTTGCTGCCAGTGACGCGCGCGCAGCTCACGCCCCACGGCCAGCAGTTCTTCCTGCGTTGAGTTACCTGCCCAGTAGCTTTCCTGCGCTTTTTTCAGCTCACGACGTAGCCCAACACGCGGAAAACCCAGAGTGTGATTCAAAATTGTCATCGTCTTTCCCCCATTGTGGCCCGGACAAATGGGCACTTAGCCGTCTAGATGTTTACACATCCATAATCAACAGGTACTGTAGTAACCACAAGCGCAAATTATTCACTGTCACCGTGAAGGACTCTCATGATCGAACTGAAACACTTACGGACGCTGCAGGCACTGCGTAATACCGGCTCGTTAGCCGCCGCGGCAGCCCAACTCCATCAGACCCAGTCTGCCCTTTCGCATCAGTTCAGCGATCTGGAACAGCGTCTGGGTTTCAAGCTGTTCGTTCGCAAAAGCCAGCCGCTGCGCTTTACCGCGCAGGGAGAGATCCTGTTGCAGCTGGCGGAGCAGGTGCTGCCGCAGATCCAACAGGCGCTGCAGGCCTGCCATGAACCGCATCAGACCACGCTGCGCATCGCCATCGAATGTCACAGCTGCATCCAATGGCTGACGCCGGCGCTGGATAACTTCCGCCAGCGCTACCCGCAGGTGGTGATGGATTTTAAATCCGGCGTCACCTTCGACCCGCAGCCGGCCCTGCAGCAGGGCGAGCTGGATCTGGTGATGACCTCCGATATTCTGCCGCGCAGCGGTCTGCACTATTCGCCGATGTTTGATTTTGAGGTGCGTCTGGTGCTGGCGCCAGATCACCCGCTGGCCGGTAAAACGCAGATCACACCGGAAGATTTGAGCGATGAAACGCTGATGATTTACCCGGTGCAGCGTCAACGGCTGGATATCTGGCGTTACTTCCTGCAGCCGGCCGGCATCAGTCCGGCATTAAAAAGCGTCGATAATACGCTGCTGCTGATTCAGATGGTGGCGGCGCGCATGGGCATTGCCGCGCTACCGCACTGGGTGGTGGAGAGCTTTGAACGTCAGGGGCTGGTGATCACCAAAACCCTGGGCGACGGCCTGTGGAGCCGGCTGTACGCCGCGGTGCGCGACGGCGAACAGCGCCAGGCGATCACCGAAGCGTTTATTCGTTCCGCCCGTCAGCATGCCTGCGATCATCTGCCGTTCGTGCGCGACGCCGCACGCCCCAACGCGGTGCCGCCCGTCACTCAACCGCTGACGTCACAGCCCTGAACCCATGCCGGCCGGACGCCCGATCGTCGGCGTCCGGCCGGGCGCTTTAGAAATAGATGCGCAGCCCCAGCCCCAGCAGTCTGTCAGTCACTTTGTCGTACCGGTCAGCGCGTTGATCTTCATGGGCCAGCTCGACCCAGGTAACGACCTTTTTCGTCAGTTCATAATCTGCGCCTATCACATAACGCTGCTCCCGCCAGTTATTGGCATCATGGTTGCCCGCCTTCCGGTAATAGCCGCCGTAGAGATTACCCCGGCCCCAGTCCCAGTTTGCTCCCAGCCCCAGCAGTTCAGCCTTCGGCGTCCCGTTGACTTTTTTATACGCATCTCCCGAGCGCTGGTTGTCGTTTTTGATGCGCAACCGCCCGTAGTCAACCGCCAGAGAGAGATCGAGATCCGCCAGGGTATACTCTGCGCCGATGCCCCAGATCTCTTCTTTGATCGCCTTCACCCGCTCCTTGCTGTCCATATAATTCTGGGGTTTCTTCGCGCGTTCGCCGTTGCCTTCCGCCATACCGTATCCTGCGGCCAGCCGCAGGTTCGCCTGACGGAAAAAGGCCGCCAGCGTGTAGGCGTTATTGATATCGTTAATCTCATCGCCGTTTTGCAGGGTGTAGGTTGCGCCGGCGCTGAAACCGGCAAACTCGGCGGACATCATGCGCACAGAATTGGACACGCGGCCGATAAAGTCATTTTTACCGTCATCGGAGCTGCCGGTGGAACGGCCAATATACCTATCGCCGAAATCCAATACGCCGCCATATTCGTAGGTATAGTCTGAACGCGCCACCTTATCGAACGGCGACAGGACGCGACCAATGGCGATATCGCCAAGACTGCGCCGCGCCAGACCGACATACGCCTGGCGGTTGCCCAGTTTGAATTTGTTCTCCGCCGACTGGGTATCGTTGCCAAACTCTAAATAACCGAAACCGCGCAGGTCGCTGTCGATTTGGTGTGAAATGCCAATACCGAAACGCGAACTCTCATCCTTGATATGCGTGCTGTTTTGCCCCGCGTCGGTTTTCTTCGCATTTTCGAACATCAGGCGAATTGAACCGGAAAAATCCAGCGTGGTGCCCTTTTCTTCATACAGCGTTATCGCCTCAGCCGCACCAGAAAGGAATAACAACGGTACTGCCGCTAAACATGAATTCCTTATCATCCTTCTCTCCCGCTTGTTCATACCCCGTCGCCGATACAGACGGCTTACAGCCCCTGATGGTCGTCAGCCTGCACCATATGCTTAGCCATTTTTTGCCAGGCAGGCCGCCACTGATAAACGCCAGTCAGGCGGATCCAGCTCAGTTCGGTAAATAAGTTCGCACGCGCCATCGACGCCTCATCCGGCGCCCAACCGTTCAGCAAGGCCTGTCGCGCCAGACGAAAACGAGTAAAACTGAGCGAGGGCTCCAGTCCGCTGCACCAGGCATGCTGATAGGCCCGCAACCGCAGATGTGCCAATACGTTGCCCAGATCCAGCGCCGCATCGCCCAGCGCCAGCGTGTCAAAATCCAGCAGCGCCGGCCCGTCCGGCGTGAACAACACCTGTTTGTCGTGCAAATCACGATGCAGCAGAGACAGCGGTACGACGCCCTCACCGGCCAGCGCGCCGCAAAGCTGCTGACTGCGCTGGTGCAGAACCAGCACGCGCTCCGGCGGCACCTGCCCAGACAGCATCATGCGCATCAGCCAGTCATCAACGATGCGCCACTCATCCTCAAGGCGATGCTGAGGCAAACCACACCAGTCGGCAGGGAGTTCACGTTGACAGCGGCGCATCATGCTGCCGAAGGCGAACCAGCAACCGGCCAGCCCACCGTCATCCAGCGACGGGTCATTTCCCAGTTCGGCCAGCGTCCGGCCCGCCAGCGGGGCGGTGATTAACGCCGCATCGTCATGCTGCAACAGCGCCGCCAACACGGCGTGTCCGCCGTAATAGCGTGCGGCGCACGCCTGACGATGCACCAGCGCCGGCGCTTTCCCCGGCCGCAGCACCTTGATAAAGCCGTGGACGGAACGGATCACCGCCCGCTTTCCCCTGCGGTGCGCCACGACCACGGCGCTGGGGTCGTCCCGCAGCGCGTGCTGTAAATGCCCCGTCAGCGCCGGCAACGCCGCATCCTGACCATAGGGATGAAGTCGCAGCCACTGCGCCTCCTCCGGCAGGAGCGGATTGACACTCAGCAGCGCTGCATGACGACGGCTGCGATCGCCGTGCATCGGCGTCGCCTCCACGATGATGCGCTTCACCGCCGGCGGCAGACTATCGTCCAGCGACGGCCAGCAGCGCTGCAGACGCCAGACGCCGCCTGACAGAGCAAACATGATCTCCGGTAGTTTCATTCCAGCACCGCCCACGCCTGTTGAATGCGCGCCTGCAGTGCACCCTGCCAGTTCTCATCGCCATAACGATACGGTTCGGCCGCCCGCTGAAGCAGCGCATACGCCACCCACGCCGACAGCGCAGGGTAAGGCAGCGCAGGCAGGCTGCGTAAGTTGCCCTGCAGCATCTCAACCGCCAACAGCGAGCCGATGTCCATCACCGGCTGCCCGTAGCCGGCGCGATCGACATCGATCAAACGCGGCGGTCGCCGGGCGTGCCACACAATCTGGTCGGCGGAAAAATCGCCGTGCACCAACCCCGGCGGCCGGTTCAGCGAGTCCGCAACAGCCGCCGATAAGCGTTCCGTCAACCGCCGCACCTGATGGTGCAGCGCCGGCAGCAGCCAGCACAGCGTGCGTTCAGCCTGCGCCAGCGTCTGCGCGAACCAGCTTGCGTCATAATGTGGCAGATCCAGGCCGTCGGCGTGCAGCGCATGCAGCCGGGCCACAGCAAACAAGGACTCCTCCAGCCTATCGGCCGGCACGCTCCCGGCGGTTTCACCTTCCAGCCACTGCAGGCTGACGATATGATGCCGTGTGTCCATCCGTTGCAACGCCGCCCCCAACCCTGCCTGATGAACCAGCCTCACCACCGCTGCATAAGCCGGCGTGCAGCGGGCCAGCACTCTGACCAACGAAGAACCGCCATGCCGCTCTTCCACCCGCAACACCATCCGCCGCCCCGGTCGATATTTCAGCAGCGACCAGCCTGTCGTCGCCTCGCCAGACAGCCGGCGACGCAATACCCGCCAGCCGCGGTGCAGCACCGGATCGAGCGCCATGCTGCCCATGATCGCTCCGGATCCCAGTGCGAGCAGCGGCAGGCCGTACCGCTCAGCGCGCTGCCTGAATTTATTCGCCTTCAGTGGATCGGCGTGGACATAGAGCCAGCCTCTGCCGAGGCCGTCGCCGAAGTCGCCCGAAATCTCTCCCCACACCGAGGTGCCGGGCTTGACGCGCAGGTAATGGCAGCCGATGGGCTGCCCGGCCATCTGGGTTAACGCCTGATCGCTCAACGCACGCCGGATAGCCTGCGGATCCGCCAGATTAATCATCCTATTTCCCCTCCGTGCTGCGAGTGGCTGCCGGCGCGCTCTGCCCCCCAGCGAGCAAAACGACCATCGGCCGCCAGCAAGGCGTCCCGCTGTCCGGACTCAACCACCCTGCCGTCCTCCAGCCAGATGATGCGCTCACAGCGCATCGCGACGTCAAAGTCATGGGTGATCACCAGCGTGGTTCTGGCGCGAATCAAGCGGTCAAGGCTATTGAGCACCGCCTGCGCCGCCCGGCTGTCCAGCCCGGACGTCACCTCATCCAGCACCACCACCGCCGCATCGCGCAACAGCGCCCGGGCAATGGCAATACGCTGACGCTGGCCGCCGGACAGCGTCTCGCCGCGCTCCCCGAGCACCGTATCAAAACCGGCCGGCAGCGCCTGAATAAAGGCCAGGGCGTCGGCCTGCCGGGCGGCGGCGACAATGGCCGCATCGTCTGCGGCCAAATTGCCCATGCGGATGTTGTCGCGAATACTCATGGCGAACAGCACCGGCTCCTGATGCACCACCGCCACCTGCGCACGCAGAGAAGCCAGCATCAGGCCGCGCAACGGCCGCCCGTCAAGGCGCACCTCACCCCGGGCAGGATCCTGCAGACGCATCACCAGCGCCGCCAGACTGGACTTCCCGGCTCCGGATGCGCCGACCAGCGCGACATGCTCGCCGGCCCGAATATGCAGCTCAACGCCCTTCAACACCGGCGCACCGCCGTAGTCTGACCAGACATGGTCAAAATGCAGTTCGCCGCGCACCGGTTCGGAACAGGGCCGCGCATCGGCAGCATCGCTGATTGCGGGCTGCTGCCGCAGCACCTGCATCACCCGCTCGCCCGAGGCGGCGGCGCGCGCGATCCTGCCGCTATATTTCGCCACGTCGCGCAACGGTTTCATGGTGGTTTTCATGTACGTCAGAAACAGCACCAAATCGCCTGGCGTCATCTCGCTGCGCAGCACCTGCAGCCCGCCGAAAAACAACACCGCCCCTACGGCAAGGGCCACCAGCACATCGGTGGCGCGCTCCAGTGCCGCGGCCAGCCGCCGCGCCCGCACGCCTTCAGTCAGCGATTTTTGATTAGCGCCGGCAAAACGTCGGCTGAACGCCGACTCCAGGCCATAAGCCTGCACCACCGCAATCGCCCCCAGCGTTTCATGCGCCAGCGAAGCCAGCGCCCCCTCCTGCTTTCGGGTTTTCCGCGCTGCGGCGGTGATTTTCGGGGCAGAATAGCGGGTGGCGAGCACAAACGCCGCAGCACAGCCCAAGACACACAGGGCCAGCGGCGGGTTGAGCCACAGCATCACGCCGCTCATGGCCACCAGGGTCAGCAGGTTGCCCATCAGCGGCAGGCCGGCGGTGACCGCCACCTCCTGCAGACGGCCGATATCCGCCACCAGCCGCTGCACCAGATCGCCCTGCGGCGTAGTACGGTGATACTGTACGCTCAGACGCTGCACGTGCTGATACAGATCGGCGCGCAGCCGGGTGGCGATGCGGCTGCCGGTCAGCGCAAAGGCCAGCGTGGTCAGAAAGCTCGCCATCGCGCGCAACATCGCCAGCGCCAGCGCACAGCCGCCGCAGACAAGCAGCAGCCACAGCGTCGCCGGCGCCAGATCGCCGTCCAGACGAGCGCCCAGCGAAACCGACAGCGCGTCAATCACATATTTCACCGGCCACGGCTCGGCAACGCGCAGCACTACCTCCGTCAACATCGCCAGTACGCCGCCGGCGGCAAGCTTCTTCTGCTGGCGCAGGTAAGGCAGCATATGGCGCACCATCCGTCCGAGCGACGACGCGAATGCGTACGCCTCAGGCCCTGTCGCTGACGTCATCGCCGTCCTCCTGGCGTCACGCCGGTCGCCATCGCCTGCAGCATACGCGCCGTCACCCGCTGCCAGCTTTGACCCAGCGCCCAGCGGCGCGCCGCCTGCCCCAGCCGTTCGCGCAACGCCGGGTCATCCGCCAATGCCAGCAGGTGGCGCGTGAGCGCCTGGCTGTCGCCCGGGGTAAACATCAGCGCCGTTTCACCGTGCAGCAGAATATCCGTCAGTTGCCCGTGCGCGCCCGCCACGATCGGCAGCCCGGCGGCGGCATATTCAAACACCTTGAGCGGGGAGAAATAGGGTTCCGCCTCGGCGGTATAGGGCGCGACCGCAATGTCCATCCGCTGCAACAGTGCTGGAATAGACTCCGGCGTCACCGCGCCGGTAAAGTCAACCTGCA
Organism: Serratia sp. MYb239; assembly: GCF_002966855.1. NCBI lineage: Bacteria > Pseudomonadati > Pseudomonadota > Gammaproteobacteria > Enterobacterales > Yersiniaceae > Serratia > Serratia sp. MYb239. The sequence goes on along the minus strand of NZ_CP023268.1, from coordinate 246,588 downwards.
GCGCCAGCCTGGCGGCCAGGCTACGGAGACTCTCGGCCTGCGGGCCGTCGCCGACGATGCACAGCCGCCATGCAGGCCGTCCCGCCTGCGCGGCGGCCTGCAGCAGCACCTCCACCCCGTGCCAAGGCTTCAACGTGCCGACAAAGCCGATGGTCAGCGGGTTTGCCGCATCGCGCCGCGGCGGCGGAACGATACGTTCGGTATTAACGCCGTTGGGCAATATCAACACCCTGGCGGCCGGCGCATGATGCAGCACCCAGTCGGCAACGGCGGAAGAAACCGCCACCACTACGCTGGCCGCCCGCGCCGCCGCCTGCAGTGTCGCCAGCGCCCGGTCGTAATAGATCAGGCTGCGATATTTACGCTGCTCCTCCAGCAGCGGCGCATTCACCTCCAGCGCGCAGGGGATGCCAAGCTCGCTGGCCGTCAGCATCACGTCGGCGCTGAATAATGAATAACGTTCAATCACCCGTTCCGGACGCTGAACGGCAATTGCCTCCGCCATCCGGCGGCCGGCTCGCCACACCGCCTCCTCGCGTTCGCGGGGCGTCTGCGCCCCCGGCGGCAGCGGGAACACCTCAACCGGCAGATCCGCCAGGTCAGCAGGTACCGCATCGCCGCGCCGCAGGCATAACGCATTAACCTGATGCCCGGCGCGGCGCAGGGCGCGGATGACCTCCTGCACATGAACGCTGGCTCCTTTGGTGCCGAACAGCGCAATGCCGGGATCCGCACACACATAGGCAATCCTCATCGGTGCGTCCCCCCGGCGGGCGACGGCTCCGCCTGCGCCTGCGCCAGCAGCTGCGCCTGCACGGCGGCGTCGAAGTTGCGTTCGATCAGACTGCGGCCGGCATCGGCCAGGCGGCAACTCAACGCCCGATCCCGAGCCAGCCGCAGCATCGCCTCCGCCAGTGCCTCTGCATCATGCTGCCGCACCAGCAAACCGGTTTCCTCATGGCGGATCGCCTCGGGAATGCCGGTCACATCCGTCGCGATGCAGGGAATACCCAGCGCCATCGCCTCCAGCAGCACCGTCGGCAGTCCGTCCGCATTGCCGTCTTCCGCCACCACGCAGGGCGCGGCAAACGCCGTCGCCTGCCGCAACAGCGGGATCACCTGCTCCTGCGGCAACGCGCCGCGCAGCACCACCTGCTGCGCCAGACCGAGGCGCATAATCTGCGCCTGCAGCCGAGCCTGCTCCACGCCGCTGCCGATAATGTCCACTTGAAAGCCGACACCCCGATCGCGCAGCAGTCCGGCGGCGTCAATCAGGGTCGCAAAGCCTTTTTTCGGCACCAGACGCCCTACGGCGATAAAACGTGGCGACGCATCCGGCAGAGCGCTGGGCGCCTGGAAAGTAAAGGTTTTTAGATCCAGCCCGTTGTAGATACGCCGGATCCGAAAACCGCCGTGCGGATCCGCGGCGCCCAGGCGCGTTTCCAACCAGCGAGCGTTGTAATCACTGATAGCGACCACATGGTGCGCCTGGGAAAACAGCTGCCGCAAATGTGTGTGAGATACCGACTGATGGAACAGGTCTTTAGCATGGGCGGTTACCGAGAACGGCACCCCCGCCAAACGCGCCGCCAGCGCCGCCGTATCGGCGGACACCGTGGCGAAATGCGCATGCAGATGGTCGATTTTGTGCGCCCGCACCTGGCATGCAATTGCGCAGGCCTGCGCCGCCACCTCCATTGGCTGGCTGAATAAAACGGGCAGCAATGAATTCAGCGCAGGTAGCTGCTGCTGCGCCTGGCGCAGCAGTGCCCATAACGCATCCGCCGTTTGCGGCCGTATCGGATAACACACCGGCGCCTTGACTCGCCGCACCGCATCATGAATCAACGCCTCATCAGGCGTGCGCAGGGAAAAGATGTCCAGCGTTTCTCCCGCCGCTTCACGCGCCAGAATCTCCGTTGAGATAAAGGTTTCAGACAGCTTGGGATAGGTTTTCAGCACATATCCTGTGCGCGGTGTCCGTTGCATCAGCAGTTCCTTCCTTGGTGGTTAATAATGAGCTGGCCAGAGCCGGCACATGCTGCAGGCCATCCAGATCTATCCTGCTCCGTACAACGCGCCGTCCGCTGCACCGCTCCAGCCAGTCACCGACGAACGCCGGCGTGATCCGGTCAATCGGGCACATATCGATCAGGCCGCATTCTGCCAGCACCTGAGCCCGGATTTGCTGCTCCAGGCGCGGCGAACGACGCGGCACCACCAGCGTCGGCGTGTCGGTCGCCAACGCTTCGCACAGCGTGTTGTATCCCCCCATGGTCAGCAGACCAGCAGCGTAGGCGATACGGGTGGCCGCATGTTCGATAAACGATGTCACGCTGATGGCCGGCGAAGAGACCATCAGGCGCAGGGCTGCAACGTCTTCTGCCGGCATATCAGGGCCGGTGCAGACAAGATGCTGATACCCCGCCGGCACCCTGGCTCTGACGGCGGCCTGAGCGACGGGAAAACCGTCCGACCCTGCGCCGACAAAGGTCAGGAACTGCCGTCCCCACTGATTTTTCATCGCGGCGTCAGGTTCGCCCAGCGTACGCCGCCCTTTGGCGAGATAACCGGTGAAATCGCTTATCGCGCGTAACTCTTCGGGCAACTCGCCGGAATCAAACGGGGAATGAATGCGCGGATCGCTATAAATCCAGATCCGATGATAATATTCTCTGACCGCCTGATGACTGCCGCTGGCATACCATTGGGCCAGCGCGGTTTCTGGCGCGTCCAATATATCCCGCAGGCCAAGCACCAGCCGGGTTGTCGTCAGCGTCTTTAATGCCGGCAACAGCTCACCCTGTAAACCTGCAGGATGTTTATCAACAATTAAAATATCCGGCTCAAACGCCTCCAGTGCGGAAGCGATAATTTTTGCGCGCAGCGCCGCCAATTCCGCCAGCGGCATCACTAATTGACGTGAGCGGTAATTACCGCCGAGTTTTTCATAACCGGGCAGCACCAGGAGATCCCAATTATCCGGCCGACTCAGACGGCCTGCATGGTGGTTGCCTGAGATCAATAATCCGGTTACAGGCCCGGACAAACCGCGGCTCAGGCTGTATGAAAGCGCCAGGTTTCGCCGTAAGTGTCCCAGACCGACAGCATCATGCGAATACAGCACAATTCTAATAGGTTTACCGCATTCCATACGTCACCTTTATTGTTTTTTAGCCTAACGTTCATTCGCTCAGATAACGCCGCCAGAGTCAGGAATGAAAATCATCAATTGTTATTCACAAACAAATATATATCCCTTGAATATTAAGTCATTATATATTGCCAAAGATAAAATATATTTGGGAATAAACCGAATTAGCCGCGAATAATAAAAAAATAAACGGAATTAATACAGAAAACAACGGGAATATACTTAGTTAAGCGAGAAATATGAGAAATAACCTGAAGCGATAAATAAACGTGAAGGATGTAATAACGGAAAAGACGGCGCCACGAACGAAAAAATATTGAATTCTGTTCGCAGCGCGTCTGTCTTAAAGTGCTTCTTTCACCGCCACCCAGCGCCGGTGCACCCACAGCGAGGCGCAAATTACCGCGCCGCCGATAATAAAGCTCGGCCAGTGCGGCTGCTGCTGCCAGATAGCCAGGTTAACCAGCAGCCCGGCCGGCACATGCATATTGTTCATAATGCCGAGGGTACCGGCATCCACCTGCGTCGCGCCGTAGTTCCACATAAAATAGCCCAGCCCCGACGCCACCACGCCCAGCCAGACCAGAATGCCCCACTGCAGACCGGTGGTCGGCAACTGTTGCGGGTTACCCCACAGCAGCCAGGCCGCAACGGCCACCACCAGCGCCCCCAGATAGAACCAGGAAAACGCGGTATGCTGCGGCAGCGGATGCACTTCCATCAGGCGCTTATAGCCGACAATGCCGATGGCGAAGCTGATATTGGCCGCCTGCACCAGCAGCAGCCCCAGCCAGAAGTGTTCGCTCAGCTGGTGATAGCGGATAATCGCCGCCCCCAGCACCGCCAGCAGAGCGCTGAACATATAACCCCAACGCAGGCGCCGGCGGCTGAGCAAATCGTAGATCAGCGTGATGTACAGCGGCGTCAGCACGGTAAACAGCAGAAACTCTGGCACCGTCAGATACAAAAAGGCGCGGAAGCTGAACAGATACATAATGCCCAGCTGGCAGGCTCCCACCAACATATACAGCAGGATCACCCGCCCCTTGATGTTGCGCCAGCGCAGAAACGGCAGGAATACCACGGCCGCCAGGCCGATACGAATCAGCACCGAAAACCAACTGTCCACCTGACCCGCGAGATATTCGCCAATCAGGCTAAAAGAGAATGCCCATAAAATGGTAGTAATAACCAGCAGTAGCACGTCGGGAATTTCCTATGCACGGTAAAACAGCGATTGTAACGGATGGCAGCGCCCGATGCGGCACGAATCGGGTTTACATCTGGTCAATAATAGAACGCGCAGCATTTTTACCGCTTTGCGTTAAGCTTAAAACACAGGAGGAGTGAATGATGAAAGGCAAATTCTGGAGCATGGTGTTCCTGATGCTGGCGTCTGCCTCAGCGGCGGCGGAAAACGGCGTCACGACGCTGAGCGGGCAGCAGCAGTTTCTCAATCAGCGCGCGCAGCAACAGCAGCAGCAACGTATGCTGAACAATCAGCAATTGGATCAGCGCCGCCTACAGCAGCAGCGGCAATTTGACAACAATCAGCAGCGCTTGCGGCAAATGACGCCGAACGGCAGCCAAACGCTGCCAAACGGCAATCAGCCCCGCAACCCGTTCGATCGCACCACGCCGGCGGTGCCCGTCGCGCCGCGGCCGGCCGGCGCGCGTTAAGTTAAAAATCTGCGCCGATCAGATCGATACGATCGGTGCAGATGCAATCTACGCCCCAATCCAACAGCTGTCGCGCCCGCTCTGGGCGGTTGACGGTATACGCCAGAATCCGCAGGCCGGCCTGCTTCAGCGCCTGCACCCGCTCGGCGGTCAATGCCTGATGCGCAATATGCAGCGACACGCAGCCCAACTGTTCGGTCAGCGCACGCCAGTCATCCCGCCAGCGTTCCAGCAGCAGGCCGCGCGGCAGCTCCGGCACCGCCGCCTGTGCCGCCGCCAACGCTCCCACGGAGAAAGAAGAGAGCAGCGGATCGGGCTGCCCCTGCCACAGCAGGCGCGCCGCCTGCGCCACCGCCCGACCGGTTTCCTCGTCCGCGCCGCGGGTGGGTTTAATTTCAATGTTGGCCATCATGCCGTGCTGCCGGCAACGCTGCGCCACCTCGGCCAGCAGCGGCAGCCGTTCCCCCTTAAACGCCGCGCTGTACCAGGTGCCGGCATCCAGCTGCGCCAACTTGTCCCACGGCAGCTCGCCGGCCACGCCCCAGCCGTTGCTGGTTCTGTCCAGCGTGTCGTCGTGCAGCAGGAAGATCTGTCCGTCCTGCGCCAGCTTGGCGTCGAACTCAATCATTGTATGGCCGTGGCGTGCGCCGACGTCGATCGCCGCCAGAGTATTTTCCGGCGCCAGAGAGCCGCCGCCGCGATGGGCGACGATATGAGGATAAGGCCAGGCTTGGGTCATCATTCCATCCGTAATCCGCTTTGAGTATCAAAAAAGTGCAGCGCCTGCGCTGGCAGCTGTAAATATAACGTGCTGCCCGGCGTCGGCAAGTGCTGATGCGCCAGACGCACGATTATCCCCGCGCCGCCCCACTGCCCGTGAGCCAGATTATCGGCCCCCAACAGCTCCAGCGTCTGCAGGGTCAGCGGAATCGCGCCGCGTGCATCCTGCGCCAGCACGATATGCTCCGGCCGAATCCCCAGCGTCAGCCGGCGGCCGCTCCACGCAGGGCGCGCCTGCGGCAATGGCAGGCTGAAGCCGTCCTCCAGCTGCAGGCTGCCGCCGTCAACGCTGATAACGCCGGGCAACAGATTCATCGCCGGCGAACCGATAAAGCTGGCGACAAACAGCGACGCCGGACGCTGATACACCTGCGTCGGCGTGCCGATCTGCTCCGCCACGCCTTTATTCATCACGATCACCCGCTGCGCCAGCGTCATCGCCTCCACCTGATCGTGGGTTACATACAAACTGGTGGTTTTTAGCCGCCGGTGCAGCTGCTGCAGCTCCAGACGCATCTGAACCCGCAGTTTGGCATCCAGATTGGACAGCGGCTCATCAAACAGAAACACCGCCGGCTCGCGCACGATGGCGCGCCCCATCGCCACCCGCTGGCGCTGCCCGCCGGACAGCTCGCGCGGTTTGCGCTGCAGCAACGGCCCCAGCTCCAGAATACGCGCCGCATCGTTCACCCGCTGCTGAATATGCTGTTTACCGAAGCCGCGGATTTTCAGCCCGTAGGCCATATTGTCGTACACGCTCATATGCGGATACAGCGCATAGTTCTGGAACACCATGGCGATGCCGCGATCTTTCGGCTCCAGCTCGCTGACCCGCTGATGGTCAATGTAAATATCGCCGCTGGAGATACGCTCCAGCCCGGCCACCATGCGCAGCAGCGTCGATTTGCCGCAGCCCGACGGCCCCACCAGCACAATGAACTCGCCGTCGGCGACGTCCAGATCGAACGGCTGGATGACGGTATTTTTGCCGTCATAAGACTTGGTGACTGCCTGTAGTTTTAAACCTGCCATTTATTTCTCACTGTCTACCAGACCGCGCACAAACCAGCGCTGCATCAGAAGAACCACCGCCACCGGTGGGATTAAGGTCAGAATCATCGCCGCCATCACCTGATTCCACTGCGTTGGCGCGCCGGAGGTGGAGATCATGCTTTTAATCCCCGCCACTGCGGTACCCATATCGGCATCGCTGACGATCAGCAACGGCCACAGATACTGATTCCAGCCGTAGATAAAGGTGATCACGAACAGCGCTGCCAGGTTGGTTTTCGACAGCGGCAGCACGATATCCCAGAAAAAGCGCAGCGGCCCGGCGCCGTCGATGCGCGCCGCCTCCAGCAGTTCATCCGGCAGCGTCATAAAGAACTGGCGGAACAGGAAGGTGGCGGTGGCCGACGCCATCAGCGGCAGCGTCAGGCCGGTATAGCTGTCCAGCAGCTTCAGATCGGCGATCACCTGCACCGTGGGGAAAATACGCACTTCCACCGGCAGCATCAGCGTCAGAAAGATCAGCCAGAAAAACAGGCTGCGCAGCGGGAAGCGGAAATAGACGATCGCATAGGCCGACAGCATCGAGACCGAGATTTTGCCAATGGTGATCGCCAGCGCCATCACCAGGCTATTGAGCAGCAGCAGCCCGAACGGTGCTTTAACATTGCCGATCCCATCCCGCCAGATGTGGCTGAGGTTCTCCCACAAATGATCGCCGGGGATCAGGCTCATCGGCACCTGAAACACCTGCCGGTCGTCCAGCGTGGCGGCGACAAACGCCACATACAGCGGAAACAGGATCAGCAGCACGCCGATAATCAGCATCACATGGCAGAAAATATCCAGCCCGCGTCTGTTCTCAATCATTGGTAACGCACCTTACGCTCAACAAAGCGGAACTGGATCACCGTCAGGCCGATCACCAGCAGCATCAGCACCACCGACTGGGCGGCGGAGCTGGACAGATCCAGACCGGCGAAGCCTTCGCGGTAGATTTTGTAGATCAGCGTGGTGGTCGACTGCACCGGCCCGCCGCTGGTGGCGGCGTCAATCACCGGGAAGGTGTCGAAAAAGGCATAAACCAGATTCACCACCAGCAGGAAGAAGCTGACCGGCGAGATCAGCGGCAGCACCAGATGGAAAAAGCGCCGCACCGGGCCGGCGCCGTCGATCGCCGCCGCTTCCACCAGCGAACGGGGAATCGACTGCAGCGCCGCCAGGAAGAACAGGAAGTTATAGCTGATCTGCTTCCACACTGACGCCAGCACCACCAGGAACATCGCCTGGCCGCTGTTCTGCGCGTGGTTCCAGTCGTAGCCCAGCGCGCTGAGCAGATGGGTGATCAGCCCCAGGCCGGGGTTGAACAGAAAAATCCACAGCACCGCCGCTACCGCCGGCGCCACCGCATAGGGCAGGATCATCAGCGTCTGATAGAGACGGCTGCCGCGCACCACGTGATCGACCAGCGCGGCGAAAAACAGCGACAGCGCCAGACCGATGCCGGCCACCAGTCCGCTGAAAATCAGCGTGGTATAGAACGAGTCCAGGTAATACGGGTCCTGGAACAGCTGGCTAAAGTTCTCCAGCCCGACGAACCGGCTGGAGAGGCCGAACGGATCGAGGCTCTGCACCGAGTACCACAGCGCCTCACCGGCAGGCCACAGGAAAAATATCGCGGTAATCAGCAGCTGCGGCAGCACCAACGCATAGGGCAGCCAGCTGCAGCCGAAACCGGTACGAGAAGAAGACATAGGATTAACCCATTTATCAGCAGCAGGAACGGGCCCGGCGTGCGTCAGCGCACACGCCGGACGCGGGCGCAGCGGCGGCGCCCGTCATTTGCTTATTAGCGGGTAGACGCCTCAAACCGGCGCAGCTGCGCATCGCCGCGCTGCACCGCGGCGTCTAACGCCTGCTGCGGCGTTTTCTTACCGGTCCACACGCTTTCCAGCTCCTCATCCACCACGCTGCGGATCTGCAGCATATTGCCCAGACGCAGGCCTTTGGTGAACGGCAACGGCGGCTTGTTCAACATCTGACGCGTCGCCACATCGGCGCCCGGGTTTTTGTCATAAAACCCTTGCTGCCTGGTCAGTTCGTAGGCTGCGGTAGTGATCGGCAGATAGCCGGTTTTCTGGTGCCATTCGGCGGCGATCGCCGGCTGCGCCAGATACTGCAGGAATTCGGCCACGCCTTTATAGGTGGCGGCGTCTTTGCCATTCATCACCCACAGACTGGCGCCGCCGATAATGGCGTTTTGCGGCGCATTTTTGCTGTCGGCGTCATACGGCATCATGCCGACGCCATAATTGAATTTGGCGTAGTGTTTGATATCCGCCAGCGAACCGGAGGAAGCGGTGGTAATGGCGCAGTCGCCGCCGTAGAACTTCTCGGTGGATTCATCTTTACGGCCGAAGTAGGTGAAATCCCCCTTCTTGTTCATCGCTTCCAGCAGCTGGATATGTTTGACCTGCAGCGGCTGGTTGAACAGCAGTTTGGCGCTGGCGCCGCCAAAACCGTTGTTCTCACTGGCGAACGGCACGCCGTGCCAGGCGCTGAAGTTTTCCAGTTGGATCCAGCCCTGCCAGCCGCTGGCGTAGCCGCACTTCATGCCGGCCGCACGCAGCTTGCTGCTGTATTCCGCCAGCTGCTGCCAGGTTTTCGGCGGCTGTTCCGGATCCAACCCCGCCTGTTTAAACGCATCCTTGTTGTAGTACAGCACCGGGGTGGAGCTGTTGAACGGTTGCGACAGCAGATGACCGCTCTGACTGTCGGTGTAGTAACCGGCTACCGTCGGCACGAACGCCGACTCATCAACGCTGATACCCGCCTCTTTAAACACCTGATACACCGGCTTAATCGCCTTGCTCGCCATCATGGTGGCGGTGCCCACCTCATACACCTGCAGGATCGCCGGCGCCTTGCCGGAACGGTAGGCGGCAATGCCCGCCGCCAGGCTCTGTTCGTAGTTGCCCTTGTAAACCGGCACGATCTTGACGTCGCTGTGCGTCTGGTTAAAACGCTCGGCCAACGAATCCACTTCTTTACCAAGCTGCCCTTCCATCGAGTGCCAGAACGGAATTTCGGTCGCCGCCTGCGCCTGCGCGCCGGCCGCCAGCGTCAGCGCCACGCACAGCGCCGCTTTTTTCATGGTGATCATGCCTTGCTCCTGAAAACTGGTGTAAAAGCGCCTGAGCGCAAAGGAATTGATTATTGTTCGGCAGCAAACATGTCATGCGCAGATGACAAAATAATAATGATTGGGTGACGGCGGGATGACAGCAGGGTTAAGTGCAGATGGCGTTTTAATGTCGGCGGCGCGCATGATGCGCACCGCCAGGCAGGGTTACAGCGAACGGCGCAGACGCGCCACCGCTTCCTGCATCTCCTGTTCGCTGGCGGTGGCGAACGACAGACGGAACGTAGAACGATCCGGACGGTTGGCGAAGAAATATTCCCCCGGCACAAACACCACACCGTTGGCCAGCGTCGCGTTCAGCCATTCGGTGGCGTTGAACGGCTGACGGAAACGCGCCCACAGGAACATGCCGCCTTTCGGCATATCGAAGTCGATAACCTCACCCAGTTCACTGCGCACCAGTTCGGCCAGGAGCTCGCCTTTTTGCTGGTAAGCACGACGGATGGTGTCGATCTGCGCCGGCAGGCGGCCGAGGCCCAGATAACATTCGACGATGCTCTGCGACAGCGCACTGGCGTGCAGATCCGCCGCCTGCTTGATAATCGCCACCTTCTGCAGCAGCAGCGGCGGCAGGATCGCCCAGCCCAGACGCAGGCCCGGCGCCAGGATTTTCGAGAAGGTTGAGGTGTAAATCACGTTATCGGTATGCCCCAGCAACCGTTGCGCCACCTGATACAGCGTGGCGTTGCGCTCTTCGGTAAAGCGCAGTTCGCCGTAGGGGTCATCTTCAATAATCAGGAAGTTATGCTCCGCCGCCAGCCGGACCAGCTGTTCACGGCGCGCGGCGCTCAGCGTCAGGCCGCTCGGGTTGCCGAAGGTCGGCACCACGTATACCCCTTTGATGCGCTGCGTTTTCAGCAGCTCGGCCAGTTCGTCCACCACCATGCCGTCGCTGTCGGAGGAGACCGACATCACCGTGGCTTCCGCCAGCTCCAGCGTCTGCAGCGCCGCCAGATAGGTCGGGCTTTCCACCACAAACACGTCACCCGGGTTCACCACGGTGCGCATCACCAGATCCAGCGCCTGCTGCGAGCCGGCGGTGACCATCACATCTTCCGGCCGCGCCTGCACCCCACGTTCGGCACACAGCGTGCAGATTCGTTCGCGCAGCAGCGGGCTGCCCTCCGTCAGGCCATACTGGAACGCGCTTTTCGGCTGTTCATCGATCGCCTGCCGGGTGGCGATGCTCAACCCCTCGAAGTCGAACAGCGCATCGGAAGGAATGCCGCCCGCCAGTGAGATGACGCCCGGCATTTTGCTTTGTTTGAGTAATTCACGAATGGCAGAGCTTTTAACATTGATAATACGTTGGGCGAGAAGTCCTTCAGCGTTCATGATTTATCTTTTTATCTCGTAATCGGTAAGAAAAGGGGCGCGCGACAGGCGCCCCGACGCCCCGGGCAATCACCGGGGTCAGCCCCCCAGATAGGCGGAGCGAACTGCTTCGTTTGCTAACAATGCAGCTCCCGTATCTTCCAACACCACGCGGCCGTTTTCCAGTACATAACCGCGATCCGCCAGCTTTAGCGCCTGATTGGCGTTCTGCTCCACCAGGAAGATGGTCATCCCCTCCGCGCGCAGCTGTTCTATGGTGTCGAAAATCTGCTGGATAACGATCGGCGCCAGACCGAGCGACGGTTCATCCAACAGCAGCAGTTTCGGCTGGCTCATCAGCGCCCGGCCGATAGCCAGCATCTGTTGCTCGCCGCCGGACATGGTGCCGGCGCGCTGCCCGCGGCGCTCCCGCAGGCGCGGGAACAGCTGGAATACCCGCTCCAGCCGCTGCTGATACTGCGGACGTGCGGCGAAGAAGCCGCCCATTGCCAGATTCTCTTCCACCGTCATGCGTGCAAACACCCGCCGTCCTTCCGGCACGATCGCCACCGCTTCGCGCATAATCCGCGAGGTCGGCCAGCGGGTGATGTCCTGATCCAGCAGCGTGACCGTTCCCTCGCTGGCGCGCGGTTCACCGCACAGCGTGCCCAGTAAGGTGGTTTTGCCGGCGCCGTTGGCGCCGATCAGCGTGACAATCTCCCCCTGGCGGATGGTCAGGCTGACCTGATGCAGCGCCTGAATTTTTCCGTAATGGGCGGAAACCTGATTAAACGACAGCATCATGATTACGCTTCCCCCAGGTATGCCCGGATCACATCCGGGTTATGGCGAATTTGCTCCGGTGTCCCCTGCGCCAACGGCGCGCCCTGATTCACCACATAGATCCGGTCGGAAATCCCCATCACCAGCTTCATATCATGCTCAATCAGCAGCACCGAGACCTGATGCTGATTGCGCAGTTCGACAATCAGCCGATCCAGCTCGGCGGTCTCCTTCGGGTTCAGCCCCGCCGCCGGTTCATCCAGCATCAGCAGTTCAGGGCGCGTCACCATGCAGCGGGCGATCTCCAGCCGCCGCTGCTGGCCGTAGGCCAGATTGCCCGCCGAACGGTTGGCCATCTCCAGCAGGCCGACGCGCTCCAGCCACACCGCCGCCCGCTCACGCGCGTCGGCTTCGGCGCGGCGAAAGGCCGGCGTTTTCAGCAGCCCGGCGAACACCCCGCTGCGTAAATGCTGGTGCTGCGCCACCAGCAGGTTTTCCACCACCGTCATTTCTCGGAACAGGCGCACGTGCTGAAAGGTGCGCACCACGCCCAGCCGGGCGATCGCCTGGCCGGACAGCCCCGCCAACTGACGTTCACGCAGGCGAACCGTGCCGCTGGTCGGGCGGTAGAAGCCGGTCAGGCAGTTAAAGATGGTGGTTTTGCCCGCGCCGTTCGGGCCAATCAGCGAGACAATCTCTCCCTGATTGAGCGTCAGGCCGACGTTATTCACCGCCAGCAGTCCGCCAAAACGCATCGACAGTCCTTCGACCGTCAGCAAAGGTTGCGCGCTCATGGCTGCTCCTCCTTCGCCGCCTGAATATCCGCCGCTTTCAGCTTCATCTGCGGACGCTTCATCGGCAGCAGCCCCTGCGGCCGCCAGATCATCATCAGCACCATCAGCGCCCCCAGCAGCAGCATGCTGTACTCATTTAAATCACGCATCATCTCCCGCGACACCACCAGCAGAACCGCCGCCAGGATCACCGCAAACTGCGAGCCCATACCGCCCAGCACCACGATCGCCAGCACAAACGCCGATTCGACGAAGGTAAAGGACTCCGGGCTGACAAACCCCTGACGCGCGGCGAACAACGTGCCGGCAAAACCGGCGAAGGCGGCGCTGATGGTAAATGCCGTCAGCTTAATTTTGGTCGGGCTTAACCCCAGCGAGCGGCAGGCGATCTCATCCTCACGCAGCGCCTCCCAGGCGCGCCCCAGCGGCATGCGCAGCAGACGGTTAATCACAAACAGCGTCAGCACCACCAGCAGCAGCGCCACCAGATAGAGGAAAATAATGCGGTCGCTGGGGTCATATTTCAGATCAAAGAAGTTATGGAAGGTATCCCAGCCGCCGTCGCGTGCGCTGCGGCTGAACTCCAGCCCGAACAGGGTCGGCTTCGGGATCTGGCTGATGCCGTTCGGCCCGCCGGTGATCTCGGTGTTGTTCAGCAGCAGAATGCGCACGATCTCCCCGAAGCCGAGCGTGACGATCGCCAGATAGTCGCCGCGCAGCCGCAGAACCGGGAACCCCAGCAGAAAACCGAACGCCGCGGTCACCATCCCCGCCAGCGGCAGGCTCTCCCAGAAACCAAAGCCGTAATAGTGGTTGAGCAGCGCATAGGTGTAGGCGCCGATGGCATAAAAGCCGCCGTAGCCCAGTACCAGCAGGCCGGACAGCCCCACCACCACGTTCAGCCCCAGCCCCAGCATGACGTAGATCAGCGTCAGGGTGGCGATATCCACCGTCCCGCGCGACACCAGAAACGGCCAGGCGACGGCAGCGGCGATCAGCAGCGCGGCCAGTAGCTTTTGTCGCGGCGTGCTGCCGTCAAAGCTCGGCAATACCCAGGCCGGGCCGCTCACTTTACTCAGCCCCTGCTGCAACAGCGGACGCAGCAGCTGAAAAACAAACACCACCGCGCAGCCGATGCCAATCCACATCCAGCGCACTTCTGCCGCGCCGCGCACCACCAGTTTGGTGCCGTCCAGGCCCAGCTGCATCCCCATCAGAAAGGCCGCCATCACAAACAGCACCGCCGCGGCGAGCAGGGCATTAAGCAGATTGAGTTTCATACCTTCTCAACCTCCGGACGGCCCAGAATCCCGGTCGGCATCACCAACAGCACCACGATCAGCAGGGCGAATGACACCACGTCTTTATATTCGGCGCTCAGGTAGGCCGAGGTCAGCGCTTCAGCCACCCCCAGCACCAGACCGCCGATCATCGCCCCCGGAATGCTGCCGATGCCGCCCAACACGGCGGCGGTAAAGGCCTTCATCCCGGCCATAAAGCCGATATACGGATTAATCACGCCATAGAACTGCCCCAGCAACACGCCGGCCACCGCCGCCATCACCGCTCCGATCACGAAGGTCAGCGAGATCACCCGATCGGTGTTGATGCCCAGCAGGCTGGCCATTTTTAAATCTTCCGCACAGGCGCGACAGGCACGCCCCATGCGTGAATAGCGGATAAACAGCGTCAGCGCCAGCATCGCCAGGAAGGTGACCACCCAGATGGTGAGCTGCATGGTGCTGACGGTAGCGGCGAAGCCGTTGCTTTCCCCCAGCACCCAGCGGCCGGTCACCAGGCTCGGCAGCGCCAGATCGCGCGAGCCCTGCGTCAGGCTGACGTAGTTTTGCAGGAAGATCGACATGCCGATGGCGGAGATCAGCGCGATCAGCCGTTTGGAGTAACGCACCGGCTTATAGGCCACCCGCTCGATGCTCCAACCGTACGCGCTGGCGATCACGATCGACACCAAAAACGCCGCGCCGATCAGCAGCCAGCCGGCGTCGATGCCGAACATCATCAGCGCGGCGATGACGATAAACGAGACATAGCTGCCGATCATATACACTTCGCCGTGGGCGAAGTTAATCATGCCGATAATGCCGTACACCATGGTGTAACCGATGGCGATCAGGGCATAGGTGCTGCCCAGCGTCACCCCGTTGAACATTTGCTGCAGGAAATAGAGAAACTGCTCAGACATACGCGGACCCTCGGCTGCGCGTTGAGTGCAGGGCGCGGCATGCCGCGCCCACGCCCGCCGGGATGCGCCTTTCCCCGGCAAGACTGCAACGTGAAAGACGAAAGGTCGGTTACTTCACCGGCGTCGAGGTGCCGTCGGCGTGCCATTCGAAAACGCCGAACTCGAAGCCTTTCAGGTCGCCCTTCTCATCCCAGCTCAGCGGCCCCATCACGGTATCCACCGGCTTGGCCTTCAGATCCTTGACGATATCCTCCGGCTCCTGGCTGCCGCTGCGCTCCATGCCGGTCGTCAGCGCCTGCAGCGCCGCATAGGTGGTCCAGACGAAAGGACCGGTAGGATCCTGCTTCTTGGCCTTCAGCGCATCGACAACCGCTTTGTTGGCCGGCACCTGATCGTAACGCTTCGGCAGCGTTACCAGCATGCCTTCCGACGCCGCGCCGGCGATATTCGACAGCGAGGAGTTGCCCACCCCTTCCGGCCCCATAAAACGGGTCTTCAGCCCGGCCTGTTTGGCCTGGCGCAGAATCTGCCCCATTTCCGGGTAATAGCCGCCGAAGTAGACAAAGTCCACGTTCTCTTTTTTCAAGCGGGCGACCAGCGTGGAGAAGTCCTTATCGCCGGCGGTGATCCCTTCAAACATGACCGGTTTCACCCCCGCTTTCTGCAGGCTGTCGCGCACCGCGCGCGCCAGGCCTTCGCCGTACTGCTGCTTATCGTGCACCACGGCGATGCGCTGCGGCTTCAGGGTTTCCATAATGTATTTGGCGGCGGTCGGCCCCTGGTCGGAATCCAGCCCGGTGGTGCGCATGATCATCTGGTAACCACGGGTCGTCAGATCGGCATTGGTGGCCGCCGGGGTAATCATAATCATCCCTTCGTCTTCATAGATATCCGACGCCGGCTGGGTGGATGACGAACACAGGTGGCCGATTACATAGCGAATACCGTCGTTGATCACTTTGTTGGCCACCGCCACCGCCTGCTTCGGATCGCAGGCATCGTCATATTCGACCGCCACCAGTTTGTCACCCTTGATGCCGCCCTTGGCGTTGATATCGGCGATCGCCTGACGCGCGCCGGTAAATTCCATATCGCCGTATTGCGCCACCGGGCCGGACATCGCCCCGACGACGGCCACTTTAATCTCTTCCGCCAGCGCGCCGTGGCTCATCGCCATGGCGATGCAGCCGGCCAACCATGCCTTACCCTTGGTTACTTTCATCCGCATCATCCCCGTCTGTTGTTGTGTGTGAAGCTGTCCGTTGTGTTTGCCATGCCGACGCATCAGCGCTTTATTCATAAGTAATAATGACTTAGGCATTTAAACGGCAATATTTTCTTATAAGACCTTATTTTTCATGCCATTAAACAGGAGTTTTCTTCTGCAAATCAACTTGACCATCCAGAAACAAGCGATGTAAACAGGATAAAGTATGGATGAAATCTGAGCTATTTCCTCCTTTATGCAGCGCGTTACACTGGTTAACAATCTGTTTACTAATTTTTTACTCGGAAAATTACCGCACGGAAAAACATTCTGCGAATCCGTCGTACAGAAAAAGTTACACATCGTGACCAGCAAGATCTATTACACTGACGCCATCGCTAATTTGTCCGGAAATGTTGCATGAAACTCACTATCGAACGGTTAACCGCGCTGTCCGCACAGGACCTGATCGATCTTGGAAAAATCTGGCCGCACCAGACAGCGGGGCAGTGGCAATCCTGGTTAACCGGCGAACGGGCGCTGTTTGGCGCACGCTTTAACGAACGCCTGTTAGGCGCGGTAAAGGTCTCGCTGGATGGCGACACGGCGCAGCTGCACGACCTGCTGGTGCGTGAAGTCACCCGCCGTCGCGGCGTCGGCCTCTATCTGGTGCAGGATATGCAGCGTCAGCTGCCGCAGGCTGCCCATTGGCAGCTCTCCACCGCCGATCTCGCCGCCCGTGAACGCGGTGAGGTGGAAAACTTTATGCGCGCCTGCGGCTTCAGCGTGCACGGCGAAATCTGGCAAAAATGAAACGCTGGGCGGCTGCGCTGTTGCTAGTTCTGCTGGCTTTCGGCGCCTGGTTAGCCGGGCGCCATCAGGCGCTGTCGGCGCCGCCGGTCTGGGATCAGCAGGTTTATCTGTGGCAACGGGTCTGGAGCGCTCAGCACGCCCCGGCGCTGGCCGCCAGCCGCGATCTGTTTTCCAGCTTACGTATTCTCGCTCTGCAACTGCATCCGCGCGAAGGGCTGCGGGTGATGCCGGTCGATACCGCGCTGCTGAAGCAGGACGGCCGCCCGCTGTGGCTGGTGGCGCGTCTGGACGGTTCGCAGCCGCGCTGGGATGAGGAGCGGTTATATTCCCGGCTGCTGCAGCTAGTGCAGCAATACCGCGCCGCCGGGCTGTCCGTGGTCGGTATCGAGATCGATCACGACGCCGCCACCGCCCGCCTGCCGCAGTACCGCGATGCGCTCCGGCGCCTGCGCCGACAGCTGCCGGCAGACGTACAGCTGAGCATCACCGCACTGCCGGCCTGGCTCGACTCGCCGCAGCTGCCGGCCCTGCTGCGGCAGGTTGACAGCTCGGTGTTGCAATTACACGCCGTACTCTCCCCGCAGCAGGGGCTGTTTGACAGCCGGCTGGCGCTGCGCTGGACGCAGCGTTACGCCCAGGTGACCAATAAACCCTTCCGCATTGCTCTGCCGGCCTACGGCATGGGGTTGGTCGGCGTTGATGCGCAGGGCGCGCAGGTGGAGAGCGAAGCCTCACTGCGCGTGGCGGGCAGCCTGCGCGAGCTGACGGTCGCGCCGCAGCACATCGCCGACTTTCTGCAGCGGCTGTCTGCACATCCGCAACCGCATCTGCGGGGCGTGGTCTGGTTTCGCCTGCCGCTGGCCGGCGACCGCCGTGCCTGGTCGATGAATACCCTGCGCAGGGTGATCCGTCAGCAGCCTTTACACAGCCGCTGGCAGGTAAAAATGCGCCCGCAACCACAGCAAAACGGCCTGTATGATCTGATAATTGCCAATGATGGGCCAGCCGATGCGCCGCTGCCCACGGCGGTTACGCTGGCGGCCGGCGACTGTCTGGCCGCCGACGCGGTTGGCCGTTACCGGCTGGACTCAACGGCCACGCAGCTGCGTTTTATCCGCACCGGGGATGAGTTGGTGCGCGCCGGGCAATCACGCCCGCTAGGTTGGCTGCGCTGCCAACATCTGACGCCAGGAGGCATTCGTGTTACACCTTAATTTTCGCACCGCCCGGCCGCTGACGCTGAGCATCGCCATCGCCGCCACGCTGGGCGCGCCGTTGGCGCAGGCCTGCGGCCCGGATTTTCCCAACCGTCTGCTGCTCGACCGCAACGGCACGCTGCTGTCGATGCCAGAAGGCAATTTCACCTTTGAAACCAGCCGTCTGACGCCGATCGACCCGCAACTGCCGCGCTGGCAGGCACCGCCGCCGCCAGGCCCGATGAAACCGATGCCGCTGTCGCCGGAAACCGTCGCCATTAAACAGATGCGCGCTGCCAAAACCGTGGAAGAAGCCGACGCCGTCAACGGCCAGGTACTGTCCGCCGCCGCACGCCAGTACACGCTGGGCGCCGTCGCCTTTGCCGCCCGCGATCCGCGCGCTGCGGACTACTTTCAGCAGGTGCTGGCCCTGCCGGATAGCGAGCAGAGAGCATGGGGGCTGCGCGCGCGCTACTCCCTCGGCCGGCTGCTGATGAACGACTACGGGACGCCGGAAGACGCCGATACCTCCGCCACACCTCCTCGTCCGGACCCGGCGCAGCTGCGTCAGGCGCTGGCCGCCTTTCAGCAGGTTATCGACCGCGTGAAAAGCGGCAGCGACGATCCGGACCAGTTGGCGCTCAGCAGCCTCGGGCAGCAGGCGCGCATCCATTTCTGGCTGGGTGATATCGGCCGCGCCGCACACCTCTATGCGCAGCAGGCGGCGCAGGGTGATGCGCAAGGTGGGCGGTCGCTGCAATATGTCGCCAGCTATCTGGTCGATCCGCAGCACTTCGAACAGCTGAAAAAGATCGTGGCCGATCCGCTGGTACAGCAGTTGGTGACCGTCGAGCTGTTCGCCCGCAGCGGCAACCTGCAGGCACAGGATAATGACAGTTCGCCCCCACGTTCGCAGCAGATTACCCAACGTTTGCTGACGCTGCTGGACGCCGAGACAAAAAGCGGCTTCAACGGCAGCGACCGCCTGGCGGCGCTGGCCTACCGATCCGGTAACTACCCGCTCGCCGCCAGCCTGCTGCGCCATGCCGGTGACTCCGGCCTTGCCTGGTGGCTGCGCGCCAAAATGGCGCTGCGCGACGGCCAGCTGCAGGACGCCACTGCCGCCTACGCCAAAGCGGCGGCCGCTTTCCCGGCGGATGAAAGCTGGGGCGAACAGCGCGGGGACAATTACGCGCAGGAAACCATTATCCCGGACTGCCGCATCGCCGGCGAACAGGCGATTCTGGCGCTGAACCGCGGCGATTATCTGCAGGCGCTGACGCTGCTGTACCGCAGTAAGGATCTGTATTGGGCGGATGTCGCCGACGTGGCCGAGCGGGTGCTGACGGTTGACGAGCTGAAAGCGTTTGTCGATAAGCAGGTGCCGCCGCCCAGTCAGCCGCTCAAACCGGAGGAGCCGAACGTGTATAACGGCCAGGTGCTGACGCCTGATATCCACCTGCGCCAGCTGCTGGCCCGGCGTCTGATGCGCGCTGAACGCTATCAGGAAGCGCAGAACTATTTCGCTGTGCCAAATTATCGCGCCGCCGCCCAGCAACTGGCGCAGCAGTTCAGCCTTGCGCAGCAAGGCAGCAATAGCAAACTGGCGCGAGCGCAGGCCTACTACCAGACTGCAACGCTGCTGCGTGAACAGGGGCTAGAGCTGACCGGCTATGAAATGACGCCGGACTACGGCATATATGGCGCCGGGTACTCTTACCTGGGCGACGCCTTCGACACCCGTGAGTTGACGCACAAAAGCTGGATCACCACGGCAGAGGCCGCGCGCGCCGCCAAGGCATTGCCGCCGCAGGACAACCGCTTCCTGCACTACCGCTGGCAGGCGGTAGCGGCGGCGCAGAAGGCTGCGGACTTATTGCCGCCGAAAAACCAGGCGTACGGCGCGGTGCTGTGCAACGCCGCCAGTTGGGTGATCAAGCGCGATGCCAAAACCGGCCGCGCGCTGTATAAACGCTACCTCGCCAACGGCAAGCCGGATGCCGCCCTAAATAAGTTCGGCTATCAGTGCCCGGCGCCGGACTTCAATGCGTTAACCGCCAAGTCCTGAACCGCCGCGGCGGACGACAGGCATAAAAAAACCCGGCTCTGCCGGGTTTTTTGACTGCATCAGCAATTATGCTTCGATCGCCATTTTCAGTTTTTTCATGGCGTTCTTTTCCAACTGACGCACACGCTCGGCGGAAACGCCGTAGCGGTCGGCCAGTTCCTGCAGGGTGGACTTGTTCTCATCGTCCAGCCAGCGGGCGCGAATAATATGTTGGCTACGCTCATCCAGACCTTCCAGCGCATAGGCCAGCTTGTCGGCGGCGTTGCTCTCCCAGTTGTCTTCTTCGATACCTTCGGCGAAGTCAGACGTTTTGTCCTGCAGGTACAGCACCGGCGCCATCGACTGGCCGTCGCGCGCTTCGTCGTCCGGCGTCGGGTCGAAGGTCATGTCCTGCGCCGCCATGCGGGATTCCATCTCGCGCACGTCTTTGCTGGATACGCCCAGCTCACGCGCCACCAGCTCGACTTCGTCCTGGTTGAACCAGCCCAGACGCTGCTTGGTTTTACGCAGGTTAAAGAACAGCTTGCGCTGCGCCTTGGTGGTAGCGACTTTGACGATACGCCAGTTACGCAGTACGTATTCGTGAATTTCTGCCTTGATCCAATGCACCGCAAAGGAAACCAGACGCACGCCAACTTCCGGATTAAAACGGCGCACAGCTTTCATCAGGCCGATATTACCTTCCTGGATCAGGTCCGCCTGCGGCAGGCCGTAACCCGAGTAATTACGGGCAATATGAGCGACAAAGCGCAGGTGAGACAGGATCAGCTGCTTGGCCGCATCCAAATCGCCCTGGTAATGCAGCCGTTCAGCCAGCTCCCGCTCTTCCTCTGCCGTAAGCATCGGATAGGCGTTGGCGGCCCGAACATAGGCTTCCAAGCTGCCTTGGGGTACTAAGGCTAAAGTTTGCATTTCTTTGGTCATTCAAACCCTCTCTCTAATAAAACCGATCGTACAGGTGACGATACTGCTGCTGCACATCACAACGCTGTTGCTGCCAAGCCTCTGTAAGGAGGTTTGTCGGTTGCCGATTGAGCCTGTTGAGTATCTGTTTGGCGGGGAGTCATTGATTTACGGTGATCATTGCAAAACGGTTCCACACGCCGGGCACCTTAACATTTGCTGCAATTTTTGACCGTGCTCTACCCTAAAAGTTCACCGTTTTTCGATCGCAATGTTCATGACAATACGCGATGAACTGACGGCCAGATAGGGAATTCGTGCGCTTGAGCAGAGGCGGGATCCCAGAAGATCCGAGATGGCTCTTCTCCTGCAACACGGCAAACGCAGCAGGAGAAGAGTATATCAAAAAATTTTTTACTGTGGTGTAAATCGGCGTAAATGTTGCACGGTGGCCAACCAGGCGGCAATCCAGCCGATCATCGCGGAGATGATCAACAACAGTAATGCCTCGTCCCAACCCAGCCCGTGCAGCGTAAAGGTGGTGCCGAACACCTTCGCCACGCCGGCCACCACCGACTCCAGCTGCCACACCAGCGCGCCGGACAGAATCAACGACAGCAGCGCGCCGAAGAAGCCCAGCATCGCGCCGCCGTTAAGAAACGGCCGCAGAATAAAGCCGTCGGTCGCGCCGATAAGCTTCATCACGTTGATGGTGTCGCGCCGGCTGAAGATGCTCAGACGCACGCTGTTGCCGATCACCAGGAACACCGCCACCACCATCAGAATGCCGATAATGGCCGCCACCTGGCCCACCAGCCCGGTCAACGCCGCCAGGCGGGCAAACCAGCTGTCGTCCATACGCACTTCATCCACGCCCTGCACCGCCGTTACGCGCTCGCGCAGCGTATTCAGGGTGTCTGAACTCTGGAAGTCCATTTTCGGCGTGATAATCGCCACCGCCGGCAGCGGATTCTCTTCCAGCATATCCAGCGCCCCGCCGAAGCCGGACCAGTTGCGGAACTCACCGAGCGCTTCTTCGCGCGACAGGTAGTTCACCTTCTCGACGCCCGCTTCAGCCTTGATGGTGTCCAGCACCTTGACCGCAGCGTCATCGTCGAGCGATTTATCGAGATACACCGTCAGCTGCGGTGTTGGATACCATTGGGTTGCCGCCGTGCTGACGTTTTTCCACACGATGTAGCACACGCTCGGCAGCGTCAGGGAGATGGCGATCACCATCACCGTCAGCAACGTCGCCAGCGGCTGACGCAGCATGTCTTTGATCGCATTCATCCACGCATAGCGCCACTGTTCGCGCCAGCCGCCGCGCAGCGCCTTGCTCTTGGCGGTTTTTTTACTATTCGCCATGCTGCGCTCCTCCTATCATGCGGCCCTGGCTGAGCGTCAGAATACGGTAATTGCGGCGGGCGATCAGCCCGGTGTCGTGGGTCGCCATCAGGACGGTTACCCCAACGCGGTTAAACTCTTCAAACAGGCGCAGGATACCTTCCGACAGCGCGTCGTCCAGGTTGCCGGTCGGTTCATCCGCCAGCAGCACCGCCGGTTTGTTCACCACCGCACGGGCGATGCCCACGCGCTGCTGTTCACCGCCGGACAGCTGGATCGGAAAGTTCTTCGCTTTGTCCAGCAGGCCTACCTTGTCCAGCGCCGCCGACACGCGACGGCGGATATCTTCGCTGCTGGCGCCGGCGATAATCAGCGGCATCGCCACGTTGTCATACACCGTGCGATCCAGCAGCAGATGGTGGTCCTGGAAAATCATGCCGATCTGGCGGCGCAGGAACGGCACCTCGCTGTTTCTCAGCCGGCTGATGTCATGACCGGCGAACCAGATATGGCCGGCGCTCGGCCGTTCGATGCCGCATATCAGCTTCAGCAGGGTACTCTTACCCGCCCCGGAATGGCCGGTCAGAAACGCCATTTCTGCCGGGCGCAGATGAAAATCCACCCCCTGCAACGCCTGACGCCCGCCCAGATAAGCTTTACTGACCTGTTCAAAGCGAATCATCCGTATTAATCCTCTCGGGCAAAAAGTGCCTCAATAAAATCGTCAGCCTTAAACGGCCGCAAATCTTCGATGCCTTCGCCAACGCCGATATAGCGAATCGGAATGCCGAACTGATCGGCAATGGCGAAGATCACCCCGCCCTTGGCGGTACCGTCCAGTTTAGTCAGCGTGATGCCGGTTAACCCTACGGCTTCATTAAATAATTTCGCCTGGCTGACCGCATTTTGACCGGTACTGGCGTCCAGCGTCAGCATAACCTCATGGGGGGCGTCCTCGTCCAGTTTTTTCATTACCCGGACGATCTTCTTCAACTCTTCCATCAGGTGGGATTTATTCTGCAAACGTCCGGCGGTATCGGCAATCAGTACGTCGACGCCGCGCGCTTTGGCCGCCTGCACCGCATCAAAGATCACCGAAGCGGAATCAGCGCCGGTATGCTGCGCCACCACCGGAATGTGATTACGTTCGCCCCACACCTGCAGCTGCTCTACCGCTGCGGCGCGGAAGGTATCCCCCGCCGCCAGCATCACCGACTTGCCCTCGGCCTGGAACTGACGCGCCAGTTTACCGATAGTGGTGGTTTTGCCGACGCCGTTAACGCCAACCATCAGAATGACATACGGCGTTTTACCACCGACATCCAGCGGTTGATCAACCTTGGCCAGAATTTCGGACATTTCCTCCTTCAACTTGCCGTACAGCGCTTCAGCGTCTTTCAGCTGTTTACGGCTGGCGTGCTGAGTGAGGGAACTGATGATTTTACTGGTGGTTTCCACACCAACATCGGCGATCAGCAGCTGTTCTTCCAGCTCTTCAAACAGATCGTCGTCGATCTTCTTGCCGCGGAACAGGCCGACAAAACCGGACCCCAGGTTCTGTTTGGTCTTAACCAGGCTGCGTTTCAGGCGGGCGAAGAAGCCTTCTTTGGTCGGCCGCTCCTGTTCCTGCGACGCCGCCGGCGCTACCGCCGCGACCTCCGGTTCAGCTTCCGCAACCGGCTCGGCTTCTGCAACCGGTTCAACTTCTGCAACCGGTTCAGCTTCTGCAACCGGCTCGACTTCCGCAACCGGTTCAACTTCTACAACCGGTTCAGCTTCCGCAACCGGTTCAGCTTCCGCAACCGGTTCAGCTTCCGCAACCGGTTCAGCTTCGACAACCGGTTCAACTTCTGCAACCGGTTCAGCTTCTACAACCGGTTCAGCTTCCGCAACCGGTTCAGCTTCCGCTTCCGGTTCAACTTCGACAACCGGCTCAGCTTCTACAACCGGCTCCGCTTCCGCTTCCGGTATGGCGCGTTCGGGCTGCGGCGCATGTTCCGGCGCCGCGTCCTTCTCCACCAGCAGCTCGGCGATGGCCGGCGCGGCCGTGTCGATGCTCTCGGCAGGTTTGGCATCGCTTGCCGTCATATCATCGGCCTGCGGTGCATCCGCTTCCGCCTGCGGCATCACCGCCTCAACGATCTCGTCCTGCGTATACACCGGCGCAGCGCTTTCCGACGCCGTCTCAGCGTCTTCTTCCTGTGCTTCTGCCGCCGGCGTAGCGTGCGCCGCAATATCCGGCACATTTTCGGCAACCTGTTCGGTGCTGCCGTCCCATTCGCCCGGCAGATCGACAGAAGCGGCAGGCTCGGATTCCTGCGCGGGGAGCTTATCATCCAGCGTGGTCGCCGGCGCAGGTTCTACCGCCGCCGCTTCAGGCTCGGCCTGTTCAGCCTGTGGTTCCGGCTGTTTCTCTTCTTTTTGGCCGAAACCCAGCCAGGAGAAAAACCCACGTTTCTTTTCTTTTGCCATGCTGTGACCCTAACTCCGTACCAATGGCTGAATAACGAAAATAATTTAACCCCCGAGTCTATCACTTTCCCTCGCGGAGCAACACGCATCCGGCAGGTGAAAATCCGCCAATGGCCGTTGCTCGACGCCTCTTCGCCGGCACATCCCGCCGCATAAACCGCAAATTGCCAGACAGCGCGCTATTTCCCCGGGACGCTCTCCCCGTTAGAATAGCGTTAACTTTTCTCGATCTGCGAAATACATTAAGACTTTTTATGGCAAGACTATCGTCACGGCCCGCGCCCCGCAAAGCGCAGGCGGCCGCGGCCGGACAAATCCGCATTATCGGCGGCCAGTGGCGCGGACGTAAATTACCGGTGCCGAACAGCGCCGGGCTGCGGCCTACCACCGATCGGGTGCGTGAGACGCTGTTTAACTGGCTGGCGCCGGTGATTCAGGGCGCGCGCTGTCTGGACTGTTTTGCCGGCAGCGGCGCGCTGGGGCTGGAAGCGCTGTCACGCTATGCCGGCAGCGCCACGCTGCTGGAGTTCGAACGCCCGGTTGCCCAGCAGCTGGAAAAAAATCTGGCGCTGCTTAACGGCAACGGCCAGGTGATCAATACCAATGCGCTGAGCTGGCTGGCCAACGCCGGCGCAGCCTATGACGTCGTATTCCTCGATCCGCCGTTCCGCAAGGGGCTGCTGGCGCAAACCGTCAACCTGCTGGAGCAGCAAGGCTGGCTGGCCGATGAGGCCTGGGTATACGTGGAGGCCGAGGCCGAAAGCGCCGCGGCCGACGTGCCGGCCAACTGGGCGCTGCACCGTGAAAAGGTCGCCGGACAGGTGGCCTATCGTCTTTATATTCGTTCCGCCAAAGAGAAAACTGAAAATGCTGATTAATCTGGGTCGCCTGCTGATGTTATGCGTATGGGGCTTCCTGCTGACCAACCTGATTCACCCGTTCCCCAAGCCGCTGAAGTACTTTATCGACGTGGCGCTGTTCTTTATGGTGATAATGCACGGGTTTCAGGTGATGCTGTTGAAATCCACCCAGCCGAAGGATCAGCCCATCAGCTACTGGCAGGAAGCCAAAATATTTATTTTCGGCGTGTTTGAGCTGCTGGCCTGGCAGAAAAAACAGCCGCCGCTGAAGAAGAAGTAACCTTCCGCATTTACCGCTGCGCGGTAAAAGAGATAAAGCGCGTGCCCTGCATCTTCAGGGTGCCGTGCGCACCGGGCGTTATCGGGTCATACTGCGGCTGCTTCAGCCGCACCACAATATTTTCACCACCGCGCTGCGGCTGAAAGGTCACCTCATAGCGCATCGCTTCATTGACGATATGCTCACGCTGGCGCGAGCGGTTGGTGCTGGCCGCAAAGGCGCGTTTGTCGCTCACCACAACCTGCGTGGCGCGCACCGGCTCGCGGTCGTTCGCCGCCTCCTGCTTACGCTGGCTGAAGTAACGCTGCGTTGCCAGTACGGCAATCAGCGCCACCACGGCGATAAAAATCAGCGGTGGTTTACTCATCTCTTTCCCATTCCCTTCGCCGCTAAAAGCGGGTAAACATAGCACTCAGTGAAAAACCTTACCGCACCGCAACGTGCTTCTCTATAGCCGGACAAATAACATCGCGGTCCTGATTCCAGGTATACACTGAAGAAGTGACGCAGGTGACATTTTTCGCGCCGCCCGATTATGGCGCTGATGACTAATAAGGAAGATATATGAGTTGGCCATTCCTTGCCGTATTCTTTTCCGGTTGGTTATACGTTGACGCCGCCTATCGCGGCCCGAGCTGGCAACGCTGGGTGTTCAAACCCGTCACGCTGCTGCTATTGCTGCTGCTCGCCTGGCAGGCGCCGGTGCTCGGCGCCGCCGGTTATCTGATCGTCTTTGGCCTGCTGGCAACCCTGGCGGGCGATGCCTTGCTGCAGTTGCCCCGCCAGCAGATACTGTACGCCCTCGGCGCATTCTTCCTTGCTCATCTGTTGTATGCCCTCAGCTTCGCCAGCCAGATGACCTTCAGCCTGTTCTGGCCACTGCCGCTGGCGCTGCTGATTATCGGCGTGCTGCTGCTGGCGGCGCTGTGGACGCGGATCGCCGAGCAGCGCTGGGCGGTCGTTGCCTACGTCGGCATGACGCTGCTGATGGTCTGGCTGGCCGGGGAACAATATTTCCTGCGCAGCACCGACTACGGTTTCTCGTTGCTGACCGGCACCTCGTTACTGCTGCTGGCAAGCATTGTCTGGCTGGTGAGCCATTATCGCACCAAGTTTCGCGCCGCCGACGCTATCGTCGCCTTCTGTTATTTTGTCGGCCACTTCCTGATCGTGCGTTCGCTCTATCTGTAAGCTTACGGGTTCGCAGCCGCGAACCCGCCATTCAGTCCAGCGCCTTCAGCGTCAGGCCGTCCTCATCGCCGATGCGGTGGCGATAAATATCGCCGTCACGTGAAAAAAACGCCAGCGTGCTGCCGTCGGCCTGCAGCAGCGCGATACCGTCCGGTGCGGGACGCCAGCCGGCCGCCGGCGCGCTCAGCAGCGTCTGCAGACACTGCTGCGCATCCTGCAGCTGATAACCGTTGGCAGCCGGCTGTTTGTCAGCCCGCAACGCAACCCGGCACTGTGTGTCGCCCTTGGCGACCTGCCACTCACCCGCCAGCGACTGCGCGGAAGGAAGAACCAAACTGCTGGCCATAGCGGCTCCTGTCGTTATGCAATATGTCATCATCGCGGCCACCGCCAGGGTGGCGCGCATCCGTCGTTTGCTCATGGTCTGTTCACCGTAAACGTGGCGGGCGCGGCACAAGGGCCGCACCCGTCCTGCCGGTCAACCGGCAACTGCCTGATTACTGCCTAGACGATAAAATCGGTGGCTACATCCGCCTGCCCAACGATTTTCACCAGGAAATCCGGCGTACTATGCCCGCCGAAGTCCACCGCCAAATCGCTGACATTGTTGGCGGCATCATAAGTCAGCAGAGCCTCACCCGCCGCACCGCTGAACTGGTCGACAAAGTGAATCGCATCACCGCCCTTGTTAAAGTATGACAGATCGATTTTATCGATACCCTTCTGGAAGTCACGGATCCAGTCCGGCGCATCCGGGGTGGAGTCACCGACGGCAGAGAACACAAAGGTGTCATTGCCGGCGCCGCCCCACAGCTCATCGGCACCGCCGCCGCCGAACAACACGTCATTGCCCGCACCGCCTTTCAGCACGTTGTCGGCCTGATTGCCGACCAGCACGTCGTTGCCGGAGCCGCCGATGGCGTTCTCAATGGTCACGCCGGCCGCAATCGACACGTTGCCCTTCAGCCCGCCAACGTCGGAGAATGACGTCTCGTTCAGGTTGATGCGCTGGTCAGCGCTATAGCCGGAGAAGTCAAAGGTATCGTTACCGCCGGCATCCCACACGGAGAAGATCACTTTTTCCGCGTTGCTGCTGGTGCTGAAAAAGTCGCGATCGGTGTTGGAGTTAAAGCCGTATACCGTATCACCGGTACGGGTGCTCATATTGGCGCCGTACAGGTGCTGGATCGCCGAAATGTCATCCAGCAGCGGGCCGGCGGCATAATGGCCGCCGTTGTCGCCGCCGGTGTTGCTTTCGCTCCAGTAGCTCATCAGGCTGAACATGCGGCTGTCTTCCGCATAGCTGGCGTCACGATAGGAAGGGTTGCCCTGGCCGGCATTGTAGTCGCCAGGGTGGCTCAGCCCCAAGGCATGACCGATTTCATGGGTAAAGGTCTGACGGCCGTAATCTTCAGAGGCCGGATGCTGAATATTGGACTGGTTAATGTTGTACCAGCTTTGACCAGAGACGCTGCCGGAGCCCGGCAGCCAGGCGTAGGCCTGGGTGTCATAGTCGGTCTGGCCGTACTGATCCTGGCTGTAGTTGCCGAAGGTAATGTTGGCTTTTTGCGTGCCGGACACCTCGGTAAAAGTGATATTGGCCACATCAGACCAGGACTGCAACGACAGTTTGGCCTGCTGCTGCTGTTCAGCGCTGAACTTGCTTAACCCGCGATCGCCGCCGTCATTGGCGGAATTGAACTGATAGTCGGGAAATGAGAAGGTCAGTTTTACCGGGGTATCAAATACGCCTTTTCCATTCCAGGTTTGGTTAGTGCGGGTAATATATAACCCGGCCTCTTCAGTAGAAAATGAGTCCTTGCCATTAACTTGAATCCCATTACCGCGTTGGTGATAATGCAGTAAATCATTAACGGCATCATAACCAGTTTTGGTCGCCGCCAGGCTGGATTCATTTACTTCTATCGCTTTTTTCTTCGATTGCATTGGTTCGATTCCACGCATTATTTGATCGTTAACGATCAAATAGATAAACATAACCTTCCCTGTTACTGCGTAAGTACATCCCGCAGATCTCTGGGAAGACGCGTATGCGCCAGTGATGGCTTGAATAGATAAGGAATTAATACATAACAATCAGTAAATAAGATCACCATCCCAAATGGTAATCGTTTCCAAGTATAGGTAGCGATATTGAATGAATCTCAGAATTAAAAACTTTTTAAATGCTTTACGAAAGTGTTTTTATCTAGAAAAACATGAAACAAACACATATGAAACACAAAAATAACGACAAGAAAGAGACAAAGCCCAATAAGAACGCCACGTCGGGCAACGAGTGTTTCATGCTGGCACTTTTCATATTGCCTGAAGTTTTATTTTATTAAATGATAAATTGATCACAAATATTATTTTGAACACAAACTAAATATCCACAACGAACATATTTGACGTGCTAAAAATAAAATATAGAAAGCAAAATAATGACTAAATCAATAATAAAAACCTCTGGATTGAGTTTCATATTATTAGCATGCTAAACAAAGCCGGCCTGATTAATTAATCACTCGTCTATTTTATTCCCCTTGACTCTGGAGTTGGCTCCAAGGTGTAAAGTTTGCCACGATAATGATCGTTAACTGCCTGGGGGCGTTATGCATACTCATAAAGAACATCAGCACCACGAACACAACCACCATGACGGCGGCTGCGGTTGCAACCACAGCCACGCCAAAACCCAACACGGCTGCAGCAGTGAAAAACCGGCTGACGCCGCAGGCCACGCCTGCAGCGACGGCCACCAGCATCAGCACGGCGCAAGCTGCTGCGACAGCGGCGACCCGGATGAGGAAAGCGACAGGTTAGCCGCCGCTCCCCCAGCCGGCAGCCAGCGTTTTAGTTGGAAGGTCAACGGCATGGACTGCCCAAGCTGCGCCAAAAAAATCGAGAATGCCGTCACCGCCGTACCCGGTGTCAGCAACGCACGCGTACTGTTTGCCACCGAGAAATTAGTGGTGGATGCGCAGAGCGATATCAGCCAACGCGTGCAGGAGGCCGTCGCACAGGCCGGCTTTACCCTGCTTGGCATCGGCGGCCAGCCGCAGACGGCGCCGGGCAACGAATCACGTTTTGCACCCTACTATCCTTTGTTGCTGTTGACGGCACTGATGATTCTCAGTTGGGCGCTCGACCGCATCAACCCGCAATGGGGCAGCATCGCCTTTATCGCCACCACGCTGGTCGGGCTGGCGCCGATCGCGCGCAAAGCGCTGCGTTTAATCCGCTCCGGTACGCCGTTCGCCATTGAAACCCTGATGAGCGTCGCCGCCATCGGCGCGCTGTTTATCGGCGCTACCGCCGAAGCCGCCATGGTACTGCTGCTGTTTATGGTCGGCGAACTGCTGGAATCCTATGCCGCCAACCGGGCGCGACGCGGCGTCACCGCGCTGATGGCGCTGGTGCCGGAAGAGGCGGTGCTGCTGAGCGGCAGCCAGCGCCGGCGCGTACCGGTCAGCAGCCTGCGGCCGGGCGATGTGATTGAAATCGCCCCCGGCGCCCGGCTGCCGGCCGATGCCGAGCTGATCGACCCGTTCGCCAGCTTTGACGAAAGTGCACTGACCGGCGAGTCCGTACCGGTGGAACGCCAGCAGGGAGAAAAAGTGGTGGCGGGCAGCCTGTCGGTCGATCAGTCGGTGCAGATGAAAGTGGTCTCCGAGCCGGGCAAGAATGCCATCGACCGCATCCTGCAGCTGATTGAAGAGGCGGAAGAACGCCGCGCGCCGATTGAGCGCTTCCTTGACCGCTTCAGCCGCTACTACACGCCGGCAATCATGCTGCTGTCGCTGGCCGTCATTCTGTTGCCGCCGCTGCTGTTTTCCCAGCCATGGGAGACCTGGATTTATCGCGGCCTGACGCTGTTACTGATCGGTTGCCCGTGCGCGCTGGTGATTTCAACGCCGGCGGCCATCACCTCCGGCCTGGCGGCGGCCACCCGCCGCGGCTCATTGATTAAAGGCGGCGCCGCCCTGGAACAATTGGGACAGGTGCAAACCATCGCGTTTGATAAAACCGGCACCCTGACCGAAGGTAAACCGACAGTCACCGACGTGCTGCCGATCGGCGCGCTGAGCGAACAGCAACTGCTGACGCTGGCGGCTGCGGTCGAAGCCGGTTCACATCACCCGTTGGCGCAGGCGATCGTTCGCCGGGCCGAACAATATGGCACACCGCTGCCGCTGACCGACAGCCGTCGCGCGCTGGCCGGCGTGGGCATCGAGGGGCAGCTTGACGGCAAAACGGTGCGCATCAGCGCGCCGGCCAAACTGGCGCCGGGGCTGCTGGACATTACCTGGCAAACGCGTCTGGAACAGTTGGAAAGCGAAGGGAAAACCGTGGTAGTGGCGCTGGAGGATAATCAGCCCGTCGGCCTGTTGGCCCTGCGCGATACGCTGCGTAGCGACGCGCGACAGGCGATCGCCGAGCTCAGCCAAATGGGCATCAGCGGCGTCATGCTGACCGGCGACAACCCGCGCGCGGCGGCCGCCATCGCCCGTGAGCTGGGTATCGACTACCGCGCCGGGCTACTGCCGGAAGATAAGGTCACGGCGGTGACGGAACTGAGCCGGCAACGGCCGACGGCGATGCTCGGCGACGGCATCAACGATGCGCCGGCCATGAAAGCCGCCAGCATCGGTATTGCCATGGGCAGCGGCACCGACGTCGCACTGGAGACCGCCGATGCGGCGCTGACGCACAACCGCCTGCTGGGCATCGCCGAGATGGTGCGCATCTCACGCGCCACCCACGCCAATATCCGGCAAAACATCACCATTGCGCTGGGGTTGAAGGCAATCTTCCTGGTCACCAGCCTGTTGGGCTTCACCGGGCTGTGGCTGGCGGTGCTGGCCGACTCCGGCGCCACCGCGCTGGTGACGCTGAATGCGATCCGGCTGTTAAAAATCCGTCAGTGATCTTATTGTGCTCCGCGCCACGCGCGGAGCACAATAGGCGCATTTAATGTACGCCTACACGCCCTTAGTTATTATATCCTTACGCTCTTACCATAAGAATACTCTGCTTTTTTAAACGTATTCACATGCAAAGAGCCTGAATGATGAAACCCTTTAACTATAAAAACGTTATTTTCGTTCCCGTTGCTTTGTTTTCAGCGGTAACATTTGCGCAACAACCCACTTCTGAAGACACCGAACGGCTGATTGACAACGCCCAGCGCCCCGCTTTTTCCCAAGGCGCATTGCCGGCGGCCAGCCAGCAGGACGTCACACCGCCAACCCAGCCGGTCACACCGCAATTGCAATCACAGTCGCAACATCACATGCTGCCTTTCTGGGGCGATGAAGCGCGCGCCCGCGGTTACGACCTGCCGGAAACCTTCGGTATCGGCATTAACCATATGAATATGCGGCAGAATATTGAGGTCAGCAGTATCGCCTTCTCCGGGTTGGGTTGGGACACCTTCCAGATGCCGGGCGACCTGTTTAATATCAAAGCCGAAAACAGCCGCGAGAAAAGTAAAACCGAAACGATGCGTCTCGACGCCTGGGTGTTACCGTTCCTGAACGTCTACGGCATCGTCGGCCATACCCGTGGCAGCTCCCACTCGATCGTCTCCGTCGATGCCGATCCCAGCCAGTACACCAATCTGATGGACAGGATCATCGCCTCAGCAGTGCACCAAATGAACAAAAGCGGTCAGCTGAAAGATCTGGATTTCAATCTGGATTTTAAAGGCACTACCTACGGCGCCGGCTTTACGCTGGCCGGCGGTTACGAAAACTGGTTCGCGACGCTGGACACCAACTACACCCGTACCGACTTCAACATTCTCGACGGGCAAATTTCGGCGCTCACCGTGACGCCGCGCGTCGGCTACCGTTTCCAGATGCCGGGCATCAGCGGCACCAGCCACCTGAATCTGTGGGTCGGCAGCATGTATCAGGACGTGCAGCAAGAGTTTAAAGGCAGCCTGGGGGATCTAAATATGCCGGCCGCTCTGCAGCCGCTGATCGCTATCGCCAACCAGCGCGGTGAAGGGCGCTTCCGGGTCAAGCAACACCTGCAGTCACCGTGGAACGTGCTGGTCGGCGCGCAATATGAGATCACCCGGAACTTCAACGTGATGACGGAAATCGGCTTTAGCGAGCGCAACAGTGCGATGGTTTCCGCTGAATACCGCTTCTGATGTTACGCTGGCTTCCCCTTCTGCTGTTGACGGTGCAAACGGCGGCCTGCGCCGTGCTGCCCAGCCGGCAGCAGATTGACGACCTGCTGCGCCCGCTGGGCGCAGACAACCATTTTGACCACCGTAAGACCATCGACTGGGGCGTACTACCGGGGCCGTTCTATACTCCGGAACTGGGTCTGGGCATTGGCACCGCCGTGGTCGGCATGTATCGCCCGGACAGCAGCGACAGCGTCAGCCAAAACTCTACGCTGGCGCTCAAGGGCTTTTTCAGTTCGACCGGCGCGTTCGGCATGGGCTTTGAAAACTACAGCTTCTTTGCCAACGACCAGTGGCGTTTTTTCACCACCGGCAGCATGAAAAATATGCCCACCTATTACTGGGGCACCGGCTATCAGGCCGGCCGGCATGATAGCAACAAGGAGAAATATACCCAGCAGTCGCTGCAAGTCGCGCCTGTCGTGATGTACCGCATTGCCGATGCTACCTACCTGGGACTCGGCTGGGATTTCTCCTCAACCCACGCCGACGATCCGGACAACGGCGACCACAGCCTGTTTCTGTCGGAAGCGGCCGGGCCGTCTTCGATCAGTTCCGGCGTCAGCGCGCATTTCAGTTACGATACGCGGGACTTTGTCGCCAACGCCAGCCGTGGACAGTACTTCAACCTGACCTACACCCATTTCGCCCCTGAACTAGGCAGCGACAGCCGGTTCGAAACGCTGGAATCGCAGTACAATCTGTACCATAGTCTGAGCGCCAAAAGCGTACTGGCACTCGATCTCTACGGCCGTTTTGCCAGCGGCGAAGTGCCATGGGATCGCCTGTCGGAGCTGGGCAACGATAACCGTATGCGTGGTTACTATCAGGGACGCTACCGCGATCGCAACGCCTTCAGCGGGCAGATCGAATACCGCCGCAAGCTCAACTGGCGGCACGGCTATGTGCTGTGGGCCGGCACCGGCACCATGAGCCGCGACGCCGGCGAGCTGGGACGGGACTGGCTGCCGACCGTCGGTGCCGGCTACCGTTTTGAGTTTAAACCTCGGATGAACGTACGCCTCGACTTCGGCGTCGGGCGTCAGAGCAGCGGGTTCTATTTTCAGGTAGGAGAAGCTTTTTAATGCGTTATAGTGCGCTGATATTCATCATGTTTCTGAATACGGCACAGGCCGTCGCGGCGACGGAAACCACTATCACAGCGCAGCCGACCCGCGCCACGCGCATCGCCTGGCCGGTAACGCCCCCGCTGTCCGCGCCGGACGGGTTGCGGCCATGCTGCGCCTTCGGCTTCGATCTCAAGGTTCAGGCGCTGGGCATTCCGGTGCCCTTTTATCAGTTGGGTAACGTGGTGGACGCCAATCAGCTTGGCCATCACCGCTATAACGACAGCGCCTTCGGCGCCGTCAGCAATGTGCTGGGGCTGAGCAGCGAGCGGGACGGTCTGCTGTACACCCGCCGCGGCGGGTTTATCGATATCGCCCACGTACGCGACACCGCCGACAACACCCTGTACCTCTTCAGCCAGATCCTGCCACGGCTCGGCCAACGCTGGCAGCTCTCCCTGGGGGAGGAGCTGGCGCAGCGGCGGATTCAGCTCAACGCCTTTACGCCGCCGACAGACGCGGCACAGCGCTATACGCTGGCGGCCTATCTGGCAGGGAAACTGGCGTACCAGCTGGCCGCCTGGCATGAAATCGCCCAGTGGTACGGTTACCAGTCCGTACCCGGTTTTTCCGAGGAGATCTCCGCCTTTTCGCCGGAAGATCTCTATTCCAACCTGCTGGGCGCGCGGCTGGCGATCGATGCAATTTTACAGGGCGGCGCGGTTTCGGTCGGCAGCTATAACCGGGCGATGGAAAGCCTGCTGCCTGCGGCGCTTAATCAGCTTGGCGCGGTATCCGCCACGCAGACCCGGCGGCAGCTGGCCGCTATCGACGGCGACTGGTGGGACAGCCACCGGCGGGTGCCGGAAAAATTTTTGGTGTTGAAACGCAACTATGACACCGGCGACAACCGTCTGCCGACGCCGGTGCCGTTCGAACGCACCGCGCCGCAGCGCCTGATGCTGCCGCAGCAGCGCTACGGCATTCCGTTGGATGATATCGGAGAGTTACAACTCTGGCCGGGCAGTTCCCCGCGTCATCTGCCGCCGCCGTCGCCCTACTATACGGCGAAAGACTTCAGCGCCCTGGCGCTGCACGCCCGGGCCGAAGACGCCCGGCAGATACTGGAAAAGCGCTGACGGGCGGCACGCCGGCCTCAGGCAGCAGCGGTGCCCTTACGCAGCAAATAGCGGTAAGGGGTCTGCTCAGTCTCCTGCGCCACCAGCGTATGCTCCATAAAACGGCAGAAGCCGGGGATATCGCGGGTGGTGGCCGGATCGTCGGCAATGATCAGCAGCGTTTGGCCATTGTCCATATGGCGTACGGTTTTACGCACCATCATGACCGGTTCTGGACAGCGCAGGCCAAGCGCATCGAGCGTTTGGTCTGCCTGGGAAAAGATGTCACTCATGTTATTAATCTCGATCAACTACGATCGGCGAACGCTCGCCGGATCTCATAACGGCATAGTTTACGCCGGTGGTTTTTCTGTGCAACATGCGTTAACGTTTGCGTGTATTTTAACCGCACCGTTGATTGCATTGGTTGCGCAAACGCGTATCATGCGCCGCGCGGCTGACAAAAAAAGCGGCCGTACAATTTATTGATCGCCCCGCACACTGCAGGGTGAACATCGTCGGTATGGGTTCCCTCACCCCATTCATTCAAAAAGGTCATTTATGTACGCTTTTACTCCGCAACAGCGCACCGGCGCGTTGCTTTGGCTGTCGCTGTTCCACATCCTCATCATTACCTCCAGCAACTATCTGGTGCAGCTGCCGATTACCATTTTCGGCTTCCACACCACCTGGGGCGCTTTTACCTTTCCGTTTATTTTTCTCGCTACCGATCTGACCGTGCGCATTTTCGGCGCGCCGCTGGCCAGAAAGATCATTCTGGCGGTGATGGTGCCGGCGTTGTTTATCTCTTACGTGATTTCCACCGTGACGTTTCAGGGCGAATGGCAGGGGCTGGCGGCGCTGGGTCAGTTCAACCTGTTTGTTGCACGCATCGCAGTCGCCAGCTTTATGGCCTATGTGCTCGGCCAGATCCTCGATGTGCACGTGTTTAACCGCCTGCGCCAGCGCAGCGCTTGGTGGGTCGCGCCCGCCGCCGCGATGTTCCTCGGCAATATCAGCGATACGCTGTCGTTCTTCTTTATCGCCTTCTACCAGAGCAGCGATCCGTTTATGGCCGCCCACTGGGTGGAAATCGCCCTGGTGGATTACAGTTTCAAGGTGATGATCTGCCTGCTGTTTTTCCTGCCGATGTACGGCGTGCTGCTGAACATGCTGCTGAAATATCTCGCCAGCCGTCATCAGAACGGCGCGCTGCAGACCAGTTAAGCTATGATGGCGGTCT
This sequence comes from Serratia sp. MYb239, assembly GCF_002966855.1. Lineage (NCBI taxonomy): Bacteria > Pseudomonadati > Pseudomonadota > Gammaproteobacteria > Enterobacterales > Yersiniaceae > Serratia > Serratia sp. MYb239. The sequence goes on along the minus strand of NZ_CP023268.1, from coordinate 209,703 downwards.
GCGCAATGACGGAGGCCGCCAAGATGTTAACCACCCGCCCTGCCACGCTGGCACAAATCCAGCAGATCTATCAGCACATCCCCGAGTTTGCCGCCGCACACAGCCTGCAGGATCTGCAGCTGCGCATCGGCGACGCCGCGCATTACGCGCTGATTGCCGAGCTGGACGGTCAGCCGGCCGGTTTCAAGCTGGGTTATCAAACCAGTGACGATACCTTCTACAGCTGGCTGGGCGGCGTGCTGCCCGCCTTCCGCCGCTGCGGCGTCGCCGGACGGCTGCTGGAAGAGCAGGAGCGCTGGGCGCGCATGCAGGGCTTTACCCGGCTGACGGTGAAAACGCGCAATCAATTCCGCGCGATGCTGACGCTGCTGGTCAGCCGCCACTATCAGATTATTGCGCTGGAAAAGAAGGGCGAAGTAGCTGATTATCGGCTATTACTGGAAAAAATTTTATGACAACATCCTTCTTGCATTTCGCTGCTCAATAGGTTGCGATCGAGCAAAGAGACACGCGATCCGTCATACTTCAGGTAACAGGAACCATAGCGTTATGCGCTGCCCTGCATTTGCATGATTCAGGGTATAACCCGTGAAGAAAAGGAAGAAAGCCCAATGCGTAAAGTAGCAAAATTAATGGGTATCAGCCTGCTGGTACTTGGCCTGGCAGCCTGCGACGGCGACACCAAAGACGCGCAGGCGCCGGCCGGCGACGCCGCCAGCAGCAGTGCGGCCGCACAACAGGTGAGTTTGCTGGACGGTAAACTGGCGTTTACCCTGCCGACCGGCATGTCCGACCAAAGCGGCAAGCTGGGCAATCAGGCCAACAATATGCACGTGTATGCCGACAGCACCGGCCAGCGCGCGGTGATCGTCATTCTGGGCGATAAGACCGCCGAGAGCCTGGAAACGCTGGCGCAGCGTCTGGAAACCACGCAGCGCGCACGCGACGCCAACCTGCAGGTAGTGACCAATAAGGCCATCGAGGTCGACGGCGTTCCGCTGCGCCAGCTGGACAGCATCCTCAGCAGCGGCGGCGAGAAAGCCTACTCATCTATCCTGATCGGCACGCTGGACAACCACCTGCTGACCATTCAGGTGACGCTGCCGGCGGATAATCAGCAGCAGGCGCAGACCGACGCCTCCGCGATTATCAACACGCTGAAGCTCAAGCAGTAATCCTCCGCGGGCCGGCGCAGCCGGCCCCGTTCTCCCCCGCGTTAGGCCAGCGCCTGCGCCAGCAGCGTGATCGGATGTTCGCAGCGCTTGCTGGTCGACATTTCAATCTGCCATTTGCAGGTTTCACAATCGGTAATCACCAAATCGACGCCGCTCCGCTCAATCTGCTGAAACAGCGATGCGCCGATACCCTGCGAGGTGGCGTAATTCTCCGATTTAAAACCGTACGTGCCGGCAATGCCGCAGCACTGCGAATCCAGCACCACCAGCTCCAGCCCGGGGATCTGCCGCAGCAGTTCCAGGGTGTAGGCCGTCCAGCCCATTTTCTCCATATGGCACGGCGTATGGTAGGCCACGCGCAGCGGCGTATGGCGCAGCGGCAGCGTCCGCCCTTCGCTCAGCAAACGATAGAGGTAACGCGTCGCCAGCTCCACGCGGTCACGCACCGCCGTGGTGTCCACGCCTAACAGGTGCGGATACTCATTGCGCAGGGTAAAGGTGCAGCTCGACGAGGTCGCCACCACCGGCATGCCCTGCTCCAGCACCGTCTGGCGCAGGGATTCGGCGTTCACCGTCGCCTGTTTTTTCGCCTGTTCGATAAAACCGTTGGCGATCAGCGGCACGCCGCAGCACTTTTCCCGCTGCAGCAGCTGAACGCCGATCCCCATGGCGTTAAACACGCGGATCAGATCCTTGCCCAGCTGCGGATGGTTGTAGTTAACAAAGCAGCCGTGGAAAAACGCCACCTGCTCGGCATAGCTCCGCTGCTGCTGCGCCTGCTGACGATACCAGCGGCGGAAGGTGCCGAACGAGTACTTCGGCAGCGTGCGGCGATGGTCAATTTTCAGCGCCTTATCCAGCAGTTTGCGCACCGGTTTCAGACCGGTGGCGGCATTGACGATCGGCGCGAACGGCGTCGACAGCGAACCCATGATGTCGGTATGGCTGAGGATGGCGTCGCGCAGGCTCGGTTTGCTCTGGCTCAGATCGGCACGCGCCCGCTGAATAATATCGCCGATTTTGACCTCCGACGGACAGGCCACTTCGCAGCGTTTGCAGTTGGTGCAGTACTTCAGCGCTTCGTCATACAGCGCCGGATCTTTCAGCCGCAGACGCTCGCCGTCCGGTCCCGCCTGCTTCGGCCCCGGATAGAGCGGATTCACCTTGGCCACCGGGCAATAGGTGGTGCAGACGGTGCATTTGATGCAGCTTTCAAAGCTGTTATCGCTCGTCAGGCTCATGCGTCCCCTCCCTGTTCAACAATATGTCGGGCGACATGCAGCGCCCCCAACAGCGACACGCCGGCACCGCATCCCTGCTGCAGCGGATCGTAGCCGCCGGTCACCGCGCCGATGGCGTACAGGTTATCCAGCGCCTGCCCCTGCCTGACGGCTCGCAGTTGCGCGTCGGTGCGCACGCCGAACTGCAGATAGGGTTGCGGCGCGAACAGGTCGCGCTGACACCAGTCGGCGCGCTCGGCGCGGTCGTAAACATCCAGCCCGAAGACCGGCTCGCGGATGCCGTTGATATCCGAACTCAGGCCGTTACTGAAGAAACTGCCGCCGGCCAACACCAGCTGCGGCGCCCGCAGCGGAATATCGCCGTGGTTACGGGTATACAGCGCCGTCACCCGCCCGCCGTCAAACTCGGCGCGCAGCGCGCGATCGCCGGGCATCAGCACGCCGCCCAGCTGCACCAGACGCTGACGCAGCGCCTGGTGCAGGCGCATACCCAACACCGAAGGCGGCAGAGTCGGCAACAGCATTACCGGCTTGCCCAGCCGCTGTTGCAGCGCCTGCAGCGCACGGTCATCCTCCAGTCCCAGGCAGACCGGCAGGAATACGGCCTCCGCCTCGTCCGCCAGCCGCCGGATTTCCTCCGCCAGCGCGGCATGTTGTTCCGGCATATCCAGCACCCGGGCGATATTGACCGCGCGGAATTCGCTGGGGTTATTGCGCAGACGGTCGAGCGCTGGCAGATGCAGATAGCCGACACGAACGTCAACGCCCTGCTGGCGCTGCAGCGAGCTGGCCGCCAACTGCGGCTGGAAATCCAGAAAGCCTTCGATGCCCAGCAGCGCGATGCTGCGCCACGGCAGCGGCGCGTCCAGCGGCGTGGTCGGCACCGCCTGCGGACTGAGCCAGGTCGCCCGCCGCGTGCCCAGCGGCGTAACGCGCAGATGGTTCATCCGGCTGTCGCCCTGCATCGCCAGGCCGCAGCGCTGCAGCAGCTGCTGCGCCTCGTTCGCCAGCGCGGCCACCTGCGACGCGCCTATCAGGCTGTAAGGGTGCTGCGGCGCCTGCTGCGCCAACGCAGGCAGCGCGTCGAGCGGCGCCGCCACCGGCGTGCCGTCCGGCAACTGCGCCAGCAGATCCAGCGAACCGGAGGCAAAATAGAGCGCGCTCTGCCCGTTGCTCACCACCGCGCAGCGCCGGCCCTGCTCGCTCAGACGCAACGCGCAGCTCAAGCCCGCCAGTCCGCCGCCGATCACCACGACATCAAATTGCATCATCCGCCTCCTGTTTGCCGTCGCCGCACGCATCCAGCCCGCACAGTCCCTGATAGACCCAACTGGTGAACTCGCTTTCGCGCAGCGCATCGCCCCAGGCGATCGGCCGCACGCCTTTCCAACGTTCGTTCAGAAAATGGGAGAGCTGGGTGATGGACTGCTGCGGCGTGCTGACGTTAAAACGGGAAAGCAGGCCGGCGGCGCGACAGGCGCACAGCTCGCCCTGACAGGTGCCCATTCCCACGCGGGTGCGGCGGCGTAAATCCACCAGATTATTGACCGTCAGCGACTCTACCGCGTAGCGCACTTCGCCGGCGGTCACCGCTTCGCATTCGCACACCAGGCTGGTATCGAGGCGATTCTCGGCCGGCACCAATCCGGCGCGGTCGCCGTGGCGATACACCGCCGAACCGCGAATGCTGGCCGGCAGCGACACCACGCGGCGCACGGTTTCTTCCGCCGACTGACGCGAGCCGGGCAGCGCCTGTTCCGCGGTGGTGCAGCGGGCGTTGACGGCGAGTTTTTCGCACACCAGGTCGGTGGCCCACTCCGCCATCAGCCGGTAGGTCATCAGCTTGCCGCCGGTGATGGTGATAAAGCCTTCCAGGCCGTCGCGCTGCGCATGGTCGAGCAGCACAATGCCGCGGCTGACGTTACGCCCGGACGGATCGTCATCGCTGGCCACCAGCGGCCGCACGCCGGCATAGGCGCGCAGAATACGGGTCTGCGCCATCGCGGGCGCCAGCAGCGCCCCTTCACGCATCAGCGTATCCACTTCCTGCGGCGTCACCAGCATGTTGTCGATCTGATCGTAATCAATGTGCGTCGAAGTGGTGCCGATCAGCGAGATGGTGTCGCCCGGCACCAGAATGTCGGCGTCCGCCGGTTTACGGCAGCGGTTGATCACCATGTTGTTAATGCGATGGCCGAGGATCAGCAGCGCCCCCTTCGCCGGGAACATGCGCACGCGCAGATCGGCGTATTCGGCAATTTGCTGGCCCCAGATGCCGGCGGCGTTGACCACCACCTCGGCATGAATTTCATACTGACGCCGCTGCTGATGGTCGTAAACGCGCACGCCGCGCACGCGATCGCCCACGCGCAACAGCCCCACCACCTGATGGTAGGTCAGGATCTGCGCGCCCTGTTCGCGCGCGTCCAGCATATTGGCAGCGGTCAGCCGGAAAGGGTCGACCGTGCCGTCCGGCACCCGCACGGCGCCGATCAGCGCCGGGTTGGCCGCCGGCTCCAGGCGCAGCGCCTGCTGCGGATCAATCGCCTGTGCGTCAATGCCGGCCTGCTGACAGGCCTGGATAAACTGTTGCTGATACGCCAGCGAATCCTGCGGCAGCGTGATGAACAGGCCATCGGTGCGCTCGATGCAGTGATGCGCAATACGTTTCAGAATGCGGTTTTCTTCAATGCACTCGCGGGCGGATTCGCCGTCGGTCACCGCATAACGCGCGCCGCTGTGCAGCAGGCCGTGGTTGCGCCCGGTGGCGCCGGTGGCGATATCGTGACGCTCCAGCAGCAGGCAGCGTAAGCCGCGGCGCGCGCAGTCGCGGGCAATGCCGGCGCCGGTCGCGCCGCCGCCTATAATGATGACATCCGTTTCAGTTACCGGTGAAGCGTGGCTCATTTCCACCCCCAATGACGCTGATTATGGGGCTATTGATCCATAGTTAGTGTGGAATTTGTTTGATAAGGAACAATAACGAACATAAAACGAAAGAGAAATGTCTATAAAAATCCACTTATGTGATCGTCATCACGACTTTTTTGGCTTTGTCTATTTCATAACGTTAACGAATCGCTCAAAATTCGCCGTTGTTTTATAAAAGTGTAACAAATGCGCCATCCATCACAGAGCCAACCAGGGGTTTTGTCTAGCATGGCGCTCGTTATAGAACAAAAAGCAACACTCTAGATATCCGCTCAAACACGACTCAGAACGCCTGCTCTGAGCGTGTCATACTGATAAAGCCATCGGAGGCGCTCATGTTGAGTATTTTTAAGCCAGCCGCACACATTTCTCGTGTGCCGGTCGACAAGGTAGATCCGCTCTATCGCCGACTGCGCTGGCAAATTTTTATGGGAATTTTCTTCGGCTACGCCGCGTACTATCTGGTACGTAAAAACTTCACCCTGGCAATGCCTTATCTGATCGAAGAAGGCTTCAGCCGCGGCGATCTGGGCTTCGCCCTGTCAGGGATCTCCATCGCTTATGGTTTCTCCAAATTTATCATGGGCTCGGTGTCCGACCGCTCTAACCCGCGCGTCTTCCTGCCCGCCGGTCTGATTCTGGCCGCCTGCGTCATGCTGTTTATGGGCTTTGTTCCGTGGGCCACCTCCAGCATCGCCGTGATGTTCGTGCTGCTGTTCCTGTGCGGCTGGTTCCAGGGCATGGGCTGGCCGCCGTGCGGCCGCACCATGGTGCACTGGTGGTCGCAGAAAGAACGCGGCCAGATCGTCTCCATCTGGAACTGCGCGCATAACGTCGGCGGCGGCCTGCCGCCGCTGCTGTTCCTGCTCGGCATGGCCTGGTTCAACGACTGGCACGCCGCGCTGTACATGCCGGCCTTCGGCGCCATTCTGGTGGCTCTGATCGCCTTCGGCCTGATGCGCGATACGCCTCAGTCCTGCGGCCTGCCGCCGGTGGAAGAGTACAAAAACGACTACCCGGACGATTACAGCGAAAAAGCGGAAGAAGAACTGACCGCCAAGCAGATCTTCATGCAGTACATCCTGCCGAACAAGCTGCTGTGGTATATCGCGGTCGCCAACGTGTTCGTTTACCTGCTGCGCTACGGCATTCTGGACTGGTCGCCGACCTACCTGAAAGAAGTGAAGCACTTCGCGCTGGATAAGTCCTCCTGGGCCTACTTCCTGTACGAATATGCCGGTATCCCGGGCACCCTGCTGTGCGGCTGGATGTCGGATAAAGTGTTTAAAGGCAACCGCGGCGCCACCGGCGTCTTCTTTATGACGCTGGTCACCATCGCCACCATCGTCTTCTGGATGAACCCGGCGGGCAACCCGACGATCGATATGCTCTGTATGCTGGTCATCGGCTTCCTGATTTACGGCCCGGTGATGCTGATCGGCCTGCACGCGCTGGAACTGGCGCCGAAGAAAGCCGCAGGCACCGCCGCTGGCTTCACCGGTTTGTTCGGTTATCTGGGCGGCTCGGTCGCCGCCAGCGCCATCGTCGGCTACACCGTGGACTTCTTCGGCTGGGACGGCGGCTTTATGGTGATGATCGGCGGCAGCATCGCCGCAGTTATCCTGCTGCTGCTGACCATGCTGAACGAGAAGAAACATCACGCAGACATTGCGGCGAAACGCGGCTAATCGTCACGAAAACTACGCACTATACCCGAAATAACCCGGGTGACAGGAAGGCGGCAAGAGAAGGTATCCCGAATCGCTTACCCAGGTAAGCGATTCGGGTGACTGAGCGCCGCCAACACACCGGTCACTTGGCGTATGACGGGTATATGCCCAAAGGCCGCACCGCGGCCTTTTTATTCCCCACCCACTGGCAACGATGCCGCCTGCGGCTGCCCTGCCACTTAAGGAGAAGACTATGCGGACTCACGTTAAAGCCCTGCTGTCAGGGATTATTCTGGCGACTACCCTCAGCAGCGCCGCCTTCGCCGCCGACAAGGTGGTGATCGCCCACCGCGGCGCCAGCGGCTACCTGCCGGAACACACGCTGCCGGCCAAGGCCATGGCCTACGCGCAGGGCGCGGATTTCCTCGAGCAGGATCTGGTGATGACCAAGGACGACGAACTGGTGGTGCTGCACGATCACTACCTGGACCGCGTCACCGACGTCGCCAAACGCTTCCCGGATCGCGCACGCAAAGACGGCCGCTACTACGCCATCGACTTTACCCTGGCCGAGATCAAATCGCTGAAGTTCACCGAAGGCTTTGATATCAAAGACGGCAAGCAGGTGCAGAGCTACCCGGGCCGCTTCCCGATGGGTAAATCCGATTTCCGCGTCCACACCTTCCAGGAAGAGATTGAGTTCGTGCAGGGCCTGAACCACTCAACCGGCAAGAACATCGGCATCTATCCGGAAATCAAGGCGCCGTGGTTCCACCAGCAGGAAGGGAAAGACATTTCCAGCAAGGTGCTGGCGGTGCTGAAGCAGTACGGCTATACCGGTAAAAATGACAATGTGTACCTGCAGTGCTTCGACGCCAACGAGCTGAAACGCATCAAAACCCAGCTGGAGCCGAAGCTGGGCATGGACCTGAAGCTGGTGCAGCTGATCGCCTATAACGACTGGAATGAAACCTACGAGCAGAACGCCGACGGTAAGTGGGTCAATTACGACTACGACTGGATGTTCAAGCCGGGTGCGATGAAGCAGATCGCCCAGTATGCCGACGGCATCGGGCCTGATTACCATATGCTAGTGGCCGCCGAGAAGTCCAAACCAGGCCACATCGTACTGACCGATATGGTGAAAGAAGCTCACGCCAACAAGCTGGCGGTGCATCCGTTTACCATCCGCGCCGACGCGCTGCCGAAGTACGTCACCGACGTCAATCAGCTGTACGACGTGATTTATAACCAGGCCGGCGTTGACGGGGTATTCACCGACTTCCCGGACAAAGGCGTGCAGTTCCTGCAAAAACAGGGGCAGCACCGGTAATACACGCGGCTGGCCGGCAGGCCAGCGACGTTGTCAATGCGGGCGGGGACATCCCCGCCTGCATCACTCAGGAGAGGAACATCTCGCGCAGATAATGCGGCACCGCGTTATCCACGTTGGAGCCAATCACCTCCAGCTCCGGCAGTTTGTCCTTCAGGCGCTGATGCGCGTCACGCATAATGCAGCCTTTGCCCGCCATCGCCAGCATTTCCAGATCGTTCATGCCGTCGCCGAACGCGATGCACTCCTTCAGCGAATAGCCGATGATTTTCGCCACCTCTTCCAGCGCATGCCCCTTCGACACGCCGCCGGCCATCACTTCCAGACAGGTCGGGAACGAGAAGCTGACGTTCACCCGGTCGCCCCAGCGCGCGTTAATCGCCTCTTCCAACGGCAGCAGCTGTTCGTGGTCGTCGCAGGTGAAGTACACCTTACAGACGCCGTCGGTTTCCAGCAGACCCGGCTCAAACAGCTGATATTTAAACACCGACTCGCGGAAAAACTCCTTCTGCTCCGGGCTTTCGCGGTTGATAAACCAGTCATCGTCGCGGTAGACGTTGGTGGTGATATCCGGGCTGTTATGGACGATGCCGTACAGATCGCGGGCAATATCGCCGTCCAGGTTATGGCTGAAGATCAGTTCGCCGGCGGTGTTGTGCACCCGCGCGCCGTTGGAGGTGATCATAAACGCGCTGATGCCGAGATTATCGCGGATTTGCCCCACGTCGATATGGTGACGTCCGGTGGCAAACACAAAGTGCACGCCGCGCTGCGTCAGCAGCTTCAGCGTCTCCTTGGCATAAGGCGACAAAGTATGGTCAGGGGACAGCAGGGTGCCATCCAGGTCGGAAGCAACAACATGATACATAAATACGTTCAACCTCTAATGGAGTTGTCGGCGGCATCAGCGCCGCTGAAAGCGTGTTGGGCATAAAAACGCAGGATTGCGTTCAACGCTTCGGCGCGCATAGCGTCCCGCTCAAACAGGATCTCATGGCGCGCGCCCTGGATAACCCGCGGTTCGCCCCCTTCACAAGGGTGTCCCGCGTCTGACAGTGCCTGACAAAAAGCCTGGTGCGAACGGTTATCAACCACCCGTTCCTCACCGGCCTGCAATAACAAGATTGGCGTGGTGATGTCTTTCGCCTCGGCAATCGCCTGTTGCCCGGCCTGAATACTTTCCCGCACCCAGTGGTAGGTCGGCCCGCCCACCTGCAGCTCCGGGTAGTCGGCATAATAACGCACCGAGCGCCGGTAGCGTTCACGGCTGTGGGTCAGTACGTTGACCACATACGGCAACGGCCGCCATTGTCCGGTGCCCACCGCGTAGTAATCGCGCACATTCGGCCGCTTTTCCGCCCAGTTCAGGATACGGTGTGCCATCCAGTCAGGCATCGGTAAAAAGATGCCAAACATCGGCGCGCACAGCGCGGCGGCGGCAAACGCCTGCGGCTGCCGGGCGAGGAACTGCGCCAGAATCGCGCCGCCCATCGAGTGCGCCAGGGCAAAATGCTGGCGATATCCCAGCGGCAGCACCGCCTGCTGATAAAAACGCGTAAAGTCTTCGACGTAATCGGCAAAGTTCACCACGTGACCGCGATGACTGTCCGCCAGCAGGCGCCCGGATCGCCCCTGCCCGCGGTGGTCGATAATCATCACGTCGTAGCCGCGCTGAAACAGATCGTAGGCGACTTCCGGATATTTCACATAGCTTTCGATGCGGCCGGGGCTTATCACCACCACCCGCTGGTGCTGCGGCGCGCTAAAGCGCACGTAGCGGATCGGCACATCGTCAACGCCGCTGAACTCGCCTTCCTGACGCTGACGCCAGAAATCCAGCAGTGGCCCGGTGGCAAAGGCCGCAAACTGGGTTTCACGCGTGAGCCACTCATCGGGGCTGAGTATAAACGCCGTCATGACATGCTTTCCTTCCGCTGTCGCCGACCGCTTAGCGGGTAAAAATCAGGTGTAAACCGAAACCGGTGAACAGGACGCCCGCCAGGCCGTCGATCCATTTCGCCAGCCGCTGGTAGCCGCGGCGCATCGCCGGCAGGGCAAAAATCATCGCCACCAGGCTGAACCAGGCAAAAGTTTCCGCCACGATCAGCAGAAACAGCCCCCAGCGCGCGCCGGCGCCGACGCTGTCGCCGACAAACAGCGAAAACACGCTGCCGAAGTAGATCACCGCTTTCGGGTTGGACAGATTGGTGAGAAAACCGCGGATAAAGCTGCGGCCCGGCTTGGCCAGCGCCACCTGCGCCTCATCAGGCTGCGCCGCCGGCTGCCCGCGCCTGGCGCGCGCCGAACGCAGCAGTTGCCAGCCCATCCAGCACAGATAGATGCCGCCGCCGACCATAATGATCTGATGCAGCCAGGCCATCTTCGCCAGAATCAAGTGCAGCCCCATCAGCGCCACGCCGGCCCACACCACGATCCCCAGGGCGATGCCCAGCACGCCCATCATCGCCTCGCGGCGCGATCGGCTGGCGGCGGTCTGTGACACAAAGAAGAAATCAGGCCCCGGACTCATCAGGGCGATCAGGTGCACCAGCGCGACGGTCAGAAACAGCATCAGCATGATTAATCCTCATCGTTATCCATATGGTCGCGGATCATCGCCATAAACGGCGCGCCGAAACGTTCAAGTTTACGCTGGCCGACGCCGTTGACGCTCAGCAGTTCGCTGGCCCGGATCGGCATCTGTTCCGCCATTTCCAGCAGCGTCGAGTCGTTAAACACCACGTACGGCGGAATATTTTCTTCATCGGCGATCGATTTACGCAGCTTGCGCAGCTTGGCGAACAGTTTGCGGTCGTAGTTGCCGCCGTAGGATTTCTGCGCCGCGCCGCCGCGCGCCTTCAGGCTCTGAATACGCGGCACCGCCAGCTGCAGCTCCACTTCGCCGCGCAGTACCGGACGTGCGGCTTCGGTCAGCTGCAGCGCCGAGTGCATGGCGACGTTCTGGGTAATAAAACCCAGATGGATCAGCTGGCGCAGCACGCTGATCCAATGTTCGGTGGTGTGATCGCGACCGATGCCGTACACCGGCAGTTTGTCGTGGCCGAACTCGCGGATGCGCTGATTATTGGAGCCGCGCAGCACTTCCACCACGTAGCCGATGCCGAAACGCTGACCGACGCGGCCAATCGCCGACAGCGCCTTGCGCGCGTCCTCCAGCCCGTCATAGCGCTTCGGCGGGTCGAGGCAGATATCGCAGTTGCCGCAGGCCTGTTGTTTGCCTTCGCCAAAGTAGTTGAGCAGCACCAGACGCCGGCAGGTTTGCGCTTCGGCAAAGGCGCCCATGGCGTTGAGCTTATGACGCTCGATATCCAGCTGCTGCCCGGCGGGTTTTTCCTCCAGACAGCGGCGCAGCCAGGCCATATCGGCCGGGTCATACAGCAAAATCGCCTCCGCCGGCAGGCCGTCACGGCCGGCGCGGCCGGTTTCCTGATAGTAGGACTCAATGTTGCGCGGAATATCGAAGTGCACCACGAAACGCACGTTGGGCTTGTTGATCCCCATGCCGAACGCCACCGTGGCCACCACCACCTGCAGATCGTCGCGCTGGAAGGCTTCCTGCACCTGCGCACGCCGCGCGTTGTCGAGGCCGGCGTGGTATGCCCCCACGCTCAGGCCGCGGCTCTGCAGACGGGCGGCGGTGTCTTCCACCTTGGCGCGGCTGTTGCAGTAGATAATGCCGCTTTTACCGCGCTGGTCCTGCACAAAGCGCCACAGCTGATCGAGCGGTTTAAACTTCTCCACCAGCGTATAACGGATGTTCGGCCGGTCGAAGCTGCTGACCTGAATCAGCGGATCCTGCAGCGCCAACAGGCGCGAAATGTCATTGCGCGTGGTCTCGTCAGCGGTCGCCGTCAGTGCGACCACCGGCATCGCCGGGAAGCGCTGCTTCAGCTGGCCAAGCGCGCGGTACTCCGGCCGGAAATCGTGGCCCCACTGGGAAATACAGTGCGCCTCATCCACCGCCAGCATCGCCGGCGGGCAGCTGTCGAGCAGCGACAGGAAGCTGTCCATCATCAGGCGTTCAGGGGCGATATACAGCATTTTAATCGCGCCGCTGCGGCAACCGGCCATCACTTCCAACTGCTGTTCGCGCGTTTGCGTCGAGTTATAGCAGGCCGCCGCCACGCCGTTGGCCAGCAGTTGATCCACCTGATCCTTCATCAGGGAGATCAGCGGGGAGACCACCAGGGTCAGGCCCTCCAGCATCAGCGCCGGGATTTGATAGCACAACGATTTGCCGCCGCCGGTCGGCATCACCACCAGGCAGTCTTGGCCGCGGGTCGCCGCGTCGATAATCGTTTGTTGTCCCGGACGGAATTGTTGATAGCCAAAGGTGTCGCGTAACACCTGCTCTGCCAGCAATTCGCTGTTTATCACTGCTGCGGTAGACACACACTTCCCCATGTTAAATTCTGAGTACCCCGATAAATGAAGCCGCCGCCAGATTTGCGGCGGCCTCAGGGACGTGGGGATATGATTACATAATATCGTTCAGCATGACACCAACGCCGACGCGTGTCTGCCGGAAGTTGTAATCAATCATCGATTCACCGTAGCCGCTGAATACCTGGGTATAGAAGCGGACATGCTTGGTGATCGGATAGCTCCAGCCCAGTTCCGCTCCGCCGAAGCCGGTATTCCAGTTATAGTGGCCGTCCACGCTGAAGACGCTCTCGCCCCAGGTATAACCGACTTTCAGGCGGTAGTAGCCCATATATTTGGTGATATCCGGGTTGTCGTCGCTGCTGGCACTTTCAGAGAAACGCAGCCAGGGTTTGACATCGACCTGCCAGTTGCCGTTCTGCGCCATCAGGCGCGCGTAGGCGCGGTTCCAGCTGCGCGAGGTCGGCTCCGAACGGCCGTTCGACTGGTGGTTAAGCCCCACCTCGATGTCGCGCAATGTCCAGCCGGCAAAGGTGTAATCCGTTGCCCAACCGAGGAAAATCTGCGGCTCATAGTTGGTTTCACGGAACGGCGAGGACTGACCGCTGTTGGAGAGCTGCCACCAGGAACGCTGAGTATAGGACGCGCCGAGCACCGAGTTTTCACCAACAATGCCGCGCCACAGCGGAAACGCCAGGCTGAGCTGGAATTTCACTTCGTCTTTGCGCGCATGGTTCGCCCAGCTGTAGCTGTCGATCGCCTCTTTATTGAGATCGCTGGTGTAGCTATACAGTATGTAGTTAGGTTCGTACGGGTAGAGCGTAAACGGGTTATCGTGGGACTGCAGCATATTGGCGATAATGCTGCCGTTAACCGCCGGTTTATCATGTATTTCTTGTTGTTTCGCTTCTTCGGCCTGAACCAGCGCCGGGGCCAGCAGCGTTGCCATTACGGCCCCTGACAGAATACGCATAATTCTCATCACTCCAGCAAATAAAAACACACCCTGAAATAAAAACAGGCCATTTTACACACAAAGCAGCGTTTACAGCAGTCCGGGGCGCTTTTATTGGAATAGTCTGGAAAGCAACAAAGGTTAAGCATAAAATCAACAAGTCATTAACCTGGACTGACCAGTATCCTAAACCCATCTATCAATAAGAAGAATCACCATTATGTCGACCATGCCTCTTACAACGGAAGCCGCTCGCCAGAAAATTGGCGAAATCTTTGTTTATCACATGCCGTTTAACCGCGAGCTGGGATTGGAGCTGCGCCATTTTGACGACGACGGCGTCGAACTGACCTTTACCAATCAGCACAAACTGGTAGGCAACGCCGCGCAGAAGATCCTGCACGGCGGCGTGATCGCCTCGGTGCTGGACGTCGCCGCCGGGTTGACATGCGTCGGCAGCGTGCTGATGCGTCAGGAATCGCTGATTGAAGAGGAGCTGGCGGCGCGCCTGTCGCGCATGGGCACCATCGACCTGCGCGTCGACTATCTGCGCCCCGGCCGCGGCGAACATTTCATCGCCTCCGCCTCGGTGCTGCGCAGCGGCAACAAGGTGGCCGTCGCCCGCGTCGAGCTGCATAACAACGACGGCCTGCATATCGCTAGCGCCACCGCCACCTATCTGGTTGGCTGATTGTGCCCGGTGAGCGTCTTCAGTACACTCACCGTATCCGAACCCTTACCTCCAGGTCACGTCATGGACGCACAGCAAACGCGTCAGGGCATCTTCTTTGCCCTGGCCGCCTATTTTATTTGGGGCATCGCCCCGGCCTATTTCAAACTTATCCAGCAAGTACCGGCCGACGAAATCCTTACCCACCGGATTATCTGGTCGTTTTTCTTTATGCTGGCGCTGGTGACGCTGGGGCGTAACTGGCCGAAGGTGCGCGCCGCCTGCGCCAACCGCAAGCGCCTGCTGCTGCTGGCGCTCACCGCGCTGCTGGTCGGCGGCAACTGGCTGCTGTTTATCTGGGCGGTGAATAATCACCATATGCTGGAAGCCAGCCTGGGCTACTTCATCAACCCGCTGGTGAACGTATTGCTGGGGGTGCTATTTCTCGGCGAGCGTTTCCGCCGGATGCAGTGGGTGGCGGTCGCCCTGGCGTTTACCGGCGTGCTGGTGCAGCTGTGGCAGTTCGGCTCATTGCCGGTTATCGGGCTGGGGCTGGCGTTCAGCTTTGCGTTTTACGGCCTGCTGCGCAAGAAAATCGCCATCGACGCGCAAACCGGTATGCTGATTGAGACGCTGTGGCTGCTGCCGGTCGCCGCCGTTTATCTGTTCTTTATCGCCGACAGCGCCACCAGCCATCTCGGCGCCAACCCCTGGTCACTGAACCTGCTGCTGGTCGCCGCCGGCATCGTCACCACCGTGCCGTTGCTGTTCTTCACCGCCGCCGCCACCCGTCTGCGTCTGTCGACGCTGGGCTTTTTCCAGTATCTCGGCCCGACGCTGATGTTCCTGCTGGCGGTCACCTTCTACGGGGAAACCGTCGGTCAGGATAAACTGGTGACCTTCGGCTTTATCTGGGCCGCACTGGTGCTGTTTACCCTCGACGCCCTGTACACCCAGCGCAAGCTACGATGAGCTGGAGGCCGGCGTCGCGTGGTTGGAAATAAAACGCGCGATCGCCGGCCCGGTCAGCAGGATGGTGAACAGCCGCAGCGTCTGCAGCGCCATCACAAATGACATATCCACCCGACTGCCGGCGGCGATAATCGCCACCGTATCCAGCCCGCCGGGACTGGTGGCCAGGTAGGCGGTCATCATGTCTACCGGCAGGAAACAGGTCAGCATCCACGCCAGCAGGCCGCAAAACAGCATCAGCGCGGCGATGGACACCAGCATCTGCGGCAGCGTACGCATCGCCAGCAACAGGATCGGCCGGGTGAAACGCAACCCCACGCTCCAGCCAATCAGCGTATAGGCCAGCGCCAGCAGCCATTCCGGGATCTGCAGCGCCATCGCGCCGCTGGAGTGCAGCGCGGCACCGATAATCATCGGCAGCAGCAGCGCTCCCGAAGGAATACGCAGCCGCGGCCCCAGCCAAGCGCCTGCGGCCGCCACCGCCAGCGTCGCCAGAAAGCGCCAGTCCAGCGGCGGGAACCAGACCAATGCGGCGCTGCTCTGCCCCGCTTCATCCCCCAGACCGATACGCGCCACTACCGCCGCCGCCGTGGCGACAAACAGTACGCGCAGATACTGCATAAACGCCACCAAACGCACGTCCGCGCCGAAGTCGCCGGCCATGGCGACCATCGCCGAGGCGCCGCCGGGCGACGCGCCCCAGGCGCCGGTCGGGCCGGGCAGATCGCTAAAGCGCACCAGACACCAGCCGGAGATGGCGCTGGCCAGCAGCGTCGCCAGCAATACCAGTAAAATCAGCGGCCAGTCGGCCAGCAGCGGCGTCAGAATGGAAGGGGACAGACTTTGGGCGATCATGCAGCCCAGCACGGCCTGCGCGCCGATAAACAGCGGTTTAGGAATGCGTACCGACGCGCCCAGCAGCCCCATGGTCACGCCAACGATCATCGGCCCCAGCAACAGGGCGGCGGGAATATGGAACGCCAGCAGGGCGAAGCCCAGCGCCAGCGACGCCAGCAGCAGGATCAGCCATTGCAGTACCGCGGGGAACCTCTCCATGGGAAGGATTGCCTTCAAATAATTTTGCAGGGAATTATCTTAGCAGGCTAACGGCGTGAAATCACGATACGGCAGGCGCTACGCCGCCCCGGCCTGCGGCTTGACGCCGGCAGGCCGGGAACCGCACCGGCTTACAGCCAGTTCTTACGCTTAAAGTACAGGTACGGTGCCAGGCCGGCCAGAATCATCAGGCTGATCGCACCCGGATAGCCAAACGACCACCTCAGCTCCGGCATAAATTCGAAGTTCATGCCGTAGCTGGAGGCCACCAGCGTCGGCGGCAGGAACACCACCGACACCACCGAGAAGATCTTGATGATGCGGTTCTGTTCGATATTGATAAAGCCCATTGCCGCCTGCATCAGGAAGTTCACCTTCTGGAACAGCGACTCATTGTGCGGCAGCAGGGATTCGATATCGCGCAGCACCTCACGCGCCTGCTCCAGCTGGCCGGTTGGCAGCCGCGCCTTACGCACCAGAAAATTCAGCGCGCGCTGGGTATCCATCAGACACAGGCGCACCTTCCAGCCGATGTCTTCCAGCTCCGCCAGCGTCGACAGCGCCTCGTCGTACTCATCGCCCTGATGCCCTTCCATTATCACCCGGCTGAGCTTTTCCAGATCGCTGTAAATATTCTCAATTTCGTCCGCCAGCTGTTCAATTTTGGTTTCAAACAGATCCAGCAGCAGTTCATAGGCGTTGCCATCCACCATCATCTGATTACGGGCACGCATGCGGTACAGGCGAAACGCCGGCAGCTCGCGCTCGCGCAGCGTATACAGTCGGCCGTCACGGATGGTGAATGCCACGGTGGAGTTGCCGGCGTGATCTTCCGCATCTTCGAAATAGAAGAAGGAGTGGATGTGCAGACCGTCTTCGTCTTCAAAAAAACGCGCCGAGGCCTCGATGTCGTCCAGTTCCGGACGGGTGGCCAGGCTTTGTCCCAGCTCATGTTGCACACGGTCGCGCTCGCTTTCTTCCGGCTCGACCAGGTCTACCCACAGTGAGGTGGTCAGGTCTTCTGCCTCATCCAGCTCGAGGCGGGACAAGCGGCTGTTATCTAATTTGAAAGCGCTTAGCATGTGCTAAAACTCCCTAATGGTGAGGGGATACCCTGCATTCATTGGAGTTGCATCATCCCGGGCGACAGAACGCCCAAACCCACTGATGCAACTCACATCATTTTAGGCAGACAACGCGTTGAAGCACAGAAACGGGGGAGGCACACAGGCCACGCTCGTTTCAGACCATAAAGAGATCTGACTCAGAGCGACACACGGAGGGGTCGCCGACAACCACGAAGGCTATCAGCGTAATGGGATAGCCTTAGAAGTTGTACCTGTTGGGATCCAGGTCAGTGAGCCAGCATCTACTGGGTGTGTCCAAGGCGAATGTCCTCATTGATAATCGTGCGCGCATGTTACGCCGAGAGGAAAAAGCCTGTCAACACGTTAAACAGGATAAATACCCAACAATTCACCACGATGACAATGCCATAAAAATCCGCGTGCCGGCGCAAAGAAATGACCGCGCGCAACGCCCCGCGCCGGGAAAGTTGCTAGAATCACTACATCGATAGCTTGCGGATTTCCTTAATGAAATTAATAACCCAACAACAGATGAACGCGATGGGCGAGCAGGCCGCCCAACTGCCGCGCCTGCGCACCCACCACCTGCTGCATGACGATATCAATGAGCCGGTGCAGAGAATGACCATTGCCATGGAGCCGGGCACCTATATTCGCCCGCACCGCCACCCGCAAAGCTGGGAGCTGCTGACGCCGCTGCGCGGCCGCTTTGTGGTGCTGCAATTTGACGACCACGGCGCGGTGATCCGGCGCATTATGCTGGGCGAAGAGAACCGGCTGCTGGAAATGCCTGCCAACGTCTGGCATACCGTGCTGTCGGTCGATGCCGGCGGGGTGCTGTTCGAGGTGAAGCCGGGGCCGTATCAGCCGTTAACGGCGGAAGACTGCATGCGCTGGGCGCCGCCCGAAGGCGGCGACGGCATTGAGGCGGTGTTGCGCTGGTACGCGACCGCACAGGAAGGCGACCGCTACCCGGGTTGAGGCCGCCGGGCGCCGGGGGATTACGGCGTCTCCAGCTTGGCGTAGGCCGCCACCAGCCATTTGATGCCTTCGCCCTGGAAAGCAATCTGCAGCCGACTGTGCTCGCCGCTGCCTTCCAGATTGACGATGGTGCCTTCGCCGAACTTCGGATGGCGCACCCGCTGACCCAGTTTGTAGCCGGTATCGTTCTCGCTGATTGGCGTGCCCATACGCTGGTGTTTCACCGGCCGCGACACGCTGGCGCGCAGCCGCACTTCCTCCACGCACTCCTCCGGGATCTCGCCGATAAAGCGCGATGGCCGGTGGTACACTTCCTTGCCGTACAGCCGGCGCGTCTCGGCGTAGGTCAGCGTCAGCTTTTCCATCGCCCGCGTCAGGCCGACGTAGGCCAGACGGCGTTCTTCTTCCAGCCGGCCGCCCTCTTCCAGCGACATCTGGCTGGGGAACATGCCCTCTTCCACGCCGACGATAAACACCTGGCGGAACTCCAGCCCTTTGGCCGAGTGCAGCGTCATCAGCTGCACCGCGTCCTGATAGGCGTCGGCCTGCCCTTCGCCGGCTTCCAGCGCCGCGTGCGATAAAAATGCCTGCAGCGGCATTAAATCCTGATCTTCATCCTGATAGCTGAACTGGCGCGTCGCCGTCACCAGTTCCTCCAGGTTTTCGATCCGCGCCTGGCCCTTTTCACCCTTTTCCTGCTCATACATGAGGAACAGGCCGGAGTCGCGGATCACCCGGTCGGTCTGCACGTGCAGCGGCATATCCGCGGTTTCATGCGCCAGCGAATCCACCAGCTCGGTGAAGCGCTGCAGGGCGGAGGCGGCGCGTCCGGCCAGGACTTTGTCCTGCAGCAGCGCGCGCGTGGCCTGCCACAGCGTCAGCTGGCGGTCGCGCGCCGTCTGGCGCACCACGTCCAGCGTACGGTCGCCGATGCCGCGCGTCGGCGTGTTCACCACGCGTTCAAACGCCGCATCGTCGTTACGGTTGGCGATCAGACGCAGGTAGGCCAGCGCATCTTTGATCTCCTGCCGCTCGAAGAAGCGCATGCCGCCGTAAATGCGGTACGGCATGGCGGTTTGCAGCAGCGCCTCTTCCAGCACGCGCGACTGGGCGTTGCTGCGGTAGAGGATTGCGCAGTCGTTCAGCGCGCCGCCGTTTTCCTGCCAGGTTTTGATGCGGTTGACCACAAAGCGGGCTTCATCCAGCTCGTTGAACGCGCAGTACAGCGAAATCGGCTCCCCTTCCGCCCCTTCGGTCCACAGGTTTTTCCCCATGCGGCCGTCGTTATTGGCGATCAGCGTGTTGGCGGCCTTGAGGATATTGCTGGTCGAACGGTAGTTCTGCTCCAGACGGATGGTTTCGGCGCCCGGAAAGTCTTTCAGGAAGCGCTGAATATTCTCCACCTGCGCACCGCGCCAACCGTAGATCGACTGGTCGTCGTCGCCGACGATCATCACATTGGCCCGGTCGCCCGCCAGCAGGCGGATCCAGGCGTACTGAATGCGGTTGGTATCCTGGAATTCGTCCACCAGGATGTTAGTGAAGCGATCGCGGTAATGGTTGAGGATGTGCGGCTTGTTCAGCCACAGCTCGTGGGCGCGCAGCAGCAGCTCGGCAAAGTCCACCAGCCCGGCGCGATCGCAGGCCTCCTGATAGGCCTGATAGATACGCAGCCAGGTGGCTTCCACCGGATTGCCATAGCTTTCAATATGCTGCGGACGCAGGCCGTCATCTTTTTTGCCGTTGATGTACCACATCGCCTGACGCGGCGGCCACTGTTTCTCGTCCACGTTCAGCGCGCGGATAATGCGTTTGAGCAACCGCAGCTGATCCTCACTGTCGAGAATCTGGAAGTCCTGCGGCAGGTTGGCGTCCATATGGTGGGCGCGCAGCAGACGGTGCGCCAGACCGTGGAAGGTGCCGATCCACATGCCGCCCTGGCTGGTGCCGATCAGCTGCTCGATACGGTGACGCATCTCCGCCGCCGCCTTGTTGGTGAAGGTGACCGCCATAATCGAATACGGCGAGCAGTTCTCTACCGCCAGCAGCCAGGCGATGCGATGCACCAGCACCCGGGTTTTGCCGCTTCCCGCGCCCGCCAGCACCAACAGGTTGCTGCGTGGCGCCGCCACGGCTTCACGTTGTTTGTCATTCATGCTGTTGAGCAGGTCGGAAACGTCCATAGGCACCATTACGTGGTAAGGGAAAACCGCGCCGGCGCGGCTTTCACTGTGAATTTATACAGAGTTATGGAGGGATTATAACAACGCTGTCAGCGATGCCAACTGCGAAACCTCAATATGTGGCAGCAAACGGCTGTCGGCGGCCTGCATCAGGCTGCGCCGGCGGTCATTGATCCAGCAGGCCTGAAAACCGGCGCGCAGCGCTCCCGCTACGTCGGTGGTCAGGTCATCGCCCACGTGCAAAATATGCGCGGGCGCGATCGCCAGCCGTTCGGCGGCCAGCTGATACATATCCTGATAGGGCTTGGCGCGGCCGTCCGGCCCGGAACGCAACACAAAGCGGAAATAACCGTCCAGGCCGCAGCGCGCCGGATCGACGTTGCCGTTGGTGATCGCCACCAGCGGGTAACGCGCACCCAGCGCCTTCAGCGTGGCGTGGGTGGCCGCCGGCACCTCAATGCGGCTGCGCCAGTCGGCAAAGTGCCGCATGGCGGCGTCAGCTCCTTCCGCCGCGTCGCCTTCCGCCAGCCCCTGCCGGCTCAGCGCCAGGTGAATGGCCCGCCAGCGCCAGCGGGTGACGTCATGGTAAATTTCCGGCTCGCGCGCGCGCAGCGCCTGCCGCAGGCGGTGAAAATCCGCCGACTGAAAGTCTTTCAGCCCCGGATGGTAATCTTGTAAAAAGGCCACCGACTGCCGCTCCGTCTCAACGATCACCGGGCGGTTGTCGTACAGCGTATCGTCCAGATCGAACGTCAGCGCCGCCAGTGGGCGCAGCGGCCGGTAAAAATGCATCAGGATTTCCCCCGTTTGGCGCGTGGATGCGCCGCATCGTACACGTTGGCCAGGTGTTGAAAGTCGAGGTGGGTGTAGATTTGTGTGGTGGTCAGGTTGGCATGCCCCAGCAGCTCCTGCACCGCGCGCAGATCGCCGCTGGATTCCAGCACGTGGGTGGCAAAGGAGTGGCGCAGCTTGTGCGGGTGAATGTGGCTGCTGACGCCCTGTTTGACGCCCCACTCGGCAAAGCGCTTTTGCACATTGCGCGTGGAGATGCGCTTGCCCTGATTGGAGAGAAATACCGCATCGTCGCCCGGCGCGAACAGATCGCGCATCGCCAGCCAGCGCTCCAGCCAGGTGACGGCGGTGCGGCCGATCGGCAACTTGCGCTCCTTGCTGCCTTTCCCCATCACCCAGATCTCGCCGGCGGCCAGATCGAGGTGCCGGCAGTCCAGCCCCACCAGCTCCGCCAGACGCAGTCCGGCGCCGTACATCACTTCCAGCATCGCGCGGTCGCGCACCGCCAGCGGGTCGTTGACGTCGATCTCCAGCAGTTGGCTCACTTCGTCGACGTCGATATTTTTCGGCAAATGGCGGCCGCTGCGCGGCGTGCGGATGCCCTTCGCCGGGTTGGCAGGCAGCTGCCCCTGGCTCACCTGCCAGTCGAGGAAACTGCGCAGTGCGGAGAGACGCAGCGCCAGGCTGGCGGCATGCAGCCCCGCCCGCTTGCTGCGGGCCACCAGTTGCCGCACCAGCGCCGCATCCAGCTGCGACCAGGCGCTGACGCCCAGCCCGCCGGCCAACGAGCACAGCGCCTGCAGCTGGCGGGAGTAGTTAATCTGGGTCAGCGGACTGAGCTGGCGTTCCACTTTCAGGTAGCGCAGAAAAGCGTCCACCGGCGGTTGCAGGCCGGCCGCTGGGCCCGTCATGCGCGTTCGATCCAGCGTTCCAGCAGTTCCGGCAGCATGCGCGCCAGCTGGGCCAGCATTACGGTGCCCATACCCGGCTGATAGTGCTGCGTGTCGCGGCTGCTGAAGATCACCATGCCCAAATCGCCGTCCTCGCCCAGCAGCGACAGCGCCACCGAGCCGACCTGTTTGGCCTGCGGCAACAGCAGCAGCAGTTCCGGGCCGTTCAGGCTGCCGAGAAAGTGGTGGTCATCCCCCAGGCGCTGAATGCGCAGCGGTTCAAATGCCGAGCGCGCAATGCCCAGGTGGGTAAAGTCCGACGGCGCGCCGATCTGCCAGCGATCGCTGAACAGGCGGATGTTGGCGCCGGCCAGCCCGAAGCCGCGCGCCCAGCGCTGCAGGCGATTGAGCATATCCTGCAGGCTGTCGGCGGTGGCCAGGTTGGCCTGCAGATGCAGCAGCCGGCCAAACAGGTTTTCATTGGCGCTGGCCTGCTCCATCAGCAGCGTAATCTCTTCTTCCAGCCGGTCAATATGGTTGCGCTGTCGCGCCAGATGCCACTCCACCAGCGATACGGTGCCGCGCACCGGGTGGGGCACGCGCATCTGCTCAACCTGGCGCGCATTGCGCATAAAGAAATCCGGGTTCTGCTGCAGGTACTGCATTACGGCGTCGTCATCAAGCGCAATGGCTGCGACGGCCTGGTCCTCAACGCTTTTCATAGATGAATAAATCCGTCATAAACATGGGTGGCCGGGCCGGTCATAAACAGCGGCGTGCCCGGCCCTTTCCAGCGTATGTGCAGACTGCCGCCCGGCAGTTCCACATGCACCTCTTCTGACAGCAATTCCTGTTGAATCCCTACTGCCACGGCGGCGCAGGCGCCGCTGCCGCAAGCCTGCGTTTCACCGGCGCCGCGCTCGTAAACGCGCAGCTTAATATGCTCGCGGCTGACCACCTGCATAAAGCCGATATTGGCGCGCTCCGGAAAACGTTCGTGGTTTTCCAGCACCGGGCCAAGCAGTTCCACTTTGGCGGTTTTTACATCATCCACCTGCAAAACACAATGCGGGTTGCCCATCGATACCACGCCGGCCAGCACCGTGTGCTCGGCCGCTCGCATGATATAGGTCTTCTCCGCCTTGGCGGCGCGGAACGGCACCGCCTGCGGTTCAAAGTTAGGCTCGCCCATATTGACGCATACCCGATCGTCGTCGGTCACGCTGAGCACCATGCGGCCGGTTTGGGTGCTGACGCGGATATCGCGCTTATTGGTCAGCCCTTTCAGCCGCACAAAACGGGCAAAACAGCGCGCGCCGTTGCCGCACTGCGCCACTTCGCTGCCGTCGGCATTGAAGATGCGATAATGGAAATCCAGTTCCGGATCGTAAGGCGGTTCCACCACCAGCATCTGGTCAAAACCGATGCCCAGATGCCGATCAGACAGCCGGCGAATCAGCTCCGGGGAAAAATAGACATTCTGTGTCACGGCATCGACCACCATAAAGTCGTTGCCCAGACCGTGCATTTTGGAGAACTGCATATCATACTCCGCTTTCTGGACGCGCTAGCCGTCGGTCATTCACGGCGGCGCTCGCCTCCGCCGTGCAGCGCGTTATTCGGCGCTCATCGACGGTTTTTGCTGAGAGCCGGCGGCTTCCTGCTGATTTTTCTGCACCTGATCGCCGGTTTGTACCGGCTGCGCCGTCTTCTCGCCTTTCGCATCATCAGGGAAGTACAGCGGGCCTTTCAGACCGCAACCAGAGAGACCGGCGACCAGAACCGCCAGCAGCGCATAGCGTAGTTGTTTTTTCATTTGCATTAATGCCTGTAATTTATGCGTCCGAGCCTGCCATAGCCAAAATAATCGGCGTTGCAGCAAGGCGGCAAGTATGAAGGGTATATAATCGCAGGTGGATCATGAAAAGCAATAGGAATCGAATATGAACGACAGTGAGTTTCACCAGTTGGCCGACCAGCTGATGCAGGATATTGAGCAAACGCTGGATAATTTTGACGGCGATGCGGACATCGATTACGAAACCAACGCCGGCGTGATGACGCTGACTTTCGAGAACGGCAGTAAGATCGTCATCAACCGTCAGGAGCCGCTGCATCAGGTCTGGCTGGCGACCAAATCCGGCGGCTATCACTTCGACTACCGCGACGGCACCTGGCTATGCGACCGCAGCGGCTGGTCATTCTCCCAACTGTTGAGCGAGGCGGCGACGCAGCAGGCCGGCGAGACGATCGAATTCGCCTGACCGTCATCACGGGTGCGAAGGAGCGCGCCTGACGTTATCAGTGCAGTTGATATTGTTGCTTCAGCGGCTGCGCGGCGGCGCCGTCGCTGACGGTAACGCACAGGTTGGACAGCGCGTTGCTGCGAAACGGGATCACCTGCGTGCGGTCGTCGATCTGCACGATCTGATAGAACTGCGGCAGGTTGAAGTTGATAAAGCTGGAGCCATAGGTGAAACGGTCGTGTGAGGAGGAGTAGAAACGGCTGACGTCGCGTACCAGTTCTTCCTTGCTGCCTTCGCAGTGGTGATACACCTCAACGCGGTTTGACTCATCCAGAATGTAGATATTAAAGCCCTGATCGTCCTTGGCGTCCTCAAAGAAGAACTGAATAATCCCTTCGCTGGCGAAGCCATCCACCACCGGCGGCAGATGCACCTGATCGGTTTCCACCTTGATCGACAGGCCGTGCAGCTTGTTGTTGGAAATCGCGCCGTAAAATTCCACCGCGTTTTCCAGCTTCTGCACCGAGACGCTCAGACGTTCGAAGAACAGGCCCCAGGTCTGGCCGGCCACGCGCACCGCCTTGAAGCGGCCCGGCTCCAGCCGCGTGCTGGACAGACGCAGCTCGATGCATTCGGAGACCAGTTGCTGAATACGGGTGCGGATCAGTCCGCGCAGATGCTGACTGTAGCAGAACACTTCCACCGACTCCGGCGGCGACGCATCCTGGTGCATTTTGCCCAGAATGGTTTTCAGCGCTTCCAGCACTGACTGTTCACCGCTGAAATGCAGCGTACGCACTTCGTTCCACGAGTTGCGGTACAGCAGATCGATACTGCCGACCAGACACTGCTGCTGCTGGCCGAAGCTGAAGACATCCAGCTTGCGGAAATCAAAGTGCACCACCTGATTGCGGAAGGCGGCGGTCGGGTCGTTTTCCAGATTGACGATAATCGCCAGATGGCGGATTTCACACGGGCTGTACAACGCTTTCGGCGTTGGCGCCGGCAGGCGCAGCGGGAAGCTGTGCGACACGTCGGCCACCAGCTCCTGCAGTTTCTCGCTGTCGCACAGGTTGGCGCTCTTGATATGCAGCCGCGTACGCGACGTCAGCAGGCCGTTGAAATAGGCCCAGGCCACCAGCTTGTTCAGGTAGCGGTTATATTCCAGCGGCTGATGGCTGACGATGGAGTCCATCGCCGGCGCCTGATTGTACAGGTACCAGCCGGTGCGGTTGGCGCGGCCGATCGGCACGTGGATAAAGGTGAGATCGCCTTCTGACAGGTCCGGCGAAATCTGCGGATTCACCAGCGTTACCTTGCCCGGCAGCGCCTCAAAGGCGGCGTACAGCTTGCGCGTCAGCACGCCGATGTCCTGCGGGCTGGCGCTGACGCTGAGGTTGTTGCGGCGCGCAAAGCGAATCAGGTTGCGGTAGCTTTGCATCATCGCATCCAGCAGCTCGTTATGCGCTTCGCGTACCCGTTCGATCTTCCAGTTGGCGCGGTTATCCAGCATCGCCAGCCGTTCCTGGTCCCAGCCCCACTCGCTGACCAGTTGGCTGAGGATCTCCCGCCGCCAGCCGACGCTGGCCTGCGGATGAGACAGTTTTTCACACACTTTCAGGTAGAAACAGCGGCGGACCAAATCGAGGCGGGTGGTGTCGTTAATCTGCGTCAGATAGCGGGTGACGCGCTCCAGCATCATACAGTAGGCATCCAGACCGAAGCAGACGATCTCACCCTCGTGCAGATGCTGTTTGATACCCGTCGCCAACAGCTGCGTGTTCGGGTATTCCCAGGAGTAAGCTTCCAGCAGCAGGGTTTTCAACACTGCCTTATACGGCGAGTCGATGCTTTTATACAGCTGCCACAGGCTGGCGCCGAAGTACTCTTCCGCCGACAGCGTGCCAAGCCCGCCGAGATCCAGCCACTCGTTCGGCGTCAGCGCACCCTGCGCGTACAGCGACAGCACATATTCATCGTAATGCGCTTCTTCTTCGCACGGCACCATATTCCACAGGATGCGTTTGCCGGCCAGGCGCACGGCGGTACGGTAAAACTCGTCAAGCAACAGGATATGCTGCGTAGAACCGCAGTCTTCACCGCCCAGGCTGCCGCTTTCATTATGGCGGAAGCGGTTTTCGTCGATCAGGAAGAAGCTGACTTCCACGCCCATCGAGGCCGCCCACTTCTCCAGCAGGCTGCATTTTTGCTGCAGGCGATTACGCTCTTCGTTATCAAGCCAGGATTGGTGGCAGACCCAGATATCCAGATCCGAACTGCAGCTCTGCCCGATCGAGGAGGTGCTGCCCATGGAGTAAACGCCGGTGATCGGCAGTTCGCCGCTGGCCAGCGTTTCAAACGGACTACCCCACTTGTCTTCCAGATCGTGCAGATAAGATTGTTGGTTTTCATCAGGCGTGTAGAGGCAAATGCCATGGGGAACGTTACCATTCAGGTAACCCGGCATCAGCGGGTGGTGGTGGTGCAGTAAGGTAGGCAGCAGACTGTATACCCGTTGAAAGGCAGGTTTCATGGCCGCCAGGGCGCGATCGACACGTAGTTGGTTGATCGCATCCAGTCTCTGCTTCAATGTCTCGATATAAAGGTACAAGACGTCTCGCCTGATTATCCCGGTGCTTAGAAAAAAACCCGTATTCCATAAGCGTCGTTAGGTTAGAAAGAGTATTTGACGACTTATTGCTGGAAACGTGATCAATTTAACACCTTGCTGATTGACCGTAAAGAAAGTAACGCGACACACTTATTATCGCCTCACCATAAACGACGTATCCGCGGTGTTAACTGCCCAAAACACATCACACGTCCTGTTGATTCCGTTGTCCTTTTCTGGCCCCCTTCCTTCTTGCACTGACAGTTTTCGTCCTCAGTGGTAGGATGGCTGGCGAAATATAAAAACGGTAACAAGCATGTTAGACAAAATTATTCGAATTGCCACCCGACAAAGCCCTCTGGCGCTCTGGCAGGCGCACTATGTGCAGCAACGCCTGATGGACAGCCACCCCGGCCTGCAGGTAGAGCTGGTGCCGATGGTGACGCGCGGCGACATCATTCTGGATACGCCGCTGGCGAAAGTCGGCGGTAAGGGTTTGTTTGTCAAAGAACTTGAGCTGGCGCTGCTGGAAGGCCGCGCCGATATCGCCGTGCACTCGATGAAAGACGTGCCGGTAGAATTCCCGCAGGGGCTGGGTTTGGTGACCATTTGCGAGCGTGACGATCCGCGCGACGCATTTGTATCAAACCGTTTCGAATCCCTCGACCAACTGCCGCAGGGCAGCGTGGTCGGCACCTCCAGCCTGCGTCGCCAGTGTCAGCTGCGCCAACGTCGTCCCGATCTGATCGTACGCGATCTGCGCGGCAACGTCGGTACCCGCCTGTCCAAACTGGATAACGGCGAGTATGACGCCATTATTCTGGCGGTCGCCGGCCTGAAGCGGCTGGGGCTGGAGCAGCGCATCCGCAGCGCGATGAGCCCGGAAGAATCCCTGCCGGCCGTCGGTCAGGGCGCTGTCGGCATCGAATGCCGGCTGGATGACGAGGTGACCCGCGCGCTGCTGGCGCCGCTGAACGATGAGGCGACCGCCCTGCGCGTCAGCGCTGAACGCGCCATGAACACCCGCCTGGAAGGCGGCTGTCAGGTGCCGATCGGCAGCTATGCCGAGCTGGATGGCGACACGCTGTGGCTGCGCGCACTGGTCGGCGCGCCGGACGGCAGCCAGATGGTGCGCGGCGAACGCCGCGGCCCGGCGGCGCAGGCGCAGCAAATGGGCGTCTCGCTGGCGGAAGAGCTGCTGGCCAACGGCGCCCGTGAAATCCTGCAGGACGTGTATCAGGGGAATCCGCCGGCATGACGATTTTGGTAACCCGCCCTTCCCCCTCCGGGGAGCAACTGGTCAGCCGGCTGCGCGCGCTCGGCCGGGTTGCCTATCATGCCCCGCTGATTGATTTCGCCCCCGGTGCCGATTTGCCGCGGCTGGCGTCGGCGCTGCACAACCTGAGCGCCGGCGATTTGGTGTTCGTCCTGTCGCAGCACGCGGTGAATTACGCCGACTCGGTGATCGGGCGCACGGGCATCGCCTGGCCGGCCCAGCCCGCCTATTACGCCATCGGGCGCACCACCGCGCTGGCGCTGCACCGCATCACCAGCCTGCCGGTGGACTATCCGCACGAGCGCGAAATCAGCGAAACGCTACTATTATTACCCGCGCTGCAAAAACTGACGGGCAAGCAGGCGCTGATCCTGCGCGGCAACGGCGGACGCGAGCTGCTCGGCGATACGCTGCGCGAGCGCGGCGCCAATGTCAGCTATTATGAATGTTACCAGCGCAGTCCCGTCCATTATGACGGCGCGGAACAGAGCGCCCACTGGCAACGCGTGGGCATTGATACGCTGGTGGTCACCAGCGGTGAAATGTTACAACAGTTGTATACTTTAGTTCCTGATTACTACCGTTCTTTATGGCTGCTGCGTTGCCGCCTGGTAGTGGTCAGCGAACGTCTGGCTACCCTGGCCCGGGAACTGGGCTGGAGCAGCATTCGGGTAGCTGAAAATGCCGATAATGACGCGCTGCTACGCGCGCTACAATAAACCTGACAATGGGATGCGCCACTATGACGGAACAAAATACCCCATCCGCACCGGTTGAAGAGAACAACCAGGCGGTTGAGAGTCCCCAACAGCCAGAGACCGGCAGCCGTAAAAGTAAAAACAGCGGCCCGGTGCTCGGCGCGATCGCCATCGTGCTGGTTATTGCGCTGGCCGCCGGCGGTTACTACCACACACACCGACAGGCACAGCAGCTGATTGCGGCAAACCAGTCCCTGCAGCAACAGCTGGCGGATCTGAAGCAGAGCCAGCAACAGGAGAAGAGCGCGCTGGAAGGGTTGCTGCAGCAGCAGGGTAAAACCCTCGACGCCGCTGACCGCGAGCAGACCTCGCTGGCGCGTCAGCTCAGCGAACTGCAAGAAAAAGTCGCCACCATTTCCGGCAGCGACGCCAAAACCTGGCTGTTGGCGCAGGCTGACTTCCTGGTCAAAATGGCCGGCCGCAAGCTGTGGAGCGATCAGGACGTCACCACCGCCGCCACCCTGCTGAAAAGCGCCGATGCCAGCCTGGCGGATATGAACGATCCCAGCCTGATGAACGTGCGTCGCGCCATTACCGAAGATATCAGCGGGCTGTCCACCCTGTCCCAGGTCGATTTTGACGGCATCATTCTGAAGGTGAACCAGCTGTCTAACCAGGTCGACAACCTGCGCCTGGCAGATAACGACAGCGACGAAGCGCCGATGGATGAAGACAGCGGCGAACTGTCCGCCTCGCTGAGCGAATGGCGACAGAACCTGACCAAGTCCTGGCATAACTTTATGGCCAACTTCATTACCATCCGCCGCCGCGACACCGGCGCAGAGCCGCTGCTGGCGCCGAATCAGGACATCTACCTGCGCGAAAATATCCGCTCCCGCCTGCTGGTCGCCGCCCAGGCGGTGCCGCGCCATCAGAACGAAGTGTATAAGCAGTCGCTGGAAACCATCTCTACCTGGGTGCGCGCCTATTTCGATACCAGCGATCCGGCCACCAAAGCCTTCCTGGAAGAGCTTGACGCCCTGAGCCAGCAGTCCGTATCGATGGACGTGCCGGATCAGCTGAAGAGCCAGCCGCTGCTGGAAAAACTGATGCAGACCCGGGTACGCAATCTGCTGGCGCAAGGCGCTGCCGCCACTCACCAGGAGGGATAAGCCATGTTACGCGTGTTATTCCTGTTTCTGGTGCTGATCGCCAGCGTGGTGCTCGGGCCGATGCTGGCCGGTCATCAGGGCTATGTCCTGATCCAGACCGACAACTACAACATTGAAACCAGCGTCACCGGTCTGGTGATCATGGGCATTCTGCTGTTTGTGGCGCTGTTTATTATCGAATGGATCCTGCGCCGCATTTTCCGTACCGGCGCCCGCACCCGCGGCTGGTTCCTCGGCCGTAAACGCAGCCGCGCGCGCGCTCAAACCAAAGCGGCGCTGATTAAGCTGGCGGAAGGCGACCATAAACAGGTCGAACAGTTGCTGACGCGCAATGCCGATCATGCCGAACAGCCGGTGGTGAACTACCTGCTGGCGGCAGAAGCGGCACAGCAGCGCGGCGACGAGTTCCGCACCAACCAGTATCTGGAACGCGCCGCCGAAGCGGCAGACACCGACCAGCTGCCGGTCGACATTACCCGCGTACGCATTCAGCTGGCGCAGGGTGAAGTACATGCCGCGCGCCACGGTGTCGATCGTCTGCTGAATCAGGCGCCGCGCCACCCGGAAGTGCTGCGTCTGGCGGAGCAGGCCTACCTGCGCACCGGCGCTTACGCTTCCCTGCTGGAAATCCTGCCGTCGATGAGCAAAATCAAGCTGCATGACGAAGAGAAACTGCAGGCGCTGCAACAGCAGGCCTATCTCGGCCTGATGAACCAGGCGATGGCGGAGGAAGGCAGCGACGGTCTGAAACGCTGGTGGAAGAATCAAAGCCGCAAAGTACGCCATGAAGTACCGCTGCAGATCGCCATGGTGGAGCACCTGATCGAATGCAACGATCATGAAATGGCGCAGGAGATCGTCCTCGACGGCCTGAAACGCCAGTATGACGAGCGCCTGGTTCTGTTGATTCCGCGCATCAAATCCGGCAACCCGGAGCAGTTGGAAAAAGCGCTGCGTCAGCAGATCAAACAGCATGGCGCCACGCCGCTGCTTAACAGCACGCTGGGCCAGCTGCTGATGAAGCACGGTGAATGGCAACAGGCCAACGACGCCTTCAAAGAAGCGCTGAAACAGCGTCCGGATGCCTATGACTATGCCTGGCTGGCCGACGTACTGGAAAAGCTGCACCGCTCCGAGGAGGCAGCACAAATGCGCCGTGAAGGCCTGATGCTGACCCTGCGGCAAAACGGCGAATAACGCCGGATAAACCGCTGAACAAAGCGTGGCTACGGCCACGCTTTTTTTTCGCCCGCGTCCCTTTACGCGGCAATATGCCCTAAATAATTCGAGTTGCAGAGGAATCCCGATGAGCTGACTCTGGTCAGTGATTCGGGTGACTGAGCGCAGCCAACGCACCTGCTGTTTTAAGTATGGCGGGTAGATACCCTAAATAATTCAAGTTGCAGGAAGGCGGCAAGGGAAGGAATCCCGATGAGCTGACTCTGGTCAGTGATTCGGGTGACTGAGCGCAGCCAACGCACCTGCAGCTTGAAGTATGACGGGTATGGGCAAAAAAAAACACTTGCCGGTCCGGCAAGTGTATAAAGAAGCAATCAGGTCTAGGACAACAGGGGTGGTGCCTCACTCAACGTTGTGCCCGCAGTGTGATGTCGGCGTCGCAAGCGAGGCTTTCATCGTTCTGGTGGGCAATAGGCACCCTAAATCGGCTCTGCGTCATTCCCAGGGTTTATGAGGCCTAGGGCGAACATAAGAAGTGGAATGAGCATCTACGCTATAGATATTGCACTTCGCGTGCCAACTCTCCCATTCTGGCGTCAGTCTTGTAAAAAATAAATTTAATCACCTGAATTCAAAAGGTTTATTTTTAACTTTCCTATCACCCTGCGGCCGGTGCCTATCCATCCCGTCATCGCGGCCATCGGCCCGCCTGTCGCCAAAAAACGACGACTTAAGGTAAAGTTATTTTTTATATTATTTTTCAATGCATTGCGTGTCTCTCACCGACGACAGGCGGCCCTTCTGTTGTCGCTAAAAACCAACGGCAGACAAATAGCGGGCATGCCCACGGTCTAAACAGCGGGTGGATGGACACGGAAAGGATGGCAGGCGGAGGATAAACTACAGACGAAAAAAAACCTGCTTTAAAAAGCAGGTTTTTCGAATTGGTCGGCGAGAGAGGATTCGAACCTCCGACCCACTGGTCCCAAACCAGTTGCGCTACCAAGCTGCGCTACTCGCCGATTCTGTGGTGCTGATACTACAAGATTTTAAAGCCCATGTCCATGTAATCGTTAAGATTTACATGACGTTTTGTGTGGTGCGAAGAGAGGGACTTGAACCCTCACGTCCGTAAGAACACTAACACCTGAAGCTAGCGCGTCTACCAATTCCGCCACCTTCGCACGGTCACAAAACAGCTTTTTATCTTCTACTCTACCCCTAGGGTAAAGTGGGGTGGCTAATGGGACTCGAACCCACGACAACTGGAATCACAATCCAGGGCTCTACCAACTGAGCTATAGCCACCATTTCTTTACTACTTCACGCGGTAATCATACCACCGCAGCTCTTGCGCACAAACTAAATGGCGCGCCCGACAGGATTCGAACCTGAGACCTCTGCCTCCGGAGGGCAGCGCTCTATCCAGCTGAGCTACGGGCGCGTAGCGCCGTTGCGGGTGGGGATACTACGGATTTAAAGCAATCCTGTCTAGTGCTTTTTCGCAGAAATGTTGCGTTTGATTACGCTTTGCTCACTCCTACGCATAAAAGCGCAATCCGCAGCCCCTTTTTCACCTTTACTGCTGGTTTTTTATCCCAATTTCAGCCTGATGGCGTTTTTTATGCATCCCGCAGGCGAAGTAGCACAGGCTGACCGCCGCCAGGAAAATCGCCCCGACCAGCAGAGAAATACGCGTATCCGGGTTAATGCCCATGCCAACCAGCACACACGCCAGGAAAGCGATGGTCAGGTAGTTCACATACGGGAACATTATCGATTTAAAACCGTGGTTTTTGATCGCCTCTTTATGTTCACGGCGGAAGTAGAGCTGGCTGATCAGCACCACAAACCACGGCACCATGCCCGGCAGTACGCTGGCGCTGTAGACATACACAAACACCTGCTGCGGGTTCGGGATAAGGTAATTCAGCGCCGACCCGGCCAGCAAACAGACGATGGTAATGGCGATGCAGTTTACCGGCACGCCGCTGGCGGACAGTTTGGTGAACGCGGAAGGCAGCTGTCGATTCTTCGCCAGCGCATACAGCATGCGTCCGCCGCTGTACATACCGCTGTTGCAGCCGGACAGCGCTGCGGTCAGCACCACAAAGTTAATGATGCCGGCGGCGGCCACAATGCCGATTTTGGCAAAGGTCAGCACAAACGGGCTGCCTGCGGTGCCGATGCCGTTCCACGGGAAGATAGTGACGATAACGAAAATTGCGCCGACATAGAAAATCAGGATGCGCCACAGAATATTGTTGATGGCGCGCTTCAGGGTAACCTGCGGGTTCTTCGCCTCACCGGCGGTAATGCCCACCAGCTCTACGCCCTGATAAGAGGCCACCACGATACACAACGCAAACAGGAAGCCTTTCCAACCGCCGGCAAAGAAGCCGCCGTGCTGCGTCAGGTTGGCGAACCCGGTCGGTACGCCGCCGTTGCCAAAACCAAAGAAGATGACGCCCAGCCCCACCAGAATCATTACGATAATGGTGGTGACCTTAATCATCGCAAACCAGAACTCCAGCTCGCCGTACAGCCGCACCGCCGCCAGGTTGGCCAGCGCCACCATCGCCACCGCCAACAGCGCCGGCAGCCACTGCGGGATCTCCGGGAACCAGAACTGCACATACACGCCGATGGCGGTAATTTCCGAAATCCCGACCGCAATCCACATAAACCAGTAGCCCCAAGCGGTCAGGTAGCCGAAATAAGGGCCCATATATTTGTGGGCATAGACCGCAAACGAGCCGGCCACCGGCTCCAGAAACAGCATCTCGCCCATCGAACGCATAATAAAGAACACAAACAGCCCGGCGATAATGTATGCCAGCAGCACCGAAGGCCCTGCCCATTTCAGGGTGCTGGCCGAGCCCATAAACAGGCCGACGCCGATCGTGCCGCCGAGCGCGATAAGTTCAATGTGCCGGGCTTCCAGCCCGCGATGTAGTCCTTGCGGTTTATCTTTAGTTGGCATAGATCCTCAGTCGTTATGTCTGCGTCGTGCGTGCATCGACCTGCAACGGCCTTATTGTTTTAAACAGAAAGCGGCATCACTCCCGCCGGCGCGACCGATCGCCAGCAAGGATGAGGGCAAATTGACAGCGAAAAATAGGGTATTCAGCACTGCGATTAGCGGCATCAGCGGCCTGGGGTGATTTCCGGACGGTATCGTTCCGTATTTTGCTGCTATAAGCAAACCGCGAATTAAAACTTTATGGAATAAATGAAGGGATAATTCTTAGATGAGGTTATAGTTGTGCGGCGATTTTATACAACTGCCGCACAATAGCGGCGAGCAGCCATGCCGGGGCAGCATTAGCCCCGGCCGGCGAGGTTACAGTTTGCCACCGTAATAGTAGCCGACAAAGCGCAGCAGTTTGATCTGCCGGCGGATGCGGCTTGGCTGCGACAGCAGGCGATACAGCCACTCCAGCCCGAGGTTCTGCCACACCTTTGGCGCCCGCTTCACATGGCCGGTAAATACGTCATAGGTGCCGCCTACGCCCATATACAGCGCCTGCGGATGCACCTTGCGGCAGTCGCGCATCAGGATTTCCTGCTTAGGTGACCCCATCGCTACGGTTACGATCGCCGCACCGCTGGCATGAATCCGTTCAAACAGCGCTTCACGCTGCTGCGCCGTGAAGTAACCGTCCTGGCTGCCGACAATGTTGACGTTCCATTGGCGACGCAGTTTCTCTTCGGTTTCCGCCAGTACCGCCGGTTTACCGCCGACCAAAAATACCGGCGTACCCTCCTGCCCGGCACGCTGCATCAGCGCCTCCCACAGGTCGGCGCCCGCCACGCGCGAAACATCGGCCCCCGGATATTTACGTCGCATCGCACGCACCATGCTGATGCCGTCGGCATATTTAAATTCGCAGCCGTCCAGCAGCGCCCGCAGATTAGCGTCCTGCTCCGCCGCCAGCATTTTCTCGGCGTTCATCGCCACCAGCGTCCCCTGCTTCATCCGGCCGCCGTCAAACAGGAAGTCCAGGCAGTGCGCCATATTGCGAAATCCCCAAAGCTTAATGCCGCGCAGCGCGTACTCTGGAGCCGAAACCTTTGTATCCATTATTCTCATTACCTTTGCAGTAGGCTGTCGGATCCCGATGCGGCGGTCGCTTGCGCCGCAGGCGGGCGGGGGCCCATACGCGTCTTGATCAGACCTGCCGTATCAAGCAGCCAGTACAGCAACTTCGCCAGCACCAGACAGGCGCCGAAAATCAAACAGAAAAACACCACGCGCGAAACGAACGAATCCAGCCCTTCGCGCGCCAATACAATGATGTTGAACACCGCGCCAAAGCAGAAGCCCTGCAAAATGGCCGCCTTATAGCGGTTTGGCTCATGGCGTCCCAGCTCGTACAGCCAGTCGAACCATTTGATGATAAGCCCGACCACCACCGCGCCAAGCGGAATAAACAGCGCGCCGCCCATCACCACCAGCGATCCGATCAACGTCGGTGAAATCGCCAGGCCGGAGTTATTCTCCAGTACTTCCCAGGTAAAGTAGTTGGCGGTATTCAGCACCACGTCCGGCCGCCCCGGCCACAGCCAGGAAGGGATGAAGACGTAGAAGTCGCGAACGATCGGCGCCAGCCCCTGGAAGTCGATTTTGTCGTAGTTCTGCAGCAGCAGCGCCAGGTTCTCCCAGGGGGAGAAGGTGTCGCGCGTTAAATACAGGAAGGTGTAAAACGCTTCATCGCCGCTGACGTCCAAACCATAGCGTTTCAGCGCCAGCCAGAACATGCCGACAATGCCCATCACGCCCGCCGCCGCCAGCATCCACAGCGTGATCCAGCCACGCACGATGCCGATAAACAGGAACAGGGCAAACGCGATAATGATATTGGCGCGCGTGCCGCCGACGATCACATAGGTCAGCAGGCCGAACGACACCGTCGCCACCAGGAAGAAGAACCAGGCGCGCAGACTCTGTCTGAGGAAGAACACCACCAGCATCGCCGGGATAAAGAAGTAGAAGAAGCGTTTAAGCGCCACGCCGGAAACGTCGCTGGAAAAGATCTGGCTGTAGGAGTTCAGTTTAAACAGCAGGAAACCGTTCTGCATAAAGAACAGGCCCACCGTGCCGATCGCCACCAGCGCCAGCAATCCCCAGGTCAGATTGGTTTCCACCCGGTTCATGTTGAACAGCGGCTGACGCGGCTCGGTGCTGCGCTTGCGCAGCCGGGTCTTATAGCTGACGTAATAGATAGCATAGAAACAGGTGGCGGAAAGCATGGCGT
Source organism: Serratia sp. MYb239 (assembly GCF_002966855.1). Classification (NCBI taxonomy): domain Bacteria; kingdom Pseudomonadati; phylum Pseudomonadota; class Gammaproteobacteria; order Enterobacterales; family Yersiniaceae; genus Serratia; species Serratia sp. MYb239. The sequence continues at coordinate 172,922 of NZ_CP023268.1, read as the reverse complement.
ACAGCAGAAACTCGACCGGCACGATAGCCACGTCAAAGCGGAACACCAACAGACAACTGAGCGGAAAACCGAAGTAAAACGTCAGCAGGAACAGCAGCGAAAAGAATACGTTAAAGTTAAAACGAATGCGCCGGAACTCCTGATAGGTCACCGTCAGAATAAAGGTGACGCTAATCAGGTAAACCACCAGCAAACCGCCAAATTGGGCCAGCGTCATGCCGTTTCTCCCGCCGCCAGCGCCAATGCCTGCCGCCAGCCGTCAACATAGTTCGGGTTAAAGAAGGCAATATCCTGCTTGTCCACCGACGCCAGCTGACGCTGCGCTTCACGCACCACCGCCTCATCCAGCGTATCGCCGTAAAACAGCACCGGCAGGTGCTGCTCGGCCAGATCCTGCCAGAACGGGTTCTGCCGGCTGAGCACAAACGGCACGCCGAACTGAATCAGCAGGCAGAGCGTGCCGATGCCCTGCTGGCGATCGAAGATAAAGTAGCCGAGGTCGCACTCGCGCAAAATATTCAGGTAATCGTCAAACGCCACCTGCTGGGTGAGCAGCTGCAGATTTCTTTCGCTGAACAGCCGCAGGCCGGCGCTGCGCACCTGCTCGATATAGTCGTCGTTATTGGCCGGATAGCCCATCGGCACAATCACCCGCACATTGTCGCCGAACTGCTGATGGATAGCAGTCAGCGCTTCGATATGGCGGTTGGTGCGGTCGCCGGAGTTGCCCACCAGAATGGTCATCGGCCCGGCGACGTTTTTCTCGACCTCAACGCCGGTCAGCGCCGGATCCATACGCGTCGGGAAGTAAAGCAGCGATGCCGGCACCCGCGCATGGCGCTGCTGATAGTGAATCAGATCGCCGCGCGTGGCGAACACATGCCCAACCCGCCCCTGCGCCACCCGACGCAGCAGATAGAACAGGCGGAATTTCCAGTCGGTGGCGTTTTCATACAAATCGGCCCCCCAGATATGCCAGCTGACCTGCTGCGGCTTGATTTTACCGCTCAGCAACGCCAGCCACAGCGTCGGGTTAAACTGCCCGTGCCAGAAAAAACGGCGGCTGCGGTCGGCTTTGGCGCAGGCGATCACCGCCTCCGCCAGGCTCTTCTTATCCGGATAGCTGTCAATCGTCAACGCCGGGTACTCCCCCAGCGCGGCCACGTCTTTGGCGGCGACCATAAACCGGCTCACCTGCTGCGACGGCAGTTGGTTGGCCAGCACGTCGTTGAAGAAGCGCAGCACCGTCTGATTATGGTGCGGGATATCAGATCCCAATACGTGAATCAGTGTGGTCATACTCGTCTACGGTAAAGAATAAATACGCAGCTACACAGCGTAAAATACACGATGTAAGTTGCCATATAAGCCTGAGCCGCCCCCAGCGCCCCGTGCTGCGGGATCAGCCAGTGCGAGAACAGCGTCAGCAGCAGGAACTGGCTGACCTCAGTCATAATATAAAAGCGCAGCGACGCCTTGGCGATCACCAGATAGCCGTACACATAGGCGCCAACCTTCAGCACATCGCCCACCAGCTGCCAGGCGAATAAATCGCGCATGGCGATAAACTTGTCTGAAAACAGCAGCCAGATGGCGAAATCACGCAGCAGCCACACGGTAAAACTGGCCGCCGCCACCGCCGGCAGCACGAACTTCAGCGCGCGGACGATTTCACGGCCGATCGCCGCCTTATCGCTCAGCCGCGACAGCGTCGGCAGCAGATATACGGTGAAAGAGGCGGTAATAAACTGCAGATACGCGTCGGAAATGCTGCTGACGCCCTGCCAAATGCCCACTTCATCCCAGCTATAGTGCGCCGCCAACAGGTTACGCATCATGACATACGCCACCGGCAAGGTCACGGAGGTGATCAGTGCCATAATGGTGAACTTGCCCAGGTGGCTGGCCAACGCCTTATCCCACGCCAGCGCCAGATAGCGCAGCGGCAGGGTTTTACGCCGCCACAGCAGCGTAGCGGCCGGCAGCGCCACCAGCGCCGGTACCAGCGCCAGCCCCGCCAGCGCACCTTCATAGCCGCCCAGTTTAAAGCACAGCACAAAGGCCACCAGACCTATCAGGCTGCCGCCGATCACCGCCAGCGCGTTGCCCATGGCGTCGCGATAGCCTTTCAGAATCGCCAGAAACAGGTTGGCGTAGGCGATGCCCATTTGCATAAACGCCAGCGCGCGCACCACGTTGATATAGCGCGTATGGCCGAACAGCCCCTGGCTTATCGGCTCGGCGACAAACAGAAACACCAGCGCCAGCAGGGTAGAGAAGCCCAGCACAATGCTGGAGCCGGTGCCGACTGCCAGGCGTAAACGCTGCGGATCCTGATGATATTCCGCAACATACTTGGTGATGCCGTTGAAGATGCCGGCGCCGGACAGTACGCCCAGCACGGTGATCAGCTGACGGAAGTTGCCCGCCTGCCCCACGCCGCTCGGCCCGAACGCCACCGCCAGCAGTTTCACCACCAGCAGCCCCACGCCGATTTTGACCAGCGTGGAACCGGCGGTCCAGATGGATGCTTTTGCCAGGGACATATCAGGCGAGGAAGCTCAAAATGGTATGAATCACCGTACGTTGGTTAACATCGGACATGTTGTAATACAGCGGCAGACGCACCAGACGCGCGCTCTCGCTGCTGGTAAAGCGGTCTTCGCCGGCAAAGTGGCCGAACTTCTCGCCCGCCGGACATTCATGCAGCGGAATATAGTGGAACACCGCCATGATTTCCGCCTCTTTCAGGTAGTTGATAAACGCCGTACGATCCTGCACGTCTTTCAGCTTGATGTAGAACATATGGGCGTTATGGCGGCAGTCCTTCGGCACCACCGGCAGCTCGATGCGCCCGGCGTCAGCCTGCGGCTTCAGCGCATCATAATAGTTTTGCCACAGCTTCAGCCGGCGCTGGTTGATACGCTCGGCCGCCTCCAGCTGCGCCCACAGGTAGGCCGCCTGCAGGTCGGCCATCAGGTAGCTGGAACCGATATCGCGCCAGGTATATTTATCCACCTGGCCGCGGAAGAACTGGCTGCGGTTGGTGCCTTTCTCGCGAATGATTTCAGCCCGGTCAATCAGCGCCGGATCGTTGATCAGCGTCGCGCCGCCTTCGCCGCCCGCGGTATAGTTTTTGGTTTCATGGAAGCTGAACGCGCCGATATGGCCGATGGTGCCCAGCGCCTTGCCCTTGTAGGTCGACATTACGCCCTGCGCGGCGTCTTCCACCACGAACAGGTTGTACTTTTTCGCCAGCGCCATAATGGCGTCCATTTCACAGGCAACGCCGGCGTAGTGCACCGGTACGATCGCGCGGGTTTTATCGGTGATGGCCGCTTCGATTTTGCTTTCATCAATATTCATCGTATCCGGACGCACGTCGACAAATACGATGGTGGCGCCGCGCAGCACAAAAGCGTTGGCGGTGGAGACAAAGGTAAAGCTTGGCATGATCACTTCGTCGCCCGGCTGGATGTTCAGCAAAATCGCCGCCATCTCCAGCGACGCGGTGCAGGACGGCGTCAACAGCACTTTGCGCGCGCCGAAATGCTGCTCCATCCACTGCTGGCAGCGGCGGGTAAAGCCGCCGTCGCCGCACAGCTTCCCGCTGCCCATGGCAGCCTGCATATAGTCGATTTCCGTGCCAACAACCGGTGGTGCGTTAAATGGAATCATGTGAACCTCTGTATAACCAATACGCGGTGCTGTCGATAACGGCACCGTGCCGTTGATAAAGCCGTAGCGCGGCAATATTACTGATTTGTGTCGCTACCCGCAGGCGCTGTAATTGTTGTTGCTGACACCAGGCGGCGGCGGCGGTCATCAGCCGCGAACCAATACCTTTGCCACCGGCGCCGGGGAACGCGGCCAGCAGGCCAATACGCGCCTCACCGTCGCCAATATCCCGCAGGCTGACAAATCCTTCCGGCTGCCCCTGACGATCCAGCGCCAGCAGGCAAAGGTGGTCAAACGTGCCAAGCACCGCTTTCTCAATCCAGGTGGCGTAAAATCGCCCGCTGTCCGCCGGCTGATACCAAGGGGCGCGGAAACGGCTGGCGGCGAACGCCTGCGCGGCGGCGGCCTGTAAAACGGGAATATCGTCGGCCGCCGCCGATCGCACGTCGGAAGCCGTTTTAGAAGCAGTTTCCGTGCCAATCTGCATAACCAGATCGACTTCCCCCTCCGCCAGCTGAAAACCAAACGTAGTCAGGGCATCAGCGAGATCGAGGCGGTGAGACGGGATTTTAGCCTGAACCAGCGTAAAGCGATCCAGCGCGGCGGCGGTCAGCGGCGGCGCCGATGCGGCAATATTCAACCTGGCGCTGTTAATACGGAAATAGTCGCTTTCCCAGGTTAACGGGTCGACGGTAGCGCGGAGAATCATAGCGTTATCCATTCAGTTGATGACCGACGTCTGCGCCAGAGTGTAGGAAACAAGCTCCGCCCCGGCGGCTAATCTGCCGACGGGGCGAAGGCGGCGCTTAACGCCAGACGCCTTTGGTATCGACGATCCAGTTCTGCTTGACGGCTTCCGGCGCGATGGCCTTGAACTCATTGTGATCCACCAGCATCACCAGCACATCGGCCTGCTGCAGCGCATCGCCGATGCTTTTCAACGTGACCTGGCCGGCCAGCGCCTTCGGCAGTTGCTCCACGTTCGGTTCTACCGCCAGCGTTTCGCCCTGATGCCAGTCGGCAATCAGCTGGGTCACTTCTACCGCCGGGCTTTCACGCAGGTCATCGATATTGGGTTTGAAGGCCAGACCGAAGCAGGCGATTTTCAGTTCGGACGCCCGCTTGTCGGTGGCCGCCAGGCAATCTGCCACTGCCGCTTTCACGCGGTCGACCACCCACAGCGGCTTGCCGTCGTTGACCAGCCGCGCCGTGTGAATCAAACGCGCCTGCTGCGGGTTCTGCGCCACGATAAACCACGGATCGACGGCGATACAGTGGCCGCCGACGCCCGGACCGGGCTGCAGAATATTGACGCGCGGATGTCGATTGGCCAGGCGGATCAGCTCCCAGACGTTAATCCCCTGATCGGCGCAGATCAGCGACAGTTCATTGGCGAAGGCGATGTTGACGTCACGGTAGCTGTTTTCCGTCAGCTTGCACATTTCCGCCGTGCGCGAGTTGGTGATCACGCACTCGCCTTCCAGGAAGATTTTATACAGCGCGCTGGCGCGCTCGGAACATTTTGGCGTCATCCCGCCAATCACGCGGTCATTCTGAATCAGTTCCACCATCACCTGCCCCGGCAATACGCGCTCCGGGCAGTAGGCGATGTTGATGTCCGCCTCTTCGCCGGCGTCCTGCGGGAAGCTCAGATCGCTGCGCGCCTGCGCCAGCCATGCGGCCATCTGTTCGGTAGCGCCAACCGGCGACGTCGATTCCAGAATCACCAGATCGCCCTTTTTCAGCACCGGCGCCAGCGATTTGGCGGCGGACTCCACAAAGGCCAGATCCGGCTCGTGATCGCCTTTGAACGGCGTCGGCACCGCGATCAGGAAGGCATCCGCCGCTACCGGCTTGTTCACCGCCTGCAGATAACCGCCGTCGACCGCTTCCTTCACCACTTTGTCCAGATCCGGCTCGACGATGTGAATCTCACCGCGGTTAATGGTTGCCACCGCGTGGGCATTAACATCAACGCCGATGACTTGCTTCTTGCGTGAGGCAAACGCCGCCGCCGTCGGCAGGCCGATATAACCCAGGCCGATAACTGAAATCGTGTCAAAACTCATAATGTCACCTGATAATTCTTTAACGCTTCGAGGATACGCTGGCAGGCATGACCATCGCCGTAAGGGTTATGCGCCCGGCTCATTGCGTGATATTCGTTTTCATCCGTCAGCAGACGTCCCACCGCTTCGACGATCTTCGCCACGTCGGTGCCTACCAGACGCACCGTGCCGGCATCAACCGCTTCCGGGCGTTCGGTGGTTTCACGCATCACCAATACCGGCTTGCCAAGCGACGGCGCTTCCTCTTGAATGCCGCCGGAATCCGTCAGGATAATGGTCGATCTGGCCATCAGATAGACGAACGGCAGGTAATCCTGCGGGTCGATCAGCATGATGTTGTCGATGCCTTTCAGAATACGGTTAACCGGCTCGCTGACGTTCGGATTCAGATGCACCGGGTACACCACCTGTACGTCAGGGTGCTGACGGGCAATTTCCGCCAGCGCGCTGCAGATACGCTCAAAACCGCCGCCGAAGCTCTCACGGCGGTGGCCGGTTACCAGAATCAGTTTCTTGTCATCATCCAGGAAGGGGTAGCGCTGCGCCAGTTCGTCGCGCTGCTGCGTATCGCTCATCACGCGATCGCGCACCCAGAATAATGCGTCAATCACCGAGTTGCCGGTGACAAAAATCTGGCTGTCCGGCACCTGCTCACGCAGCAGGTTCTGACGTGAATTCTCCGTCGGCGCGAAGTGGAACATCGCCAGGTGGCCGGTCAGCGTACGGTTCGCCTCTTCCGGCCAGGGGGAATATAAATTGCCGGTACGCAGGCCGGCCTCGACGTGGCCGACCGGAATGCGCTGATAAAATGCCGCCAGGCTGGTGGCCAGCGTGGTGGTGGTATCTCCGTGCACCAGCACCACATCCGGTTTAAACTCTTCCAGAACGCCCTTCAGCCCTTCCAGAATGCGGCAGGTGATCTCCGTCAGCCCCTGCCCCGGTTGCATGATATTGAGATCGTAATCAGGAACAATTTCAAATAAGCGCAAGACCTGATCCAACATCTCACGATGCTGGGCGGTCACACAGACTCTTGCTTCAAAGGCTTCGTCCTGAGCCAAGGCATGTACCAACGGGGCCATCTTGATGGCCTCAGGTCGGGTGCCGAAAACGGTCAACACTTTCACAGCGGATCTCTTTTGGTCAGTTATCGCAGGCAAACCTGCAAAGAGGGCGCTTACGCGCCCATCAACGAATTATTATAATATTTTCAATTGCGTGAACGACGAACCAAAGCCACCCCGGCGCCGGCCATCGCACCGATAGCGCCCCATAGGATCAGCCAAAATACTCTTCTTGGACTATCACGTTTTACCGGCTCTTCCGGCGTGCGCAAATAGCGGTAAGTCTGAAACTGTTTATCCAGCGTCGGGCCGACGTTCAGCGTCGCCAGCATGGCGCGGTTTTGATCGTAATCCAAATCATAGCTTGGACCGGAGGCTTGTAAACCTTCCAGACGCGCCTGCAGCATCGGTTTGCCCAGCAGGAACAGGTCGGAGTCCGGCAGCTGTTCGGCCGGCGTATCGGTCTGCGCACGGGCGATGCCCTGCTGCTCGGCGATTTTCAGCGCCTGCTGCACCGAGCTCAGCTGACGCTTATAAATCGCGTCCGCCACCGCTTCCTGGCGCTTAACCTGCGCTTTCATCGAGGTGGTGCGCGCCGCCCAGGCGCCCTGAATCTCTTCGTTCAGATGCAGCGCCGCGCGATGGCTGGCAAACAGCACATATTCGCGCAGTAAACGGTTGGCATCCGACGCCGTTTCAGCCGTCAGTTTAACCCCGTCGTTCGGCACTTTGTTATCATCACGCGGCGTAAACTGAATATTGGCGATCAATTCATCAAGTAACGCGGCATCCGCGCGCTCATCCCCTTCCTGCCGCTGCTTGTAGTAATCGCTCTGCAGCCAGAAATCGCGCCGGGTATCGTAGGCCGCCAGCTGCATGATGAACTCTTTGTAGGCTTCATCGGCAATGCTCGGCTGGTCGGTCGCCACGGCCGGCATGGTGCGCACATCCAGATTCCTCAGGAACTGCTGCTGGGAGTAGTATCCGCCCAACGCATTCACGGTCGGCCGATCGGTGATCGCCGTTGCGCTCCACTCCTGCTTGACCAGGTAAGAGACCGCCAGCGCGACCGCTGCAAACAAAACGGCAAGACCAATAATCCAGACCTTGCCGCGCCACAAAGTGCGGCACAGGCCACGAATATCGAGTTCGTTATCTACCGCCGGGCGGTTCTTGTCTGACGTTGTATCTGGAATCATCACTGCCCAAAAGCCTCTGGTTTAAGGTACTTGCTTATTGTCCACCGAGCGACGCATACGGCGTTTGATGCGCTTAATATAACGCGCAACACGCCAGGCGCGCTTGATGCAATAACCGTAGAACAGAAATGCTAGCAAGAATAATGCCAACATGAACCATTCCGGGATAAATGTTAACCATTCGCCCAGCACGCCGACCGCCGCCAGCAGCGCTGCAGCCAGGGTAATCAGGACAAAAGCCTGACGCGGCGTAAAGCCGGCACGCATAATCAGATGGTGAATATGCTGCCGGTCGGGGGAAAACGGACTCATGCCCTTACGCAAACGGCGATACATAATGGCGATCATATCCATCAGCGGAATCGCGATGATCCACAGCGCGGTCACCGGACGAATCGCCGGCGTCTGGCCTTGCGAACTTTGCAGCAGCAGCCAGATGGCGGTAAAGCCGATCAGCGTACTGCCGGCGTCGCCCATAAACACTTTATAGCGACGGCCAAGAATGCCGAGGTTCAGCAAGATATAGGGAACGATGGCGGCGATCATGGCAAAACACCAGAATGCCAGCTCAGAATGACCGTTGAGATACAGCAGCACGCCCAGCGCGCCGAATGACACGCAGGACAAACCGCCCAGCAGGCCGTCGATGCCGTCCACCATATTGAAGGCGTTAATCGCCGCCCACACCGCAAACAGCGTTACCAGATAGCCGAACGGCCCCAGCTGCATTTCCCATCCGCCCAGAATATAGCCGAAGCTATGCAGGTACAGGCCGGCAAACACCATCATAATCACGCCGACCAGCGCCTGAACAAAGGCACGGATTTTTACGCTGATATCGAAACGGTCGTCCAACACGCCGACAAATACCAGCAAACCGGCGCAGGCGAGATATAACTTGCTGTGCGCAATCGTTTGGTCAGAGATCAGGAAGGCAAAACACAGTCCGGCATAAACCGAAATCCCCCCGACCAGCGGAATTAACCCCTGGTGACGCTTGCGATAATTGGGTTTATCCACCAGGCCGATCGGTTTCGCTGCCTTACGGGCAACAAATAAAAATGCCAAGGAGAATAGAAAAACAAATAGAATTTCAGTACTCATGTGAGTAGTTCACAGTTAACAGATCTCTGAGAAGATAAGGCAGCTTAACACGGGCTGAATCTGGCACCAGATGTCTCGCTTCCTTTCAGTCATTTCCTATGACGAACGCGATTGAGTTTCATTGCACTATATAGCATTTCTCATCGTGAACGACCGATGCCGCAAATGGATATGTGCGTAACCCAATCAAACACGCCGCGATCAGAAAAGTAAATTAAATTTCTATTTCTGCCGCGTATCCTATCTGCCAAAAGCAAAAAACGCCACGGCTTGGCGTGGCGTTGATTAAATTTTTTATGTAATTATGAGCGCTTCATCATATCGAAGAACTCATCATTGGTCTTGGTCATCGCCAATTTATTAATGAGGAACTCCATCGCGTCGATCTCCCCCATCGGGTGGATAATCTTGCGCAGGATCCACATCTTCTGCAGCTCTTCAGAACTGGTGAGCAGCTCTTCCTTACGGGTACCGGAGCGGTTGTAATCAATCGCCGGGAAGACACGTTTTTCCGCAATTTTACGCGACAGGTGCAGTTCCATGTTGCCGGTGCCCTTGAACTCTTCGTAAATCACTTCGTCCATCTTCGAGCCGGTATCCACCAGCGCAGTGGCGATAATGGTCAGGCTGCCGCCCTCTTCCACGTTACGCGCCGCGCCGAAGAAGCGCTTCGGACGGTGCAGGGCGTTGGCGTCCACACCACCGGTCAGCACCTTGCCGGAAGCCGGCACCACGGTGTTGTAAGCGCGCGCCAGACGGGTGATGGAGTCAAGCAGGATAATCACGTCCTTCTTGTGCTCAACCAGACGCTTGGCCTTTTCGATCACCATTTCCGCAACCTGCACGTGGCGGGAAGCCGGTTCGTCGAAGGTTGAGGCGATCACTTCGCCCTTCACCAGACGCTGCATCTCGGTGACTTCTTCCGGACGTTCGTCGATCAGCAGCACCATCAGCACGCAGTCCGGGTGGTTGTAGGCAATGCTCTGGGCAATGTTCTGCAGCAGCATGGTCTTACCGGCTTTCGGCGGTGCGACGATCAGGCCGCGCTGGCCGCGACCGATCGGCGATGCCAGATCCAGTACGCGAGCGGTCAGGTCTTCGGTTGAACCGTTGCCGCGCTCCATACGCAGACGCGAGTTGGCATGCAGCGGCGTCAGGTTTTCGAACAGGATTTTACTGCGGGCGTTTTCCGGTTTGTCGTAGTTGACTTCGTTAACCTTCAGCAGGGCAAAGTAACGTTCGCCTTCTTTTGGCGGACGAATCTTACCGGAAATGGTGTCACCTGTACGGAGGTTGAAGCGGCGGATTTGGCTAGGGGATACGTAGATGTCGTCGGGGCCTGCGAGGTAGGAACTGTCTCCGGAGCGGAGGAAACCAAATCCATCCTGCAATATCTCCAGCACGCCGTCACCGAAAATATCCTCTCCGCTTTTCGCATGCTGCTTGAGAATGGAAAAGATAATGTCCTGCTTACGCATGCGGGCCAGGTTTTCCAGCCCCATATTTTCGCCGAGTGTGATCAGGTCAGAAACCGGCGTGTTCTTTAATTCGGTAAGATTCATAGTGGTGGGTTCTTAAAATCGGGGTATGTCTCGAACTTTAACGTGAATAGTATGGCAGCGTGATGTTCCCGCATCGGGATTTTCGTGCCTGTTTACTGGACGTTCAATCACCGGGCCGCTTAGCCGTCGTGGTAAGAGATGGCTTACATTGGACGCGCACGCTGGCGGTTTAGGATCGAAGGTGCCTTAAAACTGATTTTTGCAAAACCATTGATTGTCAACGCGCGGGCCAAGTCCAGGTATGAAGACAACGCCGATGCTATGACACAGAGTAACGCTTTAGATTCAAACTCTTTAGACTTAAAACTTCGGGCAAGTTCTATATGCAGTGTGATTAAACTTAACACGCTTCTCGGCGGGCGTCTATAGCCGCCGCAAGCAAACTGCATCTTTAGTCGCAGACGGGCCATGTTTACCCACATCACCGTGCGGAGCCTGCCTGGAGAGCCGCGGACACTGCCGCCGCAAACCGGAAAAATTGGGCCGGCGCCGATGCGAAAACTCGCGACCGGACGCCAGACCCGGGGCATCCCGCCCGGTTACAGATTGGCGGTCAGGAAATCTTTCAGCTGACCTTTGGACAGTGCGCCCACTTTGGTCGCCGCCACTTCACCGTTCTTGAACAGCAACAGCGTTGGGATGCCGCGGATACCGTACTTAGGTGCGGTAGCCGGGTTCTCGTCGATGTTCAGTTTGCTGATAGTCAATTTGCCGTCGAACTCTTCGGCAATTTCATTAAGAATCGGAGCAATCATCTTGCACGGACCACACCACTCAGCCCAGAAGTCGACCAGGATTGGCCCTTCGGCATTCAGCACCTCTGTAGCAAAGCTGTCGTCAGTCAGGTGAATAATTTTATCGCTCATGTTCTACTCCACAGGATTATGTCTACCTTGTTGGTGTAGCATTAAACCAACTCAAGGTGATTTTATTTCACCGCGTTTATTTCAACGGATGTGCTTTCGTAAAGCAATAGTTAGCTGATATTCTACCACACTATGAGCAAAACACACTTGACTGAACAGAAGTTTTCCGACTTCGCCCTGCACCCGTTAGTCCTTGAAGCCCTTGAAAAAAAAGGGTTTCACAACTGCACGCCTATTCAGGCGCTGGCATTACCGCTCACGCTCTCCGGGCGTGACGTTGCAGGTCAGGCGCAAACCGGTACCGGAAAGACGTTGGCATTTCTGACGTCTACTTTTCACTATTTACTCTCCCACCCGGCGAAACAGGATCGCCAGACCAACCAACCGCGCGCCTTGATCATGGCGCCTACGCGCGAGCTGGCGGTGCAGATCCACGCCGATGCGGAAATGCTGTCGCAGTCCACCGGACTGAAGCTGGGCCTGGCCTACGGCGGCGACGGCTACGACAAACAGCTGAAAGTGCTGGAAAAGGGCGTAGATATTCTGATCGGCACCACCGGCCGACTGATTGACTACGCAAAACAAAACTATATCGACCTGAGCGCCATTCAGGTGGTGGTGCTGGATGAAGCCGATCGCATGTACGATCTGGGCTTTATCAAAGATATCCGCTGGCTGTTCCGCCGCATGCCATCGGCCGATCAGCGTCTGAACATGCTGTTCTCCGCCACCCTCTCCTACCGCGTACGCGAGCTGGCGTTCGAGCAGATGAACAATGCCGAATATGTGGAAGTCGAACCGGAACAGAAAACCGGCCACCGCATCAAAGAAGAGCTGTTCTACCCGTCCAACGAAGAGAAAATGCGCCTGCTGCAGACGTTGATTGAAGAAGAATGGCCGGATCGCGCTATCGTCTTCGCCAACACCAAACACCGCTGCGAAGACATCTGGGGCCATCTGGCCGCCGACGGTCACCGCGTGGGCCTGCTGACCGGCGACGTCGCCCAGAAAAAACGCCTGCGTATTCTGGAAGACTTCACCAAAGGCAGCCTGGATATTCTGGTGGCCACCGACGTTGCGGCGCGCGGCCTGCATATTCCTGCGGTTACCCACGTCTTCAACTACGATCTGCCTGACGACTGCGAGGACTACGTCCACCGCATCGGCCGTACCGGCCGCGCCGGCGCCAGCGGGCACTCCATCAGCCTGGCCTGTGAGGAATATGCCCTCAACCTGCCGGCGATCGAAGCCTATACCGGCCACAGCATTCCGGTCAGCAAATACAACAGCGACGCACTGCTGGATGATTTGCCGGCGCCGAAACGCCTGTCGCGCCCGCGCGGCGGCAACAATTCGCGCCGTAATTCGTCGCAACGCCGCAGCGGCGGCGCGCCGCGCAACAACCGTAAACGTTCAGGCTGAGATAACTCCATGAATTTCACATTGCATCCCGACAGCCAAGGTTACTTTCCCCACAGTCCGGCGCCGCTCGGCAACGGCGGGCTGACAGCCACGATGCGATGTGAAACTTCAGGGAGATAAATTATGCTCAGTTCCAGCACGCTGTATGCCGCCATCGATCTGGGGTCCAACAGCTTCCATATGTTGGTAGTGCGCGAGGTCGCCGGCAGTATTCAGACGCTGGCGCGTATCAAACGCAAAGTCCGGCTGGCGGCCGGGCTGGATCGGGACAATAACCTGTCGCACGACGCCATGCAGCGCGGCTGGCAATGCCTGCGGCTGTTTTCCGAACGTCTGCAGGATATTCCGCGCGAACAGATCCGCGTGGTGGCGACCGCCACGCTGCGTCTGGCGAATAACGCCGATGAGTTCCTGCATACCGCACAGCAAATTTTAGGCTGCCCGGTACAGGTGATCAGCGGCGAAGAAGAGGCGCGCCTGATTTACCACGGCGTGGCGCACACTACCGGCGGCCCCGATCGACGTCTGGTGGTCGATATCGGCGGCGGCAGCACCGAACTGGTGACCGGCAGCGGCGCCCAGGCCGAGCAGCTGTACAGCCTGTCGATGGGCTGCGTCACCTGGCTGGAACGCTTCTTCAGCGACCGTAACCTCGGGCGCGACAACTTTGACCGCGCCGAACTGGCCGCGCGCGAAATGGTGCGACCGATTGCCTCCGCTTTACGTGAGCACGGCTGGCAGATCTGCGTCGGCGCCTCCGGCACCGTGCAGGCGCTGCAGGAAATCATGGTGGCGCAGGGTATGGACGAACGCATTACCCTGCCGAAACTGCGCCAGCTCAAACAGCGCGCCATCCAATGCGGCAAGCTGGAAGAGCTGGAAATTGAAGGCCTGACGCTGGAGCGCGCGCTGGTGTTCCCCAGCGGGCTGTCGATTCTGCTGGCGATCTTCCAGGAGCTGGGCATTGAGAGCATGCTGCTTTCCGGCGGTGCGCTGCGCGAAGGGCTGGTGTACGGCATGCTGCACCTGCCGGTGGAGCAGGATATCCGCCACCGCACCATTCGCAATCTGCAGCGGCGCTACCTGCTGGATACCGAGCAGGCGGCCCGCGTTGCCCAGTTGGCGAGTAACTTCTCACAGCAGGTAGCCAATGAGTGGCAGCTGGATACCCGCAGCCGTGAACTACTGCACGCCGCCTGTCTGATTCATGAAATCGGTCTGAGCGTCGACTTCAAACAGGCGCCGCAGCACGCCGCCTATCTGATTCGCCATCTGGCGCTGCCCGGTTTTACCCCGGCGCAGAAAAAACTGCTGGCCGCCCTGCTGCAAAACCAGAGCAACACGCTCGATCTCACGCTGCTCAGCCAGCAAAACGCCGTGCCGCCGCGCATCGCCCAGCATTTGTGCCGCCTGCTGCGCCTGGCGATTATCTTCGCCAGCCGCCGCCGCGACGACACGCTGCCGGCGGTCAGACTGCGCGGCCACCAGAACGACGACGCGCTGCGCGTGATTGTGCCGCACGGCTGGCTGGAGCAGCATCCGCTGCGTGGTGAAGAACTGGAGCAGGAAAGCCGCTGGCAGAGCTATGTCCACTGGCCGCTGATGCTGGAAGAACAGGCCTAACCCGATGCGGGTTCGCCCAGGCGAACCCCGCTTTTTCCCCGCGACTCAGCCGCCGCCCTTGGCCTTCGCCAGCATGGCGCGGATATTGGCGACGTTGCTCTGCCCCTTTTGCATCCGTTCCTGCGGGCTAATTACCTTACGCTCCGTTTCCCACGCCAAATCATCCTGCGGCAGCTCCAACAGGAAACGGCTCGGCTCCGGACGCACCAATTCACCATACTGTCGGCGCTCACGGCACAGGGTGAAAATCAGCTCTTTTTGGGCGCGGGTTATCCCCACATAGGCCAGACGCCGCTCTTCCTCGACATTATCTTCATCAATACTGCTCTGATGCGGCAGTAAACCCTCCTCCATCCCCACCAGGAACACATAGGGGAACTCCAGCCCCTTGGAGGCGTGCAGCGTCATCAGTTGCACCTGGTCCAGCTCTTCCTCGCTTTCGCCGCGCTCCATCATGTCGCGCAGCGTGAAGCGGGTGACCACCTGCGTCAGCGTCATCGGCTCTTCCAGATCGCTGCCTTCCAGCATTTCCGTCATCCAGCCGAACAGCGTATTGACGTTTTTCATGCGCATTTCCGCCGCCTTCGGGCTGGCGGAGGTTTCAAACAGCCAGCTTTCGTAGTCGACGCCGCGAATCAGGTCGCGCACCGCCGCCACCGGCTCGCGCTCGGCCTGCCGGGCGATGCCGTCCATCCACTGGGTAAAACGCTGCAGCGACTCCAGGCCGCGGCCGGTAAGGTGCTGGCCCAACCCCACGTCGAAGCTGGCGGCAAACAGGCTCTTATTGCGCAGGTTGGCCCACTCTCCCAGCTTCTGCAGCGTCGCCGGGCCGATTTCCCGCTTCGGCGTATTGACGATGCGCAGAAAGGCGCTGTCGTCGTCCGGGTTGGTCAGCACCCGCAGGTAGGCCAGCAGATCCTTGATTTCCGGGCGGGAGAAGAACGAGGTACCGCCGGAAATCTTGTACGGGATGCGGTTCTGCATCAGCATTTTTTCGAACACCCGCGACTGGTGGTTGCCGCGGTACAAAATGGCGTAATCGCCATAGTTGGTCTTCTTCACAAAGTGGTGGGCGATCAGCTCGCCAACCACCCGCTCGGCCTCGTGGTCTTCGTTATTGGCGGTCACTACTTTCAGCTCTTCACCGTAGCCCAGCTCGGAAAACAGCCGTTTCTCAAACACGTGCGGGTTATTGGCGATCAAAATGTTGGCCGCTTTCAGAATACGCTCGCTGGAGCGGTAGTTCTGCTCCAGCTTAATCACCTGCAGAGCCGGGAAATCCTCTTTCAGCAGCACCAGGTTCTGCGGCCGCGCGCCGCGCCAGGAGTAGATTGACTGGTCATCATCGCCCACCACGGTAAAACGGGCGCGGTTGCCCACCAGCAGCTTCACCAGCTCATACTGGCTGGTGTTGGTATCCTGATACTCATCCACCAGCAGATAGCGCAGGCGGTTTTGCCAGCGTTCACGCACCTCTTCGTTGCGCTGCAGCAGCAGCGTCGGCAGCAGGATCAAATCGTCGAAATCCAGCACGTTACAGGCGCGCATATGCGCATGGTACAGACCGTAACAGTGGGCAAATAGCTTGTCGCGCTCGGAGCGCGCCAGCTCGGCAGCACGCTGGGGGTCCACCAGATCGTTCTTCCAGTTGGAAATGGTGGAGATCAGCTGCGCCACCAGCGTTTTGTCATTTTCCAGCCATTTTTCCGTCAGCTCTTTCAGCAGCGCCAGCTGATCCTGGTCGTCAAACAGCGAGAAGTTGGACTTCATCTCCAGCGCTTTATATTCGCGCTTGATGATCTCCAGCCCCAGCGTATGGAAGGTCGAAATCATTAGGCCGCGCGCCTCTTTCCGCCCCAACGTCTGCGATACGCGCTCTTTCATCTCGCGCGCCGCCTTGTTGGTAAAGGTCACCGCGGCGATATGCCGCGCCTGATAGCCGCAATGGTGGATCAGGTGGGCGATTTTATTGGTGATTACGCGCGTCTTGCCCGAGCCGGCGCCGGCCAGAACCAGGCAGGGACCGGTAACGAATTCAACGGC
Source organism: Serratia sp. MYb239 (assembly GCF_002966855.1). Lineage (NCBI taxonomy): Bacteria > Pseudomonadati > Pseudomonadota > Gammaproteobacteria > Enterobacterales > Yersiniaceae > Serratia > Serratia sp. MYb239. The sequence continues at coordinate 156,292 of NZ_CP023268.1, read as the reverse complement.
TTGTTGTTGGCTGGGGTTTAATCGCATGGGGCTTTATGGCTCGACAATCTTAACGTGGGACAGGCAGTGTAGCAGAAAGCGCCGGCAAGATTGATACCCGTCGCGTCAATGCCGCCCTGCCCGGATAAAACGGGTATAATGCGCCCTCCACCGTAAGCACACAGGGTAATACCATGGCGAAGAGCGCATCCGCACTGCATATTTTGGTTGATAACGAGAAGCTGGCCAATGAACTGCTGGCCAAACTCAAGCGCGGCGTCAGCTTCGACACGCTGGCGCGCAAATACTCGACCTGCCCGTCGAAACGTAACGGCGGCTCACTGGGCGAATTCAACAAGGGCGCGATGGTGCCGGCGTTTGATAAAGCGGTGTTCAGCATCCCGCTGCTCAAACCGTACGGGCCGGTGAAAACCCAGTTCGGCTACCACATTATCAAGGTGTTGTACCGAAACTGACCGGCAGCGCCCGAAGGGGCGCTGCCGGGGCGTTATTGCGCGCCGTTCTCCGGCGTCGCCGCTTCGCCTTCAGGCTTCGGCTCTTCGCTCACCACCGCCGGTGGCGGCGCCATAATGCCGTTGTAAACATCCTGCAGCTGCTTCATATTGGTTTCCGCTTCGCCTTTCGGCTGCTGCAGCACCAGCGTAGCGTCCTGCGACAGTTGCAGTTTCAGCGCCTGGTGCAATGATTCCGGCGTCAGCGACGCCAGAAACGCCTGACGCAGCTTCTGATACATCTCCGGGGAAATGTCCACCACGCCGCTCTGCTGCGAACGCAGACGCTGGCTCATCAGCACATCGGTATCGGTACGGGCATAGGTGGCGAACAGCTTGCTCAGCTGATCGTTCTTCTGCGCCAGCAAATCATCAAATTCCTGCTGGCTGAGCCCGTTATCACGCACCGCCGCCATTTCCGTCGCCACAAACTCCAGCGCGGACTTCAGGTTGGCGTTGCTGGTGTTGAGATGAATAGCGCACTGTGAACGCTGATACTGCACCCGGCAGTCGAAGCCCAGCTGCGCATCCTTCTGCGGGCTCTTTTCCAGCGCGCGCTGCAGGTGCCAGAACAGCGCCTCGCGCGCCAGATCGCTGCGCCAGTAGCGGCTCAGTTGCTGGGAGTCGCGAATCGGCTGCCACGGCGTATCCCACATAATGGACAGCATATCCTGCTGGATAGACTCATTCATCAGGCTGACCGGCTGCGGCGGCAGCGGCGCCAGGGTCGGCATGGTGGCAGGCGTTTCCCGTTTGCCGCTCAGCGGCGAAAAGGCCTTGTTGATCTGCTCGCTCAGGCTGCGGCTGTCCACCCGACCGACCACATACAAGGTCATCATGTCCGGGGTGTACCACTGCTGGTAAAAATCTTTCAGCTGTTCAAGATTGACCGGCCGCTTCACCGCCTGGCCCGGGTCGTGCGCCAGCAGCGTAGAGCCTTTCAGCCGATAGCGCCACCAGGCATCCTGGGTATTGGCAGGGAACAGGCCGATCGGATCGGCACCGGAATTCACCACCTTATGCACCGTCTGCTCGTCGATCGGCAGCTTGCCGCTGGTTTCCGCCAGCCAGCTCAGCGCCTCTTTCAGCAGATCCGGGCGGTTATTCGGCAAACTCAGGTTATAGAGGGTGAAATCATACGAGCTAATAGCCGGCGGCAGCGGCTGTTCGTCATCCACGCCCTGCTGCCACAGCGAACGCAGCTGCGGCGAACTTTCGTTGCGCGCCATCGCCAGGCGCGGCAGCAGGTGGGCGAAACCGATCTGCTGGGAAGATTCGACCAGCGATCCGGTATTCACCAGCAGCCGCAGTTCAATGCGGTCGCTTGGCCGCTGCGGCGTATCCAGCACCTGCCAGGAAAACCCGTTATCCAATTTTCCCTGCTGCCAGGCAGGATCGGGTTGTAGCGCTTCAGCCTGCACGCCGCCGCTGGCGGCCGCCAACAACAGCCCACCCACAAGAAGATGAATTCTGGTGCCCTGCATGTGAACCCCTACTTAATGGCTATCCAATTTATCTTTGATACACGTATTCCATTCACTGGAATCATAAAAGCACGCCCTGAGTTTCACAGTGGGGCGGAAAGTAGAAAGTGTACCATTGTGTTGGACCGCGCGCCTTGTTCGATGTTACCCAATGCGGCGAAAAATAGTCATTGAGGGAGTTTTACAAGCGGAAAAGGTGGAAAACGCCATCGGCCGCCACAACAGCCGATGGCTTGACTTCAACAACCGGCCGTCACGTCGAGCGTTGGCTCTCGTCCGCCACGCCGGCAGGCCGTTTGTTATTCAGCGTATCTTTCAGCTGCTGGCTGTCCAGCTGGTTGCACCATTTGGCCACCACCACCGTCGCCACGCCGTTGCCCACCAGGTTGGTCAGCGCACGCGCCTCCGACATAAAGCGGTCGATGCCGAGAATCAGCGCCAGCCCCGCCACCGGCAGATGACCGACTGCGGAAAGGGTCGCCGCCAGCACGATAAAGCCGCTGCCGGTCACCCCCGCCGCCCCTTTCGAGGAGAGCAGCAGCACTATCAACAGCGTAATCTGATGCATAATATCCATATGAGCATTGGTGGCCTGGGCGATAAACACCGCCGCCATGGTCAGATAAATCGAGGTGCCGTCCAGGTTGAAGGAGTAACCGGTCGGAATCACCAACCCCACCACCGATTTCTTGCAACCCAGCCGCTCCATCTTGTCCAACATGCGCGGCAGCGCGGATTCGGACGACGAGGTGCCCAGCACGATCAGCAACTCTTCTTTGATGTAGTTAACAAACTTGAAGATGCTGAAGCCGTTGGCGCGGGCAATCGCCCCCAGCACCACCACCACGAACAGGATACAGGTGAGGTAGAAGCACAAAATCAGCTGCCCCAACTGCACCAGAGTGCCCACGCCGTATTTACCGATGGTGAACGCCATCGCGCCGAAAGCGCCCAGCGGCGCCAGACGCATGATCATATTGATGATGCCGAAAATCACGTTGGAGAAGCTTTCGATCACATTAAAGATCAGCTGCCCCTTTTCTCCCAGGCGATGCAGCGCAAAGCCGAACAGCACCGCAAACAGCAGTACCTGCAGGATATTGCCGCTGGCGAAGGCGCCGATCACACTGCCGGGAATAATATCCAACAGGAACGGAATAATCCCCTGCTGCGAGGCCTGTTCGGCGTACACCGCCACGGCTTTGGCATCCAGCGTAGCGGGATCGACGTTCATCCCCGCTCCCGGCTGTACCACGTTCACCACCACCAGGCCGATAATCAGCGCGATGGTGCTGACTATCTCAAAGTACAGCAGCGCAATGGCACCGGTGCGGCCGACGGCCTTCATGCTCTCCATGCCTGCGATGCCGGTTACCACGGTACAGAAGATCACCGGCGCGATAATCATTTTGATTAACTTAACAAATCCATCACCCAGAGGTTTCATCTGAGTGCCGAGGTCAGGGTAGAAATGGCCGAGTAGCACACCCAGCGTAATGGCCATAAGCACCTGGAAATAAAGGCTCTTAAAGATATTTTTTTTCATATGAACATCCTTTGAAGGGGACGCGGACAGGCGGTTATCGGTACTTTTCATGCCTGCTCAACGCCTGCGCGAAAATAACACCCGATTAACAAGATGGGAACAATTTGCTGAGATCGCGCCTGTCGTTGATATGAATTTAAGAGCTGAAACGGTACAGCAGAAATGAAACGAAAAAACAGCGTAAAACCGGGTTTACGCGCGTTTTTTACAGAAGATTGTATTGCGGCCCCGCAGACCGGGGCGCAGAGATAGACAGCCTGCCGGCGGCAAAACGCCGCCGGCAGCAGGGGTCAGCGCCAGATAAACCAGGCGAACAGCGACACCACCAACACGCAGAGGATATTCAGCCAAAAGCCGACTTTCACCATCTCGCTCTGGCGGATCTCGCCGGTGCCGTAAACAATGGCGTTCGGCGGCGTCGCCACCGGCAGCATAAAGGCACAGGACGCGCCAATGCCGATCACGATGGTCAGCAGCGCCGGCGGCATGCCCAGCGCTTCCGCCACCGTAGCGAACACCGGCACCAGCAGCGCGGCGCTGGCGGTGTTGCTGGTGAATTCGGTCAGGAAAATAATAAATGCCGCCACCGCCAGAATAATCACAAACCAGTGGCTGGCGCCAAACAGCGACGCCATCCCTTCAGCCATCACCGCACTGGCGCCGGAGTCTTTGAGGATCACGCTCAGCGTCAGGCCGCCGCCGAACAGCATCAGCACGCCCCACTCGGTGTTCTGCTGAATCTGCGCCCAGCTGGCCACGCCGCTGATGCCGATCAGCACCGCCGCACCTACCGCCACCAGGGTGTCGAACTGCTTCACGCCGCCGAGCAGCGCGCTGATCTGGCTGCTGAGGATCCAGCAAAAGACCGTCAGCAGGAAAATACCCAGCGTAATCCAGCGTGGTCGCGTCCACGGGAAGTTTTCCAGCGTGATGTCAAAGCGGTGCTTCAGATTCGGCCGCATCATCAGGTACAGCGTGCCGACCATCAGCGGCAGCAGCACGATCATCACCGGCACGCCGAACTTCATCCAGCCGACGAAATCCAACCCCAGCTGCGCTGCGGCAATGGCGTTCGGCGGGCTGCCGACCATGGTGCCCAGGCCGCCGATACTGGCGCTGTAGGCGATGCCCAGCAGCAGGAAGACGTAGGTATTGTGATCCCGTTCGCGGTCAAGGTTGCTCAGGATCCCCATAGCCAGCGGCAGCATCATCGCCGCCGTCGCGGTATTGCTGATCCACATCGACAACACCGCCGTCGCGCCAAACAGCATCAGCGCCGCCAGCAGCATTTTACCGCCCGCCAGCAACAGCAGCCGGTTGGCGATCAGCCGGTCCAGCTTTTGGATATGCAGCGCCGTCGCCAGCGCAAAGCCGCCGAAGAACAGGAAGATGGTCGGGTTGGCGAACGACGCCAGCGCCTTATCGACATTCATCATGCCGAGCGCCACCGCCATCACCGGCACCAGCAGCGCCGTCACGGTGACGTGGATCGCCTCGGTCAGCCAGAGAATGCCGATAAACGCCAGCAGCGCCAGGCCGGTATTTTCCTGCGGGGAAAAAGGCAGCGTGTAGAGCAAAACCGCAAATAGCACGCAGTCGGCCGCCAGAATCAGCAGCCCGCGCCGCGTCGCCGGCGAAGAAGTAGAGGGTGTCAGAGGAGTATCAGCCATGAATTTCGCATCCCTTGGTCATCAAATGTGGCAGCTTGTAACAAAATGTGCCAACCAAGACGCCAGCATAAGGGTTGTTTACGGCCTTGTTGAGAAAAAGTTTCTATTTATGCGAGCAGTAACACACCGATAACCGCAGATGGACGCAATAACGGCCTATTTATCGCCGCCGGCGATAAACCGCCGTTCAAACTCGTCGCGCGGCAGCGGGGCCGAGAACAGGAAGCCCTGGCCGTGTTCGATACCGTTTTGCAGCAGCCAGTCGCGCTGCGCCGCCGTTTCCACCCCTTCCGCCAGCACCGGCAACTGCAGCACCTGCGAAATCTGGCCGATAATGCGCGCCATGGCATCATCCGCCGGCAGGCTGCAGATGAAGCTTTTGTCGATCTTGATCTGATCGACCGGCAGGCTCTTGAGGCGGTTGAGGTAATGCAGGTTGGAATACCCCATGCCGAAATCGTCCAGTGAGATAGACAAGCCCAGCTCATGCAGCTCGCGCAGCTTCGCCAGCAGGTGGTCAAAGTCGTCGATACGCACCGTTTCGGTGATTTCCAGCTGCAGCTGACGCGGGTCGATCTGGTGCTGCGCCAGCAGCTGTTTCAGGTGGGGGATAAACCCGGCGTCGCGCATCTGCAGCGGTGAAATATTTACCGCCAGCGGCAGGCCGATGCCCCGCGCCCGCCAGTCGGCCAGCATGCGGCAGGCCTCTTCCAGCACCCAGTTGCCCAGCGGCACCATCACCCCCAGCTCTTCCGCCAGCGGGATGACATCCGCCGGCAGGCTGAAGCTGCCGTCATACTGCTGCCAGCGCAGCAGGGCTTCCGCGCCGACCGGCGTGTTGCTGCGCATCGCCATCTGCGGCTGCAGGAACAGGGCAAACTGGTTATGTTCGATACCGTGCAGAATTTCGCTTTCCTGCGTCAGGCGCTTTTGCGTGCGTTCCGTCAGCCGCGGCTCAAAGAACAGGATGCGGTTCTTGCCGTCGCGGTGGGCCGACATCATCGCCGACATGGCGCTGCGCAACAGCTGTTCGGCGTTTTCCCCCGGCTGGAGGTAATGGGCGATGCCGATGCTGGCGCTCGGCCGCAGCGACAACGGCTCAATGCTCAGCGGCGCATTAAGCTGCCGCATGATGCGCTGCGCCAGCTGCATGGCGTGAAACGGCCGTTCAACGCCCTTTGCCAGAATGGCGAACTCGGCATTGCTCAGCTGCGCCAGCAGCGAATCCTTATCCAGGCACTGGCGTAATTTTTCTGTCAGCGCCAGCAGCAGCTTTTCCCGCTGCTGCTGCGACAATACGCCGGTGGCCTCATGCAGCGTTTCAATGCCGATCACCAGCAGGTTAAACCGCTGGGGACGCAGGGTCGACGCGATATGCTGCTCCAGCAGGGCGGTCAGCAGTACCTGATTCGGCAGCCCGGTGACCGAGTTGCGCGTACTGAGGCGGCTCATATCCGCATATGCCCGCGCCAGCCGCTGCTGATTGCGGTTGTAATTGCGCACCAGCAGGCCCAGTTCGTCATCCTGATGCAGCGTCGGCAGCATCAGCTGATGATACGGCGCATCCTCTTCGGAGATATTTTCCAGCTCTTTCGCCATCGCGCGCAGCGGATAGACCATCAGCCGGTTCATGCACCAGGTGATGGCGATCGACAGAATCAGCGCCAGCAGCAGATAGGTCGACAGCATGGTCGACAGCGCGCTGAGGATAAATTTGTACATGCGGTAGGAGTCGGCCTGCAGCACCAGATAGGCCAGCGGCTGCGGATTGGCCGGCACCCGCTCCAGCGAATAGAGCGGCACCGAGATGCGCACCGGCAGGTCGAACAGCCGCGCGATCGCCGCCGGCACCGGGCGTTCCGGCGGGAAGTTGGCGTGCAGCGCCTGCAGTTCATTCGGCAAGACAATATCTGCCTGCGTCAGAATACCGACCGGCAGCAGCGAGTTCAGCACCCGTTTGCTTTCCCGCATGTCCATGCGCAGCACCGCGTCCGCCAGCGGCTGACGCACAGAATGGGCGATATTCTCCAGCTGTTGGGCGTAGTCATCCCTGCGCTGCTGCACAAAATGGAACAACTGAATCACGATAAAAATACAGATCGTCACCAGCGCCACGCCGGACACCGTCGCCATCTGCTTAATCGTTAATGAACGCCTGACGCGCAAATCTGCTCTCCGTTAATCGGACTGAAAGAATAATCAGGGACGAGAGTCACGCCACGCCCTTTTTGAATCGGTTCGAGTATACGCGATCGCTGCGTGTTTTTATCTTGCCATTGTTATGGAAGAACTTAGAAATACGCGGGTTTCAGTCTTTTCCTAACCTGAACACAGGGTAGCAAAACTACCCTGTGGGCGACACTCTGAATCTGTCTGATTATTTCCGGGGGCGGACGGGGATGAAAAGAGGCCGGCGCGCCGTTACCCCGGGAGGGGAACCCGCGCCGGCCGGCGCATTACTTGAAGTCGGCGTACGGCGTTAGCGGCTGCGGCGGCAGATCCAGATCGCCCTGCCAGCCGCCCTGCGAATAGCGCAGATAAATCAGCGCATGGCTTGGCGTGTAGTCTTTCGCCTGCTGGATATCCACGCCGGCGCCGAGCGTCCAGTGCGACGTCAGGCGGCGCTCGACGATGGCGCGCAGCGTATAGCCCACCCCGGTGGAGGAGCTGCCGCTTTCGACGGCCTGTTTATCCGGCAGCGAATCCGGAATCAGCCCCTGCAGCGGATAACGCCGCTGGCTGTCGGTTTTCGAGTGGGACAGCGACACCGAACCGCCCACCTCAAACGACCAGTTCTCGGTGCGCTGGCGATAGTTGACCGGCAGCGCCAGCGACATATAGCGCTGCGGGCTGTAGTAGCCGCCCTGCCCCAGAGAATAGCCGCTCAAATCCTTCTGGTAGTGCCACAGCATGGTATTGAGGCCGATGGTCGCCCGCCGGTTGTCCTCGTTGATCAGCTTGTAGTAATAGCCGGCCATCAGACGTTCACGCTGGTTATCCGCCACGTTTTTACCGGTCAGTTGATGAGCGCTGAGATCGGCCCAGACGCCGTGCGCCTCGCCGCGGTCGTAGCTGGCGCTCAGGCTGACGCCGGTGGCGCGGACGCCGCCCCAGGTTTTGCCGGTATTGGGATCGCGGGTGCCGCCATAGGCCAGCAGCGAGCTGGAGATCGGCCGCTTTGATGCGCCGAGCGTCCAGCCGATATGCCGCCAGTCGCCGCTGTAGGCCAGGCCGCCGACCCAGTCGACCACCTCAAAGCCCATCGGCGTAGTGCCGATATCCGCCTGCCAGCGGTCGTTCTTCCAGCCCGCCGCCACGCTGGTGCCGTTGGTTTTTTGCCGCTCATCGCCGCTGCAGCCCACATCATGGCAGGTGCCGAAGGTTTCGTACGATTTGCCGTCGCGGGTCGAGAAGCGCCCGGCGTTCAGCTGGACGGTATCGGTGCGCAGGAAGGCGCGCCCGTCATACAGCGGCAGGTCCACCTGCAGCATGGTGTCATGCGCCCGATAGTCCGACACGCCGCCGGTGCCGCTGGAGCCCCAATAATCGTGATCCAGCGTCACATTCACATCCTGCTGGCGGTACAGATCCGCCGCGTCGGCGCGGATGCCGCGTTTGAGCCAGTCATCGCCCGGCGTATTGCGCGTCAGGCGGGTATAATCGTCATTATTCTGCGGAATGCCCGGCGTGATGCCGCCGGCCACCATCGCCTGCTGATAATCCTGCCGCGCCAGATCCGGCTGCCGCTGTTCGCGCTCCAACCTGGCCGCATCACGGTAAATCAGCGCTTTGCCCTGGCCGTTCTCTTCCTGCGCCGCCGCCATCTTCAGTTGGCTGAAGATCTCGCCCGCCTTCTGCCGCTCGCCCACCGCATGCCAGGCGTTGGCCTCGCGGCGCCGGCCGTTAAGCGACGTATCCTGCGCCGGTGATGCACTCTGCAGCCGCTGACGCGCCGCCGGCAGATCGCCCTGCGCCACATAGGCTTCAATCTCGCCCAGCCGCGCATCCGGATTGTTTGGCTCACGCGCCCGCACGCGCCGGTAATCCGCCAGCGCGCTCTGGTAGTCGCCGTTCGCCAGCGCCCAGTCGGCCAGCGTCAGATCGATACGCGTGGCCGTCGGCTGCCGTTTCAGGTAGGCGATCGCCGCCGCCTCATCGCCGCCGCTGCGCAGCTGTTCGGCATGCTCCAGCGTCGCCTGCAGCCGCAGCCGCTGCGCCAGCTGGCGGATATCGTCATTCCAGCGCGCCCGGGGCAGCGTATCCAGCTGCGCCAGCGCCTGCCGGTCGCGATCGCTGGCGGAGAGATACAGCGCGTAGGCATACGCCTGCTGCGGGCTGTCGGGGTGCCGCTGCGCCAGAGAACGGAACAGCTCGTCGGCCTGCTGCGGCTGTCCGGCCTGACGCAACGCCTGCGCATAACGGTAGGTCAGCCACACATCGTCCGGATCCTGCCGCTGCGCCTGACGGTATTTCTCCGCCGCCTGGTGCCACTGCTGCCGCTGCGCCAGCGCCTCGGCGTCCTGCTTCAGCATATCGAGCCGCAGGCCGTCGAGCGTACTGCGCATTTGGTTCTGCTGCGCGCGCGGCAGGCTATTGAGATAGGCCAGCGCCTTCTGCGGCGACTGACGCTGGTAGATATTCGCCAGCCCGCGCACCGCGCTGCCGCTGTTTCGGTCAAGACGCAGCGCCTGCTGGTAATAACGCTCCGCCGCGGCGTCGTCATGACGCGCCACCGCCACGTCGGCGAGGCCGATCAGGGCGTCGCTGTCGCTGTTATCGATCTGGCGCGCCCGCAGGTACTGCTGCTGCGCTCGCGCCAGATTGCCGGCCTTCAGCGCCCGGTCGCCTTCGGCAACCGCCAGCCAGTAACTGTTGGTTTTGATCAGGCTCTGCCATTTACCGCCGTCATAGCCGCTCTTGTCGGCCTGTTGCGCCTGACGAAACAGCGCGATGGCCTGCGCGCGGTTGCCGGCGCGCGCATAGGCCAGCCCCAGCGCCCCCAGCACTTCCGGATCGTCCGGGGAGGCGGCCAGCGCCTTTTTCAGTTCCGGGATCGCGGCGCGGCCGCCGCCCTTGCCGACCTGCGCCAGTCCGCGCGCCCGCGCCTGATAGGCCGGATCCGCCAGCAGCGTCTGCTGCCGCGCCAGCTCCTGCCGGGCGCCGGCGGCCTGATCGCCGCTGCTGAACACGCCGAGGAAACGGTTAAGCGCCGCCACGCTGTCGTTGCTGACCGGCATCGCCTTCACCTTATCCAGCCACAGATCGGCGGCTTCACCCCGACCGGCGCTGTCCGCCGCCACCTGTTGCAGCAGCGCGTAGGCCTGCGCGTTCTTATCCTGACTGAACAGCATACGCGCCAGCGCCATGCGCAGCGGCACGCTGCCGGGATACTGTTTATCCAACGCCTGCAGTTTGCTCGCCGCCGCCGCTTCCTGCCCCGGCAGCCGGGCCACCAGCCGCCAATATTCGATCGCCAGATCGAGCGTCGGCGGTTCGCCCTTGAACAGCGCGTCGTAGGCGGCCTTCGCTTCCGGCAGCCGTCCCGCCGTCGCCATCAGCCGCGCCTGCTGCAGCTGCTGCCGCGTTTCCGGCTGGGTCAACAGCATATTCATCTGCGCCTGCCGGTAGGCAGCCGACTGCGGCGCAACGCCCTTTAATTTCTCCAGCTGCTGCTGCGCCAGCACGTGGTTGCCCTGACGCAGCGCCAGACGCATCCGCGCCGAAATCACCTCGGGATTATTCGGATCCATCAGCTCCAGCCGGTGCAGCGACTGGCGCACCAGCTCGTCTTTATGGCTGGCTTCGCCAACCCGCACCTGTTCCAACAGCCACCGTTCGGGCGATACGGCATCCGCCCCCAGCGCCGGCGGCAGCAGGGCCAGACTCAGGGGAAACAGCCCCAGCCAATTTATTCTGAAGTTGCGCATTGACGATCCCAGGCAGGTTGCAGTTCACCCTGACGGTTAAAACGGTAACGTTGTTCATCCCAACCCTGGCCAAACAGCGTCAGCGACGCGCTGAAGTAGGCGTCGTTGCCCGGCGGGTGGTCGATGACTTTCTGCCGCTGCGCCGCCAGCGCCTCAGGCTGCTCTGCCAGCAGCGGCAGCAGGGCGGCGGAAAAGCCCACCGGGCCGCTGCCGTGGGTTTTTCCGCTGGCGGTATCGGTTTTTTCCGGCGGCACGCCCTGCTGTGCGGTCAGCTGCGCCATCGGCTGAAAGCGCCGCACCAGCGCGGCCTTGAGCGGATCGTCGTTCGCCAGCATGCCCGCCCACAGGTAAACGCGGATGGCATCATAACTGCCGACGTTCGGCTTGGCCTCATCGGGCCGCCAGTCCTGCGCTTTGCGCCATACCACCCAGTCCGGCGAGAAGCCGTGCGGCGCACTCTCCAGCCACAGGCGCTGATTGGACTCGCGCATCGCCTGCCACGGTCCGCGCAGCGCGGCAAAACGCGCCAGCAGCTGCGGCGGCAGGTAGCTCGGGTTGAGCCGCCAGCCGTCATCTTTCACAAAGCCGACTTTACCGGGCAGCAGCATCGGCCCCAGCCCGGGAATATCCGCCACCTCTTCGCGCGCGATGCGTTGCAGCAACAGAGTGCCCAGCGTCTGATAGCGGCGGCTGTCCCACAGGCGGCCGGCCTCCAGCAGACTGTAGGCAATCCACAGATCGGAATCGGATGCCGAGTTGTCATCCAGCACCGTCCACGTTTTCTGCTCATTTTCGCCCCACAGCCAGGCCGGCAGGCGGGCGCTGAGATCGCCCTGCGCCAGATTGTCTTCGGTCCAGCCCAGCAGGCGGTCAAAGGCAGGGCGGTCGCCGGCCACCAGCGCAAAGAACAGGCCGTAGCTCTGCCCTTCCGAGGTGGTGATGCGGTTGGGCGAACTCGGATCGATCACCCGGCCACCTTCGCTGATGTAGTCCTGCTTATAGCGCTGCCAGGCCGGCCAGTCGCAGCCGGCTGCCGCGCCGAACGCGCACAGCAGCAGCAGGCTCAGGGAATATTTCAACAGCACGCCCATGGCGTTAATCCCGATCTTCCGGCGCCAGACGACGACGGCTGTAGGCTTTCAGAGCGCGCCACAGCATCAGCGCCAGGATCACCACCACAATCACCGCCAGCACCGCCAGCAGCACCGGATGGGTCGACAGCGCATGCCAGATGCGCTCCCACCACGGCAGGTGGCCGACGTAATAAATATCGCCCACGCGCAGGCTGTTGACGCCGGACTCACGGATCACCGCCACCGAACCGAACATCGCGGCGCGCTTGCCGCTGTCCAGCAGCGCGTTGTTCAGCAGTTCATAGCCGCGCGGGCTGTCGGCCAGCAGCGCCACCATACTTGCGCTGCTTATCAAACGGCGACTGCACGCCGATAATCGCCGACATCGCCCCTTCCGAACGTACGCTGGTTTTACTGTCGGCCTGCGCATCTTCCGCCTGCACGTCCGCCATCGGCAGCGTCGGCTGGCGACGCGGCTGTTTCACCCAGCTCTGCGTTGCATCCACCAGCAGGCTGACTTTTTTATCGTCACGCAACTCCGGCGGGATAGCGCCGATCAGCAGCAGATCGCTGTCCGCCTGTTTGGCCTGTCCCCAGTCGTCGCTCAGTTTGACCGCCAGCGCCGGGTAGCCGGTTTGCGCGCCGATATTACCCAGCGCGTTCAGCATGGCGCTGACCTGCGCCGGCTGCTGCTGTTTATTCACCAGCACCAGCGTCTGCGACAGATCCGCCAGGCGGCTGAACGGGAACGAAGCGTTGGCGAAGGCGCGCAGATCCGGCATCGCCATAAAGTGGCGGTAGCCGGAGAAGTCGATGGTCGAATTGCCGTCAATGACCGCGTGGTTTTGCGTAAAGGAGTAAGTCTCACAGCGTCCTTCCGCACCGCTGGCCAGCAGCGTGGTGTAATCAAAATCGAAGCGCAGCTGGTTGATCGCCCCCAGCCGCAGCGCCGGGATATTGACGTTCTTATCCGAGTCGATCAGCCCCTGCGTCAACGGCAGACGCAGCAACTGCGAACCTTGTTCATGCTCCGGCAGCAGTGAATACGCCTGCATAAACTGGTTATTCAGGCTGACGTTCAGCCGCGAACCGTCCTGAATACGCGGCGGGGTATAGCGATATTTCAGGCGCATATCGATGCCGGTGCTGCGGATCAGATACAGATCCGGCGGCAGGTTCATGGTCAGCGAAATCGGGCCGGGCTGAATGCCGCTGGTTTGCAGCTGCTCGGCATACTGCTGCAGTTCGGTGAAGGTCATCGGCCGGTCGGTGCGCACCCAGTTCGGCGCGTCGTACGGCTGCCGCGGCTGCAGCTGTTCCACCTTGTCCACCAACACGTTCTGGCCGCGGAACAGAATATTGCCCTGGGCGATGCCCTTCACCGCCGTTACCAGATCGTTGTCATCGCGGCCCTGAATCAGCAGCAGCTTGACGTAAGGATTATCCGGATGGCTGATCATCTCCACCGTCGGGCCTTTCACCGCCGGGTAATCGCGCAGGAAATCCGGCCGCCGATCGTTGGTGGCGAATACCACCGCGTGGCGTTCAGGCAGCTGATTAAACAGCGTCGGGAAGGACTGCCCGCGCCACTGCGCCTTGCTGCCGAACCAGGAAGCCAGAATACCGGCGGCGCGCTGCTGGGTGATATCCGGCTGGCCGGCAAACACCATCGGCAGCGTCAGCGGACGGTTGTCGCGGCTATCGAAGAATGGCTCCGGGAAGTGCGACAGCTCATTTTTCAGCGGCAGCGTCTGGTAACGCAGCTTCAGAGAACTGCCCTTGCCGACGTCGAGCCACAGCGCGCTGCTGGCCGGGTTTTCACAGATGTTCTGATAGTGGCCGACAAAAACCAGCTTCACGCGGTTAAAATCGGTGATATAGCGCGGATCGATCGCCATCTGGACACGATTGGGCTTACCCAGCTGCTCTTTGGTCAGGGTGGTGACGCCCATCAGTTCGTCGTTAAGGTACACTTTGACGTGCGATTCTACCGGGATCAGCGCCGGCGACGGGGTAAACTCCAGGTCCAGCATCGCCTGCGACACCACCTCGTCGCTGCGCACGCCGAACTCAATCTGCCCGTCAGGATGGGTGCCGCGCAGGGTAAAAGTGCCCGGCGGCGGCGCAATCTGCGCAAACGGCAGCTGTACGTCGCGCACCGGCGCGTTCGGATCCTGCGGCGCAGCCGGGTTGAGCGGCGCGACAAGCGGCGCATCGGCGTTCGCCGGCGGCGTCACCTCCGGCGCGGTGGCGGGTGCGGCCTGCGACAACGTACTGATGCCTAAGGCCAGCGCGGTTAACCAGGTAATTTTTCTCGTCATCGTATCATCATCAAAGTTAGCGCCGGCGCGGAAGCCCGCCGGCTGTTGTTACACGGCCTACACCACGGTTTCTTTCTGGCTGAACGTCGCGCTGCGCCCGACGCCGTGCGGGATAAACGACAGCAGCCAGCTCAGCAGCGACATCGCACCGACCAGCACGCCGCGCACCAGCGGCGGCGCATAGTCCGCCATCCGCAGATAGCCGCGGAAGCCCAGCGCCAGCACGTCCCGCAGGCTGTCAATCGGCTTGTCTTCAGGGAAACCGTCCTGCCATAGCGCCCAGGTATCGGCGCGGGCAAACGTGCACTGAATAAAATCAATGTGCTGGCGGGTGGTCAGCGCCACCATGCGCAGCCCGATCTTGGCGCCGAAGGCGCGCGTCACCACGCAGGGGAAGCTGTATTCCTGCCGGCCGCGTTTGAGCAGCAGCCCGACCTTGTCGCCCTCTTGCAGCCGATCCGGCAGGCGCATTTCCACCCCGACGCCGCCGTCGGAGTAATCGCGCAGCGTGCAGGGATACAGGTGGCCGTCTTCGCACGACAGCGCGGCCGGCATGGCGATCTCCACCCGGTGCGACTGACGCACCTGTTTGGCTTCCACCGCCACCGCTACCGCCCCGCCGAGAATGGTCATGTTGTACAGCACCCACACCAGGCTGACGATCACCGTCATGATTTCATCCGCCGGGCCGTACATCATGCGCCAGACGCCGAAGCACAGGCCGGCCAGATTCAGCAGCACCAGCACCATATATGGCCGGGTAATCACCCAGTCGACGTGTTCCTCTTCCACCAGGCCGCCCTTGGCGGTGACGTTAAACTTACCCTTGTGCGGGTTGAGCAGCGCCACGGTGGTCGGCCGGGCGATATACCACGCCAGCACCGTTTCGTAGATTTCGCTCCAGAACGAGTGGCGGTATTTGCCCTGAATGCGCGAGTTGGTCAGGCTGGAGTGGATCATATGCGGCAGCACGTACAGCGCGATGGCCAGCGCCGGGGCGAAGATGATATAGGCATGCAGCAGCAGAAATGCCAGCGGCGCGGTCAGGAAGATCAGCCGCGGGATGCCCGACAAGAAGTGCAGCATGGCGTTGGCGTAGCACAGTCGCTGCGCCAGCTTCAGCCCCTTGCCGAACAGCGGGTTGTCCAGCCGGAAGATTTGCACCATGCCGCGCGCCCAGCGGATGCGCTGACCGATATGCGCCGACAGGCTCTCGGTCGCCAGCCCGGCCGCCTGCGGAATGCGGATATAGGCCGAGGTGTAGCCCAGACGGTGCAGGCGCAGCGAGGTATGCGCGTCTTCCGTGACGGTTTCCACCGCGATACCGCCAATTTCATCCAGCGCCGAACGCCGTAAAATAGCGCAGGAACCGCAGAAGAAGGTGGCGTCCCACATATCGTTGCCGTCCTGCACCAGCCCGTAGAACAGCGTGCCTTCGTTCGGCGTCTGGCGGAAGCGGCCCAGGTTGCGCTCAAACGGATCCGGCGAGAAGAAGTGGTGCGGCGTCTGCAGCATCGCCAGCTTGCGGTCTTTAAAGAACCAGCCCATGGTCAGCTGCAGGAAAGAGCGCGTCGGCACGTGGTCACAGTCGAAGATCGCTACGAATTCGCCGCTGGCGTGCTGCAGCGCGTGGTTGATATTACCGGCCTTGGCGTGCTCGTGCGTGGCGCGCGCAATATACTTCACCCCCACCTCTTCGGCGAAAGCGCGGAACTCCGGGCGGTTGCCGTCGTCCAGAATAAAGATATTCAGCTTGTCGCGCGGCCAGTCGATGCCCAGCGCGGCATAGATAGTCGGTTTCACCACGCTGAGATCTTCGTTATAGGTCGGCACCATCAGATCGACCGTCGGCCACTGGCGGCTGTCCGGCGGCATCTCAACCGGCTGACGGTTCAGCGGCCACACGGTCTGGAAATAGCCCAGCACCAGCACCACCCAGGCGTAGGTTTCCGCCACCAGCAGCAACAGGCCGCAGATCAGGCTGAGCGGGTCATCCCAGTTCAGCGTGGCGGTATAGCGCCACCACAGATAGCGGCAGGAGACGGTCAGCGACAGCACGATCAGCATCAGCGCCGGCAGACGCCCCGGCACCCGCCGCACCACCAGCGCAATGCCCCACAGCAGCAGCACAAACACAAACTGCGCGGACAGATCGAACGGCTGGGAGATGCACAGCAGCGCCAGGATCGCCGCCAGCACGCCGGCAAAGATAAACAGGATACGGCGCAGATGGCGGTTCATCCGCCCCAGACGCGCCGTGGTCTGCTGCTCGACGCCGGCGTCCGCCAGCCGGTGCGGTAAACGCTGCATCCAGTTGAGGTAGCGCAGGCGCAGCGTGCGCCAGCCGCTGAAGGTAAAACGTGTGCGCGACCCGCGCCCGCTGCGAAACAGCAGCAGCCATAGCGCCTGCAGCAGATAGCGCAGCGCGTCGGCCGGACGCGGCCGGGTAGAGGAAAGATGCGGGAACCAGTAAGTCCGGCCGGCGCGAATGCGCTGCCAGGACGGTGATTCAAAGCGCAGCAGCGCCCAGCCGCAGGCGACCAACAGCGTGGTCAGCAGGGCGGTCAGCGCTGACGAACCGTTGCGCCGGTAGCCGCGATAGCGCGTCTGCACCGCCTGATAGACCGGCGGCATCAGCAGCAGATGCATCACCCGGCTCATGCAGCGCTGTCCTGCAGATGCAGCAGGCACCAGTTGGCCAGCGTCAGAATTTCATCCGCCGCCAGGCTCTCCGGGCGGTATTCCCCCAGCGGCTGTTTCATCGCCGGCGCCTCCGCCAGCGCCTCATCGCGATGCACCATCACCGGCAGCAGGTTATGCAGACTTTGCAGCCACAGCTGGTGCAGATCCTGCTGCAGCTGGCTGTGCGGATTGTAATGGTTAATCAGAAAATGGCCGTGCTCCGGCAGCGGCTGCTGATGCAGGCGCGCATGGCAGTTGGCGTCCGGCGTCAGCAGCACAAACGCCCGGTCGGCGGCGTCGAGCGCCTGCCGTGCCGGCGCATCGTCGCCCGCCGGGACGTCCAGCAGGATCCAGCGATAGCGCCCGGCGTCCTGCAGCTGACGGATCTTTTCCCGCCACGGCGTCGGGCTTTGCTGCAGATTGCGGCGTTCCGCATCGCTCAGCCGGCCAAACGGCAGAAAGTCGAGGTTTTCGCTATAGCGCATCGCCCCTTGTCGCCAGTCGCCGTCGTCCAGCTCCGCGCGCGCCCAGCCGCGCGCCAGCGCGAACGGCGTGTTGAAATGCAGGCGCAGTAAATTATCCGCCGAACAGTCGATCGCCAGCACCGATTCACCCAGTTGCTGAAATGCCCAGGCCAACGCCGCCGTGACCGACGTCGTTCCTATTCCGCCCCGCATCCCCTGCAGCGCAATTACCGGCATAAATTAGTGACTCCCTGATTCTTTGGACAATTCATCCAGCAGCGGCCAACGCGTCATCATTTGCATTAAACGTTCCTGCTGCAAAATATCGATATAACGTAATGGGGGTAAGGAGAAAGCGTGACGCAGCGCCTGCAGGTCATCCGGCGTTTCTGACGATAAATCCGCATCGGAGCGTATTAATTGATTATCCATCCTGCGGTCTCTGAAAATAGGCTAATATTACATAGCTATAGCAATGATATGGAAAGAAACGCCCAATAAGATAAATCCCGTCGGATATTATTACTCAGGTGGCGAATTTGTTATTATTGATGACAATGTTACAATCGTTTATTAATTTAATCCAGTTGCCAGTTATTGACCCGCGACGCTTTCAACGAAAGTAGAAAAACCTATGGCGCACTCTTTCTCATTAGGAATACGACAGATTTGGGAAGAACTTTCTGTCATGCAGTCCCCTGGATTTTATTGGATTAACTGCGACCGCCAAACCGACGCCAACCTGCTTTGCCGTCAAATCATCGCCGCGCAATCCGCAGACAGCCGCGGCGCCTTGATCTGCAGCGGCGACAAACCCGACGCACTGTTAAGCGAACTGGCTGCGCCGGCGCTGCACAAGCTGCCGTTGTATACCCTGCCGGAAAAAAAAGCCGCCCTGCTCAGCCTCAGCGACGATCTGACCCGCGCCCTGAAGCCACACAACCGTCTGCTGATCCTGCTGGCCCACGCCAGCCTGTGGCAAACCTTCACCCGTGAAGAGCTCCACGCCTGGCTGCGCGAGCTGGGTCACTGGCTGCGCCGCCGGCAGTGCACCCTGGTGGTGCTCAGCCATGGCAACGGCGTCAATAAACTGCGCGGCCAGCTGGCGGCACAGCATCGCGCGCTGGACGGGCTGGCCAGCCTGCTGTGGCAGCAGGACAGCGCGCAGTACCTGGTGAACTGGTGGGGCACGGCAAACGGCGTCAACGCCAATCAACTGCTGACGCTGTACGCCGCGCAGCAGGGCTGGCAGGGGGAAGACGACCAGAAACCCGCCCCCAGCGCCGCACGCAACGACGACCATATCTACCTGGCGGAACAGCGCGTGCTGGAAGGCGCGCCGCCGCTGTCCGCCAACTGGCAACTGCTGGAAAACAACGCCCAACTGGCGCAGCAGGGCATGCTGATGCTGTCTGCCACGCTGGTGTTCGCCCTGTACCACAGCGAAGAGATCGATACGCTGGCGCAGCAGATCCACAGCCTGCGCCGGCAGCGCGGCAACGGTCTGAAAATCGTGGTGCGTGAAATGCGCGCCAGCCTGCGCTACAGCGACGAACGCCTGCTGCTGGCCTGCGGCGCCAACCTGATTGTGCCGCACGTCGCGCCGCTGTCGCGCTTTCTCACCATGCTGGAGGGCATCCAGGGGCAGCGCTTCTCACGCCACGTGCCGGCAGATATCGACGTGCTGCTGTCCGGCCTGCGCCCGCTGCAGCTGAAAGGCTATCTGCGCCCTGAGGCGTTTACGGCGGCGGTGCGCTCGCTGATGGGTAATACCCTGCTGCCGGAAGACGGCAAAGGCGTGATGGTGGCGCTGCGTCCGGCGCCGGGGCTGCGCGCCGAACAGGCGATGACGCTGTGCCAGCTGCGCCGTTTCGGCGACGTGATGACCGTGGCGCAGGGACGGCTGCTGCTGTTTCTCTCCACCTGCCGCATCAACGATCTGGACACCGCGCTGCGGCACATCCTGCGCCTGCCGGTGGAGGAGGCGTTCAGCAACCGCGTAGTATGGTATCAGGACGTCGATATCAACTCGGAAATCAAGCGTATGGCGCAGGGCGTCGCTACCCCCGCCGCCCGGCAGGAAACGCCGATCGCTGCCAAAACGGCGGAGAAAAACGCGGACGCCGCGCCGCCCGTGCGCCGTCAGCCGGTGGCCATCACCCTGCCCGTCGCTCAGGAGAAACAGGCATGATCAATCTGGACGACATCGTACAGCTGGTGCTGCTGTGCGCGATTATCTTTCTCCCGCTGGGCTATGGACTGCACCGCCGCTTCCCCCACGGCTGGCGCAATATAAAAAACCGTTTTCTTTCACCGCGTTATCTGCAGTCGGCCGGACTGTGGTCGCGCGATGGTTCCACCTCTCAGACTAAGCGTAAGAAACCGCAATGAACGATAAAAACACGACGCACACCACGCACGCGCTGTGGCGCTACTGGCGCGGTCTCGGCGGCTGGAACTACTATTTTCTGATTAAATTCGGTCTGCTGTGGTTCGGATATCTGAACTTCCACCCGCTGGCCAACCTGGTATTTATGGCTTTCCTGCTGATGCCGCTCCCTTCGCTGCGGCTGCACCGCTGGCGCCACTGGCTGGCGATCCCGATAGGTTTCGCGCTGTTCTATCACGACACCTGGCTACCGGGTATCAGCAGCATTCTCAGCCAGGGCTCGCAGCTCACCGGCTTCAGCGCCGACTACCTGCTGGAACTGGTAACACGCTTTATCAACTGGCAAATGGTCGGCGCGGCTTTTGTGGCGCTGATCGGCTACCTGTTCCTGTCGCAGTGGATCCGCGTGACGGTGTTTACCGTCGCGGCGCTGGTCTGGCTCAACCTGCTGGCCATCGGCGGCCCGGCGTTTTCCCTGCTGCCATCCGCCCCCAGCACCGCGGCGACGCCGGGGCCTGCCGCTACGCCGGCGTCCGCTGACGATACCGCCAACGGCCAGCTGCCCGCCGCCAGCGGGCCGCCCACCAGCGCTAATCTGACGGCCTACCTCGATCGGTTCTATCAGCAGGAGAAAAAGCGCGCCACCGCCTTCCCGGCGTCGCTGCCGGCCGATGCCCAGCCGTTCGACCTGCTGGTGATCAATATCTGCTCGCTGGCCTGGTCGGATATTGAGGCCTCCGGGCTGCAGAACCACCCGCTGTGGGCCAAAATGGACATCATGTTCGACAACTTCAACTCGGCGACCGCCTACAGCGGCCCGGCGTCGATTCGCCTGCTGCGCGCCAGCTGCGGCCAGACGTCGCACCGCGACCTGTACCAGCCGGTGAACCAGCAGTGCTACCTGTTTGATAACCTGGCGAAACTGGGCTTCAAAGAGCAACTGATGATGGACCACTCCGGCGTGTTCGGCAATTACCTGAAAGAGCTGCGCGAGGAAGGTGATATGCAGGCGCCGTTGATGTCGCAGAACGGCATCGGCAATGAGCTGGGCTCGTTTGACGGCGAACCGATTTACAACGATCTGCAGTTGCTGAGCCGCTGGCTGGAACAGCAGAAAAACGGCGGCGAAGCGCGCACCGCGACCTTCTTCAACCTGATTCCGCTGCACGACGGCAACCGCTTCGTCGGTTCGAAAAAGACCGCCGACTATGCGCCGCGGGCGCAGCAGCTGTTCGACCAGTTGAACACCTTCCTCGACCAGTTGGAGAAGTCCGGCCGTAAAGTCATGGTGGTCATCGTGCCGGAGCACGGCGCGGCGCTGGTCGGCGACAAAATGCAGATGTCCGGCCTGCGCGATATCCCCAGCCCGAGCATCACCCATATTCCGGTCGGCATTAAGCTGGTCGGCATGACAGCGGCGCACCCGGGCAGCCCGCTGCAGGTGAAAACACCAAGCAGCTATCTGGCAATTTCCGAACTGGTGGCGCGCCTGGTGGACGGCAAAGCCTTTAGCGCCGACCAGGTGGACTGGCAGACGCTGACTCAGGGGCTGCCGCAGACCGCGCCAATCTCTGAGAATGATAATGCGGTGGTGATGCAATATCAGGGTAAAACCTATATTCGCCTTAACGGCGGCGACTGGGTGCCCTACCCGCAATAGCAAGGATGGCAAAGAGAAAACGGGCGCATAAAATATGCGCCCGTTTTATTTTAATCATGTCAAAATCGCGACTAGGAACATTCTGAATACAAATACTATTCTTGTTTTTAACCGCGGTAAAAAAATAATTACCCTGCTAGTCACTCTGCATACTTTCGCCATTTTATGACATAAAAAGGCGACGCTATTTAACCTTTCCGACATCAGGAAAAATGGCCGTATTCCTTATCCGTTCGCGCCGGCGACCTTATTTCTGCCTGGCTGAATAACAGGGGCCGCCGCTACGGCCCCTGCTCCCCTGCGGGTTATCCGCGCTCCTCATCCTGATCGACGGCAAAACACGCCACCATCTGCTCGCCATACTGGCGCAGCTGCGGCTGGCGCTGCGTACAGGCGCCGAACGCCCGGCGGCAGCGGGCGTTGAACGCACAGCCCGGCGGCGGGTTCATCGGGCTGGGCAGCTCGCCGCTCAGCTTGATGCGCTCCCGACGCATATCCGGGTTCAGGCGCGGTGTCGCCGACAGCAGCGCCTGAGTGTACGGATGGCGCGGATTGTTGAAAATGGCGTCCTTACTGCCCTTCTCCACGCAGCGCCCCAGATACATCACCATCACCTCGTCGGCGATATGCTCCACTACCGACAGGTCGTGCGAAATAAACACGTAGGACAGCCCCAGCTCCTGCTGCAGGTCCATCATCAGGTTAAGTACCTGCGCCCGCACCGACACGTCAAGCGCGGAGACCGGCTCATCGGCGATCACCACGTCCGGATTCAGCATCAGACCGCGGGCGATGGCGATACGCTGCCGCTGGCCGCCGGAGAACATATGCGGATAGCGGTCGTAATGCTCGGTTTTCAGCCCGACTTTGGCCATCATCGCCAGCGCCTTCTCCCGCCGCTCGGCGGCGCTGAGCGAGGTGTTGATCAGCAGCGGCTCCTCAAGGATCTGCCCGACCTTCTTGCGCGGGTTGAGCGATCCGTAGGGATTCTGGAACACAATCTGGATCTTCTGCCGGCGCAGCTTTTCCGCCGTGACGTCCGGCTTCAGCAGATCCTGCCCCTGATAGTACAGCTCGCCGTCGGTCGGCGTCTCAATCATGGTCAGCAGGCGGCCCAGCGTGGACTTGCCGCAGCCGGATTCCCCCACCACCGCCAGCGTCTTGCCGCGCTCCAGGGTGAAAGAGACGCCGTCCAGCGCTTTCACCAGCCGCTCCGGCGCAAACAAGCCTTTCTTCACCGGATAATACTTCTTCAGCCCGGTGGCCTGCAGTAAAGGTTGATTCTGGCTCATACGGTCGGCCTCCCCGCATCATCCAGCGGTGTGTGACATTTAACCTGACGGCCGGGAATGCTGCGCAGTTCCGGCTCCTCATTGCGACAGCGCTCGGTGGCGTACGGGCAGCGCGGGTTGAGCAGACAGCCGCCCGGGCGGTCATACTTGCCCGGCACCACGCCCGGCAGCGACGCCAGGCGCGCCTTGTCGGCGGCAAACTCCGGCAGCGCGCGCAACAGCGCCTGGGTATACGGATGGCGCGGCGCGCGGAAGATTTCCGACGCCTTGCCGGACTCCACCACCTGACCGGCGTACATCACGATAATGTGCTGCGCCGCTTCCGACACCAGCGCCAGGTCGTGGGTAATCAGCACCAGCGCCATGTTTTCACGCTGCTGCAGCTCCAGCAGCAGCTCGATGATCTGCGCCTGGATGGTGACATCCAGCGCGGTGGTCGGCTCATCGGCAATCAGCAGCTTGGGCCGGCAGGCGATCGCCATGGCGATCATCACGCGCTGGCTCATACCGCCGGACAGCTGATGCGGGTAGACGTCCAGCCGCGACGCCGGGTCGGGAATCCCCACCTGCGTCAGCAGATCGACCGCGCGCTGACGCCGGGTGCGGCGGCTGCCGCCCTGGTGCACCTTCAGCGCTTCCATAATCTGAAAACCGACGGTGTAGCACGGGTTCAGACTGGTCATCGGGTCCTGGAAAATCATCGCTACTTCGGCGCCCACCAGCTGGCGGCGCTCTTTCTCTGACAGTTTCTGCAAATCCTGGCCGTTGAACGCCAGGTTATCGGCCATCACCCGGCCGGGATAATCAATCAGCCCCATAATCGCCAGCGAACTGACGGACTTGCCGGAGCCGGATTCGCCGACAATGCCCACTACCTGCCCCTGCTCCACGCTGTAGCTGATGCGATCAACCGCGCGGAACGGCGCGCCTTCGTCACCAAAGTGCACCGAAAGCTTATCTACATTTAATAACGCCATGATCCATTCCTCAGTTACTGCTTGAGTTTGGGGTCGAGAGCATCGCGCAAACCGTCCCCCATCAGGTTAAACGCCAGCACCGTCAGCAGAATCGCCAGCCCCGGGAAGGTCACTACCCACCAGGCGCTTTGCGCGAACTGCAGTACGTCGGAGAGCATCGTGCCCCATTCCGGCGTCGGCGGCTGTGCGCCCATACCGAGGAAACCCAGCGCGGCCATATCGAGAATGGCATTGGAAAAACCGAGCGACGCCTGCACGATCAGCGGCGCCAGACAGTTAGGCAGAATATTGACAAACATCTGGCGCAGCGCCCCGGCGCCCGCCACCCGTGAGGCGGTGACGTAGTCGCGGTTGACCTCCACCAGCACCGCCGCGCGGGTGAGGCGCACGTAGTGCGGCAGGGCGACGAAGGTCAGCGCCAGTGACGCATTGACGATCGACGGCCCGAATACCGCCACCAGCACCAGCGCCAGCAGCAGGCTCGGCAGCGCCAGCATAATATCGACGACGCGCATGATGACAGCGTCCACCACGCCGCCGCAGTAGCCGGCCAGCAGGCCGAACACCACGCCCATAATCAACGACAGCGCCACCACCAGACAGCCGACCAGCAGCGACAGGCGTGCGCCGAACATCAGCCGCGACAGCACGTCGCGGCCCACGTCGTCGGTGCCGAGAATAAACTGCCAGCTGCCGCCCTCCTGCCAGACCGGCGGTTTGAGCAGCGCGTCGCGGAACTGTTCCGCCGGCGCATGCGGCGCCAGGAAACCGGCGCCCAGCGCGATAACCAGCATAATGATGATATAGACCAGGCCGACCACGGCCCCTTTATTGCGCTTGAAGTAGTGCCAAAACTCCTGCAGCGGCGTCATGGGCTTCGGCGCGCCGGCGGCTACCGGCTCAGTTACTTGAGTCATTACGGCGCCCCTTATTTCTTGTGACGAATACGTGGGTTAACCACGCCGTAGAGCACGTCTACCAGCAGGTTAACCAGGATGATCATACAGGCGACCAGCAGCACCCCACCCTGCACCACCGGGTAGTCGCGCCGCTGCAGCGCTTCAATCAGCCAGCGGCCAAGGCCCGGCCAGGAGAAGATGGTTTCGGTCAGAATGGCGCCCGCCAGCAGCGTGCCGACCTGCAGACCAATCACCGTCACCACCGGCAGCAGCGCGTTGCGCAGCGCATGCACCACAATCACCCGCATACGGCTGACGCCCTTGGCGCGCGCGGTGCGGATATAGTCCTCCCCCAGCACTTCCAGCATCGACGAACGGGTCATACGCACGATCACCGCCAGCGGAATGGTGCCCAGCACTACTGCCGGCAAAATCATATGCATCACCGCATCGACAAAATCGCCGGGCTCGCCCCAGAACAGGGTGTCGATCAGCATAAAGCCGGTCAGCGGCAGAGTATCGTCAAGGAACACCGTATCGCTGATCCTGCCGGAGACCGGCGTCAGGTTCAGCTGCACCGATACCAGCATGATCAGCATCATGCCCCACCAGAAAATCGGCATCGAATAGCCGGTCAGCGAGATGCCCACCGCGGTATGGTCAAAAATCGATCCCCGCCTCACCGCCGCCAGCACGCCGACCGGAATACCCACCAGCACGGCGAATATCATCGCGCAGATGCCCAGCTCCAGCGTCGCCTTAAAGCGCGGCACGAACTCGTCCCAGACGGAAATACGGCTCTTGAGGGACGTACCCAAGTCGCCCTGCAGCACATTGGATACGTAAGTGAAATATTGCTGATACAGCGGCTTGTCCAGCCCCATTTCCGCCATGATCTGCGCATGGCGCTCTGCGGAGATCCCGCGCTCCCCGGCCATGATCGTCACCGGATCGCCGGGGATCATGTGCACAAAGACAAAAGTCAGCAAAGTAATGCCGATAAACGTTGGGATAACTAACCCCAAACGTCGGAGTATGAACTGCAACATATCCCGAACTCTCTGTATAGGCGCCCGACAGCTCATCGTCCGCCGGGCTTATTAAGCTCACATCTTCTGAAAAGATCCTGGCGGGGACGGGCAGCCGCAGGCGCAACGCGTTGTGCCTGCGGCTGATGCGCCATCCCCGGCTTGTCAGGGCCGGGTAAACCCGGCCCGGTTACGCATTAATCCAGGGATACGTTCTCGAAGTGATGTTTACCCAGCGGATCCACCACGTAGCCTTTGACTTCTTTACGCACAGGCTCGTAAACGGTGGAGTGGGCGATGATCAGCGCCGGCGCCTGGTCATGCATCACCACCTGCGCCTGCTTGTAGAGTTCGATGCGCTTGTTATGGTCAGAGGCGGCGCGCGCCGGCTGAATCAGCGCTTCGAACGACTTGTCGCACCAGCGTGAATAGTTGGAACCGTCCTTCGCCGCCGCGCAGCTGAACAGCGTGGCGAAGAAGTTATCCGGATCCCCGTTGTCGCCGGTCCAGCCCATCATCACCGTCTGGTGCTCGCCGTCTTTGGCGCGCTTGAGGTATTCACCCCACTCATAGGAAACGATTTTGGCCTTGACGCCGATCTTCGCCCAGTCGGACTGAATCATCTCCGCCATACGGCGGGCGTTCGGGTTGTACGGACGCTGTACCGGCATCGCCCACAGGTCGATGGTGAAGCCTTCCGCCATGCCGGCTTCTTTCAACAGCGCCTTCGCTTTTTCAGGGTCGTAGGCGTAATCCTTCACCGCGTCGTTGTAGCCCCACATGGTCGGCGGGATCAGGTTTTTCGCCGCCTGACCGGCGCCCTGATAGACCGCATCGATAATGGCCTGCTTGTTGACTGCCATGGTCAGCGCCTGACGTACCTTCACATTATCCAGCGGCTTTTTCTCGACGTTAAACGACACATAGCCGACGTTCAGCCCCGGCTGTTCCATCAGGTTGATCGTTTTGTCCTGCTTCATACGCGCCAGGTCGGCCGGGTTCGGATACGGCATCACCTGACATTCGTTTTTCTGCAGCTTGGCGTAACGCACGGAGGCATCCGGGGTGATGGAGAACACCAGACGGTCGATCTTCGGCTTGGTGCCCCAGTAGCCGTCAAACGCTTTATACAGGATGCGCGAGTCTTTCTGGTACTGCAGCAACTGGAACGGACCGGTGCCGACCGGGTTGAGGTCCACTTTTTCCGGCGTGCCGGCTTTCATCATGTTGTCCGCATATTCCGCCGACAGAATCGAGGCGAAATCCATGCCCAAATCGGCCAGGAACGGCGCTTCCGGGCGGGTCAGCACAAAGCGCACGGTGTGATCGTCCACCTTCTCCACCTTGGCGATCAAATCCTGCATGCCCATGCCCTGGAAGTACTCATAGCTGCCGCCGGAGACCTTGTGGTACGGGTGTTTGGGATCCTGCTGGCGTTCGAAGGAGTAGACCACGTCGTCGGCGTTGAAATCGCGCGTCGGCTTAAAGATTTTGCTGCTTTGCCACTTCACGCCTTTACGCAGGTGGAAGGTGTAGGTTTTGCCGTCTTCACTGACGTCCCATTTTTCGGCCAGGCTCGGCTCGATTTCGGTGGTGCCGAGCTTGAACTCCACCAGACGGTTATAGATTGGCACCGAGCTGGCGTCATAGGTGGTGCCGGAGGTGAACAGCTGCGGGTTAAAACCTTCCGGCGAACCTTCAGAACAGTAAACCAGCGTTTTCGCCTGTACGCTGGCGGCGACGGTCAGCGCCACCAGTCCTATACCGAATTTCAGCATCCCCGATTTGGTCAAGGAACTCGTCATCGTTAGTGCTCCATTTGTGATGTGATGTGTGTATACCCGTCACGTTTCCGCTGGCCGGTGCGGCGGCGGCCCTTACCCGGCCCACTGCCAAGGCAGTGCGCCGTTCTGGGGTGCCGCTTTCCTGCAGCATGAAATCGTGGGGGTTAATGTCCGCCAGACCTGTATTTTTTTATTGCGCGGTCTGTGCGGCGGCCAGGGTCAGAAATGAGCCGGATGGAACGCATCCGGAAATAGGCGTTTAAGCGGGTGGTCGCCACTCAAACAGCTCTCGCTCTAACCCCTAAGGCTATCAAGTTGCCAACTGTTGAGGGTGGCGTCAATATAACCAGTGGGGTTTTACGCAGACTGTGAGAAACAGCAAACAAACATAAAAAAAACCATTTGTTAACATATACAGCATTAAACTTATGCTATGTGACAATTTTTCAGTGTGATTCCCTGAGTAACAAAAATTAACCAGCGTTAAACTCCGAGAAAAAACTAAAAAAGTTTGTTGTTAAATGCTGAAAATCTGAACGGTTATTTTTACGATTGGCTGCAAAAGCAGAACGAAATGCTGACGAATACCCCGAAAGAGTGAGTCCGATGCGCGCTTTTTTCGCGCCGCTCGGCAACTATCTGCGCGCAGGGAAAAAAGTGGGGGGAGCCTGTGGCGGCGTATCTCCATCCTCACGGCCACGGTATGGCCGATCGACAGACGAAAAAAAACCTGCTTTAAAAAGCAGGTTTTTCGAATGGTGGTCGGCGAGAGAGGATTATGCGCATCAAAGATGCGCCCCCTTCGGGCGTTGCTGCGCAACGTGGTCTCGCTGCGCTCGGCTCAAACCTCCTTCGGAGGCTATTTCGCGCATCCTGCGCTCACCCTTACGGGCCAACGCTAACGCGTTGTTCAAAACTGTTCCCGACAGTTTTGTCTCATCCTCTATCCGCTACAGACGAAAAAAAACCTGCTTTAAAAAGCAGGTTTTTCGAATGGTGGTCGGCGAGAGAGGATTATGCGCATCAAAGATGCGCCCCCTTCGGGCGTTGCTGCGCAACGTGGTCTCGCTGCGCTCGGCTCAAACCTCCTTCGGAGGTTCTTCATCCTCTATCCGCTACAGACGAAAAAAAACCTGCTTTAAAAAGCAGGTTTTTCGAATGGTGGTCGGCGAGAGAGGATTCGAACCTCCGACCCACTGGTCCCAAACCAGTTGCGCTACCAAGCTGCGCTACTCGCCGATGCGGGGCGCATCTTACTGCTGGCGCACAGGGGCGTCAATCACTTTTTCGCCCCGCCGTTGCAAACGGCGATAAAAGCGCCGAATCTGCCAAAAAAGCAGCGACGGCGCCCGGTCGGTCAGGTTACGGCTTGGCGACCGCGCCGGCAGCCGGCGCCGATGGAGCAGGCGTCGCCTTGGCCGATACCGGTGCCGCATTAGGGTTGTTGCACCAGTTATTCTTGGCGACGATACCGCCGTCCGGCGAGGTATAGCCCAGGCAGCCGAGAATGGTGTCAAACAGCTCGACGTGACGGTGGGATTTGCCCACCCGCTGCTGCGCCTGCAGACGCTCAAACGCGCTGCGGTTATGGTCGTCCGCCAGATATTTGTCCGAGGCCCAGACGATCATCGGCACGCGGAACTGCTCCGGCGGCGCCATCTCACGCGGCGTGCCGTGCAGGTGCGAGTTCTCGCCGATCGATTCGCCATGATCGGCAGCGTAGAACACGATGGCTTTCTTATCGCGCACCTGGTCAATCACCTTATCGATAAAGCTGTCGGTATACAGCACGGTGTTGTCATAGGCGTTGATCAGTTGATCTTTGGAACAGAAATCATCCACCCCCATGCACTCCGGCTGATAGCGCGCATAGCTGCGCGGATAGCGCTGCGAGTACAGGTAGTGCGAGCCTTTGGTATGCAGCACCACCAGGTGCTTGCCCTTCGGATAGCGCGCCAGCGACTCTTTCATCTCATCCACCAGCAGCATATCGTCGACCGATTTACCGTCATTGCGCTTCTCGGAGGCGATCATCTCGCGGAAGGAGTAGTTATTCACGTCGGTGTTGTTGTAGAACCATACCTCGCTCTGCATGGCGAACAGCTCGGAGGTAAAGCCCAGTTCTTTCAGCACCGCAAAAATATTCTGCTCTTTCAGCGTGCGCTGCGGGTTGTCCGAGGTGCCGCCTTCGCGCACAAACATGCAGCGCAGCGACAGCTTGGTCGAGGTATCGCAGGACTCGCCGCGGAACGCCACCAGGTTTTTCTCTTTCGACAGCTTCGGCGTGGTGTCACGCTCATAGCCCAGCATGCCCATATGGTCCCAGCGGGTGGTTTCGCCGATGATAAACACCACATAGGTATCATCGAGGCCGTCCGGCGCCACGTAGGTAAAGTGCTGCGCCGGGTCGAACATATTGGCGGCGTCCTGGCTTTCATCGTAGCGGGTATAGGCAAACAGCCCCAGCGCCGACAGCCAGTTGGACGGCAGGTAAGAGTGCGCCACCACGCCGCCATAGCTCGGCAGGTCGATATTGGTGATTTTCTCCTGCGCGGTCTGCTCTTTATCCAGCGTGCGCAGCGGCAGCCACACCAGCGCAACCACCGCCAGCAGCACCAGCAGCGGCTTCAGCCGCCGGCCCGGCGTTTTCAGCTGTTCAATCAGCGTATCACGCAGGTCGTTGCGCCAGATCAGCAGCAGCGGCAGCGCACTGACCACCAGCATCCACACCACAAAGTGCATGCCGACCACTTCTCTCGACAGATCGATATCCGTGGTCATCACCGACACGATAATGCCGTAGCCGATCACCACGTTGAAGAAGGTCATGTAATAGCTGGCCGCCACCGAGATCAATACCAGCAGCGAGGCGACGATGCGGTAAAACAACCGGCCGCCCAGCGATATCAGACGCATGATAAAGAAGGTGAACAGAACGATAGCAACAACTTCCGTTATTGCGGAAACAACCTTAATCCCCTGAATGCCGTGCGCAAATGAATCAAAACGACGATAAAAAACGGAAAGGTTTAAAAAGATGCCGATATAGATCGCTAACAATAACGATAAATTCTGCTGTGATAGCGATTTAACTTTGTTCATGCAACGCGGTAACTCCGGGGGACTTTTAAACTGTTCTGAAACCATTCAGACACTCAATGCGTCGGCAGGTTCAGCCGATCGACAATAAGCCCTATTTTTTAGTCGAGAATCAGGATGATTCTTAAGCAATGGGCGTGTTGCCGCTTCAGGACGCGGGGCGAGGCAGGAGAAAAAACAAAAAATGGAGGGTTTCCCCTCCATTGATCAGCGCTCGAACGCGTTATTTCACGTTTAATATAACATCAATATTGCCACGGGTGGCATTGGAATATGGGCAAACCACGTGCGCTTTCTGCACCAGATCTTCCGCCACGCTGCGCTCAACCCCCGGCAGACTGATATCCAACTGCACTTCAATGCCGAAACCGTTCGGGATTTCTCCGATGCCCACCGTGCCCTCAATGGCGGCATCGGCAGGAATTTTGACCTTTTCCTTCGCCGCGACGAACTTCAGCGCGCCGAGAAAACAGGCGGAATACCCTGCGGCAAACAGCTGTTCCGGGTTGGTGACCTCGCCGCCGGCGCCGCCCATCTCTTTCGGCACGCCCAGTTTCACGTCCAGTACGCCGTCAGATGAGGTAGCACGACCATCACGGCCGCCGGTGGCTTTTGCATGAGCGCGGTACACAACTTTTTCAATAGACATCTTTGCTTCCTTTTTTCGAGTGGGCCAACAGGCGTCGCCCGTCATAGATGCCGCGGCGCCAGATGAGCTCGCGATTAAATCGCACACTATATACTTAACAGACTCATTTTCAGTTTAGCGCACGATCGACGATCGTGCGTGCTGCCCGCCACCCGGCGTTACACCTGTCCGAGCAGGTTGCCGCGCAGCGTTTCCAGCTGCTGCTTCAGGCTCTGTACGTCCTCCAGGCTACAGGCAGAAGCACACATCACCGCTTCCGGCACCGACTGCGCCTTGGCGCGCAGCGCACGGCCGGCGTCGGTCAGCGCAATAATCACCTGCCGCTCGTCGGCGGCGGCACGATAGCGCACCAACAGCCCGGCGGCCTCCAGACGTTTCAGCAGCGGCGTCAGCGTGGCGGAGTCCAGAAACAGCCGCTCGCCAATATCGGATACGGTGATCTCATCCCGCTCCCACAGCACCAGCATCACCAGATATTGCGGATAGGTCAGCTCCAGCTGGCTGAGCAGTTTGCGATACACCTTATGCAGCGCCAGGTTGGCCGAGTAGAGCGCGAAACACATCTGTTGATCGAGCTGCAGCGCGTTTTTTTCGTTGAATGTATTGTTATCTTTCATTGTTTAAACATATATAGCACACGATAAAATAGCAAGCTAACACCCGACGATTGTGCTATTTTTTTATTTACAGGAACGCATTTGCGTGCCACAGGACGGGAGGGAACAGCCATGAGCGCAACGCTGGTAGAACGTGCGCGCCGCTATGCCACCAAGGCGCATGCGGCCATCGATCAACGCCGTAAATACACCAATGATCCCTATATTGTGCATCCGCAGGCGGTGATGGAGCTGGTCCGCAGCGTTCCCCATACCGACGAAATGCTGGCGGCGGCCTGGCTGCACGACACGGTGGAAGACACGCCAACCACGCTGGCCGACCTGGAAAGCCGCTTTGGCCCGCAGGTGGCGGAACTGGTCGGCATGCTGACCAACGTCAGCACGCCCGGCAGCGGCAACCGTTACCAGCGTAAGAATGACGACCGACGCCACAGCGCGCAGGCCTCACCGCAGGCAAAAACCATCAAGCTGGCGGATTTGATCGACAACACCCGCTCGCTGCTGACCTACGACAGCCACTTCGCCCGCACCTATCTGATTGAAAAACAGCGCCTGCTGGAAGTCCTGACCGAAGGGGATCGCCAACTCTGGCAGCAGGCCCACCATATCGTCGAACAGGGGCTGGCGGCGCTGCTGCTGCCTCCGCACAGCGTACCCGCCAGTTGGTTTGAGCATGCGCGTCAGCGCTACCGCGACAGTGAACGCGCATCCGC
Source organism: Serratia sp. MYb239 (assembly GCF_002966855.1). NCBI lineage: Bacteria > Pseudomonadati > Pseudomonadota > Gammaproteobacteria > Enterobacterales > Yersiniaceae > Serratia > Serratia sp. MYb239. The sequence continues at coordinate 123,527 of NZ_CP023268.1, read as the reverse complement.
CTGAACGCCGGACAACACCCGCCAATAGATAAGATTAACTAACTAAATAATCTGCCACCAGGCGTGCGCTGCCGGCGGTGGCGGAGAAATAACCGGGTGAAAACTCGGTATTTATATCCATACCCTGACGTAAAATAGCGTTATTTTCAGCCGTCTGTATGTAAAATATTTTACATCAGCGCGTTACCTATCCCTTCAGCGGTCTTACCAACAATAACCATCAGAATTATTAATATTATTCTGGACAAAAATACTTCATGGGATTATTACTGGACCAGCGTAATTTGCTTTAGGGATTAAAAGCCATGACGTTGCGTAATGAGATAGGACGTATCCTGATTACCGGCGCCGGAGGCCGGGTGGCCACCGTCTATCGACGGGCTATCGCCGGACGCCATGCGCTGCGGCTGGCGGAGCGCGATACCGCCCTCCTGACCGATATCGGCGCGCATGATGAAATCATCGCCTGCGACATCCGCGATCTGCAGGCCTGCCGCCGCGCCTGCGACGGCATCGACACCGTGCTGCACCTGGCCGCCGACCCCTCGCCCGACGCCGATTTTTGCGGCTCGCTCAAAGACAACAATATCCTCGGCACCTTTAATATCTTCCGCGCCGCCAAAGACGCCGGCTGCCGGCGCGTGGTGTTCGCCAGCAGCGCGCAGGCGGTGGAAGGCTATCCGCTGGATTATCAGGTGCGGCCGGACGACGCGCCGCGACCGAAAAACCTGTACGGTGCCAGCAAGGCGTTCGGCGAAGGCATCGCCGCCTATTTTGCCTATCAGGAGGGATTATCCGCGCTGTCGGTGCGTCTCGCCAACTTCTGCACGCTGGAGCCGGGCCAGCAGGTCAGCGCCCGCGATATGAGCGCCTTCCTCAGCCACCGCGACGCTGCCGACCTGCTGGACCGCTGTATTCGCGTCGATGGTGTGCATTATGCGGTAGTGCACGGCATCTCCGACAACCGCTACAAACGGCTGTCGCTGGAGGAAACCTCCCGCCTGCTGGATTATCACCCGCAGGATGATGCTTTCCGTTTATTGGGGTTTGTCTGAGCGTTGCTCAGATCGGCGAGCGGCGCAACGCGCGTAAATGGCTGGCGATGCCCCAGTGCTGCAGCGTCAGCCCCTGACTGCCGGCTTCAACAATCGAATAGCTGCCGCTCAGATGGCCGTACTTGCTGGTTTCTTCTTTGGGGTTGGCGCCCTGTAACTGCCAGATCAGCGCCTGAATGGCATGGCCGTGCGTCACCACCCCGGCGGTGCCGCAGGAGCCGGCGGGGAAACTGCGGAAAAAAGACATCAGCCGCTGTACCACCTGCAGCGCCGACTCGCCCTGCGGCGCAGTCGCCGTCGGTTCGCCGGCAAAAATACGGGCGAAACCGCTTGGGTCGCTGGAGATGGCCTGATGGTAGGATTGGCCCTGATAACAGCCGAAATGTTGTTCATAGAGGCGCTCATCGCTGCGCACAACGCACTTGCAGTGCGCCGCCAGCGCCTGCGCGGTGGTCATTGCCCGGCCGGAAGGAGAACTGAAAATCTGCGTCAGCGTGGTGTCTTTCAGCGCCGCCATCAGTGCTGCGATCTGGCGATAGCCATCGGCCGTCACCGGGCTGTCATGCTGTCCCTGAATGATCCCTTCGCGACTTCCCTGTGATTCTGCATGCCTGATGACGATAAAGCGCATAGCTCCCCCTCCGTGATGAAGGTTAACTATAGTTCATCGTGATAAAAGTGCTGGCTCACATATCACCAAATGTTTTACAAGCGGTAAATCACGGCAACGGCGGCGGCCACAACGGCCGCTATCACGTTATCAGGCTACTGATAAATATGGCGTTCCATCACCGTCATGGTGAACACCAGCACATCCGCGCCCTGATTGCGGTAGGCGTGCGGCACATCGGTTTTGGCGACGGCGGAGCTGCCCGCCGGCACCGTCAGCGACACATCGCCGACCTGCACGGTCAGACTACCGCTTTCAACATGCAGCAGTTCCGTGGTGCCTGCCGGATGCCCCTCTGAGGCAAAATCTTCACCGGGCTGCATGTCCCAGCGCCAAAGCTCCAGCATATCCGGGCCGCTGGTGCCGGCCAGCAGCCGGGCGCTGCCGCCCTGCGGTCCGTGCCACAGCGTGGGAATGTCCTGCTGTGAGATCAGGTGCGCCTGCGGTTTACTGGCGACATCGACAATATCGGCGACGGACAGCCCCATCGCGGCGGCGATTTTGCACAAAATGGCGATGCTGGGGTTAGCCTGCGCTTTCTCCACCTCCACCAGCATGCCTTTGCTGATGCCGGCGCGGCGCGACAGTTCGTCGAGCGACAGCTTCTGCTGACGGCGAAACTCCCGGATACGCCCGGCGACGGCGGCGCTTACCGAGACGACATCGGCCCCCGCCTCGGTCGTTTTATTGACTTTTTTGGTCATTGGTCGCTAGTATGCAATAAATTGGTCATTACAGGATTATTCTATGCCTAGCGTCACCCCGTCAATCGATCCGCAGATTACCCGCCTTGCGCCAGCCTTCCGGGCGCTGAGCATTCTGGTGGAACCCGCGCCGGTACGCCACCCTGACGTCGGGGAAACCGCGCTGCAGCAGGCCTGCCAGGCGGTGATGGCCGGCGAACCGACGTGGGCGGACGCACACCTGGCGGCCTGGGATAACGTGTTCAAGGCATTCGGCGCCAAACCCAAACGCACCCCCTGTTCGGCGCAGGCGCTGCGCAAACGCGTACAGCGCGACGGCATGATGCCCGCCATCGACCCGGTGGTGGATCTCTACAACGCGGTCAGCCTGCGCTATGCGGTGCCGGTCGGCGGCGAGAACCTGGCCGCCTACGCCGGTCAGCCGCGGCTGGTCATCGCCGACGGCACAGAGCTGTTCGACACCATCAAAGAGGGGCAGCCGGCCCACGAAGCGCCGGAAGCGGGGGAAGTGGTATGGCGTGATGATACCGGCGTCACCTGCCGGCGCTGGAACTGGCGTCAGGGCGTCAGAACCCGCCTGAGCGTGGAAAGCCCGCTGATGTGGTTTATCCTCGAAAGCCTGCCGGAGATGCCGCTCGAGGCGCTGCAGCAGGCCGGCGACGCGCTGATCCAGGGACTGGAGGCGATGATGCCCGGCGCGGCAGTCCAGCGGCAGTTGATCGGGCCGGGAGCGTAGTCAAGCATCCCCTCTCTGGCGCTGCTACACTTTTGTGGCGCCGAGATATTTTTCAATGAGAGGGAACGCCGCATGCCTTACCGACAATCAGCCAACAGCAATAAATGGTTCGGAAAACTGGCCGGAGTGCTGCTCGGCATCGCCGCCTGCCTGCCGGCCCTTGCCAACGCCGCCCCGATAACGCTGACGCCGGACAGGCAAGACGCCTTTCGCTCCGCGTTTTATCAGGCCTATAGCGACAGCATGGAAAAAGGCGGTTGGACCAACGTCATCAAGGAAGGGCGAAAACCCAAATTACACATCGTCGATTGCGCCAACGATCTGTGCGTGGTCAATCTGATTGTCGACGCCGGGTTTGATGAGCAGCCGTATCTGGTGCGTATCGGAGCCAACAAGACGTTCTCAGGCATGACGGCCGTGCGCTATTACGGCAGGGCGCTCGGCAAGGCCGCTTTCGTCACGGTTAACAACCGGCCTGCGATTTATGTCACCTCCAAAACGCATATGGGCACCCAGGCCGAGCAGCTGTTTGCCGTTGACGGCGAAAAAGTCGGCAAGATGCTGGCGCTGCGTACTTTCTCCGGGGAAAAAACCGAAAACGAGCAAGGCGATCGGCACGCCTTGCAGCGGGCGGCGACGTTGAGCCGGCAAACTGTACCGCCGGTGGTTTTTTGATGTCGCGACAACAATCTCGGCGGGGTGCGTAAACAGGCCATCATTCCAGATGATGTTTACAGCGCCATACCCGCCTGCCGGATGCTATCTTGCAAGCATGCGAAATCAGCACCACTCATCCGCCATCTCCCGCGGCATCACCACCCACCCCGCCAGCAATGCCGCAATCACCACGAACAGGTGCCCTTCGGAAGAATCCAGCAGGAACGAGTTGAACAGATGACAGGCCATATAGCTGCACAGCACCGCCACCAGCAGGTTACGACGCTGCACCGGCTGTCGCCAGGCCACACGATAGCAGCACCACATCCAGCCAATAAATAACGCCAGGCCCAACAGGCCGTTTTGCACCGTTTCCAGCAGATACTCATTGTGCGGATTATGCACGCTGTAGCCGGTCTCCGCGTTGCCGTACCAGAAACTGCCGGCGCCGTTGCCCAGCAGCGGCGCCTGCTGAATCAGCCGCCATGATTCACGGGCAAAAGCGGTACGCTGCCCCATCGAGTTGTCACAGGCCTGATAAGCCGTCTCGGCGGGGGCCAGTACGCAATGCCGCACTTGCTGAACGCCCAGCGCCAGTCGCTCCATCGCAAGATTGGGGGTCAGCATCAGCATCGCGACGGCCAGTATGCCGCAGGCGATAACGGCCACCCGCTGCCGGCGGCGCAGCGTCAGCAGCAGCCAGATCCCCATGCCGACCACCAGCGCCACATAGCCGGTTCGCCCCTGCACCATCAGCAATACATTGGCCGCCGCCAGCAACGCCAGCGCACCGTACAGCCAGCGGCGCATACCGTGGCAGGCAAAGGCGCGCGTCAGCCAGACCAGCGCGGCCAGCGCCATAAAGACGTTCTGGGTAATTTGCAGCTTAAACACCGTCGGGTTGTCAGGGCTGATGCCCCAGCGCGTCGCCAGCCCGGCGCCGCCGGCCAGGCTGATGGCCAGTATCAGCGCGTTGGCCCACAAAAAGCCGCGGAGAAACTGCGCCGGCAGGCGGCGATCGGCCAGAAAAAACAGCGCCAGCGGCAGCACATACAGTAACTTTTTATACTTGCCGACCATCGACGCCCCATACGCATGGCTGTGCGTCAGCAGCGACAGCGCCAACAGCGCGAACATCAGCGCCGGCAGCCATACCAGCGGATGAACCGCCAAAGCCCTCCACTGACGGCCATCCCGCTGCCACAACAGGCAGACCACCGCCAGCCCCAGGGCGACATTCATCAGGAAGTTGGAGGCCGGCAGCGATGCGCCAAGTAACAAGGCCGTAAAGGCGAATAATCGTTGCCGGTACTGCGGGACAGTAAGAGCAGGAACAGAAACCATAGTGAAATACTCATCGCAGAGAAGAAAAACGTGGCGCAAGCGCCATAGAGAAACGACGACGCACCAGCGTCATCAACCCACAGAAGCGGGCGCATCCGACGGCGCCAAATGCCGGTCGACCGCCCGTATCACATCGCCGGGCGGGATCGCGGCCAGATAGCGTTCTGCCGTCGCGGTATCCACTGCTTCCGGCGGCGGCAGCGGCCGGTAATCACCGGCCCACAGCAGCGTGTGCGATGCCTGCCACGGCGCCCACTGCGCCAGATTGCTGGGGCCGAACAGCACTACGGACGGCGTCTGCAGCGCGGCGGCCATATGCATCGGCACCGAATCCACGCCGATAAACAGCCTGGCGCGGGAAATCAGCACCGCCAGTTCCGGCAAGTCCAGCCGCCCCGCCAGGTTAATCACCCGCTGCGGTGAGATGCAGCCGGCCAGAATGGCGTCGATCATCGCCGCCTCTTCGGCCGAGCGCCCGCCGGTGAGCACCACCGTCTCACCTCTGGCGGTCAGGTGATTGATCACCTCGCTGAAGCCGGCCGCCGTCCAGGTTTTGAACGCCCAGCGCGCCGCCGGCTGAATCAGGACAAAATTCCTGAGCCGGTAATGGCGGCCAAGCCGCTCCACGTCATCGATATCGCACTGTCGCCAGGATTGCGTCACGCGCGTGACCTGCGTCGGCAGCGCCAGCGGCGCCAAAATGCTGAGGTTATTGAGCACGGTATGTTGCCGCTCATGCCCCTCGGTATCGACCAACAGAGAATGACAACGCCGCCACAGCCGGTTGTTACGCTTCGGATAGGCGAACCCAAGGCTGAAAGTAGGTTTGAGGAAGCGGCAGTACAGCGCCGCACGCCACTGATCGGAGAGGTTGATGACCAAATCATAATGCCCGGTGCGCAAGCTGTTCCACAGCGCGTACTCGCCACGGTATTGCGCCTTCAGCCCCTGATGTTTGAGGCTGCGATCCACGGTATAGGCCAGATAAACATCGCGGTTGCCGGCCAGCATGGCCTCGGTACCGTCATACACCAGCACATCAATCAGCGCGTTGGGATAATTCGCCCGCAGCGTACTGAGCAACGGCGTCGTCAGTAATACGTCGCCAAAGTGCCGCAGTTTAATCACCAATATGCGCTGCACCCGTTCACGGTGTAATAAAACATTGGGGAGACGACTATCGGGCAATAACGCCTTATGAGGAGAGTTAAATACGGCGTGGGGGTGACTGCTCATAATTCGTCGTCTCAGGAAAAATGCCACGGGCTTTACTTTCGCACCTATGTCGAAAGAGCGAATACACAAGAAAAATTAACACCGAATAAACAACGATGCCGGCACGCCGGGAAGGATCGTCAGCAAAAAAATAGCGGCAAAGCCCTACAGCGGCGATCCGCTCCGATCTTAACCGTGTAAACAGCGCAAAGATAATTGGTTGTGCAGATCAATGTGATCTGATTGATCGCTGAAAACGATCAATCCACGACAAAATAAAAGGTTATTACTTAGGGTATTATTTAAATAATCAATTAATATTGGAAATATATTGATTTTTAATTGTGCAGAAATTGAATGGAAACAGCGATTCAATAACCTGCCGCAGTAAGATTAATGCTGTAGAACCGGGCGGTTATATATATTTTAGGAGTAGTAGATTAGGGTTTATCATCCGTAATATAAATAAGAAAAAACCTATAAAATGACGCCGTAAGGGAAACAGGCGCCATTCGCAACGGGGAAGACCTTCATACCGGCGCGGCTACCGTCGCCCGGCGATATCGCTCAGCGCCTGTTGCAACTGCCGGTACAGTTCGCGAATCGCCGGCGAAAACTGGCGCCGGTGCGGGCAGATAAAGTTAAGCGGCGCCGCCTGGCCCGGGATCTGCGTCAGCAACACTTCCAGCCTGCCGGCGGCGATATCCGGATAGAGATCGATCCACGACTTATAGACAATGCCCATGCCGTCCACCGCCCAACGCCGGGCAACGTCGGCATCATCGCTGATCAGCCGCCCGTAAACCTTCAGCTCCCGGCTCCCCTCCTCGGGATAAAACGGCCAGCGGTCCCAGGCGTGACCGTTGATGGTAAACAGAATGCAGTGGTGATCCGCCAGCGCGTCCAGCGTCTCAGGCCGGCCGTGGCGCGCCAGATAGTCTGGCGAGGCGGCCAGCACCCGCCGGTTATTGTCCGCCAGCGGCAGCGCCACATAGCTGCTGTCGTTCAGCACGCCGTAGCGAATCGCCACGTCTACCGGGTCGCGGAACACATCGCTTACCTGATCGGAGACCGACAGGCGCAGCGCCAGCTTCGGATGCTGCCGACAGAAGGCATTGAGCAGCGGCAACAGCAGATTGCGGCCGGTGTCGGAAGGCACGGCGATTTTCAGCTCGCCGCTGAATTCATGATCCGTATTGTGCAGACTTTCCGCCCCCGCCTGCACGATCGCCAACATCTCCAGTGCGTAGGGCAGATATTTTTCCCCCTCCGCCGTCAGGCGCAGGCTGCGGGTGGAACGGGCAAACAGCCGCTTATCCAGATCCCGTTCCAGCCGCTGCACCGCCGCACTCACCTGTCCGGGCAACAGGTCCGCTTCCCTGGCGGCGTTGGAAAAACTGCCCAGCGCGGCGGAGCGGACAAACAGCGTAACGTCCTCCAGACGAATCATCATTTATCCCCATTATTTGAAGTCTGACGCTATCACTGTAAATGATTTTCACAGCAGGAGTGAAAGTCCTGCTCTCTGTCCGGCATGTTTCACCCACCGGCCGGCGTTTAACATACATTCATTATTCGTCGTATTAATAAGGAACCGCATGATGAAAGCCATTGTTTACAGCCAGAACGGTTTACCCATCGCCGACCCGCAGTCGCTGTACGAAACCGAGCTGCCCAAGCCGCAGCCCGGCCCGCGCGATCTGCTGGTAAAAATCCGCGCCATCTCCGTCAACCCGGTGGATACCAAGGTACGCAACGGTGCGCCGACCGATGCGCCGCGCATCTTGGGCTGGGACGCCGTCGGTGAAGTAGAAGCCGTCGGGGCAGAAGTCAGCCTGTTTAAACCGGGCGACGAGGTGTTTTACGCCGGCTCCATCGTGCGCCCCGGCTCTTATGCCGAGTATGGTCTGGTGGACGAGCGCATCGCCGGCCGCAAGCCGCAGTCGCTGAGCGACGCTGACGCGGCGGCGCTGCCGTTAACCTCGCTGACCGCCTGGGAACTGCTGTTTGACCGACTGGAAGTAAAACCGGACGAAGACGCGGCGCTGCTGATCGTCGGCGCCGGCGGCGGCGTCGGTTCCATCATGACCCAGCTGGCGCGCAAGCTGACCGGCCTGACGGTGATCGGCACCGCCTCGCGGCCGGAAACCGCCGAATGGGTGAAATCTCTCGGCGCGCACCACGTCATTGACCACAGCCGGCCACTGACGGAAGAACTGAAAAAAATCGGCATCGATCAGGTGCGCTATGTCGCCAGCCTGACCCACACCGATAAACACTTCGGCCAGATTGTCGAAGCGCTGGCGCCGCAGGGGAAAATGGGCGTTATCGACGATCCGCAGACCCTCGACGTGATGCCGCTCAAACGCAAGGCTATCTCGCTGCACTGGGAGCTGATGTTTACCCGCGCCATCTTCGAGACCGCCGATATGCAGCGCCAGCACGAGATTTTGCAAAACGTCAGCCGCCTGATCGACGACGGCACCCTGCGCTCGACGCTGGGCGATCACTACGGACCGATCACCGCAGACAACCTGCGTAAGGCCCATGCCCTGATCGAAAGCGGCAAAGCGCGCGGCAAAATCGTGCTGGCCGGGTTTTAACGCGCTATTTTGGGCTTTATGGTAAGGAACTCTATTGCCGCGGTATGCGGCAATAGAGTATGAAGAGAATCAAACCGCGGCGCTTGCTAGCCGTGGTAACACGCCAATACCCGCCGGCTGGCGGCACGATTGATAATAATATCAGCTTATTCAACACCAACGCTTTGCCCTACTGCAGCAGGGTGTGGAACCGAAATCCGTTCAGAGAAATGAATCCTTCAAATTAAAAAACGACTAAAGGTGTCGGTCGAAAAAAATATTCCCCAGAAGTTTTATCACTTTAAAAATCACAAATAGCATTGATATTTCATACTTCAATATATAATATCCATTATGTTACTTAAAATAATTACATATCACCTTCAGGAAGGTTTATATTTTTATTATTCATTTAATTAATTTATTCATCTTAATAATTTATGACCCAGATCATTAAAACAAAAAACCATGTCCTTTCTGTCTTTGACTTTGACGGTACTCTGACCAGGCATGATAGCTTTCTTCCTTTCTTACGCTTTGCATTTGGCAAACGATGCTTTATCAAGAATATGGCAAAACTCGTTACCCCGACGCTCAGGTGCATGCGGCGAAAACTCACCCGTGATGAACTGAAAGAAGTATTGATTACCCTATTCCTCACCGATGTTAATGAAGCATGGTTAACACTCAAAGCCGAAGAGTATTGTAAGCGCTATTGGACACACCTTATGCGCCCAAAAGGTTTGATGGCCGTCGCTTATGAAGTCTCCTCCGGTGCAGAAGTCACCTTATGCTCGGCATCGCCCATGCTCGTCCTCCAGCCTTTTGCCGACAGGCTGGGAATAAAGCTTATCGGTACACGGTTGGAAAGCATTAACGGCGTACTCACCGGCCGTATCGTCGGCCATAACTGCCGTTGTATTCAGAAAATCCACCGGCTTGAAGCAACCTATGGTTCTCTCAGTCAATTTCACCTGAGAGCCTGGGGCGATTCGCGGGGTGATTATGAGCTGTTAGCCGCGGCAAAGGAGGCATATTGGCGGCATTTCCACCCCGTCAGGGGTTTTAGCAAACGACCTGTCGCCCATAAACACATTCCTTGAGCGTTTATCAACAGCATCAGCTATCCGGGTGAATAGCACAAAAAACCCGCAACGGTTTGGTACCGTTGCGGGTTATGAAAAACGTATTTAGCCGAACCTGCGCCGGCATGGCGTTAACAGAACCAAGTTGTCAGATATTCACGCCATGCTGAGCAGCAAGCGCGGATAACCCCCCGGCATACCCCTGACCGACCGCTTTAAATTTCCACTCGCTGCCGTGACGGTACAGTTCGCCAAAAATCATTGCAGTTTCAGTCGAGGCATCTTCGGACAGATCGAAACGTGCGATCTCGGCACCGGTATCATTGTTATAAACACGCATAAAGCTGTTATTTACCATGCCGAAGTTTTGTTTACGGCTTTCAGCCTCATAAATAGTGACCGAAAAAACCAGCTTTTTGACATCTGAAGATACTTTCATCAGGTCGATTTTTACCTGCTCATCGTCGCCGTCACCTTCACCGGTACGGTTGTCTCCCTGGTGCTCAACGGCGCCATCCGGGCTGGTTTTATTATTGAAGAAAATAAAGTGAGAGTCCGACAGAACCTTACCGTCCTCACCCACCATAAATACAGACGCATCAAGATCGAATCCTTGACCATCAGTAACACGGGCATCCCAACCAAGACCGACCATTGCGACATTCATGGTAGGGGCTTCTTTAGTCAGAGATACGTTACCGCCTTTAACGAGAGAAACTGCCATGTTTAGCTCCTGCTAATAATTAAGTACGGGCTTCCATCAAGATGCGTTGATACCGTATTGAGCACAGACAGATGCCAGCCCGCCGGTATACCCTTGCCCAACGGCGCGGAATTTCCACTCGCCGTTGTGACGATAAAGTTCGCCGAACAGCATCGCGGTCTCGGTAGAGGCATCTTCCGTCAGGTCGTAACGTGCAACCTCAGTCTGGTTATCGTCATTGACCAGGCGGATAAATGCGCCGGAAACCTGACCAAAGCTCTGACGACGCGCCTGCGCATCGTGGATGGTGACCACAAAAATAACTTTATCTACATCCGCAGGAATGACATCCAATTTGATCTTCAGGGACTCATCATCGCCGTCGCCTTCACCGGTGCGGTTATCACCGGTATGGGTTATCGAACCGTCGGTTGATGTCAGGTTGTTATAGAAGATAAAGTCGGCATCGCCACGCACTTTGCCATTCGCAGCCAGCAGAAAAGCAGACGCATCCAGGTCAAAGTCCTGACCATCGGTAGAGCGGGCATCCCAGCCCAGACCAACCAACACATTTTTCATGGTTGGCGCTGTTTTTGTCAGAGAAACGTTACCGCCTTTCGAAAGAGAAACACTCATTAGTTAACCTCATTATTAATTATGGGTTTTAGTCGGGAGGCCTGGAGATTAATTCCCCTTAACCTCGGGTTCATCCTTTGCCGGGAATAAGACGCTTGCCAGAATGCCCAACGCCAGAACACCCAGAACAATATAAAGACTGGTAGTCGCTGCAATGCTGTATCCATGGTGCCAAATATGATCCGTCGCATTGAGGCCCAGTTTTATCGCGATAAAGAACAGCAGCACGATCACCGCTTTCTCCAGATGAACCAGATATTGCTTCAACGCTTCCAACACGAAGTAGAGCGTGCGCAGGCCCAGAATGGCGAACATCATCGCGCTATAGACGATCAACGGCTCGCGGCTGACCGCAATAATTGCCGGCACCGAATCAAAGGCAAACATCACATCAGAGAGTTCGACTACGGCGACACACAGCATAAGAGGCGTCGCATAGAGGGCGGCTTTTCTACCGCGCCCGACGGTTACATCATGGTTTTCCGGCTCCCTTAATGCCTCATCGACCTCCTTCTGGGTCAACAGGAACGCGTGGCCTCTCAGTTTCGGCCAAATAGGGAAAAAGCGTTTTACCATGCGGTAGGCCAGATGCTGTGAGTAATCCTCGATATCGTCATCATCGTCTCCGCTTTTGAGCATCATGACCGCGGTCCATGCCACAACCAGCGCAAAGACGATTTCAACGTACGGCCCCAGGCTCAGCAGGCCGGTACCCAGCGCAACGAAGATCCCGCGGAAGACGATGGCACCGATGATGCCCCAGTAAAGAACCCGGTGGCGATAGCGATCCGGCACGGCAAACCAGGAAAAAATAGCCATCATGACAAACAGGTTGTCGACGGACAGCACTTTCTCCAGCGCATAGCCTGTCACAAAGAGGCTAGCGACCTCCGCGCCATGATGAAGATAAAGAAAACCGGCAAAGGCCATTGCGACAACGACCCAGAAGACAGACCAGAGGGCGGCGCTCTTCAGTGAGATCGGCTTGTCGTGGCGATGCATAAACAAGTCAATAAAAATGGCGCCAACCGCTAACGTGACAAAAACGATAACGGTTTCAGCCGGGAAACCAATATGTGTTGCATCCATGATGAACCCTTAAAGATCAGAGGCCAAATTCTGCCGGGGAGAAACCCAACGCAACGGCAATTTCACGTACGGCCGTTTGCTCATCCTGATCAAAATTGCCGTCGCTTTTGGCAACAGCGATACCTACACGTAGCGCCAGCTGCGCTGCCTCCGGCTGATCTTTAAGTGCAAGGGCATACTTCATGGTTTCCCCTTTGCCGATCTCCATATCGAAATCAAAGCTGGAGACTAATTTATTGAAAAATTCGATCACTTCGCTGGTGTCGAAAACTTTCAGTTCTTCAGAAGAACGCAGAAAGCCCATCATTTTTTGTTTTTCTTCAGCGCTGACGCCATCACTCGCCACAGCAATACGTGCGCAAATGGCAACCGTGCCCTGCATAAATTTTTTGTTCTTGTAACGGCCAACCTGACGGGTCAATTCTTCACGCCCCGTATTGAATGCGCCTTTTACTTTGCCAATAAAGCCCATACCGTAATCCTTCACTATGCTGTTATTTAGAACCGGCGGTCCAACGAAACCCCCAGTTAAACGCCCTGTCCATCTCCTGTTGACCTTTAAAATACTGATTGATGCGCTCAACCTTGATGGAACCATTCTCGTTAACCAGTCTGGCAATCGCGCACAGGGTGCGACGGTTTTCACCTTCGGTGAGCCGGGTTTCGATCGGCGGCTGATCCGGCACATGAATCGTTACGACGCCATCGGTCTTATCCCAGCTGGGAACGCCCTCATAGATAAAGGCGTAAATCAGTACTTCATGAATGTGTTTCCACTCGTGGCCGTTGATATGCAGCCATTCGCCGTCAGAAACCTCTCCGGTACGGTCATCCCCCTGTAGCTGCACGTAAGGCTCGCCGTGGTAGCTGCCAAATGCATTGCCCAATGCCTGAATAACCGACTTATAGCCGTCCCGGAGCTTGACGAACGCTCCCAAATCAAGGTCGATGCCTTTAGCGCCAAACATCCCGGCAAAACCAGAGCGGCTGCTTCCCCGGTGCCAGTTCAGGTTAATGCGGATCTCACCAAAATTGTCGCGCTTGGTAAGGCTGATCGCCGGTTTGTCTTTCGTCAGGGAGACTTTACTCAGGCTGATTTTATTTTCTGGCGGTGTAGTGACCACGGGGGGAGCGGCCGCCGGAGCCGGCTCATCAGCGATATCCACGCCATAGTGCTCGGCAAGCGGCTTCAGCCCACCATTAAACCCTTGCGCTACAAAGCGAAATTGCCATTCATTATTACGGCGATAGAACTCACCCAGTATCAGCGCCGCTTCCTGTCGCCCCGCAAGCTCGACATGCCCGCCGGCAAGGTATGAAGCGCCCTGCTCAACCTCAATACGGAGATTGCGCAGCGCCGAAACGGTCTGCTGGCCGTCACAAGTGACCGTGAACGCCACTTTCTGTACATCGGCATGCAGCTGGTTTAACAACACGGTGAATAGGGTGCTCTGGCCTTCACTGACCAGGCTGATTGAGCCGTCATCGTTGCGGGGCTGACCGTAAAACACCATGTCGGCATCGCCCCTGACTTTGCCGTCAGCAAACAGACGGAAGGCGGAGGAGTCGACAGGGCCTCCGGCGGTGATCCGGACACTAAGCGCCTGCGAAGGAACGGGGACGTTGCCCCCTGGAGTCAACATCATGATTAGCGCACCACGGTAGCGACGATGTCATCGTGCATATCGTCAATCGTGCGACCACGGCTGGCATTTCCATGGGCGGTGAAATCCCAGTTATTGTTATTACGACGTAATGAAGCAATCACAATGCCGGTATGCGATCCCTGCTCGGTCAGTTCGTAGCGAGCCAGCTCGGTACCTGACTGATCGACGACGCGGCAAAAAGCGTTGTCGACGTCATTGAAGGTTTGTCCGCGGAAGCTGTTGACGGTGAAGACAAGGTATTCAACCTTGGCAGGCAGCTTGCTCAGATTCACCTCAATCACTTCATCATCGCCATCCCCTTCACCGGTCAGATTATCTCCGCCGTGAATTACAGAACCGCAGCTGGATTTAAGCTTGCTGAACCAGACAGTGTCAATTTTATTTCCAGCACTATCCATAAGAACACAGCTGGCATCCAAATCAATCGCATCGTTTTTGCCAAAGATGCTTGCCAGCAATCCTTTTTTCTTAACCGGATCCCAACCTAGTCCGAATTGAAGCCGGCTTAATGCAGACGATTGTTTACTGAGTGACACAGTCTGATTCTTGCTTAAAGAAACCATATTTCATTCCTTGGAGAGGTTTAATTATCACAATAAATTTAGCTATCAACAGGCTGGGTAAAAATCATATCATGATGCACAACCCTGACAAGGGAAAGTTTATACCCCTTATCGATCATAAATATAAAAAAACAAAATAACAGATAAAAAACAAACAGTTATACAACAACAGCCAAGAATAAATGTATCATAACCGCAGAAAAACTTATCATCAGCATATAATTGACATTGCCTCCCTCCATTCATAGACTGGCCTACTCGTTTTTTCCGTGTTTTTCCGTTATGCATTTATTCGCAAAATTTATCTTGTGGAGTCTCACCAATCCAAGCAAGTATTACGGAAGGCGCTAAGTATTTTCTTAATAATTGTAAGAATAATGTTATCGATAATACATTCATCACGCTAATGATAATGGAATTATCTTAATAAAGATAAATCAAATAATAGAAAATTCTTAGCTTCGGTTATTTCTTAATTAAGTGAAGCATGATGAATGAAATCGGGTGCGGTTTATTTTTTGACGCTAACGTCCAGCCGGAAAGACTCACAACGCCCACGCGGCGGCGAGATCGATAATGATGCGCCCCGTCCCCCTGCTCAACATACTAACCACCTGAATTGAGGCCAATTATGTCTTTAATCACTGAGGGTACCGTCTACCGCCAGGCACTGCATAGCGGTACGATTCAGGTTACCTCCCAGCGTGGCGATTATGCGCTCGAGACATTGTTTGAGATTGCCGAAAGACGAAATCCAAAGCGGGCCTTTCTGTTCGTCAGCAAGGTGCTGGGAAGACATATCCCGGTAACGCCACGGGTTATGCGTCAGGTCTACCGTCAACTCGCCGGCCAGTTCCCCGCTTCACTCCCTGAACCCGTACTGTTCATCGGGATGGCGGAAACAGCCGTCGGCCTGGGCGCCGGCGTATTTGATGAGGTCAGGCGGCAATATCGTCATAGCGTTTACCTCACCTCAACACGCCACCCTGTCGAGGGGGAGCTGCTGTGTGAATTTAAGGAAGAACACAGCCACGCCACCGACCATCTTATTTATCAGCCCGAATCCGCTGAAATGCGTCGCAGGGTAGCGGCAGCCCGCACCCTGGTGCTGATCGACGACGAGGCCACCACCGGCAACACATTTATCAACCTGCTGACCGCGTTACGCGATACCGGAAAGCTTGCACGGCTGGAGCAGATTGTCGCCGTGACGCTCACTGACTGGAGCAACGACGCATTACTCCAACGTAGTCCGCTCCCCGTCAGCGCAATATCTCTGGTCAGTGGCCAGTGGCGCTGGGAACCCGCATCGGATGCCGTCGTGCCGGTGATGCCCTCCGTCAATGTGTCCTCCCGCGGTACCTGGGACATAGTGGGAAAACAATCCTGGGGCCGGCTGGGTATGACTGAACCTGCCGGCGATTTAGGGCGCAATATTACGGCGTCATCAGCGGAACGTGTTCTGGTCCTGGGAACCGGCGAATTCGTCTGGGAACCCTACCTACTTGCAGAACGACTGGAACAAGCAGGTGCCGCCGTTGTTTACAGTTCAACCACCCGTTCTCCCATCGCTACCGGCTTTGCCATTAAGTCAGCGATTACATTCACGGACAATTATGGTCTGGGCATCGCCAATTTTGTTTATAACGTGGCCCACCAGCACTTTGACCGCATCCTGCTATGTATCGAGACGCCCGCACAGAGTGTGGACAGCCTTCTATTAAAGGCGCTGGCCGACGTGGCTCCCGCAGTGGAGATTGTGACTTATGAATAAACCGGTTGCTCTCAGCGATCTCGACGACACGCTTTTCCAGACCCGGCGCAAAATGGTTGGCGAACTGGCGCAGCAACCTTTTCGAACTGCGGCCCTCGACAAAGATCTGCACCCGCGCAGCTTTATGAGTGAAGAACAGTCCATGCTGGTGGATTGGTTACTGGAGCATGCGGAGCTTATTCCGGTGACCGCCCGTGGGACAGAGGAAATCAGCAGGGTTAACATCCCCTTCCGTTCGTGGTCCATAACGACGCACGGCGCGGTCATCCTGGCGCCGGACGGAACGCCGGATCAGGAATGGCAGGCAATTATGCTGCGGAATCTGGCGCCCTACCGGGAAAGGCTGCTTTCAATGCAGCGGTCCATCACCCGTATGATGGAAGTCAGGAATATTAACGCCTGGGCCAGGCTAAACGTCGAATATGACAACACCCCCATCTATCTGGTGATAAAACACCGGGACAGCACCCGCCTTGATGAGCTTTATTCCCTGGCTGATGACCTTGCACAGATCTTCTCTACCGAGGGATTTTACATCCACCGTAATGGCAATAACGTCGCCTGGGTGCCTCAGCCTGTTGAGAAAGGGCTGGCCGTCTCCTGGCTGCTGGACAAACTCAGAGCGGAGCGCGGCATTTTCCCGGTCATCGGCCTTGGCGACAGCCTCAGCGATCATCGGTTTATGACACTGTGTAGCTGGTTTGCAATCCCTCGCCAGAGCCAGTTCGCCGATGCCATTACGCAGCGTATTTTCGGGGGAAAATAATATGCGGTTCATTAAGCCTTTTTCCGGCTCTTATTTATCTGATGACGTACAGTTTTTGTTAAAACCGGTCGTGATGGACATGACGCCGGTAGAGAGAAAAGAAGAGCTGATCCAGTCAGGCCAAAAGCATTACTCGGATATGTTAAGCCAGGAACCCGCACCGACTCCCTGGCATCTTGATTTATTCTCCCAGGCCCTGAAGCGAGGCGCCGACAGGCTGGCGCGAGAAGTCACGCAAATCGCCATCGCGCTGGCGCACCGATTCAGTGATGAACCCATTGTTTTAGTCAGCCTTGTCAGAGCCGGTGTACCGCTCGGCGTCATGCTGCACCAGACGCTGCGGGATATGGGTAAAACATCCTATCACTATGGCATCAGCATTATTCGCGACCGGGGGATTGATTCATCAGCTCTGGAAATTATTGAAGGCCGTCACGGTACAAAGGGCATAGTGTTTGTTGACGGATGGACGGGTAAAGGCGCCATCACGGGTGAGCTAGTCCGGGCTTTGGCAGGACGAGCGGGCTATCCGCAACAGCCTCGCCTCGTGGTGCTGGCCGATCCTTGCGGCTGTTCATGGTTGGCAGCCAGCGATGATGACTGGCTGATACCGTTCGGCATTATGGGCGCGCCGGTCTCCGGGCTTATTTCTCGCTCGGTATGGTCTGCCGAAGGGTTACACGGCTGTGTCATTTGCGACCATCTGCGCGACTATGAGTGCAGCCGCATGCTGGTGGACATCGTCGCGCATCACCGCAAACAGCTAGCCCTGACTTCGCTTGCGCCACTACGCTGGCGCAGGGAAAACAATGCCGGGCTCTGGCAGACAAGCCGCGATGTTATCGCCCACCTTGCCGACACATACGCCGTCGACAGCGTAAATCGTATCAAGCCCGGCATCGCCGAGGCGACCAGAGCCGTGCTGCGTCGCGTACCGGAGCATGTTTTTGTTCGCACGATGGACGACCCTGACGTTGCCCTGCTGGTCGGCCTTGCCCGGGACAAAGGGATCGCTGTGACCGAAATGGGTAACGCCATTGGTCAGTACAGAGCCGTCACCATCATAAAAAAGGTTCTTTGATGAAAAATCGTCTCTCTCCGTGGAATCTCGGCGCTACGCTCTATATGCCCGCCACCCGGAATGATATCGCCGATGCCGTGATACGCGGCAAAATCCCGGGCCTGCGTTCGCTAATTATTTGTCTTGAAGATGCGGTTAGCGAAGCGGATATCCCGTTCGCTCTGCAAAATCTTAAACGGCTTATGCAGGAGCTGAATGCGGCAAAGGCCGCCAAGGGTAATGACGGCTGGCCGCTGGTGTTTATCCGCCCCCGGCATGCGGAAATGGGAAAACGGCTGATCGAGCAGCTTGATTTAACCGCCATTGACGGGATGGTGCTACCCAAGTTTATCCTTGCCTCATTGCCGACCTGGTGGACGCTGATATCAGACACGCATTTGTGTCTGATGCCGACCCTTGAAACCGAAGATGTCTTTGATATCGTTCACATGCGTGAGCTGGCTGCAACGCTGGTTTCACACCCCTGCCGCAACAGGATTATTGCGCTACGCATTGGCGGAAACGATCTTATGAACGTCATCTCATTACGCCGACCGCGCAACCTGACGCTATATGACGGCCCGATGGGCTACGTGATAAAAATGCTGGTTTCCGTTTTTGGCCCGAAGGGTTTTTCACTGACCGCGCCCGTCTGCGAACATATTGACGATTATGCCGTCATGGCCAAAGAGCTATCGCTTGATATCTCTCACGGGCTGGTGGGTAAAACAGCGATTCATCCGGCCCAGATTAGCATTATTGAACAGGCGCTGATGGTCTCTGCAGATGAGCACGCGGATGCACTGCGTATCCTCAATGCCACGCAGGCCGTGTTTAAGTCTCAGGGCGCGATGTGCGAGCCGGCAACGCATCGTCGTTGGGCTGCCGGGATCCTTAAGCGTGCCTGTATTTACGGGTTATCCGGTGAACAGAGCGGGAGCGCTACGGCCGTTTAAACATCAGCCCCCCTATGACAAAAAGCTACTGTCCCGCATACAACAGCGCGTCAGCGTGGCGGCCATCGCTTGATGGTGCGCGGGGCCATTCCCACAACGGAGGGCTCAGCGAGACTGATAAAGCCTGGCACCGCGCCCTCCTGCATACCGGCCTGCGCCGGTTTATCGGGACATCATCAGCAACTCTTGTCCTTATGATGCGCTATCTGGAAGAACCTGCATTCTCATTAATGTTTCCTGTCGACTCACGGATCAGGTTTACCTCAGCGCGGTTGTTAATCCAGTAATCCGCCCGCTCAATGCCCAGCTTCTCCGGATGGAACACGGGATCGACGCCTTCAGCCAGCTGCTTCTCATAATCCTTCAGGCAGGTGAACGCCGTCTTGCGCAGCAGCAAAATGGCGATGATGTTCAGCCAGGCCATCAGCCCCACGCCAATATCCCCCATCCCCCATGCCAGATCCGCCGTTTTCACCGTGCCGTAGACGGCCGATGCCATCAGCCCGATTTTCAGCACCAGGGTGAGCCATGGACGATGTATTTTACGGTTGAGGTAAGCGACGTTGGTTTCCGCGATGTAGTAGTAAGCCACGATGGTGGTGAAGGCAAAGAAGAACAGCGCGATGGCGACGAAGTAACTGCCAAAGCCCGGCATCATGCTTTCCATCGCGGTTTGCACATAGCCGGGGCCGGCGGCAACGCCGGCAATCCCCGTATAGAGGGCGGCCCCCTCCGGCCCCTGGACGTTGTACAGACCGGTAATCAACAGCATGAACCCGGTGGCGGAGCACACGAACAAGGTGTCGATATAAACCGAAAACGCCTGCACCAGCCCCTGCTTGGCCGGGTGACTGACGGCGGCGGCGGAAGACGCGTGCGGGCCGGTTCCCTGTGCGGCTTCGTTGGAATACACCCCGCGCTTCACGCCCCACATAATCGCCAGCCCTAAAATGGCGCCAAAGCCGGCATCAAGGCCGAATGCACTCTTCCAGACCAGCAAAATGACGCCGGGCAGTTGGTCAATATTGAGCGCCACGATCACGCAGGCCACGATGATGTAGCCGAGCGCCATAAACGGCACCACGGTACCGGCGAAGCTCGCAATGCGCTTCACGCCGCCGAAGATGATGAACCCCAGCAGCACGGCGATGATCGCCGCCGTCACGTTCGGGCTGATGCCGAACGCGATATCCAGGCTGGCGCCGATGGAGTTGGCCTGCACGCCCGGCAATAACACGCCGCAGGAGAAGATGGTGGCGATGGCAAAAATCCAGGCATACCACTTCATGCCCAGCCCTTTTTCGATATAGAAGGCCGGGCCGCCGCGATACTCGCCATCCAGCTTCTCTTTATAAACCTGGCCTAGCGTCGATTCCACAAAGGCTGAACTGGCGCCGAGAAACGCGACCGTCCACATCCAGAACAAGGCCCCCGGGCCACCGAAGGTGATGGCGGTGGCTACCCCGGCAATATTACCGGTGCCTACCCGTCCGGCCAGCGTCATGGATAACGCCTGGAAAGAAGAGACCCCGGCGGCATTCGCTTTACCCTGGAAGATCAGACGCACCATCCCCTTCAGGTGACGCAGTTGCAAAAATCGGGTACGTAAAGAAAAGTACAGGCCGGTGCCCAAACAGAGATAAATGAGCGCCTGGCTCCAGATCACGCCGTTGACGGCATTGACAAGTTCATTCATGCAATCCAACTCCTTCGTTGATACCCTGGTAACGTTGGCAGTTCACCTGCCTAACACCGGGCTGTGCCGTCGAGCGTGAGAGTTATTTTTTTATCAGGTGACATAGTTACTTTACGTAACTAATTAACACTTATGTAACCTGTCGTAAAACGCCGATCTTTGCAAGCCTCTCGGTGTGGAGTACTTCCCATATTTAAACAATTTTTCTGAACGGCAAGCACGGCGGCAACGTAAGAAAAACCGACTATCTATTGAATAATCTATTGGTTAATCAATATGTAACGCGCAGAATATGTAACGCCGAACGCATTGAGCCTGCAGATCTGACGTTCTGATAAAGCGTCGCGCTACACCGGTTATCATGCCGATTGATAAAATATCGCATAACCCTTGGCGCAAGCGTCATACGGTTTCCGAATGGAACGGGGTGTTGGGCAGGGTCGTAACGGAGGGGGTTAGTTTTTCCTGTGGTTTGTTGCGTTGAATTTGCCTCTCAGAGAGCGCTATTGCCAGATTTTTATTTATCCTGCTCAGTTTTCTCGATACCCGCAAGCACGCGCAAGAGCAACCCCTTGCCATCCTCCGGCGAAAAATAATTAACATAACGCGCGTTGAATTCAGATTCGATAATATCGTCATCGTTCGACAGAAAGACCAACACTTCTTTTTTCAACGCTTGACGGTCTTGCGTTGTTAATTCTTTTGTATAGATGTCGATGGCATCATCAATCGTCTCCGCCCCGGTAATATAATCAAAATCCTGATTCAGCGTACCTTCAATCATAATGTCAATGTTAGTAGTTAAAAGCATAAATTAAACCTTTGTGGATGCGGTTAAATATAATATGGATTACCATTATAGGTTTCTTATTTAAGCATTAGATTTATTTCAATGGCATTTTTATCCTGATTTCAAGAGAAAGTAATGAATTGTAATAAGGAGTACCATAAGTTTTTTTGAGTTTAATCGCATTCAGGAGGGAAAATTGGCGGAAGATCACAGGAGTCGCATAAGAATCATAATACCATGATTCATGGGGATTTTTATAAATATCGAAATTTACATACCACCAAAAGCACCACCAATTTAATCACCGTGTAAAAACATGATTACCTAATATTCAGAGCATTACCAGAACGTGTGTCCACGTGGGTTACATTCTATATATGACTGAAACGGCGTAAAGTACCAGCAAGGTAGATAGAATCTGTCAAGCCATGCGCGAAACCAAAGGCTTAGGGAGCTTCCGCAACCTGTTAATGTACGCCCCTAACAGCAAGCCAGACGACATTAAAATTGTGCCACTAGCTACTATAGGAGTTGCCGCCACCGACGGTGACTTTTTCAACATCAAGACAAGAACGCCAGACGCGACTGTAAGTACCCCGCATAATCGAACCATTCACATTTAGAGATCTTCCGGCATACTCACTCTGTCAACGAAGGAGATCGCTATGCGTAAAGCCCGTTTTACTGAGCATCAGATCATCGCCGTGATTAAGTCCGTTGAAGCCGGACGAACTGTTAAGGATGTTTGCCGCGAGGCAGGTATCTCTGAAGCGACTTACTACAATTGGAAGTCTAAATACGGTGGCATGGAAGCTTCTGATATTAAAAAAATAAAAGATCTTGAGGACGAGAACCAGCGTCTCAAGCAGATGTTTGCCGACATCAGCCTTGAGAACCGGGCATTGAAAGACGTTATCGAAAAAAAACTTTGAAACCAGCCTTTAAGCGTGAGCTGGTCACACATCTGATAACGACGTTTGGACTGAGTATCCGTCAGGCCTGCCGGAGCCTAAACCTGAGCAGAACGGTTTACCATTACCGCCCGAATACTACGCGTGACGAGCCTGTTATTTCCGCCTTACAGGCTGCCGCCGAACGGTATCCACGCTATGGTTTTCCAAAGTTGTTTCAGGTCCTGCGACGGCAGGGATATCCGTGGAATCACAAAAGGGTCCACCGTATTTACTGTCTGCTGAAGCTGAATTTTCGTCGCAAAGGCAAGCAGCGTCTGCCGGTACGTAATCCATCACCGCTCGCTACGCCTGAAGCGTTGAACCAGAGCTGGTCTGTTGACTTCATGCATGACGCCCTGATCTGCGGTCGTCGTTTTCGCACGTTCAATGTCGTCGATGACTTTAATCGAGAGGCACTGACGATTGAAATAGACCTGAATCTACCCGCCCAGCGAGTGGTTTCGTGTTCTCGACAGGATAGCGGCAAACCGTGGCTATCCGATAATGCTTCGCATGGATAATGGCCCGGAATTTATCTCTCTGACACTGGCTGAATGGGCAGAAAAGCATGCAGTAAAGCTGGAATTTATCAAGCCGGGGAAACCAACACAGAATGCTTTTATTGAACGTTTTAATCGGACATACCGTACAGAAGTACTCGATTTTTATCTGTTCCGAACACTGAATGAAGTGCGTGAGCTCACGGAGAAATGGTTGTCAGAATATAACTGTGAACGTCCGCATGAATCGCTGAATAATATGACACCGGAGGAGTATCGCCAACAGCATTACCAGGCCGAGATCTCAAAAAGTGCATGGAACTAAAGTGGGTCTATTTACATTCTGACTTGAGCTAACAACCTTCTCTGGCAGCTCACAAATTCAGCTCCAAACGAGAGGCGGACATTGTTTTCCAATAATAGCTTAACTGCCTATTTCTTATTCACGTCATAAATCAAAAGGTGTTATAGATTATCAGTAACTAACTATATCGACGCAAGAAAATGTAAGGTGTCAAATGCCATACCAAAATAGCCCCCAACAAGAAAGGACTATTATCTGGTACAGACTTGTCTAGCCTCACTCCGACGGAAAGAGTACAAGATGTAATTCACTATATTTTTCAGGATTTGAATTTATATGATCCAGCAATATATCCAACTTGCTTGTTAAATATAAATTCCTTTCCCTCTTCTCCTTATCTTTAATATCTTTTAGCTTTCTCCTTTCTTCAGCCTCAAGAGTTTCTTTCTCCCTTTCAGCTTTTTTCCTGACATTTTCATCTACCTGTTTCTTAGCTTTATCTGCTCGAAGTTTAATTAACTCATCAACAACACTTTTGACATACTCTTTACCAGAAAGTATATTCTTTGCTTCTTCAATGATAGTTAAACCGTAGTCAACGCACTCCTTACCAAACTTAAAAGCATACTCAGGGGATAATTCTTTTATTGCTGAATCACTAGAATCCCCAGACAAATATGGCTCACTTAAATGGGCGAAAGATCCCCTGTACGAGGAAAAACTTTTCCATGACGAAAAATTTTCATCTTCAACGTCACAATGAATGCCTACAGCCTGAAGAACGGAATTCAAATGCTTTGTTTTTATTCCATGATTTGAGGTGATGACACTCTTCCACTTCATGGAAGTCTTCATTTCACAATCAAAAATAAACTCAACAACATGTTGTTTTATATGATAACCATCATCATCGCTGTCAGCGACATCGCCCTTTGTAACAAACCTATCATCATAAGTTTTTGTCCCATTTAGTAAAAACATAAGTGGTATAGTGACTTCTCCACTTTCTTTGAAGAGAAAAAAAGAATACTTAGCTACAAATAGGCTAACATCCTCAACAAAATTTTCTAGAGCTGCATGCAACAGAACACAATAACTTCTTGTATCCAATTTAAATTCATCAATATCACCAGTCCCGTTCATGTGTCTTTTAAGAAAACGTTCAGACAAAGCATCATTTGCTGAGTACAGAGTGTAATACATATCATCTAATAAGGTGATCTCCATTTCTCACCTCAAGGTTGATGGTATTTCATTACTCAACCCCAATGAAGAATTTAATCTTTCATAGGACAACCTAAATCTTCTTACATGCTGTTCTTTACCTGTTGTTGTTGACTCTATTGCCACAACAAATTCAGTATTGTTAAAAATAGACTTTATAGAATCAATGAATTTATCTTTATTATTAATTAAATCTCTTACTTTTTTATTCTGTATTGTACTAGCAATATAGTTAACTAAAACCTCAAAGAATGTGCGATTAAACCTTGACTCCCATCGATTCTCAGTCGGAAGCCACTTTCTGCCGACTTTTGTTTCCTCACCATCAAAAAGTTGGACAAGCACACCACATGATTCATCAAAAAGGTCAAGACAACCAGATACACCGACTTCTTTAGATGCGAAATTATCATTCATAAATTGGGTAAAGTTATCTAAGTAGACTCTAAGAGAGCCATTGTATTTCTCTGGGTTTAGATTTAATGCCAAAAACTTCAGTATAATCTCAACATCTCTATACCTTTTATCAGATGATTTAAGCTTCATTATCTTATGCAGATGTAAATCGTTATCTGTATGCCTTGTAATGAAGTTACTAAAATCACCTTTGTATATCGAGTTCCTCAGTTCCTGCATAGACAGTGGTGAAGAGCCAGTATTTAGTCTATAAAATATATCATATAGGACACTGTAATCCTTAAAGCCTGAAAGTATAGTACAGCGTAGATCAGCATTGAGTAAGTATCTGGCGTCATTTTTAGAGAAATCAGAAAACCTCAACCCCTCGATTGATTTCTTTATTGTTAGATTTTTTAACTTAGCATTAGCATCCCATGTATTAAAACTGGGGTCAATGAAACCATTTATCGCTAACAACCTCTGTTTCCCGTCAATGACCATGTATTTCTTCTTTTCACCTATAACCTCAGCCAACACTACTTCCGGCACAGGATAACCCACAAGCAATGACTCTATAAGTTTTGATCTTTTATCATTGTCCCATACATTTCTTCGTTGAAAGTCAGGATTCAAATCAATGTTTCCCTCCTCAATTTGATGGAGAATTGTTTGGACCGTCCAGTCTCTGGAATAAACAACTAGCTCACCGACATCTATATCGTTACCAGCGTTTTCAACTTGTTCCCTATTGCTTTCAATAATCAAATCATCTAGTTCATCACTCATTTCAATCACCTTTATTTCAATACCAAGTGGGAATAATAATAGCTAGACTCAACCATGACTAGCCTAAAATTCTAGTACTTTTTCACCTTAACCAATTTTCCCCTTGCCCAACACGGAAAGACTGAAACCCTGCTACTTTTTTAAACACAACTTTGCTCTAACAAGGTAAATGTAGTTTACTACCGATTTCGAGGACTGTTCTCAGGGCTAGCTTTTTACTGCATAAACTCTATTTTGTAACAACTCGTTGTAAGGTAATCATGCTACATGACTGAGACACATTTTATAACGGCGTCTTCCCTTCTCATCTACAACTCGAGCCCCATAAACATTGAATATTCTGGTGTAAGCTGACGTTTTTTGCAACGCCAGTTTTTGCTACAAAGCTGTCTTGTTAGCTTGGTTAAGCTCTGTGCTATAACAAAGTCAGCTCAAGTCTGAGCGAATAAAAATACAGCAAAGGCTAACTATATGGAGTCACGCCCCCATCGCCACGATGGGACGATGATGTCCATTTTGATAGAAGTTCAATACCGCTTGTGCGCAATACTCTCCCCGCCTCGCCTGCCCGCTTCATGTGCCGCTTTTCATGCAGTTGCATGACTGACCGCAAACCGCGCCAGTACAGGGGCGGAAGGGAATGACAAATGCACTTTTGTGCATGCAAAATCATGCACCCTATGCATGCACGCTCAAAATGAGAGGCCCGCCAGAGAAAAAGCCGCGAAACGAGAGGGGGTGAAGCAATAAAAAACCCGCACCGGGAAGGGAACGGGCGGGCAGGGAATCAATGTACGTGGTGCTGGTTTCCGTAACGGTTTAGCGGCAGTAGCTGTCGGATCACGTATTCAATGCTCTCCCGTGTTTTAAACGTACTGGAGCAGTCGATATTCTGGCACTGGTAGTAGGCCTCTTTGGTTTGTTCTGTTAAATAGCGGCTGGTGCGGGTATGTGCGCCGCTGCGGCAGAAAGGACAGCGCATCATGGTTATTCCTCCGCTGGCACTTTGGCCTTTTTGCGTTCATCAATTTCAATGCCGCGTTTCATTCGTGAGGCCGGGCTGTTAATCAACTGCAGGTCGAGGTCGCAGAAATCCGAGAGGAGATGAAAGTTCAGAAGAACTCGGATGGCGGAAGATCACAGGAGTCGAACCTGCCCGGGACCGCTGGCGGCCCCAACCGGATTTGAAGTCCGGCCGCCCCACCGGGGACGATGATCTTCCGTAGACATCGCAGCAAGGGGGCGGATTATAGCGCGAATTGCGGCCGCGCGCTAAGCGGCAATTTGTGGCCGACGCGTCAGCTCAAACGCTCCTCAAACGGCCGCTCGCCGATAAACCCCTGCCGCAGCCAGTCATACAGCTCCGCATTGCGCTGAAACCCCATTTTATGCATCACGTTGATCTTATGCTGGCTGGCGGTTTTAACGCTGATCGCCAGCCGCCGGGCGATCTCCGTGATCCGCATCTCCTGGCGCAGGCAGAGCATGATTTCCCGCTCGCGAACCGTCAGCGCATAGCGCTGGCAAGGGCAATGCTCTGTCACATACGGCAGCACCGGCGGCGCGATACGCCGCTGCAACAGCGCGTTTTCCACCTGCCGCAGCACGGCGTCGATCGGCATATTCTGCACGATCACCCCGGCCTGCAGACGGCAGTCGGGCCGCACATCGGCGTGGCCGTAGCCGTGCGGCGGTCGCACGACAAAATAGAGCGGCAATGCCGACGGCCGCTTTTCTGCATAGCGGCAAAAACAGCTCGGGCTGCCGGGCGGAAAGTAGTGGAACAGCAGGTCAGCCAGATACGCCTGCGGCCCCTCCAGCACGCGGGTTTCCACGCCGGCGGCGTAAAAACGCGCGGTCAGCGCTTTTTGCAGCCCGCCGGCAAAATAGCGGTTGTCGTCCAGTACGGCCAGTGTCGTTACGGCATTCATCTCAGCTCTCCTGCGGTTTGCTTTCCGTTTTTGCACACCCTTAGTCATCCGCCGCCGGCTGCGGCGCCCGGCTGTTGTCGATGCGCAGCTCGTACACCATGGTGGCGTTCGGCGGCACCTTCGGCGGATAGCCGGTTTCGCCGTAGGCCAGCGCCGGCGGCACCACCATGGTGATGCTGCC
This sequence comes from Serratia sp. MYb239, assembly GCF_002966855.1. Classification (NCBI taxonomy): domain Bacteria; kingdom Pseudomonadati; phylum Pseudomonadota; class Gammaproteobacteria; order Enterobacterales; family Yersiniaceae; genus Serratia; species Serratia sp. MYb239. The sequence continues at coordinate 95,501 of NZ_CP023268.1, read as the reverse complement.
GTGGTCGCGCAGATGGCCGATCGCCTCACGGAACAGCGGCGGAAAACCGGACAGCGGCAGCGACAGCACTTTGCCGTTCAGATCCATATCCTGGATAACCGTGCCGTCCGTCAGTTTTTCCTTTACCACCACGTCGATCACCGCATCCTGCGGCAACGCCCGGTCACCGGCATAATCCACCCGGTACCAAAACCCCGTCGGTGAACGCTGCACGCCCGGCCGTTTGCTGAACTGCGCCACATAGGCCCGATCCCGCTGCTGCTGTGCGTTGACAATACGCTCCCGCGCCGCGCCGGCCGTCTCATCGGCCTTGACCATCAGCGCATTCAGCTCCTGCTGCGGCAGCCGTTCACGCCCCGTCAGGTTATCCAGCACGCCGGCCAGCAGGCTACGTCGATCCACCGGCACGCCCCAGCTCTGGCGCTCCGTCAGCATGGTCTGAATATCACGCCCCAGCGCGCTGCCCGCCGCGTAGGACAGGCGGTTATTCTCGTCCTGCAGCTGCTCTGGCGTAACGGTCCACTGCGCCTGCGTCTGCTGCTGTTGCCGCCATGCGCCACGCTCTTTGGCAAAGCGTTGTTCCTGTTCCCGCCGCTTCTGCGCCTCCTGCGCCACCTGCTGCTGCGCCTGCTTGACCAGCTCAGCGGCGCGTCGGCTATCCGGCGTGCCCTGCCAGGCGCGGCGCAGCCCGGCCAGCCACTGCTGCAGCGGAGCCAGATCGGGCAGCGCCGTCGGGGCCGGCGTCTCATGCGCTGCGGCGCGCAACGCGGCATTCTCCTGCCGCAATGCCTGCAGCTCCAGCCGCTGCCGGGCCAGTTGTTCATCACGTTCCAGCAGGCTGCGGCGCGGCATCAGCGTTACGGCGGCGGGAGGCGAGGGTTTTGCCACCGGGCGGGCGCTAGCGGTGGTTTTCGCGGTATGCGGCGGCGCGGCGGATGGCGTTTTCCGCGCCGCATCCGGCGGCGTATCGCTGCGCTGTTGATACTGCTCGGCAAACTGCAGCAGGGCGGGAATGCCGTCATCGGCCAGGGCGTGCCGGGGCAGCGCACAGGCCGCCAGCGCCAGCCACGCCGCCACAGGCACACGACGCGTCATTTAACCTGCTCCCCGCGTTCGGCCAGCCCGATCAGCACCGACTGTTCGATCTCCGCGCACAGCCGGCTGACCTTATAGCGATACAGCGCATCCACCGTCTCCTGCGTATCGTCGTTCACCCGGGCGCGCAGGCCGGCATACTGCGACGCGCCGCTCATCAGGCTGTCGAAAGCGCGCTGGTTGTCCTGATAGCGTTCAGGATTGATTTTTTGCAGCGCCGCCAGTTCTTGCTGGCACTGCTGTAAACGCTTTGCCTCGCGCTGCTGACGCTGCGTCTCGACGGACGGCGCCGACTGCGGCTTGTCGGCCGCTTTGGGCTTGACGTTCTGGCAGGCCGTAGCGCCTAACAGCGCCAGCATCAGAATGCCCGCCCGGACGGCAAGGCGCACAGAGTTATCGGTCATGGTTGTTTTGCTTCCTTTCGTGGTTAAACGTGACCTGCCGCGAGCCGGAAAAACGCCGGTCGGCGGGGAACAACAGCGCGGCGGCGGTGCGGTATTGCTCGGCCTCGGCGTCGCGTCGCTGGTAACGTAAAATGGCGATCAGGCTGGCGTAGACGTTGGCGTCGATGCGTACCTTCAGATAGCGCCTGGCCCAGTCGCGGTATCGCGTCAGTTCGCGCTCATCGCGCGTCTGGTTGTAGGCCAGCAGGCGGTGCGTCTGTAAATCAAACTCCCGCCGCGGCTGCTGGCTCCAGGCGACGACGGGCGACATCTCGCGCAGCGGGCGCACATCGCGCAGCCCGCCGCGTTCCGCCTGCGTCAACAGCCAACCCGCGCGCAGCGCCGCCAGCATCAGCACCAGCCCGCCTACGCACAGCAGCGTGATACCGAGGCGCAGCGGCACAGTGCGGCGGATCGTCAGCGCGACGCGGCGGCTGCTCAGGCGATCCAGCTGCGCCAGCAGCAGCGTAAACAGCAGCCAGTGCAGGGCCGAAAGATAAAACGGATACTCCAGCTGGCTGTGCAGCAGCATCGGCAGCAGCACCAGACACAGCGCCGTCGCCTCGCCGGCATGGCGACGGCGACAGGAGAAAGCGCGACGGTCAACGCGCAGCGCCTGCCGCAGCAGACGCACGCCGCCCAGCAACAGCAGGACGATGCCCGCCAGCGCCACCAGGCCGCCCTCCACCCACCACAGCAGGATCTCATTGTGCGGATGACCGGCAATCTCCAGCACCGACGTCGGCGGCAACTGGGCGATGCGGAAATGCTGAAACGCATACTCAAACTGGCCGTAACCCCAGCCCAGCCAGGGCTTCGCGGCGATCATTTTCAGCGTGTCCTGCAGCATGGCGATCCGCGCCTGGTTCGACAGCGCGTGGGACACATACGCCATCCCGCCGTCACCGCCCGGCCACAGCAGCATGCCCACGCCGAATGCCCCGCCCAACAGCACCGCCAGCCCGGCCCGGAGCAGCCGGTCGGCGCAGACGCGGCGGAACGCCAGCCAAAACCCCGCCAGCACCAGCACGCCCCCCAGCCAGCCGGCGCGCGACTGCACCCATACCAGTAAGGCGGCCAGCAGGGCCAGTAACGCCGCCAGCCCCGTTTGTCTGGCGCGCTCCGCCCGCGCCGAGCGCAGCACATAGCCCGGCAGTACCGCCAGCATCAGCGCCAGCGCCAGGCCGGTGGCGATAAAACTGCCCAGCACGTTCGGCTGCTGGAAGATGCCGAAGACGCGTCTGCCGCGCAGCGGCACCCAGCTCCAGGCGGGCCAGAACAGCTGCAGCAGCGCGATCAGGCTCTGGCCGATGACCAGCGCCAGCAGCAGCGTAATCAGCGCCGTGCGCCAGCGGAAGGCAAGACGCACCTGCAGCCAGCCGCAGTACCAGGCCCCGCCGGCCAGCAGCGCGCTCACCCGCCACGCGGCGGCGGCGTAACCGTCCGGCGGCGCATAGGCCAGCGGCAACGCCAACAGCGCGACGCCCGGCAAAAAATACGCCGCGCTGCGGCTGAAGCGCCACGTGCGGCGTCCTGGCTGTCGCCAGCAAATCAGCAGCAGCATCGCCGCCATCAGCGCGTAGGTCAGCGCATTCAGCGGCAGCTTCAGCCCGCTGCCGCCCATATTGGGCAGATAGCACAGCGACGCGGCCAGCAGGGCGAGAAAGCCCGCCGCCAGCGCGTTATTCGTATTCCAGACTAAAGGTGGCCGTCGCACTGAATTCCCCGCGTCCGATGGTTTTGTCGGCAATCGCCTGTGGTTCGCCCCGCACATAGGCCTGCAGCGCAATCAGGTTGCTGCCCGCCGCCAGGCGATATTTTTTACTGGCGTCATTGAGCGGCAGCGCCGTGCCGTCGAGGTTTTCCAGCCCGATGGCGACGCCGGAGGCGCTGCTGCCGCCGTCCAGCGCCAGCAGCCCCGGCAGCCTGGCGTTCTCAGCGCCGCTGAAGGTCACCGCCACCGTATTGCCCAGGCTGAGATCGCACTCCGCCAGATGCAGAGAAAACGGCTGGCTGAGCGTCCGGCCGTTCAGATACAGGTACTTGTCGACAATGGTGCCGAAATCGAGCCGAATCAGCTCCTCGCCCGGCGGGATCACGCAAGGTTCCGCCACCAGCGTGCCCTCAAAACGCATGTTCTCATCCGCCGCCGCCGGCCCGCCCAGCATCAGCACGCCGGCCGCCAGCAGCGCGCCGCGCAGTTTTCTCACGGTGGTTCTCATGGTCGCCTCCCTTAATGGCATAACGCCGCACCGCCTTGCGCACGATGCGCATCAGTCGTAATACAGGCGAAAATCAATGGTGGCGCGATAGGCGCCGACGCCCAGCGTCGCCGGCGTACGCACCGGCGTGACGGTATAGGTCAGCGTGTTCTGCCCCGGCGTCAGCAGCCGCGGTGTGTTACGTGCCCCCAGCCGCACCGGCGTGCCGGCATCGTCCGCCAGCCGCAGCGCCAGCCCGCTGACGCCGCTCACCCCGATCAGCGACGGCGCATCCGCATCGGCAGGCGCGGTAAAACTGACCGACACCGCCGGCTGGCTGCCGCTCCAGGCCAGCGCGCCCCCCCACGGGTCGCGATTGCTGGCCGGTGCGCGCAGGCAGTCCTTCAGCCGCAGTTGAAAAGCCACCGGCGTGCCCCGGTCGCCCGGGTGCTGAAAACCGGCGCTGCCCAGCTCACCCAGCCAGACCTCCTGCCGCGCCGTCTCCATCTCCAGGCTGCAGGCGCTTTCACTCAGCGCGCCGTGCACATGCAGTACGCCGTTCGCGCCCTCGACGTCCCAGTTATCCACCGCCTGCGCCGGGGGCATCAGCAGCACCACCACACCCGCCGTCAGCGGCAGCATCATCGCCGCCGCCACCGTCAGGCCAATCAGCCGCCGCTGGTAGCGGATAAAACCCCGGCCGGACAACTTCTGGCTCTTGCGTCGCATTGTTATTGTCTCCGCTGTGTTGAAAATACCGGTTACTGCTTGTCCGCCACCGTCAGGCAAAGGTTGCCCGTACAGCGGAAGACCAGCTGCGGACGGCCGCCGTAGTCATTGATATAGGTCAGCACCGGGGCGGAGCCGATCGCCGAAGCGGACACGCCGAGGGGCGCGCTGCCTTTCGGCGCCACCATCACCGGTTCAAAACCGGCAACGCTCTTGCCGCCCTTGCGCGCCGCACCGTCCACCAGCGTCACGTAGTAAGGCGTCGGGTTATTCACCACATATTTATCGCCCTGACGGGTCAGCGTCAGCGACTGCTGGCTGGGCGCCGCGTTCTTCTGCGGCGCGACGGCCGCCGGACGGTAGAACATTTTGATCCGCGTCTGCAGCGCGATCTGCAGGGTATTCGGCTTGTTGCTGCGCGGCGGTATCTCACGCAGGTTGAAGTAGTAGAGCGTCTCGCGGTCCTGCGGCAGCAGTTTGGCCGCCGGCAGCGCCTGAATCTTCACCTGGCTGGGCTTGCCCGGATCAACCCGCTGCACCGGCGGCAGCACCGTAAACGGCGATTGAATCTTGTTGCCCTGCTCATCCTCGATCCAGCCCTGGGCCAGATAAGGCAGCTGTTTGTTCTGATTGCTGATATTCAGGCTGACCGTCTTCTGGTCGCCGTCAAAAATCACCCGCGTGCGATCCAGCGCAATCGCGCCCTGCGCCGGCGCGGCAATCACAAGCGCGGCAATCACAAGCGGTGCGCCCAATACGGCGATGTTCAGTCTGGTTTGAGTCTGGTTAAGCATTGTTTTCACAGTTATCAGTCCGTTATCGGTGACCGTGCGCCGCAGCGCCGGTCTGGTCATCGGGTCGGGGAGTATCCTGCGCGCCTGCGCCGACGGGGCGGCAAGGCAGCAGCAGGTTATTCATCAACATATCGGCCGGCAGCGGCGTCGGCAGATGCACCTCGCACTGCGCCGCGCCGTTCCAGTGCACCGTCATCACCTCGCCCGGGTTGATCCCGGACAGGTAAACGCTGCCGCCGTCGTTGACGATCCCGGTTTCCTGCTTACGCGCATTCATCACCGTGGCGCCGAACGGCGGTTCGCTACCGTCCGCCAGTTTGATAATCGCCATCGCTTTCTCACCGGCGATCACCGCAAAACGCCGGTAGCCGATGGCGCCTTCGGTCAGGGTGGCCTGCACCACCGAACGCGTCGCCTCCACCTTGTCGCCCAGCGCGTTGAGATCGATGCTGGCCTTATTGCGGTAATAGCTGTTCACATCCGTCACCACCGCCTGCCCAAAGCGGTTGGTCGCCACCGTGCTGCCGTAACCGCGCACCGGCACGTCGGGCACGCCGTCGGTATCCAGCAACAGCCGGGTGCCGCCCGGCGTCGCGATGCGGTGCAGCGCCGCGCCTTCCGCCGTGAGCGTCATCCCGCCCTGCGCGGCCAGGCCGACGGCGCTGTAGCGGCCGGCCTGGTAGCTGGCGTTGGCGTTCACCTGCGCCATATCGCCTTCGTGGCTGTAGTAACCGCTGAGCGTCGCTCCGCTGCGTCCGGCGCCGGCGCTCAGCTGATAGTTGTCGTGTTCATTCACCCGGTCGTAGTAACCGACGCGGTGCGTGTTGTCGTTCCGGTCAATCGTGGTGTTGTAGCTGATCGTGCCGCTGCTGCCCCACGGCACCGACAGCGACAGGTACATGCCGTCGTCATTGCGCGCGTTATAGCGGTTGCGGTAGGCCGACAGCGACAGGCTCAGGTTTTTAAACTCGCCCAGATCGAAATAGCGCGACAGCATCAGGTTGTAGCGATCGTTCGCCGCCCGGTCCCAGTAGGTCTGATGGCTGTAGTTGAGGTAGGCGCTCAGCCCCAGATCGCGAAATTGTTTATTGAAGGAGAGGGTGTACATCTCCTTGCTCTTGCCGTTGCGGTCCCCCTGATAGCGGGCGTCCAGATACTCCCCCATGCTCATAAAATCTTCCTGGGAGAAGCGGTAACCGGCGAAGGTGACCTGGCTGTCGTACTCGTCAAAGTTTTTCGAATAGCTCAGGCGGTAAGAACCGCCGCTTTTGACCCCTTCCTGCGGCAGTCTGGCCCGCGACTGGGTGACGTCGAAGGAGAGCGCCCCCAACAGCATCAGATCGCGCCCCAGCCCCAGCGACAGCGCGTTGTAGTCCCCGCCGCCGATGGCGCCGCCGTACAGCGACCAGCCGTTGCTGATCCCCCAGGAAAACTCGCCGGTGCCAAACAGCGGCCCGCGCAGATGGTGCCCCCACTCCGTCGGTTTGCCGGCGGCCAGCTTGTAGCGCACCCGGCCCGGCCGCGTCAGATAGGGAATGCTGGCGGTGCTCATCTTGAACTGCTGCACGCTGCCGTCCTGCTCTTCCACCCGCACGTCCAGTTCGCCGGACACCGCATCATTAATGTCCTGAATGCGGAACGGGCCGGCGGCCACCTGGGTTTCATACAGCACGCGCCCCTGCTGGCTGACCACCACCTTGGCGTTGGTTTTCGCCACGCCGCTGATTTCCGGCGCGTAGCCGCGCAGGTTCGGCGGCAGCATATTGTCGTCCGAACGCAGGCTGGCGCCGGTAAAGCGCAGGCTGTCGAACAGATCGGAATTCAGGTAGTCCTCCCCCATCGTCAGGCGGGAGCGCAGCGCCGGTATCGCCCGGTAGGCGTAATAGCGGCTCCAGTCGAACTGCTTGTCGCTCGCCTTGCCCGAGCCGGTCTGGTGGTTAACGCTGGCCTGCCAGTCAGCGCGCAGACGCCAGGCGCCCAGGTTGCCGCCGGCGGTGCCGTTGCCGCTCAGGCTGTAGCTGTCGCCGCCCGCCTTCAGGTTCTTTTGCGTTTGCGCATTGAGGTTGTAATCCAGCAGCAGCCCCGGAATACCGTTATCCCAGCGCGACGGCGGGTCCCAGTTTTCCGAGCTGTATTCCAGATAGGCCTGGGGAATATTGAGATACAGCGAGGAAGAGCTTAAATCGCCGCGCGCCTCCATGCCGGCCAGGCTGTGTAAATCCAGACACTGCCCGCCGTGCGTCCAGCGCAGCGTACTTTCCAGCTTTTCTTTTACGCCCAGCTGTTTGACCAATGCCGGCGGCAGACAAACTTCACTGCCTTTGGCATTATTTTCCGGCGCAACAAAGCGGATAGGCTGCTCCGGCAGATCGTTTTTATTAACGTGAACCACCATGGTGTAATTACCCGGCATAATGTAACCGCTGCGGGTAAACTGGCTCAGATCGATATTCTGACGATCGTTAATATCTAATACGTCGGTATTAAACTGAATTTCTTCAGCGGCAAACACCCACGTTACGGGGCTGCCAAACGCCAAAGCAACGCACAGCCCCAGCGTTTGCAGGCGAAATAACTTCCCTGCCGGTGAAAGCATAATAAACATCCCTTCAACATGTATTAACCGTCAGTACGACAAGAAATCAAAAGTAATCCAGCTTAAAACGCACTGTGGAAAAATATGCTCCCGCCTTCAGCGGCTGGTGATTTGGCATTAATGTCATTGAATATTTCAGCACGCGGTTTCCCGGCGTCACGCTTTCCTGCGCCAGAGGTTCGCCAGGGATCACCACTTTGCCGTTGCTATCATCAATTTTTAACGCGACGCCCCGGGCTTCGCCCTGCACGCCGAATAGCGAGCCGTCCGCATGGCCGTCGAACGTCACCTGAAAAAACTTCCAGTCAGGTTTATTTCCCGGCCGCTCTACGACGCAATTCACCAATTCGATACTGAACGTTTTCGTTATTCCCCGACCGTCGCGCATTATCTGCCCCAGCGGAACCGTCTCCATATCGATGGTCTGATCGCGGCTGCCGGCGGCAATCGCGCAGGCGGTATCGATAATGGCGCCGTGCATATTGACCTGGCCCCACCCCTGCCCGGCAGGCGCGGCCTGGCCCGGGGCGGAAAACAGCGCGCAGCTGGCCAGCAAAGCAATGGCGCTGGCCTGGTTCCATTGTGACAACATCGCGGCATTCCTTTGACGGGAGATAACGGCCGGGCATGTCGCCATGCCCGGCGACGCTATGGCTTACTGATAAGCCAGGGTGAAATCGGCTACGGCAGAGAAATCGCCCGGAACCACGGCGGCGGAAGCGCCTTCGCCCTGCAGGTAGGCAGCAAAACGCAAGGTGTTATTGCCTTCATTCAGGTTCTGAGCAGTGGTGGCTTTGCCCAGTTCAACGGCTTTACCGCCGTAAGTGATGGCAACGCCGGCACCGCTGGCGGTACCCGTAATGCCCAGCAGATCTTTATTGGTCGGCGACGCCGAACCGGTAAAGGTGGTGGTGACGCTCTTCAGCGTGGCGATATCGCACTGCTCCAGCTTGATATCAAACGAACGCGGATTGGAAGAGCCGCCGTTTTTCAGCGCCACGTTGGATACCTGGCCCAGATCGACGGTCTGGTCGAGAGACTCAGGGGCGATAGAGCAAGGCGCATCAATAATAGAACCAATAAAGTTAACTTTACCGTGCCCCTGATCGGCTGCGTGAGCGAAAGAGGTTGCGCCAAATGCCATCGCCGCGGCCAGCATGATTTTATTAAGTTTCATAGAACCTATATTCCTTATAAGAAGAGAATGCACATATCCAATAAATAAAGAACAGACCACACCGGAAATTTATCCGCAGATAAATAACGCGCTCTGATTCTTTAGCATTTTGTGAGTAGTAAACGTACCTAAACCAAAGGTATAACGGAAAAAACCACCGCTACAGCAAAAGTAAAAAAGCAAAGAAAACCCGCTGTGATTTCATAAAAATCACATTAAATTACAATTCAACTTTACCCGGCAGACCCTTATGGCTGGTGACGGTTATTCTGGCAAATAGCCCACATTAAAAAAAGTGATTTCTAGTTAAGCCGCAATATTCGCAATATATTTCCTTTATCCGGTAAAATTATTGTTATTTTTAGCGCCATAGATCGTAAATAATATAAAACCAGAACAATATCCTGTTTTTTATTATTTCGCGAACAATGAGATCTAAAATGAGGCCATTTTGAATATAATAAACCAAAAATTGGCTTTATCTGATGCTCTGCACGGGCCTTTCGCCTGTCGCAACGCGATCGCTGACGCCATAAATAATCACCATTACATACCGTTAATCTTTTGCTTTAACTGGGTTTTATCCTATACACAGCATATAGATAAACACCGCCATACCCGGGTAAAGCTATAAAGAAGTCCGAGGAGATACTATGGAAGTGTTATCGCCCAAAAAGAAGGAAATACGGCAGCTAAAACAGCGGCTGCTGTACGCATTATTGACGTTATCTCCCCCGTTAACTCAGGAGAATGAACTGCCTCCCCAGCATGAATGGTTATCTACTCGACAACTGGCGGAATATATAAACGAGGGTGTATATAGAGCTAGGAATTTATTACTGGAAATGGTTGCTAATGGCGACGCCATTGTCAGCCACGGATCGGTAAAAAACTCGCTGAGATGGTATCCCGCCGCCACGGAGCAACAAAGGATGGTTACCGCATGCCGCAAAACGGCGCGTGCACTCTTTAATGACTAAATATTTGGGATACAACAGTGAAAAAATTTGTTTTTTTATTATGCTGCCTGGCGCCGTTGCTGCTGGCCGGCAAGGCGCAGGCGTTTACCTGCCGGACTTCCGACGGCGGTTATATTCCCCAGGGCGGCTCGACAACGCCCGTTGACGTACGGGTGCGCATCGGGCCGCAGCTGTCGTACGGTAAAAACGAGATCGTCAACGTCAGCCAGGTCACCTGTAAAAACGACGTGGCCAGCTGGACCGACTTTCTAAAAACCGACAGCCCGGCGTTAACCATGAACAATGCGATTTTTGGCGGCATCGGCAGCGGCACCACCATTAACGGCGCCGACTATAACTCCCCGGTGCCGGCGGGCATCAGCGTGATGACGCTGACCAACCTGGACCAGCAGACGGTGAATATCCGGGTCTATATCGTGCTGAGCCGCTTTCCTACCCCGGATATTAAAATCAACAAAGGGGACATCATCGGCCAAATCAATTTCAGGCAGACCAATGACCGACAGGGATGCCCGAACTGCGGCCCCTACCGCTGGCGCCTGATTGCCGATAACGACGCCTATTTCGTGACCACCAGCTGCACCATCAACAATGGCCGGCAGATTAACGTCGACTTTAACCAGATACGCCAGGACTTCCTGACGCAAACCGTCACGGATGCGCAAATCAAGCAGGATAAGGCGCTCAGTTATCAGTGCGACGACAGCAGCGCCACCCAGGATGTGCTGATCAGACTGGTCAGCGACGCCACCGGGTTTTCGCCGGACTTTATCAAAACCAGCAACGCCAACGTGGGCGTCGCCATGGTGTATAAAGACGCGGTGATCAAACCCAACAATGCTTTCCGCACCCGGATCGTCAACGGTATGGGCAGCGACACCCTCACCTTTGTGCCGGTAAAAAACAACGTGCCTTATACCAGCATCGCCACCGGGCCGCTGTCCGGTTCAGCTACGCTGATTTTCAGCGCGCCTTGAGGACGCTCCCGCCATGACATGCATTGGAAGAACATTGGCCGCCGGCCTGCTGGCCGCGCTATCCGGCTACGGCGCTTACGCCGCCGATCAGGGGACGCGGGTCAGCATCACCGCCACGGTGGTGGCGCCGCCGCCCTGTGAGATTAACGACGGACGCACCATCGACGTGGACTTCGGCAAGGTCGGCGTTAACCGCATCGACGGCAGCCGCTATATGCAGCGGCTGAGCTACAGCGTGCACTGTGAATTTCTCGACCCCGCCAGACAGCTGAAGATGAAAATCGTCGGCACCGGCGCGGCGTTTGACGCCAACGTGCTGCACACCAGCATCAACGGTCTGGGCATTAAACTGCTGGCGGACGGCAAGCCGTTTAACCTCAACAGCGCGCTCAATATCGATTACACCACGCTGCCTGCGCTGGACGCCGTGCCGGTCAAATCCGCCTCCGCCACGCTGACGGAAGGGAAATTCACCAGCGGCGCTACCATGCAGATCGATTATTTTTAACGCCACCGGCGCGCTCCGTGTCAGGCGAAGCGCGCCGGACATACTTTAAGGTTTTAACAGCTGCGGCACATCCAGCAGGATAAACTCATTGTCGTCCGCCTTATTCGGCTGGCGGCTGGAGGAGAACGGGAAGTTGTTATCGTTGCCGACGATGATATGGCGCTCGTCCACCACATCGACGTTTTCAATAGTAAAGAACGGGAAGGTCAGCACGCCGTTATTCAGCGGCTTGCGCGCCAGCTTGTTCGGGTCCTGGATCTTCAGCAGGTCGATATAGGCCTGCTTCTCCACCGGTTTACCAACGTTGGCGTCGGAAAACGCGATGCGGTACACCCGTTTGAACTTCGCCACCTGGCTGAAGCAATTCTCCGTCGGCGCGCCGGCGGCGCAGGCCTGGTCCGCCGTGCCTTCGCCGTTATCGCGCTCAATCACCAGCCCGTGCGTGGCGTCGATCATATTAAAATCGCCGATCGCATGGGCGTTATCCTCCAGCACGTACTGCCAGCTGCGCCCGCTCCACTGCTGTTGCTTAACGTCAAACTCCAGCACCCGCAGATAGCGTTTGCCGCCGACCTGCTCGAAATCTTCACCGTCCCACAGCGCCCCTTCCAGCAGCGGGTACAGCTTGCTGCCATCTTTAGACAGCGCCATACCTTCAAACCCCTTGGAGCGCGCCACCTGGAAGTTCTGTTTGCCGTCCGGCGCGCCCGGCAGCGTCAGGGTCGGGTTGTCCGGCGATTTCACCACCTTGCCGTTCACCTGGGTGTCGAACACCGCCAGAATCTTACCGTCCAGCGTGGCCTTGATCAGATAGGGGCCGAATTCGTCGCCGATCCACAGCGCATTATCGGCGAACTGGAAGCTTTCCGGATCGAAATCGCCGCCGGTCAGATAGCGCGTGTCGGTGCTTTCGTTAACGATATGAAACGGCACTTTCTTGTCCGGATCGTGCAGAAATACCGTGTTTAACGGCTCTACCGCGCCGGTTTTAAAATCGATGCGGTAGTGGCTGAGATACAGCATCGCGTCCGGCGAGTTGGCCTTGCTGCCGAAGCCGTTATCGGTCAGCACCCAGTAACTGCCGTCCGGCATATGTTTAATGCCGGAGTGCCCCTGGCGCGGCTGGCCGTCGATCGGCAGGCCGATGCCGGTAGGACGATCGGCCGACAGGCCGGCAACGCTGCCCGGCACGCTGACCCGCTGGCCGCTGGTGTATTTGCCGCTCTGGCGCAGATCTGCCGGCGCGTCGTCCGGCGGCGTCACCGTGCTGCTGACCGGCAGCAGCGCATGGCCGGCCAGCTGCGCATCGACTTCCTGCTGCGCCCACAGCGTCGTGCTGCACAACATACTGGCGAACAGGCATGCCAGAGGCGTGGTTTTCATCATTGTTTTCATTGTCATTTTCCGTCTCCCTGATGAGGTGGTCTACCCGGAGGTAAAGGCACCGTCACTATAGGCAGCCGCAATGACAGAAATATTACCCGCCGCCGCTCTGCCGGTAGCTGCGCGGATGGAAGCGCGCCGTCAGCGCCATCAGCAGCAGCACCAACAGCGTATGCAGCTGCCAGTCGAGCAGGAAACCGCCGCTGTAGTCACGCAGCAGGCCGGAAATATACGGCGCAACGCCCGCCAGCAAAAAGCCGATGCCCTGCATAAAGGCCACCAGCCGCCCGGCCGCCGCCGGCTGCGGCAGGTGATCCAGCGCCAGCACCAGACACAGCGGAAACGCCCCGCCGAGGCCGACGCCGGCCAGCAGCGCCCACAGCCACGGCGTCTGCAGCGGCCAGCCGATCAGGCCGATAAACCCGACCAGCTGCATGATCAGCGCCGCCCACAGCAGCGGACGACGATCGTGACCACGCGCCAGCGCCGGCAGCGCCAGCGCGCCCGCCACCTGTCCCAGCGTCATCAGCGCCAGCAATACGCCGCTGGCCTGCGGCTGCCAGCCAAGCTGCATATAGTACGGCGGCAGCCAGGCGATCAGGCTGGCGTAGCCGCCGTTAATCAGGCCGAAGTAAATCCCCAGCAGCCAGGCGCGCGGGCTGCGGAACAGGCTGCCCGCCTGCCCGCCCGCCGGCGACGTCAGCCGCCCCAGTCCGCGGCTCGCCCACAGCCAGACCGCCAGTGCCGCCAACGCCGGCAGCGCCCACCAGGCCAGCGCGCTGTGCCAGTCGTGGCCGCGGTTCAGCCACGGCGTCACCGCCGCCCCCAGCCCGCCGCCGCCCATTAATGCCGCCGACCATAAGCCGGCCACCAGTGCCATCCGCTTGAGAAAATGATGTTTGATAATGCCCGGCATCACCGCCTGTATCACGCCGATGCCCAGCCCGCCCAGCACCGCGCTGAGCAGCAGCTGCACGCTGTCCGGCGCCAGTTCGCGCCACAGTGCCCCCAGCGCAATCGCCAGCAGGCTCAGCAATACGCTGGCGCGTTCGCTCAGCAGGCGGTTGATCCATACGCCGGCCAGCGCCATCAGGCCCATCATCAGCACCGGCAGCGCGGTCAGCAGCGCCGCGCCGCCAAAGCTCAGGCCGGTGGCCTGGCGCAGCGTGGGCAGCAGCGGGCCGACGGAGGTTAACAGCGGGCGCATATTGAGGCCGATCAGCACCAGCGCCCATAACAAAGGATGAAACCAGCGGCGCGCGACTGACGCCTGACCCGCCGGTTGAGAGTGATTTTCCACCATGGATTCCAGTCTGTGAATACGGAAGGAGGGCCGTCACAAGGCGGTGACGGCAACGTTGCCTCACTGTAGAAAATGCCGTTAGTATTTGGAAATTAAATAATGGAATGGTCAGCAGTGACAAAATGAATCGTTATCCGATGTTCAACCCGCAGCTGCTGCTCAGCTTCGTTGCCGTATGCGACAGCAGCAGCTTTACCCGCGCCGCCGAGCGGGTGTGTCTGTCGCAGTCGACCGTCAGCCAGCAGGTACGCCGGCTGGAAGAGATGCTCGGCAAGCCGCTGTTTGAACGCTCCTCCCATCAGGTGCTGCTGACCGAAGAGGGCGTAAAACTGCTCAGCTACGCCCGGCGCATTATCGCGCTGAACGAAGAGGCGCACGACGCGCTGACCGGCATCTGGCGCGACGGCGTGCTGCGCCTCGGGGTGCCGGAGGACTTCGCCGCCTCCACCACCGATCTGCTGGCCGAATTCAGCCGCGAGCACCCGCACCTGCGGCTGGACGTCACCAGCGGCCTGAGCGCCGATCTGCACCACGCCTACGGCCGTGAAGAACTGGACCTGATTCTGGTTAAACAGCGCCGCAGCCAGCCGCCGCGCGCCGCACGGCCGGAGCCGCTGCTGTGGCTGGACAGTCTGGCCTTTCCCGCCATTGAACAGTCGCCGGTACCGCTGGCGGTGTTTCCGCTCAACGGGCTGTACCGCGACGAGCTGTGTCAGGCGCTGGACAACCTCGGCAGGCGTTGGCGCATCGGCTACAGCAGCGCCAGCCTGGCGGCGCTGACCGCCGCTTCCGCCGCCGGACTGGGCGTCACCCTGCTGCCCGCCGGCTGCCGGCTGCCGAGCCACCGCGTACTGGGTGAGGCGGAAGGCCTGCCGCCGGTGAATAATTTCGAGCTGGCGCTGTATTACCGCGACGGCGCCCCCGCCGCCGCCGGCGCGCTGGCGCAGCGGTTGACGGCGTTTTGCCGGCTGGCATGAACGGCGTCAGTAGGCCGTTTCGGCGTATTTTTCCCGGTACTCTTTCGGCGTCATAGCGTCGCCCTTGCGGAACACCGAATAAAAATATTGCAGCGACGGGTAGCCGCACATCTGTGAAATCTCATTGATCGATAACGCGGTCGTCGCCAGCAGGTTACGCGCCCGCTCCAGTTTCTCGGCGTGGATCGCATGGTGAATCGTCTGGCCAGTTTCCTCTTTAAAGCGCTTCTCCAGATTGGAGCGCGACAGCCCCACCGCATCCAGCACCTGTTCCACCTTGATGCCGCGGCAGGCATGATGGCGGATATAGTGCATCGCCTGAATCACCGCCGGATCGCGCAGCGAACGGTAATCCGTCGAGCGCCGTTCGATCACTTTCAGCGGCGGCACCAGAATACGCTGCAGGGGCAGCTCACGCTGTTGTAGCAGGCGGTGCAGCAACTTGGCGGCGTGGTAGCCCATCTGCCGCGACCCCTGCGCCACCGAAGAGAGCGCCACGCGCGACAGATAACGCGTCAGTTCTTCGTTATCAATGCCGATCACGCTCAATTTCTCCGGCACCGGAATCGCCAGGTGTTCGCACACCTGCAGCAGATGGCGGGCGCGCGCATCGGTCACGGCAATAATGCCGGTCTGCTGCGGCAGGGTCTGCACCCAGTCCGCCAGCCGGTTCTGCGCGTACTGCCAGTTTTCCGGCGCGGTCGACATCCCCTGATACACCACCCCCTGATACTGTTCCTGCGCCACCAGCCGGCGGAATGCATTCTCGCGCTCCTGCGCCCAGCGTTTACCGCCCTCAGGCGGCAGGCCGTAAAACGCAAAGCGGTTCAGCCCTTTTTCTTTCAGATGCATAAACGCCGCTTCCACCAGCGCATGATTGTCGGTAGCGATGTAGTGCACCGGCGGGTAGTCGTCGTCACGGTGGTAGGAGCCGCCGACGCCGACAATCGGCACCTGAACGTTATCCAGCAGCCGTTCAATCTCGCGGTCGTCAAAATCGGCGATCACCCCGTCGCCCAGCCACTCTTTAATGTTATCGATGCGGCAGCGGAAGTCCTCTTCAATAAAAATATCCCAGTCGCACTGCGACGCCTGTAAATATTCCCCCACCCCTTCCACCACCTGGCGGTCATACACCTTATTCGCGTTAAATAACAATGTAATACGGTAACGTTTTTCGAACATGCGATATCCCCGGAAAACAAACCACTCCCTGAATAGCACAGCCGTTCAGGGAGCAGTAAAAATGCGGCGAGATTTGTGAGGTAAAGCGTTTATGCGCGCCGCTTGGTGGCGGAATCCATCCACACCGCCAGCAGCAGGATCGCGCCTTTGACGATGTACTGCCAGAAGGTGGGCACGTCCAGCATGCTCATGCCGTTATCCAGCGACGCCATGATAAATGCCCCCAGCACCGCGCCGGCAACGCTGCCGACGCCGCCCGCCAGGCTGGTGCCGCCAATCACGCAGGCGGCGATGGCGTCCAGCTCGGCAATATTGCCCGCCGAAGGCGAGCCGGCTCCCAGCCGGGAGCTGAGGATCAGCCCGGCGATCGCCACCATCAGGCCGTTAATGGCGAACACCGCCAGCTTGGTGCGCTCCACATTCACCCCCGACAGCCGCGCCGCGTCGATATTGCCGCCGATGGCGTAGATACGCCGGCCAAACGCGGTGCGGGTAGCCATAAATATCCCCGCCAGCATCAGCGCCGTCAGGATCAGCACCGGCGTCGGCACCCCGCGATAATCGTTCAGCAGATAGATAGCCCCGAGCACCACCACCGCCATAATGCTCTGCCGGGCGACGGCGCCGCCGGCCGCCGGCAACGGCAGCCCGAGCTGCGCGCGTCTGCTGCGTCGCCGCCACTGCCAGATGACGAATAGCCCCAGCCCCAGCGCGCCGATGCCGAACCCCAGGCCGCCGGGCAGATAGCTCTGACCAATCTGCGACATCGCGCCGCTGGTCGGCGCAACGGTGGTGCCGTTGGTGATGCCGACCAAAATGCCGCGGAACGCCAGCATGCCGGCCAGCGTGACGATAAAGGAAGGCACTTTGCGATAGGCCACCCACCAGCCGTTCCACGCGCCGAGCAGCAAGCCGGCCAGCAGCGTCACCGCGACGGTCAGCGGCAGCGGCCAGCCGAGCCAGACATCAAAAATCGCCGCCGCGCCGCCCAGCAGCCCCATCATCGAACCGACCGACAGATCGATCTCCGCCGAGATAATCACAAACACCATGCCGACCGCCAGAATGCCGGTAATCGCCGTCTGGCGCAGCAGGTTGGAGATATTGCGCGCGCTGAGATACGCCCCTTCGGTGGTAAAAGTAAAGAACAGCAGAATGACGGCGATCGCCGCCAGCATCACCAGCACCTGCAGGTTCAGCGATCTCAGCGGCAGCAGCGCCTTTTTGGCGGGCGCAGACGGCAGGCTTGCCTCAGACAGCGTGTTTTTCGACATGTTTTTCACTCCTCAACGCGGCTTCCATCACCTGTTCCTGGGTCAGATTGCGGTTTTCCAGCGAGGCCTTGATTTTCCCCTGGTGCATCACCAGCACGCGATCGCTCAGGCCCAGCACTTCCGGCAATTCGGATGACACGACGATCACCGCAATGCCCTGCTGCACCAGCTGATTGATTAATTTGTAGATTTCGTATTTTGCGCCGATATCGATACCGCGCGTCGGTTCATCCAGAATCAGGATTTTCGGGTTCAACAACAGGCATTTGGCGAGGATCGCTTTTTGCTGGTTGCCGCCGCTCAGGCGGCCGATGGCCAGCTCCGCCGATGCGGTTTTCACCTTCAGCCGCGCCAGCGACTGCTCAATGGTCACCTGTTCCCGCGCCTCGTCCAGCGCCGACAGCGGGCCGCTGAAGTCACCCAGCGCCGCCAGCGTCATATTCGCGCCGACCCCCATCACCGGCACGATGCCGTCGCGTTTGCGGTCTTCCGGCACCATGGCGATACCGTAGCGCATCGCCTGACGGCAGCTGCCAATCGTCGCCGCCTGCCCCTCGATCGTAATGTTCCCCTGCCAGCGCCCGGGATAGGCGCCGAACAGGCACTGCATGGTTTCGGTACGCCCGGAGCCGACCAGCCCGGCGACGCCGAGAATTTCCCCGCGCCGCAGCGTAAACGACACGTCGTCAACCCGGCGGATATGCCGGTTAACCGGGTGCCAGGCGGTCAGATTATCAACCTGCAGCACCACCTCGCCGACCGTGTGCGGCGCCTGCGGATACAGCTCGGTCAGTTCGCGGCCGACCATCATGGCGATAATCTCTTCCTCGCTCATGTCGGCTGCCGGACAGGTGCCGATGTGCCTGCCGTCGCGGATCACGCAGATCAGATCCGAGATCGCCTTCACCTCGTTCAATTTATGGGAAATATAAATACAGGCGATGCCGCGATCGCGCAGATCGCGCACGATCGTCAGCAGCGTGGCGGTTTCGCTTTCGGTCAGCGAGGCGGTCGGTTCATCCAGCACCAGCAGGCGCACCTGCTTGTTCAGCGCCTTGGCAATCTCCACCAGTTGCTGCTGGCCCAGCCCCAGTTCGCCGATGCGGGTATCCGGGTCTACCGCCAGCTTGACCTGCGCCAGCAGGCGCTGGCAGCGCTGATACATGGCGTCATAGTCCATCAGGCCATAGCGCCCCCACTCGCTGCCGAGAAACATGTTCTCCAGCACCGTCATCTGTTTGACCAGCGCCAGCTCCTGATGAATGATGGCGATACCCTTTTTCTCGGTATCGCGAATGGTTTTCGCCGTTATTAACTGACCGGAAAAATAAATATCGCCCTGATAGCTGCCGTGCGGATATATCCCGCACAGCACCTTCATTAACGTGGACTTTCCCGAACCATTTTCACCGCACAATGATAAAACCTGGCCGACTTCAAGTTGCAGACTGATATTATCCACCGCTTTTACCGCGCCAAATTGTTTCGTGATTTCCTTCATTTGCAATAAACAGAACATAACGACCTCCGTACGGCGGCGTTTATTTACCCAGATCGGATTTTTTATGGAAACCATCAGCGACTATCGTGCTGTCGATATTCGATTTATCGACGGAAATAGGCGTCAATAACCAGGCCGGTACGTCTTTAGTACCATTATTTAATTTGGCGTTGGATTTAGGCTGTTCGCCCCGGCCCATTTGCACCGCAATATTGGCGGCCTCATCGGCCAATTTACTGATAGGTTTGTACACCGTCATGGTCTGGCTGCCGGCGAGAATGCGTTTTACCGCCGCCAGGTCGGCATCCTGCCCGGAGATCGCCACCTTACCCGCCAGCCCCTGCGCAGCCAGCGCCTGGATCGCGCCGCCGGCGGTCGCATCATTGGACGCCACCACCGCATCGATATGGTTGTTATTGGCCGTCAGGGCGTTCTCCATGATTTTCAAGGCGTTTTCCGGCAGCCAGGCGTCCACCCACTGATCGCCGACCACTTTGATTTTGCCGCCGTCAATCAACGGTTTCAGCACGTTCATCTGCCCCTGACGGAACAGTTTGGCGTTATTGTCCACCGGCGAGCCGCCCATCAGGAAGTAATTGCCCTGCGGCACGCGCTGCACCAGGCTCTGCGCCTGCAGCTCGCCCACTTTCTCATTATCAAACGAGATATAAAAATCGATGTCCGCATTATTAATCATGCGGTCGTAGGCCAGGACTTTGATCCCTTCACGCTTCGCCTCGCCAATAACGTTGCTCAGCACCTGCCCGTTATAAGGAATGATCACCAGCACATCGACGCCGCGGTTGATCATGTTTTCAATCTGCGCCATCTGGGTTTCTTCATTGCCGTTGGCGGACTGCACAAACACTTTCGCTCCCTGCGATTCGGCTTTTTTGACAAAAATATCGCGGTCTTTCTGCCAGCGCTCCAGGCGCAAATCGTCAATCGCCATACCTATCTTGACGTCTTTACTGAACCCCGGCTGGCTGACCAGCGCCAGCATGGCGCAGGCGGAGAGGAATAAGTGCTTAAATTTCATCTTATATACCTTCTTTATTGAAATTGTAGGGTAATAATTGAAACGACTTTTTGTGGCACAACGTCCCGGGAATTGTTGTCGCTTACCTATCGCACAGCAATTACTGATTTTTACCGGCGAATTACGTTTTTTGGTTTAATGTTATTTTTATGATGGCGATCATGTTTTAACCTTGTGACAATTTGTCAGCGACAATAAAAACGTCTCATGGCGCCATCGGGCAGATCGCGTAATTAAATGCGCAATATGAGATCCGACGCACATTTAATAATTATCTGAATTTGAGTGTGAAATAACATAATTGAGACAATCATCACGAACTCCGAAGATTAAGGCATCCCGTAAAGCCGGGTTCCGTTACCAAGGAGTCGAGAATGCAATCTTATTTTGATCAGCTTGAACAAGTTCGTTACGAAGGCACCGGCAGCAACAATCCGCTGGCATTCCGCCACTACAACCCGGATGAAATCGTATTGGGCAAACGCATGGCCGACCACCTGCGCTTTGCCGCCTGTTACTGGCACACCTTCTGCTGGAACGGCGCGGACATGTTCGGCAGCGGCGCGTTCGAGCGCCCCTGGCAGCAGGCGGGCGATGCGCTGGAGCTGGCGCGGCGCAAGGCGGACGTCGCCTTTGAATTTTTCCATAAGCTCAACGTCCCCTTCTATTGCTTCCACGACGTCGACGTGGCGCCGGAAGGACATTCGCTGAAAGAGTACCTGCATAACTTTGCCGTGATGACCGACGTACTGGCCGAAAAACAGCAAAGCAGCGGCGTCAAACTGCTGTGGGGCACCGCCAACTGTTTCACCAACCCGCGCTTCGGCGCCGGCGCGGCCACCAACCCGGACCCGGAAGTCTTCAGCTGGGCGGCAACGCAGGTATACAGCGCCATGAACGCCACCCAGCAGCTCGGCGGCGAAAACTATGTGCTGTGGGGCGGCCGCGAGGGGTACGAAACGCTGCTGAACACCGATCTGCGTCAGGAGCGCGAGCAGATTGGCCGCTTTATGCAGATGGTGGTGGAGCACAAACACAAAATCGGCTTCCAGGGCACGCTGCTGATTGAGCCGAAACCGCAGGAACCGACCAAGCATCAGTACGATTACGACGTCGCCACGGTTTACGGCTTCCTGAAACAGTTCGGGCTGGAAAAGGAGATTAAGGTCAATATTGAAGCCAACCACGCCACGCTGGCCGGCCACTCGTTCCACCACGAAATCGCCAGCGCCATCGCGCTCGGCATCTTCGGTTCCGTAGACGCCAACCGCGGCGATCCGCAGCTCGGCTGGGATACCGACCAGTTCCCGAACAGCGTCGAGGAGAACGCGCTGGTGATGTTCGAAATCCTCAAGGCCGGCGGCTTCACCACCGGCGGCCTGAACTTCGACGCCAAGGTGCGCCGCCAGAGCACCGATAAATATGACCTGTTCTACGGCCATATCGGCGCAATGGACACCATGGCGCTGGCGCTGAAAGTGGCGGCCAAAATGATCGAGGACGGGCAGTTGGATCGGCAGGTCGCCAAACGCTATGCCGGCTGGAACGGCGAACTGGGCCAGCAGATTCTGCAGGGAAAACTGTCGCTGGAAGCGCTGGCCAAGTACGCTGAACAGCATGATCTGGCGCCGCAGCACCACAGCGGCCACCAGGAAAAATATGAGAATCTGATCAACCGTTATCTGTTCGGTTAACCCTGTCAGGGGCGGACGCGTCCGCCCCGCAGCCGCGTTAATCCGGATATGCCACTTAAAGGGACCTTCTATGTATATCGGCATCGATCTTGGCACCTCCGGCGTGAAGGCCATTCTGCTGGATGAACACGGGCAGTTGCTGGCCAGCCACACTGAAGCGCTGACCATCTCCCGCCCGCAGCCGCTGTGGTCCGAACAGGATCCGCAGGACTGGTGGCAGGCGACCGATCGCGCCATGCTGTCGCTCGGCCGGCAACATGACCTGCGGCAGGTGCAGGCCATCGGCCTGACCGGCCAGATGCACGGCGCTGTGCTGCTGGATCACCGGCAGCAGGTGCTGCGCCCCGCCATGTTATGGAACGACGGCCGCAGCTTTGAGCAGTGCCGCCAGCTGGAGCAGGCGGTGCCGCGCTCGCGCGCCATTACCGGCAACCTGATGATGCCCGGCTTTACCGCGCCGAAAGTGCAGTGGGTGCGGCAGCATGAGCCGCATATTTTCAGTCAGATAGACAAGGTGCTGCTGCCGAAAGATTACCTGCGCTGGCGGCTGTGCGGCGTATTCGCCAGCGATATGTCGGACGCCGCCGGCACGCTGTGGCTGGACGTCGCCCGGCGCGACTGGAGCGATGAGATGCTGGCCGCCTGCGGCCTGACGCGCAGCCAGATGCCGGCGCTGTTTGAAGGCAGCCAGCTCACCGGCCGGCTGAATGCCGAGCTGGCGCAGCGCTGGGACATGCCGCAGGCGCCGGTGGCGGCGGGCGGCGGCGACAATGCGGCCGGCGCGATCGGCGTCGGGCTGTATCAGCCCGGCCAGGCGATGCTGTCGCTCGGTACCTCTGGGGTCTATTTCGCCGTCAGCGACGGTTTCCTCAGCAACCCGGCCAGCGCCGTCCACAGTTTTTGCCATGCGCTGCCCGATACCTGGCATCTGATGTCGGTGATGCTCAGCGCCGCTTCCTGCCTGAACTGGGTATGCCGGCTGACCAACGTTGCCGACGTCGCTACCCTGCTGCACAACGTCGAGCAGGCCAGTCCGGCGGACGCGCCGCTGTGGTTCCTGCCCTACCTGTCCGGTGAACGTACGCCGCACAATAATCCGAACGCCAAAGGCGTATTCTGGGGGCTGACCCATCAGCACGGGCCGGACGATCTGGCGCGTGCAGTGCTGGAAGGCGTAGGTTTCGCGCTCGCCGACGGCATGGATGCGCTGCACGCCAGCGGCCTGCATCCTGACAGCATTACGCTGATTGGCGGCGGCGCACGCAGCCCGTTCTGGCGGCAGATGCTGGCGGATATCAGCGGCCAGCCGCTGGAATACCGCACCGGCGGCGACGTCGGACCGGCGCTGGGGGCGGCGCGGCTGGCGCAGATCGCACTCAACCCGCAGCGTCCGTTGGCCGAACTGCTGCCCCCGCTGCCGCTGGAGCAGCTGCACACGCCGGATGCCGGGCGTCATCAGGAGTACGCGGAGCGCCGCGCCACCTTCCGCGAACTGTACCGCTGCCTGCTGCCGTTGATGTGAACCTGAAGGGCCAACAAAGTTGGCCCTGAATAAAAACCTTCACGGTAAAAATTGACCAACAGCCGGAGAAAAGGACAGATCGTTATAGATTGGTCCCACCATCCACCGCAATATTCGCTCCAGTAATAAATGCTGCTTCATTACTGACTAAAAAATTAACTATCGAGGCTATATCGTCAGTCGTACCATACTGTTTTAATGCAGTAAGCTCGCGGAAGAATTTGGCATTAGGGCCATCAGCCGGACTCAGATCTGTATCAACAGGACCAGGGGATATCTGATTGACGGTAACTTTTTTATGCGCCAAATCCCGCGCCAATCCTTTGGTTAACCCAGTCATCGCTGATTTACTCATCGCATAGAGCGTAAGACCAGCACCAGGCACCCGCTCGCCCAGGCAACTACCGATATTAATAATTCTTCCACTATCAGAAAGATAAGAAGCGGCCTCTTGGGCAAAGAGGAATGCGCCGCGAATGTTCACCATGATGGTCTGATCGACGCTTGTCAAAGCAATCTGCGACAACGGATGACCACTCACGTCCATATAGCCGGCGTTATTAATCAATATATCCAAACGTCCAAACTGGGAGATGACTTGCTTTATCGCCAATTTGATTGCTTCAGGATTGGCTGAATCGGCCTGAATGGCTTCGCCACGTCGGCCAAACGAGGTAATGTCGCGCAGCACTGCCTGTGCCGCTTCACTATTATTGATAAACGTAATAATGACATACGCCCCCTCTTGCGCTAACCGCCGGGCAATACCAGCACCGATCCCGCGGCTACCGCCAGTAACTAACGCAACTTTTCCAATCAGACCAGACATACAAATATCTCCTTTAAATGTATTGTTATTGCTTATTCTCATGCTTATTACGTAATGTGCAGATATCGGGAATTAACGTTGCTAAGCCGACTATTGCCATGAAAAAACCCACCCACAGAGGCGCTTGTAAGCCATAACCAAAGCTAATGCCTAACCCTCCTAACCAGGCGCCGATCACGATACCCAGCGTAATGACGGAGGTATGAAGCGTATTCACCAGAGAACGCCCGTTTGCCGTGCGGATTACACGGGTGGCCATGGCCGGATTCATGGTCACGCCAACAAGACCAATACCGACCAGAGATAAGGCAGAGACAACCTTGTCGTCTGCAAACAGGCCGAAAAGCATCAGAAAAAAGGCAAGGGCTGCAAGACCAACCGCAAGTACGGTAATAGTATGCCGATCCGCCAGTTTGCCGACGACGGCATTACCTATCACCGTCATCGCCCCATATACGATCAAGAGAATGGCAACATCCACATTGTCATAACCCGTAATACCTTTCAAAATCGGTGTAAAATAGGTGAACGCGGCGAATGTGGCTCCGATAATCAAAAGGCTGGTAGAGAAAACGCTCCACAGCTTAAGATTCTTTAACGCACCCAACTCACTTTGCAGGCTGACCGCCTGCTGCCTGGCGATAGACGGTACTCCGAAGAATGTAGAGACAGCAGCTAAAGCGGCCAGAATGCTGACGGTCCAGAAACTTTCCCGCCATCCGGCGTAAGTGCCAATCAAGTTCGCCATGGGCAGGCCCAGGACGGTTCCCACCATAATACCGGCAAGGACGATGGAGACGGCCCATCCTCGTTTCTGCTCCGGTACGATGTCAATACAGATGGTTAACGTGACGCCAAAAAAAGCACCGGATACCGCGCCGGTGATCAATCGCGCTACGATTAACATATGATAAGAACTGGCAATGGCTCCCAGAACTTCAGCTGCGATAAACGTTGCGTAAAGCAACATCAACGCATTTTTCGGCGCTCTCTTTAACAACCCGATGGCGAGCAGCGGACCGCCAAACGCCATTGCTAGTGCATAAAAAGAAACCAGATAACCCACCTGAGAGATAGAAACACCGAGATCGTCTGCCATCACCGGGATCATGCCTGCTACCTGGAATTCGCTGGTAACCATGGCAAAAATGCCAAATGCCAATATATATACAGCGAACGGCAACGCTTCATTTTTACTGCCTACGACGGATGTCTGTTGCATAAAGCTCATTCCTTTTCCTAAACAACATCCAGAGAAATGGTTAGAACCATTGGCTATCTGTTTGCTAAAATCCGATTTTTTATCAAAAACATAGTTTTGTAAAACCAACTACAAAAAGCTAGCGTACTTGTGAAATCAAGTCAACAGACTTATGTTATTCCCACTACACAATGGTGGGAGAAAAAATTTAATGGCTAAGCTAGGCAGGCCTGCCAGCTTTAATCGTGAAGTGGCCCTCAAACAAGCGATGGACATCTTTTGGTCCAAAGGGTATATCGGCACTCAACTGGTGGATCTCACCACTGCGATGAAGATCAATCCGCCAAGTTTCTATGCGGCATTTGGCAGCAAAAAGCAGGCGTTCTATGAAGCCGTTGAACTGTACATCAGCTCAATTGGCTCCAAATCCATGATAAAACTGATGGAAAGCGACACTGCAGCGAATGGGCTATGCGCCATGCTGGAATCGACGGTAAAAATTGCGCGGTCAAATGAGGCTGGCGGATGTTTACTGATGCTGAGCCTGATCAATCCGATGCCAAATTCCGATGAAGAATGGCTTTATTTAAAAAATATTCGCCAAAAGACATTATCTCTGATCTGCGCACGCATTGAGCAAGGTATCGCCGACGGCGATTTGCCGAAAAGCACCCAGGCCAAAGCCTTGGCATCATTCTTTTTCGGCATCACCCAAGCCATCTCTCTTCAAGCCAGAGATGGGGCATCTGAAGAAGAACTGACAAGCCTAATAGAGCCGGCAATGTCGGTGCTCTCGCCAAAATAAGCCCCCTTTTGGTTAAAATTCTCAAGGGGGCTTCTTCCCCCTTGCCTCAAAAACGCAGCAATGCGACTCCGTTTTTAAAACACATTTTATCCTGCAGTCTGGCTGCCCTCACCTCTCTTATGACCATAGCGGACTATCAATCACACATTGAAATTATACTCAGAATATATTTTATAATTTATAAATAATAAACAATGAATCATATTAATTGAAAAACCTATACAGGTGGATAGTATTAATAAAAAAAAGGTTGGTATATTATCGTCGAAACGATCATGTTGGAGGTGATTATAATCGCTTATCATAAGGATGAGATAATGTACGAAGAAAACAAAAAAACATCTGACGACATATTACCAAACAATCTGGCTGGGTCATTAAGTGACATAATAAACTCCAAGAGTTATGCTAGAAAAACAAAAGATGGCATTTTGGAAATAAAAACGGAAAATTATAAATCGAGGTTATACACAGACAAAGACAGCCCAAAAATTTTGCATCATAGCTTTAACTCCATCAATGAAAAATCTAAAGTAACGCCTTACAAAGATATGGTTGACTTCTTCCATAGTATGGCAAGTGAAAATAAAATCATTCAGACAAAAATAAGTCCTGAAAATTCAGATTTAATTATTGACGCCATGGATATTGGTTTCAGTTATTGCGGGATCACGAAATCAATTGACGCCAATGGAATATTCAAAGATGTGGCCCTGTTTTTTTTAACGAAAGACACGCTAATAGATATTCCGAAAAGAAAATTAACCTTATTCCCGCAGGCGGGTATTAGCGACGGAGTATTAACGCTACGGGCCACTTCTGCTGAAGACTGCAACATTCTTTATCACGATCAGTGTGACTTAACGACACGGTATTGGTCAATTTATCCTGAGAGCAGCTTCCATACTATCGCTAAAGAAGCCAATTTGGCGGTTCTAAGGTGGATTGCCGGTGAGAAAATGAATATTTCCATTATTGAAAATGGATCTAAAGAATTAGTCGGAAGAATGAGCCTAAGGCCAGTCATTCCACCCAAAGTTGCAGATGTTGGATACGGTATATTTAAAAACTTCAGAGGGAAAGGTTATTCAAGTCGAGCTCTGAAATTATTTACCCATTGGGCATTTTCCACGGCAGGTTACATGCGAATTGAACTTGGAGTTAAGGTGGGGAATACCGCATCTGAACGTACAGCGATTAATGCTGGCTATCATTTCGAAGGCCTCTGCCGAGGGAGGCTAATCAATAATGATGGTTCATTCAGCGATCAGCTAAGCTATGTTAAATTAAACCCAACGATTGTCATAAAGGCTATTGGCATTAAGGATTAAAGATGAAAAATAAATTTTTAACTGAGATCTCAAATAACATTGGTGAGGGGATAGCACATGATTATGAGTACCTCAAAGATAATGTCAGCGGTTATAAAAAACGCCGTGTTAGTGGAATTCTTACGCCTAAAACATTGGCTGAGGTAAGGGGAATAATCAATCTGGCAAAGACATTTCCCGGCGTTCAACTGCACCCTGTCAGTGTAGGATATAACTGGGGATTAGGTTCTAAGGAAGATATCGCCGAGGGTTCATATTTATTAGAACTGAAGCGACTAAATAATATTCAGAAAATGGATCTTACCGAAGGTTGGGCAATCATTGAGCCGGGCGTAACACAAGCTGATCTATCACAAAAATTACGTGGCTCAAATAGGTTTATTAACATTACAGCCTCTTCTTCTCATTCCAGCTTCCTGGGCAATGCCATGGATCGGGGTGTGGGGTTACGCCATCAGCGAACCGAGGATCTGGTAGGGCTTGAGGTTCTACTCCCTGACGGCAAACTCATCCGCGTCGGCTGGTGGCCAACAGATAAACCGACTCCTATTTATCCTCATGGTATCGGGCCGTCTCTAGTTCAGTTTTTCACACAGTCCAGTTTTGGTATTGTTACCGCCGGTGTAATTAGGCTGCACCAGAGGGCAGAATTCACACGCGTACTTCGTTTCACTTTCCAACGAGATAATTTGTCGCAGGCCATCTTGCTATTGCAGAAATGGGTCGCCAATAAAATAAACAGTGGTGTGCTAAAAATATATGACACCATGGCAAATCAAACATATGGCGGAAAAAATAATACTTATACGGTACATATGTGCATCGATGGTCTGAAAGAGCATGTCAATATAACCACCAACTTCATAATTAAAGAGTGTACTCACAGTAATATATTTAATGATGTCGAATATTTTGATGATAAGAATAATAACGATGAGAAAAAAGATATCATTGCAAAATTAGTTAATGCTGCACATGTTGGCGAGACGCTCTATAATGATGAGTTACTGGCGCAGACCTTAGGGGAATCGCACAGTAACATCGATGAACATGGCAAAGGCTGGCTTTTCTTTTTGCCCTTAATTCCATTTACACCACAAGCACTTACCCAAGCTTACGCCATTATTTATGATATAAAAAATAAAACGGGCATAACGTGCGGCGCCACCATCAATTCATTAAACGAGCAAATTATTGATCTCGTAGTCTCTATCTGTTTCGACAAGAATTCAGATGAGAAAGATCGCGCATTTCATGCGTTAGACTTATTACACCAGCAGTTTAACGATTGTGGTTTTATACCTTACCGCCTAGATATTGATCATGCCCATTGGGCACGAAAAATCACACCAAATGAAAGTGAATATAATTTCATCAAAGAATTAAAATTATATTTAGACAGTAACAACCTTATCAGCAACGATCGATACTTATAGGTGAAAAATGACCAGGCTAACATTCTCAAGTATTCTTTCTGATTCAAAAAATTTCGCTCTCCATTTATCAGAACGGACACGTGAAATTGAAATTGAACGACGACTCCCCGACGATATTGTAGAACAACTCCGTAAAATTGGTGTGTTTAGCATGAATATGCCGTCAAGCTGGGGAGGTCCGGAATTGAATTCAATGCAACAGACCCAGGTTATCGAGCAAATTGCAGTGGGGGATGCCGCCGTCGCTTGGTGTGCGATGATTGGCAGCGACTCTGGCATCTATTCTGGTTTCTTATCAGAACCCGTCGCCAAAAAACTATTCGCCCTCGATACCATTACCGCCGGCTGGATCCACCCGCAAGGTTCTGCCACCAAGGTTGAAGGTGGATACCTGGTAAATGGGAAATGGCGTTTCGGCAGCGGGCTGAGCCATTGTGACTTACTCAACGCCGGCTGCTACGTTTACGAAAATGGCAAACAAGCGCTGGACGAAAACGGACAGCCTGTTTGGCGCGTTATGGTGGCCCATCCAACCCAGTACCAATTGGGCGATGGGTGGCATACCACAGGTTTGGCCGGCAGCGGCAGCAGAGATTATTCCGCAAAAGATTTATTTGTACCGGAGGAGCATAGTTTCAGTTTCTATGAACCCCATCGATCAGGGCCGTTGCATGATACGCCAGATGCAATCCTGCGAAATATGCCAGGAATCCCGTTGGGGGTCGCACGCGCTGCGATTGATTATGTGCATTCCCTAGTCAATACCAAGATAGATCGGAATACGCAAACTGCATGGTCCAAAAGCCCAAGGATACAGCTGGCAATCGCAAAATGCGAAATGGCGCTATTTTCCGCCAGGAGCGCAGTCTACACGTCTTTGTCTGAACAATGGTACGCCTTAGAAAATAATGGTGAACTCAATACCGGACAGCGTATTCATCCTGCCATGGCAAGACAGAATGCTTTTCAGACTTCTCGCAGTATCGTATCAACGTTGTACGACCTAGTCGGGGGCGCGTCTATCTATAGTCATGAAACGCCAATGGATCGCTGGCTACGGGATCTAAACACCATCTGTCAGCATGCCGTCGCTCAAGAAAGTATTCTCCAAACATGCGGGCAATTCTTATTAGATAAACAGACGAATAATCCATTTATTTAAGAGAGTAATCTATGAATAAAAAAATCAATCAGTTAACCGACTATCCTTTGCATGTGAAAAATACGGCAGGTGAGCCTGTCTGGCTTAGTGGTGATGTCTATTCCGTAAAGCTAACCAATGAACAAACGGGTGGGAAAATATCATTTATTGACTCATCAGTACCTCCCGGCGGCGGCCCGCCGGAGCATATACATGCTGACTCCGACGAGATTATTTTCGTTGCCGCCGGAGAGGTTGAGATTACCGTAGGAGAAAACCGCTATGCCGCCACACAAGGTGACCTGGTTTATATCCCCAGAAATACGCCACATTGCTTTAGCAACCTGAGCTTGCATTATGCCAGGCTACTTTTTTACTTTAATCCTGCCGGGATAGAGAAGTTTTTTATAGAAGCAGGAAAGCCCGCCAGCGCCGGAATTTTACCGCCAGTTTATGATGATGAACATAACAAGAATGCAGTGGCCATTGGAATAAAGTACAATACCTTCCAGAAAAAAAATCATCAAAACAACTAAAGACATAAAAAGAATTTTAATAGTACCATGCGTTTTGGCTGGGAATGCCTTGTGCATAAGGTTATAGGCATTCCCGCCATGTTATTAACATTGATATTATTTAGGTAATAAAAATGACGTTTTGTACAATCAGATCCGTAACCCCTCTCAACGATTATATATTCAGAGTAAAAGTTACTGCCGATCGCGATATCAATTTTTTACCCGGACAGAATTTGAAAATTACCATGGAAGATGGAATTTCAAGATATTTCTCCATAGCTTCATCAGTACAAGATGATAACAACTTCGAACTCCATATCGCCAGCTCTAGCAGCAAGGACAGCATTATAAATAACCTCTTGAGAATGCACCGTTTCGAAGTACAGATTCCATTAGGGAAAGCATGGTTCCGTTGTGATTCACAACGCCCTGTGATACTCATTGCATTCGGGTCCGGTTTCTCCTATATCCGTTCAATATTCCTATCATGCCTTTCAACGCATCGTGAGCAACCTGTTTTCCTATATTGGATCGCCAGGGATGAGCAAAGTTTTTATGAAATTGACATGATTAATAAAATATCTAAAAAAAACCCTATGATCACATTCACTAAAATCATTGAAAAACGGATGAAAACTTCAGTTCAAGAATATAATAAAACAAATAAAATCCTTTCAGATCGCCATCCTGATATGTCAATGTTCGATATATATATAGCGGGTAGGAATGAAACGGTCAAAGCACTCATAGATAGACTCCATGCCAATAATAAGGCTAAAAAATCCAGAATTTTCAGTGATTCTTTTTCATCAAGTGAATGAACCAACAGGATAAGTTTATAAAAATGTCAATATTCGGCACACTGATACTCTACAGCGCATCTTATTGTTTGTTTCATATTTATCGTGCCGAATTTTTTCAATATGTTTCCAACATGAAACTTAACAGTAACTTCCTTGATAGAAAGTATAATACTTATCTCATTGTATGTTTTCCCTTGCGACGCCCAATAAACAACCTGTTTTTCTCTTTCAGTCAGGCCTATCTTATTATTAATTTCGTTATGTTCCCTATCAATAAAGGATACAATTTCATTATGAATACTAGCAAGACTTTCTTGTATTAAGCATTTGATTTCTTCGATCCACACCTCTACACCCGTGTTACAACCAATATGACAAACGCTAAGTGCCACAAAGTTATTTTTATGATCGTGTAACGGGAATGTATATCCTGATAGAGAAGATGATGCTAAATTAGCATTTAGCTTTAGATTCTCGACAGTATCAAATTTTTTATGGCTCTGATCCTGCCATTGGAACGGTATGATGCTATTTCTTGCCCCAACAAGTATCGGGTCTATTTTATGAAAAGAAAATTTCCTGTACTTTTCAATCCAACTCTTGGGGAAGTTTGACATGATAATTGGATCGCTTTTTTGGTACTTTGACTGAATCACATATGAATAATGTGGGACGCCAAATGCCTCCATGGTGTTTTTAATCTGCTGAGAGAACTCTTCCATAATTATATCCATGCATCCACTCATAAACACACCCCATATAATTAAATTATCTTATGTATTGAAAGTAAATAATTATGAAAAATAATCAATGCCGTGCGGGATCACTGTATATTTTAACGACAACATGTTATTTGTCTACCCGGTTGATTTATTCTGAGATGTACAGCAAAAAAATAATTTCAATATTATGAATATTACACGGACAAACCATTCACATAACAAATAAAAAACATCAAAAATATATTTTAAATTGGGATTAATCTTCTAGCCTTAAGAATATGCTAATTATTCCTGACAAAGCAGACTGCGAAAGGAGAAGGTCGCCGATAGTTTTAGTGAGTCTTAACCTCACAGTGCTCCGCCATCATTACCAAATCGAATAATCACCAGTGGCAAATGTCGCTGCCAACCCCGGCGCGACTTTTTTAGATTAATGGCTGCAACACAACACCTCTGGATAAGGAACCGATTGTGGAAAACAGCCAACAACAAAGCCGCAGAACCTTTCTCAGCCAAACCGGCAAGCTGACCACCGCCTGCGCGGTGCTCGGCCTCAGCGGCGGCGTGGCGCAGGCGGCCACGCCCGACAATAGCGCCCCCTGCGCCGCGCCGGCATCGCCGATGACCCTCACCGACCGCCACTACCTGCTGAGCGACGTCCTGCTGGAAGAGGGCTTCGAATACGACGGCGACACGGTGATCGGCACCCGCACCGCGCGCTACACGCTGGAGATTAAAGACGGCAACATCGCGGCGCTGCACCCGGCCGGCGCCACGCCGCCCGCCGCTCTGCCGCGCTATTCGGCAGGCGGCCAGTTGCTGCTGCCCGGCACGCGCGATATGCATATCCACCTGGATAAAACCTTCTACGGCGGCCCGTGGCAGGCGCCGCGCCCGCGCCAGGGCAAAACCATTATGGATATGATTGCGCTGGAGCAGACGCTGATCCCCAAACTGCTGCCGACCTCGCAGCAGCGCGCCGAAGGGTTGATCGCCCTGCTGCAGTCCAAAGGCAGTACGGTGGCGCGCAGCCACTGCAATATCGACCCGGTCAGCGGGCTGAAAAGTCTTGAACACCTGCAGCGTGCGCTGGAAAATCAGCGCGCCGGCTTCAGCTGCGAGATCGTCGCCTTCCCGCAGCACGGCCTGCTGCATTCAAAGGTGGATGCGCTGATGCGCGAAGCGATGCAGATGGGAGTGCAGTACGTCGGCGGTCTCGACCCGACCAACGTCGACGGCGCGATGGAGAAATCGCTCGACGCCATGTTCCAGATCGCACTCGACAGCGGCAAGGGTGTCGATATTCACCTGCATGAAACCAGCCCGGCGGGCGTCGCGGCCATCGACTATATGATTGCCACCGTCGAGAAAAACCCGGCGCTGCGCGGCAAGGTCACCATCAGCCACGCCTTCGCGCTCAGCACGCTGGATGAAGGACGCGTGGCGGAGACCGCCGAACGGCTGGCGGCGCAGCAGATAACCATCGCCTCGACGGTGCCGATCGGCAGCCTGATGATGCCGCTGCCGCAGCTGAGTGAAAAAGGGGTATTTGTGATGACCGGCACCGACAGCGTGATCGACCACTGGTCGCCGTTCGGCAGCGGCGATATGCTGGAAAAAGCCAACCTCTATGCCCAGCTGTACCGGGGTTCGGACGAGTTCCACCTGTCGCGTTCCCTGGCCATTGCCACCGGCAACGTGCTGCCGCTGAACGATAAAGGCCAGCGCGTGTGGCCGCAGGCCGGCGACGACGCCGGCTTTATGCTGGTCGACGCCAGCTGTTCGGCCGAAGCGGTGGCGCGCATGTCGCCGCGCCGCGCCACTTTCCATCAGGGGCGTCTGGTGTACGGCAGCGTCACCATAGCCTGAGGCGAATAACGGCTGCGGCGGCTATGCCGCAGCCCGTTCAGGACACCAGCCGGCGGCGGTCGATTTTCTGCAGCCCGGCGGACAGCAGCAGGCTCAGGCCCAGCGCCAGGCCGAACACCCAGAAAATATCCAGCAGCGGATGGCCGCCGAGATCCCAGCCCTGATGGCGCACCAGATTGACAATCAGGGCGTGCAGGCCGTAGATCGCCAGCGAATGGCGGGAGAATACCGCCAGCCAGCCCACCGGCTGCGCCAGGCAGTTTTTAAACCACACCAGCAGCGACACCGCCGCGATAAACACCAGCGGGTTGGCATACAGGTAGTAGGTGGCGGCAAAATTGCCGTTAATCAGCGACTGATGCCGGGTGCCGATGATAATCAACGCCACACTGCCGACAAAGGCCAGCGCCGCCAGCAGGCTGACGCCGCGTCGTCCGGTATCCATCATGCCGATCGCCCGCCCGGCCAGCGCATACAGCAGGTAGTAGAAGGTATCGCCGGCGATATACAGGTTAACCGGCAGCAGGTGCACGCCGTCGATGGCGAACTTATCGGTATTCGGGTTGGCCATCACCGCCAGAATCAGCAGCGCCGCCGCCAGATAGCGGCCGGATACCGGCTTGACGTTGATCAGCGGCGACAGCAGATAAACCACCACGATGGCGTAGAAAAACCACAGGTGATAGAACACCGGTTTTTGCAGCAGCGTGCGCAATGAAGGCCAGAAGCCAATCTTGGTGAAGAAGGCGATATACGCCAGCGCCACGGCGCTGTAGAACAAAATACAGCAGCCGATCCGCACAAAGTGTTTGCGGTTGGCGCTGCGCTCGCCGAAGAACAGGTAGCCGGAGATCATAAAGAACAGCGGCACCGCCGCGCGGGACAGTGCATTGAGCAGGTTGGCCGCATCCCAGGCGAGGCTGCCCAGTTTCTCCGGCGTGGTCAGCAGCGCGGTGGTGGCGTGGATCATCACCACCATCAGGCACGCTACGGCGCGTAAGTTATCTATCCAGCCAATTTTATTGCTCATCCACGCCCTTGCATGTCACTTATCGTTAACGAAGTTACAGCGCAGGGTATAGCGTGCGGATTTGGGCGACAAGCCCAACGCGCACTATCAGATTCGGCCTAGCGGTCTTTATCAAACACAAACGCGATATGGTCGTCGTCCAGATAGCGGATCGTCACTTCACTGCCTTTTTGCACCTTCGACGAATAGAAGGCCGGGATGGTCTCCCTGCCCTCCACCTGTTTGGTGCCGCCGCCTTCCGGCCACGACAGCCGGTAGCGGATATTGACGCTGCCGGTATCGTTGGCGCTGCGGTAATGCACTTCCTCCACGCGCGCCAGCAGCTCCCGTCCCTGGGCGTCTATCTTGTGGTCGCGGTAAAACAGGTGGGCGATATATGCAAAAAAACCCGCAAAAATAATCACGGAAATAATGATAGCGAACTTCATAACTATATCCCTCAGCCTATGATTGTCAGGCCGTTAAACTGCGACATGATCTGCCCAACCTGCACCATTGCCTGACCAAACTCCACCCGCCCCTCTTTGGTCGAGAGATCAAAACCGGTCTTGTCGAATTTCATCGTTGCCAGACCGAGTTTTCCGCCGACGGTAATGGTGGTGGAATAGCCCTCCGTCACCACCTTCGCCGCCGTGAAATCGAACGAGAACATCGACATAGTCTCTTTATGGTCCTTGTACTCCAGCGCCGCCGGCGTTTTGATACTGACCTTAACCTTACTGTCGATGGTAATCATCTGATCTGAGGTCAGCGTCATGCCCTCTTTGGCATCCTGCTTCCAATTACCGAGAATTTTGGTGTCGACATTTTTGGTGATCGTTTGGTTCAGGTTGCTCTGGTACTCGTCGGTAACGTCATCGGTCACGATAACATGACGTTCGCCCGTTATTTGGTCATAACGTTTGCCGTCCAGATAAAAATCCATACCATCGTTATAACGCCGGGTCACCTTTTTCGACACAATCTGCTCTTCGGTACCCACCGTCTCTACCCTGCGTTCGCCGGTAATCTTCAGCTTTTCGCCGCCGCTGGCGATCTCCGAGTTGCGGCCGTTGGTGATGGTGACCTTTTCGCCGTCCTCAAACGTTTTCGTCTCTTTCTTGGTTACCGTGGTGGTGCGCGTACCGTGGTAGATAAAGGTCGCGTCGCCGATCACCTCATCTTTCTGTTTTTTCTGAATGGTGGTGGTGCGGTTACCGTCAATGGCCACCGTTTTATCGTTCTCCACCGAAATATTCATATCCTTTTCGGCGTGCAGCTGCACCATCTCCGAGCCGGCCTTGTCCTCAAAGAACAGATGGCTGGAGTTGTCGCTGTGGCCGTCTTTGGAGCGGGTCATAAAGCCCATCATGGTGGCGCCGGCGGGCAGCGCCCACGGCGGCATGCTGGCCTCGTTATACACCCGGCCGGTGACCATCGGCCGGTCCGGGTCGCCGTTGATAAAGTCGATCACCACCTCGTCGCCGACGCGCGGGATCTGCACGCCGCCGAAGCCCTGACCGGCCCAGGCGCTGGAGACGCGCACCCAGCCGGAGCTGGTTTCGTCGCCCTTGGCCTGCCGGTCCCAATGGAATTTCACCTTCACCCGGCCGTACTTATCGGTCCAGATCGATTCGCCCTGCGGCCCCACCACCCGCGCGGTCTGCGGGCCGTGGGTGCGCGGCCACGGCGTGCGCTGCGGCGAACGGTACGGCGTATCGGCGGGGATCACCGTCATCTCGATGCGGTGCACCGCTTCGTCGCCGCCGCTGGCGTAGCTGTTTTCCTCCAGATCGTAGCGGGCGCTCAGCACCAGATACTCACCGTTGTCGCTGGCAAACGGCGGGTTGAGCAGCGTAAAGGTGCAGCCCGGCACGATGCCCAGCGCGGTGGCGGTGGCGTTAATACGCTGGTGCTCCGCCTGCCACTCCTCCTGCCGCACCCGGGCGTAAAATTCACCGTCGCCGTGCTCGACAAAATGTCCCGGCCAGTCGTAGTAGTCAATCTGCCCCGGCTGCGGCGAGCTGGGGTTCTGCCGCGCCTGGAACAGCCAGGCGTTGGGCTTGCGGAAGTCATAGTCGTCGATGCTGTAGATCCCCGGCGTCACCCGCTCGGAGATCGCCCACTGGCCGATTCCCTGTTCGCCGGTGCTGCCGCCGGACGGCGTGGCGTGATAGGGAATCACCTCATAACCACTGAACGGCTGGTGCTGCTGCGGCGCATCGTGCAGCACCAGCGTGTGTTTGTCCGCCTCGTGGCGGAAAAAGAAGTAAATCCCCTCCAGCTCCATCAGCCGGGAGATAAAGTCGTAGCTGCTCTCCTGATACTGCACGCAGTACTCCCAGCTGCGGTAGCTGCCGGAAAGCTGCTCCTCCACCTGTACGCCGTACTCGCCGAGCACCGTTCTGACGATATCCGGCACGCGCTGGTTCTGGAAGATACGCTGGTTGCGGTCCCGCTTCAGCGGCCACAGGTCAGATTCCATCGTCAGGGTGTAAACGGCGTAGCGCGCGCCGTTAATATCGGCGCTGTGCACGTTGACCGAGGTGACCTTGCCGTTGAGATAACGCGGTGCGGACAGTACGCCCTGCGTCGGAATGGTCAAAGTGATCGGCTGGCCCAGCATCGCCCGGCGGTCCAGGCGGGCATCGGTGCTGAGCAGCATCACCTGCAGTTCGAACGAGCTGGAAACCTCTTCCACCCCGCTGAGCTTCCAGAACTTCAGCGCACCGGCGCCCGCCGGCGTTGTCACAGTAATACGGTCAAACATGACTGCTTCTCCCTAAAACCAAGACGATCTTTGCTGACGATGAGCGGGATGCCAGCCTCAGCGAGAGCAGCACCATTGCTACGATACAGTTACTCTATTGTTAACACATTGCTTATAAAACAATGTGACGGAAGCCGGTTGATGCACAAAAAATCAGCATATTCTTAGATGAAAACCGCACACCAAGGCGAGAAAACGCGAAACGCTCAGCCAGGGAAAGCCCGGCTGAGCGCGCAGGAAGACAGGAGAATAGGGGGATCAGGCGTCGAACAGCCCGCGGTCGCGCAGCAGGTGCTGATTGCCTTTACGGCGGGTAAACCCGCTGCGGTCAAAGAACTCCAGCACCTGGATCGCCAGCTTGCGCCCGACGCCCAGCCGATCGCGAAAATCAGCGGCGCTGGCACCGCCCTGGCCGTCGTGCAGTTCGCGGATCAGCGCGGCGAACTGCGCCACACGCTGACTGAGATAGTAGCGGTCGACCACCACCGCGGTCACATGACCCAACTGCGCCGCCTTGCGCAGCGTGGCGCGCACCTCGGCCTCATCGGCCGCCAGCTCTGCCGCCAGATCGCGCACCCACCATGGCGCATCGCCAAACAGCGGCGCGATGCGCTGCCACAGCGCCTGCTCCTGTTCGCTAAAGGCCAGGCCATGTTCCGGCAGATGCAGCCAGCCGCGGCTGTTGCGCAACGCGCCGGCCGCCAGCAGCCGTTCGATGAGTAAAAACGCCAGCGCCTCATCCAGCGTCGGCAGCGCCATGCGCCGCAGGCGCGCGCGCCCGAGGCCCAACTGATCGCCATGCTGTTGGTGATACTCTGCCAGCACCTGCAGCAGGCGCTGCTCCGCCTGGCGGGCGTTTTCCAGCGACAGCGCCCGGCCGCCGGCCGCCAGCACCTCGTGCTCCTCCAGCAGCTGCGTCAGCCGCTCATCGCTCAGCTGGCGCGCCCAGCCAAAGGCCGCCACGTCCAGCGGCCCCTGCTGCAGCTGCAGCATCAGCCGCTGCGCATCATCCTGCGCCTGCGCCGTCTGCGTCAGCCAGTGCAGATACGCCGGCTGGCGTTTGCCGCGTTTCGGCGCCGTCAGCGCCAGTACGCGCGCTGCGCCCAGCGTTTCACGCGCGGCGATATCACGCAGCACCAGCCGATCGTCTTCCGCCAGCCACAGCGGCCGGTCGAGGATCAGTTCCGCCAGTGAATCCTGCAGCAGCGACACCCGGCCGGTGATATGGCTGGCCGCATGGTGAATATGCAGCGGCTGCCAGTGCTTCAGAGGCTGGTCCTGCTCCAGAGTCACCAGAATGCGTTCCGCCTGCAGCGCCGGCCGCTGCGCCAGCAGCCAGTCGCCGCGCGTCACGTCGCTTTTACTGACATCACCGCTGATATTCAGCGCGATACGCTGCCCGGCCTGCGCCTGCTGCGCCGACTGGTTCTGCGCATGCAGCCCGCGCACCCGCACCGGCACGTTCTGGCCGCTCAGCCACAGGGTGTCGCCCACCTTGACGCTGCCGCCCAGCGCGGTGCCGGTCACCACCAGCCCGCTGCCCTTCACGCTGAAGGCGCGGTCGACCGCCAGACGGAAACGGCGCGTCAGCGCATGCGCCGCCGGCTCAAGCGCCAGCAGATGCGCACGCAGCGCCTCAATGCCCAGATTCTGCGCCGCAGCGGTAATAAACAGCGGCGCGTCGGGCCAGCCCTGCCGCGCCAGTTCAGCCTGCACCTGCGCTTCGACTTCCGCCAGCCTCTCGGCGTCGACGCGATCGGCCTTGGTCAGCGCCACCGTCAGCGCCGGACGACCGCTCAGGCGCAGGATCGCCAGATGCTCACGGGTTTGCGGCATCACGCCGTCGTCACAAGCCACCACCAGCAGCGCGTGATCGATGCCGCCGATGCCCGCCAGCATATTGGCGAGAAATTTTTCGTGCCCCGGTACGTCGATAAAGCCCAGCACCCGCCCGTCCGGCTGCGGCCAGTAGGCATAGCCGAGATCGATGGTCATGCCGCGGCGTTTCTCCTCCGGCAGGCGATCGGCGTTGATCCCGCTGATCCCCTGCAGCAGCGTGGTTTTGCCATGGTCGACATGGCCGGCGGTGGCGATAATCATGACAAAAGCGCCTCCGCCAATGCCGCTTCCTGCGTCAGACAGCGCAGGTCGAGCCACAGTTTGCCGTCGTTAATGCGGCCGATTACCGGCTGCGGCAGCGCGCGCCACGCCTGCGCCAGACGCTCCAGGGTAGCGCCGCGGCCGTCCAGCGGCGCGAAGGTCAGCGCATAGCTCGGCAGACGATCGACCGGCAGCGAACCGCTGCCGATTTGCGACCAGCAGGGTTCGGCACCCAGTGCAAAACGGCCTGCATAGTGCGGAGACAGCTGCGCCAGCAGACGCTCGGCGGCGGTCTGCATCTCCTGCTGCGGCCGGGTCAGCATGCGCAGCGTCGGCAGCTGCTGAGCCAGCAGCTCCGGCTGTTGGTACAGGCGCAGCGTGGCCTCCAGCGCCGCCAGCGTCATTTTGCCGACGCGCAGCGCACGTTTCAGCGGGTGCTGCTGCAGCTGTGCGATCAGCGCTTTTTTGCCGACGATAATCCCGGCCTGCGGCCCGCCCAGCAGCTTGTCGCCGGAGAAGGTCACCAGATCGACGCCGTCGGCCAGCAGCCGCTGCGGCATCGGTTCCGCCGGCAGGCCGTACTGCGTCATATCAATCAGCGAACCGCTGCCCAGATCGGTGGCGGTCACCAGGCCGTGCTGCCGGCCAAGCTGCGCCAGCTGCGCCTCATCAACCGCTGCGGTAAAGCCCTGCACGCTGTAGTTGCTGGTGTGCACCTTCATCAACAGCCCGGTCTGCTCGGTAATCGCCTGCTGATAGTCTTTCAGATGGGTGCGGTTGGTAGTGCCCACCTCCACCAGCTGGCAGCCCGCCTGGCGCATCACGTCCGGGATACGGAACGCCCCGCCAATCTCCACCAGCTCGCCGCGCGACACCACCACCTGTTTGCCCGGCGCCACCGCCGCCAGCATCAGCAGCACCGCCGCGGCGTTATTGTTGACGATGCAGGCGTCTTCCGCGCCGGTCAGCTGACACAGCATATCGGCCACCGCACGGTCGCGATGGCCGCGGCCGGCGCCGTCCAGATCGTACTCCAACGTCACCGCCGCGCCCATTACCCGGCCAATCGCCGCGATTGCCGGCTGCGCCAGCTGGGCGCGTCCCAGGTTGGTGTGTAAAACGGTGCCGCTGAGATTGAACACCGTCTTCAGACGCGGCTGCTGCTGTTGCGCCAGCCGCGCCTGCAGCGCCTGCGGCCAGTCGCCGCACCACTCCGGCAGGCATCCCTGCCGTTTAATCGCCTCGCGGGCCTGCGCCTGCATCTGGCGCAGCAGTTCGCCAATCAGCGTCTGGCCGTGGCTGGCCAACAACGGTTCTATCGCCGGGTCGCGCAGCAGGCGGTCAATCGCCGGCAGCTGACTGTAAAGAGAATGGGCTTCAGTGCTCATGGTCGCTCGGTGTCAGGTGTGTTCAGGGTTGTATTCAGCAAAAACGGGGCGCGTCCGGCGCGCCCGTCAGTTCATCAGGGAGGCGAGGTGCGGGCAAAACTTTCGCGGGCGAACAGACGCTCGGCCAGTTTGACCAGCGCCGGACGCCCCACGCACCAGTTGGGCAGGATACGGCGGAAGTTGAGATAACCCAGCGCGCAGCCGGCGGCGATATCCGCCAGCGTCAGCTGCTCGCCGTTCAGCAGCGCTTTCTCCTGCGCCAGCGCTTCCAGCGCGTCCAGTCCCTGTTGCAGCTTGTCGCGCTGCCGCAGCATCCACGCTTCATCCTGTTTGCCCGCGGCGCGCAGGCTCTCGCGATACAGCAGCGACGCCGCGTCGGTCACGCCGTCCGCCAGCGCTTCGCTGCGCCGCACCCGCAGCGCCAGCGCGCGGTCGTCCGGCAGGAAGCGCGGCCCAGCAGGCAGCAGGTCCAGATATTCGGCGATCACCCGCGAGTCATAAAATGCCTCGCCGTGCTCATCGATCAGCACCGGCACTTTGGCCAGCGGGTTGTGCTCGCCTACCCGCGTCTGCGCCTCATAGGGCGGATCGTTGACGAATTCAAACGCCAGCCCCTTTTCCAGCAGCAGCACGGAAATCTTGCGGACAAAAGGGCTGGTATAACTGCCAATCAGTTTCATCTTCCCTCCCGTTGGCTGCGGGTAGGCAGCGCCGTTTATTTCACCGTCAGCGTATCAACAATGCGCTGCACCAGCGCCTGGTGCACCTCCAGCTCCTTCGCCGGCGACAGCATCTGCAGCGTAATCACGCGTTTATTGAACACCGTCAGGACAATGGTGGAAACCACTTTTTGCCCGTTGACGCTCTGTTCGGTATCCAGACGACGGAATTTCTGCTTACCGACGGTAAAGTTCTCTTCTTTGGTCTTTTCAATCTGCTTATAGCGGCCGGAAAGTTCGGTAAGCATGCTCTGCATCAGCTCACTGAGCATTTTGTCGCTGCCGTTCAGCTTCATTCCCGCCGGCGGAATCACCTCGGAGGAGACGGCGCTCTGCCGCGACTTGCCATTCAGGAAACGCTGAATGGTCGACGTATGGTCGTTAATGATGCCACTGTTTTCCGTTTGATCGCTAAAGCCGGACGGCAGCTCAAAGGTCAGCTTGCCTTGCTGCAGCGAGACGCTCAGCCCCGGCAGCGGCGCAGGCTTCTCCGGCTGCGGCGCGGGTTGGGCGGCGGTCGGTTTCGGCGCGGGCTTCGGCACCGTCGGCTGTTTGGTGTCCGAGTCATCGCAGGCGCTCAGGCCGGCGATCAGGGCCGCTACGGCGGCGAATTTCACTATCTTTTTGAACATCATCCCTTTCCTTTCGCTTTACGCGCTATGGCGTAAACGTAGCAAGACGCTCCGGCGAATGCCAGATAAGACACAGGAAATTACCGAGGCGCCTGCAAAATCACGCCCCAGCCCCTTGTCACAGCGCCTGTCGCCGATTTCCGCCTACTCGCCCGGGAACAGGAATGGGTTGATACTGCTGCGAGCAAATCCCTCGTCTTCCATTTTGGCATCGAGGATCAGGCTCGCCAGATCGTCGGCCACCGCTTCCACCTGTGAATCCTTCTCCTGATAGAGAATTTTCATATAGGTGCCGCAGTCGCCGCAGCTTTCCGCCTTCACCGCCGCCTGTTCGCTGTCCAGCGACCAGTAGTTCAGATCGCGCGTCTGCTCGCAGTTGCTGCACTTCACGCGCACCACGTGCCACTCGCTTTCGCACAGGTTGCAGTGCAGGTAGCGCAGGCCGTTGACGGTGCCGATATGCACCATGCTGGAGACCGGGATGCTGCCGCACACCGGGCAGAACTGGCGGTGTTCGCCGTATTCGGCACGCGCCTTGCCGGGGATCTGGCTGGCCATCTGCGCCCAGTACAGCGACAGCGCCGCCCAGATAAAGGGCGCATTTTCACTGCCCACCTGCGCGAACTCGCGGTTGAGCAAGGCGGTCGCCATCTGCTCCAGCTCCTGCTCGGAGGCCTTCTCCAGGTTATCCAGCACCGCCAGCACGTGCTGCGGCGCCTGCGGGCGCAGCTCGGCGATCAGCGCCGTCAGCAGCGTACGCCAGTGCGCGCTGCGCGGATAAACGCTGAGGTCGAGCGGCGGTTTGCCGCGTTCGGCGCCCTGACGCAGCGCGTCGGACAGGTCCAGCTGCAGCGGGTGGTCATGCTGCGCGTGCTGCTGCGCCTCGGCAATGGCGGCGGCGAAGTGGAGGTAATCCCCCAGCGGGTGATCGGCCGCCAGCTGACGCAGGCGTTCAGCGCGGCGGGTGTACAGGCTTTTCAGATTCGCGAAAAGTAACGGCGGAATTGCTTCCGCCGTGTGTGGCTTTTCACGCTGTGCCCCTAACTGCTCTTTAGGAACAATGCGGATACTCATCAGGGTTTGTTTTCCTGTCGTTTTTCGCGGACCTCACGGTACCAGCGCGGGTGGTGTTTTTTGGCCCAGGCGGCCGGCACCCAGCCTTCGACCATCGCGGTAATGGTGCCTTTCACCCACAGGGCGGCGTACACGTGCACCATAATCACGATAATCAGCCCCACCGCCGCCAGCGAATGCACCAGCAGCGCGATGCGGATCAACGGAATAGGGAAGGCCGGCGCAAAGTAAGGCCGCCAGATGACGATGCCGCTGGCCAGCAGCAACAGCAGGCTGATAATCGCCGCCCAGAAGACGCACTTCTGGCCGAAATTATAGCGCCCGGTGTCGCCGACTTCCTCGTTCATCGCAATCTTGTGGATGTTCCTGGCCCAGAGGATATCTTCACGGTTGATCAGATTATGCTTCCAGTAGCGCAGGAACATCAGCATAAACGCAGCAAACATGATCACCCCGGCGAAGGGGTGCAGAATGCGCGCCAGCTGCGGCGTGCCGAAGATATTCATCAGCCAGTTAAAGGACGGGAAAAAGAACCCCAGCCCGCTGATGGCCGCCAGAATAAAGCAGAACGCCACGATCCAGTGGTTAATCCGCTCCGGCGCGCTGTAGCGCTGAATTGGCTTTTCCTTCCTCATTTGCGCGTCTCCTCATCGTGCAGCTCGTCGTTCTCATCCTCTTCGACGCGGTTCGGGCCGACGCCGACATAGTGGAAGATACTGGCTGCGAAGGTGGCGGCAAAGCCGATGGCCGCCAGCGGTTTCCACACGCCTTTCCAGAACGTCACCGCCGGACTTATCGACGGGTTGTCCGGCAGGCCGTGATACAGCTGCGGCTTATCGGCATGGTGCAGCACGTACATCACGTGCGTGCCGCCGACGCCGGCCGGATCGTACAGCCCGGCATTCT
The DNA here is from genome assembly GCF_002966855.1 of Serratia sp. MYb239. Classification (NCBI taxonomy): domain Bacteria; kingdom Pseudomonadati; phylum Pseudomonadota; class Gammaproteobacteria; order Enterobacterales; family Yersiniaceae; genus Serratia; species Serratia sp. MYb239. The sequence continues at coordinate 50,870 of NZ_CP023268.1, read as the reverse complement.
GGTAGCCGCGCGTCTGCAGTTCGCCCACCCGCTCGGCGGCGACGTTTTTCATCGCCTCTTTGGTGCCGAAGTGAATGGCGCCGGTCGGGCAGGTTTTCACGCAGGCCGGTTCCTGGCCGACATCAACGCGGTCGACGCACAGGGTGCATTTGTACACCCGGTTGTCGTCCTTGTTCATGCGCGGCACGTCGAACGGACAGCCGGCGATGCAGTAGCCGCAGCCGATGCAGTGCTCCGACTGGAAGTCGACGATGCCGTTGGCGTATTGGATGATCGCCCCTTCCGACGGGCAGGCCTTCAGGCAGCCCGGATCGGCGCAGTGCATGCAGCCGTCCTTGCGGATCAGCCACTCCAGTTTGCCGCTGTCGTCCATCTCCACTTCGGAGAAACGCATCACCGTCCAGGATTTGGCGGTCAGATCGGCGGGGTTGTCGTACACCCCGACGTTGTGACCGACCTCATCGCGGATGTCGTTCCACTCGGAACAGGCCACCTGACAGGCTTTACAGCCGATACAGGTGGTGACGTCGATCAGCTTCGCCACTTCCGCTTTGTCGTCACGGGCGCGCGGCGCCGGCGTCAGGCCGTTGGTGGCGGATTTACGAATGATGTCCTGAGATTGCATTGCCATAACTCGTCTCCGTTACACCTTTTCCACGTTGACCAGGAACGCCTTGAACTCCGGCGTCTGCGTATTGGCGTCGCCGACAAACGGCGTCAGGGTATTGGCCAGGAAGCCTTTTTTCGCCACCCCGGTATAGCCCCAGTGGATCGGGATGCCGATGGTGTCGACCTCCTGACCGTTCACCTGCAACGTGCGGATACGCTTGGTCACCACCGCCTTGGCCTTGATATAGCCGCGGTTGGAGCTGACTTTTACCGTATCGCCCTGCTTGATGCCTTTCTTCTGCGCCAGTTTCTCGCCGATCTCCACAAACTGCTCCGGCTGCGCGATGGCGTTGAGCCGCGCGTGCTTGGTCCAGTAGTGGAAGTGCTCGGTCAGACGGTAGGTGGTGCCGACGTACGGGAACTTGTCGGATTTGCCCATCGTCGCCAGATCGTCTTTAAACACGCGCGCCGCCGGGTTGGACACCACCTTCGGATGCAGCGGGTTGGTGCCGAGCGGCGTTTCAAACGGCTCGTAGTGTTCCGGGAACGGCCCTTCCGCCATTTTATCGATGGCGAACAGACGCCCCATACCTTCCGGCTGCATGATAAACGGCCCGACGTCGCTGTCCGGCGCGGCGGTGCTGTAGTCCGGCACGTCCATCCCGGTCCACTTGGTGCCGTCCCACTCCAGCATCTGGCGTTTCGGATCCCACGGTTTGCCGGACGGATCGGCCGAGGCGCGGTTGTACAGAATGCGGCGGTTAAGCGGCCACGCCCAGGCCCAGTCCAGCGTGTTGCCGAGACCGGACGGGTCGGCGTTGTCGCGGCGCGCCATCTGGTTGCCGTCCGGCGTCCAGCTGCCGGCGAAGATCCAGCAGCCGCTGGCGGTGGTGCCGTCGTCGCGCAGATGGGCGAAGGTGCTCAACTGCTGGCCTTTTTTCACCAGAACCTTGCCGTCGGCGTCGAGGATATCCGCCAGCGCCTTACCGTTGCTCTCCTGCGCCACCTCTTCCGGCGACGGGTTATCCGGCGTCAGGTAGTCCCAGGTCATGTTCAGCACCGGCTCCGGCGCGGCGCCGCCGTCGCGCGCGTACATCTCGCGCAGACGCGTAAAGATGCCCGACAGAATTTCACCGTCGTTCATCGCTTCGCCCGGGCCGTCGGCGCCCTTCCAGTGCCACTGCAGCCAGCGCGCGGAGTTGACGATCGAACCGTTCTCCTCGGCGAAGCAGGTCGATGGCAGACGGAAGACCTCGGTCTGAATCTGCGACGGATCCACGTCGTTAAACTCGCCGTGGTTCTGCCAGAAGTTGGCGGTTTCGGTATTCAGCGGGTCAATGGTCACCAGGAACTTCAGCTTGGACAGCGAGGCCACCACCTTGTTTTTGTTCGGGAACGACGCCACCGGGTTAAAGCCCTGGCAGAAGTAGCCGTTGACCTTGCCCTGCGACATCATCTCGAAGTACTGCAGCACGTCGTAGCCTTTGTCCCACTTCGGCAGCCAGTCAAAGCCCCAGTCGTTCTCTTTCTGCGCCTTGTCGCCGTAGAAGCTCTTCATCAGGCTGACGAAGAATTTCGGGTAGTTGCTCCAGTAGTTGACCTGCCCCGGCAGCAGCGCCTTCGGCGTGTTGGCGCTCAGGTAGCTGGTCAGATCGGTCTGCTGTTCGGACGGCAGGGTCAGGTAGCCCGGCAGGCTCTGCGACAGCAGGCCCAGGTCGGTCAGCCCCTGGATATTGGAGTGGCCGCGCAGCGCGTTGACGCCGCCGCCGGCCATGCCCATATTGCCGAGCAGCAGCTGGATCATCGCCATGGTGCGGATGTTCTGCGCCCCGACCGAGTGCTGCGTCCAGCCCAACGCATACAGGAACGACGCGGTGCGGTCATGAGCGCTGGTTTCGGCGATATATTCACACACCTGCAGGAAGTCGGCCTTCGGCGTACCGCAGATATTCTCCACCACTTCCGGCGTGTAGCGGCTGACGTGCTCTTTCAGCATGTTCCACACGCAGCGCGGATCCTGCAGCGTGACGTCGCGCTTGGCGTAGCCGTTTTCGTCCAGCTGGTAGTTCCAGGTGGTTTTGTCGTACTTGTGGTTGTCGGCGTCGTAACCGCTGAACAGGCCGTCTTCAAAGGCAAAGTCTTCCCGCACCAGCAGGCTGGCGTTGGTGTAGGCCTCGACGTACTCGCGGTTGATTTTGTTATTGGTGATCAGGTACAGCAGGACGCCCGACAGGAAAGCAATGTCGGTGCCGGAACGGATTGGCGTATAGAAATCCGCCACCGATGCCGTACGGGTAAAGCGCGGATCGATCACAATCAGCTTGGCTTTATTGTGAATTTTGGCTTCCATCGCCCAGCGGAACCCCACCGGATGCGCTTCTGCCGCATTACCGCCCATCACGACGATCAAATTCGCGTTCTTAATATCCACCCAGTGGTTGGTCATCGCACCGCGACCAAATGTTGGAGCAAGACTTGCTACCGTTGGTCCGTGTCAGACGCGCGCCTGGTTGTCTACGGCCAGCATGCCGAGAGCGCGGGTGAATTTCTGTGTTAAATAGCCGGTTTCATTACTGGCGCCTGATGCGCACAGCATGCCGGTGGACAGCCAGCGGTTAACGGTGGCGCCCTGTTCATTAGCGGCGATAAAGTTGGCGTCGCGGTCTTCTTTCATCAGCCTGGCGATGCGGGTAAAGGCGTCATCCCAGCTGAGGCGCTGCCATTTGTCGGAGCCTGGCGCGCGGTATTCAGGGTACTGCAGCCGGCCTTCGCTGTGGATGAAATCCACCAGACCTGCGCCTTTCGGGCAAAGCGCGCCGCGGCTGACCGGATGATCCGGATCCCCTTCGATATGGAAAATGCTCTCTTTTGCGTTCTTGGCGCCGTCGCCAAGGCTGTACATCAACAACCCACAGCCGACGGAACAGTATGTACAGTTGTTACGGGTTTCACGGGCGCGCAGCAGTTTGTACTGCCGGGTTTCCGCTAACGCCGCCTCGGGGGTGAACCCCAGCGCGGCCACCGTCGTCCCTGCCATACCGCCAGCGCAGATCTTAAAGAACTGCCTTCTGCTGACCTGCATGGGGGGTCTCCTTCATCGCGTAGTCACATTGTTTCGAATGCGCTTGCCTCACGCCAGGCGTGGAAGCGCTAATAATGATCGTTGTTATAGTGGTAACGTTATAACGCCCGTATATTACCATAGCGATACAGGGGTTGTTATAAAGCCGTGCTGTCTCAGTGAATAATATAAACACAAAATGACACAAAAGTGAGACATTGATCACAGTCATGGGTTGCGCAAAAACCGCACAAAGCACAGGGCATTGATAATCATTTTCAATATCATTTAATTAACTATAATGATCCGACTGCTTACGCGGTGCTTACATCCTTGCGCCGCCCTATCACACTGGAGACGATGATCATGAGTTATTCACTGCCATCACTGCCGTACGCCTATGACGCGCTGGAACCGCACTTTGACAAGCAGACGATGGAGATCCATCACACCAAACACCATCAGACCTACGTCAACAACGCCAACACCGTGCTGGAAGCCTACCCGGAACTGGCTTCCCTGAGCGTTGAAGAGCTGATCAAAGACCTGGATAAAGTCCCGGCCGACAAGCGCACCTTTATGCGCAACAACGCCGGCGGCCACGCCAACCACAGCTTCTTCTGGAAAAACCTGAAAACCGGCACCTCCCTGTCCGGCGATCTGAAAGCCGCCATCGAGCGTGACTTCGGCAGCGTGGAGAAATTCCAGGAAGAGTTCGAGAAAGCCGCCGCCACCCGCTTCGGCTCCGGCTGGGCCTGGCTGGTGCTGAAAGACGACGGCAAACTGGCGGTGGTGTCTACCGCTAACCAGGACAGCCCGCTGATGGGCGAAGCCGTTGCCGGCGCATCCGGTTTCCCGATTATCGGCCTGGACGTGTGGGAACACGCTTACTACCTGAAATATCAGAACAAACGTCCGGACTACATCAAAGCATTCTGGAACGTGGTGAACTGGGACGAAGCCGCCGCGCGTTTCGCCGCCAAGAAGTAATCTTCGCCTCACCGCATAATGCCCGCCTCCCGCGGGCATTTTTTGTTTAAAAACCCGCTAAAGTTTATCCCTGCCATGCCGATGGTCTTTCCAATCACATCGCTTAAAAAAAGGACAAACCATGGCGGTATTACAAACATTAACAGGCAGGTATCTTCACCTTGGCGTAGGGAAAAAACTCACTCTCGGCTTCGTCCTGATGCTGCTGTTGGCGATAGCCATCGCCGCTACCGGCATCCGCTACCTCACACTGATCGAATCCCGCTCTGCACGCATCGATTTCAGCGACCGGCTGAGTCACGAAATCAATGAGGCCCGCTACAACCGGGCACTGTATGCGCAGAGCTACCGCGCCGAATACCTGGAAGAAAACTACAAAAATATCAACGCCGCAGAAAAGCTTATCGCCCAGGGACAAAGCCTGGACTGGGACCCGCAAAGCCGCAAAGATTTGCAACGGCTGGTAGACATGCTTGGCAAATACCAACAGCAACAGCAGAAATTCATCGACGCGATCGCCGCCAAAAACGCCATTCGCCAGAGCTGGAATATGTCGGAAGTCCAGCAACAGCTCGCGCAGGCCGAACGTCAGATCGGCAGCGGCGATCTGCAGCTGGCCTTTATTCAGCTTGGCAGGCAACTGACGCAGATCCGCTATAATGCGCGCGGCCTGCTGCTGAACCTGACCCGCGATGCTGAAGCACCGCTGCTGGCCGCCATTGATGACGCCCGCCACGGCGCGCAAACGCTGCACCAGCGGCTGCCTGATGCACAAAAATCCCTGCTGCAGCCCTTACTCGACACGCTGGACGATTATCTCGTCCATATCAAAGCCTATATGCCCGCCTATGAGCATGAGCAGGCGCTGAACGCCGAGCTGGGAAAAAACGCCGGCGACATCGGCAAGCTGGTGCGCGCTTTTCTGAAAGATGAGCTGACCCAGACCAAAAACGACATCGACAGTGCGCAGTGGAAGATGGGCCTGACCACGCTGCTCGCCATTATCGCCGGGCTGCTGGTGTCGTGGCGGATGACGCTGCAGATCACCCGGCCGCTGAGCAACACGCTGGAAATCGCCCAGCGCATCGCTACCGGCGATCTACGCCGGGTGGAGGTGCCTGAACGCCGCGACGAACTGGGTCAACTGCTGCAGGCGATGGCGACGATGAACCAGAACTTGCGCGATATGATTGAAAAAATTCAGCAAGGGGTCGGCCAGGTCTACACCGCCGCCGGTGAAATCTCCGCCGGCAATACCGACCTCTCCTCACGCACCGAACAGCAGGCGGCAGCGGTGGAAGAAACCGCCGCCAGCATGGAGCAGCTGACCGCCACGGTGAAGCAGAATGCGGACAACGCCCATCACGCCAACCAGCTGACGTCGGACGCCTCTAAAACCGCCCAGCAGGGCGGCAAGCTGGTGAGCAGCGTGGTCGCCACCATGCGCGATATTTCCAGCAGTTCGCAGCGTATTGCTGAAATTACCACCTTGATCAACGGCATTGCCTTCCAGACCAATATTTTGGCGCTGAATGCCGCCGTCGAAGCGGCGCGCGCCGGCGAGCAGGGGCGCGGTTTCTCGGTGGTGGCCAGCGAAGTGCGCAGCCTGGCGCAGCGCTGCGCGCAGGCGGCCAAGGAGATTGAGGGACTGATCGGCGAATCGGTCGACCGCGTACAAAACGGCACCGCACTGGTGGAAGACACCGGCAGCACCATGGAGCAGATCGTACTCGCCGTCGGCCACGTGCGCGACATCATGGCGGAGATCGCCTCCGCCTCCGATGAGCAGACGCGCGGCATCGACCAGATAGGCCAGGCGATTGCCGAAATGGATCAGACCACGCAGCAAAATGCCGCGCTGGTGGAACAGTCCGCCGCCGCCGCCGACTCGCTGGAGGAGCAGGCGGAAATTCTGCAGCAGAGCGTGGCGGTGTTCCGGCTGGAAGATGCGCCGTCACGTGGCGCCGAGCCGCCCGATGCGCCGCCCGCGCGCGTGGTGAAAACCGTCGCGCCCGCGCCAAGCGAACAGGATAACTGGACCACGTTTTAACCGTATCGCCGCGCCGTTTTCGGGGCGGCGTCTCTGTTCCTCCCGGCGCACACGGGCTATGCTAGAACCAGTCCTGAGCCAGGAGGCGCCTATGACCAATCCCGCCGTTTATATCGGCCACATTCAGACCTATCCGGGCGAACACCCGAGCGCGATTGCCAAACGGCAGGTCGACGGCGCCCTGCCGCTGACCCCGCTCGGCCTGGAGGGCGATCAGCAGGCGGAAAAAAGCTATCACGGCGGCCCCGATCGCGCGCTGTGCCACTACCCGAGCGAACATTATGACCACTGGCGACAGCAGTTTCCGGCGCAGGCCGAACTGTTCAGCGCGCCGGCATTCGGCGAAAACCTCTCAACCCGCGGGCTGACCGAGCACAACGTGTTTATCGGCGATATTTTCCGCTGGGGCGACGCGTTGATTCAGGTGACCCAGCCGCGCTCGCCGTGCTTCAAGCTCAATTATCATTTCGACATCGACGATCTGTCGCTGCTGATGCAGCAAAGCGGCCGCTGCGGCTGGCTGTACCGGGTGATCTCTCCCGGGCAGGGCAGCGGTGACCAGCCGCTGCTGCTGGCGACGCGCTGCAGCGACGTCTCGCTGGCCGAGGCGATCGGCATCGCCTGGCACATGCCGTTCGATGAGGAGCAGTATCGCCGCCTGTTGTCGGCGGCCGGGTTGTCCGCCAGCTGGAGTAAAACCATGCTGTTGCGTATTACCCGCGGCAAAATCGAAGATTTTAACCGTCGTTTGCTGGGGCGCTGACGCCGGGCGGCGAAGGAAGAAGGACGACGGGGCAGGCAGACGGGGCGCACGCGTCGCCCCGTCCGAACATCAAAACGCTTTTTTCGCGTAGCCGGTGACCGCTTTCAGGCCCATTTCACGGCCCAGCGCGGTCATCGGGTGCACCACCACCAGCCCGCGCACGCTTTTTTTCAGCGCGCCCATATCGGCCTGCTCTTTTTTGGTGATTTCACGGCTGAACGGCAGTTTTTTCAGCTTCTGCGCTTCGTCGCTCAACTTTTCCGTACGCACGTTTTTCAGACGCTCGATCTCCGTCGCCAGCTTCTCTTTTTCCTTGTTGTGCTGCGCGATCAGCTCCGGGTTGCCCTGCTGGATGACCTGGACATCTTTATGGTTCAGCGCGTCCAGCTGGTCGCTAAGGCGCTTAATCTCTGCCTTTTCTTTCTCTTTCATTTCTCTGACCTGAAGTGCCGAACCGGCACGTTTAAAGGAGGGTTTGCTGCATTGTAGCAAAATGCGCGGCCGGTTACCCGGCGGGATACGCGGACGCCGTTACGCGCGTCCGAGCGGGGAGAGGCGGGACGGCTGCTTGGCGCCGATGCCGGCAATCAGCGCGGTCACCGACAACACCATGGTGGAGCGCACCATCTGCTGGTAGCGCTGCTGCTGCATCGCCAGCAGCGCTTCATCCGCCTCGCCGGGCGGCAACAGCGCCGGCGGCGGCGGCAGTGCGCTGACGCAGTGCAGCTCGCCGAACGGCCCGAGGATTTCATCATCGACAAAACGATACTCGGCGCCGTCGTGGTTCAGCTCCTCACGCAGCGCCATCAGCAGTTCGGCGTCTTCATACTCATGACGCGCGATCACCCCGAGGCCATACATCAGCTTCAGCCGCACCGACAGTTCCCCCAGGGGGCCGGCGCCGGACAACAGCGGCTCGACGGCATATTTCACCGCATAGTCGTCCTTGCGAAACACCTGCACCACCAATACGTTCAGCGCTTCCGCCAGCAGCTCTACCGCCGCAATCAGGAAACTGCGTACCGTTTTGCCGGCGTTCAGCTTTTCCAGAACCTGGTTTTCAAATGCCTGTGCTTCTTCCATCGTCGCTGTTCGAAAGGCGTAAGGGAGGCCGTCAATGGCGAACTCGGGCTGCAGGAGCGCAGCAGGCTGCGCCCGTGTGTTCATCATCACGCACTACTTTTGCATGGCGTTATACACAGCTACGGCCTGTTCCACAACCTCGCCGTCTTCCGGCAGACCGGAAATTTGCGCCAGCGCGGCTTTCGGCCCGCGTTCGCTCAGCAGCTGAGCCAGTTCCTGCGCCTGCGGATCCTGCGCGCTGCGGTAATGCATGGCGGCGGCAACGCCCCGAATCAGGTTGGCGTGCGGCAGGCCATACTCCAGCGTGCCCAGCAGCGGCTTGATCAGACGGTCGCCGGCGCTCAGTTTACGCAGCGGCTGACGGCCCACGCGCTCGACGTCGTCGTGCAGGTAGGGGTTTTCAAACCGGCTGAGGATTTTCTCGATATAGGCCGCGTGTTTTGCCGGCTCAAAGCCGTAGCGCTTGATCAGCACCGCGCCGCTCTCCACCATCGCGCCCTTCACCACCAGGCGCACCGCCGGGTCGAGAATTGCGTCGCGGATGGTCTGCAGCCCGGCCTGCTGGCCCAGATAGGCGGTAATCGCGTGGCCGGTATTGAGCGTGAACAGTTTACGTTCGACAAACGCCATCAGGTTATCGGTCAGCTCCATACCGGCAATCGCCGGCGGCGCGCCCTTGAACTGGGTCTGGTCGACGATCCATTCGCTGAAGGTCTCCACCGTTACCGCCAGCGGATCGTCGCTGCCCACTTCCGCCGGCGGCACGATGCGATCCACAGCGGAATCGACGAAGCCGACATGCTGCTCCGCCCACGCCTGCTCTTCCGCCGACAGTTCGGCGAAGACGTGCTGTTTCAGCTGGCTGCTGGTGCCGCGCACCATGTTCTCGCAGGCGATAATATTCAGCGGCTGTTGATTGCCCTGGCGGCGGCGTTCGCTCAGCCCTTTGGCGATCGTAGCGGCAATTTTGGCCAGGATCTGCGGGCCGACGGCGGTGGTGACGATATCGGCGTCGGCGATCAGCGCCACGGCGTCATCGCTGCCGCTGTTGACCGCGTTGACGTTATTCACCGTTTTCGTGCGTTCCTGCTCGCCGACGACGCGCACCGGGTAGCTATGGCGTTGATTGAGCGCGTCCAGCACCGTCTGGTTAACGTCGGCGAAAGTCAGTTCGGCATGCGCATCGGCCAGCAGTTTGCCAATAAAGCCGCGGCCGATATTACCGGCGCCAAAATGTAATGCTTTCATAATGATAACCTTCTTAAATATGACAAGGGCGCAGCCTGTCGCCGCGCCCTTATGGGATTTAGTCTTTCTTGCCGCCGAGCAGCTCCAGCACTTCCTGCACGCTTGTCGTATTCGCCAGGCGCTCAATCACCGTATCGTCGTCCAGCGCATTGGTCAGGCTGGTAATCACCTGAATATGTTCGTTATTGCGCGCGGCGATGCCGATCACTAGGCGAGCCACCTCATCTTCTTCCTCGCCGAAGCGCACGCCCTGCGGGTACTGGCAGAACACCACCCCGGTGCGCAGCACGCGGTCTTTCGCCTCAATGGTGCCGTGCGGCACGGCGATGGATTCCCCCAGATAGGTGGAGGTGAGTTTTTCACGCTCCAGCATCGCCGGCACGTATTCCGCCTCGACGTAGCCGCCTTTCACCAGTTGCTCGCCGGCAAAGCGGATCGCCTGCTCTTTATCGCTGGCCTCCAGGCCGAGGAACACGTTGCCCTCGCCCAGTTTGAACAGCGCCGGTTCATCGTCGGCGGCGCTCTCTTCCGGCGCGGCGGCCGCCGGCTGCGGCTGCTGAGACGCGCCGTCGTTGGCGGCCAGCAGACGCGCGGTCAAATCGCTGTACAGGTTGCTGTCGAGGAAGTTGGTCAGCGAGATATGCTGCGCCTGCGGCGCATGACGCATCGCGCGCTCCGTCAGGTCGCGGTGGGTGATCACCAGATCCACGTCGTCCGGCAGGTTGTTGATGGCGCTGTTGGTGACCGAAATACTGCTCAGCCCGGCGTCGGCCACTTTCTTGCGCAGCACCCCGGCGCCCATGGCGCTGGAGCCCATGCCCGCATCGCAGGCCACGATGATTTTGCGTACGGTGCTCAGATCGCCGTCCAGCGCGGCGCCGGTCGGCTGGCCGCCTTTCGCCTGCGATTTCATGTCGCGCATCCGGCGGGTTGCTTCTTCCAGATCGTCCTCTTCTTTCACTTTTGAGGTTTTCAGCAGGAAGCCGGCAACCACGAAGGAGACCACAAAGGCTGCGAAGATTGCCGCCAGGTTGGCGAAATAGGCGCCCTTCGGCGTCATCGCCAGCACCGCCAGAATCGAGCCGGGCGATGCCGGAGACACCAGCCCGCCGTTCAGCATCGTCAGCGTAAACACGCCGGTCATGCCGCCGAGGATCACCGCCAGAATCAGGCGCGGGTTCATCAGCACATACGGGAAGTAGATTTCGTGAATGCCGCCGAAGAAGTGGATGATCGCCGCGCCGCCGGCGGACTGCTTGGCATTGCCGCGGCCGAAGAACATATACGCCAGCAGCACGCCTAGCCCCGGGCCGGGGTTGGCTTCAATCAGGAAGAAGACGGATTTACCGGCCTCGGTCGCCTGCTGAATGCCCAGCGGCGAGAAGATGCCGTGGTTGATGGCGTTATTCAGGAACAGGATTTTCGCCGGTTCGACGAAGATCGAGGTCAACGGCAGCAGGTTATGCACCACCATCACGTGGACGCCCGCCGCCAGCAGTTTGGACAGCGCTTCCACCAGCGGCCCGATGCCGAGGAAGGCCAGGATCGCCAGCAGCATGCCGATAATGCCGGCGGAGAAGTTATTCACCAGCATCTCGAAGCCGCTTTTGATCTTGCCGTCCACCCAGCGGTCAAAATGCTTGATGGCCCAGCCGCCCAGCGGGCCGGCGATCATTGAGCCGAGGAACATCGGCATATCGGCGCCGACGATCACCCCCATGGTGGTGATGGCGCCGACCACGCCGCCGCGCTCACCGCCCACCAGTTTACCGCCGGTGTAGCCAATCAGCAGCGGCAGCAGGTAGGTGATCATCGGGCCGACCAGCTTGCCCAGCGTTTCGTTCGGCAGCCAGCCGGTTGGGATAAACAGTGCGGTGATGATGCCCCAGGCGATAAACGCGCCGATATTCGGCATCACCATATTGCTGAGGAAACGGCCAAAGTTCTGCACTTTAACCTTAATGTCTGGTGAAAGCATAAAACACACCCCTATTGTGAAGCGGTAATAGCATTACGCGCCGGCGAATAAGAGCGCGCATTATTGTTGTTACGATCCAGCCGCTTGGTGCTGTCTGTGAGGCGGACTCTAGCACGCTCGGTTGACAACGCGTACCTCATGGAAATTTTGTGACACAAGTCACTCAAATGACCGCAAAATACCACCCTGCATAGTGATCACAGTCACATTTTTGTCGTGTAAAAAAGCAACACCGCGGCAATCCCGACCGAAATACGCCATTTTATGTGACTCAAATCACACTTAGTCTTTTGTTGTTTGTTTTTATATTGTGATGTTAGTCACAATTTATTTTCACTGCGCTAACGCCTGGCGGAAAATGTTGCGGTCATCCCGTGCCGGCAGGCGACATCGTGGAGAAACAGGGCGTCTGCCCGTAAGAAAGTTACAACGCGGAATTATCGTGAAGTGTAGTACAGAAACCACCCGGCGCAGTGTATCCTGCCAGGTTCCTCGCGGACGCTTTAGCGCCATTCTTGTCCGTTTGCCCCCCTCACCCCATCTCTTTTGTTCTTTATCCCGTGGGATGTCGCCATCAAAATCCACCAAAGGGCACATACCGATGAAAGACGTTATTATTCTTTGTGTTAATTAAAAAACGAAAAATCCATCACCGCAGTGAGAAAAATAATCTCATCAAACCATAACATGGTCTACTGCAGCCTGGCGGAAACTGCCAGCAGGCATCTTTCTCGACCCTAAAGACACACTTGGTTTTATATTCACTCACTTACTCAAAAAATAAAAAACAAAATCACAAAAAGAAATATAACCTCAGAATCGACGACAAAAAAAACGGCAAAAACAAACAAAAAACACATAAACAACAGTTAATTATGAAAATAAAAAACAACAAATAGAAAATAAAACAAATGCGGTACTATCAGCATGAAAATAATTTCAACGACAATATATATTCATTGATAATCACATCATAATCATTCGATATGCATATTAAAAAAATATTTATCCATCCTAATTATCCAGTTAGGATTTTTTTTAGCCTTCCGCTAGAAAGCCGCCACGGGCTACCTATACTTTCTCTCTACCTTGCTATTTTGTTTTTTATTTATTGCATTTTTTACGGGAGAGAAATATGCCACACATCACGACGTCGAATTTAAACAAGTTAATTACGCGTGTCAGAAAAGCCCAGGCGATATTCGCCGACTATTCTCAGGCGCAGGTTGACAGAATTTTTCATGCCGCGGCCCTGGCGGCGGCTGATGCCCGCATCCCACTGGCGCAGCTGGCGGTTGACGAGTCAGGCATGGGGATCGTTGAAGATAAAGTCATGAAGAATCAATTTGCTTCCGAGCATGTCTATCATGCCTACAAGGATGAGGTGACCTGCGGTATTTTGGCAGAAGATGACGCCTTCGGCACCCTGACCATCGCCGAGCCGATCGGGGTTATTTGCGGGATCGTCCCCGCCACCAACCCCACGTCGACGGTCATTTTCAAGGCGCTGATCAGCCTGAAAACCCGTAACGGCATTATTTTTTCTCCTCATCCCAGAGCCAGCAAGGCCGCGAATAAGGCGGCGGAAGTGATCTTGCGCGCTGCGGTAGACGCCGGCGCGCCGCCCGATATTATCGGCTGGCTGGACAGCCCCACCGTCGAGATGGCGGATCGGTTGATTCACCATCCGCAGGTGGATCTGATCCTGGCGACCGGCGGCCCCGGCCGCGTAAAAGCCTCATACAGCTCCGGCAAACCCGCCATCGGCGTAGGCGCCGGCAATACGCCGGTCGTGGTCGATGAAACGGCGGATATCAAACGCATGGTCGCCTCCGTGTTGATGTCCAAAACCTTCGATAACGGCATGATTTGCGCCTCCGAACAGTCGGTGATCGTCGTCGACGCCGTGTATGACGAGGTGCGTGCACGCTTTGCCGCCAACGGCGGCTATCTGCTGCCGGAAGCGCAGCGGCAGGCGGTGCGCGACATCATTGTGAAAAATGGCCGCATCAATGCCGACATCGTCGGTCAATCCGCATTGAGAATCGCCGAAATGGCGGGTATTGAGGTGCCGCCCAACACCAAAGTGCTGATTGGCGAGGCAACCGAGATAGGCGAGAGCGAACCGTTCTCCGGCGAGAAACTCTCCCCGCTGCTGGGCATGTATCGCGCACAGCACTTCGATGACGCCATCAATAAAGCCGTCGCCCTGGCCGCGTTTGGCGGCGCCGGCCACACCTCTTGTCTGTATACCGATCAGGATAATCAGAAGGCGCGCATCGCCCGCTTCGGCAGCCGGCTAAAAACGTCGCGCATTCTGATCAACACGCCGGCATCCCAAGGCGGCATCGGCGATCTGTATAACTTTAAGCTGCCTCCGTCCATGACGCTGGGCTGCGGCTCCTGGGGCGGTAACTCCGTTTCAGAAAATATCGGCCCCAAACACCTGCTCAACCGTAAAACCGTGGCCAAGCGCGCGGAAAACATGCTGTGGCACAAACTGCCGCAGGCCATCTACTTCCGCCGCGGCGCCTTATCCTCTGCACTGAAATAGGTCGCCGTACAGGGCAAAGCCAGACGCGCGTTTATCGTCACCGGCCCGTATCTGTTCAGCCAGGGGTTCGTCAAACCGGTGCTGGCCATTCTGCATGCGCAAGGCGTGGAAACCGACGTGTTCTCCGAGGTGGGTGCGGAGCCAACCCTGACGATGGTCAACGCCGGCGCCCAGCGCATGCTGCAGTTTAAACCGGACGTGATTATCGCACTCGGCGGCGGTTCGCCGATGGATGCCGCCAAGGTAATGTGGATGATGTATGAACATCCCGACGTCAAATTCAGCGATCTCGCCCTGCGTTTTCATGACATCCGCAAACGCATTTACACTTACCCCAACACCCGGATAAAAGCCCGGCTGATCGCCATCCCCACTACCTCCGGCACCGGTTCGGAGGTCTCGCCGTTCGCCGTCGTCACCGACGAAGCCAGCGGACAAAAATACCCGCTGGCCGACTATGCGCTGACGCCCGATATGGCGATCGTCGATGCCGATCTGGTAATGAATATGCCCAAAACGCTGTGCGCCTACGGCGGTATGGATGCCATCACCCATGCCGTGGAAGCCTATGTCTCGGTGCAGGCCAACGAATATGCCGACGGGCAGGCGCTGCAGGCGCTGAAGCTGCTGAAGGAGAGCCTGCTGCTCAGCTACCAGGCCGGCGCGCAAAACCCGCGGGCGCGGGAACGGGTGCACAATGCCGCCACCATCGCCGGCATCGCCTTCTCCAATGCGTTTCTCGGCATCTGCCACTCCCTGGCGCACAAGCTGGGGGCGGAATTTCCCATCGCCCACGGGCTGGCCAACGCCATGCTGCTGACCAACGTCATTCGTTACAACGCCAATGACGGCCCCGCCAAGCAGACGGCCTTCAGCCAGTACGATCGCCCGCAGGCCCGCTGCCGCTATGGCGAAATCGCCGATCATCTGGGGCTGGCCGCCGCCGGCGACAGCGCAGAGCAAAAGGTCGAGAACCTGCTGACGTGGCTGGAGGGATTAAAGGCGGAGCTGGCGATCCCGGCTTCGCTGCAGGAGGCCGGCGTTGATGAAACGCATTTTCTGTCGGTGCTGGATAAGCTGGCGGTTGACGCCTTCGATGACCAGTGCACCGGCACCAATCCGCGCTATCCGCTGATTAAGGATCTTCGGCAGCTCCTGCTGGACTGTTTTTACGGCCGCTATTACAGCGATGCGCCCGACGTCGAGCGCCAGCGCGCGGTGAAAGAAAAAGAGGCCGTCAAAGTCACGGACTAACGCTAAATGCGCCCTGCTGGTCAGGGCGCATGTCCGGCAGGCTTAACGCACCACCTCATTGATGGCTTTCTGTGCGTTCTGCAGGTCCTGCTGCTTCGCCGCCAGATTGGTCATCATGGCGTTGTACTGCGCTACCTGCTGCTGATTGCGGAACTGCACGCCGCCGTTGTTAAAGCTGACCTGATTGCCCTGCGCCTGCAGGAAATCCCCTACCTGCACCAGCTCCTGAATAAAGCCGGCCGCTGCCGGAATGGTCGGCATCAGCGCGTTGGCCGGCGCGGTGACGATTTTGTCATAGGCCTGGTTATACACCGCCTTCAGATCGTCCGGCTGCTTCAGCGCCGTACGGGCGCTGTCCGCCTGCGACTTGGCGGTCTGTATCTGCTGCCCCAGCAGATTAAGCGCGCCTATCGACTGCTGCAGCCCGTCGCGCTTGCTGATGTAATCCTGCGCGGTGCGGATCTGGCTCACCTGATCGATCGCCGGTGTCAGACTGGCGTCAACGGATTTGGTTAACTGCTGTGAAAATGCGACTAAAATTGCGTAATCGCCGGCATAGTTGCCAAACTTCTGCTTTTGGTCTTCGCTCAGCGTCGGTATTTTCACGCCGCTGCGCATTACGGTGTTTTGCAGATAGTCGATAAATGCCTTGCGCTGCTCCGGCTCTTTATCGCCGCAGGCGGTCAGCTGCATCACCACCAACAACGCCACAATCGGCGCCAACCAGCGCATTACGCCTTTGCTCTGAATCCCTACCGCCATGTGAAATAACTCCCGTGATAAACGTGTCTTTTCATCAGCTTCCTGCCTTTTTCGCTCTCCCTGCGCCTATAAGAATAGAACAACTGATGCGGGTTCGATACGCGATTTACCGATCGCCGCGGCAAAAAGGCGTAAAAAAAGGCGCCCGCAGGCGCCTTCGTTCCTCACCGCGCAGACTTACTGCAGCACGGAGATATCCGCCACCTGCAGGAACAGCTCGCGCAGTTTGCTCAGCAGCGTCAGGCGGTTAACGCGCACTTCTTCATCTTCCGCCATCACCATCACGCTTTCGAAGAACTCGTCGACGGTTTCACGCAGCGCCGCCAGCTCCACCAGCGCTTCCTGGTAGCGGCCTTCGGCGAAGTACGGCTGCAGCTTGTCGCGCAGCACCACCAGATGCGTCGCCAGCTTCAGCTCCGCCGGCTCTTTCAGCACCGACGCGCGCACCTGATCCAGCAGGGTGTCGGTGGATTTGGCCAGAATGTTGGAGACGCGCTTGTTCGCCGCCGCCAGCGCCGCCGCTTCGTCCAGCGTGCGGAAGTGGCTCACCGCTTTCACCCGGGCGTCAAAGTCCGCCGGCTTGGTCGGACGACGCGCCAGCACCGCCTGAATGGTGTCGACCGCGTGGCCTTCTTCCTGATACCAGGCGCGGAAACGGCCCAGCATAAAGTCCACCACCTCATCCACCACCTTGGCGTTGGTCAGCTTGCTGCCGTACAGGCGCACCGCTTCTTCCGTCAGGGTCTGCAGGTCCAGCGGCAGGTTCTTCTCAACGATGATACGCAGCACGCCCAGCGCCGCGCGGCGCAGCGCAAACGGGTCTTTGTCGCCTTTCGGGTGCTGGCCGATGCCGAAGATGCCCGCCAGGGTGTCCATCTTGTCGGCAATCGCCAACGAACAGGCGACCAGCGACTGCGGCAGCGCATCGCCGGCAAAGCGCGGCTGATACTGCTCGTTCAGCGCGACGGCCACGTCTTCCGCTTCGCCGTCGTGACGCGCATAGTGCATGCCCATCACGCCCTGGGTGTCGGTAAATTCGAACACCATGTTGGTCATCAGGTCGCACTTCGACAGCAGGCCGGCGCGGGTGGCGTGGTTGACGTCGGCGCCGATCTGGCCGGCAATCCAGCCCGCCAGCGCCTGAATGCGGTCGGTTTTGTCACGCAGGGTGCCCAACTGCTTCTGGAACAGGACGCTCTCCAGCCGCGGCAGGTTGTCTTCCAGACGCTGCTTGCGGTCGGTGTCGAAGAAGAACTCGGCGTCAGCCAGACGCGGGCGCACCACCTTCTCGTTACCGGAGATGATTTGCTGCGGATCTTTCGATTCAATATTGGCGACGAAGATAAAGTTCGGCAGCAGTTTGCCCGCGGCGTCGTACACCGGGAAGTACTTCTGGTCGCCCTTCATGGTGTACACCAGCGCTTCCGCCGGCACCGCCAGGAATTTCTCTTCAAACTTCGCCGTCAGCACCACCGGCCATTCCACCAGCGACGCCACTTCTTCCAGCAGGCTGTCGCTCAGATCGGCCTTGCCGCCAATCTTTTGCGCCGCCAGCTCGGCGTCGCGCTTGATGATCGCCTTACGCGCTTCATAATCCGCCACCACTTTGCCACGTTCCAGCAGGATTTGCGGATACTGGTCGGCGTTATCCAGGGTGAATTCCGGCTCGCCCATAAAACGGTGGCCGCGCACGGTGCGCGCCGACTCGATGCCCAGCACGGTGCCCGGGATAAGCTCATCGCCCAGCAGCATGGTCACGGTATGCACCGGACGCACGAACTGAGTCTCCTGGTCGCCCCAGCGCATCAGTTTCGGAATCGGCAGCTTCGCCAACGCGGTGCTGACCATCTCCGCCAGCAGCTGCTGCGCGGACTGGCCTTTGACCAGCGCGCGGTACAGCAGCCACTCGCCTTTGTCGGTTTTCAGACGCTCGGCCTGATCGACGCTGATGCCGCAGCCGCGCGCCCAGCCTTCGGCCGCTTTGCTCGGCTTGCCTTCGGCGTCAAACGCCTGCGCAATCGCCGGGCCGCGTTTTTCAACTTCGCGATCGGCCTGCGCCGCGCTCAGGTTCGCCACTTTCAGCGCCAGACGGCGCGGCGCGGCGAACCAGCTGACGTCGCCGTGCTCAAGGTTGGCGTTGTCCAGCTCGGCGCTGAAGTTGGCGGCAAAGGATTCCGCCAGGGAACGAAGAGCCTTCGGCGGCAGCTCTTCCGTGCCGATTTCCACCAGGAAAGTCTGTTGAGTCATGGCTGCCTCTTAGTTCTCGTTCTTTTTACACATCGGGAAGCCTAACGCCTCGCGGGACGCGTAGTAGGCTTCCGCCACGGCTTTGGTCAGCGTGCGGATGCGCAGAATATAGCGCTGACGCTCGGTGACGGAGATCGCCTTGCGCGCGTCCAGCAGGTTGAAGGTGTGTCCGGCCTTCAGAATGCGCTCATACGCCGGCAGCGGCAGCGGTTTTTCCAGCGCCAGCAACTGCTGCGCTTCTTTCTCGTACTGCTCGAAGCAGCTGAACAGGAAATCCACGTCGGCGTATTCAAAGTTGTAGGTCGACTGCTCCACTTCGTTCTGATGGAACACGTCGCCGTAGGTGGTTACGCCCAGCGGGCCGTTGCTCCACACCAGATCGTAGACGCTGTCCACGCCCTGGATATACATCGCCAGACGCTCCAGGCCGTAGGTGATCTCGCCGGTCACCGGCTTGCACTCCAGGCCGCCGACCTGCTGGAAGTAGGTGAACTGGGTCACTTCCATGCCGTTCAGCCACACTTCCCAGCCCAGGCCCCAGGCGCCGAGCGTCGGGTTTTCCCAGTTGTCTTCCACGAAGCGGATGTCGTGGATAGTCGGATCCAGACCCAGCTCTTTCAGCGAGCCCAGGTACAGTTCCTGAATATTGTCCGGTGAAGGCTTAATCACCACCTGGAACTGGTAGTAGTGTTGCAGGCGGTTCGGGTTTTCACCGTAGCGGCCGTCGGTCGGACGGCGGGACGGCTGCACATAGGCGGAGGCCATCGGCTCTGGGCCCAGCGCACGCAGGCAGGTCATAGGGTGAGAGGTTCCCGCGCCGACTTCCATGTCCAATGGTTGAACAATGGTGCAGCCCTGGCGCGCCCAATAGTCCTGCAGTGTCAGGATCAGGCCCTGAAAGGTCTTGGTATCAAACTTTTGCATGTTAGATTCGCACGCGATACAAGTGGATTTAGATGGAATGGGCCAGTATACCCGTTGACCGTAAGATATACAGCCAGAATCCGGCCTCCGGTGTAAATCAGCGTGCAAAAAAACGTTTTGCGCACCAGCGCGGCGCATCGGCACGCTGAAAGCGCATGTTCTGCTGCCGCCTGGCCTCTCCGCCGCCGCGGCCGGCGCGCACTGCGCCGTTTATCGCCGCGGCTGGCACCAATCTTGCTCGCTGCCTGAGGTTCCCCACGCTCAGGAGGTTGTTCCATGCAGGCAGACAGTCGTTATCGCTACCGCATTTTCGCCATGATGTTTTTTATCGCGCTGATTAACTATGTCGATCGCGGCGCGCTGTCGTTCGCCGCCAACGACATCGCCCGCGAGTTCGGTTTCAACAAGACGCAGCTGGGGGCGGTGCTGGGCTACTTCGGCTTCGGCTATCTGTTCGGCTCGCTGTGCGGCGGCATCCTCGCCGACCGCGTCGGCAGCAAAAAAGTCTGGCTGCTGGCCGGCGCGCTGTGGTCGCTGCTGGAGATCGCCACCGCCTGGGCGGGCGAATTGGGCGTTGCGCTGTTCGGCGGCTCCGCGCTGATGGGCTTCGCCGCCCTGCGCATCCTGTTCGGCTTTGCCGAAGGCCCGGCCTACGCGCTGATGAATAAAACCATCGGCCACTGGTCGCCGCGCAAAGAGCGCGGCTTCGCGCTGGGTATCGGGCTGCTGAGCACGCAGATCGGCTCGCTGCTGACCGCGCCGCTGGCGGTCGGCCTGCTGCTGCTGACCGACGACTGGCGCAGTATGTTTATGCTGCTCGGGCTGTTCTCGCTGCTGGCGATTCTGCTGTTCGCCGCCTGCTTTACCGATACGCCGGCGCAGCACCCGAAGGTTAACGCCGCCGAACTGGCGGCAATTGGCAGCGATCGGGAGGAAAATGACGAGCATCAGGCGCCGCTGCCGTGGCGGGCGTTCTTCACCAACCGCACCCTGGTGTTCAACGCGCTCGGCTACTTTTCCTTTCTGTATGTCACCTTTGTGCTGGTCACCTGGGGACCGAAATATCTGCAGGACAGCTTCCATTACGACCTGCATGCGCTGTGGTATGTGGCGATGATCCCGTGGAGCGGCGCCTGCTTCACCGTGCTGCTCGGCGGACGCATCACCGATGCGCTGCTGGCGCGCAGCGGTAACCTGCGTGTGGCGCGCAATCTGTTCGCCGCCGTCACGCTGCTGCTGACCGCCGGCTGCTTCCTGCTGATCCCGTTTATGCAGTCGCCCGCCGCGATTATTGCGCTGATGACGCTGGGCAACGCGCTGAACGCGCTGGTGAATAACGTGTATTGGTCGGTGGTGCTGGACGTGACGCCGAAAGCGTCGGTCGGGGCGTACAGCGGCATTACGCTGGCCATCGCCAACCTGGCGTCCATCAGCGCGCCGATGCTCAGCGGCTGGCTGGCGCAGCAGCACGGCTACAGCGCGATGTTCTTCGCCACCGCGCTGGTCTCTTTCTGCAGCATGCTGTGCATGACCCGGCTGCAGCCGGAAAAGAAAATTACCGCCCGCGCCGCCGCCGCCAGCATTGCGCGCCATCCCGCCTGATATGCGCCGGGCGTAGGAAAACGCCCGGCAGGCTCATCAAAAGCGGGCGCTGACGCCGACGTTGTACATCACCTGTTCGCCGCTGCTCAGGCCGCCGGTTTGCGATACGGTGGCGAACGCCGCCACCCGGTCGGTCAGCGGCATATTGGCGCCGAGCGTCACATCGACCCAGTTTTTATCCTGGCCGGCGGCGTCACGGGTAAACGAGGTTTGCGTCGACTTCAGACCGCCGCCGGCGCGATATACGTCGTCGCCGAACTGATGCTGATAGCTGATTTCAGCGTACGGATTAACCACACCGAGATTGCTGTCCAGCCGCCAGCCCAGCGCGCCGATCTGCGAATGGTAGGTTTGATCGTTAAAGCGCATCGCGGTGCTGTCATTACCGTCTTCGCTATAGCCGGAAACGTTGCTGTAGTCCCAGGCAAACTGCGCCATCGGCCCGGTGGTCAGGCTGGCGGTCAGCGGGAAGTCATAGCCGGCGGTAACGCGTGCACCCCACTGTTTACCGGAGGTCGAACCGGTTTCGCTGCGCGTTAGCGGGCCAAGCTGCACGCTGCGGCGAATATCGTCGTAATCCAGTCTGGCGTAGTGCAGATCGGCATTCACCCAGCCGTGTTCAAACACATCCAGCGAGGTAAAGGCGGAGAACAGCACGCCGCGCGCCTTGTAGTCATAGCGGCTGGAGGGTTGCTGATCGTCATTGGCGCCGGCGATCAGCGCGCCGATCAGCCAGCGGTCCGTCAGTTGGTAATCCACCCCCAGCGTCAGATTGTGGGTGGTGGCGTTGCCGTCGCCGGCCGCGTTATTGGCGGCATAATCATAATGTTGCCCGGCATAGCCGCCGAATACCCCCAACGCCCCCTGCGGGTTGCCGCCGCTGCGCAGCTGCTGGAGACGGCTGTCGAGGGTGGCGCGGCTGTCGCGCGCCATCGCCGCCGTCGCCTGCGTCAGCGCCGCCGCCTGCGCCGGGCCGTCCAGCACCGCCTGAATATAATCGGCAATCAGCAGGTGCGCCTGCGGGCTGGGGTGGAAATGGTCGGCAAACAGGAAGGCCTGGCCGTCGTTAAAACCGGGCGCGGCGGAACGACATACCGCCGAAGAAACGCCGGCCGGACACGCCATGCCGGCGGTATTGGTGAAGCCGAACTGCTGCGGATTGGCGATCACCTCGCCAAACAGCCGGTTCACGTCGGCGCGTACGATATTGCCGCCGCCCTGCGCCAGCAACTGGTCCTCGCTGCGGTTATAAAAATCGGTCAGTTGGCCCGCCTGCGCGCTCAGGCTGTCATAGGCGGCGATCAGCTGTGCGGCGATCGCCTGCTGCATCTGCGGATCGCTGCTGCCCTGCTGGGCCGCTGCGCTCAGCGCCCGGTGAATCGCCTGCTGCCGCGAGGCGGCGTCCGGCGTCGCCACCGCGTTCAGCGCCGCATAGGCCGCCTGCAGTGCGGCGGCCTGCACCGGCGCCAGCGCCTGTTGCACAATCGCTTCCATCAACTGCGGGGTAAAGCCGATGTTCGGCACCGTCGGCACGATCACCGTACCGGCGCCGGCATCCAGCAGGGAGCGTACCTGCAGCGCCGCCGCTGCCGCGCTGTTATAGCTGACCTGCGACGCTGTAGCCGGATTTAACGCCGCCGCCGCCAGATCGTTGCCGCCGATCCAGTGAATATACAGGCCGTTACCGTCGGCGCGGCCGTTGTTCTGCCCCAGATAGCGCTGCACCTGTTCCTGGGTATTGTCCGCCGGGTTGAGCGCCGGCACCGCCACCGCACCGCCGGCCGCATAGTTGTCGCCGCCGAGATCGGACGCCAGCAGCGCCGCACCGATACGCTGCGCCAGCGCTTCGTCGTACAGCTGATGCCGGCTGCCATCGTAGGTGTAGCGTCCGTTGTTGCCGCTGTCGCTCAGGCTGTCGCCAAACACATACACCCGCTCATGGGCCGATGCGGACGCCGCCAGCCCCAGGACTAAAGCCACCGCCAGCGCTGCCCTGCCGGGAGCGCGCATTATTTTTAGAGGCATGAATTGACTCCTGAGAGTCCGTAAATATTAAAGAAAAAACCGCGTATTTTTTGACCATTTGTTAAACGGCACTGTTATAAATATTGTCGGCTTTTCCCTCACGTCAAGGCGGCAGATAATAAAATAATCAGAGACTTGCCAGATACGCCGTTTAGGGCAATGATGGCTGTAAATATATACAGAAAAAGGAACTTTGTATGACTGACCAACGCTGCGGCTGGGTCACCGCCGATCCGTTGTATCTGGCCTATCACGATCATGAATGGGGCGTGCCGACCACCGATGCGCGCGAACTGTTTGAAATGCTGTGTCTGGAGGGGCAGCAGGCGGGGCTTTCCTGGATCACCGTGCTGAAAAAGCGTGAAAACTACCGCCGCGCCTTCCATAACTTCGATCCGGCGCGGGTCGCCGCCATGACCGAACAGGACGTGGAGCGGCTGCTGCAGGATGCCGGCATTATCCGCCACCGCGGCAAAATCGAAGCGATCATCGCCAATGCCCGCGCCTATCTGGCAATGCAGGCCGCCGGCGAGGAGTTCGTCACCTTTATCTGGCGCTTTGTCGACGGCCGGCCGCAGCTTAATCACTGGCACGAACTGGCGCAGGTGCCGGCAAAGACCGAAGTCTCCGACGCCATGTCGAAAGCACTGAAAAAACGCGGCTTCAAATTTATCGGTTCCACCATCTGCTACGCCTTTATGCAGGCCAGCGGCCTGGTGAACGATCATCTCACCGATTGTCTCTGTTACCCCAAAACGCCGTAAATAACGTTCAGCAATGCGCTTTCAGAATTCTGGACATAGCCATCCCACGCGTTTTGCCGGATAACAGAGGCGCCTGAAAAGGCACAAAAAAAGCGTTTGTCGCGCCTGGCCGGAACTGCCGGCCGGAAAAGACGTCATACTAGCGCGCCACATGGAGTCTTCACGCTGGCGCTGGCCCAATGGCTATTTTTAAGCGCTTCCCGATTGGAAATATGCGCACAGATTTTGATGCACAAAAGGAAATAACATGAAAAAACGCGTTGCGATTATCGCCGCCGCCGTGGCGATGACCATGGCTCTGTCGGCCTGTACCACCAACCCTTACACCGGCGAGTCTCAGGCAGGTAAATCCGGCGTCGGCGCCGGCCTGGGCGCGGCGCTGGGCGCTGGCATCGGCGCACTGTCGTCATCGAAGAAAGACCGCGGCAAAGGCGCGCTGATCGGCGCTGCGGCCGGTGCGGCCCTCGGCGGCGGCGCAGGCTACTACATGGACGTGCAGGAAGCGAAACTGCGCGACAAAATGCGCGGCACCGGCGTCAGCGTTACCCGTCAGGGCGACAACATCGTGCTGAACATGCCGAACAATGTCACCTTCGACACCGACAGCAGCACGCTGAAACCGGCGGGCGCCAACACCCTGACCGGCGTGGCGATGGTGCTGAAAGAGTACCCGAAAACCGCGGTTAACGTTGTCGGCTACACCGACAGCACCGGTGCGCGCGCCCACAATATGAAGCTGTCGCAGCAGCGCGCCGACGGCGTCAGCAGCGCGCTGATCACCCAGGGCGTAGCCGCCAACCGCATCCGCAGCGTCGGCGCCGGCCCGGACAACCCGATTGCCTCCAACAGCACCACCGAAGGCAAGGCGCAAAACCGTCGCGTGGAAATCACCCTCAGCCCGCTGCAGTAACCGGCGGCTGTTGACGGGGCCGGGCAACGTCCAGCCCCGTGCGCGACCGCCCTGCTTCAGCGCCGGCCCCATCAGGCTCTTCGTCAGTAGGAAGAGCGCCGCGCACTATGTTAGTCTCCTTGGCAATAAATCTACGGGGGATTGATTGTGAGCAGTGTGAAAGCTTCACGTGCAACCGGGCGCGCCACCATCAGCGACGTGGCGAAAATGGCCAAAACCGGCAAAACCAGCGTGTCGCGCTATCTCAACGGTGAACAGCACCTGCTTTCCGCCCCGCTCAAACAGCGTATCGAACAGGCGATTTTGCAGCTCGACTATCGCCCCAGCCAGATGGCCCGCAGCCTGAAAGGCGGACAAACGCGCCTGATCGGCCTGATCATCGCCGATATCACCAATCCCTACTCCGTCGACGTGATGCGCGGCATCGAAGCCGCCTGTCGTCAGCACGGTTTTACCCTGCTGGTGTGCAACACCAATAACGAAGTCAATCAGGAACAGCACTACCTGCAGCTGCTCAGCAGCTACCGGGTGGAAGGCATTGTGGTGAACGCCGTCGGCATGCGGGAGGAAGCCTTGTCGCAGCTGCAGCAGTCGCAGCTGCCGATGGTGCTGATCGACCGCAAGATCCCCGACTTTGCCTGCGACGTGGTCGGCCTGAACAACCACGAGGCCACCGTGATCGCCACCGAGCACCTGGTGCAGCAGGGGTTTGAGGCGATTTTATTCCTCAGCGAGCCGGTCGGCACGGTCAATACGCGCCTCGAACGTCTGCACGCCTTCCGCCAGATTATGACGCAGCAGCACCCAGACCTGATCGCCGAGCAGACGGAAACCCCGCTGAACGACGCCGCGCAGCTGGAGCAGACGCTGCGCGATTTCCACACCCGCCGCCGCGGCATGCGCAAGGCGGTGTTGTCGGCCAACGGCGCCCTGACGCTGCAGGTGGCGCGCGCGATGCGCCGGCTGGGCATCCACTGGGGCAGCGACATCGGCCTGCTGGGCTTTGACGAACTGGAATGGGCCGAGCTGGCCGGCGTCGGCATCACCACGCTGAAGCAGCCGACCTACCAGATCGGCCATGCCGCGTTGGAACAGCTGGTGCAACGCATCAAAGGCCGCGACGCTCCGCCTGACGAGCGTGTGTTCTCCGGTGAACTGATCGTACGCGGCTCCACCACCCGTTAATTCCGGCGTTTATCACGCTCCGCCCCGCGTCTTTGCTGCATTGTCGTGATTGCGATCATATTTTTACATTCTGAGGCTTTTATATGGAACCGGTTCCATTTAACGTGCCATTAACAGCAGCGGTGGAGATTTCGCCACCTCAGGAGTAAAAATATGAAAAGAGAAGTTATCGTGGTGACCGGCGCTTACGGCACGGATACCGTTCAGCAGCGGGGCGGACAGGCCGCCATGCTGCCGATCATTGCCGATGCCGGCGCGGACGGCGTGGAAATCCGCCGGGAACTGTTCAGCCCGGCCGAACTGGATAACCTGCCGCAGCTGGCGCAGGAGATCGAACGTCAGCAGCTGTTCACGGTGTATTCCGCCCCGGAGCCGCTTTTCACTCCCGATCATCACGTTAACCCTAAACTGCCCGCGCTGCTGGCGGAGGCCCAGGCGCTGAAAGCGCGCCGTCTGAAACTCTCTTTGGGCCATTACCAGCCGGGCTTTGATTTCACTGAACTGAAAGTGGACCTGATGCAACATCCGGTTCAGCTGGTGGTGGAAAACGACCAGACCGCCGACTGCGGGATTTTGTCGCCGATGAACGCCTTCCTGCACGCGGCGGAAGATAGCCAGCTGCCGATCAGCATGACCTTCGACATGGCCAACTGGCTCTGGGTGGGGCAAGACCCCCGCGCCGCAGCCGAACGCCTGGCGCGTCACGTCGGTTATATCCACGTCAAAGCGGCGGTGCAGGGGCCGCGCGGCTGGCGCGCCATTGCGCTGGACGATGCCGGCGACGAGTGGCGCCGGCTTCTGGCTCAACTGCCGGCGGACGTGCCGCGCGGTATCGAATTCCCCCTGCAGGGCGACGACCTTGAGGCCGTTACCCGTCACTACGTCAACCTGTTACGCGCGGAGTAATCACCATGAGCATACTGACAGCACAGCGCAATACCTCTCTGGATGTCGTCACGCTGGGCGAAGCCATGGCGATGTTCGTCGCGGCGGAGACCGGCGATCTGGCGGAGGTGGAACACTTCACCAAACGCATCGCCGGGGCGGAGCTGAACGTCGCCATCGGCCTGGCGCGCCTCGGCCTGCAGGTCGGCTGGGTCAGCCGGGTGGGTAACGACACCTTCGGCCGCTTCACTCTGCAGCAGCTGAAAAAAGAAGGCATTAACTATCAGCAGGTGACGGTCGACGGCCAGTATCCGACCGGGTTCCAGATCAAATCCAAGAACACAGATGGAACCGATCCCACCGTGGAGTACTTCCGCAAAGGCTCCGCCGCCAGCCATCTGTCAACCGCCGACTTCAACCGCGACTACTTCGGCGCGGCGCGTCACCTGCATCTTAGCGGCGTCGCCGCCGCGCTCTCCGGCCAGTCGCTGGAGTTGAGCCACTTCGCCGCGCATGAAATGCGCGCGATGGGCAAAACCATTTCCTTCGATCCCAACCTGCGCCCGGTGCTGTGGTCCAGCCAGCAGGTGATGATCGAACAGCTGAACAAACTGGCGTTCGCCGCCGACTGGGTGCTGCCGGGGCTGAAAGAGGGGCAAATCCTCACCGGTCAGTCAACGCCGGAAGGCATTGCCGATTTCTATCTGGAGCGCGGCGTGCAGGCGGTGATCATCAAAACCGGCCCGGACGGCGCCTGGTTTAAAACCGCCGCCGGCGACTGTGCGGCGGTGCCGGCAATTAAAGTCAGCAACGTGGTGGATACCGTTGGTGCGGGAGACGGCTTTGCCGTCGGGACCCTTAGCGCCCTGCTGGAAGGCAAAACGCTAAAACAGGCGGTGCAGCGCGGCAACAAGATCGGCTCGCTGGCCATTCAGGCCATCGGCGACAGCGAAGGATTGCCAACCCGCGCGGCGCTGGCGGAGTGATCCCGCCGTGGTCAGACGCGGCCGCAGGCCGTACCTGACCGCCACGGGCCAACAAAAAAACATAATCGGCTAACCGCCGGCTCCCAAGACGCCCCTCTGGCCCTACACCCAGACAACGTCGGGAGAACCGCTTCCGCGGGATTGGCAGCCCGTCTGCGCGGAAACGACACCACTGAGGAATCTGAACATGAATAAAGCAACCGTTGCGGCTAAACGCTGGTGGTACATCATGCCCATCGTGTTTATCACCTACAGTCTGGCTTATCTCGACCGCGCCAACTTCAGCTTTGCCTCGGCCGCCGGCATCAACGACGACCTCGGCATTACCAAAGGCATGTCCTCGCTGCTGGGCGCGCTGTTTTTCCTGGGTTACTTCTTTTTCCAAATTCCCGGCGCTATCTACGCCGAGCGCCGCAGCGTTAAAAAGCTGATCTTCTGGTGCCTGATCCTGTGGGGCGGCTGCGCCTCCCTGACCGGCGTGGTCAGCAATATCCCGATGCTGGCGGCCATCCGCTTTGTGCTTGGCGTGGTGGAAGCGGCGGTGATGCCAGCGATGCTGATCTATATCAGCAACTGGTTTACCAAATCCGAACGTTCACGCGCCAACACCTTCCTGATCCTCGGCAACCCGGTGACCGTCCTGTGGATGTCGGTGGTGTCCGGCTACCTGATTCACGCCTTCGGCTGGCGTGAAATGTTTATCATCGAGGGCATTCCGGCGGTAATCTGGGCCTTCTGCTGGTGGGCGCTGGTGAAAGACAAACCGTCTCAGGTCGGCTGGCTGAACGCAGAAGAAAAACAGGCGCTGCAGGCGCAGCTGGAAGCCGAGCAGCAGGGCATCAAGGCGGTGCGCAACTACGGCGAGGCGTTCCGTTCGCGCAACGTGATCCTGCTGTGCGTCCAGTACTTTGCCTGGAGCATCGGCGTGTACGGTTTCGTGCTGTGGCTGCCGTCGATTCTGCGCAGCGGCATGAATATGGGCATGGTAGAGGCCGGCTGGCTGTCCGCGGTGCCATATCTGGCGGCGACCATCGCCATGATCGTGGTCTCCTGGGCCTCTGATAAGATGCAGAACCGCAAACTGTTCGTCTGGCCGCTGCTGCTGGTCGGCGCGCTGGCGTTCTTCGGCTCTTATGCGGTAGGCGCCGATCATTTCTGGGTGTCTTACGGTCTGCTGGTGGTGGCCGGCGCGGCCATGTACGCCCCTTACGGCCCGTTCTTCGCCATCATTCCGGAAATGCTGCCGAAAAACGTGGCCGGCGGCGCCATGGCGCTGATCAACAGCATGGGCGCTCTGGGATCGTTCTTCGGTTCCTGGTTCGTCGGCTACCTGAACGGCGCCACCGGCACGCCGGCGGCCTCCTATATGTTTATGGCCGTCGCGCTGGTGGTGGCGGTGGTGGTGACACTGGTGGTCAAGCCCCCGCGTAACGACGCGCAGCCGCAACTGGCGTAATTAGCTACACTTTCTGTTTTCAAAACGAGTCCGTCCCGCGGGCCAAAGCACAGCGCTTTGGCCCCGCGGGGCCAACTGGAGTTCAAGATGAAGCCTTCGATCGTACTGTACAAAAAACTCCCCGCCGCCCTGCGTGAACGCCTGGAACAACATTTCACCGTACATGCCTTCAACGGCCTGAATCCTGACAATGCCGATGAATTCAAACAGGCGCTGCAACAGGCCGAGGGGATCATCGGTTCCGGCGGCAAGGTTGATGAAGCCTTTCTGCAGCAGGCGCCGAAACTGCGTGCGGCATCCACCGTCTCCGTCGGCTATGACAACTTCGACGTCGAGGCGCTTAACGCCCGTAATATCGTGCTGATGCACACGCCGACGGTGCTGACGGAAACCGTGGCCGATACCATCATGAGCCTGGTGCTGGCGACGGCGCGCCGCGTGGTGGAAGTGGCCGAGCGGGTGAAGGCCGGCGAGTGGCAGGGCAGCATCGGCCCGGACTGGTTCGGCGTCGACGTGCACCATAAAACGCTGGGCGTTCTCGGCATGGGCCGCATCGGCCTGGCGCTGGCCCAGCGCGCCCACTTCGGCTTCGGCATGCCGATTCTGTACAACGCGCGTCGCCCGCATCAGGAAGCGGAGCAGCGCTTTGGCGCGCGTCACTGCGACCTGGATACCCTGCTGGCCGAGTCGGACTTTGTCTGTATTACCCTGCCGCTGACCGAGCAGACCTTCCACCTGATCGGTCGCGAACAGCTGGCGAAGATGAAGCAAAGCAGCATTCTGATCAACGCCGGCCGCGGGCCGGTGGTCGACGAGCAGGCGCTGATTGAGGCGCTGCAAAACGGCACTATCCACGCCGCCGGGCTGGACGTGTTCGAAAAAGAGCCGCTGCCGGTCTCCTCGCCGCTGCTGAAAATGCCGAACGTGGTCGCCCTGCCGCATATTGGCTCCGCCACCCATGAAACCCGCTACGGCATGGCCGAGTGCGCGGTGGATAACCTGATCGCCGCGCTGACCGGCACGGTGACGGAAAACTGCGTTAACCCACAGGTGCTGAAATAGCGCTCTGTACCGGGCGGGATCACCCGCCCTTACCCATCAGAACAAAACCCCAACATTATGCATATAATTAAAATTTAACGCTAATGCGGGTTTTATCCTGCGCATTGCGCCCGCAATTATCTGGCGGTATGGTGGGCGACTCCCTGCAAAAACCAATATGCTGCACCTATGACTTTTTCACTTTTCGGCGACAAATTTACCCGTTACTCGGGCATCACCCGCTTAATGGACGACTTGAACCAAGGCCTGCGCACCCCGGGCGCCATCATGCTCGGCGGCGGTAATCCGGCGCAAATTCCAGAGATGGAGCACTACTTCAAACAGCTGTGTCAGGAGATGCTCGACCAGGGCAAACTGACCGAAGCGCTGTGCAACTATGACGGCCCGCAAGGGAAGAATACGCTGCTTAAAGCGCTGGCCACCCTGCTGAGTGAAGAGCTGGGCTGGCAGATCGAACCACAGAACATTGCACTGACAAACGGCAGTCAGAGCGCGTTTTTCTACTTATTCAATCTGTTCGCCGGCCGCTGCGCCGACGGCAACCGGCGTCGCGTGCTGTTCCCGCTGGCGCCGGAGTATATCGGCTACGCCGACGCCGGCCTGGACGAAGGGCTGTTTGTCTCCGCCAAGCCGAATATCGAGCTGCTGCCGGAAGGCCAGTTCAAGTATCACGTCGATTTCGACAACCTGACTATCGGCGACGATATCGGCATGATCTGCGTGTCGCGCCCCACCAACCCGACCGGTAACGTCATCACCGATGACGAGCTGATCCAGCTTGACGCGCTGGCACAGCAGCACGATGTTCCGCTGGTGATCGATAACGCCTACGGCGTGCCGTTCCCGGGCATTATCTTCAGCGACGCCACGCCGCTGTGGAACCCGAACATCATCCTGTGCATGAGCCTGTCTAAACTGGGCCTGCCGGGGTCGCGCTGCGGCATCGTGATTGCCGATGAGAAAACCATCACCGCGCTGACCAATATGAACGGTATTATCAGCCTGTCACCGGGCAGCATCGGCCCGGCAATCGCGGCGGAAATGATTGAACGCGGCGACCTGCTGCGCCTGTCAAACGAAGTGATTAAGCCGTTCTACCAGCAACGGGTGACGCAGACCATCGCCACCATCCGCCGTTATCTGCCGGAAGAGCGCTGCCTGATCCATAAACCGGAAGGCGCGATTTTCCTCTGGCTGTGGTTTAAAGACCTGCCGATCAGCACCGAGCTGCTGTACCAGCGCCTGAAGCAGCGCGGCGTACTGATGGTGCCGGGGCACTACTTCTTCCCGGGGCTGGAGCACGAGTGGCCGCATACCCATCAGTGCATGCGCATGAACTACGTGCCGGAGCCGGATAAAATCGAACGCGGCATCGCCATTCTGGCGGAGGAAGTGGAGCGGGCGCACCGCGAAGCGCAATAACGCCGCCGGCCATAAACGCAACGGGGGGAAGTCCGTCAGGACTTCCCCCCGTTTTTTTACCGCGTCAGCGGCCGGTTATTTTTCTTCCAGCCCCGGCGTGCTGCCGATGGCGATGCGCTGCGGCTGCAACGCTTCCGGCACCTGCCGCACCAAATCAATGTGCAGCAGGCCGTTCTCAAACTGGGCCTCGGCCACGTGCAGATGTTCAGCCAGCGTAAAGCTCAGGCTGAACTCTTTGCAGACCAGCCCCTGATGCAGGTACTCCACCGGTTTCTCCGCCGGCGTCGGTTTACCTCGCACCGTCAGGCGCGGGCCTTCCACCTCGATATCCAGCTCGCTTTGCCTGAATCCGGCCAGCGCCAGGGAAATGCGATAATGGTTATCATCACTTTTTTCAATATTGTAGGGAGGGAATCCCTGAGGTTCCTGTCCGCCCATTGAACTGGCTAATTTATCAAAACCGATCCATTGGCGAAGCAGCGGGGATAAGTCGTAGTTACGCATAATAGTTACTCCTTCTATGAAGCGAGAGACACTTATAACGCCCCCTTTCGGCGGGCATCAGATATTTCCTCTGAAAATAATTAATCAGCGGAAATAATAACAATCATTTAATTTCGATACGGCGCGGTTTTAACGTTTCCGGCACGATGCGTTGCATATCGATATACAACAAACCATGTTCCAGTTTGGCGCCTTTAATATGGATATGTTCGGCAAGCTGGAATTTACGCTCGAAGTTTCTTTCAGCAATCCCCTGATACAGATAGGTTTTTTCTGTCGCCTCGCCGCTGTGTGCGCCGCGCACCGTCAGCAGATTATCGTGCGAGGTGATCTCAAGTTCTTGCTCGGTAAAGCCGGCAACCGCAATGGCAATGCGATAATGATTCTCGTCAACCAGCTCAACATTGTAGGGAGGATAACCATTTCCCTGACTCTGCCCGGCTTCCAGCGCGTTAAATAAACGGTCAAAACCAATTGCGGAACGGTAGAGCGGGGACAAATCGAAACTGCGCATAACATAGCCTCCTAAGGCACTTTAGCGAGGTTTAAAAAACAGGTCTTCCATCATGGACAGACGCAACGACCGGAATTCCCTGACGGCGAATTCTTAATTTGGCCTTGTAGATTAAATGGGGTTTGCTTTTTCCCTTTCAAGCGCCCAAGATAAAAAATTGCCAATGAAGGCAGCGAAAGTTTTTTTATCACATACAATAAAGAGTGAGATAACCGCCACAGAGCGGCGTTTTGCTCCTTTAAAAGCATCTGCCGGATGTGATAAATCAGCAATTCAGGGGAACAGCACCCTTCAGGATGGAAATGATGATGAAAAGATTGATGGCGACCAGTTGCCTGCTGTTGGCGACCAGCGGTTGCTCCAGCGTAATGAGCCACAGCGGCCCCGATATGGGCTACTATCCCGGCACGCGCGCCAGTATGAACATGTTGAAAGACAATGAGACCGGCTGGGCAATGAAGCCGCTGGTGGCGCTGGATCTGCCTTTCTCTGCGGTAATGGATACCGTGTTGCTGCCTTACGACTACCTGCGTGCCGACAGCGACAAAACTGCCGACTCGCCAAGAGAGCGCATTCTGCGCAGCGAGCAGCAGAATCTGGCCTCTACCGGCAACCCGGGACAAGGCCCCGTCACACACTGACGTGATACGGGTCGCACGCCGACCCGCCCTCTTTGCTAGACCTCGACGATAAATATCTGGCTAAAGCCCGCCACGTCCCGCATAAACGCCACCCGTTTGCCATCGGGAGAAAACACCACCGCATCGCCGCTGGGCGGCTGCTCGCTACGCGGCGTCAGGCGACGCAGCGCGCCGGTCGCCATATTGCACAACATCACGCTGTTATCACAGACCAGCGCAACATGCCCGCCCTGCGGGTGCCAGCTAAACGCCGACTGCACCGCATGTTTGCCCTGCGTCACCTGCCGCGGCGCCCCGCCGTTGGGAGAAACCGTCCACAGCTGCGCCACGCCGTTATCATCTTTCATCAAAAAAGCGATCTGACTGCCGTCCGGCGCGCTGCGCAGCCAGTGGCGCGGCGCTGTCGCCACGCCGGGGTTGCGCCGTTCGCCGGTAAAGGTCAGCCGCCGCTGTCGCACGCCGCGCGGCGGTGCCGGCAGGCGACCTTCGCTGCCCTGCAGCGGCTCATCGCCGGCCTTTGCATAGTCGGCGTCGTTTTCCGGCAGGTCGACGATAAACACTTCCGGCAGTTTTTCACCGTTTTCCGCCAGCGTGTCGCCGATAAACGCCAGCGCCCAGCGCTGCCGGCTGCCGTCCGGCTTCAGGTAGCCGTGATTACCGACCCAGCCCTCTTCATACGCCCGGTTAATCTCATCGCTTCCCGGACGCGGCTGCGGCGTGGTACGACTGACCAGCACGCAGAAGTGGCTGCCGTCATATTCACGCGGATGCTGTTTCGGCGGATTAACGCCGCGCAGCGGCAGCGCGACGCCGACGTTGCGCAGGTCCAGCGCCGGATCGCGCTCATGCATCACGTGATCGTTATAGGTAAAACTGAGCCGGCTGCCGTCGGGGCTGAACACATGAACATGGCTGCCGCCGCGCAGCGCGCCCGGCGTGTAGGGGGCGGTGATATCCAACGCGTCGAGCGTCACCGCCAGTTCGCGGTCCGGCTCGCTGACTATCACGCCGCGACGGTGATGAAAATCATAATGCCAGTGGCTGTCCGGGTGCTCCGGCCCGTGGATAAACGCATAGCGCGCCGGCGCGTCCGGGCTGACGGTCACCACGCCGACGTGCGCGCCATGCTCGGCGCGGTACACCACCTGCACTTCGCCGCTGGCTACGTTGACCCGCTCGATGGTCAGCCCGGTAAACGATGCGCCACTCGGGCGCACGTCATACGCCAGCCACTGGCTGCACGGCGTCCAGACGTTGATATTGGTTAACTGATGGCCCCGTTGATCGAACGTAAGCTGTGTGTCCCGTTGACTCATGGCGGCTCCCCTGCGCATGCTGGCATTGAGCCGCCAGTTTAGCGGATTACCCCACCCGTTTCACATCGCCCACCAGCAACAAATAGGACAATGCGCCAATCAGCGCCACGGCGGAAATATAAATCAGCGACGGGGCGAAGCCGTAGTCCTGTGCCAGATAGCCGACTACCAGCGGTACGGTAATTCCGCCTAATCCGCCAACAAAGTTAAACAAACCGCCGGTCAGGCCAATCAGGCGCACCGGCGCTAACGATGACACTAGCGACCAGGTTATCGAGGCAAAACCATTACCAAAGAACGCCAGCGCCATCAGCACCATAATCCAGAACGGATCGTCGGTGTAGTTCGCGCCCATGATGCAGGTAGAGAGCAGCAGCCCACAGATGATCGGCGTTTTACGTGCAAAACCTATCGATTTCCCGCTACGCAGCAAGCGATCGGCGACAAATCCTGACAGTAGTACGCCGAAAAATGCCGCCAAAAATGGTACGGTGGTCATAAAGCCGGCGGTCAGCGCAGCAATGTGTTTTTCTTGCGTCAGGTAGTTAGGGAACCAGGTGAGGAAAAACCACAGGGTCGAGGTAATGGCAAACTGGCCGATGTATACCCCCAACAGCTTGCGGTGGAACACCAACTTCCAGTCCGCCGCTGTCAGGGCGACACGCGCCTTTTTCTCATCGGGAACATCGCCGTCCACCATGCCGCCGCCGGCCTGGATATACGCCAGCTCCGCTTCATTCACGCCTTTGCTTTTCCGCGGCGACTGATACGCGAAGTGCCAAATCAGCGCCCAGACGATGCCGACGCCTCCGGTGATAATAAACACCCAGTGCCAGCTCAGCAGCTCCTGCACCCAAATCAACAGCGGCGTTAAAAACGCCAGACCGACAAACTGGCCGGAAGTATAAAAACCGACGGCCGATGCACGTTCCTGTTCCGGGAACCAGCTGGTCACAATACGGTTGTTCGTCGGAAATGCCGGCGCTTCAAACAGCCCGGTGACCGCCCGTAAGCCGATCAACGCGCTTAACCCGTTGGCGAACCCCTGCAGCAATGTCGCAATCGACCAGCCCATAATGGCGATAAAGTAGGTCAGTTTGGAACCTAAGCGATCGAGGAACCAGCCGCCGGGGATTTGGCACAGCGTGTACGTCCAGGCAAAGGCAGAAAAGATATAGCCCATCTGCGCCTTGTTGATGCCAAACTCCTGCTGAATATGCGCCGACGCCACCGCTAAATTGGCGCGATCGACATAACAAATCACCACGGTGACAAATATCATTAATAATGTCAGGTAGCGACGCTTGGTTTTTGGTGTTGCGGTTAATGTCATTTCCATTATCGTATTCCGTTATTTTTCGGATTTTAATAATGGCGAAATACGTGTGTAGGGTACGATTTCGCCGGATAAATACTAGTAACGAGAGGAAATACTGGTTTCTTTTTTAGCAACGGATGACATGTTTTTCCGGCCAATTTTCAAACCGATGGCACCACCAATAATTAATGCCAGAGCGACAATAATCAGCGCACTGTTATAGCTATCGGTCACATCTTTTATTCTTCCCATTACCGGAGGGAAAATCAGGCCGGCAATATTCGCTACGGCATTAATCAACGCAATAGAGGCGGCGCCGGCAGCACCCACGACGGTTTCGGTAGTCACCGCCCAGAAAATAGGCGTAATGGCCCAGTTAAGGCCAACGGTCAATACCAGCAACACGTACGCCAGCAGCAGATTCTGGCTGTAGATCGCCAGCAACAGCAGCGCACCAGCGACCATCAGTGGCAAACCGAGATGCCAGGCGCGCTCCTTGGTCAGATCGGAATGGCGGCCATTCACATACATAAAAATACAGGCGAACAGAAACGGGACGGCGGACAGCACACTGACCATAAAATTGCTCTGCTGCGCCGCCACACCTTTCACGATCAGCGGGAGAAACAGGGTTATGCCAATGGTGCCGAACGCCTGCAGCAGCCATAACAGGCTCAGCACCCAGACGCGCCGGGTTTTCAACGCTGTGCGCCAGTCATGATGATGACCGATCGCCGTCTGCGCATTTTCACTGGCCAGTTGCTCACTCAGCCAGCTACGCTGTGCCGTAGTTAGCCAACGCGCTTTTTCCGGCGCATCATCCAGATAGAAATACACCACGATCCCCAGCATAAACGCCGGGATGCCTTCCAACAGGAATAACCAACGCCAGCCTTCAATACCGAAAAAACCGTGCAGATTGAGAATAGAGCCGGAAAGGGGCAAACCGATCACCGAAGCCAGCGCCGCGCCGATATAAAACAGGGACATAGCGCGTGCACGCTCGCTGCGCGGATACCAACAGGAGAGATAATAAATAATGCCGGGAGTAAAGCCGGCTTCGGCGACGCCCAGCAGGAAACGCATGATGTACAGCTGCATCGGCGTTTGCACCAGGCTCATGCCGGCCGCGATAACGCCCCAGGTGACCATAATCCGCGCAATCCAGAGTTTTGCGCCAACACGGGTCAGGATAACATTGCTCGGAACTTCAAATATAATATAGGAAATATAAAATATACCGGCGGCAATACCGTACATTTCGGCCGTCATGGCCAAATCGGCATTCATCTGTAACGCCGCCACCGAAATATTAGATCGATCGATATAAGCAATTAAATACAGAACCATAATAAAAGGAATGATCCTGACATTCATTTTATTGATGGTTGAGGAGTACAGATCGTTATTCATCACTTACCCCCGAGCTATCTATTTGCAGGTGTGCACCCGGCCAGGAAAACCCCTCAGCCGGGCGCTGTTTAATATATATACTTTCCTATTAGGTTTGATTATTTTGACTAACGCACGCTTACCATTCAGCAACAGCACCATCGGCATGGCGCCAGATCGGATTGCGCCAGTCGGCAGCCGGTTTGCTGCGTTCAACCACCAGCTCTTCGTTCACCTCAACCCCTAACCCTGGTTTACACGGCGGATAGAAATGGCCGTCGTCCATGGCGAAATCATCCTTGTTAAGCACGTAATCCAACAGTTCCGCCCCCTGGTTATAGTGAATCCCCATACTCTGTTCCTGGAACACCGCGTTGCGCGCCACAAAGTCAACGTGCAGGCAAGAAGCCAGCGCGATCGGCCCCAGCGGACAGTGCGGCGCTAACGATACGTCGTAAGATTCCGCCATCGCCGCAATCTTAAAACATTCGGTGATGCCGCCCGCATGTGAAAGATCCGGCTGCACGATCGCTAGGCCGCCATCAGCCAGGATGCGTTTAAAATCAAAGCGTGAATACATACGCTCCCCCGCGGCGATAGGAATATGGGTTTGCGCCGCCAGACGCGGGTAATATTCGGCCTGCTCCGCCAATACCGGCTCTTCAATAAACAGCGGACGGTAAGGCTCCAGCTCTTTAATTAAGACCTTC
Source organism: Serratia sp. MYb239 (assembly GCF_002966855.1). Lineage (NCBI taxonomy): Bacteria > Pseudomonadati > Pseudomonadota > Gammaproteobacteria > Enterobacterales > Yersiniaceae > Serratia > Serratia sp. MYb239. The sequence continues at coordinate 12,655 of NZ_CP023268.1, read as the reverse complement.
GCCATAGGCGCAGCGACACGGCCGTGAAAATCGAGGCCAAACTCAATCTTGTTGCCAAACGCTTCGCGAATCTGCGCCACCACCGCCACCGCGGCATCGATTTTGCGCGAGCTATCAATGATGCCCATCTCTTCGCAGCCGTTCAGCTTGAAAGTGTCGAAGCCAATCTGCGTCAGTTTTTCTATGCCGGCGATCACCTCTGCCGGCCGATCGCCACCGACCCAGCTATACGCTTTGATTTTATCGCGCACCAACCCCCCTAACAGCTGGTACACCGGCACCCCCAGCGCTTTGCCTTTGATATCCCACAATGCCTGGTCGATGCCGGCGATCGCGCTCATCAGCACCGGCCCGCCGCGATAAAAACCCCCGCGATACAGCGTTTGCCAAATATCATTGATGCGTGCCGGATCCTGCCCAACCACGTATTCGGACAGCTCATGCACTGCGGCTTCAACGCTGCGCGCCCGTCCTTCAATTACCGGCTCGCCCCAGCCGATAATGCCTTCATCGGTTTCTACTTTCAGGAACATCCAGCGCGGTGGCAGCCGATAGGTGGTCAGTTTGGTGATTTTCATGATGTGGCTTCCTTATAGGCTTGGACAAAAGCAGCGGCCCGCTGCGCGGTACGTTCCGGCGGCTGACCGGCGCGATATAAATCGCTGCCTAATCCTGCGCCAACACAACCTGCGGCCAAATACTGGTGCACGTTTTCCGGCGTGATGCCGCCAACGGCGAAGACCGGCACCTGCGGCGGCAATACGGCCTTCAGCGCTTTGATATAAGACGGGCCGAACGACATGGACGGAAAAATTTTCAACGCTTGCGCACCGGCGTCCAGCGCGTTGAATGCTTCGGTCGCCGTCGCACAGCCGGCGCACACCGTCATGCCCAGCGCAACCGCACGGCTGATAACCGCCGGTTGCGTATTGGGCGTCACCACCAGCCGGCTGCCCAGTGTCGCCAGGCGTTCTACCTGCTGCGTCTGCAATACCGTGCCGGCGCCAATCAACGCGCGATCGCCAAAACGCTGCGCCGCATCACCGATGCTCTCCTCCCACTCCGGCGAGTTCAGCGGGATTTCTATCGCATCAAAACCCGCTGCCAGCAGCGCCTCTATATGTTCACCTGCCTCCGGCCGCGTGATGCCGCGCAGAATAGCGATCAACGGCAATTTAGTATTCCAACTCATTGACTATGCTCCTGATGCCTAATTGAAAAACGTCATCGCCATCCAATACGCTGTGAGCCATGCCAGCCATGCTCAGCGCCCGGGCATAACGCGCCGTCAGTTTTGGGTTGCCGATTACCGTTAACGCATCCTGCGCCGGTAACGCAAATTCCTGCTGCATCTGCGCCACTTCATTGCCGATCAGCAGGCCGGACAACCAGTCGCTGACCGCGCTCTTTTCCAACTTGCCAAGCAAATGGGCAGCGCGGGTTTCAAACAGCCGACGGACGATATGCCGTTCGCTCAGCCCTATCGCCAACCCGCGTTCAAACGCCCGTTCATCACTCAGCTGTTCGCCCAGGCCGGCGCCAACCAGTGAATGGGCCAGCAGTAAATGGTGCAGTTCGCCGGTCATCACGGTGCGAAAATCCACCAGCGCATCCCCGTCCATCCGCACCCATTTGCTGTGAGTACCCGGCATGACGTACAGCGGCGACGGCCGCGCGGCATAGGCGCCGACCAGCTGTGTTTCCTCGCCGCGCATCACATTACAGTTATCTTCGTTAGCAACGCATATCCCCGGGATAATCCAGGCGTGATACGGCGCGGCTTGCTCTATCGTGGTCAACTGGGCGGCGATGCCGGTCAGGCGGGTCGGACAAGACAAATACGGCGCCTGAATCCAGCCGGCATTGCTGCCAATCATCCCCGCCATCACCACCGGCAGCGGCTCCGCCCAACGGGCCATCAGCTCGCCAAATACCTGCTGCGGCAAACGCTCACCGAGGCGGGTGACTCCGGCTTCGGACTGCACGCTGTCGACGCATACGCCCCGTTCATAACGCCAGGCGCGCAAGTTGGTGGAACCCCAGTCAATCGCGATAAAGCTGTCACTCATAGCATGTCCTTTAACCTTTTTGTCGAACTGGCGATCATCGTCAGCGCAGCGCGCTCTGCCGCATCCGCATCCTGATGACGTATCGCGTCATACAAATCCTGATGCTCACGCAGCGTGCGCGGCATATTGTCCTCATCCGGCATATAAGTACGCTCAAACACTGCGCGCTGCAGTGAACTTATCGCCACACTGAGCTGTTGCAATACCGGGTTATGCACCGACGCCAACACCGCTTCGTGGTAGCGAATATCCGCCTCATTAAACAACTCGCGCTGCTGGTGATGGGCGAGCATGTCGTTCAATGCCGCCTCTATCACCGCCAACTCGCTGGACGTGGCACGCTCCGCCGCCCAGCGGGCGATGGTCGGCTCCACCAGGTTGCGTACCTCGCTCATTGCCACAATCAGGCGCGGATCATAATCCTGCTCCAGCGCCCAGTTCAGGACATCGGTATCCAGATAGTTCCACTGATTACGCAGGGTGACGAAGGCACCGCGGTATCGCTTCATCTCCACCAGCCGTTTGGCCATTAACGCCCGTAACACTTCGCGGATGATATTGCGCGAAGTAGCAAACTCTTCACACAGCTCCGCTTCTGACGGCAGCGCTGCACCAGGAACATACTTACCGCCGACGATCTGCCGGCCAATCTCAATAATGATGCGGTCAGTTTTACCGATCTGCTGCTTCATGGTTTCCCCACTGTGTTCACCTGCTGGACAGGCTTTAACTTTACTCCGCCAGCGTTGGTAATACCTGTGATTGCAGCACAATCTTTATTGACTCACCGTTACCTACCCCATGATTGTAGTACCATTAATAAATCTCGTACTACAATCTGGGTCACAAAACAAACACGGCAATCACCTGACATCAATTTTGTTTTACAAATTGGAATAAAAAGTACAATGTAGACTTTTAAGTCTATTCGGAATGCCTCCGCCCATGTTGAACCGCTATCACGCCATCGCCGATGCCATCGCGCTGCTGTTTACCCCCTATGCCGAAGTAGCGATCCACGATCTGGCCAGTCAGAAGCTGGTGTATATCGCCAATAACCGTTCGCAGCGTGAACTGGGCGAAGATTCCAACCTGAACGACCTGCAGGACAACCTGGATCTGCAGGTGCTCGGCCCCTATCAGAAGCACAACTGGGACGGCGGCCAAATGCGCTCTATCAGCGCAGTGCTGCGTGACGACAACCAGCGCCCGATCGGCCTGATGTGCATCAATCTGGATATTACGGTGCTCAGCAGCGCCAAAGCGGCGCTGGAGACTTTCCTGTCCGGCAGCACGCTCCAGCCACAGCCCGCCGTGCTGTTCCAGGACGACTGGCAGGAACGCATCAATACCTTTATTCACCAGTGGCTGCAGCAGCATCAGCAAACGCTGTCGACGCTGGGCGGCCCCGCCAGACGGGCGCTGGTGGAAGCGCTGTATCACCAGGGCGCCTTCCGGGGAAAAAATGCCGCCGGCTATGTCGCGAAAATCCTCGGTATCGGCCGCGCCACGGTTTACAACTACCTGAAAAATATTAAGGAGTCGGTATGACAGATTTATTCGCCGCCATTGAGGACGCGCACCGGCAGTTGCGGCCACAGGTACGCGTCACGCCGCTGGAGCACAGCATCCTGCTTTCACAGCAATTAGGCTGTGAACTGTGGCTAAAGTGCGACCATTTGCAGCAAACCGGCTCCTTCAAGTTTCGCGGCGCCAGCAACAAGCTGCGCCTGCTGAGCGACGCCCAGCGCCGCAACGGCGTGATCGCCGCCTCCAGCGGCAACCACGGCCTGGCCATTGCGCAGGCGGGTAAACTGATGGGTATCGGCGTGACGGTTTATGCGCCGGAGAACGCCGCCTCGGTCAAACTGGACGCCATCCGCGCGCTCGGCGCCGATGTGACGCTGGTGCCCGGCGATGCACTGCAGGCGGAAATCGCCGGAGAGCGCGCCGCCGCCGAACAGGGCAAGGTGTATATTTCCCCGTATAACGATGAACAGGTGATCGCCGGTCAGGGCACCTGCGGCATGGAGCTGGCCGAACAGCTTAGCGATCTGGATGCGGTATTCGTGGCGGTCGGCGGCGGCGGGTATATTGCAGGCATCGGCAGCGTACTGCAGCATTTGTCGCCGAAAACCCGGCTGATTGGCTGCTGGCCGGAGAACGCCACCAGCATGTACAGCGCGCTGGAGGCCGGCCATATCCACCCGGTCGAGGAGCAGGAGACCCTGTCTGACGGCACCGCCGGCGGCGTCGAACCTGATGCTATCACCTTCCCGCTGTGCCAGCGCCTGATCGATCGGCGCGTGCTGGTCAGCGAAGCGGAAATCCGCCGGGCAATGCGCGCCCTGGCCGCCAGCGAGCGCTGGATTATCGAAGGTGCGGCCGGCGTGGCGCTGGCCGCCGCCATAAAGCTGGCGCCGGAACTGCAGGGGAAAAAGGTCGCGGTAGTGCTGTGCGGCAAAAATATCGTGCTGGAGAAATACCTGAAGGCCATCGACCATGCGCATCCTTGACCGGCAGCAAATCCTGGCCGCTTTCGATGCCGATGCCGTCACGGCGCTGCTGAAGCAGGGCTTTATCGCCTATTCGCAGCGCCGGGTTCAGCAACCGCCGGTACAGCACTTCCTGTTTGAACAGGCGGCCGGTGATGGCTGTATCAAATCGGCCTGGTTGGAGGGGGATGAGTTATTCGTCGTCAAAGTGTCCACCGGCTTCTACCGCAACGCTGAACGCGGGTTGCCCAGCAACCAGGGGCTGATGATGGCATTTTCCGCCCTGACCGGTGAACCGCAGGCGCTGCTGCTGGATGAGGGGTGGCTGACGGCGTTGCGCACCGCGCTGGCCGGACGCATCGCCGCCGAACTCTGCGCACCGCCGGATATTCAGGCGATCGGCATCCTCGGCACCGGTTTGCAGGCAAGGCTGCAGCTGCAATATCTGAAGCCGGTTACCGACTGCCGCGACCTATGGGTATGGGGCCGGAATCAGCAGGCGCTGGAGGCTTATCGCCACGATGCCGAAGCCGAGGGCTTCCGGGTGCGCACTACGCAGGATGCGGCAGAGCTGGCGACACACTGCCGGCTGATCGTCACCACCACGCCAAGCCGTGAGCCAATTTTGCAGGCGGCGGATATCCGCCCCGGCACCCATATCACCGCGGTCGGCGCCGACGCGGACGGCAAACAGGAGCTGGCGACCGCGCTGACGGCCAAGGCAGATATTCTGTTGGTTGATGCGCTGGCGCAGTGTGCGGAATATGGCGAAATAGCGGCGGCTTACCGGCAAAATATGCTGACATCGACGCCGATCGTCGAATTTGGCGCCGCGTTGGCGCAGGGTGGAAAAGTCCGCAGCGGCCGGGAGCAGATCACGGTAGCCGATCTCACCGGGCTGGCGATTCAGGACCTGCAAATTGCGAAAGGGGTGTTAGCCGCCGTGTAAAGGGCGCCGCGGCGCCCCTGATTGGTCAGGCATTGAGTACAAACTTCTCGATCGCCCGCGCCACACCGTCCTCGGCGTTGCTGCTGGTGACAAACTGCGCCACCGCTTTCAGTTCGTCAATCGCATTGCCCATCGCCACGCCGACGCCGGCATACTCGATCATCGCGGTATCGTTGGCCTGATCGCCCAATGTCATCACGTTTGCCTGCGCGATGCCCAGATGTTCGGCCAGCATTTTCACCCCGGCGCCTTTATCCACCTGCTTATGCAGAATCTCCAGATAGTACGGCGAGCTTTTCAGCAGCGTATAGCGCGCCTGCGCTTCGGCGGGAATGCGCGCAATCGCCGCGTCGAGCAGCGCCGGCTCATCGATCATCATCACTTTCGGGAAACGCATCTGGCGATCCATCTCTTCCACGCTGCGGTATTTCAGCGGGATACCGGTCAGAGAAGCCTCATGCACGGTATATTTGCCGATGTCTTTATTCGGGGTGTACAACGTGTCGAAATCAAACGCGTGGAAGTGGACGCCCAGCTCGCGCGCCAGCTGTTCGAAGTATAGATAGTCCTCAAAACCCAGCGTTTCCTGCAGGACGCAGGCGCCGTCGACCGCCTGCAGCACCAACGCACCATTATAGGTAATGCAGTAATCGTTAGCTCCCTGAATATCCAGCTGACGCAAATAGTCCTGCACGCCAACGTAAGGCCGCCCGGTCGCCAGCACCACGTGCACTCCCTGGCGGCGCGCGGCCTCGATCGCCTGCTTTACCGCCGGCGTAATCTGGTGCTGCGGATTGAGCAGCGTGCCGTCCATATCAATTGCAATCAGTTCAATAGCCATGCGCAGTCTCCCACTGTTTTTTGTCATGCTAACGCGTTTCAGCCTGGCTTGTCAGCGTGAAAAAAGCCGAAAAAAAATCCGCGCAGGTTGCCCGGCGCGGATTTTATCGTGCTGTCGACGCTTAGATATCGATGTTCGCCGCTTTCAGGGCGTTCTCTTCGATAAAGGCGCGACGAGGTTCAACCGCATCCCCCATCAGGGTGGTGAACAACTGGTCCGCCGCGATCGCATCTTTGACGCTGACGCGCAGCATGCGGCGGTTTTCCGGATCCATGGTGGTTTCCCACAGCTGCTCGGCGTTCATCTCGCCCAGACCTTTATAGCGCTGAACCGCCAGGCCGCGGCGTGACTCTTTCACCAGCCACTCCAGCGCTTTTTCGAAGCTGTCGACCGGCTGACGACGCTCGCCGCGTTCGATAAACGCGCCCTCTTCGATCAGGCCGCGCAGCTTCTCGCCCAGCTGGCAAATCTTGCGGTATTCGCCGCCGTGGATGAAGTCGAAGTCCAGCAGATAGTCGGTATCCACGCCGTGGGTACGGATGCGCAGCGCCGGCTCGAACAGCTGACGTTCGCGGTTTTCATAGATTTCAAAGCTGTAGCTGCTGCCGTGCTGCTCTTTTTCGTTCAGCAGGTTAGCCAGCGCTTCGATCCAGCCTTGCACTTTCGCACGGTCGCCAAGGTCCTCTTCCGCCAGCGTCGGCTGGTAGATCAGGTTGTTCAGCAGCGCGCGCGGGTAGCGGCGCTCCATACGCGCAATCAGCTTCTGCACGCTGTTGTGCTCGGACACCAGTTTTTCCAGTGCTTCGCCCGACAGCGCCGGCGCATCAGGGTTAGTGTGCAGGGTGGCGCCGTCCAGCGCGATGGCGATTTGGTACTGGTCCATCGCGTCATCATCTTTGATGTACTGCTCCTGCTTGCCTTTCTTCACTTTGTACAGCGGCGGCTGGGCAATGAACACGTGGCCGCGCTCAATGATTTCCGGCATCTGACGGTAGAAGAAGGTCAACAGCAGCGTACGGATGTGCGAGCCGTCGACGTCGGCATCGGTCATGATGATGATGCTGTGGTAACGCAGTTTGTCCGGGTTGTACTCGTCGCGGCCGATGCCGCAGCCCAGTGCGGTGATCAGGGTGGCCACCTCCTGCGAAGAGAGCATCTTGTCGAAACGCGCTTTCTCCACGTTGAGGATTTTACCTTTCAGCGGCAAAATCGCCTGGTTCTTGCGGTTACGCCCCTGCTTGGCAGAGCCGCCCGCGGAGTCCCCTTCCACCAGGTACAGTTCGGACAGCGCCGGGTCGCGTTCCTGGCAGTCCGCCAGCTTGCCCGGCAGGCCTGCCAGATCCAGCGCCCCTTTACGACGCGTCATCTCACGCGCCTTGCGCGCCGCTTCACGTGCGCGCGCCGCGTCGATGATTTTACCTACGACGATCTTCGCATCGGACGGGTTTTCCAGCAGGTATTCGCTCAGCAGTTCGTTCATCTGCTGTTCCACCGCCGATTTCACCTCGGAGGAGACCAGTTTGTCTTTGGTCTGGGAGGAGAACTTCGGATCCGGCACCTTCACGGAAACCACGGCGATCAGGCCTTCACGCGCATCGTCGCCGGTGGCGCTGACCTTCGCCTTCTTGCTGTAGCCTTCTTTGTCCATATAGGCGTTCAGCGTACGGGTCATCGCCGCACGGAAGCCCGCCAGGTGGGTGCCGCCGTCGCGCTGCGGAATGTTGTTGGTGAAGCAGTAGATGTTTTCCTGGAAACCATCGTTCCACTGCAGCGCCACTTCCACCCCGATATCGTCTTTCACGGTGGAGAAATAGAACACGTTCGGGTGGATCGGGGTTTTGTTCTTGTTCAGGTACTCGACAAACGCCTTGATGCCGCCTTCATAGTGGAAGTGGTCTTCTTTGTCGCTGCGCTTGTCTTTCAGACGGATGGAAACGCCGGAGTTCAGGAACGACAGTTCGCGCAGGCGTTTCGCCAGGATGTCGTACTCGAACTCCACCACGTTGGTGAAGGTCTGATGGCTCGGCCAGAAGCGCACCATGGTGCCGGTCTGCTCGGTCTCGCCGACCACGGTCAGCGGCGCCTGCGGCTCGCCGTGGCTGTAGGTTTGCTCGTGCACCTGTCCATCGCGGCGGATAGTCAGCTCCAGCTTCTCGGACAGGGCGTTAACCACCGAGACGCCCACGCCGTGCAGGCCGCCGGAAACCTTGTAAGAGTTATCGTCGAACTTACCGCCGGCGTGCAGTACGGTCATGATGACCTGCGCGGCGGAAACGCCTTCCTCCGGGTGGATCCCGGTCGGAATGCCACGGCCGTCATCCTGCACCGACACGGAGTTGTCGGCATGGATGGTGACCTGAATATCACTACAGTGGCCAGCGAGTGCTTCGTCGATAGCGTTGTCCACAACCTCGAATACCATGTGGTGCAGACCGGTGCCGTCATCGGTATCGCCGATATACATGCCCGGGCGCTTACGCACCGCATCCAGCCCTTTTAATACCTTGATACTTGAGGAGTCATAAGAATTCGACATCAACGTTTCTCGCTCATTTTAGTCCTGTGGTTGAACCTCTATTTTACCTTGTTCCACGCGGAACATCTTGCCCTTTTCACCGGCCATGTCGATTACTTGTTCAGCGCTCACCGCGCTGACAAAAACCTGGGCCTGGGTGGCTTTCAGGCGATCGGCCAGCAACCGGCGACGGCCGGTGTCCAGCTCGGAGGCAAAATCATCAATCAGATACAGGCAACGCCGCCCGCTCTGCCGGGTGAGAAACTCACCCTGCGCCAAGCGCAACGCGCACATCAGCAGTTTCAGCTGACCGCGCGATAGTAAATCCTCTACCGGCGTACCGTCGGCGCGAATGCGGAAATCCGCCTTATGCGGCCCCGACGCGGTATAGGTCAATGCTCTGTCGCGTTCAAACTGACGCTCCAGCAGTTCGCCATAGCTGCTTTCTTTGTCCCAACCGCGTTGAAACGAAAAACTGAGGGCGAACTCGGGCAGAAACTGCGCGCAGGTCGCGGTGATATCCGCGGCGATTGCGTCGCTGTAAGCCGCCCGCCATTCGCTGATGCGCTCGGCCAGCGGGATCAGTTCCTGATCCCAGGCGCGAATCTGCGCATAGCGGCTCACCTGGCGCAGCGCGGCATTGCGCTGCTTCAGCAACCGCTTCAGGTTGCTCCAGGCGGTGAAAAAACCGGGTTCGTTATGGAAACAGCCCCAGTCAAGGAAAGCGCGCCGGTACTTCGGCCCGCCGTTCAGCAGGGTAAAACCTTCCGGCGTGATCAGCTGCATCGGCAACAGCTGGGCTAGTTCCGCCACTTTGTGGCCGTCGCTGCCGTCGATGCGCACTTTGCTGTCGCCCTGGCGGCTTTTGCTCAGCCCGACCGACAGTTCACGCTCCGCGCCGTTGTCTATGCGGCCGTGCAGCACAAACTCCGATTGCTCGTGGCGGATAACCCGTCCGGCCTGCAGGCTGCGAAACGCACGCCCGTGGCCAAGGGTGTATACCGCCTCCAGCACGCTGGTTTTGCCGCTGCCGTTGGCGCCAACCAGGAAATTAAACCCCGGCGCCGGCGCCAGATCCGCCGCTTCAATATTGCGGAAATCTTTAATCAGTAAACGCGTTAATGCCATGCCTATTCTATCACCGGGAAATGACGCTCAATGTGAGGGCGTTATCGGCGCAGGCAGTTTACGTGCGGACAGCGCGCAGCAACCGGAGCGTACGTCGAGTACGTGAGGATTGCGAGCACTGCCCAAACGTAAAATGGCAAGCAAGATAGCCCGGATGTCGATCACAACCGCATTGGCATGACAACGTAGGCCGCCGCCTGGCTCGCCGCGTCTTCAATCTGCACGCTGGATACCGAGTCGGTCAGCAGCAGGCGCACCTCTTCGCACTTGAGCGCGTTCAGTACGTCCAGCACGTAGCTGACGTTGAAGCCGATCTCCATCTCGGTGCCTTCATACGCCACGTCGAGGATCTCTTCCGCTTCTTCCTGTTCCGGGTTATTGGCGGTGATCTTCAGCTGGTTATGGCTGACATACAGCCGCACGCCGCGGAACTTCTCGTTCGACAAGATGGCCGCCCGGGCGAACGCCTGCTTCAGCAGATCGCAGCCGGCCTCCAGCGTTTTATCCGGATTCTTCGGCAATACGCGGCGATAATCCGGGAAACGGCCGTCAACCAGCTTGGAAGTGAAGATAAAGTCGCCGACGTGGGCGCGGATATTGTTGCTGCCGATCTGCAGCTGCAGCGGCGTATCGCCGCCGTCCAGCAGGCGCACCAGCTCCATCACCCCTTTACGCGGCACGATCACCGAATGCAGCGGCAGCTGCTGCTCGATAGGCATCGCGCAGACCGCCAGCCGGTGGCCGTCGGTCGCCACGGTGCGCAGCTCCGCGCCCTCGGTTTCAAACAGCATGCCGTTCAGGTAATAGCGCACGTCCTGGTGAGCCATGGAGAACTGGGTCGCTTCGATCAGCCGCTTGAGCGTCGCCTGCGGCAGGGTGAACTCCACCTCGCTTTGCCAGTCGTCCAGGTTAGGGAAATCCGCCGCCGGCAGGGTGGACAGCGAGAAGCGGCTGCGCCCGGAGCGCACCAGCATCCGCTCCCCTTCCAGGGTCACGGCGATCTCGGCGCCTTCCGGCAGACCACGGCAGATATCAAAGAATTTGCGCGCGGGGACGGTAGTCGCGCCCGCCTCATGGGGTTGGGACAGGGCGACGCGCGCCACCATCTCCATCTCCAGATCGGTACCGGTCAGCAACAGGGAACCTTCCGTCACCTGCAGCAGCAGGTTACCCAGAATCGGCAGCGTTGGGCGGCCGCCCAGCGGGCTGCTCACCTGTTGCAACGGTTTTAGCAGATGCTCACGTTCGACGATAAATTTCATAGCGCTACGAAGATAATGTTCTGATTAAGTTGGAGAAATCTTCTTTGATGTCGTGACTTTCCTCACGCAACTGCTCAATCTTCCGGCAGGCGTGCAACACCGTGGTATGGTCGCGGCCACCAAACGCATCGCCGATTTCTGGCAGGCTGTGGTTGGTGAGCTCTTTCGCCAGCGCCATCGCCATTTGGCGCGGACGGGCGACGGAGCGCGAACGCCGTTTAGACAGCAGATCCGCGACTTTAATCTTATAGTATTCCGCCACCGTCTTTTGAATGTTGTCGATGGTGACCAGTTTTTCCTGCAGCGCCAGCAGATCGCGCAGCGCTTCACGCACGAAATCGATGGTAATGGCGCGGCCGGTAAAGTTGGCGTTAGCGATCACGCGGTTCAGCGCGCCTTCCAGCTCACGCACGTTGGAACGCAGGCGCTTGGCGATGAAAAACGCCACTTCGCCCGGCAGGCGAATGTCGTTCTCGTCGGCCTTTTTCATCAGGATCGCGACGCGCGTTTCCAGCTCCGGCGGTTCGATCGCCACCGTCAGACCCCAGCCGAAGCGGGACTTCAGGCGGTCTTCCACGCCGTTGATCTCTTTCGGATAGCGGTCCGACGTCAGGATAATCTGTTGATTGCCTTCCAGCAGCGCATTAAAAGTATGGAAGAACTCTTCCTGCGAACGCTCTTTATTGGCAAAAAATTGAATATCATCGATCAGCAGCGCGTCAACCGAGCGGTAGTAACGCTTAAACTCTTCGATCGCGTTGTTCTGCAGGGCTTTGACCATGTCCTGCACAAAACGCTCCGAGTGCATATAGACCACTTTGGCATTGGCCTTGCGCGCCATAATGCCGTTGCCCACCGCGTGCAGCAGGTGAGTTTTACCCAGACCGGTGCCGCCGTACAGGAACAGCGGGTTATAGGCGCCGCCCGGGTTGTCCGCCACCTGACGCGCCGCCGCGCGCGCCAGCTGGTTCGACTTACCTTCAACGAAGTTATCAAACGTGTGCTTGGGATTGACGTTAGAGCGATAGGACAGCTCCGGCTGCGGGGCCGCGTTGTCCCAGCTCGGCCGTGAAGGCGCAGCCGTACGCGCCACCGGCGCCGCAGGGGCGCTGCGGCTTTCGGCCACCGCTTCGCTGACGGTTTGGCTGATGGGCTTGCTGCCGACTTCAAAACGCAGCAAAGGGGCGTCCGTACCGCAGAAATCGTTCAGCAGTCCGTTGATATTGTTTAAGTATTTATCTCGTACCCAGTCCAGCACGAAACGATTGGGCGCATACAGCGCCAGGGTGTTGTCACTCAGTTCCGCCTGCAAGGGGCGTATCCACATACTAAATTCTGTGGCAGGTAACTCATCCTGCAATCGGGCAAGACACTGCTGCCAAAGCGAAAGTGACAC